>NZ_CP184460.1:0-4333784 GCF_048595985.1 Marinobacter sp. GH_1 | reverse complement strand
GACCGCCTGCTCCCGAAACCTGACTGTTCTCACATCGGAAAAGGCTTTTCCCGACGCTCAAGGTGACCCCGGATTCTACCCCGCCGTGGCCCACAGTAAAAGGCCAACAATCACTGTCATAAACAGCCTGTGGAAACATTTCTCCTCATCTTTCAGAAAGTTCCAGACCTATCTACAGGCTTGTGTACAGAAATGCCCTGAAAAAAAGTTACCCACAGGTCCTTGTGCACAGACCGCCCCCAACCCTGTGTGAAAGCCTTGGACCAAACCATGAATAACTCGGGCCTTCCTCGAAACACCGGGTTATTCACAATTCCACACCCTCTCGTCCACAGGGCTCACGGCCACCTGTCACCGTACTTGTCATTAATTCAAGTATTTGTTGTTGAAGGAAAAAACAGACTTTCCCACAGATATCAAGGTGCCTAATAACAGTAATAAATAATCTTTGAAAGAATTTAAAAAAGACCTATAGATTTTATTAGTCAGGCCTTCGGCTTTTACCCATACCGAAAAATTCACTTCCCCGATGCACAGTCATTGAACTTGCTAGCAGATTTGACTAGAATGCCGCTCCTGTTTTGGCTGTCTATTTTCCAGCCAACGACCAATGTCCATTGACGAATTTGTGAGAACATCACCATGAAAAGAACATTCCAACCGAGCGTCCTGAAGCGCAAGCGTGTTCACGGCTTCCGTGCCCGTATGGCGACTGCTAACGGCCGTAAGGTAATCTCTCGTCGCCGTGCCAAGGGCCGCGCACGCCTGTCAGCGTAACCTGATGTTTGCCTCATGAAGGCCTTGACGTTTCCGAAGTCACACAGACTGTTGCGGCCTTCGGACTACAGCAAGGTCTTCGATGATGTGCAGCTGAAAGTTCCGCACAGGAATTTTCTGATCCTGGCAGCTCCAAATAATCTGGGCCACGCCAGGGTCGGACTCATTTTCTCCAAAAAGAATCTCAAACTGGCGGTCCAGAGAAATCGGATAAAACGCCAGGTTCGAGAAACTTTCAGGCATCAGACGGATCTACCGGACCTCGACATTATTGTTCTTGGTCGGCAAGGACTCGCTCAACTGGATAACGCCTCAGTCATATCGTCGCTTAACGATCTTTGGCGCCGTCTCAGAAAGAAGTACCATCAGTCCTCAGTTGATCAAACGACTGTGAATTCAAAAGGTACGGGTTAATGCGACAGATTCTGTTACTGCCTATCCGGTTCTATCAGTACGCTATCAGTCCCATGATGGCCAGCCATTGCCGGCATTTCCCAACCTGCTCCCAGTACGCGGTTGAAGCTATTCAACACCACGGAGCAGCCAAAGGCTCGTATCTGGCAACCCGCCGATTATTAAGGTGTCATCCCTGGGCCGAAGGCGGTTATGATCCCGTACCGGGCACAGAGACCCAATATTCTCCGACCAACACTCAAACCAGAAACTAACGTTTATGGATATTCAACGCATCGTTTTGTTTGCCGGCCTGGCTATTGTCAGTTATCTGATGGTGCTTGCCTGGAATGAGGACTACAACCAGCCCCGTACTGAACAGGTCACCCAGGTAGAAACCTCGGGGTCGAACGGATCTGTTGATGACATGGTTCTGCCGGAAAGTGCTTCCCGGACAGACGATGAGTTTGTCACGCCGGAAACCGGCGAACTCCGGTCCACCTCCTCTGACGGCGAACAAAGTGTCGGCGACCAGTTCATCACGGTAGTGACCGACGTACTGGAACTGACCATCGACCGTGTTGGTGGCAATGTCATTGCCAGTTCCCTGCTTCAGTACGATGAATCGCTCGACAGCGAACAACCCCTGACTCTTCTGACCAACACCCAGAACCGTACCTATATTCTGGAAAGTGGCTTGATCGGGCGCAACGGCCCCGATGGTCGCAGTGCCGGTCAGGCACCGGTTTACCAGGCAGAAGCATCCCGTTTCGAGCTGACCGATGGCCAGGATGAACTGATCATTGACCTAAAACTGACCACAGACGATGGCGTTGATATCACCAAACGCTACCGTCTTGCCCGGGACAGCTATGAGATTGATATCCGTTACCTGATCAACAACCAGTCCGATACCGACTGGCAAGGTAACTTCACCGGCAAAATCGTAAGGGACGAGGCTCCTGACCCAACCTCCCAGACCACTATGGGTATCAAGGCCTACCTTGGCCTGGTCATCAGCACGCCTGACGATCCCTATGAAAAATACGATTTCAGCGACCTGGGCAAACAACGGGTAAACGAACCGGTCACTAATGGCTGGCTGGCGTTCCTGCAGCACTACTTCATTACCGCCTGGGTTCCGGACCGTGATAAAACAGCCCAGTTCCAGACCACCCGCCGGGATCAGTTGCATGTGATGGGTTTTGTCTATCCAGCAACCGCGGTTGCCCCCGGGCAGACTGTTGAGGTAGGTGCTACTGCTTACGTGGGCCCCAAAATCATTGATCGTCTGGAAGCCCTGGCTCCTAACCTGGACCGTACCGTTGACTTTGGCTGGCTGTTCTTCATCTCCCTGCCGCTGTTCTACATCCTGGAATGGTTCTATGGCCTGGTGGGTAACTGGGGTGTGGCCATTATTCTGCTGACCGTTCTGGTAAAAGCCGTCTTCTTCCACCTGTCAGCAACCAGCTATCGCTCCATGGCAAAAATGCGGGCCGTCGCGCCACAACTCACGCGCCTGAAAGAACTCTATGGTGACGATCGCCAGCGGATGTCCCAGGAGATGATGGCCCTGTACAAGCGGGAAAAGATCAATCCGCTGGGTGGCTGTTTGCCGATACTGGTACAGATGCCGGTGTTCATTTCGCTCTATTGGGTACTGTTCGAGAGTGTGCAGCTGCGCCATGCGCCGTTCATGTTGTGGATAAACGATCTGTCCCAGATGGATCCGTACTTTATCCTGCCAATTCTGATGGGCATCAGTATGTTCATCCAGATGAGCCTGAACCCGACACCACCAGACCCCATGCAGGCGAAGATCATGAAGCTGATGCCACCAGTCTTTACGGTGTTCTTCCTGTGGTTCCCGGCTGGTCTGGTACTGTACTGGCTGGTGAACAACATTCTTTCGATCTCCCAGCAGTGGTACATTACCCGCAAGATCGAAGTGGAAATGGCAGGCAAGAAACACTGAGTGATCAGTTGCACTGACCTGACAAAGGCTCCCCTGTGGAGCCTTTGTCATTTCTAATCAGGATAAACACACCATGCAGGCAACCACAGACACCATCGCAGCCATTGCCACCGCACCAGGCCAGGCGGGTGTGGGTATTGTTCGGGTTTCAGGGCCAAAAGCCGTTGAGATTGCCCGGAACATGCTCGGTTTTGAGCCCCGGCCCCGCTACGCCCATTATGGACCTTTTCACGATAGCCGGGGCGAACTGATCGACGAGGGCATCGGGCTGTATTTTCCGAACCCTCATTCGTTCACCGGTGAAGACGTGTTTGAGTTGCAGGGGCACGGCGGTACCGTGATCCTCGATATGCTGTTGCGGGAAGTCTGTAGTCAGGGCGCCCGTCTGGCACGGCCTGGTGAGTTTTCTGAGCGGGCGTTTCTGAATGACAAACTCGACCTGGCCCAGGCTGAAGCCATTGCCGACCTGATTGAAAGCAGCTCAGAGCAGGCAGCCCGTTGCGCCGTGCGCTCCATGCAAGGTGTGTTTTCCAGACGGATTGATGAACTGGTCGATGCGGTTACCCACTTGCGTATCTACGTGGAAGCGGCCATCGACTTTCCGGAGGAAGAAATCGATTTTCTCGCCGACGGCAAAGTGGCGGTTGATCTGCAAGGCCTGTTGCAACAGGTGGAACAGATCCTGTCGGAAGCCCAGCAGGGCACCATTCTGCGGGATGGCATGAAGGTGGTGATCGCCGGTCGTCCCAATGCCGGAAAATCCAGCCTGCTCAATGCCCTGGCCGGCCGCGAAGCGGCCATTGTCACCGCCATTGAAGGCACCACCCGGGATGTCCTGCGGGAACATATCCACATTGATGGCATGCCGTTGCACATCATCGACACCGCCGGCCTCCGGGACAGCCCGGACGAGGTGGAACAGATCGGTATTGCCCGGGCCTGGGATGAAATACGCCAGGCGGATCGCATTCTGTTGATGGTGGATGCCACCACCACCGATAAAACCGAACCCCATGAAATCTGGCCAGATTTTATTGACCAGCTCCCGGCCAGTGCCCCGGTCACGGTTATCCGTAACAAAGTGGATTTGTCGGGTGAGCCGGTGGGCATCAGTGCCGAACCCCACCAGACCGCGCCGGTTATTCGCCTGGCGGCCAAAGGGTCGGAAGGCCTGGACACCCTCCGTACGCACCTCAAGGAATGCATTGGCTTTGCCAGTACCACCGAAGGCGGCTTTCTGGCCCGCCGACGCCACCTGGATGCCCTGGAACGCGCTCGGGATTCCCTTCTTCAGGGACAGACCCAACTGGAAGGCTATGGCGCCGGGGAACTCCTGGCTGAGGATCTTCGGGCGGCCCAGGACGCCTTGGGTGAAATCACCGGCCATCTCACGCCCGATGACCTGCTGGGCAAGATCTTCAGCAGCTTTTGCATCGGCAAGTAGCCCCGGTCAAGGGTTCCATTTTCCGGGACACATCGTCCCGGTTAAATCGTTGTAATTATCAAATGAGAAATAATATCATTCGCTCCTGATTTTCAGTCTTGATCTTCAAGGAGTGACTCATGGTATTCAGGCCCTCAATTCTGGCCGCGTCTGTTGCGGCTGTTAGCAGCACCTTCTCTCTACACAGTGTTGCCCAACCGACGCAACTGGATGAGCTGGTTGTTTCGGCATCGGGCTTTGAGCAGAAGGTGACCGATGCTCCGGCCAGCATCAGTGTGATCAGCCAGCAGAACCTGCAACAAAGCCAGTTCTCCAATCTGGCGGAAGCCCTGGAAACCGTGGAAGGCGTGGATGTACGCCAGAGCACCGGCAAGACCGGTGGGCTGAACATCAGTATTCGAGGCCTACCGAGTGAATATACCCTGATACTGATTGACGGCCGCCGCCAGAATCCTCCGGGCAACGTCACTCCCAATGGCTTTGGTGATACCTCCACCAGCTTCATTCCGCCCTTGTCGGCGATTGAGCGTATTGAAGTGATCCGTGGACCCATGTCGACGCTGTACGGTTCTGACGCGATCGGGGGTGTGGTCAACATCATTACCAAGAAGGTGTCGGATGACTGGATTGGCTCGGTCACGCTCGAGCACACCTTCCAGCAACACCGGGAATACGGCGATAACGGTAAAGCCAGTTTCTACACCAGTGGACCGCTGATCGACAATCTGCTCGGGCTTGCGGTACGCGGCAGCGTGTTTGATCGATCGGCGGCGGATCTGAGTTTCGACGACGGTAGCGAGGCGCCCAAGCGGGGTGTTGCACCGGTGGATGGTCGTAACCATAACCTTGGTGCAAGGTTGACGCTGGTGCCGGTTCAGGGGCAGGAGTTTTATCTGGATGCCGAACAGGGGCGCCAGGTGTACAACAATGACAGTTGCCAACTGGGTACCCTGGATGGGCAGAATCGGGCCTGCAACGCTGACACCAACACCGCCAATGGCTATCGGGACGAGCTACGGTTCAACCGTGACCAGATTGCCCTGGGCCATGCCAGCCAGCTGGGCTTTGGCACCTGGAGCAGTGATCTGACGTACAACGTGACCGAAACCAAAGGCCGGACCATTCCGGGTACCATCGGCACGCCTTACGATGCGCCCTATCAGAATCTGATTGGTGGCCAGGATCGCAAGCTGGAATCGGAAGATACCGTGTTTGATACCCGGTTGGTTGCGCCCGTCACCGCCAACCACATCGTGACGCTGGGGGCACAGTACCGTGATACCCGACTGGAAGACAGCGTTGCCAACACCACCTTCAAACAGGAATCCTGGGCGGTGTTTGCCGAGGATGAATGGTATCTGAGAGACGATCTGGCCCTGACGCTGGGAGGGCGTTACGAAGATCATGACGCTTTCTCCGGCCATTTTACGCCCCGGGCTTATCTGGTGTGGAACACGTCACCCAGCTGGACCCTCAAGGGTGGTGTCAGTCAGGGTTATAAAACCCCTGACATCAATGATTTGCACAATGGCATCAACGGTGTCACCAGCCAGGGTGAGGTGCTGACCATAGGCACACCGGACCTGGAACCGGAAAAAAGCACCAACTACGAGGTAGGCGCCTACTTTGACAACCTGCAAGGTTTCAAAGCCAACGCCACGGTATTCTTCACCCAGTTCAAGGACAAGATCGACAGCGGAGCGCCGGTGACCATCAGTGGTGACCCTAGGATTCCGGACGGCACCTACGACCAGCTGGATAACATCGGCAAGGCTGAGACCCGGGGTATCGAGCTGGCGTCCAGCTGGCGCTTTGCTCCGGACTGGAGTATTCGCGGCAACTATACCTATACCGACACTGAGCAGAAGAGTGGTGACAACAAAGGGGCACCTTTGACCAACACGCCGGAGCATGTGGTGCATGCGCGCCTGAACTGGCAGGCGTCTCCGCAGCTGGATCTATGGTTGTCCGGCGAATACCGAGGTGAGCGTACCCGCTACCTGAAGAACCGGGAGAATTTCACCGCAGAAGAAGCAGCGGTGTTTGACCAGGTGGGTGACCTGAGCGCCTATGCGCTCTTCCATCTGGGCGGCGCCTATCAGGCCACCGAGCGGGTAAAACTCACCGCCACCATTTACAACCTGTTCGACAAAGAGTTCCTGTCTGGCAGTGAGTACTCGTATGTGGATAACAATGGCAACCAGGTGGATGCCTGGGCTTCGGATTATGTGTATATCTTCCGTGGCATGGCCAGCGGCGGAACGGTCGAAGAAGGTCGCCGTTTGTGGCTCTCCGCAACCGTCGATTTCTGAGTTATCCACAGTTATCCACAACCCCAGGCCGCCGGCATTCGCCCGGCGGCCTGACGAATTCCCTTACGAAAACAAACAGTTTAGTTGTAAAACAACGTCAAAGCGTCGGGTAAACTCCGCCTACGTCTATTGGTGCCGCCAGTTTGGCGGTTTCATGCCATTCGAGTTAAAGGAGATAACCTGTGCGTAACCTGCTGTGCGTTACTGCGGTCGCTTTTGCCCTGTTTACGGCACCATTGCCGGCCGTGGCGTCTGAGCGTATCTATATCTATACCGAGAACTTCCCTCCCTACAACATGAGTGCCACGGGGCGTGCCTTCGAGCATAACGAAGATGGCATTGATGGTCTGTGCACAGAAATGGTCAAGGCCATTCTCGAGCACTCCGGGCTGGATTACGTGATCAAGCTGCGCAACTGGGATTTTGGCTATAACCGTGCGCTGAACAAGAAGAATCATGGCATCTACTGCACCACCTACACGGAAAACCGGGCTTCCCAGTTCAAATGGGTAGGGCCACTGACCACCAACCTGTGGACGATTTTTGCCCCCCCGGGTACCGATTTGAAAATTGACAGTCTGGAAGATACCCGCGGCATGCTGTACGCCGGCTACCGTGGTGATGTGATGACTGAGTACCTGCTGGAGCGGGATTTCCGGGTATCAGCCATGGACAGCGATGACCTCAACCCCAAGCGTCTGGAACTGGGCCAGGTTGATCTGTGGATTGCAGACCGGCTGGCAGGACCTTACTTCGCCTCCCAACAGGACGTTGAAGGCCTGGAACCGGTGTTTTCGTTCAATAACACCGAACTGTACCTGGCGATGAACCTCGAGACTTCAGAGGAAGTGATTCGCAAGCTACGCCAGGGACTGGAGACCATTCGCAACAACGGGATGTACGAGGCCATAGAGACCAAGTGGGGCCTCTGACACCCTCGGCGAATCTATCGAGACAGGGGGGAGCCACACGCTCCCCTTTTTGCGGATATAGCCTCAACCGGTTCTTCGCAAATCCGGAGTCGCCAGTGGCTTGAGGGCCCGGGTGTTGGTGCGATTACCCAGAAATTCCGGTCTGGGCTTGTTGCCACAGAAGGGCTGTTGCAATTGGTTTTCCACACTGTTGTATACGAAGAACAGATTACTGCGCGGCCAAGGCGACATATTGGCGTTGGATGCGTGCAAGGTGTTGCACTCAAAAATGATCAACGAGCCGGCGGGACCCGTGGGTGCCTGGATACCGTATTGGTCCGCCATTTCCTGCAGATCCTGGTGATTGGGCACGCCCAGTTCCTGCCTCTTCAGCGACGACTGGTAGTTGTCTTCCGGGGTTCGGCCGACACAGGGCACAAAGGTTTTGTGGGAACCCGGGATCAGCATCAGCGGGCCGTTGAACGGTGTATTGTCGGTCAGGGCGATGGAGAAGCTGACCGCCCGCATGCGAGGCATGCCATCTTCGGCGTGCCAGGTTTCGAAGTCGGAATGCCAGTCGAACCCCTTGCCGTGAAAACCGGGTTTGAAGTTGATCCGGGACTGGTGGATATACGCCTCGCTACCCAATAATTGATGCACCATATCGAGAATGCGAGGGTCCCGTGTCAGCCGGTCAAAACGGTCTGACAGTTCGTGAATACCAAAGACCGATCGAATTTCCTGTTTTCCCGGTTCGGTAATGGTGCCCTCGGAACGGAGAATGCTGTCGTCGTTTTCATAGGCGCGCAGATCGTCACGGAAACGTTTGACCGTGTCTGCATCGAGAAAGTTGTTGAACACCAGGAACCCGTCCCGTTCATAACGCGCCAGTTCGGTCTCACTCAGCGGACCTTCAGTACGGGCGTTTCCGGAGCTGTGGATAACCGGGTCTCTCCGGTCAAAAGCCGGAACAGGGCGTTCCAGGCGGGTGGGATAAAAGTCGTCAGCACGAGTCTCCATATTCGAACCTCCTTCTTTTATACACAGTACCGATATGGTCAGGCCTTGCCCGGCTGTGGGAAAGCCTGAAAATACTATATTCCTCAGAAAGTTATTGGATTGATGCAAAGACTTGCACCAGAGAGGGTAAGGGCAGGAACCGGGATTTCAAGGCCCCGGTTCCGGAATAAAAAAGTCCCGGCAGGCCCGGGACGGTAAGTTACCGGGTAATCACCCGGTAAAGGCCATATTGTCCGGCTCCACCTGCATCAGGTTGCGAGTCGGGCTGAGCATGCTGGTGGCGTGGGCCTGGGCCCGTGGCAGCAGACGCTCGTAGTAGAACTCGGCGGTTGCCAACTTGGTCTGGTAGAAGGCGTCGGATTCGTCGCCGCCATTTTCCAGCTTGTCGGCGGCCACCGCAGACTGGCGCAACCACATGTAGGCCATGGTTACGTAACCGCTGTACATCAGGAAGTCGTGGGCCGCAGCGCTGACCACATCGCGGTCTTTGCGGGCCGCCAGCATCACCCGGACGGTCAGCAGGTTCCACTGGGCCGTCAGTTTCAGCAGTTCGATAGCCATCGGGCGCAGCTGCTTGTTGGTCAGCTGCTTGCGGGCGAAGTTTGCAATCTTCAGGGTGAATTCCCGTACCGCGCCGCCCTGAGTCATCAGCAACACCTTGCGGCCCAGCAGGTCCAGTGCCTGGATGCCGGTGGTGCCCTCGTAAAGCGTGGCAATGCGGGTATCACGAACGATCTGTTCCATGCCGTGCTCGCGGATGTATCCGTGGCCACCGAACACCTGCACACCCAGATTGGCGGCTTCGTTGCCCAGCTCGGTCAGGAAACCTTTCAAGATCGGGGTTAGGAAACCCAGTTTGTCGTCGTATTTTTCGGCCTTTTCGGCGTCGCCCACGGTGTGCGCTTCAACCATATGGTCGGCCAGCCTGGCAGAGTAATACAGCATGGCGCGGCCACCTTCGGCGATGGCTTTCTGTGTCAGCAGCATGCGCCTTACATCCGCGTGGTGAATCAGGCTGTCGGCCACCTGGTCTGGCTCTTTCTTGCCAGACAGCGCGCGCATGGAACGGCGCTCTTTGGCGTAGTCCAGCGCCCACTGGTACGACAGTTCAGCCGGGCCAACGCCCTGAATGGCGGTACCGATACGGGCCGTGTTCATAAAGGTGAACATGCACTCCAGGCCCTCATTTTCCGGGCCGATCAGGTAGCCGGTGGCGCCGTCGAAGTTCATCACGCAGGTGGCCGAGGCCTTGATGCCCATTTTCTTTTCCAGGCTGCCGCAGTTCACGCCATTGCGTTCGCCCACGCTGCCATCCGCAGCCGGCAGGAACTTGGGCACGATAAACAGGCTGATGCCCCGGGTACCCTTGGGCGCATCCGGCAGGCGCGCCAACACAATGTGGACAATGTTCTCGGTCAGATCGTGCTCACCGGAGGAGATGAAAATCTTGGTACCGGTCAGCTTGTAGCTGCCGTCCGCCTGTGGTTCGGCCTTGGTCTTCACCTGGCCCAGATCGGTACCGCACTGGGGCTCGGTCAGGCACATGGTGCCGCCCCAGCGGCCCTCGGTCAGAGGCACCAGGTAGGTTTGCTTTTGGTCTTCGGAGCCGTGCAGGAAAATGGTGTTCATGGCGCCGAGCGACAGCCCCGGATACATGGAGAACGACCAGTTGGCGGTACCCATCATTTCCTGTTTGAACAGGCCCATGGACGCCGGCAGGCCCTGGCCGCCATATTCTTCCGGGGCTGACAACCCCTGCCAGCCGCCCATCACGTACTGGTTGTAGGCATCTTTGTAGCCTTTGGGCGTGGTGACTTCGCCGTTTTCCAGGCGGCAGCCTTCTTCATCACCGCTCTGGTAGATTGGGCTCAGCACTTCCTCACAGAAGCGCCCGCACTCGGTCAGAATGGCGTCTACAATATCCGGTGTTGCGTTCTCTCCAGAGGCCAGGGTCTGGTAGTGGCCCGGGTAGTCGAATACGTCGTTGAGCAGAAATTTCATGTCACGCAATGGCGCTTTGTACACTGGCATAACCCTTCCTCACAGTCTGTTATCGCAATCCGGTCGGGCCCGAGGCCCGTTATGACTGCTGTTTTACGGCATTCACTTGCGGCTGCCATTGACGGAAAGCGCTTGTCTGCATGTCAGAATGGACAATTGGCTCAAATGACGCATTTCATATCTGCCTGATCGGATCTTGCTCCTGGCCCGTAAATCACAACTCGACGACGCCTTAGCCAAGGCCATCTAGCGGAGTGTAAAAGTCATGCAAAACAGGGAAATTCGACTTAAAGCCGGTGGTGTCTGGTCAGTTGCTCTTATACTGTTGATGGTATCTGTGCTGGCAGGCTGTGCTGGCCCTTCACTGGACGATTATCGCGACGCACAACCGGAGCTGATCCCCCGGGAATTTTTCCAGGGCGAACTTTCTGCCCGTGGAGTAGTCAAGAACTTCTCCGGTAAGGTCATTCGTAGCTTTGACGCCGATATTGTGGCCACCTGGAGCGATGAGGGCGTTGGCACCCTGGATGAAGTATTCCGGTTCGACGACGGAGAGGTTCAAACCCGGGTCTGGACACTGACCCCGGCCGGCGACAGCTACCATGCCGAGGCTGGCGACGTAGTCAAACCCGGCACCATGCGCTGGCAGGGCAACGCCATCCATATGAATTATGTACTAAGGGTGTCATACGGCGATGGCACCATAGACGTCCGGATGGACGACTGGATGTACCTGATCACACCAGACACCCTGATCAACCAGACCACTATGAGCAAATGGGGCGTCGAGGTTGGTGAGGTGGTACTGGTTATCCAGAAACTGGGGTACGGGGACGACTCGTAACATTTATATCTGAAAGGTTAGCAAAACCCATGTGGAAACAATGGCTGATCGCTGTGGTTCTGGTTGCGGTGGTAGCTGCAGGGGCTGGTATTTACCTGAACCTGGAGTCAGGAGACAGTGGCCAGAGCGGTGGCGAGGCTCAGGCCAGTGCCGTCAATGTGGTAACACCGGAACGGCAACGGGTTCGTGACACCGTTGGCGCCGTGGCAAATCTGCGAGCCCTGAACTCGGTAGAGTTGACCACTGAGGTGAGCGGTCGAGTAATGGAACTGAATCTGCAGCCAGGCGCTGCGGTAGCCCAAGGGGCTGTTCTGCTCCGGTTGGATGATCGCCAGGCCCGGGCTGACCTTGCCGTTATTGAGGCACAGCTGGCTGATGCCCGGCGCCAGTATGAACGGGCCCAGAGGCTGCGAGCCAACAACAGTATCTCTCAGTCCCAGGTCGATGAACTCAGAACCGCCGTCGACGTTGCCATTGCTCAGCGAGAGGCTGCGAGGGTCCGGTTACAGAACCATCGGATCGAAGCGCCGTTCGCCGGTGTGGTCGGGCTTTCGGATATCAGCGTTGGGGCATTTCTCCAGGCAGGCACCACCATCACCACCCTGGATACCAATGACAAGATGGAACTGAACTTCGCTGTTCCCGAGCGATTTATTGGTCAGGTCAGGATTGGGCAACGAGTTCGGGCTACCTCCCCTGCGTTTCCGGGCGAAGTTTTCGAGGGGGAGCTGATAGAACTGGCTACCCGGATCAATGAGCTGAGCCGGACACTGTCTGTTCGGGCATTGATCGACAACTCTGAGGGCCGCCTGCGACCCGGCCAATTCATGTCCGCGTCTCTGACGTTGCAGGAACGAGAAGGCCTGGTCATACCGGAACAGGCGGTCATGATCCGGGGTGATCAGAAATATGTATTTGTGGCAGAAGATGGTGTTGCCCGCCGGGTGTCGGTGCGCACGGGCTCGCGAATGCCTGGCCTGGTTGAGGTGGTGGAAGGCCTGGAGGTCGAGGACCAGGTGGTGGTCACCGGCCAGGATCGCCTGAGTACCGGTGACCGGCTCAGGCTGCTGGAGTCTGATCTGGCAATACCGGATAACCGGTTTATTTCCAGCCGGGAGTCCTGATTTATGGTCCTCTCCGATATTTCCATCAAGCGCCCGGTATTCGCTACGGTTCTCAGCCTGCTGATTGTGGTGTTCGGGGTGGCGGCACTGATGGAACTGCCCGTTCGGGAGTATCCTGACATTGACCCACCCATTGTGTCGGTGTCCACCGACTACACTGGTGCTGCGGCTGAAGTGGTCGATACCCAGATCACCCAGGTGATTGAAGGTGCGATCAGTGGCATTGAGGGTATTCGTTCCATCGAGTCATCCACTGAGCAAGGTGAATCCCGAACGTCCATCGAATTCAACACTTCTCGCGATATCGATGTTGCAGCGAACGATGTCCGCGATGCAGTTGCCCGTGTGGCCAACCAGTTACCCGATGAAGCAGATGCCCCGAGGGTTCGTAAGGCGGACTCCGATGCCCGGCCGATGATGTGGGTAACGCTGCTCAGTGATGTATGGGACAGCGCAGAACTCAGCGATTTCGCCGATCGGGTGCTGGTCGACCGGTTGTCGGTGCTCGATGGTGTAGCCGATGTTCGAATTGGTGGCGAGCGCCGATACGCCATTCGGGTGTGGCTCGACCGGGAGCGCCTGGCAGCAAGAAACATCACGGTGGCGGAGGTAGAGCGCGCACTCCGGGACAACAACGTTGAATTACCGGCGGGGCAGGTGGATTCGTCTACCCGCAACTTCACCGTTAGGGCGGAAGGTCGCTTGTCCAGTGTTGAAGAGTTCCGCAACCTGGTGGTGCGCCGTGACGGCAATGATTTGCTGAGGTTGGGCGAAGTCGCCAATATCCAGATGGGTGTGGAATCTGACATCAGTCGGTTGCGGGCCAACGGGAAAACCGCCATTGGCCTGGGCATTATCCGGCAATCCAAAGCCAATACCGTGGCGGTATCGGATGCGGTGCGTGCCGAACTCGAGCGGATTCGGGACACGCTGCCACCGGAAGTCTCACTTGCGGAAAGCTACGACGAATCCATCTTTATCCGCGCCTCGATCAAAGAGGTGTTGATCACTCTGGGCATCGCCGTGTCTCTGGTGATTCTGGTGATTTTCCTGTTCCTGAGATCCTGGCGGGCCACATTGATACCGGCCGTGACCATACCGGTGGCGGTGATCGGGGCGTTTATCGGCCTGGGTTTCCTGGGGTTTTCCATCAACGTGCTTACGTTGCTGGCGATTATCCTTGCCATCGGCCTGGTGGTGGATGATGCCATCGTGATGCTGGAAAACATCCAGCGGCGCATTGATGAAGGAGAACCACCGCTGTTGGCAGCCTATCGCGGTGCCAAGCAGGTGGCCTTCGCCATCATCGCCACCACACTGACACTGATTGCCGTGTTCGTGCCCATTTCGTTTATGGGCGGCAACGTTGGCCGGCTGTTCGCCGAGTTTGGCTTCACCCTGGCGGCTGCCGTGATCTTTTCAAGCCTGGTTGCGCTGACGCTGGCCCCGATGCTGTGCTCGAAATGGCTCCAGCACAGCCCGGAATCCGAAGAAGGCCACCGCCTGTGGGCCTTCAGCGAGAAAGTGCTCAATGGCCTGACCAATGGCTATAAAAAACTGCTGACATTCTCCCTGAATCAGCCGGGTTTGTTGTTGGGCCTGGGTGTGGCTGGCCTGATCATCGCCACCGTCATTTTCCCGCGCCTGCCGCAGGAGCTTGCGCCTACGGAAGACCGAGGGGTAATCATCATGCCCACCAGCGCCCCGAGGGGGTCGACCGTTGAATACACCGACCACTTTGTCCGCCAGGCGGAGACGCAATTACTGCCGTACCTGGACGAAGGCATTGCTGCCCGCTTCCTGTCGATTGTCGGTTTCCGGGAGGAAGAAGATAACGCCTTTATGATCATGGGCCTGACCCATTGGGATAACCGCGACATCAAACAGCAGCAGGTAACCAGTGACATCCGGCAGAAGCTGGCGGATATTTCCGGTGTACGAATTAACGTGATCAACCCGCCGGGCCTTGGCCAGCGAGGCTTCAATCAGCCTGTTGAATTTGTGGTGGCCGGGCCGGATTACGAATCGGTACAGGCCTGGAGTGAAGAGATCGTCGAACGGGCGAAAGAGAACCCGAACCTGATCAATGTGGATACCGATTTTGAGCTGACCCGGCCGGAGCTGCGGTTGAATATTGATCGGGACAGGGCGGCGGACCTGGACATTACCGTTCAGGATGTTGGTCTGACCCTGCAAACCATGCTGGCTTCCCGGAATGTGACCACCTATGTGGACCGGGGTCGCGAGTACGATGTCATCATTCAGGCTGACGACGCCAACAGGGCAACGCCGGGGGATCTTGAGCAGATCTTTCTGCGGCCGCGAGAGGGCGGCGAGCTGATTCCAATCAAGGCTTTGGTATCGGTGGAAGAAATCGGCGCCAATCCGGATCTGCGGCGTATTGATCGACTGCCGGCGGTGGTTATCAGTGCTTCCCTGGCGGATGGTTACGATCTGGGCTCGGCGCTGACCTACTTGAATAATCTGGCTGTGGATAACCTGCCGCCGGAGGCCCGGCTCAGCTACAAGGGCCTTTCCCGGGAATTCCAGGATTCGTCCGCGGCTATCTATCTGACCTTCGGCCTGGCGTTTATCATCGTGTTCCTGGTGCTGGCGGCCCAGTTCGAGAGCTGGATTCACCCGCTTATCATCATGTTGTCCGTGCCGCTGGCCGTGACCGGGGCGCTCATTGCGTTGGCCTGGTCTGGGATCAGTCTGAACATTTACAGCCAGATCGGCATTATCATGCTGCTCGGGTTGATGGCCAAGAACGGCATATTGATTGTGGAGTTTGCCAACCAGTTGCGGGACAAGGGTTACGAGGTGCGAGACGCGATTCTTGAGGGTGCCACCCTGCGTTTCCGTCCTGTTTTGATGACCACTATTTCCACAGTGTTCGGCGCCGTACCACTGGTCATTGCTACCGGCGCCGGTGCGGAAAGCCGGGCGGCCATCGGTATGGTGATTCTCGGTGGGCTGGTGTTCGCCACGACGCTGACGCTGTTCATCATTCCGGTGTTGTACAACCTCCTGGCGCGATTCGCCAAGTCGTCCAACGCGGTGGAAAAGGAGCTGGAGCGCCTGGCGTCCGGTTCGGCTGGCGGCTCCAGCCCCGCTGGCTCACCCGCAAGCAAGGCTGATGACTTCTGATCAGAACGCTGGTGGTTACAGCACTGTTGGGAATACCAGATGTCCGTCCAGAACCTCGTCCGGGTGGATATCAATACAAAAAATGTGTTGGCCCGTCGAACCGGCAAGGCCTGTGGATAACGTGACGGTTCGCCGTGCATCCGGAAGCGCAACGTAAGGGCGGCAACTGTTGATTTGTTGCGGCCTTTCCAGGGCATTCCGGAAGTATTCCCGGTGGCTCCAGCGGGCACCCGCCGAGTAGTAAAGCGGGTTGAAGCGGTCGCCACTGACCATATCCACCTGCGCCAGCCGGCCCTGCTGGACGCCATGGCTATCAAGAATGAAACAGCGTTTGACGCCTTCCATGAGCAGCAGGTTTCTGCACACGCGTTCAAAGGGCTCGCCCCGGGCGATTTGATGGCAGACATCCATGATTTCAAAGCGGAGCAGTTTCAGGTAAGTTTCCTGGCTGTGATAATCCCTCAGGCTCCACTGCTGGGACCGGGACATCACCTGCTGCAGGGCGTTTTCGGCATTGATCGTGCACTCCCGGGTACTGTGTTTGGGCCGGGCAAACAGAAATCCCTGCAAAAGATCCGCTTCGGTATCCAGCGCAATCCGTGCCTGGTTCTCGCTCTCGATACCCTCCAACAATACCAGGCTGCCGCTTTCTCGGATCATTCTGACCAGGCTGTGCAGCAATACCCGGGCACGCTGGTGTGTTTCCGCATTGGCTAGCAGGCTGCGATCAATTTTCACGATCAGTGGATTGATTCGCCACAGTCGCTCAAAGTTGGAATCGCCCATGCCGAAGTCGTCGATGGCAATCTGAAAACCGAAATCTTTGGCTTCCTGGATGAATTCCAGCAGAGCATTGGTGTCTCGTGTGGCGGTTTCCACGAGCTCCAGGACTATCCTCTCCGGAGGAATTCCGGCGCTGTGACAGTGGGTTGCAAGTTGTCCCAGGTAACCGGCGTGGTGCAGCAAGGTGTCCGGATTGATGTTGATAAACAGCCAGACCGGTTCCTGTTTAAGACCGAAGTTGGTCAGATGCAGGTTGAGCAGGTGCTGGTCGACACCGGTGGTGACGCCCAAGATTGATGCTTGCTCAAATAACTCGGGTGGGGCAATTGGCCGGTTATCCCGATGAACCCGCACCAGCGCCTCGTAACCAACCAGTTTCTGGTGGGTCGGGCTGAGAATGGGTTGATACACAGACTGGAAATCATGATGCTTTATAAATCTGGCACATTTACCAGGTACCTTGCCTCGGTGGTCTGCAAGGCTTAACACACTTTTCATGGTCAGGAGCCCTATACTGCTATGGCGTAGCCGTCCTGGCCGCTGATGGAGTTACCGGGAAAAACTGAAGCCAATTCCGTGCCATCGGTATCTGGTTCTAGAAAAGCGAGGCAGGCCTGGGGTTGAACGGCACGATGGCACCCAAGGCCCAGACGGTTTGCACCAGAACGGTGCCCAGACATCACCAAACGGCGTTTAACCGCACCAGGAAACAACAGCCTATGAGTCAACACAGTCAGTTCCGGTTACTGGGTCAACGGCGGTTCTTGCCGTTCTACCTGACCCAGTTCTCCGGCGCCTTTAACGACAACCTCTACAAAAACGCCCTGTTGCTTCTGATTACCTTTCAGGCCGGTGGTCTGATGGGATTGTCGGTGAATGTGGTGGTCAACATCGCCGCGTTCCTGTTCATCCTGCCGTTCTTCCTGTTTTCCGGTATCGCCGGCCAGATGGCCGACCGCTATGAAAAGGCCGTGATCATCCGCAACGTTAAAGCCGCGGAAATTGGCATCATGCTGGTGGCCGCCACGGGCCTCTGGTTTGGCTGGTACGAGTTGCTGCTGGTGTTGTTGTTCCTGATGGGGGTGCAGTCCACCTTCTTCGGTCCGGTCAAGTATTCGATTCTGCCCCGAGTGCTGACCGATGACGAACTGGTTGGCGGCAATGGCCTGGTCAGCATGGGCACCTTTGTAGCGATCTTGCTGGGCACCATCGCTGCGGGCTTGATCATGGGGGCTGACCAGGCGGCGAAAGTCACCGCCGTTGGTGTGGTGGTAATGGCGGTGCTCGGATATCTTGCGGCCCGGCAAGTACCCAATACCCGGGATGAATCGCCAGGTGTTCGGGTCCGGTTCCGGCCGCTGCTGGAAACCTGGCGGCTGATGTCGGTGGCGGCGGAACGTCGCCAGGTACTCTGGGCGATTCTGGCCATCTCCTGGTTCTGGTTTCTAGGCGCCGCCTACCTGACCCAGTTTCCCAACTTCGCCAAAACCTGGCTGGCCGGGGATGAAACCGTGGTCACCCTGTTGCTGGCGATGTTTATCGTGGGTATCTCCATTGGCTCCATGCTGTGTGAGCGGCTGACCAAGCATCGGATCACCCTGTCGCCGGTACCCTGGGGGGCGCTGGGCCTGACACTGCTGGGGATCGATCTGTTTTTCGCAGTACCGGCAGATCCCAGCCCGTCTACCTGGCTGAGTCTGATCACCGAGCCTGTGTATATCCGGGTATTGCTGGATCTGGTGGGGATTGGCATCTGTGGCGGGCTGTTCATTGTGCCCCTGTACGCCTTTATCCAGCACGAAACCCCGGATCACAAGCGGGCGCGCATCATCGCTGCCCTGAACGTGATCAACTCCCTGTTCATGGTGTGCAGTGCCCTGGCAGGCATCGTGGTTCTGGGTGTGTTTGAGCTGGGAATCCCCGGGTTTTTCCTGATGTTGTCACTGACTAACGGGTTGGTGTGGGTGAGTGTGTTGGGGCTGAGGCGCCGGGCCGAAAAATCTGTGGATAATTAATTGGAAAACCTACGGATAAGCCCGGAATAAAACTTTTTATTGCTATAAAAAACAGATAGTTGCCATCATTTTTAAGCGTTGAAAAAGTGATCAGGGATGTGGATAACTTTCTTGAAAACTTTTCTGAGAAGCTGCTGACAACTGACTGAAAAGCAAAAAGTTTCGGTTTTTACCTAGCCTGAGCCCCGGGTTTATCCACTGGATTTCCTGGCACCCGCCGCCGGGATGCTTTTCGCTGGGGCGATATCTGGTTAAAATTTGCACATTCGGACTGCAATTTCGCCAGCGAGGCGTTATACTCGCCGCCCTGTTTTCATACCCTTTTTTAAAGCCCGATTTTCGAGGTGTAGTGTGGAGTTTCCGACCCGTTTCGATGTCATTGTCATTGGTGGTGGCCATGCCGGTACTGAAGCCGCCCTGGCAGCCGCGCGCATGGGTTCGCAAACCCTGCTGCTGACCCACAACATTGAGACCCTGGGGCAGATGTCCTGTAACCCCGCCATCGGGGGGATCGGCAAGAGCCACCTGGTGAAGGAAATCGACGCCTTGGGCGGGGCCATGGCCCGGGCTACCGATAAAGCCGGTATCCAGTTCCGTGTACTGAACAGCCGTAAGGGCCCTGCAGTGCGTGCCACCCGCGCCCAGGCTGACCGGATTCTGTACAAGGCAGCCATTCGCCATACCCTGGAAAACCAGCCCAACCTGACCCTGTTCCAGCAGGCCGCCGATGACCTGATTGTGGAAAACGACCAGGTGGTGGGCGTGGTTACCCAGACCGGTATTCGCTTCAACGCCAAAACCGTCGTGCTGACCACCGGTACCTTCCTCGGCGGCGTTATCCACATCGGTATGCAGCACCACGCCGGTGGCCGCGCCGGCGATGCGCCGGCCAATGCCCTGGCCAAGCGCCTGCGGGAGTTGCCGTTCAACGTTGGCCGCCTGAAAACCGGTACCCCGCCGCGCATCGATGCCCGTACCGTGGATTTTTCAGTGATGCAGCAGCAGTGGGGCGACGACCCGACACCGGTGATGTCTTTCATCGGCAGCCGTGACGAGCACCCGGAGCAGATCTGTTGCTACGTCACCCGCACCACCGAAGAAACCCACGACATTATCCGCAGTGGTTTTGACCGCTCGCCCATGTTCGCCGGTAATATCGAGGGCGTGGGCCCGCGCTACTGCCCGTCCATTGAGGACAAGGTCAATCGCTTCGCTGACAAGGATTCGCACCAGATTTTTGTCGAGCCAGAAGGGCTGACCACCAACGAGTTGTACCCGAACGGCATTTCCACCAGCCTGCCGTTTGATATCCAGCTCAAGGCCGTGCGCTCCATTCCCGGTTTTGAAAACGCCCACATCCTGCGCCCGGGTTATGCCATCGAGTATGACTACCTGAACCCCCAGGATCTGCGCCATACCCTGGAAACCAAATTTATCCAGAGCCTGTACTTCGCTGGCCAGATCAACGGCACCACCGGCTATGAAGAAGCCGGCGCCCAGGGCTTGCTGGCGGGCATCAACGCCGCCTTGCGAGCTCAGGAGAAAGCCGAATGGTATCCGCGCCGGGACGAAGCCTACCTCGGGGTACTGGTGGACGACCTGATCACCATGGGGACCAGCGAGCCCTACCGCATGTTCACCAGCCGTGCCGAATACCGGCTGATCCTGCGGGAAGACAACGCCGACCTGCGCCTGACTGAAACCGGCCGCAAGCTGGGGCTGGTGGACGACGAACGCTGGCAGAAGTTCAGTGACAAGTGCGAAGGCATCGCCAAAGAGCGCAGCCGCCTGGAAAGCACCCGTATTCATCCCAACACCGAGGCCGGCGAACGTGCCAATGACTACCTGAAACAGCCGATGACCCGGGACCAGTCCCTGGCCGAACTGCTGCGCCGCCCGGAAATCGCCTATCAGCACATTGCCGAGATCGGTGCCGATCAGGCAGACGATCCGAACGTGGCTGAGCAGGTGGAAATCGAGATCAAGTACGAAGGTTACATCTCCCGCCAGGCCGATGAAATCGAGCGCCTGCGCCGGAATGAGAACACCGCACTGCCGGTGGATCTGGACTATGAGGTGATTGGGGGCTTGTCGAACGAGATCAAGCAGAAGCTGCAAACCGTCAGACCGGAAACCGTCGCCCAGGCCTCACGCATCCAGGGTGTCACGCCGGCCGCGGTGAGCCAGATTCTGGTGCACCTGAAAAAGCGGGACCTGCTGAGAAAGCAGAGCGCCTGAGATGACTTATCCACAATGGCCAGGCCAGCTGAGCGACGGCCTGGCGGCGATGAATCTGTCCCTCAGCGAAAGCCAGCAGCAACAGTTGCTGGCTTTTCTCGCATTGCTGAATAAATGGAACAAGGCCTACAACCTGACCGCCGTGCGGGATGAGCGGGTGATGGTGTCACGGCAGTTGCTCGATAGCCTGAGTATCCTGCCCTGGATAACCACCGATCATCTGCTGGATGTTGGCGCCGGGGGTGGCCTACCCGGTATCCCTCTGGCCATTGTGTTCCCGGAAAAACGCTTTACCCTGCTTGACAGCAATGGCAAGAAAACCCGGTTTCTGAACCAGTGTGTTCTGGAACTGGGGCTAAGCAATGTTGAGGTTATTCATGGCCGGGCGGAAGACTGCCAGCCTGACCAGCCATTCACCCAGATCAGCAGCCGGGCCTTTACCGCCCTGGAGAACCTGGTGACCTGGTGCGGCCAGTTGCTCTCCAGTGAGGGCGAGTTCCTTGCCATGAAAGGCCAGTATCCGGATGATGAAGTAGCTGCCCTTCCGGCCGGCTGGCAGGTAGAATCCAGCCATTCCCTGAAGGTGCCCGGTGCAGATGGCGAGAGGCATTTGCTGATCGTCACCCGGGCTGAGTAAACCCGCTAACCCCAAGAGCAGGAGGCAAAGCATGGCGCGCGTGATTGCTGTGACCAATCAGAAAGGCGGTGTGGGCAAAACCACCACCTGCGTCAATCTTGCCGCGTCTCTTGCCGCCACCAAACGCCGGGTGCTGCTGGTGGATATGGACCCCCAGGGCAACGCCACCATGGGCAGCGGTGTCGACAAGAATAGCCTGCAGTTGTCTGGTTACGACGTGCTCACCAAACGTGCCAGCGCTGCCGAAGTGATTGTCAGGGCTGAGGCCTCCGGTTTTGACATACTACCCGCCAACGGCGACCTGACTGCGGCGGAAGTGGAACTAATGAACGAAATCGGTCGGGAGCACCGGCTGCGCCTGACCCTTAACACCGTTCGCGAGAATTACGAATACATCCTCATCGATTGCCCGCCGTCCCTGAACCTGCTGACCGTCAATGCCCTGTCGGCGTCGGATTCAGTGCTCATCCCCATGCAATGCGAATACTACGCACTGGAAGGCCTGGCTGCGTTGATGAACACCGTGGAGCAGATAAAGGAAACGGTGAACCCGAATCTTGAGGTCGAAGGCATCCTGCGCACCATGTACGACCCGCGCAACAGCCTGACCCTGGATGTCTCCGGTCAGCTTAACGAGTATTTTGGTGACAAGGTCTACCGGGCGGTTATCCCACGCAACGTGCGCCTGGCCGAAGCACCGAGTTACGGTATGCCGGCGCTGGCCTACGACCGGGCCTCCAAAGGCGCCATTGCCTATCTGGCCCTGGCCGGAGAAATGGTGCGCCGGCACGGATCGAAAAAGACATCCGCCGCGGTTGCGGTGTAACATAGATCGCCTTCAGGCGACCATGCATCCACCATTTCAACAGGAAGAATGACAACCACCATGGCGGCGAAGAAACGAGGTTTGGGCGAACGGGGTTTGGGGGCACTGCTTCAGGGTTCCAAAGTAAACCTGAACCAGGAACCCGGTAATCACGATGGAGAACTGCGGGACATTCCCGTGGATCTGATCCAGCGCGGGCGTTATCAGCCCCGCCGTGACATGGACCCGGCCGCCCTGCAGGAACTGGCCGACTCCATTCGCCAACAGGGCGTGATGCAGCCGGTGGTGGTTCGCCCCATCGCGGAAGGCCGTTATGAACTGATTGCCGGTGAACGCCGCTGGCGCGCTACCCAGATAGCCGAACTGGACCGTATTCCCGCCATTATCCGCGATGTGCCCGATGAGGCCGCCATTGCCATGGCGCTGATCGAGAACATCCAGCGGGAAAACCTCAATCCGATCGAAGAAGCCTTCGCCCTGCAACGCCTGCAGGAAGAATTCGGCCTGACCCAGGCCCAGGTCGCAGAAGCGGTGGGTAAATCCCGCACCACCATCACCAACCTGTTGCGCCTGATTGGCCTCACCGAAGATGTCCGGACCATGCTGGAACACGGTGACCTGGAAATGGGCCATGGCCGCGCCATGCTCACCCTGCCGCCAGAGCAGCAGATGCAGGTGGCCCGCCAGGTGGTGGCCAAGTCGCTGTCGGTACGCCAGACCGAAGCCCTGGTGCGCCGGATTCAACAGGAAAAACCGCAGGCCGAAAACACCCCAAGCAAAAGCCTGGACCCGAATATTCGCGCCCTGCAGGATGATCTTTCAGACCGCCTTGGTGCCCGGGTAGCGATCAACCATGGCAAACGGGGTAAAGGCAAAGTGGTGATCGAATACAGTTCACTGGATGAGTTGGATGGTATTCTGGGCCATATCCGCTAAGTCAGCCGGATAATCGGGAAAAATCATCCTAAAGTCCCGCTTTTCGCATTAAACACCACATGTGGTTGCTCCGGAGGTTGCATAACACAACTTGTGTTATCTGCTATCAAATCTTGAATCGATCTGGTTAAAACTTGGCCAATTTTTCGGCCGAGTTGTGTTGAACAGCTATCGGTTAACACATATAATTCCGCGCGCTTGGAATGACAGCTGGTGACATGACACGTTCGAAGAAAGCCATCATGCGTTTGCCGCTCCTGAAGTGGCTGGTTATCGAGATGGCGGCTCTGGTCACTATCAGTCTGTTGTGGTTGTTTGAAAGTCGTTTGGCCGGGTATTCCGCATTTATCGGCGGTCTTATTTTTGTCATACCAAACGCGTATTTTGCTCACCGGATGTACCGGTACCAAGGCGCCCGACACGCGCGCCTGATGGTGGGCAACATGTTCAGGGCAGAAGGCATCAAGCTCGCCCTTACCGCAGTGGGTTTTGCGGCAGTTTTCATCTTGATGGAGCCAGTACATGTACCGGCTCTGTTATTCACTTTTGCTGTAATGGTTGTTCTCAGTGGCGTGCTGCGCTTCCTGATTCAACCGCAAAGACAGCTATAGACTGGACGTGAGAGCAGTATGGCAGCTGATACCCCAGTAGAATATATACAACACCACCTTCAGAACCTCACTTACGGCAAGCTCCCCGCCGGTTATGAGAGGGTCGATCCCTACACCAACGATGTCACCGTGTTGCAGGAGGCTTCCTGGACGTTCGCGCGTACCTCGGCCGAAGCAACCGACATGGGCTTCATGGCGTTCCACGTGGACACCCTGGGCTGGTCCATCTTTATGGGCATCCTGTTCCTGACCATCTTCCGTATGGTTGCCAAGCGGGCCACCAGCGGCGTGCCCTCCGGGCTGCAGAATGTGGTCGAAATGACCGTCGAATTTGTTCAGACCATCGTTCGTGATGGCTTCCACGGCAAGAACCCGGTCATCGCACCGCTGGCCCTGACCATGTTTGTCTGGATCTTCCTGATGAACAGCCTGAAGCTGATTCCGGTCGACTTTATCCCCCAGATTGCCCATCTGCTGGGTCTTGAATACTTCAAGATTGTACCGACCACCGATCCCAATGGTACCTTCGGTATCTCCATCGGTGTGTTCCTTCTGATCATCTTCTACAGCATCAAGGTAAAAGGTGCTGGCGGCTTCGCCAAGGAACTGTCCTTCACACCGTTCAACCATTGGGCGCTGGTACCGTTCAACCTGGTACTGGAAATCCTGGGCCTGCTGACCAAGCCGCTGAGCCTTGCGCTGCGTCTGTTTGGTAACATGTACGCCGGTGAGGTAGTGTTCATTCTTATCGCGATTCTGCCGTTCTGGGTGCAGTGGACGCTGAACGTGCCCTGGGCGATTTTCCACATCCTGGTGGTAACGCTGCAGGCCTTTATCTTCACAACGCTGGCGGTGGTTTATCTGAGTCAGGCACACGAAGATCATTAACGGACAGTACAGAAGAAGTTTCGTAAAACCTGGATTGTGAAATCCCAAATTAACCTTTAATAAACTGAAAGCTAAGGAGTTTTAAATGGAAATCGTATTCATCGCAGCTGCTATCATCCTGGGTTCTGGCGCTCTGGCCACCGGTATTGGCTTCGCTCTGCTGGGCGGCAAACTGCTCGAGTCTTCTGCTCGTCAGCCTGAAATGGCTCCGCAGCTGCAAACCAAGACCTTCATCATGGCTGGTCTGCTTGACGCTGTTCCGATGATCGGTGTTGGTATTGCGATGTACCTGATCTTCGTTGTAGCTGGTTAATTACACCCGAGAAGCCAGGGCGCTGCTCACTTGAGTTGAGGATGCGCCCGGTTTTCCGGAAACCAGGACGCAACGAATAGCAAGAGGTATATTGCCGTGAATATAAACCTTACGTTGATAGGGCAAGCGATTGCCTTCGCTATTTTCGTCTGGTTCTGCGTCAAATATGTGTGGCCGCCCATCACGGCTGCCATGGAAGCGCGCCAGAAGAAAATTGCCGACGGCCTTTCTGCCGCAGATCGGGCTTCCCTCGATCTGGAACTCGCGCAGGAAAAAGCCTCCAAAGAATTGCAAAAAGCAAAACAGGAAGCTGCAGCCCTGATTGACCAGGCCAACAAGCGTGCCGCCCAGATTGTGGAAGCGTCTAAAGACGATGCCCGCAAAGAAGGCGAAAAGCTTATTGAGCAGGCCAGGGCCGAAATTCAACAGGAGCGTGTTCAGGCTCGCGACGCACTGCGCAAAGAAGTAGCGGTTCTTGCCGTTGCCGGTGCCGAGAAGATCCTGGAAACCTCTGTAGATGCCAAAGCTCACAGCGAGATGCTGGACAAGCTGGCCGCAGAACTCTAAACGAGGGTCATCATGGCACAACTGACTACGTTAGCCCGACCCTACGCGAAAGCCGTATTCGATGCCGCTAAAGAACAGAATGCCGTTGATCAGTGGGATCAGGCACTGGCTTTTGCAGGTCTGGTCGCGGCTGACCAAGAGGTAGCGAACATCCTGGCCAATCCCGGCCTGTCTGAGCAACGCAAGGCGGAACTCTTCGCCGATTGTTTCGAAGAGCCCCTGCCTGAAGCACTCAGAAATTTCCTGTTGATTCTTGCTGAAAACAAGCGTCTGGCGCTGTTGCCGGAAGTTGCTACGCTGTTCAGTCTGTATCGCGCGGATCTCGAGCGCACCGTCAAACTGGCGGTGAACACAGCGTTCGAACTGTCTGCCGACGAACAGCAGAAGTTGATCAAAGCACTGTCCGAAAAGCTGGAGCGCAAGGTTGAGCTTGAAACCGCGGTGGATCAGTCCCTGATCGGCGGCGTGGTAGTACGCACAGGCGACCTGGTTATCGACGCTTCAGTCCGTGGCAAGCTGGCCAGAATGGCCAAGGCTCTGGGCTCCTGATTTCAGCACAAGGTTTGAGGACAAAGGCATGCAGCAACTGAATCCATCCGAGATCAGTGACATCATCAAGAAGAGAATCGAGAAACTCGACATCTCTTCCGAAGCAAAGAACGAAGGTACGATCCTGTCAGTATCTGACGGCATCGTATTGATCCACGGTCTGGCCGACGTTATGTACGGCGAGATGATTGAATTTGCCAACGGCACCTACGGCATGGCTCTGAACCTGGAGCGTGATTCTGTTGGTGCGGTGGTACTGGGCGACTTCGAAGGTCTGGCCGAAGGTCAGAAAGTTCGTTGTACCGGCCGTATCCTGGAAGTGCCGGTTGGTAACGAACTGCTGGGCCGTGTGGTTGACTCCCTGGGTAACCCGATCGACGGTAAGGGCGAGCTGGGTAACAGCCTGACCTCTCCGGTTGAGAAGGTTGCACCTGGCGTTATCGCCCGTCAGTCCGTTGATGAGCCGGTACAGACTGGCTTGAAAGCCATCGACACCATGGTTCCCATCGGTCGTGGCCAGCGTGAGCTGATCATCGGTGACCGTCAGATCGGTAAGACCGCTGTAGCGATTGACGCGATCATCAACCAGAAGAACACCGGCATCAAGTGTATCTACGTTGCCGTCGGCCAGAAGCAGTCTTCCATTGCCGCGGTTGTGCGCAAGCTGGAAGAGCACGGCGCCATGGACCACACCATCGTGGTTGCCGCCGGTGCCGCTGATCCTGCCGCCATGCAGTTCCTGGCTCCGTACTCCGGTACGTCCATGGGTGAATTCTTCCGTGACCGCGGTGAAGACGCTCTGATCGTATACGACGACCTGTCCAAGCAGGCTGTTGCTTACCGTCAGATCTCCCTGCTGCTGCGTCGTCCGCCAGGACGTGAAGCATTCCCGGGTGACGTTTTCTATCTGCACTCCCGTCTGCTGGAGCGCGCTTCCCGCGTTAACGCTGACTACGTTGAGCAGTTCACCAACGGTGAAGTGAAAGGCAAGACCGGTTCTCTGACCGCGCTGCCGATCATCGAAACCCAGGCTGGTGACGTTTCTGCGTTCGTACCGACCAACGTGATCTCCATCACCGATGGTCAGATCTTCCTGGAAACCAACCTGTTCAACTCCGGTATCCGTCCGGCCATGAACGCCGGTATCTCCGTATCCCGGGTAGGTGGTGCAGCCCAGACCAAGATCATGAAGAAGCTCGGCGGTAACATCCGTCTGGCCCTGGCCCAGTATCGGGAACTGGCGGCATTCGCCCAGTTCGCTTCCGATCTTGACGAAGCAACCCGTCGTCAGCTGGAGCACGGTCAGCGCGTTACCGAGCTGATGAAGCAGAACCAGTACAGCCCGATGACCGTTGCGGAAATGGGTACCGTACTGTTCGCAGCAAACGAAGGCTTCCTGGACGATGTTGATGTAAACAAGGTTGTGAAGTTTGAAGCACAGCTGCTGGACTGGATGCGTTCCGAGCAGAAAGAGCTTCTCGACAAGATCGGCCCCGAGGGCAACTTCAACGACGACATCACCGCTGGCCTGAAAGCTGCTCTGGAGAAATTCAAGACCACTCAGAGCTGGTAAATCCACTGGGCCCGCCATCGTGCGGGCCTGCTGGTCCCTTTGAGTGTCTAACTTGAAAAGGCAGTGACTTATGGCCGTCGGAAAAGAAATACGTAACCAGATCGGAAGCATCAAGAGCACGCAGAAGATCACCTCCGCCATGGAAATGGTGGCGGCGAGTAAAATGCGTAAAGCTCAGGACCGTATGCAGGCAACTCGCCCATACGCCGAAAAGATGCTGCAGGTAATCGGACACATTGCCAAGTCCAACAAGGATTACCGTCATCCGTTCATGCAGGAGCGTGAGGTCACGCGGGTAGGCTACATTGTAGTTTCCTCCGACCGTGGCCTGTGTGGTGGTTTGAACACCAACCTGTTCAAACTGCTCGTTCGCGAAATGCGTGAATGGAAACAAAAGGGTGTTGAGACCGACATCTGCGCCATTGGGCAAAAAGGCGCGTCTTTCTTCCGTAACTACGGTGGCAACGTTGTAGCGGCGGTTACCCATATGGGTGACAACCCGTCTGCAAGTGAGCTGATTGGTAGCGTCAAGGTGATGCTCGATGGTTTCGAGCAGGGCAAGATTGATCGCCTGTACCTTGTGAGCAACGAGTTTGTGAACACCATGACTCAGAGCCCGCATTCGCTGCAGCTGCTGCCATTGCCGGAAGGTGATGACGAGGATGTAGGTCACCAGTGGGATTATCTCTATGAGCCGGATTCACGTCCGATTCTTGACGGGCTA
Source organism: Marinobacter sp. GH_1 (assembly GCF_048595985.1). Taxonomy (NCBI): domain Bacteria; kingdom Pseudomonadati; phylum Pseudomonadota; class Gammaproteobacteria; order Pseudomonadales; family Marinobacteraceae; genus Marinobacter; species Marinobacter sp. GH_1. The sequence continues at coordinate 4,305,173 of NZ_CP184460.1, read as the reverse complement.
CTGCCACGTTATATCGAATCCCAGGTGTATCAGGGTGTGGTAGAGAATCTGGCCTGTGAACAGGCTGCCCGGATGATTGCCATGAAGAGCGCGACAGACAACGCCGGTGGCATCATCGATGAGCTTCAGCTGGCCTATAACAAGGCCCGCCAGGCAGCCATCACCCAAGAGATTTCGGAGATTGTGAGCGGCGCGGCATCTGTTTGATAACGCTCACAAACCTACTGGTTTTATTGACTACTAGATAACGAGGAACCGAGCATGAGTAGCGGACACATCGTTCAGATCATTGGCGCGGTTATCGACGTGGAATTCCCACGTGACTCCGTGCCAAGCGTTTATGACGCACTGCTGCTTGAAGGTGGCGAAACAACTCTGGAAGTCCAGCAGCAGCTGGGTGACGGCATTGTTCGTACCATCGCAATGGGCAGCACCGAAGGCCTCAAGCGTGGCCTGAAAGCTGAGAATACCGGCAAGCCGATTTCAGTACCCGTGGGCACCCAGACTCTGGGCCGTATCATGGACGTACTGGGCCGTCCGATCGACGAGCAGGGCGACATCGGTGAAGAAGAGCGTTGGGCTATCCACCGCAAAGCCCCGGGCTACGCAGACCAGGCAGCGTCTGCTGACCTGCTGGAAACCGGCATCAAAGTTATCGACCTGATCTGCCCGTTCGCCAAGGGTGGTAAGGTTGGCCTGTTCGGTGGTGCCGGTGTAGGCAAAACCGTAAACATGATGGAACTGATCAACAACATCGCGAAAGAGCACTCCGGTCTCTCCGTATTCGCCGGTGTTGGTGAGCGGACTCGTGAAGGTAACGACTTCTACTACGAAATGAAGGAGTCTAACGTTCTCGATAAGGTTGCCATGGTTTACGGCCAGATGAACGAGCCCCCAGGAAACCGTCTGCGTGTGGCCCTGACCGGTCTCACCATGGCCGAGAAGTTCCGTGACGAAGGCCGTGACGTTCTGTTGTTCGTTGACAACATCTACCGTTACACACTGGCCGGTACTGAAGTATCTGCACTGCTGGGCCGTATGCCTTCAGCGGTAGGTTACCAGCCGACTCTGGCGGAAGAGATGGGTCAGCTGCAGGAGCGGATCACCTCTACCAAGAACGGTTCTATCACCTCTATCCAGGCGGTCTACGTACCGGCGGATGACTTGACTGACCCGTCTCCGGCCACCACCTTCTCGCACCTTGACGCGACCGTGGTACTGAGCCGTGACATCGCCTCCAAGGGTATCTACCCGGCGATCGATCCGCTTGACTCCACCTCCCGTCAGCTGGACCCGCTGGTGATCGGCGAGCAGCACTACAACGTTGCCCGTGGTGTTCAGAACGTTCTGCAGCGTTACAAGGAACTGAAAGACATCATCGCGATCCTGGGTATGGACGAGCTGTCTGAAGAAGACAAGCTGACTGTAGCCCGTGCCCGTAAGATCGAGCGCTTCCTGTCTCAGCCGTTCCACGTAGCGGAAGTATTTACCGGTTCCCCGGGTAAGTACGTGTCTCTGAAGGAAACCATCGCCAGCTTCGAAGGCATCCTGAACGGTGACTACGACGACATGCCGGAGCAGGCCTTCTACATGTGCGGTGGCATCGAAGAGGCAATCGAGAAGGCTAAGGCAATGAAAGCGAAAGAAGGCAAGTAAATTACCTTCTTCCCTTTCTGACCCAAGAGGCGTAAGAAATGGCTATGACCGTACATTGTGACGTCGTAAGTGCCGAAGAAAAAATCTACTCGGGCCTGGTGGAGATGCTGATCGCCACAGGTACCGAGGGTGAGCTAGGCATCCAGCTTGGCCATGCTCCGTTGCTGACCGAGCTCAAGCCCGGCTCAGTGCGGATCATCAAGCAGGGTGGCGCCGAGGAGATTCTGTACGTATCCGGTGGTTATCTGGAAGTGCAGCCGAACCTGGTGACCCTGATGGCTGATACCGCAGTTCGTGCCAAGGATGTGGACGAAGCGGCAGCCCTGGAAGCCCAGAAGCAAGCCGAGAAGGCACTGGCGAACAAGACAGGCGAGTTTGAGTACTCTCGTGCCGCCGCCGAGCTGGCAGAAGCCGCCGCTCAGCTGCGCACCATCCAGAAACTGCGCAAGCACCTGCGCTAAGCAGGGTTTGTGTCAGGGCCCGGACTGGCCTGACCGTGAACCGCATCCGCAGGTGGATGACCAGCCACACCCGCAAGGGGAAGGCCGGTTATTCACCGGGACGCGGTTTTTTATTTTGAGATTCACCACCAGATTGGAGCGTACCGCCCCATGAGCCCATTACACGTTGTGATCCTGGCGGCAGGCCAGGGCTCCCGAATGAAATCGGCGCTACCCAAGGTATTACACCCGGTGGCCGGCAAGGCCATGCTGCATCACGTGATTGATACCGCAAAGCAGCTGGGGGCGGAGAAAATTCACACGGTAATCGGCCACGGTGCAGACCAGGTGCGGGCATCGCTGGACGAACCCTCGGTGAACTGGGTGATGCAGACCGAACAACTGGGCACCGGCCATGCCGTGGCCCAGGCCCTGCCGGATCTGCCGGACGACGCCCGGGTACTGGTGCTCTACGGCGATGTGCCGTTGACCCGCAAAGACACCCTCGAAGCCATGGTCTGTGACCTGGACGATGGCAATCTCGCCCTGCTGACCGTGGATATGGACAACCCTCACGGCTATGGCCGGATCGTTCGTAACGCTGAGGGCCAGGTGCAAGCGATTGTGGAGCAGAAAGACGCCACCGCCGAGCAGCAAGATATCCACGAGGTGAACACCGGTATCCTGGCCGTTTCTGCCCGGCACCTGAAAAGCTGGTTACCCACACTATCCAACAGCAATGCCCAGGGTGAATACTACCTGACCGACATCATTGCTATGGCCGTTACCCATGGCTTATCGGTTACGGTGTCCCAGCCCCTGAACCCGTTTGAAGTGCAGGGCGTGAATAACCGCCTGCAGCTGGCGGAACTGGAGCGATGGTACCAGCGCCAGCAGGCGGAACGCCTGATGACCGAGGGCGCCACCCTGGCAGACCCGGCCCGGGTGGATGTGCGCGGTGAGCTGACCATCGGCAACGATCTGTGGATTGATGTGAATGCGGTGTTCGAAGGCAAAGTCAGCCTTGGCAGCAACGTAGTGATCGGCCCGAACTGTGTGATCAAGGATTCCACCATCGCCGATGGTGCCGAAATCAAGGCCAACAGCGTGCTCGAAGGTGCGATTGTAGGCGCCAATGCCCAGATTGGCCCGTTCGCCCGCCTGCGCCCGGGTACCGAACTGGCCGCCAACACCAAGGTGGGCAACTTTGTCGAAACCAAGAAAGCCGTTGTGGGTGAGGGCAGTAAGATCAACCATCTGAGCTACGTGGGCGACGCCTCTCTAGGTCGTAATGTGAATGTGGGTGCAGGCACCATCACCTGCAATTATGATGGAGTGAACAAGTTCAAAACCGAGATTGGGGACGGTGTGTTTGTGGGCTCCAATACCTCGCTGGTTGCACCGGTGACGGTAGCGGCCGAGGCCACCATTGGTGCGGGGTCTACCATCACCCGCAACGTCGCGGAAAGCGAACTGGCCGTGGCCCGGGGCAAGCAACGGAATATCGCGGGCTGGGAACGGCCGAAAAAAGCGTAACAACCGAATAACTGACAGGTGATAACAGCATGTGTGGGATTGTAGGAGCGGTTTCCGAACGGGATGTCCAGGGTATTCTGCTGGAGGGGCTCCGCCGCCTTGAATACCGGGGTTACGACTCCGCTGGCATGGCCGTGATCAACGGCAAGCCGGAAGTGCAGCGTGCCCGGGAAGTCGGTAAGGTTGCTGCCCTGGCTGATGCTATCAGCGCCAACCCCCTGGCTGGGCATCTCGGTATCGCCCATACCCGCTGGGCCACCCACGGTGAGCCATCCCAGGTGAACGCCCACCCGCACATGTCTGGCGACCGCCTGGCCATTGTCCACAATGGCATCATTGAGAACTATCAGGAACTCCGCGAAGAGTTGAAAGCCGAAGGCTTTGAGTTCACCTCGCAGACCGACACCGAAGTGGTTGCCCACCTGATTGGCAAGAACTACAAGGCCGGCGGCAGGCTCTACGATGCCGTGAAAGCCGCTATCAGCCGCCTGCGCGGTGCCTTTGCCCTGGCGGTTGTTCATGCCGACGAGCCGGACCACCTGGTGGTGTGCCGTGAAGGCAGCCCGCTGGTGGTGGGCGTGGGTATCGGCGAGAACTTCATCGCCTCTGACCAGTTGGCGCTGCTGCCGGTCACCGACCGGTTCATGTTCCTCGAAGAAGGCGACATCGCTGATATCCGCAAGGACAAGATCGAGATCCACGATCGCGAGGGCCAGGCGGTTGAGCGCGCCATAAGCCGTTTCGAGCACGGTGCCGATTCCGCCGACAAGGGCGAGTACCGCCATTACATGCTCAAGGAAATCTACGAGCAGCCAAAAGTGATCAAGGCCACCATGGAAGGCCGGATTACCGCTACCCGGGTGCTGGAACAAGCCCTGGGTACCGATGCCGAAAACCTCCTGGAGAACGTGCGCCACGTGCAGATCATCGCCTGTGGTACCTCCTACCACGCCGGCATGGTGGCCCGTTACTGGATTGAAGACCTGGCCGGTGTGCCCTGTTCCGTGGAAGTAGCCTCCGAGTTCCGCTACCGCAAGCATGTGATCCAGCCGGATACCCTGTTCCTGTGCATTTCCCAGTCCGGCGAAACCGCCGATACACTGGCGGCTTTGCGCCAGGCCAAGAAAGCAGGTTTTCGCGCGGCATTGGCGATCTGCAACGTACCGGGCAGTTCGCTGGTGCGGGAATCCGACCTGGTGATCATGACCCAGGCCGGCCCTGAAATCGGTGTGGCCTCCACCAAGGCGTTCACCACCCAGCTGACCGCCCTGCTGATCTTCACCCTGGCCCTGGCCCGCCACAACGGCCTGAATGCCGAGCGGGAAGCCGACATCGTGAAGGCCATTCACCTGTTGCCGGGCCAGGTCAACGATGTGCTGGCCCTGGATGGCGAAATCGAGGAGATGTCCAAAGCCTTCATGGACAAGAACCACAGCCTGTTCCTGGGCCGGGGTTCCCAGTACCCGGTCGCCATGGAAGGAGCTCTCAAGCTCAAGGAAATTTCCTACATCCACGCCGAAGCCTATCCGGCTGGCGAGTTGAAGCACGGCCCCCTGGCTCTGGTAGACAGCGAAATGCCCGTGGTGACCGTGGCCCCCAACAACGACCTGGTGGAAAAGCTGAAATCCAACCTGGAAGAAGTGCGGGCCCGCGGTGGCGAACTGTTTGTGTTCGCCGACAAGGCTGCAGACGTGAAGCCGGAAGAGGGCCTGCACGTGATGCAGATTCCCTCGGTGCACGAAATCACCGCGCCCATCGTCTACACCGTGCCACTACAGTTGCTCTCCTATCACGTGGCGGTACTCAAGGGCACCGACGTGGATCAGCCGAGAAACCTGGCGAAGAGCGTGACGGTCGAGTAGCCCCGACCGCCTGGACGGCTGGGCACCGAGACTCAGAACGTGTAGGAAACGGAAGCTTCCACCGTGCGCTCCTCACCAAACCAGCAGTTGTTGGCGTCAAAGCAGCTGTAGTAGCGCTCGTCGGTAAGGTTGTTCACGGACAGGCCCAGTTCGGCACCGCGGAGGCTGTGAGAGACGCGTCCCAGGTTGTAGCGCAGTGCGATATCGACCAGTGTGGCGTCCGGCACGTTCCCCTCGTTCGTCGCTGCGTTGTATTCCGCCTCGCCGATGTAGCGGGCGCCAATGCCTGCCACCAGGCCATCCAGTGGGCCGTTATAGAAGCCATAGTCCGCCCAGACCGACAGCAACTGGTCGGGCACCCACACGGGCGTCTGGCCTTTCAGGCCGGTGTTGTCCTTGGTCACCTCCACACTCTGCAGCGTGTAGCTGGCGGTCACCAGCAGACTGTCGATGGGCTGGGCCTGAGCCTCCAGCTCGATGCCCTGGGAGCGCACTTCCCCCGCCTGGACCTGGTCCAGAGGTCCGCCATTGGGGTCGCGGGTGGGCACGTTGTCCTTGGTGATCTGGTAGAACGCCAGGTTGAGTGAAGTGCGTTGATCCTGGGACTGGTATTTTACCCCCAGCTCCCACTGGTCCCCCTTGGAAGGGTCGAATTCGTTGCCGTTGCGATCACTACCGCTTTGCGGCTCGAAACTCTCGGCGTAGTTGAGGTAGGGCGAGAGACCGTTGGCGCCGCGATACATCACGCCGGCACGTGTAGAGACGTTGTCCTGGTCCAGTTTGCTGTTCACAGGCGCGCCGTATTTGCGGCCGGACTCTTCCCCGGTGAAGTCGTCCCAGCGCACGCCGCCGATCACCACGAAGCGGCCCAGCTCAATCTGGTCCTGCAGGTACACGCCAAGTTGCTTCTTGCGGATGTTGAAGTCCGAGGACAGAGCCGTATTCTCGATGTTCATGGTGCTTCTGGATATCTGATAGTAGTCCGGATCGAACAGATCGATGGCCGGTGCGGCAGTGTCTTCATAGATAACGTCGGAATCGAGACTCACGTAGTCCACTCCAACCAGAATGTTGTGCCGGGCCCGGCCGGTCTGGAAGCGCCCCGAGAATTGGTTGTCCACCGTAAACCCGGTGGTTGCCTCGTCGGTCAGGTAGGCCTGGCGTTGCAGGGTGCGTCCGTCCTGGCTGAACGGGTCGTTGGGGAATCGGTAGGTGTAGGTATTGGTCTGGAATGCCTCGGCATCGGTATATCGGAAGTTCTGCAGGAAGTTCCAGTTGTCATTGATGTTGTGGTTGACCTTGTAGCCGACCAGCAACACCTCTTTATCAAACTCGTTCCAGTTGGCGTCGCCGGAGAAGGTATCCTGCGGGAGGTCTCCATTCGGGTTGGGCAAGAACAGGCCGGAAGCGGGCAGGGTGGTGTAAATGCCCATAGCCGGATCTTTCTGGTAGTAGAGGTTGAAGTTCACCAGGGTGTTGTCACTGACCTGCCAATCCACGGAAGGCGCGATCATGTGGCGCTCTTCCTCTGAGGTTGCGGCCTGGCCATCCCGGGTGCGGGTCAGGCCAACAAGGCTGTAGGACAGGTTGGAATCGCCCAGTTGACCGCGGCTTTCAATGGACGCCTCGGCCAGATTGCGGGAACCGCTGGCAACCTCAATTTTGTTGAAGTGCTCTGAGGACGGCTGTTTGCCGATCAGATTCACCATACCACCGGGCGGCATGGACCCATACAGAGTGGAGGTGGGGCCACGAAACACCTCAACCTGCTCCACGGCTTTCAGATCAATCTGGGGCTGCAGATTCCAGTCGTTGTACAGCAGCTGCAGGCCATCGTAATAGTTCTGGTAATTGATGAAGCCGCGGATGCTGAACAGGTCCAGCCGGCCGACGGCGCCTCCGCGAAGTTCGGTGTTCACGCCCGGTGCATAGCGCAGGGCAGTGGCCACGGAATCGGCATCGCGCATTTCCAGGGCCTGTTGATCCAGTACTGAGATACTCTGGGGAGTGTCGCTCGGCGCCAGTGCCGTCTTGGTGGCAGTGTTCCTGTAGGTTTCGCCGTAAACCGTCATGGTGTCCAGCTCCATCGGTTCATCGGTTTGAGCGACGGCCAACGGGCTGCCAGAGAGACTAACGGCAATAGCAAGTAATGACGGTTTGATCACGTGTGAGGGCATGTCGGGTCCTGTTTAACGTGGGAACGATTAAGTGCGAATCATTCCCATTATATTTATCTGGCTGAACAGGACTTAACCGATTGGTGCATGCCGGGCAATGAATGGCTCGTTGAGGGTGACCGGAATCCAGTATTCCATGGCCACCTCGGGCGCGTTGGCGTCAAAGTCAGGCGGGTACACTTCCAGGTCGTAACCGTAGACGGCATTGCAACCTGCGTGCGGAAGCCAGGCCGTGAAGAACCACTTCAGGATTTCCGAGAGGGACTGGATTGGTCCCTGGAAGGAGATCACCACGTAGTTCTGGGCGGGTACTTTAAGGGTCTCGTTCTCGGTGTCGGCGTCTTGGATCTCTGTCTGAACGCCAGCCAGATAGCGGAATTCGGACTCCGGCCCCCGGGAGAGATCGAGAACACCGAACCTTGGCTGTTCAGCCGGCAGCCTCTCACTCTCTATGAGTGATGCCCAGAGGGCGGGAACCTTGGTGCCGAAATCAGGGTTGGATGAGAACAGCCCCCGGATCCTGTCGGAGCGGCCTGATACGCTAAACGCCGGTTTCGAATCCAGCCGTATGGCGGGCACCCGTGCCCTCCACGCGGCGTCTGGAAGCTTAGCCGGGTCAAGGCACAGTGGCGTGGTGAGCAGGCAGGGCAGGCCGCGCCGGCGATATTGAGCCGGCGGGCAGCCAAAATGCTGTTTGAAGCTGCGGGTAAAGCTGATGTCAGAACTGAAACCGCAGGCCAGGCCGATATCGATAATCCGCTGTTCGGTGAAAAGCAGCATTTCCGCCGCCAGGCTCAGCCGCAGCTCCCGGACGTATCGACCTACGGACTGTCCGGTCTGTTCCGAGAACACGCGGTTGAACTGCCAGCGGGACCAACCGCCTATCCTGGCAAGGCTGGCCACGGCCAGAGGCTTGTCCAGGTTCAGGTGAATGTGTCTGAGAACCTGCTCGATCCTGCCAAGCTGGCCATACCGGCTTGAAATCGTCATCACAGGTCCCCGCCGGGCAGTGCTGGTTACCAGCGATAGCTGAGGCTGGCTACTACGCTTCTCTCGGCGCCGTAATAGCACCAGTAGTCACAGCTGGCCACGTATTCACGGTCGGCCAGGTTGCTGACGTTCAACTGGGCTTGCCACTGGGGCGCGAAGGCATACTGGGCCATCAGGTCGAACACGGTGTAGGAGGGCACTTCCGTGTTGCCGTCTTTGGTTTCGCCCACAAACCGGGCGCCGGCGCCGACCTTCAGGCCCGGGGCCAGGTCGGTGAAGCTGTAGTCCAGCCACGCTGAGGCCTGGTGGCGTGGAATCAAGGGGGCCTGGCGTTCGCTACCGGCCGTGGCCTGATCGCGAACCTTGGCGCTGTTGTAGGTGTAGGCGGCGGTCAGCTCGAGCTGCTCGGTGAGGTAGCTGACGCTCTCCAGCTCGAAGCCTTCAGTGGTACGCTCGCGGTCCTGGATCTGGAAGCCACCCTGGCTGGTGCCCAGGGAGTTCTTCTCTTCAATGCGGTACACCGCTGCGGTCACGTAACCGTCCAGATTGCGGGGGGCAATTTTCACGCCCAGCTCAATCTGCTCGCCGGTGCGCGGCTCATACAGGTCGCCGTTGCCGTCGGTACCGGCAATGGGTTGGAAGGATTCGGTATAGGATATATAGGGACTGACGCCGTTTTCGGCCAGGTACATCACACCGCCGGAAAGCGACAGCTGGTCATCGTCTGCCTTCTGGCGGGTATTGGCATCGCGGTTGATGTTGTCCACCTTCGCTTGGTCATAGCGTGCGCCGGCCAGGAATACCCAGCGGTCATCCAGACGCAGCTGGTGCTGGAGGTAGTAGCCGGTCTGCCGCTTGTCGATCTCGGTAACGATCAGGTCGGCGGCCGTGACTGGTGTGAAGTTACCGTACTGCGGATTGAAAAGGTCAATGGGGCCGCCGAATATTGAGAACCCACCCGCACCATTCTGTTGTCCCTTGTTATTCAGATCCTGGTAATCGACACCTGCCAGGAACGTATGCTCGGTACGATCGGTGTACCAGTTGCCGACCACACGGTTATCCACCGTCCAGCTGTCGATCTTGCCGTCACGATAGGTGAGGTAACGCTGGCCTTCCCGCGGACCTGTCTGGAAAAAGATGTAGCTGCTGCGCAACAGCAGATCCAGCTCGCTGTAGCGGAAATCCTGTTCGAACCGCCAGGTATCGTTGATCTGGTGGCTGAGGGCATAGCCCAGAGAGGTCTGGGTGCGTTCGTTGGTGTCGTAACCAGGTTCACTGTAATTGGTGGAGGGATCCACCTTGCCAAACGGTGTGTCCTGCACGGTGCCGTAGGCCAGCTTGAACGGGTTGGTCGGGATGGCGTCGTCTTTCTGAAAGCTGGCCAGAACGGTCAAGCTGGTGTCTTCGGTGATGTCCCAGGCCAGACTGGGCGCGATGTAGTAGCGTTCGTTTTCGGTGAAGTCCAGGTCGCCTTCGCCGTCGCGATAAAGGCCCACCAACCGGTAGCGGACGTTATCGGTTCCGGCGACCGGGCCGGAGGTGTCAACACCAAGCTGGCGGTGCTTGTCGGTACCTGCCTGCACCAGCACCTCGCCCTGCGTGTTATCGGTTGGGCGCTTGCTGATGGCGTTGATCACACCGCCCGGAGGTGCTTCACCGTAAAGGATGGAGGCCGGTCCCTTCAGCAGTTCGACCCGCTCCAGGCCGTAGGTTTCAGGCAGCCACTGGTAGAAGCCCTCGCGATAGATTCGCAGGCCGTCCTGGTACGTGGCCTGGTCAAAGCCGCGGATTTTCAGCCAGTCGGTGTCGTTGTCATCACCGTAGTGACCCGACACCACACCGGCGCGGTACTGGAAGGCCTCATCAAGGGACTGAACATTACGCTCCCTGAGTTCCTCTTCCTCCACTACCGACGCTGGTCGTGGGGTTTCCACCAGCGGTGTCTCCACCTTGAGTGCTGTGGCCGAGACCACCAGGGCCTCCAGGCTGGCGGGTTCGGCATCCTGTGCCAGAAGCGGGGCCGAGGTGGTTGCCATACCAACGGCCAGGGTCAGTCGTATGGCTTGCGTCAACGGCTTGGTCAGGAAAACGGCGGGCATAAGGCACCTTTGTAACGGCTGTAAGTAACAAGAATGGGGTGAAACATCACCGAAATTCGCCGAATATTATTCCTTAAATAATCTTAATGCAAACCAATATCATTCACGTTTATGGTCGGTTGCCGGGGATGATGGGTTAAATTTTCATGAAACCACCTTATCCGACCGAAAATCGGTTAAAATGCCGTCGCCCGTCCAGGGATAATTAAGTAGTATTACGAAAATTATTGTGAAGCCCGAGCGTATACTCTCTCCTTTTTATTATTAAGACCAAAAGCGGTCTTACGTTTGTACCTTTGGACCATACCCCGGTACGCAAATATCAAGGAAGATTCTGATCCTCCGGCGCACTATTCCAATAACCCGCTTTCTCAGAAGACCATCGCAATGCCCAACACCGTCCTGTCTGGCTTTACCCATAATTTTCTTGGCAAAGCGCCTGTCTGGTACAAACAGGTAATTCTGTTGTTTCTGATTGCCAATCCCATCGTGATGTACGTGTTCGGGCCGAGTGTGACTGGCTGGTTGCTGATTGGTGAGTTCATCTTCACCCTGGCCATGGCGCTGAAGTGTTATCCGCTGTTGCCGGGCGGTTTGCTGGCGGTGGAGGCGTTGCTGATCGGGCTGACCACGGCAGACGCCGTGTATCACGAGGTTCTGGTGAACTTCCCGGTGATTCTGCTGCTGATGTTCATGGTGGCGGGCATCTACTTCATGAAAGACCTGCTGCTGGTGACCTTCACCCAGATTTTGGTGGGGGTTCGCTCCAAGTCGGCTTTGTCGTTGTTATTCTGCAGTGCGGCCGCGCTGCTCTCAGCGTTTCTGGATGCGTTAACGGTGACCGCCGTGATTATCAGCGTGGCGGTGGGCTTTTTCTCGGTTTACCACAAAGTGGCTTCTGGCAAAGGTTATCAACAGAAAGATCACAACGCCGGCAGCGATGAAGAAGTGATCGAGCTGCACCGGGAAGACCTGGAAAACTTCCGGGCGTTTCTGCGCAGCCTGTTGATGCACGGGGCCATCGGTACCGCTCTTGGTGGGGTCGCCACCATGGTGGGTGAACCCCAGAACCTGCTGATCGCGAAAGTGGTCGGTTGGGATTTCGTGGGCTTTTTCCTGCACATGGCGCCGGTGAGTATCCCGGTGCTGTTCGCCGGCCTGGCGACCTGCTGGGCGCTGGAGAAACTACGCTGGTTCGGCTACGGCGGCCGACTGCCCAAGCCGGTTCGCCAGGTGCTGGAAGAGTTCGCCAAGAACGAGCGTGCCCGCCGCACCAAAGCCGACCAGGCATCCCTGTGGATTCAGGCCATCGCTGCCGCCATCCTGGTGATCGGCCTGGCGTTTCACATTGCTGAAGTTGGCCTGATTGGCCTGCTGGTGATTATCCTGATTACCTCGTTTACCGGCGTCACAGACGAACACCAGATTGGCAAAGCCTTCCAGGAATCCCTGCCGTTCACCTCTCTGCTGGTGGTGTTCTTCGCCGTGGTGGCGGTGATTCATGAGCAGCATCTGTTCAAACCGATCATCGATTACGTACTCAGCCTGCCGGAGCACCAGCAGCCGGGCATGTTCTTTATTGCCAACGGCCTGTTGTCGATGATCAGTGATAACGTGTTTGTGGCGACGGTGTACATCAGCGAGGTCAAGCAGGCGCTGGATGCCGGCGCCATCAGCTATGAGCACTTCCAGACCCTGGCGGTGTCCATCAACACCGGCACCAATCTGCCCAGCGTGGCCACTCCTAACGGTCAGGCGGCGTTTCTGTTCCTGCTGACTTCCGCCATCGCGCCACTGGTGCGGCTGTCGTATGGGAAAATGGTGATCATGGCGTTTCCGTACACCCTGGTAATGGGTGGTGTGGGGCTGTACATGGTGACCCATTCGTTCTGAATCAACATTTTTTGACGTTCGCCGCTACAGTGATTGGTGTATCTGTTACTCTCTAAAGAAACAGATAACGATAAGCGGTATACATGCGCAGTTGCCAACGTTACTCCACTGATCTGCCTCGTGGCGCCTGGGCGCTGACGGGGCTTTTTGTTGTTCTGGTCGGACTTTTCTATACCGCTCTGGTTCATGCTGACGACCAGGATCCGTATAGCATGAAGGCCGTGCGAGTTGCCTATGTGGAGTTTCCGCCCATCACCTACCGCACAGCTGAGGGTGAACCAGCGGGTGAGTTTGTGGAGATTACCAGGAAGGTTGCCGCTGAGGCCGGCTACGAGCTGGAATTCATCTATCTGCCTGTGGCACGTACCTACCTCTACCTGAAAGACGGCACCGTTGACCTCTGGTTGGGACTATCTGCCACGCCAGTATTGAAAGAGGCGGTTCTGGAAAGCTGGATCAGCCCGATTCCCGTGGAGTTGAGTGCCTGGTATCGCCAAGACACAGAACCGCTTGAACACATGGACCAGTTGCATGGCAGCATGGTGATATTGATCGGTGGCTACACCTATGGAGGCCTTAGGTACTGGTTAGAAGACCAGCCAGACATTCGCATCACCGAGGCGCCTAACCATCGTTCGGCGGTGGACATGCTGAAACGAAAGCGGGGTGATTACCTGCTCGATTACCGGCCGCCGGTGAGAGAAATGCTGACCCACCCCTCAGATGCCATCATCCGGGAATCGGAAGTACGAAGCCGCAACAGCGCCTGGATGTTCTCGCTGGCCAGCTCCCGGGCCGCCATTCTTCGAGAGGCGTTTGATGATGCCTATCTGCGGTTGGCTGAGCGTGGTGAAGTACCGCCGGTGCGCCGGTTCGAGAAAACCTTTGTATTGCCGGGGTTTCCTGACGAGTATCGTTGAGTGATCTAGACGGGACACTAGCTGATGGCCAGCACCCGTATTGCGTTTGCAGCTGCGGCCGTCCGGTTTTCCACGCCCATTTTCCGAAAAACCTGTTCCAGGTGTTTGTTCACCGTGCGTGGGCTCATGTCCAGAATCTGACCGATTTCCCGATTGGTTTTGCCGTTGGCAATCCACAACAGCACATCGGATTCTCTGAGTGTGAGTTCAAAGGCCTCTCGTAGTGCCGTCGCCGAACTGTGCGGGTTCTGAGGTGTTTTAATCCTCAACAGGTATTCTCTCTCATCAATCAGCGCCAGGAACTCGATGGAACGCGGAGTATCTGCAAGCCGGATGGGGAGGGCATGCCCCGGTTCCGGTTGGCGAGTAAGCCAGACTTCAATCTGTTTTCGCAGGGACTCCTGTTCCGGGTCTTCGTTACCCGGCAGTATTCGGTAAACCTGTGGCGTTCCCCAGAGCAATTCACCGCTGGCATTGACGGAAAACAGATTCTGGCCGGCCCGGTCCAGTGCTGAGCGAGCACTTCGTGTCATGCGTGCGTTCGCCAGATGCACTTGCATACGGGCCAGCAATTCGGTGGTATTGATGGGTTTGGTAATGTAGTCGACGCCGCCGGAACCAAGCCCCATCACTACGTGTTCGGTATCGCTGAGACCGGTCATGAACACGATCGGAATGTCGGCGAACGCCGGATTTTCCTTCAGCCTGCGACAGGTCTCAAAGCCGTCCATGTGGGGCATCAGGGCGTCCATAAGAACGATGTCTGGCACGATGTTCTGACTGATAGTAAGTGCCTGCCCACCTTCCAACGCTACAAGAACCGTCATGCCTGCTTCCTCCAGGGCGTCACTGATCATCCGGATCGAATCGACGGCATCATCCACGACCATGACCACGGTTTTTTTCTGTTCAGGCAGACTCATGTTCGGGTACCTCAAGTAACGCAAAAATTTTCTCAAACTGAAATTCGTTGGTGAGTTTTGTCAGTTCGGTTGTGAAGTTGTTGTCAGCTTTGCCGCTGTGTTTAAGCTCGCTCAAAGCCTCAAGCAGCCCCTTGCGGTGACCGATTCGGGCCAGCGACATCAGAACCTGGCATTCCTCGAATCCTGGTAACGTCAGTTCAGCTTGCGCCGGAGGCTCAAGTGCAGCGAGCGGGTCCGGGCTGGGTTTGAAGCGCCATGCTATGTTTAGCACTTCGCCGATAGTATCCAGCAGCAGATTCAGGCGAACTGGCTTGATGATGTAGCCATCATGCAGGTGGGGCGAACCCGGTGAGTGCTGGCCTTCGTTGGCGTCGGCGGAGATCATGATGACTGGCATGTGGTGTTGGGCATCTCTGAGTTGTTGAAGGATCTCCCAACCGTTAAGCCCAGGCATGGATACATCAAGCAGGATCAGATCCGGCCGGTCGCTGCTGACCTGTTGTGAGACCAGCAGAGAATTCCCCATGTCGCCAACGTCAAACCCAAGAGGCGACAGCATGGCTCGAATGACCTGGCGGTGCGACAGATCATCATCCACGATGAGCACTTTACGCCGGGTGCCGTGGTAGCCGTAGATCCGCCGGGCAGGTGCGGTTATGGAGCGGGGGGTAACCTCATGCAGGCTGGATAGCATCAGGCTGACCTTGAAGGTGCTGCCTTTTCCGGGGGTGCTGGTAACCGATATGTCTCCCCCCATGATTTCGGTCAGCAATCGGGTAATGGTCAGCCCCAGCCCTGTTCCTATCCGGCTCTGCCCCGCGGAACGAACCCGTTCGAACGGACGGAAGATCCGTTCGATGTCGGCTTCGGCAATGCCTTCACCGGTATCCTGCACGGTGAATTCTGCCACCTGGCTCCGATAGCGGAGTGTCAGGCACACCCGGCCGTGATCCGTGTATTTGATGGCATTCGACAGCAGATTGATCAGGATCTGTCGGAGACGTTTCTCATCGGCGGTTACCCGCTCGGGAAGTGGCAACGGGCAATGGTATTCAAAGGCCAGTCCTTTTTCCTCGGCCTGCAAACGGAACATCGTGACCAACTGCTCCATCAGAACTTCAATCCGCACCTGGTCTCGGTGCAAGTCCAGGCGGCCCGCCTCGATTTTGGAGATATCCAGCAGACCCTCGATCAGATCGGCAAGGTGTTCGCCGTTACGATGAATCACACCCAGTGCCTCCTTGCGGTGGGCGGGGATGTCGTCGTCGTTCGCCATCAGTTGGGCATAGCCCAGAATGGCATTGAGTGGAGAGCGCAACTCATGGCTGATGCCCGTGAGGTAACGGCTTTTCGCCAGGTTGGCCGCATCGGCCTGTTCCTTGGCCTGCTGCAGAGCCTGATCGGTTCTCTCGTGCGCGACAATTTCTTCGGTCAGCAATCGGGTTTGGCGCCGGGATTCCTCCTCTGCGACCACCCGGCTTTCGTGGGCCAGAACGAACAGCCAACAAATCACACCCGTCACTATGACCAGAATGAAAAAGACCTTCCAGAGCGTTACCGACAGCAGGATGCCTTCCGCGCTCGTCGCGACTGGGGTCTTGAAATAGATCAGAGATAGCAGCAGGCCCGACAAGCCGTTGATCAATAGCAACAAACTCAGAAAATGACCGAGGCGTGATCGCAGGCGAACCAGCAGGTAATCGGGAACGAATTTGCCCAGGAACAGCTGAAGCTGTTCCTTATAGCCCCCACCGGGTTTGCAGACATCGTCGCATCGAGCGTCGAGTGAGCAACACAGGGAACAGATGGTGCCCGCATAAGCGGGGCAGTGGGTCACGTCTTCCGGCTCAAAGGCGTGCTCGCAGATGCTGCACTGCACCAGCTGGTGATCGGTAGCGATCGGTGTGAACGGGCGCGCAGTGTAGAAACGGCCGCCGGTTCGCCAGGCAATAACCGGGGCCATGACCAGGGCGACCGCCAGGGCGATGAAATGCGACAGTGCCTGGGCATAAAGGCCAATCGCGCCAGAGTGGCAGACAACACCTACCAGGGAGGCGGTGATCATCGCCCCGACACCCACCGGATTGATGTCGTAAAGGTGTGCCCGTTTGAACTCGATGTGGGCGGGGCTTAGCCCAAGCGGTTTGTTGATCACCAGATCGGCCACCAGAGCACCTACCCAGGCAATGGCGACGATGCCATAGAACCCCAGCGTCTCTTCCAGTGCCCGGTACACCCCCAGTTCCATCACCAGCAGCGCGATAGCCACATTGAACACGAGCCAGACCACGCGGCCGGGGTGGCTGTGGGTGAGCCGGGAGAAGAAATTCGACCAGGCAATGGAGCCGGCGTAGGCGTTGGTTACGTTGATCTTGATCTGACACAGAATGACGAAGATACCCGCGAACGCCAGGGAGATTTCCGGGGAATGGGTCACGTAACTGAACGCGACCAGGTACATGTGGGTAGGATCGGCGGCTTCGCTGGCGGGAATGCCCTGATTCAGTGCCAACACGGCCAAAAAAGAGCCTGCCAGGATTTTTATCATCCCGATCACAATCCAGCCAGGACCACCGGCCATCACCGCTATCCACCAGCGGCGTTTATCCTTTGGCGTCTGGGGCTCGGGAATAAAACGCAGGTAATCAACCTGCTCGCCAATCTGGGCAATCAGCGAGAAAACCACGGCGGCGGCAGCGCCAAACATGAGCACATTGAAACCCTGACCTTCCGATACACCGACACCGCCAAACTGGGTCCAGTCACTGACCGATGACGCATCGGCATAAATGATGAAAACAAAGGGCAACAGTTGCAGCACGATAAAGGCGGGCTGAGTCCAGACCTGGAACCGGCTGATGGTGGTTATGCCATGGGTAACCAAAGGAATGATCACCACCGAACAGATCAGGTAGCCCAGCACCAGAGGAATGCCGAATAGCATTTCCAGGGCCATGGCCATAATGGCCGCTTCGATGGCAAAAAAGATGAAGGTGAAGCTGGCGTAGATCAACGAGGTAATGGTGGAGCCAATGTAGCCGAAACCGGCGCCACGGGTGAGCAGATCTATGTCGACGCCATATCGCGCCGCGTAGTAGCTGATAGGTATGGCGGTCAGAAAGATCACCAGGCTGACCGCCAGAATAGCCGCTACGGCATTGTCGAAGCCGTAGTGCAGGGTAATGGCACCGCCGATCGCTTCCATGGCCAGAAAGGATATGGCACCCAGGGCGGTATGACTGACCCTGGCAGCCGACCAACGGCGGGCGCTCTTGGCGGTGAAGCGAAGCGCGTAATCCTCCAGGGTCTGGTTGGCAACCCACTGGTTGTAACGACGCCGGACCCGAAAAATATTCTGTCTTGCGGCCATAGTGCCTTGCCTTCTGGTACAGAGCGCGACTTTTTGGTGCAACTACCGGGTTGGCAGCACCGTCTTTGACAGCTGGAACAAGATCCATGCCATGTGATGGTGCGGATAAGGAATCGCGCCTGACATTATTGCTTTCGTCTTCGCGTTTTAGCCTGCTGAGCCCGTGACAGGAATGCGTCAAATGACGTAGGCCGCTGGGGTGATTGCCGAATGGGCTCTGTGTCAGTGCCTGAGCAGAATGTTTGTCGTGGGCGCTGTGCTTCGTTCGTTGAAGTGCGGTACCGGCATACCAACACTGCGAGGAATAACCATGGGCACGACAGATTCAACCGCCAACGGGCGGTCATTCGGCAAGGGAACCGGGCTTCGCAAGAAGCTCATGACGCTGGCAGCATCCATGATGCTGGCCACATCGGCACAGGCGGCCACACCCCCCACCTCCGAGGTGAATACCACTGGGCTTGCGGTGACAGACGACACCGTCAAGGTTGGCATACTGCACTCCATCACCGGCACCATGGCGATCAGTGAAATCGGTTCAGTACAGGCCGAGAAACTGGCCATTGAACAGATCAACGCCTCCGGCGGTGTGCTGGGCCGGCAGATCGAGTTCGTGCAGGAAGACGGCGCCAGTGACTGGCCCACCTTCGCGGAGAAATCCCGCAAGCTGCTGCGCCAGGACAATGTCGCGGCCATTTTTGGTGCCTGGACCTCCGCTTCCCGGAAAGCCATCCTGCCGGTAATCGAACAGTTCAATGGCATGCTGTACTACCCCACGTTCTACGAGGGCCTGGAGCAATCACCGAACGTGATCTACACCGGGCAGGAAGCCACTCAGCAAATCCTGGCCAGTATCGATTGGGCGGTTGAAGAGAAGGGCGCCAAAACCTTCTACCTGCTGGGTTCGGACTACATCTGGCCCCGCACCTCCAACAAGATCGCTCGCAAACACATCGACAAGCTGGGATTGAA
The DNA here is from genome assembly GCF_048595985.1 of Marinobacter sp. GH_1. Classification (NCBI taxonomy): domain Bacteria; kingdom Pseudomonadati; phylum Pseudomonadota; class Gammaproteobacteria; order Pseudomonadales; family Marinobacteraceae; genus Marinobacter; species Marinobacter sp. GH_1. Next base: position 4,286,332 of record NZ_CP184460.1, on the reverse strand, counting down.
GGTAGTCGGCGAGGAGTATTACCCGCTGGGCCATACCCAGTTCAACTCGGTCATCAACAAGATCAAGTTGCGTAAGCCCGATGTTATTTTTGCGTCGGTTGTGGGCGGCTCCAACGTTGCCTTCTACAAACAGATGAAAGCCGCTGGTATTGATTTCACCAAGGAAAGCCCGCTGTTGCTGACCATCTCTGTCACTGAAGACGAAATCCGGGGCATCGGTGGTGAAAACGTGGAGGGCATCTATGCCTCCATGAAGTACTTCCAGAGCCTGGATAACCCCAACAACCAGGAATTTGTGGCCGCGTTCAAAGAAGCCTGGGGTGATGACATGGTCATCGGTGATGTTACCCAGGCTGCCTACCTTGGCCCCTGGCTGTGGAAGATGGCTGTCGAGAAGGCCGGCTCTTTCGATGTCGACAAAGTGCGTGAAGCCTCACCGGGCATTGAGTTCACCAAAGCCCCGGAAGGTTATGTCCGCATCCACGAAAACCATCACCTCTGGTCCAAGACCCGTATTGGCAACGCCCAGCGCAATGGCCAGTACAAAGTGGTCTACGAAACAGAAGACCTGATGGAGCCAGATCCTTTCCCGGAAGGTTACCAGTAAGCACGGCTGGCCGGTGCCAAGGGGCGCCGGCCGCCGGTTTTCCAAACGGTTGGGTGCGTTATCTCTAGGGAGTAAGGGTCATGTTTGATGGCTACACCACCAGTGAATTGATGTCGATATTTGCCATGCAGGGGTTTGCCGGGCTGTCCCTGTTTTCAGTGTTTGTGCTGATGGCACTCGGCCTGGCGATCATTTTTGGTCAGATGGGGGTGATCAATATGGCTCACGGGGAATTCATGATCCTCGGTGCCTATACCACCTACCTGACCTCCAGTGCTTTTCAGAGTTATCTGCCCGGTTTGTTCGGGGGCTATTTCTTCGTCGCCATGCTCTTTGCCTTTCTGGTGTGCGCGGCGCTGGGGGCCTTTGTCGAATGGGCCATGGTCAGGCATCTGTACAGGCGGCCGCTGGATACGTTGTTGGCGACCTGGGGCCTGAGCCTGATTCTCCAGCAAGCCTACCGCACGATTTTCGGAGCCCGGGAAGTAGGGGTCACCCTGCCGGATTGGATGATGGGATCAATCCAGGTCACCGACATGGTGGATCTGCCCATTAACGGGCTGTTTGTGATGATCATCGCGCTGTCCATCGCCATAGCCGTTTACTTCCTGATGTACCGATCCGGTTGGGGCAAAAAGGTAAGGGCCGTGGTCCAGAACCGGCCCATGGCCGAAGCCGTGGGCATCAACAGTGCCGGTGTCGACAGGGCCACGTTTGCCCTGGGCTGCGGGATTGCGGGTATTGCCGGCGCGGCCTTCACCATGATCGGCTCGACTGGCCCATCGTCCGGCCAGGCCTACATCGTGGACACCTTCCTGGTGGTGGTCTTTGGCGGTGCACAGAGCCTGATTGGCACCATTGTGTCTGCGTTTGGCATCTCTCAGGCCCAGTCCACCCTCGAGTTCTTCCTGAGTGGTTCGATGGCCAAGGTACTCACGCTTCTCGTGGTTGTCGGCATTCTCATGCTGCGCCCGGAAGGACTTATGGCCCTGAAGATTCGTCGCTAGGAGACCGTCATGAAAGACTCACCCGTTGTGAAATGGTTTGCCTCCCGAGAGGGGCTGTACTATCTGGCGTTGGCGCTGTTACTGGTGGTTGTTTTGCCGGTCATGCTCGATGCCTTCCGATTGAATATGGTCGGCAAGTACCTGACCTACGCCTTTGTGGCCATTGGCTTGGTGATGTGTTGGGGTAAAGCAGGCATTCTCAGCCTGGGACAGGGCGTTTTTTTCGGGCTTGGCGGCTACTGCATGGCGATGTACCTCAAGCTTGAGGCCTCAACGCCGGAAGCGACGGCCATACAGTCAACGCCCGGCATCCCAGACTTCATGGACTGGAACCAGATCACCGCTTTGCCCTGGTTCTGGGAGCCGTTCAACAGCTTCGCCTTCACCCTGATTGCCGTGATCGGGGTTCCGGTTCTGCTGGCTCTCATTATCGGCGTTGCCATGTTCACCCGGCGTGTGGGTGGCGTCTACTTTGCTATCATCACCCAGGCCATCGCCGCCATCCTGACCATCCTGATCATTGGTCAGCAGGGATACACCGGCGGCATCAACGGCATCACCGACCTTAGGACCCTGATGGGTTGGGACATCCGTACCGATGAAGCGAAAACGGCCCTCTACTTCGTAACGGTTGCGCTGTTGTTCGTCTGCCTGTTCGCTGCCCGCCTGATCCAGAAGCGCAAACTCGGGCGCATCCTGGTGGCGATGAATACCCAGGAAAATCGCGTCAGATTTTCCGGCTACGACGTGGCCGCCTTCAAAATCTTCGTGTTTTGCCTGGCTGCGGCTTTTGCGGGCATCGGCGGCGCGCTGTTTACCTTGAGTGTCGGCTTCATGTCGCCCTCGTTCATCGGCATCGTGGCTTCGATCGAGATGGTGATCTTCTGTGCCCTGGGTGGCCGTCTTTCCATCCTTGGAGCCGTCTACGGTGCGCTACTGGTCAACGCCGCCAAGAGTGGGTTTTCCGAATCCTTTCCAGAACTGTGGCCCTTTGCCATGGGTGCGCTGTTTATTGGCGTTGTTCTGGCCTTCCCCAATGGTCTTGCAGGCCTGTACCAGACTTACGTGATGCCTCTGGAGGAGCGTTTGTTCAGACGCAAGCCAAAGACCGATGGTAGCCAGAAAGCCAAGGCAACAGCGCCGGCCCAAACCCCTGGGGAACGGGGCAAGGAATACGACCCGCTCATTGACCAGTACAGCCCGGAGAAATCCTGATGAAAGCAGCCAAAAGCAAAAGTAAGGACTTTTTGTTGGCGGTAGAGGGACTGACCGTATCGTTCGACGGCTTTAAAGCGGTAGACGACCTGTCCTTCTACCTGGACCCAAACGAAATCCGGGTGATCATCGGCCCCAATGGTGCGGGTAAAACCACGGTGCTGGACCTGATCTGCGGGAAAACCCGGGCCACGTCAGGCTCCATTCGCTTCCAGGGGCGGGAGCTGACAAAGATGAAAGAGCACCAGATTGTGCATTCTGGGGTTGGGCGTAAATTCCAGACCCCCTCGGTGTTTGAAGACCTCACCGTGTTCGAGAATCTCGAAGTGTCTTACCCCCAGGGCCACTCGGTGATGGGCGCCCTGGCGTTCAAGCGGGACCTTGCGGTGGTGGAGGAAATTGAATCGGTTGCCCGGACCATTTTTCTTGAAGACATGCTTGAGCAGCCGGCGTCTTTGCTTAGTCATGGTCAGAAGCAGTGGCTTGAAATCGGCATGCTGCTGATTCAGAAGCCGAAGCTGATCATGTTGGATGAACCCGTAGCGGGCATGTCGGTGGTGGAGCGCAAGAAAACTGCCGAGTTACTGAAAGTGATTACCCGTGAACACACGGTGCTGGTGATCGAACACGACATGCAGTTCGTGGGTGACATTGCTGACCGGGTAACAGTGATGCACCAGGGCAAGGTGTTGTCAGAGGGGTCCATCGAACACGTGAAATCGGACCCGAAAGTCATCGAAGTCTACCTGGGGCATTGATCATGCTGAGCGTCAAACAACATTCGGTGGCCTATGGCCAGAGCAACATCATCGAGAACCTGGACCTTGAGATTGGTAGGAATGAGATCGTTGCCGTGGTTGGCCGCAATGGTATGGGCAAGACCACGTTGATGAAGTCCCTGGTGGGTATGACGCCGACCAGAGGTGGGCAGCTCCTGCTGGATGGTGCGGATCTTTCCAACCTTAAGAGTTTCCAGCGGGTGAGGGCAGGGATCGGCTTTGTGCCCCAGGGCCGGATGATTTTTCCGACCCTGACCGTGAAGGAGAACATTGAGACCGGCCTGGCTGCGGTCGGGGAGAAGAAGATTCCTGAGGACCTTTATGAGCTGTTTCCGGTGCTGAAGGAAATGCTGCATCGCCGGGGCGGCAACCTGTCTGGTGGACAGCAGCAACAGCTGGCGATCGCCCGGGCGCTGGCTACCCGGCCCAAGGTGTTGCTGCTGGATGAACCGACTGAGGGTATTCAGCCCAACATCATCAAGGACATTGCCAAGACCCTTCGCCGTATTCGCGATGAGCGGGGGTTGTCGATTGTGGTGTCGGAGCAGGTGTTGAGTTTTGTGATGGATGCGGCGGACCGGATTCTGGTGATCGAGAAGGGGGAGATTGTTCACGAGGAGCTTCGGGAGGAGGCGGATCAGGACAAGATTGCCAGTTATCTGGCTGTTTAATTCTGGGGTTTGGTGCAAGCCGCTGAGGCGGGGGCAGCCTTCCGAAACACGCCGTGAATACGTCCATGTAGGCTCGGATGCGCCATCCCTGGCGCATACGGTTTCGGAAGGCTGCCCCCGCCCCATCGGCCCGGACATGGGTGACAACCGCTATGCGGTGAGGAGCAAGCAGAATGAGACATGGTGATATTTCCAGCAGTAACGATACCGTCGGTGTGGCGGTGGTGAACTACAAGATGCCTCGGCTGCACAGCAAGGCCGAGGTGCTGGACAACGCGCGTAAGATTGCGGACATGATCAAAGGTATGAAGGTGGGGCTGCCGGGTATGGATCTGGTGGTGTTTCCGGAGTACAGCACTATGGGGATCATGTACGACAACGACGAGATGATGGAGACCGCCGCTACCATCCCGGGTGATGAGACCGCCATTTTTTCTGCGGCTTGTCGCGAGGCCAATACCTGGGGAGTGTTTTCGTTAACCGGCGAGCGCCATGAAGATCACCCGAAAAAAGCGCCTTACAACACGCTGGTGTTGATCAACAATGAAGGCGAGATTGTTCAGAAGTACCGCAAGTGCATTCCCTGGTGTCCGATTGAGGGCTGGTATCCCGGCGACACCACCTATGTGACTGAGGGCCCCAAGGGGATGAAGATCAGTCTGATCATCTGTGACGATGGCAACTATCCGGAGATCTGGCGGGATTGTGCCATGAAGGGTGCGGAGCTGATTGTGCGCTGCCAGGGCTATATGTACCCGGCCAAGGAGCAGCAGATCATGATGGCCAAGAGCATGGCCTGGGCCAATAACTGCTATGTGGCAGTGGCCAACGCCAGTGGTTTTGATGGCGTTTACTCCTACTTCGGGCACTCCGCTATCATCGGCTTTGATGGCCGCACCCTGGGTGAGTGCGGTGAGGAGGATATGGGGGTGCAGTACGCCCAGCTCTCGGTCAGCCAGATTCGTGATGCCCGGGCCAACGACCAGTCCCAGAACCACTTGTTCAAGCTTCTGCACCGGGGCTACACCGGTGTGCATGCCTCTGGTGACGGAGACAAGGGCATTGCCGATTGTCCGTTTGAGTTTTACCGCACCTGGGTGATGGATGCGCAGAAGGCGCAGGAGAATGTCGAAGCCATGACCCGCAAAACCGTGGGCACGGCTGAGTGCCCGGTGGGCGAGCTGCCGTTTGACGGCAAGGAAAAATCCGCAGGGGCTTAAGCCCGGGAGGCACAGATGCCGTTTATCAATGAACGGCTGGAAGCCAACCGGGAGACCAATCACAAGAACCGGGCCGCCTCAGGCCCGGTTCGTGCTTCCCGGTTTCGCTTCGAGCCTGAGGCTGTGATGGCCCGTTTGCGAGCAAACATTGTGGGTCAGGATGAGGCGCTCACGGCGATGGAGTCGATGCTGGTGCGGGTAAAAGCCGACATCGGAGAAGAAAACCGTCCGCTGGCGGTACATCTGTTTCTTGGCCCGACCGGTGTGGGCAAAACCGAAACCGTCAGGCTGATTGCCGAGGCCATTCATGGCCACCGCGATGGCCTGTGCCGCATCGATATGAATACCCTGGCACAGGAACATTATTCGGCGGCGCTCACCGGCGCACCGCCAGGTTACGTGGGCAGCAAGGAAGGCCATAGCCTGTTCGATCTGGACAAGGTTCAGGGCTCATTCAGCAAGCCCGGCATCGTGTTGTTCGACGAGATTGAAAAGGCCAGCAAGGAAGTAGTCCGTACCCTGTTGAACGTGCTGGATACTGGACGGTTGGTATTCCCCTCCGGCAATCGAGAAATCGACTTCCGCAATACCCTGATCTTCATGACCAGTAACGCCGGCGCATTGGATGCGGAGGCTCACCATCACCGCTATCAGCGAGGCTGGCGCCGGTGGCTGGGGCTGTCACCCGGCTCTGGCGAAACCATTCGGGATGCCGCGCTTCGGCGCCATTTTGATCCGGAGTTTCTCAACCGGATTGACCAGATCCTGAACTACAACACCCTCACCGACAACTGGCTGGACGCGCTGCTGGATATCGAGTTGGCGGGGCTGAACAAGCGCCTGGCCCGCAAAAAAGCAGAACTGACTCTGTCCGAGAATCTGCGCCGGGAGCTCTGCCGAGGCTACGACAGCCGTTATGGCGCACGGGAGATGTTACGGGCATTTCGCCAGCGCCTGGAGCCGGCGGTTGCGCGGGCGTTGCTGGCCCATCCGGAGAGCCAGCGCTTTGAAGCCGATGTGATTAAACACGCGGTCAGCGTTCGCCAATACGTCGAATGACGTAGGCGCCGGGGGTATTTGGCGAATACCCCCGAAATGCCGTGCAGCCGATAGTAGAGGCGTTATTCAAACAGACAAGCCAATGTACAGGAGCGCCCGCTATGGCTGAAACCATCATCAAGATCGATCTGAATAAATCGGCCTACGAGAACGACAAAGTCCACAACCGCTGGCACCCGGATATTCCGTTGGTGGCCACCGTCAAACCCGGTGACGATTTTATCGTGGAGTGTTACGACTGGACCGGCGGCCAGATCAAGAACAACGACAGTGCCGACGACGTGCGTGATGTCGACCTCAGCCAGGTGCATTTCCTGTCCGGCCCCATTGGCGTCGAAGGCGCAGAGCCGGGTGACCTGCTGGAAGTCGACATTCTGGACATAGGTACGTTTGAGGAGAGCCAGTGGGGCTTCAACGGTTTCTTCTCCAAGCAGAACGGCGGTGGCTTTCTGACGGAACATTTTCCCGAAGCCCAGAAATCGATCTGGGACTTCAACGGTATGTTCACCAAGTCCCGGCATATTCCTAACGTGGAGTTTGCCGGGTTGATCCACCCCGGACTGATTGGTTGCCTGCCTTCCAAGGAACTTCTGGATACATGGAACAAGCGGGAAGCGGGCCTGGTAGCAACGGACCCTGACCGTGTGCCGGAGTTGGCTACTCTGCCTAACGGTGAAACGGCCCACATGGGCCAGATGAGAGGGGACGCAGCCAAGGCGGCTGGCGCTGAGGCCGCGCGAACCGTGCCACCCAGGGAGCATGGCGGCAACTGCGACATCAAGGATCTTTCCCGTGGCTCCAAAGTGTATTTTCCGGTCTACGTAGATGGCGCAGGACTGTCTGTAGGCGATCTGCACTTCAGCCAGGGTGATGGTGAAATTACGTTCTGTGGGGCCATCGAAATGGCTGGCTGGATTCACTTGCGGGTGAACCTGATCAAAGACGGCGTGCGTAAATACGGCATCAAGAACCCGGTGTTCAAGCCCAGCCCCATCAAGCCCCGCTACGACGATTATGTGATCTTTGAAGGCATCTCGGTGGATGAAGAGGGCGGCCAGCACTATCTGGACGTGCATGTGGCCTATCGCCAGGCCTGCCTGAATGCCATCGAATACATGACCAAGTTCGGCTACAGCAGGGCACAGGCTTACGCGATCCTTGGGTGTGCGCCGGTGGAGGGGCATATCAGCGGCGTGGTGGATATTCCCAATGCCTGTGCAACGCTCTGGCTGCCAACCGGCATCTTTGATTTCGACATCAACCCGTCAGCTGATGGCCCACAGAAGAAAGTCAGTGGCGGTATGGACGTGCCCCTTTCGAAAGACAAGGAGTAAGCACCATGCCTGTGTATGACTACAAATGTCGGGAACACGGGTTGTTCCACCAGCTGGCCACCATGGAAGACTGCGCCAAGCCGGCGGAGTGCCCGACCTGCCAGGCGCTGTCACCCCGTGTCATAGTGCTGCCTCCGGAGATTGCCGCCATGGACCCGGCCAAACGATCGGCTCAGGACCGGAACGAGCGCTCAAAACACGAGCCAGTGTTCTCGACTGCCGATCGCAGGGCACACGACAAGGAACACAGCCGAAGTTGTGGTTGCGGCTCACCGAAGCCGGGCAAATCCATGCTGTTCTATACCGCGGACGGTAAGAAAATGTTTCCCTCGATGCGCCCGTGGATGATCAGCCACTGACAGCCGATTCGACGTTTCACGTGTTTGGCCCCGATACGGGGCCTTTTTTCGATCCACAATTCACGGCCTCTCAAGCACCAGATCCCGATACCACGCTGTTGCCCGTTCACCGGTATTATCCGCATCCGACATGATGGCCACGCCAACAATGCGCGGGGGATTCTCCCCGAACGCTTCCCGGTAATCTGCCACAATATCCCGTTCCACCGTGACCCACTCACCGGTTTGCTCCGGGCCGGAATTGACCGCCACCATCATGGTCTGGTCGGTGAAGGCATTGGCGACAATGGATTGCTCCGGCAACCGGTTGGCCCAGATGTAGTTCAGGGCATTACCCGGCAGGGACTCGCCAAACATCACCTCCACGGTTTTGCGCTTGGCCCGTTCAAAGAATCCTGCCTTGTCGGGCTGGAATTCAAAGGCCACGTAGATTCGCGCCGGGTAGTCGTCGCCGGACTTTTTCCGGGCATCGCCCTGGTCGAACACATTGGACACCTTCCATTGCCAACGCAGAATCAGCGATTCGCCGGGTTCTAACGACAATCGGGCAATCAGGCCGGAGGCGCTGTTATCAGCGGTCGCCTTGACCACCTGAACACCGTCGTCCGTGACCAGCTCATAGCGCGTGTGCCGGTCGATTCTGGGAAATTCCAGAGGTTCCCAACCATCGGATAATGAACTCATGGTGGAGAAGGGTTGCAGTAAAGACTCCTGCGCCATCAGTAACGGGCTGGCCAATAGCAGAGCCAACACCCATGCAGTGCCTGCCAGTGATGAACGCTTCATAGACTTATCCTTTTGTTTCCGGGCCACTGCAATGGCAGACAGTGGGCCTGCGATAAAGTGCCTTGTCAGTGGCTATTAGTCCGTATATAGTGACCAAATCCTTGGTTGACTACCATATGTTGTGATCATTCTCTGATCACTTCAGGCATAAAGGTAGTCGGGAATCCGGTGAGAATCCGGAACTGACGCGCAGCGGTATTGGGGAACGAGCGTGGCATCAAGACACTGGTAAGCGCCGGGAAGTCGCCACGCAAGGCCGAACCAACAGGTTCACGCCCCTGAGTCCGAAGACCTGCCAGGGAAACAGCACTGCACCTTCGCGACTCAAGGTGAGCAGATCGGTTGTCCCTGCCCTGAAACAAGGCACGGTATGCTCCTGCATTCGCGAAGGCTAAATGGAATCTGACGCGACTTCAGGAGAACACGATGTCTGCCACCGCTCTGGCCGAAGCCCCGGCTACCGATACCCAATCCCTTCAAGTTATTAAACGCAACGGCACCCTGGTTGGATTCAATCCTGCCAAAATCAGTGTGGCGGTGACCAAAGCGTTCCTGGCCGTGGAAGGCGATAAAGCCGCCGGCTCTGCCCGCATCAACGACGCCGTGCATCGGGTCACCGAACAGGTGGTGCAGGCCATCAGCCGGCGCCTGAAAGCCGGCGGTAAAGTGCATATTGAAGACATTCAGGACCAAGTGGAACTGGCCCTGATGCGGGCCGAAGAGCAAAAGGTGGCCAGGGCTTACGTGCTCTACCGGGAAGAGCACGCCCGCAAGCGCGCCATCGAAGAACCCATGGAAGCGCACCCGCACCTGACCGTGAAAAAAGCCGACGGCAGCGTGGCGCCTCTGGACCTGGGCCTGATGAAACTGCAGGTAGAACAGGCTGCCACCGGCCTGGAGGGCATTGATGGCGAATCCCTGGTCGACGAAGCCCTGCGCAACCTGTACGACGGCATTGAGGAAACCGAAGTGCTCTCCGCCCTGATCATGACGGCCCGTGGCCGTATCGAGCAAGAGCCGGACTACAGCGCCGTCACCGCCCGCCTGTTGCTGGAACAGCTTCGCCTGGAAGCGGCTGAGGCCCTGGACCTGCCCCGCAACCAGCCGCTGGCAGAGGTTTATCCACAGGCCCTGAGCGCGTTCATCCACGCCGGTATCCGCTACGAATTGCTGGACGAAGCCCTGGCCGCCTTTGACTTGGAACGCCTGGGTGCGGCCATCATCCCCGAGCGTGACCACCAGTTCGGTTTCCTGGGCCTGCAAACCCTGTACGACCGCTACTTCCTGCACTGGAACAAAGCCCGCCTGGAACTGCCCCAGGTGTTCTTCATGCGTGTCGCCATGGGCCTGGCCCTGCGGGAAGACGACCCCAACGCCCGCGCCATCGAATTCTATAACCTGCTGTCCAGCTTTGATTACATGGCCAGCACGCCCACCCTGTTCAACAGCGGCACCCGCCATTCCCAGTTGTCCTCCTGCTACCTGACCACCGTGCAGGACGACCTGGAAGGTATCTACGGCGCCATCAAGGATAACGCGCTGCTCTCCAAATGGGCCGGCGGCCTGGGCAACGACTGGACGCCAGTACGTGCACTGGGCTCCCACATCAAAGGTACCAACGGCCAGAGCCAGGGCGTGGTGCCGTTTTTGAAAGTGGTCAACGACACCGCCGTGGCGGTCAACCAGGGCGGCAAGCGCAAGGGCGCAGTGTGTGCCTACCTGGAAAGCTGGCACCTGGACATCGAGGAATTCCTGGAGCTGCGCAAAAACACCGGTGACGAACGCCGCCGCACCCACGATATGAACACCGCCAACTGGGTGCCGGATTTGCTGATCGAACGCATGCGTGAAGACCGGGACTGGACCCTGTTCTCCCCCAGCGATGCCCCAGACCTGCACGATCTTTACGGCAACGCCTTCCGGGAACGCTACGAGCATTACGAAGCGCTGGCGGAGCAGGGCAAGATCAAACTGTTCAAGAAAATCCCTGCCAAACAACTGTGGCGCAAAATGCTCACCGTGCTGTTTGAAACCGGCCACCCATGGATCACCTTCAAAGACCCCTGCAACCTGCGCTCGCCGCAGCAGCACCAGGGCGTCGTGCACAGCTCCAACCTGTGCACCGAAATCACCCTGAACACCAGCGCCGACGAAATCGCCGTATGCAACCTGGGCTCGGTCAACCTGGCCGCCCACATTGCCAACGGCGAGCTGGACGTACAGCGCCTGGAACGCACCGTGACCACCGCCGTTCGCATGCTCGATAACGTCATCGATATCAACTTCTACGCCGTACCCCAGGCGAAGAACTCCAACCTCAAACACCGCCCCGTGGGCCTGGGCCTGATGGGCTTTCAGGACGCCCTCTACCAACTGGGCCTGCCCTACACCAGCCCGGAAGCCGTCGAGTTTGCTGATGTGGCCATGGAACAACTCAGCTACTTCGCCATCCGCGCCTCCGCCACCCTGGCCGGCGAACGGGGTGCCTATGAAACCTACGAAGGCTCCCTCTGGCAGCAAGGCATCCTACCCATCGATTCCATCAACCTGTTAAAGGAGAACCGTCGGGAAGGGGACCTGTCGCTCAACACCAACAGCCGCCTGGACTGGACACCGGTGCGCGAGCTGATTGCCAAACACGGCATGCGCAACAGCAACGTCATGGCCATCGCCCCCACCGCCACCATCTCCAACATCGTCGGTGTGTCTCAGTCCATCGAACCGGCGTACCAGAACCTGTTCGTGAAATCGAACCTCTCTGGCGAATTCACCGTGGTCAATCCCTCCCTGGTGCGCGACCTTAAAGCCGAAGGCCTGTGGGACAACGTGATGGTCAACGACCTCAAATACTTCGACGGCAGCGTCCAGCAGATCGACCGCATCCCACCGGTACTGAAAGCCCGCTACGCCACCGCCTTCGAAATCGACCCAAGATGGCTGGTAGAGGCCGCGGCAAGACGCCAGAAATGGTTGGACCAGGCCCAGAGCCTGAACCTGTACATGGCTGAACCCAGCGGCAAGAAACTGGATGCTCTGTACCAGTTGGCCTGGGAACGCGGTTTGAAAACCACCTACTACCTGCGTTCCCTGGGTGCTACCGGCGCCGAAAAAAGCGCCCCGGTGGCTGCACCCCAGCCGCAAGTGTGCAGCATCGACGAGCCAGACTGCGAAGCCTGTCAGTAACTATAGGCTTTGCCGAATAAGCAGCGATTACTCCACAGCCTGAAGAACCGGGCTGGTCTGGCTTCCCAAAAATGTCTGTAGCCATGGATGGCTACAGCCAAGCCCCCCAGGGATGGGTTCACGGGCGGTTTTTGGGAAGCCAGACCAGACCGGTTCCACCACCAAGCAAAGCAGGCTAAGCGACCAAGAACTCCGAGGTAAAAGACATGCTAGATTGGGACGACGAACCAAAAACCGAACACAAGCCGGCTGCCACCGCCGGCCCGGCGCCGGTCAACGTAGACGACAAACGCGTCATCAACGGCGAAACCGACATCAACCAGTTGGCGCCGTTCAAGTACCCCTGGGCCTGGGAATACTTCATGAACGCCAACAAAAACCACTGGACCCCGCTGGACGTCAACATGGCCCAGGACGTCCACGACTACCACCACCGCCTGAGCCCGGCGGAAAAGCACGTGTACGAGAACGTACTGGCCTACCTCACCACCTCCGACATCCTAGCCATGCGCAACATCGGCCTGGCCGTGATGGAGAAAATGAGCGCGCCGGAACTGCAAATCTACCAAGCCCGCCAGGTGTACGAAGAAGCCCTGCACACCTGGACCTACCAGCACTGCATCGAAACCCTCAACCTGGACCAGAGCGAAATCTACAACCGCTACCGCGTGGTGCCGGAAATCAACGGCAAGATCCAGGTTGCCAACCGACGGCTGGACGCCGCCATGCGTTCCGACATGAACCTGCGCAACCCGGATGACCTGCAGGAATTCATCATGTCTTACCTGTTCTTCGCCGCCGTGTTTGAGGGCTGCTGGTTCTACAACGGCTTCAGCCCCATCTTCGCCTTGCAACGCCGGGGCCTGATGCGCGGCACCGGGGAGCAACTGCAGTACATCCTGCGGGACGAAGCCATGCACTTCTCCTTCGGCCTGAAAGTGGTCAACCAGATTCTGGAAGAAGAAAACATCACCTTCGACCCAAAAGCCGTGCGCGACATGTGGGACGAATCCGAAGCCGCCGAAATGGCCTACGCCAACTACATCCTGCGTGACCCCATCCTCGGCTATTCTGCGGAATACCACACCGAACAATTCCGCTTCGTGGCCAACCGCCGCGCCAGAACCGTAGGCCTGGAAGAACCTTTCCCAGGCGCCAAGAACGTCTCGCCCTGGCTGGACGAGCAAGCCACCATGCGCAAAGAGAAGAACTTCTTTGAAACCCGTGTGATTGAATACCAGACTGGGGCGCAGTTGGAGTGGTAACACGCTAAAACCGCCGGTGCCAAAGATAACAGAGGTTGATCTACGGCACCGGCGGGAGTGTAATGGCAGCACAGTGACGTTGCGCACGGCGCCCGGTTTTGGGCGCTCTCCACGGAAGAGGCCAAGCCCATGAAAGTGGCTGTTTTCAGCACCAAACCCTACGACGAGCAATTCCTTGGGCAGGCCAGCCGGGACAGCCAAGAGCATGAACTGGTGTTTCTGGAACCCCGGTTGAATACAACCACCGCGGCACTCGCCAAAGGCTTTGATGCGGTGTGTGTGTTCGTGAACGACCAGGTGGACGGCGCCGTACTAGGGCAGTTGGCCGAAGGCGGCACCCGCGCGGTCGCCCTGCGCTGTGCCGGTTTCAACAACGTAGACCTGAAAGCCGCCGAGCGCCTGGGGATCAGCGTGGTGCGAGTACCTGCGTACTCACCCTATGCCGTGGCCGAACACACCGTCGCCCTGATTCTGACTCTTAACCGGCAGATTCACCGGGCGTACCACCGCATCCGCGATGGTAACTTTGCGCTGGATGGTTTGCTGGGCTTCGACCTGCGCGGGCGAACCGTTGGCGTGGTGGGTACCGGCCAGATAGGCCTGGAGGTAGTGCGCATTATGCGTGGCTTCGGCTGCCGGGTGCTGTGTTACGACCTTCATACCAACCCGAAAGCTCAACAACTGGGTGGAGAATATGTGGCGCTGGACGACCTCTTCAGCCAGGCCGATATTGTCAGCCTGCATTGCCCGTTAACCCCCGACACCCATCACCTGATCAACGCGGATACCGTGGCCAAGATGAAACAGGGCGTGATGCTGATCAACACCAGCCGGGGCGCCATGGTCGATACCGCCGCGATCATCGAGGGCCTTAAATCCGGACAGATTGGCTACCTGGGCCTCGATGTGTATGAGGAAGAAGGTGACCTGTTTTTCGAAGACCTGTCCAACATCGTGCTGAAAGACGATGTGTTTGCGCGCTTGCTGACCTTCCCCAATGTAGTGATCACCGGCCACCAGGCCTTCTTCACCCGCAACGCCCTGGAGAGCATTGCGCGCACCACCCTGGGAAATCTGACCGAGCTGGAATCGACCGGGCAATGTGTAAACCGGGTAACCGCCCCCGCCGGTTAACGGCGCACTGAGACAAGCGGGCCGCGTACTCGTAAAATCTGACCATGCCCAGACAGTTTTATCGAACGGGCCCCGACCATCGTGCCGGGGCGCCTGTTACCTTTCTTGATGTACGCCGCCGCTTCCAGTTTCGAACCGTGGAGATCGGCCGCTGGGTAACCGAACCGGAAAAGCAGCGCAGCGCCGCACTGTTTTACGACGCCCTATGCGACTTGATGACCATCCTCGGCGGCACCGAAAGCCTGATCTCCCTGCGCGGCAGCCTGGCCCTGCAGTACGGCATAGGTGGCAGGCCCGGCGTATCCGCCCATTACACCCCCGCCACCCGCAGCTTCGCCCTGGCCAAGAATGCCGGCCCTGGCAGTATTGCCCATGAATGGTTTCATGCTTTCGACCACTACATAGCGGACAAATTGTTCCCAAACACTTCCAACGCGGGGTTTGGCTCCACACTCTGGCTAACCCGTGAAGATGCCATCGCCCACCCCCTGAACGACCGACTGCAAGCCTGCTACCGCACCATCCTGCTGGACAGCGCAGGTGAGCAGCCCAGCGATCTTTTCCGGCAATCAGCCAAGGCCGACAAAGCCGCCGGCGTGCATTACTACAGCCGGCCCGAAGAACTTTGCGCCCGAGCTTTCGAAGCCTTCGTTCAGGACGCCCCCGTTAAAAATGCCTTCCTGGTGAAAGGCACCAAAGAAAGCGAAGAGGCCCAGTTGGGGCTTTATCCACAGGGGCCACAGCGGGAGAGCATCAATCGGGCGTTTCTTGCTTACTTTCAATCCTTGGGCAGGGCCTTGCAGCGAACACAAGCATGACAGCCGGAGTTATACGAACGCGTTCGCAAAACTCCGGAAAATTGCATGGGAAATATATGTAACCTTCTGATATGGTTGAAAAGTAGGATTTTGAGGGGCGGAGTTATACGCCCCGGGATAGGAGCAGGGGGTGGCTCGAAAAAGGGCGTATAACTCCGGCGGTAGCCGTGGCGCTTTCTGTTAACTTTCTGTTTTTGTTGGGAAAAGTATGATGTTTTGGGCGCGTTCTGGATGGAGTTATACGAACGCGGGATATACGAATGTGTTCGTATAATTCACTGTTATAGCCACAAACCAAAGGGAAACTTGGTAGCTTGAAATCGAAACTCCTCACAAGCCTTATTGTCGGTCTGGCCTTGCCTTGGACCTATTTTCTGTTTGTCACTGTCGGTCCGGTAAGGGAGTACAGCGAATCCGGAGAGGTAATCGGAAAATCTGGAGTCGCTGGCTTCATCCAGTTTCACGGTTTTTCCGATGCGTTGATGATCTACGCCCAAGCAATCGCTGTGTGTGGTGTGTTAGCTTTCGGTATATGTTGGTTAAAAGAGGCTGTGGACCATGCCCTCAAACCCAAGCTATAACAAGGCGCATCAATACGCGGCCGGTGGCCGCCGGACGCCCTTTACATTGCGGCTGCGCCTCCATTCCAAGGGCGCCGTTGTGCGCTGGCGTTATATGCCTGGCTTCGTCGCTTTTGGGCTTGGTGTTTGGCCGCAGCTTCGCAGTTGTTTCCAGGCAGAACACAGCCGCCGGTCTGGCATCGGTTTTGGCGGCCAGTTCGGTGCTGAGGTTGCGGGGTAATCCGGCTTAAATTCCGGACATCATCCGCCCATTCGGTGTTCTGGTTCCTGGCGCCATGGGTTTGGCTGGTGCAAAGTATCGGGAGTGGGCATTCAGCCTTGGGTGCCGCAATAAAGTGCCGGGTAACCGGCATCTAACAATTCGCATCAGTACGCGGCCGGTGGCCGCCGGACGCCCTTTACGTGGCGCCTTCGTCGCCACTCCAAGGTCGCCGCTGTGCTCGGCGTTAAATTTAGCAAGGAGGGCAAATGTTCGGGGAGTTTCTAGAAGCGTTTCATGGTAAGGGCCATAAGTACTACAAATCGAAGGAAGCTCAGCGAAAATTCGCTGAATCTACGATGAAAATGGCCGAAATGTTGTTTCTAGCACCGATTGCATATCTAATTTCGGTCGCGTGGAGCGGAGAACCATTTCAGGGATGGGTACTGGCATTTGTTGTTGTATTCATGGTGCTCGGCCTAAAAGCTAGGCATGACTCGCTTAAAATGTATGACGACATCAACGAGCCTGATACTGCACCAGATAATGGCGCTGAAACCGAAGCTGAGATTTAACCAGTCGGTCAACCGGACGCCAAAAGCGTACCGCTTTTGGTCCCCTCCGCTGGCGCTCCGGCGCCGGTTACCTTAGCGTTATGTGGCAAAAGGACTATAGCCATGGAGGTCAGAACCAGCCCTTTGAGCGAGCCACAGTTGCAGCAAGAAATTGGCTATCTTGCTGCTTTTCTCACAAGAGAGGGTATTCGGGAACTTCATGTGGCTTTTGGCTGGGACTGTAACCTTTCGATTGATGACATGTGGCAGTACCAACCGATAAACACGGAGGAATTGTCGTCATTCCTGTCGGAGGCTGAAGAAAGAGGGACTTTCACATTGGGCAAAGGCGACCTCTTCTTTCGCTGCAAAAACTTTGAGTTCGTTCTTTGCCATGAGTCTGATATCCATTTAGAGTCTTTTGAGTCGCGGCAAATTGAGTTCGAGGAACGTTGGTTTAACCTAGGCTATGAACCATACAGCGTGCTGGCCAGAGAGAGCACATAACCAATCATTCCAGTTCGTTCCGGGCCTGGCGGCCCTCCACCGGACGCCCTTTTCTCCGCTTCGCTACAAAAAGGTCGCCGCTGAATCGTGGCGTTAGGCATAGAAGGAAGCCCCTTTGGACGTTCAGGAAATTGCAAAAGTCGAGAAGGAAAAATTTCAAAAATCCCTGGCCGATGTTCGAGATCCACTGTCAGCCCTTTTGCGAACGCATTTGTTCATAGAACAAGGGCTTGAGCGGATTATTCGTGCTCGGCTTCCTCAGCCGGAAAAGCTTCTCACGAAGGCTCGACTGACATTTAATCAAAAATTGCTGCTAGTCGAGTCATTCGAGATTCTTGACGAAAAAACTGTGGCAGGCATCCGGAAACTGAACGACATCCGGAATAATTGTGCTCACCAACTGGAAGCACGCCTCAGCAAAGAAGTAATCGAAAAATTCGGCGACACACAGCGGCCTTGGTTTACAGAAGTAAAGAAAGAGCATCCGGATGATCACGAGGCTTGGCTAGGTAGATTGCTGCCAAGACTCGCGGGGAAGGTTGGTGGCTTTGTGCTTACTGCTGAGCATGGGCCTAACCAATAGTTCCAGTTCGTTCCGGGCCTGACGGCCCTCCACCGGACGCCCTTTTCTCCGCTTCGCTGCAAAAAGGTCGCCGCTGAACAAAAGCGTTAAAGGCCTGGCTGTCGTGTTCTTGGGTATGGTGTTTGGCTTCGGTTTCAGTGGTTGCCCGCAGGCGGAAAACAGCCCTCAGTCGGGCAACGGTTTTGGCCGGTAATCTGGTGTAGAGGTCGCGGGGCCATCCGGTTTAACCTCGGACCAAGCCCGCCCACTCAGTGCTCCGGTTCCTGGCGCAATGGGTCAAGTTGGTACAAGGTATCGGGAGCCGGCATTCGGTATTGACTGCCAAAACAAAACAACGGGTAACCGGCCCTTAACCAGTCGGTCAACCGGACGCCAAAAGCGTACCGCTTTTGGTTCCCTCCGCTGCGCTACGGCGCCGGTTACCTCAGCGTTAACTCGTAGATCACCTATGAACTTAATCCTAGAAAAAACGAGCCAAGTAACATTCTTCACAAACATGCGTGAAGTCCTAGAAGCGCTGGGCATCAAGTGTTCTGATTATGATTGGTACGTGAGCGATGTAGAGACCAACGGTTACCCATTTGAAGAGGGTTGGCATTCGGGTGAAGAACTGGAATCTCATATCGTAGGGGGTAATATTCAGTTCATCTGGGCAGTGTTTAGCGCATTTCCCAGAGGAATCAGGACCGAGGTGCACGAGGTCCCCTATGTTGAGGGTAACCCTGATTACTGGGATGGTTCCGACCCAAGGCCTCAGCTTGAAGGAGCGAATTTCGAAATCGCCTGTTGGGACAGCAGCGCAACCATTTTAATAGGCTTGAACTCGAAGCTTGCGAATGCTTTCAAGTCAAAATTTTCAGATGCCGTGGAGCTTAGGCAAGCGGCGAGACAATGAGTTAACAAAAGCAGGCACGGCGACACCCTTTCCATTGCGCCTTCGGCTCCATTCCAAGGGTGCGCATGCTGCTCGCGTTAGAGCTCACGAACCATGAAGCCGAGAAAGGTTATTCTAGCCACCAACAGCCCATACTCTGAGCAGTACGAGCCGCTGTTGGAAGAACTATTCAATCGGCGCATAGAGCTGTTTTGCGCATGGGGAACGCATTGTGAGCAGTGGGAGTCAGCAATGGACGTGTTTGTAACCGATCCTGATCGTATCGGAGAGCATCATATAACAACGACCAGCCACGCGGATGAGTCACTGGAGAATGTTCAGAACATGGCTAGCATGTGGGTTGTCGAGGGCGGTGGCAGCAATGACGTTGAGATCAT
Source organism: Marinobacter sp. GH_1 (assembly GCF_048595985.1). NCBI lineage: Bacteria > Pseudomonadati > Pseudomonadota > Gammaproteobacteria > Pseudomonadales > Marinobacteraceae > Marinobacter > Marinobacter sp. GH_1. The sequence goes on along the minus strand of NZ_CP184460.1, from coordinate 4,267,199 downwards.
CAGGCTCTAACCAGTCGGTCAACCGGACGCCAAAAGCGTACCGCTTTTGGTTCCCTCCGCTGGCGCTCCGGCGCCGGTTACCTCAGCGTTAGGCAAAAAAACAGTAAGCAAGGAGAAGCTCCAATGAAGATTGAAACAGAGGATTCATTACACGAACAGGTCGATACTGCAGCAGCTCGCCTCGAAAAGGCCATTGATGGGATTCAGCGAGGAGCCGAAAGCCTGAGCGCCGCCTCTGAGAGGTTTGCGGAAAAATCCCCGGCAAAAAGGGCTTCGTGGCTGGGGTATTTGCTTTTGATTGTAGCTATAACCGCTGAGTTCGCGGAAGGGGTCACTTTTCGCGGATTCGAGTTTAGTGATGTTATGTCAACGAACATGATGTATATCGGCGGTGCTCTTGTGGCAGTTGGTGCAGCCCTTGATGTATTTTTTAGCATTAGAACTATAGAGGCAGAGAATGCGAGGGCTGCTAAGTTAGAAAGCGAGGCGGCCGAGGCGCGAAAACAAGTATCGAGTATAAGGTCTTGGCTTGCAGGAAAGTAACTGTGCCTAACAAGGCGCATCAATTCGCGGCCTGCGGCCGCCGGACGCCCTTTACATTGCGGCTGCGCCTCCATTCCAAGGGCGCCGTTGTGCGCTGGCGTTATAAATTGAGGTAAACCTGATAAATGGTAAAAGCTCGGCTAAAGCTTCACCTTAAAGGTGCATTCTGTCTCATTGGCACCATAGCTTGTGCGATCATTAGCTACATGTTCATCAAGGCAGGATTCAATGAGGTTCATTTTGATAGGGGGTTGAAAAACTTTGGCACCTTTACGTTTGGAGGCTTGTCTTTAACTTTTGGTTTGGGGTTTCTAATCTGTTTTCTCGGCTACCTACACGTGTTACTCGCTCCTTGGCGGATGCAAAGAATGGTGAAGAAAATCAGGAGCGAAAATCGAGCAAATTTATAACAAGTCGCTGTTGCCGGACAATTTTTCCACCGCTGCGCGGCTCCAAAATTGCCGCAAAGCTCTGCGTTATACCTCAAGGAGGAGCATATGAGAAAGCTGGTAAGTTCAGGGTCTCCGTTGGAAGAACCGATTGGGTTTTCCAGAGCATGCAGAGTTGGAAACATGATTTCTGTCTCCGGCACGGCACCCATAGAGAATGGTGAAACTACCTGCGTTGGGGATGTTTATGGGCAGACCAAGTATTGCCTGGAACTGTCTATTCGGGCTATTGAAGAGGCTGGAGGAAAACCGACAGATATAATCAGAACTCGCATCATGCTCACTGACATTTCTCGTTGGGAGGAAGCCGCCAAAGCACATGGTGAGCTATTTTCTGCAATAAGGCCCGCGTGTACGTTTGTTGAAGTAAGCCGCTTCATCAATCTGGACTGGCTCGTAGAAACGGAGATCGATTGTGTCTTGGGTCAGGTATAACAAGGCCAGGCACGCGACGCCTACTGCATTGCGGCTTCGCCTCCATTCCGCAGCCGCGCATGCTGGCTGGCGTTATGTGTGTGAGGGAAGTCGGTCATGAACTGGAAGTTTAGCTGCGAATCGAAGGACAGAATCCCTCTGCCACCAGAATACACTTTTCCTCAGGCGTTCAATTATTTAAATCCTGAGGGCAATTCGTTCTACATTCTTGAAAGCGATAAAGGCTACATTCAGTGCGCTGGCTCTAAGCAATGCTGCACAGTTGAGTTCAGGGAATTCAATGCGGGAGGTGCATTTAGGCACTATGCCTTTTATGACCCTTCGGGGTCAGATAAAGAGGTCTTCATCCCAATGACAAATGATGGAATTGTGAGAAAGGAAAAGCACTGCTTCGGGTTCCTCACTGCCAGCAAACTGTTCAGATGCTTCTACGAAGGTAAAGAGTGGCCCGACAATGTTGCGCTTGAAGATATATCATCTGAGTTTGTCTGAGTCACATAACCAGTAGTTGCAGTTCGTTCCGGCCCTGGCGGGCCTCCACCGGACCGGTTTTCCGGCGCGCTTGCGCCTCCAAACCGGCCGCTGAACATTGGCGTTAACTGTATAGGTCTTGCCCATGGCTAATCTGACGTACAAAGAACGGATTCTGAAAATTGCTGAAGAGATTCTTGCAATGCGCCCGGGTACTCATCCGAAAGCAGCTCTTCGCGAGGCCAAGGCCATAGCAAAAACACGACAGACCTATAGGGTAAGCGCAGATCAAAAGAAGGCATCCCACAGCAAAACGGACTGGGATTCGCTACCAGAACATGTCAAAGCAACAATCAGCAAGCAAAAGGCCGCTGAGGCTGAGCGTAGAAAGTCAGGTCGGCAGCTAGAAAAAACCAAAATTGTCTCCGGCGGCGGTGTTTCGCCCCGGTAAATCCAGTTAACAAGTCGCAGCAGTACGCGGCCGGTGGCCGCCGGACGCCCTTTACGTGGCTCCTTCGTAGCCACTCCAAGGCCGCCGCTGTGCTTCGGCGTTAACTGTCACGGAAGACCTCAGTGAAATTTGAAGTATCGAGCAATCTCAAAATCAGTCCCGAAGATGTCGATGGGCTCCTCACCATGAAGGGCGTGAATAGGGAGCTGAGTCCCATCATCCGTATGACGGCTCCCTCAGAGTGGTCAAGCAAGCCAATCTTTGAATGGCCTACGGGTAAGGTGCTCTTTTCTAGCTCGATACTCCTTTTCGGTATCCTTCCCATCGATCGGCACACGTTCTTCTTTCAATCCATTGATCGCCAACGGGGTTTTGCGGAGGCGTCGAGCTCTTTAACCAATAAGCTGTGGCACCATCGGCGGGAGATCGATAGAAGCGAGGCATCATGCCGAGTCACCGATACGGTCGAGTTCCAGTGTAGGTTGCCCCTGCTGGCATACGTTCTGGGGCCTGTTTACCGGTTCATCTTCAAGCACCGTCATCAGGTGCTAAGGTCTTTCTACGGTGGCAGCGCCAGTTAACCAGTCAATTAAGTTCGTTCCGGCCTGCGGCCTCCACCGGACGTCCCTGTCGGGCCGCCGCTTATTTCAGCGTTAGTGGCTGTGGCTTCGGTCCTTTTTGGCTGCGGTGTGCCAGTGGCCTTGGTGCCGTGCTTGGTTGCCAAACCCGCATATTCTGGTGAGCACCAAGGCCGTCCGAATCCGCGTTCGGTTTGGTTGCATCAGTAAGCAAGAGTTTTGGCGGGAAATTCGGTGTTCACCGTGTGGGGTCGTCCGCCGAAAATTGGGTCTGGATCTGCTACCTTTGAGTTCAGGTTCATTCACCGCATCATTGGCGGTGTTTCAAACAGAGTGCATCGGCTCATGTCGGTGCCGGGTTACGGAGTAGGCCGTCAAGGTCAGTGCCAGGGAGCCGGCAGTGTCATTACCTGCCACTAACCAGTCGCTGTAGTACGCGGCCGATGGCCGCCGGACGCCCTTTACATTGCGGCTTCGCCTCCATTACAAGGGCGCCGCTAAGCTTCGCGTTAAATTAAGGATTGATCTCGTGCGACCATCAAATATTTTCACCAAGAGCTGCACACTTGTACTCGTAATATTTTTCGCAGCCTGCTCGAACGCTGATGAATTCGCTAGTCGAGAAGTCATTGAATATGCTCGTACTTGCGATCGGAATTTGCAGGCTAATATTCAAGCTGTCGGAAATGGTGACTTGGAGCTGGCTGCTTATACCAAGGTTTTCGAATTTCGGGACCAACCGGACAAAAAGGGAATCGATGTTTGGTACATCAGTTCAGAGTTCTCTTCATTCGGACTGTTCGTCAAATACGTTTGTATTTTTGATAGTCAAGGCGGTTTTGTGCGGAGCATGAGTCAGGATTTCGAGAAACTGGATAGGTCACAATGGCAAAGCCTGAGAAAGAAGTATCAGGTAGGCCAATGAGCATCCATGAGCATTTAACAAGGCAATTAAATTCGTTCCGGCCTACGGCCTCCACCGGACGCCCTTGTCAGGGCGCCGTTTATTGCTGGCGTTATTGGCCCGGCATTCGTGAGTTTTTAGCAGGTGGGGTGCAAAGGCCTTGGCACCGGGATTGGTTGCAAGCCCGCTCACTCTGGTGATCGCCAAGGCCGGAAAGTTCGCTGTCTGGTTTGGTTGCCACAATGGCCAGCGGTGTTTGGTATTCATGGTGTGCCCCAGTCGTGGGGCCGTCCGTCTTAAACGGTAATCGGGCCGGTAGCCTTTGCGTTCTGGTTCCTTTCGCCATCCGTCGAGTTGGTGCAAGTTTTCCGGGGGAGGGCATGCGGCCTGGGTGTCAGGCTCAACCACGGCGGTGAACGGCCATTAACCAGGCGGTCAACCGGACGCCAAAAGCGTACCGCTTTTGGTTCCCTTCGCTGCGCTCGTGTGTCATGACGAAAGACTTCAGTCTTTCTTGCTGTACTCAAGATGAGGGAAGGCCCCTCGGTCTCGGTGACCAGACACCGGGATCAAACCGCCCTGTGCGGCTTGCATTAAGAGTGCGGGTCGTGAGCGACATGGGAAAAGGCCGTCAAGAGCGGTCAGGTACGTACCCAAGGAGATGAACGAAAGTGAACCGCCGATGAGGGGTCGAAATGTAGACAGATGTTGTCAGAACCGGGGACCGAGCGTCTCCCCGGGATGAGCTGTGACGTGAGCTGGCACAACGGACACAGCGGCAGCCGGTCTTGAGGCGGCATGACCTGGGTACAGGCTTGAGTATGGAACATGAGAACCTGTCGTCCTGATGTTAAGGGAGAAGCACAAGTGGAGATCCCACGAGGCGAGAGTCCCGATGCAGGACACAGGGACGGATTGGCCCGTAGTAGTGTGGAAACACCTGTAATGGGTGTGGAGCGAAGGGGGCAAGTTATCCCGTCGGATCTAGATGGCCAACCGAATTCCGGGAGGAGCCGTCAGGGTCAGGCAAAACCATTTACCATCCCGAAGGCCTTGGTCTATCAGGCCTACAAGCGGGTTCGAGCCAACAAAGGTAGCGCCGGGGTAGATCATCAGAGTCTGGAAGACTTTGATGGTGACCTCAGCAATAACCTTTACAAGCTTTGGAACCGTTTGTCCTCAGGAAGCTATCATCCACCACCGGTTTTGCGCGTGGAGATCGAAAAGGCGGATGGGGCAACCCGTCGTCTCGGCATCCCAACGGTTGCCGACCGCATTGCGCAGATGGTGGTCAAGCTGCTGATTGAACCGGAACTGGAACTGGAACAACACTTCCACCCGGACTCTTACGGCTACCGCCCGGGAAAGTCAGCGCACGATGCGCTGAAACAGACTCAGGCCCGGTGCTGGAAGAAAGCCTGGGTGCTGGATATGGACATTCAAGGCTTCTTCGACAACATCGACCACAACCTATTAATGAAGGCCGTGGATCGTCATGTGACCGAGGACTGGCAGAAGCTGTACATCCGGCGCTGGCTAAGCGCGCCGGTTCAGTTGGCGGATGGTTCCGTGGAGGAACGCGATCGGGGCACGCCGCAAGGCGGTGTGATCAGTCCCTTACTGGCAAACCTGTTCCTGCACTACGTCTTTGATCGCTGGGTGGAGAAGCGCTGGGGTGGCATCCAGTTCGAACGCTATGCGGACGATATCGTATGCCATTGTTCCAGTGAACGGGAAGCTCAAGCACTGAAATCGGTCCTTGAGGCACGATTCACAGCGTGTGGCTTGACGCTCCATCCCCGCAAGACAAAGATTGTGTATTGTAAGAGCGAGTACAACCGGCGGGACTACCCGGAGATCGCGTTTGATTTTCTGGGTTACACCTTCCGACCGCGGCTGATCCGCAACCGGTTGGGACAAAAGAAAGTCTACTTCACGGCGGCCATCAGCCAGAGTGCAGCGAAAGAGATCCGCAAGCAGATCAACGAGTGGCCCTGGAAATGGTGGCGACAGAAAGAACTCGGGCAGTTCGCTCGATTCTGTCAGTCCCGCCTCCGAGGCTGGATGCAGTACTATAGCCTGTTTGGCCGCAGTTACATTCGGAATGTGCTGTTTCATTTCGATCTGAGGTTGAGCCGGTGGGCATTAGGGAAGTATCGGAAACTCAGAGGTCTGTTACAGGCTGCCCGGAGAGTGAATGGACTGCGTCGGCGACGGCCGGATCTATTTGCGCACTGGGCAGGATCAAGGGCAGTGGTTGGATAACAAGAGCCGTATGAATCGAGAGGTTCACGTACGGTTCTGTGAGAGGCTTTGGGGGTGGTTCCCAGGGCCTACTCGACCGGCGCCGGTTACCTCAGCGTTAAATGTACAGAAGGAGATCCCCTCATGGGGCTGAAGGGAAGCTGTTTGTGTGGTGAGATAAGTTACGAAATAGACTCTGTGGATATGCCCATTGTGCATTGCCACTGCCAAACTTGTCGTAAATCCCACGCTGCTCCTTTTGCCTCTACGGCTGGCGTAAAGCGCGAGAATTTCCGCTGGCTCAAGGGTGCAAGTTCCATTTCAACGTTCGAGTCCTCGCCAGGGAAGTTGCGTCATTTTTGCAAATGCTGTGGATCTCATTTGGTGGCAGAGAGGCGGGCGCAGGCACATGTAATCGTTCGGGTAGCCACTTTGGACGTTGACCCTGAATTGAGGCCAGAGGCTCATATTTGGGTTTCACATGACGCACCATGGCTTGAGTACGAAGGTGTGCGCAAGCACAGAGAATGGCGTGACGACATTTAACAAGTCAATTAAGTTCGTTCCGGCCTGCGGCCTCCACCGGACGCCCCTGTCGGGCCGCCGCTTATTTCAGCGTTAAATTTTTGCTGCACCCTCATAGACTATGCTGTAATACGTTGTAGTCACCAAGTTCGAGGGTCATAGTCATGAGCGTCACCACAGTTCGCCTCCAAGCAGAAGTTGAACAGCATCTGGAAGCAATCGCCAGCAGGCTGCACCGTAGCAAAGGCTGGGTGATCAACCAGGCATTGTCGGAATACATAGAAAAGCAGCAGCTTGAGCAAGAGCGGTGGAAACAAACGTTAGAGGCAATGGAGTCTGCTGCCCAAGGCAAGGTTGTTGATGCCAGCGAGGTTCACAGTTGGCTTAATAGCTGGGGAACCGAAAACGAGCAGGATGCGCCGAGGTCGGGTAAGTGAAGCTGGTTTACACGGACGAAGCCATTGATGATTTGAAACGCCTCAGGGAGTTCATTGCGGTGCACAACCCGTCGGCGGCAGCCAGGATTGCCACCGAACTGGTTAGCAAAATCGAATTGCTTCCAGACTTTCCCAAAATGGGCACACCAGTTGAAATGGCACCGGTGCCTGAATCTGTTCGAGATATGGTTTTCGGAAAATACGTCGTTCGATATTCAGTTCATGCCAGTGCCATCATTATTCTTCGGGTGTGGCATGGCCTTGAGGGCGAACGATAGCAATTTAACCAAACGCGGCACTCGGACGCCCTTGTCTCCGCTTCGCTGCGTCAAGGTCGCCGGTGCGCTCTGCGTTATGTGGGCGCTCCCACAGAGAATCCATATGGCATTCAGTGAGTTCGAAGCAAAGAAAATTGAGCGGGCCGCTTCTGAATTTCTGGAAGACCGGAGGCCGCCAGTCGAGATCCGACCCAAGTTAGATATAGACGTTCGAGTTTCTGGCCAAAGCGTGCAGATTGTCGAGATTCGCCCCCATTTCCGCGAGCCGGCCACGATCATTGAGTCGCCGGTGGCCAAAGCTACCTACGTCAAACAATCTCAACGCTGGAAAATCTACTGGATGCGTAGCGATTTAAAGTGGCATTCGTACACTCCAGAACCTGAGTCACGCTCCATCGAGGAATTTTTTGCTATCGTAAATGCCGACGAGAATGGCTGTTTCTTCGGGTAGCACATAACCAGGCAAGTCACGGCGACGGTTACTGCATTGCGGCTGCGCCTCCATTCCGTAACCGCGCGTGCTTAGCGGCGTTAAAACGAAAACACAGGAGGTCACATGCAACGGATCGCATCGCAAATTACTCTGCTTTTTCTATCTTTGATCCCCAGTATTGCCCTTGCCGAGAACTCGGCTCCTGACGACTATCTCGCTAAAAAACCGCTGGTATTGGAGGTTCGGTACTGTGAGTGCTTGGCCACCAAAACCGATGGCGCACCCTCCAACCTGCTGCCAAGTTTTCTCAGGGAGTCCAGTCTCTTAAAGGTTAGTGTGTCGAGCAAGGATAATGGCTTTGCTTCTTCAAGCGAGTTGGCCATAGGTTACGAACTCAAGCCAGTTGCAGGCTCGCCCGACCAATTTCAATTCAACTATGCGGGCAATCACACTACGAGTAATGGGAACAGTGCTGGCAACGGCGAGTTGCTGTTGGTTCAGGGTCAGTGGGTCAATCTTTTCGGCTCACAGCATGAGACCCAAACTGGATCGCAACACAGCAACGTTGCGGTGCGGCTGGCTAAGCCCGGTGGTTCCTGATGGCAGGTTTTAACAAGTCGATTAAGTTCGTTCCGGCCGTTGGCCTCCACCGGACGTCCCTGTCGGGCCGCCGCTTATCTTCGCGTTAGAAACGAGTCGAGCGATGAGTAAGCCCGAATATCTGTATCACGGTACTCGAAAAAAGCTAGATCTGCTCAATCCGACGCAGGGCGTTGGATATGGCATGGCGGATAATGAGCACGGCGTTTATGCTGTTTCAGAGCGCGAGTTGGCAATCCCTTTTGCAATTTCATATCGCCCTCTCGGTGACGGGGCAGTTTTCTCTGTTGAAACCTCGGAGCGTCCACCTCGTATCGTGCTAAAGGATACCGAGGTGGATTGGGATCAGGTGGGATATGTGTACAAGGTTAGGTCCGAAACGTTCGAGCAAATTGACTCAGAGCAGTGGTTATCCCGGGTTCCCGTTAAGCCAGTGGAAACTGAGGAAATCAAGCCAGAGTCCTATCGGAACTGGATCGTGTACAAATCGGAAAGGTAGAGACCGTGCAAAAAGTTTCTAACCAGTCATTCCAGTTCGTTCCGGCCCTGAAGGGCCTCCACCGGACGCCCTTTTCTCCGCTGCGCTGCAAAAAGGTCGCCGCTGAATATTGGCGTTATTGGCCCGGCATTCGTGAGTTTTTAGCAGGTGGGGTGCAAAGGCCTTGGCACCGGGATTGGTTGCAAGCCCGCTCACTCTGGTGATCGCCAAGGCCGGAAAATTCGCTGTCTGGTTTGGTTGCCACAATGGTCAGCGGTGTTGGTATTCATGGTGTGCCCCAGTCGTGGGGCCGTCCGTCTTAAACGGTAATCGGGCCGGTAGCCTTTGCGTTCTGGTTTCTTTCGTCATTCGTCGAGTTGGTGCAAGCTGTCCGGGAGAGGGCATGCGGTCTGGGTTTCCAGGCTCAACCACGGTGGTGAACGGCCATTAACCAGGCGGTCAACCGGACGCCAAAAGCGTACCGCTTTTGGTTCCCTCCGCTGCGCTCCGGCGCCGGTTACCGCAGGCGTTATGCATTGAAAAAATTATGAATCATGTCAGCGAGCTAGATCGTTTATCGAGTATTGCTTTCAAGCATATTGAGAGAGCGGACGAAAGGATTAAATTGTTCTTTGTCGTTCAAGCGCTGCTTCTGGCCGCCCTTGGTGCACTTTGGGAGAGGAGCCTAATCTATATCGGAATTTTAGGGCTGATGGGCAATATCCTTACGAGCATTCTTACATTCCATGCATTAGGCCCGATACGAAAGATCAGAGAGATCTCAGAGTATTTTTATAAACAAGAGGAGAAAGGGGCGGTTTCATTATCTGACAGCTTTTTCCTGCCAGATTACGGATTGGATTCAAGATCTCATTTGATCGTTCATTGTCAGGGAGTATTTTTGGTCTTCTGGGTTTGTCTATTTCCGTTGAGGGCCTATGCATAACAATACGCTGTTGCCGGACAATTCTTCCACCGCTTCGCGGCTCCAAAATTGCCGCAAAGCTCTGCGTTAATTGCCAAGGAGAGGTATGGCTATCAGCTTTCAGGTGAATCACCCTATCACCACGGACCAGTTCATCGGTTTGTTGGAGAGCTCTACCCTTGGGGAGCGTCGGCCAATTCACGATCGAGACTGTATGGAAGGGATGATTTCCAACTCCAATCTCGTCGTAAGCGCGTGGGATGATGACTTGTTGGTCGGCATCGCTCGCAGCGTCACGGATTTTCACTATGCCTGCTACCTGTCAGATTTGGCAGTTCATCAGAACTATCAAAGATCAGGAATAGGCAAACGATTACAGTCACTGACCCAGAAGCAACTGGGGCCGCTCTGCAAATTGATACTCATCGCAGCACCGGCAGCCAATTCGTACTATGGTCAGCTTGGCTACACGCACAATGATCGCTGCTGGGTTCTGGATGCGGGGGTGACCATTGGCAATTAACAAGGCCAGGCACGCGACGTCTACTGCATTGCGGCTTCGCCTCCATTCCGCAGCCGCGCATGCTGGCTGGCGTTAATGGCCCAGGCCGTCTTCATTTTTGGCGGGCTCAGTGCAAGGGCCTTGGCATCGGACTTGGCTGCAAAGCCGCCTGTGTTGGTGATGGCCAAGGCCGGACAGGTTGCTGTCGGGGTTGGTTGCCAAAGTCACCCGCAGCATGGTTATTCATGGCGTGCCCCAGTCGCGGGGCCGTCCAGTTCAAACAGTAATCGGGTTGGTGCGGTTTGCGTTCTGGCTCCTTTCGCCATCCGTCTGGTTGGTGCAAGCTGTTCGGGAGAGGGCATGCAGCGCTGGGTGCCAAGGGACACCTTGGTGGTGACCGGCCACTAACCAGGCGGTCAACCGGACGCCAAAAGCTTACAGCTTTTGGTTCCCTCCGCTGCGCTCCGGCGCCGGTTACCTTCGCGTTAAGTGTCCACTATGACTGTTCATTGTTGCCAAGAAATGGAACGTGCGATCGTATTGAACTGCGATCGGCACAAGGATGTATACGAGTGCCCCGATGTGCTGGTTAGCTATATCCCTAAGTTCGATGAGTACGGGCTAATCATTCATGATGGCGGTAGTTCATCTCTGCAAATAAGTTTCTGTCCTTGGTGTGGATTGAGGCTGCCCGACTCGAAGCGGGATGCTTGGTTCGACAAGTTGGAGGCATTGGGGTTCGACGATCCGTCCGAACAAAGAATACCAGAAGAGTTCAATACTGATGCGTGGTATCGCAACACTTAACAAGGCGCTGCTGTCGGACAAATTTTCCGCTGCACTCCAAATTTGCCGCAGAGCGCGGCGTTATAAATCAGGGAGTAGCCATTGATGGAATGGCGCAAGAACGAGTACCTAGTCACTGACGACAGATCCAAGGTACAACTGGAGGTTGTTCACCGATTGCTCGCCGCAACCTATTGGGGTGATCGCCGTACCAGAGAAATAGTTGATCGTATGGTTGCTGGTTCAATCTGTTTCAGTCTTTACCATGGCTCTAAACAGATTGGGTTTGGACGAGCCGTCACCGATAGCACTACGTTCACCTGGGTGGCGGATATTGTGGTTGAACCCGAATTTCGCGGCGCCGGTCTGGGTAAGTGGATTATGGAATGTTTGCTAGAGCATCCGGCCATAAAAGGAACCCAGTTGGTGTTGCAAACTCGAGATGCACAAGGGCTATACGAGCAGTTTGGGTTCTCTGAAAACAGTGCTCTCATGAGCACCAAAGTCACTGATTTATAACAAGGCCAGGCACGGCGACGTCTACTACATTGCGGCTTCGCCTCCATTTCGTAGCCGCGCATGCTGGCTGGCGTTAAATTCTGAGAGGTAGTATGGCAACGCTTTATGACAAGCCCGTCCGCACTCTGATGCATGACATGGTACGTGATGTTGCGCTAAAGCCGGATACGATAATTTCCCGAGAGCAAGTTCGCTCCTGGTTCAAGGAGAGATATCCAAAGATCAAGGATGGGACAATAGCTGCACACCTGCTCAGAATGTCGGTCAACTCCAAGAGCCGAGTACATTACGGAGCTAAGCCCGGAGAAGACGACCTGTTTTTTCAGGTTGACCCAAAGCATTTTCGTTTATACCAGTCCCGCAACGATCCGGCGCCGATTTATCCTGGGGATGATGTCGAGCAGACGGTAAAGGAAGAAGTACATGAGCTGGCAGAGGAAGGAAGCCCAGAATTTGCGTATGAAAAGGACTTGCAGAATTATCTTTCAAGAAACCTTCATCTCATAGAATCGGGGCTTACCCTGTTCGAGGACGAAGGGATCAACGGCCTTGAGTTTCCCGTAGGTGGAAGATTTATTGATATTCTGGCCACAGACTCGGATGGCAATTACGTCGTCATAGAGCTTAAAGTATCCAAAGGCTATGACAGGGTCGTCGGTCAGCTTCTCCGCTATATGGCCTGGATACGGAAGAACCAGACTGAGCCCGGACAGTCGGTCCGAGGCATTATCGTTGCTCGACATATATCAGAAGATCTGTTGCTGGCCTGCTCCGGAGTTCAGGGCATCCAGTTGTTCGAGTACGCGTTGTCGGTGAGCCTCAATGAGGCGCGGCTTCAGTAAAGGATTTAACAATACGCGTCACACGGATGCCCTTGTCTCCGCTTCGCTGCGTCAAGGTCACCGGTGCGCTCTGCGTTATGTGGTGAATTTCAGGCATACCAAGGAGATAGGTCTACATGGATGAAGAGCAGGAAGCCGCCGTAAAGGAGTTTTTTGAGGATTTTGTCACGGCCTTTTTGAGCTTTGATGGCGATCGTGTGGCCACCAAGTTTAGCCTTCCTTATATGGCTAAAGGTCCGGGCGATGTTTGCAATGTTTTCGATTCACGGCCCCAGTTGGCAGAGTATTTTCAGTCCTACCTGGATGAGTATCACTCACAAGGCTGCCGCGAATGTTGCTACTCAAACCTTGCTGTAAATCGACTTGGTTCTGAATGCGTGGTTGCCTCTGTAACCTGGAATCTGGTGGATACATCTGGCGTATCAGTCACCTCTTGGTCAGAGTCGTACATGTTGGCATTTGCAAACGGCAAAGCCGCAGCCTTTGCAACGGTAGACCACGTCGGGGAGTAGCGCATGTGCTTAGCTTCGGGCTCACATAACCAGTCAATTAAGTTCGTTCCGGCCTGCGGCCTCCACCGGACGCCCCTGTCGGGCCGCCGCTTATTTCAGCGTTAGGGCTTACTGCGTTTCCGCCAATAGCCAGGTTTTCGGGAGTGGTGAGCAACGGCAATGACTACAGCTTCTTCTGGCAGTTCAATGGCGACTATATCGTATGGGAAGCGTTCCAGAATCAGGCGTCTTGCACCGGTATCGCCGGCTTCTTCGGGGAGAGGTGATAAGGGGATGAAGTTTTCTTCAATAACGTCGATGGCAGCATCAACAGCAGCAAAAAAACTCGGCCCCGAGTCCAGGCTGCTCATATTCATACCATGCTGCTGCCTCTATCGCTTCCTGCGAGGCATCTTCCAGTATCCTTACCGTTCGCACTGTTACTGGCCTAACCTCGCTCTCATCTTTGATCGAAATTCTTCACGGCTGAGCAGTGTGGCTTTTCCGCTTTTGACCTTGGACACACGGCGAACAATTTCATCGTTCCAAGCCTGCTCGACTGTGTCGTCACGGGGGCCGTCCAGGCTCATTATTAGCTCCCGAGCCAGCGCTGCACGCTCCGACTCGGAGAGAGTCGAAATCTGGGAGCGTAGGTGGTCTAATGTTTCGGTAGTCATGGTGCCTCCGCGAGTGGCGATACAGCTATGCTATCCCGATTCAAAGGCCCTAACAAGGCCAGCCACGGCGACGTCTACTGCATTGCGGCTTCGCCTCTATTCCGTAGCCGCGCGTGCTGAGCGGCGTTATGTGCATTTCACCTCTAGGGCACGGAAGAGGTTCTCATGACTGATCATTTCGGTTCTTGTCTGTGCGGCACGGTGAGCTTTCAGGTCAAAGGTGAATTCGATAGCTTCTACCTCTGCCATTGTCGGCATTGCCAAAAAGATACGGGTTCGGCCCATGCGGCAAATTTATTCTCGCATTCTGCTGAATTGGTTTGGCAATCGGGTGCAGATGCCGTGGCTTCCTTTACGCTTCCAGGTACCCGTCATAGCCGGAGCTTTTGTAAGTTGTGTGGTTCAGCATTGCCGAATTCAACAGTCGCGGGTTTAGTCGTTGTCCCCGCAGGGTGTTTGGATTCTCAATTAACGATGTTGCCAACGGCGCACATATTCTCATCCAGCAAAGCCGTTTGGGATGAGCAGTTGGCGGAGGTACCGAAGTTCGAGGGTCTGCCAACGTGAACCATCACATAACCAGTGCATTAAATTCGTTCCGGCCCGATGGGCCTCCACCGGACGCCCTAGTCGGGCGCCGTTTATGCAGGCGTTATATGTCATGACTACCATCGAACAAAGAATTATCTGGCTGGGTATGGCCATCATGTTGGGCTATCTGGTGGTTTATCAGTTCTTCTTTATCCCCCAGTTCAGCGGCAACGAGCCGTATGTCGGCGAAGCCGCGATAGCCTATCTAGGTTGGTTTACGGTGGGCACGACGCTCGCCTGCGTTGTCCTGCTTCTTCGTGACCTCAAGCGGCGAGATATTTCGGGCAAAGCCGGTTGGTTTATTGGTATCGTATTTCTCACTTGGGTGGGTCTGCCATACTATTTCTTCAAGCATGCGCGGCGACCGTTGCCAAATGCCATATAACCAGTCGCTTTAGTACGCGGCCGATGGCCGCCGGACGCCCTTTTCATTGCGGCTTCGCCTCCATTACAAGGGCGCCGCTAAGCTCAGCGTTAAAGGCTCAAGGGAGTTTCCGGTGAGCAAGGAAGATCTTTCCCCAGAAGACCAGGCTTACTACAAGCGTTTTGAGGTCAAGCCGTTACGAGTATTGCTGTATTTTCTGGCAGTGGTTTACTTGGTGTTTGTATTCGCAATTGGTGGTTCCCAGTTCAGCGGAGGTTTTTTCAGCGGCGCGGTTGGGAGCTTTATCCTGATTCAAGGTATCGATCTCTCTCACAGAAGATTGATCGTCATTGGCGGGCTCCTGACAGTTGTGAGCGTCTTACAGACGATATCTTTGGCGTTGCCGTGACAAGCGATAGCTGACGGAAAAGCCTTTAACAAATAGTTGTAGTACGTTTCGGGCCTGGCGGCCCTACACCGGACGCCCATTTCGCTGCGCTACATGGGCGCCGCTAAACAAGGGCGTTAACCACACTGGCAATCTGGAGAGCCGTGCATTGTGGAAGTTTGATCCAGTCATCAGGGATGCTAGCTATTATCGTCGGCGCTGGTCATTCATTAATGGTTTGTTCAGTTTCGTGTTCCTGGTTGCCGGTACGGTGGCATTCTATTTCGACAATGTGACGCTACCTGGGCGCACGGGACTCGCTGAGTTTTCGGGTAAGTGGGCCCACGGGGTAGGGGTGGCTTCCTTTTTTGTTGCTGCCTATTGGACTTATCAGTCACTAAAGGAGTATCGAGTCTCTTTGCTCATACTCATGGCCCCGTTTTTAGCTGCGGCAGCAGTGTCGGCAATTTTGCTAGCCATCAAGTATGGTTAACAAGTCGTTGTAGTACGTTCCGGGCCTGCCGGCCCTACACCGGACGCCCATTTCGCTGCGCTACATGGGCGCCGCTAAACGTTGGCGTTAGGCAGAATGAGGATCGAGGTATGGCTAAAGGTGGAAGACCCAGAAAACATGATCCGCTAGCAGATGACATATCATTCGCCATAGAAGCTATGAAAAATAAAGAGGCTATTTCGCTTCTCACCGATGTGTCTGTAGATATTCTCGATGGAGAAGGAAGAACCCCTCTAATTTACGCATCGTTTTCAGGAAACCTGGAAATCCTTCAGTGGTTGATCCATCAAGGTGCGCAACTTGATGTACAAGACAGAAATGGATTTTGTGCGCTCCATGCGGCATCTCAAAATGGCCATGTTAAGGTCTTGGAGGTGTTGCTAAGATCAGGCGCGAACCCGAACCTTACGGACGCACATGGTAATGGGCCGCTATGGACAGCAACAATAAAATCTAGAGGTGATGACTCGGTTCCTTCACTTTTGATCCATCATGGTGCGGATCCAGATCATATGAATAATGCAGGCAAGAGCCCAAAAGATGCGATGGCTCTAATAAGAAAAAACCTAAAATTGATGGCAGATCAGAGAAATAATGATCAGGCCTAACAAGTTGCTGCACGCGGAAAAATTACTCGCTGCGCTCCTAATTTTCCGGTGAGCAAAGCGTTAAAGCTAAAGGATGAGCATGTCTCAAGTTCACATCAGGAAGGCTGAGTTAACCGATGCAGAAGCGGTGACGAAGCTGGTAAATCGGGCTTATCGTCCAGAAGCTGGGTCTGAAGGTTGGACACATGAATCAGCCTTGGTCAGCGGAGATCGAATAGACCAAGGGAAGGTAACCACGGCTATCCAGTCCGGCACCGTCTTAGTAGGTAGCAATGAGCGAGGCCTGGTCGGCTGCGTGCAGGTTGAGGTAACGGACCGGGTAGCCCATATTGGAATGCTTGCGGTTGATCCTTCGCTCCAAACGTCGGGTATCGGTAAGCTGTTGCTGGCACATGCGGAAGAACTAGCGATTCAGAAATTTAATGCGCAGGTTGGAGTATTGGTGGTTATTGCCGCCCGTACAGAACTCGTGGATTTTTACCTGCGCCGGGGATACTCGAGGACCGAAGAGTGGTCACAGTATCCAACTGATGCAGGAGTTGGCACTCCGGAGAAAGAGGCCATGCTCCTTACCACGCTGCGAAAATGCTTTAACAATCGGCTGCACGGCGACCGGTTTTCCGCTGCTTCGCAGCTCCAAACCGGCGCGTGAGCCGGGCGTTATGCATTAAGGAAAAATCAGTGCTCGAACCAGTAGTACAGGAAGAAACCACCGGATGCGGAATCGCGTCGGTTGCCAACATTCTGGGTAAGACATACTCAGAGATGAAGGCCGCAGCCAATGCTATGGGTATCCATGCTTCGGATAAATCGCTGTGGTCAGATACGCAGTATGTTCGGCGTATGTTGTCGAGCGCAGGTGTCAAGGCTTCCGCTGACGAAACCCCGTTTGAATCCTGGGAGGCATTGCCCGATCTGGCATTGCTGTCTATCAAGCATCATCAGGAAGAAGGCAAAGACTTCTGGCACTGGGTTGTGTTCAAGCGCGCGGGAGGCCAATCTTTCGTGCTGGATTCGGCTAGTTACCTGCCATCCAATATCCGTCAGGATTTTGATGCCATGCAGCCCAAGTGGTTCATCGAGGTCGAAAATGCATAACAAGGCGCTGTTGTCGCCACTATCGCGGCTGGGACGGCTGACGCTTCGCTCCAGCCGCCCCAAAGCTTGTCGTTAGCTTTATGAGTGATAGCCAAGAGTCAGGTCAGAACTTATACAGAGAACTACTGCACGAGGCGACTTTTCGGCTTATTGCCGCAAAGAGGTTTCATGATGGCTTTTCCAAAAGTAATTCGGCACCAGATCTTGAAGCAGCAATTTTGCAGGTTAGGAAGGCTTTAGAGCTAATTGCCTACTCGGCAATTGCACCAGATAAGAAGCAGTATAAAGCGTTTCGGGCCGGGGCCAAGAAGCAGCCAGATTTTACGAGGGACTATCATGCCGGCAAGATTTTTAGCGCTCTTTCACGAATCAACAGGGACTTCTATCCGCTCGCTCTTGTGCCCGCTGAGCGTCAACCCGATGGTTCATGGCACTTCGGAAGAAGGCAGGATGGATACCTAACAAAGAAAAACTTCGAGAACGTCTACGACCGTTTGGGTAAGTATTTACACGCCCACAATCCCTGGAGCCCAAACAAGCAAATCCAAAATCTCGCCAATGATTTGCCGGGCATTATTAAAAAAGCTGAAACTCTGCTGTCCTTACATGCGAGGTTTATTCGGACTCCAGATTTCCAAGAAGTCTGGGTTTTCAAGGTGGATTCGAACGGAGGTCCGCCGGAGCTGGTAAGAGCGGTATCGGGAGGCTCCTTTGAAATCAACAAAAGCTAACCATGCCATGCACCGGATGCCAAAACCTCCGCTTCGCTCCGGTTTTGCCACCGGTGATGGCGGGCGTTATGTGGCTAAAGGAATATTGTGCCTCGAATCAAACTCATAAAGTCTTTTGTCCATAACCTTGCAGACTCATATATGAGCACGCTTGGCTGGATCGAGGGAGATTACAAAAGTACATGGCTGTACCGTGCAGCTTTGGAGTCTGGTGTTAGCTGCATAAACATCAATATTCGAAGCGCTACAATTGAACCGGCCGGGCTAAAGCATGAGGCTGTTCTTAAAAAATCACTTCTCGGGTTAAATGAACATTTTGACTCAATGCTGGCCTCGCAGGGAGTGGAAGCTAGTTATGTTCCAGCACTTACATTCACTTTTTTGGCTCCCGAATTGAGCAGTAAAGAGTTGTATCTAATCTGCAATGCTCTAGCAGTAGATGTAACGGGTAAGGAGCATGTGGCAGCCCCAATAGAAAATAGGTATGGGTATGAGATACTCGCCACATAACAAGTCAATTAACTTCGCGCCTTCGGCGCCGGACGCGCTACCGCGCGCCGGTTATTGAGGCGTTATTGGCCCGGCATTCATGAGTTTTTGCTGGGGCGGTGCAAAGGTCTTGGCACCGACGTTGGTTGTAAAGCCCGCTCACTCTGGTGATCGCCAAGCCCGGAATCTTCGCTGTCTGGTTTGGTTGCCACAATGGCCAGTAGCGTTGGTATTCATGGCGTGCCCCAGTCGTGGGGCCGTCCGTCTTAAACGGTAATCGGGCCGGTAGCCTTTGCGTTCTGGTTCCTTTCACCATCCGTCGAGTTGGTGCAAGCTGTCCGGGAGAGGGCATGCGGTCTGGGTTTCCAGGCTCAACCACGGTGGTGAACGGCCATTAACCAGGCGGTCAACCGGACGCCAAAAGCGTACCGCTTTTGGTTCCCTCCGCTGCGCTCCGGCGCCGGTTACCTCAGCGTTAACTGTCATGGAAGATTCGAGTGAAATTTGAAGTATCGAGCAATCTTAAAATCAGTCCGGAAGATGTTTCCGAGCTGCTCACCATGAGGGGAGTGAATAGAGAACTTAGCCCTATTATCCGCATGACAGCTCCCGCAGATTGGTCAAGCAAACCAATTTTTGAATGGCCTACGGGTAAAGAGCTATTTTCAAGCTGGATACTTCTTTTCGGTCTCTTTCCCATCGATCGTCACAAGTTCTTTTTTCGGGAAATTGATCGCCTACGTGGCTTTAACGAAGCATCGAGTTCGTTCACCAATAAGGTGTGGCAACATCACCGGGAAATCGTCAGCAACGAAAGATCATGCCGGGTCACCGATACCGTCGAGTTCCAAAGCAGGTTACCCGTATTGGCATACGTTTTGGCACCGGTTTACCGGTTCATCTTCAAGCACCGTCATCAGGTGCTAAGGTCTTACTATGGTGGTAAGGCCAGTTAACCAGTGGGTGAAGCTGACCGGTACTACGCTGCGCTCGTGTGTCATGACGAAAGACTTCAGTCTTTCTTGCTGTACTCAAGATGAGGGAAGGCCCCTCGGTCTCGGTGACCAGACACCGGGATCAAACCGCCCTGTGCGGCTTGCATTAAGAGTGCGGGTCGTGAGCGACATGGGAAAAGGCCGTCAAGAGCGGTCAGGTACGTACCCAAGGAGATGAACGAAAGTGAACCGCCGATGAGGGGTCGAAATGTAGACAGATGTTGTCAGAACCGGGGACCGAGCGTCTCCCCGGGATGAGCTGTGACGTGAGCTGGCACAACGGACACAGCGGCAGCCGGTCTTGAGGCGGCATGACCTGGGTACAGGCTTGAGTATGGAACATGAGAACCTGTCGTCCTGATGTTAAGGGAGAAGCACAAGTGGAGATCCCACGAGGCGAGAGTCCCGATGCAGGACACAGGGACGGATTGGCCCGTAGTAGTGTGGAAACACCTGTAATGGGTGTGGAGCGAAGGGGGCAAGTTATCCCGTCGGATCTAGATGGCCAACCGAATTCCGGGAGGAGCCGTCAGGGTCAGGCAAAACCATTTACCATCCCGAAGGCCTTGGTCTATCAGGCCTACAAGCGGGTTCGAGCCAACAAAGGTAGCGCCGGGGTAGATCATCAGAGTCTGGAAGACTTTGATGGTGACCTCAGCAATAACCTTTACAAGCTTTGGAACCGTTTGTCCTCAGGAAGCTATCATCCACCACCGGTTTTGCGCGTGGAGATCGAAAAGGCGGATGGGGCAACCCGTCGTCTCGGCATCCCAACGGTTGCCGACCGCATTGCGCAGATGGTGGTCAAGCTGCTGATTGAACCGGAACTGGAACTGGAACAACACTTCCACCCCGACTCTTACGGCTACCGCCCGGGAAAGTCAGCGCACCATGCGCTGAAACAGACTCAGGCCCGGTGCTGGATATGGACATTCAAGGCTTCTTCGACAACATCGACCACAACCTATTAATGAAGGCCGTGGATCGTCATGTGACCGAGGACTGGCAGAAGCTGTACATCCGGCGCTGGCTAAGCGCGCCGGTTCAGTTGGCGGATGGTTCCGTGGAGGAACGCGATCGGGGCACGCCGCAAGGCGGTGTGATCAGTCCCTTACTGGCAAACCTGTTCCTGCACTACGTCTTTGATCGCTGGGTGGAGAAGCGCTGGGGTGGCATCCAGTTCGAACGCTATGCGGACGATATCGTATGCCATTGTTCCAGTGAACGGGAAGCTCAAGCACTGAAATCGGTCCTTGAGGCACGATTCACAGCGTGTGGCTTGACGCTCCATCCCCGCAAGACAAAGATTGTGTATTGTAAGAGCGAGTACAACCGGCGGGACTACCCGGAGATCGCGTTTGATTTTCTGGGTTACACCTTCCGACCGCGGCTGATCCGCAACCGGTTGGGACAAAAGAAAGTCTACTTCACGGCGGCCATCAGCCAGAGTGCAGCGAAAGAGATCCGCAAGCAGATCAACGAGTGGCCCTGGAAATGGTGGCGACAGAAAGAACTCGGGCAGTTCGCTCGATTCTGTCAGTCCCGCCTCCGAGGCTGGATGCAGTACTATAGCCTGTTTGGCCGCAGTTACATTCGGAATGTGCTGTTTCATTTCGATCTGAGGTTGAGCCGGTGGGCATTAGGGAAGTATCGGAAACTCAGAGGTCTGTTACAGGCTGCCCGGAGAGTGAATGGACTGCGTCGGCGACGGCCGGATCTATTTGCGCACTGGGCAGGATCAAGGGCAGTGGTTGGATAACAAGAGCCGTATGAATCGAGAGGTTCACGTACGGTTCTGTGAGAGGCTTTGGGGGTGGTTCCCAGGGCCTACTCGACCGTCCCGGCGGCTTACCCAAGGCGTTAGTCGTACTGGCTCAGTGGGAGCAAGATGCATGTTTCAGTGTGAGGTTCAAGAAGTTCCCTGTTTGGACACGGAATATCACAAGTTCGATGATATCGCCGAAAAAGAGCTAGTTTCGGCACCAAGTGTTGATGAAATCATAAACCATAGTGAATTCTGTACTTCAATCTCGCTAGATTTCATCGAAGAATCCGATGATCGTCTCACTGTGAATGATTATCTGATTGGGCTGAAAGGTAAGGTCGGTGTGTACCATCTATGGATTGACGTAGGAAGCTGCCAAGACCACAACATATATTCACTTTTATGCGTCTATGTTGGAAAAGGCCATGCCTTTAATCGGCTTCTATGCCATACAAAAGAGAGATTTCCAGATCATCATCAGATCTACATTTCCTTTTATGAATGCGAAAATCGGATAGCCAAATATCTCGAGCAGTTATTTCTCGATACTTATTCTTTCTACCTAAATCGAAGTGAGAATTCTGGCACAGGGAGCTTATTCGCACGCTGGCAGGAGGAAAGGTTCGAAATGGGTACAGAGATACAAACCGTCGCTGACGTACTCTGTGACAAATGGGACGGAAAACCTGAAGACCTCTTGTTGAATCTTGAGGACAGTTCCGAAGAGAACGACTAACCAGTCATTCCAGTTCGTTCCGGCCCTGATGGGCCTCCACCGGACGGCCTTTTCTTCGCTTCGCTACGTAAAGGCCGCCGCTGAATATTGGCGTTGAGGCTGTAGAAAAACCCCGAAATCACCCTGTGTTTTGATAGGATCAGGCAAACGGACAAGGAGTGGTCAGACGCCCCGCTTCAAGCACTACAACTACGACCAGGACACCATGGTCGCCATCAACTACCAGGAACAGCTCCAGCCCGGCACCTTTGAACACGCGGTGCACTACCTGATCGAGCACAAACTGAACCTGGCGGTGTTTCATCCCAAGTACCGCAACGAAGACACTGGCCGGCTGGCCTACGATCCGGCGATCCTCCTGAAGATCATCCTGTTCGCCTACTCCAAAGGCATCACCTCCAGCCGCGAGATGCAGTGGTGCTGCGAGACTAACATCATCTTCAAAGCTCTGTCCTGCGACACGGTTCCACACTTCACCACCCTGGCTAAATTCGTCAGCAGCCACTCGGATGAGATCGAAGAACTATTCGAGCAGGTATTGTTGGTCTGCCACGAACAGGGCCTGCTGGGCAACGAACTCTTCGCCATCGACGGGTGCAAGATGTCGTCGAATGCTGCCAAAGAATGGTCCGGCACCTTTAAGGAACTGGAAGAGAAACGCACCAAACTGCGCCGGCTGGTTCGCCATCATCTCAAGGCCCATTACGAGCGGGACGAGGCAGAGACCGAAGCCGAACTGGACCGGGATATCCGACGAGCCAAAACCATCCTGTCATTGGATGAGGCTGCCAAGAAAGTCGACCGCTTCCTAAAGACGAACCGCCCAAGGATGGGCCGGGGGAAGCGAAACAAGGAAGTGAAGAGCAACATCACCGATAACGAAAGCGCCAAGATGACCACCAGCAAGGGCACGATCCAGGGCTATAACGGCGTGGCCACGGTGGACAAGAAGCACCAAGTCATTATTGATGCCCAGGCCTTTGGCGAAGGCCAGGAACATCACACCCTGCAACCAGTGCTGGAGAGCGTGGAGGCCCGCTTCAAAAAGCTCGGTATCGCTGACAGCATTTATCAGCAGGGCACTGTGATCACCGCCGACACCGGCTTCGCCAACGAAGCCAACATGAAGTACTTGCACGAACGGCAGATCAACGGCTACGTGCCAGACAACAAGTTCCGCAGCCGCGACCCGAAGTTCCAGAACCAGAAAGACAAATACGGCAAGCGCCATCAGAACCAGCCAAGCACGGGTTGGAAAGAGATCATCCCGGCCAGTGAATTCCGGTTCGATCCTGTGAACCTGACCTGCATCTGCCCGGCGGGAGAAATCCTCAAGTACCACGGTACCCGGGCAGACCAGAACGGCCAGAGCCGAGCCTATTTCCAGGGGCGTTTACTGCAATGCCGTCATTGCCCGAGGAAGCATCAGTGCATGCAGAACCCGGACGCCGCCAATCATCGGAAAGGCAAAGGCCGACAAGTGTCGTTCACCATCGAGCACAAGCGCCTGCCGAACTACACCGACTGGATGAAACACCGGGTGGATAGCCCGCAGGGCAAAGAGATCTACAGCCACCGTATGTCGGTGGTGGAACCGGTGTTCGGCAACATCGGCACGAACAAGGGCCTTAATCGCTTCAGTTTGCGGGGCAAGAAAAAAGTGCAGGGCCAGTGGCAGCTATACTGCCTGGTGCACAATATTGAGAAGCTAGCGAATTACGGGCGAATGGCGGCGTAATGCTGAGAGCGGAAGTGCCGGAAGAGCACCTGCTGGAAACCAGCAATGCCGGCGCCAAAAGCCCCAAAAGGCCAAAGCGGATGGCTGAATATAGAAATCACGAGAATCGGCCAGTTGAAGGCCGCGATAAAAATTACAGGAATCAGGCGCTGGGAATGACTCGGAATCGGGTTTTTCTACGGCCTCGTTAGTGATACCTTCCACGAAAGAAAAAGTATTATGGAGACGAAATGAATCGATGGAAAGAAGCCTTTGATAAACATCCAATACATGAAACTCTTTCGTGGCTGGACAACGCGGCAAGCTCCAATGTTGAAAATCTATCTGAAGGAGAAGTTGAGGAGCAACGTCGTCTAAAGAAAATCATTGAGCGATATCGGCAAGTATTGGCATCAGTTGATCCTGAAATAGTGCCGGTTAATCAATTAGATGGGCTAAACAATCATCTGAGGCATCAGAATGTTAATAACCAAGTAAATGCCTATACGCAAAATGGTAAGGCCTCGCATTTAGTCGCCATCAATGATCATGTCTCCAAGCAGCTGACACAATTATCAATAATTCAGTCCCTTTCTGACGACCCTGAAGCGCAGGAGAGAATCTCTTACATAGATAGTGTTATAGACAGCACGATTAATGGACTGTCAGCAAAAAAAGAGGATCTCAACGCTCAGTTGACCAATTTATCTTCTTTAACTGAAGAGCAAGCCAAAAAACTCATTTCTCTATCGGAAGAAATTGAGCTGAAGCAAGCTGAATTAAATAAACTATTGTCTGATTGGCAAAATCAATTCTCTTCTGCGCAAGAGTCTCGAAGCCAAGAATTCAGCAAGTGGCGGGATGCTTTCGCTTCCGAGAAAAATAAGGAAGTTCAAGAAATTCTTGATAACCATGATAAAGCTCTAGACCAGCAGAGGGGCCGGCTAAAAAGTGAGTTAGATCGGATCATAGAAGACGCAAAATCAAAACACCAATCGATACTAGACCTATATGAATTGACTGCGGGTGACAGTGTCGGCGCGGCATATATTAAAAGCGCAGATGAAGAAAGGGAGCAAGCTGATCGGTGGAGGAAGGTTTCAGTTAGCTTTATTGTTCTTACAGTTATATGGCTGGTGTTTTCGTTCTTTTATAACTCAGAGAGCTGGAGTGCTTTTAGCACCGTCTCAAGTGAAGTCACTTCGCAAGGTGATAATGAGGGTCAGGAAACAGATCAAGCAGGGCCTGAAGATGTTAGTTTTGAGCTACAGCCACCGCAGAACCCCCGTTTCCCTTGGCATACAATGCTTATCGCCTTTTCTATCTCGGGGGTTCTTTTGTGGGGAGCAGCTTATTCTGCGCAGCAATCAACGAGGCACAGAAACAACGAAAAAAGAGCCAGATGGTTTGCTTTGGAAGTAAAGGCTTTTGACCCTTTCATAAGCTCTTTGGAGTCGCAGCAACAACAAGATCTTAAGAGGCAGTTGGCTGAGCGGATCTTCGGTCAGAGTTCAACGACTGACGAGGATTCAAAGGTTATCGACGAACACGCCTTGAAAGCAGTTACCGAAGCCTTTGGGAAGGTGCTTTCGAAGCTACCAAAATGATCACTAACAAGGCGCATCAATACGCGGCCGATGGCCGCCGGACGCCCTTTTCATTGCGGCAGCGCCTCCATTACAAGGGCGCCGTTGTGCGTTGGCGCTAGTGAGTACAAAAAGCACACAATGTGCTATTCTTTGACACATGAAACCTATCACATGGAACCCAGAGAAGAACAAGCTTCTCCAAGCAGAAAGGAACGTTTCTTTCGAGGATGTGGTTTTGCATATCTCGGTTGGAGGCATCCTGGATACGTTCGAGCATCCGAATCAGGGGCTATATCCGGGGCAACAAATTCATGTGATTGAGATAGAGGGGTATGCGTATTTGGTGCCCTTTGTGGAGTCAGAGGATGAGGTTTTTCTGAAAACGATCATCCCGAGCCGGAAAGCGACCAAAACCTATTTGGGAGGTCCAAAATGAGTAGGCTGGATAAAGAAGAGCAGGAAATTCTGGATGCATTTGATGCAGGAGAGCTGCAGCGGTCGCCAGAAAGTGAGGAAAGGAAAGCACGGCACCAACAGTACGCCGAGGCTATGTTCAAGAAAGATGCCCGTATTAACATCAGACTCTCCTCCAAGGATCTTAGGGGGCTCCAGAAGAAAGCCCTGGCGGAAGGCATCCCATACCAAACACTAGTTGCCAGCATCCTTCATAAGTATGTGGAAGGTCGTTTGCACGAGGATCGATAGCTAACCAGGCCATGCACCGGATGCCAAAACCTCCGCTTCGCTCCGGCTTTGTCACCGGTGACGGCTGGCGTTAGCTGTGATTGCCCCACCTGAAAAGTGATACTATAGTGTCACTATTGGTCTGATTTAGGGTGAGCCCATGAAAGTTGAGCTTGTTACGAACCTCAAGCGCCAAGCCACAAAGATTCTGGCAGATCTGCACTTGTCTAAGGAGCCGATACTGATCACGGAGCATGGTCAGCCATCGGCATATCTTGTCGATGTGCAGGATTACGAGTTTATGCAGCGCCGACTTGAGCTGCTTGAGGGGCTCTCACGGGGAGAGCGTGCTGTACTTGAGGGAAGAACGTACAGCCAAAGTGAGGCCAGGGAGAAAATGAGTAAATGGCTGAAGTAATCTGGACGGAGCCTGCCCTTCAAGAATTGGATGCCATAGCTGAGTACATTGCTCTGGATAATCCTGTTGCCGCAAGTCATCTGGTCCAGGAAGTTTTCGATAAGACCGAGCGCTTGGAAGATTTTCCCCAATCCGGACGGATTCCTCCAGAGCTCCCTAATTCAGTATACAGGGAGGTAGTGGTTCCACCGTGTCGCATTTTTTATCGTGAGGATAAGAAGCGGGTTCTCGTCCTCTATGTCATGCGAGAGGAGCGGCAGCTTCGTGCGTACATGCTTGGGAACAGCTAACCAGGCGCGTCATTCGGATGCCTTTGTCCCCGCTTCGCTACGTCGAAGTCACTGGTGCGATTCGGCGTTAGATCAGTAGTGATACCGGAGTTGGGCGATAAGCAAAGCGTCATCCGTGACTTTGTAAACTATTCGTTGTTCTTCGTTGATTCGGCGAGACCAGTACCCGGTGAGGCTGTGCTTGAGGGGCTCTGGCTTGCCAACGCCTTCGAACGGTTCTCGCTCGGTCTCTTTGATCAGCTTGTTGATCCGGTTAAGAATCTTTTTATCGGTTTTCTGCCAGTACAGATAGTCTTCCCAAGCGTTCTCGGAGAAGATGAATTTCATTCAAGAAGTTCCTTTTCTTGACCACCGCCTTGCTCCAGCTCGGCAACGGATTCCAGCAAACGCCGTGCGTTTTTGGGTGCGCGCAGAAGGTATGCAGTTTCTTGGAGCGCCTCATAGTCCTCCAGGGAGATCATAACCACTGACTGGGACTTGCTCCGGGTAATGATCACAGGGGAATGGTCTTCACAGACCTGCTCCATGGTTTTTGCTAGATTGGTTCTAGCGGCTGTGTAGCTGATGGCATCCACAAGGTTGCTCCTGTACAGGATGTTGATCATGGACAGGATACCGTACGTCAGAGGATTTAACAATCGGCTGCACAGCGACCGATCTTCCGCCGCTTAGCGGCTCCAAACCGGCGCAGTAGCCGGGCGTTAAATGCCGGTGATAGCCAGGTCCAAAGCTCCAACAATCTGGTCTCTGAAATGTGAAAGAGAGCCAATCGGGCTTTTGAGATGTTTTTCAGGCACGGAGGAAATTTGGGGAGTTAACAGCAACAGCTCCTGATCGGCAAAGCTGATTTCGGGGGTTAGCCCTTGCATGGCTTCGCCACCGAAGGCAGAACGTTTGCCCAAAGGGATAACAATGCGAGTTGCCAAATCGCTCAGAAGGCTGCTTTGAATATCTACAAGGTAAGGATAGTGAGCCTTGCTGATTTTGCTCGGGTTGGGGTACACATCGAACTGTGCCATCAAAACTCCCTGAATTCGTCGCCGAAGCATCCATGCTGTTCGACAAAGTCGTTGTAACTTTTTATCGCAGCGCGATTTTCTTCAACCCATCGAGCGGCTTCGCGTTTCGAAAGCTCTTCTTTCAAAGCACGTTCCAGGGTGGCAGACAGGTTAATGTTCAGTTCCCGGGTTTTACGCAAAAGGTCGCTATTGATTGAGAGGTTCGCTGCTTTTTTGGGGGCGGCTGAGTTATAGAGTTCGGCCATGGGGGCCTCCCAGAGGATATAGAATACAAAGCCTGATCTTATGCGCATGGCTATGCGCATGCAAGCATTTAACCAATGGCTGTTGTCGGACGTACCTGCGCTGGCGCTCCTGAGCGCCGCAAACCGGCGCGCAAGCCGGGCGTTCGCGAATAAGGGGAATATCTATGGCCCGCGTCCTAAACTACAAGAAAGAGCACGAAGGTGAGCTAATAGCGCTCTTAGCCCGGATTTCTCATAGGTCCCCAGCAAGTCTCGCAGACTGTGCGGGTTACCGCCATTACCGCTCATTGGCGGCCGTGACTGATCAATAATCGATCAATTCCTGTTGTCCGGACACACGGCCCCCTTTCCCCCATTGAGTCGGGCCGGGGGAGCCCGGGCTTCTATCCCGGAACCAGTTGACGCACCAGGTCAGAGAGTTCGTCTTTGTAAGGATAGGCATCGCTCATCAACACCCGTATGCGCCGAGTGTTGCGAATGATGACCGCGCCCACCTTGATCAGCTTCAGCCGCAGGTTACTGGCGCTCATTCTCTCGAAGGGCGTCTTCTTCAAGTGGGCCCGTAATCGCTCGAACAGCGTGTAGGCAAAGCCCGACAGGAGCAACCGCCACTGATTGGTCCACCACCGCGTGCTGGAGGTGCGATCTGCGAACAGACACAACTGCTGATCCTTGATCCGGTTTTCCATGTCACCCCGGGCACAGTATTGCTCGTAGTAGAGTTTAACGCCGTCGTCGTAACGGGAACTGATAATGAACCTGGGGTTGGCACCCAGTTCGCCTTCCTCCAGACGCGCGATCACCCAGCGGGGGTGTTTCCAGGTTCGGGCCTGGTACTGGAACCGGTAGGTGGCGGAGACTTTTTCACCCAGTTCGTTGTGAGCCTTGCGAACCAGCATCGAGGGTACGTCTACCTCCTTGAGCAGCCGGCTGTTCTTGCTGATGCCGACCAGATAGTCCACGTTGTTCCGGTCGCACCAGCTCAGCAATCGGGGACGGTAAAAGCCGCTGTCACCCCGGAACACGATGCGGGTATCCGGCCAGTACTGCCGAATGAACTTCACCAGCAAGGCCAGAATGGCCCAGCTGTGGCGGCTGTCGCTTCGGTTGCTGGTGCGCAGGTAGCTCACCAGCAGATGGCGACCGCAGAACACGTACAGTGGGAAGTAACAATGGTGATCGTAGTAGGCGTTAAAGAACTTGCCGGGCTGGTCGCCATGCACCGGAACATCGGTGCCATCAAAATCCAGCACAATTTCCTTGGGTGGAGTCTCGTGCTGTTCAATGAAGTGATGCCACAGCAGTTCGTGGGCTTTGACCACCGCCTGCCGGTCCACGCGCTGTTCCATGCGGCACAAGGTCGATTTGCCCGCCAGAATGGCATCTTCACCGGTCGCGGTCTGAAGTGCCTGATCAGTGCGTAGCGCCTCGTGATCGTTCAGGTCTTCGTACCCGGCGGCCACGCCAAAGACCCGCTGCCGGATCATGGTCTGAAGCTTGTGGCGAACCAGTACCGGATTACGGGCATCGTTCAGAACCGTAGCCAGGCGCTGAGTGAGCTGGTGTTGTTTGTCGACTTCGCGAAGTAGGAGCAATCCGGCATCGGAGGTAATGTGGCCACCGGAGAAGTCGGCTTCAATTTGACGGCGAGAGAGTGGCGAGAAGGTCAGTTTTTCAGGTACCATTTTGGAAGCGGCTGTTGGTGCTTGGTGGATTGGTTAGGCTCTTGAAATCATAGCACTTTCAGCCGCTTTCTTTTATCCCGTCATGAGAAATCCGGGTTAGGTAAGGAGCCTGACTGGAGTTCGTTTTTGAGCGACGATGCAATTGATACGTTCAAGCAGGTATTGCTCGAAAGTGAAACCTTAGTGTGCGAAAGCACAGGCACTATCTGCGGCTATCTCCGTGCCTTGGTGGATGGCTTTGGCATCTACATTAGTGAATTGTATGTTGCTCCACATTACAGGAGGCATGGCTATGGCTCACAGCTGCTGGCAAAAATTAAGCATAAATATCCGAGCCAGCCTGTTTATGTGCTCTCAGATGAGGATGCCTACTATGAGAAGCTCGGTTATCGGCGGGTTGGCTCGGTCTTTCAACTATAAAATGGCCAGCAAGTGCCTGAGGGCTGCGGATTGCCTGTCTGAATCGATCAGTCGACGGAGCCTGAAATGAGAATAACCCTGCTTATCGTCGCATTATTCTGGGCCCTTCCAGCTTTGACCCAGACACTCCAGGTTATGGGGTCAGACGAGGGTTTTCTGCCGTTTTACTACGGTGACAATCTGGACAAGGGCATTTTGGTCGAGGTGATCAATAATTTTGGCCTGGAGGCCGGTATCGCCGTCGCGTTCCACCCGATGCCGCGTAACCGCCAGGTCTGGGCGCTGGAAGAAGGGCGAGCCAATGCGGTTTTCGCCACCCCGCGGTGGATGCCACTGCCGGACCAGATGCACGCTGTCGGGCCGGTATTAACCTGGCGTGACCGTGTGTTCGCGCAACCTGGCCGACAGTCGGGCTCCTTCGATGACCTTCAGGGCAGCATCTGCCTGCGCCGATGGTTTATTTACAGCGATCAACTCGAGCGGCGGGTCGGTACCAACCTGAGCCGCCATGACGCCTACAATGCCCAGCAGATGCTGGACATGTTTCTGCACAAACGGTGCGATTACATCGTCATGAACGAGTTG
This sequence comes from Marinobacter sp. GH_1, assembly GCF_048595985.1. Taxonomy (NCBI): domain Bacteria; kingdom Pseudomonadati; phylum Pseudomonadota; class Gammaproteobacteria; order Pseudomonadales; family Marinobacteraceae; genus Marinobacter; species Marinobacter sp. GH_1. The sequence continues at coordinate 4,236,700 of NZ_CP184460.1, read as the reverse complement.
GAATTCCGGTTTATGGCACAGTTGCTGGACATCGATCCGCACCGGTACAGCACCGAACTGATCGTCGCCGAATGGCCCGTCTATCTCGGTATCCTCAAAACCGAGACGGCTCTGATTGAAGCGGCGGAACCGTTCTTTTCTACTTACACAGTTGATGTGGAGGCCATGCTACCGAACCTGCCGCCGCCGGACCGGCATATCTCGATTGAGCCGGAAAAATAGGGCACCTACTTGCGTACATGCTTGTATTAGCCAACCCGTCGCGTGACTCGGATACCTGAACTGAAACTTTCCATATCCCGCCCCCGTAGCTTGATGAGCAGGCGTCGGGAGCGCGGTCATCGTTGTGTTTGATGGCTCTTCGATCCCTTGCGGTTAAGAAACTACGATCAACTTAGGGATTAGAGCGATGAATAACAAACTCATGACCGTATCGGTTTTATCCGCCGCTGTGGCGCTGGCGTGTTTGCAGCTCCGGTGGCGGTGCTGCAAACACGCCATTCCAGTGCAACGCTGAAGCGGATTTATCTGCGCTGACAGCCAACGATGTGCTGGCGGTGACGGCAGACAACGCCTGCCTGGTGCGTTTCTCACTGTCTGATCCATCCACGGTTGTGGCCGTGGGCTCCCTGGATGTGGCGGGCTCGGTTGTGGGGCTGGATTTCCGGCCGGCCTCCGGTGAACTCTATGCGCTGACCGATATGGGGCAGTTGGTGCTGGTTGACCCCATGACGGCAGAAACCACCCTTGTCACTGCCAGTATTGGTGAACTGGCGGGTGCCCGCTTCGACATTGATTTCAATCCCGCCGCCAATGCCCTGCGCCTGATCAGTGATGCCCGGCAGAATTTCCGCATGGGGTCTCCGGCCCTGGTTGAGAACGCCCAGCAGCAAGCCCTGGTAGACGGTACTTTCGGCTACCTCCAGGGTGTGGTGGCTACAGCCTACACCAATGTGAATCCCGGGCAGGAAGGCACGCAGATGTTTGTGATCAGCGCAGACTCCCGCACCTTCTTTCAGCAGAACCCGAATGTTGGCCTGCTAACGCGCATTGGCGCCCTGTTCCCGAATGCCGAATCGGTGGATGTTAAAGGTTATAACGTGTTTACCACCGAAGGCGGTATGAACGAGCACTACGCCGTGTTCGAGGTGGACGGTAATGTTGGCCTGTACGGTATTAACCCGGAGACCGCAGCCACCACCCTGATTAAGCCATTGCCGGCCCCTGAGGCTGGTGGTAACTACATGGATCTGGTGGTGAATGATGTTACCGATGAGCCTGCCTTGCGTGAGTTCATTGTGTTCGAACAGTCCGCAGACGATGAATTTGTGCTTCGGATAGTTGAGCTGAATCCGGCTGAATCGATGCCGGGCATGGCGCTGGCGGAATATGATGAAACCTTGCCAGTCACCGGTTTGGTTGAGGGCGACGTGATTGTTGGCTTCGATCTTCGCACCACCAGTCCTGAGGGCGCAGAGGATGGTCTGTATGCTGTTGCTCAAAGTGGCCGAATCTACCTCCTGGAAGAAAGCGATCCGCTCATTGTGCCGCCAGAGGCACAGGCAACGGAGATCGCGACGCTTGCCACCGATCTGTCCGGCACGCGCTTCGACATCGACTTCAACCCTCGTGCAGATTTGCTGCGAATCATCGGCGATGCCGGCCAGAACCTGCGGGTGAACCTGGATGAAGGCCGTGTGCTGGCGGATGAAGCGCGCGCCGCCGGTTTTGCCTTTGCCGATGGCACCGTTCGCCTGGGTGACACCATGGTGCCGGTACCCGTGGCGGTGGCTTACCGTGCAGCGCCCCTGCAGCTTGAGGGTGTAACCCCCAGCCTGGATTTCCAGTACGTGATTGATGCCAGAAACAGCGGCCTGGCGCGGGTTGCGGTGCCTAACGATGGCGCTCTGGTGGCGGTGGGCGACGGCTTGCTGGAGGGTTTGGCATTGCCGATGGATGGCGCTATTCAGCAAACCATGGACATTGCCCAGAGCGGCACCGCCTACGCGGCCCTTAGAACGGAAACCGGCGCAGGCTCCACGCTGTATACTCTCAACCTTCTGGCAGGAACCGCTGAGCGGGTTGGCCCGATTGGTGGAACCGCCAACCCCGTGGCGGTTAACGCCATGTCGGTTGTGATTCCCGAGCCTGAAGTTATGGAGGCAGGGCGCTAACAGGAAACCTGTGGACATATACCCCGGCCTGGTGCCGGGGTTTACATCCAATGCCGCCGTTTGAAGAACCAGATCAGGCCGGCGGTAACGGCAATGATCAGCCCCCACACCATCGGGTAACCATAGTACCAGCCAAGCTCTGGCATGGCCCAGGGGCTGTCCGGGTGCTCAAAGTTCATCCCGTACACGCCCACAATAAACGTCAGCGGGATGAAGATGGTGGCGATGATGGTCAGTACCCGCATGGTGTCGTTGGTTTTCTGGCTGATGCTGGAGAGGTAGATATCCAGCATGCTGGTGGCCATGTCCCGGAAGCTTTCCAGCAGTTCGATAATCTGGATGCTGTGATCCTGGCAATCCCGGAAGTAAATCAGGGTGTCCTGGTGTATCAATGAATTTTCCATGCGCATCAGGGTGGTGAGCGCTTCCCGTTGGGGCCAGAGAACCCGCCTGAGCATCAGCAGCTCCCGCTTGAGGTGGTGCAGGGCCGTGAGGGTTTGCTTGCGGGGATGCTCCAGCAGGTCGATTTCCATCTCCTCCAGCTTGTCGCCAAAGGTTTCCAGCACCGGGAACGCGGAGTCGGTAATCAGGTCCAGCATGGCGTAAAGCAGGTAGTCGATGCCCCGAGAGGTAAACCGGCGGTTATTGGGCTGGCGAATGCGTTTGCGAACCGGCTCGAAGGGGTCTTCTTCCAGTGGGCACAGGCAGATCAGGTAACCAGGACCTGCGAACAGGCTGACCTGGACCACTTCCAGCCGGTCGCCATCAAACATCGGCATGGCGGCGATGAGGAACACCTGGTCGTCATACAGTTCCATTTTGGGCCGTTGGCCACTGTTGAGTACATCTTCCAGAGCCAGGTCGTGCAGATCGAACATATCGCCCAGGGCCCGCAGCGTGTTGGCATCAACCGGTCCGTTGACCTGAATCCAGGTTTTGGAGTCCCGCTCCAGGTAGTCCTGGCACTCCTCCGCTGTGGCCAGCCGTTGTTCTTCAACATGATCACCCGAGTAGTCCATCAGGTGAATGGACATCTTATGGTCGGAGTCAGTGGAGACCAGGGTGCCAGGGGCGGTGCCGGGCGCATGGTAGTGCTTGCTGAAGTAGGCCATGTAAAGCGTATCCTGCGGTAACGGTTCAGCTTAAAACGTAGCACAAAGCCAGGAAAAACAGCGTGAAAACCGTTGGTTACTCAATGTTAATGCATCAATGGTCAATTTTTTGGAATAGATTCGCGGCCCACCCGTCTTCCTGATGAAAGCAACCCGAAAGGGCAAAACACAGGAGGATGTTTCCATGAAAAAGCATGTACTGACACTCGCAATCTGTTCTTTGGTTTCCACCGGCGTGTTCGCCCAGCAAGGTGCCGCCAATGCGAACGTGGAGGCTGAGGCCAACATGAGCGCCCAGGCCAGTGCCCGCGATGGTGCGTCGGCTCAGGGCAGCGGCTCAGCCAATGCGCAGGCTCAGGTTGATGGCGATGCGGCCCGTGACGAAGCCGCCGACCACGGTGAGGCAGTAAGCACGGAGGCTCGTGAAAGTGCCAGCCAAGCGGCCACCTTGGGCGCTGAAGTTGGTGAGCGGGTCAGCGGCACTGCCCGGGCCCAGGGTGAAGCGGCCGTGGACAGCGCGGCCCAGCGCCGTGAGCAGGCCCGTGAAAGGGTGAATGAGGCCCGAAATGCCGAGATTCGTGCTGAAACCAACAAGCAGATTGGAACGTCTGTTTCTGACACGGTCCGTGGCGAGGTACAGAGCACTGTGCGGGGTGCTGTGCAGGGCTCTGCCCGCAACGGTGGTCAATAATCACTCATCCGACCATGGCCGGGCCCTGTGCCCGGCCTTTGTTTGTGAGCGAACCAAGGAGCAGACATGCGTAACATTCAACGAATGTCGATCTGGTTGGTAACGCTGGGGCTTGCGGTGCCGGCGGTACAAGCGGATTCCGAAGTGAACGGGTACCTGGCTGGCGGCCTGGAACACGACAGCAACGTGACGGTAGACGAACTGAACGCCTCGTCCGATCAGAGTGACGAAGCCTGGGTGTTTGATGCCGGGCTGGAAGGCATTCTGAAACCCACAGAAGCGCTGAACCTGACCCTGGGATACGACCTGTCCGGGCGCCGGTATAACAATCTGGACCAGTTTGATCAGGACATTCACCTGCTCTCGGCAGACCTGAGCTACGATTTTGATCCGGTCACTGTGGGTGCCAGCCATCACTATTCCTACGCTACCCTGGATTCTGAGCGGTTCCTGGATTTCCGGCGCACCAGCCTGTATCTGGGCAGCCTGATTGGCGAGAACGTGTACCTGCTGGCCAGTGTTCAGGACAAATCGAAAGATTTTAACGACGGTACGGCTCGGGATTCGGACATCCGGGGTGGCAGTTTCGATGCGTTCTTCTTTTTCAATCAGGCCCGGAGCAACCTGGTGTTCGGGGTTGATCTGGACGACGAAGATGCCCGCTCGGATGCCTACGACAACCAGTTGCTCCGGTTGCGGCTGGCGTTGGTACACCGGTTTACCGTCGGTGGTCAGGACAGCCGTTTTCGCTTGAGTTGGCGTTACGAAGACCAGGAATACGATGAGGTGGTGATCACGGAAGAGACCGGCCGGGGGTTGAACGATTTCCTGACCCGGGATCTGGAAGAGCGAACCAGCCAGCGGGTGGACAAGGCCCGGGTGGTGGAAGCCAGCTGGCGGCTGGGCCTGAATGAGGTGTTTAGCCTGGAGCCGAAGCTGTCCTACGGCCACTACACCTCCACCATCGATTCCGCCGATTACGACCGGTTTGTGGTGGGCGTGTCGCTGCGCGCAGGCTTCTAGTAATCCAGCAGGCCATGGCCGAACCGGGTATCGCGGCCCGGTTCTCCGAGGTCCTGTGCATTGCTCGTCAATGCCTCTATGGCCCCGGGCAAATCAACCCGGCTGAGCTCGCAGGCCAGTGCCGAGGCCACCACCGGGGCAGCCAGAGACGTGCCGCTGTCCAGCGCCATGCCACCCTCGGGTATGGCTACAGGCACCGCAACACCGGGGGCGGCGAATTGCACCTGCTCGCCCTGGTTGGCCCAGCGGTATAGTTCACCAGAGCCATTCACGGCCGTGACACCGATCACCGGCCCATAGGCTGCCGGGTAGAGTGGGGCTGCTGCTGGCCCCTGGTTGCCGACAGCGGCAATCAAACCGATTCCCCGATCATTCAGCCGTTCGATGGCTGTTTTCAACAGCCGGTTGTCCGGCCCGGTCAGGCTGATATTGATCACTGAAACCTCCTGGGCGGCCAGCCAGCTCAGGCCATCCAGCAAGTGCCCCAGCGTAGCCCCGGACAGCGCCTGATCACGCCCGTAGAACACCGAGGCATTGAACAGCGTGGCCCCCGGTAATCGCGCCGGCCAATGCGGCGCCTGGCGGCCGATCATCAGGCTGGCGACTGCCGTACCGTGGGCAGTGGGAGCGGCAAGTTCGCCCTTTGCCTCTGCCAGTTCCAGAAAGCTTTCCTGAACAATCTGTGCGCCTTCAAACACCGGGTGGTCCAGCGCAATGGCGGTATCCACCATGCCTACCCGCACTGGTGCGGAGCACAGGCTTTGCCACTGGGGCAGGGCCGCATCGCTGCTTTCGGGGGCATTGTCACTTTGTGACGCATAAATGTGGTTCCGGTCCAGCTGTTCTGCCAGCCCCGGTAGCTCCGATTGCAGGGCGTCCAGGGAGTCCAGTGCCGGGGCTACCCGAAACCGCACCAGAATCATGCCCAGGCCTGACAGTTCCCGGCGCTCCAGAATGGTAATGCCGGGGCGGTCCAGTTCGGCGACTTCAGCGGCGGTGCCGGTGGCCAGCCACTGGCGCTCCACGGCCCGGAAGCCGTCATCCAGCATCACATCATTGAACGCTTTGCCGCCTTGCTGCGTGTGAATAGGGAGAGAGCGCGGTAACCGGGGCAGCTGGCCCCTGGCCTGTTCAACGCGGGATTCAATGCGCTGTTCCACGGCGTTCAGCCGGCGGCCCATGGAGCGTTCAATGGCCCGCTCGGTTTTCTGCTCTACCTGGCGGGACACAGAGTCCAGTTGCCGGTCCAGTGCCTGGCTGCCAATGGCCAGAGCCATGGTAGACACGGAACACAGGGTAAGCACGCTGATCAGGCCAAGGGTGGAATCGAATTTCATAAACGCCTTCCGGTTGAGCAAAGGGTGTAGGGTTTTCTGGTCATTTAACGGCCGGCGGTGAAAAAAATTCCCTCGGGCCGGGAATAACGTTCGGCCTGAGCCGTTCTACTGATAACACTCACGAAAAGACAATGCCATGCAACAGGAATTGACTGAACTGTTACCCGGGCTGCGGCGATTTGCCTATTCGCTGACCGGCTCGATGCCGGATGCCGACGACCTGCTACAGAGCACGGTGGAGCGGTTGCTGGCACGGGACCGGCCGGATGACGCAGACCTGACCAAATGGGCGTTCCGGGTGTGCCGTAATGTGTGGATAGACGAATGCCGGGCCAGAAAGGTTCGCCGGGAAGCGGCCGAAAAGCCGGAACTGTCGGATGGCCAGGTGGTCAACGGCGAACACCACACCACCCAGCAGATCGAATGGAGCAGGGTAGATGCGGCCATGGCGGAGCTGCCCCAGGACCAGCGCCAGATTATCTCACTGGTGGCCATTCAGGGCCTGCCCTACAAGGCGGTGGCCGATATTCTGGAAGTCCCCAAGGGCACCGTCATGAGCCGCCTGGCACGGGCAAGGGCCGCGTTAAGTGAGGCATTGGCGCCGGCGGCGGGTATGAGGACTGAATCATGAACATCACAGACGAAGTACTGTCCGCGTTTCTCGATAACGAACTGAGCGAGCCGGAAATGAACGCGGTGCGCGATCAGATCGCCCTGGACCCGGCACTGGCGGACCGGCTGGCGGAACTGGCCTCGGTGGATGTCGAGTTGCAGCGGCATTACGGGGCCATTGATCAACAGCCCATGCCGGATGCCGTAACCCGCATGCTGGCGCAGGCCGCCCCCGAGAACCGCCCGGACAACGTGGTGGCCTTTCCCTGGTGGCGCCGGCTGAAGGAACATTCCGGAAAAGCTGTGGCTGCGGCGTTTGTGGCCGGCTTTGCCATGACCCAGTGGCTGGGCTCACCGGCGGTGGACGATCCCGCATGGCCGTCCATCGCCCAGGCTTTGGAGCAGCAGCCCAGCGGCCAGGCCTATGAGATTAATTCCGATGCCACCGTTATGCCGAGACTGACCTTCCGGAACCAGGCTGGCGACTGGTGCCGTCAGTTCCGCGTTGACCAACCAGGGGCATCTTCTGAAAACGTTGCTTGCCGGGATGCCAGCGGTACCTGGCAGGCCGTGGCCCGCGCCGAGGTTGCACCGCACCAGCCTGGCCAAACCTACCAGACAGCCAGTGGTGGTCAGGCCATGGACGATACCCTGGATCAACTGATGGCTGGGCCTGCACTGAGCCCGCAAGACGAGCAACAGCTGCTGCAAGATGGCTGGGACAACCCCTGAGCCCTGCCAATGGTCTAAGCTTTTGGTAGCAAAGGAGGCCGTTATGTTTGTGGCAGAGAGATCCACCGGGCACTTGATTGAAGTGCTGGATACCCAGGCGTTGTTCAACCCTCATAAAAGCCGGATCAAGGGCAGTATGCACTACGGGGAGGAAGCCCAGGATCCTGAATTCTACGAGAAAGGTGATCTGGCCTTCCCTTCGGGCGAGGCATTACCCAAGTGCTGGACCGATCCGGATTACCGCCTGAAACAGTAGCCGGGATCGGAATATTTGAATCCTTCCTCTCATTTCTGTAACCTTTTTATTAATTGAACGTTCAATTAACGAAAAGATACGGAAAAGCGCGCGCCTGCCATGCCAAAAGTTGGAATCAAAGACACCCGTCGCCAGCAACTGATCGACGCCACCATGGAGTCCATTGCCGAGCTGGGCATGCAGAACACCACCATTGTCAGCATCAGCAAGCGGGCGGGGATGTCGTCCGGGATCATCAGCCATTACTTCGGGGGCAAGCAGGGGCTGATCGAGGCGGCCTTGCGTTACCTGCTGGATCAGCTCGGCAAGGAGCTGCGGGAGCGCATGGCGAAGACCGATCGTTCCCCGGCCCAGCGGCTGGATTGCATCATTGAGTCCAACTTTTCCGAGTTCCAGCGTTCGGCGCTGGCGGCGAAAACCTGGCTCAGCTTCTGGGCCCGTTCCATGCACGAGCCGGGGCTGAAGCGGCTGCAGCAGATCAACAACGCCCGGCTGTACAGCAACCTGCGCTACTCGTTTGTCCAGGTGTTGCCGCCGGAGCAGGCCACGGAAGCGGCCCGACAAACCGCAGCGATGATTGACGGCTTCTGGCTGCGCAGCGCCCTGAGCCTGGACCCGGCCGAAAGCTTTGAAGCCGGCGAGCGGCTTTGCAAGCAGTTTGTTCACGAGACACTGGCTCGGGCAACCGCCTGAGCCAACGCGAATTCCATGGCCCACAAGGCCTGAAGACACCGAATTGAGGTTACCAACCGCTTATGTCTGCATCTGTTCCTGTTGTTCAGAACTTTGTCCACGGCCGGTTTCTGGCCAACCGTTCCGGTGAGACCTTCCCGGTGGTGAATCCGGCCACCGGCCAGGTGATCTACCAGGTGGAAGTAGCGGATGAGGCGGTGCAGCAGGCCGCCATTGAAAGTGCCCGCGCCGGCTTTGCCCAGTGGGCGGCCACCCCGGCTATCGAGCGCAGCCGGATTCTGCTGAAAGCGGTAGCGCTGCTGCGCGAGCGCAATGACGAACTGGCAGCGGTGGAAGTACGCGACACCGGCAAACCCTGGCAGGAAGCGGAAGCGGTGGATGTGGTGACCGGTGCCGATGCCATCGAGTTCTTTGCCGGCCTGGCACCGTCCATCGAGGGAAACCAGCAGGATCTGGGCGGTGATTTTTATTACACCCGTCGGGAGCCGCTGGGGATCTGTGCCGGCATTGGCGCCTGGAACTACCCGATCCAGATTGCCTGCTGGAAGTCCGCGCCGGCCCTGGCCTGTGGCAACGCCATGATCTTCAAGCCGTCGGAAGAAACACCCATGGGCGCGGTGAAGCTGGCGGAAACCTTCATCGAGGCCGGCGTGCCAGCGGGCGTGTTCAACGTGGTGCAGGGCGCGGCCGAGGTGGGCCAGTGGCTGACCCATCATCCGGAGATTGCCAAGGTGTCGTTCACCGGCGAAGTGGCCACCGGCAAGAAGGTGATGGCGGCGGCTGCTTCGTCCCTGAAAGACGTGACCATGGAGCTGGGTGGCAAATCCCCGCTGATCATTTTCGACGATGCGGATCTGGAGAACGCCATTTCTGCGGCCATGGTGGGCAACTTCTACACCCAGGGTGAGATCTGTACCAACGGCACCCGGGTGTTTGTGCACGAAGACATCTACCCGCGTTTTATCGAGCGCCTGCTTGAGCGCACCCGCAAGAACATCAAAGCCGGTGACCCGATGAACCCTGCCACCAACTTTGGTGCCCTGATCTCCAAAAAGCATCAGGAGCTGGTATTGGGCTACATCAGCAAGGGCATTGCTGAAGGCGCCACCCTGAGCCACGGGGGCCGGGCGTTTGAGCCGGAGGATGCCAAAGGCGGCTACTTCGTGGAGCCCACCATTTTCACCGACTGCACCGACGACATGGCCATCGTGCGGGAAGAAATCTTCGGGCCGGTGATGTCGGTGCTGACCTTCCGCGATGAAGACGAGGTGATTGCCCGGGCCAACAATACCGATACCGGTCTGGCTGCCGGCGTGTTCACCAACGACATCCGCCGGGCGCACCGGGTGATTCACCAGATCCAGGCCGGTATTTGTTGGATCAACAGCTACGGCGCCTCGCCGGCGGAAATGCCGGTGGGCGGCTACAAACTCTCTGGCATTGGCCGGGAAAACGGGCGCGAGACCATTGCCCACTACACCCAGATCAAGTCCGTTTATATCGGGATGCAGGATCTGGACGCCCCGTTTTAAGCCCGCAGGCCACAGAGGAGAGCGCGTATGACAGAAAACCGATACGACTACATCATTGTGGGCGCGGGCTCGGCCGGCTGTGTGCTGGCCAACCGCCTCACCGAAGACGCCCGCCACAAGGTGCTGCTGCTGGAAACCGGCGGCAGCGACAAAAGCATCTTCATCCAGATGCCCACGGCCCTGTCCATTCCCATGAACACCAGGAAGTACGCCTGGCAGTTCGAGACCGAGCCGGAGCCGTATCTGGATAACCGCCGCATGCACTGCCCCCGGGGCAAGGTGCTCGGTGGCTCCTCGTCCATCAACGGCATGGTGTATGTGCGTGGCCACGCCCGGGATTTTGACGAATGGGATTCCGAGGGTGCCACAGGCTGGCATTACCAGAACGTACTGCCGTATTTCAAAAAGGCGGAGACCTGGGCCTTTGGCGGCGATGACTACCGGGGCGACACCGGCCCGCTGGGGGTCAACAACGGCAACAACATGCGTAACCCGCTGTACAAGGCGTTCATCAAGGCGGGTGTGGATGCCGGCTACCTGGAAACGGCGGATTACAACGGCGCCCAGCAGGAAGGCTTCGGTGCCATGCACATGACCGTGAAGAACGGTCGCCGCTGGTCCACCGCCAACGCCTACCTGCGCCCGGCCATGGCGCGACCGAACCTGACGGTGGTGACCCACGCCCTGGTCCATAAGGTCCTTCTTGAGGGCAAAACCGCCACCGGTGTGCGTTACGAGCAGGGCGGCAAGATGCACGAGGCCAATGCCGCTGAGGAAGTGATTTTGTCTGCCGGTTCCATAGGTTCACCCCATCTGCTGCAGTTGTCCGGCATCGGCAAACGAGAGGTGCTGGAACAGGCCGGTATTGAGGTCAAGCACGATCTGCCCGGCGTGGGTGAGAACCTGCAGGACCACCTGGAATTCTACTTCCAGTTCCGCTGCAAACAGCCGGTGTCGCTCAACGGCAAACTGGACTGGTGGAACAAGCTCAAGATCGGCGTGCGCTGGATTCTGCGCAAAGACGGGCTGGGCGCCACCAACCACTTCGAGTCCTGCGGTTTTATCCGCTCCAAGGCGGGTGTCGAGTGGCCGGACCTGCAATACCACTTCCTGCCGGCGGCCATGCGCTACGACGGTAAGGAAGCCTTTGATGGCGACGGATTCCAGCTGCACATCGGCCACAACAAGCCGAAAAGCCGGGGCTATGTTCGGGTTCAATCCGCCGATCCAAGACAGGCACCGACCATTCGCTTTAATTATCTGGAGCACGAAGCCGACCGGGAGGGTTTCCGGGACTGCGTGCGCCTGACCCGCGAGATCATCAACCAGCCCGCCATGGACGATTACCGGGGTGCGGAAATTCAGCCCGGCGTGGCTGTGCAGAGCGATGACGAAATCGATGCCTTTGTGCGCCAGGCGGTGGAGAGCGCCTACCATCCGTCCTGTTCGTGCAAGATGGGTACCGACGCAATGGCGGTAGTCGGGCCAGACACTCGTGTACACGGGCTCAATAATTTGCGGGTAGTGGATTCGTCCATCTTCCCGACCATACCCAATGGCAACCTGAATGCGCCCACCATCATGGTGGCCGAGCGGGCAGCCGACCTGATCCGGGGCAAGGAGCCCCTGCAACCTGAGGATGTGCCGGTCCATATGGATGACCAGTGGCAGGCACACCAACGACCGGGGCAAGCGAAACGGGTGCTGATCTAGCGCCCGAAGCCCCGGCCCCGGGGGCGCAACGCCTCCGGGGTTAGCAAACCATCAGGATTTCCCTATCAACGCGACGGCTGTGCTGGTCGTTTCCTGGGCGTCAGATAGGCAAGTCCTGGCCCGTAACGAGAAGAAAACGCGGGGGTTTGTGTCCGATTCGAATTAAGCAGCGCTTAAAAAGTAGAGGAGGAACACCCATGCTGTGCATTAAACTGAAAACAACCAACCGGAGGCTCAGCGCATGACACTCTGGTTATCCACAGGCCTGATCTTCACCTTCGCCGCCATTGCCCTGATTCTGTACAAATGGTGGGACGTACAGTGTATCGGCGTAACGCCGGTTCGCACCCTGACGTTCATTGCCATTCTGTTCACCTCGGGCCTGGATGTGGGGCTGATCATGTTCCCGCTGACGGAGTTTGGCAGTTATGCCGATCTTTCTGCCAGCCCGGAATACGGGTTCGCCAATCCCCTGGCCATTGAGTTTGGCTTCTGGGCGTTCCTGATCTGGGGCTTCTATTTCCTGACCTGTTTTTACTTCGCCATCATCGAGCCGAGGGTGAAGTTCTTCGAGATTCCGGTGGTGAAAATCATCAATAATGTGGTGATCATCGGTACCTGTGCCTTCACGGCGTACCTGTTGCTGGTGAACCTGCCCTGGTATCTGCCGCAGTTGGGCGACGGTGAAACCGTGATGCCAGCGTTCTATGTGATCGTGTTTGCGGCCATTGCCCTGGCCGTGTACTCCAGCTCCAAGATCAAGTATGTGCGGATTCTGAGTATCGGTTCCAGTGTGCTGTTCATTGCCCTGATTGCCGGCATGTGGCTGCGGGCCTTTGCCATGGGTAAGGGCTCACCGGCGGATTTCTTCGGCACCGCAGGCATGCTGGGGGAATACTTTACCAACATTCACCGATTTGCCCTGCCGATCAACGACTACCATGAGTTCTACCTGTTCTGGTGGTTCTCCTGGAGCATCATGATCGGCCAGTTCACCGCCCGTTTTGTCAGTGGCATCAAAACCTGGCAGTTGCTGATCGCCATGCTGGTGGTGCCGTCCATCGCTATCGGTGTGTGGTTCTCGGTGCTGTTCCACTACCACGCTGAGGGTCTGAAGATTGCGGCGATGACCAACCTGGCCATGATTTCGGTGGGGGTTCTGATGGTGGTGAACTCACTGGATTCGCTGATTCGGCTGTACACCGATAACCTGAACCTGACCGCCCGGCGTATGGGCCGAATGAACTACGTGATCGTGAATTTTGGCGTTATGGTGCTGCTGACCATGCTGTTCCAGCTGGATTTCCTTCGTATTCAATGGGTTGGAGCGCTGGTGATCGGCCTTTACTTCGCCTGTTTTGCCTACATTCTGGCGAACAAGCGGGCCGAGGTGGCGGCCATCAAATCGTCACCAAAAGAAAATATTCTGGATTTCCGAAAGATTGAACTTGCGGGATAAGGCCCCATAGATAGGTTAAGCCTATTCCGGGTTTGGAAATAATCAATTTTCACCCAGTGGGCCAAAGCCGTATCTTGTGCACCGTTTTCAAGCCTAAACCCAAATGAACCAACAGGAGTTATTCTGAGATGGGTATCATTAACAGCGAAATCAAACCGTTCAACGCCACCGCATTCAAGCAGGGCGAGTTTGTTGAAATCTCTGAAGCAGACGTGAAAGGCAAGTGGGCCATTTTCTTCTTCTACCCGGCCGACTTCACCTTCGTTTGCCCGACCGAACTGGGCGATGTCGCTGACAAGTACGAAGAGCTGCAGAAGCTGGGCGTTGAAGTGTTCTCTGTGTCTACCGACACCCACTTCACCCACAAAGCATGGCACGACACTTCCGACACCATCGGCAAGATCAACTACTACATGGTAGGCGACCAGACCGGCACCATCACCAACAACTTCGGTGTGATGCGTGAAGGCCAGGGCCTGGCAGACCGCGCTACTTTCCTGATCGATCCGGATGGCGTTATCCAGGCGATGGAAATCACTGCTGAAGGCATCGGCCGTGACGCAGACGACCTGCTGCGCAAGGTGAAGGCTGCCCAGTATGTTCGTAACCATCCTGGCGAAGTTTGCCCGGCCAAGTGGAAAGAAGGCGAAGAAACTCTGGCTCCGTCTCTGGACCTGGTTGGCAAGATCTAAGTTTCCCTTTTCGGGTGAAACTTGCAAGAAGGCCCGCACAGCGGGCCTTTTTTGTATCTATCAATCGACTTTATGGAATCGTATAGGTCTGAGCTATCAGATGGGTTGGGTCAATCAATTTGAGAAGGTCCCGGCTTGCCCTTATCGTACCTGCAACTTCAGATAACGATTCATTTTTGAATTCAGACAGTTAGTTTCACGACATAAAGGGGAATACCGAACATGTTGGACGCCAATATCAAAGGACAGTTGAAGGCCTACATGGAAAAGCTGCAGCAGCCGATTGAGCTGGTGGCAGCCTACGACGACAGCAAAAAGTCCCAGGAGCTGAAGCAGCTGCTGGAAGAAATCGAGCCGATGTCCGAGAAAATCAGCCTGCGGACTGAAGATTCGGCTGATGTGCGCCGTCCGTCGTTTGCCATCAACCGTGTGGGCACTGACATTGGCGTGCGTTTCGCCGGTATTCCCATGGGCCACGAGTTTACCTCTCTGGTCCTTGCGCTGTTGCAGGTGGGCGGCCACCCGTCCAAAGCTTCCCAGGAAGTGATTCAGCAAATCCAGGAACTGGACGGTGAGTTCGAGTTCGAAACCTATTTCTCCCTGTCCTGCCAGAACTGCCCGGATGTCGTCCAGGCGTTTAACCTGATGAGTGTGCTGAACCCGAACATCAAGCACACGTCCATCGATGGCGCCCTGTTCCAGGACGAAGTCGAGCAGCGTGAAGTGATGGCGGTGCCCAGCGTGTACCTGAATGGCCAGCCCTGGGGCCAGGGCCGGATGACGCTGGAAGAAGTTGTGGCCAAGCTGGACACCAACTCCGCCGAGAAAGAAGCCAAGAAGATCAACCAGAAAGACGCCTTTGAGGTGCTGGTGATTGGCGGTGGCCCGGCGGGTTCTGCAGCAGCCATCTACGCCGCCCGTAAGGGGATTTCCACCGGGATTGCGGCCGAGCGGTTTGGTGGCCAGGTAGCTGACACCATGGGTATCGAAAACCTGATCTCCGTGCCTTACACCGAAGGCCCGAAGCTGGTGGCGGCCATGGAACAGCACGTTAACGAATACGAAGTCGACATCATGAACATGCAGCGCGCGGAGAAGCTGATTCCGGCGGCACAGACCGGTGGCCTGCACGAAGTGAAGCTGGAGAACGGCGGTTCCCTGAAAGCCCGCACGGTGATTCTGTCTACCGGTGCCCGCTGGCGCCAGATGGGCGTGCCGGGTGAGGAAGAGTACCGCAACAAGGGCGTGGCCTACTGCCCGCACTGTGATGGTCCGCTGTTCAAAGGCAAGCGCGTGGCGGTGATTGGTGGTGGTAACTCCGGCGTGGAAGCGGCGATCGACCTGGCCGGTATAGTTGGCCACGTAACCTTGATTGAGTTCGGTGAGCAGATGCGTGCCGACGACGTGCTGCAGAAGAAACTGCGCAGTCTGAAGAATGTCGAAATCATCACCTCTGGCCAGACCACCGAGATTACCGGTGAGAACGGCAAGGTGAATGGCCTGACCTACACCGACCGCAACACCGGTGAGTCACACCACGTGGCGCTGGAAGGCGTATTCGTGCAGATCGGCCTGGTGCCGAACACCGAGTGGCTGAAAGGTGATATCGAGCTGAGCCAGCACGGTGAGATCATCGTAAATGATCGTAACGAGACCTCGATTCCGGGTGTTTTCGCTGCGGGCGACGCCACCACGGTGCCGTACAAGCAGATCGTGATTTCGATGGGTGAGGGCTCCAAGGCCGCCCTGAGCGCTTTCGACTTCCTGATCCGTAATTCAGCCGAGTAAGTTGTTCACCCAAGCCTGACCATTCAGGCTGACCCCTGTAGCCGGCGCCCACGGGAAGTGGGTGGCCGGTTTTTTTATGGGTTGCTGGTGACGTCCTGCTCCAGGCTGCCATCAACGCGGGCGGGTTTTCCGTCGGCCTCAAACAGATGGCCGTACGCTGAACGGACCCCGTCAACGATAAAGTCAAAGGGCACGTCATCGAACACGCCGTGGTCGTTGATGTATTCCATATGGGCCTGGCCGTCTTCGGTGAACTCCTGGAACACGGAATCGTTCACGCCATCAAACTCCAGCGGTTCTACTTTCATCAGCGCGCAAAGCTGCTTGTTAAAGGCGGGGGTGGCTTTAACCCATTGGCCGTTCAGGTACAGTTCGATAAAGCCATGCATCCGGAAAATATCGGAGCGCAGCCACTCGATCAGCTTGGGGCTGGACAGGTGATTGCGCACATCGGCCAGGCCCAGACGGCTGGGAATGCCGATATAGCGTGCGGCGGCGCCGAGCAGGACCGCTTTGGGAATGCAGTAGCTCTCGCGGGATTCCAGCGCGTAGCTGGCAGACAGGGTGTTTGGGTCGGTCTGGAACACATAAGGGTTGTACTGGACGCTGTCACGGACCGCCAGGTACAACGCCTTGACCTGCTCTACCGGTTCATTGGGCACACCCTCAAGTTGCTGGTCAATCCAGGCTTTGACTTCCGGCTTGTCGTAATCGAAGAACTCGGTGGGCTTGAGGTAGTTTTCCATGGTGATCTTCCGGCATTGGCGCATGATTGACCGATGATCTCTCGGTTAGCAAGCTATGGGCAATGACTTTATCCGCCAATTCGGCTGACCTTCAGTACCGGTTGTGATCGAGTTGGTGTTCTCCGGGGCTCGTATGTTGGAATGTTCGTTATACTGAACGACCAGAAACGCCAATGGTTAGGGAATTACATGGCATTACGCGCGGTCCTGCTGATCAGTCTCATTGTTTGCTCTTTTATGCGGGTTGCCGATGCCGGCACACGGCCAAGTGTGGCGTTCCTGTCACCAGACGATTCCCGTTTCTGGCTGATGGTGGCGGGGTTTATGGAGCAGGTTGCGGCTGATCTGGATGTTGACCTCGAGATTCAGTTCGATACTGACAGGCACCGCTTCAGCTACTTGCGCATGGCTCAGCAAATCGTCACCGCTGAGGAGAAGCCGGATTACCTGATCATCATGTGCAAAGAGCTGGTCACCACTCAGATACTGGAGCTGGCCCACGGGCAGGGTGTGAAAGTCTTCTCGTTCAATACCGATGTGCCCGAGGCAACAAGGGTTGCGGTGGGTATGCCCAGGGAGACGCTGGACAGCTGGATTGGCCATGTGGTGCCGGACAACGTGGAGGCCGGCCGAACCTTGGCCAAATTGTTGGAACGTCGGGCGGTGGAACGTGGTTTGGTTGAGGCCGGGGAGCCGGTGCCGATGGTGGCGTTGACCGGAACGCAGGATTCTTCCGCTGCCAGGGATCGAAACCAGGGTTTGCTGAACGCCACCAGTATCGGTAATGGCCAGCTCTTGCAGTTGGTGCTCGCTGAGTGGAGTGAGCAGCAGGCCAGCGAAAAAATGTCGGTGTTGTTCCGGCGCTATCCGCAAACCACCGCGATCTGGAATGCCAGTGATGGAATGGCGCTTGGCGCCATTGAAGCCGCCAGAAACGCTGGCCGGACGCCCGGCGAGGATGTGATTGTTGGCGGTGTGGACTGGGAGCCCAGGGCGTTAGAGGCCATTCGTCGGGGCGATTTGACGGTGAGCCTTGGTCGCCATTTTATGGGGGGAGGCCTCGCGTTATTGCTGGTTCACGATTACCACCACGGTTACGACTTTGCTGGCGGGCAGGGGTCGGCGGCCTTACGCTACCAGTTTGAGCCAGCGACAGCCGACAATGTGCATTTGGTCGAACGAATGCTGGCGCCGGAAAATTGGAAGGCCCTCGATTTCAGGCAATTCAGTCGGGCGCTCAATCCGCAGCTGAGAGAGCAGGACTTCAGCGCTGAGCAATTAATGGATCAGTTTTCGTCCGGGCTTATCCAGCTGGGTGGTGGTAACCAGCTGGTTCGCCAATAGGGCCCGCCCTCCTTGTTCTGGGCTACACGGAATTCCTATGCCGGAATTTATGACCTCACTCAGCCTTACCGATAGCCTCGGCCAGTTGTTTGGTCTGGTCGCTCTGGCCTTCTGCATTGCCGGCTTCGCCAACAAGAACGACGACCGGCTGATGGTGCTACTGATCTCCGCCAACGTCGCCTTCGCCCTGATGTTTGCCTTCTTTGAAAGCTGGACCGCTGCCGCGTTGACGGTGCTGGTGATTGTGCGCATCGCCCTGGCCAGGAAGTATCAGGGCAACTGGGCGATCTTGGCGGCGATGTTGACGGTTAATGCCCTGGTGGCCTGGGCGACCTGGCGAACTGCGACCGATGTATTCCCGCTGGCGGCGGCCGTACTGGGCACCATCGGCATGTTCCTGCTCAGGGGCATTCCACTGCGCATTGTGCTGGGGCTGGCGGCGTTCTGCTGGATGCTGAATAACATTGTGATTGGTTCTGTTGGAGGCACCTTGGCTGAGGGCATGGTGCTGGTCACCAACATCATTACGATCATCCGGCTGTACCAGTTGCAGAAGAAGTATCCGGATTTCAGGCCTGGAGATTGAACGCAGCGTGGCTCAGGCCAGTGCTTCCGGGGTCAGTCTGTTGCTCACAAGGTCCTGGCTGGTTACGCACAAGGCTCCAGCCATTGCGCCGGCACGAAGGCACGTCTTCAGGTTTCCGCCCTGCAGGTAACGGTGTAGAAAGCCGCTGAAAAAGGCATCGCCGGCACCGTTGGTATCAATCACGTCAGGCACCCTGATAGCCGCCTGCTCCAGCCATTTTCCGTCGCTGCTCAGAAGGGTGGCTCCGGCGGAACCGTGGGTGCAAACCACAAACGATTTACCACCTCGAATCAGCTGCTCCATGGTGCGCCGGTAATCCGGGAGTTTGTCACTGGCCAGGAAGATGACGTCCGCGGCGTCAATGAACGGTTGATGGTATGAGTCCGAACCATCGTAGTCGTGAAGGTCTGTCCAAACCGGCCGGCCGGATTCGCGCAGCCAGCCCAGAGCGGGTTTGACGTAAGCAAGGATGTTGGCCACTACCAGGTCGGTTTCGGGCAGCCGCTTCTGCACCGGCTGCCAGTCTACGGTTTCTGGCTCGGCGGGTGGCTGCACGAACAGTGAGATGCGCTCGCCGGCGGCGGTCATCAGGTTGACGTGTTGTTCCGTTGAGGTGTCGGTGGTCTCCACAAGCAAGCGTATTCCGGGCTTTGCCAACTGCTGGCGGATCGTCTCTGCTTCTGCATCCCGGCCCAGCAACGTGTGCAGGATTATCCGATGCCCCAGGGCGGCCAGATTCAGGCTTTTGCCGGCGCCGGTGCTGCCCACACTTCGATATGCCCGTTGAGGCCAGATGGTCTGGGGTACCGGTGCGGGAAGTTGGTTCAGGTGGATGATGGTATCGAGCGACGTTCCGCCAAGGATCATTATGGATGATGGCATGTGGGGGCCCCGGTGGATGAATTCGACCCAGTTTAAGCGGCTGATTCCTGGCGTGCCTCATTCCGGCCCCTCAACCCTGAAGTTCAAGCTGGGGGAGGATGCCCGAACAGCGACTGACTCAAACAACCATGATTTCGGACCTTGATGGCCAATTTCCGGGTGCACTACGCTGGGCTATCGTGATCGGACTGACGTGACCAACAATAAACGGATCCGAATCCGAGGGAGCAGGTTATGGGTAAGCAACACTATGACGTCCTGATCATTGGCGCCGGGGTTTCCGGCATTGGCATGGCCTGCCATCTGAAACGGGAATGTCCCGGTAAGCGCTTCGCCATTCTGGAGCGCAGACAGTCTCTGGGCGGTACCTGGGATCTGTTCCGTTACCCCGGCATTCGCTCCGATTCCGACATGTTCACCTTTGGCTACAACTTCCGGCCCTGGACCGGTGGCAAGGTGTTGGCCGATGGTGCTTCTATCAAGCAGTACGTGGCCGACACCGCCCGGGAAAACGATGTGGAACGGAACATCCGCTACGGTGTGGCGGTAAAGACAGCGGACTGGTCCAGTGAGGAAAAATGCTGGAAGCTGACGGCGGAGAACGAAAAAACCGGCGAAGCGGAGACCTACACGGCCAGCTTCCTGGTGGGCTGCACTGGTTACTACAACTACGATCAGGGCTACAAGCCCGATTTCCCAGGCGAGAAAGACTTCAAGGGCCAGGTGGTGCACCCGCAGCACTGGCCGGAGAACCTGGATTACACCGGCAAGAGGGTGGTGGTGATTGGCAGTGGGGCGACCGCCATTACTCTGGTGCCCACCATGGCGGAAAAAGCGGCCCATGTCACCATGCTGCAGCGTTCGCCCACCTATCTGATGCCGTTGCCGTCGACCGACAAGGTTACCCTGGCGCTGCAGAAGGTATTGCCGGAGAAAGCCGCCTATCGGCTGACCCGGGCCCGAAATATCTCGATTTCGCGCCTGCTCTACGAGCGTTCCCGCAAGAGCCCGAAGGCCATGCGCCGGTTGTTCCTGTCGGTGATTAAGCGCCAGTTGAAGGGCAAGGCGGATATGCGCCACTTTACCCCTGACTACAACCCCTGGGATCAGCGCCTGTGCGTGGTGAAAGACGGCGACCTGTTTGATGCCATCAAGGCGGGTACTGCCTCGATCAAAACCGACCATATTGAACGCTTCACCGACACCGGCATTCGCCTGAAATCCGGCGAGGAGCTGGAAGCGGATATCATCATTCCGGCCACCGGCCTGGATATCCAGATGCTGGGCGGCATCCAGCCCACCGTGGATGGCCAGGGCGTGGTGTTGAAGGAAAAGGTGATCTACAAGAACGTGATGGTGGAGGGCATGCCCAATTCCGCCATGATCTTCGGGTACACCAACATCTCCTGGACCCTCAAGGCCGATATTGCCAGTGAATACCTGTGCCGTTTGATCAACCATATGGACCGCAAGGGATATCAGGTGGTGGTGCCGCGAGACACCGAAAACAGCCTGGGCAACGACACCATTCTGGGCTCGCTGGATGCCGGTTACATCAAGCGTGCCGAAGACCGGCTGCCGCGCCAGGGCACTCACGGGCCCTGGAAGGCGTCCCAGAATTACCTGCAGGATGTGAAAATCCTGCGCTTCGAACCCATCGAAGACGGCTACCTGGAGTTTGATGGCCGGCGCAGCCAGCAGGCCAGCCCGGAGAAGGCGGGCTTCCTGAAACCGCTGCGCTCGGCGTTGTTCGGGGCCTGAGTCAGGCTCCGTGGGTTGTCAGCTTCCCGGAGCCAACCTCACTCTTCAGGTAGTGACGGCAGCTTGATTCGAGATATTGCCGGAACGGGGGCAGAGTCACCTGCTGTTGTGCCAGAAATCGCTCTGTCACGGTTGTATCGAATCGGCAGGTCTGAATAAAGGCCAGCGATTCCGGGGCAACCTTCAGCAGGCCGGGCAGGCCCGGAATGGTCAGCAACGCTTTCATCACGCCGATCGGAAGATGCCTGCGGGGCCCCGGCTTGCCCAGAGAGTGCGCCGCTGCCTGTAAAAGCGCTGCCAGGTTTGGCGTGTTCTGGTCCAGCGCCAACAGCGTGTCGGGCACATGATTGGCCACGCAGGCTGCCGCAATCACTTGGGCCAGGCTGTCCACCGGAATCAAAGGCAACCAGTGCTCGGGCGACCCCGGGATCATGGCCAGTCGTCCGTGGTAGAGGTTTTCCAGTAAACCATACAGCGGTTGGGCCGGGTCGAGTTCCCCGGTTGAACAGTGGCCGGCAACGGTCGCCGGCTGTACCTCGACCGCATCCATGCCCTGTCTTGCGACGAATTCCCGCAACCGGAAGGCGGATTCCAGTTTGCTGGCCTCATAACCACCGGCCCGCCGGTACACCTGGCTCCAGTCAGTCTGCTCCGGATGGCTCCGATTGATTCCAAGCCGTGACAGATGCCCGGTGTTTGCCAGCATGAAGCCACTGATAAACACCAATCGGCAGCGCAGTTGACGGGCCAGCTCCGCCACCCGGAGGCTGCCGGTAACGTTGGTGTGCCGGGCCTCCTGCTCGGGCAGGTTCCAGGCGAACCGGGCGGCCAGGTGCACAAGGCATTCGATCCGGTCCGGCAAGGCGACCAGCCCCAGATCAGGCTTTTCGAGGTCGCCTTCCAGTGCGGAAAACCGCTCCATGGTGGCGCCCTGTTGTTGAAGAAAGCCGGTGAGCTGGTTCAGGCTGGATTTGGAGCGGATCAGTGCCTGGACTTCATGCCCCTGCTGCAACAGGGTGAGGCACAGGTATTTGCCAATAAAACCGTTGGCGCCGGTGATCAGGATGGTCATGGTGCGTTCCTTGTTCATTGAGCCGAACGCAGCCTAAAGTATGGAGTATGCTCCAGGGTCAACAGGGAGAGTGCTTGGCATGAGAATATCGGAACTGGAACGGCGCACTGGCGTGAGCCGCGATACGTTGCGCTACTATGAAAAGCAGGGTTTGATTCGCGAGGTCGGCCGCAGCGGCAACAATTATCGGGATTATCCGGAGCAGGCTGTAGCACGCGTATCGATGGTACGGCAGCTCAAGAGACTGGGCTTTTCGTTGAGTGAAATCCGCGAGTTGCTGGATGCCGTTCGTTCAGACCGGATCGACTGTCTGCAGGGCGCGGCGGTAATGGCGCGCAAGGGGGCCCTGGTGGATGCCCGGATTGCCGAGTTAACGGCGGTCAGAGAACTTTTGAAACAGGAGCAGGCTCGCCTGGAGGCCAGTGCCCGGGAGCATGGGCTGGCTTGATGGCCATCCTCATAATTGCTGATAGCGCGGTGAAGGTAGCTTCCTTAACATAGATCGTCTTTTCAGGTTCCTTTGATCTGTTCGGGAAGACGGTCGTGCTGCCACTTCGCTCCGCGTTAGCCTATGTTGCTTTACTCTCTGCTGTTCTGGCGACTCTGCCGGGTATGGCATTTCTGGGTGCGGTGGCGGTGAGCCTGGCGGTCAGTCTTGGCTGGCAGAACATGCGCCGGGTGCCTCGTGCGGTCTTTGCGGTGGCGGTGCTGGCGATGGCCTTTGCTTTTGGCCGTGACCCCGGATTGGTGGAAGGGGCGGCCGGGAACATGACCCGTTTGGCCGGGCTGATTCTGTCGGTGATGTTGTTGTCGTCGGTATTGGCCGGTTCCCGGGATCTGCAGCGAATCTCCAGCAGTCTGTTCAGCGGCAAGCCGGGTACCCGGTATGCGAGCCTGGCGTTCGGCACGGCGCTGGTGTCGGTACCACTCAACTTCGGCTCCGTGGCGGTAGTTGGTAGCCTGATCTCCGAGCGAATCCGCCGTTCCGGCGATTCGGCGGCCACCCGCAACAGCACCCGGGCGGTGCTCCGGGGCTTTGGCGTATCACCAATCTGGTCTCCGTTATCCATCTCCGTAGCACTGACATTGACGCTTCTGCCCACCCTTGGCGGTGCTCAGCTCATTGGCCTTTCACTGCCGTTCGCCATGCTGGTGCTTCTGGCGGGTTTTCTCTGGCGCGAGCCGGAACCGCAGCCTGAAACGGGCGTAGCCGCAGACACCGCCGGGGCTGCAGCCTGGTTACGGTTTGGCGGGATTATCCTGGGTATCTGTATCGGAGTATTCCTGTTCAGCCATGTCTATGAATTCAGTTACGCCCGTTCGGTTACCCTGAGCTGCCTGGCGGCGGTCATCATCGGCTGGGCGCTGTCCTTGGCTGGCGGCCACAGGCCCAGACCACCGACAATGGCCAATGTCAGTAATGAACTGGCTATTGTGGGTGGTTCTGCTTTTATTGGTTCGGTGATCAGTGCGGTGGTGCTGGGGCAGGTGGCCGGCGATATGGGCTTGCCTGGCTGGGCGTGGCCGGTACTGGCGGCACTGGTGCCCTGGAGTTTCTTTCTGGCCGGGCTGGCCGGCGCCAACCCGATCCTCACCGGTACCTTGATTGGCGGTATCCTCGGGCCTGCGTGGCCACTTGGCGCCGTGCTGGGGTTGGGCTTTGCCATGGTCACCGGATGGGGGATCACGGCGTTCGGCACCCCGTTTGCGGCCAATGCCCTGATCATGGAACGGCTGACAGGTTATCGCGCCCGGGATGCGTCTTTGCAGTGGAGCCTGGCGTTGTCGTTAATTGCGTTGTCCGCCGCCAGTGCTATTGCCGCTGGCCTGACGGTCTGGCTGGCCTGATCTGTTTTCTCAATCCGTGGCTTTATTCTGCGTATCCGACCGCTTCGTCATACGCCACCAGGAATTGCGGATCGAAACGCTCCAGCGATCGGGCCAGGCTGGCACGGGACAGTTCGCCCATGTGGCTGTCCACCAGGTTGCCTTCAGCGTTGTAGAACAGGGTGGTGGGCAGGCCGTGGCTGCCGGTCACCCGGCCGAACTGGCCCTGCCGGTCGCTCAGCACATGGTGTAAATTCAGCTTCTGTTCAGACAGGAATCGCTGGATGGTTTCCGGGTGCTCGCCCTGGTTGGCGAAAACGAAATTGATACCGGGGTAGCGCTTCTGGGCCTCTTCCAGCACCGGCATTTCCCGGATACAGGGCGGGCACCAGGTGGCCCAGAGGTTTACAACGGTGGGCTGGCCATTGGCGATCGCGCTCAAATCGACCGGTTGCTCGTTGAGGTCGGTCAGGGCCACCTCGGGCAGGCCTTTGAGTTGCTGGTTGATCAGCTGAATGGCGCCGCCAGTCAGGCCCCAGGTCAGCAGGCCGGCCGCCATGGCCGTGCCCAACGCCCGGCGGCTGCTGGCCCGGCGCCACATCAGGAAGCCGGCAAACACGAGTGCTGCGACCAGGCCTGTGACCATATCAAAGCCACCGTCGCGGATATCAATCATGCCCAGCCAGTCGCCCTGGTAGTGCTCGTAATAGCGAATCACGAACCCGATGCGGGCACTGAGCATGGCGACCACGAAGATATCCGCCAGAGTGCCGGCGATGGGTGTTCCATGTTTGCGGCCGGTGATGCCCCCGACAATCAGGGCAACAATAAAAGCCAGGACCAGCAACAGGTGCCCGATGGAAAAACTGACAGGGCCAACGCCAACACTGAGCATGGTATCTCCGGATTCCGAAAGGTTTTTAAATGCGCACGGCAGCTAGTGACCGGTGGCCTTTGGGAGAGTTCCGTTTCTCCGCCAGAAAATACAAGCCTGCTAATCAAAACCACCTATAGCTATTTCACCAGCCCTCTGTTACCGTGCCTGCATCCTGCCTCTAGGGATTCCGCAGTTTCTGGCTCTTTGCCGCTTTGCGAACCTCCATACGACCTGTCAGAGGACGTCACCCCGATATCGGCGTGTGACCGTAGTCGTCTTTTATTCCATGAATGTTCATGGCATCTGCCCGCATTCGCCGCATCCGGTGTTCGTGGAGGCAGAATCAATCAAGAGTATATTTTATATGAGTTTTTCTTCCCTCGGTTTGTCCGAGCAGCTGGTCCGTGCCACTTCCGATCAGGGTTATGACACCCCTTCTCCCATTCAGCTTCAGGCGATTCCTGCTGTGTTGTCTGGTAGAGACGTGATGGCTGCGGCCCAGACGGGAACCGGCAAAACCGCCGGCTTTACCCTGCCTCTTTTGCAGCGCCTGGCGGATAACCCGCGCAATGGCAAAGGCCCCCGTGCGTTGATTCTGACGCCCACCCGGGAGCTGGCAGCACAGGTGCACGACAGTGTGAACCTGTACAGCAAATACGTTCCAACCAAGGCCGCCGTGGTGTTTGGTGGTGTGAAAATCAATCCGCAGATGATGAAGCTGCGCAAAGGCGTTGATGTACTGGTGGCAACACCGGGCCGCCTTATGGATCTTTATCAGCAGAACGCCGTGCGCTTCAACGAAGTGGAAATCCTGGTACTGGACGAAGCCGACCGCATGCTGGACATGGGCTTTATTCGCGATATCCGCAAGATCCTCGCCTTGTTGCCGGCCAAGCGTCAGAACCTGTTGTTCTCCGCCACCTTCTCCAACGAGATCCGTGGTCTGGCTGAGGGCTTGCTGGATAACCCGGTGCAGGTAGAAGTGGCTGCCCGGAACACCTCGGCTGAAAGCATTGTTCAGTCGGTTTACCCGGTTGATCAGAGCCAGAAGACCGCCCTGCTGAGCAAGCTGGTGCGTGACAATGGCTGGGAGCAGGTGCTGGTATTCACCCGTACCAAGCACGGCGCCAACCGCCTGACCCAGAAGCTGGAAAAAGACGGCATTACCGCCGCTGCCATCCACGGCAACAAGTCACAGGGCGCCCGCACCCGTGCGCTGGCGGACTTCAAGGCCGGCGAAGTGCGTGTGCTGGTTGCTACCGATATCGCTGCCCGTGGCCTGGATATCAAGCAGCTGCCCCAGGTGGTGAACTTTGAACTGCCCAACGTGCCGGAAGACTATGTACACCGCATCGGTCGTACTGGCCGCGCCGGCGAAAGTGGCCATGCCTTGTCTCTGGTGAGCGCCGATGAAGGCAAGATGCTGGCGGGCATTGAGCGGCTGATCAAAAAGCAACTGCCGCGCAAGGAAATCGAAGGCTTTGAGCCGAAGAACAACCTGCCGCTGAAGCCTAAAGCGAAGGCGGACCCGAGCAAGGCCCGCAATCGTCGCCCTCAGGGTGGCGCTGGCAAGAGCTTTGGCCCGAAACCGGCTGGTCGCAGCGGCGGTCGTGGCCGTGGTGGTCAGGGCGAAGGCCAGGGCCGTGGCCAGGGGCAGGGCAGAAGTGGCCGGCCGGCTCAGCGCCAGAGCGCCTGATCACCCCGGTTCTCCAGACATAAAAAAGCGGGGCTGCAAAACAGCCCCGCACAGGAGAACGCACCAGCTGGCAGCCCACAGACCAGAAGGCTGCCAGGGGTACGTGGGATCAGAACTTGTAGGTGAAACCGACCATGTAGACCATGGGGTCGATTTCGACTTCAAACTTATCTGTTTGTGCGGCGAAATCACCGTTCGCATCGTAAACCTTCACACGGGCATCGGTATTGATGTCTGCCCACCAGATGGCTGCGTTCAGACCAAAGTTCTCACTCAGCATGTAGTCCATGCCCACTTCCACGGCCACGCCAACGCTGTCGTCCAGGTCCAGCGAGGTGCGGGCTCCAGGGATGCCATATTCTGCAGCAACCACGCTATCCAGAGTTCCGGTGGTCTTCTCTTCAAAGAAAGTGGTGTAGTTCACGCCCACGCCCACGAACGGCTGGAAGGCGGAAGAGCTTGCCATCGGGAAGTACTGCAGTGTCAGGGTTGGTGGCAGGTGCTTGGTTTCGCCCAGCTTGATGTCACTCGGAATATCGCCGCCACCGTTGATGTTGTGCTTGAACGGGGTTGCGCCCAGCAGGCCGACACCGAGGCTGTTGGTGAACATATAGGTGGCACGCAGGCCCAGCTGTGTATTGGAATCGACGGTAACTTTTGAATCCGCACCGGAAAGCAGCGGCGCACCACCCACAGTGATAGAGTCGCTGGAATCATCCGGCGCCACATGCACAACACCCGCACGCAGAATGAAATCACCCGCTTCGAAAGCCTGAACGGCCGGTGCAGTTGCCATCACGGCCGCTGCCAGAACACCCAATTTGAAACTACGAGACATAGCCATCTCCTTATCCATTAAAAGTCGATGGACTCAATGTAATGGAGCGGGGCCGGGGAAACTTGATTTAGCGCAAGAAATGGCGGGCAGCGGATCTGGTTTGGTGTGGCTCTTGATTCAGCTCAAAAAAATCGGGGTGATTCCGGAGAATGCGGTTTGCTCTTATGGTCAGGCCGTTTTGCTGTCGCTTTCAGCATTGTCTGGAACGAACACATCACGGATTGACAGTGGTTGGCCTTCGGCATTGCGCACGGTAACCGGTTGCACCGGCTTACCGGTATCACGATCGCGCAGGTCCAGCGGCTGCCCATCAGGTGCCGGGTTCCATTTGTCGCCCCACTGGCGCAGGGCCACCACCACCGGGAACAGATCCCGGCCTTTCTCTGTCAGGCGGTATTCGAAGCGGGAGCCGTGCTCGCCAACGTCTACTTTGCGAAGCACTTCGTTATCAACCAGGCGTGCCAGGCGGTCGCACAGAATGTTTTTGGCAATGCCCAACTGCTGTTGAAAATCCACAAACCGGCGGGTGCCGTACATGGCGTGCAGCACAATCAGCAGGGACCACCAGTCCCCCACTTCATTCAGGGCACGGGCGACGGAGCAATTGGAGTCATCAAAACGTTTTCTGGCCATGTGAGGGAGTGTACCGAATAGGGTTGCATTTTGAAACCGGATTTAATAGGGTTGCTTAACGAAACCAAATTAATGAGGTTGCACATCACATGAGTATGAATCTTGGTCCTATGTTTGAGCCGTTTGAACTTCACAACCTCAAGCTGCGTAACCGCGTAGCCATGGCTCCGATGACCCGTAACTTCTCGCCCAAGGGCGTACCTGGCCAGAACGTGGTGGACTACTACCGCCGCCGCGCCGAAGCCGGCGTTGGCCTGATCATCACCGAGGGCACCATTGTGAACCACGCGGCGGCCAACGGTTACCCGAATGTACCGGCTTTCTACGGTGACGAAGCCCTGGCCGGCTGGAAGAAAGTGGTCGATGCTGTTCACGAAGCTGGCGGTGCCATTTTCCCGCAGCTGTGGCATGTAGGTGCCGTGCGTAAAGAAGGCACCGAGCCAGATCCGTCCGTCCCCGGATACAGCCCGTCTGGCCTGTTCGCCCCAGGCAAGCCCAACGGCAAGGCCATGACCAAAGAAGACATCCAGGACGTGATCAAAGCCTTCGGCGACGCCGCCCAAGACGCCAAAGCATTGGGTTTTGATGGTGTGGAAATCCACGGTGCCCACGGCTACCTGCTGGACCAGTTCCTGTGGGAAGGCACCAACCAGCGTGACGACGAATACGGCGGCAGCCTGGAAAACCGTCTGCGCTTTGTGGTGGAAATCGTCGAAGAAGTACGCCACCGCGTAGGTCCGGATTACCCGATCATGCTGCGTTTCTCCCAGTGGAAGCAGCAGGCGTACGAAGCGAAACTGGTGAACAGCCCGGAAGAGCTCGAACGCTTCCTGAAGCCGTTGGTTGAGGCCGGCGTCGACATTTTCCACGCCTCCACACGCCGCTTCTGGGAGCCGGAATTCGAGGGTTCCAACCTGAACCTGGCTGGCTGGACCCAGAAACTTTCCGGCAAGCCGACCATGTCTGTTGGCAGCGTGGGCCTGACCGAAGACTTCATCAGCGGCACCTTCGCCAGCAAGCAGGAAGCCGTGGAGCAGTCCGGCATCGACGAGCTGGTAGAGCGAATGAACAACGGCGAGTTCGACTTGATTGCGGTCGGTCGGGCCCTGCTGCAAGACCCGGAGTGGCTGGTGAAAGTGAAAGAAGGCCGGCTGAACGAAGTGGAAGCCTTCGCCAAGAAATCCCTGGCCAAGCTTTACTGATCGATCTATCCCTTCGATCCTGCTTGCCGCGGCGCCTGTTCAGGCCCCGCGGCTTTTTTGTGGGTGAAAGTTATCCGGTTGTTAATCGCACAGTTTTACAGAACCGCTATGCTGTGTTCAGTAATGACTCAACCATCGAAAAAGGAGTTGTATATGGCAGTGGCTCGACATCTGAAACTGGCTGGCATGACCTTGTTGTTGGCGACCCTGGTGGGCTGCGCGACGGTAGGCCGCGATTTTGCGACCCACAATGTGGACCAGCTCCGCATTGGTGAAACCACCCGGGCGGACATTCAGGATATGTTCGGCGAGCCCTGGCGCACCGGGGTGGAAGACGGCAAGCGCACCTGGACTTATGGCAAGTATCGCTGGTCTGCCTTTGGTGATGCCGAAACGACGGACCTGGTGGTGCGGTTCAACAGCGATGGTACTGTGTCATCTTACGTGTTTAATACCACGGAGTAATCGAAGTAGAGGGCCTGGCGATCAGGCCCTTTATCTGTCTTAGTGTTGGTAAAGCGTCTGGAGAATATGGCCCGGTAGCGCCGCGAGCAGCGGGATTCCGGATACGGTAACACCCTGCCAGTGCTGGTTGCCGTTGCCATGGCATCCGTACATCAGGACGGTCTGATTGTGCCAGGCGTAATCGATGCATTGCCCTGAGCCAAGGTTCTGCAAGGTGGTGTCTTCCCGGTGCCGCCACTGCTGGTTCTCTTGCGAAGGGTCGCACTGGGCAAGGCCGAGCCGCCCACTGGTGGGCGCCAGGCAGAGCCATGGCTTATCAACCGGGTGCAGGCTACCGCGGGCCGACATCAGCCAACGGGCGGCGTCCGGGTGCTCATCTGCATCGTTAAACACGGGCAGATAACCGTTTTCATCAGGGATGAGGCCAATCTGCTGGTTGCCGTTGCGGAGCACGGTTCCTTCAAGCTCCATATCCTCTGCCGTCCTTATGTAGCCCTTTTGAATCAGGAAATCGGTCAATTTGCCTCGTATTTCCGTCTGGCTGGCATTGCCGTGTTCCAGCCTGGTGATCAGAGCCCGCGCTGAGGATACGTGCTTCTGGCGCTGTTGAAGCGCCTGAAACACCTGTTTGGCTTGATTACTCAGGGCGTTGATGAGTTCAGCGCTGTCATAGCTGGCAAGCAGCACCTGAGTGTTGGCATCGACAAGCGGGAAGGCGTCGTCTGCCAGATTTCCAAGCGTCTCGTTAAGCGTGGCGATTTCCCGCGCTGCCAGTTGTTTGAAACCGCGTTCCTGGCCCACGATCGCAGCCGGGGGCAGCTCAGGAATCTGGCCATCAAAGCTGGTGCGGGCAAGCTCAGCCACTGAGCCATTGCGGCGG
The DNA here is from genome assembly GCF_048595985.1 of Marinobacter sp. GH_1. Taxonomy (NCBI): domain Bacteria; kingdom Pseudomonadati; phylum Pseudomonadota; class Gammaproteobacteria; order Pseudomonadales; family Marinobacteraceae; genus Marinobacter; species Marinobacter sp. GH_1. The sequence continues at coordinate 4,206,077 of NZ_CP184460.1, read as the reverse complement.
CAGTTCAGTGTGGCTTCCGTTGGCCGGAAGTCGGCTTCCAGGTTCACATGGAACTGGTTGATGGTGGCGTTGGTATGCCGGCCGGCTGCCAGGGCGATCTGTTTCTGCTGGTTTGCCCCGTTGCGGACGGTAAGCCAGCAGCTGTCGCCCGTTGGCGCGGGCTTTGGTAACTCGAACACGTTGCCGTAGTTTCCGTGGAACACCGGGTAGATCACCGCATTGCTGCCATCCGGGTCATACCCACCTAATAACGTGGCTACTGGCACACCCACCTGCAAGGGCACCCGGGGCTGTATTCCATCTGTAAACATATGGGGTTCATACTGGCCGGTTTCCGTGTTCCACATTTTATAACCAGTGGCGTAGCTGGTATCCGGAATCGGGAACTGCGCCAGATCGTTCTGGATGATTCTGGCGGTATAGCCGGTGTAATGGGTGTAGTGGGAGAAACGATTTCCACCGCCACCGCCAGACATGGAGTCGTAACGGTAGGGAATCCGTCCCAGGAAGTGGGAACCGTCAGGCAGCTTATCCTCTGACCAGCTGTTGTGGGACAGGTTGTCTCGCATCCGGTTCCGGTGGGCAATAAAGCCCCAGCCGCTATCAGCATGATGACGCTGCCATCGGCCGTCTTCCGTCAGGTTGGCGCCCGGATAATGGCCCAGGCCGTAGGCATGGCCCCACTCATGGCTTGCCTCATTACCCCAGCTGTCATAGAGGGTGCCAATGCCGTTACCACCGCTGAGGCCATGTCCCTGACGGCCATTCTGATAGTTGCCCCAGGCATGGTGATTGGTAATTTGCTTGAACACGTGGCCATAGCGCTGGCTCATGTTGCTGCTGGTTACGCCGTAATTGGCCTGATTGATGCCAACACTGACTTGTGATTTCGCCACGTTCTCACGCATGTCACCGCTGTAGACGCCGCCCTCGCTGTCGCTGACAGAATCGTAGATCTTGCCGTTGGCGATGATTACCCGGTCCAGTTCCATATCGGCGTAACTGGCCATGATCATCTTGGAAACCGGCATGGTCTGGAAATAATCGGTGGCCGCCATTACCGGATCGCGCAGGGTGAAATGGCCGTTATTGTGATCAACATGGGTAAGCATGCCCAGCCGAATCGACTGAAATACGATCTGACTAGCTTCGCCGATATCGATATCCGCAGCAGCAAGGGTACCGGAACGCTCATCGGGTGCACCCTTGTTGACGATAAAAGTTACCGACAAGCCGTTGCGAACCAGGTTCCACGGCAGCGTGGTGCTCCAGGCCCGCGTTGAATACTCGATTCGATGCCTGCCTTCGTGGTCTGAGGCTGGCAGATCATTTGGATGAACAAGGGCCAACTCTCCAATGGGGGCTCCATTTTGGTGAAGTTGGGCATGCACCGTTACTGGTGTTTCTGACGCCTCCGGTGTGAACATCAGCAAGGCCTCGCGCAAGGCCACCAGCCGAGGCTTGTAGTGGCTGCGAGTTTCGTCACCGGCGTCCCGGTCATAATTACCATTGGGTTTGACGGTGTGGGACTGCGCGAACATGACTTCACCGGCCAGGTTTCCGTTGCTCAGATCGTTGCGCAGGGGCCGCAGATCGCCATCGTAATCCGTTGCCCGGAAATCCACTGCCTGCCGAGGCTGGAATTCGGCAGTGTGGGCGACGGTCAGAGCTGCATCAAATGGCTGACTGAGGCCATCCTTTGTGATCACCAGCTGGAACGGATGGTAGGCGGTGACATCGCCGGTCTCGGGGGTGCCGGTGATCACACCGCTGGTGCTGTCCAGTGACGCCCAGTCTGGCAGGCCTTTGGCCGAGAACCGGATAGCGGAGGCGTTGCCCGAGAGGGCCGGTTGAAACTGGAACGGTAAGCCGGCGACGGCCATTTGAGGTGCGTTGGTTATTGTGGGCAGGTTGGCAGAGGACTCATCGGAATCGGATCCGCCGCATCCTGAAAGCAGTAAACCGGCGGCGCAAAGCGCTGAGAATTTCCGAATCATAAGTAATATCTTCCATGTGACGAGCTATGGTGACGGAAGATAGATACGCCCCATACAGACAGAAAGCGATACTGTGTTACTTATTGTACGATGTGCTTTAGTGCACGAAGGCGGGTTTGGCCAGGTCTCAAACCTTTTAAATTATCGGGACTTGGCGAAGTTGATAATGTCTTCCTCAGATTGGGACTCAACCAGCGCCCCCCGGAACTGCCGGTTGATAAACCGTTCGGTTTCCTGCTGAATCTTTTCCCGCTGCTCGGGCTTCTCAATGTAATCCATGGCCCGGAACAGGATATAGCGGATGGTCATGTGGGAAACCTCATGCACCACAGCGGCCTCCACACCCGGCACCAATCCCCGCTCAAGAATGTCCTCCGCCATCTCCCGGGCACTGGCATCCAGCTGCGCCTCCAGCGCCCGGCGTAACACCGGCGAGGGCCCGTGCAGTTCGCGGACGGCTACCGTGGTGGCGGCGGGATTGGCGAGGAAGTAGTGGTACACAAAGGTGACGGTGTCGTGGGATGCCTGCTCGGATGAGTCCGCCATCTGCCGCAGTTGCCGCACTCCGGTTTTCATGTCCTCGGCGATATACCCCAGTACCTGCAGCCCGAACTCGTCCAGACTCTTGAAGTGCCGGTAAAAGGTATTCGGATTCAACCCAGCCTCACGGGCCAGCTCCCGCAGCCCGAGTGATGTCAGGCTCCGTGTTTCGGTAATCAACCGCAGTGCGGCCTGTACCAGTTTCAGTTTTCCGCCGGCCAGTGTGTTCATCTAAGCCTCGTGTTTTTGGAGTTAGGCCGGTCTGGTAGACCTTTCGAAAACCGCTGCGAGTACGTCCATGTACGCTTGCTTTCCGCCATCCATGGCTACAAGCATTTTCGAAAGGTCTACCAGACCGGCCTCTCTAACATTTGAGTATGCGGGCCCTCCCAATTTCACTATTTGGGAGACGGCCTTCATAAAAGTCTAAAGGTTGGTTTGGGGATGGCTTTCCAAAACTGTGCGGAGCCATGGATGGCGGAGCCCAAGCGTCACATGGATGTGCCGAAGGAGCGTGTTTTGGAAAGCCATCCCCAAATCAACCAAACACCATAAGCCAAAGGCCAGCCGGTGCTATCTACCCAAGCAAGCGGCGAACCGAGCACCCAATCTAAAGGCCGCACAGGCCAACAATCTGTCACCCAAGGCCAAACACCCGAACCAGAGTATACAAGTGTCTACCCATGGCGGTATACATGTGTCTACCGGTCAATGATGACCACCCAGACAAAAACAGGCAAGGCCAAACAGGCCACACAGGAGTGCAGCAATGACACAAACCGCACAGATCGCCATCATCGGCACCGGCTTCTCCGGCCTCGGCATGGCCATCAAACTCAAAGAAGCCGGCTTCAACGACTTCGTTATCCTCGAACAAAGCGACGACATCGGCGGCACCTGGCACGAAAACCACTACCCCGGTTGCGCCTGCGACGTGCAATCTGCGCTGTACTCCTTCTCATTCGAACAGAACCCCAACTGGACCAGGATGTTCGCGCCCCAGCCGGAAATCAAAGCCTACCTGCGCCACTGCGCGGAAAAGTACGGCCTGCTCGAACACATCCAGCTCAATACCTACGTGGCGGGTGCCCGCTGGAATGAAAAAACCGGGGCCTGGACCATCGAAACCTGCGACAGCCCCAAGCTCTGGGCCTACATGCAAACCAACAACCTGAAGCCCGGGGATGTCCTGGATCGCAGCGATAAAACCCTGCCCAGGTTCCGCAAGCTGCACGCCCAAGTGCTGGTATCCGGCATGGGTGGCCTGAGTACACCTGCCTACCCGGATATCAAGGGCATGGACACCTTCACCGGTACCAGCTTCCACTCCCAGAACTGGGACCACGACTATGATTTTCGCGGCAAGCGAGTGGCGGTGATCGGCACCGGAGCCTCGGCCATCCAGTTTGTGCCGGAGATCGCCAAGGATGCGGCCCACCTGGACCTTTACCAGCGTACCCCACCCTGGATCATGCCCAAGCCGGACCGGGAGATCCGCCCGCTGGAGCGGATGATGTTCCGTAAGGTGCCGCAGACCCTGAATGCGTTTCGTCAGAGCATCTACTGGACGCTGGAAGCCCGGGTGCTGGGCTTTGTCGGTAACCCGCGCATCCTGAAAATCGGTGAGCTGCAGGCCCGGCGCCATATTCGCAGTCAGATCAAAGACAAGGAACTGCGCAAGAAGGTGACGCCGGATTTCCATTTCGGCTGCAAGCGGGTGCTGATCTCCAATAATTACTATCCGGCGCTGGATCAGGATCATGTGGACGTGCTCACCGATGGCATCCGTGAGGTGAAAGGCAACACCATCGTGGATAGCAATGGCACCGAGCGCCAGGTGGACTGCATCGTTTACGGCACCGGCTTCAAGGCCCAGGAGCCGATTCCCCGGGGCATGATCTTTGGCCGTGGCGGCCAGGACCTGCTCGATGCCTGGCGCGAAGGGGCGGAAGCCTACAAGGGCACCACGGTAGCCGGCTTCCCCAATTTCTTCATGCTGATGGGCCCGAACACCGGGCTGGGGCACAGCTCCATGGTGTACATGATCGAATCCCAGGTTCAGTACGTGCTGGATGCCCTGAAAAAAATGCAGCACCGGGGCTGGAAGACGGTGGAAGTGAGGGAAGACGCCGTCAGCCAGTACAACGCCTCGATTCACGCCAAGCTTGGTGATTCCGTGTGGCAGACCGGCTGCAAGAGCTGGTACGTGAACGAGAATGGTAAGAACACCACCCTGTGGCCGGGCTTTACCTGGCAGTTCCGGCAGCAGACTAAGCGTTTTGATGCCGAGCAGTATGTGTGTGAAGCGGCGGAGGTAATGGAGCAGGGTGGCGAGCCGGCATTGGCGGGTTGACCACTTCCTGGCCACCGGAGGGTGCTATCGCCGGTGGCCAGGTCCTAAAGCGTTCAGTCTCTGTCAGCGACGAATATCCAGAGAATTAACCAAGGCGTGAATTTCTTCCGCTACCTTGAGAAGCCCCAGAACGAGATTCTTATCCACGTCGATGACACCCTCGTACTCGGCTAGATTTCGTTTGCGGTGGGCCTGATCAAGAACTCTCCACTTTGCCGAGGGCAGGTCGAGTGTGTGCTGCAGGCATTGGAACACCAGGTAACGACTATCTGATCGATACCCGTGATACCGCAAAGCTGCCAACGCCAAGGCATGCGCAGCGTTATAGGCGAGATCGAAGCGGCTCTCCAGACTGAGTGATTCCAGAGCAGCGTCTTTGAGCCGGATGGAGCCGGATTGAACCAAGCCACTGATCTCTTCGGTATCAGGTGTTTCGTGGTGAAGTTTTCTGATCTGGACCAGGTTGTCCAATGCTTCCTTGTTCATCGATGATTCCCTTCAATAATAAAACTGGCCCGTTCAATACCTTTCTGATGAATGGGTTGTCCTGTTTGCGGCGCTTTTCAAATTCATCCCTTGAATAGAGTGTCGGGTTAATTGGTCTGGACAATTCACCTTCTGCTCCTTCAAGAGCGCTGAAGATATCTTCGAGTGAGAGTGTGTCAGACACCAACAATACGTCAATATCGCTATCAGCTCGGTCGGTTTGTTTGGCTACGGACCCATAGATAAAAGCCAGTTCAATCTCATGGGCAACCGGTTGAAGGGCTTTCTTGATAATCTCCGTTGGCCCCAGGGTTTTAACAATCAATGCGCTCAGCTCGCCAAATATTGGCGACGCCATGTTGGCATGATAGCTCTTTTGTCGCCCCCGATACTGGACGTTCACAAGTCCACTTTCGGTCAGTCGGGCGACTTCTCTTTGGACTGCTCCTGAGCCGGCTTTGGCTTGCTCAATCAGTTCACCCATCGTAAAACTTCTGTCAGGTTGCAAAAAAAACAGACGTAGCACTTTCTGACGGGTACTGGAAAAAAGTGCGTCGGCAATGCTGGTGTCTTCATAATGGCCGGGGTTTGTTGAGATCATCGAGGCGCCCATGCAATTTAATACCCATATTGGGCAAAATTATACCCTAATTGGGTAGATTGCAAGGAGTGGTTGTTCTTGGCATGGTGCTGAACCTTGGGTTGCGGCCAACGATAGTTGCCGTCGTCCAATCCCGATGGGATGATGCGCGGATTGCATTGCACGCTATCCGTTCATCATCCGCATCTGGCAGGGCTTCATGGTCAACAGGACATCCACCCGACTGAACAAATACATCAGCGAGAGCGGCATGTGTTCGCGACGGGATGCTGACCGTTACATCGAGCAGGGCAACGTGCACATCAACGGTCGGCGGGCCCAGGTGGGCGATCAGGTGTTGCCGGGCGATGTGGTGAAAGTGAACGGCCAGGTGGTGGAGCCCCGGGACGAGGAAGATCTGGTCTTCATTGCCCTGAACAAACCGGTGGGTATTGTCAGCACCACCGACAGCGCGGAGAAAGACAACATCCAGCGTTTTGTCGGCCACAGCGAGCGCATTTTCCCCATTGGCCGCCTAGACAAGGACTCCCAGGGACTGATCTTCCTCACCAGCAATGGTGACCTGGTGAACAAGATCCTGCGGGCCGGCAACAACCACGAGAAAGAATACCTGGTGACCGTCGACAAGCCGGTAACCCGGGAGTTTGTGGAAGGCATGAGCAACGGCGTGCCGATTCTGGGGACCATGACCAAGCGCTGCAAGGTGGAGAAAGTCTCCCGGTTTGTCTTCCGGATCATATTGGTGCAGGGCCTGAACCGTCAGATCCGCCGGATGGCGGAATACTTTGGCTATGAGGTGACCAAGCTCGAGCGGGTGCGGATTATGAACGTCAGCCTGCAGGGTTTGCCGGTAGGCGCCTGGCGGGATCTGACGGAGAAGGAACTGGCGGTACTGTTTGATGCCATCCGGGATTCGTCTTCGGAAGCAACGCAGCCGGCGGCCAGCAAGCCCCGCAAGAAACCCGCCGGTCCCAAAGGTGCCCGCCCGGGTGCCGGTGGTAAACCGGCCAGGGCTGGCGCAAAACCGTCAGGTAAACCTTCCCCCGGTCGAGGTGGAAAGGGAACTGGCAAAGGCACCGGCAAACCGCCCGCAGGTAAACCTGGCCGTGGCCCGAAGGCCGGTGGGCGCACGACCGGCCCGAAGGGCAAACCCGGCAAGCCGCGCAAGCCCTCCATCAAGAAGCGTTGATCCGCTCCGCCGGCCAATAGGTTCTCTTCCTTACGGCAGAATCTGCCCACAGGCGCTATGCTTACCGGCTTTAACCCCTGGCCGGATTTGCTTTAATGTTTGAAACGTTTTTTGCCACTTACCTCAGCAGTACCATCCGTTTCCTGTTCCTGCTGGCACCGTTCTTTGTGGTCACCATGTTCCTGGCGCTGACCCGCGGCCTACCGGCGGCGGAGAAGGCGTCGATCATTCGCCGGGCCTGTGTTTCGGCGTTCGTTTTGGGCGTGGTGCTGTTCTTTGCCGGGCCGCTGTTGTTCAGCGCTATCGGTATTACCCTGAACTCGTTCCGTATTGGCGCCGGCAGCCTGCTGTTCCTCACCGCCATCAGCCTGGTCACCAGCGGCACCCGCAACCATGCCACCGGCCTACCGGAAGAAGACCGCGACGACATCGCCGTGGTGCCCCTGGCCATTCCGGTGATGATCGGCCCGGCCACCATCGGTGCCATCATGGTCTACGGTGCTGAGCTGAAAGCCGTGCACGAAGTGGCTGGCGGCTTGCTGGGCCTGGTGTCCGGCTTGCTGATTCTGGCGGTGTTGTTGCGGTTGTCGGGCTACCTGGAGAAAGTGCTGGGTAAAACCGGCCTGAACATCATGTCGAAAATCAGTGGCCTGATACTCTCTGCCATGGCGGCGGAAATCGTGCTGACCGGTATCGCCGGCTTTATTGCAAGCACTCAAGGCGCCTGACAGAATCAGGCTTTTGTATCCTCTGCAGGTTTGTTATGCCCGCCAACACCATTGATCACAATCGTACCCGCTACAACTTTGACGGCATCGACTCTGTCTGGTTGTTCGGTTACGGCTCTTTGATTTACAAGGTGGATTTCCCGTTCCTGGAACAGCGGCCGGCATCCATTCGCGGTTGGGCACGCCGGTTCTGGCAAGGGTCCCATGACCATCGTGGTACGCCCGAGGCTCCTGGCCGGGTGGTCACGCTGATCGAGCAACCCGGAGCGGTCTGCCGGGGCATGGCGTTCCGGGTTTCACCGAATGTTTTCGAGTATCTGGATGTACGGGAAAAGAACGGCTACCTCCGCTTCAGCACCACCATGACGTTTGATGATGGCAGCCATGCCGAGGGCTTGGTGTATATCGCCACCGAGGATAACGAGGCGTTTCTGGGCGAGGCCCCGGAAGCCGACATTGCCGCCCAGATTGCCGCAGCGGTTGGCCCCAGTGGGCCCAATTCCGAATATCTGCTCAGGCTGGCGGAGTCCCTGCGGGCGTTGGGGGATGACTGCCGCCATACCTTTTCAATTGAATCTCACCTCACTCGTTCCGGGCCTGTCGAGGCTTCGGACAGTTAAACGTCAACCCATGTAAAGCTTGTGCAAAACAGGCCCTTGGGCACTGACATCTCCCTTCTTATCATTAATCTGGTGGCAAGGCTTCACGGAATGTTTCCGTTTAGCATGGTTCCAGTCGGTATGGACGGGAGAGTCACTATGAAACGATTTCTGATCAGCAGTACCCTGATTGTCGCTCTGGGCTTTGCCGGTATTGCCCAGGCAGACGGCTACCGTGGTCACGGACATCCGCCGGGTATACAGAAGCAATTGGATCGGGGCAAGGCGCTGCCACCGGGGCATCAAAAGAAAATGCTGCGGGCCGAGCACCGCCGGTCGTACCATGATCGTCACCGCGACAACCGTTATCGGGATAATCGCCACAAGCATCGGTATGACCGCCGGGACTATGGCAAAAAGCACTCCCATTACCGGTACAAACCGAAGTACCACAATCATCGCAGTGGTTACCGGTCATCCCTGGGCTATAACGACCGGATGCCGCCAGAGTATCGGGCAGCCCGGATCATTCGTGATACCCAGATTCTTATTGACCAGACCCGCCGGTAGGTTCGGCAATCAGCCTTTCCGAAGTTGATTCCCGGGTCGCGGGGTTGAAGCCCCGTGCCGGGGAGCGGCGCCGGTGCCGCAGGCCAATCAGTACCAGCGGCACCACAATCATCAGACTGCCGGCCAGGAACCACAGGTCCGGCACCTCACCAAACCAGATCCAGCCAATGGCAACCGCCCAGATCAGCCCGGTGTATTCGGCGCTGGTGACTTGGTTGGCATCCACCTGCCGGTAGGCCAGCAATACCGTGATGTTGTACCCCAGGATGAACAGGGCTGAGCCGGCGGCGCTGATCAGGATCTGCGGGTTCCACGCGGCGCCTTCCCAGAACGCCAGGGCCGCTGCGGCCGGCACGATCAGCAGGTAGTTCAGGAACAGTTTGTGGACGGTGGTCTGTTCCCTGGGCAGCTGGCGCACCATCACGGCGTTGATGGCGAGGGCGAAGGCAGAGCCCAGGGCCGCAATCACTGCCCAGTTGAATTCCACCGGGCGCAGAATGACGATGATGCCGGCGAAGCCACTGAAGACGGCGGTGACGCTCAGGGGTGTGAGTTGTTCCCGGAAGAAGAAGGCGGAGAGCACCATCACCAGTATCGGGGCGGCGTAAAACAGGGCGTTGGCGGTGGCCAGCGGTAAATTGGTGAGGGCGATCACCATGCACACGATGCCGACCAGGTGGATGTGGGCGCGGATGGCGTGGATTTTCAGGCCGCCGAAGAGGTTCTGGCGGTCGAGTTTGCGGGCCAGGGGGATCAGGAAGGCCAGGGTCAGGAGGCAGCGCAGGAAGGCGAACTGGAAGACGGGGGCGCCGGGTTCCAGCATTTTGATAAATACATCGGAGAGGATGGCCATGGCGTTGCCGATGACCAGCAGCAGAATGGCGCTGTTGACGGTTTTGCCTGACACGTTGGTGCTCTCCTCTTTATCCTGGCCTTCGTGGTTTGGTGGAAGGATCAGGTCGGGCTGCCCCTCCGAAAACCGCTGCAAGTACATCCCTGTACGCTTGCTTTCCGCCATCCATGGCTACAAGCATTTTCGGAGGGGCAGCCCGACCTGATCCCTTAATCTCGGTGGAGAGTCTAATGAAGTGCTAATATCCGATAAAATGATGATTATTAGCTATTCATTAGAAAATTAGATACCAAGCCGATGAAACTACCTCCACTCAAAGCCCTACCTGTATTCGAGGCCGCTGCACGCCTCAACAGCTTTTCGGCCGCTGCCGAGGAACTGTCGATCACCCAGAGTGCTGTCAGTCACCAGATCAAACAGCTGGAAACCTATTTGGGTGAGCGGCTGTTCTGGCGTTCGGGCAGGAAGGTGGCGTTGACGGATGAGGGGCGGCAGTATCTGGATGCGATTGGTTCGGCACTGTTGCAGATCGAGCGGGCCAGTGAGCAGCTGTTGGGGCATGAGGAGTCGCGGTTGCGGTTGTCGGTGTTCAGTTCGTTTGCGGTGCGCTGGCTGGCGCCGAGGTTGCCGGATTTGCAGCGGCTGCATCCGCAGATTGATCTGGCTCTGGAGATGAGTAGTGAGAATCCGGTGTTGTCGGATCGGGTGGCGGATTGTTTTATTACGATTCACCGGGATTCACGGGCCTACAGTTACGATCTGCTGTATGAGGAGCGGTTGTTTCCGGTGTGCAGTCAGGATTATTGGCAGCGTATACGGCGGGAGTTGGGGCGGGATGCGGAGCCCGAGCGGCGGGATGAGCCGCCGGTAGCGCCGGCAGAGATGGCCCGGTTTCCGTTGCTGTCGACTCACAGTATTTATGACCGGCAGGGCGGTGACTGGGAGGCCTGGTATCAGGAGGCCGGTATGAAGCTGCCTGAATCCAGTCGGCTGCTGCATTCCAGCCATATGCTGTTGTCGCTGGAGGCGGCGCGTTTTCATCAGGGTATTGCGTTGACCAATGACTACATGCTCAGTACCCGCAAGGATTCGGCGGATTTTGTTCGGTTGCCCGCGCATTCGGTGGTGACAGGTGACAAGTTCTACTTTGCCTGGAAGACCAGTCGCCGGCGGGAGCGTGGGATTCAGACGCTGCGCCGCTGGCTGGTGGATGAGGCTATTCGGGGTGGTTTGCGATCGGGTAGCGCCGGGAGCCGGCATCCAGAGCTCTGACTCTCAGCCGCTCAGGGCCTTCAAAGAGACGCTGTTGTAACTCGCTGACAGCGGTTTGCTGGTCTTCAGGGCTCAGGTTGGCGTTGGTGATCCGGGCTTTTTCTTGCCGGTAATGGTCAAGCCGGCTTTGCCATTGCTGTTGCTGTAAATCGAGTTCCGCCAGGTTGGCTGCGGCGGTTTCGCCCAGGTTTTGTGCCCTTAGCTGGAAAATGTCGGCGTCTGTGGCGCCGTTGCTTCTCATGGCTTCGGTCTTTTCGAACAGGTTGCTGTTGATGGTGGCCCGGGCTCGGGTTCGTTGAATGTGTTCAGGCAGGGCGTGTTCCAGTTGTGCCAGTTGTTGGGCTTTTTGTTGTTCGGTGAGCGCTTCGTTGCGTTCAATCGTCAGTCTCTCGAGAGTGTAGTTGTCGAGTTGCTCGTCTTCGCCGAAAAAGGCTGCGTGGGTTTGCGGTGTGAAATGCTCGGCGCGGGCCGCCTGCAATGCTTTCTGGCGCAGGGTCAAAGCGTTGAGATCGAAGCCATAGTGGTCAAGACCCGGTGGCAGGTTCTGGTCAATGCGGGTGAGTTCCAGCCGGTAGTTAACGTAATCGTTGAGCAATGCCAGGGCCTGGCTTCGAGCCGGTTCGTCCAGCCGGTCAGCCAGCGTTGCTCTGATACGGTTGAGAATCAGGTCCATGGGTTCCCGATCCAGAGTGGCCAGGTGAAAATCAAACAGGTTGCGCAGGTTTTCATCCGGGACCAGGTGGTGGTTGGCATCGACTGAAAGCGCACCCTTCGGTTCCAGGCCAACGAGTTCAGGAGGCAGCTCCGGGACGTTTTGCTGGCTGAGGTTGTGCGCAGGTAGTCCGGGGGTACCAGCCTGGTCGGTGGAGATTTTCGGTGCCTGAATAGCGGTTTCTGGACCCTCGGTGGTTCCCCGTTGGGTCAGAGTCAGGGCGCCGGCTATGGTGACAATGCCGGCCACCAGAAGGAGGCAGCTGCGATGGTTCATGAATATAAGCTCCTGAAGGCACCCCACCGGGCTGGCCAGTGGGGTGTTGGTTTTACAGCCCTGCGTTGGCGAGGCGCCTGGCGTGGTTGCGCATCAGGGTCAGCGGCGAGGTTTCAAACAGCGACACCATACCCAGCACCTGGTTGGTCACATCCAGATGGTTCATGAAGTAGTCGTCGCGAATCACCTGGCCAAAGTGGCTGGAGCATCGGCCGGTCACCCCGTCGTCGGGCCCTGGAATGGCCAGGCTGGTGATGCCGAACAGGGCATCTGAGGGATCAAGGCCGGTGGTGAACTGGGCGGTCCCGCTCCAGGAATACAGGCGGATGGCATGGCCTCCAAAGTTGACGCTTGCTGGCCCCTGGCCGCACTCAGACGCTGGCAAGCCGGCTGGGAACAGGTTGTTAAAGGCGGCGGCGCCGGGCTTGTTGAATTCGGCGAGCATGGCGTAGATGTCGGAGCGGTCCGCCTTGTTGGCAGACAGAAGATTAACGAGATTGCCCACGGTATTTGCCAGGGCTTCAAAACCGACGCCGGTCAGTGACCCTTCTGGAGCGACGCCGGTCACTACGTCTGCCAGTGGCGAGCCCTTGTGAGGAGAGTGCAGGGTGGTTACCGAGGCCACCAGGTCGGGCCGAACGTTCATGACATAGCGGGAGGTCACCCCGCCCTGGCTATGGCCAATCAGGTTGAAACGGGTGATTGCACCATTGGAGGCGGCCCGGATGGCGTCCAGTTGCTGGATCAACCGTTCGCCGCGCATGGCTGAGCTGTCAAAGGCATTGATCTTCGGTACGAATACCGTGGCGCCCTCCTTTTCGAGGGCGTTGGGAATGCGGTACCAGTAGTCAACGCCGGCAATGGTGTCGAAGGCAAAAATGCCCGGTACCAGGACGATCGGGTGCTTCGTTGCACCCTGTTTATTTGATCCCCATAACCAGTCGAAAAGACCGGCCTGTGCAGGCAGGGATAGACTCAATATCAGCGCTGCTACCGCGCTTTTTATCCACGAGTTCATGGTGTCGTTCCTTTTTGTGTTTGTTGTCAGGATGACTGCATGGTGTTGCCCTCCGAATCTACTCATGGATGGGTGCACTGCGCTTGTAAGAACTGACGAGTTCGCAGGCCAACAACAAAAAGACCGGAATTGATCACGTAACCGGCATCTTTCGTGGGTGATTGTTGAGAAATGCATATACACTCGGGCAGACATACAACAACAAGAAACCGTTTGCCCGGCGCAAAAATGCAGCGGGCATGCGTTGATGCCCATGGATAATTCACGTTCCAACCTGTTGTATCTCTGGCCCCGGCGCACCCTGTTCGTCGGGCGCTTGCGGCATCCGATTGAGTTCAGCCAAGCGGCCGCTTCGCTGGTCATCGGAGTCGAAGGGCCCGTGCAACTGGTGTTGCCGGGATCAAACGCTGTCTTGCATGAGCATTCGCTGCTGTTGGCGCCGGGCCAAAGCGCCAGGATTGATCCCCAGGGCCAGCTGGTCGCGGCGTGTTACCTGGATGCCCTGGGGCAGGATTTCCGTCTGTTGTCTCACAGCATGGCCAGGCATCAGGACGGGGTGTACGCCGGCTTTCATGGTGAGCACTCACTTCAACGTTGGCTCAAAGCGCTCTACAACGTTCCCGTGCAGGCGGAGGAAGCCTTCGATGCACTGGAATCGGGGATCAACCCGGCGGCCCAGCCCTATCCTGAAACCGACCCGCGGGTGGCGCGGGTGGTGGAACGGATTCAGTCGGAGATCGGCAGAAATGTCTCGGTGGAGGAACTGGCGAACTCGGTCAACCTCTCGGTTTCCCGTCTGGTAGAGCTGTTTCGTGCCCAGGTAGGGGTGCCTGTGCGTCGCTATCGGCAGTGGCACCGGTTATTTGTGACCTTTACCGGCGTAGAGCGTGGCGCATCACTCACTGACGCCGCGATCGCAGCGGGCTTTGCGGATTCCGCTCACTTCTCCCATACTTTCCGGATGACCCTGGGTATGACACCGTCAGACATCGTCACGATGCTTTCTGGCAGTATCTTTGTGGGTCATGGTGCACCTGTCGGTGGCCTGGCTGGCCATAACGCCGGAGCAGGATTACCCACTCCGACGTGTCAGACGGGACACTAGCCCTTCGCAGGGCGCTCAACCACTTTGCGCTTGCCCTTGGCACCCTTGGCCAGGGCTTTCAGGCCATCGGCGTCGAAGGCATCCACCCGGATAACGTCATACAGGGCTGTCAGCGCTTCTTCCATTTTCGGGCATTCGTCCGCCTTGATGATGCCCTGGGCGCAGGCCCAGTCCACCAGCTCTTTGCGTTGATGGCCCATCAGCAGGGCAATGCCGTCCAGTTCGTCTTCGTCACGATTGCGGATGGCTTTGTGTAGGCGCTGGCGCATCTCGGCGGTTTCGTTGGCCAGGTTATAGGCATTCAGTACGCGGCCCAGCGGGTCGTCGGGATCCATGTTGATAAAGGTGCCGCGGCTGATGCGTTGGCGCACCGGGGTGTCGTTCACGATGGTCGCGGCCACTTTCGCGCCCAGCTTGTCGTCCGGGCCGTTCAGGCCGGTGGCGCCGAGGGGGAACACCAGCAAACGCAGCGGCCAGCGTAAGGCCGGGACCGGGAAGTTGATGATGGCATCGCGCATGGAATCCTGCAGGTCGTGCAGGCAGGTTTGCAGGCACCATTCCACCAGGTCTCGCTGGTCGTCCGGGTAGCCTTCCTCATGCCATTGCTTGATTACGGCGGTGGCGTAATAGAGCTGGACCAGGCAGTCGGCCATGCGGCCAGACAAGCGCTGGCGGGCTTTCAGGCCGCCGCCGACGGTCAGCAGGGTGACGTCGGTCATTAATGCGAAGGCAGCGGAGAATCGGCCCAGCTGGCGGTAGTATTTCTGGATGTCGCCCTGGCGTGGCGCGGTTTCCAGCCAGCCCTTGCTCAGGCCGAGTACGAACGCCCGCAGGGCATTGCGGGTGGTGTGGGCCAGGTGGCGGTAGAAGATGCCATCGAATTGTTTTGCGGCTTTGTCTTCATCTTCCATGCCCGCGGCTTCGATTTCTTCCACGATAAACGGATGGCAGCGAATGGCGCCCTGGCCGAAGATCATCAGGCTGCGGGTCAGGATGTTGGCGCCTTCCACGGTAATGCCGATGGGCACTGCCTGGTAGGCCCGGGCCAGGAAGTTGCGGGGGCCGGTGATCACGCCCCGGCCAGCGACTACATCCATGGCGTGGTTGATCACTTCCCGCATCAGGTCGGTATTGCGGTACTTCAGTACGGCGGATGGCACGGAAGGCCGTACGCCTCGGTCCAGCATGCCGGCGGTCAGCAGGCGGGCGGCGTCCATCATGTAGGTGTAGCCGGCGATGGGCTCCAGGGCTTCCTGAACGCCTTCAAACTGGCTGATGGTGCGGCCGAACTGTTCCCGGGTATAGGCGTAGGAGCCGGTGGCCAGGCTGGCCAGTTTCCCTGCGCCGGTGCCGAGAGCCGGCAGGGAGATGGAGCGGCCGATGGACAGGCATTCCAGCAGCATTTTCCAGCCTTTGCCAAGCATGTCCTGGCCACCGATGACCTGTTCCATGGGGATAAACACTTCTGTACCCCAGGTGGGGCCATTCATGAACACGGTGTTCATGGGCAGGTGGCGGGCGCCGGCATTCACGCCGTCGGTCTCCCGGGGCACCATCACGCAGGTGACGCCTATGTCGTCGTTGCCACCCAACAGTTTTTCTGGGTCGTAGACCTTGATGGCCAGGCCTATCAGAGTCGCTACCGGGGCGAGTGTGATATAGCGTTTGTTCCAGGTGACCTTCAGGCCCAGCACTTCCTTGCCGTTCCATTCGCCCTTGCAGACGATGCCTTTGTCCGGAATGGCACCGGCGTCGGAGCCGGCCACCGGTGAGGTCAGGGCAAAACAGGGGATTTCCTTGCCCTTGGCCAGGCGCGGCAGGTAGTGGTGTTTCTGGTCGTCGGTGCCGTAGTGCATCAGCAGCTCACCCGGGCCCAGGGAATTGGGCACCATGACGGTCACCGCTGCCGATACGCTGCGAGTGGAGATTTTCATCACGATTTCGGAGTGGGCAGTGTTGGAAAAACCCAGGCCCCCGTCTTCCTTGGGAATGACCAGGCCGAAGAAGCCCTTGTCACGGATGAATTTCCACACTTTGTCTGGCAGGTCGTAGTGTTCGTGGGTAATCTGCCAGTCATCCAGCATCTTGCACAGTTCTTCCACCGGGCCGTCGAGAAACGCTTGCTCCTCGCTGGTCAGATGCGCCGGAGCGGCGTCCAGCAGCTTGTTCCATTCCGGCTTGCCGGAAAACAGTTCGCCATCCCAGTCTACCGAACCGGAGTTCAGGGCTTCCTGCTCGGTAGGCGAGAGCTTGGGCAGGCGGCTGCGGACCCAGCCCAGTAAGGGCCGGCTGAATTTGTCCAGGCGCAGGTCGCCGGGCAGGGTGATCAGTAGCGCCAACGCTAACAGCAGGCCGCCGATGACAAAACTGAGAAGGTGCCAGCCGTCGTTGGCGACCCCGACTAGGGTGGCCACGGACATCACAATCGCGGCGGTTTTACCGCCGATGCTGAAATAGATCAGCACCAGGGCACTGAGAACCAGAAGCAGAACACTCATGGACAGACCTCCATATCATTACCAGATCAGGCAGATTTGCCTCTAACCATCGGCCAAAGTCCAGGCAGTTGCAAGGAAAACGGACGGTTCGATAGGGGGCTGAGTGGCAGACGGTTTAAGAATTTACAAAATCTTGCAAAAGTAATAAATCCATTCCTTTTTTTAATCGTAATTCTCTCCACTTAACCAATATGTGGAGTGCTTATATGACTGGCCAGCTCACGGTAGCAAAACGCCTGGCGTTGGGGTTTGGGTTGATGGTAGCGCTGATGGTGCTGGTCAGCGTTGTGGGTAATCACCAGGTGGGATTCATTGACCGGACCCTGACCTCGGTTAATGAGGGCGCTTCGCTCAAACAGCGCTTCGCCATTAATTTCCGCGGCAGCGTGCATGACCGGGCGATTGCCATTCGGGATGTGGTGCTGGTGAACAGCGATGCAGCCCTGCGTGGACACCTTCGCACCATCGATGACCTGGCGGCGATGTACCGGGAGAATGCGGAAGCCATGTCCCAGATGTTCCAGCGCCAGGGGGCCACGGATCAGGAGCGCCGTTTGCTGCGGGACATCGAAGCCACCGAGCAGCGAACCCTCACCCTGACCGATGAGGTGGTGACTCTCCGAACCGCAGGCAATACCGAGCAGGCCCGGCGCCTGTTGCTGGATCAGGTTTCACCGGCTTACAGCGAGTGGCTGGCGCGGGTTAACGCGTTTATTGATTATCAGGAAGACACCGTTGCCGCTGACCTGGAAGCAGTGCGCGACGCCGCCAGTGGCTTCAACATCATGATTCTCTCCATCACCGGTTTTGCTGTGCTGGTCAGTGTACTGGTGGCGACGGTGATCATCCGCAAGCTCAAGCGCATTCTCGGCGCGGAGCCCGAGGAAGTGGCGGCGGCTATCCGGCAGCTGGCGGATGGCCAGCTGGAGCAAAATCTGGAAACCCGTTACCCGGACAGCGTGATGGGCGCACTGGCGGATACCATTGACCGGTTAACGGGCATCATCCGTGAAGTAAGGTCTGCGGCCGAGGAGCTGTCTAACGCGTCTGGCGAGCTGGAAGATACCTCAGATAACAACAGCAAACAGATCCGTATGCAGGCCACTGAGGCCGAGCAGATGGCCACCGCGGTTAACCAGATGGCCGCC
The DNA here is from genome assembly GCF_048595985.1 of Marinobacter sp. GH_1. NCBI lineage: Bacteria > Pseudomonadati > Pseudomonadota > Gammaproteobacteria > Pseudomonadales > Marinobacteraceae > Marinobacter > Marinobacter sp. GH_1. Next base: position 4,188,132 of record NZ_CP184460.1, on the reverse strand, counting down.
ACGGTGAATGAGGTGGCGGGCTTTGCCGCTAACGCCGCGACAGCAACCCGCAAGGCTGACCAGGAAGTTGAAACCGGAAATCAGGTGGTCAAGGAGACCGCCAGCTCGATCACCGAGTTGGCGAACAAGCTGGAGGACGCGGCGGCTTCTGTAAACCGGGTGTCGGAAGACAGCGGTAATATCGAGAAGATCATCGAAGTGATCAACGCCATCGCCGAGCAAACCAACCTGCTGGCGCTGAATGCGGCCATTGAAGCGGCCCGTGCCGGTGAGCACGGCCGGGGCTTTGCGGTGGTGGCTGATGAAGTGCGTTCCCTGGCATCCCGTACCCAGGATTCCACCCGGGAAATTCAGGACATGATTGGCCGGTTGCAGGCGGGCGCGGGTGAGGCGTCCGGTGAAATGGAACGAAGCCGGGATCTGGCTCGGGTGACGGTTGAGAAGACCGCCGAGGCAGAAACCGCGCTTGGGCGCATCCGGGAAGAGGTGGCTTCCATCAACGACATGAATGCCCAGATTGCCAGCGCTGCAGAAGAACAGAGTTCCGTGGCGGAGGAAGTGAACCGCAACATCGCGAGGATTCACGATGCCACCATTGAAACCTCTGCCGGATCGGATCAGGTGGCCGGTGCCAGCCGGGATCTGGCCGTGCTGGCGGGCCAGTTGCGCTCACGGGTCAGCGTGTTCCGGTTCAGAGGCTGAGCCCCGCCATCAGCAATGCCAGGGTCGACAGCAGGGTGACCACATTAGCACCGAGCAGGCGGTTCAGTTCGCCTGCTTTATTCAGGACATGGGGCAGGCGCACGCTGATCCACAGGGCCAGTGGCAACGGCAGCAGGGCGATCAGCGCTGCGACCGGCAGAATTCCGGTCAGAATGCCGGCTCCGATCAGCAGATAACTGCCGGCCAGCAGGCCAGCCACGATCCTGCTGGCGGTTTCCGGCCCAAGGGTGATCACCAGGTGCCGGCGGCCAACCTGCCGGTCAGCATCCGCGTCCGGGATCTGGTTGATCAACAGCAGCTCGCTGACCAGCAGCAGTGCGACGGCTGCGCAGATCAGGGCAGCGGCATCCAGCCGGGCACCCAGGGCTACCAGGGTGCCCAACACCATCACCGGGCCAAAGCCAATGCCCGGTGCCAAAAGGCATAACAGCGGCGAACGGGTGATCCAGCGGGTATAGGTCAGCACCAGTACCACCCCACCGGCACCCAGAACGAACATGGGCAAACCCCGAAGCCACAAAAAGTACACGCCGATGGCGATCACCAACCCCAGGGTGCCGAGCCCGGCCCACAATACCCGCCGCGCTGCGGAGGGTACCTCGGGTAGTGCGCCACTGCCGCCGGAGAAAGGGGTGCGCCGGGTGATCAGGTCCAGTCCGGACCGGAAATCCTCATATTCATTGAGCAGGTTAACCGCCGCATGGGCCAGCACGGCACCCACAAACACCAGCAGGGTGTCGATCAGCGCCGGAGGCTGGCCCTGTCGCCAGGCAACGGCCAGGCCCAGTCCCACACACAGTGGCGCCAGCAGCAGGAAGTTCGGGCGGGCAGCGCGCACCACCGCAACGGTTTCAGACATCCGCTTTATTCATCCATGTGAAGTGGTGAGCCGGTCAGACGTAGCCGGCTGCGAACACCAGGCCCAGGACAATGGGCATGACCACCAGACTGCCCAGGTTGCTCAATAATACCAGCGATGCCACCGCGTGGGGTTCCTGCTGATACTGCTCCGCCACCATGTAGTTGAGCACCGCAGGCGGGAGCGCCGCAAACACCCACAGGCAGGCTACCTGAAGGCCCGGCAGGTCGAGCAGGGCAATCATGGGCCAGGCCAGCAGCAAGCCACTGACCGGGCAGGCAATGGCGCCAATCAGCCCCAGTTTCCAGTCCCGGAAATCGACATCCAGCATCCGCACCCCCAGGGCAAACAGCATCAAGGGGATACACACGCCACCGAGCATGTTCAGGGTTTCCAGCAGCCAGCCAGGCAGGGCAACACCGCTGAAGTTTACCGTTAGCCCGGCGATGCTGGCGAACACGATGGGTAGCCGCAATCGCCGGATAATCGACGTGTGGGGGTCCAGCATGTACAGGCCAACGGAAAAGTGCAGCAGCATCTCGACAATGAACAGTACGATCGCCGCCGGCAGGGCCGCCTCACCGAACGCCAGTACCAGCAACGGAATGCCCATGTTGCCGGAATTATTGAACATCATCGGCGGCAGGAACGTTTTCAGGTTCAGGTTCAGAACGCGGGCCACCGGGTACAGAATGATGCCAGAACCGAGCACCACCACCGTAGCCGCCAGCGCCAGCCAGCCATAGTCCTGCAGGGGCGCCTGCTGGTCGGCCAGTACGGCAAACACCAGCATGGGCACGAACAGTTCCATGTTGAGAACGTTCAGGCCTTGAATGTCTGGTGTGCGGTAGCGGCCATACAGGGCGCCACAGCCTGCAATCAGGAATACCGGCAGCATGGTAGCTAGGATCTGGCCGATCATGGGGAGAACTCCGACAAACGTTCGGGACGACAACCATCAACAAACGGTTAGGTTCGCAAGTATCGGCCCGTTTCGGCAAGCAAAACTTGCCCATGTTCGACCAAAGCGGGAGGCGCCTGCCACGCCAGCGGTCACGGTTGGTTGCGGTCGCTGGCCGGGGCTACCACAATAGCCTTCGGCAGCCTTTCAACCAGTTGGGGAGTTCGTTTGTGGCCAGTGCGTTTGATCAGCCTGTTCGACGTGAAAATACCTGCTCGGTCAAATTTGACGCCCGCCAGGCGGTGTTTGGCCGGGATGATGTCATTCCGGTGTGGGTGGCGGATATGGACTTTGCCGCGCCCGAGGCGGTCACCCACGCTCTGACAGAGCGGGCGCAGCACCCGGTATACGGCTATACCCTGTTTCCTGAAAGCCTGTACCAGGCAATGATCGACTGGTTTGCGCAGCGCCATGGCTGGCACATTCGCCGGGAGTGGATATTGATGGCGCCGGGGGTGGTGCCATCCCTGAATGCCGCCTGTATGGCCTATGCCGGACCGGGTGAGGGCGTGATTATCCAGCCGCCGGTGTATCCGCCTTTCTTCAGCTCGGTGCGCCAGAGCGGTCGTGAAGTGATTGAAAACCCGCTGGTTCAGGATCCGCAGACCGGGCAGTACCGGATGGATCTGGAGCATCTCGAGCAATGCGCTGCCCGGCCCGATGCCAGGGTGCTGTTGTTGTGCTCCCCCCACAATCCGGTCGGCCGCGTCTGGACGGAAGCGGAGCTGAAAGAGCTGCTGGCCGTTGCCCGGCGCCACAACCTGGTGGTGCTCTCGGACGAGATCCACTGCGACCTGACCTATCCGGATGCTGCTCGGCACACCGTCCTGGCCAGCTTGGCCCAAGAGGATGATGCGCTGGTGACGGCGGTGGCTCCGAGCAAGAGTTTCAACATGCCCGGTCTTGGTTTGTCCGCCCTGGTGATCCCAGATCCGGAACGGCGCAAGGCCATGAAAGCGGTGTTTGAGTCCATGCACCTGCCCCAGTGCAACCCGTTCAGCATTGCCGGCTTTGAAGCGGGGTATCGCCACGGCGCCACTTGGCTGGACGAACTGCTCGGCTATCTGCAGGCCAATCGGGATTTCGTGGCCAACGCGGTGTTCCGGCGATTGCCAGGCATTGACGTTGCAGCGCCGGAAGGCACCTATCTGATGTGGCTCGACTGTCGGAGCCTGGGGCTGGATGATGCCGGCCTCAAACAATTTTTCGTTGAGGACGCCGGCGTGGGCATGAACCCGGGGTTGTCCTTCGGGCACCCGGGCAGTGGCTTTATGCGCCTGAACATCGGCTGCCCGCGATCCGTGCTGGAACAGGTCATTGCCCGGATCGAGGCAGCGCTGGCTGGCTTATAGTGCCGGTTGCGACTGGATGGCGCAGTGGTCTTCCACCAGCTTCCAGTGCGGTGGCTCCTGGATACCCGGCATGTCGCCCTTGGTATCCCGGATGGCTTCCCAGATCTTGCCGCCATGGCTGACCTGGCTGCCGACGGAGTAACTCTCAGCAAACAGCCATTGTTCCGGGCGTTCGCAGAACTCTGTGTTACTGTCCGTCTGGGTAACGCCTTCCTCCACATCAGCCGGGTCTATGGGGTCGGGCGGCCTGTTTTCACCACCACAATCTGGCACCGAATGTAAGCGTTTCCAATCGAATGTGATACCCGGCTCCATACCCTCGTGAATTTCACGGGACTCGTACCAGTTGTCGTTGTGAAACACCACAGACCCCGCCGGGTAATAGCGGCTGGGCACCCATTCATGGTCTTCCGGATCACAGGCCTCGGCAGACGCCAATGCAGGCATGCCAAGTGCCAGGATCATCAACAACAGACCATAAAGTGTGCGGGCTCGCCTGATGCTGGTGGTGGCTTTCATCATGTGTCTCTCCCGTTTTGTTCCTGACTCCGAAGTGAATACGCAGCCTGTCGGCGACCGGTTCGCGTGGCCAACACCAGGCCTGCGAGAATCAGCAGGCCGCCAATCATGTGAAACGCGCCAAGCGACTCACCCAGAAAAATGCCGGCCAGTATGGATGCGAAGACCGGGGTCAGGTACATGAATATCGCGGCCCTGGCCGGGCCGATCGCATGCACGCCGTGATTCCAGAATGCGTAGGCAAGGATACCGGGGAATATGGCGAAATACAGTAGCGACATGGCCGTATTTCGGGTCAGCTCGAAGCCCCCGGCGAAGAAAAACAGGTCGACCAGGTAAAACGGCAGGATCACCAGCGTGCCCAGCAGAATCTGGGTGGTCAGGAAAGTAAGGGCCGGTAACGGCACCGCCTGCCGTCTGAGCAAGACCGAGAACAACCCCCAACTGAAGACGGCCGCCACCATGATCAGGTCACCGGGTTGTGCCTGAAGGCCGGTCAAAACCGAGAGCTCACCCCGGGCGACCACGGTCAGGATGCCTCCGATGGCCAGGGCGATGCCCAATGCCTGAATTGGCCGGGTGCGGTCGCCCAGAAGCATCCACGCCAGCAGGGCCACGAAAATAGGAATGGTGGCATTGATCAGGGCAATATTGGTGGCGGTGGTGGTGATGGCGGCGTAGTAGAGCAGTGAATTGAACGCGGCCACGCTGAAGGTGGCCAGGGCCAGCATCGAACCCAGGCGGGCACGGATGACCCGGCGATGATGCCACATGCCAGGGAAACCGAAGGGCAGCAATATGGCGAGGGCAATCACCCAACGCCAGAAAGACATCGACAGGGGCGGTACATGCTCAACCGTGCCTCGCGCGACCACGGCATTGCCTGCCCAGAACAGCGGCGTAAGCACCAGGCCCACATAGGCCAGGCCGGGAATTCGGGATAATATGCCAGAGTTTGCCGAAGACACATGAACTCCTGTGGATCATAGGCTGTCGGGTAAAACCCCTAGCATACTACTCTCCTGGAACTTCTGCCTCCGTACCAATGTGGTAGGCGGCGAAGCCGGCCATCACCACCTGATCAACCGCCATGCCGATGATCCGGCCGTTGGAGGTGGAGCGTATCGGGTGTTGCTCATTGGTAATCGGATCAGCCACATAGCCCAAGACCTCCCCTTCGGAGACATTGGCACCCAGGTTAATCTCGCTGAACAGAATGCCGCCGTGCTCGGCGCGCACCCAGGTGGAATCATAATAGACCGGTTCCGGATCGCCCCAGACAAACATCCTGGAGATCATGCCGTGTTTCTCCAGCAGGCTGTTGAGGCTATTTACCCCGGCTTCGATCTGATGCTCCTGAATTCGCAACGACTCCCCGGCTTCCATGGTCACGGCACGGATACCTGCCTGGACGGCTGCCGTGCGCAGCATGCCTGGGGAGCCGGAGCTGTGCACCACCGCCATGCGGTCAAACCCACGGGTGAATTCCGCCACATCCGGATTGTTCATGTCGGCCCGCAGCTGAGGCAGGTTGGTGCGCTTGAGGGAACCGGTGTGAATGTCCACCAGCATGTCGCAGTGCCGAATGACATTCTCGAACAACGAATAGGCCACCCGGTCGGCAAGGTTGCCGTCCTTGCGGCCCGGGAAAAAGCGGTTCAAATCCCTACGGTCCGGCAGGTACCGACTGCCCTGCTGGAAGCCGGTTAGATTGACAATGGGCACGCCGATCACCCGGCCGCTGAGTTTCTCCGGATTGAGGTCATACATGGTGCGGCGAATAATCTCGATGCCGTTAAGCTCATCGCCGTGCACGGCGCCAGTCAGGCACAGGGTTGGCCCGGCATTCACGCCGTTGACCACCAGTACAGGAGTAATCTGTGACAGGCCTGCAATCTGGATCTGGGGTGACCAGGCCAGCCGCGTGGAGGTGCCGGGCAGCACTTCCTTGCCCAGCAGGGTGAAACTTTCGGCCGGCAGGGGTTCTGCCTGCGCATCAGATTCGTCCTCGGCGGCGGGCGTTTCCCCTTGTGCGGTATCTTGCAGGGCCTGAACCTCCTCTTCAGACAGTTCCGCCCCCGGCAGAGATTCCGGTTCCGGCTCAGGTTCCGGCAGGGGTGCCACTTCTTTCAGGTCGATGTTGGGGGCAATCTTGCGGGTAACGGGTACCACCAAGGGTTTGACCGTTTGTGTTTGCTGGCCGGTATCTGGTGCTGAGGATTCCTGCTCGTCGTCGCTGGCGTCGTCATCTTCGCCCGGACTGCGGCGGGGTTCAGAGCGCACCACATCCTCAACGTTTTCATCCTCTGCGAGTTGGGCGACCAGCACAGACGAATCGTTGGAGTCGGCCAAGGTGACCATTGGCAGGGCGGCCGCGAAAAGCCAGATCGGAAAGTGTCGGATTGTGGAGTGTCTGGGCCTTTGAAACAGCATAAGTCCTCGAGTACCTGTCCAGTGGCCCCAAGGATAGGGCCCTGTATGGTTCATGAATACCGCTGTGACAGAGGTTTAATGCCACTTTCATGATCACGGGCCCATCTGTGGTGGCCCAGTGTGGTTGAATGTAATAACACTGCTATCTTTCAGAGATATGACTGTTATACGTGCCACGAGGAGAGAACTAAATGGACCTTTTGCGAATTCTGGTTGCGATTCTGTTACCGCCATTAGGTGTTTTTTTACAGGTGGGCCTGGGCAAGCATTTCTGGATCAATATCCTGCTGACCATCCTGGGCTACATTCCTGGTATCGTGCACGCGGTGTGGATCATCGCCAAGAAGTAGCCCGGTACCCTGGCTAGTGGGCATGCCAGAGGTTGTCTGACTGGTATGCCCGGTGTTCTGCCTCAAGTTTGAGAAGGTGTGCCAGGGCTGATCGTGCTGCCAGGCCATGAATGGCTGCTGGCACATCGTCGTAGGCTTTCGCCGTCAGGTCTTTCAGGGACACCGGCGCCAGTGCTTCCAGTGCCCGGAAGATCTTGTGCTCCCGCGATAACCGGTGGGTGATCAGGTAATCAATCACTGCCTCCGGTTGCCCCATCAGAAAGCCGTGGGCGGGCGCGATAAAGCGCACAGGCTCCTCCAATAGCTCGTACAGGGATTCCACATAGGCCTTCATATCGCCGTCCGGCGGATTGATCACCACCGTGGAGCCCTGCATGATGTGGTCACCGGAGAACAGCAACTCCTGGTCCGTCAGCAGGAAACACAGGTGGTTGGAGGCATGCCCGGGGGTATGGATCACCTTCAGAATGCCCGCCTCGCTGACAATCAGGTCGCCATGCTCCGGCTCGTCGTCCGCCTTAAAGGACTGGTCCTGGCCTGCGCCCTCCGGGGCTGGCCAGCCAAACACCCGGCAACCGGTTCGTTCTTTCAGAACCGACACGGCCGGTGAATGATCCAGATGGGTATGGGTGACCAGCACCTGGTCCACCACCCCGCCGGTCACTTCCAGAATCTTTTCGATGTGGGCCTCGTTTGTGGGCCCGGGGTCAATCACTGTAAACCGCTCAAAACCCAGAATATAGGTATTGGTGCCGGGCCCGGTCATCATCCCCGGGTTCGGTGCCGTCAACCGTACTACACCGGCCGCCACCTCCACCGGCTCACCGGGCACAATCTCCGCCCGGGTGGTGCCTTCCCCCTCCGGGTCCAGCTTGACCGCCTCATCGTAAGCCGGCGCGTTGGGTTCCAGCATCACCGGCTTGCCCTTGCGAAGCGCCGGCCAGGGATCGGTCGGAAACGCCTCCGGTGGATTGGCATGGGCATAGCGCATCAGCTCGGCGGTGGTATTGAAATCACACAACACCCGCAGGGTACGGATCGTCGGCAACCCCAACAAACGCTGCCCCGCCCGATGCTCCTCTAACGCCTGCGCAGGCGACATCCACACATGATCAATCGTCTCCTGACCATCATGCCCGGCCCGTTGCCCTTCCGGCGCCACCGCCACAAAAAACCGCGTATCAAACCGCCGCGGCGGCCCCGGCGGTGTCACCCAATGGCTTAAATACGCCAACCGGTCCAGCGGCACCACCAGCCCATGCTTCTCACACAACTGCGCCAGCGACACCTCATCCCGGAACAATGCGTCACGCTCACCAAGCACCGGATGCTCCGCACCGATTAGCTGACCGCTGCCGTCCTGAGCCAGCAGAATCCCCGCCTCCTCAAAACACTCCCGAACCGCCGCCAACATAAAATCCGCGCCACCTTCATCCAGACTCATGGTCTGACTGATATCCGCGTCTTCAACACCCACAACATGCGGCTGCGCCTCCGACTCCTGCTCATTCACCGCTCCGCCGGGGAACACATAGTAACCGGGCAGGAAAATAGCCTCCCAGGTGCGTTGCAGCAGAAGCACTTCAATGCCGTTTTCGGTATCGCGGGTAAGAACCAGGGTGGCAGCCGGGCGAATATCCATAAGTCACTCTTGTTTGTTGTTAAATCTTCAAACGGTGCGCGCACATTGTAAGAACGAGGCGGTAAGGAAGGGCTTTCCAAAACCTTGCGGAGCCAGGGATGGCGGAGCAGAGCGTACAGGGATGTATTCACAGCGTGTTTTGGAAAGCCCTTCCTTACCGCCGCGCCCCCGCAAAAAGAAGCGCAGGGATACCAAGCAAGATACCCGATAGCACCATAAGATGAGAAGTCACAACCGGAAGCGTATGATTCAGCCCAATCCAATGTTGAACCAGATCAGGACACCCCCGTGGCAAGAATCAAACTCGAATTCCCCGACAACGCCTTCAGCTTCGAAACCCGAATGCCCGTCAGAATCACCGACATCAACGGCGCCAACCACCTGGGCAACGACGCCCTCATCTCCATGCTCTCCGAAGCCCGCGCCCAGTTCCTGGTCGAACACGGCATCGAAGAAGCCGACCAGAATGGCACTGGCATCATCGTCACCGACCTGGCCACCATGTACCGGGGCGAATCCTTCTACCCGGACATGCTGCGCTTCGAAGTCGGCCTGAGGGATTTCAACAAATACGGCGGGGATTTCGTGTTCCGGGTCACCAAAGCAGACACCGGCCAATCGGTGGCCATGGCCAAATACGGTTTTGTGTTCTTCAACTACAAAACCCGGGAAGTCACCCCCATGCCCGAGAGCTTCCGGGCCAGGTTTGCCGGCTAACGGTCCGGGTAATTCCGGCTTGGGCCGCCCTTATCCACACCCCGGAACAGGGCGGCCTTCGCCATCATATGGGCGCTGACTGGCGCAGTCACAAACAGGAAAACGGTCACAATCGCCTCATGCACGGAAAGCGCGCCGCGCTGGAAACTGAAAAACAGCAACGAGCCGATCAGCAAACAGCCCAGGCCAAGGGTGCTGGCCTTGGTGGGCCCATGCAGCCGCATAAAGAAATCCCGCAACCGGGCCAGGCCAACAGAGCCAATCAGCGCAAACAAGGCGCCGGCCACCAGGAACAGCGAAATCACCAATTCAAGAACGAACGGCATGGTTGACGCAGTCATTCGATCACATCCCCCCGCAACAGATACTTGGTCATTGCCACGGTTCCGACAAACCCCATCAGGGCAATCAGCATGGCGGCTTCAAACAGGATGCCCAGGGACAACCGGATATCGAACAGCACAATCAACGCAATACTGTTGATCATCAGGGTGTCCAGCGCCAGGATCCGGTCCACGATGTCGGGCCCGATGGCCAGCCGGTAAAGGTTCAGCAGGATGGCAATCGCAAACACAGTGATCGCCAGGTTAACCGCCCATTCAATCATCAAAAATCTCCTGTAACGGCTTTTCGTAGTGCTCGCGAATGTCTTTGATCAACGCTACTTCATCCTCAAGATGCAGGCAGTGGATCAACAGGCAGCGGCCCTCGCGATCATAATGCGCGCTCACCGTGCCCGGGGTCAGCGAAATGGTGCTGGCCAGAATGGTCACGGCAAAATCGTCGGTCAGGGTCAGAGGGTAAGTGAAGAACCCCGGCTCCAGCTGCCGCGAATAGAACAGAATGCGCCGGGCGACAATCAGGTTGGATTTCAGGATATCCATCAATAACCGGCCAAGGTAGCGCAGCAACTTACCCGGATGCTTGACCTTTGAACGCTCCGGCCAGAACGGCTGAGTGACCCGGGAAATCACCACTGCCAGCACCGCGCCCAGCAACAGGTGGGCAAAGCTGAACTCATTCATCAACAGCCATAACAGCAGAAGAAAGCCGGCGAACAGGGGGTGTGGCACCCAGCGCTGTAACCAGTTCATGGGGTGAGCCCTCCCGTTATCGTGACGGGCTCGCCAAGCACCGCCTCAACATAGGCGGACGGATGATAAAGCTGGCCTGCGGTTGCAGTCATATACTCCATCACCGGCGCGGCAAACAGGGCCAGGGCGCCACTGATACCAATAAGCACAGACACCGTGGCCACGCGCGCCGGGTCCAGCTTGCGGCGCTGGCGGCCGGTGAACGGCTCCGGTTTCCAGAACCAGCCGGAGCCGGCTCGGCTGAGTGCGGCAATCATGAATAACCCGGCAATCAGGGTAATGCCCCAGAGCCAAAGGTAGTGCGGGTGCGTGATGGCGTTCTGCAGCAGCCAGGCTTTACTAACAAACCCAGAGAAGGGCGGCAGCCCCGCCATGCTGACCGCCGCCACCAGAAACAGCGTGCCCAGGGTCCAGCGATGGGTCAAGGGAGCGGTCACCGAAAGCAGATCGTAGCCGTCGGCCCGCTGCCGGCCGATGAGGTCGGCCAGCAGGAAAAAGACCGCCGCCAGGCAGGTGCTGTGCAGCAGGTAGAACAGGCTGGCGGCCAATACGGTGGTTTCGGCCATGGCAAAACTGGCCATCAGCAAGCCGCTGGACATAATCACCAGGTAGGCGGCCATGGTGCGCAGGCTGGCGGCCCCCAGCACGCCAATGGCGCCGAGGCCCAGGGTGGCCAGCGCCAGGGGCCAGAGCCAGAGGAACACCTCGGCATTGAGGGGCTGTGCCGGGTCCAGCCCGAACACAATCAGAAGCACCCGCACCATGGCGTAAAAGCCAACCTTGGTCATGATGGCAAACAGCGCCGCCACCGGCGCGCTGGAGGCGGAATAGGCCCTGGGCAGCCAGAACAGCAGTGGCAAAATGGCGGCCTTGATACCGAACACCACCATCAGCAGCAGGGCGGCACCTTTCAGCAGGGTTTGGTCATCGGGGCTGGCGGCGGCAATCCGCACCGCCAGGTCGGCCATGTTCAGGGTGCCGGTCAGGCCGTAAAGAATGCCAAGGGCCAGCAGGAACAGGGCAGAGCCGAGCAGGTTGATGATTACATAGTGCAAGCCCGCCCGGCTTCTGGCCCGGCCGCCGCCGTGCAGCAACAGGGCGTAGGAAGCCAGCAGCAGGATCTCGAAAAATACGAACAGGTTGAACAGATCACCGGTCAGGAAGGCACCGTTAATGCCCATCAGTTGGAACTGGAACAGGGCATGGAAATGGGAACCCTCCCGGTCGCTGCCCCGGCTGGCATAGAGCACGCAGAACAGGGCCAGTAAGGCGGCCAATAGCAGCATCATGGCACTCAGCCGGTCCAGCACCAGCACAATGCCGAAGGGCGGCTGCCAGTTGCCCAGCCAGTAGGTGTGGTAATCGGTTTGAGCCGCAATAACCGCCCACACGCCCAGCGCCACCAGCAAACTGGTGGACAGAATGCTCCACACCCGCTGGCGGCCGATACTGGCCCGGTGGTTTACCAGCAACCAGGCGGCGGCCAGCATGGGGATGACGACCGGCAGAATCATCAGGTGGGTCATGGCCGGTCCTCGTTCGGGTTTTCGCCGTCTACGTGATCATTGCGCAGTTCCACGGCGGCTTTCAGGGACAACACCACCACGAAGGCGGTCATCGCGAAACTGATCACAATGGCGGTCAGCACCAGTGCCTGGGGCAGCGGGTCTGCACTGGATTCCGTCAGGCCGACAATGGCCGGGGCGCCGGTTGTCAGCCGGCCCATGCTGAACAGGAACAGGTTGACGGCATGGGATAACAAGGTCAGGCCCAGCACCACGGAAAAGGTGCGGGCACGCAGAACCAGGAATACCCCACAGGTGGTCAGGATCCCCAGGGCGGCTGCGATCATCAGTTCCATCAGCCCACCTCCTTGCCTGGGCCGGCAATGGTCATCAGTTTGCCCAGGTTCGCGAGAATCAGCAGGGTTGCACCCACCACGGTGGTGTAAACACCCAGATCAAACAGCAGGGCGCTGGCCAGTTCAAACTCGCCAATCAGCGGCCAGTGCAGGTGGGCAAAGGTGGTGGTCAGGAACGGATAACCGAGCACCCAGCTGGCAACACCGGTCAGCAGGGCGATCAGCAGCCCCGCACCAATGAGCGAGCGGAAGTGCGTACGCATGCGCGCCTGGGCCCAGACCAGGCCACCGGCCATGTATTGCAGGGTGAGCGCAACGGCCGTGACCAATCCCGCAATGAAACCGCCCCCTGGCATGTTGTGGCCGCGCAGGAAAATATACGCCGATACCAGCAGGGCAATGGGCAAAGCCATGTGCGCCACCATCTGCAGGATGACCGGATGGGGCTCGGCTACCCAATGGGAGTGGCCGGATTCCGCCACCCGTTTTTTCAGGTTCAGGTTGCGGGTAAAGGCGAACACCGCCACGGCGGCAATGCCCAGTACCGTGATCTCACCCAGGGTATCGAACCCCCGGAAATCCACCAGGATCACATTCACCACGTTGGTGCCGCCGCCTCCGGGCACACTGTTGGCCAGGAAAAAGTCGGAAATGGAGTCTACCGGGCGGGTCAGCACGGCAAAGGTGAACGCGGCCACACCGCCGCCGGCGGCCAGGGCCACGAACAGATCTCGGGCAATTCGGGGAAAGCGGGATTCCTTGGGTGAGCTCTGTGGTAAGAACGACAGGGCCAGCATCATGATCACCACCGCCATCACTTCAACCGACAGTTGCGTCAGGGCGAGGTCCGGTGCGGAGAACCAGGCAAAGGTGAGGGTGACAAACAGGCCGGTGACCGACAGCAGCAACAGGGCCGGCAGGCGGTGACGATGACACAGCACAACGCCCACGGCAGACAGGCAAAGGATGCTGATGCCAAACACCACCAGTGGGTCCAGGGCGGTCATTGGCACAGGCCCGCGCCACCGTTCCAGGCCGCTCAGGCTCCAGGCCACCAGGGCGACGGTGGTTAACAGGATGAGTGCCAGGTAGCGCTGGAGGGAGCCGTTTTCCAGACGATAAACCAGCGTTTGCGAGAAGCGAATAGTGCGCTGCATGGCGGTTTCAAAAATGTCCTTGGCGTCCACCTCCGGTAACCGGGCATGAATGGCGAACAACGGCTTGCGGGCACTGTAAACCGCCAGCCCGCCCAGCATGGCCACCAGACTCATCATGGCAGGGGTGTGGGCGTCGGACAGGGCACTGAAATCATAGGCTGGTAAATGAGACACGGTGGTCTGCAGCACCGCCAGATGCACCAGGTGGTCGTAGATCCACTGGGGAACCAGGCCAACCAGCAACGATAACGTCGCCAGAATGGCCAACGGCAACAATGCGGCGGCTGGCTTACGCTTTGGCGGCCACACCGGCAGATCCCGTGGCTGGCCATTAAAGAAAACGTTGTGGAAGATGCGCACCGAATAGGCCACCGAAAACAGACCCGCCACGGTGACCCAGGCCGGGATCACCACATCCGCCCAGTGGGGTGCCGTCACCAGCAGGCTTTCGGAAAACAGCATTTTCTTGCTCAGATAGCCGCTCATCAGCGGTAACCCGGCCATGGCAGCCGCCGGCACCAGGGTGACGATCATCAGGGCAGGCATCCAGCGCCACAGGCCGTTGATCAGCTGCATATCCCGGCTACCGGTGGCCTGATCCACATAGCCTGCCATCATAAACAGCGGGGCTTTGAACAGGGCATGGCAGACCAGATGGAACAGGGCCGCCGCCATGGCCATTTCACTGCCCATGCCAATCAGCAGAGTGATCAGGCCCAGATGGGAAATGGTGGAATAGGCCAGCAGGCCCTTGATGTCGTGCATGAACATCGCGACAAAGGCGCCCACCATCAGGGTGACCATGCCGGTGACGGTTACCAGCGCAAACCAGAGCTCGGTATCGCCCAGGGCCGGGTGCAAACGCGCCATCAGGAACAGCCCGGCCTTGACCATGGTGGCTGAATGCAGATACGCGGAGACCGGCGTAGGGGCGGCCATGGCGTGGGGTAACCACAGATGGAAAGGCGCCTGGGCGGATTTGGTGAACGCCCCCAGCAGCACCAGGCTCAGCATCAGCGGGTACAGGCTATGCTGCTTGAGGGTCTCGCCCTGAGAAAGGATATCGGACAACTGGAAGCTGCCGGCCATGTTGCCCAGCAACAAAATGCCGGCCAGCAGGGCCAGGCCGCCGCCACCGGTAATCACCAGTGACATTCGGGCACCCCGGCGGGCGCCCCGGCTGGACCAGTTAAAGCCGATCAGCAGGAACGACACCAGGCTGGTCAGCTCCCAGAACACCAACATGAACAGCAGGTTCTCAGACAGTACGATGCCCAGCATGGCGGTCATGAACAGCTGGATCAGGATAAAGAAACGCGGGGCAGTGGCTTTGCCATCGAAGTAGTAACGGGCGTAAAGAATGATCAGGCAGCCAATGCCGGTGATCAGGGTGGCAAACAGCCAGCTCAGGCCGTCCAGCCGGAACGACAGGTTGAGCCCCAGTTGTGGAATCCACTGCACGGTGGTGACCAGCGCGTTCTGGTCTGAAGCCTGCGGCCAATGGCTTGCCAGCAAAAGGACGCCGGTAAAAGGTGCAACGGCAGCCAGAAGTGCGTGAGCACGGATGCTGGTGCCGGCAGAGCGGCGGCTCAGTAACCAGGAAGCAAACGCTCCCAGCACCGGCAGCAAAATGATGAGTCCTGGTACCATAGCGAGGCCGGTAGCCCGGAAGGAATATTTGGGTTAATTGTTCATCCGCCCGCAGCGATCAGGTTGGGGCGTGATAGCTAAAACAGATTACCGAAGACTAGCACATTAATTCATTGTTAACCGTCAAGTGGCGGGGTACTTTTGTCGCAATCTGGTCATTCCTTGGCGGTACAGGCTGTACGCCATCAGTCCAGCAAACAGGTTGCCGACCAGGGCCCCGGACATCAATCCGGTGAGTCCGGACACCTGGGCGCCCAGCCAAAGCAAGGGCAGGTAACAGGCGAACAGCCGCAGGGTTGAGATCAACAGTGCCCGCATGGGTAATCCCAGGGCATTGTTGATCGAAACCATCAGCATACAGACCCCCAGGCCGCTATAACTCAGGGGCACCCTGAGCAGATAGCTCAGCAGGATGTCCTGGACATCCGCATCCCGGCTGAACAGGGTGGAGACCAGCCCGGATGCAGCCAGCCACACCAGCCCCAGCACCAGTTGCCAGACCACTACAAAGCGAACGGCAATGCGCACCAGTTTGCGGATATTGTCCAGCTCGCCGGCCCCGAGCATGCGGCCGATCATCGGCGGCATGGACATGGTCAGTGCGAGTACCACCACGATGGAGAAAAACTCGAGCCGGGTACCCAGCCCCCAGGCGGCGACGGCGGCGGAGCCAAACCCGGCCACCAGCGAGGTGGCCAGCATGGCGGACAGGGGCGGCATCAGCTGGCTGACCATGGCCGGTGCCATGATACCACCGAGCTGCCGGATCGCTTTCGCCAGTTGCAGTTGCAGCAGGTCAAAGCGCAACCATTGGCGCTTTACCAGGGCCGGGAAAACCACCAGGGCACCGATCCCGAAGGCGGTGATGGTGGCCCAGGCGGCCCCGGGCAGGCCCCAGCCGAAGACAAAGATATACAGTGGGTCCAGGACAATGTTGAGCAGGCTGGTGGCGATCATCATGTAGCCGGGTAACTTGGTGTCGCCGTTGGCCCGGCAGACGGCGTAGCCAAAGTAGAGCAAGGCGCCAAGCCAGGCGGACATAAGCCAGGGCACCCAGTATTCCCGGATGGCGGGCCGGAGTTGGTCTTCGGCGCCGAGGAAGTTGAGTATGCCGGTTTGTAATAGCCAGACTGAGAGGCACAGGATCAGCGCCAGGCTGGCGCCGATGGTGACGACGAGGCCGCCGAGACGTTGGGCGCGGAGGTTGTCGCCCTGGCCCAGGGTTCTGGAGATGATGGCGGTGGTGGCGATGCCGAGGCCCACGTACATGCCGCTGACCAGTTGTTGCATGGGCACGGTGAAGCCCAGGGCGGCGAGGGGGTCGCGGCCAAGCTGGCCGACGAAGGCGCTGTCGGTGAGCTGGAAGGTCATCAGGGAGAGAACGCCGAACAGCATGGGCCAGGTCATTTGGTAGAGCTGGCGGGCCAGGCTTGGGCTTTGGGGTTGGTTCTGCACTTGGGGGTCGGTGCCTTGGGTTTTGGATTCTGGGCGTGGATTCTAACAGGTCTGGCTTCGGAGGAAGCACCCGGTTGGGGTGGGCTTTCCAAAACACGCTCCTTCGGCACATCCATGTGGCGCTTGGGCTCCGCCATCCATGGCTCCGCACAGTTTTGGAAAGCCCACCCCAACCGGCTGCCCTAACGCCGGAGTCTTGCCGGCGCAGCTCAAACCCTGAGCGGTTAGTCAGGAGTCTGGGCGCAAGCTATGCAGTAAGCCCTGATGGAGAGACTTACAGCACTTTCAACGCCGCTTCATAATCCGGCTCGTTTTTGATTTCGTTGACCAGCTCGCTGTGCAGCACTTTGTTGTTCTCGTCGAGGACCACGACCGCACGGGCGCACAGACCGGCAAGGGGGCCGTCTTGAATGGCGACGCCGTAGTCTTGCTGGAAGCTGTAGTTGCGGAAGGTGGAGAGGGTTTCAACGTTGTTCAGGCCCTCGGCTCCGCAGAAGCGGGCGGCGGCGAAGGGGAGGTCGGCGGAGACGACGAGGACGACGGTGTTGTCCAGGCTGCCGGCTTTTTCGTTGAATTTGCGGGTGCTGGCGGCGCAGACGCCGGTGTCGATGCTGGGGATGATGTTAAGAATCTTGCGTTTGCCGGGCCAGCTGTCGAGTTTTACTTCTTCTAGGCCGCTGTTGGTCAGGGTGAACGGGGCGGCGTTTTCACCGGCTTGGGGGAATTTGCCGCTGACGTCGATGGGGTTGCCGTCCAGGGTGACGTTGCTCATGGTGTGCTCCTTGTCTTGTGGTTTTGGATCTCTGCAATCTACTCTGTGTAGCTTACTTTGGATGAGTTTTCATCCCCTACCCGAACTCTCGGCTTTCTCGCGGGTTTTCAATTTATTGAACATTCGAGATTATTCTGCCCAAAGGCTTTATCAGTTTGAACCAGCACTCTGAGCCTCAAAACCCGGTGCCGGGTATCGCTGCACTAGAAACAGGTAACCAATCAGGCCGAGCCCTGCGCATATCGCAATAATCGTGGCCATGACCAGTGGGGTGCCGTCGTGGAGGATGCCGACGAGGGCGCCGGCGGCGGCCGCTGCGGCCATTTGGACGAAGCCGAGGAGGGCGGAGGCGGAGCCGGCCATGGTGGGGTGGTTGGCTAATGCGCCGGCCATAGTTTGGGGCAGGACCATGCCGGTGCCGGCCATGAACAGGGCTTGCGGTAGCACCACGGCCCAGGGGCTGTAGATGTTGTGGTAGGCAAGCAAGGCCATGGTGGCGCCGGCGGTGAGGGTGGTGGCCAGGCCGTAGAGCAAGATCTGGTCTGGCAGGTAACGCTTTGCCAGGCGGATGGAGGCCATGTTGCCGAGCAGGTAGCCACCGGCGGTGATGGCGGTGTACAGGCCGAAGTGTTCCGGGGCTACGCCCAGGACGTTGATCAGTACGAAGGCGGAGCCAGACAGGAAGGCGAACAGGCCTCCGTAGATGGCGGCGCTGGTGAGGGTGTAGCCGATAAACGTCATGTCGGTGCTGATGCGGCGGTAGTTGCGCATGAGGTGGCAGAACCGGAACGGCTGGCGGTTTTCCGGGCGCAGGGGTTCGGGGATGCCAAAGGTGATGACGGCGACCATGATCAGTGCGTAAGCCGCCATGACGATGAAGATCCAGTGCCAGTCCATGGTCGCGACAATCAAGCCGCCGAAGGTGGGTGCCACGGCCGGTGCCAGCGCCATCATGCCGGCGAGCAGGGCGAGGATTCTGGCTGCATCTCTGGGGATGTATACGTCACGGACAATGGCGCGGGCCAGAACCGGGCCCGCTGAGCCGCCGAAGGCCTGTAAAAAGCGGAACAATTGCAGGCTTTCGATGTTGCTGGCCAGCGCGCATCCAATGCTGGCGAGGGCGAAAAGCAGCATGCCGCCAATCATGACTGGTTTACGTCCAAACCGATCAGCCAAAGGTCCACAAACGAGCTGCGCAAGGGCAAAACCAATCAGATAGATACTCAGCGTGAACTGAACCTGATCTGTGCCGGCGTTAAAATCAGCCCCAATCTGCGGCAGCGCAGGCAGGTACATATCAATCGCCATCGGCCCCAGAGCGACGGCTGCGGCTAATAAAATTGTTGTCCAGATACTGGTGAGTGCGAGCATTAAGATTCTGACGGCCAGGATGATGGTTGCGAGGCAGGTGTGGGGGTGTCCTTCCGAAACTGTGCGGAGCCATGGATGGCGGAGCCCAAGCGTCACAAGGACGTGCCGAAGGAGCGTGTTTCGGAAGGACACCCCCACACCTGCCGACCTGCTGCGAACGTGAAGTCTAGGCCGACAAGGCGATAAAAATAACGGCTTAACCTTTCATGCCATACATGAATGAAATCGATTGATTAATCGTGAAGACCGTTCATGGTGGCGGCCACGGAGTTCACCTGGTTGCGAACCCAGCGGTGGGCGGGGTCTGTCTGGTGGCGGCGGTGCCAGAGCATGAGCAGGGTGAAGGGGTTGTATTCAAAGGGTAAAGGCACGTAGGCGAAGTCCCGCATCAGCTGCGTGCTCATCCGTTCTGGGGCCGATGCCAGCAGGTTGGTACCTCTTAAAAAGGCGGGAAGCCCGGAAAAGTTTGAGACGGTCACCACGCTATGACGTTTCAGCCCCCGTGCCTCCATGGTGCTGTCCAGCCCGGGCTTTTCTCCGGTGGCGAACAGCACGGTGATGTGGTCGGCGTTCATGTAATCCTTCAGGTCAGCCGGTGCATCGCGTTGGTTCTGGTCGAAGAACACCACCATCCGGTCCGCCATCAAACCCCGTTGCATGATATCTGTGGTTTCCGGCGCAAACGGGCTGATCACCAGATCACAGGCCTCTTTGCGCAGCAGATCGGCATTGGGAATACCGGAGGGAATGACCTGCAAGTGAATACCCGGCGCCTGCTCCCGGAGCGTCTTCACCAAACCTGGTAACAAAAGATCCCGCTGGTAGTCGTTGGCCGCGATGGTAAATGTAAATTCCGCCGTCGCCGGCTCAAACGGCGGCCCCGAGGGCAGGGTGCGCAGGTCGTCCAGTAGCTGACGTATGTGCGGCCCGGTTCGCAGGGCATAGTCGGTTGGCACAATGCCCCGGCCGGATTTCACAAACAGTGGGTCGCCGAAGGCCTGGCGCAAACGCTCCAGAGTATGGCTTACCGCCGATTGCGTCACCCCCAACCGAACGGCCGCACGCGACACCCCGCCCTCGTCGAGTACAGCAACGAAGGTGGCGAGTGATCTCAGGTCCAGGTTCAACATATCAACAGGCTTCATGGTTGGCAGTTTAGGCGAGCGCAAGAGCCAAGTCATCAGGGAACCGGGCCTGGTTGATCGGTTTTGCCACTAAAGTCCGGTTGGTCTAAGTTGAGTAATCGTTCAATATTGAGGCGCACTTCCCCGGAACAGGAGCAAACATGAAAACCACTTTGGCGTTTGATGTTTATGGAACCTTAGTAGATCCGATGGGCATGTCCCGGCTGCTTGAGCAGGATGCAGGCGAGCAGGCAGCGGCGGTTGCCGGGCTCTGGCGGGAGAAACAGTTGGAGTTTTCGTTCCGGAAGGGGCTGATGCGAGTCTACGAAGACTTCGGCGTATGCACCCGCCAGGCGCTGCGCTATGCCATGGCCGTGCACCAGTTGGGGCTGAGCAAGGCGCGGGAAGACCAACTCATGGCCGCCTACCTGTCCCTCCCCGCGTTTGACGATGCCTTACCGGCCCTGCAGGCACTGAAAGGCCAGTACCCGCTGTTTGCCTTCTCCAACGGAAGCTACCCCGCCCTGGAAAAGGTCCTCGGCCACAACAACCTGCTGGACCAGTTCGATGGCCTGGTGTCGGTGGATGACATCAAAAGCTTCAAACCAGACCCCGCCGTCTACACCTACGCCCGCCGCGCCACCGGTGCCTGGGGTAGCCCCCTGTGCCTGGTATCCAGCAACGCTTGGGATGTGATCGGTGCCAGAGCGGCCGGGTTGTCAGCGATTTGGGTAAAGCGGGATGAAAACAGGGTTTTCGAAGACTGGGACATAGAGCCGTCAGCAGTAATCCAAAGCCTTTCTCAACTTCCCGAGAGTCTCAAGGCTCTTAATACCTGAAAGCAGCTTTCAATAGGCATATCAAACAGTCAGCGAAGGCAGGGGTTGGGGAGGGGGTGCCAAAACAATCAGGAAAACCACGTTTTCCGTTTTGGCACCCCCTCCCCAACCCCTGCCGACAGACTCCGATAACGGGTCAGCCAGACCGAGCAGCCAGCCACTCCGCCAACTCAAGCCAGGAGGCCTTGGGCGCCTTACTCCCGGCCAGAATCCCCATATGCCCCCCAGGCGCTACCCGAAACGTCTTGTCGGTGGAACTGACATGATCCATCACCCGCTTCGCCGCCCCCGGCGTCGCCAAGGTGTCCTCCTGGCCGGCAATCGCCAGTAAGTTGGCATTCACATTCTCCAGCCGCGCAAAATCCTCGCCGATCTGGATTTGCCCCTTGGCCAGCTGATTATCAATCCACACCCGCACCACCGTGTCCTGAATCACCCCACCCGGGTAAGCCACCATCCGGTCCAGAAACGCCGACGTGGTGGCGTGATTGGTGACAAACTCCCGATCACCCAGGCGCACAATCAGCTCCCAGTAGCCCATTACACTGCCAATCGGATTGCTCAGCTTGAACCCGATGGTATTGGCCCAGCCCGGGGTGTGAAACCAGTGTGGCTTCATACTGTGCAACTGAAACCCCGTGCGTTTGCGCACCACCCCGGCAACATCCGCAATGCGCTGGTACATCCAGCCGATGGCACCGGAGGCATGGCTGTCGATCGGCAGGCCCAGCACGATGGCGTTGCGAATGTGCTGATCCTTGCTCAGGGCAGAGTAGAACAGCGTAAACATGCCGCCCATGCTCCAGCCGTGCAGCGACAGTTCCTGCTCGCCGCTGTGCTCCCGCACCCGATTCAGATAGGCCGGCAGCAATTCCGCCACATAGGTATGCATGTTGTAATGGGTGTGCTCCCGCTTGGGAATGCCCCAGTCAATCAGATATACCTCGAATCCCTTCGCCCGCAGAAACCGCACCAGGCTGCGCTGGGGGAACAGATCATAGATCAGCATGTTCACCGCCAGGGGCGGGATGATCACAATCGGTGTGCGATGGGTGGTGCGTTCCACCGGAATCACCAGATCGTCCAGCTCAATGAAATCCTCTTTCAGTGGCGGGTAGTAACGCAGGCTGACCAATCCGTCCGAATAGAGGGTTTCAAACGGGGTCTGGCCTGCCTGTACCAGGCTGGCGGCGCGAAACACCCGGTCAAAGGCGTTACCGGCATAGAGGGTGCCCTGGCGAGCCAGGTCAGAGGTCAGGTTGAGGGCAGTTTTCACGGGGTTAAGCATGTGTGTTTCCGTTGGTGCTTCAGTCACTGGTCCGGACAGGATAGGCGGCCGGTTGCCCAGGTACCATGGCAAAACCGTCACATCTGGCCGGCATAATGGTCACTTCAGGCCACTGCCCAATCCTGTATCTCATTGTTATGATATCGGCCTTCCCGTAACTACAATGAAAACAGGATCCTCATGCTCAGTTTCTTGCCTGCCCCGATCATTGGCGTGCTCAACTCCATTCTGCTGGGCCTCAACACCCTGTTCTGGTGCCTGCTGCTCTATATTCCGGCGGTGCTGAAACTGATCATCCCGCACAAGGGGTTCCGGGTGCTATGCACCAAGGTGATCATCTGGATCTCAGAATCCTGGGTGGCTTGCAACACCGGCTGGATGAAACTGACCCACGGCACCCGCTGGCAGGTGACCGGTGCAGACAACCTGAAACGGGAAAGCTGGTATCTGGTGCTCAGTAATCACCAGAGCTGGGTGGATATCTTTGCCATGCAGCGGGTGTTTAACCGCCGGGCGCCATTCCTCAAGTTCTTCCTCAAGCAGCAACTGATCTGGGTGCCGGTGATTGGCCTGGCCTGGTGGGGCCTGGATTTCCCGTTCATGAAACGCTACACCCGGGAGTACCTGATCAAACACCCGGAAAAACGCGGTGAAGACCTGAAAGCCACCCGCAAGGCTTGTGAAAAATTCCGCTACACCCCGGTAAGCGTCATGAACTTTGTCGAAGGCACACGCTTTACCAAAGCCAAACACGACAAGCAGAAATCCCCCTACCAGAACCTGTTGCTGCCGAAAGCCGGCGGCGTCGCCTTTGTGCTGGATGCCATGGGCGATTCCATCGACACCCTGGTAGACGTAACCATTGCCTACCCCAACGGCGCGCCTACCTTCTGGGATTTCATGTGTGGCCGGGTGCCGGAGGTCCAGCTGGATATCAGCACCCAGTTAATTCCGGAGCACTTGAAAGGTCGAGACTATTCCAGCGATGCCGAACATCGTCGGAATGTGAAGGAATGGCTGGGAGAGTTGTGGCAAAGCAAGGACCAGCGCCTGAGTCAGGCGCTGGCTGAGAGCGCGTGAACGAAACGGGTCAGGACTCGTCTTCGTCTTCCACCTCATCCGGATGTTCGCGCTTGTAGCGCTCCCATTCTTCCCAATCGTGAGGCGTCCCGGCATGGGGGCGCTTCAGGTGTTTGGCGTGATCCATCGCATTTTCACGAAGACTGTGATCACGCTCTTCCTCGTCTTTGTCGAAGCCGTATTTCTTCAGAAATTCCTGGGGGCTGATGGTCATGGTGCACCTCCCTTATTCGATCTTCCTTAGATATACGTGGTGCCAACGCCCCCGGTTTTAAAGTTCTGCCAGGGTTTGCAGCGCCAGTTCCTGGCCCACATCCCTAAGGGAAACCTGTCGCTCCCGCTTCTCAAAACCCCGGTCTGTGGCAATCCACCGACGATCGGCGTCGGTAGCTGGGGGCACGCCATTAGAGCTGACCATGGCCTGGATGGCGCCGTTGGTGACGTTGAGAACGCGAATCGTGAATTCATTACCGGCAACCTGGCTGAGCTCCATCAGGTAGTCTGCGTGTTGGCTGAGCGCCCGCATTTCCAGTCGTGCCTGGTCTGGGGACAGACGTGAGAAATCGCCGTTCTCCAGGGCATTGTCGCTAATGCGCATGATGGCATCGCGGTCGACAATGGTGGCGCCGGCTCGGGTCAGCTGGGAGACCAATCCGGCCTGCAGATCAAAGGCCGGTGCCATCGGGGCAGAACGCCGTGCGGCCCGGGTTTCCACCTGGGCTGCACCACGGGCTTTGCCGTCCAGGCTCACGTTGCCGTCCGGAATGCTGCCATGCAGACTGCCTTGCTCTGAGACCACCACCCGCCGCTGGCTGGCCCAGTCGCTGACCTGATCGTTAAAGGCCCGGTTCCAGAAAACAGCGATCCTCGGATTGGAATTGCCCAGACCTGCCCGGAAGCGCTCGATAATCGCCTCGGCCGATTCGGTGCGTTGGGAGGCGTTGGCCTCGGCCCGCAGATCCTGCTCGGTCAGGGGTTTCTGATGCGGCGCCTTCATGGGCGCAGCCGGGTGATCGTTAGCCGCCAGCGCCACCATAGGCATCGCCCCAAGCAACAAGCCCGCAACCAGTGAGCGGTTCATCAGTTGATCTCCCGGACTTCAATGCGATATTTCAGTGGCTGGGTCGTGGTGGACAAGGTTTTGTAGGCACTGACGCTGTTGGCCGGAATGGTCGAGCGTTGCCAGGTTGGGCGGGCATCCACCGGTACGCCATAGTCGTCAAAAAACTGGGTGCGAACCTCGATCTGGTAGTCGAAATCGGTGTGGTTACGCAGCACCGCGAATACCTCGGTGGTCCCTGTTTCGGTAGGGCGTTGGCCGTGGTTTTCAACCGACAAACGGTAAACGCGCCCGGCGTCCCGAATGCCGTCGTCCCAGGTGCGGCTGAGGTTGTAATCGGTGAACACCACGGTGTTGTATTCCAGCGGTGCCGTGCGTTCCGCGATATCGGTCGAATCCGCAGGTAAGGTATTGCAGCCTGCAACGATCAAGCCGGCGGCGGCTACAGCAATCAAGTTTCGAAACATGGTCTCTCTCCTTTTGGCGGCCGGGTTATGGCCGTTGGGACGTCGCAAGGGCCAGTCCTCGCCCCCGTCCGTCGAATCTGAATTCGGTGGTATCGGTCATGCCTGGAATGGCGTTGCCATTGGCATCCAGGAAGCGCACGGTCACTTGCTGGCCGGGCTCGGCCGACACCGGGATGATGTGCAGGGTGTCGGGCAGCGACTGCCAGTAACGGATATCGGCCCGCACGTTGGCGGCAGCCGACATACCCTGTGCGGCTACGCTGACCAGGCTGATGGCGGCAAAGCCTGCGCCCAGTACGCCCCCGGCGGAGGCACTGGCGCCGGCCAACAGGCTGTTCTGGCTGATATCGCTCAGGTTGGTGCCGATATCGCGGGTGGTTTCCTTGTACTGCACCTGGCCTTCCACAATACGGTCAATGGCGCGGCCGCCCCGGGTCGACGCCTGGAAGTAAATGTCTTCCATTGGGTACACCGTTTCCCACTGATCGCCGTGCTGCCACTGTGCGCCTACATCACTGAAGTTTCGACCGCGGCGGTACACCAATTGATAGTGGCCGACGCCATCACCCAGCTTGCGGGGCGAGGTGCCGGTTTCGACAATCAGCAGTGCATTGTGCTCGCCATTGGGGACGGGCGCATCCGGGCGGAAGGCCTGCAGTTCGGTGAAGTGCTGTTGCGCCAGTTGCTGGCTGTCCATCTGCAGGGCCGCCCAGCCGGCCAGGTAAATCAGCGCTGCAAAGTCAGAGCTGAACTGCTCTTCCTCGGCAAAGGCATCCTGCAGCAGGCCACCGATGAAACTGGCCCGGGCATTGCCGTAATCCCCCTGTTCCAGGAAAATCAGCCCCAGGTACAGATACACCATGGCCCGTTCGTAGGGTTCGCCCTTGAAGTCTTTTTCCGCCTCTTCGTACCAGATACTGCGGGCTTTACGGGCAGATTCATCGTCGGCGTACACGCTCTCGATGATCACGCGGGCACGGTCCAGGCTGCGCCGGGCTTCGTCCAGGTCACCTGCCCGGTACGCCTTCAGGCCGATCTCCATCAGGTTCAGGACCTCGTTGCGGCGCCCCTCCTCATACAGGTTCTGGTAATCCTGCCGAATGACGGTCGGCTTGCTGGCGACAACGGCCGCCTGCTCGCTGGTCAGGCCGGCGCGGTCGAAGGTCTTCGGCCCGGTGGCGCAGCCGGCCAGTCCGACCGACAGCACCGCCGTGGCCAGAACGGCCGGTTTGAACTCAGCGATAAACCACATCGTCTCGGCCCGCCTTGCGCATTTCGTACAGGCCACTCCAGACAATGGTGCCCAGCTCCATATCCACCATCTCGAAACTGATCTGGCTGTAACGGGATTGGGTGCCGTCGCTGCGATCGGATGCATCCAGGGAGGTGATGCGGCCCGCCAGGCGATAATCCGCACCGGCCTGGGCTACGGTGGAGCGAATGGTGCCACCATCCACCGCACCGTCACGTTTCAGGTCACGCTCTTGCTGTACCATGCCGGCGTATTCCCGGCCTACGAAAATCATCCGGCCGTTAGAGGCCCGGTTCAGCTCAATGCGCAGCCGATCGGTAAGCATGTTGGTGTTGACCACCGAGGAGCTCTCGTTACGCATGTATGCGTTGTCGATGATGATGCGGGGCGGAATGTCGCGCCCGGCGAGCATGCGGTTGGCCAGCATGTCCCGCATCATCTGATCGGTAATGGCGACAATGTCCTGGCTCTCGATGCCGACACCGCCCACTCGCCCGGTGGTCGAGGCATCTTCGTAAACCGTGGCCTTACCACGGGTGTTATCAATCTGGCCCGCGCAGCCAACCAGCAACAGAGAGGCTGCTGCCATGCCGGTGAACAGTGCCTTGGTGGTTCCCTTCATCATAAAACGTCTCCGGTTAATTGGTGGAAGCCAGTACGGAACTGAACTCCGGGTAAATCTGCGTGGCGGCGCGCATTGCATCCGTAAAGTTCGCGGTGCTGCCATACTTCCGCTTGAGGTAGCGGGCCATATCGGTCAGTGAATCGAAACTGAGGTCAGAGGAGGCCTTGATAGCTTCCCAGCCGCCGGAGGCGGAGATGGCGCTCTCCCGCCCAACTTCCTTACCCACTTCGGCACCGACGGCTCCGCCAACCAATCCGCCCAGCCCGAAAGGAACAAAGTCCAGCGCCTTGTTGGCGGCGTAGGCCCCGGCTACAGCACCAACAGCAGAGCCGGCAGTTGCACCCATGCTTGCATTGTTAGCCAGATTGACCCATTCGGCCAGCACACCATCGCTGGTGTAGGGGCTCATAAAACGTCCGTTGTTGTCGTTGCGCACCAGACGTTCCAGTAGCTGTTCTTCGGTTAGCATGCGGCCCTGGGCATCCTGCAATGGGCCGGTTTTTGCTGCGGCGACGAGTTCAGAGGAGCGTTCTGCGTTGGTCATGTAGGCCACAATACTGCCTGGAACACCGTTCTCGATCAGTATTTGATGATGTTCTTCGGTCATATTGGCGTAATAGGGCCACTGTGCTCTTTGCTGTGACTGCGCTTCCAGCAGGTTCGAGACCAGTGCTGGGTTGGTGTGGCTGAACCATTCACGGTATCGGGCTTCGGTTTGACGGGCGGTGCGATTCCATTCGGCCAGCTCTTCCGGGTAACTGCTGACCACTTTGCGTAACATCTCAGATTCGTCCTCACCGTTGTCCAAAGCGGCTTTAATCTGCCAGCCTTTCAGACCATCCGGGCCGATAAGCCAGGCCTGCCACTCCAGGGGAAGCAGATTGACGTACCCTGACAGGTTTGCGTATTGCTGGTGATACTCCATGGGGTTGTTTGCCGGAGCCAGGGCAGCAATTCGAGCGGTTGCGCGGGGGTGGAATAACGGAGCGCTACCAGACTTCACGAAGTTAGCCAGGGCCTCTGGATCGTTCTGGGGTACTCGCTCGTACAACGGCTGCTGACGAGCAATGGCATCGGCTATATTGCGTGCATGTATGACACCAATGGTGTTCTGCGTGTCTTCCAGATCAAGGCCGCCCATGTCATACAGTGACCCCATAAACAGCATGGGGGTTGGGAAGTACAAACTCATATATTCCTTGACCGCATAGTTCGCCGAACTATTGGCCAGTGTCTCGCCTTCCCAGGCGACGGTCAGCGTATCGGTGTAGTCATAGGATCCAACGGCGGGGATCAATGTGAGCGTCAAAATGCTCGCAACGAAATTCAGCCCCGACATGTCGTTGTACTGGGTTGCCTGGGATTGCACCACCTCTACGGTTGGCAGATCGTCCGATGCCGGTGTGAGCCAAGGGGTAAGAATCGGCGATTCGGTCTGGAAAGGCGCGGGCTGCTGGTAAGCGCGGGCGTCCCTATCAAGCGAGCTTTGGTCAATCTGATACACCATGCAGCCAGGTAACGCGAACGTTGCCAGTACCAACGTTGCTGTAGTTAGCCGCCCCCGGTCGAGGAATTTCTTCATTGTTTAGGTCCCTGACTGTAATGGCGCGCCTCTTTCGGTGACGCGCCTGATCTATTGACTGTCGCCGGATGTGACGTAGTCGATATTTGTGGTTACAAATACTTCATGATGCGAACTATTGGAATAGAGCTTTTCAGGCCAACAGGGAGATGGCAGGCAAAACGGAGGGCTATGGTGGATTATTGCTTTGAATTAATGACGAAAATCAAGAACGGGTGTCTTTGTAAAATATCGTAAATTTTTGAATCGAGCGCTGATTTTCCCTGCTGTTCAGCGCTTTTCCAGAAAAAATGCCGTGCGTCTGGATAATCTGCAACGCACGGTACGGTCTCTGATTGGATGGAATCAGTCGCCTGTGGTTTCCTGGGCGCCAGCGATTTCTTCGGCCTTGATCAGCTTGAAATTGATCTGCCGGCGCTCGTCGTCCACGCCAGCGAAGCTGACGGTAACCCGCTGCTCCAGCTGGAAGATACGGCCATTCTTGTTGTGCACCAGGCGCAGGGTGACCGGATCAAAGCCGTACTTGCCCTCCAGGTCCTTGCAGCTGACAAAGCCTTCCAGCCCGTTGCTGTCCAGGCGCACGAAGAAACCGGAGGGCATGGTGCGGCTGATGGTACCTTCCATGGGGTCTTCCGGCAGGGTCTTGGCGTAGTCGGCTTTGAGCCAGGTTTCCAGGGTGTTGGCGGCCTGGCGAGCGCGGAACTGGGTGGCTTGCAGGGCTTCCAGTTGCTGGCTGTTCAGGGGTTTGATCGGGGTGTTCCAGAGCGCCGCTTTGATCAACCGGTGCACGTAAAAGTCCGAGAATTTGCGCAGCGGTGAGGTGAAGGTGGTGTAGGCGTCCAGCCCCATGCCCTGGTGGGGCGCGGCATCAAAGCCCAGCTCCGCCCGGGCCAGCTGGCGGGACAGTATGGCTTTCACCGGCACTTCGGCTTGCAGCTGGTCACTGTGTTTCATCAGTGCCTTGAAGCCTTCAGCCGTGTTGGCGTCGTGCCCGGCCAGGTGTGGCGCATGGCTTTCGAGCAATTTCCGGATGTTGTCAGCGCGGTCGTCCCGCAGGCCCGGGTGCTGGATAAACAGGCCTTTGCCCTGCCGGGTCAGGAAGTCTGCGGCACAGCGGTTTGCGGCCACCATGCATTCCTCCACCAGCCGGTGTGCTTCGTTCTGTACCGAGGGCTCAATCACCCGGATACGCTTGTTCTCGTCCAGGCGCAGCCGGAATTCCGGACGGTCCTGGCTCAGCAGCGCGTGTTCGGCACGCCATTTACGCAGAGCGGTGGCGGCCTGGTGCAGCTGATCCAGGCTGTTGGCGACCTCGTCTGGTAAAGCCTTGATCTCGTCGTCTTCCCGGCCTTCAATCAGATGGGAAACCAGCTCGTAGCTCAGCTTGCCCTTGGAGCGGATCATGGCCTGATGGAAACTGTAATCGCCCAGGCTGCCGTCGTTATTCACCTGCAGGTCACACACCAGAGCCAGCCTGGGCACATCCGGCATGAGCGAGCACAACCGTGTGCTGATGCTGTCAGGCAGCATGGGCAGCGGCTCGCCCGGGAAATAGATAGCGGTGGCCCGGTTGAAGGCTTCTTCCTCAGCCGGGCTGCCCGGTTCGATCATCGCCGTCGGGTCGGCAATGGCAATGGACAGCGTCCAGCCAGTGGCGTTGGGCGTGGCCATCAGGGCATCGTCCATGTCCTGGGTGCCCGGGCTGTCGATGGTCACATAGGGTTGCTCGGTACGGTCTTCCCGGCCGTCGGTATGGGTCGCGACGGATTCTTCGCTCAGGGCATCGGCTTGTTTCTGAACCTCGTCCGGCCAGGCATCGGCGAGGTCGAAATTGGCCAGGGTGAACGCCCGTTCGATGCCCGGTTGGCCTGCCTTGCCAATGACTCGCAGGACTTTTGCCTGGCCTTTTCCATCCTTGAACGGGTGGCGATGGATCTGGCAGTAGATAAAGTCGTCAGGCTGGGCGCCCATGCGCTCTTTCGGTGGAATGAAGATCCAGCGGTTGATGCCCGGGGTTTCCGGTGCCACAAAATGACCCTTGCCTTTGATCAGGTAGCGACCCACGAAGGTGGTCAGGTGCGATTCCAGCAGCTCGTCTACCACGCCCTGGGTTTTGCCTTTTTCCACTTCCTGCTCGGTGACGTTCACCCGATCCCCGGGTAGCACCTTCTGCATTTCTTCCGGTGGCAGGAACACATCCCGCCCCTCATCCAGGGCCACAAAGCCGAAGCGCCCGTTGGTAGGTTTGACCGTGCCCGGGAAGACCACCTTGTTCTGCTTGATATCGGTTTTCAGCTGGCGCAACTGATTGAGAGCGTCGGCATTGAGCATGGAGAAAAGACCTGGCTGTAAAATGGATGATGCAGCGGAGTATAACGGTTATGCAGGTGGGAGTCAGATCTGTCAGGCCGGGTGTGTCTCCTCGCCGGGAGCAGCGTGGATGCAAACCCGGTTACGCCCTCCCCGCTTGGCCAGGTACAGGGCCTGATCGGCGTTACGTAGCAGGGTATCCATGTCATCGCCTGGCTGGCTGAAATAGCCGCCCACGCTGATGGTGACCGATGTACCCGTGCGCTGGCTTTCCTGCTCCACGCTGGCTCGCACCCGGTTGGCAATCTGTTCCAGGGTGTCTTTGTCGCAGGGGGACAGCAGCACCACAAATTCGTCGCCACCCCAGCGGCCCGGGTGGTCATAGGGACGAACCGTAGCTTTCAGCCAGAGCGCTACCCGGCACAGAATGTCGTCACCGGCCTGATGGCCACGGGTGTCGTTGATGGTTTTGAAGTGGTCGATGTCCAACCAGATCAGCCCGAATCCCTTGCCTTCACGTTCGGCCCGCTGGATTTCCTGTTCGATGACTTCATCCAGGCCACGGCGGTTCTTCAGGCCGGTGAGGGCATCCACCCGGGCCAGCCGGTGCAGTTCTTCCGTCCGTTTCGCGACCTTGTGCTCCAACTCGGCGGTGGTATCCCGCATCGTGCTGGTCATTTTTTCAAAGTGGTCCACCAACCGGCCGATTTCGTTATCTGGTTTGGGCAGGTAGGGCAGGTCAAACCGACCCTCCCGCAACCGCATCACCGCAGCCTCCAGGCTCAATACCGGTTTGAGAATGCGTGATTGAATGATCAGATGAAAAGCGATCAGCGAGACCAGCAGCGACATAAGGAAGACGGCCACTAGCGGCCACAGGTAGCTGGTTGGCACCAGGGCGTTCAGGTCGAGCAAGGTGATTTCGAACCAGCCTATGGCCGGCAGGAAGGCCACTCCTGCCAGGTGCTTGCGGCCATCAATGGTGACAAACCCGCTTTCCACTGCGCCGTCCTCGCCGTTGCGCTGTTTGAGCATCTGCAACATGCCCAGGATCTGCTGTTTGTCCTGGCGATCCTCAAACAGCAGGTCCACCGTGTTCTTCTGACCTTCGGGTTTGATAATGCTGGCGAAGTCAATGTAATTGCGATCGCGGTACAGTTGAATGGCGCCGTTGTAGTCCACGAACAGTGTGGTTATGCCTTCCTGGCCTATGTCGACAATATCTTGCAGGAAGGTGTCGAGATTGAGACCGGTGCCGACCATGCCGAGAATCTCGTTGCGCTCATCACGCATCAGCACATCAATCCACAACTTGGTGACGCCCAGTTCCTGGTCCGGGTTTACGTTCAGGTGGAAGTCCCGGCCCTCCTCAATCAGCTGGAAAAACCAGGCATCATCCGGCTTTTCCGGATCCAGTACGTAACGGAACTGGTCATTGGCATACTGATTGTCGGAATTGTTGTAGTAATAGTGGCCATTCTCCCGCAGGGCAACAAAGTAACTGTTGTCCCGAAAGTTATTGCGGAAGCTCTCCATCTGGCGGATGGCGGCGGAGGTCAGCTCGGGATTGTCCGGGCTGGCGGCCCATTGCAGCAGGGTAGAGGATTGCGCCATTTGCCGGGCCAGGCCGATTTCCCGTTCCAGGGACTGCAACAGTCGGGCGCTGTCGTAGCGCACCTGAATTTCAGTAACCTGCTTGCCCCAGCGTTCGATGATGTCTTCTGACAGCTCCCGGTAGGCCAGCCAGGAGGCAGACGCCGCGAGAATGATCAGTATTGATGCGAGGCCGAGAAGGCGGGTTTTAAGGCTCAAGCTAAGTCCCTGCGAGTATGTGTTTTGTTTCCAACACTGAGGTTCATAATAGAACAGCCCGGAACGACAGTGTAGAAAAAACAGACAGACCCGCAAACTTCATGAGCGCGCAGCCTGGCCGGCTGCACGCGGAAATCCTGACCTGAGTGCAAAACGGTCAGTTGTGCTCGGCAAACACCCGGGTCTGACCTTCCTTGTTAAACAGGATGACCTTGTAGTGGTCCTTGCGATCACCCATCTCCATGCCGGGCGAGCCTATGGGCATACCCGGAACACTGATGCCGGTGGCTTTCGGGGCCTCGCTCAACAGGCGTTTGATATCATCCGCCGGCACATGGCCTTCCACCACATAGTCACCCACAAAGGCGGTGTGGCAGCTGCCCAGGCCTGGAATCAGGCCGGCGTCGGCCTTGATCTTGCCCATGTCATCGGTGTCGGTGGCGGTGACGTCGAACCCGTTTTCTTCCAGGTGGTCGATCCAGTCGCCACAGCAACCGCAGGTGGGCGATTTATACACGTGAATGCTTTGGGCGGCTCCGCCGGCGACGGCCGTGGTGCTGAACCCCAGGGCGGCCACCAGGCCAAGGGCTAAGGTGTGTTTTTTCATGGCGGTTACCTCGGTAATGCGTGTGTGAACAGGATCATTGGTTCTGCCCGGATTTGTTGCCGGATAACCAGAACCACCAAACCACGGCGGCCATCAGGGCCAGCCCTGCTGCGTTGACCAGAATCGTCTCCATCAGTTCCGCTCCTCTTGCCTTGCCGGGGTGTGGCTGCTTTTGAACAGGCGCAGCCGGTTGGCATTGGATACCACCGTCACCGACGACAACGACATGGCGGCACCCGCCAGAATCGGACTCATCAGGATGCCCCACACAGGGTAGAGCAGGCCGGCGGCCACGGGAATACCCATTGTGTTGTATACAAACGCTCCGAACAGGTTCTGTTTGATGTTGGTGACGGTTGCCCGGGAAATCTCGATGGCATCCGGCACCCCGTGCAGGGACCCGCGCATCAGGGTTATGGCTGCGCTTTCAATGGCGACATCGGTGCCGGTGCCAATGGCAAAACCGACATCCGCGGCTGCCAGGGCCGGGGCGTCGTTGATGCCATCGCCCACCATGGCCACGGTGTAGCCTTTACCGCGCATTTCGCTGACCACTTCGGCCTTGTTTTCGGGCAGTACCTCGGCCCGGTAGTCATCAATGCCGGCTTTCAAGGCGATGGCCCTGGCGGTGGCATCAACGTCCCCTGTGACCATCATCACCTTGATACCCGCGTCATGCAGGCGGCGGATGGCGGCTTCGGAATCCGGCTTGATGGCGTCGGCTACCCCGATAACGCCCTGTACCTGATCACCCAGCGCCAGAAATAACGGCGTGCCGGCCTCCTCGGTAATGGTGTTGGCGGCCGAATCCAGGTTTGTTACGTTGATGCCTTCGGCCTCCAGCCAGCGCCGGTTGCCGAGGCGCACCCTCTGGCCATCGAACTGACCTTGCACGCCCTTACCGTTGAGTGCTTCAAAGTCTGTCACTGTCTCAGGCTCTACGCCATCTTCACGGGCCCGGTTCAGCACCGCTTCTGCCAGTGGGTGCTCGGAGTGGCGCTCCAGCCCGGCTGCCAGTGCCAACAAGGTGGTCTCGTTATTATCAACGGCGGTCATCCGCGTGACGGCCGGGTGGCCTTCGGTGATGGTGCCGGTCTTGTCCAGAATCACCAGATCGATCTTGCCGGCGGTCTGCAACGCATCCCCTTGGCGAATCAGCGCGCCATACTCGGCAGCCTTGCCGACGCCCACCATCACCGACATCGGCGTGGCCAGGCCCAAAGCACAGGGGCAGGCAATGATCAGCACGGTGGTGGCCGCTATCATCATGTGAACCACCGCCGGCTCTGGCCCCACGTTGTACCAGACCAGTGCCGCGCCGATGGCAACCAGCATGACCGTGGGCACGAACACCGAGGAAATCTTGTCGGCCAACCGGCCAATGGCCGGTTTCGAGCCCTGGGCTTTTTTCACCAGCTTGATGATCTGCGCCAGCGCCGTCTCGCTGCCGACACGGGTGGCTTCGTAAATGATCGAACCGTGGGTGTTCAGAGTGCCGGCCGACACCTCATCATCCTTCGCCTTGCTCACCGGCATGGGTTCGCCAGTCAGCATGCTTTCGTCGATGCGGGTGCTGCCTTCCACGATCACCCCGTCTACCGGCAACTTCTCTCCGGGCCGAACCCGTATGTGGTCGCCCTTGCGAACCTGCTCAACGGGAAGGTCCTGTTCTTCGCCGTTGCGAATCACCCGGGCGGTCTTGGCCCGCAGGTCCAGCAACCGCCGCACCGCCTCAGAGGTTTTGCCCTTGGCCCGCAGCTCCAATGCCTGGCCCAGGTTGATCAGGCCGATGATCATGGCGGAAGCTTCAAAATACACATGCCGCGCCATCTCCGGCAGCAGCTCCGGCACGCTCGACACCACCATGGAATACAGCCAGGCGGTACCGGTACCCAGGGCAATCAAGGTGTCCATGTTGGCGTTATGGTGTTTGAAGGCCTTCCAGGCCCCGGTGAAGAAATGCCCACCGGTAGCGATCATCACACCCAGGGTCAGAACGCCGAAATTGATCCAGGTAAGCTGATTGGCCTCGGTCACC
Source organism: Marinobacter sp. GH_1 (assembly GCF_048595985.1). Lineage (NCBI taxonomy): Bacteria > Pseudomonadati > Pseudomonadota > Gammaproteobacteria > Pseudomonadales > Marinobacteraceae > Marinobacter > Marinobacter sp. GH_1. Next base: position 4,153,132 of record NZ_CP184460.1, on the reverse strand, counting down.
ATCATGGTGTCGAAACCCATACCCCAGACCATCAACACCAAGCCGAGGCCCAGACTGATGGCCATCTTCACCAGCAGCACTTTGTACTGCTTTTTATCCTCCGCTTGCCGGCGATCATCAGCCGCGTCGGCATCCTCAATTACGCTGGCACCATAGCCGGCACTTTCCACCGCTTTAATCAGCGCGTCGGGCTCCGCCTTGCCGCTGGCCGTGGCTGTGTTATCCGCCAGATTCATATGAGCATGGGTCACCCCCGGCACCGACAGCAACGCCTTCTCGATACTGGCAACACAGGACGCACAAGTAGCCCCGGAAACCGACAGCACAACCTGGTCATCGTCTGCTGCTTCGTATGCTTGTGCGTGTTCTTTGGCCGACTTGGCTGGTGCACTGGTATTGTCGGATTGGCTATTGCAGGACGAAGCCTTCTTCGAAGCACAACACGATGCCGGCTCTGACGTCGCCACAGGCTCCGCCGGATACCCTGCCTCGGTTACCACCCGCGCCGCCTCGGCCAGATCCACCCCGTCAGGCAAAGCCACCGTTTGCGCCTCGATATCCACCGCAACCCGCTCGGTACTGCCGGTCAACGGCTCCAGAGCATTGCGAATCTTCTTCGCACAGCCCTGACACGAGGCTCCGGAAATCGACAGCGCCGGTTTAAGCTCAGGTGCATCACTCATGCTTTGGCTCCTCGCAACAAGACTCGGCCGAGGGATCGTCCCAGTACTCAATCAACCGACAAATCGTATGCCCATCCGGCGTCCCGTCCGGCATCTCCTGCCAGGCAGCCAGCGCCGAAATCATCCGCTTGCGCAACTGCTGCAACTCCGCAATTTCCCGTTCAACCACCACCAACCGCTGCTGAAACACGTCCCGAACCATCGGGCACGGCGAATGCTGATCATCCGCCCGGGCCAGAATCTGCCGAATCTCCGGCAACGAAAACCCCAGTTGCCGTGCCTTACGGGCAAACCGCAGCCGGCGCAGATCCTCGGCATCGTATTGCTGGTAGTTGTTGTCCGGGTTGCGCGTGGGCTGTAACAAACCTTCCCGGGTGTAGAACCGGACGGTATCGGGGTTTACCCCGGCGGCGGTGGCGATCTCTTTGACCTTCATAAACGGCGTCCAGCACAAAGTGGTAAACGGTTAGCGAGAATCCACGAATCAAGTCAGCGGAGTGCTGGTGCGGGGGTAGCCCTTCCGAAAATGTTCGGAGCCATGGATGGCGGAGACAAGCGTACAGGGACGTACTTGCAGCGGTTTTCGGAAGGGCTACCCCCGTGCCAGCACGGCAAGCTCGCTACGTTGAAGGATAGACTAAAACCTTTGACCAACTCACAGGTCAAAGGTTTTCAGGCAGGATATCAGGAAGAAGAATTCTTAGAGCGAAGAAACACACCACAAGACTTGCACTGATCAGGCGCCATCAGCTTAGCCTGCCAGCCAATCTTCACCCCACAGGCGGGACACTGCAGCCGCAACTGCAACACAATAATCGGCACCACCAACAACACCAGCAGCACCCCCAGAGACCCCCACTCATCACCACTGGAAATCCCCAACTGACTACTGAACACCAACACCACCGTCAGCGCCACAAACGCAAACATGAAATAATTCCGGTTCCAGCGCTCCCAGCGGCGCAGCCTGGCATCCTGCTCCGGAGTCAGATATCTGGCAGACATAAACATCACTCAAAGAAAAAGTTACAGAGAAGTTTGGGGATCAGAAACCGCCATTACAAACCCGAATTGATCGATTGACCGGTAAACAGGATGCCTTCCGCCAACGCTGTCTCCAGGTCTTCCGCTGGAATCGGCCGGCTGATCAGATAACCCTGGGCCAGATTGCAACGGTGCGCTTTCAGGAAATTCAGTTGCTCCTCGGTTTCCACGCCCTCGGCCACCACCTGAATGCCGAGGTTGTGGGCAAGATTGATCACGGCCCGAGTGATGACCGCGTCGTCATGGCGCTCGGTCACATCGGTGATAAACGACCGGTCAATTTTCAGCAGATCTACCGGGAAATCCCGCAAATAGCCGAGAGACGAATAGCCCACGCCGAAATCATCAATGGCCAGGTGAACCCCCAGCTGATGCAGACGCGACAACTGATTCAGGTTGTGTTCAATGTTCTGGATGAAGATCTCTTCCGTCAGCTCCACTTCCAGCATGCTCGGGTCCACTTCTTCCGATAGCAGGGCATCCCGTACATGTTCCACCAATGATTCATCATCCAGCTCCCGGCCCGAAAGATTCACCGCGATCCTGAGTTGCTCGCAAGCCGTGCCGCGCCAATTGGCGAGCTGGCGACAGGCGGCAAGCACCACCCATCGGCCGATCTCGGTAATCCGACCGCTCTCTTCCGCCAGGGGGATGAACTCGATGGGTGCCAAAAGCCCCCGGCGGGGGTGCTGCCAGCGGATCAGGGCTTCCACACTGTTGATCTCACCGGTTTGCAGGTTCAGCTGGGGTTGATAAAACAGCACAAACTCGTCGTTGGCCAGGGCCTGGCTCAGATCCTTGTCCAGCTCCAGGCGCATCACCTCACGGTCCTGCATGCCTTCGGTGTAGAACTGGTAAGTATTGCGGCCCTGCTCCTTGGCACGGTAAAGGGCAATATCGGCATTGCGGAGCAGGGTGTCGGCGTCCAGCCCGCTCTGGGGATACACGGCGACACCCATGGTGGCGGTAATGCTGTGGGCATCGCCCTGAACCTCGAATGGTTCGGCAAAGCACTGCTTGATCTGGCCAAGCAGGTGAATCACATCATCAATGTCGTCGACGTGTTGCTGGCAGATCATGAACTCGTCGCCGCCTGAGTAGGCCACCAGAATCCGCTCATTACTCAGGCTGTTCAGCCGCTCAGAGACCTTGATCAACAATTCGTCGCCAAACTGATGGCCGAGGGAATCGTTGAGCATCTGGAACCTGTCCAGGTCAATCATGACCAGCCCCACCTGGCGCATTTGCCGGTCGGCGATGTTCAGGGTGTGAGCCAGGTCTTCCATGAAGAACCGGCGATTGGCCAGGCCAGTGAGGGTATCGGTGGATTCCAGTCGCTCCAGGTCCACCTGCATGGCGATACGCTGATCAATCTCCCGCTCCAGCTCCCGGCGGGTTTTCAAAAGCGCCTGGTTACGCTTGAGGATCAACTGGACAAGCAAAGTGGTCAGGCTGGTAAGCAGGCCCATAAAGACCAGACTTGCGAAAGTAAGCATCGGCCAGGAACTGCGTTGGCTGTCGACCCAGGATTGATTGGGGCGTAACGTCAGGGTCCAATCCAGAGTGGGGAACTGCACGGGCACGGTGAAGCTGAAGTTCCTGGCAATCTCGGTGTCTGAGTTGAGAACGTAGGCAGGCTCTCCGGAGTCCCGGATTTCAATCTGAAAGTGTTCCAGTACCCGGCTGGTCAGTAACTGCTCGGCCAGAACTTCCATCCTGAACACACCGGCCATGTAGCCGTTATTGGTGTCTCCGGCGCCCACGGGGTAATAAATCACCATGCCCTTGCCGCCCTGGCGAAGATCGATGATACCGGACAGATCATAATCACCGGTGGCTGCTGCTTTATCCAGTGCTTCGCGGCGCTGGTCGTTGAACGCCACGTTATAACCCACCACGTCCTGATTGCCAGCCAGCGGTTCCAGCCATCGGATGATGTAGTTGGAATCAATCCACTCGATGGCCTGGTAAACACCAAAATCTTCCAGGTAGTTGCGTGCGTCCACACGCCATTGCGATTCCGGGGTGTCGGGCTGGGTATACAGTCGATAGGCCATGCGCCCGATGGCCTGAACGTGCACCAGGAATTCCCGCTCCAGGTTATCCGTCAGCGCCCTGGCTTCATTACGGAGGTTGGCTTCGATCTGACGGTTATCCTGCTGGATAAGCCCTTCCCGGAGGCCTGCGGCAATGGCAAGAAAAACCAGAAAAATGACCAGTACAAACACCGGGCTCATAAGCCATCGGACAACAAGGCTGGTACCGGTTTCGGGTTTTGCCACAGTGTACTCCAGATCGTTAAAAGACAGGCTGAACAGGTTTAACGGCCAATCGCGCTTGATTATGAGCCATAGTTATCCTGTTTGGCCATGCCCCATTGGGTCTGGTACTCCGGAAGCGGGTTGGAGCAGTGATGGTTGCAGGTACACGGAGTCAGGCCTGTTCAACGATGGGCCCAATACCGAGCTTCGGGATCTCCTGTTTCGGGCAGTGGTCCATGACCACCTTCAGCCCGGCGGCTTCGGCGCGGGCGGCACCGGGCTCGTTAATCACGCCGATCTGCAGCCAGAGTACCGGAATCTTCTGTTCAATAGCCTGGTCGATCACAGCATCGGTGCGTTCCGGGGCCAGGAACAGCTCAGCCATGTCTACGGGTTCCGGGAGTGATGCCAGGTCAGCATACACTGTCTCACCGAGCACTTGCTGGCCGGCCAGGCGCGGATTTACCGGGATCACACGGTAGCCCTGGCGCTGCAGATATTCCATCACTTCGTGGGAGGGGCGGTTGGTTTTCTCGCTGGCACCAACCAACGCAATGGTGCGAACAGATTCGAGAATATCCCGGATCTGGTCAGGGGCATTGCTGGGCATCGGGGCAGACCTCGAAGAATTAACGGTGGGCCTCAAGACAGACAGAGACCGATTCCGCATAGCGTAACGCGTGCGGCTTGTCGATTTCTACCTGTGCCCACTGCACGGCCTGATGTTCCATCACAATTTCGAGAACTTCGTGGGTCAGCCGTTCCAGTAGAGCAAAACTGTTGCCGTCCACATGCCCGATGATTTGCTTGGTGATGGTGCGGTAATTCAGGGCAGCGGAGATTTCGTTCTGGTCAATGGCGGCGGAGGCATCGTAGCGAAGGGTGACGTTGATCACCACATCCTGCTGGTTGTTGATCTCTTCTTCCTTGATGCCAATGTAGGCACGCAGCAGAAGGTTCTTGATCCTGACACGGGCCAGGTGATCACCAGTCATGGTTGTCATGATGCCTCCGTTTTCGGCGTCTGGTTCAGCGATTGTTGCCAATCAGGGTAAGAAATTCGGTACGTGTGGCCTGTGATTTCCGGAACTGTCCCAGCATCATCGAGGTTTTCATCCGGGAGTTCTGTTTCTCCACGCCCCGCATCATCATGCACATGTGCTGGGCCTCGATAACCACGGCGACACCTTTGGCATTGGTAACGCTTTCCACCGCTTCCGCGATCTGGCGGGTCAGGTTCTCCTGAATCTGCAGGCGGCGAGCATACATGTCCACAATGCGAGCAAACTTGGACAGGCCCAGTACCCTGCCCTGGGGCAGATAGGCGATGTGGCATTTTCCGATGAAGGGCAGCATGTGATGTTCACACATGCTGTACAGCTCGATGTCCTGGACCACCACCATTTCATCCATGGCGGATTCAAACACAGCATTATTGACCAGGTCGGCAAGATCCTGCTGGTAACCCCGGGTCAGGAACTGCATGGCCTTGGCGGCCCGCATCGGAGTGTCCTGAAGACCTTCGCGGTCGGCATTTTCGCCGAGGCCTTCAATGATGGCGCGGTAGTGACCAGCAAGGTCGTCCAGAGGTAAGGTCATAATCGTTTCCGGTTTGTGTCTGATAAAGGGCGCAAGCTTAAGGGAATTTTCAGGCCATCTCCACGGTTTACGCCGGTTTGCCCATTATGGACCAGTTCACGGGCAGCGTTTAGTGATATGGCAGCCTGTACGGCTTTGGACTAAAGTGGAGGTTCCGCAGGTATGTCGGGACGAACAAATGGAGCAGGTAATACCCGGTTCACAAATCAGGGCAGACAGCCGCCAGGATACCTATACCCTCGAGGCCTGGCAGCAGGCCGGTAAATGGTTCAGCTACGATGGCCACGCCATCTTCAGTCGCATGGCCGGCAAAGGCTCGCCACTGGTGCTTCTGCACGGTTTTCCGACCGCCAGCTGGGACTGGAGCCGGTTATGGCCGATGCTGGCGTCCGGCCACCAACTACTGGCTGTCGATATGCTCGGCTTCGGGTTTTCTGACAAGCCCCGCAACTATGTTTACAGCATTGAGGACCAGGCGGATTTGATCCAGGGCTGGATCGAAGGTTTGGGGTTGGATTCGGTGCACTTGTTCGCCCACGACTACGGCTCTTCGGTTGCCCAGGAGCTGTTGGCCAGGGACCAGGAAGGGTCTTTGTCTTTCGACATCACCAGTGTGTGTTTGCTGAACGGTGGCCTGTTTCCCGAGGTGCACAGCCCGCTGTTTATCCAGAAAGTTCTGAAGAGTCCCCTTGGTGGACTGATCAGCCGGGGGCTTACCCGGGGTAGTTTCGAACGGAATTTCCGCCGGTTGTTTGGTGACCGGAATCCTCCTGCCCAGCAGGATCTGGAGGACTTCTGGCATCTTCTCACTTACAACAATGGCCGTGGGATCCTGCACGAACTGATCCAGTTTATGGAGGAACGCCGTTGCCATCGTAATCGCTGGGTGGGGGCTTTGCAGAATGCCCAACAGCCGATGCGCCTGATCTCCGGCGCTGCGGATCCGGTCTCGGGCGCGGCCACGGCACGGCGCTACCGGGAATTGATCCGGAACCCGGACGTCATCAGCCTGAGGAACATCGGCCACTACCCGCACTTCGAATCGCCCTGGGATGTATTCAGTGCTTACCGGGATTTCCGCGCCGGGCTTGAGTCCTGATCTTGTTCAAATCGCCGCGCTGGTATCACTGGCCGGAGTTGATGGCCCCGCGGTGTGCGCTGGTTCATTGGATGGCCGAGCCGCATTGACCACCTGATTGCGGCCCTTTGCCTTGGCGTCGTACAGCGCCTGATCTGCACGGTTCAGCCAAACCGACCAGGTCTCGCCGCGGCACACTTCCGCCACGCTGGCACTGGCGGTCAGCTTTATGTCATCCAGGAACGGCCTGGCACTGATGCTGGTCAGTAACTGATGGGCGAGGGTGTCGGCATCTTTCTGGCGGGTTTCCGGCAACACCACCATGAACTCTTCGCCGCCAATACGGAACAGCTGATCACTTTCCCGCAGTCGCTTGCGCAGCCGGATGGTCATTTCCTTAAGCACCCGGTCGCCGGCCAGGTGCCCCCAGCGGTCATTGATGGTCTTGAAATAATCCAGATCAATCAGCACCAGGCTGGACACCCTTTCATAGCGCTCCCGCAGCTGAATCTGGCTGTTCAGAATGTCGGCCAGCTGAGACCGGTTCAGGCAGCCGGTGAGCGGGTCAGTCGTGGCCAGCCGGGTCAGCTCCTGTTGGAGCCGGCCCACCAGCCAGGCGAAGATCATGGCAAACAGGCAACTCAGCCCCAGGGAGAAGGTGATCCGCCAGAAATCGGCTTCGGGAAACTGAAGGAATGACACCACGGCCATGACGCTGACAAAAATGATGTTGCAGACAATGGCTTCTTTCAGCGGTAACAGGAAAAACAGTGCGATAGCCGCTGGATAGGCCCAGTAAAGACCAGCGTGACCGTTAATGGATGTCGAGTAGGCCGCGCAGACCACGGCAAGAATCGGAAACAGGCGCCCTTTCAGGAAATAGACACTGCGCAACCGCAGGAACAGGATTACCAGGGCTGCGTTGACACAGAACAGAATCAGAAGGGCAGACAGCAGAAAGTTACCGTGTTGCCATTGCACCATCACCAGAGGTGCCACGGCGATAAAGGCCCAGATATGCAGGTGGTACACCAGCTGACGTTTGAAACCCAATACTGCAAGGGTTGGATTGGTCGCCATGGTATCCGGCGAGGCAAAAAGGTTCACAGCCTACTCCTGCAGCTCATGGCTGGCATACTTCCCTGAAACACTGATGGCTCAAGTCTAGCACGGAGTTATTGGCTGGCCACTGCAGGTTTCGATAAACTCCCGGGACTTTGACCAGAACCGTAAGCAGGAACACGTGATGACTGCAATCCAGATCCGAACACCGGCGCTGACCATCCGGGCTGGGCGACGGGCCCTTCAGCGCCTGAGGGACAAGCCTTTAACACCGGCGGACGTCCATGTGATACCCGGCGCCGCCGGTGGCCCGAAAGCCCTGGGAATCAGCGGTCTGGACAAGGCCATCTTCGGTGACTGGTTGCCCCGGGCACCGCAAGAGCGGGTGCTGATCGGCTCGTCCATCGGCAGCTGGCGGTTCGCGGCGATTGCCTCATCCAACGATCCGAAAGGCCAACTAGCCAGGCTGGCGGAACTCTATACCAGCCAGCGTTTTGCCAAGGGGGTCAGTGCCGCCGAGGTGTCCCGCAAGAGTGTTCTGTTTCTGGAAGAACTTTTGGGTGGGCGGGAGGAGTATATCCTCAATCACCCCTGGTACCGTTTGAATGTGGTGGTTGTGCGCAGCCTGGGCTTGCTGGAACACGACGCCAGGGGCCGCCTGGGTCTGGGCCTGATGAGTGCAATCAGCGCCAATATGGTCAGTCGTCGCCACCTTGGCCGATTCATGGAGCGGGGTATCGTGCACGATGCCCGCATCAGGACGCCGGTGTCCAAGCTGGTGGATTTTCCTAGCCATGAAGTGGCGCTGTCTGGGGACAATCTGCTGCCTGCGCTACTGGCCTCCGCTTCAATTCCGCTGGTTATGTCCGGTGTTCGGAATATTCCCGGAGCCCCGGATGGCGTCTACCGGGATGGCGGGCTGCTGGACTACCACCTGGATCTGCCCTACGAGCAACCGGGCATCATCCTGTACCCGCACTTTACCGATAAGGTAGTGCCGGGTTGGTTTGACAAGACTTTGCCGTGGCGCCGGGGCGATGCCACCCGATTACAGGATGTGCTGCTGGTCTCCCCGTCCCGGGCGTATCTGGACAGCCTGCCGGACCGCAAACTGCCAGACCGGAAAGACTTCGAGAAGTACCTTGGCGACGACTCAGGCCGTGAACGATCCTGGCGCGCATCCATTGCCGAGAGTGACCGGCTGGGGGACGAGTTCCTCGAACTTGTGGAGAGCGGGCGCCTGCTGGATCAGGTTCAGCCATTGTAGCCATTGGCAATCTTGAGTGCGCTCAGTCTGAAGCCTGTCACTCCGTGGATCGGGTCCTTCAATACCATCACCCGCACCACCGCCGGGACCGTCCGCTCGGCGCTGCGGTGCAACAGATTCACATCTACCCTGGCCAGGGTGGCCTCTTGCCGGGCTGCGGCCAGGCACTGGTCGAAGCGTTCACGGTCGGGCTCGGCGACCAGTTCGCTGAACGGCCGGTTGACAAGGTCTGACGGCGCCAGTCCCAGCACATCCGCTACCTGTGCCGATACGAATCCTATCTGCCCCTGTTCATCCAGTTCGCTGACAATGGCTCCCGACAGCGCGACCAGGTCCCGACTGCGGGATTCGCTGTCATTCAGTGCCTGGCGCAGCACGTTCTTCTCGACCTGCAAGTTGGTGATCCGTTGGTCAGCGATCCTGTTCAGCCTGGCCAACCGATGACCGTTGTCGTCTTTCCGGGCAGCCTGCCGGCAGAGGGCGAGGACGAGCAGCGTTGCCACGGCGGTAATCATCCCGCCACTGGCGCCAACGAGCCACCCCATACGCCGGGCCGGCGACGCCAGCAACCGGGTATCCGGCAAGGTGGTCACCATCCAGTGCCGGCCGTTGGTCTGCAATTCGGTTCTCAGGGCGTCAATACCCGACGGATGTCGGGCGCTGCCCAGCTGTATCAGTGGTTTCTTGGTGTGGCGCTCCAGGGTATCGATTCTGAGACTGATGCCGTCATGAAGTCCGGTTGCCAGGGTATCCCGGAGCTCTTGAAGCTGTTCGTCTACCTGCGATAGCCGGGCAAGATGGATGACAACCTGGCTGACCAGGGATTGGTGCAGAGCCTGATAATGCTGGTGGGCAAGCTGATGAGCCATGTCTGAGGCAAGGCGGGCCGTCAGGAGGCTCAGAAGAACGCCGCAGACCAGAATGACGGCCGGGCCCCAGAGCCCGGGCCAGAGGCCTGGCCGGCGTGGGCCCGGATCAGGGATGTCAGAGAGGTCGCTGTCCATGCTGAAGGCCTCTGGAGCTGTTACCGAAAGTGTGTCCAGATTACTCTAGACCAGCTCCGGTGCTTTCGAAAGACAGAAGCGTTTATCGGCTGGCGCTCCGGGCGGTACCGTACACCAGCAAAAAAGCCAGGAAGGCTGTCACCACCACCGACGGCCCGGCTGGAGAATCCAGGTGCCAGGACAGCGTCAGGCCGCCGGTCACGGCGATAAAGCCGAACACCACCGCCAGTGCCATCATGTGTTCCGGATTTCTGGCCAGGCGTCTGGCGGTGGCCGCAGGAATGATTAACAGGGCGGTAATCAGCAGGACCCCGACAATCTTCATCGCCACGGCAATCACAAGGGAGAACATCAGCATCAGCGCCAACCGCAAACGCTCCACGGGTATTCCCTCCACCCGGGCCAACTCTTCATGAATGGTGCTCATCAGCAATCCGCGCCAGAGTATTGCCAGCAGGGTCAACACGAAAGCCGCGCCGCCGTAAATCCACAACAGGTCCTGGCGGCTCATGGCCAGCAGGTCACCGAACAGAAGGCCAGTCAGGTCAACCCGCACATCCGGCATGAAACTCAGGGTAACCAGACCGATGGCCAGTGCACTGTGGGCGAGAATGCCCAGCAAGGTGTCGGTGGCCAAGGCCCGGGTGCGCGAGAGCAAGACCAGAGCGACAGCAATGGTGACGCAGGTAATGATCACGCCCAGGTTCAGTGGAACACTGATCAGGAAACTCAGGGCGATGCCGAGTAACGCGGAATGGGCAAGGGTGTCGCCAAAATACGCCATTCGCCGCCAGACCACGAAGCAGCCCAGGGGGCCAGCCACCAGTGCAACACCCAGTCCACCCAGCAGTGCCCGCCAGAAAAAATCCCCGAGCACAGAATCAATGATGCTCATGGTCACAGGCTCCCTGAACGTCTGTGCTGGTCACAATGTCACCGTGCAGGTTATGACGGTGGTTGTGATTGTGATGATAGACTGCGAGAGATTCTGCCACCTGGTGGCCAAAGGTCTCGATGAACGCGGGGTCGTGAGAAATGTCGGCCGGGTAACCGCTGCAACACACGTGCTGGTTCAGGCATATGACCTTGTCGGTGGCGGCCATGACCAGGTGCAAGTCGTGGGAAATCATGATCACACCGCAATTCAGCTCATCACGGAGTTGGCGGATCAGGTCATACAGGGCCGCCTGGCCGTTGATATCCACACCCTGGGCGGGTTCGTCCAGCACCAGAAGGTCCGGTCGCCGTGCCAGTGCCCGAGCCAGCAACAAACGCTGTTTTTCGCCGCCTGACAGGTGATGCACCGAGGCATCCAGCAGGTGCCGGACACCGGTGCGCTCCAGCGCGGCTTCGCATTCTGCGCCGGAGCGGCCGCTCAACAGCATGAACCGGCGTACGCTCAGGGGCAGGGTCGCTTCCAGTGACAGGTGCTGGGGCACATAGCCAATGACCAGGCTGTTGGCCAGCGAGACCTTGCCAGAGCTGGGCTTCTGGATACCCAGAACAGCTTTGATCAGGGTGGTCTTCCCGGCACCATTGGGACCGATAATGGTGATGATGTCGCCCCTGCGAACCGCCATCTCAACACGGTCCACCACCGGGCGGTCGTCGAACTGTACGGTCAGCTGATGCAGGCGCACCAGGGCATCAGGCATGGCCGGGTTCTCCCTGGCACCGGGGGCAACGACCGGCCACTTCCATGGTGATTTCTTCGGGCCGGAAGGCTACGTCAGCCGCCGCGGCTTCTACCGCGCGAGTGACGTCCGGTGCGTCCAACTCAAGTACGTTTCCGCATTCTCGGCAGATCAGGAAAGTGCCCCGGTGGTGTTCACCGGCATGGGTGCAGCCGGTAAATGCGTTCAGGGAGGCAATCCGGTGCACCAGACCGTATTGCAACAGGAAATCCAGGGCCCGGTACACGGTGGGTGGGGCGGCGTTATGGCCCTCGGTGCCCAGCATGGCGAGAATGTCGTAGGCCCCGAGGGGCTTGTGAGATTGCCAGATCAATTCCAGAACCCGTTCACGGATGGGGGTGAGGCGGGCATTCTGTTGTCGGCAAATGGCCCGGGCATCCGCCAGGGCCTGGCTGACACAGGCCTCGTGGTTGTGCGGGCGATAAGGAAGCGCGCGTTCGGGCATAGTCTGGATCCTGCAAAGTTTGCAACATTATAACATTTGCAGGCTGTACTGCTACGGCTGTGACCAGGTGGTCATCAGTGTCTGGCGGTTAGCGCCAGTGACTCCAGGTACTCGAGGTTGGGAATCCAGGCGGCTTCGCCGTCGACTTCCACCTGCATGAGGTCGGCCGGTCCGGCTTCGCCGTCCAGTTTCCGGATCTGCTCTTCCACCAGTCGGGCCTGGCTGGGAATGCCCTGGGTGACCAACGCCATGAACGGGGCCTGCTGATGGCCATCACCGATGGTGTTGAGCACAATGATTCTGCCCCGGTTGTCTCCGGGTACGGTCAGGATCCCGCCGTTGGCCGCGTCATAGGATATGACCGGCAGGGTAAGGCCACGCCAGTCCAGAAAGCCTACCAGCCATTCCGGGGTACTGGCGCCGGCGTCGGTGCTGTTAAAATCCACCACTTCCGCGATCGACACGTTGGGTAGCAATAGTTGCCGGTCACTGACCGGAATCATGACACAGGAGAGGGATTGGCTGTTCTCTTTCATGGCGTGTTACCTCAGGCGGAATCCCGTTTCTGCCGGCTTTTGAGCAGACAGTTGTTCTCAATGGTTTTCACCAGTTCCTTCGCCAGTTGCTCCGGTGTGCCGCAGAAGCTGCTGCAGCCGGTAGCGGCGACCGAATCCGGCATCGAACTGTTGCCGCAACTCTTGCTTTCCTGCACCCAGATGCGACTGCCGTAGGCTTTAAGCATGGGCGCTGCAATGGCGCCATCGTTGCCCATGCCGGAAAACAGGATGGCGTGGCAACGCTTGCCGTAGTAATCGGCGACGTTAAGCAAGACCTGGTCAATGGACGGGCCATAGGGACCAGGCCAGGGAGTGTTGCGTTCTGTCAGTTGGCCCTGGGTGTCGAACGTCCATTCCCGCTCAACCGGCATCAGCACCACATCACCGTTTCGTACCCGGTAGCCTTCTTCCGCTCGTTTGAGCTGGTAGTGGGCATGTCGGCCAAGAACCCGGGTCAGTACCTCGGTGAAGTTGCCATCAATATGCTGCGCGTACACAAAGCCCACCGGCAATCCCGGTGGCAGATTGTCCAGAAACGTTTTGACGGCAGCGGGTCCGCCCAGGGAAGCGCCCAGCACCCAGACGTCCTCTGCCAATGAGCCTGGCGCTGCCGGGGCAATCCAACGAGGCAGTTCCGGTGCCGAATGAAGCGCCGGTGTGGTCTCCACCAATTCTTCCAGATCGCTGGCGGTGTCCAGGGCCTCCAGGTGGCCAAGTTGCTGCTCCAGCTTGTCCACAAGCCGTCGTTCCCAACGGAAATAGTCTGTACTGCCGGGTTTGGGCGCCTGATCAACCCCGAAAAGTACCGGGGCGTCGGTATTTTCCAGCAAATGATCAAACAGCGCTGGATGGTCAGCCTCGTCTTCCAGGGTGACCAGCCACAGGCATGCATCCGGGAATTCCGGATAGTCCATCAGTCGGGACGGATCGCCTGAAAACGACACTTCCAGGCCGAATTTACCGGTGGCGGCCTGCAACCGGTGGCGTTGCAGGACCACATCGGAAACAATCCCGACCCCGGGCCGGCCAGATTGGCCGGCCATCACTGATTCCCGGTCAACCGCTTGATGGTGTCAAGCAGCTCGGCTTCCTGGAACGGTTTGCCCAGATACTCGTTGACCCCGATCGACAGTGCCCGTTCGCGGTGTTTCTCTCCGGTTCGGGAGGTGATCATGCAGATCGGTGTTTCCTTCAGGTTGTCGTCGTGGCGCACGAAACTGGCCACCTCGAAACCGTCCATCCGGGGCATTTCGATGTCCAGCAGAATGATGTCCGGGCGATGATCCTGAAGCTGGGCCACCGCATCCAGGCCGTCCTTCGCGGTGATGACTTCCATGCCGTTTCGTTCCAGCAATCGAGAGGTAACCTTGCGCACGGTTACCGAGTCGTCCACCACCATAACGGTGGTGATTTTCTCTTCGTAGCGGCTGGTTTCCCGGGCTTTTTCGAGGTTCGCCAGGCGTTGCCGTTCGGACAGAATGTCGGAACGAATCATCGCTGGCAGGTCAAGAATCACCACCACGTTACCATCACCCAGAATGGTGGCGCCGGACACACCGCGCACGGTACTGAACTGCGGCCCCAGGGATTTAACAACGATTTCCCGGCTGCCCATCAGGTGGTCCACCTGCAAGGCCATGGGCTGTTCGGCACCGCGCACCAGAATTACCGGTAACGGCAATGCCTGACCCTGCAGTTTCGGATGATGGTCACTGTTCAGCAGGCTGCCCAGATACTGCAGGCGGTATTGCTGGCCGGCGTATTCGTACATGGGGGCATCCGGCTTGTAATACTCTTCCAGCTCGTAGGTGCTGACCCGCACGATACCTTCAATGGTGTTGAGCGGGATGGCATAGAAGTCTTCGCCGGTAGCCACCATCAGGGCGCGGTTCACCGACACGGTAAACGGCAGGCGCACGGTAAAGGTGGTGCCGCGGCCCAGGGCCGAGTCAATATCCAGGCTGCCGCCCAGTTGCTTGATCTCGCTGCCGACCACATCCATACCCACACCACGGCCAGAGATCTGGGTAACTTGTTGGGCGGTGGAGAAGCCGGGCTGCAGGATAAACTGCAGGATTTCCCGCTCTGACAGGTCTTCATCTGCCCGCATCAATCCCTGCCGAACGGCTTTATCGCGAATCACATCGGCCGGGATGCCCTTGCCGTCATCGATCATCCTAAGAACCACATCGCCGCCTTCCCGGGTCAGTGACAACGTCACTTCACCGGTGGCAGGCTTGCCGGCTTTCTTGCGCTCTTCCGGGGTCTCGATGCCGTGGTCCAGGGCGTTACGCAGCATATGCTCCAGGGGCGCGATCATGCGCTCCAGAATATTGCGGTCCATTTCGCCTTCGGCGTTACGAACGTCAAAGTCCACTTTCTTGCCCAGCTCGCCGCTGATCTGGCGCACGATACGGCGCAGGCGTGGCACCATCGAGGCGAACGGAATCATCCGGGTCTTCATCAGACCCTCCTGGAGTTCCGTGTTGATCCGGGACTGCTGTACCAGCAGAGTTTCGGTATCCCGTACCCGGTCGGCCAGGGTTTCCCTCAGGTCGGCAAGGTCAGAGGATGACTCGGACAGTGCCCGGGACAGCTGTTGGATGGATGAGTAACGGTCCATTTCGAGCGGATCGAAGTCGTCGCCGTAGTCTGGGCCGTGTTCCTGTTCCGCCCGGAACAGAATCTGGGCCTCTGTCTCGATATCCATCCGGCGCAGCTGTTCTCGCAAACGTTCGATGGTGGCGGCCATTTCGTCCAGGGTGTGGCTGAAATCGCTGGTTTGCTGCTCCAGGCGGCCCCGGGTAATACTGGTCTCACCGGCCAGGTTAACCAGTTCGTCCAGCAATGGCGCAGAAACCCGTATGGTTTCCTGGGCCGCTCGCTGGGCTTCAGCCGCCTTGTTGCGGATCTTGGCCGGTGCTTTTTCTGGCTTGGGCTGCTCCTGGGCCGGTTTGGCCGGCGTTTGTGGTTGCGGGGCCGGTACCTCGGCTGGCCGCTCAGATGTCGGCTCAGGCTGCGTTGAATCAGGCTGCGCCTGTGACGGTGCAATAACCGGTGCACCCGACTCAAAGCGAGTGCGGATAGCCGACACCAAACCAATAATAGCGTCGTGGTCTTCGGTAATCGCCTGCCACTGGCTGTCGTCCGGAGCGTTTCCACCCAAATCAATCAAGCGGGTTTCAAAGGCATGGGCTTTGTCACCCAGTTCGCTAAGTTGCGACAACCGTGCGCCACCCTTGAGGGTGTGCAGGGCGCGTTGGGCCTCCTGGTTGAAATGATGGTTGGCTGGCTCTTTGCGCCAGTCATCCAGCAGCTGCTCGAGCTGGTCCATGATCTCGCCGGCTTCCTCCAGGAAGATCTCCAGCACTTCTGGATCGACCACATCCGAGTCGGCCTCGGCGGATGCCTCCGGGGTCTCCGCCAGGTCGTCGGACACCTGGCCGGTGGCCTGGAAGTCGGCAATCAGGTCGCTGTCAGACTTAGGTTTCTGGCCTGCTTCAATGGTATCCAGCATGGACTTGAGGCTAGCCAGGGCCCGGTCGCTGAGCGTCAGCAGACCTTGCTGATCGTTACCGCCGGAGACCAGAGTATCCAGCGCGTCCGACCAGGCCTCGGCAAGGTCGGCAATCGGGTCGACATCGGACAGGCGGGCGCCACCCTTAAGGGTATGCAGTTCCTGCTGCAATCGGGTGATGCCGGCCAGTTCGTCCGGTTCTTCACGCCACTGGTCGAGGCATTCGGTGATGGCTTCATGAATCTCCAGGCCTTCGTCCAGGAAGATGCCAATCAGGTCGTCATCGGAGGCGGCTGCCAGAGTCCCGGTAGGTTCTTCATGGACATCAGTGCCGGGCTCGGCGATGGTCTCCGGGCTCTGATCCTCGGCGCCTGGCTCTTCCGCCTCCTCCACCTCTGCGGCAGGCAAGGTTTGCACTGGCGCCGGGGTCTCGCCCCGCAGAATCGCTTCCACCTGCTGAACCAATTCATCGGCCGGCGGGCAGGGCTTCTGGGTGGCGACCTGTTCAACCATCTGAGCCAGACGGTCGTGGCAGGCAAACAGCAGGTCAGTCATTTCGCCGCTGGCGTCGAGCTGGCCTTCCGCCACTTTCTCGAAAAGATCTTCCAGCACGTGAGTCAGGTCGCCGATGGCGTCGACACCGGCCATGCGGGCGCCACCCTTGAGGGTGTGTACTTCCCGCTGCAGGACAGCTGCGACCTCGCGATCCGATGGATCTTCGCTCCAGGCATGTAACGAGCTGCCGGTGGAGTTGATCAGGTCATAGGCTTCCTCGAGGAAAATGCCTACCAATTCAGGATCAAGGTGTGAAAGGTCTGTGGCCTGTAATTCGTCTTCCGCAGTGGTCTCTTCTGGTGCCTCGTCAGCCTCGGGCAGCGGCAGCTCCTGGTCTTCGGACACGTCTACGGTGTCAGAGAGGCTGACGTCGGTGACCGGCCGTGAGCCCCGTGCGGTATCGATGTAGGCGTGGATCTCGGCAATCAGATCCGGTGCCGGCCTTGGTGGCTCCTGGGTTTCCAGGGCCTCTACCATGCCTGCCAGACGGTCATGGCAGCGGAACAGCAGATCAGACAGGGTGTCGGTGACGGCAAACTTCTGCTCGGTCAGTCCCTCGAACAGGTTTTCAAGTTCATGGGACAGGTCGCCCACCGAGGGGATGTCGGCAAGCCGTGCACCGCCCTTAAGGGTATGCAGGTCACGCTGCAGCAGGCGCAGGATGTCCAGGTTGCCGGTATCTTCGCTCCAGCTCTGCAGGGCATCGGCGGTGCTGTTGATCAGGTCGCGGGCTTCCTCGAGGAAGATTTCCGCCAGTTCCTCGTCAATATCGCTGTCATCCGAGGACAGTTCCGGCAGCGGTGGCTGCTCGCTCTCGGCGGGTTCGGGCGCACCCTGGTCCAGTTCTTCCAGTTCGAGGCTGAGGTCGATTTCTTCCAGATCCTCGGTGAACTGCTGGTCGAACTCGCTCGGTTCCTCACTGGCTTGCGATGATGCGCTGGCCAGTTCGTCGAGCTCTTCGATCAAACCGTCGCTGGGTTCGGTGGCGAGACCGGCAGCCACTTGATCCATCAGGTTGATCAGTTGTTCCTGGGCTGGGCGAACGGTGGCGAAGAAGTCGTCGCCCGGTGTCAGCTGATTTTCTGCGACCGCGGTGTAGGTGCGAGTCAGGGCAGCGGCCAGGTTGGCTACATCTGTCAGACCGGCATCCGAGGCTCCCCGGGTCAGTTGTTCCAGTTCCTCACGCAAGGTGGCCAGTGAGTCGGTGCGCTCCGGGTGCTGTGCCCAGTCGTCGAGGATCGATTCTGCGTCCAGAACAATGTCCAGACCTTCACCGAGGAACAGCTGAACCAGTTGCGTCGGCGCCTGCTCAGACTGCTGCTCGTCGTCAGACATGGCATGTGAAAGCAGGGTTTGCTGGCTGATCTGTTGCAGTCTTGCCAGGTATTCATCGGTGCCCTCGAGCGACCCTTGCGGGTTGCTTCTGAGTTGGGCCAGGCCTTCGGTCAGGTAGCGGCTGGCCTGTTCGATCAGTTCCAGAACGTCCCGGTCCGCACGCTTGTTCTGGGCCCTGGACTCTTTAACAAAGCGTTCAAGCGGCGTAATAACCTCGGCAATCGGGCCGATACCGGCAGTATGGGCGCTGCCCTTGAGGGTGTGGAGGGCCCGGGAAAGGTCATCGGTGTAGGCGGCCGAGGTCTTGTCACCGGCTGCGGCCAGATAATCCTTGAGGGTTTGCAGGTGGGTTTCGGTTTCGTTCTCGAAAATCTCGAGAAGAACGGGATCGACGTCCTGATCTGGCTCACCGGCGCCCGCATCGAATTCCGGTTCGGCGTGTTCCAGACCGGTATCCTGGGCTGTCTGGCCTTCATCACCTATCTCGGCTTCCGCCGGGGGCATGGAGGTGGCGTCCGGAATCTCGCCGTTGGCCAGGGCGGTTGCCCGGGCCTGCATGACCGAGGTATCGACGCTGGCGGGGCGACGTTGCTCGAAATCAGACACCAGGGCAGGGACGGCGTCGGTCACGTCCTGAACCAGTTGTGCCACGTCGTCGTTCATGAAAATGCTGCCGTCGATGACCCGGTTGAGCATGTTTTCCACAGACCAGGCCAGTTCGCCGATTACCTCGGCACCCACCATCCGGCCACTGCCCTTCAGGGTGTGGTAGGCGCGGCGCACTTCCGCCAGGGCGGTGCGGTCGTCGTGCTGGCGCAACAGCATCGGCAGGTATTCGCGGATGGTGTCGAGCACTTCCCCGGCTTCTTCGATGAAGATTTCCAGAATCTCATCGTCGATCAGGTCATCACTGTCACTGGCGTCGGTGGCGGCCGGCTGTGCAATCTCTTCCGACAGAGACTCATCCGGTTGCGCAGATTCGGGAACAGAGCTGGTCTCGGGCTGCTCTGCTGGTGCAGGGGCGTCCTCGGCATCGGCCCGGCGAGTGGTGGCCAGGGCTTCGGCCCGTTCGATCAGTTCGGCAACGTCACCGCTGCTGTGGCCATCCCTGAATTCGTTAATCAGTGATGGAATGCGGCTGTTCACTTCATCGACCAGTGCAAACAGGTCGTCACTGGGCTTGATGGTCTGATCGATCACCCGGTTCAGCAGGTTCTCAACCGACCAGGCCAGTTCGCCGATACTGGAGGCACCTACCAGACGGCCACTGCCTTTAAGCGTATGGAAGGCGCGGCGCACTTCGGTCAGTGCCTCGCGATCGTCGTGGCTCTGGCGCAGGCGGGGGTAGAATTCATGGATGGTCTGGAGAACCTCTTCGGCCTCCTCCACGAAAATGCCCAGAATTTCGTCATCGACCAGCTCGTCATCCGATGCCTTGGCCGCATCCGGGGTGTCGCCCGGCTCCTGAACGTCCACAGTCGGCACGGAGGTGGATTCGGACGCCTGCTGGTCGAGGTTCCAGGTTGGCTCCTGGCCTACCGGGAAGCCAAGCCCGGCCAGACTGTCTTCAGCCACTCTCAGAATGGAATCGTTGTCGCTGATGCCTTCCGCCAGGCGCTCCAGATAGTATTCGATACTGGTGACGGCATCGGCCAGGGTGTCCAGCTGTTTCCAGTCAGGTACCTGCTTGTTACTCAGCAAGACATCGGAAACGTAACGCTCAGCCGAGGCCAGCATGTCTGCCACGCGATCCAGCGGTACCAGGCTCAGCCCGCCGCGAATGCTGTGCAACAGGCCGGGAACATGGTCGATTTCCCGGGTATCCCATTGCGAGGCAATGAAGTTGACGATGGCCGACTTGACCTGCTCGAGGGTGTTGCGCGACTCCCGGAGCAGGGCTTCACTGGCGTCACCCAGCTCGAGACTGCCCATATTGGGGCGTTCGCCATCCTGGCTGCCCGACTCAACGTCAGTCCGCCGGTCACTGTCCAGGCCGGCTAGGCTGGCTTCGACATAGAGCAGTGCCCCGGCGATGTCCATCAGGGTGCCATCGTCGGCGGGCTCGGCCTGGCCACACAGTTTTTCGACCAGTTCAACCTGCTCGGTTACCACCTTGCGGGGGATGCCGAGGCCCAGAACGGCCAGGGTATTGGCAACCTGGCGAAGGCCCGGCAGCAGCTCGTCAAGCTCGGTGTTCTGACGCAGTTCGGCGCGCACGAACAGATCGAGCTGATCTTTCAGGCGGGCCAGCTCCTCGTTCAGGGCGCTGACAACAGAATGGATGGCATCACGGCCCGGGCCGGACACGCGGGTACGGGCCGCGTCAACGTCGTCTTCGGACGGTAGCGCGCTGGTTAGCTGATAGGCGTCCCGGAGTGCATTGACCTGCGGGCTGTCCAGGTCACGGGCACGTGCCACGTAATACAGCAGGTGCTTGAACAGGGCTTCCGGTACTGGTTGCTGCAGAATATCGGCGTGCTCGTCGGTCAGCCGTCGAATCTCGGCGTCCAGTTCACGTAACAGGGATTTAACTGCGGTATTGACCGGGTTCACGTTGGCCCGAAGGGTCTCGACAAAGGCGCTGGCGGCTTTCCAGAGTTCACCGCGGGGTGTTTTCTGGCACAGGCGGATCAGGCGCTGGATGACCTTTTGCATGTAATCGAAATGGGCGGCCAGGTCGGCCTCCCGGACCACGCCGGCAAGGGCAAACTGGTACATCTGCCGCAGCTTGCGCAGGTGGCCGAGAACCTTGGGGTCATGCAGTCGTTCGGAGACTTTGCTGCTTACCCGGATCCGGGATGGGCTGAGATCCGGTTTGAACAGTGAGGTGTCCGACAGAAGGGCTTCGCCCCGGGCGGCCCGGAGATCGTTCAGCAGCGGCAGCAACACCATCGGAAAATCGTCACGACTGCTGCCGAGGTGTTCGAGGTACTGGGGCAGCTGCAGGATGGCCTGCATGAGGACATCAACGGCTTCGTCAACATTGGTGACGGTTTCGTTCAGGATGGCCTGGGTCAGCTTTTCCATCTCTTCGGTCAGCAAGGCTGCACCGTAGAGTTCCACCATCTGCAGGGTACCGTGTACCTGATGGAGGTAGTTCAGGCAGAAGCGCAGGCGCGCGGTATCGTCACGATTATCGACGTACGCTTCAAGTGCATGCTGGCCCTGGGTCAGCGTGTCCTGTATTTCGCCCCGAACCCAGTCGAGGGCGATACTGTCATGGTGATTGCCCATAACCACTCCGGTTATTCTTCGTCGGACTGACGTTTGATCCACGCCAGCACATGTTCCGAGGGAAGCCTCTGCAGGCCCGGTGGCTGCCAGTCGGTCAGTTCACCCTGGCCAAGCACCAGTAACCCCCCCGGTGCCAGACGCTCTGCTAGCCGTTTGACAATTTCCCGCCGGCGCCAGCGGCGGAAGTAAATCAGCAGGTTCTGGCAGAAGATAATGTTCATGCCGTGCATCGGTGCCTTGTCCAGGTCCAGGACATTGAGCCTGGTAAAACAGACTCGGTCACGGATGCTGTTCACAATCTCAACGGTATTCCGTTCTGATGGACGGAAATACCGGGCTTTCATGTCTTCGTCCATGCCCAGCAATTTGCGGGCATTGAACTGGCCCTGGCGTGCCTTTTCGATGGCGGGCAGGCTGATGTCAGAGCCAGTGACGCCAAACAGGGGCTGCAGTGCCAACTGCCCCATGCATTCATTGAGGATCATCGCCAGGGTGTAGGGCTCTTCGCCGGTTGAACAGCCAACACTCCAGGCTTCCAGGGCACGTTTTCTGAACTGTTCCCGGGGGCGGGTCAGAACATAGTCTGCAACCAGCCGGAAGGCGTCAGGGTCCCGGAAAAACCGGGTTTCCTGAACCGTCAGACGATCAACCAGTGTTGCCCATTCCCTGACGGCATCCGGGCCGTTAACGATTTTCTCGTAATAGGCCTGATAGCTGCTGCAGCCGATTTCCCGCATTCGTATACCCAGATTGGTTTCCAGGAACGAACGGCGTTCGGCCGTCAGGGTGATGCCGGTGCGATGCTCCAGCAGGGTCTGCCACTGGCTGAACTGCGCCTCATCCATATCCGGGAGTCGGCGCAGTGCCCAAATGCCTTCGGCGGGTGACAGTTGGTTATGCATCTGAGCCATAAACCGTCATTCGCCCCGGGCCGGTGATCAGCTGACCACCGGAACGTCGTTGTCTTCCTCTTGCTCCTGATCTGCAAGCTCTTCGTCTGGCAGGGTGAAGCCGGCAACGGAGGACCGCAGTTCAGACGCCATCTCGGCCAGGTTACCGATAGACTTCGCGGTTGCGTTGGTACCGGACGAAGTCTGCGAGGTGATTTCCTGGATGACGTTCATCGTGTTGGAAATGTGCGCCGCAGAGGACGACTGCTGGCGGGCCGCGTTGGAGATGTTCTGGATCAGTTCCGCCAGAGACATGGATACGTTCTCGATTTCCTCGAGGGCGATACCCGCGTCCTGGGCCAGACGGGCACCACGGACCACCTCGGCGGTGGTGTGTTCCATGGAGATAACGGCTTCGTTGGTGTCAGACTGGATCGTCTTAACCAGCGCTTCGATCTGCTTGGTTGCTGCAGAAGAACGCTCCGCCAGTCGCTGAACTTCGTCCGCAACCACCGCGAAGCCCCGGCCGGCGTCACCGGCCATGGAGGCCTGGATTGCGGCGTTCAGAGACAGGATGTTGGTCTGGTCGGCGATGTCGTTGATCAGCGATACGATGTCGCCGATTTCCTGGGAAGATTCACCCAGTCGCTTGATCCGCTTGGAGGTTTCCTGGATCTGCTCACGGATGTTGTCCATGCCGCGGATGGTGTTCTGTACCACTTCCGCGCCTTTCTTGGCGATCGCAACCGACCGCTCCGCAACCGCTGAGGATTCGGCGGCGTTGGAAGATACCTGGTCGATGGACACCGCCATCTCGTTAACCGCAGCAGAGGCGCCGGCAATTTCCTGGGCCTGGTGCTCGGAAGCATCGGCAAGGTGCATGGCCGTGGCCTGGGTTTCCTGGGCCGCTGACGCAACCCGTACAGCGGTACCCCGAATCGCCTGTACCAGCCCGCGCATCTGGTCGATCGCGTAGTTGATGGAGTCGGCGATGGCGCCGGTGAAGTCCTCGGTTACCGTGGCCTCGGTGGTCAGGTCACCATCCGCCAGGTCGGCGAGTTCGTCCAGCAGTCGCAGGATCGCGTTCTGGTTCTGTTCATTCTGCTCCTGAGTCGCAGACAGTCGAGCCTGGGCATCGCGATACAGAGCCACACCGATGATGACCACGATCGCCACCATGGCTGCCAGCAGGAAGAAGGCCAGGGTCGGGCTGATGAAGCGGGAGCTGGACTGACGGGCAAAACCGTCGGCCAGAACGGAGAGCTCAGACAGCAGGATCTCGGAGTTCTGGAAGATGTCACTGGCAGCGGTACGAACCTTGAAGAGGTCGGGAGAGGCTTCAAGGATCGCATCAACGTTCTGGGAAACGAATTCGAACAGCTCGTCTACCGCCTCCAGGCCGTAGATAGCGTCTTCATCGGCTACCCTGGAGATGCCCATGGCGGGGTTGCCGTTAAGCTGACCGTCCAGTACCCGGCCAAACAGGCTGGCGTCACGGCCGAAACGGTCAGCGGCGATAACCGCGTCTTCGTCACCGGACAGTACGTTGTTGACAGAACGCACGATACGCTCTGCCAGCAGCGACTGGCGCTGGGCCAGGGCAATCTGCTCCGCCGGAGCGTTGTTGTCCAGCAGGATCTGTACGATGTCATCGTACTCCACCTGCAACTGGGGAATGGTTTCGTTCAGGGTCCGGGCTACTTCGTGCAGGCCAAGTACCGCATCCCGGGTAGA
Source organism: Marinobacter sp. GH_1 (assembly GCF_048595985.1). NCBI lineage: Bacteria > Pseudomonadati > Pseudomonadota > Gammaproteobacteria > Pseudomonadales > Marinobacteraceae > Marinobacter > Marinobacter sp. GH_1. The sequence continues at coordinate 4,129,173 of NZ_CP184460.1, read as the reverse complement.
CAGGATGCTGTCGGCGTTGTCCCGAACCGTGTTCCAGTTCTGCTGAACGCCACTCTGCTGGGCCATTTCACTGGCAGGCAGGCCGGTGGCCGGATTACCTTCTGAGACGAATGACCAGAGCTGCTGGAAGTCATCCCGGGAGCGACGAAGCTGGTCAAAGGCTTCGGCGGTACCGCCGGCGGCCTCGGTGGCGTTCTTCGCGATCTCCTGGGAGAGCACCCGCATTTCGGCGGTGTTGGCGATGTATTCCTGGTCGTTCTGGCTATCCCTGTTAATAATGAACAGGACCACAACGAGCAGGACGGTGAGTGCAATCAGCGCAGCGATCAGGCCGGCAACCAGTCTGTTGCCCCCCTGTCCCATGCTGAGTCTTCCGGCTCTGTTTTTCATTTTCTGGCTCCCGGCCTCTTTCTTTCTGGAAATGGCAAGTTTTTGTAACGGGTTTCAGACGGTCAGGGTGATGTTCCTGCCAGTGCTCACACCCTTACCACTGTGCGACATCGAGAAAACGCTCATCTTCCACCAGATCGGCGGCAGAGAACACTTTCCAGACCTCCTCGTTGCGCTCATAACCACCGGTTACGAACGGACGAATGCTGTCGGGTACTCCCTCGGGAGTCGCCCTGAAACTGTCTTTTGCAAAGTACTGCATGCCCAGCACGGAATCGACCACCAGGCCGCTGAATACGTCGCCTTCCTCAATGACCAGAACCCGACGCTCGCGCATACTGCGGGAGGATCGGGGAACATCGAAGAAGCCAGCGAGATCAACCAGGGGCAGAAGGCGGCCGCGAACATTGGCAGCACCCATCAAAAACGAGCGAACCCCCGGGATATGAGTAAACCGGGGGACGTGCAGGATTTCGGTGACTTCACCCATGGGTGCGACATAGCGCTCACCCGCCAGAACAAAACCGATGCCGTTCCAGAGTTCAACGGCTTCCTGTTGTTCCGGAAGGCCGGCGGCTAATGACCGGCTGCGCTGGGCGATATCCGTCAGAACGGCGAAAGGGGCGGCCTGGGCGGACATGCTTACTCCACGGTTAGGGATCAGGCAATCAGGCTGTTGATTGTTTTGATCAGGTCATCTTCGTTAACCGGCTTGACCAGGTAACCCTTGGCGCCCTGGCGGGTTCCCCACACGCGGTCGGTTTCCTGATCCTTGGTGGTGACAATCACAACCGGAATGGACGCAGTTTCTGGCGCGCGGGTCAGCTGGCGGGTGGCCTGAAAGCCATTGAGGCCAGGCATGACCACGTCCATCAGAACCAGGTCCGGGGTTTCTGCGCGGGCTTTGGCCACGCCGTCTGCACCGTTGTCGGCGGTCAGCACTTCGTGCTTGTGTTTTTCCAGGATAGTGGAAATCTTTTTAACTTCTGTTGGCGAGTCGTCAACAATCAGAATGCGGGCCATGTTTTCCTCGATAATTACTGGTGTCAGCAGGTTTACTGTTGCGCCTGTGGAATGTACTGACGAATAGTATTGAGCAGCTCATCCTTGCTGAACGGTTTGGTCAGATACTGGTCCGAGCCAACGATGCGACCTTTTGCCTTGTCGAAAAGGCCGTCCTTGCTCGAGAGCATGATAACCGGCGTCTTTTTGAAAGAGGAATTGTTCTTGATAAGTGCGCAGGTCTGGTAGCCATCCAGTCGGGGCATCATGATATCAACAAAAATGATGTCCGGCTGGGAATCGGCAATCTTGGCCAGAGCGTCAAAGCCGTCAGTGGCGGTGATGACCTCACAACCGACCTTTTTGAGAAGGGTTTCTGCGGTGCGACGAATGGTTTTGCTGTCGTCAATCACCATAATCTTCAGATTCTCGAAGTTGTCATCCATTGTCCAACTGCCTTGCGCTCTAGCGACTGTCGTTATTTTCAAACGGGGGTTTTAACACAAACCTTAAGGTTGTTCTATAAACCCCGCTCATTTATAGAGTATCGATGGCCGGATAAAAAGTATTAGTTTGTGACCAAATGTACTTCTGCCTGTGCCGTCACGGATTTAACTGTGGATTTCACCGGGTGCAATCAAGGCTCGGGTACAATACCATTTCCAGCATAGCACTTTATCGCTGGTTCGCTCTGCTGACCGGTTCGTGTTTTCACATCGAAATTCCAGGAGACTCTGATGACAGTCCGGCTCGGGATCGTGATGGATCCTATCGAAGACATCAGCTTCAAGAAAGACAGTTCGCTGGCCATGTTACTGGCGGCGCAGAAACGCGGTTGGCAGATCGAGTATATGGAACAGCACGATCTGTATCTGGCGGGTGGCCAGGCCCGTGCCCACACCCGCGATCTCACCGTGCATATGGACCCGGAAAACTGGTTCAGCTATGGCGCCAGCCAGGATCGGGCCCTGGGTGATCTGGATGTGATTCTGATGCGCAAGGATCCTCCGGTGGATCGCGAGTTCCTGATGGCCACTTATATATTAGGGGCTGCTGAGCAACAGGGTGCGCTGGTGGTCAATCCGGCGGCCACGCTGCGGGATTGCAACGAGAAGCTGTTTGCCACCCAGTTCGAGGACCTCACGCCACCGTTGATCGTCACCCGTTCCTCCCAGCGTTTCCGGGAGTTCTATGCCGAGCATGGCGACATCATCATGAAACCCGTGGATGGCATGGGCGGCCGGTCGATTTTCCGGGTCAGGGAAAACGATGCGAACCTTGGGGTGATCATTGAAACCCTGACCAACCATGGCGCCCACCAGGCGATGGCGCAGAAATTCATTCCGGAAATCACCGACGGCGACAAGCGGATTCTGCTGATCGAGGGCGAGCCGGTGCCTTACGCCCTTGCGCGAATTCCATCCCAGGGTGAAAATCGCGGCAACCTGGCGGCCGGGGGGCGTGGAGAGGGGCGCGAACTGACCGCGCGGGATCGTGAAATCTGTGCCCGCGTAGCGCCGGTGATCAAGGAAAAAGGGCTGATGTTTGTCGGGCTGGATGTGATTGGCGATTACCTCACCGAAATCAATGTCACCAGCCCAACCTGTATCCGCGAGCTGGATGCGGCCTTTGGCATCGACATTGCCGGCATGCTGATGGATGCCATTGATCGGCGCCTGGGCCGGAGCTGAGTCAGGCTTCCTCCAGGCACGTGCAGATAAACTATCAGGAAAGGTAATGGCAGTTCAGGTAAGCGATTTCGACCGGTTGTCCTTCACGCTGTTCATGGCGCTGGCGGTGCATGCCATTGTGGTTCTGGGCATTACCTTTGCTCCGGAGTCTCCCCGTTCGTCTGCCCAGACCATGGAGATTACGCTCTCGCAGTTTGATGATGAGCAGGCTCCGGATGAGGCGGATTTTCTGGCCCAGACCAGCCAGCGGGGCAGTGGCACGGAAGAAGAGGCCATGGAGATGACCACGCCGGAACCAGCCGAAATCAGCCAGCCCGAAATGGCCCAGGTGCAGCCTGAGCCCCAGACCACCACACAACCGCAACCCCGGGAAGAGCGTGCGGTGGTCCAGACCGAAACGACGGCGAGCCGGCAGGTAGAGCAGCCCGAAGACCGGTCAGAGCCTGAGCCGGAACCGTTGCCACGCAGTGAGCGCAAAAGCCTGATGGAGCGGAGCCTGGAAATTGCCAGCCTGGAAGCCCGGTTTGATGCCCAGCAGCAAGCCTATGCTCGCAAGCCAAGGGTCATGCGGGTGACGGCGGCCTCCACCCTCAGGTCAAGCAATGCCTGGTACGTTCAGAACTGGGTAAACAAGGTTACCCGGGTGGGCAACATCAATTATCCGACTGAAGCGAGGCAGGCCGGAATCTACGGAAATCTGCGTATGCTGGTTTCTCTGCGCAAAGATGGCACAATCAAGGAAGTGGCGATACTCCAGTCGTCCGGCAGCACGGTACTTGATGATGCCGCCATTCGCATTGTGCGCATGGCCGCGCCCTTTGCACCCTTCCCGGAAGAGATGCAGCAGGAAGTGGACGAACTGGAGATCATACGTACCTGGTCGTTCCAGCAGCGGGGGCTTACATCCGGATGACAGCGTCCAAGCAAACCGACGGTAATCTCAGGCATCACTTTCTGGTGGCGTCACCGTGGCTCGCCGACCCCCGTTTCCATGGCGGTGTTATTTACCTCTGTGAGCATTCCGAAGAAGGGGCCCTTGGGCTGATGATCAATCAGCCTCTGGATATCCACCTGGGAGAAATCCTCGAGCAGCTGGACATGCATGGCGGTGAGTTGGACCTGCCGGTTTTCACCGGTGGCCCGGTGCAGCCGGAACGGGGTTTTGTGCTCCACTCGCCTGGCCAGCAATGGCAAAGTACGGCACTGGTGACCGATGACGTTCTGCTCACCACCTCCCGGGATATTCTGGAAAGTATTGGTCGCGATGAGGGACCGGATGAGTTTCTGGTGGCTCTGGGTTACTCAGGCTGGGGTGAAGGGCAGTTGGAAGAAGAACTCGGCAGCAACGCCTGGCTGACCTGCCCGGCGAGCACCGATATCCTGTTCCGGACACCGGTCAGCCAGCGTTATGAAGCGGTACTCAGGTTGATTGGTGTCGATCTGAACCAGCTCAGTGATTCGGTGGGCCATGCCTGAACAAGGTAACCGTCGGCTGCTGGCCTTTGATTTCGGAACCCGTCGCATCGGTGTCGCTTCCGGTCAGGAACTGCTCGGCACCGGCCAGCCCCTGGCCATGATCCCGGCGAGGGACGGTATCCCGGACTGGCAGCAGGTCGAGAAACTTCTGGCGGAATGGCAGCCGGATGTCGTACTGGTCGGGTTACCGCTGAATATGGATGATACCGAGAACGACATGTGTGCCCGGGCCCGCAAATTTGGCAAGCGCCTGCACGGTCGTTTTCATGTGCCGGTAGAGATGGTGGATGAGCGACTGACCAGCTTTGAAGCCAAGGGCGATGTGATGGCTGCCGGTGGCAGCCGTGATTTTGGTCGCCATGGGGTGGATGACCGTGCCGCAGTACTGATATTGGAAACCTGGTGCCGGGAACAGGCCGGCTGATCTGACTGATGAGGCTCTGATGACCGCATTGATGGATATCAACCAGTTGCTGGATGAACTGGAAACCGGGTTACGCCGGATTCTTGAGCAACGTGGTATCGACAACCCTGTGTTGATTGGCATTCGCACCGGTGGCGTCTGGCTGGCCGATGTCATTGGCAAGCGCCTGGGTATAGAACAGCCGTTTGGTGAACTGGATATCTCCTTCTATCGGGACGACTTCAGTCGCATTGGCCTGAACCCGAAAGTGAAGCCCTCCAGCCTGCCTTTTGACACCGAAGGCCGTGACATCATCCTGATTGATGATGTGATCATGAGTGGGCGAACCATTCGAGCCGCGATGAATGAGATCTTCGATTACGGTCGTCCTGCCAGTATCATACTGGCCACCTTGATTGATCTGGGTGCCCGGGAGCTGCCGATTCAGCCCGATGTGGTCGGCCACTCCCTGGCGCTGGAAGCGCATCAGCGCGTCAAGTTGCGCGGCCCCGAGCCGTTGCGCATCGAACTTCAGGACTCCGGGCAGTAACACCCCCAATTGACGACAGGCGAGCCATGACCGCAAACGATCCCTCCCCGAACCACTTGCAGCTGACCCGGGATGGTCAGTTGCGGCATTTTCTCACTTTGGACGGCCTGGGCCGGGAGCTGCTGACCGACATTCTGGATACCGCCGATTCCTTTATCGAAGTGGGTGAGCGCAGCATCAAGAAGGTGCCGCTGTTGCGGGGCCGCACCGTCGTTAACCTGTTCTTCGAATCCAGTACCCGTACCCGCAGTACCTTTGAGCTGGCCGCCAAGCGGCTGTCTGCCGATGTGCTGAACCTGGACATCAACACGTCGGCCACCTCCAAAGGGGAATCCCTGTCAGACACCCTGCTTAACCTGGAGGCCATGGCCAGCGACATGTTCGTGGTGCGGCATTCCCAGAGCGGGGCGCCGCACTTTATCGCCGAAAGCGTGACCCCGGGCGTGGCCATCATCAATGCGGGCGATGGCAGGCATGCCCACCCCACCCAGGCGATGCTCGACATGCTCACCATTCGCCAGCACAAGGGGCGTTTTGAAGGCCTGAAAGTGGCCATTGTCGGCGACGTATTACACTCCCGGGTTGCCCGTTCCCAGATCCGGGCCCTGAACGAACTGGGCGCAGAAGAGGTGCGGGTGATTGCCCCCGGTACCCTGTTGCCCAGGGATGTGGAAGATCTTGGCTGCACCGTGGAATATGACATGGCCCGCGGCATGAAAGACTTGGACGTGGTGATCATGCTGAGGCTGCAAAAGGAGCGTATGGAAGGGGCACTGCTGCCCAGCGAGCGGGAATTCTACCGCCTGTATGGCTTGAATCAGGAGAAGCTGGCGCTGGCCAGGCCGGACTGCATTGTGATGCACCCGGGCCCGATCAACCGGGGTGTCGAGATTGAATCGGCGGTGGCGGATGGTCCTCAATCGGTGATCTTGAACCAGGTAACCAATGGTATTGCCATCCGGATGGCGGTCATGTCCATGGCGATGGGTGGGCAAATGGCAGAGCGACAGCAAAAACAGACAGACAGCGAGGGACATCGGGCATGAGTGTCAGCCAGCAAGATAACAGCACCAGCCTGGTGATTACCGGTGGCACACTGTTCGATGCTCATGGGCAATTGACCGACAATCCCGGGCTGTTGGTTCGCGACGGAAAGATTGCCGCTGTCGGTTCTGAGGCGCAGCAGGCCGGTGTAGCCCGGAGTGTTGACGCCAGTGGCTGTGTGATTTCCCCGGGGTTTGTGGATTTGTGTTGCAACCTCCGGGAACCCGGTAATGGTCAGAAGGGCAATATTGCCTCGGAAACCCGGGCAGCCGCCCACGGTGGTTTCACCACGGTTTGCGCCAGCCCGGAAACCTCTCCGGTCAATGATTCCAGCGCCGTGACCCATCTGATTCGTGAAGGTGCGGCTACCCGTGGTGTGGTGAATGTGTTGCCCGTTGGAGCGATTACCCGTGGCCTGGAAGGTGACTTGCTCAGTGATATGGCGGGCCTGAAGAACGCCGGTTGCGTGGCAGTGGGTAACGGTTCCCGTGGGGTGCGCAATGCCCGTATCCTGCGCCGGTGTATGGCCTATGCCCAGACATTCGACCTGACAGTGATGTTCAGTCCGGAGAACCAGGCCCTGGCCGCGGACGGCTACGCTCACGATGGTCAGGTGGCGACCCGCCTGGGCCTGCTGGGCATCCCGGAAGTAGCGGAGACGGCTGCGGTCATGGAAATGCTGTTGCTGGCGGAGGAGACCGGGGTACGACTGCACCTGAGCCAGTTGTCCTGTGGCCGCAGCGTCGAGATGCTGGCGGAGGCCCGGAAACGGGGAATCCAGGTGACTGCCGATGTCGCCATGCATCAGCTGGTGTATACCGAAGATGCACTGGCGGGCTTTGATAGCCGTTTTCACGTACGCCCGCCGCTGCGCTCCGAGAGTGATCGCCAGGCGCTGCTGGCAGGCGTTCGCGAGGGTGTGATTGATGCCATCGTCAGCCAGCATCAGCCCCACGACAGCGCCGCCAAGCAGGCGCCACTGCCGGCCACCGAACCTGGCCTGTCCAGCATCGAGAGCGTGTTGTCCCTGGGGTTGGGGCTGGTGGCGTCTGGTGAACTTGAGATGCCTGACCTGCTGTCTGCGCTGACCATTGGTCCATCCCGGGTTTTGGGCCGGGAATGGGCGCTGGCTGAGGGTGTGGCGGCAGACCTGTGCATTTTCGACCCCAAAGGCCATTGGGTACCGTCCCCATCTACCCTAGTGTCAGCCGGACACCATGCCCCCCGTTTCGGATGTGAGCTGCCGGGGTTAATGAAGCTAACGCTGGTTGGCGGACGGACCGCCTGGCAATAGTGACACTGCTGAAAATGCGGCAGAGGTTGGCCAACCTCTGTCGACGCCATCACAGATTACCCTGTTTTTGCTGAAAAACTCTTGAAGAGAGGCACCTGAGCCAACGTATTCTATGGCTCGGCCACTTATGGTCATCAAAAGGACGACGGAAAATGCCGGCGGCCCGCTGTGCCGGTGTCCGACAATAATAATTCAGGAGTCATCCCGTGAAATCAGTCAGTTTATCCCGCCGTATTGCCATGGCGGCTGCTTTGTGCGCCACCCTGGTTACCCCTGCTCTGGCGAAAGCCGAAACCGAGATTCTCGAGCGCAGCTTTTGCGTGTTTGATCCCGTGGGCGCCAACGGCCCGCTGTTTGCCATTACCAAAGAGTTCCAGCCGGTCGCCATGCAGCGAGGCATCAGGCTGAACCTGCGGGCTTACACCGATGAAAAGGTTGCCGCCGAGGACTTCAAGGCGGGCCAGTGCGACGCAGTGCTGCTCACGGGCACCCGCGCCCGTGAGTTCAACAAATTTACCGGCAGCCTGGAGGCCATGGGTGCCGTCCCTGGCGAGCAGGAAATGCGCCTGTTGTACAACACCCTGAGCCAACCCCAGGCACGCCAGTTCCTGGTTGAAGGGCCCTACGAGGTGGCCGGTGTATTCCCCGGTGGTGCTATCTACCTGCACACCCGTGATCGCAACGTCGACTCGGTTGAAAAGCTCCAGGGCAAGCGCATCGCCACCCTGGATTATGACAGTGCGTCGGTGCGCATGGTTCGTCATGTAGGCGCGTCAGTGGTGGGCTCCAATTCCGCCAACTTTGCCGGCAAGTTCAACAATGGCAGCGTGGACCTGGCCTACGCCCCGGCGGTGGCCTATCAGCCACTGGAATTGTACAAGGGCGTTAACACCAAGGGTGGCGTGTTCAAATACGCCCTGGGGTACATGAACTTCCAGGTCATCATCCATCGTGACCGGTTCCCGGATGATGCGGGCCAGATGGTGCGTGATGAATCGATCAAGCGGATTGATCAGGCCTACGAGATTATCGCCGAGGCAGAAGCTGGCATTCCGGAAGAGGTATGGATGCACCCGCCTCAGGAAGATGTGGCCGAGTACGACCGGATGCTGCGTCAGGTGAGGCTGTCTCTGCTGGAGGATGGCGTGTATGACGAGCGTGCGATCAAACTGATGCGTGCCATTCGTTGCCGGGTGGACGGTTCGCGTTCGGAGTGTGCGTCTTAAGTCTGAAGGGCGTTGCTGGGCCTGTCAGGTAGAAGCTGGCCCGCCGGTTGGCGGGCCGGATCCGGTTAACGGATCGCGTCTTTCAGGGCCTTGCCGGCCTTGAATCCGACGGTCTTGCTGGCGGGGATCTGGATGGTGGCGCCGGTTTGAGGGTTGCGGCCTGTGCGAGCCTCGCGGGAGCGAATGCTGAAGGTGCCGAAGCCAATGAGCGTGGTGTCTTCACCCCGGGCCGCTGCCGCAGACAGCTGATCGGTAAAGGCGTTGATAACTTCGCTGGCTTTTTCCCGGGTCAGGCCGGTTTTATCGGCAATGGCGGCGGCAAGCTCTGGTTTGCGCATCGGATACTCCTGTTTGATTTCGTTCTGATTATTGTGTTTGACCGCAAGGCAGACCCTGCGGTTGAAGCAATCTATAGTGGCTTTGGCCGAAATGTGCAAACCCTGTTCGGTTACGAACTGTGGCCGCAGGCGTCATTTGCGGGGTTGGTCTCATAAACCGGAGCCCGGTTTGGTCATAATGCATGGCCGGTTACAGGATGTAACAAAACGATTCTGGCGGCGCCAGGCGCTGACGTTTTCTGAATAACACAAGAATAAAAGGGTGTTGATGCTATGAATGATTTCCGCAAAGCCGGTTCCGGAATTCGTGGGCTGGTGGCCGCTGTTGGTGCCAGCCTGGTGCTCACCGGTTGTGGTGCCGTCAATCACATGATCTACAAAACCACCGGTGATGTGATGCAAGGGTTCTCACGCAATCACACGGTGCCTTACCTGCTGGAATCCGATGACCTGGCCATGGGTTGCTCCATGAGTGAGGCGACAGCCCCCCTGCTGATGTCGTTTGGCCGCGTGACCCGCGAACCGGACCAGCTTGCGGTTATGCTGTACCTCTCGGCGGGCGGTTGTGCGGAGGAGCAGGCCAGGGAGCATGAGCTGGCTGCGGCGCGGGCAATGTATTCCATGAACGCCGGTGAGGCCCAGGATGCGATGATCCGGCAGAAACGGTCCCATACCCAGGCGGCAAAACGATACCTGAAGGGCTGGCAGCATCACCACGCCCATTACGGTGATCCGGACGGCGGGGAATGCCCCAAATTCAAAGACGATCTGGATGAGTTCATTTACCTGGCCGGCTTGTTGTCCGGGTTGCAGGCATTGAATGCCCAGATACAGGCATCGTCCTCAATTGGTGTGCCATTCAATACCGGTTCAGTGGTTGGCCGGGCGACCCAGTGCCTGGACAACAAGAAATGGTGGGGCGCGCCGATGGGGCTGCGGGCAACGGTCTGGGCCATGATTCCGGGCACCCAGCCGGAAGGTGAAGACGCCTTTGAACGACTGGCTATCGCCAGCAAGCAGGGCGAAGAGGCGGGCGTCAGGCTCGGCCACGTTTTCCACGCGATCGCCGCAGTAAACAAGAACGACGAAGCCTTGATCAAATCGGTGATCCGGGACCACGCCGAATCGTTGAAGAATGACTCGTCCAGCGACCAGTGGCGGTTTGTTGATGCCATGGCCAGCAACATGCTGGTGGCCATTTCTGATCGTTTGTGGGTCGAGAACACCGGCCACCGGACCCCCATCGGTCAATTCGGCAGCTTCTGGGATGATCAGCGGGCGCCGGTCGAAACCATGGATCTGGATGATCTGCTGTAACTCCTTCAAATTCCAGGGTAGGTTTTATGACTAAGGGTGGTCTGCAACGTTCCGGGCTGGAATGGTTCTCTTCCTTGCCGGCGTGTCTGTTGCTGCTGGCTGTGGTGTTGTTCTCGACCAGCAGTGATATCCATAACCAGATGCTGCGCGGTGGTGAGCAGCTCTGGAGCGGATACTACAAACTCCGCATGGATCCGGTGCAACCGGAGTGCAACCCGGACCGGGATATTGAAGCTGCGGTTGCGGAGGAAATGGCGGCAGGGGCTCCAGACGATGACCCCATGGCGGCTTTGCTTGGTGCACATGAAAAGAATCCGGCGGATGTCCGGCTGGCCATCGAGCGATCAGTCGGTGAGTGTCAGGCGGCCCATGCCAGCTATCTTGAGCTGCAGGATCAATTGACGCCCGGGGTGAAAGCCTATCGTGCGGTGGAATTGTTCGTGGCTGATCTGATCGCCTTCGGCCTGGCGGGCCAGCGTTATATCCTGGTGATTCTGGTGATGCTGTGTGCGGTTACCGCAACCCTGACCCGACACCACATCGCCATGCGGGCGATGGAAACCAGGCTCGATTACATCGTTTCCCATACCCTGCAGACCATTGCCAACGCCATGCTGTTGGGCTCCAGTGCCATCTTCCGGCAATCCAGCCTGGGTAGCAGTACTGCGGTTTCCGGTGAGGAGCTGATGCTCCACAATCTGTGGATTGTCGGTTTTGCCTGTCTCACCCTGGCCAGCCTGTATCGGCTGTTCCGGGTGCCCTCCAATCTACAGGAGGGTGGTCGGCTCGGGCAGGCCTTCCTTGCGGTGCCATTGTATACCGTCATGTGCCTGATCTCCGGCACTTATTTTGCGATGATCGGCCACTCCTCGGGTATTGGTATCTACCTGGGTAAGATGATGGAGCTGGCGGACATGTTCCTGAACGTTGGGCTGTACGTTTGGGTAGGCATGATGCTCAAGCAGACCCGTCTGGCGACCCTCGTGTTCAACGTATTCCGGCCCTGGCGCATGCCCCCGGAAATGCTGGCGGTTGTTGCCGTATTGGTGGCCGCTGTGCCGACGGCTTATACCGGTGCTTCCGGGATCTTTGTCATCGCAGCCGGCGCCGTGATTTACAGCGAACTGCGGGCCGCGGGCGCGAGACGGCACCTCGCCTTGGCCGCCACGGCCATGTCCGGTTCGTTGGGCGTGGTTCTGCGGCCATGCCTGCTGGTGGTGGTGATCGCCTACCTGAACCGGGAAGTGACGACCGACGAACTGTTCGGTTGGGGTATCTGGGTATTTGTCCTGACCGCGACCATGTTCGGTCTGGTGGCGATGTCGGTCAACCGGCAGAGCAAATTCGACCTGGCGCCGACCGCTCAGGCTTTCCCGGCCTCGTTCCGGGCACTCCGGCCACTGCTGCCCTACGCCCTGGTGATCGCCGGTGTTGTTCTGGTGTATCGGTTCGCCCTGGACGTGAAGATGGATGAGTTCTCCGCGCCACGGTTGCTGCCGGTGATCATGCTGGCGATTCTGGTCTATGAACATGTCAGTCTGAAGAAGCGGACTAGCCCGGAACCAGGGCAGGCTCGCCATCCGGGCCTCGAGCGCAGTATTCGTGGCGCAACCAACGATACCACCGCTGAAATCGGAGCACTGCTGTTGCTCCTTGGCCTGTCAGTCAGCATTGGTGGTGTCATCGAGCGTTCCCACATCATGGAAGCCTTCCCGCAGGCCTTCGATAGCGCCTGGTCTGCCATGTTGCTGATGGTGGTCATCCTGGTAATCCTGGGTATGATCATGGATGCTTTCGGTGCCGTGATTCTGGTCACTGCTACCGTAGCCACCATTGCCTATTCCAGTGGTATTCACCCGATCCACTTCTGGATGGTGACGCTGGTGGCCTTCGAACTGGGTTACCTGAGCCCACCGGTGGCACTCAATCACCTGCTGACCCGTCAGGTGGTGGGTGAGGCCGAGGTGCTGGCTGCCCAGCGTGAGGGTGGCACCTTCTACCAGCGCCATGAGCGTATCATCATGCCGCTGATTGCCATGGGTATTTCCCTGCTGCTGGTGGCCTTCGTGCCGCTGTTGTTCTACGCCACCTGACCCGAGGGGCTTCGGCCCCTGCCAGTATCAGACAACAAAAAAAGCGCCGTGCTCTCGCAGGGCGCTTTTTTGTTGGGGCAGGCTCAGCTCAGTTTCGGGCCGGCCTCGACGATGGCGTCTGCCACATCGAACTTCTTGAAGTTTTCCACGAACTGGGCAATCAGCTCCTGGGCCTTGCCGTCATAGTATTCCGGGCTGGTCCAGGTGTTGCGTGGGTTCAGCAGTTCGGTGTCGACACCAGGGATGTGCTTGGGCACGTCCAGGTTCAGGGCGTCCAGATGCTCGGTTTCCACGTCATCCAGATCGCCATTCTGGATGGCGGCAATGATGGCGCGCGTGGTCGGAATGCTGAAACGCTTGCCTTCGCCATAGGGGCCGCCGGTCCAGCCAGTATTGACCAGGAATACCTTGCTGCCGAACTCGTCGATCCGCTTCATCAGCAGCTCGGCGTATACGCCGGCCGGACGCGGGAAGAAGGGGGCGCCAAAGCAGGTTGAGAAGGTGGATTTCAGCTTGGACGAAGAGCCCATCTCGGTTGAACCAACCAGTGCGGTGTAACCACTCAGGAAGTGGTAAGCGGCCGCTTCACGGCTCAGGATGGAGACCGGGGGCAGAACGCCAGTCATATCACAGGTCAGGAAGATAATGTGCGACGGCTCGCCGGCGCGGTTCTCCAGAACCCGCTTCTCCACGTGCTCCAGCGGGTAGGCGCAGCGGGAGTTTTCGGTGAGGGAAACATCGGTGTAATCCGGCTCACGGGTTTCCGGATCGATCATCACGTTTTCAACGATGGCGCCAAAACGGATGGCATCCCAGATGATCGGCTCGTTCTTCTGGCTCAGGTCGATGCATTTGGCGTAGCAGCCACCCTCAATGTTGAATACCGTGCCGGGGCCCCAGCCGTGCTCGTCGTCACCGATCAGGAAACGGTGCGGATCGGCAGACAGGGTGGTCTTGCCGGTACCGGACAGGCCGAAGAACAGGCAGGTTTCGCCGTTCTCGCTGACGTTGGCGGAGCAGTGCATCGGCAGTACGTCTTTCTCTGGCAGCAGGAAGTTCTGTACAGAGAACATGGCTTTTTTCATTTCGCCGGCGTAGTGCATGCCTGCCAGCAATACTTTGCGCTTGGCAAAGTTGATGATCACGCAGCCATTGGAGTTGGTGCCGTCACGCTCGGGCACACACTCGAAGTTGGCGGCGTTGAGGATCTGCCATTCCTGCTTGTCGGCCGGGTTGTAGTCATCCGGGCGGATAAACAGGTTGCGGCCAAACAGGTTCTGCCAGGCGGTTTCCGTGGTCATTTTGACCGGCAGGTAGTGTTCGGGGTCAGAGCCGACGTGAACGTGGGAGACAAAACTGTCTTTTTCAGCAATGTAGGCTTCAACACGATCCCAGAGGGCGTCGAACTTGTCGGCGTCGAACGGGCGGTTGATCGGGCCCCAATGGATGTCGTCAGCGGTGCTGGGCTCCTCGACGATAAAACGGTCCATGGGAGACCGGCCGGTACGTTCGCCGGTGGTGACCACCAGGGAACCGTTGGCTGCCAGTTGTCCTTCATTTCTGGCCAGTGCCACTTCAACCAGTCTTGCTGTACTCAGATCATTATAAGTGTTGCTCACTTCGACCTCGCCCTCGGGATGTCTTCGTGATTGCTCAGGCCGTCCCCCCGAAAAAAATTGACGGAAATCTGAACAATCGGGTCAATTCAGGCGCGCTATTATGCCAGAGACGCCGGTAAAAAACGACTGCCCTGAAAGCCGCGCCAGATGCGGCTTCCGGGCAAGTTGAGTGACTGCTTAGTGTAACGTATGACCGGTGAAAAGGTGATCAATGTCATTTCTATTGAAGCGATAGTTTGCGTGACAGAACTGGCAGTCCATGTTGATGCTGCCCTGCTCGTCGAGGATGCTGTAACACTCGTCTTTGCCGATGGCCTCGAGGGCGGCGAGGGTGCGCTCCCTGGAGCAGCTGCAGCGAAAGGCCACCGGTTCGGGATCGAACAGCCGCACGGTTTCCTCGTGGAACAGCCGGTGCAGCAGGGTTTCGCTGTCGAGCGTCAGCAACTCTTCGGCCTCGACAGTGCGCGCCAGGTGATTGACCCGGTTCCACAAATCATCGTCTTCTTCGGTATGGCCCGGCAACCGCTGCAGCATCAGGCCGGCGGCGGTGTCTTCGTTGGCGAACAGGAACAGGCTGGTGGCAATCTGCTCGGACCGCTCGAAATACTCTTCCAGACAGCCGGCCAGCGTATCGGCTTCCCTGGGCACCACGCCCTGATAACGTTGGCCCTGGTCCGGGGTGATGGTGATGGCCATGCGGCCGGTTCCCAGAAGTTCGTTCAGGGTATCGCCGGTAACCGCCTGATCGTCATGGCGGGCAAGGCCTCGGATATGGCGGTCGTGGCTGCATTCGGCCATCAGTGTGCGCAACGAGCCTTCGCCGGCCGCCTGCAAGGACAGGGTACCCTTGAACTTCAGGCTGCTGCTCATCAACACGCTGGCCACCAGCGATTCGCCCAGTAAACGGCGAACGGATTCGGGGTAAGGGGCCTGGGTGCTGATGTCACTGAAACTGTTACCCAGTTGAACCCAGGCACCCCGAACCTGGCTGTGTTCGAAAATAAAACGCTGGAATTGATCTCGGGATGCCATGGTGTCTCCTGACGCTGTCTGTGGGGTTGATGGTACTGCCCGCGCGGAGGGTAATTGAGGCGGGCGTACTCTTTACGAGCTGTGGTGTGATCCGGTTTTACAGGCCGTTCTGGTCCCGGAACCGCTGAATATCCCGGCGGTCTTTCTTGCTCGGCCGGCGGGCGGGTGGTAATTGGGCTGCCTGCATGGTCTTGCGCTGCCAGGCCAGTTCTTCGCGTTTTTTCACGCTGTCACTGGTTTCGTGGTAAAGCTTCTGGGCCTCTGGAGCACCCCTGCGCCGGTCGCTTATTTCATCCACGATCACGATTTTTTCCTGCCAGCCCAGGCGCAAGGTAACCCTGGCGCCAGCTTCGACAATCTTGCCGGGCTTTGTTCGCTGGCTATTGTAGTGCACCTTGCCGCCTTCGATGGCTTCTTTCGCCAGGGAACGGGTCTTGTAGAAGCGCGCGGCCCAGAGCCATTTGTCGAGCCGTACCTTTTGTTCGTCAGCGCTGGTTGCCGTCATATCTCCTCACCGGGTTGGCACCTGCCGTCGGGCTTTGTGTTAACCAGATTATAACCGGCTCGTCATCGGGATGGCAGGGGCTGTTGCGAACGCAGTGATGGCAGCACTTCATCAAAATGGCGAATGCCGGGGATCTCAGGGTGCTGTGCATTGGGTGCCTGGGTGCTGTCGGGCTCAAGAATGGCCAGGCATTGGCCGATGCCTGCCTGGCGGGCACTCTCCAGCACGGGAAAACTGTCGTCCACCATCAGGGTTTTGTCTTGCCGGTACGGGACTTTTCTGCCGAGGTCTCGCCAGAAATCCCGATCTTCCTTGGGTTTGCCGAATTCATGGCTGGAAACGATGGCATCCACATGTTGGTCCAGGCCGGTGCGCTCCAGTTTCAGTGCCAGGGGGTCCGGGTGGCAGTTGGTCACAATGACCGAGCGCAGGCCGGCTTGGCGCAACGAAGACAGAAAGTCGGGCACGTGGGGGCGGTAGCCGATGCGATCACTGACTTCCGCCTTCAGCTGGTTGATATTCACCGAGAGCCGTTCGCTCCAGTAGTCGGTGCAGTACCAGTTCAGTGACCCCCGTTCCGCCATGATCATGGCCACCAGGGTCTCTTTCGCCTGTTGGGGATGCAGGTCGTACTGTTCGGCGTAACGTCTGGGCAAGTGCTCGAGCCAGAAGTGCGAGTCGAAGTGAAGATCCAGCAGTGTTCCATCCATATCCAGGAACACGGTATCGAGGGTTGACCAATCCACCATAAACAAAAACAGCCTGAAGGGTTTCCTTCAGGCTGCCTCAGATTCCGGCGGCTGGCAAGCCGGGATTCTACTGATCGCCGGAGTAGGCTCAGTCAGCAGCTTGTTCAACCGTTTCTGGCTTGCGGCCGGTGCGCGAGCAGCCCAGGCAGCGAACGAAGGTAGCCTTGGCAGGGCCAACAACCAGCACTTCGCCAGCCTCACCGGCGTTGCCGCCGAGGGCGGAGAATGGCAGAGATACCAGATAGACGGCACTGCCAACAATGGTGGTGGCCAGTAGGGCAGGTCGCAGCAGAACCGCATCGGCCGTCATGGCCAGCGCCGAGGGGCTCTCATCGACCGCTCTGGCGTGGCCCAAAGATGAAAAAGCCAGCAGACAGGCTGCCACCGTTGCAACCAGAGTGCGGGAAATCTTGCGGGTCATGACGATTCTCTCCTGTTAATTCTCTGTTAACTATGAATCATATTGCCTGAATTTCAAACGGTTTTTGTTTGTATTGTGTGAGTTGTGTGATGTTGGTTTGCAGTTTCAGCGTTGGCAACGAGGGCAGTACACGGTGGAGCGATTGTTCATCCGGATTTCCTTCAGTACGGTGTTACATTCCGGGCAGGGGGCGCCACCATGCCCATATACCAGCAATGACTGGGCAAAATAACCCGGCTTGCCGTCGCTGTTAACGAAATCCCGCAAGGTGGTGCCGCCCATCAGGATGGCTGCGCTCAGGGTTTCCTTTATGGCTTCAGCCAGCCGGTGATAGCGGTCCAGGCTGATCCGGCCCGCCTTCCGTTTCGGGTGTATGCCGGCTTTGAACAGTGCTTCGTTGGCGTAGATGTTGCCAACCCCGACCACCACATGATTGTCCATGATGAAGGATTTGATCGGGCTCTGTTTGCCCCGGGACAGCCGGAACAGCCAGGCACCACCAAATTCCGGCGACAGCGGTTCCGGGCCAAGATCCCGTATCAGTGGGTGCAGGGTGCAGTCGTCGGACCACAGCCAGCAGCCAAAGCGCCGGGGATCATTGAAGCGCAGGGTGCGGCCGTTGGCGAGACAGACATCAACGTGGTCATGGGCGGCGGCCGGGCTGCCGTCGGTGATCACCCGCAGGCTGCCGGACATGCCCAAGTGTACAATAACAGTGCCGCCATCCAGGTGCAGGAACAGATATTTCGCCCGGCGGTCTACGGACCGGATAACCTGACCCTGCAGGCGCTCCGGTAAATCCTCGGGAATCGGCCAGCGCAGCCGGGCATTACGAATCACTACCCCGTTTATCTTCTGGCCTTCACAGTGGGGCGCAATGCCCTGACGAGTGGTTTCTACTTCGGGTAATTCGGGCACGAAGCCTCCGCTGGCAAACGTATTCTGGGGCCATAAGTGTAAACAGTAACAAAAAAGCCACCAAACGGTGTTGTTGACGCGTACAGCTG
Organism: Marinobacter sp. GH_1; assembly: GCF_048595985.1. NCBI lineage: Bacteria > Pseudomonadati > Pseudomonadota > Gammaproteobacteria > Pseudomonadales > Marinobacteraceae > Marinobacter > Marinobacter sp. GH_1. The sequence goes on along the minus strand of NZ_CP184460.1, from coordinate 4,111,016 downwards.
TACGCTAAAGTTGGTCAAGCATATTCCCTTCGAGTGTTTGCGAATCTCCCTCCGCAGTATCGCCTTTCGAAGTTGATGAATTCTTGAGGATAATTTATGTGGTTTAACGGTCTCCTTGACCTCTCGGTATGGCAGTTGATAGCGGTCACCCTGGTGCTCACCCATATCACCATTGTCAGTGTTACGCTCTATCTGCACCGTCACTCGGCCCATAACGCCCTGGATCTGCATCCGGTGCTCAAGCACTTTTTTCGCTTCTGGCTGTGGATGACCACTGCGCAGAACACCAAAGAGTGGACCGCGATCCACCGCAAACACCACGCCAAGTGTGAAACCGAGGAAGACCCCCATAGCCCGGTGGTCCTGGGTATCCGCAAGGTCCTGCTGGAAGGCGCAGAGCTTTACGCCGAGGCGGCCACCCCGGAAACCCTCGAGCGCTATGGGCAGCGCACCCCGGAGGACTGGATCGAGCGCAACGTCTATAGCCGATACAAGATGCTGGGCATCATGCTGATGGCGGTACTCAATCTGGCACTGTTTGGCGTCCACGGGATCTGGATCTGGGCGGTACAGATGATGTGGATCCCGGTATGGGCCGCAGGCGTGGTCAATGGCGTTGGCCATTATCTGGGTTACCGCAATTTCGAATGTGCCGATAATGCCCGCAATATCTCGCCTTGGGGCATCCTGATCGGCGGCGAAGAACTCCACAACAACCATCACACCTATCCGAATTCCGCCAAGCTGTCCCGCCGTTGGTACGAAGTGGATATCGGCTGGGGCTATATTCGCCTGTTCCAGTTGTTTGGTCTTGCCAAGCCCAAGGGCTACCGGCCGATTGCTCATTACGTTCCGGGCAAGCAGGAGATGGATGTGGAAACCGTTCAGGCCATCACCAACAGCCGTTTCGACATCATGCGTCAGTACCGCAAGCGGGTCATGGAGCCGGTCTTGCGCCAGCAGCGTTCACTGATGGACGACGAAATTCGTCCCCGCTACCGGAAGCTGAAGCAGCTGTTATCCCGAGAAGCTACGCTGATCAAGCCCAAGGACAAAGAACAGCTGGAAACGGTACTGGAGCGCCACGAAATCCTGCGCCAAATCTACGAGAAGAGCCACGAACTGCAACGGTTGTGGCGTCAGCGCGGGCTGAAACCCCAGGAAAAACTGCAGGCGCTGATGGAATGGTGCAAAGAGGCGGAAGCCAGCGGCATTCGCTACCTGGAAGAGTTCGCGGCGCACCTGCGAGCCTACTCCCTGCGTCCGGTTGCCTGACGCGCCCCGCCGTTGAGGCACCAAAAAAGCCAGATGGGTTCGCTCATCTGGCTTTTTTGTTTTATCGCGACAGCACTAATCCGTTTCCGGGTTAACCCGGTACAGGCTGTAGGTTACCTGGCCCGCGGTCTTCTGCCTGTGCAGCATCCAGCCCGCAGGCACCGGCGGTGTTGCCCGTTCGCTCTCATGCTCCACGTACACCCAGCCACCCGGTTTGATCCATTGGCCGGATTCCAGTAGCGGAAATAATCGTTCCAGCCAGTCCTGTCGGAACGGTGGGTCCATGAACACGATGTCGAAGGGTGGACGCTGCCGGTTGGCCAGAAAACTTTCTGCGCCCTGACACACCACCACACCCTTGTCAGACTTCAATAACCGGAGATTGTCTCGCAGGGCGCTGGCCAGTGCCGGGGTATGGTCGACCAGCGTGGTGCTGGCGGCACCTCGGGAAAGCGCCTCCAGGCCCAGGGCTCCGGAGCCGGCAAACAGGTCCAGACAATCGCTGCCGGCAATCTGGAAGTTGAGCCAGTTAAACAGGGTTTCGCGGGTACGTGCAGGGCTGGGGCGAACACCGCCGGCATCCGGAAATCTCAGCTTTCGGCTGCGCCAGTCGCCGCCGATAATACGCAGCTCCCCGGTACCGCTGGAGAGCGCGCGCGCCGCAGGCGTCGGGCCGGTTTTGCGGTTTGCCGGTTTGCGTCTGGCCATGGTTGTGCTCCGGAGTTCTGAACAGGTTGAATTGTGGGCGATTATGTTACCGGAAAGCAGCCGGCAGGGGATAATGGGTCAGCCCCTCACTTAGGCCTGCAGGTCTGTTAGAATGTGCGCTTTATTTTCGCCCGCCCCTTTCAGACTGATGGTAAGACTATGACGGCAGAGTGGATTTCAATCGGCCTGTTGGCCCTTCTAGTTCTGTTCTTTGTACTGGATATCGCCGGTAACCGTAAGCGTGCCCCCCGGCCGAAAGCGGTGGTTCAGAGTAAACCTGAGGTAGCTCGGGGCCCGGCTCCAGCGGAACCAGAACCAGCCCGGGAAGAACCGGAAGCCGCGCAAGAAGCGCCGGTGGCCGAGGCGCAACCCGAGGCAGCCGCTGCGGAGGCAGAGCCGGCCAAGGAAGTGCCGGCGGCCGAGTTGACCCCAGAGCCCGAACCGGCTCCAGAGCCGGAAGCCCAGGTCAGTGTTTTTGAGCGAATCAGGAAGGGCCTCGGTAAAACCCGCGCCAGCCTGACCGGCGGCCTGGCAGACCTGTTCTCGGTGGGCAAGAAGATCGATGAAGACTTGCTGGAGGAAATCGAAACCACCCTGTTGATGGCCGATGTGGGCGTTACCGCCACTTCCGAGATCATTGAGTCGCTCACCGACAAACTTGAGCGCAACCAACTCAAGGACGGTGCGGCCCTGCGTAAGGCCTTGCGTGAAGAGCTGCATGGCCTGCTGAAGGACGTCACCAAGCCGCTGGATATCCACACCGACAACAAGCCTTACGTCATACTGATGGTGGGCGTGAACGGCGTCGGCAAGACCACCACCATTGGCAAGCTCGCCCGGAAGTTCCAGGCGGAGGGCAAATCCGTCATGCTCGCGGCCGGTGATACCTTCCGTGCGGCCGCGGTGGAGCAGTTGCAGGTTTGGGGAGAGCGCAATAACGTTCCGGTGGTGGCCCAGCACACTGGCGCCGACAGTGCTTCGGTGATTTTTGACGCTATCCAGTCCGCTCAGGCCCGGGGTACCGATGTGGTGATAGCAGACACCGCAGGCCGCCTGCAGAACAAAGACAACCTGATGAACGAATTGACCAAGGTTGTCCGGGTCATGAAAAAGCTGGATGAATCGGCGCCCCACGAAGTGATGCTGGTGCTGGACGCCGGTACCGGCCAGAATGCCCTGAGCCAGGCCCAGGTCTTCCAGCAGGCGGTGGGCGTCAGCGGTATTACCCTGACGAAACTGGACGGCACCGCAAAAGGCGGTATTGTATTTGCCATTGCCCGCCAGCTGCAGCTGCCTATCCGCTTTATCGGTGTGGGCGAGCAGGCCGAAGACCTGCGCAGTTTTGATGCGGAAACCTTTGTCGACGCCCTGTTCGACGACTGAAGCACCGGCTACGGAGCCCGCGCCCGAAATGATCGAGTTTCGCCAAGTTACCAAACGCTATGACAGCGATCACACCGCTTTGCGCCAGGTGAATTTTCACCTGGACCGGGGGGAACTGGCGTTTCTGACCGGGCACTCCGGCGCGGGCAAAAGTACCCTGCTAAAGCTGATCATGGTCATGGAGCGGCCGACGGCCGGTGAGCTGATCGTCGGTGGCCAACGCCTGAATAGTTTGCCACGGCGCCAGATCCCCTACATCCGCCGACATATCGGCGTGGTGTTCCAGAATCACCAGCTACTGTTTGATCGCACTGTATTCGATAACGTCGCGATGCCATTGGAGGTGATGGGCGCCTCGCCCAATGACATCGGCCGTCGGGTGCGGGCGGCGTTGGATAAGGTGGGGCTGCTGAACAAGGAGAAAATGAACCCGCTGCAGTTATCCGGCGGTGAGCAACAACGTGTTGGCATTGCCAGGGCCGTGGTTAACAAACCGCCTGTGTTGTTGGCGGATGAGCCCACCGGTAACCTGGATCCGGAGCTGTCTGCAGATATCATGCATTTGTTTACCGAGTTCAGCCAGGTGGGCGTGACCGTACTGATTGCCACCCACGACATTGCCCTGATCAATGAGATGGGACGGCGAAAGCTGACCCTGGATCATGGCCAGCTGATCGCCGGTGGGCATGCCCCGGCAGCGGGAGGTGCCAGTGGCTACTGAACCCCGGCACAAGCAGGATAACCGGCGCGGGGCTGCCAATCGGGGGAAGTCTCCGGTGAACGCCCAGGCCCGTAGCTATCTGGAGCATCACCGGAAGGTGGCCCGGGATTCCGCCCGGCGTCTTTGGCAAACACCGGTGGCCAGTATGATGACCTGGACCGTGATGGGCGTGGCGCTCGCCTTGCCCGTCGCACTGTTGCTGCTGTTGGGCAGTTTGCAGGGCGTGAGTGCCGGCTGGGAGAGCAGTGCCAGGATCACTGCCTACCTGGCCATGGATGTCTCTTTGGAGCAAGCCGGGGAACTGGCGGAGGAGGTCCGGGGCGATGGCCGGGTCCTGTCGGTTCAGCTGGTGGATCGGGATCAGGCCCTGGAGGAGTTTCGCGCATCATCCGGCCTGGACGATGCCCTGGATTTTCTGGATGACAATCCGCTGCCCCATACCTTGTTGATCACCCCCCAGGACAGCGCCCGCTCCGCTGATGGCGTGCAGGCCCTGGTGCGGTTTGTTGATGGAATGGATGGCATTGAGCAGGTGCAGGTGGATCTTGGCTGGTTGCAGCGGCTCAATGCCATGACCGACATTCTGGCCCGGGCGGTATGGGCCCTGGCGCTGTTGCTTGGCTCGGCGGTCATTCTGGTGATTGGCAATACCGTGCGCCTGGCGATTGAAAACCGGCGGGATGAAATTCTGGTAGCCAAGCTGGTGGGCGGCACCGATGCCTTTGTCCGCCGGCCGTTTCTGTACACCGGGGCCTGGTTTGGCCTTGGAGGTGGGGTGGTTGCCTGGTTGTTGATCCAGCTCTCTTTGTGGTGGCTGAACGGGCCCATTGAGCGGCTGGCAGGCCTTTACCGCAGCGAATTCTCGCTGCAGGGGCCGGGCTTTGACGGTGCATTGGCATTGATTATCATCGCAATGCTGCTAGGCTGGCTAGGCGCTTGGCTCGCGGTAAAGCGCCATCTGGATGACATTGAGCCGGGTGATATTGCCGGAGGGTGATCCCGGTATCGGGAAAACCGTATTGAAGAGAGAGTTTGTTCTGGCGTAGCTTAAGGGTCAGAAAAGCCACGGTGGACTTTTCAGGTTGTTGTTTTGTAACGTTTTACTGGAAAGTTCGGGAACTAATCAAGTTCTTGGCGGTCTAAGCTTTAGTTGTTATATTTAATGGCTGTCAGGTTCGGAGGTTAATACATGGGTACGAGTTTACAGCTGGCTGACAGACTGGTTCCGGGTGCCAACCTTGAGTCTTATATTCAGGCGGCAAGTCGCATTCCGGTGCTTTCCGTGGATGAGGAGCGGGAGCTTGCTGAGCGCCTGCACTATGATGGCGATGTGGAAGCCGCCCGCCAGCTGGTGCTGTCGCACCTGCGATTTGTGATTCATATTGCCCGGAGCTATTCCGGCTACGGCCTGGCTCAGGCGGATTTGATCCAGGAAGGTAACGTGGGCCTGATGAAGGCCGTCAAGCGCTTCAATCCTGAGTATGGCGTGCGTCTGGTGTCGTTTGCGGTGCACTGGATAAAGGCCGAGATCCATGAGTTCATTCTGCGCAACTGGCGTATTGTGAAGGTCGCTACTACCAAGGCTCAGCGTAAGCTGTTCTTCAACCTTCGCAGTCAGAAGAAGAAGCTGGCTTGGCTGAACCACGATGAGTTGAATGCGGTCGCGAAGGATCTGGGGGTAGAGCCTCGGGTGGTGCGCGAGATGGAAGGCCGGCTGGCGTCCCACGACACTTCGTTCGAAGGGCCGATGGATGACGACGATGACAGCAGCTACCAGGCGCCTGCTTACTACCTGGAAGATCGTCGCAGTGATCCTGCGGTGCAGCTGGAGAACGCCGATTGGTCTGAAGATTCCAATGGCCGGTTGATGCAGGCGTTGTCGGCGCTGGATGAGCGCAGTCAGGATATTCTGCGTGAGCGCTGGCTGACGGATGGCAAGTCGACGCTGCATGAGCTGGCGGACAAGTATGGTGTGTCGGCGGAGCGGATTCGGCAGTTGGAGAAGAATGCCATGAAGAAGATCAAGGCGCAGATGATCGAAGCGGCTTGATTGGCGCCACCCTGCTTGGCTTGAAACGCCACCACCGTTCGCGGTTGGTGGCGTTTTTGTTTGTATACCTTATAGAATCCAGACATCCGGGCAGAAGCGGCTGGGTGGGTCTTTCCAAAACACGCTCCTTCGGCACATCCATGTGACGCTTGGGCTCCGCCATCCATGGCTCCGCACAGTTTTGGAAAGACCCACCCAGCCGCTTCTCCTACTTTTGGAGCGGGACCAGAAAAATGACGAGCAGACTTCCTCACATCGCCTTCCTCGGCATCGGCCTGATGGGCGCACCGATGACCCGTAACCTGCTAACGGCCGGTTACCCCATGACCCTATGGAACCGCACTGCGAGCAAGTGTGAGCCTTTTGCCGGCGAGGCAACGATTGCCGGGAGCCCGGCTGAGGCGGTCACCGGCGCCGATATTGTGATCACCATGCTGGAGAATGGCGCGGTGGTTGAGGACGTGCTGGTGGCTCAGGGCGCTCTGTCGGCGTTGAATTCCGGGGCGCTGGTGATTGATATGAGTTCGGTGCAGCCGTCGCTGGCGCGGCGGTTGGCTGGATTGGCGGCGGAGCGGGGTGCCGGGTTTGTGGATGCGCCGGTGTCGGGCGGTACTCTGGGAGCGGTTGAAGCCCGTTTGAGTATTATGGCCGGTGGGCCTGAGGCGGATGTGGCGCGGGCCCGGCCGGTGTTTGAGGTGTTGGGTAAGTGTACCCGCATCGGGCCGGTGGGGGCCGGGCAGTTGGCGAAGTTGGCGAATCAGGCGATTGTTGGGATTACCATTGGTGCGGTTTCCGAGGCGTTGTTGCTGGCGGCCAAGGGTGGGGCAGACCCGGCGGCGGTGCGGGAGGCGCTGATGGGTGGGTTTGCCGGTAGTCGGATTCTGGAGCTGCACGGGCAGCGGATGATTGACCGGGATTTTGCACCCGGTGCGCCGGCGCGGATTCAGTTGAAGGATATGCGGATGATTCTGGACGAGGCCCGGGCCGAGGGGCTGACATTGCCGTTGGCGCAGCAGACCCATAACGAGTATTTGTCACTGGTGGCGAATGGCCACAGTGATGTGGACCACAGTGGTCTGTTACTGGAGCTGGAGCACCTGAACGGCACTCTGTTGGGGTCGATGGGCCGTGGCCCGAAGGAAGACACTTCAAACTCAAAGAACTAAGGAGCGGACAATGCCACGGTTTGTTGCCAATCTGTCGATGTTGTTTACCGAGGTTCCGTTTCTGGAGCGCTTTTCCCGGGCGCGGGCCGCAGGGTTCACCGCGGTGGAGTACCTGTTTCCCTATGACTGGCCGGCAGAGCAGCTGGCGGAGCAGCTACGGGAGCAGGGCCTGACCCAGGTGTTGTTCAACCTGCCGCCGGGAGACTGGCAGGCCGGGGAGCGGGGCATTGCCTGTTTGCCGGACCGGGTTGAGGAGTTTCGTGCCGGGGTGGATCAGGGTATTACCTATGCGCGGGTGCTGGGCAACCGGCAGCTGAACTGCCTGGCAGGGTTGAAGCCGGCAGATCTGGATGGGCAGATCGCCTGGGAGACGCTGGTGGCGAACGTGCAGTATGCCGCTGATCGCTTTGCCGACGCGGGTCTGACCCTGTGCCTTGAGGCGATTAACAGCCGGGTGGATATGCCGGGGTTCATGCTGGACACCACGGGCAAGGTGATGGCATTGCTTGAAGAACTCGATGCCGACAATGTGCGGTTGCAGTATGACGTCTATCATATGCAGATTATGGAAGGCGATGTGATTCGTACCATGGAGTGTCTGCTACCGTGGATTGGCCACATCCAGTTTGCCGATAATCCGGGCCGGCATGAGCCCGGTAGCGGCGAGATTAACTTTTCGAATGTTTTCGCAGCGCTGGATCGAATGGGCTATCAGGGCTGGGTGAGTGCGGAATACCGGCCATCGTCGGTAACGGAGGACACTCTGAGCTGGTTCCGGTCGGCAAATTGACCGTCGTCATAGGCGACACCCTCTTACAAGATGGTAACTGGCTGGTTTCCGGAGTTCTTCGTACCCTAAGAGTTAATGTAATCCGCTATCAGGAGGAGCACCGGTGAAAGCGCTGGTAATCGAAGACGATCGGGATGTAGCAAATTATCTGCTGAAGGGACTGAGAGAATCCGACTTCGTGGTGGATCATGCGGCCGACGGCAAGGAAGGCATGATGATGGCGGCCAGTGAAGAGTATGACATCATGATTGTGGACCGCATGCTGCCTGGCATGGATGGCCTGTCCATCATCAAGACGGTGCGGGCAACGGGAAATCAAACTCCGGTACTTATCCTCAGCGCCCTGGGCGATGTGGATGACCGGGTAGAAGGGCTGCGTGGCGGCGGTGATGACTACCTCACCAAACCCTTTTCGTTTACCGAACTGCTGGCCCGTATCGAATCTCTGATTCGACGCAATCGCCAGGCGGCGGAAACGGAAACCGTGCTGAAGGTCGCCGATCTGGAGATGGACCTGCTGGCCAGGACTGTCAAGCGTGCCGGTCAGAACATTGATGTTCAGCCGCGGGAATTCCGTCTGCTGGAATATCTCATGCGTAACGCCGGCCAGGTGGTCACCCGGACCATGCTGCTGGAAAAAGTCTGGGACTATCACTTTGACCCCCAGACCAACGTGATTGACGTGCACATCAGCCGCCTGCGGGCCAAGATCGATAAGGAATTCGACACGCCCCTGCTGCAGACGGTTCGGGGTGCGGGATACATGCTGCGTGAAACTGCTTAGTCAGCTCAGGACATCCTCTTTTCAGCTGGCCCTACTGTACATGGTGGTGTTTGCCACATCGGTATTCCTGTTGCTGGCATTCATCTACTGGCGCACGGCCGGCTTCATGACCGCCCAGACCGATGAAACCATCGAAGCGGAAATCGCCGGTCTGGCGGAGCAGTACCGTGGGCGTGGCGTGAACGGACTGATCACCATCATCCGTGAGCGCGTCGCCCGGGACCCCAACGCCAAATCCATCTACCTGCTCACCACAGACGACTTCCTCAAGCTGGCCGGTAACATTGAAACGTGGCCAGGGGGCAGTCGCTCGTCGGACACCGGCTGGATCAACTTTACCCTGGATTCCTCAGTGGGCTGGCAAGGCCCGGAGCGGCTGGCCCGTGCCCGGATTTTCGAGGTCCAGGGCGGGTTGAAATTATTGGTGGGGCGGGATGTTGAAGAACTCACCAATCTCAAGCGGGTGATCGAAACCGCCATCAACTGGGGCATGGGCATCACCCTGGCACTGGCGTTACTGGGTGGCTTTTTGATGAGCCGTGGCACTACGCGCCGAATCGAAGTCATCAATAACACTTCCCGGCGAATCATGAATGGCCATCTGTCACTACGCATACCCACCCGCGGCACCGAGGACGATTTTGATCAGCTCGCCGAAAACCTGAACCAGATGCTCGACCGCATTGTTTACCTGATGGAAGGTATTCGCCATGTGTCAGACAGCATTGCCCACGACCTTCGCACCCCGCTGACGCGCCTGCGCAACCAGCTTGAGAACACCCTGATTGCCGTGGACAACGATGAGGCCCGGGAACAGGTGGGCAGGGCAGTGGCCGAGGCGGACCAGTTGCTGGCAACCTTCAACGCTCTGTTGCGGATTGCCCGGCTGGAAACCCGAGGGAATTCGGCGGACATGAAAGTGGTGTCCCTGGACGAGCTGGTCAGTGATGCCTGTGAATTGTACGAAGCCCTGGCGGAGGACAAGGAGCAAGCCTTCGCCCAGTCGCTGGAGCAAGGCGTGATGATCGAGGGTGATCGAGACCTGCTGTTCCAGATGATCAGCAACCTGATCGACAATGCGATCAAATACACACCGGAGCACGGTTCCATCCAGGTGGTGGTTCGCCGCGATGGCGCGGGCGCGGTGTTTGAGGTGCAGGACTCCGGTATCGGTATACCGGACGACGAGAAAAGCCAGGTGTTCCAGCGCTTCTATAGGGTGGGCAAGAGTCGGTCACTGCCAGGCAACGGCCTGGGATTGAGCCTGGTCAGTGCGGTAGCAGAAATTCACCAGGGCCAGATTTTGCTTAGTGATACCCATGAGGGAGAGGAGCCACCTGGCTTGACGGTCACCGTGCAGATGCCCGCCTATACCGGGGTCCGCAAGCGGATCAAGGCAACACCGGCCGAACAGGCAGAGGAGACCCAGAACGATAGGTCGTCCTCTACCGAAACCAGTAGCGCCTGAGTCTTACTGACTGGCGCGAAAACGGTTAACCACCGGGCTGATCAGTGCACCAGCGCGGGCTTCGACCAGGCCGCTGATGTGCTCGAACTGAGAGCGGCGACGGTCCACTTTGGCCTGAATGCTGTCCCATTCCCCTTCCAGATGCTTCTGCTCAGCCATCAGAAAGGCCGCGATGTTGTGGCGATTCAGTTTGCTGGTGATGCCCAGACTGTCCAGGCGAAAGCCCAGGCTATCGACACCTTCCAGAGCCAGGTTCATCAGTTTTTTGGTGTTCATGGATTTGTCTCCAAACGAAAAGTCAGTGTTGATTACCTCGCACGCTATCTCCGGCGCCTAGAGTGTACAACCTAATTTCAGCCGATCAGCCAGGTTTCAGCCTTGCAAAAAGGTAATTCCGTGGCCACCGCCGGGTAATGCCCGCTCTGTAGAATGGAAATTGTAGATGCAGAAGCAGGTAGAAAGTTGCTTGCTTCTCCCTCCAGCACAGCGCTAGCCTTATACCCCGTGACCCACGGGGTTTTTTTATGCCCTGAATTTTCTGTTTAACCCGGAATCCCTGATCTGATGAGCAAGACCGAAGGTTCGACGGCTCCAAGACCGCGCTATATCACACCGGACGGCGAGCAGGCGTTACGGGAGGAGTTGCAGTACCTGTGGAAAGTGAAGCGCCCCGAAGTCACCCAAGCCGTGCGCGAGGCTGCCGCCTTGGGGGATCGCTCTGAGAATGCCGAATACATCTATGGCAAAAAGCAGCTACGGGAAATCGATCGGCGGGTAAGGTTCCTGAGCAAGCGCCTGGATGAACTTACCGTGGTCGACCGGCTGCCGGACGATCAAAGCCGGGTATTTTTCGGGGCCTGGGTCACCATCGAGGACGATGACGGTGAAGAACAGACCTACAGGTTGGTGGGTGCGGATGAATTTGACCTCGCCAAGGGCTATCTGAGCATCAATGCCCCGCTTGCCAGGGCATTGATCGGCAAGCATCTGGACGATGAGGTCTCCGTGAAAACGCCGGAGGGCTGGAAGACGGTGGTCATCACCGGGATTCGGTATCAGCCGGCAGGTACTGGCAAGTGAAAATCGTCACAGAATCGTCTTTTGGTTGAGCAAAGCGTCACCAATGGCGATAGACTGATCAAAAATTGTCACCCGAAAGGGCAATGGAAGATCAATCAGGGTTGATGCGATGAATTCGTCAGAGTCTCACACCGGTTCAAAATGGGCAGGCCCGGTCGCCATGGCTACCGTTGTGCTATCGCTGGGGCTGATGTCTGTCAGCGCTCAGGGTCAAAGCGCTAACAACACAGCACCGGTGTTTGAACTGGAACAGCGTTCCACCATTGATACCATTCCTTTCCGCTCCATCGAAGAGGAAACCCTGGCCAATACGGTCATCGAGGGCGGGCTCGAAGCGCCGGCGGCCGGAGTTCCGGTGCAAACCGCCAGTGACGACGACTTCTATCTTGATCCTCTGGCATTGCAGCCCAGAGACAGCCGTACCGATCTCGGGCGCTCCGAAATTCCGGTGGATATCCGGTTCAGCAATCCCAAGCTCATCCCGGGCCAGACCCACAGCAACACCTACTCGATCCGGCCACCGGAGAATCGCACCTACGATACTCTGAACGTCAATATGACCGGGCGCTGATTCCCCCGGCGCCACTTCGAACCTGTTCAGGCCACTGCTGCGTTCGGGGTGGCCGTCTTACCAAGTACGTCCTCGTAAAAGAAGGTCAGCGCCTGGGTGGCCTGGTTAAGCCTCGCCCGAGATACGCGGATTTTGTTGCTCAGATAATCCAGAAACAGCAGTTGATCTTCTGCCGCCAGATGAGCCGGGTCTTTTAGATCGTGAAACAGCACAAAACGGCTGATCCAGTGCAGGTAGGTTTGTTCGGCCCGCTGATTCAGCTGGCGTTTGCGGATGGCGGCCTGTACATCGCCGACCATACCGGGCCGTGACTGCTCGAGCGCCTGGGTAATATCCATGGTGTGTACTCTTCGGAAAGCTTGTTGTTGTTATGTTGCGCGCATCATATGACAAACGTTTGAACGGCGCAAAACCGAAGGCGGTATTTTCCTGCGGTTGAGGGCTGCACGCGCCAAAGGGGCGGGCACAGCCCAGGGGGTATTACTTCAGTGAGTCGAGCTTATCGATGTACTGCTGCATAGCCTGATCGCTGGAGGTGCCTTTCAGCTTCTCCCAGGCGTCGTATTTGGCGCGGCCCACGAAATCCATCATGCCCGGGCGCTTGCCGGACACGTCGCCTGCGGTGGCTTGCTTGTACAGGGCATAAAACTCAAGCTTCATCTCGTTGGACGGTTTGAAATCGCCCTCGGCGGTCTGGATATAGTTTACCGCTTCATCAAACTTCGCCTTCAGGTCACTCATGGTGTGTCTCCTTGGTGTAAATGGTTGTCTCCTCGAAGGATATCGCGAGTATAGCCTTGGCCGGCAGTGCCGTCATTGACTGAAACTGCATTCGGTCCGGCAACAGGGCTATCTGGCAAAAGTTTGCCCGACAGCACAGTTTGGGCCATTGCTGGCCAGTTTTTGCTTGAGAATGCCAGATCACCTGTGTACAGTTTGACGCGTTGTCTGCCAGGACGGCAGGCATCAAGGACTGAACAACACTGCAAATGAATTGCACAGGGAGCACGCCATGTCTGCCAAAGACGGTTCCGTCGCGCCGAAAGAGCGCATCAATATCAAGTATGTCCCCGCCACCGGCGACCAGCAGGCTGAAACCGAGCTGCCGCTGAAGATGTTTGTGGTTGGCGATTTCAAGGGCCATGCTGAAGAAACCCCCATCGAAGACCGCAAAGCCATTTCCGTTGACAAGAACAACTTCCGTTCTGTCATGAAGGAAGCCGGTCTGACTTTGTCTACGTCGGTCTCCAACAAGCTCGAAGAGAATGCCGATGACCTGCCGGTCAATCTGGAATTCCAGGGTTTGGACGACTTTTCTCCGGACAGCATTGCCCGCCAGGTACCCGAGCTGAAAAAACTGATCGAGCTGCGTGAAGCCCTGGTTGCCCTCAAGGGCCCGCTGGGCAACGTGCCTTCGTTCCGTTCCAAGCTGCAGGAGCTGCTGGACAACGACAGCGCCCGGGAAAAACTGCTGGCCGAGCTCGAACTGGCCACCGAAGGCGGCGAGTAAGCGCACCACCGGAACCCGGTAACCAACACCGATTATCAATCACGTACTGAAGGGATGTGGTATGTCTGATACTGCTGTGCAGCAATCTGCTGCCTCCGAATCCGTAGCAGAAGGGTCCTTGCTGGACCAGGTCATGGCCAATAGCCGTATGGCGCCGGCCGACGAAGGTTACGATGTTGCCCGTAAAGGGGTAGCGACGTTTATCGCCAACCTGCTGAAAAGCGACGAAAAAGGCCAGCCGGTCAACAAGGCCCTTGTGGACCAGATGGTGGTCGAGCTGGACCGCAAGATCAGTGCCCAGATGGATGAAATCCTGCACGCCCCCAAGTTGCAGGAACTGGAATCGTCCTGGCGCGGCCTGAAACTGATGGTCGACCGCACTGAATTCCGAGAGAACATCAAAGTCGACATCCTGCACGCCACCAAGCAGGAGTTGCTGGAAGACTTCGAGTTTGCACCGGATGTTACCCAGACCGGCTTCTACAAGCACATCTATGCCGCAGAATACGGCCAGTTCGGTGGTGAGCCGGTGGGTGCCATTGTCGGCAACTACGCCTTCAGTCCATCAACGCCAGACATGAAGCTGCTGCAGTACGTGTCCTCTGTAGGCGCCATGTCCCACGCGCCGTTCCTGTCTTCGGTGGCGCCGTCGTTCTTTGGTGTCGACAGCTACCAGGAACTGCCGGCCATCAAGGAGCTCAGTGCCGTCTTCGAAGGCCCGAAATACGCCAAGTGGCGCTCCCTGCGGGAATCCGAAGACGCCCGTTACCTGGGCCTGACCGCGCCGCGCTTCCTGCTGCGTGTGCCCTATGACCCAACCGAGAACCCGGTGCGCAGCTTCAACTACAAAGAAGAAGTCTCCGGCGACCACGAGCACTACCTATGGGGCAACACCGCCTATCTTTTGGCTACCCGCCTGACCGAGAGCTTCGCCAAGTACCGCTGGTGCCCGAACATCATCGGCCCGCAAAGCGGTGGTGCCGTGGAAGACCTGCCGGTGCACACCTTTGAGTCCTTCGGCCAGCTGGAAGCCAAGATTCCCACCGAAGTGCTGATCACCGACCGCCGGGAATACGAACTGGCGGAAGAAGGCTTCATCGCCCTGACCATGCGCAAGGGCAGCGACAACGCCGCGTTCTTCTCCGCCAACTCGGTGCAGAAGCCCAAGCAGTTCCCGAACACCAAAGAAGGCAAGGAAGCGGAAACCAACTACAAGTTGGGTGCCCAACTGCCGTACATGATGATCGTGAACCGCCTGGCCCACTACATCAAAGTGCTGCAGCGCGAACAGATCGGCTCCTGGAAAGAACGCCAGGATCTGGAGCGGGAACTGAACACCTGGATTCGCCAGTACGTGGCCGACCAGGAAAACCCGCCCGCCGAAGTCCGCAGCCGCCGCCCGTTGCGTGCCGCCAAGGTGGAAGTGTCGGAAGTGGAGGGCGATCCGGGCTGGTACCAGGTCTCCCTGGCCGTGCGCCCGCACTTCAAGTACATGGGTGCCAACTTCGAACTCTCGCTGGTCGGCCGCCTGGACAAGGATTAATCCATGTTCGGCGCCACTGGCACTGACGGCGTTCGCAATACTGGCAGCCTGTTTGAACGGCTCGAACAGGCCGCCGCCCCTGCGGGGCAGGGCATGGGTGAAGTGACCCATGTGGTGGAATCCATCAAGCGCCACCTGGTGCGCCTGCTGAATGCCCACCCGGGCAACAGCGCCAGCGTACCAGACCTGGGATTGCTGGATTTCAACGATGCCACCCTGGGTACTCAGGATTTGAGTATCCAGATTCGCGGGGCGATTCGTCAGTGCATCGAGAAGTTTGAGCCGCGGGTCAAGCGGGTGGATGTGGTGGCGTTGCCGCCGGGCCCGGACCCGCTGCAGTTGAAGTTTCAGGTGACCGTTTACCTGCAGGTAGCCGGTGCTGATGACCGGACGACCATTGATCTGGTCCTCGATGATAAGCGCTATTACCGGGTGCTGTAAGACTTGGTGGGGACTTGGACTTTGGGCGGACACTGGAGTTGGGAGGGGGCGGGGATGCTTTTCTTCTGGGAAAAAACAACTCGCTTCGCTCAGACATCTTTTTTCCCGGCAGAAAAGCATCCCCACCCCCTCCGTCAAACCTGAGTGTTTGCGGTCCGGAATTTTCGAAGGCAGGTATGAGAGTCAGGGTGAGGGTGGTCCTTCCAAAAGTGTGCGGAGCCAGGGATGGCGGAGCCCAAGCGTCCCATGGACGGGCTTGAAGCGTCTTTTGGAAGGACCACCCTCATCCTGGCTCGGAGCCCGACAAAAAGCAGTCAAGGTGCAGTAAAGATGAAGTTGAACAGGTTCTACAGGGATGAGTTGAGCTTTCTGCGGTTGCAAGGCAGGGAATTTGCCGAGGCACATCCGCAGCTTACCCGCTTTTTGTCCGAACAAAGCACCGACCCGGATGTGGAACGGCTGCTCGAAGGCTTTGCCTTCCTGACCGGCAAATTGCGGGAAAAGGTTGAGGACGAGTTTCCAGAGCTGACCCATTCCCTGCTGAACATGCTATGGCCCAACTACCTGCGGCCGGTGCCCAGTTGCACCATCATGCGCTTTGACCCGCAATTGCACGCCATCAGCGAGCGGCAAACCGTTGAGCGCCATACCGAAATCAAGAGCCGACCCCTGGGCGAAGCCAGCCGCCAGACCCAGTGCCGGTTCCGTACCTGCCGGGCGGTCGATATCTTCCCGGTCAGCGTGGCCGATGCCCACGCCGAGCATTCCCGGGAAGTGTCTTCGGTCACCGTCGACCTGGGACTGCACACAGACCAGCCGTTGAATGCCCTGGGTCTGGACAGCCTGCGGTTCTATCTGGGCGGCGATAACCACACCGCCGAAACCCTGTACCTGTGGCTGAACCACTACCTCACCCGCATGGAGCTGGTGGTGGGCGACAATGTATACAACCTGCCGTCGTCGCTGTTGCAGCCGGTGGGTTTTGCCGCCGATGAGGCGATTTTGCCGTATCCGAAGAACGCCTACGCCGGGTACCGCATTATCCAGGAATACCTGAGCTTTCCCGAGGCCTTCCGGTTTATCGACATCGCCGGCCTCAAGTCCCGGTTGCCGGCGGTGCAGGCCGATGAGATCAGCTTGCGTTTTCATTTCAGCCGTATTCTGCCGCCCGATGTTCGGGTCACTCGGGACTCCCTGCAGCTGTACTGCACCCCGGCGGTCAACCTGTTCAGCCACGAAGGCGAGCCGGTAGATCTGAACGGCCGGCAGACCGAGTACCGTATTTCCCCGTCCAGCCGCTGCCCAGAGCACTTTGAAGTGTTCAGCATCGAACAGGTGGAAGGCTGGCTTGAAGGGCGTTCCGGCCGGGGGGAACCTCGGCTGTACACCGCGTTCGAGAGTTTCCAGCACGAGGTGGAGCGGGACCGTGGCCGCACGGCGCTGTATTACCGGGTGCGGACCCGTGAAAGCGTGCGCGGTGATGGCTTTGATCACTACATCTCGTTTGTCCGGGGCGACGAGTCCGAGTGCATGAACCGCCAGGAAGCGGTGTCGCTGACGCTGACCTGCACCAACCGGCAACTGCCCCAGCAGCTGGCCGTGGGTGAGATCTGCATGGCCACCGAGACCACCCCGGCGTTTGCCTCGTTCAGCAACATTACCCGGCCCACGGCCACGCTGCGGCCAACGCTGGACGGCAGCCTGTTGTGGACGCTGATTTCCAATCTGTCCCTGAACTACCTGTCCATGCTGGATGTG
Organism: Marinobacter sp. GH_1; assembly: GCF_048595985.1. Lineage (NCBI taxonomy): Bacteria > Pseudomonadati > Pseudomonadota > Gammaproteobacteria > Pseudomonadales > Marinobacteraceae > Marinobacter > Marinobacter sp. GH_1. The sequence goes on along the minus strand of NZ_CP184460.1, from coordinate 4,093,768 downwards.
GATGCCCTGCGCACCGTGCTGCGGGTATACGACTTTCGAGCGCTGGTCGACCGACAGGCCGAGCGGGTGTCCCAGAAACGGTTGGCGGGCATCAGTGAGATCACCACTCAGCCGGTGGACCGCATGGTTCGTGGCTTGCCGGTGCGTGGCATTCGTTCGGTGCTGAAGCTGGATCAGCAGAATTTCGGCAGCGAAGGGGATCTGTACCTGTTCGGAACGGTACTGAGCCAGTTTTTTGCGCTTTACGCGAGTATCAATGCCTTTCACCAGCTGGAAGTGGTGAATACAGACAATCAGGAACGGTACACATGGACGTTACAGCAAGGTCAGCAGCCGCTGATGTAGCCGGGCTGGAACCTGTCCTCGGCAACGCGCGGCGTTACAGTTTTTTCCAGTTGGTGGATCTGATTCACCGGCACCATGGCGACGATCTGGAAAACTCCGGTAGCGGCGAGCCCCGCCAGGAGCGTATCCGGTTTTCGGCCTCGGCCGGTCTGGGCTTTCCGGGTAGCGATGTGGTCTCGGCCCTGTCGCCGGAACACGAGCACGCGCCTTACCAGATGGAAGTGAGCTTTCTCGGCCTGCACGGCTCCCAGTCGCCGTTGCCGGGCTACTACCTGGAGGACCTGGCCTGGGAAGCAGGCCAGAACCTGGGAGTGCGCCGTCACTTTCTGGACTTTTTCAACCACCGGTTGGTCACCCTGTTCCACCGGGCCTGGCGCAAGTACCGGTACTACGTGCGGTTCCAGCCCGGCGCCAGCGACGGGTTTTCCGAGCTGGTGTTTTCCCTGGTCGGTCTGGGTGACAGCCGCTTGCGGGAAGCCACACCGGTCAACTGGTCCAAGATGCTGGCCTACGCAGGCCAGATGGCGGGCCGCAGCCGGTCGCCGGAAGTGGTCAGTGGCATTGTCGCACACTGTTTCGACCTGGAAGACGTCAGCATCGAGCAGTGGGTGTTGCGCAAGGTGGCCATCGGGCAAGACCAGCAAACGCGGTTGGGCCAGGCCAATGCCAGCCTGGGCCAGGACACCCTGGTTGGCTCCAGCATCCGGGATCGCAGCGGCAAGTTCATCCTGCGCCTGCGCAACCTTAGCCGGCAGCGCTTTGCGGATTTCCTGCCCAACGGCCGGGACCATGAGCGCCTGGTGAAGCTGGTGGAATTCACCACCCGGGAGCAGCTGGCCTACGACCTGGAGCTGCAAATGCGGCCCAAGGATATCCGGCCCATGCAGCTGGGTGAGGATGTGCGCCTGGGCTGGAATTCCTTTGTGACACCGGACCGGGCCCGTGAACGCCCGGCGGTGCGCATCCAGATACGACGATAAGGCAAGGAGCCAGACAGGTGTCAAACCGGACAGCAGCATTAACCCTGGTGATCATCAACCCGACCGAAACCGGCGGTGGTGCCAGCATTGAACACAGTTTTGGTACCGGTGGCGGGTCGATTGGCACGGCGGCCAACGACACCTGGCGGTTGTCGCCCCATCGCACCGGCGCCGTAGCCGGCCATGCCGAGGTTCGCTTCCTGGATGGTGGCTTCTGCCTGATTGACCGCAGTGGCCGCACCTACATCAACAGCAGCAGCCAGCCTGTGGGCCGGGGCCGCAGGGCGCGGCTGAATCATGGTGACACCCTGACCATCGGCCGTTACCGGATGCGGGCAGAGCTGAACGGTGATGCGGTTGACCGCTCAGAGCTGGAAGAAGGCTCCGGGCAGGACCGGCAGCTGGTGGATGTGGAGGAAGATTCACTGTTGCGGGCAGAAACCGGTCAGAGGATGCCGGATGGCCGGGAACCCCTCGAGGGACTGCACACGCCGGCCGGTGAGCCGGTCAGCGACGACCCGCTGGCGCCATGGAAGGAAATGGCCGGTCAGCCTGCGGAAGAAGCCCCGGAGCTGTTGGCCAGTGACCAGTCCTGGTTTGCCCGTTCGGCCGAGGTCAGCGATGAATACCGGGAAAACCGGGATGTGGCCATGGGCCTGCCAATGAACCGTAACGCCCGCAAGCACGGGCACGACACACAGGAGCGACAGGGAATGTCAGAGTTCAGGGAACACAGCCGGGAAACCAAAGACACCAGCCGGCAACACATCAGCGGTGCCCCCCTGATGCGAGGTATGGAAGCCGACATCGATTTTGCCGACAGCGATGAAATGCGGTTGTTCCTGGAGGAAGCCGGCCAGACCCTGAAAGCCACGGTCGAAGGCCTGCTGGCCCTGCATCAGGGTGAAGATTCGCGGCACCGTGCCCTGCGCACCCGTCTGCAGCCGATTGAAGACAACCCGTTGCGCCTGGGTGACGACTACACCGGCACCATGCAGACCCTGTTTGCCGCCGAGCGCAGCCCGGTGCACCTGTCTGCCCCAGCTGCGGTTCGGGAAAGCCTGGAGAGCCTGAATCACCACCAACAGGCCACTCGCGAAGCCATTCGGGAAGCCCTGGAAGCCATTCTTTATGCCTTCTCACCGGAGGCCCTGTTGCGCCGGTTCCACGGTTACCGCCGTGGCCTGCAAGACAACGAAGACGAAGGCCGTTGGGCCTGGAACATGTACCAACACTATTACCAGGAACTCAGATCCAGTCGTCAGCAGGGATTTGAACGCCTCTTCGAGGAGGTGTTCGACCAGGCCTACGACCAACACTTGCGCCAATTACAGAGGGAGAGCCTTTCATGAAGTACTGCAAATGGAGCTGGCTGGCTATTGTCATGCTGATGGTGGGGTGCAGCACCCCGTACAACGCGGTAACCAAAACCGCCAAGGTGTTGTGGGACCCCGATATTCCCGTGGGCTATCCGGAAGAGCTGCCCAGCAAGGTGGCGCTGACCATGCTGGCAGAGCCGGATGTGAACCCCAACGAATCCCTGGCGCCCACGCCGATTGCCTATCAGATCATCGAGCTGCGGGACAGCTCCCTGCTGATGGCCGGCGACTTTGACCAGCTGTTGAACGATCTGGAAAAGTCCCTGGGCCGAAACTACGTGGACCACAGCGATTACACCCTGGTGCCGGGCCAGTTCAAGTACGTGGCGCCGTTCGAGATCAGCAAGGACACCCGGTTTATCGGCGTTATCGCTTTCTATGCTTACCCGAACCTGTCCCAGTGGAAAAAGGTCATCCGGGTGGATCCGGTAGGTGATACCTACCACCTGCTGGTCAACCTGCGTGAGCGGGAAGTACAACTCAGACGTTCGGAAGATACCTGATGGCAGCTACCAATCGAGTCGTCTGGAGTGACGGGCTGTTTATCAAGCCCCAGCACTTCCAGCAGCAGCAACGATATCTGGAACACCAGATCAACGAGCGGGCGCTGGCGGTCTCGGACTACCTGTATGGCTTCAGTGACCTGGAGCTGAACGCCGAGTACCTGAGCTTTGGCCGGGTTGGCCTGGTGCGGGCTTCCGGACTGTTTCCGGATGGTACCCGGTTCAATCTGCCCCAGGACGATGTGATGCCGGAGCCCCTGGAAATCACCGATGCGTCGGTGGCCAATCAGGTGGTGTATCTGGCGCTGCCCCTGGGCAGCGATACCCTGGCGGAAGTGGAGTGGCCGGATGCCCCGGTAGCAGGGCGTTTTCGTGCCCAGACCGTGGAAATCCGGGATCTGCATTCCATTGATGGCGACGCCCACAGCATCGATGTGGGCCGGGTTGCGCCGCGCCTGATGCTGGAGCGGGACGATCGCAGTGCCTATGCCTCGGTGGCCATCGGCCGGATCCTGGAAAAACGCCCGGATGGCAGCCTGGTGATGGACCCCAACTTCCTGCCCACCATGCTCAGCGTGCGCTCGGCCCCGCGCTTGCAGCGGTTCGTCGGCGAAATGGCTGGCTTGATGCAGGAGCGGGCCCGCAACATCGCCGAGCGCGTAGGTGCGCCAGGGCAGGGCGGTGTGGCGGATGTGTCTGACTTCATGCTGCTGCAGATGCTGAACCGGGCGCACCCGAAATTCATGCACCTGGCCCGGCTGCGCCAGCTGCATCCCGAGCGCCTGTACGAGGCTCTGCTTGAGCTGTGTGGCGAGTTGGTGACCTTTACCGACGAAAGCCGGCTGCCCAAGGAATTCACCCCCTATGACCACGACCTGCCGGAAGCCTGCTTCAGCCCGCTGATGCAAGTGCTGCGACAGGCCCTGAGCACCGTGCTGGAACCGAGAGCCCTGTCGATCACGCTGCAGCAGCGCCAGTACGGGCTGACGGTGGCACCGGTGCAGGATGGACAGATCATCAAGGATGCCGAATTCATCCTGGCGGTGAAGGCCGACATGCCGCTGGACGACCTGCGCAAGCAGTTCACCCAGCAGTGCAAAGTGGCGTCGGTGGAGAAGATTCGCGACCTCATCAGCCTGCAGCTGCCGGGTATTCCGTTGTCGGCTCTGCCGGTGGCGCCGCGCCAACTGCCGTACCACGCCGGCTTTGTCTACTTCCGGCTGGACGACCAGAGCCAAGCCTGGCAAATGCTCGACAACGCCAGTGGCTTTGCCTTCCACGTGGCCGGCAGCTTCCCCGGGCTGGAAATGCAATTCTGGGCAATCAGGAGCTAAACCATGGCAGATGCACCGGTAATGGACAGACCAGACAACACCAGGGATTCGGGTGACAGTGCATTCAGTGACCTTCTGTTTGCGGACGCCGGCAACAGTGGCTCCCGAACCGAATTCGACAACGCCGGCTTCCAGCTGCGAGGGCTGGAAGAAAACCGCCTGATCGACGCCGCCACGCCACTGCTGGGCCTGGTGATCCGAGTACGCCGGCTGGCGGATTTCCGGGACGTGGAAAACCTGTACCAGCAAGTGGTCGACGAAGTGGCGGCCATTGACCGGGAGCTGATCGAGCAGGGCTATGAGCGCCCGACGGTGGTGGCCTATCGCTACGTGCTCTGCGCCTTCATTGATGAAGCGGTGCTGGGCACCGATTGGGGCGCCCATAGTGTGTGGTCCCAGCACTCCCTGCTGTCCCGCTTCCACAATGAAACCTGGGGTGGGGAAAAGGTATTCGCCATCCTCGCCCGCATGGAGAAAGAGCCGGCCCGCTACCGCGATATGCTGGGCTTCATCTACCTGTGCCTGTGCCTGGGTTTTGAAGGCCGTTACAAGGTCATGGAGAACGGCCGGGATGAGTACGACCGGATTGTTCGCGGCCTCTATGAGCAACTCCGTGAACTGCGCGCCGACCGGGACCCGCAGCCGCTGGCCGACGCCACGGAGAACGTAGCTCCGGCCCGCAACCGGCTGCGCAGCGGCCTGCCCCTGTGGGGTATTGGCGGCCTGTTTATTGCCGCCATGGCGGGCATTTACCACTTGTACAACGTCGCGCTGAACGAACGCATCAGGGATGTGCTCAGCGTACTGGACCAACTACCGAAATAAGGATATCACTGTGATTCGGGTAGAACTGCCGGCGCTGATCGGGCGCCTTAACGACATTTCACGCCAGGCCCTGGAAGCCTCCGCCGCCCTGTGCATCAGCCGCCAGGGCGCCGAGATTACCCCGGCCCATTTGCTGTTCAAACTGCTGGAAACGCCGTTCTCTGACGTACGCCAGATTCTGGAACACACCGGTATCAATCATCAGCAACTGCAGCCATTGGTGGGCGACAGCCTGAACGGCGAGCCGCAGACCGCCGAGCCTTATCCCTCGTTCTCGCCTTTGCTGGTGGAACTGATGCAGGACGCCTGGCTGCTGGCCTCCACCGAGCTGGGCCACACCGAACTGCGTTCCGGCGCCGTATTCCTGGCCCTGCTGATGAACGCCGACCGCTACCTGATGCCCCGGGTGGCCCAGACCCTGGTAGACATCAACCGGGAACAGTTGCGCAAACAATTCGACCGCCTCACGGAAGGTTCCGTCGAACGCCCGCAGTTGACGGAAAACGGCTCTGCCAAGCCTGTGGCGGATACCGACATGGACCCGCTCAAGCGTTACGCCACCGACTTCACCAAGCTGGCCCGGGAAGAAAAGCTGGACCCGGTGGTGTGCCGGGATGCAGAAATCGACCAGATGATCGACATCCTCTGCCGCCGCCGCAAGAACAACCCGATTGTGGTGGGTGATGCCGGCGTGGGCAAAAGCGCTCTGGTGGAAGGTTTGGCCCTGCGCATCGTCAACGGTGACGTACCGGACCGCCTGAAAACCGTTGAACTCTGGACCCTGGACATGGGCGCCCTGCAGGCCGGTGCCTCGGTCAAAGGCGAATTCGAGAAGCGCCTGAAGGGCGTGATCGAAGCCGTTAAAGGTTCTGTTACGCCAATCATCCTGTTCATCGACGAAGCCCACACCCTGATCGGTGCCGGCAACAGCGAAGGCGGCTCCGACGCCGCCAACCTGTTGAAGCCAGCGCTGGCCCGGGGCGAGCTGCGCACCATCGCTGCCACCACCTGGCGCGAATACAAGAAATATTTCGAGAAAGACCCGGCCTTGAGCCGCCGCTTCCAGCCGGTCGCCCTGGACGAGCCGACCCCGGGCGAAGCCGTCCACATACTCCGTGGCCTGCGTACTGTCTACGAAAAAGCCCATCAGGTACTGGTCGCCGACAGCGCCCTGAAAGCCGCCTCGGAAATGTCTGCCCGTTACCTCGCCGGCCGCCAATTACCGGACAAAGCCATCGACGTACTGGACACCGCCTGCGCCAGGGTCAGCCTGAACCTGAGCACACCTCCGCGCCGTCTCAGCCACGTGCGCAGCGAGTTGCACCAACTGGCCATGGAACAGGACCTGCTGAGCCGGGAACATACCCTGGGCCAGAGCGTTGACGCCGAGCGGGAACAGGAACTTGAACAACGCATCGCCGACCTGACCGCCGAAGCCGAAGCCCTGGAGCAAAGCTGGAACGACCAGCGCGACCTGGTGGCCCGGCTGGTCGACATCCGCGAACAGCTGTTGCTGGGTGATGTCGAAGCCGAAATCGCCGCTGTTGAGTTGGCCGAGAGCGATCACGAAGAACGCCCGGACCTGAAAAGCGAAGCCGCCGCCATCGAACAGGAACTGGCCGAGCTGCAAGCTGATGAACCCCTGGTCCATGCCCGCGTCGACGCTCGCCAGGTCGCCGAAGTCATCGCCGACTGGACCGGCATTCCTGTCAATCGCATGACCACCGACGAACTGGAGAAAATCACCCACTTGCCGGCGTACCTGCAGGCCCACATCAAAGGCCAGGACACCGCCATCGACTGCCTGCACCAGCACCTGCTCACCGCCCGCGCCGACCTGCGCCGCCCCGGCCGCCCCATGGGCGCCTTCCTGCTGGTGGGCCCGAGTGGTGTTGGTAAAACCGAAACCGTGGTGCAACTGGCCGAACTGCTTTACGGCGGCCGCCAGTTCCTCACCACCATCAACATGTCCGAATACCAGGAGAAGCACACCGTCTCCCGCCTGATCGGCTCACCCCCAGGCTATGTGGGCTTTGGCGAAGGCGGCATCCTCACCGAAGCCATCCGCCAGAAGCCCTATTCCGTGGTCCTGCTCGACGAAGTCGAAAAAGCCCACCCGGAAGTCCTAAACCTGTTCTACCAGGCCTTTGACAAAGGCGAGCTGGCGGACGGCGAAGGCCGGTTGATCGACTGCAAAAACGTCGTCTTCTTCCTCACCTCCAACCTCGGCTACCAGACCATCGCCAACCACGCCGAAGCACCGGAAAAGATCGAAGAAGCCCTGTACCCGGAACTGGCCAACTTCTTCAAGCCGGCATTGCTGGCGCGAATGGAAGTGGTGCCCTACCTGCCGCTGGGTGAAGACACCCTCAACCGCATCGTCGGCGACAAACTCCAGCGCCTGGCCGACCAGATCAAAGCCCGTTACCACACCGACGTGGAACTGGAAAACGGCCTGGTAGAAGCCATCCGCAGCCGCGCCACCCGCAGTGAAAACGGTGCAAGGATGCTGGAGTCGATCATCGAAGGCGAACTATTGCCACCGGTGTCCCTGGCGCTGCTGGAAAAACTGGCGGCAAGGGAGCCGGTGACCAAGGTCACCTTGGGTGTCGAAGAAAGCCGGTTCACAGGAACAGTCGCGTAGGCTGACTTAGAAGGAGCGCACCGTGGGGGATAGCTTTCCAAAACCCTGCGGAGCCATGGATGGCGGAGCGGAGCGTACAAGGATGTATTCACAGCGTGTTTTGGAAAGCTATCCCCCACGGTGTGCGGGCGGCGATCTCCATAAAGAAGGAACGATAGCAATGGGACGGATGCAGAAGGAACTGCACACCGGCATAGATCTGGCGGTGGCACTCATCAAACAGGACACCCTGCCTGCGTTGCTGAACACCGCCACCAGCCAGCTCCAAAAAGCCTTCGGCCTCACCAAATGCTGGGCCCTCGAACTCGACCTCAGCGGCCGAACCCTCCACTGTGGCCAACTAGGCGACACCAGTGAATTCGACTGCAGCGACTTCAGCCACCCGTTTGCCCATGTACTGCAAACCGGCCAGCCCAGAGAGCTTACCCGCGCCGCCAGCTACCGCCTGGACCACCCCGGCTTCCAGACCCTGTTCGACGCCAGCGACCGCCCCAGAAGCCTCTGGCTTGAACCCCTCGCCGGCGAAGACGGCCGCACCCTCGGCATCCTCGTTCTTTGCAGCGACCATCCAGACTGGCAAGGCATCGTCGGCCAGCCCCTGTACGCCGGCATCAAACAACTGCTGGTGCATCAGTGGATCAGCCAACTGCAAACGCGCGACCAGGTCTGGCAGCGGCGCATGCTTAAACGCTCCCTGGACCACCTGCACGACGCCGAAACCCTGCGCCAGCGCTGTGAAAAACTGGCCCACACCCTGGTCGGCAACTCCGAAGCCATGGTGAACCTCCGGGCCCAAGTGGTGCGTGCCGCCGGCAGTCAGCTGTCCGTGCTGATCCAGGGCGAAACCGGCTGCGGCAAAGACGTGGTCGCCCGGGGCATCCACGACATGTCCGACCGGGCGAATGGTCCGCTGGTGGTGGTCAACTGCGCTGCCATCCCGGACACCCTGCTGGAAAGCGAACTGTTCGGCCATACCAAAGGCGCCTTCTCCGGCGCCGACCAGTCCAAAGAGGGCCTTCTGGCCCAGGCCAATGGCGGCACCCTGTTCCTGGATGAAATCGGTGACATGCCCATGGCCCTGCAGTCCAAACTGCTGCGGGTACTGGAAAGCCGCCAGTTCCGCCCCCTGGGCGCCCGGGATGAACAGCACTCCGACTTCCGGCTGGTGGCGGCTACCCATCAGCCCCTGCAGGAAGGCATCGAAGACGGCCGCTTTCGCCGTGACCTGTTCTATCGCCTCAGCCAGTTTCCATTGAGGGTTATTCCGCTGCGCGAACGCACGGAAGATCTGGAAGCCCTGAGCCGGCATTTCATTCGCCTGTACACCGAACGCGAAGGCAGTGGCCCGTTGGGTATCAGCAGCCACGCGCTGCACACGCTGGCCGGTTACAACTTTCCCGGCAACGTGCGGGAACTGCGCAACATCGTGGAATTGGCTTGCCTGCAAACGCCCGCCGGCGATGACATCCAGCCGGAAGTGTTACGCCTGGATGACCTGTTTGCCGATCCAGGCCCGGCCATGGATGCCAGCGTTGAACCGAAAGCCATGGTGGGGGTTCCGGTGGCGGATGACATCCGCGACCTGAAAGCCGCCGCCCAGGCCTTCGAGGCCGCCATTATCCGTGAACGACTGCGCCAGTACGGCGGCAACCGTGCCCAGGCTGCTGAAAGCCTTGGCCTGCCCAAACGTACCCTGGCCCATAAATGTCTGAAGTATCAGGTAACTGACGTATGACCCTGAAAGACCGAATCCAACCCGGCCTATATGGCCTGGCCATGGTGCTGGCCAGCACCGTCACGCTGGCCGACACCCGCCTGGCGGAAGCCGAGGCCTGCACGGCCGAAGCCAACCGGCTCGACCGGCTGGCCTGTTTTGATGAGGTGTTTGCCACCCCACTGGCCCGTTACGAGCAGGGTCGGCGGGTGCAGGAGGTCAACCAGTCCGAACGCTGGCGGCGGGCCTTTGCCCAGGCCAGTGGTGAAGATGCGTCCGGGGTGACCTATCGGGATACCGGTGCGGCTGCTGGCCACCTGGTCACTGTCTCTGCATTAGGGGTTCAACCGCCACGACCGGTGCTGGCGCTGCAGTGCCACAACAACATCACCGAATTGACCGTCATGCTGCCGGAACCTATCAACCGGGAGCGGGTGGAGGTGGCATTGGGGCCCGAGCGAGCCTACTGGCGGGTACGGGATGACGGCCTGGTGGTCAGTGCCGGCCGCGGCTTGCCGGCAATCCGTATAGTGCAGCAAATCGTCGGGCAGCCGGACGCTCGCATTCACGCCGAAGCCCAGGAGCTGGATGGTTTGCTGTTTGATCTTTCCGGTTATGCAGAAGCGATCCGGCCACTACGTCAGGCCTGTGGCTGGTAAGGGGGCAACGATGCAGGTTATTGAGCAACACCCATACGTTGAACAGGTGCTCGGTGCGATTCCGGGGGAAAGCGGCACCGGCGACAGCCTGGCCGAGGACCCGGTGTTGGAGTTTCTGGAAGACGAAGTGATGAAAGTGGGTTCTCTGGCTCACAACGACATCGACTGGAACAAGGTTGAGAGCGAGGCCCTCAAGCTGCTGGCAGACCGCAGCAAAGACATCAAGGTGCTGGGTTTTCTGATGCTCAGCCTGCAGCGCAGTGGCGATGGCGAACGCTTTGCCTTGTCACTGTACCTGTTGCATCGGGTGTTGGATGGCTGGTGGGAGAACGCCTGGCCCTATCCCGGCGCCAAGGGCCAGCGTGCCCGAAAAATGCTGTTTACCCAGATGCTGCAACGCGCCCTCAAAGGTGTGGAGAGCCTGAATTTTGATGCCAGCGTGGGTGATGGCCGCCAGTACTGCCTGGATCTGATCGACAAGCTGGATGACCAGGCCAAAGCCAAAGACCTGCCGGGTGACGCCTTGTTTGATCTGAAGCGGGCGGCAGAGAAACTGCCCAAACCAGACCAGCCTGGCAGCCAGGCCAGTGCCGGGGAGCCTCAAACCGCTCCGAGCCAGCCGGCAGCGGCGGCAGTAAACAAGCCGGCGGCTACCACTGCCGCAAGCGCTTCACTGGGCAACCTGACACTGGACCCGAGTAATGAGCGGGCGACCCGCCAGAGCCTGCTGAAAGTGGCTGAGCTGCTCACCGGCACTGAGCCGGACAACCCCTTGGGTTATCAGATGCGCCGCCATGCCATCTGGCAAAGCATCACCAGCCTGCCGCCCACCCGGGATGGCAAGCGAACAGACCTGGCTGCTGTGAGTGCAGACCGGGTGGCGGAGTACAAGGAAAGTCTGGATAAAACCCCGGATAACGAACTCTGGCAGCGCATCGAACAGAGCCTGTCGGTCAGCCCGTTCTGGCTCGATGGCCATTGGCTCAGTGCCCGGGCGGCGATGGCGTTGGGCCATAGCGATTGCGCCGAAGCCATCCGGGAAGCCCTGAAAGCCTTTGTGGAAAGGCTGCCGGAACTGGCAGAGCTGACCTTCAATGACGGCACCGCCTTTCTCAGTGACGATGCCGCGGACTGGATGCATACCGCACCGGCGACGGTGAAAGGCAACGGCGGTGGCGCCAACCCCTGGGAGCAGGCGCTGGACAGTGCGGTTGAACTGGCAAGGCAGAGCAAACTGCCGGCGGCACTGGAGCTGCTGGAACAAGGCCTGGCCGATGCCCGGGAACCCCGGGAACGGCTGTACTGGCGTCTGGCCAGTGCCAGGCTGCTGAAAGAAACCGGCCTGAAAGCCATGGCCGCGCAACAGATTCAGGACCTGCAAGGGCAGGTCCGAGGCCTGGTTCTGGAAGACTGGGAACCCGGCCTGATCAAACAACTGGAACGACTGGCGTAACGCCCGCACGCATCAAACGCAGGAATGGAAACCATGTGGAGAAAAGCCTTACTCATTGGTCGTTGGCTACTGCCTCATCTTCGTAACGCCGCACCGGTCACCCTGGCGCTGGCGGTCATCGCCTTGCTGGTGGCCACCTGGTGGCTGGGCCCCCGCCTGGAAATTGGCGGAGAGTACCCGTTGATGGCCTGGCAGATGCGGGCCCTGGTGACCCTGGGTGTGATTTTGCTGGTGGTGGTGTTCTGGGGTATGGCCCTGGCTCGCCGGCTGGGCAAGGTGAATAAAGCCAAGGCCGAGGAGCAACAGGAACAGGAAGATCCGATCCTGCCTATGGAACGCCGGCAGCAGCGCTTGCTGGACCGCCAGTTGCAGGCCCTGAAAAGCAATCTGCCCGGCCGCAAAGGCCTGTACCGCCTGCCCTGGTACCTGGTGATGGGCCTGGAAGATGCCGGCAAGACCAGCCTGATTCAGCGGGCAGGGCAAACCTACACCCTCACCAACGTCACCCGGAATAACCGGGGCGACCGCAACCCCTTCGGTTTTGACTGGTGGATTGGCGATAACGGTGTCCTGATCGACCCGGACGGCGAACTGCTGAGCCAGAACCAGGGCGAAGGCGCCACCGGCGAAATCCAGAACCGGCTGTGGAACCACTTTATCGGCTGGCTTGAGCGCAGCCGTCCCCAGCGCCCGCTGAATGGCGTGATTCTGGCCGTGGATCTGGCCCGCCTGAGCACCGCCAGTGATAAGCAGCGGGAAGCCCACGCCATCCTGCTGCGCACCCGCCTGCGGGAACTGATGGAACAGCTGGGTTCGCGGCTGCCAGTGTATGTCACCTTCACCAAAATGGACCTGATGTACGGCTTTGCGCCGTTCGTGCGTACCCTGTCAAAAGCCGAGAAAGACAAGGCACTGGGCTTCACCTTCCGACTGGATGGCCAGCAGGATCACGATCAGTGGCTGGAGCAGTTCGCAGACCGCTACAACGAGATGGTGGATGAGCTTAGCCAGCGCCTGCCGGATGTCCTGGCGGACACCCGCGATAACGAAGAGCGGGCCGCGGCCTATTCGTTCACTCGCCAGCTCGCGGGCCTGAAAACCACCATGGAGCAGTTCCTGACCGATCTGTTGTCGGCCGATGCCTTCTCCACGCCTGCCCTGGTCCGTGGGACCTATTTCACCTCGGTGCTGCAGGAAGGTGTGCCGGAAGATGCCTTTGTCTCTGCCGCTGCCCACAATTACCAGATGACCAGCCCCATCCAGCCGGCCCAGCGAGGCGGTCAGTCGGTCAGCCTGTTTACCAAAGGGCTGTTCCCGGAGGTGATCTATCCAGAGGCGGGCCTGGCGGGCGATAACCGCAAGGTGGTCGGCAAACGCCGTCGCAAAGTCGCTGTGGCCGCCGCCGTGGCGGTGTGTGCCGGTGCCGGCATGACCGCCGGCTGGCAGCACTATTTCATCAAGAACGCAGACGCCGCCGCCCAGGTGGAAAACCGGGTAAACGCCTTTATCAACAACTGGCAGCCGGTGGGCTACGAGCCCGACAGCACCGGCCGTAATCTGCTGCAACCGCTGGATGAATTGCGCGAGGCCACCATGGCCTTTGGCGACTACCGCAACGAGTGGAGCCTGGTAGCGGATATGGGCCTGTATCAGGGCCACAAAGTGGGGCCGGAAGTAGATGCCGCCTACCTCGACATGTTGGCCTACCAGTACCTGCCTGCATTGATGTTCGGCGTGATGGAAGAAATGGGCCGGGCACCTGACAACAGCACCGAGCGCCTGGAACACCTGCGGGTGTTGCGCATGCTGTACGACGCCAGCGGTCGGCGCAGTGACCTTGTCGCCGCTTACATGCGCAGCTACTGGCAGAACCGTTTCCCCGGCCAGCGGGAGGTGCAGAACCGCCTCTATGGCCACCTGCAATACGCCATGGCCCACACCAACCTGGCCGGCATGGCAGCCGAGGGCGACCAGACCGCCACCATGGCACTGGCACCGTTCCGCAGCAGTGTGCAGTGGGCGCAGCATGAATTGGGCCGGATCAGCACGCCAGACCGCGTCTACCGCGATCTGGAGGTGGAAGCCAACCGGGAATTCCAGGCACCGTTGGAGCTGGCGCGCAGCTCCGGGCCCGCCTTCTCCACCGTGTTCACCCGCATGGACGCCTACGGCGAACCGCTGGGTGATGAATTACCGTCCGCAGAGGATCCGTTGTCCATCCCTGCGTTGCTGACCCGCGAAGGCCTGGAGAAGTGGTTCCTGCGCAAATCCGGTTCGGTTACCGAACTGGCGTTGGTGGATGCCTGGGTGCTGGGCCGGCGTAACGATGTGGATTTCAGCAAGGCGGACGAGGCAGAGCTGCTGGCCAGCCTGCAAACGCTGTATGCCGAGAATTATGCGGAGGCCTGGCGCACCGCCGTCAGCCGGCTGGATGTCCACCGGTTTGAAGACCTGAACCACGGCGTGCGCATTCTGGAAAGCCTGACCAGCGGCCACGAACCCCTGGCCCGGTTCCTTGGCCAGGTCCAGAGTAATACCCGCCTGATCCCGGTGGGTGACGGTGAAGCCGAGGCAGCCCGAAAACTGCTGGAACAGTCGCCCCATTTCCGTATGTTGCAGGATATCGAGCGCCAGTTCGCCGACCTGAACCGGCTGACCCGCAAGCAGGGTGACCAGCCTTCTGGCCTGGATGAAATCATGCAGGTGGTGGGTGAACTGCATGAATACCTACGCAACATCCAGGAATCCCCGGATGCCGGCAAAGCCGCACTCGGTGCCGCCCGTGCCCGCATGGGCCTGCAGGGGGCAGACCCCATCTTCACGCTGCAGCGCATGGCCAACCACCAGCCGGAGCCACTGAACCGCGTGCTCAACCGGCTGGCCACGGAAAGCTGGCGCGTGGTGCTGGACCGCGCGGTGGCTCAGTTGGAGCGTGAGTGGTACCGGGAAGTTTACCAGCCGTTCCAGCAGAACCTGGCCCGGCATTATCCGTTCACCGCCGGTGCCGGTCGCGATGCCGCACTGCAGGACTTCGAGCGCTTCTTTGCCCCGGATGGCATCCTGGAAACCTTCTACAACGACAACCTGAAACTGTTCCTGGAAGACCACCCAGAACACGTGGGCGATGCCCGCCGGGCCAGTCTGGTGCGCCGCGACGTGGTGGCGTCTCTGGATCGCGCAAGGCAGATTCGCCAAGCCTTCTTCACCCGCAGCGGCACCCTGGACGTAGAATTCGCCCTGGAGCCCCTGAACCTGACCAACAACAAGCGCCGGGCGGTAGTGAACATCGATGGCCAGCTGGTGGAGTTCTCCCATGGACCGCGCCAGAGCATACCGCTGGTCTGGCCCAATACCCTGCGGGATTCCGTGGAAAGCCGCATTACCCTGGTGCCGATTCAGGTCAACCGTTCGCCCCGGAGTATCTCGGAAAGCGGCCCCTGGGCATTGTTCCGCTTGCTCGACAAAGCCGAGATTGCCGGCGTCAGCAGCAGTGCGGTCGATGTGAAGTTCACCGTGGACGATGGCGAGATGCGATATCGCCTGCATGCGGCCAGTAATACCAACCCGTTCACACAGCAGCTGCTCTCGGGGTACCGCATACCCCGCAGCTTGTATTAAACTGTGTCCCGTCGCCCGGTCTTGAATGCCCGGGTTGACCGGAGCCTGCACCTGGATGGTGCCGGCTGAAACGGAAATGTTCATTCTTCAGGGACCGAAGTCATGCCCCAGGCAAGCGGATTGCAGTTCACCGCCCGTGTAGGCGAATTCCCCTCAGATCACTTTTCGGTAGTTGGCTTTAAGCTGGCCGAACAGCTGTCTTCCTTGTTTCATGGCCGGTTAGAACTGGCGAGCACCGACCCCGATGTGGCCGCTGCTGACGTTCTGGAACAACCGGTGGACCTGGTGGTGTGGCAAGACGGCCAGCCGGTACGGCGCTTCACCGGCGTGGTCAACGAGTTCGTCCGAGGCAACACCGGCCACCGCCGCACCGCCTATCAAGTGGTCATCCAGCCCCCGGCCTGGCGCCTGGGCCTGATGCACAACAGCCGCATCTTCCAGACCCAGAGTACCGACGCCATAGTGCGCACCCTGCTCGAAGAGCGGGGCATCATTGATACGGTCTTTGACTTCAAACGCCCCCCGGAAGAACGGGAATACTGCGTCCAGCACCGGGAAAGCGACCTGCAGTTCATTGAGCGACTGGCCGCCGAAGAAGGCTGGCACTACCGTTACCAGCACGGCAGCGTGGATGGCGAAGAACAACCGGCCCTGATCATCGCCGACCACCATGGCGACGCCCCCAAGCTGGACCCGGTGCCCTGCAACACCCAGGCCGGCGGCAGTAGCAAACAGGCTTGCGTGTTCAGCTTCGCCTACGAAGAGCGCATCAAAGCCGCCTCCGTGGCCATGAAGGACTACACCTTCAAAAACCCCGCTTACGCCCTGATGCACGAACAAAGCGCCGGCAGCCCGAACCACCGCGAAGATTATCAACACTACGATTACCCAGGCCGCTACAAAGCCGACGCCAGTGGCCAGCCCTTCACCCAGGCCAGACTGGACGCCTTGAGAAACGACGCCTCCCTGGCCCAGGGCGAAAGCAACCGCCCGGACTTCACCCCAGGCGCCAAAGTGGAGCTGCAGGAACACGACAGCCAGAGCCTGAACCGGGAATGGCTGCTGACCGCCATCACCCACACCGGCAAACAGCCCCAGGCCATGGAAGAAGAAGGTGGCAGCGAACCCACCAGCTACCACAACGACTTCACCGCCATCCCGGCCGACAAAATCTGGCGGCCCCTGTGCGAACACAAGCCCATGATGGACGGCCCCCAGATGGCTATCGTCACCGGCCCCGAAGGTGAAGAGATCCACTGCGACCAGTACGGCCGGGTGAAAGTCCGATTCCCCTGGGACCGCTATTCAAAGAACGATGAACACTCCAGCGCCTGGTTACGCGTTGCCCAGGGCTGGGCCGGCGGCCAATACGGCTTTATGGCGTTACCAAGAATCGGTAACGAAGTGATTGTTTCCTTCCTGGACGGCGACCCGGACCAGCCCATCATCACCGGAAGGACTTACCACGCCACCAACACACCGCCCTACGCGCTGCCGGAACACAAAACCCGGACCACATTAAAAACCAAAACCCACAAGGGTGAGGGCAGCAACGAACTGCGCTTCGAAGACGAAGCAGACCAAGAGCAAATCTACGTTCACGCCCAGAAAGACCTGGACCTGCTGACGGAAAACAACCGTACCGAAGTCATCAAGAACGACAGCCACCTGACGGTGGAGAACAACCGCTTCAGCCACACCAAAGGCAACAGCCACCACACCGTGGACGGCGAGAAGCGCGAACAAACCGGCAAAGACCACAGCTTCAACGTCACCGGCACCCTGCACCTCAAAGCCGGCACCGCCTGGCTCAGTGACTCGGGCACCGAGCTGCATATCAAAGCCGGTCAGAAAGCGGTGATCGAAGCAGGAGCCGAAATCACCCTGAAAGCCGGCGGCAGCTTCGTAAAGATCGACCCCAGCGGCGTGGCATTGGGTGGTGCGAGTATCAAGGTGAACGCCGGTGGTTCTGGCGGTAAGGGCAGTGGACAGAGGGTGCAGGTGCCGGAGAGGCCAGGGTTGGTGACGGCCGCGGACGGGGTTGTGGCGCCGGTGGCGTTGGCGGAGGTTGGGCAGCGGTCTATTGGCAAAATCGAGGAAACGATTGAGTTGCTGGAACTCGCTGCTGTGGAAGAGTTCGCTCTGGTGGATAAATGTATGGAGCAATCGGATGGGAGTTGTCCGCTACGGGATTGCCCCTGTCGGGAGGCATTAGGATGAGCTCTGTGGAGAAGTTTAATGCCAGTGAGCTTCTGTTCATGGAAGATGAGCAGAACTGGTATGCGGTAATGGAAGGTGCCCATCCGCACTTCAATATTCGTGAACTAATTTACCGTCATGCTGTGAATCCGGAATGGGTTGCGATCTATCAATGCGAATCCTATGAGGGGATTGCAAGCGTGAGCCCTGTATTAGTTAAGCTGGATCAGCCGCGAGATTGGTTAGACTTTTGGCTAGCTGAGTTTCCAGCTCTGTCAGGATCCTTACTTCGCTCGGAGCACAGCATTGAAACTGTGGTAGCGCACCTACGCACTTTGGTTTCCGTTCGAGTTGAGGGGGGTGTTGAATCCATTTTCCGCTTTCATGATTCGTGGATTTCAAGCGCTCTATACCCAGCACTCGATGATGCCGAGAGGGCCATGTTTAATGGGCCAGTCAGGCAGTGGCTATGGATTGTGGATCAGGAGGCTTTTCTCACTGCGGCGGAAGGAATTGATGTTATGCGCAGGGATGCACAGGCACAAAGTGAAGGATGGTTGGAGCTCTGCGATAACCGCCAGAACATAATCAATAAGAGCCTCATGTCCAAACGGAATTGGAAGGAGACATACTGGTGACAGGAACATGTATTTCAGCGGGTTCTCCATGTAAAACACCCGAAAAACTGTACGTTGAAGTTGCCGGAACCGGCGTTCACTCCGGGTACGGGTTGATACTCGAAAAGAACGGAGAATTGATCAGCACGTTATCAATGGAGCAACGGCAGTGGCACCAGCGTTATGAGTGTGGCTATGCGGTCAACGCTGCTGATCGTTTTAACCACACCTTGACTCTCACCATTGAGAAAGAGCAGGGAGGCATTCTGCGGCTTCCTTTATTAGATAGGCCTCATCCAAGTCGCCTCTCTGCTCGTACGCAGCCCAATCTTTTGTTCCCGATATACCCTTTAGCAGAGATGCCAAATGTTAACGGCGAATCCGGGCACGCTTTGCTGAGGCCTGGTTACCTTTATGTGTTTTGGAAAGGAATTTTGTGGCGGGAACTTCAAAATGATGAAAATGGCAAGCTACGGGACATTGACTTAGGCAGTTACCGAGAACTCGCGAAAAATGAAGGCACCCTCGCCGCCGATGTTCGCCAACCTGTGGGTAAGCTGCTGGATACATTATGGGTACCGGCTCGTCTCCAATCGGTAGGGGATCCAAGCTGGACCATCGGCGATATAGAGGTAGCCTGGTCTGAAGAACAGTGGAGCTGGAGTTACATTGAATCCTTGGAGTCGGGTCAGGAGATAGTCCAGCTTCCGGCAAGCTATCGGGAAATGACAGGCATTCCGTCCTACGGAAAACCCCAACCGCAGGTTATTAATGAACGGCGAAAAGCTCGTTGTGTAAGCTTGGAAATGCTCGGAAATTATGAGTACCGTCGCCGTTTTGGTCCAGATAAGCGTTCGGGAACGGGCTGGTTTTCATTTCAAGATGTAGGAACTTGTCGTCGTCGAGATCCGAACCGTGAGAAAGAGGCCTCTAATCCAACCATTGTTGCGCAGGCACTGGAGGGCAATGGCTTGGATAACAATAACACTTTGCTTCAGGACATTCGGTATGAGTTAGAGCGAATGGAGGGCTTTGCGTGTAAAGCCGAGGAAACGCTTGAGTTCGCCGGTGGTTTGACTGGCTGGGTCGATGAACTGCTCGGTGAAGATTGGCGAGCCCAGTTTGCAAGTGAGCGAGACACTCCAACTGAAGATACGGCCAAAGATAAGTCTGAGATTGCTCGCAGTGATCTGTTGCGAGAGGTGCGTCAACGCCTGCAAGCTGGCACCAGCGATAAAGATCAGGTCGCTCATCTTCGGACGCGGCATATACCTGCGATTCTTTTACCTGATGTTTTGTTTGAGCTCGAGTGGCTTACGGCTCAGACCACTTTGCACTTAACCTACCTTTCGACGATAGCGCAGGCCGCTCAGGGACACCCTCATTTCAAAAGCGCTATGCTCGTTCATTCAGCTATTTTTGATCATAAAGGTTATGAGCGCGGACCATTCGATGACTATAAATACGCCGTCGACACTGCCAAGTTAGATGCTGCGCTGCGAAAGGGGGACCGGGAAGCCTGTCGTGAGAAATGCTACGAATTGATCCAGCGCCGAATTACGTTGCTGGAGGATCGAGCAGTTCCTGTATTCAAGGACCTTTTTGAGCTTAACGGCCTGCGCCAGCCTATTGCTCTCGCAACATTTAATACGTTGTTTACTCATTTGGAAACCTCGGTGTTTCAGTTTGACCCACTCGTGAGTAAGGTCGCAAGAGAAAAGGAAGCATATAGAGATCACGCGGGGGCCGAATTTATCAAGAGAATTTCCCTCGGGAAGGAAGGTTTATCTGTCTTTTTCAAGATAGATTCGGACACCTCTAATGACCAAGTTGCAACAGGAGATGAGATTGGTGATGGATCAGGCCAGCCGAGGCCTGGGCTTCTGAAGTGGCTTCAAGCCCTACAAATCGAAAAGGGTGATTTGCCGAAAGCGCTACAGGAACAATACGAGCTGAGCGAGTGGGAGCGGGAGAAAGTATACGACAACATCAGAAAGATGGGAGATCCAGACTTGCTTGAGTGGGGCGCGGCGTCCTATACCACCATGGGCCAGCTGATGGCGGACCTCTCTAGTGAGCTCTATGTGCGCACCCAGCGGGCTATTTTGAGGTCAATTGGCACCAGCCCAATTTATAACGCAACGGATACACTTCAAGTTCCGATTAGGTACATGAAACTCGGAAATCCCTTTTTTGGTGGATTGGTCGTAGACCATGCTAATCCTTTCATACCTAACCCGGATTTCTCATAGGTCCCCAGCAAGTCTCGCAGACTGTGCGGGTTACCGCCATTACCGCTCATTGGCGGCCGTGACTGATCAATAATCGATCAATTCCTGTTGTCCGGACACACGGCCCCCTTTCCCCCATTGAGTCGGGCCGGGGGAGCCCGGGCTTCTATCCCGGAACCAGTTGACGCACCAGGTCAGAGAGTTCGTCTTTGTAAGGATAGGCATCGCTCATCAACACCCGTATGCGCCGAGTGTTGCGAATGATGACCGCGCCCACCTTGATCAGCTTCAGCCGCAGGTTACTGGCGCTCATTCTCTCGAAGGGCGTCTTCTTCAAGTGGGCCCGTAATCGCTCGAACAGCGTGTAGGCAAAGCCCGACAGGAGCAACCGCCACTGATTGGTCCACCACCGCGTGCTGGAGGTGCGATCTGCGAACAGACACAACTGCTGATCCTTGATCCGGTTTTCCATGTCACCCCGGGCACAGTATTGCTCGTAGTAGAGTTTAACGCCGTCGTCGTAACGGGAACTGATAATGAACCTGGGGTTGGCACCCAGTTCGCCTTCCTCCAGACGCGCGATCACCCAGCGGGGGTGTTTCCAGGTTCGGGCCTGGTACTGGAACCGGTAGGTGGCGGAGACTTTTTCACCCAGTTCGTTGTGAGCCTTGCGAACCAGCATCGAGGGTACGTCTACCTCCTTGAGCAGCCGGCTGTTCTTGCTGATGCCGACCAGATAGTCCACGTTGTTCCGGTCGCACCAGCTCAGCAATCGGGGACGGTAAAAGCCGCTGTCACCCCGGAACACGATGCGGGTATCCGGCCAGTACTGCCGAATGAACTTCACCAGCAAGGCCAGAATGGCCCAGCTGTGGCGGCTGTCGCTTCGGTTGCTGGTGCGCAGGTAGCTCACCAGCAGATGGCGACCGCAGAACACGTACAGTGGGAAGTAACAATGGTGATCGTAGTAGGCGTTAAAGAACTTGCCGGGCTGGTCGCCATGCACCGGAACATCGGTGCCATCAAAATCCAGCACAATTTCCTTGGGTGGAGTCTCGTGCTGTTCAATGAAGTGATGCCACAGCAGTTCGTGGGCTTTGACCACCGCCTGCCGGTCCACGCGCTGTTCCATGCGGCACAAGGTCGATTTGCCCGCCAGAATGGCATCTTCACCGGTCGCGGTCTGAAGTGCCTGATCAGTGCGTAGCGCCTCGTGATCGTTCAGGTCTTCGTACCCGGCGGCCACGCCAAAGACCCGCTGCCGGATCATGGTCTGAAGCTTGTGGCGAACCAGTACCGGATTACGGGCATCGTTCAGAACCGTAGCCAGGCGCTGAGTGAGCTGGTGTTGTTTGTCGACTTCGCGAAGTAGGAGCAATCCGGCATCGGAGGTAATGTGGCCACCGGAGAAGTCGGCTTCAATTTGACGGCGAGAGAGTGGCGAGAAGGTCAGTTTTTCAGGTACCATTTTGGAAGCGGCTGTTGGTGCTTGGTGGATTGGTTAGGCTCTTGAAATCATAGCACTTTCAGCCGCTTTCTTTTATCCCGTCATGAGAAATCCGGGCTAACCCGAACCCTAAAATGGTTGTTATTGGCATGCGGTATGGCAGCCAGACAATGGGGATCGGCAAGTTTTCCAATGAGGCGATAAACGAGGCACTTAAAAAGTCCAGTGGCTCGCAAATCGTAAGACCCAAAGGTGGCGTCATTAATCGGGTAGGGCCCGGAATGAGCGGTAACTATGCCGTTATCCGTAATGGCAACGGTAAACTTCTTGCCAATGCTACTTCGGTTGCTGGTTTGCAGGGTAAGACCCCTACCGTGTCGACCCAGGTCGAAATGTTGTTGGCTCATGAGAACAGCGTAGCCGCCAGGATGTCCCGAGGACTGACGAGCCAAAGTAAGGGCGTTCTTTTGCGTTGGGCGCCGCCCGGGATGCTGGCGGTTTTTGGTTGGAATACGATAGCTTCTATTGAGGGCATTTCTAGAACAGTTCGGGACCTGGATTTTGGTAAGCTTCCTAAAGACATTGCAACTTTAGCATATGGAGCAACTAATCTTTTATATTGGCTCGGGCATATTGTCGAAGCTGAAAACTCTGTTCAGCAAAACCGTCTTTCTTGGCTTACGAAAACTCGGCTGGATGTTGACAAGATCAGCAACGTCGTCGGTAAATCAATAGCTAGGCGATTGTTTGCGGATAGATTGATGTCAATTGCCAAATTTGCAGGTGCCTTTGGGGCAGGCTTAGAAGTCATATTGTCGCTATGGGAGGGTGTTCAGCGGTTGCGGGCTAATGATACGGACGCGGCTGCAGGGTATTTCATTGCCGCAGCGGGGTTTGGTGTCTTTATGTTCTCTCATCTTGCAGGAGCCGGCGTGATTCCGATCATCGGGGTGAGTTTTGCGGCAGCTTTGGCTGCAGTAGCGCTTCTCGTCGCTCTTTCCGCTTTGGTCTGGGCCATTTTCAAGACAGATGATGCCTTGGAAGTATGGTTAAAGCACGGCCCGTTCGGCAAGGAGAATCCCGGTAGAAAATATACGCATCTTCACGACGAGCCAGAAGATTCATTTCAGTTCATGGTCAATGGACTTTTCCCGCTTAAAGGCACGAGTGGCAGTCTGGCAGAGTTTAACGACCGACGCCTTTTGTCCAAGACAGAGAAGGATTGGTTGGAAGATCATGAGCGAACGGAAGGGCAGATCATTGCTGTTAGTTCCGCCGCGTTTGCGTTAGTCGACGAGCCTGACGAGCAGTTCAATGCAAAATTCTGGATCTCAACGAGACAGGGACACAAAGCAAAGTCTATAGAGCCGGAGTTTGTATTTTATGATGCCGAGCGGCAGATGCTTCGGTTTCATCTTCCGAAACCCCGTTGGCGTTGGGCTGGTCGATCGCGTTCCCTTGAAAGACTGACCGCCAAGGTTAGGATCACTCTCGGTAATGGTGGCTTGCTCCCCGTCAGTGATATGGAGAAGCCCTTGGTATCGGGAGTGGACGTCCCCACTCTTAATGACGATAGCCCTCGCTGGCTTACCATCACGAGTTGACCATTTATGACCGATGTTTATCGAGATACTGCCTATCGTTCTGATGCGATACCGGTGTTGTTAGCGGGAGGCCATCCAGACATGGATTTGGCGTTTCAACGCTTGCCTTGGGGTGGGACTCACAATCCAATCATGCCGAACACCATTGAGGTACAGTTGACCTACGCCAGATTATACGAAAATGATGCGGAGAGTGGATTTCCTTGGGACGATACCACATACCTGATAGGTAATGGCTTTTTACGCGGGCTTCAAGGGTTTTTGTATATTCTTTATATGTCAGTAGGGGTGGGTTTAATCGCATCATTGGCTGGATTAGCAATCGCAATTATAAGTTTAATTATATATCATCAAAGCATTAGTAACTTTGTAGATCTTATTGATTCTGTTAAATATTATTTTGGTATTTTGCTAGGTTTTTATTTTGGCGGAAAGTACGGCCGAATTCTAATAGCGTGGATAAGTGAAAAGCGCCAACGTGCCAACCCCACGGGTCTGTATCGCCGGGAAGGTCTGGTTCGCATAAAAAAAGGAAAGGCGGTTTTCGAGGCGCCCTTCATTGAGTTCGATGCCTATCTGGTGCACAGCCCTTCAGGACGTGGTGGTCGGTATTTCAATCTTCTCCTGCAGCACCGTTACAGTAAGCATCAACTGTGGATGAAAGGTTTGTTGACGGACGCGATGGATCAAAAGGAAGTGTATGCTTATTGGGAAATGATCCAGCAGTTCATGGATGTGTCGGGGCCTTTGCCGGACGTGCCTATTTTCGAGCCGTTCCGGCACCGTGATCCGGTTACGGCGGAATGGGACCAGCGCACTGGGCGTGATCCGTTCAAGTGGCGAAAGATTTCGCCCGAATCCTGGCGTAAACATCACGAACAGACGTATCGGGAGCGTTTGAGGGCTACGAACTTCCACCAGGCCTGTATTCTGGACGCCCATATCCAGGGGAGGGGTTTGCCGCTGCCTGATCAGCCGCAAGGGGCCATGCTGGCATGATGAGTTCCAGATATGACGCTTTTAAGATTTCCTCAGTGATGGGCTGCTGGGGGCAACAATGACAAACGTCACATCAGGTTCCTATCGTCGGGATGCGATACCTTAACAGAACCCCCTGAGGGGTATCAGCCGGTTTGCTGAATCACCCGTGGAGGCTGCGATGGTGTGGTGCTGGAGAAGCTGAAGTATGCATCATGAATAAAGCAACGAAAGAGTTTTGGGTCAAGAGACCCGGACTTGTCCTGTCAATCCGTGTTTAAGACGTTTTTTGTGCGCCGGCCTTTGTATTTTCGTGGATTGACGTGTTGATGTGAATGGATCAGTCTCAGGGAGCCGTGTATAGTTGTTACGTTTGAAGTCACTGCCGGACGCAGTGCGATACTGGAAAAGGATAATCCAATGTTACTTTCCCCTGAAATCAGATTTCAGAGTATTTCTGTCAACGATCTCCAAAGCCTCGCAGAGGATCTCCAGCGGGCGCTTCCCCACTCGACCATTACGCCTATTAATCAGCGCGGCAAACCCGTCGACTGGCGCGGTGGTGATGTTGCTGCACTACAGCTCAAAAACGATGATCGCAAGAAGCCTTTCATGGTGTTGAGCATTAAAGAAGCCACTGTCGCACCCCAACATTCTGACTCTGACACTTTAACGGCGACATTGTCGGTCCTCTCAGACAAGCTCGAACTTCAACAAGACGAAGAAATCGCAACTGGCCTGGTTTGTACGGCAGGGTTCCTCGCTGTGTTTGGCTTCATCATGGCGGAAAGAGCGGCTCCCCAAACTATGTTGATGGTCGGTGTTCTGGGGTTGGGTGTTTTTCTGCTGCTTCTTGGCCTCGTGATGTTCGGATTGAGGAGTCGTAATGCTCCTGATAAAGGTACCAGCAAACTGTCGTTGTTTTTTATACTGCCGGGCTTTTTGATGACGGCCCCTCTTAGTTTGCTGAACCTCCCCTTGATGCATTACCTCCGGCGTTTCCAGGGCAGTCGATTACTCGATCAGTTGATGTGATTGGAATCGCCACAGCCATCCCGTTATTCACAGTTTGGGGCTTTGAGAAGTGCGGCCCTTATAGAGTTAAACTTCAAGAAGTGTCACCACAAGGAGAACACCATGTCAGGAAGTCGCGATCATCTCGAAATGTCATTCATGTCCATCCAGTGCTTTGCCGATGACGGCAAGTTGGATGCCGAAGAATTAGGATCAATCGTTCGTATTGCCGAGCGCGATGGTGTGATTGATGAGAACGAAATCCGGGTACTTCGGAACATCATTTCCAGGATCAAACCGGAAGAGGTGGATGGCGCTATGCGCCGCCGCTTGCAGGAAATTGAACGCAAGATTTCGGCAGCATGATTACCTGAAAAAACTGGGGCTAACCATAGTTGCGCTCGCTCGGTGCATCGCACCGGTTGAATCCTGAAGTGGAGCTGCTTACCATACGCCGCTCAAATGGATACGAATACAGGGAATGTTAGGAATGGAATCTTCCTCAAAGCGCCGGCTTACCGCCGACGAATTACCTCATCGTATTGAAAATTTCCCGCTTGCTCAGAAACTCGAGTCCAGACAGAACATCAGTAACGTTCTAACTGTGCTCGGTATCGCGATTGCCGTAATCGGTGGCCTGATCCTGATCGGTGGGCCGAGCTCTATCCGGGTTGGTTGGAATGGCCCAACCCTTTGGGAAACGATTCTACTGAATCCCGGGCCCATTTTTTCCATTGGCGTCATGCTTCTGGTAGCCGGTTCTCAGATCACGCCTTCCGTGATTCAGGAAGTTCAAACATACGTAGACGAGCATTTCGTGCTGGTTAATGAACCGGGCGTCCCGGCGGAAGAGGGAGTGATGACCTGGCAGATTGTCCCGGGCGGGCACCTTGATCTTGTCTTTGTTTCGTTGGCGGAGTTATCAGAAGCCGAGCAGCAAAGCTGAGCAAGGCTCGTTTCAAGAAAATCAGTTCCAACAGGGATCGTAGCTATGGGCGCAGTTGTAGAATCGTCACCGTCTGCTTCGCTGAAGAAAGCGTTGGACCAGAACAATATCAAGGAATTGCTGACTCGCTGGGCAGAGCAATCCTTTTTTACACTTTTTGCGACGGACCCTTCGGGTATCGAGCGTGTGGCCTTTGTCCAGTACGGGCCGGATCAGGCTGCTATCGTTGCATTGGACCAGCAGGAGGCTGAGGATCTGGTCTCGGCGCTTACTGAGCATAACCCATCAGTCAAACCCTTCGTCAAAACCTTGCCCCTTTGGGAAATCGCTCGTTTGGCCCATTCCGATGGGGGCATCGTGACGTGGCACCAACAAGGCGCCGTGCTTGAAGGTGGGCCCCTGGCAGCACTGGGGCATACGGCGCTGGCCACAAGTGAAGAGGGCGGCGATCGTTATTACAAGATAACGACTTTGCCCCTTGAGGGTGAGGGCGCTGAGGACCTGGCTCCGGGCTGCCTGCAGTACTGGAACGACGAAGGTGAAGGCGCCGACACCGGTACTTTGCGACTGATTTACGATGACACCGTTGATTGGCAGGGTAATCCCATGCTGCCGGATTTGCCGGAGTCAGCAGTGCCACGCTCAGCTCTGTCAGACGGTGAGCGCCGGATATTTGATCGTTGGGCAACGCCGGTGCTTGGCCGGCACGTGCCGTTGACGCGGGATCAGAACGCCAGTCATCAGCCCCGGTTATCCGCCGTTGAGACAATGCCTCCGGCACTCCTGGCCACGGCACAGCAGTTCTACGAGTTGCTGGAGGAGCGGTTGTTCAACCAGAGTTCGGGCCTGAAACTCGAAGTGGCACCCACGACGATTACTCCAATCGCCGTTGACGATGATGGTAACGAATACGAGGAAGAACCTGTCGGAGCCATTCGATTTGCGATTCAATACATGCAGCAAAGCCGCTTTGGTGCCGGTATAACGTCGCTCAAACTGTATGAAGAAACTCTGAGGGTTGAAGAGGTTGAACGAATGCCGTATCGGCTGCCGCAGGCGCCGGGGCTTCATCCACTTCCAGACGCCCTGCGCGGGCTGCTTCTGCGGCACATTAGCTGGAGGTTGTGTGTGCTCTCGCGCAGGTTGGAAGACGGTTTGTTTTTCTTGGGTGGGCATTTACGGGACCTGCTTTCAGCTCAGCCAGAAAACTCGGATTCACGCTTTTTCAGTGATCCCGATGACGAACGGTTTCCCTTTCTGGCCGGTTTCCGGTGCGGTGAGAATCTGGTGCCGGTGTTGGTTCTCGGGATGCAGGATGGCAACTATGTCTGTAGTCCTCAGCAAGACGTTGAGTTGGATGAAGAACAGGTTGCCACGGAGCTGCCGCAACGGGAATTTGTCGTTGTCGATGGTGTTATGACCCTTTGGGACGCGCTGGGCTCGATTGTTGTGCCGCCAGCGCTGATTGAATATCCGGAACCCTGGTATAACGGTGTTCGGGTGTCGCTGGACCAAACCGTGTCGCAAACCATCAGGAGTCTTGCGCTTCTGAGTTTTGCCTCTCAGGACGACGACACCTCAGGGCCAGCTGTTTCCGAAAATCGTGACAACGCTTCCGACGGCAAATTGCTCCTGAAGTGGATGGGAGCAGCCGCCATTGTCTTTGTTTTCGTCATGATTCTGGTTGGCTACTGAGTCTGCGTTGGCTTGGGCGATTGTGTGTAACCCGTCAGCCGGTGAACGCTTACCTACCGGCTGATGGCTGCCTCTGGCTGGTTCAGCATGGCGATCAGCGGATTCTTTGCAAGAACATAGTCTCGCATCAGGTATCCGATCAATAGACCCAATACGAACCCGCCAAGATGAGCAGCCCAGGCCACGCCGCCCTGGGCGGTAAACATCCCGAACAGATTGATCAGGCTCCAGATCAGGAAATACCAGTGAGGGGCCAGTTTCTTCTGGTAGATAACGATCATGAATGTCAGGCTGGCATGGCGGAACCACATGAGATAGAGGCCGAACAGGGCTGCGATGGAGCCGCTGGCGCCTACCAGTAGCAACGGTCCTTGAGAGGCATCAAACAGCATAAGCTCTGCCAGTGCGGCGACCACCCCAGACAGCAGATACAGGCCTAGAAAAGTCCAGTGGCCCAATGCGTCTTCCAGGTTGTCGCCGATAATCCACAGAAAATACATGTTACCGACAAGGTGCATCAGCCCGCCGTGAACAAACTGGTAGGTAAACAGTTGCATGGCCACATGGGCTGCACTCGGGGAATCTGAGTTAAGGCCAAGGTTCAGAAAGATCCATTCGTTGGAGCCGGCGTCATAGACGCCACTGAAGAAGACAAGTGTGCATAGTGCGATGAGTAACCATGTCATCCAGGGTGTGCGATGAGGCTGGATGTTGTATTCAACAGGCATGGCCGTGAAGAACTGGAACACCCAGGATTTCCAGGTGACCTTTTTGTTCAGTTCCGCCAAGGCATCCTTAAGCAACGGCGAGTGAATGACTTGATCCACTTCATGCTGGTCAAGCCAGACACCGTCGCAGGTCGGGCAGCAGTCGATCTCTACGCTGTAATCGGCCAGTAACTGGTAGTGCGTCATGGAAACCCTGCATCTGGTGCACTGGCGATTGCTTACGCCCAGTTTCGGCCCCAGGTGCTGTTCATGATCGTAGTGCTCAATATGATCGTGGTGGCCGGTTATGGCGCAGTTCAGGCTGCCATCTTCAAACCACACCCCATGGCAATGCCTGCATTCAGCAATTCGTTGGTCGCCTCCCTGGAGTGGCCTCAGGGTGCGGGTGTCGCAGGCAGGACAGTAGGATTTCACAGTTGCTCCATAACTTGCTGATCACGCTTTTCCAGGAACCAGTCAAGAGTTTGGGTGAGGGTCCAGGCCGCAAGCATGTAAATCTGGCACATGATCAGAAGGCCGAAGGTTCCGGAAACAAGATGTATAA
Source organism: Marinobacter sp. GH_1 (assembly GCF_048595985.1). Classification (NCBI taxonomy): domain Bacteria; kingdom Pseudomonadati; phylum Pseudomonadota; class Gammaproteobacteria; order Pseudomonadales; family Marinobacteraceae; genus Marinobacter; species Marinobacter sp. GH_1. The sequence goes on along the minus strand of NZ_CP184460.1, from coordinate 4,064,311 downwards.
CGACTAGCGGGATATTCGCGACGACAAACAGGGTTGTAAGCGAGCCATCTTTGACCTTTTTTCGGATGTGGTCCTTGAGTTTAGCCGGTTGCCACCGCCGGATCGACTGCACTTCTGCCGGGGTTAATTCCGCCACAATCCGGGAATCCACGTCCAAATGCCAGCCACTATCCAGGGGGGTCTTCAGATCAAGGTAGCTGCCTTCTGATCCTTGGCGAAGCTCGAGTGCTAGGGACGTGCTTTGCTCTGAGTTCAGATGACTGATGGTGCGATTGGCCAGGTCAACAGAATACACGTGCCGTCCGGTGCCGAAGGTAACGCTTGCTGCTGTAAGAGCCAGCCAGAGGCCCGTCCAGCAATACAGAATCAATAACAGGTTGTTCTCGCCCCATGCTGTGTAGGTAAACGGCACCACAAAGCCGTAAGTCAGCACTGCGATTACCGGGAACCAAACCACGAGCAAACTGGTCAAGGCCGACCGGTTGCCGGCAAGCAGAAGTTGCCCTGCATAACGGTTGTGGTTTCGGATTTGTTTCAGGCTATCTAGCGGGTTAGTAACCGCCTGAGACGGTTCCATGCTGGCGGTCGTCATGACTTACAGATTCCTTTCTATTGGAAGAAATACCAATTCATAGGGCAAACCGGCACTGAGCCGTTGTATGTTCTGGGAGGCGGCACCGGCAGTCACATTGGAAAGTGCTAAAGCGTAATCTGTGCCGTTCGCTCGCAGGCTGTGCAGAAGAAACATCGGCTCACCCGGAGGCGTGGTGCCGCGCCAGACTTTTTTCACCGGGCGGATCAAGCCTCTGGCGAAAGGTGGTAGCGCGTCCTTTGAGGACAATTCTTCCAGCAGGTCGCTGGTGCCTGCCAGCGTTCCTTGTTGAAGCAGAAGTTGGCCATTGCGACGGAGCCCGACCACCGCATCGGGCCATGTCAGTTGGCGCCATTGTTCCAGGGATTCCAGTACCGGCAGTTCCCCGGTGTCAAAGCTATTCCAGAATTTAGCCAACTTGCGGAGATCGGTCTCCGACAGGAGCGTGAGACTGCGTTCGTATGGTCCGGCCGGCTCACCTTTATGCCATACGGTTTCGTACTCCACTTGCCTTGAGCTGTACCGGCTAGTTGGAGAATTGTCGATACCGCGAATGGCGATGATTTGCCCTGTGCTCCAATCGCCGTCGGAGTAGGCCCAGGATGTCAGTGTTTGAATGTCCGTAACACGAAAGTTGACCAAGGCGCGGTTGACGCAGCGAACCAGAAAGCGGGGATGAGTTCCCGCCCGGGCGAGCACCGGGGCTTCGCAGGTTTCCGGGTCGATGCCGAGGTCTGTGTGTGCTAGCGGTTCGTCTTTGTTGGGCTTCAGCCAGCGCAGGGTCTCCGGTGTTTGCGTTAGCCGCTGCTGAAGGTCTTCGGCGAGTGCCGATATTGTCGTTTCTGCTTGCGTTGTTACGGTGGTGAACAGGCAGGCTACCAGTGCCAAGGCGCTGAAAGTGGGTTTAACCATGATTGATCAGCTCCTTGCCGCCTGCATGGTTTGCCTGGCCGTGGAGCCAAAGCCGCCACGCTGGCTGGTGCCGGTGAAGGTTCTGCTGGTGTTGGCTGCCAGTTGGCTTTTGGTTCGTGTTACGGGATCACGAAGATTCTGGTTGCCAAGGTACTGGCCGTTGGCCATCACGTAATGCCAGAGGAAGGGCGTGTGGCTGCGATAAGTCGAGCCCTGGCCTTCATCACCACTGCTGCTCAGGGTCTCGTCGGAAATGCTGTACACCGGCTGCAATTGCCTGTCATCCAGAGATTCGGGCGCGGGCCTGGTTCCCTCATAGGTGCCATCAAGGATGGCTTGATCGACCAGAAAGCCTGAAAAGGGGGGGCGATAGTAGCCATCTGCTGTGCGCTCGCAGATGGAGAGATCGTCAATGCCGCACCAGCCATTTTCACACGAACTGTTGACGGTTACGTGAGCAAAGTCCGACTCACATTGGTGGCGAGAAGTGTACTTTGGGGCGAGTGACGGATGCCGCTCTGCTGCCTCTGCGTTTAGTGTCTCGCAATAGTCCTGTGCGCCTGGCAAGGCGGTCTGGCATGCCTGCAGGTCGCGAAAAACCCGGACCTCCGAATGCAGTGGGTCCAGGCCAAGCACAGCGAAGGGCGTAGCACCCATTAGCACCAGCGTTGCGGTCTGGGAGCGTTTCTGACGACGGGTACGGGTTGGCAGTATGGCGTTTGCCTCGTCCTGAGTGGCCATGGAGTGTCCTTCTCCTGTATGCAGTTTGGGCGGGAATTTATAGCAAGCGAAAGGAAAGGTCAATCCGGTTGGACTTGGCGACTTTCCCGGGTGTGGAAATGCCGGTAGACTCTCGCGCTTCAGGAAAGTATTGGACTGGCCCGCCTCAGGAGAAGGACACTCCATGAAACGTATTCAAATGGCTCCCCGCCCGGATTGGTGCTCTCAGGCGGAATCCTATGGATTCCATTTTCGTTTGCCCGGCGAAGCCGGCAAACCCGGCCATCTGAAAGAAGATGGCGTCACCCCGACTGAGGGGAAGACAATCCGACTGGCAAGGGCGCCACTGGCCAACGGTGGGGTCTGAAGGAAGCCATAGGAAGTTAACGGTACACAACGCAAGTGAACCTGCTTCGGCAGTTCAGGTGGGTCAGCGTGCGAAATAACGCGAAGCCCGATACTCAGTCAGACCTGGGCTGTGTTTGAGGGTGGCATCGTTAACAGGGAGCCGGTGCAGTAACCGGGGAAGCCTGACACCGAATCCGGCGACGCCGGAGGCTGTGGCGCAAGGTGAAAGCCGAGGCCGCAGTCGGTGCGAGGTGGCAGATGAAGCCGTAGTAGTGAGGAAGTTCCGGCCTGAGAAGCCTGGTAACAGCGTGGAGGACAAAACCGGAATGACCGCTGGCGGAGGTTCAGCGGACCGGTCAGGGTCAAAAGCTCTGATCGGATGCGAAGGGCGGAAGTCATTAACGAGAATGACGGACGACGAGTGAGAGGTGGACGCTGTGTTCACAAGCTGCCCGACGGGGCAGGGACGTGCACTGGGGTGCTGCGGGAACGCAGTGGCTCTGGTGTTCTCCGGACAAGGGAGTAGAGCGATACCGTGGCGGCAGATTGCCAGAGCGCTAGTACCCGGACGGATCGCCTGAAACAGACCGGCAGCCAGACCGATCCTCGAAGCCGTCACCACAGAGATGAGCAGGCATGAGGAAATACTACAGTCTGTACGGGCAATTGCTGTCAAAACAGCGCCTGTATGAAGCCTTCAGACACATCAAACGCAACAAGGGCGCGGCCGGAATCGATGGGCAGAGCCTGGGTGCGTTTGAGGCGAATCTGGAGGTGGAGCTGTCGTGCCTGTTGCTCGAGCTGAAGGAAAAGCGCTATCGGGCGCAGCCGGTCAGGCGCGTCGCCATTGCCAAGGACGATGGTGGTGAGCGTTTACTGGGCATTCCAACGGTTCGGGACCGGGTTGTGCAGCAGGCGTTGCGCAGCATCCTAGAGCCGATCTTCGACCCGGGCTTTCACCCGTCGAGCTACGGGTATCGTCCGGGACGCAGTGGTCACCATGCCATTGGCAAGGCGGAGTTGTTCATCCGCCGATACCGGCGTGAGTGGGTCGTGGATATGGACCTGTCGAAATGCTTCGACACACTCAACCATGACCTGATCATCCGCCAATTCCGCCAACGGATCACGGACGGCAGTGTCCTGTCACTGCTGCGCCAGTTCCTGGAAAGTGGCGTGATGGTGGGATACCACCTCGAAGAGACGGAACTGGGAAGCCCTCAGGGTGGCGTGATCAGTCCGCTGATCGCAAACGCCTACCTGGACGCCTTCGACCAGTTCATGAAAGCGCGGGGGCACCGGATCGTTCGCTACGCGGACGACATCCTGATCCTGTGCGGCTCACGAGCGGGCGCGGAGAATGCGTTACGGGTTGCCCGGCGCTATCTGGAAAATGAGTTGAAGCTGACGGTCAATACCACCAAAACCCACATCGCCCATAGTGATGAAGGGGTTAAGTTCCTGGGCGTGGTGATACATAGCAAGTACACCCGCATACAGGGAAAGAAGGTGGTCAGGCTTAAGCAGAAGCTGAAATCACTGACGAAGCGAAACCGGGGCATCGGACTCGCGGCCATTATACGTGAGCTGAATCCGGTGTTGCGGGGCTTTGTCAGCTACTTCCGGGTGGCGAACTGCGCGCGGGTGTTAAAGCAGGTGATGAGTTGGCTAAGGCGGCGCCTGCGCTGCCTCCAGCTCAAGCAGTGGAAAAAGCCGAGTCGGCTGCATCGGAGGCTGAAACAGCTAGGTTACCAACCCCCGTTCCGGCATATCAAGATGCAAAGCTGGCGCAACGCGGCGTCCCCACTGGCCAGTCTGGCCCTGCCCAACACCTACCTGCACAATGACCTGAAGTTGATGGATCTTGCGAAGGTCAAAACCGGCATCACTGTCCCCGAGTTCGGGGTAAGTTAATGGCATGAGCCGTATACGTGGCCCGTATGTACGGTTCTGTGAGAGGGATGAGGCGGTAACGCCTCACCCTACTCGCTATACCCTGGAGGGCGAACCCTATTGGGATGAAACCGCCTGTTATCAGTTTACGCTTGCCGAAATTGAAGACGGTATTGAGGCTCCCACTGAGGAACTTCACGCAATGTGTCTCGATCTGGTGGGTGAGGTGGTCTCAAGCGAGCGCTTGTTGGATCAATTGGCGATACCCGGGAAGGCCTGGGATCTGATCGCCGAAAGCTGGAAGTTTTCTGAGCCGTCACTTTATGGGCGAATGGACTTCTCGTTCGATGGTGCCGGGCCTGCGAAGTTCTACGAATACAACGCGGACACCCCAACCTCTCTCTATGAAACCGGGTTCTTCCAATGGTTGTGGCTTGAACAACAAATTGAGCGAGGGCAACTGCCGGCAGGCGCCGATCAGTTCAATCGATTGCAGGAGGCTCTGATCGAGCGGTTGGCAATGATTGGTCGTGCAGGGCAGTCGTTTCACCTGGCCTGCTGCCGGGACCATCCCGAAGATGCCGGTACCATTGAGTATCTCGCCGACTGCGCGGATCAGGCCGGGCTTAATCCCAAGACCTTATTTATTGATGAGATTGGCCTTGGAGAGCGTCAGCGATTTGTTGGCCTTGATGATGAGCCTGTTGATCAATTGTTCAAGCTATACCCTTGGGAATGGATGTGGCAGGAATCTTTTTCCGATTATGTGGGTGCCAGTGGCACCCAGTTTGTCGAACCGCCATGGAAGCTGATCCTGTCGAATAAAGGTATCCTGCCTTTGTTGTGGGAGCGCCATGAGGGCCATCCAAATCTTTTGCCAGCCTGGTTTGAAAGCGATAAGCGACGTGATCCGAACCTCGAACGCTGGGTTCGCAAGCCGTTGTTCTCCAGAGAAGGTGCAAACATTGCGATTGAAACCGGCGCCGGAGTGGAGGCTCAGGTTGAGGGGCCATATGGCGATGGGCCAACCATCATTCAGGGTTGGTGTCCGCCTCCCCGTTTCTCCGGGCACTATTGCCTAATCGGGAGCTGGATTGTGGGTAACGAGGCTGTCGGGATGGGTATCCGTGAAGACAATACGGCGATCACGCGCGACACGTCGCGGTTCGTCCCGCATTTCATAGACGGCTGACGAGCGCCGCTATCCCGCCAGGTAGTTGCTCGCAAACGCCTGCAACTCCCCCGCCACCCGCTGCCGAATCGCGGCGCGGTCGTTGGGATCAAGCCCGTACTTCTTTGCCAGTACCTCAAAATCCTCATCCCGCAGGGTGATGGTCAGCCGGGGTCTGGCCCGATTCTTACGGTAGGGCAGCTGCAGGACTTTGCGCACCATATCAGCGGTGGTCATGTCCTGCAGGGCTGCAGACACCCGGAAGGCGCGCTGGATGTCGTTGGAGAGATCAAAGGCCAGTTGCACCGCCTGAACCGCTTGTTCTTCTTTTGACCAATCCGGTTTCTTTGCCATTGGCTTAGCCTGGATAGGCGCCCCCGTGTTGGGGGCGCGTAAAGTGTTACTGAGCCTGGTTGCCTTTCAGGCGGGCAAGGACATCGTTTACCGCGTCTTGCTCGCTATCAATGCCAGCGGCCTTCAGTTTCTCATCCAGGTCGGCCCCAGTAAGTTCTTTCTCAAGCGTAGCGCTGGCGTTTTGCCGGTCTTCTTCCCGGGCCTGGCGGTCACGGATGCGCTCCAGTGTTTCCTTGGCGGTGCTCAGGGAAGACTGGTTGCTGTTAATGTTGGTGTCGATCTGGGCGGTGGTGCGCAGTACCCGCTCGTTGGTTTTCACCACCTGCAGTTCCCGGCGGTAGTCGGCCAGCTGCTTTTCTGCCCGCTGTACGCGCTCTTTCAGGCCGCTGATGCGCTGTTGCAGCAATTCGCGGGTCTGGGTCAGTTCCCCAGCGCGGCGTTCGTGGCCCACAATGCGTTCGGCCACTTCCCGGGCCAGGTCTTCCTGGCCTGCGGCCAGGGCTTTGCTGGCGTCCTGTTCGCGTTTGCTGGCGCTGTCCTGCTCAACGCGGATCTGCCGGGCCAGCGATGCGGATTCGGCCATCAGGGCGGCCAGTTCCTGCTTGGCCTGTTTCAGTTCCTGTTCGGCGTCTCGCAGTTCCTGTTCCAGAATGCGGTTGCCCTGGCCATCCACAACGGCTTCACCCAGTTCGTTAACGCCACCGCGCATGGCGGTCAGGATTTTCTTCAGTACGGTTCTCATGGTTCAGCCCTCACTCAAGCCAGGTAGTCTTCAAAAGTCTGTAACAGGTCGATGGCATTCTCGGCGAGCGTGACCAGTTCCTGCATGATTTCGGTCGTACCGGAGGTGGGGCTCAAGGCGCCATACACCACGTAATGATCGCCGGTTCTTCCCAGTGCGCTGAGGGGCATGGGTACGCTTAGGCGGAGCATGTTTTCATGCAGCTCGTTCAGGCGTTCCGGGTTCAGTTCCTGTTCGTCAAAAAGGTACGCAAGGCACAGAATCTGGGTGTCGGTTACGGTAACGTACACCGGCGTTTCTTCAGCGCCGGAAACGACCACTTGCAGTACCGGCTCGTCACCGGCTACGGGCATCACATCAAAGGTACGGCCTGCATGGGTAGCATCACCCAAGGCCAGGGTGAGGGATTGAGTGTCCACGAATAGCTCCTTCCTGTGGCATTGAATCGGTTCGGCCGATCCGGACGAACCTTGTCCTGTCGCTTGACATTTTATGTCAATAAGCCGAGTCTATACTCCGCAATTAAATATTTGCAAGAAATAGTTTGTTTGCGTTATAAACAACGCCTAATTGTTGACATGAACTGTCACCCCTTGGATTTACCGGAACGGATGTCTGGTCGCGTATGGAAACATTCTTCGCAGTTGCGTTCTCCTTCCCGACGGTGGTTTTCTCCGTACTGCTTTGCGTGGCCATTATTTACTGGCTGATTTCCCTTTCTGGTATGGGTGATGTAGACGCCGAGGGTGATCTTGATGTTGCTGGTGATTTCAGTGGTTTGATGGTGACTCTCGGCTTGCAAGGCGTGCCCCTGCCGCTGGTGCTCACCCTGTTGTTCCTGGCTGGCTGGTTGACCAGTTATTTCATTGATCTGGCCTTGGGCGCACTGGTGCCGTCGGGCATTCTGCACTGGTTGTACGCGCTGGCGGTGCTGTTCACATCCCTGGTTAGCGGCCTGTTGGTCACGTCCATTGTCGTTCGCCCCCTTCGGCCTCTGTTCCGCCGTGCCTATCTGCCGCCTCTGCAAAAACGCATTATCGGCACACCCTGCGTGGTGATTTCTTCCTCGGTTTCTGAAACATCTGGGCGGGCAGAAGCCCATCTGGACGGTGCTCACCTGGTGTTGCAGGTGCGCAGCCATTCCCCGTTGTCCCATCGGGAACGGGCCATTCTTATTGAACACATTCCGGACGCCAACGCCTGGTGGGTGGTACCGGAATCTGAGTTTCTGTCCGGCGGTTCCGCCGGTTAACCCTGCACAAGCGTCCTTCCAATCAGCTCAGGAGAAAGCGTAAATGGATTTATCTTGGATCATCCCGGTCTTCATGACTGTCGGCGTTCTGGTCTTGTTGATACTGGGCATTCTGGCCCTGTTCAAGGCTTTCTATCGCAAGGTTGATCAGGGCCAGGCCCTGATCGTGAACGATCTGTCGCCCACCCCGAAGGTGTACTTCACCGGGGCCATGGTGCTGCCGGTTATTCACCGTTCCGAGACCATGAAAATCTCGGTGATTACCCTGGAGCTGAACCGCACCGGTAAGGAAGGGTTGATCTGTAAGGACAACCTGCGGGCGGATATCACCGTTGCTTTCTACCTGCGGGTCAATGAAACCGCAGAAGATGTGCTGCGGGTTGCCAAGTCGGTAGGTGTTGGCCGTGCTTCTGACCGCGATGCGGTCAACGAACTGTTCAATGCCAAGTTCAGTGAAGCGCTGAAAACCGTTGGTAAGAAAATGGAGTTCATGCAGCTGTTCGAAGAGCGGCAGCGGTTCCGGGATTCGATTGTTGAGACCATCGGCGAAGATCTGAATGGCTATATCCTCGAAGACGTGGCCATCGATTACCTGGAGCAAACACCGAAAACCTCTCTGGATCCAAACAACATTCTGGATTCCGAAGGCATCAAGCGCATCACCGAAATTACCGCACTGCACAACGTAGAAACCAACCGCCTGGAACGTGATCAGGAGCTGGAAATCCAGCGCAAGAACGTCTCCGCCCGCGAAGCATCGTTGGAGTTGGAGCGTAGTCAGGCCGACGCAGAAGCCCGTCAGCGCCGTGAAATTGAAACCCTGCAGGCCCGTGAAACCTCGGAAACCGAGCAGGTACGTGAGCAAGAGCGTGCCCGTGCTGAAGCCGCCCGCATCAAGACCGATGAAGAGCTGGCGATTGCTGAAGAAAACAAACAGCGCCAGATCGAGATGGCCATGAAGGCCCGTGAGCGTGCGGTGCAGATTGAGGAAGTGCGCATTCGCCAGGCCCGTGAGCTGGAAGATGTAAACCGTGAGCGCGCCGTAGAGATCGAGCGCATCGGCATGGAGAAGGCGCTGGAAGGCGAGCGTAAGGAAATTGCCGACATCACCAGTCAGCGTATTGCGGTTGAGCGCAATGTGGCGGAAGAAGAAGAGAACATCAAGGATGTGCGCAACCGTTCTGAAGCTGAGCGCCTGAAGGTCAAGAAAGTGGTAGCTGCTGAAGCGGATGCCGAAGAGCTTAAGTTGATGGACGTGAAAGCTGCGGAAGCCGCCTTCGAACGTTCCAAGTTTGAAGCTGAACAGGTTCGAGTCAAAGCCCAGGCAGACCTGGATGCCGCCGAGAAGAAGTCGGTTTCGGATGAGAAGCTGGCCCGTGGTCGTCAGGCCATGGCAGCGGCCGATGGCCTGGCCGATGCCCAGGTCAAGGAAGCTCAGGCAACTGCGATCCGTGCGGATGGTCTGGCCCGTGCCGAAGTTAAATCGGCCACGGCGAAGGCTGACGAAGAAGCTGGCCTGGCTGAAGTGCGGGTGCTGGAGCAGCGCCTTGAAACCGAAGCCATGGGTGAAGAGAAGCTGGGTCTGGCCAAAGCGGATGCCCGCAAAGCCATGGTGCTGGCGGATGCCGAAGGCGAGCAGCGTATGGGTCTGGCCAAGGCCGATGCCCGCGAAGCCATGGCCAAGGCCGAAGCGTCTGGCCTGGTCGAGAAGCTGAAGGCCTACGACAACATGTCTGAAGAGGCTCGTCACTTCGAAGAATTCCGCATGAACCTGGAAGTTCATGAGAAGGAAGTGATGGCGCAGATCGAAGCCCAGAAGACCGGCCTGCTGGAAAATGGTCGCGTGATGGCGGCGGCCCTGAAAGACGCCAAGTTTGAAATGATTGGCGGCGACGGCGGCATCTTCGAGAAGTTTGCCCAGGGGCTGGGTTACGGCAAGAGTGTGCAGGGCGTTCTGGATAAGTCGCCCTCGCTGCAGGCAGCCCTGGCCGGCATCGCCGGACGGGTTTCCGGTGAGAAGTCCAGCCGGACTTCGGAAACCGCCTGAAGCCCCAGCGACCGCCGGTCCAAGCACCGGCGGTCGCTGTTCCCATTCCGATTTCCCTTCAGTTCAGGATGATTTGGTATGTCGACGGATCGCACCGGCCTTGAAAGCATTGTTCAGGAAGGCTCTGCCTTCGAAACCATCCAGCGGCGGCTGAAAGAGCAGGGCGGACAGCTCCGGGAGCAGGTGTCCGGGTTGAATCAGGCCCGGGAAGAGGTTTTCGGCAGTGCCGGCATGAACGTACTTGGCCGGGCCCGGGTCAGAACCGAAAACAATGCCATTGCACGGGACGTGGTTCGTCTTGGGGACAAACTGCTGTTTGGCTTCAATCTCCAGCTTGGCTTGCGCAAGTCCCTGGCGGTTGAGGATGTGTTCCGGCTGTACCACCTGAATGACGGCGACAGCGGTTTCGAAATGACCGAAGCCGCCATCGAAGGCTCCTTCCTGACCGATGCCCGCTTTGCCACAGACTTCCGGGAACTGCAGCAGTACTACAACACCGCCACCCTGTCTCAGCTGGTCATCCTCAAGGGCATGTTGCTGATGGCGTTCCGTATTGGTGACAAGCTGGACGACCTGAGGGTGTTCCGCTGGGAACTGAAGCCGGATGGCAACGTAAACCGATACGTGGACAACCGGGGCGAGCGCGACCTGACCTTCCCGGACCGTTTCAGCTTCCCCTGGAAAACCGTTGGCCGTGACAGCCAGGTACAGGGCCGTTCGCCGCATCTGAACATTGCCGACACCCTGTTTGTTGACAACCTGCGGGGTAACATCACCTTCAAGGTGGAGAACAACACCGCCACCGGCGAGGGCATCTATCAGGACGCGGTGGAGTCTGACTCCCAGTCCCTGGATGACGCCAGTTTCGACTACGCCGACCTTGGCGAGATTCTGCTGGTGCGGATTCTGCCGTTCAATGAAAAGCACTGGCGCTACTACCTGTTCAATCGCACCCAGCGCAAGGTTGAGCGGGTGGATGCCATGGCCGGTTCGGTGGCGTCGTTGCCGGACAATCACGGCCTCATATTCCCCTCCGGCTATTACCTCACTACCGGTGAGCTGAAAACCTTCCAGATTCCGGAAGGGGATTTCCGGCTCAAGCGTACCCTGCGCTCACCGAACGGTGAGGACATGCTGTATGTGTTCTATGAGCAACTCACCGGGCAGGTGATTCTGTTCCGATACAACCTGATCCGGAAACAGGCGGATGTGCCCCTGATTGGCCATGGCTTCGCACTGTTCGAGAACGGTCATCTGGTGGTCTTCAATGCCGATAACGAACCGACCCTGGTGCACCCGCTGCAGGTATGGAAAACCCCGTTTACCTCCGAGAGCTTCCATGCCCAGGCCAGCGTGGCAAACGATTCGGAACTGGCTCGGATTGGCAATCCGGAACTGGTGCGGGGTATTGCCGAATTAAACACGGTAGTGACGTTGGTGGACTCCTCCAGCGCCAGTGAGCGCCACTTCACCAGCCTGATTCGCACCGTTGACCGTGTGCTCGACCAGTTCTTCTGGCTGTCTGGCAGGCAGGAAGAGGTTCTATTCTCTGGGCTTCATCAGCACCTGACAACCATCCGTGGCACTGCGGAACTGGTACTGGATGAGTATGAGAAAGTTCAGAGCATCCGGGCGCAGACGGAAACCGCCGTTAATGATGTGGCTGAGGCTCAGGGCATTTTGATGCGAGACCTGAAGCCGGACAGCTGGAAAGCGCCGGATCAGTTCGTCAGTTACCTGGCCCGCCTGCGCGAACATCGTGGTCGGGTGCGCACCCTGAATGATCGGCGATATGCCGATAAAGCTCGTATCGAAACGCTGGAAAGCGATCTGGCCGACGCTGAGGAGCGGCTAACGGAGCGAACCTTCCGTTTTCTGGCCTCACCGGAGGCGCTGGATGGTTACCGCAAGACCCTGACCGAATTACAAACCGACCTGGCCGAGGCCGACACCCGGGATGCCCTGCGCAAGATTGTAGACCGCTACCGGGAGCTGACTTCCGGGCTGGATATGATTCAGGGCATGCTGGCGTCCATGGCCGGTGACGATGCCGCGCTGGAAACCGCCATCACCGATAACATCTCCGGCATCTACGCCACCATCAACCAGCAGCGTTCGGAAGCGGAACTGCGCTTGAAAGAGCAGGGCAGTGCCGAGGCCCGGGCCCAGTTTGCCGCCCGGCTGCGGTTGTTTGAGCAGAGCCTGGCCAACGGCGTGAGTTCCCTGACCGATGTGCGGGAATGTGATGGCCTGATGACCCGTATGCTCGACCAGTTGCAGGAACTGGAAAGCCAGTTTGGCGAATACGATGAGTTTCTTGCCGCCATTCTGGAGCAGCGTGAGAACGCCCACGAAAGCATTGAGGCCCGGCGCCAGCAACTGCAGGATCAGCAGCAGCGCCGGGTAACGACACTCACCGATGCCGCCGAACGCATACTCCGGAATGTCACCCGCCGGACCGAACGGTTCGCCAGCCCGGAAGAACTGCACGCCTTCTTCGCCTCCGATGCCATGGTGGCGCGCCTGCGCAGCATGGCCAAAGAGCTGCGGGAGCTGGGCGCGGCCATGGAAGCGGATGACTGCTTGGGGCAGCTCAAGGCCGCCCAGGACACCGCGCTCAGAAGTGTTCGCGATAAAGCCGATATCTTTGAAGACGGCGGCGCGGTCATCCGTTTGGGCAAGCACCGGTTCAGCGTTAACCAGCAGGAGCTGGACCTGACGCTGATCCCGCGAGACGACCACGTGCTGCTGCACCTGACCGGCACCCAGTATTACGAGCGCCTGGACGAGCCAGAGCTGGACCGCCTGCGCGGCTACTGGAATATGAGCCAGCCGTCGGAGTCAGACAGGGTCTACCGGGCCGAGTACCTTGCGGCACTGGTGATCGAGGAATTCCGGCAGGCATCTGATCTGCCCGTCAACGTGGCCGATCTGAATGAGCTGACCGACTACATCCGTAAATTCGCCTCCCCCCGCTACCGTGAGGGCTATGAAAAAGGCATTCACGACCACGATGCCGCTTTGGTCGTCAGTACCCTCTGGCCGGCTATCCAGAGCGCCGGATTGCTTCGATTCAGCCCCAAGGCCCGTGCCCTCGCCATGCTGTACTGGGCCGAGGTGGCCCGGCAGGATCTAGCGGCACAACAGTTGCGTTCACGCTGCCTGTCTGCCGGTATTCTCAGCCGGATGATGCAGTCGAACGAATTGTTGTACTCCCTGGAGCAGGAACTTGCTCCGCAGATGTCGGAGTTTGTCGCCCATCATCAGCTGGCGCTGGCGGAAAAAGGCAGTGCCGAGCGTACCCTGATTGAGTCGGCGGCCCAGTATTTAGTGCAGCAGCTGGCGGAGGAAAACGAGCAGTTTGATATCACCCGTTATGCGGGTGAGCTGGCGGCCGGTTTCACCGAATCCCTGAAACGGGATAACCAGTTTGCGCAGTACCAGCAAGCACTGGATGTGGTGAGCGGCCAGCCGGCGGCTCGCTGGACCATTGCCCAGCATTGGCTGAAGGCCTGGATGGGCAAAACCGACCAGCAACACCTGATGCATTACCTGCCGGAAGTGGTGGCCGTCCTCAATGTGGGCGATGCCATCAAGACCGGCGTGCGCAGCGTTGAGTTGGCCTTTCATGTGGATGGCCTGCTGGGCCAGCACAGCCGCATAAACGAGCGCACCCTTAGCCTGCAGCTGGATGAGTTCGATGAGCGCCTGCGCTACCACCGCCAGGAAATCATTCCCGGCTGGCAGCAATTGCAGGAAGTCCGCCACAAAGTCCTGGAGCGCTGGCGCGATCAGCTGCGCCTTGAGGAGTTCAGGCCCCGGCCGCTGTCGTCTTTTGTGCGCAACAAACTGATCAGCGAAAGTTATCTGCCGATCATCGGCGATAACCTGGCCAAGCAGATGGGTACCGCCGGTGAAGACCGGCGCACAGACCAGTCCGGCCTGTTGATGATGATTTCGCCACCCGGCTACGGCAAGACCACCCTGATGGAATACGTGGCAAACCGCCTGGGCCTGATCTTCATGAAGATCAACTGCCCGAGCCTGGGCCACGACGTCACCTCGCTGGACCCGGAAAAAGCGCCGCACTCCACCGCCGAGGCAGAGCTGATCAAACTCAACCTGGCCCTGGAAATGGGTAACAACGTGATGCTGTATCTGGATGATATCCAGCACACCCATCCGGAGTTCCTGCAGAAGTTCATCTCCCTGTGTGACGGCACCCGACGCATTGAGGGGGTCTGGCGCGGCCGCACCCGCACCTACGACATGCGCGGTAAACGCTTCTGTGTGGTCATGGCCGGTAACCCCTACACCGAGAGCGGTGAAGTGTTCAAAGTGCCCGACATGCTCGCCAACCGGGCTGATATCTACAACCTGGGTGACGTGCTCTCAGGTATGGAGCACGCCTTTGCACTGTCCTACATCGAGAACAGCCTGAGTTCCAACCCGGTGCTGGCGCCCCTGGCCACCCGTGGCATGGCGGATTTCTACCGCTTTGCCGACCTGGCCGAGGGCAAGTCGGTGGCGGACTCCGATTTTGAACACGATTACAGCGCCGCCGAGCGGGACGAAATTGTCTCCCTGCTGAAAAAAATGATCCGGGTGCGGGAAACCGTGCTGCGAGTGAATCAGGCCTACATAGCCTCCAGTGCCCAGGCCGAGGCCTATCGCACCGAGCCGACGTTCAAGCTGCAGGGCAGTTACCGGAACATGAACAAGCTGGCAGAGAAACTGTCGCCGATCATGAGCGAGGATGAGCTGGAAGCCCTGATTGATGACCATTACCAGGGCGAATCCCAGCTGCTGACCCAGGGCGCGGAAGAAAACCTGCTGAAACTCAAACAGATGCGCGGCACCCTGAGCGAGGCAGAAGCCGCCCGCTGGCAGTCGATCTGCGAAGAATACCGCCGCCGCCAACAGGCCGGTGGTGATGAAGAAACCGGCGTGAAAGTAGTGCGCCAGCTGGGCCTGATTTCCGAGCACATGCAGCAGTTGGGACAGCAATTGGTGGCCGGAATGGACAGCCGAAGGGAGTCCGAACCAGATCTCGACAAGGCCCTGAGCCAGTTGTCCCGCTCCCTGGAAACCGGCCTCACCGAAGGCCTGCAATCGGTTCAGCTGAATCCCGCAGTCACCGTCAACTTGGACAGCCCGCCGCAAGTGGGCGATGCCCTGATGGCGTTTGCGAGGATCTTCGAGGAGTCCATTGTGCCGCTTGTGAAAACCATGGATGGCAAGCTGGACCTGGATCTGAAAACCCAGCAGGAAATGAGCCGGGTGTTGAGGGTGATTCGGGAGTTGCAGGAGCGGCTGCTGACCCAGTAGTCGGTAAATGTTGATGGTATACAGGCAGGCCGCTGGAGATCATCTGGCGTCTGACCTTGAACTGAGCAGGAATGAAAGCTTCAAGGATGAAAGACATGCCACCTGGAGAGCAACAGCTTTGGCTTTTGGCGTTGAGCGGCCCCTTGGTCGCTTTGAACCGCAAAGCGGGGGCTAGATACGATGTCCCTTCGTTCTGGGCAGCAGATGCAGGCACTGAACAAGGCGACTTACTCAGCTCCGCCTGGGGCATTGAAGATCGAGAGGGCCTGCTTGAGACCGTCTCACGCATGGCTGACCGTGGCCACGCGGTTTCGATCGGAGCGAACTATTGGGCCTGGCATCAGGTTTTGCCCAGCGACCGGGAAAGTGCTCGATCAGAGATGCCTGAATTGAACCGCCTACGGGATCTGTTTCTGGATAGAACAGCCCTGCTTACAGGCCCCGGGGGCATTCGTGCCTGGGATTTGGGGCGCATGAGTTATCTTCTGCGCAACGGATTGTATCTCGGGTACATCAGCGAGCAGGAATGCCAGTATCTTCATCTACAACTGGGATATCGCGCGCTTTACTGGTATCGATCCTGGGATCAATACCTGTGCGGTTACTTCAGTGGTCGGATGCTCTGGATGGCACTGGAAATCGAGTCCCCGGATGAATTAAAGGCATTTTTGTTCGATGAAGCCCCGCCCTGGTTGAGCCGCATTTTTAATGAAGTTTTGACCGATCCCGACAACCCGGCCACTTATTTACCCTGGGCAATGGCTCTTGACCAGATCGAGCGCCCGAACTCTCTCGGTGAGGAGGGGTTATGAACGAGGCGTATTGGGGCGTTCTGGGGCTGACACCGACAGAGGATGAACGGGTGATCCGAAAGGCCTACCTATCGCTCCTGCCGGGAGTGCATCCAGAGGAGGACCCGGACGGATTCAGGGCACTGCGGGAGGCCTATGAGTTTGCTCTCGAAAGTGCCCGGCAGAACGATCTTTTGGACGGAGATGATGAGCCGCAGGCAACGATTGAAGATCCAGAGCTGATCGACGCGCAGCGATGGATGGATCAGCTGATCTCTATAGCGAATGATCCTGAACAGCGCTTTCTGGAGGCATCGTATGAAACTGTCCTCCAGGAGCTGACGGCCTGTTCACTGCAGGTCCGTTATTTACTGGCCCAGCCAACCTTCAACTGGGCTCTCGATAACGGCTGGCTGCCAAATCAGGTGTTAGCCAGGTTAAGGGATTTCCTGGATTGGCGAAGCCTGTTGCTCCGGTATTCGTCGGAGCAGAGCGCACAGCTTGAGGGGGTTCTCGACGGGCTGGATGCAGCGGACGTATTCGACCTGTCCACGCTCGCACCATTTCCGACCCATGCTCAAAGTGCCGCACTGAGCTATTTTTCTGCCTTGGTATCGGCATTTGGGCGCGGCAATCTGCGTGAGATCGACCGGTTGCTGAACGAGCATGGGGTCACGGTGATTCCGGCATGCCGGGAATTGGCGATACTGCTGCTACGTTGCCATGTCGCGATAGAAAAACGTGTGCCTGATGTCTGGTTGAGTTGCGCTGAGCGGATACTGCCGGCGCTTGCCAACCAGCGGCCGGATGACGCGGCCTGGCTTTTTGCACACCTGCATTTCCACAGAAAGGATTATGCAGCCGCCATGACCGCTATTCGGCCGATGATTTCGGTAGATGCGGCTCCTGCGGTAAAGAGTTTTGTGATTGAACTGCATCGCCGTTGTGGTCAGGAGTGGGTCCCTCTGTGGACGGTATTGCTGAACCCGGATTTGCGGGACATGCCGAATGCCGCGGATTGTATGATCCTGGTTAAGTCGAAGCACGCCTTGGCCATTGTCGACAGCCCCTTGAGCAAGCAGGTGCGGCGGTTTATTGATGCCAGACTTTCACCTTCGGCTTCCGCTGTCATTGCTGACATGGTTCCCATTGGCGATGGCGATGGGCTCGCGTCACTCTATGGATGGGTAAGGCAATTACAAGGCGCGCCGTCGTTCTTGCAGAATGAGTTCGCGCACCGTTGCAAACAAGATTGTGGCCCGGCAAATTTTGAAGTGTCATTCCAGATTGCGTTAGACCTCGTGGAAGCACACAGCTCTCGTCAAAAGATCTTGAGTTACGAGTTTGATGAGCTGATCGAAGCCGCGGAGAAAGGCACCTTGCCGGCCGCATCACGGTTTACCTTGTTGAGTGCAATCAGTCGCCAGCCAGACATGTCCATCGAGGCCCTGCAGCGGCTTGCCGATGCCGCAGGCATGGACGTGGAGACCGCAAACCAGACTTTGATACCACGGACAGCTGTCGAGTGGGCGGAGCTGCGCCTGAACCTTGCAGGAGAGCATTGGGTCGATTGTGCTGATTTTCCGCTAAGCGATGATGACATCAGCGACTGTATTCGTTTTGGATTTCTCCTGGATTGTCATCCGGGCTGCCTTTGGGAGGCTTCCTGGAGGGGTTTGCTGGAGCGTGTTTCTCATCAGCAGGAGAACACGCTGTTCCGGCGCTTGTCAGGCCTGCTGTTAGGCTTGAGCGATGGCTCGAAGGGTATCGAGGACATTAAAGAGTTCTGCCGTGCCAACGTGAACCTTATGGACTGCTCTGGATTTAGCCCCACTTTTGCACGGCTGCTCTGTGCCTCTCGGATGAGTTACATCCTTCTGCAGAATGGGTTTGAAAAAGAACAGCTCCCTGACGCCAGCTGGGTGCCTGTTCTGGCTGCGGTGTTGGGTGCGTGTCAGGCCAGCTTCGTCGATAACATGTTGTTCTACGCGCTCCTCACCATTGATAAAGATCTCGGGCAAACCTTCTCTGATCGGCTGGCAGCTCGAGAGGCACCCGCATTGCACCGTCTCAAAATACCAGGCGGTGTCAGGTTTGCCGAGGCCATCTCCATGGCGCCTGGTGACCGTGCCAAGGTTAATAACTGGGGCGACGGCTTCCCGGACTTTGTTGAAGGGGCGGTCGACATACTGGCAGTCCTGAATCGGCACCAACCCCATGAGCAGCCTTCACAAGACCTGGTTCGACGAGTGTATGCGACCTATGCCGGGGAAAGTGAGCATCAGGAAATCGCCGGCAGGCTGCTGTGCGGACTGATTCTGGGTAGTCTAAAAAAACGACTCATCGATACGCGTGAACAGGCTAAACCACCCAAAGACACGGCCCTCTACCCATTCTGGTTCGGGGGTCTGCTGAGCCGCCGCGGTTTTGCACTTCATCTGCTTTGCTACTTTGCCGCGGGTTTGGCCTGGCTGTACTACCCGGCCACTCCGCCATTCGGTGTGTTTTTACTCTTTCTTGCGGCCATGACGACAACGATGTTGAGCAGTCTCGTGCGTCGGATGAGAGACGCTGGCCTGGGTAAGGTAAGGATGACTCTGGCTGCACTTGTGAGCGTCGCTATGCCTGTCATTGGCCTGGTGATAGCCACTGCACTGATATTCAAACCCTCGGTTCACAGCCGTTCCGAACAGCCTGACGAAGCCAGTGGCTTATTGTCGGCAATGTCGGGCTATGGCGAAGCCGGTCGGAAACCGTAAAGCATAAGGACAGTGCGATGAAATCACTTGCCATAGGTATCGACCTTGGTACCACGAACAGCCTGATAGCGGTTTGGCAGGATGGTAAGTCAAAGCTGATTCCTAACAGCCTTGGCCAAATAATGACCCCTTCAGCGGTCAGCCTTGATGAAGACGGTTCGCTGCTTGTTGGAGCGGCAGCCGCAGCACGACGTGTCACACACCCGCAGCGCACAGCTGTGGCTTTCAAGCGTTTTATGGGCTCGGAGCACCGGTTCGAACTTGGTGATGGCCACAGTTATACACCGACGGAGTTATCGTCGTTTGTTTTGGCAAGCCTGAAGCAGGATGCAGAGAGCTTTCTTGGCCAGGAAATAAACGATGTGGTGATCTCGGTCCCCGCTTATTTCAACGATGAACAACGCAAGCATGCGGCCTTTGCGGCAGAATTGGCGGGTTTGAACGTCGTCAGGTTGATCAACGAACCGACCGCCGCCGCGTTGGCCTACGGCCTGCACGAAAACTCGGACCGGTTGTCCCTGGTGTTTGACCTCGGTGGCGGAACCTTCGATGTTACTCTGCTGGAGTACGTGGGTCCGGTGATCGAGGTGCGCTCTTCTGCCGGCGACAACTTTCTGGGTGGCGAAGACTTTACCAGGGCGATTGCCGATGCCTGCCTCGACTCTTGGGGCCTGAAGGCAAGCGAAGTTGATTCTGCATCTATGGCGCTCTTGCTCGCAAAAGCCGAACAGCTGAAATGCAGGCCGGTCCGCGAGCGTGGCAAGCTTTGCTGGGCCTGGCAGGGCAAGGAATTTGAGTGGTTTACGCCAGAGGCCCTTGCCCGGGCATGGCAGCCATTGATCGACCGGCTGAGGCAACCTGTTGAGCGCGCCTTGAGAGACTCGAGAATAAACCCCCGTGAGCTAGATAACGTGGTTATGGTGGGTGGCAGCACCCGCTTGTGGGAGGCGCAGCAACTGGTGAGCCAACTGTTCGGAAAAATGCCCCTGCGTCACCTGGACCCGGACACCGTTGTGGCTCAGGGCGCTTCGGTGCAGGCTGCTTGCCGCCTTCGGGATGAGGCCGTTCAGGAAATCATCATGACGGATGTGTGCCCGTACACCTTGGGCATCGCGATCTCAAGTGAGGTCAATGGTGAGCGCATGAATGGCTTGATGTCACCGATCATCGAGCGAAATACGACGATACCCGCGTCCCGCGAGCAGCACTACTACACGACAGCAGACGATCAGACATCGGTTAATGTGCTGGTCTTTCAGGGCGAACGCCCGAGAGTGCGGGACAATGTCTTTATTGGCGATATTACGGTGCCTGTTCCGCCGGCGCCGGCCGGTGCAGAGTGCATTGCTGTGCGTTTCAGTTATAACGTGGATGGTCTGCTGGAAGTGGACGTGACCGTGCAGAGCACCGGCGAGAAAATTGAGCGCCTGATTGATCGTAGCCCGAATGGGCTGAGTGAAACCCAAAAGCAGGCATCGCGAGAGCGACTGAGGGCCATGAAAATTCATCCTAGGGATGAGATGCCCAACCGTACGCTTCGAGCCAGGCTGGAAAGTGCCTATGCCCAGACTCTGGGCCGAGAACGTGAAGAGGTCATGCACTGGTTGAATCAATTTGACGCGGTGCTTGCCGGGCAGGATGACCACGAAATCCGGCGTGTGCGGGAGCGGCTTGAGAGCGCTCTTGCGGAGTCGATACAGTTCAGTTGAAAGAATGACCTACACCTCACCATCCACGCAGCAGTCTGGCATGACGATGGCGGTGTCCTTCAACTCCTGAAATTCATCAGCCTTGGTCAAAAAAGTTTCACGCACAGGTAACCCTGTTTGTGAACACTGGCTCCGCAGTATCATTCATTAAACAAGGAGCTGGTTATGAAGTTACTCACGTTGGCGGGCATCGTGTTGTGCTCGATCTCTATCGCCGTCGCCCACGCCGGGCCGAAGAATCAGGATGGGCAGAACTGGTTGCCGCCGGGCCTTGCCGAGTGGAAGGAGTCATCGGATTGGGGTAAGCACCACCACGGGAAGTTCAAGGGGCAGGAATCGGTGCAGCTTGGGCCGCGCCCGTTCTGGCTGGTACAGGATATGGACGAGGGACCGTTGAAGGAGCGGCTTCAGTCCTGCAGTGCCCGTTCGTTCAAACCCTCGGACTTCTCCATCGGCCATCGAGGCGCGCCGCTACAGTTTCCGGAGCACACGCGGGAATCCTACATTGCTGCGGCCAAAATGGGGGCGGGCATTGTCGAATGTGACGTAGCCTTTACCAAGGACCGGGAGCTGGTTTGCCGCCATGCCCAGAACGATCTGCACACCACCACCAACATCGTTACCATTCCTGAGCTGAACGCGAAATGCACGCAGCCCTTCGTGCCGGCCGATCCGGCTTCCGGCGCGCCTGCGCAGGCCGAATGCCGTACCAGTGACATCACACTTGCGGAGTTCAAAACCCTGAAGGGCAAGATGGATGCCTACAACTCGGAGGCAACTACGCCGGAGGAATACCTTGGCGGGACGGCCGACTGGCGGACGGACCTCTACACCGCCCGCGGCACTCTGGTCAGTCATCGTGAAAGCATTGAGCTGTTTAAGGCGCTGGGGGTCAAGTTCACTCCGGAGCTGAAGTTCCCGGTGGTGGATATGCCGTTTGAGGGCGATTACAGTCAGCAGGATTATGCCCGCCAGATGATCCAGGATTACATTGATGCCGGCGTGCCTCCGAGAGACGTTTGGCCGCAATCCTTCAACCTGGGCGATGTGCTCTACTGGGTTAACGAAACACCCCGCTTTGGCAAGCAAGCGGTGTTCCTTGATCAGGAACCGATTACCCCAGACAACACGTCCCTGGCCTTCATGGAGCACCTGAAAGCCCGTGGTGTGAATATCCTGGCGCCCGCAATCTGGAAAATGCTGACATTGGATGGCCATGGCGAGATTGTGCCTTCCGAGTATGCGGAGAATGCCCGCGCGGCGGGACTGGATATGATCGCCTGGACGGTTGAACGGAGCGGTCCGCTGGCCACCGGTGGTGGTTGGTATTATCAGACCGTCACAGACGCCATCAATAACGACGGCGATGTGTTCAACGTGATTGATGTGTTGGCCCGGGATGTTGGCGTAATCGGGATATTCTCCGACTGGCCGGCGACCACGACCTATTACGCAAACTGCATGAACGTGAACAGCGGTCGGTAAGTTGAGCGACGGTGGGTCAGGGTGTGTGAAGCGCGCTGACCTGCCGTGAACCTGCGCCTTCTTTGGCGTATGATCTCCACCTCAACTTTTGACGAGCCCCACAGGAGCCCAATATGATCTGGACCGTTTATTTATCCGGCGAAATCCACACCGACTGGCGTGAGCAGATTGCTGCGGGTGCTGAGGCGGCGGGGTTGCCGGTTGAGTTTACCTCTGCCAACACCGACCACGAATCCAGCGACGCCGCGGGCGATTTCCTGGGTAAGCCGGAGAGCAATTTCTGGCGTGATCACCAGTCTTCCAAGGTGAATGCCATCCGCACCAAGACCCTGCTTGAGCAGTGCGACCTGGCGGTGATCCGCTTTGGCGACAAGTACAAGCAGTGGAACGCGGCCTTCGATGCCGGCTACTGTGCCGCCATGGGCACGCCTTACATAACCCTGCATGATGAAGACATCGTGCACCCGCTCAAGGAAGTGGACGCAGCCGCCATGGCCTGGGCACAAACGCCGGAGCAGGTGGTTGAGCTGCTGAAGTATGTAACGGCCTGAGTACAGCGTTTTCCGTAACACCATCAACAGGATGTAAAAAGGGCAAAGGAACATGCCACTCTTCAATACTGGCGGTGTCGGGGCAACAGCCCTGACACTTTGCCTGCTTTTTCTCTCGTTACTTGCCATTGATCCCATTCAGGCCAATGCACGGCCGCCTGCCATCCCTCTGGCCAATGTCTATCACTCGGGTGTAAACCTCGAGGAATACTGGGTCAGCGAAAAACTGGACGGCGTCCGGGCCTATTGGGATGGCGAGCAGCTCTGGTCCCGGGGCGGGCATGTATACGCGGCGCCGGACTGGTTTACGGCGCAGTTTCCCCGGCAGCCGTTGGATGGTGAACTCTGGAGTGGTCGCGGGCGCTTTGCTGAGCTGTCCGGGGTGGTGCGCAAAGTGCAGCCGGTGGATCATGAGTGGCGTCAGGTGAGGTTTCATGTGTTTGATCTGCCACAGCCTGAAACCGTGTTCGAGCAGCGTTACCGTCAGTTGGAACAGCTGGTTGCAGCCTCTGGCTCTGAGTATCTGGAATTGGTGGCGCAGCGCCCGGTTGCCAGCCATTCAGAACTGATGGCAAAGCTTGAACAGGTGGTGGCTGCCGGTGCTGAAGGGTTGATGCTAAAGCGAAGAAACAGCCGGTATCAGGCCGGTCGTTCCGATGATCTGCTTAAAGTGAAAACCCATGAGGATGCGGAAGCGAAAGTCGTTGGTCACCTGCCGGGCAAGGGCAAGTACGAGGGGCTGATGGGGGCTTTGGAAGTGGAGCTGTACGATGGCCGGCAGTTTCGCATCGGAACCGGGTTTGCCGATGCGGACAGGCGCAACCCGCCGGCGATTGGCTCAATCATTACCTTCCGCTACCGTGGTTTGACCGCCACCGGCTTGCCGAGATTTGCCAGCTTTCTTCGGGTCCGGAATGATGAACCGGTGCCGAAGGCCGATTAGGGCGAGATGGCCTTGCTGCTCTGGGCCAGCTCCTCCAGCGTGCTGTATTCACACTCCAGTTCAGCGATGAAGGTGCGGCCGGAATCGGTCAGGATGTTGTCATCCCGGAGTAGTCGGCGGCCCAAAAGTACCGGGTAGGAAAATTTGCCCCGGTCGGTGAGGGAAAACTGGGTTTCATGGACCTTGCCGCCGAGACAGAAGTCCATTTCGACCACATAGCGCCGCTGTGAGGGGGCGCCCTTGCGTTTGATCAGTACGGTGCGATAGACCGGCCGCTCAAATTCCAGAATCACTTCGTCGTGTTTCAGATCACCCTCGCTGGGCTGGTCTTCGTGGTCACCCAGCGGGAGCTGGAAGCGCACCCATTCCTCGTTGTCCTTCTCGAAAGATTCCACATTCACAGCATGCAGGGACGAGGTCTTGGCGCCGGTATCCAGGCGTGCTTTTAACCGGATGCCGGTCTCGCCCATCACCACCCACTCCACAAAGCCCATCACTTCCGGCTCCGCCGATGCTTGTGACTGAGTCTCGGCCGTGGCCGGGTTGGCAGAGAACAAGAGGCTGGTCAGGGCGATGACAGCAGATCGCATTGGATGCTTCCTTTGGCTGGTCAATCTGAAAAGGTGGAGCGGCACGGGCCGGTCCGTTTCTGTGCAATTCCAGCAAGGTTATCAGGGTCGGTCGCCTGTAGCCCTTTCGGGCAGATTAACAAACCGTGAGCCTGTCTTGCCGGATTTGCTCCGGGGCCGCCACTCTGGCCCGAAAATGGCCAGTGTAATGCACTGCAAAGGGCGTACACTGAAAAAATACTCGGGAGACTAACCATGGTGTCTGTTCCTTCCGCTGGGCGAGTCCAGCAGCACATTTCAGCCATTGCCAGCGGCTTTCTGGGTGACTGGCTGGAGCACCGGGGCAATCCGCTGGCGGTGCCGATGACGGTGTTTGCCGATGGCGAAGCGCTGGATCTGCAGAATCCCCAGCCCGCAGCGCCGGGGAGCGTGCTTTGCCTGTCCATCCATGGGCTGATGGAGCTGGAATCGGTGTGGGATTTTCCGGCCAAGCCCGATGAACACTACGGCACCCACCTCGCCAACACGTTGGGCGATACGTCGGCCCTCAAGCTCCGTTTCAATACCGGCCGGCCCATTTACCGTAACGGCCAGGATCTTGCCGCGTTGCTGGAGCGGCTGGTGAGTAACTGGCCGGTACCGGTCAAGCGGATTGTTCTGATCGGCCACAGTATGGGAGGCTTGCTGATTCGCAGTGCCTGTCATTATGGGGCTGCGAATGATCACCGCTGGGTCAGCCTGAACCCGGATTGTGTGTACATCGGCTCACCCCACGACGGCTCCTGGCTGGCGGTGGGCGCCCATAAAGCGGCAGGCTGGCTGAATCGGGTGCCCCGGGATTATCTGAAAGTGGTGGGCGAGGTGATTGACCTTCGCAGCGAGGGTATCCGCAACTTATCCCGGGGGGATGCTTTTGAACCGGGTACCTCAGATCAACCGCTGTTGCACGGTGCCCGGCATTACGTGATCAGCGGACTGCTCGCCAAGGGCGAACGGCACCCTGTAAACGTTCTGTTTGGCGATGCCCTGGTGCATCAATCCAGCGCCCGTGGTGATCGTCGTGAAGGCTGGGAGCTGGCGGGCATCGCCAATTTTCCCGGTGTTGACCATATTCGCCTGGCCCACCACCCCTTGGTGAGCCAGCAACTTCAGGAGTGGCTGGCATGAAAGGACCGGACAACAACACGCAATGGTGGCTGGGTGTGACGGAGCTGGTGGCCCAAGGCATGCATCACGGCGCGGTTAAGCTGAAGCGTGTGCACCTTTCCATTGCAGACGAGAGTTTTCGGGTGCTGGACGCCATTCCGGCCACTCGGCCCGGTAGCCGGCTTGTTCGGGTGTGCCACCATGGTATCGCCAGAGTCAGTTACGACAGCGTGTCGCTGGCCGGTCGTGTGATTGCCGAAGGGGCGGCGTCTGCCGGTGCCCGTTTGGCGATGCGTCGGCAAGACATGACTGAAACATGAATGATTCTTAGTAGGGTTTTAACCCCCAACCAGCCGTTATCTCTGTAGGGTAAACGCATGCAATCGGGATAGAGACATCCGGATTGTTCGTTTCGACGAATGGAAAACCCAACCACAGAGGAAACGCGTTATGAGCTACAAAGCCAGTTTTGCGTGTGCCACGGTTCTGTCTGCTGCTGTACTGACAGCCCCTGCCGTCTGGGCACAGGATAAAGTGAGCCGGGATAACTCAGGGCCATACATCAGTGGTAGTTATGGGGGCTACAAATCCCACGGCGGTGAATTCAAGGATGAAAACGATCTGCTGGGTGCGGCGCTGGGTTACCAGTTCAATGAGTTCTTTGCCCTGGAAGCGGAATACATTGATTTCGGCAAGTTCGGCGATGACGACGTTAAAGCCAAGCTCAAAGGGGTTGGCCTGAGCGCTGTTGGCCGTTTGCCTCTCACTCAGAGTTTCGGGGTGTATGCGAAGGCCGGTGCATTCGCTTCGGCCTTTGATGTGGATGCCTTCGATGAGAGTGAAACCTATGACGAGGTCAATCCGTTTATTGGCGCCGGTGTGGATTTCCGGGTGACCAATAGCCTGACCGCCTTCGCCGAGTATGCCCGTTACAACGTGGATATCGATGAAGACGATTTCAATGGCCAGATTACCAATAATGGTCCGGATTTCGACACCGGCCGGGTTGGCTTGAAGTACCAGTTCTGACTCGTTACGGGTTTGGGGCGCCGGCTGTAGCAGGCCGGCGCCCCTTTCTTTACGCCTTAGGGTGTTCGGCTTCGTCTGGCCCCGATGTTTGCCCTGCTGGAATAACCTCCAGGCGGTTCCGGCCGTTACGCTTGGCGGTGTATAGCGCCTGGTCGGCCAGCCGGAGATATTCCGCAGATGTGTGCTCTGGTGTTGGAAACCCCAATGCCAGGCCAATGCTGACGGTCAGATCAATCCCTTTATCCTTGCAGGTATCACAGCGCCGGGTTGCGACTTCCTCGCGGAACCGGTTCAGCCGAGCCTTTATGTCATCTGCATCCTGATAACTGGCAAAAATCACAAACTCTTCTCCACCAAACCGTGCCAGACGGTCAGTGTCGCGGCGGAAATGTTCGCGCATGGTATTTGCCAGAGATTCCAGGCACCGGTCACCAGCCTCATGCCCCCAATTATCATTAATCTTCTTGAAATGGTCCGCGTCGACCATGGCAACCGCAAAGCCGGTCTGGTGCCGCAGGCACCATTGAAAGCTGTTGGAGAACTCCCGGTCGAAGTAGGTGCGGTTGCCCAGGCCTGTGAGGTTATCGGTCACACTCAGACGGGACAGAGCGGTATTGGCCTCGGCAAGTTCCCGATTGAGACGGCCGAGTTTCCGGTTCCAGTAGACCAGCAGGGCGGTGGCCAGCAGGCCCAGCGAAAGTATTTGCCAGAACCGGGTATAGTCCACGCGTTCCTCGATTCGCAGGTTGCGCCAGGTGCTTTCAAGCTGAGTGCGCTCTGCAGGTGTCAGGCTCAACACCAGTTTCTGCATGATGCCGTGTAACGTGGGTTCGTCATTGCGGGTGCCGATCGCCAGTGACCAGTCGGCCGGTACCCGGCCAATCACCTTCAGGTCCGCCAGGCCCATTGACTGCATGTAGTAACTGGCAGTGGCCAGTGTAGTGACATAGCCGATCAGCTCCCGGTTCTGAAGTTTTCTCAGGCCTTCTTGCTCTGACTCTACGGTAACCAGTTGCAAGGATGGATTGCGTTTGCGCAGCAATTCGGCAAACGCGTAGCCTTCCACAATGCCAACGCGGCCGCCCTCCAGCTCGTTGAGACGCTGAATGAACGGGGCCTCAATACGGCCAATCACCACGTTTGGTACTTCCAGATAGGGTGAGGTGAAGTCCAGATAAATGGACCTTTCGGGTGTACGCATGGCCATCGGGAACATGTCGCAACGCCGATCCTTCGCCGCGGCAATGGCTTCCTGCCAGTTGCTGGTGGGCACCAGCCGGAAACGCAGGTTACCTCGTTGGCTGAACAGCTCAAGCACATCTGCGGCCAGGCCGGTGTGTTTGCCATCCCTCACGCCTTCGAGGGGCATCCAGTCCGGGTCTGCGCAGATGCGAATTTCCCGATTCCGTTGTTCCAGCCATAGGGATTCGATGTCTGTCCAGTGCACCAGTTCCGCTGTGTTCAGCGAGGGCTGGTTGCTGGCGCCGAGCCAGCGGGTTTCGATCACCTGTTGTTCCGTTGGCGTAATGCTGGTCAGTGCCTGATTCAGGATGTCTGCCAGCGGCGCCAGGGCTGGTCTCACCCCGAAGCGAAGGTCCTCGCCACTGAAGCCCGGGAGCTGAAGTTCTCCGGCGATTCGGGTGCCACTGATACCCAGTTGCCGGATCCAGTAATTGCCCGAATGCAGGGCTCCGATAACGACATCCACATCGCCGCTCGCCAACGCCTGGAACATGGGTTGCTGTGAGTGGAAGCTGAGCAATGTGCCGTTACTCAGCAATTGCCGAAGCGTTTCCTCATAGTAGATGCCCGCGCCCAGTCCAACCCGATAGTGCTTCAGGTCCTCAAGATTTTGGTAGTTGAGACTCTCATCCCGGGTAAAGATGACGTTGGGAATGATGTGATAGGGCGAGGTGAAGTGGGCGAAGGACTCCCGTTCCGGGCGATGGGACATGTTGGCCATGACATCAATGTCGCCGTTCTTGAGCATGGGAATCAGTTCGTCCCACTGGCCGCTGACAGGAATAGCCTGCAGGCCAGTCAGGTCAACCAGCCGGTTCATGATATCCACGCTCAGACCTCTGACCCGCCCGCCGTCGGTGAAACTGAACGGCGCATAATCATCCATGAATCCGATCCGAACCGGCCCCAGACTCGCCAGGTACTGTCGTTGTTGCGAGCTGAGGGCCAGCTCTGTACCTGTGGAGCCGGTCAAACCGCCAAACTCCTGCCAACGCTGCAGCAGGTGCTGCAGTTTTTCCTCCGGTACGGCATTCAGCCCGGCCTGAATCTGATTGAACAGGTTCAGGTTGTCGGTGAGAACACCAATACGGAAATCCTCCCCGGAGTATTGTTGCAGCGGCGCCGGGCCAAGCAGTTCCAGGAAGCGGAAACCGGCCTGGTTGGCGAGATACTCCATAGTGAGTTTGGGGCCCACAGCAATATCGATCCAGCCAAAGGCCAGTGCCCGAACAACGCTCGTCAGGGAGTCGTAGGTGGTCAGTGAAATGCCGGCGTCGGCGAATTCAGTGCGGTAGAAAATGTCCTCTACCATGCCAACGCGAAGGCCTTGTAAGTCGTCCAGCGCCTCAATCGTGGGAGTCGGGCGGGCGCTGTCATGCATCAGGTAAATTTCGCGGTAGTGATAAGGTTCGGAGAACAGGACCTTTTCAGCACGGTCCGGACGCCAGGAAATACCGTCTATCGCATCCAGATCTCCGCGCAGGAAGGCCGCATAGATGTCTGGCCAGCTACCGGCACGAAAATCAAAGACCAGGTTGCTGTTGCTGGCCACTTCCCGAAGGACGTCAATGGAGAACCCGGCTGGATTGCGACCTTCAAAAAAAGTGTAGGGTTCGTTGTCGGCCACCACGCCAATTGTGACAACGGGAGACGGGCTCTCCGGCTCTTCCGCCCGGGCTGCGAACGTCAGCACCGCAATCATCAGTGTGGCCAGCGTTAGCCAGGCAGCACAGAATTTTCGCTGGGGCGGTTGAGGCAGGCGGCTTTGCAAGGTATACCTTCCCTGTGAATAACAGTGCCAGTGTAGTTGCAGATCGTAACCTTTGACAGTGGTGTGTGGCTATATTGAATACAGATTCAGGCTATGAAACGGCACGCCTTTGATGGAGTAGGAGAATGACAGAATCGGGTTTTGACTGGCAGCAGATTCCGGCCGCTGTGTGGCGCCGGCACCGCTCCGGCCTTCGGGCCATTCGCCGGCTGGATCCGGTCAGATGGGCTGATCTCACGGGTATTGACCGGCAGAAACAGGCGCTGGCCCGCAACACCGAACGCTTTCTGGCGGGGCAGCCCTCCAATAATGCGTTACTTTGGGGGTCCCGGGGCACCGGCAAATCGTCTCTGATCAAGGCATTGCTGAACCGTTACCAGGCAGATGGCCTGCGAATGATTGAAGTGGACAAAGACGACCTGGTGAACCTGCCGGAGATTGTCGACGACATCTGCGAGCTGCCGTACCGCTTTGTGATCTTCTGTGATGACCTGTCGTTTGATGTGGGGGAGTCCGGTTATAAGGCCTTGAAAAGCGTGCTAGAGGGTTCACTGGAGCTGCCCCCGGAGAACGTGCGGGTGTATGCCACCTCCAACCGCCGGCATCTGATGCCGGAATTCATGAGTGACAACCTGAAAAGCGAGGTGCGCGACGGCGAGCTGCACCCGGCGGAGGCAATCGAAGAGCAGGTCTCACTGGCGGACCGGTTCGGGCTGCAATTGTCGTTCTACCCGTTTTCCCAGGATATCTATCTGCAGGCGGTAGACGCGCTGTTTCCTGAGGTGGCAGAGCGCTCGCAACTGCACCAGGAGGCCGTCCGGTTTGCCACCGGCAAAGGGGTGCGCAACGGGCGCACGGCCCAGCAGTTTTACCGCCAGTTTGCCGGGGACCCCAGATTCAGCTGACGCCGGCTATTGCCGGCGGGCCATGCGGATAAACCGGTGGTGGATGGTCCGGATGCCCAGGAACACCAGCACCATGATCACCGGTATGGCCACGCCCAATACCAGGGATTTGTTGAACGCCAGGCCGCTATCCTGCAGTACGTCCAGGCCAAGCTTGAGCAGGCTGATCAGATAGTAGGAGATCGCCACAACCGAGAAGCCTTCGACTGTGTGTTGCATCATCAATTGAATGCGGGAACGGCGGTCCATGGAACTCAGCAACTGCTGGTTCTGGCTCTGGATCGCCAGTTCCACCCGGGTACGCATCATGTCGGAGGCTCGGTCTACCCGGCGGGACAGGTCTTCGAGCCGTTCCCCTACCGCTTCGCAGGTTTTCACCGCCGGGGTTAGCCGGCGGGTCATGAATTCGCTGATGGTCAGGTGGCCGGAGACTTCGTCTTCCCGCAGTTCTTCCAGCCGGGTCAGCACCAGTTCGTGGTAGGCCCGGGTGGCGGCAAAGCGGAAGGTGGAGTGGGCCCGGTAGGCTTCGATCCGGGCGGCAATGTGGGTCAGTTCGGCCAGTATCTGTTGTTCGTCCAGGGATTCGTTATCCGCCAGGGACTGGGTGATGGTGGCCAGTTTGTGGTCCATGTCGTTCAGACTGGGCGTCATTTCCCTGGCCAGTGGCAGCGCCAGCAGCGACATCAGCCGGTAGGTTTCAATCTCCATCAGGCGTTGTACCAGGCGGCCCAGCTGGCTGTTGGACATCTTGTGATTGAGCACCATGAACCGGCCGAAATGGTCGCTGTGCAACTGGAACGAGCCCAGTACCCGGGCGGCGCCTTCCTGTGGACTGCTGCCAATGAGGCGCATACCTTCGAAATACTTGCGCATGAACGCCAGTTCGCTGCGGGCGTCCTCTTCTGACGGGCGCACCTCTATGTGAAAGGCCCCGACAATGGTGCCGTCCAGCTGTTCCAGCCAACCCTCAGGTAATGAGCTGATGCCGGTCTCGGCAAACGGGTCGGCGCTGGAAACGTCCAGGTTGGTGAAGGTGTAGGAGGCAAACTCCATATGCACTTCACGCCGGACGCGCAGCTTGCCGAAGTTGTGCTCATAGCAGCTGACTTCCTGTTCCGGCCAGGGCTCGCCCAGCAGGCGGTGCAGCCGCTGAAGATGCGCGAACTGTGTTCGGCGCTGCTCCGGTGTGACCAGCACGGCAATGTGGGTCACCCGGGCGGTGGAAGGAATCACCTGGAAGGGGCGTGAGTGCAGTTCCTGGTAAAGGTCTGCCCGCAAGGGATGAAAATCCAGGGATGACGTTTCGGCACTCACAATGTTTATCCTGTTTCCGGGCGGTATACCGGGATGATAACCCGGAAGCTCACCCCGTCAATGCCACCTTCGCGGGTGTTTCGGGCCTCCACATGGCCACCATGGTAGTCGGCAATAAGACGTACGATCAGCAACCCCTGCCCCAGGTGCCCCTCGCTCTGGCCCTGGCGCTGGGAGACAAAGGCGCCAAAAATATCCACGCCGGCGTGTTCCGGCAATTGCGAGCCCTCGTTGAACACACACAATTGGTAGTGGTCCGAATGGCGTTGCAGGCTGACCTCTATGGCGCCGCCTTTGGGGGTAAAATCCCGGGCGTTATCCACCAGCTTGTCGAGCATTTGCACCAGCATTTCCGGTGAGCCCATCAGTGGGCATTCGGCTTCGGGAATCTGGTAACGGATCTGGTGGTCGGCATCCAGTTGTTGGTACGCCTCGGTGGCTTGCGCGACCACCTCGGACAGGTCGAACCGTTCTTTGTCAGCCTGGTCGAAGCTCTGCTCGAGCCGCGCGGCCTCACTCATGCTGTTGAGAATTCGGCGCAGCCGCTCGGTAGCCCCGGCGGCCCGTTCCAGGTATTGCTGCCGTTCCTGCTCGGAGCTGTTATGGGCGAGGTTCTCGAGGGACGACCTGACCACCGCCACGGGGGTTTTCAGCTCATGGGACAGCCGGCGGGAAAAACTCTCCAGGTAGTGGTTATAACTCTGCAGCCGTTCCACCATCTGGCTGAAATGCTGTTGCAGTTGCCCCAGTTCATCCTGGGTTCTGGCGCCGGGCACCTGGCTCAGAATCCGGCCATCTTCGTCCACGCTGGCGCTGACCAGGCGTTGCAGGCGGGCAATTCGCCAGGATAACCAACTGGCATAACCCAGCAGCACCAGGGTTAACGCGAGAATGATTAGCAGGCTGCGGGCCAGGACGCTGCCAAGGGCCGAGCCGGAGACGGTGAGCAGTTGATCGAGGGATTGTTCCAGTACCAGCGAGCGACCGCCAAACAGATCATGCTCGGTGGCCAGCCAGACCGAGCCGTCATTGCGCCTGACCAGGTGATTGTCTGGCAGGCCACCGGTGATCAGCCTATGGGTGGCTTCGCCCAGCGGTGTGGGCTCCGGCTGGTAGAGCCGAATCAGGGCGCGCAGGGCGTTGAGGGTGATTTTCTCAAGTACTTGCACGGGAGACAGATCATCGAAGTCCGGGCCCTGGCCAGTGGCCGGATGCCGGTGATGGGCAATCACCCACCCCGCCGGCTCAACCAAAGTGACTTGCTGACCATCACCGAGCTGGTCCGCAAGTGCCCGTTCCAGTTCAGGGATCCGCTGCACCAGCGGGGGTGGTGGTTCAATGCCGGTGCCGGGTACGGAGGCGTCCTGGCCTCCCTGGGTCAGCTGGAAGCCCAGCAAGCTGCCACGGGCAGGCTGCGGCATCTGCAGCTCTAGTTGCCAGCCAGACCCCCGATCCCGCCAGGCACCCTGAACCCGATAATCCGGAGTCTGCTGGCGGTCTTCCCGAATGGCATTCACGCTGCCCGGCGCTGAGGTTCGTATTGTCCAGCGTTGCCGTGGCACCGGCTGTTGCAGGTTGGTGACCGGCGGTTGCAGCACCAGCTCAAAGCGATCATGGGGTTGGTCAGGCCGGTTCTGCTGAAACAGTTGCATGGCCTGGTTCTGCATCTGGACCAACAGGAACAGGTGCCGGCCATCACTGGCGGCCTGCCATCGCAGGTGGGGTGCGCCCGGCAAGGGTAGGGGCTCAGCCGATTGCCAGGGCTGCAGGTGATCGGGCTCATCGTAACCGGGCCAGTCGTCGGCATGGCCGTCGGGTTTGATCGGGGTTTCTGCCGGGCTGGCGTAGAGCGCGTTCGGGGTGGTGATGGCGGGTTGCCCCAGCAGCAGGTCGCCGGCCAGGTTTGCCATCCGCTGGCCCCGCTCCTGGAGCTGTTGCAGGGCCTGTTGGCGCAGGGCGTCATCCAGTTCCAGCACAAACTTCAGCCCGGCCCAGGGTATCAGCAGCATCAGCAGGCTGGCGAGGAACAGCTGGCGTTTAAGGCTCAAGGTCAGACCTCACGGGCATTCCAGCGATAACCCATTCCATAGGCGGTCTGAATGCCATCAAAGCTGCAGTCCAGCTGGCTGAATTTACGCCGGATGCGTTTGATATGGGAGGTCACGGTGTTGTCATCCAGTACCGTGCTGGCGGCTTCCATCAGCTGGTCCCGGCTGCGAACGTGGCCGGGATGCTGCACCAGGCTGTGCAGCATCCAGAATTCGGTCACCGTCAAGTCCACCGGCTGGTTGTCCCAGGACACGGTCATGCGGTCGACGTTGAGCGACAGCCGGCCCCGGTGCAGCAGCTCATCCGGCTTTTGCAGCGCCTCGGCCCAGGCATCGGCCCGGCGAAGCAGGGCGGTAATCCGGGCCAGCAGATGATCCAGGCTCATGTCTTTGGTGACGTAATCGTCAGCGCCCAGGCGCAAGCCGTGCACCGAATCGATATCGCTGTCCCGGGCGGTCAGGAAGATGATCGGCAAGGTAGCAGACTGCGACCGAAGGTCCTGGCACAGGGTAAACCCGCCTTCCGGCTCGTCTCCAAGCCCGACGTCAATAATGGCCAGGTCTGGCAACGCCTGGCGCAGCACTTGCCAGGCCGATGGCCGGTCGCCATAGGCTGATACCCGGTAACCCCGGCGCTCAAACGCCGCCCGGTAGTTATCGCGAATGCCTGCTTCGTCTTCAATCAGAACAATGTGTTTTTTCATGGGTGATGCTGTTCAGCAAGATGTGCTGTCATTAAACCATGCTCCTTGCGCGGCACAAGTCGATGCTGCGGGATTGCCATAATTCATCATTTTCTATCGCCAGCTTGCCCGTTTCTGCCACGGCAGGGCCCATTCAGCCTGTTGCAATGGCATCACTAACTTCCACAAAAAGGATGTCGTGATGATGTTGCTATCGCTGCTTGCCAATCCGGCCGTACGGCCTGACCTGTTCACCGCCCGCCGGGCGAAGCCAGCCGCTAAACAATCCAGGTGGTTGCGAATGGCCGAGGGTATCAGCCTTTGGCTGGCGGTTCTGCTGATGTTGTTTGTCCATCCCCTCTATGCGGAGGCGCGTCAGATGGACATGGAACAGCCGGGTCAACTGTACCTGATGAATGATCAAAATGCCCGGCAGCAGCCGGCGGTGATTTTGGACAGTGAGTTTCAGGTTCGTGTGTCTGGCTTGCTGGCCCAGACCAGGCTGACCAGGACGTTTCGTAATGCCAGCGACCAATGGCAAGAGGGGATTTTCGTGTTCCCGTTACCCGACAAGGCCACGGTGTACGGGCTACGCATGATCATTGGCGAGCGTGAAATCGTGGGGCACATTGAGCCCAAAGCCAAGGCCCGCCAAACCTATGAGCGGGCCAGGCAGGCCGGGCAGCATGCGGCCACGCTGGAGCAGCATCGCCCGAACCTGTTTACCAGCCGGGTAGCCAACATCCCGCCAGGCGAAAGTGTGCAGGTGGAAATCCGTTATCAGCAACCGGTGGCCTACAAGCATGGTGAATTCGAACTTCGACTGCCCACCACCTTGACCCCTCGGTATATGCCAGGCGAACCGCTGGCGGAAACCCAAGGCCCGTGGCAGTCGGGGTGGGCGCTGGCCACCACAGAGGTTGCCGATGCCCATGAAATCAGCCCGTTTACCGTTCGCCCCACGGACGTTGATGGCGGCAGTCACCGGGCCAGGATCGGAATAGAGATCGAAAGCGGCCTGGCCCTGGCGGATGTCTCCAGCCCAAGCCATCGACTGCACACCGAGCTGGACGGTGCCAGGGCGACGGTGAGGCCGGAACAGGAAAAGGTGCTGATGGACCGCGATGTGATCGTCAGGTGGCGCCCGGTAGCCGGCAGTGAGCCAAAAGCGGCCGTGTTTCACCAGACCTGGCAGGGTGAGGATTATCTGATGGCCATGGTGCTGCCGCCTGAAACGGTCGGGCCGGTGCTGCGCCGGGAGCTTGTGTTCGTTATTGATACCTCGGGTTCCATGGCGGGGGACGCGATTGCCCAGGCCCGTTCTGCCCTGCTGAAGGGGCTGGAATCCCTGCGCCCCGGTGATTCGTTCAATGTGATCCAGTTCAACAGCCAGGCCCATGCCCTGTTCGCCCAGCCGGTGCCGGCAGAAGGCCATTACCTGGCCCGGGCTCGGCGTTATGTCCAGGATTTGCGGGCCAATGGCGGTACCGAGATGGCGGGTGCCCTGTCGCTGGCGCTGGGAATGGACTCTGGTCCGGGTGGTGAACGGGTGCGCCAGGTGGTGTTTATCACCGACGGTGCCGTGGGCAATGAGTCTGCCCTGTTTAACCAGATCCGATCAGGTTTGACTGACCGAAGACTGTTTACCGTGGGGATTGGTTCTGCACCCAATATGCACTTTCTGCGGGAGGCGGCCCGGTGGGGCCGGGGTGAGTTTACCGCAATTCACTCAGGCGCCGAGGTAGACCGGGCCCTGAACCGGCTGTTTGCCGCCATGGAGGCACCGGTGCTGACCAATCTGGACGTCCGCTGGCCGGATCAGGGACAGCCTTTGGAGCCAGTACCGGCCAGGCCCGGAGATCTGTTTCGCGGCACGCCGTTGGTCCAGGTAGTCCGGGGGCTGCCGGCAGCAGGGCAGTTGCAGGTTTCCGGCCAGTTGCCCGGAGGCCGTCACTGGTCCACTTCTCTGGATCTTGCCCAGGCGGCGCCCGCCAGTGGTTTGAATCGTCAGTGGGCCCGTGGCCGGATTGATGAGCTGACCGATGCCGCCCGGCTTCAGGGCCAGGCGCCGGATGAGCAGCAAATCACTGAGCTTTCGGTTCGCCATGGCGTGATTTCGCCGTTCACCAGCTTTGTGGTGGTGGAGCAGCGCCGGGTTCGCCCGGAAACCGAAAGCGCAGGGTCGCAGAGCATACCCACACTGCTGCCGGCAGGTAGCCAGCCCGGTATGCTCAGGTACCCCCAGACGGCCACATTCGCACCGTTGTTCACTGCGCTGGGTTTGCTGGGGCTGATGTTTTCCCTGGCCATTGCCATGCTGAACCGGAGGCCATCCCTGTGAGTCGCCTGCTGCTGTTACTGTTCGGTTGTTCTGCCACGGTGCTCATGTTCGGGCTGTGGATTCCCTTCAAGGCGCTGGTGGCACAGGAGCTGCTGGCACTTGCCTGGGCGGAAACCCAGGCCCGTCAGGTCCAGGCCCGGCCCTGGCCCTGGGCGGATACCTGGCCGGTGGCCAGGCTGGAAATGCCTGAATTGGACGTGTCGATGATCGTGTTGGATGGCCTGCATGGCGAAAGCCTGGCCTTCGGGCCGGGCCGGGTGGTGGCCGGTGCCGACGGGCCGGTGATTCTGGCCGGACACCGGGACACCCACTTCAGCCACCTCCAGCATCTCGCTCCGGGCAACCCGGTCAGATTGCAAGGCCAGGATCAGCGTTGGCAGGACTATCGGGTAACCAGTATCCGGGTAGTGGACAGTCGTAAGGAGCTTATTAACACTCACGCGTTGGCGGCCGGCACCCTGCTGTTGGTTACCTGCTACCCTTTCGACGCCATGGATGCCCGTGGCCCCCTGCGCTATGTGGTTGAAGCCCATCCCGTTTACGCTCTCGAACAAAAGGATACTGTTGCCGCGCTTTAAGTATGGCGTACACTTGTGCGCCAAGTGAGTCTTAACGGAAAAGCAGTATGGCAGTGGTAAGAAAAATCCTGGCGTGGATTAGCGTGCCAGTCTTGTGCCTTCTGGCATTGGTGTTATACCTGGCCCGGCCGTTCAACCCGGATAACAACCGGCTGCTGGGCTGGATCGTCGCCCGGGTAGGGCGTTGTTTGCTGGGCATGAAACGCCCCCTCTATGGGGCCGAGAACATGCCGCAGGACAGGCCTACGGTCATCATCGCCAATCACCAACAGAACGACGACCTGTTCCTGATGGGGGACTTGTTGCCGCCACGCACCGTGGCGGTGGGCAAGTCCTCACTGGTTTGGGTGCCGTTCTTTGGCCAGGTATTCTGGCTGGGTGGCAACATCATTCTGAACCGAGGTCGGTCCCGAAAAGCGGTGGCGGTGATGGAGGCCACCAGTGAGGCGATCAACCAGCAGCGTAAAAGTATCTGGGTATTCCCGGAAGGCACTCGTAGCCGTGGCCGTGGCCTGGGAAGTTTCAAGAAAGGCGCGTTTCACACGGCCATTGCCGCCGGTGCCCCCATCACCATGGTGTGTGCCGGTGAGTATCACGGCAAAACACGAGGCTGGTCTGGCCGCAGGGAGCCAGTCCCGATGCGGATTCTTCCGCCCGTCGAAACCCAGGGGCTGACCTCTGCCGATATACCCGAGCTGATCGCCCGGTGCCACCAACAGATGTCGGAAGCCATCGCAGGGCTTGCACGAACTCCCGGAACTGCTTGAATGGCCGTGAAAAACAGGGCAGTCTTCTGAACAGGAATGCATTCTGGACTGGTAAACCTTGGGAGAATGGATAGATGAGCCTGATCTGGTTTCTGATCATTGGTGGTCTTGCCGGCTGGCTGGCTGGCCTGATTATGAAAGGCAAGGGCTTTGGTGTGCTGGCCAATATCGGTATTGGTATTGTCGGTTCGGTGATTGGCGGCGTGCTGTTTGGCGTGCTCGGGCTGGCGGTAAAGAGCATGGTCGGCGAGCTGGTAACAGCGACCGTCGGTGCGGTACTGCTGTTGGCAGTGGTTAACAAGATAAAGCAGGGCTGACATGATCGTACCCGTAACCGCTGTGTTCGCGGCCGTCCTCGGCTTGTTGTTGCTGGTGTTGTCCGGCCAGGTGGTTAAGTACCGGCTGAAGTACCGTAAAGGGCTTGGCGTGAACGACGATGTGGAGTTTGAGGCAGCGGTGCGCGCCCACGCTAACCTGGTCGAATATGCGCCCATTGGCCTGATCATGCTGGCGATTGCCGAGCTGAACGGTGTTGCCTCAGGCCTGATTTACTGGACCGGCATGGCGCTGGTGGTGGGCCGTATTCTCCATGCCTGGGGCATGATCAACGGCAAGGGTGGCCCCCACAAGGCCCGTATGATTGGTATCCTGTTAACCTGGCTGGCGATTCTGGTGGCGGCGTTGCTGTTACTGTGGAACGTCTGGCAGGTGTACGGCTGAGCAAGCCGGCAGCGATTGCTTAAACGGGGCCTGTTGGCCCCGTTTGTGTTTGTACCGGGTGCTCAGAGTGCTCGGGCAATGTCCATGGTCAGGTATTCCAGCTCCACCCGTCGGTTGGCCGCGTGGTCTTCCGGCCGGGCCAGGGGGCGATCCGAACCCCAGGTGGCCAGCACAAGGGCAGACTGGTGAACGCCCTCACGCATGAGCAGGCGGGCAACGGAGTTGGCCCTCAGGCGAGCCAGGAAACGATTGTATTCCTCTGAACCAAAGCGGTCGGCGTGGCCATGAATTCTTACCCGCACACCCGGGTGGTTTTTCAGGTAGGCCGCGTGCTGCTTCAGAACCTCGATGTCACCGGCATCCGGGGTGTGTTTGTTGAAGCCGTAGTGAAATCGGGTGCGGTGAGGACGGCTTCCGTCTTGTGAAGGCTGGCCCGCCATGCCGCCGAATGCCAATGCGGCCTTCGCCAGCAGGTCAGGGTTGTCCAGAACTAGTACGGTCATGTGCAGTATCCTCGAGTCCAGAATCCGGTTTTTGTTGTTATTGCTTCCCCAATATTGTTGGTTGAAGCAATAACGGCAATTGGCGAATGGTCGATAGGCACCGGAAGTGAGTGGTTACCGATTGAATGGCATTTGTGTGACTGTGTGATGACATCCATGGTTGTGTGCTGCGCCACATTTCCCGTTGCAGACCTTTGATTTCTGCTCGCCAGGTGTCATTACACCGGGAAAAGAAGTCGCTGCTGTGGTAAAAAGCAGCTTTTCAGGGACAGATTGTGATGAATTGTGACCGCCCATGCTGATTATTCCTGCCGAGAACGCCGTTAACTGGAAACGCCCGCCCTGGGTAACCCTGAGCCTGATGATGGGTTGCCTGCTGGTCTTCCTGTTCTATCAGGGCGGTGACGACCGCAAGTTTGAAGCCGCCCTGGAACAGTACCTGGAAGCCGACCTGCTGGCGCTCGAGGCACCGGCTTATGAAGACTATCTGCAGCGGGAAATCCGGTTCTCTGGTGATGCCCAGAGTGTGCTGGAGCTTCAGGAATTCCAGCAACTGCAGGAGGACAACGAAATCTTCTGGCTGGCAGCCACCCTGTTGGTGGACCGGGAGTTCTACCAGTACCTGCAAGAAAACCGGGACCTGATCTGGGCGCCGGCTGAGCGAAGTCACTGGCTGGAGCAGCGGGTTGCCATCGACGAACAGTGGCTGTCTCGAATGAGCGCTTATCAGTTGGGGCTTATCCCGGCTGAGTTGTCGCTTTACAGCCTGATCACCTACCAGTTTCTGCACGGTGGCTGGGGCCATATTATCGGTAACCTGCTGTTCCTGTTCCTGCTTGGCTTCACGGTCGAGAAAGCCCTGGGGCCTGGCCGTTACCTGATGGCCTATCTGGCCTGTGGTGCGTTATCCGGCCTGATGTATACCGGCTTCTCCATGGGCAGCCAGATTCCTCTGGTGGGCGCGTCAGGCTCCATTTCCGGATTGATGGGCATGTATGTGGCCATATATGGCGTGCAGAAAATCCGCTTTTTCTACTTCCTGGTGGTCTACTTCAATTATTTCCGGGCCCCCGCCATCGCCCTGTTGCCGGTGTGGGTAGGCAAGGAAATCTACGATTACTGGTACGCCGGCTCTACCGGTATTGCCTATATGGCTCATGCTGGCGGGCTGCTTGCCGGCGCTGGCCTGGTCTGGCTGTTGGGTAAAAGCTGGTTGCAGGTGAAAGAAGAGTTTTTTGAACCGGAAGGAGATGAGCAGGACGCCCGCTTTACCTCGGCGTATGCCCAGGCCATGGCCAGCCTTGGACGGATGGATTTCGATTTGGCCCGGCGCCAGTTTGAAGCGTTGCGGGAACGCTATCCTGAGCGCACCATCGTGTTGGAACATCTGTACCAGCTGGCCAAACTGCGGCCAGACCTGCCAGCCTACCGGGACCTGTCACGGGAACTGATGGCCGATGCCATGGCCCGACGGCAGCCAGAGCAAATGATCTCAGTGTGGCAGGAATATCTGAGCAAGGGTGAGGCCCATCATCCGCTGGCGGTGGAAGACCATAACCGGGTAATGTTTGCCAGTCTCAAGCACCACGATTTGAAATCAGCGGAAAAGGCTTTTGAACGCATGCGCTCAACGGCGGATGTGGAAATGGTCAACGAGGCCTGCCGGTTGTTGCTGGCGGAGTTCGAGAAGCACCAGATGGAGCCAAAAGCCCGCCATTACCGCCAGTTGCTCCAGAACACTCTTTGAAGCCTTAAATGCCGGCACAGGGCAGCTTGCCCTGTGCCGGCGCTTTCCGATTACTCAGGTACCTCAAAACTCGCTTTCGGGCCTTTCAGCGGTTGCTGATTGCGGGCCTGGTCCAGCCAGGTGTCAATCTGCCCATGCAAGGGGTGGGTGACACAGCGTTTCTTGATAAACGCGAGAAACGCACTGGCTTTCTCCCACTGTTGCAGACCATTGGCCAGTGCCTGGGCGGCCAGTAAATAGGCCGGTGCCAGCTGGTCGCTGTCCGGGAACCGTTTGTGGAAATCCTGCAGCAATCGCAATGCCGGCTTGAAGTGGCCCCGGTGATACAGGGCACTGGCACACTGCACCGCCAGTTCCGGATCGTCCAGCTGAAAGCCAGGCTCCGCCGCTTGCAGAGTCTGCATCAGCTGGTTCAACCCGTCCCCATCGTGTCGTTGGGCGAGCCACGCCATCAGGCGCGGGTGATACCGGTACAGCTCGGTCGTTGCCTGCCGGGCGGTCAGAATCTGATAGAGCTGCCCGATGCGTTTCGGATTGTCCCGGTCTTTTT
Source organism: Marinobacter sp. GH_1 (assembly GCF_048595985.1). Lineage (NCBI taxonomy): Bacteria > Pseudomonadati > Pseudomonadota > Gammaproteobacteria > Pseudomonadales > Marinobacteraceae > Marinobacter > Marinobacter sp. GH_1. The sequence goes on along the minus strand of NZ_CP184460.1, from coordinate 4,022,801 downwards.
TGAGGGATTCGATCAGCATGCTCTGAACCCGGTCGTAGTTGCCGTCTTTCAGGTTCATGTCCAGATCGGCATCAAAGCGGGTGCTCCGGTCCCGGTTCTGTTGGTCTGCGTCGCCTTCTTCCCCCTGAATGTCCGAGGCAAAGCCCAGTTCTTCCTGATACTGGAACAGCAGGTAACCCAGCATGTGGAACAGAATCAGGGTAAAGGTACTGTTGAGGAAGCCCGCCAGGGGCTGTGCCACCCACATCGGGAAGTGATCAACGGCAAAATCCTGGGCCGCCCCGGAAGCCAGGGTGAGCAGAATCAGATAGCCATACAGCAGGAAGTAGGGGGTGCCGATACGGGAAATCAGCACCGCCAGGTTCATCGGGTTCACCGCCGCACCCACTGATCGCTCCATCGCCAGCACCATGATGCTGGCGGGCAGGGCGAGTATCGCAAATGCCAACGCCAGCATCATAAGAATCGGCCCGCCGATCATCGCGGCCGCAGCCACCAGGCCACCCATCAGCACGAACACCAGAAGCTGCAGAATAACGATATCAAAACCGCTGCCCGTAAACGCCACCGACACCGGTGGCGGTTTCAGATGGCCTTCTGCGGTGTGGCTGATCACGGCATAGGTGTATTTGAACAGGGCCAGTGCCAGCACCAGCCAGATAATCAAGCCGACAATGTTCGCCGGTGCAACGATAGGCACCAGGGTGCAGATGGCGATCACCATCAATGGATCGGTATGGAACGGGTAGCGGAAGAAAGCGCCGATGCGGTGCCAGAAGGGCACCACCTCGGTTGCCGCCCCGAGATACCGCATGGCCTTGCTGCAGCGTGGGCACAGGGCGCGGCGCTGGCGGGTATCTGCATCGGGCATGCAGCGGTTGCAATAGTGCATCTGGCACTCACCACAGTGCCACTTGGCCGGGTCGCCCGGGTGGTAATGACAATCGTGTTTCACGGTAGATCCTGATCCGTCAGAAAACAGCGCCAATGATGACAGAACTGGCCCCGGGCCGCAGCTGATCTGTTCACACATCCCGGGCAATGTTGTTTTCAGGTTGCTCGTGCGGGCCCCTGCTAACGCCATAGATATCAAAGCAAGCAGGGCTGTACTTGGCTCGGTGGCCTGGCTGTTGGTGGGTATTCATGGCCCGAATGCTGAACATTCACGGCTGGAGAGTTGAAGTCTGGGTATTCGCTGCAATAGTTAAGGGAGATCAGCCAACAGAGGAGGCCCCGCATGTCGAATACCTCACTGAGCAAAGACAGCCTGAATACCCTCTCCACCCTGAACGCGGGTGGCAAGACCTATCACTACTACAGTCTGCCCAAGGCGGCTGACACCCTGGGCGACCTGAACCGCCTGCCGTTCTCCCTGAAAGTCCTGATGGAGAACCTGTTGCGTAACGAAGACGACACCACGGTCGACCGCTCCCATATCGATGCCATGGTGCAGTGGCTGAAAGACCGAAGCTCCGACACTGAGATTCAGTTCCGCCCGGCCCGGGTATTAATGCAGGATTTCACCGGCGTACCCGGTGTGGTGGACCTGGCGGCCATGCGCGAGGCGGTAAAACAGGCCGGCAAAGACCCGGCTCTGATCAACCCGTTGTCACCGGTGGACCTCGTGATCGATCACTCGGTGATGGTGGACAAGTACGGCAATCCGTCGGCCTTTAAGGATAACGTCGCCATCGAGATGGAGCGCAACCAGGAGCGCTATGAGTTCCTGCGCTGGGGCCAGCAGGCCTTTGATAATTTCCGGGTGGTGCCGCCCGGCACCGGTATCTGTCATCAGGTCAACCTGGAGTATCTAGGCAAGACCGTGTGGCAGAAGGACGTGGATGGCAAAACCATTGCCTACCCGGATACCCTGGTGGGTACCGACTCCCACACCACCATGATTAACGGCCTGGGCATTCTTGGCTGGGGTGTCGGTGGTATCGAAGCGGAAGCCGCCATGCTGGGCCAGCCGGTCTCTATGCTGATTCCCGAGGTGGTAGGCTTCAAGATCACCGGAAAGCTGCGGGAAGGCATCACCGCCACAGACCTGGTGCTGACGGTCACTGAAATGCTGCGCAAGAAGGGCGTGGTGGGCAAATTCGTTGAATTCTACGGCGACGGCCTGAAGGACATGCCGGTGGCTGACCGGGCCACTATCGCCAACATGTCGCCCGAGTACGGCGCTACTTGCGGCTTCTTCCCGGTGGACGAGCAGACCATCAATTACATGCGTCTGACCGGCCGGGATGAGGAACAGCTTGCGCTGGTGGAAGCCTACGCAAAGGCTCAGGGGCTTTGGCGGGAACCGGGCCATGAACCGGTCTATACCGATAATCTGGAACTGGACATGGGCGATGTCGAAGCCAGCCTGGCCGGCCCGAAGCGGCCCCAGGATCGTGTGGCTCTGAAGAATATGAAGTCGTCCTTTGAGCTGCTGATGGAAACCTCGGAAGGCCCGGGAGAAAACCGCAAAGCCAACCTGGAATCCGAGGGTGGCGGCACTGCCGTGGGCGCTCAGGATGCCTATTTTGAGCACCCGTCGAGTCAGCCATTGCAGATGAATGGCGAGAAGGCCCGGCTCGACCCCGGGGCGGTCGTGATTGCCGCCATTACCTCCTGCACCAACACCTCCAACCCCAGCGTTATGATGGCAGCTGGTCTTATTGCCCAGAAGGCCGTGGAGAAGGGTCTGAGTACCAAGCCCTGGGTGAAGACCTCGCTGGCGCCGGGTTCCAAAGTGGTCACAGATTACCTTCGCGTCGGCGGCTTCCAGGACGATCTGGACAAACTGGGGTTCAACCTGGTGGGTTACGGCTGTACCACCTGTATCGGTAACTCCGGCCCGCTTCCCGAGGAAGTGGAGAAAGCCATTGCCGACGGCGATCTGACGGTTGCCTCGGTGCTCTCGGGCAACCGGAATTTCGAAGGCCGGGTGCATCCGCTGGTGAAAACCAATTGGCTGGCGTCGCCGCCGCTGGTGGTGGCCTATGCCCTGGCTGGCAACGTGCGTCTCGATCTCAAAAAGGAGCCGCTTGGAAATGATAAGGCCGGCAATCCAGTCTATCTGAAAGACCTCTGGCCCAGCCAGCAGGAGATAGCCGAGGCCGTGGAAAAGGTGAAAACCGACATGTTCCGCAAGGAGTATGCGGAAGTGTTCGATGGCGACGCCACCTGGAAATCCATCAAGGTGCCTGAAAGCAAGGTGTATGAATGGAGCGATAAGTCCACCTACATTCAGCACCCGCCTTTCTTTGAGGGGCTGAAGGAGCAGCCGGACCCCATTGACGACATCAAGGATGCCAACATCCTGGCTCTCTTGGGTGATTCGGTCACCACTGACCACATCTCCCCGGCCGGTTCTTTCAAGGCCGATACGCCTGCTGGCAAATACCTGCAGGCACACGGTGTGGAGCCGAAAGACTTCAACTCCTACGGCTCCCGCCGGGGTAACCACGAGGTGATGATGCGCGGCACCTTCGCCAACGTGCGCATCCGAAACGAGATGCTCGATGGTGTGGAAGGCGGTTTCACCAAGTTTGTGCCCACCGGCGAGCAGATGGCCATCTACGATGCCGCGATGAAGTACCAGGAGCAGGGTACACCGTTGGTGGTGATTGCTGGCAAAGAGTATGGCACTGGCTCAAGCCGCGATTGGGCGGCCAAGGGTACCCGGCTGCTGGGCGTCAGAGCCGTGGTTGCGGAATCCTATGAGCGTATCCACCGCTCCAACCTGATCGGTATGGGCGTAATGCCGCTGCAGTTTCCGGAGGGAGTGGACCGCAAGAGCCTGAAGCTGACTGGTGAGGAAACCATCAGCATCGAAGGCCTGTCTGGAGACATCAAGCCGGGGCAGACACTCACCATGACGGTGACCTACAAGGATGGCTCCACCAAGAGCTGTGAGCTGAAATCACGGATTGATACTGCTAACGAGGCGGTGTATTTCCAGCATGGTGGGATTCTGCACTATGTGGTTCGTGAGATGCTGAAAAACGCGTGATCTCAGAAAGAGAGCCGGTGCGGTTTGCGCCGGCTCTGTCAGGATTCCGTGGTCTCCGGCAGCGGCAGCGAGACCCAGAAGGTGGCGCCGCTACCTTCTTCCGATTCGTACCCCACATTGCCTCCCATCGCCAGCATCAGCTCACGGGTGATGGCGAGCCCCAGTCCAGTGCCTTCCTTGGCCCGGCTTGGCGATGCATCTGCCTGGGCGAACTTCTGGAAAATACGATCCCGAAACGCAGTGGGAACACCCGGCCCCTGGTCTATTATCTCGATACGTACCGAGCTTTCTTGCCGCACGATCCGAACCTGCACCTCGCCGCCATCCGGTGAGTACTTCACTGCGTTTGACAGCAGGTTGGTCAGGGCCTGTTTCAGACGCATCGGGTCGAGTACTGCGGTCACGGTCGATGGCGCCCGGTGCAGGCGGATGCCAATCATTCGGGGCCTGGCGTACGGGCGTATCTCCTCAATGGCAGCCTCCAAAGCCTCTTCGACGTGATGGGGGCCAAGGTGAACCGGCATCTTGCCACTGACCAGCTTTTCGATATCGAGCAGGTCGTCAATCAAGGCCCGCAACTGATCGGTATTGCGACGGGCGATCGTCAGCATTTGTCGGGTTTTATCGGGCAGATCCCCGGTCGCACCGCCAAGTATCAGGCCGAGGGAGCCGGCGATAGAGGTCAGGGGTGTTCGCAGTTCGTGACTGACCGTCGAGATAAACTGGTTTTTTAGCTGCTCGGAACGTTGGCTTTCAAGGGTGGTGGCAACCCAACGGGCCAGTAGTGTTACGAACATCTTTTCGCTCTCGCTGAACGCCGGCCTGTGCGGGCGCTCAGAGGAAAAATTCAGAGTGCCAACGATCTTATCATCCAGCCAGACAGGGGCTGCCAGATAGCTCTCGAGTCCGAAGGTTTGATAACAGGCGTGGTTTCGGTATCGGGACTTGGCCATGTGGCTGATCGCCAGTATTTCCCCCTGTTCCAGTAGCATGGCGCAATAGGTTCGGTCCAGCGGCAGCGAGAGGCCGTTGTGGAGTGATCTGGAGCGGCGTTCGTGGTGCCACCTTATGGTATAAGTCTGGCCAGTGATAGCACTGACGATGGCGGTATCCGTGGCAAGAAAATGGTTGGCAGTCTTCAGGGCCCTTTCGACACGTTCGGATTCGCTGCCTTCATTGTCCAGGGCGATCTCGTTGAGGATGTTGAGTGCCCGGGTGCGCTCCCCGAAATAACTGCCAAGCTCCTGGTACTGGAACTCCCGCTCCACAATATCGGCCAGGTCCCGCAGGTTTCGTTTGTCATCCTCTGAGAATCCCCGGGGTTGGCGATCAATCAGGCACAGTGTGCCCAGCCGGTTACCGGATCGATCTTCCAGGGGCGCGCCGGCATAGAATCGAATAGAGGGCTCGCCGGTGACCAGAGGGTTATCGGCGAAGCGGTGGTCATTAAGGGCATTTTCAACGATGAAGGTGTCGGCCGCCAGAATGGCATGACCGCAAAAGGAAATATCCCGGGCGGTTTCCCGCACCCCGAGGCCATAGCAGGATTTGAACCACTGTCGGTCTTTGTCGACCAGCGATACCAGGGCAACGGGCACCTCAAACAGCCGTGCGGCAAGACGGGTGACCCGGTCATAGCGTTCTTCCGGTGGGGTGTCCAGCAACTGGCTTTGTTCCAGCGCGGACAAACGTTGATTTTCGTTGGCCGGGCGTTCAGGCGTCTTCATCGCGATTCTCGCTCTGATCCGTGGGTGCGATAGGAAGCTCTACCCAGAAGTGAGCGCCCCTTTGGTAAAAATAGCCCACCTGGCCACCCATGAGTGTGGCGAGCTGATCGCAGATGGCCAGTCCCAGCCCGGTGCCCGCCCTGGCCCGGTCGGAGCCGGCTTCGGCCTGGGCAAAGCGGTGGAATAAGCGTGGCAGAAACAACTCTGGCACTCCCTCACCCTGGTCCGCAACCACAAGGCGCACGCGCAGGTTACCCTCACGGTGCGCACTGAGGGTAACTGTACTGCCGGCGGGAGAGAACTTGCAGGCATTGCTGATGAAATTGTCCAGAATCTGCTTGAGTCGATATGGATCAGCCATGATCTGTGCATCTGGAGCAGTTTCCTGAGCCAGACGTATGTTGTGAATCTCGGCCAGCGCCCGGTTACTGGATACCGCCTCCGCCAGAATCTCGGCCGGGATCACCGGTTGCGTCTTCACCGCCAGCTCCCCGGCCAGGGCTTTGTTGAAGTCCAGCAGATCACCGATCAGACGCTGCAGCTGATCGCTGTTACGCAGCGCTACTTTGACCATCCGGTTGGCTTTGTCCGGGAGTGGTCCGGCTGCATTGGAGGCCAGCAGCGTCAGGGAGCCGTTGATGGAAGTTAGCGGGGTGCGCAGCTCATGGCTGATATTGGAGACGAACTGGTTCTTCAATTCATCCAGGGCTTCCCGTTCCTCCAGCAGTTGGTTGAAGGCTCTGGCCAGGCTGCGTATTTCCGGAGCGCCGGTTTCTGCCAGGCGCCCCGGATTTTCCATCTGCCGGGTCATGGTACGTAGCCGTGCCGCCATTCGCTCCAGAGGGGCGGTGGTGATACGGGACAGGGCCAGCACTAATGCCAGCATGACCAGGACCAGTACCCCACTGATGGCTACAAACTGTTGGAACGAAGCCCTGGCCGGCGCCGTTGCCTGTTCGTAGGGTACCGCCCTGAGAAACAGCCAGCCGACCCGTTCAAGGTGTTTTGTTGCGTAAATCCATCGCTGGCCGTCGCTGTCCTCAACCACGCCGCTGGTTATCCCGGAGAGCGCGGCATCAATCAGGGGCGATTCACCCGGCGCGGGGAGCTCCGGCATCAGATTGTCCGGTTCAATGGCATCAACGCGGGTAAAGTTCTGGGTGTCCAGCACCTTGAATACGGCGTTCGGTGTAACGGCGACCGGCTCTGGCAACAGGGCTGTGTTGTTCAGGTTGATACTGCCGCCGGCAAAACCCAGAAATCGGCCATCATCGGCCTTGATTGGGTGAAGAAAGGACACCAGCATGACCCCCGTGGTTCGGCCGATGATAGGGCGGCTGATGTAAGGCTCGCGGCTGGCCAGCGCCTCCCGGAAGTGGCTGCGATCGGCATAGGAGGTACCCAGGCGGCCCGGCACGTACTGGTTTTCAGCAATCGCCACGGCGTTTTCGTCAAACACCAACAGGCCTATGTCAAAAAAGTCTGCCAGCAGGGATTGGCGCTGGAGGATTCTGGCCAGTGTCTCGGCCGGCAACAGGCGGGTCCCATCGGTCATCTGGGCTGCGAGGGCACCAAGGCTGCTCAAGCGAAGCTGGAGCCGCTGGTTAACGCGGTTCGCGTAGCTTTGGGCCTCCAGTTGCTGACGCTGGGTCAGCACCTGCTCAAAGTCTGCCACCAGTTCCCGGTAGGCAACGAATGCCAGAAGACCTACGGTGAGTAAGGTGCTGCACACGGAAAGGATGGCAAAACGGCCGCCAAAGGACAGGTTTTTCAAAAAGTAACCCCAAGTGATAATGGCCGAACCGGCACAAACATGGTTTTATGGCGAACAGTCTAAACTACTGGATTACACAGCCTCAGAATATCAGGCAGAAAGTCTATGGTGGAATCAGGAGCAACCAGTACGGTCAACGATCGGCTCGCTGCCTTGCGGGACCGCTTTCGGGTGCGGGCCGAGATGGAGCTGGATAGCCTCGAGAAACAGGCTGCCGGGTTTGGTGCCGGGGAGAAGGCAGGCCAGGAGGAACTGGCGGAGATTGCCCGTCGCCTCCATCAGTTGGCGGGTTCTGCGGGCACATTCGGGCAGCCGGCTCTGGGCGAGGCCGCCAGGGTCCTGGAGAAACGTTTACTGCCTGATGCCGATGGCCCCACACAGCAGCCCGCTGATCTGTTGCTGCGAGTCTCCGAACTCAAACATTTGCTGCAGAGGGCACCCATCACTGTTGGTGACAGTGCCTCAGAAACATCGTCGGAATCGCCATTGGGCAGCCACGGTGCCCGGGTTCAGGTGGTGTTGGTACTGGACGACGCCGCAGAATCCCGTAGCCTGTCGGATGCTCTGGGTGGTTACGGGTTTGAAAGTCACAGATACAGTGTTGCCGATGACAAGCTGGCTGGTTGCCTTGCTAAACTGGTTGAGCAGCCCCGTGCGATATTGTGCTCCGATGCCCGTCTGATGTCCGTCATGGCTCTGCTTCGAGCCAATGCCGAGCCGTCGGTTGAACGCGTTCCAGTTGTTTGCCTGAGTCCGGATACATCGTTTGCCAACCGGTATCAGGCCGCGTCCTTGGGGGCTGTCGCTTTCTTCGGACAGCCGGTGGATGTGCCCGAACTGGCCGAGCGGATTGAGTACCTGGCGATCGAACGCAGTGCCCATGTTCGTGGGCGGGTGTTGATGGTGGAGGACGACCAGGAGCTGGCGGAACATTTCCGCCTGATTCTCACGTCTGCCGGGGTGGACGTGTGTTGGGTCAGGGAGCCAACCGAGCTGATGCACCAGCTGTCGGAATTTCGCCCGGACATCATTCTGATGGACGTGCAGCTGGGCGAGTACTCGGGTGTTCACCTGGCTCGACTGGTGCGATTTGACCCCCAGTGGCTCAGCCTGCCGATTATCTACCTGTCCTCCGAGGCTGACCGGGATGTGCAGCTTGACGCCTTGTCCCGGGGCGCGGATGAGTTTTTGACCAAACCGGTCTCTGATGGCTATCTGGTGAGATCGGTTCTGATCCGGTGCTTCCGGGCCCGCCAGCTGTCCGGGCTGATGAACCGGGACAGCCTCACCGGACTGCTTAAGCACTCCCTGATCAAACAGGAGGCCGACAAGGAGCTGTCCAGATGCCGCCGCGAAGGCCTGGAAGCCTGTGTGGTGATGCTGGATATTGATCACTTCAAGCAGGTGAATGACATTCATGGCCACCGCTGTGGCGATACCGTTATCAAGGCATTGGCTAACCTTTTACGCAACCGCCTGCGAGAAACCGATCGGATTGGCCGCTACGGCGGTGAAGAGTTCCTGCTGGTGCTGCCTGGATGCGGTAAACAAGACGCGAGACAGAGAATGGCAGACCTCCGGGCGAGTTTTTCCGGGCTGGTATTCAAGTGCGGTGGGGACAGTTTCAGGGTCACCCTGTCAGCCGGTATCGCCCAGGTCAACGCGTTTGAATGTGGCAGTGATGCCATAGAGGCCGCAGACCAGGCTTTATATCAGGCCAAGCGCGAGGGGCGTGATCGTGAAGTGGTTTTTGAAGGACGGGAGCCCACTGACAATCCGGTGATTCGATGAACGTACTGGTATTGGAAGACGACGAACTGGTCGCAGAACTGCTTGAAACCGTGATTGCCGGGAGCTACCCGGGGGCGAGGGTGCGCCTGACTGGAACCCTGGCTCAGGCCTTGGCCAAAGTCGACACTGAATCTTTTGATCTGGTAGTGGCCGACTGGAACCTGCCGGACGGCTCTGGCCTGGAGCTTGTGCGGCAGGTTCGCAGGCGTGATTCCGAGGTGCCCTTGGTGATGGTTTCGGGGCGGGCAGACAGGGATTCCGTGCTGAAAGCGGCTCACTATGGTATCAGCGGTTATATCACCAAGCCTTTCAGTGTGGAGATCCTGCATCAGCGCCTGGCCGAGCTGCTGACATCCGAGGGGCAGTATGGGCGGCCAGATCTGGAGACTATGCTCAAGTCCGGGCTGGAGCGGTCAGTTCAATTACCGGGTGACCAGAATCCGGAGGACATCCTGGAGCTGATTGAGCGTGCCGATCAACTGTCGGCCGCTCAGTTGGCGGAACGCTGGCGGGAAAAAACGGCTCTCGTCACCCGATTGCTGGATGTGGCCAATGGCAGTTCCTTTCGCCGCACGGGCAAACCTGTCGAAACCGTCAAGGATGCGATCACACTGCTGGGCGTGCCTATGGCACTGAATCTGGCATTGGCACTGTCTCTGGATGTCAGCCGTAAGTTTCATGTGTCGGTTCTGGTTGAACTGGCGGCCGGTTTTCAGGACACGGCCAGTCATGTGGGTAGAGAAGCCCAGCGACTAGCCATCACACTGAAGCACTCGCCGGTGATGTACCAGAAAGCAGGGTTGTTGAGCCGCGTGGGCGAGCTGGCGGTTTTGCATATTCTCAACCAGTTTGCCTCCCGGGGTGGTGAAGTGTCTGCAGAGCTTGCCCGGCGGTGTCTGAAAGAGTGGGCGCAACCATACGGCAATCGCTTGAAAGTACAATGGCGCCTCCCCCTGGGCCTGCGGGACATGATCGGTGCGGTGCACTTTTTACCCCGTGACAGCACCAGGGAAGAACGGTTGATCATGCGGGCCGCTGCACTAATGGCTGAGGGTCAGGAGCGCACCGAGGAATGCCGGCGGCTATTGCGCCGGCTCGGGCTCGATGACGGCACAGGAAATTCAGCGCAGAGGGACAAACCATGATTGGCGGTCGAAGGGAGCGGATTCTGTACGTTGAAGACGACCCGGATATCCGGGAAGTGGCAGAATTGGCCCTGGTTGACGTTGGTGGTTTCGAGGTTTGTTTGTGCGAATCTGGCGCCCAGGCCTTAGCGCAGATTGATGGGTTTGCGCCAGACCTGATTTTGCTGGACGTCATGATGCCAGCGATGGATGGCCCTGAAACGCTTCGCGCTCTGAAAAAAAGGCCCGGCGGATTGCAGGTGCCGGTGGTGTTCATGACCGCTCGGCTTCAACCTTCAGAACAGGCGTCCTATCTTGCCCTTGGTGCCATTGGTGTGATCCCCAAGCCCTTTGACCCAATGACCCTTGCGAACGAAATTCGTGCCTTTATGGGCAAAGATTGATCAGGGTGCCAAGGTGCCGGTTTTAGGGTAGGCTGGCGCCCTGAAAACGAACTCGCTGCTGAGGTAACTATGTCCTCCCCAGAATCTCCAGATGACATCAAAGCACGGCTGAACCTGGAAACCTCCCGCATTCACTGGCACGAGCTGCAAACCTATTACGCCCGCGGCCAGGTGGTGCGGGTAGCACCGGAGCTGGATCTGTTGAACGTGGCGGCCGAACTGACCGCCGACAACAAGGCGCAGTTCGAGCACTGGATGTCGGGCGGCCAGGTAGGGGAGGTCGCGCCCGATCTCGCCCGCGCCTGGTACGATCGCAATGCCGAACTCTGGGCCGTGGTGATTGCCCCCTGGGTGCTGGTTCAGGACCGTACTGGCCAGGGCCTGCATTGACCCAGTCCTGTTGCCGGCTCACGAAGCCGGTTTCCTATATTGTCTAACCTGCCCGTGAGGGGTTTATGCTGACCGGTGCGTTGCTTGTTCTGGCGCCTTTGTTCCTGGGCTTTGCCATAGCGCTCTCTAACCGCCGTCTGATGACGGTAATACACTATACCGTGGAAGCTCTGGTCTATTTCATTCTGGCGCTGCTGGGTCTTGGCCTGGGTCAGATGGATGGCCTGCTGGACCAGTTAGGCACCATGGCTGCTCAGGTGGCGGGGTTGGTAATGGTGCTGCTGGTGGCCAACATGGTGGGCCTGTGGTTGTTCCACCGCTGGCAGCCCATGTCCACGGGAGAGGAAGCCGGTCAGGAGTGGCCGAGTTATCGCCGGTTGTTCCTTGCCGGCTTGAAACCGCTACTGGCGGTTGTCGCTGGGGCCCTGGCCGGCTACTTCCTGTTACCGCAACTGCCGCTGGTTGACGATGTGGCTACCTGGGCGCTGATGCTGTTGCTGTTCTTTATTGGGCTGCAGTTGCGTAATGCCGGGTTGTCGCTCCGCAAATTGCTGATGAACCGCCAGGGCCTGGGCATTGCGCTGGCGATGGCGTTGAGTTCCCTGCTGGCGGGTCTTTTGCTGATTCCGTGGCTGGATGTGCCCTGGCACCAATCCCTGGCTCTGGCCTCCGGATTTGGCTGGTATTCGTTGTCTGGCATCGTGATCGGCGATGCTCTGGGGCCCGCCTGGGGTGGCGTGGCCTTCCTGAACGATGTGCTGCGGGAGATCATCGCCCTTGCCATCATTCCGCTGGTTATTGGTGCGCGCCCGGCCATGGCCATCGGCTACGGTGGTGCAACCGCCATGGATTTCACCCTTCCCGTTATTCGAAGCAGCGGCGGCCTTGCCTGTGTACCGGTGGCGATTGCCTCCGGCTTTTTACTGTCGTTTCTGTCGCCGGTGTTAATGGGGATCTTTCTGGCTTTGGGTTGAGCGGCAAGAATCTGATGACATTCAGAATCTGAAATTGACCCGGTGCAATGCTTTGGTCAGATTTACCGCTATAGTGGCTACGTATTAGTATCCGAATAATCGATGCCGCTCCGGAGCCTGAATGAACCGCCGCCAATTCCTGCAACTGTCCGTTGCCGCCCTTTCGGCTCTGGGGCTGGCCGGTTGTTCAAAATCCGCACCGTTGCGTACTGGCATTCATCCCTGGATTGGTTACGAACCCCTGTACCTGGCGGAGGAGTTTGGCTGGCTGCCGGATTCCGTTCGGCTGGTCAAACATTCGGCAGCCAGCGACTCCATGGCGGGCCTGCTGGCCGGCGAGCTGGATGCCGCTGCCTTGACCCTGGATGAGGCGTTACGGGTCTATGCGGAGGGCGTACCCCTGCGTGTGGTAACGGTTACCAACGTGTCTGTTGGTGCCGATGTCCTGATGGTCAAACCCTCCATCACCAGTCTTGCCGGGCTCCGGGGCCGGCCCATCGCCGTCGAACTGGGTGGCGTCTCGGGGATTATGCTGTTCTCTATTCTGGAGCGGGCCGGCTTGAGCACCGATCAGGTTTCGTTGGTTGATCTGCCGGTGAATCGCCATTTGTCCGCCTGGCAAAATGGCGATATTGAAGCGTCGGTATGCTACGAGCCGACCGCCTCGGTGCTGGAGCAGGCCGGAGGTACCCGGTTATTCGACAGCAGTCAGGTGCCCGATACCATCTTTGATACCCTGATAGTTACTGAGGCAGCCGCCCGCCGAAAACCCGGTGCGGTGCGTGATCTGGTGTACGGCTACTTCCGGGGCCAGCATCACCTGGTGCGCAGCATGCATGATGCAGTGTATCGAGTGGCCACCCGTCAGGGAATAACGCCGGATTCGGTGCGCCGGTCCCTGGCCACGGTGATGCTTCCGGAGCTTGCAGCCAACCAACGATACCTGGCGCATCATGGCCGGATTGAGGTGGTCGCGAAACGACTGTCCGGCATTCTGGTCCGCGAGGGGTTGATGGCCAGCCATCCTGTTTACGAACGCCTTTGCGACCCGTCATTCCTGCCCCGGAGTTTGTCATGAACCGGCGGTGTTCCCGCACGCTTATTCTGGTGCTAGGCCTGCTGGCCGGGCTCTGGGCACCGTTAGCCGTGGCCAAGGGGGCGGTCACTCTGGGGATTCTGTCTTACCGGCCAGAACCGGTGATCCAGGAACGTTATAGCCTGCTGGCAGAGTATTTGAGCCAGGAAACCGGATTGGAGGTACGGCTGTGGGTATTCAACCAGGATGACATGAACCGGGCGCTGGCCTCGAATCGGGTGGATTTCTTTTTGACCAACCCCAGCCACTTCCTGATGATTCGCAGCGAGCGCAGCCTGACCGGGGTGCTGGCCACCCTGCAACGGGAGTGGCAAGGCCGTTCCACTGGCAGTATTGGTGGCCTTATCCTTACCCGCGCCGAACGCAGTGACATCGATCGCCTGGCAGACCTCAGAGGCAAAAGCATAGCTACCCCGGGTATTCATTACCTCGGTGGCTTTCAGGCAGCGGCGCTGGAGCTGAGGGATGCGGGTGTGGACATTCTCCGCCACAACCGGATGGTGCATCTGGGTAATCACGACCGAGTCATTCGAGCGGTATTGACCGGCGATACCGATGTCGGGTTTGTCCGAACCGGTATATACGAAGAACTCATCCGGGAAAATCCGGCGTTGGCAAACAAGCTGAAAATGATTCATGTGCAGACACTGACCGGCTTTCCGTTTTCGGTGTCTACCCGGCTATATCCTGAGTGGCCGCTGGTCTCTCTACCTCATGTGGATAGTCGGATTGTGCGTAGGGTGGCGTCTGCGCTGTTTGCTCTGGAACCTGGTCATCCTGCCGCACGGGCGGCAGGCCTGGCGGGATTCTCGCCTCCAGCCGACTACGAGTCAGTTGAGGATGTGGCCCGAACCCTGAAAGTGGCGCCCTATGACCAGGTGCCGCGAGTCACCTGGGTGGATGTGCTGAACCAGTATCGGATCTGGGTGCTGACGGTTGCGGTACTCTTTGTAATGCTCGTGGTCACCAGCCTCTGGCTAAGCCGCAAGAAGCGCCAACTGGCTACCGAGGAACGGCGCCAGCGTGAGCTCATTGGCAGCTGGCCCCAGCCGATGCTGATGATCCGTAACGGGGAACTGATCAATTGCAACCGTGCCGCCGTGGATCTGGTGGGTTACACCTCCGAGGCATCGCTTTTAGGTAAGGGCTTGCCCACTTTCTCGCCCCATGCGCAGCCGGACGGTACACCTTCCCTGCAAAAAGCGGATGCACTGATCAGGCGGGTAACGACCGGAGAAGTGGCACAGTCCGAGTGGCTGTTCGTGCATTCGGACGGTTCCGATGTCTGGGTGGATATGACCCTGGCGCCGGTCTATGAGCACGATCAGGAGAGCCCTTCCATTCTCTGTTCCTGGTACGACATTACCCGCCGTAAGTATGCAGAGGAGCGCCAGCGACTGGCCCTGCGAGTGTTTGAGAATGCCCGTGAAGCTATTTTTATCACCGATGCCCACGGTGTTGTCATGGACATCAATGAAGCCTACTCACTGATTACCGGGCGGGACCACAAGGTGGCGGTGGGCAGCCTGCCACCCATGCCCATGGACGAAGGCAGTGCCATCCTGATTGCGGCGCGTAAGCACGGCGTCTGGACCGGCGAATTCTCCAGCCGGCATCGGGATGGTCACGCCATCGTGCTCAGCCTCACCCTGAGCAGCGTGTTCGATGAGCAGGGGCAGCTCAGTCATTTCGTCGGGGTGTTCAGTGATGTCACCCAGCTTAAGGAAACCGAGAAACAGCTGCGCACCATGGCGCACTATGATTCACTGACCGGCTTGCCGAATCGGGTGCTGTTCTCGGACCGTCTGCAGCAATCCATGGCCCAGGCCCGCCGGCAGAACTATCAGTTGGCGGTGATTTACATCGATCTGGATCATTTCAAACCCATCAACGATGCCTTCGGGCACCACGCAGGGGATGGTTTGTTGGTGGAAGTTGCCCGCCGCATGCGTTCAACCCTGCGCGAGGAAGACACCCTGGCCCGGCTGGGAGGTGATGAATTTGCCGCCATCGTGGTGAACGTCGCCGACCAGCAAACCCTGGAGGCGTTGTTGGCGCGCTTATTAACCAAGATTGGCGACCCGGTGTGGGTAGCTGACCACAGTGTTGAGGTGTCTGCCAGCCTGGGTTATACCCTGTACCCGAAAAACGCGGAGCTGGATGGCGACCAGCTGTTACGCCAGGCAGACCAGGCCATGTATCGCGCCAAACGGGAGGGCAAAAACCGCTACTGCAGGTTTTCCGACTCCGGCAGCTGATGCTGGGCGCCATTGAGCAAATGGGTGGCCGGTTGCCATTTCAGGGCCTTGCTCCACTGGTCATTGAGCCGCCGTACAGAACTCAGGGTATCCAGAGCCTGGTCCCCCAGGGCGGTGCTGAAATCCCGCCGTACCATCATCTGCAACATCGCGTTTTTCAACCGGTGGTAAGTGCCCTCTGCCTCGGCAAGCAACGCCTCAGCCGGGCCTTCTGATGCGACCAGCTCCCGGATGGTATCCAGATAGTGCTCCAGTGTCTCAGCTTGCTCGGCAAACTCTGTCCGGTGGCTTAGCTGCCGCAGCTGCAATAGCCGGGTGGTCAGATCAGTGGCTTCGGCCAGGTAGCGGCAGGTGCGGATGCTGATGGTCAGGGCATCCACCACCGACGGGTGCATTTTTTCCGCCCTCAACCGGCCGATATAGTCAGTGATCGCCTGGTTCAGGTTGCGGATGGCATCGGCTTTCGGCCGGATATCGGCTTCGGTCAGGCTCTCCCGATCAAGACACACCCTCAGCAGGCCCCGGCTATGGCCGATCAGTCGTTTCATTTCCTGGTCCACCGCCCCGATCGCCAGTTCTGGCGTGGTGATCAGGGTATCGTCCAGATAACGGGGCACGGCGTTATCTTCCTCCTTGCTCCGGAACATCCGGCCCAGAAACCGGGCAAAGGGTTTGGTAAACGGCAGCATAATGGCCGCCCCCAGCACATTGAACAGGGTGTGGAACAGCGCCAGAGACACAGCGGGGTTGGCTTCCAGGTTCAGCCAGTCGGTCAGCATCGCCACGGTCCACAGCATCACCGGCAGGATTATCAGGGCGATGGCGCCGGTAAACACGTTGAACAGGATATGGCCAATCGCCAGCCGGCGGGCATTGGCGGTGGCTTTGAGGGCCGACAGGGCAGCCGTAGAAGTGGAGCCCAGGTTGGCGCCGATCACCGCTGCTGCCGCATTGTCGAGACCGATCAAGCCACCGGCTGCAGCGGTCAGAACAATGGCCAGGGCGGCGCTGGAGGATTGCGTCAGAACCGTGGCCAGAAACCCGATGACCAGAAACGTAAACAGGCCGTAATCCGGGCTGATAATACCGCCGTCGGTAAAGCCTCCGGCCAGGGATTCCAGTGCGGTCTTGAGAATCGACAGGCCGAGGAAAAACAGCGCAAAGCCCGCCAGCGCCTCCCCCAGGAACTGGTTCCGCTGATTGCGGCTGATCATCTTGAAGCCGACACCGGCGGCCAGCAGCGGCAGCGCCAGGGCTTCGATCTTGAACCCGAACCCCACCAGGCTGACCAGCCAGGCGGTCATGGTGGTGCCTATGTTGGAACCGAAAATGACCCCGAGAGACTGAGCCAGGGTCAGCAGGCCCGCGTTGACAAAGCCAATGGTGGCAACGGTAACCGCCCCGGAATGCTGCACAATACCGGTGATGGCGAAGCCGGCCATCAGGCCCCGCAGGGGTGTCCTGGTCCAGGTACCTAACAGGTGTCGTAACTGGTGGCCAGCGGCGTTCTTCAGGCCGGTGGTCATCATTTCCATGGCCAGCATGAACAGCGCCAAGCCACCGAGAATCTGGAACACGGATGAGATCATGGTTCGGTTGTCGTTGTGGTTTGCGGATTAGTGGCGAGTGTAGCAGAGGTTGGCCGGCGCGATGCCTCAGGCCAGGAATTTGCGCACATCCAGTTTGTAGTCTTCCGGGTCCACCGCCCGGACAATCCGGTCCTGATTGCCGGCGCGGGATAGATCGATGGTTTCCACTGTAATCGGTAGTCGAAACCGGGTGTGGTACATCACCCTTACCACGGGCAGGCGCTGATCCTGATCGTTGGTTTCCACCACCACCCCCAGCCGTCCACTCTCAAGCAGCACCAGCGAGCCCACCGGGTACAGGCCGATGCAGCGGATAAACTGTTTCACCAGTTCCGGGTCCAGATGGTCACCACTCCATTCGAGCAGTTTTTTCAGCCCCTGGGACGGCGTCATACCCTTGTGATACACCCGGTCGGAAGTGATGGCGTCGTAAACATCGGTGATCGCTACCATACGCCCGTATTCGGTGATTTCTTCGCCCTTGAGACCCTCCGGGTAACCACTGCCATCCAGTTTCTCATGGTGCTGAGCAGCGGTAATCACGGCGATTTCGCCGATGCCTTCGGTGCTGGCAAGAATGTCCCTGGAGTGCCGGGCGTGCAGTTTCATCACCTCAAATTCTTCCGCCGTCAGGCGGCCGGGTTTATGCAGGATGTCATCGGGGGTGAGGATCTTGCCCAGATCGTGGAGCAGGGCGCCCACCACGGTTTGATGCAGTACGTCTGCCGGCAGGTTACGGTAGTTGCCGAACAGCGACATCAGCACACTGAGGTTAACGGAGTGTTCCAACAGGTAGTTGTCTTTCTCGCGGATGCGGCCAAGGCAACTCAGGGCGTTGGCGTTTCTCAGAACGGAGTTTTGCAGTTCGTCGGCCAGTTGGTGAATGGGCGCGATATCAATGGCGGCACCCATTTTGACGTTGTTCATGAAACTGCCTACCAGGCCTTGGGCCTGGCTGTGAATCCGCTGGGCGATGACAATCTCTTCAGTCAGGGCAACCTTGTGCTGGATGCCCGGGCGCTGTTCACCTGCCTTCTGCAGGGCCTGTTCATTGCGCCGGTCCACTTCCTGGGCGGTCTCAGCGTCCTGGGAGTCCAGCCCTTTCTCAACGTCGATATAGACGTATTGGACCCCCATCCTGCGGATTTTCTCGATGGTCTCTTCCCGCTTGATCACCCCTTTCTTGCGTTGGGTGTTATGGGGAATCCAGTCGTTATTCAGGTCGGAAATGTACATGCCGACCTTCAACGCAGCGATGGGAATGCGTTTGATCATGGTTGTGGGAAGAACGTCCTCAGGCTGTTCTGGTAGGTCTGGGTTAAGACCTGGTCGAGGGGGAGATCCTTCACCTCGGCGATTTTCTCGGCAACAAACGGCAGATAGAACGGGGCATTTTCCCGGCCACGGTAGGGTACCGGCGTCAGGAAGGGTGCGTCGGTTTCCAGCAGAATCTGCTCGATCGGGGCCATGCGTACGATATCCCGAACGTTTTCCGCCTTGTTGAAGCTGGTGATGCCGTTAAAGCCCAGGCACCAGCCCTGATCCAGCGCATAACGGGCCAGCCCGGGGCCGGAGGTAAAGCTGTGAATCACGCCCCGGCGGGTCAGGGTCTGCTCAAACTCCTGCAGGATGGCAATGGTGTCGTCGTCTGCGTCGCGGCTGTGAATCACAACGGGGCGATCGTTGTCGCAGGCAATCTGCAGCTGGCGACGGAATACCTCCCGTTGCACGCCCCGGTCGGCATTGTCGTAGTAGTAATCCAGACCGATCTCGCCAATGGCGACGATTTTGTCGTCCCGGGCGTGTTCGCGGATTTCCGCCTCCACTTCATCGGAATAGCTTTCCGCTTCGTGGGGGTGAATGCCCTGGGTGCCGTACACCCAGGGCTCAAGCTGGCTTAGTTCACGCACAGCAGCCAGGTTGTCCGGCGACACGGCAATGGTGATCACCCTTTCGATGTTCACCTTGCGGCTCTGTTCCAGGGTCTCGGCCAGCGGCCGATCCTTGAGGTAATCCAGATGGCAGTGGGTCTCGATGATCGGGTGATCAAATACGGGAATCTCACGACGTTTCTTACTCATGCCTGGGGTCTATGCTCCATCACAGCCGTCGCTTGGCTGCTATTCTGAGAATTGAATCACGTCAGTTTATCACCTTGGGTGATTGTTGCATTGCATCGTGCTGATAGGGAGTTTCCTTGATGGAGTATACGGCGTTCGCACGAACATGGTTTCTGGACCCGAAAAAACCGGCGCTGGGTCGATACCCCAGTCTGCTGGATGACGATGAAAAACTACCGGCACTGGAGGCGAGCCTGGAAGATATCGGCGAGTACCAGCGCCGGCTTTGGGCCAATGGTCGGAAAGCCCTGTTGCTGGTGATACATGGCCCGGATACCAGTGGTAAGGACAGCCTGATTCGAACCCTTGCTACCTATGCTGACCCGGCCGGCTTTCATGCCTGGTCGTTCAGCCGGCCCACAGCAACAGAATCCGCCCATGATTTTCTTTGGCGTGTCACCCCTTTGTTGCCGGCCTACGGGCAGATGGTCGCCTTCAACCGAAGCCACCACGAAGCGGTGATTGCGGAACGGGTTTGGCCGGTGCGGGCTGAGGAAACCTACGACTGGCAAGCCCGGTACCGGGCGATTCGGGATTTCGAGCAGCACCTGGTCAGTGAGGGTACCTGTGTGGTGAAGGTCTGGCTGAACCTGTCGGAAGACGAACACAAGCGAAGGTTGCTAAAGCGCCTGGACAAGCCTCGTAAACGGTGGAAGTTTGACCGCTCCGATATCGAGGGCTGGAAACTGCGAGACAAATACCAGGCGTATGCGGAGGAAGCGCTGGCAGCCACCCACACAAATGAGGCTCCCTGGTTTATTGTGCCCGGAGATCGCAAATCCGAGGCTCGGGCCGTTGTCGCAGCCCTGGTGGCCGAAGTTTTGAAGCAGCTGGCACCGGATTATCCGGAGGAGCATCCGGATGTACTGGAAGAGTATCGGACCCTGCTGGCTGAGAATGGCGTGGAGTAACGGAGGCGAGTTATGCATATCGTGGTTGTAGGCGGTGGTGTGGTCGGCGTTACCACGGCTCGTGAGCTGCTGCGCCGTGGCCACCAGGTAACGGTGCTGGAGCGCCATCCGCTGGCCGGTAACGAGACCAGCAAAGGCAACGCGGCCCAGCGATCCTATGGTGTGGTCTATCCCTGGGCAGACCCCTCGATGGTGTTCAAGGCCTTGCCCTGGATTCTGCAGAAATCCGGCCCATTGAAACTGAAAGTGCCGCCGTCACTGGATGCCATGCGGTTCATGTTCGCCACACTTCGTTATGCCTGGTCGCCGGGTCTGTTCGGATTGAACAAACGGGCCATGTTGCGCCTGGGCATGCACAGTCGGGAGCGCTTCCTGGCCCTTGAGCAGGAACACGATCTGGCCTTCGACGGCCAGCATCGGGGGCTGCTGCACCTGGCCAGCAAGCCGGAGGCCATGGATGACTACCGGGCTATTCACGAACTGCTGAATGACATGGGTATTGCCTCCCGGCTATTGACGCCTGTACAGGTCAGGGAAACGGAACCGGGCATGACCGGTGATGGCCCCCTGTACGGTGCCATCAGCTACGACACGGATGGCACGGGCGACTGCCATCTGTTTTCCCGCTCACTGGCAAGGGTGTGTGAGCAACTGGGCGCAAACTTTCGATACGACGTGAAAGTGGAGCGGCTGGTTGCCGACGAAACTCGGGTAAACGCGGTGCAACTGACCAACGCGGACGGCCGGCTGGAAACTCTGGAGGCAGACGCCTTTGTAGTCTGCGCTGGTTGCTGGTCACCGCAACTGCTACAACCACTGGGGCTGCGTTTGCCAATCTATCCGATCAAGGGTTACAGCATCACCGTACCCCTGCGTGATGCGGCCAAGGGGCCGGTCAGTACGATTCACGATGACAACTTCAAGGTGGTGTCTACCCGCCTGGGTGACCGGTTGCGTGCAACCGGATTTGTCGAGCTGGCGGACTTCAACCGGGACATTCCGCAAGCGCGGATTGATACCATCAAACGGTCCGTTGAAACCCGTTTTCCGGGGTGTGCGGACCTGGCGGCGGCAGAGACGTGGACCGGGTTCCGCCCGATGACGCCGGATGGCCCAGCCATCATCGGCAAAGGCCCCAGGGACAACCTGTTCCTGAATACCGGCCACGGCACGTTCGGCTGGACCCTGTCTGCCGGCAGTGCAGACGTGATTGCGCAGGTAATCGATGGTGAAGAGCCGGCAGTGGTACTGGACCCCTTCCGGCCCGGACGCTTTTCGGAATAGCGTCAGAGTTTGCGCTCGATATTGCCGCACAGGGTGTGAACGAAGCCGATATCCCGGTCAGACAGCAGCGGCAGTTTTTCGAACACCCACTGGGACAGCTTTTCGTCCGCCGGAGCGTCCAGTTCTGGCAACAGGCCCTCCAGCCGCGAGCGCAGTGCCGCCAGTCCCGGCGCGCTGGCTGCTGCCTCTTGCTGTGGACCGGCCTTTTGCAGCCCGGACAGCTCCCAGGCGTAGAGCATGACCGCCTGGGCCAGGTTCAGGGATGGATAGGTCACCGCCATGGGGAATCCGGTCAGCAGATCGCACAGGGCCAGCTCCTCGTTGGCCAGGCCCCGGTCTTCCCGCCCGAATACCAGGGCAGCGGTGGCAGCCGACTCCCCCTTATTGGATAGCACCGCGCGAAGTGCGGCTGGCTCGTGCCAGTCCTGCCGGTTATGCCGGGGCTTGGCCGAGGTGCCCATCAGCAGATCCGCGGAGTTTCTTACCGCGGCCAGATCAGGGAAAATGCGCGCATTGTCGAGAATGTGATCACTGCCATGCGCCAGCCAGTGGGCTTCCGGCCGGGTGTGCAGGTCGGAATTGACCAGCCACAGCTCGGAAAAGCCCATGGTGCACAGGGCCCGGGCAGCCGCGCCGACGTTCTCCGGAACTTTTGGTTCAACCAGTACAAAGGCCAGTTTCATGACATTACCTCCGGCGGCGAGTGTACACCAGTCGCCCGTGACTTTTTACAACCGCTGGCAGGCCGTGAACGACTGGCTTGCCCGGCATCAACCCCTCTGGCGTCCGATTCCTTTCATGGAGCCCGCGCCGGCGTGGACCCGGGATTATCCGGAACTGGCGGGCTGGCTCGAAGCGCTGGATGACCATGCCTGTGAGTATCTGGAAGAGAATCTGGCGGAGCTCTCGCAGAACGTCGCCCGTTTCGTCCCGGACCTCGCCGGTTACCCTGACTTGATTGCAGTGCCCGCGCTGAGCACAACGGAAGAAAGCCGGGCGGCGGCGCTGGCCGAAGTGGCTGCGGTGGATATGCCGGGGCGCAAGCGCGAGCAAGCGGGCGCCTTTTCAGCATCGGTGCGGCCATTGACTGGGCCGGTACTGGACTGGTGCTGCGGCAAGGGCCATCTGGCCCGCACTCTGGTTGGGCAAGGAGCGCCTTCGGTGCTGGGGTTTGAATGGAATCCGGAACTGGTGGCGGATGGCAATCGCCTCGCGCAGCATTACCAGGATCCTGTCATCCTGCGCCATCAGGATGTCATGGCTGAAACCCTGGCCTGGCCCGGCAAGGTTCATGGTGTTGCCTTGCATGCCTGCGGCGACCTGCACCGGCAATTGATTCGCCGAGGCAGCGCGGAACAGGCGTCGCGCCTGAGCTTTTCACCCTGCTGTTATCATCTGACGGATCATGAAAACTACCGGTTGATGTCTGATCAGGCATCGCAATACACCGGTGCGGTCACCCTCGACCGAAATGGCCTGCGACTGGCCGTTCAGGAGACTGTTACGGCGCCGGCCAGGGTGCGCGAGCAAACCTGGCAAATCAGTATCTGGCGCCTGGGCTTTGATGCTCTTCAGCGGCACCTTCGCAGCGTTGATAGCTACCTTCCAGTACCATCCCATCCCGGGCGTTTGAATGCGGGTGATTTCAGAACCTTCTGTGCCTGGGCGGCCGATAAAAAGCGCCTGGAGCTGCCGGAAAATCTGGACTGGCAGCGCTGGCTGGCGGAAGGGGAGCGCCGGTTCCATCAGGTACGCCGGCACGAACTGCTGCGGCACCTGTTCCGGCGGCCGCTGGAGCTCTGGCTGGTGTTCGATTATGCGGTGTTTCTTGAGGAGCAGGGCTATCGGGTGCGGCTGGGGGCCTTCTGTGAGCGCTCACTGACTCCGCGCAACCTGTTGCTGGATGCGGTCAGGGTATCGGACTGATGTTTTTCTGAAGAGCGTTGGCCCGGAAACAAACAAGGCGCCAGAGGGCGCCTTGTTTGCTCATTACCTTATGTGTTGGTCTTAGCGACTAACCTGAATGCGTGCTTCAACACGGCGGTTCTGGGCACGGCCAGCGGCCGTGTCGTTGCTGGCAATCGGCTCGGCTTCGCCATAACCCATGGCGCTTACGCGATCCGGGTCAACGCCCAGAACCGTGGTCAGCCGGTTAGCAACGGCCTCGGCACGACGCTGGGACAGGAAGCGGTTGTACTCGGCGTCACCAATGCTGTCGGAGTGACCCGCGATTTCCACGGTGGTTTCCGGGTACTCGGCCATGAAGTCCGCCACGCGACGGATTTCGTTATCGAACGTGGCATCAATCACGGAGCTGTTCGTGGGGAACTGAACCCGCAGCTCAATGGTTTCCACGGTTTCAGTCACACCTTCGCAGCCGCGCTCGTCAACGGTGGCACCGGCAGCGGTATTCGGGCATTCGTCGCGGTAATCCGGCACGCCGTCACCGTCGCTGTCCACCGGGCAGCCCCGGCTGTCTACCTGAACACCGGCTGGCGTGTTCGGGCACTGATCGCGGTTATCGGGCACACCATCACCGTCTGAATCTGCAGGAGCCGGTGCTGGCGCGGGTTCAGGGGCAGGAGCGGGCTTCGAGGAAGCAACAGTGCGGGTGAAGGCCCAGCTCAGGCCAAGTGAGGCCATGGTGTCAAAGGTGCTTTCGTCAATACCGTGGAACTCGCGGAGATCACCACGGATGGAAATGCCGTTGCTGACGTTGTAGCGGAAGCCCACGCCAACATTGACCCGGGTTTCTTCGTGATCGGTGCCTGCAGTGGTGTAAGAAATGGTATCACCCACACCAAATTCTGCATGGCCGGCACCCAGTGATACATACGGGTTCCAGGCCGCATCCGGCCCCGCGAAATAGTAGGTGCCGTCAATTCTCAGTTCCTGAAAGTCAGATTCTCCCGGCACGTATTTGCGATCGGCGTTAGCCCGGGAATACACAGCTTCAACAGACCAGCGCGGCAGGAAGCGGTACTCAACACCAACACCAAAGGTGCCGGTTTCGCTCAGATCCCGTTTGTCATCAAACAGTTGGAAGCCGGCGAACGGGTTCAGGTAAATGGTTTCCTGGCGGTCGGCCAGAGCGGGAGTGGCAAGGGATGCTGTAAGGGCGGCCAGAGCGACCGGGCGCATGATCTTCATGCAGAACCTCCTGTTTAGTTGTTATTTCCTGCAGTTCTCTCAGGAATGAAAACTCCGAAAAACACCTGTATTACTCGGAATTTAGGCCAGTAAGCCAAAAAAAACAAAAAAATGACAGTAGTTGGTACGTCGGGAATTGTACGCAGTTCACTGACAGCGTCGTTTTAATCCGATGTCGCCGTGAAATACAGATGAGCGCTCTTCTTGCTGAAGTTCAGGGTATCGCCATTGGCAAAACGCACTTCAAACGAACTTTCATCCTCTGACGTCACGTCGCCAGCGCCAAAGATGGCGTGGACAACACGCGTATGGTGCCAAACTGGTTCCGTGGTATCAGCCTGAGGCGCAGTCTGGCCTTCAATGACAATTCCCTCCCGGCCTGCATAACGCAGGCTGACCGGTGTCAGCGGGACGCTCAGGCTCAGTGACCCTGTTCCTGTCGGATAGTTCCCCTCCAGTGCGGCACCCAGTTCCCTGGACAGCTCAAAGCACAACTCGGCCACAAACCGGCTGGGACCCTGGTCGCCCTCAAGGTGGGGTTGTTGACTGGCTGGCCGGGTGATCAGATGCAGGGCCTGTCGGGTTCGTGTCATGGCCACGTAGAGCAGGCGCCGTTCGCTTTCCAACAGTGCCCTGGCATCGTCCTGGGGCCTTGGGCTGTAGGGCAGGTATTTCTCCTGCAGGCCAGGAATAATCACCACTGGCCACTCAAGCCCCTTGGTGCGATGGATGGTGGACAGCAGCACCCCGTGATCTTGCTTCTCTCCAGCTTGCTGCTTCAATGCCTTGAGATGATCCAGCGCGCCCTCAGCAGTCAAATCCAGGCCCTTCAGGTAATCCCGGAAGCCCTGTACCGTATCAATGCGCTCCTCGGCACTGTCGTGGGTCAGCGCCAGGCTGCGAATGCCCTCGTAGAGCTCCATGTGCTCCGCATACACACTGATCAGCCCGGCCACCGGCCCCTTGTATCGCTCAAGCTGCGCCAGCACCTCCCCCAGCTTGCGAAGTTTGCGGCCCGCCATCGGGGCAAGCGCGTCAAAATCCATTGCAAGCAGCCGCTCATGCCAGGCCCCGTCAAACGCCGCCAGGAACTGTGCCAGGTTCTCCAGTTCAGGCTCTTTCAGGCCCACATGGGGAAACCGGAGCAGCAGCCGCGCCAGATCCAGCCGGTCGGCATCCGGCAGCAACTTCAGCCGGCCGGTCACCACCATCAGCAGGGCGGTGATGGCCTGCACCTCGCGACTGAAAAGCGCACCCTTGCCGGCGTCAATCCGATAAGGCACCTGTTGGGCCAGCAACTTCAGCTCAATCGGCACACTTTGGCTCCACACCCGGAACAGAATCGCCGTCTGGCTGTTCTGCTCCGGCGCTTGCTGCTGCAGAATACGCAGCACCTGATCACCGTCATTCTCCGCCCGATGCAGGTCCACGGTGGTCGCCGGCGTGGACGGATGCGAATGACACATCACATCCTTGCGCCCGGTGTTGTGACAGATCAGATGATTGGCCAGCAGCGCCACCTGATGCCCGTACCGGAAGGTGTATCTTAGCGTCTGCTCCAGCGGGCTCTCAAACTCATCACTGAACCGGCGCAAAATAAACTCCGGCTTCGCCCCGCGAAACTCAT
This sequence comes from Marinobacter sp. GH_1, assembly GCF_048595985.1. NCBI lineage: Bacteria > Pseudomonadati > Pseudomonadota > Gammaproteobacteria > Pseudomonadales > Marinobacteraceae > Marinobacter > Marinobacter sp. GH_1. The sequence continues at coordinate 3,996,582 of NZ_CP184460.1, read as the reverse complement.
AAATGGTCTGGTCCGGATCCCCCACCACCGTCACCCGCGCCCGGTCACCGGCCACGTAGCGCAACAATAGATGCTGAATCTCATTGGTATCCTGGTACTCATCCACCAAAATCAGATCCATCTTGTTGCCGACCAAGCGCTGCAACGGCGGGTTCTGATGAATCGCCATCACCGGCTCATACAACATATCCGCATAACTGATCCGCCCCTGGCCCTTGCGCCACTGCTCGAAACTGTGGAACAAATCGATCAGATACCGGTGCTTATCCGAATATCCCAACTCCTCAAACACCACCTCCGCCGGCGACAACCCGGTCTTCACCCGATCAATAAACCCGGTGGCCGTCTCCACAAACTCCTTCTTGTTGCGCCGAATCTCATCCGCCAGATCCTCCGGCGCCAGCCGCCGGGTCAACAACCAGGCCTGAAACGCAATCTCCTGCTCGGTCAGAATCTTCTCCGAAAACCCGGGCAGATACCCCTCCCGAACAAACCGCTTGTACAACCGCAGCCCCATGGCGTGATACGTCCGAACCTCCGGCAATGCCAGCCCGGACCGATCACACACCTCCTGCAGCTTCCGCTCAAAATCCACTCGGGCACTGCGATTGAACATCAACACCAGCATCCGGTCCGGATCATGGCCCTGCTCCAGCAAAAACCGAATCCGCCAGGCCAGCGTCGACGTCTTGCCACTGCCCGCCACGGCAGTGATCACCGCATGCTCATAGCCGGCCGTAATAATCGCCCGCTGCTCATCGGTGAGAAACTCGGGCAGGTGAGAGGTATCCGGGATTTGGGGTTTGGTAGGCATGCGAGCTATTGTACTGGCCAACTGGTAGCGGGAATAGCGCTCCCGCATAATCTAAAAGATTGGATTATGGGGAATATTACTCACCTGTTGAATGCAAGGGGTTGGGTAAGCCTTTCGAAACTGTGCGGAGCCATGGATGGCGGAGCCCAAGCGCCCCAGGGATGGGCCGAAGGAGCGTGTTTTGAAAGGCTTACCCAACACCTTGCCAACTCCGAAACCTGAAGAGATGGGGAAAGATGAAAACTGAGCAATCGCTAAACGTACTGGGCGAAAAACTGGAAACCTGCGGTAACAACCCGAAAACCGGCTTCTACCGCGAAGGCTGCTGCAACACCGGCCCCGATGACCTGGGCAACCACACCGTCTGCGCCATCGTCACCGCCGACTTCCTCGACTACTCCAAAGTCCAGGGCAACGACCTCTCCACCCCCAGACCCGAATTCGGCTTCCCCGGCCTCAAACCGGGCGACAGCTGGTGCCTCTGCGCCGGCCGCTGGCAACAAGCCTTCGAAGCCAACAGTGCCCCGCGGGTCAAACTGCGCGCCACCCACCAAAGAGCCCTTGAAGCTTGCGAACTTGCTGACCTAAAAGCCCATGCCGCGGATCTCAGCTGAATGACTGACACAAGCCGGGAGCATCCGACCGCAGACTGGCAAAGCCTGCAAGCCAGGCTCAGAACCATCGGCCACCGCCGCCTGATTCTGGTAGAGGGCTCGCAGGAAAACACCTGCACCTGGATGCACCGGCAACTGTCCCGGATGAATACCAGCCACAGCCTGTGGGTTGGCCGGGCCGAACACGCCGAAGCCGTGGGCCTGCCACACCTTCAGGCCAACCATTACCAGCAATGGCTGGGCCGGGAAACCAGCCTCCTGGTTTGGGACGGCTGGCAAGGCAATCCGCCAGATGCCTTTGCGGCACTGGCAGGCACGCTGCAGGCCGGAGGGTTACTGTTCTGGCTGGTGCCGCCCCTGGATCGGTGGCGTCACCATGGCGATCCGGATTATGTCCGCACCGGCCTTGATCAAGCCGAAGAGCATCCATTTGCCGCCAGGCTGGCGATGGTGATCGGTGGCGATGCCTCCATCATCCGGGTACAGGCAGACGACTCAGGCTTGGCTAACTGGCCGGAATTGCCGGCACATACTGCCGGTTTCACCCCGCAAACCACCGATGAACAGCAACAACTGCTGCAACACCTGGTGCGGTTCGGCCAGGGCCGCCGCCGACGCCCCCTGGTGATCACCGCCGACCGGGGCCGTGGCAAGTCTGCCGCCATGGGCATCGCTGCGGCCCGTCTGCTCCTGGCCGGTCGCGAGCAGGTGCTGGTGACGGCACCTTCCCGGGATAACGTGGATACCCTGTTCAGGCACGCAGTGCTCGAACTTGGCGAAGAACTGGCTGAGCAATCGGAATCGGAACTTGTGAGCCGTACAGGCCACCGCCTGAGCTACATGCCAGTGCCAGAGCTGCTTGCCGCCCGCCCGGCCGCCGAAGTGGTTCTGGTGGACGAAGCGGCCGGTCTGCCGGCGCACTGGTTACGCGACATACTGTTGGGCTGGCCGAGGGTGGCTTTTGCCACCACGGTTCATGGCTATGAAGGCACCGGGCGTGGTTTTGCTATCCGGTTTCGCGAGATTCTCGACCGGGAAACGCCCCACTGGCGCGGAATCCCGTTACACCAGCCGGTACGCTGGGCTGGTGATGATCCTTTGGAACAGCTGGTGTTCAGGCTGTTTCTGCTGGCCGCCGAGGGTGCGGTAGAACCCGTGCCGGAGGTCGCTGACGTTGATATTCAGCCCTGGGTACCGGCTGACGCCAGCGAGCAGGAGCTGTCACAGGCTTTCGGTCTGCTGGTCGATGCTCACTACCGGACAACGCCGGCAGACTTGCGGCAATGGCTGGATGACCCCGGCGCGCAATCCTGGCGCGCAGTGTATCTGGGACAAACGGTGGGTGTGCTTTGGGGTACTGTGGAAGGTGGCATTGAAGCAGGGTTGGCCGAGCAGGTAGCGCAGGGCCGTCGCCGGTTGCGGGGCCACCTGCTGGCACAATCCCTGGCCAGCCATGGTGGCTTTCCGGAAGCGGCCAGCCTGAAAACCCTGAGAGTGGTCCGCATTGCAGTTGTGGAACAGGCCCGCCATCTGGGGATAGGTCGCCAACTGGTGGATGCTGCCGCCGCGGCTTGCCGCGGGCAGGGCCTGGACGCGATCGGTACCAGCTTTGGTGGCAACGACCCGTTGGTCAGATTCTGGCAGGCTTGTGATTTTCGGGTGGTTCGTCTGGGTTTGCGCCAGGAAGCGAGCACCGGCGAGTTTCCGGTGCAGATGATGCGCGGCCTGTCCGATGCCGGAGCCAGTCTGGAAACGCAACTGAGAACCCGGTTTGCCCGCCACTGGCAAGTGTTGGTTCCTCGCCACTGGTCGCAGCTTGAGCCGGTACTGATGGGCACCCTGGGCGCAGACTTGCCGCCAGACACCGGCCCGGATAACAACGACCGGCGTGACCTGAACAGTTTTGCCCATGGTTATCGCGGGTTCGAGCTGAGCTTGCCGATGCTGCAAGCGGTAAGCGCCGCCCCGGGAGTGATGGCCTGGCTTTGCCAGCAACCGGACTTTCCGTTGTGGTGCCGGGCGGTGCTTCAGGGTTGGTCGTGGGCAGCACTGCAGGCTGCGTTACTGTGCAGCGGTCAGCGGGATGGTGAGCAGCGGCTCCGGGGGTTGGCCTGTCAACTTCTGCAAAACGGGCCCGAGTTGTGAACGGTTCGATTTAATTCTTGCCATCGGCTGCTCAGAATAGCTGCAAAAATCACACAAGAGATTGCTCATTATGGCCAGGGAAGCAGGCAAGGTTGTTCTTCTATTCGTCACCGTCACATTAGCGTTGCTGTCTGGCTGCGCGTCAACGGGCGCCGGAAAAGGTGCAGCCGACAATCCCGGAGATCCGGGCCAGCTAATGGCAGCGGTCAAGGCCGATGAAGACCGGGCAGTGCTCAACCTGCTGTCGCAGGGAGTCAGTCCGAATGTTCAGGCTGATGCCGGGGAAAGCCCGCTGATGGTGGCCTCAACTAACGGTAATCGCCGGATTGTGCGCTTGCTTCTGGCGGCGGGTGCAGATGTGAATGCCCGGGATGCCCGTGGTTATACTGCCGTTATTCACGCGGCGGAAAACGGCCACCTGGCGGTGGTCAGGGCCTTGCTGGCGGCCGGAGCCAATGTGAATGTCAGCCAGGACGGGCAATCCCTGTTGATGAAAGTGGTGGAAAGCGGCGACTTGCTGACCGCCGAAATGCTGCTGGCGGCTGGGGCCGATGTCCACTTCCGGAGCGCCGATGGTCGCACCGCCCTGGACCTGGCCCGGGCCAGTAACAACCAGGACCTGGAAATGTTGCTGGTCCAGGCGGGCGCTGCGCGGTAGCCGGGCCGGGTTAGTCGAGGCCCATCGGGTCGTCGGTATCATCCCACACCGGCTGAAAGTGCCGCTCGATAACGTCCTCAGGCACATCCGCTACCGACGGGTAGGACCACACCGGCGACCGGTCTTTATCGACCAGCAGCGCGCGAATGCCTTCCACCAGATCGGGGCGGCGCGTGCACTCCTGTGCCATTGCCAGCTCCATTCGGAAGATGTCCTTCAGCGACATCTGCTGACCTTTTTGCAGTTGGTGCCAAACCAGCCAGGCAGTGACCGGTGAACCCTGCCGGAGGGTTTGCTGACAGGCTTGCCACCAGGGGTCTTCATTGCGGGCAGACAGCAGTTGGTCCACCACGGCTGGCAGCTCATCGCCAGCACTCAGGCGCGCAATGGTCTGTTCGTGCTGCTCCAGGTGGCCGGCCGCCAGACTGCGATAGTCCAGCGCTTCAATCTGACTGAGCAGGCGGAACAGACGGTTGTCGTCTGCCGCCGCTTCACCTGTCCAGCGTTCGTCCTGTAGCCGAGAGAGCAGGGCGCTAGCCTGCTCAGGCTCGATAACCAGGTCGGCCAGGCCCACCCGAAGTGCGTCGCTGACGTTGAGCCGCGCTCCGGTCAGGCCCATGAACAGGCCCAGGCGCCCTGGCAGGCGGTTAAGGAACCAGCTGGCACCGACATCCGGAAACAGACCGATGCTGATCTCGGGCATGGCCAGGGTGACATCCGGGGTTACCAGGCGGTAGCGGCAGGCCGATAACAGGCCCAGCCCACCCCCCATGACAATGCCGTGTGCCAGGCCGATGACCGGTTTTGGAAAACGGTGAACGCTGAAGTCCAGGCGGTATTCACGAGTAAAGAAGCGGGCCGGGGCCTCGGCGTCGCCTTGGCCTTTCAGGGCATCGTAGAGAGTACGGATGTTACCGCCGGCGCAGAATGCGCGGTCACCAGCCCCCCGTAGTACCACCAGGCAGATCCGATCGTCCTCGGCCCAGGCATCCAGGGCCTCCTGAGCCTGAATGATCATCTCTTCGGTCAATGCATTCAGGGTATCGGGTGAATTCAGTGTCAGCAGGCCAATATGGCCTTCCCGGCAAGGGAGTTCCTGAACCTCTACAGGCATGAAGTGTCTCTCCGGCAATCACATTGTTCCGTTACAGGTCGCAGTTAGCGGTTTGTTCGTACTGTCCTTTACCCGGTCCGAGAGTAAAAGAGGACCATGGTCGCACGAATGTCCTTGATCTATCACATTTGAGGCAGGGGCCGCCTGTGCTATAAGTGAAACCTGAATTACTGTCCGGCATCATCGCCGGTGAGTGAACGTTAAAACGATGAGAGGGTGAACACAATGAATCTGAAGCACTTCGCAGTTGCTGGTCTGTTTGCGCTGGGCGCAGCCGCTCCGTTTGCGGCTGTTGCGGGCGATGCCGCTGCTGGCAAAGCCAAAGCTGCAGTCTGCGCCGCCTGCCACGGGCAAAACGGTATCTCCCAGATCCCGATGTACCCGAACCTGGCCGGTCAGAAAGAACAGTATTTGGTTGCTTCCATGAAGGCTTACAAGAACGGCCAGCGCCAGGGTGGTCAGGCTCCGGTGATGCAGGGTCAGGCTACTGGCCTGAGCGATGAAGACATCGCCAACCTGGCAGCCTACTACGCCAGCCTGCCGGCTGACGGCGGCAAGTAAGACTTTCTGCTCTGAAAGTGGTGCGGCTCAGGCCGCACCACTGACAATCCGGTAGCAGGGCCGATAGGCCGACGTGCCGGGCAGTTTCATCCGGTTCTGCTCCACAAACTGCTCCAGCATGGCCTCCAGGGGCCGGATTAGCGTCGGATCACCGGCGATCTCAAACGGACCCTTCTCCTGGATCTGCCGGATACCACTCTCTTTGACGTTCCCCGCCACAATGCCGCTGAAGGCCTTGCGCAGATTCGCTGCCAGCAGATGCACCGGCTGGTCTCGGTGCAGCTCGAGTGCCCGCATGTTGTCGTGATTCGGTTCAAACGGTAACTGGAACACCGGGTCGATCTTCAGCATCCAGTTGAAATAATAGGCATCCTGCATGGCGCGCCGGAAGGTTTCCACGTCTTTCATGCCCTGCTTCATGGTTTGTGCCACTCGGCCAGGGTCATCAATGATGATCTCGTATTTATTGGCCGCCTCGTCGCCCAGGGCATTGCGGATGAACTTGTCGATCATTTCGAAGTATTCGGCATTCTCCTTGCGCCCGGTGAAGACGACCGGGAAGGGCAGGTCGGCGTTGTCCGGGTGTAGCAGGATGCCCAGCAGGTACAGAATTTCTTCCGCAGTACCTACGCCACCCGGGAACACGATCACGCCGTGGCCGCAGCGGACAAAGGCCTCCAGGCGTTTTTCAATGTCTGGCATGATCACCAGCTCATTCACAATCGGGTTTGGGGCTTCGGCACCGATAATGCCTGGTTCGGTAATGCCGATGTAGCGGCCGTTCTTCACCCGTTGCTTGGCGTGGCCGATGGTGGCCCCCTTCATCGGCCCCTTCATGGCTCCCGGCCCGCAGCCGGTGCAGATGCTGAGCCCGCGCAGGCCGAGTTGATGGCCTACGTCTTTGCTGTACTGGTACTCATCGTGGCTGATGGAGTGGCCACCCCAGCACACTACCAGATCTGGCTGGCGACCGGCCTCCAGCACCCGGGCGTTGCGCAGGATATGGAACACCAGGTTGGTGATGTCTTCCGGGTTGTCCCGGCGGAAACCCGCGACGGTGTTGGGAATGGAATGGCTATATACGATGTCCCGCAACACTGAAAACAGGTGCTCACGGATTGCCCGCAGCATTTCGCCATCCACGAAAGCGTGGCCGGGCGCGTTGATCAATTCCAGCTTCAGGCCGCGGGGCTGGGGCACCAGGCGAACATCGAAATCGGCATGGGCCTCCATCAATTCCTTACAGTCGTCGGTTTCAACGCCGGTGTTGAGCACGGCCAGGGCGCACTGGCGGAACAGACGGTACAAACCACCCTCGCTCTTGTCCTTGAGCCGGTTGACCTCGTGGTTGGAGAGGATTTCGAGGCTGCCCTCCGGGGAAACCAGGGCATTCATGGTGGATTCGGTCATCGTTGATGGAGCTCCTGATGGTTTCGGCAATGACGGATTTTGAGCCACTCTGGCAAAAGGGTACACTAAGGCCTTTCTGCTTATTACGCTACCCGACGTTATTCCGATCAAAGACTTTTTTATGAAACTGCTTATTCGTCCCGCCCCGGAAGTGGCCATCAAGAGTAAACCCGTTCGCCAGCAGCAAATGCGCCAGTTGCGGCAGAATATTCGTAAGTTGCTGTCCCGGCTGGACCCTGAGATTCGGGTGGACGGCAGTTGGGACCGGGTGGATGTGGAGGTTCCCGATGACCGCAGCCTGGAGGGCCCGGTGATCGATGAGCTGACCCGTATACCGGGTATTTCGACCATCCAGGAAATCGGCGTCTTTCCCTTTGTCGACATGGACGACGTCGGCGAAAAGGCGGTGCAGGCCTACGCAGACCGCCTTGCGGGCAAAACCTTCGCCGTGCGGGCCCGGCGCCATGGCAGTCATTCGTTCCGGTCCATTGATCTTGAACGCTCAGTGGGTGCCGCATTGCTCCAGGCTTCGAACGCCCGGGGAGTTGACCTGAAGAATCCGGACCTGGAAGTGCGGATTGAGCTCAATGAGGAACAGTTCCATATCGCCCATCGCCGCCATGAGGGCCTTGGGGGCTATCCTCTGGGTACCGTGGAAACGGTGATGACCCTGGTGTCTGGCGGTTATGACTCCTCTGTTGCTGCCTACCTGATGATGCGCCGAGGTATCCGCAGCCACTTCCTGTTCTTCAATCTGGGCGGCACCGCCCATGAGGTGGGTGTGCGCCAGGTGGTGCATTACCTTTGGCAGCGGTATGGGGCCTCCCATGGCGTGAAGTTTATTTCGGTACCCTTTGAAGGTGTGGTGGCCGAGATCATGCAGTCAGTGAATCACCGGCATTGGGGTGTGGTACTTAAGCGCCAGATGCTCAAAGCCGCGGCGGAAATTGCCCGGGATTATACGGCTACCGGCCTGGTGATGGGCGATGCCGTCGCCCAGGTGTCCAGCCAGACCCTGACCAACCTGAACGTGGTTGACCGGGCCAGTGACGAAGTGGTGTTGCGCCCGCTGATTGCCATGGACAAGCAGGAAATCATCCGCATTGCCAAAGAAATTGGCACCGAGCCCTTCGCCCGGACCATGCCGGAGTACTGCGGGGTTATTTCCAGCAAGCCGGTGACCCGCGCCAAGCTGCACCGGGTTGAGGAAGAAGAAGCCAACATGAACCCGGAGGTGCTGGCGCAGGCCATTGCCAATCAGCAGGGCACCATGGTGAGCCAGTTGCTGGATACCATCACCACACCGGAAGAAGTGGAGCTGGTGCAGACCCCTGCGGTGGAAGACGTGATCATCGATGTGCGGCACCCGTCGGAGGAAGAACGTTCACCGCTGACACTGACCAACAATGAAATCCTGAAAATTCCGTTCTACGAACTCAACCAGCAGATGTCTGATCTGCCGGCCAACCGCCAGTACCTGCTGTACTGCGACCGGGGCACCATGAGCCGGATGCACGCCGGTCACCTGAAGGCGGAAGGGCATGGCAATGTGAAGGTTTACACGCCTGCGGCCTGAGTCAGCCCGCCAACCCCTTGAAAAACTGCTGGACATTCTCGCTGAGGGTGTCCAGGTCATACCCGCCTTCCTGCACCACCAGCGTCGGCAGGCCCAGCTGGCGGATGTGGGTGCTTAATCTGCAGAAGCCCTCGGATGTTACCGAGACCTTGGCCTGCGGGTCGTTTTTGTAGATATCAAAGCCCAGGGTCAGGATCAGTGCATCCGGCTGGTACAGCCGGATTGCGGCCAGGGCCTCCTCAACCTTGGCAAAGAAATCGTCCTCGCTGGCGCCATGGGGCATCGGCATATTGATGTTGTAGCCGTAACCTTCGCCCTCGCCCCGTTCATCCTCAAAACCACTGACCACCGGATAGAAGTTGGTGGGGTCGCCGTGAATGGAGATGTACAGCACGTCGCTGCGGTCGTAGAAAATCTCCTGTATGCCCTGGCCATGGTGCATATCGGTATCCAGGATGACAGTGCGCGGAAACCGGCTTTTCATATGCTCGGCGGCAATGGCCGCATTGTTCAGATAACAGAAGCCCCCGGCCGCGTCTTTGCGGGCATGGTGGCCTGGTGGGCGACACACCGCATAGGAGGTGCGTTCACCTGCAATCAGGGCATCCGCCGCGCCCAGGGCGGTCTGGGCCGACCAATAGGCCGCTTTCCAGGTGTTTTCGCCAATCGGGCAACTGCCATCTGCCAGATAACATGCCGCCTCAGCCAGTATGCCGCGCATGGCATTGGGCGAGCGCACGAAGATATTGGACATCACCTCATCGCCCCAGTCCTCGTTTTCCATCCATCGACGATGGGCAGACTCCAGGAAACGAAGGTAGCCCAGGTCGTGCACCTTTGATATCGGCGCCGCGCCCTGATCGGCCGGCTGAAGAACCGGAATCCCCATCGCCTTCAAGCCTTCCAGCATCTGGCTGGTGCGGTCGGGAACCTCCTGAGGCTGACGCATCTGGCCACGGGTGAAATACGTTTTGGGAATATGCAGATCCTGCGCCGGATGAAAAAATGCCTTCATTGAACCGCCTCCTCGGGAGTCTGGAAATACTCTTCCGAGTATAGGCAGTGACACTGAGGGGTCAACGAAACGCCGGCCGCGTTTTTTACACGCTGCCTTTACAGGCCGGCGATCAGCATCCACTATGAAAGACGTTCCAATACACCCGCGCCCCGTCGCACCCGGGCGCACCCAGGTTATTGAAGAGGAGCCGAAATGATCGAGTCACCACTGCTGAAAAACCTGACAGGCTACATCGGTGGGCGCTGGACCGACAGTGCCGGCGGCAACACCTTTGATGTGTTCAATCCAGCCACCGGTGAAGTGGTTGCCAAAGTGCCGTCCATGTCAGAGCAGGATGTGCTGGATGCCGTCGAGGCAGGCAAGTCTGCGCTCCGGCTCACCAACCCCTGGCCCATCGAGACCCGGCGCAAGTGGCTGGAAGACATTCGCGATGGTTTGAAAGAACATCGCGAGGAAATTGGCCGAATCCTGTGCATGGAGCACGGTAAGCCGTTGAAGGAAGCCCAGGGCGAGGTGGACTACGCTGCGGGTTTCTTCGATTACTGTGCCAAACACGTCAATGCCCTGGATGCCCATACCATCCCGGAGAAGCCCAAGGATTGCACCTGGACCGTGCATTACCGGCCCGTTGGCGTGACCGGCCTGATCGTACCCTGGAATTTTCCCATTGGCATGATTGCCAAAAAGCTCTCGGCTGCCCTGGCGGCTGGCTGCCCGTCTGTGATCAAGCCGGCCAGTGAAACACCGCTGACGATGGTGGCCTTCTTCAGCGTGATGGACAAGCTCGGGTTGCCGGATGGCATGGTCAATCTGGTCATGGGCAAGGCCAGCATGATCGGCAAGGTGTTGTGCGAGCACAAAGATGTGCCGATGCTCAGCTTTACCGGTTCCACCGAAGTGGGGCGCCGGTTGATTCTCGATACGGCGGAGCAGGTGAAAAAACTGGCGCTGGAGCTGGGCGGTAATGCGCCGTTTATCGTCTTTGACGATGCCGACCTGGACGCCGCTGCTGACAACCTGATCGCCAACAAATTCCGTGGTGGCGGCCAGACCTGCGTGTGCGCCAACCGGATTTTCGTGCATGAAAAGGTCGCGGAAGCTTTTGGCCAGAAGCTGGCTGAGCGGGTTAACAAGATGACCGTTGGCGATGGCATGAAAGACGGGGTCGACATTGGCCCGCTGGTTAACCAAGCCGGTTTCGACAAGGTCAAACGCCACCTTGAAGATGCCCTAGAGAAAGGCGGCAAGCTGGTGGCCGGCAAGCAGCCGGCGGAGTTGGGCAAGGGTCTGTTTTTCCCGCCCACCGTGGTCATGGGCGTCAATCGGGACATGTGTTGTTATCAGGAAGAAACCTTCGGCCCATTGGTGCCCATGGCGCTGTTCCGTACTGAGGAAGAAGTCATCGATGCCGGTAATGACACCGAGTTCGGCCTGGCGTCCTACGTGTTCACCGCCGATGCCGAGCGTGCCCAGCGGGTCGCCGCTGGCCTGCGCTTTGGCCACGTTGGCTGGAACACTGGAACCGGCCCCACGCCGGAAGCGCCTTTTGGTGGTATGAAAGCCTCCGGTATTGGCCGTGAAGGTGGTCTGGAAGGCCTGTTTGAGTTTGTGGAAGCGCAGACGGTGCCCAGAGGTTTCTGATCATCAACCTCAAAACGGCAAAAAGGCGAGCCTCGGCTCGCCTTTTTGCATTTCAGAGCCGGAGCTCAGGGCGTCAGGATCACCTTGACGCTGTCATCCACATCGGCGGAGTCGATGTAACCAATGGCACCGGGCGTGGAAGCGACCTGGGCTTTCATGGCGGAGGCATTGCCCGCTTCTTCCGGCGGTTGGCCACGGCCGGTGAACACCTGCTGAGACCAGAAGGCTTTCAGCTGGGCATCGTTACGGCCGGTGACCTTGCTGTGGAACTCGGCGCGGGTCGCGTCGCCTTCCGGCAGCTCGAAGGGGTTGGCACTTTGGCCATCCGGTAGCGCCTGACTGCGGTTCAGGTACAGATCACGAACTTGATTGGAACTGATGCTGTCCGGGCCACTCGGGTGACCAATAATCACCACATCTGCCAAGGCGAGGGGGCTGGCCATCAAGCAGGCCGCTAACAACAGGCTAAGCTTCTTCATGGGGCCTCCTTAAAACGCTGAGTCGATTTTCAGGGTGTAGACGTTGGTGCTGCTGGCGTTGCTTTCCAGCATGTAGGCGGTGTTCAGATTGCCAAAGCCCTTATCGAGCCCACGAACGTGGGTGATGTCTGCTTTGATGGCTACGCCCGGGGTGATGTCCCAGCGAGTACCAACGCTGTATTCATTGCGCTGGTAGTTGAGGATCGACTCCGGCACCACGCCAGGAATAAAGGCACCCGTGCGCTCGTTATCGTCCTTGCTCTCTGTCCAGCCTGTTGCAACATACGGCGTCCAGCTGCCGAAACGGTGACCAACAGACAAGTAAGCGGAGTCGGTATCGGCGAACTTGCCATCGACTTCTACCCGCGTGACTTCACCGATGATCTGCCAGCTGCCGTTGTCATAGCTCGCGCCCAGACCATAGAAGTTCCCTCGATCGCCGTCGGCGAGTTGGGTGATCCCAGCCGGTAATGTAATGCCGCTCTGTGCCGCCAGCGCGCCCAGTCGTGTCGCATCAATATCGGCTTCAGCCGTTGCAGCAACGCCCCGGATGGTCCACACATAGTCGGTCCAGCTCAGGTTCAGGCCGGCTATGTTGCGCAGTTGCACATCCCCCGAGTTACCGTCTTCGTCGGTAAAGCCTGTGAAGAAGTTGGCATTCAGTGAGGAGTTATCGAAGTTCCAGTTGTAGCTGGCATCGGCCCCCACATAGCTGGTGACAGCAATCGGGCCGTACACGCTCTGGGGCGGACGGGCCCAGGGCTGGGCGTAGCCAACTTCCAGAGAATCCGAGTACATGAAGAACGGAATACGCATTTTGCCGGCACGCAGCTGCAGGTTGTTGGTGGGGCGGTGGCTCAGGTAGGCCCATTCGACTTCTGGCTCCCAATCATCGGCGCCACGGCCAACCAGCTGCATCACAATCTGGCTTTTCTGGGTAACGTCAAAAGTACCCTGAAGCGCGAACAGGCTCAGGTCTTTGACTTCGGATTCTTCGGTGATACCAGCGTAGCCCGCGTCGTTACTCGCACGTGCGTAGCCGGTGCTGAAAAAGCCGTTAAACCGGACGCCGGTGTTGCGGGCCGAGTTCAACTGCTGCTGCATGGCGTTCAGCTGTTGCTGCATGCGCTCCAGGGTTTGCTCGGTGTCTTGTGCCATGGCGGGTGCGGCGGTGATCGCCAACGCCAAGGGCGCGACGGAGAACAGTCTCTTCATCAGGTACATCCTAGTCTTTGGTTAGGTATTAAACGCGGAACTGGCCGGCAACGCTCTGCAATCCATTACTGACGTCCTGGATCTTGCGGCTGACGTTGTCCAGCTCATCGGTGCTTTCCATCACCGCCTCGGCGTTGCGATGCATATCGCCCATGTGGCCGGTGACTTCGCTGAAGGTGGTGCTCTGCTCATAGGTGGCAGCAGCGATTTGTTCGTTCAGCTCGCTGATCTGCTGAACGTTTTCAAGGATCTTGCTCAGGACCTCGCCGGACTCAGTGGTGGCATCAACGCCCTCACGGGCCATTTCCACGCTGCCCTTCATGGAGGTAACGGCGTTACCTGACAACTTCGACAACTCGGAAATCACCTGCTGGATTTCTTCGGTTGCTTTGTGGGTGCGCACGGCCAGTCCCCGTACTTCGTCTGCCACCACGGCAAAACCTCGGCCGTGTTCGCCGGCGCGGGCAGCTTCGATGGCAGCATTCAGTGCCAGCAGGTTGGTTTGTTCAGCGACGGTTTGAATCGTTTCCAGCAGCCCGCCTACCTTCACGGAGAATTCGTCAAACTGGTTTACCAGGCCTGCAGTCTTTTCGATTTCTGCCATCAATTCCCGGATGGTGCTGATATTGCTGTTGACCTTTTGCTGACCGGCAGTGGCAAATTTTGCAGCGTCTTGAGTCTGGTCAGACGCGGACGAGGCAAAGCCCGCCACTTCTTCAACGCTCTTGACCAGTTCTTCAACGGAGTTTCGGGTTGAGGAGATGGCTTGGGCCTGCTGGCTGATGCGCCCCAGGTTGGTCCGGCTGGTGCCGGCCAGGTGCGAGGCAACACTGTTAAGTTCACCAATATCCTGCTGGATCGTTGCGAAAGACCCGTGAAGTTTCTCAACGAACTTGTTGAATTGGTTCACCAGTGCCCGGAGTTCGTCCTTGCCCTCGTAATGAATACGGGAGGTAAGGTCTCCTTCGCCTGAGGCCATGTTGCGCAGAGAGCTGATGATCTGGTTCAGGCTGCTTGAGATCGAGCGGCCAATAATCAGGCTCAGGGTGACCAGGGCAATCAATGCCACCACCAGAATGACCAGTGACACGGTGCCAGCCTCACTGGAGGCGGCCGTGGTGTTGTCAATGGCCTGGATCAGGCGTGCTTCCATGGTGCTGCGCATGGCGTTCAGGTCATTCCGCAGCTTTTCCAGACGATTGGCGTTGGCGGATGCCTCCTGGCCGATCCGGTTGAAATCGGCGGTGCCCTCAATAATGGCCGTGGCGATGCGCGTTGCGTTACCGTAATAGGTCTCGAGGTCTCTGCTCAGGCTGCTTGCCTGTTGGCTTAAGCCTGGGTTGAGCGCAGCGATCTTGCGGAGATTGGCTGCAATCTCATCTTTCAGATTACGGGTGGCGGCCAGTTGTTGGTCGTCGCCGGTGGTGACCGCGCTATTGACCTGATTTTCGATCAGCTGTAACCGCCCCTGATTAATGGTGGATAACTCAAGAGATGGATAGAGCTGGTCGCGCACCTCGGTCAAGCGCTCGGAGTTGTTGCGTTCGGTGATAATGGAAAACGTCTGGCTGACCACAAAGGCGGTAACGGCAACCACAACCAGCAGGGCCAGTTTGTGAGAAATTTTGAGTGATGAGAGCATGTTGTCAGTCCCTGTCGGTCAGTCCTAAGACTTTAGTCGGCCGGCATTCTAGGTTGTTTTTTGAACGCCTGACACAGAATTAATGTGTCAGTGTGTTAAAGGGTGTATCGGCTGAAACGCCACTCTCTTGAAGGTTACTCATTGAAATTTCAGGTGGTATACCCGTTTTTAGGTAGGATCTCAGGACAAAGGACGTAGTTGATCAGGCCTGATACAATGCCCTGTAAATTTAAACAGTGATGAAGTCTATCTCCATGGATGTCTCCCACATTATCGACCCCCTGAACGACGCCCAGCGCGAGGCCGTTACCGCCCAGAACGATCACCTGCTGGTGCTGGCCGGCGCGGGCAGTGGTAAAACCCGTGTACTGGTGCACCGGATTGCCTGGCTGATGACGGTAGACCGGGTACCGCCCACCGGTATCCTGGCGGTGACCTTTACCAACAAGGCCGCCAAGGAGATGCGCTACCGCATCGAAGAGATGATGAATATTCCGTCTCGGGGATTGTGGTTCGGCACCTTTCACGGCATTGCCCACCGCCTGTTGCGTTCCCACTGGAAAGACGCCGGCCTGCCGGAGAATTTTCAGGTGCTGGACAGCGACGACCAGCTGCGCATGATCAAGCGAGTGATGCGGGAGTTCCAGATTGATGAAAGCCAGTGGCCGCCCAAGCAGGCCCAGTGGTTCATCAACAGCCAGAAAGACGAAGGCCTGCGCGCGGATCACATCCAGGAAAACCCGGGCGACCACTTCACCAGCATCATGCTGAAGATCTACCGCCAGTATGAAAAGCTCTGCCAGCAGGGCGGCCTGGTGGATTTTGGCGAGCTGCTGCTGCGCTCCCACGAACTCTGGTTGCATCGGCCGGAATTGCTGAAGCATTACCAGCAGCGTTTCCAGCACATTCTGGTGGACGAGTTCCAGGACACCAACACCATTCAATACGCCTGGTTGCAGGTGCTGGCCAGTAACCGCGTTCCGCTGACCGTGGTGGGTGATGACGACCAGTCCATCTACGGCTGGCGTGGCGCCAAGATCGAGAACATACAGCAGTACCAGCGGGACTTTCCCAATGCCCGGCTGGTCAGACTGGAGCAGAACTACCGCTCCACCCAGATGATCCTGAAGGCCGCCAACTCGGTGATCGCCAACAACCAGGGCCGTTTGGGCAAGGAATTGTGGACCGACGGCCCGGATGGCGAGCCCATCAGCCTGTACGCCGCGTTCAACGAGCAGGATGAAGCCAACTACATCGCCGATTCCATCAATGCCTGGGTTAACGACGGCAATCTGCGCAGCGAATCCGCCATCCTGTATCGCTCCAATGCGCAATCCCGTGTGTTGGAAGAGGCGTTGATGCGCCAGGGCATTCCTTACCGGGTATACGGCGGCCTGCGCTTCTATGATCGCCAGGAAATCCGCAACGCCCTGGCATACCTGCGCCTGGTGCAGTACCACCGGGACGACGCCGCCTTTGAACGGGTAGTAAACATTCCCACTCGGGGCATCGGTGCCAAGAGCCTGGCGGAATTGCGGGAATACGCCACCGAGCAAGGCATTTCCCTGTGGGAATCCGCCGAGCGACTGTTGGCGGCGGGCCAGGTCAAAGGCCGGGCGAAAACCGGGTTGCAGTCGTTTATGGACATCATCAACGGCTTGTCTGAAATGGTCGGTGAGGCGTCATTGCAGGGCCTGATGAAACAGGCCATCGAAGCCAGTGGCCTGAAGGACTACCACGCCAGCGAGAAAGGTGAGAAGGGCCAGGCGAGGGTAGAGAACCTGGAAGAACTGGTGAACGCGCTGTCGGATTTTGAAGTGGAAGACGGTGTCGATCCGCTGGCGGAGTTCATCGCCCAGGCAGCACTGGATGCGGGCGAGGCCCAGGCCGATGCCCATGAAGACAGCGTGCAGTTGATGACTCTGCACTCGGCCAAGGGCCTGGAATTCCCGCTGGTGTTCCTGGCGGGTGTGGAGGAAGGTTTGTTCCCTCACAGCATGTCGCTGGAAGAGCCGGGGCGCATGGAAGAGGAGCGTCGGCTGGCCTATGTGGGCATTACCCGGGCGATGAAAAAGCTGGTGCTTACTTACGCGGAATCCCGCCGTTTGTACGGGCAGGAGAAGTTCCATGCGTTGTCGCGGTTTGTGCGGGAGATTCCGGCGGATTGCCTGCAGGAAGTGCGGTTGCGCAATACGGTGACGCGCCCGGCGATGGTGGGGCGTCCCAATGAAAGCATGTTCAGCCAGGATTCGGCCCAGCAGTCCGGTTTCAGCCTCGGCCAGCGCGTTCGTCATCCGAAGTTTGGTGAGGGCATCGTGATGAACTCCGAGGGGACGGGGCACCACACCCGCGTGCAGGTGAACTTTGATGAAGGGGCCAAGTGGCTGGTGTTGGCTTATGCTCCGTTGGAAGCCTGCTAGTTCAGGAGTGTCGCACAGGGTTGGGTAGGCCTTTCCAAAACACGCTCCTTCGGCACATCCATGTGACGCTTGGGCTCCGCCATCCATGGCTCCGCACAGTTTTGGAAAGGCCTACCCAACCCTGCGCCCCAAGCAATGTGTTGGCCGCCGTTACATCAGAACCGCGTAAATCACACCCGCCAACGCGATGCGGTAGAGAACGTAGGGCCACATGCCTACCTTGTTCAGCCACTTCAGGAAGAAATGGATGGCGGTGATGGCGGTGATGAACGACGTAACACCACCGACCAGAAAACCGCTCCAGTCGACAATCACATCCGATGAAGCCACATCCAGCAATTTAACCGCAGACGCCAGCGTGATAATTGGAATCGCGAGCAAAAACGAGAACCGGGACGCCGTCTCCCGGGACAGGCCCAGGAACAGGCCGGCAGTGATAGTGGCCCCGGAACGGGAAGTGCCGGGAATCAGGGCCAGCGCCTGGGCACAGCCGACCAGAACGGCGTCTTTCCAGGTCAGGGAGTCCATCGTGCGCCCCTTGTTGGGACGCCAGTCAGCCCAGCCCAACAGCAAGCCGAAAATCAGGGTGGTGAAGAACATCACCTCCACCGCCCGCAATTCGTTGTCGATCATGTCCAGCAGGGCCAGGCCAGCCAGACCCGCGGGGATGGTGCCGATTACCAGAAACCACGCCAGGTTGCCCTGGCCAATCATCCGTCGCTGGCTCAGGGAAAGCAGGCCGTCCCGGGTGATGCTGAACACGTCCCGGCGAAAGTAGATCACCACGGCCAGCAGCGTACCCACGTGGACGGACAAGTCGAAGCCAACGCCCTGGTCGGTCCAGTCAAAAAAGGCGGGTACAAGGATCAGGTGGCCGGAGCTGGAGATCGGGAGAAACTCGGTCAAGCCTTGGAGAAGGCCGAGGAATAATGCCTGAAAAAAATCCATGTTGTCCTGTCCGTCTGCTGGGAGAAGCCCCTCCCGGTTTACCAGCGGGCGATAGTATCAGGCGCGGGCGGGGCTGAACAGGCAGTTGAGATTACCCGCAGGACAGGCGTCGCGCGGGCAGGTTTCAGTTCGCTCAGGCAGGAAAGTGGCCTCGGGTCTTGTTGGCAATGCGCACCAGCATGAGCATCAGCGGTACTTCCACCAGCACACCAACCACCGTGGCCAGCGCTGCGCCGGACTGCAAGCCGAACAGCGCTATGGCGGCGGCCACCGCCAGTTCAAAGAAGTTGCTGGCACCGATCATGGCGCCGGGTGCAGCAATACAGTGGCGTACCTTCCACAATTTTGCCCAGCCGTAGGCAATAAAGAAGATCAGCACGGTCTGGATGATCAGCGGCACGGCAATCAGGGCAATGTGCAGCGGGTTTTCCAGAATAACCTCGCCCTGGAACGCGAACAGCAGTACCAGTGTGACGATCAGGGCCGCCGGCGTCACCGGGCCGAGGCGTTTCATGAACACCTCGTCGTACCAGCGCTGGCCGTGGCGTGCGATCAGGGTTCGGCGGGTCAGGTAGCCGGCGGTGAGCGGAATCACGATGTACAACACGACTGAGAGAATGACCGTATCCCAGGGCACCTGGATGTCAGAAATACCCAGCAGGAACACGACAATCGGCGCAAAGGCAAACAGCATGATGATGTCGTTCAAAGACACCTGCACCAGGGTGTAGGCGGCGTCACCACGGGTCAGGTAACTCCAGACAAACACCATGGCAGTGCACGGAGCAGCACCCAGCAGGATAGCGCCGGCCAGGTATTCGCTCGCCAGCTCGGGCGCAATGAAGGGCTCGAACACCACCATCAGGAAGAACCAGGCGATGGCAAACATGGTGAACGGCTTGATCAGCCAGTTTACCGTAGTGGTGATGGCCAGCCCCTTGGGCTCTTTGCGCACCCCGACAATGGCGCTGAAATCAATCTGGGCCATCATTGGGAAGATCATTGCCCAGATCAGGATAGCGATGGGGATGGATACCTGTGCGTATTCAAACCGGGACAGGGTTTCCGGCACGGAGGGCGCCAGTTGGCCCAGGGCTACGCCGACAACAATCGCCAGGGCTACCCAGACAGACAGGTAGCGCTCGAAAACACCCATGTCGCTGGATGAGGCTTCCGCGGCCAGTTCGTTACTGCTCATTGCACTTCCTTAAATGGAACGTTGGTTCACGCGCTTGGACAATTGTTCTGCACTTTCCCTGCGCTCGGAATAACGATCGGTCATGTAATCGCTGCGGTCCCGCACCAGCAGGG
This sequence comes from Marinobacter sp. GH_1, assembly GCF_048595985.1. Taxonomy (NCBI): domain Bacteria; kingdom Pseudomonadati; phylum Pseudomonadota; class Gammaproteobacteria; order Pseudomonadales; family Marinobacteraceae; genus Marinobacter; species Marinobacter sp. GH_1. The sequence goes on along the minus strand of NZ_CP184460.1, from coordinate 3,977,016 downwards.
TGAACTTTACCAGCTCTTCCATGACATCCACGATGCGGTCGTAGTAGGACGACGGTTTCATTCGATCATGGTCATCGAATTCCATGAATGCTTTGGGCACCGAGGACTGATTCGGAATGGTCAGCATCCGCATCCACCGGCCCAGCACCCGTAATTGGTTTACCGCGTTGAACGACTGGGAGCCGCCGCACACCTGCATCACCGCCAGGGTTTTGCCCTGGGTAGGGCGCACAGCGCCCAGGGACAGGGGAATCCAGTCGACCTGGGTTTTCATGATGCCAGTCATGGCGCCGTGCCGCTCCGGAGAGCACCACACCATGCCTTCACTCCACTGCACCAGTTCCCGCAGTTCCTGAACCTTGGGGTGTGAGGCGTCTTCAGCGTCGGCCAGGGGAAGACCGCGCGGGTTGAAGATGCGGGTTTCCGCGCCCATGGCTTCCAGCAACCGGGCGGCCTCCTCCACCGTCAGGCGGCTGAACGAGCGTTCCCGCAGGGAGCCGTATAGCAGCAGGATTCGGGCTGGGTGGTCTGATGGAGTTGCCGAGAATACCCTGCCGGTTGTCGGTGTCTCGAACAGGTCGGCGTCAACGTTGGGGAGGTTTTGGAGTTTCATGATTCCGTTTTCGTCCTTTACGACATCATCTTGTCACACTATTATGCATAAAATTAGATATTCGTAAAAACGTATATTTGGGGATGTGGATATGAAGCGCCGAGTTCTGTTTATTTGTACCGCAAACAGTGCCCGTTCCATCATGGCAGAGGCCTTGCTGCGGCACATGGCCGGAGACCAGTTTGAAGTGGCCAGCGCCGGCACCCAGCCCACAGAGCCGCATCCGCTGGCGCTGCAGGTATTGTCCGAGGCCGGTATTGCCACCGAAGGGCTGTTTAGCAAACAGCTGGCTGAGCTGAAGGGCCAGTACTGGGACTACGTGATCACCCTGTGTGAAAAAGCTGCCCGGGAATGCACCGCCGCGTGCCAGGGTGCCCAGCAGATTGCCTGGGACTTTCCGGACCCGGCAGAGACCAATCGCCACGCCACCTTTGCCCTGACGTTGAAAGAACTGAAGGAGCGCCTTGGCCTTTTTACCCTGGTGCACCAGAAAGAAACCGGCCTGAAACCCGCTGACTACAGCCCGGTTGCGATCTTCAAGGCCATGGCCGACGACCTGCGCCTGGCCGCGCTGTTACTGATCAAGGATCAGGAAAAACTGTGCGTATGTGAGCTGACCGAAGCCTTCGAGGTGTCGCAACCAAAAGTCAGCCGCCACCTGGCGAGCCTGCGGGATGCCGGGCTTCTGGAAACCGAGCGTCGTGGCCAATGGGTCTATTATTACCTTAACCCCCGGCTACCGGCCTGGGTGGCGAGGGTTCTGGATGAGACCGCTCTGAGTAACGGGGCGTTGATCGAGCGCCCCCTGGCGCAATTGCAGGCCATGGCGGATCGCCCGGTTGTACAGTGCCCCTGATCACTTAATAAGTTTACGGATTGCGAAGGTCGCAAGGAGATCACGATGAGCGAGATCAAAGTAGGTATCAACGGATTTGGACGCATTGGCCGGCTGGCGCTGCGGGCTGCCTGGGGCTGGCCGGAACTGGAGTTCGTTGCCATCAATGACCCGGGAGCAGACGCGGCAAGCCTCGCGCACCTGCTGAATTTCGACAGTATCCACGGCCGCTGGAGCCATGAAGCCAGTGCCGATGGCGACGACATGGTGATTGAAGGACAGCGCCTGCGGGTTACCCGAAATCGGGCCATTTCGGACACCGACTGGTCGGGCTGTGATCTGGTGATTGAAGCCAGCGGCGTGAACAAGAAAGTCGAGGTTTTGCAGGCCTACCTGGACCAGGGGGTGAAGCGGGTGGTGGTCACCGCGCCGGTAAAGGAAGCGGGCGCCAAGAACATTGTGATGGGGGTGAACGAACACATCTTCGACCCGGCCACCGATCGGATTATCACCGCGGCCTCTTGCACCACCAACTGCCTGGCCCCGGTGGTTAAAGTGATCCATGAGAAACTGGGCATCAAGCACGGTTCCATCACCACCATTCACAGCCTGACCAACACCCAGACCATCATCGATGCGCCCCACAAGGATCTGCGCCGGGCCCGGGCCTGTGGCAGTTCACTGATTCCCACCAGTACCGGTTCCGCCACCGCGATTATCGAGATCTTTCCGGAGCTCAAGGGCCGGCTGGACGGCCACGCGGTGCGGATTCCGCTCACCAACGCATCACTGACCGACTGTGTTTTCGAAGTGGAAAAGCCCACAGACGTGGAGACGGTTAACAGGCTGCTGAAAGAAACCGCCGAGGGCGAGCTGAAAGACATCCTGGGCTATGAAGAGCGTCCATTGGTGTCCATCGATTACAAAACCGATCCCCGTTCATCCATCGTTGATGCGCTGTCCACGTTGGTTATCAACGGCACCCAGGTAAAGATCTACGCCTGGTACGACAACGAGTGGGGTTATGCCAACCGTACCGCCGAGCTGGCGCGCAAGGTGGGCCTGGCCTGATATGAATGCCGCCATTCGCCAGTACCTGGTCATCACCGGCAACTACTGGGCCTTCACCCTCACGGATGGAGCCCTGCGGATGCTGGTGGTACTGCATTTCCACCAGCTGGGTTACTCACCCCTGGAAATTGCCCTGCTGTTCATCTTCTACGAGTTCTTCGGGGTGGTAACCAACCTGGTGGGCGGTTATCTGGGGGCCCGTATGGGCCTGAACCGCACCATGAACATCGGGCTGTTCCTGCAGATTGTGGCCCTGGCCATGCTGGCGGTGCCGGCGGCCATGCTGACCGTGCCCTGGGTGATGGCGGCACAGGCGTTGTCCGGCATTGCCAAAGACCTGAACAAAATGTCCGCCAAGAGTGGCATCAAGTTGCTGGTGCCGGATGAGCAACAGGGCACCTTGTACAAGTGGGTGGCCATTCTCACCGGCTCCAAGAACACCCTTAAAGGGGTAGGTTTCTTCCTGGGTGGCGTGCTGCTAATGGCGGCCGGCTTTACAGGTGCCGTGGTGATCATGGCGGTGGCTCTGGGGCTGGTATGGCTGGCCAGCCTGTTCCTGCTCAAACAGGAGCTGGGCAAGAGCAAGGCCAAGCCCAAGTTCAGTGAAATACTGTCCAAGAGTCGGGCCATCAACGTGCTGTCTGCCGCGCGGATGTTCCTGTTTGGTGCCCGGGACGTGTGGTTTGTGGTGGCGTTGCCGGTGTACCTGCACACCGTATTTGGCTGGGACCACTGGAAAGTGGGCGGCTTTATGGCCAGCTGGATCATCGGCTATGGCTTTATCCAGACCATAGCCCCCAGGATTACCGGCAATATGGAAGGCAAGAAACCGGCGGTACTCTGGGCGGCGTTTCTGGCGCTTATTCCGGCAGCCATTGCCAGTGGCCTGATGGCGGGCTGGTCGCCACAGGTGGTCATTGTCGGGGGCTTGTTGCTGTTCGGCGTGCTGTTTGCCATCAACTCCTCCCTGCACAGCTACCTGATCGTCAGCTACGCCCGGGGCGATGGCGTCTCACTGGATGTGGGGTTCTATTACATGTCCAACGCTGCCGGCCGGTTGTTGGGTACCATCCTGTCCGGTTGGGTGTATCAGGTGTATGGGTTGGAGGCCTGTTTGTGGATTTCGGCGGGGCTGGTTGCTATGGCGGCTTCGCTATCAATGCTGCTGCCTGAGCGGCGACAGGTGATGGCCTGAGCGGGTACTAAAAACGTACCACCAGGCCAGCACTGGCTTCTACCTGCAGGTATCCGCTGCTGCGGAACTTGAGCTCACATCCCCCGGAGCAGAACACCGAGCCGCCCGAATCCAGGGCGGTGTAGACACCCCGCAGGTCCAGTCGCAGGCGCAATTGTTCACTCAGGAAAAACTGGTAGCCGCCGCCGAGCGACAGGGCGGCTCGGTGGTGGGTGTCGTAACTGGAATCGTCCGGTTCCAGCCGGGTAACGCCCAGCACGCCGGAGACAAACCCGCCATAGGTTTTACCGCCCGGAAAGTAGAGCCCGCCAAACTGCAGCTGGTAGATGGTCAGGTCGATGGAGCGGGTGCCCGGTGCGAACAACCCGTTGTCCAGCCTGGCCGAGGTGCTTTGCCGGCCAAAGTAGAGCTCGCCCTGTTTGCCGGCTTCCGGCAGGTCAAAGTTGACCACCAGCCCATGGCTGACGGAATCGCGAAAGCGGATCTGGTCATCGGTGCTGGCGCCGGCCGTCTCGATATCCACCGAGCCACCCATGCGATAACCGGCAAACGGTGACAAACCGATGTCTGCCGCTGCCGGTGATGAGGCCAGCGCCAGAGTGAGTGTGACAGCGGTGAGGGTTCGAATGTTCATGGGCGCCGATACTCTGCGGTGGGTTACTGGCAAGATGGTGTGCAATGGTGTAACCATTACAGATTCGGCAGACCCTGCCAATAGGGCTGAACAAACCGTGTAAAAGGGAGGTGTTATGTCTGAACCCCAAGTGGTTGTGATTACCGGTGCCAACCGTGGCATTGGCCTGGAACTGGCCCGGCATTACGCGCGGGAGGGCTGTGAGGTGATCGGCGTATGCCGGCAGTCCTCGGACGACCTGGCTACGGTTGCGAATCAGGTGATTGACGGGGTGGATGTCACCACCGATGCCGGTATTGACGCACTCAAAACCGGCCTTGCTGACAAGTCCATCAGCCTGCTGATCAACAACGCCGGGCTGTTGCAGGATGAGCAGCTGGGCAGTATCGATTTCGATTCCATCCGCACTCAGATGGAAATCAACGCCTACGCACCCCTCAGGGTCACCGAAGCCCTGGTGCCGCAAATCCGTGAAGGCGGCAAGATCGCCAACATCACCAGCCGCATGGGTTCCATTGCCGACAACGACTCCGGCGGCCGCTACGGCTATCGTGCCTCCAAGGCGGCCCTCAACGCTTTTGGCAAATCACTGGCCGTGGACCTGAAACCGCGGGGCATTGCGGTGGTTCAGTTGCATCCCGGTTATGTGAAGACCCGAATGGTGAATTTTGGTGGTTTGATCACTCCGGAAGAGTCCGCCAAAGGGCTGGCCGAGCGCATTGCCAACCTGAACCTGGAGAACTCCGGTTCGTTCTGGCACAGCAACGGTGAGGAGCTGCCCTGGTGAGCCGGTTTTGACGGGCCTGTTGCTGGATCAGGTCAGCGTTGGTGCCCTTACCGGGGTGTCACTGGCGGTACCCGCTGGCCGGGTAGTCTGTGTGTCCGGGCCATCCGGCAGTGGTAAAAGCCGGTTATTGCGGGCAGCGGCAGACCTGGAACCCCACGGTGGAGAGATTTCCCTGAATGGCACCAGCCAGGGCGCGGTGCCGGCCCATCAGTGGCGACGCCAGGTGGTGATGGTGCCGGCGGACAGTCAGTGGTGGTTTGACGAGGTGAGTGCCCACTTTCCCGAAGGGGCTGGCGAACGGCTGCCTGCCGCTTTGGGGTTCCCTGCGGACGTGATGGCCTGGTCGGTCAGCCGGCTGTCATCCGGTGAACGGCAGCGGCTGGCATTGTGGCGGGCATTGGCCCTTAAGCCACAGGCGCTGTTGCTGGATGAGCCGACGGCGAATCTTGATGGCGACAGCACCCTCAACATTGAAAACTGGCTGCTGGACGAGATTCAGCGCCAGCAGATTGCAACTTTATGGGTAGCCCACGACCCGGCCCAGATTCGCCGCGTGGCGGATGCCCACTATCGGATTCGCGGAACGGCACTGGAGCCCGAACATGGAAGTGATTGATCTGGCCTGGTGGAAGCTGGGGCTGGCGGCGCTGCTCATCCTGGCGTTGGCATTAACCAGTCATATGGCCCGGCTGGGTGTGTCCCGCAGTCTGTTGATTGCCACTGTCCGCACGGTTATCCAGCTGGCCCTGATCGGGCTGGTACTGGAAGCGCTCTTTGCCTCTTCGGCGTTCTACTGGATTGCCCTGCTGGCGCTGATCATGCTGTTGGTGGCTGGCCGGGAGGTGGTGGCGCGCCAGGGCCGGCGCCTTCGTGGCTGGTGGGCGTTTGGCATCGGTACCGGGGCCATGTTTGTGTCCTCTTTTACTGTGACGGTGCTTGCGCTGACGGTGGTGATAGGCCCCGACCCCTGGTATGCGCCCCAGTACGCCATTCCGTTGCTGGGAATGATGCTGGGCAACACCATGACCGGTGTCAGCCTGGCCCTGGATCGCCTGAATGACTCGGTGTGGCGCCAGCGGGCAGTGATCGAGAACCGGCTAATGTTGGGCCAGACCTGGCAGCAGGCGTTGGAGGATATCCGCCGGGACGCCATGCGCAGTGGCATGATGCCGTCCATCAACGCCATGGCTGCGGCCGGGATTGTCAGCCTGCCGGGCATGATGACCGGTCAGATTCTGGCGGGCAGCCCACCGGCGGTGGCGGTGAAATACCAGATTCTGGTGATGCTGATCATTACCGCCGGCACCGGTTTTGGAGCCGTCATGGCGGTGGGCTGGGGTGGTCGCCGGCTGTTCGATGAGCGGGAGCGGCTGCGGCTGGATCGTTTGATAGAACCCTGACCGGGCACCAAAGTAGCATGGGTACTCGAGCGGTTTTGGGGCTAGGCTTGGGCTTCACCCGCAATAAAGACAACAAGATGATCGGACTACTGCAACGTTATCCCCTGCCAGTGATTGTATTGGCACAACTGTTTGGCACGTCCCTCTGGTTCAGTATCAATGGGGTCTGGTTATCCCTGGCTGGTGAGCTGGGGCTGGCGGAATCGGATCTGGGGCGGCTTACCCTGTCGGTTCAGGCCGGATTTATTGTCGGTACGCTGACCCTGGCGGTTACCGGGCTGGCCGACCGTTTTGGCGCCAGTCGGATTTTTCTGGTCTCCAGCGTCCTGGGCGCCCTGGCCAATGCCGGTTTTGTCCTGGTTGCGGGGGTGTTTCCGGTGGATAGCCTGTTGCGGTTCGCCACTGGCCTGTGCCTGGCTGGTATCTACCCTCTGGGCATGAAGTTGGTCATTGCCTGGACGCCCAAGCACGCAGGCGCCGCTTTGGCGTGGTTGGTGGGCATGCTCACGCTGGGGACTGCGCTGCCTCATTTAATGCGGGGTGCAACCCTGGGCCTGCCGTGGGAGTGGCCGTTGCTGGCGGCGTCGGTTCTGGCGCTGGCGGGTGGATTGCTGGTGTTCCTGCTCGGTGATGGCCCGCACCTGCCCAAAGCCAATGGCGGGCTGCCCATCACTCAGGGCCTGGCAGCCCTGCGAATTCCCCGGTTCCGGGCGGTGGCCGGCGGTTACTTTGGCCACATGTGGGAGCTCTATGCGTTCTGGACCCTGGTGCCGTTACTGATTGCCCGGGAACTAAACCGACTGGGGCAGGGTGAGGCGCTGGTGCCCTGGCTATCGTTCGTGGTGATCGGTATCGGCGCGGCCGGTTGCATTGGCGGTGGCCGGCTTAGTCGGACCCGGGGTAGTGAGTGGGTGGCGCGGCGGGCGCTGATGGTCTCCGGGGCGCTGTGCCTGCTGTACCCCTGGTTGCACGGCCTGTCGCCAATACTGCTGATCGCTTTACTGATGATCTGGGGCATTGCCGTGGTGGCGGATTCGCCCCAGTTCTCGGCTCTGGCGGCGGCTACCGCACCGAAAGAAACGGTCGGTTCCTCACTGGCGGTGATGAATGCCGTCGGGTTTGGTCTGACGCTGCCCGCTATCTGGATCACCAGCGGGCTCTGGAGCCCCTGGGGGGTGTGGGTGGCGTTGCTGTTGCTGCCGGGGCCGGTATTCGGATTGCTATCGCTGGGCCGAGGCAAGGCGCCAGCCTGATACAATAGCCCGATTCAGCCGCCCCATCTGTTACGGATCGCCATGACCCCGCGAATTCTTCTGTTGTCCGCCTACGACGCCGCCAGCCACCAGCGCTGGCGGAACCAGCTGGTGGCGATGTGTCCCGACTATCACTGGCAGACCCTGACGCTTCCTCCCCGGTTCTTCCAGTGGCGCATTCGCGGTAACCCGGTAAGCTGGCTGGCCGAGCCATGCCTGTCACAACCCTGGGACCTGATAGTCGCCACGTCCATGGTGGATCTGGCCACCCTGCGGGGTCTGCATCCCCAGCTGGCAACCACTCCGTGCCTGCTCTACATGCATGAAAACCAGTTTGCCTTTCCGGTGAGCGAACAGCAGCAGGGTCGGCTGGAGCCGCAGATGGTGAATCTATACAGCGCGCTGGCGGCGGACGCGGTAGCGTTCAACAGCGCCTGGAACCGTGACAGTTTCTTGCGGGGCGTTGACGCCTTACTGAACAAAATGCCCGATGCGGTGCCGCCGGGGGTGGTGCAGGCATTAACAGAGAAATCCCGGGTGCTGCCGGTGCCGATTGAAGACCGCCTGTTTGTCGACCAGGGGCGCGCCTTGAACTGGCGGTGCCCACACCTGCTCTGGAACCATCGCTGGGAATACGATAAGGGGCCGGATCGCTTGCTGACGTTTTTGCAGACGCTGGCGGGCCGGTCCATGCCCTTTCGTTTGAGTGTGGTGGGTGAGGGCTTCCGCCGTTACCCGGAGGCATTTGACCGGATCCACCATCAATTTGCTGGTTACATCGAGCACTGGGGTTATATGGACAGTCGCGATGAGTACGACCGGTTGCTGCGCGAGGCAGACGTTGTTTTGTCCACAGCTTTGCACGACTTCCAGGGCCTGGCGGTGCTGGAAGCCATGGCGTCGGGCTGTGTGGCCCTGGTGCCGGACCGGCTGGCGTACCGGGAGTATGTGCCCGAGCCTTGCCGTTACCGGAGTGATGAATCGAGCCCAGAAGCGGAAGCCATGGCTGGGGTTAACTGCCTGGAACAGATCATGGTGGATAAACCCGCTTCTACTTCCCCTGATGCCTGGCGGGCGTCTCGGTTGGCGGGGCGTTACCAGGCCCTGCTGGATGACCTGATTGCTGGCCGTTAGGTTGGTCTGGCGCCAACTTGCGGGCCTCACAGGCCCTGCCTAGACTGGATATTATCCCGCCGTTTCAACAAGGATGGTATCCATGGAGTTCCGCACCCTCGACGGCAACGAAGCCGTTGCCTCAGTGGCCTATCGGTTGAGTGAAACCATCGCCATCTATCCGATTACTCCGGCCTCTGTCATGGGGGAGCATGCCGACGACTGGGCGGCCCTGGGCAAAACAAACGTTTGGGGCCAGGTACCGGGTGTGGTGGAAATGCAGTCCGAAGCCGGCGCGGCCGGCGCCATGCACGGCGCCTTACAGGCGGGCTCACTGGTGACTACGTTCACTGCCTCCCAGGGCCTGCTGCTGATGCTGCCCAACCTGTACAAGATTGCCGGCGAGCTGACGCCGTTTTGCATGCACGTGGCCGCCCGCAGCCTGGCCACCCACGCCTTGTCGATCTTCTGTGACCACTCTGATGTCATGAGTGCCCGGGGCACCGGCTTCGCCCTGCTGGCCTCCGGCTCAGTACAGGAAGCCCAGGACATGGCCGCGATTGGTCACGCAGTCACGCTGGAAAGCCGGGTGCCGGTGATGCACTTTTTCGACGGCTTTCGTACCTCCCATGAAATCGCCAAGATTGTTCCGCTCAGCGACGATGAACTGAAAGCATTGGTGCCTTATCAGGGCATCGAAGCTCATCGTAACCGCCGGATGACGCCAGACCACCCGGTGCTGCGGGGCACCTCCCAGAATCCCGACGCTTTTTTCCAGTCCCGGGAAGCGGCTAACCCGTTTTATCAAGCCTTCCCGGACCATCTGGAAGCGGTGATGTCCCGCTTTGCCAACGTCACCGGTCGGCAGTACAAGCTGTTCGATTATGTCGGGCATCCGCAAGCCGAGCGGGTGCTGATCCTGATGGGTTCCGGGGCGGAATGTGCCCATGAAACCGTGGAATGGCTGATGGCAAAAGGTGAAAAAGTGGGTGTGCTCAAAGTGCGCCTGTTCCGGCCGTTCGCCACCGAGCGCTTCCTGCAGGCGCTGCCGGATACCGTGCAACATCTGGCCGTGCTGGACCGCACCAAGGAACCCGGCGCCCAGGGTGAACCCTTGCTGCTGGAAGTCAGTGGCGCGCTAATGGAAGCGTTCAGCCGGGGTGAGCGTCCCAATCTGCCCCGGGTGATCGGCGGGCGTTATGGCTTGTCCTCCCGGGAGTTCACCCCGGCCATGGTCTGCGCGGTGTTTGAGCAACTGCAGGAGCCGGCACCAAAAACCCGCTTTACCGTGGGAGTGCGGGATGACGTTACCCATTTGTCGCTGGAGGTGGACAGCGAGCTGGATATCGAATCACCAGACACCCGGCGGGCGCTGTTTTTTGGCCTTGGTGCCGATGGCACGGTCAGCAGCAACAAGGCCAGCATCAAGATTCTGGGCGAGGGCACCGATCTGTTCGCCCAGGGGCACTTTGTTTACGATTCCAAGAAATCCGGTGCCACCACCGTCTCCCATCTGCGCTTCGGGCCGCATCCCATTCGTTCCAGTTACCAGATTAGTCAGGCCCAGTTTGTGGCGGTGCACGCGCCGCAGTTTCTGGAGAAGTTTGATGTGCTGGAACACGCTGCGCCAGGGGCGACGGTGCTCTTGAATGTGCCCTGGCCAGCAGAGCAGGCCTGGGACCAATTGTCGGTGGAAGCCCAGCGGGTGCTGGTGGAGCGCAAAGCCAGATTGTTCGTGATCGACGCCGCCAGCGTGGCCGAACAGGCCGGGCTGGACCGGCGAATCAACACGGTGATGCAGGTGTGCTTCTTTGCCCTGGCCGATATCCTGCCCCGTGACGAGGCCATTGCCCATATCAAGGAATCCATTCGCCATACCTGGGGCCGGCGCGGGCCGGAGGTGGTGCGGCGCAATGTGGAGGCGGTGGATTCCGCCCTGGATAACCTGCATGAAGTGCCGGTGCCCGGTTCAGTAACCGCCACCCGGACCCGGCCCCCGAGAGTGCCGGAGGATGCCCCGGACTTCGTGCAGAAAGTTACTCGGCTGCTGATGGATGGCCAGGGTGATAAACTGCCGGTCAGCGCCTTCCCGGTGGATGGCACCTGGCCCACTGGCACCAGCCAGTACGAGAAGCGCGCCATTGCCCAGGAGATTCCGATCTGGGAATCGGACCTGTGCGTGCAGTGTAATTTCTGCACCATGATTTGCCCGCATACCGCCATTATCAGCAAGGTATTCGAGCCGGACAGTGCTAAAGATGCTCCCGATAGCTTCCTTGCGGTGCCGGAAACCCACACGCCGGAGCTGGAAGGGCTGGACTACCGGGTTCAGGTGGCGCCGGAAGACTGCACTGGCTGCGGCTTGTGTGTGGAAGTGTGCCCGGCGAAGAATCGCACCCAGCCCAAGCGCAAGGCCATCAATATGCGCCCTGTTGAGGAGCATTTGGAAGTTGAGGCCACGAATCTGGCGTTTCTGCGCAACCTGCCGGATGTGCCCCGAGACCGAATTCCCCGGGACTTCAAATCCTTACCGCTGCTGATTCCCCTGTTCGAATATTCGGGGGCCTGTGCCGGCTGCGGTGAAACCCCTTACATCCGATTGCTCACCCAGTTGCTGGGTGACCGGCTGATGATTGCTAATGCCACCGGCTGCTCCTCCATCTATGGCGGCAACCTGCCGACCACCCCTTACACGGTGAATGCCGATGGCCGGGGACCCACCTGGAACAATTCGCTGTTCGAGGACGCCGCAGAGCTGGGCCTGGGTATGCGTATGGGCCTGGGCAAACTGGCTGGCCGGGCCAGGCAGTTGCTGGAAGATATGAAAGCGCAGCTCCCTGTTGAACTCTACCAGGCCCTGACCAGCCCCTGTGTCACTCTCGACGAGAGCGCCATGGCGGCCCGGCGCGCAGCCGTCGTCCAACTGCGTAACTGGCTCGAAAGCCAACAAGGCTCAGAAGCGCAGGAGCTGGATAACCTGGCGGATGAACTTTGTCCCAAGAGCGTCTGGGTGATTGGTGGCGACGGCTGGGCCTACGACATCGGCTACGGCGGGCTGGACCATGCGCTGGCTTCGGGCCAGAACATCAAGCTGCTGGTACTGGATACCGAAGTCTATTCCAACACCGGTGGCCAGCAATCCAAGGCCACGCCCATGGGGGCGGTGGCCAAGTTTGCGGCGGCGGGCAAGGAAACCCGCAAGAAAGACCTGGGGCTGCTGGCCATGAGTTATGGCCATGTTTACGTGGCCCAGATTGCCATTCAGTCCCACAGCAATCAGGCCACCAAGGCCCTGCAGGAGGCCGAAAGCTTTGACGGCCCGGCGTTGATCATCGCCCACAGCCCCTGTATTGCCCACGGCTACGACCTGGTGCACTCCCCGGCTCAGCAGAAGCGGGCGGTGGACAGCTGGGCCTGGCCACTGTACCGCTTTGATCCAAGGCGGATTGAGGAAGGCCTGCCGCCATTGCAGCTGGATTCCGTGCGCCAGAAGGTGCCGATGAAAGCCTATATGCAGGAAGAGGCTCGTTTCCGCATGCTGGAACTGCGGGACCCTCAGCGCTACGAGTTGCTGGTGGCCAATGCCAGCGATGCCGCGAAAGAACAGCGGGAGCTGTATATGCAGCTGGCCGGTATTCATTTTGAACCCCATGATCCCGTGAATGAAAAAACCGCCGGGGATGGAGAGCGCCATGACTGACCTGATAACCCGCTGGCTGGGCCTGGAGTTGAAGTCGCCCCTGGTGCTGGGCGCCAGCCCGCTGACCGATGAGCTGGATACCCTCAAGGCCTGCGTGCAGGCCGGCGCCGGTGCGGTGGTGATGCACTCGCTGTTTGAAGAGCAGCTGGTGGCGGAGCAGATGGCCGCGCACAAGTTTATCGATTCCCGAATCAACATGGATGCTGAGGCTCGCTCGTTTTTCCCGGAATCCGAGATCTTCGAGATGGGCTCCGGCAGTTACCTGCAACGGCTGCAACAGTTGAAAACGGAGCTGGGGGTGCCGGTGATTGCCTCCCTCAACGGTATTTCCCCCGGCGGCTGGACTCAGCACGCCAGGGAATTGGAGCAGGCCGGGGCCGATGCCATCGAGCTCAACCTGTACGACCTGGCCACCGATGCCGGCGATACCGCCGATACCCTGGAACAGCGCCAGCTGGCGGTGATTCGTTCGGTCGTAGAGCAGGTGTCGGTGCCGGTCAGCGTTAAACTCTCGCCTTTCTACTCGGCATTGCCGGCGTTTGTGGCGGGCGTTGAGGCGGCAGGGGCCAGGGGGCTGGTGCTCTTCAACCGGTTCTATCAGCCGGATATCGACCTGGAACAACTGGCGTTGAGTCGCGAGGTGGTTCTTTCGACCAGTGCTGAGCTGCCACTGCGTCTGCACGCCATGGCCAGGCTGTATAACCGCACCGGCCTGGACATGGCAGCGTCTGGGGGCGTTCACACGGGCGACGATGCCGCCAAAGCGATCCTCTCTGGTGCCACGGTGGTACAGCTGGTTTCGACGGTTCTGCAACACGGCCCTGCCGCCTTCGAGAGGCTGGGGGGTGAACTCACCACGCGCCTGGCCAGCATAGGCTATCAATCCCTGCAGGAGGCCCGTGGCGCCTTGTCACTGGATAATGTGCCGGATGCCGGCACCTGGGAGCGATTGAACTATGCCCGGCTGCTGCACGGATGGCAGTCGTCCTTATAGGGAGCCAGGGCCGGGATGCACACCGGCCCTGAGCCATCAGCAGAACATCAGTGGCTCTGGTCCGGTACTTCCCGGATGCGGCCATGCTCATCAATGGCCACGTACACGAACAGGCCTTCGGTCACCTTGCGCGGGTTTTTAGAGGCGCGGTCGAGGGTCCACACCTCCACATTGATTTTCATGGAGCTGCGGCCGATATCCACCAGCTCGCAGTAACAGCCCACCTGGGAACCCACCCGCAATGGCGAGAGAAATTCCATCCGGTCCATGGCCACGGTGGCATTGCGGCCCTGTGAAATACGCCCGGCCATGGTGGCGGCGGCTATGTCCATCTGCTTGACCAGCCATCCGGCGAACACATCGCCGTTGGGGTTGGTGTCTGAGGGCAGGGGTACCACCTGCAGGGTGAGTTCCCCGCGGGGTTTGGGTTTGTCGTCATCGTATGCAGTCATGGGAGTCGCCTGTAGATACTTATGAGTTGTTTTCCCTGCATGGTAACGGGCTGGCGGTGTGCTGCAAGAAAATTTGAACAATGACGTCTATATTTCAAATGCTGTAACAAAGTTGTCACAGACACTCCTTAGGATGCACTCATCGGTAAAGCAGATCCATACACAACGTCCACCGATAATGGAGACTTAACGTGATGAAACTGAAAGCAGCTCTTGCCTCTGTTGCCCTGGCTGGCAGCATTGCGGCGGTATCTACCCCGGCCATGGCCCGTGATACCGTAAACATCGTGGGTTCTTCCACGGTTTACCCGTTCGCCACTGTGGTTGCCGAGCGTTTTGGTCGTAACACCGACTTCCCGACCCCGAAACTGGAATCCACCGGTTCTGGCGGTGGTCTGAAGCTGTTCTGCGCCGGTGTGGGCACCCAGCACCCGGACATCACCAATGCTTCACGTCGCATGAAGACAAGCGAGTTCCAGGACTGCCAGAACAACGGCGTAAAGGACATCACGGAAGTTCGGATTGGCTCTGACGGTATCGTGGTTGCCAACTCCGCGCAGGCTGCAAAGATGGATATCTCCCTCCATCAGCTGTTCCTGGCTCTGGCTAAGGATGTTCCCAACCCGCAGGGTGGCGAGAACCTGGTACCGAACCCCTACAAGAAGTGGAGCGATATCGATTCCAGCCTGCCGGATATGGCCATCAGCGTAATGGGTCCGCCTCCGACTTCCGGTACCCGTGACGCCTTCGTCGAAATCGCTATGGAAGGTGGCTGCAAGACATACGATTGGATCAAGTCCAAGAGCAAGGGCGACATGCGCGCCATCTGCCACAACATCCGTGAAGACGGTGCCTTCATTGAAGCTGGCGAAAACGACAACCTGATCGTTCAGCGTCTGGCCCGCGACACCGGCACCTTCGGTATCTTCGGCTACAGCTTCCTGGACGAAAACCGTGGTCAGATCCAGGCCAGCACCATCGGTGGCGTTGAGCCGACTCAGGAAACCATCGGTGACGACAGCTACCCGGTTGCCCGTTCCATGTTCTTCTACGTGAAGAAAGCCCACGTGGGTGTGGTTCCTGGTATTCAGGAGTACGTCAACGAATTCACCAGCGAAGGCGCCTGGGGTGACAACGGCTACCTGGTAGACGTAGGCCTGATCCCGAACCCGCGCAACGTTCGTATGCAGGCGGCCAAGGATGCCAAGGCTCTGAAGTCCATGACTGGAAACGAGCTGTAAGATTCTGCAGCGAAAGGTCAGGGATGATCGAAAATGAGAGGAACGCAGCCGGCAGGCTGCGTTCCTTTGTTGTATTCAGTAAAGATCCTTCGGGTTTGCTGGCACAATAGGTCAGCGTGAAACCCTTTCAGGAAAGAGACAGTTATGCAATCGGCCAATTTGTTGCCTATCGTTCTGGTGCTCGCAGTGGTGGCTTACACCTTTGCCTACATGCGCTCGCGAGCCGTGGCAGAGCCCCTCGGTGGTATCCGGAATCTCAAATCCCTGCCATTTTATTATGCAGCCCGCGCCGCACTATGGTGTGGTATCCCGGCCCTGATTACGCTCGGTTTGTGGGCCGGTTTCGAAGGTAAAGTTATTCAGGGTATTGTCGTTGGGTCACTGCCACCGGAAGCAATCCCTGAATCTGCCGGCCAGGCAAGCCTTGTTGTATCCCAGATCGGTAATGTAGCGGCAGGCAAGCTCAATCCGGAATTTGTGCCAGAGCACATCGCCGGTGCCGCAGCGCTGCTTGAGACGCTGAGAGATCAGAGCAAGAACTTCAAAACCATTCTGGTACTGTTGATTGCGGTGCTGGGTGCTGTTGTGGCCTGGTTCCGGGTTGCGCCTCATATCAATGCCCGGGAAAGTGTTGAAACCACTCTGCGCCGGATCTTCTTCGTATGCGCCGCCGTCGCCGTAATGACTACTGTGGGCATTGTTTTCTCGGTGATTTTTGAGACCGTCCGGTTCTTCAGCATGGTGTCGTTCTGGGATTTCTTCTTGGGTGCCAACTGGAGTCCACAGACGGCACTGCGTGCTGACCAGGTCGGTGCTGACGGTTCCTTCGGCATGATTCCGCTGTTTACCGGTACGCTGCTGATTTCTGCCATTGCATTGATCGTCGCCGTGCCGGTTGGTTTGCTCTCGGCGGTCTTCCTTTCCGAGTACGCCGGCAAGAAAGCCCGCTCCGTGATCAAGCCGCTGATGGAAATGCTGGCGGGTATTCCGACGGTGGTTTACGGGTTCTTCGCCGCCTTGACCGTGGCGCCGTTTATCCGGGACCTGGCCGAGACCGTTGGCCTCAATGCTTCGTCCCAGAGCGCCCTGGCGGCTGGCCTGGTGATGGGTGTGATGATTATCCCGTTCGTGTCCTCGTTGTCTGACGATGTGATCAACGCGGTGCCCCAGACTCTGCGTGACGGCTCTCTGGCTCTCGGTGCTACCCAGTCTGAAACCATGAAACAGGTGATCTTCCCGGCGGCACTGCCCGGCATTATGGGCGGTATTCTGCTGGCCGCTTCCCGCGCCATTGGTGAAACCATGATTGTGGTGATGGCCGCAGGCCTGGCAGCCAACCTCACGGCCAACCCGCTGGATTCTGTCACTACCGTCACCGTACAGATCGTCACCCTGCTGACCGGCGACCAGGAATTCGACAGCGCCAAGACCCTGGCAGCCTTTGCCCTGGGCATGATGCTGTTCGTGGTGACACTGATTCTGAACGTGATTGCTCTCAAGATTGTGCGCAAATATAGGGAACAGTATGACTGATCAACGCTCCCAGGCGGAGATTGTCCGCCAGTCCCTGAAACGCCGGTATCGCAAGGAACGGCGGTTCCGCGCCTACGGTATGTTGGCCATTGCCATCGCCCTGTCGGCCCTAGTGATCCTGTTTGCCGATATCATTGGCAAGGGCTACACCGGGTTTATCAAAACCACCATTACGCTGGATGTGCATCTGGATGGTGAAGCCATGTATCTGGACGATCCTACCGATGCAGACCAGCGTTCCATGGCCGATTTCAATGCACCGATCATCATCGCGCTCGGTGACCTGATTCCGGGTGTTGAGGATCGTGCCGCCCAGCGTGAACTCAGCCGACTGGTGGGCAGTTATGGTTCGAGCCAGATTCGTGACTTGTTGCGCAGTCAGCCGGAACTGCTGGGCACTACCCAGACGCTGACCTTTCTGGCCCACGATCGTGTATCGGTGTATGTGAAGCATGCGGACAATGACAACTACAGCGTTCGCTTGTCTGACCAGCAGATCGAATGGGTAGATTACCTGGTGGAGCGAGGTGTTATTGAGACCGCGTTCAACGACGTATTCTTCCAGTCTGGCGATTCCCGGGAGCCGTCTAACGCCGGTATTCTGGGCGCTATCATCGGTTCATTACTGACCATGGTGGTGACCCTGCTGATTGCCTTCCCTGTCGGGGTGGCCGCAGCGGTCTATCTGGAAGAGTTCGCGCCCCAGAACAAGCTGACCGATTTCATCGAGGTGAACATCAACAACCTGGCGGCGGTGCCGTCGATCATCTTCGGTCTGCTGGGCCTGGCGGTGTTCATCGGGTTGTTTGGCATGCCCCGTTCGGTGCCGGTGGTGGGTGGTCTGGTACTGGCGCTGATGACGTTGCCTACCATCATCATCTCCAGCCGTGCCGCCATCAAGAGTGTGCCGCCCTCCATTCGCGAGGCAGCTGAGGGCATCGGGGCTTCCAAGATGCAGGTGGTGCTTCACCATGTGGTACCCCTGGCGATGCCGGGCATGATGACCGGTTCCATCATCGGTATGGCGCAGGCGCTGGGTGAGACTGCCCCGTTGCTGCTGATCGGGATGGTCGCATTTATTGTGGAGATTCCGGACGGCTTCTTCAGCTCCGCCACGGTACTGCCGGTACAGATCTATCTGTGGGCAAGCAGCGCGGAACAGGGTTTTATCGAATTGGCGTCAGCGGGCATTATGATCCTGCTGACCTTCATGATCAGTATGAATGCACTGGCCATTTGGCTGCGCAAACGTCTTGAGCGCCGGTGGTAAGGAGAGTACTAATGAATACCATGAATCCGACAATCACGAGTGAGGCGGACATGCCGGCAGACACTATTATCCCGGTAAAAGACGAGCGGCCAGCGGAAACCGTCATTGAAGAAGGTACGACCGTTGGGGTTCCTCTGTCTGATGATCCCAAGTTCAAGCTGCGTAATGTAGAAGTGTTCTATGGTCAGGATCGGGCTATAAAGAACGTCAGCCTGGACATTGGCCGTAACGAAGTCATTGCCTTTATCGGGCCTTCCGGCTGCGGTAAATCGACCTTTCTGCGGTGCCTGAACCGGATGAACGACAGCATTGATATCTGCCGGGTCAAAGGTCAGTTGATGATCGACGAGCATGATATCTATGACCCGAAACGGGACGTCGTTGAACTGCGCGCCCGGGTGGGCATGGTGTTCCAGAAGCCGAACCCGTTCCCCAAGTCGATCTACGACAACGTGGCCTACGGCCCACGAATTCATGGCCTTGCCAACCGTAAATCCGATCTTGATGAGATTGTTGAAAACAGCCTGCGCAAAGCCGGTCTTTGGGATGAGGTGAAAGATCGCCTGGATGCTACGGCCACCGGTATGTCCGGCGGCCAGCAGCAGCGCCTGTGTATCGCCCGTGCCATTGCTGTTAGTCCGGAAGTGATCCTGATGGACGAGCCATGCTCGGCCCTGGACCCGATCGCCACCGCGAAAGTGGAAGAACTGATTGCCGAGATGTCGGAGAGTTACACCATCGTGATCGTGACCCACTCCATGCAGCAAGCGGCACGAGTCTCCAACCGCACCGCGTATTTCCACCTGGGGCATCTGGTGGAGGTGAACGAGACTGACAAGGTATTCACCTCGCCGGAGCACGAGCTGACGGAATCCTACATTACTGGCCGCTTTGGTTAAGGGCACCGGGGAACACTGGAGATATCAGATATGCCGAATAAAAAGGACGATGTATACGGGGATCACATTTCCCACAAGTTCAACAACGAGCTGACCGAGCTGAAAACCCAGTTTCTTAACATGGGTGGTCTGGTGGAAAGCCAGGTTGAGCGTGCGGTTCAGGCGCTGGTAGACGGCGACGGCCATCAGGCTGAAGACGTCCGTGCCGGAGACAAGAAGGTCGACCGGATGGAGGTTGACCTGGACGAAGAGGCCACGCTGATCATCGCTCGCCGCCAGCCCACGGCGCGGGATTTGCGGTTGGTGATTGCGGTGATCAAGATGGTGGCGGACCTTGAGCGGGTTGGCGATGAGGCCAAGAAGATCGCCAAGATGGCGATTAAACTGTCCGAAGAAGGCCAGGCGCCCCGTGGCTATGTCGAGATCCGCCATATTGCCAGCCATGTGTTGAGCATGCTGCACGATGCGCTGGATGCGTTTGCCCGGTTGGATTCGGAGCAGGCGCTGCGGGTGATGAAGGAAGACAAGCGGGTGGATGAGGAGTATCAGGCTGCTGCCCGTACGCTCTTGACCTTTATGATGGAAGATACCCGCAATATTTCACGGTGTATGTCGGTGATGTGGGTGCTTCGTGCGTTAGAGCGGGTGGGTGATCACGCCTGTAACATTGCCGAGAACGTCATTTTCATGGTCAAAGGCGAGGATGTTCGCCATACGCCCGTGGAAGAGGCTGAGAAGGTGGTTGGCCGGTAAATCTGCACAATCCCGTTCCCATGCGGGGGCGGGCTTTGGTGGAGGGCTGGCATGCGGGTTGGCTTTACGGGACACGCTCAAGCCATCCGTGGGCGCTTAGCTTTCGCCATCCCTGGCGAAAGATAGTCCCGTAAAGCCAACCCGCACACCAGCCAGCCGGACCAAGGCATTGGTTTCCCCAAACCCAGACTCAATGCTCTGGAAGGCTTGGCAGCAGGCCGGGTGCAGCCGGGCCGGTAGTGCTGTTCGGGAGTATCTTTGGCCATGGATGGCCAAAGCTAAGCGCGCATGGATGCCTTGAGCGTCTCCCGAACAGCACTACCGGCTCGGATGCTTACTCCTAAGCCGCGTGCCGGAGAAAGAAGGTAGAGAATCAGGCCTGCTTCATCTTGTCAGTATAAGGCGGCCAGCCCAGCGGTTTGCCGGCAAGAACGTGCAGGTGGATATGGAACACTGTCTGCCCCGAATTTTCGCCGCAGTTCATGACAACCCGATAGCCATCGTCGGCAAATCCCTTCTCTTTGGCAATCTTCGCTGCCACCACATACAGATGCCCCACCAGTTCTCGATCAACTTCGGTAATGTCGTTGATCGTGGCGATGGCCTTCTTCGGAATAACCAGGAAATGCACCGGCGCCTGAGGGTTGATGTCGCTGAACGCCAGGGCAAGGTCATCCTCGTAGAGAATGTCGGCGGGGATTTCCCGGTTGATGATCTTGGTGAAAATCGTCTCTGACATGGTGGCTCCTTTTCGATTGTCTTTGGGATTGTTGTTCGGTGTTAAAGCTGATTCAGACCCGGAATCCGGGAAGTGATCTGCCTGACCACGGCCGGCAGCTCTTCATCCAGGCCCATGGCGTAGCGGGCTACACCGTTGCGGGCGAAGGGCAAAGCGCGGGCAGCGCCAAGCCCCAGGTTGCGGGCCAGGTGTACCGGCGGGATGGCGTTGCTGAACAGATGGTAGAACAGGTCCATGGCCAGCATCATGCGGCGGTTGGCGGGCCGGCGTTGCTGTTCGTATAGCGCCAGCCAGTGCTGGCTGGCCAGGTCATCGCCGCTGCGTCGGGCTTCTTTCAGCAGGCCCTGCAGGCATTGGGCGTCCTGAAAGCCCAGGTTCACCCCCTGGCCGGCCAGGGGGTTGATGGTGTGGGCGGAGTCGCCGGCCAGCACCACGCGGTTCTGGACATAGTGCTTGGCGTGCTGGCGGGCGATGGGGAAACTGGCTTTGGCATCGATGTGGGTCAGCGGCGGCAGGCGTGCCGGGAAGGCCTTGCGGATTTCCGCCATCAGGGTGCTGTTGTCCATGGCTTTGAGTTCGGCCAGCCTTGCCGGGCTGTCGTACCACACCAGTGATCCCCAGGTTTCGCCGGGGTGTTGCTTACCTGCACTGTGTAACGGCAGGAAGGCTCTGGGGCCGCTGGGGTAAAAGCCCTGCCAGGTAATGTCCTCGGGCTGGCCCAGGTAGCGGACCGAAATCACCATGGCTTGTTGTTCGTACTGGTCGCGGGTCACGCCAATGCCGGCCAGTTCCCGCACTCTGGACATGGCGCCGTCCGCCCCGACAATCAGTTGGGCGCTCAGTTCTGTACCATCGTCCAGGGTTATCGTTGCACGCTCGGCATTCTGTGTCAGTGCCTTGAGCCCCTTGCCGGTAATCAGCGTGACGTCGGGTTCGTCCTGTAAGGTTTGCCACAGGGCGTTCTGGGTGATGCTGTTTTCGACGATATGGCCCAGATGGCCTGCGCCGAGATCGGCCGCACTGAATTCCACTTCGGTCAACGAGCCGGGCAGCAGGCGGCTGAGCGGGTGCGGGGTCTCGTCCCACACGGCCAGGCGGCGATAGGGTGTGGCGCGCATGGCCTGAATGCGAGGCCAGGCGCCCAGGCTTTGCAGATAGCGCTCGCTGCCGGCACTGAGCGCTGATACCCGGATATCGGGGCTGGCATCCGCGTCAAAGTCCGAGGGCTCGGCCTTGTCAATCAGGCCGACCTTGATGCCCTGCTGGCCAAGGCCATTGGCAAGGGCGGCGCCAACCATGCCGGCGCCAACGATGATGATGTCAAATGCTTGGTTCATATCCGGTTCCTGTCTGATGGCATCAGTTTACGCGATGCCACGGGCCAGACAAGCGACCGGGATCAATCCGCCGGGTTTCAGTACCCCGCGAGTCTGGAGACGGTCTTCTCCTCAGTGGTTTCCGGCCGTTGACGGCCTTTCGTCAGCCAGGCCGGTTTCTGGGCGCCTGGCCGAGTGAAGCCCTGGTTGATCACCATGGGGTGAACCAGTTGCAGGAAGTCTGCGGTTTTCATGTGAATGGATTCGGTGTGGGTGCCGGCGGCGAAGGCCAGTTCCGGCTGCTCCGTCAGCACTTCGGCGCAATAGACCGTCATGCCGAACAGGTTGCCGAACGGTGGCATGGCGCCCACCTCGCACTCGGGAAACCGGTCCTGGAATTCCTGTTCGTCGGCAAGATCCACGAAATCGGTGTCCAGCACCCGGGAAAGTCGATCCCAGCGCACCCGCCAGGTAGCAGGCATCACCAGCATGGCCATTTTGCCATCGAGTTCGATGATGACGGTTTTAACAACCCGGTCACCGGCGATCTTGACGTGGTGAGCCAGCTGCTGGGCAGTGAAGGCAGGGGGATGGGAGAGGCACATGTATTCCACACCTGCCTCGTCCAGGAACTCTGTTAACTGCTTCACCGGCATAGTCACAACCTCCTGACAGCATGGTCGGTGTTGTGGAGCCATCCGCCGTCCCGGGCCTGGCCCCGATGGCAAGAGGGGCGGGCGCCCCTTCTTACCGTCAGCTTAGCCCAGGTTGAGCTGTTTGCGAGTATCCATCTGTATTTGTGTGTAACCGTTCGCGTCATTCGGCCTTGTACATGTGTACATCGCGCTGAGGGAACGGAATGGTGATACCTTCTGCATCAAAGGCCTTTTTCACTTTCTCCTGCATGTCCCAGTAATACGGCCAGAGGTCGTCAGTGGCCACCCAGGCACGGAACATGAGGTCGACAGAGCTGTCACCGAGGGCGCCAACACAGATTCGCGGTGCCGGGTCTTTCAGTGAGCGCTCATCTTCGTCAAACAGGCGTTGAAGAATGGCTTTGGCCTTGTCGATGTCGTCGTCATAGTGAATGCCGAAGGTCATGTCGCAGCGGCGTTTGTCATAGATGCTGACGTTAACCAGCGTTGCGTTGGACAGGCTGCCATTAGGGATGACGATACGGCGGTTGTCGAAGGTGTTTACCACGGTGTAGAGAATCTGGATTTCCGCCACGGCGCCAAGGTAGCCCTGGGCTTCAATGGTGTCGCCCACCTTGAAGGGCTTGAAGATCAGGATCAGTACACCACCGGCAAAGTTGGCGAGACTGCCTTGCAGCGCCAGGCCGATGGCCAGACCGGCGGCACCGATAACCGCGATGAACGACGTGGTGGCAATGCCGATCATGGAGGCGACCGAGATCAGCAGCATGACCTTCAGAATCGCGCTGATGAGGCCGCACAGGAATTTGTTCAGGGTGGGGTCTTTTTGGCCCAGTTTCTTGTCAAGAACCGAAACAAAACGGTTGATCAGCCACATACCCACGATCAGGGTTATGATGGCCAGCAACACCTTGGGGGCATAGGCCATGGTCAGGGCGACTGCCTGATCCATCCATTGGGTAGCCTGCCCGTCGGCACTGAAGAGGTCTTCCATAGGGGAGCTCCTTGTTCGTTAGTGTTTTTTGAGGTGTAACTGCCTGGACAATCGATTGCCGCAAGGGAATCTGACTCTACGCAGTATAGAGTACAAATGGATTAAACCTGCATTGCGCGGAGATGTTGTAATCGCTTTATTTCAGGAGCTTGTGGTGGTTTCTGGCGTAGTCGCGAATGGTTTCCGGATTGCCGCGTACAAGAATTCGCCCCTGTTTCTGGCTGAGCTGGTAGTCGTACATCGGGTCGTAGTAGTCGTTGAGCAGGGTTTCGATCCAGGCATGGTGGCGGTCCAGGGTGCCGGTCGCCTGTTGCTGGTCGAGGGCCTGGGTCATCAGGTCTCGGAGCTGCTGGTAGCGTTCACCTCCCAGGCGCCTGCGTATCCGGTCCAGGGCGCTGAGCAGGTAATCCCGGAAGTTGAGCCAACCGGCCTCTTCACCGTCTCTTGAAATGTAGTCCTGCAGCATGGCCTCTACGTAGTCGGCGCGAATGATCGCAACCCGCTCTTCCATGGGTTGTTCCAGAATCATCAACGGCGATTCCGCCATTCGTGCCCGCAGGGACTCAGGCAGGGCGCAGCGGCCGATCAGTCGGCTTTCATCTTCCAGGTAGATCAAACCGCCGGTCAGGTGATGCGCCTTCAGCATGGCAACCGCCACACGGTTCTCGAAGTCTATCTGGGAAGGTTGCGGCGTAACCTGTCGGCCAAAACTGGAGCCTCTGTGGTTAGCCAGTCCTTCAAGGTCGACCGGATTGGGCAGGTCAAGCAGGACGCGGGTTTTGCCAGTGCCGGTGCGGCCGCTGAGAATCCGGTAATCACCGTTGGCAATCAGTTGGTCCAGGCTGTCGATCAGGAAACGCCGAAGCGCCTTGTAGCCACCCTTCACCAGGGGGTAGTCAATGCCTGAGTCTTTGATCCATTGCTGGGTAAGCCGTGAGCGTAGCCCGCCACGAAAGCAGAAAAGGTATCCCTCGGGGTGTCTGGCGATGAAGCGGTTCCAGGCTTCTATACGCTGCGCCTTGATGTCGCCTGAGACCAGTTGATGGCCCAGTTTGATGGCTTCGTCCTGACCTTTCTCCTTGTAGCAGATACCCACCCGGTGCCGTTCTTCATCGTTCATTAGCGGTGCATTTTCAGCACAGGGAAAACTGCCTTTGGCAAACTCCACCGGTGCCCGCACATCCATTAACGGGATGTCGTTCAGGAACAGGTTGAGGTAGTCATCGGTGTCGGGTCTGCTGGCCATTTCCATGAATCGCTGTTACTCAGAGTGAGGCGGCAGTATACCGGACTGTTGATATCCCGGCCAAAGGGTACAATGCCGCCTCGGAAACGGCCTGAAAGGACCAGTGATGAATCCGGAAACACTCAATCTGCACCTGCGCAAAACCCTTAGTCGCGGCCGGGTGGCCCAATCGGCGCCGGCCGGCTGCCCGGAGATACCGCTCTACCTGTTTGACCCGTCTGTGCTTGAGGGGCCACTAAGTCATGACGAGGCCCAGGCCGTGGTGGCGGAGCCGGCCTATTGGTCGTTTTGCTGGGCCAGTGGCCAGGTGTTGGCCCAGTGGATTCTGGACCACCCGACGCTGGTGGCAGGCAAAACCGTGCTGGATTTTGGCTCCGGCTCCGGCGTGGTAGCGGTGGCTGCTGCACGGGCGGGTGCGGCCAGAGCCATTGCCTGCGATATTGATCCGGCAGCGCTGGATGCTGCAGCAGCCAACGCTGAGTTGAACGGCGTGCAGGTGGAGCTGTGTGCGGACTGGGCGCAGCGGCCCGGGCACTTGGACCTGATCACCGTGGCTGATGTGCTGTACGACCCGGAAAACCGGCCGCTGCTGGAGGCCTTTCGCGCTTCCGCTGAACAGGTGTTGCTGGCAGACTCCAGAATCAGGAATCTGGCCAATCCGGCCTATGACAAGCAGGCAGTGATTGAGGCTAGAACCTGGCCGGATCTGAATGAATTCGAGGAGTTCAACAAGGTGCGCATTTATCTTGCGCGGGGCAGGCTGTAGCAGCAAGCAGTGGGGCGTGACGGAAAAAATAAAGGGCAACCCTCGGGCTGCCCTTCGCAGGTACTGAACCGCCATCCTGAGCAGTTCAGATTCGGAACAGGTTGGCGCCTCCGTGCGCGGTGGGCAACTGCCTTGTTGCCAGTCCTTGCGTCCGTTCCCTGGTGCCGGCGTCCGAGCCAGCCATCCAATTCGTTATCCCTTAAGCGAGGCGTCCCTGTGTCCTTGCCTCTCCCCACAATCCATGCAGGGGTGCGTCCGGTGCGTCGTCCTTTTCCCTGTCATCCTTGACGTTGAACATCATACCAATCCCACCTTTACAGACGTGTGAACTGTGCACGATTTGTTGAACACGAAACTGCGGTCATCAATGTTTTTTGTTAAAAATCATAAAGATAGGATGAATTCCTGGATGAGCGCTCGCGTCTGCGCACGCTACGCGGCTACATGTTCTTACATGCTTGTAGGAAATGTCTCACGCAGAGTCGGGCGAATTTCTCAAATCCACTTCACCGGCATTGCGGATGCCCGGCCAGGGCAGCATGCCGATCGCGATGCCCAGGGCATCCGCCAGAACATCGGCCATGGAAAAATCCCGATAGGGGAGGTTGGCCTGGACCGCTTCGAGCGCCAGGCCGAAGCCCAGCAGGGCAGGGGCGTACCAGAATGCACTCAGGCGAGGCCAGGCCAGCCGGGTGACAATGGTCAATTCGATAAACGCAATAATGTGGTTGACCTTGTCGTTGGCGGCTGCAGGGATGGGGTAGCTGGAGCTGGTTGTGGCCAGGTACAGGATGGCGGCCACCGAGATCAGCAAGACTGCCTGCCAGAGCCGGCGCATGCGCAGAAGGGTAGAGACGGTTTGCTGAAATGGGAGCATCAAGTCATCCGGGTGTGGTTGCAGGCTGTGGGAACGATCCTGACATGATATGCTTTGCGCCCCGTTTTTGTCATGGCAGCGGAGGATCATCAGCGATGCTCAAGGGTAACTTTTTCAGAGGACTGGGTTATCTGGGTGAAGGTTTCAGGCTGATCCGCCTGCCGGGCCTGCGCCTGTTTGTCATCATTCCCCTTGTGATCAACATCCTCCTGTTTGGTTTGATGTTCTATTTCATGGCGGAGCTGTTTTCGGTCTTGATCGCCGGGGCCATGGCCTGGCTGCCGGATTGGGCCTGGTTGCAGGCGCTGGACTGGCTGTTCTGGTTACTTTACGGCGTGGTGATTCTGCTGATGCTGGCCTACGGTTTCGTGATTGTTGCCAATCTTATCGGCTCGCCGTTCTACGGTTATCTGGCCGAACTTACCGAAAAGCATCTGACCGGCCAGGAAGTCAATCCGGACGAAGGCTGGGGGGCGCTGCTGAAGGATACCCCACGAATTCTCTGGCGCGAGGTCCAAAAGATCGCCTATTACCTTCCCCGCGCCCTGGGCCTGTTCATCATAGGCCTGATTCCGGTCGTCAACCTGGTGGCGGCCTTACTCTGGTTCCTGTTCAACAGCTGGATGATGGCGTTGCAGTACGTGGATTATCCGGCGGACAACCATAAAGTCAGTTTTGCCCGTCTGCGCCGGGATCTTGCGGCCCAGCGGCTGTCAGCACTGGGTTTCGGCTTGCCGGTGGCCCTGGCGGCCATGGTGCCGGTGCTTAATCTGGTGGTGGTGCCGGCTGCGGTGTGCGGAGCAACCGCCTACTGGGTGCGGGAAAATACATCGAATCAACAGTAATTTGCTTGCGGAGGTTTCTTGGAAACATCGGAATTTGTCATCGGTCAGCGTTGGGTGAGCCACAGCGATACCGCTTTGGGTTTGGGTATCGTTACCGACATCTCGGGGCGCAGAGTTACCCTGGGGTTTCCGGCGGCCGATGAAGAGCGCACCTACGCCATCGATAATGCGCCTTTGTCGCGCATTGTCTATCAGCTGGGTGAGGAGATAGAGACCTACGACGGCGAGCGTTACATTGTTCGCGCCGTTGAGGATCTCCACGGTGTTCTGATGTACCACGCCGATGATGGCGAAAATATCCAGCAGATCTCCGAGGTAAAGCTGGCCGGTTCGGTCAATTTTTCGGCACCGCACCAGCGCCTGTTCGCCGGTCAGTTTGACCGTAACGGTGCCTTCCGGTTGCGGGTCTCCACGCTCCAGCATCTCGATCGGCTCAGAGCTTCGCCGGCCCAGGGGTTGATTGGCGCCCGTACCCAGCATTTGCCGCACCAGCTATACATTGCCCACGAAGTGGCGCGCCGCCATGCCCCCAGAGTGTTACTGGCCGATGAGGTGGGTTTGGGCAAAACCATTGAGGCTGGCCTGATCCTGCACTATCAGTTGCACACCGGCCGGGCCCGAAGGGCGCTGATTGTGGTGCCGGATTCGCTGGTTCACCAGTGGCTGGTGGAAATGCTGCGCCGCTTTAACCTGCGTTTTTCCATTGTGGACCAGAGCCGGTACGACGATATCAAGGCCCAGGAAGACGATGTAGACGCCCTGGTAAACCACATCTTCGGTGACGACGACAGCGTCAACCCGTTCGAGGCGGACCAGCTGGTGTTGTGCAGTCTCGATTTTCTGGTGCAGAGCGAACAGGCCCGTGACCATGCCCTGGCGGCGGGTTGGGACCTGATGGTGGTGGACGAAGCCCACCACCTGGCCTGGTCGCCGGAACAGGCCAGCCCGGAATATCAGCTGGTTGAAAGCCTGTCTGAGGCCAGCAAAGGCCTGTTGCTGCTGACCGCTACGCCGGAACAGGTGGGTGTGGCCAGTCATTTCGCCCGTTTGCGCTTGCTGGACCCGGCACGGTTCCACTCCCTGGACGCGTTCCGGGAGGAGGAACAGCAATACGAGGTCATCAACAAAGTGGTGCGCCGGCTGCTTGAAACTCCGGGCCGAATTGATCCGGAAGATAAAATCGCCCTTGCTGGCTGGTTGGGTGATGAGCTGGAGGAACTTCTGGCCCGAGATGGCGCCCACCAGGCGGTGATTGATGCGTTGCTGGACCGCCATGGCACCGGCCGAGTGCTGTTCCGCAACACCCGGGCAGCGATTCAGGGCTTCCCGGAGCGCCAGCCGCTGCCGGAACCCCTGCCGTGTCCTGCTCTTTACGATGATTGTCGCTACGGTGATGTTGGCCTGGCGCCTGAACAGACAGTGCCGGAAGAACAATGGCTGGCGGACGATCCGAGAGTGGCCTGGCTGGAGAAAAAACTGGCCAGCCTGCGCCCGGCCAAAGTGGTGGTGATCTGCGCCCGAGCTGATACCGCTATGGCGCTGGAGCATTACCTGCAGCTGCGGGCCGGCATTCGCAGCGCCGCCTTCCATGAGCACCTGAGCCTGCTGGAACGGGATCGTGCTGCCGCCTATTTTGCCGACAGCGAGCAGGGCGCCCAGGCGCTGATCTGTTCGGAAATCGGCAGTGAGGGCCGTAACTTCCAGTTTGCCCACCACCTGGTGCTGTTTGATTTGCCCGCCAACGCGGACCTGCTGGAACAGCGGATTGGCCGGCTGGACCGCATCGGCCAGACCGAGGCCATCCGGATTCACATACCCTACC
Source organism: Marinobacter sp. GH_1 (assembly GCF_048595985.1). Classification (NCBI taxonomy): domain Bacteria; kingdom Pseudomonadati; phylum Pseudomonadota; class Gammaproteobacteria; order Pseudomonadales; family Marinobacteraceae; genus Marinobacter; species Marinobacter sp. GH_1. The sequence goes on along the minus strand of NZ_CP184460.1, from coordinate 3,948,012 downwards.
TGCAGGGCACCAGCCAGGAAGTACAGTACCGCTGGTTCCAGGAAGGGCTGAACGCCTTTGCCGAGAGTTGTGCCGTCGGTGTGGCGGTTCACGACCAGGTGGGTGACGAGTGGCAGAAGGCCCTGGACGGCGATGACGCCGCCCTTGAACCCATGCTGGCAAGCAGTGCCGAGGAAACTGCGCGGCTGAAAACCCTGCTGCACAACGGCCGGGATGCCCTGATTGAGCTCAACTCCTGCCGCCGGGATGAAGCCGAAGCCTTGATTGCCAGTATCGAGCAGGAGGAAAGCTCGGCCCAGGTCCGTGATTACATGGTGCAGGCGTTCGATATTCTGGGTGTGGATATAGAAGACCACAGTGAGCATGCCGATGTGCTCAAGCCTGGCGAACAATACCAGGCGGGCCATGTTGCCGAGCTGCCGGAGGACGGCCTGACCGTCACCTGGGAGCGTGAACAGGCCCTGCAGCGGGAAGATATGGCGTTCATGAGCTGGGAGCACCCGATGGTGACCGGCGTGATGGATTCTGTCACCAGCTCGGGCCTGGGCAAAGCGGCGCTGGCCAATCTGTCCGTGAAGGCACTGCCGCCCGGCACCCTGCTGCTGGAGGCCCTGTTTGCCGTACACTGCCCGGCGCCGGAGTCCTTACAGTTGACCCGCTATCTGCCGGTTTCGCCGCTGCGCCTGGTGGTGGATGTGAATGGCCGGGACCTGTCCAACGCGTTACCTCATGATCGCCTGAATGAGCTGTGCTCCAACATTCGCCGGCGCACGGCACAGGCCATCGTGCCGAAAATCCGGGCCGAGGTGGAAACCATGGTGGACCACGTTGAGCGACTGGCAGAGCCGCATCTGGCGCAGCTGCAGGCGCAAGCGCTGGCGCAGGTTGAGGCGGGTTTTGTTCCCGAGGTGCGCCGGCTGGAAGCCTTGCAGCGGGTAAACCCGGCCATTCGCAGTGAAGAAATCGATTATCTGCGCGGCCAGCTGGATGCTGCCCGGGAAGCGGTGGGCCACGCCAGTCTTGCGCTGGAAGGTATTCGGGTGATTGTTACCTCCTGAAGTGGACTAACTGGCTGAGTTGCGGGCGTTATCTGGCAACATGGCATCTGATAGAGTAAGTTGAACGTAACGAAGTGTTATAAGGCTTTGGTTATTGTCCAAAGACTCCAATCCACGGAAGACAGAGAGAACCTGTGATGACGTTGATACTGTTTCTGATCGCACTGGGCGGCCTGCTGTTTGTATTGCGCCGCGAATCCGGTGCAAAGCCTGCTATTGGTGTTATGGCGGTGGTGGGTGTGATCGCCCTTTTCTCGGGCTCTGGCTGGCTCGCGCTGGTGTTATTTGTCGGTGCGGCCATTACCGCGATGGCGGGGCTGCCGCAGTTCCGGATCAACTGGCTTACCCCGCGGGTGTTTGCCATGTTCAAGAAGGTGGCGCCCAAGGTCTCGGAAACAGAAAAGGTGGCGCTGGAAGCCGGCACCGTCGGCTGGGACGGCGAGCTGTTTACCGGCCGCCCGGACTGGCACAACCTGCTGATCAACCGTCATACCGGGTTGAGCGACGAAGAGCAGGCGTTCGTTGATAATCAATGTACCCAGGCGATTTCCATGTGCAATGCCTGGGATCTGGCGGTGGAGCGGGCTGATCTGCCGAAAGAGTTGTGGGACTTCCTCAAGAAAGAGAAGTTCTTCGGCATGATCATTCCGAAGGAGTACGGTGGCCTCGAGTTCTCGGCCAAGGCTCAGACAGCAGTATTGCAGAAGCTGGCGGCCAACGAGATGTTGATGGTGACCGTGGGTGTTCCCAATTCTCTCGGTCCTGGTGAGCTGTTGGTCAAATACGGTACCGAAGAACAGAAGAACCATTACCTGCCGCGCCTTGCGGATGGTCGGGAGGTTCCGTGCTTTGGTTTGACTGGCCCTAGGGCCGGCTCGGATGCCACGTCCATTCCTGATACCGGCATCGTTTGCAAGCAAAAGGTAGACGGCAAAGAGGTGTTGGGTCTTCGCCTGAACTTCGAGAAGCGCTGGATTACCCTGGCTCCGGTGGCCACGGTGGTGGGCCTGGCGTTCCGGATGTTCGACCCGGATGGCCTGCTGGGTGACACCAAAGACTATGGCATCACCTGTGCCCTGATTCCCCGTGACACCGACGGCATGGAAATCGGTCGTCGCCACTGCCCGATCGGTACCCCGTTCATGAACGGGCCGATCAAGGGCAAAGACGTGTTTATCCCGCTGGACTACATCATCGGTGGCCAGGAAATGGCCGGCCAGGGCTGGCGCATGCTGGTTGAGTGCCTGTCGGTGGGCCGTTGTATCACCTTGCCGTCTGGTGCGGCTGGTGGTGCAGCCTACGCTGTTGGGACTGCCGGTGGCTTCACCCGCATTCGCCGCCAGTTCAATACCCCGGTGGCGGATATGGAAGGTGTGCAGGCGCCCCTGGCCCGTATCGCCGCGAAAACCTACATCGCCCAGTCGGCGGTGAACCATACTGCCAACATGATCGACCGGGGCGAGAAGCCGGCGGTACCGTCTGCGATTCTCAAGTACCACCTGACCGAGTTCCAGCGTGACATCCTGACAGACGCCATGGACGTTCACGGTGGCAAAACCGTGACGCTGGGGCCGCGCAACTACCTCGGCATCGGTTTCAGCGGTTCAGCGGTATCGATCACCGTTGAGGGTGCGAACATCATGACCCGCAGCCTGATGATCTTCGGTCAGGGTGCGATCCGTTGCCACCCGTATGTTCTGAAAGAGTTGGCAGCCAAGGATAATGACGACATCAAGGCGTTCGATGAGGCGTTCTTTGGCCATGCCGGCCTGATCTTTGGTAACGCCGCCCGTGCGTTCACCCAGGCCCTGGGCGTCGGCAAGGCCGATGTGCCGTTTGACAGCGCTTCGCGCAAGTATGCTCAGGCCCTGGCACGGTTCAGCTCCGCCTTCGGGCTGTGTGCCGATGCCGCCATGACCACCCTGGGTGGTGAGCTGAAAATGCGTGAGTTGATCTCCGCCCGTCTCGGCGACATGCTGTCTAATCTCTACCTGGCATCCATGGTGCTGAAAAACTGGCATGAGACCCAGCCAGTGGAAGGCGAGAAAGAACTGATGCAGTACAGCCTGGCATTTTTGCTACACCGTACTGAACAGGCCCTGGATGAGTTCCTGCAGAACCTGCCGAATCGTCCGGTGGCCCTGGCCCTGCGGGCGGTAACCTTGCCGCTGGGATGTCGTTGGGATGCGCCTCATGATGATCTGGCACGCAAGCTGGCGCGGGCGATCTCTACCGATACGCCCATCCGCAACAAGCTGATGGCGGGTGCCTGGACCACCGACGGCGAAGGTACCGTGGAAAATCCGGTAGCCCGCTACAACGGTCTGCTCAAGGATTACGACAAGGCCGAGCAGCTGTACCGCAAAGCCACCAAGGCCTATGCCAAGGGTGAACTGCCGATGACGGCATTGCACCCGGAAGAGCGCTTTGAAGCGGCTCTGGAAGCGGGCATCTACACCAAGGAAGAAGCAGATTTCATGCGCCAGTATGAGCAGGTGGTGCTGGAGATGCTCACCGTGGACGATTTCCCGTTTGATGAGTTTGCCCGCAACAAGGACACCCTGATCGACCACAACCCGGCCTGACGGAGCAGGATGAGATGTGGCTCTCAGTGGTTGCAGTCAGCGTTGGCGCCGTGATCGGCGCCAACCTGCGTTGGGCGCTCAGCTTATGGCTGAATGCCAGTTACCACGCGGTACCCTGGGGCACTCTGGTGGCCAATCTCAGTGGCGGCTGGCTGGTTGGCTTGTTGATTGGCTTTTTTACCCAGAGTAACGCCCTGGCGCCGGAATGGCGTTTGTTTGCCATCACCGGGTTGTGTGGTGCGCTGACCACCTTCTCGACCTTCTCGCTGGAAATGTTCGGTGCACTGCAGGAAGGCAAGTGGGCCATGGCACTCACCGGCATTATCGCCCATGTGGTGGGGTCTATTCTTATGACTGCCCTGGGCTTTTATACCTTCAGTCTGATCAAGGGCTGAACGGTACGTGGGCGCCATCGGAACTGGGTATGACTACCTACATAAATTATTGAAAAGCCCCTTGGCAAGCCGGGAATTCCAGAGTAGAGTGGTTCGTGTAGGAAAGATTAGCCAAGCAGTTCATGAATAAGACGTACCTCCGCAGTTAGTAGTGACCGTCCTGTTTTTGATTCCGCGAGTTCAGTTTTTCCGTCAAACGCTGACCAATACCATGAAGGTGTGTGGCAGCAGATAATATGATTGATTTCAGGAAGTTTAAGTATGTCTACTACTACCGGTACTGTTAAGTTCTTCAACGAAGCAAAAGGCTTTGGCTTTATCACTCGTGAAGGCGGCCCGGACGTATTTGTTCACTACAGCGCCATTCAGGGCTCTGGTTTCAAGACCCTGGCCGAAGGCCAGCAGGTCGAGTTCACCGTAACTCAGGGCCAGAAAGGTCCTCAGGCGGAGAACGTTGTTGCTCTGTAATCCCCACGGGATTCAGCAATAACCAAGAAAAAGGCAGCCTCGGCTGCCTTTTTTGTTGGCATTTCGGGCCGTTAACCCGGCCCGACTGGTTCAGCGAGCGAAAATCTCACTGTAGAATTGCATGGTGCCGTTCCAGGACCGGGCAGCGGCCGTTTCATCGTAAGCGATGGGCATCCCGAACTGTTCGGCAACCTTGTCTGCGCCAGGGTTGGTGAAAGAGTGGGTAACCCCGGGGAAACTCACCAGCGTCAGGTCCACTTCGGCGTTCTGCATCTCCCGAACCAATCCTGCCACCTGCTCTGAAGGCACCATCGGGTCGGCGCCACCGGTGTAAACCTGCACTTTGGCTTTTACCTTGCCGGCCTCTGCCTGAATCGGGCTGGCCAGTGCCCCGTGGTAGCTGACCACCCCCGCCAGATCAACGCCAAGCCGAGCCATGTTCAATACTACGGCTCCGCCGAAACAGTAACCCTGGGCGGCAATACGGCCGGCATCCACGCTTTCGTGGTTCTGCAGCAGCTCTTTGGCCTTCATGAAACGGGCTTTCACCTGATCCATGTTTTTGGTGGCTTCCTGCATGAACTCCTGGGCGGTATCCGGGTGCTCAGCCAGCTTGCCGTCACCGTACATGTCCAGGGCAAAGGCTGTGTAGCCTGCTGCGGCCAGTTTTTCTGCCTGCTCACGGGCGAAGGCATTATGGCCCCACCATTCGTGAACCACCAGAACGCCGGGCCGTTTGCCCTCGTCCTCATCATCCCAGGCCATGTAGCCGCTAAAGGTCTGGCCATCCACTTCATAGGTGACCGTTTCGGTGCGAAGTTCCGCGTTGGCACTGGCGCCGGCAATGGCCAGGGCGAGCGCAGTGAGGTGTGTTGTTTTTCTGATTCCAGGCATCTGAGTCATCTCCTTGTGTGATTTCGGATTCCTTGTCATACGAGTGTTCAGACATACCCGATGAATACTGCTTACAGAACCAAATGATCTGAGAGCACCGGATTCGCGAACAAAATGGCATCAGGTGCTGCTTTCAACCTGACCGTTCTTGACTATAGTTAAGAACAGGAACGGTGATAAGTCTGAACTCGTTCAGGCACCGTATCCACCCATACCAATAACATCAATAACGAGGGGGTGGTCTATGCTCCTGTCACACGCGTTTGGTCTGTTTACCCACCCGGACCAAGAGTGGGCATCCATAAAGAAAGAACACGAACATCCAACCCGGCTGTATGTTGCCTATGTGGTTATTCTGGCAGCCATCGCGCCGATCTGTGCTTACATCTCAACCGCGCATTTTGGCTGGTCCGTCGGCAACGAGCGATTGATCAAGCTAACGGAAATCAGTGCGTTGCAGCTGAGCGTCCTGACATACATTGCGATGCTGGTGGGCGTCTTTGCCCTGGGCTACGCCATTAACTGGATGGCAAAAACCTACGGTGCCAAAGAGGAACACGTACCTTCTAACGGTATTGCCCTTGCGGCTTATTCCTGCACTCCGCTGTTCCTGGCTGGCTTTGCATTGTTGTACCCGGTGCCATGGTTCAACGCGGCCGTATTTCTGGCGGCAGCCTGTTACGGTGCCTGGCTGATGTATGACGGCCTGCCCATCGTGATGGGGATCGAGAAAGAGCGTGCGGTCATGTACGGCGGGGCCCTGCTGACCGTTGCCCTGGTGATTCTCGTTTCTACTCGTGTTGGCTCGGTCATTCTCTGGAACTTCGGTGTCGGCCCGGTGTTTGTCAGCGGGTAGCCATAACCTGCCAATCATCAGCTATCAAAGGGGAGCCTCGGCTCCCTTTTTTTGTGACCTGGTGCCTGCCTTTCCCCAGTTGTCGGCATTTGCCACAGGGATGTCGCAATCCGGCAACGCGGTTTTCATCTGAGCAGTCTAGCGTTTGATCTGCGGTCGTAAGTCGTGCGGCCGCCAACAACAGGACAAGCTCAGAATGAATAATAAGGGGAACAGAATGGCACGGTTAACACGCAGGGATTTTCTGAAAGCCTCGGCCTTGGGGATGGGGGCAGTAGCTGTCTCAACCGGATTGGCGGGTTGTGTGTTCGACAGCAGCGATAAGCGCAGTGTTGAATTTACCCATGGTGTCGCCAGTGGCGACCCGTTGCAGGATAGCGTCATACTCTGGACGCGTGCGGTGCCGGATCGGGGTACCTCGGTAGACGTGGGCTGGGAAATTGCCCGGGATGCCGAGTTTGATGAGATCGTACACTCCGGCACTGCCGAGGCCAGCGCGGAGCATGATTACACGGTGAAGGTGGATGCCCGGGGCTTATCCGATGGCCAGCGCTACTTCTACCGTTTCCGCTCCGCCAACAGCACATCGCCTGTTGGTACTACCCGAACCCTCCCCGAGGGCAGCATTGATCAAGTGAAGCTGGCTGTTGTCTCGTGCTCCAACTATCCGGCGGGCTATTTCAATGTGTATCGGGAGATTGCCACCCGACAGGATCTGGATGCCCTTGTTCATTTGGGAGACTATATCTACGAATACAGTAGTGAGGCCGACAGCTACGCAGCAGCTGATGCCGAGGCCTTGGGGCGCACCTTCCCGGAGGCCAATAATCGGGAGTTGATTACTCTGCAGGATTACCGCCAACGCTACGGCATTTATCGTAAGGACGAGGACCTTCAGGAACTGCACCGCGTTATGCCGTTCATCGTGGTATGGGACGATCATGAGGTCACCAACGACACCTGGCGCGAGGGTGCAGAGAACCACAATCCGGAGCTCGGCGAAGGTGATTTCGGGGAACGCAAAATAGCGGCCTTGCGGGCCTTCTTTGAGTGGATGCCGATCCGCCCGGTGATTGAGGGCAGTAACGAAACCATCTATCGGAGTTTCCGGTTTGGTGACCTGGTTGATCTGCATATGCTGGATACCCGCATTATCGGGCGTGACCAGCAGCTGGATTACATGAACTACCTCGGGGAGGGTGGCCTGGATGTGGATGCTTTCCGGTTGGCCGTCGGAGATTCGAACCGCACCCTTCTGGGCGCCGAACAGCTTTTGTGGTTGCAGTCGGCACTTGCGCAGGGGACGGGTACCTGGCAGGTGCTTGGCCAGCAGGTGCTGATGGGGCGCATGAACCTGCCCGCCGAGCTGCTGATGGCCATTGCGACACAGAATCTGGAAAACCTGCCGGCATCACTGGCCGAACTGGCGACGCTGAAAGCCCGGGCGCTGCAGGGTGATCCCACGCTTACCGAGCAGGAACTGGCACGGCTTGAACTGGCAGCACCCTATAACCTGGATGCCTGGGACGGCTACCAGTACGAACGGGAAGTGGTTCTCGCCACCGCCCGGCAGCTGGACAGGAACCTGGTGGTGCTGGCCGGTGACACCCACAACGCGTGGGCCAACAACCTCCGGGATATTGAAGGGCGACAGATTGGCGTGGAGTTCGCCACGGCCTCGGTGACCTCGCCTGGGCTTGAGGGGTATCTGGGGCTGCCGGCAGAGATGATTCCGCAAGCTGAGCAGGGCATCGCGTTACTGGTTGATGATCTGGAGAGCCTCAATATCAGCCAAAGAGGCTATATGTTGGTGACGTTTACCCCGACCGAGGCGCGTTCAGAATGGCGTTTTCTGGATACCGTGAAAAGCCGGAGCTATGAGAGCCTCAGTCAGGCCACGATTTCTCTGCGCACACTGCCTGGTTCCGAGGGGCGCCGCCTGGAGCAATCTGCAGGGTGATATCACGATGGGCCCGGGCATTGCCCGGGTCAGTTCAATCACGGTTGTCGCTCGCGCCCGTGGAAAGGCGGGCGATAATCCACTTCTCCAGCTCTACCACCAAGAGCAGAAAAAACCCGAACGTCAGGCTCAGTAACAGGTTCGTTGCACCGGGCCCCGTGGTGCCAAACAGCAACTGTAAGGGCGGCGCATAGGCAAAGGCGGCTTGCAAAATCACCAGAATGCCAATGGCGATCCAGATAGGAGGACTGCCAAACAGGCCGCGCCAGTTGAGCACCGAGGAATACAGGTGGCGCACATTGAAGAGGTAGAAAATCTGCCCGGCTACAAGTGTCATGATGGCTGCCGTGCGGGCCAGTTCAAGATCCGCTCCCTGGCTGGTGAGCCAGTAGAAATGACCGAAAGTGCCCGCCCACAGCAGTAGCCCGACAAACGGTATGCGCCATAGAAACCCACCGGACATCAGGGCCTGGCGAGAACTGCGGGGAGGGCGCGCCATGGTGCCTGGTTCGGTGGGTTCAAAGGCCAGAGCCATGGCCAGCGTGACAGCCGTCACCATATTGACCCAGAGTACCTGAACCGGTGTCAGTGGTAATGGCATCGCCAGCAGGACCGCCATGAAAATGGTCAGACCCTGGCCCGCGTTGGTCGGCAACAGGTAAAGAATGGCTTTGCGAATATTGTCGTAAACCGTTCTGCCTTGTTCCACGGCGCGGGCGATGGTGGCGAAGTTGTCATCGGCAAGCACCATCTCGGAGGCCTCTTTGGCAGCTTCGGTGCCTTTCTTGCCCATCGCTACACCGACATCGGCCTGTTTCAGCGCTGGTGCGTCGTTTACGCCATCACCGGTCATGGCCACGACGTCTCCATGGGCCTGGAGCGCACGGACCAGCCGCAGTTTGTGTTCCGGGCTGGTGCGGGCAAAAATGGTTACCCGGGAAACGGCTTCGACCAGTTCTCGCTCCGATAGGGCCTCAAGCTGCTGCCCCGTCATTGCCGGTTCCTCCCCGGCAATTCCGAGTTGGCGGCCGATAGCCTGAGCGGTGCCGCTGTGGTCGCCGGTGATCATCACGACCCGGATTCCCGCTGCCTGACACTGTGACACCGCCTCAATGGCCTCCTGCCTTGGGGGATCCATGATGCCGTACAAGCCCAACAGTACAAGGTCAGACTCGACTTCGTGCCATTCCAGATGAGTCAGGTCGCCTGGCACTTTTCGGCAGGCCACCGCCAGAACTCGCTGGCCTTCGTCGGTGATAGCCTGCATCCGATCATGCCAATAATCGTTGTCCAGTGGCTCCGGTTCAGTTGTGCCCATTTGTGTGGAGCATCTTTCCAGAACTCGTTCGGGTGCGCCCTTGAGAAAGATCCAGTTTCCGGTTCCATGTTCGTCGTCCCTGTTCAGGGTGGCCATGAACTTATGTTCGGAGGCAAACGGTATGCGATCCAGTTGGTGCCAACGATGGTTCAGGTCGTCAGGGTTCAGCCCCGCCTTGCGCGCGACTGCCACCAGAGCGCCTTCTGTCGGCTCTCCATTGAGTATCCAATCGCCGGCCTTTTCTGCAATTTCGGCATCATTACAAAGAAGTCCTGCCCGTAACATCTGGATCACGGCCGGGTCGTCGTTTGGATCGAACGGCTTGCCGGATTCCTCAAACTCCCCGACGGGTTCGTAACCGACACCGCTGACGGTCAGGCTCCGGTGAGCCATTTCTACCGTCTCGACTTTCATCTCATTGCGGGTCAGAGTGCCGGTTTTGTCCGAGCAGATTGTGGTTACGGCACCTAGGGTTTCGACCGCGGGCAATCGTCGGATGATCGCGTTTCGGCGCGCCATTTCCTGCACGCCAATGGCAAGCGTGATGGTGAGGATAGCTGGCATCCCCTCGGGAATGGCCGCAACGGCCAGGCTGGCCGCCGCAAGAAACATCTCTGCGAGCTCGGTTTGGCGAACCCAGTAGCCGATAGCAAACGTCAGGGCTGATACCATCACGATCACAGCACTCAACCATCGTCCGAAGATGGCGACCTGGCGCAGTAAGGGTGTTGTGACAGCTTCTACCGACTCCATCAGCTCACTTATGCGGCCAATCTCTGTTTGCTGGCCGGTGCCCACCACAACGCCGTAGCCATTGCCAAAGGTGACCAGTGTGCTGGAGTAAGCCATATTCGCCCGATCCCCGAGGGGCAGTTTTTCCTCCAGTTCAGCTTCCTCTTTATCTGACGCTTCGGATTCACCGGTCAGGGCTGCTTCTTCGATTCTCAGGTCGGCACTTTCGATCAGTCGAATGTCCGCCGGTACACGATCGCCGGCCTTGAGTCTGACAATGTCGCCAGGCACAAGCATTTCGGCGGCAACCTCCTGGCGCTTGCCGTCACGAATGACCTGGGCGGTCGGTGATAACATGTTGCGAATGGCGCCGAGGGCGCGCTCGGCTTTGCCTTCCTGGAAGAAGCCGACCAGGGCATTGATTAGAACGACACCGAGAATGACACCGGTATCCACCCAGTGCCCAAGCAAGGCTGTGCCGAGCGCAGCCAGAACCAGGATGTAGATCAGAATGTTGTGAAACTGACGCAAGAAGCGAATGAGTGGGCCAGGGCCATCGACCGCAGGCAGCCGGTTATAGCCATAACTGGCAAGGCGTTGGCTGGCCTCGGACTCCGCAAGGCCGCGATGATCGGTTTCAAGGGCGATCAGGGCCTCTTCAGACCCGATGCTATGCCAGGGACGATTCAAGTCAGTGGTGTGGCCTGGTGCTCCTGCCGATGATGGCTGAGTCGGAACTTCGCTCATGTGGGGTCCCTCCGGCGAGATTTTCTTGATTATGCCAAACTCTGCACTGCATCAAATGGGAAATCAGCGCCTCTTGTGGGATTTTGCGCCAGGGATCTCGCCCCCCGGGGTGCTCAGGGCAAGCCCCGGGTTATCACCGAAGGATCTCCGCGACCTTCCACGGCTGCCAGTTCTGCGCTGGACAGCCACTCGCCCGGTGGTTTGTCCATAACGTCGGCACAGGCCGCCAGAGCGTGGCCCCAGGAACACTGGTTGGCGAACAGCATGCCGGCTTCGTTCAGGGTGCCGCCGCGGTTGATGTATCCCAATACCCGTGAATGGGCGGGCTGGGGGAACAGAGTGTGCAGGTGTCCCCGGAATACTTCCGGGCGCATGTGGGTTAGCGCCACTCGCCGCTGCATCCGGTGCGGGAACAGTCGTTCCCGCTCGAACTCGGTCAGGCAGGCTGCCGCTTCAAGGGGATCCCGGGGCTGGCGGAACCGGCCCGGTTCCTGCAAGTAGACCAGACGGAACGGCGTTCCGGTTTCCCGCAAACGTTCGCAGGCGCGAATGGCCTCTGATAGTTGATAGGCACCATTGGCAATCAGCAGCAGGGGCTCCTCACCGGCGGAGGTGTCTTCGTCGACCACCAGGGCGCCGTGCCTGGCCAGGCGTTCAGCCTCGTTGGCATTGAACACACAGGGCCGGTCGCGCTTCGGGATAACCATACAGCTGATTCTTCCGCGTTCGGTGAATACCGACGGAAGAACCGCCAGGGCGCTGTTGTAGTCAGCAGGGAAAAGCACCCGGGATACATCGCTCATTTCACCCAGCATGGCCTCGCAGAACGTGGTGTCCTGATGGGACTGCTCGTTCTTGCCGTTTTCCCAGGTGTGGGAGGTGGCTATGATCGGGAAGCCAAGCCAGCGGGCGGGCCTGCCCACCTCTTTCTGGTGCCTGGCAAAGATCAGCTCCTGCCGCACCGCACCGAGCATTTTTACGCAGAAGGCCTCATAACTGGCGACCAGATTCAGGCCTGCCTTGTTCCCCAGACAGGCAGAGACCACCGCTTCCTCGTTGAGGGCAGTGATGATATGGCCGTGAATGGATTCGTCATCGCTTTCCGGATCGTTTACCCGATGCCTGAGGTCCTTGAGAACACCCGTCAGCCGATTGCTTGCCAGTTCATCCGGATTGCCTACTCTGGGCCGAAGATCCGGATTGCTCTTGGTCAGTGCCCGGAAGAAGGCGTCCACTGCCGTCATCGGTGATGACTTGTCCTGGCTGTAAGGCAATACCGGAACCTGGGGTTCACGTGGGTTGCGCAGTGCCAGGGGGTGATCCCGCTCAAGGGGGCGCTGTTGCTGACGGTGCTCATTAAGCGCAGCGACGGCCCATTCAAGTTCTTCCGGACGTACCCACAGGGGCTGGATGTGCTCGTTGAACAGGTCCCGGGCCCGGGTATCCAGCCGTGGGTTGCCCGGCAGGGGCAGGTTGTGGGCGGAATTCTGGCCGGCACCGTAGAACCCGAAACCCTTTGTGGTTTCGGCGATACCGTAGGGGATACGGACAGGGTAGCTGGCTTCACCCCGGCTGGCGGCGTCGCCGTGGGCCGCCAGTGTCCGTTCCATATCAAGCAGGGTGCAGACAAACGCCGCCGGGTCTTTGCCATCGAAACGTACCGGCTCAAATCCATGTACCTCAAGCAGCTCGGCGAAGCGTTCCAGCCCTTCCCTGGTGCCCAGCTCGGTGCGCTGTTCAATTCTTCGGCCATTGGCAATCATGATCGGCAGAACTTGCCCGCAATCGTCTGCCCGCCACCAGCGCGGAATCCAGTCGCTGCCTCTCTGTTCCTCGGCGGCGCCGTCCGAGAGGAAGGCCACCAGCGATTCGCCCGGCAGCGGCATGTGGGCGTACTGCAGTTCGGCAAAGCCCAGGTAGCCGCCCTCCAGGATGCCCCCGGCGGTATGCGGATTGACGTGGCTGCCGAGGGGAGAGGCCATGGCACCGTCGGGCTTCTGGCGGTAGCTGTAGAAGTCAGCGGCAAGCCGCGATAAACCTTCAGGTGCCAGGTAGCGCGCCCGCTGTTCCGGATGCAGGTTGCCCGTCAACACGTTGAGGGCGTCGACGGCGGCAACGCAATGGCCCTGGCCCATCAGCCAGCTCCGGGTTTGCCCGGTCAGGTTGTTCAAGGCCAGATAAGCTGCGTAGGCAGGCACCATATTGAGGGCGCCACCGGTATGGCCTTCAGGTGATGCCTTGAAATCCTGGGCAGCCAGAGGCGCCCCGGAAATGTCCACCCGGTTGCAGTAGGTCATGTGCACCACCAGCCAGAGCCCTGCGCTGGTTAGCCGGTCGAGGTACGCCAGTTTCTGGTAGACGGTATCGGTATCGGGCTGCAGGCCATCCGCCACCAGTTTTCGGGCCAGGGCCTGAACCCTGGCTTCGGTGTCTTCCGAGTGGCGGATAACACCATAGCCCTGCTGCCAGCGTTGGTAGGCTGCACTGTTGTATGCAGCAGCCGGCGATGGAGCTTGTACGTTGGGCGATGGCATGGTGCGGCCTCCATGGCTTTCGAGCTTGAGAGTGTGAAAGAAGTGTAAAACGCCCGGCCCGGGGAGCCCTTGATTCAGGTCAGTCGTAATTGCATCTTTTCGGAAGCGTCACAAAGCCACGAGCGAAGGGTTGGGTTATCGGTAGAAACGTTATAGGATGTTTCTTTCAAACTTGTCCTGAAAGGAATCAGACAATGAGCAAAGCTATCGTGCTGTTGGGAGATCTTGGTTCAGACCATCAGGGTTTCCCGCCCACCCCGGTTCTCGCCGGTTCTCCCGATGTACTCGTGGATGGCAAGCCGGTTGCCCGTCTGGGCGACCCCCTGGCACCCCATTCCAAGCCCAAGCACTCCAGCCACCCCAGAGTGATTGCAGAAGGGTCATCTTCGGTAATGATCAATGGCAAGCCGGCTGCCATCACTGGTAGCGCCGTATCCTGCGGCGGGGTGACGATCGGCAGCGGCTCAGTGATTATCGGGGGCTGACCAGCGCTGCTCTGACCCTTTCAGGGCGTGCCCAGTAGTAGCCCTGGCCGTGCAGGCCGGGGAACTGCTGCAGCCACAGGGCGATGGCTTCATCCTCTACCCCTTCAACAACCACATCAAGGTCCAGCGCCTCGCCTAACTCCAGGGCTGCCCGCAGAATTTTCTGGCGGACCGGGTAAAGCAGTACGTCTTGCAGGAAACTGCGGTCAATCTTCAGTTCATCCAGCGGGAAGCTGGCCAGGTTGCCCAGGGATGAGTGCCCGGAACCGAAGTCGTCAAGGGCAATGCGGAACCCCATGCTGCTCAGGGTGCGGATGGCGCGCCGGGCCACTTCCGGGTCGGCCATGGCGGCGGTTTCGGTAATCTCAAGAATGACTTGGTCGGGGCTGACCCCGTGCCGGCGGGTGATGGCGCCGGCTTCCTCATGGAACAATGGATGGGCAACGTCTTTGGCAGAGATGTTAACCGCAACACCGATGCTATCTCCGTAACGCTGTTGCAAGGCTGTAAAATCCTGGCAGGCCTGGTCCAGTACCCACAAGGTCACGGAATGAATGATACCCACCTGTTCGGCCAGGGGAATCCAGTGATCCGGGGGAATCCGGCCAAATTCCGGATGTTGCCAGCGAATCAGCGCCTCGGTTGAGCGCACCTTGCCATCCCGAATGCTCACCTTGGGCTGGTATTCCAGCCACATGTCGCCGCAGCGCAGGGCATCTTCAACATCCAGCATCAGGATTTGCTGTTGGTACTGCCAGTCGGCAATGGCCGGGTCGTAGATCGCCATCGGGCGGGTTTCATCCAGTGATGCAAAACCGGCGGAGGAGAGCACACTGGCGGCATCGGTACCGTGCTCAGGCGCATAGGCGACCCCCATCGATGCCGCCCAGGAGAACGAAAACCGCCCCTCACGGAAGTTCTCTGACAGCCAGTGACTGATGGTTTCCAGTAATTCGCGATCCTGTGCCGGATCACTGCCGCGATCCATGGCGAAGGCGTGGTTGACGGTGTCGAGTGTGGCAATGCCGTAGCCATTGATCATGATGAGCCGATCACCGAGAGTGCGTTTGAGGTAGCGGTTCAATAGACGCAGGTATTGTTTGAGCAGGTCTTCGGCTGTCCGGTAGCCCAGGGCCTGCTCCAGTTCGTTGAACCGCGCCAGGCGGATCAGGCACAACGTGTAGGGGGTTTGCTGACAGTCGATGTTGCCCAGGGCTTCTTCCAGCATCGGCCGGTTCGGTTTGCCGGTAACCCGATGGGTTTTCAGTACCCGGTCATAATCCCGCTCGATGCGGGCTCGCAGTTTCTGTTCCTCCTGCACCCGAATGTCTGAGCTCAGGCGACGCTTACGCTCTTCCAGCAGCAGACGGCCAACACCGCTGGTCAGTATCAGCGATCCGGCGGCTGCCCCCAGAAAGAAGGCGGAGTCGGTCAGCGGTGTGACCGGGAACCAGCCGATGGTCCTCAGGGAACTAATGACGGCACCCAGGACAATGGCAAGCACCGACAGTGCGTAATAGCGGGCGTAAACGTGTTTGCGAAGCTGGCTGAGGACCAGGGCCAGGATGAAGGCGCCACCGGCGGCGCTGATGATCAGAAAAACGTCTTGTCCGAGTAATGGCAGTGGTAACGGGGCGGCCAGCAAATGCAGCCCGGCAGCCATGCTGAAGCCCCGGAGAATTCTGCGGCCCGTGCGGTGGATGACCATGAAATGGGGGGTGAATTCGCACAGCGCGATCAGGCACAGCGACAGGCTGACCGAGAGCAGTGAGTTGAGCTCTGGCATGCCCGGCCAGAATAACCATAGCCCGAGGCCATCCATAACCAGCTGGCTGTAAATGACGCCGATCATCAGCACACTGAGCCAGGCAAGCCCGGGGCGTTTCAGCTTGGCGACGATGCTCAGGTTGAGCAAAAGGGCGAACACCAGCAATCCGGTAACAAACGATTTCCACGCGGTGCTGAAGGTACCTTCGCTGACGACCTCATTGCCTCCTGCAACAGACAGCGGCAACATCACCGGGCCGCTGTTCCTCACCTCCATCAGCAACACGGTTTCGCCGGGCTGAAGAGTGACGGGCCAGATCCACTGGGGCAGGGCCACATAGCGGTTATCAAACGGGTATTGGTCACCCATCACCGGGAGCGTCTCGATGGTACCGTCCGGATGAATCAGAGCCGGCTGGAGGTGATCCAGATAGGGGGCCGGTACCACCAGTTGGCTGTCGACCGGTTCCTGTCCCTCGGTTGTCAGAGTCATCCGGAAAGTGGCGGGCATTCTCGGATAGCCGATGCCGGCACGGTCCTTTGACAGTGGTTCCCAGTTCCCGGAATGCCAGCGTTGCTGCTCAAGTACCTCGGCCAGTGGCGCGAGCAGGTAGTGGGACTGCGGGTGCAACCTGACTGGAGAAGCGCTGCCTATGGTTGCCGTCAGGTTCTGGTCGGGGGCGGCGGAAGGCGCACTGAGGAGCGCAGTGGTTAGGCCGTAGCCGGCGGCCAAAAACAGGATGAGGAAGGGGAGCCAGCGATTCAGTGATTGCAAAAAAGGCAGCCTGGTCAGCGGGGGGCGGCTGGTCTGGTTTGCGGGTTCGGAATCCATTCGGTGAACATCCTGGCAACGTGGTCGGCTGAAGATTACCTAAAATTACAACCGTTAACGCGTTGTAACAATATGAATTTCAACAAATTTTAATGTATTTGATCGTATTTTGCATTTGCTGTTTAAAACGCATGATTAAAATGAGACCTGCGCAACAGATGGTTGGCGCTGGTATAGTAGGCGTTTCGGCGAGGCGACAGGATAAGGTTCGGGAGTGCAACGCAGTATGATTTTCATCAAGCGGTTATTCATCATGCCGGTGCTGCTGGCGGTCACGTTGTTGTCGGCAAACCCGGTACTGGCGGGGAGTCAGGGAATGCCGGCACTGGCATCGGTCAATGCCGCCGCCGCGGTTGCCGGAGAAGGCGCGCTGCTGTTTGGCAAGAATGCCGATCGGCCGGTTCCGATTGCGTCAATCACCAAGCTGATGACCGCCCTGGTGGTTGTGGAATCCGGCCAGGACATGAATGAATGGCTGACCTTCGAAGAGCGCCACGTGCCCGCAGCGGCAAACGCCTGGACCCGTATTCGCGTGGGCTCTCGATTGAAGCGGAGTGACGTGCTGAGAATTGCCCTGATGTCGTCGGAGAATTTTGCCGCCTACACCCTGGCGAGATCCCATCCCGATGGTTTCGATGGCTTTGTCGCGGCGATGAACGCCAAGGCTGCCGAACTGGGTATGGATAACACCCGGTTTGTTGATCCTACCGGGCTGTCTGTCGAGAATGTCTCCAGCGCCTCTGATCTGGTACGTCTTGCCAATGCGGCACTGGCGTATCCGCTGATTGGCGAATACTCGACCACTGGCTATTACCGTGCTGAATTCAGGGGTCCCAGGTACAGCCTGTCGTTTGGTAACACCAATGCCTTGGTGCATCGTCAAAGCTGGGGAGTAGGGCTGAGCAAGACGGGCTACCTGACGGAGGCTGGCCGTTGCCTGATCATGGTGTCCGAAATGGACAGCAAGCCGGTGATTACGGTGCTGCTGGATTCGTTGGGCACCCGATCGCCGATGGGCGATGCCGGCCGAATCAAACGTTGGCTGGCGAGTGGCGACGCCGGGTCGGTGGCGGCTGCGGCAAAACGCTACGAGCAGGAGAAAAACGCGGCCTGGGCGGCGACCGAGGGAAGCCAGACAGCGCGTATCAACCAATAACAGGGTTCAGCTGACGATGATCCAGATACTGACGACCGGCGGCACCATCGACAAGGTGTACTTTGATGCCAACAGCAAGTTTGAAATTGGTGAGAGCCTGCTCCCGGAGTTGCTCCGGGAGTCCAATATCCACGATGGCTACATCATCCGCGAGCTGATGCGCAAGGACAGCCTGGAGCTCACTGACGATGACCGGGCGACCATTCTGGAGGCTGTTCGTACCTCGGACTGCTCCAGAATCCTGATTACCCATGGTACCGATACCATGGCCCAAACCGCCCAGGTTCTGAAGCCGTTGGCTGATCGCACCATTGTGCTGACCGGTGCCATGCAGCCCGCCCGTATGCGCCGCACCGATGCCATCTTCAACATCGGTTTTGCCTGGGCGGCGGCGCAGCTTCTGCCACCGGGTGTCTATATCGCCATGAATGGTGAAGTCTTTGAGGCGGGCGCGGTGCGAAAAAACCTGGAAGCCCAGAAGTTCGAGCGTATTGCCACTGACTAATCGGGCTCTGCCACGGACTGGATTTCCTGCGCGGTCAATGAGCGGTAGTGTCCGGGTACCAGGGCCGGGTCGAGAATGATATCGCCAATGCTCTGTCGGTGCAGTGCCACAACGTGGTTGCCCACCGCGGCCAGCATGCGCTTTACCTGATGGTACTTGCCTTCCCGGATGGTCAGTTCGATCTCGGTTGCCGAGTGTTGCAGCACCTGGGCGGGTAGCGTCGGTTTTTGCTCGCCCTTCAGTTCGATACCTTGCTCAAGTGCCTGGCAGGCATGTTCGTCCAGCGGTTCGGCCAGGGTGACCCGGTAGGTTTTCGGGCAAGCCCGGCGTGGTGACGTTACCTGATGAGACCACTGGCCGTCGCTGGTCAGTAGTAGCAGTCCGGTGGTGTCTTTGTCGAGCCGGCCAGCGATATGAACCTGTCGGGCCAGTTCAGGGGGCAGAAGATCAACAGCGGTAGGCTGGCTGCTGTCGTTGGTGGCACTGATAACGCCAGCCGGTTTGTTCATCATCAGGTACAGGCCCCCGGGCAGAGTCAGCGCCTGGTTGTCCAATGTCACCTTTGCGTGCTCCGGCACCCGACTGTTGGCACTCTTGGTCATTTTCCCATCCACCCGGACCCGCCCGGCCGAAATCGCTCGCTTGCTGTCCTTGCGGGAAAGCCCGCTGCTGTTACTGACAAACTGATCCAGTCGCATCAGCAGCTGTGCCCTTGCGGAGGCGCAGACAAGGTTGCCAGGCAGAGCACCGGCGTTCGCCCCGTCAGTCTTGACCAGAGCAGTGGCAGGGCGTCTCGGTTAACCGAAGGCCGCGGCATCCGGCCGCTGGGGATGGGGGTTACGCCGGATTCGGAGGTTTCCGCCAGAATGAAGGTAAACGGGTGAGCGCCGGGAATGCCCAGGCGAATGTCTGTGGCGGTGATCTGGTTGCCGGCTAGCCGGTAGTCCAGAAAGCCTCGGGTAAACCATTCAAGACGGCGGGCTTCCGGCAAGGAGGCAACCGATTGCGCCAGTTCGGGCCGGCGGGGGAAGTGCTCCAGGGTCAGTTCATCGCTGCCATCAAGAAACCCGGTGACTATTTCAACCCTATGTTCGTCCGTGATGGCGGTTACCCGCCATAAAATCGTGTTGAATGGCATCGGCTGAACCAGCAAGGACGCCTCCTTCATACCAACCTCCGCCAACGCCGGCTGAACCCTGTCGGTGATCCACTGCTGGGCAACCAGGGTCCAGCCGAGGTACAGGGTCGACAGCACCAGGCTCGCGGTAACGGCGTTTGTTGCCGGGGGGCGAATCAGGAAGGCCAGGCAGCCTGCCAGTAGGGGCAGGGTATACAAAGGGTCGATAATAAAAATGCTGTGGAGGGCTACCGGGTCCCCCAGGGGCCAGAACAGTTGGGTGCCATAGGTGGTAAAGGCATCCAGCAGGGGGTGGGTGACGAGGATCAAGCCCACCAAGGCCAGCCACCGTTGATAGGAAAGCTGGGGTTTCCAGCGCCACAAGCCCCAGGCAATCAGAAACGACAGCGGGATCAGGATAAACAGGGAATGGCTGAAGCCCCGGTGTTGGGTGAAATTGGCCACGGCACTGCCGTAATCGATGACCACGTCGAGGTCAGGCAGGGTGCCCAGCAGTGCGCCGGTGAGCAGAACAGAGCGCCCGAGTGTTTTGCCGGCAACCGCACCGGCAATGGAAGCGCCGAGAGCGGCTTGGGTAATGGAATCCATGAATCTCCGCGACAATATCGTGAGGGATATGCCAGATATTATGCGCTGATTCCGGAATCAGATCACTGGTTGGGAGGAAAGACACCGGCGGGCGGGCCGCCGGTGTGGGAGAATCAGACTTTACGGCGACGGGCCAGACCAAGACCAGCCAGGCCAAGGCCTAGTAGGGCCAGAGTGCCGGGCTCTGGCACGGAGCGAACGTTCAGTTTTGCCAGCAGGTTAACCGAGGTAGCCTTGCCTTCCGCGGTATAAATCTCATCAACGCCACCCTCAAAGCCCAGCAGGGTCAGCGAGTAGATGCTGGAGCCGAACTGGAACTCTGAGCTCTCAATCATGTTGTCCAGGCGCACAATGTCATCAACGTCTTTGGTTGAACAACCGAAGATAAAGGACAGTGGGCCACAATAGACATTTGGCGTCTCGTTATGGGAAAACTGGAACGTATAGGGGCCAGTGACAGTGCCGTTGTCCGGGGTTGTCGAGAAGGTTGCATAAACGTCCAGATCTACGGCAGTGATGCTGTCGCCGGTAATCCGGTTGTTGAAGTGGGTGAAGCTGCCAAGAACAAACGGGTCGCTGGAAGTAATGGTTTCAGGCAGGTTGCTGGCACCCTCAAACCCATACCCGCTTTGCGGCCCTTGTGAACATTCTTTCCACCAAAGTTTGCCGGAACAGGTAACCAGACCTTCTCCCCAGCGCAAATTATCAGTTCCCACGCCCTGGATATTGCTGCCGCCAGTGGGGCTTCCCCAGGCACCGGATACGCTTTCCAGGTCAACCGGGAATGCTGCTGCTGTCGCCGCAAAGCCCATGGCTGCAGTTGCAACGAGTCCTTTCATCAATGTGTTCATGATCTTCACCTTGTTACCAGCTAGTCAGTTTTTCCCGTTACCTTCGGGAATCGTTGGAACAATTAGCTAGATCCGTGCCAGATAGCTAACCCTTTGTTAATTAGGGGTTAGCTGTCTGGCTGGCTGGCAAGGTGTAAAAATAGCTGACGGTCAGGAAGGGTCAGCTTCCACTGATCACGTTCAGTGTCTCGAGCAGGGCTTCCGAAGGCATGCCGTCGGCAATCAGGCCCTGGGATTTCTGGAACTCGCGAATGGCCTTACGGGTGTTTGAACCGAGGATGCCATCAGGGTTGCCGCTCGCAAAGCCCTTGGTGTTGAGGCTCTCCTGAAGCTGGATGATCTGGTCACGGGACAGGGTGGGCTGATCTTCCGGCGGTGGATTCTGAAGCCCGCCGGCGCCAGCAATTCGATCGGCCAGGTGGCCAACGGAAACGGCATAGAACTCCGAACGGTTCCAGCCCATGATGACCCGGAAGTTGCTGTAAACCAGGAACGCCGGGCCCCGATGGCCGCTGGGCACCACCAGTGCCGCCTCAATGGGTTCGTTCGCCAGGGCATTGCCAAAGGCGTCTGTGATGCCCATGCCACGCCATTCAGCCAATGGCAAACGACGGCCATCGGACAGGCTGAAGTCAAAGTTGGCTGGCAGAAGGACCTCCCGGCCCCAGCGATACTCGCCGTCCCAGCCCATGGATTGGAGGAACTTACCCGCAGACATCATGGCATCCGGCAGGCTGTTCCAAAGGTCCCGGCGGCCGTCGCCATCGGCATCGACCGCATGTTGCAGGAACACGGTGGGCATGAACTGGACGTGGCCCATGGCGCCAGCCCAGGAGCCTTCCATCTGTTCCGCGGGAATGGCCCCTTCGTCAATGATTTTCAGGGCCGCAACGAACTGCTCGGTAAAAAAAGTGCTGCGGCGCTGGTCGCAGGCCAGGGTTGCCAGCGAGCTGGGCACCGGCATCTTGCCGAAGTAGCTGCCATAGTTGGTCTCAAGGCCCCAGAACGCCAGCAGGTAGGGCGCCGGAACTCCGGTTTCCCGGGTAACCCGGTTGAGCAGATCCCGATGCGTTTCGAGTAACTCCCGGCCTTTGGTAATTCGGGACTCATTCACGCGGCGGTTGAAGTAATCGGCAAATGTGGTGGTGAACTCCGGTTGCCGACGGTCGAGCTCAATCACGCGTTCAATATAGTTAACGTTGGCCAGAACGTCCCGGGCGGTAGCCTCGCTGACGCCGGCACCCACAGCCCTGGCCTCGAGGGTTTGTTTGCACTCGGCAAATTGCTCGTCGGTCATGACCGGTATGCTCTGGCCCTGAGCACCAAAGGCCAGGGCCGACAGCGACAGGGAAGCCAGGGTACGGCGGATGTTCGGCCGTGTAATCAGATGAGCCACAGTAAACCTCTCGGGACGAAGGTAAGCGATCGATGTCGCCATGTTAGCCTGTTTTCCAGCCGGGAAAACACTGCCTGAAGGCCAGGTGTGTGACAATTCTTTAATGCCTGATGGCATCTGTCGTGTTTGTCGTCTTTTTGTTGCGGGTGGGTCACGCTGAGCCCGCGATGTTCTATAGTTTACGGATGCACGCAAGCCCGGAGTGGATGGTTTTATGGCAACACTGAAAGCGCTGGTGGTGGACGACGCCAGTTTTGTAAGGGATCTGGTAAAACGCACCGTTCGCCAGCGATTCCCGGTGATCGAGACTACCGATGCCCAGAATGGTCGCCGGGCCCAGTCGCTGATGTCCCGGAGCAATTTTGATCTGGTTTTGTGTGACTGGGAAATGCCCGAGATGTCCGGTCTGGAACTGCTGCAGTGGATGCGCCAGCAGCCTCAGTACGAGAAAGTGCCATTCATCATGATTACCAGCCGGGGCGATAAGGACCATGTGATTGAGGCGGTCAAGGAAGGGGTGTCCGAGTACCTGGGCAAGCCATTCAGTCCTGAGGGGTTGAGCAAGAAAATTATCAAGGTTATGGGGCGGCGCCTGAAAGACGCCATGGAGAAAGGCGGCAAATCCATGGAGGGGCCGGCGGATGCCTTCAAGGAATCCGCGGCGCTGCTAACCCAGAAGCGGGATGCTCCGGAGCCTCGAAAAGAACCGGCCGCTGCTGCCGCGGAACAGGACAATCCGCTGTTGGCGGGGGGGCGGCGAGAAGCCTCGTCCAGACCGGCTGCTCGCGGGCCCATGAGCCTGGCCTCGGTCAGGTTTTCCGACAGCACTCTGAAATCTGTGGTGAAAGATGTCAACTTGACGGAAGTTCGGGTGATTGCCAAGCGGGACCAGGAGTTTCCCGGCATTCTGGATCAGGCGGTGGTGGATATTGATATTGGCGACGGGCAGATGGCTCGGCTGAATGGTTATGTGCACCAGCTGCAGGCAGTCGATAAACGCCAGGATACCGACTTTGTCAGTGTCACCATCCGGTTTGTCGATGAGGACCCGAAAAAACTGGAAGATCTGTCACGGTTTGTGGCGCGGTTCCGCGCCGGTAGGTAGTTGCTCGCGCATCCTGGTGCCTGGCGAGTCAGCTGTCGTTGGTTTCCGGAACCCGCTCCACCAGTCGTTCCCGGGGGAAATGACAAATGAATTCGCTGCCTTCGCCAACCTTACTGCGAATTTCGAGATTGCCGTCGTGATTGATCAGTACATGCTTGACGATGGCCAGCCCCAGGCCAGTACCGCCAGTATCTTTGTGTCGGCTCGGGTCTGCCCGGTAAAAGCGCTCGGTCAGTCGGGGAATATGAACCGGGTCAATGCCGATACCTGTGTCCTTTACTCGCAGGTGCGCGCCGTCCCGGTTGGTACTCCAGGAGACTTCAATGCTGCCGTTGGCCGGGGTGTATTTCACCGCATTGAAAATCAGGTTTGAAAAGGCACTTCTGAGCTGACTCTCATCGCCCCGTAGCAGCCGGTGGTCTGTGACCTCTACCAGAATTTTGTGATTTCTGTCGCCACTGAGCGCCCTGGCGTCGTGGCAGATTTGATTGATTAGATGTTCGACATCGGTCAGGGCATCGTCGCCGGTGTGTTCTCCGGTCTCAATCTTTGACAGCAGGATCAAGTCGGTTATCAGGGCTTCCATTCGTGAGGACTGCGCCGCCATGGTGTTGATGGCCCGTCGCCACTTCGGGGGCAGTTCGTCGCCGTGATCAACCAGGGTTTCCAGATAACCGCTGATGACGGTCAGCGGGGTGCGCATTTCATGGGAAACGTTGCCGACAAAATCCCTGCGCATCTGTTCCAGTTGATAAAGTCGGGTGACGTCCTTGGCGACGATCAGCCGGTCGTCATCGCCAAACAGGCTGATCTGTATCTGCAGGTGGATGTGGGGCCGGGCAGGAGAGTGAATTTCCAGCGGCTCCCGGTAATCCCGGGCGTCGAAGTAGGCTTTGAAGGCCGGTGTGCGAATCAGGTTGTGAATGTATTGCCCCTGGTCGGTGCTGCGCCTGAAACCGAGGAGGTATTCCGCTGAGCCATTCCACCACTCCATGGCGCCCCGGGCGTCGGTCATGATGACCCCGTCGCGCATGGCGTTGGTGGATTCCTGCACCCGGTTGATCCGGGCACGCAGGCGGTCCTGGGTTAGCAGGTGACCCTGGTGAAGTTTGTGCAGGTTGTCGAAGATGTCACCCCACAGGCCGATACTTTTGGGGGGCTCGCCGGTGGCGCTGGGGTTGGCCAGCCATTGGTAGAGGTGGCGTGCCTGGCCCAGTGTCCACCAGAGGTAGGCCATCAGTCCCGCAAGCAGGCCATACAATGGGTAGCCGAAATACCAGCCCACCAGGGTGGTGCCAGCAAGGCCGGCGATGATCAGACGCAGATATCTTGACCAGTTGTGTTGCATCAAAGTCTGCCTTGTTGTGTGTCCGGCGCTGATGCGTGACGGCCGGTGTGGATCAGGCGGCCCGTGTTGAGAAACGGTAACCGGTGCCCCGTACCGTCTGAATCAGGTGATCGTACTTGTCGCCGAGCGCCTTGCGCAAGCGCCGTATGTGCACGTCAACGGTGCGTTCCTCAACATACACATTGCCGCCCCAGACCTGGTCCAGTAATTGGGAGCGGGTGTAAACCCTTTCCTGGTGAGTCATGAAAAACTGCAACAGCCGGTATTCGGTTGGTCCCATGGTCAGTGCGCCCTCGGGGGAAGTGACCCGATGGCCGACCGGGTCCAGGGTCAGGCCCTCCACTTCAATAGGGCTGTCGACGCCGGCCGGCGTTGCGCGGCGAAGTACGGCCTTCAGACGTGCCACCAGTTCCCTTGGGCTGAAAGGCTTGGTGATGTAATCGTCGG
Organism: Marinobacter sp. GH_1; assembly: GCF_048595985.1. Taxonomy (NCBI): domain Bacteria; kingdom Pseudomonadati; phylum Pseudomonadota; class Gammaproteobacteria; order Pseudomonadales; family Marinobacteraceae; genus Marinobacter; species Marinobacter sp. GH_1. Next base: position 3,922,847 of record NZ_CP184460.1, on the reverse strand, counting down.
CACCCACTTCAAGGCCCTGGATCTTGTTGTCTTCCTCAACCTTGGCGGTCAGCATAATGATCGGAATGTCCGCCGTGGCCTCTTCTTTTTTCAGCCTTCGAGCCAGCTCAACGCCACTGGTGCCAGGCAGCATCCAGTCCAGCAGAATCAGGTCGGGCTGTTTATCAACGATCAGGGCATGCGCTTCGCGGGCATCCGCTGCCTCTAGGTAGTCATAATCCGCCATTTCGAGCGCGACCGCGATCATCTCGCGGATAGGTGCTTCGTCATCGACGATCAGGACAGTTTTTCCAGTCATGAGCATTAACCTGTGTCAGACCCCGGGAGCAAAATGGCTCCCCAGTAATGTTGCTGGGTCATTACAACGCGTCTTTGTTACAAGTATATGACATGGCTGGATGGTCAGAGCATCAAATCCAGGGCCAGGCCGGCGAACACCGCAAAGCCGGCCCAGTTGTTGTTGAGAAAGGCCCTGAAGCAGCCGTCCCGGGAGCGTTCCCGTGCCAGGTACTGGTGGTAGACAAACAGGCTGGCCATAGCGGCAACGCCAAGGTAGTAGAAGCTGCCGAGTTCGGCCTGGTTGCCCACCATGATCAGGATGACAATCACCATTGCCTGCAAGGCGCCGATAATGGCCCGGTCGGCCTCACCAAACAGGATGGCGGTCGATTTGATGCCTACTTTGACGTCATCATCCCGGTCAACCATGGCGTAGAGGGTGTCGTAGGCGACGGTCCAGAGCACGTTGGCGGTGAACAGCAGCCAGGTGAGCTGACTCAGCTCGTTGGCTTCTGCGGCCCAGGCCATGGGGATGGCCCAGGAGAAAGCGGCGCCCAGGAACAGCTGGGGCAGGTGGGTATAGCGTTTCATGAACGGGTAGATGAATGCCAGCAGGGCTCCACCGAACGACAGGTACAGGGTCAGCGAGTTGGTAAACAGCACGACCATCAGGAACGACACCAGGCACAGGCTGGCAAACAGGGCGACGGCTTCCCAGGCCCGGATGCGACCGGTAGTCAGGGGGCGGTCTTTGGTGCGTTTGACATGGCGGTCCCAGTCCCGGTCAGCGAAGTCGTTAATGGCACAGCCTGCCGCCCGCATGAAGAACACGCCCAGGGTGAAGATCACAATGTTGGCCAGGGACGGCATTCCGCTCGCGGCAAGCCAGAGCGCCCACCAGGTGGGCCAGAGTAACAGCAGGCTGCCAATAGGTCGGTCGATTCGCAGCAGCTTCGCGTAGTCGGCCAGACGGCTCTGGACGTGTTCTGGCAGGGCGTTCTGCAGCATGGCAAGGATCTTCCATCGGTCGGGTGCGTGGGCAGTGGCTGATTATAGCCAGCCTGGCGGCGCCGGTTAAACCCGCGTTTACCGTTGGTAGAGTGTTGGCAGCAGGTACTCGCCCACCATCAGGGCCTCGTTGCCTCGGTGAAACAGGGAGCGCCGGGCCAATTGTGGTTGCTGGTCATCGGTGTTCTGGCATAGTCCGGTTTCCAGTGGGCCGCGCAGCCATTCAGGACGGCTGAAGAGATAGGCACCAAGAGGCTTGTTGCCAAGGTTGCGAAGGCGTCGGCCGTTGCCTTCGAGGCAGGCCAGGGGAATGACGGTGCGGGCAAGAACCCAGGGTTGGCTATCGCCGCACAGGCGTACTTCCCTGATCCAGGCCCGCTGCCGGGGCGCGAGGCCGAGGCGCCGTGCTTCCTCAAGTGTTGGCACGGCGAAGCCCTCGTTGCAGACTTCCACGTGAAAGCGGTAACGGCACTGTTGTTGGAGCGCCCGGGTAAACGAGCCCTCCACCTGGAGCCAGTGCCGGGCCGGGCCGTGCACCGCCGGATTGTGAAGCCCGGCGGCAGCAAGAGAACGGTACCAGCGCGTGGGGGGAATGATCGGCCCGTTGCGGTGGTCAGAGTCCTTTGACGGCATAGATTCCGGGCGCGTTGCGCCAGTATCCCTTGTAGTCCATGCCATAACCGAACAGGAATCGGTCTTCGACATACAGGCCGGTGAAGTCTGCTTTCAGGCCAGGGCGGGCCTTGCGATCGTGCTCCTTGTCGACCAGAACTGCGGTCAGGACTTCTTGGGCACCATGAGCCAGGCAATAATCCGCAATGGCGCAGAGGGTCGTACCCTCGTCGAGGATATCGTCGACAATCAATACCGTGCGGCCTTTCATGTCGGCCTCAGGCTGGAGCTTCCATTCCAGGATGCCGCCAGTGGTTTCCTGGCGGTAGCGGGTTGCGTGCAGGTACTCCGCCTGGACCGGGAACAGAAGCCTGGGCAGCAGTTGCCCGGTCAGTATAAGACCGCCGTTCATCACACAGAACAGCAGTGGGTTGCTGTCTTTAAGGCGCTCGGTAATGGCAGTGGCCATTGTGTCGATGGCGGCACTCACCTGCTGCTCATTCACCAGGCAGTCGGCTTCGGCCATGACCTGGTTCATGTCGGCGACGGTATCGGTCATAACGGTCGGATCCTGTCGTAAAACCGGCGATTATACCGAAGTGGGGCCATTGAAGGGAGGGGGTGGCGCCCGGTAGCTATCTGTAGTTACTGCTATTGGCACAAATATACCGGGATGAGCGTCCGTGCTGGCATTGGTCATCGGCAATGGTACGAGTATTATGGCCCTTTGCGGTTGTCTGGCCTGTCCGGACAAATCTTTAAAGTGATGCTTGATTGCTGCATTGTCAGACAATAATATTCCGCCAACATTGATGGGAGAAATAGCATGAAGAAGTGGCAGTGTGTGGTTTGTGGCCTGATCTACGATGAGGCCGAGGGTTGGCCGGAAGATGGAATCGAGCCGGGTACAAAATGGGAAGACGTGCCCGAGGATTGGGTTTGCCCGGATTGCGGCGTTGGCAAAGAAGACTTCGAGATGATCGAAATCGGCTGATAAACGGAGCAGATGAATGACCAACCAGGCACCGATTGTGATTGTAGGCACCGGGTTGTCGGGCTACTCGCTGGTACGCGAATTCCGCAAGCTGGACAAAGACACCCCGATCGTTATGGTCACCGCCGATGATGGCGTCAGCTATTCCAAGCCGATGCTGTCTACCGGGTTCACCAAAGATAAAGACGCCCAGGGGCTGGCCCAGGCCGATACCGAAGCCATGGCTGAGCAGCTTGGGGTGGAAGTACGCACCTACACCACGGTGACCGGCATAGACACCGGCAAACACGAGTTGATCCTGGGTGATGAGCGGCTAGGTTACAGCAAGCTGGTGCTGGCCTGGGGGGCTGACGTGATCCGCCTTGGTCTGGCTGGTAATGGCCTGGACCGTGTGTACTCCATTAACGACCTGCTGGACTACCGGGCATTCCGCAAAGCGCTGGAAGGCGGTAAGCGGGTAGCGATCATGGGGGCCGGGCTGATTGGTTGTGAGTTTGCCAACGATCTTCGCAATGGTGGTTATGAGGTCGACGTGATTGCACCGGACGCCACGGTGATGCCCAGCCTGTTGCCGGAGCCCGCCGCTGAGGCTGTTCGCCATGAGCTGACGGAGCTTGGGGTTCGTTTCCACCTGGGAACCGTTGTCGAGCGGGTTGATGAGGACGGAGACGGCGTCCGGCTGACGCTGGGTAACGATGAAACACTTCAGGCTGACCTGGTGATTTCAGCGGTTGGTTTGCGGCCGCGAACCGAGCTGGCGAAAGCCGCGGGGCTGGACACCGGGCGGGGCATACAGGTGAACCGTGCGCTGGAAACCTCGGCAGAGGATGTCTATGCCCTGGGTGACTGCGCTGAAGTGGACGGCCAGGTGCTGCTGTATGTACTGCCGTTGATGGCCTGCGCCCGTGCTCTGGCGAAAACCCTTACGGGCGAACGCACCGAGGTCCGCTATGGCACCATGCCAATCATGGTCAAGACACCTTGCTGCCCGACAGCCGTGTGCCCGCCACCGATCGGCGCCGAAGGGAACTGGCAGATTGAACAGGAAGCATCAGACGTGAAAGCGTTGTTCAAGTCGCCTGCCGGTGAAACACTCGGTTTTGCGGTGACCGGACGGTTTGCCGTTGAAAAACAGGCGCTGGCGCGGGAAGTGCCGCCTCTTCACCAGGATTGACCAGCCTGCCATCGGGGCCATCCGGCCCCGATATTCTTCCTTGCCTTGTTGTTGTCGTTGCGAAATTTTGCTGTCTGGGGTAGAAAACCCGTTCGTGAGCTAACAAAACACAGGAGCAGGCATGCTAGAGGTAACCCGTAAGCTGGTGGAGCTGTTGGACTTGTCCCCCATCGGTGATGATCATTTTCAGGGTGAAAGCGAAGACCTGGGATTCCCCCATGTGTTTGGTGGTCAGGTGCTGGGGCAGGCCCTGATGGCAGCCAGTCGCACCGTCGAGGACCGGCTGTGCCATTCGTTGCATGCCTATTTTCTGCGCCCGGGCAACCACAGCATGCCGATTGATTATGAGGTGCAGAGGGTGCGTGATGGCGGCACCTTCTCGGTGCGTCGTGTGATTGCCCGCCAGGATGGCAAGGAAATTCTGACCGGCTCCATGTCGTTCCAGGTGACCGAACCGGGGCTGGATCACCAGTTGGAGATGCCTGAGGCACCAGAACCTGAGTCACTGCGTTCCGAGCAGGACTGGGGCAAGATGATCGCAGAAAAGTTACCGGAAAAACTGCGGGATGTGATGACCAAGGATCGTCCGATTGAAATCCGCCCGGTCAATCCAATGAATCCGTGCAAGCCAGAGAAACGCCCGCCCCATCGGCAGAACTGGTTCCGGGCGGCTGGGCCCCTTCCGGACGATCCGGTGTTGCACCGGTGCCTGTTGACCTACGCCTCCGATTTCACCTTTCTCGGTACGTCGCTGAACCCCCATGGCCGAACGTTTATGAGCAAGGGGATGCAGGTGGCCAGCCTGGACCACGCTATCTGGTTCCACCGGGATTTTCGCATGGACGACTGGCTGCTGTATGACAAGGACAGCCCCAGCGCGTCCGGTGCGCGGGGGTTTAATCGGGGCAACTTCTTTACCCGGGACGGCGTGCTGGTGGCGTCAACGACTCAGGAAGCGCTGATTCGCGAGCGCCTGGGCTGACCAGACATCCAGTCAATCATCCCGTCAAAGGGCAGCGGCCTGGTCAGAATGTACCCCTGAATCAGGTCGCAGCCCATGTCTTCCAGCAGGCGCAGCGTTTCGTCATCCTCAACCCCCTCCGCAACCACCGTGTAGCCCAGGCTGTGACACATATCGATGGTGGTCCGCACGATCACCCGGTCTTCCTCCCGATGCGACAGTTCGGTAATCAGTGACCGGTCGATTTTGATCTCACTGGCCGGCAGCTGTTTGATGTACGACAGTGAAGAGTACCCGGAGCCGAAGTCGTCGATGGACAGGGGGATGCCCGCCGCGTTCAGGGCATTGAGTGCTTTCAGAGAGTTCACAGGGTCTTGCATCATCGAGGTTTCCGTTACCTCAAAGGTAATGGCACCCATATGGGAGTGAAAGCTCTGCATCAGGCGCTGAACGAATACCGCGAAATCCGGCTCCCGGAGGTTGTTGGGCGAGATATTAACCGCTATGCCTGCGTCGAAGCCCAGCTCCAGCAACCGGCTGTGCATGTGCAGGGCTTCCTGCAGTACCCAGCGGGTCAGGGGTTTGATCAGTCCGCTTTGCTCCGCCAGGGCAATGAGCTCGTCCGGTGCGACCGGTTGTTCGCGGTCTGGCCAGCGGATCAGGGCTTCATATCCGACGATCTGGCCGGACTTGAGCGACAACTTGGGTTGTAGATACAGCGCCAGCGTGTTGTTGTCGATGGCGTGTCGGAGCTCAGATACCAGAGTCAGTCGTTCTGCACTGTAGGAATCCCGGGACGGCTTATAGTAGGCAATCCCCCGGTCCCGGGCACGGTCAGAGCCTTCGGCAATCACCGCGCGCCGAATAAGAGTGTTGGCGTCTGTGCCGTGTTCGGGATAAATCGCCACCCCGAGTTGCGGCGCTAGTGGCACCTGCATACCCAGGAAATCAACCGGGTAACGGACTTCCTCAATGCTTCGCAGCACCGCCCGGGTGGCAGCTTCGGCTTCGCTGGCATCAACCAGGAAGGCAAAGGTTTGCGGGTCCAGGCTGGCCACGTAAAAGTTTCGGACGTCACTCTGCTCAATGGCAATGGCGCCCGGTACATCCCGAATCACCGCATTGTAATGCTTGGACGCGAGCTCCAGGATGCGATCGCTGTTGCGATGGCCCAGGGTCTTGGTCACCGAGTTCAGGTTGTTGAGGTGAATAATCACCACGCCATAGCGTTTGCGGTCATTCGAGTGGGTGAGCTCACTCAGTTTCATTTCAAAGCTGCTGCGATTGGGGAGGCCTGTCAGTGGGTGGTGCAGGGCCTGGTCCATCAGCCGCAGCTCGGCTGAACGCCGGGCTTCCAGTGCCCTCAACTCGGCTTCCCGGGCCAGAACCTTGTCCTGGCGTTCCCGGTAAATACGTACCGCCAGTGCCAGGCTTAGCAGAATGGCCTCCAGTGCGGAACCTATTTGCATGCCGTAGGCGGTGATGAAGTTGGTGGGGATCAGGCCATACTTGTTGGCTGCGGTAATAGCACTGCCCAGGGTTAGAGCGCCCCAGGCCAGGGTGTAGTAGACCGCCTGGGGATTGCCGCGAACCCATTGGAGCGGTCCCACCACCGTCAACAGCAGGCAGCTGGGAATGGCAAGCGCGACGGTAAGGCGGCTGCCGGTGCTGTAGTCGGTGAAAAAGGTGAGTGCAGCCACCAGTACATTGAACGCAATGGTAAACAGAATAAGCCGGTCCAGCACCGGGCTGGATCGCTTCAGCCTCAGGAACGAGCGTGAGAACAGGAGGGTGAAGACCATAGCAAAGGGCACGGTCAATAGCATGGCCCGGTTCTGTATGGCGGGGAGGTCTGGCCAGAGCACTTGATAGGTGATGCCGTTAAGGCTGCCAACCAGAATCAGGTAACCGAAGGTGGACAACACATAGAGCAGATAGACCGGTTCCCGCAATGCCATAAACACAAACAGGTTGAAGCAGATAACGGTAATCAGAATGCCGTAGTAACCGGCGTGCAGCTGGCTTGCGACAGAGGCTTTCTCGAAATAACTGCGGCTGTTCCAGAGCTTCAGGGGAATCTGCATGGCGCCCTGGGTCTCTACACGTAGCAGGATCTGGTAGGCGCTCTCCGGTTGCAGCTGGAACGGGAACAGGAAGTGAGGGTGCTGAACCGGTCGCTCCCGGAACGGTTTCTGATCGCCGGTGCTGTCATGGCGGACGATATCGCCGTCTTGGATCAGGTAAAAATCAATGTGATCAAGCTGTGGGTAGCTGATTTCCAGCAGGGTGATGAGTTCCGGATTGCTGATCGGAAAGCGAAGCCAGATGTGGTCTCGAATGTAGCCGAAATTGGGCGTTTTTTCCGGCAGCACCTGCCACTCCGCCGAGGCCAGTGCTTGTTCGGGCGTGAGCTGGACACCCGGCGCCAGGCGCAGATACTCCATCTCCGGAATATAGGAAACGCTTGCCGGTTGTGCCTGAAGCGGCAGCGTTACCAACAGAAACAGCAGGGCCAGAAGCTTAGCCGGGTTCATCAGAGTCACAGGTTACCGTTATTGTCGTTATGCTGACGAGTATGGCCTGTCGCCGGAGGCGGCTCAAGCATCACGGTTCGTAGATTTGGTAACTTGTGTAAAAATTGGTCAAATCCCGTTAACCCAGTTTTTTGCCCAGGGCACGGCCTCGGATTCCGGCTCCATGGTTTCCAGGGCATCCACTCTCAGGGAATCGCCTACCTTGCGGGCGCCGGTTTCGTAAAACGCTTCTTCGATCAAATCGCCGGCACCGCAGAAAGTGTCTCCGTAGGAACTGTCGCCCAGGACAATGATACCGAACGGCCGGCCGGGCTGCTGAGGCAGTTGTTCCCTCAGGGCCAGGTAAAAAGGCAGCAGGTTGGCCGGTATCTCGCCTTGCCCGGTGGTGGAGGTGCAAACCAGAAGGGCGTCGTCATTGTTGGTGATGTCATCAAGCTGAGGGTTTTCCAGCACGACCACCTGGTGCCCGTCGGTTTCCAGTTCCTCGCGAATCTTGCGGGCCGTCAGCAGGGCGCCACCATAAACACTGCCCACCAGAACTCGAATTGCTGCCATGTCACCACCTATATTTGTCAGGACTTCGGCCCCCTGGCCAACCGGGGCTGATCATAGCGATGGTGTCCCGCAGGCTCAAGCCCGGGTTTCTGTTGACTCCGTGATGCCCTGGCTTCTTACCCGGGGCGCGATACGGTTCCTGCCCGCATCTTTGGCGTTGTACAACTGGATATCAGCCTGTTTGAGTAATTCATTCACCGAACCCGCCTTGGAAATGGAACAGACTCCGGCACTGATGGTGACTGGCAGTGTCTCGCCCTGATTTTGGAACTGTGTGCTGGCTACCTCTGCCCGAAGCCGCTCGGCCAATGCCAGGGCTTGCAGCAGGCTGGTGTCTGGAAGTAGCAGGAGAAATTCTTCCCCGCCCCAGCGGGCGGCCAGGTCGGATTGTCGCACCACGGTATTGGTAAGGTCGGCGAACTGACGGAGCACCGCGTCGCCAGCGTTGTGGCCATGGTCGTCGTTGATGCGTTTGAACAGGTCCAGATCAATCAGCACCACAGAGAAATGGTGGCCAGCGCGTTTGAAACGGGAGAACTCGGTATCCAGCCGGTTCTGCATTTCCCGACGGTTGGCCAGTCCGGTCAGCTCGTCGGTGCGGGCTGCACGTTCATGGGTTTTGGCCAGCGCCAGGAGCCTGTTCCGGGCCCGCAGGCGCCCCGCTTCCAGTACAAAGCAGAAAATGGATTCAAAGGTCAGGGTGGCAAAGAAGCGAATCTTGAAGTCGGTGGAGTATTCCGCGGTCACCAGGGGTAGCCCCGGAAACTGGAAGACGATGATCGCCAAGAGATAGCAGAACAGCAGAATAGCAGTCCCGCCTTTCAGGCTGGTCAGGTAAAAAAGCAGCGGAGGGAATACATAGAACCACAAAGGCCCGGTGTTGCCCTCGCCGCCTGACGCCAGGAGGTAGGCGAACAGGAGCCCAACGGTGGTCAGCAGGCCGGCCTTCTGAACAACCCGATCCCGCGTCCAGGCGTACCAGATCATGTTGAACGCAACAGGAACAATGAACAGCCAGAGCACCCAGGCATGAACCGGGTGCTCCGCATACCAGGCTTTGGTGCCAATACCCGCCAGAAACACGACGGCCATCACGGACAGGCCATTGAGCAAGCGGGAGATTTGCCGCTCTTCCTGTTCCCGGGAGCTGGCGTGGTCGGCTAGGGTGTCGTGGGTCATGGGCGTTTTTATCGTTTTTTGACGCTCTTTCCGGAAGTATGCGCCAAATTATGTAGCATTTGCAGTCCCTCTTTACGGGAATGTGACGCCTGCCTTGCGTGTCAGTTTTGTTTCAATTTTATGGCAAAAATTTTATAGTTTGCCCCCCGTGGCAAGACTGCCCGATGTCCATTCAGCTCACAAGAGATGACATTGCTTATGGCCCGCTCCAGCAACTTTCTGGATACCCTGCTCACCAGCCCCGCCACGGAACGGTATCGGGTCGGTCTGAGTGTTCTGTTCCTGCTTATCGTCTGGCTTGTGGTTGGCTCCTTTAGCCAGGGCCTGCCCAATAATATGCTGTTGATGGCGGCGGCCGTGATTGGCGGTTACATGGCCATCAACATTGGCGCCAATGATGTTGCCAATAACGTGGGCCCGGCCGTTGGCTCTGGTGCCCTGTCGCTTGGTGCTGCGGTTTTGCTGGCGGCGGTGTTTGAAGCCGGTGGCGCGATCATTGCCGGTGGCGACGTGGTCTCTACCATCAAGGGTGGCATCATTGATCCCACCAGTCTTGATGATCCGCGCGCCTTTGTCTGGCTGATGACCGCTGCTCTGCTCGCAGGCGCCCTGTGGTTGAACCTGGCTACCTGGATGGGCGCGCCGGTATCTACCACCCATTCAATTGTTGGGGGTGTTCTCGGGGCCGGTATTGCCGCTGGCGGCTGGGCCATTGCCGACTGGTCGGTGATGGGCAAGATCGCTGCCAGTTGGGTGATTTCCCCGGTACTGGGTGGCGCCCTGGCGGCCTTGTTCCTGTTTGTGATCAAAAAGACCGTGCTGTACCAGAAGAACCTGGTGTCAGCGGCCCGCACCTTTGTGCCCTGGCTGGTGGCCATCATGGCGTGGGCCTTCGGCACTTATCTGATGATCAAAGGTGTGAGCAAGCTGGTGAAGCTGGACTTCACCCAGTCCGCCTTGATTGGTCTGGCATTGGCGGCAGTGGTGTTTTTCGCCATGAGAACCCTGGTTGGCCGCAAGGCGGCGACCATGGAGAACAGCACCGATGGTGTGAATATGCTGTTCACCTGGCCGCTGATTTTCGCAGCAGCACTCCTGAGCTTTGCCCACGGCGCCAACGACGTGGCCAATGCCATTGGTCCGCTGGCGGCCATTAATGATGCAATCCAGGCCGGTGGCGGTGTGGTCACCTCGGCCAGCATCCCGCTTTGGGTGATGTTGGTCGGTGCTCTGGGTCTTGCGGTGGGCTTGATGCTGTTTGGCCCACGCCTGATCAAGACGGTCGGCAGCGAAATCACCGAGCTGGATAAAACCCGTGCGTTCTGTATTGCCTTGTCTGCAGCACTCACCGTTATCCTTGCTTCCCAGTTGGGGCTGCCGGTCAGCTCCACCCATATTGCCATTGGTGGCGTGTTCGGGGTTGGTTTCCTGCGGGAATACCTCAAATCCAACTATGCCACCCAGTTGCACAAGATCATGGAGCACCATGATCCGGCGGAGCAGGAGCGACTGAAGCCGTTCCTGGATGATTTCCGCAATGCCTCTGTCGAGGAAATGGAGAATCTGCTGAAGCAGGCCAAGAAAAAGAAGGATCAGGTGCCGCTGTCCAAGTCTGAACGCAAGCGCCTGAAGAAGATCTACAAGGAAGAAATGGTCAAGCGCTCGCACCTGTTCCGGATTGCTGCGGCGTGGATCATCACTGTGCCGGCGTCTGCCCTGATGGCGGCGTTCCTGTTCTTCGCCCTGCGTGGTTTGATGATCTGACGGCTTATGCGGGGCTGGTTACCGCCCCGCGGATTGGCCATACTATGGGCATCAGGCCCTGAACGGGCCGCTTTGCTTTAACGCTATCCATAATCGGGGAGTCAGGAATGAGTTCATCTTCCGAGAGCCGTCAGGCCAAGATGATTGAAGAGTTGCGGGTGTTCATCAAGAAGGTGATGAGCGAGCCGACGATTGCGGTCAAATCCATGGATATTGCCCGCAAATACAAGGGGCAGCCCAACTCCGATGAGTTGATCGCCCGCGAGATCAGTGCCAATACCACCATCCGGATTCCGGAGAACTGGAGTGAGGCGGATAAGATGTTTCTGGAGATCCTGCACGAGGTGCTGGATGACGAAGAGGCGCTTTACTGATCAATCCCCGGTGTTGAATGACGAACTCTGAGCAAGGGGATGGGGAGCTTCTCCCAAAACCTTGCGGAGCCATGGATGGCGGAGCAGAGCGTACAGGGACGTATTCACAGCGTGTTTTGGGAGAAGCTCCCCATCCCCTTGCGGGGCGCCGACTGGCTCCGCAAGGTTTTGGAAAGGGCTCCCACAAGCCCCGCCCCACACTGCGGGGTTGTATTCAGGAAGCGCTAGGCCTGTCGGACTTCTTTCCTGTTCTGTTTTAATACTGCCTCGGCCATCTGATGCAAGATGGCAATTTCATCAGCAATACCATCTTCCTTCGACAGCTCCCTCTGCTCCCTGAGAATATCTTCCAGAATGTCCGGTGTTGTTAACGGGTTGGCCAGGACCACTCGGAAGACGATGCACGGGAAGTGGTAGTAGCGGGCCGGCTCCAGTCGGGTTCGGGAGACGAATGCCTTGCCCCGCTCCCGCTGGGTTTTCTGGATGAATTTGGTGATTCGGTTCAGGCAGGTGTTCATTTTCTCTGCCTGTAGTTCGTCGGCCATGGCCAGTGCCTGGCGTACGTCTTCCGGGCAATAGCGGTAGGTCAGGATGTTCAGTTCCGGCCGGGTGACCAGTTCGAAATCCGGTTGTTCATCGATCATGTTGGCAAAGGTTTTGGCTTTGTCTATGCCCTGGTCGATGAGGATTTCGTAGCCTTCTCTTGCGAGGATTTTCAGGCCGGAGTGAATCAGCATGGCCATGCCCGGGCGGGAGCCTTCCAGGGTGGTGCTGCCGAGATCCCGGGAGCCTTTCCGGATGATGTACTGGGCGTGGTGTTCTACCGCGCTGGCGAGGCTGGGGTCTTTGAAGACCACCAGGCCGGCGCCCATGGGTACGTAGAGTTGTTTGTGGGCGTCGAAGGTGACCGAGTCGGCTTTCTCGATGCCGCGCAGCAGGTGTTTGTGGGTGCGGGAGAACAGGGTTGGCCCGCCCCAGGCGGCGTCGACGTGGAAGTGGGCGCCGAATTCCCGGGCGATGTCGGCCATGGCGTCCAGCGGGTCGACGTTGCCGGTTTCGGTGGTGCCGGCCACGCCGCAGATGGCCATGACTTTGATTTTCTGTTTCTGCAGTTCCAGGCATTTGTCCCGCAGGGCATCGGGCTGGATGCGGTTGAATTCGTCGGTTTCCACCGGCACCAGGGCGTCGCGGCCCAGGCCGAGTACGTCGGCGGCTTTGCGCAGGGAATAGTGGCCGCGCTTGGAGACAACGATGGCGGCGCCTTCGCAGCCGTAATACCTCAGTGCCCGGAACAGGCCTTCTTCGTGCAGGCCGCGGAAGCTGCCTTCGGCGGGGAAGGCGCGGTTGCGGGCGACCCACAGGGCGGTGAGGTTGGCAACGGTGCCGCCGGAGCACATGGCGCCCAGGGCGTGCCGGGGATCGTGCATCCATTTGCGGTAGAAGGAGCCGTCCTGCTGGTATACCAGCCGGTGAATCATGCCCAGTACCTGGCGCTCCAGCGGGGTGAAGGCTTTGGAGGTTTCGGTTTTTACCAGGTTCTGGTTCAGGGCAATCATGATTTTGGACAGCGGCAGCATGAAGTAGGGCAGTGCCGAGGTCATGTGGCCAATGAATGCCGGTGAGGCGGTGTGTACCGAGTTGGCCACCAGTTTGTCGAGCAGGAATTGGGCCTGTTCGGAGACGAATACCGGCTTTTCCGGAATCACGGAGTCGGCGAAGTTTTTTTCGACATCGCTCAGGTCGCGTTCAACGGCGACGATGTGTTCCTGGAGGAAGCCCGCCAGGTTCCGGGAGATGTTCTGGTCGATGCGGCTCAGGGTGGATTCCGGCGCCTCGGGCACCGTGAATACGCGATACATGGCCTCAACGGAGGCCTGGGCGGATTTTTTCTTTCCGGTCATAGAGCCACACACTTCTTTCAGTGGTTATCCGCAAGGTCGGTTCCGGAAACCTGGCGGACGAAGCCGGGCGTTGCCCGACACTCGTAGTATAGCCTGCGTGCTTGCAGGTCATGTATTCCCTGAGGGGCGGTAGTATAAGGCCTGAACAGGAATGACGCTATGCCTCGAGGGCCATGGGGATTTTGACCTCTGTTGGGGTCAGAGGATTTCCCGGTGAACATCCAGGATGGCAGCGTCGATGCGGTCCTGGATGTCCTTTTCGATCTGATCCAGGCGCTGGGTGATTTGCTGGGCGCTGGCGCCGAGGGCGGCGATGGTCCAGGTGGCGCAGTCCAGTGCTTCCTGGTCGGCGGTTTCGGCAACGGCCAGGTCGGGTTCTTTGCCCCAGATGGCTTTCATGGCGGTGAAGGCTTTGCGTTTGGCTTTGAGGTCTTCGCAGGCGTAGAGCTGGAAGTGCAGGGTGAGGACGCCTACGTGGGGGGTGATGTCCTGGTGCTGTTGTGGGTTTTTGCCTTCTTTGAGCAGTTTTCTCAGGGCTTCTGACATGTTTGGTCTGGCTCGTTTGGTGCAGGAACCGGTGAGGGTGGGCTGTTCAAAACACGCTGTGGATACGTCCTTGTACGCTCTGCTCCGCCATCCATGGCTCCGCAAGGTTTTGAACAGCCCACCCTCACCGATTCCCGGACTTTCTTCGGGGAGTCTTTGCTCGTCCGCCTCTGTGAGGTGAAATGACGAGCTGACGAATTCTTCCCCTAGCCTACTACAGGCGTCCCCCGTTTGATAATCGCCGCCGGGTTGGTGCCGGAGGGCAGGTTGCCGTAGTTCATGCCGCCGCCGGATTGCAGGCGGGAGGCGCAGAAGGCGTCGGCGACGTGTTTGTCACCGAAGCGCAGCAGCAGGGAGCCTTGCATGGTCAGGGCCATGCGGTCGACGAGGTTGCGGGCCCGGTACTGGAAGTCGCTGATGTCGGCGAAGTCGTGCTGGAGCTGGGCCAGGAACTGGTCGAAGCGGCGGTCGGTGCCACGGGCTTCGGCGGCTTCTTTGAAGAAGGCGTCCAGGGTTTCGGGTTCTTTCTGCAGGGCGCGGAGGGTGTCGAGGCATTGGACGTTGCCGCTGCCTTCCCAGATGGCGTTGACCGGAGACTCCCGGAACAGTCGGGGCATGATGCAGTCTTCCATCACGCCGCTGCCGCCGATGCATTCCATGGCTTCGTAGGCGTGGTTGGGGGTGCGTTTGCAGATCCAGTATTTGCCTACGGGGGTGGCCAGGCGGGCCAGCAGGCGTTCGTGTTCGTTGTTCTGGTTGTCCATCGCCCGGGCTACGCGCATGGTGTAGGCGAGGGCGGCTTCGTTTTCGATGATCAGGTCGGCCAGGACGTTCTGCATCAGCGGCTGATCGCTCAGGCGGGCTCCGAAGGCGCTGCGGTTGTGGCAGTGGTGGCTGGCCTGGGCGACGGCCTGGCGCATGCCGGCGGCGCTGCCGATCATGCAGTCGAAGCGGGTCATGGCGACCATTTCGATGATGGTTCTTACGCCGCGGCCTTCTTCACCGACCATCCACGCCAGGGCACCGCGGATTTCCACTTCGCTGGAGGCGTTGGCGACGTTGCCCATTTTGTTTTTCAGCTGCTGTACCTGCCAGGGGTTCTTTGTGCCGTCCGGGCGCCATCTGGGCATCAGGAAGCAGGACAGGCCACTGGTGGTCTGGGCCAGGACCAGGAAGGCGTCGCACATGGGGGCAGAGACAAACCATTTGTGGCCGACCAGTTCGTAGGGCTGGCCCGGGCCTTCCTGGCCTGTCGGGTAGGCCACGGTGGTGTTGGCACGTACGTCACTGCCGCCCTGTTTCTCGGTCATGGCCATGCCGATGGTCACGGAGGTTTTGTCGGTGTCTGGTACGTTGCGGCTGTCGTATTCGTTGGCCAGGATTTTCGGGGCCCAGAGTTTGGCCAGGTCTGGCTGGTTCTGGATCGACGGGATGGCCGCGAAGGTCATGGTGATCGGGCAACAATGGGCCGCTTCTACCTGGGAGTGCAGGTAGTATTTGGCGGCGCGGGCGACGTGGGCGCCCTTGCCGGGGTTGGTCCAGGGCGAGCTGTGCAGGCCGTTCTCCAGGGCCACGCGCATGAGTTCGTGGTAGGCCGGGTGGAAGGTCACCTCATCTACCCGGTGGCCGTATCGATCGTGGGTGCGGAAGGAGGGTTTGTTGGCGTTGGCCTGGTTACCAAGGTCAATGGTATCCGCCTGGCCGGCCCAGGCGCCAAACTGACTCAGGTCGTCGTTGGCGAAGCCGGCGCCCTCTCGCAGTACCGCCTCCCGCAGCGCGGTGTCCTGTTCGTAGAGGTTGTAGTTCTCCAGCGGTCGTGGCTGGTTGATCACCTCGTGGGTGGCCGACAGGTAGCGGTTGTCGGCGGTGGACTCGGTCTTGCGCTGCGGGCTGTTCATGGTTAGCTCCTGGTGCCGGTCAACCCCCGTATGCAGAAGCAGACGATGGTGTTGACCAGCTCATCTTCGTTGTTGTCTTGCCCCGGCGGTATGTCTGTCTGGGTTGGTGACAGGGGCCCCACCAGGGATTCTGATATCGCGCCCACCAGGCAGGTACTGGCGAGCCGTGCGTTCTGGTTCGGTATGCAGCCTTCGGCTATGCCATCCCGGATCGCTTGTTCAAACAGGCTGGCGTAAGCCTTTCGGTAAACCAGTCGCTCTTCTTCTACCTTCGGATCCACCGGTTCGGCGATCAGGGCCCAGGCTTTCATGGGGCCTTTGAGGGCCCTCTGGGCAAATTTCCTCAAGGCGTTGTCGAGGCGTTCAACGGCGTTCCCGGATACGTTGAGCGCTTCGGCCACCTTGTCGACTTCCCGCTGGGTGGCCAACCGGAAGATTTCGGCAAAAAGGTCCTCGCGGGACTCGAAATGCCGATAGATGGTGCCAGTGGCGACGCCGGCCAGGCCGGCAATCCGGGTGATGCGGGCGCTTCGGAAGCCACCTTCAGCGACACATTCCCAGGTGCGCTCGATGATGTTCTGGCGTGCCCGGGCTTTCCGTTCGCGCATCTTTTCGGTTTCACGATAGGCCATGCCGGCTCCTTACAAGTAGTGAATCATGGTTCATTCTTTGTGTCAATTTGCAGTTGTTTGTTTTGTCATACAAGACATCTTTAAAATCATGGGCTTGAGATTGGATACAAAAAGTTACAAAAAAGTGGTTGTCAGGAAATAGCGTCGTCACCAAAACCGGATTATAAAGACGCCAAGACGGGGCCGCAGGCGGCCGGCGGTCGAGACGGGGTGCTGTCAGGCGTAGAGCCAACAGTACTTGTAGTTCTGTTTTCGTTGATGGAGAAAATACCATGAGTGAATTCGACGAAAGCAATCTGGAGCAGTCCGGTAACTGGACCAGCGACAGTGACGATAACCATTCCATTGCCGGCAGGGCACGGGTCAGGGCCCAGTTGCAGGCTGATATCGAAGCATTCCTGCAAAGTGGCGGTCGGATACAGGAGGTGGACACCACCTTCCGTGCGGACTCCCCACGCAAGGTGGAAGTAGGGTTTAACAACCGATCCATCTGATTCCCTTCGTTGGCGGGCGGCGACTGTCATCCTGAGGCAGGGCCGTCCGTTTTTTGTCACTGGATTGTCATCGGTCAACGGCACACTGGGCTCAAACCTGCAATGCGTGGCCTCTGGGGTGTATGATGTCATCACTTTCCAAGGCCATCCATATTCAGGAGGTTATCCGTGTCCAAACAGCGCCCGCCGATCTCAAGCCGAGCCTATCCGTCGACCCGTTTGCGTCGTAACCGCGCCAGTGATTTTTCCCGCCGACTGGTTCGGGAAAGTCAGCTGTCGCCTGATAACCTGATCTACCCGGTGTTTGTGCTTGAAGGCGAGAACCAGCGTGAGGCGGTGCCGTCCATGCCGGGGGTGGAGCGCCTGAGCGTCGATCTTCTGGTGGAGCAGGCTGCGGAACTGGTGGAGCTGGGCATTCCGGCGGTGGCGCTGTTTCCGGTCGTCCCTGCTGAGAGGAAGAATCTGTCTGGCTCGGGTGCCTGGGATTCGGACGGTCTGGCTCAGCGGGCGGTTCGTGCCCTGAAGAAAGCTCAGCCGGAACTGGGCGTGATCACCGACGTTGCCCTGGACCCGTTCACCACCCATGGCCAGGATGGCATTATTGATCATAACGGTTATGTGTTGAACGATGTCACCGTTGAAGCTCTGGTGAACCAGGCGTTGTCCCATGCCGATGCGGGGGCTGATGTGGTTGCCCCTTCAGATATGATGGACGGTCGCGTGGCGGCTATCCGCGATGCCCTGGAAGGTGCCGGTTATGTGAATACCCGGATTCTGGCCTACTCTGCCAAGTATGCCTCCAGCTATTACGGCCCGTTCCGGGATGCGGTCGGTTCTGCCGCCAACCTGGGCAAGGCCGACAAGGCGACGTATCAGATGGATCCGGCCAACAGTGACGAAGCCATTCATGAAGTGGCGATGGATCTGGCCGAGGGTGCCGATATGGTGATGATTAAACCGGGCATGCCTTATCTGGATATTGTGCACCGGGTGAAAACCGAACTGCAGGTGCCCACGTTTGTCTATCAGGTGAGCGGCGAGTACGCCATGCATATGGCCGCTGCGCAGAACGGATGGCTGGATGGCGATGCGGTGATGATGGAGAGCCTGATGGCCATGCGCCGTGCCGGTGCTGACGGCATCCTGACCTATTTTGCAGTGCGCGCGGCGAGACTGATGAGGGATCGTTCGCGGGCATAGAGGGGCTTGAAGGCGCCCGAAATAACCATGGATATAAAGAGTAATGACAACCGAGAATGCGCAAACCGCAGAGATCAGTGACCAGAGTGTGCCTGCGCCGGTAGATGTACCGCCGGTGGGTGAAGACATCAATCTGGACGCCAGTGAAAACTATTTCAACCGCGAGCTGAGTCAGCTTCAGTTCAACTACCGGGTGTTGAAGCAGGCGCTGGATACCACTCATCCGCTGATCAACCGGTTGATCTTCTGCTGCATTTTCAGCAGCAACATGGACGAGTTCTTTGAAATCCGGGTGGCGGGCCTGCGCCAGCAAATGAAGTACGGTCGGGAGACCGTGGGCGTGGACGGCATGCAGCCAGACCAGGTGCTGGCGGAGATCAGCCGGGTGGCCCACGACTACATCCACGAGCAGTACGACATCATCAATAACGTGCTGATCCCCGAGCTGGAGAAAGAGAACATTCACTTTGTCCGGCGCCGTGAGTGGACGCCGGCCCAGGCAGAGTGGGTGCGGAACTACTTCGAGGAAGAGATATTACCGGTGGTCAGCCCCATCGGGCTGGATCCGTCGCACCCGTTCCCACGCCTGGTGAACAAGAGCCTCAACTTCATCGTTGAACTCGATGGCAAAGACGCCTTCGGTCGGGAAACCGGCATGGCCATTGTGCCCGCCCCCCGCTCCTTGCCTCGCCTGGTTCGGCTGCCGGATGACGTCTGTGACGGCGGCGACAACCTGGTGTTTCTGTCATCAATGATCCATGCCCATGCGGACGAGTTGTTCCCGGGCATGGAAGTGAAAGGCTGCTACCAGTTCCGGTTGACCCGTAACGCTGACCTTGAGCTGGAAGACGACCTGGAAGACCTGGCCTCGGCCCTGCGCGGCGAATTGTTGAGTCGCCGGTTTGGTGACGGAGTGCGTTTGGAGGTGGCCGACAACTGCCCGGAGGAGTTGGTGCAGTTTCTGTTGCGGGAGTTCGGTCTGACCGAGCGGGATCTGTATCAGGTGCATGGGCCGGTCAACCTGACCCGTCTGATGGCCGTTGGCAGCCTGGTGGATCGCCCCGACCTGACCTATTCCAGTTTTTCACCCTCGATTCCGCGCCAGATTCGCAGCAAGGAATCCATGTTTGATGCCATCCGCAAGCGGCCCTTGCTGTTATTGCATCCCTATGAAAACTTCAGCCCGGTGGTCGACCTGCTGCGTCAGGCGGCGAAAGATCCCCATGTGCTGGCGATCCGCCAGACCCTGTACCGCACCGGAGCCGACTCCGAAATTGTCGAGGCGTTGGCGGATGCCGCCCGACGGGGTAAGGAAGTGACCGCCGTTATTGAGCTGCGGGCCCGGTTCAGCGAGGCAGAAAACCTGGAGCTGGCAAGCCGTCTGCAGGAGGCGGGGGTTATTGTGGTATACGGCGTGGTGGGCTACAAAACCCACGCCAAGATGATCCTGATTGTGCGCCGGGAAGAAGGCCGGCTGCGCCGTTATGTGCACCTGGGTACCGGTAACTACCATGCCGGTAACGCCCGGCTGTACACCGATTACAGCTTCATGACCTGCGACGAATCCATCGGTGACGATGTCAACAAGCTGTTCCAGCAGCTGACCGGCATGGGCAAGGCATTGAAGATCAAGAAGTTGTTTCACGCCCCCTTCACCCTGCACAATCGCCTGATCAGTCTGATAGAGCGGGAAGCCGGGCTTGGGGAGAACGGGCGGATTATCTTCAAGTTCAACGCCCTGACCGAGCCGCAGGTGATCAAAGCCCTG
Organism: Marinobacter sp. GH_1; assembly: GCF_048595985.1. Taxonomy (NCBI): domain Bacteria; kingdom Pseudomonadati; phylum Pseudomonadota; class Gammaproteobacteria; order Pseudomonadales; family Marinobacteraceae; genus Marinobacter; species Marinobacter sp. GH_1. Next base: position 3,902,974 of record NZ_CP184460.1, on the reverse strand, counting down.
TACCGGGCGTCCCAGGCCGGTGCCAGTATTGATCTGATCATTCGTGGTATCTGCTGCTTGCGTCCCCAGGTGCCGGGCCTGTCGGAAAATATCCGGGTGCGGTCCATCATCGGGCGCTTTCTGGAGCATACCCGGGTATATTACTTCGGCAACAACGGCAAACCCGACGTTTACTGTTCCAGTGCTGATGGTATGGAGCGGAACCTGCTGAGCCGGGTTGAGACCGCCTTCCCGATCGAAGAGCCGGCGCTGATCGAGCGGGTGACCGAGGATCTGGATACCTATCTTTCAGATAACTGCCAGTCCTGGGTATTGCAGTCTGATGGCAGTTATCTACAGAATCAGCCAGAAGAAGGTGAGGAGCGCCTGGCTTCGCAGCTGGTGTTGCTGGACCGGTTAACCTCTAAACCGAATTAATACGCTGGCCCCGGCCAGCAGGAAATAAAAACACAACAGGATTGGAACCTTGAATCTTAAACGTTGGACCATCGCCGGCACGGCGATACTGGTAGTGGCTGGCGTAGCCCCCTGGGGCGTGGGCTATCTGACTGAGCAACATTGGCTGAATGCGACCGAGGAAGTCAACAATGCCCAGCCATTCCTGCGCATGGAAACCGATCGGTACCGGCGCGGTGTGATGAGCTCCGAAGTGTCTGGCACAGCCACCTTTCTGGACCCGGCCACGGGCGAGAGTAACCGCATAGATTTTGAGGTTCAGGTTTCTCACGGCATTACTGGCAGCCACTTGAATTTCAGACCTACGGAAGGCTGGCAGCCGGAGGGGGCAGGCTGGTTCCCCAACGACGAACCAAAACTGACACTGGAAACCCGGCTTTGGGGTTCCGCCACGCTGGAATTGCAGGCCCCTGCTATCGAGATCAGCGAGCCACACGGTGGTGGTGTTTTGCGCAGCAGCGGTGGTCTGGCACGGATTGATATTGGCCGTTTGGGTGAAAAAGCCGACATGCTGGTGGTCTGGCCGGCGGTGGTGCTGTCCGGGCCGGAGATGAATGTCACCATTGAAAACGTGCACATGGAGCAGAGCCTTGCCTGGTTATCCGGTGATATCTGGACCGGCGCCGGTGCGGTCACGATTGATGCCTTGACCATGCAGGGTCCTCAGGTGCCACCCGTGGCGTTTAACGGTATCGCCCTGAGCAGTCATAGCGAGGCAGACCGAAAAGGCGAGCGACTGGATTCCTCGATTGCCCTGGAGCTGGACACCGTTGTCTTTGATGACGGTACCTTCGGCCCGCACCGGATAGAGTTCGCTGTAGATGGTCTTGATGTTGCCAACTGGAATGAGTTCAGTTCGGTGATGACCGACATGCAACTGATGGCGGCGCAGGCCGGTCAATCCCCGCAGGCGGCGTTCGAGCAGCAGATGGCCCTGATGCAGCGGTTTAACGACTCGGTTCGCGGGCTGGCGGCCGCCGGATTTTCCGCAGGCATCCGGGAGTTGAGCCTGGATACGCCAGAGGGAGCCGTACAGGGAAGCCTGGATCTGTCCCATCCCGAGTTGTCTGAGAGTGAACGGGCCAACATGCTGATGGTGATGCAGGGCTTAACCGGGGCGCTGGACTTCCGTATGCCGTTGGCCCTGGCTGAGAACTATCCGGCCGTGCGCATGCAGGTGGCACCCTTGATCAAACAGGGGTTGCTGGTGGATGCCGGCGACCAACTGGTCATGACTGGCCGCCTGCAGGATCTGGTTCTGGATATCAATGGCATCGAGATTCCGATGCCGCCACTGCTTTAATCCCTTCAGGACTTGCTGAACTTCTCTTTCAGGGCATTTGCCACTGCGGGGTCGACGAATTCGGAGATGTCGCCACCGAGCGAGGCGATTTCCCGGATCAGGGTCGATGAGATGTACGACAGGTGGTTGGCGGGTGTCAGGAACACGCTCTCCACTTCCGGTGCCAGGCGGCGGTTCATGTCGGCGAGCTGGAATTCGTACTCGAAGTCGGAGACTGCGCGCAGGCCGCGGAGTATGACGGTGGCGTTCTGTTCCCGTACGAAGTCGGCGAGCAGGTTGCTGAAGCCGGTGACGCTGACGTTCGGGAGGTGGGTGGTGGCTTGCCGGACCAGTTCGCAGCGTTCTTCGAGGTTGAGCAGGGGCTGTTTCTTCGGGTTGTAGGCAACAGCGACGACGATTTCGTCGAACATGCGGCCGGCGCGTTCTATGAGGTCGGTGTGGCCGTTGGTGATTGGGTCGAAGGTGCCTGGGTAGATGACTTTGGGCATGCACAGCTCCTTTTGTTGATGGGCCGTAGGATAGCAGGAACCTTTGGCGGGCTGTAGTCCGGGGCTTCTGATGAAGGCTGCTCTTTGCTGGAGTAGGTCGCACGAGCCGGGGGTTGGCTTTCGGGAGACGCTACGAGCACTTCCCTGTGCGCTTCTTTCGGGCCGTCCATGGCCCTCAAGACTCCCGAAAGCCAACCCCCGGCCCGCGCTCTTCTGCTATCTGCATGCCTCCCCGGAATCTCTGGGAGGTTCTCACGTTCTCACCGTATTCAGGAGCGAAGACTAGCCTTGCTGTCTTAACTTCTGTGCCAACCGGTTACTGTTCCTTGCCGCCAACGCATACACCGACAACTGCGGATTCGCACCGATGCTGGTGGGGAAGATGGACGCGTCGTGGATACTCAGGTTGGCTACCTGGTGGTGTTCGCCGAAGCCGTTGACCACGGAGTTTTTCGGGTCGGCGCCCATGCCGCAGCCGCCCATCTGGTGTGCGGTGAACAGGCGGGCGCGGTGGGGTTTCATGGGGAGTTGGTTGATGGCGTCTTTGGCTTGGGTCCAGCTGGTGTACCAGCCGGAGTCCAGGTGCACGGCCTGGACGGCTTCGGCGCCGGCGGCGAACTGGATTTCGGCCATGTCGAGGTAGGCCTGGCGGATGCCTTGCCAGAGGTAGTCAGTGATGGGGTAGTCCAGTACCGGGCTGCCGTCATCCCGCAGGCTGACGGTGCCGCCGGGGCTGTCTTCGTGGAAGCCGTCGCGCAGCAGGGCGATGACGGATTGCATCCAGGGCAGTTGGCCGAGGTTGTCTCTCTGTTCCTGGCCGTGGCCGGGGACGACGCCGGCGGCCATGGCCGGGTGTAGCGGCGGCACTTCCAGTTTGTAGCCTACCGGGCCGTCGACGCCGTGTTTGAAGTTGAATTCGTCGGAGTAGATCGACTGCGGCGCGCCGTAGAAGGGATCAACTTTGGCGGGCATGCGGGCGACGGTGGCGTTGACCGGGTGAATGAATGAGCGTTTGCCGACGCGCTTGTAGGGGTCCGGCAGTTCTGAACGCAGCAGCAACCCGGGGGAGCCGATGGCGCTGGCGGCGACTACGAAGTGGCGGGCTTTGAGGGTGACGGTGACGCCGGAGGGCGTGACACCGTTCGGGCCCATGGCGCTGGCCTGCAGGTGGTCGATGCGGTCCTGGTTCATCACCAGCCGGTCGGCGCGCAGGCCGTGGAACAGTTGGGCGTTGTTGTCCAGGGCGCCAGGGATGGTGGTCATCAGCGCGCCCTGTTTGGCGTTGGTGGGGCAACCGACGCCGCAGTAGCCCAGGTTCCAGCAGCCTTTGACGTTCCGGGGGATCACCTGCCAGGAGTAGCCGAGCTTTTCACAGCCTTGCTTGAGGATGTCGTTGTTCAGGTTTGGTGGTGTTACCCATGGCGCCATGGTGTGGCGTTCTTCCCGGCCCTGGAACCACGGGGCCATGGTGTCCGGGGCCAGATCGCTCAAGCCCAGGTTCTGGTTCCAGTAATTGAGGGTTTCGTCTGGCGTGCGGAAACTGCTGGTCCAGTTCACTGTCGTCGAACCGCCCACGCAGCGGCCCTGCAGAATGGCGATGGCGCCGTCGGCGGTGACCCGGCTCATGCCTTCCTGATACAGGCTGGCATAGGACGTCAGCTCATCCAACTTGAAGTCTTTCTGGTAATACAGCCGGCCTTCTTCCACCAGAATCACCGACAGCCCCTGCCGGGCCAGAATCTCCGCCGTGGTGCCGCCACCGGCACCGGTGCCGATGACCACCACATCCGCTTCCACGGTTTGATCGGTGGTCAGTTTGCTGGCATCAGTAACATTCCAGCCAGAAGCCAGGCCCCGGGCGATAGGATCGTTCATGGACATACTGCTCTCCGTAATCTGCGATGGGGTCAGGCGTTGTGGAACTGGGGCAGGGCATCAACCGCCCAGGTGGGTGGCCCGGGGTAGCCAGACAAGTGCCAGTGCGCGTCGTGGCCATAAAACGCCACGTTACTGATCTTGGTCAGCGCGATGTAGCCGTTGTTCAGCAGACCAATCCGGCTATCCCGCCACCGGTTGAGAAACGCCTCGGCACTCTCAGTACTGACTGACGGCCAGTCCGACCACACCCGCGCCAGGGTTATCCGGGTGGGCGCGAAATTCAGCAGATCAAACAGCTTGCGCAGCTCCTTCTGATTCGCCGGCCCGAACATCACAATGCCCTGATCAATCCGCTCAATGGTCCCGGCAATCGCATGCTGCCGCTGATTCGACTCCTCCGGCAGCGCACCGGCAAACATCGCCGGCAACAGCGCCTCAAACAGGGCAATATCATCCCGGCTCAAGAACTCGAACTGGTAACTGGCGTCCATACGGGAATCAACGGCACTCACCCGCCCGGCGGGGGCCGTAGCACAGCCCGTGAGGCCGGCGGTCATACTGACGGTGCTCAGGAACATGGCGCCGCCGAGGCCGGTTTTCAGGAAACTGCGTCGGCTAAGCTCCGGTCGATCTTCAGGGCAGTATTTCGGGGATGGCGTGGTCATTGTTGAGGCTTCTTTTAACATTATTGTTATAGGGCGGCAGGCACTGTGCCGGTGGCTGGGGTGTGGTGCGTCTTTCCAAGACTGTGCAAAACAGGGATGTTTTGCTCAAGCCTACATAGAAGTATTCACGGCGTGTCTTGGAAAGACGCACCACACTCCAGCCCTGCACCAAGCAATCAGGCTTCAGCGAATAAACAGCTTATAAACCATCCGATGGGCCGCCGTTCCATGCGGCGCATAGACAAACTTACCGCTGTTGAACTTCTGCTTGGTAAAGATCGCCCGATGATGGGAGAAGGTCAGGAACCCTTCCTTACCATGGTAATGACCCATACCGGAATCACCGATGCCCCCAAACGGCAGATCATCCTGCGCCACATGCATCAACGCATCGTTGATACACATACCGCCAGACAGCGTGTTATCCACCACAAACTGCTGATGCGACTTGTCATAGCCAAAGAAATACAGCGCCAGCGGACGCGGACGATCATTGATGTAATGAACGGCTTCCTCCAGACCGCCGTAACTCACCACCGGCAGAATCGGACCGAAAATCTCATCCTGCATCACCTTCATATCCGGCGTGGTTTTCAATACCAGCGTCAGCGGAATCTTCCGGGTGCCGTCCTTCATGTTCTCATTGGCCGGATTGATCTCCACCAGCTCCGCACCCTTGGCCCGGGCGTCCTCCAGATAGCTCTGCAGGCGATCGTACTGGCGCTCATTGATGATCGCCGTGAAATCATCGTTATCCCGCAGGCTTGGATACATCTCCGCAAACTTCGCGCGGAACTCATCCACAAACCCCTGAACCCGATCCGCCGGGCACAGAACGTAATCCGGTGCCACACAGGTCTGGCCCGCATTAAATGCCTTACCGAAAGCAATCCGCTGGGCCGCGTCTTCCATCGGCACATCCGGAGACACAATCGCAGGCGACTTGCCGCCCAGTTCCAGGGTCACCGGCGTCAGGTTTTCTGCGGCCGCGCGCATCACCAGTTTGCCTACCGAGGTGGAACCGGTGAACAGCAGATGATCAAAGGGGCGCTGGGAGAAATCAGCGGCCACGTCCGCCTCGCCGGTAATCACCGACACCAGGTCCTCCGGGAACATGGATTCAATGATTTCCTTGAACAGTGCGGAGGTGTGCGGAGTGAATTCCGACATCTTGATCATGGTGCGATTGCCGGCAGCCAGAGACGCCACCAGTGGACCGACAGCCAGATACAGCGGATAGTTCCAGGGCACGATCACACCGACCACACCCTTGGGCTGGTAATGCACCTTGTTGCTGGCGGGCTGGAACAGAACGGAGACGTGCCGCTTGGATGGCTTCATCCACTCGTTCAGATGTTTGAGCGTGTAGTTGATACCCTGGATGGATGGCATTACCTCGGCAATCAGGGTTTCATCCTTGGAGCGGCAGCTGAAGTCCCTGTCAATGGCCTCTACCAGGCGGTCCTGATGGCTTAGCAAGGCACGCTTGAGCCGTTTCAGATTCTCCTTGCGTTCGGTCAGAGACGGCATCGGGTTGTTCCGGAACGCCTTCTTCTGGTCCTCAAACACGCGATGGGTGTGCTGAATCTGCTTTTTGCTCTCGGTGAGCTGGACGACAGTGGCTCCCATGTTTCTCTCCCCATTGGCTGCCGGGCGATACCCTGAGCCTGTTGTTTTTGGTTGGCTAAAATCTGGACGATTTGCACTTGAGGCTATTATTAGAGTATATACTCTAGGCAGTCAAGAAATGACGGTTGGCTCATCTGGCCATCCGTGATGCAGATAACAACAATCACTGGCGGGACGATGAAAACCAGAGACAAGATTCTGCTATCCAGTCTGGAGTTGTTTAACGAGCGGGGTGAAAGGAACATCACCACCAATCACATTGCCGCGCACCTGGCGATTTCTCCGGGCAACCTGTATTACCACTTCCGGAACAAGTCCGACATCATCTACGAGATCTTCCAGGAGTATGAAAAACTGGTGGATTATTACCTCGATATTCCGGAGGATCGGCTGCTGACGCTCGACGACCTGACCTTTTACCTGGAATCGGTGTTTGACGGTTTGTGGAGTTACCGCTTCTTTCACCGGGACCTGGAATATCTGCTGGACAGCGATACCCGGCTGCGCCAGGACTACCGGGAGTTCACCAATCGATGCCTTGCTGCCATCAATCGGATCTTCGGCAAGCTGGCGGAGGCGGGTATCATCGAGCCGCAGCCGGAAGATCTACGTTCGGCCATGTCGCTCAACGTCTGGCTGGTGATCACCAACTGGATGGCTTTTCTGAAGACCGCCCACGCCAGTGACGAGCCTGCCAGTCTCACCCTGACCGAACTCAAGCAGGGTATTTATCAGGTGCTGACTCTGGAATTGCCTTATCTGACCCCGGATTATCGCGAGCAGGTGCTGGCGTTACGTGAAAAGTATCGGCCAACGCTGCCGGAAAATCCGGAGCAGAACGGCGAGTCCTCACGGGCTGAAACCGGGGTTTCTGTCGGGATTGGTTAAAAATTGAACTTTTTTCCGCGATCGCGTTCAAAGGTAGTGACGTGGGAAACCGGACATTTCCTGCGTCTCCTGAGTGAGTTCTCAGGTACGTCGCAAACCCTGACGTTTCACCGGCCTGTCTGATGGCAGGCCGGTTTTTTCATCAGGGGGTTTCCGATTCCGGCGCTTCCAGCCAGTCTGTCAATGCTTCCCGGCATTCATCCACGCCTCGTTTTGAGGTGGCGGAAAACATAATCAGGTGTGCAACGCACGCAAAGGGTTTCAGTTTCTGGGCAATGCCCAGCATGGCCGTTTTCGCTTGCCCGAATTTCAGCTTGTCGGCTTTGGTGGCAAGAATCATCAACGGCAGGTTGTTATGCTCGCACCATTCCACCATCATTTGGTCGAAGTCGGTGAGTGGGTGCCGGATATCCATCACCAGCACCAGGCCTCGCAGGCAGCGGCGATCATTCAGGTAATGCCCCAGATGTTGTTGCCAGTCGTCTTTCATGTCCCGGGAGACCTTGGCGTAGCCGTAACCGGGCAGGTCGACCAGGCGCATGTTTTCTTTATTGAGTGTAAAAAAGTTTATCAGCCGGGTGCGGCCGGGTGTTTTACTGGTCCGGGCCAGTTTGCCGTTGGCAGTAATGGCGTTCAGCGCGCTGGACTTGCCGGCATTGGAACGCCCGGCGAAGGCAACTTCGGCACCGATGTCTGGCGGGCACTCGTCCAGTTTGGACGCGCTGATCAGAAAACGGGCACTGTTGAACGAAACGCTTTTTTGAGTCAGATCAGGGTCCACGATGGTTGGTATTCCTTTGGATTTCAGTTATCGGCGATTAATGTATAATGCTACACCAATTTCCGGCGGGACGCTGCGCGTTGCCGCTGTCAGCCCCGGTGAAAAGCCAGACAGATTGGCGCCTGCCGGCTGCACAACGAAGAATACTTTCAAGATGCAAAGATGAGAGAAGCGGAGCGAGCATGAAAAGACTGATCGCAGGAGTTGTTCTCGGAGTTGGCCTGACGGCAATGGCTCACGGGGCAGGAGATCCGGCAGCGGGTGAACAGAACGCAGCGGTATGTGCCAGCTGTCACGGCCAGGGCGGCGCCAAGCCGATCATGGCGGTGTATCCGAAGTTGTCCGGATTAGGCGAGAAATATCTGTATCGCCAGCTGGTCGATATTAAAACCGGAGATCGTCCGATTCCGGAAATGACCGGTTTGCTGGACAACATGTCTGACCAGGATCTGTGGGATCTGGCTGCCTACTATAACGATCAGGAGATGGTTGTTGGTCAGGCAGATCCAGATCTGGTTGAGCGTGGCCAGGCGCTGTTCCGTGGCGGTAACATGGCCTCCGGCGTTGCCGCATGTGCCGGTTGCCATAGTCCGAACGGTGCTGGCAACGAGCCAGCGGGCTACCCCCGCTTGGGCGGCCAGACCGCCGAGTACGTAGAGAAGCAGCTGAAAGCCTACCGTGACGGCGAGCGTGCAGGCACCACCAACGCCAACATCATGGTGGACGTGGCTACTCGTCTGACCGATGCTGAGATCAAGGCCTTGGCAAACTACGTTTCCGGCCTTAACTGAGTCCGGCTTCTGTAGCGAGTTGTAAAAACCCCGCCAAGGCGGGGTTTTTGCTGCTTACCTTTCCGTAACCATTCCCTTCTGGCCAGCAGTGGAACTTTCCCGGTTTGCTGGGTCATAATCGTGGTCACATCAGAACATCGAACTCGGAGATTCCCGATGATAAGAACACTAGGCACAGTTGTTGTTTTCGCGCTGTCTATGGCGGTTGGTGCTGTTGCGCAGGCTCAGTCATGGGTTGAGAACACCCATTACCGCACCCTGGATAATCCGGTTCGCACCGCATCCGACGAAGGCGTAGAAGTTGCTGAAGTGTTCTGGTATGGCTGCCCCCACTGCTATACCTTCAAGCCGTTGGTTGAGTCCTGGGCTGACCAGGCGCCGGACTACGTGAATTTCGTGAAGCTGCCGGCAGCACTGGGTCAAAGTTGGGAGCCTCACGCTTACGCCTTTTATGCTTTGGAGGCCATGGGCGAGCTGGACAAGGTGCATGACGCCCTGTTTACGGCACTGGCTGGCGAACGTCGCCCCCTGAATTCCCCCGAAGCTCTGGCGGATTTCGTTAGCGGGCACGGTGTTGATGCCGAGGAGTTCCTCAACAACTACCGCAGCTTCGGTGTTCGTGCACGGGTTCAGCAGGCCCAGGCCAAGATCCGCGGCGCGCGCATCACCGGTACACCGACTATGCTGGTAAATGGCAAGTACGTGGTCAGCGCCTCCATGGCAGGTGGTCATGAGGCCGTGCTGTCTGTGGTTGACTACCTGGTCGAGCAGGAACGTGCTGCGGCAGAATGAGCCGCCGGTATTGAGGGGCGCGTTCAGGTTCAGCGTGGGAATCCCCTGTTATGTATAAGCGTCTGCGCAATCAGATTAATGGCATTCTCCGGGGACCGGAAGGTCCCCGGGGGGCCTGTTCTGGTAGCGAGCATGTGCCTGAGTTTGAGCCCCATCGTCATATCCGGCTGCTCACCTTCAATATCCAGGTGGGCATCAATACCTCGTCTTACCATCACTACCTGACCCGCAGCTGGCAGCACTTTCTGCCTCATCGTCGCCGCATCGAGAATCTCGACCGTATTGCCACCCTGTTGCGGCAATACGACGTGGTGGCGTTGCAGGAATGCGACGGTGGCAGTTTGCGCAGTGGCTATATCAATCAGGTCCAGTATCTGGCAGAAGCCGCCGGCATTCCCTACTGGTATCAGCAATTAAACCGCAATCTTGGTCAGATCGCGCAGCACAGCAACGGTCTGTTGAGTCGGTATCGGCCTCTGGATGTCACTGAGCACAAACTGCCCGGCCTGATTCCCGGCCGTGGGGCTATCATTGCCCGGTATGGTTCGGAAGACGATCCGCTCATACTGGTACAAATGCACCTGTCCCTCAGCAAGGCGGCACAGCAGCGGCAGCTGGGTTACGTGCGGGATCTCATTGCCGACTACCGGCATGTAGTCCTGATGGGGGATATGAATGCTCATGCAGAGCAGCTGCTGACCCAAACGCCCCTGAAAGAAACGGATCTGATACCCCTGCCGGGCACGGCTCACAGCTTCCCCAGTTGGCGGCCCGAAAAGGCCCTGGACCACATTATGGTCAGTCCTTCCCTGGAAATCCGACGTGCCGAGGTGATTAGTTATCCGGTATCGGACCATTTGCCCATCGCCATGGATGTGGCATTGCCGAAGGGGTATCTGGAAACCTTTTAAGGCCTGCGAGACCCTTTCGGTGCAGGGGTGTTTTGCTCAGGTATAAAAAAACCCGGCTCGCTGGCCGGGCTTTTTTGTGGAGGCAGGATCAATTACTTGATCTTGGCTTCCTTGTACGCAACGTGCTTGCGGACAACCGGATCGTACTTTTTGATCTCGATTTTTTCCGGAGTGTTACGCTTGTTCTTTTTGGTCGTGTAGAAGTGACCAGTGCCTGCTGATGAAACCAGCTTGATTTTCTCGCGCATGATGCGGCTCCTTAAACTTTCTCGCCGCGGGCACGAAGATCGGCCAGCACAGCGTCAATGCCTTTTTTGTCGATGATGCGCATGCCCTTGGTGGATACGCGCAGCTTCACGAAACGCTTCTCGGTCTCAACCCAGAAACGGTGGTTCTGCAGATTCGGCAGAAAACGACGACGAGTGTGGTTCATCGCGTGGGATACATTGTTACCGGTAACCGGACGCTTACCGGTAACCTGACAAACTCTGGACATACTTGCCTCCGACCTGAGCAATGGTCTATCAATACGAATTCGTTTTTTAATGCGTCTCTGGTTGCTCCGGAGCAATAACTGCCACCGGTTCGCGCCTCTAAACTGAACGCTGCTCGCCAGACGCCGCCAGAAAGGGACGCTTTTATACCAGAACTGGCCGACCAACGCAAAAAATTGTTGGGAATTTGGCCAGTTTTCCGGAAGCGACCCTGCTGCAGCTACATCAACCCTCGTTCAGCCAGGGATATTACCTCACCGTGGCCGATAACCATATGGTCAAGAACCCTGATATCCACCAGTCCGAGCGCTTCTTTCAGTCTGCGGGTCAGGGAAATGTCCGCCTGGCTGGGCTCGGCGACGCCAGAGGGGTGATTGTGGGCAAAAATGACAGCGGCGGCGTTGTCTTCGAGGGCCTGGCGAACCACTTCCCGGGGATACACGGCAGCACCGTCAATGGTGCCGCGAAACAGCTCCCGGTACTGAATTACCCGGTGGCGGTTATCCAGGAACAGGCCGGCGAACACTTCGTGGGGGTAAGTGCCCAGCCGGCTGGTGAGAAAGCGGCGGGTGTCGGCTGGTGAGCGCAGCGGATCTCCCTGGCGCAGTGGTTCGTCCATCACCCGGCGGGCCATCTCCATGGCGGCCTGAACCTGGGCGTATTTGGCCGTGCCCAGGCCTTTGACCTCACAGAACTGCCTGCGGGAGGCAGTCATCAAGCCCCGCAGGCCGGAAAATTCAGAGATCAGATGGCGGGCCAGGTCCATCACCGGCATGCCAGTGGTGCCGGTGCGCAGGAAAATGGCCAGGAGTTCGGCGTCAGACAGGGCTTCCGGGCCGTGGGCCAGAAGGCGCTCACGGGGCCGTTCATCAGTTGGCCAGGCAGGGTTGTTCATGCTGTGCGTCCTTGCGTGTCAGATTGTGATGCATCCTGCATCGGTTCTCAGAATTACAAAGGTTACTCCAAAAAGTAACATTTGGTAAACGAACGGGTGCTCTTGCAGGCTGCCTGCCGGGCCCGGGCGTGCTATCTTATAACCCTTTCATTTTACGGGATTACGGAGCCCTTCATGGCTGCCAAACGAATTCTGCTGGGAATCACCGGTGGCATTGCTGCCTATAAAAGCGCCGAACTGGTCCGGCTGCTCAAGAAAGCGGGCCTTGAAGTGCGGGTGGTGATGACCCGGGGTGCCGAGGCATTTGTGACGCCGCTGACGTTTCAGGCCCTCAGCGGCGAGCCGGTGCGCACATCGCTGCTCGACCCGGAGGCCGAGGCCGGCATGGGCCATATTGAGCTGGCCAAATGGGCCGATCAGGTGGTGGTGGCGCCCGCGTCTGCGGATTTTCTGGCCCGTCTGGCCCAAGGCATGGCGGATGACCTGCTGACCACGGTCTGTTGTGCCACTGAGGCGCCCATTGCAGTGGCCCCCGCCATGAATCAGGCCATGTGGAAGAATGTCCGGACCCAGAGAAACATGTCTCTGCTGGCGGAAGACCCGCAGATTACCGTCTGGGGGCCGGATCAGGGCGAGCAGGCTTGTGGTGATACAGGCCCTGGCCGGATGCTGGAGCCGGACGCCCTTGCCAGCCGGATTCTGGCTGATGCAACCCGGGCCACTGTCGGAGCGCTGGCGGGAAAACGGGTGGTGATCACTGCCGGCCCTACCCGTGAACCCATTGATCCGGTGCGTTATATCTCCAACCACAGCTCCGGCAAAATGGGTTATGCCCTGGCTCGGGCGGCAGCAGATGCGGGCGCCCAGGTAGTGCTGGTGAGTGGCCCGGTTAACCTGCCGGTGCCGGATGGCGTGGCAGTCCGGCCGGTGATGACGGCGCAAGACATGTTGCAGGAAGCTGAGCGGGTAGTGGCGGAGGGCTGCGACATTTTTATCGCCACGGCGGCGGTGGCTGATTACCGGCCTGCTGCCTGTGCCGGCGACAAGATCAAGAAAACGGACGAAGCGATGACACTGTCGCTGGTGCGAAATCCGGATACGCTGGCGACCATTGCCGCCCGCAAGAATCCTCCGTTTACCGTGGGCTTCGCCGCGGAAACCACAGATGTCGCCCGCTATGCCAACGATAAAATGCAACGCAAGAAGCTCAATATGATCGTGGCCAACGACGTGTCCGTACCGGGGCTGGGCTTTAACAGCGATCAGAATGCCGTCACGGTATTCTGGCCGAGCGGGGAGCAGGCGATTGGCCCGGACAGCAAGCAGGCCATCGCAGATACATTGGTGGCGTTGATCGCCGAACACAGCAACAAGGTCGGGAACTCATGACGCAAAAGAAACTGCAGGTACGAATCCTGGACGATCGAATTGGCACCGACATACCGTTTCCGGAGTATGCAACGCCGGGCTCGGCCGGCCTGGATCTGCGTGCTTGCCTGAATGCGCCATTAACGGTCGAGCCGGGCGAGACACACCTGATTCCGACCGGACTATCCGTGCACATCGCAGACCCGTCGCTGGCGGCAATGATCCTGCCGCGCAGCGGTCTTGGCCACAAGCACGGCATCGTGCTGGGTAACCTGGTGGGGTTAATCGATTCCGATTACCAGGGTGAATTGATGGTGTCATGCTGGAACCGGGGCCAAACCGCTTTCACCATCGCCATCGGTGAACGTATTGCCCAGCTGGTTCTGGTGCCGGTTGTACAGGCAGACTTTGAAGTGGTGTCTGAATTCGGCGCCAGTACCCGCGGCGAGGGCGGGTTTGGTTCAACCGGAACGCACTGAGTCGGTTACCGGAGGCTGGCAGCGTTTATGCAGGTCGGCGTCTATACTTTGCTGGTAACTGATTGTCCGGGACGTAAAAATCATTGCGGGAAGCACTATGAAACTCGGTAAAAAGAAAATCAAAGAGCCGTCGGTGGATGACAATCCCGAAAAGAAGCCGGGAAAGAAAAACAAGCGAAAAGCAGAATCTTCAGGGTCAGGCCTCAAGCGACTCAATACCGTAGCACTCAACCAGGCGCTGGTGGTGGTTCTGGCCGGCGTGGTTGCGGTGGCCCTGCTTCATTTCCTGGTCATTGTGCCCGCCGGTGAGCGCAGTTACCAGCAGGCCCGGGTGGTTGAGGCCGACGGCGCCCAACAGAGGCTGAACCAGTATTTTAGCGCCCAGCAGGAACAAGTGCGTGCCCTGGCCAATCAGCGCTATGTGAGCAATCAGCTTGCCGAACAAGGTGACCGGGACGAGCTGGCGCGCCAGCTGCAGGCGGCGTTGCCGGGAGCCCAGGCGGTTTTTGTCTTCCGTTACCGCGATATTCCCCGCACCGGCAGCAGCGACAGCCTGCTCGGGTTTGCCGGCCTGGAGCTGGCCCGGCGGGCAGAGAACGGGCAGTCACTATTGCCGGACGCCTTTCCCCGTAACGATCAGTGGTATCTTCAGTACGCCGCGCCAGTTCGACATCCGGTCAGCAATGCAGTGCAGGGCAGTGTGCTTGTGGTTTACGGCGCGGATCAGCTCCAGCCGCTTCTGACCGTTGGCAACCGCCAGTTGGGAGGCCAGTTGTCGCTGGTGCAGGCGGCATCGGGTTCCCAGCGCACCGTGGTCAGCGCCGGCCGGGGGGCGGGCCCTTCTGAAGCCAGAACCCTGACGAATCCGGACTGGTCGGTGGTGTTCCAGCCGGCCCGGGCGCCAGAGGCGCCGGTCAATACCATTGTGGCTGCCGTGCTGGTCGGCATTCCGGCACTGGCGGCCGCGATTGTTGTCTGGGTGTTGTTGGGCGGCGCCCAGCGAGGCATTCGCCAGGATGTAACGGCCCTGATCCAGTGGTCGCACAAGGTGTTTGGTGGCGAGCGGGTGAAACTGCCGACCTTCCGTTGGGATATGGTGGCCTCTACTGGCGAGGTGCTGTTCCGCCTGTCGCAGATGGTTGATAAACGGCTGGCAAAGGCCGCCGAGAGCGCAAAACCGCAGCCATCGGCAGCTGGTGCCAGAAAGCCCGCCTCCGGTGAAGAAGAACCCCTGTTCCAGGACAAGGACATGCCCGACATCGATATGCTCGATGGCGACGAGGATGTGCTTGGTTTTGGCAGTGGCGATGATGCCCTGTTTGATGAGGATATCCCCGAGGTAGTGGAAGCCGAGCTGCCGTCGGTCGAGGTTGCCCCTGAAATCTTCAGGGCCTATGACATCCGGGGCATTGTTGGCGAGACCTTGTCGCCCGACGTGGTGAGGGTGATTGGTCTTGCCATTGGTTCCGAGGCCTCGGCCCGTGGAGTTACCTCTATCTGCGTTGGTTACGATGGTCGCCATTCCAGCCCGGAGCTGGCCGATGCGCTGGCCGGTGGCATCATGGCAACCGGCTGCAATGTGATCCATGTCGGAGCAGTACCCACGCCGGTGCTCTATTTCGCAACACACCAGCTGCAGACAGGCTCCGGTGTGATGGTGACCGGTAGCCACAACCCCGCCAACTATAATGGCCTGAAAATCATGCTGGGCGGTGAAACCCTGTCTGGCGAGGCGATTCAGAAACTTTACCAGCGTATTCAGACCGCCGACTTCACCTCTGGTCAGGGCGCCCAGTCCCGGGAAGATGTGCGCCGGGCCTATCTGGACCGGATTGTCGGTGACATCGCCGTGGCTGCCCCGCTCAAAGTCGTGGTGGATGCCGGCAATGGTATCGCGGGCGAACTCGGCCCCATGCTGATCGAGGAACTTGGCTGTGAGGTAACCCCGCTGTATTGCGAGGTGGATGGCGACTTCCCCAATCACCACCCGGACCCCGGCAAGCCAGCCAATCTGCAGGATCTGATCGCCAAAGTGCAGGAAACCGGCGCCGATATCGGCTTGGCCTTCGACGGTGACGGCGACCGCCTGGGCGTGGTGACCAACACTGGCAAGATCATCTGGCCAGACCGGTTACTGATGCTGTTCGCCCGGGATGTGGTGTCCCGTAACCCGGGCGCGGACGTACTGTACGATGTGAAATGCAGCCGCCGCCTGGCGGGCGTGATTTCCGAAGCTGGCGGCCGGCCCATCATGTGGAAATCCGGCCACTCCCTGATGAAAGCGAAAATGAAAGAAAGCGGTGCCCTGTTGGCTGGTGAAATGAGCGGCCACGTGTTCTTTGGTGAGCGTTGGTACGGTTTCGATGACGGCCTGTATTCGGCAGCCCGGTTGCTGGAAATCCTGGGTATTGAGGATCGTCACAGTGACGATGTCTTTGCCGATTTCCCTGAGGATATCAGCACGCCTGAGCTGAATGTCGAGGTGACGGAAAGCGAGAAGTTCGCGATCATTGAGCGCCTCGGCGAACTGGGTGAATTTGGTGACGGCAACATCAGTACCATCGACGGCATTCGGGTAGATTATACCGATGGCTGGGGGCTGTGCCGGGCATCCAACACCACGCCGGTTCTGGTACTCAGGTTCGAAGCTGAAACCGACGAGGCGCTTGAACGAATCAAAGCCGTCTTCCGCGAACAATTACAGAAGGCCGCACCCGACCTGGTTGCGGGCTTCTGACAAGACACATTCTCTGACAGTAAGGAATGCACATCACCATGGCGCTGGATCGTGAAACAGCAATGCAGGTGGCCTCGGTACTGAGCCGGGGCCTGCCCTATATCCAAAGATTTACTGGCAAGACCGTTGTGATCAAATACGGCGGTAATGCCATGGAAAACGAAGAGCTCAAAAGCAGCTTTGCCCGGGACGTGGTGCTGATGAAACTGGTGGGTATCAACCCCATCGTGGTTCACGGCGGCGGCCCCCAGATTGGCGAGCTGCTGGAGCGTTTGAACATCAAATCCCGCTTTGTGAACGGCATGCGCGTGACCGATGCTGAAACCATGGATGTGGTGGAAATGGTGCTGGGTGGCCAGGTAAACAAGGAAATTGTATCCCTGATCAACGCCCAGGGAGGCACCGCCGTGGGCCTGACCGGTAAAGACGCCAACCTGATTCGTGCCCGCAAGCTGGAGGTGGTTGACCGTTCACCGGAACTGGAACGACCGGAGATCATCGACATTGGCCACGTGGGCGAGGTTGCCAGTGTTAATGTCGACGTGATCGACATGCTCACCCGCAGCAACGTGATTCCGGTGATCGCCCCGATCGGTGTGGGCCCGGATGGCGCCTCCTACAACATCAACGCCGACCTGGTGGCCGGCAAGGTGGCGGAAGCCATGAAGGCGGAAAAGCTGATTCTGCTGACCAATGTCTCCGGCCTGAAGAGCAAGGAAGACAAGGTGCTGACCGGCCTGACCGCCCAGCAGGTCAACGATCTGATTGATGATGGCACCATCCACGGGGGCATGCTGCCGAAGATTCGCTGCGCGCTCAGTGCGGTGGAAAACGGCGTGCGCACCTCCCACATCATTGATGGCCGTGTTGCCCATGCCTGTCTGCTGGAAATCTTTACCGACGAAGGCGTTGGTACCCTGATTTCCCGGAACTAAACAACCTGACCCGGGAGCAACCGGATGAAGCGCCTGTTGTCATTTCTGATCACGTTGGGAATCGTGGCTTTTGTCGGTTTCAAGGCCGGCGTCTGGTGGCTGACGGATCAGCGCATGGCACAAGCGCGGTCGGAGCTTTCCAGCTATGGTGTGCTGGAGCGAGGCCAGATTGGTTCCGCTCTGGATGGGCGGGTGACCCTGAGGCAATCCCGCTGGGAAGATTTCCGACTGACCCAGCCGTTGCAGCTGGGTCTGATTGAGTTTGATGCCGGTTCCCCTGTGACCCTGCTGACCACCCTGGCCAACCCGTCACCGCTGCCGGCAACCTGGTCGCTGGCGGCAGAGCAGGCCAGCATGGCTCTGGAGCCTACCATGTTCCGGAACTGGCTGACCGCCGGTACCGAGACACAATCGCGGCTGCCGCCGCTGGTGTCACTGGCCTGTGCACCTGATCCCCGGCAGCAGTTGGGCAGTGGCGACCTGATGCGCATGGGCATTTCCGCTATTCGCGGTGATGTGCACCTGAAGCAGAGCCCTGAGGGGGTCCGGTTGGAGATCAACAGTGCAGAAACCGGCAGCCTGGAAGCGGAATGGTCGGGCGCCCGGGTTCATCTCTCCGGCCTGGCGGCCACCCTGGAGAACAGTGCTGAACCGGTTCGTATCACCTTTCGGGACGCTGGCCTGATGCGCCGCCTGTCGGCGTACTGTGCCCGGGAAACCGGGCAGGACGTGAACCAATGGGCCCGCAACGCCGTCTCTGTGATGGAGGCAGGTCTGCAAGCCCGCGGTTACGATGGCAGCGATCAGTTACTGGCGCTCTATCGCCAGTGGCTGATGGAAGGTGGCGAGCTGCAATTTGCCATTCAGCCCGGCTCTGGAACTTATGGAATACCGGTACGCTCCGAATCGGTGCCCGAAGCGGCCTGGCCCGTTGACTATAATGGTGCCGGGGTCCCCGACATCTACCTGACTGAAATGGTAGCCCCAGAGCCACAGCTGCCCCTGGAAGCTCTGGAACCTGTGATCCCCCGGGAGGAGCCCGGTGTTCAGCAATGGTACCCGGCGGACCTGGACGGGGCGCAGAGCTGGCTGGGGCGGCAGGTGAGGGTAACGCTGTCTAACGGCAATCAGGTAGAAGGCCGCCTGGTCAGCGTGGGTGAGCGTGAGCTGGAAGTGTCACGCACCGTTGCTGGCGGCGAAGTGGCCTATCCGATACTGATCCGTGCGATCACCCAATTCGATGTCTGGCGGCGGGGCAGGGCAGACTGAGATCAACAGCCGGGAGGCTACCATGGCGCACAGCACTGACAAGTTACAGACCGTACCGGGCATCCGGGACATGCTGACCCGGTTGATTTCGTTGCCCTCCATCAGCAGCGCATCACCGGACTGGGACCACAGCAACGAAGCGGTGGTGAGAACCCTGGCCGAATGGCTGGAGCCTATGGGGTTTGCGGTGGAAATCCTGGAAGTGCCAGGGATGCCGGGTAAATACAATCTGATTGCCACCCTGGGCAGCGGTCCGGGCGGGTTGGTGCTGTCTGGCCATACCGATACCGTTCCGTTCGATGACAAGCGCTGGCAGAGTGATCCGTTCACGCTGACCGAAAAGGACAATCGCTGGTACGGCCTGGGCACCTGCGATATGAAAGGCTTTTTCCCGCTGGTCATTGAAGCGGCCAAAGCCTTTGTTGACCAGCCGCTTCAGCAACCGCTGATTATCCTGGCCACAGCGGACGAAGAAAGCTCCATGAACGGCGCCCGGGCCCTGGCCGAGGCCGGCAAACCGAAGGCCCGGTATGCGGTGATCGGCGAGCCGACCAATCTCAAGCCGGTTCGGATGCACAAGGGTATCATGATGGAGCGGCTGCGGTTTGATGGTCAGTCCGGCCATTCCTCCAACCCGGACCTCGGCCGTAATGCCCTGGAGGGCATGCATGAGGCCCTGGGGGAACTGCTGAGCCTGCGCTCTGAATGGCAGGAAAAATACCGAAACCCCAACTTCAAGGTACAGGTACCGACGCTGAATCTGGGCTGCATTCACGGGGGTGACAACCCGAACCGAATCTGCGCCCAGTGCGAACTCCACTTCGATTTGCGACCGTTGCCCGGGATGAACATGGAAACCCTGCGCCAGGCGATCCTCAACCGGATGCAGCCCCTGGCCGAGCGCCGGCAGTTGAATCTGACTTTCGAGCCCTTGTTCGACGGCGTACCGCCGTTCGAAACGCCGGCCGACGCGGCCCTGGTCAAGGCCTGTGAAGCGCTGACCGGCCATACCGCCCATGCGGTTGCCTTCGCCACCGAGGCGCCCTGGTTGCAGAAGCTGGGCCTGGAAACCCTGGTGATGGGGCCTGGTTCCATCGACCAGGCCCATCAGCCGGATGAGTTTCTCGAGATGTCGCAATTACAACCAACCGTGGATATTCTGCGCGGGCTGATCAAGCAGTTTTGTCTGTGATGGAAGGGGAGAAAGGTTTGAAATCGAACGAATGGCTGCACGGATTCCGCCACTCATCTCCGTACATCAATGCTCATCGCGGCCGAACCGTTGTGCTGACCATGCCTGGCGATGCCATCGAGCACCGGAACTTCATCAATATCATCCACGATATTGCCTTGCTCAGCAGTCTGGGTGTGCGCCTGGTGGTGGCCTTTGGTGGTCGCCCGCAGATTCAGTCCCGGCTGGACGACGCCGGCCTGGAGTCCGCCTTTGCCCGTGGCCTGCGCATCACCCCGGATAACCACCTGCCCCTGGTTATGGAGGCTATTGGCGGATTGCGGGCCTACCTGGAGAGCCAGTTATCCATGGGCCTGGTTAACTCGCCCATGCACAATGCCAGAATCCGGGTCACCAGTGGAAACTATGTCACCGCCAAGCCCGTGGGCGTGCTGGATGGCGTGGATTTCGGCTACACCGGGAAAGTGCGCCGGGTGGATACCCGTGGCATCGAACAGCTGCTGGAACAAGGCCACATCGTTCTGTTGCCGCCGATGGGGTACTCACCCACCGGTGATGCTTTCAATCTGTCTTACGAGGACGTTGGCAGCCAGGTGGCGGCTGCCTTGCAGGCAGAAAAACTGATCGTGTTCATTGATGACGAAGGCCTGCTTGAGGAAGACGGCTCACTGATTCGGGAGCTGTCGGCCCGCCAGGCGTCGGAACGCCTCAATACCAATGTGGTGACCGGCCATGACGCGGCACTGCTCAAAGCAGCCTGTGATGCCTGTGTGAAAGGCGTGCGCCGGGCCCACATCATCAGCTACGTTGAGGATGGCGCGTTGCTGGAGGAACTGTTCACCCGGGACGGTTCCGGAACCCTGGTGAGCGGGGATAACTACGAGCAGATCCGCCAGGCCAGGGTGGAAGACATCGGGGGTATTCTGGAGTTGATCCAGCCCCTTGAAGAGCAGGGCATCCTGGTGCGCCGCTCCCGGGAAATGCTGGAAACCGAAGTGGACCGCTTCGTCGTGGCCGAGCGGGATGGCACCATCGTTGGCTGTGCTGCCCTGTATCACTACCCGGACGAAGGCACCGGTGAACTGTCCTGTTTTGCGGTCGACCCGTCGTACCGGCGTGCCGGGCGTGGTGACGACATTCTGGCGATGATTGAAAAGCTGGCGAAGGCCCAGGGTATCCGCAAACTGTTCGTGCTGACCACCCAGACCGAACACTGGTTCCGGGAGCGGGGCTTTCTGCCCACGGCGGTGCAGGATTTGCCCGGGCCAAAGCTGGCCTCCTACAACACCCAACGCAACTCAAAGGTGTTCTACAAACCGTTGTGACAGGGCGCTGAGCTGTTGTTCCCGCGCCTCCGGCGTGGCCCTGGACAAGGTCTTGACCGAGTCATAGAAGCGCCCGAAGTCGTAGTGGTGATCCCGCAACAATTGCCGGAATGCCGGCACATGCTGGTTGTATTGCTGGAACAGAGCCAGGTTGGCGTTGTTCAGGCGCACCGGTGGTGTGCCAAAAGGGCCAGGCTCCGGGTAGTCTTCGGATAGCCTGGCGTAGGCAAGGGCCAGTTCCTCCAACAGGGTTGCCTTGCGGCCCCTTAGCACGTCAGCGGCCAGTACCTGTTGTTGCTGATAAAGCTGTCGGAGCTGTGCGCTGGTTCCGTTGACCAGGTCCAGGGTCCGGTTACGGTGCTCCAGTCGCTGCAGGGCGCGGTCAAAACCGGCTTCGGACGCCTGCTGTTCCAGCCAGATTCTCAGGCCTTCCAGTTCAACGGCGGTGGCAAAGCTTTCGTTGAACGCGGTGTCTTCCTTGATATACACCACCTGATGGGCCAGTTCGTGGAACATCAGTGCCACCATGCGGTCATCTGGCAGGCTGGTAAAACCGGTGTGCAGAGGGTCATTGAACCAGCCCAGGGTAGAGTAGGCAGTGACAGCGCCGATGAAGGTGTCGTAATCCTGTGCGTTGAACCGGGCCTGCTCCTTGCGTGCCCGCTCCAGATTGAAGTAGCCTCGGTAGGCTTGGCAGCCCACCACAGGATAACACCACTGGTGAGGGTCCAGCGAGAATTCGGGTACAGCAACCAGGTTGACCACAACCCAGGGCTGGTCCAGTTCAACGTATTTGGTAAAGGCCTTGCCGACGGGTAGCTGAAGTACGTCATTTGCGAAGGTGCGTGCGGACTGTGCAACGGACAGTTTTCGTTTCAGTTCAGGGTCAGTTTGTGGGTCGCGGGCAACCGATTCCACAGGTTGTCCCCGCAGCATCAGTGAAAGATGGCCGCCCACTGCCTGGCCATAGTAGCCAATGGTCGAACACCCCTGGAGCCCCGTTAACAGTAGCAAAAGAAGATAGATCTGACTAAGCTGTCTCATGTATCCGTACGTTGTGATTGATGGTCTTTCCGGCTCCGCCCTGGTGCTCGTCGTGACAGGCTCGCTGGCTGTTTTCCGGGGCTGGCTATACTCTTTTTATCATAACAGCAGATCACAGCCACTAACTCAGGGATGTTCGCCAGGGCGACGGTCATTGGCGACCAGGCCGGCTTATCAATTGGTCAGGTAGTTCATGGATCCGAGAGAACGTCGTAGCAGTACCCGACAGCCCATTAAACTCGCGGCACAGATCGACGCAGGTGGCGGTAATACCTGGCCCTGCCAGATTGCTGATTTTTGCGCCGAAGGCCTGTTCATACGTTATTCCGGTGAAACCTCCCGAAAACTGGACCGGGTGTTCGATCAAAACCAGCCGTCCGAGCTGGTGGTTCGTTTTCGCGGTGCGGATGGTCAGCGTCGTTACGAACTGCACGTCAGTCCCGTTCGGCGTATCGACGGCGCCATGGGGGTAAACTTCACCCGCTCCAATCCCGACGCCCTGAATGCCATGCTGCAGCTTTGCGGCAGCAGTGGTGATCAGGCCAGGTCGTCGTTGCGGGCGCCGAGTGAGCGTGTGCAGTTTGTTCTCCATCAGTCCGCAAAAACGGTAACCAGTTTCATTGAGCCGCTGATGGATGCCTGTTTCGTGCAGATGGCAGAGGCGCTCCGCAAGGCTGCCCAGAAGGCACCCAGCGACCAGTTGGCCAACGAGTATATGGACGCCTCAGGGCAGCTCCAGGCACGCCAGAGGATTCTTTGGCACCATATGGCGAGGTTCCTGGAATCTCCTCTGAAGCCAGCCCAGAAGGGCGCGCCGGGGGCTGAGTTGTCTGTGGTCGACAAGAACGAGTTCGAAGACTGGCTGACCATCCGGGTAATGGTCACCCGGGCCGATACCCAGTACCGGGGCGACCTGCTTCAGCTCAAGCTGCGACTGGACAAGCTCGGTATCGCCAATCGCACCGGCCACCACAACCCGCTTGGGCCAGCGCTGGTCTGTGAGGCCTTCCATCATGCCCTGTTACAGCTCAAGGCAACCAGGGAGGTGGAGAAAGTCTGCCTGAAGACCTTTGAGCAAACCGTGCTTAAACAACTGGCGCCGCTGTACCGGGAACTGAACAACATTCTTATTCGCCATGGTGTGCTGCCAGACCTGGACCTGTCCAAATACCTCAGTGAGCAGGCACCGCCAAAGAACGAGCCCACGCCCGCTCCGACAGTCACCAGGCCAGAAGAGACCCCAGCCGAGAGCCCGGCCCAGCCCGCCGAGGAATCCCGCGCCACGACCGCAAGTCGAGCCCTGAAAAGCCGGTTATCCGGTGAATTCCGTGGCTACGCCCAGGCCGCCCAGACGGCGTTTTCCACCGTTCGCAATCTGCTCACAACCCTGCAGGCAAGCCGGGTCTCCCGAGGGGAAAGTCCCCAGGAGGACTTTGCCCCCAATGCGCGCCCACTGTCGACCGGTGAACTGCACCGGGAATTGCAGGAGTTACAGGTGCGCGCGGCGGGCCAGGAAGAATCCGCCGCCCCGCTGAAAGAGCGTGTGGTCGAGAAGATCAAGGAAATCGGCGAAGCCCGGCTGGATGACGAGCAGCAGCAAACCCTGGATGTCGTTGATCGCTTTTTCAAAAGTGTCGTGGAAAGCCCCAAGCTCAGTGACTATGTGCAGGCCCGGATGCGCCAACTGGAAGTCCCGGTGCTCAAGGTAGTGATGCGGGATCCGGCGTTTTTTGAGGATCAGGACAGCCCTGTCCGCGGCGTGATGAACCGTTTGGCCCAGCTGGGGGTGAAGGGTGGCCGCCTGAACCCGGTGGTCCAGCGACGGGTCGACGAGCTGGTTCAGCGCATTGCCACGGATTTCGAGCAGGACACCGGCGTGTTTGAACAGACGGTGACCGAGCTGGACACCCTGATTGACCGGCAGAATCTGGTCTACCGCCGGAACGTCGAGCGGGTAACGGCAGCGGCCGAGGGTGCCCAGAAGGTGTCTGAGTCCAAGGCGGCGGTGAGCGCCGCGATTGATCAGCGTATTGCCGGTCGCAAGGTACCCCGGGCGCTGGTCAGTTTGCTGGAAGGCGGCTGGCGGGACCTGTTGTCACTGACCTGGATTCGCCAGGGACCAGACAGTCAGCTCTGGCAGGACTATTTGGCGGTGATTGATTCGCTGCTGGCCTTTGCCGATGATCCGGAGAGCAGTATCAACCTGCCGGAGCTTTTGCGGCTGATCCAGGACGGCCTGGCGTCGATATCCAGCAATCACATGCCGTCATCCCAGATTCGCGATGAATTGAAGCACTTCCTGGTTCGCCGGCCCGACAAAACCCCTGAGATGGTCGAAGTGCCGCCGGCAAAACCAGCCGAGAAAGACCCGCAAACCCTCAACGAGCGGGAACAGCGCAGTCTTCAGCGCTGGATCAACCGGTCACAGCAGCTGCGTACCGGGGACTGGCTGCGGGACCAGACCCGGCCTGATGAACCCCAGTATATCCGGCTGGTCTGGATTGCCCGGGGCTTTAGCCGCTTTGTCTTCGTCAATCATCAGGGCATGCGGGTGGTTGAGCTGGAGCTGGACGCGCTGGCCCGGCAGATGCGCAAAGGCATCATCGTGCCTGATAACCAGTACGACCGACCGCTGGTGGATGAAAGTATCGACCGCATGGTTCGCAACGTTTATGACCAGCTGTCCTGGGCATCCACCCATGACGAGCTGACCCGTTTGCTCAACCGCCGGGAGTTCGAACGGATGCTGGAGCAGCAGCTGGCCCGTCGTGAAGACAGCCGCACTCTGTTGCATCTGGACCTGCGTGGCTTCCGGTTGCTCAATGATACCGCTGGCTACCAGGCGGGTGATGAAACCCTCAAACAGGTGGCAGAGCTGTTGTGCCGCCATGTGGGTGATGGCATGCCGGTGGCGCGCCTGGCCGGCAATGAGTTCGCCATGCTGGTTGCGGAAGAGCAGGGCCAGGATGTGGCCGCGGCCCTGATCGAGGCCATTGAATCGGCAGAGTTTGCCTTTGGCGGCCGCCAGTATACGTTGTCGGCCAACGTTGGCCTGGTGGCCGAGTTGCCGGCTCTGGTGAGTGCCGAACGCTGGCTGAGAAGTTCGGAGCAGGCGTTATCCCAGGCCCGGAAAATGGGGCCGGGCAAGATCGCCGAATATACCCTGGATGCCGATGACCAGGCCCGCCAGGAGCAGATCGCTGCGCGCGTCGCCAGCCTGTCGGATCCGGATGAAGAGCGCATGCTGCTGCGCTGCCAGAAGATCATACCGCTTCATGCCGAGGCCCGGATGACGGCCCAGTATGAGATTCTGATCAGCATGTACGATGACAGCGGCGCCCTGATAACCGGCCAGGATTTTGTACGCATGGCTGAGCGCTATGATCGCATGCAGGCGGTGGACCGCTGGGTGGTCGGGCATATGCTGGACTGGCTGAGGGACCAGGCGCCGGACCCCCGACATGTCGGGGGCGTGTGTATCAACCTGTCTGGGTATTCGTTGAATGATCAGAGCTTGCTGGAATTTATCTACGAGAAGCTCAGTGAAAAAGACGCGCCCATCGAACGGCTTTGGTTTGAGCTGACCGAGGCATCTGCCATCAGCGACGTGCAGGCGGTGGCCGATTTCATCCTGGAAATGAAAGAGCTGGGCTGCCGGTTCTGCCTGGGTAATTTCGGCAGTGGCCCCAGTTCGTTCCAGTTCATGCGTTCCCTGCCGGTGGATCTGATCAAGATTGACAGTGCCTTCACCAGCCAGCTGGTGTCGAGCCAGACTGATCAGGCAATGGTGAGGTCCATGGTGGATATGGCGCACTACATGAACCGGGAAGTCATTGCCTCCCAGGTTGAATCCCGAGACGTTCTGGATATGCTCAGGCAGCTGGGTGTGGACTATGCTCAGGGCTTTGTTGTTGAAAAACCACGCTTGCTTACCAGCCTGACCTGATCCGGGAAATTGCTCTTATGTCCAAACGCCACCCTATCATTGCGGTGACCGGCTCCTCCGGGGCCGGCACGACCACCACCGGCCAGATTTTCAGGCGGCTGTTTGCCAGTGAGGAGTTGAACGCCGCCATGGTGGGGGGGGACAGTTTCCACCGGTACACCCGGGAACAGATGGCCCGGCTGGCGGCCAAGGGGCAGTTTGGCGAGCGTAACCACTTCGCCCTGGAAGCCAATCATATCGACCGTCTGGAAGCTTTGTTCTATGACTACAGCCATACCGGCAACGGACGATACCGCCAGTACGTTCACGATGAAGATCGCCAGCTGGTTGAGGCCGGTCATAAACCGGGGACATTCACCGCCTGGGGGCCACTGCCGGCAGACACGGACCTGCTGTTCTACGAAGGGCTACACGGGGGAGTGATCAGCGAAAGCTACAACATTGCCCAGTACGTTGACCTGCTGATCGGCGTTGTGCCCATTGTAAACCTGGAATGGATCCAGAAAATCCATCGGGATACCAACCAGCGGGGGTACAGTCAGGAGGCGGTAGTACAGACCATCATCAACCGCATGGAAGACTACGTGCACGATATCGTGCCCCAGTTTTCCCATACCCACATCAACTTCCAGCGGATACCGCTGGTGGATACCTCCAACCCCTTCATCGCCCGGGATGTGCCCAGTGAAGATGAAAGCATGGTGGTGATCCACTTTCGCGACTCCAACGAGGTGGACTTTTCCTGGCTGTTGCAGGCCATTCCCCAGAGCACGCTGTCACGCCACGACACGCTGGTGATTCCGGGGCCAAAGATGGCGTTGGCCATGGAGCTGATTATCCGCCCCATGATCCAACGCCTGATGGCGGGCCGAACCTTCGCCTGATGTTCAGGCGGCGGTTAAGCGACCGGTCTGGTAATCCCTCAGTGCCTGCTCGATTTCCTCACGGGTATTCATCACGAATGGTCCGTACTGAACAATAGGCTCACCTATCGGGCGGCCTGCAATCAACAGCAGCCGGGCACCGGATGGGCCAGCCGCCAGCAGGATCTCATCGCCGTCATCCAGCAGGTTGGCAGCCGATAGCCGAAGTTGGGTTTGTGCCTCACCAGTAACCAGACTCGCGTTGCCCTCGTAGAGGTACAGCATGGCGTTCAGGGGCTGTGCCACGGGCAGCGAAAGCTGGGCATTGGGCTCAAGGTGAATGTCGGCGTATAGCGGTTCGGTAGTGCCGCCTGTCACGGCGCCGGATACCTGCACGCCGCTGACGTTCATCTCGCCGGCAATCAGCTTTACGGAGGCTCCGGGCTGATTGAACACGGGGATGTCTTCGGGCTGAATATCCCGGTAGCCGGCTGGCTTCATTTTCTCGGCTGCCGGCAGGTTCAGCCACAACTGGAAGCCGCGCATGACACCGGATTCCTGTTGCGGCATTTCAGAATGCACGATGCCCCGGCCGGCGGTCATCCACTGCACGCCACCATTACGAAGGTTGCCACGGTTGCCCAGGTGGTCTTCGTGCAGCATGTGCCCTTCGATCATGTAGGTGACCGTCTCGAAGCCCCGGTGCGGGTGTGCAGGGAAGCCGGCGATATAGTCCTGGGGCTGGTCGGAGCCAAACTCATCCAGCATCAGGAAAGGGTCCATGCGAATGGCCTGGCTTTGACCCAGTGAGCGTTTGATTTTCACGCCGGCGCCATCAGAGGTACCCAGGGCGGGAATGATTTGTTTCAGGGAGCGAAGCGTCATGTCGTCCTCCTCTCGTTGATGATGGTTCTATTAAACCGGGGAGAGACGAAGGATGAAAACGCAGAATTCTGGCGGGGCAGATCAAAAAAACTGAAGAAGTTCAGCGGTGGCACGATGCCACCGCTGAACGAGCTTATTCCACGTTGCGGGAATAGAAGATTTCCAGCATTTCGCGGCGCAGTCGGTCTTCGATGGACTGGGCTTCGGCCGGGTCCAGTTCGCCGGCATTCACACCGAACACATAGTTATCCAGGTTAAACTCTTTCAGCATCATCTTGGTGTGGAACAGGTTTTCCTGATACACGTTCACGTCGATCATCTGATAGGCGTTCTGGGTGTCCTCGGTCAGGTAGTTCTGGATCGAGTTGATGTCGTGGTCGATATAGTGCTTGGTGCCATCGACATCACGGGTGAAGCCACGTACCCGGTAGTCCACGGTGACCACATCGGAGTCAAAGCTGTGGATCAGGTAGTTGAGCACTTTCAGGGGCGAGATCAGGCCACAGGTGGACACGTCGATATCGGCGCGGAAGGTGCTGACGCCATCATGAGGGTGGCTTTCCGGGTAGGTGTGAACGGTCACATGGCTCTTGTCCAGGTGCGCTACGATGGTGTCGGGCAGCGGGCCCGGAGATTCTTCGTTGTTGGCTTCGCTGTCGGTGAGTTCATGCTCGGCAATCAGCATGGTCACAGAGGCACCGTGGGGCTCGTAGTCCTGGCGTGCAATATTGAGGATGTTGGCGCCGATGATCTTGACCACGTCAGACAGGATCTGGGTCAAACGCTCGGCGTTGTACATCTCGTCGATATAGTCAATGTAGGCTTCACGTTGCTCTTCGGTCTGCGCGTAACAGATATCGTAGATGTTGAAGCTCAGGGATTTGGTCAGGTTGTTGAAACCGTGCAGCTGGAGTTTGGTTTCCATAATAATTGCTCACCTTTTGCGCAGACCTGCGGAGAAAGTTGCGTATTATGCATACCGTGTGTGTCAATGAATAGTATCTACAATGACATTTTTGGTTACAGTGGCCCCAACGGCGGCATGGGGCGCGCTGGCTACGGAAATCGCTTACTCTGCGGCGCGGATTTCGTGGCTGTGGGTGATCTCGACACCGGCTTTTCCGAGCATGATGGACGCTGAGCAGTATTTTTCAGCAGACAGGCTGACCGCCCGCTCGACCTGCTTCTCTTTGAGGTTGTGGCCGGTAACCACAAAATGCAGGTGTATTTTGGTAAAGACAGCCGGTACGGCATCGGCCCGCTCTGCTTCAAGTTCGGCATGGCAGGCGGTGACGTCTTGCCGACTCTTTTTCAGGATGCTCATCACATCAAAGGCCGAGCAGCCGCCCACGCCCATCAGCAGCATTTCCATGGGGCGTGGCCCGAGGTTTTCGCCGCCGTGATCGGGTGGGCCGTCCAGCTGCACGCTGTGGCCGCTGCCACTGGTAGCCCTGAAACTGGCATTGCCGGTCCAGTCGACGGTTGCTTTCATCGGGTTCTCCCATGGGTGATGGTTCATGGCCGGATGTGATCAAGGTTGCTCCGGAGCCTGATGGAGGATGCTAGCACAGTCTGATAGTGGCGACAGCTACCCCTTGCGACCAAAGAGGCATTGATCCCAGATACATCTTGTATCCGCTTTCGAGTTGCCGAAAGATGACCTTCTTGTTATAAGTTGCGCTGCAAACAATAAAAATCGCGAAACCCGCAAGGAAATGCGGGGCAGAAAAACATCAGGAATCGCCAGACTCTGAGGAGGCATGTCCCGCACTATGGCTACCATCGTCAAGCCGGTTGAGCAGAAAACCAAACACCTGGATTATTTCCTTTCCCAATGCCACCGTCGGCGTTACCCCGCCAAAAGCACCATTATTTATGCCGGTGACAAAAGCGACTCCCTGTTTTACATCGTCAAAGGTTCCGTCACCGTCATCATTGAAGACGATGATGGCCGCGAGATGATCATGGCCTACCTGAACGCCGGAGACTTTTTCGGCGAAATGGGCCTGTTTGATAACATGGATTCCCGCAGCGCCTGGGTCAAGGCCAAGACCGAGTGTGAAGTGGCGGAGATCAGCTACACCAAATTCCGTGAGATCGCCCAGCAGGACCCGAGGGTGCTGTATTTCATCGGCGAGCAGATGGCTTCTCGCCTGCGCCAGACTACCCGCAAGGTTGGCGACCTGGCGTTCCTGGATGTGACAGGCCGGGTGGCGCGCACCCTGCTGGACCTGTGCAAGGAGCCAGACGCCATGACCCATCCCGATGGCATGCAGATCAAGATCACTCGCCAGGAGATTGGCCGTATTGTTGGTTGTTCCAGGGAGATGGTGGGCCGCGTCCTGAAAACGCTGGAAGACCAGGGCCTGGTTCGGGTCAAGGGCAAAACCATGGTGGTGTACGGCACCCGCTGAACGATTCCCGCCTGGCAACTGCCTCAAAGGCCGCTGAATTTCAGCGGCCTTTTGCGTTGTGGCGGTCGCCCATATCAGCGATGGGCTTCGACAAATTCCCGTACCGACCGTGACACGGCCGCCGGTTCGGTGATGGGTGCCCAGTGCGTGGTATCCAGTTCCTGCAGGGTCAGCTTGCCGGTCCAGCGGGCCAGGTTCTCGGTGAGTTGGCGGCCCACATAGGCATCCCGGGTGGGGATGATCACCTGCACCGGGCAGCCTGCCAGCCTCGGCTCTGGTCGCAGCAGCTTACGAATAAAGTTGGCCCGGTAGAGTTTGACGCCATAGCGGCCGTCGGCTTTCTGGTATTCGCTGAACTGGGCATCGGCAATCTGTTCGTGTTTGCGAAGATACCCCGGCCACAAGCGGTCGAGGCCGGCCTTCCACAGGGTTTCTGGCAGCACCGGCAACTGGAACATGAACACATACCAGGAGCTGGCCAGCTGCTTCAGGACCTTGGTGGTGCCCCCGGAACCGGGTGCCATGATCTGGTCCCGCAACCAGTAGCCCACGTGATCCAGGCAAGGTCCCGAAATGGCGGTGTAGGATCGAATGCGCCCGTCCAGGGCTCCGGTGGTCACCGTTTCCCAGCTCTGGATAGAGCCCCAGTCGTGGGCCACCAGGTGGAAGCTGCGATCCGGGATCACCGCGTTAGCCACGGCCTTGAGGTCCTGCGCGAGCCACTTCATGCGATAGGCGCTGGTTCTGGCTGGCTTGTCGGAGCGGCCAGCGCCCCGAACGTCATAGCGGATGACCAGATAATCCTTTTTCGTTTGCCCGGCGAAGCCGGCAAACCCGGCCATCTGAAAGAAGATGGCGTCACCCCGACTGAGGGGAAGACAATCCGACTGGCAAGGGCGCCACTGGCCAACGGTGGGGTCTGAAGGAAGCCATAGGAAGTTAACGGTACACAACGCAAGTGAACCTGCTTCGGCAGTTCAGGTGGGTCAGCGTGCGAAATAACGCGAAGCCCGATACTCAGTCAGACCTGGGCTGTGTTTGAGGGTGGCATCGTTAACAGGGAGCCGGTGCAGTAACCGGGGAAGCCTGACACCGAATCCGGCGACGCCGGAGGCTGTGGCGCAAGGTGAAAGCCGAGGCCGCAGTCGGTGCGAGGTGGCAGATGAAGCCGTAGTAGTGAGGAAGTTCCGGCCTGAGAAGCCTGGTAACAGCGTGGAGGACAAAACCGGAATGACCGCTGGCGGAGGTTCAGCGGACCGGTCAGGGTCAAAAGCTCTGATCGGATGCGAAGGGCGGAAGTCATTAACGAGAATGACGGACGACGAGTGAGAGGTGGACGCTGTGTTCACAAGCTGCCCGACGGGGCAGGGACGTGCACTGGGGTGCTGCGGGAACGCAGTGGCTCTGGTGTTCTCCGGACAAGGGAGTAGAGCGATACCGTGGCGGCAGATTGCCAGAGCGCTAGTACCCGGACGGATCGCCTGAAACAGACCGGCAGCCAGACCGATCCTCGAAGCCGTCACCACAGAGATGAGCAGGCATGAGGAAATACTACAGTCTGTACGGGCAATTGCTGTCAAAACAGCGCCTGTATGAAGCCTTCAGACACATCAAACGCAACAAGGGCGCGGCCGGAATCGATGGGCAGAGCCTGGGTGCGTTTGAGGCGAATCTGGAGGTGGAGCTGTCGTGCCTGTTGCTCGAGCTGAAGGAAAAGCGCTATCGGGCGCAGCCGGTCAGGCGCGTCGCCATTGCCAAGGACGATGGTGGTGAGCGTTTACTGGGCATTCCAACGGTTCGGGACCGGGTTGTGCAGCAGGCGTTGCGCAGCATCCTAGAGCCGATCTTCGACCCGGGCTTTCACCCGTCGAGCTACGGGTATCGTCCGGGACGCAGTGGTCACCATGCCATTGGCAAGGCGGAGTTGTTCATCCGCCGATACCGGCGTGAGTGGGTCGTGGATATGGACCTGTCGAAATGCTTCGACACACTCAACCATGACCTGATCATCCGCCAATTCCGCCAACGGATCACGGACGGCAGTGTCCTGTCACTGCTGCGCCAGTTCCTGGAAAGTGGCGTGATGGTGGGATACCACCTCGAAGAGACGGAACTGGGAAGCCCTCAGGGTGGCGTGATCAGTCCGCTGATCGCAAACGCCTACCTGGACGCCTTCGACCAGTTCATGAAAGCGCGGGGGCACCGGATCGTTCGCTACGCGGACGACATCCTGATCCTGTGCGGCTCACGAGCGGGCGCGGAGAATGCGTTACGGGTTGCCCGGCGCTATCTGGAAAATGAGTTGAAGCTGACGGTCAATACCACCAAAACCCACATCGCCCATAGTGATGAAGGGGTTAAGTTCCTGGGCGTGGTGATACATAGCAAGTACACCCGCATACAGGGAAAGAAGGTGGTCAGGCTTAAGCAGAAGCTGAAATCACTGACGAAGCGAAACCGGGGCATCGGACTCGCGGCCATTATACGTGAGCTGAATCCGGTGTTGCGGGGCTTTGTCAGCTACTTCCGGGTGGCGAACTGCGCGCGGGTGTTAAAGCAGGTGATGAGTTGGCTAAGGCGGCGCCTGCGCTGCCTCCAGCTCAAGCAGTGGAAAAAGCCGAGTCGGCTGCATCGGAGGCTGAAACAGCTAGGTTACCAACCCCCGTTCCGGCATATCAAGATGCAAAGCTGGCGCAACGCGGCGTCCCCACTGGCCAGTCTGGCCCTGCCCAACACCTACCTGCACAATGACCTGAAGTTGATGGATCTTGCGAAGGTCAAAACCGGCATCACTGTCCCCGAGTTCGGGGTAAGTTAATGGCATGAGCCGTATACGTGGCCCGTATGTACGGTTCTGTGAGAGGGATGAGGCGGTAACGCCTCACCCTACTCGCTAGTTGCTCGGTCACCTTGTCCCAGACACTGTGGTTGTCCGGGTAGCCGTGTACCAATACCAATGGCGTGGCCTGGGGATTACCTTCGACTCTGGCGTACAGGAGCAGGTCACCGCTGGTCACCCAATGTTCTTGTTCGATACTCACGCTGATCATTACCTTGTGGTGGCGTTGAAGTCTGATCAGGTTAGCGGTATCCGGTGGCGGGCTCTGCGGCCAAACAGGCCAGAAACCATGCCGGTGATGTCAGCCTGCCAGGGCCTGGTCGCGGCGGAGGCCCTGGCTTCGGCCGGGCAAGCATTGCAGCAGATGCTGCCAGACCACCTCAGCATTGGTTTCGTTCAGCGTTTCGTGACGCCCGCCCTCAAACAGCCGGAGGGTGACTTGTTGCACGCCGGCCTCCCGAATGGCCTGAAAGTGGCGGCGTATGCCTTTGCCCATTTCGCCCACCGGGTCATCGGTGCCGGCGAACAGGTGAACGGGCAGGTCCGGGCGCCACCGGGCGGGATTGATCGACAGCATACCCTGGATAAAGTCTTGCCATAGCCCGGTGGTGCATTCGAATCCACACCAGGGGTCGGCCAGGTACAGATCCACCTGATGCGGGTCCCGACTGAGCCAGTCACAGGGCGTGCGGTTGGGTTTGAACATCCGGTTAAATTTGCCAAAAGTCATCCGGGCAATGGTCTTGCTGGCGTGCCGCTGCCCACGCAACGCACGTATCAGGCGCACCAGTAGCAGCGAGAACCGAAGTTCAGCTGTGTGGATTCGGTTGGTTGCGCTGAGGATCAGCGTATCCAGGTTCTGGCCGTATTGCTGGGCGTAGCTTTGGGCAATGAACGAACCCATGCTGTGCCCCAGCAGGGCGACCGGAATGCCCGGCATCTGTTCCCGGGCGCAGTGGACCACCTGGTTCAGGTCGTCCACCACTTTCTGCCAGCCGTCCGAGTCTGCGTAGTGTCCCGGGTGACCACTGCCCGGGCCATGGCCGCGATGGTGATAGCTGATGACCGCCACGCCCTGGTCGGCCAGCCAGGAGGCCAGGGCCGCATAGCGGTCGCCATGTTCGGCCATGCCGTGACTGATGATCAGGCAGCAGTTGGGTGACGGCTCTGGTTCAAACAGGGTCGCGTTGATCTGATGGTTGTCAGGGGTTGTCAGTAGCAGGGTCTGTTTGCGCATGGTCCTGGCCGGGTTCCTTTGCGGCCGGGCGTTGCCACTCCGGCGGTTTCCACAGGTGTTTGAGTCGAGACAATAGTCCGCCTGGCTGCTGCATGTCGCGGAACAGGTCCACGTATTCGTGGGTCCAGAGCACAATCAGGTTATTTGAGGCCACCGGGCGGGTGATGCCGTACTCGGGCGGGTCCTTGGCATCTTCGTCCACGAAGGTGCCAAACAGTCGATCCCAGATGATCAGCGTGCCGCCATAATTACGATCGATGTAGCCGGGGTTGCGGCCGTGATGCACCCGGTGATGGCTTGGGGTATTAAACACAGCTTCGAACCAGCCGGGCAGCCTCTTTACCAGCGTGGTGTGAATGAAAAACTGGTAGACCAGGGAGAACGCATAGGCCACGCCAATCCAGACAGGATTGAAACCGACCAGTGCCAGCGGCAGATAGAACATCCACATGCCGTTGAAAATATTGGTGGCGTTCTGGCGCATCGCGGTTGAGAAGTTCATCCGCTCTGACGAGTGGTGCACTACGTGGGCGGCCCAGAACCAGCGCATCCGGTGACTGGCCCGGTGCATCCAGTAAAAACAGAAGTCGACACCCAGGAAGGTCAGAAAGGCAGTGAGCCCGTTGAGCTCGAGGTCGAACAGTCGGAAGTGATAACACAGGGCATAAACCGGAAAAGCGATGATGCCTGCGAACAGCAGCTCTGTGGTCTGGTAGCCAGCGCCCAGGGCGAAATTCCGGACCGCCTCGCGGGTATCCATCAGCGCCGGGTCGTGGCGGATTTTCAGGTATTCCCACAGGGTAACGCCGACGAAAATCGGTGTGGCTACCACAAAAATAAGCTGGCGCTCATCCAGTGCCAGCCAAGGGGCTACGGTTTGCCAGAGTGCCAGCAGGCCGCTGTTTTCCAGCACCGCCTTCATCATGTCTATCAGTGCCATTAAGGAACCCGGTGTTGTTCTTGTTCAGGGTCTATCTTGGCACAATTACCGCCAAACACGTTGTCCTATTACGTCAGCGCAAGTGGCGGTTTCCGACACACGAACACCGTCAGCGATGCTTCTGGTACAGGGCTTCGATCGGCTCGAGTTTGGGGCGCCACTCTTCCAGCCAGCGTTGTACCGGTTTGGGAATACGGGCGGGCTTTGGCCAGGGCACCGGATACTGGGGCGGTTGGAATAGCGGCGCCAGCAGGGCTGCAGCGGCCAGATCTGCCCGGCTGAACCGGTCGCCCACCAGGTAGGGCCGCTGGCGGTAGATGTCGGTCAGTTCCGTGACCAGCTGCTCCAGGGTCTGTTGCGCCGCATCTGCCGTTTTCTGGTTGATCTTCATCCACTTGCGCATGATCTCATCCACCCGGCTGAAGGCCAGGCTGAGCAGAATCCGGTTATAGAACGGGGTGCCGGCGGCGAGCAAAGGAACCACCACTTTGGGCCGTTGCAGAAAGTAATGATAGACCCAGGTGCGAATGGCAGGCCCAGCCTGTTCATCCAGCTTTTTTTCCCATTCCAAGGCTTGTTCACAAAGTATGGGGTCTTCCGGTGTCAGAGGGTTGTCGGGGAACATCTGGTCCAGATAATCCACGATCTGCGCTGAACCCTGAACGATCTGGCCGTCATGGTCCAGCACCGGCACCGAGGAATCCGCCCCGGTCATTTGGGTGATGGTTCGCGCGTGTTGGCCCGGGAGCAGATTGATCGGCTTGTAGTTGACACCTTTGTAGTCCAGTGCCCAGCGGGCTTTCTCCGAATAGTGGGAAATACAGAACTGATAGAGCTTGACGGTCATGGGTGTGCTCCCGGTGTTTTGATGACGCAAGATTAACTCTTCTGCCAGCGATTTCCCACCAGGCGAGGCGTAGACTGTGAGAGTTGTTCCATAAGTTTCAGGGGGTTATATGAGTCTTGCAAAGAATGTCCTCGCTATGTTGTTGGTCACCGGGTCGTTATGGGGATGTTCCCTGTCCCAGGAGCGGGCGACGGGAAAAACCATGAACCTGGCAGGGAGTCAGTGGCAGGTCGAGGAAATTGACGGCGACCCGGTGGCAGAAGACAGCGATGTCACCATCGCCTTTACTGACGAAGGGCGGGTTTCCGGAAGTGCCTCCTGCAACCGCTACCAGGGTGGCTGGGATGCCAATGGCACCCAGCTTGAACTCTCTCGCATGGCGGCCACCCGCATGGCGTGCCCTGAACCTCTGATGCAGCAGGAAAACCGGTTTTTGAAGCTGCTGGGGGATGTACGGCATTATCAGTTCGAGCCTGACGGCCGATTGGTGCTTGAAACGGCCGATGGAACAAAAATGACTGCGGTACCACAGCCCAGCGGTCAGGAGTAATCCGCTTCGCTGGTTGTCTGAGACACGTCGACGGTTGTTTTCCGGGATGCAAGGTTCCCGCGCCCGCAATGATGGTTAATCGGGCCGGGAATCTCTAAACTAGCGACCTGTAGTGTGGAACAACAGAGGATGTGTTCATGTTTTTGCGACGAGTATTGCCGTTGTCCGTCGTGGCGCTGACGGGCCTCACCCTGGCAGCCTGTGCCTCCCATCCACAAACCGAGGGCTTGTCCGATTTTGGCCAATATCGCTGCGGCCAGCTGGATGTCCGGATGACCAGCTCTGAAGGCAGTGATCTGGTGGGGCTGGAGTACCTGAACAAGCGGGTACTTCTGAAGCCGGCAGTGGCCGCCTCCGGTGCGCTCTATAAGGCGCCGGGCGACCCGGATACGAGTTTCTGGGGTAAGGGAGAGCGGGGCACACTGACATTGCGCGGGCAGGTCTATCCCGAGTGCCTGGAGCCGGGGGCCATCGAAAGTTCGTTTCATGCCATCGGTACCGAGCCCTTCTGGTCGGTGCAGATTGAGCAGAACCAGATGACCCTGAGCCGTCCTTACGATCAGCAGCTCAGCGAGCAGATTGTGCTGAATGAAACATTGGCCAACCGGCACGGGCGAACCTACGAGGCACGGTTCGACGGTCAGGCAATGGAATTCCGTATAGCCCACCAGCTGTGCGAGGACGACATGGCCGGGGCCCAGTATCCGGCGCAGGTTCGGTTGACTCTGGACGGTGAAACCTTCATGGGCTGCGGTGGTGACCGGGAACGTTTGTTCCGCGGTGCGGAATGGGTTGTTGAGGATCTTGCAGGCAGCGGGATCATCGACCGGTCCCGGATCACGATCGAGTTTCTTGACGAGGGGCGGGTTGCGGGCCGGGCCTCCTGTAACCGCTATTCCGGCGGTTTCCGGCTGACCGGAGAAGGCCTGAGCTTTACGCCGCCGGCCACCACACTGATGGCCTGCGCGCCGGCATTGATGAACCAGGAACAGCGGTTTCTTGACCTGATGTCAGAGGTGGTCGATGGCCGAATTGGCCGCCACGGCGAGCTGCTGTTGCGGACCGCGTCCGGTGACACTATTACCGCCTATAAGTCCGGGTCAGAGAGCCTGTAAGCCGACAGGATGGCGGCGAGCCTGCCATTGGCCGTCAGCCGGGCGAGGCCGCTGTCCAACAGGTTTGCCAGTTCGGCTGCGTCAGGGTTTTCCGGCGGGAAGGCAATAAACAGGGGGGCCTCGTAGGCCAGCCCCGCGTTTCTGGGGGCGGCAATGGACGTGTTTTGAGCCAGGAACCAGGACATCACGGCGCTGTCTTCAACAAACACGTCGGTGCGTTCGCGTTCCAGAAGCTGGAGGGCTCGGGCCAGTGGTGCCGGGCCAGACAGAATCCAGATCCGCTCGGAATCATCCGTGTATTCGCTGATATAGTGGTCAAGTTCCGGAGAGTAGGCGTACCCGTTAATCACCAGTAATGTCTTGCCCTGCAGGGAGTCAATGCCGTCATACTCCCATTGACTTTGCGGGTGGGTATATAGCGTAATTCGGGCTTCGCCAAGGCTGGTCTCGGGGAAGATGAAGTCCGGTGCATCGCCTTTCAGCGCGCCAACCACTCCGTCAATCAATTGCTCCCGTGCCAGCTGCAGCGAGCGTGCCCAGCCGAAATTCTGGTAATCGAATTCGTAGCCCGCCTCCGCGAAGATCTCCCTGGCAATATCCACCATGTAGCCCTCCTGCAGCGCGCCTGCCAGGCAGTTGTGGGGGCACCATGGGTCCGCGGCGAGTATCACGCGCCGAATGGCGGCACCGGCGGCTGTCGCCTGCTCGGGAGCGGCACTGGAAAGGTCGGCCTGGTTCGGAGCGTCGGTTTCTGGTGAATCCGTTGGCGCCTGGTCAGAACAGGCCGAGAGCAGGAAAAACGCAGAGAGCAACAGGGTTCTGAACATGGAAAGTTAAACCGCCATCAGTATCGGGGCAGATACTTTAATCATATCGCTTCCTGAATAGTTTGTATTGCATATTTGGGGCTGTAACGCTGTCAATCTATTGCAGCATTCCGCAGGTAAACTCCGGGGCTCAGCGACCAGAGATTGCACCATGACCGAACTACGGGCACTGACTCCCCACAGCGTCATTCCGGCTGAGCAGGCCAGCCGGGATCGTCATCAAAAACGACTGCTCAGAACCTTTCTGCCGGAGCTGGTACAGCTGGAGCGACAGTTGGCCGAAGCACCGGATTTCGTCAGCACTCAGGTGGCTGGCCGAGTGGCTGTTGGTCCCATGGGGTTGCCGATCTATCGGGTGGACCTTGGCACGCCCGCGACGGATGTTCCGGTGGTACTGATTGTGGGTGGGGTGCATGGGCTGGAACGTATTGGCAGCCAGGTGGTGATGGCCTGGCTGGATTCCCTGTTGGCTCGCCTGGGTTGGGACCAGCATCTCAAGGCCCTGCTTGAGAAAGTCCACATTACCCTGGTACCGATTGTGAACCCCGGTGGCATGTATCTGAACCAGCGCAGCAACCCCAGCGGAGTGGATCTGATGCGCAACGCGCCCATTACCGCGCAGGATGGCAGTGCCTTTTTACTGGGCGGCCAGCAATGGTCGTCTCGATTACCCTGGTATCGGGGCCGGCCAGAACAGGGGATGGAAGTGGAGAATCAGGTGCTGGAAGCGGTGATTCAGGACCTGTTGCCAAACCGACCTTTCAGTCTGGCACTGGATTGCCATTCCGGTTTTGGCTGGCAGGACCAGATCTGGTTTCCTTATGCCTATCGCCGCCGCCCGATGCGACGTATTGATTCGGTTATGGCGCTTAAACTGATCTGGGAGCAGGCCTACCCCAATCACAACTACCGGTTTGAGCCCCAGTCTGCCCACTACCTGACCCATGGCGATCTGTGGGACTATTTCTACAAACAGGTAAACCGGGAAAACAGCGGTGTGTTTCTACCCCTGACCCTGGAAATGGGGTCTTGGCGCTGGATACGCAAACGCCCACGGCAACTGTTCCGGCTGGATGGATTTTTCAACCCGCTGGTGCCGCACCGGCATCAGCGCGTACTGCGCAGCCATCTGACCTGGATGGACTTTCTGATCAGTGCGGCGGCCAGTCACCTGAACTGGTTGCCCACCGGTGAGCAGCAGTCCATGCTGAGAGAAGCGGCCATCATGCACTGGTACAGGGATACCCGATGATATGCACTGGATACTGCTCAGGGGTTTGACGCGTGAACACGGTCACTGGGGCCCCTTTGTCGAGCAATTGCGGACGGCAATGCCGAATGACCAGGTGCATCTAGTGGATCTGCCCGGTACCGGTATTCACTATCGGGACGACAGCCCCGGCACCATTGCCGGTATCCGTCAGAAGGTGCTTGAGCAGGTTGGTCATATCCCGCGCCCGTTCTCCATCGTGGCGTTGTCCATGGGCGGAATGGTGGCGCTGGATTGGGCGCAGCATGCTGAGCCCGGTGAACTGCAGCATCTGGTTCTGATCAACACCAGTTCAGGCTTCAGCCCGCCCTGGCGCAGGATGCGGCCGGGCACCTGGCCCCGGGTACTTCGATTGCTGGCCAGGCGGGAGCTGTTCCACCGGGAGCGGGATATCCTTGAGCTGACCTCCAACCGCGAGGTGCCGTTGTCTCTCTGCAAAGCCTGGTACAGCATTCAGCGTCAGCGCCCGGTGTCGTTCCACAATGCGATACGGCAGTTGGCAGCAGCAGCCCGCTATAAGCCTCAAACCAGGGCACCGATGGCCGATGCCTTGCTGTTGGCCAGCAAAGGGGACCGGATTGTGCACTGGCAGTGCAGTGCGGAGCTGGAAAAGCGCTGGTGCTGGACCCTGAAACTGCATCCGGATGCGGGTCACGACCTGCCACTGGACGAGCCAGCCTGGGTTATCCGGCAGATTCGGGAATGGTTGCCGGGCCAGTAGCAGTTGCTTGACGCAACCGTTTTTTCCGTTCACTCTCAAGGCCTTGATGTCAGATCAACGGAGCCAATAACAATATGAAAATCTTTGAGACCAAGTCTGCCCCCAATCCTCGTCGCGTGCGCATATTCATGGCGGAGAAGGGCCTTCTGGACAAGGCCGAGTTTGTACAGGTGGATATCGAAAAAGGCGAGAACCTGACACCGGAATACGTAGCCCGCAACCCGATGAAGAAAGTGCCGGTCATGGAATTGGACGATGGCACCTGTATTGCGGAAACCATGGCCATTTGCCGTTACTTTGAAGAAGCCTATCCGGACACGCCAAAACTGCTGGGGCAAACCCCGGTCGAAAAAGCGCTGGTGGAGCAATGGCTGCGCTGGCTGGAATTCTATTTCTTCATGCCCACCGGTATGTGCTTCCAGCACACCACCGGATACTTCAAGGACCGGATGAACCCGATCAAAGAGTGGGGCGAGGAATGCGGGAAGGGTGTTGAGAAATTCATGCACTTCCTGGACAAGCATCTGGACGGCAAAGAGTACATCTGCTGCGACCGCTTTACCGCCGCAGACATCAATGCCTTCACCACCATCGCCTTTGCCCGGGTGGTGAATATCCGCATCAAGCCGGAACAGGCCAACCTGCAAGCCTGGTATGACCGGGTCAAGGCCCGGCCCTCCGCCCAGGTATGAACCAACAGTAAAGGTAATCATGAGCCAGAAACTGGATTGCACCCTGAGCGCCATTGATCAAGCTAACCTGGCCGATCCGAATCGGGAGTTGTTAGAGGGAGAAACACTGCCCAGGGAATATGCCTACAGCCTGCACATGACGCGTTGGCTGTTCGCGCTGGAACCGGCGCCTTCCGAGCGTATGCAGATTGCCTGCCGGGCCCAGCATATCGAGCGCTGGACCATGCCCCGAAGTGATTACGGGGAGGGCCGGCAAAATTACTATCAGTGGCGCCAGGCCTGTGGCCGCATGCATGGCCGGCGGGCCGCGGAGATCATGGCCGAATGTGGCTACCCGCCGGAGGAATGCGAACGGGTGGAGCTGATTCTGACCAAGCGCAAGCTGCGGGAGGATGAAGACACTCAATTACTGGAAGACGTGGCGTGCATGGTGTTTCTGGAACGCTATTTTGCGCAGTTCTTCGAGGAAAAGCCGGACTACGACAAAGAGAAGTGGCTGCGCATCGTGCGCCGAACCTGGGGCAAGATGACACCCCGGGGCCACGAGGCGGCCCTGAATTTGGCCGGCAAACTGCCAGACCACCTTCAGTCACTGCTAAAGGAGGCCCTGGCCGAATGACGCCAGCTGCGGGTGCGGTTCAGAACCTGATAGGCTGGCTTGCTTCCATCTGCTCACCCTCCTGATCCTGCCAAACCAGCTTCAG
The DNA here is from genome assembly GCF_048595985.1 of Marinobacter sp. GH_1. Lineage (NCBI taxonomy): Bacteria > Pseudomonadati > Pseudomonadota > Gammaproteobacteria > Pseudomonadales > Marinobacteraceae > Marinobacter > Marinobacter sp. GH_1. The sequence continues at coordinate 3,860,804 of NZ_CP184460.1, read as the reverse complement.
TTCGCCTTCTTCTTCCGGCGTCAGCTGGAACTGGAGGTAGGGGTTAGCGGAGGTACCCGTGAAAAAGCGGGCGGTCAGTACCGGCTCGTCGTTCAGGGTGGCGGTCAGCGATTCAACCAGCTGCTGTTCAATGCTGTCATCGGCCTGGCCATCCGGCCGCAGTCCGGTTTCCATTGGATGATTGATCAGCGACCTGACCGTCACCGGCCGGCTCTTGCGAACACTGCCGGCCAGCGCCAGGCGTGGATTGGCCATGGCAATGGCAGACGCATCGCCGCCGCCCACCAGGCAGCCACTGACCGTCACTCTTACATCCCGGGTTGTGAGAAAGGCGCGATCCTGGTTGGTGATGGTCAGGGCCACCACCTGCTGGGTTTCACTCAGGCGAATTCGGGTGGCAATGTTGGCGGGTGAAGCCAGCGCGCTCAGGGTAATATCGGCCACCTCGGGGCGGGGATTGCCGGGCGCAAACAGGCGGACCTTTTCGATGTGTTCGCCATCTTCCAGGCTGCCGGTAAACGACACGGACAACGCAACGCTGCTGCCGTCTTCCGCCACCAGGGGAAGCTCAAGGCTCAGGCCTTCCAGTTCAGGTACCCGGTTGTCGAGTGCCTGGGTCACGGCTTCTACCCTTTGCCATCGCTGATCCGCGGTGGCGGTACTCATAACGAACATCAGGGCAAGAGCGGCGAGCAGGGAGCGGAATATCATGACGACCTCGAATCAAACAGAACCATTGGCCGTGGGCTCAGTGGCTGGCAGAACTGCCGACACTGAAGCGCAGCGCCAAGCGTGAGCCTGCTACTATACCGGCAAGGGCCAGAAAACTGGAAATTGCCAGGGTGGAAAAGCCACTGAGGCCCTGGCCCAGTGTGCAGCCTATCGACATAATGCCGCCCACGCCCATCAGGAAACCACCAATAATGGCACGGCCGTTGTGGCCCGGGCTGGTGAAGCTTTGCCAGACGAACTCCCGGGTGAGCAGCGCCACCAGAAAGCTGCCCGCCACAATGCCCGCCACCACGGTAACCCCGAAGCGCAGTGATGTGCCGGTGGAGAGCATCAGGTACTGCAGGCTGTCGCCAACCGGTGCGACAAAGGTGAGAGACGCCAGCCGAACCGGGTCAAAGTCGTCTGCGCCCAGCACCCCGGTGATCCACCAGCCGGCGGCAACCAGAAGCCCGATCAGCAGCCCACCCAGCCAGTCCCGGGGCGAGGTTCGGAATGCCCGGGAAGACAGCGCCCAGGCAGTCAGCGCCAGAGAAAGCAGGCCCGCCAGAACCAGGCGACCGGTCTCTGTGTCGAGCCCCAGGGGCGCCGTCACAAGGGTTAGATCGGTGGCAGGAAGGGTAGGGCGGTACAGATCTTCCATCCATAACCGGAATTCAGCCAGCACGCCGGACATGGTCATATAGGCAGCAATGCCAAGCACCAGCAATACCAATAGCGACCGCAGATTGCCGGTGCCCAGTAACACCAGCGAACGGGCGCCACAGGCATTGGCCAGGGCCATGCCATAGCCAAACAGCAAGCCGCCGACAATCAGCGCGACCACCGGCAGGCTGCCAGGGTGGTAGGGGGTACGGGTGAGGTTGATGCCGGCCTGCCAGGCCAGCCACTGGCTGCTGATTAATGCCACCGCCATGGCCAGGGCAAAGGCCCTGAGCCGGCGGCTGTCGTTCTGCTGCCAACGATTAAACAGGCCCCGCAGCAGGCAGAACCGGCTCCACTGGGCGATCATGCCGTACACTACGCCAAGCAGGGCGCCGGCCCAAAGCACGGCGCTCAGGTGGTCTGAGAACAGGTTGCCCATCGTCCCGGCCTAGCGGCGCGTGCCCCAGGTGTCCTGGGTGATGGCGCTGTACCAGCCGGAGGCGTAATCGGCTTCCAGTTTGCGGAAGGTGGCATTGGCATCGCTGGGGCTTACGCCGCCGGAGGACTCGTGAATCAGGCCTTCCTGAATCCGGTACACCGCAGCCACGGAAATGCCGTATTCCGGGTTGATCAGGCTGTAACAGGTATTGGCCCAGGACGGCTCCAGCGGCCGCTGACCTTCCAGGGCGGCAATGATGGCCGCGGCGGCCACCTTGCCCTGGGCGTTGGCAGCAAAGCCGGACTTTGGCATCGGGGCGGCAATGGTGGCGTCGCCCACCACGTAGATATCTTTTACCTGGGTGGATTCGAAGGTAACCGGGTCCACCGGCACCCAGCCGGACTCATTGGTTACGCCCGCCCGGTCAGCAATAAAGCCGGCCTTCTGGGGTGGCACCACGTTCAGCACTGAGGCCTTGTGAATGGTGCCGAATTCGGTTTCCACTTCCCGCTTGCCGGCATCAACACGAACCACCTTGCCGTCGCCAGACAGCCCGACCCACTCAATGCGGTCGCCGTGCACGTCTTTCCAGCCCTGCATGAACAGGCCCTGCTTGGAGAAGTTGTCCTTGGCATCCAGGATCAGCACCTTTGAGCGGGGTTTGTGCTGGCTCAGGTAATGGGCTACCAGGCTGGCGCGCTCATAGGGTCCTGGCGGACACCGAAACGGGTTGGCGGGGGCGGTCAGTACGAACACTCCACCATCATCCATGGCTTCGATCTGGCGGCGCAGCAATCGGGTCTGGTCGCCAGCCTTCCAGGCATGGGGCGCCTGTTCTGCAGCAGCCTGGTCATAGCCTTCGATGGCGTTCCAGCGGATATCAATGCCCGGTGATAACAGCAGTTTCTCATAACGGATACTGCTGCCATCGCCGAGGCTGACCGTGCGGGAAACCGGGTCAACATCCTGGGCGGTGGTGTGTACTACCCGGACACCCAGCTCACGCAGCTCGTTGTAGTTGTGGCTGATGCTGTCCATGGTGCGCATGCCCGCCAGTACCAGATTCGAGAACGGGCAGGTGTAGAACACCTTGTTGGGTTCAACCAGGGTAACGTCCAGATCCGGTGCGTTTCGCTTCAGGTACTTGGCGGCGGTGGCGCCACCAAAGCCGCCACCCACCACCACGACCCGTGCCGACAGATCTTTGCTGGCGGGCCCGCCAAGGCTGCTGCAGGCGCCCAGCAGAGGCAAGGCAGAGGCTGCGCCCATCAACTTGAGCAGATCACGACGGGACGAGTTCAGGCCCTGATTCTTGATGTTTGATTTGGTCATGGTCTCGATTCTTCTGTCGTGGTGATAATCAGCGCTGCTGGGCGGAGCCGATGCGCGAGAAATACTGGGCCAGGGCTTTCAGCTCGTCATCGGAATAGCCTTTGGCAATCCGCGGCATGACGGTGGCCCGGGTGGAGTCGCTGTGCTTGAACTCCATCAGCTGGTTTTCAAGCGCCGTGGCGGGCCGGTTGGCGATGGCCGGGATAACGCCGGCCAGCTTGCCATCGGTACCGTGGCAGTTGGCGCAGGAAGCGGCGAGCAGCGCGGTTTGCGCGGCGTTTGCCTGGTCGTCAGCCAGCGCCGGCAAGGCCGGCAGCAGCAAGGCAAAGGTCAGAGCGAATCTTGTTTTCATGGAGTGGTCTGCCCGGATTAACTGGATGATAGAACAGCTAATTTACTGGGCCAGACCTCGGGTAGGCCAATAATATGGCGGTATATGATATTCGCTTTGGTTATTAGAATTCCTGGTTATTTCGGGTTCTCGGGAATAAGTCTCAACGTTGGTAGTCGTGTGATTGATAAATGATAATCAACTGCATATGATAAGGTGAATTGATAAGTTAAGGTTGCCCGGTAATGTCCTCTGGTACCCAGTCCCGCCCAAGAGTCCTGATTGTTGAAGACGACCAGACCCTGAGCGATCAGCTATCAGGGCTGCTGACCAGCAAGGGGTATCAGGTTCAACAGTGCTTTGAGGGCGACCAGGCCCTGCTTGACGCGCTCAGCCTGCGGCTGGACCTGATCCTGCTGGATGTGTTGTTGCCCAGGATGAACGGGTTTGATGTCCTGGAGCGCCTGCGAAAGACCCGCCAGACGCCGGTCATGATGTTGACCGCCTGTGGCGCGGAGGAGGAGCGTATCCTAGGTTACCAGCAGGGTGCGGACGATTATCTGCCCAAGCCGTTCAGCTTTACCGAATTGCTGCTCAGGATCGAAGCACTGCTCCGGCGCACCCTCAAGGCAGGCGACCAGCGTGCCGACCCCACGGAACTGGTGGTTGGTAATCTGACGCTCAATCGCGCAAGTCTGTCGGTGGTTTGCAACGGCGAGGCAATTTGCCTGACGCCCATCCAGTTTCGACTGCTTTGGATGCTGGTTCTGCACCAGTCGGAGACTCTCAGCAAACCCTATCTGTACCAGGTGGTGCTGGAAAAGGAGTTCAGCCGTTACGACCGGAGTCTGGATATGCATTTGAGCCGGGTGCGCCGCAAGCTGGTTGAGGCCGGCATGGCGGCGGACCGCCTGCAGACTGTCCATGGCCGGGGGTACTGTTTTCTGTGAGCCGCAAACTCTGGTGGCGCCTTTGCGGCACCCTGGCCCTGGGTACGCTAGTGCTGGTCTGGGTGATCTCCTTTCTGGGGGCCACCACCGAACAACAGATGAGTTTTATCGCCAAGCACCATCAGGACACTCTGAAGCAATGGGGTCGAACGGCCGAGCGGCTATACCTATCCGGCGATGAACGGGCGCTGGCAGACTGGCTGGAGAACCTTCAGGTGCAGGAGGATACCTGGGCGGCGGTGGTGCGGTCGTCGGTGCAGCCCCTGGCTGGAAGTGAGTTGTCCGGGCAGTTTATGGAAGGCTTTCGTCTTGGCCGGAACGTAGAGTGGAAAATCCATCTCTACTTCGCGGACAACCCGATCATGGACATGACCTTTGCCGATGGCCATACCCATTTTCTGATTACCCTGCCGCAACGGATGCGCCCGGGCACCTACCTGCCGGAGATGAAGCTGTTCCTGAAAGTGGCCTTGCCGTTAGTGGTGCTGTTGGTGCTGTCACTGGTCATTTACCGGCATGTGATGAATCCCATCCGGCAATTGGAACTGGCTACCCGTCAGTTCAGTGAAGGTAATCTGGGAACCCGGGTGCGTGCCCTGCTGGGCAATCGTAACGATGAACTCACCGCCCTGGCAGATACCTTTGACCGTATGGCGGAGCGTATTGGCGATCTGATCCTGTCCCAGCGCCGTCTGATTGCTGACCTCTCTCACGAGTTGCGAACCCCGTTGACCCGGATCGATATGGCCGTCAGTTGCGTTGAGGAAGGCATTGATACTCATCATTTCCTGCCGCGTATCCGGCGGGAGTGTGATCTGATGCGGGCGTTGGTGGAAGATACCCTGACCCTGGCCTGGCTCGAGAACGAACAGCCGGACCTGGGCAACGAAGACCTGAACCTGACCGACCTTGTGGACACCATCGTTGAGGATGCCCGCTACGAGAACCCCAGCCGCAGGATTGTGACCGAATTGCCTGATCAGGCCATGCTGGCGGGGAGCAGTCACCGGGCCATAGCCCAGGCTGTTGAGAATGTCGTGCGCAATGCCTGTCACTACACCCCGGCGGAGGGCTGTATCCGGATCGTGCTGGAGCCCCAGGACAACGGATACCGGCTGTCGGTCGGCGACCAGGGGCCGGGCGTGCCGGCCGAGCAGCTTGAGCTGATCTTCAAGCCATTCTTTCGGGCCTCCCGCACGGGTCAGTCCGGACCTGGCGGGCATGGACTGGGGCTATCCCTGGCTCGTCGTCAGGTTGAGGCCATTGGTGGCTGGATTCAGGCCCGGAATCGGCCCGGCCGGGGGCTTCAAATGGATCTGTGGTTTCCTGCGTCACGTTTGTAACAAATGTAAAAGTCGTTCACTTCCTCGATTTTCTAATCGAGAATGCGCCCCAAATAGGAATCATTTTCAGTATTGGAGCGCAGTACCCATGGCAAATCTAGGAACTGAATCTCGAGTGGGTGGTTTTCGTCGCAACGCCTTGTGGCTTGCCCTGGCCGCATCCCCCCTGGCCCATGCAGACCCGGTGTCCCTGGAGGCGATACAGGTGACCGCTGAGCGGGAAGCTGCCAGCGATATCGTCATTGACCGGCAGAACCTGGATCGTTACCAGGCGGATGATCTGAACGATGTGTTTGCCGGGCGCCCGGATGTCAATGTGGGTGGTTCGAACAGCATTGCCCAGAAAGTCTACGTGCGAGGCTTTGAAGATCCCCTGCTGAACGTGTCGGTGGATGGCGCCACCCAGGCCGGGGCGCTGTTTCATCATTCCGGTCGTCTGTCGGTGGAGCCTGAGCTGCTCAAGCAGGTTGAGGTCAACGCCGGTGCCGGTCGGGCCACGGATGGTGCGGGTGCCCTGGGTGGTTCAATCCGTTTCGTGACCCGGGATCCGGAAGACCTGTTGCGACCGGGAGAAAACGCTGGCGCCCTGGTCAAGCTGGGTTCTTTCTCCAACACCGACGGCTACAAGGCAAGCGGAACAGCCTTTGGCCGGCTGAGCGATAACTGGAGCACCCTGGTGTCTGTCAGCCAGAGTGATCACGAGCCCTTCAAGGATGGGAATGGTGAGCGTGTTGCCGGCAGTGATGCCCGCCAACAGCTTGGCTTTGCCAAACTGGTAGGCCAGTTGCCGGCCGATCAGACCCTGAAACTCAGTCACGAAGTCCGCACCGACAAGGGCGAACGGCCCCAGCGCCCACAGTGGATCGTTAGTGGTTTCAATCGCCTGTACGACCTTGATGGCCGCCGGGATACCACCACACTGAATTACGGATATGCACCCTCCGGCAATGCCCTGGTGGATTTGGAAGCAACCGTTTACCACACCGAGTCCGACATCGAGCAGAACGTTGAGGACCGCTGGGGTCGCTACTTCGGGTTCAGCAAGAACACCGGCGGCGACCTACGCAATACCAGCCGTTTCGGCGAGCACAGCCTCACCTACGGCGTGGACTATCGGGAAGACAAGGTCAATGCCGGCTACGAGGACGACAAGAAGGCCGAACAGCAGACCGGTGAAGTGCTGGGTATCTACCTCCAGGGTGATGTATGGCTCACCAGCCGTCTGCTGTTCAGTGCCGGTGCCCGCTATGATGACTACCGGCTCAAGGACAACAATGACCAGCGCTTCAGTGAGGATGAGGTCAGTCCGAACGCCAACCTGGCCTGGGAGGTGGTCGACGGTTTGACCCTGAAGGCCGGCTATGCCGAGGCATTTCGTGGGCCCACCACCCAGGACTCCTTCAAACTGGAAGGCTCGGAAAACGATCCCGACCTGAAGGGGGAAAAGGCCCGCAATACCGAAGTTGGTTTCGACTACCGCTATGACCGCTTCCGCCTGTCTGCGGAGGTGTACCGTTCCGAGATCAAGGATGCGATTGCCGACCCGCTGCTGCCTTTCCGGGAGTCCATCTACAAGAACATCGGTGACCTGGAGTCTGATGGTTACCTGATTTCAACCGGTTACCAGTGGCAGGCGCTGTCCGCCGGGCTCAGTTTCCACAGCAACGATGCCGAAGTGGATGGCCAGCCGTTGACCGTTTACGAGCATAACCTGCTTGGCAACACCATGGGCGACACCTGGATTGCTGATTTGGCCTACCGCTGGGACCGCAACCTGGAGTTTGGCTGGCAGGGCCGGTTCGTCAAGGGTATTGATGGCCTGGAAACCTCTGTGGGTACCATCGACAAGCCCGGCTACGGCGTACACGACGTGTTTGTTCACTGGCTGCCTACCGGCAGTGAAGATCTGAGACTGACCCTCACGGTCAAGAATGTGGGTGACAAGCAGTACCTGGATCATGCCAGTAACGCCGATTACCAGCATATCGAGGACTACGAAGGCATTGTTGGTATGCCCGAACCCGGTCGTGACATTCGCCTTGGCCTGGCCATGCGGTTCTGAGGTCGCTGATGGCATTGTCACAGTTTGTCGCCGCCCTGCTGGGCGGCGTTCTTCTGATCCAGGCAGGCGTGGTCCAGGCGGCGAGAACCGTCACGGACCTGGCCGACCGGCAGGTGACCATTCCCGAGACCGTGGACCGGGTGATACTGGGTGAGAGCCGCTATATACCGGCGCTGGCCATTCTGGACGGCGATGCAACGATTGATCGCCTGGCCGGCATATTGCCGGATTTCGAACAGACCGACCCCGGTGGTTATGCCCAGTATCTGGAACGCTTTCCCGCATTGGCGGAGGTGCCCAAGGTGGGGCATGCATCTGCCGACAGTTTCAGTCTGGAATCGGTGCTGGCCATCGGGGCCGACCTGGCCATCTTCAGCCTGGAGGGCCATGGTCCCGGAGCCCACAACAGGGCGTTGATTGAGCGCCTTGAGCGGGCTGGCGTGGCGGTCGTGTTTGTCGATTTCCGGCAGCAGCCCCTGGTCAATACACCCCGAAGTATGGCCCTGCTGGGAGATGTGCTTGGCCGAGAGCAGGAGGCGCAGAGGTTCAACCGTTTCTACCGGGAGGAGCTTGCACGGGTCAGTGAGGTGGTATCTGACATCCCTCCGGACAACCGGCCCAGGGTGTTTCTCCACAGCCGGTTAGGCCTGCATGACAGCTGCTGCGAAACCATGGTCCGGGGAATGATGGGGCGCTTCATTGACGCAGCGGGCGGGCGCAATGTGGCGGCAGACCGGGTGCCCGGGGTTTCCGGTGTGATGAATCTGGAGTACCTGCTCAGTGACCCTCCCGATCGCTACCTGGCCACGGCCATTGGTTCGCGCAAGTACCAGGTGTCCGATGCCGATCAGCCCTATGTGATGCTGGGGGCAGGTGTTGATGGGCCGATGGCCCGCGAGTCGTTCCGGCGAGCGACGGATCGGCCCGGGCTTCGGGCCCTGGAGCCAATCCGGGAGCTGCGGGCCATGGCGATCTGGCATCACTTCTATAACACACCGATGAACGTAGTTGCGGTTCAGGCGCTGGCTCGCTGGCTGCACCCGGAGGCGCTGCCTGAACTGGACCCGGAGCAAACCCTGGAAACCTTTTATCGGGAGTTTCAACCGGTGCCCCTGGATGGTCGTTACTGGATCACGCTTGGCGAGGAAACGCTATGACGTCGCCGAGTGCAGGCGCTGCCGCCAACCGGGCAGGCACACCGGCGGATGGCGGGCTGGCGAGCCAGTACCGCCGTTTTGTGTTCCGGCGGGTACTGTGTCTGGCTGGTCTGGTGACTGCGGCGGTGGCTGCATTGCTGGTAGACATCGCCTCGGGGCCGGCCATGCTGGGTTTGCTGGACGTGATTCGCGGGCTGTTGAATCCTGAAAGCCTTGATGCCGGCACCCGGGTGATCATTCAGGACATCCGGGTGCCCTACGCGTTGATGGCGGTGGTGGTGGGCGCCTGCCTGGGCCTGGCCGGGGCCGAGATGCAGACAGTACTGAACAACCCCTTGGCCAGCCCGTTTACCCTGGGCGTCGGCGCGGCTGCCACCCTGGGGGCATCGCTGGTGATCGCCTTCAATATCTCGGTATTGGGGCTGGCGGCCCATGTGCTGTTGCCTCTGTCGGCCTTTGTGTTCGCTGCGGCCGCCTCGCTACTGATTCTGGTGCTGTCACGCAGCCTGGGCGCTTCGGTGCATGCGGTGGTGCTGTTCGGTATTGCCCTGTTATTCGGTATCAACGCGGTGGTGGGCCTGATCCAGTTTATGGCCGATGCCGAGTCGGTCCAGCAGATTGTGTTCTGGACCATGGGCAGCCTGGCCAGGGCCAGTATGGACAAAGTGGCTATCGTGGCCCTGGTGCTGGCGGTGTGCCTGCCGTTTTCCCTTCGTAATGCCTGGGCCATGACCCTGCTGCGCAGTGGTGAAGAGCAGGCCCGCAGTCTGGGCATCCGGGTGGAGCGCATGCGCCTGGTGGTGCTGATGCGGGTGAGCCTGTTGACGGCGGCGGCCATGTGTTTCGTTGGGGAAATCGGTTTTATCGGCCTGGTGGCACCCCACATTGCCCGCTTGATGCTGGGGGAAGATCACCGTTTCCTGCTGCCGGGCAGCGCCCTGGCCGGGGCCGTCCTGCTGTCGTTGTCATCCATCGCCAGCAAGCTGCTGGTGCCGGGAGTGGTATTGCCTGTGGGTATTGTGACCGCACTGGTGGGTATCCCGCTGTTCATCACCCTGATTATTGGCCGCAGCAGGAGGGCCGCGTTGTGACCCTGAAGCTGCAATCCGTGACCGCCGGCTACCGGAATCGATCCGTCTTCACCGGCCTTACCCTGCCGGAGATACCCGCAGGCTCACTGGTGGCCGTGGTCGGCCCTAATGCTGTGGGTAAGTCCACGCTGCTGAAATCCATCGCCGGCCTGCTGCCGATTGCCGGCACCATGACCTTTGCCGGGGAGAATCTGGCGGCGATTACTGCCCACCAGCGCATTCGTCGTGTCGGCTACCTGCCCCAACCACTGCCCCAGGCCATTCCCCTGGTGGCCTACGAAACTGTGTTCAGCGCCTGCCGCTCTGCCCGCGGCGACTGGTCCCGGGAAGAGACCGAGCTGGCGATCGAAGAAATTTTCGACACCCTGGGTATCCGGCAACTGGCGCTTCGGCGACTGTCGGAAATGTCTGGTGGTCAGCGCCAGATGGTAGGGCTGGCTCAGGTACTGGTACGCCAGACGCCATTGATGCTGCTGGATGAGCCTACCAGCGCCCTGGACCTGCACTGGCAGCTCAACGTACTCAATGCGGTGCGTGACGCCACCAGCCGGACCGGCTCGATTGCCCTGGTGGCCAGCCATGATCTCAATCTGGCCCTGCGCTATTGCGACCAGGTTCTGGTGTTGTCTCCCGGCGGCCAGGCCGTGCTGGGCTCACCGGCACAGGTACTGACGCCGGAGCTGCTGGCCGAAACCTATGGTATCGAAGCCAGAATCGAACAGTGCTCTCGTGGACACCCCATCGTGCTGGCGGATCGTCCGCTATCCGCCAGTGTTAATTGACCCACTGATGTCTAGGAATCTGCCATGCTAACCATGAACGCCCAAGTGGCCACCACCGATCCCGGTCGCCTGATCAATCGCCTGTGCAAACACTTTCGCCACAAGATTGAGGCTGAGTGGACCGGGACCGATGGCAGGCTGACTTTCTCCATCGGTGAATGCCGGCTCGAAGCAGCAGACGGTAAGTTGCTTATGCGGTGCCAGTCACCCACCGAGACGGAGCTGGAGGCGCTGGGCCAGGTGGTAGCTTCCCACCTCATCCGCTTTGCCGGCGATGAGGTGGATAAGGTTCACTGGCAGGCCGCCAGCGACTGAGGTTGATCGCCGGTTTCCGGAACCCGCAGCCTTAGCTGGCGAAGGTCGCTGGATAGCACCCGATAGCTGTCCGGGCCGAACCATTCCAGGGAGATGTCCAGAGGGGCCGGGTTGGCCAGCGACTGTTGCCAGTTTGCCAGCGTGTCCAGCAGTGGTCGGTAATCACAGGCGCCCTCCATCACCGGCACCATGCCTTGCCTTGAGCCTGCCGGTGAGTACACATTGGCCGGGGCAAACACGCCAAGCTGATCCCGCTGGTGGATATTCTTGAAGTGAAAATGCCTGACCCAGGGCGCCATCTGTTGCAGGGCAAGCTGTGGGTCCGCACCGGCCTCCCAGACATGCAGGACATCGAAGTTGATGCCCAGCGCCGGATGGTCAATGTCTGCCAACATTTCCAGGGTAGAGTCAACCGTATCGGCCAGGGTGCCGGGGTGTGTTTCCACCACCAGGGTCAGGCCTTCGTCCGCGACGCAACGGGTGAGCGTCTGCAGGCGTCGGGTCAGTGCCTTGCGCTGCCCCCGGTCAAGCTCGGCGCTGCCCTGATGGCCGGCAAACGTTCGCACTTTGGGTGCCTGCCAGTGCCGGGCCAGTTGGCAGAGGTCGCGGGTGTAGCGGATGGCCTCCTGTTCACCACCCTCCAGTGGCAGATAGTCGCTGACCATGGGAATGCCCAGTCCCTGGCTTTTCAGCCAGCGGCCATCCAGCCCGGGTTGCTGTAACAGGTGCCGGGCATGCACGCCCCAGAGTTCAATGCCGTCGAAGCCGGTGGCCCCGGCCCAGGTGGCCAGTTCCGGTAACGACACCAACTGGTGGCGGAATGAGATGGTACACAGGTGGAAGCGGATCATGGCAATACCTCCAGGTCGGACATCCGGGTGTCGGCGGTGGCGCCGGTGAGGTCGGGGTGTTGCTGCTGCCATTCCTGGAACAGCCCCTGCAGGCTGTCCTTGATGGCGAACTCCCGCCGATCCTGCTCGTCCAGCAGCTGCTCGACCCCGGCCAGCAGGGCAGGGTTGCCTGACATCACCAGTTTCAGCGCCCGGTACTGGATTTGGGTGTAGGTTTTCACCAGCCGGTCAATGTCCTCGCACAGGGCCTCGAACCACGGATCGCCCTCGGCGGTGCGGCCCTGATCCTCCAGAAGCCAGGCAAAGGCGTGCTCGTAGGCGTACTTGCGAATCGCCATCACCGGAATCTCCCGAAATGCCCGGGGCAGGTTCGCCAGTGGTTGTCTGGCATCGGGCCCGGTATGGGCGCGCAGAATCTGCCGCAGGGCATCGGTAAACGGATTGGTATCCGCTTTCATGCACTGGGCAAAGTAGGCGGCAACCGTTTCCGCGGGCGTATGCCGGATTTCCAGACCGTCGAAACAGAAACCACCGGCAGCGGCCGGGGATCGGACCGATTCCAGAATCCGGGCTTTGGGCAGCACACCCTCCCAGCGAAAATCCGGGTCCGACATGAACCACTGCTCCGGGTCGTCCGTGGCTTCCAGCATCACGTAGTGGGGAAACGGGTTCTGGTGAAACTTGTTCTCCCGTTCCGGCAACCGGTAAAGGTCCAGCATGACCATGACCTGACGATCGGCAGGGCGCGTTTCCACCAGTTCAATCAGCCGGTCGATGTTGGCCTCTTTCGATTGCTGGTGGTTGTACCAGGGCTCAATGGTGACGCCATACAGCAGCCGGTACCACTCCCGGAACTGGTCGTGGCGGGTATGGGGCGAGTGGTAAGACAGAACCTGCTCCTCACTGACCGAGAAGTCCGCATCCCAGACGCCAAAGTAGAAGGGGCGGTGGTCCACACCCGGTGTGCGTTTGATGATCTCGCAGACACAGCTGACAAAACAATGCACTTTGATCACAGGGAAACCTCCGGATTGCCGGTGGCGACCAATAGCGCTTCCAGATCCTCAACGGTCTCGAGCTGATGGGTCAGCAGCGCTTCCTCCGGAACATGCAGGCTGTGCTCAAGTTCCAGGTGCACAATCAGTTGCAGCAGCATGATGGAATCAATCGCCAGGTCGGCGTTGAGGCGGGCCTTGGCCGAAAACACCGATAGCCGGGCGTCAGGTAGATGGTTTCGAATCACCGTTTCAATGGCGCTTCGGGTCAGGTTGGTTTTGCTCATGCCAGGACCTCCCGCTGACCCTTGTCAGCGAGGGATTCGCTTAACAGCCGGCGGCTGACCTTGCCGTTCGGGAGCCGGCTGATGCTTTCCACCTGTTCGATCAGTGACGGCACCTGGTGCGGTGACAGTCGGTCGCGGCTCCATTGTCGAAGCTGGTCGGTGTCGATGTCTGAATCCGCCACGAAACGCAGGCAAACCCGCTCACCGGCAAAGGCATCGGGTTGCTTGAAAGCCACCGCCTCGCGAATTCCTGGGTAGCCAAGGAACACGTCTTCCACCGCGCCCGGGTAGACGTTAATGCCGGCGACATTAATGGTGTCATCGGTGCGGGCCAGGAAGTGCAGCTGGCCCCGGTGGTCGAAATAGCCCAGATCCTTACTGTGAATGCGCTGTCCGGTGGCTTTTACCGTGATCAGGATTTCATCCGGTTGCCCGGCGGAGGCACCGGCCTGCACCGACAGGTGAGGCAGCGGGTGGCCCAGCAGGCCCGGCTCAGTCACGTCCGCGCTCACAGCCACGCATCCGGCTTCAGAGCATCCATACTGCTGGCACAGCCGCAGACAGCGGTCCCTAAGCTGAGTCAGCACCGGCGCGGGTAAAGGAGCCCCGGAAAGCATGACAGCATGCAGCATTTCCTGTTCCGGCAGCATCCTCATCAGCAGGCTAATCAGGGTGGGTGAGGCATAGAGCAGGTGCTCAGGCACCGCACGCAGTCGGGCAATAATGAATCGTGGGTTCAGATTGGTGACCACATGGGGTGCGATGCCCCGCTCCCGGGCAGCCAGCACACCGCAGATCAGACCGTAGGAGTGGGTGACCGGACAGGCGACCACCGGCGTTAAGGCCCGGGCCTCAGTAAAATGGGCGACATAGGCGACCAGTTCCCGGTCTATGTCGCGCCAGGGCCGGGCGATGGTCTTGGCCTTACCCGTGGTGCCGGAGCTGAGCTGAATCAGCTCACCACCCTCGGCCGAAGCCGTCCGTGTCACCCCGCCAAGAGTTTCCGGCGTTACCTCCTGCAGTTGCTCGCCGAACAGCAGGTAGCTGCAGCCGGTGTCCTCGGCCAGGGCTTTGGCAGCAGGGTAGGGTGTGCCGGGGTGAATGGGCAGTACACTGGCGCCAAGGGGCTTCAGCCAGAGGCACAGGGCCAGCCAGTGGGCGGTGTCTTGCAGGCAGACCGCAAATCGGCAACCGACCGGCGACTGGAACTCGGGCCGCTCCGCCAGGCCCCGGACAATATGATCACAGTCGGCCTGGCTGTAGGGGGTGTTGTCGACGTAAAACAAAGGTGCAGTCACGGTAACCTCTCGTGATGGTGATCGGTAGGGGGCATCGATGTGGAATCCGGGCCCGAAGCCAGGGGGTTGGTTACCCGGAGGCAATGGCTTTGGTTGTCTGGCTGCAGCTTGCGGCGCAGCAGGGATTCGGTCTGAAGTGTTGACTGGTCCCAGGCCAGCCTGTGCAAGCGGGAGGTCAGATACGGGTGTTGCCGTGCGTAATCGGTCAGGATCGTCCTGACCCGGTCCCAGAAGCGGGTTTCGTTAAATCCGTAGGCCTCATCCAGCAGCAGCGCCAGCTCACTCAGATTGAAGATAAACAGGGTATCCATGACCAGTTCCCGCAGGGCTTCCGGGCCGCTCATACGGTAGTACTGGTCGTCTAGTGCCTGATCGTAGAGCGCCTGTCGCGGGCCAAAGTCTGGTTCAGGAGTGGCCGGGGGCAGGTAGTCACGGGCGTACTCGACGCTGTCGTGGAAATCCCGAAGCATCAGCGCCCTGGGCCAGCCGTCGCGCACCACCAGCAGACTGTTCTGGGCATGGGCCTCGAGGCTGACACCGTGGGCCGCCAGCATATGCCAGACCGGCAGGATGACGGCTTTGAGCGTGGCTTCCAGCCAGGGGCCCAGGCCGTAGTGCTCTACCCACGGGTGGATGAACGGCATGCCGTCAGGTTGCCACTGGAACAGGGCGTTCAGGGGGATGGCCTGCTCACCGTCATTAAGCCGGGAGCTGATGCTGGCACGCCAGATGGCGGCCAGTTCTCCTTCAAGCCCTGCACTGCCTGTGCCCCGGTCACGCCCAGTGTTAACGCCCAGGCTGGCATATTCGGGCAGCAGGCGGAGAGGGTAGGCAGCGTCGAATTGCGAGTCAGCGGCCAAAATCGCTTCAAGCCAGCGGCTGATGGCCGGCGCTGAAGGCACCGAGTGGGGTTCCAGGTGCCTGCGGGACGAGGTGTTATGGATGCCTAGTGGCAGTTTGATGCAGGCGTTCGCCGGCCGGCTGACGTTGAACAGGGACCGCAGTGACTGCCCCGGCCGGTAACGGTCTCCCAGGGGCCCCAGGCTTCTGATGCCCAGTGCGGAGAGCCGGGAGGCCTGGGGCCCCTGGCAGAGTTGCTGCCATTGCCAGGGGTGGGTTGGCAAGGCACCGCAGTGTTGCCAGTCAACGCCCGCCCGGTGGAATGCGGCCCGCAGCAGATAGGCCTGTTCCCGACCGAGTTCCGACTGCCAGAACGCAAGGTCCGGAGCCAGCAACTGCGAATCCAGATAGCGTCGGGGAACCGCCACCCAATGGAGACGGAACCCGATGCTGGTTTCCGGGCTATAGCGCACCAGGTCATCGCCCTGGAATCCCAGTCGGCTCTTGTAACAGGGGTGGTAGGGGTGACCCTCGTGCAATGCACAGTCCAGCGCTTCGCCGTGCAGGGCCCGCCGTTCCCGCGGGCCACGGGCCCGATACAGGGCGTCGAGTCTTTCGGTGTTTCCGATGGTGGCGACAAGTTCTTTTAACAGCGCTTGCTGCTGCGTGCTCGTGGCCGGCAACTGGCCGACCAGCCTGGCCAGCGACGTTGAGGTTGATGGTTGTTCCTGCCCCAGGGTCAGGGTGCTCATATCCAGCCGCAACCGGCCAAAGCCACGAACCCGAGCGCGGCAGCGCCCGGGCAGGCTGCCGATCCGGAACGACAGCCATTGCCAGCCGGAGCGGTTGTCATTGCATGGGCGGTAGGGGATCAAACGCTCAAACAGCAGGGCTTCCAGCAGTTGCCGGAGCACGCGCTGTGTTGGCGACTCGGTCAGGGAGATGACCGGGCTTAGCCCTGTCATCGGTGACGGTGTTTGCTCACGCAGCGCCATGATCTGCCCCAACAGCCTGAACAGGAAAACTTGGCTGCGGCGCTGCGTGCGCCAGACCGCGAAGAGGATTGGCAATACTGGTGTACACCGCCATTTCCAGCTCGGCATTCAGCTCATCAACATCGTGTACTCGAGTCAGCAGGTTGCCCTTGTACGGCAGGCGACTGTCCTCGAGCAGGAGATTGACCAGTGCCCGGGCCGGGCCATGGAGCCGGGTGCGTTCGGAGCGGAGAAACTGCCGGAACTGCCGGATCAACACCGATTCCGGAATCAGGCCGTCCAGGCCGAACCGGGCGATCACGGAGAACACCTGGTTGACGATCAGGTAGTAGCAGAAGCGGTCCCGGATCATGGCATCCCGGTAGAACAGTTCCGGGGTTTCCGACAGGTCCGGGCACTGCTCTGTCAGTTGTTTGCGAAACGTTTCCGAAAGGTAGTAACCCTGATTGTCCCGGTAGTAATAGCAGCGAGGATAGCCACCACCAATATCCAGCAGGCTGTTCTGCTGGTGTGCCTCCAGGGCAATACCGTGGTCGTTATAAAGCCGGAGCGCCGGGCCAATGGCGCAGGCAAGATAGTGCTGGAACCAGTCCAGAGTGACCGCGGCCATGCTTCGACTCTCGTTCAAAGCCAGGCCCTCGATCAGATCCATTAACCGGGAATTACGGCCGGGCATTGGATCCTGGGTCAGAGCGGCCATGCTGATCACACCCTGGTCCTGGCCTGGAGTGAAGGGATTGTTCCGGAAAATGACTTCAAAGCCGCTCTCGGCCTGCCCGGGTAGGGAAACCGTCAGATAGGCCGGGTCCTGCAGGATGCGGAAGCCGGGCTCAGACTCCGCGAACCCGGTCTGTCGGATCAGTCTGGACATCACCACACCCGCTTTCAGCTCGTGAGCCTTGTTGACCCGGAGCGAGTTGGTCACTTTCACCGGAATGGAAAACTTCAACATCCATTCTGCCTGTTCACTGTAAACCGTGCGCACGGAAGACGTGGCAGAGAACTCCGGCCCCAGAGCGCCGAGCGGATGGATCAGCCCCTGCTCGATGGCGACCAGCACCGACGGCTGTGCAAGTAACCACTGCGCTTGAAGTGGGTGTGCCGGAACCAGAGTATGATTGTCTGGCAGGTTCAGGGAGGCATGGCCACTGTTCAAAAGGGTTTCCGCCATGGTGCTGGCGGGCAATGGACCGTCCGAGTCTTGCTCCACGTAGTCTTGATGGACCAGAAAATAATGAAGCCGGAATCGCCCGCTCAGCTCGGGCGCATAAGCCGTTTGCTGCCATTCCGACATGCCCTGGCGGCTTTTGGGGGTGGGGTGAGTGGCGTGGCCAAACAACAACGACTGTTCTGAATCGATGAATCGGTTGGTCAAAAGCCGGGGGTCGTGGCGGCGCTGTTCCAGGTAACGGGTCATCACCCCGTAGCTGTCTGTTAGTCGGTGCAGGAACTCCAGTTCCCGGAGTTTACGAAGCTCCGGAACCATACCGCCGGAAAGTGCATAGAGCTCGCGTACCAGAAGACACATAGCCTGGAACGGTTCGATGTCTGACCAGCAATGACGACCGTTTAGCCACTGGCGCACCTTGCCATAGCGGTGCCGGCCGACGGGGGAACGGTAAAGTATATCGACAGCAAGCCGGGCCCGCTGGGTGTTCAGGGGCAGTTCGCACACCCATGAGCCGGAGAAACAGCTGCCGGGGTCATGAAGGCGTTGGCTGGCGGCCAGCCAGTGGCCGGGATCAATTTCCTGAAGGTAGCCATGCAGGAAGGCCTGAAAACTTGCCTGTTCGGCAATCGCCCGGGCAGACGGTCCCATGTCGACACTCCGATTCCAGAATTTGGAGTAAATCTAAATGAGAATCGAGTGCAGGTGAAATATTTTTACATTTTTTACATTTGGTTTGGTGCGTTGATCACCCTCTGAGGACGGAAACGCAAAAACAGCGCCACGGCCAGCCCGAACGTGAGCCATTCGGCAAGGGGCAGTGCCACCAGTAGCGGCCACTGTGGCGCGAACTGGGCAATGCCTATCAGTAACAGCGCAGGAAGAATCAGGCTTCGGGAAAAGGCCACCAGGGCGGAGGGGATGGGTTTGTGCATGGCGGTCAGGTAAACCGACAACAGTACGTTAATACCGTTGACCAGGAATAACGGCCAGAGGATGGTCAGGAACCGGTCGGCCAGTTCGGCGGTGGCGGGGTCTGCGGCGGTGTCGAGAAACAGCCGGACCACCTGGTTTCCGAACAGCCAGAC
The DNA here is from genome assembly GCF_048595985.1 of Marinobacter sp. GH_1. Lineage (NCBI taxonomy): Bacteria > Pseudomonadati > Pseudomonadota > Gammaproteobacteria > Pseudomonadales > Marinobacteraceae > Marinobacter > Marinobacter sp. GH_1. Next base: position 3,842,106 of record NZ_CP184460.1, on the reverse strand, counting down.
CGTGGCCACCAGCGCCAGTGCCAGGCTCAGGATGACGGTTGCCCCACAGCCCATAAAGCGCCGGATACGCTCGGCGTTGCCGGCCCCCAGGTTGTGGCTGATCAGCACATGCATGGCATCTGAAATGCCGTAGAACACCATCAGGCTCAGGAAAATCAGATAGTTCACGACGGTGAAGGCGGCTACCCCGGCCACACCCTGAGTGGTCATCAGCAGCCAGTTGATCAGCAGCATGACCAGCCCCACCGAGAGCTCGTTGATCCACTCCGAAACGCCATTGGCAAATGCCTGGGGCACTTCCCGCCAGTGTTTTTGATAAAGCCCGAAGCGCAGCTTGCGCTCCGGCTTGAGAAAATAACGGGCCAGAACGCCGAACTGCAGCACCTGGGCCAGGCCAGTTGCGATGGCGGCGCCACGCAAACCGTAATCCAGATAGCCCACCAACAGGGCGTCCAGCAGGATATTGGCGGCGGCCCCCGTTACCAGGGCCGTGGTTGCCAGCCCGGGGAAACCGTCCACCCGCACGAAGTAATACAACACCATGGTGACAAGCTGAGCCACCAGCACCCAGATGATCACCAGAAAATACTCGGACATCAGCGGGTAGATGTCCGGGGAGGCCCCCAGCACTCGATAGATCGCATCGTGGAACAACAACCCCGCCAGGGCCCCGGTTATGGCGAGGGCCAGCGTGGCCATCAGGCACTTGCTGAAGATCGCAGACGCGGCTTCCGTTCTGCCTTCGCCCAGATACCGGCCAGCCCGAACCGTACCACCAATGGCGAGGGCCAGTGCCATGCCAAACAGAAAGGTAAGCCAGGGAATCAGCAGGTTCAGCGCCGCCAGCGCCTCGGCCCCGGCAAAGTTGCCAATAAAAATGCCATCAACAATGTTGGCGGTGGTCAGCGCCAACAGCCCCGCCACCGAGGGCAGGGCATAGCGGAAAAACACCGGCCAGAAGGGGCCGGTCAGTATAGGGTTGTCGGATTCCTTACCGGTATCTGCGTCCATCGTTCGCTTGCCCGTTACCTCAGTGAATCAGCCAAACAGCTCCTGCAGTTTCTCACCTGGATCTGGCGCGCGCATGAACGACTCGCCCACCAGGAACCCGTAGATGCCCCGGCTGGTCATGGCGTCCACGTCGGCGCGGGTCATGATGCCGCTCTCGGTGATGGTCAGCCGGTCGTGGCCAATGCGCTGGTGCAGGTCAAACGTGGTGTCCAGCGACACCTCGAAGTTGTGCAGGTTGCGGTTATTGATGCCTACCAGCGGCGTGCTCAGGGTCAGGGCATCGTCCAGCTCCTCGCCGTCGTGCACTTCCACCAGAACATCCAGCCCAATCTCGTGGGCAATGCCTTCGAGTTCCTGCATCTGCGCTTTGGTCAGGCAGGCGGCGATCAGCAGGATGCAGTCAGCACCAATGGCGCGGCTCTCGTAGACCTGATACGGGTCCACCATGAAGTCCTTGCGGATCACTGGCAAGCTGCAAGCCGCGCGGGCGGCTTCAAGGTAGTCCTCGTGGCCCTGGAAGAAATCTTTGTCAGTAAGCACGGACAAGCAGGCTGCACCGCCTTTTTCGTAGCTTTCGGCAATGCGTTCCGGTTCAAAAGGGTCGCGCAGGATGCCTTTGCTGGGAGATGCCTTCTTGATTTCAGCGATCACGGCAGGCCGTTGTGCGTCGATCCGTTTCCGAAGGGCATTGGCGAAACCTCGGGCGGGCGCCTGATCACCGGCCATGGCTTTCAGATCGCTAATCGAAACCTTTGGTTTTCGTTCGTCTATTTCCTCCCATTTCCGGTCAACGATTTTCCGAAGAATAGTAGGAGTTTTGTCCAAATGTCTGTCAGTCATAGCAGGCCCGTATATGGTATGCGAGGCCGGCTGCGGGGAGGCTTTCCAAAACTCTCTGTAGCCAGGGATGGCTACAGCGAGTTTTGGAAAGCCTCCCCGCAGCCGGTCGCCCAGCAGCAAAGTTAAAGGCGCGTGATCAAAAGCACTGTGAAAAATCCGCCAGCTCCGACATCTTGCCGGCAGCCAGGCCGGAACCCATCGCGTCCAGTGCCATGTCGACGCCCTCTTTGGCGGTCCTGGCCAGGCCGGCGACATAAATGGCTGCGCCGGCATTCAGGGCGATCATGTCTCGGGCTTTTTCGGTGGTTTCGTCGTGGCTGCGGCCGAAAGCGGCGCGAATGAGTTTCAGAGATGCATCGGCACCATCCACAGACAGACCCACCAACGACTGGCTCTTGATGCCAAGGTCTTCCGGGGTCAGATCGTACTCGGTGATTTCGCCGTTTTTCAGCTCCGCCACATGGGTGGACGACGCCAGGCTGATTTCATCCAGGCCATCTTTGGAATGCACCACCATAATGTGCTCTGCACCCAGGCGCTGCAGCACTTCCGCCATGGGCCGGCACAGTTCCCGAGAGAATACGCCAATCAGCTGACGAGTCACGCCCGCCGGGTTGGTCATGGGGCCAAGAATATTGAAGATAGTCCGGCAGCCCAGTTCCCGGCGTGGGCCAATGGCGTGTTTCATGGCGCCGTGGTGGGCCGGGGCAAACATGAAGCCAACGCCGATCTGCTCTACGCAGCGGGCCACTTCCTCCGGTTTCATGTTCAGGTTGATGCCGGCCTTCTCGATCAGATCGGCACTGCCGCTTTTGGAGGACACGCCCCGGTTGCCGTGCTTGGCCACATACCCGCCAGCGGCGGCCACTACAAACGACGCGGCAGAGGATACGTTGAACAGGTTAGCGCCGTCGCCGCCGGTGCCGACGATATCCACCAGCGGGCTGGCGTTGACGGCGACCTTGGTGGCCAGCTCGCGCATCACTTCGGTGGCGCCGGTGATTTCATCGATGGTTTCGCTTTTCAGGCGCAGGCCCATCAGGAAGGCGCCGATCTGGGCGTCGGTGGCCTCGCCGTTCATCACGATGCGCATCACATCTTTCATCTCTTCCCGTGACAGGTCCAGGTTGGAGGCAATGCGGTTCAGGGCTTGTTTCATGTCCATGGGGTGGGCCTCTTGTTATGTTCTCAGGAAGTTGCGCAGCAGTTCGTGGCCCTGTTCGGTCATGATCGACTCAGGGTGGAACTGCACGCCTTCAATGGGCAGGGTCTTATGGCGCACGCCCATGATTTCTTCAACGGAACCATCGTCGTTGCGGGTCCAGGCGGTGACTTCCAGGCAATCCGGCAGGGTGTTCTTGTCGATCACCAGGCTGTGGTAACGGGTGGCCTGCAGGGGGTTGTTCAGGCCCCGGAACACGCCCACGTCATTGTGGTACACCGCCGACACCTTGCCATGCATCACCTTGCCCGCGCGGATGATGTCGCCGCCGTACACCTGGCCAATGGCCTGGTGGCCGAGGCAGATGCCCAGGATTGGCAGTTTGCCGGCGAAGTGGCGAATGGCGTCCATGGAGATGCCCGCCTCGTTGGGCGTGCAGGGGCCCGGGGAAATCACCAGTCGCTCCGGTTTCAGGACTTCAATCTGCTCAATGGTGATTTCGTCGTTCCGGTATACCTGCACGTCTGCACCCAGCTCCGCCAGGTACTGCACCACGTTGTAGGTGAAGGAATCGTAGTTATCGATCATCAGCAACATAATCTGTTCCTCCGCCTCAATGGTCGTAGTCGTTGTAGGTCATGGCCACGGCACGGAAAATCGCGCGGCCCTTGTTCATGGTTTCTTTCCATTCGAGGCGGGGAATGGAGTCTGCCACCACGCCGGCGCCGGCCTGGATGTGCAGGGTGTTGTCCTTGATCACCGCAGTGCGGATAGCGATGGCGGTGTCCATGTTGCCGTTGAACGACAGGTAGCCCACGGCGCCGCCGTAGACGCCACGCTTGACCGGCTCTAGCTCATCAATGATTTCCATGGCGCGGATTTTCGGGGCGCCGCTGAGGGTGCCCGCTGGCAGGGTGGCGCGCAGCACGTCCAGGCAACTGGTGCCCTGTTTCAGGCGGCCGGTGACATTGGAGACAATGTGCATGACGTGGGAATAGCGCTCCACGATCATCTTGTCGGTCAACTTCACGGTACCGGTTTCCGACACCCGGCCAGCGTCGTTGCGGCCCAGGTCGATCAGCATCAGGTGCTCGGCGATTTCTTTCGGGTCGGCCAGCAGCTCTTTTTCCAGGGCCTTGTCTTCGGCATCGGTGGCGCCGCGTTTGCGGGTGCCGGCAATAGGACGAACGGTGACTTCCTCGTCTTCCACCCGGGCCAGGATTTCCGGAGACGAGCCGACAATGTGGAAGTCTTCCAGATCCAGGAAGTACATGTACGGCGATGGGTTGAGCACGCGCAGCGAACGGTACAGGTTTAGCGGCGGTGCCTCGAACGGGATCGACATGCGCTGGGAGATGACGGTCTGCATCACGTCGCCGTCCAGTACGTAGCCCTTGATCTTGTCCACCGCCGCTTCGAATTTGTCCTGGCTGAAGCCGGAGATAAAGTCGCTTTCATCCACCACCTTGCCGCGCAGATGTTCGGGGGTGCGGGGCGCGTTGGCCGTCTGGCGGTGCAGCTGGCTTTCCAGGTCGTCGATGCGGGCCTGGGCCTTCTGGTAAGCACCTTCAACCGATGGGTCGGCGTGCACGATCAGGTGCAGCTTGCCCCGCAGGTTGTCGAACACCACGATTTCATCGGACACCATCAGCAGGATGTCCGGGGTGCCGATTTTGTCGGGCGGGCAGCTGTGGCGCAGGCGTTTCTCGATATAGCGCACGGTGTCATAACCGAAGTAACCCACCAGGCCACCATTGAAACGGGGCAGTTCCGGCAGGTCCGGGGCGTTGAACCGTTGCTGGTAGTCGTCCACGAAAACCAGGGGGTCGTCCACTTCGGCCTGTTCAACCACCTCGCCGTGGCGGCTGACCTCAATGCGGTGGTCAAAAACTTTCAGCACTTCCCGGCTCGGCAGGCCAATAATGGAATAACGGCCCCATTTCTCTCCGCCCTGTACCGACTCGAACAGGTAGGAGTATGGCCCACTGGCCAGTTTCAGATAGGTGCTGAGGGGCGTGTCCAGGTCCGCCAGTACTTCGCGGTATACGGGGATACGGTTGTAGCCGGCTTCAGCGAGCTCGTGGAATTGCTCGGGTGTCATGGTTCGGTTTCCTGAAATCTGATCTGCGTTTTGTCAGAACGGTGTTACACCGCTGTGACCGGTGGTGCGGGCAAGCAGGCATGCGCCATGGCGCCCTTTGGCTTGCTCAGCCGGTGCGCCATCGCCACCATCGTGTTGCGCGGGTTGTCAGGATGCCTCGCGCTGCAGTCAGATTCAGTCCCTGCACGGCAGGAATCTCCCGAATGGATGTGTTCAAAGTAAAACGTCCTTGTGAGATTACAAAAGCTGGGCCAGCGAATCAACAACAGCGTCTGCGCCGAGGCTGTCTACCGGCCCGCCAAAGTTGTAGCCATACCGCACGGCTACGCATGGGATGCCCGCCGCCAGGGCAGCTTTTACGTCGGCTTTGGAGTCACCAACCATTACCGTGGTACCACGGGTGCCGCCCAGTTGTTCCATGGCGTGCAGCAGCGGCGCTGGGTCTGGTTTCTTCACTGGCAGGGTGTCGCCGCCAACCGACAGCTCAAACCACCGGTCCAGGCCGGTTTTCTCCAGCAGTGGCTGAACGAACTGGTCCGGCTTGTTGGTCACCACGGCCATCCGGCAGCCCAGGCCTTTCAGGTGCTCAAGGCATTCGTTGACGCCGTCAAACACCACCGCATGGCGGCCGTTCAGTTGTCCGTAGGCGTGGTAGAAGATCGCCAGCGCGTCTTTGAACAGTGCGTCATCTTTGGGCGCGGCGGGTTCCCAGTCGGTTTTCCCGGCAAGGGCACGGCGCACCAGTACCGGGGCGCCATTGCCAACCCAGTTGCGCACTTTCTCAAGCCCGACCGGGCTCCTGCCGAGGTGTTCCAGCATCTGGTCTACCGCAGCGGCCAGGTCGGGGGCGCTGTCCACCAGGGTGCCGTCCAGATCAAACAGGGCCACGCCCGGCCAGCGGGCGTTGAACAGACCTTTCAGGCTCATCCGCCAATCACCTTGCGGGCCTGCTCCAGTTCCTCGCGCATGGCGTCGATGGTGGCCTTGTAATCCGGGGTGTTGAATATGGCAGAGCCGGCCACGAAGGTGTCGGCGCCGGCTTCGGCGATTTCCCGGATATTGTCGGTTTTTACGCCGCCGTCGATTTCCAGGCGAATGTTGTAGTTGCTGGCATCAATCTTCTTGCGGGCTTCCTTGAGCTTGTCGAGGGTGCCGGGGATGAACTTCTGGCCACCGAAGCCCGGGTTCACCGACATCAACAGCACCATGTCGAGCTTGTCCATCACGTAATCCATGTGGCTCAGGGACGTGGCGGGGTTGAACACCAGCCCGGCCTTGCAGCCGCCGTCGCGGATCAGTTGCAGGGAGCGGTCTACGTGGTTGCTGGCTTCCGGATGGAAAGTAATGTAGCTGGCACCGGCGTCAATGAACATGCGGATCAGGTCATCCACCGGGGAGACCATCAGGTGCACATCGATGGGTGCAGTCACACCGTGCTTGCGCAGGGCCTCGCACACCATGGGGCCGATGGTCAGGTTGGGGACATAGTGATTGTCCATCACATCAAAGTGAACCACGTCGGCACCAGCGGCCAGAACGTTGTCGACTTCCTCGCCCAGGCGGGCGAAATCAGCGGAGAGAATGGATGGGGCAATCAGGTAAGGGTTCATCAAAGGCTCTCTTGATCAGGTGAATTATCGGCGGCACAGGAACCCTGCTAGTCTATCAGTTTGCCAGGCATTTTCGCAGCGTGAGGTAAGCGGTTTTGATCACAGGTCGAGCAGGTATTGGGGTTCTCTGGTTGCTGTTGGCCGGTTTGGCGCTGACGGTATCGGCGCAGGAGAACGAGCCGGAGCCGGACCAGGGCGCGCCCCACGCTATGGAGCGCAGGGCGACGGCGCTGACGGGCCTGGGTGAGTGGTCGTTGGCCCGACAGTTCCCTGAGCGAACAGTATGGCTGGATCTGGATGACGATAGCCGGGCACTGGCGTTGTTCCAGCCAGAGTTGAAAACACCGGCACGTGGCGCGCTGATTGTGCTGGCAGACGAGGGGCAGACAGCGGCTGAAGGTCTGGCCGGCGGGCTTCTTGATACCCTGGCGGAGCGTGGCGTGGCAGTGATGACACTGGGGCTTCGGCCGCCTCCGGAAAGTGTGGTTCGGCGCCGGCAACAACGGCTAGTGCCAGAGCCGCAGGAGACAGCTCCGCCTGAGGATGACCAGCTGCAATCCTCGGTGATGATTGACGTGGCTGAGGAAGAAGCCCTGGAGGAGGTGATGTCAGACTACCGCAACTCTATCCGCGAGCTGCTGGATGCTGCCGCCGGTGAGCTGGAGCGGCGCGGATACGAGCGGCCGGCGGTGTCGGGTATTGGCTGGTCGGCCGATTATGTGACGGCCTGGGCACTGGGCCAGGGGGCGTTGTCCGGGGTGATCTGGCTGGCGCCACGTTTCTCCGGTGACAGGTTGCCGGAATTGCCCGCGATGTTGTCGGCAGACAGGCCGTGGCGGGTTCTCGACCTGCACGCCATGGATGACGCCGGCCGGCATCCGGCGGTTGCGCGGGCGGCTGCCCTGGCGCGGGAGCAGGTCAGTGGTTATCGGCGTCAACCCATGGCGTTGTCAACTCCGCCGCAACGGGCCGATGCAGAGCGGGTGGCTAGCCGGATTCAGGCCTGGATGAATCGCTGAACGGTCCGGCGGCTGCGGCGACGGCTTATAGTGGGCGGTGGCGTTGTTTGATCAGTTCCCAGGCCTGCTGGTAGCGAAGCAGTCGGTCCTTGGCCATGGCCAGTTCTGATGGTGTCAGTTTCTGCTGGGCGAGTTTGTCCGGATGACATTCGGACACCTTCTTTCTGTAGGTCCGTTTGATGGATTCAAGGTCGTCCCGTCGGGTCACACCGAGGATCTGGCAGGCCTGTTCATAGGTATCCGGTTTGGCGATAGCGCCGGCGTTACGGATCCAGACTTTGCTGGCGTAACTTTCAAAGATGTCGTCGCTGACCGCCACCGGCAGGCCTATGTGGTCGATGGCATCTTCGCAGCGGTAGCGCCGGGCTTTGCCGGGCTGGCCCAGTACCTGGGCACCGTGGCACAGGCAGATGGCAGTCTTCAGGGCTGGTCCGGGCCATATCGCTGCCAGCAAACGGAACAGCAGGCCCTGCCTCAGGGGTAGCTGGCTGGCGGCCTTGCCCCGCTGGAACTGATCAATCGCTTTCTTGCGTTGGCGGTTGGAAAGGCCAAGGGCTTTCATCAGGGCCTCGGCGTAACGGATGTCTGCTTCCATCACCCGGCCGTCGGCCTTGGCAATGTAGCCGAGGAAAAAGAACAGGGGTTTGCGGCACCAGCGCGGCAGCCTTGCTCTCTCCATCAGGGTGCTGGCCTGGTGCCCGCAACTGGACAGCTCTTTGAGCAGGTCGGAGAACACCGACTCCAGTCTCGCGGGTAACGGTGGCGTGCTGGGTTTGCTCATGCCTGGTGCCTGCCGTCGGCGAGTTGCCTGTCCAGCTTGGCCAGTCTGGCCGGGGTACCAACATCCACCCAGCGGCCACCATGATAGAGGCCCCGAACCTGATGGCTTGCCATGGCCTTGCGAAGCACCGGGCCCAGCTTGCCGGATGTGTCATCCAGGCCATCGAACAGCTTTCGATGCAGCAGGCTGATACCGGTGAATGTGAGTTTGCTGCCGCCGCTTGTGATCAGGGCGCCATCGGCTTCAAGGTGAAAATCCCCCTCCGGGTGGTGCTCGGGGTTATCCGTCATCACCAGAACGGCAAGGCAGTTATCCTGTTCCGGAGGCTGCAGGTCCGATAACGAGACATCGCTCCAGATGTCGCCATTGATCACCAGAAACCAGTCGTCTCCCCGGTCGGTAAGCAACGGCAGCGCCCGGACGATGCCGCCGGCGGTTTCCAGTGGCTCGCCCTCGGCCGAGTAGCGAATGCTCAGGCCAAACTGCTTGCCATTGCCCAATTGCTGCTCTATCTGCTCACCCAGCCAGGCGTGGTTGATGACGACATCGCGGAAGCCCGCGTCACGCAGGTGTTCCAGGTGATGAACGATCAGCGGCTTGCCGCCGGCGACCAGGAGTGGTTTCGGGGTGGTCAGGGTCAGCGGGCGCATGCGTTCGCCCTTGCCGGCGGCCAGGATCATGGCTTTCACAGCTGGCTGCTCTCCTGCCCGGGAACGGGGCCAATGCGCTGTTCAATGGCGGGCAGTACGCGGTCGCACAGCCATTCATGGAAGTGTCGGAGCGCCGGTTGCCGGGCGCTGGCATCTCGCAGGTAAGAAACGGTGCGGGGGATGTCGTCCAGGTATCCGGTTTTACCATCCCGGATTGCCAGGCGGGCAAAGATACCGGCGGCTTTCAGGTGCCGTTGCATGCCCATCAGCTCAAACCATTGCCGGAAGGTATCCGGGTCTGCGCGATGCAGGCCGGCCGCGAGGCCGGCTGTGCGGAAATATTCGAGCCAGTCGGCGATCTGGTGTTCGGGCCAGCGCACGTAGCAGTCTTTCAGCAGGGAAACGACATCGTAGGTGACCGGTCCGCGCACCGCGTCCTGGAAATCAATCACCCCTGGGCGCTTGCTGCCAGCCAGTACCAGCAGGTTCCGGGAATGGTAGTCCCGGTGCACCGTGACCTCGGGTTGCGCCAGGGCGCTCTCCTTCAGGAGCGCAAAGGTGGTGTCCAGCAGTGCCCGTTCCTGGTTGCTCAGTGTCAGTTGCAGGTGTTGCTCCAGCAGCCAGTCGGGGAACAGCGCCATCTCCCTGTCCAGAAGCGCTTCATCGTAAGGTGGCAGCGGGTAATCGCCCGGCGAGGACACCTGACCGATCTTGACCAGCTCATCCAGTGCCTGCCGGTACAGTGTCTCGGCGTTGGCCTGGGCCAGGGCCGGCAGCATCAGCTGGTCGCCAAAGTCTTCCAGCAGCAGGAAGCCCAGGGCCAGGTCTTCAGCGGCAATGGCGGGGACCATAATGTCCTGCTGGCGCCAGTGTCGGGCGATGGCCACAAACGGCCGGCAGTCTTCGTGCTCGGGAGGGGCATCCATAACGATAAACGGCACCGGGGTTTTGCCAGTGGTGCTTTGCCAAACCCGGAAGTACCGGCGGAAGCTGGCGTCACCGGAAACCGGCTCAGGGCTGGCAGTTTCAAAACCGGGTATGTGCCTGACCCATTCGGTCAGCCGTTGCAGGCGGATATCCATGATGATGCTGCGCTTCCTGAGTTCGATGACTGAGTGCAAACGTTAGCAGAGCAGTATAAAGAGCGTAAAACGGATTTGCAGCGGTGTTTCCGTTAACAAGCCCGTGGGGCGCGTGTAAACTAGGCAGCTGTTTTTCTTCAAGCCCCATTCACCCGGAACAGGAACTTCGCTACCGTGCCCAGCCGTTACCGTTACCTGTCGTGGCCCCAGCACCGGTTTGCCAGGCTCCTGTTGGCAATGGCGCTTTTGCCTGTTTCCGGAGTAGCAAACGCCCAGGAGCAGGCTCCCAGTGCGGCGGAAATCGACTGGCGCCCTCGTAGTGAGCTGCCGCCCGAGGTGAGGGATCGATTACCGGTATTTTGTGAAGGCGGATACCTGCTATCGTCGTCGGCTGGCGGCCAGATGCCCTTGCTGTCCGGAGCGGAGACCGGCGGGGCACCGCTGGAGGCCAGCGCCCTGAACGCCCGCTATGAGCTGAATTCCGAGTTGTTCCTGCAGGGCGATGTGCGCCTGCGCCAGGGTGAATTCCAGGCTACAGGTTCTGAAGCCCGTTATAACCAGCAAACGGGGGAGCTGGACCTTGTCGGTCCGCTGGTCAGCCGTGGCGACGGGTTTTTGCTGACCGGCGACAGCGCCCGTTACTCGGTGGAGTCCGGGCAACTGGACATCAACACCGCCACCTTCCTGCTGCATGACGCCGAGATGCGGGGCCGGGCATCGTCGTTGTCCCGGGTGGGGGAGCACCAGGTGCTGATCACCGATGGCATGCTGACCACCTGCGGGCCTCATCAGAACGACTGGTCTATTGTCGCTTCCGATATTGCCCTGGATCAGGAGGAAGGATTTGGCACCGCCCGCCACGTTCGCCTGGAAGTGTTGGATACCCCGGTGTTTTACTGGCCCTACATCACCTTTCCCATTGATGACCGCCGCAAGACCGGTTTCCTGTACCCCCAGTTCGGTTCCTCCAGCGCCGGCAGTGGCGGCTATCTGGCCTTACCGTATTACCTGAACCTTGCACCTCATTACGATGCCACCCTGACACCCCAGTACATTCATGGTCGTGGGCTGTTTACCGAAGTAGAAGGGCGTTACCTGAGCCGCTTTGGTGAATCGGTCCTGCAACTGGGTTATATCGACAACGATTCCGCCTTCAAGGCTGACAATCCAGGCGAGGGTGGCGATCGCTGGGCACTGGATTTCACCACCCGGGCCCGGTTTGGCGGGGGTTGGACCGGTTACGGGGACTACTCGGTGGTCTCTGACCAGGACTACCTCAGTGACCTCAACCGCTCCCTGGAAATCGATCAGGCAACGCACCTGCAACGTCGCGGGGGTGTGCGTTATTCCGGCAATAACCAGTATTTCGATGCCTACCTGAACGGTTACCAGACCATCCGGGACCGGATCGCCGATGTCGATAAGCCCTACGCCCAGTTGCCGGAGATTCTCTACGCCGGAACCGGCGAATTCGGGCACGTCGAGGCCAATCTCGAGAGCCAGTACACCTGGTTCTATCGCGACAACGAGAATCTGACCGGCCTGGACCGGGCCAACGGCCAGCGGGTTCGGGCCATTCCGGAACTGGCCCTGCCTTTGCGCAGGCTCTGGGGTTTCACCCGGCCGTCGGTCAGTCTGGATTACACCCGCTATGACCTGGAAGATTACACCCAGGGCAGCGGCAGCTTTGACCGAACGGTGCCGGTGTTTGAGTGGGATAACGGGCTGTATTTCGATCGCCGCTCCAGCCTGTTCGATGTGCCGTACAACCAGACCCTGGAGCCCCGGCTTTATTACGCCTGGGCCGATGCCGATGCTGACCAGAATCACATCCCGGACTTTGATACCGGGCTCAAGAGTTTCCGCTTCGACCAGTTGTTTGAGCGGGATCGCTTCACCGGCGGTGACCGGGTGGGTGACGCCAACCAGTTGACCGTCGCCCTGACCAGCCGGTTCAATGACTTGGTGACCGGGGCGGAGCGTGCCAGGGTCAGCATCGGGCAGGTGCGCTATTTCGATGATCGGGAAGTGGATCTGTTCGGCCAGGGTGCCTCCGACAGAAGCAGCTCACCGCTGGCCGGTGAGCTGGTATTGAATCCGCTGGAGAATCTGGAGATTCGCAGTGCCGGCCTGTGGGACCCCGACACCCAGCAAACTGAAGAAGGCCGAAGCCAGCTAATCTACCACTCACAGGATTATCGTTACCTGGCCACCCTGGGCCACACCTACAGCCGACCAGACGAGCTGGAACAGAGTGATGTTGGTGTTGTTTTCCCAGTGACCAACCGCGTCAGCGGGATCGGCCGCTGGGTTTATGATTCCGGCCTGGACCGGACGGTTGGTACCCTGGCGGGTATTGAATATAACAACTGCTGCTGGAGTGTTCAGGTGGTTCACCAGAACTACCTGACGGACGATGAACAGCTGGACAACCGTGTGCTGTTCCGCATTGAACTGAAAGGGCTCGGGGGTAGTGGTGGCGCTTCCGACAATATTTCTGATGCCATCTACGGCTATGACGAACGCGAGCGCCGCCGTTTTGGAACTCCGCGCCGTTAAAACGAACCAATGTCATCAGCCAGCCTGTTCCGAAGGCCTGGCTGGGAATGTACACATCAAGAGGTGATTATGAAGGCGACGTTACGCCACGGACTGACACTGCTGCTGACCATGGCCATGCTGGCTGTGTCGGTTTCTGCCCACGCCGAGCGACAAGTGCTGGACCGGGTGGTTGCCATTGTGGATGACGATGTCATCCTCCAGACCGAACTGGATGCGCGGGTGAATACCATTGTTGGCCGTCTCAGCGCCCAGGGCACCGGCCTGCCGCCCCGGCAACTGCTGGAAGAGCGGGTATTGGAACAGCTGATTTCCGAGTCTCTTCAGTTGCAGATGGCGGACCAGATGGGGATGCGCATCAGCGATAACGAGCTGAACGAGACCCTGGCTAATATTGCCCGTAGTAACGGCTTGAGCCTGGAGCAGTTTGAAGAGCAACTGGCGGAAGAGGGCGTTACCTACCAGCAGGCCCGGGAACAGATCCGTAATGAAATGTTGTCTGGCCGGGTGCAGCAGCGCCGGGTTGGCAACCGGGTCCGTATCACTGACCGGGAGGTTGAGAATTACCTGCAGGCCCAGGCCGGCCGGGGGCCGGATGCTGAGGAATACCGCCTGGCTTATATCTTTATCCAGGTAGATGACCCCGGTAACGAGGATTCCGTTGAGCAGGCTCGCGCAAAAGCGGAAAACCTGCGCCAGCAGATCATCGATGGTCGCGACTTCCGGGAAGTCGCGGTTGCCGAATCGGATGCCGGAAACGCCCTTGAAGGCGGCGATATGGGCTGGCGTACAGAGAGCCAGTTGCCATCCCTGGTTGCGCCGGTGGTGCCGAACATGGAAGTAGGCGTGCCCTCAGAGGTGCTTGAGAACAACAGCGGTTTTCACCTGGTGACGGTGATGGACAAGCGTGGTGGCGAACAGCTGACGGTGATCCAGCAGCACCGGGTGCGTCATATCCTGATTCGTCCCTCCCAAGCGGTAACCGAAACCCAGGCTGAAAACCGCATTCGCGATATCTACCAGCAATTGCAGGACGGCGCGAACTTTGCGGCCCTGGCCCGGGAGTTGTCGGATGACCCGGTGTCCGGCTCTGATGGCGGCAACCTGGGTTGGGTCAGCCCCGGCCAGATGGTTCCGGCTTTCGAGCAGGCCATGATGGAGGCCGATGTGGGCGAGATTTACGGGCCGGTGCGGTCCCAGTTTGGCTGGCACATTCTTCAGGTAGAAGAGCGCCGGCAACAGGACGTGACTGCTGAAAACCGGGAGTCCCAGGCCCGGCAAGCTATCTACCAGCGCAAGTTTGAAACCGAACTTCAGAACTGGCTCAGGGAAATTCGCGATGAAGCCTTTGTCGAGTTCAAAGGGGACTACGCCGATCTGAACCCGACCAGTGAGGAAAACAACGCGTCATGACGACACCGGTGATTCTGGCTTTGACCGCCGGCGAGCCAGCGGGCATCGGGCCGGAACTGTGCCTGCAACTGGCGCTTGAACCGCGCCAGGCTGGTATCGTGGTGGTGGCTTGCAAAACGCTGCTGGCAGACCGTGCCCGGCAGCTTGGTCTGGTCGTAGAGTTACACGACTGGCACCCGGGCCAGACGCCGGACACCCGGGCTGGCCATGTGTCGGTGTGCCATGTGGAAGGCTGCGCGTCTACAGTCGCGGGCCGGTTACACGCCGGCAACAGTCAGTATGTGCTCGATACCCTGACCACCGCCGCCAGGGGCTGCCTGAACGGCGATTTTGACGGTATGGTGACCGCGCCGGTTCACAAAGGCGTGATCAACGAAGCCGGAATCGCGTTCAGCGGCCACACCGAGTTTCTGCAGGAACTCTGCGGTGTTGAACGGGTGGTGATGATGCTGGCTACTGAGGAATTGCGGGTGGCGCTGGTAACCACCCACTTACCCCTGAAGGACGTATCTGCGGCCATCACCCCCGAACGGTTGACCCAGGTAACGCGCATTCTCAACGCCGACCTGAAAACCTTCTTTGGCATTGAAAAACCACGGATCCTGGTGGCTGGGCTGAACCCACACGCCGGCGAGGGTGGCCATCTGGGCCGGGAAGAAATCGAGGTGATCGAGCCGACCCTGGATAAACTCCGGGCCGAAGGTATTAAACTGACCGGCCCGCTGCCGGCCGATACCCTGTTCACCCCACACTGGCTGGATAACGCTGATGCCGTGCTGGCCATGTACCATGACCAGGGCCTGCCGGTACTGAAATTTCAGGGCTTTGGCCGGGCCGTTAACATCACCCTGGGCCTGCCCATTGTCCGTACCTCGGTAGACCACGGCACCGCCCTGGACCTGGCCGGCACCGGCAAGGCCGACGCCGGCAGCCTGCACACCGCCATTCGCGTAGGCGAACACATGGCCCGCTGCCGCCGGGCGGCTATTGCCGGAGAGTCATCATGAGTAACCATCCGGGCCACAAGGCCCGTAAACGTTTCGGCCAGAACTTCCTTCATGATCCGGGCGTGATCGAGAAGATTGTCCGGTCGATCAATCCGAAACCGGACGATGCCATCGTCGAGATTGGTCCTGGTCTCGGTGCGATCACCGAAGAGATTCTGGCGGTTAATCCGCGCCTGCAGGTGGTGGAGCTGGACCGGGACCTGATTCCGGTGCTGCGCACCAAGTTCTTCAATTATCCCGAGTTCCGGATTCACGAAGCCGATGCCCTGAGTTTCGATTTCAGCCAGCTGGTGGTGGATGGTCGCCCACTGCGAATCGTCGGCAACCTACCCTATAACATCTCAACGCCGCTGATCTTCCACCTGCTGGCGCAGTCCGGGGTGGTTCAGGACATGCACTTCATGTTGCAGAAAGAAGTGGTGCAGCGGCTGGCGGCCACGCCGGGCGACAATAATTATGGCCGACTGGGTATCATGGCCCAGTACTTCTGCAAGGTGCAGCCGCTGTTTGAAGTGGGCCCGGGGGCTTTCCGGCCGGCTCCGAAAGTGGATTCCGCCATCGTCCGGCTGGTCCCTCACAAAGAATTGCCGCACCCGGCCAAGAACCTCAAGACCCTTCAGGCCGTGGTGCGCACCGCCTTCAACGCGCGCCGGAAAACCCTGCGCAAGGCACTGGCGGCCCTGGTGACGGTGGAACAGTTGCAGTCTGTGGGCATCAACGACGGCCTGCGGCCGGAAAATCTGAGCCTGGCCGACTACGTCAAGATTGCCGACCTGCTGGCGGACGCAGGCCCGCTTAATGTCGAGGTGGATGAGGTAAGTAATGACTGACTACGCCATTGGCGATATTCAGGGCTGCTATGACCGGTTACGGGATGTTCTGGCGAAAGTGGATTTCTCGCCCTCCCGGGACCGGCTCTGGGTGGCGGGCGACCTGATTAATCGCGGGCCCGCCTCACTGGAAACCCTGCGTTACATTGAAAGCCTGGGCGACGCTGCCGTGGTGGTGTTGGGGAATCACGATTTGCACTTGCTGGCGGTTGCCCTGGGGGGCCACAGCCCGAAGCGCAAAGACACCCTGCACGATATCCTGGATGCACCGGACCATGACCGCTTGATCCATTGGCTGCGTCAACAATATCTGTGCGTGCACGACGAGAAACGTAACCTGGTTATGGCCCATGCCGGGCTGCCTCATATCTGGAGCGTGGACCAGGCAGTGGCCTGCGCCAGGGAAGTAGAAGTGGTGATCCGGGGCGACCAGGCGCAGGACTATTTCAGCCAAATGTATGGCAATCAGCCGGAGCGCTGGTGTGATACCCTCACCGGTATGGACCGTTGGCGGGTGATCACCAACTACTTCACCCGGATGCGCTTTATCGCCGAAGACGGCAGCCTGGAGCTGGCCACCAAGGAGTCGGCGGATAATGCACCGCCGGGCTTCGCGCCCTGGTTTACCTACCCCCGGCAAGACGATGTAAAGGTGATCTTCGGCCACTGGGCTGCGCTGGAAGGCAACACCGGCAGTGACCGGTTTATCGGCCTGGATACCGGCTGTGTCTGGGGCGGCGCCCTGACCCTGATGAACCTGGATTCCGGGGAGCTGATTCACTGTGACTGCGCTTAAACCCTCAGAAATGGTGATTCGCTGGGCTTTGGTGATGGGTGCTGTGGCCGGCCTGTTGGCGGTGATGGCGGGTGCCTTCGGAGCCCACGGTTTGCGCCACGTGGTGAGCGAGCGGGGCCTGGAAGTGTTCCAGACCGCCGTCAGTTACCAGATGTATCATGCCTTGATACTGGTGGCGGCGAGCCTGATGCCGGCCCTCGGCTTGTCCCGGCGGTTGCTTGGCATCGCTTGCGGCTTCTGGCTCGCAGGCATTGTGCTGTTCAGCGGCAGCCTGTATCTGCTGGTGTTATCCGGCCATCACTGGCTCGGGCCGGTTACGCCCATTGGCGGTGTCTGCTTCATGATTGGTTGGGCCCTGCTGGTTGCGGCGGCCCTGAAAAAGTAACGGAGGTGATCCGAACCATGCAGGTTCAGGTAAATGGTGAGCACATGGAACTCCCCGGTGGAGCAACCATTGCGACCTTGATTGAGCATCTCACGCTGGCCGGAAAACGGGTCGCGGTTGAGGTCAACGAAGATATTGTGCCCCGCAGTCAGCACCCGAGTTTCACCCTGAGCGATGGCGACCGGGTGGAAGTGGTGCACGCCATCGGCGGCGGTTAAGTTTGCGTTCAGCTGAACGCGCCCCCTCTTTTCACTGAACTCAGGTAGGTTATGACAGATACCCCGGAAATCCAGCTCCCCGAAGACAAACCCCTGGAAATTGCAGGCAAGGTGTACCAGTCCCGCTTGCTGGTGGGCACTGGCAAGTATCACGACCTGATGGAAACCGGCCACGCCATCGAAGCCAGTGGTGCCGAGATTGTGACCGTGGCGGTGCGCCGTACCAACCTCGGCCAGAACCCGGACGAGCCGAACCTGCTGGATGTCATTTCCCCGAGCACCTACACCATCCTGCCCAACACAGCCGGCTGCTACACCGCCAAAGACGCGGTACGCACCTGCAAGCTGGCCCGGGAGCTGCTGGACGGCCACGACCTGGTGAAACTGGAAGTGCTGGGTGAACACAAAACCCTGTACCCCAACATGCCGGAAACCCTGACCGCCGCCGAAGAGCTGATCAAAGACGGTTTCAAGGTGATGGTGTACTGCTCCGACGACCCGCTGCTGGCCATGCGTCTGGAAGAAATGGGCTGCGTGGCCATCATGCCCTTGGGTGCGCCCATCGGCTCAGGCCTTGGCATCCAGAACCGCTACAACATCCGGCTGATCGTTGAGAACGCCAAGGTGCCGGTGCTGGTCGACGCGGGTGTTGGCACCGCCTCGGATGCCACCATCGCGATGGAGCTGGGCTGCGACGGCGTGCTGATGAACACCGCCATTGCCCAGGCCAAAGACCCGATCAAAATGGCCAACGCCATGCGCCTGGCCATCGAAGCCGGCCGCGAGGCCTACCTTGCTGGACGTATGCCAAAGAAGCTGTACGCCAGTGCGTCGTCACCGATTGACGGCACTTTCTTCTAAAAAATATAAAACCTTAGCCACGGACGGCACGGACTGACACGGGTAGAAAGATAATCCCAGTGTCCGAGCAGGTCCGTGTTGTCGGTGGCCAAAAAAACAGAGCGCTGTAGTACTGATATGACCACTCAGAAACCCAGCCGGCGGGAGACCATCCTGCAGGCCCTTGTTGAATTGCTGCAAAATGACCCGGGGGCCCGGATCACCACCGCCGGCCTGGCCAAAACCGTGGGCGTTACCGAAGCGGCCCTGTACCGGCACTTCCCAAGCAAACGCAAAATGTTCGAGGCCCTGATCGAATTTGCCGAGGAGGCGGTGTTCTCCCGCTGCCAGGTGGTGCTTCAGGAGCAGGAAGATGTGCGGGTTCGCCTTCAGCAGCTGGTGCATCTGGTGCTGGTGTTCGCAGAGCGTAACCCGGGTTTGTGTTGCGTGCTTACCGGCGATGCCCTGATGGGCGAGGATGAGACACTGCGCAAGCGTGCGTCCCAGTTCTTCGAGCGTTTGGAAACCCAGTTCCGCCAGACCCTGAAAGAAGGCGAGATCCGCCAGAGCCTGCGGCCTCGAACCAGCGCGGCTCGCGGTGCAGATTTTGTGATGGTGTTCCTCGAAGGCCGCATCCAGCGGTTCGTTCGTTCCTCATTCTCCCGTTTGCCTTCGGCTGATTTCGACGAGGCTTGGAGCTTGGTTTCCGAAGCTGTTTGGGGTTGAGGCTTGGGGTTCGTCTACCCCTAGCCTGTCGAATTTGGGAGTGTTGTGTGCGGGGTTTGCCTTCGCAGAAACGCTACAAGCACGTCCGTGTGCGCTTCGCTCCGGCCATCCCTGGCCTTCGAGATTCTGCGAAGGCAAACCCCGCCCACAACGATCGGATTTCGGTGATATACCCAATTCACTGAAACCGAACTGGATTTATCGCTGGTTTACAGAGAAAAGTGGCGCTGTTAATGCGATTCCCGTGAAGTTCGAAAGGCACTGGCTGGAGGCCCTTTCCCGAAATCTCGGAGGCCAGGGATGGCCGGAGCGAAGCGCACATGGATGTGCTCGTAGCGTTTTCGGGAAAGGGCCTCCAGCCAGTGCCTAACCGCGCAAAATCGCAGGCTAGGCAGATCTAAACTCCCAACCCAAACCGGCAGAAACAAAAAAACGGCCTCAGTCATAACCCGAAGCAGAACGGAGTATGGACCGCACGGGTTCCCATACCGCCGGTGCAGAGATCAGGATATCGCGGCCCCAGAGGTCGGCCGGGTAGTCATCGGGCACGTCGCCGAAGTGGCCCACCGTGGCGCCGGCTTCCCAGGCAATCAGGCGGGCGGCGGCGAAGTCCCAGGGGCTGACGTTCTCGTAGTAGATATCCAGACGGCCACAGGCCACCCAGCAGATGTCCAGGGCCGCCGAGCCAATGCGGCGCAGGTCCCGGCATTGGTGAATCATGGCATCCAGCCGCCTTACCAGCGGTTCCAGGTTGTCCTTGGTGTAGGGGAAGCCCGTGGCAAACAGGCTTTGCCGGGGTTCCGTTGCGCCGCTGTGGCGAATGGGCTGGCCGTTTAACATAGCGCCTTCGCCCTTGGTGGCCCGAAAGGTTTCGCCCGGAAAAGGCGCGTGCACCACGCCCACCTGAACCTGGCCGCGCTCCGCATAGGCAATGGACACCGCCACCTGCGGGTGACCGTAGGCGTAGTTTACCGTGCCGTCGATGGGGTCGATGATCCACAGCGGCGTGTCCAGCTCTTCTGCCTGGGACAGGTCCGGCATGGTTTCTTCAGACAGGATGCGGTGATCGGGAAAGCGTTCGCGGATGGCGCCGGTGATGAATTCGTCGGCCATCACATCAGCGTGGGTAACCAGTTCCGTTTGCTGCTTGTAGTCGGTGCGCAGGGTGTTTTCCTGGCGCTCGTGGCGGATCAGCTCGCCGGCCTCCCTGGCCAGGGCTTCGGCAAAATCGGTGATTTCGCGCAGAGAAACGGAATCAGACATGGCACCCCCAGTTGAACAACGTGAGGGTGCCAGTTTAGCACGGCGCGGCTTTACAGGCTGCTCAGCCACTTCTCCATCTTGTCCATGGCCAGCACAATGCGCGGGCAGGCCTGTTTGACGAAATCGTCACCCAGCGCCTGCTCGGCGTAGTCACCACCGGCCAGGCCCAGGGCCTGGGTGCCGTCGAAGTCGACGAACGCGAGGCGCGCGCCCAGGTGGTCCGGTACGAAGCCGAAGTCGCTGGAGGGCAGGATGGCCACGCCGGTGTCCTCCAGCAGAGCGGTGCAGAACGCCTGGGCGGTCTTGATATCCCTCCGGGCCAGTCTGTCGCTGAAGCTGGAGAAATCCGGGAACAGGTAGAAGGCCCCCTCCGGCTTTTGCACCACGGCACCCATGGCGCTCAAACGGGTGTAAACGTATTCACCCACCACTTTCAGCACCCGACGGGACTGTTTCAGGTACTCGTCGATGTCTTCACCACCGTCAAAGGCGGTGATGGCGGCATGCTGGATGGGCGCTGCGGTGGAGGTGAAGGTCTCACTGGCAATGATGGCCATGGCATCCTGTAGCGGGCGCAGTTCCGGAGGGAAGATGAAGGCACCAAGGCGCCAGCCGCCGGCACCCAGCCACTTGCTCATGCCGGTGCTGATGATGGTGCCTTCCGGGTAATAACGGGCGATGGATTTATGCTTGCCCTCAAAGTGCACTTCACCGTAGATCTCATCCGACAACAGTATCAGGTTGTACTTGCGCGCCACGTTGGCGATGGCCAGCAACTGGTCGTCGGTGTAGGTGCAACCGGTAGGGTTGGACGGGTAATTCAGGATCAGGATACGCGGGCGCGACGGATCGTCCCGGCAAATGATGTCCAGCTCTTCCGCGGTCAGCTGCCAGTTGTTTTCTGCGTGGGTGGGCAGCCAGTGTACCGAACGGCCGATGATGCGGGCCTGGGGTGCATAGGATACCCAGCTCGGGCGCGGAATCAGCAGGTCACCGTAGTAGGCCAGCTGCAGGATAAACAGCAGCTCTTTCGAGCCCGGGCCGATCAGCACGTCTTCCCAGGTGCAACGCATACGCTCGGCCCGGTTAATGTAACCGGCAATGGCCTCGCGCAGGCCCTTGAGGCCTTTCACCGGCAGGTAATCTTTCTCGTGGGCGTGCTCTTTGAGGGCATCAACCACGCGTTCGGGCACCGGGAATGGCGACTGGCCCAAGCCAAGTTTGATGATGTCCTTGCCCTCGGAACGTAGCTGGTTGCTCAGCTCGTTGATCCGCAGGGTGGAAGAGGGCTGAATGCCACGAACGTTCAGGTTGATGGCGAAGCGGTGGTCTTTTTTGATGTCCATTGTCCCGGTCTGTTGGTTGGTGGTGACAACGGCAGTATAGGAAACCCAAACATATCTGTGATACCAGTGCGGATAGGGGATTGCCGAAGGCTCGGGCGAAACTTTCGTCGAACCCCCTGTCTATCCGGTGCTATCGGTCTTTGATCCAGACTTCCACTCGGCCGTTACGTTGATTGCCGGTGCCGCCCACCGGCATATAGTGTCCATAACCAGTGTAGGCGACCCGGGGCAGGCCTGCCTCGTTTAACGCCTTGCGTACAGAGAGCGCCCGCAGTTCGGAGATCATCTGGGCCCTCAGTTCATGGCTCTGGGTGTCGGCGAAGCCGATCAGCAACAGGTCTTCCGCTGAGCGTCCTTGCGCTTCGAGATAATGCTTCACTCGCATCAGGTCCCGTTGTGCCTTGTTGTCCAGTTTGGTGCGGCCCTCGGCAAACCGGAAGTTTACGGTCAGCCGTTGGTAGTTCTCGGTCAGGCGACGGAAGGTGAGCGGCACGGAGGCATCGAAGTCCGGCTTCACCGCAATCGGGTTCTGGGAAATAAACCCGGATTCGGCCACCAGGGCCTGGCCGTTGGTGCCCAGGGCAAACTCGATCAACTGGGCGGCCAATTCCGGCGTGCGATCACCCATGGTGTACATGAACAGCCGCCTGGACAACGGGTAGTCCTCACTGGCGACGGTCAGTTGGTTCGGTTTCAGGGCCGGTGCGTTGCCGTCGGAAACTGCCAACAGCTTGCTGTTGCGCACCGAGGCCAGGCCTGAGAAACCGATTCCACCCGGGTCTCGGGACACATCATCAGAGAGCTGATCATTGGATTCGTAACGCATTGCCGAAGGATCCAGCGGGTATTTCTTGCCCAGCACGAGGGATTTGAAGGTGTCCCAGGTACCGGAGCGGTCGTCCCGCGCGTACAGGGTGATAGCCCGGTTACTGCCTCCGAGCTCTGACCAGTTGCGAATCTCACCGGCAAAGATCTGGCCAATGGTGTCGATGCTGAGTTGATTGATCGGATTGGATGGGTGCACCAGGATGGCGAGGCCATCAATGGCAATCACATGCTCGCTTTCCAGCGCGGTGAGATCGGCTTGCGCGCGCACTTGGTCGGCCTCGGATGGCTTTACCGGTCGGGACGATGCCCAGATGCCGGCCCGGCCGCTGGCGAGGGTTCGAAAGCCGGTGCTCGAGCCATGCGCCGCCACCAGAACACTGAGATTGCGGCCGCCGGCGTTGGCACTGAGGATCTGTTCATTTTCCTCACCAGTGGGCCGGCTGCTGGGGTTGTCGTCGCCCAGCTGCTGTAGATACCCGGAGACCAACATGGGGGCCAGTGTGGCGCCAACGGTGTTCGACCCGTGAATTTCAAGCTCATGGGCGGATGCCGGAGACAGCATGACCGCCGCGAGAACGAACAGGCAGAGAGTGAAAAACTTCCTTGGTGGTTTCGCCATTAGTTGAAAAACCTATTTATAACAGATGGTTGAGTAAGGGGAAGCATGCTTCAGAATTATGACATTTGTGTTTCAGTCGGTTGCAGTGAGCGGATAAGAACAGGCACCTATGTAATAAAGTGTTAAGCAGGCCGCTGAGTGATTGGTCTGGCTGGCTTATAGTGGCGTATCCCCGGAAACAAAAATAAACAGTGCGGGAGACTGTGAATGATTGCGACAACGCTTGGTCGGGGTGCCGAATCCGCCCCGGCATCGGCAGTATCACTCTTCGGGAGGGTGCTGTTGGTGGACGACCATGCGCTGTTTGCTCAAGGACTGGCGGGTCTGATTCAGCAGGAGATGCTGGCAGCGCAGGTGAACATTGTCTCGTCGGTTGAACAAGCTGCCGATGCCCTCAGGCACGATGACAACATTGATCTGGTGCTGCTGGATGTCGCCCTCAACGGTGAGGTGGGGCTATCTCTGTTCGCCCGGCTGTCTGGTCAGAGTGCCAAACCGCCCATTGTCATCATTTCCAGCAGCGATGACGAAGGGACGGTGCGGGCCGCCAGGGCCGCCGGTGCCAAAGGTTTTCTTGCCAAATCCGCAAGCAGGGCATCACTGGTGCGAATGATGCGAGCAGTGGGACAGGGGCAGAGCTACTTCCCCGGTGGCCTGACGGCTTTCGCTACTGACGACCTTCCCCTGACGCCAAGGCAGCGGGAGGTATTGGCCCTGCTGGCTCAGGGTTTCCCCAACAAACGCATCTGCCAAAGCCTGGACCTGACTGAACACACCGTGAAAACCCACCTGAAGGCGATCTTCACCCAGCTCGGTGTTCACAACCGGACAGAGTGCGTTAACAAGGCCCGGGCGCTTGGCTGGTTGTAGTGGCCGGTAGCTCAACCCAGAACACGCTACCCTGTTTAGGCCGGGAGTCGACACCGCACCGGCCATTCATCAGGCCGGTGAATTCCCGGACGATGGTCAGCCCCAAACCAAGCCCCGGGCAGGTCGCCGGGCTGGTGCCACGAACGTAGGGCTGGAACAACTGCTCCCCCAGCTCCGGCGCCACCCCTTTGCCGTTGTCGGCTACCTGTAGCCTTACCCTGTGGTCCTGGCATTGGCTGCTGACGGTGATGGTATTGCCACCGCTATGGTCGGCCGCATTGATCACGAGGTTCTGCAGTATACGCAGCAACAGGCCCGGGTCAGCCAGAACGGGATAACCGGCAGGCTGTGGTTCAATGGTCAGAGTGATATTGCGTTGGCCGAGCGTCTCGTTCATCAGGTCGTGTAGTTCCTGAACCATGGCTTCGAGGCTGACCGGCACTATTTCTGGTTGGATCATCCCTTCACTCAGGCGAGCGCTGTCGAGCACGGTTCCGAGCAGGCGGCGTAGCTGGGCTACCATATCTTTGACTTGAGCAATGACCGAGCTCTGATGGCCATCCTGTTCGCCTGGTTTCAGATTTTCCAGGGTGATGTAAATAGCATTCAATGGCTGGCGCAGATCGTGGCTGGCGGCGGTAATCAGTTCGGTCTTCCGCCGGCTTTCAGCTTCAGTGGCCTGGTGCATCACGTCCAATAGCTGGCGGTCCAGAAAGTGCGCGCGATGCCGGTATTCACTGACCCAGGAGCCAATCATGCCGATGGCGTTTGCGGTCAACAGAAAGAAGCCATTGCTCAGGACGGCGGGGGTGGGCGTGCCGGCAAAGGCCTCTGTGCTCAGATAGGCGATGACCAGCAGGCTGGAGGCCACAGCGGCAGTTTTGAAAGGAAGGCCCATGGCGAAATAGCCAAACATGAGCATCAGGATCATGCCCTCATAGGGCAGCGGATAGTCCTGTTTTCGGGCCGCCAGGATGATGGCGATCACGCCGACACCACCAACAAGGTAGGCGGCGGTATACAGTTTCTCGAACGTCTGGTCTGAAGGCTTGTCCTGATAGGCGAGGATGAGCACCAGGATGATTATCGGGCAGACCACGGCCAGGCGAACCCCGGCGGTTATACTGGCCAGCTCCGGAGGCAGGGTGAGAATGTCTACGATCGCATAGACCAGGTACAGGGCCAGGCCGGCAATCGACACCGGCCTTGCCCGTTGCCGAATCATGGCTGACCTGGATTCCCGGTAAACGGGCTCCAGCCTGGGGGTAAAGTTCAGAGACCTGAAGCCCAGCGCTTGCTGTTGTTGGATTTGTTCAGCGTTCATATCGGGTCCTACTGCGTCTTCGCCCGATTGTAATACGCGGCAGCGCCGAGTTCAGGCGCTTCCGCACATTATGATCAGCTTTGATCCAGCAGCTTCAGTCTTGCCCAGGTCTGTTCCTGTTCATCCTGGAAGTGTTGCTGTAACAATTGTTCCTGATGTTGCTGTTGTTCGGCGTCCACGAGACCGCCGGCAACGCTGCTTTGCAGGTCCTTCCGGAAGCTTTCGAACCGAGCCTGGAAGGCTTCCTGTTGCTGGAGGTAACTGACCACGCCGTCAACGCTCTGGCGATCAAGCCCCAGCTCGGTGAGTCGTTGTCCCGCCGCTTCCGGGGAGGTGGCCGACTCCACCGCAAGAACCCGTTCCTGGTGCTGTTGTGCGCTGGCTTCCAGCCGTTGTTCGGTGGATTTCAGGGTGTCTGGCAGCTGGTTGCGGTGCCATTCCACCAGGGCCTGTTTGCCCTGATCGGTCAGGTCGGCCCGCTGCTGAATGGCAAGGGTGGCCAGGGTATATTCGCTGTAGGCTTCTTCCATGCCGAAGAAGGCTTGATGAGCGTCGGGTGCGAAGGTTTGTTGCCGCAGACCCTTCAGCTGAGCCAGGGCATTACCCAGAGCAGAAAGCTGATAGGCCGGTTCATGCTGGCGGGCCGGGTCCAGTTCGGTTTGCATGACTTCCAGAGAAGCCTGTTTGTAAGCCAGATATTGATCCAGCAGGGCCAGGGCTTGCTGTGCGGCGGGTTCTGGCAGGTGTTGGCGGGCCATTTGCTGAATCTGGCCGATGGCGGTTTCCGGTGATACCTCGCCGACGGTGCTCAGGAAATAATCGAAGAAATCCCTGACCTCCAGATTCACGATCAGCTGACCGTTGTCGTCCGCCTGCAGAACGCCGTCTATATCGGTACCCTGCAGTGAGGGCGCAAACGGGTTGGGACCCAGGGACTCCGGGGTTCGGGTTTCAGCAACCGGTGCGCTGGGGGCGACAATGGCCGTCGGGGCAAGGCTGGTTGAACCAGACTGCTGAGCGGCCTTTTCAGTTGCCTGCTGAGGTGTTGTGTTGGCGGTGCCCGTATCTGCTTGCGGCGTCAGTGCCCACCAGAGGCCACTGCCGGCCACAACGGCCAGCAGCGCCCCGGGAAGCACCCATCGACGCAATGCGATGGGTTTGTTCGTCATACTGTTCTCACAATCCGCGGTTCTTCAAACGGTTGGCGTGGCTGCGGTACAGGCTGACCGGATTGGTCCAGAGTGAGCGTGCACCCAGCAGGTGGTTGATGGCATCGACATGGTTCATGTCGTAGTGGGTGCCGATCACATTGCCCATCATGGTGGAGCAAACGCCCACCAGGCCATCACTAGGCTCACTGCCGAAGGCGAGAGAGGTTACTCCCAGGAACGGATCGGTGATGTCGAACACGTTGGTCCAGATGCCGCGCCCGGTCCAGGAGAAGAACTTCACCCGGTTGCCGTTGATCCAGACGTCCTCATCGGTGCCAGCGCAGGCATTTCGGTTAACCCCTTTCCAGCCCAGGGCGTTGTTCAAGCTGGTGGTGCCCGGGGTGGTGAGGGTTTCCAGCGCGGCCACGCCATCCTGCGGGTTGTTGGAACCGGACAGAGCGTTGATCAGTCCGCCGAGAGCATTGGCGATGGCGTCCACCCCACCTTCCACGTAGCTGCCGGGAGGCAGTATGCCCCGGATGACATCGGCGACTTTCGACCCCTTGTTAACACCATTGATGGAGGTAACAGAGGCAATGCGGTGGGGAATCAGGGAGGCGGTTACCCGGGAGGTGGGCGCGCCCTGGCTGTGGGCCATCAGGTTGACCTTGGAGTGACCAAGACTGTTGACGTAGTTGGCCAGCTGTTGTCCGCGCTGTTCACTGCTATTCACAAACGAAACACTGGCGGTGTAGACCTTTGCGCCACTGCGCTCAAGGTTCCAGGGGATGGTATGGAAATAGTTGACCAGACCACCGATGGTGTTGAAACCGGTCACACCGTGAACCAGCACAATCGGGTGGCGGGTCTGGGTGTAACTGGCGTGGCTCACCATTGAGAAGACCAGCATGAGGGCCGCGGCCATCAGCCGGAAAGGCATGGCAATTCGCATAAAAGACTCCTGTTGTTTTTGTTGGTTGTCGTAATGCAACGAGGAGTATTGCCCGGCGGTCGGGTCTGGCGTAATCGCCCATTTGGGTGAGGTGAAAGGGTGTACGTGTGCTGGGCTCAGAACCGGTGGGGTTCCAGTTCCATGTGCTCAATCTGTCGGCCGAGCATGATGATGCGCCCGGTATAGCGTTCTTCGCCAGTGGTGGTGAAATCAAACAGGAAGCGGCGCCATACCCGGAGTTTTCCGTTGCGGTCGCGTTTGAACCAGAGTCCGCGCAGGTAAACGGCATCATCCAGTAACAGCACATCCATGGTCTTACAGTAACGGTGTGCGGCCTGTAGCACGAAGTCTTTGATGTCCTTGGCTTTCCACCAGTACCAGATGGCAAAACCGGCGACAAACAGCCAGAAAAGATTTCCGAGGGTCAAGGTGCTGGCGATCCTGAGCTTTTGTGGGTTGGGCTGGTTTCACCAGCCGACAGATCGCCAGACTACCCTATTGCGCCGCCTCGGGAAATTACTGTTCGTCGGTAACCGGTTCGTTTCTGCGCATGGGTCGCTCCTGGGATCTTTTTATCGAACTCGCTGAAACACTATCGACCTGTCGCCGTGTGCGGGGTATCCCAATATTGCAAATCGCCAAATACGAGTCACATTTTTCTACTCCTTTGGTCAAAGGCTGGTTTCTTTTGCAGGATATGGATAGGTTTACGACAGTTTGTCCCTATGCTGGAAACAAACGTGTTTGGTTTCGGCGGGCCCGGTATGGATGGGGGACAGACAATGCAGGTGTTGAAAGAACAAGACTTCAAGGCCCTGGTGGACAACCACCCGAGGGCCATCATGCTGTCAACACCCGATGCCCGGATTGCCTACGTCAACCTTATGTTCCAGGCGGTGACCGGCTATCTGGCAGAAGAAGTCGTGGGGCAGAAGCCATCGGTGCTTAGCTCCGGGCTGCATTCGCACGAGTTCTATCAGACCATGTGGCGCAGCCTGAACCAGACCGGATGCTGGGAGGGACTGATCTGGAACCGGCGCAAAAATGGCGAGAACTATCCGCAGTGGCTCAATATCTACCCGGTAGACTACCAGGGACAGAGGCTGTTTGCCGGCGTTTTCATGGATGTTGGTGAGCTGACTGCCAGTAACGAGCGTCTGGCGTCTCTGGCTTACTATGATCCGCTCACCGAGCTGCCAAATCGCTCGCTGTTCCAGGAGTTTCTGAAAGCAAGGGTCGGACAACGCAAGGCAGGCAACGGCTGTTTCGCCGTAGTCTACATCGATCTGGATTTCTTCAAAGCAGTCAATGATCTGCATGGCCACGACTGTGGTGATCGAGTGCTTCAGCAGGCGGCGGCCTGCGTGAAGAGTGTGCTTCGAGATGGGGATGTAGTTGCCCGGCTATCCGGAGACGAGTTCGCAGCCATTGTTGAGCTGGAGGATGAGTCTGAGTTACCCGTGGTTTGCCAGCGCATGAGCGGGATATTCCAGGCGCCAATGCTGGTGGAGCACCGGGAGCATTTCCTGTCGGCCTCTGTGGGGGCTGCGGTGTTTCCAAAGCATGGGAAAACGGCTTCGGCCCTGCTGCAAAATGCTGATCGTGCAATGCACGCGGCCAAGCTCTCAGGCCGCGCCTGTTATCGAATCTACAGCGCCGTGGACGGTGAAGAGGGGCAGTTCCATCAGCGCTTGTCTGAAGCATTGATTGCTTCGCTCAAGGTCGCTCCGGAGGAGTTCTCCGTGGTGTACCAGCCCCAGTACGACCTGGCAAGCGGCTCCATGGTGGGGCTGGAGGCCCTGTTGCGC
Organism: Marinobacter sp. GH_1; assembly: GCF_048595985.1. Taxonomy (NCBI): domain Bacteria; kingdom Pseudomonadati; phylum Pseudomonadota; class Gammaproteobacteria; order Pseudomonadales; family Marinobacteraceae; genus Marinobacter; species Marinobacter sp. GH_1. Next base: position 3,812,915 of record NZ_CP184460.1, on the reverse strand, counting down.
TGGCACCACCCTGAACTCGGCGCAGTATCGCCGGCGGATTTTGTCCCGGTGGCAGAGCAGCGTGGCCACATACATGAGCTTACGGAACAACTCGTACGGCACATCATAGCGGACCTTCAGCAATGTGAAGTCGGTTGGGGTAGTGGGCGTCGGCTAGCGATTAATATTTCCGCCCGGCAGATTTCGGACGGGCGGCTGGAGCCGATGCTGGAGCCGCTGTTCTCAAGCCTGGAGGCCCGGGGGTGGTGCCCGGAAATCGAGATTACCGAAACCAACCTGATGAATCTGTCGCGCCGCTGCCTCGCCAAGCTCCAGTCGTTTGTGGACCGGGGCATCATGGTCGCCATTGATGACTTTGGTACCGGCTACTCATCTCTGGCTTACTTGCATGCCTTGCCGGTCAATGTTCTGAAGATCGACCGTCAGTTTGTCCAGCGTCTCGGGCCGGATGGTCGCGACTCGCGCATCGTGTCAGCCATTCTAGCCATAGCCGAGGCGCTGGATCTGGAGGTCGTTGCCGAAGGTATTGAAACGGAAGAGCAGCGCCGCAGGCTGCGGGAACTGAACTGCCATCGTGGTCAAGGCTTTCTGTTGGCAAGGCCGACGCCACTGGCCGACCTGTCATTGGCCTGACTGCTTCTGCAGTTTTGACAACTATCAATAAAAACATAACTTTTGTTCAGCTTTTGCGCATTTTGCAAGATTTGGCTAGGGCTTTGTCCGCAGCTACTTTAAAACGGCAGGCTCATTAATTGCCTTTTTGAGCTATATGCGAACTCTGAATGCCAAACCGGAATTGGAAGCCTACCTGCGATTGAGCGGTGCAGGTTGTGGAGAGTGGCTGGCCGCCATGACAGAACTGCTCGGGTGCCGGGGAATAACCTGTGGCCTGACTCGTCCCCAGGGATTGGTGGGTTCGTTGTCAGCCCTTGATGTAGAGGCTGGTTTGGTCTGTGTACTTGATGTCGCTCAGGATATGCTGCTTGCCGACTGCTGTATGCCTCAGAGGCTTCTGGTAGCCACCATTCACGGGTCGGCGCAGATATCGTCGGAAGGTGGCCCTGGTGTATCCGCCTTTCCGTTGATCATGATTCCCGCTGGCCAAACATTTAGCTTGAGAATCAGTAAGAACAGTCGGCTGGTACTGGTGTATCCGGTGAGTGAGCTGGTTCCAGTATGGCCCCGGCCAGGCCTGGACGGGGCGTTGGCTGGTCATATCCATCGTTTTCTAATGAAGGCGGACTATTTTCAGGATCATCAGGATGCCAGCCGGGAGACACTCGCTCTGTTTGAACGCCTGGAACGGCAACTGGCAACGGGCAGGGTAGAACTGCCCGAAGAGCTGCCAGTACTGGACCGGAGGCTGGCGAGGGTGATTGAGAAAATTCGTAGCGAACGGGACTGGGATTTTGATCTGCAGGAGCTGGCCAACCATTCCGGGGCCAGCGAACGTAACCTGTATTACCTGATGAAGCGGGAAACCGGCATGACCCCTTATCGCTTCTATCAGCGCTGTCGTCTGATACGCGTGCGTAAACGCCTGGTGGATTGCCAGTGCGACGTGCCACACATCTCCTGGTATGCCGCTGACGAGGGCTTTACCCATCTGGGCCGCTTCGCCGCGCTGTATCGGGAACACTTCGGCGAGCTACCCAGTGAAACTGTGCAGTGGCGACGGCGGCTGCTGGTTGAGCCAGTGATGGAACCCGCCGACTTTGCCATGACCTGACGCCACATAGCCCGCAGCGGATGACCGGTGCGGGCTATGTGTTAACATCAGTCAGCGTTTAATGGCTGCTGGATGTGGCCGGAGCCCCGTCGTTGTTGTCAGCTTCCGTATACTCATCGGCCGCAGTTCCATGATGGTCTCGCGCCAGCAGAATGTAGAAGGCCGGCAGTACGAATACGGTAAACAACGTGCCGATACCCAGTCCTGCACTGATGGTCAGGCCAATCGCAAACCGACTCTCGGCCCCCGGGCCCACCGCAATCAGCAGCGGCACCATGGCGAAGATCAGTGCCAGGGAGGTCATGATGATCGGGCGCAGACGAATGGCCGCAGCCTCAATCACCGCATCCACCTTGTTCAGGCCTTGCTCTTTCTGCAGCAGGTTGGCGAACTCCACGATCAGGATGCCGTTCTTCGACACCACACCAATCAAGGTAATCAGGCCCACCTGGGTGTAGATGTTCATGGAGGCAAAGCCGAGCACGATAAACGCCATGGCACCGGCGACGGACATGGGCACCGACACCAGGATGATGAACGGATCGCGCCAGCTTTCGAACTGTGCCGCCAGTACCAGGTAGATAACCAGCAACGACAGGAAGAAGGTTACCATCAGAGCGCTGCCCTGGGTGGCCAGCTGCCTCGACTCGCCGGTATAGTCAAAGCTGAAGCCTTGCGGGAATACCTCGGCTGCGGCCTGTTCCATAAAGTCCATGGCGGAGCCAGCCGCCACGCCGGGCATGATAACGCCCTCGAGAGTCAGCGAGTTCAACTGGTTGAACTGGGTCCGGTTGGAAGGCTCCACCTCTTCACTGAAGCTGACCACACTGGATAGAGACACCAGTTGGCCATTGCCGGCGCGGATGTAATATTCGTCCAGTGCTTCACGGCTGGCGCGGAAGTCATTACCCACCTGCGGAATCACCTGATAGGAGCGGCCTTCCATATTGAAGCGGTTGATGTATCCGCCGCTGAGCATACTGGCGAGCGACTGGCCGACATCACGCATGGACAGGCCCAGGTCTGCCACCCGGTCCCGGTCTACGTTGATGCGGGTAACGGGCTTGTCGAAGTTGATGGACTTCTGCAGGAACATGAAGTTGCCACTCTGCATGGCTTTGCCCAGAAGTTCGTCGGCGACTTCATTCAACTGTTCGTAGGTGCCACCGGTGGTCACCACAAACTGGAACGGCAGGCCGCCACCCGAGCCGGGCAGGGCCGGTAATGGGAACACCGCCGTTTGCAGGCCTGTCACTTTTTTGAGTTCGGAATCCAGCACGGGCTGTACCTCGAACTGGCTGATCTCCCGCTCACTCCACGGTGCCAGCTTGAAACCACCAAACACGGCGTTCGGGCTGGTGATACCAAGAATCATGAAATCCTCGTTGTAGCCGGGTACGCCGGACATCCGCTCCTGAACCTCCTGGCCATGATCAAACAGATACTCCAGCGTCGAGGTTTGCGGCCCCAGCCCCTGGTAAAACAGGATGCCCTGATCCTCGGTGGGGGCCAGCTCATTCTGGCTCATCATTACCATGAAATAGATCGAACCCAATACCACGACGGCGAAGAACACCACCACCGACTTGGTCTGCATCAACGAGGTAAGAGCAGCTTTGTAGGCATTGGCGAGGCCATTGAAGGTTTTTTCAACCAGCACCTCGAAGCGCCCGGGATTGCCATGGGGTTTCAGCACCTTGCCGGAGAGCATGGGTGAGAGTGTCAGGGCAACAATGCCGGAGATCACAACCGTACCCGCCAGGGTGAAGGCAAATTCAGTAAACAGCGAGCCCACCAGGCCGCCCATAAACCCGATGGGCGCATACACCGCCACCAGCGTGGTGGTCATGGCAATGATGGGTGTGGCCATTTCACGGGCGCCATTGAGGGCAGCGTCAAACCGTGATTCACCCTGCTCAATGTGCCGGTGCACGTTCTCCACCATGATAATGGCATCGTCCACCACCAGCCCGATGGCAAGCACCAGGGATAGCAGGGTCAGCAGGTTCAGGGAGAAACCGAAGATCAGCATGATAAACGCGCCGCCAATCAGCGACAGCGGCACTGCCACAGACGGCACGATGGCCGCTCGAATCGAGCCGAGGCAAAGGAACACCACCACCAAAACAATCAGCATGGCTTCCAGCAGGGTACGGATGACTTCGTTGATGGAATCTTCAATGAAGTCGGAGGCATCGTAGGCCAGGCGCACATTCAGGCCGCTGGGTAGCTGGCTTTCGATGTCCGGTAACTCGTCTTTTACCAGGCCGGCGACGGTCAGCGGATTGGCCCCCGGGGCCAGTTCGATGGCGACATAGGTGGCTGGCTCGCCCTTATAAAGCGCCAGCTGATTGTAGGTTTGAGAGCCAAGCTCCACCTCGGCAATGTCCCGCAACCGAATCAGGGTACCGTTTTGCTGCTTGACCACCAGGTTACGGAAGGCTTCCGGATCGGCAATGTCGGTATCACTGGTCAGGGCAATCTCGGTGTACTGGCCCCGGGTGGTGCCGACAGCGGCCTGATAGTTGTTGGCTCGCAGCTTGTCTGCCACTTCGACCGGAGTCAGATCCACCGCGGCCAGCCGCTCCGGGTCCAGCCACACTCGCAGGGCGAAAGTACGCCCCAGCAGCTGGGCCTTGCCAACGCCAGACAGCGCCTGCAGCTTGGGCTGAACCACGCGAGTCAGGTAATCGGTAATCTGGGGGACTTCCAGCTCGGTACTGTAGAAAGCAATATACATCAGGGCCGTGTCGTCACCGGTGGTGGAGGTGATCACCGGGTCTTCTGCATCGCCGGGCAGCACGTTGCGCTGGCTGGCAACCTTGGCCTGAATTTCAGCGAGGGCGTCGTTGGCATCGTAATTCAGAACCATCTTGGCCTGAATCGTTGACACGCCCTGGGAACTGGTAGAGGTCAGATAGTCGATGCCGCTGGCCTCAGCAATGGCCTGTTGCAGGGGCGTGGTGATAAAGCCCTTGATCAGGTCAGAACTGGCCCCGGGGTAAGCGGTTGTGACCGTTACCGTGGTGCTTTCCAGTTTCGGGTACTGGCGGACTTCCATTTCCATGGCTGCCCGGGCACCGATCAGCAGAATCAGCAGGCTGACCACGGTGGCCAGCACCGGCCGGTGGACAAAAATGTCGGTGAATTTCATTACTCAGACGCCTCCTGCCCGGACTCGTCCTGGATTTCTACCCGCTGGCCTGCCCGCAACCGCAGCAGACCCTTCGAGACCACGGTCTCGCCGGGTTCAAGGCCTGAAAGAACCGCAGCCCGTTCGTTCCGGACCTCGCCCGTGGTGACGGTACGGCGCTCAACGACCAGTTCGCCGTCATCATTCTCCTTCACGGCGAACACAAAGTTGCCGTAAGTGTTATAGGAGATGGCGGTCCTGGGGACCGTGACCACTTCGTTGTCCCTGGGCTGGCCTGTTTGAATCGTTGCGAACATTCCCGGGCGCAATTTGCCATCTTCGTTGTTGAGGGTGGCGCGGATGCGAACCGTACGAGTCTCCGGGTTGACCGATGTGTTGATGGCACTGACTTCACCACTGAATGCCTCATCCGGCACCGCGGCCACCGTGACCGTTACCGGGTAACCCCGGTCAACCTCGGGCAGGTACTTCTCGGACAGAGTGTAATCCACGTAGATCGGGTTCAGCATATTGATCTCGACAATCGGCGTACCTGTAGGGATGTACTGACCCTGGTCGACCATGCGGATACCGAGGGTGCCGTCAAACGGTGCCCGGATCACCTTTTTGCCCAGTTGTGCCTCGGCTTCGTTTACCCGCGCCCTCGCGGCGTCGTAGTTGGCTTTGGCCTCATCGAACTGTGATTGTGATACCGCGCGTTTGGGCAGCAGGTCAGACACCCGCTTGAACTCCTGCCCAGCCAGTTGGGCTTCTGCCCGGCGGGTACGTAGCGCCGCCTCGTCGATGGCGGCATCCAGGCGAATCAGTACGTCACCTTTCTGCACGGTATCGCCGGATTCAAAGTTAATGGACTCAATGACCCCCGGCACCTCGTTGGCCACCTCGATACCGTTAATGGCGTTCACACTGCCCACGGCCTTGATACTCGGCTGCCAGTTTTCAGTGGTGGCGTCGGTCACGGAAATGATGGCTGGGGGCTGTGGCTGGGAGAACATCTCCTGCATCTGGCCGAATTCATAGAACTTGTAACCGAAGATGCCGCCGAGGACGACACCCAGAAAAATGATGACGATGACAAAACGGGATGCGGTACGCATAGGTCTGTTCCTGGGCTAGGTTTCTTTAAACGGATAACGTCGCCGGGATGGGAAGGCTGACAGCTTTCCTTGCGCATCAGGGGGCGGCGACAGGCGGACGCTTGTTGAGAATGCGTCGGCTTAACGATAACCAATAGGATGCTACAAAAAGCACTCCTGTTTGTCACCAGTTTGCCTTGAAATCTCAGTATATATACTGCGATGAAACTACGATGACGTTGCTGGCCCTTTACGGATGTAAAACCGCAGTTTCACATACATAATGGCGCGGATGTGTATCTGTTATGATCCAGTCACGATAGAAACGGGTGAGAGGATGGAATGCAGCTAATTCTCGGCCTGGCCCTGGCGGCTGCCGTGTTTATCATTTTGAAAAAATGGGGTGCCTTGTCACCGGAAGGCCAGAAAGCCGCCATATGGAAGGCCGTTCTGGTGGTGGGTGGCGCCCTGCTGCTGTTTATGGTGCTGACCGGTCGGGTCCATGTGTTGACGGCGGCGGTAGCGGCGATCATCCCCTTGCTGCGCAAGCTGCCGGCGCTGTTGAAGTTTGCGCCTCTGGTGCGCCGGGCGATGGGCGATAACGAAGGGCCAGCGCCGGGTGGAACGTCAAATGCCGGAGCTCAAGCCGTGGCTCAGGGCCCGATGACCGAACAGGAAGCCTGCGACATCCTCGGAGTAAAGCCCGGCTGCAGCCGGGAAGAAGTGACCGCGGCCCACCGGCGGCTGATGCTCAAGGTACACCCGGACCGGGGTGGTAACGATTACCTGGCGGCCAAGCTCAACGAGGCCCGGGACCTGCTGCTCGGTAAACGGGCAGCGTAATCAGGGCAGAATATCCACTTTCACGTCCACCGACTGGTTTTCAGAGCGGTTGCCGGTTACCCGGTAAGTAATGCCATCCTGGCGATGACTCTGGGACGTGCTGGTGCCGCCCAGGGTTACCCACTGGCCAGGTTCAACCCGGCGAATGGTCATCAGGGCTTCGGTTTCATAGCCTTGAATACTGGCTGGATCTTCTTCAAACGATACGATGTTCAGTTCCACGGTCTGGTCTGAGATGGCCTGGGGCGTCACGATAAAGCCGCTGCGGGTTTCCACCTGCTCCAGAATAGCCGCCGGGTTGCGCCCGCCCTGTACCGCAAACGGTATGGTGCGCACATTGCCGGAGGTGATGTGGGCGGACTGGCCATCCTGGACCACCAGTTGCCGTTCAGTGCTGGAATTGGTGCTTATGGTGCGGCGTTCGACATTGGCGCCGGCCCGGTTGTCGGAAATCGTCACGCCACCGCCGGACTGCTTGCCGCCGATGTCCTGCCGGTAGCGAACGCTGATACGCATCTGCACGGGTGGTACGTCGATGGATTCAATCAGCATGCCAATCTCATCCAGCAATCCCGGCTCACCACGAACCACCAGTTGCTGTCCCCGGGCGGAGACTGAGACGGGAGCCTGCTGATAGAGTTCTTTAATCTGGTTGGCAACGTCAGCAGAGGTGCGGTTGTTGAGCTGGTAAACGCGAGACTCCTGGGCGAGGGCAAGGGTTGAAAACAGGGCAAACACCAGTGCCAACAGGCTGGTTGTGATGGAGTGGGTCGTGCGTTCAGTCATCGGGGCCTCCGGAGCCGTTACACATACCCGCCAAAAATATTCCGGATTGCGGGTTGCCAATCTGAAAACCGCGGGGTTATAGTGAAAAGCATGAAGACCACACACGCAGCCTGTCAATTGAATGTTTTGAAAGCTTTCGGTGAGAAACTGAAGGCCGCAGGTTCTGCTGTGTATTTTTGGTGGTTTGGTTATGGCTTTTATTTTAGCCAGAGCCCGGGCCGCCCGTAAGATCTTCATCGACCGAATTTAACGAGGAAGGCAGCCCGGCAAGCAACCCAGGCTGCCACCGGACTCGAAAAAGCCCCGACTGGTAGCCCAGCCGGGGCTTTTTTGATTCTGACACAGGGAAACGGGAACACAGACATGAACATGCCGCTGAAATTCGAAACGCTGGGCGAGCAAATCGCAAGTGCCTGCCAGCACCGACAGGAAGCCACACTGCCCACCGCGGGCGAGTTGCGCCAGCAGTTTCCTGCCGGTGAGCACCTGGTTCGGGCCATTGCCAGTTACCGTGAGCAGATCCGCGCCGTACTGCACGGTCAGGACGACCGAACCCTGATTGTGATGGGTCCGTGTTCGATTCACGATGAACAGGCCGCCCTGGATTACGCTACCCGTCTGAAAACCCTGACGGACGAGGTGAGTGATCGCTTCCTGATAGTAATGCGCGCCTACCTCGAAAAACCACGCACCACGGTGGGTTGGAAAGGCCTTTTATACGATCCCGAGCGCACCGGCCAGGGCGACCTGAAGCAGGGCCTGGAACGTTCCCGCAAGTTGTTGCTGGCGCTGTCTGAGCTGGGTTTGCCGCTGGCGACGGAAGCCCTGAGCCCGTTCATGATGGATTACCTGGGTGACCTGGTGAGCTGGACCGCCATCGGTGCCCGCACCACCGAATCCCAGATCCACCGGGAAATGGTCAGCGGCCTGCCCATGCCCACCGGCTTCAAGAACGGTACCGATGGCGGCATTACCGTGGCCAGCCATGCCATGAAGTCTGCCTCGCACCCACACCACCATATGGGTATTTCCCATAACGGCGCGCCGGTGATGATCTCTACCTCCGGTAACCCGGACACCCACCTGGTGCTCCGCGGTGGCCGGGGCGTGACCAATTACGATGAGTTGAGCATCGCCAAGGCGGTGGCGGAACTGGAGAAAGCCGGCTTGTCGACGGCAGTGATGGTGGACTGCAGCCACGACAACGCCTGCAAACAGGCTGAGCGGCAAGTGGATATCGCCCGGGAGGTGATGGCCCAGAAGCGCAGCGGCAACCGGCACATCAAGGGGCTGATGCTGGAGAGCTTCCTGGAATTCGGCAGGCAGGATGACGGTGAAGAGCTGATCTACGGCTGCTCGATTACCGATCCGTGCCTGGGCTGGGAGCAGACGGAGGCTCTGATCCGCTCACTGTAGACAGCAACAGCTGCCCGGCCAGCAGCACCAGGATGCCCCCCATGGCCCGGTCGAGCCAGTGTCCGAACCGGTTGAAACCCCGGCGGACACGGGGGTGGGTAAAGAATATCGCGACGAGGGCAAACCAGAGGCCGGTGGCGAAAGCCATATAAAGGCCGTAGCCCGCCTGCAGCAGCACCGGGGTGCCGGGGTTAATGATGACCGAGAATAGAGATACGAAAAACAATGTGGCCTTGGGGTTCAGCACGTTGGTCAGGAAGCCGAGCCGGAACGCCGCCCAACCGGTTTGCTCGTTGCTACCCCTGGCATCCACATGAATGCCGCCGGGTTTTGCTCGCAGGCAATGCCAGGCAATCCACAACAGGTACAGGGCACCCACCACCTTCAGTACGGTGAACAGCATCACCGACTGCTGAATAATGAAACCAATGCCCAACAACGAATAACCCACATGCAGCAAGATACCAATGCCAATGCCGGTTGCGCTCAGCAAGGCATTACGTCGGGACTGGGTGAGCGCCTGGCGCAAAACGATCGCGAAATCCGGGCCCGGGCTTGCCACCGCAAGTAAGTGAACCAGTGCCACCGTCATAAATTCCAGCCAGTAATTCTGCACCTGAGATCTCCGGGTATAGTCATTGCCAGACGAACGTACTGAAGGTAAACCTGCACACTGCTGAGGATTTTTTGCCAGCTTCACCTGTCAGGCATTGATAAGGTTTCTATACTTTCAGTTTAACCGCCGAATTCTAGCTTATCGGGAGGCAAAATGAACAAGCGTGAAGTGGATGTGGCCATTATCGGTGCCGGCACTGCCGGCATGGTGGCGTACCAGCGGGTTCGCAAAGCCACCGACAAAGTGGTTTTAATCGAGGGGGAGCAGTACGGCACCACCTGCGCGCGGGTGGGCTGCATGCCCAGCAAACTGCTGATTGCCGCTGCCGAGAGAGCCCACGACCTGAAAACCGCCGACGACTTCGGGGTGCTGGCGGGTGATGTCCGTATCGACGGCCGGCTGGTGATGGAGCGGGTGCGGGCCGAGCGGGACAAGTTTGTGGCGCCGGTGATTCGGTCCATGGAAAAACTGCCGGAGGAGCACCGGCTGATGGGCCATGCCCGGTTTGTCGACAGCCACCGGTTGGTGGTGGGCGACCATACCGAAGTGCACGCCGATCGCATCATCATTGCCACCGGCTCCCGGCCTAACGTGCCGGGTATCCTGAAAGAAGCCAAGGATCGGTTAATCGTTAATGACGATGTGTTTGACTGGCAGGATCTGCCGGAATCTGTAGCGGTATTCGGCCCCGGTGTCATCGGCCTGGAACTGGGCCAGGCACTGAGCCGGCTGGGCGTGCGGGTGCGATTGTTTGGCGTTAGCGGCGGCATCGGCGGTCTGCGGGATGAGAAAATCCGAGACTATGCGAAGGGCGTGTTTGGAGAAGAGCTAACACTGAGCCTGAAAGCCGAGACCCGCCGGGTCGAACGTACGGACGATAGTGTTCTCGTTACCTGGCTTGAGAATGGCCAGGAGCATCAGGAAACCTATGACTACCTGCTGGCGGCCACCGGCCGCCGCCCCAATGTGGATAACCTGGATATTCAGAATGCCGGCATTGAGCTGGATGACCGGGGCATGCCGGAGTTTGATCCCTTCACACTGCGCTGTGGCGACAGCCATATTTTCATCGCCGGCGACGTGAACAATCATCGGCCTTTGCTGCACGAAGCAGCGGATGAGGGGCGTATTGCCGGGGATAACGCCGGTACCTGGCCGGAGGTACGAACCGGGCTGCGGAAAACACCACTGGCCGTGGTGTTCTCAGATCCGCAGATTGCCTCAGTCGGGCTGACCGTGCATCAGGTGGATGAAAAGTGCCAGGGTTGCTTTGCCGTGGGGGAAGTCAGCTTTGAAAACCAGGGCCGTAGCAAGGTGATTGGTAAGAACCGTGGCTTGCTCAGAGTCTATGGTGAGCATGGCAGTGGCTTGTTCCTGGGTGCGGAAATGTTCGGGCCGGCGGCTGAACACATCTCACACCTGCTGGCCTGGTGCGCCCAAAAGCGAATGACCGTCAGTGAAATGCTCGAAATGCCTTTCTATCACCCGGTGATTGAGGAAGGGTTGAGGACCGCCCTGAAAAACCTTAACAGAAACCTCAGGCTGGGGCCTGAACCCGCTGAGGGTTGTATGGATTGCGGGCCTGGCGTCTGAGGCGGCCCGCTTCTGTTATATTCGTAATTGATCTGAGTCAGCCGTTTCAGGGCGTGTTGTGCCGTACGATCAAGGGCCTGGCGGTTGCATTCCGCTGATACCGTGCCCATATCTTCTCATGGAAGAAGTAGGCAACGGTGTTGATGGTCGGCTCAACCATGGCGATCAGGCTGCCGATCAGAATGTCGCCGGTCAGCAGATAGGCTACGGAGAACGCCACCACGAAGTGCGTGATTGCAAAGGTGATGGTTTTTAACAGTGACTGGTCACCGTTGGCACTGTGGTTGTGAACGAACAGTTTCAGCGCGCTCATGATCAACTCCGTTTTCTTAGGGTCTATGTGTGTATTGAAGATCAAACGAGAATTATTTCCAAATAGATCTTGTGATTATCGTCGATAGCATCGGCCTATGGGTTTTTGGTTTTTAATATAATCTCATGCTATCGCAAGTATTGAAGAACTAAACTTCAGCTATAGCCGACGACTGAGTAGAGTGGTTGGCAGATAAACCCAAAACGCGAATCAGGAGGTTCAATATGGGTAAGAACTTTATTGGTCTGGACACGGAAAAGACCCAGAAACTGGCAGACTCGCTTAACGAGTTGCTGTCCAACTACCAGATTTTTTACATGAACGTTCGTGGCTATCACTGGAACATCAAGGGCGACAATTTCTTTGAGCTGCACGCCAAGTTTGAAGAGCTCTATGACGATCTGTTGCTGAAGATTGATGAGATCGCCGAGCGTGTTCTGACCCTGGGCCACCGCCCGGCGCACGCATACAGCACCTACATCGAGAAATCCGATGTGCCCGAGCGCAAGGATGTGTCTGATGGCAAAGAAGCCGTGGGCAACATCGTAGAGAGCTTCGGGAAACTGATCGCCAAGCAGCGTGATCTGCTGAATCTGGCGGGCGAGGCTCAGGACGAAGGCACCGTTGCCCTGATGAGTGACTACATCTCCCAGCAGGAGAAAACGGTGTGGATGTACCGGAGTTACCTTGGCCAGTAAGTAGTCATAACACGGCCTAAAGGGCACATGGCGGCATCAGGCCGCCATGTGCCCTTCATTAATATGTCATTGTCCTGTCTTATTTCCTTCCCGATCCTGTAACAGCGGTGAAATAGGTTTCTTTGCTACCGAGTTAGTTTTCTAACAAAGCAAAGGAGCGTTCCGTGCAAAACCCAAAAACCATTTTCAAACCATCACTGCTGGCCATCAGTGTCTCGGCCGTGTTGCTGAGCGGCTGCCTGTCTTCGGACAACAATAACCCACCACCCGTGGAGGCGCCCCCGGCGGTCACTGGCCTGACACTTGAGTTCGTTGGTCGATACAGCTCTGGCGTTTTTGGTGAAAGTGCCGCAGAAATTACGGGATATGACGCCGCCAGCCGCAGAGCGTTTGTGGTGAACGCCAAGGAAGGCGTACTGAACGTGCTGGATATGAATGACCCATCAGCACCAACCCTGCTTGATACCCTGATGGTTGGTGACATTGCTGATAATGCGGTTGTTAACAGTGTCGCGGTCCAGAACGGACTCGTTGCCGTCGCGATCGAGGCGTCACCCAAAACGGAACCGGGCTTCGCCGCCATATACGATGCCGCAACGCTGTCGCTGCGTGGCTCGGTCGAGGTTGGTGCGCAGCCGGATATGCTGACGTTCACGCCTGATGGCAAATACCTTTTGGTCGCCAATGAGGGCGAACCGAGTGACGACTACCAGATTGATCCGGAAGGCTCTGTTTCAGTCATTGATGTGACTGACCCTGACAACCTGCAAGTCAGAACGGCAGATTTTACCGCCTTCAATAGCCAGAGAGCGCAGCTGGTGGCGGATGGTGTTCGGGTATTCGGGCCGGGTGCCAGTGTCGCCCAGGATATGGAGCCGGAGTACATTACAGTGAACGCCGACAGCACCACTGCATGGGTGGCGTTGCAGGAGAACAACGCACTGGCGAAAGTGGACATCGCCTCGGCCACCATCACGGAGATCCTGCCGCTGGGCTACAAGGATCATGGTGCTGAAGGTCAGGGTCTGGATGCCAGCGATAGCAACGATGCAATCGGCATCAAACCCTGGCCGGGGATTCTCGGTATGTACCATCCGGATGCCATCGCCAGCTTCAGCAGCAACGGCGAGACATACATCCTGACCGCCAACGAGGGTGATGCCCGGGCCTGGGGTGAGGATAACCCAGCCTATTGGGGGCCTGAAGATTCGGAAGACCCTGCCTTTGGTGGTGATGCCAATCAGGGCTTTGTCGAGGAAATACGATTCAAGCACTTGTTCCACAGGAACGGTTTTGAGCGCCGCCTGGGCGATGACATGCCGCCACAGCTCTACGATCTGGCCAAGGGGGCGCTGCTGAACCCCGAGGTGTTCGACTACTGCGGCGCCAGTGCCGGTGAGCCGGGCGGCTGCCGGGAAGATGAACAGTTGGGCCGCCTCACCGTGACCTGGACCATGGGCTACCGCACCGATGAAAACGGTGACCCCGTGATGTTCAACACCGCCGGTGTTGAGGACCCTGCAGGTGACCGCCTGATGTATGACGCGGTTTACGCTTTTGGTGGCCGTTCCATGGCGATCTGGTCGGCTGATGGTGATCTGGTGTGGGATTCCGGCGACATGGTTGAGCAGTATCTGGCCAGTGATGCCTGCCTTGCCGGGTCGCAGCGAAATATCCCCTGTGCTGAGTTCTTCAACTCGAACCACAGTGCCGGTGATTCGTTCCTGAACCGTTCGGATAACAAGGGGCCAGAGCCGGAAGCGGTAACAGCGGCCACCTTTGGTGATCGCACGTTCGCCTTCCTCGGTCTTGAACGTATGGGTGGTGTCATGGTGTTTGACATCACCAATCCGCAGTCGCCGTCGATTGTGGACTACCTCAACACCCGAGAGGAATGGGTGTTGGACCCGGAAACCAACCTGGCTATCGCCGGTGACCTGGGGATTGAGGACATCACTGTGATACCCGCGAACCAGTCACCAAATGGCGACGTGCTCTTGCTTACCGGTAATGAAGTGAGTGGCACAACTGCTGTGTATAAGGTGGTCCTGCAATACGCCGAGTAATCCGCCAAAGCAGTCTGTTAAAACAACCCCGCCGTGAGGCGGGGTTTGTCTTTGTGCATCGCAACCCTTTGCTGAAAGTCAGGTTTCACACAACTGACATATATAGTTAACAAATCGTTCATAAACCATCGCCATAGTGACATCACGAAATTCAACACCGATCAAGAATGATCACTGATGGAGAAGAACGTAATGAAAAAGCAATTGCTGGCACTGGCTATCGGTTCCATGGTTGTCGCGCCGTCTGTGGCGATGGCTGACAAGGGCCCGACTGTTTACGGTAAAGTGAACGTTTCCTATGAGAATCAGGATCGTGATCGCGCCTCTTTCTCTAACGATGCCTGGCGTTTGCAGAGCAACGCTTCCCGTCTTGGCGTAAAAGGTGAGCTGGACCTGAACATTGAAGACGTGGTTGCTGTTTACCAGGCGGAATACCAGATCAACGTTGATGATGGCGGAACACCTTTCAGCCAGCGCAACATTTTTGGTGGTTTCAAACACGCCAACGCGGGCACACTGATTGCCGGTAACTTTGACACCCCGCTCAAGCGTGCCGAGATGAGCGTTGACCAGTTCAACGATACCCCGGGCGACATCGATTTCCTGATGACCGGCCAGCTGCGTGCAACCAACATCATTCAGTACAGCACCCCGAAACTGGCAGACATGCTGACCCTGAACGTTGCGTTTATTCCGGGCGAAGAGTTTGATGACGTTGCTAACCCGGATGCCAATGACGGCCCAGCAGATGCGATTTCCGCCTCACTGACGTTCCAGAAAGACATCTTCTACGGTGCGATTGCCTACGATTCTGAAACGACTACTCGTACCCGTGGTAGCAGCACTCCCCGCCGCTTTGTGGATTCTGACGGCGGTGCACAGGATCCGCAGAACGATATCCTTCGTTTTGTGGCGGGCGTCAACACCAGCGCATTTGAAGCCGGTTTCCTGTACCAGTTGGCTGAAGGCGCCAACAACAACATGGAAGACACCAGCTACCTGGTTAGCGGTGCGTTTAAGACCGGCAATCTGAAGCTGAAGGCCCAGTATGGTCTGACCGAGGGTGATCTGACAGATGAAGAGCGCAGCTTGTGGGCGCTGGGTGCTGATTACAAGGTTGGCAAAAACAGCAAGGTGTATGCGTTCCTGACCGAGGTAGAGGAAGACCTGAGCGAAGACAAAGACACCACCTTCGGTATCGGCTTCGATCACAAGTTCTCCATGTAATACCCTTTTCATGTCGCGTCACTTCGCCGGGCCCCGCAAGGGCCCGGCTTTTTGCGTTTCAGCCGGCGGCTTTAAGTGGCGGCACATCCTGATGCAGGAACCATTTTTCGGTCACCACCTTGCGGGTGAACCAGTGCGAACGCATCAACGTGCTGGCGACCGGCTGTTTCAGCCATTCCGGTAGTTCCCAGCCGGGTTGCTGTTCGGCTGCTCGGTTGCCAAAGCGTTCCGCAATGCGCTCACCGTAGTGCTGGAGTGAGACCGCGGAAAAGTCTGCGGCGTTAAGAATGACGTCGGCCGCCATCAGGGCAGATTCAATGGCAGGGCGGATACCCTCACCGCTCTGGGTGTAAGCCAGGCCCGCTGCATCTCCGATCAGTAGTACGCCGTCGTCTACCAGGGGCCGATCGGCATGGGCGTACAGCAGGTAGGCATGGCCTTTGAATCGCCCCGGCAGGTCCGCGGGTATTCGCCCTTCGTGCTTCATATCGTCTACGAATGCCTCCAGGTGATCCGTTAGCCTGTGGTTGTCTTCCCGCCCCAGGCCAATGTTCAGGAAATTACCTTTGCGGAATACCCAGGCATAACCCTTGAGATCCCGGCAGAACCAGAGCTCCGGGGTGTCCCCCCGGGCTTCGCAGGTGCTGGCCTGTTCCGGAGTCATCTCGAATTCGACTTCCTTGGCGGCCACCACCGTTTCGTGTTTGCCGGGGCCATTGCCCAGCAGCTTGGCAACCGGGCAGAAGTGTCCCCCGGCACCGATTAATAGCGGAGCCTGCCATTGTTCGTTGATGGTCCAGTTGCCGTTGCTGCGCACGATGGATTTAACCGTTGTGCCCAGTTGTTTGGCACAGGTTGCACGGTTCAGCAGAAAGGCATCGAACTCACAACGGCGGATGCCGTAGCTGACGATACCCTGGTGATCATTTTCCACCGCAGGCTGGTCCATCATGCCGATGCGGAAACGACGAATGGGCTGCAGGGTCCGGCCATGGCCGTAATCGTCCGGATCGATGTCCAGGCTGTCCATCACGGCCGGCGTTACCCAGCCGGCGCAGGTTTTATCACGCGGGAAGTCGGCTTTGTCGATGACCAGCACATTTTTGCCTGCATTCTCCAAGGACCGCGCCAGCGTCGCACCCGCCGGGCCGGCACCTACGATAATCGCGTCGTAGTATTCCATCAACTGCCCTCCGGTGTTGCTGGGAAGGCATACAGGTCCTGCCGGCTCTGGGGCAACTGATTGTTATCACCGTGGGTGAACACCACCTGGAACAGCTGCAGCGAACCGGCCCGGAACGCCGCAATAGATCCGGCCAGGTACAGTCGCCAGGCCCGGGTGAAGTGTTCGTCGTACATCTCGGTAACGCGCTCGGCATTGGCCTCGAAGCGCTCCGTCCAGTGGCTCAGGGTCTGGGCATAGTGCAGCCGCAGGTTCTCCACATCCAGCACCGAGAAGTCGCTGTGCTCACAGATTTCCATAAACTCGCCGATACTGGGAGGGTAGGCGCCGGGAAAGATCCGCTTCTCTATCCAGGCATTCATTAGCATGGGCCGGTTGCGCCCGATGCTGTGGAGCAGAGCTATGCCGTTGGGTTTCAGGCTGCGCTTGATCAGCTCCGACAGGGCTCGGTAGTTTTCCTTGCCAACGTGCTCCAGCATGCCAACAGAGACGAATGCGTCATACTGGCCGGTGATGTTGCGGTAGTCGTCCTCCACATAGGTAATAAGACCATCGAGCCCTTGGCGTTCAGATTCGGCCTGGGCGTATGCCAGTTGCTCACGGGATATGTTGTAGGAGTGAACTTTCACGCCGTAGTTGCGGGCCATATAACGGGCCAGGCCGCCCCAGCCACAGCCGGCTTCCACCACCGTCATGCCTGGCTTCAGGCGAAGCTTCCGGCACACATGCTCCAGTTTGGCCAGTTGTGCCTGCTCCAGTGTGTTACCGGGGTGCTCGTAATAGGCACAGGTGTACTGCATTTCTGCGTTGTCCAGCCAGAGTTGGTAAAACTCGTTGCCCAGGTCGTAGTGGTGGTGAATGTTTTCCTTGGCTTCGGAAATGCCGGTTGCTCTGGGGTTGTGATTCTTCCAAAGCGCATCCAGCCATTTTGGCCATTTCTGTCGGGCGGCGTGGACTGATCGGTAAAGGCTTTCCATCAGATCAGGCAGGTCGCCATCGATCTCCAGGCGGCCAGCGCTGTACAGATCGCCGAAGGCGAGGTTGGGGTTGGCAACGAGGGAGTAGAGTGCCTTGTGATCCTTCAGGTGCAGGGTGAAGCGGGCGGGCCCTTGCTCTGGCTCGATGACCTCGCCATTCCATAGCTGGAAGCGTATGGCGGGTGAGCCGGCCATTCGCATCAACTTGGCGATCAGCCAGCGTTCATAGCTGTGTGGTTCGCGATCAGCCTGACTGTTTTCCAATGGCAGGCTAAGAACATGTGCTTTGGTGTTGCTGTCAGAATAGTCCGTCTTTGGAGCTGTGCCCTGTGCCATGAAACTTCTCTCCCTTCGCGTTCATTCTCCGGCGTTTTCCCGAATGCATCACTGAGAGTCGCGTTTCTGACTTAGTATAGAAAATGATCAGGGTTTGTCAGGTTTGGGGGCAAAAAGGACAGGAGGCAGGGGCGGGTTGCATACCCGACCCTGCCTGAAAGGTCAGTAGGTGGAGCTCATGCCGAACCATTCCGGGAAGATGACGATCAGCGCCAGCACCAGAATCTGGATCAGTATGAATGGCACAATGCCTTTGTAGATATCGATCGTTCGGACATTCGGTGGTGCCACCCCTTTAAGGTAGAACAGTGAGAACCCGAAGGGTGGTGTCAGGAAACTGGTTTGCAGGTTCATGGCCACCAGAATGGCAAACCACAGCATGTTGATGCCCAGCGCTTCCGCCACCGGCGCCAGGATGGGCACGATGATGAACGAAATCTCCACGAAGTCGATGAAGAAGCCGAGAATCAGGATGACCAGCATGGCCAGAATGATGAAGCCCCACTGCTCGCCCGGCAGCATCAGCAGCCACTCTTCAAGCAGGTAGTCGCCACCGGTGTAACTGAACACCATCGAGAATGCCGTGGCCCCAATCAGAATGGCAAAGACCATGGCGGTCACGCTGACCGTGTCCTTTGCTGCATCCCAGACCATCTTGAACGAGAACTGCCGGTAGATCAGCGCCAGTACCACCGCGCCGATACCGCCCAGGGCTGAAGACTCAGTGGGGGTGGCAATGCCGGTGAAGATGGAGCCAAGCACCACGATGATTAATGCAAGCGGAGGGATAATTGCCAGCAGGGCATCGCGTATCTCTTTGCCCCGGCTAATGCTGTCGTCATCCTTGGGCATTGCAGGTGCGGTCTGCGGCTTTAACCGGGTAAGGATAAGTATGTAAACAATGTACAGGCCGATAAGAAGCACACCAGGTCCCACGGCAGCCCTGAACAGGTCGCCAACGGGCAGCCCCAGTACATCGCCTAGAATGATCAGAATGATGGAGGGGGGAACTATCTGCCCCAGGGTGCCAGAAGCGCAAATCGTGCCGGTTGCCAGCCGTTTGTCGTATTTGTGCGCAAGCATGACCGGCAGAGAAATCAGGCCCATAGCCACCACGCTGGCGCCCACCACACCGGTCGAAGCGGCTAGGAGCGCGCCCACAAGAATGGTGGAAATGGCCAAACCACCCGGCAAACCGCCAAACAGGCGACCCATGGAGGTGAGCAGTTGCTCAGCCAATTTGGTGCGTTGCAGCACCACCCCCATAAAAATGAACAAGGGCACCGCCATCAGAACCGTATTCTGCATCACGCTCATGATGCGGTACGGCATGAAGGCAAACAGATCCATGCCCTCGGCATAGATACCGAACACCAGAGCCACACCACCAAACGTAAAGGCCACGGGGAAACCGAACATCAGCATGATCAGGGCCACGCCGAACATAATCATACCGATCATGCCAGGCCTCCCGCGCTATGCTCGCCCACGTATTCCTTCTCGCCCGCCAGCACCCGAATGGCATAGGTCACCATATTCAGGCCGGCGGTGGCCATGAATACGGCACTCAATGGTATCACCGCTTTGATCACCCAGCGGTGAGGCAGGCCACCTGGGTCACCACTGCCTTCGCCCATCTGGTAGGAATCCAGGGCGAAGCTGTAACCGTAACGGCCGATCAGGTAGGCAAAGGGAATGACAAAAATCAGCGCACCCAGAATATTGACCCAGGCCTTGGTCTTGTTACTCCAGCGGGTATAGAACACGTCTACCCGAACGTGGCCATCCGTGCGCAGGGCGTAGGGAATACCCAGCAGAAAAACCACGGAATATAGATGCCATTCCATTTCCTGCATGGCGATGGACACATCGTTGAAGACGTAACGGGCAACGACATCGTAGAAAACGTTCACGGCCATCAGGATCATGGCCAGGCAGGCAATCACGCCGCACAGTTTCGAGAGCCAGGCCAGGCTCTTGTCGAGTTTGATTATCCAGTACATGGAACTTCGTCCTCCGCAAAGCGGATGCGTATCTGTGAAACGAAAAAACCGGGATCACTGCGTTGAGCGATCCCGGCTCTGTTACTTGAAGGCCTCAATTTTACTCGATTTCAGCCATGGTATTGAGATAGGCGTTATCAGAAATGCGAGTGTACGCTCGGGAATCCCGTTGGTAGTCCTCAAGAGACTTTACGATACGCGCAGCCTGCTCATTGTTGCCGGCGGCTTCCTTGAGCAATTTCTGATTGGCGTCATACATGGCCTGGAAAACATCGTCTGGGAAATTCTTGATCTGTACGTTGGGATAGTCCTGCTTGATGTTAGCCCACGCCTTGGCGTTTTCATGCTGAGAATGAATCAGCATATCGTAGGCCGCGGTACGCATGGCAACGCGCAGGATTTCCTGCAGGTCTGCTGGCAGCCGCTCCCAGACACGCTTGTTGATCAGGAACTGCAGTTCGGTGGCAGGCTCATGCCAGCCAGTGTAGTAATAGTCCGCGATCTGGTGGAAGCCCAGACGGAGATCGAGTGCTGGACCTACCCACTCCAGGGCGTCGATGGTGTTGCGCTCAAGGGCTGTATAGAGTTCGCCGGGAGCGATATTGGTGGGGTTAACGCCTACTTCCGCAAACACCTCTCCGGCAAAGCCTGGAATACGCATTTTCAGACCTTTCAGGTCGTCCAGTGATTTGATTTCCTTGCGGAACCAGCCGCCCATCTGGTTGCCTGTGTTGCCGCCGGGGAAGGACAGCATGTTGTGAGGTTCGTACACCTCCTGCATCAGGTCCATGCCATCGCCATAATAGAACCAGGCGTATTGCTCAAGGGCTGTCATGCCAAAGGGCATGCTGGTGAAGAATAGTGTGTTGGGTACCTTGCCTTTCCAGTAATAGGAGGCAGAGTGACCCATGTCGTACTGACCGGCTTTGACCATGTCAAAAACGCCGAGCGGGGCTTTGTGCTTGTTGGCAGAATCGATCCGGATTTTCAGCCGGCCGTTGGACATTTTTTCCGCCATCTGGGCCATGCTTTTGGTGGCATCTCCAAATATCGGAAAGTTAGGTCCCCAGGTTTCTGCAAGTTTGAGGGTGAAGGTGTCTTGGGCGAGCGCCTGAGTGGCGGCAAAGGTAGTTGCCACAGCCAGCACAGCCGCGGAAAGAACAGAACGGATCTTCATTGCTCTTCTATCCTCTGGTTTTATTGTATTTGTCGTTTTCGATGGACCCGGTTCCCTGTAGGAAACCACCGTCCGGACAGTCTAGTTCAGATTAGCAACTACCGCGGCCGTTCTACAGCAAAAAATAACCTATGTACGACATAGGTCTAAGGTCGTTGGGAGGTGAGAAGTTCACACATCCTGCATGCGGCCGATCTGGCTGGCCATGCGCATGGCCTCGTGTTCCTCGAGGGATTTCAGGTCTTCCAGCAGGGTTTTGGCCTCGGGAATCTCGGCTTTGCCGATCAGGTTGTCATACAGGTTCATTACCTGGTCGTGGAAATCGAAAATCTCACGGGCAATGCCGGCAAAATCCAGATCGTTGTAGTGGGTGTCGCAGGTGCGTTCATTCTCGATAGGTTTGTGCACGCCATAGTCGTAGAGGCGGGTGTTCATGGCTTTCGAGTCCGCCTGTTTTTCATACTCTGCTACGGCTTTTGCCAGCAGGTCTTCGTGGCGGCTGATGTAATCCAACAGGGCGCTGGCTCGCTCATCCTGGTTCAGGGCCGCCGATTCGTGCAGGCAGCGGGCAAGGTGGGCGTGCAGCTGCCGGGTCCAGTCGATCAGATCTGCGAAGGTTTTGATTTCCATACAGGTAAACTCCCTTCAAAATGAAGTGGTTCAACAATTTTCTGTAAGTCTAGACGATATTTTCCACCTTCCATGTTGGCGGTCTTTTGATCGGGATCAGGAGCTTGATGAATCCTTCAAAACCTTTTCGTTTTTTGCTGACCCGGCTGACGGAAGATTACCTGTTATTGGCGTTGGTGCTGTCGCTTTTGCCCTTGTTGTGGTTCACCTCGCCAGAGCTGAATGAGCTGGTTGAACTGGTGCATTGGCAAACTCTGGCAGCGTTGACCGGGTTCCTGGTACTGAGTCGAGGGCTGGAGGACAGCGGAGCCCTGGCGCTTGCGGGGGTCTGGCTGGTAGCGCGATTCTGCACCGAACGTGCCCTGGCTCTGACGTTGGTGGGCTTTTCCATGGCGTTGTCGGCGGTGGTCACCAACGACGTGACCCTGTTCATTGTGGTGCCGCTGACCGTGGCACTGGCGTCGGTTGTCGACATTCCTCTGGGCCGGCTGGTGATCTTCCAGGCCCTGGCGGTGAATGTGGGCTCGGCACTGACCCCCATAGGTAACCCCCAGAACCTGTTTATCTGGCAAACCCGGGAGTTGGGGTTCATCGAATTTGTCAGCGCGATGCTGCCGCTGGTGCTTTGGTTATCGTTGGCGCTGGGATTGGCGACAGCCCTGGCGTTTCCTTCGAGGCCTGTCCGCGTCAGCCTGGTGGCCAGGCTGGCTAAACCAAGGCTGTTGTTGGTGTCTGGCCTCTTGTACCCGGTGTTTATTCTGGCGGCTGAGGCGGGTGGCGTAATCGCCGCCGCGCTGGTGATACTGGTGTTGTATGGGCTGGTATTCCGGTCGGTCCTGCGGGGTGTCGACTGGTTGCTGCTGTTGGTGTTCCTGCTGATGTTTGTGAACCTCGGGTTGTTGGCCACCTTGCCAGCGGCTGAGGCTCTGGTGGAGTGGTTGCTGGCCTTGCCCGGAGGGGTGCTGACTGCCTCTGTCCTGATGTCCCAAGTGATGTCGAACGTTCCTGCGGCGATTTTTCTCGCGCCGTTCACCGATGATTGGCGAGCGTTAGCCTGGGGTGTGTCCGTGGGCGGGTTCGGCCTGGCTATCGGGTCGCTGGCCAACCTGATCGCCTTGCGGCTGGCTCGGGTGCAGGGCTTGTGGTTGGCGTTCCATGTCTGGTCCATGCCGGCACTTGCTTTGGGAGTTCTGTCAGCGGTTTTCCTGATCGGGCCCGGCTGATCGCCGCGTCGAAATCATTCTTGAGGGCGCTCCGTCGCACTGACTGGCAGGGTAGCCGGTGTCGCGCGGTTGGCGCGCCATTGTCGGTAATAAGCCAGGGCGGGCTTCTCGATGCCGTAGTGCAGGACAGCGGCCAGGGCAATCGCCACCGCCAGCGCCAACATCACCCCCAGTTGTCCCGGAAGGCCTGCCTGATAAGTGAGGTCGATCAACCCATAGCCAATGTTCTGATGAACCAGGTACAGCGTGTAGGAAATGCTTCCCAGCCAGAGCAGGCTGGGGCGTGACAGCACATTCAGGTAGCCGGCGACCGCCAGTGCGAAAATGCCGTAGCAGGCCAGCACGAAGATACTGAATGGTGCTTTGTAGGCGACCAGGCAATGGCCGATGCTGAGGGCCAGCAGGGAGATATCGAGGGCGGGCAAGCGGCGGTCGCGATAGGCCCGGTAGATCAGCATGCCGCTGATAAACAGTGGCGCGTAGCGAACAAAGAGCAAATCTTTCAGCAGAAAATCCAGGGCGTCCGGAATGGCCTTCCACCAGATGACACCGGCATAACTGACCAGCACCCAGGCCCAGAGTACCGTCCGAATCCTGCGCCAATCGCCCAGGCCATAGAACAGCAACGCAATCCACACGTAGAAGGTCGCTTCAATCACCAGGCTCCAGTAGGCACCGTCAACGTGGGGGTAGCCCAGGTACTCATGCAACAGCGTCAGGTTCATCAGTGCCGCATCGATGCTAACCATACGATCCTCCGGCCCGAGCCAGTGGACCATCAGATAGGTGAGAGCAATGCCTGCCCACAAGGCGGGTAGAAGTCGAAAGGCACGGGCCAGGGCGAACTGACCGGAAGTGCGCGTACGCTCCAGAGTCATGAAAATGACAAAGCCGCTGAGCATGAAAAACAGGTGCACACCGTAGCGCCCGAAATCCAGGAAGCCGGGACTGCTGAAAGAGTGGTCATACAGCCGGTCGTAATAGGGCAGGTAATGGAACAGGACAACGCCCAGAGCCGCAAGTCCACGTAGTGCGTCCAGGGCGGTCAGGCGATTTTGGGCATCTGGCATGATCAGCCGGGTTCCGTTGTGAGCGAGCGGACAGTCTATCCTGCCCGCCGTCAGTCGCCTATCGCCGGAGTATACGATTGCCTTGCCGGCCACTGACGTTTCGTTCATGGTGATTCGCCCGATCCGGAGTACACTTGAGGATACGAAGAGAGAACGCAGTAATCAGGGAGCGAGCAGGTCATGACAGTTGAGCTGGGTGTTATCGAAGGTTTCTATGGCCCAATGTGGAGTTGGGCAGAGCGGGGGCGCCTGATGACCTCGCTGGCCGCCCATGGCTACAGCTTTTACCTGTATGCCCCGAAGGCGGACCCCTACCTGCGCCGTCGCTGGCAGGAACCCCATCCGGCAGACCAGGCCGCCGAGCTGGAATCCTTTGCCCGGTTGTGCCGGCGCGAAGGCGTACGTTTCGGGGTAGGCCTGAGCCCGTTCGAGATTTTCAACCGGTTTGACGATGCCGCCCGGGAGGCACTGGCGGCCAAGCTCCGGATGCTCGACAAGGCGGGTATTCAGGAGCTGGCCATCCTGTTTGATGACATGCGCTCTGAAGTGCCGGAGTTGGCCCGCACCCAGGCGGAGATTGTCCGCTGGATTCGGGATAACTCCAAGGCCACCACCATCAGCATGTGCCCTACCTACTATTCCGACGACCCGGTGCTGGACCGCGTGTTCGGCGAACGCCCGGCGGACTATCTGGAAACCCTGGGCGCCGAGTTGCCGAAAGAGGTCAGGGTGTTCTGGACCGGAGAGGAAGTCTGTTCCCGGGAAATCTCGCCAGGGCACCTGAAGCGTGTTGGGGACCGCCTGGGCCGCAAACCGGTGCTGTGGGATAACTACCCGGTGAATGATGGTGACCGGATGTCCCGGCATCTGCACCTGCGGGCCTTTACCGGCCGCCCCGCGAACAATGCTGCTCATCTGGCCGGCCACGCCATCAATCCGGCACTACAGCCGGCGTTGACGGCGATACCCGCGCTCACTCTGGCGGAATCTTACCGGCAGGGGCCGAACTATCAGTATGGCCAGGCGTTTCATCATGCCGCCCGGGAACTGTTGGGGGTAGACCTTGCCAATCAGCTACAAACCGATCTGCTGGTGCTGCAGGATGCCGGGCTGGAGCGGGTCAGTGACGAAAAGAAGCAGGCACTGATCCACACCTACGATGCCTTTGATCACCCGGCCGCCAACGAGATTCTGCGCTGGCTGGCCGGTGATTATCAGGTGACGGACGAGATGGTTCAAACCCAGTAGGCGGACGTTACTCGAGGTAATAGTCGACGGTCGATACAACGCGTACCGTTTTCACGGGCTGCTGTTGCTCAGAAATCCCTGGTGCCTGGTCCCGGGCCAGAATCTGGAACACCCCCTGATTGGCCCGGCGCAAACCGCCAACACTGGCGTTGGCATCCCGGGCGAACTGCTGGGCAGCTTCCCGCGCGGCTGCGGTGGCTTCGGCAATCATCGCTGGCTTGATATCGTTCAGGCCACTGAACAGGTAAGTGGGGCCGCCGGGGCCGTAGTCGGTGGTCAGCAGTACGCCGGAATCCACCAGTTCACTGACGTTCTGGGCCGCCTGGCGAATGCGGTCGATCTGGGTGCTGCGTACCATTAAGGTCTGGTTGATGATGAACTTCTGTTCGCCCTCGCCCTGATAGGGGTTGGCGCGAGTGTCGGTGACATCCAGCCGTTGCAGCTCAACGGCGTTCTTGTCGATCGCCTGTAACTCCAGAAACGCATAGATGGCTTCGCGGCTACTGCGTGCTTTTTCCTGCGCTTGTTCCAGGGTGTTGCCCGTGGCGACAAATCGGATCGGCCAGAGTGCCAGATCGGCCTGCACCTCCCGCTCGGCAACGCCTTTGACGGTGACGTATCGATCCGACGTTTTCAGGCCGGTGAGCCCTTCTTTCAATAACAACGCAGAGAGAATCAGGCTTATGCCCAGGATAATGGCAACAACAACTTTCATGGTTCAGTCCCTTGTGTGAATCAACGTGCCTATTCTGTGATGCACTGGACCGCTGGTCCACTGCTAAAACGTTCCCGCATGGCGTTCTGCCGCCGATCCGTGTCCCGGAATTCCGGCGGCAAGGGTTGGATCAGATACAGGTAATCGCCCTTGTCGAGGTTGTCGGCAAACGGTGCTTGTCGTTCCTCGTTTGGCCAGAACACTGGACTGATCACCACCACAGAAAGCTCCGGCGCCTGTTGTTTGAGCAACGCCACGGTGCCCAGCCCCTGCTCACTGTGGAAGGTGCCTGTCAGGTGCACTACCTGGTGGTCCGGGTGTTGTTGATGGGCTTGCAGGATGCGCATGGCCATGGTGTTGTCGCGCAGTAGTTGGGCGTTGTAGGTGTTATCCATGCGCTCGGCCATGGAGGGATCGCCCTGGCCGTGGCTGCCGCTGATGGCCTCGACAAACTTTTCCCGGTAGGCCGGCGTGTCCCGGAAGGGCTGCTCAGGCAGCGTTTGCCGCTGGTCGGTGGGCAAGCGCTCGAGGTAGTCCGGGCCGGTGCGGCCCACGCAGCGAACCACATCGGCAGGGGCATTGGCGGCAACAACGGGAAGATCATGGCGCCGGGCAAATTCCACCAGCGGCCGGTAAGAAGCCCGGTAGTTGTCCCAGGCATTGGCGTCTTCGATCATTTCGGTTTCGCCGGTGATGCCCGCCAGATAACTGTCCAGCGCCGGCTGATAATCCAGGTTGAACTGCTCCAGGGTCAACACCTGGCGCGGACGCTGTTGGTAAAGCCGTTGTTGCAATTGGGCCTGCAGGAGGTGCGAGGCCTGGTGGCCATGATACTCGCCAATCACCACCACATCGGTGCTGGTCAGTGCTCGTGCCAGGTTGTCGATGGTGACTGGCTGGCTTGAATGGCTGTTGACCAGTACGCTGTCATACAGGGTTTGTGGTTGCGCGGACTCTGTGCCGGACGGTTTGGGTAGCTGGGCACAACCGGTCGTTAGCGCCAGGCTGAGCGCCAGAACAGGGAGGCGAAAGCGTTCAGGTGAGGCCATCGGCGATGCTCAGTCAGGTTTGTCGGTGCGCCGTTCGCGCCAGTCTTCGCCCAGTCTCTGCTCGACGTATTCGCGGATAAACTGGCGGACTTTCTGTGACGGAGTGACATCCTCTGCTTTGCACAGTTCCTCAAAGACCGCTTTCTTCTCCGGATCGATCAGTAGCGTCAATCGGGCTGTTCGGTTTTCCTTAGTCATAAGTGGTAGTGCTCATGGCATGTTAATCAGGTTAACATTGAATGTAATCGGCGTGAGCATATAATGACTGAGCTATAGCCGCAACCGGGAAGTGCCTCATGTCGCACCGCGCTCATCTGTTTTCTCTGAGGATTGCCCACGCCTTCCGTGAAGCCTGTGTGGATGAGCGTTATACCGGCGGCCGCTTCCTGAAAGACCTGATGGCCGGCGTCACCGTCGGCATTATTGCTATCCCCCTGGCCATGGCGCTGGCCATTGCCAGTGGCGTTGCCCCCCAGTATGGCCTTTATACCGCCTTCATTGCCGGTTTTGTGATTGCCCTGTTCGGCGGCAGCCGTTACAGCATCTCCGGCCCCACGGCGGCGTTCGTGGTGATTCTGTACCCCATTGCCCAGAGCTACGGCCTGGGTGGCCTGCTGCTGGCCACCCTGATGTCCGGGGTGTTGCTGGTGATTATGGCGGTGATGCGCCTGGGCCGCTTTATCGAGTATATCCCGGAATCCGTCACCCTGGGGTTCACCGGCGGTATTGCGGTGGTGATCGCCACCCTGCAGGTGAAAGACTTTTTTGGCCTGTCGGTAGAGACCATGCCGGAGCATTACTGGGACAAGCTGGCGGTGCTGGCCCAGCAGTTACCGGCCCTGGATTCCATGAGCACACTGATAGCCGCCACTACCCTGGCGGTTATGTTGCTGTGGCCCAGGCTGAAAACGCCGGTGCCGCCGCACCTGCCTGCGGTGATTATCGGCAGCCTGCTGGCGATCTGGTTCAATGCCAATGGAGCGGCCATAGAGACCATCGGTTCCCGGTTCAGTTACCTGTTGCCCGATGGCAGTACCGGTGCCGGCATTCCACCGTTTCTTCCCGAATTTGCCTGGCCCTGGCAGCAACTGAATGCCCAGGGCGAGCCGGTGGGCCTGTCCTGGAATATGGTCCGCGAGCTGCTGCCGGCGGCCTTTGCTATTGCCATGCTCGGAGCTATCGAGTCTTTGCTGTGTGCCGTGGTGCTGGATGGCATGACCGGCAAACGCCACAGCGCCAACAGCGAACTGATGGGGCAGGGCATCGGCAACATTGTGGTGCCGTTTTTCGGCGGTATTACCGCCACCGCCGCCATTGCCCGCTCAGCTGCCAACTATCGGGCCGGGGCCCAGTCACCGGTGGCTGCTATGGTGCATGCCCTGGTGGTGTTGCTGGCGCTGGTGTCGCTGGCCGGTATTCTGGCATACCTGCCCATGCCAGCCATGGCTGCGCTGCTGATCATGGTGGCCTGGAACATGAGCGAGGCCCCCAAGGCCGTGCATCTGCTGAAAACCGCCCCGCGCAGCGATGTGCTGGTGTTTTTTACCTGTTTTGGCCTGACCGTGGCGCTGGATATGGTCATTGCCATTACCACCGGTGTCTTGTTGGCGGCGGTGCTGTTCATGCGTGAAATGGCTCAGATGACCAAGGTGACAGACATCAGCGATAACAAACGGGTAGTGCAGGCCGGGCTGCCGAAAGGCTGGCGGGTGTTCAAGATCAATGGCCCACTGTTCTTTGCCGCCGCAGACCGCGTATTCGGTGAGCTGGCAGATCTCTCCCGGGAGACCCGGGGCTTCGTCCTGTATATGGACGGCGTGACCGTGCTGGATGCCGGCGGCCTGGCGGCGTTGAACAAACTGATTGACCAGTGCCGGAAAAACGGTACCGAAATCATGATCGCTGACCTTCAGTTTCAGCCCCTTCGGGCCTTAGCTCGGGCAGGGCTAGCACCGGAACCCGGCGTCAGCAGCTTTTATCCATCGCTGGCTGCCGCCCTGGAAACCCTCAGTTCCCGCCGCAGCGCCCCACAGATGGTTTGATCTGCTTACAGCGGCCAGTGCAGCTGCAGGTTGCCGCCGCCAAACCCGAATTTGTGCAGATAGAAGGTGGGGTTCAGGGTTAATACGGCCTGGTTGCTGGCGCTCAGTCGGGTTTCAATAGGCACGGCCAGCTTGCCGGTAAAGCCGGTATGCCGGCGTTGTTCCTCCGCCTGTTCAAACGTTTGCCGGATCTCGGGCGCACTCAGGTAGATGCCCGGGTTGATGCTGGTGTGCTGGGTGGCGCTCAAGGTGATCTCGGCGAAAACCGTGGGTTCCCGGCGCCGAATGCGCCCCTCATCGTTCAGCTCTCGCCCGAAATATCCGGTTTCATCCAGTTGCAGCCAGGCCACGCCAATGGTGGGGGTAAGCCGGTGAGGCGTCAGAGTAGCGGAGCCTCGGGCCTTCAGGTGATCCCGCTCGAATCCGGTGGCCCTGTTTTCATCGCTCCGCTGAAGCGCGTAATCCCGCCGTGTTCGCTCACCTTCCAGGTGTAACCCGATCAGCCAGTCTCCGGCCTGCTGGCGATGGCTGATGGCCCCGCGCTGGGTTTCGTTGCCCACGGTCAGCTCCTGCCGCTGGCTGATGAAGCGGGATTCGGGGGAGAGATTAAGCGAAACCGTCGTCCCCTCCACGTCAGAGGCCCCTTTCTGGTGCCATTGCAGGAAATAGGACCGGGGCTTTTTGTCGAAGCGGTCGTCGGTATCGGTTTTTTCGTTAAAGTAGTAATCCGGCAGTATCAGGCTGGCGTGCAGCCAACTCTGGCTGCTGAGGTGATGGCGAACGCTGAGATAAATATCGGATTCTGCCTTGTCGGAATACACATCCCCCTGCAGCCACACCTCGGAGCGCTCGCCAAGATTCTGCCGAAAGCCCACCAACTGCCGCTGATAGGGGCCGTCCAGATCTTCTGCCCGTTGAATGTCGAGCAGAAAACCGTTTTGATCATCGCGAAAACCAAAGTCCTGGCGGTAGCGGAAGTCGAAATACAGCCGGCGACTGCTGACGCTGCCCCCGGTACCTCGGATGCCATTATCGGTTGCGCCTGGCAAGGTTTGACGGTGATCAAACGTCAGTTCGTGGAGAAAACGTTCGGTGTTGTATGCCTCATCCCGGCCCAGAACCACCGCATCGGAGCGCCAGGGTTGCGGGATATGGCCATTGCTGGCGCTTGCGGTGCTGGCCAGGGTGGATGCCAGGGCCAGGATCATCCAGCGCGAAGCAGGGCGTCGGGTTGAGGTTTTCGTCATGGATTGAGGTCACCTTCCTGAAAGGCTTTGTTCTATCCTATGTTCAACACTGACGATTCGCAAAAAAGGACCACCATGTTGCCATTCCGGGTTGTTGATCGCCTGAAGTTCATCGTAGAGCGCCAGCTCGTCAAAGGGGCTGGGTTTCAGTTACTGGTTGTTGGCTTCTTTATCGGGCTGATTTCGCTGATTGGCGGAATGCTGGTGGTGCCCCAGGGAGGCGACTTTGATGATCCTGGCGCGGCGGTCTGGTGGGCTTTTCTGCGGCTGACCGACCCGGGTTATCTGGGCGACGATGTGGGCACCTGGCAACGGGTTGTTTCAACCTTGCTGACCGTTCTTGGTTATGTGGTGTTCATGGGCACCCTGGTGGCCATTCTCACCCGCTGGTTGATTGCCAAGATGGCAGAGCTGGAGCGAGGCCTGACACCGGTCACCCTGAAGAACCATTTTGTGGTGCTTGGCTGGACGGCACAAACACCGCCATTGGTGGCGGAGTTGTTCGGCTCTACCGGTCGAATGCAGCGTTTTCTGGAGAAGCACGACACCCAGAAGTTACGGTTGGTAGTTCTGGCCGAAGAAGCCAGTGCAGAGCAGGCTCACGAGCTGGGGAATGAACCCGGAGTTGGGCGCCGGGCCCGGGAGGTGATTCTTCGCAGTGGCTCGGCTATCCAGCCCGACGCCTTGCACCGGGTAGCCTGCCTGGATGCCGCTGCGGTGATTGTGCCGAGTCAGGTTCACGATGCCGGAAGCCTGGTGACGTCAGACGTAGAAACCGTCAAGGCTTTGCTGTCCATTGCTGCCCAGGCTCGCCATCTGAACGCTCCGCTTCCGTTTGTCGTGGCTGAGATTCAGGACATGCGCAAACTGTCGGTGATTGAACGTGCCTATCCGGGAGCGGTGGAGGTGGTGGCTGGCGATGTCACCATCAGCAGGCTGATGGTGCAGAACGTACTGCATCCCCATCTTTCTGAGGTCTATAACGAACTGCTGACCGCCGGAGAAGGCAGTGAAATTTTTGTCCGGGGCGGTGAAACCGCGGAAGGCTTGAGCCTGGGCGAACTGGCGGCCCAGCGCCCGAATGCCATTGTTCTTGGTTTGTTGCAGCCCGCCGGTAGCGGCTGGAAGGTCAACCTGCTGGCACCGTCAGACACGGTGATTTGCCGTGAAGATCGTGTGGTGTTGTTGGCCAGTGATTACGAACATACAGGGGCAAGCCCGAAAGCTGAACCGCTGCCTGTGATTGAAAGGGGCGCGGCGCAGCACCACGCGACTGGCGGTTCGGGGACTCATCGGGTGCTGATATTGGGCTGGAACCGCCGGGTACCCAGTCTGGCGGCTGAGTTTAGCAGCTATAAAGGGCGTAAATTCATGCTGGATATGGTGTCGGCCACCCCGTTAAAGGAGCGCCAGCGAGAGATTGCCCGCTACGGCGTTGATCTTGAAGTCATCAACGGTCAGTTGCTGGAAGCTGACTACATGGTGGAAGACGA
This sequence comes from Marinobacter sp. GH_1, assembly GCF_048595985.1. Taxonomy (NCBI): domain Bacteria; kingdom Pseudomonadati; phylum Pseudomonadota; class Gammaproteobacteria; order Pseudomonadales; family Marinobacteraceae; genus Marinobacter; species Marinobacter sp. GH_1. The sequence continues at coordinate 3,781,005 of NZ_CP184460.1, read as the reverse complement.
GCTGCGAAAGCTGAATCCGGCTAGCTACGATACAGTCATTCTGCTGAGCAGTGACCGCCTTGGCTCCGGGGAAGAGGCCGATGCCCGGGCCATGGTTGGTTACCTGCAGCTGGAAGAGATTCTGGCCGAGACACCCCAGCGCCCGCAGGTGATTATGGAGTTGAGTGATCCCAACAACCGCCAGCTGCTCTATGGCCACCAGAGTGAGATGTTGATCAGCCCAATGATTCTGAGCCATGTTCTGGCTCAGGTGGCCTTGCGTCGCGAGCTTCGGGTGGTGCTGGATGAACTGTTCACCGTGGGGGGCGCGGAGATTCAGTTTCGCGATCCTCACGATTATCCCCTACCGGCCAGCACGGATTTCCAGCTACTTGAGAAAATCGTTGCGGACAAAGGTGAGATTGCGCTCGGCCTCTATCGCAAGGCTGCCGATGAACGTGGTCGTCACCTGTTGATGAATCCGCCCCGGAACCACTATCTGGACCTCGGTGAGGGTGACCAGTTGCTGGTGCTCGCGAGGAACTGAAGTCCTTGTGATGTGGCGATCAATCGATGGTGTCCAGCAGTGCCTGCATGATGTCGTCCATCACGACAAAACCTTTCAGTTCGTTATCAGCGAGGACCAGAAGGCGCTTTACCCGATGCTCTGTCATAAGGCTGGCGGCGTGTCGGAGCGAGAGGCTCTCGCCGACGCTGATCACCGGCTTTGCGCACACGTCGTAAACATTCAGCAGGTCAATATCACCGTCTTCGGCAATGACGGCCTTAAGCACGTTGGTGTAAGTGATCAGCCCCCAGGCGTCATGCTCGTTCTGGCGTTCCACCACCAGCGACTTTACATTGTGGCGTTTCATCAGTGACAGCGCCTCGCGTAGTGTCGAGAAGGGCGAAGTCTTGATGATCTCGGTAACCATTACATCTTTGACCAGTTTCATTGCAGCGCTCCGATCAGAGTGAATCTTTCAGGTGTTGTTCGAACTTTTCGACCTGGGCCATATCGATGCCCCCGAGATGTTCCAGAGGCACGGTGAAGATCAGACCCTGGGAGTCTTTGGGGTCGGGCATGACCACCTTTTGCAGGGTTTTGAGTATCTCCAGCGACAGGCCCTTTTCCAGAACCATCAGCAACACGCTCTGGCTGCCGTCATAAGTGAGCCCGAAAAAGGTTTTCTTTGCGGTGTTGCTGATTCCCCGGCCGGACATCACGGTGATGCCGCCGGCGCCCAGTTCGCGGGCTTCATCAATACATTCCTGTTCAAGATCTTCCGGAACGATTGCCACCAGTGCCGAAAATTTCATTGGGTTGCCTTCCTGTGATCTGAAAGATATTGAGAAACGATGGCGTATGCCATCACTGTAACGATGGGGAAAATGGACGCAAAAGCAATCAGCCCGAAACCATCAATCAACACATTCCTGCCCTCGATGCTGGAAGCAAGTCCAATACCCAGGGCCGTTACCAGCGGAACCGTTACTTCCGAGGTGGTTACCCCGCCAAGATCGTAGGCCAGGGCGACAATGTACTTGGGTGCCAGTACGGTGAGCAGGATCACCAGAATATAGCCAGCCATGATGTAGTAGTGAATGGAGTCGCCGGTAATAATGCGGTGGACACCGATGGTAATCCCGATGGCGACCCCGACAGCTACGAGGATGCGGATAATATTCCCGTTGAGCGCACCCCCGGCGGCTTCTTCAGCTTGTTTTCCGATAGCGATAAGGGCGGGTTCCGCCATGGTTGTGGCAAAGCCGATCAGCAAGGCAAACAGGTAAATGTAGGTGAAATTGTCTCTTGCTGTGAGTTGCTCAGCCATGCTGGTCCCGATCGGGAAAAGTCCCATTTTCAGGCCAACAACAAAGGCATACAAACCGAGGATGACCAATACAAAACCAAAGATGACTTTGCGTGGGTTGCTCAGTTTCCTGCGAAGTACAAGGTACTGAAAGATAACCACGGTCAGGATAATCGGAAGGACATCCCGGACCATTTCCGCGAGATCCATCAGCATGGCGACAGCGCCTGAAGGGGCTTTGGTGTCGCTGTCACTGGCGAGAATCAGCTCGCCGCTGTCCGTGTTACCGGTGTATACCACCATGCCATAGATCTGGACGGTAATCATCGGAACCATCACCGCCAGGGCAACCAGCCCGAAGCCATCCGTCAGAGGATTGCGGCCCCGGATGGAAGCAGCCAGGCCGATGCCCAGGGCGGCGATGAGCGGCACGGTTACCACGTTCGTGGTTACACCGCCGGAGTCGTAGGCGAGGCCGACAATCTCTTCAGGCGCAAACCAGGTAACGATCACCACAGTGATGTAGCCGATGATCATGAACCAGTGCAGGGGGTATCCGAAAATAGTCCGGAAGATACCGAGAGCTACAACCAGCCCTACAGACAGGGCCACCAGCATCCTCAGGGTAAAAGCATCAATCCGGCCCTCACTGATGCTCTGGGCCTGCTCCGCGACGGCGATCAGGGCTGGCTCGGCAATCACGGCGGAGAAGCCCATGGCAAAGCCGAAGCTCAACAGTATGGCCACGGAGCCGCGCTTTGCGAACTGGTTGGACAGGCTTTTGCCGACGGGAAAGATGCTGAGTTCAAGGCCCTGGAGAAACAGCGCGACACCGATCGCAACAATCAGCAGGCCAATGGTCATGCTGCCCAGGTTATCGGGAACCTGCTGCAGAATGACCAGTTGAAAGAAGACAACCACTACCACGATGGGTAGCAGGTTCTTGAGTGCGTGGAGCAGGGAGTGGCCAAAAGATTTCAGGTAAAACACAGAGGAATCCTGTTGTCCCGGGTCGGTGCCAGCGTATGACAAATGTCATGGATGCCTTGAATACTAGCATGTCCGATCATGACAACCATGATCCCGCTCAACTCAAAGCAATCATGGGGTGATCTGGTATTCACCAGAAAAATGCCGAAAATACACCATATAAATTTCAATTATAAATCGGAAAGCACTAAAGTTACGCCCAACGTCAGCTCCTGCCCGGTTTTTGAGCAGGCAGTTGGCTTCGGATGCTGCCTGGCAGCAGCGTTTCCGCACCTTTTGAACACAAACGTAGAAAGGATAGAGATCATGCCCTACGCACAAGACGTCGACCAAATCGCTTCCATCCTGAAGCAGAACCCGACCTGGAATGCCATCAACCCGAAGCACGCTGCCCGCATGCGCGCCCAGAACAAATTCAAGACTGGTCTGGACATCGCCAAGTACACCGCCAAGATCATGCGTGAAGACATGGCTGCGTACGATGCCGATTCTTCCCAGTACACCCAGTCTCTGGGTTGCTGGCACGGTTTCATCGGCCAGCAGAAGCTGATCTCCATCAAGAAGCACTTCGGTACCACCAAGCGTCGTTACCTGTACCTGTCTGGCTGGATGGTTGCTGCCCTGCGCTCTGAGTTCGGCCCGCTGCCTGACCAGTCCATGCACGAGAAGACTGCTGTATCTGGCCTGATCGAAGAGCTGTACACCTTCCTGCGCCAGGCTGATGCATGGGAACTGAACCACCTGTTCCGCGCCCTGGAAGAAGCTGAAAACGCTGGTGACAGCGCCAAGGCGGCTGAACTGATCAAGCAGATCGACAACCACGAAACTCACGTTGTGCCGATCATTGCCGACATCGACGCTGGTTTCGGTAACGCTGAAGCGACTTACCTGCTGGCCAAGCAGATGATCGAAGCCGGTGCTTGCTGTATCCAGATCGAGAACCAGGTATCTGACGAGAAGCAGTGTGGCCACCAGGACGGTAAAGTAACCGTTCCGCACGCTGACTTCCTGTCCAAGATCAACGCGGTTCGTCTGGCGTTCCTGGAGCTGGGTGTGGACGACGGTGTTATCGTCGCCCGCACTGACTCCCTGGGTGCTGGCCTGACCAAGCAGATCGCTGTAACCAACGAGCCGGGTGACCTGGGCGACCAGTACAACAGCTTCCTGGACGGCGAGTACATCGAAGACGCGTCCCAGATCGAGAACGGCGACGTTGTGATCAAGTCCAACGGCAAGCTGCTGAAGCCGAAGCGTCTGGCCTCTGGCCTGTTCTGCTTCAAGCCGGGCTCTGGCGAAGACCGTGTTGTTCTGGACTGTATCACCAGCCTGCAGAACGGCGCAGACATGCTGTGGATCGAGACCGAGAAGCCGCACGTTGGTCAGATCGCTGCCATGGTTAACCGCATCAAGGAAGTGGTGCCCGATGCCAAGCTGGTTTACAACAACAGCCCGTCCTTCAACTGGACCCTGAACTTCCGTCAGCAGGTATTCGATGCCATGAAGGAAGAAGGCAAGGATGTGTCTGCTTACGACCGCGCCAAGCTGATGAGCGCCGAGTACGACAACACTGAGCTGGGCCAGCTGGCTGACGAGTGGTGCCGTAACTTCCAGCGTGATGCGTCCCGTGAAGCGGGTGTGTTCCACCACCTGATCACTCTGCCGACGTACCACACTGCGGCTCTGTCTACCGACAACCTGGCCAAGGGCTACTTCGGTGACGAAGGCATGCTGGCCTACGTTGAAGGTGTTCAGCGCAAGGAAATCCGTCAGGGCATCGCGACTGTGAAGCACCAGGACATGGCCGGTTCCAACATCGGTGATGACCACAAAGAGTTCTTCGCTGGTGAAGCGGCTCTGAAGGCCGGTGGTAAAGACAACACCATGAACCAGTTCTAAGCACAGTCCTGATCGAGGTTTAGTTAGATAACAGTTGTCACTTCCGGTTCGCCGGGAGTCGCCCACAAAAAGGCCCCGCAGATTAATATCTGCGGGGCCTTTTTGTGTCTGATGGGAGTTCATGTCACTGGAGAAAACTCTGTAGGCGTGATTATTGATGGCTGAGACAGCAAGGCTGCGGTCCCAGGCCATTTTCATGTTTCGTGGGTCTCCTGGCTATCCATGAATGATTCGGTGTTTCCTATGAGACCGTGTTTTATCAGGCGCTTTGATCTCAATAGCGCCATCCCGCTGAAATCGTCCCAAAAGACAATGCAGCCTTGTTGGTTTCGTTCTGGCTGGTGGTTGCTCTCAGGGTAATCGAGAACTGAAAGCTGGGCGCATGCCAGCCTACACCAACCCCTGCCAGGCCGACCAGAGGGCGCTGATCGTAGCTATAGCGGCCCGATTGCTCTTCCAGGTAAGTGTAGGGTATGGCCTCGATACCCGCGCCAATAAAGGCGGCCCATCCGGAGCCAGTGGACTTTAGCGACCCCGGCAACCCGATGGTTGAGGAGGCACCTGCATAATCGGGAATAAGGTTGGCGGGCAAGTTGGTGCCGATACGCCATGACAGACCCAGGTCTACGCTGGTGATAAAATTCGACAGCCGGCTGCTGGCCACCCAGGCGGCATCCTGGGATATACCGCTTTTCATTTCACGGCGGAATAACCTTCTGGCATGGAAGGCGTGAACTCCAGCCGTTACATCAGAGCCGAGCTGGTTGTCCCAGCCTTTCGGGTCGGTGCTGCCGGTCAGTTTATGAACCCATTTTTGAGTGGCCTCAGCGCCGGAATCTGGGCCAACGACTCCCAGCTCAACGCCAAATCCGGTCAAAGAGCCGGTGCCCATGCTCCAGAGTGTTGCAGATCCGGACAGATAACCGACATAAGGGAGGTCGTCGAAAACCGGCTCTGTCGCCTCAATATCTTCCGGGGTGACCATCAACTGAGTCAGGCTGATGGTCACTGTATGCGAATTGCCGGGTTGACCGATGACCGGCAGCCATTCCAATGAGTTTCGGGCGTTTTTTGCGAGGCACAGCATGCAATCATCATCTCTTTCGGCGGAAGGGCTCAGGTACGATAGGCGGCCGCCATTGGTATAGCCTTTGTCGGTTCCCGTCAGCAGGTCGTTGTCCCAGGAGATGCTCAGGACCCCAGAGCTTGCCGCGGCTATAGTCGGCGAGAGAGTAAGGAGAAAAATAGCCAGTCTCAAGCAATGTTTCCTCGTTAAGAGCAAGAGTTTATATTTAATTGCCTGGTAAACTCGTGTTTTGGGACGCTTGTTAAGCGACACGAACACTCATTGCTTTATGTAATCCCCATGTTTAGTCGTCGGGGCTAAGTTTAAGGCTGCGTGATGAACTATGTTATTCGAACACGGCATCATCTTTTCAACAAAAAGACCTTGCCGCAGCTGAAGAATCCCTTTTTCGCAATCAGCAGAGCGAATGCTGCATGCTGACCTCGATCAAATGCAGGGTAGAGACGCGATGATAAGATACGAACTTTAGTATGCATCGACAAAAACTCCCACCTGGTTGAACAAAAACAGTTAAACCGGATGCTATTGGGTCGATAAACCCTGCAAAACGGCATCGCAAACTGCATCCGGTCGCTCCATCGGCAGGAAATGGGTCGTTCCGGAGTGGGCGCGCACGTCAGCTGAAGGCAGCAGGGTGCGGAGGCGTTTGCGCGCTGCTGGAGAAAAGGTTGATGAGTGTTCTGCGGCCAGTGCAATAACTGGACACTTCACCTCGCTAATACCGGGCCAGGGGTTGTGTTCTGTATTGGCGAAAATGGCGCTTTCCCAGGCCGGTGAGCAGGCCAGGCGAACCTGATCGCCCTGTGGCACGAAGGCATGCTGAACGTAGGCTTCAAGCCATGCATCGGGCCAGGTCTTGAAGCCGCCGCGGCCACGATAATTGCTCACGGCCATAGCGTGCGACTCAAATACACTGCGCCGACGTGCGGCCCCGGCCGCCAACGCAAACCGGTGAGACCGGCGTAGCCGCTTGGCCAACCACAGCATTCCGCCCTGCCAGGCATCCATAATGACGGGCTCTGCGAGGATCAAACCGCGCACTTTGTCTGGTCGTCGGGCGGCCGCCATGATGCTGGTGGTGGCTCCAATGGAGTGGCCAGCAAGCCAGATCGGCTCATCCAGGCTATCCAGAAATTCGGTCAGGTCCCGATAGAATATTTCCCAGCTTTGTAGTGTCGCAGTTTTTGCCGCCTCGGCACTGGCGCCGTGCCCTCGCATGTCCCAGGCAACAACATTAAACGAGCCGGTCAGGTTCTCAAGCAACGTAGTGTAAAGGCGGCCATGGAAACCCGTCGCATGAGCCCAATGCAGAGTTGGCTGTCCCGAACATTGGGGCCAGCGCCACAGTGTGATTTCCTGGCCATCCGGGGCCCTGAATCCGTCGCGTTCGGCTATGCTCTGCTTACCCTTCATGATCACCTTGGTGGTTAGTATCCGTTTTTGCGAATAGTAGCTGAACCCGTCCGCTGGTGATCGGTCGGTCTTTTTCATCCTGCCAGCAGGTTACCTGCACTAAGCTGGTGCGGCGACCCTGGCGAATAATCTCGGCGCTGGCGAGCGTGTGTTTTGCCTGCGCCGAGCGAAGGTAATTGATGTTGCTGTCCAGAATGCGCGGGCAACGTGCTTTCGCATCTTCGCTTTGCGCAGCAATGCGCGCGGTGATCTCTATTAGCGCTCCCAGGACACCGCCATGAAGGGCGGGCAGCATGAAATTGCCGATCAGAGCTTCATGAAAAGGCAGGCTTACAATTAAACCGGCCGAGTCTTTCGGGATGTCAAGGCCAAGATGTCGAGCGTAGGGGATGCGGTCCAGAAGGTCCTGATAGCTCCTACTTGCGTCCCTGCTCTGGGTCAGCCCGGAATCTGGTATCGTTGAATTGGCGCTGGTGGTCATATGGCTTACTTTTCTCCTGCGACCGCTTGGAAGCTTTGTCCATCGATGTTTCGCACGAACGTGGCGCTGCCGGTTGCTACCGGCTTACTATCGCCATTGCAGAAGACCTCACAATGGATAAATGCAATCTCTTCCGTTAAATGTCGGCAAGTGGCAACCGCCAACAGGTCACGATTGCCGCCAGCAGGTCGCAGATAATCCATACGCAAATCCAGCGTGGCGATCGGGGTCAGCTCCTGAGCCTCAGCGAACACCGCCAGCCCACTGGCTGAGTCGGCTAGTGAGTAAAGCACGCTGGTACAAATTTCCCCTCCGCCATCGTCTGCAAACATCCACGGCTGCGGGGAGAGGCGCATGCTAGCTTGGTTGCCCTCCACATGGACGACCTTCATGCCCAGGTCCTTGCCGTGGGGCACTTGCTCGGTGAACTGCCACGCAGTCTTTACCGAGTCACTGTGCTGGAACCTGTTCGACTCAGTCATCGGAACTGCGCAGCCTGGCTGCCGTTCTGAGCATGTGTTGGCGACTGGGAGCGGTTTTTGATCATAGGTGATCGCCCTTTTGTTTTTTTTCGGTAAGAAAATGGCCACTTGAGTTTGGTTGGTTGACCAACTAAAAGTCAAGAGCGAATTGGGCGCAAATAGCGGCTACCCGCATAATGGCGTACTATCGGCGCAAAGGGTCTGACAGACGCCGCCCTGGTGAACAATGCACTGGCCTGCCGAGGAGATGTTAAAACCATGGTTCACAGACAGGTTCCACCTGTACGCAAGCTGGACGAGCAGGGCCATGTTTTGTCCAATGCGGCCCGGCTTTTTCGTGAGAAAGGTTTCGAGAAGACGTCTCTCAAGGAAATTGCCGAGGCTTGTGACATGCTACCCGGGAGCCTTTACTACCGTTACAGCACCAAAGAAGCACTCCTTGTCGAGCTGATGCGACGGGGAGTCGACCTGGTGACCGCAGAGGTGGAATTGGCGCTAACCAGCTCGGATGATCCGGTGGAGAGATTGCGCCTCTGTATCAATGCGCATCTGCGCGCTTTGTTGGTTGATTCAGACACGGTGTACGTACTGCTGTTTGAATGGCGTGCGCTAGGCCCTGAGGCGCGAGAGGAAATCATCGAACTGCGGGATCAGTACGAGTCCCTTTGGGCCGGTATCCTGGAAACGATGATGGAGCAGGGAGTAATTCAGAAAGGTGTTGATAGACGGCTGCTTCGCTTGATTGGCCTTGGGGCGCTCAACTGGGTGGCAACGTGGTTCGATCCGAAGGGTGCCCACACACTCGATGCTATTGGCGATTTTATCTGGCGGATCACCATAGATGGTGTGATCAGCCAGGATGCGCAGGCGCTGGCCACAAGCAAGCCCCCGGGCTTTTTGTAGTGGCCAGGTGGTTTACCTTTGAATCTGCACGCCCCGGCTCCGGTCCCGGCGCTCGCGAGCTGTATGTGCGTCATTAATCGCGCCTGTCATATCAGCCCGCTGCAGGTATTAAAAGCGATAGTTCACCGATACACCCCCAAAACCCTGAACTTCATCGCCGATGTCTTTAACGATAGGGCTGTCTTTGGCCTCGCCGGTCAGATAGATTAACCCGGCCAGGCCGGTCAGTGACCAGTCAGTGCTCAGGCTATAGGTCAGGGCACCGCCGAAGCGAAGACGCAAATACCCTTTGTCGGCATCGTAGGCATCCAGACCAGAGCGGGCGCTTTCGGCATCGGAAATGCCAAACCTTTCCTCGGTCCAGCGCTCGCTGCTGTATGTAAGGCCTGGCCCCAAGGACAGGAAGATGTTTTCTGCCAATGGAGCACGCCAGGCACTCCGGAGGCTAATCTGGTAACCTTCGACGTCGCCGGTGACGGGTGTCTTGATTGAAACGTTGTAACTGAACGCACCATCCATCAGGGTAAGACGCAGGCCTACAGCGGCCCCGCTGTCTACCTTATCGAGTTCCCTCAGATCACCTTCGTTGTCGCGGCCAGCGATATAACCTATAAATGCTGAGAGTCTCCAGTCTTCCCTGTTGATGACGTTCAGACCCAGGCCATCCCGAATGTTAAGGAAGAATCGATCGCCATAACGCAGGTTCAGGTTGGGCAAGGCCCGTGTCTCGTAATCGTCGCTGCCCAGATAGTCCGGCGCGTAAAAGGCTCCTACGCCAATGCTGCCATCCCAGTCTGAGCTGGTCATTGCGTTCTGTCCGTCAGCGGCAGCAAATGCATCGGCGCTGACGGCTGCCAGAGATAGGGCAAGAGTTGTCGGGACAAACTTTCTCAGTGACATCAGGCGGCCCCTTTATTGGCGAAGAAAACGGAATCGACAAAGAATACGGATAGCAATCCAATTGAGATGTCTTTAGTCTTCAGTCGGGTCTTTAATCGTTTCATCATCCTCTCCCAGAGCTTCGATGCCAGAGGCTGATGCGCTGAGCCAGTTGTTCATTTCAATCAGATCCTGGGAGCTCGGGGTGCCGGTGGACTGTTCAAGGTTCACGGTGTTGAGAACGCAGTCGTAACGGGCGTTGGCGAAGTTTTGCAGGGCTTCGTAATAGTTCGCTCTCCGTCAACTACTTCGACAATGCTGCGAGTGCCCACATCGTAGCCGGCTGAAGCCGACAGGCTCGATCCAGCCGTCCTGAAGAAAGTGCAGGATCGCCGATTGTTGCTCCAGAGTTAACTCATCCGCGCCTGTCGGTACCAGCGTGCCACCATCACCGGCCGAGGAGTGGAGTGGTTTCATGTTGACTGATCAATGGACGGTGTTTCTGATACTGGGCCTGGCCTTGGTTCTGTTCGTCTGGAACCGCCTGCGCTTTGATATCGTGGCTATGCTGGCTTTGCTGGCGGTTGCTGTTACTGGTCTGGTTGCCCCTAACCAATTGTTCACCGGCTTTGGCCACCCGGCAGTGATTACCGTGGCGGCTGTGCTGGTAATCAGCCAGGGGCTGGTAAATGGTGGCGTGGTGGATGCGGTCGCCCGATTGCTCGGTAAGGTTGGGCGCAACGCCGTGCTGCAAGTCATCACCCTGACTCTGGTGGTGGCCTTGTGTTCCGGCTTTATCAATAACGTTGGGGCGCTGGCGCTGTTGATGCCGGTGGCCATCTGGATGTCCCGGCAGTCCGGCCGCTCTCCGTCCTTACTGTTGATGCCGCTTGCCTTCGGGTCTTTGCTGGGCGGCACCATCACCCTGATTGGTACACCCCCCAATATCATCATTGCCAGTTACCGCGAAGCGGGCTCGTTCGGGCTGTTTGATTTCGCGCCGGTGGGGCTGGCCATCACGGTCGCCGGTGTGCTTTTTATCGGGCTGATTGGCTGGCGGTTAACGCCGAAGCGTGACGACCCGGCCAATGGCGACAAGCTGTTTACGGTGGGCGAGTATGTGACCGAACTGAAGGTGCCGGAGGGTTCGGACTACGCCGGTGGCACACTGCACAACCTGTTAATGGCCGGTGACAGTCAGCAGAACCCGGTGGTGCTGTCGCTGATTCGGGGTGACAAAACCACGCCGGCGCCCTCCACCTACACGGTGCTGCGGGAGCAGGATGTGTTACTGGTGGTGGCGGACACCGACAGTCTGCAGGAATTTATCGAGCACACCGGCCTGGCCCTGGCCACAACGGTTGCTGACGATAAACCGGACGATGACAGCGAAGAGTACTCGAAGCAGGCGGCCCGCCGGAAAGATGCCGAAGAGAATCTGGAAGCTGGAGATGTCCGGCTGGTAGAAGCGGTGGTTATACCGGGCTCAAGGCTGGTAGGGCGCACGGCTAACCACCTTAACCTGCGGGAAAGATACAGTGTGAACATTGTTGCGGTGGCTCGTCAGGGGCACCGGCTGAAGCAGCGGTTGGCGAATATCCGGTTCCGGTCTGGCGATATCCTGCTGGTACAGGGGTTCGAAGCCAGCCTGTCGGGAACCTTGCAGGACCTCGGTTGCCTGCCCTTGGCTGAGCGGGGCCTGACATTCGGCCGGGAAAAAAATCTGGCTCTAGCGGGCGGGCTGTTTGCAGCGGCTATTGTGGTGATTGTGGCCGGCTGGCTGGCCCCGCCTGTGGCCCTGGTGGCCTGTGCCGTGGCCATGGTACTGGCGGGTTTGCTGGATACCAGTGAAGCCTACAAGGCCATCGACTGGTCGGTGATCGTACTGCTGGCGGCAATGATTCCCGTGGGCCAGGCGCTGGAAACTACCGGCGGGGCTGAGTTGATTGCGGGGCAGATTCTGGCTATTGGCGAAGGTCAGTCGCCCTGGATTGTGCTGACCATCATTCTGGTGGGTTCCATGCTGTTGTCGAATATCGTCAATAATGCTGCGGCAGCGATTCTGGTGGCGCCGATTGCCCTGGGGGTATCTTCACAGCTCGGGCTGGCGTCAGACGCTACCCTGATGGCGGTGGCGATTGGTGCTTCCTGCGCCTTCCTGACGCCCATCGGGCACCAGTCAAACGCGCTGGTGATGGAGCCGGCAGGCTATCGGTTCGGTGATTACTGGCGTCTTGGCTTGCCACTGTCTGTGGTCGTGACGGCGGTGGCAGTGCCGATGATCCTTTGGGTCTGGGCCTGATCAGAGCAGCGGTTCCAGCGGCAGCAGCGACATCAGGAAAGCTCCTGCGCGTCGGCTGGCGGAGGTGTGTGGCTCTTTGCTGTGGATGGTCTTGCCACCGCTGTTCTGTTCAACCCAGTACAAACGGTTGCGGGAATCCAGCCGCACCCGGTAGCTGCTGCTGGGCAGCAGGGAGCTGATCACGTCCTCCATGGTTGCGGCCAGTTCTTCACTTTCAATGATAAAGCCCAGCTCTGTGTTGAGGTTCATCGACCGAGGGTCGAAGTTGAACGAGCCGATAAAGATATCGTTGTAATCCACCACAAACGTTTTGGCATGCAGGCTGGAGCCGGAGCTGCCAAAGGGACCCGCTGATTCGTGGGGTTCTGTGGGCTCACTGCCCAGTTTGCGCATTTCAAACAGTTCCACCCCGGCTTTGATCAGCGGTTTGCGGTAACGGGCATAGCCGGAATGCACCGCGACCACATCCGTGGCTTCCAGAGAGTTGGTCAGGATACGGACCCGAACACCTTGCCGGGCCAACTCCTGAAAATACTCCAGCCCTTCGGCGGTTGGCACAAAGTAGGGTGAGATCAGGGTCAGGGAGCGTTCCGGCTCACCTATGGCTTTGCGCAACTGGTGCCTGAGCATCGCTTTTTCGGGGGCTTTGTCCGCGATTTTGTTGGGCGGGTCGCTGATCATTCGGGTTGGTGCCCAGAGCAGAGACAGGTTGCCGGTGACGACCTGCTCCAGTAAGCCGGAGTTTTCCAGCGCGTTCAGGTACTGCCGGGCCGAGGCGGCATCCTGGCGCTGCCTGAGCTGCCGGAGAATCTCTGCGGCGTCGGTGGTCACGGCCGGTAGCAGAGTGTGCACCGGATAACTGAACCGGCTGTTCCAGTATTTATCGAAATCAGTAGAAACCTCGTTCACTACCGGGCCGGCAGCCAGCACATCGAGGTCAGAAAACAGCAGCCCGTCGGTTGCGCCGAAGTACTCATCGCCGATATTGCGGCCGCCTATAATGGTGGCCTGGTTGTCGGCGGTGAAGGATTTGTTGTGCATGCGCCGGTGCAGCCGGGAGAAGTCGGTGATATAGCCAAGCCATTTCGGGGAGCGCACCACAAAGGGGTTGAACAGGCGAATGTGGATGTTGGGGTGGTCGGCCAGTGCAGACAGCGTTTCATCGAGGCCGCGAATGCCGTTGTCATCCAGCAGCAGGCGCACGCGAACGCCCCGATCGGCGGCGGCCAGTAGCGATTCCAGCAGTAATGTGCCGGTAATATCGCTGTGCCAGATATAGTACTGGACATCCAGGGTTGTCTCGGCGGCTTCAGCCAGCAGGATCCTGGCCACGAATGCATCGCGGGCATCAGCGAGGGGATGAATGCCGGATAAGCCCGGGTGGGCTAGGCGCTTGGGGTGCCAGGCGCGGCCAAGGCGGGTCTCAGCGGTGATATGGTCAGCCACCAGGGTGTGTTCGGCTTTCTGCTGCACAACGGGCAGGGCGCACCCAGACACCATCAGGGTGCAAAGCGCGAGCACACGCGCCCGCCAGGTCTCAGGGCTGCGCCAGGATGCCACGGAAGCTGCTTTCCACAAAGAGGGGGGCAGTCTCGGCTAAGGGCCAGCTGTCAGGCGCGGCGAGCCAGTCAAAGAACAGACCCAGCATCTGAGTGTGCAACAAGCAGGCGGCATGTGCAGGTGTCAGTTCCGGGTGCAGCCTTATACGGTTTTCCGGGCGCTCCAGAATTTCCGTGACAAATTCCTTGGCTTCCCGTGCCAGTTCCCGGTGTTTGGCGATGGCCTGGTCAGACTCATTGCGATGGAACAGGATCATGTACACGCGAAAGTAGCGGGTGTCCTGGGCCAGTTTGCGCAGTGCGACAATGCACAGGTTTTTCAGGCTTTCAATCCCCTGGTCTGCTTCCGCCGTTTCATCCATCATCTCTCCCAGGGGCGCCCGTACCCGCTCAAGCATGGCGTCCAGAATGTCTGCCTTGTTGCGGAAATGCCAGTAGACCGCGCCCCGGGTAACCCCGGCTTTGCGAGCGATCTCCTCCAGCGAGGTCTTGGCCACGCCCTTGTGCATAAAAACGCATTCCGCTGCGTCAAGAATGGCTTCCCGGGTGGCTTCAGCTTCGGCTTTTGTTTTGCGGGCCATGGTTCATCACATTGATCTGGTCGTAAAGGTCCGGAGTATAATTTAAAACGGTTTACATACATACATCAACGGATGTATTTTAGCGAACTACTAACTTTATGGATCATCTCGGGCCCGCAGTCTCATCGCGGCTCGCGTTACGTCTTTAAACCAGTTTTCAGGAGACCGCGCCATGCGCATTGATAACGTTCACCGGCTGATGGCCCGCAAGGGGCTTTGGGTTGCAGGTTTGTCATCCCTGTTGATTCTGGGTGGTTGCAGCAACGATGATGCCGGCAGCCAGCAGGGCGGAGGCATGCCGCCGGCGGCTGTAGTGGTTGAACGGGCCGTGGCGGAAGATGTAAGCGTGCGCCAGGACTACGCCGGCCGTGCACGGGGCGCCCGTGAGGTGGAAGTACGGGCGCGCATTCAGGGCATCCTTGAGGAACGCCTGTACGAAGAGGGCCAGATGGTCCAGGAAGGCGAGCCGCTGTTCCGGATCGACCGCAAGCCTGCGGAAGCTGCGTTGCAAAGAGCACAGGCCCAGCGCCAGGTGGCAGAGGCGGACCTGCGCCAGGCCGAGCGGGAGTGGAACCGGATATCATCACTGTTCCAGCGCAACGCGGTGAGCGAGCGCGAGCGCGATTCTGCCCAGTCAGCGCTGGAACTGGCTCAGGCTAATCTGGCCGTGGCCAATGCCGGGGTTGCCCAGGCGGAGCTGGATCTTGGTTATACCTCGGTGACCGCTCCGGTCAGCGGTGTTACCAGCCTGGAAGATTTGCCGGAAGGCAGCTTGATCAGTTCGGGCACGCTGCTGACCACCATTGTGCAGCTTGACCCGATTCACGTGCGCTTTGCCCTGCCGGAGAACGACGCCAATATTCGCCGGGTTGCCCGTGAGGGCATGCGCGGCACCGCCAAGCAGGAAGTGGCTGCACGGCTGGTCCTGGCAGACGGCCAGGAGTACGAGCTGGATGGCCAGATCGACTTCACCGCATCCACCCTGGATCCTCGTACCGGTACCGTGTCGGCCCGGGCGATCTTTGCCAACCCCGAGAATGTGATTGTGCCTGGCCAGTTCGTGCGCGTGCGGGTTGAATTGCAAAGCTTTGAAGATGCCATCGCCATTCCGGAGAAGGCGGTGACCCAGGGGCCAGACGGGCCTGTGGTGTATGTGGTTGGTGAAGACGGTGCCGCGGAGGTCCGCCAGGTTGAGCTTGGCCCGGTGAGCGGTGGCCGCCAGATTATTCTCAGTGGCCTGGAAGCCGGCGATCGATACATTGTCAGCGGCCTGGTCAACCTGCGGGACGGTGCCGAGGTGAACGTGACCAATGAGGAAGACGAGGGAGGTACTGACTGATGCTCCGTACCTTTATCGATAGGCCGATCTTTGCGTCGGTCGTTTCTATCATCATTACACTGGGCGGTATTCTGGCGCTGATTGGCCTGCCCGTTGAGCAGTACCCGAACGTGGTACCGCCCCAGGTGGTGGTGGATGGCCGGTTCCCGGGTGCCAGCGCGGACGTGATCTCCGATTCGGTGGTGGCACCACTGGAGCAGGAAATCAACGGCGTGGACAATATGATTTACCTGGAATCCAACGCTACCGACTCGGGCAGCTTTCGGGTAACCGTTTCGTTTGAGATCGGTACTGATCCGGATCAGGCCACCATCAACGTTAATAACCGGGTACAGCAGGCCCTTGCCCGCTTGCCACAACCGGTCCGTGACCAGGGTCTGAAGGTGGAGGCCCGTTCCACGTCAATCCTGCAGGTTATTACCCTGTCGTCGCCGGATAACACTATGGACGTGGTGGAAATCTCCAACTATGCCCTGCTCAACGTGCTTGATGAGCTGGTGCGTTTGCCGGGGATTGGCGATGCTTCGCTGTTCGGCGCCCAGGATTACTCGATGCGGATCTGGCTGCGGCCTGACAAACTGGCGCAGTACGAGCTAACCCCGAATGATGTGGCCATCGCCCTGCGTGCCCAGAATGCCCAGTTTGCTGCGGGCCGTATCGGGGCAGAACCGGCACCGGAAGGGCAGGCGTTTACCTTCAGTGTCTCGGCGCCGGGCCGCCTGACCAGCCCGGAAGAGTTCGGCGAGGTGATCCTGCGCAGTGATGACCAGGGTGCATCTCTTCGCCTGAAAGACGTCGCCCGCATCGAGCTGGGCGCCCAGAACTATGACTTTGCAGCTGTTTATAACGGCGGCACCACCGTGCCTCTGGGGGTGTATCTGCAACCGGGAGCAAACGCCCTGGACGCTGCGGATGCAGTGAATTCTGCCATGCAGGAAATTTCAGAGCGTTTCCCGGAGGGGCTGGAATTCGACGTACCCTACGACACTACCCGGTTCATTGATATCTCCATTCAGGAGGTGATCTCCACCTTCATTGTGGCGGTGTTGTTGGTGGTGTTGGTGACATTCCTGTTCCTGCAACACTTTAATGCGACCCTGATTCCGCTCATTGCGATTCCAGTGTCCCTGATCGGTACCTTTGCCGGCATGCAGGCGCTGGGCTTCTCGGTCAACCTTTTGACCCTGTTCGGGTTGATATTGGCCATCGGGGTGGTGGTGGATAACGCCATCATCATCATGGAAAACGCCGAGCGCCTGATGAAAGAGCAGGCCATGTCCGCCTATAACGCGGCAGTGGCGACGGTCCAGCAAGTCTCTGGGGCGGTGGTGTCGTCTACCTTGGTGTTGGTGGCGGTATTTGCGCCGGTAGCCTTTTTGGGTGGGCTCAGTGGTGAGTTGTACCGACAATTTGCCATAACCATTGCCGTTTCCGTGGTGATTTCGGGCGTAGTGGCGCTCACGCTGACGCCGGCCATGTGTGCCTTGCTGCTGGGCCATGAAGGCAAACAGCTGACCGTGTTCCGCTGGTTTGATGCCGGCTTCGACAAACTCACCAACGGTTTCGCTGCCGTAGTGGACTGGCTGCTACGCCACGCGATCATTGGTGTGCTGTTGTTTGCCGCCATGATTGGCGCAACCGCCTTCCTACTGAACAAAATGCCGTCGGGCCTTGTGCCCCAGGAAGATCAGGGCTTTGTGCTGGCGGCTTATTCGCTGCCTCCCACATCGGCCTTGAGCCGGACGGAGGATACACGCGACCAGTTGGTTGAGCAGATGATGCAGCTACCCGAAGTGAAGGAAGTTGTGGCCTTTGCCGGCTTCGATATTATCTCCAGTGCCCTGCGGACCAACAGTGGTGTAGCCTTTGTGACCCTGGAAGACTGGGCAGAGCGTGAAGGTGAAGGCCAGAGTGCGGCCGAGATTGCGAACAAGGTCATGGGTATTGGCTTTGGTATGCCGGAAGCGTTCGTGATTGCCTTTACCCCGCCTCCGATTCAGGGCTTGTCCACCACCGGTGGTGTTGAAGGCTATATACAGGCCCGCGGTGGCCGCACCCCGGCCGAGATCAAGGACATGGCGGACGAGTTCACCCAGGCCGCCAACGAGCGACCGGAGCTACAGAATGTGCGGGTAACCCTGGACACCGGTATTCCCCGGTACCAGGCCAACGTAGACCGGGAGAAAGCACAGGCCGCCGGAGTTCCTATTGACCAGATCTTCACCACCATGCAGAGCACCTTTGGTGGCCTGTACGTGAACGACTTCACCCTGCAGGGCCGCAACTGGCAGGTAAATCTTCAGTCTGAGGGCGAGTTCCGCAGCCATCCGGACGACCTGCGCCGGGTGTTTGTGCGGTCCAACTACGGCGAGATGATTCCGTTGAGCTCCCTGGTGGAGCTGGAGCGGGTCAGCGGCCCGGACATCCTGAACCGCTTCAACGTGTACCCGGCAGCCAAGCTGCTGGCTGATCCCGCGCCTGGCTTCACCACCGGTGATGCCCTGACGGCCCTGCAGGCGGTGGCTGCGGACCAGTTTGATCGCAACACCTTGCTTGGCTGGACCGGTGAAGCCTACCAGCTACAGGATTCGGCCGATTCCGGCATTCTCGCCTTTGGTATGGGGCTGCTTCTGGTATTCCTGATCCTGGCCGCCCAGTACGAGCGCTGGGGCTTGCCGGTGGCCGTGGCGACGGCAGTACCGTTCGGGGTATTCGGTGCTGCTTTGGCCTCGTTGCTCCGTGGCTTCCCCAACGACATCTACTTCCAGGTGGGTTTGTTGGTGCTGATTGGCCTGGCTGCGAAGAACGCGATTTTGATCGTCGAATTCGCCGCCCAGAACCGTAAAAGCGGCATGAGTTCATTTGAAGCTGCCAGCACCGCTGCACGCCAGCGCTTCCGGGCCATTATGATGACGGCACTGACCTTCATCGTGGGCTCGATGCCGCTGGCCTTCAGTACCGGTGCCGGTGCGGTTTCCCGTCAGGAAATCGGTACGGTGGTGGTGGGCGGTATGCTCGCAGCCAGTACCCTGGCGCTGTTCTTCGTGCCGCTGTTCTACAAGCTGATCGAAGATCTGGCCGATTGGCGGCGCGACCGCAAGAAGGCTGCCTGAGGTGGCCTGATTTCCTGTGCCTATCGTATTGATAGCGACTGAACCGCCGCGGGTTTCTGCCCCCGGCGGTTTTTTCTTTGTTATTCTGTTTGAGTGCAGGAATCAGTGATGGGGAGGGGCTTTCTGAAACACGCTGTGAATACATCCGTGTACGCTCTGCTCCGCCCCTTGGCGCTAATTGCTCCTGCGTCGCGCCAATGGTCCATGGCTAGCCCGTGAAGAGCTGTTCGCTCTACACCCATGGCTCCGCAAGGTTTCAGAAAGCCCCTCCCCATCACTGATCCCCAGACTGTGGGAGTGAAACGCTCTGGAGTTAGAACAAATGGTTGCTGAAGACAAGAAAATACAGGTCCTGGAAGATCTGGAACTGGCTCGGACTCGCACCAAACAGCTGATCTGCACGCTGCCGGAGCAGCAACTGGATGTTCCCTACCACCCTGGTGTGAACCCGCCTCTCTGGGAAATGGGGCATTCTGCGTTCTTCTACGAGGTCTTCGTGTTCAACCTGTTGGATGGCACGCCCAGCTTCGATCCATCCATGGACGATCTCTGGGACTCCTTCCATGTCGAACATACGGATCGCTGGCGGCGGGATCTGTTTCCCGGCCGGGAAGAAACCCTCACGTATTTCAATACCATTTACGACCGGGTAGCAGAGCGCATCAAGAGCCGGGAACTGACCGAGCGGGAGCTGTACCTCTACCGCTACGCGATTTACCACCAGAACATGCACATTGAATCACTGATCTGGTGCCGGCAGACGGTGGGGTATCCGGCGCCTGTGGACTTCAAGGGAGACCGGCCAGCCCCCGGTGAGGCGATCACCGGGGATGTGGAAATCCCTGCCGGGCGTTGGGTGATTGGTATGCCCGGCGAGTCTGAACACTATGCGACAGACGACTTTGCCTTCGATGCCGAGAAACCCAGGTTCGAGATTGAGCTGCCGGCATTTGCTATCAGTCGCACGTTGGTGAGCAATCGGGAGTTTCAGGCGTTTGTGGACGATTGTGGTTACCAGCGTCCGGAGCTGTGGTCTTTCGGGGGCAGTAAGTGGCTGGAGTCAGAGCAGGATGTCAGTCTGGTGCACGGGGTAAAAGGGCCGTTGATGCACTCACCCCGGCACCCGTTGTACTGGCGCTGGCACGACGGCCATTGGCAGGAGCGGGTGTTTGACCAGTGGTTACCCCTGGAGCCAGATGCGCCGGTTACCCATGTCACCTACTGGGAGGCGGAAGCCTACTGCAAGTGGGCCGGGCGTCGATTGCCGACGGAATATGAGTGGGAAGTGGCTGCGCTGGGCAACCGGCCCGGGGACACGTTCCGCCGTTATCCCTGGGGCAATCAGGCACCGGATGCCTTGAGAGCTGATCTGGATGGCCGCAGCATGGCTCGGAATCCGGTGTTCGACTATTCCGCCGGAGACAGTTGGTCTGGGTGTCGGCAGATGATTGGTTCGGTGTGGGAGTGGACCACCAACGACTTCTTGCCCTATGACGGTTTCAAGGTGGACATGTACCCGTTTATGTCCACCTTGCAGTTTGCCACCCACAAGGTTACCAAGGGTGGCAGCTGTGCCACATCATCCAACCTGATTCGTGGCACCTACCGGCAGGCTTACCTGCCGTTCCGCAGTGACGTTTATACCGGGTTTCGCACCTGCGCAGGCTGAAGCGCGGTGTTCTCCATAAGGTGGCTGGCGAGTGCGACCCCGGTTTCACTCATGGTCAGGTAGGCGTCGTCGGCGCCCGCCTCGCGGATTTTCTCGGCCTCATCGGCGAACATGGTGTGGGCTACGATGTAGCCCTTGAAGCCGAGTTTGCGCAGCATCCTGGCGGCGATCAGTTTGCCCTCGATATCGTTCATGGCTAGTACCACGGATTCCAGATCGGGCATATGCAAGCCTTCCCAGAAGGTGGTGTCTTCGGCATCGGCGAATACCACGTTACGGCCCTCTTGCTGGTGTTTCTCCGCCTTGGCCGGGTCGGAATCCAGTCCCATCAGGCGGGACTCATGAGGCAGCAGCCAGTCATAGGTGGCTGTTCCTGTTCGCCCCATCCCCATAACAAGAATTTTCGTATCTCCCAGTGAAATTGGCTGCTCATCCGGGTGGCGTTTATGGCTTTCAAAGCCGGCGATCCGGTGTGCGACGCGTTCGTAGATGCCGTGAGCAAACCGGTTAAGCGGGGCTGAAATGACAAATGACAGCGAGACAGTGATGGCCAGTGGAACCAGCCACTGTGGTAGTGCCACGCTTGCGACGATCAGGCCGAATTCGCTGTAATTGGTCAGCGACAAAGAAGTCAAAAAGCTGCTGCGAGCCCGCAAGCGGAAGAGCAGCAGCAAGAAGTAGAACAGAATGCCCTTGAGTGGCAGAACCAGTGCGGTGACGACGGCAAACATCAGGGCTTGCTGGTCTGGCAGGCCGCCAATGCCAATCTGCAGAAAGAAACCCACCAGAAAAACTTCTTTGACGCTCCACAGTGACTTGGCCAGCTCCTGGGAGCGCGGGTGGTTGGCCAGCATGGCTCCGAAAATGAGGGCGCCCAGTTCAGAGCTGAGCCCAACGGCTTCAAAGCCCAGCCCCCCGACAACCAGAGCCAGCAACAGACCAAGCAGCACCAGAAGTTCATCGTGGCCGCTGGCATCCAGCAGTTTGAACAGGAGTGGCCGAAGCAGCGGCAGGCCAAAAATCATCAAGGCCCATTCGGAAGGTGACTTGCCTGCGGCAATACTCATCACCACCAAGGCGATCAGGTCCTGCATGATCAGGATGCCAATGGCAACGCGACCATGGAAGGCTCTAAGTTCCCGTTTACTTTCAAGAACCTTGGCGGCGAGCACGGTGCTGGAGAACGACAGCGCGATGGCCAGCATCAGCGCCGTGGTCCAGTCCAGGTCAAGAAGCCAGTACAGACCGGGGGTAAAAACCAGGCAGGTAATCGAAAAATGCAGCAAGCTGCCGCCGATCACTTCCGGACTGACGATGGACCTGAGCTTGAGTTTCAATCCAACGGTGAACAGCAGCAACAAGACGCCAAGGTGCGCAATATGCTGTAGAACCGCTGTTTCCTCCACCGGTATGCCAGTCATCACCGACATGCCGCTCAAGGCAAAGCCGGCCGCCAGATAGCCCACCAGAGGCGGCAGGCCAACAGCTTTTACAAGCAGTCCAAGGACAAAGGCGAAGGTGATCCAGATGGCTTCAGGCATAAACCAGTTCTTGTCGAGTGTTGAAGTGGCAGCCGGAAGCCTACCTTTTTTCCTGTGTCAAATGTAGTAGCGCTTGGTGTCAGGGGTGTTAGTTGGCCAGAAACTCCCGGAACAGTTGTGCTGATTCTTTCGGAACCTCAACCATGGGCGCATGGCCGACGTCGTCCAGGAGCACTTTGCGAGCATTGGGGATAGCCTCAACAAACACATCGGCGTTGCGGTAGTCGATTACCCTGTCCAGCTTGCCCCAGACCACCAGTACCGGAGCTTCAATCCGGGTAATGGCGTCGCGGAAGTCTGGCTCAAATCCGGTGTCGCGAATGGCGGCAAAGATAACCTCGTTCACTTCCCGGTTGGCGATGGCTTTTTCTTCCATTACATCAAAAATCGGCCAGGGTACGAACGGGCGCTTTTCCAGGGCGAAGTCCAGCAGACGATCGAAATCGCCTTCTTTTTTCGGGATCAGCGGGTTGTCACCATCCAGCACCCGATCTACCAGTTCGCTTTCATACTCAAAGATACCGGCGGGATCGAACAGTACTGCGGTCTGAATCTGCTCCGGATGGGTGGCGGCATAAAGCGCGGTGATCGCGCCGCCCATGGAGTTGCCCATCATGTGGAACTGGCTTACGCCCAGTTCAGCCAGGATCTGGCTCAGGTAGTTCACCTGGTCTTCAAACCGGTAGCCGATGCCCAGGGGTTTGCTGCTGTCGCCGTGGCCGGGCAGGTCGATGGCGTAGACGTTGAACTCGCCTTTGAACTCCTTGGCCAGGCGAGTCCAGTTATCCTTGTTGGCGCCGAATCCGTGTATCAGCACCAGAGTGTCACCTTCTACAGTCTCTTTGCTGCGCAGGTAGGCGATGTCCAGCTCGCCAACCGTGACCTCCGCAGTCTCAAGGCCGGCGCTGGAGCGCTCCCAGCCAATGGCGCTGTCGTAGATGCTCTGCTTGGAGCAGGCGCTAATAAGAAGGGTGGTGACGAGCAGCAGGGCAAGATTGAGCGCGTTGCGGTGCACGGAGAACTCCTTTTCTTTGTGGTCGTTGTGAACGCTAACACTAACCCAGAAAAAAGCCCGGTCAATGGCCGGGCTGAAGTTTTCCTGAGTCAGGCTGGTCCGTCAGCCTTTTGTGTGGAGACGTCGATCAGAAATCGACGGTAACGCCCAGGGAAGCGGTGCGCGGCAGATTCGGCCGGGCGCCATCGGGTGAGCGAGCGATGATTTTCTGGGTATCGAACACATTATCGAGCTTGGCAAAGACGCGGGCGCCTTCGGCAACGCGGTAGCTGCCGGAAAGATCAACTACAGTGAGCGACTCGGTCTTTCTGAAGGTGTTGTCGATGCCGCTGCGATCGCAGGTGTTGTCGATACACATCTCGTCGACGTATGACACGTTCAGGTAAGCGTCCCACTGATTCCCGGCGCGAAGTCCGGCACGCAGGTTCAGGACGTTTTCCGGCAGGTAGACAAGGTTGTCGCCCTTCAGAACGTTACCGGAATCGCTGTCTTTGGTGACCTCGGCATCGGTGTAGGTCCAGGTGGCTTCAACCGGAACAGACAGGCCGTTGGTCAGGGCGAACTCGTAGCCTGCCAGGGCTTCAATGCCCTGAATACGGGCTTCACCCTGACTGACCGAACCGGTGTCCTGGCCGCCAGCGCAAGGAGTAGCCACCGAGCAGTTCTGGACCGTGTTCTCATAGTCACTGTAGAAGCCGATCAGCTCATAGCGACCAGCGCCGCGCTGAATCCGGGCGCCGAGCTCGTAGTTGGTGCTGAGTTCGGGCTCAACATCGGTGCTGCCGGCTCCAGCTGGAGCCATGCCCCGATGAACACCGGCCAGAAGTGTGACACCGCCATCCAGTTTGTAGGTTGCGCCCAGGCCTGGCAGAAGTTCACCGGTGCTGTTTGAGGCACGGTCTTGCACATCGGTGCGGGCTTCTTGCTGATAGCGTACACGATTGGTTTCGATGTCTTCGTAACGCAGCAGTGCCGTGACGGTCAGGCGATCGTTGACCGTAATGCGGTCAGCGATATAAGTGCTCCAGGCTTCTGCTTTTTCAATGGCGTTGTTGCCGCCATTGATGCCGGTGCCCGAGGTGGTGGACACATATTGCAGAACCGGTCTACCGTTCACGATCACCTGGTCGAAGGTATCGACCGGCTGCAGGCGGTCTACTTCATCTTCGTGGTAGCGCAGGCCAAAGGTCAGGTCGTGGCGCATGCTTACCAGGTCAAGGCCCCAATCTGCCACAAAATCGATGCCCTGTGATTCGTATTCACGTGCGTTGTTCTTGATCTCTATGCCGGCCAGATCTGCCTCACCGCGTAGCTGTTGCTGGGCCAGGGCGTCACCACCATTGGCAGCATTGATCAGGGAGTTCAGCCCCGCCGCTTTGTACCAGTTGCGTTTGAATTCGTTGCGGTAGGCGGTGGTGGTCAGGGTTACACCGTTGTTGAAATCCACCAGGTGCCGGGCCATGAAACCGGTGCGCTGGGTGTCCATGTTGTCCCGTTCAGAGGCGAAGTAGCGCTGGTCCGGGTTGGCATTGAAGTCCGCGTCGGTCAGGCCGAGGTAGGTTTCCAGGCTCAGCTCTTCGCTGTAATCCACTTTCAGGTCGAGCTGATGGTAGATGTCGGCGTCCGGGCGTGTGTTCAGGCGGAGCTTGGCGACATAATCCTGCTTGTCGAAGCCGGCTTCGCGGTCTGACTGGCGGATGTCTTTGAAGCCGTCACTTTCATGCTGGTGAGTTTCGATCAGCCATCCGGCCTGTTCGCTGTTGGCGCCATACCAGGCATGGATGCGTTTGCCGTTATCTTCGGCAATTTCCGCCGTTACCCGGCCGCCGGTCTTGGTCGGAATCGGCGTGGAACGCAGGTTAATGGCGCCGCCAACGGTGGCCGGGCCGTAACGGAGCAGGTCTGGTCCTTTCAGCACTTCAACGCCGTTGATGCGGCCGAAGGACGGGAAGTAGTAGGCGGCTGGCCCAGAGTAGGGCGCAGGTGCCATCAGCACGCCGTCTTCCATCAGGGTAACCTTGCCGGACCGCCCGGAACCGGAGCCGCGAATACCGATGTTAGGACGCAGGCCGTAGCCTTCCTCTTCAAGCAGATAAACGCCAGGCACTTCCTTTACCACTCGGTGCACGTCGGTGTACTTCATGGTTTCCAGGTCTTCGTTTGTTACCACATGGGCTGAGCCCGGCAGGCTGGCGGCTGAGGTCTCGTCCCCGATGATTACCAGCTCCTTCAGTGTGTGCTCCTGGGCCACGGCAGGAAGGGAGGCGGCCATGATGGCGGCTACGATAAAACGGCGGGTAAAACGTTGTTGCATAATCGCATCCTGTGCAGGTGTTATTGAATAAGGGTTGCAACTATACAAATGATAAGCGTTAACAACAAGTAATTATTATGATGTAGATTTGAAGTTCCCATTGGCTTTCGACCATAAAAAAACCCGGCGCGGGGCCGGGTTGTGATTCGCTAGCAGGCAGCTCTACTGTTCCCGGGCAATGGCCCGGTAGGCAATGTCGTTCCGGTAGAACATGCCGTTCCAGCTGATGGTCTTCGCCAGCTGGTAAGCACGCTGCTGGGCTTCGGTCACCGTGTTGCCCAAAGCGGTGGCGCACAGCACCCGGCCACCGGCAGTCACCACGTTGTCACCATCCAGTTTGGTACCGGCGTGGAATACTTTCTCGCCTTCCGTTTCACCTTCCGGCAGGCCGGAGATCACATCACCCTTGCTGTAGTCAGCAGGATAGCCACCGGCAGCCAGCACAATGCCGACAGAGGCGCGGTCGTCCCACTCGGAATCGCACTGGTCCAGTTTGCCATCCACGGCAGCCTGACACAGTTCCACCAGGTCCGACTTCATGCGCAGCATGATCGGCTGGGTTTCCGGGTCGCCAAAGCGGCAGTTGAACTCAATGACCTTGGGTGCACCGTTGGTGTCGATCATCAGGCCGGCATACAGGAAACCCTTGTACGGGTGACCTTCGGCGGCCATACCGTTGACGGTGGGGTAGATCACTTCGTCCATGATGCGCTGGTGCACATCCGGGGTGACCACCGGAGCGGGGGAGTAGGCGCCCATGCCGCCGGTGTTGGGGCCGGTGTCGCCATCGCCCACTCGTTTGTGGTCCTGGGAGGTGGCCATGGCCAGCACGTTCTTGCCGTCGACCATCACGATGAAGGAGGCTTCTTCGCCGTCCAGGAACTCTTCAACCACTACGCGGCTGCCGGCATCGCCAAAGGCATTGCCCGCAAGCATGTCACGGATGGCGTCTTCGGCTTCGGCCAGGGTCATGGCGACGATTACGCCTTTACCGGCGGCCAGGCCATCGGCCTTGACCACAATCGGCGCGCCTTTTTCACGTACATAGGCGAGGGCTTCGTCGACATCAGTGAAATTGGCGTAGTCGGCGGTCGGGATCTTCTGGCGCGCCAGGAAGTCCTTGGTGAAGGCCTTGGAGCCTTCCAGCTGGGCGGCACCGGCGCTGGGGCCAAAGATGCGCAGCCCGCGGGCTCCAAACTTGTCCACCACGCCGGCCACCAGCGGGGCTTCCGGGCCGACGATGGTCAGGCCCACGTTGTTCTGCTCGGCGAAGTTGGCCAGGCCGTCCAGGTCCATCACGTCCAGGTCGACGTTGTCCAGGTTCGGTTCCCGGGCGGTACCGGCGTTACCCGGCGCTACGAAGACTTTATCTGCCAGCGGGGATTGCGCGGCTTTCCAGGCCAGGGCGTGTTCACGCCCGCCACTGCCAATAACCAGAATGTTCATGTGTTGCTCCTGAATTCTTTGATCAGTGACGGAAATGGCGCATGCCGGTGAAGACCATGGCAATGCCGTGCTCGTTAGCGGCGTCGATCACTTCCTGGTCGCGCATGGAGCCGCCCGGCTGGATGACGGCGGTGATGCCGGCCGCTGCCGCAGCGTCGATGCCGTCCCGGAACGGGAAGAAGGCGTCAGAGGCCATGACCGAACCCTTCACTTCCAGGCCTTCGTCGGCGGCCTTGATGCCGGCAATCTTGGCGCTGTAGACGCGGCTCATCTGGCCTGCGCCTACACCGATGGTGCGGCCGGCTTTGGCGTACACAATGGCGTTGGATTTCACATACTTGGCCACTTCCCAGGCGAACAGCAGGTCGTTCAGTTCCTGTTCAGTGGGCTGGCGCTCGGTGACTACCTTCACGTCTTCCATGGCGACCATGCCCAGGTCACGGTCCTGCACCAGCAGGCCGCCGGTCACGCGCTTGTAGTCCATGGTCTGGGCGCGCTCGCCGTCGAACTCGCCGCAGGCCAGCAGGCGTACGTTCTTCTTGGCGGCGACAATCTCAACCGCTTCCGGCGCCACGCTCGGGGCGATGATGACTTCCACGAACTGGCGGTCAACGATGGCCTGGGCGGTTTTGGCGTCCAGTTCCCGGTTAAAGGCGATAATGCCGCCAAAGGCCGAGGTGGGGTCGGTAGCAAAGGCCAGGTCATAGGCCTGCAGAATATCGGTACCGATGGCCACGCCACAGGGGTTGGCGTGTTTGACGATCACGCAGGCCGGATCGGCGAAGGGCTTCACGCATTCCAGGGCGGCGTCGGTGTCGGCCACGTTGTTGTAGCTCAGTTCCTTGCCCTGCAGCTGCTTGGCCGTGGCGATGCAGGCTTCTTTCGGGTTGCGTTCGGCATAGAAAGCGGCACGCTGGTGCGGGTTTTCACCGTAGCGCATATCCTGGACCTTCACGAACTGCGCGTTGAAGGTGCGGGGGAAGTCGGCGTTGTCGTTGTCCGGGGTGCGGCCACCCAGGTAGTTGGCGATGGCACCGTCGTAACCGGCGGTGTGTTCGAAGGCCTTTACCGCCAGATCGAAGCGTGTGTTGTAGCAGAGCTGGCCATCGTTGCTGTCGAGCTCTTTCAACACCCGGCTGTAGTCGGAAGCGTTGACTACGATGGCGACATCGTTGTGGTTCTTGGCCGCAGCACGGACCATGGTGGGGCCGCCGATGTCGATGTTCTCAATGGCGGTGGCCAGATCGCAATCCGGATTGGCCACGGTGTCTTCAAACGGGTACAGGTTCACCACCACCATGTCGATGGGGTTAATGCCGTGCTCGCCCATGATGGCATCATCGGTACCGCGACGGCCCAAAATGCCACCGTGGATCTTCGGGTGCAGGGTTTTTACCCGGCCGTCCATCATTTCCGGGAAACCGGTGTAGTCGGACACTTCAGTGACCGGTACGTTGTTTTCCTTGAGCAGGCGGAATGTGCCGCCAGTGGAGAGCAGCTCAACGCCGCGTTCAGTCAGGGCACGGCCAAAATCGACGATGCCGGTTTTATCACTCACGCTGATCAGGGCGCGACGGACGGGGGTGTTAGCCTGGTTTGCCATGGGTCACTTTCTTCGCTGTTCAGATAAGCCGGGGATAGCCTGGATATAAAGAACAAGGGCCTCGCGAACGCATCCGGGAGGCCCTTCAGGGACAAGTCTGATTATAGCAGACCGTACTGCTTGAGTTTCTTGCGCAGGGTGCCGCGATTGAGACCGAGCATGGTCGAAGCCTTGGTCTGGTTGTTGCGGGTGTATTTCATCACCTGCTCCAGCAGCGGGGCTTCCACTTCCGACAACACCAGCTGGTAGACGTCGGAAACCGGCGCGCCATCCAGCTGCGCGAAGTAGTTCTTCAGGGCCACTTCCACGCTGTCACGCAGGGTGACGGTGTTGCCGCTGTTGTTTACCGTATGCAACTGATGCAGATCATCGTTTGCCGGTGTGCTCAGGGTGTCGTTTGCCAAAGTCTCAGCGGTCATGCTGCGAATACCTCTCCATTTCGTAAGCCTGAAAAATACTGTTCGATGCTGTCTTTCTGCTCCAGCGCATCGTCGATGGCGTTGAAGCGTTTGCGGAACTGTTTGCTCTGGTCGTGTGACTGCAGGTACCAGCCCACGTGTTTTCTGGCGATTCGCACGCCCATTTTCTCGCCATAAAAGCCGTGCAGCTCTGCCAGGTGCTCTGACAGGATCTGCTCCACCTCATTCAGGGGTGGTTCTGGCAGGTGTTCACCGGTTTCCAGGTAGTGCAGGATTTCCCGGAAAATCCAGGGTCGCCCCTGTGCGCCTCGGCCGATCAGCAAACCATCTGCGCCGGTGTGCGTCAGCACTTGCCGGGCTTTCTCCGGCGTGGTGATGTCGCCGTTGGCAAAGACTGGAATGCCAACGCTGGCCTTCACCTCTGCGATGGTGTCGTATTCCGCGTCGCCGTTGTATTTGTCTGCACGGGTGCGACCGTGAACCGCGATGGCCTGGATGCCTGCGTCTTCGGCCATTCTTGCAATCACCGGCGCGTTCCGGTTGTCCTGATCCCAACCGGTGCGCATTTTCAGCGTGACCGGAATGTCCACCGCGCTGGCCACTGCTTCCAGAATGGCCCTGACCAGCTTTTCGTCTTTCATCAGGGCGGAGCCTGCCGCCTTGTTGCAGACCTTCTTGGCAGGGCAGCCCATATTGATATCAATGATCTGGGCCCCGAAGGCGGCATTCTGCCGCGCCGCATCGGCCAGCATGTCCGGATCGCCACCGGCAATCTGAACAGACCGGGGTTCCGGTTCGCCCTGATGGTTCAGGCGAGTCTGGGATTTCCGCGTATGCCAGAGTTTGCTGTCTGCTATGACCATTTCTGATACTGCCAGGCCCGCTCCCATCCGCCGGCAAAGCTGCCGGAAGGGTCGATCGGTTACACCGGCCATGGGTGCAACTATCAATGGGTTGGGCAGGGTATACGGCCCGATTTTTGCCGTCGGCAGCATGATCTGAGTCCGTGTCACAGCGATTTAAGCAAGATTCGGCCAGAAGCGGCTGGTTAAATTATGACCGCTTCAGTCTCCGAAGGGCGGTAATGATACCGCCGGAGGGGGTCTGATTGAAGGGGAAAAGTGCTGAAAAAATTGATTATTTTTCGTGCTTTTTGGTTGACTTTTGCGCTGTCAACTGTCGCCCCGGCCCCTCATCAGGGTGTCCAGGGCCGAAAGCTCAGGTTGTAATTGACCGCGTCGCGGCCCGGATCGCGGATACTGATCGCAATCCGTACCGGGGTCTCAGAGGGCATGGCGCTGAGAGATTCTGCCTCACCGGCAAGATATTCCGCCGGGGTAAAGGTGCTTTGCGCAACCACATCGCCGTTAAGATTGGAAAAAGTCAGGGCGATGGCCGGGAACGGCTGTTCGAAGGTGGCCCGGTTAATGATGACGGCGTCGACAATCAGCTGGGTGCGGTTGTCAGGGTCGGTCCGGACTACCAGTTTCCTGCTTTGGATGGCTTCTACGTTGATCAGCGGTTTCAGCTGGCAGCCCGCCAGTTCACAGCCTTTCTCGTAGAATGGCCGGAGCTGGGGAATGGCAGACAGCCGATCAAACTGGAACCAGGTTACCTGGGCAACCAGCGCGCCCAGTAAGGCTACAACGACGAGCGTCCAGAGGGCGGCCCTCAGGCGACTGCGGCCCTGGCCAACCGATACTGGGTCGCGGCGCAGATCCCGATACAGGGTGTCGGTCGCTTGGTCTGCCCTGCGCGCCGGTTCTTTCGGGGCCGCAGGCCGGTCGTCATCGGTTGCCGCCAGCGTAAGCTCTTCGGGAGTGGTTGCAGGGCTGGCTGACTTGCTTTTGCCTGGCGCTGGCGGCTCGGGTGTTTCTTGGCTGTCGGCGGCGTCAGGTGTCCCGGATGATGGCGAATCCTGGGGTGTCAGCTGCAGATCCGGCTCAGGTTTGTTTTCCGGTTCTGGCGTTTGTGGTTCAGGTTCGGCCGGTGCTTTCGGCGCCCGTGCCGGTTGATCGTCCGCCAGCATGGCTTCCGCCCAGCTTTCGTCAACGTCCTGCTTTTCCGGGGTCAGGTCGTCATCGTGGTAGCCGGACTCTTCCGGTTCATCAAATGAGCGGAAACTGTCGCTCAGTTCGTCATCGGAAAACGTCAGCTTGCTGCCGGCATAGCGACCTTCTGTGGCATCTTCTTCCGGGTTGTCGGCAAAGATAAAGTCTTCTTCATCGTGCCCTGCGTGGGTGTCTGCGGGCGGAGGAGGGGTTTCCCCTGCTGCTTTGCCACCTGTGGCGGCTGGCGCAGCGCTGCCGGTGGATTTGACGACCTGGTGCTCAATGGCGTTGAAAACTTTCAGGCAGCTGCCACAACGGACTTTTCCCCCGGCGATACTGAGTTGTTCGTCAGTCACCCGGAAACGGGTTTCGCAATTAGGGCACTGAGTCTGCAGGCTGCTTTGGGTCATGCTTCGTTCCTGAAAGCTTGATCGCGGATAGATCGATTCTCGATCATTGATCTATCACTACATCTGTCACTACAAAGGAGGCAGTTTAGTCGTAAAGCCCGGGCTCGTCATCCGTCCTTGCGCCGTCCTGTGAGGCGTATCCAGTCTTCTTTCTGTTCCGGCTCGTCCATGGTGAACCAGGGCTCGTAGGCGTCCATCACCTCCCGGGCCTGATTGAACAGGATGCCGGACAGTACCAGATCCCCGCCGGGCCTGGTCAGTTCCGCCAGTCTCGGAGCCAGGCCGATGAGCGGTTGGGCCAGGATATTGGCCAGCATGATGTCGGCTCGGGTGTCCGGATCCTTGCCGGGCAGGTAGAGATCCAGGCGGTTGTCTTCCACGCCGTTCCGACGGGCATTTTCCCGGCTGGCTTCCAGCGCTTGCGGATCGGTATCCACGCCAATGACATGGTCCGCGCCGAGCAGCAGGGCGGCCAGGCCCAGGATGCCGGAACCGCAGCCGTAGTCTGTCACCTGTTTGCCTGCGACATCCTGGCCGTCAAGCCATTCCAGGCACAGCGCCGTGGTGGGGTGGGTGCCGGTACCGAAGGCGAGGCCCGGGTCCAGCAGCAGGTTGGCCGCATCCGGGTCTGGCGCTTCGTGCCAGCTGGGGACAATCCACAGGCGCTTGCCAAACTGTAGGGGATGGAAGTCGTCCATCCAGGCCCGTTCCCAGTCTTTGTCTTCTACCAGGGTAACGTCGATTTCGGGTAGGGACTGCTGGGTTTGCTGATGCCAGGCGTCGCGGATATCCGCTAACAGTTGCTCGGTGTTGCGGTCGGACTGGAACAGGCCGGTAACCGTGGTCTGGCTCCATAAGGGGGTAGTGCCAGGGTCGGGTTCGTACAGGGGCTGGTCGGCTGCGTCTTCCATGGAAACGGCGTCTGCGCCCATTTCCATTAACAGGTCTTCCAGCTGATCCGCGGTGTCCGGATCAGCTGGAATCTGGAGTTGTATCCAGGGCATGGTTAATCCCGCATCAGTTTCTCAAGGTAGTGGATGGTGAAGTCTACCTGTTTAAAGCCACCATCGCGTACCAGTTTTCGATGCAGGGGTTGGTTGGTCTTGATGCCCTCGACCAGCATTTCGTCCAGCGCGTTCTTCATGCGCCGGCGTGCAATCTCCCGGTCATCGCCCCAGGTGATCAGTTTGGCCACCAGGGAATCGTAGTACGGCGGTACCGTGTAGCCGCTGTACAGGTGGGAGTCGACACGAATGCCATTGCCACCGGGGGCATGGAAATGTTTTACCTTGCCGGGGCTGGGCACGAAGGTTTTCGGATCTTCGGCGTTTATCCGGCACTCGATGGCGTGGCCGGAGATATGGATTTCGTCCTGGCTGTATTGCAGCGGCAGGCCGCTGGCAATGCGCAGCTGCTCACGGACGATATCAACACCGGTCACCATCTCGGAGACCGGGTGCTCAACCTGTACTCGAGTGTTCATCTCGATGAAATAGAACTCGCCGTCCTGGTACAGGAATTCAAAGGTGCCGGCACCCACGTAGCCGATTTCCTTGCAGGCGTCGACGCAGGCCTTGAGCGTGCGTTCCCGGGATACCGGGTCAACATTCGGGGCCGGGGCTTCCTCGATGACTTTCTGGTTCCGCCGCTGCATGGAGCAGTCCCGGTCGCCAAGATGGATCACGTTGCCGTGCATGTCCGCCAGTACCTGAATCTCCACATGGCGTGGTGTTTCCAGGAACTTCTCCAGATAGACCGTCGGGTCGCCAAAAGCGTTCTTGGCCTCGGTCTGGGTGATTTGCACCGCTTTCAGCAATGCAGCCTCGGAATGCACCACCTGCATGCCACGACCACCGCCACCGGAAGCGGCCTTGATCATGACCGGGTAGCCGATCTGGCGGGCCACCTGGAGGGTGCGCTCGTCGTCGTCCGTCAGCGGGCCGTCAGACCCGGGCACGGTGGGCACGCCGGCCTTCTTCATGGCCTCAATGGCAGATACCTTGTTGCCCATCAGGCGGATGGTTTCCGCCTTCGGTCCGATAAAGCGAAAGCCGCTTTTCTCGACCTGCTCAGCAAAGTCGGCATTTTCAGCCAGGAAGCCGTAACCCGGGTGAATGCCTACGGAGTCCGTTACTTCTGCAGCGCTGATGATGGTCGGGATGTTCAGGTAGCTTTCCGTCGCGCTGTTGGGACCGATGCAGACGGTTTCGTCAGCGAGACGAACGTGCATAAGGTCGCGATCAACCTGCGAGTGCACGGCTACCGTCTTGATGCCCAGCTCTTTGCAGGCGCGGAGGATTCGCAGGGCGATTTCACCGCGGTTTGCGATCAGAACTTTTTCTAACATGGCCATGGTTAACAATCACCGAATTCAGGAAATGACGACCAGGGGCTGGTCAAACTCCACCGGCTGGCCATTCTCGACCAGGATTTCGGTGATGGTGCCGGCCTTGTCAGCCTCGATCTGGTTCATCATCTTCATGGCTTCCACAATGCAGATGACATCACCAACGTTTACCTTCTGGCCAACTTCGACAAACGCTGCAGCGCTCGGGGACGGTGAGCGGTAGAAGGTGCCCACCATCGGAGATTTCACTGCATGGCCATTGATGGCGGCTGGTGCAGAGGTTTGTTCAGCCGGCGCTGCCTCGGGTGCTGGGGTCGGTGCCGGAGCCTGGGGCGCGGGTGCTGAGTAGTGGCTCACGTATTGGCCACCGGAGGCCTGTTCCCGACGGCGCGATATACGAACTGAATCGTCACCCTCGTGAATCTCCAGCTCCTCGACGTCTGACTCCTCGAGCAGTTCAATCAGTTTCTTGATTTTACGAATATCCATAACTGTTCCAGTCCCGTTGTCTCTGGTCTATCGGTGAATTCGTTGCAGTGCAGCCTGCAGGGCAAGGTCGTAGCCCTGGCTGCCCAGCCCGCAGATAACCCCTTCGGCGATATCTGAAAAATAGGAGTGATGGCGGAAAGGTTCCCGCGCATGCACATTTGATAAATGCACTTCTATGAACGGTATGCCGGAGGCCAGCATGGCGTCCCGCAGGGCGACACTGGTATGGGTAAAGGCGGCAGGATTGATAATGATGAAATCCACTCCCTCACCCCGGGCCTCATGTACCCGCTCAATCAATTCGTACTCTGCATTGGATTGCAAATGCAGCAGGTGGTGACCTTGCTCGGCCGCTTTCTGGTGCAAGCGGTCGTCAATATCGGCCAGTGTTTCATAGCCATAGACCTCGGGCTCCCGGGTGCCGAGCATGTTGAGGTTAGGGCCATGGAGCACAAGTATGGTCGACATGGTTCTGTCTGCCTTGGTGTTTTACAGGATCGCCGAAGATAACGGCACGTTACCTCAATGGTGCGTACTTGTTAGCCTCAGATCAACACTTTTTGACAATCTTGCCTGTCGTACATTGGTCTTAAAAAGGTTACACAGCAATCGCTGTAAGCGCGATGACATTTCGTTGATGACAATCATTGTCGATGAAGGTGAGCCATGCCGGTATTCGACATTGGTTTCATGCAGCGCCGACAAAACGGCGGGCACGAGGTGATGCCTGAGCGATACGTTCAGGTTCAGTACTTTTTGTGCCCAGTAGGCTTGGGTCTTAAGTCCCGGCCGATTGATGCGATAGTCGGCTGTCTGGCCCGGGAATATGCTGCCAGACTGGGTGTTTCAAGGCATAGGGATTACCAGGGAGGTATCGTGCGAGACACCGAGATCTGCCGTCAGTTACTTGAATTGAAAGAACCGTGGGTTGTGGACCGCATCAAGGTGGATGCGCAGCGTCGGGAGCTTCATGCCTACCTCAGAACCGGAAAGTCCTGGTTTGGTCGGCCGGCATTTGTGCAGCCGAAATCGTGCTGGCGCCATGCCAATGTGGGCCCTTTAAAAACCTACATCCACGCCAGTTTGCCGGAGCAGGGCGCAGAGCCGCCTGAGACGGTACCGTTTCTTGGCCCTGCCGGTGATGACTATACGCATGGTCTGGCCCAGAAGGTGATTGAGTGCCTGAACGCCGGGCTGGGGTATCGACAAGTGTGCAGGTTGCTCGACATTGACGTTTACCTGGCCTGGCAGATACGCCATGCCATCAGCGAAGGCGTGCATGGTACCGATCATGGCTTTGAAGGTGCTTTGGCTGAAAGTGCTTCGCCGGGCGCTGCCCGGCAGGTTATTCCGCCGACCGGTGATCCCGTGTGGTTCAATTTATTGGCCTCTGACACACCGATGGATATTCGCCTTCTGAGTCTCAAGCTACTGCTGGCCCGGAGTCGGCAGGAGTTTTCGGGCCTGACCAGTCACGATGCGAAGATTCTCAGGGTGAACACGCTCAGACGATTTTTTATCAAGCACGAAAAACAGCTTGGTCATGAAATCGCCCAGTTGGCGACATTTCGAGAGAGCGCTGAGGGGATAGACTCGTGAGCAAAACCACGCAGGCGGGGATGATGACCCCAACGGAGGCAGCCGAGCTGATCAAGGCGGGAAGGGCTTTGGCCATTGCCGGTGATGAGGCGTTATTGGCCACTCTGCCCCGGGGTACCTGGGTGGGAGGGAGCACGCCATACTTCATGACTGGCGATGGTGGCCAGTGTTGCCGCGACAGGCTGTTTGTGCAAGATCTCGGTGACGGGGACGCCAGCGTGAACCACTACGACGAAATCACGCTGCGCAATGTTCTGGAAGATGCCCCTGAGAATGGCTATTCGATCATAATTTTGCCTGCCGGTAGTAAGGTGTTGGAAGCCTATGCGCACCATGCGCCGGAGTTTCCCGACATGTACCTGAAACCGATTGTAGGCTGGGTCTCTGGTGTGCATCTCGATGAGCTGGCTCAGGGCAAAGCGGTTGTTTTTGATGGTCGGAGCGGGGAGTGTTTCAGTGACCGGGCGGTGGTGCTCCATGTGCCTCTGGACGACAGCCTCTCCGCGGTTGTTCATATCGTCAATCTGTTTGAAGCAGGCACCGGCCCTGAGCTGACGTTCGAGGCAACGAGTCGTGCGGTAGGTCGGTGCCGGGTGGATGGCCAGCCTCACAACTTCGCCGATCTTGTGTTGCGCGAAGGCCGTCATCAGAAGCTGCCGTTGGTGGCGGACTACTGTGGCGCAATGGTCAACGTAAGCATTCAGTCTGTCGACGAGCAGGCCGGAGTGGTAAACCTTTATGCACCGGTTTTCGAGGGGGTGAGTTATCGTTTTGCCCGGCCGGTGGAAGATTACCCGACCGCGTTTCTCGCCGCCATGCCTGACCATGCCGGTAATCTGGTGTTTGGCTGTAACTGTATCCTCAACTACCTATACTCGGAGCTGGAAGGTCGGACCACTGCCGAGCTGACGGGGCCGATTACCTTCGGTGAGGTGGCCTATCAGCTGCTGAATCAGACAGCGGTATTTCTGACTGTGGAGCCCGCTGCCTGATGTCCGGGGTTTAGTCTTCTGCAGTGGTAACGCAGTTGCGACCATGTTCCTTGGACGTGTAAAGCGCCCGGTCTGCGCGCTCGCACAGGGACTGGGCGCTGTCACCCTGCCAGGCGGAGATGCCGCAACTGAAGGTGACGTTGAATTCCCGGTCGCCGGCCGGCTGTACCAACTCGGAGAAGCGCTCGCGGATTTCATTCAACACGTTGCGGGCGTCACCGGGCCGTGTGTTGGGCAGAATGATCGCAAATTCCTCACCACCATAACGACCGATGTGATCGGATTTTCGCAGTCGCTGCTTGAGAAACATCGACAGGCTTCGCAGCACCCGGTCGCCAATGGGATGGCCAAAGGTGTCGTTTACCTTTTTGAAGTAATCGATGTCGAGCATAGCGAAACACAGGGATTGGTCTTTCTGCCGGGCCCGCACGATTTCCTGCTCCAGCAGATGCAGGGTATGGGTGTGGTTATACAGTCCGGTGAGGCTGTCGCGAATCATCAGTGCCAGCAATGACCGGGCCCGGCGGCCACGGTTGTGCAGGGTGGCAATCAGGTGTTTGGGGTCGATGGGCTTGGTCAGGAAGTCGTCGCCCCCCAGGCTCATGGCGTGCAGCTGCTTGCTGACGTCTTCTTCCGCGGACAGGTAAATGATGGGAACGCTGTGGAAGCGATCCTGCTGACGGATCACCCGGGCGATCTCCATACCAGTGCAGCCGGGCATGTACATGTCCAGAATGATGATTTCCGGCGAAAACTCTTCCAGGGCGTGAATAATCTGCATCGGATCGGTGATGATGTGGGCGGTCATGCCCGCCTTCTTCAGCACCGTTTCCATGTATTTGGCCTGGGCCCGGGAGTCATCCAGAACCAGCACCTTGTAGGGCTCGACCGTATTGCCGTGGGTGTAGGTTTCGATCTTTTCGATCAGCTGCCCGGGGTCCACCGCCGGGTAGAAAAACTCCTCGCCGCCACACCGGGATGCTCGCAGGCGGGTTTCAATGCTGCCGTCTTCATCGCTCATGAAGATGATCGGTATGGGCGTGTCGTGCTGCTCCTGTAGCTGCTCCACAGTGGCAATACCACTGTTGGTGTCGCCGCCAAAGTTGACATCCATGAGGATGGTTTCCGGCTTGCTCAGGGCGCAGGCTTCAATCAGGTCAGAGGCACTGCTGAACGCGGAGGCCCGGAACCCGAAAAATTCCAGCTGGCGGATCAGGCGGGCGGCCATTTCACCGTTGGACAGCGCAATGTAAACCGGTGTGCGTCGGTATTGCTGGGGCGTGTCGGAGGTTTCCTGGTCGGTACGGCGTTGGGTGCAATGGCGCAGAGTCTCGGTGGCATCTTCCAGTTGTCGTGCCTGGTCATCCTCAAGGGGGGAGCTCTGGTGCCAGTGCTCAAGCAGTCCCAGGATGTGCTCCGCAGCGGCGGCATGGCTCTCCATTTCGAACCGTTTGGCATAGCGGACCAGCTTGTCCGTTGCCGAGACCAGCTCATCGCGGTAAGCCGCGGCTTGATCCCTGTCTTCGCGAATCTTCTGCCAGGTATCCAGAACCACCCTGGCCTGGGTGGTCACACGGCGGGCGAAATGCTGCCTGAGTTTTTCTTTCTGGCTTTCGTCGTTCATTGTGCTCCGGCCTGTCTGTTTTCATTTTTTGATGGTCCGATCCGGCAGGACTAACTTTTTAACCT
Organism: Marinobacter sp. GH_1; assembly: GCF_048595985.1. Taxonomy (NCBI): domain Bacteria; kingdom Pseudomonadati; phylum Pseudomonadota; class Gammaproteobacteria; order Pseudomonadales; family Marinobacteraceae; genus Marinobacter; species Marinobacter sp. GH_1. Next base: position 3,742,603 of record NZ_CP184460.1, on the reverse strand, counting down.
TAGTCCTTTTGCAGAGTCTATAGTGTTTAATGTTGTCGGCGTAGGTTGCGCTATGTAAATGTTTGTCAACTCTGCGGTACAGGTCACAGACACTCATCAAACCAATTATCGGACCGGAGCCCCAGCAGCTATGGCGGGGATGCTTGGAAAGAGAGATCAGCAGCACGGCGTGATTACGCTTCAGGGGCTATTACTGGTGTTTACCGGTGGCTTGCTGGTGCTCATTCTCACGGCGGCGTTCATCACCAGTTTCGGCTATTTTCGGGGCTACGTAGCCGATCAGCTCGGTGATCATGCCCGGGACGGCGCCACGGCCACGGGCTTATCCTTGTCGAATGCCATTGATGGCTCAGATCCGGTGGCCGCTGCGTCGCTGATTGATGCCGTGTTCGACAGCGGCCGGTACTTGTCCGTGGAATACCTTGATCACAGTGACAGCCTGATTGCGGGCAGAAGAATGCCGCTTCAGGGTACTGCCGCTCCTGGCTGGTTTATCCGTTTGACCTCCCTGCCGCGGCCAATGGCTGAGGCCGAAGTCGTGCGTGGCTGGAGCCGTCTGGGCAAGGTTCGTGTGGTCAGTCATCCGGGCCGGGCTTACGACGACCTCTGGCGCATTACCGTGGGCCTGTTGGTGGGAGTGCTGGCCATCGGCGGTGCCGGTTTGGTCGTCCTGCACCTGTTGCTGGGGCGAATACTCAGCCCGCTGAAAGCGTTGGAAGCTCAGGCCAGGGCTTTGGGGCAGCGGGATTTTCGGAAACGGGTCGACATCAAGTCAACCCGGGAACTGAACCAGGTTACCGAAGCCATGAATCAGATGGCGGATGACCTCGGCCAGTTGTTTGAGGGGCAAGGCAAGCTGATCCAGCATTTGCGCAAGGTGAATAACGAAGATCCCGTGACCGGCCTGGCCAGTCGGAGTGCCTTTGATCAGCGACTGCGGGCTGAACTTGAATCCGAGGAAAAGGCTGCCCCGGGCGTGTTGATTATGATCCAGCTCGGCTTTTTCGTTGACTACAACAGGGCCTATGGCCGCAGCGAGGGCGACCTGCTCCTGAAGCAGATTGCAGGCTGTCTGCAGCGCTTTGTTAAGCGGCACACTGAATCTTTCGCCGGGCGCAGGACCGGGGCCGAATTCGCGGTTTTCCTGCCCGGCGCATCCGCGGCAGATGTCCGGGTATGGGCGGAAGAACTGGTGGCGGAACTTGACGGGCTTTATGCGGATCATGCCGCACCGATGGATACCATCGTGCATGCGGGGCTTGCTGTGACGGCCGAAGGGCTGGGTAGCCGGGACCTGCTGGCAGCTGCCGATGAGGCCTTGGTGGCGGCCCAGCAGCGGGATGAATCCTGCTGCTGGCTGTCCGAAACCGGCCTGGAGAACCACCACAACATGGAAACCTGGCGGGTGATCATCAGCCAGGCGATACGTGACCGCAGTTTGTCGCTGTGGTTGCAGCCCATGGTGCAGGGCGGTGAACAGTCGGTGGTTCACTATCAGGTGTTTTCCCGTATCAACAGTCCTGAAGGGGTTCTCAAGGCAGGTTTGTTTGTACCTGTGGCCGAGCGCCTTGGGCTAATCAAGGACATTGACCGGCTGCTGATCGAGCGGGTTCTGGAACGCCTGGCGAGCCATCCAGGGGAGCGCCTGGCGGTATCCCTGGGGAGTGCGTCTGTTGCTGACCCGGAGTTCCGGAGTGATTTGCTGGCGAGTCTTGGGCAGGCAGGGCCTCTGGTTAGTCGTCTTTGGGTTGGTGTGGCCGAGCAGACCATTCACCATCACCGCAAGGATGTCAGCACACTGGTTCGAGAGCTCGTCCGGCTCGGGGTGCCGGTTCTGGTGGATCGTTTCGGGGTGGGGGGCGTGCCGTTCAGCTACCTGAAGAATCTGCCGTTCCGGGCCATGCGTATCGATAACAGCTTCATCCATAACCTGGACAGCCATGATGAAAATCGTTTCTGGCTGGAGTCCGTGCTGGCCATTGCGCGCAGCCGGGGCGTGAAGGTTTTTGCGACAGGAGTGGAAACGGCAGCAGAATACTCGGTACTCTGTAAACTGGGTATTGATGGAGCCATGGGATACCATCTTGGCAGGCCATTTGCCGCTGATTGACAACTGACGGGAGACTTGCAGCCTTATGCCGGGCAAAATCACACAGTACTTCAGGGACAAGAAAGACGATATGCAGGATTACACCGGAGGCAACGGTGTCATTGGCAAGTTTGTTCTGGCGATCCTGTTGGTATATCTGCTTGTAACCACCATTCTTGGTATGTACTGGAGCAGTGAGCCAGATACCTTTTCTGTGCGAGAGCACACCCGTGCCCTCGCCAGTGACATGGGCCGGGAGCCGGTGACCGGTTTTGCCACCACGGCCACGATGATCAAGATTGCCGAAACCTTGCTGGACAAACCCGGTGGCTACATTTCCAACGATATCTTCCCACCCGGGTTGTGGATGGACAACATGCCCAACTGGGAGTTTGGTGTGCTGGTGCAGTTGCGGGATCTGTCCAGAGCTATGCGTAAGGACATCAGCCGCTCCCAGAGCCAGTCTGCTGAAGACGCGGACCTGATCATCGCCGAACCGCAGTTTCATTTTGACAGCGGTAGCTGGGCCATTCCCTCCACGGAGCGGGAGTACCGCCGGGGCATCAATGCGCTGAAACGGTACCTGGACCGGCTGTCTCACCCGGAGCAGCCTAACGCTCAGTTCTTTGCCCGTGCTGACAACCTCAATAACTGGCTGGCAGACCTTGAAACCCGGTTGGGCAGCCTGTCACGAACGCTCAGCGAGAGTGTTGGGAAAGCCTCGGTTTCGGAAGCTCTGGCTAACCTGAACCCGGATGATCCGCTGGCGGAAGACACCGGTGGTGATGACGTGAAAACGCCCTGGACCAAAATTGATGACGTTTTCTATGAGGCCCGGGGCAGCGCCTGGGCATTGCTGCACATCTTCAAGGCCATTGAGGTGGATTTCCGCAAGGTGTTGCAGGACAAGAATGCCATGGCCAGCGTGAAGCAGATCATTATTGAGCTTGAGGGCACGCAACAGCCCATGTGGAGCCCGGTGATTCTGAACGGCAGCGGCTTCGGGGTGCTGGCGAATCACTCACTCACCATGGCGGCCTATCTGTCGCGGGCGAACGCGGCCATCAGTGATATGCGGGATCTGCTGTCCAGGGGCTAAGAGTCCGGATCTCGCGCACAAAAAAGCCGGGCAGTCGTGATGACTGCCCGGCTTTTTTTACCCGAAGTGCGATCAGCCTTTGTAGGCGTTAACCGCATCTTCAATGGCTTTTTTGGCTTCGGCGGCGTTGCCCCAGCCCTGTACCTTCACCCACTTGCCGGGTTCCAGTGTCTTGTAGTTCTCGAAGAAGTGACGGATCTGGTTGCGCAGCAGCTCCGGCAGGTCGTCGATCTCTTTGACATCGTGGTAGGTGGTGGTCAGCTTGTCGTGGGGTACCGCAACCAGCTTGGCATCACCACCGGCCTCGTCTTCCATGTTCAGCACGCCTACCGGGCGACAGCGAATAACGCAGCCGGCCTGAATGGGGTAAGGGGTAACAACCAGCACATCGATGGGATCGCCGTCATCAGCCAGGGTGTGGGGGATGAAACCGTAGTTGGCCGGGTAGAACATGGGGGTGGCCATGAACCGGTCAACCAGCAGGGCGCCCATGTCTTTGTCCAGCTCGTACTTGACCGGGGAGCTGTTAGCCGGGATCTCGATGGCTACGTAGATGTCTTCTGGCGGGTTCTTGCCAGCGGGGATGTTGTCGAATTGCATGTGCGATCCTTCCTGCTACGTTGAGGTGCGTTTAACTGCGTTCAAAAAGTGGGCGTAATTATACGGGACAATGGTGTGGACCGAAACTAAACGTTGGTCTGTAAGCTTTCGCAACAGGTTGCCGCTGGCTCGGGGCTTTGGTAGTTTTCGGTATAGAAGTGGTGAAATTTCATCCATTCTCAAGGGATATGAGAGACAATGGAACAAAGGAATGGTCGGGTGATTGATCTAACGGCTTGCCAGGTTTGGCACGAAAGCGGGCTCTCGATAACGTTTGAGGGTAATCCGGGCTCTTCTCACTTCGGCGTCTCCCCTTGCCGCCCCGAACGCCTTTCCTCCCAATTCCCCTGATACTCAATGATCGAGTGTTGATCCACTGACATAGGACGTTGCATATGCTGGGTTCCACAGGCTTACAGTTCACCATAAGCGTTGGTGAACTGCCCGACGACACTTTCAGTGTGTATGAGTTCGATATTACTGAAGCTCTTTCAGAGGTATTTACCCTTGACCTTACAGCCTTCAGTAAGGCCAGTCACATTGCGCCATCGGAGGTATTGGAGCAAGAGATAATCCTTCGGATATACCAGGATGAGCAGTTGCTGAGGCAGTTCAGAGGTGTGGTGGCCGAGTTTTCCCGTGGTACAGCGGGCAACCACCGAACCCGGTACGAGATGATCGTTAGGCCTCCACTCTGGCGCCTCGGCATAGGCCGGAACAGCCGGATATTCCAACATAAAGATACCGAAGTCATTGTCCGGGAGTTGCTGGAGGAATACGCGGTAGTAGGCACACGTTTCGACCTGAACCGGAAACCGGAAGAGCGTGAGTACTGCGTGCAATACCGAGAGTCAGATCTCGCCTTCCTGAAACGGTTGGCGGCTGAAGAAGGTTGGCACTTCAGGGTGGAGCATGGCAGGCAGAGTTCTGAGTTTATCGTCGCAGATCATTATCGGGATTCATTGAAACTGGAAAATGCCCCATACAATGCCACGGCTGGAGGGAGCAGTCGGCAAAGCTGTGTATACCGGTTCGATACCACCGAGCGAGTGGGTGTTGCCGGGGTTACCATGAAAGACTACACCTTCCGCAACCCCGCCTATGGGCTCGACCATGTGGAAATGGCGTCAGACCTGCAGCACCAACGGCCAGACTACGAACACTACGATTATCCTGGTCGGTACAAGCAGGACGCCAGCGGCGAGCCCTTCGCCCGTGCACGGCTTGATAGCCTCCGGCAGGGCGCAAGCACCGCCAGCGGAGAAAGTAATCGGGCTGATTTTACAGCCGGGGCTCGTTTTCAGTTGGAGGGCCATTTTGATGACGTCGCCAATAGTGAATGGTTGTTGATTAGCGTGACGCATCATGGTGTACAGCCTCAGGTGCTGGAGGAGGAAGCAGGAGGGGAGCCCACTACCTACGGTAATGGGTTCACCGCTATACCGGCAACGGTAAATTGGCGACCACGGAACGACCGTTGCCGCCCGGTAATGGATGGCCCTCAAATAGCCCGAGTGACCGGTCCGGCCGGGGAAGAAATCTATTGCGACGACCACGGCAGGGTCAAGGTATGGTTCCCCTGGGACCGCTATGGCACGGACGATGAACACAGCAGCGCCTGGTTACGAGTCAGCCAGGGGTGGGCCGGCGGCCAGTATGGCTTCATGGCGCTACCCCGTGTAGGCCACGAGGTGATTGTCAGCTTCCTGGACGGTGATCCAGACCAACCCATCATCACCGGCCGGACATACCATGCGACCAACACGCCACCCTATACCCTGCCCACAAACCGAACCAGAACCGTGCTCAGGACGCAGACCCACCAGGGTGGCGGCTACAACGAATTAAGTTTTGAAGACGAAAAGGAAAAACAACTGGTTTATCTTCGGGCGCAGAAAGACCATGAGTTGGAGATCTACAACGACCAGAAGTACTCCGTCGGCAACGATCGTGAAAAACACATCGGCAACGACCAGCGCCTTAACGTAACCCGGGACGAACAGGTCGACATTGGCCGCGACCAGAAGGCCTCCATCGGGCAGGATCAGACCCTGGAGGTTGGCCGTGACCGGTTTACCAACATTGGCCGCCACTATCGCCTGGAAGTGGCCGATCGTCGCCACGAGTTCAGCCGCGCCAATCATGATCTGGAAGTGGGTGGACACTACACCCAGAAAGTGCAGGGCAAGGTACTGGTAGAGGCCGGCGAAAGCGCGCTGATCCATACACGGAACCTGACGCTCACCGGCAGCGAAAGCGTGGTTATCCAGGGCCCGGGGGGCAAGATCACCATTGGCTCAGGTGGCGTGACCATTGATTCACCGTCCATCAAGCTGAACGGGCCGGTGGCGGTCTCAACCGGCGCGGTCTCGCAGATCAAAACCCTGGAAAGCGCGGCTCGGGAGGGAACGCCGCTGGTTGATATCTGCTCCGCGTGTGGAGACGGTGCATGAGTAACGCCAAGCGACAGCATGCGCTGGTCTGCCGGGGCGTGCAGTGGTTGATACTGGACGCCGCCGCCTGTCCCGAACCCCTGTGGTTTGCCCGTGGTGCTGGCTTGGATACCCTTTCCCTGTTCCGCCAGCAGGACGAAGAGCTCGCCGACAGCGGCCCCTGGCTCATTGCAGTTGACGGAGAACCCGGGGCAATCGATGTGTGTTTGCGGAAAGATCCGCTGGGCCACGCCAGCCTTTGGATTTCGAGCTCCTTTGGCCATAAACATCTGGCGGATGCCTTGCGGTCGCGGTTGTATGCCCGTTTGCCCGGAGGAGAAACAACGCGGTTTCGCTGGTACGACCCGCGAGTACTTAGCCCCTACCTGGAAGATTCGCCGCCTCCTCGCCGCGATGAGTTCCTGGCCCCTTTTGATACGCTGATTCATGCCGATCTCAATCCGTACCAGCACCCATACCACTATCAGCTTTGGCAGCGAAACGAAGCCGGAGACAGTTTCGTGCGTCGTCACCTGTCGTTCATGGAGGAAATCTGATGGGTATTCCCGTTTCATTGAAAGGTCATTACCACATGTGCCCGATGTTCTCGGGTAACACACCCCACGTTGGTGGCGGCATTGCCGAGGGCGATGGGGCCTTTACCGTCAACGGTACGCCGGTTGCCCTGCAGGGCCATAAGTGCAACTGCAAAGTCGGCGGGCCCGACACCCTGAGCCAGGGTACTCCCGGGTTGACCGTGAACGGCGTGCCAGTTGTGTTGCAGGGGAGCGCTACGGCTCACGGCGGTGTTGTGCTTGAAGGTGATCCAGCAGTCACGGTGGCTTGATGATGGCATGGACATTGACTCAGGAAGAGCTTGACCGCATGCCCAGCCAACAGCAACGAGTTCGCCAATATGCGTTGGCGCGCCACCTGTTGGATTTGCCCGATCCACCGGCAGACTGGCCCGAATGCAAGGCGCAACTGGATACAGGCCTGACCCTCGCGGCAGAAGCTGGATTCACGAGCCTGCTGGCGGTCACGCTGCTGCTGGAAGCGTTGCACTACGTGCCTGACGCATTCGAGAATACGGCGGTACAAGGTTATCTACATTCCGGAGCGCTCGAGCAGTTTCGGGCAGAGCGGGTACTGGAATGGGCAAGGGAGCACAAGCAGCACAAGGAGAATGTGGATGAGTTGTCATGAGGATTGCCAATGCCGCCCGGGCGTTGTGGCTCTGGTGTTTGTGCCAGGGATTATGGGTACGAGGTTGAAAAAACCGCAGGAGCGGGAGCTCTGTTTGGGATCCTGCTGCTGGAATGGAATATGAGGGCCCAAGTGGTGCGGCCATCGAAATCAAGAAACAACGCGAACAGGAAATGGCAGAAGCCCAGGCCGACGAAGAAGATGGCGCCTGGGAAGCTATTGGAAAATGGTTCCAGCGCCGCTGGATTGGTGTTAAAGAGCGTGGCGACAGCGTTGTTGAGCGGGGCCGCGCGGCCCGCCGATACGCCGGCGTGATTCCCCGCGTGAGTGACTTCATGTTTGCCGGGCCGGTGAAGCGCAAGCAGTTGTTGGTTAACGACGAAACCAAGAGGGAGGGAGCATCTATTGTTGATCGAAAAGACGACCTGCTGGAGATTGACGAAGGCACCGACGACTATTTCCGCATCTATACCGCTGTACCACCCTCGCAAGTGGAGGAAAAACGCGGTAAGGGCTGGGGCGAGGTTCATTGGGACAGCTACGGCCCTTTCCTGAAGCATCTGGAGAACAAGGGACAGACTCTGTCGCGGCTATACCCGGGGTTGCGCTTTCCGGTATTCGCTGTGGGCTATAACTGGATGCTGAGTAACGAGGCAGCCGGCGAGCGCCTGAAGGAGCGTCTGGCGGAGTTCCGCCAACAGGTAGTGCACGAGGATGAGCGCGGCATAGGGCCGGCAGACGTCAAGTTCCTGGTTATAAGCCACTCCATGGGCGGCTATGCCTCCAGGGCCGGATTTACCATGTCGGGGCTGGAAGGCGAGGTAGAGGCGGTGATCCACGGTGCCATGCCCACCCATGGCAGCCCGGCAACTTACAAGAAATTCCGCGCGGGGGAATCTGGAATGCCAAAGTTCCTGCTGGGCAAGAACGCAGCAGACGTTACAGCCATCCTTGGCTTCTGCCAGGGTGGGCTTGAGTTGTTGCCGAACCAGCTGTACCGCACGGTAGACAACCAGCCGGAATGGCTATATCTCAAGACTGGCGAGCAAGCTCCGGAGGTAGTGGATATCGGGAACGGAGAGGGTGTGTTTGATTTCTATTCCCGGTTTGATGTGTGGTATCGGATGATTCAGCCCGAGTTGTTGGCTCCGGAGAAGGAACCGAGGACACTGGAGGAACGCGAACTGGAATCCTATAAGCGGGCGATGCGGATGAGATTGAGCGCGAATACGGTTTTTCATCAGGGGCTAGCAGACAACTTCCACAACACCACCACACTCGTCTACAGCAACAATGACAACGACCTCTCCTTTGATCGCTGCGTGTGGGAGGGTGACGAGGTTTCCGATGGCAGCCGCGACGAGTGGCAAGTGTACCGCCACGAGAATCACGCCGTCTTTTTCGGCGACGGCACAGTCAGCCTGTACGGGCCGGAGGAAAAGCAGCGGCACGAGGCCGCCTTCGACGAGTGGATGCAGCAAGCCCGGCACGAATACCATCCGCCGCCACCGCCTAGAGCCAACACGGCAGATTACAAACTCAAGCCGGAATCCGCCCCGGGGGACGGCACTGTCCACGCCGGTGCCGGCGACCACCCGCAGGCATCCGGCGGGCTCAAGCGCCTGGCCCTGCCAGCCACGGAGGAGCACCAGACGTTCTTCAACTGCCCCGACGTACGGGACCTGGTCGTGGGCGAGCTGCAAACCCTGCTGCCGGATATACACCGCAAACTGGGAGGCTGAATGGCGCCGGTTATCCGCAACACCCTGATGGGGCTGCTAATACTGACACAGACAACACAAGGAATGGCCATGAACAAGACGGACGTGCGAGAGGAAGAGGCGCCGGAATTCGAGTTTACGGAACACTGCGCCGGTCGCTACCAGTTGGAGTTGCCGGCGGACATGAAGCTAATCGACAGCGGCTACAACGATGAACTGATTATGACGTCGGTGTACCCGCCGGAAGAACAGGTCCACGACACCGCCTACCGGGGTGAGTCGCGTGTAGAGGATTGGCAGGCCCGGGTGGAAGCACAGCGGCAGAAGGAAATTGTTGAAACCGGCTACGTGCATAAAGGGCTGGAAGGTAGTCTCAAAACACTGGTTTACTACGCAGATTATCGCAAGATGCCGGGACTAAGTGAAGATCCGGACGCGTGGCATAGCTTTAAAGCGTTTATGCTCAGAGACTTCCCTGATGTGGAGAAGGCCATTGCAGTAGAGGGGCAGGAAGCAAATGGCAACATTAAACGGGATGAATCCGATTACAAAGCCATCTACCGTGAACGCTTGGCCCGGATGCAGGAACGGGCGGCCCAGGTGGAATACCATCCCTGGCCCCACAAGAAGGCGGGCGTCTGCCTGGACCGGGAGTTCGTGGTGGTGAATACCCTGGCCCCGGAGCGGGAAGGGTATGCCATGGAGTTCTATAATGGCAAACGTTCAAGATTTTTGCTGATGGGTGGCACCTACACGAGCGAAGGCAGGCTGAAAGAGGTGCAGAAGGAAGCCAGCGGCATGCTGGCCTTCCTGGCTTCCAGCAAAATGAAAGTGGCGGGCCGCAAGGGCCGGCTGTTCATCAGCGACGGCAAGTACAGCGAGACGGAGCGGGAGTTTCGGTGGATAGCGACTGATAGCGAGGTAAACAGCTTCAAGAACGGCCACTTTGTTATTGAAGGCGCCATCGAGATGAAGGACTACCCGGAGATGGCACCGATGAAAGGCACGGACGTGATCGTGGGATTGCTCAAGAGTATCCAGGTCCGGCCATACGCCATGCTGGATGTTAAGAGGTAGTTGGTTAGCGCCACATATTATCGTTTTGACAAGGATTGGTTGTGATGCAGTGGTTTATGGTGTTCATTGGAATTGTTTTCGGTTTATTTATTGGCGCTGTGGTGGGCTGGTTCGTCGGATTGACACCGGTGGTCATCGATACGTTTAACAGTCTTTTCTCACTAAAAAGGTCCGGTGATTTTTTTGGTGGCAATCTGAATGCTGTTGTTTTCACACTGCCTGCATTGGCTATTCTGGGCTCAATTGTGGGTGGATACCTAGGATATCGTGCCGGTTGAAAACTGAAGACCAAACAGACCAGGCTTAAAGCCTGATCTGTTTGGCAATCAGCTCCTTCATGATTTCCGTAGTGCCGCCGCCAATGGACAGAAGCTTGGCATCCCGATACAGCCGCTCTACCACGGATTCCCGCATATAGCCCATGCCACCGAACAGCTGTACCGCTTCGCGGGTAACCTTTTCGCACACATCCACCGAGAAGTTCTTGGCCATGGCCACCTGTTTGATCGGGTTCTTGCCGGCCTGCATCAGCGCGGCGCAGCGGTAGGTGTATTCCCGGGCGATGTCGATCTGCGTCGCCATGTCCACCAGCTTGTGGCGGGTGACCTGAAAGCCGGCGATGTTGCGGCCGAAGGCCTGGCGTTGTTTGGTGTAATCCAGGGCCGCCTCGTAGGCCAGTTGGGCGGTCATGTAGGCCATGACGGACAAGCTCAGGCGTTCGGCCAGGAAGTTGCTCATGATGGCGATAAAGCCGGCATTTTCGGCGCCAATCAGACGGTCTGCCGGTACCCGGCAGTCTTCGAAGAAGAGTTCGGCGGTGTCGCTGGCCCACCAGCCCATTTTCTTGAGTTTCTTGCCGGTGGAGAAGCCCGGTGTGTCGCGGTCGATCAGCAGCAGGCTGATGCCGGCGTGTCCCTCGCCTCCGGTGCGCACGGCCACGGTGTAGTGATCGGCGCGGATGCCGCTGGTGATGAACGTTTTGCTGCCGTTGACGATGTAGTGATCGCCATCTTTTACCGCCCGGGTCTTCAGGTTCGCCACGTCGGAGCCGCCGCCGGGTTCGGTAACGGCCAGTGCAGCAATTTTCTCGCCGCGTAGTACCGGCGGTACGATTTGTTCCCGAATTTCCTGCTTCGCCCACTTGGCCACCGGCGGCAGGCCAATGTCCAGGGAGCCGATGCTGGCCACAAAGCCACCGGAGGTGGAACGCATCAGTTCCTCGGAAACCGCCACTTTCATAAAAATGTCGCCTTCAGCGATGCCGCCCAGAGCCTCAGGGAAGCCAATGCCCAGAAGCCCTGCGTCGCCTGCGAGCTGGTAGATTTCCCGGGGGAATTCGCCGGCTTCTTCCCAGTCGTCTATGTAAGGGCGTACGTGGGTTTCGATGAATTTGCGCGCGGTCTGGCGCACCTGTTCGTGAGTTTCGTTGAAGTAGTCAGACACGGATTCGCTCCCGGTGTACTTGTTATTCGATGGGACGAGTGTCGCGCAATCTCCGTCACCAAGCAAGCGCTTGGTTTGTAATTCTCTGGGCACAAAAAAACTGGCCCGATTGGCCAGCTTTCGCAGGTAGTCCGTGGCCTGTCAGGCGCCGTTACGGGAGATACGCTTCACGCCCTCGCTGGTGCCCAGCAACAACAGGTCCGCCGGGCGGCGGGCGAACAGGCCGTTGGTGACCACGCCCACGATGTTGTTCAGTTTTTCTTCCATCTGGATCGGGCGGGAGATATCCAGGTTGTGGACGTCGATGATGATGTTGCCGTTGTCTGTGGTAACACCGTCACGGTACACGGGATCACCGCCCAGCTTGACGATTTCCCGGCCAACATGGCTGCGTGCCATGGGGATGACTTCCACCGGCAGCGGGAAGTCGCCAAGGATGTCCACCATTTTCGAGCCATCAGCGATGCAAATGAAGGTTTTGGCTACCGCCGCTACGATTTTTTCCCGGGTCAGCGCGGCGCCGCCGCCTTTGATCAGCTCCAGGTTGGCGTTGGTTTCGTCGGCACCGTCGACATAAAACTCCATCTCACTGACGCTGTTCAGGTCATAGACTTCAATACCGTGCTTTTTCAGGCGTTCTGCGGTGGCTTCGGAGCTTGCCACGGCGCCGTCGAATTCATCTTTGTACTGGGCCAGGAAGTCGATAAAAAAGTTGGCGGTGCTGCCAGTGCCCACGCCGACAATGCTGCTGCGTTCCAGTTTCGGGGCAATGTAGTCCACGGCTGCTTTGGCAACGGCTTGTTTGAGTTCGTCCTGCGTCATGGTGAGCTCCGGGAGAAAAAAGATGATTTTTCACGCATTATACGCGCCCAGTGTCTCTGCTTATAGACGGCTGCCGTGCAAAGTTTCTACACTGTAGGTTTTTCCAAGCCAATCACCAGCAACCGGAACCATCATGCCGCAACGCTACATCAAGAAGATTCTCGATGCGCGGGTCTATGACGTCGCCATCGAAACACCCCTGACTGAAGCCCGTAGCCTCTCCAAGCGCTTTGGCAACAATATTCTGCTCAAGCGTGAAGACCTTCAGCCGGTGTTTTCCTTCAAGATTCGCGGCGCCTACAACCGGATTGCCCAACTCTCTGAAGAGCAGAAAGCCAAAGGGGTGATTTGTGCCTCCGCTGGCAACCATGCCCAGGGCGTGGCGTTGGCGGCCAAGAAGCTGGGTATCAAGGCAGTGATCGTGATGCCCCAGACCACCCCGGAGATCAAAGTGCGCTCGGTGAGGGACCACGGTGCCCGGGTAGTGCTCAAAGGCGATGCTTTTGATGAAGCCGCGGCCCATGCCCAGGAACTGATCAAGAAACATGGCTACACCTACATCCCGCCCTACGACGACCCGGATGTGATTGCCGGCCAGGGCACCGTCGCCATGGAAATCATGTGGCAGTTCAGCCAACCGATCCATGCCATCTTTATCTGCGTGGGCGGCGGTGGCCTGATTGCCGGTATGGCCGCCTACATCAAATACCTTCGCCCGGAGATCAAGGTAATCGGTGTTGAACCCGAAGATTCCAACTGCTTGCAAGCAGCGCTCGCGGCCGGTGAACGGGTGGTCCTGGACGAAGTGGGCATCTTTGCCGACGGTGTGGCGGTCAAGCAGGTTGGCAAATACCCCTGGGAAATCTGCAAAGATTACGTGGACGAAGTGATCACCGTCTCCACCGACGAAATCTGCGCAGCCATTAAGGATGTGTTCGAAGACACCCGCTCCATCGCCGAGCCCGCCGGGGCTTTGGGTGTTGCCGGTATCAAGAAATACATCGAGCGTGAACAGATCGAAAATGAAAATCTGATCGCCACGCTCAGCGGCGCCAACATGAATTTCGACCGTTTGCGTTACATTTCAGAGCGCACCGAAATCGGTGAGAAGCGCGAGGCCATCCTGGCGGTCACCATCCCGGAACGCCCGGGTGCCTTCAAGACCTTTATCAACGCCTTGCACAAGCGCAGCATCACCGAATTCAACTACCGCTATTCGGACTCTGACGACGCCACCATCTTCGTCGGTATCCAGATCCAGGCCGGCGGCCACGGCCGGGAAGACCTGGTGCAGGAACTCCGCGAAAACGGCTACTCTGTGATCGACCTCACCGACAGCGACCTGGCCAAACAACACATCCGCCACATGGTCGGCGGCCATGCGCCATCGGTGGATAACGAAGTGGTGTACCAGTTCGAATTCCCCGAACGCCCGGGTGCCCTGCTGAAATTCCTGATGTCCCTCGGCACCCGCTGGAACATCTCCCTGTTCCACTACCGCAACCACGGCGCCGCCTACAGCCGCGTGCTGCTGGGAGCACAGGTCAACGAAGCGGAAATTCCGGATTTCGAAAAAATGTTGGAGAAGGTGGGTTTCCGCTACGAAAACATGACCGATAACGAAGCCTACCGGCTGTTCCTGGGCGCGGGTAACGGAAGCGCAAACGAAAAGTAGAAACCGGGCCAAACCACCCAAGTAGAATCAGGGGGTGGATGGGCTTTACGAAACTGTGCGGAGCCATGGATGGCGGAGCCCAAGCGTTACATGGATGTGCCGAAGGAGCGTGTTTCGGAAAGCCCATCCACCCCCTGATTCGGGGACCCAGGACCGATTCGGCCTGTTAGTGCCAAAAACCCTTACATAACTGTAACGAGTCAAAAATTGTAAAATTGAAGTTACGTGTTAGTCTTTCGTCTAATTCTCGGACCCGAGAATAGCTAGCTGATTTTCCAACTAATTAACTCAAAGAAAAAACGGGAAATACGTAATGGGTAACAAGCCTGACATCATCCGCGCCATCGTGCTCATCTTTGCTGTCGGCCTTGTCATTACCGGCTTCACTTCCATCCAGGCCTCAGAAGACAAACGTGCCGACCGAGCGGCTGCGCCAGCGGTCGGGTTTATCCAGTCTGCCAATCAGGGCCTGAACCGGTAACAGCGCTGGTCCGTAACCACGCCGTGCAGGGGCACATCCCAGGATTCTATCTGTAATTCACGGACTTTCTGAAAATCGTGGGCCAGCCCTATCAGCTTGGGCGCCATGGCCGGTCTTATCCGGCTGAAGGCGAACGTGCGGTCATAGAACCCACCGCCCATGCCGAGCCTTCCCCCCTGCTCATCAAAACCTACCAGCGGAAACAGTACCGCATCCAGTGCCCAGGCCGGTCTGCGCCTTGAGCGTGGAAATGCCGGTTCCGGGATGCCAAAGCGATTAGCGGTCAGTTCAACGCCGTCAAAGTACGGACTGAACACCAGTTTGCCCGGATACACCGGGTGCAGAATTGGCAGGTAAAACCGAATGCCTTTGCGCCGGCCCAGATCAATGAAAAGGCTTGGGTCGATCTCGCCATCATTGGGCAGATAGATGCCAATATGCCTGGCACGGTAAAGGTCGGGGTGCTTCAGAAGGTTCAGTGCCAGTCGTTCCGAGGCTTGCTGTTGCTGTTCGAAGGATAAGGCTCGGCGTTTTTGCCGGAGGTGCCTGCGGAGCTCCGTCCTGGACAGGGTGTCCGGATGGGATTCAAACGGTTGGGGGGAGTGGAAATGACTCAAAATAAAGCTTCCCGGGCTGCCGTTATCGGATGTAGCCCTTGAACCCAAAGTTCAAGGTCGGTGGCCGCTGTGACATATTAGGCTTTCCCCCTTGGGGGACATGCTCACAATGCCCTGAAGTGGCCACCTGGGTAGTGCGCATCGGCTCGAGGACGTACCCGACCAGCGAACAGCCCAGGAAGTTGATCCCATTATACGGGCAGGGTCGGGGCCGATTGCAACCCCATTTCCCGGAATCTTTCTGAAATCAATTTCCGGACGATTCTCCGAGGGCTTCGTCCAGCCGGTTGTCCATGGCTCTGAGCAAATTGCTGGTTGCGTGAGACATGGTATCGCGCTCCAGCAGTTCGT
Source organism: Marinobacter sp. GH_1 (assembly GCF_048595985.1). NCBI lineage: Bacteria > Pseudomonadati > Pseudomonadota > Gammaproteobacteria > Pseudomonadales > Marinobacteraceae > Marinobacter > Marinobacter sp. GH_1. The sequence continues at coordinate 3,726,990 of NZ_CP184460.1, read as the reverse complement.
GGGTAATGTTTAGCGCGGCCATCACGGCAATGCGCTCGGTTCCGAACACTTTGCCACTGGAGCGGATTTCCCGCATTTTGTTGTCCAGATGCCGGGCCGCACGAAGCAAGGCCTCTTGCTCTTCCTGCGGGCAAGCCACCAGGTATTCCTTGTCGAGTATTCTGACTTCAACGGTGGTTGATGACTTTGACATCAGTGGTGCTCCAGCGCCCTCAGGCGGCCTATCATGGCTTCAATCTTGTTTTTGGCAAGATCGTTCTTGTGCATTAGCTGGGCTCGTTCCCGATTCCAGTCGTCCTGCAGCTCGCGCAACAGGGCGTTATCCTTCTCCAGCTTTTCGCAGCGTTCAATCAGCTTGTCCAGCTTGTCCGCTAATGCCTGTACTTCGGACTGTTCCATGACGTGCCCAACAACGGTGATGTAAGTGTGAGTAACTATAAGTGCCGACGCCAAACCGGTCAATTTAACGCATTGTCATGGCGCGGATTCCCGTGATGGCCATCACCTTCGGCGCGGGTTCAGTCTGTATCGGCGGCACCAAATCCCTGTTTCCGGCTCTTTCGCCAGGTGCTGGTGGCCGGTACCAGTGATACCAGCAGGGCTGACACCGGAACGGCAGCCAGCAGTAACCATTCGTCCTGTTTCAGCGGGCGCAGGCTGATCTGAATGCCGAACTGCTCCAGCAGCCAGGGGCTCAGACCGGCAATTGCGCCAGCCCCGACAATCAGGGCGAGCAGGCAGGCGGTGAGGGCCAATACTACGCACTCAAAACTGTAAAGTGACGCGATCAGCGCGGGGGAGGCGCCCGTAGCCCTTAAAACCGCCACTTCACGCTGGCGTTGAGCCTGCAAGGTAAGCAGTACCGCCACCAGTCCGATCAGGCTGGTAACAACCACGAAGGCGCTGATTCCGAGCAGCGCTTTTTCAAATTGCCCCATCATGCGCCAGAGCTCGCTCAGCGCGACACCGGGGAGAATGGCGGATAACGGCTCGTCCCGGGACTGGTTCAGTTCCCGTTGTACCTGAAACGTGAGGATGGGCTGACTCAGGCCGACAAAGGCCGCCGTGATGGAGTCTGGTGTAAAGTCCCTGGCTCTGGCGCGGTCCGGGGATAAACCCCGGCCAGGGATGGCGACACCGGATTCCCAGCCAACATGGATAGCTTCCATGGCATCGAGGCTGATATAGACGGCCTGGTCGACCGGCGTCCCGGTGGGTGCAAGCACGCCGGATATCCTGAAGGGCAGGTCGGTGTGATTGGAGAAGCTGGTGCGACCGCCCCCGTGAGACAACACGATCTCATCGTTGAGGTGATGGTCGAGTTGCCTGGCAACACCGGCGCCGAGGACCACGTCGAACAGGTCGTCAAACCACTCGCCTTGGGCCAGTTCCAGAGACTGGTTGTTGCCGAACTGGAGCCGGGCCAGAAACTGGTCGTTGGTGGCGACCACCCGATAGCCACGATAGCTGTCCCCCAGTGAAATGGGGATGGCCCAATCAATTCGGCGATCCTGCTCTAGCTTCTGGAAGCTGGACCAGCGGATGTTGTTGGTGGCATCACCAATATGAAACACCGTGTACAGCAGCAGGTTAAGCTGGCCACTCCGGGCGCCGACGATCAGGTCGGTTCCGCTGATGGTGCTGGTGAAAGACTGGCGGATTTCGGTGCGCAGGTACTGGATGCCCAGCAGCAGGGACACGCTCAGAGTCAGTGTCAGGCAGACCAGAGCAAGCACCCGGCGGCGATACCAGAGGCTGGCGGTAGCGAGGGAGAGGGCAAGTTTTACTTTGCTCATGGCGTCGCTCCCAAAGCTTGTTGATGATGAAAGTGGCTGGCCAGTGCGCGGTCATGGCTGACAAAGATAACCGAGCTGCGCCGCTGTTCAGCCAATGCCAGTAGCAGGTCCAGAAAACGGTCCCGGTTGTCTGCATCCAGTGCCGAGGTTGGCTCATCAGCCAGGATGATTTCCGGTGCGCCAATCAGTGCCCGGGCAGCCGCCACCCGCTGTTGCTGGCCAACGGAGAGTTCGGTCACGCCTTTGTGCCAGTGGTTGTCCGGGATCGCCAGCTGCCTGAGCAGGTCCGCTGCCGATGTCTCGGGGTCTGGGCTGGTGCGGGTGCGGCGCACCGCAGACAGGCGGCAGGGCAAGGTCACGTTGGCCAGCGCGCTCAGGTAAGGCACCAGGTTGAACTGCTGGAAGATCACGCCCATGTGATTTGCCCGGAACCGGTCGCGAGTGCCGGCCTTCAGGCTGGACACCGGCTGTCCCAGAAGTTCGATGGTGCCAGACTCCGGGGCCAGCATACCCGCCAGTAATCCCAGCAGCGTACTCTTGCCGGTGCCGCTGGGGCCATGCAGGAACAGATGCTCTCCCTGGGCAAGCCGGATATCGGGGAAGGCCGTGGCGGTTGTCTGGCCGGGCCATCGAAAGGCCAGTTGGCGTGTCACGATCGCAGGTTCCGGTATACTGGAACCGGATTGGTTTCTTGCTGTCTCGGTGCTCATATCCGTATTGTCTTTGCCGTTGTATGATGGCGTCCGTTACACGGTTGACCCCATGGGGAGTGGTTGTACATGTTCGATACCTTGCAAATCCGGAACCTGCTTGCGCGGCTTGGACCGATGTTACTGCTGATGGTTTCATCCGTTGCCCTGGCAGAGCCGCGGGAGATCGACTGGCTGGAACTGATGCCGCCGGAAGATCTGGCGCTGCTGGAGAGTATGCCGGAAATTGAGCACGAAGGAGACGGCCCCGTCCTGTTGCCGGACGAAATCATGACCGGCCGGGTTGTTCCGGAGATGGGTAACGTAGAAGGCCGGATTCCGGGTTTTGTCGTGCCCCTGAAAGTCACCAACGACATGCGCATCCTCGAGTTCTTCCTGGTTCCCTATTATGGCGCCTGTATTCATGTGCCACCGCCACCGCCGAACCAGATTATTCACGTCAAATATGAAGAAGGATTCACGCTCCGGGCTTTGTATGACCCGGTGTGGATAGAAGGCGAACTGGTGATCGAACGTACCGAGAATGATCTCGGTACGTCCTCCTACTCGCTGGTAGCGACGTCGGTCAAACCCTACAGCGAGTAGCGGCTGCTAGCGGCTCAGCCGGAACTGGGTGGTACCCGGCGACAGGCGCGTGGCGCCTTGCCCCTGGGGACCGACCCACTGCACATTGAGATGCTCAAGTTCAGGGAAGCGGGCCATCAGGCCGGTTTCGAACTGAGCTGACTCCGATAAACCCGGGCAGTTGAGTGTCTGGGTGATTTCTATGTCTGCATGACCAGAGTCATGATCGTGGTCATGGTCGTGACTATGACTATGGCTGTGACCATGGTCATGCTTGTGGTGGTCTCCTTTTGCTTCACCCCAGCCCACGTGCATGGCGCTGGAGACCAGAGTGCAGTTGCCGGCCACGGTATTGATCATGGCGGTTTCACTGGCCCATTGTTCGGTGTCGTTCACCCGTTGGCGCTGTTCATCCGTGCGGGGCTTGTGCTCGAAACCGATCAGGTTGTAGGCGGGTGACAGAAGCAGTAGATCTACCCGCTCGTTATCAATCGCCATTTGCAGGTCGGCGTGCCCATGCTGGTGCGCGCCCGGGTTGTCGGAGGCTAGAACCGGCCATGCGGCCAGGCTGAGTGATAGCAGCAGGGTTGTTGAACGTGCGGATGCGCGTGGGTAAAACATGGTTGGTACCTCTCGCAGCTTTGATACGTTATAACATTTTTGATTTTTGCCAGTGCAAAAGCAAGCCTGCCGGTACCCGGAAGTGCCACTTGTCTGCCGGAATGCTAGGATAGAGGCTTGCTCAAATGTATACGGAACCCGGCTGGTAGAACGGCCAGGCTCCCCTGACACAGGAACACAGGGTTTCATGTCTGACACCGATAGTACAGGTGCTGCCCGCGCCGCTGAATTTGAACGCTGGGCCAACGTTTACACCACACACAAGGCGTTCAGCCACCCCTCTGAGCTGCATGGTGCATTGTGTGGTCGATTGGCGGCTGGTTCCCGTATTCAGGAAGACGAATGGCTGGCCATGGTTTGTGAACAGATGGGGCTTGCCACTCAGGCCATGGAAGAGTCCGGGGATCTGGCGCCATTTATGAACGGCGCCTACCAGACGGCGCTCGCGCAGTTGCAGTCGTCAGACCTCAGTTTTCACCCGTTGCTGCCGGATGATGATTACGCCATTGATCAGCGCCTTGAGGCACTGGTGGCCTGGGTTCGGGGTTTCCTGGAAGGCATGGCACTGGCGGCCGGAGCATCCCTGGGGCAGGCTCCGGACGAGATTCGCGAGCTGATTGAAGACATGGTGGCTATCAGCCAGTTGTCGGAAGATGAAGAATCGGATGAAGAAAGCGAGCAGCAGTTGCTGGAGATAACCGAATACATCCGGCTGGGTGCCCTGGCGGTATTTACCGAGTTCAACGAACCGGAAAAGCCGGCCAACACCCCGACCCTGCATTGACCTGGAGACATCATGACCTCAATGATTTCCGTGAAAGAGTTTGCTGAGCGCCGGCGCAAGTTGATGGACCGTATGGCGCCAGACAGCATCGCGATCCTGCCGGCGGCCCCGGAACGGGTCCGGAACCGGGATGTGCTGCATCCGTTTCGCCAGGACAGTGATTTTCAGTATCTGACAGGCTTCGGCGAGCCCGAGGCCGTGCTGGTGCTGATTCCCGGCCGTGAGCACGGTGAAACCGTGCTGTTTTGCAAAGAGCGGAACCCGGAGAAAGAACTGTGGGATGGTTTCCTGGTGGGGCCGGAAGGCGCCATTGAGCGCTTCGGTATGGACGATGCCTTTCCGATTTCCGACATCGACGACATCCTGCCCGGAATGATTGAAGGCCGCAGCCGGGTCTATTACCCGCTGGGCAAGGACCACGCCTTTGATAACCGGGTGATGGACTGGGTCAAGGTTATCCGCAGCAAGGTGCGCGCAGGCGCCCATCCTCCCGGCGAGTTCGTGGCCCTGGAACACCTGCTGCATGACATGCGGTTGTACAAAAGCGCCGCTGAAGTGAAAGTGATGGCCAAGGCCGGACAGATCAGCGCCGAAGCCCATTGCCGTGCCATGAAGCGGGCACGCCGGGGCGGTTACGAATACAACCTGGAAGCCGAGCTGATCCATACCTTCATGGAACACGGTGCCCGTTCAACGGCGTATCCTTCCATCGTGGGTGGCGGTGCCAACGGTTGCATCCTGCATTACATCGAAAACAGCTCGCCCCTGAAAGAGGGCGATCTGGTGTTGATTGATGCCGGCTGCGAGCTGGAATGCTACGCCTCGGATATCACCCGTACCTTCCCGGTCAGCGGCCGTTTCAGTTCGGAGCAGAAAGCCCTGTACGAAGTGGTGCTGGCGGCCCAGTACGCGGCAATTGACGCCGTGCGGCCAGGCAATCACTGGAACCATCCTCACGAGGCGGCACTGAAAGTGCTTACCCAGGGGTTGATTGACCTGGGGCTGCTCTCTGGTTCGCTCGATGACGCCATCGCCAGCGAGGCCTACAAGCCCTTCTTTATGCACCGGACCGGTCACTGGCTGGGCCTGGATGTGCACGATGTGGGCGACTATAAGGTGGGTGATGCCTGGCGCGAACTGGAACCGGGCATGGCGTTGACGGTGGAGCCCGGGCTTTACATCGCGCCGGACAATGCCAATGTAGACGCCAAATGGCGAGGCATTGGCATTCGCATTGAAGACGATGTGGTGGTCACCAAGGAAGGTTGTCGGGTTCTCACTGGCGATGTTCCGAAGACCATTTCCGAGATTGAAGCGCTGATGGCGGACTGACACAGTGACAGACACCCGCACCGATACCGATCTGATCATTGCCGGTGGCGGCCTGGCCGGGGCCACTCTGGCGCTGGCGCTGGCGCGCGTGGTGCCGGAGTTACGGGTAACGGTAGTTGAAACCTTTCCACTGTCGCCAGATGCCTTGCCCGAAGACTACCAGCCCAGTTACGACGCACGCTCCACGGCGTTGGCCTGGGGCTCGCGGCTGATCTTCGAAAACCTTGGGCTGTGGCAGGTACTGGCGGAACATGCCACGCCAATCCACCACATCCACGTGTCGGACCGGGGGCGATTTGGCGCAACCCGTTTGCATGCGCAGGATCATGGTCAGGCCGCCCTGGGCTATGTTGCCGATAACCGCTGGATGGGCCTGAGCTTGATGCGGGCGCTGCTGGACACCCCCGTGAGCTGGCAGGCACCGGCGGAAGTCACCGGTATGACGCCGATGCCTGGTGGCGTTCGTGTCGAGATTCGCAAGGGTGACGACCAATACAGTCTGACCGGGCAGTGCCTGGTGGTGGCTGATGGCGGCCGCTCTGGCCTGCGGGAGCAGCTGGGGTTTGTGACCCGCACCGAAGACTACGGTCAGAATGCCCTGATTGCCAACGTCTCCACCAGTGACGCACACGGATTTACCGCTTTTGAACGCTTCACCGAGGCGGGCCCTATGGCCTTGCTGCCCCATGGCTCGCCGGTGACGGCGAAAAACCAGTCCGCCCTGGTGTGGACGCTCACCGACAGTGCGCTGGAGCAGGTACTGGCACTGTCCGATGACCAGCGATGCCAGGCCTTGCAGGAACGCTTTGGCTGGCGCCTGGGGCGCTTTACCCGGATAGGGGAATGTCATCATTACCCGTTGAAACTGACCACGGTGGATGAAGCCGTGCGCCCGGGCGTTGCGTTGGTCGGTAATGCGGCCCACGCGTTGCACCCGGTCGCCGGGCAGGGGTTTAACCTGGCCCTGCGCGGGCTGATGACCCTGGTGGAGCAGTTCCGGCGAGCGGTGGACGAAGGCACGCCGCTGGGTGATCTGTCGATCCTGGGTGAGTATCAGCGCCTGCACCGGCAGGACTGGCAGCAAACCGTGCAGTTTTCGGATTCCCTGATTCGTGTATTCGGGCAATCATTGCCACCTCTGGCGGCCGCCCGGGACGCGGGCCTGGTGGGCCTGGATCTGGTACCCGGCGCCAAGCGCTGGTTTGCCCGCAAAGCCATGGGCACCGGTGGCCGTAAACCCATTGTTTCCCGTGCCGATTGTTCGAAGGAGCCTGCCCGCAATGACCAGTGATTCCGGCAATTCGCAGATGGATATCCTGATTGTGGGTGGCGGCATGATTGGCTCAGCACTGGCCCTGGGGCTGTCCCGCCAGGGCTGGCAGGTCGGGTTGATTGAAGGTGCCCCGGCAGCGGAGTTGGTTGCACCGGCGGCCCCGGCAACCGACGTGAACGCCTTTGAGCCCCGCGTCAGCGCTATCTCCCTGGCCAGCCAGCGCCTGCTGGATGAGTTGGGTGCCTGGCGGCGGGTGCAGGACAGTCGCCATTGTGGCTACCGGCAGATGACGGTGTGGGACGGTGACGGCACCGGGCGTATCCATTTTGATGCAGCGGAGCTGCACGCCAGCTCACTGGGCACCATTGTTGAGAACCGGAACATTGTGCGCGCGCTGTTTGAAGAACTCGCTGACAGTGAAGTAACACTGTTTGATGGCGTCCGGGTGAAGGCCTGGCATGGCCGCGACGGTGTTGAGCTGGAAGACGGTCGGCGCCTGAATGCCCACCTTGTGGTCGGAGCCGATGGCGCCATGTCTCGCTTGCGGCAATGGAGTGGCCTGGCGACGCGGGAATGGGATTACGATCAGCAGGCAATTGTATGTACGGTCCGCACCCGCCAATCGCACCGCTACACCGCCTGGCAGCGCTTTTCGCCAACAGGGCCCCTGGCCTTTTTGCCGTTGCTGAATGAAGCCGGCGATGACCATTTCTGCTCAATTGTCTGGTCCCAGGATACGTTGGAAGCAAAACGTCTGATGGCGTTGGACACCGAGGCGTTCAGGCAGGCGTTGGGTGTTGCCATCGAGCAGCAACTGGGTGAGGTGCTGGAGGTCTCCGAGCGTTTTGCCTTCCCGCTGCGCCAGCGACATGCCAAGGACTATGTTACCGACGGCCTGGCACTGGTAGGGGATGCCGCCCACACCATTCACCCGCTGGCAGGCCAGGGTGCCAACCTGGGCTATGGGGATGTGCGGGCCCTGCTGGAAGAGTTGGCTCGGGCAAAAGCCCGCAACCTGGCCCCGGACGATGCCCTGGTGCTGGCCCGCTATCAGCGGCGCCGGAAAGGGGAAAATCTCACCATGATGGCGGCGATGGAAGGTTTCAAGCAGCTGTTTGCCCGGGACGAGCTGCCGGTTCGCTGGTTACGGAATACCGGTATGCGCTGGCTCAACCAGTTGCCCATGCTGAAGAATCGCGTGGCGGCCGAGGCCATGGGTATCACGGAATAAGAGACGGCTTTGCGGGTAGCTCAGCCGCAGGCATCAAACAGCCGGCTGATCAACACTGGCACGGCCGTTTCCACCCGCAGAATGCGGGGCCCCAGATGCACGCCCTGGCATCCGGCCTCTTCCAGTTTGCCCACTTCGTAATCGGTAAAACCACCTTCCGGCCCGATGCACAGGGCTGCCGGCTCGTTCAGGTGAACCGGGCAGGGTGCGGTGGTGCCGGGATGCGCCACCAGTGCGATTTTATTTGCCAGCAGGGCCGGTAGTTCGTCTTCCACAAAGGGTTTGAACAGCTTGCGGATATGCACCTGTGGCATCACCGTATCTTTAGCCTGCTCAAGGCCCAGCGTCAGGTTTTCCTTAAGGTTGTCGTCTGACAGCCACGGAGTTTGCCAGAAGCTTTTTTCCACCTTGTAGCTGTTAATCAGCCAGATATCCTTCACCCCCAAGGACGCGCAGGTCTGCAGCACGCGGCGGAACATCTTTGGCCGTGGCATGGCCAGGATCAGGGTCAGTGGCAGGGGCTGTGGTGGGCGTTGGCTGAGCGTTACTTTCAGCTCCGCTTCGGAGTCTGTCAGGGTCAGAATCTCACCGGTGCCCATGGCGCCGTTGGCCCGGCCGACCGGAATCTGGTGGCCGGTACTGGCTTTGAGTACGGTCCTCAGGTGTTCAAGGCGGCGACCGCGGAGCAGCACCCGGTCTGTGCCGGTGAAGTCTTCGTCGAACAGCAGCGCCAGATTCATGCGGAGTCGGACTCGCCCTCAGAGGCGTCATCGACACGTCGGTATGCCAGGCGCCCGAACAGGATGCCGAATTCGAACAGAATCCACATGGGCACCGCCAGCAGGGTCTGGGAAATAATGTCGGGCGGGGTCAGCAGCATGCCGATGATAAAGCAGGCCACCACCACGTAGGGGCGTTTTGCGGCCAGATCCTGGGGTGTAGTGGCACCTGTGAGGATCAGGAGTACGGTGGCAATGGGAATCTCGAAGGCCACGCCGAAGGCAAAGAACATTTTCAGCACGAAGTTCAGGTAACTGCTGATGTCTGGCAGCTCGACAATGCCCTCGGGCCCGATGGCGGTGAAGAATCCGAAGACCAGGGGGAAAACAACGTAATAGGCAAAGGCCGCGCCGGCATAGAACAAGATGACTGAGGTAAACAGCAGGGGAAACGCCAGGCGTTTTTCATGGGCATACAGGCCCGGTGCTACGAAGCTCCAGAGCTGATACAGGATCACCGGGATGGCGGCAAATACCGCCAGCACCAGGGCCAGTTTCAGGGGCGCAAAGAAAGGCGAGGTGATGTCGGTGGCGATCATGGTCTGGCCCACCGGTAAAAGCTCACGCAGTGGTAACGACAGCCAGAGGTAAAGGTCGTTGGCGAACGGGTAGATAAAGGCAAAACACACAATCACGGCCAGCACCATTTTCAGGAGCCGGTTGCGCAATTCGAGCAGGTGCTCGATCAGGGGCATCTCCTGTTGTTCAGGAGGTATCGGGTTACTGCCTGGGTCGCTCATGAACGATTATCCGATGGCCGCTCTGGTGTCGTGCTGCTGGCTTCACCGCTGGCTTCCTGATCGGCGTTGTCGCCTTGCGGAGCGGGTTGCGGAGACTCGGCGGTGGACTGATTGGTGCTTTCCTCGCCGGCAAGCCGGCGGGTTGCCGGTGCGGGCCGCGGTTTGCGGGTCTCGCTGTCTGGCAGGATCATGTGTTCGTATTTCTTGGCTTCATCGAGGGCGCCGCGGACGGTTTTCTCCATGTCGTCCAGGCCGACGTCACCGGCCTTGCGGAGCTCTTCCCGCAGCTCTTCTGCCTTGAGCTGGCGATCCAGTTCCGAGGTGAACTGGCCCACCATGCGCCGCGCGCCGCCAATCCACCGGCCCGCAGCCCGGGCAGCGGTAGGCAGGCGCTCAGGCCCAAGTACAAGCAGCGCGATGATGCCGCAGATCAGCAGCTCAATGAAGCCAATATCGAACATTCAGGTGGTACTCAGCTTTGCTTTTCCCGGGGCTTCTCTTCGGCCGGGGCCTCAGTTTTCTCAGCCTGCTGGCCTTCCAGCGTGCTCTGATCAGCGGATTTTTCTTCTTCGTCGCTCATGGATTTCTTAAAGCCACGAATTGCGCCGCCCAGATCACTGCCGATGTTGCGCAGTTTCTTGGTTCCGAACAACAGGATGACGATGCCGAGTACGATTAAAAGTTGCCAGATGCTGATACCCATGAGGGTTCCTCGTTCAATTGTTGCTGTTCCATGACATTGTACGCCAACGGCGACCGTTCCCGGAAATCCCCGTTAGGGGTACCTCTTTTACGAGTTCCGCGACGCTTTCTCTTCAAGGCCTGACAGGTCGAAACGACTGGCCAGTTCATCAATCACATCTTTTGGTCCGAGCCCAAGCCGGGAGAGCATCACCATGCTGTGGAACCACAGATCGGCCGTTTCGTACACCACATCCCGGGTGTCCCCGGAGTGTTCAGCGTCTTTGGCGGCCAGCAGTGTTTCGGTGCACTCTTCGCCCACCTTCTCCAGAATCTTGTTCAGCCCCTTGGCGTGCAGGCTGGCCACGTAGGAGGTTTCCGGGTCGGCTTCCTTTCGGGCTTCCAGGACCTGGGCCAAGCGTTCCAGTACATCACTCACGGTGTCTGCTCCTCAATCACTGCCGTAGATGGCGTTCGGGTCTTTCAGCACCGGCTCGGCGCTGACCCATTGGCCGTCTTTCAGGGTCCGGTAAAAACAGCTTCGCCGACCAGTATGGCAGGCAATACCGCCTTTTTGTTCCACTTTCAGCAAAATGACGTCGGCATCGCAGTCGAGCCGGATATCCCGAAGTACCTGCTGGTGCCCGGAGCTTTCGCCCTTACGCCAGAGTTTGCCCCGGGATCGGGACCAGTACACTGCCTGGCCTTCCTCAACGGTCAGCTTCAGCGACTCGGCATTCATCCACGCCATCATCAGGATATCGCCGTTGTCGGCATCCTGAGCGATGGCCGGTACCAGACCGTCTTCTGTCCAGCGAATCTCATTGAGCCAGTCAGGCTGTACGACGTTAGCGGGGGAATCTTGCATTTTTGTGAATCCTGATAAATCCAATCGTTTAACGGCTACCCCGGAGCATGACCGCGCCGGCAAGGGCGAGCAAGGCCCAGCTCCAAAGTGGCGCATTGGCCACCAGCTGCGTGGCCTGCTCCTGAGTGCCCGCCAGGGCTGCGGCGGCGAGTACGGCGGCAATGAATCCCCGGCGCCACCGGCGGTCGCTGCGCTGTTGCTGCTCTTTCATTAACTCAAGCGTAGCGCGATTCTGTTCTTCCGTTGGGCCGCTGCTTCGAAGCTGCAATAGTGCATCATGAACCAGTTGTGGCATCTCCGGCGACTGTTCAAGCCAGGCCGGCAGGTGCGTTTGCAGCGATTTGATCAACCCGGCGGGGCCGATGCGCTGGCGCATCCACTTCTCCAGGAACGGCTGGGCGGTGCTCCACAGGTCCAGGTCCGGGTACAGCTGGCGGCCCAGGCCCTCGACGTTCAGCAGGGTTTTCTGCAGCAGTACCAGCTGCGGCTGCACTTCCATATTGAAACGGCGGGCGGTCTGGAACAACCGCAGAAGGAAGTGGCCGAAGGAGATGTCTTTCAGTGGCCGCTCGAAGATGGGCTCGCACACGGTACGGATGGCCGCCTCGAATTCATTCACCCGGGTGTCCGGCGGCACCCAGCCGGACTGTATGTGCAGCTGGGCCACCTGGCGGTAATCCCGACGGAAGAACGCGAGCAGGTTCCGGGCCAGATAGCTCTGGTCATCTGGCGCCAGGGTGCCCACAATGCCGAAATCGATGGCGATGTATTTCGGGTCGGCCGGGTTGGAGACGTCGACAAAGATGTTGCCCGGGTGCATGTCGGCGTGGAAGAAGCTGTCCCGGAACACCTGGGTGAAGAAGATCTCCACGCCTTTTTCGGCCAGCACTTTCATATTGACGCCGGCCGCTTTCAGGCTGTCTACGTCGGCAATGGGGATGCCGTGAATGCGCTCCATCACCAGCACGGATTTGCGGGTGTAGTCCCAGTCGATGAACGGGATGTAGATCAGCGGTGAGTTGTCGAAGTTGCGGCGCAACTGGCTGGCATTGGCGGCTTCGCGCTGCAGGTCCAGCTCATCGTGGATGGTGGCGTCGTAATCGGCCACCACGTCCACCGGGTGCAGCCGTTTGCCTTCAGACCAGTATTTTTCCAGCAGGCCGGCCATCAGGTACATCAGGCCAAGGTCCTGGCGGATCACCTTGTCGATACCCGGCCGCAGCACCTTGACCACCACTCTCTGGCCATTGGGCAGAGTGGCGGCGTGTACCTGGGCCACGGAGGCCGAGGCCATCGGGTCCGGGCTGAACTCGGCGAACAGCTCCGATACCGGTGCACCGAGGGATTTCTCGATAATGCCCCGGGCCTGGTCGCTGGGGAACGGCGGCACCCGATCCTGCAGTTGTTTCAGGGATTCGGCCATGTCGTCGGGCAGCAGGTCCCGCCGGGTGGAGAGAATCTGGCCAAATTTGACGAACACCGGGCCGAGTTCTTCCAGCGCCAGTCGCAGCCGGTCGCCCCGGCTCAGTTTCGGCTGGGGGAACAGGTGCCAGGGCGCCAGCAGGAAGAAGATCTTCAGCGGCGTGGGCAGTTCCGCCAGGGGCAGAAACGTGTCCAGCCGGTAGCGGCAGAATACCCAGGCAATTCGGAACAGGCGTTGCAGGCGGGTCACAAGGTCTCCGTATCGTTGTCGCTACCGGAACTCTCCAGCTGTGTCAGCCGGGCTTCCAGGCGTTCAGTACGCAGGTTGAGCTGGTCAATGTCCTGGAAGGTGGCCTCCAGCTCTCTGCGGCCGGGCAGGGCCCGGCTCTCTTCGTGCAGGTACTCTTCCAGATTGGCGTTCATGGCATTCGCAGCATGCCGGCTCCACTGCACAGCACTGCGGATGCGCTTGCCCAGAAAATGTGCCGGAAGGTCGCCAAGATGTCGGGCCATGGCTGCTTCCCAGTCCGGTTCCAGCTGGTTCAGGGCACGTTGCAGTTGGTGGGCCAGGGCGGTATTGCCCTGCACGCCCAGCCGATTGTCCGCAAACACCTGATCATCGCCGAGGGCGAGGGCAACAAAGGCCATGGGGCGGCCGGTAATGACCAACTCGGGGGCATCGGCGGGCTGACTGCGCACCTGAACCCGTTCGCCCACACGCTCCAGGGTCCAGGTTAACGGGACCGGTGCGCTGATGTTGAATTGTGCCGGCCCGGTCAGGGCGTCCAGCAAGGCCTGCCGGCCCGCTGTGTCCAGCTCCAATGCCCGGTTCAGCGCGATCTCTACAATGGCGCTGGCAGCGGACAAAAGGGTCGGGCCGGGGAACATCAGGGTTTGATTCCCACGTGCAGGGCGACAATGCCGCCGGTCATGTTGTAGTACTTGCAGTTCACCAGACCGGCCTGTTCCATCATACCTTTCAGGGTGTCCTGGTCCGGGTGCATGCGGATGGACTCGGCCAGGTACTTGTAGCTTTCACTGTCGCCGGCAATCAGCTGGCCCATCAACGGCAGGGCGGTAAAGGAATAGGTGTCGTAGGCTTTGCTCAGCAGCGGATTGGTAGGCTTGGAGAATTCCAGCACCATCAGCTTGCCGCCGGGCTTCAGTACCCGGGCCATGTCCCGCAGGGCTTGATCCTTGTCGGTGACGTTGCGCAGGCCAAAGGCGATGGACACGGCCTGAAAGCTGTTGTCCGGGAACGGCAGGTGCTCGGCATCGGCCTGCACATACTCGATGTTGCCTGCGTAGCCCCGGTCTGTCAGCCGGCTGCGGCCCACCTGCAGCATGGAGGCATTGATGTCGGCCAGCACCACCTTGCCGGTGGGGCCGACCAGGTCAGAAAATTTCATGGTCAGATCGCCGGTGCCACCGGCAATATCCAGTACCTGATGGCCTTGGCGAACACCGCTGAGCTCAATGGTGAAGCGCTTCCACAGCCGGTGAATGCCCATCGACATCAAATCGTTCATGAGGTCGTATTTGCCGGCCACGCTGTGGAAAACCTCGGCCACCTGGCTGGCTTTCTGGCTCTTGGGTACATTGCGGAACCCGAAGTGGGTTACGTCGTCCTGGCCGTTGCCGGGGGTGCCCGGTGCTTGCTGCTCGCTCATGGGTGTTGGTCCTGTCAGAATCTCAGGTTGGTATTCTAACCTTTGAGGGGTTGGCTACAAGTTTATTGCCGACTTACACTGTAAATCTGTCTCCAAACAACCGAGAAAACATGATCCATGTCTGTCATTGATATTCATCGCGCCCACTCCCTGGACAAAGCCCACGCCCGTGAAGCGGCGGAAACCCTGGCCAAGGACCTGTCGAAGCAGTTCGATGTCAATTACCAGTGGGAGGGCGACCTGCTCACGTTCAAGCGCAGTGGGGTGAAAGGCCACCTGGACCTCTCTGACAGTGATCTGCACATCCGCCTGGAACTGGGGCTGATGCTGCGCCCGTTCAAATCCCGTATCGAGCAGGAAATTCACTCGCAACTGGACCAGATTCTCACGGCCTGAGCCTGGTTAAAGGTTGCCCGGTACCGAAAAGGGTTCCGGGTGGCAGGCCAGAATGTTCTCCATCACCTGTCTTTCCCGACCGATCAGCCGTTCAATCAGTACGTCGACATCCTCCATCTTCCGGAATGCGCTGTAGCCCCGGTGCAGGAAACTGTGCAGATCGCCCAGCTCGGCCATTTCCGCCGGCCCCCGGCTCATCGACAGCAGCCAGCCCAGGGTGCGGTTGCGCACGTAGCGGTCCAACTGCTGGCCAGTGTCGGCCACCAGTTCCAGTTGCCGGCTGCGGATGCTCAACTGGCCGCTGGCCCGATAAGCGTCGCAATAGTCGCTGGTGGTGATTGAGGCGGTACTCAGGTTGTGTCGGTCAAACCATTGTGCCAGCTCTAGATCCAGGCTCTGGGTGACCAGATTCAGTTCAACCAGCCCGGCAAAGGTGCCCAAGAGGTGGTCTGGTAGCCACTTCACCATCTTCGGGAAGACCCGGTCGATGTTATCGTCCCGTTGGGTCATGCCGGCAGGGGCGTAAAGGTCTGTCAGCAAGAATTCCAGGCCGGTGTGGTAGCCGGGGTTCTGGTAAAGGTCCTGGTGCGTGGCTTTTAGCCGTTCCGCTTGCCAGTCGGCGATGCGGCGGGTGTCTTCCAGCAAGGGGTGGGTTGACTTGAGCTGGCGAAAGTCGTGGTATTCCAGTAGCAGGCGTTTAAGCCGGTGGGCGTTTTCTGAATTCACGTCCGTTGTGACCAGGCGCTCACGATACATGCAGGGGCTCCAATAAAACCGGCGACAAGAGGCATGGCCTCAGAAAAAGGCGCTCAGTTTAGCGAAGCGGAAACCGGGCTGCACCTGTTCAGGTTCAGCCCTCGGCGGCAATAGGCAGAGTTTCCAGGCCGGGTACCCATTCCTTGCTGTCCAGCGTGATGAAGTGGCTGGGGGCTTCGGTTTCGATGATGCGCATGTTGGTCGGGCTGGTACGGGCACTGGCCAGCATGGCATTGCGATCCAGGATGCGATCCGTTGCAGGTATCAGGAACGTGCCATGGCGCACATGCTGGTACACCGAGGTGTCTGTGCGGACCATCCACTCCATGATGTTTTCAATGTTGCGCACGATGGTCAGATGATCCTTGGTGGCATAGAACAATTTGTTCAGCAGCTGCCGTTTTCTCGGGTTCATCTTGCCAAAGAATGTCTGGCCGTAGGCGGATTGCGGCGCGCTGTTGATCAGACGGATCAGCCAGGGCCACATGCCGTGGCTGACCGGCTCCAGCAGCGTGGTCACCAGGGCGTGCAATTTGCCCTGGGGCAGCACTGGCGCTTCCAGCACAATTTCGACATCTTCGTACAGCTCTGGCCACTGCTTGATGGCTTCAAGAATCACCGCACCACCCCTGGAGTGGCCGTGGATCCGGATATTGCGGGTGCTGGGCAGGTTTTGCAGTGCCTGGTTCAGAATGCAGGCATCATACTCAATGGTACCTTCCAGGTGCTTTATGGGCACTTCCCAGCCCGGGTTCTCCGGCGTTACACCGTTTACTGGAATATGGTAATTGCTGCAGGTGAGAAGAATCAGTTCGGTGGTTGGACCATCGTACGCCTGGGTAAAGTAGCAGTGATTCTCCAGAAAGCCGTGCACACCGATGACGGTATGTTCCGCAGCGCCGCTATGATTACGCACCGATACGGCGCCTTTACCAACACGGTAAACCCGGCCTGAGAACATCTCTGAATAGGCGCTCTCGATAGGCTTGATCAGTTTGCGAACATGACTGGCTTTCATGATTCATCTCCCCCGGCATTGCAATGGACTGTTATTGGTTTTGGTTGTGCCGGTCTTTCATTTGTACCGCGTTTGGCTGGGCGAGTTAGTGGCACTACCGCCGAGATTTTCGGAGATCTGTAGCCAATCGCGCAGCATCGTGGTCCTTCTCTATAACCATTGCATCATTACATATAACCAGTATAGAGCCGAAGGGTTACTTGCAGGTAATTTTTTGTAACGCCGTGGGCGACGCACGGTGATGGAGCCCCGTAAAGGACTCTGGCACAATGCGGGATTGGCTTTTTACTTATCGGGCACGTTATTCATCGGGGACTATCAGGTTTGAACCAGGAGCAATCGCATCTCATGCTGCCTTCGGATTCGGCCTGGCTGGCTTTGGAACGGCCGGAAAACCCCATGACCATCACCATCATGCTCCGGGTTGACGGCCTGACGGCCGGCCGGTTCCGGGAATTTCTGGATGTGTACTGGACTGCCTGGGAGCGTTTTCTCTGTCGCCCGGTCTGGAAGGCGCCGGCCTGGTACTGGCAGAAAGACCCCACGTTTTCCGTTTCCCATCACCTTGATGTGGTGATAGATCGGTTTGATCAGCATCAGTTGCAGGACTGGGTGTCGGCGCGGCTGAACGAGCCGCTGCCGCGGTATCGCCCGGGCTGGAAGTTCTGGCTGGCGCCCAACGCCCAGGGTGGTGCGGCCTTGCTGCTGCGCCTGCATCATTGTTACGCCGACGGCCTGTCCCTGCTGGGCATTTTCTCAACACTTTGCCCGCCGTCGCCCCGGCAGTACCCGGCCATCTATGGCGCCGCCGAGTTGCCGCAGCTGGAACGGTGGACAACCTACGCCAGGCAATGGTTGGGGAATATGGCTGCCCAGGCAGGCCAGGTTTCCGGCGCGATACCGGATGATGGTCCCACCAAAGGGGCGGGGCACGCCGGGCGGGCTCTGGAGGCCAGTGCCCGGATGGTGCATGAGCTCAGCGAGTTTCTGGTGGAACCGGCCGATACGCCCTCGGAGCTTCGGCGGCCATTGCTGGGCAGGCGCAGCTGTCGGTGGTCTGAACCGGTGGCGCTTGACCGTTTTCGTGCAGTCGCATCGGCCACCCATACTACGATCAACGATGTGTTACTGGCCTGTGTGGCGGCTGCTGTGCGCCCACGCCTGGGGATGTCACCAGAACAGTTGGACGATGCGGTCATGCATGCGGCGGTGCCGGTGGATATCCGGTCCCGGATGCCGGAGGGGGTTCGGCCGGAAGACGGCGAGCCCGGCAACTGCTTTGGCACGGTGTTCGTGCCCATGCCGGTGGATGGTGCCAGTGCTCTGGAGCGGCTGTTCCGCATCAAGCATGAAACCCGCAAGCTCAAGAAGAGCTGGCAGCCGGGGATCGCCTGGGGGCTTACGGCCAGCGCAGCGCTGTTGCCGGAGGTGGGGCGCAAACCTTTGGCTGATCTGTTTTTCCGCAAGGCCTCGGCGGTGGTTTCCAATGTACCTGGCACGCCGGAGACCCGGTACCTCGCCGGTTGCGCCATCACCGAACAGATGTTCTGGGTGCCTCAGGCCGGCGATATCGGGCTGGGTGTGAGTATCGTCAGCTACGCCGGTCAGGTGCAGTTTGGTGTCGTGGCAGACGAGGCCATTTTGGCCAACCCTCATGAGTTTCTTGATGACTGCTTGTCTGAACTGGACCAGTTCCCGGGTGGTCTTTCCACGTAGTCGTACTTCCAAAGTTTCATTTCAAGTGCCTCCCAAATGAGCAGAAAACCTGCTCGCTGGAAGCATTCCCCCCTGTTGTTGCATCACCGACCATGGAAATCAGGCGTCAGACCTCGCCTGGAGCGATCGGATAACCGGTCCTCTTATCCCAGATTTCCAAAAAACAACCGGGGGATGTATGAAAAACAACAACTTCAGAAAGTCAGGGTTGGCCATTGCCATGATGGCGGCCATGGGAGCCAGTGCCGGAGCCAATGCGGCCATTGAACTGTACAATGAGGACGGCACCAGCTTTTCGGTGGATGGCTACTTCAATGCGTTTTACGTGAACCGTGATGACAAAGTCGCTGACGTGCGCAATTCCGACGTCAAGATGGGTTTTTTGCCGAACACCATCGGCTTCAATTTCAGTAAGGAGATGGGCGACCTGACACTGGGTGGCCGTTCATCGTTCTGGAGCACCATCAACGACAGCCTGCAGTCGCCGACCGACACCGCAATCGATGTGCGTCAACTGTACGCAACGGTGGATGGCAGTTTTGGTCAGGTCCTGATTGGTAAAGACTTTGGCCTGTACGCCCGTTCCAATATATTCCTGGATGAGATCCTGATGGGTTTTGGTTCTCCGGGTGCAGCCACAGGCGTGTCTTTCGGCAATATCCGCACTGGCTACCCTTACCCAAATCCGTCAGCCCAGATCACCTATCGCACACCGGACATGGGTGGCCTGAACGTTGCGGCGGGTATCTTTGAGCCTGCCAACACCACTCCGGGCGCCCAGTCTGAGCAGTCCGCCCCGCGTTTTGAGGCGGAAGTCACCTACAGCGCTGACCTGAACGGCGTGGCCCTGACGGGGTGGGTGAACGGTCGTCATCAGAGCTCCGAAAACGCCACTACCAAGATCGATAGTCGGGGTGTTGGGTATGGTGTGAAAGCGGCTGTGGCGGGTCTGTCCCTGACGGCTTCAGGCTTCACTTCCAAAGGCGACGCGCCCGTTCTGATTACTGATGGGGCTCTGGCCTCTGAAGAAGACGCCGATGGCTACCTGGTTCAGGCTTCCTACACCCTGGGGGCGAACCGCTTTGTGCTGTCTTACGGTGAAACCGATTCCGATCAGGGCAATTTCGAGACCGAGAATATGTCGGTGGCCGTGTTCCACGACGTTAACAGTAACTTCAAGCTGGTGGCCGAATACAACATGTTCGAGCAGGAAACCAAGTCTACAGGTGTGAAAACCGCAGACGCCAACACTCTGGCATTGGGTGCCGTTGTGATGTTCTGAGGAGCTTCGCTCCTGTCTATGGCCTTGCAGGTAGCCGGCAGGAAGCCGGTGCGCCTGCGATGGCCGTCTCAGACTAAAGTGCCGGTTTGCTCTTGCCAAAACCTGGCTGCGTCACCGGACATTGATTCAAGGGGAATATAATCAATGGCTTACGGAAGATTTGGCGCGCCGACAAAGTGCACTGAAGTCGCATTGGCTGGTGGTTCAGGAGGCGTAGAATCGGTATCAGATTCCCGTATTCCGAGCAGGCTACCGATGAAGCCAGTCAGTCAGTTACCCGCAGTGCGAGTCGCCAGTTCCAGCGTCCGCAAGCCCGAGCTGGCCGCCGCAGAGCTTGCCAAGCGGCTTGTGCACGACAACCTGGGTTGCGTGCTGTTCTTCTGCTCTGTTGAATATGACCTGCAGAAATTGGGCCCTGCTCTGCAGAAAGCCTTCTCTGGTGTGCGTGTCTACGGTTGCACCTCGGCCGGTGAGATTACCGAGCAGGGATACGACCGGGGCTGCATCAGCGCCATCGGGTTTGATGCCCGTTACTTCGCCATCGATTGTGCTTTGATTCGGCAGTTGGATCGATTCACCCTGCAGGACGCCCAGGGTGTCATTGACCAGATGCTGACCACCTGCCGGGATGCCAACCTGGCGCCGGTCAAGGGTAATACTTTCGCGATTACCTTACTGGACGGGCTTTCCAGCCGGGAAGAGCTGGTGCTGGCGACCCTCAACGCGGCTTTAGGCACAATCCCTCAGTTTGGTGGTTCTGCGGGGGACGACGAACGCCTGGCCGATACCCACGTTTATTACGATGGGGAATTTCACTGCGGGGCGGCCACCGTCATGCTGGTCAATACCCCGCTGGATTTCCGGGTGTTCTCGACCCACCACATGGAACCGCTGGATGAAAAACTGGTGGTTACCCGGGCTTGCCCGCAAAGCCGGACGGTATACGAGTTGAACGCGGAGCCGGCAGCCGAGGTTTATGCCCGGGCGGTGGGCGTATCGCTGGATGAACTGGACCGCAAGGTGTTTGCCCTGCGGCCCCTGGGCGTTCGAGTGGGCGGGAACTATTTCGTTCGCTCTATCCAGAGAGTCAATCCGGATCGCAGTCTCACGTTCTATTGCGCAGTGGAGACGGGCATTGTGATGACCGCCATGGCGCCGGGTTCGCTCCTGGACAGTGTACGAACCCAGATTGAAGCCTCCGAGCGGGTGGTCGGCACACCGCTGGTGACACTGGGGTGCGACTGCTTTTTACGCCGGCTCGAAGCCGAGCTGACCGGCCAAAGTGACGCCGTTTCCGAATTTCTCAAAGCGCACCGTGTGGTGGGATTCAACACCTATGGGGAGCAATTCAACGGTATGCACATTAATCAGACCTTTACGGGGGTGGTCATTGGCCAGCCTGAGTTCAGTACCTGATCTCCCCGAATCTTCCGGCGAGTCCGCCAAGGACCAACGCATTGCAGAGCTGGAGGCTGAAAACCGGCGCCTGCGTGACATCCGGGACGCGCTGATTGTTCGGGTGGAGTCTGGCTCTGCCCACAAGCCGGAGCCCTACGCGGCGTTCGAACACTCGGTGATACTGGCTGAGCAGGTCCGTGAGCGCACGGAAGCCCTGAACCTGACCATGGAAGAACTCAAGGCCAGTAACAAAGCCCTGATGCGTGCCCGGGAAGAGGCGGAGACCTCGCGCCAGCGCCTGAACGATGCCATTGAAAGCATTGCCGATGGTTTCGTGCTGTTCGACCACAACCACTGCCTGATTCAGACCAACAGCCGTTTCCGGAGTTACTGGCGCCATGCCGGTGTGCCGGTGCCCGGTGCGGGCACCCCGATAGACGAAGTGAAATCGAAAGCACTGACCTCCGGCTTGGTCGTGGAAGAGCACAGCCACGAAGATGCCGAGGGCACGGTGTTCCTGCTGTCCAACGGTCGCTGGGTGCAGATGACCGAAAGGCCCACGCGGGAAGGCGGGCTTGTGGTGCTGTATTCCGATATCACCGACGTCAAGAACAGCGAAATGGCTCGCCGTATCAAGGCGCTGGAAGAAAGCGAGCGTTGGATTCGCGTGGTGACAGACCATGTGCCGGCATTGATTGCTTACGTGGGCGCTGATCTGACCGTGCAGTTCTGCAACAAGGTGTACCAGGCCTGGTATGGCCAGCCCGGGCAGTCGCCCCTGGGTATGCGCCTGGACGAGGTGCACGAGCCTGAATTTTACCAGCGGCTGCTACCCCAGATTCTGGAGGTCATGGACGGCCACAGCGTGACATTCGAGTTTGACGAAACCGGTGTCCGGGGTGAGCAGCGGTACATGCTCAGATCGTATGTGCCCAACGTCGATGACAATGGCGAAGTGGTCGGCTTCTTCGTGCTGATTCGTGATATTACCGATCGCCGAAAAACCGCGCTGGCGCTGGAGCAGGCCTATGACAACCTGGAGAAGCGGGTACGGGAGCGCACAGCGGCACTGACCGGCCTCAACGCCCAGCTTCGTCAGGAGATCTCCGAGCGTGCAGCGGTTGAGGCGCGCCTCAGGGAGGCCAAACTGGAGGCTGAGCGGGCCAATCTGTCGAAAACCAAGTTTCTGGCCGCCGTCAGTCACGATCTGCTGCAGCCGCTCAATGCTGCCCGTCTGTTCACCAGCGCCTTGCAGGAGCAAAGCTTCGGCCCCAGGGCCGAGGGCCTGGTGCGCTCGGTCAGCACCTCGCTGGATGACGTCGAGAACCTGCTGGGCACGCTGGTGGACATTTCCAAGCTCGACGCCGGGGTGATCAAACCGGACGTGACCGCCTTTGATCTGCGGGATCTGCTCAACAACATCGCCCGGGAATTCCGTCAGATGGCTTTGGCAGAGGGGCTGCGGCTGGATTTCGTGCCATCGTCGGCGGTGGTGCAGTCTGACTCCCAGCTGTTGGCCAGAATCCTGAGAAACTTCCTGACCAATGCGATCCGTTACACCGGTCAGGGGCGCATCCTGCTCGGTGTTCGCCGCCGGCATGATCACGTGTTACTGCAGGTATGGGACACCGGCCCGGGTATTCCCGAGGACAAGCTGACCGAGATCTTCCAGGAGTTCAAGCGTATTCGCCCCAGTGGCTCCCAGGCCGACAAGGGGCTGGGCCTGGGGCTGGCGATCGTCGACAAGATATCCCGCATGCTTGGGCATGAAGTGTCTGTGGCGTCGACTGAGGGCAAAGGCTCGGTGTTCAGCGTGCGGGTGCCGCTGGGGCAGTTGCAGCCCTCGCCGGCGGCGACCACGGACATCCAGAAGGTCGAAGTGGATCACGGCATGTCCGGCGCCAGGGTGTGGGTTATCGACAACGATCTGGCCATCTGTGAGGGGATGAAAACCCTGCTGGAGGGTTGGGACTGCCGGGTGGTGACCGCCGTCTCTGTGCCTGATCTGGACGCCAAAGTGGATATCGCCAGCGCACCGGTGGACCTGATCCTGGCGGATTACCATCTGGATAACGATGAGAACGGTGTGGATGCGGTTGCCCAGATCAATGGCCGGCGCAGTCAGCCGGCGCCGGTGTTGATGATCACGGCCAATTACACCAACGAGCTGAAACAGCACATCCGCGAGCTGGGGTATCTGCTGATGAACAAGCCGGTCAAGCCGCTGAAATTAAGATCGGTGCTCAATCATGTCTTGAGGGGCTGAGCCCCTCAAGACTGGTCAACGCTTCAGGTACTGGCTGAAATCCACATCACTGGCCGACAGAATGGCCTGCACCCGGTTGTGCACACCGAGCTTCCTCAGAATGGCCGAAACGTGGGCTTTTACGGTGGTTTCTGCAATGTTCAGGTTGTAGGCGATCTGCTTGTTGGACTCGCCTTTGGACATTCTTTCCAGCACAAGTAACTGGCGACGGGTCAGGGAGTTGAGCAGTTCCGGGGAAATGGGGTTGTCCTCGTGCCGGGCTCTGCGGCTGTTACTTTCCTTGCCGGTGCGAATGATGTCGGAGGGCAGGTATACGTTGCCATTCAGGATCTGCTGGATGGCTTCGGTCATCTGGGCCCGGGGTGAGGATTTGGTGATGAAGCCCACCGCGCCGTAAGTGATCGCCTGCAGAACCACCTGTTTGTCTTCCTCGGCGGAAACGATCACCACCGGGATGGTCGGCGCCTCGTTGCGCAGGGTGATCAGGCCGTTCAGGCCGTGCATACCTGGCATGTTCAGATCCAGCAGGATGAGGTCGAGATCGTCGTTTTCGCGGGTGATTTCCAGTGCGCTGTCCAGATCATCGGTTTCGATAATCTCACTGCCCTGGAATCCTGAGGCGATCACACTGCTGATCGCTTCCCGGAACAGGGGGTGGTCGTCGGCAATCAGAATCTTGTACGCCGGCTCCATGGATGTTTCTGCCTGTTTATTGTCGTCTTCGGGAGTGGTGTCGGATTCATCATAGCGTTTTTCCGACGAGAGTGCGGCATCAAGCTCGGTTAACATGGCGGCCTCCTGTGCAGAAGGTGTCCGCATGGGTGCGATCACCTTCTGTTTATTATTGTGATGATTTCATTACACGCCATATTGGCCTTGGGTTGAATGCGACCATCGCACCAAAAAACAGGCACCAAAGTACTATTCTTGAAGGGCTGGGGGCTTCGTATCGTGATGGTATGACGCATCACACAAGAATAACTCAAGCCGTACACCCGGGCCTCAAGGGGTGGTTCTCACGGGGCTTTCGCGCACTCAGCCTGGTGTTTGCCGTGGTTTTTCTGGTAACACCGGACAACGGCTATTCGCAGGAACCGGCAGGCTTGCCCGTTCTCAACATCAGCGTGCTTCAGTTCGGTACCGCCCACTGGGAGCTGGATCATCTGCAACACAGAAAGCTGGACCAGAAGAACGGCTATCGGCTTGATCTGAAACTGGTGGCGAATTTGCCGGCGTCACGGCTAGCAGTCACCAGTGGTTCTGTGGATGGCGCGGTGGCTGATTTGCTCTGGGCGCAGTCGCGCTTCAAAGCCGGCACCCCCTACCTGTATGTGCCCTTCTCAAGCCAGATCGGGGATATCGTCGTGCCGGAGGCGTCTGCGATTCGCTCGGTGGCTGGCCTGGCAGGCAAACGCATCGGCGTAGCCGGCGGGCCGGACAGCAAGGGCTGGGTGCTGCTGACCAAGGTGGCAGAGCGACAGGGTATTAATCTGGCTCGAGATGCCCGGGTGCAGTTTGCCGCCCCGCCACTACTGAACCAGGCGCTAAAGCGTGGCCAGGTTGATGCCATCGTCACCTACTGGCACTTCTCTGCCCGGCTCAGAGGCGAGGGCGGCTGGCGTTCGGCTTTCGGGATGGCGGACCTGCTCAGGGCTCTGGATCTGGACCCGAACCTGCCGGTACTGGGTTATGTCTTTCCTTCGGAATGGGCGCGACAGCATGCCGGGTTGATTGAACGCTTTGCCCGTTCGCTGCAACAAGCAAAATCCGAGCTGGCCGGGGAACCATCGCACTGGCAGCGGTTACGGCCTCTGATGGGACAGTCCACAGACGCCGTGTTCGAAGCCCTGCGGGATGGCTTTGTGGCGGGTACCCCGGCGCCGCTGACCGAACAACGCCGTGGCGACCTCCAGCGGCTGCTGGTACTCACAGGCGCTGATACCGAGACTCTGATGCCCGAATCCCTGTTCTACCGGAGCCCGCCGTGAGCAGCCAGGCAGGTCGCCCGCCGGTCTGGAGCTACTGGTTGGTACTGCCCCTGTTTATTGTGTTCTGGGGGCTATTTGCCTGGCACCTGGAATCCCCGTTGTTACCCGGACCATTGCAGGTGCTGGAAACCCTGATGGAGGAGGCGCGGGGTGGTCAGCTCTGGTTCCACCTGAGCGCCACACTGGCGCGGGTCGCGGTGGCGTTCACCCTGGCGATGCTGCTGGGCACGTTTATTGGTATCGCGATGGGACGGTCGCGCACCGCCAATGCACTGTTTGATCCCATGCTGGTGTTGCTTCTGAACCTGCCTGCGCTGGTCACCATCATACTGATGTATGTCTGGTTCGGGCTGGTGGAGGCGGCGGCAGTGATGGCGGTTGTTATCAACAAGATCCCGAACGTCGCCGTCACAGTGCGAGAAGGTGCCCGCAGCCTGGACTACCGGCTGGAACAGATGGCTACCGTGTACGGATTTACCCGCTGGCAGCGGCTCCGTGAGGTTTGGGTGCCGCAGCTCTTTCCCTATCTGATGGCGGCCACCCGGGGAGGACTGTCGCTGATCTGGAAAATCGTTCTGGTGGTTGAACTGCTGGGGCGTTCCAGTGGCGTTGGTTTTCAGCTGCACCTGGCGTTCCAGGTGTTCGACGTTGCAGCCATTCTGGCCTACAGCCTGGCGTTCATCGGCGTTGTGCAACTGATTGAACTGGGGCTGTTACAGCCTGTGGAAAGGCGGGCCAATCGCTGGCGACAGCCGGAGCAGGCCCATGCTTGAGCTGAGAATACGCGGTCGCGACTATGCACAGCCCGTACTGGGCGAAGTGTTTGCCACCATCAAGCGTGGTGACCGCATCTGCTTGCTGGGGCCGTCCGGCATCGGTAAGACCACGCTGATCAATGCCATCGCCGGCCTGGATTACTCAATGCCGGCCGGCGCGGTGGTGGGTCGTGAAACACTGCGAGTCGGGTACCTGTTTCAGGAGCATCGGCTGTTGCCCTGGCGAAGCCTGAAAGCCAACCTCCGGCTGGTGGGCGCAAGCGATGAGAAGGCTGAACACCTGTTGCGACAGGTTGGTCTGGCCGGTTATGGCCATTACCTGCCGGATCAGCTTTCACTGGGGATGGCGCGCCGTGCTGCTTTGGCCCGCTGCCTGGCGGTCAAGCCGGACCTGTTACTGCTGGATGAGCCCTTTGCCTCGCTCGACCCGGTTATGGCGGGAGATCTGAAACAGCTGATTGCCGGCATACTGGACGCAAACCCGGATATGGCCATGATCTGTGTGACCCACGACAGCGGTGATGCAGAGTTACTGGCAAACCGGCTCTGGTACCTCGATGGTAAGCCGGCAAGGTTGCAATGGGACGACCGGGTGGTGGAGTCGGGAGCCGTTCGCGAGTTGTTGGAGCAGCTGAGGCGGCTGGATAGAGTGGGCTCCTGACGCTCGGCCGGATCAGGCGGGCTTGCTCCCCAGGATTTTCGTCCGCTGGGGGCGAAAACCCGCGGTAGCGAACAGCGAAAGCACGATGGTCACGCCGGCGGTGATTCCGACGGCCAGAGGATTCCATTCCAGGTAGAGTGAAAACCGGATCGCTTCGACTGCGTGGGTAAACGGATTGAACTGGCAGATCCAGTAAAGCCACGGGCTGGCTTCGTTCATGCGCCACAACGGATACAGGGCGGAAGACATAAAGAACATAGGGAAGATGACAAAGTTCATCACCCCCGCGAAGTTCTCCAGTTGTTTTATCCAGGTGGCAATCAGCAATCCCAGTGCGCCCAGCATCAGGCTGGTGAGGATCAACGTCGGCAGAACTGCCAGATACCCCCAGCGGGGTGGCTCTACGCCAACCTGCCATGCGATCAGCAGAAAAACATAAACCTGGGCCACTGACACGAAACCCATGGCCAGCAGTTTGGTAATCAGCAGAAACGGCCTGGGCAGGGGGCTCGTCAACAGCACCCGCATGCTGCCCAGTTCCCGGTCATACACCATCGACAGGGCCCCCTGCATACTGTTGAACAGGATAATCATGCCGCACAGCCCGGGCACGATATAGGTTTCATAGGTGATGTAGGTCTGGTAGGGGGGAATAATGGAAATGCCCAGAACCGCCCGGAACCCGGCGGCAAATACCACCAGCCAGAGTAGGGGCCGCACCAGCGCACTGGCAAAGCGGGTGCGCTGTTGCCAGAACCTGAGCCACTCCCGGGTCTGAATGCCCAGGAAACAGTGCCAGTAATCAATGGCTTTCATATCAGCCGGCTCCGGTCAGTTTGTGGAAGGTCTCCGCCAGGTTCTGCGCACCTTGTTCCTCGCAGATCACCTGGCCGGTGCCGTTTGCCAGCAAGCGGCCCTGGTGCAGAATCAACACGTTGTCTTGCTCCTGGACCTCTTCAATCAGGTGCGTGGCCCAGAGTACGGTCAGCCCATCTTCCTCGCACAGGGTCCGAACGTGTTCGTTGAGTGCCCGCCGGCTGGCGACATCGAGGCCTACGGTGGGCTCGTCCAGAAGTAACAGGGAGGGTTGATGAAGCAGTGCACGCGCAATTTCCACCCGCCGCCGGTGCCCCCCGTTGAGCTGGCGAACCGCGTCGTCGGCCCGGTCGAGTAGCTTAAACCGGGCCAGCTCACGGTCACCACGGGCCCGGGCTTCTTTGCGGGACAGGCCATGCAGCGCGGCGTGGTAGTGCAGGTTCTGGCGAACGGACAAGTCCAGGTCCAGGGCATTCTGCTGAAACACCACGCCGATTTTCCGCATCGCCTCTGCGGGCTGTTTTCTGAGTGACCGGCCGCCCAGCAAGACATTGCCCTGCTGCAAGGCCAGTAGTCGGGTGAGCAAGCCAAACAGGGTGGATTTGCCTGCCCCGTTTGGGCCCAGAAGTGCATGGAAACGACCAGAGGTCAGCGCGAAGCTGACCTCCTTCAGAACCGCTTTGTCTCCGTAGCGGAAGCTGATGTCCCGGGCTTCAATGGTCATGAAGTCGGATCGATCACCACCCCCCAGGGGTAGCGGCCCACCTTGATGGATTTGATGACCTTGAGCTGGTCCACATCAATCACCGAGACATCGCCAGAGACACCGTTGGTGGTGTAAAGGAACTTCTCATCCTTATCCAGTGCCAGCTGCCATACCCGGGAACCAACCAG
This sequence comes from Marinobacter sp. GH_1, assembly GCF_048595985.1. NCBI lineage: Bacteria > Pseudomonadati > Pseudomonadota > Gammaproteobacteria > Pseudomonadales > Marinobacteraceae > Marinobacter > Marinobacter sp. GH_1. The sequence continues at coordinate 3,698,552 of NZ_CP184460.1, read as the reverse complement.
CAGATAGTCCAGAACCTCATAGGTCTGAGCATCCACCACGGCGACGTGGTTGGACGGCCCCAGGGCCACAAAGGCGTACTTGCCGTCCGAGGTCAGCTGAATGCCAACCGGCTGAACGCGGTCCTGGGGCACGCCGCGGATCTTGAAATCAATCAGTTTGATTTCTTCAATGGTGTCGACGTCAAAGATGTGCACGGTGCCGCCGATTTCGGCTGAGGCCCAGGCAATCTTGCTGTCTTTGCTGAACTCCACATGGCGGGGGCGTTGGCCAACGACCACGTTCTTCTCGATTTCAAAAGTCTCGGTGTTGATCCAGTGCAACATGCTGGTGGTTTCACTGGTGTTCACCGCCCACTTGCCGTCGGGACTGACTGCCATGCCTTCCGGCTCGATGCCGACATCAATCTGCGCCAGCACATCCTTGGTTTGGACATCCACCACGGTCACGATGGCATCGTCCTCATTGGCGATATACAGGTGCCGGTTGTTCGGATGCAGGGCGAACTGCTCTGGGTCCTCGCCGGAGGGCAGGGTGTCGATGATCTTCCGGGTGGCCAGGTCCAGCACCTGCACCGTGTCGTCGTCACTGGCGCAGATATAGAGCTTGGTGAAGTCCTTGGACAGCAGAATGCCCCTTGGGCGCGCGCCCACCTCAATGGTGTCAATCACCTGATGGGTTTCTGTATCGATCACCGACAGGGTGTTGTCTTTCTCGTTGGAAACATAAGCCAGGCTGGCCATGGCTGGCCCAGACAGGCCGATCATGGCCGCTAGAGCAGCGTGTTTAAACAATGATTTCATGGTGTTGCTCCTTCTTGTTTTCAGTTTGGCGCCGTTCAGGGTCAGCCGTTGATGCGACACTGACTCTCGGGTTTGTCGAACCCGAGGGTGTCCATTTCGGTATTTGGGTGCAAAAAGCCCTCAAAGGGGGCCTGTGCGACCAGGCTTCTGGGATGGACCAGCGGGATTGGCTGGCGCAGCTGCCCGTTCCAGTCCCGAAAGCTCAGGCTGCGCCCCTTGAAGGCGGCAAGCTGGAACTTGTCGGTAAACAGAAAGTCGCGAATCTCGTTGGCGTCGGCCACCTTCAGGTCGGTTACCGCGGTACCGATGGAACGGACAGCGGCCCAGGCAGCGTAGTCGTCGCCGTTCATGTCGCGCTCGGCCAGGGCCCGGAACCGGTTCTGAAGCTGCGCGGCACCCCAGGCTTCGACCACCCGGTGCCAGGTGACCGGCACCATGCCCTGGGTGCCGACCACGGGTCTGGGCAGCCAGGTGTTGAACGGAACGTATTCGCCGAAATCACCGCGCACATCGGCCACAACGACGGCATCGTAGGCGCGGGCCTGGGTAAAGGCTGGCAGTTCCTTGGCCGCAGTGCGGCGCAGGTCGGCGTCGAAAGTCCAGGGCTTGTCCTGGACAATCTTCAGACCAAAGCGCTTGGCAGACCGGCGAAACGCATCGGCCCAGGCCTTGTCCTCCTCGGTCGGGCCGGTAATCAGGAACAGGTCGTTCCAGCGCCGCATATTAAGCCACTGGCCCAGGGAATCGGTCAGCATGGCGTAGCTGGGCACGGTGTGAAGCAGGTTAACGTGGCATTCGGCGGTGCGAAGCGCATCGTCTTTGGCGCCGGCATTGAAGACCAGTGTGTTGTTACCTGCCCGGCCCATGATGGCCTGGACGGTTTGCGCTGGCGCATTGATGACAAACAGCCGGGTACCCTTGTCATGCATGGCTTCAAACGCCGCCAGGGTTTCCTCATGGGAACCCGTTAATTCAGTTTCCAGTTCATAGTTCTGCCCGAGGAATCGGCCAGTGGTCTGGTTGTCAGCCAGTCCCAGCTCGGCTCCTCGCAGGCCCGCATCCTCGGGCTCTGGAATGATATTGGATAACACGGGGCCTTTGTCTGGCACCCACTGCAGGTAGCCGATGCGAACGTCGAGCGCCTCCGCGTACAGAGGACCTGCGCTGAGCATGGTGAGCAGGGTGGCTGCCGCTGTCCTGGAAAGCAAAGACATTGGATTCTCCGGTTTGTTGTTGTGATTCCAGCTTAGAGAAGGGGCAATGCCGGTGAAATATTCAGAAAGTAGGAAAGTGCCAGTACTAAAGAACTATTCCGGTTAAAGCTGGCGGGTTTAGCATGAGAGTGGACAGGCTGTTTACCCGCAATGGATAAAAACAATGACGGTATATCGGAAGATATCTCTATTGATGCTGGCGGTTTTTCTGCTCATCTATCTGCTCGGAGCGCTGTTTTACATCCAGCAGGCCCGCCATGATGTCCAGCGGGAACTTGACGGTGTTGCCGGCCTTGCGCAGAGTTTGGAAAGCCCTGACAGTCTCCCGGAATCTGTCGTTAGCGGCATGCGTCACCTGACGCCGGCGGGTGATACAGGTTCTGGAGTAAGCAGGGATGTGCCTGCCTGGTTCTCAGCACTGATTGCCAGAGAATTCCACCGGCCAGTGGTTAATGGCTGGCAGGTTGATCCCGCCGATGAGGTTGAGGAAATCTGGGAAGGGTTCCTGCTGGTTTCCGGTGCCTACGCGATTGGTACCTGCCTGTGCTTCCTCGCGCTGTTTGTTATGGTCAGGCGCGGCATGCGTACCCTCGCCAGCCTCTCTGAAGCCATGGGGGCAATCTCGGCGGGTCAACTCACTTCCCGGCTACCGCGTCAGCAAGAACAAGAGCTGGACTCTCTGATTTGCCGTTTCAATTCCATGGCCGAGGCGCTTCAGTCGGAACAGCAGACCGTCAGTCGTCTGCTCAACGAACTGCTTCGGTTGCAGGACCGGGAGCGCGAACATATCGCCCGTGTACTCCACGACGACCTGGGGCAATACCTGACAGGTATTCGTGCCCAGGCGCGAAGCCTGCTCTACGATCCCGGCCTGAATGATCGGCAGAAGAAACAGGCCAGTGACCTGGCGGAAAACTGTGAGACCATCCAGAGGCATTTCCGTCACCTGCTCCAGGATTTGCATCCGCTGGTGATGGAGCAGTTGGGGCTGGGCAGCGCAATCCGGCATCTGACCGAACAATGGCAACAGCTTAGCGGCCTGGAGTGTCGCCTTGCGATGGACGACCGCCTGCCAGAATTCACCGGTGAGCAGCAGACACACCTGTACCGGTTTCTCCAGGAGGCCTTGAACAACGTATCCCGTCACGCCAATGCGTCCTGCGCGACATTGGCGGTAGCCCTTAACGCCACGGAACTGAGCATTGAGGTACGTGATGATGGCGTCGGAAACGATTGTCTGCCCGACAACGCCGGCCTGGGTGTGCGGTCCATGCGTGAGCGTGCCAGATGCCTGGGTGGTGAAGTAAAGTTCTTCAGTCGAATGGGCGAGGGCACCCGAATCCGGCTTGCCGTCCCGCTTACCCGGCTGTGCCCAATCCCGGGGAGCATCGTGTGAAGCTCATGATTGTGGATGATCATCAGGTCGTTCGCCAGGGGATTGCGAATCTCCTGCGTTCAATGCTGCCCGCGGTGGCGATCACCGAAGTCGACAACGGCGAGGATGCGGTCGCTTGCTATGGAGGGTTGCGGCCAAATGTGGTGCTGCTCGATATGGGGCTTCCCGATATCTCTGGTTTGGAGGTTGGGCGCCGACTGCGCCAGCGCTGGCGTGGGGCGGCCATTCTTTTCTTCACCATGCACGATGAGCTGCCCATGGTCAGGCAGGCTCTGGATATTGGTGGTTTGGGGTTTGTCTCAAAAAGCTGCGCCCCGGAGGAGTTGGCTGAAGCGGTGAAACGGGTCGCTGCTGGCCAGCCCTACATCGAGCATCCGATTGCGACCCGTCTGGCAATGAACCAGGAGCGGCCGGTAGACCATCGGCTCAGGGATATGACCCAAAGGGAAATGGAGGTTCTTCTGATGTATGCCCGGGGTGAGAGTGTTTCAGGTATCGCTGGGCGATTGTGCGTCAGCAACAAGACCGTGTCTAACCACTTGGCGGGCCTGAAGAGCAAGCTTCAGGTTGCCTCGTCAGTGGAGCTGATCCATCTGGCAGTGGATGCTGGCCTTGTTCGCTATGGTCAGCTGGAGGAAGCAAGGCGGGTCTGAGCCCGCCCTGGGTCACCAGTCAAAGGGGCAGGCTGTGCAGCCCTCCATATGGGTTCCCTCGAACGTGGCGTAGTGAATGCGGGTTCCGGTCAGGTCGGCATCAGCCAGGTTGGCCAGCCCCAGCTTCGCTTCCTGAAGGTTTGCTCCCCTCAGGTTGGCGCCCTCCAGATTTGCCTTTGGCATCCAGGAGATCTCGAAGCTGCTGAAGGGCATAGTGGCGTTCACCAGAGTGGCACCGGAAAAACGCGAGAAGTCGAAGTTGGCTCCGGTCAGGTCTGCCTCACTGAAGTCTGCTCCCTGGGCGAACAGATACTCGCCCTGCATACCCTGTAACTGGGCATTCTTCAGTGACGCGCCCCTCATGCTGGCCCGGTAGGCCTGGAGTCGATAGCCGGTAACATTGTCGAGATTCGCCCCATCAAGGTTGGCACCTCGGAGGCTGGTATGGCTGATATTTGCGCCAGACAGGTTGGCACCGCGCAAGTTGGCTGAGTGAAGGTCCATATTGGACAGATCCGCCCCCTGCAGGTCAGCGCCGGCGCAACTAGCTTTGCGTTCCAGCTTGCAGCCGTTGATGACGGGGATTTGATCCATATCGGCCATATAGTCACTGGCCAGTGCCGATGCGGTGAACAGTAACAATGAGGCGGTAATAACAGGTTTCATGATTTCACCTCTGAATCATAGGCAGAAAAAAGGGCCCGGCGAACTGCCAGGCCCAGTCCGGAGGAACGTTAGCGGGAGGCCTGTGCCCAGGAGAGCATCTTGAATACCCAGAACGAACCGCCCTGGGAGACAGGTTTGGTCAGTTCGGCCATATCGCCGCCCCAAAGCGGAACTGCACCGCCGTAGCCGGAGGCGATGCCTATGTATTGCTCGCCGTCCATCTCCCAGGTGATCGGCGAAGAGATGATTCCCGAGCCGGTCTGGAATTTCCAAAGTTCCTCACCGGTCTTGGCGTCGAATGCCTTCAGGTAGCCGTCTCCAGTGCCTGTGAACACAAGGCCGCCTTTGGTGGTCAGAACGCCGGCCCAAAGTGGCAACCGCTCTTTGTGTTCCCATTCGATCTCGCCGGTGAGCGGGTTCATGGCTCGAAGGATGCCTACGTGGTCTTCATACATACGCTTGATTCGAAAGCCTTGTCCCAGATAGGCAGCCCCTTTCTTGTAGGTAACTTCTTCGGTCCAGTAATCTTCTTTCCAGTGGTTGGCGGGTATGTAGAACAGTCCGGTGTCCTGACTGTAAGCCATAGGATTCCAGTTTTTGCCACCCAGGAAGGGCGGAGAGACTTCGATGGATTCGCCACGGGTTTCACCCTTCGGGACGGGTGGTGGGCGCTGGCCTTTTCTTTCCACGGGGCGGCCTGTCTCCAGGTCGATGTGGCTGGCCCACGTAATGTTGTCAACAAATGGGAACGCTTTCTCGAGCTTGCCGTTCGTGCGGTCGACCACGTAGAAAAAGCCATTGCGGTCAGCGTGCGCGGTGGCTTTTACCTCACGCCCGTCATCTGTGTACTCAAACAGCACAAGCTCGTTATTACCGGAAAAATCCCAGGCATCGTTCGGTGTGTGTTGATAGAACCACTTCACCTCACCTGTTGTGGGGTCTACGCCAACCTGTCCTGACGTATAGAGGTTGTCATAATCCTGAGGATTGCCACCCGGTGATGTGCGGGCCCAGGTGTTCCAGGGTGCGGGATTGCCGGCACCGATGATGATGGTGTTGGTCTCTGCGTCGAAGCTGGCGCTTTGCCAGGGGGCTCCGCCGCCATGACTCCAGGCTTCAACCTTGCCGGTGTCACGGGAGGAGTCGTCGGGCCAACTGGGCGCGCGAGGATCACCGGTTGGCGTGCTTTTTTTACCGTTGAGACGGCCATAATGGCCCTCGACGAACGGGCGCATCCAGATTTCGTCGCCGGTATCTGGGTCTCGGGCAAACAGCTTGCCTACAACGCCAAATTCATCACCTGAGGATCCGTGAATCAGCAAAACTTTGCCGGTCTTCTGATCCTTCGCGAGCGTGGGTGCGCCGGTCATGGTGTAGCCGGCTTCATGGTCACCGAATTTTTTTCGCCAGACGACCTTACCGGTATCCTTGTTCAGGGCAACAATGCCAGCATCCAGAGTACCGAAGAAGACTTTATCGCCAAAAATGGCAGCGCCACGGTTGACCACATCGCAACAGGGGCGAATGCCTTCTGGCAGCCGGTGACTGTATTCCCATAGCCGTTTTCCGGTTTTTGCGTCCAGGGCCCACAGGCGAGAGTAGGAGCCGGTGACATAGATAACACCGTCATGAACCAGTGCCTGGGATTCCTGCCCTCGTTGTTTTTCATCGCCGAACGAAAATGACCAGGCCGGAACCAGTCGCTCCACGTTGTCCCGGTTGATGGTGGTCATCGGGCTGTATCGTTGGGCCTTGGGACCTATGCCATAGCCCAGCACGTTCTCGGTTGTTTGCGCATCATTGGCGATATCTTCCCAGGTTACGTTTCCGGCATTTGCATGACTGGTGAGACCTACCGCTGATCCGAGTACCAGAGCCAGTCCTATCCCCCGTAGTAGCGGGCGCTTGCGTGTCTTGATGTTCATTGTCTTTCCCCTTGTTTTTTGTTGTACCCATCGTCTTGCTCAAGGCATCGACGCCACGAGTATTGGCTTAGGGGGACGTTGTGGCGACGGAAAAAAGCATCGGATCAATGGGATGAAACCAACAGGAATCGGGAAAAGTTCCCAGGGTATGGCCATCATCATGAAAAACCGGGCGTTCTCCATGGGCAATGCGGAAACTCATGCTTTGGCGTTGACTCTCAGCGTTTACTACTAAGGAACTAGTGTCTGAAAGCGAAAGTGGCATTCTATCGCTAGCGCGGCCTCACCATACTTGTGGAAAGCTGCTGGTTGACGTCACACAAAAACAGCGCCAGCCATCGTGATTCAAAACAAGAGGTGGTCTAACCATGCTGACACACGTTTTCACTCGAACCCTGCTCGCTGCCACTTTGTCTGTTGGCGCTTCCTCCGCCTGGTCTCACGGGGATGTGACACCGCAACCGGTTGATACCGGTGCCTTGCCTGACCTGGGCAAGGAGCTACGAGCTGAAAATCCGTTCCGTGAGGGCAACGAACACGGCTCACTCAACGAAGAAGCCATCAAAATCGGTCGCAGTGGCTATGCCGGTAACTGCGCTGTGTGCCACGGTATCGAGGCCATGTCTGGTGGCCTGACGCCGGACCTGCGTGAACTGGAAGAGTGGGACGACGAATACTTCATTGGCCGAGTCACCAACGGCACCGGCCGCGGTATGCCCTCCTTCAAGGACAATCTGGATCAAACCGCGATCTGGGCCATTCGCACCTACGTTGAGTCGCTGCCCAAGCCGGAATAATCCGGTTTGGAAACGATTTCTCGTCAGGAGGGTGAGTGATGAAAGCTGCGTTTCGTGTATTGCTTGTGGTGTTTGCGATGCTGGCGGCGGTGGCGCATGGCCAACAGCCGCGCCTGCTCATTCCGGATCGCACCCTGGATATTATCCAGGATTCGGGTTTTCTGAACGTCGGCATGTATAAGGACTTTCCGCCCTACTCCTACGAGGAAAATGGTGAGGTGAGGGGCGTGGATGCGGATCTCGGTCGTCAGATCGCCGAGGCACTGGGTGTGGAATTCCGGCCCTACTGGATCATTCCGGATGAAAACCTGGGGGACGATCTTCGCAACCACATCTGGAAAGGCCATTACCTGTCCAAAACACGTGTGGCCGACATCATGATGCGAGTGCCCTACGACAGTGTGTTCAAGTACATGCGCGACTCAACCGGCGAGATGATCAATGAGCAGGTGGTGTTTGTGGCGCCTTATCAGCAGGAGCGTTGGCAGATTGTGTTCGATGCCGACAAGCTGGATGAAATCAATACCGTCGCCAAATTCCAGTACCACCCGATCGGTGTGGAGATCGACACCCTGCCGGCTACTTACATGACCTCTTCGTTTGGCGGTCGCATGCGTGATCAGGTGCATCACTACATGAGCGTCGCCAAGGCGTTCGAGGCGATGGCAAGCGGTGAGGTAAGCGCCGTCATGGGCATGCGCGCGGAGCTGGAACACAGTCTGAAGTCTTATCCGGACCGTCCCTTCAAAAAAGCCAGCAACGGCTTTCCTGGTATCAGTAAACCGGTTTGGGATGTCGGCATCGCCATACGGCACACCCATCGTGCCCTGGGATACGCCGTTGAAGGCGCTGTGGACCGAATGATCCGCAATGGCGAAGTGGCCCAGCTGTATCAGCGGCATGGGCTCTCCTTTAGCCGCCCTGGATACTATGACGCGATTCTCGGGCCGGAAGAAGCCGAGTAGCCTTTGTGGACCGAATCCAGCCCGCCCCAGTGCGGGCTTTTTCGTTTCTGGCGGAGTCTTACTACCAAGTGATGAGAAAACCTGTGCGTGGGGTTAATTGTTGCAAATGCGGAGGCCAACAAGAATGGGTAGAGAGGCGGGAAAAGTTCCCGGTTCGCCATCGAATCTGAAAACAAGAGAATTGGAGAACGCAACCATGAGATCAATCGCGATCGGCAAGGCCTTTGCGGCCAGTGCCCTGGCATTAGCTGTTTCCTTCGGGGCCCACGCGGTCACCGACCAAGACCTGCTGAACGACCATCAAAGCATCGACAGTGTCGTTACCTACGGCATGGGCTATCAGGGTCAGCGCTACAGCCCTATGAAAACCCTGAACACCAAAAACGTTAAATATCTCCAGCCAGCGTGGGCGTTCTCCTTCGGTGGAGAGAAGCAGCGTGGCCAGGAATCGCAGCCGCTGATCAAAGACGGCGTGATGTACGTGACCGGTTCCTACTCCCGCATGTGGGCAGTAGACGCCCGGACAGGTCAGGAATTGTGGCAGTACGACGCCCGCCTGCCCGATGGCATTATGCCCTGCTGTGACGTGATCAACCGGGGCGCTGCCATTTATGGTGACAAGGTTTACTTCGGTACTCTGGATGCCAAGCTGGTCGCGCTCAATAAAGACACCGGTAAGGTGGTCTGGATTAAAAAGGTTGCCGATTATCAGGAGGGCTACGCCATCACAGCCGCACCCATCGTGGTCAACGGCAAGTTGATTACCGGCGTGTCTGGTGGTGAATTCGGTATTGTGGGCAAGGTAGAAGCCTACGACGCCAACACCGGTGACCTGGTGTGGACCCGCCCGACGGTTGAAGGCCACATGGGCTATGTCTACAAGGACGGCAAGAAGATCGAGAACGGTATTTCCGGTGGCGAGGCCGGCAAGACCTGGCCTGGTGACATGTGGAAGACCGGCGGCGCGGCAACCTGGCTGGGCGGCACCTACGATCCGGAAACCGATACCCTGTTCTTCGGTACTGGTAACCCGGCGCCCTGGAATTCGCACCTGCGCCCTGGGGATAACCTGTACTCCGCGTCCCGGGTTGCGATCGATCCGAACGACGGCAGCATCAAGTGGCATTTCCAGACTACCCCGAATGATGGCTGGGATTACGATGGTGTCAATGAGCTGATTTCCTTTGATCTGAAAGAAAAAGGAAAAACCATCAAAGCTGCTGCCACGGCGGACCGTAATGGTTTCTTCTACGTGCTCAACCGTGAGGATGGCTCGTTCATTCGCGGTTTCCCGTTTGTCGACACCATCAGTTGGGCAACCGGCCTGGACCCGAAAACCGGTCGCCCGATCCTGAAAGAAGGCGGTCGCCCGGGTAACCCGGCGGACCTGGATGGGGAGAAGGGTGAAACCGTTGTCGCCTTCCCGGCCTTCCTGGGCGGCAAGAACTGGATGCCGATGGCTTACAGCCCGGATACCGAACTGTTCTATGTGCCCTCCAACGAGTGGTCCATGGACATCTGGAACGAGCCGGTGTCCTACAAGAAAGGCGCTGCCTATCTGGGTGCAGGTTTCACCATCAAGCCGGCTAACGACGACTTTATCGGCGTTCTGCGGGCCATGGACCCGAAAACCGGCAAAGAAGTCTGGCGCCAGAATAACCCGGCTCCGCTCTGGGGTGGCGTAATGACGACCGCTGGCGGTCTGGTGTTCACCGGCACACCGGAAGGTTTCCTGAAGGCCTTTGACGCCAAAACCGGCAAAGAACTCTGGAAGTTCAACACCGGCTCCGGCGTGGTTGGTACCCCGGTAACCTGGGAAATGGACGGCGAGCAATTCGTCTCCGTTGCCTCCGGTTGGGGTGGTGCGGTGCCGCTGTGGGGCGGTGAAGTGGCCAGGGTGGTCAAAGACTTCAACCAGGGCGGTATGGTCTGGACCTTCAAGCTGCCGAAAGACCGGGTGGCTGCCAAGTAAGTTGTCGATCGACCTTTGGGCTGCCTCCGGGCAGCCCTTTTTGATTCAGGCCGCCTGATAGCGCGCGGTTCTTGCCACAGAGTGGTCAATATCCTCAAGTACCGCCCGGTCGGTTTTGCCGATCGGCAAGTCATAGGTGATGGTGGCGCCATAGGCGCTGGGGCTATGTGGGTCGTGTCGGGTTTTGTCGAAGACCAGTAACCGAGTGCCCAAATAGAAGCCTTCCTTGAGATCGTGGGTCACCATGAAGATGGTGGTGCCCGTTTCCTGCCATAGTTTAAGCAGCAGGTTATGCATGTCGCTGCGAATGCCAGGGTCCAGTGCGCCAAAAGGTTCGTCCAGCAGAAGCACGCGGGGCCTCATGATCAGGGACTGGGCAATGGCCAGGCGCTGTTGCATACCACCGGAAAGCTCATGGGGCCACTTGTTGGCCGACGGGCTCAGGCCGACCGACTCCAGCATGGCGTCTACCCGCGCCAATGCTTCCTTGCGGGCGCTGCCGAACAGCTTGCCGAGTAACGGCTTCTGCTCCAGTTCCAGTCCCATCAGTACGTTCTGTCGAACGGTCAGATGGGGGAAAACCGAGTAGCGCTGAAATACAATGCCACGGTTACGATCGGGTTCGGCTGGAAAGGCGGCACCATCAAGCAGCAGTTCGCCACGGGTCTGGGTTTCCTGCCCCAGCAGCATTTTCAGGAAAGTGGATTTTCCGCATCCGGAAGCCCCCACCAGCGTGCAGAATTCACCCTGTTTGACGGACAGGTTGAGGTTCTCCAGAACCACCTGGTCACCGTACTCTTTCCAGAGATTGTTGACAGTAATAAAGCTCATCAGTGGCCTCCGGCGTTGTACCACGGGAATAATTTGCGATTGGCAAGGCGCAGTAGTTGGTCGATGACGATGGCAAGGATGGTGATCCAGATAACGTAGGGCAGGATGACATCCATGGCCAGGTAGCGCCGCACCAGGAAGATCCGATAACCAAGGCCTTCGGTTGAAGCGATGGCTTCAGCTGCAATCAGGAACAGCCAGGCAGGCCCCAGGCTGAGCCGAACCGAATCGATCAGGCGGGGCAGTGTCTGGGGCAGGGCCATGCGGGTGATCACCTGCCAGGAATTGGCACCCAGGGTCTGGATCTTGATCAGCTGTTCGCCCGGCAGTTCCCGGACTCTTTGTGCGACATCCCGCATCATGACCGGCGCTGTGCCGATGACAATCAGCATCACTTTGGACAGCTCGCCGAGGCCAAACACGATAAACAGGATGGGCAGTATCGCCAGCGGTGGCACCATGGACAGTGCTGAAACCAGCGGCGCAAGGTTGGCCCGCACCAGCGGTAGAATGCCGTTCAACAAGCCCACCACCAGCGCCAGTGACGCAGCAATGCCCACACCCATGCCCAGCCGTTTAAGGCTGGCGGCGGTATCCTCCCACATCAGGTAATTGCCACTGCGCCGATCCTCTTGAAAGGCCATGCGGTCAACTGCGGCCGTCATCTGTTCAAGGCCGGGCAGGAGCTTATCGTTGGGGTTGTCGGCCAGGCGCTGCTGGGAGGCCAGGCTGTAGATCAGCATGATCAACAAAAACGGCAGTAATCCCAGCAGGATGGCTGAAAAACGCCCGGGGTGGCGGTTGATCAATCGCATAATTAGTCTCCTCTGGTCACACAGCACGGCAAGGTGATCGCGGGTTGGCACCCCTTGCGATTCGGTCTCCCGGGCTTTTGTCCCGCCGTGTAACCTCCCAGAGGTCGGTAACTCTCGGACCAGCCATCCTGGCTGTTGCTGAAAACAGCCAGGACCGGAACCCTAGTCACCCATTGGTCTTCGTTGTGTCGCCGCACGTGTTGCGGTGTTGCTGTGAACGGACTGGGTTGTAGAAACGGTTGCTCGTGCATCATGCAAGCTTGCGTTCCCTGTCTTACCTTTGCAGATGGCATGCCAGATCCGGAAATGCCTTGCCCCCGTTGTGATCCGGCGCGGTTAGAGCAGCCAAGCTGCGCTGTCCCGGTGCGTGGCGAGACATGGCGCACCACTACGGTGCCTGGCTTGAGAGCAAGCCCGAGGCGGCCGCTAGAATCACCTGCTGGCTTCTGGTTTCACGCCCCGCGCCACCGGCAATGTGGCCCCACTCGGAATCGAGTACCTCAAGCCCGGCCCCGGGCATCTGCCGGGCATCCTGCGTAGCATCTTCCTGTGTGAAGTATAGGTCGGTGCTGCTCGGCATGAGTTGTGTCGGCATGGTCAGGGCACCAAGTGCCAATCTGTAATCGCCCTGAAACACCGGGTTATCGCTGATATCGCCCTGCTGCCAGGTGTTGAGAACCGACAGCAGGTTATTGGCATCTTGCGCCAGGTGGTCCTCCTCCCAGCAGTGCAGCAATGCTTCAATGGATTCGAACCCCAACTCACGCCAGCGCTCGTGGCGAAAAAAAGCCTGGGAATATGCCCAGCCGGCATAGACCCGGCCAAAGGCCCGGAGACCTCGTTCTGGCGGCTGTTGATAATGGCCCTCACGAAACCTCTGATCGCACGTCAGCGCGGCTTTTACGCCCTCCAGAAATACCCGGTTGTGCGGGTAACAGCGGGCGGTACAGCAGGTGGCAAGCACGGCGCGGACCTGCTCCGGAAACAGGCAACCCCATTGCAGTGCCTGCATGCCCCCCATGGACCAGCCCATCACCAGGGCCAGGCTGGCGCCGCCGAACACCTCGTCTACCAGGCGTTTCTGCAGCATTACATTGTCGTACAGGCTGATGGCCGGGAAGCCGGCGCCGGCCTGCAGCCCTGGCGTGTTGGAGGGGGAAGATGATTCACCGGCACCGAGCAGGGCGGGGACCACAATGCAGTATTTGCCGGGATCAAGGGGGCTGCCTGGCGCCACCCAGGGATGATTGCCCTCAGCTGCACCACCATAGTACGTGGGCAACAGGATCAGGTTGTCTCTTGGTGCATTCAGTTGGCCGATCTGATGGTAGTGCAGGCGGGCTGAATACAGAGTGTCGCCACCGGAAAGCGGCAGATCGCCAGCCTCAAACTCTTCTTTAACCCATTGGTTTTCAGTCATTTTGGTTCCCTGTCTGGTGTTGTTGCCAGGTCTCGAATACAACCTTTCCAGATCTATATATACACGCTGGCATGTATGTTGAATGGTAAAAATGAAGAAAGAAACGTGCCAGAACACTCAACAAACGCTCGTGTTAACGGGCAAAAGAGGAATCAAGATGACTGACCTGACCAACACCCGGGCCCTGCAGCAGCAACTCACCGACGCCGGCGTGAAATACGCCATCGCCAGTTACGTGGATATCCATGGCATTACCAAGGGCAAGTTCGTGCCGGTGGCCCACCTCGGCCAGATGATGGAAGGCTCGGAGCTGTATACCGGCGCCGCCCTGGACGGCGTGCCCCAGGACATCTCCGACGACGAAGTGGCCGCCATGCCAGACGCCAGTGGCGTCGCCATCTGCCCCTGGAACCGCCAGCTGGCGTGGTTTCCCGGCAACCTGTACCTGAACGGCAAACCGTTTGAAGCCTGCTCCCGCAACATCTTCCGCCGGCAGCTGGAGGAGGCGGCCGACATGGGCTACCGCTTCAATCTGGGTATCGAAACCGAGTTTTTCCTGTTCAAGGACACTGAAGATGGTGGTTTCGCCCCGCTCAGCGACCGCGACACCCTGGGCAAACCCTGTTACGACCCGCGTACCCTGATGGACAATTTCTCCATCATGGACGAGCTGGTGGAGGCAATGAACGAGCTGGGCTGGGATGTGTATTCCTTCGACCATGAAGATGCCAATGGCCAGTTCGAGACCGACTTCAAATACGCCGACGGCCTGACCATGGCAGACCGCCTGGTATTCTTCCGCATGATGGCCAACGAAATCGCCCGCAAACACGGCGCCTTCGCCAGCTTCATGCCCAAGCCGTTTGCCGACCGCACCGGCAGCGGTGCCCACTACAACATGTCGCTGGCGGACATCAAAACCGGCGAGAACCTGTTCGAGCCAAACGGTGACGACCTGCACAGCTGCGGCATCAGCAAGATTGCCTATCACTTCATCGCCGGCGTGCTGAAACACGGAGCCGCCATCAGCGCCGTGATTGCCCCCACGGTTAACAGTTACAAACGCCTGGTGCGCCAGGGCAGTATGTCTGGTTCGACCTGGGCGCCAGTGTTTATGTGCTACGGCTCCAACAACCGCACCAACATGGTTCGAATCCCAGGCGTAGGTGGTCGTATCGAATGCCGCGCAGCGGACATTGCCTGCAACCCCTACCTGGGCAGCGCCCTGATCCTGGCCGCAGGCCTGGAAGGGATCCGCGAAGGCCTGGACGCTGGCGCCCCGCACCACGAGAACATGTACAACTACAGCGATGCGGAGATCGCCGAACGGGGCATCGAGTACCTGCCCCGGAATCTGGGTGAGGCGGTGGAAGCTTTCGAAGCAGATCCTTTGGCCAAAGAAGTATTTGGTGGGGCGATGTTCAAGAGCTTTGTCGACTACAAGAAAGGGGAGTGGGAGAGCTACCAGAACCACGTGTCTGAGTGGGAGGTGAAGCGTTACCTTAAAATGTTCTGAATACTACCTCATGGTTTGAGACAGGCGCCCGCGCTGGCAAGTGGGTAGCCTGTCAGGGACACGCTGTGAATACGTCCGTGTACGCTTGACGAAAACATCCCTGTTTTCGACAGTCCCTGACAGGCTACCCACTCACCATCGCTACGCAGGTGTTGCCTGCTGCTGCAGCGCCAATCTCACAATGCTTTACTGAGATTTCCTTCCCAGTAGAGTCCAGAACTGCCGTTGGAAAAACGGCATTTCTTTTTTCAGGGAAAACAACTTGGGCGCGAACAGCCAGGTCTGGGTAATCCCCATCAGATAGGTGTAACACAGCAAGCCCAGATCCTTCGGATCCTCCTGCGTCGAGATCATCCCATCCTCAATGGCCTGCCCGACCAGATCCTGAAACAACCCGACAATCGACTTGGTCAACGCCCGCTCACGTTTAAGCGTGCGGCTCATGGCATCGGTCAGCTCGGTCTTGTTCAACAGAATCTCAAACGACTGCCGATACTGCCGGTTGTTGGCCAACAGGCTCAGCCATTGCTCGATAAACCGGTCCATTGCCTCAATCGGCGTATCCCGCATCGCCGCACACTCGGCAACCAGCACCTCGAGCGGTTCCTGAGAGTAGCCCAGCACCGCCTCGTACAGGTCGTCCTTGTTCTGAAAATGCCAGTAAATCGGCCCGCGACTGCAACCGGCTTCCTTGGCGATACGGCTCAGGGTTGTCAGGGAGTAACCGTCCCGGCTGAACAGGGTGAGTGCGGCTTCGAGAACGGTTTGGCGGGTTTTCTCCGCATCTTCCTTGGTACGACGCATGTGTGGTTTTTCTCTCCGGCTTACTCGGAAGTTTGGGGGTGGTGTCGGTTGGGCTCTCCAAAACTGTGCGGAGCCAGGGATGGCGGAGCCCAAGCGTCACATGGATGTGCCGAAGGAGCCTGTTTTGGAGAGCCCAACCGACACCAACCCTACTCGAAAGCCAACAAAAAAGGGCACGAGTAATCGTGCCCTCGGCTGCCTTTTAAGGCAAGCAATGACGGATTCAGATCTCGCCATCCGCCGCCATCTGCATGTAGCTGTCGTTAAACCGCAACTTCACATTGCTGGAATCGCCCATAATCGAACCATCCGGAAACTCGATGCCGACAAAATCCGGACTCATCGCCCCCTGGCCCAGCAAGCCCTTATCAAACGAGAACTCACGAACGCTATCCATCGCCTCCCGGGCCTCGTCGCTGCGAATAAACTCAACCGAATTCTCCGGCTTCCAGAACATCTTCATACCCGCCAGTTGCGCCTCGTAACCGGCCTGATCGGTCCCGGAAATCTCGCCCAGAAACGCCCGTGCCTCCTGACCTTGCTCAGAGTCAGACGCCAGAATGCTCATAGTCTCATACCAGGCACCTACCATCGCCTTGCCCAGCTTCGGGTTATCCTCCAGGGTCTTGGTGTTTACCAACGTCAGATCCTTGATGTGCCCCGGAATCTGGCTGGAATCGAATAACGGCGTGGCGCCGGGATAATTGGCCACCTCGGTCAGCAGCGGGTTCCAGGTAGCCACATGGCGCACATCGTTGGTCTGGAAGGCCGATACCAGATCGGCATCCGAGATATTCACCACCCGGATGTCACGCTCTTCCAGCCCGACTGTATCCAGAGCCCGCACCAGCAGGTAATGGGACACCGACAACTCCACCAGGTGCACCGTTTCGCCCTTCAAATCCTCGATGCTTTTGGCGTCTTTGGACACCAGGCCGTCATTGGCGTTGGAATAGTCGCCCACAATCAGTGCGGTGGTATCGATGCCGGACGCGGCAGGAATCGACAGGCCATCCATACTGGTGGCTACCACGGCATCAAACTGACCGGCGGTGAACTGGTTGATGGACTCGATGTAGTCGTTCACCTGCACGATATCCACCTCGATATCGTACTTGTCTGCCCACTTCTTCATGATTCCGAAGTCTTCGGCGTACTGCCAGGGCACCCAGCCGGCGTAGATGGTCCAGGCGATGCTGAAGGAATCTTTCTCCTGGGCCAGGGCACCCATAGACAGGGAGGCGGTCATCAGACCGGCTGCAAGACGTTTTGTAAAAGTACGTGTTTTCATGGTGTCTCTCCTCGGGTCATGCCCGTGTTTTCGGGTTCGATATTATTTCGGTTTGTCACGTTTCCTGATTACTCGGTGATTTCTTCCACGATCACCACGGGGGTTCCCGGGGCGACCGCCTGGCCCGGCTCTCGCCGCACTTCAATGACCTTGCCGGCAATCGGGCTCAGCAGTTCAATCTCCATCTTCATGGACTCCACCACCGCCACTGGGCGTTGTGCCGCAATCATGTCTCCCGGTTTGACCAGACACTCCCAGACATTGCCCGCGATGTGGCTCTCCACGGCGTGATGGCCAATTGGCAGATTGGCGATGTCGTCTTCCCCGGTTTCCTCGATGGGCGCCTCGGAGCTGAAGTTGATCTGGCCGGATTCGATCCAGCGTTGCAGTTCCTCGTCAAAGGCCTGTTTGCGCTGATCGGTGAAGGTCTGGATCTCGTCGTGGTTGTCTGCGAGGAACTGCTCGTAGTCCTTCAGGTTGAAGCGGGTGTGCTCGACCCGGATCGGATAATCCCCGTTGGGGAAGTCTTTCCGGATTTGCTGAAGTTCCTCGGCACTGACCTCATAGAAACGCACCTGGTCAAAGAAGCGGAGCAGCCAGGGTTTGCCTTCCTCGAAAAAGTCTGTGGTGCGGTATCGGTTCCACATCTGTAGGGTGCGGCCGACAAACTGGTAGCCGCCGGGGCCTTCCATGCCGTAGATGCACAGGTAGGCCCCGCCGATACCGACGGAGTTCTCTGCGGTCCAGGTACGGGCCGGGTTGTACTTGGTGGTCACCAGTCGATGGCGCGGATCAAGGGGCGTGGCCACCGGCGCACCCAGGTAAACGTCGCCCAGGCCCATCACCAGGTAGCTGGCGTCGAATACGGTCTTCTTGACCTCGTCGATGCTGTCCAGACCATTGATGCGGCGAATGAATTCCAGGTTGCTCGGGCACCAGGGCGCATCCTTGCGAACTGACTGCATGTACTTGGCGATGGCCGTCTGGCAGGCCTCGTCATCCCAGGAAAGGGGCAGGTGCACAATTCGCGCCGGCACGTCCCACTCCGGTTGTTTTTCCAGCTCCTTTTCGGCGCGAATGAGCAGGTCCAGCAGTGTGCGCTGGTTCAGTGTCTGGCTGTCGTAATGCACCTGCAGGGAACGGATGCCGGGGGTCAGTTCCAGAATGGCGTCGTGATTCTGTTCGCGCAGCCAGAGCATCAACGCGTGGGCTCGGAACCGTAGGCGGATGTCCAGTTCCATCGGGCCGTATTCCACCAGCACATAGTTGTCGCCGGCGGCCCGGTAAACCACGCCGGTTTCGTGTTCGTTGGTGCTCAGCGAGTCCAGAATCGGAGTGATTGGTTTGATGGGGGTGATGCGGGCGGTGGCGGCAGTCAGTGTGACGACCGATTCGTCCAGGGCTTCTCGCAGGGCTACCGCCTGATCCTGGCTCACCGGCACAAACTGCACCTTGTCGCCGGCTTTGAGCTGGCCCAATTTCCAGAGGTCGGCGCTGATCACCGTTGCCGGGCAGACAAAGCCGCCCAGGCTCGGGCCATCGGGCCCCAGAATCACCGGCATATCACCGGTGAAATCCACGGTGCCTACGGCGTAGGCGTTATCGTGAATGTTGGAGGGGTGCATGCCGGCCTCGCCGCCGTCGCTGCGCGCCCATTCCGGTTTCGGGCCAATCAGGCGCACGCCGGTGCGGCTGGAGTTGTAGTGAATTTCCCACTCGCTGGCGAAGAAGGTGTCGATGTCCTGACCGGTGAAATAGTCTGGAGCTCCGTGGGGGCCATAGGTAACGTGCAGCTTCCAGGTCTTGCCAATGGTCGGTTTCAGGTCGGCGGGCAGGGTGATCGGGCCGGTGGGTTCAGCGTCTGCCAGTGCCAACACATCGCCAGCCCGCAGTGCCCGGCCGCAGTGGCCTCCAAACTGACCCAGGGTAAAGGTACTGCAGGAGGTCAGGTATTGCGGGCAATCCAGCCCGCCGCGGAATAGAACATAGGCCCGTGCGCCGTCGGCGGTGGTGGCACCCAGTTTCAGAGTGGCGCCGGCGGGCACATCAATCACCTGCCAGAACTCAACCGGCTCATCGTTGAGCGTGGCGTCCATCGGCGCCCCCGTGAGGGCAATCTGGGTGGCACGATTGAAGGTAAGCACGGGGCCCTTGAGGGTAACTTCAAGCCCGGGGGCTCCTTCCGGGTTGCCCAGCAGGCGGTTACCGAGGCGGAACGAATAGCTGTCAAACGGGCCGGACGGCGGCACGCCGATTTCCCAGTAGCCGATGCGGCCGGGGTAATCCTGAATGGTGGTCAGGGTGCCACCGCTGAGCACATCCACCGTGGCTGGGCGGTATTCGAATTCGTTGAGGGTGCGGGTGAACAGGCGGCCTTCGGCAAAGCGCGGATCGTCCAGCACCTGGCGAACGTACTTCAGGTTGGTCTCAATGCCGTACAGCTGGCTATCGTCCAGGGCGCGCATCAGTGCCTGGCGGGCCGATTCGCGATCTGGCTCGTGTACGATCACTTTGGCGAGCATGGGGTCGTAAAGCGGCGACACTTCTGTACCTGGCTGAATCCAGGTGTCGATGCGCAGGCCATCTTCGTCAGACCAGGCTACGTTGGTAAGCAGGCCTGCACCGGGCTGGAAATCCTTGTTGGGGTCTTCGGCGTAGATTCGGGCCTGAATGGCGTGGCCGGTCGGCGACAGGTCGCTGGCCAGTGTCGCCAGGTCGGGCAGGGTGCCGGCACCCAGTTCCACCATCCAGCGCACCAGGTCAACACCAAACACTTGCTCGGTAACACCGTGTTCCACCTGTAAGCGGGTATTCACTTCCAGGAAATAGAACTCGGTCGTGTCCGGGTCGTAGATAAACTCGACGGTGCCGGCACTACGGTAGCCGATGCTTTCGCCCAGCTGGCGGGCGGTGGCGTGCATGCGGAGGCGGACATTGTCGGTCAGCCCTGGTGCCGGGGCTTCCTCAATCACTTTCTGGTTGCGTCGCTGGGCCGAACAGTCCCGCTCGCCCAGGGCCAGCACCTGGCCCTCTCCGTCACCGAACAGCTGCACTTCAACATGGCGGGCGTGTTCCACAAACTTCTCCAGGAACACGCCGCTGTTGCTGAAATTGTTCTGGCTCAGACGCTGCACCGACTCGAAACTTTTGCTCAGGTCTTCCGGCCCATAGCAGCGGGACATACCGATGCCACCCCCGCCAGCGGTGCTTTTCAGCATGACCGGGTAGCCGATGGTCTCGGCGGTCTGCAGGGCATCCTCCAGGTCAGTCAGCAGTCCGGTACCGGGCAGCAGCGGTACGCCGGCGCTCTCGGCCAGCGCCCGGGCAGTGTGTTTGAGGCCGAACTGTTCCATCTGCTCGGGTGTCGGGCCAAGAAACACCACGCCCTCGGCATCGCAGCGCCGGGCAAAATCGGCGTTCTCGCTGAGGAAGCCGTAACCGGGGTGAATGGCGCCGGCTCCGCTCTCGCGGATGACCGAAAACAGTTTGTCCTGATCCAGGTAGGTGGCTGCCGCGGGACCCTCGCCCAGGGAATAGGCCTCATCGGCCTGGCGCACGTGCAGCGAATCCGCATCCGCCTCGGCGTAGACCGCCACCGAGGTCATGCCCATGTCCCGCAGAGTGCGGATCACTCGGTAGGCGATGGCGCCCCGGTTGGCAATCAGAACCTTGTTGAATGTTCGGTTCAGCTCCATACCAGCACCTCGATCGGCGTCGGGTTCCAGCCGTTGCAGGGATTGTTGAGCTGAGGGCAGTTGGAGATCATCACCAGCACGTCCATCTTCGCTTCCAGCTCCACGTATTTGCCAGCATCGGAAATGCCGTCGGCGAAGGTCAGACCGCCATTGGCGGTGACCGGTACGTTCATAAAGAAGTTGATGTTGTGGGTGATGTCGCGCTTGGTCATGCCCAGCTCTTCATGCTCGGTGACGGCCACCAGCCAGCTGTCGCGACAGGCGTGCATGCACTTTTTCTCAAGGGCATAACGGGTGGTGTTGCTCTCTGCGGCGCAGGCACCGCCCAGGGTGTCGTGACGGCCGCAGGTGTCGGCGGTGATTTCCAGCATCACGTTGTTTTCAGAGGACATCAGCTTCGAGCCGGCGGTCAGGTAAACGTTGCCCTGCTCGCGGATGGTGTCCACGGCGCTGTAGTGCTCGGTGGGGTTGTGGGCGTTGTAGAACAAGGTGTCTGCGGCCTGGTTGCCTTCCAGATCGAGAATCCGGATGGTTTCGCCAGCTTTTATCACTTTCAGAAAATACTCACCTGCCGGGACGGTTTCGCGGAAGGCGGCGTTGTCTGGGGTCAATGCACTTTGCTTGATCATGTCCGGCCTCCGTTACTGGAACAGGTGGTAAAGAGCGTTGTTGGCGAAGGCGCGGGTGGCCTCCGGCGACGAGGTCTTGCACAGGTCGGCATCCGTCACCGGAGCCGCTTTAAACAGCTGATAGCGCACCGGGTTGCGTGGATACTCCGTGGCAGGGTTCATCGGGTGCGGGCAGGTGTGCAAAACCACCAAGGTATCCATCTCAAAGCGCAGATCGATGGTGGCACCGGCGTGGGAGTGGTTCTCGGCAAAGGCCATGTTGCCGTCGTCATCGGTTTTTACCTTGCTGAACCAGTTCAGGTTGGCGGTCAGGTCTTTCTTGCCCAGGCCATACTTGGCCAGTTCGTTGAGGAAGCTGGTGACGCCGTTGCGATGGTAGTGGTTGTGGGCTTCCTGATAGGTCTTCCTGCCCCAGCGCTGTTCCACCAGGTCGGCATGACAGGTGCCGGCCACGGTGTCGTGCCAGCCCAGGTCATCACGGATGATGGAGGCGAACACCCGGCCCATGTCCGAGAGCAGAACATGGCCTTTGGTGAGCAGGAAGGTGTGCTGGTTCTTCAGGGTGTCGGGCATGTTGTAACGCTCGAGGGGATTCTCGGGGTTGTACATCAACATGCCGACGTTGGCGCCGCCGGTTTCGTCAATCAGCCGTAGCACATGGCCTCGGCGCATGATGAATGACCAGTGGGATCCGCCGGGAATCAGATCATCGTAGAGGGGGGCTGCTGTTTCGAGCATAACCTTTTCCTTCTGGGTCGGGTGTCAAAAAACGAGAGACGTCAGTCACTGAACGATTCTCCCGGGCTTTTGTCCCGCCGTGTAACCTTGGAAAAGGTCGTCAACTCTCGGACCAGGCGTCTGCGCGACTAACCGGCAGACCGGAACCCTAGTTGACCATTGGTCAGATTGTTGCGCTTCGATGGTGGCTTCAATCACCGACTTCTCGTTGCGTGAAAAGATCATTGCAGAGTTTGTGCCAAAACCTAACTGTCCGTTTTTATTGGTTGTTTTGCTTGCGTTCAGAAGCGGCGTGAATCGCTATCGTGCATCCGCCCTGTTTTGGTGCGGGGTCACCTACTACCAAGGAACGAGTTTTTCGCCCCCAACGACGCATTCACGGAATCCGGCATGGGGTCTACATTGAATGAGTAAACGCGAAAGGCCGCGTTGCCATGCGACAAACACAACAAAGAGGTCGATATCATGATCTACGCACAACCAGGAAAGGACGGCTCCGTTGTTTCTTTTAAATCCCGCTATGAGAACTACATTGGCGGTGAATGGGTAGCGCCGGTTAAGGGCCAGTATTTTGAGAACATAACGCCGGTCACTGGCGAAGCTTTCTGTGAAATTCCGCGCTCGACCGCTGAAGACATCGAGCTGGCGCTGGACGCCGCCCACAAAGCAGCGCCGGCCTGGGGCAAGACGTCTCCCACCGAGCGTTCCAACATCCTGCTGAAAATTGCTGACCGCATTGAAGCCAATCTCGAGAAGCTCGCGGTGGCGGAAACCTGGGACAACGGCAAGGCCGTTCGCGAAACCCTGAACGCCGATATTCCCCTGGCGGCGGACCACTTCCGTTACTTCGCCGGCTGCCTGCGTGCCCAGGAAGGCCATATGGGCGAAATCGACCACAACACCGTGGCTTATCATTTCCACGAGCCGCTGGGTGTGGTTGGCCAGATTATCCCCTGGAACTTCCCGCTGCTGATGGCGGCCTGGAAGCTGGGCCCGTGCCTGGCGGCCGGTAACTGCACGGTGCTGAAGCCCGCCGAGCAGACCCCTGCCAGCATTCTGGTACTGATGGAACTCATCGGCGACCTGCTGCCGCCGGGCGTGCTCAACATTGTTAACGGCTACGGTATTGAAGCCGGCCAGGCTCTGGCCACCAGCAAGCGCATTGCCAAGATCGCCTTTACCGGCTCCACCCCGGTGGGCTCCCACATCCTCAAGTGCGCGGCTGAAAACATTATCCCGTCTACCGTTGAGCTGGGTGGCAAGTCACCGAACATTTACTTCTCTGACGTGATGAAGGCTGAGCCGGAGTTCATCGACAAGTGCGTGGAAGGTCTGGTGCTGGCGTTCTTCAACCAGGGCGAAGTCTGCACCTGCCCGTCACGGGCGCTGGTTCAGGAAGACATGTTCGAAGAATTTATGCAGAAAGTGGTTGAGCGCACCAAGGCCATCAAGCGTGGCAACCCGCTGGATACCGACGTTCAGGTGGGTGCCCAGGCGTCCAAGGAACAGTTCGACAAGATCATGTCGTACATGGAGATTGGCCGTCAGGAGGGCGCGGTTGTGCTGACCGGTGGTGACCGTGAGCATCTGGAAGGTGAATTCAACAACGGCTTCTACATCCAGCCGACCCTGTTCAAGGGCGACAACAAGATGCGTGTGTTCCAGGAAGAAATCTTCGGCCCGGTGGTGGGTGTCACCACCTTCAAGACTGAGGAAGAAGCCTTGGCCATCGCCAACGACACCGAGTTTGGCCTGGGTGCCGGCGTCTGGACCCGCGACACTAATCTTGCTTACCGGATGGGCCGCAACATTCAGGCCGGTCGGGTATGGATGAACTGTTACCACGCGTACCCGGCCCATGCCGCGTTCGGTGGTTACAAGAAGTCCGGTGTTGGCCGTGAAACCCACAAGATGGCGCTGGAGCATTACCAGCAGACCAAGTGCATGTTGACCAGCTATGACACCAACCCGCTCGGGTTCTTCTGATCTGCAAGTGGCAGTTGGGGCCCATCCACACGGGCCCCGTTTCGTGTGACCGCACAGGGACGGTGCACATTGTTGGCCTGGCATTTGTCAGGTAGCTCCTTCGCGGAGCGCGGGATCTTTCTACACTCTCCTTAGGCCCTTCCCAGGGCCTTTTTTATTCCTCTATTTTTACAGCCGTTTACGCTACAGTGAGGGCGACTTCGTAAATTGTTTTCTGGCTGAGGCTGAGTGCCGGTGCTCCGGCGTTTACCTTGGCACCTGATTCGAGGAGGGCATATGTTCAAAGGTATTCTGATCGAAGGCAGCCGGGGCGACCAGCAGGTGTCCCTGAAGTCCATAGACGAAGCGCAGTTACCGGAAGGCGATGTGACTGTGGATGTGGCATACAGCACCCTGAACTACAAGGACGCTCTGGCCATTACCGGTCGTGCGCCCATTGCCAAGACCTATCCGATGGTGCCGGGCATCGATCTGGCCGGTGTGGTGACGGAATCGTCCAATCCCGACTTCAAGGCCGGAGACGAAGTGGTCCTGAACGGCTGGGGTGTGGGCGAGAAACACTGGGGCGGCCTGGCCCAGAAAGCCCGGTTGTCCGGCGACTGGCTGATTCCCTTACAGGCTCCGTTCACGGCTCGTCAGGCCATGGCCATTGGTACGGCCGGTTACACCGCCATGCTGTGTGTCATCGCCCTGGAGAAGCACGGCGTGAAGCCGGAGTCTGGCGACATTCTGGTGACCGGCGCCACCGGTGGTGTTGGCAGTGTGGCGGTCGCCATTCTGGCCAAGCTGGGTTACTCCGTGACTGCCGTGACCGGCAGGAAGGAAGAGGAAGCCTATCTGAAGTCACTGGGCGCAAAACAGATACTGGATCGCGCTGAACTGAGCGAGCCGGGTAAGCCTCTGGCCCGCGAAACCTGGGCTGGCGCGGTGGATGTGGCTGGCGGCCAGGTGCTGGCCAATGTCTGTGCCGGCATGAAATACCACGGTGTGGTCGCCGCCTGCGGCCTGGCCGCCGGTATGGATTTCCCGTCCACCGTCGCCCCGTTCATTCTGCGTGGCGTGACTCTGTGTGGTATCGACAGTGTGATGGCCCCGAAAGCAGACCGCCTATACGCGTGGAAACGACTGGCCGAAGACCTGTCCCCGGAGCTGCTCGACAGCATGATCACCGAAGTCGCCTTCGATGATGCCATTGATGCGGCCAGCCGTCTCATGGACGGCAAGATCCGCGGCCGTATCGTTATCCCCGTAGCTGGCTGAATCAGGCCCCGGCGGCGTCCGTGGCCAGAATCCGTGCCTGCTTTTGTTGCTGCTTGTTGCGGACAATAGCATCCACGCACTGATTCTGGTCGCGGAGAATCACCACGCACTCCAGGCACTGGATACACTCGTCGTAATCAATCCGGCCATCCTTGCGAATGGCATTGATGCCACAGGCATTCTTGCAGTGCTGGCAGGGCTGGCCGCAACGGTCAACCCGCTCCAGCCAGCTGAAGATCCGGAATTTGCCAAGCACCGCCAGGCCGGCCCCCAGGGGGCACAGGTAGCGGCAGTAGAATTTGTGGATAAACATGCCCACCGCCAGCAGGGCCACGGCGTAAACCACAAACGGCCAGTAACGCACGAAGAACAATGTAATGCTGGTTTTGAAGGGTTCCACTTCAGACAGCTGTTCCGCCAGCGTCAGCGAATAAAACGATGCAATAACGATGGCCAGCAGCACCGGGTATTTGATCAGGATGAGCTTCCGGTGCCAGCGCTCCGGTACCTTGATTTGCCGGAAACGGAGTTTCTGGCCCAGCCAGGCGGCCATCTCCTGCAGCACGCCAAACGGGCACAGCCAACCGCAGAACACCCCCCGGCCCCAGATGAACAGGGTGACGAACGTGTACGTCCATAGGATGAAAATCACCGGGTCCAGCAGGAACATGTTCAGGCTGAAACCATCCCTGATGGCCAGCAGCAATGTGTAGATATTCACTACCGACAACTGGCCCTGGGCGTAGAAGCCGATAAAGAACAGGGTGAAGAACAGGAAGCCCCAGCGAAACCGGTGAACCAGCTTCGGGTGTCGGGTCAGGGTTTTCTGGCGGGCGAAGAAAATCGTTAGCACCGTGAGGCTCAGCACCAACAAGGTAATTTGCCACCAGCGCTCCTTCCAGAGCCCGACCCACATGGGCGCCCGTGACTGCTCCGGCCCGGCGGCAATGTCTACCGTCTCAAACAGTTCCTCCGGGAAGGCAACGGGCAGCTCGAAACGGGCGGTGTCCACCACCAGATGGTTGCGGGCCAACACGGTATTGAGAGTCAGTGTGGATTCGACCCCGGGGTTAAAACCGGCGTTGCCACCGACCCGGAACAGGTTAACCGCCGTCATCTCCGGCACCCCGGCAGCGGCGAAGCTCTGGCCGGTTTCCAGCCAGTTCAGGTCTCGCATCTCGACAGACAGCTGATTCTGGCTCAGACCAAACCGGTCCGGAGTGCTGCCCGGCACAAAGTCCGCGCCAATGTGGGGGTAACGGCCCCGAGACATCACCAACATCACCTTGCCGTTGTCGCCAAGGCGCTCCCTGAAGGCCTGGTATCGATCGTCGCCCAGCAGGTTGCGACCGACCATGGGGGAGTTCATATAAGCCAGGTAGAGTTCCGAGAAAGCCTCGCCAGGATCGGGCTCAAGGTTGCCAGGATAGTCCGACAGCGGTCGGCCCAATTGCTGTTCCACATCCGCGGCCGTGACCTCGATGCGGGTGACGTAACCCCGCTCCAGCAGTTGCTCCCAGGTGAGCGGTT
This sequence comes from Marinobacter sp. GH_1, assembly GCF_048595985.1. Taxonomy (NCBI): domain Bacteria; kingdom Pseudomonadati; phylum Pseudomonadota; class Gammaproteobacteria; order Pseudomonadales; family Marinobacteraceae; genus Marinobacter; species Marinobacter sp. GH_1. The sequence continues at coordinate 3,671,648 of NZ_CP184460.1, read as the reverse complement.
CGAACAGGTCTTGGCGCGCCCGGGTGGGTGCAGCCTGGGCGAAGCCCTCGAGCTTGTTGCGGGCCACCTGCAAGGCCGAGGAGAGCACCGAATCGTTGATGATCAGAACCGACACCGTGGCCTTGCTGACGCCATCAAAGTACACCACATTGCCGGAGGAAGTCCGGCCCGAACGGCCCGAGGAACTCACCACAATCTGCTCCGTCAGTGCGCGCCCCTTGTACTGATCGACAAATTCGTAGAGTGATTCCTCCCCCAGGCCATGAAGGAATACCGGCTCGTGGTGATGCAGTACCCGCACGCCGGTGAACCGGCCCCGTGTATCCAGGCCGATCATCATGGTAATCGGCTTGCCGGCAAAGCCCGGAAGTTTGCTGAAGTCTGTTGAAACGTAGGCGTAACCCAGCAGTTCCTGGAGCTGGTAAACCGGATACACCGGGAAATCCGCCAGTTGCTCTTCGATAACGGTGGCCGAGGGAAACAGATCCTGGATGATCTGCCGGGTGTCGTCGGAAAGTTCTGCCCGCAAGGGCGTTGCAGCCAGACAACAAAGCAGTAGCGAGAGCAGAAAGCGCCCGGCCATGGTGGTCTCCTGAAGTTATTATTGTCCTTCTCCCATGCTAGGCCGCTGGGGGTTGGGCTCAATTCAACCTCGGGGGCAAACGATTGCTACTTTCAGCCGGCGGAAAACAGTTCCAAAGTACCATATGGGGTGCCAGCGTCTGTGATTACGATGATTGTGTGCATCTGGCAAACGCCCGTTCGCACCACCATGCAACGCACTAATAATCACGACAAGAGGTGAGCATCATGTGGACCAAGCCAGCTTATGAAGACCTGCGGATCGGTTTTGAAGTAACCATGTACTTCGCCAACCGGTGAGCCCTGGCCGGCCAGCCCTTTGGCTGGTCGTTCCCGCTCGGGAGATCTGCTGATGCACCTGCACATTCTGGGGTCGGCCGCTGGCGGCGGGTTCCCTCAATGGAACTGCAACTGTCGAAACTGTGCCGGCTTCCGCGCCGGAACGCTGAATGCTCATGCCCGCACCCAGTCGTCGATTGCCATCTCTGAGGATGGCGAACGCTGGATTCTGTTCAATGCCTCTCCGGATATTCGTGCTCAACTCGCTGCTTTTCCTGCCATGCAGCCGGCGCGGGCGCTCAGGGATACGGGCATCGCCGCGGTTGTCTTGATGGATAGCCAGGTTGACCACACCACGGGGCTTCTGTCTCTGCGTGAGGGGTTACCGATGGATGTCTGGTGTACTCGCCAGGTGCACGACGACCTGAGTTCCGGGTTTCCGTTGTTCACAATGCTTAGCCACTGGAATGGCGGGCTTAACTGGCGCGAGATTCCGGCCGATGAGCAGCAACCATTCAGTCTGCCCTGCGCGCCCTCCCTTGAATTGACGGCCATTCCCTTGCTCAGTAACGCCCCGCCATACTCCCCGCGCCGGGATAATCCCCATCCGGGTGACAACATCGGTCTTTTCATTCGAGATACCCGCACCGGGCAGACCGTGCTCTATGCGCCCGGCCTGGGGCAACCCGATGCCCGCATTCGCGGCTGGATGCAGCGGGCGGATTTGCTTCTGGTAGATGGCACCGTCTGGCACGACGACGAGATGATCCGTCAGGAAGTGGGCAGCAAAACCGGCCAGGCCATGGGGCATCTCGCCCAGTCCGGCGCCGGTGGCATGATCGAGTTACTGGACAGCATGCCGGCCCAGCGCAAGGTGCTGATCCACATCAACAACACCAATCCGATTCTCGACGAAGACTCGCCGGAACGGGCAGAGCTCACGGCCCATGGCATCGAAGTCGCCCGGGACGGAATGCATTTTGAACTGACGGGGCAACCATGAACGCCAAAGCCAACACCGCCATGAACCGGCAGGATTTCGAACAGGCCCTCAGAGATAAAGGCGCCTACTACCATATTCACCACCCTTATCATCGAGCCATGTACAGCGGCCGGTGCACGCCGGAACAGATTCGTGGGTGGGTCGCCAACCGATACTACTACCAGGTGCGGATTCCACAGAAGGATGCCGCCATCATGTCGAACTGCCCGGATGCTGGGGTTCGGCGGTTGTGGCTGCAGCGCATTCTGGACCACGATGGTCACGAAGGGGATGTGGGCGGTATCGAGGCCTGGTTGACGCTCGCCGAAGCCGTGGGGCTGAGCCGGGAAGAGGTGATCGACGAACGCCACGTACTCCCCGGTGTCCGGTTTGCTGTGGATGCCTATTTCAACTTTGCGCGCCGGGCAACCTGGCAAGAAGCCGCCTGCTCGTCACTGACCGAGCTTTTTGCGCCGGAAATCCACCAGTCGCGGCTCGACAGCTGGCCACAGCATTACCCGTGGATTGAAGAGAATGGCTACCGCTATTTCCGTAAACGTCTATCGGAGGCCAGACGGGACGTGGAGCACGGCCTGGCCATTACCCTGGACCATTTTGTCACCGAGGCTCAGCAACAAAGGGCGTTCGAGATTCTGCAATTCAAGCTGGACATTCTCTGGTCGTTGCTGGATGCCCTGACCATGGCTTACGTTCACCAGACACCGCCATACCATACGGTCACCGATCAGCCGGTCTGGCATCGGGGCCTGTAAGGAGCGTTACCATGACTTTGGAGAAAACACCCAGGCTCCGCCGTGGTTTCCGGTTCCAGTGGGAGCCGGTGCAACAAAGCCATGTGTTGCTGTACCCGGAGGGTATGGTCAAGCTCAACGGCAGCGCCGGTGCCATCCTGGCGGAAGTGGATGGCGTTCGCCCGGTACACGATATTATCCAGTCCCTGGAACAGCAGTTCCCGGATGCAGGTCCGCTGGCGGCCGATGTGGAAGCGTTTCTGGCAGACGCGGTTCAGCAACAGTGGATTGAGTGGTCATGACGGCGGCCGCAGAAGCACGGGTAGGGCCGCCGCTGTGGTTGCTGGCGGAGCTCACCTATCGCTGCCCGCTGCAATGCCCCTATTGCTCCAACCCGTTGGACTACGCCAGCCAGCAACAGGAACTGTCCACGGAGCAATGGCTGGATGTGTTGCGCCAGGGGCGAGCCATGGGGGCGGCCCAACTGGGCTTCTCCGGCGGCGAGCCGCTGGTGCGCCAGGACCTGCCGGAGCTGATTGCCGGGGCCCGGGATCTGGGGTATTACACCAATCTGATTACCTCCGGCATCGGGCTGACTGAAGCAAAAGTGCAGGCGTTTGCCGAGGCGGGGCTGGACCACATTCAGGTCAGCTTTCAGGCCTCAGACCCGGAACTCAACAACGCCGTGGCCGGTTCCCGCAAAGCCTTCGAGCAGAAACTGGCTATGGCCCGGGCGGTCAAGGCGGCCGGCTACCCGATGGTGCTCAACTTTGTGATCCACCGCCATAACATTCACCAGATGAACGACATTCTGGCCCTGTGTGAAAACCTGGATGCCGATTACGTGGAGTTGGCCACCTGCCAGTACTATGGCTGGGCATTCAAAAATCGGGAAGGGTTGATGCCCTCCAAAGCCCAACTGGTCCAGGCAGAACAGGAGGTAAATGACTACCGGCACGATCTCCGTACTCGTGGTCGCCCCATGAAGGTGATCTTCGTAACCCCGGACTACTACGAGGAGCGCCCGAAGGCCTGCATGAATGGCTGGGGCAACCTGTTCCTGACCGTGGCACCCGATGGCACCGCCTTGCCTTGCCACAGCGCCCGCCTGTTACCCATCGATTTTCCCAACGTGCAAACCAAGTCCCTGAACGACATCTGGTATCACAGCCCCGGCTTCAACCATTACCGTGGTGACAGCTGGATGCCCGAACCCTGTCGATCCTGTGATGAAAAAGACAAGGATTTTGGCGGCTGTCGGTGCCAGGCTTATCTGCTGACCGGTAATGCCGATAACGCCGACCCGGTCTGCTCCAAATCGCCCCATCACGATCGAATTCTGGCCGCCCGCACCGCTGCGGATCACGCTACAGCGGGGCTGGGTGACCTTGTCTACCGCAATGCCCGGAATTCCAAGTTACTCTACCGTGGCTGAGCCGATTTCGGCGCATGCTGCCTGCGCCGGTTTTTCCCAGTATGCGCAGCTGAGAGTGTGCGGCGATAGCATTTTCTGGCTTGCGTCTGAGCCGGAAACCGGTTCTGTTGCCCTTTGGCAGGCGGACAACTCCGGCATCTGTCGGGTCAACACCGGCCCGGGCAGTATCCGAAGTCGCCTCAACGGCTACGGTGGTGGTGCCTATGCGGTACTGCCGGGGCGAGTGGTCTGGGTAGCGGAGGATCAGCGCGTCTGGCAGCTCAACCGAGTGACAGGTAGACGAACCTTATTGGTGCCGGAGGTTGACGCTACCTGGGGAGGCTTGGTGGCAGACCCGCAACATGAGCGGGTGTTGGCGGTGCGTGAACGGCATGAACAGCAGGCGTTGATGGCCCTGGAAGCTACGGGGCAAGTCCGGGTGTTGCACCAGGGGCTGGACTTCTACGGCGCGCCGGCGGTCAGCCAGGACGGTTCCCGCGTGGCTTGGTGCAGCTGGCAACTGCCGGATATGCCCTGGTTGCAGTCAACGCTCTGGCAGGCAACGGTCACGGCTGACGGTGATGTTGCAGGTGCGTCAGGGCAGTCCCCGCCGGTTTCTGGTTCGGTTCAGCAACCGCAGTTTGTCGGTGAGCATCTGTGGGTCATATCCGACCATGAGGGCTGGTGGCAGCCCTGGCGGGTAACGCGCCGGGATGGCCGCGACCAGTGGCTGAAAAGCACGGCGCCCATGCTCGATCATGCCAACGCGCCCTGGCAACTGGGTGAGCGGCATAGTTGCCCGTTGCGTGAGGGTGGTTGGGCCAGAGTGCAATACCGTCAGGGTATCGGTGAACTTTGGCTGGAGCGGGCCGGCCAATGTCAGAGAGTGGCTGAGGGCTGGACGGATTTCCGGGATCTGAGTCCGTCAGCCGACGGCCTTGTGTGCATAGGGCGCGCTGCCGACCGGCACGATGCAGTTCTGAAGGTGTGTGCGGACTCCGGCTCGGCAACTATCCTGGCTGGCGGACAAGTGCCGGATCGCTCAATCATGGCGCCGGTGGCGCCCGTCGCTTTTGTAGTGGATGCGGAAGCGCCCGACACTCTCCCCGTTCAAGGGTTTCTATATCCTCCCATATCCGCATCCGCCGCGGCACCACCGGTCATCCTGATCGCCCACGGTGGGCCAACGTCAGCCGCCTATGCGGTCTACAACCCCCAGGTTCAGTTTTGGTGTCAGCGGGGCTTTGCCGTTGCGGAGGTGAATTACACCGGCAGCACCGGTGCTGGCCGGGATTTCCGCCTTCGTCTGGCCGGCCGGTGGGGCGAAGCGGATGCACGGGACATGGTGCGCTGCGCCGATTACCTGGCGGCACAAGGGCTGGTCTGCGCCGACAACGTGTTCATTCAGGGCCGAAGCTCCGGGGGTTTTACTGCACTGATGGCGGCGGTGCAGACTGACCGCTTCAAAGCCGTTGGCAGCCTGTTTGGCGTGACCGATCCATTGCGGCTTCGTGCTGCAACCCATCGGTTTGAATCCGGTTACCTGGACTGGCTGCTGGGGAATCCGCAGTCCAATCGTGCCCGCTGGCAGGCACGTACTCCGGCCCTGCAGGCTGACCAAATAAGCTGCCCTGCTATTTTTTTTCAGGGTGGGAAAGATGCCGTCGTGGTGCCTGAGCAGACCCGGCGGATGGTGGCCGCGCTTCAGGACCGGGGCCAACCGGTGGAATTGCACTGGTATGAGGATGAAGGCCACGGGTTTCAGAGGGCAGAAAATCAGGCGCACATGCTCGAATCGCTGTACCGATTTTATGGAAGCCTGGCCTCAGACAACCCTAAGATACGCCAAAAGGACAATGAACCAGCGCACAAACTGAGTTAAACTCTCAACTATTCCTATAACAACAAAACGGTTGTCCCTGAGCGTCATGAGCTACGATATTTCCGCGCTGCGCAAGTTTGTCTCTCCCGAGATTGTCTTCGGTGCCGGGTCCCGCCGGTCGGTGGCTAACTTTGCCAGTAATTTTGGTGCCCGCCATGTGTTCCTGGTGTCTGATCCTGGTGTTGTCGCCGCCGGATGGGTTGCAGAAGTTGAAACCCTGCTGGTTGAGGCGGGGTTGCGCTGTACCACGTTTACAGCGGTGTCGCCCAATCCCAAAGTAGATGAGGTGATGGCCGGCGCCGAACTCTACCGGGCCAGCGAATGCGATGTCATCGTGGCGATCGGCGGCGGCAGCCCCATGGATTGCGCCAAGGGTATCGGCATTGTGGCCAGCCATGGCCGCAGCATCCTGGAATTTGAGGGTGTGGATACCATCCGTAATCCTTCGCCACCACTGATCCTGATTCCCACCACCGCCGGTACGTCAGCGGACGTCTCGCAGTTTGCCATCATTTCGGACCCCAACCGGCGCTTCAAGTTTTCCATCATCAGCAAAGCGGTGGTGCCGGATGTCTCGTTGATCGACCCGGAAGTAACCGAAACCATGGACGCCTACCTCACCGCCTGTACCGGGGTGGATGCCCTGGTGCACGCCATCGAGGCGTTTGTTTCTACCGGCAGCGGGCCTTTGACCGATACCCATGCTCTGGAAGCGATACGACTGATCAACGGCAATCTGGAAGCGCTGGTGGCAAACCCGTCAAACCCGGTGTTGCGAGAGCAGATCATGCTGGCGTCCATGCAGGCGGGGCTGGCCTTCTCCAATGCCATTCTGGGGGCTGTCCATGCGATGTCCCACAGCCTGGGCGGTTTCCTGGATCTGCCCCACGGCCTCTGCAATGCACTGCTGCTGGAGCATGTGGTGGCCTACAATTTCCCCTCCGCCGAGGACCGGTTCCGCCGGGTTGCCGAGGCCATGGCGATTGATACCCGGGGTTTGAACGGGGCACAGGTCAAGGCACGGTTGATGACCCGCATTATTGAACTCAAGAAGACCGTTGGCCTTGAGGCGCGGCTCAAGGAGCTCGGCGTCACCACCTCTGATATTCCCTACCTTTCCGGCTATGCATTGAAGGACCCCTGCATACTGACCAACCCAAGGAAGTCGTCACTTCGGGATGTTCAGGTGGTCTATGAAGAAGCCCTCTGACTCAACCAGCACCGGTTACGACATCGGCGATCTTTTGGGGCTCAGCAGCCAGTCTGCCCGAAAAAGCTATTACCCCGCGTTGCAGGAGCGCCTGGAGGAACTGGAGCAGGAGCGCAACCGCTACAAATGGCTGTTTGAGAACGCTCTGCACGGTATCTTCCAGGCCAACCTGCGTGGTGGTTTTCTGGCCTGCAATCCCGCCATGGCCCGAATCTGCGGCTATGACAACCCGGAGCAATTGCAGAAAAAAGTGATTCGACTCAGGGAGCAGCTGTTCTGCAGCGCCGCAGAGTTCGATCAGCTTCGCCAGGAACTGCTCGACCATGGCAGCCTGAGCGCCCGCGAGACCCGTCTTCGGCGAGCAGACCAGACCCCGGTGTATGTCGCACTAACCATGCTCCGCCGGCCGGATCTTGGGCCGGAAGTGGTGGAAACCTTCGTTGCCGACATAACCGAGCGGGTGCAGGCCCGGCAGAAACTGGAGCAGCTGAATGCCGAACTGGAAAAACGCGTGGAGGAACGTACCGAGGCGCTGCAAAACGTCAATGTGGACCTGCGTTATCAGATTGAAGAGCGGGAAAAGGTTGAGCAGGAGTTGAAAGTGGCGGTGAACGCTGCCAAAGAAGCCAATCGCAGTAAAGACAAGTATCTTGCGGCTGCCAGTCATGACCTGCTGCAACCCCTGAATGCTGCCAGGCTGATGATTTCGGCCCTGCAGGACAGCCAGTTACCTGAGGCGGAAAACCGGATGGTGCATCAGGTGCACAGGGCCCTGGAAGGTGCCGAGGATTTGTTGGCCGATCTGTTGGATATTTCCAAACTTGACCAGCAGGCCATGAAGCCGGATCTGACCTGTCTCAATCTGGCTGCCATGCTGAAAGGATTGGGCGAAGAGTTTGAGGCGGTGGCTGCCAATGCCGGATTGCAGTTCCGGCTCCGGGTGCCACCGGTATCACTTCGGACCGACCCCCGAATGCTGGCACGGATTGTCCGTAACCTGTTGAGTAATGCCTTCCGCTATACCCGTGAGGGCGGCGTGATGCTGTCTGTCAGGCAACGTCGGGATCGGCTGGCCATTGAAATCTGGGACACCGGCGTGGGGATCGAATCCCACAAGCTGCAGGATATTTTCACCGAATTCCACCAGCTACTGCCCCAGGGCACCGGCGGTCGCCAGGGCGTCGGATTGGGACTGGCCATTGTGGAGCGCATGGTACGGGTTCTGGGTTACGGAATCCGGGTGACCTCACGGCCCGGCCGAGGTTCGAGATTTGAGGTGTCGATCCCGCTTGAGCACCGGGTAATTGAGGCCTCGCGCAGCCAGGCTCCAGCCGGCGGTGCCATCCATGGAAACTTTGACGGACTGGCGGTGTTGGTGATCGACAACGAGCCGGCGGTGCTTGAAAGCATGGCAGCGTTGCTCGAAGGTTGGGGTTGTGAGGTGTTTCCCGCCGACGGCGAATCCAGTGCCCTGGACATGCTGAGCGAGGGCCTGCTCCCCGACGTGATTCTGGCGGATTTCCACCTGGACAATAACGCAACCGGTTGTGAGGCTGTCTACGCCGTTCGCCGTGCACTTGACCATGATGTTCCGGCAGCCATCATCACTGCTGATCGCAGTGATGAAGTGCGCACGCTGCTTAGGGCCCAGTACCTGCCCATCCTTAACAAACCGGTCAAGCCCAACCGCTTACGGGCGCTGCTGGCGAGTCTTGCCGCGCAGTCAACCTGACCCCACGCGCTTGCGCTTTACGACTACACTTATTCCTGAACCAGTCCTTGATTCAGGAGACCGTCATGAGCCACACCGAGCATTCCCTTACCAACCATGAAGTCACCGTTTGCCTGGCCGGCGGAGCTGTGCTTGGCCCATTCAATGCGACCTGGAGCCAGGATGAGGGCGGCGACGTGCGGGAGCTTGTCCGCGAATACGATGCCTTCCTGCAGGGTGAGAAACAGCGCCGTTACAAATTTCATCTGCATGACACCTACACCAACACCGTCCACACACTGATTCTCAATTTTGAGCAAGTAACCGGCATTTGCGACCATGTCAGGCTAAGATCGCAGGACCGAGGGGCTTAGTGTCCCGCCTGGCAAGCAAAAAGGGAGGACGCAATGAGTGAGTTCAGAACGGAAAAAGACAGCCTGGGTGACGTGAAGGTGCCCGCGAATGCCCTGTGGGGCGCGCAAACCCAACGGGCCATCGATAACTTTCCGGTTAGTGGTCAGCCGATGCCGGCCCGGTTCATTGTGGCGGTGGCGCAAATCAAGTGGGCGGCAGCCCAGGCCAACGCGTCTTTGGGGTTGCTGGATGCCCGTTTGCGGGACGCTATTGCCGAAGCCTGTGATCAACTGATCCAGGGCGAACACGCGGACCAGTTTCCGGTGGATCGGTATCAGACCGGCTCCGGCACCAGCACCAACATGAATGTGAACGAAGTGATTGCGGCGATTGCCCGGAGACAGGGTGTCGATGTCCACCCGAATGATCACGTTAATATGAGCCAGAGCTCCAACGATGTGATACCAACGGCTATCCACGTCAGTTCGCTATTAGCCGTAAAAGAGCAACTGCTGCCGGCCCTGTCGCACCTTCGGGGTGTCATTTACGAGCGGGAAGCGGAACTGAATGCCCAGGTCAAAACCGGTCGTACTCACCTGATGGACGCCATGCCGGTGACCCTGGGGCAGGAATTACGGACATGGCGGGAGCAGCTGGCCCTGGCTGAGAAACGTCTTGAGCAGGCAATGGATGAACTGGCGGATGTGCCCCAGGGCGGCACCGCAGTGGGCACCGGTGTGAATGCGGCGTCTGAATTCTCTGGTCAGTTCATCAAGTTCCTGCGCAGCAACACTGGCTACCCGTTCCGTTCCATGGAGCACAAGTTTGTTGGTCAAAGTGCTGTGGATGCGCCTGTCGCCCTGTCAGGCCAACTGCGGGGTGTGGCGGTGGTGCTCACCAAAATTGCCAACGATCTGCGCTGGATGAACAGCGGTCCGATTCACGGGCTGGCAGAAATCAGCCTGCCGGCATTGCAGCCTGGCAGTAGCATCATGCCGGGCAAGGTGAACCCGGTTATTCCGGAGTCGGTCGCCATGGTGGGCGCCCAGGTGATGGGGCTGGACAATGCGGTGGCCATTGCCGGCCAGTCCGGAAACTTTCAGCTCAATGTGATGCTGCCTCTGGTGGGGGGCAACCTGCTGGACATGATCGGTCTGTTAACCGGGGCCTCCGCTATCCTCGCGGACAAAGCGATGAAAGGCTTTACGGTGAACGCCGATAATCTGAATGCCGGTGTCGGGCGTAACCCGGTACTGGTGACGGCGTTGAATCCAGAGATTGGCTACACCCTGGCGGCGGATATCGCCAAGGAAGCCTACCGCACCGGTCGGCCGGTGATTGATGTGGCCGAGGAGCGCAGCGGTCTCAGCCGTCAACACCTGGAAAAACTGATGGATCCGCTCAAGCTCACCCGTGGCGGGTTGACCTGAGCGGGCAAGACCGGAGGAGTCATTCTTGCTGCTGTCCCTGGAGCTGTTTGTCATGCTGGTTCTGGCCAATGGCTCGCCGGTGGTCGTGGCCAGGCTGTTGCATCAGACCGGCAACCGGCCTGTGGATGGCGGTCGGGTTTGGCGGGACGGTCGCCCGGTGCTAGGCCCCAGCAAGACCTGGCGAGGGTTGGTCGCGGGCACGGTGTCTTGTCTGCTGTTTTCGGCCTGGGTTGGGCTGGGCTGGTTGTTTGGCGCGTTGTTCGGTTTGCTAGCCCTGCTGGGGGACCTTGTCAGCAGTTTTATCAAACGCCGGAAGGGTCTCGAGTCCAGTGCCCGGGCATTATGGCTGGACCAGTTGCCCGAGGCCTTGCTACCCATGGCCATGGCGTGGCTCTGGTTATCCTTGCCGTTGTGGGAAGCGGTTGCCGTGGCGCTGCTGTTTGCGCTCAGCAATATGCTGTTCTCCCCGGTGCTTTATCGTCTGGGTATCCGCAAACAGCCCCATTGAGTAAGCTATCCCGGCCCCCGGGACAAGGTGTGCAAGGTAACCTCCGGCGGGCAGTTCAGGCGGACATTCAGCACAGATGTGCCAGCGCCTGGCGAGGTGTAGCCTTGCATGCCGTTAACCTGCCATAAACCGCGGCCAAGCCGGCGAGGGCAGTCGGAGTCGAGGGTGACCGGAACGCCCCCGGGCAGGCAAAGTTGCCCGCCGTGGGTGTGTCCGCACAGAAACACGTCGTATCCGGCATGGGCTGCTTCCCGCCAGATCTCGGGCGTGTGGCTCAGCAGCAGGCTGATGCCGCCGGGAGGAATATCATCGCCGGCCCGGTGCAGGTTGTGAACCTTGTAGTAATGGGCATCGTCCACGCCGGACAGGTAGAGCTTGCTTGCTCCGCGGGCAATGGGTGCCATTTCGTTCATCAGCAGCCGGTAGCCCATGTCTTCGAGGGCAGGTACCATGCGCACGCTGTCGTGGTTGCCCAGTACCGCGTAGGCATCGCCCCGGATGGCCTGGCGCAGGCGGGCCATGCCCTCAAGGGCTGCGTCAATCGGCCCCCAGGTGAGCTTCCGGTAATCGCCGGTCAATACACACAGGTCATAGTCCAGAGGCGTGATCTGATCGATCACTGCATTCAGGTTCTGTTCATCCATATCAACGTGAAGGTCGGTCAGGTGCAGGATGCGAAAACCCTCGAACGCCTCGGGCAAATCGGGCAGGGTAAAAGTGTTCCGGGCAGTGGTCAGCTTGCGGCTGTTCTCCCGGGCCCGGCCAAACAAGCCAATGGCTTGCAGGCAAAACCGAATCAGCCTTGGCGCGTTGGCGACATTCTCAAGGTGGAACGAGCGACGATCGCGCCCGAACACCCGGGCCTCGGCTTCCTGTTCGATGCCCAGTCGCTGGCGGGCATGCACCGGGCCAAGCCGAAGGCTGAGTCGGTACTGGAGAAGTTCGTTCTGATCTTCTGGTGCGCGAACCCTTGCGGTCATGTGAATCGTCCTGATGCCGAGCGGAATCTTATGTTTGATTCCTTCACTCATTATGGATGGTCAGCGGGGTAGTGCAACCGGATAGACACAATGTTCATGTTTTACTGATGCACCGCAAATCCAGGAGAGACAACGAGTAATGACTGAATCCGACAAGCCGGTGCGATTAGGCAGCTGGCAGGTATTCCTGATCTTTCTGCGGCTGGGGCTGACGTCTTTTGGTGGCCCGGCAGCTCACCTGGCGTATTTCCATGATGAGTTTGTCAAGCGCCGGAAGTGGCTGTCAGACAGCGCCTACGGTGAGGTAGTGGCGCTTTGCCAGCTGTTACCGGGCCCCGCGTCCAGCCAGGTCGGGCTGACCATTGGTTTTCTGCGGGGGCATTATGGCGGTGCCTTGGCGGCCTGGGTGGGTTTTACCTTGCCCTCGGTACTGGTCATGGCGCTGTTTGCCTTCGGGCTTACGCTCTGGCCGGACCTGGGTGAGGGTGGCTGGGTCAGCGGCCTGAAGCTTTTTGTGGTGGCGGTGGTGGCACAGGCCGTCTGGCAGATGGGGCAGTCGCTGTGCCCTGATCGGCCTCGCATCGTCATTGCCATGTTGGTGGCGGTTGTTCTGCTGTTGGCTGGTGCCGTGTGGATGCAGGTACTGGTTCTGGCGTTGGCAGCCGTTGCAGGAGCGGCATTGGGATTGCCCTCGCAAAATAAGCAAGAATCCTTGCAGGTGCCGTTGCAATCGCGAAAGCCGGGAATGTTTGCCCTGCTGTTTTTGGTGTTGCTGGCACTGTCCTTTGTTCCCCAGGTAACGGGATCCCTGGCCTGGATCGGTGCGGAGCTTTATCGCGCCGGCGCCCTGGTATTTGGCGGCGGTCACGTGGTGTTGCCATGGCTCCAGGAGGGCTTTGTGGTCTCCGGTAATATGTCGGCCGATACCTTCCTGGCTGGCTACGGTGTCGCGCAGGCGGTGCCGGGGCCACTGTTCAGTTTCTCTGCGTTTCTCGGGGGGGCCGAGGGCGGCATCGCGGGCGTTCTGATTGCAGTGGTTGCGGTGTTTCTGCCTGGAACCCTGTTGGTGTTCGCCGGTCTACCGTTATGGCAGTGGTTACGTGAGCACGAGAAAGCACGAGCGGCACTGGCGGGCGTCAACGCCGGGGTGGTGGGCTTGCTCCTTGCAGCGCTGTACGACCCGGTCTGGACGTCGGCCATTCACGGTGCCGGCTATTTCGCTCTGGCATTGGTGTTCTGGCTGGCACTGGTCATCGTTCGGGTGCCGGTATGGCTGCTGGCACCCGCCAGTGCGCTGCTCGGAGCGGTCTTTTTGTAACACCCGTACGTATAAAAGCGTGAACTCCCCGTTTGGAATTCCGAACCAGAACCGCCACAATCGAATAAACCGAACCCACTGGAGCAATCTGATGAGTGACGCATGCAACATTCCAGGACTGACCGTGCCTCGTAGCCGGTTTCCGGCACCTGAGAAAGACCTGCACGAGCCCGCGGGTGAATCCCGGGTGGTTCTGGCTGGAGGTTGTTTCTGGTGTGTTGAAGCGGTTTTGGTGGCGATTGACGGTGTCATCCGTGTGGAATCCGGATACGCCGGTGGTGCGGCCGAAGCGGCCAACTATGAGGCTGTCTGCAGCGGGACCACCGGCCATGCGGAGGTGGTGGATGTTCACTACGACCCGGCGAAGGTCAGCTTTGGCGAGTTGCTAAGAGTGTTCTTTTCGGTGGCTCACGACCCCACCCAACTGAACCGCCAGGGTAACGATATTGGGAGCCAGTATCGCTCAGCGGTGTTCTACGAAACGGATGATCAGAGGCAGGTGACCGAGGCGTACATTCGCCAGCTTGATGCCGCCGGCGTGTATTCCGATCCGATTGTTACCCGCCTGGAGCCGCTCACCGCGTTCTACCCTGCGGAGGCATACCATCAGAATTTTGCGGCTCGTAATCCCAGGCAGCCATACATTCTGGCGGTGGCAGCACCCAAGATGGCCAAGCTGGTCAGCACCTGGCCAGACCACCTGAAACCTGAATTCAGTGACGATGATCCTGATCTGGCCTGAGGAGTTTCCCAATGACGGTATCGGCAAAAGGCTATGACCTGACCCCTCTGACGAAAGCAGAGGTTGAGGAAAGGGCAGCGGGATTGACCGTTGAGGAAAAACGGGTACTGCTGGATCACGGCACCGAGCACCCGTTCTGTGGCACCTTGCTGGATAACAAGAAAGCCGGAGTTTACCTGTGCCGGCTGTGTGATCTCCCGTTGTTCAGTTCGGATGCCAAATTTGATTCCGGAACCGGCTGGCCCAGTTTCTTTCAGCCGTTCGCCCCGGAGCATATCCGGTACATTGAAGACCACAGCCTGGGTATGAGCCGCACCGAGATCCGCTGCCCGCGCTGTGATAGCCACCTTGGGCACGTGTTCCCGGACGGCCCGGCGCCCACCGGTCAGCGGTATTGCCTGAACTCCATCGCCATGGTGTTTGAGGAGCAGGGGTGAAGCCCAAGGGGCTTTTCTCGTGGGCTTACTGGTCAGACGTGACCGACAGGATGTAGTCGGCCAGCGCCTGAATCTGTTCGGAAGACAGTGAATCTTCGAATGCCGGCATGACACCCACGCCGCCCAGCACTGCGTTGACGATCTGATCCCGGGTTGGCTTTAGCTCGTCCAGGTCCGGGCCGATGGCGCCGGACGAGCCAGCATCGGCGAGAGCATGGCAGATAGTGCAGGAGGGTTGTGCTGTCTGAGTGAAGACTTCCTTACCCAGGTCGGTATTGTCGGCCATTGCCCAGGGGCTCAGTCCGGCCAGGGCTGCGAGTACTGCAGTTTTTCGCATCTTGTTGTTTCCGTTTTAGCCAGGGCGAGTGGGGCTCCACCGCTCGCCCTGTCATGGTTCAACTGACGGTGACCGTTACTCCGTGGTCACTCCAGCCGTTATGGCCATAGCCACGTTCATTATCAACCCGGCCTTCGGGCTGGCTGTTGCCTTCTGCATCAGTGGCTCGGCTGACAATGCGGTGCTCCCCCGGTGTCAGTTCAGTGGCCATGACAAATGGTCTCCAGGCATAAGGGCCCAGATCAGGCCCCAGGAATCGGGCCTGTTTCCAACTTTTGCCACCGTCTATGGACACTTCAACCTTTTCCAGTGCGGTCACACCGCCGAACGCCACGCCGTATATCATGTTTCGACCACTGCGGCCTGTTTCCAGGGGTGCGGTCACCCAGGATTTGACGTTCATCTCCCACATGGAGGGCTGATCCGGGGAACCGGGTTTGCCAACCTCCCGAACCCGATAGCCTGAGGCCTGGATCTTGGCGTCGGTCTGGTTTTCGGTGAAGGCAATGTTCTTCACATACTTCACATTGTTCACGCCGTAGTACCCGGGCACCACCAGCCGTAGTGGCCCGCCATGGGTGTGCGTCAACGGCGTATCATTCATTTCCCAGGCCAGAAGTGCGGTGTCCAGGGCCCTTGTGGGTACCGAACGTTCCACCATGATGCTCTTGGGGTCCAGGCCATCGGGCAGGGATTCGCCGCCTGTGCCGGTGATGTATCGGACACCATCGGCCATACCGCCAAGCTCTTCAACCACGTTTTTCAGGGGAACGCCGGTCCACATCACGCAACCCGCCGCGCCGGTTTTCCACTGTGTTCCGCCTGCGCCGTGTGGGAAGAAGGCACGCCCGTTGCCGGAACACTGGAGTACGGAGGCTACTGTGGTGACGCCCATGGTTTTGAGTTCGCCTACGGTGAGGGTGCGCGGATTACGAACACCTTCAATGCGAACCTCCCAGGCATCGGCATTGTCGGTGATGGATGAGGGTGGCGCTGGAAGGTTGTTGCGCACAAACAACCGGTCGCTGGCGGTGATCACACCATTGCCAATGGCCCCCCTCTCGGTTTCCATGGTGTTGGCACTGTGAACGATCAGCGCAGTGCGATCCTTCCAGGCGGCGTAGTCGGGGAGTGATTTCGGCTCACTGGCTTTGGCCAGGGGCGTTATGCCCAGCAGACTGACCGCCGCCATGGCACCGGCACTGCCCACCAGAAGGTTTCGGCGTGTCGGGTTTTCCAGCCCAGGATCGTTGGGCCCCCGTGCAAGGGCTTGCTGCTGTTTCATGTTCCGTCTCCTTATTGGGATTGTCGTTGGACGGTGTGCTGCCCGTATGGGCAGGTTATAACTTTATTACTTATAGTCGCTGGTCAAGAATTGAGCAATACGTTTGGCCGTTATTCACAGGGCGGTCGAACCGCTATAATTCGGTCCAGTTACACCGGTCCCATCGTGGCCCGGCTCATAGCGGAAAGGACGTGTGCATGAAACGATTGAACTTGAGCCCCCTGACGGAGTCTGCGACGCTGCTAAGACGTGCCGCTGTTGTATTGGGCTCGGTAGGGCTTACCGCCATCTACTCCTCGCTGGTGCTACTGAGGGCGTTGTTTGGTCGTTTGAATCGGCCGATTGTCGACAAATACTGCCGGGAGTGGTCTGCCGCGCTGCTGAAGCTGGTGCGGGCAAGCCTGACGGTGCGGGGCGAGGTTCCGGACTTCAATGACGGGCGTCGCTACATCATCATGAGTACCCATGCCAGCCACTACGATATTCCGGTGAGTTTTGTGTCTTTGCCAGGCTCCATCCGGATGCTGGCCAAGAAGGAACTTTTCCGGATTCCCCTGCTGGGGCAGGCGATGGCGGCAGCGGAGTTTCCCTCTATCGACCGGTCTAATCGTATCCGCGCCGTCCGGGACCTGGAGCGGGCAAAGCAGATGATGGAAAGCGGTATTGTGCTCTGGGCGGCTCCGGAGGGCACCCGCTCCTCCGACGGCACACTGTTGCCGTTCAAGAAAGGCTGTTTTCACCTGGCACTGGATACTGAGGCGGTGATTGTGCCGGTAGCCATTCGCGGTATACATCAGGTGCTACCGGCTCGGAGCTTGCAAATCAATCTTGGTCAGCCGGTCGACGTTCGAGTCGGAACGCCCATTGAAACAGCGGGTAAAAGCAAGGAAGACCTGGCGCAGATCATGTCAGATGTACGCCAGAGCCTGGAACAACTGTTGGGTGACGGAGAGCCCGAGTAACCGGGCTCTGTATTTTCTAGCCGCCTGTATTGGCGGCCACCACGGTGTAGAAAAGGTAGCCAGTGTAGGCGAAGTACACTGTCACCAGTATTGTGCCGTCCACCCGTGAGACCAGCTTGCGCCAGCCCGTCAGGCCGAAGCCCATCAACAGCAGGCCAACGGTGAGTGCCAGCATCAGAGTCCAGTCCCGGTAAAGCACTTCCGGGTCTACGGATAATGGCTGAATGGCAGCGGCCAGGCCAACCACGGCCAGGGTGTTGAAGATGCCCGAACCAAGGATGTTGCCCAGAATCAGATCGTGCTCATTCTTGCGCACCGCTGCGATGGCCGAGGCCAGTTCCGGTAGCGACGTGCCAATGGCCACAATGGTCAGCCCGATGATCAGGTCGCTTACGCCAAGAGCCTGGGCCACGGTGACGGCTCCCCAAACGAGCAATCTGGAACTGGCAATAAGCAGAACCAGCCCGATGATCAGCCAGATGATGGCGTGCTTTAGCGGCATGGGATGTTCGATCAGCTCGGCATCGGCAGCGTTGCCCAGTGGGTCGTCTTTGTTCTTGACGCCCTGGTAGATTGACCAGCCCATCACCGCTGCAAAAACGCCCAGTAACACCCAGCCATCCAGTCGCGTTAGTTCACCATCTATTAATTGGGCCCCA
Source organism: Marinobacter sp. GH_1 (assembly GCF_048595985.1). Classification (NCBI taxonomy): domain Bacteria; kingdom Pseudomonadati; phylum Pseudomonadota; class Gammaproteobacteria; order Pseudomonadales; family Marinobacteraceae; genus Marinobacter; species Marinobacter sp. GH_1. The sequence goes on along the minus strand of NZ_CP184460.1, from coordinate 3,653,824 downwards.
GCGATGAGGGTCAATACCACCAGCAGTGGTAATTCCTTGCGTATGACCTGGGAGCGCATGGTGATGGGGGCTATGATGGCCGTCAAACCGACGATAAGGGCAATATTTGTGATGTTCGAACCGTAGCCGTTGCCCAGTGCCAGACCGGGATTGCCATCGGAGGCGGCCATCGCCGATACCGCCAGTTCCGGTGCCGAGGTGCCGAAGCCGATAATCACCATGCCGATCAGCAGTGACGGTACGCCCAGATGCTTGGCGGAGGCTGCTGCGCCATCAACAAATTTGTCAGCGCTCCAGACCAGCAGGACAAGACCAGCAAGAATGGCACCTATCGCCATCAGCATAGAATAGACCTCAATCAAAATGTAGTGGCCCCCACGCAGGACTGCCGGTGGGGAACGGGTGGCGCACAAGATACCGCAAGTGGTGGATTCAGGTCAGCCCTGTTGGCAACGAACTTTTTGTTACTGGCACTGATCCGCACTATCAGGAAAGGGGTATCAGACTAAAGTGGCGCTGATATTGTTAACAAAACGCGCGAAAATCGTGGCAAACCATAATAGTTAGCCCGACACACATCGATTGACAATCGCAATTTATTATTCCGGCAAAAATCGGGATAATGCGCCCAATTTCAGACCGGAGGCATACAGCAGCGCCGTCTACCTCGCGCCCCGCTGGCTTCCGACAGGCCGCTTTCGCTGATCGTGGAGTGGCAACAGGCTCAACACTAGCTAGGGTGAAAACCAATGGCCGTTAGACAGGCAGACGTAGTGCTGGTCGGTGGGGGCGTCATGAGCGCAACCCTCGGCATGATGCTCAGGCAGCTGGACCCGTCACTGGATATCGTCATGGTGGAGCGTTTAGACCACGTTGCCCATGAAAGCACAGACGGATGGAATAACGCAGGTACCGGCCACGCCGGCTACTGTGAACTCAACTACACCCCCGAAACCGACGATGGCGACGTTGAAATTGCAAGAGCACTGCAAATCAATGCGCAGTTTGAGGTGTCACTGCAGTTCTGGTCGTACCTGGTAGAGCAGGGCATTCTGCCGGAGCCTTCTACTTTTATTAACCGCACGCCACACCAGAGCTTTGTCTGGGGCGAGAAAGACGTCGCTTTCCTAAAGCGTCGTTACGAGCGCCTGAAAGAACACCATCTGTTTCGCGAGATGGAATATACCGAGAGCCCAGACGATCTGTCCGAGTGGATGCCGCTGGTGGTCAAGCATCGCGACCCGATGCAGCGTGTGGCGGCAACCCGTATCAAGCACGGTTCGGATGTGGATTTCGGTTCCCTTACCCGCAGCATGGTCGAATGGCTGGAAACCCAGCCCAACTTTGAGTTGATGCTCAGCAGCCCGGTGCATTACATCGATCAGCGGGACAATGGCCGCTGGAAGTTGCGGGTGAAGAACCAGAAGACCGGCGAGCTGACCAAACTGGAGGCCGGCTTTGTGTTCCTGGGTGCCGGTGGCGGCGCGCTGCCGCTGTTGCAGAAATCCGGCATTGATGAAGCCCGCGGTTACGGCGGCTTCCCGGTCAGTGGCCAGTGGCTGGTGTGCCAGAAGCCGGACATTGTTGAGCAACATGATTCCAAGGTATACGGTAAAGCGCCCATTGGCGCGCCGCCGATGTCCGTTCCGCACCTGGATACCCGGATCATCAACGGTGAACCTGCACTTCTGTTCGGACCGTTCGCTGGTTTTACCACCCGCTTCCTGAAGCAGGGTTCGGTGTTTGATCTGTTCGGTTCCGTTCGCGCCACCAATCTTAGACCGATGCTCTCGGTGAGCAAAAGCAATATGGATTTGACGCGTTACCTCATTGGTGAGGTGTTCCAGTCCCATGGCGACCGGGTTGAATCTTTGCGCAATTTTTTCCCGGATGCCCGGGAAGGCGACTGGAAGCTGCAGATGGCTGGCCAGCGGGTACAGATCATCAAGCAAACCCCGGAAGGGGGCGGCAAGCTGGAGTTTGGTACCGAGATCGTGGCAGCAAAGGATGGTTCGCTGGCGGCCCTGCTGGGCGCGTCTCCTGGCGCATCGACAGCGGCTAACGCAATGCTGAACGTGATTGAACGTTGCTTCCCGGAGAAGTTGAAGACGGACCAGTGGCAGGAGCGGATGAAGGAGCTGGTGCCTTCCTACGGACAATCTCTGGTGAACGATGAACAGCTGCTCAACCGGGTTCGAGAGCGCACGCTCTCGACTTTGAAGCTGGGTTAATCGGCACCGATTGATACACTCAGGCTGTCTCTTTAACGGGCTCCAGATTTGGTTCTGGCGCCCGTTTTTGTTTGACGTCGCTCTGCCCAAAAGTTGCGATTTTCAGCTAACAGGTGCAGGCTGAAAGGCCAACCCTGACGAGGAGAGCGCTGTGACTGAACAGAACTATAATCCCGACAAAGGGTATGTCGCCCTGCTGGGCTGGAGCCTGAATGCCGTCGAAGCGGCAGACAAGTTTGACCGCCGTTACGTGGTGGTGGCGCCAGACTGGGCAGAAGCCTATTGTGCAGAACACAACATTCCATACGTTCCCTGGAACTTTGAACGCCTGAACGACCGTTCCTTTGAAATTGCCCAAACGCTTCAGAAAATGGGCGTTGATGTAGCCATCCCCCTGTTTGAAGAAACGGTGGAGTGGGCTGGCGCTATCAACTCCGTACTTCTGGATAACCCGAGATTGTTCGGGCAGGCCATGCTGTTGCGGGATAAAGCCCTGATGAAGCGGCGTGCCCAGCTCGGTGGGATACGAGTGGGTATTTTCGAAGAAGCCCACGACCGTGATGATGTGGTCCGTTTCCTGAAACGGGTGAACCAGACCTTGCTAAAACTGGACGGCGATCCCAACGACCCCATCCACCTCAAGGCCTTTGATAAAGCGGGCTGCCTGGGCCATCGGGTTATTCGGACCCCTGATGAGGTCGACACCATTCCTGATGAAGAATTTCCGGTGTTGATGGAGTCTCACCTGGACGGCTGGGAGTTTGCCGTCGAGGCCTGGATTCACAACGGCAAGATCTGCTTTCTTAATATTTCCGAGTACGTTACGCTCGGCTATTCTGTGTTCGTTCCGGCCACACCGGACCTTGAGAAATACCGGGCACAGATCACGGCAGAAATCGAAAAGCTGATCAAAACCTTCGATATCGACTTCGGCTTTGTCCACCCGGAATACTTCGTGACCAGTGATGGCACCATGTACTTTGGCGAAGTGGCCTACCGCCCCCCTGGCTTCAAAGTGTTCGAACTGCTTGAGCGTGCCTATGGCTTCAATGCCTATCAAGGATTGATCATGGCCTTTGACCCGAAAACCACGGAAGAGGAAATCAAAGCCTTCTTCCCGAAAGAGGTGGTGGACGCCAAGGGCTATGCCGGCTGCTTCGGGGTATACCCACGCCGCCGTGTGGTCAGCCGCCTGGAGATCCCGGAGGAGACCGAAAGCCACGACTACTTCGAGTCCCACGAATTGACGCCACCGCTCGAAGAAACGGTGACCAAACGCACAGCCTTTGGTACCCACTGGGGTCTGGTGTATTTCTTCGGTGAGGATCCCTATGTTCTGAGGGATCTGCTCAAACATCAGGAAGAGCTCGATTTCTATGTATAATCAAGGAATGCATTAACGGAAAGGGTTTGATGCAGGCCCTGAGGAACCTCGTTTGAGTGATCACCAACCGGCCAGCCAGGTGCCAACCGTCAATATAGACAGGCTGGTGCAAAAACTGGACGAGTCCATTGTGGCTCTCGAGGAGAGCCGGCCGTTTGCAAAGGCCGGCAAGCTCCCGAAGCTGTTCGACCTTGCCCGGCGGGTACTGCTGCAACCGGGTGGTTGTGAGGTCATTGAAGCGCGATCCCGGAAGCTCGAACAGGCCGGGGTTTTCGCAGGCACTGACTGGGCCGATCCCTCCATCTTGTTACCTTCGCTGACCACCTATTCCCTGCAAAGCCCGAACGCCGACACGGTGGTTATCGAAGCTCTGAGCGAGTTGCGCCTGCTGGCCGTGGCCAAGGGAGATTATCAGCATACGGGCGTGTCAGCGGAACAAGCGCATCATTACCTGACCCAGGTGCTGGCCATCAATCTTGGATTGCTGTTTGGAATGACCGGCGAAGCCGAGCGCGAACAGGGCAAACTGGCTCTCATTGCGCAGGCGCTGGTTCAATATGTGGCCAGACACATCGGTTATGAGCATGTGATCGACAGCCTGATCGAAGAGATCTGGCGGATACTCGAGCAGCGGCCGATCCGCGTCAGCGACGTGCGCAGGATGATTACCCAGATTGCCATCTGCCGGGCAGAGCCCAATGCTGATCTGGGAACCGCAGGCCGGGGGGCGGATCGGCTGATTTCCAGTCTCTATGGCCCAACCCGGGCCTGTAGCGAAGACCCCGGCATCACGATCTACCAGCAGCGCCTGGAGACGATGGACAACTCGGCCTTGCAGAACGAAGCGACCGGGTTTGCGCGCTCCATGCATGACACGGGGCTGGTTTCGCCTTACCACGCGGTTTTCGTGCGCTATATTCTGGACGGTCAGGATTCATTGCTGAGCGACGCGCTGGGGTTATCCAGCACTGGCCGCGATTGCCTGCTGTGCTACCGGGAGTTGGCGCACGCCCTGATCCTCGAGTCCGCATTTCCTGAGACCGCCCAGGGGTTGTATGGCCTGGCACTGCTGCTTGAGCGAGGCATTCTATACCAGCCCCCGGTGGCACCGGCGCTCTGGCGCCAGTTACGGCTATCGCTGTGCCCACAAGCCTACGAGCGTTTGCAATTTGCCTATGGCTATCAGCCAAACCCCTCAGCCTGGTTGATTCAGGGCGTGTTGAACATGCTGGGCCAGCCGTTGGGGGTCGGGCAGGGTAATAATCCTACCTGCCAGTCTGCCCGGGCATTGTCCATGTGGGCCTACAATGATCCGGACTACCTGCTGCAGATGGTGGCCTGGGCCGCCCGGGACAATGAGATTGTCATGCACTTTGAGGGGCAGCCGGTGTCATCCGCCCAGAGCTTGGGGGGCGTGGCGTCAGAGGTGACTCTGGATCTGGACCCGGTGTCTCTGATTGTTGTGCCGCATCTTGACCGCATATACGCCGAAATGGGGCGGCTATGCATAGGCCGTGAAGGCGACCCCCATAAGTGGGTTAACCCGGAATTTCATGGTTGGTCCGCTGGCCGGGGCTTTGCCATCAACGTCGACGTGGCCACCGGAAAACTGACCGACCTCGAAGGCTTTATCCGCTACTTCTATGCCAGTTATCACCCGTACTACAACGGCAACCAGCCATTGATTCACCCTCAGCCGGCCGGTATCGCGGTTACCGACAGCGCAGCCCGTTTCATTGGCTGGCATGCAATTACCATTCTCCGGGTTGCGCTGGACCCGGACAGTGAGATGCGGGTGTATTTCTTTAATCCGAACAACGACAGCGGCCAGAACTGGGGCGACGGTGTGCAGGTCAGCACTTCTGGCTTTGGTGAGCGCTTCGGGGAATCTTCGCTGCCGTTTGAACAGTTCACTTCTCGCCTGTACATCTACCATTACGACCCACTGGAGCGCGGTGAGCCTGCCGAAGTGAACGACGACGAGCTCGGTCGCGTAATAGACGGAGTGTACCGTAGTTGGGGAGTAGACCGGGTGCCCGCAGATACCCTGCAAGCGGAACCACCGAGAACCGATTGATCCAGAAACCCACTGATCACGAGGGCGAGCATGGCTAAAGAGCAACAACCCGTCGGTAATGGCGCTGAATTGTTCATCCGCGCGCTGGAAAACGAGGGCGTTAAGTACATTTTCGCCGTGCCAGGTGAGGAAAACCTGGCCTTTCTGGATGCCCTCAGGAACTCCAGCATCGAACTGGTGCTCAATCGCCATGAACAGGCCGCAGGCTTTATGGCGGCCACCTACGGGCGGCTTACCGGGCAGGTGGGCGTTTGCCTGTCCACACTTGGCCCAGGCGCCACGAACCTGGTGACAGCCGCTGCTTATGCCCAATTGGGTGGCATGCCAATGATGATGATCTCCGGGCAGAAGCCGATCAAATCGTCGAAACAGGGCCTGTTCCAGATTCTGGACGTGGTGGACCTGATGCGCCCTCTGACCAAATACACCCGGCAAATCAGCAATGCCAATACCATTCCCGCGAAAGTCCGGGAGGCCTTCCGTCTTGCCTCTGAAGAGCGCCCAGGGGCCGTTCATCTCGAGTTACCCGAGGACATCGCAGCGGAGCAACCGGCCCGCGACACCCACATCTTCCAGCCCAGTGACGCCCGCCGGCCCTCGGCCAGCGGGAAGAGCCTGGAAATGGCCTGCGACATGCTGCGCGAGGCAAGACACCCATTGATCATGATCGGTGCCGGCGCCAACCGCAAACGGGTATCCCAGGCCTTGCTGCACCTGGTGAACGTAACCGGCATTCCCTTCTTCACCACCCAGATGGGCAAGGGCGTGGTCGACGAACGCCACCCCGGATACCTGGGCAACGCTGCGCTGTCTGCCGGTGACTTTGTGCACTGCGCCATAGACCGGGCTGACCTGGTGATCAACGTGGGCCACGATGTGGTAGAAAAGCCGCCATTTTTTATGACCCCCGGCGGCAAAAAAGTCATCCACGTGAATTTCAGTGCTGCGGATGTCGACCCAGTGTACTTTCCCCAGCATGAAGTGGTCGGCGATATTGCAAACAGCGTCGAGTATCTGGCCGAGCACTGTGGCCAGTGTGCGAACCATGACTTCGCCGGTCTGATGGAGGTCAAAAAGGCTGTGGATGCGCATTTGCAGGAACGGGCGGAAGATGGCCGGTTCCCAGTGATTCCCCAGCGGATTGTCCACGATGTGCGCCAGGTGATGCCCGACGACGGCATCATTGCCCTGGATAATGGCATGTACAAGCTCTGGTTTGCCCGAAACTATCCGGCCTACGACAACAACACCGTGCTGTTGGACAACGCCCTGGCATCCATGGGAGCCGGCCTGCCCAGCGGGATGATGGCGGCCATGCTGTACCCGCATCTGAAGGTGATGGCCATCTGCGGTGACGGCGGCTTCATGATGAACAGCCAGGAGCTGGAGACTGCAGTCCGCCTAAAACTTAACCTGGTGGTGCTGATCATTAATGACAGCGCCTATGGCATGATCAAGTGGAAGCAGGGCCAGGAAGGCTATGCCGATTATGGCCTGGATTACCGCAACCCGGATTTTGTCACCTATGCCCAGTCCTACGGCGCCAAAGGGCACCGCGTAACCCGGACAGAGGACCTTCACCCTACCTTGGAAAGCGCCCTGGCCGAGGGCGGTGTCCACCTGGTGGATGTGCCAGTGGATTACAGTGAGAACCGGAGGGTGTTTGATGAGGAACTGGCGGAACTGACCTGTCGGCTGTGACGCGTGTATGATGCCAGAAAGTATTGTATGCAAGGTGCTGATGAATGATTCGTCTTGGTGTTCATGGATTTTTGATGGCGCTCGTTGTGCTGGTGATAACCGGCTGCAGCAAGCCTGAAACGCCCCAGGAAGTGGCAGCGGCTTTTTGGCAGGCCATGGCCGACAACGACGCAGGTGAGGTGGTGAGATTCTCCACACTGGACGACCCCCGTGACGTTGACGGCTACCAGCGAAGCTGGGCCAACGCCGTTCCTTCCTTTGGCCGGGTTGTTATTGATGAGCGTGAAGCAACGATCGTTACCCGCCTACCGGCGGAAGAGCGCTCCGGCGGAGAACGTCTGGAACTGACCACCTATCTGGTGCGGGAGCAGGACCAGTGGCTGGTGGACTATCAGCGCACAGGGGAGGCCATACTGAACCCGTCCCCGTTCAGTAACATCATGGGTGAGTTGAGCCGGCTGGGGCAGAGGCTCAGTGCGACCTTTTCCTCTTCAAGCAGCGAGCTTGAAGACAAAATGGAGCAGTTGGCCAGAGACCTGGAAACCTACTCTGACGAGATGAGCCGAAGGGCTGAGAGCGCAATGGAGGATTTTGCCCGGCGATTGCAGGAATCCATGCGCGCCCTTGAGCGTTCGCTTGACGAGGCACTCAAGGATGATCAACCTGAATCCGCCGACGACCAGGCTATCATGGAGCAGACCGCACGGGACCTTGGGCGGCAGGCAGACGAATTGAGCGAGCCCACCCTCGAGGCCCTGGCCAATGCCAGCCGCACCATTGCGGAAACCGCTGAGCGCTTCAGCCGGCTCAGCCGGGAAACGCTCAACCGGTATCAGGAAGAGCTGAACGAAAAACTTGCCGAAATGCGGGCCGACGCCGAAGCCTTCATCGAAGACATTCGGCCTTAACTGGCTTGCTCGGCCCCTCTCAGCATTGCCTCCATCAGTTCCTCGGCATCAAACTTGGTGAGCGCCTCGTTGGCGCCCACCTGGTTGGCATAGCTCAGGCTCATCTCGCTGTTCAGGGACGTGTGCAGAATAATGTAGGGTTGTTTCAGGGCGTTATTGTCGCGAACATTGAACGTCAGTTCGTAGCCGTCCAGCCCTGGCATCTCGATATCGCTGACCAGGATGTCGATCGGAGTACCTCGCTCGTCCTGACTAAGAAGCACCTGCAGGGCATCGTCACCGTTGGTGGTCACATGGTAGGTAATGTCTTTGCTGTCCAGCACATCGCTGAGCTGCTTGCGGGCCACCTGTGAATCATCCACCAGCAGAATGTTCAGGGACCGCAGGGTTTCACTCTGAACATCTGACAGCACCACCTCGCCGGCGTCCAGAGACTCCGGGTACACCTTCGCCAGCAGCAGCTCCACATCCAGCAGCTGAATGATGTCGCCTTCCACATCCAGCAGGCCCGTGATGAAGGCATTGGTGCCCAGCGCCTTGGGTGGCGGCATCACACTCTTCCAGTCGGTTTCGATAATCTGCTGAACGCTGCGCACCAGAAAGCCGATCTCCTGGCGCTGAATGTCGGTCACGATGATGGAGCCCTTGGCCTGCTCTTCTTTTGTCAGCGCCGGATAACCAACCGCAGCCGACATATCAATAACAGGAACCGCTGAACCCCGGAACGTAGCAGTGCCAATAACCGCCTGATGACTATGGGGCAACTTGGTCAGCCGTTGAAAGGGCAGGATTTCCCGAATCTTGAGCGTACCCAGACCAAAAAGGCGCGATCCGAAAAGGCGGAACAGCAGGAGTTTCTGGGACTGCTTCGCTTTGCTGGACATACAAAAGGATCCTTGCAAACACAAAAGCCCCTTCGGTGAGGAGCCGTTCTGTAGAAGTTGGAATTCATCTGTAGCAATAGTAGCAGCTTTGCTGTGATGCAGGGTTTCACTGGTTTGTATCAATTGGTGACAGGGCCAATAAAGCAGCCGCTTACAAAAACTTCATTCCACACATAACCACTCGAAACCCCAGTTGCGTTGACACTTTGTGGACACCTTCTTGATTAGGATGCAAAGGTCTTTTCCCTATATGCGGTTGGTAGTAAAGTCCAACACCTTTCCAATATTCAGCTTTTCAGGGAAGAGCGAACCATGCGCAACGCTAGTGTAGTAACGTGTCTGTTTATGTCTGCAGTGATTTCCGGTTGCGGCGGATCAGGTAGCGACGAAGACAAGGCCAGCCTTGAGAAAACCACTGAACTGAAGACTGAGCATGTGGCTGAGCCAGATTGTACCGACACAGCAACCGAGCTGGCTGGGTGTTGGGCTTCGGAGTGTGAGGTTGTTAATGATGACGACCAGACCTCACTCATTTACGGTCGCTCGGTGATTGCGTTCGCCGATAATGGGCAATTGCGCGAATACCTTCAGGCGTTTGATAACGCCAACTGTGTCTCTCCTGCACTGCATACGACCCAGCTTTTAACCCACACCACCTACGAACTGACTCCTCGTGTTGACGGCGAAGATGTGGCTAACATTGATGGGCATATTGAGTTCGATCTGCAGAGCCGCCGTTTGCCTGAGGGCTTCCCTGAGGGTGCGGAATCCATCGTAAGAACGCCGTATGACGTTACTGCGGAGGGAGCGCTCTGTCTTGATACTGATAGGGTCTCATACGATGGCATGGGAGGTGGATTTGTCCTCACGGGTGCACCGACTGATGGAATTAATTATGAAAATTGTTTGGTAAGACTGGAGTCATAAGGCCTAACGCTAATCGGCCAAGTGATTATTCAGAGGCATCTAAGAAGATCGAAGAATCCTCACTTTGGTGTATTAATGAGAAGGTGTAGTAGCCCCCATTTAAACCGGACACCTTGGTAGAAGCAAAGGCCTAGTCATAGAAACGAAAAAAGCCCCTGAAATCAGGGGCTTTTCTCTTGGAAGTTGGTGGAGACGGCGGGAATTGAACCCGCGTCCGCCAGCACTAGGCCTTGAGATCTACATGTTTAGTGTCCTTCTATTAATTTAACCTCTTGCGACCCGAAGGCCAGGGTGCGAGAGGCGAGCTCTTTAAATCTTAGCCTTTAGCCAGTGAGCTCTGGATAAAGGAGCATCCCGTAAGCGATGACGTCCTGAGATGTTGCTTCCGGGCTACGGGCGACCCGGTCAGGACGACTAGCAGCTTACGCTGCTAGTGCGTAGTTTTCGTCGTTTGCGACTATTGCGTTGCAGCTTTGGATTAACGAGATTGGCTGCCATCTCGACATGCACCCAAGGGTTCGCCACCAGCGTCGAAGCCATGTCGTCCCCTTATGATCAGTATATGTGTCCGGTTTGCCGGACTTCAAGGCTTGTTTGTCACTATTTGTACTTATCCTGTTCACGAGGCCTGTGCAATGTGCAGGCCATGGGCGTGAGACATGGCCGCGTCGTACAGGTGCTGGAAGCTGTCCCGGAAGTAGGTCATTACTGCTTGCGGGTCGGCCTGGATGCCCTTGTCGACGGTGATGCCGAACTGCACGGTGTCGGCGTAGCTGAATATGCTCATGCCAATGCCGATGTTGCCGCTCTGGGGCACCCAGAACATGGGTTGCACCAGTTTGCTGCCGGCCAGGTAAACCGGATGCCGTGGGCCGGGCACGTTGGTCAGTACTGCAGAGGCCTTGTTACTGAGCAAGTCCAGGGCCCGGCGCTCAAGAATATCCGGGCCCCGGCCAAACAGGTCCAGCAGGCTGTAGGTTACCTGGGCTTGATAGGACTGTTTGAGCCGATTCATATTTTCCTGCACCTGGCGGAAACACATTAGTGGGTCATGCACTTCCACAGGCAGGCATACCAGAACCAGGCCAAACTGATTGCCCAATGATTCTATGGGTTGGTCCAGGGGCCGAAGGTTGAACGGCACCGCAACGCGAATACCGCAATCGGGTATGGTTTGCTTGTGTTCGGTAAAGTGCCGGCTCAGGGCGCCGGTGGCGGCGCATAGCAATACGTCGTTGACCGTTCCACCCAGGGTCCTGGCGCAGTGTTTTACGTCATCCAGGGCCAGGGGCTCCGCCCAGGCCACTTTCTTTCGGCCTACCAACTGGCTTTTCAGGCTGGTTTTCGGCTCAAACGGGGCCAGCCCGAGTTTCGCCAGGTCCATGGCGATGCCGCCGGCGGTCCGCGCCAGTTTCAGGGGGTAATTGGGCTCTTGCCGAACGGAATCCAGGAACAGTTGCGCCTGTTGCCAGCCAGCCTGGCTGCTGTCCACCAAACGGTGCAAAAACCGGGTGGCAGCGTTGCCCTGGGGTTTGGGAATGGTGACTTTCTTGGCGATGCGCTCCAGTTTGGGTTCTGGTGTCCGGTCGGTGAGCGATAGCAGAACCCGAACCAGTGAAATGCCATCGGCAATGCAGTGGTGAATGCGGATCAGCAGGGCGCAGCCGCCGTTGAAGTTATCGATGTAGTGGATTTGCCAGAGTGGCCGGCGAAAGTCGAGCGCCGTGCTGTTGAAGTCGCTGGCCAGTTCCTGCAACTCTTTCTTGCTGGCTTGTCCTGGCAGTGCAATGCGGTGCAGGTGGTTGTCGAGATCAAAGTTGGGATCGTCTTCCCAGTAGCATTTGTCGCCCTTCTCAACCACCCGTTGGCGAAAGCGCCTGAATCTCAGAAATCGTTCTTCGAGTGTGCGTTTTAGCCGTTTGATCGGAATTGGTTGCTCGAACATCAGCACCGCGGAGATCATCATGGGGTTCTCCGGGGTGTCCATACGCAGCCAGGATCGGTCGACTGACGTCATTGCCGTCCGTTCAGATGACATAAGCCCTCCCTTTGCTGTTTGCCAACTAACAGGGGCTCCAGGTACTGCCTGTGGGGTCGGAGCAGGTGTGAACACCTGAGTATAGGAGGGATTCCGAGGCCGGGAAAGAGGCGGTAAAAGCGACAGTGCGAGCGAGGCTCAGGTGTTGGCCTCGCGCATGATTCTCTGTTTCTGGCGGTTCCAGTCACGCTCTTTTTCGGTGGCACGCTTGTCGAACAGCTTCTTGCCTTTCACCAGGGCAATTTCGCATTTCACTTTATTGCCTTTCCAGTACAGGGCGAGCGGTATGCAGGTATGCCCGGCCTGATTGACCTGGCCGATAATCTTGGCAATCTCCTTCGCGTGCAGCAGCAGTTTGCGGGTACGGGTGGGGTCGGCGATCACATGGGTGGAGGCGGTGTTGAGCGGCGTGATATGCGCGCCCAACAGCCAGGCTTCACCATTTTTCAGAAGTACGTAGGCGTCTACCAGCTGAGCCTTGCCGGCCCGCAGCGACTTCACTTCCCAGCCCAGCAGGGCAAGGCCGGCCTCAAAGCGTTCTTCAATATGATATTCGTGCTTTGCCTTCTTGTTCAGGGCAATGGTGTTGCTGGTTGGTCCGTTTGCTTTCTTCTTGCTCATGAATCCTGTCCGGGATCGGAAGAATGTGTGTCCCGGCCGGGTGACTGTTGGCCGGTAAATCGGGCATTGTAGCCCAGGACTGCCAGACGGGTCACGATTTCACCGCCGGGCTTGTAGATCCAGTCGTTCCGGGATGCCGCCTTCGGCTACAATGGGGCGCATTTGACTGTCAGGGATCGCCATGGCGAGCAAGTATCACACGTCCATCGGGTCATTTACCCGAAAATCCACGTTTTTCTGGGCCTCGGTGGGCGCAACCGTGGGCCTGGCCAATCTGTGGCAGTTTCCATACCTGGCCAGTATGCACGGTGGCGGGTTGTTCATTTTCCTGTATCTCGCCTGCCTGCTCCTGGTAACCCTGCCTCTGATGGTGACCGAGGCGGTTCTTGGGCGGCACTCACGCCATGGCATCGTGCTGGCGATGGACGGCATGGTGAAAGACGCAGGCTGTTCACCGCTGTGGCGCCTGGCGGGCCCGTTGAGTGTGCTTGCCGCGTTCCTGGTGTTGTCATTCACTGCGGTGTTCGGTGGCATCGTGCTGGCCTATGTCTTCTTTGGAGCGACAGACAGTTTCAGGGCAGCGACGCCCGAGGCGGCGACCGGTATCCTGACGGATCTGGTGTCCAGGCCGGGTGGGCATCGGGAGTTTATGGCCTGGCACGCGTTCTTCATGGTTCTCGTGGTGTGGGTATCTGCCCAGGGCGTTGTGAAGGGGTTGGAGCGATCGCTGCGATTTCTGGTGCCCGCAGCGTTGCTGCTGATGCTGGGGTTATTTGCCTTGTCGGCCAGTCATGGGCGGCTGGATTCGGGTATTGAACACATCCTGGCGCTGCGGCCAGACGACGTTGGTTTCAATAGCGTCAAGGCGGCCTTTTTTCACGCTTTCTATACCCTTGGCCTTGGGATGGGGGTGTGGGCGATCTTCGGCGCTTACAGCACGTCACATACCCGGTTGAAGCGGTCATTGCTGGCGGTGGTGTTGATGGACACTCTGGTGGCCATCCTGGCGGGGCTGATGATGTTCTCGGTGGCGCTGGATGGTGCCAGTCTTGATGGTGAGCGAGGCTTCGGGCTGTTGTTTGTCTCCCTGCCGGTCACGCTGGCCCAGTTGCCCCACAGTCAGTTGATCATTGCGGCGGTGTTCCTGCTGGTGCTCATGATCGTGTGGGCGACCGCCATATCGCTGTTGGAGCCTGTGGTGGGCTGGTTTCGTGAGTGGACTGGCGCACCCAGAGGGTGGTCTGCGGTTATTGCCGGTGTTGCCGTGTGGGCTGCCGGCCTGGGTTCGCTATTCTCCTTCAATCTCTGGGAGGACTACCGGTTTGCTGGTGCCACCCTGTTTCGATGGCTGGAGCTGACGACGGGCGGCATCCTGATTCCGCTGGTGGCCTTGCTGATTGCCACCTTTGCCGGTTGGTGCCTGACCCGGCGCTATGCCGCAAGGATTCTTGGTAACACCCCGGTGGCTATTCGCAAGATCTGGTATTGGGTCATGCGCCTTGTTCTGCCGGTTCTGGTGGCCTGGATTGGCATACAATACACAGTATTCTCGTTGTCAAACCTGTGTGATAACGGCAGCGCCGCCATTTGGTGCGCACAAGATGGCGCGCCGGAACAACCGATGCCTGCGACGGCAAACGATGACGGTGACGGTTTGCCTGCAAGCCCGCAAAGTGAGGGCCCGGGGCCAGAAGGTAACGCGTCTGGTCAGGGCGCAGAAAGCCAGCCGGCGGAAAACGCCCCCAACGGGGACGATATCCTTTATCATAGTGTGTAGTTGGCCTTCGCGGGCCAGTCGGCTCTTTTGTTGTAAAAACGCAGGAATCCCGGTTTTCATGGCGCATCAGATTGATAAGACGGCATTGGTCATGCACTCCGCAGAGCGCATGTTCCATCTGGTCAATGATATTGCACGGTATCCCGAGTTTCTGCCCTGGTGCGCCGGGGCAGAGGTGCACGAACAGACGGATGCAGAGATCATGGCGTCACTGGAGATTGCCAAGGGCGGTGTGCGCCATCGCCTGACCACGCGTAATCAGCTGTTGATGCCCGAGGCGATCGAGATGAGCCTGGTGGATGGACCGCTGAAAAATCTGCGGGGGCGGTGGCACTTCAAGGCGCTCAACGAGCAGGCCTGTAAGGTGATCCTGACCCTGGAGTTTGAGTTTTCGGGCTCACTGTCCCGAATGACTTTTGGTCCGGTGTTCAATCAGGCTGCCAATACCATGGTGGATGCGTTTTGCCGTCGGGCAGACCAGATTTATCAGGGAGGGACGGTTTGATGCAGGTAGAGGTAGCGTATGCCCGGCCAGACAAGCAGCAAATTGTGGCGATTGAAGTGCCTGAGGGAACCACGGCCATCGAGGCCGTGAAACTGTCTGGAATAACGGATATTTTCCCGGAAATCGATCCGGACGCAACGGATATGGGCGTGTTTGGCAAAGTCATTAAAGACCCCGCGGGCCATGAGCTGCGCGAGGGAGACCGGGTTGAACTATACCGACCGCTAAAGATAGATCCCAAGCAGGCCCGGCTGAACCGGGCCAAAAAGAAAGCCTGAACAATCAGTAAGCGGGCGTTTCTTCCAGCAGTCGTGCGTCGTAATGGCTGAACTCGTCGCCTTCGTAATAGACGATTATGCGCTGCTCCAGGATATCCCCACCCCGGCGCTGGAAGGTGTACACATAGTACTCGCGCGAGGGGTCCACCGGATTGAGCATCAGCGGCGACCCGAGAACCGCATGAACCTGACTGCGGGCCATGCCTTGCGAGAGGCTCTTGAGGTCGTCTTCGGTCACGATATTCCCCTGTTGCACGTTGATTTTGTAAACGCCAGGGAATGCGCAACCGGACAAGGATAAAATGCTAATAAGAACGATAGCGGTGAGCTTTTGCATCGCCGGGGGAAATCCTCTATCTTGAAATCGCCTGCATCAAGCAGGTGTGAAACGGGTAGTCCGTTGAACGGCGGCTTCATCATACCGGAAGCCGTAAGGCACACCAAAGAGTGAATAGTAACATGTCATCTGAAAACGCCGAATTACGAAAGGTCGGTTTGAAGGTTACTCTCCCGAGAGTCAAAATCTTCAATATTCTGGAGAACGCCGAAGAGCACCATTTGAGTGCCGAGGATGTTTACAAGAAGCTGCTGGATCAGGGAGATGACGTGGGGCTGGCAACCGTCTACCGGGTGCTGACTCAGTTCGAGGCCGCAGGCCTGGTGTTGCGCCATAACTTTGAGGGTGGCCACGCCGTCTTCGAAATGGCGGGCGATGATCACCATGACCACATGGTATGCACGCAAACCGGAGAAGTGATCGAGTTTGTGGATGATATCATCGAAGAGCGCCAGCAGAAGATCGCCAGGGAGCACGGCTATGAGATCGTTGATCACAGCCTGATCCTCTACGTTAAGCCTTTGGGCTCTTCCAAGAAATAAGTCAAAAAAAAGGGGCCAGCAAGCGCCGGCCCCAACAGCTCTCCGAATCGAGAGGGGGATTCAGTGATGGGTCGCCTGACCCTTAACGAACATCTCCCGGGCGTGGGCAATGGTGTGCTCTGTCATGTCTACGCCGCCCAGCATTCTTGCCACTTCGCTGATTCTTCCCTGGTCATCCAGCGTTTCAATGCGTGAATAGGTTGCGTCCTGTTCGGTGAATTTGCTGACGAACAGGTGCTGGTGGCACTGAGCTGCCACCTGGGGCAAGTGAGTGACACACAGCACCTGGCCGTTGCTGCCCAGAGACCGGAGCAAACGCCCGACCACCTCTGCTGTGCCGCCACCAATACCCACGTCCACTTCGTCAAACACGAGGGTGGGGGTGGTTGAGGTCTGGGCGACCACTACCTGAATGGCAAGGCTGATCCGAGACAGTTCGCCCCCGGAGGCCACCTTGGCCAGTGGGCGTGCGGGTTGCCCCGGGTTGGCGCTGACCAGGAACTCGACATCTTCCATACCGTGGGGGGCCGGTTCGTCATTGCTGTTGCGGCCCAGTTTGGTAACAAACTGGACGGCCGGCATGCTCAGCTGTGCAAGCTCCTGAGCAATTCGCTGATCCAGTTCCGCCGCTGCCTGCTCCCGCTTGGCCGTTAATTGCCCGGCCAGTTCATCAAACCGTTTGCGCAGGGCTTGCTGCTCTGCCTCAAGCTGCTCGAGGCTGCCTTCGCCGCCGTCCAGTTCTTCCAGTTCGTTCGACAGGCGTTGGTGCAGTTCCGGCAATTCCTCCGGTGTGATGCGGTGCTTTCGAGCCATCTGATAAATGGCGCTCAGGCGTTCCTCGACCTCGGCCAGCCGTGCGGGGTCTGCTTCGTAGTCTTCAACAAAGTGCCGAAGGTTGTCCCCGGCTTCTGAAATCTGGATCTGTGCTTCGGTCAGCATCTGGATGGTGTCAGCCAGTGCCGGAACATCCACTGGGAGTTGCTCCAGTTGCTGGAGTGCCTGACGCACCAGGTCGGCGGCACTGGTTTCGTCCTCAGTGCACAGCAGGGCAGCCTGATGGCTGCTATGCAGTACCGCATCGGCCTGGCTCAGCTGCGCTTGTTCCTGTTCAAGCGCTTCCTGTTCGCCATCGCCCAGGGCAAGCCGGTCCAGCTCTTCCACCTGGTACCGGAGCAGTTGCAGTTTTGCCTCTGCCTCGTCGGCGTTCTGGCGCCGCTGTTCCAGCTTCTGACTGGTTCTATGCCAGGCTTTCCAGGCATCCCGGGTTTGCTCTGCCAGGTCTTCGGCGCCGGAGAATTCGTCCAGCAGCTTCCGATGAGTGTCTTTTTGCAGCAGTGACTGATGTTGGTGCTGGCTGTGAATATCCATCAGCAGGCCGCCAAGGTCCTTGAGCTGGGAGAGTGGGCAGGGCTGGCCATTAATAAAGGCTTTTGAACGACCATCCTTGCTGATGGTCCGGCGCAGGATGCAGTCGTCTTTGTCATCCAGTTCGTGTTCTTCCAGCCATTGTCGGGCAATCGGAATACGTGAGATGTCGAAGCTGGCGGTGATATCGGCTCGTTTGGCGCCGTGGCGCACGGCTCCGGCATCTGCTCGGCCGCCCATGGCCAGGCTGAGAGCATCCAGAACAATGGATTTACCTGCGCCGGTTTCACCGGTCAGGGCCGTCATGCCTTTGCTGAAATGCAGGTCGACCCGTTCGGCGATGGCGTAGTTGGAGACCATAAGTTGTGTGAGCATGCCGATAACCTCCGCTCAGAATTGGAGACTCTCTGAAAATTGTCTGGACACTGTTGATCTATACAGTTGCTGTGAATATATACAGCCTTTTTCCTGATTGCAAACAATCGAATCGTGAAAATCTGAAAGAATGCATCGTTTGAGGTTGAAACCTGAGGGGCGGGCCCCATATCCGTTCGCAAAGTCGTATTTTCCTGCCTGTGCAAGGCGGGGCTCATTTAGCCGCAGGCCCTCGGGCCCAGGGAAAGTCATCAGGAGTTGTCATGAGTGCTGACGATAAGCGCAACGAACAAGTAGACGAGCTGAACGAGGCAGTAAACGCCACAGAAGAGCAGGGCGAAGCAGAAACCGCCGGTGCTGAAGAAGGTTCCGAACTGGAATTGCTGAAGGCGCAGTTGCAGGAATACCAGGACCAGGCGCTGAGGGCCCAGGCTGAGATGCAGAATGTGCGTCGTCGAGCCGAAATTGATGTGGAAAAGGCCCACAAGTTCGCTCTGGAAAAGTTTGTGAAAGAGCTTCTTCCGGTGGCGGACAGCCTTGAAAAGGCAGTGGAAAGCACTGAAGGACATGAAAACGCCGGTGAGCTGGTTGGCTCCATTCGCGAAGGCGTGGAAATGACTTTGGGCCTGTTCATGAACGGCCTCAAGAAATTCAACGTTGAACAGGTGAACCCGGTGGGTGAACCGTTCGATCCGCAACAGCACGAGGCGATGTCTATGGTGCCCGCGCCAGATGCCGAGCCGAATAGCGTGGTTGCCGTGGTGCAGAAGGGCTACCTGCTGAACGGTCGCGTGGTTCGTCCCGCCATGGTGGTTGTGGCCAAGGCCGAAGATGCACCAAAAATCGACGAGCAGGCTTGAAAAGCCGATTAAAGCGCCAATATAGCGATTAAACAGCGACAGTCAGGGCAAACCTCCCTGGGACAGCATTCAGAAAGATTTGGAGTGATTCGATGAGCAAGATTATTGGTATCGACCTGGGAACCACCAACTCCTGTGTGGCCATCATGGATGGCGACAAGGTAAAGGTTATTGAAAACGCTGAGGGTGATCGTACTACTCCCTCCATTATCGCGTACACCGACGATAACGAGACCCTGGTTGGTCAGTCCGCCAAGCGCCAGGCGGTCACCAATCCCCATAACACCCTGTACGCCATCAAGCGTCTGATCGGTCGTCGTTTTGAGGACGATGTGGTTCAGAAAGACATCAAGATGGTGCCCTACAAGATCACCAAGGCCGACAACGGCGATGCCTGGGTTGAAGTAAAGGGCCAGAAGATGGCACCGCCCCAGATCTCTGCAGAAGTTCTGAAGAAAATGAAAAAGACTGCAGAAGACTACCTGGGCGAGAAGGTAACGGAAGCAGTGATTACCGTGCCGGCTTACTTCAATGACAGCCAGCGCCAGGCCACCAAAGATGCGGGCAAGATCGCCGGTCTGGAAGTGAAGCGGATCATCAACGAGCCGACCGCAGCTGCCCTGGCTTATGGCCTGGACAAGAAGAGCGGTGACCGCACAGTTGCTGTATACGATCTGGGTGGTGGTACTTTCGACCTCTCCATTATTGAAATTGCCGATGTCGACGGTGAGCATCAGTTCGAGGTTCTGGCCACTAACGGTGACACCTTCCTGGGTGGTGAAGACTTCGACCTGAAGGTCATCGAGTACCTGGCAGACCAGTTCAAGAAAGACAGTGGCATCGACCTGCGCGGCGATTCCCTGGCCATGCAGCGCCTGAAGGAAGCCGGTGAGAAAGCGAAGATCGAGCTGTCCAGCAGCCAGCAGACAGACGTGAACCTGCCGTACATCACTGCAGACGCGTCTGGGCCCAAGCACATGAACGTGAAGCTGACCCGCGCCAAGCTGGAAAGCCTGGTGGAAGATCTGGTTCAGCGCAGCCTGGAGCCCTGTAAAGTCGCACTGCAGGACGCCGGCATGAAGGCGTCTGAAATCGACGAAGTTATCCTGGTGGGTGGTCAGACCCGTATGCCGCTGGTGCAGGAAAAGGTAAAAGAGTTCTTCGGCAAAGAAGCCCGTAAAGACGTGAACCCGGACGAAGCCGTGGCCATGGGTGCTGCCATCCAGGCGGCTGTTCTTTCCGGTGACGTAAAAGACGTGCTGCTGCTGGACGTAACCCCGCTGACTCTGGGTATTGAAACCATGGGTGGCGTGGCAACGCCGCTGATCGACAAGAACACCACCATCCCGACCAAGAAGTCGCAGACGTTCTCAACAGCGGATGACAACCAGACGGCCGTAACCATTCACGTGGTTCAAGGTGAGCGTAAGCAGGCTTCCCAGAACAAGTCGCTGGGCCGCTTTGACCTGGCGGATATTCCGCCGGCGCCGCGCGGTGTGCCGCAGATCGAAGTCACCTTCGATATCGATGCCAACGGTATCCTGAACGTGTCTGCCAAAGACAAGGCCACCGGTAAAGAACAGTCCATCGTTATCAAGGCCTCGTCTGGTCTGAACGACGACGAGATCGAGAAGATGGTTCGCGATGCCGAGGCCAACGCCGAGGAAGATCGCAAGTTCGAAGAGCTGGTTCAGGTTCGCAACCAGGGTGATGCCATGGTTCACGCCGTGCGCAAGACCCTGACCGAAGCCGGCGACAAGGTTTCTGACAGTGAAAAGGAGTCTATCGAGGCGGCCATCAAGGATCTGGAAGAAGCCCTGACCGGCTCTGACAAGGAAGCCATCGAAGCCAAGACTCAGAAACTGACCGAAGTGTCTTCCGAGCTGGCACAGAAGATGTACGCGGATCAGGCAGACCAGGCGCAGCAGGCTGGCGGGCAGGAAGGTGCCCAGTCTCAGGCGGCTGACGATGCGGTGGACGCCGAGTTCGAAGAAGTCAAAGACGACGACAAGAAGTAAATCCTAAGTACATCAGGTAGTTGGAAAACGCGGGGGTAAGCCCCGCGTTTTCCGCGTTATAGCAACAGGGTTTTAAGCATGGCCAAGCGCGATTATTACGAAGTACTCGGGGTCTCCCGGGACGCGGACGAGAAGGACATAAAGCGGGCTTACCGAAAGCTTGCGATGAAATACCATCCGGACCGTAACCCGGACGACAAAGACGCCGAGAACAAGTTCAAGGAGGCCAGCGAAGCCTACGAAATTCTTGCCGATGGCAGCAAGCGTGCGGCCTACGACCAGTTTGGTCATGCCGGCGTGGATGGCCAGGCCGGCGGAGGCTTTGGCGGCGGTGGTGCCAGCTTCTCCGATATCTTTGGTGATGTCTTCGGTGACATTTTCGGTGGCGGTGGCCGGGGCCGCAACACTCGCGGTTCCGACCTGCGCTACACCCTGGAAATCGATCTGGAAGAGGCCGTCAAAGGCAAAACCGTCAAGATCAACATTCCTGGCCACAAAGAGTGTGAAGCCTGCGATGGCAGTGGTGCTGAAAAAGGCTCCCGTCCTGAAACCTGTGGTACCTGCCAGGGTATGGGGCAGGTTCGCATGCAGCAGGGTTTCTTCACCGTGCAGCAGGCATGCCCGACCTGCCGGGGCTCCGGTCAGGTTATCAAGAATCCCTGTAAAGTGTGCCACGGCCAGGGCCGCGTGAGGCAGGAAAAAACCCTGTCTGTGAAAGTGCCACCCGGTGTGGATACCGGCGATCGCATTCGTCTCTCAGGTGAGGGCGAGATGGGCGTTGATGGCGGGCCGCCAGGTGACCTGTATGTGCAGATTGCCGTGCGCGAGCATTCCATCTTTACCCGTGACGGCCGTAATCTATACTGCGAAGTGCCGATCAGCATCGTAGATGCAGCCCTGGGTGGTGAACTGGAAGTGCCGACCCTGGACGGCCGGGTCAAACTCAAGATTCCACCAGAAACCCAGACCGGCAAACTCTTCCGCCTGCGCAACAAAGGCGTAAGCCCCGTTCGCGGTGGCCCTGCCGGCGATTTGCTGTGCCGCGTGATGGTGGAAACACCGGTCAACCTGACCAAGCGCCAGAAAGAGCTGCTGGAAGAGTTCCAGGAAACCCTGAGCGGCAACAACGGCACCCATCATGCTCCGAAGAAAACCTCCTGGTTTGAGGGTGTGAAAAGCTTCTTCGACGAAATGAAATTCTGAGGGCATAACAGATGCGGGTAGCAATCATCGGCGCCGCCGGGCGCATGGGCAAAGTGCTGATCGAAGCCGTAGACGGCACCGAAGGCCTCGAACTCGGTGCTGCCATCGTCGAGCCAGGCAGCAGCCTGATTGGCGCCGACGCCGGCGAAATGACTGGCATCGGCAAAACCGGAATCAAAATGGCCGGCAGCCTCGACGACGTCAAAAACGACTTCGACGTACTGGTGGACTTCACCTTCCCGGACCTCACCCTGGAAAACGCAAAGTTCTGCAGCGCCAACGGCAAAATGATCGTCATCGGCACCACCGGCATGACCGCCGCCGAAAAAGAACAGTTGGCCCTGGCCGCCGAATCCACCCCAGTGGTCTTCGCACCCAACATGAGCGTTGGCGTCAACGTCGTCCTCAACCTCCTGCGCACCGCAGCGGCTACTTTGGGTGACGACTACGACGTAGAAATCATCGAGGCCCACCACCGCCACAAAAAAGACGCCCCCTCAGGCACCGCCCTGCGCATGGGCGAAGTCGTGGCTGACGCCCTCGGCCGCGACCTGAAAGAATGCGCTGTCTACGGCCGCGAAGGTTTCACCGGCGAACGCACCCGCAAGGAAATCGGCTTCGAAACCATCCGCGCCGGCGACGTGGTGGGCGACCACACCGTTCTGTTTGCCACCGAAGGCGAGCGCATCGAAATCACCCACAAGGCGAGCAGCCGGATGACCTTCGCCAAAGGGGCGATGCGAGCTGCGCTCTGGCTGGAAGGGAAGGCCGCTGGACTGTATGACATGCAGGATGTCTTGAATCTGAAGGACTGAATGTGCTCTTGAACAGTTGACCCCGAGCGAGAGAGTTCTGAGCGGCGGACTCTGAGGTAGGAGGGCTGGATCACCTTCCCGAAAATCTCGGAGGCCATGGATGGCCGGAGCGAAGCGCACAGGGATGTGCTCGTAGCGTTTTTCGGGAAGGTGATCCAGCACTCCTGCCGGACAACCGCCTTACTCCCGGCAAGAATTCAACGTGGACAGAAAACGCCAAAACAGCTTACAATAAGGCGATTTGACTGCACCAAGCGTACCTTTGAAAAGTTTATAAGAAAGCGGGACCGGGTTTTTACCTTGTCTCGCTTTTTTGCAACCTGAATTTGCGCTTGCGTTCCTGTTCGTGACGAACTTACGCCACTCGATGAGGATACAAGCCTTGAGCACACCAGCAATCCTTGCACTCGCAGACGGAAGCCTCTTCTACGGCACCGCCATCGGCGCAGACGGAGAAACCAGCGGCGAGGTAGTGTTCAACACTGCCATGACCGGCTACCAGGAAATCCTGACCGACCCGTCCTACTCACGCCAAATCGTCACCCTGACGTATCCCCACATTGGCAACACCGGTGTAAACGAAGAAGACGTAGAATCCGACCGCATCCACGCATCCGGCCTGATCATCCGCGATCTGCCCCTGGTCGCCAGCAGCTGGCGTAACCAGCAGAGCCTGGGCGAGTACCTGCGAAGCAACAACATTGTTGGCATTGCGGACATCGACACCCGCCGCCTGACCCGCATCCTGCGCGACAAAGGCTCCCAGAACGGTGCCATCATCGCTGGCGAGAACGCCACCGCCGAGCGCGCCCTGGAACTGGCGAAAGCCTTCCCAGGCCTCAAGGGCATGGATCTGGCTAAAGAAGTCACCAGCGAGAAATCCTATCAGTGGAGCCAGACCGAGTGGGATATCTCAGACGGTTATGGTGACCAGGCCGCCGCCAAATTCAAGGTCGTTGCCTGGGACTACGGTGTGAAGTTCAACATCCTGCGCATGCTCGCCGCCCGTGGCTGCGACATCACCGTTGTGCCTGCGCAAACTCCGGCCTCGGAAGTGCTAGCCATGAATCCGGACGGCATCTTCCTGTCCAACGGCCCCGGCGACCCGGAGCCGTGCGACTACGCTATCAAAGCCATTCAGGACGTCCTGGAAACCGAAATTCCAGTGTTCGGCATCTGCCTGGGTCACCAGTTGCTGGCTCTGGCCAGTGGCGCCAAAACCATGAAAATGGGGCACGGCCACCACGGTGCTAACCATCCGGTGCAGGACATTGCCAAAGGCACCGTGATGATTACCAGCCAGAACCATGGGTTTGCGGTAGACGAAGCAACCCTGCCGGCTAATGTGGAGGCCACCCACAAGTCGCTGTTTGACGGCACTCTGCAGGGTATTCGCCGCACAGACAAGCCGGCCTACAGCTTCCAGGGTCACCCGGAAGCCAGCCCGGGCCCCCATGATGTGGCGCCCCTGTTCGACGAGTTTATCCAGCTGATGGAAGCGCGATCTGCCTGAGGGCAAGGCCATCACAGATAGCTCACTGGCGCATCGTACGCGCTGAAAGAATTCAAAAGTTGCTGACAGGTTTACCGAGACATGCCAAAACGTACAGACATCCAAAGCATCCTGATCCTGGGCGCAGGTCCCATTGTGATCGGGCAGGCGTGCGAATTCGATTACTCCGGGGCCCAGGCCTGCAAGGCGCTGCGCGAAGAGGGTTACCGGGTTATCCTGGTGAACTCTAACCCGGCCACCATCATGACCGACCCGGCCATGGCCGATGCCACCTACATCGAGCCCATCACCTGGAAGACGGTCGAAAAGATCATTGAGAAAGAAAAGCCGGACGCCCTGCTACCCACCATGGGCGGCCAGACCGCACTGAACTGTGCGTTGGATCTGGAAAAGCACGGCGTGCTGGAGAAGCACGGCGTCGAAATGATCGGTGCCAATGCCGACACCATCGACAAGGCCGAAGACCGTGACCGCTTCGATAAGGCCATGAGAAAGATCGGCCTGGAATGCCCGCGCGCGACCATCGTTCACTCCATGGCCGAAGCCTGGGCAGCGTCCGAAGACATTGGCTTCCCGTGTATCATCCGCCCGTCCTTCACCATGGGCGGCTCAGGCGGCGGTATTGCGTACAACAAGGATGAATTCGAGGAAATCTGTACTCGTGGTCTCGACTTGTCCCCGACCAACGAACTGTTGATCGACGAGTCTCTGATCGGCTGGAAAGAGTACGAGATGGAAGTTGTTCGCGACAGGAACGACAACTGCATCATCGTCTGCTCCATCGAAAACTTCGATGCCATGGGCGTGCATACCGGTGACTCCATCACCGTGGCACCGGCCCAGACCCTCACTGACAAGGAATACCAGATCATGCGGAACGCCTCGCTGGCGGTACTGCGTGAAATCGGTGTGGAAACCGGCGGTTCCAACGTGCAGTTCGGCATCAACCCGGACACCGGCCGCATGGTGGTGATCGAGATGAACCCGCGGGTGTCCCGGTCCTCGGCCCTGGCCTCCAAGGCCACCGGCTTCCCGATCGCCAAGGTAGCGGCCAAGCTGGCGATTGGCTATACCCTGGATGAGTTGCAGAACGAAATCACCGGTGGCGTGACTCCGGCCTCGTTCGAGCCGAGCATCGATTATGTGGTCACCAAGATTCCCCGGTTTACTTTCGAGAAATTCCCCCAGGCCGACGCTCGCCTGACCACCCAGATGAAGTCTGTGGGGGAAGTCATGGCTATTGGCCGCACCTTCCAGGAGTCCATGCAGAAAGCGCTACGCGGGCTGGAAGTAGGTTCTGAAGGTTTTGATGAGAAGCTGGACGACCTGGATTCCGAGAATTCCCGGGAAACCCTGACCCGCGAACTCAACGTGCCGGGCGCTGACCGCGTCTGGTACATCGGCGACGCATTCCGTGCCGGCATGACCGTGGAAGAAGTGTTCCAGCACACCAAGGTGGATCCCTGGTACCTGGTCCAGATTGAAGATCTGGTGCGCGAAGAGGCTGCATTGAAATCCGCGGGCAAAGCGGATATTGATCAGGCCACCCTGTTCCGTCTCAAGCGCAAGGGCTTCTCCGACGCTCGCCTGGCCAAACTGCTGGGCATTTCCGAGGTGAGCCTGCGCAAACTGCGTCACGACCTGGGTATCCGCCCGGTCTACAAGCGCGTCGACACCTGCGCCGCCGAGTTTGCCTCAGACACCGCCTACATGTACTCCACCTACGAGGAAGAGTGCGAGGCAGATGCCAGCGATCGCGAGAAAATCGTGGTGATCGGTGGTGGCCCGAACCGGATCGGCCAAGGCATTGAGTTCGACTACTGCTGTGTGCACGCGGCCCTGGCCATGCGTGAAGACGGCTACGAAACCATTATGATCAACTGTAACCCGGAGACCGTGTCCACCGATTACGACACCTCCGACCGGTTGTATTTTGAGCCGATCACCCTGGAAGACGTGCTGGAAATCATCCACGTTGAGAAGCCCAAGGGCGTGATCGTGCAATATGGCGGCCAGACTCCGCTGAAACTGGCTCGTGGTCTTGAGGCGGCCGGTGTGCCGATTATCGGCACCAGCCCGGATGCCATTGACCGTGCCGAAGACCGTGAACGTTTCCAGCAGATGATCCAGCGCCTGGGGCTGAAGCAGCCGGAAAACGCCACTGTGCGCAGTCACGAGGAAGGCATCCTGGCGGCCCGCGAAATCGGCTACCCGCTGGTGGTGCGCCCGTCCTACGTGCTGGGTGGTCGGGCGATGGAAATCGTCTATGACGAAACCGAGCTGGTGCGTTACATGCGTAACGCGGTGCTGGTGTCCAATGACAGCCCGGTGCTGCTGGACCACTTCCTGAATGCCGCTGTTGAGGTGGATATTGACGCCATCTGCGACGGCACGGATGTGGTCATTGGTGGCATCATGCAGCACATTGAGCAGGCCGGTGTTCACTCCGGTGACTCCGCCTGTTCGCTGCCGCCATACAGCCTGCCTAAAGAGGTGCAGGATGAAATGCGCGAAGCGGTCAGGAAGATGGCCATCGAGCTGGACGTTATCGGCCTGATGAACGTGCAGCTGGCGTGGCAGGATGGCGAAATCTACGTGATTGAGGTCAACCCCCGCGCCTCCCGTACCGTGCCGTTTGTCTCCAAGGCCATTGGTGTGTCCCTGGCGGCAGTGGCGGCCCGGGTAATGTCCGGCAAGACCCTGAAAGAACTGAACTTCACCCAGGAAATCGTGCCGACTTACTATGCGGTAAAAGAATCGGTATTCCCGTTCAACAAGTTCCCGGCGGTAGACCCGATCCTTGGGCCGGAAATGAAGTCCACCGGTGAGGTGATGGGGCTGGGCGACAGCTTCGACGAAGCTTTTGCCAAGGCGGCTCTGGCCATCGGTGAGCGCCTGCCTGCCCAGGGTACCGCGTTCATGTCTGTGCGGGATGTCGACAAGCCCGGTGCGGCGAAGGTGGCCCGTGACCTGGTTGAGGCCGGGTTCAAGGTGATTGCCACCACCGGCACCGCCAAGGCGCTGGAAGCCGAAGGTGTTGCCGTGGAGCGGGTAAACAAGGTTCGCGAGGGTCGCCCGCACATTGTTGACGCCATCAAGAATGGTCAGGTTCAGCTGATTATCAATACCACTGAAGGTCGCAAGGCGATTTCCGACTCGGCCCAGATTCGCCAGTCCGCCCTGCAGACCAAGGTAACCTACACAACCACACTGGCAGGCGGCGAAGCCTTCTGTCGGGCCATCAAATTTGGCCCGGAGCGCACAGTACGTCGCCTCCAGGATCTACACGCAGGAAAGTAAGACTATGGCTGACAGAGTACCCATGACCAAGGCGGGCGAAGCCCGCCTGCGCGAGGAGCTGAAAAAGCTGAAGTCCGAAGATCGTCCCCGGGTAATTCAGGCAATCGCCGATGCCCGGGAGCACGGTGATCTCAAGGAAAACGCCGAGTACCATGCCGCTCGTGAGCAGCAAAGCTTCATCGAAGGCCGGATTCAGGAAATCGAAGGCAAGCTGTCGGTAGCCCAGGTGATCGATGTGACCACCATGGAGAACACCGGCAAGGTGATCTTCGGCACCACGGTACACCTGGTGAACATGGATACCGACGAAGAGGTTAAATACCAGATCGTCGGTGAAGACGAGGCCGACATCAAGGCCGGCAAGCTTTCTGTATCCTCACCGATTGCCCGTGCGCTGGTAGGCAAGAACGAAGGCGACGTAGTCGCCATCCGCATCCCCTCCGGCACCGTAGAATACGAAATCTCCGAAGTAGAATACATCTAGCGTCAAAGGGTCTGTCCTACGGGGCTGTCCCCGAACGGGGACTGACCCCCTTTTACCCCGCCGATCTCCCAAGCCAAACAAAAAAAGCCGCACTATCCAGCGCGGCTTTTTATATCAACCCTGGCGAAAAACTACTTATTCCGTAACAAATTCGACAACTTCGGATTAGGCTTCTTAGCCCGCCGCAGAATCACCGCAATCTTACCAATCGTCTGCACCAGCTCCGCCCCGGAGCTCTCGCACAACGCCTGAATCGCTTCCTGGCGCGCTTCGCGATCAGTGCTGGCCACCTTGATCTTGATCAGCTCATGATCGTTCAGGGCGCGCTCAAGCTCATCCTGCAAGCCCTCAGACAGGCCTTTATCGCCAACAATAATGACGGGCTTCAGATTGTGGGCAATCGCCCGGTATTCCCGGCGCTGTTCCGGTGAAAGACTCATGATGTAATCTCTTTATCGGTGCAATTAACAAAAGGTCAGCGGCGAAATGGCTGACGACGTCGTATAATTTCGCAATTGTAACAGATAGATTCCCGCCACAAATGGTCGTAATCACCTACAGTCGCGCCCACTGGCGCGGTGTCGTGCGGGATGACGGGCCTTAGCGCCCTACCGGTTGTCGGCTGGAACCTTCCTGTACGGTCAGG
The DNA here is from genome assembly GCF_048595985.1 of Marinobacter sp. GH_1. Classification (NCBI taxonomy): domain Bacteria; kingdom Pseudomonadati; phylum Pseudomonadota; class Gammaproteobacteria; order Pseudomonadales; family Marinobacteraceae; genus Marinobacter; species Marinobacter sp. GH_1. The sequence goes on along the minus strand of NZ_CP184460.1, from coordinate 3,625,035 downwards.
GTCAAAGGTTTCACGAAATCTCAAGTGGTGCTGGTTACAGTCCTCAGGTTGTGTTTTTGCCGGGTCAGTCAGCGGGTCTGTGGTCGATACGGATGGGCCGTTTCTGGTGGACAGGCGTATAATTGGTGTAAGGTGTCGGAAAAGGGTTGATGGCCACATGGCTGCAGCCCCGCAATTCACAGGTGATGATCCTTGAACGATATGGCAAAAAATCTGGTTCTCTGGCTAATCATAGCCGCCGTGCTGTTGATGGTGTTTCAGAATTTCTCTCCCACCACCACCGGCCAACAAGTCAACTATTCCCAGTTTGTGGAGATGGTCCAGCAGGGCCAGGTCCGGCAAGTGACCATTGATGGTCTTCAGGTGCAGGGTGTCCGTGGTGACGGGTCCCAGTTCCAGACCATTCGCCCGCAGGTCTCTGACAACAAGCTGATGGATGATCTGCTCGCCAATAACGTCGAAGTGATCGGCAAGGAGCCTGAGCGCCAGAGCCTGTGGACGCAGTTGCTGGTGGCCGCGTTCCCGATTCTGATCATTATTGCGTTGTTTGTGTTCTTCATGCGCCAGATGCAGGGCGGTGGCGGCGGCAAAGGCCCCATGTCCTTTGGCAAGAGCAAGGCGCGCCTGCTCAGTGAAGACCAGATCAAAACCACCTTTGGCGACGTCGCCGGTGTTGATGAAGCGAAGGAAGACGTTAAAGAGCTGGTCGACTTCCTGCGTGACCCGAGCAAATTCCAGCGTCTGGGTGGCCGAATCCCGAAAGGCGTGTTGATGGTGGGGCCGCCGGGTACTGGTAAGACGCTGCTGGCAAAAGCCATTGCCGGTGAAGCGAAAGTGCCGTTTTTCTCCATCTCCGGTTCTGACTTCGTAGAGATGTTCGTGGGCGTGGGTGCTTCCCGTGTTCGTGACATGTTCGAGCAGGCCAAGAAGCAAAGCCCCTGTATCATTTTTATCGATGAGATTGATGCGGTCGGCCGCCATCGTGGCGCCGGCATGGGCGGTGGCCATGACGAGCGTGAACAGACCCTGAACCAGCTGTTGGTTGAGATGGACGGCTTTGAAGGCAACGAAGGCGTCATCGTGATCGCTGCTACCAACCGTCCGGACGTTCTGGACCCTGCGCTGCTGCGTCCGGGTCGCTTTGACCGCCAGGTGGTGGTGAGCCTGCCAGACATTCTTGGTCGAGAGCAGATTCTTAAGGTGCACATGAAGAAAGTGCCCCTGGCCGACGGTATTGATCCGGCGGTTATCGCTCGCGGTACGCCTGGCTTCTCCGGTGCTGACCTCGCTAACCTGGTAAACGAGGCTGCCCTGTTCGCGGCGCGTCGTAACCAGCGTCTGGTTTCCATGGAAGAGCTGGAACTGGCGAAAGACAAGATCATGATGGGCGCCGAGCGCAAATCCATGGTGATGAGCGAGAAAGAAAAGCGGAACACCGCGTACCATGAGTCTGGCCATGCCATTGTTGGTCGCCTCGTGCCTGAACATGATCCTGTCTACAAGGTCAGTATCATCCCCCGAGGGCGCGCCCTGGGTGTGACCATGTTCTTGCCGGAAGAGGACAAGTACAGTCACTCCAAGCGCTACCTGACCAGCTCAATCTGCAGTCTGTTCGGTGGCCGAATTGCCGAAGAGCTGACGCTTGGCTTTGACGGTGTGACGACCGGTGCCTCCAACGACATCGAGCGTGCCACCAGCCTGGCCCGCAACATGGTCACCAAGTGGGGGTTGTCGGAAAAGTTGGGTCCCCTGCAGTACGATACCGACAGCGAAGAGCCGTTCCTGGGTCGTTCTGCCGGCCAGTCGCACTCCCATCACTCTCCGGAGACCGCCCAGCGGATTGATGAGGAAGTTCGGAATATCATTGATGAGTGTTATGCCACGGCCAAGCAGATCCTGATTGAGAACCGTGACAAACTGGACCTGATGGCTGAGGCCCTGATGAAGTACGAGACCATTGATCGCTATCAGATCGATGACATCATGGCAGGCAAAGAGCCGCGGCCCCCGAAAAACTGGGGCGATAGTGGTCCCACCGGCGGAGTGAAAGCTGAAGAGCCAGCTCCGGAGCCCCGGTCATCGGATGACGGGCGTCAGCCCGGAGTAGGCAGGCCTGCCGGCGAGCACTGATCGCCCGCACAAGGCCTAGTCAAATACAGCGCCGCCCGGCCTCCGGGCGGCGTTTGTTTTTGTTACCCCTGAACAGAAAATTTCGGAATACCTGCTATGAAAATGAATTTTGCTGGCCGTTTGGTGGATCTGTCCCGGTGCCAGGTAATGGGGATTCTCAACGTTACGCCTGATTCCTTTTCAGATGGCGGCCGGTTCACGACCGCCGATGCAGCGCTTGTTCGTGCCCGGACCATGGTGGAAGACGGCGCATCCTTTATCGATGTTGGTGGTGAATCGACCCGGCCGGGAGCGGAGCCGGTATCGACCCAGGAAGAGCTGGACCGGGTTTGCCCCGTGGTGGAGGCCATTGCCCGTGAGCTGGATACCGTGATTTCAGTGGATACCAGCAACCCCGCCGTGATGGAGGAGGTGGTCAGGCTCGGCGCCGGTTTGATCAACGATGTGCGGGCGCTCCAGCGAGAGGGTGCACCGGAAGTGGCGGCCAAAGCCGGCGTACCCGTCTGCATCATGCACATCCAGGGTGAGCCGGACACCATGCAGGATAATCCCCGATACCATAACGTCCGGCGCGACGTGAGTTCGTTTCTGACCGAACGGATGCGGGTGGTAGAAAAAGCCGGCGTGCGGCCGGAAAACATCATCCTGGACCCGGGATTTGGCTTCGGGAAAACCGTTGAGCACAACATCCAGTTGTTGGCGACTCTGGAGCAGTTGCATTTGCTGGGGCATCCGTTGTTGATCGGGGTGTCCCGGAAATCCATGCTCGGAGCGATTACCGGCCGAGACGTCAACGAAAGGTTGCCGGCAAGCCTCGCTGCCGCGACAATATCCGCCATGAAAGGCGCAAGCATCCTCAGGGTGCATGATGTGCGGGAGACGGTGGACGCCGTCAAGGTCGTGACGGCAGTTAAGGAGGCAATCTGATGTCCCAGCGCAAGTATTTTGGAACCGACGGAATCCGGGGGAGAGTGGGCGAAAGTCCGATTACCCCGGAGTTTATGTTGCACCTTGGGTGGGCAGCAGGCCAGGCATTCAAGAGGCAGGGCCAGCGAAACAGCGTGCTGATTGGAAAGGATACCCGCTTGTCAGGTTACATGTTTGAATCCGCACTTGAGGCGGGATTGTCTGCTGCGGGGGTGGACGTGAAGTTGCTTGGCCCGATGCCGACGCCGGCCATTGCCTACCTGACCCGAACGTTTCGGGCATCTGCAGGCATTGTGATCAGTGCCTCTCATAACCCGCACCACGACAACGGCATCAAGTTCTTCTCGGCTAACGGCACCAAGCTCGATGACGCCCTGGAGGCTGAGATCGAGCGCTGGCTCGAGCAGCCGATTCAGGTGTGCGAGCCCAATGAGCTGGGCAAGGCAAGCCGTGTCGACGACGCTCCGGGCCGGTACGTGGAGTTCTGCAAGAGTACGGTGCCCAATGAGTTTACCCTCGATGGACTGCATATCGTGCTCGACTGTGCCCATGGCGCCACATACCACGTTGCCCCCAAGGTGTTTAAAGAGCTCGGAGCCAGGGTTTCGGTGATTGGCGCAGAACCGGACGGGCTGAATATCAATCTCAACGTGGGGTCGACCCACCTGGATGCTCTGAAACAAACCGTTGCTGAGAAGCAGGCTGATCTGGGCATTGCTTTCGATGGCGATGGTGACCGTGTGCTGATGGTGGACCGGGACGGCTCCGAGGTGGATGGAGACGAATTGCTGTTTATTCTGGCCTCCCAGCGTCATGCTGAAGGTCGGTTGAACGGTGGCGTGGTTGGAACCCTGATGACCAATCTGGGGGTTGAGCTGGCGCTGCGCGAGATTGGCATCGAATTCGAGCGTGCCAATGTGGGTGACCGTTATGTGATGGAGCGGCTGCTGGCCAACAACTGGATTATTGGCGGAGAAGGCTCCGGCCATATGGTGATTCGTGACTGCACCAGTACCGGCGACGGTATTGTCTCTGCGTTGCAGGTGCTGTTGGCGGTTCGCCGGTCTGGCAAGACCCTGGGAGAGCTACGTCAGGGTATGGCCAAGTTGCCCCAGACGATGGTGAATGTGCGGGTGGCCCAGCGATTTGATCCGCTCAGCCGGTCAGACATCGTTGAGGCGATGCGCAGGGCAGAGGCTGACCTGGGCGAGGCCGGCAGAATCCTGTTGCGGGCGTCGGGAACGGAGCCCCTGATTCGGGTGATGGCAGAAGGTCAGAATGCCGATGACATTGCCCGGGTTGCCGAGCAGCTGGCCCTCGTCGTGGAGCGTTCAACACCCTGATTTTGTGGAATAGGGCGGGTTGTGCGAGACAAATGTCTGCTGTATAGTTCGCCCTCCCTCAGGTCGGGACGATTGAGATTTGGTATGCGTCGCAAGATCGTAGCTGGAAACTGGAAGATGAACGGGTCGAAAGACCTGGTGCAGCAGCTGGTCGGTCAGGTCCGCGAGCAGGTTGCCAGTCTTGATGCCAGAGTAGAGGTGGTTATCATACCTCCTGCCCTTTATGTTGACTCTGTGGTTGCGCTTTGTGGCTCTGAATTGGTTGCTGGCGTGCAGAACGTCAGTCAGTGGCAGTCAGGTGCCTACACTGGTGAAGTGTCCTCTGATATGGCGAAAGATCTGGGGTGTCAGTGCGCCCTGGTTGGTCATTCCGAGCGTCGCCAGTTGTTTGGTGAGTCCGACGAAGTGGTTGCCAGGAAGATCGAGCGTGTTCTGGCATCCGGGCTGACGGCAGTACTTTGCGTCGGTGAGACTCTGGAAGAACGCGATGCCGGTTCGGCTGAGCGGGTAGTGGCCAGCCAGGTTCAGCAAGGTCTGGCGTCGGTGGCTGGTGACCAGTGGTCGAGAATTGTGGTTGCCTACGAGCCGGTATGGGCGATAGGCACTGGAAAGACGGCGACTGCAGAAGATGCCCAGGCCATGCACGCGGATATTCGCCGGGTGCTTGCAGAGATGGGTGCGCCGTCTGAGACGATTTCAGTACTTTACGGCGGCAGTGTAAAAGCGGATAATGCGGCCGCTCTGTTTGCAGAGCCCGATATTGATGGCGGTCTTATAGGTGGTGCTTCCCTTAAGGCTGAAGATTTTGTAAGTATCTGCCGTGCGTTTCCGGTGGGTGCGTAAGCCAAAACGTTTACGAGAGTCTGTATGGATTGGATGGAAACACTGGTAGTCGTTGTTCACGTCGTGATCGCCGTGGCTCTGGTGGGTCTGGTCCTTATCCAGCAGGGTAAGGGTGCAGATGCCGGTGCTGCTTTCGGTGGCGGTGCGTCCCAGACCGTGTTCGGTAGTCAGGGTAGTGGCAGCTTTCTGACCCGTCTGACCACGTTTATGGCGGTTGTGTTTTTTGTGACAAGTTTTTCGCTGGCAATCTTCGCCAAGCAGCGTGCTGAAGTGGCAGGTGAGGCCGGTATTCCGACAGTTCAGGAATCCCGTCAGGCGCCAGCTGAAGCTGCGCCGGGTATCGAAGAATCTGCAGGTAGCGAAAGCGAGGGTGGGGAGTCTCAGCTCCCTGACCTCGAGTAAAGAATGTTGCCCGGGTGGTGAAACTGGTAGACACGCCATCTTGAGGGGGTGGTAGCGAAAGCTGTGCCGGTTCGAGTCCGGCCCCGGGCACCATATTTGAGTAAGACGGCTTGGAAGTTCCAGGCCGTTTTTTTTGGTCAGTCCTTGACCAGTCTGCGCGGCGTCTCTATACTCCGGCGGATATTGGACCTTGCAACGGCGTTGTAGTGTCCAGGCAGGCCAGGTGTCTGTCGGCAGAGGGCAGAGTTGGGTTAGCTTTCTGCGAATTCTTGCAACAAAAGGCCCCATTCATAGGGGCTTTTTGATTAAGGGGCCTGGCGCAAAGGGCCCTGGTGCATAAAAAGGGCTGATCAACAGCCCTTTTTTTGTTTTTGTAGTCCGAAAATCTGAATACGGAGGCGGCGACACTTGTCAGCCAAGCTTAAACAACTGGAAGACATTCTGCGCCCGGTAGTGGAAGGGCTCGGGTATGAATTCTGGGGTATCGAATACCGTTCCCGGGGCTATCAGTCCATGCTTCGGGTGTTTATTGATGATGCGGAAAATGGCATCAGCATTGAAGACTGCGAGAAAGTCAGCCGTCAGATAAGCGGCGTGATGGATGTGGAAGACCCCATCCAGAGTGAATACACCCTGGAGGTGTCGTCGCCGGGTATGGACCGGCCACTGTTTCGTCTCGAGCAGTATCAGGAATTCGTTGGCCATCAGGTTCAGATCAAGCTGCGCATGGCGTTTGAAGGCCGGCGCAAATTTACAGGCCTGATCAAAGGTATAGAGGGCGATGAAGTCATCGTGGTTGTTGATGACCACGAATACCTGTTGCCTTTTGACAGTATTGAGAAAGCCAACATCGTACCGGTTTTTGAATGACCCATTCGAACAAGACTGTGGATGCATCGATTATATTGAGGGCAGGGCAATCCAATGAGTAAAGAGATCTTGCTGGTAGTAGAATCCGTCTCGAACGAGAAAGGTGTCGAGAAAGACGTGATTTTCGAGGCGATCGAGCTGGCGCTCGCGACCGCTGCCAAGAAGCGTTATGAAGATGAAGAAGCGGACATCCGGGTTGCCATTGACCGCCGCACCGGAGAGTACGAGACCTTCCGCCGCTGGTTGGTGGTGGACAACGACGCCGTTCCAGCGCTGGGTACAGAGCTTACCTTCCAGGAAGCCGAAGAGATCAGTCCAGACCTGAAGCCGGGTGACATCCACGAAGAAAAAGTGGAATCAGTCGCCTTTGGACGTATCGGTGCCCAGGCTGCCAAGCAGATTATTTTCCAGAAGGTTCGCGAAGCTGAGCGCATGAAGATCGTCGACAGCTACCGCGACCGCGTTGGCGAGCTGGTTTCCGGAACGGTCAAGAAGGTGACACGGGACAACGTTATTGTGGATCTGGGTGGCAATGCCGAAGCACTTCTGCCCCGTGAGCATCTGATTCCCCGGGAAACCTTCCGCATGGGCGACCGCGTGCGTTCCCTGTTGCTGGAGATTCGCACCGATCATCGGGGCCCGCAGCTGATCCTGAGCCGTACCGACGCGCAGATGCTGATTGAGCTGTTCCGCATTGAAGTGCCGGAGATTGCTGAGGACCTGATTGAGATCCGTGGTGCAGCCCGTGATCCCGGCTCCCGTGCCAAGATTGCCGTGAAGACCAACGATCGCCGTATTGATCCCGTGGGTGCCTGCGTGGGCATGCGGGGCTCTCGGGTCCAGGCCGTGTCCAACGAACTGGGCGGCGAGCGTGTTGATATTGTGCTGTGGGACGACAACCCGGCCCAGTTGGTCATCAACGCCATGGCGCCGGCCGAGGTTGCCTCCATTGTGATGGATGAAGACCGCCACACCATGGACGTTGCCGTCGCCGAAGACAATCTGGCCCAGGCCATCGGCCGTAACGGCCAGAACGTTCGTCTGGCCACTGAGCTGACCGGCTGGACTTTGAACGTAATGACCGAGGAAGAAGCCGGCGAGCGCCAGGAGCAGGAATACTCTCGCCTGGTTGAGCACTTTACCGCGCACCTGGACGTTGACGAGGAATTTGCCGGTGTCCTGATCGACGAAGGCTTTACCTCGATTGAGGAAGTGGCGTACGTGCCGATGGAAGAAATGCTGGCCATCGATGGCTTTGACGAGGAAACCGTCACAGAGCTGCGCCGTCGTGCCAAAGACGTCCTGTTAAACCAGGCGCTGGCGAGTGAAGAAGCCTTGGAGGGCGCAGAGCCCGCCGAAGATCTTCTCAACATGGAAGGCATGGACCGTTCACTGGCGTTCAAACTCGCCGGTATGGGCGTGCGTACGATGGAAGATCTGGCTGAGCAGTCAATTGACGAACTGCTCGAAATTGAAGGTATGGATGAAGAGCGTGCTGGTCAGCTGATCATGACCGCGCGTGCCCCCTGGTTTGAAGACCAGGCCTGATTCGGGAGAGGAGGACCAGTATGGCTGATGTAACGGTAAAACAACTGGCCGCAGATGTAGGCGCTCCCGTGGATCGTTTGCTGAAGCAGATCGTGGAAGCGGGCCTGAAAGCCCGCAGTGAGAACGACGCTGTCACCAGTGATGAGAAGCAGCAGTTGCTGACCTATCTGAGAAAGACCCACGGTGAAGCTCAGGCAGAGCCGAACAAGATCACCCTGAAGCGTAAAACCACCACCACGCTCAAGGCCGGCAAGGCCAAGACCGTGAACGTGGAAGTGCGCAAGCGCCGCACCTATATCAAGCGTGCGGAACTGCAGCCGGAACCAGAGGTTGAAGCACCGAAGCCGGAAGAGGTAGCGGAACAGCCTGTGGCTGAATCCCCGGTGGTCGATGAAGCACCAAAAGTGGCTGCAGAGCAGCAGGAACAGCCAGCAGAAACCGCCGCTCCATCAGAGCCGGCGGCGGCTGAGCCTGTTCAGGAAGAAAAGTCCGAACCCGAACTGGAAACAGCGCCGGAGGACATTCCCATGCCTCCGCCTGAAGACGAAGGTCGGGATCGCAAGCCAAAGAAAAAGAAAGAAAAGGTACGCGAGCGCGGCGACGATATCGAAGAAGGCAAGCCGAAGAAGAAGCAGGCTGGCCATCGCGGCCCTCGCAGCCGTCCGGTTGAAGAACCGCTGGTTATTTCCGAAGACGAGGAAGAAAGCCTTCCTCGTAAGCAGCTGCGGGCTAAAAAGAAACCGAAAGAAAAGCGTCATGCTTTCGAGAGGCCAACCAAGCCCATGGTTAGAGAAGTACAGATTCCGGAAACCATCACCGTCGGTGATCTTGCCCAGCGCATGGCTGTCAAAGCCGCTGATGTCATTAAAACCCTGATGGGAATGGGCGTAATGGCCACGATCAATCAGGCGCTCGATCAGGAAACTGCGGTTCTGGTGACTGAAGAGCTGGGCCACAAGCCCAAGGCAGTCAGCGAAGATGCCTTTGAAGAAGAAGTGCTGAGCGAGATTACCGAGCTGCACGAAGGCAAAGAAAAGATCAAGCGCGCCCCGGTAGTGAGCGTGATGGGTCACGTTGACCATGGTAAGACATCCCTGCTGGATTATATTCGTCGCACCAAGGTTGCGGCTGGAGAATCCGGTGGTATCACCCAGCACATCGGTGCTTACCACGTAGAAACGGATCACGGTATGGTGTCTTTCCTGGATACCCCGGGCCACGCAGCCTTTACCGCCATGCGTGCACGCGGTGCCCAGTGTACGGATATCGTAATCCTGGTTGTGGCCGCAGATGACGGCGTTATGCCGCAAACCAAGGAAGCGGTTCAGCACGCACGCTCTGCTGGTGTGCCGCTGGTGGTCGCCATCAACAAGATGGACAAGGAAGAGGCCGATCCGGACCGCATCAAGAACGAACTGTCCGCACTGGATGTGATTCCGGAAGACTGGGGCGGCGATGTACAGTTTGTGCCTGTGTCGGCTCATACCGGTCTTGGCATTGATGATCTGCTGGAAGCCGTCCTGCTGCAGGCCGAGATTCTGGAACTTGAAGCGTCACCGGATGCCTCCGCCCGTGGTGTGGTTGTTGAATCCAGCCTGGAGCGTGGTCGGGGTTCTGTTGCGACCGTTCTGGTTCAGAACGGCACCCTGCGCCAGGGCGACATGGTCGTGGCTGGCTCATTCTACGGCAAGGTTCGGGCGATGACCGACGAAGCCGGCAAGCAGGTCAAGGAAGCTGGCCCGTCCATTCCGGTCGAGATCCTTGGCCTGAACGGCACACCGGATGCGGGTGATGAGTTCTTCGCCGTGGCTGATGAGAAGAAGGCCAAAGAACTGGCCGAATTCCGCCAGACCCGCGAGCGCGAGCAGCGCCTGCAGCGCCAGCAGGCCGCCAAGCTGGAGAATATGTTTGAGAACATGGGTAAAGACGAAGTCAAAACCCTTAACGTTGTTCTCAAGACCGACGTTCGTGGTTCCCTGGAGGCCATCACCAAGGCCCTGCAGGACCTGGGTAACGAGGAAGTTCAGGTCAAGATTGTCTCGTCTGGTGTCGGCGGTATTGCCGAGACAGACGTGAGCCTGGCCATGGCCACTAACGCGGTTATCTTCGGTTTCAACGTGCGTGCGGATACCGCTTCCAAGCGCCTGGTGGAGCAGGAAGGTCTGGATCTGCGCTACTACAGCATCATCTATAACCTGATTGATGATGTTAAGTCCGCCCTGACTGGTATGCTCAAGCCAGAATTCCGGGAAGACATCGTGGGTATCGCCGATGTACGGGACGTGTTCCGTTCACCGAAGTTTGGCCAGGTGGCCGGCTGTATGGTGACCGAGGGTACCGTATACCGTAACAAGCCGATCCGCGTACTGCGTGACAACGTGGTTATCTTCGAGGGCGAGCTGGAATCCCTGCGTCGCTTCAAGGATGACGTACCGGAAGTCCGCAACGGTATGGAGTGTGGTATCGGTGTTAAAGGCTACGACGTGAAAGTGGGCGATCAGATCGAGGTGTTCGATCGCGTTCGCGTAGAGCGTCAGCTCGAATCAACGGGGGCCTGATGGCGCGGGAATACAGTCGCATAGATCGTATCGGCGATCAGATGCAACGTGAACTGGCCCAACTCATCCAGCGCGAGGTCAAAGACCCTCGCGTTGGCATGGTCACGGTGAATGCCGTCAAGGTCAGCCGTGATCTGGGCTATGCCGATATTTACGTTTCCCTGTTGTCGACCGAAGAGCTTACCGAGCAATCTCCGGAAGTTCAGGATTCCCTGGCGGTGCTCAACAAGGCCTCGGGATTCCTGCGAGGTCAGGTCGGGCGGGCGATGAAGCTGCGGGTGGTACCCCACCTGCGTTTCCACTTCGACAGCCTGCTTAACCAGAGTCGCAAGATGGACCGTCTGATTCGGGAAGCCGTGGGGGATCAGCCCGCTGTTCCTCGCGATGATAACGACGATCCGGTTTCTGATAATCCGGAGCGTGATGCTTGAGCCGAAGACGTAAAGGCCGTGACGTAAATGGCATCCTGGTGATCGACAAGCCCCAGGGTGTCACCTCCAACGGGATTCTGCAGCAGATCAAGCGCCTGTATGGGGCGGCCAAGGCCGGCCATACCGGTGCCCTTGATCCACTTGCTACTGGTGTTTTGCCGCTGTGTTTTGGCGAAGCCACCAAGTTTTCCCAGACCATGCTCGACAGTGACAAGGCGTATATCACTACCGCGCGGTTGGGCATACGGACAGAAACCGGTGATAGCGAAGGCGCAGTGGTTGAAGAAAAACCGGTGCCAGCGTTGACCGAAGCCCAGGTGGAAGCGGTGTTAGAGCGGTTTCGGGGCGATATCCAGCAGGTACCGTCGATGTATTCCGCGCTGAAGCACAAAGGCCGGCCACTGTACGAGTATGCCCGCGAAGGCATTGAGATCGAGCGCCCGGCGCGTCCTGTCACCATCTACGAGTTGACCCTGTTGGCGGTTCGCGAGCAGGAGCTTGACTTGGCGGTGACCTGTACCAAGGGTACGTATATACGCTCACTGGTTGAAGATATTGGTGCGGTACTTGGGTGCGGTGCCCATGTCAGTGCACTTCGGCGTACCCTGGCCTCTGGCTACACGCTGGAAAATGCTCACGATGTCAAAGACCTGGAAGCCATGCGTGAGCGCGGTGAGAGCCTGGACGGCTTGCTGCTGCCGCCGGAAAGCGCGCTGACGATGTTTCCCGAGTACCGGCTTTCTGGCTCGGCACTGGTATCGATATTGAACGGACAACCGGTTAGAATACCGGGTCAGTCCCTTGAAGGCTTCGTGCGTGTCTACGGCGATCGTAACTTCGTGGGATTGGCAGAAGCTATGCCGGAGGGCGATGACACCAAACTGGTGCCGCGCCGTCTGGTGAAGAACAGTGGCGGGTAACACCGCCGCTGATTAGCCGGGCTGTAGAGATGCGCGGTTCGGCCGGATTTATCAGCATCGCAAACCATGAGGTGTAATATGGCACTGTCTGCCAATGAGAAAGCTCAGATCGTTAAGGATTTTCAGCAAGTTGAAGGCGATACCGGTTCTCCTGAAGTTCAGGTTGCACTGCTGAGCGCCAACATCAACAAGCTGCAGGATCACTTCAAGGCCAACAAGCAGGATCACCATTCCCGCCGCGGCCTGATCCGGATGGTAAACCAGCGTCGTAAGCTGCTGGACTACCTCAAGCGTAAAAACGCTGACCGTTACCTGGAGCTCATCCAGCGCTTGGGTCTGCGTCGCTAATCCGGTTTAGCGACCTGAAGGCTGGCCCGGGGTTGCCCGGGTTCAGCCGCGCTTCTCTCCCACTGTCTGTGTGTACCCGCTCAGGGGATGCCAGACGGTGTTTATGCTGCAGTTGATTTGTCAGTGAAACCGAAGGATTTTCTCTGTCTAATGGAAAGCCGATATTGATAGCAGGTTGTTGAAAAGCCCGGGAGCCGCAGACAGTTGGCCGCTCGCCACACCGGGGTTTTGCAACAGCCTGTTAGCTTTCAGACGGGTTGCCTTTCGGTTCACAGATCAGACTGCTGCGGTGGTAAAGAAAACCTGGCGAGGGTGAGTGTCACCCGGCCAGGTATTAACCGTTGAAAAGAGCAGGAGTTTATTGTGGATCTGCAACCACGTAAGAAAACGTTTGAAATGGGTGGCGAAACCTTCACCCTGGAAACGGGTCGTGTTGCCCGTCAGGCAACCGGTTCCGTTCTCGTGTCTACCGGCGATACCGCTGTGCTGGGTACCGTTGTCGGCGCCAAAGAAGCCAAGCCTGGTCAGCCTTTCTTCCCGCTGACCGTTAACTACTTCGAGAAGACTTACGCGGCCGGCAAAATCCCCGGTGGTTTCTTCAAGCGCGAAGGCCGTCCGTCCGAGAAAGAGACGCTGACTTCCCGCCTGATCGACCGTCCGATCCGCCCGCTGTTCCCTAATGGCTACATGAACGAAGTACAGGTTATCTGTACCGTCATGTCTGCCAGCAAGAACCACGATCCTGACATCGCGGCGATGCTGGCGGCCTCTGCTGCGCTGGCGATCTCCGGTATCCCGTTCGATGGTCCTATCGGTGCCGCCCGTGTTGGTTTCACCAACGATAAAGGCTACTTCCTGAACCCCACCTTTGAAGAGCTGGCCAGCTCTGATCTGGACATGGTGGTTGCCGGTACCGAAGACGCCGTACTGATGGTTGAGTCCGAGGCCAAAGGCCTGACCGAAGACCAGATGCTGGGTGGCGTACTGTTCGGCCATCAGGAAATGCAGGCGGCCATTACCGCCATCAAGGAATTTGCCGCTGAACACGGCAAGCCGCGCTGGGAGTGGCAGCCTGAAGCCGAAAACACCGAGCTTCTGAATGCCATCAAATCCGAATTCGGTGGTGCCATCGAAGAAGCTTACGCCGTGCGCGACAAGATGGCTCGCTACGAGCGTCTGGGCGAGATCAAGGCTGCCGCCGTTGAAAAACTGGCCGGTGAAGAAGAAGGTCAGCCTTCTGAAGAACTGGTGAAGAAGTATTTCGGCAAGGTTGAGAAGTCTGTGGTTCGCCAGCAGGTTATCGATGGCAAGCCGCGTATCGACGGCCGTGACAACAAGACTGTACGCCCGATCGAAGTGGAAGTTGGCATTCTGCCGTCTGTTCACGGTTCTGCCCTGTTCACCCGTGGTGAAACTCAGGCCATCGTAACCGCCACTCTGGGTACCACCCGTGATGTGCAGATCATTGATGCACTGGAAGGCGAGCGCAAAGACCCGTTCCTGTTCCACTATAACTTCCCTCCGTATTCCGTAGGTGAAGCCGGCCGCGTTGGTACTCCGGGCCGTCGTGAAGTGGGTCATGGTCGTCTGGCCAAGCGTGGTGTTCTGGCGGTTATGCCGACCATTGAAGAGTTCCCGTATGCCATTCGTGCGGTTTCCGAGATCACCGAATCCAACGGTTCCAGCTCCATGGCTTCCGTGTGTGGTTCTTCTCTGGCACTGATGGACGCGGGTGTTCCGGTCAAGGCACCGGTGGCTGGTATCGCCATGGGTCTGGTCAAGGAAGGTGACAAGTTCGCCGTTCTGACTGACATCCTGGGTGACGAAGACCACCTGGGCGATATGGACTTCAAGGTTGCCGGTACCAAAGAGGGCGTTACCGCCCTGCAAATGGATATCAAGATCCAGGGCATCACCGACGAGATCATGGAAATCGCCCTTGAGCAGGCCCACGCTGCGCGTCTGCACATCCTGGACGAGATGAACAAGGTGATCTCCACGCCGCGTGCCGAGCTGTCTGAGCGTGCACCGAGCATCACCACCATCAAGATCCATCCGGACAAGATCCGTGACGTTATCGGTAAGGGCGGTTCTGTGATCCGTTCTATCTGTGACGAGACCGGTGCGTCTATTGACCTGGACGACGATGGCAATGTGAAGATCTATGCCGATAACGCAGCAGCCGCACAAGCCGCCGTGAATCGGGTGAAGGAAATCACCGCCGAGATCGAAGTGGGCGCAATCTACAAGGGCCGCGTTGAGCGCATTGTGGACTTCGGTGCCTTCGTTAACATCCTGCCTGGCAAGGATGGTCTGGTGCACATTTCCCAGATCTCCGAGCGCCGTATCGAGAACGTGACTGACGAGCTGAGCGAAGGTCAGGAAGTTCTGGTGAAGGTGCTGGATGTGGACAACCGTGGTCGCGTTAAGCTGTCCATGAAGGAAGTTAAGGAAGGCGAGCAGCCGACTGACTTCGCTGACTGATTTTCAGTTAGTCAGTAGTGAGAAAACCCGCCTTATGGCGGGTTTTCTCGTTTCTGGGCCTCGGACTATGGTGCCCTGCAGGGGTTGGGAGAGCCTTTTCAAAAGACGCTACGAGCACTTCCCTGTGCGCTTCGTTCGGGCCATCCATGGCCCTCAAGACTTTTGAAAAGGCTCTCCCAACCCCTGCTTAAACATTGTTCGGGGAGTCTCGTGTCTTTTCGTCCGTGAGTGTCCGTGTCGTCCGTGGCTAAAAAGCCCCGTCCATGAACTCCAGTACCGCCTCCCGATACGCCGGAAGAACAAACGTCGCGCCATGGGGTGTGTCGGTCCTCAGGAAGTCTTTGGGCTGTTCTGCGGCTTCATACAGTCGCATGCCGTGGTGGAACGGGATAATGCCGTCACGGGCGCTGTGGATGATTTTGACGGGGACCGGGGCGATGTTGGCGATGCGGTCTACACCTTCATAGTCGTCGGTGATGCTCCAGCTCAGGGGGATCTGAAACGGCCAGGTGAGCCAGAACTCACCGAGTTTTTCACGGGCGATCAGGCGGAAGCCGGAGAAGGTGCCGTCGAGGATCACGCCGCTGAGCTGGGGTTGTTCGCTGCGTTGCACCCATTCACTGGCCAGGGCGATGCCGAGGCCGCCGCCGAGGCTTTGGCCGAGGAGGAACAGGGGATGGTTGTTTTCGGGGTGGCGGTCGGCGAGCCAGCGCAGGCCGGTTTCGGTGTCATGCAGGGCGCCTTCTATGTCTGGCGCGCCGGTGGATTGGCCGTAGCCCCGGTAGTCTATGGCAAATACGTTGTAGCCTTGCTCCGGCAGCCAGGCGACGTTGAGGATGTGGGCGCTGACGTTCTGGGCGTTGCCGTGCAGGTAATAGACCGTGCCTTTGGCGGGTTCTTCTGTGAGGGCGGGCAGCCACCAGCCGTGGAGGGTTTCGCCATCGGCGGTGTCCAGGTAGATGTCTTCATACTCCAGGTTCAGGCGGTCCGGGGTGATGTAGGTTACCTTGTCCGGGTAGAAGAACACGCTGCTGCAGCCGGTTTGCAGCAGAGCGAGCAAGGCCAGCAGGGTGAGTGTTGCCGGCCGCTTGTCCAGCCTGGAGAGCGTCAGAAATACGCGTGAATGCCAGCCTGCCATATGCTTTGGTACCTGTTGAAGTGATCTTCCCGGGTGAATTCGGCAAACAGGCTGAATTCCCGGCCTATGTGCAGATTGCCTTTAACGTACAGCTGGTCTTGCCGGTGTTGGCTGCTGATGATCCAGGCCTTGGTTTTGGCGCCGGCCAGAAGGCTGAACCGGTTGTTCTGGTGCAGCAGGCCCAGGTCAGCGCCCGGGGCGAAGTCGTAGCCGCGGCGGATGTCATCGTCGATTTCCAGGTCGGCGGTGGCGACGGCGAAGGCCTGGGTGTTGTAGTTCAGGCTCCAGCTTCCACCGGCACCGCCCTCCAGGTAGGGCGTGAGCACTCGCTGTGTGCCGGTGTCTGTGCGCCGCCCGCCGAAGCCTACCTGCCAGGAAATGGGAGAGAAGAACTGGTTGCGAGGGCTCAGGGATCGGATCTCCACACCCACAATCTGTTCCACCTGCAGTTCGTCATTGTCATGGTAGAGCCGCGCGTCCAGCCGCAGGAACTGTAGCTGGGCACCGGAGCGATAACCTTCTGGCGGGTCCAGTACGTCATGGTAGGCGGGGCGCAGGGTGAGCTGGGTGAATTCGGCGTGGTCCAGTTGGCCACTGCCGAGGCTTACCCGAAAAGTGTCGTGGCCCTGGTCGTCGCGAACCACGGGCTCCGGGACAGCAGGTATCTCCTGCGCGTCGTCTATCCGGCTGCGTGAAATCAGTAGCTGATGCGACAGGGGGGCGGAAAATTCCCTTGGCCAGCCACGGGCTTCGCTTTGATAGCGCACGTAATCGTAGGTGGCGTCCAGTACCCAGGCTCTTTCCTGTGTCGAGAGCTGTTGCATCTCAGGGCCATTCACCTGCACGTAACCATTGGCGATGGCTGCGGCCAGGGTTTGATGGTCACGGGGCAGGGTATCGAGGCTGTGGCTAACAGCTGTGGCGGCCGAAGGCCGGTAATGAATGCTTTCTACAAGGTCTGCATCCCGAACCCAGCGTACTGTGTCGGATGGGATTGCGTGAGTGCTTACTTCTCCCAGCAGGTTGGTGCCCGGGCGCGCGGCATCAATCAGTGCCAGCAGGCGATAGGCGCAGTTCTCGTCAAAGAAGTAGTAATCGAAGTTTTTGTCCTGAATCTCCCAGGTGTGGGCCAGCATGGTGTCTACTTCCGGCTGGGTCAGGTTCAGGGTGTACTCCCACAGGTCCCGGTGTTCGATGTCGTTATACAGCCGGATCATCTCGTAATAGGGCCGGATGGACGTAATTCCGGGATAGCCGCCGAAAATTCCCCGATAGGCGAATAGCAGCTCGCTGTCGTGCTCGGCGGCGTCCGCTGCGTAAGAAATGGTATTGGCCAGCAGCAGGTCGGCTTCTTCATCTTCCTGGGGTGGGTCCAGTCGCAGGAAGGTGTGGCCGAACATGGACGATGGGCTGTTCAGATACGAGGCGGCGAATACCAATGTGACCTTCTCGGTGTTCAGTTCGGCCGCCCACTCGTCATAAGCGGGGCAAACGACAGGATCAGCGGGCAGGTCGAGCTGTTCCCGAAGCCAGGCATCCCGGGCCGGAAAACGGCATCGGGCGTGATCGTCGCCTTCGCCGGGTTGCTGGATTGCGGCAAGGGTCGCCTCCAGCTCTTCCCTGGGTGAGGTTTTGCCGTTCTCGCTCAGAAAAAACGCAGAGTCGTCTGCCTGACTGGTGTAGCCGGCGCCAAATCGATCAGGCTGGTAGTGACCAAGGGTCAGCCATACCGGGTGCTGGTGAAGTTCATCGGGTGCAACGGCAAGGGCGGCCTGGGCCGAGAGTGAGCATGCAAGCCACAGAGCGGCCTGCCGGGGGCGCAAGATGTTACCCATAGGGGAGATCAGAGTCCGGATTGCGATTGGGTGCAGGAGGGCGCCATCCGTGGCGCCGCGTCAATCCTTTGGGAATGCGTTATTACGCAGCCACGTACTTGCTCAGAGACTCGTTCTGCTCGAGCAGGGAAACGATAGCATCTACCGCTTCACCAGAGGTGGTGTCAGAGTTCGGGAAAATACTGGCGAAGTTGTCTTGCAGCACTTTGCGGAAGGCCTCACGGTCAGCCGCGTCTACACCCAGCAGTACCGCCAGGGTTTCCAGATTTTCACCGGAGCCACGGGACATGTCACGGGCAACCTTGTCGATGTTGCTGTCCATGTACATGGCCATGGACTGAACAGACTGGTTAGTCTGGCAGCCGAGGGTACCGGTAGTCATACCGAAAGTCTGGTTACCGAAGGTTCCGTTGGTGGTGGCGGCCAGTACGTGCGGCGCAACGCCGGACTGTCCTTTCCAGATCATGGCGCCTACGCCACAGCCAGGCTGAGCGAATGCCATGGAGGAAGCACCAAGAAGAATTGCACCTGCGATCAGTTTTTTCATTATCCACTCCTTTATGTGGTTTTTTGCTTTCGTCGCATACCCTGCAACCTGTAAGTCCTGAATCGGCTGCAAGCTAACGGCCCCGATATGGTTACCGGTGATTGGTGTGACCGTTGGGTTCAGTATAGATGAAAACCCGTGTTTGGGAAGAATACAAACTGACGGATCAAAGGGTTATTGATATCTGTCACTTCGAATTCTGTCGTTGTCGGCGGCGGGTAACGATCACCCGCCCAGATAAGCCTCCCGCACCTCCGGATTGGCCAACAGGTTTTTACCTGTATCGTGCAGCCGAATGCGCCCGGTTTCCAGCACATAACCCCGGTCGGCCAGGTTCAGGGCCTGGTGGGCGTTCTGTTCTACCAGGAACACGGTGATGCCTTCCTCCCGAAGGTGGCCGATGATCTCGAATATCTGTTTGATGATGATCGGCGCCAGGCCCAGTGACGGCTCATCCAGGATGATCATCCGGGGTTTGCTCATCAGTGCCCGGCCGATGGCCAGCATTTGTTGCTCGCCGCCAGACATAGTGCCGGCCCGCTGGTGTTCCCGCTCTTTCAGGCGGGGGAACAGCTCGTACACGTGATCCTGGCTTTTACGGATCTCGGCCTTGGTGTTGAAGAACCCACCCATGGCCAGGTTCTCTTCCACGGTCAGCCCGGAGAAGACCCTCCGGCCCTCAGGCACGATAGCGATACCGGAGCGCATGATATTGGAGGTGGCTTCATTGGTAATATCCCGGCCTTCCAGGATCACCCGCCCGGCGCTGGCCTGCGGGCTGCCGCACACCGTCATCAGCAGGGTGGTTTTGCCTGCGCCATTGGCTCCGATGAGGGAGACAATTTCGCCCTTGTTAACTTCCACAGACACCCCGTGCAAGGCCTCGATCTTGCCATAGTGGGTATGAACATTTTCCAGTACCAGCATAGTGTTTCCTCAGGCCTCGCCCAGATAGGCTTTGATCACATCGTCGTTCTGGCGGACTTCTGCCGGGGTGCCGCTGGCCAGGGGGCGGCCTTGGTTGATGACGGTTATCCGGTCGGAAATGTCCATCACCAGGCTCATGTCGTGCTCGATCAGCAGTACCGACACGTTGTAGTCGGACTTCAGGCTGACAATCAGCTGGTTGAGGTCTTTGGTTTCTGCCGGGTTCAGGCCGGCGGCCGGTTCGTCCAGCATCAGCAGCTTGGGTTCGGTCACCATGCAGCGGGCAATCTCCAGGCGCCGTTGCTGGCCGTAGGCCAGATTGCCGGCATCCCGGTTGGCAAGATCAAGCAGGCCCACCCGCTCCAGCCAGTAGGCTGCCCGGTCCAGGGATTTCTGCTCCCGTGATCGGTAGTTGGGGGTTTTAATCAGTCCGGACAGCAGGTTGGTGTTCAGGTGCCGGTGCTGGGCCACCAGCAGGTTTTCCACCACGGTCATTTTGTTGAACAGGCGAACGTGCTGAAAGGTCCGCACCATGCCCAGCCGCGAGATTTTGTAGTCGGGCTTGCCTTGCACCTCTTTGCCTTCGAACAGGATCTTGCCACCACTGGGTTTGTAGAACCCACTGATGCAGTTAAACACCGTGGTTTTGCCGGCACCGTTTGGCCCGATGATGGAAACGATTTCGTGTTCCTGCACATCCAGGCTGACCTGATCGACTGCCAGCAGGCCGCCGAAGCGCATGGACAGATTTTTTACATCCAGCATGTCTGTCACTCCTGCCGTTTCAGTTCAATGTGAATCCGACGCATGGGCATCAGGCCCTGTGGCCGCCACACCATCATCAACACCATGGCTGCACCGAACACCAGCATACGGTAGTCGGCAAACTCACGGGCCAGTTCCGGCAGTATGGTGACCGCAATGGCGGCGAGTATGACGCCGATTTGCGAGCCCATACCGCCGAGCACCACAATGGCCAGAATGATGGCGGATTCCAGGAACACGAACGACTCCGGGCTGATAAAGCCCTGCTTGGAGGCAAACACGGTGCCGGCAAAGCCGGCAAAGAACGCGCCAATGGTGAACGCCGAGAGCTTTACTGCGGTGCGGCTGAGGCCCAGTGAGCGGGCGGCAATTTCATCTTCCCGCAGGGCTTCCCAGGCGCGGCCCACTGGCATGCGCATCAGGCGGCGAATCACCAGAGCGGTAATCACCGCCAGTACCAGGGCTATCAGGTACAGGAAAATCACCTTGTGCTCGCCGCTGTAGGCAATGCCAAAGGTTTCGTGGAACGAGGTATTGCCTTCTTCCTTAACGCGCCGGCCGAATTCCATACCGAACAGAGTGGGCTCGGGAATGCCACCGATACCATTTGGGCCGCCGGTGATGGAGGTCCAGTTATTCAGCAGAATCCGGATAATTTCCCCGAAACCAAGGGTCACGATGGCCAGGTAATCGCCCCGCAATCGCAGTACGGGAAAACCCAGTACCAGGCCGAACAGGGCGGCGAGCAGGGCACCGATGGGCAGGGCCATCCAGAACGAAATGCCCATGTACTGGGACAGCAGGGCAAAAGTATAGGCACCCACGGCGTAGAAAGCGACGTAGCCAAGATCGAGTAGCCCGGCCAGGCCAACGACCACGTTCAAGCCCAGCGCCAGCATGACGTAGATCAGCACCAGCGTTGCCAGATCCACCGAGCCCCTGGACACGAAGAACGGCCAGAACAGGGCCAGCACAATGATGCCGGTCAGCGCCCAGGATTCCAGTTTTACCCGCTTGGCCTGGGGCATGGGTTCACGACCTGACAGTGGGTTCAGTGCCGGCAGTTTGCCGAGATTTCCCCTGATGGTGTCGCGATACAGCTGGAAGAAAAACACAATGGCGGCGGCTACGAACACCGAAATAATGGTGCTGGCATCAGCGCCTTCAAGGCCGACCCGGGTGCCCCGGGCCACCAGGTTAAGGCCCAGGATGGGGAAGGCGATGACCATGGTGACCACCGCGCAGAACAAGGCATGTTTGAAGTTGTGTGCTGCCATCAGATCTTCTCAACCTCTGGTTTGCCCAGCAGTCCGGTGGGTTTGAACAGCAGGATCAGGATCAACAGGCTGAACGACACCACATCTTTGTATTCACCACTGAGGTAGCCGGACGTCATGCTTTCTGCCACCCCCAGAATCAGGCCGCCAAGCATGGCGCCGGGAATGCTGCCGATGCCGCCGAGCACCGCCGCAGTAAAGGCTTTCAGGCCGGCGATAAAACCGAACAACGGGTCAACCGAGCCGTAGTACATGCCCAACAGCAGGCCAGCCACCGCCGCCAGTGCGGCGCCGATCACGAAGGTGGCGGAGATGATGCGGTTGGTATCAATGCCCAGCAGGTTGGCCATGCCCAGATCCTGGGATACGGCCCGGCAGGCGCGGCCGATGCGCGAACGGGCAATAAATAGCGAAAGGATGGTCATGCAGACCAGGGTGGTGATGAAGATGGTGATCTGCATGTAGGAAATCGACAGCTGGAAGCCTTCGCCTGTACCAAAACGGAAACTGCCATCAATCAGCGCCGGGAAGCCAATGTTGCGGGAACCCTGCGCCAGGTGCACGTAGTTCTGCAGGAAGATAGACATGCCGATGGCGGAGATCAGTGGAATCAGCCGGTGCCGGCCGCGCACTGGCCGGTAGGCTACCCTTTCCACCGCCCAGCCCATGGAGCTGGATACGATCATGGCGCAGATCAGCGCGACGATCAGCACCAGTGGTAACCAGGCGATGCCCAGGGTGGCGAGGCCAGTGATGGCGATCAGCGCGGTGTAGGCACCGATCATGTAGATCTCACCATGGGCGAAGTTGATCATGCCGATGATGCCGTAAACCATCGTATAGCCGATGGCGATCAGGGCATAGGTGCTGCCGATCGTCAGCCCGTTAATGAGCTGCTGTGAGAAATAAAGGAGGTCTTGCATCTGTGTGGAACTCCGAATGCCTGCTGCCCGCACTCCTTGTCCCTTTGACGGGTTGGTCGCCTGGTCGCAAAGCGGGTCAGCAGAAGCCCAGAAAAACACCTTCCCCCGGGTTACGGCGGGAAGGTGTTCTCATAATGACCGTCTGTAAACGATGTTGGCTCAGTTGACCGGAGTCTTGCTGCCGTCAGAGTGCCATTCGTAGACGACAAACTCGAAGGACTCCATATCGCCCGCCTGGTTGTACTGAACGGTACCGATGGGCGTTTCGAAAGTGCCGGAGCGCAGGGCCTTGGCCACTTCAAACGGATCTTTGGTGCCGGCCTGTTCGATGCCGTCGGCAACCAGCTGAACAGCAGTATAGGAGGTGAGAACAAATGGGCCGGATGGGTCTTCACCCTTGTCAGCGAAGGCGGCTACCAGATCCTGGTTCTCTTCTTTCTCGTCAAAGCTGGGCGGCAGGGTAACCAGCAGGCCTTCGGCGGCTTCGCCGGCAATGGTGTTGATGTCTTTGTTGCCAACGCCTTCAGGCCCCATGAACTTCGCGTTCACGTCTGCCTGGCGTGCCTGGCGAAGGATCAAACCAAGCTCCGGGTGGTAGCCGCCGTAGTAGACGAAATCCACGTTGGCCTGTTTGATCTTGGTAACCAGTGACGAGAAGTCTTTGTCACCGGCGGTGATACCTTCAAACATGGCCACTTCCACACCGGCATTGCGCAGGGTGTCTCGTACCGCAGTAGCAATGCCCTCACCATACTGCTGTTTGTCGTGGATGACGGCGACCTTATTCGGGTTCTGGCTGACGATGTACTCACCGGCGACCGGTCCCTGCATGCTGTCCAGGCCGATGGTACGGAATACCAACTCATAACCACGCTGGGTAATTTCCGGGCTGGTCGAGGCCGGGGTAATCATCAGTATGCCTTCGTCTTCATAGATATCAGACGCCGGCTGGGTAGAGCTGGAACACAGGTGACCCACCACGTATTGAACGCCCTGGTTGACCAGGCGGTTGGCAACGGTGACGGCCTGCTTGGGGTCGCACACGTCATCTACCTCTACGCCTACCAGTTGTTCGCCCATAACGCCGCCGGCAGCATTGATGCGTTCAATGGCCATGCGGGCGCCAGAAAACTGCATATCACCATACTGGGCAACGGGGCCGGTCATCGGGCCGGCAATACCGATTCGGATTTCAGCGGCGGCCTGGCCGGCGGCCATCAGGGCAACAGAAGCGCCTACAGCGGTAGCGAGTTTCTTAACGGACATTTTCATCGTGATGTTCCTGTTTGTCAGGGTTATTGTTATGTTCTCAGAGACTTTAACAAACACCACAGCCAGCTGCTTGTCAAGCAGATCGGGCCAGGGTTTGCTCTGGAACACAGCGTCGCTTTCTCCGTTTGGATTAGCAAGCTCTGTGCCGGTCTCTGTGATGTTATGCGTCCGTGCTGTCGTCCTGATCGGTGAAGACCAGAGTCCTGTAACTTTCGTGATCGTGCAGTGGCTCGAAACTGGGGTCGACGGAGGCATCGTCCCGGTAGGCTTCTGAGATGTCGATGGCCTTTTCCAGGGTGCTGACGGCGTCTTCCCAGCGGCCAATCTCGGCGTAGGCGCAGGCCAGTTGGTAATGGGCATGGCCGTTATCCGGAGCCAGCTTCAGTGCCCGTTGGCACAAGCTGATGGCCCAGAGAGGTTCGCGCATTTCCAGCACGGCATCGGCTTTGTAGCTCAGGGCTTCCACATCATCAGGGCGCAGGTCCAGAATCTGGTCGTAGGCGGCGATCTTGTTCTGCTGGGAGGTTTCCTGACTTGCCTTCAACCAGAGCGCGTGCACCTCGTTGGTGCGCTCAATCTCGGCCTGGTTCTGATGGATGATCTCGGACTTCTGCTGCAGTTGCTCTTCAATGGCCTTCAGGCGCTGTTCGTACTCCACCACCAGTTCGTTCACACGTTTCTCGGCCAGGCTGGTGAGCTGGTTGCGCATGTCGCGGATCGAGTTCCAGCCAATCACCACCAGAATGGAGGTGGCGCCGGCAATCAGGTAGAAGAAGTAGGTGACCGTGTCGGTGGCGTAGGACATGGTTTTGTCGGCAACCGACAATTCCTTGTCGACCACTTTTTCAATTAACTCGGCCCGGGTGTTCTGCATCTCCTGCCGCAATGCTTTCACCTCATCCAGCAGGTAGCGCTCCACGAATGGATTGTACAGGGGGCTTTCCAATTCATCGATTCGCTCTTCAACGTCTTCGTCCGTCACTTGCTGGGCCGACTCAGCCGGTTGCTGTTGGGCCATGGAGGCGCTGGCGAAAGTGATGGCAAAAACGAGTGTGAGGAAAAACCTGATCATCAACCGTTATCCGTTTTCGGGTGAGTGGCAAGCTGATGACCATAGCATAATGGCCACCAGAAAAAATGCCGCATACCTGGTGCGCGGCATGCTGAGCAATATAGGACGTAAGCTAGGTGATAATGCCCACTTGCAATTACCAGTGCAAAGACCTCTAATTATTAGAGGTATAAACAACGCGTTGATTCTGGAGCAGTGGTGTGAACAATTACGAGCAGGTGTTGGTGGCGCTTCGGCGGGTTATCCGGGCGACCGATCTTCATTCCAAGCGGTTGAGCAAGCACGCCGGGCTGACAGGGCCACAGCTGTTGATCATGCGCACTATCCGGGACCTCGGAGAGGTGACGATTGGCACCATCGCCGAAAATGTCAGTCTTAGTCAGGCCACCGTAACCACCATCCTGGACCGCCTGGAGCTGCGCAAACTGGTGTACCGGGTGCGCAGCACCCAGGACAAACGCAAAGTACACGCGCACCTGACCGAAGAAGGCGCCGAGATACTCGCCCGCGCCCCCAACCCGCTGCAGGAAGACTTTATTGCCAAGTTCCAGAGCCTGGCCGAATGGGAGCAGACCATGATCCTGGCCTCATTGCAGCGAGTAGCGAACATGATGGATGCCGACGACATTGATGCCTCACCGGTGCTGACCGTTGGATCTGTGCTCAAGGATGATGGCTGGAAGGAAAAAGCCTGACTGGGGCTTGTCCTAAGGGTCTGTCCCCGAATGGGGACTGACCCATTTTGGACCCATGGGTTTGAGTTTGGCTAGGGGTCTGTCCCCGAATGGGGACTGACCCATCTTGGACCCATGGGTTCTAGTTGGGTGCTTTAGACGGGCAAAAGTGGGTCAGTCCCCGTTCGGGGACAGACCCTATTGCTAATGCACACTAGACCCCTGCCTGGGCTTATTCCCAAAACACACCTGAAACACATCGTTGTAGTGCTTGGCGAAATTCACCGATATCCCTTCCTTCAGGTACTCCGGCAATTCCTCATAATCCCCGCGGTTTGCTTCCGGCAGTATCAGGTTATTGATCTTCTGCCGCCGCGCCGCGATCACCTTCTCCCGAATACCACCCACCGGCAACACCTGCCCGGTTAGTGTCAGCTCTCCGGTCATGGCGATGTTCTGCTGCGGGGCTTCTTTGCGGGCGATGGAGAGCAGGGCGGTGGCCATAGTCACACCGGCACTGGGGCCATCTTTCGGAGTGGCGCCTTCGGGTACGTGCAGGTGCACGAAGGATTTATCGAAGAAGGTCGGGTCGCCCTTGTAGCGTTTCAGGTTGGAGGAGACGTAACTGTAGGCGATTTCCGCCGATTCCTTCATCACATCCCCCAGTTGCCCGGTGAGCTTGAAGCCCCGCTGGCTGCTGTGGATGCGGGAGGCTTCGATGCTCAGGGTGGCGCCGCCCATGGCGGTCCAGGCCAGGCCGGTGACCACGCCGGTGCCCTTCATGGATTTCTCTTTGCGGAACGCGGGCTGTCCCAGATAGTCCTGCAGGTCTGCAACGCCGACTTTCACCGGCTTGTCCGGGTTTTCCAGCAGTTTTACGATGCCTTTGCGGATGATCTTGTGCAGTAGCTTTTCCAGGTTCCGCACGCCTGCTTCCCGGGCATAGCCTTCGATCACCTGACGGAGCGCGGCATCGGTAATATTGAGCTGTTTCTTCAGCAGGCCCGCCCGTTTCAGCAGCCGCGGCATCAGGTGGTGCTTGGCGATGGCCAGTTTTTCTTCGCCGATGTAGCCGGACAGGCGAATCACATCCATCCGGTCCAGCAGCGGCCGGGGAATGGTGTCCAGCTGGTTGGCGGTACACACAAACAATACCTTGGACAGGTCCATGCGCACGTCCAGGTAGTGGTCCAGGAATTCCTTGTTCTGTTCCGGGTCCAGGGTTTCCAGCAGGGCAGAGGCCGGGTCACCCTGATAGGAACTGCCGATCTTGTCGATCTCATCCAGCATGATCACCGGGTTGGCCACCTTGCTGTCTTTCAGGGCTTGAACGAACTTGCCGGGCATGGCGCCGATGTAGGTGCGGCGGTGGCCCTTGATCTCGGCTTCATCGCGCATGCCGCCC
The DNA here is from genome assembly GCF_048595985.1 of Marinobacter sp. GH_1. Lineage (NCBI taxonomy): Bacteria > Pseudomonadati > Pseudomonadota > Gammaproteobacteria > Pseudomonadales > Marinobacteraceae > Marinobacter > Marinobacter sp. GH_1. Next base: position 3,598,396 of record NZ_CP184460.1, on the reverse strand, counting down.
ACGCTGAAACGGTAGAACTCCCGACCAAGAGCATCGGCCACCGAGCGGCCGATGGAGGTTTTGCCCACCCCCGGCGGGCCGACCAGCAGCAGTATGGAACCACTCACTTCGCCCTTGAAGGTACCTTCAGCCAGGAACTCGATGATACGGTCTTTTACATCGTCCAGACCGTCGTGGTCCCGATCGAGGATGCGACGGGCTTCGGCCAGGTCAAAATGGTCTTCGGAATGCACACCCCAGGGCACCTGGGTAATCCAGTCGAGGTAATTGCGGGTAACGCCATACTCCGGCGAGCCCTGTTCCAGTACCTGCAGTTTCTGGAGTTCATCTTTGAATCGCTCCTGCACGGCTTCCGGCGGGTTCAGTTTGGCCATTCGCTCTTCGAAGCGTTCCACGTCCGCCGTCTTGTCATCCTTGGCAATGCCCAGCTCCCGCTGGATGACTTTCAGCTGCTCGCGCAGGAAGAATTCGCGCTGGTGCTTCTGCACCTTCTCGTTCACTTCCTCGTTGATCTCGGATTGCAGGCGGGCCACCTCCAGCTCTTTTCGCATGAGCAGCAGGACTTTCTCCATGCGCCGGAGCAGGGGGACGGTATCCAGTACATCCTGCAATTCCCGGCCCGGGGCGCTGGTCATCGAGGCGCCGAAATCCGCCAGCGGCGAGCTGTCTTCCGGGCCAAAGCGGGACAGATACTGCTTCACCTCCTCGCCATACAGCGGGTTGGTGCGCAGCAGCTCCTTGATGGCGCTGATAATAGCGAGGGTGTAGGCCTTGAGTTCATCCGCCGGCTCCTCCGGCTCCTCCGGGTATTCCACTTCCACCAGGTAGGGTGGGCGGCGGCGCAGCCACTGAACGATTCGGAACCGCTGCATGCCCTGGGCAATAAACTGAACCTTGCCGCCTTCGCTCTGGGCGTGGTGAACCTTCACCGCACACCCCATGGTTTCCAGCTCATCGCTGGCGGGAATACCGGTGTCGGATTCCGGATCTTCCACAAAGCAGATGCCCAGAACCTTGTGGTCGGTTTCGCCCACCCGCTTCAGGGTTTCCTGCCAGGGGTCCTGGTTCACCACCACGGGCTGCACCTGGGCCGGAAAGAACGGCCGGTTCGACACCGGCAACACATACATACGCCGCGGCCTGGCCTGTTGAGGCAAGACCAGGCTTTTGCTGTTCTCGTCTTTGCCGATGTACTCGGTCACATCTTCTTCAAATTCTTCCAGGGAGTCTTTGCGGTTCTCGTCATTCATACCGTTTGCTCTCAAGGCTGAGTGGTTAAAGACCTATGTAACGGCATTGGCGGGATTTTCAAGTTGCGGCAAGGCGGATGGTATCGGGGGTGGCCGGCGTTTGAATGTGAGGTATTGCGGAGAGGAGAGGCTCAGGGCCACATCTGGAGGGTGTGGCCCTGAGCTTTAATGCTATCGGTTTCGACGATCAGGCCGCGCGGGTTTCGCTGCTGACGCTCTGTTTGTAGAAGCGATTGCCCCGGAAAAACGTACCGTAGTCGTTAAACCGCACACCCATTTCTTTCATCACTTTATGGGCCGTCGGTGCAGTCCACTGGCGGATGTAAAACGGCTCGCGTACGGCGAAATGGTGAATGGCATGGGTGCTGCCAAAGTTGAAGCAGAACAGCTGCATCGGAACCAGCCACCAGGGGTTCAGAACCTGGCATTGCTGCATCACGTTGCGGGCTTCAACATCTCCATAGTAGTGGATGTTGGAGCTGATGAAGTGCAGGCAGAAGGTGCGCAGGAATGATGGCAGCATGTAGACCACGGCAAAGGTATTCAGAACCCCAAGCACGCTGGCGAATTCACTGGTCAGGGTAATCGGCGAGCCCAGCGCCTGTGCCGAGAACAGCACCACATGGATGGCAATCCAGCCATGAAACAACAGGTAGTAGAGGTTGCCCAGGGGCGCATAGGCCAGCAGTTGCTGGAGTCTCATTTTCTGAACCTCGCCCCTGGATTCCGGCTTCTGGGAGCGGATATAGGCTTTCACTGCACGCACTGTGGTCCGTGGGCGCAGCAGCACCGCCATCATGTTGTCACCGGTCATCAGTAGCCGTCGCAGTCCCCAGCGCTCACCGTTGGTGATGCCGCGCTCCTCCAGATCGCTTTCGGTACCACTGTACTTGTGGTGGTGCAGGTGCAGATTGCGGCGTACGAACGGGCTGACGGTGCTTGCCCGTGCCAGCCAGCCAACGGCCAGCATCAGATTGTTTGCCCAGGGGCGGTTTTTGAAGTACATGAGGTGGATCAGATCGTGTTCCAGCTCATGGATAAAGGAAGCGAAAATGGCGGTCACGGGAACGCACAGCCACCAGGGAATGATGTCCATAACATACAGCGTGCCGCTGGCAATCATACCCAACAGCGATACCACCATAATGGAGGCGCCAATCAGATTCTGGTGCTTCTCAAGCCAAGGGTGCCGGCGGCGTAGGGCACGGCCCTCCTCCAGTACAGTCTTGCGAATGTGATCGGTTTTCTCGGCGTCGGTCATGGTGCTTGGATCTAAAGACATGGTTTGACCCTTTTAACGGGGGTTATCGGCATCCAGGTACCTGATCCTGGCATCTTCAGTTGCTATTGTGGGCGAGGTGGTGCCCGAACCGGGTATGATCAGACGACAAAAAACGATCATTAGACGACAACGACAATGACAACAGTTTCTATCGTTTCCAGCCAACCGACCGTTCCGGGCACCTACGTACTGCTGCTGATCGATGTGGCCGAACGTTGGAGCATATCGGCAGACAAACTGCTGGCGGGGGAAGGCCTGCAGCCGGAAGACTGTTTGCGCAGTGGTTTCCGGTTGCCCAGAGACAGCTTCGCCAACTTGATAGAGCGGGCGATCAGCCTGACGGGGGAGCCGGGTATCGGATTTTTGCTCGGCCTGCAGATGCGGGTGTCCTGCCACGGGATCATTGGCCAGGCCGCGATGGTCGCGCGCACTCTGGGAGAGGCTTTGGAGATTGCCAGGGCCTACTTTGATATGCCCTCTTCGGACCTTCAGTTGCGCATTGAGCGTGAGGCAGGGCATGAGGGCGACATGGTGCGGCTTAGCCTGGGGGAACGAGATGAACGCTATCGGCTGAGCGAAGTCGGCGCACAGTTTCTGCTGACCGGGTTTGCCGCCATGGCGGAAGCCCTGACCGGCCGCAAGCTTAAAGGCGAGGGCGTGATCCGGTTCCCCCGCCCTTCCTACATGGAGCGCTATGACCATCTGGTTGCCGGCAAGCTTCATTTCGACGGAGCCTTCAACGGTTTTATCTTTGATGCGTCGATTCTTGAGTATCCATTGGTGATGTCAGACCCTGTCGCCGCCCGGATTGCCCGGGAGCAGTGCAAGGAAGAGCTGGGCCGGTTGGGTGGAGGGCGTTCGCTGGTTCAGCAGGTGCGAGACCTGGTGTTTGACGAAGAGTTGGGTTTCGCGTCTATGGAAGAGGTGGCGGAGAAACTGAATATCACCCCGCGCACGCTGCAGCGCCGTTTGCAGGCTGAAGGCGTGGTTTTTCGCCAGCTGGTGGAGAGCATTCGCCAGCACCATGCGGAGCGGCTGTTGTTGCTCAATCAGAAAAGTATTGGAGAGGTGTCTGACTTGCTGGGCTACTCTGACGTTACCAACTTCAGCCGGGCCTTCCGGCGCTGGGCAGGGTGTTCGCCTCGGGACTACCTGAAACAACGTGTGGCGGGCCAGCAGCCATGAGCCGTGTGCGCCCGGCTTGAATTTTCGTTGCCCGACCCCATTACCGATCGTAATCCATGTCTTATTAACCGGGTAAATATATGACCGCTTCGCCGTACATCTTTGACGCCACCGCCGACAACTTTCAGCAAAAGGTGATGGAAGCCTCCGCCACTACACCTATTTTGGTGGATGTGTGGGCCGAATGGTGCGCGCCTTGTAAGCAGCTGATGCCGATTCTGCAGAAGCTGGCGGAGGAGTATCAGGGGAATTTTCAGCTGGCCAAGGTGAATGCCGACGAGCAGCAGGAGCTGACGGCTTCCCTGGGTGTGCGCAGCCTGCCCACGGTGATTCTGGTGAAAAACGGCCAGGCGGTGGATGGTTTTAACGGTGCCCTGCCGGAAAGCGAGATCCGCAAGGTGCTGGAAAAGCACATCGACGCGCCGTCTGAAGACCCCTACGAGAAAGCCCACGCCCTTTGGGAAGCCGGTGATGTGGACGGTGCCCTGGCCATCCTTACCGAGATGAACCAGAAAGACCCTGAGAACCTGGATGTACTGATTGACCTGGCCCAGCTGAAAGCCGAGCAAGGCGATCTCGACACCGCCGAGCAGGTGCTTAACAGCCTTCCGCCGGAAGAGAAACTGCAGCACAAGGCCAAACAGCTGGCGGCGCGGGTGAAGTTTTTGAAGCAGTCCGGCGAGCTGCCGCCGCAGGCAGAACTGGAAGCCAAACTGGATGCCAATCCGAAAGATCCAGAGGCCCTGCACCAGTTGTCCCTGCACATGGTTTTGCAGGACAAAAACGCCGAAGCCATGGATTTGCTGATTCGCCTGATGCAATCAGATAGCACCTACAAAGACGGCATCGCCAAGACCACGCTGGTGGAGTTGTTCGAGAAGCTGGGCAACAACAATCCGGATGTGCGTACCTACCGCCGTAAACTCTACACCCTGATGCACTGACAACCGGTGGCTGGCCTGGCTGTCAACGTCAGGCCAGCAACGCCACCGATTTGATCAGCGCGTACACCTGCTTGCCCGTTGCCAGCCCCAGTTGCTGGACGGCCCGGGCGGTGATTTCCGCCAACAGCAGTTGACCGTCCGCCGTTCGGCAGGCCACCACGCACCGGTTGTCCCTGGGCGGGTCTATGCGTTCAATGGTCACCGGCAGGTGGTTCTGAATGCTGATGTGTTGAGGGTCTACCAGAGACAAACTGACGTCCCGGGCAAGAATGCTAATCCGGGTTCTGTTCATCCCGGCTGCTAGCGCAGAACTCGTTAACCACAGGCGAGCCTCCGGCGGACCAAAAGGCCGGGCGTTATCTTCTCCCGCTTCACCCAAAGTACCTTCCAGAACTGAAGCCGCACCCGCATCATCGAACAACGGTGAGTCTGGCCGGGCCAGGGCCTCCCGCAAGGTTTCCACGTTCTGAATCTGGCCGTTCTGCATGAACACCACCCGGTCTGCCAGGCGGGTGACTTCATCCGGGGAATGACTGACCATGACAATCGGCACCCCGGATTCTGCTGCCATGCGCGCCAGAAACGGCATGATTTCCCGTTTGGTCTGGGTATCCAGCGCCGCCATGGGTTCGTCCAGTAGCAGCAACTGGGGGCTGATCAACAACGCGCGGCCAAGGGAGAATCGCTGGCGCTGGCCCCCGGAGAGTTGATCAATCCGCCGGTCCAGCAGGTGCTCAATTCCCAGCATGGCGGTTACTTCATCCGGGTGAAGCCGACGTTGCTCCGGCGGTGTTCGTTGGTATCCGTAAAGCAGGTTTTCCCGAGCGGACAGGTGAGGGAGCAGGCTGTGTTCCTGAAACACCAGGCCAATCCTGCGCTTGTGCAGGGGCAGAAACTGCCGGCCCCGTTGCCAGTGCTGCCCGCCAAAGCGCACCACCGCACCCCGTGGCCGTTCCAGGCCGGCGATAATGCGCAGCAGGGTGGTTTTGCCACAACCGGAGCGGCCAAACAGCGCGGTGACACCCTCTAGCGGTAGCTCATGGTTGACCTTGAGTTCGAAGTCCTTGCCGTGGCGAAGGTGTGCCTGCAGGTACAGGGTCATAGCTTGGCGACCTCGAACCGGCGGTTAATGCTGTACACCACAAACAGGGTGACAAAGGCGAAGATCAGCAGCATCAGTGACAGGCTATGGGCGGCGTCGTAATTCATGGCCTCGGCGTGATCGTAGATCAAAACCGACAGCACCTTGGTTTCACCCGGAATGCTGCCGCCGAGCATTAAAATTACGCCGAACTCTCCCAGGGTATGCGCGAAGGTCAGTGTAGCTGCCACCACAAAACCGCCCCGGCTGAGGGGAAATATCACCGTTCGGAACCGGTCCCAGGCGCCGGCGCCCAGACTGCTGGCAACCTCGACCGGGCGCCGGCCCAGGTTGCGAAAGGCTTCCGTCAGCGGCTGCACGGCAAAGGGCATGGAATAGATAACCGAGGCGATCAGAATCCCCTCAAACGAAAACGCCAGGTGCTGGAAGCCCCACGCCTCCAAGGTTTGCCCAACCACGCCCCGGGGCCCCAGAGTGATCAGCAGATAGAACCCCAGCACGGTGGGCGGCAGCACCAGTGGCAGCGCCACAATGGCCTGCACTACGGTACGGAACTGGTTACGCCCTTGCGCCAACCACCAGGACAAAGGTGTGGCCAGCAATAACAGAATGATGGTGGTATACAGGCAGAGCTTGAAGGTGACTTCAATGGCCTGCCACTCTGCGGGGCCGAGTTGAAACATTGGGGTCCTTTCAGGTGAAGATGCCGGTTGGCCGTGCGCCGGTCAGGGCATCACAAATCCGTATTGCTCCATTATAGAGTGTGCCTGCTCTGTGGCCATGAAATCGGCAAAGTGCATGGCCTCTGGCTTGTTGCCGCCACGCCGGGTAACCACATAGCCCTGGGTCAGCGGATTGTGCAGGTTGTCGTCGATCAGGTAGTGACTGTGGGAAGCCAGTTCCGGAAACTTCGCAAGAGACAGTGCAATCACACCCACCTGAGCGGCACCAGATGCGGCCATCTGCGCCGCGTGGGCAATGTTCTCACCAAACACCAGCTTGGGTTGCACGGCCTCCCATACGCCGACCGCCTGCATGGCTTCCCTGGCGCGCAGGCCATAAGGTGCGTGGGCCGGCTGGGCGATGGCGATGCGGGTAATGGAATCCGAAGTCAGATCGTTGAGGGTCAGGCTGCCGGCGTCCAGGGTGTTGCTCCAGAGCACAATGCGGCCAATGGCGTAGACCGCTGGCGGGGTAGCTGTCAGCCCCTCCTGCTCAAGACGCTTGGGAAACGCAATGTCGGCCGAAAAGAAAATGTCGTAGGGCGCACCGTTAATGATCTGCGTAGTCATTTTGCCGGAGGAACCATACACCACCTGCACATTGGCGGCCGGGTTGGCCTCGCGATACAGCTCAATGATGTCGTCCAGGGCATAGCGCAAATCCGAAGCCGCCGCGATGCGCACCAGTTCGCCCGCCTGGAGACTGGGCGTAGACAGGAAAGCGGCCAGCAGGGCCAGCATTCGCCACGGCTTGAACCATTGATACATCCCGAATCCCCCAAACAACGTATTCTGGTTTAGAGCAGCGCAAGGCAGCGCAACCGTTTTATCGCAGCGAACCGAGTAACATGCTAAAACTCCCGCCCCAGCCTGACAACTGTGAACTCTGCGAACGCGCCGTGCCCAAGCTCACCCGCCATCACCTTATACCCAAACACCTGCACCGCAAAAAGCGGTTTCAGAAACTGTTCAGTAAAGAGGACCTGATCACCCGCACCTTGTGGGTGTGCCGGCCATGCCACAATGCCATTCATCGGGCGCGTTCGGAGCATGAGTTGGGGTTGCACTTCAACACGCGGGAACAGCTGCTGGAACTGGAGGAGGTGAGGGCGTTTGTGGAATGGATTCGGGATAAGCCTGCGGGGTTTGTGCCGAAGAAGGGGAGATGAGCAGGCCCGCCGCAGCGGGCCTGTTACCAGGGGGTTACGCCTTCCCCTGCTTCATCGCCTCAAACTCATCCTCAAAGAAGAACTTCTCTTCCCCGAAGGCAGGCTCAAGCTCGTGCAGCCACGTGGCGGTTTCGCTGTACTTGGCAAAGAACGGGCGCTGTACCCAGTCCGGGTTTCGGCCCTGCAGGAAGCGCAGTACGAACACCTTTTCGCCTTTGATTTCGGTAATGCCCTGAACTTCCACCTTGCCGGGGCCGGCGCTCATGCTGGGGCCGCGGGCGGTGCGGGCCAGGCCGCTGACCTTTTTCATGGCTTCGCGGTAGATGTGGTAGGCCTCGGCCAGGGGCACTTCAAAGTAGTTCTTGGCGCCGGTGTCCCGTTCTACAAACATGTAGTAGGGGATGATGCCCAGCTTCACTTCGCGCTTCCACAGCTTGGCCCAGTCGTCGGCGTTGTCGTTCACGTGTTTGATCAGTGGGCCCTGGGCGCGGATCTCGGCACCGGTGGCACGGATGCGGCGGATGGCTTCTTCCGCGATGTCGGTGGTGATTTCCTGCCAGTGGTTGTAGTGGGCCATGATGGCCACGTGCTTGCCGCCATCAACCAGTTTGGCGAACAGTTCGATCAGCTCGTCGGCATCCTTGTCGGTCACGAAACGGTACGGCCAGAAGGTGAGGGCCTTGGTGCCAATGCGGATGGTCTGGATGTGGTCAAACTCCGGCTGCAGCAGCGGTTCCAGGTACTGCACCAGGTTCTTGGTTTTCATGACCATGGGGTCGCCACCGGTGACCAGCAGGTCGGTCACTTCGGTGTGCTCCTGCAGGTAGCCGTGCAGCTTCTCGGCATCGGTGCTGGCCATTTTCAGGTCTTTGTCGCCCACAAACTGCGCCCAGCGGAAGCAGAAGGTGCAGTAGCTGTGGCAGGTCTGGCCCTGGGACGGGAAGAACAGCACGGTTTCGCGGTACTTGTGCTGCACGCCGTCCAGCACCTCGCCGTCCAGTTCCGGCATGTTCATTTCCATCTGGCCGGCCGGGTGCGGGTTCAGTTCGTCCCGGATAACCTTCGCGGCAGCCTGGATGTCCTTCTTGTCGGCACCCTCGCGGTGCAGCTTCGCCATCTGTTCGTAATGTTCGTCCTTGAGCATACCCTTTTGAGGGAATACGAGCTGATAGATGGGATCGTTCGGTACCTTGTCCCAGTTGATCAGTTCGTTGATCACATATTCGTTGACCCGGAATGGCAGCACGCTGGCCACCACTTTCATTTCGAACAGGGTCTCTTCGGGGAGATTCTGGATCGCCTCAATTTTATCGAGCTGGCGGTCGGTAAAAACCTTGAACCGGCGTTCCTCGAATTCCTGAACCGGGATGCGGTTCGGAAAGGTGACGATGGAGTTCATAGATCGCCCTCTGATTAGGTGCCAAAGATAAAAGGAGGGTTAGTAACCTCCTTCACTGGTTAAAAAACGGGCAGGCAAGTATACATAAATCGAAATTCATTTTCAGGTCTAATTAATAATTCAGTGCTTGTGGGTTGAGTTCATCGTCTAAGTTCGCCGAATGTCGCTAATTTAAGGCGAAATAGTCCGAAAATCTCAGATTTGTTTAAGGTTCAGGTGTTTAGCATGGCGATGCAATTCGTAAGTACCAATGCGCTCATACATTGGTCTGATGCCTGGTTGTGAAAGTCATCGAAACCGGACATTATTGCGTAACTAATCTAAATAAAGCGGCTGTTTTAGCATTTCAAACGGCTGTTTGTTTGTTTTTCTGGCTCATTTTGTAGTAAAAGTACGAAAGTTTTGGCATGCGGCGCGCTCAGTGCCGCCGGTGTCGGGAAATTCGGGGCCAAAAGCTCCGCCCGCAGCCGGCCCGCGCGGCAGGAAAAATGTGAAAGCTGTTCTATGCTTGAGAGAGGTCAAACGCGCTATTAAGCATTTCTCGCAAGCTGATGTATCCACAATAAAACTGCAGGTTATCGCAGCATTTCAAGTTTGCACCGTGACAGGCTGCTGATCGTGGCCCACGAGGCACCTTTTGAGTCCAAGGGGAGGGTTTGATGTACCAGGATGATGATCCCATTGAAACCAGTGAATGGCTTGATGCGCTGGAATCTCTGATCGAGAACGAAGGCGTTGATCGGGCCAAATACATTCTGGAGCGCCTGTCTGAGCGCGCCAGCCGCGATGGCACCGCGCTGCCGTATTCCATCACCACGCCATTCCGCAACAGCATTCCAGTGGCCAAGCAGGCGCAGATGCCGGGCGACCTGTTCATGGAGCGGCGCATCCGCTCACTGATCCGCTGGAACGCCATGGCCATGGTGGTGCGTGCCAACAAGCGCCCGGGCGATCTGGGTGGCCACATTTCCACCTTCTCTTCTGCCGCCACATTGTATGACGTGGGCTTCAACTATTTCTTCCACGGTGGCGACGACAAGCGGGAATCTGATCTGGTGTACTTCCAGGGCCATGCAGCGCCGGGTATCTATGCGCGCTCCTTCCTGGAAGGCCGCTTTAGCGAAGAACAGCTCGACAAGTATCGCGAAGAGGTAGACGGCGAAGGCCTGTCCTCTTACCCGCACCCCTGGCTGATGCCGGATTACTGGCAGTTCCCCACGGTTTCCATGGGCTTGGGGCCGATTCAGGCCATCTACCAGGCCCACGTGATGAAGTACCTGCACAGCCGTGAGCTGACCGATATGGACAACCGCAAGGTTTGGGCGTTCATCGGTGACGGCGAGTGCGATGAGCCGGAAACCCTTGGCTCCATTTCCAAGGCTGGCCGCGAGAACCTGGATAACCTGATCTTCGTGGTTAACTGCAACCTGCAGCGCCTGGACGGCCCGGTGCGGGGTAACGGCAAGATCATCCAGGAACTCGAAGGCGTGTTCCGTGGTGCTGGCTGGAACGTGATCAAAGTCGTATGGGGTCGCCATTGGGACCCGCTCTACGCTAAAGACGAAAACGGCGCCATGCAGCGTGCCATGGATGAAATCTGCGACGGCGACCTGCAGAACTTCAGCTTCAAGGGCCCGGCTTACACCCGAAAGGAATTCTTCGGTCGTTACCCGGAGCTGGCGAAGCTGGTTGAGGACATGTCTGATGAAGAGATCAGCAAACTCAACCGTGGCGGCCACGATCCCTACAAAGTCTATGCCGCTTATCACAAGGCGGTGAACCAGGCCAACGGCAAGCCGACGGTCATTCTGGCTCACACCATCAAAGGCTACGGCTTTGGCGCGGCGGGCGAAGCCCAGAACACCGCGCACTCCCTGAAGAAGCTGGACATCGATACCCTGAAGGAATTCCGGGACCGTTTCGGCGTGCCCCTGAAAGACGACGAGCTGGAAGAGGTGCCTTACTACCGTCCGGCGCCAGACAGCCCGGAACTGGTGTATATGAAAAAGCGCCGCCAAGACCTCGGTGGCTTCTATCCGAAGCGCAACAAGGACTGCCAGCCCCTGAAGATTCCCGACCTGGATATCTTCAAGCAGGTGCTGGAAGGCTCTGATGGCCGTGCCATCTCCACCACCATGGCGTTTGTACGCATTCTGAGCGCCCTGGTGAAAGACAAGCGCATCGGCAAACGCGTGGTGCCCATTGTGCCGGACGAAGCCCGTACCTTTGGTATGGAAGGCATGTTCCGTCAACTCGGTATCTACACCTCCGAAGGCCAGAAGTACGTTCCCCAGGATCGTGACCAGATCATGTACTACCGGGAAGACAAGAAAGGCCAGATCATGCAGGAGGGCATCAACGAAGCCGGTGCCATGGCTACCTGGATGGCCGCTGCCACGTCCTACAGCACCAACAGCTACCCGCTGATTCCATTCTACGTGTTCTATTCCATGTTCGGCTTCCAGCGTGTGGGCGACCTGGCCTGGGCCTCCGGCGACATGCAGGCCCGCGGCTTCCTGATTGGCGGTACCGCCGGCCGTACCACCCTGAACGGTGAAGGCCTGCAGCACCAGGATGGCCACAGCCACGTACTGGCCAACACCATTCCGAACTGCAAGGCCTACGACCCGGCCTACGGTTACGAAATGGCCGTGGTGATTCGCCACGGTATGAAAGAAATGTTCGAAGACAACAAAAACGTCTTCTACTACCTGACCATCGAAAACGAAAACTACGAACAGCCTGCCATGCCGAAAGACTGCGAAGACGGCATCATCAAGGGCATGTACAAGTATGAATCGGTGGAAACCAAGGGCCGCAAGAAGAGCCCGAGGGTTCAGTTGCTGGGTGCCGGCGCGATCATGAACGAAGTACGCGAAGCCGCCCAGATGCTGAAAGACGACTGGGGTGTAGCCTCCGATGTGTGGAGCGTGACCAGCTTTAACGAACTGGCCCGTGACGGTCAGCACGTAGAGCGCTGGAACCACCTGCACCCGGACGACAAGCCGCGCCAGGCCTATGTTACCCAGTGCCTGGAGAAGGCCCAGGGGCCGGTGGTGTCTGCCACCGATTACATCAAGCTGCACTCCGAGCAGTTGCGGGCCTTTATCCCGAAAACCTTTATGACCCTGGGCACAGACGGTTTCGGCCGCAGCGACACCCGCGAGAAGCTGCGTAGCTTCTTTGAGGTGGATCGCTACTACATCACCGTCACCGCCCTGTCTGCCCTGGCCAAAGATGGTGAGATCAAGCTTGAACAGGTTCTCGAAGCCATGCGGAAGTACGGAATCGATCGCAACAAAACGAACCCGGTGCTGAGCTAAGGAGACCGCCATGAGTGAACAGGAAATCAAGGTTCCCGATCTCGGCGGTGCTGATGAAGTCGAGGTCATCGAAATCATCGTCAGTGCAGGGGACTCCGTTGAAGAAGAAGATCCGATTCTGACCGTAGAATCCGACAAAGCCTCCGTGGAACTGCCGGCGCCCGCCGCCGGCAAGATCACCAAAATCACCGTGAAGGTGGGTGACAAGGTCAAGGAAGGCGATGTGATCGGCATGATGGAAGGTGGTGCCGGCGGCTCTGACGACGACGGCAGCGACAAATCCGACGAGCCCGAGCCGAAGGCAGAAAGTAAAACCGAGACCAAATCCGAAGACAGCAAACCGGCGCCCAAGAAAAAATCCGGCGGCTCCCGCACCGAAGTGGTGAAGGTTCCGTCGCTGGATGGTTTTGATGACGTGCCGGTGATTGAAATCAACGTGGCGGAAGGCGACACCGTTGGCGAGGATGATCCGCTGGTCACCGTGGAGTCCGACAAGGCCACCATGGAAATTCCGTCACCCTACGCCGGCAAGATCGGCAAGATTCTGGTGAAGGAAGGTGACAAGCTTTCTGAAGGCGTTGACCTGTTGGAAATGACCATCGAAGAGGATGGTGGCGACGAGGAAGAAACGTCAGATTCCGGTGAAAGCGCCAAGGCTGACAGCCAGGGCGGCAAGCCCGAAGCAAAAGCCGACAAACAGGAAGCCGCGCCCCAGCCCCAGGGGTCCACCTACGAACCACCGGCGCCGGGCACCAAGGTGCATGCCGGCCCCGCCGTGCGCAAACTGGCGCGGGAGCTGGGTGCAGACCTCACACGGGTGAAAGGCTCCGGCCCGAAAAGCCGCATCCTGAAGGACGACGTGCACGCCTATGTGAAGAGCCAGCTTCAGCAGGCCCAGCAGGGCACGGGTGTGGCGACAGGTTCCGGCATTCCGGGCGTGAAACTGCCAGACTTCAGCCAGTTTGGTGACGTGGAGCGCGAAGGCATGTCCCGCATGATGGCGGCTACCGCCACCAACATGCAGCGCAGCTGGTTGAACGTGCCCCACGTCACCCAGTTTGACGATGCCGACATCACCGAGATGGAAGACTTCCGCAAGGCCCAGAAAGCGGCCGGCGAAAAGCGTGGCGTGAAAATGACCCCGCTGCCGTTCCTGCTCAAAGCCTGCGCCGCCGCGTTGGCGGAACTGCCTCAATTCAACGTGTCCCTGGACATGGAACGCAAAGAGGTGGTGCGCAAGAAGTACATCCACATCGGCATTGCGGTGGACACACCCCATGGCCTGATGGTGCCGGTCATCCGGGACGTTGATCAGAAAGGCCTGTGGGAACTGGCCGCCGAGAGCGCCGAACTGGCCCAGAAGGCGAGGGACAAACAGCTGAAGCCGGCAGAAATGCAGGGCGCCTGTTTTACCATCACCAGCCTGGGTGGCATTGGCGGCACCGCGTTCACGCCCATTGTGAACACACCGGAAGTGGCCATCCTGGGTGTCTCCAAGGCATCCATGAAGCCCGTGTGGGACGGCAAGGCATTCCAGCCTCGGCTGATGCTGCCGCTGTCGCTGTCTTACGACCACCGGGCGGTGAACGGGGCGGACGCAGCCCGGTTTACCAACCTGCTGGCGCAGCTGCTGGGGGATATTCGTACCCTGCTGTTGTAGTCCTGAGTCGAGGGCCGCTCCGTAGCTTTTTAGTTGCGGGGCGGCTTTCTCGTCTTTGCATTGAGCCTGGCCAAATCTCTACCAATTTGCTGCATCAGGCTCGTTCTGACTTTCGGCCTCCGACGGATGCCCCTGCGGGGCCGCCGTTTATGGCTGGCGTAAGGTATCTACTCTGCTGAAGCCTTGCGTTGCCGGCGTGTCCTTGGTGAGTGCGCCCAACTATTCCTCATGATATCCAGCCGCCCTGGGGTGTTCAGCCGCAGCACCTGAAGCGCCATCTCGTCGTTCTTTTCTTTCCAGGTATGGTTAGCCATATCCCGCCAGTAACGGGGTGGCCGGTTTGTTCGCCGGTCGTGTTCGGCGGTAACCGGGTCATTGGCGCGATGTTCTTCCCACAGGGGAATGTCCGGCAGCGGCCGGCTGGTGTCCATGAAGTTCTGGAACATGTCCCACAGGGCGTAGCACTCCTCGGGGTTGGTTTTGCCGATCAGGGTGCCGATGGGGATCAGGATGTTGCGGTACCGGTGGGCCAGGTACAGGGTGTGCACCACCCCGCCGCCGTGGATCAGCTCGTTGGAGGTGTAGGCATCGAACTCGTAAAACGGGGCGGACTCTTCTTCTGGCTGCCCGGTTTTGCCCCAGGCGCCTTTTTTGTCGTAATGAAACACCGTTACCAGGCCAGTGCGACGATTGAGTTCCCACAGCGGGCCTTTGTCCGGCTTGATGAGCTGCCGGGGGAAGAGTTTGAACAGGGCGGTGGGGATGAGGTTGCAGGCGATGAGTGGGCCAAATACCCATGCCGCGAAATAGGCCCAGTCCGCTAGATAATTAAGATGGCCCACACTTGCGGGCTTATCGTAGTAATAAACTCCCAAAGTGAAGAGCATGGGTATGGCTACGAAACCAATGATTACAGGATTGCCAAAAGCATTGATGAACAACAGAATTCGAGTTCTCAAGGCAGCATTGGCAGCTCGGTAGCATTCATGGTCAATGCGTTGATGGCTCTGCAGGTCTCCGAACGGGGTCGGGTTTTTCTCGAACTGCCGGAGCACTTCGGGACGATTTCGCCGTCGAATGATCTGTGGCACGACATCCTCTGTGTGCCCCCAAGGCAGTTTTCGGTCGGCTTTTCGGTTAAACCAGGGCAGTGCCGGGTTGGCGCCCGGTGCCGGGCGCTTTTGCTGGGGGAGATGTCCGGAATCATAGGCCTTCGGGCCGTAGTATCCCGATGCAGCTTTATCGGTTGTCATCCCGTGGCTCCCGGGTTGCTGAATTCATTAATCCAGAAAAGCTGCTTTTTTTCGCTGAAGTCCGGCTCCGTATGCTCATTGTCTCTGGCGTCGAAATAGGTTGAATCCTTGGGTGGCGGTGCCGGAAACGCGAGTTCCCGGATGCCAGTTTCCACACGGATTTGGGCTTTTGGTTGCCAGGTATAGCTCACATTGCGAGTGCTGAGCGGTATGCGAAGAAACTTGGTCGTTTCCGTATGGGGAGAGGGCGTCCTGACGATGTATTCATAGCCATCCGGCGTGGCGCCTTCCCGGAGAACGTGGCTTTGCATTTCGGTGTCTGGAACAGGCTGAGAGGCCAATGGAACCGAGTGGTTGCTGTCTTGCTTAACTCGGTGGCTGAGTAGTTGAAGCTTGAACGTCATTTGTTGTTCCGTGAAGCCGGTCATGCCTGGTAGGTTGCTCTGAAGCCGGATGAGGTGTGTTGCCTGGGCAAGATCATGATTGTCTAACCCCTGGCGTTTCAGCGCTACTCGGGTGATTTCCGGAATCGGGTATATTGATACCTGCACCTGAGAGAGCAGGTAGACTAGCCGGTACCAAGCTTCCAGTGCGTTGTTGTCGCCTTGCAGATGCGGCAGTCCGTCGTGTTCGCCGAAAGGACCATTCTTCAGCCAGTTCTCTATCGGTTCGTCTTCGTAGAGTGCAACAAGTGCCGCACCCCCAAGGATCAGGCAGAGGCCGGCCCAGCCCAGAGGCCCCATGCCCAGTAGAGTGAGTTGGGCTGGAATCATAGCTGATAGCGTTGTTGCAACTCCCCCTAAAGTTACGATGCCATGCCCGAGTGCTGCCTGATCGCCGGTATTTATTGCATAAATGGTGTCTGACAGGCTGACGCCTGTGAGGGCCAACCCTCCAATACCGCCGAGCAGCATTTTTACGGTCAACGCTTTTGCACCGAAGAATTGGGCGATAGCGGTGGCAGCTTGATTCTCAAATTCATATCCAAGAGCTGCAGCAATTCCGTGTCGCACGGTGTTGTTTGCAAATCTTTCCGCGAGCAGCATTGAAGCGAGTCCTGCACCATAGCCCGACATACCCATACCGGCGAGAGATCTAAAAGCTCCTCTTTCTCTAGAGACTTTCTGTCGAGTCGATATGGCATTCGCCACATTAACCGCCTCAATAGCCAACACCACCAATGGCAATGCCGGAGTATTCAGCACCCGGTGCAACCGGCTTCGCTCGGCAGCGTTGAGGTCCACCCGGTGCGCCTTCGCTTCGCCCTCCAGCTTGCGAATCTCCGCGTTGATATCCCGAATCCGGCCGCCGGTCTGTTTCAGTTCGTCGACCACCTGATTGTAACGGCTCTGGGCCGCCTGCAACTTCGCCCTGAGTTCTTCATGGTTGCCATTGGCTTCGGCCAGGGCCCGGCGTGCCAGGGTCAACTGATTCTCGGCCCGGGCCAGTGCCTGGATAGCCTGGGTGGTGGGCTTGTCCCGGCTCAGAACCCAAACCAGGGCCTTGCCTGCGGCGGGTGTTTCCGGGTTATAGCGTGCGCCATCTGGCCCCAGGTCTTCCAGGCCGAGTACATATTTGCCTTGGGCAATGGCGTCGCTCAGGGGCATTTGCCTCAAATCGGGTAACAGTTCAGGCATGGCCCGGCGTATGCCTTCCATGGGGTTCGTCATGGCGGCTATGCGCTGGGCCATCAGGCGCTGCTGGATAGCTTGCCGGGTTTGGGCGTGTTGCTGTTCCAACCGGGCACTGGCGTCATCAAAGTCTTTGAGGGCTTTGGCGGCGGCCTGTTCTTTCCTGAATGCTTGGTCGCTGTTGCGATTCATCCATTCGCGGCTGGCCGAGTCGTGTTCGGCTTTCAGGGCTGCGCGGCGCTGGGCCAGGCGGGTTTGTTCGTCAGTCAGGTTCTGGAGTTGTCTGTCGTTGTTCTCCAGCGCGGCCATGGCGGAACGGATGGACTGGTGCAGTTCTCTATGAGCACTGTCCAATGCTTTCATGCCTGATCGCATACCTGCCAGCATCAGCGTGTTTGAGGCACCGCTTTGGATATCCTCGGCCAGCCGGAGGCCTTCCACCGTCAGTAGGTCACTGACATCCTCCGGCAAATCCAGCTTTTCCAGGGCGGCGAGCGCTGCGCCCCGGAATACACCCGTGCCATCGTTGGGTTCGGGCGTTTCCGGGGGCTGGTAGGGTTCGGTTTGGCTGTCTGGTGTGGTTTGCGGCCACAACATGCGGGCGAGAGAGACTTCCTCTCGCGAGGCACTGGCGGCGGCCTGTTCGGTACACAGCGACCTTACCCAGGCCTTGCCGTCGCTGTCCGGGCTGGGCTGGCTGTGTTCCGGGTCCAGTGGGTCTTGCTTGCAGGCGGGCTCCAGGGTGTCGCTGATAAAATGCCCGGCGCAACGGAAAGCACCGGCATAGTCGAAACCTTCGGTGCTGAACAGGTCCGCCAGGGCTTGTTGATAGGGCTGGCGTTTCAGGCACTGCAGCAGTTCGGTCTGGGCCAGGGTCAGGTAGTGTTGGCCCAGGGTGCGCTCTTCGGTCATCAGCACCCGGCGAATCTTTTGCCGGCCGCTGGAGGGCAACGCCAGGCTGTATTTGAACAGCGGGTTCTTCTGGCGACCGATCCGGCCCGGCAGGATGATCTGGTTTACCAGGAGGGCGTTTTCCAGTTGCGGATTTTTACGGGCTTTTTCGGCACACAGTTCCAGCAGATGGCGCGCCGTGTTGATGCGTGCTTGCTGGTGCCGCATCTCGTAAAAATGATCTTCAATGCGCAGGCCGCACACGCCCCGGTTTCTCAAATCCTCAAGGGCGTCTGTCTGGCAATCGCTGGTTCGCCACTCATCGTAGCTGAATGGTCGCTTCGCTGGGGTTTCGCTAGCGCGGTCCAGATCTTTTTGAATCGCAATGCCGAGCGCGGCCGGCTCGGGGTGTTCGAAGGGGGCCAGGGGCCCGGTGCGCTCACCGGCATTCCACTCTTCATAAAGGCTGGCCGCCATATCCAGTGCTTTGCCGGCGTAGGTTCCGGTGGTATCGGCCAGGTACTCCCAGGGCCGCTCAAACTGCCATTCTTTGGCGGGTGCCCTGGGCCTTTGTGCTTCAACTTTGTCCAATCGGAATACGGTTCGTTTAGCGGCATCTGGCCAGCGAGCAAAGCCCATCTGGGGCTGGTCGGCGGGGTACAGGTCCCGGAACTGGCTGCACCGGTAATGTCGAAGCCCGGAATCGCTCTGCAGGCCATTCAGCCGTGCCGCAGAGAGGGGAGATTCGCTGAAGGCGGCTTCAAGGGACTGATCCTGGCCGTCAAGGCGCACGGGTACCCACACATCAGCCAGCGGTTTACCCACGGCGGGGCGACGGTCTTCGGTAAATTGTCCGTCTTCCGTGCGATGGTCCGCGAGCCTTACGTCGCGGAATTGCGGCCGGTTGCCTTCCCAGGCGATTTGCAGCTCTCGCCAGAGCGAGCCGTTGCGGAACAGATACAGAAACCCGGGGCGGGCGAGAGCCGGCCAGGTCAGGTGTTTGCCTTCGTGATTCATTCCCCGTACCCAGGCCATGGGCACGGTTGGCATCAGGATATTGGCGGTGGTTTCGGACTGGATGCTTTCGGGCGCCGGGGCATCTGTGAGCGGAAGGTGAATCGGCGCGCCGGATTCTGCATCCACTTCCAGCACCGCCCGGCTGGCGGGCTGGTTGCGCCAGGGCCAGATGTGCAGGGCGGATTCCGCATTGCTGACCTCGCGCAGATAACTTTTCTGGATACCATCCGGCAGGCGCCGTTCAATCCCGGGGAAGGGGGCTTCTGCCGTCTGAAAAACCACCGGGCGTTGCCCCTGGCTATGACTGTTGCCAAGCACAGCAACGATGAAATCACAGAAGGTGCAGGGAGGGCCGTCTGAAAGGCGGCTATGGGCCAGATTGCTCATGGTGACGTTCCTTATCAATGGCTGAGAGAAGCTTCTTGCTTCAATAGTCCGGAATTTTATATGCCACGGATGGTGATGTCACATTGCCGCGCCTGTCGGTTCCGGAATTTGTGATGTGTTGCGGGCCCTCCGGCAGCTTGAAACCGGGCCGGGCTAAAGCGATAGTGGGCGTAACAATACCGTTAAAGTGACATTATCCATGGCCAACAAACCAAGCTTCAACTGGGAAGACCCCCTGCTGCTGGATCAGCAGCTCTCCGAAGACGAACGCATGGTGCGCGACAGCGCCCGGCAGTTTGCTGAAAAGAAACTCCGCCCCCGTGTGGTGGAGGCCTTCCGTAACGAACACACCGATCCTGCTATATTCCGCGAAATGGGCGAGAACGGCCTGCTGGGGGCTACTCTGCCGGAGCAATATGGCGGCAGTGGTCTCAATTATGTGAGCTATGGCCTGATTGCCCGTGAGATCGAGCGTGTGGATTCCGGCTATCGCTCCATGATGAGTGTGCAGTCCTCACTGGTGATGGTGCCCATCTACGAATTTGGCAACGAAGCAACCCGCCAGAAGTATCTGCCTAAACTGGCCTCCGGCGAATGGATTGGCTGCTTTGGCCTGACCGAGCCGGACTATGGCTCAGACCCTGGTTCCATGATTACCCGGGCCCGCAAAGTGGATGGCGGCTATCGCCTGACCGGCAGCAAAATGTGGATCACCAACAGCCCGATTGCAGATGTCTTTGTGGTCTGGGCCAAGGATGATGACGACAAGATTCGGGGGTTTGTGCTGGAGAAGGGATGGCAGGGCCTGAGCGCCCCGGTCATTCATGGCAAGGTGGGCCTGCGGGCGTCCATTACCGGCGAAATCGTGATGGATAATGTGTTTGTGCCGGGAGAAAACGCCTTTCCCGAGGTGCGCGGCCTCAAAGGTCCGTTTACCTGCCTGGATTCCGCCCGCTATGGCATCGCTTGGGGTGCACTGGGTGCGGCGGAAGACTGCTGGCATACTGCCCGCCGGTATGTGCTGGACCGCCAACAGTTCGGCCGGCCCCTGGCGGCGAATCAGTTGATCCAGAAAAAGCTGGCGGACATGCAAACGGAAATCACCCTGGCACTGCAGGGCAGCCTGCGCCTGGGCCGGATGAAAGACGAAGGCACGGCGGCGGTGGAGATAACCTCCATCATGAAACGCAACTCCTGCGGCAAGGCGCTGGACGTGGCGCGGCTCGCCCGGGACATGCTTGGTGGTAACGGCATCAGCGACGAATTTGGTGTGGCCCGCCACCTGGTGAACCTGGAGGTGGTGAACACCTACGAGGGCACGCACGATGTCCACGCGTTGATTCTTGGCCGGGCTCAGACAGGGATTCAGGCTTTCTTCTGAGCCTGTCGCCTCGGCCAATGCCGAACCGATGCCAGCCATCCACTATCAGCCTCATGAACATTGAGAACAATGACATGAGGCTCCCATGAACCCCGCAAAACTGCTCTCCACCCCGCTTAAGCTGCGAAACGGCTCTGTTATCCCCAACCGATTTGCCAAGTCCGCCATGAGCGAGACCCTGGGCACCATTGATAACCATCCCACCAAAGAGTTGGCAACCCTGTATCGTGCGTGGGCAGAGGGCGGCACCGGGCTGTCGATCACGGGTAACGTGATGATCGACCGCCGGCACATCGGGGAGCCACAGAACGTGGTTCTCGAGGATGAAAGCGATCTCGAGCTTCTGACCGCCTGGGCCAAGGCCGGGCAACAGGGAGGCAAGCAGATCTGGATGCAGCTGAACCATCCCGGCAAGCAAAGCCCCAAAATGCTGAACAAAGACCCGGTCTCGCCCAGTGCGATTCCATTCAAAAAAGAACTCCGCAGCATGTTCGCCACACCCCGCGCCCTGACCGGCCCGGAAATCGAAGACATCATTCAGCGTTTTGCCCGCAGTGCTGCTGTTGCCCAGAAGGCGGGCTTTGATGGGGTGCAGATTCACGGTGCCCACGGCTACCTGGTGAGCCAGTTCCTGTCGCCCCATCACAACCAGCGCACAGACGAGTGGGGTGGCTCTGCCGAGAAACGCCGCCGCTTTGTGCTGGCGGTGTACCGGGCTATCCGGAAAGCTTGCGGTGAAGCGTTCAATATCGGCATCAAACTGAACTCCGCAGACTTCCAGCGCGGCGGTTTTACCGAGGACGAATCGCTGGCGGTGATTAAGGCGCTGGTGGCGGAGGGGATTGACCTGGTGGAAATCTCCGGCGGTAACTACGAGAACCCGGCCATGGCCAAGGGTGCGGAAGATGGCGAGGTAAAAGCCAGCACCCTGGCGCGGGAGGCTTACTTCCTGGAATTCGCAGAGAAAGTGCGTGAGCTGACCGACGTGCCGTTGATGGTGACCGGTGGCTTCCGTACCGAAACCGGCATGGCCCAGGCCATCGCCTCCGGCGCAACAGACCTGGTAGGCCTGGCCCGACCATTAGTGGTTGAGCCGGATCTGCCAAACCGGATCATGGCCGGCAATCAGGTCACCAGCGCCGTGAAACCCATTAAAACCGGTATTCGCCTGATTGACGATATGGCTTTGATGGAAGTGAGCTGGTACACACGGCAGATCGGCCGCATTGCCCGTGGCAAGGCACCGAAACAGCATGACCGGGGCATTCTGTCGCTAATGGAGGTGCTGGGTGTGATGACCACCCGGGGTGTTCGCACCCGATTACGGGCGGGCTAATAAAGTTCCTCAGCCGCAGGCCAGGGCCTTGGCCGCTGGCCTGCGGCTGGTTTGATCAGTTAGCAAAGAACATCCAATCGAAATAGTCGTGCAGATCCTGCATGGCAATGGCTTCAGAAGGCTGGGTAAGTTCGAACAGAACAGACTGGTTTTGGGCTATTTTCATGGTGTCACCTCATCGGGTTGCGACAGAAGAGGCCGGCAGTGTTGCGGAGGCCGGCTTTGCAATCAGAACTTTGCATCAGACGTGCCAAAGGTGCGGAAACGGCTAACTTTTTGAATTTTAAAGGTTGATGTGAAGCGCAATTCGGGGCAAGTGAGTGCAGTGATGCATGGCGGTGCAAACTGCACCAACCTGGAACGAAAAACCCCGGCCGAAGCCGGGGTCATTCTGAGTTAACTTCTAACAGGAAGGGTTAGAAGTTGTACTGCGCAGCGAACAGGATGCGGCTGGCATCACCGTCGGTACCATCAACGTTTTCACGCTTCAGGAACTGGTACTCAACGCCCATCATGACGTTTTTGACCGGTGTCCACTGGTAGTTGGCCATGATGGCCTGGTTGCTTTCGCTTTGATCAGCAACTGCGGCCGCGCCGAGATCACTTACTGCATCATCCCAGTCAACTTCAACATAGCCGTAGCCGATGTTGACGCTGCGACCGCCGCCCAGGTTGATGCCGGCACCAATGGAGCCGCCGTAGCCGGAGAGGGTTTCGACGCTGCCGCTGCCATCAACGTAGGCACTGGCGGCGCCGAAGTTCTCGCCAGAGCGGTACAGGTAGCTGTTGGCACCGTCGGTGTAGGTCAGCGTGCCCTGAATGGTGATCATGTCAGTCAGAGCCATCTTGGCGGCAACGAAGGTGGCGAAGCCAAATGCGCTGTCGTCATTAGTGCCGTCGTCCACGGTGAGTTGGTGCGCCAAAACAGCGGCGGAGTAGCTGAGCCCGCCTTGAGAGTCTTGCATGCGCGCAGTGAATGCTGGCATGCCGTCTCGTTTCTCCGCATCATCTAACTCAGCTTCTACGGGATCGAAAAAGACAATCGAGTTCTGCGGCTGTTCCAGAGAGAACGACAGCGGACCAGTGGTATAGCGAGCCTGGGCCACACGGCCTTGCAGGCCTGCCAGGCCAGGCAGAGAGTCAAAATCCAGGGTTGAGGTATTGCCGACGAAGCTGTTGAAGTTAGACCAGGTCTGGCCCATCAACACGCCATTGTACTCACCATAGGCGTGACGCAGTCGCAAGGAGCCACCACCGCCACCGCGGAAGTCACCCTCTACATTTACTTTGACGCCTTCTGGTGAGACGGTCGTCAAACCGATTCGGCTCTGGAAAGCGTCCGCGCCAAAGTGACCATCCGCAGCATTATCGTTTCCTGCAAGGTCAGCGTATGAGCCTGAGCGCGTACTCAGCGCTTGGTTGCTGTCAACGTCGTAAGACGCATTCAGGCGGCCATAACCGTACAGCGTTAAATCGTAATCCCCCGCCTTGAAGTTGACCGCGCTGGCCTGGGCACTCATGCCGATCGCAGCCACTGCCGCCGTTGCACGGATTGCCATTCTTAACTTGTTGCTTTGCATCGTTGTTGTCTCCACACGTTTATTGTTGTTGGACCCAAAAACAAGGTAGTTACGAATCTGTGACAATTCAAACATAATTGGTGGTTATTTAGACGAATGTCTATAGCTCATTGGTGCGGCAATGCTGGCATCCGGCCCTACCAAATGGTCGTAATACCTCAGATGACAAAGAAACCTGTGCTTCTCAGTAACGAAACATTTGCTTTCCTTGATATCGAAACCACCGGCGGCAATCCGCAGCGAGACAGGATTACCGAGATCGGTATCCGGTTCTGGCGGGCCGGAGAGGTGGTGGGGGAATGGCAAACCCTGCTGAACCCGGAGGTGCGGATCTCCGGTTTTATTGAAAGGCTGACGGGCATCAGCAACGA
Source organism: Marinobacter sp. GH_1 (assembly GCF_048595985.1). Lineage (NCBI taxonomy): Bacteria > Pseudomonadati > Pseudomonadota > Gammaproteobacteria > Pseudomonadales > Marinobacteraceae > Marinobacter > Marinobacter sp. GH_1. The sequence goes on along the minus strand of NZ_CP184460.1, from coordinate 3,574,513 downwards.
GTTGGTGGAGGATGCCCCGCTGTTTTCAGATATTGCCGATGAGCTGGAGAGTCAGTTGGCTGGCGTGATCTTTGTTGCCCATAACGCCCGCTTCGATTACGGCTTCATTAAATCTGAATTCCGCAAACTGGGGCGAGCGTTCAGCGCCCGGGTGTTGTGCACGGTCAGGCTGTCCCGGGTGCTCTATCCTGAACACAGCCGCCACAATATGGATGCCCTGATCAACCGCCACAACCTGCCGCTGGTGGAGCGTCACCGGGCCATGGGCGACGTTTCCGCCATGCTGGCGTTCTTCGAGCATACTCTGGTTGAACATGGCACCGACACGGTGAACCAGGCCATCCAGCGACTGCTTCAACGCCAGAGTACGCCTTCTAATGTGCCGCCAGAGATCTTAGCGGAGTTGCCGCAGGGGCCGGGTGTTTACCGATTTTACGGTGACAACGATGCGCTGCTGTACGTGGGCAAAAGCACCAACATTGCCCAACGGGTGGCCTCGCATTTTGCCGGTGATCACCAGTCCACCCGAGGGTTACGCATGTCAGAAAGTCTGCGCCGGGTGGAGTTTACGGAAACCGCCGGTGAGCTGGGCGCCTTGTTGCTGGAACTGAAACAGATCAAAAGCCTGAACCCGCTCTACAACCGCCGCTCCCGTGCTGCCAAGAACCTGGTCAGCATCGCACTGACGACTAATAAAGAGGGCTATCTGCAGGCGGAACTGGCGCGAAAAGTGGTGCCGGACCAGCTCGGGGATTACTTCGGATTGTTCCGCAGCAAACGCGATGCGCTGGGCGCCATTCGCGGCATTGCCGGCAAGAACGACCTGTGCGGCAAACTGCTCGGGTTGGAACCAGCCGGTGCGGGCCCATGCTTCCAACGCAGCCTGGGTAGATGCAAAGGCGCCTGCGAGGGCGCAGAAGACAACACCCGATACAACCTGAGAATGCAGATCGCCTTCCACAGCCTGCGCCTGAAAACCTGGCCCTGGCCCGGGCCCGTCGCCCTGGTGGAAGAGAACCGCGACACCGACCGCACCGATATTCTGGTTGTCTACAACTGGGTGCACATCGCCACCCTGCACGGCGAGGAGGAACTGAACGACTTTGAACCGGGGTCTGACCCCGTCACCTTTGATCTCGACTCCTACAAACTGCTGGTCAAAGCCCTGCTGGGCCGCGATAAAAAGCCGTATCGAATCATCGAACTACCACCTTTGACGCAACCGGCTGTTCTTATGCCGTGAGTGGCGTATTATGGGGGCATTCACCCTGTCACTTAGCAATGAGTCACTGAGAGAGATCCATGAACAGAGAACCTGTCTCCCGCGAACTGTTTGATGAAGTAATGGTGCCCAACTACGCCCCCGGTAACATCATCCCGGTGCGAGGCGAGGGCTCCCGCGTGTGGGACCAGGAAGGGCGAGAGTTTGTGGACCTACAGGGCGGCATTGCGGTCACCAGCCTTGGCCATTGCCACCCGGGCCTGGTGGGCGTGTTACAGGAACAGGCCGAAAAAATCTGGCATCTGTCCAACGTGATGACCAACGAACCCGCGTTGCGCCTGGCCAAAACCCTGTGCGACCAGACCTTCGCAGAACGGGTGTTCTTCGCCAACTCCGGTGCCGAAGCCAACGAAGCCGCCTTCAAACTGGCCCGTCGCTACGCCTGGGAACACTACGGCCCGGAGAAACATGAAATCATCTCCTTCACCAACTCCTTCCACGGCCGCACCCTGTTCACCGTCAGCGTCGGCGGCCAGCCGAAATACCTGGAAGGCTTCGAACCGGCCCCGGGAGGTATCCACCACGCCGAATTCAATAACCTGGACTCGGTAAAGGCGCTGGTCTCCAAAGAAAAAACCTGCGCCATCGTGGTTGAGCCCATCCAGGGCGAAGGTGGCGTTATGCCCGCCGACCCTGAATTCCTCAAAGGCCTGCGCCAGCTCTGCGACGACAACAACGCCCTGCTGGTGTTCGACGAAGTACAAAGCGGCGTCGGCCGCACCGGCCACCTGTACGCCTATGAAATGTACAACGTCGTGCCTGACATCCTCACCAGCGCCAAAGGCCTGGGCGGCGGCTTCCCGGTAGCCGCCATGCTCACCACCGCCGAAGCCGCCAAAAGCCTCGGCGTAGGCACCCACGGCAGCACCTATGGCGGCAACGCCCTGGCCTGCGCGGTGGCCCAGAAAGTGATCGACACCGTCAGCCAGCCGGAAATCCTGAAAGGCGTCAAAGCCCGCTCCGACAAACTGCGCAAAGGCATGATGGACATCGGCGAACGCTACGGCGTGTTTTCCGAAGTGCGCGGCGCTGGTCTACTCTTGGGGTGTGTGCTGACCGAAAAATGGCAGGGCAAAGCCAAAGACTTCCTCAACGCTGGCCTGGATGAGGGCGTGATGGTTTTGGTCGCCGGTGCGAACGTGGTTCGTTTGGCGCCTTCGTTGATCATTCCGGAATCGGACATTGATGAAGCCCTGGAGCGGTTTGAGGCGGCAGTAAAGAAAGTCGTTTCATAAGAAGTTTTTTGACGGCTGCCACAAGAGTAGGCGCTGGGCCGGGAACCCTTTTCCGGAAATTTCGAAGGCCAAGGATGGCCTGAGAGAAGCGCACATGGATGTGCTCGTAGCGGTTTCCGGAAAAGGGTTCCCGGTGCAGTGCCGGTCGCCGAACGCCAGCAGGAGTAAAGCATGTGGCAAGTAAGACCAGCCAAACTGGATGACCTGCAACAGATTCTGGACCTGACCAACGCCCAGAGCGGCCGGCTGTCGTCCACCCTGCCCAATACCCAAGCCGCCCTGACCAAAAAACTTGAACAGTCCCAGGCCAGCTTCGCCAACGAAACCGACACCCCACGCCGACTCCTCTTCGTACTGGAAGACACAGACACCGGCCAACTCGCCGGCACCGCCGGCATAGACACCCGGGCAGGCAACGGCCAACCGTTCTACAACTACCGCCGCGATTACCTTATCCACGCCTCCCACGAACTCAACGTCTCCCGGCGCGTAGAAGTGCTGTACCCCAGCCACGCCCTCACCGACCTCACCCTGCTGTGCGCCTTCACCCTCAAACCGGACCTGCGAAACACCCCGGCCTTTGAGCTGCTTTCCCGCGCCCGCATGATGTTCATCGCCAGCCACCGGGAATGGTTCACCAATCGCACCGTGGTGGAGATCCAGGGTATACAGCACGAAAACGGCGATGTGCCCTTCTGGGACAGCCTTGGCCGCCACTTCTTTAACATGGATTTCGAAACCGCCGACCAGCACTCCGGCCAGCTCAGCAAAACCTTCATTGCCGAACTCATGCCCCCGAACCCCATCTATGTCACGCTGCTGAGTGAGGCGGCTCAACAAGCACTGGGCGAACCTCACCCGCTGACCAAACCCAATTACGACCTGCTGCAAAGGGAAGGTTTCCTGCCCGGTTGCTACGTGGATATCTTTGATGGCGGCCCGGTGCTGGAAGCCCGAACCGACACTCTGAAAACCGTTGTGACCAGCCAACCGAAAACGCTTCATGGCAGTGAAGGTCTGGATGGGGAAACCTGCCTGATGTCAGCCGGAGAAGGGCAAGACTTCCGCTGCCTGCTGACTCCGGTGTCTGAGACCCTGGCGGACGACGTAAAGGTACCGGTCAGCACCTGGCATGCATTGGGCCGGAGCGCCGGTGACCGGGTAAGGGTCTCGCCATTATGATCAATACAGCTCAGGGGAGGGCGTAACATGCTTTTGATTCGCCCGTTGCAGGAAAACGATCTTGATGATCTTTATGGCATGGCCCAGAACGCCGGTAAAGGGCTGACAACCCTGCCGGCAGACCGGGAATTGCTGCAACGCAAGATCAAGCGTACCCGGGAATCCTTTAACCAGCGTTGTGCCCCGGAGGCCGGGCTGTACCTTTTTGCCCTGGAAGAGACCCAAAGCCGAAAAACGGTTGGCATCAGCGGCATTGAAGCCCGCGTGGGGCTGGAAGAGGTGTTCTACAATTACCGGCTGAGCGTTACGGTGAATGCCTCGCGGGAGCTGGGAGTGCATGTGCGTACACCCACCTTGCACCTGTCCAACGATATGACGGACACCACCGAAATCTGTTCGCTGTTGTTGGCCGGAGGTTATCAGGGAGGAGGCAATGGCTTGTTGTTATCCCGCTGCCGGTTCATGTTCCTCGATGACTTCCGCAAGCACTTCTCGGAAAAAGTCTTTGCCGAGATGCGTGGCGTGTCTGATAAAGACGGTCGCAGCCCGCTTTGGGATGCCCTTGGCAGTAAGTTCTTTGATATGGAATTCAGCCAGGCGGACATGCTCTCTGGCCTTGGCAACAAGTCCTTCATTGCCGAGCTGATGCCCAAGTACCCGATCTACCTGCCGATGCTGCCGGAAGAGGCGCGGGCGGTCATCGGCATGGTGCATGATAATACCCGGCCGGCATTGAAAATGTTGCAGGCAGAAGGTTTCAACTTTAACGGCATGGTGGATATTTTTGATGGCGGGCCGGCGGTGGAGGCGTTCGTGAACAACATCCGAACCGTTCGGGAATCTATCAATCGCCACGCCATGGTGGTCAATAAACCCATGAACCTGGACGTGCCACCGGAACAGCGCGTGATGATTTCAAACCGAGCGTTTCGGGACTTCAGGGTCACCACCCTGCCCATGGAATGTATCGGGCCAGATACCGTGAGCATTCCCCGCGACGTGGCGGAAGCTCTGCTGATCGAGTCCGGAGACCCGGTTCGCCTTGCGCCCTTGAAGGAAAGCGCTTTGTCACCCATTCATACACTGAAGGGCCAGGAAAGTGAGGACGAGAAAATTCTCAACCGGGTACGCCATTATCGTAACCGGCATGGTCAGGATTAGCGCTGAAGCCGCTGACAAATTCCCTAATTGGAGGTGAGGAACAATGGCAAACCTGTCAGGCAATCTTTTTATAGACGGGCTGTGGATTCAGGGCCACGGGCAGCCATTTGAATCGTTACAGCCGGTCACGGGTGAGACTGTCTGGGACGGCAACGGCGCTAACCTCGAAGATGTGGACGCCGCCGTTCGCGAGGCCCGGGCTGCATTTGCAGCCTGGCGGCGGAAGAGTTTTGCCGAGCGCCAGGCGGTGGTGGAGGCGTTTGCCCAGCAGCTGGAGGCCAACAAAGAGGCCCTGGCGCATCAGATTGGCCTGGAGACCGGCAAGCCGCTGTGGGAATCCCGCACCGAGGTGGCGGCCATGATTGGCAAGGTGCCCATTTCCATCCGGGCTTACAACGAACGTACCGGGCACTCAGAGTCGGATGTGGCCGGAGGACACGCGGTACTGCGGCACCGGCCCCATGGCGTGGTTGCGGTGTTCGGCCCTTACAACTTTCCTGGCCATTTGCCGAACGGCCATATTGTGCCGGCCCTGCTGGCGGGTAACACCGTGGTGTTCAAACCCAGTGAGCTGACACCGGGCGTTGCCGAAATGACCGTGCGTTTCTGGGAAAAGGCGGGCCTGCCGGATGGCGTGATTAACCTGGTCCAGGGCGGGGCTGATACGGGCATATGCCTGGCCCGCCACCCGATGATCGACGGTCTGTTCTTCACCGGCAGCTCCAATGTTGGTCATCTGCTGCACGAACAGTTTGGCGGCCAGCCGGAGAAAATCCTGGCGCTGGAAATGGGCGGAAACAACCCGCTGATTGTGCAGAACGTGGCGGATGTAGACGGTGCAGTTCATCACACCATCCAGTCGGCGTTTTTGTCGGCGGGCCAGCGCTGCACCTGCGCACGCCGTCTGCTGGTTCCCAAAGGCAAGAAAGGGGATGAGTTCCTGGCCCGCCTTGTGGACGTTGCCTCCCATATTCAGGTGGGCGATTTTGATGCTGAGCCCCAGCCGTTCATGGGCTCGGTCATCTCGGCCCGGGCGGCTGAGATGCTGCTGCAGGCCCAGGCCGATATGCTGGAGAAGGGCGCCAGTTCCCTGTTGGAGATGAAACAGCTGAAGCCTGGCACAGGCTTGTTGTCACCAGGTATTGTCGATGCCACGGATGTGGAGCTGAAGGATCAGGAATTCTTTGGCCCGCTGCTGACGGTCTACCGCTACAAGAGTTTTGACGACGCCCTGAAGCTGGCCAACAACACCCGTTTCGGGCTGTCGGCGGGCATTCTGAGTGACGACCGCAAGTTGTATAACCGGCTGGTGGAAGAGGTGCGCGCCGGCATCGTGAACTGGAACCGGCCGCTGACCGGTGCCAGCAGTGCGGCACCGTTTGGTGGTGTGGGCGCCAGCGGCAACCATCGCGCCAGTGCCTATTACGCGGCGGACTACTGCGCCTGGCCCATGGCCTCGCTGGAGTCTGGCAAGAGTGAAATGCCAGATACCCTGGCGCCCGGCCTGACATTTGACTGACAGGAAGCCTGCTATGGTGAAACACGCGGTTGAAGCGAATTTTGACGGGCTGGTGGGTCCCACCCATAACTACGCAGGGTTGTCCTGGGGGAATGTGGCCTCGAAATCCAACGTGAACTCGGTGGCCAATCCCAGAGAGGCTGCCTTGCAAGGGTTGGCCAAGATGAAGCAGTTGGCCGATCGGGGCTACGTTCAGGGCGTGTTGCCGCCCCATGAGCGGCCACACTTGCCGACACTGCGCGCCCTCGGGTTTACCGGTAATGACCGGCAGGTGCTGGAGCAGGCCGCGAGTACAGACCCCTCCATTCTGGCTGCGGTGTCGTCGGCGTCTGCCATGTGGACCGCCAATGCGGCGACGGTGTCCCCCAGTGCCGATACCAAAGACCATCGGGTACATTTCACCCCGGCTAACCTGAGCGCCAAGTTTCATCGGTCCATCGAGCACCGGGTGACCGGCCGCGCCCTGAAAGCCATTTTTACTGACGAAAGCTACTTTGCTCACCACCCGGCCTTGCCCTCGGTCAGCCACTTCGGGGATGAGGGGGCGGCCAACCATACCCGGTTGTGCAGCCGTTATGGTGAACCCGGTGTGGAATTGTTTGTGTATGGCCAGATAGCCTTCAACGAGCAGGCCCCGGCGCCGGTCAAATACCCGGCGAGACAAACCCTGGAAGCCTCCAGGGCTATTGCCCGGCTACATGGGCTGAGTGACCGCCACGCGGTGTTTGCACAACAGAACCCAGCCGCCATTGATGCCGGCGTGTTCCACAACGATGTGATTGCGGTGGGCAACGGCAACTGCCTGTTCTACCACGAACTGGCGTTTCTGGAGGAAGACCGGGTGCTGGCGGAACTGAGCGACCGGCTGACCGGGGCTGCGCTTGAGGCCGTTCGGGTGTCTGCCAATGAGGTGCCCATCGAAGATGCCGTGGCCTCGTACCTGTTCAACAGCCAGCTGCTGAATACCCCGGACGGTATGTTGCTGGCGGTGCCCGGTGAGTGCCGGGAAGTGCCATCGGTAAGCCGTTACCTGGATCAGTTGGTCAAAGGCGATGGCCCCATCACCAGCGTGGAAGTGTTTGATGTGAAACAGTCCATGAGAAACGGAGGCGGGCCCGCCTGCCTGCGTTTGCGGGTGGTGCTCAACGATGAGGAGCTGCATGCCATCAATCGGGGCGTGATCCTGACCGATGCACTCTACGACCGCCTGGTAACCTGGGTGAACGCCCATTACCGGAGTGAGCTCGACCAACAGGATCTGGCAGACCCGATGCTGCTGGAGGAGGTCCGCAAGGCCCTGGACGAGCTCACCGGTATTCTGGGGCTGGGTTCTATTTACGATTTCCAACTGTGAACAGCGGGGCTGTGGCCGGCCCGCTACTGGCTGGCGATGGAACGGGTCAGCATATCCATGGTGTGGCGAATCAGGGCATCGGCGGGAAAGCTGCCGGCCTGGGTGGCTTCCGATTGGCACAGCATGATCACGCCGTGCAGGGCGCCCCGCAGGTACAGGGCCGTTTGTGCCGGTGAGCTGATGCGCTCCCGGCTCATGGTGCCGTCTTCCAGGCCGGTGTGTATAGCGGCGGTCATCAACTGCATCAGCTCGTTCTTGGAGCAGAGCATTTCCCGGGTCTGCTCTTCGTCGGCATCGGCGATGGCGGTAGACGCCTTGGTGAGCGCCGAGAAATAATCCGGTTCTTCCAGGTAAAAGCGATAGTAGGCCTCTCCCATGGCGCGGATCTGCGCCAGACCTGTCCCGGCTGAACCAAGTGCGTTTTCGAAACGCGTTACCAGGCTTTGGCCTGCCCGCAGCATGATCCCGCGCTGAATGGCCGCTTTGTCCTTGAAATAGACGTACAGCAGCGCCCGGCTCAGACTTGCCGTGCGTGCGATGTCGTCCATGGAAGTGCGCTCATAACCCTTCTCGGAGAACACCAGCTCAGCGGCATTCAGAATGGCGTCGTACCTTGCCTGTTTTTCCCGTTCCCGTCGTGACTTCAGGGGTTCGTTCATGGTGTTCCCGGCTTCCTGTGCGATGGCTGCATGATACCTGAAAGTGAATGGAAACCGATTATTGACAATTTGTCAAAGAATGACATGATGTCGGAAAACAATCGGCGGTTTCCGAAGGAACGGAGGCCAACAATCAATCTTTTCAGGGAAAGGGGCTGAATATCATGTCTCTCATCAAGCGCGGTGCGCCATTCTCCTTTGCCAGCCTGGCGCTGGTGGTTCTGGTTCTCTCTGGTTGCCGTGGTGGCACTGCCGATGCCCCCTCGGAGGCTGCGGTGTCTGTGCGTGTGGCGGAGGTGACCGGCGGACAGGTGGAAGAAATCCCCTTACGGTTCTCCGGCATTGTCCGGGCTGCCCAACGGGCCACCCTCACGTTCCAGCTCAGCGGCACCCTCCGGGAGCGCCCGGTAGAGCTGGGGCAGAATGTGAAACCGGGGGATGTGCTGGCACGCCTCTACAATCCCGCCTTGGAACCGGCCCGTGATTCTGCCGCTGCACGGTTGGAAGAGCTGAAAACCCAGTTTGATCAGGCTCAGCGGGAGTGGGAGCGTTCCAGCCGGCTGCACCAGCGTGGTGTGGTGTCGGAACAGAATCTGGAACAGATCGCCGCCCGTCGGGACTCCCTGAGAGCCAGTATGGCCACAGCGGAAGCCTCACTGGCAGAAGCCACCCGCTTGCTGGAAGAAAGCGTATTGAAAGCGCCGTTTGCCGGTCAGGTGGAAGCCTTGCTGGTGGAGCGTGATGAATTTGTATCTGCCGGCCAGCCGGTGATTCGATTGTCGTCACCGCTGGGGCGGGAAGTGGAGGTGCGTGTGCCTGCTCATTTGCTCAGCCACGTACGCGTGGGGCAGGAGTTGCCGGTCTGGTCCGTGCAGGATCGCAACCGGGACGCGGAAACCGGCACCGTGATTGAGATCGCCCAGGGCAGTTCCATCCGGGGTGAGCTGCACCCGGTTTTGGTGAGCCTGCCGCCCCAGTCCCTGGGTTCTGGTGAACCGGTCGAGGTGGGTATCACACCGGTGCGGGCCTCTGCCATGACCGTGCCTTTGCTGGCCGTGGTGAGAAACGACTCGGGCACCAGCGTGTTCCGGGTGGATGACGCCACTGCGCGGCAGGTGCCGGTTAAAATCGACCGAGTGATTGGTGAGCGGGTGATGGTGCACCCGGGCGAATTGCAGGCGGGTGACCAGGTAGTTTACGCCGGCACCACCCGCCTGGTAGACGGTGACCGGGTGGAGATCCGCTGATGGCCCGCCAACTGCTGAACTATCAACGCCTGCTGGGCATGGTGGTGACGATGCTGTGCCTGCTGGGCATCGCGGCCTACAGCACCATGCCCCGGCAGGAAGACCCCTCGTTTCCCTATCGTGCCGGCATGATTACGGTCAGCTACCCCGGTGCCAGTGCCGAGGCGGTTGAGCGCCTGGTATTGCGGCCATTGACCGATGAACTGCGCCAGGTGGAAGAGCTGGATTTCAGCTTCGGTACCGCTCGCACCGGCGTGGCGCTTTCCCGCCTCAAACTCCGGGACCATATCTACGATACCGACCCCGCCTGGGATCGGGTACGCCAGGCCATGGAGCGGGCCCGGCAGGACTTTCCGGACGATGTTGGCCAGATGACCTTGGATGATCGGCTGATTGATATTCCCGCCGTGGTGATTGCCGTGGGTGGCTCGCCCTCGGTAACCGAACTTTCGAAAGTGGCCGAACGCCTGAAACAGAACCTGTCGGATATTCCCGGCATTTCCCGCATCGAGCTTGAGGGGGATGCCGACGAACAGATCACCCTGGCCCTGGACGACGCCGCGCTGTTCCGCCTGGGCATTTCCCCGAAACGGGTGCTGGACACCCTGGCCCAGCGCAACCAGACCATTCCCGGCGGCTTTGTGGTGGTGGATGGCAAGCGGCTGTCTGTGTTGCCCAACACCGAATTCGCTGACATAGATGATATTCGCGCTACCCCCATCGAACTGCCGGACGGCTCCCAGGTGCCTCTGGCCGCGGCTGCCGAAGTGTGGCGAGGCCCGGCGGAGCCCCGTCAACCGGAAACCTGGTTTGATGGTGAGCGAGTGGTGCTGTTGTCCATCATCATGGAAGAGGGCAGTACCGACGCGATTCGCTTTGGCGAGCGTATCCGCGAGAGGGTAGAGCAGGTTCGGGGCGATTTCGAACCCTATGAAATCCGGGAGATGTTCTTCCAGCCAGACAAGGTTGCCGAACGCCTGGTGAACCTGGCCTGGAGCCTGGTGTTGTCGGTTTTGATTATCGTTGCCGTGGTGTTCACCGGTATGGGCATTCGCATGGGCCTGCTGGTGGCCTCGATACTGCCGATGGTGGCGCTGATCAGCGTGGGCCTGTACGACCTGGGCGGCGGAGTGCTGCACCAGATTGCCGTGATCGGCATGGTGATTTCCCTGGGCATCCTGATCGACAACGCGATTGTCATTGTTGAGAACATTCAGGGCCACCTGGACGAGGGCATGCGTCGCCTTGATGCCCTGAAACAAGCGGTTGGCGAGCTGGCCGGCCCGCTCGGTGCGTCCACTGGTACCACACTGGCAGCCTTTGCACCCCTGCTGATGGCCAAGGGCGGTGCGGCGGATTTCACCCGGGGTGTGCCGGTGATGATCATGCTCACCCTGTCGGTCAGTTACCTTTTGGCCATTTCAGCGGTGCCCCTGCTGGCGGCCCGTTTCCTCAAGCCCCGCAAAAACGTGCAGGGTGATCGACTGATCGGGCTCGCCCGCTTTTTGGGTGGGCTGGTGTTCCGGTATCCCGGTCGCCTGATTATCCTCGGCGCAGGGCTGGTGACCATCAGTCTTTCCATGACCCCGTTCATGGCGCAACAGTTCTTCCCCAATGCGGACCGGCCCCGGGTGATTGTTGAGCTGTACATGCCGGAGGGCACCGACCAGGCCCGCACGGCGGAAATTGCCGAGCGCCTGGAACGGGCCATCCGCACCCAGCCGGAAGCACTGGAGGTGCACCGGTTCGTTGGCTTCACAGGCCCGGCGTTCTATTACAACCTTCAGCGCTCGCCCCAGTCGCCCAACCGGGCCAGGCTGGTTATCCGCACGCCGACACTGGCCGACACCACCGGGCTTATTCACTGGGTGCGAGATGAAGCGGCGACAACCATGCCGGAAGTGGACATCTCGGCCGGCATTCTGGGCCAGGGGCCACCCCGGACAGCACCGGTGGAAGTCCGGGTATACCATGCCGACGACGCCACCCGCACCCGGGCGACGGAGCAGGTGTTCTCCGCGTTGAGGCGTATTGACGGCACTGTGGACGTGCGTAACGACCTGGATATCGGTGTGCCCAGCATTGCCATTAACGTGGACGACGCCACTGCCGCCCGTTATGGCCTGAGCCGGGCGGATGTCGCCCAGAGCCTCTACGGCCAGAGTTTCGGTGCGGTGGCCGAGCGCTATCGCCAGGAAGACGACCCGATTCCCATGGTCCTGCGTTCCCGCGAGGGGACCTCCCTGTCGCTGTCGCGGCTGCTGTCCGTCAACATATACAACAACCGGGGCGATGCTGTGCCGTTATCCGCTGTCGCCACCGTGGAAACCACCTGGGAGCCGGCTGCGAGATACCTGCGCAACGGCGTTCGGGTGAACACTGTGACTGCTAACCTGGAAGACGGCTACAGCTTCAGCCAGGCCCTGGATGGCTTGAATGCAGCTCTTGAGAATCAGCCGTTGCCCGCCGGCACGCGGCTGGAAATGGGGGGCGATGCCGAAGGCTCCAACGACGCCAACACAGCACTGTTGAAAGCCGCGCCCATCGGCATGTTGTTGCTGTTGTTCTTCCTGCTGCTGCAGTTCAACTCGTTCCGACGGGTGGGGGTGATTCTGCTGACCGTGCCGCTGGCGACCGTGGGCATATTCCCCGGGCTTGTGTTGTCCGGCTCGCCGTTCGGGTTCCAGTCGCTGCTGGGCGTGATAGCACTGGTAGGGATTGTGGTGAACAACGCCATCGTGCTGCTGGATGTGATGGACCGGGAACTGGAGCGGGGCAGGGCCATCCGCGATGCGGTTCGTACCGCCGTGGAGCGCCGAACCCGGCCGATCCTGTTAACCACGGCCACCACGGTTGCCGGATTGCTGCCCCTGGCATTCTCCAGCTCCACCCTGTGGCCACCCATGGCCTGGGCCATTATCTCCGGCCTGCTGGCGTCAACGGTACTGACCCTGCTGGTGATACCGTCTGTGTGCACCAAGCTGATCAAACTGCCAGTGGCCGAACCGGAAAACGCCCCGGCCTAGGCCTGGCCGGGGCCGGGTAGCGAACTACCTGGCCCCGAAACTACCCTTAGCCCGAATCATCAAACCCACCCGCTGGCCAACCGGCACCGCCGGATTCGGAAACACAATGGCTTCCGGCGCCGTGCCCACCTGATAACAGGTTTCGTCGTCTTCCCAGATCACCGTACCAGGCTGGTATTCGGTAAAATTCGCCACATCATCCGGTACATGAAACCGGAACGCCGGCCCGGTATTCAGGATCTCGTGCACCACCTCAAACACCGTCAGATGATCGAACGGCGCCTGAACCGCAGGCGCCGGCTGGCCACGAAACCGCCGCCGAAGCGCCCGATCAATCCCCCTGAACCGCCGCAAATCATTCTTGCCAAACGGCTCCACCTTGCCCAGCTCAACGGTAAAACTCTCCGCCTCCAGCAGCGTTGCTGTGAACGACGAAAACACCGTCGACTCCCGATGCTGCAGCAACAGCGTCTCCACCTCCGCCTCCAGCAGAAACTCACACTGCGCCGCCGGAACCGACCGACCTTCCACAAACGGATACAGCGCAAACCGCTCCCGCTTCGACGGCCGGATCGCCGTGTGCAAATCATAATGACTCAACGCCAGCCCCTGATGCGCCATCGCAAACTGCCGACACATCTCCTCCAGAAACCGAGCCCGAGCCGCCTCCGGCAGGCCTTTGTACTCCGGCCTGCTGTGGGCCCCGTTAAACAGCCGGTTCATGTTCACATCCACAAACCGCTCTCCGACCACCATCGCCGCCGGGTTCCCCAGCATCAGCAACGCAGGGCAAGCCAGTGTCCACTGCCCGGCCAACAACTCCGACACCAACCCGTTCAACACCTCAATAGGCGCCGTCTCGTTACCGTGCACCCCGGCAGAGATAATCAACGCCTCTTTGTTCGGGTTTTCCCGCCCCTTTGGCGGTGTCAGCCACAGCACGCCATTGGCCTTGCGGGAAACCTGCGTGCCGTCCGGGAGTTGGTGTTTGGTTTCGGGTAAATCGGAAGAGGCGCTGGCGAGGGTATGGGCCAGCCAGTCGGGGTGGAAGTCAAAGAGTGAGTTGGAAACGTTCATAGACTCCCCGCAAAGAAGGGTAAGACTCGAATCCCCGTAATGAGTTTGGGGTCAGACGGCGGGGCAGGCTTTCCGGGAATCTTGGAGGCCATGGATGGCCGGAACGAAGCGCACAGGGATGTGCTTGTAGCGTTTCCCGGAAAGCCTGCCCCGCCGGCTGACCATCCACCAAAATTCAATATAAACGCCGCTAGCGGGGCCTGCACCAAAAGCCAGAACTCAGGAGTTAGCCGGCCGCTGATGCCGCAACAAATAGTTCTCAAGTTTGCGGAAAACGAACACCAGCATAAACGTCAAAGCCATGTAGCAAAGCGCCACAAAAATAAACGCCTCAAAAGGAGCATAAAACCGCGAATAAATATTCCGCGCCGCCCCCGTAAGATCCACAATCGTCACCACACTGGCAATCGCACTCGCATGAAGCATAAAAATCACCTCATTCGAGTAAGCCTGCACCGCCCGCCGCGCCGCATTGGGCAGAATAATCCGCCGCATCCGCAACAGCCAGTTCATGCCATACGCCTTCGCCGCCTCAATCTCACCATTGGGCGTAGCAACAATCGCCCCCCGGATAATCTCCGTGGTATAGGCCGCCGTATTCAGCGTAAACGCCAGCAGGGCAGGGTAGAAAGGCTCCCGGAAAATCGTCCACCAGAAGGTCTCGTGAATGCCCGGAATCTGCGCCACACCGTAATAGATAATGTATAGCTGAATCAGCAGCGGCGTGCCCCGGAACAAATAGGTGTACAGCCAGATTGGGCCAGACACAAACGGATTGCGCACCGTACGCAGAATCGCCAGGGGAACTGCAACCACCAGGCCAATCACCAGCGACAGAAACACCAGCTGCACAGTGGTCACCATGCCATCCCAGTATTCCATCATGGTCATGGCATTGAAGATATCGTTCGTGTTCAACCATTCGGCAATGAAATCAGGCATCCTCAATTCCCCCGAACCACGCCGACATTGGCCCGCTTGTCGAGCCATTTGATGAACAACTCAGAGCCTGCCGTCAGTGCCAGATAAACCGCCGCCACCGGAATAAAGAAGTGGAAGGGCATGCGCTCAGCCTTGGCGGCTTCTTCCGCCACCCGCACCATATCGGTCAGGCCGATGATCGACACCAGAGCGGTGGTCTTCAACAGCACCTGCCAGTTATTGCCGATTCCAGGCAGGGCATGGCGCAGCATCTGCGGAATCATCACCCGGCGGAAGGTGTGCCAGCGAGAAAAGCCGTAGGCCTTGGCGGCCTCGATCTGGCCGGTGTCTACCGCCAGAAAAGCGCCCCGGAAGGTTTCCGTCATATAGGCGCCAAAGATCAGCCCGATGGTCACCACGCCAGAGATGAACGGATCGAACTGGAAGAAAAAGTCGATTTGCCGGGTTTCCCATAAATAATCGGATAGCGCGTTCACCGCCACCTGGCCGCCATAGTAGAACAACAGCATCATCACCAGATCGGGCACGCCGCGAATCAGGGTGGTGTAAGCGGTTGCCACGCCGGTCAGTACCCGGTTGCCAGAGAGTTTGGCCGAGGCGCCAAGCAACCCCAGGGTGACTGCGAGAGCGAGCGAGAGGAAGGCCAGCTCAATGGTGACCACCGCCCCCTCTGCGAGGGCCGGGCCGTAGCCTTTCAGATCAAGCATGGGAAGTTCCGGAAAGCGGGGAGCAGCCAACAGGCTGCTCCCGGGGTCTTTTTAAATCTTGATGTCGTAGCTGAAGTACTTCTCCATGATGGCATCATAAGTACCATCTTCTTTCAGCTTCTTGAGCGCGGCATTGATATCTTCGGCCAGCTGGGTGTCACGCTTGCGCATGGCAACGCCCACACCGTCACCGAGTTTTACTGACTCGCCGACTTCCTTGTAACCTTCGCGGTTAAGGATGGTTTGCTCGCCCACCGGGTAGTCCACAAAGACGGCGTCCAGTCGTTGGCCTTCAAGGTCCAGAACCATGTCTTCAGCGGTGGTGTAACGCTTGATGGAAACCACACCGCCCATGTTTTCGGTTACGTAGGTGTCCATGGTGGTACCGCGCTGAACGCCCACGGTTTTGCCCTTCATGGCGTCCATGTCGGTTACGTCGGTGTTGAAGGAGTCAGGGCCGAACCAGCCGCCTGGAGTGATGTAGTACGGCTCGGAGAACAGTACACGCTCGGCGCGCTCAGGGGTGATTGACATGGATGACATGATCAGATCGAACTTACGGGCAAGCAGGCCCGGGATCATGCCGTCCCACGCCTGGATGACGAACTCACAGTTGGCGTTCAGTTCTTCACACATGGCGGTAGCCAGTTCCACTTCGAAACCGGTCAGCTCGCCGTTCTCGTCTCGGTATTCGAACGGCTCGTAGGGGATATCGAATGCGATGCGCAGGTTCCGGTCCTGAGCCTGAGCGGTGCCGGCGATCATGGCCAGGGCACAGCTTGCTGCAACAATCAGTTTTTTCATGTGTCACTTCTCCAGTAAGTTGCCGTTAGGGCTTTATTCTTTATGGAAGTTTCTATTCCGTCTCCGGTTTCAAGATAGCACCGGAGTTCAGAACTTGGGAGCAAGAAATTGCTTCATGCGTTCGGATTCCGGATGGTCAAAGACCTTGTCCGGCGAACCCTGCTCCTCAATCACGCCCTGATGCAAGAACAGGACCTGAGTTGACACATCCCTTGCAAACGCCATCTCGTGGGTGACCACAATCATGGTGCGGCCTTCCTCGGCCAGACTCTGCATAACCTTCAAAACCTCACCCACCAGCTCCGGGTCCAGCGCCGAGGTGGGTTCATCAAACAGCATCACTTCCGGTTCCATGGCCAAGGCACGGGCGATGGCTGCGCGCTGCTGCTGGCCGCCGGACATCTGGGCCGGGTAGTAATCTTTGCGTTCGTAGATGCCCACCTTGTTAAGGTAGGCCTCGGCCCGCTCAATGGCTTCTTTCTTGGGGATCTTGAGTACATTTACCGGTGCTTCAATGATGTTCTCCAGCACAGTCATGTGGGACCACAGGTTGAAGCTTTGGAAAACCATGGACAGCCGCGCGCGGATCAGCTCCACCTGGCGATTGTCTGCCGGAATTCGCTCGCCCTTGCGGTTGTTTTTGAACCGGATTGGGTCACCGTGCACGATAATGTCGCCGGATGTCGGGGTTTCGAGCAGGTTGATGCAACGCAGGAAGGTACTCTTGCCAGAGCCTGAACTGCCGATCAGCGAGACCACGTCGCCTTTGCGGGTTTCCAGAGAAATGCCCTTGAGGACTTCGAGTTTGTCAAAGGTCTTGTGGATGTCCCTGCAAATCAGAGGCGCTGATTCCGCCATGGGGTGACTCCTGGGGCTGTCATACAAAGGCGCATGTTTTACGGACTGTTGCCGTGGAAATCAATACCGCTTTGTTGGATTTTGGTGAAAATCGAAGCACTTGCCTGTTGGTCATTCTGGCCTAATCAATGATCAATGCAAACAATTTTACACCTCACGGTGAGCCTGAATCGTTCAGCAGATCGGCGAGATCTTCCGGGGCGGGGATGCGCAGCAATTCATCGCCTTCTTTCTCCATTTCTTTCATGGTTTGCCGCACAAAACGAACGTGGGCGGTGGCTACCTTGCGTGCCTGGTCAGGTTTACCGGCCATGATGGCCTCGTAGAGCTGCCGGTGCTGGCCCATGATTTTCCGGCGCATGTCTTCTTTCGGGTTCAGGTTAGAAACCGAGGCCTGAACGGTCAGCAGCATCATGTTTTTCAAGCCGCTCAGGATGTGCACCAGGATCGGGTTGTGGGAGGCCTCCACAATGGCATGGTGAAAGCCGTGGTCCGGTCGGGCGTTGCTCAGCGGGTCTGTGCTTTCCAGCGCGCGGAACGCCCGGGTAAGCCGGTGCCGGTCCAGATTGGTGGCCCGCTGTGCCGCCAGAAAAGCTGCCTGGCCTTCCAGTTGCTCCCGCACTTCCAGCAGGTCATAGAGGGTGCGGGTATGGCCCTGATAGAGGTACATCAACGGGCTGTTAGCGCCCTGTGCGCCGGACTCCGGCACGATGCTGGCAACAAACGAGCCCTTTCCGTGGCGGGTTTCAATGACGCCCCGGGCCTGCAGCTCATGCAGTGCCTCGCGCACCACCGATCGGGATACCCCAAGTTTGGTTGAGAGCTGCCGTTCCGACGGGATCTTCTGCCCTGGCGCCAGGCCGCCTTCCAGAATCAGGTGCTCAAGCTTGTAGGAAATTTCTTTGGATATGCCCATGATCTTATTGCTGGTCTGACCAGTTTCGGGTTGTACGGATCCGTTTTTGCTGAGGCTGCCTGTGCCGCCAAACTTCATGAATGGCGGGAGGTTACGAATTATTCCATGTTTCGGGATTTAACAAACTGGTAGGACCAGTTGCTAAAACGATAGACGATCTCTGCGCTGATGGCGAGTATTCTGAGGTTTGTAGATTCTGAAATTGTACGTCAGCGAGGTTGAAGCCATGTTAACCATCCATCGCCTGGATCTTGAAGATGCCCGGCTCCTGATCAAAGGCGCTAGCGAAAAGGCCCGCGACATCGGTGTTCCCATGTGTATAGCGGTGGTGGACGAATCCGGCAACCTGGTGGCGTTTGAACGCATGGACGGTGGCAAAACCACCAGTGTCATTATCGCCCAGGACAAAGCCTTTACGGCCGCCGCCGCCCGCAAAGCCACCCACGAATACAACGCGGCCAACGTGCCGGGCAATCTGGCTTTCGGTATTCATACCGAAGTGGGTGGCCGTTTAAGCACGGTGGGCGGGGGCTTGCCAGTGCTGGTGAATGGCGAGGTGGTTGGCGGGATTGGTCTGAGTTCAGGCACCCCGCAACAGGACATGGATTGTGCCCAGGCGGGTATCGACTACTTTGAACAACAGCGCCAATAACAATCAGAGAAAGTTATGACAACCACATCACATGCCACCAAATCGGGGTTAACTAAAACGGAATTGGCTGAACAGTTCCGGGCCTTTATCGACCCGGAGTTTGTCATTACCGATGACGAAACCCTCAAACCCTATGAGTGCGATGGCCTGGCCATGTACCGGGAAATGCCCATGCTGGTGGTGCTGCCAGAGACCGTACAGCAGGTGCAGCGGGTCATGCGAATCTGCCACGAACAGGGCGTGCCCGTGGTGGCCCGCGGCGCCGGTACAGGTTTGTGCGCAGGAGCCATGCCCCACAAAGAGGGCGTGGTGCTGTCTCTGGCCAAGTTTAACCGTATTCTGGAAGTTGACCCGCTGGCCCGGACGGCCCGGCTGCAACCGGGCGTGCGGAACCTGGCCATCAGCGAAGAGGCCGCCCAGTTCGGCCTGTATTACGGGCCGGACCCGTCATCCCAGATTGCCTGCACCATTGGCGGTAATGTGGCGGAGAACTCTGGCGGCGTGCACTGCCTGAAGTACGGGCTGACCGTCCATAACCTGCTGAGTGTCGAAATCGTCACGGCCGAAGGTGACCGGGTAACAGTGGGCAGCGACGGGCTCGACAGCTGTGGTATGGACTTGCTGGCACTGCTGACCGGCTCCGAAGGGCTTCTGGGTGTGGTCACGGAGGTGAAGGTCAAACTGTTACCCAAGCCGGAAGTGGCGCAGGTGATCATGGCCGGTTTCGACAGTGTTGAGAAAGCTGGCGATGCGGTCGGTGGTGTCATCGCCCATGGCATCATTCCCGGTGGTCTGGAAATGATGGATGGCCACGCCATTATTGCTGCTGATGATTTTTGCCAGGCGGGCTACCCGAGAGACGCCAAGGCCTTGCTGCTGTGCGAGGTGGATGGCACCGAAGAAGAAGTGCACGAACACATTGCCGAGGCAGAAGCGGTGTTCCGGAAACTGGGCGCTACCTCCATCCGCACGTCCTCCAGCGAGGCGGAGCGTGCGCTGTTGTGGAAAGGCCGTAAATCGGCGTTTCCGGCGGTTGGTCGAATCTCGCCTGACTATTACTGTATGGACGGCACCATTCCGCGCCGACACCTGGCCAAGGTGCTTCTGGAAATGGAGAGCATGTCCGAGCGGTTTGGCCTGCGGGTGGCCAATGTGTTCCACGCCGGCGACGGCAACTTGCACCCGTTGATTCTGTTTGATGCCAATGTGCCCGGTGAGTTCGAGAGTGCCGAGGCTTTCGGCAGCGCCATCCTGTCTCTGTGTGTGGAAGTGGGCGGCTGCATAACCGGCGAACATGGCGTGGGTGTGGAGAAAATCCGCCAGATGGCCGTGCAGTTCAACGACGAAGAATTGCAGCAGTTCCACGATGTAAAGGCCGCCTTCGACCCCACCGGCATCCTGAATCCCGGCAAGGGCGTGCCGACGCTGCGGTTCTGTCAGGAATATCGCTCTATCGAACATAAGCAACACAACCACGAACAGGCGGGTGCCAGCCATGGCTGATCAGATTCAACAACTGCAGGAGCAGGTGCTTCAGGCCCGGCAGAACGGAAACAAGCTGAATATTGTTGGCGGTGGCAGCAAGGCGTTCATGGGCCGTGAGCCAAGCGCAGACGCCGACACCCTGAGCCTGGCCGGCCACACGGGCATTGTGGAGTATCACCCGGTTGAGCTGGTGCTGACGGTGCGGGCCGGCACACCCCTTAAAGATATTGAAGAAGCGCTGGCGGCAGAAGGCCAATGTCTGCACTTTGAACCGCCTCGTTTCACTGAGTCATCCACCATTGGCGGCACGCTTGCCTGTAACCTGTCTGGCCCCGCCCGCCCCTGGACAGGATCGGTGAGGGATCAGGTGCTGGGCATTCGGCTGCTGAACGGCAAGGGTGAACACCTCCGTTTTGGTGGCCAGGTGATGAAGAACGTGGCCGGTTATGATGTGTCCCGGTTGCAGGCTGGCGCAATGGGCACCCTGGGCTTAATCACCGAGATCAGCCTGAAAGTGATGCCGAAACCGGCGGCGTCCGTCACCCTGGTTCAGGATATGGCCATGGATGAGGTGATCGACTACATGAACCGCCGGGCCGGCGAGCCTAAGCCCATCACCGGCGCCTGCTGGGTGGATGGCAAGGTGTACCTGCGTTTGTCTGGCGCACGTTCGGCTGTTGAGGCCACCGCCGACAAATGGTCTGGCGATGTATTGGACGACGGTGACCGCTTCTGGCAGCAGATCCGGGATATGCAGCATGGGTTCTTCTCCGATGCCGAGGCACCCCTCTGGCGTTTTTCAGTGGGATCAACTGCGCCCGCCGCTGATCTGCCCGGCCCCTGGCTGATGGATTGGGTGGGTGGCCAGCGCTGGTATCGGGGTGACGCCTCGCTTGCCGACATGGAAAAGCTGGCGCGGTCAGCGGGTGGCCAGGTCAGCCTGTTCCGCGGCGGCGACCGCCAGGGTGAGGTGATGCAATCGCCACCAGAAGCGCTGAAAACCATCCAGCGCCGCGTAAAAAACTCGTTTGACCCCGACGGCCTGTTTAATCCCGGCCGCCTTTATAGTTGGTTGTAATCATGCAAACGAATCTGGTTCAGCAATTTGCCAATACATCCGAAGGCCAGGAGGCGGAAGAGATCCTCCGGGCCTGTGTGCACTGCGGTTTTTGCACCGCAACCTGCCCCACCTATCAGGAACTGAACGACGAGCGAGACGGCCCCCGTGGCCGGATCTATCTGATGAAGATGTTTCTGGAAGGCGGGGAAGTGACAGAGAAGACCCGGGAGCACCTGGACCGCTGCCTGACTTGCCGCAGCTGCGAGACGACGTGCCCCTCAGGTGTCCAGTATGGTCGTCTGGTGGATATCAGCCGTGGCTTGCTGGAAGAGGAGCTGCCCCGCAAGCCGAAAGAAAAATGGCTGCGCTGGGCGCTCACCCGGGTGTTACCCCATCGCCGGTTGTTCGGCTTGCTGCTGAGGGCCGGGCAGGCATTCCGGCCGATGCTGCCGGAAAAGCTCCGCACCAAGGTGCCGCCGCGCCGGCAGGCCAGCCCCTGGCCAGCTTCAAGCCACAACCGCATTGTGCTGGGGCTTGCCGGATGCGTGCAGCCCTCGGCGGCCCCCAACACCAATGCGGCGACAGCCCGGGTACTGGATAAACTCGGCATTACCCTGGTGGAAGCGCCCCAGGCTGGCTGTTGTGGCGCGGTGAATTACCACCTGTCTGAGCACGAGCGCGGCCTGGAGCAGATGCGCCGAAACATCGATGCCTGGTGGCCGGCCATCGAGGCGGGGGCGGAAGCCATCGTGATGACAGCGTCCGGCTGCGGAGCCATGGTACAGGATTACGGCCATCTGCTCAGGGACGACCCGGTCTACGCCAACAAGGCCCGGAAAGTGAGCGAACTGTGCACCGATCTGGGCGCCTTTATGCTGAAGGAGGATCTGGAGCCCCTGAAAGCCAGTACCCAGGCGGGAAAAGTGGCCTTCCATTGCCCGTGTACCCTGCAGCACGCCATGAAGCAGAACGGCGTGGTGGAGCAGGTGCTGACCCGTGCCGGCATTGACCTGGCCGCCACGAAAGACAAGCACCTGTGCTGTGGTTCGGCGGGAACCTATTCGATCACCCAGCCGGAGATGAGCCAGAAACTGCTGAGTAACAAGCTGGAAGCGTTGACCATTGATGATCCAGTACGAATTGTAACCGCCAATATCGGTTGCCAGCTGCATCTGGAGTCCCGCTCAGACGTGCCCGTTCAGCATTGGATCGAGCTGCTGGACCGGTGACACGGTTCCTGCAAAACCGTTCGTCATCGGTTATAGTCTGACCCGGTGTCAGGTTTCTGCCTGGCACCGGCACACTCGAGCACCAACAACTTCACAGGATGTGAACCTATGCCAAGGATCAAGGCCCTGCCGTTTTGCCTATGTCTTTTCCTCTCGCTGCCGGCTCAGGCGGAAATCTATCGCTGGACCGATGCCAACGGCTCCATTCACTTTTCCGATACGCCGCCGATGCTGGACGAGCACCATCGGGTGCAGGTGCGGCCGACTACCACCATGCCGATGGCAGAGAATATCCGGCAGTCTGACCGGGTAACCCGGAACCGCAAAGAGCTGGACCAGCTACTCTCGCCTAACAGCAAGAATCGTTACGCCAAATCTCAGCAGGCGGAGGAAGCCCGTACTCGGCAGTGCGAGCAGTACCGCAAGCAACTGGACCGTTTACAGGCGAGACTTCGCGCCGGTTACGGCAACGATCGGGGCAACAGTCTGCGGCAGCGGCGCCGGGAACTGAGCCAGACCTATAGCCATGAGTGTGTGCTGAATTAAGCGGCTTTCGGAAAGCGCTGATTGCCAGGCGGCCATAAATATTGTTAGCTATCTACCTTGTCTCTGGAGGTAGATCTTGTCGCATTTTCAGCTTGCACTTCTGCTTGGTATGACTGTCGCACTTGGGCCCCTGGCCCTGGATGCCTACCTGCCCGCGTTCCCGGCCATTGCCCGGGATTTTGCCATTCCCCATGCCGATGTAGGCCTAACGCTGAGCGCCTATGTGGCAACTCTGGGCATGGCCCAACTGGTGGGCGGGCCGTTGTCTGACCGTTATGGCCGCCGCAACATCCTGTTTATCGGACTGGCGGTGTTTGCTCTGGCCAGCCTGATGATAGCGCTGGCGGATAACCTGTCCAGCATGATTGCCTGGCGGGTGGTCCAGGGTATTGGCGGCGCATTCTGTGCGGTGTCGGTGCCCGCTATCGTGAGGGACCAGGTGGGTGGCCAAGAAGCAGCCAGACTGTTCGGATTGATCGGGCTGATCATGTTTATTGCCCCTGCGGCGGCTCCGTCTCTTGGCGCCCTGATGCTTGCGCTGGGTGACTGGCACTGGATCTACGTATTTCTGGCGGCCTACGCGTTCTTCCTGGCCGTGGTCCTGCAACTGGCTTTGTTTCCTCGGCTCAAACCCCGGCCACGGGCAACCACGCCGGTCAAAACCCTGGTGACCAACTATGTGCTGGTGCTCAAGCATCGCACGACCATGCGTTTTGTCGGCATCCAGGTGATGTGTTTCAGCAGCATGATGCTGTTTATCACCCATTCTTCGTTTATCTATCAGGAGTGGTTCGGGCTGTCGAACAGCACGTTCTCCGTTCTGTTTGCCGCCAATATCGGAGTGATGGCAGCGCTCAACCTGATTAACCGGCCTCTGCTGCGCACCTTTTCTTCCGTGGTGCTGTTAAGGGTGCAGGTCATCATCCAGTTCGTGATGCTAGTGGGTCTGGTATCAGTGGTGTTGCTGGATGGGCCCTTGTGGGCGGTAGCCGGATTTATTATCGCGGCGGTAGGTTGCCAGGGTGGGATTGTGCCGAACAATATGGCCAACGCCCTTGAATTCTTTCCCCACATGGGGGGTACGGCCGCGGCCATGCTGGGGGCGTCCCAGTTCACTTTGGCCGGTGCGATCAGTGCCTTGTCGTCGGCCTATGGTGGCGAGGCTCTGCTGCCTATTACCCTGAGTATGCTGGCCTGTTCGGTGGGTGCGGTTTTGTTGTCATTAGGAGCGCCGGCAGCCGTAGCCCGGGAAAAGGCCGCAGAACAAGCGGCCTGAGCATCAGGCGAGCTGGCGGTTGTTGCGCCGGACATTGACCAGCAGCGGGCTGCCTGTGGCCGGATCGTGCAGCAGCTCGCAGCTTACACCTTAGAGTTCCTGAACCAGCTCCGGCGAGACAATCTCTGCCGGGCTGCCCTCCTCGATAATCTTGCCGTCTTTCATGGCGACCATGTGGTCGGCATAACGACAGGCACTGGCCAGGTCATGGACCACCATGGCGATGGTTTTACCCTGCTCCCTCAGGTTCCGGATAAGCTCGAACACTTCAATCTGGTGCCCCAGATCCAGTGCAGAGGTGGGTTCGTCCAGCAGCAGAAGTGGCGTTTGCTGGGCCACCGCCATGGCAATCCAGGCTCGTTGGCGTTGGCCTCCAGAGAGGGTATCCAGCGCCCGGTTGACCAGGCCCTTTACGTCAGCCGCCTGCACCGCCCGGTCAAAGGCTTGCTGATCTTCCTGTGACCACTGCTTCATCCAACCCTGGTGGGGCTGGCGGCCAAAGCGCACCAGATCTCCGACGGTCAGGCCTTCTGGCGCGGTATTTTCCTGGGGCAGCAGGGCCAGTTTGCGGGCAACGTCTTTCGAGGGGAGCCGGTGAATGTCCTTGCCATCCAGCAGTACCGCGCCGGCTGCCGGGGCATGGATTCGGGCCAGGCCGTTCAGCAGGGTGGATTTGCCGCAGCCATTCGGGCCGACAATGGCAGTGACTCTGGCGGATGGCAGCGTCAGGCTCAGATTCTCTGCCACGGTAAAACGCCGGTGCGCCAGGGTTATCCGGTCGGCGGCCAGAGTGGCCGTATTGGAATGGCTCATGTCAGGCTCCGTGTTGAAGGTCTCAGTAGAATCCAGAGAAGGTAAGGGCTGCCGACAATGGCGGTAATAATGCCCACCGGAATCTCCAGGGGCGAGAACAGGGTTCGGCCAAGCAAGTCGGCGATCACCATAAAAGCGGCTCCGGCCAGGGCGGCAGCCGTCAGTGGAATCCTGCCTGGCCGGCAAACGGTGCGGGCCAGTTCCGGTGCTAACAGTGCCACCAGGCCAACCGGGCCGCACACCGACACGGCCAGCCCGGTCAGCAAGACCGACAGGCCCAGGCCAACTACTCGGGTGCGGCGCAGGCGAGTGCCCAGAGCAATGGCGACGGGGTCTGAGAACTGAAGGGTGTTCAGTGCACGGACAATGGCCACCATTACCAGGCAACTGGCGGCCAGCCCCAGGGCCAGAACCTGAACACTGGCACCGGAGCGGGCATTCAGGCTGCCCACCGTCCAGGGGTACGCGGCATTGGCGTCGTCTATGGCTACCTGGCTGAGCATGACCTGGGTGACGGCGCCGGCAATGGCGCCGATGCCGAGGCCGGCGACAATAAAGCGATAGCCTCGGGTGCCATTGGCCCCGGCCAGGCCAAAAGCCAGGGCGGTGGCAGTGGCGGCGCCAGCCAATGCCATGGCAGAAGGCGCGATCGCTATGCCGGTACCCACCACGGATGCCACAGCAAAGGCGGTGGCTGCATTGTCGATACCAATGATGCCGGGCGTGGCCAACCGGTTGCGAGCCAGGGTTTGCATCAGGCAGCCAGCCAGGGCCAGTGCTGCGCCACTGAGCATGCCCGCCACAACTCGGCTCAACCTCAGTTCGTTAATCACAAAGGCCGCCATAGGATCTTCGGTGGTGCCGATCAGAGCGCGGATGACTTCAGCCGGCGCAATCTGCACCGTACCCATGGACAGCGAAATAATCACGGCCGCGGCGACCAGCAACAGAAGAACGGCGTTGGCAACCAACGTGCGGGAGTCGGGCATGGTGAGCGCGTTTCTGTGCATCACAGTGAAGGCATCCGGCCGGCGCGAACAATCGCCAGCAGCACCGGGGCGCCGATCAGGGCGGTAACCACACCCAGAGGCATTTCCGCCGGTGCCGCCATCAAACGGGAAACCACATCGGCTGCCAGCACCACAGCGGGGCCGATGGGCAGGCACAGCCATAGGGTTTTTCGGATGTCGGGCCCGGAAAAGGCGCGGGCGATAAACGGCACCACCAGGCCGACAAAGATCAGCGGCCCGGCCAGAGCCGTGGCAGCGCCGACCAGCAGGGCAACGGTAACGGTGATCAAAAAACGGATGCGGCCGGGATGGTGGCCAAGCCCCACGGCTGCACGTTCACCCAGTGCCATGGCAGCCAGCGGTCTGGCCACCACGACGACCAGCGCCAGTGCAATGATCAGAGAGGGCAGGGTGGCCTGAAAGGTTGCCAGGGATTTGCCGGCAATGCTGCCGGTAATCCAGAAGCGGATTTCGTCTGCTGCCCGTTGATCCATCAGCATCAGCATGGAGGTGAGTGCCAGCAACAAGCCGCTCAGGGTTGCCCCTGCCAGTACCAGCCGAACCGGATCGTTGCCCAGCCCCTGCACACGGGTGGCGGCAATCACCAGAGAGCAACCTGCAAGTGCACCGACCTGGGCAATCAGGGTAGTGAGTGTGGCCGTGCTGGCGCCGAACAGGATGGCAACGGCCACGGCAAATCCCGCACCGGCGCTGACGCCAAGCAGCCCCGGTTCGGCCAGGGGGTTACGGGTCATGGCTTGTAGCAGGGCACCGGCAATGCCCAGAGCCAGGCCGGTGGCCAGGCCAATCAGGGTTCGCGGCAGGCGCAGTTCACGGATGACAAACCAGGCCTCATCAGAACCCGTGCCAGCCAGTGCAGCGAGAGCCTCCCGAGGGGTTACCGGGCCGGCGCCGTAAATCAGGCTGCCAATGATTACCGGCAACAGAAAAAGCCCTGCCGCAACCAGCGGCAGGAGTAAGGAGCGAGACGCAACAACGTTTCGCGGGTTTGCCGGGGCAGTCAGCGGGGCGTTCACGGTGCAAGCTTGGCCAGCGCCGCCTCAATATCGTCAAGAATGGCTTTGGCGGCCAAGGGGCCGCTGGCGCTGCTCCAGAGCTGACCGTTAACGGCGACCACCTGGTTCTGGCCGCTGGCTTTCAGGCGGCTGAAGGCCGGTGTCTGGCGGGCGGCTTCCAGTGCCTGCTGGCCATCGGCATTCAGGGTGGCCAGGAACACCCAGTTCTGATCCATGCGGGCCAGATTTTCCAGGCTCAGGGGTTGGCTGTGGGGGCGGCCGTCGCTCACCAGGCCGTTATCGGTAACCTCAAAACCGACCGCCTGCAGCAGCGTGGCGGAAAACAGCCCCTCTGCCATCACCAGCGGGCCTTGCGGCATCCAGCGCACAAGCGTGGCATCCCGTTGATCCTCAGGCACCGTTCTTTCTACCAGAGCGGCGACTTCGGCAATGCGGGCTTTGACGTCTTCAATGGCGTTTTCAGCGGCTTCCTCGCGCCCCAGTGCCCGGCCAAATAGCCGGGTTTCCTGTTCCCAGCTGTCTGCCTGGAACATAGGAACGTTCGACACCACCACCGGGGCAATTCGGGACAGCAGTTGATACTGCTGCTGGTTGGTTTGCGCGGGCGCCAGGATGATATCCGGCCGGGCTGCAATCACGGCTTCAATATTGGTTTCCGCCGGGGCGCCCACGATGGCAATGTCACCGGCCCGTGGCTTGATGTATTCGGCCACGTCATTGCCGCCTCGGGTGATCACAGCGCCTACTGCATTGGCGCCTACCGCCAGGGCAGGGTCCAGAGCACCTTCGTAAAGTGTGACCGCTCTCTGTGGTTGACCGTCGATGGTGACTGCGCCATAGGCCGTGTCCACGCTGCGCGACTCTGCGTTGGCCGGGCCCAGGGCCAGGGCGCCAAGTATGGCGATTGCAGCTGTGAGACGGCGTTTCATCGGCGGGTGTTGGCTCATTGTGCTGCGGCTCCGGACAAAAGATAGTTTGCAAAGCAAGCTGGAAATTAATGATAATGGTTCGCATTACATTTTTAAAGTGATAAATTGGGACGGTAGGTTTCAGAATGTGGAACGAGAAGATGTACGATCTCTCAGAGCTGGAAGCATTTGTCTCAGTGGTGCGAACAGGCAGCCTGACGGCCAGTACCAGAGACCTGGGGCTGCCGAAATCAACGCTCAGCCGGAAAGTTCGCCAGCTGGAACAAGCCGTAGGGCAGCCACTGTTGCTGAGGCAGTCCCGGCGCATTGTGCCTAACGAGGCGGGGCGCGTGTTCTACCGTTACAGCGTTGAGATTCTTGAATTGGTGTCCCAGGGCCGGGAGGCGCTGGATGAATTGAAGGAGGATGTCAGCGGAACACTGGAGCTCCGGTGCCATGAAGCTTTTGTGCGTGGTTGGTTTTCCGGTGTGGTGCGATCGTTTCTCGAACAGCATGGCGATGTGCGGGTGGCTATTGGTACCCAGCAGACGGTTCCCGGTGAGCTGGAAGATGGCGTTTGTTTATGGCTCGGAGAGGTTGGAGAAACCACCCTGAGACAGGAGCATTTGGGGAGCCTTAGCCAGGGTATCTATGGCAGCCCGGACTATTTCGAGCGGTATGGCGTGCCGGCGTCTCCCGGCGAGCTTGATGGCCACCAGTGGGTTGACCTGCTTGGAGGCACTGGGCCGGGTCTGGTTTTGCGTCATCCCAAGCTGGGAACCTACCCACTCGCCATGCCTGTACGGACGTTTACCGTTGATCAGTCGTGTGTTCAGGGCGATGCCATAGCGGCTGGCCGAGGCCTGGGGTTGATTCCTCACTGGTTGGCCGAGCGCCGGCTGGAAGCTCACCCGGGGCAATTCAGACTGTGCCTGCCTGAGTGGCGAGGGCCGGTGCTGCCAGTCACCCTGCTGTATCCTCACGGTCATTTGCCCAGAAGGGTGAGGGCGTTCATGGCTCACCTGCGAGCAAACGTGCCGGATGAATGGCTCCGGGAGTTGGCTAAGCCTCCGGTTGTTCCGGAAACCGGAACGCATCATGCCGGTACTTGAAGTACGGGCCTGTGGTAACTTTCCTGAAATTGATAACCATTCCCATAACGCCCTGGGTTTGAATACCTTGCAGGAATTCAAGGCCAATAGATTTCAGGAACGACCATGACCAACCCTGTAACGATACTGACTGCGACTGTTGCTGCCCTTGCTCTGGCGGGTTGTGCGGCAAGTGGCAATGCTAATGGCCCCACGGTCATCAGCTACGACCACGGCGCATTGGACACCCTTCTTGAGTTGGGTGTGGATGACCAGATTCTTGCGTTGCCCCATCAGGGCCTGCCGGATTACCTGGAGAGCATGCAGGCCAGGCTGCCTGACGCCGGTAGTCTGAAACTGCCAGACCAGGAACTGATAGGCCAACTGACCCCGGGGCTGGTGCTGATGACCGCTCGCCAAGGGGCAGAGTTGCAGGTGGAAGTGGCCCGGCTGGCCCCGGTGCGGGATGTCACCCTCCCCGAAGGTGATTATCGCGAAGTAGTGAGTGCACGGGTCACCAGCCTGGCCGGTTACTACGGCCTGGAGGCGGACGCCGGTATCAAACTGGATGCACTCTGGCAGCATGTGGCTGAACAGAAAGCTGCCGTGCCTGCAGGCAGAACCGTGACAGTGGTTACCCACAACGACGGTAATCTGTCCTTGCGCAGCGAGCCCGTTGTTTATGAGCTGCTGGAACTGACCTCCGCCACCGTTCCGGATGCTGTACAACCGGTCACGCGAGGCGAACGCACCTTCTACCCGGTGACAGCAGACATTCTGGCTGAGATGGCGCCGGATACCCTGCTGGTGGTCGATCGTAGTGCCGCTATTGGTGGTGAACCGCTGGCGCCGCAGGCTTTGCAATCTGCTCTGAACCAGGCCGGCGCCTCGACCAGGGTGGTGGTTCTGAACCCGGGCCTTTGGTACCTCTCAGGTGGTGGCCTGCAGAGTGTTCGCCTGCAGGTGGATGAGGTTGTCGACGCAGTCCGTTAATGTCTGCCAATGTGGTAATCAAAAAAGGGCCTGCCAGAGACATCTGGCAGGCCCTTTTTGTTGGTGTGGCTTTCGATAATAATGTGCCGCTATGAAACTTATCCTGAGCCGCAAAGGCTTCGACAGTTCTGCCGGTGGTTGCCCGAACCCTGTGTTTCCGGACGGACGTGCTCTGGCACTTCCGATACCGGATGGTCAGTCGCCTATCCGGTATAGCCAGATTCAGCACGATGGCCAAAGCATTGGCCCCCTGGTATCCCAGCTAACCGGCCGCTCTGGCTTCTCTCGAACAGGCGCCCACCTGGACCCGGATCTGATCGAGGGTGCCTATTCCCGGCTGCCAGGCTGGCGCCCGGTACTCGGTCAGCACGGCTCGGCCCAGGCTCATCTGGCCAACCACGGTGTGGGGCCCGGCGATCTGTTTCTGTTCTTTGCTTTGTTCCGGCAGGTGGAGCGGTATCGCCGGCGCTGGCGCTTTGTGCCGCAAAGCCGGCCGTTTCACGCCATTTGGGGCTGGTTGCAGGTGGGGCAAGTCTGGCCAGTTTACGAGGCGGCGCCCATGCCGGAATGGGCGGCCTACCACCCGCATCTGCACGGCACACGATCCGCTCACAACTGCCTGTATGTCAGTGGTGACAGACTGCAGATTCCAGGTCTGAATGGGGACTTGCCCGCCGCCGGGGTGGTGACTGTTCCATCGGATCAGCATCGATTGACGGCGGCGGGAGCGGCAAACGTGACTGACTGGCGGTTGCCGGCGGCTTTCATGCCAGGAGCCGATAGCGTGCCGCTGAGCTATCACCAAAAACCGGAGCGCTGGCGCCCGGATGGCTCCCCGGAATACTGTCGCCTGAAGTGCGCGGCACGGGGGCAGGAGTTTGTGCTGGATCTGACGCAGTATCCGGGCGTCAGTAAATGGTTGCTGACCCCCGAGTTGTTGTCTTAAAAGGCGGTGGTTAACAGATAGACCGTGTAACCAATAAAGACGGCCAGCAATCCGGCGCCTTCCAGCCGGTTGATACGCCCGGGGCCTCGAAAACCGTAACCAAGTACAAACAGGGCAAGGGTGAGGCCTACCATCACGGGAATGTCACGCATCAATACCTCGTCCGCCACGGCCATGGGTGCAATGGTACCGGCAATGCCCACCACCGCCAGAGTGTTGAACAGGTTGGAGCCCAGAATGTTACCCAGTGCCAGGTCGTGCTCACCTTTGCGGGCCGCAATGATGGAGGAAGCGAGTTCCGGTAGCGACGTGCCGATCGCAACAATGGTCAGGCCAATGACCAGGTCACTGACGCCGAAGCGGGTAGCCAGGTCGACGGCTCCCCAGACCAGGATGCGGGAACTGATAATCAGCAGGAGAAGCCCCACCACCAGCCAGAGAATTGCCTTGCGAATGGGCATGGGATGAGCGGCAAGCTCGGCATCCATTTCAGTGGCGAAGGCATCATCGTTTTTTCTCATGCCAGACCAGATGCTCCATCCCAGCAACAGCGCAAACAGCACCAGCAGGCCGGCTGCATCCAGCCGGCTGAGTTCACCATCAAACAGCAGCCAGGCCGCCGCAAGGGTAACAAGAGCCAGAATTGGCAATTCCTTGCGCATGACCTGAGAGTGCACGGCGATGGGCGCAAGCAATGCAGTAATCCCCAGTATCAGGGCGATGTTGGTGATATTGGAGCCATAAGCGTTACCCAACGCCAGACCCGGATTTCCCTGGCTTGCAGCCAAGGCTGAAACCACCATTTCAGGTGCAGACGTACCAAAGCCAACTACCACCATACCAATCAATAGAGGCGGCATGCCGAAATGACCAGCCGTCGCAGCCGAGCCTTCCACAAAACGATCCGCGCTCCAGACCAGAAGGGCGAGACCGGCAAGAATGGCGAGAGAAGCAATCAGCACGTTAGTGGCTCCCTGGTTAATGTCGGAGTATTTGACGGCAATCGCGGTGGCCGCACAATTACACAGAACTACCTATGAGCAAAAGGTCTTTCCAGGACGCCTGGCGCTGTCAGGGCCGCTGCGACCAGAAATGTGAGCCACACCGTGAGTGTCATTGCTTACGCTCTTGGAATTTGGGAACGTGATATAATAGTGAAGATTGAATGTAGGCCAACAAAGGAGAAACCGAGATGGCCAGAAAAAAGGCGAAAGCCACACAGCACAGCGCTGTGCAACGGGAACTGAGAACACCAAAGTACCAGATGCGCGTGGTTGAAGACAAAACCAAGTACAAGCGCAATCGGGACAAAACTGTGCGGATGGAGGGCTTCCGCAAAGCCGCGTGAGCGTGGTTTTACGAAAGCCCTTCATACTCGCGACACCCCCGTTTCAGCTATTGCTCTGTCATAAAAGCTTCATAGAAGCCTGGCGGGTGGCTGTTATCCTGTAGTGTTTTCTGACACCAGACACGGCAGGAGCCCCCGTCATGAGAATTATTGCCTTCTACAGCCCCAAAGGTGGCGTGGGTAAAACCGCAGCGGCCGTCAATATGGCCTACCTGGCCAGCCGCGAGAACATCCGCACATTGCTTTGGGATCTCGACCCGCAAGGGGCTGCCAGTTTTTACCTGGCGGGTGCGGAAGTGGTCAAAGGCCGCAAACTCTCCAAGCTGCTGGAAGGCAAATCTCCCATCGCCCGCTTCATCCATGAAGACGTATACCCCAATCTAGACTTTATCCCCGCCCATAGCAGCTTCCGTAACTTCGATATCAAGCTTGAACACGACGAAGGACACAACGTCCTGAAAGACCTACTGGCGCCGTTGTCTGAAGACACCAGTCTGGTGGTTCTGGACTGCCCGCCCACGCTCTCGCGCCTGACCGAACAGGTTCTGGAAATGGCCGACAAAGTCTATGTACCGGTGGTGCCTACCTGGTTGTCACTCAACAGCTGGAACCAGTTACGGGAGTTTGTGAAAGACAAGAAGTTGGGTAACAAGAAACTGCGGCCGTTTTTCTCGATGGTGGACCGGCGCAAGAACCTGCATCGGGAGATACTGGCTCAGCCTGCTGAGTTGCTTGGCGCCCCGGTAAACGCAGCTGTTCCTTATGCCAGTGTGGTTGAGCGGATGGGAGAGGAGGGCCAGCCGCTGGAACTGTTGGCGCCAAATAGCCCGGCCGCTGTCGAGTTTCGTAAGCTGTGGGTGAGCGTCCGGAAGGATCTTTGGGCTCGCTGACCGGGAAAGTGTTAAAGTCGCCGGACTTCACCTGACTTCCGGAGGCCCGATGACAGCCCTGAATACCTTGCAAATTGATACCGGCGAGAACCCCCAAACCACCATCATCTGGCTGCATGGCCTGGGCGCCAGCGGCCATGATTTCGAACCCGTTGTTCCGGAGTTTCGTTTCTCCCGGGAGCAGCCCGTTCGCTTTATCTTTCCGCACGCACCGGAGTTGCCAGTAACCATCAACGGCGGCATGGTCATGCCTGCCTGGTACGACATCTTGGCCATGGATGTGGACCGTAAGGTGGATACTACGCAACTGCGCGCTTCTGCCGGGATGGTGGCTGAGCTTATCCAGCAGGAACGGGAGCGGGGCATCACCAGCGAGAACATCATTCTGGGTGGTTTTTCCCAGGGTGGCGCGGTGGCCTATGAGCTGGCGTTGAGTTACCCGGAGCGGCTGGGCGGCCTGTTTGCCTTGTCTACCTACTTTGCCACTGCGGACTCCATTCGATTAAGCGACGCCAATCGGAAACTGCCGATCTTTATCGGGCACGGCCG
The DNA here is from genome assembly GCF_048595985.1 of Marinobacter sp. GH_1. Lineage (NCBI taxonomy): Bacteria > Pseudomonadati > Pseudomonadota > Gammaproteobacteria > Pseudomonadales > Marinobacteraceae > Marinobacter > Marinobacter sp. GH_1. The sequence goes on along the minus strand of NZ_CP184460.1, from coordinate 3,540,711 downwards.
ATTTGATCCGATTGTGGCAGAGCACCTGGGGCTGGCGGCGCAGCGAAAGCTTCAGGATCTCGGGTATGAGCCGGAGTATTACTGCTATGGTATGGAACATAGCCTTTGTCTGGAGGAGGTGAGGGATTTGGACAGGTTTCTGTTCCAACTCACCTCGGAACGAAAGTAAGGGGCGTGAGCCCCGGGCGTTGCCATAGTTTTAACAAAAGGGAGGCGTTATGACGCATGCCCAAGACAAATTGTTGGTATTCTATGACGGTTCCTGCCCTGCCTGTATCAAGGATCGCCGCTGGTATGAGAAGCTGGCCGGGCGGACCGGTGAGTCCGTAGAGTGGCTGGATATCACCGGCCGTGACGAAGAGCTGCGGCAGCAGGGGATAGACCCGGACAAGGCTCTGAGAGAGCTTCACGTCAAAGACGGTGAGGGCAATATCCATCGGGAGCTGGATGCGTATATCCTGCTGATGTCCCGAGTGTTGGTGCTTAAGCCGTTGGCTTGGGTAATTGGTTTGCCGGTCATTCGTCCCGCGCTTGCTCGACTCTACCATCGATGGGTTGACCGCCGTCTTTCTGGTGAAGATGGGCGATAAGAATCCCGGCGTATCAGCAAAACTGAACAATGACTGAAGAAGGAAATCCGGTATGCCTCTCAAGCTACAAACCATCATCTGCAGCACCCGCCCTGGCCGTGTTGGCCCATCCATCGCCGAATGGTTTAACGGTTTTGCCAATGAGCAGGGCAGTTTTTCCAGCGAACTGGTTGACCTGGCGGAGTTTAACCTGCCGGTTTATGACGAACCTAACCACCCCCGCCAGCAGAAGTACCAGCACGACCACACCAAGGCCTGGTCTGAGAGCGTCGCCAAGGCGGACGCCTACGTGTTCGTGATTCCCGAATACAACTTCTGCCCGCCACCCTCCTTCATGAACGCGATCAACTATGTGTACAACGAGTGGAATTACAAGCCCTGTGCCTTTGTCAGTTATGGAGGTGTTTCCGGCGGCCTGCGTTCCGCGCAGATGGCCAAACAACTGGTTACGACGGTGAAGATGATGCCCATGGTTGAGAGCGTGATGGTGCAGATGCCCTGGGAACTGCTGGATGATAATCGCAGATTCCAGCCGGCAGACCACCACACCAGTTCGGGGGGCAGTATGCTGGCGGAGCTGGCCAAGTGGGCGGATGCGCTCAAAGCCATGCGCCAGTGAGTGGGCCAAGTGCCGACCCCGGAACCTGATCCGGTTAATACCGGCGGAGGAAGTGCGACTTGTTCTATCTAACGGTTGCCGTGCTCAGCGCGGCACTCCTTGGTTTTGCGGTTCTTGGTCTACGCGCAAGACGGGCGGACGGTCTGCTGGATGACTATGTCACCGCTCGAAACTCTCAGAGTGCACAGGCCATCGGGCTATCGTTCCTGGCTTCGGGCATGGGGGCGTGGATTCTTTTTGCACCACCGGAAATTGGTGCGTTTGTGGGGCCTGTGGCGCTGGCGGGTTATGCGGTCGGCTCCGCGTTGCCGTTTCTGGTGCTGGGGTTCTATGGCCCTGCCATCCGTAAGCGCTTACCGGCAGGCCGCAGTATCGGCGAGTTTGCCGAGGCTTGCTATGGCGCCGGGGTACGACGCTGGGTGTCGTTGGTTTCAGTGGCCTACATGGCGTGTTTCCTGGCGGCGGAACTCACCGCTATTGGCGCCATTGCCGCGCTGCTCTCCGATATACCACCTGCGTTGGTGATTCTCGGTGTGGCGCTGGTCACGCTGATCTATACCTCTGTTGGTGGTTTGAGGGCAAGCCTGGCCACAGACCGTTGGCAGGCCTGGTTGTTGTTGGCCTTGTTGCTGCTTGTGGGTGGTGTTGCCTGGTACTGGTTGCCCTCCATGCCAGCGGAGGCGGTCATGCCTTCTGTGCCTGTTGGCAGTGCGCTGTCTGTGGCGCTCACTCTGGTGATTGCGGTGACCGCCGCCAACCTGTTTCACCAGGGCTATTGGCAGCGGGTGTGGGCAGCTGAAACGGATAGTGCCCTTGGGCGCGGCGCGGTGTTGGGTGGCATCAGCACGTTTCTGGTGGTGATGGCCATTGGTAGTCTGGGGATGCTGGCGGCCATGCATGGTTTACCGCTGGGCGAGCCTCCCATTCCATTCTTCGCATTACTTTCCGCCGCCCCGGCCTGGCTTGCTCTGCCAGCGCTGGTTCTGGCGGTGACGCTGGTGGCCTCCAGTGTCGATACCTTGCAGAACGCTATTGCTTCCATGGCGGTGGCCAGTTCCGGACGACGTGGCCTGTCAGTGCGTGCTGCCCGCTGGGCGACGGTGATACTGATGGTGCCGGTGGTGTGGGTGGCGCTTCAGGGCTTCTCAGTACTGCGGCTGTTCCTGATTGCAGACTTGCTGTGTGCGGCGATTGTGGTGCCGGTGCTGCTGGGATTGTGGCGCCGTATGTCGCCGCTGGCAGCGGTGACTGGTGGTCTGGCCGGGTTGCTCGGTGCCGTGCTTCCCGGCTGGGTGAGCCAGGGGAGCTTCACCGCAGGAGCTCTGGCGGCGAGCTTTCCGGACAGCATCCCGACGCTGGCGCCATTCCTTGGCGCCTTGCTGGCATCGAGCCTGGTCAGTTTGCTGATAGCCTGGTTGTATCCGGGTACCCGGGCTCAGGAGGCTGTCGGGCGGCCTTAAACGGTCTCGCTCGCGGCCTCTTCTGCCAGCAGGCGGTAATCCTTTAGCTCCAGATCGGCCATCTGCTTTGCGTATTGTGTTGCGAAGCCGGGGTACATCGTCGCGTTGAATCCATCCTCGGTGAGGTACCAGCTTTGGCATCCGGAATTCCAGTTGGTTTTGGCCAGCCGGCTCTGGATGCTTCGGTTGTGGTCGTCCTGGGCTGATTGCCGAACATCCAGGGCTTTGAGCTTGAGGCTCTTGATGGTGCGAATGCTCCGGACGATGTAATCCATCTGGGATTCCATGTAGACCAGCGCAGAATTGTGGCCTGGCCCGGAGTTTGGCCCAAAGGTGAAAAACAGATTGGGATAGCCCGACACGTTGATGCTCTTGTACGCCTGGGCGCCTCGCTTCCATTCCTCGTTCAGTGAGCGTCCGCCGATGCCGGTAATCGGGAACGGTGTACCGGCGTTGCTCACCTCAAAGCCGGTGGCAAACACAATGCAGTCGAACTGGTGCTCGATGCCCTCTACTGTGCGGATTCCGTGTTGGCTGATCCGGTCTATCGGCCAGGTGATCAGCTTGGTGTTCGGTTTCTGCAGGGCCGGGTAGTAGTCGTTGGATACCAGAATGCGCTTGCAGCCCAGGCGATAGTCCGGGGTCAGTTGCCGGCGTAGCCAGCGGTCCGGTACCTGTTTGCGCAAGTGCCACCGCCCAAGGCGCTCGGCAAAACGGGTCAGCGGCGAGTTCCAGATAACCGCTAGCGCCATGGACTCATGGGCCAGATAGAGTGCCTTGCGGACGGCGGTCTGACTCACGGGCGCTTTGCGGAACAGCGTCTTGTTCCAGTCCGGTGTGGTGAAGTCCGGCCGTGGCATAATCCACGGCGGAGTGCGCTGGAAAACCGTCAGCTTGCCGGCGCATTTGGCCAGCTCCGGTACGATCTGTATGGCGCTGGCACCCGTGCCGATCACCGCGATGCGTTTGCCCTTGAGGTCGTAATCATGATCCCAGGCGGCGCTGTGTATCTTCTTGCCCTCAAACTCGTCCAGGCCGGCGATGCCGGGCCAACCGGGGTTGGACAGCGGCCCCTGGGCCATCACGGCGGTGCGCCCTGAAAATACATCTCCATTCGTGGTCGTTGCCTGCCAGAGGCCTTTGTTCTGGTCCCAGGCCAGGTTGCTGACATTCTGGTTGAACCGGATGTATTGCCGAAGGTTGAAGTGATTCACCAGGTGATGGATGTACTCCAGAATTTCCCGGCTTCCCGAGAAACTTCGGGACCAGTTCGGGTTCTGGGCGAACGAGAAAGAATAGAGATTGGAGGGGATGTCGCAGGCAGCCCCCGGATACTGATTGTCTCGCCAGGTGCCTCCAACATCGTCTGATCGCTCCAGAATGGTGATGTTGCGAATGCCCTGCTGTTGCAGGCGAATGGCGGTGCCCAGGCCGGCAAAGCCGGCACCGATAATCAATGCATCGGCGGGCGGCTGCTGTTGAGCAAGCGGTTGGTTGTTCTTCATCAGGTAATCTCGTAAACGGTGGTCAGGCGGTCGGGTGATAGGTGATCTCTTTGACCCAGCTGGGTACGGCCGGAAACGCCTTCCTTGGAATGACGTCAGCCACCTTCACCAGGGCATCAATGGGCGCGTGGTAGAAGCGTTTTTTGCGGTCGACCACGAACCGGCCGTGGTGCTTGATGATCTGGAACCAGGGGTTCCTTCGGCCGTCCCCAGTGCGCCCTCCGATCTTTTCGAATTTGCGCATGGCCTCGTACAGCTTCTCCTCAGGCAAGCCCATCTCGACAATGTTGTCCCGCATCTTGTTAAGCAGCGGAAAGTAAGAGGCAATGCCCAGAATCAGTCTCGGGTCCATCAGCTGCGCGGTCATCCGAATAAGCTCGATGTAGGTTTTGCCATGGCCCTGCATTTCCATCACGGTGAAACCCACGCCAAGGTGGCGGGCCTCATCACCATTGATCAGTTCGAAGGCTTGATGGCACACCGGGTCGTCTACCGTATCGAGAAGGAACTTGCACAGCGCGCCGTCGAGCGCGATTTCCAGCATGGGTACCACGGTGCCTAACACATAGACCGGCTGATCATCGGCAAACCTGTCCAGCCACTCGATGACCAGCCTCAGGTTGTTGTTCGGCTCCGGCAATTCGCCATCTTCCAGCATGCCCCAGCGTTTCATTAACGCCATTTCGGCGTTGGCGTGGCGCTGTTCTTCAGCGTGGAAATAGGTGTAGATCTGGCGCAGAGTGTCGTCCGGCGCTTTCTTGGCCATGGCGGCAAAGGCCCTGGCACCCACGTGCTCGATCCACATCAGGTCTGCCATGAAGGCTTTCAGTTTTGGCCACTGTTCAGGGGTAATCAGCTCAGCGCCCGGAGCATCCCAGTCGACATCCGACAGGCTCCACTGAGTGTTTTTGATCTTTTCCAGCATGTTATCGAGATCAATCTTTGCCATGTCAGTCTCCTGGCTTGTGGGGAGTGTTAAGGCCTGTCATCAGACGAATTTGGACGTCATCCGGCGATTAATAAGCCCAGTAATCGCCGCATAGGAATTCGGCAGCAGACGTTTGATTCGCCAGATCATGCGGGCATCGACCTGTGGCATAACGTAAAGCTGTTTGTTATCCAGGCCATCCAGAGCCATGCGAGCAACCTTGTCGGCGGACATGCCGATGCGGTCCATCAAGCGGTTAAACAGGTCATTGGATTCGCCCTGTATGCGGCCGTTGGCCGAGATGTTGGTTTTCACGAGGGTAGGGCACAGCGCGGTGACGCTGACGCCGGTGCCCGAGAGCTCCGCTGCCAGGGTTTCTGATATCGCCAGCGCGGCGGCCTTGGTGGCGTTATAGGGGCCCATGAGCGGTGCCGCGGAGAAACTGGCGGTTGAGGCCACATTGATAATGCCGGCCTGCTCCTGCAGGCGCAGCCGGGGGGCGAACACGTGGCAGCCATAGACCACGCCCCACAGGTTGATGTTGACCGTCCACTCCCAGTCTTCGATCGATGTTTCGCCGATGGTTTTGCCACCTACGCCAACACCGGCGTTGTTGATGACCAGGTTGACCGGTTCTGGCAGCAGCTCGTCGGCTTTATCAGCCAGCGCCTGTACCTCCTCCAGCTTGCTGACATCGCAGGCGACCGCCCAGGCCTGGCCACCAAGGCGGCGGACTTCGCTGGCGGTTTGTTCCGCGGCGTCCAGATTGATGTCAGAGCACACCACAAGGCCCCCGCGCCGGGCGAGTTCCAATGCCAGCGCTTTGCCGATGCCGCTGCCGCTGCCAGTGATGACTGCACGGGCATTTTTAGTCAGAGAGTTTTTAAGCATGAGGATTTCCGCAGTTTTGACGTAAGTGTGACGCTGCCAGGGCTTGTGCCGCCCGAAAGGGACAAAACCAGTGCCGAATAGGCCTGAAAGCCTTGCCCTGCTTGTGTTCGCGCCCAGCTGACTGCAGATTAGAGCGAACGCTTGTTCGGATTCAATTCGGAAAATTATGCCCAGGAAACCAAAACAGGATCGCTCGCGCGCCACGGTGGATGCGATTGTTGAAGCCGGGTTTATTGCCCTGAGTCAGCGGGGGCCTGCCGACACCACAACACGTCACATCGCTGAAATAGCAGGCGTGGGGGTAGGTTCGCTGTATGAATACTTCGAGAACAAACAGGCGATCTTCAACGCCATGAGCCAACGCTTCATCTCCGACACAGCGGCGATGATCAAGCCGTTAACGCCAACACTGGTACAGATGCCCATTGATGAGGCGATTCGCACATTGCTGAACCAGTTCCGGAGTTTTCTTGAGCAGGACGATGGCCGGTACCTCAAGTGTGTGCGATACGCCATGGCGGTGGACTTTGAACTCCACCTGGACCCGCTCTACAAGGTGCTCAACAACGTCATCATGCGCTACCTGATGGAGCACCCGGAAACCCTTCGGGTTAGCCGCATTCCAGCGATCACCTACATTGGAATTAATGGCGGCATATTCGCCGTTATCCGCCATTTGTCGGACCCGGACCCGATGGTCAGTTTCGATGAAATGGCGGACGGACTGGCGAGTATGATTGGCCATTACATAGCGGCGGAGTTGTCGCTTTTGGGGGATGTGGTGAGATAGTCAGGAAGAAACGGAGAGGGCAGAAACAACAAAACCCGCACAAGGCGGGTTCTGTCTGAATTCTTAATGGTGCCCGGAGGCGGAATCGAACCACCGACACGGGGATTTTCAATCCGTGTCACAAGCACCTCATAACGCCGCATAACTGCACAATCAAACGCTTACGATAATCAAAGACCACTTGTGCCCACATAAAACCGCAATTACGTGGACACTTCGTTGACACCTAGAATGACTGATAAACGGTGTCTCTCCGGCCGACGGTGATCACCGTAACGACCACTTTCCCATCGTCCACATGGTAGACCAGGCGAAAGCCTTGGGATCGCAGTTTGATTTTGTAGAAATCCGAAGAACCCTTGAGCTGGTGCTTCGGGATTCTCGGATTCTCCAGGCGGCGTTCCAGAATGTTCAGAAACTCTGCCTGGATTGTAGGGTTAAGCTTGTTCCACTCCTTGAGCGCTTTTTTCTTGAATTCCAGCTCGTAGCTCATTAATGCTCACCGGTATTGATTCATCATCCATACGCTTGCGAGCCTCCTGGAGTAATCGGTAATCCTCAAGCTGCTCTTGCATCTGTTCGAATGTCTCGACAGGCACCATATAGGCTCTTGGCTTGTTGTGACTCAGGATCACAATCGGTTCGCCATTAGCCTGGTTGAGCACCTCATTCGGATTAGCCTTCAGCTCCGAAATAGTGGCCGCAAGCCTCGCAAATAGGCTTCTCATCTCTAATCTCTCCTGTGCCGCACTCGTTCGTCTTGGCCCGCTCATCATCGGTAGCCTTCACATGGCATCACTCAGGGCATCTCGTCATTATCTGGGCACCCACCCATAATACCAAAAAATAGACCCAAAAAAAGACCTAAATAGAGGTCGTATCCTTGCCTGTTCGCCAAATTCCTGTGTTGTGTTGCTACCTAACAACCGCATTGGGTAATCTTCACATAACCATTTTCAAAGGAGTGAATGATGTCCTGGTTAAAAATCTTCTCTGCAGTCCTTGCCGCGAACCTCGCCACAGCCGTTATCGGCTTCCTGGTTTCCACCTTCCTGTTCGCAAGCGCTATGAATATGACCATGTCAGCTGTTCAGGATCGAATGTTTGGTGGTCACGTTACGTTCGGTTCAACACAAACCGCGCCAGACCCTGAAGCCGTTCGGGCTATGAACGAAAAGTTGAAGCAACAACGCCTGGAAAGAGAAGCCCAAGCCCGTCGTCAACAGACACTGAGGGAGCGGCAGCAAAACGCACAGCGTATCAACGCCGAAACGTGCAACTTCTGGCGCCAGCAGTACCAACAGTCACCAACAGATATGAACAAAGCCTACAGAGACTCAGCGTGTTCTAAACTGTAGAAAACCTGCCGTCTCTGAGGTGCTTCATGTGCGGCCGATTCAACGTATCCGACGACCCCTAGTCCAGGGCCTCCTGGAAGAACTCGGCATCCCGCTCCGGATAGAACCCCGCGTTAACATCGCTCCCGGAGCTAAAGCCCAGATCGTCTACGAAACCCACCAGAGCCGCACCCTGCAGGACGCCATCTGGTCACTACTCATAGAATGCAAACCAGACGGCACCGGCTACCGCCCCTCACCAAAGTACAGCACCTTCAACGCCCGATCGGGCAGCCTGGGCACCAGTCCACTCTGGAAGAAACGCTTTCACAGCCAGCGGGCCATCATACCGGCCAGCGGCTTCCATGAATGGACAGGCGAGAAAGGCCACAAACAGTGCTACAACATCCACCCGGCCGACAGCGCCATAGCCTTTGCCGGCCTGTATGAGCTGTGGGACTTCCAGGAAGAAGTGGTACCGTCGTTCACCATCATCACCCTGCCACCACACCCCAGGTTCAGCCACATCCACCCGAAAAGCATCCCGCTCATGCTCAACCGGGAAGACTTCGACATGTGGCTGGACCCAAGCCTGACCAACACAGACCCATTCCAGGACTTGCTCAAAACCCGAATCCGGCAACCTTTGCTAGTACAGCCCATAAAGTCACCCGCCACCCTGGAACAAACCGGCCAGGTAGTACGAATCGAACCGGATTGACTGGTATCACAGAAAGGGAAATGTAGGAAAAGTCTCACGTGGGATTAAGACAAAACGCAAAAACGTCACCATGCCTATCGATGCACCGGCGGGGGGCGGGCAGCATTAAGCGTCAAGAAAATGTGCCAGCATCCAAGCGCTTTGTGAGTAAATTCCTTCTTTGTCGATCTCCTGTTAGAGAAAGTCTGAACATACTGTTTCGATGAAATCTCTAGCTTTCAGTAATTCTGGGCCAGCGAGATTGTAGTTGGATAAGACTTTTCCTACCCATTCCGGACCGTGGTCGCTTTCACTTTTTACAAATGATTCGGCTTCACCCTCCGGTACTATATAGATGTCAACGTCTTTGAATTTATTGATGATGTTTAAGGTGGATTTGTAGACATCTCCTTTCAAAATTCCTGAGTCCAAGCCACCTTTTTTTAGTTGCTTCCAAACTGACTTGGCTTTTATTGTTTCAATTATCCTTCTCTCTGTTCTCTTTGTGATATATTTCGACTCTTCGTTTCGAATCAAAGCTTCGATTTCCGAAAGAGCTTTATCTTTCATTATTCTAGTACCATCAACTTTGGTTGCGCCATTCAGGGCGCTCCAATCTCCTTTTACGTGATTCCAGTCGCCGCCAGCGACTTCAAGAAGTTCTCTTGAAGTGTTCTCTTCACATAATAGATCAATGTCGCAAATGGCTTTAGTCTTTACGCCAAGTCTTTTGAGTGCGGCCACAGCAGTCTTGATTCTATGTTTTCCTCCACAATGGGTGAATAGAACGTCCGGAGAGATATCTTTAGCTGAACATATCTCTTCAAGTATGGCTGAATAGAATCTGCAATCGGAATCGGACTCACAAATGATTGTGGTGCTGTGAAATATGCCATCTAGAATGTTGGAATATCTAAGTAACGGGTCATTCCATAAATTTGATATGTCATCTTTATGAAGAACTTTTGGAATGTTGATCGTTCCCTGTCTTTCCAGTCTTATGATTTTTATCTGCCTGTCGTTCTTTGATATTGCAGATCTAAGCAAATCCCCGCTGTGCGTCGATATTAAAGTTTGAAAGGCTTCTTTGTCTCGATTCGTCAGGCTGTCACCCAAAAGCCTTATCTGAACTGGATGAAGAAATGCTTCTGGTTCGTCTATTAGTACTAGTTTTCTTTGATTAATCTTGGTGCTTAATAAAATACTAACGAAACTTCTCATTCCATCACCTTGCTCTTCAAGGCGAGGGAGTTCCCCAATACGTTCCATGATTTTTGTATCGAATCTTTTTTCTTTATAGCTCTTTTCGTAGACTGAACCTATAGTAATTGGTGTGACATTCCCAGCATTTCGATCTATATAGATTGGCTGTGAGAACGCCTTTTCGAAAAGATTGCAGATTTCATCTTCTTTGTCGGGAAACTTTTCCAGAAAATGGATTGGATGTGACATTGGAGATTTTTTGAAATCAATGCGTGTTGCAGGATTAGAATCCGTAAGCCGTGACTCTGTATTTAAGTACTTGCAAACAAGCCCCGTAAGGTGACCTAAGCCTGTTCCACGTTGATTGTACACTTGTCTTATGTTGCTTTCGGCAAGTCCTGCGTTTCCGATTTGATATACCAGTTGTTTGTTTTGGTTCAGGATTTTTGAACATTTTTCTTTCACGTATTTTGTTGTTTCATTTAAATCGGAGTTGAATCTATATTTTATTTCTTGCAATACCGTTTTTGCTGCTGAGTGGGATCGTAATTGTGACTCAACTTCTTTTAGTGTTGCGCTTTTCCCCGAGTTGTTGGGGCCTACGATAAAGATCGTTTCGTTTTCTTCTATTGGTATTCGCGTTCCGCTCGAGAAAACTAATTCCTCTAACGCAAAATCCAGTGTCACAGTGTCATCTTTGACGTTTTCTTCTTGATGTTGTGAGTCGCTCATAAGTCATTCCTTGCCTAAACTGCTTTTCTGGTTAGCTAAAGGTGCTCTAAGTCAGCGCTAGAAATTTCTTCTGATAGATGCTACTTGTTGTCAATTGTCGGTTTAACGCCGTCATTCCGAATTGTCTGAATCCGTTTAATTAAAAGCTGATCTCTGCTGTTTTATTTTAATTGTTTCTTTTTAGTTTATCGGAAATTTCGAGTAGGATCTCTGCAGTATTCATTGGTGTTTCTTTTTGGTCTTCGTCAGTGATGCGTGTTACTGCAAATAGTCTATTAGACAGGTGTACCTTTATTTTATCCTGGTCGCTCTTGTCAAGCGAGGATATGAATGGCGATATTGCCTTTAAATCCAACGATTTCTCTAGGTATGAGTTTTGTTTTTCTCTATGTCTGCTTGATTCTTTTGCAAAATAGGCTGCGGGTAAGGTTACAGCGAATATTAACCCAACTCTCAAAATTGAACTTGCCCAGTTGTATTCGTGAAACGATGAGTCAATAACTGTTATTGCAATTATGGAAATCGCAATTGCCATTGATATTACCGAATATTTTCTAAGTTGATCGGCAACCTGTTCTTCCTTTGCAGCGCGTTCTTCGTAGTTTCCTGAAAATACGTCCTTTGAAATTGACTCAGTTAGTGAGTCTACCTCTATCTTTCTATTCGCTAAATAGTTCTCTGTTTCTGTATATATTGTTTGTATTTTTTCAATTTCTGCGGCAATTTTTTTCGATATGTTTTCACTTCTTTGATCAAGGGATTCGATCTGATCTTGAATCTTTGCAAGAGAGTTCGAGTTTCTTTTCCTCTCCGTTTCAAACTCGTTTATTGTCTTTTTCAGGCGCTTTTCTAGATTTTCGTGTTCGGAGTCAAAGAAATCGGAGTTTCCCGGTATATAAAACTTTCCGCTATCTATTGATGAGGAAGTTTTATTGTTCATGTCACCTGAAATCATTTTTACGGTATTTGATATGTTTTTAGATATTTCCAGGCTTTTGGGCGTGGAGAAATCGGAGTTGATTATAGCGTCAGCAACAACAGCTGCTCTAATGAGTGTGGAGTTAATTGAACTTCTCAGGGATTCTGCAGACGCATTTTTGGTTATAGCATTCTGTAATTTTTCCCAATGCTCCTCATAAGTTTTGACCAATGCTCTAAACGTTTCGGGAGCCCTTTCTTCTATAACTTCATTTGCGGCTTGGCGAGTCAGATCATTTATATATTTTAGGTTTATTAGGATGTCATGTTGATCCATTTTTAATGGTTACTCTAAAAAATGAATGAAGGATGTCAACCTGAAACCGCCACCACACACTACGACGGCCAGCCCTTTTGTTCTTGTGGTTCCCCTCGTCGGTCTCCATACCAAGCCTGGGCGATACGTGCAGCCAGGCAGAAACCTATCCTGTTTTCAGGCTGTTCTCTGAGCGGGCTTTGTCCATCTCTGGGCTGATTTGACCAGCTTCCGGAATCGTTTGCCCTGTCATTATCCAATACGAAAACTGAGGAAACGCCTGGTTTAGTGCTTCCAGGTAGTCCTCGTTCACCTTCTGTTTTCTTCCTCTGATATTGCCCCACTTGTACCTGTCGATCCCAGTCAGCTCCTCCATTCGCTTAGAGGTCAGGTCGAGCACATCGAAGATTTCTATTATCCGTTCTCTGATCATAGTTAACTTAAAATAGTAAAATGTACTCACTATGCTAGAGTAAGTAGTATATACTCAGTACTTAGTCAGGGTTACTGAGTGAATATGTGCAAATCAGTGTAGCAGAGTGCAAAACAGTGGACGAGCAAAAACAGATCATTCTGATAGCCACGCCGGTAATGAGCCAGGAGCGCTACGCCCAACTCACCGGGCTCACGGAAGGGCAGGTAAGGGGCCAGATCGAAAAGGGCCACCTGCCGTCGCTCAAGATTGGCCGTGTGAGGATGGTGAACATCGCCGCCCTGTCGCAGCGCGCACTGGATCAGGAGGACTGGCAATGAAGCACCTGAACCGAGTCGGACAGAAAGCCCAAACCATCGTTCGGGTGGCCCATGAGAAAGGCCGTACGCTGTCCTGCACCGTCTTCTTCTTTAACGGCCATGAGTTCGTTGCGTCCTCTGAACGCCTTGGCCCGGCCCGTATGGTGGCCCCAGGCACAGTGGCCGTTAGCGCTTCTGGCCGCCAGTGGATCGCCATCGGTGGTGACCACGTCAACGGTGCGGCTGGCTGGGCCTTCGTCTCTCCTTATATCGACCAACCAGCCATTGACGGTGACGCCGTCCGCTTCAACGACAACGCCAAGTCCCTGAAGATCCGCTCCAGGCTGGACGCCTACCTGGACTACTACCAGGAATGCAAAGGCGTACTGCCTGCTGTCGTGGTACTTCGCCGTGAACAACTGAGTGCCTGCGGTGTACTTCCAGGACAAGTCTATAAAGGTGTGCGCCTGGAGGCCTACGTATGACTCCCTCCATCCGCGAACTCAAAAAGCATCAGATCCGCACCCTGTTCAACGTCGCCATCCAGCTGCTGGACAACGGCGACCGGGAAACCGCCTTCGAATGCCTGATCAAGATTCAGGGCATGATGGCCGCGTTCGAACAGCTGGATAACGTGCTCTGTGCCTACGCCAAGCTCGCTGAATCCGCCTTCATCACCTATGCGCAATCCCGGTCGATCAGCCCGTTCATGCATACCGTACGCATGGAGGCCAGCATCCAATGATTAAGACTCGATACCAGAAGCCGGGGCACGGCATGACCCTATCACCGGCCATCAAGGCCGCCAGTTTCGCCTTCCAGGGCCCACGCCCGTCCTCTGCACTCACCCCAGACACCCTGGAAGGCCTTTTTGATTCCCTCCTGCAGCGTCTCAGCCACCTGCAGGAAGTACGCACTGACTACCCGTGCGACTACATGGCCCGCTGCAAAGCGAGCTTCACCGACGCCCTGATCCACGAACTGGAAGCCCGCGGCCACCACAGCCCCGCGTTTGACCGCCTCATTCAACTGAGGGACGCCTGGGACTGCGGCCAACTGGACCTTCCCAACGTCACGGAGACCGACCAATGAGCCCCATACCTCCCCGTCAGGACCAGGTAGAAGACAAAGAGCGCCGTTTCTACGTGTGCGCCCCGTCCTCCATCTACCTGCAACTGCAGCAAGAAGCCATCCAGCGCGGCACTGACCTGTGGACCCTCGGAGGTTCCGTCCTACGCGCCTGGTTAGAGGCCGGCTGCCCGAACTTTGGCACTCAGGCCCAACCCCCTGAAAAGCCCTCGAGTCCGCCCCCGTCATCGTCACCACTCGCGCACGAACAGGGGGACGCTCAGTGAGCGCTGCAAGGCTGGCGCGCAGCGCCAGGGCCAAAGGCCCCCTGGCCTTGTGGCGGTCAGTGAGTGGCCCACAGTGCGCATCCAGAGTGGTGAGGATGTCGGGGGAGGACGGCCGCCCCTTGATTCCGAACCATGAGCAAAGGCGGCAAACGGAGTGCGCAGGTCACTGCAGTGACCGGAGGCGACAGGGATCGTCACCCGTAAGGGTGGACACCTTAGTGTCCAGGAGCGCAGCGAGTAGAGCCCGCCCCGAAGGGGTCGCAAACCAGAATCAACTGACCTTTCCCAAGCAGAACCCGAAACGTCAGTAACCGAAGTAAACCCCCGGCCCAGCCGGATAACGCAACCAAAGCAACACCCAAACGAAACCAAGAGGACAAACACCATGGAAAACCACCTGAACCTGATGGTCATCGGCGCCACCCGCTACGACATCGACGGCAATAAAGGCGGCTCCTTGTGGGCATACGCTCCTGCAGAAGCAGACGACGACAACCGCGTTGGTAACGAAGTCATGAAAATCGCCTGCGACTACAAGCACATCGACCAACTCAGAAACCACGCTGACCGCCTCCCGGCCATGTTCACCGTCAAAGCCCAGATGAAAGCCGGGCAGGGCGGAAAAGTCACCTTCAAAGCCCTGGAGCTGCGGCCCCAGGACCAAACCAAAAAGCCGGCGGCGTAAGGAGTAGGGCACCGTGGACAGGTTTCTCACCCTCAGTTGGGCCGGAAAACTCCTAGCAGTTTTCGTACTGGGCCTTTTCTGCGGAATGGCAGTCATGACGTTTCTCGTTGCAGAGAACGTGGACACCTACCTGGAACACCACGGCTGCCCTACGGAACAGGCCAGCGGCATCGACGCCGGACACCCGCTGGGTAACCGGCCATGAACGTCATCACCTGCGAAGGTGAATGGATACAAGGCGCCCAGGGCATTGAATGCACTGGCACCTTACACAGCATTCCTTACCAGGACGTAGACGTCCTGTTTCAGGAATACCTGGCCCCCGACCCCGCCATCATCGGAGTCGTGTCAGGAGTAGCCCTGACCTTATTCGTCATTGGAGTCAGTGCCGGAAGGGTCGTTCAAATAATGCGTAAAACGTGAGGTATTCAACATGAACGAAGTTATCGAAATGGAAAAGCAAAACCAAGGTAAGACCTGGGCAATGGCCCGCTCGCGCTTCGGCAAAGGCGTCGCCAAAGTGGGCGTTGCGCTCTCCGCAGCCACCTCCTCCGTGGTGGCCTTTGCGGCAGACCACAGCGCTGCCATCGACGCAGCGAAAGAGGACGGCATCACCAACGCCGGAGCAGCGGTAGCCGCCGTCATTGCCCTGGCAGCCGTAGTCATGGGTGTAGGCATCGTCCTGCGCCTCATGAACCGGTAAATGCTGACCAGCGTCCTGATAGCCTGCCTCTGGGTAGGCTGTCTTGTGTCCGGCTACCGGACTGTGTAAGGGCCGGATTCCGGCCCTTTTTAGTTGGTGAAGGCTATGCGTTTATCCGCCCAATTACGTTTGATGCTACTGCTCAGTGTTCCGCTGCTATCTTATGCCGGTCAGGAGTCCGAAAAACTTGACGGCTCCGTTTTGTGGACGACAGCCTACACGTGCCAAGTCTCTGGCTGCAGCCCCGGCGTCTATCAGCCACCTTGGGATTCTGCGCTATCGTCTTGCCAGCAAAGCCGGCCTGACCGGTATTGTTATCAGATTATTGAAGAAGAGGGCAGCTTCACCAAAACAAACAATTATCGTGTCTATCATGCGCCTTTCCCGGTTTGCGAAGAGGTACTGACTCACGAACCAGGTGGCTCTATCGACGGCCCTGTCTGCGGAACCTGCTATGCCGGCTACATTAGAGCCCAGGGACCCTACGCGTTAGGTCAGCCGTTTGAGGCGGGTTTCGAATGCATGCGCAACCGCGAACCCAACGAATGCCAGTACCTCGACAAATACGAAGTGACCACCAGCCAGGGCGCCTACTGTGTCAACGAATGCGCCCAGGGCTCCCTTGACAGCAAATGCCTCCTGGACATCGAACCCGAAGACCCCGAACAACCCGAATGCGGCCCTGACCACCCCGAATTCAAAGGCGTGATCGGCTACGGTGGAGAAGCCGCCCTGGTCTGCGGCACCCCCGAAAACCAATGCCCCACCGGCTCCTCCTACGGCTTCATGGAACAGAGCGACGGCAGCTACAAAGCCTCCTGCTTCCCCGCCGAAACCAACCCGCCCCAATGCCCTGGGGGCTCCGCCGTGATCATGGGCAAAAACGGCATCTCCTTCCAGTGTGGTGAAATCCGCAACCCCGACGCCACCCCCGAAGACCTCCACGACGCCATGAACGGCGACAGTGACGGAGATGGAGAAGGCGACATCACCGGCATCACCAACCAGCTCAGCAAAATCCAGGAACTGCTGAACCGAGGCAACAACAACACCAACAACATCAACGAAACCCTCAAAGGCATCGGCAAACAAATCCAGGACGGCACCGGCGCCATTAAAGACGCCATCGGCAACATCCCCGGCGGTGGGGGAGGCAGTGGCGGCAACGGAGATGGCAACGGTGATGGCGATGGGGAACAAGAAAACCCCGTCACCTGGAGCGGCGACCCCATTACCCTCGAAGTCGGCGACGGCCTCGAAGAACTCAACGCCATCCAGGGCGAATACGAAAACCTCATCGCCAACATCCGCGCCGAAATGAGCGCCGCTTTTGGCTCCTTTACCGGATCAGGGGGCCTTGAAGACAACGAAATAACCCTGTTTGGCCATACCTTCAACGCTGGACTGTCAAGGTTCGGGGCGGATCTTTCCATCATTGGAACGATCATCCTGTTTGCGGCGACATTCCTGGCACTCGGCATCATCATGGGAGCAAAAGACTGATGGAATTCATCGCTAACTTTTTCGACTCAATCTGGATCTTCTTCGAAAGCCTCTCCGACTTTGCCACCGACATACTCGTCAAAGTCTCCGCGTGGTACGTCATCTGGGTCACCAAAGCCAAAATCTACTTCGTTGGCTTCTCCTGGGAAGTGGCCCAGGAAGTCCTCAACCAACTCAACATCTCCGCCACCATCAACCAGTATTGGGGCTCCATCGACTCCAAAGTCATGGGCGCGCTGACCTTCTTTAAAATCCCCGAGGCCCTCAACATCATCCTCAACGCCCACCTGACCCGGTACGTCATGGGAGTGTTTAAATGACCATCAACATCCACCACGGCCCGCCCGGCTCCTACAAATCCGCCGGCGTCGTCCAGCGCTACGTTATCCCCGCCCTGACCGGCGAAGACAGCGATTACCCCGACGGCCGCTGCGTCGTCACCAACATCCGTGGCCTGGACTCCATCGAACGGGTAGAAGAAGCCTTTGGCGTCACCTGCGGCCCCGAATCCCGAATCATCAACCTCGAAACCGAAACCCGGGACGCCCTCGAATACGCCGCAAGGTGGTTCCACTGGGCCCCGATCGGCGCCCTGATCGTCCTGGACGAAGCCCAGGCCGTGTACCCGGCTGCACGACGGGATTTCAAAATCGAACACCTGGACTACCCCGGCGGCAAAGAGGCTGCCCAACGCGACAACCGCCCCGCCGACGTTCTCCTGGCCTTCGACATGCACCGGCACTACAACTGGGACCTCTTTTTATGCACCCCCAACATTGCCAAGATCCACAAAGAAATACGCCAAAGCGCCCAACAGGCATTTCGACACTGGCAAATGGGGCACATCGTGCCCTGGAAGAAAAACAGATGGAGGGAACTCGAACATGACCCTGAAAACAGCGGAAAAGCTACCTCCCATAGCATCGGTGTCCCAAAAGAGTACAAGGTCGACCTCCGCGTCTTCCAATGCTACCAATCGACCAAAACCGGCAAGGCCAAAGGGGTGGTCGGGGGTCATTCAATGCTTGCGGATCGAAAGCTACAGATGGTCGTTCTTACTATCGTCATTTGCCTTGGTTATCTCGGCTACTCTGCGAACACTATCATTGAGCGTGAAAAAGCGCGCTTCTCCGGTGATCCGGTGGCTGTTCCACAGACTGATACGCTTGATGGTCGCCCTGACCCTGATGGTCTTGATGGGAGCCGCGTTCCGACTGATCGCCCGCCTGAGCGTACTCTGAACTCAGCCCAGAGCCGACGAAACACCCCCTACCAACAGAACGCACCGGACTCACGCCAGCACCTGGAACACCCCTTCGCCGATGTTGAGCTGCGCATCTCCGGCAGCGTTAACCGTCTCTACCTGTTCCAGGGCAAAGACCTGCAAGGTGAATTTGCGCTCACCCAACACGATTTGGCCAGCTACGGCTACCGCGTCCTGTACCTCAGGCGGTGTCATGGCCAGCTCTGGTGGGAAGGAGAGCCCGTCCAGGAGCTGTACTGCCAACGAATGCGCAGCCATGAGCCTGAACCACGGCCAACCGTTGAACCGGCGATGTTCCCGCCCCTGATTAGCACCACACAAGCCCCGGCAGCGGCGGAGCGCTAGCGACGATGCGCGAGGAGCAAGCGCGAAGGCGCTGCCGGGGCGAAGCCCCAGAGACGTCCCTGTAACACGTCTCATAGAAAACGACGACAGTCGATTTAACACCACAGACATCCACAGAAGGCCACAGATGAAAATCAAAGACTTTGAAAGAATGGACATCCGAACCGGAGAAATCGGCAAAGGGGATCTGTTCATCGGCCCGGAAGGTCAGCAGGTCAATCTGCAGGACGTTAACGTACTCTGGACCGGCGTAGACACCGTCAGGCAACTGTTTGAGGGAAGACTCAAACCCGAACCCCTGGCCCAGATCGTCGAGGCCTACAACGAAAGCTACGACGCCACCATCACCGTCAAAGACATAGAGTTCAAAGTCCAGTCCGGCAGACGCGGTGGCTTCAAATACATCCTGCAAAACCGGGAATACGGCCTGACCATCCTCCTGCAGAACTTCTACGCCGAACCCGACAACCCCGGCACCCACGTTAAAATTGAAACCTCCCCCAGATGGCTCTATGAACGCTCCAGCCAGCAGATACACGACGAGTTGGCAGAGTGGGGCATGTACTTCCTGACCGGCATCAAACCCGTCGGCATCGCCCTACACCTGGCCGTCGACTTCCAGGGCTGGGAACCACCCCAAGACTTTGCCAGCCACTTCGTCACCCGCGCCAAAACCATCAGCGTCCACAACGGCCTCAGTGACCTGGTATTCAAAGGCCTCGACGGTGCCACCATCAACGGACGCGGCGAAACCTACACCTTCGGCAAAGCCAACAGCCTGCAGGTGTGCCTCTACGACAAATCTAAAGAAATCGACGTCAGCGACAAGCGCGCCTTCATGGAAAACATCTGGGAATGCGCCGTGAACGAAGACACCTTCCCGGACACCTGCTATGACCCAACCATTCCGGTCTGGCGCCTGGAAATCCGGTTCCATCACCGCATCGTGAACGAGATCTCCCAGGGTACCAGTGGCATGAAACCCATCTACACCTTCATGGACGCGGTACCGCACCTCACCGGCCTGTGGCAGTACGCCCTGAAATCCAACCGCTACGAAGTCAAACGCGAATGGTGCCACCCCATCTGGACGAAACTCCGCGACGACATTGGCTTTGGTTACAGCGCCCCGGATCTGCTCTACAAACGCGCAAAAAAGGAACCCGGTTGCGGCAACGAAAAGAACGTCTCCCTGGCCTTCGGCAATCTCCTGAGCATCTATGCGCGCAACCGATTTAACGCCAGACAGGCCTGGGATTGCCTCAAGAAATCCGGACTCTGGGAGGACTTGTGTAATTACTACCGACGACGGGAAATCTACGAAAACGAACTCTTCCAGCTCGTCCAAGACAGACTCACCAAACGACGACTATTGACCAAGGTGGCAGCATGATCAAAAAGCTACCTTCAGGACGATGGCAGGTCGATATTCGACAGGATGGACGCGGCTCAAAGCGCATCAGAAAGAGTTTCGACAGCAAGGCCGAAGCCAAGCGCTATGAACAACATTTGTTGCTACGGAAATCTGAGGACCAGGTCTGGAATCCTTCAAAGGATCGCCGGCGCCTTACAGATCTGATTCAGCAATGGTACGACTCTCATGGACATACCCTGAAAGACGGTGCCAGCCGGAAAAAGAAGCTGGATGACATAGCGCAACGCCTGCGAAATCCCAGGGCAACCAGTTTCAAAGTGTCGGACTTCGCCACCTATCGAAGAATCAGGATGGAAAACGACGGAGTAGGGGAGAACACACTCAACCATGAGCACACCTACCTGAGTGCCGTATTCAATGAGCTGATCCGGCAGGGTGAGTGGAGCCATGAGAACCCGCTAAAGAAACTGCGTAAGTTCAAGTTGGACGAACAGGAGTTGTCATTTCTAGACCAGGAACAGATAAAACGACTTCTGGAAGAATGCCAGGCATCATCAAATCCCAGTCTCTACCATGTCACCCGATTGGCTCTCGCAACTGGCGCCAGGTGGTCAGAAGCAGAAGGGGTCACGAAGTCGAATTTCACGCCACACCGGGTGACCTACAACTACACGAAATCCGGCAAGTCCAGGAGCGTTCCTATTTCAAAGCAGCTCTATGAAGAGTTAATAGAAGAAGTGCCCTTCGTCAGCTGCAGCGCTGCATTTCGGAAAGCCATAGAGAGAGCGGAAATTGACCTTCCCAGAGGCCAGCTCACGCACGTCTGCCGTCACACCTTCGCCAGTCACTTCGTCATGAAGGGTGGAGACATACTGACTCTGCAAAAAATACTAGGACATTCAGACATTAAGCTGACAATGAGGTATTCTCACCTTTCGCAAGAGCACATTATGCAAGTGCTTGAGTACACAGTTTTTTAGCTTTGGAGGATGGTTTGGAGCGCTCTACTTACGCAAAGAGAATGGTCGCACTTTTCGCCGTTTTTTTCTTTATCATGTTTGGTCCTTTTCTCGGTGTCGTGTTTTATTTCGCTATGAGCGCTTCGACAGTCGACGATTATCGATTTTATCAGGCCAGTGTTTTAAGTGCTTTTGCGGTGGTAGTAGCTAGTATCGGCATGATTCGCCAAGGCTTTGACAGTTCGTCTCGAGACCAGCTTAGTGACGTTCAGTATTTCCTGAGTCATATTTATTCAGTATGCAGTCGGGTCAGGGAGGTTTGTAAAAGCGGTGAATTCAATTCCGATTGGATAGATGAAAATTGGAGTGATCTGGATTCCCTGGCATCAGCAGTTCATGCTGCGAAAGAAGCTAGGGAGCGAGTTATAGATAAGCACCATTTATCAGCTACCAAGCATGCACTGAGAGTGGCATCTCTCAGCGTTCGGGCTTCTCTTCCGATAAGGGCGTTAGTTCTTGATTATTCCCTGGATAACGACATTGCTGATAATCAAGAGCACGTTTTCGCCACCATATTAAAGTTCGCCTATCTAGGTGAATATTCGTTGGAAGATCTCCGAGAGGACGAGAGGTTGACCGGTGAGGATATTAAGTTTATCCGCCAGTTATGAGTCGCGTGGACACTTCGTGGACACCAGAAACAACAAAGCCCGCGCAAGGCGGGCTAAGTCGTTGAATCTTGGTGCCCGGAGGCGGAATCGAACCACCGACACGGGGATTTTCAATCCCCTGCTCTACCAACTGAGCTATCCGGGCGTGTTGAGCTATGTGCTGCAACGGGGCGCTATTAAACCGGTTTAGGGTTGGGTAGTCAAGGCCGCCCGGCAAAAATTTTCAGAATCTTTTCCGGTTGTTCAGGCCTTGATCAGTTTGACTATTTTTCCGGTGGAACGTAGCCCTCGGCCTTGTCGAATGGCTCGTTGTTGAAGAAGCGTTCCATCTGTGCCTGAAGGTATTTCCGGTTGTTCGGGTCCATCATGCTCAGGTGCTTTTCGTTGATCAGCATGGTCTGCTGGTTCTGCCATTCTTCCCAGGCCTGCCTGGAGACGTTGTCATAGATCTCCTGGCCTTTGGGGCCGGGCATGGGGGGCATGGCCAGGCCTTCCATTTCTTTCTGGTATTTGCGGCAGAATACGGTGCGGCTCATGGCGGCTCCTGTGTTGATGTTCAGTTTGGCGAATGATAACAGATCAGTTCCGGGTGTGACTTGAGCATCGGCAATTGCTGGGGTCAGAGCAGGGCGGCTTGCTCCGGTTCTGTCAGCAGGGTGCGAATAGGGGCAGGCAAGCCCAGAGACAATGCTTCATCACGATGCAGCCAGCGGTGCCTGTCGGAATCGGCGATGCCGGATACGTCTATGACTGGCAGTCGCGCGGGTTGGATGTGCAGGTGGTAATGGCTGAACGTATGCCGAAAGCCGCTGATCAGGTCCGGGTCCTGGCAGGTGATACCCAATTCTTTCTCACAGGCGTCCTGCAGCTCTTCTGAGCCGTAGGCCGGGTCCAGCTCCGGCAGGCTCCACAGACCGCCCCAGATGCCGCTGGGTGGCCGGCGCTCCAGCAGGATGCGGCCTTCGCCGTCTTCCAAAATCAGCATCCAGGTGGTTTTTTCCGGTTTGGCTTTTTTCGGCTTTGAGCCTGGGTAAAGTTTTACCTCATTGCGCGCCCTGGCTGCACAGCCATCACTGATCGGGCAGGAGTCGCAGGCGGGTTTGCTGCGGGTGCACACCATGGCGCCCAGGTCCATGATGGCCTGGGTGTAGTCTCTGGCCCGGTCATCGGGCGTATGTGTTTCGGCGTGTTCCCAGAGTGTGTTGAGCACCTGGGTTTGCCCGGGCCAGCCGGGTACAGCGTGATAGCGGGCGAGAACCCGTTTTACATTGCCATCCAGAATGGTGGCCCGTTTTCCGAAGGCCTGGGCAATGATGGCCGCAGCGGTTGAGCGGCCAATGCCGGTGAGGGATTCGAGTTGCTCCTGGTTGCAGGGGAACTCGCCCCCGAATTCCTCAACCACCTGTTTGGCGGCTTTGTGCAGGTTGCGGGCGCGGGCATAGTAGCCCAGGCCGGACCAGTGGCTGAGCACATCGTCCTCTGGCGCGGCGGCCAGGGCATGCACGTCCGGAAAGCTCGCCATGAAAGCTTCGAAGTAGGGGATGACAGTGGTGACCTGGGTCTGCTGAAGCATGATCTCAGAGACCCACACCCGGTAGGCGTTGCGGTTATGGTGCCACGGGAGGTTGTGCCTGCCGTGTTGGTCGTACCACGCCAGTAGCTGGTCGGCGAACCGGTCGCTCATCGGTTGAACAGCCCCCGAACGGCATCCCGCACACGCTCACCATCTTCGCCCAGGCGCTTGTCGATTTCCTCGCGAGCCTTCTCCTCGGCCCGCTGCTTGGCGCGATCGGTCTCTTCCCGAACCTTTGCTCGGGCCGCATTGGCGGCGATGTCTTTGAGGGTGTCACGGAAACGTGAACCGTCGAATGAGCACAGGCCTGCGGGGTTCTCAACGAAATTGCCGCGGCATTCAACCGGAATCACCACGTTCTGAACGTATTCGGTAACCCGGCAGGCATTGTCACGGTGAATCTCGCCGACAATTCTGAGTCCCAGTTCGTAATCCAGCTGGCTCTGCTCCATGTCTACCGTGCCATCGCCTTCCAGGTGCATACCGGCGAGTGCGGCAACCAGGTCGGTGTTGTTCAGGGTGTTGCCATCAATTTTCAGGGTGCCGCGCATATCGTTGAAGGGTGTGTGGGTGCCCCAGTCGGTGGTGCCCAGGGTTTCCTGGTTGGCCAGAGCAATGCCCTGGCAGGCCATGCGTGTCAGGTTCATGTTGCGCAGCATGCCCTCGGCCAGATTAAAGCTGATCTCGCCCTTGGCGTTGTTGCGCATGGTAGAGACGCGGTTGCCGTTGGTGTCGACAGCCACTTTCAGGTTGGCCGCGCCGGACAGCATGTCTACTTCGGCAAGGTCGGTAAGCAACGGCAAGGTTTTGACATTGGTCACATTAGAACGAACCCGCCATTTCGGATTGTCTGTGCGGGCATCGATGGTGACGTTGGCGCCGAAGCTGCCGTCATAGAGTTTGCCGCTGAACTCATCCACTTGCAGCAGGCCGTCTTTGGCGGTGGTGCTGGCCTTGATCTCGTTGATGGTCAGGTTGCTGATGATCAGCTCGCCCAGGCCAAAATCGATATCCAGCAGCAGGTCACGAAGGGTTTCCAGTGGCAGAAGGTCGCCTTCCGGGCCCGCTTCGGCGGTTTGCTGCGGTGCCGCTTCATCTTCATCGGTAGCTGGCGGGAGGTAGCGGTCGGCGTTGATCTTGTCGCCCTGCAGGTTGAAGGTCAGCCCGCCGTTGGTCAGGTTGTAGCTGCCGCCGCCGTTGAAGGTGGTGTCATCCAGGGTGATTTTCAGGTCGCTCAGGGCAACGGTGCCCGGCTGGCCGCCCAGGTTGGTGGTCAGTGCAATGGCTTTGAGCACATCCGGATCTTCGGTTTCTATTGCCGGCTGGCCCAGATTGCTCATGAGTTGCTTGAGCGAGAAGCTGGCAATGTCCAGGCGGCCATTCAGTGCTGGCTGATCGCCGAAACCCCTGATATTCAGGTTGGTGCTCAGCTTCAGGTTAGCCAGGCTGGCAGTGAAATCGTTCAGAGAGGCGGTTTCTTCCTCCAGGTTAGCCTGCAGAGAGCCGGCCACTTCCGCCTTCACGGATTTGCCGCCGAACGGTTCGCCGTTCATGTCAAAGACGGCTTTGAGGCCGGATACCGCAAATTCGTTCAGGGCCTGATTGGCATTCACACGGGCACTGATACTGCCATCAACGGCAAATTGCGGTTGGGCGGTTTCGACCTTGAAGCGAATATCGAGGGGGAATTCGGAGCCCAGGGTGATGTTGCTGGCGGAAACCGTGAAATCTTCCAGGGTCACAGACTGGCCGGTGCCCAGGTCGTTGTAGTGAATCCGGGCGTTGGTGATTTCGATGTTTTCAACGTTGAAGTCGAGCATCTCGCCGCCCGCGGCTTCCTCGGATGCTGTGTCTGGCTCCGCTGCCGCCGGTTCAGGCGCCTCGGCGGGTTCACCTTCGGGCATGATTCGCGTCCAGTTACCCTCGCCCTGTTCGTTCACCACCAGTCGCGCATCCAGGCCGTCCAGCAGGAAGGTATTCACCCGCGGCGCCATGGCAATCAGCGACCAGAAATCGATCTGGGCAACCAATCGCTCCAGCGCAACCAGCCGCTCGCCTTCCAGAGTGGCCTCGACATCGTTCAGCTCAAGGCCCAGAGGAATGAAAGACCAGCCAATGTCGCCTTCCAGAATTAGATCCAGGTTGGTGTGTTTCTCAACCGCAGCCTCAATCTGGGGCTTGTAATCATTCGGATTGATGACGGCAACGGCAATGGCAACAGCGGCGACCGCCAGCACAATCAGGGCGATCACGGCATAAAGCGCATAGCGAATAACTTTCATGGTACGAGTTCCTTGTCTTCCCGGCAGGGTGTGGTACCTGACTATTACGGATGAATAACCCAAAGGATAACGCAGGGTTAGTAAATTAACAGTGCAGGAATATGACAATGCGTTAGTCTTGGTTCAAAATACCCTCTTTTCCGAGGCCGGCGCGAACGCCCGGCAGATAAATAAGCACAAGAAGGAGTCGGCTGTGGCCATTACCGTATCGATTGAGCTGAACCGGGACCTGGAGATTCCGGCAGGCTATAACGAAGTATTCGATCTGTTGGCAGACGTCCCCAAATCTGCCAGCCACTTCCCGAAAGTAGATAAGCTGGTTGATCTCGGTGGTAACGCCTACCGCTGGGAAATGGAAAAAGTGGGTGTCGACAAGCATGCCATACAGTCTGTGTATGCCTGTACCTATCACGCAGACAAAGACAACGGCAAGATCACCTGGGAGCCGGTAAAAGGCGAAGGCAACGGCGTGGTCAGCGGTGCCTGGACACTCACTGCCAACGGCGACAACTCGACCAAAGTGCGCTTCCAGACCAGCGCCCAGCTGACGGTGCCCCTGCCCAGCCTGCTCAAACTGGCCATCAGCCCGGTCATCAAGCACGAGTTTAACAGCCTTGTAGACACCTATATGGCTAACCTGAAGAAGGCGTTCTGAGCTATCAGGACGATTGACGCGGTTGCGGGACTCCGGCTGTGTTAACGGGTATAATCTGCGGATTGAACTTTCACAGTAGCAAGCCTGTTTTCTAGACGGAGTCTCCATGGCCGAACGCAAGGCACGGGTAGAGCGCAATACCCTTGAAACCCAGATTACTGTCGAGATTAATCTCGACGGCACCGGCAAAGCCAACTTTGACACCGGTGTGCCTTTCCTTGAGCACATGATGGACCAGATTGCCCGCCACGGCCTGGTAGACCTGGACATCACCTGCAAGGGCGACCTGCACATCGACGACCACCACACCGTGGAAGACATTGGCATCACCCTTGGTCAGGCTTTCAAACAAGCTGTTGGCGACAAAAAAGGCATCCGTCGCTACGGCCATGCCTACGTGCCACTGGACGAAGCATTGTCCCGCGTGGTGATCGACCTGTCGGGCCGTCCCGGTTTACTTATGGATGTACCCTACACCCGCGCCAGCGTGGGTGGCTTTGACGTAGACCTGTTTGCAGAGTTCTTCCAGGGCTTCGTCAACCATTCCTTGGTGACCCTGCACATCGACAACCTGAAGGGCAAGAACACCCATCACCAGATCGAAACCGTGTTCAAAGCCTTCGGCCGCGCACTGCGCATGGCGATTGAAATGGACGAGCGCATGGCGGGCATCACCCCGTCTACCAAAGGCTCCCTGTAAACGGTCATCGTAAGGAACAGACACACCATGAAGACCGTCGCCATCATCGACTACGGCATGGGCAATCTGCACTCCGCGCGCAAAGCCGTTGAGCACGTGGCCCCGGACTGCACCGTACTGGTCACAGACGATGCCGCCAAAATCCGCGAAGCCGACCGGGTAATCCTGCCCGGCGTTGGCGCCATCCGTGACTGCATGGCCGAAATGCACCGTTTGGGCGTGGTTGAGCTTGTCAGAGAAGTCTCTCAGGACCGTCCGTTCCTCGGCATTTGCGTCGGCATGCAGGCCCTGATGGCCCGCAGCGAAGAAAATGGCGGCGTAGAAGGCATCGGCCTGTTCCCGTCCGAGGTCCGCTACTTCGGTGACAACCTCACCGAAAGCGGCGAACGCCTGAAAGTGCCCCACATGGGCTGGAACCAGGTGTACCACACCGTAGACCACCCGCTCTGGCACAACATCCCGGACGGCGACCGCTTCTACTTTGTACACAGCTACTACGCCGAAGCCGAAGGCAACGCCGACATGGCCGGCCGCACCCGTTACGGTGTCGACCTGGCGGCAGCGGTGGCGAGAGACAATATATTTGCAGTGCAGTTCCACCCGGAAAAAAGCGCCCGGGCGGGTCTGCAGTTGCTGGAAAACTTCACGAACTGGACTGGAAAGTAAGCAGGCAAGCACATAGTAGCGCTCTGGGGCAGGGAGGCCTTTCAGGGACTGTCTGCAGCAGGGATGCTGCAGTCAAGCGTACAGGGATGTATTCACAGCGTGTCCCTGAAAGGCCTTCCTGCTCCAGAGTGCGAGCGCCAAACTCCTTGTCCAGCTTTCTAATTAGGAAGAACAAAATGCTAATCATCCCCGCTATCGATCTAAAAGACGGCAAATGCGTAAGACTGCGCCAGGGCCGCATGGAAGACTCCACCGTATTCGGTGACGACCCCGTAGACATGGCCACCAAATGGGTCAACGCCGGCGCCCGCCGCCTGCACCTGGTCGACCTGAACGGCGCTTTCGCCGGCGAACCCGTCAACGGCGAAATTGTCAAAGCCATTGCCGTAAAATACCCGAACCTGCCCATCCAGATCGGCGGCGGTATCCGCTCCGCCGAAACCATCGAAGCCTACCTCAAGGCCGGCGTGCAGTGGGTCATCATCGGCACCAAGGCCGTTAAAGAGCCCGAATTCGTCACCGAAATGTGCAAAGAATTCCCGGGCCACATCATCGTCGGCCTGGACGCCAAAGACGGCCGCGTCGCCACCGACGGCTGGGCTGAAGTCTCCGAAGTCATGGCGGTAGACCTCGCCAAGCGCTTCGCCAACGACGGCGTATCCTCCATTGTTTATACCGACATCGCCCGCGACGGCATGATGCAGGGCGTGAATGTGGAAGCCACCGCCAAACTGGCGGAAGAGGGCGGCATCCCGGTGATCGCCTCCGGCGGCGTCACCAACATGGACGACCTCAAGCGCCTGGCCACCGTAGCGGACAAAGGCGTGATCGGCGCCATCACCGGCCGTGCCATCTACGAAGGCACCCTGGATGTGGCCGAAGCGCAAGCCTACTGCGACAGCCTGAAAAACTGAGGACAGATCATGGCACTGGCAAAACGCATCATTCCCTGCCTGGACGTCGACAAAGGCCGCGTGGTTAAAGGCGTCAACTTCGTGGATATCCGCGATGCCGGCGATCCTGTTGAAGTGGCCCGACGCTACAACGAACAGGGCGCGGACGAAATCACCTTCCTGGACATCACCGCCAGCAGTGAAAGCCGCGACACCACCTACGAAACCGTAGAGCGCATGGCCGCAGAAGTGTTTATCCCGCTGACCGTGGGCGGCGGCGTGCGCACCGTAGACGACATACGCAAGCTGCTGAATGCTGGTGCCGACAAGGTGTCCATCAACACGGCTGCGGTCTTCAATCCGGAATTCGTGAAAGAAGCTGCCGAGCGTTTTGGTCGCCAGTGCATCGTGGTCGCCATTGACGCCAAGCGCGTGAGTGCAGAAGGCGAAGAACCCCGCTGGGAAATCTTCACCCACGGTGGCCGCAAGCCCACCGGCCTGGATGCCGTTGAATGGGCCAAAAAGATGGTGGATCTGGGGGCGGGTGAACTGCTGCTGACCAGCATGGACCGCGACGGCACCAAGATCGGTTTTGATCTGGGGCTGACACGAGCCATCAGTGATGCCGTGGCGGTGCCGGTGATTGCCTCAGGTGGTGTGGGTGAGCTGCAGCATCTGGCGGATGGTGTTACTCAGGGTGGTGCCGATGCGGTACTGGCAGCCTCCATCTTCCACTTCGGTCAGCACACCATTCCCGAGGCCAAGGCCTTTATGAAGGCACAGGGTATCGAAGTTCGGGATTAATCCCCTTTAGCGTAGGCAGGCCGAATGGCCTGCTTCTCGCCTTCCGCAAACATCTCCCGGTTGCCATTACGCATGGCCCAGATGCCGCTCACGGTCGCGACGGCTATGCCCTGTTCATCCAGTTTCGGCAAGTGCTTCTCCAGATAATCCACAGTCACTTTGTGAGGGTGGCCGATGCCGATGGCCGTGCCTTTTTCTTTGGCGGTTTTGATCAGAAGCTGGAACTGCTGGTCCACAAACTCTTCGGTTTGTTCGTGGTCCAGGAATACGTCCCGGGTCAGGCTGGGAATCTGGTAGGCCTGTGCCACTTGCCCTGCGATTGAGTTGGCGATGGTACGGCTGTCAACAAAATACACCGGGTATCGGTAAAGCTCCTTCATCACCCAGTCCATAGGCTGCAATTGCTGGGTAAGCAGGCTGCCCATGTGGTTGTTCACCCCGCTGACATGGGGAATGGACTGCAGCGAGCGCCTCAGAGTTTTGGTCAGGGTCGCTTCGTCCATATCCGGTGTCAGCCCCCCGGGCCCCAGCCCAAAGTGCCGGGTATTGGCCATCGGCGCATGCAGCATGATTTCCTTGTTCTGCTGATAGGCGAGCTTGGCGAGAGAGGTAGTGTGTTTGCGGAAGGGCAGGAAGGCCAGTGTCAGCGGCTGTTCCATCTGCGCCAGCCGCTGCCCTTCGTACAGGTTATGGCCCATATCATCGATGATAATAGCAATCGTCGGGGGATACTGATCTCCCCCGGGGCTCGCGGCAAAGACTGCCGGCCCGACCATCAAGCCGGCCAGCAGAATAACGGTTTTCAATAGCCTCACTGATTTTTGCCCTGATCCCGCCGGTTGAGAATGTTCATGCCTTTCAGTAGGTTCAGCGCGGAACGCAGCTGGTAATCGCGCTCAGCTGCAGAAGCCGGAGTTTCGGCTTGCTGTTGCCGTTCCAGGCGTTCCTGTTCTTCATCCTGACCTTGCAGGTGGCCGCTCAGGTCTGCCTCGGTAAAGAAGGGACGTCCGTCAAGTTCGGTCAGCTCGGCGGGGCGAACTTCGATGTCTGGCTTGATGCCGGTGGCCTGGATCGAGCGGCCTTCCGGTGTGTAGTAGCGGGCGGTGGTCATCTTGATAGCGTGGGTTTCGTCCAGCGGGATAACGGTTTGCACGCTGCCCTTGCCGAACGACTTGGTGCCCATAATCACCGCACGGCCGTGGTCCTGCAGCGCACCGGCCAGGATCTCGGAGGCGGAGGCCGAGCCACCGTTGATCAGAACAACGATGGGGGTGCCTTCCATAATGTCGCCGGCTTTGGCGCTGAAGCGAAGCCGCGAGCTCTGGATGCGCCCCTCGGTGTAAACAATCAGCCCTTCATCCAGCAAGGCGTCTGCGGTTTCGACGGCTGCCTGCAATACGCCGCCGGGATTGTTGCGAACGTCGATAATCAGGCCATCCAGGTCGCCGCCATATTCTTCTTCCAGTTTGGTCAGGGCCTGGCGGAACTGCCGTCCTGTTTCGGCCTGGAACTGGGTAATCCGCACATAGCCGTAACCGTTTTCAATCATCCGGGATTTAACGCTGGTTACCTTGATGACATCGCGGGTAACGTCGATCTCGATCGGGGCGCTCTCGCCTTCCCGCATGATGGTCAGGGTCAGTACCGTGCCCGGTTTGCCGCGCATGAGTTTCACGGCTTCCTCAAGCGACATGCCTTTGACCGGCTTTTCGTCCAGTTTGATGATCAGGTCACCTGCCAGTACGCCGGCTTTGTGAGCGGGGGTGTCGTCAATGGGTGCAATGACTTTTACAAAGCCGTTTTCCATACCCACTTCAATGCCCAGACCGCCAAACTCACCGGAGGTGCTTTCTTCCAGTTCCTCGTAATCCTTGGGGGCAAGGTAGGTGGAGTGGGGGTCCAGGTCAGACAGCATGCCTTTGATGGCGCTTTCGAGGAGTTTGCGGTCTGACACTTCTTCCACGTAGGCGGCTTTAATGCGGCTGAAGACTTCGGTGAACTTCCTCAGGTCATCCAGGGGCAGTTGTTCTTCCGGGTCAGGGAGCTGAATCTGTACCCGCTCGCCGTTCTGGATGCCTTCCAGAATCTGCTGGGTCTGGGCTTCCTGGTCTTGTGCCAGGGCCAGTCCGGGGGCGGCCAGACAACAGGTCGCAAGTGCGATGGCGCGTAGTGGTGAGATCTGGAGAGTACTTCTAACCCGTTTCATTCACATATCCTGTTGTGTTTCCGCAAGTTGGACCAGCTAGGCTCCCGACAGTATGGCGCCCGGCGCGGTGTTTGTCAGCCCTTTGGTTCAGGGTTTGCCAAGCCAGCTGCGGGGGTTGACCGGTTTGCCGTTCTGGCGCACTTCAAAATACACCGCCGGATCTTCCGTGCCTCCGGTGCGCCCGGCCAGGGCAATGGTTTCGCCAGCACCTACCCAGTCCCCGGGGGCGGTGAACAGGCTGCTGCTATGACCATACAATGTCATATATCCGTCGCCGTGGTCGATGATGGTCATCAGACCAAAACCGCGAAGCCAGTTGGCGAAAACGACGCGGCCGTAGTGCACGGCTTTGACCTCGGCTTCTTCCGAGGTGTTCATGATGAGGCCATTACGGCGAAGCTTGCCATCGGCGTAGGTTGCACCGTAGTTACTCACAACCCGGCCCTGGACCGGCCATGGCAGGCGGTTACGCAGTGATTTGAAGGGGCGCGACTCGTTGGGGGCGGGAATGCTGGCAATGGCTTCCTGAACCTCTTCCAGCAGCCGCTCCAGACGTTTGCGGTCTGCCTCCAGATCATCCCGCTCGCCGCGGCGGGTGCGGATGTCGGCATTCAGGGCCGCCAGGGTTTGCTCGCGCTCCTTGCGGGTGTCCGCCAGTTGCTTCTGGCGCTGCTCAAGGTTGCTTTCGGTTTTCGCCAATTCCACCCGGCTGGCCTGGACAGCCGCGCGGGCGGCTTTGAGTTCCTGAAGACTGGCCAGGAAGGCTTCAAGCCGTTCAACGGTATCTTTGCTGAGATATTCGTAGTAGGTCAGGGTGCGGGCGATCATGCCCGGCTCGATTTCATTAAGAAGAACTTTCAGGGCTGGTGCATCGCCTTCCATCCAGGCGGCGCGTATTTGTTTCTTCAGGCTGTCCCGTTGTTTGTCGAGGGTCTCGGCCAGTTCGTTTTCCTGCGTCTGCAGTTCGCCAAGCCGTTGCTGCTGTTCATCCGCCCGGGCCCGAAGTTCGCGGCGCTCACGGGTCAGGTCGCTGATTCTGCGTTCGGTGGCAACCAGCTGCTTTTCAAGGTCGGACCGGTTCTTCTCGGCGCTGACCAGCCATTTGTCGATAGTGGCGATACGCTTTTTAAGCGCTTCGACCTGGGCCGGCGTGACCTCCTGCTGGGCGTGCAGTGGCGTGACCCCCAGCATGAGGGCCACTACCAGTATGGCGAGCCGCGTGAACACGTATTCCGGCAGCCGGATCAGCTGAAATCGACCAGGCTGTGCCCGGACATTTCCTTTGGCTTTTCGTCGCCCATCAGGGCGAGCAAGGTCGGTGCAATATCGCACAGGCTGCCGTCATCCTTGAGAGTGACCTTGCGGTGGCCGGTATAAACCAGCGGCACCGGGCCGATGGTGTGGGAGGTGTGCAGCTGGCCTGAGTTCGGGTCGGTCATCTGCTCACAGTTGCCGTGGTCGGCGGTAATCAGCGCTTCACCGCCCACCTCGTCCAAAGCTTCCACCACCCGCTGCACGCACTGGTCCAGGCACTCAGCGGCTTTGATGGCGGCGTCCAGTTTGCCGGTATGGCCAACCATGTCGCCGTTGGCGTAGTTGCATACGATCAGGTCGTACTTGCCGCTCTTGATGGCTTCGACCAGCTTGTCGGTGACTTCCGGTGCGCTCATTTCCGGCTGCAGGTCGTAGGTGGCGACTTTCGGGGACGGCACCAGAATGCGGTCTTCGCCTTCAAACGGGGTTTCCAGGCCGCCGTTGAAGAAGAAGGTGACGTGGGCGTACTTTTCGGTTTCAGCGATGCGCAACTGGGTCTTGCCAAGCGCGGCCATATATTCACCCAGGCCGTTGCTCAGCTGCTCCGGCGGGTAGGCGCAGGAGGTTTTGATGTCTGCCGCGTACTCGGTCAGCATGACAAAGTCGGCCAGTGCCGGGTGCTTTCGGCGGTCAAAGCCGTCGAAGTCCTGTTCCACGAAGGTGCGGGTCATTTCCCGTGCGCGGTCGGCCCGGAAGTTCATGAACAGTACCGAATCGCCGTCGTTGATGGTGCCTTCCGGCTGGCCTTCGGCGCGAATGTGAGTGGCTTTTACGAACTCGTCGTTTTCGCCCCGCTCATAGGCTTGATCCAGCGCGGTGAGCGGATCTTCAAACGTGAATTCCGCCTCGCCCAACGTCATGGCGTTGTAAGCGGCTTCCACCCGATCCCAGCGGTTGTCGCGGTCCATGGCAAAGTAGCGGCCCACGATAGTCGCCACCCGGCCAACGCCCAGGGCTTTCATTTTGGTTGCGGCTTTTTCCAGGGACGGGCGAGCACTGCGCGGGGGCATGTCGCGGCCGTCCAGGAACGCATGAATGTACACCTCTTTGGCACCACGGGCCGCGGCAACCTCTGCGGCAGCCAGCATATGGTCCTCGTGGCTGTGTACGCCGCCGGGGGACAACAGGCCCATGATGTGAACGGCCTTGCCATTGGCTACGGCTTTATCAATGGCGTTGCACAGGGCGTCGTTGCTCTGGAACTTGCCGTCTTCAAGGTCTTTGTCGATACGCGTCAGGCTTTGATAGACCACTCGGCCGGCACCCAGGTTCATGTGGCCTACTTCGGAGTTGCCCATCTGGCCCTGGGGCAGGCCCACAAACATCCCTGAGGTGTTGATCAGGGCCTTGGGCTGATTCTGCCAGAGCTTGTCCCAGAACGGAGTCTGGGCGTTGGAAATGGCATTGTCTTCAGCCGGGTCCCGGTGGCCCCAGCCGTCGAGAATAATCAGTGCAGTGGGCTTGCGCGTCTCGGTCATCATTTCGTCCGGTTGATTGCGAAAGTAACGGATTTGAAGTGGGTCAGATTGTAACCGTTTTCATTTGCGCAGGCCACGTAAGGGCGCACATCGGTATCATGCATTGGCACTATGGTTTGAGGCTCGGGGCTTGCAGCCTGCCGGCGAAGACGCTTGCCTTCTTTGAGTCGTTACGGGTGTGTATAATCCCGCCAAATCAAATTTTCAGGGTAGTTTCATGGACCGCTTGTTTGAATTCGTAGTCAATCATTACATTCTGGTATCACTGTTCGTGGCATTCCTGGTGGCCATTCTGGTGTTGGAATCCCGGCGGGGTGGCACCAAAATTTCGGCTCAGGGTGCCGTTACTTTGATCAACAAGGATGAGGCGGTAGTGGTGGATATCCGGGATCGCAAGGAATTTGGCGAAGGTCGCATTACCGGCTCCATCAATATCCCGTTGAACAGCCTCAAGAGCCGCGCCAATGAGTTAAGCAAGTTCAAAGACAAGCAGATTATTGTGGCGGACAAAATGGGCCAGCATTCGGCCATGGCGGTCAAGCAGCTGAATGCTGAGGGCTACGCCAATGTGGTGCGCCTGAATGGAGGTATCACCGATTGGAGAGCCAGCAATCTGCCGCTGGTGAAAAAGTAACAGGGCTTGATCTGATTGCCGATCTGTCGCACTGTTTCACATTACCTGCCGGGACCACGCAGTAGACTGTTTCGGCTCACGTGACCATAACAACGGGCTGTTGCCCTTTTTACCAGAACGAAAGGACTGATCATGGCTGAGAATCAGCAAGCCGCAGGCACCGAAAACCAGAACCAACCCCAGTTTGCCCTTCAGCGCATTTATGTGAAGGACCTGTCTTTTGAGTCCCCGAATGCTCCCCTGGTGTTTCAGGAGCAGTGGAAGCCGCAGGTGAACCTGGATCTGAATACCGCCCATAACAAGATCAGTGATAATCAGTATGAAGTTGTTCTGTCGCTGACCGTTACTGCCAAGGTGGGCGAGAAAGTTGCCTACATCGTTGAAATCCAGCAGGCCGGCGTATTCATGGTGTCTGGTATTGAAGGCCCGCAGCTGGGTCAGATGCTGGGCGCGTACTGCCCGACGATTCTGTTCCCCTACGCCCGCGAAGCCATCGACGGCATCGTCAACAAGGGCAGCTTCCCGGCCCTTATGCTGGCGCCGGTGAACTTTGACGCCATCTATGCCCAGGCGCTGAAGCGCAAGCAGGAAGAGGCGGCAGGCGAAGCCAAGGAAGAGCAGACTCACTAATCGTTTGGTTTTCTGAAGAGATTAAAAAAACCGGCTGAGGCCGGTTTTTTTGTGCGCGCTTGATATTCATCAATTGAAGGGTTGATCTTTTATGTAAACAAAATAATAATCGTTCGCATTACGATTATTGGTGAGTGATATGTTGAATTCGAAAGCTGATCTCCAGCGGTGGTCGCTGTTCCTTTTGCTTTTGGGAGGTTCCGGTAACACGGTTGCCGAGGCCTTTTACCTGGATGAGCTGGTTGTCACTGGAACAAGAACGGAGCGTCAGTTGCTGGACACTCCTGTGCGCACCGAGGTTGTCACCGCGAAGGAGCTTGAGAGAACTCACGCCCGGAGCATGAAAGAAGCGCTGGAGAACGTGCCCGGGGTTCAGCTGAGGGAGGTTCACGGGAAACCCGGGTATGAGGTTTGGTTGCAGGGAGTTGAGGCTGACCGGGTTCTGGTGCTGATCGATGGTATGCCGATGACGGCGACGACGGGTTCATCCGTTGATGTCAGTCAGTTGGCAGTCCTTGATATCGAGCGTGTCGAAGTAGTCAAGGGAGCTGTGTCTGCTCAATACGGCAGTGCCGGTATCGGTGGGGTGGTTAACATCATCACCCGTCCGCCGGTGTCCGGGTTCTCCGGTCATTTCACCGCCGACGCCGGTAGCTATGGCGATCAGAACCCTTCTGGGAGTGACGCCGACCCCGCGCGCTATTCGGCCCGAGCCTCGGTTCAGGGTGGCAATGAACAGCTGGCCCTTCGGTTATCCGCATCACACCAGCATTCCGATGGCATCGACCCGCAGCCAGAGACCTGGGCCCGACCGGGCGATGAATACGACCGAACCGATCTCAGCTTCCGCACCGACTGGTCTCCAAACAGCAACCACCGGCTGAGCGCTGCGGTCGCCCGATTCGAAGAGGAGTCCGGGTCACGGTTTACCGAACGCAACCCGCCTTTTGTTATCAATCAGGGTAAGGATGAAACGGTCACTCGCACCCGCTATACCCTGGCTGGCGACCATGGTCGCGATTCAGATCTGCGTGCCGGTTGGGCCGCTGTCCATGAGACCCTCAACGACGATACCTTGAAATACACGGCCAGCAGTGTCTTTGATGACCGTCGTGCCGAATCTACTCTGTCCCGTTTTTCGGCCCATTTGGGCAAGCCGGTGGGGCTCAGTCATCACTTGCAGGCTGGTGTCGATGTTAACCGCGAAACCCTCAAGCAGACCAAGGACGGCGCTTCCGAGCTGGGTGCTGAGCCTCGCCGACAGCGTGGGAGCCAGGAGGTCTGGGTTCAGGACACCTGGATGCCCACCGCGAATCTTGAGTTGGTGCCCGGCGTCCGTTTCCAGAATGACTCCGATTTCGGAACCCACACCGCCCCGAAGATCAATGCACGCTACGACCTGATCCGGACCGATTCCCTGACCGGCTTCCTCCGAGGTGGCGTTGGCGCCGGATATCGGGTGCCGAATCTCAAGGAGAGACACTTCACTTTTGACCACAGCCAGCTTGGCTACATCGTGCAGGGGACTCCTGATCTGGAGCCGGAGCAATCCGTCAGCTACCAGTTTGGAGGAGGCCTGTCCTGGAACAGGTCTGCATGGCTGGAAGCGAACGCCTTCTTTAATGATATCGAGCAACTGATCCAGACCTCGCCGGATGCCGAGGCTACCGAGGCGCGGAACGACGGAGTTCAGGTTTTCTCCTATGAAAACCTTGCCGAGGCAAGGACCTGGGGATTCGAGACCACGGCTGGCTGGGAACCCTCCGAGCACTGGCGACTCACCGCCGGCTATACACTGACCAGAACCGAAGACGTGGCAACAGGCGATGAGCTTAATCGCCACCCAAGGCATCAGGCGCGCCTCGGGCTGGATGGTCCGTTTCGGCTGCCCGGACTGTCCTGGAGTGCGAGGCTTCGGTACCAGAGTGAAGAGTTCGTGAATGCGGCCTCGGGAACCGAGTCCCCGGGGTATACAACGGCCGACCTGAAGCTGAACTACCGGTTCTCCGACCAGCTTCGATTGTTCGCCGGTGCCGAGAACATCACCGGCGAACAGCGTGATTTTTCCAATGCCAGTGAAGATTTCAGACCGGTTGCCGGGCGTTTCCTCTACGCCGGGCTGACGGTTTCCTTTGGCCAATGATGCCCGAACACCCGAAAAACATATGAAGGAGACATCCATGGAAATTTTCGATAACAGGCCTCTGGCCGTTGTGCTGGCCACCCTGGCTCTGACGGCCTGCGGTGGAGGTAGTGACAACTCCATCGCGGAGGACGATACAGATAATGTCAGCAATTTTTCCGAGCAGTTGCTGCCCGCGGCAACGGAGACCGTCTACCTCAATCTGGAAACCGGAGCGATGGTGGAAGACGGTGGCGACTGGCACATTGCCGCCAACCGCTTGAGCTTCAAGGTGAACAGCGGTGCTTCCGGAAGCGGAAGCGTTGTCGGCGCTCTGGCTATTGCCCAGGACGATTTTTACGATGGTAATGGCGACCCCATCGCGAATGTGTTCATCAACGCCACCGCCAACTCAGAGCAGGAGCACTTGCTGGGCATTCTTGAAGAGCCGGCTAGCTGGCAGGAGGATGCCTTTGCCAGTGCATTTGGGGCCTCAGATACCTGGTCTCAATATGATTTCGCCACGGGCGTGATCAGCGAGGCAGACGATGTTGGTTATCTGGTGCGTTCTGCCGAGGGAAATAGCTATGCCCGAATGCGGGTTGTCGACTTCAATTTCCCGACCCGCGAAGGACAAGGTATTGAAGATTTCACACTGGAGTTTGACGTGCAGGCCTCTGGCGCGTCGCAATTCAGTGCCACACCAGTCACTTTCACGCCCCCTGCAGGCTATGAAGGCGGCGACGTATGCTTCGATTTTGACTCAGACGCCGTTGTTGATTGTGATACCAGCGACAACTGGGATGTCCAGGTCGGCTTCTCTGGTCGGGACTGGTACCTGAAATCCAACAGCGGTGTGTCTGGCGCCGGGAAAGGCGGGGCCTCCGACCCGATGACCTGGAGCGAACTTGCCGCCAATGACAGCGATCCAGGTGTACCCCAGCTCTACAACACGGACTCAACCGGCGGGGTATTCACGGATAACACCTGGTACGCCTACAACCTGACCAACCAACACAAGATCTGGCCCAACTTCCGAACCTTCCTGATCAAGGCTGAGGCTGATGATCCTGAGTCCACGGTCTGGGCGTTGCAGATCGTCGGATACTACGACCAGAACGGAACCAGCGGACAGCCTACGGTGCGTTGGTTGCCGGTGGAACTTCAGCAAGCCGAGGAGTAAGTCATGCAACAGGCAATAACCGATTCAGTAGGTGTGCCGGACAACCTGCCGGCACGATGGGAAGCCATAAGACAACAGGAGCCAAATCTCAGGATCCGCCAGGTCGCAGACCGGCTTGGGGTCAGCGAAATGGAGCTTGTACGGCTCCGGGAGCGTGATGCCGTCGTTCCACTCATAAATGAGTTTAGTCAGATCCTTGGGGCCCTGGAGCAGGTCGGACCGGTGATGATTCTTGCCCGCAACAACGAGGTAGTTCATGAAGTTACCGGTTGCTTCAGAGACTTCACGGTCGGCGGCTCTGGAGCTATGGGGCTGGCGGTTGGAGAGATTGACATACGGGTGTTTTTCAAACACTGGGCCTGGGGCTACCGGGTACTGGAGCAGGTGCGGTCTGGGCTACGGGAGAGCCTTCAGTTTTTCGACCAGTACGGCACGGCCATTCACAAGATTTATCGAGTGGACACGACCGATGCTGATGCCTGGGAAAACATGGTCGAACGCTTTACAGCAGCCCGCCAGGAAGCCTTTAAACCGGTAGGCCGGCGAGAGACATTGAAGCGTTCGTCCCCGGAAACCGTGGATGTTGATGCGCTGCGCACCGGCTGGGAGAAACTCAAGGATGTCCATCATTTTGGAGCCCTGTTAAAGCGTGCCGGTGCTGACCGCCTGACAGCGCTCGAGCTGGTGCGTGGTGAGTGGGCCACGGAGCTCCAGTCAGGGGATCAGAATGTGCTGGATCGGTTGCTGGGATTGCTGAGAGACAACCAATGCCCGGCGATGTTCTTTGTCGGCAATCCCGGGATTGTCCAGATCTTTACCGGGGGTGTCACAAATGTTCGCCGCACTGGCCCCTGGATGAACGTACTGGATCCGGGCTTCAATCTGCACGCTAACACCGACGGTATCAAACGCTGGTGGTTGGTACGACGTCCGTCCACCGATGGCCTGATCACCTCTGTGGAAGCTTTCAATGGAGACGGAGAACTGGTTCTGACGGTTTTTGGTGAACGTAAACCCGGCATTCCGGAATCCGAACTCTGGCGTGAACAGGTCGCAACGCTTGAGGCTTTGTCATGAGGCTGCGGTGGCTCCTGTTCATTCTGATTGGATTGTCGCTGGCATCGGGCTCGGTGTTTGCCGAACCGAGCCGTCTGGTGACTGCAGACGGAGCCATCACCGAAATCGTCTATCGCCTTGGGCAGGAGTCGCGCCTGGTTGGAGTGGATACCACCAGCGGTTATCCGGAGCAAACGGCTGAGTTGCCCAAAGTTGGTTATCTGCGCGCTTTGCCTTTCGAGGGCGTTCTGGCACTGAAGCCGGATATGCTGATTACCTCAGAGCAGGCTGCGCCCGCCAGGAATCTTGAGCGCCTCGCGCGCGCCGGGGTTCGGGTTGCGCAACTGCCGTCGCGGTGGACCGCGGAGGCAGCGCTGGAGCGCATATTGTCTGTTGGCGAGCTGCTCGGGGCAACCGAGGAAGCGCGGGCTCTGGTGGCTGGCGTAGAGGCGGATATCCGCCGGATTCAACAGAACACCGGAAACCGTGATTACCAGCCCAGAATTCTGTTCATCCTCGCTGCGGGCAACCACTCGGTCATGTTGGCCGGGTCGGATACTGCAGCGAATGCGCTGGTTGAACTGATCGGGGCCGAAAATGCTGCCCAGGGTATTAAAGGGTACAAACCGGCCAACCGGGAGGCGATTCTTGCTTCCCGCCCCGATGCGGTGGTGATTGCGGAATCCACTCCGGGCCAGTTCGACATTGCGGGGTGGCCAGAGGTTGAGCGCCTTGAAGCATGGCAGTCCGGGCATCGGCTGGTGGCCGACAGTATGTTCCTGCTCGGCTTCGGCCCTCGCTTGCCGGAAGCTATGGCGGCGCTTAACGATGCCTTGCCCGGCCAAAGGGAAATAGCCGCCAATGATCCGTGACCATTCCGGTCGTTTGCCGTTGGCGCCGGCGCTCTTGTTGCTGGGAGCTCTCCTGGCGGTTGCGGCCCTGGCATCGA
The DNA here is from genome assembly GCF_048595985.1 of Marinobacter sp. GH_1. NCBI lineage: Bacteria > Pseudomonadati > Pseudomonadota > Gammaproteobacteria > Pseudomonadales > Marinobacteraceae > Marinobacter > Marinobacter sp. GH_1. Next base: position 3,499,985 of record NZ_CP184460.1, on the reverse strand, counting down.
TAGGTAGTGGTGCCTACGACCTTGCACTGATGGATATTCTCAAGGTGGTTGCTGGCCGGGAAGCTTCGGATCCGGTAGCGGCTATGGTTGTGTTGGAAGTCCGGTTACCCCGGTTTCTGCTCGGCTTTCTGGTTGGAGCTGTATTGGGGGTTTCCGGCGCGATCCTACAGGGGCTTTTCCGAAACCCCCTGGCAGATCCTGGCCTGATTGGTGTCTCTGCTGGTGCGTCACTGGCAGCCATTGCCGTTATCGTTCTTGGCGGGACGGCCCTTGGTGGTTGGGTGACCCTGGCGGGACAGTGGGCGTTACCTCTGGCTGCATTTGCCGGCGGCAGTGGCACCGTCATTCTGGCCTGGCGGATTGCCAGTCGTGCTGGCCAGACCGCTGTGGCAACGCTTCTATTGGCGGGTATTGCCATCAACGCAGTGGCGGGCGCAGCAACCGGTTTGCTGACGTTCTACGCAAGCGATGAGGAGTTACGATCCCTGACGTTCTGGACAATGGGGAGCCTTGGCCACGCTGCCTGGGACGATCTTGTTTTGGGCGCACCTTTCATGATCCTGGCTTTACTGGCAGCACCCTGGCTGGCCAGACCGCTGGACGCGTTTTTGTTGGGCGAATCGGTAGTGGGCCACTTGGGGTATCGAACAGCCACCGTTAAGAAGGTTGCGATACTGGTTGTCGGGCTAGGTGTTGGCGCAGCCGTGGCCGTAAGCGGACTGATCGGCTTTGTCGGATTGGTTGTGCCGCACCTGGTAAGGCAGCTGCTGGGAGCGAGTCATCGAGTGGTGTTGCCAGTCAGTGCGCTGATGGGGGGAACCCTGTTGGTTGCGGCTGATGCCATCGCGCGAGTTGTTGTTGCACCCGCCGAGTTGCCCATCGGGCTGATGATGTCTCTGATCGGAGGTCCGTTTTTTCTGGGTTTGCTCATGCGGAGAAAGGTGATGTGATGGTCCTGGAAATTCAGAACTTGAGTGTATCTCTAGCGGGAACGGAGATTGTCAGCGATATCAATCTGACGGTGTCTGCTGGTGAAGTATTGATGCTGCTGGGGCCGAATGGTGCGGGTAAGTCAACGCTTATGAAAGCACTGGCTGGAGAATTGCCGTACCGGGGCCGGATCCGACTTGCCGGCCGCGAACTTGGTGGCTGGTGCCCGGGTGAGCTGGCACGCCATCGGGCGATTATGCCTCAGAGTGTTGAGGTTAACTTCCCACTAACGGTGGAGGAAGTGGTGGCCCTTGGTCGTCCGGCCGCAACCCGCCGATGCGCGGATTCCGGGGCAGAAATCCTGATGGAAGCCCTGGAGATCAAGCATTTGCGGCATCGACTGGTGCCGGGATTGTCCGGCGGGGAACAGCAGAGGTTGCAGCTGGCAAGAGTGCTGGGGCAGATATGGGATACCCGACAGGATCGACTGTTATTGCTGGACGAGTGTACGTCGGCGCTGGACCCCGCGCACCAACAGATGGTGTTGGAGCTGGTAGGCGCAATGGCCAGGGAGCACGGGGTGGCCGTGCTGGCCATCGTCCACGACCTCAATCTTGCGGCTCAGTTTGCAGACCGAATGGTGGTCATGAAGTCTGGCCGCTGCTTTCATGAAGGGGGCTCCAGTGAGGTCCTGACGCCGTCACTATTGAAAGCGGTTTACGGCTATCGGACTCGGGTTATTCAACTCCCTGAGGGCTATCCGCTGGTCATTCCCCTTGCCAGCGGGAGTGCTCAGACTGCGCCGTTGAATCCGGTCTGCCGCCAGGCCTCGTAAACCACCAGGGCGGCGGTATTGGACAGGTTCAGGCTTCGGCTCTCCGGGCGCATGGGTACCCGCAGCCGATTCTGTTCTGGCAAGGCTTCCCGAACGTCTGCCGGCAGCCCTCGGGTTTCTGGCCCGAACATCAGGTAGTCGCCATCCTGGAAAGCGGCCTCGTGATAATGACGGCTGCCTTTCGTGGTGAGCCCGAACAGTCGCGCAGGCTGCTCGGTTTCCAGAAAGCTGGCGTAATCCGGGTGGATCTTCACGGTGGCGTACTCGCTGTAATCCAACCCGGCCCTGCGCATCTGTTTGTCCTCCAGGGAAAACCCCAGCGGTTCAATCAGGTGTAGCTGACAGCCGGTGTTGGCGCAGAGCCGGATGATATTGCCGGTATTGGGCGGTATCTCCGGCTCATAGAGTACAACGTGCAGCACCGGGCTTAGCGTTCCACTGCCAGGGCAACGCCCATGCCGCCACCGATGCACAAAGTCGCCAGGCCTTTCTTGGCGTCGCGGCGTGACATTTCGTGCAGCAGGGTAACCAGAATACGGCAGCCGGAAGCGCCGATCGGGTGGCCAATGGCAATGGCGCCGCCATTAACGTTGACCTTGCTGGTATCCCAGCCCATGTCCCGGTTGACCGAGATGGCCTGGGCCGCGAAGGCTTCGTTGGCTTCGATCAGGTCCAGCTCTGCGGCCGTCCAGCCGGCCCGCTCAAGGCAGCGCTGGCTGGCGGGAATCGGGCCGGTACCCATGATGGTGGGGTCAACACCAGCATTGGCGTGGGCCTTGATGGTGGCCAGCGGGGTCAGCCCCAGTTCTTTGGCCTTTTCGGCACTGCACACCATCACGGCGGCGGCACCGTCGTTCAGGGATGAAGCGTTGCCCGCGGTCACGGAACCGTCTTTCTTGAACGCCGGGCGCAGTTTGCCAAGGCTGTCTCCGGTCACGCCGTCGCGGGGGCATTCGTCTTTGCTGATCACCAGCGGGTCGCCTTTGCGCTGGGGAATGGTGATCGGAACAATCTGGCCGTCAAAATAGCCGGCGTTCTGGGCCGCTACGGCTTTTTGCTGGGAGGCAGCGGCGAATTCGTCCTGCTCGTCCCGGCTGATACCGTACTTCTCCACGATGTTTTCGGCGGTGATGCCCATGTGATAATCGTTGAAGGCATCCCACAGGCCATCGTTCACCATGGTGTCGACCATGCTCCAGTTGCCCATGCGCTGGCCATTACGGCTGTTGGGCAGAACGTGTGGCGCCTGGCTCATGCTTTCCTGGCCACCAGCGACAATCATCTCGGCATCACCGCACTGAATGGCTTGCACCGCCATATGAACCGCTTTCAGGCCGGAACCACATACCTTGTTGATGGTGATCGCTGGTGTGGAGCTTGGCAGGCCGGCATTGATGGCTGCCTGGCGGGCAGGGTTCTGACCGCAACCGGCAGTCAGTACCTGGCCCAGGATGACTTCATTGATCTGCTCGCCGGCCACGCCGGTTTCTTCCATCAGCGCCTTGATCACGGCGGAACCGAGTTGGTCGGCCCGCAGGGTGGACAAACCGCCACCGAAGCTGCCAACAGCAGTACGTTTTGCGGCAACAATCACGACATCACGCATGGGAATTCTCCGTTGCAAAGGGCAGGATCAGGACGATGCCTGCCGGCGTGTGAATACAAGATGGCAAGCATTGTAGCGGGAAAGCCTGGCTCGGCCAAAACAACCAAGGTATGGGTTGATTCAGCCTGCCGGGAGTGATTTACATATTCAGACTGCGACCGCCGTCGACGGAGAGAATCTGACCGGTCACAAAGGGCGCATCACACAGCAGGTAGGCGATGGCACCGGCAATGTCGTCGGGGTTGCCGGTACGGGCCAGGGGTGTTTTGTCCAGAATGGCCTGCTGATAAGTTGGATCAATCGCGGCATCGCCCTCTGGCCAGAGGATAGCGCCAGGCGATACACCGTTTACCTTGATCTCTGGGGCATGATCTTTGGCCCAGGATCGGGTGAGGGCGGCCAAGCCCGCTTTGCTGGCGCAGTACAGGGGGTGATCGTTCAGCGGTTTCTCACTGTAGATGTCGATCAGATTTATCACGGCCCCATTGTTCTTCTTCAACTCAGGCAGGCAGTGTTTGAGCAAAAAGAATGGCGCTTTCAGGTTGGCGCCCATGATGGCGTTCCAGTCGTCTTCACCGGAGTCTTCGGTGGTTCTGGGATAGAAGACTGAGGCGTTGTTGACCAGGCCATCCAGCCGCTCCCAATGTTGGCAGGCGGTTTTGGCCAGCCTGGCAACCTGTTCCATGTCTGTCAGGTCTGCCTGTATCGAGGTGGCTGAGTCAGACCGTTCCCGGTTCAGTTTTTCCATCAGTTCGGCCGCTTGGTCCGCCCTCGAACGATAGTGGATGACCACATTCCAGCCCCGGGCGTGCAGGACCTCCGCGGTACGGGCGCCGAGACGGTGGGCGGCGCCGGTGATCAGAACAACAGGAGCTGCCATAAAGAATTCCTCTGGTCAGTTGGTCAATGCCTGTTTGATACGTGCCAGCCGCTCGTTGCGGATTGCATCGCCCAGGGCTTTTCCTTTGTGGCCCTGTTTGATCAGGTCTTGCGGGTTGACCGCTGAGGCGTGTCGTGCGGCCAGGTTGAGCCGGTCAAGTCTGTCTGACTGGCCGGGTTTGACGGCGCAGGCAAGGGTTTCCTGCAAGTGGAGAAAACGCTCCGGGCGGCGCGAGAGGTCGGCTTTCTCCAGCAGCTCCAACGCTTGCTCCGGCGCAAGGGCCTTCGGGCCCTGATCGCCCAGGTGCTCCATATAAAGGCAGACCAGGTGGACCATGTCTTTGCAGTCATTCGGGCTTTTCATGGCTTTTGCGCGAGCGACAGCGGCGGGTTCCGGCACGGCGCACAGCAATGCGGCGAAGCGCTGGGCCGTGTTGCCGTTTTTCCGGTGCACGCAATGCAGTGCCTGAAGCCCGTGCTGGAGAATGCCCGGGCTGGCGAGCTCTGGAATTAGAACCTCAAGGGCGCCAATGTCTTTGAGCACATCGAAAAAGACACCGGGCGCTTTCTCATGCAGTGCTCGCTGAACCTCCTGCCATACGCGCTCCGGGACAAGATCCTCCAGTTCGCCCTCACGGACCATCTGTTGCATCAGGGCCCTGGTTTCGTGGCATACGGTAAAACCCATGGGTTGCAGGCGTGCGGCAAACCGTGCGGTTCTCAGGATGCGCAGGGGGTCTTCCGCAAAGGCTTCGGACACATGACGAAGCTTTTTCTGCTCGAGGTCGCCGTGACCGTGGAAAGGATCGACCAACTCGCCATCTTCGGTTTCTGCCATGGCGTTGATGGTCAGGTCCCGGCGCTTCAGATCCTGCTCCAGGGTGACATCCGGGGCGCTGTATACGGTAAACCCATGGTAGCCCCGGCCCTGCTTGCGTTCGGTGCGGGCCAGGGCGTATTCCTCGCCGGTTTTCGGGTGCAGGAAAACCGGGAAATCGGCCCCTACCTGTTTGAAACCCTTCGCTCGCATTTCATCTGGTGTGCTGCCGACCACCACCCAGTCACGGTCTTTTACCTCAAGGCCGAGCAGTTTGTCCCGAACGGCGCCGCCTACCAGATAGGTTTGCATGGAGCTGGGGTTTCCTTTGGTGTGTGGGTGCAGATCGGTAGATTATCCGGCCACAGTCTGCCGTAGGCAAACCCCAACCGTGACTTTGAGCGGCAAGGACGCGGTGAGGCAGAAAAAAAGCCCGGCTTGCGGGGCAGGCCGGGCTCTGGAACTACGGCGATATCAGAAGGAGGTGCCAAGCTCGATCGCGGCACCCACATCAGCGCTGCTGTACAGGGCGCCAATATCCAGACGCGCGCCGAGAACGTTCAGTCCCAGACCAGCGGTGAATTGGGTATCTTCTTCAATACCGTCGTTGTCGCTGTTGCTGGCCAGGTTGTGGCGGATACCGGCGCGCAGCTGGGCGTAGCGCCAGGCGTCGAATTCGGCACCGACCGCCAGCCATTGGGTATCGTCTTCAAAGCCGAAGGCCTTTTTCTTGGTCAGGTCCAGTTCGGCGGTGACTACGTGGTAGTCGCTCTTGTGGGCGATGGCGGCGGTAACCATGGGGTTGAGTTCGAGGGTGCGTTTCTCTTCACCTCGAGCTTGGGCAGAGTCCAGCTCCATGGGTATCAGGTTTCTGGCAACAATGCCCGCATTCCACTCGCGGTTTTCGCCGAAGGCATAGGCGGCACCAATGTCCAGATTGAAGCCGCTTTTGTCGGTTTCGAACTCGTCACCGTCGAAATCATCGTCGTCAAATCTTGAGACTCGTTCGGTGTATTGGAAGGTTCGGAGTTCGATGTATTTGGGGGTTATGCCTAGCTGAAGCTGCTCGCCGTTATTGAGCTCGAAGGATCTGGCGAAACTCAAACCAACCTCTGCAACTGCAGAGGCAAGGATGCTGCCTCTGGACTCCAGTTCGTCGGTAATGCCAGGTGTCAGGATTCCGGCTTCGACAGCTGCCAATCGGGCGTCATCGTTTTCGCTGTACTCGCCTCGAACTGTTGCGGTTAGGTTGCCGTTCGCCATCACTCCAACCGACAGGCTAGGCCCGGGAAGAGCAACGGCCAACCCGAGACCGGCATTCACTCGGACAGTATCACGGTCGAAATTCTGAAGCTGCTCACGCAGCTTTCCGGCATTATCCTGGGCAGATCCCTGATTCAGGCTGTTGATGGATTGCTCGAGTTCGTCAATTGTGTCCTGAATATCATCAATCTGATCAACAACTTCTTCTTCATCCGCAAATCGTGCATTGACCGAAGGCAGCATCAGGCCGAAATCATCCGCCCAGTCGTGCTGGGGTGCCGCCATCATGGCCGGGTTGGCCAAGGGGGCAGCAGAGGGATGTGCTACGGCGACGCCAGTCCCGCCCATGGCGAAGGAGCGCGCAGACATGGGTGCCTGCGGGCTCGCAAGGGCAGAGGTGGTGGCAATGGAAAGGCTGATGGCCAGGGACAATTTGCAAAGGCGGTTTGTTTTCATGAACAGTCCTGAGTTGTTATATGCAGGTACAAACAATTAAGTACTTGAAAGGTTAGACGAGTTTAATCCGTGAAGCAGCTCACAACGGGTAACGGTTTGTTCCCGAACTGTAAACGAAGGCAGACTGTTGCCGCTTTCCCAAGGGAGAGAGATCGTTGATTTTGAAAAAGCAAGTAACATCATTGGGTTGCTGATGCTGGCGTGATTTTTTCATGGATACTGCAAAAGTGTTTTCCGGAGACAAGATAATGACACTGCGATGGACTCTCGTGCCTGTTCTGGTTTTTACATTGGCAGCCTGCGCGCCGGTGGGCAGCTATCAGAACAGCTCGCAGGATACCCGTACCGAATTTGAACCCATCACCGTTCGGGTCAGTGGTTTTGGCACCTACCAGGATGTTCGTGAGGACCGCATAAATCCTCGAAAGCGGTTGATGGCCAGGCGTGCTTCGCAGCTGGATGCCTATCGGAACCTGGCTGAGCGGGTATACGGTACGGTGATTTACGGCAGCTCCACGGTGAATGATTTTGTCGTTAACAATGACAACTTCCGCACCTATGTAGACAGTTATATACGCGGTGCACGGATGGTGGCGGTGAACGAGCACAGCGATGGTGTGATTGAGACAGTGATGGAGCTCAAGCTGGAACCAAGGTTTCGCGAGTGCGTTTCACGGGTGGTGGATGATCAGGTTCGGGATCAATGCATGATCCCCATGCCGCGTCAGAACGACCGGGTAGGGGATGTGGAAACCCGGCGCACCCAGTCACTCTATTATCTGGATTAATCCGCTGATGCCTTGGCGGAATGCGGGAGAAGTATGAAAGCCATTGTTCTATTGTTGCTGTGGGCCTGCTCGGGCGTGGTCAGTGCTGCCGTGCTTGAGGGGGTGGGCCATGCCAATATCCGGGAGAACAATCTGGACCAGGCCCGCGCCGAGGCCCGGCAGGCGGCCATGCGTGATCTCGCCTTGCAGTATGAGGCCAGCGTAAGCACCCAGGATACGCTTGAAAACGGTGAGCTGACCCAGTCCCGAACGCGGCTTTCGGCCACCGCCCAGTTACGTAACGCCACCATCGTGGATGAATACCGCAGCGGCAACCTTTTGCGGGTGGTGGTGCGGGCCGAGATGGCGGATGCTTCCGGTACCGAAAGCTGTAAGGCCGGGGAAGCCTCCGGGCTGCGCAAGCGAGTTGCGGTGACAGGATTTCCGATTGTCCGGCCACAGCAGGGAGGTAACCCGGGGCTTGATGATGCCGGCGAGAAACTGCCGCAGGCACTGATTGCCCGCCTGCAGTCCCAGGGCAGAATGCAGGTGTTGGGCTCTACCTCGTTGCAACTTTTCAGCGATTTGCCAGACGCCCCGACCTCGCGCCAGAATCTGGCGGCGAATCATCTGACCAATGTGGTCCAACTGGCCCGGGAGCTCGGCGCGCAGTTTGTGGTGTCTGGCGTCATCAGGGATATCGGTGTGGCTGACCCTAATGCCTGGGGCAGTTCCATCGTGAACCGAATGCAGCGGGGGATCGGGCTGGTGGATACCAGTCGCCGGTTTGAAGCAGAAGTGATGGTGTTCGATGGCTTCAGCGGTTCCCCGGTGTTTCGTCAGCGCTTTGAAACCTCTGCTCGCTGGGATCCGAAAGGCGCAGGCACTGGTGGCTTTGCTTCGGCCGGCTTTGAAAAATCGGAGTGGGGGCAGGCGGTGACTGGCGTGATTGATGATATGGCTGTAGCCGTTAACAGTGCGTTGGCGTGCCAACCGTTCATGGCCCGGGTGACCCGTGTGGAGAGCAATCGTGTGACCCTGGCTTCCGGCGCGACAGCCGGATTGCGGCCGGGCGACGAGCTCAATATCTACCGTAGTCAGCGTTATTTCGATTCACTGGATGGTACACCCGAGCTGACGGATGCGAAGGTGTCCATTACCCTGGATAACGTCCACCCGGATTTCAGCACCGGTCGCCTGCCGGTGACCGGTGGCCAGGCGAATATCCAGAGGGACGATATTGCTATAATCTGGTGAGATCAGGCGGCTTCGGCCGCCGCGATGTCCCGGATCTTCCCGACCATAGCCCGCAGGCCGTTACCCCGTGTCGGGGAGATATGGCGGAACAGATCCAGCTGTTCGAACAGTTCATCTATGTCGGTGGCCAGCAATTCCCGGGGTGTCTTGCCGTTCAGGGCTACCAGAATAATGGCCGCCAGACCGCGCACGATGATGGCGTCTGAGTCGATCAGCAGGAACAGTTTGCCGCTGTCCTCGTCGTGATGGTGAACCAGCCACACCTGGCTCTGGCAGCCATGCACATAATTCTCTTCTGTCCGCTCGTCATCCGGGAACGCCGGCAACTGTTTGCCCAGGTCCACGATGTAGGCGTAGCGCTCTTCCCAGTCGTCCAGAAACTCAAAGGCATCCAGAACGTCTTCCAGGGTGGTTTTTACCCCCAGAGGGTTGTCGAGAAATTGTTCCTTGCTGGCGGTCATAGCATTCCCAGTTCGAGTTTGGCTTCGTCGGTGAGCATATCGTTGTTCCAGGGCGGATCAAAGGTGAGCTCTACCGTTACCTTGTCGACATTGGGGACATGCTCCACCTTGGTTTGCACATCGTTGGTGATGACGGGGCCCATGCCGCAGCCAGCGGCGGTGAGGGTCATGGTGATGTGAATGTGGTTGCCGTCTTCGGTGCCGTTCTCGATTTTGCAGTTGTAGATCAGGCCCAGGTCCACCACGTTCACCGGGATTTCCGGGTCGTAGCAGTTGCGCAAGGCTTCCCACACCTGGTTTTCGTTGATGGTGCCGTCTTCCGGGGTCTCAAAGCTGCTTTCCAGGGGCTGTTTGCCCAAGGCGTCTGCGTCGTGACCTTCAATGCGAGCCAGGTTGCCGTTCACCGCGACGGTAAAGGTGCCACCGAGGGACTGAGTGATGGTCACGAAGGTGTCCGACGGAATCATGATTTCCGTACCGGAAGGCACCAGCCGGGCCTCCACTTCGCGCTTGGTTAGAACAACTTCCCGTTCTTGCATGCTCTGTAAGACCTCTGTTTATGCCACCGTAAAACTCTCACCACAACCACACTCCGCTGTCGCGTTGGGGTTGCGGAAGCGGAACAGGGAGTTCACGCCCTCGGTAACAAAGTCGATTTCAATGCCGTTTACCAGGGGCAGGTGTTCCTGTTTTACGAATACATCCACGCCGTCGATGGTAAAAATACGGTCGTCGGATTCCGGGGTTTCCACCCACTGGGTTTCATACTTGAAGCCGGAGCAGCCACTCTTTTTGATGGCCAGGCGAATGCCCTTGGCTTCCGGTTTTTTATCCAGTTGTTTGCGAACGTGTTTGACCGCCGTCGGAGTCATGGTCACGTTCACATCATTTGGGGTGAAGACTTCGGCTGACATGTTTCCACCTCCTCAGGCAAACAGGCGCTGGATCTTTTGCAGGCCGGTAAACAGTTTCTCGACCTCTTCCAGCGTATTGTAGAACGCAAATGAAGCCCGGGCTGTACCGGGTACTCCGTAGAAATCCATCAATGGCATCGCGCAGTGGTGACCCGTGCGGATGGCAATGCCTTGCTGGTCCAGCAGGGTGCCGATGTCGCTTGGGTGCAGGCCGGCAATCTTGAAGGACATTACCGGTACTTTCTGCCTCGCGGTGCCGATAATCTCCATGCCCGGAACCATCTCTACCAGCTCGTTGGCACGGATAAGCAGGGCATTTTCTGCCGCTTCCATGGCCTGGCGGTCCAGCCTGTCCAGGTAGTCTATCGCAGCCGCGAGGCCGACGGCTTCGGCAATTGCCGGGGTGCCAGCTTCAAACTTGTAGGGCAGAACGTTCCAGGTGGTGCGCTCGAACGACACCCGCTCAATCATCTCGCCTCCACCCTGATAGGGAGGCATTTCTTCCAGCAGTTCTGCACGGCCATACAGCACACCGATGCCGGTGGGGCCGAACAGTTTGTGGGATGAAAACACGTAGAAATCGCAACCCAGCGCCTGCACATCCGGCTTGAAGTGGGGCACGGCCTGGGCGCCGTCAATCAGTGTGATCACGCCCTGTTTCTTCGCCTGTTCGATCAGTGGCGCCACCGGGTTTACTGTGCCCAGCACGTTGGACACGTGGGTAAGGGCCAATACTCGGGTGCGCTCGTTCAGCAGGCTGTTGAATGAATCAAGGTCAAGCTCGCCTTCGGGGGTAACCTGCACAGGGACCACTTTGGCGCCGGTGCGCTCGGCGATCATCTGCCACGGCACGATGTTGGCGTGGTGTTCCATATGACTGACCAGGATCTCATCGCCGGCTTTCAGGCGCGGAGCCAGGCCGTTGGCCACCAGGTTGATGGCCTCCGTGGTGCCCCGGGTCCAGATGATTTCTTTGGTGCTGGGAGCGTTCAGGAAGTGTCGCACGATTTCCCGGGCGCCTTCGAAAGCCGTTGTGGCGCGGTCCCCCAGGGTATGGGCGCCACGGTGCACGTTCGAGTGCATTTCCCTGTAGTAACGATCCATGGCATCCAACACCGCCTGCGGCTTCTGGGCCGAAGCGCCGTTGTCCAGATACACCAGCGGCTTCCCGTTGATTTCCTGTGCCAGGATCGGGAAGTCTCGGCGGATGGCTTCTACATCAAACGCCAGGGAGTTGGTGTTCTTTACCACGGACAGGTCAGTCATGCCCTCAGGCCTCCTGAAAGGTTTGCTCAAAGAAATCGTTGAGCCGCGCCTGGGCAGTTTCGCGCACGGCTTCCACCGGAATCTGCTGCACCAGCTCATTGATAAACGCCATGGTCAACAACACGTTGGCCTGCCGGCGGCCAATGCCGCGGGATACCAGATAGAACACCGAGGTTTCATCCAGCTGGCCAATGGTGGCGCCGTGTGCGCACTTGACGTCGTCCGCATAGATCTCCAGTTCCGGCTTTGTATCGATCTCTGCACCGTTAGACAGCAGCAGGTTTTTGTTGTTCATATCCGCGTTGGACTTCTGGGCGTCCTGGTGGATATGAATCCGGCCGTTGAAGATAGCGTGGGATTGGTCCGCAGCAATATTGCGGTAGGTCTCTTCGCTGTTGCAGTGGGCAGCCACATGGTCAATGGATGTGTGGTTGTCGTAATGCTGTTTGCCTTGGGTAACCACCACACCATTAAGCTTGGTTTCGGCCCCTTCACCTTCCAGGCGAACCTGCAGGTCGTGCCGACGCAGTGGGCCGCCGAAGCCCACGCAGTGGCTTTCGAACCGGGAGCTGCGTTGCTGCAGAACGCCGGTAGCGCCAATGTGCTGAACGTTTTCGCCTTCCATGTTCAGGCGAATGCTGGTGATGTTGGCGCCATCGGCCAGGTTGAATTCGGTAACGGTGTTAACCAGGGCGCTTGCGTCACCACTGGAAATGTATTCTTCCACCAGCGTCATCTGGCTGTTGGCGCCGGCTTCCACGTAGATGCGCGGATAGGCCGAACCACTGGCATCAGCGGTGGTTTCATGGATCACAAACAGCGGCTGGTCGAGCACGGCACCCGGCTTCAGGCGAATCAACAGGCCGTCCTCAAAACGGGCGCCGTTCACGCGGGCAAACTGCGCCTGATCGTGGTCCAGGGTGCTGCCTAATTGCAGTGACACCGCCTTGGCATCGTCTTCATCCAGGTCACTGAAACTCTGGATGATTATGCCGTTCAGGTCCGGATACTCACTGGCTTCCGGGATCATTACACCGTTATTGAAAACAACCTTGTAACCCGGCACCGCGAGGCTGTTGCCGCCTTTGCCTTCAGCGGGCAACGAGATGGCCATATCGTCGGCCAGCTTCAGGTACTTGCTGGAATACTTCCAGTTCTCGGTTTTTCGGGTCGGCAGTGGCATGTCCACCAGTGCGCTGGCCCGTTGTTTACGCAGCGCCAGCAACGGCTCCGGCAAAGATTGCCCGGCCGGGTGCAGGAAGGCGCTGGAAAGCGTGGGTACTGATTTCATTCCGCGACCTCCTGATCAGTTGCTGGTGTCTTCGTCTTTGATGCCCAGCCAGCCGTAACCTTTCTCTTCCAGTTCCAGGGCGAGCTCACGGCCGCCGGACTTGATGATCTTGCCGCCGGCCAGCACGTGCACGTAGTCGGGCACAATGTGGTTCAGCAGGCGCTGGTAGTGGGTCACCATCAAAATGGCGCGATCTTCTGAGCGTAGGGCGTTAACACCATCGGACACCACTTTCAGGGCGTCGATGTCCAGGCCGGAGTCGGTTTCGTCCAGAATGGCCAGTTTCGGCTGCAGCAGCAGCGCCTGCATGATTTCGTTGCGCTTTTTCTCGCCACCGGAGAAGCCTTCGTTCACGCCGCGCTTCAGGAAAGCCGGGTCCAGGTCTACCTGCTTGGAGACTTCCTTCGCCAGCTTCATGAACTCGGCAGCGTTCATTTCTTCTTCGCCCCGGTGCTTGCGCATGGCGTTTACGGCGGTGCGCAGGAACTGAAGGTTGCTTACGCCGGGGATTTCCACCGGGTACTGGAATGCCAGGAAGATGCCTTCGCGGGCGCGTTCTTCGGTTTCCAGGTCCAGCAGGTTGTCGCCATTGAGGGTGACTTCGCCGCTGGTAACTTCAAATGCGTCGTTGCCTGCCAGAACCTGTGACAGGGTACTCTTACCGGAACCGTTCGGGCCCATAATGGCGTGAACTTCCCCGGCTTTGATCTCCAGGTTGATGCCTTTGAGGATTTCTTTGCCCTCAACGGAGGCGTGCAGGTTTTTGATGCTCAGCATTTGTACGCTTCTCTCTTTTTAACTGTCTGAATTCTTTGCCCCACCCTCTCACGGTAGCCCTGACCATGGGTGAGTCAGCCGTTGGGCAGGCCCTTCCGGGATACGCTGTGAATACGTCCCTGGCAGATTAATGCTCCTGCCAAATCTGCATTCCCGCCATCCCTGGCGGTCATCGCTCGTCAAAATCATCCATGATTTTGACGATCCCGGAAGGGCTTGCCCGAGGGCTTCCGCGAAACTTGTTTATTTGCCGTCCTACCTAACTTCAACTGCTTTAATTGTCGTAGTGCCCGCCTGATGTCTGCGGCAGCGAGCCGGGTGGTACTTTCCGGGACCCTCAAAAACATGGATGTTTTTGCGGAGCGTACAGGGACGTATTCACAGCGTGTCCCGGAAAGTACCACCCGGCTTGCTGACCCCCACCAAGGCCAGCGGGGCCATAAAGATTAGCCCACAGAACCCTCAAGACTGACTTCCAGAAGCTTGCCGGCTTCCACCGCAAACTCCATCGGCAGCTCTTTGAACACTTCCTTACAGAAGCCGTTCACGATCATGGACACTGCCTGCTCCGGGTCGATACCACGCTGACGGCACAGGAACATCTGCTCGTCGCTGACCTTGGAGGTGGTGGCTTCGTGTTCCACGATGGCCGATTTGTTCTTGCTTTCGATGTACGGGAAGGTGTGGGCGCCACAGCGGTCGCCGATCAGCAGCGAGTCGCACTGGGTAAAGTTACGGGCACCTTCTGCACCCGGGCCGAATTTCACCAGGCCGCGGTAGGCGTTGGAGCTGCGGCCGGCGGAAATGCCCTTGGAGATGATGGTGCTCTTGGTGTTCTTGCCAAGGTGGATCATCTTGGTGCCGGTGTCGGCCTGCTGGTAGTTGTGGGTGAGGGCGACGGAGTAGAACTCGCCGACGCTGTTCTCACCACGCAGCACACAGCTCGGGTATTTCCAGGTGATGGCAGAGCCGGTTTCTACCTGGGTCCAGGAGATCTTGGAGTTTTTGCCGATGCAGGCGCCGCGCTTGGTGACGAAGTTGTAGATGCCGCCTTTGCCGTTTTCGTCGCCCGGGTACCAGTTCTGTACGGTGGAGTATTTAATCTGGGCGTCGTCCAGGGCGACCAGTTCCACCACTGCTGCGTGCAGCTGGTTCTCATCCCGCATGGGGGCGGTGCAGCCTTCCAGGTAGCTCACGTAGCTGCCTTCTTCGGCGATGATCAGGGTGCGTTCGAACTGACCGGTGTTGGCGGCGTTGATCCGGAAGTAGGTAGACAGTTCCATGGGGCAGCGAACGCCCTTCGGGATGTACACGAAGGAGCCATCGGAGAACACGGCGGAGTTGAGGGCGGCGAAGTAGTTGTCGCCAGCCGGGACAACGCTGCCCAGGTATTTTTTCACCAGTTCCGGGTATTTCTGCACCGCTTCGGAGATGGGGCAGAAGATCACGCCGGCTTTTTCCAGCGGTTCTTTGAAGGTGGTGGCTACTGAGACGGAATCGAACACGGCATCAACCGCAACGCCGGCCAGCTTGGCCCGTTCGTGCAGGGGGATGCCCAGTTTTTCGTAGGTGCGCAGCAGCTCCGGATCAACGTCGTCCAGGCTCTGGGGCATGTCTTCTTTTTTCTTGGGCGCGGAATAATAGGAGATGGAATCGTAGTCCACTTTCGGGAAATCTACGTGGGCCCATTCCGGCTCGTCCATTTCCAGCCAGCGACGATAGGCTTTCAGGCGCCATTCGAGCATGAATTCCGGTTCCTGTTTGATTTCAGACAGGCGGCGGATTACATCTTCATTGAGGCCGGGTTCGAAGGTGTCGGATTCAATTTCAGTGACGAATCCGTGCTCGTATTCCCGTTTGATCAGCTCTTTCACCTCGTTGTCGGTGGTCGCCATGATCGTCGCTCCGTAATTCTCTCATCTTGGGCATGGTGCCCTGTGTTTCGCCGAGCATACCTTTGGCTGGGTGGTGTCGGCGGATGTCATCTGTTTGCTGGCGTTGCAGTGGTCGCTCGTGTCCTTGAGTACGCCCTGCAATCGGTTTTTGGATGAAGGGGTGGGCTTCTTTGGCCGTTTTCCCGTTGCTTCTGGCGAGCGATTATACAATACCAGAGTAATTTAGTCAGGTATTAAATCGGTTGTGTAGGGATTATACCTTAATCGGCCCTCGGGGCACTAAGGGGGCGGTTATTGCCTTGATAGACTTTGGTGCTGGAGAGTGGCGCTGCTGGCCTGCTTTTGTGGTGCAGGGCGTCGGGCGGGTAGGGCCTCCCAAAACACGCTGTGAATACGTCCTTGTACGCTCTGCTCCGCCATCCCTGGCTCCGCAAGGTTTTGGGAGGCCCTACCCGCCCGACTCCGTCGACATTATTCGGATCGCCACTACGCTTACCTTTAACTCGCTGGGCTATCAGGGAAAATCTTGGTCAGGTAAGTGAAGTCCAGCTTCTCCGGCAAGTTATCTGGCCTGGGGATTTTAACGATGTGGCCGCTACCCGGGGCGTAGTCCATGGTTTCGCCGTGGCGGTTTTCCATGGTGTTGGCGCTGAAGCGCAGGTTGCCGGCCGGGGTGATGAGTTCGAGTTGGTCGCCGGGGGCGAATTTGTTTTTGACGTCGATGGTGAGCCATCGGTCATCCGCATCGGTAATGGTGCCTACCACCTGCTGGGTGCCGAGGTAGGAGGAGCCCTGTTCGTAGGTCTGGTATTCCTGGGGTGCGTGGCGGCGGAGGAAGCCTTCGGTGTAGCCGCGGTTCGAGAGGGCTTCGAGTTCGTTCATCATGTGCATGTCGAAAGGTTTGCCGGCGAGGGCGTCGTTGATGGCCTGGCGGTAGACCTGGGTGGTGCGGGCCACGTAGTAGGTGCTTTTGGTTCGGCCTTCGATTTTCAGGGAGTGGACGCCCATGTTGACCAGTTCGGCGACGTGCTGGACGGCGCGGAGGTCTTTGGAGTTCATGATGTAGGTGCCGTGTTCATCCTCGTAGGCGGGGATGAAGCCGCCGGGGCGGTTGGGTTCTTCCAGGAGGATTTCTTTGGGTTCGTATGTTTCCACGGCGTTGGCGGAGGTGGCGATCAGGTCGCCGGTCTGGTCGTGGCTGTGTTGTACCGGTTTGTAGTTCCAGCGGCAGGCGTTGGTGCAGGCGCCCTGGTTGGCGTCGCGGTGGTTCATGTAGCCGGACAGCAGGCAGCGGCCGGAGTAGGCCATGCATAACGCGCCGTGTACGAAGACTTCGAGTTCCATTTCGGGGACTTTTTCACGGATTTCGCGGATTTCGTTCAGGGCCAGTTCCCGGGACAGGATGACCCGGTTGATGCCCTGGCGGCGCCAGAATTCGACGGTGGCCCAGTTGACGGCGTTGGCCTGGACTGAAAGATGGATCGGTTGGTCCGGCCAGTGTTCCCGCACCAGCATGATCAGGCCCGGGTCGGACATGATCAGGGCGTCGGGCTTATGTTCCAGCACTGGCGCCAGGTCTCGCAGGTAGCTGCGTACCTTGTCGTTGTGGGGGGCAATGTTGGAGACCAGATAGAACTGTTTGCCCAGTTCTTGAGCCCGTTCAATGCCCGCGCCAAGGGCTGCAATGTCTTTGAAACTGTTGTTCCTTACTCTCAGCGAGTACCGTGGTTGGCCGGCATAGACGGCATCGGCGCCGTACGCGAAAGCGGTTTCAAGGTGTTCGGGGGTGCCGGCAGGCGCGAGCAGTTCCGGGGTGGTCATGGGGGCTCCGGGTGGTTCTGGTAATCAGTGGTTGCAGGAAGGGCATCATGAAAAATGTGGATTTTGCCCCAAACTGAGTGCAGCGCCATTGATCTTGCTCAAAGGTCGTATTGATTGATCTCGGCTAACATGTGTACGCTGACAAACTTTCACAGTGGATTAAAACAGAATGGCAGGGGGAATTGGCATGGCATCGGAGCCTCTGGGGCCTGAGGTTTCAAAGCGTTCGTTGAGTAATCGGGTCAGTGTGCTGATCCGGCTTCAGTTGGCGCGTGGCAAGGTGGGTGTGGAGACGGTGGCAGGGCAGCTGAATATGAGCCGCTACACGTTGCACAAGAAGCTGCGGCAAGAGGGGTTGACGTTTGCGTCGCTGCTGGAGCAGGTGCGCCGTGAGCAGGCCATTACCTACATGAAAGATAAAACCAAGCCGCTGGTGGAGATTGCCGAACAGCTTGGTTTCTCGGAACTCAGCGCATTCAGCCGGGCGTTCAAGCGCTGGATGGGCACTCCGCCGGCTGAATATCGCTCGCTCAGGCTGTCCTGATCAGACTTTTTTGAAGATCAGGGTGGCGTTGGTGCCGCCAAAGCCGAAGCTGTTACTCATCACCAGGTCCAGATTCTGGTTGTCCTGGCGTTCCCGGACGATGGGGTAGCCTTCGGCGCCTTCGTCCAGGTTCTGGATGTTGGCAGACGGAGCAATAAAGCCTTCCCGTTGCATGATCAGGGTGTAGATGGCTTCGTGCACGCCAGCGGCACCCAGGGCATGGCCACACAGGGGTTTGGTGGAGCTCAGTGGCGGAATCTTGTCACCAAAGGTGTCCTTCAGGGCTTTCAGCTCGGTGATGTCACCGGCCGGGGTGCTGGTACCGTGGGTGTTGATGTATTTGATCTCACCGCCGGCCTGCGCCATGGCCTGCTTCATGCAGCGAACCGCACCTTCACCGCTCGGGGCGACCATGTCGGCGCCGTCTGAGGTGGCGCCAAAGCCAACCAGTTCCGCCAGGATGGTGGCGCCGCGGGCTTCTGCGTGCTCCAGGGATTCCAGTACCAAGGCACCGCCACCGCCGGAAATAACGAAGCCGTCGCGGTCCGCATCGTAGGTGCGTGAGGCCTGTTCCGGTGTGTCGTTGTACTTGGTGGATAGCGCGCCCATGGCGTCGAACATCAGGCTCAGAGTCCAGTGAATGTCCTCACCACCACCAGCCAGCATGACTTCCTGACGGCCCAGGGCGATTTGATCTGCCGCGTGGCCAATGCAGTGGGCACTGGTGGCGCAGGCAGAGGTGATGCCGTAGTTGATGCCGGTAATACCGAACGCGGTGGTAATGGATGCGTTGATCGCGCTACCCATGGTGCGGGGCACCCGATAAGGGCCAACCCGGCGAATGCCTTTGTCGCGATGGGTGTCGATGGCGTCCAGAAGCTCCACGGTGGAGGCGCCGCCAGTACCAAATACCGCACCGGTGCTGTTGGCACGAATCTGTTCGTCGGTCAGGCCTGCCTGTTCGATGGCTTCTTTGGCTGACAGGTAGCAGTAGCCAGCCGCCGGCGACATGAAGCGCCAGATCTTGCGGTCGATCAGTTCCGACAGGTTGAGGTCGATCTTGCCCGCAACGTGGCTGCGCAAGCCGTTGTCCCTGGCCTCTTCGCTGAAGGCGATGCCGGAGCGGGATTCCCGAAGGGACTGGGCTACTTCTTTCTGGTTGGTTCCGAGGCTGGAGACAATCCCCATGCCGGTTACAACAACGCGACGCATCGTGCTAACTCCTAAAAGTCATCAGTAGATGTGAACAGGCCAACCCGAAGGTCTTTGGCGGTGTAGATTTCCCGGCCGTCGACTTCCATACGGGCATCCGCAATTGCCATGGTCAGCTTACGGCGGATGAGGCGTTTGATGTCCAGGCGGTAAGTAACCTTTTTGTTGGTCGGCAACACCTGGCCAAAGAATTTCACTTCGCCGGCACCCAGGGCGCGGCCTTTGCCTTCGCCACCGGTCCAGGCCAGAAAGAACCCCACCAGCTGCCACATGGCGTCCAGGCCCAGGCAGCCGGGCATCACCGGGTCGCCCTGAAAATGCACTTTGAAGAACCAGAGGTCCGGGTTGATGTCCAGTTCGGCCACCAGGCTGCCTTTGCCGAATTCACCGTCGTCTGCCGCAATGTGGGTGATGCGGTCTACCATCAGCATCTCATCGATGGGCAGGCGCATGTCGCCCGGGAACAACTCGCCGTGACCGCAGCGGATCAGGTCTTCTTTGTCAAAGTGATCAGGATACATATTGCCTGTGTCTCTGTTGCAGAATCATTTCTTCTACTTTAGCGCCTATCGCCAGAAGAGCTATTGACCTTTAGTGGATGATGGTCGGCGTGAAGTTCCCCCAGGTTCGTAAATAATTTAAGAAGCAGGCCCGGGACGGAGGCCCGGGCCTGCTTTTGTTGTTTGGTGAGGATTGCCGGAATTAACCTTCGCGACCGTCGGCCCTGGGGCTTGCCAGTACACCGGTGTAGCGAATCAGGAAGATAGCGTAGGCGATCACCCACAGCGCGGTACTGGTGCCGATGCCCGGGTGCCAGGGAATGACATCGAAAGCCGTGATAACTCGAATAACCGCCGCCAGTTGAACCGCCACAAAAGCCAGAACCATGCCTTTGGGTAAAATCAGTGGGCGGCCGGTGTGACCCAGGGAGACCCGGGCGATCACGCCCAGAATCAGGCAGCCAACGGCGCCGGTACCCGCGGCGTGGGTCCAGGCATTGCTTGGCCAGCCTGCCAGCAAAGAACCAGCGAGTAACAGCAAGGCCACCGGTACCCAGAGAATGGACAGGTGCAGTATCCACAACAAGGGTTCACTGCGCACCAGCCAGCCTTTCCAGTTTGCCAGGCGAACCAGCATCAGCACGGCAGCCACCACCGCCAGTATGGCGGTTACCGTTTGCCACCCGGTAACCAGCGAAACCATCAACAGGATCATGGAGAACACCGCCGCCATATCCAGGGCCGGAATCATTTTGACGGCCTCGGCGTTGCCTCCTCTCTGGCGCAGCCAGCCGGCGGAAAAGGCTGGTGTGATGCGCCCGCCAATGATGCTGATCAGGGCCATGGCCATGATCAGTGCGCCATAGCTGAAGGCCATATCCAGCCGGGTTACGAAGCCGATCTGCATCAGCCAGAGCAGCCCCAGTACTACCAGAATCATCACCTGCCGTTTCTGCCGGGCTTTCCATACGCGCCAGCCGGCATCGATCATCACCAGTGGCAGGAAGGCGAGGTTAACGCCCTGTACCAGCCACTCCGGCAGGTTGCCGCCAAAGGCCAGGAGCAGGCGGCCAGCCAGCCAGACGCCCCAAAGCCCTGCCAGAAGCGCTCCGTGGGTTCGGTCGGTTTGGGTCCAGACACACACGGCGGTCAGCAAGAAGCCAGCAATGGCAGCAGACAGGAAACCGAACAGCATTTCATGCTGATGCCAGAACAGGCCCGGCATGGCCAGGGGCAGTCGTACCGTACCGGTCACTTCCAGCACCCAAAGGGGGATGGCGACAATAGCCAGTACGGTCATAGACAGAAAGAAAATCCGGAACGGGTAACTGAAGAGCTGGCTGACGCTGGCGGAGGCGCGCTCAGGAGAGGTTGGAATGGACTGCATAACTAATCTCCCAAATACATGTATATGCAGTATATGTTAAAGCTGATGAGGTTGAGAAACCATACCTGCTTGGGGGTATTTTGCGTACAATGCAGGCATCATTTTGATTAGGAAAGGAATGTTCTATGAGTGCCTACGTATTGCTGAAGATGCTGCACATGGCCACCGCCTACCTGACGATTATTCTGTTCGCCCTGCGGTTGGTTCTTGATGCGGCGGGTCGACCGGGCTGGCGTCAAACTCCGTTGCGTTTCATTCCGCACATCAACGACACCATTTTGCTGGTGTCTGCCATCTCCCTGTTGTTTGTGGTTGGTTACATCCACGCCATGCCGGGCTGGCTGATCGCCAAGATCGTGCTGCTGATTGGTTACATCATTGCCGGCGTGTTTGCCTTGAAAACCACCGTGGCCAAGCCGGTGCGGATTGTCGCTTCTGTTGTGGCCCTGGCCCAGGTGCTCGCCATTCTCCACCTGGCCATGGCCAAACCGTTCTTCGGCTAAAACGCCTTATTTCCTCTCGCTGATCTGCCTGGTCAGTTCCTGGAGCTGTTGTTGGACAGCCTGGAGCTGGCGGGCGATTTCGTCTCGCTCGTCGTGGGCTTTCTCGGCTTCCTTGGCATTCTGTTCTTCGCCCATCACTTCCAGTATTGCCCCGATCATCATGTTCAGAAACACAAACGCCGTCAGGAATATGAAGGTGAGGTAGTAAATCCAGCTTAATGGATACACCTCCATGGTGTCGTACATCACGTCTGTCCAGTCTTCAAAGGTGGCTACCCGGAACAGGGTTAGCATGGCAATGGACACATCCCCCCACAGGAACTCGTCAATATCGGCAAAGAACATGGAGCCCATGGCCGCATAGATGTAAAAGATGATGAACATCAGCAGGGCGATGTAGCCCATGCGGGGGATGGCTTTGAGCAAAGAATTGATCAAAAAGCGCAGCTCAGGCACCACTGAAACCAGTCGCAGCACCCGGAACACTCGCAGCAGGCGGCCCAGCAGCACCGCTTCGGCGTTATCCAGCGGAATCAGGCTGCCGATCACCACCAGGGTATCAAACAGGTTCCAGCCATCGAACAGGAAGCGTTTTTTGTTCTGACAGACGCCAAAGCGGAACAGGATCTCCACCAGGAAGAACAGGGTGATGGCATTGTCCAGCACGCTCAGGCTTCGCTCCACCAGTGGCGGGACATCGTAGGTTTTGGCACCGATGGTCAGCGCTGAAAGGATAATGATGGCAATCACCGCGCCCTGAAAGAGTTTGCTGGACTCAATGCGGCGCAGTTGTTCAAAACCGGAAACAGGGCTTAGTTCGGAGGACATGGCAGACAAAGACTCCAGAAAATTCGCGAGGAGCCGGATTCTAAAGCGCTGAGAGGGTATTGGGTAGCCTGAATGTTGATCAGCAATGGCATGTGGGGGGATGCGTGCATTTTATAAACAGTGCTTATTTCACATGATCAGAATTATTCATTCGTGCTATGAGGAAAGGGTTTCCATAATCAGGTGACTCACAACAAATACAAGAGAGTGACTTCCCATGGCAGAAAGACCTGAGTTAGCCGGCTGGCGCTGGGGCCCGTTTACCTTCCGCGTGCCGTTCTACCATACCCGGTTATGCTGGTCGGAGTTTCTGCAGGGGCTCTTTGTCTCTGCGGCGACCGGCCTGGCTTTGATACCGGTGATGACAGCCTTCTTCGGTTTGAGTTTTGAGGAGGCGGTTGCGCTTTCCATGATTCACGCTTCGTTGATTGCTTCGGCAGTCATCGTTTTCGGCGAACCCTACGCCGGCGGTTGGATTACGCCTGCCTTGCCGTTAATTCTTGCATTTGTGATTGGTGGCTACGACGACCCGGTCAGCCGGTTTCAGGCCATGACCGCGCTGAGCCTGGTGTTTGCCGCTCTGGTTCTGATGTTGGGCATTACCGGGTTGGGTCGGCGATTCATCATCTGGCTGCCGGATACCTTGAAAGCAGGCATTATTCTGGGTGCGTCCATCGCCGCACTCAAACGGGTGTTCGTGGATGATGCCGAACGTTTCCTGCTGGAGCAGCCGATTGCTACTGGCCTGGCTTGTGCCATTTGCCTGATTTTCACCTTCTCGGTGCCGATGCAAAAACTGAAGGCGCGAAGCCGGTTCTTCTTCATCCTGGGTGCGCTGGGGCTGTTGCCGGGCTTTCTGGCAGCCGCGATTATCGGGCCGCTGGTGGGTGAGGTGAGCTTTGATATCCAGTGGGGCTTTGTGGTGCCGCCTTTGGGAGAGGCACTGGCCAAGGCATCGCCGCTGGTGAATGGCTGGCCGTCACAAGAGATGATCATCCAGAGTATTCCGCTGGCCCTGATTGCCTACATCATCCTGTTCGGTGACCTGGTCACCGGTAACGAAGTACTGCGGGAAGGCCTGAAAGTCCGCAAGGACGAGCACATTGACATTAACCTCAACCGTACTCACTTCTCCCTGTCGATTCGCAACGCCATTATGGGCATTGTGGCGCCGTTCTTCCCGACTCAGGGTGCTGTGTGGACCGGGGTGCACGTTATCGTGGTCCAGCGATGGAAGCAGGGCCCCAAGTCCATGAACAGCCTGCACAGTGGGCTGGCGTCTTATTACCTGATGGGGCTGCCGTTCATTTACTTCCTGTTGCCATTACTGACCGGGCTCAAGCCCCTGTTGGGTGTGGCGCTGTCCCTGACGCTGGTGCTCACCGGCTTCGCCTGTGCTTACATTGCCATGTCGATCCCGAGGGATAACGCCTCACGGGGTACCGTAGTGCTGATTGGCGCGGCCCTGGCGTTCTTTGAGCCCTGGCAAGGCCTGCTTCTGGGTGTTGTGGCTACCCTGGCATTGGTGGGCTGGGACAGAAGCCCGGACCCAATTCCTCACGACGAGTGAGGAACGGCCATTCACTGCAACAGGTGGCTACGCCACCTGTTGCAGAATGATCTGCCACTCCTCATCACTGACCGGCATGACCGACAATCTGCTGCCTTTCTTCACCAGCGGCAGGTTGTCGAGCCCCGGCAGGTCTTTCAGTTCATCCAGTGGGATCAGGCGCGGTAGTTTACGCTCAAAGGCCATATCCACTGCCTTCCAGCGGGGTTTCTCCTGCGTGCTTTTGCTGTCGTGGTAGGGCGATTTCGGGTCAAACTGACTGGGGTCTGGGTAAGCGCTCCGGGTGATGGTCACGATGCCGGCAATACCAATGTGCTTGCAGCTGGAGTGATAGATAAACACCTCATCACCTTCTGCCATCTGTGCCATGAAATTGCGTGCCTGGTAGTTCCGAACGCCATCCCACGGAATGCTGCCGCCGGACTTGGCAGCAAAGTCGTCAATACTGCATTCTGAAGGTTCCGTTTTTACCAGCCACTTGGCCATGGGCAAGGTCTCTCGTTGTCAGGGCTGCTGTGGCGGCTTCACCAGTGGTGTTTCCTGGTGCTGCCGGCTGAGTGGGTAGAACAGTTGCGGCGATGCCAGTTCCGGCAGGTCTGTGCGTTCTTCATGGGCGGCCCACTCGGCCCTCTCGGCCTTGCGGATGGCATAGTGCATCCAGGCCAGGGCTGTTGCAACAATGATGAACATCAGCATGAAACTGCTCTGCCAGATGCCGGTTATGTCGTTCAACACACCGAACGCCAGCGGCAGCAGGAAGCCGCCAATCCCGCCTATCATACCGACCACGCCACCAACCGCGCCAACGTGCATAGGGTAGTACACCGGGATGTGTTTATACACAGCCGCCTTGCCTAAAGACATGAAGAAACCGAGCACAAAGGTCAGCACAACGAACACCGCCAGAGTGATCTCGAAACTGAAGCGGATGTCGCCCTCGATGCCGTGGATAACGTACTCCGTTGGCGGGTAGCTGAGCAGGAAGGTGCATATCACTGAGGCCGTGAAGGTCCAGTACATCACCCGGCGGGCGCCGTAGCGGTCAGATAGCCAGCCGCCGAGGATGCGGAACAGGGAGGCGGGCACCGTGTACATGGCAGCAATCATGCCGGCGGTCTGGATGTTCAGCCCATAAACGCCAATCAGGTAGTGGGGCAGCCAGAGCGCAAGCGCGACAAAGGCGCCAAATACAAAGAAGTAGTAGAGCGCGAAACGCCAGACCCTGAGCTCTTTCAACGGTGCCATCTGTTCAGCAAAGGATTTTTGCTCGGCATTGGCCCGTGCCTGGGCCAGCGGATCCGTTTTTGCGAACACAATAAAAAACACACCCATCAGCGCCAGTACCAGGGCGTAGATCTGGGCGGTTTTTTCCCAGCCGAAGGCAACCAGTAAGAAAGGCGCACCAAAGTTGGTAACCGCCGACCCCACATTACCCGCACCGAATATGCCCAGTGCCGTGCCTTGCCTGGAGGACTCGAACCAGGCAGCGGTGTAGGCGACCCCCACGATAAACGCGCCGCCGGCGAGGCCCACGCCCAGGGCGCCGAGCAGCATCATCGGGTAGGTGGTGGCAAAGGTGAGCAGGTAAACACAGGCCGCTGTTGTCAGCATCAAAATGCCGAATACCCAGCGCCCACCGTAACGGTCTGTCCAGATGCCCAGAAAAAGACGGCTGATAGAGCCGGTCAGAATCGGGGTGGCCATCAGCAGGCCAAGCTGGGTGTCAGTCAGGCCCAGCTCTTCGCTGATACGGATGCCGATGATGGAGAAGATGGTCCAGACCGCAAAGCAGAGGGTGAACGCAAAGGTGGATAAACCCAGCGCCCGGTACTGGTCTTTGGGTGTCGGAGTGGTGGTCATGGCCGCTCTCGAACGGTGTGAATGGCTTCAGGTAAACGATATCAAATATGTTGGTTTGGCTTCTGGTGCATTGGAGGTACCTCCTGCTGGGTGCAGTGGTGGTACGGGTTCCGGGGCTATAACGCGGAAGGGGATAGCTGCGGGGTTTCTCTGGTGGGGTACCCGCAGAGCCTCTTGATGTACGTCAATTATGGGGCCCGCGCGCTGTGGGGTAATGCTGAGGAAAGTCAAAGTCTTGCCGGGTGCCGCCGGCAGCAAATGCCTCGGAGAACCCCATGAACATCATGATTGCCTACGATGGTTCCAGAAACGCCAGGCTGGCCCTGGCCCAGACCATCACCATGTTTCGCGCACTGTCCCCCAGGCTGACTCTGGTGGCGGTGGCAGAAAATCCCCGGGATATCACATCCAGTAACGAAGACCTGTTCCAGGAAGAGGTGAGTGAGCTCAAGGGCCACCTCAAGGAGGCCCTGGAAGTATGCCAGAGCCAGGGCGTGGAAGCAGAAACCATGCTGCTGGATGGCGATGCCCGCAAGATGCTGCTGTTCGCCGCCGAGAAAAAAGTACGGCCGGACATGCTGGTGCTGGCCCGCCACAGCCATGAACCCGACGGCGGCTTTATCGCCCGCTCCCTGACCTATTTCGTGGACGAACTGGACTACATGACCTTCGGCAGCGTCAGCTCCTTCCTGGCTCGCCGTGTCCAGTGCCCACTCCTGATTCTACCCAGCCGCTGAAGTGGCTGGGATTATTTTTCCCCTTGTTGCTAGCCCCGGAGGCTCAAAATGAAAGTCGCTGACGTCTTCCGCGTCCGCAATCCGGAGATCAGGGCCCTGCACCTGACCTGGATTGCATTCTTCATTACCTTTTATGTCTGGTTCAACATGGCGCCCCTGGCATCCAGTATGCTCAAAAGCGTCGACTGGCTGACCAAAGACGACCTGCGCCTGTTTGCCATCTGTAACGTCGCGTTGACGATTCCGGCCCGGATCATCGTCGGCATGGCGCTGGACCGCTTTGGGCCGCGCCGGGTGTTCTCGGTGCTGATGGTGTTGATGGCCATTCCTGCCCTGGTGTTTGCCTTCGGTAACACCATGGCTCAGCTGCTGATCAGTCGTCTGGTGCTGAGCTCTATCGGTGCCAGCTTTGTGGTGGGTATCCACATGACTGCCATGTGGTTCAAGCCCAAAGACATCGGCTTTGCCGAAGGCTTTTACGCCGGCTGGGGTAACTTCGGTTCTGCGGCGGCGGCGATGTCTCTGCCGACCATCGCCATCACCATGTACGGTGGCGATGATGGCTGGCGCTGGGCGATTGCCCAGAGTGCCATTGTGATGGCCGGTTACGGCATCTGGTATTGGTTTGCCATTACCGATGGTCCGGAAGGCACCGTGCACCGCAAGCCCCGCAAGGCGTCTGCCATGGAAGTCAGTAGCTGGGGAGACCTGGTTAAACTGATCCTGTGGACTATTCCACTGATCGGCGTGCTGGCCATCCTGGTGTGGCGCATCCAGAACCTGGGCTACCTGAGCCCCATGGGTGCCGCTATCTGCTACGCCGTGATCTTCGCCATTGTTTGCTATCAGATCATTCAGATTCTGCGGGTTAACATTCCGATCCTGAAAAAAGGTGTTCCGGAAGACGATAAATACCCGTTCAGCAGCGTGGCTGCCCTGAACAGTACCTACTTCGCTAACTTCGGTGCCGAGCTGGCGGTGGTCTCCATGCTGCCAATGTTCTTCGAGGAAACCTGGAGCCTGAGTGCGACGGCCGCTGGCCTGATTGCTGCCTCATTTGCCTTCGTAAACCTGCTGGCTCGCCCGATGGGTGGTTTGGTGTCTGACCGTATGGGCAATCGGCGGTTTGTCATGCTCAGCTATATGTTTGGTATTGGTCTGGG
Source organism: Marinobacter sp. GH_1 (assembly GCF_048595985.1). NCBI lineage: Bacteria > Pseudomonadati > Pseudomonadota > Gammaproteobacteria > Pseudomonadales > Marinobacteraceae > Marinobacter > Marinobacter sp. GH_1. The sequence continues at coordinate 3,472,446 of NZ_CP184460.1, read as the reverse complement.
CTTTGCCTTGATGGGGTTGCTCAACTCCAACTGGCCGCTGATTATCGCTGTGGGAATCACCGTATTCACCTCCTTCTTCGTACAGGGTGCAGAGGGCGCCACCTTCGGTATCATTCCGTCCATCAAGCGCCGCCTGACGGGGCAGATTTCTGGTATGGCCGGGGCCTACGGTAACGTTGGGGCGGTGGTCTACCTGACCATCTTCACCTTCGTGACACCGTCTCAGTTTTTCTTCATTATCTCTGCCGGGGCGTTCATCAGCTGGGTGCTGTGTATCCTCTGGCTGAAGGAGCCTGAGAGCGCGTTTTCTGATGAGTACCATGTGTCTTCTGTGGACCTTCAGATTGAAGAGGAAGAGCGCCAGAGAGCGGCACTGCTTGGGGCAAAGTAACGCCTTAAAACTGGAGCAAGCCAAGCCCGCCACGGAGCAATCCTGGCGGGCTTTTTTGGTGCGCCCGGCATGGGCGCACCAAAAAAGCCGGCCCTTGTGGGGCCGGCAAGCAGAGGTCTAACGCGTTGGTTGGTGCAATTACGGGTTCTTGATGTAGGCGTTCTTGCGCAGGTAGAACCACCAGTTAACCACCAGGCATACGGCATAGAACACGGCGAAACCGTACATGGCGACTTCGGGTGTGCCGGCCTTGATTTGCTGACCCATTACAATCGGAGCGATGAACGCACCATAGGCGGCAACCGCTGAGGTCCAGCCCAGAACCGGGCCCTTCTGCTGCTGATTGAAGATAAAGCCAATGCTGCGGAAGGTAGAACCATTACCGATGCCGGAGGCGGCAAACAGCAGAATGAACAGGCCCAGAAACAGCGGGAAGTAAGCGTTGGGATCCGTTGAGTTGTAAGCCAGCATCATCACATAGCCGGTAGCAACGGACGCGACCACCATGATCACAGAGATGATCTGGGTAACAATAGAACCGCCCATCTTGTCAGAAATCCAGCCGCCAACCGGTCGAATCAAAGCGCCAACAAATGGGCCCATCCAGGCCCAGGTCAGGGCGCTGGGACCGTCAGGATTGCTTACCCGGGTAACCGTGCCGTCGGCCGCCACTTCCATCATGTTACCGAAAATAATGCTGATCGACAGCGGTAAGGCCGCTGAGAAGCCGATGAATGAGCCGAAGGTCAGGATGTACAGCACGGTCATGGACCAGGTGTGCTTGTTGCTGAAAATGGCAAACTGGTTTTTGATGTTGGGCTTGATGTCGCCCGGGATCAGACGCAGAAGCACAACAGTGAGGACGATGGTTAGAGGCAACGCGACCCACATGCTCATGATGGACAGTGCCCAGACGCCAACGATGGACGTCAGGATGCCAACGCCATACAACCCGAGAATCTTGCCGAACGCTGAAATGGGTGAGCCGGGATTCGGTGTGACGACTTTCAGGTTGTTCATGCCAAACCAGCCGGCAAAGGCGAGCGGGATCAGGAAGACCAGCCAGATGAAGCCCGCGTTCTGAATCCAGGTTTCGGTACCTGCCTCAATACGGCCGATCAGGGTGCCGCTGGCGCTTTGAAGTTCCAGTGGGCCGCCGGCGAGGGCGCCGAAGACGCCAACCGTCATTACCAGCGGAATCAGGATTTGCATAGTGGTTACGCCGAAGTTACCCAGGCCGGCATTCATGCCCAGGCCATAGCCTTGCTTGCTCTTCGGGTAAAACGAGCTGATGTTACTCATGGAGCAGGCAAAGTTACCGCCACCAATGCCGGATAGCAGTGCCAGCGCCTGGAAGACGATGAACGGAGTGTCTGGATTCATCAGGGCGACACCGGTACCGAAAGCCGGAATCATCAGCAATGCGGTGGTCAGGAAAATGGTGTTACGGCCGCCGGCGATCTTGATCATGAATGAGGCGGGAATACGCAGGGTAGCCCCTGCCAGACCGGCCACTGCCGTTAACTGGAAAAGCTGATCGGTGGAGAAAGAAAAGCCCAGGTTGGCCATCTGCGTGGTGATCATGCCCCACATCAGCCAGATGGCGAAGCCCATCAAAAGGCTGGGAATGGAGATCCACAGGTTACGGGAGGCGACTTTCTTGCCTTCCCGTTCCCAGAATTCCTCGTTTTCGACATCCCAGTGTTCAATGTCTGCGTTGGTTTTTGCCATGGTGTTTGCTCCTTGGTGACAACATGCCGGAGCCACGGTCGTCGTGGTTTACGGGCGATGCGCCTATTGTGCAAACGAAGGCGTGGAACCATTCTTGATAAATGTCAGGGAAAATATGCCGCGCGAGTGCTTTGAAAATCGCCCCTGTGTTGATGATGTTTGGGCCCTCTATAAATTTATTAAAAACAGAGGGTTGGGGTGGTAGTACTTCATCGGTGGTAGGCCCGGAGGCAATTGGTGCAGTAGAGGTAGCCAATCATTTCCAGGCCTTGTCAGGCGTGGTTTGCCTTGTGTTTACTGCGTTGGAATAGCATCAGTAACTGATAAGCCAAACCGGAAAAAGCCAGGGCCCAGACGCCGCTGGCCAGCCACAGCAAAACCGGGTGACCATAGGGCGCGTCGCCGGTGAGATAGCGGCTGATGGCGGCGAGTGCCATGGCACCCGCCAGCGCCAGTACCTGCCAGGCTGGGGGGAAGGTACGGCATGCCCGTTGCCAGGCCAGCCTCAGCATGACGCTGCCAGACAGGGTGCCCAGGGCGCCAACGGTGATCAGGTGCAGGGCTGGAACTAATGAACGTCCAGCAAGCAGGTGTGCCCCGGTAACGCCGGCCCCCACGGCCAGCCAGAGGTAGCCGAGAGCCAGTATCAGAAGATCCGGCCTGCCGGTGCAGTGCCAGAGCTTCCACCGGACAGTTCGGACAAGGATCAGCACAGAGGCCAGCAACAGCAGGGCGCCGGAAACCGGCCGGGTGCCCGGAAACGGCAGGCAAACCATGGCCACGGGGAGCACGATCAGCAAAGCGCCTTCAATCTTTGGCTGGACCCTGGCTTCCAGAGGAATGCCCTGTTTCTCCAGCGTGCCAGCCACCGCCGGCGCGATGATTCGGCCCCCCATGAATGTCATCAGCAACAGCAGGCCCAGAATGGCGACTTCCATCAGGCTTCTTTGGTTCAGCGCCACTGGCATCCACTCAGCCAAGGCATAGGCCAATGCCAGCAGGCACAGAGCCAGAATCAGTGGTCCGGCCATTTTGTTGCGCCATTTCTTGGCAGCCTGAAAGCGCGGCACTACCTGCCAGGCCAGCAACAGGGCAAAGGCCGGGCTAAGCAGCTGGCTGACCAGCCACTCTGGAACAAGCAGCCAGCTGAGCCGGGCAGCCAGCCAGAGACCGAACAGCGGCGCGAGTATTCTCCAGGGTTGCGGGCCGAGGGTATAACCGGCAATCAAAGCCAGGGCAAAGCCAAAAATCAGTTCGTGCCCATGGCCGGCGCCCAACAGGCCCGGTGGCCAGCCGGTTCCGGACAAGACTGAAAAAAGCGACAGCGGTACAACCAGGGCTGCCCATAATGCGGCAGCGGGAAAGAAAAGCCAGAAAGCATGCATTGGCTTGTGTCTTTGAGAAGCATTCATGCGGTGGGCGTCTAGTGGGTGTTGGAGAACGGTTGTGCCGGTAGCTTAACCTTGGTTGGCACTTCTGGAAGATGATCCAGGTCATGAGCCTGACTATGCCCGGCGAGGATTGGGGTATTAAATGTTATTAAAATCGTTCAGGACATGAGGGGTGCCATGAACATAACCCAGCTTCTGAGTTTGCCATTCTCCGGTAACGGAGTTTGGCAGGATTTGAAACGAATGGACCTGTCTGTGCCTTTTCTGGCGTGGGTAATTGTTGTTCCGATGTCGTTTTTGCCCCCGGTGTTGCTGTACTACGCCGGTACCCATTATGGCGACAGCTTCATCAGTGGATTTGCCGAAAAAGAGTGGCGCTTTATTACAACGATTCTGTTTTTGGCGGAGTTGCTCACCTTTTTCGTGATGGGGTGGTTGATCCGGTCGGTTCTTCATGGCCACAAGCTTGATATCGAGTATCAGGATGCGTACCTGCTTGCCGCCATAGCGCCTTTGCCTCTGTGGTTGTCTTCACTGGCACTACTGGTGCCAGTGTTGGCGGTCAGCGTTGTGGCGGTGATGGCTGGATTGTTCTTGTCCTGTGCCTTGGTCTATCAGGGCGTGCGCTCGTTGTGCCATCGTGGCGACAATGATGTGGTCACCATGTCGGCGACTTACACGATCATGGCGGCATCTGTTTTGGCCTGGGGAATTCTGATGGCACTCGTCTGGGCATTCTGATAGATGGTGCCACCGCAGCTGGATCAACTCAGACTGTATGAGGCAGAACACCGAAATAGATGGCGCTGAAATGGCAGGCACTGCCGCCGATGACAAACAGGTGCCAGATGGCGTGCATGTAGGGAATACGGTCAGCCAGATAGAACGCCACGCCGGCGGTGTAGACAATGCCCCCGGCAATGGTCAGATACAGCGCGGTCTGGCTGAGATTGGCAACCAGATCGGATGAGGCGAAGATGATCAGCCAGCCCATGGCCACGTAAATGCCCACCCTGGCCAGCTTGAATCGGTTCTTGAAGATTACTTTCAGCACCACCCCGGTCAGCGCCAGGGACCAGATGACTGCAAATAAAGTCCAGCCGGTGGTGCCGCGCAGATTGACCAGAAGGAAAGGTGTGTAGGTGCCAGCGATCAACAGAAAGATGGCGCAGTGATCCAGGGTTTTGAATGCGGTTTTCAGTTTTGGATGGCGGGTGCCGTGGTAAAGCGCAGAGGCCATATACAGCAGAATCAGGGAGGCCCCGAACACGCTGAAGCTGACAATCTTCCAGACATCCCCCATCTGGCTGGCACCGACTATCAGGGCGACCGTTCCGATAACGCTGAGAACAGCGCCAAGGCCGTGGGTAGCGCTGTTAATCCATTCCTCGATGCGGTTGTGGAGGGATTCTGCGGTGGTCTGGGCCTGGTTCATCGGGATGTTCATCTGCGGTTGTCTGTACGAACGGAAAGTATAATGCAGCTCAGCGTACACGTGTACGCAAATAAATGCCATGAACATCCTGTGACCATGTTCAGAAAAACTGAATGACCTGTCGGAAATCTTCCGTTTTAACCATTTGCCCCGGCCCGTTACGCTGTGATCATTCATAGCGAACAAGGAGATTATCCGATGGCAAAAGTACTGGTTCTTTATTACTCAATGTATGGCCACATGGAAACCATGGCGAACACCGTGGCTGAGGGTGCAAAAAGTGTTTCAGGTGCCGATGTGGTGGTGAAGCGGGTGCCGGAGACCATGGCAGACCAGACATTCCTGAATGCCGGCGGCAAGGCCGATCAGGCGGCCCCGGTGGCCACGCCGGCTGAGCTGGCGGATTATGACGCCATCATTTTCGGCACCCCGACCCGGTTCGGTAATATGGCCGGCCAGATGCGCACCTTCCTGGACCAGACCGGCGGCTTGTGGGCCGAAGGCAAGCTGCACGGAAAAGTGGCGAGTGTGTTTACCTCAACCGGCACCGGTGGCGGGCAGGAGCACACGATCAGCTCCTTCTGGACTACGCTGGCGCACCACGGCATGGTGATCGTGCCTCTTGGTTACGGCATTCCGGACTTCTTCGATATCTCCGAAGTTAATGGCGGCACGCCCTATGGCGCCTCCACCATTGCTGGTGGTGATGGTTCACGCCAGCCCAGTGAAAAAGAACTCAACATTGCCCGCTATCAGGGCAAGCATGTGGCGGAGCTGGCAGTAAAGCTGCATGGCTGATTGACGGATTTGTGATTCGTTAAACGCGAACAAGGGCAGGGGGTGACCTCTGCCCTTGTTGTTTCTGTCGGTTTTTATTGCGGCGCCATCAGAACCGATAGTTCACCTGGGCCGCCAGGTTGTGCAGTGTGCCCTCACTGGTGCCAATAGCCCGATGGTTGCTGCCCGCCGGGTTCTCCACTGCGGTTACATCACCCTCAGTGATTCGAATCCAGGAGTAGGCCAGATCAACCGACAGGTTGTCCCACCACTGATAGCTGGCCCCCAGGCCGACGATGTAACGGTCGTTATCCGGCCCCCTCGGGGTGCGGAAATCCGAGTTGCGCAGGGGGCTCTGGTCAAAGCTGGCGCCGGTCCTGAGGGTCAGGCGGTCATCCCAGGCATAGCTGGCACCCACGCCAACGCGATAGCTGTCCTCGAATTTCAGAGGTTGAACCAGGTCGCGCCGGCGCACATCGTCACCGCTTTCGGTAATGTCTGAGCCACCCCGGGCAGAGGTGTCTACGTACGATAAACGCAGTTCGTCATACACACTCCAGTTGGTGTAGGTGACGCTGCCCATCACCGCTATGCGGTCTGTCCACTGATGGAAGGCGCTCAGCGTCAGTACATCGGGCAGGGTGATGGTGGATTCCAGGTCGCCGCCCAGGGCGCCACGCTCATCGAACGCGGAGGCAACGGCATCCCGGGCATCTTCCTCGGTGATGTTGGCGAAGCCCTGAACTGTTTGTACCAGGCGTTCCCGGAACTCCGGGTCAAACACTTCTTTTCGCGTGGCCTGGCCGGTGGCCACGTGCTCGGTGCGGCTGCGGTAATTCAGCCCGAAACGGGTTCGGTCGCTGTATTCCCACAACAAGCCAAAGCTCAGGCCGAAGGCCATGCTGTCAATTTCAATGTCGTTCTCGATATCGAACTGTGAGCCAATGCGGGCGACGGCATCTTCCGCCGTGGCGCGGGCAGCGGCTTCGCCTTCCTGTTCCCGAACTCGATCCACCAGGGCTTCCGCAACCAGATAACCGGTATCAATCTGGTTGGTGAGCTTGGCGTCGTACATCTGGATGAAACCACCAAAACCAACCGTCACCGTGTCGGTAACGCGGAACGCGAACACCGGATTGATGTTCACTGTAGTCTGGGAGGTTTCCTCGGAGTGATAACGGCCAGCCCAACCTGTGGGGAAGTCACTGCCCGAGGCAAACGGTGCATAGATGCCGACGCCCACAGCGGCGTCGTCGCTGATCCTGTGGGCGAGGTAAAGATGTGGCGCGATGGACACTTCCTTACTGGTGGCGTTGCCCGGACCACTCACCGGTGTTGGATCCAGGCCATAGGGCAGCTCGATTTTTTCCCGCTGCACGCGCACGTTGTAGTTCAGGTCGGCGTAGATGGCGCTCACGCCAAGACTGGTCTGGGTGCCGCTCAAGCGCAGCAGGCCTGCCGGGTTGTGGGCAACCACCGAAGCGTCTTCCAGCAGGGCCGCAGTGCCGGCAAAGCCATGGCCTGTTTCCTTGGTGCCGTGCTGGGTCAGTTCCAGACCGGCGCCGTGTGCAGTCGATGAGGCAGCCATGATGGCTACGGGCAGCCATGCCCGCAGCGGAGTGTTTGCAGAAAACATAATACTGTCCTGTTAACGGGTCACAGACGAACGTCGATAAATTCTTCGATAACGGTGAGTTCAGAAGGGGTGCTGAAGAAATCCGCCACCTGCATCTGCATTTCAAAGTGGACTTCTTCTCCGTTTGGCAGCGCCACGGTGGCATCGGGTTCATCGCTGCGAGGGTCGTCTACCAGGGTGTCTGGCAGCAGCGGCGAGGAATGCGCGCCGAAGCGGAAAGGCACGGCAATTTGCAGGCCCTGTGGCGTGGTGCCGTCGGCTTGGGTTGAGGGAGTTACCTTGCCGTTGTCCAGGTTGCCCTGGCGGACAAACTCCAGCCCCATGGCGTTAGCCAGCGGGGTGCTGCCGGCAAGCGGTGCGTTCTGGCCCACCGAGGGTGGCAACACCAGGTCAGACGGGCTGGCCTCGGTGCCATCATTGCCGACTACCTGCGAGAGATATACCGGGCGGGCGAAACTCTCTCCATTGGCATCCACCGGGTTGGCGATGGCCTGTGCGTGATTGAGCGGGTCCACCGAATCAATGGCGGCCTGCACCACCGCAAAGAATCGGAAGTAGTCCTCGGTGCCCGGAAACACGCCGGATTCCGCCAAGCCTGAAGCCAGTTGTGGCCCGATGGTGTCAGAGGCCGCCAGGGTTTCCATGATGCCGCCTGTGGGGGTCAGCATGGCAACGGAACGAATGTCCGGGGCCTGGGCCAGGAACGGTGCGGCAACGATGTTGCCCACGGAATGGCCGAGGAAGTGGAGTTCGTTGAAGTTGACGTGATTGAACAGATTGATGTTAAAGCGGCTGGCATTGCAGGTTTTCAGCAAACCCGCCTCGCCGAACAGGGCGTCGGCCATACCGCACTGGCTCATCTGGCCACTGCGAATGTAATGGGCAAGCGAAACCAGATCCAGGCCGCCCTGGCGCAAGGTGTCGCGCTGGGTGAGTGGTTGTGACGGGTTCAGGAAGTGCGCGCCGGAGCCGTCGATGATGCCATCGGAAGTATCGTCGTCACCGCCAACGAGGTCCAGATAATAGGTGCGCTCGATTTTCAGGGGAATGATGTCCCTTGCGGCGTTCAGCGATGAGTTATAGAGCTGGTCGTTCAGGTTGGCCGCGTGCAGGGCCAACCGGCTGTCGTCGGTCGGTAACTGGCTGCGCACCAGTCCGTGCAGGGGCATGTCGATGGCAATCACTGCGAATCCTTTCCGGGCAAGCTCGGAGGCAATGGCCAGGGCATTGGTTCTGTCCTGCTGGATGGCGTGTTGGAAAATCACCAGGGGATAACCACCCGCAGGGCGCGCGGGCACCCCGGACGCGCTCGGGTCTGGCACGGCAAGTACCACGGGAACGGTGTTCCAGGTTGTCAGTTGGGGCATCTGGGCTTCACCACCGTTGCTTAGGCCGCGGGCATCGTCCGAGTTGCAGCTTCCAGCTTCACAGGTCCACTTGGTTGAAAGTACAACCTCGTCCGTCGCCGGGCTGTTGCCCCAGATATCCACGTTATCAGGTGTTGCGATAAACGATGGCAGCTGGATAGTTCCCGGGTAGATGATGGCTTTGTCGCCCGGAGCCTTCGGAGCATCCTGGCCTAGTAGCGAGCCGATGGTCAGAAAACAGATGGCCGTCTGGCAGGTTGTGCTGCCATTGCCGGGCATCGAAAGCTGGTTGTTCTTGATGGCCTGGGCGGCTGCCAGGAAGGTGTCGTCCTGTTGCTGCGTGGTCACACCCCAGCCCAGCAACAGATCATCCCGGCTCAGGCCGAAACGGCTGTCCTCCACCAACGGTGCGATGGCCGGGTTGGTGGTGCACTGCAACAGGGCTGGGTCGGAGCGGTCCGGGCTGTCGCACTGGTCCAGCAGGTTAGTGCCTTTGGCAATGGACCATTGCAACGGGCTGCCAACCAACGCGCCGTCAGGGTCCAGCACGCCTTTGGTAATGACGGCGGTATAGCTGGTGCCTTTCTCCAGGGCGCGGGTGGGAACGATCAACAGCTCGCGGGCTTCAGCGTTGTACTGCACACGGTAATCGGTTTCCGGTACCAGCTCGCGGTCGACGGCGGTGGGTTGAACCCGCTCCGGGTAGGTGTTGGCGGCCGTGGTCATCCGGAACACGCGAACTGTGTTGCCTGCCTGCAAGCTGGCCGCATCCACATCACCGGTAAAGGCGACGCGCCAGGGAGCGATGGTGGAGAAGCCATCCAGCTCGTTCAGTCCTTGAACCAGTGCGGCAGAGGAGGCTTCCGGGTCTGCTACCGGCGCGTTGATGGTGCCGTCTTTCGGCGCACTGGCATCTGCTTCGAACAGCAGGTTGGTGGGAAACGGCAGAACCTGGTTCGCCGGGTCGAAGGCCACGTTCACTGTGGAAAACGCGCGCCCATCCTGACCGTCGGAACCGTTGCCGGCGCCTGTGGCATCGTTGGAGGTGGCTTCACCTCCTGTGCTCAGGCACCCGGTCAGCATGATGGCAATGGAACTTGCCAGTAATCCTTTCATCGAAGCAACCGGCAGACGGCTTGACTGCAACTTCATTGTGCAACACCCCATGTTACGACTTTTCGTATTTGTTTACGGAACGGAACAGGATGTTACGTATGTGGCGGAGAGGTTTATTGGCCTGATCAGCAAAGGGCCGCGTCAAAATGGCATAATTTGCACGTTGACGGGTCTCAGGCCCTTGGCATGGCGGTCATTGGGCAGCTTTGTGCGTGATGTCTCAAATTGGCCGGTTCAAGCCTTTGCTGCAGTTTTCAGTCGGGAGAAAGTGGCGGGTACAACACCAAGCCACGAGGCAAGCTGGTTATCCGGTACCCGTTTGATCAGTTCCGGGTATTCGTCCACCAGAAGGGCGTAGCGTTCTTTGGCAGACATAGTGTGCTTGCGATATTCCCGCATACTGGTGAGCTCTGCCATTTCCTCGGTCAGTACCAGGGCAAATCTGGCCCACAATCCGTCGCCGTGGCTCTGAATAGCTGACCGGAAAGCCGCGAAATCGGCAACCCAAACGGTGGCGGGCAGCACGCTGGTAAGGCACAGGGTATTGCGCACGGTGCGGCTGCGCCCGAACACCGGCCAGATCAGGTCGCCTTCGGTGAAGAAGTGATGAATGGCCACTTTGCCGGTCGGGGATTCCCTGAACAGTCGGAGGATGCCGTACTGGATGAGGTACACGTTGGCCCAGGGACGGTCGTGTTTTTCCAGTGGTGTTTCGGCGTCGATGCGTTTTTGGTGGAACAGGCGGGCGAGGTCACTCAGGAACAGGGCTTCGGGGGTGTCCTGTTTTTCATTCAGGCAGATCCCGAACGCATGGCTCAGGCCGTTCAGCAGGGCCACTTCCGCAGGGGCGGTGTCGTAGCGGATGATGTCGTTGGTTTCATCCCCCAGCAAGCAGGGTGCGGAGGCCATGGGTGGCCTGAAACTGCTGTTCATAATCTAACCTTCGCGACATTGGCGTAGGTCAATTATCCTACCATAAAACAAACATCCAAAATGACTTATATAATTAAGCTTATTTGATGAAATCGATAAGTATATTGCCGATGCTGGATGCCACAGGTGGGGAGGCTCTTTCCGAAACTGTGCGGAGCCAGGGATGGCGGAGCCCAAGCGACACATGGATGTGCCGCAAGGAGCGTGTTTCGGAAAGAGCCTCCCCACCTGTGGCAAAGGCACAACCTTGAAGGCTAGGTAATTAGCGAGCCACTTAGTGGCTGGTTCCCTCCTCGTAATTAATCTTGTTCCACACGTTGTACTTACCGGACGGCTTTTTCATTGGAATGCGCTTTTCTTCTTCGAGCGTGTCGGCGTCGTAAACAATGATGGCGCCGTCGTCGTCCCAGATGCTTAGTAGCAGTTTCTCACCATGGCGGTCGAATTCCACGTGGGCGGCGACTTTGCCGGGTTCCGGCTGCAGGGTTTTGGCGATTTCCAGGGTTTGTTTGTCGATGATGTGGACCTTGTCGGCGTTGGGGCCGAAGAATACGTCTGCCCAGGCGTAGCGGGAGTTTTCATGGCTGCGCATGAAGAAGCCCGGGCCTTCGGTGTCCAGGGTTTTGATCACCTGCCAGGTGTCCATGTCGATGATGGCGATGGCGCCGGCCCGGAAGTGGGGGGTGGCCATTACGCGGTGGCCTTCGTGTTCCCAGGTGATGCCGGAGCCCAGGTGGGGCATGCCCGGTAGTGGCAGTTCGGCGGTGGTGTTGCCGGTGTCCAGGTCGATGACTACGCCGTGCTTGCCGTCGCGGGCGGCGCCAATGAGGTGTTGGTAGCCGGGGTCGAAGAAGAAGTCATCCAGCAGGGTGTCGGTGGTCATCCGGCGCACGTTGGCCTTGCGGTTTTCAACGGTGATTTCCCAGGCTTCGGGTATGTCTTTCAGGGCGGCGATGAAGCTGCCGCGTGGTGGCGCGGTGTAGACGGCGCTGACCCGGGAGGTTTCACCGGCGTCGTTGTCGACGGGGATGAGATCCAGCATGTCCAGATTGGCGGCATCAAACAATACCAGGGTGTGAGGAAGGTAGTTGGCGGCCATCACGTAGTTGCCGTCAGCCGAGACAGCGATGTTGCGCATGTTGATTCCAGCGCGGACTTCCGCCACCACTTTCAGGTTGTAGATGTCGTATTTGGTGATCCAGCCATCCCGTGAACCAAAGTACACGTAGCGGCCATCCGGGCTGTATTTGGGGCCGCCGTGCAAGGCAAAGCGGCTGGGGAAGCGGTGAATCGGTTCCATGCTGTCGCCATCCAGCAGGGTGACGTGGTGGTCGCCGATTTCTACTACCAGGAACAGGTTCATCAGGTCGGCTTCGAATACCGGGTCGTCGGGTAAGGCGCCTTCAGGGTGGATAACCTCCCGGCTATTGCGGATTTCGGCTTCGCCCCATTTCAGCGGGTGTGTTGGCGCCTGGTACATGAACTCGGTCAGAGCGGTGATCTGCTGGTCGTTCAGGACGGTTTCATAGCCCATCATCTGGGTGGCGGCCCGGCCCTTGCGAATGACGTTTTCGGCGTCAGCTTTTCTGAGCCGGGACAAATTATCCGGCAACAGGGCCGGGCCCATGCCGCCGAGGCGGTCGGTACCATGGCAGGCGGCGCAGTGTTGCAGGTACAGGGTGTCTGTATCCACGGTGTCGCTGGCCGCCGGGCCTGCTATCAGAGCGGCGGCAATCACCAGTGCTTTGGTCAGTTGAATGCGCGGTTTGTTGAGATTCACCAGCAACGGCTCCCGGTCCAGATTGTTCAGAATAAGGTGCTCAGGCCGGCCGGCGGGCGACGGTTGCCGCCGGGCCGGTCAGGGCGCTGTTCCAGCCGGCTTGCGCCGGGCGGGCCAGTTTTTCCGCCAGCTGTACCACTTCCCCTACTATAATCAGCGTGGGTGGTTGGAAGTCTTCCCGGGCAATGGTCTCCACCAGGTTGTCCAGGGTGGTGACGGTCATGTGCTGAAGCGGAGTCGTACCCCGTTCTACCAGGGCCACCGGGCACTGCCCGGACAGTCCGTGGGCGGTCAGTTCCCGGACAATGGTGGGGGCGTTGTGCAACCCCATGTAGAACACCCGGGTTTGGCCCGGCGCAGCCAGTACCTGCCAGTTCAGCTCCAGGCTATGGTCGGCCTTGCGGTGGCCGGTGACAAAAGTCACGCTCTGGGAATAGTCCCGGTGGGTCAGGGGAATGCCGCAGTAGGAGGCACAGCCAGCTGCCGAGGTAATGCCGGGCACAACCTGGAAGTCGATGTCGTTCTCCACCAGGAACTCGGCCTCTTCGCCCCCGCGGCCGAAGATGTAGGGGTCGCCACCTTTCAGGCGAACCACCCGACGCTGTTTCATGGCCAGTTGCACCAGCAATTCGTTGGTTTCTTCCTGGGGCACGTAGTGGCAACCACTGGCCTTACCCACATGGATACGTTCGGCCCGGGGGTTGACCAGTTCCATGATCTGGGGTGAGACCAGCCGGTCGTAGACGATGGCATCGGCCTGTTGGATCAGCATCAGGGCCCGCAAGGTCAGCAGTCCCGGATCACCGGGGCCGGCGCCGACAATGGCCACTTCGCCCGCCCGCAAGGGTTGTTCCGCCAGCTGGAATTCCACCAGGCATTTTTTCCGTGGATGTGTGTTCATGGCGTGTTCCTTACAGGTTGTGAACCGGGATTTCGACAATCGGTGCGGCCACTCTTCGTGGCAGGTCTCCAACCACACCAATTTCGTCATTGGTGAGGTAGCAGCCGGGGTCTTCCTCCCAGAAGTCGCCGGACACGTTATAGGCCCGTACCCGGGTGTTACCGTTGCAGATGTTCAGGTATTTGCAGTCTGCGCAGCGGCCTTTCACCGGGCGCGGGTGCTGGCGGAAGCCCTGCATCAGCGGGTCGGTGGTTTCAGACCAGATCTTTGAGAACGGAGTCTGGCGCACGTTGCCCAGGTTGTGGTCCCACCAGAAGGTGTCCGGGTGTACCACGCCCAGGTTGTCGATGTTGGAAATGTTCACGCCGGCGGAGTTGCCACCCCAGTTGGTCAGCCGCTGGGTGAGGGCAGCCACCTGGTCCGGGTAGTGTTCCTTGGCCCATTCGATCAGGAAGGGGCCGTCGGCGTCGTTGTTGCCGGTGACGTATTCCCGCTCGATGCCCCGCTTGAGTTCGTCGTGGCAATGGTTGAACAGCAGGTTCATGGCGTCGCGGGTCATGTCGTACCAGGCGTCGCGCTTCTTGTTGCGACCGCCGCGGCCGGAGTAGTTCAGGTGCGACAGGTAGAATTTGTCGATCTGGTGCTCGTCGAGCATCTCCAGCATGGCCGGCAATTCCGGGTAGTTGTCCTGGGTCAGGGTGAAGCGCAGGCCTACCTTGATGCCAACCTGCTTGCACAGGGCCACGGCGTGCATGGATTCCCTGAAGGCACCCTTTTTCTGGCGGAATTCGTCGTGGGTGGCCTCCAGACCATCGATGCTGATGCCCACATAGTCGTAACCCACGTCTTTGATCTTGCCAATGTTCTCTTCGGTAATCAGGGTGCCGTTGGTGGACAGGCCCACATAGAACCCCATTTCCTTGGCGCGATGGGAGATGTCGAAAATATCCGGGCGCATCAGGGGCTCACCGCCAGAGAGAATCAGCACGGGCACCCCAAACGCTTTGAGGTCGTCCATCACGGCGTAGACTTCCCGGGTGCTCAGCTCGCCCTTGAAATCGATATCGGCAGAGATCGAGTAGCAGTGTTTGCAGGTGAGGTTGCAGCGGCGGATCAGGTTCCAGATCACCACCGGGCCACTGGGTTTGGGCAGCGGGCGCACCGGTGCCGGGTTCATCAGGCTCTTGATGTAGCGGGTCATGCGAAACATGGTGTTGCTCCCTATTTCCTCAACCGCAATCCGGTTTTTTTCAGGATGGCGGAGCTGTAGAGAATGGTGTGGCCCGAACAGCTTGCCCCGAGTAGTTCCCGAATCTGCTGTGCTTTGTTTTCCACTTCATCCCGGCTGGTGCCGTGGACCATGGCAAACAGGTTATAGCTCCAGTAGGGCAGGTGCCTGGGGCGCCGGTAGCAGTGGCTGACAAACGGCAACTCGCCCACTTTTTCACCGAGTTCAGTGATGGCCTCGTCGCGGACATCCCATACGGTCATGCCGTTGAAACGGTATCCGAGTTTGTAATGGTCTGGCACAGCTGCCACCCGGCGAATAATTCCGGTTTCCTGCATACGCTGGAATCGGGCAAGCACTTCGTCGGCGGGCATAGCGAGCTGGTGCCCGAGTTCGGCCCAGGGGTCGGGCACCAGAGGCAGCCCGCCCTGGGTGGCCAGGATCAGTTCCCGATCCCGGTCACAGAGTTGGTGATCAGATCGGGAAGTGGAGGTGGACATGGAATTCCTGCTCCTTGGGCATGTTGTAAACCGGGTAGCCGGTGAGGTCTTCAATCTGGCTGATGGTGTCGGCAATCGCTTCCGGAGTTTCGGTGGCCAGTACAAACCACATATTCAGCTCATGCTCCCGCCGGTAGTTGTGGGCCACTTCGTCAAAGCGGTTTACCTGCTCCGTTACCCGTTCAAAGTCCTGTTCGGGAATGCGCATGGCGGCGAGGGTCAGGCCGCCCCCCATTTCGCCGGCATGGAACATGGGGCCAAAGCGGGTCAGGGTGCCGTTGGCGAGCAGAGCCTTGAGGTGGTCCAGCAAGTCCTGTTCGGTCATGCCGATTTCCTCGGCCACGTCTTTATAGGGCGTTCTGGTTAACGGCAGCCCCGTTTGCAGTCGGTTGATGATTGCCCTCTCGACCGGCGTGAAATCCGGGACTTCGATAGGGCTGCGTTGCTCAGCGGTCGCTGACATAGCGTCCTCCGCGCTGGAGGTAGGCTTTGTTGCTGAACAGAACGGCATGGGGGATGCCTTCCAGACCGTGCTCGAGAACAAGCTGTTCGAGCTGGCTTTGAACACGGTTTCGGTCAATGCCGTGAATCATGCAAAACAGGTTGTAGGGCCAGTCTGGCAGGCGCCGTGGGCGCTGATAGCACAGGGTAACGATCGGTGAGGCGGCCAGTGCTTTGCCCAGTTCGGATACCCGTTCGTCTGGTACATTCCAGACGGCCATGGCATTGGCGCGGTACCCCAGGGTGCGGTGTTTCACCACAAGGCCAAGGCGTTTGATCAGTCCTTGTTGCTGCCATTGGCTGACGGCCAGCATAACTTGCTGTTCGGTCAGGCCGGTGCGCTCGGCCAGGGTCAGGTAAGGTCTTGGGGTCAATGGCAGACCGTTTTCCAGTTGCTCCCGGAGCCTGAGTAAGCCCCAGGCGCTGATGGACTGGGTGTCAAACAGGTAGTTCTGATCCTGGCGGGTGGCGGGCAGGTTCATGGCAGCGCCTCCCAGTCGATATCGAAGCCAAGATCAATGTGATAACCCTCAACCATTGGAAGTCTTAGCATGGGTAGCTTCAAATGGTGTTCCAGTTCGTCCAGACGCTCTTCCAGAATGTCGTCATTGGGTGCTGTCATCACGAACCAGAGATTGTAGGTGTGCTCCCGGGCATAGTTGTGGTTTACCCCCGGGGCACGGTTGATCCGGGCGGCCACCAGATCCATCTGTTCATCGGGTGCCGCCACGGCAGCCAGCAGGCTGGCGCCCGCCTGGCTGTGCTCAAACACCGGTCCAACCCGGCTGAGCACCTGCTGTTCCTGCAGGGCAGACAGTCTTTCGATAACCTCTTCTTCGGTCAGGCCCAGTGCTCGGGCCATGTCCTCGTAGGGGCGTTCACTGACGGGCAGGTCACGCTGGTACCTGTCGATCAGTTGTCTGTCTGCCGTGTCCAGTCTCATCAGATAGCTCCTCCGGGCCGGGGCCGGGATCAGTACACGTCGTGCTGGGTGTTGTAGACGTTGAACTTGCCGGTTGGTGTGACCAGGCGTTCGTCGTCTATGACTTTCTTCAGCTTGCGGGTCTTGTCATCGACCACCACGATGGCGGATTTCTTGTCCTGGGTATTCCAGACAGAGAACCACACCTCGTCACCCTTCACGTTGTACTCAGGCTGAACCACCCGCTTTGGTCCTTCACCCAGATTTGCCCATTCGGCAATGGGCAGCACTTCGTAGCCGGCATCAAAGTTGTTGATGTCGAACACCGCCACGCTCTGGCTGATGCTTTCCAGCGGGTGCAGGGCGGTATCTACCCAGAGGTTCTTGGACTTGGGATGGGTTTTCACGAACAGGGAACCACCGCCCTGGCCGTTGACCGTGCGAACCACTTTCCAGGCTTTGTCTGGATGGTTTTTCGGGTCAGTGCCGATCAACTGAATGGTCGGGTCACCCAGGTGAGAGGTCGCCCAGACCGGGCCATGCTCGGTATCCACGAAGTTGGCGCCACGGCCCGGGTGGGGGATTTTGCCAACGTCCACGATAGCCTCCAGGTTACGGTCCTGGGCATCCACAACGGCGATCTTGTCGGAGTTGTTGGCGGCGGTCAGGAAGTAACGCATGCTGGCGTCCCAGCCTCCGTCGTGCAGGTACTTGGCCGCATCGATAGAGGTGATGGTCATGTTGTCCAGGTCTTCGTAGTTGGCTAGCAGGATCTTGCCGGTTTCCTTGACGTTGATAATGAACTCTGGATGCGCGTGGGAGGCCACGATAGCGGCAACACGGGGTTCCGGATGGTATTCCTGGTCGCCCACGGTCATGCCCCGGGTGCCGACAATTTTCCTGGGTTCCAGGGTTTCACCGTCCATGATCACGAACTGGGGTGGCCAGTAGGTGCCGGCGATGGCGTACTTGTCTTCCCAGCCTTTGAACTTGGAGGTTTCAACCGAGCGAGCTTCCATGCCGACCTTGATCTTGGCGACGGTTTCCGGCTCTTCCATCCACAGGTCAATCATGTTCACCAGGGCGTCACGGCCGATCACGAACAGATAGCGTCCTGAAGCACCCATGCGGGAAATGTGCACGGCGTAACCGGTCTTGATGA
Organism: Marinobacter sp. GH_1; assembly: GCF_048595985.1. NCBI lineage: Bacteria > Pseudomonadati > Pseudomonadota > Gammaproteobacteria > Pseudomonadales > Marinobacteraceae > Marinobacter > Marinobacter sp. GH_1. The sequence continues at coordinate 3,454,675 of NZ_CP184460.1, read as the reverse complement.
TTTTGGCGATTTCATGGGTGTCGCCATCGATCAGGGCAATCTCACCGGCATCACGCAGGGTCACGCTGAACAGGTTTTCCAGGTTCAGCTTGTTCATCTGCTTGGTGGGGCGCTTCTCGGGCGGGATCACCACTTCCCAGGTGGCCTTCATGTCGGCCAGGCCGAACTCGGGAGGCTGGGGTGGCTCGTGCATGATGTACTTGGCCATCAGCTCGACGGTTTCTTCGTCGAAGTCACCGGAGGTGAGCCAGTTCGGCATGCCGGCTGGGGAGCCATAGCTGATCAGGGCTTTCAGGTAATCCATGCCCCGTTCCTGGGTGATGTCGGTGGTCAGCGGCTTGCCCGTGGCACCTTTGCGCAACACACCGTGACAACCGGCGCAGCGCTCGAAGTAAATCTGCTTGGCGCGGGCGAACTCTTCGTCGGTCAGGTCAGGCGCGCCAGGGGTGCGGACGACTTTGGCAGACGCGGCATCGATTGAGCTTGGGGTGCCCTCGTAGGCTACGGAGGCTTCATCAACGTTCTTGTGTGGCTGTGCCTGCACGGTCATCACGCCCATAGACGTAATGGCCACGGCAACGGCCAGAGGTTTGATCATCATGTCGGTCACTCTCATCAGGTTCTCTCCTTGGTATTCAAGAGTGCTTACTAGGTTTCTCTTGTTGCTGTTTCTGAACATTGATTAATGTCACGGGTTTACATCTTTTCAAGAGAGTACCCCTAGGTGGGTATGCCCAAAGATCTCTGGCAGTGAGTTAAAAGTTTAATCAATATCAAGGTTATGAATGAGGCGTATCCGCAGCATGAAGGCCTGGTTACAGGAGATGTCGAGATGAACAGCTTGTGGCCCTCGGGGGTGAGGAAAGTGCCGGTTGCCGTGCTCCTCTGGTTGGCGCTTCCGGTTGCTGTCGCGCAGCCCGCCAGCGAGGAGGAGTTGACCAACTTTGTCATTCAGGATTGCGGATCCTGCCACGGCCTGACCATGCGTGGAGGCCTGGGCCCTCCGTTACGGCCGGAAGATCTGAGCCAGCTGCCGGAAGCTGCGATTGCCGCCATCATCCGCGAAGGGGTGCCCGGCACGGCAATGCCGCCCTGGAAAGCCCTGTTGACGGACGATGAGATTGACTGGATAAGCCAGCAGCTGAAGTCAGGTGCTTTACTGAGTGACTGACGAAGCGCGAAACCGCCCTTCGTCACTAACCAAGGAACTGCCATGAAAGCATTGTTTCGTTTAACGCTCCCGCTGCTGATGTTGGCCGTGCTGACCGGTTGCCAGTCTGTGGCCACCGCACCGGCGGACAATCTGCGGGGCACTGGTGACCTGGGCCTGATCATTGAACGGGCCACAGGCTCCGTTCTGGTCATTGACCATTCCGAGTACGAAATTCTCGGCCGGGTTGAGGGTTTGGGTGATTTGTCCCATGCCTCGGTGGTGTATTCCCGTGATGCCCGTTATGGCTATGTGTTCGGTCGCGATGGTGGGCTCACCAAAGTCGACCTGCTGACCCAGACCATCGTCAACCGGGTGATTCAGTCTGGCAACAGCATCGGCGGCGCCATTTCACAGGATGGCCGTTATGTGGCGGTGTCTAATTACGAACCTGGCGGCGTGAACATTTTTGATAGCCGCACCCTGGAGAACGTACTGACCCTGCCGGCAACCTATACCAACGCCAGCGGTGAGCAGGACCAGTCCAAAACCGTAGGGTTGGTGGACGCACCGGGCAATCAGTTTGTTTTCAGCTTGTTTGAAGCCGGCGAAATCTGGACGGTGGATATGGTTTCGCAGCCGCCGGTCGTCTCCCGCCACCCGGCGGGCAAACAACCCTACGATGCTTTGATCACTCCCGATGGCCGTTACTACATTGCCGGCCTGTTTGGTGAAGACGGCTTGTCCATGATGGACCTTTGGGCACCGGAGCAGGGCGTGCGAAGCATTCTGCCGGATTATGGCAAGGGCGAACAGCGCCTGCCGGTGTACAAGATGCCCCACCTGGAAGGCTGGGCCATCGCCGATGGCCACGCGTTTGTGCCGGCGGTTGGTCGCCATGAAGTGCTGGTGGCGACAATGGATGACTGGAGCATGGTGCAACGCATTCCGGTGCAAGGTCAGCCAGTGTTTGTGATGGCGAGCCCGGACAACCGCCAGATCTGGGTCAGCTTTGCCCATCCGGATAACGATGTGGTGCAGGTGATTGACGCCCAGACACGGGAGATCATTCGAAGCCTGGAACCCGGAAAGTCTGTTCTGCACATGGAGTTCACGCCCCGTGGTGAGGAAGTCTGGGTGTCGTCCCGGGACAGCGACCGGATAACCGTTTACAGCACCCGCACGCTGGAGGAAGTGGCCACCCTGCCGGCCCGTAAGCCGTCGGGTATTTTCTTTACCAGTCGGGCCCATGCGCTGGGGCTGTAAATTCCAATGGGGCTGGTGCGCGGCGTTGGTCGCCGCCGGCTTTGTGCCTGTGGCACCTGCTTTGGGCGCTGAAGCGCTGGAGTTGCGAGTGCATTCGGAGTTGGCGTCGTACACCGTGGCGCAAAAGCGTTTGCAGGCATATCTCGACCGGCAAGGGTGCGAGGCAAGCATAAACGTTGAGTTGGGCGAGCCCGCGCCGGGAGCAGAATTCGAGGATTGGGCCCTGCGCCCAGAGCTGGTTTTCTCCGCACAGTCTGTTGGGGGTGAACGGGTCCTCAAGGCTGTCAACCCGATAGGGCAAAGCCCGGTGCCGGTGTGGGTAACCCGGAAAACGTCGGGAGTCCGCTCGCTGGCAGAACTGCAGGGTCGGGATGTATCCCTGGTGGCGGGCGCGGATCCGGTCGGCGGAACCGCAGCTATACAGGCGTTGGCGGGCCAGGGCGTTACGCCCACCCGGGGCCAGCGTTATGTTGCGGCAGATTACAGTTCCGCCCTTGGCCTGTTGCTGCACAACAACACCCATGCGGCGGTTTCGGAACTGGGGTTTGTGTCGGGGTTGTTGGAATCGCAAGGGTTGGCGGTTACCTGGCAAGGCCAACCTGTAGAGGGTGCCGGCTGGTATCAATCGGCATTGGAGGGATCGGCTAGCCAGCTCGATCTTTGCCTGGCGGCGCTGACCCGGATACAGAGATCCGATGACAGGCAGATGTTTCAGTTATTCCCGGAATGGGTGTCCGGTTTTGTGCCACCCGAATCCACGCAAGAAAAGGATAGTGCTCCATGACTTTCTACCAGCCAGTAGGCAATGAAGTGGAACTGTTCAGAGCCGCTGCCGATAATGGCTTACCGGTTCTGATTAAAGGCCCGACGGGCTGCGGTAAAACACGCTTTGTCCGTTACATGGCCGAAAAACTGGGCCGGCCGGTGTACACCGTCGCCTGCCATGACGACCTCACCGCCTCAGACCTGGTGGGCCGACATCTGATCGGCCCGGACGGCACCTACTGGCAGGACGGCCCCCTGACCCGGGCGGTGCGAGAAGGTGGCATCTGCTACCTTGATGAAGTGGTGGAGGCCCGAAAAGACACCACCGTGGTGTTGCACCCGCTGGCCGATGATCGCCGGGAACTGCCCATTGAACGCACCGGTGAACTGCTGCAGGCAGCGCCAGGCTTCATGCTGGTGGTGTCCTACAACCCGGGCTACCAGAGCCTGCTCAAGGGCATGAAACCGAGCACCCGGCAGCGGTTTGTGTCCATGAGTTTTGATTATCCGAAGCCTGAAATTGAGCAGACGATTGTGCAGGAAGAAGCCGGCTGTGACGCTGATCTGGCGAAGCAGCTGGTGAGCCTGGCGGCGTCTCTGCGCAAGCTGAAAGATCACGACCTGGAGGAGGCGGCGTCGACCCGGTTGTTGATCCACACGGCCTATCTGATCCGCTCCGGCGTGCCGGCTGTTGAAGCCTGCCGCGCCGGTCTCATCGAACCGTTGTCGGACGACGCGGTGACTGTCAATGCACTCATGGAGGTGGTGTATGCCTTATTCGGCCAGTCAGAAGAGTGAAACCCCGGGGGCGGTGGCCCCGGTGATCTGGTACCTGCTGAATTTGCTGGCGTTGCCGGTTATTGGTTTTCTAGTGTTGCTTTCGATTGCGATGAAGTCCGGGGAAGATAATCCGGTACGTCGTGCTCACAGCAAGGCGGGTGTCTATATGTCCATACTGGGCGCCGTGCTGATCAGCTCTGGTGTCCTGATTGCCTGGCTGATACACGGCAATACCGGCAGCTTCTGGACCTTCGCCATCGTCTGGGCCATCGTTCTCCACACATCGTTTGTACTTTGGGGGATGATTGCTTTGGCGCAGGCTATTGGTGATAAGCCGCCTTATTTTCCGCGGCGCCTGTTGTGAAGATCTAGGTTTGGAGCGAGTCGCAGCCGGGTAGGCCTTTCCAAAACACGCTCCTTGCGGCACATCCATGTGGCGCTTGGGCTCCGCCATCCATGGCTCCGCACAGTTTTGGAAAGGCCTACCCGGCCGCTCCTGTCAACATTTTCATGGTATTCCGCGCAGTCACAGCGTGTTTTGGAAAGTCTATCCCACCGGCCTGAGGCTTCCTCGAAAGTTCAACGAAATTCACGCAACAAAATGAATCCCCGCAAGCACCGCAACAACCACAACCGCCCAGCCCTGCGACGCCAATCGCCACCCGAAGGGCGCGTGCTTCATCTCCATAAAGTGATCAACCAGTAACAGCGCTTTGACAAGTACCAACGCGAAAACCAGCCAAACCAGAGCTGAGACATCAGCGCCCATCTGCATGGCGATCACCGGTGCCATGGTGCAAACCATCAGGATGATGTAAACCGCGAACATGGTTTGGTCTCCTTACGCCAACACGTACAACATGGGGAACAGCACCAGCCATACCAGGTCGACCATATGCCAGTAGGATGCGCCGGATTCCATGCCATTCATGTCGTCGCCGTTGTACTCGCCTTTTTTCACTTTTACCGCCAATACCACCAGGACGATCTGGCCCAGAACCACGTGCATGAAGTGGAAGAAGGTGTAGATGCAGGAGGCGGCGATGCCGGCCCACAGCAGCCCGGCTACGCCGGGTTTTCGGTCTCGCAGGCGGTGAACGGCCAGGGCAACCAAGTAGCTGGCGGTGATCAGGCCGATGGTGTTGATCAGGCCGGTCCAGGGGTGCAGGGCTTCTTTGCCGGCGGCGAAGGTGGCCGGGTCGAGGCTGCGGGCGACGCCGTAGCCGATGAACAGAATGCCGAACACGGCCAGTTCCGCGAAGATGAAGAACCACGCGGCGAGGTCGCCGGGCAGGTGCGGTGATCGGGCGGCCTGACTGCGAGCCATCAAATCCTCCGTTATCGGGTCAGGTTCAGGTACAGCTTGGGCAGCTGTGCGGGCAGTTGGGTCGGGTCTTTGATGACCACGTAGTTGGTGCTGCCGAACACGTAGGGCAGGTACTCGTTGGCCTCTTCGTCAATGGTGACGCAGAACGGGGTCAGGCCGGCTTTGTGGGCTTCCTGTACTGCCATTCGGGTGTCTTCCACGCCATATCGGCCTTCGTACAGGTCCAGGTCGTTGGGTTTACCGTCGGTCAGCAACAGCAGGATCTTCTGGTGTTCTGGTCTTGCTTGCAGCAGTTTGGTGGACTGGCGGATAGCAGCCCCCATTCGGGTGTAATAACCCGGCTCCAGGGCCTGTATGCGCCCGCGGCTGGTGTCGTTGTAGGGCTCATCAAAGCTTTTGATGTGATGGAAGCGGATGTGGTCCCGTCGCCGTGAGGAGAACGCAAACAGTGCAAAGGGATCACGGCTGGCGGTGAGGGCTTCGCTGAGTAATTGCAGGCCATCCCGGGCGATGTCGATCACCCGTTGATTGTTGTTGATGTAGGTGTCGGTCGACAGGGATATGTCGGCCAGTACCAGGCACGCGAGGTCGCGCTGGTTTTGTTTGCACTGGCGGAACAGCTTCTGGTCCAGGTCGCCGGCCCCGCGCCGTTGCTGGACCACCCGCTCCAGGCAGGCATCCAGGTCGAGCTCTTCGCCTTCCCGTTGCCGTCGTTCCCATTGGCGCAGGGGTTTCAGGGCGCTGAACTGCCGACGCAGGGTTTGCGCCGGATTTTTCAGGCGCTCGGGCAGGGGCGAGGGCACTGCTTCTCTGCTTAGCATGGGCTGCAGGCAGCAAAACTTTTCCCGGAAACCCTGACGGCGCCAGTCCCACTCGGGCAGGTGGATGCCCGGGCCCAGAAACAAGTCGTCGTTTTCCTCAGACGGCAGGTCCAGGTCAAATTTGATGGCAGAAGACGCTTCCCGGCGGTCCATGGAAATGGAGATCATGTCCATGTCATCGGCCACGGACTCCGCATCGTCTTCCTCGCTGTCGTCCCCGGCGCGGTCCACGGGTATGAACTCGGACCAGGAGAACAGGCTTTCAAGCCGGAACAGCATGATGCCCTGGTCTTTATCAAAGGCATCCACCCGTTCGGCCCGGCGGCGCTTGCGTTTCTTGGCCAGGCCACCGGATTTGGACTGGGTGTTGTCGTCGCCACTGATCTGGCCTTTCAGTTTGCCGCGCCCCAGTATCGGGTATAGCCAAAGCACCACCGGCCATGGGTCGGTGAGGGCATCGGGCAGGTCGGTCACGCTGCCGGGATGAATCAGGGCCTGGCGAATAGCTTTTTCACGCTCCGCTTCGTTGCCCCGGAGTGTGTCCGGGCGAGGTCGCCAGTGTAGGGTGTGGCGAACCAGCCGCTGGTACATGGGTTCCAGCCCCGGCCATTGGCCAAGTAATTGTTGAACCATGGCCTGGTTGCCCTGCAGCCAGCTGTGGTGATGGATTTCTCCGAGTGAGGCCAGGGCGGCAAGCCACAGGTACAGTTCCCGATTGATCTTTCGGGATGGAAACAGGGCCAGTTGTTCCGGCAGGCGCAGGCTTTCTTCATCCCGCCAGGCCAGTTCAAACTTGCGGTGGGTGCCGGCCAGTTTCTGCACGAACCGCCGGCGAATCTGGAAATGCCGGGGCTCGGCTGTCACCAGGCTCAGGGCCGGGTCGCCGCCCAGGGCGCGGAACAGCACGCCCAGGGTGCGTGCTTCGTCTTTCAGGTGCACAGTGTGTTCGGGGAACTCGCCCATGGCCTGGCGGGTTACGTATTCGTGCCACTTTAATCCGACCCACTCTTCCATATCGACTCCTGAATCAGGCGCGGGATTGGCGCGGAGGGGAATGTATCTGGCGTACCGGAATCAGCACGGTTTGTTTGCCAGGGGTTCCGGGTTCCCAGGTCAGCAGGGAACCTTGCGGGTTGTCTTTTTGCACCTCACGGCAGGCGCTCACACATTGCAGGCACTGAGTGCAGGAGAACTTGGCTCGCTTGTGGCTGCGGGTAGGCAGGCGCATGGGGCAGGCTTCATCGCAGGCCTTGGTGCAATCCCGGCAGGCGGCGGCCCTTTCGGTATCGAAAGTCACCACCCGCCCTTTGCCGTTGGCCATCCAGGCAATGCTTTGAATCAACCCGAAAGCACAGCCGTATTTGCAGAACAGGTGCCGGGCGAAGAGAAAATCAAAGGTGAAGATGGCGGTGGCAACCGCCAGGAAGATGGCCGGGTACAGGCTCAGTTGGCCGGTTATCAGGTCCAGGTACAAAGGGATCGGCGGTAACAGGTAAGACAGCAGGGCCAAGGCCCAGGAGAAGCCGATGGCGGCACACACCAGAGTCAGGCCCGCCCAGTGCAGGGCTTTGCCGGTGTTGCCTTTTTTCAGGGCTTCCCAGAGGGTAGGGCGGCCGGTAATCCTAGTCATCCTTTTGTTGATGATTTCAACCACCGAGAAATGCGGGCAAAGCCAGCCGCAGTAAATTCGCCCCCACTTCAGGGAAATCCAGAGTACCAGAGGTACCAGGGTCAGTATGGGCAGCACAAACCAGAACAGGATCTGACCAGCCACTTCGGCCGGGGTGCTTTGGGCCACCCAATCAAGATTCAGGTTAAACGACAGGGGAAAGCCCAGCAGAATAAACCGGGTTTCGGTCAGGTCGTATCGGAAAATGTTCAGGGCAGGCGCAAGCAGGAACAGCAGGAAAAAGGCGGTGCGGGTGATCAGCCGCTTCTGCTGAAGGGTGTCTATGGGATTGACGGTTTGCGCATGCACTTGGGTTGTCCAGGGGTTCGGAGGATTTGCCGGGGCCCGAAGGCCCCGGCGATCAGCCTTGGTCAGGCGTCAGCCGTAGCAGGACCGCGCACTTCCTCTTCCGGGCTTGCCTGGCCCTTGATGAAGAAGCTGCCGAGGTACACGACCAGGCCTGCCATGAAGAAGGCGCCAGCGACGAATCGCATCCAGTAGAACAGGGCAATCTGATCCTGGCCGGCCATGAAGGACAGCGCAGCACCGCTTTCGGGTATGCGTTGCAGCCACACCTGCAATACGCCTGCGGCGGTCAGGAACAGGGTGATGAACACCATGGAGATGGTCATCAGCCAGAAGCCCCACATTTCCACCACCTGCGCGGTGTTGCTGTTGCCGTAGGGACGGCCACGCATGATGGGCACCGCGTAGGAAATGATGGTCAGTACGATCATCACATAGGCGCCGTAGAAGGCCATATGGCCGTGGGCTGCAGTAATCTGGCTGCCGTGGGTGAAGTAGTTCACCGGTGCCAGGGTATGCAGGAAGCCCCACACGCCCGCGCCCAGGAACGCCATCACGGTGGTGCCCATGGCCCAGAGCATAGCGGCCTTGTTCGGGTGATTTCGGCGACGACGGTTGATCATGTTGAAGGCGAACACCACCATCATGAAGAATGGCAGCGGTTCCAGTGCCGAGAACACCGAACCCAGCCACAGCCAGTACTCCGGCGGCCCGATCCAGAAGAAGTGGTGGCCGGTGCCGATGATGCCGGTAATCAGCGCCATGGCAACGATCACGTACAGCCACTTCTCGATCACTTCACGGTCTACACCGGTCAGTTTGATCAGCACGTAGGCGAGGATGGCGCCCATGATCAGTTCCCACACGCCTTCTACCCAAAGGTGAATGACAAACCACCAGAAGTACTTGTCGGTGGCCAGGTTGCTGGGGTTGTAGAATGCGAACAGCCACAGCACGGCCAGGCCGATAAGGCCGGTGATCAGGATGATATTGACCACGGTCTTGCGGCCCTTGAGAGCCGTCATGATGACGTTATAAAGGAAGCCAAGGATCACCAGCAGCAGGCCTATCTTGGTGAGCGTGGGCTGCTCCAGAAACTCCCGCCCCATGGTGGGGAAGTATTCGTTGAAGGTCAGCTCAGCGAGGCGGGCATAGTCCACGAATAGGTAGCCAAGAATGGTCAGGGTGCCGGCAGCGGCAAACACCCAGAACAGTATCCAGGCAAGCAACGGGCTGTGCAGTTCGGTTTGTGCTTCTTCCGGCACCATGTAGTAGGTGGCGCCCATGAAGCCGAACAACAGCCAGACAATCAGCAGGTTGGTATGAACCATCCTGGCCACGTTGAAGGGGATTTCCGGAAACAGGAAATCACCGACTACGTATTGGAGCCCCAGAACCAGGCCGAACACAATCTGGCCGACAAACAGGATCAGGGCAAAGATGAAGTAGGGCATGGACACCCATTGCGATTCGTATTTCATGCTTGTTCCCTCAGCCTTCGATGTTGGGTGGCCAGTTGTTGTCGTCGATCTTGGATGTCCACTCCAGGAAGGCAGACAGCGCATCGATATCTTCATCGCTCAGATTGAAGTTCGGCATCTGGCGGCGGCCCGGGATGTTGGTAGGCATGGCGTTCATCCACGCCCGCATGTAGGACTTGAAGACCTCGGTATCTCCCGCGCCACGGCGGTCAAACACGTTGGCCAGTTCCGGAGCAAAATAGGCACCTTCGCCCATGATGGAGTGACAACCCACGCAGTTGTTGTTCTCCCAAATGTGTTTACCGCGCACCACCTCTTCGGTGAGCTGATCGCGGTTATCCCGCTCGGGCATAGCCCGGACCTGTGTGTCAAAAGTCAGGGCCAGGAACAACAGGACGAAGAATGCACTTCCTCCCAGATAGATGTTCCTGGCCATGCTTTTGGTAAAGCGCTCGGCCATTGGTCTCACTCCTTGCTTGTTGGAATACCTGACTGCCCTGCTAGGATATAAAGATGTATTAATAATGCTATTGATGATTATCAAAGAAGATCGCCGATTTCTCCATTGCGCCGGGGAGTTACCTCTTCATGGGTAGGTGTTAGACTGCTGCGCTTGAGGTGAAAGATTGTCTTTTGGAGGCGCCATGGCGGCCGCGTTGGTTTTGTTTGTAAAACTCCTTCCCCTGTATGTCACCGTTGCTCTGGGCTGGGTTGCCGGGCGCTACCTGGAGGCCAGTGGAAAACATATCGCCGGGATCATGCTTTACATCGTGACGCCCTCGGTCGTGTTCTCAGGAGTCATGGCTGCACCGCTGACGCCTCAGGTCATTCTGTTGCCCGCCCTGGTATTCGGTTTCTGCACCCTGATTGCCCTGATTCACCTGGCCATTGCCCGCAAACTACTGACCGACGGCAGTGCATCCGTTATCCCGTTATCGGTGGGTACCGGCAACACGGGTTACTTCGGTATTCCTGTGGCTTTGCTGTTGTTTGGAGAGCAGGGGCTGGCCCTCTATATCGTGTGCATGCTGGGCACCACGCTGTTCGAGAATTCGGTGGGCTTCTATCTGGCGGCAAGGGGCAAGTACAGCATTCGCGACGCACTGGTGCGCGTGGCACGACTGCCGTCGGTGTATGCTTTTGCCGCGGCAGTGGCGTTGAATCTGTCTGGAGTGTCGATTCCGGAGGCGTTTGTGCCGTTGTTCGATAATCTGCGCGGCGCCTACAGCATTCTGGGCATGATGATCATCGGGATGGGCATTCTGAGTTTCCGGGGCCTGGCCGGCAATCCGGTGTTCACTGGCCTGGCCTTTTTTGGCAAGTTCGTCAGCTGGCCGGCGCTGGCGCTGGCCTTCTGGTGGCTGGATGCCCAGGTGCTGGGCATTTACGACCTGGCGGTGCACCAGGCTATTTTCCTGATTTCCATCACCCCGATTGCCGCAAACACGGTAGTGATTGCGACTTTACTGGATGCAGCCCCAAGACAGGCGGCCGGTACGACCCTGCTCAGTACGCTGTTTGCGCTCGGTTTTATTCCGGTGATGATTGCCTTGGTGTTCGGGGCGTAAGCAGGCTAAGCCCAGCGAATACTATCCCGCCAGCGAAACCCAGGGCATGAGCCTGCCAGACCACCGGCCCCCCGATGAAGCTGGCGGTATCGGCAAGGCCTAGCCCGGCGGACTCCATCACCAGTTTGCCGGCCAGCAAGACAAGAATGCTGGCCGACAACACCCGATCTTCCCTGAAACCACGGATAGCAAGGATCGCAGCCAGCCCGTGCAGGCAGCCGGAAAAGCCCCGGTAGCCGGGCTGCTCCGGTAGCAGAACGAGGAGCCCCAGGGAAATAAAAAGTGCCAGCCAGATCAGGGCGATGGACAGGGTTAACAGTGGCAGAAAGCGCGGGTAGAGGGCCAGCACCACGGCAAGCCCCGCAAGGTTGAGCACCAGGTGCCAGCCATTCAGGTGAGCCAGATGGCCGGTGACCAGTCGCCACCATTCGCCGGAATGAGCCACGTCTGGCTGCCACTCAAGGCAGCTGGCCGGCGCAAGGAACAGAATGGCCAGCAGGGCCATCAGTGCCAGTGCGGGCTTGTTAACCGTTCGATACCCCAAGTGGGACACACTCCTCATAAATACAGACCGTTACGGTAACTGGCTGGCCTGCCGGGTCTACTGTCTCTAGTTTGCGCGAAATCTTGAAGTCTGAACAGAAAGGGATCCTCCCCGTGATACGTAAGTTCCGTTTGATGACCACCATGGTGCTCCTGCTGATGGCCTTGCCGGCCAATGCAGAATCAACCGATTCACTGCAATTGTGGATTGATGGCCAGAGCTACGATGTGGCCCTGACCAGCAATGAGCGGCTGGCCTCGGCTCTGGCGCAGCAGACCAAAGGGCATCACTATCGGGGGCAGGTGGCCGAAGACCCGCAAAGCTGGGTTCGGGTCTCCCGCCTCGACGGCGGCTGGGAGGGGTTGGCCTATGTCTTCGGGCGAATGCACGCGGTTGGCGGTGACTCCGCCCGTAACCAGCTGGCGAACCAGAGCTTCAGCTTCCAGAGCGTTCCCCAGTGCGGCCTGGACCACGCCCACACCGAGGCGGAAATCTCCCCGGACTCGATCATGTCGCCGATGATGGCGCAGGCGGTGTCTGCCAGTTACGACAGCCTGTGTGAAAACCGGGTGGCGGGCGCCTGCCTGCTGCTCGAGCTGGAAGTGGCATTTGATCGGCAGTTTCAGGACCGGTTCCCTGGGGATTACCAGGACCGCGCGCTCAGCATTCTGAACATGGTAGAGGGGTTCTATTTCGAGCAACTGGGAATTGGGCTGGATACCCTTAGCATGACGTTTCTGCAGTCGGAAGTGTTCACGACCTCAACCAGCGCCAACGAACTATTGACTGATGTTCAGGCCAAGGTTGCTGAGGGTAGTCTGCCTTTTCAGCAGAACCGCCGGGCGTTGTTTCATCTGATCAGTGGCCGCGATTTCGATGGCTCTACGGCTGGTTTGGCCTGGGTCGGCACCTTGTGCAGCGCCCATGGCTATGGAACCGGGGTGACCAATGCCTTTGACTCGAATGTGCTGACGGCCGTGGTGGTGGCCCATGAACTTGGACACAACCTGGGTTCTGGTCATGACGGTGACGGCAACAGTTGTGAGGGCGGCTACATCATGAGTTCCTGGGCCAATAAGAACGCCACGAGTTTTTCTTCCTGCTCAGAATCCAGCTTTATATCCACCATCAACAATCGCACCGCACTCGAGCAGTGCTTCAATTTCCCGGCCGATGCATCCATGGCGGAGAGCGAATCGAATCCTGAGGCTTTGGCCGCCTCCGAGAACTTTGTTACCTACTTTGAGGTGGCCTACGAGCAAGCCTCCCAATCCGCGGATTGGCTGGAAGTCTCCGGCGAGATCGAGGGCGACGGTGCGGCGTTTGAACTGGTGAGCATTGATGGCGCTGCCTGTGAAACGGACGGCAGCACGTATCTTTGCAAAGACATTATTCCCGGCACCAGCGACATGGCTTTGGTTATTCAGGGCGTGTCCGGCACCGGTGGGGAGCTGGTGATTTCCCAGCGGGTAGCCCTCATCAGCCTGAACGGCGAGGTGCTGGATGTCCGCCCGGAGAATAACCGGCTTGAGACCCGATTCACCGTGGAACCAGCGACTGAATCAGAGCCGGATAGCGGCGGTGAGCAAACGGGTGACGGCGGCACAATCGTTCGTGCCGACCCGGACCAGACAGGTAATAACGCCTCAGTAAATTCTGGCGGCAGCAGCGGTGGTGGCAGCATGGGGCTTGGCTGGCTGGTTCTGGCCGCAGCAGCCGGTGCTCTGAAATGGCGCCAGCGCGGGAGGATGGCATGAAACCGATCGTTGTCGCAGTAATTCTATCCGTGTTGTTGGCGGGTTGTGCGGGTGCGGGCAAAGACGCCAGTCCTGCAAGCAGCATTGAGGAGGCAAAATCGCTTTGGCAGGCCCAGGGGGTTAAGGGTTACGAAGTCACCATCGAACAAACCTGTTTCTGCCCGCCAGACCTGCTGCAACCGATGCGCGTGACGGTCAGGGAGGGCAAGGTGATCGACATTGAGGGGCTGCAGCAACCCCTCAACCACCCGGACATTCTGGATGAGCGCAGGCTCACCATCGAAGGTTTGCTGGACCTGGTAGAGCAGGCCCGGGGCAGTGCCGACAAACTGTTGGTGGAATATGACCCGCACTATGGCTTTCCGGCATCGCTGGAAGTCGACTATAGCCCGTTCATCGCTGATGATGAATTTTCCTATCGGCTGACCGACTTCCAGGCCTACTGATCGACTCAGTTTTCCTGGGCGACCAGCCGGTTCGCGGCCCGGGCATTGGCGATGTCAGACCGGGCATGCCGAACCACGCTGATACCGGCGGTCAGGGCCAGGGTGCCCATGATGCCCGCCACGACCAAGTCCGGCCACGCGGAGCCGGTGCCAAACACCCCCAGCGCTGCGCCCATCACCGCCAGGTTGCCGATGGCATCGTTGCGGCTGCAGAGCCAGACTGAGCGCATATCAGAGTCGCCTTCCCGGAACTTGAACAGCATAACCGCCACACCCACGTTGGCCGCCAGGGCCAGCAACCCGACAAGCCCCATGGTCAGTGGCTCTGGTGTCACGCCGCTCTGGAGCACCCAGATGGCACGGCCCCAGACTACTAGCCCAAAGGTGGCCATGGTTAATCCTTTGACCAAAGCTGCCCGCCCACGCCAGAGCATGCCCATGCTGAGAACGGTCAGGGAAAGCAGATAGTTGGCGCTGTCGCCGAAGAAGTCGATGGCATCCGCCATGAGTGCCACGGAGCCAGACTGAAGGCTTGCCAGGCCTTCCACGAAGAACATGGCGAGATTCACCCACAGGGCAATCCAGAGCGCTTTGCGAAAGCCCGGAGCCGGGCCTTGGGGTTCCGGTGCGGAACAGCTGCATGCCATCAGAGACCTCCTTTGAATCAGGTTGTCTCTATTTAAAAGCCTGAAGCTACTACAGGGTCAACGCTTCAGGCGAGATTATTTTCCGTGGGTGCCGGGAACGTGGTTAGCGTGATGGGTACCCTCAAGCTGCCCGATCTCTGAGTTCAGACCATCCAGAATCCCGCATTCGCTGACGCTTCTCCCCCGGGAGCAGGCCTTTTGTAATCGCTCCAGCGTCTTCTCCAACCGGGCCAGTTCCGCGAGACGCTCGCGCACATGGTTCAGATGTCGGGCAAGCAAGGCGTCTACCTCTGAGCAGTCTGCCTCTGGTTGGTTGGCAAGCTGGATCAGCTCCCGGATTTCGTCCTGGGTCATGTCCAGATTGCGGCAGCGTTTGATGAACAACAGGCGGTCACGATGATCAGAGCGGTACTGGCGATAGCCGCTGGCGCTGCGCTCAGGGCTCGGCATCAGGCCGATCTTTTCATAATAGCGGATGGTTTCTACCGGCAGGCCCGCTGTCTTTGATAGTTCACCTATTTTCAATTTCAGCCCCCTAGGATTTACGTGGCAGATCAACCTCAACGCGCAGGCCGCCTTTTGTGCCATCGCTGAAGTTTATCCGGCCACCGTAGCGCTGCACGATATCTCGGACAATGGCCAGCCCCAGACCATGGCCGGGTGTTTGCTCATCCAGCCTGAGCCCTCGGCTGCCAAGGTGATCCAGGTTTTCCGCAGCGACCCCCGGGCCATCATCGGTCACAACCATCCTCACGGTGTTTGCTGACTCACCGAGCGACAGCTCTATGCTGTGAGTGGCCCATTTACCGGCATTATCGAGCAGGTTGCCGAACACTTCGTTCAGGTCATGCTCTTCAACCGGCCAACGGTGTTCGTCTGTTAAATCCGTCGTCAGCTCAAACGATTTTTCAGGATACAAGCGGCCCAGCATCCACAACAAATCCCTGGCCTGCTTGACGGGTAATGCACTTTTTCCGACCTGCGGCCCGGCAAACTGACTCCGGCGCATCTCGGTTTCAAGCTGCTTGTCGATGTGGCTGAGCCGGCGCGCCATTTCGTCCCTTAAGGCCGTATCCAGGGGGCGGCTGTCGTCCTCAAGTATTTGGCGGACCGCAGCAATGGGGGTTTTGACACTGTGGGAGAGGTTGGCCAGGGCGTCCCGGGAGCGCTCCAGGCGCTGATCCAGCGAATCTAACAGCTGGTTCAGTTGGTTTACCAGGGGCCGGAATTCTTCTGGCGCCCGAACATCAATGCGTGAAATGGTGCCACCCTGCAATTGTGTCAGCGCAGACTGCAGCGAGGCCACTGGCCTCAGGGCAAGCGCGATACCAACCCAGATGACGGCAACCAGTAACAGAATGAGCAGAATCGATACGATGGCCGTCCATGCGTGTAACTCCGCCTGGCTGGACCTGAGCGCGTCCATGTCTTCTGACACGATGATGACATAGGGCACGCCATCAACCGCAATCTGTCGGCGATAAGCAAGTATGTCTGATGGTGCACCGGCGGCTCCGGAGCCCTGAACCCGGATGCTCCCTTGCTGCTCGGTCTCCAGTAGAGGCTCCAGTAAAGGGCGCCAGGATTCCGGAGAAATTGTGGTTACGGTGGGGGAATGAAGCGCGAACGCATGGTGGAAAACTTCCTCGAAATAGTCCCCGGTCTGCAGGGCGTCCAGTTGGCCTCCGGATTGACGCACCTGCAGTTCCAGGAAGGCAACTTCGTCGTGCAATCTGCCCTCCACGAAATCCCGCGACATACGGTCTAACAGCAAGCCATGGACTATCCATGCCAGTGCCATCAACACAATGCCTGATGGCAACAGGAGCGTCAGCAGGGTGGTCCTGACGGACAGGGGTTTAGTGATCGGCATCATTGAAAAGATATCCCTGGCCCCGCCGGGTCGCAATGGTTTCAGCGCCCACCAGTTTCCTCAATCGGCGGATGTAGGCTTCGATGACGTTGTCACTCGGGTTGTCGTTAAGGCTGTAGAGTTGTTCCATGAGCTGGTCTTTGGAAAAGACATGCCCCGGGCGGTTCATCAGGCATCGGAGCAGGCGGAACTCGGTACCCGTGAGCGAGTGTTCGGTGCCATCCTGCATTTTCAGGCTCTGACGGTTTTCATCCAGCTCAAACCGGCCAGCTTTAACGGTAGAGGAAACACGTCCATCGCCGCGCCGGATAATTGCATTAAGGCGGGCGACCAGCTCTTCCGTCTGGAACGGCTTGGCCAGGTAGTCATCGGCACCGGCTTTCAGGCCGTCAACCTTATCTTGCCAATCGCCTCTGGCGGTCAGAATCAGCACTGGAAAATTGATGCGGTGAGCGCGCCATTGTTTGAGCACCGTCAAACCATTGCCATCTGGCAGGCCCAGATCCAGCACACACACGCGATAGCTCTCCTGTGAGCCGAGAATGCCAGCCTCTTTCGCTGTTTGCGCGGTATCGACACTGAAGCCTGATTTTTCGAGCTGACGTGAAAGGCCATCAGCCAATAAGCGGTCATCCTCTACCAACAGTAATCTCATCTCACTCGCCTCGTTTGCAGCGGTTCCTGTTGTACCCCGAAGTACTATGCCGCAGTAGCCTGAATTCAGCCTGAACAGCAATTCATCGGCTTTTTCAGAAAGAATTCAGGTTGGTGGGCCATGGTA
Source organism: Marinobacter sp. GH_1 (assembly GCF_048595985.1). Taxonomy (NCBI): domain Bacteria; kingdom Pseudomonadati; phylum Pseudomonadota; class Gammaproteobacteria; order Pseudomonadales; family Marinobacteraceae; genus Marinobacter; species Marinobacter sp. GH_1. Next base: position 3,437,494 of record NZ_CP184460.1, on the reverse strand, counting down.
TCGCCTGTTCACTCTGCATCGGAATGTTGCGCACTATCGGCACGCATTCCACCAGTCACAATACAGGAGACACTCTGATGAGAATAACAAAGTTCATTACTGCGGCGGCCGCCTTGTCACTTTCTGCTACCGCCTTTGGCGCCGGCGCCCATGGGCACAGCCACGGGCATGGACACGGCTCTGGCGCTGCCATTGGTGAACCGGCAAACGCTTCGGAAGCCACTCGCACCGTCACGGTGGCTATGTATGACAACTACTACGAGCCGGAAACCCTCGACATTCAGAAAGGTGAGGTGGTGCGTTTCGTGGTGGAAAATCACGGCCAGTTGGTGCACGAGTTCAACATCGGAACGGCCGATATGCACGAAGCCCATCAGCAAGAAATGGTCATGATGGTGGAGCACGGGGTTATCCAGGGTGGAACCATCAACCACCAGATGATGGAAATGGATATGGGGGGCGGGCACTCCATGAAGCATGACGATCCGAACAGCGTACTGCTGGAGCCGGGCCAGAGCGGTGAACTGATCTGGCGCTTTTCCGGTGACACCACCCTGGAGTTCGCCTGCAACGTGCCCGGCCATTACCAGGCAGGCATGTACGGTGATGTAAGGTTCCAACAGTAACAGGAGTAGAGATATGACGAGACGTCTGATAGCGGTCGCCCTGGCGCTGGTTTTGCCAGCCATCGGTATGGCAGGGGAGTATGACCTGACGGTTGACCGGGTCAAAATTGATACCGGCGACTTCGTTAAGGAAGGCATTGGCTACAACGGCAGCTCGCCGGGCCCGACCCTCCGGTTCAAGGAGGGCGAGGACGTGGTGATCAACGTCACCAACAACCTGAAAGAGACAACCTCGATACACTGGCACGGCCTGATCCTGCCGTTTGAGCAGGACGGTGTGCCGGGCATCAGTTTTCCCGGCATCAAGCCGGGTGAAACCTTTACCTACCGATTCCCGGTGGTGCAGGCGGGCACCTACTGGTACCACAGCCACTCCGGTTTCCAGGAACCGAATGGCGCCTACGGGGCCATCATCATAGAGCCCGAAGGTCGGGAGCCGTTCCGATATGACCGCGAGTACGTGGTGCAACTGACCGATAAACACCCGCATTCCGGTGATCGCATTATGCGGAACCTGAAGTCGTCGCCTGACTACTACAATCGCCAACAGCAAACGGTGATGGATTTCTTTACCGAATCCCGTGAGCAAGGCTTTATGGCAACCCTGCGTGATCGAATGATGTGGGGGCAGATGCGCATGATGAAAGCGGATATTGACGAAGTGCAGGGCTTCACCGGCCTGATCAATGGTAAGGGGCCGGAACAGAACTGGACGGGGCTGTTCAAGCCCGGTGAACGGGTGCGCCTGAGGTTTATCAATTCCTCTGCCATGACCTACTTTGACATCCGCATTCCGGGCTTGAAGATGACGGTGGTCCAGGCCGATGGTAATAACGTCCAGCCGGTGAATGTGGACGAGTTCCGGATTGGTGTGGCAGAAACCTACGATGTGATTGTGCACATCCGTGATGAGCAGGCCTATACCATCTTCGCCGAGTCCATGGGCCGCTCCGGCTATGCCCGTGGCACGCTGGCACCCCGCGAGGGCATGGTGGCTGAAGTGCCGGAACTGCGCAAAGCGCCGATGCTGACCATGGCAGACATGCCTGGCCACATGGACCATGGCGATATGGACCACGGCTCGATGAATCATGGCGGTATGGACCATGGCAATATGAGCGATGGGGCGATGGATCACAGCAGCATGAATCATGGCAACATGAACCACGGCAACATGAATCACGGGAGCATGGATCACGGGTCCATGAACCACGACTCCATGAGTCAGGGTGGCATGGATCATTCGGCCCACGGTGCTGGCATGCCGGAAGACCCCTTCTACGCAAGCGGCAGTGGCTTGCTGCCAACGGCCAGCAATGGCGGTAAGTTCCTGTCTTACTCCGATCTGCGGGCTCAAAGCCCGCTCTATGAGGAGCGTGAGCCGACCCGCGAAATTGAAATGCGCCTGACCGGAAATATGGAGCGCTTCGAGTGGAGCATCAATGGCGTGAAATACAAAGACGCCGACCCGGTCGTGCTGCAATACGGAGAGCGGGTCCGGTTCAAGTTTGTGAACGAAACCATGATGACACACCCGATGCACCTGCACGGCATGTGGTCGATCCTCGATGTCGGGGCCGGTAAGTGGAATCCGATCAAGCACGTGATCAGCGTGGCGCCGGCAACCACGGTGTATATGGAAACCGAGGTGGATGCACCGGGTGAGTGGGCGTTCCATTGCCATCTGTCCTATCACGCAGCGGCAGGCATGTTCCGCAAGATTGTGGTTGAGGGCGGTCCGGATGAAGAAGTCGCCTCTGGCGATGCACGGGCCAAGGGAGGTGACGTATGACAACGCGTAACCAATGGCTCGCCCGGATTTCTGCTTTGACGCTGATGGGGCCTGCCGTCGTGTTGGCAGACGAGGCGATTGATGCGAACAGCGTTAACACGTTCTGGGGTGTCAGTGCTGAAAAATTCGAGTACCGCTACAGCGACTCTGATGAAAAACTGGCAGTGATTGAATCCGATGCCTGGTATGGCAGCGACGAACTGAAGTTTCGGTGGCAGTTCACGGGGGAGTGGGAGGAAGCCCACAACGCCTGGGAAACTCTGGAAAACCAGTTTCTGGCCCAGACACCGATCAGTGAGTTCTGGGATGCCAAGGCCGGTATTCGCATCGATACACCGGAAGGCCCGGACCGGGTCTACGGTGTGATCGGGCTCACTGGTTTGGCGCCGTACTGGTTCGAGATCGACACCAACCTGTATGTCAGTGATGAAGGCGACGCCTCGGTGGATTTTGAGGCTGAGTACGAGCTGCTGATCACCAATTACTGGATTGTCTCCGCTACCTTTGAAACCCTGCTGGCGTTCTCTGAAGACCGGGAAATCGGCGTGGGTAAAGGGATCAACTCGACAGAAGTCGGTTTGCGTCTGAGTTACGACCTGATCGACCGCTCTTTCTCGCCTTATGTGGGCGTGGTCCATGAGCGTAAATACGGCGACACCGCCGATTTCGCTCGCGCCAGTGGCGGAGGTACCGAAGACTGGTTCGCGGTGGTTGGGGCGAGACTGGCCTTCTGATCACCGTTTTAACGGGCTCCGGGAATTCCTGGAGCCCGTTTTCCATCTACTATTTGATGTATGTCAGTTCCATCGAAATCCTTCGTCTCTTTTCAGTTTTAGTTCAGGTTGGGGTGCTGTAATAAAAGGAATTAACCTGGTGTAGAGGTGCAGCCCGATGACAAAAACACACAAAGCAACCAGTCAAGAACAGTTTCTGATGCACAGGAAACTGACAGTACAAGGCCTTGGCGAGCGGCAGTGGGAAGAGCTCATCCAAGAGCTCAACAATAACCCCGGCGTCGATTTTGCCGAGCGCAAATCCGGCAACCAGTTGCATGTCACCTATGATGGCACACATTACTCTACTGACGAGTTGATTGAGTTGATTGGGGCTCATGGCGGCGGCCTGAAGCCCGGGTGGTGGACTCGCCGGAAACTGGCTGGATATCGTTTTACAGATGAAAACGTCCGGGCCAATGCCAAGCATGTACCTGTCTGCTGTTCGAAAATGCCACCGATGAAAAAGTGACCGGAGGCTAAATGAGCAAGGAACAGGACAGAGTCACTCGCTACAAAAAAGGCAGCCTCACGCTGGCGGGTACGGTCATGCTGGGTACCGGTGTCATGATTGGCGCCGGTATTTTTGCATTGACCGGGCAAATGGCACAAATGACGGGTGCTCTGTTCCCGCTCGCGTTCCTTGCAGCGGCGGTGATTGTCAGCTTCAGCGCCTACTCCTATATTAAAATCTCCAATACCTGGCCGTCTGCGGGCGGTATTGGCATGTACTTGCACAAGGCCTACGGCAATCGGCTGCCAACCGCGTTTAATGCCTTGCTGATGTATTTTTCCATGGTGATTGCCCAGAGCTTTCTCGCGCGCACGTTTGGCTCCTACACCATGCAGCTTTTCGGAGGCGATGAAAGCGGGGGAATGGTTCCCATTTTGGGGGTATCACTGATTCTGGTGGCATTTCTTGTCAATCTTCAGGGCAACCGGATGATTCAGGGCGTGGCTTCCTTTATCGGGGTCCTGAAAATCGGCGGCATATTGATTTTTGGGTTGGTTGGTTTGTGGATTGCCGACAGCATTTCGGTCGATTTCTCGAGCCCGGGCGACGCTGGAGCTGCTGGTAATTTTCTGGGAGCTACTGCGCTCGGGATTCTGGCTTTCAAGGGTTTCACCACCATCACCAACAGTGGCTCGGAAGTTAAAGACCCGAAGCGAAACGTGGGGCGCGCCATTGTTATTTCCATTGCGGCCTGCGTGGTGATTTACACGCTGGTCGGATTTGCTGTCGCCAGCAACCTGTCATTGGCTGAAATTATCGAAACGCGAGACTACTCCCTTGCCGCTGCCGCGCGCCCGGCACTGGGGGAATACGCTGTCTGGTTCACCGTTGCCATTGCCATGATGGCTACCGCCGGAGGTATTCTGGCCAGCATTTTCGCGGTATCCCGGATGCTCGCGATGCTGACGGAAATGAAACTGGTTCCTCACCGGCATTTCGGCATGCCGGGTAGCATCCAGAAGCACACACTGGTCTACACTGTAGCTCTGGGGCTGATTCTGACCGCATTCTTTGACCTCTCCCGCATCGCGGCGCTGGGCATTGTGTTCTATCTGATCATGGACATAGCCATCCATTGGGGCGTACTTCGCTATTTGCGCGAAGATGTGCAGGCCAAAGCGTGGGTGCCAGCTATCGCCATTTTGCTGGATTTGCTCGTCCTTGGAGGCTTTGTCTGGGTCAAACTGAATACCGATCCGTTCGTTATCGGCGTGGCAGTTGTCACCATGATTGCAATCGCGGTAGTCGAGCAGATCTTCCTGAAAAAGTCTGAGAATTCCCGGCAATCGGGACATGAGAAGCCTCATGAACATAACCACTAATAACCAGGATACAACGAGGAGGGCAGGACCATGATGGAAGATAATATGTTTGGCCACACCATGTGGGCAGGGCATTGGCTGTGGATGCTGGTGATTGCCATCGTTGTTGTCATTCCGGCCTGGCGCATTTGCCAGCGCACGGGATATCCGGGCTGGATGGGCATCCTGATACTGATTCCCATCGTCAATCTCGTATTACTTTATTTCATTGCGTTCAGTGACTGGCCAAGCAACAGAAACAATGACGGGAGATCTTGATGAACAGTACGAAAACACAGGCACCGCAAAGGCAAAGGGACCTTGAGCTGATTGTGCCGGGAATGGGGTCAGACCACTGCGCCGGCATTATCAACAAAACGATTGGCCGCTTGGACGGAATCGACCAGATAGAGACTAACATTGCCAAACATAAGGTGAGTGTTCGCTCCCTTGCGTCGGGCCCTGACGGAGATGCTGTAAGAAAGGCAGTGGAGGGGGCTGGCTACGATGTGGCTTCCGTCAGAGAGGTTGGCACCAGAACGTTCAAGGTGACTGTTCCGGGGATGGGGTCTGATCACTGCGCAGGCATCATCAAAAGCACACTTGGGCGACACGACGGCGTGCAGACCATTTCAACCAATATCGCCAACCACACCGTAAGCGTGGTGGTCGGCCCGGCGGGTCCTGCAGAGCAGGAGCTGAAGAAGCTGATCGAGGGCGCCGGATACGACGTTGCCGCTGTTGCGCTGGAGGGAGACACCAACCAGGAAGAAGACTCAGCCGTCGAGGAGGCTTACCTCAAGCTTGCCTTGCGAAGGCTCTGGATTGCTGCGGTACCGACCACGCTGATCATGCTGCTGATGATGCCGCATATGTTCTGGCAGCCCATCCCGGGCTATCTGGCGATTGTCGTCGTGCTGGCATTCCCCGTGGTGTTTCTCTTCGGCGGTGCCGCTACCCATAAGGCGTCCTGGCGCTCCCTGAAGAACGGCACCTTCAACATGGATGTGCTGATATCCATGGGCAGCCTGCCACCGTTCATCATTGGCCTGGTGGGCTTTGTCTATCCGATGACCTCCTTCATCGAGATGGCTGCCACCATCATGACCTTCCATGTGCTTGGTCGGTACCTGGAAGCAAAAGCCAAGGGCAAGGCCTCGGAGGCCATCCGGAAATTGCTCACCCTCGGCGCTAAGACCGCGCGCGTGGAACGGGAAGGGGAAGAGGTCGAAATTCCCGTGAAGGATTTGGCTCCAGGCGACATCATGATTGTCCGGCCCGGTGACAAGGTGCCCACTGATGGTGAAGTGGTGGATGGTGAGAGTCATCTGGATGAATCCATTGCCACTGGCGAGTCTGTCCCGGTATACAAAAGCACGGGAGACACGGTTATTGGTGCCACCATCAACAAGGAAGGTCGCCTGAGAGTCAAGGCTACCCGTGTTGGTGGTGATACCTTCCTGGCCCAGGTGGTGAAACTGATCGACGAGGCTCAGGGCTCCAGGGTGCCAATCCAGGAGTTTGCTGACCGCATGACCGGTCGCTTCGTGCCGCTGGTTCTTGTTATTGCCCTGGGCAGTCTTGTGGTCTGGCTGTTTGCAGGCGATACACTCCGACCAATCCTTGAATGGGGCGCCGCTTTCCTGCCGTGGGTGGACCCGACGGCGGCCACGCCGGTGCTGGCTATCCTGGCGGCTATTGCGGTGTTGGTGATTGCCTGCCCGTGCGCCCTGGGACTGGCAACGCCAACGGCCCTGATGGTGGGGTCAGGTATTGGTGCCGAGCGCGGCATCCTGATTCGCTCGGGAGAGGCTATCCAGACCTTCAAGGACATCAAGGTCATGGTGTTGGATAAAACCGGAACAATTACCCGGGGAGAGCCAAAACTCACGGAAACCGTCGTCGCCACGGGGATAACGGAAACCGAACTGCTGGAGCTTGCGGCTGCGGTAGAGAATGCCTCTGAACACCCCATCGCCCGAGCGATCGTCGACGGCGCCCGGGAGCGGGGCGTAAAGCCCGGTGATGTATCTGACTTCCGCTCCACCGGTGCCCGGGGCGTGTCCGGAACCGTGGCGGGTCAGACGGTGCTGATCGGTAACCGTCTGCTATTGGAAGAAAGCGGTGTGCAAGGGCTGGACGCCCTGGACCAGGCGCTTCAGGACCTGGAGGGCAAGGGCAGAACCGCCGTCATTGTCGCCCGCGACGGTCAGGCCTGCGGCATTGTCGCGGTAGCCGACACGCTCAAGGACGAATCGGTGGCCGCCATTCGGGCCATGCACGAGCAAGGACTGTATGTTGTGATGATTACTGGTGACAACGAGCGTGCAGCCAACGCCGTTGCCCGTGAAGTGGGCATTGACGAGGTTCGCGCCGGGGTGTTGCCGGAAGGCAAGGTGGATGCCATTCGGGAACTGCAGGAAAAGTACGGCAATCATGTTGCCATGGTGGGTGATGGCATTAACGACGCCCCGGCACTCAAACAGGCTAACGTAGGCATTGCCATAGGCGCTGGTGCGGATGTGGCTATCGAAGCTGCTGACGTTACCCTGGTCCGTGGCGAATTATCTGGTGTTGTTGACGCCATGGTGCTGTCACGTGCGACCTTCAAAAAGATCGTTGAGAACCTCCTATGGGCCAGTGGATACAACGCTGCGGCTATTCCTATCGCCGCGGCGGGGCTGTTGCACCCGATGATCGGTGTGGTGGCAATGACCGCCAGCTCGCTGTCCGTCATTGGTAATTCGATGTTGCTGCGTCGGCGTTACGATAAAGTGCGCCGCTAACATGGTGAACCGTGGTTGGCGTCGGGTCAGTTGATGTCGATACGATCAATTGTCGGCATGTTGCTTGTCACGGTGTTATGGGCAATCTGCTTTCCCTTTATCGTGGTGGGTCTTCCAGACGCGCCACCCTTGCTTTTTGCGGCGTTACGGGCATTGCTGGCGGGTATCTGCCTGGTTCTGATCGCCCTTGCAAGGGGCGGTCGCGTCCGATACTCCCCCCGACGGTTTTTTTTGTTGACGGCTATCGGCTTCAGTTACACGGGTATGGGGCTTGGCGGGATGTTTCTCGGAGCCGGAGAATTGGGCCCCGGGCTTGCAACCGTTTTGGCAAACGCACAACCACTTTTTGCAGCTGTGTTGTCCTATTTTTTCATCAGGGAAGTTGTGAGCGGGCGTCTGTTTGCCGGATTACTCATTGGCTTTATCGGTGTTGTGGTGCTCGCAGCGCCTGACATGGAAGTAAGTAACTCCAGATTCATAGGATCGGTTTATATTCTTGGTGGCGCCGTTGGTACTGCCATTGGAAACGTACTGCTTAAATACCAGGCCGGCAGCGATGATATCTACTGGTCAATGGGCATTCAGCTTGTAATTGGTTCAGTTTTTCTGGGTTTTGCTTCTGTCATCCTGGGCGAAGGCATGGACATTAACTGGACCTGGTCGTTTGCCACCGCTGCTTTAATGCTGTCCATTCCCGCTACGGCACTGATGGTCGTGTTGTGGTATGCCCTGCTGGCAAGCGCTCCTTTGAACAGTCTCAATTCGTTTACCTTTCTTACGCCGGCCATAGGTGTTGTTATCGGGCTACTGTGGTTTGGGGAAACCTTCACTGTTGTGGAAATCACCGGCATTAGTATCACAATTATTGGTCTGATTATCGTCATGAAAGCACCGGGCGAAGGCGGGAGGGTGCGCGAAGTTCGTCCAGGAATTGATTGAGATCAACTCTTTTTCCAAGCTGACTGAAGTGTTCAGTTTGAATTCAGACTTCTGTGATTACCTAGACTTATCACTTGGGTTTAGGAGCTGGTAAGTAAAAATTGCTTGTCACAGCTTCAGGAGAATTCGTTATGGAATTTAGCCGTCGATATTGGATTACGCTTTCTTTCTTCGGTGTGATTGCTCTGGTTCTCCTTTGGGGCGAGCACAAGGTTCATATTCTCGGCGCACTGCCGTGGTTGATTCTCCTGCTGTGCCCGCTAATGCATATATTTATGCACGGAGGCCATTCCGGACATCAACATGGTCCGAAAAAGGAAGATCACCATGAGCAATGAAGCAACTGACTACGGGCTCTGGAGTCTCGTCGTCCTGAACTCTGCTGTTTTTATCTTTTTTGCGTTCAGCTTTTTCAAGCCTAAAACTAAGCGCGACTGGCGCTCGTTTGGTGCCTTTAGTGCGTTTCTGGTCGCGTTGTTTACTGAAATGTACGGTTTCCCGTTAACTATTTACTTCCTTGCGGGCTGGTTACAAAGCAGCTACCCAGATGTTGACTGGTTTTCCCATGACAGCGGGCATTTACTGGAAATGTTGTTTGGGTGGCAGGGTTCTCCCCACTTCGGGCCATTCCATTTGCTGAGTACCGCTTTCATTGCGGGTGGATTTTATCTGATCGCGGCCGGTTGGCGCACACTGTACACCGCTCAGAAAGAGAGCAAACTCGCCACCAGTGAGCTTTATGCCTGGGTTCGTCATCCGCAATATGTCGGGTTTGCACTGATCATGTTTGGCTTTCTCCTGCAATGGCCGACGCTGCTTACCCTGGCAATGTTTCCGGTACTCCTATGGATGTACTCACGTTTGTCCATTCATGAGGAGAAAGATATCGAGAAAGAGTTTGGGGAGGCGTGGCGCGACTATGCGGCTAAAACACCACGGTTTATCCCAAGTTTCCGGGATTTTCGACAACGGATTTAGCTTCATGGCCAGGGCGCTGAATTGGCATCGCAACGACGTGCGTTCAACTTAAGGAGAGTAAGCCATCATGGATATCAAAAGCTTTGGTGAGTTGATCGAGTGGACCCGAGACCTGCACACGCATCTGGCCCAGTGTCTCGGGCACTGCGCCACGCAGCATGAGGAGGAAAGGGCAGGAGCGTTATTGGAGTATCTTGCATCTCACGAATCGGAACTTGCACGGATCGTCGAAGAGTTTGAGGGTCAGAGTGCCAGTAACACACTGGAAACACGGGTCTATGACTACCTCAGACACAATCCGATAGAAACACACCGCACCTGCGACGAGCCATACGCCAAACTGGATTTCCAGGGAATCTACCGCGAGGTTATGGATTTCCATGAGCAAGTCATGAATCTGTACAAGAATCTTTTGGGTAAAGCGGAAATCCCGGAAGCTCGAGAGTTGCTGGAAGGACTACTGGAGATGGAAACGAACGAGTCTATGCGCCTGGCCCGGCAAATAGGACGGATGGACGATCTGTGATTCATTACAGGCTTTCCTGCTTTCTTCTAATTGTTTTGTTTTCTGCCCCTCTTCTGGCGAGCACGCCTTCGGCGGTTTCTTTAATTGAACGCATGGAGCAGTTGCTTTGGTCCACCTCAAGTCACGGCCGCTCCACCATGCGTATCGAGAGTGACTACTGGACTCGGGAACTGCAGCTGGAAGCCTGGATGGATCGGCCGGATCACACCTTGATCCGGATCCACTCGCCCAAGAAAGAGGCTGGAGTTGGTTCGCTGAGAATTGGCGATGCCATGTGGAATTACCTTCCCAAAGTTGATCGCACGATCAAGATTCCACCGTCAATGATGCTACAGCCATGGATGGGGTCCAACTTCAGCAACGATGATCTGGTCAAGGAAAGTTCATTTGTCGACGACTACACCCATGAGGTTGCCGGGGTAGATGATTCTGGCGAGGTGCCGGTGTACCGGGTCGTCTCAACGCCACGGCCCGACGCGCCGGTTGTCTGGAGTCAGCTTGAATTCCAAATTCGCGCGGATGCTATTCCCGTGTCGGTGGCCTACCACGGGGAGCGGGATCAAGTCGTCAAACGGTTGACCTATGACCAGGTCAAAACCTTGGGCGGGCGCCGGATCCCTACTCGCTGGACGATGGTTGGCGCGGATAATCCTGCATCCCGCACGGTCATCCGCATTGAATCCATCGAATTCGATATTCCTGTAGACGAGGCGCTTTTCTCATTGCGTCGCCTGCGCAACCCGGAATGAGACCCCGCTATGAGCATCGTCAATGTGCAGAACGTGTCGCGGATTTATCAGCAGGACTCAATCGCCGTCAAGGCGCTGAACGATGTATCCGTGGTGATCGAGCCCGGTGAGTTCACAACGCTGGTGGGGCCGTCGGGTTCGGGCAAGACTACCCTACTGAACCAGATCGGGGCCCTGGACGAACCGGATACGGGGCGCATTCAGGTGGCGGGTGAGGAAATCACCGGGCTCAGCCGCAAGAAGCGCACCATTCTGCGGTTGTGGAAAATCGGTTTTGTGTTTCAGGAATACAACCTTATCGGCGTCTTGTCGGCTCAGGAGAATGTGGAGTATGTGCTGATGCTTCGCGGCATTCCGTTTCGGGAACGACGGGCCGAGGCCCGGCGCATTCTCGCGGAGGTCGGGCTGCAGGGGATGGAACAGCGTCTGCCCCATGAACTCTCCGGCGGCCAGCAACAACGTGTCGCGGTGGCCAGGGCCATCGTCAGTAAGCCTGCGATTGTCCTGGCCGATGAGCCAACCGCCAATCTCGACTCCGCAACCGGTGCGGCCCTGCTGGACCTGATGCGGGGTCTGAACTCGGAGCACGGTATTACCTTTGTGTTTTCCACCCACGATCCGATGGTGATGGAGCGAGCGCGCCGGGTGATTCATCTGCGGGATGGCGGTGTCGAGCGTGAGGAGCTGCGACCGTGATCGCGTGGCTGCGACTGGCGTTCGGCAATCTTCGGGTCAATCGTCGGCGTACCGGCATCACGCTGCTGTCGGTGGCCGTGGGCGTCGGAGGTCTGGTGTTTCTCTGGGCTTTTATCGATGGCATCAATGCCCAGATGATCAACAACATGACCGGTTATGTAACCGGCGACCTGAAAGTGCACCAGCGCGGATTTCACGACGACCGGGAAATGAACATTGCCGTTGCCGAGCATTGGAACCTTGCTCAGGAAATGTCCTCCGTAAGCGGTGTCGCGGCGACCACTCCCAGGGTGACGGGCAATGCGTTGGCCAGCCATGCCGACCAGTCACGGGCCTTGCAGGTGATGGGGGTCGACAGCACAACAGAGCCGCAGGTAACCCGGCTTGATCGGTCGATCATCCGCGGCCGCTATCTGGAGGGGGACAATGAGATCGTTATGGGCGTGGACGCCGCCAGTGCCCTGAGTACCTCCCCGGGAGATGAGCTGGTGCTGGTGGTTCAGGCAGCGGACGGCTCCATTGGCGCAGACCGGTTCGAGGTGGTGGGTGTTTTCGAAACCGGCATCAAACGTATTGATGGATTTGTAGCCCAGATGCCCCTGGCATCCGCCCAGACGCTGTATGCCTTTGAAGGTCGGTTTACCGAGATTGCGGCCCGCGTAGAGGACTCTGACCAGCTCGAAGCGGTGGTTGGAAGCCTGCGGAAGCAGCTGCAGGAACGCAATGTGGAGGTCCTGGGCTGGCTGGTGGAGATCTTGCCTCCAGCGCCCAGACCATTCGCGGCATCTACCGCACCGGCAGTGACCTGTTCGACACAGAGTATGCATTCATCGATATCAATACAGCCCGAACACTGGGCGGCCTGCAGGAGGACGAAGTTTCACGGATCGTGCTGAGGCTGTCAGATCGCTCAGACAGTGTGGCCCTGGCACAGACCCTGAACCAGTCGTCGCCTCTGACCAACCACGGGCTGGTGGCCCAGGACTGGGAAACCTTGCTGCCGGTGGTTGTGCAGATGGTGCAAATGAGCCAGGTGGATTTCTACCTCATTCTGTCGGTGGTCTTTGTGGTGGTCGCGATTGGCGTCATGAACACCATGGTGATGTCGGTGATGGAGCGTACCCCGGAACTGGGCGTCATGCTGGCACTGGGTACGAGAGGTGGACAATTACAGCTGACGATTCTGTTTGAGGCATTCTTTCTTGCGGTGTTGGGTATGGTGGCAGGAACGGTGGTTGGCGGCCTGCTTGTGTTCTGGCTTGGCCAGACCGGTATTGATCTGTCCTCGGTCAGTCGCTCTCTGGAAGCCATCCCCGGTATCATCGACCGCATCTATCCGGTGTTGATTTTCGATCATGTCTGGCTTCCCAGCCTGCTGTTGTTCCTGTGCTCCGTGCTGGTAGCGCTGTACCCGGCGTGGCGGGCCTCACGACTGGACCCGGTTGAGGCCATTCGGCATGGTTGATCGCACTCCACTGGTGGCGGTGGGCCTGGCCTGGCTGATGCTGGCTTCGAACGCTGCGGCTGATTTCAGCCATTCCGGATCGCTCAAGAATCTCAGTGCCGGGTCGCGCTCGCTGGTTGATGAGGATCGTTACTTCTCGAACCTTACCCGCCTGCGTCTGGAACCCCATGGACATTCTCAATCCTGTCAGCCCCCTCAACCTTGAACCTGATGAACGGATTGGCGTGGACGCCGTGTTATGGGACAGCCCCTGGGGGGCAACCGGCCGAATCAGCGCTGTTCATGCACTGCAACACAGTGACAAGGAGGCCAGCACGGCGGCGAGGGCCAAGCGTTTTGTTGCCGGGGTCGATGCCAGTGTGATGATCGGCGATTTTGCAGGCACGACCAAAGCGGGTGTCAGCGGCAGTAGCTCAGTGGCCGGCACCGGTTGGCGTACTGAACTCGTCTGGAGCGAAGCAGATACTGGCGATGGTTACTGGCAGGGCGTGGCAGATCTGAACTGGGCGTATCGCAACGGCTTTAACCTGGCATTGGAGTATTTCTACAACGGTCAGCCCGCACGGCCCGGAAACCTGGACCTTTTGAGGCTGGTTTCCACCCGCCCACTGTATACCGGGCGCCATTATATCGGGCTGCTGGCATGGCAGGATATAAATCCGTTCTGGCAGTATCGCGTGGTGGTCATCCGCAATGCCGATGATGCCAGTTGGGTACTTTACCCCCGGTCCACATGGACGCTGCCATTCAAACGGGAAATTTATCTCACGGCAGGAGCCCAGTGGTTCGGAGGTGACGACGACAGCGAATATGGGAGATTAGAGCCGGTCGGGCTAATGGAGTTACAATGGTTTTTCTGAACATATAGTTAGGAATTATATGATAAATAGCCGATGATCTTTTCGTAAGATGACCGGCTATGTTTTAACATGATGTTCGCTGCACCGATTTAGTGATGATTATGGTTAATAGGCGCTCTCTCTGATTGTTCTTTTCCGTAATTAACTTCGCGTGATTCATCCTGGTTTGCCTGAGATTTTTTTACCATCCCATGGTTTTGTTTCTCATGCATACAGTGCATGTGCATGCTTTTAGTACGCTCTGTTTTGTTAGGGTAACTGCGTTCTTCATTGATGCGATCGGCCAAGCCGCCGGCCGTGGCCATGGTTGAAAATGCAGCCATGATTGCAGTAACGATAATTAGTTTTTTCATAATGTTGATCTCTCTTTCTATAAGCTGACTCGGTAATTCAAGTCAGGTTCAGGTTGGTATGGTTTACTTGCTGGCGTTAGAACGCCGGCTGCTCAGCATTCGAGTCAGGCGGTGCCTGCGTCTCCGCGAGCTGACTTTGCCGCATGGTTTACCCTGCGGTATTTTTTTGCTTTTTCTCCAATGCCTTATGATAGGCGCGACCCTCTTTCGTCATCATTTGCAGGCGAGCCTCCATACCTACCTCGGAAATGGCATGGCGCGTCATGTCCCTGTGCAAACGCCGCATATCGTCATTCTGAAGAATCTTTTCAACGGACTCGGTGTTCATCATTTGGCTGTGCATGGCCTTCATGTTCTTATTGTCTGACATGTTGCCTGCAAGTACGGATGTTGAAATCGTGACGGCTGCTGCAAATACAAATAACGTTTTCATTATTACACCTCCGGGTTGTTTGATGGCTCTATTGAAACATCGGTTTCTGAAATGACCCTGAATTTTAATAAAAAAACAAAGAATCTCGATATTCCTAACTCTCCGTGAGGTGTCGGAGGGTGTGGAGGTCAGCGCAATCGACCCCGTGGTGTCCATGTCCGCCATTGATAATGACGAACTCAAGCAGGTTGCCGGCAAGGTCAGGGATATGCTTTCTGAGGTTGTTCAGGCGATCTGAAACGTTAAAAACCTCCCGGATGCTGTTGCCGGGAGGTTTTCCACTTTTTCAGGCTACTCCTCTACAGCTCAGGGCCTGCTCAAAGCATCTTTTTCAGCTCACCATAATCACCACCGGTGCGCAGCACCACGGTCACATCATTATTGTTGCGGTTGCGAAAAAACCAGCCATGGTTGCCAGTTAATGCCGGTGGTCACATGGACAGGCACCGATGTACTGCCTCTCGCCCAATGGGTTTTCTTGCCGTTGTTAACAGTATTGGTTGTCAAATGGATGTTTCTTGGATGGTTGATCTTGAGAGACAAATGAAAGAGTGATAATGGTGAGATGGGGAAGCAAATTTTTATATATTTAATGCGCAATAAATAGTCGGCCACCTTTTATAATAAGTGGTCGACTATTTGTTTGACTTGCTAATTCTGAAATTTCATTCAAGAATGAGTGTGATCCATGTCTTTGTTGCCTGATTCACTTTCTTCGTATTTCACAGCTGATTCACTAATATTCCGGTGATTGGTTTTGTTTTGTGTGCAGATCATTTTAGGTTTTTCTGCACTGATTGTTTTGTTCGGGTAACTGCGTGCTTCATTGATACGATCCGCCAAGCCCGAGTTGGCAGTAGCCATGGTTGAAAATAAGGCAGTGACTGCAGCAGCGATAATTGCTTTCTTCATGATATTTTCCTTTCTTGCCATAAACAGGCTCAGTAATTCAGCTCGGTTTCAGGTTTGTGTGTTTTACTTGTCCGCGATCAGGGCATCGACTGCTCAACATTTGAGTTAGCCGGTGCTTGTGTCTCCGCGAGTTGACTTTCCCGCAGGGGTTACCCTGCGGTGTTTTTCTCCCTTTGTTCTAGTGCCTTATGATAGGCACGACCCTCTTTCGTCATCATTTTCAGGCGAGCCTCCATACCAACCTCGGACATAGCATGGCGCGTCATGTCCCTGTGCAAACGCTGCATATCTTCATTCTGAAGAATGTTTTCAACGGATTTTGTATCCATCATTTGGTTGTGCGTGGCCTTCATATCCTTATTGTCTGACATGTTGCCTGAAAGTACGGATGTTGAAAAAGTAACTGCTGCTGCAAACACAAATAATTTTTTCATAATTACACCTCCTGTTTGGTTGGTGAATGCAGTTAATCATTAGTTTCTGAAATGAAGCTGAAATATAAAAAATATATTTTTGATATTTGTCAACGGCCGAAAATTGATTGGGTTGTGCGAGGGGTATGCGGATATAATTATTTTATTGTTAAATAGGCTGTGTCGCCGAACAATACGAAGTAAGGGGCTTGAACTGACCTATCGGAAGTACATAGGGACTTTGTGTTCGCTTATTTCTGTTCTCTGTCCTCGTGATCATAAAGGCGATGCGTTTACGATGACGCTGCACAGTCACATCGTTATGGATTCCTTTGAACAGGTTCCGTCCGGAGGCTGCACCGGGGCGTCCGCTGTCGTTGTCAGCAGCGAGCTTGGGTTAGCCCGCCATCAGCATCCAGACGGCCCCAAGGCTGGCCAATGTGCTCACCAGGGGGATAACCCCCATTTTGAACTGGAACGCACAGAGAAACGCCACGGCTGAGAGTGTCAGCATCGGCACATCTACGCTGGCAAGATGGGGCAGTTGCATGTTGACACCATACTCCGAGAAGAGGAATTGCTCGGCGAACAGTGCGCTGATCGCAAACCAAAGTGCCAGGTTGGCAATCACTCCAACGACGACGGCAGTGACGGCCCCAAGGGCGGAAGAAATGGCTTGGTTTGCGCGTAGTTTCTCCACGTAGGGCGCACCGGCAAAGATCCACAGAAAGCAGGGCAGAAACGTCACCCATGTGGTCAGCAGGGCGCCAATAGAGGCGAAGAGGAGCGCAGACTCGCCGGCAGCATCGCGGTAGGCTGCGAGAAATCCAACGAACTGTGTGACCAGAATAAGGGGCCCTGGCGTTGTCTCCGCCAGGCCGAGGCCCTCCAACATTTCACCGGGCTGGAGCCACTGATAGTTCTCAACCCCTTGCTGGGCCACGTAAGACAGCACTGCGTAGGCGCCGCCAAAGGTGACTGTCGCCATCTTTGAGAAAAACACGGCAATCTGCGAATACACATGGCCGTAGCCCAGGGCGGCCAGCAACCCGAACACGGTCAGTGCCCAAAGTACCAGGCAGGTTAGGGCTGCACGCCGGGTGCCGGGGCGTACAACGGTTTCTGTGGTGACCAACGAATGATTGGCCTCCGTATTGTCCGGCCCAAGTCTACGTGCTACCAGGTAGCCCGCAATGCCCGCCGTCAGAACCACGATCGGAAACGGTACGCTGAAAACAAACAAAGCCAGAAAACCGGCAACGGCGAGGAACGGCCTCAAAGTGCCCTTGAGTGCTCGTTTGCCGATTCGTATCAGGGCCTGAACAACAATCGCGAGCACCGCCGCTTTCAGGCCGAAAAAAACACCTTCAACAAGAGTCAGGTCACCGATGGTGACATACGCCCAGGACAAAAGGAAAATTGCCAGGGCCCCAGGAATGATAAACAGCAGGCCTGCAATAACCCCGCCCCTCACACCATGCATTAGCCAACCGATGTAGGTGGCAAGTTGCTGAGCCTCAGGCCCGGGTAACAGCATGCAATAGTTCAGGGCGTGTAGAAATCGAGACTCATCCAGCCACTTCTTCTCGTCTACAATAATCCGGTGCATTAACGCGATCTGCCCTGCCGGGCCGCCGAAGCTGAGAAGACCGATCCTAATCCAGACTATCAGCGCTTCCCTGAAAGAAACTTCACTCATTAGCCCTTTTCCTTGATTACATTATTCAATATCGTTTATTTGTGCCTCGTCCCTGAGGCTGTCGCAGTGGTGCGTACTTTTACAGCATTTTCTTCAGTTCACCGTAATCACCGCCGGTGCGCAGTACCACGGTCACATCGTTGTTGTTGCGGTTCCGAAAGAACCAGCCATGGTTGCCGGTAAAGGCGGCCTCAAGTTCGCCTTCATCCTCCGGAACGCCCCGGCCCTTTTCGTAAGAGATGGACCGGCCGCCACCATCGCCATGGGTGTCAAAGTTAACCGGGCCACCTTCGGATTCCCAGGAAAACCGGGCGATGGCACCCTCATTCATGGTGAGCTTGAACTCCGTACCCTGGCCCGGCGTCAGCACAAAACGAACCTCATCTTTCCATTCGGATTCGTCGGCGGTTGCTGGAGCCGGCTCTTCCGGCGCAGGCTCGGCTTCCGGAGCTGCTTCGGCAGTGGCGGCGGGCTCAACCGATGCTGGCGCTGGCGCTTCTGTCTGGGTTTGCACTGCCACCATTTGCGCGGCGGCATCGGCGGCCGCTTCTTCGGCCAGCTGTTGCTTTATTTCACCCATTTCGGTCAGGCCCAGAACCCGGCCGGCACCGGTCGGGTCCAGCGCATACTCGGCGGGCATGACCACCGTCACCAGCAGCACCAGTGCAACAATAGCGGCGATGATGGTTGATCGAACCAGTTTGGCGGTGGAGGGTAGTTCTTCACGGTTTGGTCTATCGGTGTTGTACATAACGAATCTCCAGAATTAGGCGACAAAATAACCGGTGAGCTGATAACCGAAGAGCAGGAAGCCCGCGCTCATCATGGCTACATTGGTGGTGTAGGCGTGGCGGAAAAAGCCGTCGGTTTTACGCCAGAAGCTGATGGCGATCAGGATCATGGCCAGGGCGATGAGCTGGCCAATTTCCACCCCGACGTTAAACGCCAGCAGGTTTGGCACCAGGCCGTCCGGTGAGATGTCGTATTCGATGATTTTTGAAGACAGGCCAAAGCCGTGGAAGAACCCGAAGATTAGCGTGGCGGCCTTGGTGTTCGGCTGAAAACCAAACCACCGTTGATAGGCACCGATGTTGTCCAGCGCCTTGTACACGATGGACAGACCGATAATGGCATCAATGATGTAACTGTTGATGCCAATGTTGAAATACACCCCCAGCAGCATGGTGGTGGAGTGCCCTACCGCAAACAGGCTCACATAGATCGCGATGTGTTTCATCTGGTAGAGGAAGAAGATGACACCCAGCAGGAACAGCAGGTGGTCATAGCCGGTGACCATGTGCTTGGCCCCCAGATACATGAAGGCTATCAGGTTAACCCCGGTGATCTCCTGGATATAGCCTTTATCGCCTTCGGCGACGGCATGTGCGAGCACATCGGCGCTCATGCCGAACAGCCCGAAGGTCAGAAAAATCCAGAACAGACGGTATGTGGGGGAAGCTCTGAGCACATGCTTGCGATCAGCAAGTAAGGTTGAGCACATAGTGACTCCTGTGATTTGCCTTTTTGTTTGTGCGGCTTGATTCGACGGTCGAAGACCATACCTTGCTCGCTTTCCTGATTGGAAATTAAATGTGAAAAATGTTCACTGTCGCGGTAGTTTGGTTCTGGCTATTTGGCCTCTCGGCGGGTAATAAAGGAGATAACTGCAATGACATGGCTCATAACCAAATACGCCATCACCGCCGCCCTGGTGGTACTGATTTCGGAAGTCGCCAAGCGCAGCGATAAACTCGGCGCACTGATTGCCGCGCTGCCCATGGTGACTGTGCTGGCTATGGTCTGGATGTATGTTGAGCATCAGCCGGTAGACAAGATTGCCAACCATGCCTGGTACACTTTCTGGTATGTGCTGCCCACCTTGCCGATGTTCTTGTTGTTTCCGTTCCTGTTACCCCGTTTGGGATTCTGGTTGTCGCTGGCGGTCAGTGCCGTGCTGACTATGATCTGTTTTGTTTCCCTGGCATTTGTAATGAAACGATTCGGCGTTGGTTTGATGTAAATTCAATAGCCAGATCAGAGCACGTGTCTGATTGTTTTGAGCGAGATCAAAAAATCCATTATTTAGGATAAATCTTTCAGTCACAGTTCAGGTTGCCCCTCTAGCATTCTCCGCATAACAGCCTTTTGCGGAGAATTCACTTTGCGTTATCTCAGACACCTTCCAAAACTGGGCATGGCCACAATGCTGGCCATCTCAGCCTTGCCTGCAGTGGCCCAGCAGGAGCTGGGCCTGACGTCGGCCATTGAAATCGCCATACAGAATGACCCCTGGCTGCAAGGCAGCGTTTATCAGGAACAGGCCCTCAGGGAAGAAGCGGTGGCACAGGGCTCGCTGCCTGACCCCCGCTTGACGCTCGGGCTGGCAAACCTGCCCACAGACACTTTCGATCTCGGGCAAGAGGCAATGACCCAGACCACCGTTGGCATTACCCAGCGCTTTCCCCGGGGGGACAGCCGCCGGATTGCCAAAGCCAGGGTACTGCAGATGGCGTCAATACAACCCCGCCAGCGAGACAATCGTGAACTCAAGGTGACCGAAACAGTCACCCACCTGTGGCTCGATGTCTGGCGCGCCCAGCAAAGTGTGCAGCTGATCGAGAGCAGTCGTGGCCTGTTCGAGCAGTTGGAAGACGTTGCCCAGGCGGGCTACCGCTCGGCCACAATGAGCGCTCGGCAGCAGGACGTGATTCGCGCATCCGTCGAGCTGACCCGGCTGGACGACCGGCTAACCGCGCTGTCAGCAGAGCTCAGTTCCAGCCGTGAGGCGCTGGCGGAGTGGGTGGGAGCATGGGTTGACGAAAAAGCTGGAATCCGTGCCGACCTCCTCGCTGTTGACGACACCATACCGCCGTATTTGACAGCACTGTCTGCGAACGGCAGTCCGAAGGTCGATAGCGCACTGGCGATCGACCACCCGATGATTCGTGCCACGGATGAACTGATTGAGGTGCGGACTCTGGAGGTGGACCTGGCGAGACAGGCCTACAAACCGGAATGGTCACTGTCTGCACAGTACGGATACCGCGATAGAGCCCCCAATGGCCAGGACAGGGCCGACCTTTTCTCCGTCGGTATCAGTGTTGATCTCCCACTATTCACCAGTAACCGCCAAGACCGGAACCTCAAAGCCTCCGTGGCCCGGGCAGAGACCGTTAAAACCGAACGTATGCTGCAGCTGCGCCAGTTGCAGGCGTCAGCCCGCAGTGCACTGGCGCGCATTGAGCGCCTGGATGAGCGCATTACACGTTACCGGGAAACCCTGCTGCCTCAGATGGAGCAGCAGGCCGAAGCCGCCCTGAGTGCTTACAACTCTGACGATGGTGATTTTGCCGAAGCCGTGCGTGCGCGTATTGCCGAGCTGAATGCCCGCATCGAGCTGGTTCAGATGGTGGCCGAGCGCGCCAGGTCGCAAGCCAGTTTCGATTACGTCACCGCCGGCGCGGATAACGCCCCCCTCATTTCATCAACTCGTTATCAGGACTGACAACTATGGCCAATTTCATTCGCCCTCTGGGCTTTCTCGTGCTGGGTGGTTTTGCCGGTGCCGGCATTAGCTGGTGGCTGGCGGCTGGCGCAAGCATGGATCACACCGCTGATCCTGCACATTCACAGGCCCAGGAGCCGCTTTACTGGGTGGCCCCCATGGACCCTGATTTCAGAAGGGACAAACCGGGCAAGTCGCCCATGGGGATGGACCTTGTGCCGGTTTATGCGGACGGCGGAGCCGCGGATGACCCAGCGGGCACCGTCCGGATATCGCCCGCCGTGACCAACAACCTGGGTGTGAGGACCGGCACGGTTATCCAGGGGCGCCTGCCACTAAACATCACCACCGTCGGGCACGTCCAGTATAACGAGGACGCCATGGCCCATGTGCATCCCCGTGTTGAGGGCTGGATTGAGGCGCTGTATGTGAAGGCGGAGGGGGAGCCGGTTGAACAGGGCAAGGCCTTGTACTCGTTGTATTCGCCCACCCTGGTTAACGCTCAGGAGGAACTGGTTCTGGCGTTGAACCGGGGCAACGAGAATCTGGTCCGTGCTGCAGAGCAGCGTCTATTGGCGCTGAATGTTCCAACCAGCCTGGTACGGAGCCTGAAGGATACCCGCGAAGTGCGCCGTACACTGACGGTCTACGCACCGGCGACCGGGGTTATCGAGAGTCTCAATGTGCGCGAAGGGATGTTCATCAAACCCGGCGACCAGGTGGTGACCATTGCCTCGCTGGACGAGGTCTGGGTTCTGGGCGAGATGTTCGAGAGCCAGATTGCCGCAGTTAAGCCCGGTGATCGGGCGGTGATGACATTGGATTATATGCCGGACCGGCAGTGGCGGGGGCAGGTGGATTACGTCTATCCGGAGATCAACACAACAACCCGCACGGCCCGGGTCAGACTGCGCTTTGATAACACCGACGGTGCCTTGCGCCCGGGTATGTTCGCCCGGCTGAACATACAGGGAGAGCGTGGTGACCGGCGAATGTTAGTGCCCCGGGAATCCGTGATCCGTACCGGCCAGAGTGACCGTTTGGTGCTGGCTCTGGAAAAAGGAGCGTTCAAATCGGTTAACGTCGATGTTGGGCGCGTAGGTGAGGAGTATGTGGAAATTCTGCAGGGGGTAAGCCCCGGCGACACGGTGGTCACCTCGGCGCAGTTTCTGATCGATTCAGAATCCAGCAAAACCTCTGACTTTCTGCGTATGTCGCCCCGACCGACGGAGATGGATCACAGCGCCCATGGCATGCAGCATGAAGGGGGCCACTGATGATCGCGTCGCTGATTTACTGGTCGGTTCGTAACCGTTTTCTGGTTGTCATGGCAGCACTGCTGCTGACCGGTCTGGGACTGTACTCCCTGAAGAACACGCCAGTGGATGCACTGCCGGACCTGTCGGATGTCCAGGTCATCATTAAAACCAGCTACCCGGGGCAGGCGCCTCAGGTGGTGGAAGATCAGGTTACCTACCCGATGACCACCGCCATGCTTTCGGTGCCGGGGGCGCAAACCGTTCGAGGCTATTCGTTCTTCGGTGACTCCTACGTTTATGTGATCTTTGACGAAAACACCGATATGTACTGGGCCCGCTCACGGGTGCTCGAATACCTGTCGCAGGTGGCGCCGAACCTGCCGGAGCAGGCCCGGCCGCAATTGGGGCCTGACGCTACCGGTGTGGGCTGGGTGTACCTGTACGCGTTGGTAGACCGCACTGGGCAGCACGACCTGAGCCAGCTCCGAAGCCTTCAGGACTGGTTCCTGAAGTATGAGCTGCAGACGGTACCCGGCGTTTCGGAAGTGGCCACTGTGGGTGGCATGGTCAAGCAATACCAGGTACAGGTGAGCCCGGAAAAGCTGCGTACCCTGGGGATTCCCTTGTCCCACATTGAAACCGCCATAAAACGCGGCAATCAGGAAGTGGGGGCTTCGGTGATTGAGATGGCAGAGGCCGAGTACATGGTGCGGGCCTCGGGCTATATCCAGTCCCGGGAAGATTTGCTCTCGATCCCGCTGGGGCTCGACGACAACGGCACGCCCGTTTTGTTAAAGGATGTGGCCAGCGTAGAAGTTGGGCCGCAGATGCGCAGGGGCATTGCCGAGTTGAATGGCGAGGGCGAAACGGTCGGCGGCGTTATTGTGATGCGTTTTGGTGAAAACGCCCAGGAGACCATAAGGGGGGTGAAAGCCAAACTGGAGTCTTTGCAGAGCAGCCTGCCGGACGGCGTCGAGGTGGTCACGGTGTATGACCGCTCCGGGTTGATCGATCGCGCTGTGACCAACCTCTGGAACAAATTACTGGAAGAACTTCTCGTTGTGGGGCTGGTGTGCGTGATCTTCCTGTTCCACGTGCGTTCGTCACTGGTGGTGATGGTCAGCCTGCCAGTCGGCATCCTGACAGCCTTCATCGTAATGTACTGGCAGGGCATCAATGCCAACATCATGTCGTTGGGTGGTATCGCCATTGCCATAGGCACCATGATTGACGGTGCCATCGTGATGATCGAGAACATGCACAAACACATGGAGCGTACACCGCTGACCCGTGAAAACCGCTGGCAGGTGGTGGCAAAGGCATCGGCCGAAGTGGGGCCGGCGCTGTTTTTCTCATTACTGATCATTACCGTCAGCTTTGTCCCGGTGTTCGTGCTGGAAGCCCAGGAAGGCCGAATGTTCTCGCCGCTGGCCTACACCAAAACCTATGCCATGGCGGCCAGTGCCGCTCTGGCGGTCACGCTGGTGCCAGTGCTCATGGGTTACTTCATCCGTGGCAAGGTGCTGTCGGAACACAAGAACCCGGTGAACCGGTTCTTGGTGGCGGGTTATCTGCCAATGCTGAAGGGCGTTCTTAAGTATCCGTCGACAACCCTGGTCGCGGTGGTTCTGATTCTGGCGGTAGGGCTGTGGCCTGCCTCCAGGATAGGCAGCGAATTCATCCCGCCTCTGGATGAGGGTGACCTGATGTACATGCCAACCACCTACCCGGGCATTTCCATCGGCAAGGCTCGGGAGTTGCTGCAACAGACCGATCGATTGATTGCCTCGCTACCGGAAGTGGAAACGGTGTTTGGCAAGGTTGGCCGGGCAGAGACCGCGACAGATCCTGCCCCGTTGACGATGATTGAAACGTTTATTCAACTCAAACCACGCGACCAGTGGCGTGAGGGCATGACCACCGAAAAACTGAAGCAGGAATTGAACGCCCTTATCCAATTTCCCGGCGTTACCAACGCCTGGGTGATGCCGATCATTACCCGGATTGACATGCTGGCGACCGGGATAAAAACGCCGGTTGGCATCAAGGTGGCCGGGCCTGAGCTGGCAACCATCGAGGCAGTGGGCAAGCAACTGGAAGCCATTCTTTCGGAGGTTCCCGGTACGGCATCTGTGTATTCGGAGCGCGTTGCCGGTGGCCGTTATGTTCAGGCTGATATCGACCGATTACGGGCGGCGAGGTATGGCCTCAACATTGCCGATGTTCAGCAGGTGATCGCTTCGGCGGTGGGCGGGATTAACGTGTCTCAAACCATCGAGGGGCTGGAAAGATACCCTATCAATGTTCGTTACCCTCAGGATTACCGCGATTCCCCCGAGAAGCTCCGGCAGCTGCCGATCGTGACACCATCCGGCCAACGCATTGCCTTGGCGGATGTGGCCGACATTCGGATTGAGGACGGCCCTCCAGCAATAAAAAGTGAGAATGCCCGGCTTAATGGCTGGACCTTTGTGGACATCGAGGGTGTTGATGTTGGCAGCTACGTAGGACAGGCCATGGCGGCTGTAAATGATGAACTGCAGCTGCCGGCAGGCTACTCCGTGGCCTGGTCCGGCCAATATGAATACATGCTCCGGGCCAAGGAAAGGCTGACCTATGTGGTCCCGCTGACCCTGGCGATCATTGTCATACTGTTGTTTATGAGCTTCCGCCGCATTGCTGAGGTGGCGATGATCCTGGGCACACTGCCGTTTGCTCTGGTGGGCGCAGTCTGGTTTATGTATCTATTGGGTTACAACTTTTCGGTTGCCGTTGGAGTGGGATTCATTGCCCTGGCGGGGGTTGCCGTAGAGATCGGGGTCATCATGCTGGTGTACCTTAACCAGTCTTACCAGGCGATGCTTGAGAGTTGCGAGCAAAAAGGTCTTGAGCCCAGGCGTGAAACTCTCCGGCATGCCGTTCTGCATGGTGCCGGGTTGCGGGTTCGGCCGATCATGATGACCGGAAGTTCCATCATCATTGGGCTGTTACCCATCATGTTCGGCACCGGGACGGGCTCGGAAGTAATGGGGCGCATCGCAGCCCCGATGGTGGGTGGTATGGTCAGTGCTATGCTGCTGGCATTGTTGGTCATTCCCGTATTGTTCTACCTCTGGAAACGAAGGGGCCTTGCGCACCGATGACCTGCGTCAATTCTTGCCAAGAGAGGTTGTAGGTTTGGCCGCTATTTCAGGTTCGATTCAGTTTTATGGTCTTAACTGTAGTAGACACTCATCAACTGTGATGAAAAGGAGAATGTCATGAACAGGTTTACAAGGTTAATCGCATGTTCCGTTCTCGTTTCCGCACCCCTTCTGGTGTTTGCCCAGGGCAACTCCGGGCAAATGCCGCGGGGTGGCATGATGAACCAGGAACAAATGCAGCAGATGCAACAGAACATGTCGCAGATGCAGGAAATGATGCAGGAAATGCGCAACGCCAAGTCGGATGCGGAGCGCCAGCGTATTCGTGAGAAGCACATGGAGTCCATGCAGCAGCACATGCAGATGATGCGTGGTGGCATGATGGGGCAGGGCATGGGCCAGGGCCAAGGGCAGGGCATGATGGGGCAGCACCAGGGCCAGATGGGCGGTGGCCAGGGCATGGGTAACCAGCCGAAAGGTCAGTCCGGCGGCAAAGGGCCTCGTTCGGGTGGCGCGGGTATGGAGCCGGAACAGCGAATGGAAATGATGGAACAGCGCCTGGAGCATATGCAGATGATGATGGAGCAAATGCTGGAGCACCAGGCGCAGGGCCAGAGAGGACGTTAAATAGCTCACTGACATGGAGCGTTTATGACCCTTAGAAAATACCCTGGCGATCTGTTGTTGCTGGGGCTCTTTTTACTGCCTGTCGTTGTTGTTGCTCCGGCGTTGCCCTGGGGCAGTCAGGGCTGGCTGTATTCGCTGGCGGAGCTAGCCGGGGTGTTTGCCCTGTCAGCGTTTCTGCTGGCGGGTATCTTGTCGGCCCGTGTTCCCGGTATGGATCCCTGGTTTGGTGGCCTGGTGCGGCTATGGACCATTCACCGCTGGCTAGGGTTCTCGGCCTTTATGCTGGTGATGGCTCATGTGTTGTTGTTGGCACTGGCCATCTTGCCGGCGTCTGTTGGCGCCAGCGTTGCCACGCTGTTCCCGCCCCTGAGTCATTGGGAGGTCTGGGTTGGCTGGGCCGCCTTCCTCACCATGTTGGTTTTCATCGCGCCCACGCTGGGGTTCTTTGGCACTCTGCACTATCAAAACTGGAAACGCCTGCACCTGCTGTCGGCGCCGGCACTGGTGCTGGCGTTGGTGCATACCCTGATGCTTTCAGCTACAGCCTGGGTCTGGTGGTTGCTCTCGGCCCTGGCTTTGGCGGCCATCGCCTGGCGTAAGTTATTGTCACCCCGGCTGGCCAGGAAACCCTATGTGGTAGACGGCATCGACAAACTTGCCCGGGATGTGGTGGAGCTTCGCCTGCGCCCGAAGGGCAAGGGGATTCGCTGGCGGGCTGGTCAGTTTGTGTATCTGACACCGATGGACCGCTCGCTGTTGGCCGGTTATGGGGAAGAACACCCTTACACCATCGCCTCGGGCTCCGGGGATGATGAACTAAAAATCGGCATTAAAGCGGTCGGCGATGCCACTCGGGCGTTGCTGGACATCAAGCCGGGGGCAGAGGTGCGAATCGAAGGCCCTTACGGGACCTTTTTTGAGAATGCGGCTTTGGCGCAGAAGGGTACTGGCCTGCCAGGTGAGCCGCGCAAGCAACTGTGGTTGGCCGGCGGTATCGGCATTACGCCGTTTGTTGCTGGCGCCCGGGACAGGGTCGGGAACACTGTGGCTCAGGGGCCAGATGCCTGTTTGTTCTACCTGGCCAACCGGCCGGAACGAGCCTATTACCTGGACGAGCTGGTCCGCATTGCCGAGGCCTGTGATGGCTTTGAGGTTCACACGCACTACATGAACGAACACGGTGTGATCACCCGGGATTATCTGGCCGAACGCTGCCCGGATTTCGCCGCGCGGGACATCTACCTGTGCGGGCCGCCGGGTATGATCAACCACCTGCAAACCCTGCTCAGGCACGAACGAGTGCCCGCCCATCGCATTCACACGGAGGCGTTTGATTTCCTATGACCAGCAACCGAATTGCCTATACAGGATTTGTTGCCTTTGTCAGCGTGGTGCTGACATTGGTGGTGGTTAACCTGGTTCAGGGCAACCCCGAACCCACAGCAGGTGGTACCGCTGAGAACGCAAATGGTGAGTCGGTTTTCCGGCTCGATGATGTGGCTGAACACAATCATGCCGGCAGCTGCTGGAAGGTGATTGACGGTGTGGTATACGACCTCACCGAGTACCTGCCGAATCACCCCACGGAGGAAGAGGTCTTCACCCGCTGGTGCGGCAAAGAAGCAACGTCGGCCTGGCTCGATAAGGGCAACGGCCGGCCCCACAGCCCACGGGCCGCTGCCCGGCTGGAGGATTATCGTATAGGCGTGATTGAAGGCGGCGCCCCGGCACCAGCGCCGGTTGAAACCGCAGATTCGGCCACAAAGCCCGCCACTGGCGACGACCGCCTTGGCCGAATGCTGCTGGGTTTAGCACCGGGTAATTATCTGGATGGCACCTACCGTGGCAACTTTATCGACCGTGGGCTGATTCAGGTAAGCCTGCAGTTCCGGCTTGAAGGCGGGCGAATCAAGGGGATGTCCTACCGCCACCTGTTCTATCGGGATGAAGACTATTTGAAGATGGACAGTTCCGCCGAGCTTTACCCGGTGTTGCGTCAGTATCAGCAGATCACGGAGCGCCTGGAAGGCGAGCCGATGGAGGCGATTTTCCGGTTGTATGAGCCAGAGAACGTGGTGGATGATATTGACGGCTACACCGGCGCAACGCTTCGTGGTGCCAAGGTGATCAGTGCTTTTCGTGATGGTCTGAACCGGGGCGTCTACAGCTGGTAAGCCGGCGGTAGTGGACAGGTGACTGGGCTACCTGCGGGGCTTGTTTTCTGGCCGGCGGGCAGACTGTGTTAGGCTTTTGGGAACTTTAACAGGGAGTTAGCGAACCAAGACCCTGTTGAACCCCGGGACAGGAGACCCTATGCAGTCAGCGCCATCGTTACCCGCCCTCAGTTTGTTGCTTCGTGGCGCTGCGTTATTGGTGGTTTGGTGGGCGCTAACGCTCGGTGAAACGTCTGCCCTGGGTTTTGGCCTGGGGGTGACCGCCCTCGTGGCCTGGCTGTCGGTACGCCTGTTTCCCCCATCCGGTTATCACCTCCGGCCCCTCGGGCTGATGTTGTTTCTCGGCTATTTTCTCAGCCGCTCGGTGGTGGCCGGTCTGGATGTCACCCGGCGTTTGCTGTCACCGGCCTTGCCGGTTCACCCCGGTGAAATCACCCTGACCCTTTACTTGCCCGAGGGCAGCCCTCGCTGGCTGCTGGCCAACACCCTGTCCCTTATGCCCGGCACCCTGAGCGCTTTGCTTGAGGGCGATCAATTGACCCTGCACTGCCTGGATACCCGAGAGCCAGTAGAGCAGGACGTGCGGGAGACTGAGCGGCAGGTGGCGCGGGTTTTCGGGCTCTCCCTGAACGACATCGGGAGGGCGGTGCAGTGACGCTGATACTCAATGCCGTTGCGGCCTTCCTGTTGCTGACCCTGTTGATTGCTCTGATCCGCATCTGGCGGGGGCCGGAGCCGGCGGACCGGATGTTGGCATCACAACTGTTTGGCACAACCGGCGTGGCCATGTTACTGGTGCTGTCCTATGCCCAATCCATGCCCGCACTGATGGATGTGGCGCTGACACTGGCGGTGTTGTCGGTACTCGCGATCGTGGCGTTTGTGACCCGGGTGGTGCGCATCGAACAGCCCGTGGATGATGACGGAGGCCGCCATGATTGATTCTGCCGTGATTGCGGTTCAGGTGGTGTTGTTGGTTCTCGGTTGTCTGTTTTTTGCCGTGGGCACCCTCGGCCTGTTCCGATTCTCCGACACCCTGACTCGTATCCATGCCCTGACCAAGGTGGACAACCTCGGGTTGGGCTTTATTGTGCTGGCGCTTTTGCCACTGGCGCCGTCGCTGGCGGGTGGCGTAAAAATGGTATTGATCTGGGCCGCAGCTCTGGCTGCCAGCGCAACGTCTGCGCACCTGATTGCCCGCGCCGTTCATGTGCGCCCGAAGCATTCCGCGGTTCAGGAGGCAGCTGATGATTGACTGGCTGGTGGACTCCATCTTGGTGCTGGCGCTGTTGTCGACCGCGATCGGGGTGTTGTGGTCTGCAAACCTGTTTCGGGCGGTGGTGATGTTTATCGCCTTTGGCCTGCTGATGGCACTGGCCTGGGTTCGCCTTCAGGCCCCGGACATTGCCCTGGCAGAAGCCGCCATCGGTGCCGGCCTGACCGGCGTGTTGCTGCTGGATGCGGCCAGGCATTTGGGCTACAACCGGCGTTGCGGTGGTGAAGGCAATGACCAGGGCGGGGCGTCGGGATGAGGCGTTTTTTTGGCGTTACCATCCTCGCCGCCGTGTGTCTGGCCTTTGCCGGTGCCCTGATGATCACGGTCTGGCACATTTCCGGTACCCAGGCGCCGGTCGACCTGCCCGGACTGCTGGTGGAGAACCTGGAGGCCAGTGGGGTAGAGCATCCGATCACCGCTGTGCTGTTGAACTTTCGCAGTTACGACACGCTGCTTGAGATCGGCGTGTTGGTCATCGCCGGGATTGCGGGTATCTCCATGGCGAAAACGACGTCCCTGGAAGATCCTCTCCTGCGCACTTCAGATTCCTTGTTGTATGCCCTGCAGCGCTGGTTTGTGCCGCTGATGCTGGTACTTGCCGGCTACCTGTTGTGGGCGGGTTCCGACCGCCCCGGGGGAGCGTTCCAGGCCGGAGCCGTGTTGGCGGCATCGGGCGTGATGATGCGCCTTGGCGGGATCCCGATGGAGTTTCTGCGCCCCGGCGTGTTGTTGCGTTTGGGGCTGGCCCTGGGCTTTTCCGTATTCCTTCTGGTGGCGGTGGCCAGTGCCCTGGCCGGCGATGCGTTCCTGGCGTACCCGGAAGCCTTTAACAAACCCTTGATTCTGGTCATCGAAACCGTGCTGACCTTCTCCATTGCGATGGTATTGCTGGCTCTGTTTGTGTCGGCACCGGTAAACGGCGCTGTAGAGCCGGAAGAAGGGGGGCGCGGATGACCTCGGCCCTGTTGTATGCATTCGCTGGCGTTGCCTTGTGTGGTATTGGCCTGTTCGGGTTTCTGCGCCTGAAGCACCTGCTGCGCAAGTTGATGGCGTTTAACCTGATCGGTTCCGGCGTCTTCCTGATCATGGTGGGTCTCGCCCAGCGCAACGGTCAGCCAGATCCTGTGCCCCAGGCCCTGGTGCTCACGGGCATTGTGGTGGCTATTGCAGCGACGGCACTGGCTGTGGTGTTAATCCGCCGGTACTACCATTTGTCAGGCCAGACTACGCTGGCTGAGCCGGCCCGGCAAAATGCCAGGCCCAAGGCTCGGGCTGTGAACCGGGAGGGTGCTCCCGAATGACCTTGTGGTTAATGGCGGGATTGTTGTTCACACCCCTGGCCTGGGCGGTGCTGACCCTGTTGCTGGATTTCAGCAAAGGCCGGGTGGTGACCTGGCTTGGAATCCTGGTGCAGGTGTTGGTGTCTCTGGGCTTGTGGGCCGCCGTGGCCAGCGACGGCGGGTTTCTTTACCTGCTTGGCGGTTGGCAGGCGCCCCTGGGCATTGAGCTGCGGGTGGATGGCCTGGCGGTAACCTTTGTGTTGCTGACGGCCCTGGTCGCGGCCGCTTGCGGCTGGCACGCCAGCATCTACCTGGACCCTGGCAAGCCGTGGCACCGATATTTCTGGCCGCTGTTCTGGTTTCTGTGGGCCGGGCTGAATGCGGTCTGGTTGGGCGGCGATCTGTTCAATCTGTATGTGGGGCTGGAGCTGATCAGCCTTGCCGCCGTGGGGCTGGTGGCGTTGGGCGGCCAGGCGGATGCACTCAGGGCTGCCATTCGCTACCTGATGGCGGCTTTGCTGGGTTCCCTGGCGTACCTGCTTGGTGTGGCCCTGATTTACGGCCAGTTTGGCACGCTGTCGCTGGCAGGCGTGACCGAGCTGATGAATAGCGGTGATGTTCAGTCGGGCCTGACCTTCCCGCTGATTCTGATGCTGCTGGGCCTGGCCCTGAAAACCGCGCTGTTCCCGATGCACGGCTGGTTGCCGCCGGCCCATGGCATCGCCAAGTCGCCGGTCAGTGCGCTGTTGTCTGCGTTAGTGGTCAAAGCCTCGTTCTACATTGCCGCCAGGCTTTGGCTGGACCTGGGAGGCGACCTGGGTGGCTACGCCCTGGCTCAGTTGATAGGCGTGTTGGGTAGTTTGGCGGTTATCTGGGGTAGCTGGCTGGCGTTCCGGCAGGCCAAACTGAAACAGGTGGTTGCCTATTCCTCCGTGGCGCAGATTGGCTATCTGTTTTTGCTGTTCCCGCTCACCTGGGGCGTCACCGATGCCATATCCCAGCAGGCGCAACAGGGCATTACCCTGCAGGTGGTCAGCCATGCCCTGGCCAAGGCCGCGATGTTCCTGGCCGCCGGCAATCTGATCATGTCGGTAGGCAGCAACCGGGTGGATGCCCTGGCGGGTGTCAGCCGGTTCCTGCCGTTCTCGCTGTTTTCTTTCGGGCTGGCCGGGGTGTCGTTGATGGGGCTGCCGCCTACCGGGGGCTTTGCTGCGAAGTGGTTGCTCCTCCAGGCCAGCCTGGCCAGTGGCCAATGGTGGTGGCTGGGGGTTCTGCTGGCCGGCGGCTTGCTTTCTGCCGCCTATGTCTTCCGGGTTTACCGGGCGTCGTTCATTGAAGCGACAGACACGGACCAGTTCTATCACCCGTCCAGGAGCCTGGAGGTGATACCGATGATTCTTGCGTTGCTGTCGCTTGGCCTTGGCCTGGTGGCGGAGCCGGTGTTGTCGGTGATGTCCTTGCCGTTTGAGGGGGGCAGCCGATGACCCTGAGTGTATTAATGCCGGTTTTTGCGCTGATGACTTCGTTGCTGGCGTCGGTGGTTCTGTTCGCACTGCCGGAGAAAGGGCATCGTCTGAGAACCATCATTAACCTGGCAGCCGCCATTCTGAAGATTGCCCTGGTGGGTGTGATGATCTGGGGTGTGGCCCAGGGGCGCGAGTACGAGGCCGCGTTCACCATGGTACCCGGTGTGGAATTCGTGCTGAGGGCCGATGCGCTGTCAATGTTGTTTGCCGGGTTGTCTGCCCTGCTGTGGTTACTGACCACCATCTATGCTGTGGGTTATCTGGAGGACTCCCCGAACCGGAGCCGGTTCTTCGGGTTTTTCAGTCTGTGTGTGGCCAGCACCATGGGTATTGCCCTGGCGGGCAACCTGTTCACCTTCTTTCTGTTCTACGAAATGCTCACCCTGTCCACCTATCCGCTGGTGGTCCATCGTGGCACGACCAAAGCGCTACGAGCCGGGCGTAACTACATCATCTACACCCTGACCGGTGGTGCGGTTTTGCTGTTTGCCATTGCCTGGCTGCACGGACTGGTGGGGGATCTCAGGTTCCAGGAAGGGGGCTACTTCTCAGACATTGACCCATCCATGCAGGGGCCTCTGACGATCATTTTCGTGCTAATGATTGTCGGACTGGGGGTAAAAGCAGCCCTGGTGCCATTCCACGGCTGGCTGCCCCAGGCAATGGTAGCGCCGGCACCGGTCAGTGCCCTGTTGCATGCCGTGGCGGTGGTGAAAGCTGGTGCCTTTGGCATTATCCGCGTGGTCTTTGAGATCTACGGGTTGGAAGCGGCCAAAGACATGGGGCTGCTGGCCGGGCTTTCGGTCGTGGCAGCCTTCACCATTATCTATGGCTCCACCCGTGCCCTGTACCAGGTTGACCTGAAACGTCGACTGGCGTTTTCAACGGTCAGCCAGGTGTCCTACATCGTGCTGGGGCTGTGCCTGTTCGGGCCCGTGGGCGTGGCCGGTGGCCTGGTGCATCTGGTGCATCAGGGCATCATGAAGATCACCCTGTTTTTCTGCGCCGGGAATTACGCTGAAACTCTCGGAGTGCACCGCATCGATGAACTGGACGGCGCAGGCAAACGCATGCCGGGCACTTCGGTGGCGTTTACACTGGGCGCCTTTGGCATGATTGGTGCCCCACCGTTGGCGGGGTTTATTACCAAATGGACCATGGGCAGCGGTGCACTCGCGGTCGGTATGGATTGGGTAGTAGCGGTGTTGGTGATCAGCAGCCTGCTCAATGCGGCGTATTTTCTCCCGATACTGCACCGGCTCTGGTTTGCCGAACAGTGCGAGCCGTGGCCCCACGAGCGCCGTTGGGGACGCCTTGAAACCAGCGCCTGGCTGCTATGGCCGCCGTTGATTACTGCCGCTCTTATGCTGGTAGCCGGGCTGATTGCCAACCTGCCATTCAGCCCCCTGAGTTGGGCTGAGTTGATTGTGGCAAGGGAGGTGGCGCTGTGATGTTTGCGTCAAACCTCTTGCTGTTGTTGGCGATTATCCTGCCGCTGGCCTCGTTGTTACTGGCGCTGCGACCCGATTGGCAGCAGGCTTATCGTTACTGTTTGCCCTTGTTGCCCTTGCCCGCCTTGTTGGCGGGCCTGACATTGGGGCCAGACGCGTCCCTTGAATTGCCTGGGCTGCTGTTAGGCGGCCTGTGGGGGCTGGATGAGCTGCGCCAGGTATTCCTGGTTCTGACGGCAACGCTTTGGCTGGTGGCCGGTGTCTTCGCCGTCGGCTATCTGAAGGTACATTACCTGCGGCGTTTCTGTGTGTTCTGGGCGCTCACCCTGGCCGGCAATCTGGGGCTGGTGATGGCCCAGGATATTGCCAGCTTCTATAGCTTCTTCGCCCTGATGACCTTTGCCGGTTATGGCCTGGTGGTGCACGAGGGAACGGGAGAGGCCAACCACGCGGGGCGCGTCTACCTGGCCATGGCGGTGGTGGGTGAAATGGCCATTCTGTCGGGCCTTCTGATGGCCGCACAACAGGCCGGTAGTGGCTTGTTGGCCGATCTGCCGGCCGCCGTGGCGGAGGCCGACCGGCGCTGGTTGATCATGTTCCTGTTGTTGGCGGGATTCGGGGTGAAGGCGGGCCTGCCACTGCTGCATTTCTGGTTGCCCCTGGCGCACCCGGTCGCGCCGACGCCAGCCAGTGCGGTGCTCAGTGGCGCCATGATCAAAGCCGGCCTGTTGGGTTGGCTGGTCACTTTGCCGTTTGGTGAGGTGTCTTTGCCGGATTGGGGCAATGCGCTGGTGATCCTGGGCGCTGTCGGTTCCCTGGGTGGTGCTGTGCTGGGTGTGCGCCAGCGGCGCCCGAAAACCGTGTTGGCCTATTCCAGCATTAGCCAGATGGGCCTGATGACACTGATGGTGGGCGCAGCGCTGGCCAATACCGAGTATGCGGGCCCGCTGTTTGCGGTGATGGCGCTGTACGTGCTGCATCATGGCCTGGCCAAAGGTAGCTTGTTCCTCTCTACTGCCATGGCGTTGCCGGCGGGACGGGGTGGTCAATGGCTGTTGTGGCTGTTGATCGCGTTGCCGGGGCTGTCGCTGGCGGGGCTGCCGTTTACCAGTGGCGCTGCCAGCAAGCTGGCCATGAAGGAACTGCTCAAGCCGGGCAACTTCGAGTTTGCGATGGCGCCCTACCTGCCCATGCTGATGAGCGCGGGGGCTGTGGCCACCATGTTGCTGGTATGGCGTTTTTTGTGGGTGCAGCGGGCAGCTGCCAGTGTTGGCAGCAATCCTGCGTTTATGTGTCTGGGTTGGGGCCTGGCCACGGCTGGCAGCCTGGTACTGTTCTGGTGGTTGCCCTGGCCCGGGGCCGTGCCGGATAAAGCCTGGCTAGCCACCATGGTTCATGAGGCCTGGAGCCTGTTCTGGCCCATTCTGGCGGCCACGGTTATCGCGGCGCTGGCCTGGCGTTCAGTCAAATAGCGATAGCTGGTTGTCCGGCGGCGGCTGGCTTGCCGGTTTCGGCCGTGTTTGATGCGGCCCCTTGCGGCTGCCGTGGCGCTGCAGTACCCGGCCAGTCTCTTCCCGGCTGACGTGTTGTTTTCGGAAGTCTCCCACCGCTTTGCGCGCCGCCCGGGCGGCCTGTTCGTGATCGCATACCGGCGCAATGTAGGTGTTGCCACCGAACTTCGCTTTCTGGGCGGGCGTCATTAACCAGGGGGTGTGGATCATTTCAGCGGGAACCCCGGCCAGTTCCGGAATCCAGCGGCGGATAAACTCGCCGTGCGGGTCCAGCTTCTGGCTTTGCAGTACCGGATTGTAGATGCGCAGGGCGTTGATGCCGGTCAGGCCGGATTGCATCTGGGTCTGGGAATAGTGAATGCCCGGCTCGAAATCGGTAAACAGTCGCGCCAGGTGAAGGGCAGGTTCACGCCAGTGCAACCACAGTTGGTAGCTGGCTACCGCCATCAGCATTGCCCGCATTCGGAAATTGAGCCAGCCGGTGTGTTGCAGGCTGCGCATGCAGGCATCCACCAGAGGCCAACCGGTTTGCCCTTGCTGCCAGCGCTGCAGCCGTTCGGAATCGTTCGGCCCGGTTTTCATGCCCTCCAGTTCCCGGTGCATGGCGCGGAATTCCAGCTCCGGTTCGTCTTCGAGTTTCTGGATAAAATGACAATGCCAGTGCAACCGCGAGCGAAAGCTGGTCAGGCTTTTCTGTTTCCGGGGCAGGGTATTACGGTGATGGCCGGCAGCCTTGGCCTGTTGGTAAATTTCTCGGAGGCTGACCGTGCCATAGGCGATATGAGGGCTCAGCCGGGAGCAGGCGCGCACGGCGGTATTGGGGCTGGAAATATTGTACTGGTAACCCACGCAGCGGCGCTCCAGAAACGACGCCAGTAACGCTTCGCCGCGAATGCTGCCGCCGGTTTGTCGATCCGGGCACCGGTCTGCTGCGGTGGTGCCGGGTTCGATACCGCGCCAGGCTACACCTTGGATGGCGCCGGCAAACGGCACGGAGCCAGGTGCCTCAAGTACGGGCTGCCGCATCAGTTCTGTCCAGGCTTTGTCCCATATGTCCCGGTCTTTGAGCCGGCGTACCACCCCGAACTGGTTCCACTCCCTGAACTCTATCTGGTTGTCGGAGCACCACTGGATAACCGCTTTGTCGCGCTCGAAGGTCCATTGCCCGCCGGTTTCCTGATGGCAAAACACACGCTCAATGGCATGGCTTGCCTTGAGCTCTCTCAGGGCTGCGATGACGGACCCTCGCAGGACCACCAGTTGGTTGCCCGCTTTGCGCAGCTGCTTATCGAGGTCATCCAGGGAATCCTGGATAAAACACCATTGCCGCCCGCTGGTATCCGGTTGCTGCCAGTAGTCGTCTTCAATCACGTACAGTGCAATAACCGGCTCCCCCAGATTGGCGGCAGCCACCAATGGGGCGTGATCGCGGGTGCGCAAATCCCGTTTGAACCAGACCACGGTGGTCATGGCTGCGGGCTCCGGTTACGGCGGCACCGTTCGCTGCAATAGCGAACCTGGTCCCAGTCTTTTGCCCATTTCTTGCGCCAGTTGAAAGGGCGCTGGCACACCGGGCAGGTTTTCTCGGGCAAGTGTGGTTTTTTGTGCATTCGCGACTTTTGGTTTTAACTGAATGAATGTGGGCAGATATACGTGACTGAAACGGCGAAGGTTTTGTTATGACCACACTGAACGAAGGCATTCAACCCCCCTCGGTTCTGATCTTTGACTGGCACGGCACTTTGGTAGACACCCACGATGCCATGTTCAGCGCCATGGAAGACATGTTGCCGCAGCTGGAAGATCTGGGGCTGGTGGAAAAGTTGCTGCCTGAGGAGCAATGCCGCACGCAGGACGATGCCCGGCTGGTGCGTTACATCCGTATCTTCCGGCGCCTGCATCCGAGGATTCTTGCGGAGCGGCGGGTGTCCAGAACCGACATCTTCAACGCCATCTTCGGTGATAACAAAGCGGCCAAGCTGGTTGCCCACAAAGCCTACAACAACGCTTACCGGAAATATTTTGGCCAGGTGAAACCCTTTCAGCCCGGCGCCTATGAGTACCTGTGCGCGCTGAAAGCCATGGGCATCAAGCTGGCGGTATCGACCAACCGCAACCGGGAGTTTCTGGACAAGGAACTTCAAACGGTGGATGAGGGCCGATGGCATCATCTGTTCGATGCAACGGTATGCGCGGATGATGTGACCGAATACAAGCCCGACCCGCAGGTGATTCTCAAAACCCTGGAGAAGCTGGGGCTGCGGGCCGATGCCCGGGCCTGGTATGTGGGCGATAGCTACGTGGATATGCTCACCGCCCACAGTGCCGGTGTGTCCGGCGTGTTCTATAACGGTGCCTGCTGGGAGCCGGACCGGATTTCGAGCTGGTTCACCTCCCGGGATGCACCGGCGGCGGTGCTCGACAGTTTTGAAGACCTGATGGATTTGCTGGCGTTGCTGGAGCGGGAACAGCCTGAGGCGTTCGCCGCCAGCCCTGCGGAAGTGCGCCCGAAGCCCTTCCCGCCACCCGAGCGGCCAGAGCCACGCATTGAGCCGGACTGGCACCCGGCGTTGGTGAAGCTGATTCGCCCGGCGGTGGTGTTGTTCGACTGGCATGCCACCCTGGTGGACACCCTGGATGCCATGTACCACGCGGTGGACGATATGCTGCCGGATTTCCATACTCTGGGGCTGATGAGCCGTATGGTGGCGCCGGAAGACAGTAAAACTCCGGAAGATGCCCGCCTGGTGGCTTACGTTCGTGAATTCGCCAAACTGCATCCGAAAGTAAAGGCAGACCGGAAAATCTCCCGCACCGATATTTTCGAGGTGCTGTTTGGGGACGATCAGCAAGCCAAGCAGGTTGCCCACAAGGCGTTTAACCATCACTACCGAAATCACTACGGCACGGTGAAGGCCTTCGAGCCGAAAGTCCGGGAAGTATTGGAGGGGCTGCGACGACTGGGTATGCAGGTGGGCGTGATCACCAACCGGGATAGGGAGTTCTTTGAACACGAGCTGGCCGCCGTGGAAGACACCGGTTGGACCCACCTGTTCGATGTGGATGTTTGCGGCGATGATACCCCGCTCAGAAAACCGCATCCGGACCAGCTGCTGCTGGCGGTGCAGAAACTGGATTACCCGCCGGACCCGAGTGTGTGGTACGTGGGAGATTCTACTACCGATGTGATTGCCGCGAAGCGGGCAGGTATGACGTCGGTGTTCTTCAACGGTGCCCAGTGGGACTTGCCCTGGCTGAACCGGATTTTTCCGGGCACTCACAAACACCCGGACAAACCGGACGTGGTGGTGA
This sequence comes from Marinobacter sp. GH_1, assembly GCF_048595985.1. Lineage (NCBI taxonomy): Bacteria > Pseudomonadati > Pseudomonadota > Gammaproteobacteria > Pseudomonadales > Marinobacteraceae > Marinobacter > Marinobacter sp. GH_1. Next base: position 3,398,615 of record NZ_CP184460.1, on the reverse strand, counting down.
ATGACTTTTCCGAGTTCTGGGCGCTGGTGCTGGCGTGCGAGGTGGGTCCGGCCTGAGGGTGTTACTCCTCTGCGGGTAACTCAAAGGGGATTGTCTCCCAGCGTGCCCGCGCCAGTCGCTCGTAGTTGTGCAAGGCCTTCTCGATGGCGAGGCCAATGGCCAGAATGCCCTCGAGGCCATTGTTCGGTTCCTGCAGAGGAATGGGTACGCTGACCGTAATCTGGAACTGGCGGGTAGACGCATCGTAGCGAATGGGTGATATCCACAAATCGGATTTCCGCTTCACGCCATGTTCCGTTTCTTCAGCTATTTCCTGATACTTCGGTTCGTCGCCTTGCCAGTAATCGGAGGACAGCTGGCTCATGGCAACCAGAGCGCCTCGGTTGTCCGTTAACAGAAGTTCCGTGACCAGCCCGTCTTGCTCAACTTTCCACTGCTTCAATGCCTGTGAGGCGGGCAAAGCCTGAATCTCGGAGGCCAAGGGCGTTTCCTGCTCCGGTGCCAGCGCCTGCCAGAGGGTGTCTTGAGTCAGAATTTCCGTGAAGGTGTCAAACCTCGGTCCCTGGTGAATGGCCTGGGCCAGGTTAATACGCTGACCGAGCGAGGCGATCAACCTGCGCGCTTGCACAGCGATGTGTTGATACTCGTCGTCAGATAAGAGTGTGTGCTGGTCCATGCACTCTGGCAGCTGCTGGTTGAAGCGGGCCAGAAATCCCGGATGCTGACTGACGAATCTGGGGTTCAGATACAAATGCAGCGGCGCGTAGCGGAGGAACTCCCGGCTCAAGGTTTGGCCGAGTGCCGGGGTTTCGGTTTGTAGAATCTCCATCACCCGCTGGTCCATCAGTGCTATGTCAATCCGTTGGCGTTTAAGCAAGGCGGGCAGCTGTTCTGTGGAGCTCACAGTGACAAAGGGCTCAAAGCCATTTTGTTTAAGCCAGACCTCTTCGTTGCTGCCGCTGACAACGCCTATTTTTGCGGTTGCTGGGTCAGGGCGTGTGCCAAGGTAAAACCAGTACCATTTTTCCAGCGCCACCGGGTGACTGATCACGGCTGCTTCATCCAGCTCCTGTGATGGGTCCACGGCGAAGTAGCCGTCAACCAGATGGCGTTGGAGAGCAAAGCGGGCGCGATTCTGGGGCATCAAGCGAACATGCACCTGGGCGCCGGCATGCACCATAGCGCATCGGACGGTATCGACGGTTTCGCCGGTAACTTCCTGGCCCCCGGGTGACGCGCTTGCCTGCTGATAGGGTGGGGAATCAAAGGTATACAGGCTGAAGGTTTCATGATCAGCAAAAACGCCCAGGGGGATCAAGGCGAGAAAAAGTGCTGTTGTCAGGGGCCTGATAGACATGCCGCTCTCCAGCGTCCTTGTTGCTGACAATTTACTGATGTTACAGCATAGCAGCCAATCGGCCGATTATCCCTTAGCCGTTTAGCTGAGTCAGATTACAGATGCTCCAGGTTGGCAAGCAGCCACTCCCCGCGGCTGAGAATGGCACGGCGCCGCTCATCTGGCTGTTTATCCCAGTTCCGATACATCATGGCCATGCGCGGATTGTTGGCAAAGTCATCCCGATGGCGGTCGATAAAATGCCAGTACAGGGCGTTGAACGGGCAGGCCCTCTCCCCGGTGGCATCCTGCACCCGGTAATGGCAGTTCTGGCAGTGGTCCGACATGCGCTGGATGTATTTGCCACTGGCGGCGTAGGGTTTGGAGCCCAGATAGCCGCCATCGGCGTGCATCACCATGCCCAGTGTATTAGGCAGTTCTACCCAGTCGAAGGCATCGATGTAGACTGCCAGGTACCAGTCACAGATGTCCTCCGGATGTATGCCGGCCAGCAGGGCGAAGTTGCCGGTCACCATCAGGCGCTGGATGTGATGGGCGTAGGCGTTTCTGGCGGTGGCATCAATGGCTTTGTGCATACAGCGCATTTTGGTTTCACCGGTCCAGTAGAACCAGGGCAGGCTGCGCTGGTTGTTCAGCCGGTTCTCTTTGGCGTAACCCGGCATCAGAAGCCAGTAAATGCCGCGAACAAACTCGCGCCAGCCGATGATCTGGCGGATAAACCCCTCTACCGCGTTCAGTGGCGCCCGCCCGGAATACCACGCTTGTGCCACCGCCTGGCAAACGTCCGTCGGGTCCAGTAATCCGGTGTTCAGATAGGGGGACAGGATGGAATGGAACAACCAGTCTTCGTGGTCGGACAGCGCATCCTGATAGTCACCGAAACAGGGCAGGGCGAAGTCGATAAAGTGTTCCAGAGCTGCCTGGGCCTGGTCCGCCGTGACGGCAAAATGGAAGTCCTCTGAGGTGCCGAAATGGTCGGGAAAGTACTCCTCTACCACCTGGATTACCTCTCGGGTAACCGAATCTGGCTCCACGCGAAACGGTGCCGGCGCGGGCGGTTTGCCGGACCATTTCTTCCGATTGTCGGAATCGAAATTCCACTGGCCGCCCTCCGGTTTGCCTTCAGGCGTCATCAGCAGGCCGGTTTTCTTGCGCATTTCCCGGTAGAAGAATTCCATGCGCAGTTGTTTGCGACCCTTGGCCCAGTCGGCGAACTCCTGTTTGCGGCACGCAAAGCGGGTGTCTGGCCGAATCTCCACTGGAATACCCAGGTGTTCGTGCCACTGGCTGATCTGCGAGTGCAGCCGCCATTCACCGCACTCGGTGGTGATCAGTCTCTCGGGCTTGTGCTCTGCGGCGAGCTTTGAAATGACCGCTTCCAGGGATTTTTCCGGGTTATCCGGATGGTAGCGCTGGTAATGCACTTGCCAGCCTTGCTGCTTCAGTTCCCCGGCGAAGTGGCGCATGGCGCTGAAGATATACACCAGCTTTTTCTTGTGGTGATTGGTGTAGCTGGCCTCGTCATGGACTTCCGCCATCACCACCCGATCGTTGTCTTTATCTGCGCCTTCGAGTGCAGAAAGCTGGTGGCTCAGCTGGTCGCCGAGAATCAGAATCAGGTTGGCCATGGCATCGGCTCCGGTGTAGGCATTATCCCAAAGGGGTAGGCTGAATACGCCATGGGCGCAAGGGTGGTTCAGTGGCTATGCTGATAGACTCCAGATGATACGCATCAACTGATGCTCGGGGCCGATAGGGCATAATGGATGCTTTCCGGCTTGCCGACCTTTTCTGACGACAGAGTTTTAACTATGGCTTCCAACAACGCTGCAGAAAACAACCTGCCCGCCTTCATCTGGGATGAGGCACTGATACGCCGCTACGACCTCAGTGGTCCCCGCTATACGTCCTACCCCACGGCGGTCGAGTTCACCCAGAAGTACGGCATAGAAGACATGGTGAAAGCGGCCGGCCGTAGCAAGGCGTCTGGTGGCCCTATCTCTTTGTACACGCACCTGCCGTTCTGCGCGCACCTTTGTTACTACTGTGCCTGCAACAAGGTGATCACCAAAAAGCGCGATAAGGCCATGCCTTACGTGGAGCGAGTGCTGAAAGAAGCTGCTATCCAGTCAAAACTGTTCGGGGCGGACCGCCCGGTGCAACAGTTGCATTGGGGCGGCGGCACGCCAACGTTCTTGCCCCGGGATGTGATGCAGCACCTGATGGCCGGATACGCTGATCTGTTTAACCTGCAGTCTGGCGATGAGCGGGATTACAGCGTCGAGATTGACCCTCGGGAAGTGGACCAGGATACCCTGTCGACCCTGTGGGAGCTGGGCTTTAATCGCATCAGCCTCGGCGTTCAGGACGTAAACCCGGAAGTGCAAAAGGCGGTTAACCGTATTCAGCCCAAGGACATGACCGAGGCGGTTTTGAACGAAGCCCGTCGCATTGGTTTCCGTTCCATTAACCTGGACCTGATCTACGGCCTGCCGTACCAGACCCCGGAAAGTTTTGCACAAACCCTGGAATCGGTGATCGAGATGTCCCCGGACAGGCTCTCCGTGTTCAGCTACGCGCACCTGCCGGACCGCTTCTACCCGCAAACCCGGATTCAGGCCGACACTCTGCCAAGCCCGCAGCAGAAGCTGACCATTCTGCATAACACCATCAACCGCCTGCTGGAAGCCGGTTACGAATACATCGGCATGGACCACTTCGCCAAGCCGGACGACAGCCTGGCCGTGGCCCAGCGGGAAGGCCGGCTGCACCGGAACTTCCAGGGCTACACCACGCATTCGGATTGCGATTTGGTGTCTCTGGGAGTGTCTGCCATCGGCCAGACTGACGATGCCTATTTCCAGAACAACCATGATTTGCCGTCCTGGGAAGCTTCCATTGATGCGGGGCAACTGGCGATCGTTCGTGGCGTGGGCCTGAGCCGGGATGACCGGATTCGCCGGTGGGTGATCGGCCAGCTGATCTGCCAGTTCCGCCTGGATCGCAAACTGTTTGCAGACAAATGGAGCGAAGACTTCGATCGGTACTTCGCGGATGAACTGAACCGCCTGAAGCCGATGATCCAGGATGAACTGATTGGCGACGATGGCGGCGTGCTGCAAGTTCAACCTGCCGGCCGGTTGTTGATCCGGGCGATTTGCCAGATCTTCGATATGTACCGCAAGGAAGGTGCCAGCCAGCGGTTCTCGCGGATTATCTGATCTGATTTCCCATAAACAGAACCAACAAGGGCTGCCAAATGGCAGCCCTTGTTGGTTTGACTCGATGAATTAGCTAGCCACTTTGAACTCGTTGGCCAGGTCCTGGAGTTTGCGGGCAAGCCTGGCCTGCTCTTGAGTCACTTGATTAATCTCCTCTGATCCGGTCAGCGTCAGAATGGCCGCTTCGCTGACCGTCTCCATACTGCCTGCCAGTTCACGTGTCACCGCGACTTGCTGTTCCGATGCAGTGGCAATCTGGGTGGCCATGTCGGAGATGCTATTTACGTCCGTCAGGATGTCCGCGAAGGTTTTTTCCATCTCAGAGGCCTGTTCGCTGGTCTGGTTGGCGAGCTTGTGGCTGGCAACAATGGATCGGCTGGCGCTGTCGGTAATGTTCTTGAAGCCGTTGATGATGTCTTCAATCTGGGTAGTCGATTGATGAGTTTGTTGGGCCAGGGTCCGTACCTCATCGGCCACCACTGCAAAGCCGCGACCGTGCTCGCCAGCCCGTGCCGCCTCGATGGCAGCATTCAGAGCCAGAAGGTTGGTCTGGTCCGCCACTTTACGTATGACATCCACCACTTCACTGATGGTGCCGCTGCGTTCCTCCAGTTCTTCGATCACCTGATTCACTTCCTGAACCGATTGCGCCAGGGTGCGGATTTGCTCAACGCTTGAGTGCAGTACCTGCTCACCGGTCCGGCTCTTCTCCATGGCACTGTTGGAAGCGTCCGCAACCTGTTGGGTGTTTTGGGAGATTTCCTCCGAGGTGGCGGACATTTCTTCGGTGGCGGCAGCAACCTGCTCAATCTGCTGTTGCTGGTTCTTGATCTGGCCGGAATTCTGGCCCGCGGTGGAGCTGGTTTCCTCGGTGGCGGTGGCCAGTTGCACGCTGGCCTTATCGATCTGCATCAGGGCTTCGCTGAACCGGCCGAAAAGTTCGTTGACCGCCTTGGCAATAGTGCCGGTTTCGTCCTGGCTGGACACCGGGATATGCCGTGTCAGGTCTTTGTTGTCCATGGCATAACGAACGCCAGACAACAATGCGGCTACCTGGTTATGGATGGCGTGGATGATCACCAGCATCAGCAAGATCACGATAATGATGGCACCGCCTGCAATCGTAGAGGCGCCAATAAGTGCCTTGCGGGCATCACCTACCGCTTCGGTAGCCGCGGCTTCCACTTGGGCCAGCATCTGGCTGCGGATACGGTTGATGGCTTCAATTCGTCTGGTTGCTGCGGTGAACCACTCGCCGGGGTCCAGGGCATACATGCCAGACGGACTGCTCAGCAGGGTTTCACGCTGGTTCCGAAATTCCCGGCTTACCGGCAGGTTTGCCAGCTGTGTGATGTCTCCCCGCAGTTCCGAATCGCCCGGCAACATACTGATGGCCGAATTCAGGTAGGCATCCTGCTGACCGCTCATGCCGGTTACCCGCCCGAGCGTTGGCAGGTCAAAGTCCCCGGATCGAATGAGCGCCGCGCCGTTAGCGCGCTCCCGCCCGGCCATTTCCACAGCTCCCGCCAATGCAAAATAGCCGTTGATCTGGCGGCTCAGGTCGGCGTCGGTTGAGCGGCGTACCAGCAGGGGAACCCGGTCAACCATTTCCATGATCATCGTGGTGTACTGGCTGGCAGAGTCGGCACTATTGATGTTGCGGTTGTCGATGCCCTGGCGAAGCCTGCCAAGGCCGGACAGTTGCTGTTCAAGGCGGTCAATACTGGCTTTGATCACGCCATCAAATTCGGTGTCAGACACCAGGACTCGGAGCCCGTCGCGATAGGTTCGAAGGCTTCGGTCTGTATCCTGGCGCTGGGCATCCAGGTCGCGCTTTGACTGTTGCTCGCCGCTGGAACCTGTCGCGCTCGACAGCAGAACGGCCGAGCGGCCGCGCTCCTTTTGCAGGGACTCAATCAAAGGATCAGCCAGCTCTGCCAGGTTCACCATGGCCTGCAACTGGCGCATGTTGCCTAGCTCATCCGCGTTACGGCTGATACTGAAAGCGGCAAAGAAAACGATGACCAGCAGGGCCGGAAGTACCAGGGTAATGAGCTTGCCCCGCATGGAGAGGTTATTAAGGAATGACATGGAAGATCCCCTTCACTGAATTAATTCGTCCATTGTGGGCAAGTGTAGCAGCCGAGGGTATTCACGAAGCGGGGTAGCTGATGGGGTAGGTTGGGCTTTGTAAGTGCCTGTAAAGTAATGCTATCTGTATGGCCTGGTTAGAAAAAATGGTCCTGTACGGGCAACTGCGTAGAGTACTGCTTTTGGGGTAGAAGGCGGTTATCGCCCGCTCCGCTGACAAAGGTCAAGGTGCCTTAGTGGCATGGCGGGTATGGTGCCGGCACGTCTTTCAGCGGAGAAAACCATGGAACTTGTCTGCCCCGCCGGTAGCCTTCCCGCACTGAAAACCGCCGTCGATAACGGCGCCGATGCGGTGTACTTCGGCTTTCGCGACAGCACCAATGCCCGCCAGTTTGCTGGTCTGAACTTCAACGAAAAGCGCGCAGGGGAGGGCATTGAATACGCCCACTCCAAGGGCAGCCGGGTATTCTGTGCCATCAATACCTATCCGCAGCCTGATGGCTGGGAACAATGGAAGGGTGCGGTGGACCGCGCCGCGAACCTGGGTGTGGACGCCATCATCCTGGCCGATATGGGCCTGCTGGAGTACGCCGCCAGCAAATATCCGGACACCCCTCGCCATTTGTCGGTACAGGGCTCTGCCACCAGCCACGAAGCCCTCTCGTTCTATAAAGACAACTTCGATATCCGCCGGGCGGTTCTGCCCCGTGTACTGTCCATTGATCAGGTGAGGGGCGTTGCCAAACACAGCCCGGTGGAGCTGGAAGTGTTCGCCTTCGGCAGTCTGTGCATCATGGCGGAGGGCCGTTGTTACCTGTCTTCCTATCTCACCGATGAGTCTCCCAACACACGAGGCGCCTGCTCGCCCGCCAAAGCCGTGCGCTGGCAGGAAACCCCGCAAGGTCTCGAATCCCGCCTGAACGATGTCTTGATCGACCGTTATGGCCAGGGCGAGTCGGCCGGTTACCCGACCCTGTGCAAGGGCCGTTTTGAAGTGGAGGGCAGTGTCTATCACGCCATTGAAGAGCCGGTCAGCCTCAATACCCTGGACCTGCTGCCAGAGCTAAAAGAGCTGGGTATCAGCGCGGTGAAGATCGAGGGGCGCCAACGCAGCCCCGCCTACATTGCCGACGTGGCCCGCACCTGGCGCCAGGCGCTGGATCGGCTGGAAGCAACACCGGGCGTGTTTTCCGTAGAGAGCCAGTGGAATCAGACGCTGGCCGGGCTTTCCGAAGGTGGCCTGACCACCATTGGCGCCTATCACCGCAAGTGGAAATAAGGTTCAGCTGATTATGATGAAACTATCCCTTGGCCCGATTCTGTGGTTCTGGACCAAGCAGTCCGTGTTCGACTTCTACGCCAAGGCCGCTGAATGGCCGGTAGAGACCATTTATCTTGGCGAGGTGGTCTGTTCCCGTCGCCGGGAACTGAAGCCGGATGACTGGCTTGACCTGGCCCGCGACCTGAAAGCCTGCGGCAAGAACGTGGTGCTTTCTACCCTCACGCTGATCGAATCCGAAGCCGACCTGCGCCGCCTGCGCCGGTTCTGCGAACAGGATGAATTCCGTGTGGAGGCAAACGACCAGAGCGCCCTGCAGGTGGCCATCCGCAACAACATTCCGTTTGTGACCGGCCCCTCCATGAACATCTACAACACCGCCACCCTGAAAATCCTGGCCAGACAGGGACTGCAAGGCTGGAACCTGCCGGTGGAGCTTGGTAAGGAAACCCTGGAACAGCTGATCAGGGAGTTGAAGGCCGAAGGCCTGGATCTGCCCGCCGAGGTATTCTCCTGGGGCTTCCTGCCGCTGGCCTGGTCGTCCCGTTGCTTCACTGCCCGCCATTACAACCTGCCCAAGGACAACTGTGAGTTCCGTTGCCTGGAGCACCCCGATGGTATGGAGCTGCGCTCCCGGGAAAGCCAGGAGTTGTTCCGCCTGAACGGCATTTCTACCTTGTCTGGCTCCCGCTATGACCTGATGAGGGAGTTGCCGGATATGGAGCGCATGGGGGTGAGCACCGTGCGCCTGAGTCCGGAGCATCAGGGCATGGATGAGGTAGTCAGACGCTTTGACCAGGTACGCCGGGGGGAAGTGCCAGCCACCGACCCGCTGCAGCTGGTGGAAGCGCCGCCGTGTAATGGGTATTGGTATGGCAAGCCGGGGATGGATTTGGTAGGCGCCTGAGCAATATCAAAAGGCCGGGGCATTGAACCCGGCCTTTTGCGTCAGGACCCGTTATTCCGGGCCCAGCCCAGATCCTCAAGAATGGCATAGAGCGCTGGCAAGGCCACCAAGATCAGCACGGTGGACACCAGCAGGCCGAACACCACCGAGATCACCAGCGGAATCACCGCCATGGCCTGGGTGCTGGTTTCTGCAAGCAGGGGCAGCATGCCGGCAACAGTGGTGCTGGTGGTAATCAGGATGGCCCGGAAACGGGCCCGGCTGGCGGCCCCAGCAGCTTCCAGTGCGCTCATGCCCTGTTCCCGGTAACTCTTGATGAACTGCACCAGCAGAATGGCATTATTCACCACAATCCCGGCCAGTGACGCGGCACCAATCAGTGACGGCATGGACAGGTTGTAGCCCATCAGCAGGTGGCCCCAGACGGCACCCATAAAGGCCACCGGGATGGCCAGCATCACGATGATCGGCTCCAGGTAGCTGCGGAACTGGAACGATAGAATCAGGAAAATCCCCAACAGACCAATCAACAGTCCCCGGGCGATGGACTGGCCGGTTTCCCGGGAGCGGGCGGTCTGGCCTTCTATCTGCAAGGTAATCTCTGGCCACTGTTCACGCAGTTTCGGGAACGCCTGGCTCTGCAGGTCGGCCACGATGGCATCGGCATTGGTTTCCCGGCCGTTGACATCTGCGGAGACGGTGACCGTGCGCAGGCCATCAATACGGGTAACCTGTGACCATTGCCGTTCCTCGGTGATGGTGGCGACTTCCCGCAGCGGCACCATCTGGCCTTGGCCGGTGGTGATTACGGTATCTTCCAGGAACTGTCGGGTGTTGCGCTCTGCGCTGGTCTGGCGCACCAGGATTTCGATGTGTTGATCACCGATCTGTACCGTATCCACGATATCACCGAGCAGTCCGGTTCGGATCTGGCTGGCCACTTCGGCCGCTGTTAAGCCGAGGGACAGGGCACGGTCATTCAGTGACAGGGTGCGTTGGGGCTTACCAGGGCGCAGATCATCCAGCACGTTGAAGGTGCCGTTATAGGTGGCAACTTCGTCGCTCAGATACCGGGCGGCCGCTTTCAGCTCATCCAGATCACTGCCCTGCAGGCGGACTTCGATGGGAATGCCGGCGGGGCCGAAGCCGGGTTCCTGTATATTCAGGGCAATCAGCCCCGGAATCTCACCGATTTCCTGATACCAGCGGTCGGTAAGGGCGGCGAGATCTACAGTGCGCAGCTCTGCTGTTAGCAAATCAGCCATCACGGTGGCCACATGGGCACCTTTTTCGCCCGCTCCTGCGTGCTGGTTGAAGCGGGTCTGGATGTTCTGCACAAGGGGTTGCTGGTCGGGCTGGTCTGGTGTGTATTCCTCATTGAGCCGGAGCATGGCCGAGGTGATGCGCTCGGTAATGGCTTGGGTCTGGTGCAGTGGCGTGCCCTGGGGCATCAGCACCCGGGCTTCCAGCACGTCGCCGTCGATTTCCGGCATGGCTTCCATGCGCACATGACCGCCGGCTATCAGCCCCACGGAGCCAAGAAGTATCAGCAGCATGCCTGCCAGCACGCCGTAACGGAAACGGATAGCCCCGTCGGCCAGTTGCCCCACTTTCTCCCGGGTTTTTTCAAAGCCGTTGTCGAAGGCGGAGCGAAAGCGGGAAGGCGCTTTCTCGCGCTTTTTGCCAAGGCCGCTTTTCAGGTGGTGAGGCAATATCCAGAAGGCTTCGATCAGTGAGGCGGCCAGTGCCGCAATCAGCACCACCGGCAGCACCTCCAGCACTGCGCCCAGTTCTCCGGCCAGAAACGCCAGCGGGATAAACACGGACACCGTGGTCAGGAAGGAGGACAACACCCCGGGCAGAATCTCCCGGGTTCCTTTGGCAGCCGCTTCCAGCGGGCTGTTGCCGTCGGCGTGCCACTGGGCAATGTTGTCGGTGATCACTACCGAATCGTCCATCACAATACCGATGGCCATGAGCAGGGCCACCAGGGTGATCATGTTCAGGGACAGGCCGGTGAGAACCATCACCACAAAGGCACCGGCAAACGCAGTCGGAAGCCCGAACAGGGCCCAGAAGGCAAGGCGGGGGCGGAAGAACAGGGCCATCACCAGGCCTACCAGCAGCAAACCGGTGATGCCGTTGCCCACCAGCATTTGCAGGCGGTCTTCGACGATTGAGGTCATGTTCTGGGTGATTTTCAGCTCAACATTGCCGCCATGGCTGGCCTTTTCCTCGTCGATAAAAGCTTCCAGGGAATCCATCACCCGCAGGGCATCGTCGTGGCGGTTTTTGTGGATCTCCAGGATGATGGCGCGTTGGCCGTTGAAATCCACCCGTTCCTCTTCCCGTTCGTGGGCCTCGGTGATGGTGGCAATGTCGCCTAGCGTCAGCACAGCGCCGGCTGCTCCGCCGATCACTGGCAGTTCGGCCAGGGCATGCAGGGAACGGCGTTCATCCACAAACCGCAGCTGGATGTCCTGGCTGTCGGTCTCGATGGTGCCCAGGGGCATGTCCAGGTTCTGGCTGTTGATGGCCCGGGCAATATCCCGCACACCGAGGCCATACTGGCGCAGCAGGTCCCGGGATACTTCAATGTGCCACTGGCGCTGGGACAGGCCCACGGGAATCACATCGGCCACCCCGTCCATGGCGAACAGGCGGTCCTCCAGTTGACTGGTGTAGGCTTCCAGGTGAGAAAAGCTCATGGGCCCGTATACCGCGATGGCGGCTACAAGGCTGGTGCGGTACAACTCACGGATTATGGGGTTTTCTGCTTCTTCGGGCAGGTCGGTCAGGGCTTCGATTTCGGTGCGGATATCATCCAGAAACCGGCCCATATCACCCTGTGGTGCCATGCTGGCGATGGTCTGGGCCTGGTTGTCCCGGGCGGTGCAGGAAACCTCCTTCATGTAATCCACCCGTTGCAGCGCTTCACCCAGTCGCTGACAGATGGCTTCTTCCACATCCGCTGCGGTGGCCCCCCGGTATTCCATGGTGATGCTGACTTCCGGCGGCAGGTAGTCGGGGAAGGTTTCCCGGTTCAGGTTGGGTGCAGCGAACAGGCCTACTGCCAGAATCAGGATCAGCAGCAGGTTACCGGCGGTCGGGTGTCCCGCGAACCAGCGGATCATGGCTGATCTCCCGGGGTCAGTAGGGTGCCGTCGATGGCCGGAACCAGGTCATCCAGAACCAGCCGGTCTCCCGGTGCCAGTCCGTCATCGATAATGACATCTTCACCTTGTTGCCAGGCGACAGACACTGGCTGGCGCTGCAGGCGGTTGTCCTCGTCGGCAAGGTACACCACGCCCTGATGCACCGCGCTGGCCGGGATGACGATGACAGGCTCCGGAGTCTGCGCGGTAATGCTTGCCTGCACAAACATGTTGCGGACCAGGGGCGGGCGTGCTGGCGGATTGGCGTTTCGGTAGGGTTCGTCTACAGAAATAACGGCCTGAACTGTGCGGGTGGCCTGGTCCAGGCTGCTGGTGACCCGGGTGAGTTTGCCCGGCCAGTGGGCATCCGGCACGTTGGTGGGGGTTACCCGGATATCGAGTTCGTCCAGGGGTAATTGATCATGAAAGTCGGTGAAGTGGTTGGTGGAACCAGTTTTCGGCAGGCTGCCCCCGGACAGCTGCGACAGCACCCGGCGCAGTTCCGCCACTTCCAGCTGCACAGTGGCTTCGGCGCGGGTGATATCGTCGGCAATGAACAGCGTCTGCCCGGGGCTGACATGCTGGCCGGTGTCGATGTCGGCCTGGTGTACCCGCAGATCCCAGGGCGCTTCAAAGCGGGTGTCGTCCAGGTCTTCCCGGGCACTGGCCAGGGCAGATTCCGCTCGGGCCTTGCGAGCTTGCAGGGTGTCACGCCGGACCGGAACCAGGTTCAGCTGGTTGCGCAGGGTCTGGACTGCCTGCTGCTGTTGCAAGGTGGCTCTTTGCTGCTCGTCGTACCGGGTTTGCGACAGGGCATCCCGCGCCACCAGGGTTTCAGCCCGGTCCAGCTCCCGCCGGGCCAGTGTTAACCGGCGTTCTTCCAGCTTGAGTAACTCGCCGGTATTGCGCTCTTCCTGGTCCAGTTGTCGCAGCTCCGCTTCAATGCCGGCCAGGTCCGCCCTGGCGGAGGCTTCGGCCAGTTCATAGCGGGTCGGGTCGATCTCAAGCAGCCGCGTGCCCTCCGGGATCAGATTGCCGCTTTCCAGCTCCGGGTGTTTCCAGATAACCCGGCCACCCACGTTGGCCACCGCATTCCAGCTTCGGGCCGGCAGCACCTGGCCATAGCCGCGGGCTTCGGTACGGAACTCGCGAGGAGTGATTTCCATAATCCGCACCGGCGTTGCGGCTGCCTGTGCCTCGACCCTTTCCGGGGGCTGCTTCAGCTTTACCATGATTACCACAAAGGCAATGCCGGCAATCAGGGCCAGCGCCAGGGTCAGTTTATTTTTCCGGGTCATTGCTCATCTCCTGAAAACTGGCGCTGTAAAGTTTGAAGATTCGGGGGGCGGTCTGTTCAAGGGTAGCCATTTCGCCGCTGACCATGCCCTGAACCACCAACCCCTGAATGGCACCCAGATACAACACCGCCGCCGCTTCGGTATCGATACCGGCGGCTATGCACCCCTGTTCGATGCCGAGCTGCAGTAAGCCGACCACCTTTTTACGGTAGCGGGCAAGGGTCTGACGGACGATGGTTTTGGCAGGGCCATTGCCGGGTTTTTGCAGCTCACCCAGCATCAGGCGGGGAATGCCCGGGTGCCGGGCGATAAACCCCACATGGGCAAGGAACATGGCTTCCAGGGCCTGGTCAGCCTGCTCGTGCCGGTCCGCCTCCCGGAACACCTGGCTGGTCAGTTGCTCCGAGACCCAGCCTGCCACGGATTCCCACAACCGGTTCTTGTTCGGGAAATGCTTGAACAGCGCCCCCTGTGACAGCCCCACTTCATCGGCAATCCGGGCGGTGGTCAGGGTGGCCGGGTCCTGCTCGGCACACAGCTGAACAACCGCTTCGATAGTGGCGGACTGGCGCAGTTCGGTGCTTTGGTAGGTACGTTTATCGGGCGCTTTTGTGGTTGCCATTGGAGCTTCCCTGAAAGAAAGTAATCAATTGCTTTATTCTGGTAGGTGATTGCCGATTACGCAAGAAGCAAGGTGAACAAGCCGTGGTTCAGGGTGTAGGTAAAAGCCGTGTAAAGGTCACCCGGTTTGATTTACCTCAAGCATTACGACCGGTGGTAAGCGTAGTTTGCTATTTGTTGATGGCGACGCAGAGGAAATTGTCATGTCGCGTATTCCGTTGTTTTTCTGGGGGCTGGTTGCAGTCGTCAGTGCTGTCTGGTTCGCAGCCGATAGCCTTTGGGTGAGCCCGTTTGCTTACTTCCCGTTCCGGTCGGTGTTTGTGCAGTATTCCGGCATCCTGGCGGTGGTCATGATGGCGGCGGCCCTGGTGCTGGCGTTGCGGCTGCGGGTCCTGGAACGTTGGGTTGGTGGCCTGGACAAGGTGTACCGGCTGCACAAATGGCTGGGCATTGGTTCGCTGGTGCTGGCCACGCTGCATTGGTGGTGGGCGCAGGGCACCAAGTGGATGGTGGGCTGGGGCTGGCTGGAGAAGCCGGCCGGCAAAGGGGCCGGGCAGCAACTCACCGGCCTTGAAGCCTGGTTCCGCGGCCAGCGGGGGCTGGCAGAAACTTTGGGCGAATGGGCCTTCTATGCGGCTGCCGTGCTGATTGTGCTGGCGCTGGTGAAGGCTTTTCCCTACCACCTGTTCCGTAAAACCCACAAGCTGCTGGCGGTGGTGTTCCTGCCCCTGGCCTGGCACAGCTTTATCCTGATGGAGTTTGATTACTGGGCAGCGCCCATTGGCTGGCTGACTCAGGTCGCTGTTGTGGCTGGCAGCGTGGCAGCAGTCTTGCTGCTGGCCGGCTGGCCGGGTAAAGCCCGAAAGGTATCTGGTGAGGTGGTTTCCGTGGCCCACTATCCTGACCTGAAAGTCTTCGAATTTCTGGTAAAGGTTGCACAGGGCTGGTCCGGTCACAACCCCGGGCAGTTTGCCTTTATCACCTCGGATGCGGCGGAAGGCCCGCACCCTTACACCATTGCATCAGACTGGAATCCGGAAACCCGGTGCCTGAAATTTGTGGTCAAGGAACTGGGAGATCACACCCGCCGGGCCAGCCGCCGGATCTGTGAGGGCATGCCCATTGCATTGGAGGGCCCCTATGGCGGCTTTGATTTTGAAGATGATTGCCGCACCCAGATCTGGGTGGGGGCGGGTATTGGTATTACGCCGTTTATTGCCCGGATGGGACGCCTGGCGGGTTGTCCTGACAACCGCGCTGTTTACCTGTTCCACCCCACCGCGGATGTCAGCGAAGAGGCCCTGGCCAAGTTGCGGGCGGATGCCGAAGCCGCGGGCGTTAACCTGGTCATTCGATGCAGTCGCACCGAAGGCCGACTGACGCCGGAGGAAATCCGGGATGCCGTGCCCGACTGGCAGCAGGCCAGCCTTTGGTTCTGCGGTCCGGTAGGTCTGGCCAAGACCCTGTTCAGCCAGTTCCGGAAATGGGGTATGCCGGCGAAACGGATGCACCGGGAGTTTTTTGATATGCGTTGAGGGCTGCGCTTACTGGTGCTGGAGCCAGCCTTGCTTCCGAGCTTTCTGATACAGACTACGCCCACACCAGTTCTGCTGCTGCCAGAAGAACCGGAAGTGCCAGGCGAGCTCTGGAATCCAGAAGCGCTCGGGCGTTTCCAGTGAGGGCTCTCCGGGCGTCAACTCCAGGTCGGCGGTAATGACCCCGGGGCCTTCTTGGCGGTGGCGGCGGGCCAGCCGGTTGCCTGTATGGTCGATAATCTGCGCCTCTCCCATCAGTTCTCCCTGATATCGGGGAGAGGGCAGGCCGAAAGGTGCCATCGGGATGGTGCCTTCCAGCGGGCCGCAGTGTGCCGCGTGAATGTTGGCAACGCCCAGCATGCGCGCAAACTGACCCGGTGCCGCTGCCATGTAGTCGGCATTCATGCTGGCCATGGTGTCCATAAAACCCCTCAGAACTGGCCAGTTGAATGGCGGCGACCACCAGTGGCTGCCGGTCATGGCGAAGTCGATTTTGCCTTTGAGCCGATGCACGGTGCCGGTGCGAATGGTTTCCCAGCATACGGCAGTGCCGACCAGCCCAAATGCTGTGTCGTGCAGGCCATGATCACTGCCACCGGTGTAGTAGGCATTTTCGATCATGGTGGGCAGGTCTTTGTCATGCCGGCTGACGGTGCCATCAGGCTGCACCAGAGTGTAGCAATTGTAGACATCGGCAGACTTGCCCGTGCCCCGGTGCTCCAAATAGGACCCGCCCACCAGCAGGTTATGGTCGGTGGCGTATTCTCGGAGTAAATCCAGCGCCGGGTTTTCGGTCGGCAGGCTGGCGGCCCAGAGTCTCGGGTTTTCAACAATCGGGGTGGTAAAAAACTCTGGTACGGCAACAACCCGGGCCTTCTGGTGAACCGCTTCATCCAGTAGCTCCCGGATATGATCCAGGTTGTAGTTAAGGTCACCCAATCGCCCTTGCATCTGTAGGGCAGCTACCCGGGTTTTCGTCATGCTGTGTCTCTGCTTTTTATGAGTGATGGATCGCCGCACCGGCATACAGTCGCAGCTGAAGCTTGTGGCTGTGGAAAACAACCCGGGGCTTCAGGTTATCAATGCCCAGGGACCGGAGCCGTTCGGTCATCGGGTGCTGGCTGCTGCCCACCCGGGCGCGAACACTGCCCGGCAGGCATGCCTTGCCACCGCCACGGGTGATCACCTGGGTGCGTAACAGTTCGCTGTTATGCCATGAGTAAAGCACCAGATCCAGTTGGGGCCCCGGCATTCCGGGTCCGGGGTTGCCGCTGAGGGTGAGTATGGTGTCCTCGCTGTCCGGGTCATGGACAATGCCTTTGAAGTTCTTTGACGTGAGTGTGAAGTCGATGGGTGTCACGAATTTCGGAAATCCCCAGATATCACGGCCAGCCGCACGGGCCAGCTTTGTGGTTACCGGCAAATCGATGATGGTGAGGCCCTCGGTGCGGGAATCCATGGATTGATATAGCGAGAGCCATGGATGTGCGGGCATTTCGAGATTCTCTGGCACAGTGACCAGGGCAATACCGGTTTCGTTGTATCTGGCAACGGCGGTTTCCCGGTATTCATAGAAAGCGATGGCCACTACGGCCTTGTTGCCGGGGAACCGCACAGGTTTGACCGGTTGGCCTTCGAGCAGGGCCTCGGCTTTGGCGTAATCCACTTCCCACATGCCAAGAAAATTGGAGTTGTCGTAGTAAAGGATAGGCAGGTCAACCTTGCCTTCGCTGGTTTCGAAGGGGGTCAGCGGGTACTGAAAGAACGGGTCTTGTTGCCACTTGCTCATGGTTAAACTCCTGCAGTTTGCCAGTTCGGGTTGTTAAGGGGGAGCAGCGAGGGCTGCCAGTCTTCGATGACAGCCTGCCGGTTGATCTGGTTGGTGCCTTCAAAAATCCGGGTCAGTCTTACGTCCCGGAAGATTTTTTCGATACCGGATTCGTAAACGGGGCCATGATCGGCCATCAGATCCATCGCCATTTCCACGACTTTCTGGGCCCGGTCAGTGGCATGGAACTTACAGATCGAGGCCGTCAGTTGCCGGGGCTGCCAGGCGTGGCTGGCCTCGGTATGGACCAGACTGCGGATGGCCCGGGTTTCTGCCGCCATGGTGGCCAGAGTCTGCTGAACATCCTGGTAGTGAATCAGCGCTTTGCCGCCGAGTTGATAGTCCCGTGCAAAGGCGATGGCTTTTTCGGTGGCGGCTCGGGCAAAACCGACACCCATGGCGGCCACCGGTATGCGCGAGGCATTCAGGGTGGCCCGGTTCAGAGCCCACCCTTTACGCAAACCGCCGACGACATTCTGGTCGGGCACGAAAACATTGTTGAATTCCAGCTCGGCTGCTCCGGACGCGCGCATGCCCATTTTCAGTTCGGTGCGAGCCACCTTGAAACCGGGTAAGTCCGCCGATACGTAGAAGCAGGTCCAGGACTCCATGCCCTCGCCCTCCAGTGCGGCGAACACGGTCAGGCTGCGGGCCAGATCACCGCCACTGATGTAACACTTGCGACCATTCAACACCCAGCCGCCTGGTTGCCGTTGGGCAACAACCCCGGGGCGGTAATGTTCAGCTCCATGGCCCTCTTCAGCATCTGAGCCCGCGCCCGGTTCGGTGATGGCAAAAGCCATCAGGTGGGTGTCACCCTGTTTGCACTGGCGGTAGACCGGCAGCATGAGCCGGCGGATCAGGCTGAGGTCGCCGGACAACAACAGCGGCATGCACCCAAGGTGATGGGCAGAAAGCAGCAGCATCAGGCCGCCGCAGGCACGGCTGAATTCCTCAACCACCAGGGCGCTCTGCCAGACAGGCGGAAACCGGCCCTGCCGCCAGTCCATACTGCCCATGGGTGCAGGCAGGAAATAACTCAACCAGCCTTCCCGGCCGGCCAGGCTCAGAAGGTCGCGGGCCTTTTCTGAACACTCTCCCGGCGGCAGGTGGAGGGCAAGGTCCAGTTCCCGAGCGAGGGGGGCGATATGGGTTTCGGCAAAAGCCCGGGCCCTGCGTCGCAGCCTGGCCAGCGGGGCCGGCAGGTTGCGGGTATCGGTTTCCCATAAGTCGTCCTGACGATAGTCAGCCAGGGCCCGGGCCATGGCTGGCATTTTGCCGAACTGCCAGTGTGGGGCGAGGGCATGGTCCGACGGCAGGTGGCCAACAAGGTGATGGGTACTCACAGTAACGTCTCCTGCCAGGCGTTGATGAACAGTGGAATATCCCGGATGCCCCCGGCAATCATGCGCAGGGTGTTCTGGTCTCTCAGCAACTTTTCCGGGCCGCAATCCTGCATGTAGCCAATGCCGCCATGCACCTGCATCACCTGATTGGCGCTGTGGGTTAAATGAATATGGGCCTGTTGTCGAATCATCAGGGCCTGGGCAAGGTGCAGCTGAGTGACCGGGTCGGTCTGGGACTGCAGCAGTGTGTCTGTCTGCCACTGGGCCTGGGCTATATCCGACAGCATCTGCTGAACTGCCGGGTGCTGGCGGATGATGGTGCCGCCCTGGCGGCGAATGCTGGCGTAATCCTGGGCCAGGGCAGAGCCATGCTGGTTGATGCCGCTGGCTATGCTGGCCAGTGCCAGGGCATCAGCTGCAAGGATAGCCGGGTATTCGTTGGCCGGGGAGGGAACGGTCAGGCTGTCTTTTGCGCCAACATTTATCGGAAACAGGGCGAGTTCGTTCAGGCCGTGTTGGGGTGCGGCCGCCTTGCAGATTAACTGGTCGCGGGTGCAGAGCTGCCAGTTCACAGTGTCATTCTCCCAGACGGGCAAGATCACTTGTGTCCAGGTTTCGGGTGCCAGCAGCAAGCAACGGTGATTTCGCCAGTCGAGCCAGTCGGCCAGCAGATGCCGGTCATCGTCGCCGGGCTGACTGGCAATCCAGCGGGCGAGGGCACCCCGGGCCAAACCATAATGACCGCCTGGCTGCAGAGAGATGGCCAGGGGCTCGCTGCTGATGCTCAAGCTGGCGTGACGGGCAACGGCGACGGCGAGTGCATAGCGGTGCCAGCTGAAGGCGACGCCGGCATTGATGCTGGCCGTCAGTTTCAGAAAAGCCAGGCTGAAGACCGTGTTGGCAGCCTGCTCCGGTTGCTCCCAAAGACCATAGCCGGCTTCCTGCCCCGGCATGGGCAACAGGCCGAGGTTCGCGGCCTCGCGGGTAATATCGGCCAGTAGTGGCGGTGAAATCAGGGTTTCGTGACGTGACACCGCCGGCTGAAGGCGGTTGTGAACAAAGCGCCTGGCTTCGTCCAGAAATAGATCCAGGTCTGCGCTGTCTTCAGCGGTTTGACTCATTTTATGCACCTGTAATCATTGTTTTTGTGGTTTGGTTCAGACTACGTTGACTCCGGACTGGAACAAATGCGGGGCTGGGTCAATAATTTTAGTTTTCGGGCCAAATGCCTGCGGACTGGAGCGATACCATGAGCTACTTCGATGAATATCGGCGCGGAATAACCAGTGCCCGGCTGATGGTGGATTACTTTCAGGCGCAGGGCGCCAGTGTGACACGGCTACTGGCAGGAACTGGGCTGGCCGAGGGTGACCTCAACGATCCCAATACCGACATTCTGGCTCGCCAGGAGCTGCGTCTGGTCGCGAACATTCTGGCTCAGGTGCCGGATGCGCAAAGCCATGCGGCGGCTCTTGGCAATCGCTATCACTTTTCTGCCTATGGTTTGTGGGGCTATGGTCTGGTGTGCTGCAACACGGCAGCACAGGCATTGTCACTGGCCCTGAACTATCTGCCGCTGACCTATGCGTTCAGTGGTATCAGCTACCGGGAAGAAGGCGGTAAGGGGTTTTTGTGTTTCACGCCAGCACCGCTGGAACCGGAGATCAGCCAGTTTGTGCTGGCCCGGGACATGGTGGCCGCGGCCTTGCTGGTTCGGGAGCTGGTGGGCGAAGATTTCCACATTGAGCGGCTGGTGCTTGCTTGCAGCCAGATGCCGGGAGACTCCTTTGCCCAGATCCTGAACTGCCCGGTTCATTATGGTGCCAGCCGCAATGAAGCCGCGTTCCCGAAGTCCCTGCTGGGCCTCAGTCTGCCCCAGGCCAATGCGGTGACGGCAGCCATGTGTGAGCAGCAGTGCCGGCAACTGATGCAGCATCGGCGGATTAACGCCGGAGTGAAAGCAGCGGTTGAGCAGTTTCTCCGTGACCGGCGTTGGCAGAAGCCGGTGCTGGCGGAAGTGGCGCGACATCTCGCTATGAGTGAGCGTAGCCTCAAGCGCCATTTGCAGCAGGAGGGTGCCTCGTTCCGGGAGCTGTTAGAGCAGTACCGCAATGCTGAGGCCTGCCGGCTGTTGCAGCAGAGTGATCTGACCATCAGTGACATTGCAATCCGGCTGGGGTTCAGTGATACCTCTACGTTTTCCCAGGCATTCAAACGATGGCAGGGCGTGGCGCCAAGCGGTTACCGAGTGCCGCCTCCCTCTTTTTAATCCATTCTGTGAAAGTGACAAGAGCCTGCAGGATTTCCTTGAATCCAGATTTGTCGGCGTATATAGTGTTCTCGTCTTGGTAAGCCACAACATGTTGTGTTTGTGGCAAGGAATCCGGTGAGAGTCCGGAACTGACGCGCAGCGGTATTGGGGAACGAACGTGGCATGATGACACTGGCGCAAGCCGGGAAGTCGCCACGTAAGGCAGAGCCGGAAGGCTCACGCCCCTGAGTCCGAAGACCTGCCAGGACCACAAGCACTGCACCTTCGCGACTCAGGGTGAACAGCTGATCATGTCTCGGGCACTCGCCCGCGCCTGGCCTCCTGTATTCGCGAACGTTGCTGCAGCTATTGCGACAACCTGACGCGCTTCCAGGAGGAACCTGATGTCTGCCCACACCACCTCGCACCCTGTTGATCCGGCCTTGCTGGATATTTCCGCTACTGTTGGTGAATACCTGCACCGCAGCGACTGGCGGGTGAACGCCAACGCCAACCAGGGCTACTCCCTCGGTGGCCTGATTCTGAATACTGCCGGCAAGGTGATTGCCAACTACTGGCTGAACGAGGTGTATACCCCGGAAATTGGCCAGGCCCACCGGGAAGCCGACCTCCACATCCACGACCTGGACATGCTCAGCGGCTACTGTGCCGGCTGGTCTTTGCGCACGCTGCTGCACGAGGGCCTGAACGGCGTGCCGGGCAAGGTGGAGGCGGGCCCGCCAAAGCACCTCTCAAGTGCCATCGGCCAGATGGTCAACTTTCTCGGTACTCTGCAGAACGAATGGGCTGGGGCCCAGGCCTTCAGCTCCTTCGACACCTACCTGGCACCGTTTATCCGCAAGGACAATCTGGATTACGCCACCGTGCGCCAGTGTATCCAGGAATTTGTCTACAACCTGAACGTGCCATCCCGCTGGGGCACTCAGACTCCGTTCACCAATATCACCTTCGACTGGGTATGCCCGGACGACCTGCGTGAACAGATACCGGTTATCGCCGGTGAGGAAATGCCGTTCAGCTATGGCGACCTGCAGGCCGAGATGGACCTGATCAACCAGGCCTACATCGAGGTAATGACTGCAGGTGACAGCAAGGGCCGGGTATTTACCTTCCCGATTCCCACCTACAACATCACCCGGGATTTTAACTGGGAATCGGACAACGCCCTGCGATTGTTCGAGATGACTGCCCGCTATGGCCTGCCGTACTTCCAGAATTTCCTCAACTCGGACCTGGAACCCAACATGGTGCGCTCCATGTGCTGCCGTCTGCAGCTGGACCTGCGGGAACTGCTCAAGCGGGGCAATGGCCTGTTCGGCTCAGCAGAACAGACCGGCTCCCTAGGGGTGGTCACTGTTAATTGTGCCCGGCTGGGCTACCTCTATAAAGGTGACAAGCCGGCACTGTTTGCCCGGCTGGACGAGCTGATGGATCTGGCCCGGGACAGCCTGGAGACCAAGCGCCAGGAGATCGGCCGGCTGATGGTGGAAGGCTTGTTCCCCTATACCAAACGCTATCTGGGTACCCTGAGAAACCATTTCTCCACCATTGGTGTGAATGGCCTGAACGAGATGATTCGCAACTGTACCAGTGATCAGGAAGATATCAGCACCGAGAAGGGCCGGGCCTTTGCGCTGGAGCTACTGGATCATGTGCGGGAGCGGATGAAGCAATACCAGGAAGAAACCGGCCATCTCTATAATCTGGAAGCAACCCCAGCCGAAGGCACCACCTATCGGTTCGCCAAGGAAGACCAGAAGCGGTTTGCCGATATCCTGCAAGCAGGTACACCGGATGCCCCCTATTACACCAATTCCAGCCAGCTTCCGGTGGGCTACACCGACGACCCGTTTGAAGCCCTGGATCTTCAGGATGAGCTGCAAACCCGCTACACCGGCGGCACGGTGCTGCACCTGTATATGCGTGAACGCATCAGCGATGCCGCCACCTGCGGCCGGTTTGTGAAAACGGTGCTGGAGAATTACCGGCTGCCATACATTACGGTCACACCCACCTTCTCCATTTGCCCGGTGCACGGGTATCTGAACGGAGAACACGAATTCTGCCCGAAATGCGACGAACTGTTGCTCGCCGGGCAGCTATCACAGCTGGCAACGGCCGGCACTTCCCCAAAAAGCAAAGAAGGAGTTCAGCATGGATAACCAGAAACTTCCCGGTGACAGCCAGCGCCAGCGCTGCGAAGTGTGGACTCGGGTAATGGGCTACCACCGCCCGGTCTCAGCCTTTAACAAAGGCAAGCAATCCGAGCATCGCGAACGCACCCACTTCCGGGAGCGTTGAAATGACGGCGGATAACCTGGTGATTGGAGGCATGGCCGCCTTTTCCACCGTTGATTATCCGCAACACCTGGCGGCAACCCTGTTCCTGCAGGGTTGTCCCTGGCGTTGCCATTACTGCCATAACCCTCATCTCATACCACTGGAAGCCGGTGACGAAAAAATAACCTGGGAAAAAGCTCACCAGCACCTGAAAAGCCGGCAGGGTTTACTGGATGCCGTGGTATTCAGCGGTGGCGAACCCACCATCCAGAAAGCGCTGTTGCCCGCCCTGCAACAAACCCGCGAGCTGGGTTTTCGTAACGGCCTGCACACCGGCGCCCCGCATCTGAAACTGCTGGAACCTCTGTTGCCCTGGCTGGACTGGGTGGGCCTGGACATCAAAGCGCTGCCTTCAGACTATGAAATCATCACCACCAACCGCCATGCCGGGCAGGAAAGCTGGGCGGCTATCTCCGCACTGCAAAAGGCCGGCGTGGACTTTGAATGCCGGATGACTTGGCATGGCGCCCTGCAGTCACCGGAGCAGGTGATTACCGTGGGGGAGCAGTTGTCAGATCAGGGCGTGCGCCGGTTTGCGGTGCAGATCGCCCGAAGTGATCAGATGCTGAATGGCACCATCGGGGCCGGGTATCTGAGCATGGAAAACAAGCAAAACGTCCGTAACAAACTCACTCCGCTTTTTGAAACCCTCGACATGCGGGAGTAGTCTGGGAGCAGACTTGTTCAATCGGAGAGCGTTAATATATATCCGACTCAAACGAGCCTACGACACCGCCGCCCGCTCAGACGGCCCGCGTATACTGGTAGACCGCATCTGGCCCCGGGGCGTTGCCAAGGAAGATGCCGACATCGCCCACTGGCTGAAAGGGCTTGCTCCGTCTACTGAATTGCGTAAGTGGTTCGGCCATGATCCGGACAAATGGCCGGAGTTCTGCGACAGCTACCTGAAAGAGCTTCAGTCCGACGATGCCGCAGAGGACCTGGAAACACTCTGGAAGATCCTTGATGAGCACAAACGCATAACGCTGGTGTTTGCTGCCAAAGACACCGAGCACAACAACGCGGTGGCGCTGCGGGGTTATATCCTGAACGAAACGCTCTGAAGCCATCCGCTATCCGCTTTGGGTTGGGCCAGTTGTTACAAACCCTTACTGTCACGATCTTAAACATGTATAGAATATGAATCATTATTAATGGGCTGGAGTAAGATTATGGGTTTTTGGCCGTCCACAAAGCGTGTGGAAGCGCTTGAAGCGGAGCTGTCGGCATTGAACAAGGCATATGCTGAGCGAGATGAGCAGAATCGCAGGCTGGAAGTGGAACTGGAAGAAGAGCGCAGTGCGCTGGTAAAGACCCGCTCAGAACTTGAGCTTGGTCACCGATTGATGGCAGGCCTTGGTCAATTTAGTTCCTCACTGAGCGAACTCAAAGGATCCTTCAGCGAGTTGTCGGATTTGCTCGGCTCCCGGCGCAGTGAAGCCCTGAAAACCCGGGATGAATCCGGCCAGGTGCGCGACGGCATGGCAACGCTAGTACAGCGTCTGGATGGAGCGCGCCAGAGAGTAGTGAGTTCTGCCG
The DNA here is from genome assembly GCF_048595985.1 of Marinobacter sp. GH_1. Classification (NCBI taxonomy): domain Bacteria; kingdom Pseudomonadati; phylum Pseudomonadota; class Gammaproteobacteria; order Pseudomonadales; family Marinobacteraceae; genus Marinobacter; species Marinobacter sp. GH_1. The sequence continues at coordinate 3,373,826 of NZ_CP184460.1, read as the reverse complement.
GGCAGATGGAGGCGCTGGAAACAGAAACCGGAAGCATAACTTCGCTGGTGGATGTTATTGACGGTGTGTCTGACCAGACTTCGCTACTCGCTCTGAACGCCAGCATTGAGGCCGCCCGGGCCGGCAATCATCAGCAGTACCATGAAGCCGTGAATAAACCACGGTGGCAGTGTGGCGCTGCCGAATCTGCATCTTTAGTAGCAACGCCATGATCTTAAAGATTCATTGAAAATAATTGTATTATGGTCCATTAATGGAGGTGCTTCCCTTTAGAGGGTTTTGACTGATGAGATGCAAGGAGATTCTGATGATGAAAACAAAAAAACAGCTAGCCGCCGTATTGGCCGCACTGGCCATGCTCATACCGATGGTGATTCAGGCAGAGGAGAAAGCTGACGTCTGGTTGCCCAGCCTGATTACGGATACCCCACAGGAGGGTTTTGAGCTAGCCATCAAGCTGTCCCGAATGGGAGTAAAAAGCACCCAGTCCAGTAAAGAGGTTCTGTTCCGGGAGCGGGCAAAATATTCAGAGGATGGTGAGGCCCTGATGCATGCATCAGAAGTGATCGCGGTTCACTTCCAGACGGTTGCAGCGGCCAACGATTACTGGAAATAATCAACGCGGCGGCCCGCTGCGGGGCCGCCAGTTTGGTTACTTTGCCTGGCTTGCGGTGCTCAAACCTGTTCCCGTACCAGCATCGCCTTGATTCGGCCGATGGCTTTCATGGGGTTCAATCCCTTGGGGCAGTAGGCCGTGCAGTTACCGATACCTCGGCAACGAAATACACTAAAGGGGTCTTCCAGCTTCTCCAACCGCTCTCTGGTGGCCGTATCCCGCGAATCCACCAGAAAACGATAAGCCTGAAGCAAACCGGAGGGGCCGATGTACTTTTCCGGGTTCCACCACCATGAAGGGCAGGCTGAGGTGCAACAGGCACAGAGAATACATTCGTAAAGGCCATCCAGCTTTGCTCTGTCTTCCGGGCTTTGGAGGCGTTCAATGGCCGGTTCCGGCTTGTCATTGATGAGCCAGGGCTGTACCCGGGCATACTGTTTAAAGAACAGAGACTGATCCACCACCAGATCCCGGATAACCGGCATGCCCGGTAGCGGCCGGATTTGGAGAATACCCCTCTTCCCAAGCACATCCTCTACCCGTGTGATACAGCCGAGCCCGTTACGGCCGTTGATGTTTAGACCGTCTGAGCCACACACGCCCTCCCGACAGGAGCGACGGAAGGCCAGTGTAACATCTCGGGTTTTCAGGTGTTCCAGGACATCGAGCACCATGCGATTGCGGAATTCACCGTCGACCTGGATATCCTGGTTGTAAGGGGCGTCATCCTGTTCCGGGTTGTAGCGATACACACGAGCGATAAAGGCAGACATTTTGCTATTCTCCAGAAAATGATTCATTTCCTGTATTAGTTTAATGTCAGGTTAGCAGAGGAAAGTGTGTTTGGAGTATTAGACGGTGGGAAAACGCAGGTGTAACTTGTGCCATTCTCGCGCTGCACGGAAGTGTTTAACGCCGAACACACACCAGCTATGCTGCATCAAGCGGTGAAGTAACCCAGGAGGCAACGGATGGATACCCGGGAGAGTCGGGAATGGCAAAGGCTGGCCTTTGTTGAGAACCGTGATGGTAGGGCAGCGGCATTGGTCTTTGCTCATCAGGGTATTGCCCAGTACGAGTCTGCCATTCGGGAATCGGATTCCTGTGGCAATCAATACGGTGCCGCTTATCGGGAAAGCCTGATGGCCTCCATCCAGGTATACCGGGAGTATCTTCAGAAAAACGAAACCCCGGCTTGACCGGGGTTTCATGCGGACCGTAAGCGTTGGTGGTGCGTCGTTAGTACATTTCCAGCCGCCCAATATCCCTGGATTGCAGGCGGGCTTCTGCCTGTTGGTTGGCTGCCAGCTCCCTGAAGAGTTCCGCCTCACGATTATTCTGGGCAAGTTTGGCGCGCAGTTCATACATTTCCGTCAGGGTTTTGTGTGAACCCAGGATGTTCTTCAGAACATCCTGTATGTCATGGCACCCTGTACAGGCTGGTATCCGGTCCGGGATCCGGCGGCTTTCGAAATCCTGAGAGTCAACCAGCCAGGCGTCCATCAAATCATCGTCGGTATCCTGCAGGAAGTCCTCCATGGCTTCCGCCTGGCGATGCTCCCGACTTGCAAGAAAACTGAGCGCCATTTGCATACGTTCGTCTTCCTGCACTTCAGCCAGCATCTCATACTGTTTTTCGAGCAGTTCGTGGTATTCGGTTATCCACTCGATCAGGTTTTTCAGTTGTTTAAAGGCCATAATTCTGTCCCCTCTGTTCAGAACTGAAAACGCGGGAACAGTACATCCCGCTCCAGGTAGATTTGTTCGGAAAGCCTGAAATCCAGAGCTTTCAGTTCATGGTAGAAGCGCCTCCATGAACGACATGCCGACTCCGGTGCCCGGTAGTTTCTGGTCATGTCGCGGAGCTTTTTCAGTTGTTTTTTGATGATTGAATGTTCTTCGTTCATTTGGGCGATGGGCGTTTCCGGGCGTGGGGGCTGGTCATGCGCCATCTGGTTCAGTACGTGAGTGTTCTCCTTCTCGATATGATCTCGAAGCAGGCGCTCCAGCTTTTTGACCGCCAGCGTGATGCCTTTCGGTACGTCCGGGTTGGCTCTGTGAACCGCTTCAATCTTGCGGGCGAGCCGGTGGATTTCGGGCAGTTTTGCGAGGTGAGCAGCATCGTACCCCCGCAGTATCAGCTCCAGCAGTACGTCAGTATCCAGCTCTTCAATAGATGTCTGCTCCATGACTGTGTCAAACAGCTCCTGGCATAACTGCCCTGGTTCAACATTGGCAATGGAGGCGACCATTTCCACGGTGGCCTGACGGTGTTTGTCGATATGTGGCACGTATCGGCGGAACACGTCGAGTGTTTCCGGGCTTCTGCTTGCCAGCTGGCTGACAGTGGTTTCGCTGCAGCGTCCAAGAATATCCTGATAGTTCATTGCTCATCCTCCTCTCTTGCTTTAAAATACATATAAAATACATGTTACATATAGTCAAGAATTATTCTCATTTTCTTGTCGTGTGAGGGAGGAGATGGTGATGACGTGCAGTAAGCCGGAACACATAAAAGAAGAGCTCTGGGCGCAGCACCTGAGCTGGCTGGAGCTGGTTCGGGATGAATGCAAATCCAACTGGGCGAAATATCTTCGGGAAAAACAGAGAGAGCGGGAGGTGGTGAACTGTGGAGATCAACGCTGAAGTAACACCGGCTGCCCGCGACTATCTGAATGCGGTGTTGGCAAAGCAGGAGGTGCCGGGTATGGCCGCCAGAGTGTATGTGGATAAGGGCGGTACCTCTCAGGCAGAAGCGTGCCTGGCCTTCTGCCCGCCGGGAGAGGAGTCCGCCAATGATATCCGTCGGGATTTTGAAGATCTGACCCTGTTCTTTGATGCCTCCAGTGTGCCTTACCTCAAAGATATGGAAATTGGTGTGCATGGCGAAGGCAAGCTGCAGACTCTGACCATTAAGGCCCCGAACAGCAAGAAGCCGGCAAAACCACCCAAAACCTTCACGGTATCTCAGGATTGTCCTGCCTTGCGCGTTCCCTACGGAACGGACTTTACGATCCCGGAGTGGGCAGAGGTCACCATTACTCAGGCACTTGGCGGCAGTTTTACAGTGAACTACGAGGGTAACCTTTACCGTTTGTCTCCGGAGGTGGCCCGTCAGTTGGGCCTGCAAACTGATATCATCATGTTTGAACCACCGGAGGATGGCCTGATCAGTGAAGATCAATGCCGGGACAGCCTGCGCCAGGTATATGACCCGGAAATCCCCGTCAATATCGTCAGTCTGGGTCTTGTCTACGGCCTGGATATCAACCAGGAAAAACAGTTGGTGAAGGTCACTATGACTCTGACCTCGCCGGGGTGTGGCATGGGCGACATTATCGCTGATGATGTCAGGAGCAAGACCTTGCAGGTGCCTTATGTACAGGAGTGTCAGGTGGATATCGTGTTCGATCCGCCCTGGAGTTATGACAGCCTGGATGAGGAAGCGCGCCTCGAGCTTGGTATGATCTGAGCCGCTGCCTTCCCTGGCACGGCTCATCGAAATCAGAAGCGGCCGGAGACTTTAGCGACCAGCCCCCGGCCCGGCGATAGTATACCGCCGTCTGTCAGGTGCTCCCGATAACGCTTGTCCAGCAAGTTGTTGCCTTCAACCGAGACTTCCAGTGCACTGAGGCTGCCGGTAGCGCCAAAGTTCCAGCCCAGCTCAACGTCCACAGTTGCATAGCCGGGGGTGCTGTTTTCCGTGCCGTTGGAAAAGACATCGGCAGTCCGATCCTGTTCGGCTACCGCTCGCACTTGCCCATGCCAGTTAAAGCCGAGGCGGTTTTGCTGGCCCAGTCCCAGGGTCAGTTCCGGTGCCGGCATCTGGTACAGCGGCTCGTTGTCCTGTTTGTTTTTACCCCGCAGCCAGGTCAGGCTGCCATCCAGGTCGATGGCGGGGGCGGTGGTGTTCAGGGCTTCCAGTGGCATCACGAAACCGGCTTCGGCACCGTAGATGACCACTTCATCCAGGTTCTCGGTCTGTTTGATGGGCAGGTTATTCTGGGGGTGGTTCTGGCCTGTGATACGCCCTGCAATATAGTCATCAATCCGGGTGTAGAAGGCTGCAACCTGGTATTGGCCCAGACGGCCGCGACCTTTCAGGCCAACTTCCGCACTGGTGGATTTTTCCGGATCCAGTTGAGGGTTACCACGGTGGAAGAACCCGTCACCCCGGGTGGCATCTTCAAAGCGTTCGCGCATGTCAGGTGCACGGTAGGCGGTACCGATATTAAGGTAAGGATTGACCATGTCGCTCAGGTTGTAGATGGCACCGGCAGACCAGGACAGCGTTTCGGAAGTGTTCTTTAACCCCTCGGTTCTGGCTGCCGGTCCGTTGCCCACCACCCGTGCATCGCCTGTCACTTTGTCATAGCGTGCACCGAGCTGTATGTTCCAGTTGCCGGCCATGATGTCATCCTGCACGAACAGGCCCCGACTCTCGATTTCGCCATCCCGGAAGGGTGAGTTGGCAACAGCGTTATCTGACATGGGCGGGTTGTAGGTAAAACGCTCAGGGTCACCGGTCATTTCCCAGCCCTCGGCCCCAACCGTGACCAGGTGGTTATCACCCACAGGCAACCTGTACTGCGCTTTAACACCGTCGGTGCGGAAACTGACATCGTTCCACACCTGGTTGCGCTCCTTGAAATCCCACCAGGCGCGGATTTGCCGGTCCACTTCCTGCCGATAAATGCTGGTCTCCAGGGTACCGGTACCGATACCGGCCTCGTAGCCAAGCTCCGCAAGTGTGCGCTTCTGCTTGGGCGAATGGATCGTCAGGGTTCCGTTGCCGCCCGGGCCGGGCTTGGCAGACCCCGGATACCAGACTTTCCGGTCTTCATGGTTCTGCAGGTTCAGGGTCAGTTTCTGGTTGTCGGTTAACCTGAAAGCGTATTTCGCCAGAAAGGATTCCGAGCGGAAGCCGCTGTTTTCAACATCACCGTCGGGTGTTTCATAGTCGTCCACATCTTTGGCGGCGGCACCGATGACAAGGCCGTGGTTCTTGCTGGAAAGCTCCAGCAGGGCGCCGCCGGCCAGACTGCTGTCCACCGTGCCAGTGCTGCCGGAGAATCGACCATGGGCTTCAGGTTGTTCTGAGAAAGTCGCCTCTGGAGTCCGCAGGTTGATAGCGCCGCCCATGGCGCCGGTGCCATGCAGTACCGAGGCCGGGCCTTTGACCACTTCGACGGTTTCCAGCAGGCTCATGTCTGCCAGGGATGCAATGGCCCCCTGGGGCTGGGCAGAGTTCAGGCGGACACCGTCCACCAGAAGTACCACACTCTCCTTTTTCAGGCCGCGAATAACCGGGTTACCACCCCAGGCGCCGCCATCGCCCTGGACCGCCAGACCGGGTTTGCCACGGAAGAGATCGCCGGCGGTTTTTGAAGCGACAGTGTGGTCCGTGGTTAAACGCTCTGTTGCGCTCGCGGTTTCCAGCGTGTCGGATTCGTAGCCTTTGGCGGTTACGACCAGTTCCTTAAGTTCTGAAGAATGGCCGGTTGCAGCGTGTGCTGCGGGTAAAGCGGAAAAGGCAAAGATGGCTAAAGCCAGTGGATGGGGGCGTCGATTCATGGAGTTCTCCGATAACTGCTTACGGTTGAGAATGGTTCGCAATATACTGCAAATGAAACTGATTCGTATTTGATTTTCATCAACAGGAGTTTGTGTTCGTGCGGGTACACTCATGTCAGTTATTGCAGGGTGTGAGTGTATGGGTAGTTTGATTCGCAGTGGTCTGGGTTGGGGTGGCAGCCTTACCGGAGTTTTATTATTCGTGGCGCTCTGGGAGTGGGGGAGTTTGTCATACGGTAGCTTTTTGCTCCCCGGCCCGCGGGATGCGCTATCGGCCATCGTAGGCTTTGCCGACAACGGTGAGCTCTGGACGGCCGTTTGGGCCACCACCTGGCGGGCCATGACCGGCTTTGCCATTGCTGCGCTGGCTGGTGTCTCTCTGGGCCTTATTGCAGGGTTGTCCCACACGGTTGGCCGAGCGCTGGAGCCGGTTTCAACGGTACTTCTGGGCATACCGCCCATCGCCTGGATTGTGCTGGCACTGTTGTGGTTCGGCAGCGGCTCCCTGGCAGCGATCTACACGGTGGTGGCCACCACCATTCCTGTCGCTTTCGCCGGTGCTCAGATCGGGGCCCGGACCCTGGACCAGCGCCTGCAGGAGATGGGCGATGTGTTCCGCGTGCCCTTTGCCATGCGCCTTTGGGATTTCTATCTGCCCCACATTGTTTCCTACGTATTCCCGGCATTGATTACCGCTCTGGGGGTGGCCTGGAAAGTCACCGTAATGGCGGAATTGTTTGCCACAGAAGATGGGGTAGGGGCGGGCATGGCCATGGCCCGGGTGAGCCTGGACACTGCCGGTGCCATGGCCTGGATTTTGGTGGTCGTGGTGTTGCTATTGGTGGCCGAACACGGATTTCTGCGCCCCTTGCAGAAAAAAATGGAACCCTGGCGGCAGGTCAAAGGCCCTGCCATGCCGGGCTGAGGAGTTTGCGATGCTGACGCTGCAAAAGGTTTCACTGGATCTTGGCCCGAACACCATTGTGTCCGGCGTGGATCTTCAGGTGGCACCAGGTGAATCCGTGTGCCTGGTGGGGCCGTCCGGCTGCGGAAAAACCAGCCTGTTGCGTCTGGCATCGGGGGTGCTTGCGGCTACTTCGGGACAGGTGAGAAATCACTTTACAACCACCGCGGCAGTATTCCAGGAGTCCCGGTTGCTGCCCTGGCGGCGGCTGCTCGACAACATTGCCCTGGGCCTGAAAGCCCGGGGCGTGCCTCGGCGAGATCGACTGACGCAGGCGAAAGAGTTGGCCGATCAGGTAGGGCTTTCAGATTATGACGAGCATTTTCCCCACGAGTTGTCCGGTGGCATGCAACAGCGGGTGGCTCTGGCCCGGGCGCTGGCCGTAGGCGCCGATTTCCTGCTGTTGGATGAGCCTTTCAGTGCCCTGGATGTGGGGCTGCGCAGCGAAGCCCAGGATCTGGTGGAACGGCTTGTGGTCGATCAGGGTATAGCAACCTTGATGGTGACTCACGATCTCACTGAAGCCCTGCGTCTGGCCCATCGAATTATTGTCGTTTCCGGCTCGCCCGGTACCGTGGTGTTTGAACATCCAGTCACCACCCCTTACCGGGAACGCAGCCATGCCTGGCTGTATGAAGAAGCTGGCCACCTGCTGAGGCAACCGGTGGTCAGCGAGAGTTTTCTGTTTCATCCGGATTCGGAGGTGGCATGAATCGTCGTGAACTGCTCAAACTGGCGGCCTGTTCGGCTTTGATTTCAGCCGTTCCCCTACAAAGGGCGTTTGCAGCCAAACCCGGCAAACTGATTGCAGCTACACCTCTTGGCTTGCCCCAGGTGATCCTGGCCCGGGCGCTGGAAGATCCGGAGCTGAATAACCTGATCCCTGAACGGGAACTTCTGGACTGGAAAGACCCGGATCAGTTGCGGGCCTGGCTGGCCCGGGCCGAAGTGATGGTGACGGCGACCCCAACCAATGTGGCCGCCAACCTGTATAACCGTGGCGTACCCGTGGTGCTGATGAACGTGAATGTGTGGGGCACCCTGGGCATGCTGGGCCTCGAGCAGAAAGGCCCGTTGGCGAAGATGGAAGATCTGGCTGGCAGGCATGTGGGCGTGCCCTGGCGCGGGGATATGCCGGATCTGGTGTTCCGCTACTTGCTCGGTAAGGCCGGCCTGGAAGTGGGGCGTGACGTCAGGGTGAGCTATCAGTCCAGCCCGTTCGAGACGGTACAGATGTATGTGGCGCAACGCCTGGACGCTGCGGTGTTGCCAGAACCCATGCGCACGGCAACCCGGCTACAGAGCATGCAGTTCGGGCAGTCACCTAATGAGCTGGATCTTCAGCAGGAGTGGGCGCGGCTGGCCGGTGGTGAGCCACTGCTGCCCCAGGCAGGGGTACTCTGCCGGCGGGAGTTGCTGGAGCAGGCACCCGAGCAGGTTGCAGCGCTGCAAGCGGCCATTGGCCGGGCGGTTGACTGGGTAGTCGGTGAGTCGGAGGCAGCGGCGAGGTTGGGGGCGGATCGGTCGCCCCTGAGCCGTCAGGTGTATGAAGGAGCGATTGCCCGCACCGCGCTGAAAATGGTCAATGCGCAGGAAGCCCGGCCAGCTCTGGAGGACTTTTTCTCGGCACTGTCTGAATTGTCGTCTGGGTTCATTGGAGGCAAGTTGCCGGATGCGGATTTCTACCATGTTTGACCATCCCTGGCTGGCTTACGGCTTCCGGCCCTTTTTCCTGTTAGGTGCCCTGTACGCACCAATTGCGCTTCTGCCCTGGATTGGTGCGCTGATGCAGCAATTCACCTTGCCCATGGCGCTGCCTCCGCTGGCCTGGCATGGCCATGAAATGTTGTTCGGGTTTGTCAGTGCAGCTCTGGTAGGGTTTCTGCTGACCTCGATACCGTCCTGGGCCAGTGTGACACCCATCGCGGGTAAGTCGCTGGCAGCCCTGGTTTTGCTCTGGCTGGCGGGGCGATTGCTGTTCTGGTTATCCGCCCTGATACCGGGCTGGCTGGTGGCCATTGTGAACCTTGCCTTGCCTCTTGTTTTGATACTCTGGGCGGCCCCGGCCTTGCTGTCCGAGGCTGGCCGCCGACACCTGAGTATCGGCATGGCACTGATCGGCTATGTGCTGGTTCAGGTGCTTTTCTATACGGCCTGGTTGTGGCCGGAGGTCACTGGCACGATCACTCCGGTGGCGGTGCTTAACACCACCGTCAATCTGCTGCTGGTACTGATTGCCCTTACGGCTACCCGCATTGTCCGTGTGGTGGCCATGGAGGCACGAAAGGAAATTGGCTTTTCAGGCCCTGGTCGATTAACACCTGCCCGGGAGCATCTGGCGGTGGCCGCGTTGATTCTGTTTGTGATTGCGGATTTCTGGGCTCCCGGTCACGTGGTTACCGGCTGGATTGCCCTCGCTGCCGCGGCAGCCCAGGCCGACCGCCTGAGTGAATGGCCGTGGGGCAGGGCGATGACCCGGTTATACCTGTTGCTGCTGACGCTGGCGTATCTGTGGATGGTGGTCGGGCTGGTTCTGGTGGGTGTCACCGCACTCATCGACACCTTGCCCGGTTACACCGGCCGCCATGCCTTGTCGGCCGGTGCAGCGGGTACCGCAATTCTTGCTGTGTTCTGTATTGCCGGGCTGCGCCATACCGGAAGGTCGCTGGCGCTGCCGTGGCTGATCTGGCCTGCGCTAGTAGCATTGGTCGCAACGGCACTGTTGCGAACGTTTGTACCGGTCTGGTGGCCGGAGTACTACCTGTTGGCGGGCGTCGTGCTGCCCTTTGTGCTCTGGTTGGTTTCCTATCTGCTTTACGCAATCGCTTACGGGCGTTTTCTTGTGACCGCCAGGGCGGATGGAATGCCTGGGTAATCGTGCTCTGATATTCCCGGTTCTATGACAATTAGCAAGAGCACATTTTGGTGATTGCGCTATGCTCAAAGTGGCAGTGTCCGTTTTGGGAGAGCGTACTTCGTGATCAAAGCACCAGATACCTCGGATGCCTTCGAAATTTTCCCCTGGAATCGTAATTTCGAAACCGGCATTCAGGAAATCGATGAGCAGCACAAGGTGCTGGTTAATATCCTTAATCGTCTTGCCTGGCACTTCGCATCGGATAGCTCTGAACTTTCCGCGGACCACGTTCTTGATGAGTTGCTTTCCTATGCCGCGTTTCACTTCCAGTTTGAGGAAAAGATCTGGAATAAGACACTGGGTGAGGATGGTATGGCCAGAAATCATCACGATGCCCACCAGATGTTCTTTGTTCAGATTCATGAATTGCGTAAAAGTGGCGAACCCCACGAAGACATACTGACCAATCTTTTTGATTTTCTGACTCGTTGGTTGGCGTTTCATATTCTGGAGTCTGATCGCCGCATGGCCCTCACTGCCAAGATGGTAGAAAAGGGCTACGCGTTAAATGAGGCCAGGGACCGGGTGGACTCAGAACTCAGCGGTTCGGTATCTGTGCTGGTTAATGCGCTTCTGGAGATTTACGGCAAATTGTCTTCAAGCACCATTCAGTTGATGCGTGAAAAAATGGCGCGCCACAGGGCCGAAGACGATTTGCAGCGAATCCAGAACGAACGCTTGAGTCAGGCTCTGGAAGAACAGGCCAGCGAATATCAGCAGCACCTTGAAACCCTGGCCTACAACGATGCCCTGACAGGCCTCTGGAATCGCAACGGGATCATTCGAAGAATCCGCGACTGCATGGCGGAAGCAGAGAGGGCAGACAACCCGGCAGCTTTGGTGTCCATCGACCTCGATCATTTTATTGATCTGAACGCGTGCCTTGGGGAGGATGCCGCAGACCGTTTACTTGGCCTGTTGGCACGGCGCTGGCTTGATGCCATACCGGCTGATGCCTGTCTGGCCCGGACTGGCGGTGATGAATTTGCGCTTCTGCTGCCTGATGCCAGCCAGACGGAATCCCGACTCGAGGCCCTTCGGTTGACGGCGCGCCAGCCTTTTGAGCTTGATGGGGCAGGAGTGTCTGTTACTTTTACGGCTGGAGTTGTTCTATTTCCTGATCAGGCAGTTCAGGATGCTGACATCCTGTTGCGACAGGCAAATAACACGCTTTATCGTGCGAAGCATGAAATGCGTGGCGGGTGGTTGTATCTGGATGCAGGTGAACAAAACCAGTACCACGCCCGCCAATTGTTACTGGATGACATTCGAAGAGGCCTCAGTCATGAAGAGTTTCGGCTGTTTTATCAGCCTAAGGTGAACCTTCGGACCGGTGAAGTACTGGGCGTTGAGGCGCTTATCCGCTGGCAACACGCTCAGAAAGGCTTGTTGTCACCGATTCATTTTCTGCCAGGCATAGAACATCATGCCCTGAACGTTCAGGTTGGCGAGTGGGTGTTGCGGGAATCTCTTCAGCAAATGCAGCGCTGGGACAAGCAGGGCGTAGAGTTGAATGTCAGCGTCAATGTCTCGGCTTTCCAGCTTCAGAGTGGTGATTTTCCAGAACGGCTTAAGCACATCCTTTCAGAGTTCCCGCAGATTGACCCTGCCAGGCTGGATCTGGAAATCCTCGAGACGGCTGCCCTGGGGGAGCTGGACAGGGCTGTCCAGACCATCAACGAGTGTCGGGAGCTTGGCGTTCGTTTCTCGCTCGACGATTTTGGTACGGGCTATTCATCGTTATCATATCTGAAACGACTCCCTGTCGACACGCTCAAGGTGGATCGCGAGTTTGTTTCCGGGGCTGACGGAAGTCACGAGAACCTATCAATACTTCGGGGGATTGTCGGGCTGTCAGGTGTATTTGGAAAACAGATCATTGCTGAGGGTGTTGAAACGATCAGGCAGGGCCAGATTCTGTTGTCGCTGGGGTGCCAGCAGGCCCAGGGTTATGCGATGTCTCCCCCTGTAGAGCCGGACCGCCTCCTGGAATGGGTCACCAACTGGAAAACCTTTCCGGAGTGGCAGGACGATGGGGTGCTCTAACGTCTCAGTTGCCAATTCCTTGGATTTTTGAAAATTTCAAGCGCAACTACGAGAGTGACTAAGTAGCTGGCGTACCGAAAAGTTCCACTCCAGACTATCCAGAAGATTCTTCAAAGCCAGCCCCAGCTCGGTATCCCCCTCAATCACCAGGCGCCGCTGGAAAAACAGCTGGTCCGGGTCTTGCCGGCGCTCTGCCAAGGTCTTGAAGGCTGCCAGGGACCCCCGAATGGTCGCTTCGCCTGGGCCTTCCACAACGCGAAGCCGGCCTGCCCAGAAACCGATGGTAATGCCTGGTTGACCACCGTTCACTTCCAGCCGAATTGTGCGGCCTTCAAAATCATCGAATTCGCCCTCAGCCAGCGCTTCTGCAAACAGCCGGTTTAGCGGGGCTTCGGCAACCAGTTGTTTGAAGCTAACGGGCACGTTGCGGTCGATGGTGTCCAGTAGTGGCGTCGGGGAGGGCAGGTATTCTTTCAGAACCGCGATGGATTGCTCCAGTAATGGGCTGTGCAAAGACGCGATGGGAGGCAGTGAAAAGGCCATGTTCAACTCCGGGCAGGACGACAACCCGCCCAGAGTATCAAAAGGTCGCAAGCGGCGACTTGATTTAACTCAGCCCTTGTGGAGACCTTCTTCCACGGCCCAAACGGCTACTTCAACCCGCGAGCGCAAGTTGAGTTTCTTGAGCAGGTGCTTTACGTGCACTTTTACTGTGCCGTCGCTGATGTCCAGCTTGCGGCCGATCATCTTGTTGGAGAGGCCTTCGGCAATCAGGCGCAGTATGTCTTTTTCACGCGGCGTCAGGCTGTCGAAGTCCGGCCGGGATGACTGCTGCGGTTTGTTGGAACGCAGGGCCTGGGCCAGTAACGTTGTTAGCCGGTCACTGATGACCATTTTGCCAACAGCCGCCTGGTGTAACTGGGCGATCATATCTTCCGGCTCCATGTCTTTCAGCAGGTAGCCGTCGGCACCGGCACGCAGGGCGGCAACCACATCGTCTTCCTGGTCAGACACGGTAAACATGACAATACGCGAGCTGATGTTCTGGTCCCGCAGGTGTTTGAGAGCTTCAATGCCGTCCATCTCGGGCATGTTCAGGTCCATCAGGATCAAATCCGGCTCGGTTTCCAGGGCCAGCTTGATGCCGTCGGCGGCGTTGCTTGCCTCGCCGATCACTTCCATGTCGTCTTCCATGCCGATCAACTGCTTGATGCCCTGTCGCAGCAGGGGGTGGTCGTCAATCAGCAGTATACTTGCGGGTGTCTCAGCCATGGTTTCTCTCGTTGATGTTGGTGTTTGGGTCAGGCCGGTGAAGATTCGGTAGGAATCAGGTTACGGCTTTTGGGAACGAATGTTAATGTCACTTCCACGCCGCCTTCGTCCCGGTTATCAACCTTTACCTTACCCCCGAGCGTTCGGGCGCGGTCCTGCATGATCACCAGGCCGTAATGGTTAACCGGCTGGTCGCCGCCGGGCAGGCCCTTGCCGTTGTCGCGAATACTTGCCCGAACCTGCGGAGACTCGAACAGCACCTTAACGGATATGACCGTAGCGTCGGCATGCTTGACGGCGTTTGCCAGTCCCTCGCGGATAATCTGCAGGGTATGGATTTCCTCGTTTGGCGACAGCGTCTGAGGCGGCAGGTTGTATTCAAAGTCCACCGGGTGGCCCAGTCTCTCGGAAAACTCGTCGATGGTCTTGCGCAAAGCCGTGGCCAGGTCTGGTGTGTCCAGTTTCAGGCGGAACGTGGCCAGTAGCTCACGCAGTTGCCGGTAGGCGCTGTTCAGACCGGTACTGAGCTCATCCAGAATGTCATCGTGAACGGGTTTCTGGTCGCCCGTGATATTGAGCCGGCGCAGCCGGGTTACCTGCATCTTCAGGTAAGACAACGACTGGGCCAGTGAATCGTGCAACTCCCGGGCGATCACGGTGCGTTCTTCGGCCAGGGTCAGCTGCTGTTCCTCGGTTATTTGCCGTTCCAGGAAAATGGCGGTTGCCAGTTGGTCGGTCAGGGTCTCCAGCAGCCGGCGAGAAGTGGCAGATAAGCCTTTTTCTGCCGGGTACCACACCTCCAGGGTGCCGAGTAACTGGCCGGGTGTGCGGATGGGGAGCAACAAACGGCGGCCGTCATTGTTCTCCAGGGGCATCTCATCGTAGACCTCGGGGGTCACCAGGCAGGCATTGCAGTGATGGTCGCGACAGTAGAACGGCCGTTTGTCCGTGGCCGTGGTAATGGCTTCCACAGGCTCTGCGGATTCCTTGTCGTGCAGGAACAGACGGATCGGACCAATGCCCAGCAGCAGTTCCAGTTCCTGCAGCATGGGAATGGCACCGTTACACAGATCATGCTTGGCAAACAGGTCTCTGCTGGCCGAATGCATGACCTGCAGGGCCTGGTGGCTGACTTCCAACTCTTCAGTTTTCTGCCGGGCCTTGGCTTCCAGTTCGTAGTAGGTCAGTGCCAGTTCGCTGGTCATCTGGTCGAAAGCCTGGCCCAGTTGTGCAAGCTCGTCTGCACCTTTCAGATCGGCTTTCCGGGAGAAATCTTTCTCGCCAACGGCGCCGGCGATGGCCACGAGTTTTCGCAGGGGGCGAAGAATCCGGTTTTTCAGGTCGTAGAACAGGGCGATCACGATCAGCACCGAGAACACCATGCTGATGATCTGAATCAGGTGCAGCAGATCAACACGTGCTTCTGTACGCTGTTCCAGCATAGTCACCAGGCGGTCAACTTCCTGGATGTAGTCCTCCACAGCCTGAACCATAGCCGGGGTGATGGGTGTGCCTACTTCATGTTGTTCAAGGGCTGGTTTAAGTTCGTCCTGCCATGCCGCCAGCATCTGACGGTACTGTCGTGCCAGAGGGTGGTCGTCTGCGCCGGGAACCGAGCGAAGGATGGCGGTGTCCTCAAGGCGGCGCTCATAATCATTGATGCGTGCGCCTGAGGTAGCCCGTCCATTTTCGTAATCTTCGGTGGCAGAACGGGCAATTAACTGGAAGGCGCCCATCCGCAGCGCTCCGGCCAGGTTGATGGCCGTGGCATTGCCTTCAATGCTGTTGGAAACCGCCAGGGTTGTAGACATGCTGACGATAGCGGTCAGCACGATGGCGCCGATCACCACAGCGAGTCGGTTTACTAGCGGACTTCTGGATGTCATGGGTTGTTGTCTGTTAGGGAGTTCGAAAGGTGCCTTTCCAGGCCAGATTATGACCGAGGAACTGCGGTTCCGATACCTCCTTGAGGATAGTCAATTACCCCAATGGATAGTCCTCCATCATAGCCTTTGACCCTTTGGAGAGCAAAAGCCGACACTAAAGGTTGGTTAATTCGAGGTGACAGGATGCAAACCCGACTGGAGCAGGACGATGACAAGCTGGCATCGCTGGTGGTGATTCTGCCGCTGGCAGTGACAGGCTTTGTTGTTGCGGCAGGATGCTGGACGCTGTTTGCCGTGGCGGGAGTGCACCTCAGGGCCGATCTTGCCTTGAGCAGTCTTCAGTTCGGCATATTGCTGGCCGCGCCCATGGCCGTCAGTGCTGTATTGGCAATTCCGGCCGGGTTGGCCGCCCAGCGTTATGGTGCCCGCGCCGTGATGCTCGCCTGCCTGGCAGGGTTGGCACTGTGTATGGGCTTACTCCTGCTGACCGAAAGTTTCTACGGTTACCTTCTGGTTGCCGGCGGTCTGGGGCTGGCCGGTGGATTCTACAGTGCCGGCCTGCAGTTTGTGGTCAGTCACTGTAAGCCGAAACGGTTGGGGCTGGTGCTTGGCGTTTTTGGTGCGGGAGTCACAGGGGCTGGCTTCAGCTATTACCTGGTACCGCTGTTTCACGATGCGTTTTCCTGGCAGGGAGTGCCCCTGGCCTACCTGATTGTATTGCTGCTGGTGATTGCCCTTCTGGTGATGTTGACCGATCCGGAATCCAGGGAATCCGGTGCGGACAGGCCCTGGTCTGTCGGGCAGGTGGTTCGAATACTCAGACGTGGTCGCTCGCTCCCGCTCACTGCCTACTTTGGTGTGGTGGCCGGAAGCTTCTTTGCCTTGGCGCTCTGGTTGCCGGATTTCCTGTCGGCACAGTTTGGCTTGTCCCTGGACGCGGGCGCACGCCAGGCTCAGTGGTTCGTTATTCCCGGTGCCCTTGCGCAGATTCTGGGTGGTGGCCTGGCTGACCGGTTTGGCAGTGCCAGGGTCGCCACGCGGTCACTGGTGTTGTGCCTGGTGGCGCTGGCTGTGTTGTCTTACCCGCCAATGACGTTATTTGTCAGGGGGGTAGATGAGATCATCACTGTGGAATTTGCCCTGCCTCTGATGATTGAAGGTAGTTTGATTGTGGTGCTGGGTGTCGCCATGGGGAGTGCCATGGGGAGCCTGCAACGAATGGTGATACTGGCCAATCGTGCCGAGGCCGCCTTGTTCGCAGGCTTTCTGCTGGTTTCTGCCTGTTCCGTTGCGTTTGTTCTACCGGTCCTGTTTGGCGCGGTTAACCAGTGGCTGGGTGTTCGAACAGCGGTGTTCATGATTCTCTTCCTGTTGCTCAGCAGCAGCCTTCTGATGTTCGCTCGCGACACCCGTCGTGAGGAGCGAAGAACCCTTCTCCACCCAGGGATATAGCCCTGCTACCACCTCGGTGGTACAGCCGGGTTATGTGGTAGTAACCACGCAGATTTCGCGGTTTTTCTCACACACAATGGTCTCAAATCGGAGCAACGATCCGGCAGACGGAGAGAGAGACCATGAGTCATTTAATCGACAAACTGAATTACTTCAGGAAGAAGCGCGAGCCGTTCGCGGGCGGCCACGGCGAAACCCATGAAGTCAGTCGCGAGTGGGAAGACAGCTACCGCCAGCGCTGGCAGCACGACAAGGTTGTGCGTTCCACCCACGGCGTAAACTGCACCGGCTCCTGCAGCTGGAAGATCTACGTCAAGAACGGCCTGGTCACCTGGGAAACCCAGCAGACCGACTACCCCCGTACCCGCCCGGACCTGCCCAACCACGAGCCCCGCGGCTGCCCTCGAGGTGCCAGCTATTCCTGGTACATGTACAGCGCCAACCGCTTGAAGTACCCGCTGATGCGCAAGAGCTTGATGAAGCTCTGGCGTGCGGCCCGTATTCAGTTCAACGACCCGGTACAAGCATGGGCGTCCATTGTTGAAGACCCCAAGAAAACCGCCGAGTACAAGCCCCGCCGCGGTATGGGCGGTTTTGTCCGTTCCAATTGGGACGAGGTCAACGAGCTGATTGCTGCCTCCAACGTCTACACCGCCAAGAAGTATGGTCCGGACCGCATCATCGGCTTCTCGCCGATTCCGGCCATGTCCATGGTGTCCTACGCCGCTGGTAGCCGTTACCTGTCGATGATTGGCGGCGTGTGCATGAGCTTCTACGACTGGTACTGCGACCTGCCGCCGGCCTCCCCACAAACCTGGGGCGAGCAGACCGACGTGCCGGAATCCGCTGACTGGTACAACTCCGGCTACATCATTGCCTGGGGTTCCAACGTGCCCCAGACCCGTACCCCGGACGCCCACTTCTTTACCGAAGTGCGCTACAAGGGCACCAAGACCGTTGCCATCACCCCGGACTACGCGGAAGTCTCCAAGCTGTCTGATGAGTGGCTGAACCCGAAGCAGGGTACCGACGCGGCCCTGGGCATGGCCATGGGCCACGTGATCCTGAAAGAGTTCCACGTCGACAAGCCCAGTGAATACTTCACCGATTACGTGCGCCGTTATACCGACATGCCGTACCTGGTCATGCTGGATGAAAAAGACGACGGCAGCTATGTGCCGGGCCGCTTCCTGCGGGCCAGTGATCTGGTGGACGGACTGGGTGAAGAAAACAACCCGGAATGGAAAACCATCGCCATTGACGAGAGCACCGGCGAGCTGACTGCACCAAATGGCTCCATCGGTTACCGCTGGGGCGAGAAGGGCAAGTGGAATCTGAAGCAGACCGCCAAGGGCTCCGATGTAAACCTTCAGCTGTCCATGGTCGAGAAACACGACGACGTTGTGGACGTTGCCTTCCCGTACTTCGGTGGTATTGAGCACGACCACTTCAAGCACGTGGAAATCAAGGACATCCTCAAGCACAAGCTGGGCACCCGCAAGGTCAAGCTGGCTGACGGCTCCGAAGGCCGTGTGGTCACTGTTTACGACCTGATGGTCGCCAACTACGGCATCAGCCGCGGCCTGGGCGATGACGACGGAGCTTCTTCTTATGACGAAGTGAAGCCCTACACTCCGGCCTGGCAGGAAAAGATCACCGGCGTACCCGCCGAGAAAGTGATCCGCATTGCCCGTGAGTTTGCGGATAATGCCGACAAGACCAAGGGCCGTTCCATGGTCATCGTGGGTGCCGGTATGAACCACTGGTACCACATGGACATGAACTACCGTGGCCTGATCAACATGCTGATCATGTGTGGTTGTATCGGCCAGAGCGGCGGTGGCTGGGCCCACTACGTTGGCCAGGAAAAACTGCGCCCGCAGACTGGCTGGCAGCCGTTGGCGTTTGGCCTGGACTGGCAGCGCCCGCCACGCCACATGAATTCTACCTCCTTCTTCTACGCCCATTCCGGCCAGTGGCGTTACGAGAAACTGGGTGTCGACGAAATCCTGTCGCCGCTGGCGGACAAGTCCAAATTCAGTGGCAGCCTGATCGACTACAACGTGCGCGCCGAGCGCATGGGCTGGTTGCCCTCTGCGCCCCAGCTCAACCGCAACCCGCTGGGTATTGCGGCGGAAGCCGAGAAGGCTGGCATGGACGTCTCCGATTATGTGGCCAAGTCCATGAAGGACGGCTCCCTGGCCTTCGCCAGTGAGGATCCGGAAGCGCCGGAGAACTGCCCGCGCAACCTGTTCATCTGGCGCTCCAACCTGTTGGGTTCGTCCGGCAAAGGCCATGAATACATGCTCAAGTACCTGCTGGGCACCAAGAACGGCCTGCAGGGTAAAGACCTGGGTGTGGAAGGCGGTGCCAAGCCGCAAGAGGTCAAGTGGCGCGACGAAGCCCCGCAGGGCAAGCTCGACCTGCTGGTGACCCTGGACTTCCGCATGTCCACCACCTGCCTGTATTCAGACATCGTTCTGCCGACCGCTACCTGGTACGAGAAGAATGACCTGAACACCTCAGACATGCACCCGTTCATCCATCCGCTGACCGCCGCCACCGATCCGGCCTGGGAAGCGCGCAGTGACTGGGAAATCTACAAGGGCATTGCCAAATCCTTCTCCAAGGCGGCTGAGGGCCACCTGGGTGTCGAGAAAGATGTGGTGACCCTGCCGCTGCTGCACGATGCGCCGGCGGAACTGGGCCAGCCGTTCGATGTGAAGGACTGGAAAAAAGGTGAATGCGACCTGATCCCGGGCAAGACTGCGCCCAACTTCATCACCGTTGAGCGGGATTACCCGAACACCTACGCACGCTTCACCTCGCTTGGCCCGCTGATGGACAAGTTGGGTAACGGTGGCAAGGGCATCAACTGGAACACCGAGAAGGAAGTCAACTTCCTGAAGGAGTTGAACTACACCCATCTGGAAGGTGCCAACGCGGGTCGTCCGAAGATTGAAAGCGCCATTGATGCCGCGGAAGTGATTCTGACCCTGGCGCCGGAAACCAACGGCCAGGTTGCCGTGAAGGCGTGGGCCGCACTGTCTGAAATGACCGGCCTGGACCACACCCATCTGGCGAAGAACAAGGAAGAGGAGAAAATCCGCTTCCGGGACATCGTGGCGCAACCGCGCAAGATCATCTCCAGCCCGACCTGGTCTGGTCTGGAAGACGAGCATGTGTCCTACAACGCTGGCTACACCAACGTGCACGAGCTGATTCCCTGGCGCACCCTGACCGGCCGCCAGCAGTTCTACCAGGACCACGAGTGGATGCGCGCCTTCGGTGAAAGCCTGCTGGTGTATCGCCCGCCCATCAACACCAAGGCGATTGAGAGCATGCAGGATCAGCGCAGCAACGGTAACCCGGAGAAAGCGTTGAACTGGATCACGCCGCACCAGAAGTGGGGTATTCACAGTACCTACAGCGACAACCTGTTGATGCTGACCCTCTCCCGCGGTGGCCCCATCGTGTGGATGAGTGAAGACGATGCCAAAGACATCGGGGTTGAAGACAACGACTGGATCGAGCTGTTCAACAGTAACGGTGCCATTGCGGCCCGGGCGGTGGTCAGCCAGCGGGTGATGCCTGGCATGGTGATGATGTACCACGCCCAGGAACGCAACGTGAACGTACCGGGCTCTGAAATTACCGGTACCCGGGGCGGCATCCATAACTCGGTCACCCGTGTGTGCCCGAAACCGACCCATATGATCGGTGGCTATGCCCAGTATTCCTACGGCTTCAACTACTACGGCACCGTAGGTTCCAACCGGGACGAGTTCGTGGTGGTCCGCAAGATGAAGAACGTGGACTGGCTCGACGGTGAAGGCAATGACTATGCTCAGGAGGCAGTAAAATGAAAATCCGTTCCCAAGTCGGCATGGTGCTGAACCTGGACAAGTGCATTGGTTGCCACACCTGTTCCGTCACCTGCAAAAACGTATGGACAAGCCGTGAAGGCATGGAATACGCCTGGTTCAACAACGTCGAAACCAAGCCTGGCATCGGCTACCCGAAAGAATGGGAGAACCAGGACAAGTGGAAGGGCGGCTGGATGCGCGACAGCTCCGGCAAAATCCGCCCCCGCATCGGCGGCAAGTTCCGGGTACTGGCGAACATCTTCGCCAACCCGGACCTGCCGGAAATCGATGACTACTACGAACCGTTTGACTACGACTACCAGCACCTGCACACCGCCGGTGATGTGAAGCACCAGCCGGTCGCCCGGCCACGGTCGCTGATCTCTGGCGAGCGCATGAAGAAAATCGAATGGGGCCCGAACTGGGAAGAAATCCTGGGCACCGAGTTTGCCAAGCGCCGCAAAGACAAGAACTTTGATCAGGTGCAGGCAGATATCTACGGCCAGTTCGAAAACACCTTCATGATGTACCTGCCGCGCCTGTGCGAGCACTGCCTGAACCCGGCGTGTGTGGCCAGCTGCCCGAGCGGTGCCATCTACAAGCGCGAAGAAGACGGCATTGTACTGATCGACCAGGACAAGTGCCGCGGCTGGCGGATGTGTGTCTCCGGCTGCCCGTACAAGAAGATCTACTTCAACTGGAAAACCGGCAAGTCCGAGAAGTGCATCTTCTGCTACCCGCGTATCGAAGCCGGTCTGCCGACCGTCTGCTCCGAGACCTGTGTAGGCCGTATCCGCTACCTCGGTGTGCTGCTGTACGACGCAGACCGCATCGAAGAAGTGGCCAGCGCCCCGGGCGAGCACGAGCTGTATGAAAAGCAGCTGGAAATCTTCCTGGACCCGTTCGACCCGAAAGTGATCGAGCAGGCGAAGAAAGACGGCATCCCGATGAACGTGATCGAAGCCGCCCAGCAGAGCCCGGTCTACAAGATGGCCGTCGACTGGAAACTGGCCCTGCCGTTGCACCCGGAATACCGCACCCTGCCCATGGTGTGGTACGTGCCGCCGCTCAGCCCGATCCAGTCTGCGGCGGAAGCCGGCAAGGTCGAGTTCGACGGCGTACTACCGAAGATCGAAAGCCTGCGGATTCCGGTCAAGTACCTGGCGAACCTGCTGACCGCCGGTGACGAAAAGCCCATCGTTCGCGCTCTCAAGCGGATCATGGCCATGCGTTTGTACAAGCGTGCCGAGACCGTGGAAGGCAAGGAAGACCTGCGAGCGCTGGAGGAGTGCGGCCTGACCAAAGCCCAGGCGGACGAAATGTACCGCTACCTGGCCATCGCCAACTACGAAGACCGCTTCGTGATTCCGACCAGCCATCGCGAGCTGGCCAAGGAAGCTTTCCCGGATGCGGACGCCTACGGCGAGCGTGGTGGTTGTGGCTTCAGCTTCGGCGACGGCTGCAACGGTGGTGACAGCGAGTTCAGCCTGTTCGGTGGCAAGAAGCAGACCACCAGCATGGTCAGCAAGCTGGCGACCGTAAAGCAGGTCGACCCGAAACAGCTGCAGGATTGAGGAGCAAGTTATGCAACTTCTGAAAGTACTGGCGCGGGTGCTCGAGTACCCCACCGACGAACTGCAGCAATCCAAAGACGCCCTGGTAGCCGCTGTCCTGGAGGACAGCCGGCTGCCCCGGCAGAACAAGGAACAGCTGCTGACCTGCATCGACCGCCTGTGCGACGGAGACCTGATGGACCTTCAGGAATCCTACGTAGGCACCTTCGACCGGGGCCGGGCCACCTCCCTGCTGCTGTTCGAGCATGTTCATGGCGAGTCCCGTGACCGCGGCCAGGCCATGGTAGACCTGATGGAACAATACCGGGCCAATGGCCTGGAGATTGATGCCCGGGAACTGCCGGACTACCTGCCGCTGTTCCTGGAATACCTGTCTACCCGGCCATGGGACGAAATCAGGAACTGGCTGGAAGACATCCATCACATCCTCGGCCTGCTCGGCGAGCGGCTGTACCAGCGTGAAAGCGTCTACCACGTGGTGATGGATTCGCTGCTGGTGCTGTCCGGCCGCAAGACCAACCGCCAGGAACTGGCCCAGATCGTTGCCTCGGAAGAGCGCGACGACACGCCGGAAGCTCTGGACAAGGTCTGGGAAGAAGAAATGGTGAAATTTGTGGATGACCAGGGCAGCTCCTGCAGCACCGGTGGCGTGGTTGGACAACGCCGCCGTGAGCTGGAACAGACCCAGACCATTCACCTGAGCGATCAGCTGATGACGGACGCTACCCCCCGTCAGGCAGGGCGCGCATAAGCGCAGGAGGAAATGACAATGTCCTATCTACACACACTGGTTTTCGGGGTATACCCGTACATCGCCCTGGCGGTCCTGTTCATCGGCACCTGGGCGCGTTATGACCACGGTCAGTTCACCTGGAAAGCCCATTCCAGCCAGATGCTGAGAAAGAAAAACATGGTACTGGCCAGCGTGCTGTTCCATGTGGGTATCCTGGTGATCTTCTTCGGCCACCTGGTTGGCCTGTTGGCGCCGAAATGGGCCTACGAATGGCTGATGACCCCAGGCCAGAAACAGGTCATGGCCGTGGTGGTCGGCGGCATCGCCGGCGTTATGTGCCTGATTGGCGGCGCCATGCTCGCCTACCGCCGCCTGACCGACCCGCGGGTTCGTGCCAGCAGCACCGTCGCTGACAATCTGGTCATCATCATCCTGGTGGTGCAGGTCGCCATCGGCCTGGCCACCATCCTGCCCACCATGGGGCACCTGGATGGCTCCGAAATGCTCAAGTTCTCTGCCTGGGCACAAGGCGTGCTGACCCTGCAGGGCGGTGTGGCTGGCCACATTGCGGATGTGCACTGGATCTACAAAACCCACATCTTCCTTGGCCTGACCATCTTCGTACTCTTCCCGTTCACCCGACTGGTGCACATGCTCAGCGTGCCGGTGGAGTATTTCGGCCGGAAGTACCAGGTGGTTCGCAAACGCGCGTAATGATGAGATTGCCACGGAGCCTGCCGGCTCCGTGGCAAAGAATCTTTCTGGAGAAGCAACATGCAAATAATCCCCGTCGGCGAAGCCGGCAAACCCAGAAACCAGTTCCCTCCGGTGTATGTGGGTGACACGCTGATCCACGAAGACGACATCGCCCGGGAAATGCAGCACCATCCCGCCGAAGAACTGGCCGAAGCCTGGCACGAAGCCGCCAAAAGCCTCGTCATCCGCGAGTTACTCCTGCAACAGGTCAGCCGCCTGAACCTGGACAACATCGAAGACGAAGAAGACCGCATCGCCCGGGTACTGGAACTCGAACTCAACGTCCCGGACCCCGAAGAACAGGACTGCGAACGCTTCTACGCCGCCAACCCCGGCCGATTCTGCAGCCCCACCATCATGGCCGTCAGCCACATACTCCTGGCTGCCGCCCCGGACGACATCGAAGAACGCATGCGCCAGGAAGAAGCCGGCCGACAACTCCTGACCGCCCTCCTGGACGGCCGCTCACAGTTCAACCAACTGGCCAAACAATACTCCGCCTGCGAATCCCGCCACCAGGGCGGCAGCCTGGGGCAGATCAGCAAAGGCCAGACCGTCGAAGAATTCGAACGCCCGGTACTGAGCCTCACTGAAGGTTTGAATCCCGAACTCATCGAAACCCGCTACGGCTGGCACATCGTCCGGGTAGACCAACGAATCGACGGCGAACAGCTCCCGTACGAACACGTCAAACCCCAGATTCGCCAATACCTGAGCGAAAGCGTCACCCGCCGCGCGTTCCGCCAGTACCTGCAAGTCCTGGCCGTTGAAACCGGCATAGAAGGCGTCGACCTGGAGTTGCCGGATTCGCCGTTGATGCAATAAATAGGAATATCACTCCGGAGTGCGAAGGCCGGCAGTTGTAGACCCTTCCAAAACCTTGCGGAGCCAGGGATGGCGGAGCAGAGCGTACAGGGATGTATTCACAGCGTGTTTTGGAAGGGTCTACAACTGCTGGCCAAACTCCATGATCTGATTTCCAGTTTGGTTAGCAAAGCGAATAATTGAGTTAAGTCAACTACTCAACAAGAACCCGCCTTATACCCCCATCGGGGGAGCGATTTTTCACCACTATCCCTCTACTATTTAAAACAAGATATTGAATGCATGAATATGCAGAGAGGATACTCCAATGGCCGTCACCCAAAGCGCCGAAAGCCGATACACCAAACCCGTACTCGTCGCCATCAACAAACCGCTTGATGAAGAAGACGGCCTGGAAGCACTACGCAGCCACGCCCTGTTCCGCAGCCTCAAAGCCCCCGACCTGGACTACCTCATCCAGCAGTCCCGGCGCCTGCGTCTCGGCCACCACCAGCTGCTCTACCGCCAGGACATGCCAGCGCACCACTTCTTCTTTGTGATCAGCGGCCGCCTCAGACTCTACCGCCTGGACTCCTCCGGCATCGACAGAACCCTCGACAGCATCGCCCCCGGCGACTGCTTCGCCGAAGTCATGATCTACGCCGATCCGCCAAGGTACGCCTGCTACGCCGAAGCACTCAAATCCAGCGAAGTGCTGATGATCCCGGTCAAAGCCTATCAGGACCTGCTCGACCGGCACCCGGAGTATGCCCAGGCCGCGCTTCGCCATTACGCCATGCGTGCCGTCACACGGTTCCACGACCTGGAAATCATGACCGTCCAGAACGCCCGTGACCGCCTGATCCGCTACTTGATTGACCTGCTGCCTAATGGCGCCCTGGAAGGGGGCGAAGTTGAACTGCCCCTGCCCAAATGCCTGGTGGCTTCGCGCCTGGCCATGCAGCCGGAAACCTTCTCCCGGATATTGGCCGATCTAAAGTCCAACGGCCTGGTTCGGGTGAACCGCAGCAAACTGTTTATTTCCGACCCTCAGCGACTGATCGAAATCAGTCAGTAGCTTTCGGGCCCTCCGGGCCCTTTTTTCCAATTTTCGCCAAGTCAGGGGCATCATTATGATCAGCAGTTACCAGGACCTTGTGAAGGCCAGCCAGAACGAACATGAGCCCCAGCGATTCCTGTTCGTGTTTTGCAAAGCCGAGCTGCCAGATGATGCATCCGCTGCCGAGCGGGCCGCCTTCGAACGTGGTGAGGGTGGGGCGCTGACCCCGGTGATTTGCGTGGATAAAACCCCTGAGGAAGCGCCAGACTTCACTGTGTTGGCTGAAGAATCCCGAACCACCGGCCAAGACTGGGATATGGTGTTCGTGGCGGCCATGTCTGGCCGTGGCGGCATAGAACCCTCCAGTGATGAAGCCCAGCAACCCATGACCATGATGGTCGAAAGCATCCGTATGGGTAACGTTGGCAATTACCTACCCCTCGATCAATCCGGCCAGGCCGTGAGCCTGGGCTGAACCGGTCCGGTTACGCCGCTGGCGTATCCAAAAAGAGGTATGTGATTTTTATCAATCATTGTCCACCCTAGTTGTATTCCGATTGGATTGGGGGTTTGAGTGTTCAGGGAATCTGTTCTTGTAATGCTGGCATTGATGCTTCTAGCATCGGTTGCCAGCGCCACGTCGCTCAGTGAATACGAGCCCGTTGCCGGCCGGCAGGTGATCCAGGTTGCCATTCCGTCGGTCACTCGCTATGAGCCCCGGGAAGACAACCGGGCCATCCAGGAACTCTACGCCGGCGATGAACTGGTGGGCTACGCCTACCAGACCCTCGATTTCGTGCAAACCCCGGCATACTCCGGTAAGCCCTTGAACGCCATGGTGGTGCTGGATACCGAAGGCGAGATCAAAGGCGCACGGGTGATCCATCACGATGAACCGATTCTCTTGATCGGTATTCCCGAAGCCAAGATGCATGAGTTCACTGATCAATACGCCGGCCTGAAAGCTGACCAGCGAGTAACCGTTGGGGGAAAAACGTCCGAACGCAGGGTGGCGGTGGATGGACTGTCTGGTGCGACCGTCACGGTCATGGTCATCAACGAAGTCATTATGCGCACGGCGCATCGAGTTGGCGGTGAGCTGGGCCTGGTCGAAGGCGTTGGCGTTGGTAAGCGGCCACCCAAGGCTGAAGTGATCAAGGACAGCTTTCGGCAACGTTCCTGGACAGAATTAACCGGTGACGGGTCCATTCGCCGGATTCTGCTGACCCGGGGCCAGGTGGATGATGCCTTTGCCGGTGGGCCGGCAGAGGGTTTTGAAACCGCCGCACCGGATCAGCGTGACGAACCCCTGATCGATTTATACACCGCTTACCTGGATGTGCCTTCCATTGGCCGTAACCTGTTGGGTGATCGCCAGTACGAGTGGTTGATGTCTGAGTTGAAGGAAGGTGAGCATGCCATTGCGGTGCTGGCTAATGGTTCCTACTCCTTCCGTGGTTCAGGCTATGTGCGTGGCGGTATCTTCGATCGCTTGCAGATTCGCCAGTTCGGAGACACCTTCAACTTCCGTGACCTGGACTACTATCGCCTGAGCGATGTGTACCTGGGCGATATGCCGCGCCTGCCGGAAATGGCCATTTTCATCATTCGCCAGCAATACAATTTCGACCCCGGCGAGCCCTGGTCCCTGGAGTTGACAGTAAAACGCCAGACCGGCCCTCTGGACAGTGAATTTGCGGTGTTCCCCCTGGAATACCAACTGCCTGACAAGTATTACACCCGTGCGGAACCCGAGCTTACCCAGGAAGAGTGGTTGGAAGAGCAACCCATGTGGGTTCAGGTCTGGTATCAGAAGCAGTTCCAGATCATCGTGGTGGGACTGGGTATTGGCGTGCTGCTGTTCATCCTGTTCTTCCAGGACTGGTTGGTGCAAAAGCCGCGCATGATGCGCTGGGTTCGCCACGCGTTTCTGACCTACACCCTGTTCTTTATCGGCTGGTACGCGCTGGGGCAGTTGTCGATCGTCAACGTGCTGACCTTTGTAAACAGCGTGATCAGCGGCTTCCGCTGGGAAACCTTCCTGATTGATCCGATGCTGTTCATTCTCTGGTCGGTGGTGGCCGGCATCGTATTGCTCTGGGGGCGAGCGGTTTACTGCGGCTGGCTGTGCCCGTTCGGCGCCCTGCAGGAACTGACCAACGAAATTGCCCGCAAACTGAAGGTGCCCCAGTACACCGTGCCGTTTGCCGTGCATGAGCGCCTCTGGGCCATCAAATACATCATTCTTCTGGTGTTGTTTGGTGTTTCCCTGGAGTCGCTTGCTACCGCAGAAAGAATGGCAGAGGTGGAACCCTTCAAAACCGCCATTACGCTCCGCTTCGATCGCACCTGGCCCTTCGTCACTTACGCCCTGTTGTTGCTGGTGGTCAACCTGTTCACCCGGAAGGTGTTCTGCCGCTACTTGTGCCCGCTGGGAGCCGCCCTGGCTCTGCCTTCCAAGCTGCGGGTGTTCGACTGGCTCAAGCGCCGCAAAGAGTGCGGTAACCCCTGCCGCCTCTGCGACCACGAATGTGAGGTGCAGGCTATCCATCCGGATGGGCACATCAATTACATGGAGTGCCACTACTGCCTGGATTGCCAGATGACCTATTTCGATGACCACAAGTGCCCACCGCTGATCGTCAAGCGCCGGGGCAAACGCCGTGGTCACAACGCACCGGGCCACCCGGAGGAGATCCCCGTGGTTCAGGTGAACTGAGCAGTACCTATAAAAAGCCATGAGAAGCTAAAACCGCCATAACCAATAACGGAGTTGTCGCTATGAGCAAGAAAGATGATCTGAGCCAGAACGCACCGGAGGTTCCCGAAGGTGGCCTGAGCCGTCGCCGCTTTATGGGGGCCGCGGCCCTGGCCGGCGTGGCTGGTGCAACTGGCCTCGGCACCACCATGATGACCCGCGAATCGTTCGCCGCCGCAGCCCGAGACGCCCGCAACAAGGCCCATATTGAGCCAGGGGAGCTGGATGAGTACTACGGCTTCTGGAGCGGTGGGCATCAGGGTGAAGTGCGTGTTCTGGGTGTTCCGTCCATGCGCGAGCTGATGCGAATTCCAGTGTTCAACGTGGACTCTGCCACCGGCTGGGGCATCACTGACGAAAGCAAGGAAATCCTGGGTAAAGACAAGCTGTACCTGAACGGTGACTGTCACCACCCGCACGTCTCGATGGACGATGGCCACTACGATGGCAAGTACCTGTTCATCAACGACAAGGCCAACAGCCGGATTGCCCGTATCCGCCTGGATATCTTCAAGACTGACAAGGTCACCCATATCCCGAACGTTCAGGCGATTCACGGTCTGCGTCTTCAGAAGGTGCCGCGCACCAAGTATGTTTTCTGTAACGCGGAATTCGTGATTCCACAGCCGAACGATGGCAGCGATTACAGCCTTGAGAACAGCTACACCATGTTTACGGCCGTAGACGCAGACACTATGGAAGTAGCCTGGCAGGTGATTGTCGACGGCAATCTGGATAACACCGATGCGGACTTCACCGGCAAGTACGCAGCCTCTACCTGCTACAACTCCGAGAAGGCGGTAGACCTGGCCGGTACCATGCGTAACGACCGTGACTGGGTGGTGGTGTTCAACGTTGAGCGTATTGAAGCGGCCGTGAAAGCCGGCAACTTCAAAACCATCGGTGATTCCAAGGTGCCCGTGGTTGAGGGGCGCAAGGGTTCCGACGTTACCCGTTACATTCCGGTGCCGAAGAACCCTCACGGCCTGAATACCTCCCCCGATGGCAAGTACTTCATTGCCAACGGCAAATTGTCTCCGACCGTGTCCATCATTGCCATCGACAAGCTCAATGATCTGTTTGATGACAAGATCGGTGACCGCGATCCGATTGTTGCGGAGCCGGAGCTGGGTCTTGGGCCTCTGCATACCACGTTCGATGGTCGCGGCAATGCTTACACCACGCTGTTTATCGACAGCCAGGTGGCCAAGTGGAACATCGCGGATGCGATCAAGCACTACAATGGCGAAGACGTGAACTACATCCGCCAGAAGCTGGACGTTCACTATCAGCCGGGCCACAACCACGCGTCGCTGACCGAATCACGCGATGCCGATGGCAAGTGGCTGGTGGTGCTGTCGAAGTTCTCCAAGGACCGTTTCCTGCCGGTAGGCCCGCTGCACCCGGAGAACGATCAGCTGATCGATATTTCCGGCGAGGAAATGAAACTGGTACACGACGGCCCTGCTTTCGCTGAACCGCACGACTGCATCCTTGTGCGCCGTGACCAGATCCGTCCGAAGAAGATCTGGGACCGTAACGATCCTTATTTTGCCTCTACCCGTGCGCAGGCCGAGAAAGACGGCGTGACGCTGGAAGCGGATAACAAGGTTATCCGGGATGGCAAGAAGGTTCGTGTGTACATGACCTCTGTGGCACCTCAGTTCGGGATGCTGGAGTTCAAGGTGAAGGAGGGTGATGAGGTTACGGTGGTTGTGACCAATCTGGACTCCATTGAGGATGTGACTCACGGGTTCTGTATGGTGAACCATGGTGTGAGTATGGAGATCAGTCCTCAGCAGACGGCATCGGTGACCTTTACGGCGGGTAAGCCTGGGGTTTACTGGTACTACTGCAACTGGTTCTGCCATGCGCTGCATATGGAGATGGGTGGTCGCATGTTGGTCGAGAAGGCCTGACCTTCTCTTTTCCGGGGCTCTTTCTCTGAGTCCCGGCTCCTCCCATTGGATTGGGAGGAGCAATCCAAGAGGAGACTGCTTTCCAAAACACGCTCCTTCGGCACATCCATGTGACGCTTGGGCTCCGCCATCCATGGCTCCGCACAGTTTTGGAAAGCAGTCTCCTCTCGGATTGCCGGACCTCGGGCCGGGGATTCGAAAACTTTCATCGCTCAGAGAACGATTGATGTATCAACTTTTGCGTTATGGGGTGGCCCTGTCAGTCGCTCTGATTTCGCTGACCGCAAGTGCCAACCTGCAAGATCAGCTGGATGCCCTGGAGCCAGGCGCATCGTTCGAGCTTCCTTCCGAGCAGCTTCCGCCATTGGTTATCCGGGTGCCCGGCGTTTCTGTGTCCTGTGCTGAGGATTCGGTGATTGATGCCGGCGGGGCAGGGCATGCTGTGGAGATTCTGGCGGAGGGGGTGTCGTTTTCCGGTTGCGTGGTGCGCAACTGGGGGCAGGATCTGAATGAGTTGGATGCGGGGATTTTTGTAGCTCGGGAAGCTAAGGGGGCGGTTGTTGCGGATAACCGGCTTCAGGGGCCGGCCTTTGGGGTGTGGTTGGATGCGACGCCGGATGTGGTTGTCCGGAATAACGAGATACGGGGGGATACAAACCTTCGGTCCCAGGATCGGGGCAACGGGATTCATCTGTTCAATACCACCGGGGCGTTGATTGAGGGAAATGACATTCGCCAGACCCGGGATGCGATTTATATCGAGACGGCGAATAACAACAAGATTCGCAATAACGTGATGTCGGATCTGCGTTATGGCATTCACTACATGTACTCCATGCACAACCTGCTGGAAGGCAATGTGACCCGTGGCACTCGCACGGGGTATGCGTTGATGCAGAGCAAGTATCTGACGGTGGTGAATAACCGGTCGGAGAATGATGAGAATTACGGGATTCTGATGAATTTCATCACCAATTCCACCCTCAAAGGCAATGTGGTCACCGGGGTGTCTCAGGGGCAAACCGGTGGGGTGATGATTTCCGGAGGCGAGGGCAAGGCGGTGTTCATCTATAACTCGCTGTACAACACCTTCGAGGGTAACTACTTCGGCAACAGCAATATCGGCATTCATCTGACCGCCGGTTCCGAACAGAACGAGGTGTTTGATAATGCCTTTGTGAACAACGAGCGGCAGGTGAAGTATGTGGCCACTCGTACCCAGTCCTGGGCGAAGGATGGGCGGGGGAATTTCTGGAGTGATTATCTGGGCTGGGATCGTAACCAGGATGGCATTGGTGATGTGCCCTATGAGCCTAATGACAACGTGGACCGCTTGTTGTGGAAGTACCCGGAAGCGCGGGTGCTGATGTTCAGCCCGGCGGTGGATACCTTGCGTTGGGTGCAGGACGCGTTCCCGGTGGTGAAGTCTGCCGGGGTGAGTGATCCCAAACCGTTGATGCGAATTCCCGAACACCTGCAATCGGAGATCCGATGAACTGCTTTCGACTGGACAATGTGAGCCACCGCTACGATAAGGCGACGGTGCTCCACGGCGTGGACTTGCGGCTGGAGCCGGGGGAAATTCTCGGACTGTTTGGCCACAACGGGGCGGGTAAAACCACTTCGATCAAACTCATTCTGGGTTTGATGAAACCGACCCAGGGCAAGGTTTCTGTGTTGGGTGGCGAAGCCGGTGATCCCCACGTAAGCCAACACATAGGCTATCTGCCGGAGAACGTGATGTTCTACCCGCAGCTGACTGGGCGGGAAATCCTCAGCCATTTTGCCCGGCTCAAAGGTGCCAGCCTGAAGCAGGTGCCAGAGCTGCTGGAGCAGGTTGGCTTGGGCGATGCCATGGATGCCCGCACCAAAACCTACTCCAAGGGCATGCGCCAGCGCCTTGGTCTGGCCCAGGCGCTGCTCGGCAAGCCGAAGCTATTGATGCTGGACGAACCCACGGTTGGTCTGGACCCGGTGGCAACGGCCGATTTGTACCGGTTGCTGCGGCGCCTGCGGGATGACGGCACGGGCATTGTGTTGTGCTCCCATGTCCTGCCCGGTGTCGAACCCTACATTGACCGGGCTGCCATCCTCACCGACGGCGCCCTGAAAGCCGCCGGCGACCTGCCGGCACTACGCCGCCAGGCCAACATGCCGGTCACTCTCAGCCTGGAGCCGGCCACTACCATGATGGCGCTGGAGAAAGCGATTGACGGTGCACGCCCCAACGCCGGGCTACTCATGAAAAGCAACAACGGACGCCTGCAAGTGGACGTGAGACCGAAGGAAAAAATGGCGTTGATACACGCATTGATGAACTCCGGAGAGGTGGCGGACCTGGGAATACACCAGCCCAGCCTGGAAGATATCTACGTCCACTTCATCGGGTCGGGCGGACTGGCCCACCGGGGAGGTGGCCAATGAATGCTATCTGGACCATTGCCCGCAAGGAACTCAGCGACAGCTTTCGCAATCGTTGGCTGGTGGCGATCAGCCTGGTGTTTGCCACCCTGGCTCTGGGCATTGCCTGGTTTGGTGCGGCGGCGTCCGGGCAGGTGGGTTACGCCTCCACGCCGGCCACCATTGCCAGCCTGGCCAGCCTTGGTATCTTCCTGATACCGCTGATTGCCCTGTTGCTTGCCTACGACGCCATCGTGGGTGAAGAAGAGGGCGGCACACTTCTGCTGCTGATGACCTACCCACTCAGTAAAAACCAGCTCCTGCTCGGCAAATTCCTTGGCCACGGCCTGACCCTGGCCCTGGCCACACTCATCGGGTTCGGGGTTGCGGCCATCGCCATCGCCGTACTTGTAGATGATGTCGCAGTTGGCGCCCTGGCGGCCGCCATGGGCCGGTTCATCGGCTCAACCGTTCTATTGGGGTGGGGGTTCATCGCCCTGGCGTACCTGGTCAGCGTTAGGGTTAGCGAGAAACCCGTAGCCGCAGGCCTGGCCCTGGCCATCTGGTTCTTCTTCGTACTGATCTTTGACTTGATGCTGCTGGGCATCCTCGTTGCCAGCGAGGGCAAGCTCAACCCGGAGCTGCTGCCATGGCTGCTGATGCTGAACCCCACGGATATCTACCGCTTGCTCAATATCGTGGCCTTCGGTGATGGCAACCAGCTGAGCGGTGTACTCAGCCTGGGCTCAGACCTGCCCATCGGCACCGGAGGGCTCTGGCTGGGCCTGGCGCTCTGGTGTGCCACACCGCTGATCGGCGCCCTGTTGTTATTCAAAAACCGAAAAATCTGATACCACTGGAGAACAGAACCATGCCCACACCGCTCACCAAATGGCTTATAGCGGCCCTGACGGCGATCACCCTCGCGGGTTGCTCCAACGGCGAACAACAAACTGCCACCAAACCCGACCCGGTTCACTTTGACTCCGGCGACGAATGCCACGTATGCGGCATGGTCATCACCAACTTCCCCGGGCCCAAAGGCCAGGCATTTACCGAACGCCAGCAGCACACCCGCAAGTTCTGCTCCACCAAAGACATGTTCGCCTGGTTCCTGCAGCCGGAAAACGAAAACCGCGACCACACCCTCTACGTCCACAACATGGCCGAAACCCACTGGGACCACCCGGACGACACTCACCTGATCGACGCCCGTGAAGCCTTCTACGTCGTCGGCTCAGAACGCACCGGCGCCATGGGCCCGACCTTGGCCTCGTTCGAAACAGAATCCGAAGCGACTGACTTTGCCGCAGAATACGGCGGTCAGGTCATCGGTTTTGCGGATATCACGCTGGAGCACCTGAATGCTGGTATGGCAATGCATGGCATGGAGGGGATGGATGGCATGCACGATATGCATAATCAGGAAGATGCCGGTATTCGTTCCGGTCAGATGACTGACAATCATAGCAGTCACAATGGCCATTGAGGTGCCCGACGGCTGGATCAGATAACCACGGGAGGCTTGAGATAGCCTGTAAAGGCGGAGTCCGAGAAGTAAGAGAGAGCAGGTGAGGGAAGGCTTTACAAAAATTTGCGGAGCCATGGATGGCGGAGCAGAAGCGCCACAGGGATGTGCCGAAGGAGCGGTTTTTGGAAAGCCTTCCCTCACCTGCTCTAACGCCTAACCCCGCAGGCTAGGAGCCGAAACAGACAGTCAACCGCCAGTCATATTCATAAACCGAAGAATCTGAACATCACCATTGGTAGAAAAGTGATGCCGCTCCGGCTTCAGATCCATCGCATCGATGATCGCCTGCTGAAGCCTGTCATCCGTCACCGGATTACCCCGCAGAACCCGGCGCAAATCCACCGAATGCTCATTGCCCAGGCACAGCAAAAGCCGCCCCTCAACCGTCACCCGAACCCGGTTACAGGTTGAACAGAAGTTATGGGAATGCGGTGAAATGAACCCGACCCGAACATCGCTGTCCGGCATCTGATAGTAACGTGCCGGCCCGCCAGAATCCTTGGCCACCGGAATCAGCTCATGGCGCTGACGGATGATATCCCGCACCTCCTCGCTGGTACACAAGGCAAGTCCTCGGTCATGCTCCGAAATCTCGCCCAGCGGCATCTCCTCGATAAAACTGATATCCACCTGCTTACTGCGGGCAAACTCAATCAGCTCTGGAATCTCTTCATCATTGCGGCCTTTCATCACCACCGTGTTCAGCTTGATGCCACGGAAACCGGCGTCCCGGGCGGCATCAATGCCGTCCAACACCTGCTGCAGATTGCCAGTGCGGGTAATGGAACGGAATTTTTCAGAATCCAGTGAATCCAGGCTGATATTGAGCCGGTGCAGGCCTGCCTTACGCAGTTTTTCCGCCATGGTCGGCAACTGGCTGCCATTCGTGGTCATGGCAAAGTCCCGCAAACCATAGGTGCCTACTTCGCGGACCAGCTCAAGGATGTCTTTGCGGACCAGGGGTTCGCCACCGGTCAGGCGGATTTTTTCCGTACCCAGGGCAACAAAGTTTCGAGCCAGCCTGGCGATCTCTTCCAGCGTCAGAACCTGCTGGCGGGGCAGAAAGGTCATGTCCTCCGCCATGCAGTACACACAGCGGAAGTCGCAGCGGTCAGTTACCGACAGGCGCACGTAATTAATGGTGCGGCCAAATCGATCGGTCAGCTTGGCTTGCGGCATGGGCAGGTTTCCCTGTCTGGAGTTATATGTATAAAGGATAGTCAAAGTATCACAGATATCCCAACCCAATCCGATACCTCTCGGGGGGTAATCCCTGTATGAACCAAAAAAACGGGGCCAGAAAAGGCCCCGGGGAAAACGGTCAATACACTCTATGCCCGCTCGGAGATGACCTCATCATCAGGGTAGGGCGCCGGCTCCAGATTGGGGAAGAAAATGCCTTTTACCACCTGCCAGGTGACCCCAAGCGCTCCAACGATGAACACAACATCGCCAATAGTCCGGATCCAGCGAAGGGTTTGCAGGACATCGCTCTGCAGGAAGGCTTCGCTTCGGGCGTACCAGAGGCCTTCACTGGCACTTGCCAGGAACTGGATGATGCCGATGGGCAACAGACTGGTGAACAGCATGAGGACGAGCCCGATATTCAGCCACCAGAAGCTGATCTTCATCAGTCGTTCGTCAAAGACAATGCTCGGCCTGATGTAACGCAGGATCAGCAGCGTGAAGCCCAGGGCCAGGAACCCATAGACACCAAACAGCGCTGCGTGGGCATGGGTGGGCGTCGTGTTCAGGCCCTGAATGTAATAAAGGGCGATCGGCGGGTTAATCATGAAACCCAGAACACCCGCGCCGAGCATATTCCAGAACGCGACAGCAACGAAGAACATCAGCGGCCAGCGGATATTTTCCATCCACGGAGCGCGGGTCTTCAGCCGCCAGTTTTCCCAGGCTTCATAGCCAAGGACAACCAATGGCACAACTTCCAGTGCGCTGAATGTTGCACCAACCGCCATCACCGGTGTTGTGGTGCCAGAGAAGTACAGGTGATGGAAGGTCCCTGGTACGCCACCGAGCATGAACAGGCTGGCGGAGGCCAGACTGGCCGACGTTGCGATGGTGCGCGAGACCAGTCCCATGCTGCAGAAGATGAACGCCAGGGCGGCCGTGGCGAATACTTCAAAGAAGCCTTCTACCCAAAGGTGAACAATCCACCAGCGCCAGTATTCCATGATGGAAATATGGGTACGTTCTCCGTAGAAGAAACCAGCGCCGTAGAACAGGCCAATGGCAACCACCGAGGCGGTGAGCAATGCCAGCAGGTTTTTGTCACCGGGTTGGCGAAGTGCTGGCACAATGCCGCGTAACATCAAGACCAGCCAGAAAACGATGCCCAGGAATTTGCCGATCTGCCAGAGACGCCCAAGGTCGACAAACTCATAACCCTGGTGGCCCAGCCAGAAACTCAGATGCGGGGGCATGATCTGGGCAATGGCCAGGAAGTTACCGATGAATGAGCCGCCAACGACCACAACCAGTGCCCAGAACAGAACGTCGACGCCCAGCTTCTGGAATTTTGGATCCTTGCCGCCGTTGATGATGGGGGCAAGGAACAGGCCGGCTGCCAGGAAGCCGGTGGCGATCCAGAACAGCGCCGCCTGAATGTGCCAGGTGCGGACCAGCGAGTATGGGAACCATTCTGACGTGTTGATTCCGTAGAAGCCCTGACCTTCGACGGTGTAGTGTGCAGTAAACCCACCTAGCATGACCTGGAAGGTGAAAAGGCCGACGACCAGCAGCAGATACTTTCCCAGTGCCCTTTGCGAGGGGGTAAGTGTAAGGGCGCTGATGGGATCTTTAAGTGGCGCCGCAGGTTCATCTTCATCGTGTTTGCGCAAGAATGCCCAGGCCCAGATCAGGCCTCCTACCCCGGCGATCAGGAGAATGACGCTGATCACTGACCAAACTACATTCTCGCCACTGGGCTTGTTGTCGATCAACGGTTCGTGTGGCCAGTTGTTGGTGTAGGTGACGTTGCTTCCCGGGCGCTCGGTTGCTGCAGCCCAGGCCGTCCAGAAGAAGAACTCCGTCATTTGCTGCCGGCGCTCGGGGCTGGGCAGTGTGTTCTCCTTCATCGCATAGCTTGCGCGGGTGGATTGTAGCTCTGGCGCATCGCTGAATAGCCGGCTGTAGTAGTCGGCCGTTTCGGCAATGGCGCGGGTTCTCCGGTCTGAGAGATGCAGGGTGCCGGTGGCGTCATCATAGGTGTTGTTCCGGTATTCGGTTTTCAGGTCGTACTGCAGAGCGTTCTGTTGTTGGCCGCTCAGGCTGTGCCAGGCATGCCCGAACTCCTCCTGTGCGGCAATTTCCAGCCAGGTTTCCAGTTCACGGTGAAGCCAGTCTGCAGTCCAGTCCGGTGCCTGGTAGGCGCCGTGCCCCCAGATGGATCCAACTTGCATTCCGCCCATGGACTGCCAGGCAGTCTGGCCATCAAGAATGCTCTCATCCGTCATCAGAAGGTCGCCAGTGGCAGAAACCACCTGGTCAGGTATGGGAGGTGCCTCTCGGTAGACTTCTCGTCCAAAGTAACCAAGCAGTGTGAAGGTGATTGCCAGAATGGCGATCAGAATCCACCAGAGTTTTCGATAGTCAGCCACGTTGCGCGCCCCCCAGCAAGCCATCAACCCGGTGGAACAACACATTGTTTTCCAGATGGATGTGTTCCATGAGGTCATTTTCCAGTTCGGTCAGGCCCAGATAGAGCGCTCTCCAGGTGTTGCATGCACCTTCTGGCAAGGTCAGGTTGAAGGTGAGGCTGTGGATTTCAGCCAGGGCGGCACCATGGTCCTCGTGTTCATTGCGCATGACCGAAACCGGGGCTGCGGCCATGCCAGTGATTCCACGGGCAATCATCGGAAACAGGATCTGTTCCTCTTTTTGCATGTGCGATTCAAGCTCGTTCTGCATGTTTTCAAGGTGTGCGCCCAGCCCTGAAGGGCAGCGGGGGTGCTTGCTGTGAACGCGCTCTACGCGCTGAGCCAATCGGATCAACTCAGGGAGTTGTTCACGGTGTACATCGTGGAAGCGAGTAAGAATGTGCTCAATCAACGCTTCGTTACTGGTTTGCTCTTCTGGCGTAGCCTGGTCAGTCCGGGCTTGTAAGGCGCTCAGCTGGCTGGCAATGGCGTTCGGGTCGAGTCCTTTTGCCGTGGCTGCCGCCATCAATGAGGCGTCACCATTACAGCAAAAGTCGAGCTTGTGGCGATGCAGCACGGCGGAGGCCCCAGGAATGTCACGGGCCAGCTGGCCGAGCGGAAGGTTAGTCAGGTTCATGATTATGCACTCCTAAACATGGATAACAGATGAATGTATCGGAATGGATTTTCATTTAGATGTAAGTTGAATGTCAAATATAAAGTTCTAGTAGCCTGTGTTTCAGGTCTTTAAAGTAGCTCTAATAATTGATTGATAAGGGTATTTTTTTGAATTTGATTTTCGCAGCCGTTCGAGATAGCCTTAAAGATGTAAATGTAATAAATGTAAGTTGGTGGAGGGGGTTATGGAACGCTTTGAAAAATGGCTGGTCATATCCAATACCGCGGTTCTGGTGTCGTTCCTGGGGTTGCTGTTGACGGTGATGCTGGCTTACCCGCTGGCGGATGCCTTGGCACTGCCAGTGCAGATTGCCGCCCACATGGGAACCCTGTTGTTCGCGGTTGGGGTGAAAATTGCCTACGTTGCCCGTCTGGCTTTTCTGAGCAAGTTGGGCAGACCCGTACACTGATTCACGGTAGAATAGATGCAGTTATGAATCGTTCCGAGACCCGTGCCATGAAAGCACCTTCCGGTAAAACCGGTTTCCGGATACTTGCGTATATGTCTGTAGCGATTGGTGCCGTCGGGGTTGTTCTTCCGCTGTTGCCGACCACGCCGTTTGTCATACTGGCGGCTTACTTTGCCAGTAAAGGGTCTCCGGAGTTTGCCCGGTGGCTCGAAGAGCACCCGACTTTCGGCCCGGCAATTGCCCAGTGGCAAGAGCGCAGGGCCATTCCGGTTAAGGCGAAGATTCTCGCCTGCGCCATGATGGCGTTGAGCTGGAGCATGTTGGTCTGGCTAGGTTCAACGGTATTTGTATTGACGGTTTCGGGGCTGTTCCTGCTGAGCGTTGCAGGTTATCTGCTCACGAGGCCATCCTGTTAAAGTTTTCCGTCATATTTATGGAGTTATGAATGCACATCACCCGCTATACAGATTATTCCTTGAGAGTTCTGATTTATCTGGCTGAACAGGGTGATCGTCTGGCCACCATTCAGGAAATTGCAGACAGCTACGAAATTTCCAAGAATCACCTGATGAAAGTGGTTCATCAGCTCAACAAGAAAGGCTACATCGAGACCATTCGGGGCAAGAAAGGTGGTATGCGCCTGCACATGGCGCCCAATGAGATCAACATCGGTGTTCTTGTTAGGGAAACGGAGCAGGACCTCAGCATTGTTGAGTGCTTTTCATCAAAGAATGCCTGCAAGATCACCCCGGTGTGCGGCCTGAAGGCCATGTTTGCCGAAGCCTTGAAGGCATTCCTTGAAACGCTCGACAAATACACTCTGGCCGATGTTATCCAGGATAAACACCGGCCACAGCTGGTGCGCTTGCTTCAGATCGCCTGAAGCTCGCGCTTTCCTTCCAATCGGGTTCTTACCACGTCCGGCAGCGAGAATTTGCCGATACGTTTGAGGACCGTGCCATACTGTTTGGCAAAGCTCCCGGTGTTGTACGGAATGTCGTATTTCTCGCACACTGCCTGAACCTTCTCGGAAATCTCCGGGTAACGGTGAGCCGGCAGGTCGGGGAACACGTGGTGTTCAATCTGGTAACTCAGGTGTCCACTCAACACGTGCAGCCACTTGCCGCCGGTGAAGTTGGATGAACCGGTGAGCTGGCGCAGATACCAGTGGCCTTTGCTTTCACCCTCGCATTCTTCCTCGGTAAAGGTCTCCGCATCTTGGGTGAAGTGCCCGCAGAAGATAACGGTGGATGCCCAGATGTTACGAATCAGGTTAGCACCCACGTTACCTGCCAGAACGATAGGAGCGACAGGCAGGGTCAGCAGCGGGAAGAATACGTAATCCTTGAATCCCTGGCGGCCACCCTTACGGACGAAATCCTTCAGGAACGGCAGCTTGTCGCGCCAGCGCAACTCACCCCGGCGGATCTTCTCGCTCTCCAGCTCGTGTACGCCGACGCCCCACTGGAACAGCACGGTCAGCAGGATGTAGTTGATAAACTGCAACAGGTGGCCCGGGTGCCATTTCACGTCATCACTCAGGCGCAGCACTGCATAGCCATAGTCCCGATCTTTGCCAATGATATTGGTGTAAGTGTGATGTTCGTAGTTGTGGGTCCGGCGCCAGGAATCGCTGGTGCAAACGGTGTCCCACTCATAGGTTTGAGAGTTAAGGGCCGGGTCATTCATCCAGTCGTACTGGCCATGCATGACGTTATGGCCGATTTCCATGTTCTCTATGATTTTTGCGATACCCAGCGTAGCGGTAGCGGCCACGAATACGGGTGGAATGAAGCCAAAGGGCATCATCACCCGGCCGCCCACTTCCAGGGTACGGTGCAGGCGGATGATCTTGCGGATGTACTTGGCATCCCGCTCGCCCAGGTCTGCAATGACCTCGTCACGGATGGCGTCCAGGTCTTTCTGCAGTTCGTTCAGTTGGTCTTCGTTAAGCTTTTTCATATCGATGACTCCCTGCGGCAATAATCGCCGCAATACAAAAGAATGGGGTTATACGTCCAGGGCGACGGGCCCTTGGGGAACCGAAACACAAAGTTGAACAGGCTCTTCACCCGGGCCGGAGACCTTGCCGGTAAGTCGATTAACCACGATGCCGCTGGTTTTGCGGCAGCTGCACTGGTGGCAGATGCCCATGCGGCAGCCGTATTGGGGTTTCAGGCCAGCGGCTTCGGCAATCTCCAGCAGGTTGGCATCGCCTTCTGAGCCCACTTTCAGGTTGCTGTTGGAAAAGGTCACCTCACCGCCCAGTTGATCACTATCCAGTGATGCCTGTGCCGGGGGCGCAAAGAAGGTACTGTGCATCTGCTTCTCCTTCAGGCCGCGCTTGGCCAGAAGGTCCGTTGCCAGGTCCATCAGACCTTTGGGTCCGCACAGGAATACTTCTCTGGCCTTGATGCCCGCGACGGTCTCCAGGTCGCTGTCCCGCAGATAACGAGGCTCGTCGCTCTCATTGGTTGCGATGATAGTCAGTGACAGCGCCGGCCAGCGTGCTGCCAGGGCCTGCAGTGCTTCCCGGGCGATCACGTCATTATGGGTGCGCACGTAATAAAGCAGGGTAACGGGGGCCCGATAGTCCTCTGCTGCCATGGTCTGAAGCTGGCTCAGGATAGGGGTGATGCCGCTACCGCCGGCAATGAACAGCACGGGTTGCGCCGGCTCGGGAATCAGGAACTCCCCAAACGCCTCTGTAAGCCCAATCACATCTCCCGGTTGCAGGGCGTCGTGCATCCAGTTGGTGACCAGTCCACCGGGCAGGCGCTTGATGGTCAGGGTGATCTGCCCCTCGGATTGCCACAACAACGGTGAGCTGGACAGGCTGAAGGTGCGGGTGCGGCGAACACCCTCTATATCGGTACAGATGTTCACATGCTGACCTGCCTGGAACCCGGCCCATCGTTTTGCCGGCTTCAGAACGAAGGTTTTGGTGTCAGCTGTTTCGTTAATAATGTTCTCTACCCGTGCCGGTGTGTACTCTTGTACCCACATCGGGTTGATGGCTTCGGCCAGTGGGTCGAAATAGCCGGCCGGGTTGTCCCGGTTCAGTAACTGCCGGCCAAGCCAGTGAAGTGCTTTGGTGTTTGAAAGTCGTGCCAGCATGATTGGTTCTCCATACTTGTTGGTACTTGTTCCACTGCATGTGTACAAGTGTGCACTAATGTGTACGACTGTACACACAAGTTTGACTTTCAACAATTACCTGGCGTGATGGTTGGCTCGAAATGACAAGTCTGGTGGTTCTTTCTCCGGTCTAATGTGTACACTTGTGAACCTGGTTAAGCGGTACGGGAAGAGGAATGGCAGACAAACAAAGGCGCAAGCCAGGGGAAACCCGCGAGAAGCTGATGAGTGCGGCTCTGGCATTGGTGGGTAAAGGCCGGCATTTCGCCAGCCTGGGCATTCGGGAGGTCACCCGGCAGGCGGGTGTGGTGCCTACATCCTTTTACAGGCATTTCCGGAGCATGGACGATCTGGGTTTGCAGCTGGTGGATGAGCTGGGCCTGGTGCTACGCCGAATGATGCGGGAAGCGCGAGCCAATGTGTTGCAGGCGGACAAGCTGATTGAAGAGTCTGTGGGTATCTTCGTGGCTCATGCCCAGGCCAACCGAAGTTTCTTCCTGTTTATGGCTCAGGGCCTGGCGGGGGAAAGTCGGGCGGTACAGGAGGGGATTCGCAGTGAAATGCGTTTCTT
The DNA here is from genome assembly GCF_048595985.1 of Marinobacter sp. GH_1. NCBI lineage: Bacteria > Pseudomonadati > Pseudomonadota > Gammaproteobacteria > Pseudomonadales > Marinobacteraceae > Marinobacter > Marinobacter sp. GH_1. The sequence goes on along the minus strand of NZ_CP184460.1, from coordinate 3,331,245 downwards.
CGCCAGCGAGCTGGCCAACGATCTTCGCCGGCTCAGGTTAATGGAGCATCTTAGTGACGCCGATCTGGATGTAACATGCGATCTGGTAGTGCGAACCGTGGCCTTCAGCCTGACCGACCTGCTCAGCATATCCGAAGACGACGATTACCAGATCGGCCAGGTGCGTAAGCGCACCACCCGTTTCCTGCAGATGGTGTTTGTCGGCGCTGCCAACTGGAACAGCGACAGCGCCTGAGACTGGCGAACGCTAGGTTGCCGACGCCACGCCAATGGCCACCAAGGTGGCGATAACTGGAATGGCGACGGTCACCACAAAGATGTCCTTGTAGGCTTCCTTGTGCTTGAGGCCCATGATGGTCAGCATGGCAATCACCGCGCCGCAATGGGGCAGTGAGTCGATGCCGCCGGAACCGAGGGTGGCAATTCTATGCAGGGTCTCCGGCTCTATACCCATCGCAAGATACTTTTCCGCAAAGGTCTGCATGAAGATCTGCAATCCCCCGGACCCCGAGCCCACAATCGCCGACACCACGCTGACTGAGGCGAACGCGGATAACAGCGGAGGTAGCGGCAGCTCCAGTACCCACTGCGCAAAGCTGTTGAAGCCGGTAGTCTGAGTCACCACGCTGCCAAACCCGATCACGGCGGCCGTGTTGAGCAAAGGCATGATAGCGTCGTTGGCGCCAACGCCCAGACTTTCCATGGCCTTGCTGCGAAAATCCGGGAACAGCAACACACAGCTACCCGCGCCAATCATCAGGGCAAAGCTTGGCCAGACGATCGGCTCGTTACCGGCGAAGGAAATCAGGGGGCCCAGCAAAGGCGTCTCGCCATCGGCTATGCCGAGTGCGGTCAGCAGTCTTGGAATAATAATGGTGCCCAGAACCAGCAACAGCGGAACGATGCTGCGCTGCCACTCGGGCCCATGCTGCAGCGCAGGCGCCATGTTCTCCATGTATTCATCCTGGGCATTCACCTGATAGCCCTCTCCGGCTGCGCGAGCCCGTGACCATTGCCGTTCCAGGTACACCAGTCCCAACGCAAACATAACCGCGCCGGCGGTCAGCCCGATCAGGGCGCCGGCGAACAGGTCTGTGCCAAGAGCGGAAGCTCCGATGACGTTGTGAATCGAGGGGGTGCCAGGCAGCGCTGTCATGGTAAAGGTGCCAGCCCCCAACGCAGTGGCGCCGCAAAACAGGCGTTTTGGCAGGTTGGCTTCGCGCATGAGCGCGACGCCCAGCGGGTACATGGTGAAGATCACCACAAACACCACGACACCACCATAGGTTAACAACGCACACACCAGTATGGTCACCAGGATGGTGCGTTTTGCGCCCAGGCCACGGGTTATGGCATTGGCGATGGAGCCCGCAGCCCCGCTTGAGGCCATCATCTTGCCGAAGATGGCGCCGGCGAGGAACAAAATAAAAAACTTGCCGGCAAAGCTGAACGCGCCCAGCGGACCAAAAGGAAAGTGTTCCAGCAGGGTCGGGGATAGTCCCAATCCGTTGGTCACCGCGACAATCAGGCTGGATACCAGCGCTGCGACCAGAATATTGATTCCGCGCAACGCCATCACAATCAGCAAAATCAGACCGGCCAGAAGGCCAAGGTTTGCAAGCATGTGAGCTCCTGTCAGTCCCGGAAACCTGGGTCAATTCGGTCCAGCTTGCGCAGCAAGCCAGGCCAGGCCAGTTTGCCACCAAGGCCTTTGGTAACCTGTTCGGCTTGCTGTTTGATGGTGTCGACTATGCCGGCGGGGATGGGCGTCAATGGGCGGTCGCCCGACAGCGCTTTGATCTGGATCTGACACGAGGTCTGCAGTATGTACATGGCAAGAAACGCATCGGCAATGCTGGTCCCGGTGGTCAGCAGGCCGTGGTTGCGCAGGATCATGAAGTTCGCGTTGCCCAGATCTTTTTGTAGACGTGCCTTTTCGTCTTCCCTCAGGGCAACACCCTCATAATCGTGATAGGACAGGCTGGCCAGCGCAAACAGGCTTTGCTGGGATAGGGGAAGCAGGCCATCCTGTTGCGCCGATACCGCAATGCCGTCGGCGGTGTGCAGGTGCATCACACAGGCTGCGTCTTCTCTCACCGAATGAATGGCGCTGTGGATGGTAAAACCGGCCGGATTGATGTCGAAATCGTCGGGGTCGATCTTGTTTGCGTCCTGGTCAACACGTACCAGGCTTGATGCGGTAATTTCCTCGAACATCATCCCGTAGGGATTGATCAGGAAATGGTGCTCGTCGCCGGGGATCCTCGCGGAGATATGAGTAAAGACAAGGTCGTCCCAACCGTGGAGTGCCACCAGGCGATAGGCCGCTGCAAGGTCGACCCGCAGTTGCCATTCTTGTTCACTGACGTTGTTTTTCTTTGACGGAATGGAGAGCTGTTCTGACATGATGTGTTTCTCTCTATGGGTGTTGTTCTTGTGGTATTCATCCTCTTTAGCGTCGAGTGTAGGGATAAGTGATCGGCCAAGACTGTCAAATTGTTTACAATTGAGGTTATGACTAACATCAAGACCATCCTCGCTGACTGCCCCTTGTTTGCAGGTTTCCCTGTGCGGGCGTTTGACGACCTTGCCGACATTGCCCGAGTTCGGATATTCGATGCGGATGAGCCGATCTACGACAAAGGATCTGCCACAGCCACTCTGAATGTGATTGCCTCGGGTGTGGTCCGGATAAGTTCCGTCAATTCCGCAGGGCGGGAAGCCACTCTGATCATGTTCAGCGCCGGAGTCTGGTTCGGGGATTCAGTTTTTTCTCCCGGTATGAAAAGGGTGTACGGCGCCACGGCTCATGAAGCGGCAACCCTGGTAGAGCTACCGGGCGATGCGTTCCGGAGCGTAATGGCAAAGTACCCTGAGTGCTATCCGGTGGTTTTGGACATGGTAAGCCGCCGCTTATGGGCGGCGATGTCGATTATTGAAGACGATGCACTTCGAGGCGTTGCCGCAAGGATTGGCCGGAGGTTGCTGTTTCTGGCCCAGATTCAGGGCGATGGTGACGCTGGCACCGAGCCGGTGACCATCCGCATTACCCGGGAACACATTGCGAATATGATGGGCATGACCCGACAGGGCGTGCACCAGTGGATCAAGCATTTTGAGCAGCGGGGGCTACTGAAACTGACGTACGGCCGGATCGAACTCACCGATCCGGCCGCATTGCAGGATTACCTTCAGACCCTGGATTAGCGCCGGGGAGGTCTGCCCGGAGATCAGCTTTGGCTTTTGGTGCCCGTAGCTTTCGGCGCTTTTCTGCTTCTTTGAGGTTTTACCTTTGTCGTTTTAGCGGGCGGAGGCAGGATCAGGCTCTCTAGCTCATCCAGTGCTTCCCCGGTGTACACCGCCAGCTTCTGCATGCTGGGCAGCGTGTCGCGGCAGCCGGTGTAACCGAAGTTCAGTGAGCCGGCATAGCTCAGGCAGGTAATGTTCAGGGCCCCGCCGTGGGCAATCAAAGACACCGGGTACATGGCCTCCAGCTTTGCGCCCTCGTAGTAAAGCGTTCGCTCCGGCCCCGGGACGTTGGAAATCGTCACGTTAAACACCGGCCGCATGCGCCCGCCCAGGCCAGACATAAGCTGCAGGATATAGGGTGACATCAGCAGCATGGTGTATTGGGTCAGTGCACTCTTCGGCAGTTTTTGCAGATGTTCCTTGGCCCGTCGGGTAGATGTTTTGATCTGCTGAAGCCGGTTCAACGGGTCGGCTTCATCGGTAGCGAGAGAGGCAATCATGAAGCTGATCTGGGTACCTGTACCCTGGTCATCTGCCGGGCGGATGTTAACCGGAATGCCTGCCGTCAAAGGGATGTCTGGCAGCTGGTCCTGCTCAAGCAGGAACCGGCGCAGAGCCGTACCGCACAAGTACAGAACAATATCATTCAGGGAGCCACCGCTGGCATGTGCCAAGTCTTTCAGCCGCTCCAGTTGATAATGCTGGGTGGCGAAACGGCGCTGGCCGGTCACCCGGTGATTCAGCAAAGACACGGGGCCAGTGAAGGGTGCTGTCAGGCCATCTTCCGGGTGCCGCACAGAGTGAACCAGGCGGTTACCGGCCTGCCAGAGTCTTGGCGCCATATCGGCCTGCAGTTTCAGCGCGTCCATGGCTTGCGAGACGGCCGCCGGCACACTGGCTTCTTTGTCTGTCTTGCTGCCACGGCGCCGCTCGGGACGAACCGTCCAGGGCGGTGGCATGTTGGTGCGATCCGGGTCGGTGGTCAGTACACGCTGCATCAGGCGCACGCCACTGATGCCGTCAATCATCGAGTGATGCATCTTGGTGTACAGGGCAAACCGGTTGTTTTCCAACCCCTCGATGACATGGCACTCCCACAGCGGGCGGGAGAAATCCAGGGGGTTGGAGTGCAGGCGCGACACCAGAATGCCAAGCTCCCGCTCGCCGCCGGGACGGGGCAGGGCTGAGTGTCTGACGTGGTAATCGAGATCGATGTCCTTGTCGATTTTCCAGGCTGGTGCCACCAGTCGCCCAAGAAAGCCGGACCAGGCCAGCTTGTATCCCCAGGGGGCTGCGACATCACCTGCTTCCTTCATGCGGGTCACCATGTCCCGCAGAAAAGTCTCCGTAGCGCCTTCCGGTAGCGAGAAAATCTGTAAATTACCGACGTGCATGGGGGTATCTTCAGATTCTACCGCGAGCCATGAGGCGTCCAGTGTTCCGAGACGTTTCATTCCTTGTGTATCTCCGTCACATAGTCATTTTTTGATTGTTACATGCAAGTATACTGATTACCGCAGTAACACACGATCAAAACGCCCATTTAGTTCTGGCTTTTACGGGGTTTTGCAGTTACACAATGTAGCCATCCGGCGCTGCCGATCTGTCGGGTAGTGTGCTAATTTCTCTCTGCAAACAATGAATAACAAAGAATGACGGAGGTTTCGTGGAATCCAGCCCGCTGATCTCGGCAGGTTTGCCGGTGGCGCTCTTTATCATCATGATCGGTATCGGGATGACCCTGACCGTTCGGGACTTTCGCCAGGTGGCGGTTTACCCGCGTGGCATGGTGGTCGGCACCATCGCCCAGATATTGTTGATGCCGCTGGCTGCGTTTGCGCTGGCCTATCTGTTTGGGGTGTCGCCTGCCATCGCGGTGGGGCTGGTGATTATTGCAGCCTGCCCTGGCGGCACCACATCCAACTTGTTCGTTTTACTGGCCAGGGGCAACATTGCCCTGTCTATTGTTCTGACCGTGGTAGCCAGCCTGATCACCATCATAACCCTGCCGCTGTTTGCCAATATGGCCCTGCAGCATTTTATGGGCACGGCGGAGGACATCTCGCTACCAGTGGGCAAAACCATCGGCATGCTGGTGGGCATCGTGTTGTTCCCGGTGGCTCTTGGTATGATTGTGCGCACTCGCAAGCCTGAGCTGGCACGTAAAGCTGAGAGTGTAGTCAGCATTTTCGGGGGCGTGGTGCTGGCGGTTCTGATTGTGGCCCTGCTGTTCGGTGTTCGTGACCAGATTGGCGATTTGCTGAAGCAGGCCGGTCCTTCAACCATCATGCTCAATGTGGTGGGCATTGTTCTGGGCCTGCTTGCCGGGCGCGCGGCGGGCCTGACGCAGCGCGAGTCACTGGCCGTGGCGGTTGAGCTGGGCGTCAAGAACGCGACCATTGGCCTGATGGTTACCCTGACGCTGCTGGAATCCAGTGCCATGTCCATCCCCGCTGCCGTATACGGTGTGCTTATGTTTCCCATCGGGTTCTTGCTGGCGGTTTATGGCCGCAGCATTATTCCCAAATCCAATGTGCAGACCACCGCCTCCCAACCAGTCGATTGACATATTTGCCAGCCGCCCGCTGCCGCCAGAGACAGAGGGGCATGAAGGCATCACTGTTACCCTGAGCACAAAGATTTTCAGCTCGGGATAACAATAATGATGCCTCTTGCCCTTCAAACGCCCCCTTCCTGCCACTGGATAACCCGGTGTCTTTTACTGGCGACCACCTTCGCGATGTCTTGCCTCCCGGTTCTGACCTGGGCCAATGAAGACTTGCGGGCGAAGGTTTATGACCAGAGCCTTCCCCTGGAACAGCGTATCAACGCCATGCAGGAATTGACCGGCCTGCAGCCCGATCCAGACCGGACCTACCGGGTATGTGTCTGGGATATCTTTGGGCGCTCCGGCCCTATTTATGGCGCAGCCCAGGATCAGCGGCACAGAATTCTTCAGTACGGGATCAACGTAGAGATGGTGCCATACACCAGCGAATCGGTGATGGTAGAAGAGCTCAAATCCGGTACCTGCGACGCCGCCCTGATGAGTGGGCTGCGTGCGCGATTGTTCAATCAATACACCGGCACCCTGGATTCGATTGGCGGCTTCCCGAATCACGAGCAAATGCAGTTGGGCTTGCAGCTGATGGCCGATCCCCGCAGTGCGGATCGCATGGTGAGCAACGGTTATGTGGTGATGGGTATTGCTCCGGCAGGCGCCGCCCATGTGTTTGTGAACGACCGCAGTATCAATACCCTGGCAAAGGCCTCCGGCAAGCGAGTGGTGGTGCTGGATTACGATCCTACCCAGGCGGAGATGATTTCCGGGGTGGGGGCAACACCGGTGGTCGCTGACATTGTTAATGCCCCCAATATGTTCAATACCGGGGTGGTCGACGTGCTGGCAGCGCCGCTGGCAGCCTATGAAGTATTGGAGCTGCACAAGGGGCTGGAGCCGGACGGTGGCATTATCGACCTGCCGTTGACCCATATCACCATGCAGCTGATTGGCCGCGCCGAGGTCATCCCCAACGAACTGGCGCAGCTTGTGCGAGAGGCTTTTTTCCAGGGGTCCGATGAAATAATCAGTCGCGTCCGGATGGAAGAGGAAAAGGTGCCGGACAAGTGGTGGATCAGAATTCCCGCTGATGACCGCCGGGAATACGATGCCATGATGCAGGCGGCGCGGCTGGAATTGCGTGAGCAAGGCTACTACAGCGGGGATATGTTAACCCTGCAGCGCAAGATCCGTTGCCGCGATGACGGTAGCCGGGAGGAATGCAGTAATCCGGTGGAGTAAGCCATGACCACCGACTCCCGGACCGCCCCGGTATCCCCCAGTCGCACCTGGTCAATGACCCTGGCCAGCGTGCCGATGCTGGCCATTCTTGTGCTTACGTTATTGGCCTCGGTGGGCGAAACCCTGCATTCTCGGTTATTGGAGATCGGCGGGGAAACCTGGCCCGACTACTTCAACTTGCGGGTGATCGACCGGATCAGCGCGCCGGGTTGCCAGGTCGTGAGCGATGAAGAAGCGGCCGTAGACCTGGCGGTTGCGGTTAAAAAGGCGGAAAAATCTGCCGACCCATTTGCCGATGTGTTCGGCGACCAGATCGACCGTGAACAGGTCCGCACTTCGGTGTTGGCCGCCTCCCGCGCCTGCGAGAATCGTGTTGCTAATTGGGAGCGCTTACAGTCGCTCAACACTCCAGGGGTTCAGGCTTTCGTTCTGGTAGAGGCAGGGCTGTCTCAGGCCGTTCTGCTGGTAACCGGAAATCGTCGGGTGCTGCTGGGGCTGATGCTGCTGTTCTGTGCAGCGGCCGCAACCCTGGGGCGTCAGCACATTGCCCTTCGCCCTGTAGAAAGCCGTCTGGATGACCGGGTTGCCACCGTTTCCCAATTGGTGGCCAACGGGTTACTGACCGCCTCTACCTGGCTTTATCGGCAACAGGAGCTGGCCCAGGCAGAGGCCGGCATGCCCCTGGCCCATCTGTTCATGCATGATATCTGGGTGGCCGGTTTTGGCACGCTTACCCTGATTTCCCTCTGGCAGCTGCGCCGGCGGAGGGATGACCTTCCCGTGGGCAGAAGCTGGTCTCGGGCCATGCTGAGCGTGCCTCTCTACAGCTTCATGTGTATTTCTGCCTCCATCCAGTTTGCGTTTCACGGCTTCTACCACGGTATTGCCGTCTACCTCACCATGATGGCGGAGTTATCGGCATTGTTCCTCAATCTTGGGCTCTACGTGTGGGTTGGCATGTTGCTGGCGCGCACCCATCTTCCCAGGAAGGTATTTAATGTTCTTCGGCCCTGGCGGTTGCCTCCGAAATGGCTCGGGGTGGCGGTGCTACTGCTCACTGCCTTGCCCACCGCCTACAGCGGTGCGTCCGGTATCTTTATTCTGGCGGCCGGTCTCACGCTATACCGGGAGTTGCGGCGCGCGGGTACATCGGAGCAACTGGCACTGGCGACTACGGCGATCTCCGGCTCCATGGGGACCATGCTGCGTCCCTGTCTGCTGGTGGTCATTGTTGCCACCCTCAACAACAGTGTGACCACCGATGAAATGTTCAGCGCCGGCGCCAGGGTATTGTTGTTGACCGCGTCGGTGTACGCGATTTATGTGTTCCTGATTGGCGGGCCGTCGAAAGGAGAAATCGCTCCACTGCGGGAGGCGGTGCCCGGCATGCTGCGTGCGTTGTTGCCACTGCTGCCTTACGTGGCCATTTTCGCGGGCGTGATCCTGCTGTGGAATCTACTGCTGAATCGGGGGCTGGATGAGTTCTCTGCGCCAGCCATTCTGCCGTTGATTTTGCTGCTGGTGCTGGCGTTCGAGCGTTGGGTGCTCAGATCACCGGACCCTGACGCTGATGATTTGCCGGAGGATGCCCGTGGTCCGTTGGCAAGCGGCTTTTCGCCCGCTGTGTTGCGCGCTACCCGTGAATCCAGTGCCCTGATCGGTGCCCTGCTGATGTTAATGGCGCTGTCCGTCAGTGTCGGCGGCCTGATCGAACGTTCGGGCCTGCTTGAGTTGTTCCCTGAACAACTGGGATCGGTATGGCTGACACTCACGCTGCTGATGGCTTTGCTTGTGTTTATAGGCATGATCATGGACCCCTATGGCGCGGTACTGTTGGTGAACGCCACGCTGGCCCCCATCGCTTTGAACAACGGTATTGATCCGCTTCACTTCTGGGTGATGACCGTGCTCGCATTTGAAATGGGGTATCTGACTCCACCCGTGGCGCTCAACCATTTGCTGACCAGGCAGGTGGTCGGCGTGCCCACATCGCCGGAGAGCCTGTATGGTACCTTCTGGCAGCGCAATTTCCGCTTCATTCTCCCGGTGATGGTCATGGGCACTACGCTGTTGATGGTGACGTACCTGCCAGCCTTTGGGAGCACAATATTCCAACTATTGTTGGGTATTCAGTCTCCGGCTTAGTCGTTATGCTCAGGCCTGCGTGGATGTGATCGGGTTCGCGGCTGGTGCGTATCATGCAACTGATGGCAGGGGGGGAAGCGAAGTGAAAGAGGAAGCCCAGGGGCATGGTTACTCACAGCGGTTGGTGATTGCGTTCGCCATTGTGTCGGTCATGATGCCGTCAAGCGAGTTGGCGGCACAGGTTGCGGACGAGGGCGAGGCGATTGGGGAAATCGTTCTGGAAGTGACCTCACCTCGCCTGGCTCGTGACCTTTACGATACCCCCGCTGCGGTCAGCGTAGTGGACGCCCCCGCCATCCGCCAGGGCCAGCAGCGCCTGCAACTGGACGAATCCCTCAATACCGTGCCTGGGCTTTTCTTCCAGAACCGTTACAACTTCGCCCAGAATCTGCGACTGTCGACCCGGGGTTTCGGGGCTCGTGCGCCCTTCGGTATTCGGGGTATCCGCATTCAGGTAGATGGCATTCCCTATACCCTGCCGGATGGCCAGTCGCAGATCGATGCCATCGACCTGGATTCCGCCCAGCGTATTGAGGTAATTCGGGGCCCGTCCTCGGTGCAGTATGGCAATGCCGCCGGTGGCGTGCTGGATATCACCACGGCCCGTGGCGATGATTTGCCCCCCGGTGCCCGGCTGCGCCTTGATGGCGGCAGCGATGATTACCGCAAGGCCGCCATTCAGGGTAATGGCGTTCACGGCGACACCAGTGCCATCGCAACGCTGTCCTGGATGAATGTAAACGGCCACCGGGAACAAAGTGAGGCGGAAAAGGGCCTGTTCAACGCCCGAGTTTCCCATGAGCTGGATTCCGAGAGGGAGCTGACCGCCACCTTCAACGCCTTACATAACCCGAAAGCCCAGGACCCGGGCGGCTTGACCCTGTCCCAGGTAGAGGATGATCCGAACCAGGCTACCTTTATGGCCAAGCGGCTGGACAGCGGCCAGACGGTGAATCAGCAAACCCTGGGGCTGCAGTATCAGGATGCCGCTGTATTGCCCGGTGAGGTCACCGTGAACACCTTTTACAGTCATCGGGATTTCGCCCAGCAGTTGCCTTTTCCCGGCGCCAGCCGCGTGGCCTACGACCGCCATTTTTACGGAATCAGTTCCCAGTACCAGCAAGGTTCCGAGCTGGCCGGGCGACCTTTGACCTGGGTAACCGGCGCGGATGTCCATCGGCAGTCGGATGACCGCCGGCGCTACCAGGTGTCACCCATGGGCGAGATTACCGGGCAAACCCAGGCAGAAACCCAGAACGCGACAAACGTGGCTGTATTCGCCCAGGGGGATCTGGCGCTGACGGATCGGTTGAATTTTTCACTCGGGACCCGCTGGGATCATCTGCGCCTGTCGGTCGATGATGACCGGCTTGAGGACGGTGATGATTCCGGCAGCCGGACGTTCCGGGAAGTCAGCGGCGTGGTTGGCCTGAGCTATCGCCTGGCGCCCCGGCATCAGGTATACGCCACCGTTGGCACGGCGTTCGAGTCGCCCACCTTTACCGAGTTTGCCAACCCCTCTGGTGCCGGTGGCTTTAACCCGGATGTGGAACCGCAAAAGGCGCTGAACCGGGAGATTGGTGTTCGTGGTTTATGGGGTAACTCTCTCAGTTACGACCTGGCACTGTTCTCCATCCGGGTTAAGGATGAAATCCTGCCCTACGAACTGGACGGCCGCACCTTCTATGAAAATGCCGGCGAAACCCGGCGCAACGGTGTTGAACTTGGCCTGGGTTGGGATATCTCCTATGCCTGGCGGGCAACCACGGCACTGACTCTGGCAGACTACGAGCTGCGCGATTTCACTGACGAACAGGGCAATGATGCTGATGGCAATGACATCCCCGGCTTGCCCGGCACGCTCTGGGTGTCTGAACTGGAGTGGCAGGGTATGGCTGGCCGGTTCGCAGCACTGGAATGGCAGTACGTTGGCAGCTTTTATGCGGAGAACAGCAACCAGACCAAGGTAAGCGATTATTGGTTGCTGGGCGCCCGCGCGGGTGACTCCGTGCGTCTGGGTAATCAGACGCTCAATCTCTACGCCGGTGTCCGCAATGTGCTGGATGAAGATTATTTCAGCAACGTGCGCATTAATGCCAACGCAGACCGGGCCGTTGAAGATCGCGGTTACTTCGAGCCCGGTGCCGGCAGAACGTTCTATGCGGGCCTTGAATTGACTTTCTGATTTGTGATCTCAGGGGTGGCCCATTGTGGTCACTCCTCCTCAGCGCCTCTGGGTGGGCAGTGATGTTCCTCAACCACCTTGCCGTCATCCACGCTTTCCAGGTGCACATCAAAGCCCCACAGCCGGTGGGCGTGTTTCAGCACTTCGTCTGTTTCCTTGCCAAGCGGTACCCGGTCCACGGGAATATGCCGCAGGGTGAGTGAACGGTCGCCCCGCACATTCACATTCCACACTTGTATGTTCGGCTCCCGGTAACTGAGGTTGTACTGGCGCGCCAGTTTCTCCCGCAGCACCCGGTACCCCGGGTCGTCGTGGATGGCGGTCACCATGTAGTGGTCTTCCTGGTCATCGTTCTCGATGGCGAAGAGTTTGAGGTCCCGCATGACTTTGGGCGACAGGAACTGTTGGATGAAGCTTTCGTCCTTGAAGTTGCGCATAGCGAAATGCACGGTCTCCAGCCAGTCCTTGCCGGCGATGTCCGGGAACCACTCCCGGTCTTCCTTGGTGGGGTTCTCGCAGATGCGCCGCAGGTCGGTGAAGATGGAGAAGCCCAGGGTGTAGGGGTTAATGCCGGAATACCAGGGGCTGTTGAACGGTGGCTGGTACACCACGGCGGTGTGGCTTTGCAGGAATTCCAGCATAAAGCCGTCGGTCACCAGGCCTTTCTCGTACATCCGGTGCAACAGGGTGTAGTGCCAGAAGGTGGCCCAGCCTTCGTTCATCACCTGGGTCTGGCGTTGCGGGTAAAAGTACTGTGCCAGCTTGCGCACGATGCGCACCAGTTCCCGCTGCCAGGTTTCCAGCAGGGGTGCGTTCTTCTCGATGAAGTACAGCAAGTTTTCCTGGGGCTCTTCCGGGTACCGGGGTTTGCGCTTGACCGGGTCGTCGTCTTCGTCCGGCTTTGGAATGGTTCGCCACAAATCGTTGATGCGCCGTTGCTGGTATTCCTCCCGCTCTTTCTGACGCTGGGCTTCCTCCGCCGCGGAAATGGGTGCCGGGCGTTTGTATCGGTCCACGCCGTAGTTCATCAAGGCGTGGCAGGAGTCGAGGATTTCTTCCACCGCATCCACGCCATGGCGTTCCTCGCATTCGGCCACATAATTGCGGGCGAACACCAGGTAGTCGATGATCGCACTGGCATCGGTCCAGGTGCGGAACAGGTAGTTGCCTTTGAAAAACGAATTGTGGCCATAGCTGGCGTGGGCAATCACCAGTGCCTGCATGGGCAGGGTGTTTTCTTCCATCAGGTAGGCGATGCAGGGGTTGGAATTGATCACAATCTCGTAGGCCAGCCCCATCTGGCCGCGCTGATAGCCTTTGGAAGTCTGCAGGAACTGCTTGCCGAACGACCAATGATGGTAGCCCACGGGCATGCCCACGGAACTGTAGGCATCCATCATCTGCTCGGCGGTAATCACTTCCACCTGGTTAGGGTAGGTGTCCAGCCCGAACTCGGCGGCGCACTTGGCAATCTCCTCGTCGTACTTCTGGATCAGCTCAAAGGTCCACTCCGAGCCGGTGGAAATGGGCGTTCCTGCCTTGGGTTGTTCGCTCTCCGGTGCGTTCGGGCGATCAATCAGGCTGCTCATGCGGCTTTCCTCTCGAACAACTGTCGGAATACCGGGTAAATATCGCCAGGGTCTGCAATTTGCTGCATGGCAAAACTCTGGGGAAACTGTTCCAGGATCTTCTCGTACTCGTACCAGAGCATCTGGTGGTCCTGGGGTGTGATTTCGATGTAAGAGTAGTACTGCACCAGCGGCAGAATGCTGTTGGTCAGCAGTTTGCTGCAAACCGGGGAGTCATCGTTCCAGTTGTCACCATCCGATGCCTGGGCGGCGTAGATGTTCCATTCCGCCGGTGAGTATCGGGCCTCGATGATCCGGTGCATCAGCTTCAGGGCGCTGGAAACAATGGTGCCGCCGGTTTCCCGGCTGTAGAAGAATTCTTCTTCGTCCACTTCCTTGGCACTGGTGTGGTGGCGGATAAACACCACATCGATCTTCTTGTAGTTCTTCTTCAGGAACAGATACAGCAGGATGAAAAAGCGCTTGGCGATGTCTTTGTGCATCTGGGTCATGGAACCGGACACGTCCATCAGGCAGAACATCACGGCGCTGGTAGCGGGCTTGGGCTGCTTCTGGTGCTGGCGGTAACGCAGGTCGATCTCGTCGATAAACGGAATGCGTTTGACGTTGGCTTTCAGGCGCGCAATTTCGTCTTCCAGCACCTTGATCTGGTCCTCATGGCTGAAGGCCGGGTCCAGATCCTCCGGCGCGCCTCTCAGGGCTTCCAGTTGCCTTTCCAGATCCTTGATTTTCTTCTTGCGGGCGCCGCCCAAGCCCAGCCTGCGGGCATGGGCGCCCCGTAGCGAACGCACCACATCCAGTTTGGCGGGCACACCCTGGCTGGTGAACCCGGCGCGAACGTAACTGAAGGCTTCGGTATCCTTGAGTTTCTTGCGGGCCAGGTTGGGTAACTCCAGGTCATCAAACAGGAATTCCAGGAATTCCTCCTGGGTGATCTGGAAGGCAAATTCATCCATGCCTTCACCGTCCGGGCTGGCTTGGCCTTGCCCCTGACCTTTGCCGCCACCGCCCGGGGGTTTGGGAATGGTGTCGCCGGCTACCCATTCCTGGTTGCCGGGGTGTACCACTTCCCGCCGACCACCGGGACCATGGTGGAAGATGGGCTCCTGTATATCCCGGGCCGGAATGCTGACCTTCTCGCCCCGTTCAATATCCGTAATGGAACGTTTCTGGACCGCTTCAGACACCGCTTTTTTGATGTGATGGCGATAGCGGCGCAGGAACCGTTCCCGGTTCACTGCGCTTTTGTTTTTACCGTTCAGTCGCCGGTCGACTATGTGGGTCATACCCATGGGTCTGCTCCCGCTGGCCGTTAATGGGACTTACGCACACGCAGATACCACTCGGCAAGCAAGCGGACCTGTTTCTCGGTGTACCCACGTTCGACCATGCGTTCCACAAACTGTTTGTGTTTCTTCTGGTCTTCCTGGCTGGCTTTCGGGTTGAAGGAAATCACCGGCAGCAGGTCTTCGGTGTTCGAGAACATCTTCTTCTCGATCACGCTGCGCAGTTTCTCGTAGCTGAGCCAGCTGGGATTCTGGCCTTGGTTGTTGGCCCGGGCCCGCAGCACAAAGTTGACCACTTCGTTGCGGAAGTCTTTCGGGTTGCTGATGCCCGCAGGCTTCTCGATCTTTTCCAGCTCGTCGTTGATGGAGCCCCGGTCCAGAATTTCCCCGGTTTCCGGGTCCCGGAACTCCTGGTCCTGTATCCACAGGTCGGCGTAGGTCACGTAACGGTCGAACAAGTTCTGGCCGTATTCGCTGTAGCTTTCCAGATAGGCGGTCTGGATTTCCTTGCCGATGAACTGCACGTAGTGCGGTGCCAGGTATTCCTTGATGAACCGCAGGTATTTTTCCTGAATCTCAGACGGGTACTGTTCCTGCTCGATCTGTTTTTCCAGCACGTACAGCAGGTGTACCGGGTTGGCCGCCACTTCGGTGGTGTCGAAGTTAAACACCTTGGACAAAATCTTGAACGCGAAGCGGGTAGACAAGCCGTCCATGCCTTCCATCACACCGGCGGCGTCCCGATATTCCTGGATGGACTTGGCTTTTGGATCGGTGTCTTTGATGCTCTGGCCGTCGTACACCTTCATCTTGGAGAAGATGCTGGAGTTTTCCGGATCCTTGATGCGTGACAGCACCGAGAACTGGGCCAGCATGTCGAGGGTGTCTGGGGCACAGGGGGCGCCGGACAGGGAGCTGTTTTTCAGCAGCTTCCGGTAGATCTCGATTTCTTCGGTAACCCGCACACAATAGGGCACCTTGACGATGTATACCCGGTCAAGGAAGGCTTCGTTGTGCTTGTTGTTGCGGAAGGTCTGCCACTCGGATTCGTTGGAGTGGGCCAGGATCACGCCGTCAAACGGCACGGAACCCATACCTTCGGTGGTGTTGTAGTTGCCTTCCTGGGTGGCGGTCAGCAGTGGATGCAGCACCTTGATGGGGGCCTTGAACATCTCCACAAATTCCATCAGCCCCTGGTTGGCTTTGCACAGGCCGCCGCTGAAGCTGTAGGCGTCCGGGTCGTCCTGGGAGTAGTCTTCCAGCATGCGGATATTGACCTTGCCCACCAGCGCCGAAATATCCTGGTTGTTGTCATCACCGGGTTCGGTCTTGGACACCCCGATCTGGTCGAGCACCGAAGGGTAGCGTTTTACCACCCGGAACTGGCTGATGTCGCCACCATACTCGTGCAGTCGCTTTACCGCCCAGGGCGACATGATGTTTTTCAGGTAGCGGCCGGGAATGCCGTACTCTTCTTCCAGAATCGGGCCGTCTTCGTCCGGGTCGAACAGGCCCAGGGGGCTTTCGTTGACCGGCGAGCCCTTGATGGCATAGAACGGCACCTTCTGCATCAGTGCCTTGAGTTTTTCCGCCAGGGAGGATTTGCCGCCGCCCACCGGGCCCAGCAGGTAAAGGATCTGCTTCTTCTCTTCCAGGCCCTGGGCGGCGTGGCGGAAGAACGACACGATGTTTTCCACGGCTTCTTCCATGCCGTAGAACTCGGAGAATTCCGGGTATCGCTTGATGACTTTGTTGGAAAATATGCGTGACAGGCGAGGGTCACGGGAGGTGTCGATCAGTTCTGGCTCGCCGATGGCTATCAGCATTCGCTCGGCGGCGGTGCTGTAGGCTGTTGGGTCCTTTTTGCAGATCTCCAGGTATTCCTCAAGGGAGTATTCTTCCTCCTGAGTGGATGCATACCGGTCTTTGAAGTGCTGCAGAATGCTCATAGATGGCCCCTCGCTTGCTCTTGCTTGTTATAAAACCGCTTTAACTCACGCAATATCCCCGTTGCTGAAACGCCGCCGGTCCGGGCGGTGTGCTCTGGTTAATAGGTTGATGGGATGGTTCTGTTAAACAGGTATACGTTATCCGGAGCTTTCCGGCCTGCTTATTCTGAGCTTAGTTCAGAGTTCGGGGGTTGGACAGGTGGGGTTCACCTTAGGTTCATTAAATTATGTTACGGGGCGTATCGGATTTTAGGGCTGACGTACACCGGGGCGGATTTTTTAGATCAAACTGAAACTCGCTTTGCTCAGACATTCAGTTTGATCTAAAAAATCCGCCCCGGCATACGTCGATCAGGGCTTCGGAGGGGGCCCCAGCCTTTGGACTGCGGTGGGCCTTTACTTCTTCGTTAGTGTAAACACGCTTTCTGCGGCGCCGTTTCTCAGGCCTCTTCTTTTGGCGAAAGGGTTGTCGTGGGCCATGTCGCGCTTCAGTACGTGGTTAACTTCGTAGTCCTCGCTATACAGCTGGAACACTTCCTCGTCGCTGACGTTGAAGGGAGGGCCTTGCATTTCGTTGCTGTCGTAATCGAGGGTGATCAGCAGGATTCTGGTGCCGTCCGGGATGATGGCGGTCAGGTGGTCCACATAGCCTTTGCGCATTTCCGGGGGCAGGGCGATGAGCGCTGCGCGGTCGTAGACCAGTCGGATGTGTTTGAGATCATCCGGCACCAGTTGAAAGAAGTCGCCGCACCAGATTTGCAGGTCGTCGTGTTTGAAGGTGGTGAAAGGCTCGCCCGGATGGACCTTGGCTTTTTCACCGGCTTCTTCGAAGAAATCCTTGCAGGCGATGTCGCTGAGTTCCACGCCGATGATGGGGTGGCCACGGTCGTGGAGCCACCACATGTCATGGGCTTTGCCGCACAGGGGCACGAATACGGCTTCGGCGCCCTGGCCGGCCAGTTCCGGCCAGTGATCGTGCAGGTACTGGTTTACCGTGCCTTCGTGGAAGCCGATTTGGCTCTTTTCCCAACGTTCGTGCCAGAATTCGTGTTCCATGGTTTGCCTCCCTGAATTTGCTCGTTTTACCCAGTCTACCTTAATCTGTGCCGATCATGAGTTGGGAGAAAAGTATGAAGGCGGTCTTTCTGGATACCCTAACCCTTGGCAGTGATGTGGATCTGTCGCCGCTAGAGCAGGTGACCGGTGGCCTGACCTGTTATGACCGAACCGCGCCCGAGCAGGTTGTGGAGCGGATTCAGGGTTTTGATACGGTGCTGGTAAACAAGGTGGTGCTGGGCAGGGAGCACTTCGACGCCTGCCCGGAGCTGAAGACGATTGCGGTGGTGGCCACGGGGCTGAACAACATTGACCGGGCGGCCGCAAAGGAGCATGGGATCACGGTGATGAACGTGACCAACTATGGCCGTTCCACGGTAGCCCAGCATACTATGGCGCTGATTCTGGCGCTGGCTACGCGGTTGCTGGATTACAAC
Source organism: Marinobacter sp. GH_1 (assembly GCF_048595985.1). Lineage (NCBI taxonomy): Bacteria > Pseudomonadati > Pseudomonadota > Gammaproteobacteria > Pseudomonadales > Marinobacteraceae > Marinobacter > Marinobacter sp. GH_1. Next base: position 3,313,547 of record NZ_CP184460.1, on the reverse strand, counting down.
CGGGATGCCCGAAACGGCACCTGGGGCAAGAGTGATATGTTCTGCCTGATGGACTACCCGATTATGGAGCTGGAGGGCAAAACCCTGGGCATTGTCGGCTATGGCGACCTGGGCCAGGGCGTGGCGGAACGGGCAAAGGCCTTTGGTATGAACATTGTGCTGGGTTGTCGGCCGGGTCAGCAGCCCGGGGAGGTCGATGGCTATTCCCGGGTTCCGCTGGACGACCTGTTGGCGCAGGCCGACGTACTGTCTCTGCACTGCCTGCTGACCAATGACACCCGGAATATGATTGGTGAGCGGGAACTGGGGTTGATGAAACCCACAGCGCTGCTGGTCAACACCAGCCGGGGAGGTCTCGTAGATGAAGCGGCGTTGGCGAACGCCCTGCGCAACGGTCAGATCGCCGGGGCTGGCTTTGATGTGTTGACTGAGGAGCCGCCACGTAACGGGAATCCACTGCTGGCAAGGGACATTCCGAACCTGATTCTCACTCCCCACTCCGCCTGGGCCAGTCGTGAGGCCCGTCAGCGGATTGTGGAGATCACTGCGGGCAATCTTGCACGGTAGGTTCCTGCAGGGGGCGGAGAACTTACGCCCCCTCGTTCACCCCTTGGATTATGGCAGGTGTATGACGCGATCGTTGACGTAATCTGCTCTCATGGCGCAAAACCCGAATAACAACAAAAGGGCTATGCGCGATGATCCGAACCACTCTGGCAGTGTTGGTCTGCCTGTTTTTCCAATCCCATGCCGTGCAGGCGTTTGAACGCGGCGAACTGCTGATCTGGATAAATTCCGACAAGGGGTATCAGGGGCTTGCCGAAGTCGGCAAGCGCTTTGAGGTCGCAACCGGCGTGCCCGTGACCGTTGAAACGCCAGATGACCTCACCACCCAGTATGATCACTATGGTTACACTGCCAAGGCGCCCGATATCATCATCTGGCCCCATGACCGTTTTGGTAGCTGGATTAATGAAGGCCACCTTGCGGCTATTGAACCTTCCCGCGCTGTCCGTGACGAGATTGCCCCATTTGCCTGGCAGTCGGTGTCGGTTGGTGAACGGGTCTACGGGTACCCTATCGCCATGGAGGTGGTGAGCCTGCTCTACAACCGGGACCTGGTGTCCGAACCGCCGACCACTCTGGAGCAGGTGGCAGAGGTACACCGACAATTGGCCGGCAAGGATATCCAGGGCATCGCCTGGGATTATCGCAATGTCTATTTTTCCTGGCCGATCTTTGCCGGTTCCGGCGGCTACAGTTTTGGTGTTGATGACTACGTATACAACCTGTCTGATGTGGGGGTCGCCACAGACGGTGCGATTCGCGCCGTGGCCGGCATTCGCGGGCTATTGGAACAGGGGGTGCTGGCACGGGATACCGACTATGGAACCATGATGGAAGGCTTCAAGGCCGGAAAGGTGGCCATGATCATCAATGGTCCCTGGGCCTGGAGCGAGCTACGGGCCTCCGGGATCGATGTCGGTATCGCCGATGTGCCCACAGTGGAGGGCACAGTGGGCCGGCCGTTCGTGGGGGTGTTGGCTGCAGGCATCAGTGCGGTTTCCACGAATCAGGATCTTGCCCGGCAATTTATTGAGGATTATCTGCTGACGGAGGAGGGGCTTCACGCAGTCAATGATGACAAACCACTGGGAGCGGTCGCCCACCTTGAGGTGGTGAAGACGCTGAGTCAGGACCCATTTATCGATCACACCTTCCGGTCGGCCCGTGGTGGCGAAATTATGCCCAATATTCCCGAAATGAAACGCTTCTGGGACCTGATGACGCGCCGCTTCTCGACCATGCTGGAAGGCGATGCGCCGATTCGCCCAACCCTCAGCCAGGCAGCTGTCCGCCTGCAGCGGCTGGACGAAATGCGGGGATGGACGCGCCGGCACTACGTTGCCAACTAACCAGGGACTGGATTGCTGCGAGCGGTTGGCACCAGCGTGCCGGCCTGGCAAGGATGCGGCGCCACTATAATCCCCTTGTTTACTGGCTTTCGGCTGATAAGCTGTAGAAAACACTGACAAGCAGGATCTTGCGTGGCATCAATTCAAACCAAAGAGCGGCTTCAGGCGGCGGAGAAGTGGATTCTCGCCAACCCCAATCCACCCCAGAAGTGGCCCTGGACCTGGCTCTATAAAACCGGGCGTTCTGTGTATGCCGTGGCTAGGGATGTCATCAGCGGGCAGCTGACCCTTCACGCCATGAGCCTGGTCTACACCACCTTGCTAAGCATTGTGCCCTTGCTGGCTCTGAGCTTTTCGGTGCTTAAAGCGATGGGTGTGCACCAGCGCATGGAGCCCTTGCTATACCAGTTTTTTGAGCCGATGGGCCCCCAGGGCATGGAGGTTGCAGAGCGCATCCTGGGTTTTGTCGATAACATGAGAGTTGGCGTGTTGGGCTCTGTTGGTCTGGCACTGCTGGTGTACACCGTCATTTCGCTGGTCCAGAAAATCGAACGTTCGTTCAACATGATCTGGCGCGTGCCCGAGATGCGATCCATGGCCCAGCGCTTCAGCAACTATCTGAGCGTGATCATGGTTGGCCCACTGCTGATGGTGTCGGCCATTGGTGTGACCGCCACCATTTTTTCATCCCACGTGGTGCAGCGGTTCATGGAGATTGAGCCGTTCGGTTCTTTGATTGTGATGGTAAGCCGCTTTACCCCATTTTTCCTGGTGGTGGGGGCCTTCACGTTTGTCTATGTGTTCATCCCCAATACCCGCGTGAAGCTGCGTTATGCGTTTATTGCTGGTCTGGTGGCGGGTGTTTCCTGGCAGGCGGCGGGTATGCTGTTTGCGTCCTTCGTAGCCAATTCGACCAAGTACGCGGCAATATATTCGGGCTTCGCGGTGGGCATAATCCTGCTGATATGGACCTACCTGAACTGGATGATCCTGCTGCTCGGCGCCAGCCTGGCCTTTTACATGCAGAATCCGGGGTCTGTGGCCAAGCGTCAGAACGTGCAGCTGGCTCCGGAGTTGCAGGAGCGGGTGGGCCTGGCGTTGATGTGGATGGTGGCCAAGCCGTTCAGCCTGGGGCAGCCAGCACCGCAGCAAGAGGCGCTGGAATATGATCTGCGTGTACCTGGGGAGGTCACACGGAGCATCAGTGACAAGCTGATTCGCGCCGGCCTGTTGAGTCTGGCGGGGCGTAATGGTGATCAATTGGTACCCGGCAAGGCATTGCACCTTATCACGGTTGGAAGCGTCCTTCAGACCATCCGCCGGGATGAGGACCGGGTTGTTGACCGCCTTCCAAGCAGTGCCATGCCGGTGCAGCTGAGAGATCTGGTGGGCCACCGGGAAGATGTCAGTTTTGCGGAGTTGCTGGCTGGCGGGGAAGATTCCCAAGACAGCGCCAAGGATGCTTCGACGGTGTCAGGCGTCGGCTTTTGAGCTTTTGCCTTCCTGCAGCATTCTGACAACGGCCTTGCGCACAGGGGTAACCTGCTCCGGTGTCAGGTGCACGATCTGAGCCAGCTTGTCTTCCGGCAGGTTGCGTTGGCGGGCATGGCGCAGCACTTCACGGGTGCCCAACAACAAACCATCGGTGAGCGCTGAGTGTGCCTGCCTGGGCGCCGGGCGCTCTGCCGAGAGCAGCCAGGCATGATACTTCGGCGGCAGGTTCCAGACATTGGCCAGCAGCTGGCAGGCGGTCCATTGATGGCGGATCAGGGCTATCCTCAGAACTGCTGGCTCTGGCTCGCTGCCCGTATTCTGTGTCCGGCAGATGCGTCCCAGTTCCCGACGAATGGTGATATAGGCAAGTGCCGGTAGCAGTCCCACCATGAAATGGGCACTGGTGTCGTCGCGGTGAATGCGGGCAATCAATTCTGCGGATCTGGCGCAGGTAAGCCCCCAGCGCCAGGCCCGCTGGGCAAACAGGGCTTCCCGACTGTTTCTTGCAGCCATCATCGGGCGCATAACGGCTGCTGAAATGACGTTACGGATGCCATCCAGCCCTAAGACAAACACCGCTTGATCCACTGACTCTATGGTGTTGTCACCGGGCCGGAAGTAGGGGCTGTTGGCTACCTGAAGGAGTTGGTCTGTGAGCGACGGGTCACTCAGGATGATGTCGGTAATCTGCTTGCGGTCGGTCGTTTCGTTAGACAGCGCCCGCATCAGCATGGGCAGGCTGCCGGGCCTGCGCGGTAGCTCTTCCATTTCACTGGAGCGCAGGCGGCGCTCCAGCTCGGCCAGTATTTGTTCTGCCCCGGCGGGTTCGGACCGGAGCATAGCGGGAGAGGCGTCAAGCAGCCAGCAGAACAGGTGGTCTTCCAGTTGTTTGACAACCACGGCGTCTGACGCGTGTTGTTCGGGGCTGTGACTTTGCGCCGGGTTAAACAGGCGTGTCTCGGTGGCAGCCGCGGCTGGTGGCGGCGTTGCAAACAAGCCTGATATCCAGGAAAAAAAGCCCGGCATCCATTGCCTCCGGTTTAACGTGTATTTAAAAGTGACCGTTCACCGGTTCAGTATAGTTGCGTTACGCAACCCTGCACAGCCTTGCGTGGCTTCAGAAGAAGGCTTCTCCAAACACGAATACCAGTTGGCACACACCGGCGACGAAGCCCAGGAAAGCCCCAACCAGAATCAGTTTGATTTCGTCTTCCTGGAAACAGGGGCGTAGCAGGTCCTGGAACTCTTCCGATGACAGCGCAATCATCCGCTCAACCATGATCGATTCCACTGCGCGGGCACGGTCCTGCTCGAACACCGGGTTGTTGAAGGAGCTCTGGGAGATCTGGATGGCTTTCTCGCCCACCTGGTTTTTCAGGGTGGCAAAGCCGGTGGGGCCGAAGGCCATCTGGGTCAGCGCCTTGCCCATGCCGGCGGTTTCATCCACCAGGGGTTTGATGTGTTTCTTGACCATGTTGCGGGCCCGCCCGCCCTTGGGGCCTTCAAGGATGGAGTTGATGATGTTGCCCACGGTGAGAATTTCATGGGTCACGATGTGACAGAAAGACTCGGCAACTTCTGGCTGGCGCTTGAGAAACAGGCCCTGGAGCCGAAGTGGGCCGACTTTGTGTTCATGAAGCGGTCGGAAGATCACGTTCAGGGCAATCCAGTTGGTGGCCCAACCGACCAGAAGGCCGAACAGGGGCAGTACCCAGATGGCGGGGTAAAAGTACCAGACGGCCATCTGGATCAGGCCGAACAGGAAACCGAAGTAGAGACCCGAGTTGATGATGAAACGGAACTCTACGTCGCCGCATTCAAGGAAAATGCGGTTAAGCAGTTTTTTGTCCCGGGCCAGGCGTTCGATGACCATGCCTTTGATGTCCAGCAGGTCTTCGATGTTGTCTGAGATGTCGTCAACCAGGTTGTCTACCAGTTGTGGTGTGGACTTTCGAACCCTGTCGTAGACCATTTTGCGGGCGGATGCTGGCAGGTTTTCCCAGAAGGTGGGGTATTCCCGGAGCATGAGTTCGTCTACGTATTCTTCGATGCGTGGGTCGACGGTGTAGATGATGTGGGCGGCCAGGACTTTGGGGTCGATCTGGTCGAAGATTTCCTGGACGGTGCCGATTTTGGAGATGGTGGCATCGACGCTGATGGCGGCCATTTTCCGTGCTTTGGAGGGGATGATGCCTTGCCAGCCCAGGAGTGGTGGTTTACCAATGAATTCCAGGGGGTAGAAGGTCATTTTGATGGCGAGCCAGTTGGTGCTCCAGCCGATCAGGGCCGCTATCACGGGGATGCTGAGGTATTGCCAAAACTCTGGATTGGTAAGTAGGTCTGTCATCCTGGGCTCGCGAATCTATTTATTTTTACCTGGTCCTTGGTGCCCGGCAGCTGGTTGCGGAGAGGCTTTCCAAAACACGCTGTGAATACGTCCTTGTACGCTCCGCTCCGCCATCCATGGCTCCGCAGGGTTTTGGAAAGCCTCTCCGCAACCAGCTGCGCCAACATCGGCAATGGCTTCAGGCTTTTTGTCAGACAAGGATAATGTTAGCCGCCGCCAGATCTGTCAATGACTGCGACGCCCGCAGGTTTGCCAATCAGGGCCACAAACCTCAGCTGCCGATGTCTCCCCACAGCCACTGGCACAGAGCAATGGCTGCAACTGGGGCGGTTTCGGTGCGCAATACTCGGGGGCCAAGGGCCACGGGCAGAAAGCCGTTTTTTTCTGCCAGGTTGATTTCATCGGCGGTCAAACCACCCTCCGGGCCGATCATCAGGGCAACGCTGCCCGGCTTGGTGAGGGTGTTCAACGACTGCTCGGTGCGGTGGTGGAGTACCAGTCGCAGGTCGGCTGTCTGGCTGTATTGCAGCCATTCGGCAACGGTCATTACTGGCAATATGTTCGGTACCCGCGCCCGGCCGCATTGTTCGGCAGCGCTGATGGCGACTTGTTGCCAGTGGCGCAGGCGTTTTTCTTCCCGGTCGCCTTTGAGTTTTACATCGGAGCGTTCGGTGGTCAGGGGCACGATGGTGGTGGCGCCTATTTCGACCGCTTTCTGCACCGCGTAATCCATCCGGTCGCCCTTGGACAATGTCTGGCCCAGGATGATGTTCAGGGGAGATTCGGTGTTGTTGGTTTCAGCACCAGTTATTTCCACCTGGACGTTTTTCTTGCCGGCCTGGGTGATGGTGGCGGTGTAGTCCTGGCCATCGCCGTTGAACAGGCGTAACTCCTGGCCTGGCTGCATGCGCAGTACCCGGCCCACGTGGTTGGCGGCGTTTTCGTCAAGCTCGCAGAGGCTGCCCGCCTGGAGCGGGCTGTCTGTGAATATCCTGGGTATGCGCATGGGCCGCCCTCAGCCTTTTACCGCGATGCCGATGCCTTCGGTCGCTACCTGTGCCAGGTGGCGTATCTGGTCTTCGGTGATGACATACGGGGGCATGAAGTACACCACGTTGCCCAGCGGCCGCAGCAGTGCCTGGCGGGTGAGGGCATGCTGGTAGACTTTCAGGCCCCGGCGTTCCTGCCAGGGGAACGGGGTTTTGCTGGCTTTGTCTTTGACCATTTCGATGGCCAGTGTCATGCCGTGCTGGCGGATGTCACCGACGTTGGGGTGGTCGGCCAGGTGGGCGACGGATTCGGCCATGCAGCGGGACAGTTGGCGGTTGTTCTCGATGACGTTTTCGTCTCGGAAGATGTCCAGGGTGGCCAGGGCGACGGCGCAGCCGATGGGGTTGCCGGTGTAGCTGTGGCTGTGCAGGAAGGCGCGCAGGGTTTCGTAGTCGTCGTAGAAGGCGTTGTACACCGTTTCCGTGGTCAGTACGGCGGACAACGGCAGGTAGCCAGCGGTAAGGCCCTTGGACAGGCACATGAAATCCGGGGTAATGCCGGATTGTTCACAGGCGAACAGGGTGCCGGTGCGGCCAAAGCCCACGGCGATCTCGTCGGCAATCAGGTGTACGTTGTAGCGGTCGCAGGCTTCCCGCAGTTTGGTGTGGTAAATCGGGTGATGCATGCGCATGCCGCCGGCGCACTGGATCAGGGGCTCGACCACCACAGCGCAGATTTCATCGTGGCGTTCGGCCAGCAGTTTTTCCATGGCCTCGAACTGGCGCAGGGCGTAGTCTTCGTCGGTTTCACCCGGTTCCTTGTTGTAGGCATCCGGGGAGGGGGCAGTAAGTACCTCCATCAGCAGCGGCTGATAGGTGTCTTTATAGAGCGCCACATCACCGAGTGCCAGTGCGCCCAGGGTTTCGCCGTGGTAGCTGTTGCTGAGATTGACGAAGTTTTTCTTGCCGGGCTGGCCCAGGTTTTTCCAGTAGTGGTAGCTCATCTTCAGGGCGGCTTCGATGGCGGATGAACCGTTATCCGCGTAGAAACACTTGCTGAGCCCTTCCGGTGTGACTTCGATCAGGCGTTCAGACAGGTTGACCACCGGTTCATGGGTAAAGCCCGCCAGAATCACGTGTTCCAGCTGGCCAATCTGTTCCTGGATAGCGGAGTTGATGCGCGGGTTGGCATGGCCGAACAGGTTCACCCACCACGAACTGACCGCATCGATATACCGGTTGCTCTCGAAGTCTTCCAACCACACGCCTTCGCCGCGCTTGATGGGAATCAGCGGCAGGCTTTCGTGGTCTTTCATCTGGGTGCAGGGGTGCCACACGGATTTGAGGTCCCGTGCGACCAGATCAGCATTGCGCATCGTGTTCTCCTGTCGTCCCGGCTGGGGCATTTTGTTTGAGACCGCCCATGATACTTCCCGGAACGCTCGGTTAACAGCGCCTGGGTGTGACCCAGAACAGCGGTGGCGTGTGAACCAGTCGGATGGCTTCCATGCCAGAAACGCTCGCTCGGGCGGCCAATGTGAGGATGGCCGGCTAAAGCAACAATGAATTCAACACAACAGGAGGCGATTATGGAGCTGACTCTGGAGCATCCCTATGAGGTAGGGCTGGATCACATCATCGAACGGTTCTTCAGTGAGCATCACATTATTGAAAAGAACGAGAAGCTCGGTTCCCGGAACCTTCGTGTCGCTGAGCTGCAACGGGACGATGCTGCAGCCAAGCTGGTCATTGAGCGGGAAATGATGGCCTCAGCCCCGGTACCGGGCATGCTGGCGAGCTTTCATCGGGAGTGGAACCGGGTGCGCCAGGAAGAGCACTGGTTCAAGAAAGACGATGGCGAGTGGCACTGCGAGTTTCGGGTAAGGATTGATGGGGTGCCAGCTCGAATCAAGGGCATTATGCGTTTGCTGGGCAATGGTAATCGCTGCATCAACTACGTGAACCTGTCTGTTCACTGCGATGTGCCTTTCCTGGGAAAAAAGGTCGCCAAGTTCCTGGCCGAGGACTCCCACGCAAAGATTGAGCGGGAGTATGAGGTTACCCGGCAGTTGTTGTGACCTTCCAGTATCCGTTTGGATGCGGGTTGGCGCCCTGATCAGCGCGCCAACCGCTCCCAAATGGTAACCTCAGACAGGGTGTGCTGAAACTTGTGCTGTGTCTCACGGATGACGAACGGCACTTTCCGAGGCTCCCCGATCATTTTGAAGTGTTTGCCGAGGTGCTCTTTTAACCCATCCAGGGTGGTGTGGTTTTCGCCGTCTTTCTTGTATCCGCCAATCCACTCCTCTTTTGGTGTGTGCTCCTCCAGCCAGGTGTAGGGTGAGGCAATCACCAGCAGCCCGCCGTCGTTGATGCGTTCGTGAATGTTGTCCAGGAAGCGTCGCGGCTTGTACAAGCGATCAATCAGGTTGGCCGCCAGTACAAGGTCGTAACCGGTAAACTGGGGTTTCAGGTTACAGGCATCACCCTGATGAAATGACACCCGTCTCGCCGTGCTCTCCAATCCGAGGTCTTTGAGCGCCCGGGTGTGGTAGCTGACCAGCTCACCCTCTTCTGCCAATGCGTAGCGAATGGACTCTTGTTCGGCCATCTCTACGCCAAGACGTATGAAATTGGCTGAAAAATCGACGCCTTCCACCGTTTGGAAAACGTTCGCCAGTTCAAAGCTGGAGCGACCGCAGGCGCAGCCTAGGTCCAGTGCTTTGCCCGCTGGCTTGCCTGCCATCGCCTCAAGCGCAAGCGCAGCGATGGCTTTCGGGAAGTTCTCGACACCAAACCAGCTGTCGCCAAAGTGGAATTCGGCATACTCGGTGAGCAAGCGGTCGCTCTCGTAATAGGCATTGGGCTGAACGGCCTCGGCTTGCGAGGCGATGTACCGGAACCCGGCATGTTGGAAAAAATGCCGTCTGAAAGCGTAGCGGGCTGCCAGTCTTGCTTCGTTACCGCAGGAAATCCAGGAGCCGCCTTTGATCAGATTGTGCTGACCATCAAAGGTCGGCGTTGTGAAATCGTCGTAAAGCGGGTGTACCTTGAAGTCGTCAAACGGGTAGGTGGGGGTTTCGGTCCACTGCCACACGTTACCGATTACATCAAACCACTCTCCGTGCCGGAACCTGGTTACCGGGCAAGACGACGCGCCATGGTCAAGGTGCAGGTTGCCACTGGCAGGTTCTTCACCCACTTCAGACACGCCGGCTACCGAACACAACCGATACCATTCATCCTCCGTGGGCAGGCGAATGGGTTGGCCGGTCTGTTCCCGCTTCCATTCACAAAAAGCCTTGGCCTCGTGGTAGTTGACCTCAACTGGCCAATCCCAGGGCATTTCGACCTCTTGCGTCATCAAGCGCAGATGCCAACCGTTTCGCCAACACCAGAAGGTCGGGTGTTTGGCTTTGGTGAACTGCCGCCATGAGAGTCCTTCTTCGCTCCAATGCCGGTCCTGTTGGTAACCACCTGCTTCAACGAATTCCAGAAACTCCTGATTGCTGACCAGATACTGGCTGGCTTTGAATTCGCTCACTTGCGCGTGATGATGGCCGTATTCGTTGTCCCAGCCGTACCAGGGGTCGTTGTAGGACTTGCCAATGCGAACCTCACCGGCGGGAACCGTGATCAGCGTATTTTCGGGCGCCTCGCCAGTCTCCTGAATCGGCGCCCATTCCGGTTGTGGCTGCACTCGGGCAAGGTCGTGCTGACGGATCAGTACTGATGATGTTTCAAGATGGATGCGTTCATGCTCAACCCCCATCAATATTGGCCACCAGGGGCTTTCCCAGTTGATCGGGAGGGTTAACGGTAACGAGTCGATGAGCGCCAGTACGGCAGAGCGGACCTTCGCCCGGTACTCCATGACCTCTTCCACACTTGGCCAGTCATAGTGATCGTCGTTCAGATCGTCCCAGCTCATTTCGTCCACGCCGACAGCGAAGACGGATTCCATGCGCGGATCAATCCTCTCCGGCAGCAGCTTGGCCAGAACCAGTTTGTTGATAAAGAATGTTGCGGTATGACCCAGGTAAAAAATAAGGGGGTGTCGCAGAGGGATGGATTTCTGAAAATATCCGGCATCATCGGCCAGGCAGCTGAACAACCGAGTGTAGACATCGAACGTGTTGGTGAAATACGCCGCAATCTCTGCACGCTTGTCGCTTGGTGAGCCTTCGTCGAGTTTGGGGGTTCTGAGTAGCTTTGGTAATGATCCGGAAGGTCCGCTGAGTTGAGTGGCGGTTTTCTCTTTTTGAGTTGGTGAGTGCATCTTCAGACAGTTCCCTTAGCGTGTTTTATAACTTCCAATACGACCGTCTTTGACATTGTGGTTCATTCCCACGTGACAAAGTAGCACATGGAAAGTCGGTTACGTTGTGATGCCTTTTCTCCATAGCCGCGTACTTAGTAGCTGATCCGTGCAAGATCGCGAATTTTCCTGTAGCCTGCGCGGCTTTTTTCTCGAGAGGCATCACTCATGAAAGCGACATCATCCGGTCCCGAGATACGGGACAAATCCAGCGCCCTGGCCGACAGTGATCCGGTGGTTCTGATCCTTACCATCGGTTTTATCCTGTTCTTTGTCGGGGCCTCAATCGTCAACAGCGAATCTGTGGCCAGTGTTATTGGTGCCGGTTTCACCTGGACAGCAAAGTATCTGGGTTCCTTTTTTCAGTTACTTCTGCTGCTGACATTCTTCGTTGCCATCGGAACGGCGCTCAGTCGCGCCGGGGCTGCGCGGGTAGGAGGCCTGGATCGGCCTCAGATTGGTCGCTTTCGCTGGTTATCTATGATCATGTGTACCTTGCTGGCCGGTGGCGGCGTGTTCTTTGCCGCCGGTGAGCCGGTGTATCATTTTGTGGTGACGCCCCCGGCGTTTAGTACCGAGGCGGGGACTGCGGCGGCAGTCGCACCGGCCATGGCGCAGGCGTTTACTCACTGGGGCTTTTTGGCCTGGGCGGTGCTCGGTTCGCTGACAGCTCTGGTTCTGACCAGAGCCCACTATGATCAGGGCAAGCCACTGCAGCCCCGCACATTGTTGTATCCGGTGTTTGGCGAGAAGGTTATCCAGGGACGCCTTGGCGGCATCGTTGATGCGTTTTGTGTGATTGCGGTGGTGGCGGGCACCGTTGGGCCGATAGGCTTTCTTGCCACGCAGATGAGCTTTGGTCTGCACGAGTTGTTTGGCGTGACCGACGGCTATGGCACGCAGCTGACCGTGCTGATTGTACTGGCGGGCGTTTACATGACGTCCGCGATGACCGGGCTACACAAAGGCATCCAGTTGCTCAGCCGTTTTAACGTGTTGCTTGCGCTGGCCATTGCGGCGGTCATTTTTATCTTTGGCCCGACGTTGTTCCTGGCAAACACCTATACCCAGTCTATGGGTGAATATGTCACGTCATTTTTCGCCATGGCCACCATAACTGCGCAAACGGCGCCAGACTGGTGGATGAAATGGTGGACCGTGTTTTTCTTCGCCTGGTTCATCGGCTACACACCGTTGATGGCCGTTTTTGTCGCAAGGATTTCCCGTGGGCGGACCGTGCGGGAAATGATTCTTGCCGTGGCTTTGCTGGCGCCGATCGCTACGACTATCTGGTTCACCCTGTTGGGCGGTTCCGGTATCTATCACCAGTTGGCCGGCACCTTTGACCTCACCGATGCGCTGAACAGTTTCCGCTTTGATGTTGCCACTCTGACCGTCGCTCAGGCGTTGCCCGGCGGCACCTGGATGGCCGCAGCAATTCTTTTGCTTACCACCATTTTTGTTGCTACTACCGGCGATTCCATGAGTTACGCCATTGCCATGGTCGGTGCGGGTCACGATGAGCCCAGCCCCTGGATTCGGGTATTCTGGGGAGGCGCGATGGCGCTGATGGCCGCCATTCTGCTGTATATGGGTGCTGGTCAGATCGGGGTGCTTCAACAGTTTATTGTGCTCACAGCCATACCGGTTTCCCTGATTATCCTGCCTTCACTCTGGACCGGGCCTAAAGCTGCAATGGCTATGGCGAGGGAACAAGGGCTGGTGTAGTCTCAGGTTCAGATTAGGCAAGAACAACAATCGACAACTCAAGGACTCACTGGTTATGTCTGCACAAACTGTCTGGATTACCGGAGCTTCCTCCGGCATTGGTGAGGCGCTCGCCCTGCGATATGCAAAAGAGGGTGCGCGTTTGGTGTTATCGGCGCGGCGAGCAAGTGAACTGGAGCGAGTCGCGAGCCGTTGCCGGGAGGCCGGTTTGGCTGCTGATGACGTCCTTGTGCTCCCGCTGGATGTCACCGATTGGGCCTCGTTGCCCACGGCGGTACAGACGGTTCTGGATACTTTCGAAACCATTGATCTTCTGGTTAACAACGCCGGTGTGTCTCAACGCTCTTTGTGCAAAGACACCGATATGTCGGTCTATCAGAAACTGATGGATGTGGATGTGATGGGCCAGATTGCACTCACCAAGGCCGTACTGCCCCTCATGCTGGAGCGCGGTTCCGGCCACTTGGCGGTCACCTCCAGTGTGGCCGGCAAAGTCGGTGCCCCCATGAGAACCGGATATTGCGCCGCCAAGCATGCGGTGATGGGCTTTTTTGATGCCCTTCGTGCGGAAGTGGAAGGCGAGGGTGTTCAGGTTTCCACCATCACGCCGGGCTTCATTCGCACGGATATTTCCCGTAATGCCTTGGCCGGTGATGGCTCTGCCTATGGTGAGGAAGATGCCGACATTGCCGGTGGCATGGACGTAAACGAATGTGCTGAGGTGATCTTCAAAGGGCTTCAAGCGAAAAAGCGTGAAATCCCGGTAGGCAAGGGCAAGGAAATGGCGGCGCTCTGGGTCAAGCGGCTGTCGCCGGAATTGCTGTTCCGCCTGGCCAGAGCGTGATGGCTGGCCTCGGTAAGCCTTAGACAACTACCGAGACCAAAAGAACCGGGTGCGAGGCGGTCAGTGCGCCAGCACCCGTGACAGAAATGCCTGGGTACGCTCGTTCTGGGGATTGTCGAAGACATCGTCGGGCCTGCCTTCCTCGACAATCTGGCCTTCATGAATGTAGATCACCCGGTCTGCGACTTCCCGGGCAAATCCCATCTCGTGGGTAACCACCATCATGGTCATCCCCTCCTTGGCCAGTTCCCGCATGACATCCAGCACCTCCCCGATCATTTCCGGGTCCAGCGCCGAGGTAGGTTCGTCGAACAGCATCAATCGGGGTTCCATGGCGAGGGCCCGGGCGATGGCTACCCGTTGCTGCTGGCCACCCGACAACTGGCTGGGGTATTTGTCGGCCTGGTTGCCGATGCCCACTCTGTCCAGCAAGCGCTCTGCGGTGGCGTTGGCCACTACCTGGGACGCCTTTTTGACTTTCATGGGGGCCAGCATGATGTTCTTTCGTACCGTCAGGTGAGGGAACAGATTGAACTGCTGGAACACCATGCCCACTTCCTTGCGTATTTCCGACAATGCCTGCTGGTTGCCACCTTTGGGCGCGAGTTTCTGGTTATCTACTTCCAGGACGCCGGATTCATATTCTTCAAGGCCGTTCACACAGCGGATCAAAGTGGACTTGCCGGAGCCGCTGGCACCGATAATCACCACTACTTCTCCCTGCTCGACGGTAAGGTCAATATCCTTGAGGACATGCAGTTTGCCGAAGTACTTGTTCATGCCCTTCATTTTCACAATCTGAGTCATTTGTCGGGCTCCTTCAGACAGACGCTACGCCACGGCGCTCAAGCAAACGCAGGAGCAGGGACAGAGTTAAGGTGATGGCCAGGTACATGAGCGCCACCACGAAATACACCTCGAACGCGGTAAACGTGTTGGCAATGTACACCTGCCCCTGGCGGACCAGTTCACCTACGCCGATGACAGAAAACAGGGACGTGTCTTTGATGCTGACAATGCCCTGGTTGCCCAATGGCGGAATCATGCGCCGGAACGCCTGGGGCCAGATGATGGACCAGAAGGTCTGGGTTCTTGAGAGACCGAGCGACAGGCCGGCTTCGGTCTGGCCTTTGTCGATGGACTGCACGCCACCGCGCACCACTTCGGAAATATAAGCGCCGGAATTGAGTGCGATGGCTGCAATGCCAGCGGTGAGTGGGTCGATGGGCCCACCGATCAGGTCTGGCAGGCCGTAGAAAATAAACAGGACCTGAACCAGAATCGGCGTGCCACGAAAAATCTCGATGTAGGCAATGGCTGGCCAGCGCAGGAACCAGCTTTTGTTGATGCTCAGCAAACCGAACAGGATGCCCAGCACAAAGCCAATGGCCAGGCCGCCAAAGGAAATCATCAGAGTGTAGGGGATGCCTTTGGCCAGAAATGGAATGGCATGGATTGCTGCCTGCCAGTCAAACTGAAACTGGAATTCCACAGTGTGAGTCTCCGTTGAGTTGGGAGGAACCGGTCAGGGCGTTGTACGCCCTGACCAGAACGGATGGCGGGTTACTTGTCTTCAGGCATGGGGCCAAACCATTTTTCATAAATGGCCTTGTAGGTGCCGTCCTCTTTAATAGAAGCCAGTGCTTCATTGACCGGGCCAACCCATTGGCTGCCCTTCTTCAGGGCGATACCGTACTGCTGGCCTTCATAAAGCTGGCCGACGGTTTTCACCCGACCTTCGCCACGGGTGCTGGCAAAGTAGCCTACGTTGGGGGCATCGTAGAACACTGCATCAATGGCACGGGACATCAGCGCCATATACATATCGGAGCTGCCCGGGTACGGCGTCACACCGCCATTGTTATCCAGGTTCTGCATCAGGAAGTCGTAACTGGTGCTGCCGATCTTGGTGCCAACTTTTTTGCCCTCAAGATCAGAAAGCTCATCGACATCACTGTTGTTTGCCCGCACCAGAATCCGCAGGCCTGAGTCGTAGTAGGGATCAGAGAAGTCGACAATCTGCTTGCGCTCTTCGGTGATGGTTATGCCGGCAATCGCGATATCCACGTTACCGGTTTGCAGGGCCGGGATAATGCCGTTGAAATCCATGGTCTGCAGGTTGTACTCAAAGCCCGCGCGCTCGGCCACCTCAGAGATGATATCCATGTCGAAACCGATCATCTCGCCGGTTTCCTGGTCCATCATTTCAAAGGGGACAAAACTGGGGTCGGTCACCACTCGGAGGGTTTCTGCACTAACGGTTGACGCTGCAACCGACAATGCCAGGCCAGCGCCCAGTGTTTTCAGCCATTTCGTGCTCATGTGTTCTCCTTTCTGTTTTTTGTGCTCCGTTTGCCCGGTAAGGCAATCCGCACAGGTAACCGCTTTTAGCGCATGCCTTGCGGGGAGCGTTGATGGGAATACATCAGATACAGGTTAGACCAGAAAACGAGGATTTGCAGAAAATCAGTTGGTTATAGCGGCAGGAGGATAAAACGAAAGCCCTCTGCAGAGGTGCAGAGGGCTTCGGGGAGCAGATCAGAAAGCGATCTTCTCCCGGTCGCTGATGCCCAGATTCTTCCAGATGGAGATACTGGGTTCAGCCTGGTTCAGGGTGTAGAAGTGCAGCCCGGGCGCCCCGGCTTTCAGCAGCTTTTCGCACATCTCGGTGACCACTTCTTCGCCGAACTTGCGGATGCTGTCGGTGTCGTCGCCGTAGGCTTCGAGTTGCTTGCGGATCCAGCGAGGGATTTCCGCGCCGCACATATCCGAGAACCGCACCAGGCTGGAGAAGTTGACGATAGGCATGATGCCCGGCACCACCGGAATGGTGACGCCCATCTTCTCCAGACGGTCGATGAAGTAGAAGTAACTGTCGGCATTGAAGAAGTACTGGGTGATGGCGCTGTTGGCACCGGCCTGTACCTTCCGTGCGAAGTTCTTCAGGTCTTCCTCGGCGTTGCGCGCCTGGGGATGAAACTCCGGGTAGGCAGCCACTTCCAGATTGAAGTGATCACCGCTGTGCTCCCGGATGAATTCCACCAGCTCGTTGGCGTAACGCAGCTCACCGGAAGCGCCCATGCCCGAGGGCAAGTCGCCGCGCAGGGCGACAATCCGGTTGATGCCGTTCTCTTTATACAGATCCAGCAGCTCCCCGATCTCTGCGCGGGTACCACCCACGCAGGACAGATGCGGTGCTGTGGAAATGCCCTGCTTGTGCAGGTTCAGTACCGTTTCAATGGTGCGGTCCCGGGTGGAACCGCCGGCGCCGAAGGTGACCGAGAAGAAATCCGGGTTCACCTCGGCCAGCTGGTTGCGCACCGCCTGGAGTTTTTCCTTGCCCTGATCGGTCTTGGGCGGGAAAAACTCAAAGCTGAAACGGCGCTTGAATTGCTTCTGGGATTCCATGATCGTTTCCGCTTAGTACCTGTAGCTTTCCGGCTTGTACGGGCCTTCGACCGGCACACCGATGTATTTTGCCTGGTCCGGCGTCATCTTGGTGATCACGCCACCAAAACCTTCCACCATCGCGCGGGCCACTTCTTCGTCCAGCTGCTTGGGCAGAACCTGAACGTAAACGCCCTTGGCCTTGGACTCTTCCGGCAGGTCAGCAAACTTGCGCTCGAACAGGTACATCTGGGCCAGCACCTGGTTGGCGAAGGAGCCATCCATGATCCGAGACGGGTGACCGGTGGCGTTGCCCAGGTTCACCAGGCGGCCTTCGGACAGCAGAATCAGGTGGTCATTGGCGGCCTTGTCACGGTACACCACGTGCACCTGCGGTTTGACCTCGTCCCACTCCCAGTTCTTGCGCATGTAGGCGGTGTCGATTTCATTGTCGAAGTGGCCGATGTTGCACACTACGGCGCCGCTCTTCAGGGCCTTCAGCATGTTGGCGTCGCACACGTTGACGTTACCGGTGGTGGTTACCAGCAGGTCGGTAGTGCCCAGCAGGTCGGTGTTGATGCCCTGCTCGGTGCCGGTGTTGATGCCATCGATGTACGGAGACACCACTTCAAAGCCGTCCATGCAGGCTTGCATGGCGCAGATCGGGTCTGCTTCGGTCACTTTTACGATCATGCCTTCCTGACGCAGGGACAGGGCAGAGCCTTTACCCACGTCACCGTAACCGATCACCAGCGCCTTCTTGCCAGACAGCAGGTGGTCGGTAGCGCGCTTGATGGCATCGTTCAAGCTGTGACGACAGCCGTACTTGTTGTCGTTCTTGGACTTGGTGACCGAATCGTTCACGTTGATCGCGGGGATCTTCAGGGTGCCGTCACGCAGCATTTCCTGCAGGCGGTGTACGCCGGTGGTGGTTTCTTCGGTGACACCGTGCACGTTGTTGATGATTTCCGGGTATTCGTTATGCAGCAGCTCGGTCAGGTCGCCGCCGTCGTCCAGGATCATGTTCGGCTGCCAGCCGTCCACGTCCGCACCTACGGTGCGGTGCAGGCACCATTCGTATTCTTCGTCAGTTTCACCTTTCCACGCGAACACGGGAATGCCTTGCGCCGCGATGGCAGCTGCGGCCTGGTCCTGGGTGGAGAAGATGTTGCATGAGGACCAGCGCACGTTGGCGCCCAGCTCGACCAGTGTTTCAATCAACACGGCGGTCTGGATGGTCATGTGGATGCAGCCCATGATGTTGGCGCCTTTCAGCGGCTGCTCGGCTTTGTATTTCTCGCGCAGTTTCATCAGGGCGGGCATTTCGCCTTCGGCAATCTTGATTTCCTTGCGGCCCCAGTCGGCGAGGGTGATGTCGCGGACTTTGTAGTCTTCAAACGTGGTCAGTTTTTCTGCCGGAGTGCTCATTTGGGTGTTCTCCTGTCAGCCTTTCTCTACGGTCCCGGAACATTATCGGGTACCGCCTGTATGGGTTGCGTCGGAGATGGGGAACGTCTTTCGCGGAACCGCTACGAGCACATCCATGTGCGCTTCTCTCAGGCCATCCTTGGCCTTCGAAATTCCGCGAAAGACGTTCCCCATCTCCTCTTTCAAACTTTGGCGTATGCCGTCTCCGGTACGCCGAAATACTGAATTTGGCCTTCTTTCAGCGCCTTGCATGAAAGAGTTTTCGATAATCCCTCGCCACAAGTTCAAAAGCGGTGGTGAGGAACGTCTTTCCGGGACTATCTTTGGCCATGGATGGCCAAAGCTAAGCGCCCACGGACGGCTTGAGCGTGTCCCGGAAAGACGTTCCTTGCCGCCGCCACTCCAAAATTGGAGGGCTGGGCCACGACAAGAAGCCAGTGCCAGTCTTTAGATGCCTGCAGCGTCCTTCAGGGCCGCAGCGCGGTCGGTCTTCTCCCACGGGAACGCGGTGAAGGTCTTGCCGCCAACGGTCATCTCGTATGGGTCGCGGCCGAAGTGGCCGTAGGCTGCGGTTGCCCGGTACATCGGGTGCAGCAGGTCCAGCATGTTGGTGATCGCATACGGGCGCAGGTCGAAGTGCGCGCGCACCAGGTCGATGATCTTGTCGTCGCTGATCTTGCCGGTGCCGAAGGTGTTCAGGGAAATGGAGGTCGGCTGGGCTACACCGATGGCGTAGGACACCTGGATCTCGCATTTCTCGGCCAGGCCGGCGGCGACGATGTTCTTGGCCACGTAACGACCGGCATAGGCGGCAGAACGGTCAACCTTTGAGGGGTCTTTGCCGGAGAACGCACCGCCGCCGTGACGGGCCATGCCGCCGTAGGTGTCTACGATGATCTTACGGCCGGTCAGGCCACAGTCGCCCACCGGGCCGCCGATCACGAACTTGCCGGTCGGGTTGATGTGGAACTGAGTGTCTTTGTGCAGCAGTTCTTCCGGCAGCGTGTGCTTGACGATCAGCTCCATTACCGCTTCTTTCAGGTCTTCCTGGGTCACGTCCGGGTCGTGCTGGGTGGACAGAACCACGGCATCGATACCGACCACCTGGCCGTTCTCATAGCGGCAGGTGACCTGGCTCTTGGCATCCGGGCGCAGCCACGGCAGCAGGCCGCTCTTGCGGGCTTCGGCCTGGCGCTGTACCAGGCGGTGAGAGAAGGTGATCGGAGCCGGCATCAGCACGTCGGTTTCGTTGCTGGCGTAGCCGAACATCAGGCCCTGGTCGCCGGCGCCCTGGTCTTCCGGCTTTTGGCGGTCAACGCCCTGGGCGATGTCGACAGACTGTTTGCCGATGATATTGATCACGCCACAGGTGTCGCCGTCGTAGCCCACGTCTGAAGAGGTGTAGCCGATGTCTTTGATCACTCCGCGCACCAGGTCTTCCAGGTCTACCCAGGCGCTGGTGGTGATTTCACCGCCAACGATGGCAACGCCGGTCTTGACCATGGTTTCGCAGGCCACGCGGGCGTGCGGGTCGTCGGCCAGGATGGCATCCAGTACCGCATCGGAAATCTGGTCGGCCAGTTTGTCCGGGTGGCCTTCAGAGACCGATTCGGAGGTGAAGATGTTGTAGTCAGACATAGCGGTGCTCCTTTGTGAGCGTTTTCAAAGTCAGTGTACGTATTTCTACGTACGACAATATCAAAGTTTTTTGATGTTCCAGTATCCGCGCAGGCCTCAGGCCGTTGCGGTCGTTTTCCAGAATTCCCTGACCTGCACCTGAAAACCGTTGCGCAGGCCAATAAACAGTTGCTCTCCGGCGGTCAGGCCGGCATCAGCGGCCCAGGCGGTCAGCTCTTCCGGCTCAAAGCCAAGCCAGAGGTCGCCGCAATTCTCTTTCGCCCAGTCCTGATCATGGCTGCACAAATCACTGACGATAAAACAGCCACCGCTGTTCATCAGTGCCGCGGCATCCAGGAAGATGTCCGCCGGGCTGGGCACATGGTGCAGCACCATGTTGGCGACGATCAGGTCAAAGGCATCACCGCGGGCCAGCAGCGTGTCGGTGACGCCTTCAATCAAATCCACATTATTCAAACGCTCATCAATACAGGTGCGGGTGGCCTTGGCCAGCATGTCCTTGCTGTTATCCAGCGCTACCACGTGTTCAAAAAGGGCTGACAGTACGGGCAGGAACGCACCTTCACCTGGGCCGATTTCCAGCGCACTGCGCCATTCTTGCCGGGTCGTGCGCTTGCGGATCAGCTCTGCTGTGGGCTCGGCATAGAGGTCGAAGGCTGCAATCAATTCCTGTTGTTCCCGGAACTGCTCCGAGTGCCGGGAGAAAAACGCCTGGGACTGCTCCGCCCGCTGCTCACGTATTGCCTCAATCTTTTCTTCCAGCTGCGGCGGCAAGGGCACGCGGTCTACCGTCTCGAATATCTGCCGGATGGCCTGGTCTGCCAGTTTGTCGCTGTCCAGATGCAGAGGACGGCGGTAGAAAATGGCATTACCTTCACGCTGGGGTTCCAGCAACCCGGCCTTGTTCATCACTTTCAGGTGATGGCTCATGCCGGACTGGCGCATATCAAACAGCTGGCTCAGCTCAAGCACGCCGAAGGTGTCACGGCGCAGCACCCGCAGGATCTCCAGGCGCAGGGGGTCTCCGCTCGCCTTGAAGATCGGTGCCAGGGTGTCCACAGAGGACAGTTCGTTAGCATGTGCATTGAGTGAGGTCATGGTTGGCAAGTGTAGGGGTGATTGGTTGGTCGATCAATAGCCATATCAAAATTTTTTGATATAGATTTATGGCTTTGTGAAATCAGTTGCTTTGGTGAGTTTGTGCCGCCGCCATCGGAAAACCACTACATATGGATTTGCCCCGGCATACCGTAATCGGCGAAAATACGCGCCTTCTTTTTAAGCAGTTTTTGCAGCTTGAATTCTTTTCCTGAAAAACACTGGAGAATAGTCAATGTCGTCCCGTAAAGATCTCGCCAACGCCATTCGCGCGCTGAGCATGGATGCGGTTCAGAAAGCCAAGTCCGGCCACCCGGGTGCGCCCATGGGTATGGCGGATATCGCCGAGGTACTGTGGAACGATTACCTCAGCCACAACCCGGCCAACCCTCAGTGGGCCAACCGTGACCGCTTTGTGCTGTCTAACGGCCATGGCTCCATGCTGCAGTATTCGCTGCTGCACCTGAGTGGGTACGACGTCTCCATTGACGACATCAAGAACTTCCGCCAGCTGCACTCCAAAACCCCGGGCCACCCGGAATACGGCTATACGCCGGGCATCGAGACCACCACTGGCCCGCTGGGGCAGGGCATTGCCAATGCTGTTGGTTTCGCGCTGGCCGAGAAATCCCTGGCGGCGCAGTTCAACCGCCCGGGCCACGAGATTGTTGATCACTACACCTACGCATTCCTGGGCGATGGCTGCCTGATGGAAGGCATCTCCCACGAAGTCGCCTCCCTGGCCGGTACTTTGGGCCTGGGTAAACTGGTGTTCTTCTACGACGACAACGGCATTTCCATTGATGGTGAAGTAGAGGGCTGGTTCACCGACGACACGCCCAAGCGTTTCGAATCCTACGGCTGGCAGGTTATCCCGAATGTGGATGGCCACGATGCCGATGCCATTCGTGCGGCCATCGAAGCGGCCCGCGCGAATACCGACCAGCCCACCATCATCTGCTGCAAGACCATCATCGGCTTTGGCTCCCCCAACAAACAGGGCAAGGAAGATTGCCACGGCGCCCCGCTGGGTGACGATGAAATCGCCCTGACCCGGGAAGCGCTGGGCTGGCAGCACGGTCCGTTCGAAGTGCCTTCTGAAATTTACGCAGCCTGGGATGCCAAAGAAAGAGGCGCGGCTGCCCAGAAAGCGTGGGAAGAGAAATTCGCCGGCTACGAAAAAGCCGAGCCGGAACTGGCCGCTGAGTTCAAGCGCCGCATGGCCGGCGAGCTGCCGGCAGACTTCTCTGAAAAAGCTCAGGCCTACATTCAGGAATGCCAGGACAAGGGCGACACCATCGCTTCCCGTAAGGCATCCCAGAACACCCTGAACGCCTATGGCCCGCTGCTGCCGGAACTGATGGGCGGCTCCGCCGACCTGGCTGGTTCCAACCTGACCATCTGGTCTGGTTGCAAAGGCGTGACCAAAGACGACGCCTCCGGTAACTACATCTATTACGGTGTACGTGAGTTCGGAATGGCCGCCATTATGAACGGCATCGCCCTGCACGGCGGTTTTGTTCCCTACGGCGCCACCTTCCTGATCTTCATGGAATACTGCCGCAACGCGGTACGCATGGCGGCTCTGATGAAGCAGCGCTCCATCTTTGTCTTCACCCACGACTCCATCGGTCTGGGCGAAGACGGCCCCACGCACCAGCCCATCGAGCAGATGGCCAGCCTGCGCACCACGCCGAACATGAGCATGTGGCGCCCGGCCGATACCGTGGAATCTGCGGTAGCCTGGAAAGCCGCCCTTGAGCGCAACGACGGCCCCACCGCCATGGTGTTCTCCCGTCAGAACCTGCCGCACCAGCAGCGCGACGCCGAGCAGTTGGCCAACGTCGCCAGGGGTGGCTACGTGCTGTCTGACAGCGAAGGCACCCCGGAGTTGATCCTGATTGCCACCGGTTCTGAAGTGGCCCTGGCTCAGGACGTTGCCACCAAACTACGCGAGCAGGGCAAGGCCGTGCGCGTGGTGTCCATGCCGTCTACCGATGTGTTTGATGCCCAGAGCGCTGAGTACAAACAACAGGTGCTGCCGCTGGAAGTCACCAACCGCATCGCCATCGAAGCCGGCATTGCTGACTACTGGTACAAGTACGTGGGCCTGGACGGCCGGGTTGTGGGCATGACCACCTTCGGTGAGTCTGCGCCTGCTGGCGAGCTGTTCAAGGAATTCGGCTTCACCGTCGATAACATCCTGGAAGTGGCTGACGAGCTCCTGGACGCCTGATGACCAACTCAACGCCGTTTCGCATCGCCATCAACGGGTACGGCCGCATCGGCCAGTGCGTGTTGCGGGCACTCTATGAAAACGGCTATCGCGACCATCTGCAGGTGGTCGCGATTAACGAGTTGTCGGATATCGACACCATCGCCCATCTCACCAAATACGACTCCACCCACGGGCGGTTTCACGGTGAGGTGGCGGTGGATGGCGATAACCTGGTGGTCAACGGCGATCGCATCCGGGTGCTGCGCCACCCGGACCCGAGTGATCTGCCCTGGCGTTTGCTGGACGTAGACCTGGTGCTGGAATGCTCCGGCGCCTACTCCGACCGCGCCACAGCGGAAAAGCATATCGCTTCGGGCGCCCGGCGGCTGTTGTTTTCCCAGCCGGGTGAGGCGGATGTGGACCGCACCGTGGTGTTCGGCATCAACGACGACCAGCTGAATGCTGAGGATGTGATTGTGGCTGCGGGTTCCTGCACCACCAACTGTCTGGTACCGGTGATCAAGGTACTGGACGACGCCTTCGGCGTAGAGCAGGGCAGTACCACCACTATCCACGCCGCCATGAACGACCAGCCGGTGATCGATGCTTACCACCACCAGGACCTGCGCCGCACCCGCAGCGCGCTTCATAATATCGTCCCGGTAGACACAGGACTGGCCCGTGGCATAGAGCGTTTGCTACCCCATATGGAAGGTCGCTTCAGCTCGGTGGCCATGCGCGTGCCAACACTCAATGTCTCTGCTATAGACATGGTGGTGAATGTACGCGAGGCCACCGATGTAACGGCGGTGAACCAGCTATTACAGAACGCCGCAAAGGGAGGCCTGAAAGGCATCCTCGGTTACACCGATGAACTGCTGGCCAGTTCCGACTTCAACCACGACGCCCATTCCGGCGTGGTAGACGGCGGCCAGACCCGAGTCACCGGCGGCACCATGGTGAAAGTACTCTGCTGGTTCGACAACGAATGGGGCTTCGCCAACCGGATGCTGGATGTCAGCCAGGCGTGGTTGCCAAACAAGACGGATACAAAGGGGTCTGACCCCGAACGGGGTCAGACCCCAACCATAGCTTGAAAGTATGCCGAACTGGGTCAGACCCCACCCATAGGCTTAACAATTTGCACCTGTGAACCCATAACTACGGAACCTGATTATGGCCATCAAAAAAATGACTGACCTGAACCTCGCCGGCAAGCGGGTTCTGATTCGTGAAGACCTCAACGTACCGGTCAAAAACGGCAAAGTCTCCAGCGACGCCCGCATCCGTGCCTCGCTGCCGACCATCAAAGCCGCTAAAGACGCCGGCGCCAAAGTCATGCTGATGTCCCACCTGGGTCGCCCGGAAGAAGGCGTGTACGACGAGGCCTCTTCCATGAAGCCGGTTGCCGAACACCTGAGCACCCTGCTGGGCCAGGAAGTGCGCCTGATCAAGGATTACCTCAGCGGTGTTGAAGTCGCCGACGGCGAAGTGGTGCTGTTTGAAAACGTTCGCTTCAACAAAGGCGAAAAGAAAGACAACGAAGACCTGGCCAAACAATACGCCGCCCTGTGCGACGTCTACGTGATGGACGCCTTCGGCACCGCCCACCGCGCCCAGGCCTCCACCCACGGCGTAGCGAAGTTCGCTCCAGAAGCCTGTGCTGGCCCCCTGCTGGCGGCAGAACTTGAAGCCCTCGGCAAAGCCCTCGACAACCCGGCCAAGCCAGTGGTTGCCATCGTTGGCGGCTCCAAAGTCTCCACCAAACTGGACGTACTCAACGCCCTGGAAAAAGTGTGTGACCAGATCATCGTCGGCGGCGGCATCGCCAACACCTTCCTGGCCGCCGCTGGCCACCCGGTCGGCAAATCCCTGTGCGAACACGACCTGGTCGACACCGCCAAAGACATCGCCAGCCGCGTGAAAATCCCGCTGCCGGTAGACGTAGTGGTCGCCAGCGAATTCGCCGAAACCGCCACCGCCACGGTGAAAAACATCTCCGACGTCAGCGACGACGACATGATCCTCGACGTAGGCCCGGAAACCGCCGGCCAGTTCGCTAACCTGCTCAAGAGCGCCAAAACCATCCTGTGGAACGGCCCGGTTGGCGTATTCGAATTCGACCAGTTCGGCAACGGCACCAAAGCCTTGGCCGAAGCCATCGCCGAAAGCGACGCCTTCTCCCTGGCAGGCGGCGGCGACACCGTCGCGGCCGTTGACAAATACGGCATAGCTGACAAGATCTCCTACATCTCCACCGGCGGCGGCGCGTTCCTGGAATTCGTGGAAGGCAAAACCCTGCCGGCAGTAGCGGTACTGGAAGAACGCGGAGCGTAATCAACAAAGCGATTCTGAGAGAAACCCGCACAGGGCCAGAATCGCAAGGAGGGTGGGGTAGGCCTTTCCGGGACTGTGCGCAGCAGGGAAGCTGCGCTCAAGCGTACACGGACGTATTCACAGCGTGTCTCGGAAAGGCCTACCCCACACTCCGCAGCAGACTCTCAAAGTCTGAAACGAACAGAATTCAAACCTCAAAAGTCAACGAAGGAGACAACCCATGGCCCTGATATCGCTGCGGCAACTTCTGGACCACGCCGCCGAGCATGGTTACGGTGTGCCAGCCTTTAACGTAAACAACCTCGAACAAATGCGCGCCATCATGGAAGCCGCCGACAAAACCGACTCCCCGGTAATTGTCCAGGCCTCCGCCGGTGCCCGTAAATACGCCGGCGCCCCCTTCCTGCGCCACCTCATCCTGGCCGCCATCGAAGAATGGCCGCACATCCCGGTGGTTATGCACCAGGACCACGGCACCAGCCCCTCCGTGTGCCAGCGCTCCATCCAGCTCGGCTTCAGCTCCGTCATGATGGACGGCTCCCTGGGTGAAGACGGCAAAACCCCGACCAGCTACGAATACAACGTCGACGTCACCCGCCGTACCGTTGAAATGGCCCACGCCTGTGGCGTGTCTGTAGAAGGTGAACTGGGCTGCCTGGGCTCCCTCGAAACCGGCCAGGCCGGTGAAGAAGACGGCATCGGCGCCGAAGGTACCCTGGACCACGACCAGATGCTGACCGACCCGGAAGAAGCTGCCGACTTCGTCAAGAAGACTCACGTGGATGCCCTGGCCATCGCCATCGGCACCAGCCACGGTGCCTACAAGTTCACCCGCCCGCCCACTGGTGACATTCTGGCCATCGAGCAAATCAAAGCCATCCACAAGCGCATTCCAGATACCCACCTGGTCATGCACGGCTCAAGCTCTGTACCCCAGGAATGGCTGAAGGTGATCAACGAATTCGGTGGTGAGATTCCGGAGACCTACGGTGTGCCGGTGGAAGAAATCGTCGAAGGCATCAAGCACGGCGTACGCAAGGTCAACATCGACACCGACCTGCGCCTCGCCAGCACCGGTGCCGTCCGTCGCTTCATGGCCCAGAACCCGGCTGAATTCGACCCGCGCAAATTCCTCAAGGCCACCATGGTCGCTATGACCGATATCTGCGTAGCCCGCTACGAAGCCTTCGGTTGCGCCGGCCAGGCCAGCAAGATCAAGCCTCTGAACCTTGAGCAGATGTTCGAGCGGTATGAGGCTGGCGAGCTGGACCCTAAGGTTAAGTAAGCTGCACAAGAAAGCCCCCGCGAGTCGGGGGCTTTTTTCTGGGGTTGGTGAATACCACCCGATGATGATGGTTCAGGTTGTGCCAATTCAGCCCCGCAAGCCTTCCTCTAGCCCCGCAGACCACTGACCAGCTTGTCGATGCTTTCCTTGGCATCGCCAAACAACATACGGGCGTTGTCCTTGAAGAACAGCGGGTTCTCCACCCCGGAATAACCAGTGGCCATGCCCCGCTTGAGAATAACCACCTGGTGGGCTTTCCAGACCTCCAGCACCGGCATGCCGGCGATCGGGCTGCCCGGGTCTTCGGCGGCGGCCGGGTTCACCGTGTCGTTGGCGCCGATCACCAACACCACGTCGGTATCCGGGAAGTCGTCGTTGATCTCGTCCATCTCCAATACGATGTCATAGGGTACGTGGGCTTCCGCCAGTAGCACGTTCATATGTCCGGGCAGGCGGCCCGCCACCGGGTGGATGCCGAAGCGCACGTTCACGCCCCGGTCCCGAAGGATCTTGGTCATTTCGCTGACGCCATTCTGGGCCTGGGCCACCGCCATGCCATAACCGGGCACGATGATCACCGACTGGGCGTTGCGCAGCTCCTCACAGACATCATCCACGCTGGATTCGTGCACCGTCTGGTCGCCATTCGCAGCTGCCGAACTGCTGCTGGTCTGGCCGAATCCGCCAAGGATCACGCTGATGAAAGACCGGTTCATGGCCTTGCACATGATGTAGCTGAGAATGGCACCGCTGCTGCCGACCAGAGCACCCACGACAATCAGCAGATCATTGCCCAGCATGAACCCGATGGAAGCGGCGGCCCACCCGGAATAACTGTTGAGCATGGACACCACCACCGGCATGTCGGCGCCGCCAATGGCCATGATCAGGTGAATGCCCAGGACCGAGGCAATGATGGCCATCAGTATCAGGGCGCCGATGCCCAGGGCCATGCTCTCGGTGCCCAGGAACCAGGCCCCGAGGAACACGCAGACAATGATCGCTGCCAGATTCATCAGGTGCCGGCCCGGAAGGGTCAGCGCCTTACTGTCGATTCGGCCGTCCAGCTTGCCGCAGGCCACCAGTGAGCCAGTGAAGGTGATGGCACCGATGAAAATGCCCACATATATCTCCACCAGCTTGATGGTGTGCTCGGTACCGGAGGTGGCAATCAACGGCTCGATGTAGCCTGAAAAGCCCACCAGCACCGCAGCCAAACCCACAAAGCTGTGGAGCAGGGCTACCAGCTGCGGCATCTGGGTCATTTCCACCTTGTTGGCGATGGGAATACCAATGCCAACACCAAGCAGCACCGCAATAACAATGGCGGTGATGCCTCCGTCTGCGCTGGCCAGGGTCGCCCCCACCGCGATGATGATGCCGGCTACGCCGTAAAGATTACCTCGCCGTGCCGATTCCTGGTGGCTGAGACCACCCAGGCTGAGAATGAAACAGATACTTGCGACCACGTAGGCCACGCTCACCAGTCCTGTGCTCATATCGGGCGTCTCCTACTTGCGGAACATTTTGAGCATGCGATGGGTGACCCGGAAGCCACCGCCTACGTTGATGCTGGCAATCAGCACCGCGACAAACGCCATGATGCCCACGGCAATATTTTCCGCCTGGGCCAGATGCAGAATGGCACCGATCACGATGATGCCGCTGATGGCATTGGTGACGCTCATCAAGGGTGTATGCAGGGAAGGCGTGACGTTCCAGATCACCTGCCAGCCAATGAAGCAGGCCAGCACGAATACGGTGAAGTGTTGCAGGAAGCTCTCTGGCGCGTGGGCGCCGACTCCGTAGAGTGCCAGTGCCGTGACCACGAACAGCACTCCTTTACCGATCAGGCTGCGGCGGTCGGCCTTTTTCTTGGCGGCGGCTTTTGCTTCGGCTGAGGGCTCCTCGGTGCCCGGTGCCGGTTTTGGGCTGACCGGCGATTCCGGTTTTGGCGGTGGCCAGGTGATGTCGTTCTCGTGCACTACCGTCAGGCCACGGATGACTTCGTCTTCCATGTTCACCACGGGCTGGCCGTCCTTTTCCGGTGTCAGCTCGGTGAGCAGATGCACCAGGTTAGTGGCATACAGGTCACTGGCCACCTTGGCCATCCGGCTCGGCAGATCGGTGTAGCCGATCAGGGTGACGCCATGGTGATGGGCTACCTTGCCGGGCTCGGTGAGCTCGCAGTTGCCGCCGCGCTCGGAGGCCAGATCCACGATCACGCTGCCGGGCTTCATGGATTTCACCATGTCGGCGGTGATCAGTTTCGGTGCCGGCTTACCGGGAATCAGGGCGGTGGTGATGATGATATCCACCTCTTCCGCCTGCTCCGCAAACAGCGCCATCTCGGCCTGGATGAACTCGTCGCTCATCTGCTTGGCGTAGCCGCCGCTGCCGCTGCCATCCTCGTTTTCAAAATCCAGCACCAGGAACTCGGCCCCCATACTCTCGACCTGTTCCTTCACCTCCAGTCGGGTATCGAAAGCCCGCACGATCGCGCCCATACTGTTAGCGGCGCCGATCGCTGCGAGGCCCGCCACCCCGGCACCGATCACCATAATCTTAGCCGGTGGCACCTTGCCGGCAGCCGTTACCTGCCCGGTAAAGAAACGCCCGAAGTGATTAGCCGCCTCAATCACCGCTCGGTAGCCGGCAATGTTGGCCATGGCGCTGAGGGCGTCCATCTTCTGGGCGCGGCTGATACGGGGCAGGCTGTCGATGGCGAAAGACGTGATCTTTCTGGCGGCCAGCTTTTCCAGCAGCTCCGGGTTTTGCGCCGGCCATAGGTAGCTGACCAGAAACGCCCCTTCCTTCATCAAGTCTGCTTCGTGCTTGCCCAGCGCCGGGTTCTCCATGGGCGCCCGGACTTTCAGGATAAAATCGGACTCTTTCCACAACATGGTGGTGTCAGCGGCGATGGCAGCGCCCACTTTCTCGTAGGCGGCATCGGAGTAGTTCGCTGCCTCCCCGGCGCCACCTTCAACGATCACGTCGTAACCCAGGCCGATCAGTTTGTGAACCGAGGGTGGCGTAGCGGCCACCCGCCGCTCGTCCTCAAAGATTTCCTTTGGGATACCGATTTTCATTATTGGTTTGCCTCCGGATTTCCCGATCAATCAGATGTCTGGATACCTACATACTAGTGCACGTTGTCAGATTCGCTCGCCTAGCGACTCCCAAACAAGGGCTCGGGCTTTCCTGATGATCCGGTGCGCTTTCGTACCTATTTGAGGATTCTTTGCATTTTGGCCTGGATGGCCAATACTTGAAGGCATGGTCTTGCCGATGGTGGCCAAGGATGCCTTCCAATGAAGCTGTTCCATTGTGGCCGGTGCGCCAACCTGCTTTATTTTGAAAACAGTCGTTGTACCAACTGCGGGGCGGACCTGGGCTTTGCTCCGGATGTTATGGATTTGCTGGCTATCGAGCCAGAAGGTAATGCCACCTGGGCGAGTGTCGCCAGTGGTGACCTCTATCGGCTGTGTGACAACTATCAGAATCAGCAAGCCTGCAATTGGCTGATCCCCAAAACCGATCCCCACACCTTCTGCGTCGCCTGCCGCCTGAATCGCACCATTCCCAATCTTAGTATCCCGAAAAACCACGATCTCTGGCTGCGTCTGGAAAAGGAGAAGCGACGCCTGTTGTATTCGGTGCTGCGGCTCAGGCTGCCTTGCGACCCCCGCAATGAAGAACAGTTTGGACTGGCCTTCGATTTTCTGGCCGACCAGCCGGCGATGTTTGACGAGCGCTCCAAGGTAGCAACCGGCCATGCTAATGGTGTCATCACCATAAACATTGCCGAGGCGGACCCGGTGGAACGGGAACGGATGCGTAACCAAATGGCTGAGCCCTATCGCACTGTTCTGGGGCACTTCCGCCACGAGTCCGGTCACTACTACTGGGATCTGCTGGTTCGTAACAGTCCCTGGCTGGATAAAGTCAGGGCGCTTTTTGGTGACGATACCAGAGACTACCCGCAAGCCCTGGATCAGCATTACCAGTACGGCCCGCCAAGTGACTGGCAAAACCGGTACATCAGCGCCTATGCCAGCAGCCACGCTTGGGAAGACTGGGCGGAGACCTGGGCACACTACCTGCATATGGTGGATACACTGGAAACCGCCTGGCAGTTCGGGATGCGGGTGAACGCTCGCCAGAGCCCTATGTTGAGCAGCGAACCGGGCCCAGCGTTTGATCCTTACCAGGCCGATGATTTCGATGCGCTGATCAAGCACTGGTTACCCCTGACGCTTGCGCTCAACAGCCTGAACCGAAGCATGGGGCATGAAGACGCCTACCCCTTTGTGCTTCCTCCTCCGGTGGTGGAAAAGCTTCGCCTGGTACACCGAATAGTTCACGGTGGTTAATGAAAGGACATCAAATGAAGAAGAACAAATCGATTGACTGGAAAAACTACGACCCAAACGACTTCTATGATGAGCTGATCGCCGCCAAAGGGAAGCCCAGGCGCGCAGCCACGGCGATTACCGACTACCTGGGCAATCTTGACTCCGAGGAGATTCAGGCGCGCCAGCAGGCTGCCGAACTGGCGATTCTGGAGACGGGGATCAGCTTCACCATCTACAGTGAGGGCGAAAATATCGACCGGGCCTGGCCTTTTGACATCATTCCCCGGGTGATCTCGCTCCGCGAGTGGGAAACCATCGAGCAGGGACTGGCCCAGCGCCTGACGGCCCTCAATATGTTCATTAACGACATCTACAACGACCAGAACATCGTCAAGGACAAGGTGATCCCCAAGTACGTGTTCGCCAACTCCAAGAACTTCCGCGAGCAGTGCCGGGGGTTTACGCCGCCATTGGGGGTCTGGGCACACATCTGCGGATCGGACCTGGTGCGTGATAAGGACGGCAAGGTGTATGTCCTTGAGGATAACCTGCGGGTTCCCTCGGGTGTTTCCTACATGCTGGAGAACCGGCAGCTGACCAAGCGGGTGTTCCCGGAGCTGTTCGACAACACCAGCATCCTGCCGGTGGATGACTACACCAACCAGCTGTTCGACATGCTGGCATCGATTTCGCCGAGGCCCCAGGACCATCCGAAAATTGCGGTGCTCACGCCGGGCATTTTCAACTCCGCCTATTTCGAACACTCCTTCCTGGCCCAGCGTATGGGCGCAGAACTGGTGGAAGGGGCTGATCTGGTGGTTGGTGAGGATGACTGTGTCTACATGCGCACGGTCGAGGGCCTGGAACGTGTGGATGTGATCTATCGCCGCATTGATGACGATTTCCTGGACCCGGAGGAGTTCCGGGCGGATTCCACTCTGGGCGTGCCGGGCCTGATGCGGGCCTGGCGCAATGGCAAGGTTGGCCTGGCCAATGCACCCGGTGCCGGCGTGGCCGACGACAAGGTCATCTACGCGTTCGTCCCTGACATGATCCGCTACTACCTGGATGAGGAGCCGATCATCCCGAACGTGCCCACCTATATGTGTGTGAACAAGCAGGACCAGGAGTATGTCCTCGAACACCTCGACGAGTTAGTGGTGAAACCGGCGAACGAATCCGGGGGCTACGGGATGCTGGTTGGGCCCCATTCCACCAAGAAGCAGCGCACCGAGTTTGCCCGGCTGATCAAGAAGAACCCGCGCAACTACATCGCCCAGCCCACTTTGAGCCTGTCGGTGGCGCCGACCCTTTGCGACGAGGGCCTGGCGCCAAGGCATCTGGATCTGAGGCCCTTCGTGCTGCAGGGCGTACGAACCTACGTAACCGCTGGAGGGCTTACACGAGTGGCGATGCGCAAAGGCTCCCTGGTGGTGAACTCTTCCCAGGGCGGTGGAAGCAAGGATACCTGGATCGTGGACGAGGAGAACTGATGTGCTGTCACGTGTAGCGGAACGACTGTACTGGATGGCCAGATACCTTGAGCGGGCCGAGAACAACGCCCGGATGATCATGGCCTTCAATTCCCTGGCGCTGGATATGCCGAGAGAAACCCAACTGTCCTGGAAGAGTCTGGTAGCGGTTACCGGAATGGAAGCCCTGTTCGATCAGCACCACCAGAAGGCCGATGAGCGCAATTGTGTGAAGTTCCTGATGGCCGATGGTTACAACCCGAGTTCCATAGCCTCCTGCATCAAAGCGGCCCGGGAGAATGTTCGCACGACTCGGGACCAGATTCCGACCGATGCCTGGGAGGTGATCAACGAGCTTTACCGGTACATTCTGGAACACATAGACCAGGGGGTTGGCAAGCGCGCGCGATACGAGTTCCTGAACGAAATCGTGGGGCGCTGCCAGATGCTCAATGGCTTGCTTGCCGGCTGTATGAGTCACGACGAGGGGTATGACTTCATCCGGGTCGGGCGCAACCTGGAGCGGGCTGACATGGCCACCCGGCAGATTGAAGTGGGTGCCCTGCAGTTCCTGGATGGCTGGGATGGCACCGAAACCTACGGCGGGCTGCTGTGGACCAGCGTGCTGCGTTATCAGAGTGCCTTCCAGATGTACCGTCACAATGTTCGACGCAAGGTTAGCGGACCCCAGGTCATTCGCTTTCTGCTGCAGAACGAGCCGTTTCCGCGATCGGTGCTGCACAGCCTCAACGAGGTGGCCAGTGCCCTCGGTCGTTTGCCAAGGAACGAGATTCCGTTACGCACGGCATTACAGGCGGTACGTCACACCCGGGAAGGAGACGTGGATGCGCTTATTCGTAAGGATGAGGGGATCCTGTTCCTGGAAAACTTGCAGTTGGAGATCGGTGAGCTTCACGAAGACATTGCAGAGACCTGGTTTCCTGTCTACGAGACAGCCTGAAACTCCCAAACATATTCGCCTGCGAGATAGGTTTCATGTCGATTCACGTTGCCCTGAGTCATACCACGCACTATCGCTACGAGCGCCCGGTTACCCTGGGGCCTCAGATCGTTCGCTTGCGACCGTGTCCGCATGCGAGAACCCGCATTCTCAGCTACTCGCTGAAGGTTGAGCCGGAAGGTCACTTCTTGAACTGGCAGCAAGATCCGCAGGCCAATTATCTGGCCCGTCTGGTATTTCCTGAGAAAACCGATGAACTGAAGATCACGGTAGACCTGGTTGCCGAGATGGCCGTGATCAACCCGTTTGATTTCTTTCTGGAACCCCGGGCGGAGACCATTCCTTTCGACTACGAGGAATGGCAGACGGCAGAGCTGGCACCATACTTACAGAAACTGCCGGAGACACCGGACTTCCGTAAGTGGATGGCCACCATAGACCGCAAGGAAACCCCCAGTGTCGATTTTCTGGTGGGTGTGAACCAGCGTGTTTCTGATCGGATCGATTACCTGATCCGGATGGAGCCGGGTGTCCAGACGCCGGAGGAAACCCTGAAAAAAGGTTCTGGATCCTGTCGGGATTCCACCTGGCTGCTGGTTCAGACACTCCGGCACCTGGGGCTTGCGGCGCGGTTCGTGTCCGGTTACCTGATTCAGCTCAAGGCGGATCAGAAAGCACTGGACGGCCCCTCCGGGGCCGAGGAAGACTTCACCGACCTGCATGCCTGGTGCGAGGTCTACCTGCCCGGCGCGGGTTGGGTGGGGCTGGACCCTACCTCCGGCTTGTTTGCCGGGGAAGGGCATATTCCCCTGGCTTGCAGCCCCGATCCGTCCTCCGCCGCGCCCATTACTGGCATGGTGGAGTATTGTGAGGTTGAGTTCGAGCACCAGATGAGCGTCCAGCGCATTTGGGAAGCGCCGCGGGTAACCAAACCCTACACCGAGGACCAGTGGCAGCGCATTGTTGGGCTAGGTCATGATGTCGACAAGCGCCTTACTGAGCTCGATGTGCGCCTGACCCAGGGCGGCGAACCCACCTTTGTGGCGAATCATGACCGGGACGAGCCGGAGTGGAACACCGAGGCCATGGGCCCCACCAAGCGCAAAAAAGCCATCGAACTCTACCACCGGATGCGGGACCGCTATGGTGCTGGCGGGCTGGTACACTTCGGCCAAGGCAAGTGGTACCCGGGCGAACCGCTGCCCAGATGGTCCCTGAATTGTTTCTGGCGCAAGGATGGAGAACAGATCTGGCAGGATGAACGTTGGCTGGCGGACGAACGCACCAACAGCGGCGCCACCGCAGAAGCGGCCGAGCGCTTTATACAGAGCCTGACCCAGGAGCTGGGCCTGGATGCCGAACAGGTGTTCCCGGCTTTTGAGGATGCCTTCTATTATCTCTGGCGCGAGCGGCGCCTGCCGGTCAACGTCGATCCCTTCGACTCCCGTCTGGAAAACGCACTGGAGCGGAAACAGCTCCAGCAGATTTTCAGTCGCGGCCTGGATAAGCCGGTGGGCTACGTGTTGCCCCTGCGGGTCTCCGAAAAGGAAGAGACGTGGGAGACGGGCCCCTGGTTCCTGCGCAGTGAGCGCTGTTACCTGGTGCCGGGCGGCTCCCCAATGGGCCACCGTTTGCCGCTGGACAGCCAGCCTTGGGTGGCGGAGGCGGATTACCCCTGGATCCACTCTCAGGATCCGTTCGCGCCCCGGGGCCCGTTGGCAAAAAACGAGGAGATCCGCCAGTGGAACAGCCGCGGACAGCGTGTAGAGCCAGGGTCGGAGCAGGAGGCCATTGAACAGAAGGCGCTTGAGCAAGGGAAGTCCTCCCCGGAGGTGGTCCGCACTGCCCTGTGCGTGGAGCCCCGGGAGGGCATACTGCGGGTTTTCATGCCGCCGCTGGCTGAGCTCGAGCCCTACCTGGCGCTGGTGGCGGCCATCGAGAAAACCGCCGCCGGGCTGGAGCAGCCGGTGTTGCTGGAAGGCTACGAGCCGCCCTCGGACCCACGACTGAACCACTTCCGGATTACCCCGGACCCTGGTGTAATCGAGGTCAATGTGCAGCCGGTGACCACTTGGGATGAACTGGTCGAGCAGACCGAGACGCTTTACGCAGACGCCTACGAGTGCCGTCTGACTTCCGAGAAATTCATGATGGACGGCCGTCATACCGGCACCGGTGGCGGCAACCATTTTGTGCTGGGGTCGCAGAAGGCCGAGGATTCGCCGTTCCTGCGGCGTCCGGATCTGCTGCGCAGCCTGATCAGCTACTGGCATAACCATCCCAGTCTGTCTTACCTGTTCTCCGGCCTCTTTATAGGCCCCAGTTCCCAGGTCCCCAGGATTGACGAGGCCCGTAACGACCATGTGTTCGAGATGGAGCTGGCTTTCAGGGAGATGGAGCGACTGTGTCCGGTCGGCAAAAAGGTCGCTCCGTGGGTGGTAGACCGCCTGCTCCGCGACCTGCTCACGGATGTGACCGGCAATACCCATCGGGCCGAGTTCTGTATCGACAAGCTGTATTCGCCGGATGGCCCTGGCGGGCGCCATGGCCTTCTGGAACTGCGGGCCTTCGAGATGCCACCCCACGCCCGCATGAGCCTGACCCAGCAGCTGCTGTTGCGGGCGCTGGTGGCCCGATTCTGGGAGCAACCCTATAAACCAAATGGGCTGGTGCGCTGGGGCACCGAGCTCCACGACCGGTTCCTGTTGCCGCACTATGTCTGGCAGGACTTCGAAGATGTCATCGACGACATGAAGGCGCAGGGGTACCCGCTGGAGAGTGACTGGTTCGCGCCCCATTTCGAGTTCCGGTTCCCGCGAATCGGCGACTACAAGGTTAAAGGGATCACCCTTGAGCTGCGCTCGGCTTTGGAGCCCTGGCACGTGACCGGTGAGCACGGGGCAATTGGCGGCACGGCCCGCTACGTGGACTCTTCCTTGGAGCGTTTGCAGGTAAAAGTACGTGGTGCGGCCCCGGATCGTTACCAGATAACCTGC
Organism: Marinobacter sp. GH_1; assembly: GCF_048595985.1. Classification (NCBI taxonomy): domain Bacteria; kingdom Pseudomonadati; phylum Pseudomonadota; class Gammaproteobacteria; order Pseudomonadales; family Marinobacteraceae; genus Marinobacter; species Marinobacter sp. GH_1. The sequence goes on along the minus strand of NZ_CP184460.1, from coordinate 3,276,736 downwards.
AATGAGGTGCCGCTGCCGCTTCAGCCAACCGGTATGGTGGGTGAATCCGTTGCCGGGGTGCGCTACAGGGCCTGGCAGCCGTCGTTGTGCATGCACCCGACCATTGGTGTGGACGGGCCGCTGGTGTTCGACATCGTAGACACCTGGAACGAACAAAGTCTGGGTGGGTGTGAATACCACGTGACCCACCCTGGTGGCCGCAATTTCGAGACTCTGCCGGTGAATTCGTTCGAGGCTGAAGGTCGCCGTATGGCGCGCTTCTTCCGAATGGGGCACAGCTCCGGCAAGCAACCCCTGCGGCCGGTTCCGGAGCACCGGGAATTCCCATTTACCCTGGATCTGCGATATCACCAATAAGATGCCTGGACGCGTAGTTTGAGGCTGGCTCCGGAGCGTATAAAGCGGCTATGCTTCCAGCTCACTGACAAACGGAGCCTGAATTCAAGGTGGCGAAACAGCGCGCAGTAACGGACATCCTCCGCCAGTACCATCCGGTACCGGATCGGTTTGATGAACTTGGTTCCATGGGTTCCGGGCCGCAGGCTCATTGGCGGCCATTGTTACAGCAGCTGAACCTGGAGTCAGTCGACAGTCTCAACATCCGGGCTCAGGCGGTTTCCAATGCCATTGCCGAAGATGGCGTAACCTATAACGTCTACGAAGATCCCCGTGGCGATACCAGGCCCTGGGAAGTGGATCTGCTGCCACTGGTCCTGGGCGCCGATGAGTGGCAATGGCTGTCGAAAGCTGTGGCCCAGCGTGCGGAGCTCCTGGACAGCGTTCTGGCCGACCTTTACGGCGAGCAATCGCTGCTGAAGGAAGGCCTCTTGCCGCCGGCCCTGGTCTATGGTCAGGCCGGTTTCCAGTGGCCCTGTCAGGGCATTCAACCCGCCGGAGGTCGTTTCCTGCATTTATACGCCGTGGATCTGGCCCGGGCGCCGGACGGCGGTTGGTGGGTGATGGCGGACCGAACCCAGGCGCCCTCGGGTGCGGGCTACGCCCTGCAGAACCGCCTGGTGATTTCCCGCGCTTTCCCGGCGCCCTTCCACAACCTACCGGTGACCAACCTTTCGGAATTCTTCCAGGGTTTCCAGAACAGCCTGGTGGGTATGTCGCCAGCCGGAACCGAGACGCCGCTATGCGTCCTGTTGACCCCTGGCCGTTTCAACGAAACCTATTTCGAGCATGTGTTTCTGGCCCGTTACCTGGGCTTGCCCCTGGTTGAAGGCCAGGACCTGACCGTGCGTGATGACACGGTGTACCTCAAGACCCTTCAGGGTCTGCGGCGGGTGCATGCCATTTACCGCCGGCTGGACGATGGCTTCTGTGACCCACTGGAGCTTCGCGCCGATTCGGTGCTCGGTATTCCAGGGCTGCTGGGAGCGGTGCGGGCAGGCAAGGTGTTGATGGCGAATGCGTTGGGCTCCGGTGTGTTGGAAAGTGCCGCGCTGTTTGGTTTCCTGCCGGAGATCTCGAAGAAACTGCTGGGTGCGTCGTTGGAGATGCCATCGGTGGCGTCTTGGTGGTGTGGTGAGAAACCTGCCCTGGATTATGTGATCGAACACCTGGACGAACTGGTGATCAAGCCCGCTTTTGCAAGTATGCGAATGGAGCCGGTGTTCGGCTATCAGGTGAAGGGCGCGGAGCGGGATGCACTGATCAAGAAGATGCATGCCCATCCCCATGCCTTTGTGGGGCAGGAGCTGGTCCACCTTTCACAGGCGCCGGTCTGGAAGGGCGACCAGGACCAGCCGCTCGCCACCCGCTCTATTGGTCTCAGGTTATTTGCCGCCGCCACGCCCTCCGGCTGGCGGGTCATGCCTGGTGGGCTGACCCGGGTGGCCATGGACGAGGGTGTGGAAGTCATCTCCATGCAAAGGGGGGGGCTGTCTAAGGATACCTGGGTGGAAGCACGCTTCACGGGGCCCTCCAAATCACTGATCAAAAAACGGTTGCAGGTGTCTGACCTGCTGGACGGCGAGCGGGACACGCCCTCGCGGGTTGGTGAAAACCTGTTCTGGATGGGCCGCCATTCGGAGCGGGCAGAGGGTACCGCCCGGTTATTGCGGGCGGCGTTCAACAGGCTGTCGGGCCACGACCAGGCCAGTGAGGAAGCACTGCTCGGGCTGCAGCAGGCGGCCGAGCAGTTCGGGACGCTGCCGGAACCCGAGGAGGACGCGGTGCCGGAGCCGCTGCCCGACCTGTTGCTCAGAGCGGTCAGTGATGCCAAGTCTCCGGGCTCCATTGCGTCTATTCATCAGGCACTGTTGTTCAACGCCAGCCAGGTGCGGGACAGGCTGTCTTCGGACAACTGGCACACGCTCAATCGGGTAGGCAAGCCATTGAGCCCAGCGCCAACCACCCCGGACCAGTCGATCCGGGCGTTGAATCTGGTGTTGCTGGACTGCATCTCCCTGGCCGGCTTTGCCATGGACGACATCACCCGCGATTGCAGCTGGGTGTTCCTGGTGATTGGCCGGCGCCTGGAGCGGCTGGCCAACCTCTGTACGCTCATCTGCGTGCCGTTGTTCAGCGACCGGTTCAGCCGCAACGCAATGCTCGAATGGCTGCTGGAAGTGGCTAACTCGGAAGTGACCTATCGGACCCGGTATCGACGGACACCGGAGCTCCTGGGCGTGCTTCATACCCTCGTGATCGACGGGAGTAACCCCCATTCCATCATGTTCCAGCTTCGCCAGTTGCAGAAGGATCTGCCGGAGATGGGGCGGAAAACCGGGCAACTGTTTCCTCCAGATCTGAACGAATCGCTGCAGCGGCTTCAGGCGTTGGATTTACATCCTTTCGAGCGCAAGCGCCCGGACAAAGCTTGCGATAGCCTGGCAGAGCTATTGTGTGACATCCGGTCTGAGGCCTATCGTGTATCGGATGAGATCCAGCGGCAGTATTTCATTCACACCCGGTATTCCGACCAGCGTGTGAAACCGGATTGAGGCGTTCGTCATGACATTTGTCCGTTACCATGTGCGTCATGAGACCCTGTACCAGTACGATCAGCTGGTGGGGGAGTCCCACCATTTGCTGAGGCTTACGCCGCGGGCTCTGCCTTGGCAAAAGAACCTTGAGCATCATCTGGCGATCTCTCCAGAGCCGTCGGCAAGGCGTTCTTTCCTTGATTGCTTTGGCAACCGGATTACCAAGATTCATTTCAACGCCGATCATGAGTACCTGGAGATCATCAGCGAATTCTGGGTGGAGCTGCGCGACCGGCCCCAACCCTCGGCATCCGCTGCAAAAATGCCGTGGGAGATCGCGCGTGACAACCTGCGATACCGGGCAGATAGAAAGTTCCCGCCGGACCACCTGCAGGCCACCGCCTTCCGGTTTGTCTCCACCAATGTGCCGATAGATTCGCAATACGCTGCCTATGCCCGAGAGGCCTTCCTACCGGGACGACCTCTGGTGGAGGCGGCGGATGCCCTGATGCGGATGATTCATCGCGACTTCAAGTTTGATGCGACGGCGACGGAAACCTTCACCCCGGTGGAACAGGCGTTCAAGGCCCGTCGCGGGGTCTGCCAGGATTTCTCCCACATCATGATTGCCTGTCTGCGCTCGATTGGCCTGGCCGCCCGTTACATGAGCGGTTATATCCTGACGCATCCGCCGGAGGGCAAGGAGCGGCTGGTTGGCGCGGATGCCACTCATGCCTGGGTGGCCGTATTCGTGCCGGATTTCGGCTGGCTGGAGCTGGACCCAACTAATGCTTTGCGGCCGGATCTGGAACACATCACCCTCGGTTGGGGCCGGGACTTCTCCGATACCACACCGATGCGCGGCGTGCTGCTGGGCGGTGGTGATCATGAGCCGGAGATTGCCGTGACCGTTGTCCCGGAAGAGGAATTTGCGTCGCTATACTCGGATGGCGAAACCTACCTGGAAGAAATCTCCCCCTGAGCGGGGAGGCCTTGTTCCGGCGTGAGGCTCGTTACGTCAGAGGTTCTTCTCCAACCCTCTTTTGGCCAGTCGCTCCAACGCCAGCAACGTATCGGTATAACGGGCAAACCGATCCAGATACTCCGGCGACAACTTCTGCATTTCTTTTAGAGCGCGGCTAACCAGCCGGTGTGCGTTCATCGGCCCCGCCTCTTTCGGGGTGCTCTCAATCGCATGGCGGATGCGCTCCTGAAGGGCCTGAGTGCCCTGATCCGCTCTTGCTCTGATCATCGCCTTGAGCGGTTGTGGGCTGTTGGAGCTTGATGCCGTGCGCGTTTGCTCCAGCTCTGAAGTCTCTCCAAACACCCTTTGTTCCAACGTTGATCTCGGGGCTTCGGCCGGTGTCTCTGTGATTTGATTCAGCCTGTCCAGCAGGGATGAAATGGGGGATGGCTCAGGGGCAGCGGGTGCCGGCTTGGGCTGTTCGGCACCCTCTAACCTGGCTTGATAATCGGAAATGGCCTGCTCTAGCTTCCGCCAGTGACCGCCCTGCTGGAGTCCGTTCGCGCGCAGGCGCTGTTCGAAGGACTCCAGATAACGAAAGCGAACCGGATCGAACCGGTCTGCGCCTTGTTGCTTCAGGTTCTCTAGCAATGAAAGGCTGGAGGCTTGGTTCATCATCCGTTGCCTGCCCCGGTTTCGGGTTCCGTGGCCGCCGAAGGTGCCCGGGGCACGGTACTGATTTCCACCCGGCGGTTCTGGGCTCTTGATTCGGCATCCGTGTTGGGCACGGCCGGGTGGTGCGGGCCGAAGGCGGCGGCGAAGACGCGGTCGTTGGGCAGGCCCAGTTCCGTCAACGAACGGGTGACGGTGAGCGCCCGCTGGGCCGACAAGCCCCAGTTATCCTGGTAACGGTTGCCAGGATGCATGGGCAGGTCGTCGGTGAAGCCGCTCACCATCAGAAGTTCATCGTGCTGCTCCAGGTAGGTTTGCAGGGGCCGAATCAGCGATTCCAGAATCTCCTCACCTTCGGTCTGCAGTTGGTCCGAGTTCAGCTCAAACAGTACGTTGCCGCTGATGCCGATGCGGCCATCCCGAAAGGTGACCAGGCCCTTGGTGAGCGGGTCTTCCAGGGCCTGTTCCAGGGCGATTCGACGTTGCTCTTCCGCTTCCCGCTTCTCGATTTCCTGGGCCAAGGATTGGCTGAGTTCCAGTTGAATGCCGATTACCCACACCAGGATCAGCGCCAGAATACCCACCAGCGCCGCCATCAGGTCTGAGAAAATGGCCCAGACCGGTGCCGATTGCTGTTCGCCGCCTTCCAGCTGTTCCATCAGCCAGCCTCGCTGGGTTCGGCCCGGCGCAGTGCTGCGGCGGCATCAATCACATCTTTCTGGGTGCTGACGCTCAGGTCGATCACTTCCCGTGCCTGGGCCACGTAATAGGCCAGTTGCTCATCGTGGCGGGTGCCGGCGTTATCCAGCGCTTTCTGGATATCCGCCAGGCTGGCGACAACCTGCTGGTTGGACTGGCTGAACAGCTCAATGGCCTGAGCGAACGCATCGCTCAGGGCGCCCACTTCCTGGCTGCTGCCGGTAATGTCGTCGCCCAATTTGCCCAACTGCTGGCTTTGTTCCTGAATCAGCGTGTTGAATCGCTCGCTGATGCCGATCAGCGTGTCGCCGGCGCCACTGATCAGCGACGCCACCGCATCTCGCTGGCTGTCGGCGGTGCTGCGCTGGTTTTCCAGCAGGCTGTCCAGTTGTTGTACCAATCGCTGGCGTTCTTCCAGCAGCTCGTTTTCCCGCTCGCTGTTGCGGGCGATTTCCGACTGGAGCTGGCGGATCACTTCGGCGGCTGCCTTCGGGGTTTCGGAGGCGGTTTCAATCAGGCGGGTCATGGGGGCCTCCAGCGCGGTGCCCAGCTCTGACAGGTGTTTGGTCACCGTCGCTTCAAGGCTCTCCATGCGTGCCACAGAGGCATCAGCGCGACCGGACTCCTGCTCCCTGAGTGCGGAGAGCTGTTGGCCAATGGTGGTGACCAGTTGCTCAAGCCCGGCTTTCTGGTTTGTCACCAGCTCTGCGGTGTTACGACTGAAATGTTGCTGGTATTCCGCCAGATTTTGCTGCCAGCGATCGCCAGCCTCACTGGTGGTTTTTTGAAAACCGGTGGTCAGTTCAGCCAGTTGCTGGCGGGCATCATCCGCCCAGTTCTTTTGCAGGGACCGGGCATTGCTCTGAAGTTGCTCCATGGCACTGATGACAATAGGCTCAACCCGCTCTGCTGCCTGCTTTGCGCTGTCATCCAGCGCCGTTTTCAGGGATTGGGCGACGGAATCGGCCAGGGTCTGGTAGTGGCTGCCAACGGTACTGTGGAATTCCTGCTGGTTGCGGGTCAGGGACTGTTCCAGTTGCTGACCCAGCTGTTCCATGCGCGTGGTCATACGTTCCATGGCCGACGCCATCTGCGGCAGGGCTTGTGCCTGGGTTTCCAGAGCCTGGAACGCCTGCTGGCGTTGATGGTCGGCAGACAGGTGGTGCAGTTTCTCCCGCAGGGCAGTATCCAGCGTGCGGGATGCCTGTGCCCGGTCCCGGCGGCTCAGTGTCGACGCCAATCCCAGCATGGCGGAGGCGGCCACACCGGCAATGGATGTGCCAAATGCCAGACTCAGCCCCGCGATGGGGGCGGCCAGCGCACTGCGGATGGCGCTGAGTTCGGTGCTGTTATCCAGGGCCGAGGCGGCACCGCCCAGGGTCACGATCATGCCGGCAAAGGTGCCCAGCAGGCCCAACATCACCAGCAGGCCAGTCAGGTAGGGGGTGATCTGCGGCCCGGGCAGGGCAGCGGCGTGGCCTTCGATGCGACGTTGAGCCGGGTATTGAAGCGGCTGGGGCAAGGTATTCAACCAACGGGAAACCTGGTCCTGGCTTTCCGGCAGTTGGCCGACTTGCCCGGCCAACTGCCGGGTTTGCCGGCGAAAGTTCACCAGCTCGCCAAAACCCAGGCAATACACCGCGCCAATCAGACCGGTGAACGCCAGGGCCAGCAGGTCAGAACCAATAAAGCCTGCGCCAATCCAGCTCACGACAGCAAGGCCGATGGCGAACGCCAGGGTAAAGAACAGTTTACTCATGGGGTGTTATTAACCTCATTGTGGCAGGCTTCAAGCAAACCCAGCACCGGTTCCAGCCGAACGTCCAGTTCAGCGAGTAACAAGGCCTGCGCTTCCTCGCAGTAACGGTGGAACCAGTCGTGGGATGCCTGGCCTGATGTTTGGAGTTGTTCATCGGATGTTTGTAAGGCCCGGAATCGTTGTTCCAGCACCTGGAATACCGTGGAAAAACACTGGCCGGTGTAGCCGGCCATGGTGTGATCGAACACCGCGTCCAGCTCAGCCAAGCGGGCCAGGTTTTGGCCCTGATCTTTCATGGATTTGCGTACTTTATCCCTGAACTGGCGGCTATTGGCCGCGATCTTGCGCTGTAATGCCAGCCAGGCATTTAACACCGGCTCACATTCCGGCTCGCCTTCAAATTCAAGTTCATCGGCCCAGGTGTGAACGCGGCGGACCAGTGCCCGGCGGGTGGTGGCCAGCTCGTCGGTCAGCTTATCGACCACTGCACCTTGCACCTGGCCCGGCTGCCCGGCGCGGTAGGCCGTGGCGGCGTCCAGGGTCATGGTATCGCCCAGGCCAAACAGCCGGCTCAGGCGCTCTGCAAAACAGGGCAGGGCGTCAGAGGCAGCAGGTGCGCCCAGCTGTGCGAGCAGTTTGGATGGGTGGCCTGTTTGTGCCTGAGGCTGGTATGGCATCCGTTCGGTGTCTCACTCCGTGATCAAATCTTGCAGTTCTGAAAAAGGGCTATTCTACTCAGTATGGAACACGAAACATAATGACTGACGGGATAGAAACTGAGTGTAGATATGATCACTTGTCATCAGTCGGACTACTTTAAAGTTGCCCTCTTGTATTTTCCGCGCCAGCGTCAACTATTAAGTATCAGAGCATTACCTTTGATCAGACGTGAGGAGTTCCATGGACTTCAAAGACTATTACGCCGCCCTGGGGGTGAGTGAGTCTGCCTCACCCGAGGACATCAAAAAGGCCTATCGCAAGCTGGCGCGAAAGTATCACCCGGATGTCAGCAAGGAAGAGGACGCCAGCGACAAATTCAAGGAAGTCGGGGAAGCCTACGAAGTTCTGAAAGACCCCGAAAAACGCGCCGAGTACGATCAACTGCGCAAGTACGGCGCCCGTGCCGACGGCTCGTTCCAGCCGCCTCCAGGTTGGCAGAGCTCATCCGGCTTTGGTGGTGGCGGCTATACCGAGGCCGACGCCCGGCAGTTCAGTGACTTTTTTGAAGAGATCTTTGGCGGTGGCCGTGCTGGCGGGTTTTCTGGCGCAGGGTACAGCGGTGGTTTCCGCCAGGCCCGTTCCATGCGTGGTGAAGATGTGCATGCCCGCCTGGCGCTGTTTCTGGAGGAAGCCTTCCATGGCTGTGAAAAGCAGGTGTCGTTTACGGTACATGAGCCGGATGACCACGGCCGGCTCATCGCACGCAGGAAGACCCTTAACGTCAAGATACCGGCTGGCATGCGCGAGGGTCAGCATATCCGCCTGAAAGGGCAGGGCGCGCCGGGTATGGGCGGCGGCGACAATGGGGATCTGTTTATCGAGGTGGAACTGGCGCCGCATCCGCACTTTACCGTGGAAGGCACTGATGTGGTGATCACCGTACCAGTGGCCCCCTGGGAAGCCGCGTTGGGTGCGACCATTACCGTGCCAACCATTGGTGGCAAGGTGAACGTGAAAGTGCCAAAGGGTTCCACCAGTGGCCGAAAGCTCCGGCTCAAAGGCAAAGGTTTCCCGGGCAAGCATCCGGGTGACCAGATTGTGGTGTTGCATGTCGCCATGCCAGAGCAGCACTCGGCTGATGCTGAATCGCTTTATGAAAAGCTGGCGGAGCTAGAGAAGAACTTTAATCCACGCAGCAAGTTGCACGTGTGAGCGGGGTGGGTATGACACGCAAAGACCAGATCCTGACCGTAGAAGTGGCCGACGAAAACGGTAATACCTTCACCCTGCGTGAAGTATGTGAACGGGGAGACTGCCACGCTGAGTTTGTCATCAAACTGGTCAACTACGGCATCATAAGCCCGGTAGAGGACATTGCCGAGGCTCGCGAGTGGCAGTTTGATATGGAGGCCCTGGCCCGTTTGCAGAAAGCCTTAAGGTTGCAACGAGACCTAAAACTCAACCTGCCCGGCCTGGCGGTTTCCCTTGATCTGATCGATGAGGTCAACGACATGCGCCGGGAAGTGGCGCGCCTCAATCAACAGATCAGGCAGTTGCTGGGAGACTCAGGGAAGTCGTAATTCGGGCGAGCGCTGTCCGGTTCAACCTGTCAGCGCTTGCCCTGCTCAAGGCTCTGGATTTCCGCGTACAGTTTTTCCGCTTCTTCCATCAAGGTGCCGTGGCTGCGCAAATCGCCGTTGCGTTGGGCGTGCAGCGCCTTGGCCAGTTTGTCCTCATACGCTTTCTGCAGTTTCTTCTTTGGATCGCCTTTCAAAAATCCCAACATACTGGTCGCTCGGTTGCTGTGTTTATGCAAAGGTATACGGAACAGGCCCCGCAGAGTTCACCGTGGACTGACCGCAACATGCTCAATGATCAAAATGGTAGACATTCAGAATGAACCACCTGGCCCACACCTTCCTCGCCCCGGACTCCCCGGAGGCCCGTGTGGGCAGCATCCTTGGTGACTTCTGCAGAGGTATTAGGCTGGCGGAGTTGCCGGAGCCGGTGTTGCTGGGCGTGCGCCACCATCGGGCGGTGGATGCCTTTACTGACCAGCATCCGGACGTGCGGGCCAGCAAGCAGCTGTTCTCCAGCCAGCGCCGACGCTTTGCCGGTGTGGCGCTGGATATCCTCTATGATCACTACCTGCTGCGGCACTGGCAGAGGTTCAGTGACGTTGATCCTCACCGGTTTGTGCGGGGCGTGTATCGGGAGCTGACAAGTCACGAAGATGTCATGCCGCCAACCATGGTCAAAGTGACCCGCCGGATGGTTCAGCATGACTGGTTCGGCGCCTACGAAGACTTTGAAAACATCGGCTATGCCCTTGATCGCGTGGCCAGCAGAATCCGCTTTGCCAATCAGTTCGCCGGCATCATCGAAGAGATCCGGGCTAACGACGAACAGCTCGAAGCCCGGTTTCTCCAGTTCTTTCCGGAACTGCTTAACTTCGCCGAAGCGGAAGCCGCCAGCCTGTCAGCCCAATCGTGAACGTGCCTGCTGGTATTCCTCTTTCAGCCGGTCCACCAGCGCCTGAACGCTTGGAACGTCATGAATCAGGCTAACCCCCTGGCCGGCAGACCAGACCGTTTTCCAGGCCTTGGCCTCGTCGTCCATGGGCTTGAGCTTCTCGCCGTAATTCACATCACCGGCCTGGTTCAGCTTTGCCATATCAAAACCGGCCGCCTCCAGGCTCTGGCGCATGAAACTGGCGGGAACCCCGGAAACCGCCGGGGTGTGAATAATGTCGGCAGAGACCGCCTCAAGAATCATGTTCCGGTAGGCATCCTCGGCTTCGGATTCCTCGGTATTGATAAACCGGGTACCCATATAGGCCAGATCCGCCCCCAGCGCCTGCGCCGCGAGCAGGTCCTCACCATGAGACAGCCCGCCCGCCAACAGAATCGTGCCGTCGAACACCTCACGAATCTCATGCACCAGCACAAAGGGATTCACCGTACCGGCATGGCCACCGGCCCCGGCACTCACGGCAATAATGCCATCCACCCCGGCTTCCGCCGCCTTGCGCGCATGCTTCTGATTGGTCACATCATGGAACACCAGCCCACCATAACTGTGCACCGCCTCCACCACCTGGCTGGCCGCGCCCAGTGACGTAATCACCATCGGCACTTTGTGCTTCACACAAAGCTCCAGATCCGCCTGCCAGCGAGGATTGGTGCGATGCACCACCAGATTGACCGCATAGGGCGCAGTAACTGAGTCCGGATGGGCCTGTTTCCATTGCGCCAGCTCTGTGTTCATCTGAACCAGCCATTCCTCAAACCCCTCACTACTGCGCTGGTTCAGCGCCGGGAAACTTCCCACCACGCCCGCCTTACAGCAGGCCAGCGCCAGCCGGGGCGAAGAAATCAGAAACATCGGTGCAGCAATCAGGGGTAATGACAGAGAATCTTTGAGCTGAACGGGCATTGGCATGATTGGTCCTTGATTTTTATTGGAACTTTCTCAGGATATAGGGGATCTTAGCCTGCCCGACGAGCAGTGGACAATCGTTCCAACGGGTGACAGGACAAAACAAAAGGAGCCCACCATGGGTGAAGCAAAAAGACGCAAACAAACCGGCGCCCCCGCACCGCGTAAGCACCGAAACAAAAAACCGGCCATCATCGGCATCTCTGTTGCCGTTATCGCCGTTGTCGCAGTGGCCGTCTACTTCCTGACCCAACCACCCAAACCAACCTCCGAGGCACTACCGGTAGCCGCCCCCAACGCATCAGAATTCCCGGCCTTCCTCGACCAATACGGCATCTCCGTGGGCCCGGCAGACGCCCCGGTTGTGGTCCGAGAATTCGCCGACTACCAATGCCCCGCCTGCGCCAGCTTCGCCTCAGCCAGCAAACGCCTGAAACAGGAATACGTAGACACCGGCAAAGTCCGCTTCGTCTACTTCGACCTGCCCCTACGCCAACACCAAAACGCCGTCCCCGCCGCCCAGGCCGCCCGCTGCGCCGGAGACCAGGGCCAATACTGGCAGATGCACGACAAACTCTACGACGCACAAAGCGAATGGAGCGGCTCCAACGACCCGGTAGCCACCTTCACCCGCTACGCCAACGGCCTCGGCCTCGAAGAACGCCGCTTCCGCCGCTGCCTGACCACCGAACTTCACAAAGAAGCGGTAGAACAAAGCCTGCAAGTGGCCACCCAGATGCGCGTAATGAGCACCCCAACAGTGATGGTAGACAACATCCAGTTAACAAGACCAGGCTGGGGTCAGTTGTCGGCGGTCGTTGAACGTGAATTGAATAAAGCGGATAACTAATCACTTGTAGCCGACTCATCTTGACGGCAAATTGAGTAGCTAGCCGTTGGCCGGGGAAGGCCTCCCAAAAGCCTGCGGAGCCATGGATGGCGGAGCGGAGCGTACAGGGATGTATACACAGCGTCTTTTGGGAGGCCTTCCCCGGCCAACGGCGGGCTCCAGGGTGCCAAGATAAGGGCTTCCCCAACTTGCACCGAAACCCCAGTTGGTTAAACTTTGCCCCCTAACGGCCACCCCCGTAACAAACATCAAACCATGCTCCGGATTTACGATCCGGCCCGCAGGAGAAACCATGAGCAACGAAATAGTCGTCTGCGCACTCTACAAGTTCGCAGTATTGAATGATTACAAAGACCTACGCCAACCCCTGCTGAACCTCATGCTGGAAAAAGACGTCCACGGCACCCTGCTGCTGGCACGGGAAGGCATCAACGGCACCATCGCCGGCAGCCGCCAGGGCATCGACGCCATCAAAGACTGGATCGCCAGCGACGAGCGCTTCGACGGCGTGGACTACAAAGAATCCTTCGTAGACATCCAGCCCTTCAAGCGCACCAAGGTCAAACTCAAAAAAGAAATCGTCACCATGGGCGTCGAAGGCATCGACCCCAAACGGGTGGTTGGCACCTACGTCGACCCCAAAGCCTGGAACGACCTCATCTCAGACCCCGAAGTACTGCTGGTAGACACCCGCAACCAGTACGAAGTTGAGATTGGCACCTTCAAAAACGCCGTCAATCCGGCCACTGACACCTTCCGGGAATTTCCAGAGTATGTGAAACAGAACCTGGACCCCAGCAAACACAAGAAAGTCGCCATGTTCTGCACAGGCGGCATCCGCTGTGAAAAATCCACGGCGTACCTGAAAGAACAGGGGTTCGATGAGGTATACCACCTCAAAGGCGGCATCCTGAAATACCTGGAAGAGGTGCCCCAGGAACAGAGCCTTTGGCAGGGCGAGTGCTTCGTGTTTGACGACCGGGTAACCGTCAACCACAGCCTCGAACGCGGCGATTACGACCAGTGCCACGCCTGCCGCCGGCCAATCACCGAAGAAGACAAACAACGCCCGGAATACGAACAGGGCGTGAGCTGCCATCAGTGCATTGAATCACTGACAGAAGAACAAAAAGCCCGGTTCAAGGAACGTGAGCGCCAGATGCAACTGGCCCGGGAACGCGGGGAAGCGCACGTGGGTGGTGAAGCCGCCCGCGTTATTGCTGAGCGGAAGGCCCGCAAGAAGGCCGAAAGGGAAGAACAGGCCCGCAAAAGTCTGGAGGGGGAGAAAGTTCGTAAGGTTGTTAACAACTGAAAACTAACCCAACCAAGGAGATAACATGGGTATCAGAAAACCACTGGCAGTCGCATGTATGGCACTGGCCCCGCTGGCCCAGGCCCAGGACAGTGGCAACTGGACAGGCGAGGCAGAACTCGGTGTGCTGGTAACCTCCGGCAACACCGAAGAAACCAAAGTGAACGGTCGCCTGGGATTGCAGCATGAGACCCAAACCTGGCGCAACACCGGTGAGTTCAGCTCCCGTTACACAGAGACGGAAGATCAGACCACCGCTGAAGAGTACAAGGCGGCCCTGGAAGCTGATTACAAATTCGACGACAAACAATACTGGTTTGTGCGTGGCTCCTATGAAGACGACCGGTTCTCCGGTTATGACTTCGAATCCACCCTCACTACCGGTTATGGAAACCGTGTTTGGCAGGCAGGGGATCGTTCCTTCCTGGACCTCTCAGTGGGAGGTGGTTATCGCTACAACAAGCTGCGGCAGGAAAACCCCGATGGCCGGGATGTGGAAGAAGAGGCCATCGCCCGCCTGGCTGGCCAGTTCGATTACGCGTTGTCTGAAACTGCCCTGTTTCGCCAGAAGCTGAGCACCGAGATTGGCCTGGATGAGAACAACACCATCAGCCAGTCCGAGACCTCGCTGCAGAGCAACATTGTCGGTAGCCTCTCCATGAAAGCGGCTTTCCGGGTAAAGCACGTGTCTGATGCGCCCGTTGGCTCAGACAAAACCGACACCGAGACCTCGCTCTCGCTGCTGTACGGTTTCTGATTCCGGATTCCCGGAGCCAACGAAAAAGGGGCAGATGGTAAAATCATCTGCCCCTTTTTCGTTATCCAGAACCTCAGACGTTGTTCCGAAGTCCCAACTCATCCGGGTAGGGTGTGAGGTACTTCTGGGTGTGCAGATAATCCACCGGCTCATTACGCTGTGCCAGTCGCAGTAGTGTCATCGGCACCACCAGCGGAATCTCGCCGCGCCGGTAAGCTTCAATCTGCTCCAGCAGCACCGCTTTCTCTTCCGCTGCCATCCCGTCTTTCAGGTAGCCCAGCAGATGCTGCATGGCATTCACGTGAGAACCCCGGCTTACGCGCTGGGTCATGGCTTCCATAAAGCCGTGAATGTAGCGATCCGCAATCTGCGCCAGCGGCTCGGCTTTCAGGTCGGCCAGCATCGGGCCAAGCTGCCGGTAGATTTTTTCAGAGTGGGCCAGCAACGTGAACTTGTGGCGCTGATGGAACCCCAGCAAGGATTGCTTGGTCAGCTTGTCGCCGGCCACGTTCTGCATCCAGTCGTCGTAGGAGAACACGCGCTCAATGAAGTTCTCCCGCAACATGTCATCGTGCAGGCGGCCTTCTTCCTCCACCGGCATCAACGGGTAGGCCTTCATCAGCGCCTCGGCAAACATGCCACGGCCATCCCGGTGCATGAAATTACCTTCCGCGTTGTGAATCTTGATGCGCTCCATGCCGCAACTGGGGGATTTGGCCATCAGGATGTAACCACGCAGGTTCGCCAGCGAGGGCATCACCTCGGCAATGAAGTTCTGCATGCCTTCGGTGTGGTCTTTGGTGCCCTTGCTTTCCACCAGGTGCAGGCCGTCTTCGTGCTCGCGCAGGTGAATGGCCGGGCGGGGAACACCCAGGCCGGCTTCCAGTTCCGGGCAAATAGAGCGGAACTCAAAATGCTTGGCCAGCACCTGGGTGCAGTATCGGGAATGCTTGTGGCCACCGTCGTGGCGGACTTCCTTGCCGAGCAGGCAAGTGCTAATACCAACAGGAATACCGGTCACTAAAACTCTCCAGCCGTTGGATGATCAGGTACTACACCACTATACGTGCTGTGAGTATAGCCCGATCAAGTCTGGGCAGAGTGTTCATCCGGGTAATTGCGGAGCCGTCAGTGGCCGTACACCATCATGGTGGTATCACTGATGACAAAATCCGTGAACTGCACCGAGCCAATGCTGGTGCCACCCACCTTGAACACCGGCATATCTATATCGGCCCGGAATTCCACCTCATGGATCGACAGGCCTTCCTTGCCAGAAGTGGCACCGGTTCCGCGAGACAATTTGGCGGTGGCGTGGGCCATGCCGAAATGACCGAGGGTATCGTTACCCCTGCGGTTGTGTATTTGCAAGCCTTCAATGCCCACAGCGGCGAAGTTGAAAATAAGGATGACGTCTGCGGCGTCCCAGTTCAGGCTGCCGTCGGTCACCTCAAAATGCGTGTCGAGCTGCAGTTCGGAGCCTGAGACGGTATTGCCATTGGCCAGGGTGCGGGTAGAGTTGCCGCCGTTACGAATCACCAGATCGGTAGGGCCGATGTAGCCCTGCAGATTGATGTCGGAGAACAGGTTGGTGCTGCCATCCGTGCCGGAGGTGGTGATGCTGTCGATGGCCAGCTCAAAATCCATCGCTTTCAGGTAGTCGTCCAGGCTGGTCGGGTCGCCGTAGTCGGTGGCGCCCAGGTGAATCACCAAATCACCGCTATTGAACTGCTTGCCAAAGCTGCCGGCCACGGAATACTTCGCCAGAGCATCGGCTACATCCGGATTGCTGGTATCCAACAGGCCCGCGTTGGCGCGCCGGGCAATCTCGGAAAAGCCGTGTTCCAGCACCTCGCCTTCACCGGCGATGTCGATGGTCAGCTTCAGGTTGTCGAGTACCGTGTCGTTGTGGCCGGACAGCCGCAGGCCGTTAACACTGAGCGAGCCTTCATCGGTCCAGGTCAGCCGGTCGATGCTCAGTTTGGTTTCCAGCTCGATGGACACGCCAGCCTGGCCGGTAACGGCGGCCATGGAGGCATCATCCAGCGGGCGGAAATCCGCCAGTGCCGGAAGCGACAGGAAAGTAGCAGACAGGCAGGCACCTGCCAGGCGTGATGGATGACGAAAAACCCTGTGAAAAGACATGATGGCCCCGGATTCCGTTCAGACATTCTTGTTGTTATTCAGAGGCCTGAAGGCTTGGCTACGGGCACTCTGACGGGCCGCAGGGACAGCAGGACCAAGGCTGCGGTGGTTAATGGTTACACACTGTTACTTTATGCCGGTGCCCTGGAAGGATCTGTGAGACCGATCACACCCTGAACAGCAGACAAGCAGTGCCTCAGCTCAGGGCCTGTCGAATCAGCTGTTTCTGATGTTCGGCAAAGCCGCGAATCAGCGCCTGGGCCTTGTCGGCGTCCCTGGCCAGGACTGCCTGGGGAAGTTCCGAGAAAAACTGACTGGTTTGCGCCAGCCCCTGGCGATACCGCTCTGCGCTGAGATAGTACGCGCGGCTGACCGCGGGTTTGAAGTTGGAAAGGGCTTCCGTCAGGTACGGGTTGTCCACCACCTTACAGCAGGCCTCCATCACCCCGAAACTGGCCTCCACCACCGCGGTAATGTCGGCGGCTGGTTGCTTTACCTGGTCCACCACCTGGGCCACCGCGTCCAGCATCATCGGCTTGTCCGATTCCTGCCAACGCTCACACAGACGGGCGGCCAGCATCATCAGCAGGTGCATGTACACGTCATACAGCTCTGAAGCGTAATCGGCGTTCAGTTTGGTGGCAGAGGCGCCTTTGCGCGGGGTGATTTCCACCAGGTGCCAGCGTTCGAGTGTATACAACGCCTCTTTCACTGACGCCCGGCTGACCTTGAGTTCGTTCGCCAGGGTGGCTTCCTGAATACGTTCACCGGGGCGGATCTGCCCGGTCATGATGCGTTCCGCCAGGTAGTTGGCTATCTGCTCCGCCAGGGTGTTGGGCACCTGAAAATCCATAAGGGCTCTCTGAACAGGTTGAACAATCCGGCTGGCCAAAGAGGGCAGTACGCCGGCAGATGGTTGAACGCGCATGAGTTTATCACAGCCTCTCGATGGATGGATTCAGGCCCGCGCTGGGCGGGTGTTTCGTGACAATTGTCAAAAAATAACCAGAACAATGCTTGACGACTGATATATTGTAGGACAATAATTCAGAAAAGGTAAGGCCATTATTTCCATCCCGACACAACGTTCTACAACAAAAGGGGGCTACCATGAGCTCACGTCTGATTACCTGGAACACCGAGGCTGGCCGCCGTAGGGTTCTGATTACCCTGAAAAAATACAGCTACCTGATTGCCATGATTCCCCTGGTGCTGCCTCCGTTGCTGCTGGCGGCCGGGGAAAGCACCGGCCTGATCAATCTGTTTGCCTGGGGTGTACCGGTGGTGGTGTTCGGCATCATTCCGTTGCTGGACATGATGCTCGGCAAAGACGCCCTGAACCCGGATGAGCAGGAAGACGTGCCCCGGCTGAATCAGGAAAAATTTTACAAAGTCATCACGCTGGGCTGGGTGGCTGCCTACGCAGCCTTGCTGGTCTGGAGCATGATCACCCTGGCCTCCGGCGTGTTCAGTGTAGCCGGCGCCGTTGGTTGGGTGGTGTCCATCGGTATTGTGGGTGGCTTGGGCATCAACGTTGCCCATGAGTTGATTCACAAAGATGGCAAGCTGGAACCCTGGGCGGGCGGCTTTCTGTTGTCGCTGGTGTGCTATGCCGGCTTCAAGGTGGAGCATCTGCGGGGCCATCACGTGCACGTGTCCACGCCGGAGGATGCTTCATCCTCTCGCTACAACCAGTCCCTGTACAACTTCCTGCCCCAGGCCTACGTGCGTAACTTCATGAACGCCTGGAAACTGGAAGCCGAGCGCCTGAAGCGCAAGGGGCAGGCACCGGTGAGCTGGCGCAACGAGCTGATCTGGTGGTACGGCATCAGCCTGCTGGCTCTGGTGGCCTTCACGGTTGCGTTCGGCTGGCTCGGCGCCGCCTTCTTCCTGGGCCAGAGCTTTATTGCCTTTACCCTGCTGGAGATCGTGAACTATCTGGAACACTACGGCCTGCATCGCCGCAAGCTGGACAACGGCCGCTACGAGCGAACCACGCCCGAGCACAGCTGGAACAGCAATTACTTCCTGACCAACGTGTTCCTGTTCCAACTGCAGCGCCACAGTGATCACCATGCCTTCGCCAAGCGCCGTTACCAGGTGCTGCGCCATCACGACATCGCGCCGCAGTTGCCAGCCGGTTACGCCACCATGGTGGTGCTGGCCTGCATCCCGCCCCTCTGGCGCAAGGTGATGAACCCTCGGGTAGAAGCCTATTACCAGGGCGAAGAACACCAGCTTACTTCCTGACGGTCCTCTCATTAGCTCCGGCCGGCTCGGCCGGGGCGATACCGCCTTCAGAGTGTCTCTGGAGAATGCCGGGGTAACACCCGGCCTTAAAGCCCCGTGAATGCGTCTCTGGTTCACGGGGTCTTTTTTTACCCTTGAAATCCGGGAAGGGGGCACACAAGTATATGGGTTGAACCCTCAATCCGATAAGGACACTCGACATGCCCAAGCATTTCGAACAGGCGCCGGGGCTTTACGACGCCCCGATTCCCGAGACCGAAGGTTACGTATTCAACCAGACCATGATGCGCATTAAAGTGCCGGAGCGCTCCATGGACTTCTACACCCGCGTGATGGGCATGCGCCTGGTGCGCAAACTGGACTTCCCGGAAATGAAGTTCACCCTGTATTTCCTGGGCTACCTGGATGATAAACAGGCGAACTTTGTGCCACACGACGACGCCCACCGCACCACCTTCACCTTTGGCCGGGAAGCGATGCTGGAGCTGACCCACAACTGGGGCACAGAAGATGACGCAGACTTTGCCTACCACAACGGTAATGACCAGCCCCAGGGCTTTGGTCACATTGGTGTGGCCGTACCAGATGTGTACGCGGCCTGCGAACGTTTCGAAAAGCTTGGCGTGGAGTTCGTGAAAAAGCCGGACGACGGCAAGATGAAAGGCCTGGCCTTTATCAAAGACCCGGACGGCTATTGGATTGAAATCCTGCAGCCGGACATGCTGGAGAAACAGCGCAAGTAAGGCTGGCTTGGCAAAGCCCCGGCGTCAGTCTGAGCGACTGTTGCCGGGAGCGTTGCCGTAACGGGAAGCCACAATAACCGCAATGGTCAGTATCAGAGCCCCGGTAATGCCGATGGGCCCTAGCACCTCCCCCAGAATCAGCCAGGCCAGAAGTGCCACAAACAACGGTTCCAGCGTGACGATAATGCTGGAAAGCGTGGCAGGCGTAGTCTTCATCCCCGCGAAGAAACACAGGTAGCCAATACAGGTTGGCACCACGCCGATGTACAGCACCATCAACCAGTGCGACAGCCCAAGGCTGGCGAGCCCGGCAAAGCCACCGGTAAGCGCCACTATCGGCAATAGCAGAATGGCGGCGGTCAGAAAACAGATAAAGGCGGTGGTAAACACCGGCGTGCCGGCGGAATTGTAGCGACTGGTGAGGGTAAAGCCGGTGTATACGGCGGCTGCCAGCAACGCCATCAGAATACCCGCAAGCCGCAAGGTGCCTGCGGTGTCCATATCACTGGCCACCAGCATGCCGGTGCCGAGGATGGCCGCAAAGGCCGCCGCCAGTGTCAGCGGGCCCGGTTTTTCGCCTAACATGGGTGCCGCCAGAATGGCCACCAGAACTGGCGGCAGGCACAGGGCGATCAGCGTGGCGATGCCGGCACCGGTTAGATCGACCGCCACCAGATAACTACCCTGATAAAACGCCTGGAACAACCCCATTGCGGCTAATGGCAATAGGGCCTTGGCGCTGAGCCCATGCAGTGAGCTACCGGCGACCTTCTGGCCGGGATGCTGTAATTCCAGCTGCTGCTGTTCCCGCCGCATCAACAGGTAGAAAAACGGCAACGCAACCACCAGGCGCAACAGCGCAAGCGTAAGGCCGGTCAGCTCGGTGCCGGTAAACAGGAATTTGGCAACAATGCCGGTGGTGCCCCACAGCAGGGCCGCGAACGCGATGAGTAAAGCGCCATGAATCATGAAAGTGGCCAACGCAATGAATGTAAAACCAAAAAGGGTAACAGTGGCTGGCAGTTGGCGCTATAGGGGAAAGAACGGGCAGCCAGGGCTGCCCGGAGGGCTTTAACGCTTACTCGGCAGACAGCCTGTCGGCATTGCGCTCAACGGTGCGAGCACCGATGCCTTTCACATTGGCCAGGTCTTCCACAGACTGGAACGGACCGTTTTCAGAGCGGTAAGCCACAATGGCCTCGGCCTTGCTTTCGCCAATGCCATTCAGGGTGGCCAGCGTGGCAACGTCCGCCTGGTTGATGTTAATGGTAGCCGGCTGTTCAGCGTGGGCGAAGCCTGTGGCCAGAGAGAACAGCAGAACGAGGGTAGCCAGAATGCCTGTGTGTTTCATCGGAGAACTCCTTTTTAAAGACGTTGTTATGAGACGTCAGGAGTAACAAACCGTGGGTGTGGGTAATGGGCTGGAGCGATGAGAGAAACGGTAAAACGGTAGGCTGTGTAAGTGCACGGAACGGGACCACAGTCCGTGTAGTCCCCAAATTCCGTGGCTGACCCCTGCCTGATCCATCAGGCGCGCATCATCCTGAGCACTTCGTCCTTGCGTTCGTCCCTGTAAGCCCTGTTCCATCGGGCAACTCCGGTTCCGTGGAGTTTCCATCCCTGAGCCAACGTCCGTGCTGGCTTGTCATCCCTGACAATGCTCATTCTACGCCTGGCCGGTTCATTAAGAATCGGACATCTGCCTGTCGGTGTGTGCGATATTTCCTACAGCGCTGTGAGCCTGCCGGTGAACCTAAGTTCATTGTTTCACGGGGCTTTTCTGGGCAATTTCTTGCCCGCCGCGATGCGCGTCGGCGGCCTCTTTTATCTTCTCCATGGTGATTTCCCGCACCGCTTTCTGGCTGGAACGGATGTGCCGGGTCAGCCGGTCGGCGGCATCGGTGGCATGGCCGGTGCGAAGTGCTTCCAGAATCTGGGCGTGTTCTATATAGGTGGCATCCACCCGGTCATCCCGGGTGAAATCCAGCCGCCGGATAATCCGCAGGCGGTCGGTAATCTCCCGGTGAATACGGGTCATCTCCCGATTGCCGGCCGCGGCCACCAGGTCGCAATGAAAGCTCTCGTCCAGTGCCCGCACGGTGCTGCCCACGGCACGTTCGGAGGGGTGGTCGGGGTTCCAGATGGCAATCAGGGTGCGCAGGGTTTGTGGCTCCTCGGGCAGGGCGCATATTTTGTGCATGGCGGCCCGTTCGAGGGTAATCCGCAAGTCGTAGAGTTCTTCCACCTGCTGAAAGTCAAAGGGCTTAACCTGCCAGCCGCTGCGAAACAGGACGTCGACGTAGCCTTCCCGCTGCAACCGGTACAGGGCCTCGCGCACCGGTGTCCGGCTGGCATTCAGGCGGGCACCCACGTCGCCCTCGCTGAACTTGTCCCCGGGAATCAGGCGGAACTCAAAAATATCGTCCTTCAGGGCTTCGTAAACCCGGTCTGCCATGGAGGCCTTTCTTTTGGCGGTCGTTTTCATTTTCGGAGTTTGCCCTCTTTTGGGGGTGTCCTCTTGTTTTGGAGTTTGGCGCTGGGCCGGCTGTTGGGGTGGGCCTTTCAAAAGACGCCGTGAACCCATCCATGGGGGCTTGAGCGCAGCATCCCTGCTGCGCACACTTTTGAAAGGCCCACCCCAACATCCGTCCCGACTCCCCAAGCCTGTTAGAGGCGTCTACCGAGAAAGTGGAGTTGCCAAGTTATTCCACATCGAGTTTCAGGCAATCGTAATCGGTTTTTTATGCCGCAATCATTGGAGCCAGACAAGCCGATGTGCGGGAACCCCTCCACAGACTGTGCGCAGCATGGATGCTGCGCTCAAGCCCCCATGGATGGGTTCACGGCGTGTCTGTGGAGGGGTTCCCGCACAGCGGCGCTATCACCCAAACAGCAGGCCAGCACCAAAAGCGCCGATCTCCCAAGCCAGAAACCAACATCCATCTAAACCTCAATGCTTAGCAGAGGCTCCCCGGGAGTAACAGACTTCCCAGGCTCCACATGCATAGCACTGATGGTGCCAGACAAAGTCGCATTTACCTCGAACTCCATCTTCATAGCCTCTACGATCACCAACGGATCACCCTCCGCCACCGTATCCCCCGGCTTCACCAGGCACTTCCAGATGTTGCCGGCAATCTCCGCGCTCACCAACTCCCCAAACCGCTCCAAGTCAGAGGTATCCGGTTTTGGCGGGGCCTTGGCCAGGCGGTCGAGTTCTTCGGCTTCGCTCTCCTTCCACAACGCAACCTCTTTAGCATAGGCCGCCTGCTGCAGTTTGCGGAACTCGGCAATAGAACTCTCGTTGGCGTCCAGGAAGGCCTGGTGGGATTTCAGATCGAAGGTTTCTTCTTCGATCTTGATCTCCAGCTTGCCGGCGCGGAACTGATCTCGCATTTCCGTCAGCTCGTCTTCGGTGACCGGGTAGTAGCACACCTGGTCAAAGAACCGTAACAGCCAGGGGGCGTCTTCGGCGAATTGTTTGTTTTTCAGGTACTTGTTCCAGATCGGCAGGGTTCGCCCCACCAGCTGGTAGCCGCCGGGGGAGTCCATGCCGTAGATGCACATGTAGATGCCGCCGATGCCTACGGTGCCTTCGGCGGTGTAGGTTCTGGCCGGGTTGTATTTGGATGTCAGCAAGCGGTGGCGTGGGTCCAGGGGCACGGCGCAGGGGGCGCCGAGGTAGACGTCGCCCAGGCCCAGTACCAGGTAGCGGGCGGAGAAGAGCACGTCTTTTACGTCGTCCCGGCTGGGCAGGCCGTTGATGCGTTGCATGAAGTCGACGTTGTTGGGTAGCCAGGGCGCGGTGTCGCGGACCGACTGGCGGTATTTCTCCACGGCTTCCAGGGTGGCGCTGTCTTCGAACGCCATGGGCAGGTGGATGACCCGGCTGCGGACTTTCAGTTCGTCTGTGGGCGGCAGGGTGGCTTCCAGGTCCAGCAGGTAGGTCATCAGCGCTTCCTGGGACTGCAGGCGGGCGTCGTACCTCAGCTGCAGGGAGCGCACACCCGGGGACAGTTCCAGCAGGCCGTTGGGTTGTACATCGGCGATTGCCTCCATCAGGGCGTGGATGCGCATGCGTGCACCCAAGTCCAGCACGTTGGCGCCGTATTCCAGCAGGATGTACTGGTCACCGGCCTGGCGGTAGGTCACTTCCGGGCGGCCGTCGGTTTCGTCCAGGTGCGCCAGGATGGTGGCAGACAAACCATTCAATGGTGCCAGGTCAGGCGCCACCAGGGTGACCGCCGGCGGGGCCATCAGGCTCTTGATGGCCAGTTCCTGGCGTTCGGCCAGTTGCACCGCGGTGTCGTTATCAATGGCCACAAAGCGGATGGTGTCGCCGGGCTTTACCTGGCCGACTTTCCACAACTCGGCTTTGGCGATGGTCACCGGGCACACAAAGCCGCCCAGGCTGGGGCCGTCTTTGGTGAGGATAACGGGCATGTCGCCGGTAAAGTTGATGGAGCCGATGGCGTATTCGGTGTCGTGGATGTTGGACGGGTGCAGGCCCGCCTCGCCGCCGTCTTCACGGGTGAATTCCGGTTTCGGGCCATTCAGGCGGATGCCCAGGCGGTTGGAGTTGTAGTGTACTTCCCAATCCTGCTCGAAGAACTTCTCGATGGACTTTTCCGAGAAGAAATCCGGGGCGCCGTGGGGGCCATAGAGCACGCCGATTTCCCAGTGGTTGGGGTAATCCGGAATCAGGTCCGGGTCTGCCGGGGCAGGGTCGTGGGTTGGCCCCGGGGTGGTGCAGGCTGGCAGTTCCAGCTGGCTGATGCCGAGCATGTCGCCGGGGCGCAACGGACGGCCGCCGTGGCCGCCAAACTGGCCCAGGGCGAAGGTAGAGCGGCTGCCCAGGTACACCGGCACATCAAAACCGCCGCGTACCGCCAGATAGGTACGGCAACCTTTGATAGCCTTGCCCACGGCCAGCACCTGGCCGGCTTTGACGGTAATGGGTTTCCAGAATTCCACCGCTTTGCCGTCGAGGGTCGCGTCTGTAAGGGCACCGGTCAGCGCTACTACGGAATCCTTGTGGAATTTCAGGCTGGGGCCGATCAGTGTGGACTCCAGGCCGGCGGCGTCGTTGTGGTTGCCGACAATCCGGTTGGCAATGCGGAAGGCGTAGTCGTCCATCGGGCCACTGGGCGGTACGCCGATGTTCCAGTAACCCACACGGCCAGGGTAATCCTGCACCGTGGTGTAGGTGCCGGGTTTCAGCACCTCCGCCACCGAGGGCTTGAACTCAAAGCTCTCCAACGCGCGGGTGGAGACAATACCATCCTCAAAACTTTGCTGGGCCACCACCTGGCGCAGGTAATCCAGGTTGGTGGCGATGCCCATCAGCCGGGTTTCCGCAAGCGCCTGGCGCAGTTTGGCCAGTGCGTCGGCCCGGTTGGTGCCGTGCACAATCAGCTTGGCGATCATCGGGTCGTAGTGGGCGGATACCTCACTGCCATTCTCCACCCAGGTATCCACCCGCACGCCGTGTTCCGGCCAGTACACATCGGTCAGTTCACCGGGGGAGGGCTGGAAGTCTTTCAGCGGATCTTCTGCGTAAATGCGCACTTCCATGGACGCGCCGTTCAGTTCCGGCTGGAAGCTGGCCAGGTCCGGGCTTTCGCCGGCGGCGATTTTCAGCATCCATTCGATCAGGTCCAGGCCGGTGACAGACTCGGTCACCGGGTGCTCTACCTGTAAGCGGGTGTTTACTTCCAGGAAATAGAATTCGTCCCGGTCGGCGTCGTAAATGTATTCCACGGTACCGGCAGAGCGGTAATTCACCGACTGCCCGAGGGAGACGGCAGCATCCAGCATGGCCTGGCGAGTAGCGGCCGGCAGGTTCGGCGCCGGGGTTTCCTCCACCACCTTCTGGTTGCGACGCTGCAGGGAGCAGTCCCGTTCGCCCAAGGCCACCACATTGCCCTGGCCGTCACCGAACATCTGCACTTCCACATGGCGGGCTCGGGCAATGAAGCGCTCCAGGAACACACCGCTGTCGTTAAAGAAGCTCTGGCCCTGGCGGCGCACGGTTTCGAAGGCATCCCGCAGTTCGCTGTCGCTGTTGCAGCGGGTCAGGCCGATGCCGCCACCGCCGGCGGTGCTTTTCAGCATTACCGGATAGCCCAGGCGCTCGGCGGTTTGCAGGGCTTCGTCCAGGGTTTCCAGCAGGCCGCTGCCCGGGGCCAGGGGCACGCCGGCGGCTTCCGCCAGTTCCCGGGCCCGGTGTTTCAGGCCGAATTCGCGCATCTGTTCCGGAGTCGGGCCGATGAACACAATGCCTTCAGCCTCGCAGGTTTCGGCGAAGTCGGCGTTCTCGGACAAAAAGCCGTAACCGGGAATGATGGCTTCCGCGCCGGTTTGCTTGGCCGCTGCCAGAATCTGGGCCTTGTCCAGGTAGGTTTCGCTGGCGCCTTTGCCCACCAATGCCACGGCTTCGTCGGCGGTGGTGACGTGCAGACTGTGGCGGTCTTCATGGGAGTGAACGGCAACGCTGCCGATGCCCATGGCTTTGAGGGTGCGGATGGTGCGAACGGCGATTTCGCCTCGGTTGGCGATCAGGACTTTCTTGAACATGTTGTTTGGTCTCCGGAGTAGGTGGATCAGGCCCTGGATTTAATGAAAGCTCGCCAGCCGCCGAATTCGGTGACGTCTCTGGCGCCGGTGAAGCCGTAGCCTTCGCAGATAAAGCCGTTTACCCATCGGCCATCGGCCAGCTCAACATTGCCGATGCCAAGGGGGGCGGGGATCAGGTCGACGAAGGAGCCGAATTCCGAGGCGGCCATTTCCCAGACTTCCAGCACAATTTCGGCGCCGCCGTCTTCCACCCGCTTCAGGCCCGGTTTGGGCGGAGTGGTGTTGGGCAGGGCGTACAGGCGGTAGTTGGGGGTGGTGGTGGTTTGCTCCAGCAGCCGGGCCTTGCGTTCGGTGAGCTGGGTGTTCAGGGGCATACCAGACAAATGGGCGCCCACTACCGCCACCTGAATGGTCGGAACGGCCGGTTGGTAAGTAACCACTTCCTCCGGTCGGGCTTTATCTGTGGCGCCCAGGGGTGTTGGGTGGGCATTCAGCCACTGGCTGGCCAGGGTTTGCAGTTCCCGGTCTTTCCAGGCGCCGCTTATCAACGTCACACCGAAGGGCAGGCCGTCGTCCCGGAAGCCGGCGGGTACCGCCAGGGCGCACAAATCCGCCAGGTTCACGAAGTTGGTGTAGGTGCCCAGCTGGCTGTTCAGTGCTACCGGGTCGGCGTTTACCGCCTCAATGGTCGGGGCGATGGGCGCGGTGGGCACCAGCAGGCCGTCTACTTCTGCCAGGAGGCTATCGATCTGCCGCAGCAACTCTTCCTTGCGGTACTGGGCGTTGTAGGTGTCGGTGGCGGTGAAGTGTTCGGCTTTGCTGATTATCGAACGCACTGTCTCGTTCATATCGTCGGCGTTGTCGGCCATAAACGCCTGCACCGCAGCGTGGCGCTCGGCCACCCACGGGCCTTCATAAAGCAGGGCGGCCAACTCCAGCAGCGGGCTGAAATCCAGCGGCACCAGTTCAACGCCAGCGGTATCCAGCTGGCGCCATTGACTCAGCGTGGTATTCCAGGCCGCTTCCGCCTGCTGGTCACCAAAGAACTCGGGGTGTTCGGGAATGGCCAAACGCTGCACCGGGCCGGGGCGGCGAATGGCAGGGGCATCCAGGGGCAGGGCGCTGGGCGCTTTCCGGGAAAACGCATCGGCTTTATCAAAGCCCGCCATCACCTCAGCCACCAGGGCGGCATCGGCAATGGTCAGCCCGAACACCGAAACGCAATCCAGCGACCGGCAGGCCGGCACCACACCGTTAATGCTGAACAGGCCTTTGGTGGGTTTCAGCCCCACCAAGTTGTTCAGGCCGGCGGGCACCCGGCCGGAGCCGGCGGTGTCTGTGCCCAGGGCAAAGGGCACCAGGCCCCGTGCCACCACAGAGGCAGAACCAGAGCTGGAACCGCCGCTGATCACCTTCGGGTTAACACTGTTGGGTACCGCACCATAGGGCGACCGGGTGCCCACCAGCCCGGTGGCGAACTGGTCCAGATTGGTTTTGCCAATCACCACGGCGCCGGCGGCTTTCAGTTTGCGCACCACGGTGGCGTCTTGTTCGGGGGTGTAGGCAAAGGCCGGGCAGGCGGCGGTGGTTTCAAAGCCGGCGGCATCAATGTTGTCTTTCACCGCGAACGGAATGCCATAAAGCGGTAACTGCTCCAGATCACCGTCAACGGTTTCCAGCTGGTCTGCCAATCCGGCCATGGTCTGGTGGAAGCCGTCTTCGCCCAACCGGGAGATCCAGGCGCTGTCGTCACCTTTCAGGTAATCCAGCAGTTTGCTGATCAGGGCTTCTGGCTCGGCGCCTTCTCTGTAGGCCTGTTGCCAGTCTGCGATCGTCCATCCAAGGGTGGTTGGCATGGGGTGGTGTCCTCATGTGTGGTCAAACTTGTATACATGAGCAATGGCAAGCTGCGTGCCAGACACCGGATAAAAGCCTCTAATTGAGTAAAAACAATCAGTTAACGTTTTTGAGGGCGAGGATGGATAGGTTGGTGCGCACCAGCACGGCGCAAAACGCCTGAAAAGGCACCAAAATCAAGCCAGATACCGGGTAATGGGTTGGCATTTGCGGTGCAGTAATGGCTTGTATACTATTTTAATTGTTGTTTTTATTGATTTTTTTGATAAGAGGTAGAAGATCTCAGAGTGTTAAAGAATCGAGGAGGGCAAAAAAGGCGGATGGAAAGAATGGCTAGACCCATCCGCCAAAGGGGGTGTTAACGGAAGCCGGACCTCCTCAATGCCGCTGGCGTGTAGTCCATCTTGTTTGCCGTGAAACCAAATTTGATGGGGCTATCAGACTCATTGAATAGCCCGAGCGCCAGATACCGTGAAGCCAGAAGGTCGTAGATCGCCTCGGCTGCGTAATAGGGTGTGTCTGCATAGTAGTACTGCACATGAAACCCCTCAGCCACACGCCAGAGGTCGCCGCGGGTATCGTAGTAATCGGCGGCCGCTATCTGCCAGCTGTCTTCGTCAATGTAGAAAGTACGGCGGCCGTATACATTGCGCTCGTCTGCTTTCAGGGTTGCTTCTACTTCCCAGACCCGGTGAAGCTCGTACCGAAGCACCTCCGGATTCATGTGCCCGGGTTGAACGATGTCGCTGTAGCTCAGGGTGTCGGACGCCAATACGTAATTGTTGTAGGGAATGTAGATTTCCCGCTTACCCTTAAGCTCCCAGTTGTACTTGTCCGGGGCGCCACTGAACAGGTCAAAGTTATCAACGGTGCGAAGCCCATCTGATGAGGTGCCCGGGCCATCATAGGCCACTTGGGGAGCCCGCCGAACGCGGCGTTGGCCCGCGTTATACATCCATGCCCGCCGGGGTTCGATGACTTGGTTGATGGTGTCGTGTACCAGTGTACGGTTGCCGGTCAGTCTCGCTGGCGCTGTGGTTGTCTGCTTGAAGTAGACCAGAATGTTGGAGTCTGCTTCCGGGTCATGACCCTTCATGTTGCTGGGGTAGATTGCTTCGTCCGCAAAATGGATAAGAGTGTAGTTCCCGGACTCTTTGACCACTGCCTGGACAATATCCCGGCTAAGACTGCCGCCGCGGTATCGGATCAGGTGGTTCCAGATAGCCTCCAGCCCGTTCTGTGGAATGGGAAACGGGATCACTTCCTGGAACCCGGTCACGCCATTGCCGCCGTCGTCCAGTCTGGCGTTCAGAGCGTTCTGGTAAATCTTCTCGTGCATCTCCTGCGGAAGCGCGGAAGTCCTGCGGCTTTGGTACAGGTTCATCCGATAGCTTTCCGGATACTTCTCGAACATGGCCTGTTGGCCGGCGGTGAGCTTGTCCCGGTACTCATCCAGGTTGTCGATCGAAATAGTCGCAATCACCTTGTCATCGGGGAACGGATGCACCATGTGCCCGCCGGCTTTGTAGTTGGCCGGGGGCTCGGTCAAGCCACCGTCCCATGATGGAATGGTGCCTTCTGTGTTGCCTGATCGTTCGGCTCCCAGGGGTGTGAGGTTATCTTTCAGTCGGTCAGCTTGTTCCGGTGAGACCGCTGCAACCAGCGGCGTACTGACAAGTAGTGACAGGCCGAGGGCTGCCATCACATTTATTGTTTTCATGATGTGTTCTCCTTTTTGGCAACAACTGCTCAGAACGTGACGCTGGCACTCGCGGCAATAAAGTCGCGGTCGTTGATAGTGTTGAAGTCGCCACCAAAGAAATTTGTGTAGGAAAGGCTGGCTTTGAAGGTGTTGTTGTATTCAGCATCCACACCAATGCTGATGGCCTTGTCGCCCTCGTTAAAGGCACCACCGCTTGGTGAGAACCCGTAAACGTCATGCGACCAGGACAAGTTGGGAGACAGGTTGACGTTAGCGAAGACGTTGCTGTACTCCAGCGCGCCACGCAGTCTGTAGCCGGCCGAGTTGTTGGTCACGAAGCCGTCGTCACCCGGCGAGCCCGAACCATAGTTGGTAGAGCGACCGTAGGGATGATCGTTAAGACTGCCATGAATGTGAGTAAAGCCTGCTTCACCGATCACCACCAGACGGGATGCCCCCAGTACTTGGTTGTAGATGCGCAGCAGGGTGGATTGCATTTGAGTGATATCAAACAGATCATAGCCGGGCGTGCGTTCCCCCAGCCGAACCTCTGGTGAATAGGTATTGGCAGGCGCTAATCCCAGGGCACCGAACAGACCTCCGATGACTTCACTGCCATTGATTTGCACTGGCGAGTCTTTTCGGTGGCTGATTTCACCGGACCAGGCGAAGGCGCCCACATTGGTATTGAAACTCAAGCCAATCAGCTGGATATCTTCTGGGCATTCCACGTAGTAAGTCGGGATGCCACCCTCAGTGGAAACACCCACGAACGGGAGGCGGCTGTGGAGATTCATGTAGTAAAGGCCGAACTCGGTGTCGTTCAGGGCCTGCGCGTAGTAGCGTAGCGCCAGACCGAACTGACCATCATCCTTCGGTTCAACGTCGCCAGAGCGGGTCAGCGCACCGCCGGGGGCGGCAACAAGCACCTGATCGGGAAAGTCGGGAGAAAGCGTCAGGAAGTTACAGCCATCAGCAACAACGTCTGTGGTAGAGAAATAGGTTCCACAGGCATCTATTTCCGTTTTTTTCCATTCGAGCTGGTAAAACGCCTCCAGGCTCAGATCTTCCGTTAGCCCGGCGTTGAGATACACCATGTTGACGGGCAAAAGGCCTTCTTTGATTTCAGCGCCTGGTCTGCGAAAGGCAGCGACATCAAACGGGTTCACCGCATTGATGCTGTTGCTGATGAACGTGCTCTCGCCCCAACTGATTACCTGCTTACCTAGGCGCAGATTGGTGGGAACATTTCCAAGGTAGAAATTTCCGTAGACAAAGGCATCCAGAAATTCGAAGCCGGAAAACTTGGCATTGTCGCTGAAATTATCATCATTCAGTTTCGCACCAGGCTGATACTGATTCGGGCCATGGCCGTGGGGGCGCGCTTCGTCTGCCAGTTCCTTGTCATACCAGTACTTAAAGCGGGTAAAGGCGCCGACGTTCTCATAGTTCAAACTCAGGTCATGAACGCCTTTGATAATCTTTGAGTAGGTCTTGCCTCGCTTGAAGTTCAGGTTGCCGTCGTCGTTGGTACTGGATTGGGCCTCGCCGCCGGGGAAATTTCCTGGTGCTACGAGTTCTTTATCAATGCCGGTAGCGCGCCAACTGGCGCCGATAGAAATGGTGGAGTCGAAACTGCCATGTAAGTCTCCCAGCTGGAATCGGGCAGCCTGTGAGCTTATTGGTATCGTGAACAGAGAGCAGGCCAGAATGGCACAGGCAATCGGTCGTCGAGCGAACGTTATATTTGTTGTCATGACTTCTCCTGTTGTGTTTTTTGTCGGAGTAACGAGGGCCGGAATGGGCAGATCGAACCGGAGAGCCTCTGTATTGCAGTCTATGAACGAGGAACTATTCGCAGAACTTTATTAGCGTGATAGCTGACAATAACTCTGATGAATGGGGCAGTGGAGGGGGTTAGCGAGGGAGGTTTACGGTTGCACGCATGCCTTGAACGGCGTTAATCAGCTGCTCGCGCATCCAGCGGTGGCTGGGGTCCTGATCGGCGCTCAGGTGCCAGTAAAGCGTGTATTCCAGCAGAGGGGTCTCGAAGGGCAGTTCACACCAGTGAAGGTCAAAGTGCTTGCAGAAATGATAGGGAACGCAGGCAACCAGATCGGATTTCATCAGCAATCCGGGAATCGTCAGAAGATGGTTGCAATGGATCAGTATATTCCGGCGCCGATCTAGACGCTCCATGGCAATCTCGACCTGGTCGGGCTGTTCTCTATCCTGCAGAAGCCCGACATGATCCAGGGACAGAAACTCCTCCAGTTCGATAGTGCTTCGGACAGTGGGATGTTTTCTGCGGGCAGCCAGCACATAGCGGTCCTGAGCAAACAGATAGCGGCAGATATCCGCTTCATCGTGAAACGCGGGGCCGTCCACGCTGAAATCCAGTTGGCCCTTGGCCAGTGCCGACGGGACCTCCTCACGGGGAATCTTGAAGTTAGTCAGCCGCACACTGGGCGCATTGCCGGATAACAAAGGATAGAGCCGGGGGAAAATACCTGCTTCGTACAGGTCTGCCATGCTGAACGAAAACGTAATTTCAGCGGTGGCAGGGTCAAAATGCTGATTGGCACTGACACTGGTTTGCAGGAGCCTTAGGGCCTCTCTTGCCGGGCCAATGGCATTTTTGGCCACTGGCGTAGGGGACATGGTGTTACCGGTGCGGACAAACAGAGGATCATTAAACATATCCCGCAGCCGAGCCAGTGCGTTGCTGACGGCAGGCTGGGTAATACACAGTATCTCGCTGGCGCGGGTCAGGTTGCGGGTTGTATATACGGCGTCAAAGACGACGAACAGATTGAGATCAATCTTGCTGACATTCATTATTGTGCTGACTTGTCTTTCCTCCGATCTTGTTATTATGACACAGCGGCTGGCGGTTGCTGCCGTGTCTTTTGCCATTGGCCCGCTATGCGGTCATCTGGCCCAGGTCTCCAGAAACCGGCTCACCCGTTGCCTGGCTGCTTGCGTTGCCAAACCGTTCCAGTTGAAATCGAAACCATGATCAGCTGCAGGGATCAACCAGAGCTCATGATGCGCACCGGCACGTTGGAATGCCTCATCCAGCAACAGCGCTTGTTCCTCCGGCACAATCCGGTCCTGCTGGCCCAGAATGGTCAGTGTTGGTGGAGAGGCTTCGTCTACGTGATTGACCGGCGAGATCAGCTGGTATAGTTCCGGATAGTCTGATGGCGTTCCGCCCGTGTAGTCACGCATGGCAGAGCGAATGTAAGAGAGGCTGCCGGAATTTTCATAAAGCCGGCCCAGGTCTGAAATGCCGTACAGATTGATCACGCACGCAGGGCGGATAGACGTAGCGTACCCAGTGGTTGGGAACGAGGGATGTTCCGGCGTGAAGGCAGCCATCATGGACAAGTGCCCACCAGCCGAATAGCCCATCATGCACAGGCGGTCTGGATCGACGTTCAGGCTTTCGGCATGCAGAACAACCCAGCTCAGAGCGGCTTTGACATCACCCACTGCATGCTGCCAGCGCGCCGGCGGAGACAGGCGATAACTGATGTCGAACACCGTATAGCCCTGCTCCCTCAGCCAGTGATCCCATGCCGTCATCTCGTGCCGTGCACCGTGGGTCCAGGCGCCGCCATGCACTTTGATGATAGCGGGCCCCGGGTAGTCTTGTGACGAT
The DNA here is from genome assembly GCF_048595985.1 of Marinobacter sp. GH_1. Taxonomy (NCBI): domain Bacteria; kingdom Pseudomonadati; phylum Pseudomonadota; class Gammaproteobacteria; order Pseudomonadales; family Marinobacteraceae; genus Marinobacter; species Marinobacter sp. GH_1. The sequence continues at coordinate 3,243,755 of NZ_CP184460.1, read as the reverse complement.
GGAGCCCAGATGTCTAGCTGCAACGCACTACCATCAGCCAGTTTGACATAGGTTTCTGTGCGGCCCTGCTGGCCCTGCCGGTCATTGGTATCGAGCTTTACGCTTGTCGACAGGGATACGTGCAAGGATTGCTGGCCGGCATGGTGCAGCGTGGCAATCAGGGGGACGGCTGCCATCAGAAAGGACAACGCGGTGGCCGCTATAAACAGCACGGTACCGAGGCTTATCCTTAGAGTGTGGCAAATCAGGCCCAGCAGGATGGAAATCGCCGATATTGCGAACAACTGAGTGGGGAACATCAGCGCCAGTGCGCCCATGCTGCCAATGCCATCCCAGTTTCTCGGGATGAGCATGAAGAATGTCACCAGCATGAGAACCCCAAGTAATACGGCAGCTGAGATAATCAGCAGGCTCTTGATTACCTGTCTGGCGGTTACTCTTGTCATATTCGGATACTCCTCTGGTGCTTGCTGTCTGGGGCCGCCACCAAAACTCTATAGTAGAAAAAGAACCGTCGGATCATAGGTTCGGTTTTAAGTAAGCTGAACTTTATTAGCTTGATGGCCCGGTATAACGCTGATGAATGGTTTAGATGGCGGGTGGGTGGAACGGCGGCCTCCTTCGCTAGCCGAGAACTTGTATACAACTACCCGAATACTGTGGGGTACGGTTCCCGGGAACTTTAACGGCTACGGAAATAGTCGGTGATTGATTCCTTACCGGCTTTGAGTGCCCGCGTATAACGCCCAACACCGGTGCGATCGCACCAAAACCGGACGGTGAAACAGCGCTTTATGCTCTGTTAATCATGGTTATGGCGGGCTTAAGCCTCCTTGTATACTAGATAACTCATTGGTTTATCGTGCTTTTTGTAGGAGTTGGAACGGCAGATGCAATCACCCCGTTGCGTTTGACGACTCATAACCCAACGAAAAGGACGCGCAACATGAGCATCAAAAAACACGTGAAAATGGGCCTGTCTGCACTGGCACTGTCTGTCTCCTTCCACGCCATGGCGGCGGAAGACCCCATCAAAGTGGGCATTTTGCATTCCCTCTCCGGCACCATGGCGATCAGTGAAACCGCACTGAAAGACACCATGCTGATGCTGATTGAGAAGCAGAACGCCGAAGGCGGTGTACTGGGCCGCAAACTGGAGCCGGTAGTGGTAGACCCCGCCTCCAACTGGCCGCTGTTCGCTGAGCGGGCCCGGGAACTGCTGGAAAAAGAAAAAGTAGACGTGATTTTCGGCAACTGGACCTCGGTTTCCCGTAAATCCGTGCTGCCGGTGGTGGAAGAACTGAACGGCCTGCTGTTCTACCCGGTGCAGTACGAGGGTGAGGAATCTTCTGAAAACGTCTTCTACACTGGCGCTGCGCCCAACCAACAGGCCATTCCAGCGGTGGATTACCTGAAGAACGACCTGGGCGTTGAACGCTGGGTTCTGGCGGGCACTGACTACGTTTACCCGCGCACCACCAACCGCATCCTGGAAACCTACCTGAAAGACCAGGGCGTGGCGGATGCGGACATCATGATCAACTACACCCCGTTTGGTCACTCCGACTGGCAGTCCATCGTCTCTGACATCAAGAGCTTCGGCAGCGCCGGCAAGAAAACCGCCGTGGTTTCCACCATCAACGGTGATGCCAACGTGCCTTTCTACCGGGAACTGGGTAACCAGGGTGTTTCCGCCTCCGACATTCCAGTGGTGGCCTTCTCCGTGGGTGAGCAGGAGCTTTCCGGCATCGACACCGCGCCGCTGGTGGGCCACCTGGCTGCCTGGAACTACTTCATGAGCGTGGATAACGAAGCCAACTACGACTTCATCGACGCTTGGGTAGAGTTCAAGGGCGACGAAAAAGCCGTCACCAACGACCCCATGGAAGCCCACTACATCGGCTTCAACATGTACGTTGAGGCAGTGAAGAAAGCCGGCACCACCGATGTCGACGCCATCAAAGACGCGATCATCGGCGTAGCCGTGCCCAACCTCACCGGCGGCATTGCCACCATGATGCCCAACCACCACATCACCAAGCCGGTGCTGATTGGCGAGATCCAGGACAACGGCCAGTTCTCCGTAGTCTGGGAAACGCCGTCTACCGTGGCTGGCGATGCCTGGTCTGACTTCCTGCCGGGTTCCAAAGACCTGATCAGTGACTGGCGCGCCCCGCTGCGTTGCGGCAACTTCAACGTGGTGACTGGCAAGTGCGGTGGCTCTGCGGAAGTGGCTTCCAACTAAGCGACCCAACCGGGCAGGTGAGCGTGCCTGCCCGGCTTTTCCACCCTCATTTCAACGCCAACAGGAATGAACCATGAGCATCTTCCGACTGCTCGCCGGGCTCGCTTTGGCCTGGTGTCTGGCCCTGGGGCCGGCGGTGGCCACTGCACAGGTGCAGGACGACACCGCCCAAACGCTGTTGCAACGGCTCGCAGAAGCCAACAACGCCGAGAAAAGCAAGGTACTGAAACAGATTGCAGAAAGCGGCGACGAACGGGCCCGCAGCTGGCTGGAAGCCTTTGCCGGCGGCAAGCTCGCCACCGTAAAATCTTCCGGCTACGTGGTGCTGGTCACCAACAACACCGGGCGCAACTGGCAAGTGGCCAGCGCCGTGACCGGTGACAGCATGGGTGAGATGTCTCGCCGGGAGCTGGACAGCATTCGGGTGAACAACGCCCTGCGCAGCCAGGTGGAAGGCATTCTCTCGGTGGTAGACCTGACGGTAGCCGACCACCGCACCCGCCGCGCCGCCGCCCGCCATTTGCTGGGCCGGGTGGATGCGGTAACCGCGCCGTTGATTGAAGAACGGCTTGAGGTGGAAGAAAACGACCGGGTGCGCGATTTGTTGGCTAACGCCCTGGCCATCCACCAACTGGAACAAGGCGACATCAACGCCATCGAACAACTCTCTGGCAGCCTGAACTCCCGCGTGCGGGCTGCTTTGAATAACGCGGCCAGCAGTGACGACCCGGCCATCGCCGCGGCCGCCGAAAAAGCCCTGGCGAGCATTGAGCAGAAACTGAAACTGAACAAAGCCGCTGAGACCCTGTACTTCGGCCTCTCCCTTGGTTCCGTACTGGTATTGGCCGCCATCGGCCTCGCCATCACTTTTGGTGTGATGGGCGTAATCAACATGGCCCACGGTGAATTGATCATGCTGGGTGCCTACACCACCTGGGGCATGCAGCAACTGTTTCCCGGCCAACCGGGCCTGGCGCTGATTCTGTCCATCCCCGCCGGGTTCATGGTGGCCGCGCTGGCGGGCATCATCATCGAGCGCAGCGTGATCCAGCACCTCAAAGGCCGCCCGCTGGAAACCCTGCTGGCCACCTTCGGCATCAGCCTGATTCTGCAGCAACTGGTGCGCACCGTAATTTCCCCGCTCAACCGCACCGTGGTTACCCCGGAATGGATGAGCGGCTCCATCATGATCAACGAGGCATTGTCCCTCACCCTCAACCGCCTGTACGTGATCGGCTTTGCCCTGGTGGTGTTCGCCGGGCTGATGCTGATCATGCGTAGAACCCGCCTTGGCCTGGAAGTGCGCGCCGTTACCCAAAACCGCGCCATGGCCCGCTCCATGGGCATCAAGGCCACCAAGGTAGACATCATGACCTTTGCCCTCGGCTCCGGCGTGGCCGGGCTGGCGGGTGTGGCGCTGTCACAGATCACCAACGTGGGCCCCAACCTGGGCCAGAACTACATCATCGATTCCTTCATGGTGGTGGTGTTCGGCGGCGTGGGTAACCTCTGGGGCACCTTAGTGGCCGGGCTGACCCTGGGCACCATCAACCAGATTCTGGAACCCTGGGCTGGCGCGGTACTGGCCAAGATCATGGTGCTGGTACTGATCATCCTGTTCATTCAAAAACGGCCGCGGGGACTCTTTCCCCAGAAAGGCCGAGCGGCGGAGGGCTGAGTTATGGCGTCATCACAAACCTGGCTGCTCCGGCCCCTGCAGGAGCGTTCCACCCAGATCTTCCTGGGCGTGCTGTTCGGCGCCCTCATAGTGGTCACCTTTTTGCACCTGTTCATGCCACAGGACAGCGCCCTGCACGTAAGTGCCTACACGGTCACCCTGCTGGGTAAATACCTGTGCTACGCCTTGTTGGCGGTGGCGGTAGACCTGGTGTGGGGTTACCTGGGCATTCTCAGCCTGGGCCACGGCGCCTTCTTTGCGCTGGGCGGCTACGCCATGGGCATGTACCTGATGCGCCAGATCGGCGACCGGGGCGTGTACGGCGACCCGGTACTGCCAGACTTCATGGTGTTCCTGAACTGGGACACGCTGCCCTGGTACTGGCAGGGCTTCGACATGGCCTGGTTTGCCTTCATCATGGTGCTGCTGGCCCCGGGCCTTCTGGCGCTCGTGTTCGGCTTCCTGGCCTTCCGCTCCCGGGTAACCGGGGTGTACCTGTCCATCATCACCCAGGCGCTTACCTTCGCCCTGATGCTGGCCTTCTTCCGCAACGAAATGGGCTTTGGCGGCAACAACGGCCTGACCGACTTCCGCGACATACTCGGCTTTAACCTGCGCAGCGACGCCACCCGGCTGGGGCTGTTCATCGCCACCGGCATCGCCCTGGCCATTGGCTATGTGATCTGCCGGGGCATTGTCACCAGCAAACTGGGCCGGGTAAGCGTGGCCTGCCGGGACGCCGAAGCCCGCACCCGCTTCCTGGGTTACCGGGTAGAACGGGTGCAGCTGTTCGTGTTTGTGGTGTCCGCCATGCTGGCGGGTGTGGCCGGGGCCCTGTACGTGCCGCAAGTGGGCATCATCAACCCCAGCGAATTCTCGCCGCTGTTCTCCATCGAAATCGTGGTATGGGTCGCCCTGGGTGGCCGCGCAACCCTTTACGGGGCGGTGATCGGCGCCATCCTGGTGAACTACGCCAAAACCGTGTTCACCGGCGTAATGCCGGATGCCTGGCTGTTCGCCCTTGGCGCGCTGTTTGTGCTGGTGACCGTGTTCCTGCCTAAAGGCATTGCCGGCCTGCTGCAAAAACGCCGAAAAGCCAAAGACGACGACACCACCACCGGGCAGGAGGCCACCGCATGAGCATGTTCGAACAACTGGCCAACCGCGACCGGGTATTTGAATTCCTGGCCCCCGCCGCCTCCCCGGTGGATGTGCGCCACGGCCCCATCCTGTACCTGGAAGACGTGAACGTGAGCTTTGACGGCTTCAAGGCCATCAACAACCTCAACCTCACCATCGACGACGGCGAACTGCGCTGCATTATCGGCCCCAACGGCGCGGGTAAAACCACCATGATGGACATCATCACCGGTAAAACCCGGCCGGATACCGGCTCTGTGTGGTTCGGCAGCCGCCATAACCTGCTGACCATGAACGAGCCGGACATCGCCAGCCTGGGCATCGGCCGTAAGTTCCAGAAACCCACGGTGTTTGAAGCGCTCACCGTGTTTGAAAACCTGGAACTGGCCATGGCCGCCGACAAACGCATATTCCCAACCCTGACCGCTATCATGAAACCGGAATACCGGGACCGCATCGACGAAGTGCTGGAGATGATCAAACTGAAAACCCTGAGGGACAAACCCGCCGGCATTCTCTCCCACGGCCAGAAACAGTGGCTGGAAATCGGCATGCTGCTGATGCAGAAACCTCGCCTGCTGCTGGTGGATGAGCCGGTAGCCGGCATGACCGAGCAGGAAATGGAACGCACCGCCGAACTGCTCACCAGCCTCGCCGGCAAACAGTCCGTCGTGGTGGTGGAGCACGACATGGGCTTTGTGCGCTCCATCGCCCGCCAGGTCACCGTACTGCACCAGGGCAGCGTGCTGGCCGAAGGCACCATGGACCAGGTCTCCAACGACCCGGAAGTGATCAAGGTTTACCTAGGGGAGGAGGCGTAATGCTCAAGATCCAGCAGCTCAACCAATACTACGGCGAAAGCCACACCCTCTGGGATCTGGACCTGGACATCCCCCAGGGCCAGTGCACCTGCGTAATGGGCCGCAACGGCGTGGGTAAAACCACCCTGATGAAATGCATCATGGGTGAGGAAACCACCAAAAGCGGCAGCATTGAATTCGCCCAGGACGTGGAACTGACCAAAAAGAAAATCGAAGACCGATCAAGACTGGGCATCGGCTACGTGCCTCAGGGAAGACAGATCTTCCCTCTGCTGACGGTGGAAGAAAACTTACGCACCGGCCTGGCCGTGCGCAAAGACGGCAGCAAGAAAATACCAGAGCGGGTGTATGAGCTGTTTCCGGTGCTGAAGGAAATGAAACACCGCAGAGGCGGCGACCTGTCTGGTGGGCAGCAACAGCAGTTGGCCATTGGGCGGGCGCTGGTGATTGAGCCCAGGCTGCTGATTCTGGATGAGCCGGGGGAGGGGATTCAGCCGAACATCGTCGCTCAAATCGGAGAAGTGATCCGCCGGCTTATCGAAGAGGATGGACTCACTGTTCTGCTGGTTGAGCAGAAGTTGCCGTTTGCGCGGAAGTATGCGGATCGGTTTGCGATTTTGGATCGGGGGCGGCGGGTTGCTGAGGGGGGGATTGCGGGGTTGACGGATGAGTTGATCAAGCGTCATCTCACTGTTTAATCACTACTGGGATTAAACAGTGATCTGATGCACCCGAAAATCGCAATATTCAATCAGTGTTGGTCAATTTTTAACTTGAAGCCCCTTAGAAAAGTCTCGAGTGATCTGGGTTTATCACCGAACCATTCAATGAGTTGGTCGTAGCCGCCATGCGCATATTTGTTGAACTCACGTACACCCTCATCGCTTAAGTAATTCGGCGCCTCGGGCGTAACCAGGCGAGATATGGTGGAGTAGACATCTCTGCGTTCATCCATGGAGACGCCTAATAGTTCGAGTTCCGATTTGAGGAAAAGGCCCAACAGTAACTTTCCGCGTGCGCTGTATCGATCTGGAAAGTAGGCCACGAGTTCCGCAGTCTCTTCCTGAGATACTGCCTCTTTTCGCTTTGTAGTGACTCCGGCAATAAAGCAGAAGTAAAAAGCATCGAAATCGGTTTTAAAGGCCTTCTGGTCACGAAGTTCTTTGAACCATTGGCGGGCATCTAAACGAAGTCGAAATGGCTGCATCAAGAAGCCTCCTCGTCCTGCTGAAACTCATTGAAGAAGTCCTCGCCCGAGACAATTAAGCCATCGGGGGTTTCGACCACGTTGCCCCTTTCATGGGCAAGCCTCTCGAGCTCTGCGGAGCCCTTTCTAAACAAGGTTATAAACTGAACTTCCGAGTCGGTGGCTGCCTTGAGCGGCGCCGTAAAGCGGGCACGTTCTGATGATATTGTGAATGCAATGAACTGCTCAGTTAAGTGGGGGATGAGCTCGCCAATTTTTGGCCTTACGGCCAGATCAATCGGACCTGCTGGACTGTCTACAACGAATGGAAGCTCATGGTCCGCCCGGCAGAAGAGAGTTGCAAGGAAAGCGTAGGCAACCGAAAGAGTCTCCCCAACGCTACCCCCCTCTTGTCCTTTGAGAATCAGGTTTCGTTCAATCCGGTCAATCAGAATATTGTTATTCGGCATAAGCTTAATGATGCGGTCATTGGCTTGAGCGCACAGCTCGGAAGTGATTCCATCTTTCGCTTTGCGATGGGCACTCTTTATGATTGCGGTAAGCGTGTCTCTTTTCCTTTTTTCAGTAAGAGTGTGAGTTATCTCAGCCAATTTCCGCTCTGCCGTCTCTATGCGGCCTTCAATGATTTCTATTCCGAACGTATTTTCATCCTTCTGGCTTTGGTCTTTACTGTCGAATTTCTCCAACTCGTCACGCACGCTCTCCAGCTGTTTTTCTAGATCATCGATGTCTTCTCGCGCCGTTTTTACAGCGGGATCAGATTGCTCTGCCTCCAGCCTTAAAGCATCCAGGTCGTTTCTGGCCTCGCGTTCCTCATCGACTGCAGAAGACAGGCGAGATAACCGCTTACTTAGATCTTGCTCATGGAAGCCGGGATCGTCACCTATTGCATCTTTGATCGCTGTTTTCATCGAGTTCAATAATGAAACATCGTCTGTTCCGAGATACTGTCCGGCCCGCTCCCGAATAGTTAGAGCGATGTTTTCGTCGATTGGTCTACCACAGACACACTCTGCTTCGTTCGCCAAATCCTCAAAGAACTCCCTTGCAGCACTTTCCGGTAACTTCACTCTGTCAAGGCCATCCTTCACCGACAGCATCCAGTCCGCAAATGAAGAGTTGAGTGCGTGGGGATCTCGCATACGGTCAAGAACATCCAGTGCCTCTTCACGCACTCTCCCCTTTAAGTACTCAACCTTTTTCTCTGCGTCGGTCAGAGCTTGGAACCGAGCATCCTCTTTCTTAATTTCCTGATGATATGCGTCCTTTTTTTTCTTCAGCTGCCCTTCCAATTCTGAGAGTCTTCTTCTCAATTTGTCTTGCTCAACGGCCAACGTTGAGAATCTTTCCCGGAGTTTTTGTAAACGTCCTCTTCGTCGCGATAGACCGCGCTCCTCAGTTGCCCCGATATCCTGTGCCTTGCTATCCCAGTACTCTCCTATCTTTTGGGCCATCGCATCGAAGGAGTTGATCTGAAAAAGGTTCTCTACAACAACTTGTGCATCAGTGTAGTTGCGATCCAAGAGTTGCTGGGCCAACTCGCCGTCAAATATGTAAAAATTCACGAAATTCTCATTCATGAAGCGGCGGAAATCTGAGGGTGGATGAAAGCCGTCGCGTCGTCCTGGACCGTGCGTGGTCTTGTAAGAAACCCGACTATTTTCAAAATCAAACTCTGTGATAATCGTTGCACGCCGTCCGTTGAGACATAGTCTGACCTCGAAATATCCGTTCTCGTCACTGTTGTCTTTCTTCCTGAACTCCGAGATAGTGTGTGGATCCCAGTTTGTTGCTGAACCGGAGAGTGCAGCTCGCAACAGGGCAAGAGTGGTTGTCTTGCCGGTACCGTTTGGCATTTGAATGAGACAAACGGAATAAGGCGTACCATCCTGGTCAGCACATTTGATTTCGTGATCTGGGCATCTGAGCCCCTGAGATTTCCAACCGAGTAGGCGCATGATGGCAGGCATTAGCTGTCGCCCTCCTCGTCGGTGTCCCCGATGACGGTGCTGCTGAATAAAAGATCGAGGTGGCGTGCTGATGTTTCACTATCGTGAATGTCTTCATTGCCTGTCGTTATTGCTTCGAACCATGCAATTAGGCGATGAGCAAGGGTTTCGGGTTGACCAGCCTCTTCGACCGCTTCGGTGATAGCGTGCGTAATACGTGGATCAAGAGCCAAATGTTTTCTCCCCGCGCACTTCTGAGAGTTTGGTTAACCACTCAGCGCGTTCTTCGTCTGAACTTGTTTTTCCTTCCTCGTCCGACTGGCGAATGAAATCAACAATATTTGCAACCTTATCGAGGTTGTCCGGATCTGTTCTCAGACAGCGGCCCATGCGTTGGATTGTCTCAAGCCTGGCTCTTGCTGAAGAGAATAGAATCACGGTATTCAACGAGCGAATATCAATGCCTTCGGAAACGCGATGGCAGGTAATCAAGCACTCAAGCTCGCCGCGAGCGAACCGCCTCAGGGTCACCGAGTCCTCGCCCGAGAAGTAAGTATGGAAGTCAGATCGATATTTGTGAATTATTTCGAGTACTTCGTTTCCGTATTCTTGTGTTTCAACGAAGACGATGCACCGCTCAAGTAAGTGCTGGTTGTCACGAATGAATGTATCGAAGATGGGCAGTTTCGCTTTGGATGTTTTGTAAACCCGGGCAATTTCTATCCAGACTTCCTCGTCGCTCATTGGATTGCCCTCAGCGGCGCGAGCCGCCTTGCGTTTGTACACGTCTTGGACCCGTTGACGATCCTCCACTGTGAGCTCATAAGGCAATGGGAAATAATTGAATGGCGCGAGAATTTCGCGACGTATTGCGTCGTCAAGCTCGAAGCGCATGAGCTTAGGGCCTATATGATCAAGAAGAAAGGCATTGCCCTCTTCGTCATATTCACGATCCGGTGTGGCACTTAGCCCAAGACGAAATCGGATATGATCGGACAAGCCGTTTAATCTGGCTCTGTTAGCAGGGCTGCCGAGGCCGTGAACTTCGTCATGAATCAGCAAGGTGCGGTTGGCAACCTGTGTCGGCAGATCTTTGAGAGCAGTCGCGAGCGGCTGCCGTGAGACCAGTAGAATGGAATTTCGCGGCTCAAGCAGAAAATCTGCTACCTCGCGTGACGACTTGTAGTGGCGGAAGACCTTCGCGCCAATACCTTTACGTATACCGAGAAGCTCTGCATACCACTGATCGAGCAGATCGTTCCCGTCAGTGCTGACGATAACTGTGTCGATGGTCTCTTGCTCATAAAGCCCATGAACGATCTTGAGTGCCGTGCGTGTTTTACCAGTGCCGGTAGCCATATTCAAAATGCCACGTTCACTCGCAAGAAATTCTTCAAGGGCCTCATCCTGATGACGCCACTTGTCATCCTCTTGGCTGTATGGTTGACGACCTGCTTCCCACTCCTCACAAATTTTCAAGAGCTTTCGGCGCGCAGCCTCTGGGAAGCTAAACACCTCAACGCCTTTGTCCTGTCTTTCCCACAATGCTTCAAAGTGTGCCTTCTTGCGGGCTGCACGAACCGGGCTGTCCCAGGAAGTAAACACGTCGATACACTCACGGTTGTTTTCGAAAGCGTTGCGACTTTCGTTAGATGAACCGGTGAAGGCAACGTAGGAGTCATCGTCGAAAAAGAGCCCAATTTTTTCGTGGTAGATCCCTGTGCCCAGTCGAGGAACAGCGATCCGAATTTCCAGCCTTCCCAACTGGAGTAGTCGGAGCAACCGGATCGTTCCGTTACCAATCCCACTCGCGAAATCCAACTCAATTATTTCTTCGAGACGATTGGCGCATACCTCTTGTTTCGGGACACCGCGTTCGATAGCCTCGAGGTCTCTGACTGATAGCTCCACCGAGGTGATTAGCTTGATGTGCCCGCCTCTCTTAATGAAATCGCCGAGAGGTGCCCCAAAGGATTCTAGAGCGGTACTTGAGAAGTAACCAACTGCTCGCCAATAGACCTTGGATTGCGCGAGCGAGGGGCGGAAGAAGTCGCCAACCAGGTGGTCATAGCCAGAGCGATAGTCCTCTTGATAATCTAAGCTCCGCAATCCCATTGAAATATCCGAGTCAGGTATTAGGAATCGTTCTCTTCGAGAACCCCCTGAGCGAAACCAAGTGGTCTTAAGTTGAGAGCTTGGTTTTAGTCAGACGGATTGATTAAGGTTTAGCACCTCCCAAGGGGCAGGGTCAAAACGTGTTGGTGACGCAGGAAGACTACAATGTCGTAAGCGTCCGGTGATCCCCTCTTGAGCCTGGCGCTGCCGCCGTCAGGATAGTGTCCACTAAAGAATAAGTGGACACTTAACATGAGCAACTTAAGCGTAACCAGACCCTACCAAAAACGTCGCCGGTTTTCCCGGGAGTTCAAAGCCGGCATTGTGGCTGAGTGCCTGGAACCCGGGGCCTCTGTTTCCCGAATTTCCCTGGATAATGGCCCCAACGCCAACATGGTCCGGCGCTGGAAGAGCTGGCAAATTAGCAGCAATATTTTCTTGATAGACGCTGCGGATAATAGGTTGGAAACTCAAGCCGAATGCTTTAAATTTCAAAGGTATGTGACGATACTGAAGCCTACCGTTCCGCCCTATCTGGGTAAGAATAATGGGCAAAAGAATTAGAGAAAAGGAGAATTTAATGAGCTCAAATATAGCAGAAGAGTTAGACGTCGGGTTTGATGCATTAAGGGTGTGCGAAGCTATTTCGAAAATTGGTTATGAGCCCTATACCGCTGTAATGGATATTATAGACAATTCTGTGGCCGCGGAATCAAAAGCTATAAATGTTACGTTGAAGCTAAAGGAAGGAAAGAACTTAAAGTCTAGAAATAGTGTTGAATACTACCAAGTCATTGATGATGGCCGTGGTATGGATCATGATGAAATAAAGAATGCTTTTATGTTGGGGTCGCAGCGAAATTACAAGCCAAACAGCTTATCAAAATACGGTATGGGACTGAAGGCAGCAGGCTTATCATTGGGCACAAAGATTTCTATTATAAGCAAAAAGGGTGGTTGCGTTTCGAAGAAGTATGTGTTCGATCTTGATGAAATCGAGAAAAGAAATAAGTTGGCTGTAATTGGTTATGAGCTCGATGATAAAGACCAGGAAAATGTTGCTGAGTTTCTAAAAGGCGAATCTGGTACCATGGTCGAGATTTCAGGGTGTGAAAACATAAATCAATCCTCGCCAGGATCTACAATTAATAAACTTAGAGAGCGTGTTGGTGTTGTTTATTATTCGTTTCTAAAGGATGACCATCAACCCATTAACATTAACCTGAGAGTCAAGCCTCATGGCGAGGATTCTGATTTCGAGTCAATAAAGGCCCGGGATATACTGTTTATAGATGAAGCTTCGGGTAACACTGGCTGGGACCCTGAAACATATGATTATAGTAGCCCATATTTAGTATTGGACGCACCCTGGGATGCGTTCAAGGATAAGAACGGTAATGCATTGCCGCCAATTCAGGTCTCTGCGGTTGCCTTTCCTCAGGCCGTAATGGGGAAAGACAAATCACCTTTATCGCCAGAGAATAAGAAGCGAGTTAATAGCTACCGCGTATCTCGAGACAATGCTGGCTTCTTTATTTATCGTAATGGACGATTAATTAGATGGGGAGACCCTTTGAAGGGCGCTAGTGGTGACCCAATAGTCGGTAAAGATGATATTAATCTTAGAATAAGGTTTGAAATTTCAGATCAACACGATGATATCTTACATGTTGATGTATCTAAGCAAAGACTCGAGATTGATGACGAAGTTTTAGGTGGTCTTGAACAAATTGTAAAGCGCGCATTACGTACTGCGAAATCGATAAGGTATGCCTGTCAAGAAAAGCTGAAATTACGAGATGTCGAAGGGGCGAGCTTTACCTCAAGTTTATCTGATGTTGCGGAGGACGACCCACAAGAGCTGGGTAAAGGTACCCCAGATGCCGAAAGCCTCAATCGTAAGAAAAAGAAGCATGAAGAGGCGAAGCAAGAGCTCGCATCTGAAGACGTGCCTTCTGATACAGAAGGTACAGAAAGCGGTAGCCCAGGCTTTATAAAGATTAGATATTCAGAGAATATTCCTAAGCGTCAACTTTGGAAGCCTTACTACGACTCAGTCCACGGTGTTTATGTTTATATAAATAAGACTCACCCTTTTTACCAAGAGTTTTTAAGTAGATTTGAGGATGGAACATTGGAAAGGCTGACGATTGAGTCATTAATATTCTCCATGGCCTTGGCTGAGAATAATGTCTACTACTATCAAATAGATATAAGCGATGAAAAATTAGATGCAGCCTTTAACAGGTTGCACAAGAATATTGATAGCTTTCTTGTTGATTGGACTTATGAAAATCAAGGTGAAGAATGATTCGTCACTGTGGAACTGTATGGGGGTTTAGAAACTGTTCATACCTATACGTTATTCTCACTCCTAATCATGCGTACATAGGCGAAACTGGAAATATGCCAGCTGCTCGATGGGGGAGTCATCTTAGTAAAGCCGAGAGCTCATTTCTCCGTAAGTTGCAAAATGATTTGGAAGTTCCCGGCTCAGGTTATGAGTATCAAGGAGAGATTGTTTACATCGGTTTACATTGCGAGTGTGTTGACGTTGAAGATGCCGACAAACAAAAGTTCGCTCGTCTCGCTATCGAAGATGAGATTCATAGGCAGTTCTATTTGAATCACAATGCCTTTGGGGCGAGTAAGAAGCTCCTCTCACGCGCTACAAAACGATCCGCTCGGATCAAATTGAGCTTCGACGTAGAATCTTTTGCCAAATATGCAATCTCACTTTTAATTGAGGAGTACGAAAAATATCTTGGCAGAGAGTTGGTTTGAGGCCAGTCGTCAAGGCATTAGCTGGTTCATAGTGCATCAGAGATGTAGCTTTCATTTTGTGATAACAGGTAAGAAAGTCCCCGATGAATATGCATTACAGCTAGTGCTTTTGGGCTTACGTCGTTACTATAGTTATTGACGTGCAGGTCCATCAGCACAAGATTGGTAAGAGTTGTTGAGGCAGACCCTGCAAGTGTTTGCCAATCAATCTCTAGTCCGTTACTGAAATCATAATCCTCCTGAGGCATGGGGGACTCATTTTTTAGGGATAAACACAGGGCATGCCTGCACAATGAGTTGTAGTGCTGTATGCCAGTCCTACGTTTTAGTACGCTCAGCTGGTTCTTAGCTGTTGCAGTTAGCCGGACACGATCAATCATACAACGCTCTCCAAATTAAGCTGGGCTGGTTCTACAGTAGCAACACTGCGACGCTCGGCTTCGTCGAAAGCCAATGAAAACTCCCTGTTCAAGTGACTGCTCACCGCTCTATAAGCATTACCTTCGACTTCTTCGTCCGTAGAGAGCACTAGTACTTGATGCGAAATTTTCGCAAAGAAGTTGTGAATAAGTGATTCGCGATGCTGTCTGTCAAGTCTGGCTAATGGCGTATCAACAACAACGGGGAATCGACCTTTCCGTTCACGAATAAGTGCACTCAGGACTGAGATCGCCAGCATCTGGCGCTCGCCCGCAGACAGTCGCTCCATTGGAAGGTTATGGCCGTTAGCGTCTTCTATGGAGACGGCATAGCTCTCAGGCTCGACCCTTACACGAGAGATCAAGTTCCGTTTACGCAATAGCTGTTTGAATTCTTGGGTAATCATATCGGACAACCATTGCGCTTTGGATGCCAGGAGTCGTTCTCGGAAAATTTCGAGAGTGCGTTTGGCTCTGTCGGATGCCTCAAGCGCTTTCAGTTGGAAGGTGTTTTCCTTGAATTCAGAGCGCATCCGCAACAGGGCAGCGTTCAGGCGGCTTTCAATGTGCTCATGGTACGACCGTGCTTCATCCAGCTCTTTTTCGATGTTCCGCAGTTCCTTTTCGGCGTCGGAAACCTTTTGCGCAAGTTCCTGCATTTTTCTCAGAATATCTGAGATTTGCTCTTCCGCGGGGATCTGATCAACTTGCTTTTGAGCCTTTTCCAGATCTGCTTGGGCTGTATCAAGCTCTTGGCGTGCCAGGTTCAGTTGGACCTTGGCGCTATCTATCCGTGGTTCAATTTCCAGAGGATTGCCACCCTCCAATAATGCCGGCGAATTCCCGTCATCAGTCTGTAGTCTTGCAAGATCCTCATTCAGCACTGACTCAACGATCGAGCGCACGCTCGGATCGGTGATGGCATTTACTACTCGCTCGTCCCGCTTGCTGAACTCCTCTTTAAGTAGATGTGAGTGCCGCGTTTTCTGGGCCTTTTGCCACTGGTCTTTGTATTTAACCCAAAGGTCACCTAACCAAGCGAGAGGAAGGTAGGGGTTTTCTAGGGCCTCCACTACGGCAGCTTGGGCGTGCTTCTGACGTTCCTTGCAAAACTCGACTTTAGCTTTTAGAGAGGCTGCTTGTTCATATGCCTTCAAGCCACTTTGCTGAGCACTGACTGTATACTCATCAAGTTTGCGCTGTGCACTGTCGAGTTGGCTTTGTGCGTTGGCCTTTTGCTGAGAGAGTAGGCTAATACGCTGTTCAAGCTCGGTTAGTTGATTGCCGTACTCGTCTACTTGGCTTTGGGCTTCACTCGTGCTTTCGCGAAGTGTTTTTGCGCTGCCAGCCCGGCGTTCGACAGCTTTTAAGTCGGTGTTTAAGGCGTCAATGCCTTCCAGGCCAAGAAAAACTTCCGTTGCTCGTTTAAGTAGCGCGGGAAGGCGGTCTGGATTGGCGAGTGCCTCAATTTTCTCGCCATCAAACAGAAACAGATGAACCAGTTCTACTGGCAATATTCCGTTGATGAAATCGTCCCATTCGTCAGCAACGCCCAGCAATTCAACGCCTGATTCGAAAACACGGAAGCGCTCCCGGTACCCGCTATCTTTTTCAATCCATTCTCGGCGGATGTCGAGGTCTTTGCGGTCTGAGCCGATTTCAACCACAAGCTTCATCTCGATACGGGCAATACCGGTAGCATCTGTTCTCTGAAGGCTTGCTATAAATTGTTCATAGTCTGATCGCCTTGCCGGATTAATGGCTTTGTACCCATAAAGACCAACCTGAAGAGCGTTGAGCAGCGTGGTTTTTCCACTTCCATTAAGTGCCTTGATTAGTATTACCGGGCGCTCTGGGTGGACTGATAGGTCAAACGTCTGTTGTTCGCGGAATGGACCTAGGTTCTCAATCGAAATTGACTCGATGGTCAGTTTTGCCACGTTTATGCCTCTTCCGTTTCGACGGCTACTACGGGAATTAGCTCAACTTCCCCGTCGGCGGGTTCGTTTTCGTCTTGATCCTGTTCGGTGCTTTTTGCGAACGCCAGAGCTTCTTCTTCCGTTCTGAAGGCATTGGCTTTGAGTACTTCTTCCAGGCGATCAAGGTGCTTGGATCGCTTTTGAGTTTGGAGAGATTGGAATTGTGCGGCCAGAAGATTTCTAGTGAGCCTATACAGTCTGTCAGCGGCTTCTGGATCGAGTTCGCTTGCCACCTCTCTAAGAAGTTCCAGATCCTCCTCTTCTAGAAGAGGGGCTTCCATCGGTTTTCCGGGATAGGGCTGCTCATAGACCCTTTCATAGATTTTCGGGACAAGGTCTTCGAGTTCGCCTTTCTCCTCAACCCAAATGCGACGGATGGCATCCAGTTCGTCGATGGAGATTAGCTCTATCTGGTCATGACCTGGGACTTTAGCTTCGCGCACCGTTTTTTGGGTGATCAGCAATTGTTCAAGCAGAGTTGCACGATATTCTTGCAAGTAAGGCCCATGGATTAGCTCAGGGTTTTCTTTCCCCATGAGCTTTACTCGTCCGTTCATGCGCTGGAAATCCCGAACTTCCCAATCGTGCACGCTAAGGTACTTGTTTCGGAAATTCAGAATAGGCTGCATCCAGGATTTTTCATCGTCGTTCTGGATCATTGCGCTCATGGATTTATCTTGAGATACCATCGTGCAAACGTAGCAGCCAAACCGGCTGTCTCCGCAGCTCGGTGTGGAGGTATCGACCACAACAGGGCATTCAGCGTCTGGTGTTGCACCTCGGTAGATGCTGAAAAGGTCCTGATTATCGACGCCCCACGGGTTGGGTTCGCTCATGATATACATCCAGACGTCATCACTGCTCCACGTCTCGACCGGCAGATAAACCCATACTCTGGATAGCTTGGGGTCGCTATTACGGCTGAGCCGATCACGGGTGCTGCCACTGTAGTGGTCCATCACCTTGTCCCTGGTCGCACTTTCGCCACGACGCTGACCAAGTACCAGAATGGCTTCATTATTTGCTTCTGAAAGTTCTTGGATAAAACGGGTCGAAGCGCTGATTTTGAGGCGCTCAGTGCACCACCGAAATCGATTTCTTGGCGCGGGGTATCCCTTACCGATGAGGTTCACCCAGAATCGATGCTCCAAGTCCGGTGTTAGCCTGTGAGGGTGAATTGGCAAGCGCTGTTTCTCTGCCTCAATTTTCATCGTGTCGAGAGAGCCAGCAACCCACGCTGCAATAACAGGATTCTCCACCAGAGTATCGGTGCTTATAACGTGAACTGGCTTAGATCGGTGCTCTGGATCGAGCTGGAGCAAAGCGTTCCAGATTAGTTGAAGAGAGGCTGTTGAGTCCTTCCCGCCGCTATATCCAACGACCCAGGGCATCGAATCTGAGCAGTAGATTTCCTGAATTTCTTTAATGATATCTTCAGTCGACGTGGCCATCATTTTACCCAGCTGGTTGCTCAGACGTTGTGGATTCTCTTGCGGCAAGGAACACATCCTCGACGTTCTGCTCTTCCGGCGTTAAGGCCAGCCCTAAAACACGCTTAATCTCATTGCACGTGAGGGTGACATTTTGACTATTCTTGGACATGCGACCACCAGTCATCGCCCGTCCTTCCCAAGTTGAAATGTTGCGCCTCGACCAATCAATTTTTTCGAGATTAGCGAGAATACTGCGAATGTCTCGCCCCGTGTCCTGATAGGCATTCCGTCCAACACGCCCGAGCGCTTGCAATACGATCGAGTGGGAATGGATAAAATCCATCCGAACCTCGCCAGCTGTCATCTTCCCGTCCCTTACGTGAACCCATTCAGGAATAAGGTTTCCTATTATTTCCCAATACTCGAGGCAGCGCATTGTAGCAGCTTCAAAATCTTCCAGGTCTTTTCTGGGAAACATCTCAGAAATGGCAAAATGTAGGGCGCTCAATGTGAAGAGTTTACGCGAACGCTCCGAAAGAGAGGAGCGTTCCATCTCGATCAAGCCTCTAAAGATGTCGGAAGAAAGGCTAAGATGACGTGCGAGTTGTGCGGCAGCGCTTCGGTGGTCGTATAGAACACTTAACGACGAAGATGGCTTAACAGCGTGTCGATTAAGGTCCGCGAACATTTGTTGGCAGCGCTTGAGTCCACGGTCCAGAAAAAAGACGACAGGTATGGTCTCATCGCCTAGCGACGGTGTCATCTCAAGTGCCTGCTGGATTGCCGCACGACGATGTTGACCATCGTTGACAATGAACTTTGCGGTCATATCCACCGTGAGAGTTCCCATGCGGAATTGGTTTACGTTTCCTTCACCCGATGGCTCGAACTCACAGTCGCCATCGATGGATGCGGTGATTGCGGAGAAGGTGTAATCCTGGGGGTTAGCGACGATGTAACGTGCAATTTCCGGCACGCGTGTTTTGTTCAAAGAGCGTTGGGCTCGAAGCTCTGGAGGCATCTCATCGTCTGCGAACGTGAACATCTTAACGAGAACGCGCATAGGACACATTGAGACGTAGAACTCTCGGCCAGCCTGAATGCCTCGGATGGCGGGAAATGTGTAGGTGAAGGTGTTGTCCATGGGCGGCAACCTATCATGTTTGTATGTTAATTAACATACAGCATACACACAAAAATGCATTTCGCCAGGATTCAAGGGCTCTTCATTTGAGGGGGCTGTGACAGATCTTTTCTGTAGTTGGTCGGCTTGAATGTTCTTGAGGTCTTTTTTTGGTCATCGGCGTACCTTCACAGAGATCCCGGGCTAGGGAAAATCCTCAACTGTAGAAGCAGAGAAAAGGTGTCAGAGCACATATTCATCGATCAACTCTGAGGCCCAAATCTTAATGTGCCGTTCAAAGGGCACGCAGCCGTTAGCGACGTGCTTTAATGCAATTCCGAGGGCGCTGGACCATGGCTCTATATTCTACCGGTCATGGTAGGGTGGCTGGAGGTGAGTGAAGGCGGTGTAGAAGGTGAAATACTTGAGCTGCCGGTTTATCAATTAGCGAAAACCGGGGCGGGTCTATTTCTTGGCTCTAAGTTCTAGAGTGTGAAATCACCTCTCATGGCAGGATACTCCCCTCACGCCGGAAACAATGGGAAGTCGCAGTCGCTTTTGAGGTGGCATAGAAACCTCCCATGTACATTAGTCGAAAAACCTAAAAGCAGTCCCCCTCTGCCGGAATCTTCTAACATCAGATTACGAAAATGCCCGGTGTAATAGGGCGCACGGAGTGTCGCGCGGTCAATCTTGTTGAGATCTTCACTATGAGATCGAATGGGAAGCTAAATCCCAGTCGACCACTGACGAGTTACGCTAATGGCCGCTGGCGCTCCGCCAGAAGGTGCCGAATTGCTACATCAAGCCCTGGGAAGCGCTGGCGCGCTACCTAGACGAGGGACTGCGTGCCCGTCGACAACAGCCCGATGGAAAACTAGATCGAGCAATTGTTCAGGACCTTTTCAACTACCTGTCCCGCCGGTCCACAGACATAAATCGGGCTATCGTCAAGCTTTTGTCTCACAGCTGTAAGCTAGATATCCCTTGCAATGCTTGGTACTCGGGCGCTCACAAACTTTCCGCAAGAATGTGCAAAACTCGAACGCAACAAGAGGGTAGGGTAATTCTCGTTGATATCTTGAGGTACTTTATGAACACCATCTCGCTTTTCGCTATCAGCGTCGTCATCTGGGGGACTACTTGGATTGGGATTTCGGCACAGGTTGGTGATGTGCCGATAACTGTATCCATATTCTACCGTTTTGCGCTGGCCGGAGTGATCATGCTAGTTGGATTGACGTTGATGCATCGCCTAGAAAGACCCAACGTCTGGCGTTTCGTCGTTATTCAGGCGATGTGTCTTTTCTGTTTTAATTTCATAGCTCTTTACAAAGCTGCTGCCCTAATCCCTTCAGGACTAATAGCGGTAGTCTTCTCTTTGGTTTCAATCTGTAATGCAATAAACGCCCGTATATTTTTTGGAGACACGATATCTCACCAGACTATGTTGGCAGGGGGCATCGGCGCTATCGGATTGATGTTGGTTTTTTGGGCTGACCTATTTGCCAGTTTTGATACAACAGCGCTTCAGGGTATTGGTTGGGCCATGCTTGGTACCTTCATTTTCTCCCTCGGTAATATGGCATCTCGGCATAACAGTGGCCTCGGAATTTCACCTGTTACCGCAAATGGCTGGGGTATGTGCATAGGCGCCCTGGCACTTCTCATTTTGATTATAGTCAGCGGCCAGTCCATGAGCCTGTCGACTCAACCCGTTTACTGGGTGGCACTAATCTATCTTTCGGTAATTGGGTCTGTTTTGGGGTTTACTACCTACCTTATGCTGATTGCGCGAGTTGGTTCGGCAAGGGCTGGCTATGCAACCGTAATGTTTCCTATTGTTGCGCTTGTTATTTCGACGTTTTTTGAGGGCTATGGGTGGACGCCGCTGGCGATAACTGGAGTTATCCTAACCCTGGTAGGAAATGTAGTCATGTTTTGGCGTCCAGGTGCAACAAGTCACTACTCTCAGGAGGGGGTTAGGAATAATTAATAAATAAAGTGCTAATTGGATATAATAATACCATTGGTCAGTAAGTTATCGTGAGTATCCATTTGTAAGTTTATGGGTAGTTGGAAGATTGTTTATTATAAGTATATATGGGTAAAGCATGCAAGGAGAGTGGGCTCGTGGACAACGGACTAGAAAGTTATAGTGATCAAGATGGTAAATCGCCTAGCCAGCTGCTAGACACAACGTTAAGAGATGGCTTCTATGCGGTGGATTTCCAATTGGAACCCAACTTTGTCAGAGGGTTGCTCCATGATATAGACGCATGCGGTCTAGATTATGTCGAGATAGGGCATGGAATTGGGGCTGAAGCCGAACGTGCTGGCCATACAGCTTGCAACATTGAGCTGGCGGAATGGTCCCGATTAGCAAACGAGGAATTAATCCAAACGCCTTGGGGCATTTTTGCACAACCCTCATTTACACGCCTCTCCACGTTGAAATGGATGTGTCAAGAAGGTATGGGGTTTGTCCGAATCGGAATGGAAGCTCACAAGATTGCAGCTAATCTAGATTATCTGGAAACCGCACTATCGCATTGCAAAACAGTCTTCTTGGCAATTATGAAGACAAATAATACACCAAAACCTCAACTAGAAAACATTGTCCGTAAGGTTCCCAGAGAGATTTCAGGAATTTATGTCGTTGACTCGTGCGGAACTATGTTGCCGGCAGATGTAAGAAGTTATATTGACATATTTTCAGCTGATTTTGGGACAGTGGGATTCCATGGACATGACAACTTAGGACTCGCAAACGCGAATAGTCTTGAAGCAATTGCTGCGGGCGCTCGAATTATAGACGGCTCACTACATGGTATTGGGCGTGGAGGCGGTAATGCCGCAACAGAATTATTAGCCGGAATTTTAACAAAGCTGGAGTTCGGAAAGCACGACTTTCGTACGCTATCGAAATTAGCCGAGCACTGTCGCGACTCTATGGACGTTATTCAGAACGACCGACTGATGCAGGTAATGGGTGGTGTAGTTGGCGTACATAGTTCACTCTTTCCAGCAGTCGATAAAGTTTCCGAAAAATACATGGTTGACTCTATGGAACTCATGAAGTGTGCTTCAAAATTAGCGATGTATGAACTTAAAGAACACGATCTTTACGCCGCGGCCACAAAAATTTTGGAAACTAATTGTAATCATAAGTCAATAATGGTGAATATATGAGCTTGATTTTAGCATGTAAAAAATATGGTTCTGGTTTTGTTAAATATGCTAGCGAAGATGGCCAGACTTGGGTTCCGCTTTCTGACACATATGAATCCATGCCAATCTTAGATATAGTCCGGAATGCGGACAAAAAAGAAATTAAAGAAATTTCAAATAATAATGGCTTTGAAATATCTTCAGAATTTCTCAAATATGCTCCAACGGTCGCTGGAGATGGTTGTGATATTTGGGGTGCTGGCTTGAACTACAGAGTCCACGCAAATGACCTTGAGGTCGAGCAACCGAATTCTGGACCCGGATCCTACTTCCGACCAAATGGGTGCCTAATATCCAATGGCGACAAAATAGTACTGCCCGCCCAGAGTCAGCGAGTGACGGCTGAGGCAGAACTCGGCTTGGTGGTAGGCAAAAAATGCAAGAACGTTGCTAAGGAAGACTGGCGTTCTGTTATTTCTGCCGTGACGACGGTCCTAGATATGACAGCCGAGGATGTGATTCGCGAAAACCCACGCTACATTCCCTGGGCCAAAGGCTTTGATACTTTTTGTAGCATCGGCCCAGCGCTTGTTCCGCTTGAGCGCTTTACGGACGATGAGATTTGTCAACTGCGCGTTTCCACCATTCGTAATGGTCAAACTGTCGCCACGGCGTTGGTGTCAGACATGCGCTATGATCTTGGATACTTGGTCTCATACTTCTCTGCCGGACGAACTCTCCTTCCAGGCACGATAATTTGCACCGGTACGCCGGGCGCAGCTGTTATAAAAGATGGCGATACTGTAGAAGCGGTAGTCGAGTCTGTCGGCCATCTTTCCCATGAAGTTATAACGGCGAAAAAATTCAACAACTAAAGGGAAGCACCAAGAATGTTAGGGAAGACTTCTGCTACATACAATATATTTGGCTCCGAGCTAGAGATCGTGAAGATGATTGATCATATGGCCAAACTTCACCCGTGCAAAATTGCCATCGAGAGCTCCTCAGAAGCGGTAAGTTACTGTGATTTGGTCTGTGCGTCACGAGATCTCGCTGAGCGAATCGTTGAGACGATAGAGCCCGGTGGGTTCCTTGGCATTGAGGCGAATCGCACCCCAGTAACGATTATCGCAATTCTGGCCGCGCTGAGAGCCCAATGTCCTTTTGTGGTGATTGACTCTAGAGATGGGGATGAGCTAAACCAGCATAAGATTTCAGAGCTGCGGCTGAACCACTTCCTCCACGCTGACGCTCCAATTTCTGCAGTTGAGCTATCGCCCACGCCGAAGGCATGGAATAACGGGAAGGTTTTTTCTCCACGGGAGGAACTGACGACTCTTCAAGGCCAGATCGCCTACGCAATCCATACATCGGGCTCTACTGGAAAACCAAAATGTGTGCTTGTTGGATACGACGGATTAAGTGCGGTGATAAAGGATCATGTGCGTCGCCTCGATATAGATTTGCGGAGCCGTACGCTTCAATTTGCAAGGCTGACCTTTGATGGCTGTCTTACTGAGATATTCTGGACACTATGTGCCGGTGGGTGCCTGGTAATAGTTGATGAAGCTGAGTTAATGCCGGGTGAGCGACTTCAGGAAACACTAGAGCGCCATCACATAACCCACCTAAAGACTACTCCCTTCGCGCTCACGGCCACACAACCGTCAAATAGAATGCAGCTTCAACATGTCATTAACGGAGGCGGAGCATGCCGTCAAAGCTCCGTAAAGAAATGGGGAAGCATAGCCACCTTTCATAATGCCTACGGATGCACAGAGACAACAATCTGTAACTTGTTGAGCGATGGTCTCGTGGAAGAATCCTGTAATGATGGTGTTCCTCTTGGCTGCCCGGTTGGGAACTGTCAAGTTCAGATAGATTGCGATGGCCCCAGCTCGCTCGCATCTCGCGGTGAGCTGGTGGTGATCGGGGATAGCGTTGGCATTGGCTATCTTTCCGAAGGTGGCCTTGAAACTTTTCAAAATGCTAGTGGCAAATCGGTCTATTTCTCTGGCGACCTAGTCGAGAAACGTAGCAACGAGATCTACTTTGTCGAGCGCATTGACCGCCAAGTTAAAGTGCGCGGTTACCGCATTGATCCTGGTGAAATAGAAGACCTGATCTGCCAAATAGAAGGTGTTGATGAAGCGGTAGTCGTCGCTGATAGGCACGTTCCTGAAGACGAGGACAGTGAGGTCGACGCCTTACTCTGTTATTTCCAGGGAGAGGTGCAAACACGCACTCTCCGCGAATGCCTGAATAGTCAACTCCCACATTACAAGGTTCCCTCCGTATTCAAGCGTCTTGTCAGGTTACCTTATACCAAGAACGGCAAGGTTGATCGCAACGCGCTGCAAAATCTTAGAGGGGCCAAAGAGCCTGACACAAACGACCTCTCCCCCCGTGAAGAAATCCTAAGTCTGGTCTGTCACTTGACTGGTACGGAAGACGCAGCAGAAGAAGATAATTTCTTCGACATCGGAGGAGATTCCGCTTCAGCAATCATTCTATTAAAAAAACTGAAGGAATTAGGTTGGACTACTGCAGGGGTTCGCGACGTTATACGAGCCGAACAGCTAAAGGATTTAATCAGCGAGGTTGAGCGATTAGAGGAGACTACTAGATGTGTGGTGTAAGCGGATCTTTCGCGCCAGATGGTCGGTTGGATCGTAGCCTTTGCGTGGAGATGCATAATCGCCTGTATCATCGCGGACCGGACGAGACCTATTCTCTTGACGAGCGCACCCTGACAGCCAAGCTGGGTCGTCTAGGAATGATTGGTCTAGGTCATGGCTGGCAGCCTTCAGAAAGTTCTTGTGGCCGCTACGTCGCTATCACTAATGGTGAAATATATAACTCAAAAGATCTTTTC
This sequence comes from Marinobacter sp. GH_1, assembly GCF_048595985.1. Classification (NCBI taxonomy): domain Bacteria; kingdom Pseudomonadati; phylum Pseudomonadota; class Gammaproteobacteria; order Pseudomonadales; family Marinobacteraceae; genus Marinobacter; species Marinobacter sp. GH_1. The sequence continues at coordinate 3,218,816 of NZ_CP184460.1, read as the reverse complement.
GAGAAGCTAGCGGTGGGGCCGCATAATGACAATGGGGTCGATGTCGCTATTGTTCCAGAGTTGGTGGCTAAGTTGGGAATACTATCTTTGGAGCAGATTGACGGGCAATTTGCGTCGATCATTTTTGACCGAAAGGAGAACGCACTTTATCTGACACGAGATCGTTTTGGTATATGTCCGCTTTTTTACACGAAAGCCGATGGAGTTATACATTTTTGCTCGGAGCTTAAGGCACTCGTCCTGTCTCTTCCCAAAAGCTGGCACATTGACTACTCGGCAATAGATCAATTCTTTGCGCTTGGCAATGTAGTAGCACCTAGGACTTTAGTAGAAGGGGTTGCTTCTGTACAACCTGGGTGTGCCGTCAGAATTGACCTTTCCGGCACGAAAAACATTCGCTACTGGCGATATGGCGATTTCTCAGTCTGCGAGACTGCACCGAATAGTGAAATTCTTCAGTTAAGTCTGCGACGATCCATTTCGAGCCGGTTGAATTCGGATACGGAAATTGGGGCCTACCTGAGCGGTGGCTTTGATTCTACCGTGATCTTAACTGAGGCAACCGCTCTAGCTAAAAGTCGTATGCGATCCTTCTCCATTGTTTTCGACGACCGGGCGCTTGACGAGGGTCCGTTCCAACGTCAAGTAGCCGAAAGGGTTGGCAGCATCCACCAAGAAGTTCGTTGTTCACGCGAAGACATCGCGGATCGCTTTGAGGAAATGGTTCGACATTGCTGTTTCCCTCAACGAGAAACGTACAACGTTGCCGCTCTTCTACTGTCCGAAAGCGTCCATCATGCAGGAGTAAAGGGGGTTGTCTCTGGGGAAGGAGCGGATGAACTCTTCTTTGGTTACGACTCCTACGCCTTTGACACTGCTTTGCGCAAAGTGCGCCCTAAAAGCCACATGAACGAGCAAGCATGGGGGCGGGCAGACTTTTCTTGGGAGGTGGATATGTACCGCCTTGATGAAAGACGGAGCAACTTCTTATCGCCCTATGCACTTGAAGCCATCGAAGGTCGTGAGTTCTGGCGGAATCGTTTGATTCCCTTTACAGATAATGAGGTGGCTGGCCTCAGCTATATGCAGTTGCGTTCAATTACTGATGTGTATGTTCAATTAGCCGGCCATTTGTTGGGTGACCATGGAGATTCCATGGTGATGGCAAACTCGATAGAAGGACGCTACCCGTTTCTCGGCAATGATGTCGTAGATCAGGCACTACAGGTTCCAGACGGAGCTAAAGTAGCAAACTTTGAAGGGAAGGCCTGCTTGCGAAACGCATACAGAGGGAAGATTCCTGATGTTGTACTGGATCGCGGCAAGCATGGGTTTACCGCCTACGATCTACGATCGGTTGTTAACGACCAGTGCTGGAGCGAATGGCGCGACTTGGTTGGTTCTGTCGACGCATTGAATCTGAATTGCATGAATCCGGATGCCGAAGCCTACCAAGAGGAAAAATGGGATTTCCGTCTGGGCGCCATCAGTCTTGCGATGATTGCCGACGAGTTGTCCTTAAGGAGTTGATCACATGGAGAGTATCAACGATACGGTTTCACTTGTAATTTTCCCCGGGGCAGGCTCTTTCGGTTCTGAGTTTCGGACATTGTTGAAAGCGTTCCGACCAAAGGCACGCCTACAACGTTATAGCTGGCGCTACGGTGGGACCTGGTCCCAGAAAAATAAAACGTTTAACGATGCCGCGCGGCTCTGCGCCCAGCAAATTCAGAAGAGCGGTCACGAACAGACAGTATTCATTGGTCACAGCTTCGGAGCCTTTATGGCCTATGTCACAGCTCTGACCCTCCAGGAGGCCAACGAAGCGCCAATTGGTTTGATTCTTACAGGAGCCAGCGCACCAGACCATACGATAATTGCGCCAAAACCAGTAACGGAAAAAGAAATGGAGTCCTATTGGAATCGAGTTGATCCGGGCTTGTTTGATCGTGTTCCCGATCAATCGTGGAAGGACCTTCTTATCGAAACTACGCGCCGTGACCTTGCGCTTCTTGAATCCCTCAGAGACTCGGGATTTGGACGATTATCATGCCCCCTCTACATCGGCATTGGTGATTCCGATCCCTTGGTGAACGGTAAAGAGTGCGAGCGATGGGCCGGATTCGCGGAGGGCAATTTCGACTACCAGAGTTTTCGAGGCGGACATTCCGATTATCTAATAACCGATGAATTCATCGAATGGGTCGGGACTGCAATCACCAAAATAAAGGGGGCTAACTATGTATCAGGATGAGACAACGTTGGATTGCCAGTACAAATCAAAAGGACTGGGTGGAGGTAGTTCTTGGGAAAACCAAAAACGTGATGAAGTCTGGAGATCACTGAAGAGCGCTTTACCAGACCAAGATATTCCCGCAGTACAAGATTGTGTAACTCGGCTATACGAAAGCCTTCCCGACCAAGAAAATCTAGGCCGTAATACTGTGATGGTCGCCTATGGAGGCGGCAAGGATAGCGCCTATACTGCAGCCTTCATGAGAGCGGTACACGTGGCGATGGCGGAACGATTCCGTGGAGACACCTTCCAATTGCGAATCGTAACCATGCGGCACTCTGGTATGCCATATGTGGTTATGGAAAACATCCATCGCACATACTCCGCTCTAGGGGTATACGAAGATCCTATGGTTGAGCTTCTTCTCATTGAGAGAGACCGGGTACGCCAGTTTGACTTGAATGCGCCAATGCCTCTTCCAGTCATCGAAAATAATCGAATCGACTTACTTATGTCCGGGCACCGCTCCTACGGTGACGGACGGACCACCTTTTGCAATGCGTGCAACTTGAACGTCGCCAGCTCCTTCGGTGTCGCTGCACGTTACGGGGAGGGTGTTGACCTTATCGTGACCGGAGATTCTCCCTCAGAACAACGTGACTACATACATTGGATTCGGGGAATCGCTAGTAAAATTGGACAGAAGCCTGCCAAGAGCAGAAAATTTAAGGGTACCTTAGAAACTTTGAACGGCCTATCTCAGACCTATTTTATGGAAATCCACGGTGACAGCCAATCTGACCGTCTGTCAGAACGCGCCGTCGTTTCGGACGTCCCTGATAAGCTAGCTTTTTTCTCGATTTATGATCACACAAATTATGAATCTGGTGCACACTGGAACCTGCTGACAGAGTTTCTGGGTTTTGTCTTCGACGATATTGCCTTTAGTTTCACGGAATCAGATTGTGCTAACCCGGCCATGATGGCCCATCTCCGCGGATTGCGAACTCAATACGTATACAGGCGCAGCTATCGCGAAGGTATTGACCAGTATGCAGATTTCGCGATCGATTTAATGAAGAAGAAAGATTTTCCGGACCACCTCGTCGAGATCATGGAGCAGCGCTACTCGACTGAGGAAGGAGTCGAATCTATGCGTGCATTGACCGAAGACTACGCTCTAACCACATTTGGACTAACGACTCCACAACTGGTGTGCTTGGTTTATTCTCCATTTGCCGGCGGCTGTCAGAACTTGCACGAGTACCTTGTCGCTGAACAACCTGGGCTCTTGCCGCGAGAGAAAGAGATTGTGGCAATGCTCAAAGGCGAAGAAGCAGGTGAACCGTCGTTAGCCTCTAAAGTTGAAAGAATAAGTGGTCTAAGCGTAACGGATCTGCGCCATATTTGCGCTTCGCCAATTTGGTCGCCTTTCAGCGAAGACAGCGCTGAGTTGTTGCCCATCATTACAACCAGTGATCCACACCAAAAATTGATCCATGTTTCCGATGGGAGAGGAGGAGAGAGAGTTATCGACCGTGTTTCCGGTCGCTAGACCTTATTCGATGTGTCGGCCTATAGCGGGGTTGGGCTTACCTCTTGGTTCGCCCGCCCAGAGCCGCTTGAGCCTATTAGGAAATATGCTGAAGTGGGATGATAATACCTCGTCCCACTTTCGAGATATGGGGACCTATTAAAGTGATTGCCTTTCTTGAAAATCCAGGCTGCTCTGAATTTAACCTCGGGGATCTAAGAGCGGAGATAGTCGCACGTTACTTCGCTAAAAAAAAGGCGGGTTTCGTACAAGAGGGGAAGATTGAATCATCCTTTGAGTTGCTAAACCGACTGTACCAGTCGGATCGTCTCTGGCTTCAAAGACGCCAAGTCGACGATGGGACAAAGATTGATATTTACTATACACCGAGCTCGGAAGCTATTGAGAGGATTCAAGCAGGGGAGGATGCTTGGTCCAAGACACTTGGGAATAAAGCACGGAGAAAGATCCGTATTTCAAATGGCGTCATTCTCAAATTCGTTTCTGAAGACAAGCAAGCGTCAATTGACGTATTCACCACTGACTGGAGTCCTAGTCCAGCAGCATGCGCCATAGCCCTGCATCGTCTTCACCCGTTTTTATCCCGTTGCCTCGACGTTCCTTTAACTGGCTCCCATTTTACCGGGGAATACGTTCGTCATCCGCTGACGGGAGATTTGCTTCCCGTCTGGACGGCGGATTGGGTTAGAGCAGATTTTGGAACCGGAGCAGTGTTGGTGAATCCCGCACACAGTCAGGCCGATCTTGAGTTCGGTCGTAAAGTGGGTCTACCTATAAAATTCTCTCTGATACCAGATTACGCCTCGGATGATCCTAACTTTTGGCCTCAGCCACCAGTTATCAGAGATGGCACGATAACAAGATCTGGTCGCTTTGATGGACTGAAATGGGACGAGGCTGAAGCAGCTTTTTACAAGGTTCTTCAGGCAAGAGGACTAGCCGCTAAGGTTGCTGATAAATCGTTAGGCTCTGTCCCTATTGCGTCAATTAGTTTCAGTAACACTGGAAGTTTTTCTGTTTTAACAAATTGCAAGTTCCTTGGCGCTGCGCAAGAACAAGAAACTCGGCGTGCGAATGTCGAATTCAGCGCCATCTATAGGTGCATAGATCGAGTACTAAGCTGTGGTGCTGAGACAATTGTGGCAAGCTCTTCTTCCATGAAAAAAGTGGGTCCCGCAGTTATTTCTCTGCTTATGGATATCGGAGTAGAGTATCCGGACATTGACCTGTTCGTTACTGGGCACGCTGAATGTAATATTCAAAGAATCTCTGATTCAAAATTAAGGTTGGCTTTATTGGTCGGTGGTGACATGTGGGAGCCGCTCTCCGTAAACCAGCAATTGGTTGAGCAAGTAGATGGCTTTTTAAAATCTTTACATCAATGTCGCACAGAACTCGGTGGCGGGGAACTATCGCCTCCGGATGATATAAAGCGCCACTTGAAGCATGATAGGCCAAAAGAAGCGTTTCGGTCACTAGTTCGTTGGCAGAGGGAGTGCCTTAGAGATAATCGAAAAGTAGACATTAATGCCTTAGACAAGACCTGCAGTTGGTTTTTATTACCTACTTTATCGAAGACTTAACTCTCGGATTAACTCATGTGTGAGGATTCGGTTATGGAACAATGCGAAATTCGAGCTATTTTTGAGAGCATAGTGCCTTCTAACGTTGCTTGCGCTTCAGTCTCTATCTCTAACGATTCGACGTCGCCCTATACAGTCGAAATTATGGCGATGAGAAACGCGGTTGACAAGCGTCGATACGAGTTTTTTGCTGGCCGAAAGGCTGCTCGTCAAGCTCTTGGGAAGCTTGGCATTGAGCCTCTTGCTATCCCCATAGGAGTTCATCGAGATCCCGTCTGGCCCAAAGGTATAGTTGGAGCAATCACCCATACTCACGACCATGCGGTCGCAATTGTGGCATCGGCGAATTACTTTAGGGGTGTTGGATTGGACCTTGAGAAGAATGGCCGTATCAGTGGAGCGCTTGCCACTGAGATCGAAGCCTCGTCCGGCGATTTAAACTCCTATTCCAACGACCGACTTTCCTCCAATGGCATCTGTGCACATACCTTGCGATACTCTGCGAAGGAATCCGGCTTCAAAGCGTACTTCCCAGCTTACAAGCACTTTCTGGCCTATAAAGACGTTTCTTGTACTATTGACTTGAAAACCAATTCCTTCACATTAAGAGCTGACGAAACACTTGGACCGCCGATTCAAGAATACGAGTTAGCCAAGGGAATGTTTAGTTTCTCTAGGTCATATTTAGCAACCGTCGCTTGGTGTTAACAAAGAAACGTTCCGTAATTAGAAAGCAATGATGAATAGGTCCACCTCACTAAGCAATCAACGAAGGGGGCTTAAAAAAGAGCTCTGAGAAAAAGATCGATTAATGTTTTGTATATCAATAGATCTGTTGTTTACTTTGTTCTTGTGATCCCAGCACTATTGATTGGAATACTCTAAAAGGGATTTATGAGTAGGGAAGCCGAAATGCCTAATTCAGTGGAATATTTCCTTGGTCGTTCTAGCACCGTGAGTCTCGAAGCCAAGATGAGTCTTGGCAAGGGATGCAGCGTTGTAATCTGGGAAAACCGGAACGACCACATACGATATGAAGCACCACACAACCACACGTTCAGCTTGTATCTGAAAGGAGGGGAAGGGACGCGGCGGCTGGATGCCGGCAAGGCGGCCGGGTGGCCCGGAGCAGTTTGTATTCTGCCCGCAGGACAGCGTTCTGAGTGGGAAATTACCAATCCATTTCGCTTCGTACATCTTTATCTGTCGGATGCAAAGTTGGGTAGTATGTATTCCGAAGTGAACGACTGTGATGCTCGCGAACTAGATTTAGTCGAAGAAAATTTCGTCAAGAAACCGTATATTGCCCAACCGCTCGCAGAACTTGCGCGAGCCGCTATGTCAGACAACGTGCTTCGTGCAGAAAGCGCGGTGGCGGATTTGATTGGGACTCTCCCAGGGCGCAAGACACATCTTCTTGGTGGTCTTGCACCTCATATGCTGCGTCGGGTGGATGACTACATTGAGGCCTATCTCCACACGACAATTCATCTTAGAGATCTTGCGGAGCTAGTTGGAATTTCCGAATACCATTTTCATCGGATGTTCCGTATGGTCCGTGGTGCCCCCCCACACGCTTGGATTACGGAGCGTCGAATATCCCGCGCAAAGCGACTTCTACGATCGGATATGCCGATCTCAGCAATTACAGTTGATTGCGGTTTTTCTAGCCAAAGCCATATGACCCGTGCTTTTCGAGATAGGATCGGCCGAACTCCAGCACAATATCGAAAGTATCTTCGAAATTTTTGACGCAAATTTCCCCTTGGACAGGATGACACATTGCGACTATGAAAGGGGCTATCTGCGCGAGGTTTGGCATAAAAGTATGTTATTTCATCTAAGGTGTTTAGCCCACAACACTGAGAGACTCTCTCTAGAAATGGACTTAATGCATGAACTTGAACAAAAAAAAAGCTGTCGTTTTCGGCGGAACATCGGGTATTGGACGAGCGACTTCAATTGCCTTGGCGGATCAAGGAGCCGAGGTGTACGTCGTAAGTAGAAACGCAGAGGCCTTGACAACCCTGCCTGAAACTATCCGTCGTTTCAACTGCGATGTTTGCGATGAAGACGCCGTGCGAGCGACCTTTGCCAAAATCGGTCCTCTAGATATCATCATCAGTTCCGCTACAGGAGGTTCCCGGACTCTCTCATGCTTTCCAGAAATGGATATGGACAGTTACCGGGGGTCTTTCGCCAAGCTATGGGGCTATGCCCATGTGGTGCGGCATGGAATCGAATGGCTACGTGAAAGTGGCGCAATTGTTCTGGTCAGTGGGTCTCCTGCAAGACGCTGCGATCCCGGCCAGGTGGCGCTTTCGTCGGTAGGTGCAGCGATAGAGGCAATGGTCCGCGGTGTCGCCAAGGAGATCGTACCACGTCGTATAAACGCGCTATGCCCTGGCTTGATTGACACTCCAATCCTACAGAAGAAAGGCGCAGAAAGGATCGAGCACTACAAAAAATTTACCGCGGGAAATCTTATTCCCCGGCCCGGTACGCCAGAGGAATGTGCTCATGGAATCTTATTCTTGCTTGAAAACGAATTTGTAACCGGAACAGTGCTTGACGTCGATGGAGGGAGACTATTGTCATGATTCAGCATTATCGGGAGACCTCAAAGCTAGTATCAGTCACTACCAACACTCTCCGGAAACTGGGGCAGGTCTATTTTCTGTCTCTAAGCTCCAGAACGTGAAACCACCCCTTCTGCCAAGAAACACCCTTCTGCCCCGAAAAAAAAGGGAGCCGCAGCCGCTTTTTCGGCAACACCACGATTTTCCATACACAATCCCCGAAAAACTCAAAAGTGATCCCACTGGAGTCCTCGCATTTCAGGTTACGAAAGTGCCCGGTGGTGTAGGGTGCGCCGAGTGTCACTGTATCGATTCTGTCGAGGTCTTCATCCAACAAGTGGATGTGGAGCGAATCTTCGAAGGGGATGTCGTCGGTCAGAAATAAAAGGTACCGATTGCCATGCTGTATACAGGCTTCGAGAACGGTACCCTCCCGTGCTTCCTCAGACGTACGCCCCGCAATAGTTGCGAAGCTCGTTGCGAGTTCTTGATCGTTGCCTTCCCTTGCGAGTGTCAGGCTGGCGTCTTCCCGGATACATTGTTGCATATATTAAACCTTACCAGAAAAAGCAGATCTGTCCGGGTTTCGCCCTCGCTCAGTCAGCGTCTTTTACCTTGCGAACTGAAGCAGTCCAATTCCAATACGAATTGCCGCGTTAACTTTTCAGCCGCCTTGTGTGTTGGTCGGCCGTGAGAAAGCCCGCCGCATCGAAACAATCTTCTGCAAAAGGAAAGCTCCATTACTTAAATACCGGTCCCGGATTTATAGCGCTGGCCTATGCTCTAATCAATATCTGATATATCAAAAATTAATTACTAAAAGAGAGCAATTTTTTCCAATACTGTTATGACATGAATGCCGAGAATGTACTAAAAATCTATTAAACGGGGATGATAGATGAACACTACCAAATTCTGGCCACGCGCTACTAAATACGACGTTCATGTGCTTCCACTGGATTTCACGGGAACTCGTAGTAACACCGCGAGAGCCTTGATAAATGAAACTCTTGTTTTAACTGACATGCTCAGAGCTAATAAGAACACCGAATAAGGGAGGTCTAAATGGAATTTTTTAATGGCTTCCTGCTGAGCCTTTCCTTATGCCTCGATATTGGCATAGCGAATGTTGCAATGATTACCTTAGCCATGCAGCGAGGATACTTCCAAGGCTTCTCCCTCGGTGTTGGTACGTGTATCGGCGATTTAATTTATGCCGTTTTGGCTCTTTTCGGTATGGCTGCCTTGTTGCAGTATGAGTCTGTTCGATGGACTCTTTGGGTCGGAGGCTCGGTAATTCTTTTGTACTTCACATATAAGATGCTTCGCTCTGCCGTCGTTGAAAGTCATTCCGTAGAGATTGAGGAAAACGGTACATCGTCAAGTTATCTTCAAGATTTTTCGAAAGGTGTATTCTTGGCGATGTCCTCTCCCACTGCAATACTGTGGTTTGCTGCAGTGGGTGGAGTCATTATTTCACGGTCTGGCGATCAAGGTTTCCAAAGTGCCTCTCTTTTCCTAACGGGCTTCTTTGCTGCTGGTATATTCTGGGCTGGTGTACTCTGTTTCGTCGCTAGTCAAGGAGGAAGGGTGCTGGGGGAAAGGCTGCTTAAATACTCATACTATGCTTCAGCTGCCATTTTTGCTTATTTTGCGGGGTACGTCATTATTACAGGTTATGCAGAGTTTCTAGGATAGTTTGATTTCTTGTGATCTAGAGTAAAGGTCAGGTGTCATAGCCATGACCTTTCTAAACGTATTAATAAAGTGGCTTTGGTCATAGAATCCTAGATCGGCCATCACATCGATTGGTTTAATTCCGTCTCTAATCATTCTTCGGGCCTCAATGAGCCTCAGTTGCATATGATATTGCACTGGTGCAATTCCGACCTCCTGACGGAACACTCTAACAAAATGGTACTTGCTGAGTCCGACTGACGATGCAAGGGATGAAAGGTCGATCTTACCATCAAGGCAATCTTTCATGTTGTTTATTGCCATATTAACCGAGTGCCTTTTGCGCCCAGTAACAGGCTTATCTTCTTCTAATAGTGTGGCTAGCAGCCAAAGAATTGACTCTTCCTTGTGCTCACTAGAACTTCGTGCAGTTGAATAGCACTCTTGTATAGCCCTGAAGATTTGTTCGTTTTTTAAGGCGCCCTGTTGCAGTAATGGATAAGAGTCTCTGTGAACAATATTATTGTCAATCGCGACCTTTTTAATTGTTTCCGGATTTATGTGTAGACTGATGAATTCGACACCATCGCTACAGAATTGTGAGGATTGTATCGCCATTGGGTTGTATACAGTGACATATCCTGCCGGCACAACATAATCCTTGTTGTCAACCCAAATGCGTTCTATTCCTTTAAGGTTTGCTGAAATAATATACTCTTCATGCGTGTGTTTCGGGTAGGAGGTGCTGATGGCGCATACTCTTGAGCACTCAATATCTTCACCAACATAAAAATCCTCAATTCCGATACTCACCAGTAATTCTCCTAGAATTTTTACTCGCTCTTCAGTCCTTTGCGCATGTCTCGACATGCCATACCTGGAGTTGAGAAAGCTTACCATGTCACTGTTGGGAGGGGATAGGTTGCGCTTTCACTGCCACCAGCTATAGCTATGGCTCATTGGCCCATAAGGCCCATCGGTGGGTGGCTTTACCTGAAATAGGTGCCGGCATCTAAAAAATGGGATCGCCCGTGGCCTTGACGGCATAGAACAGGCAATCGCTCTTCGCAATCACCGGGTTGGTGGTGATCATGAAGGTCTTGAGGGCCTGGGCAGGGTAGATTCGCCCATCCCTGATTTGAAGCACCTGTTCCATGTTCTCAGTCCGGTTGTGGCTGATCGCCGTGAGAACGTCCAGGCCTTTTTGCCCAACCCATCCGAGAGGCTCGTCCGGCGACACAATCCCGAAATTGCGGTGTTCGATGTCGGGCGGAAAGGTGAGGTCTGCCTGCCCACTGGGCGTTAACCGGTACTCGATAGTCGCATCGGGCGCCAACTCCACCCGAATCGGGTTTCGCAGCACCGCAACGTTCCATTCCGCTTTTTCCAGCGATAGCACGTCAGATTGTGAGGCATACCGAACCAGCCCTTCGTACGCCAGTTGGTGCGCGTGATCATCCTGAGCACCGCCACACTCGATGGTGACGGTGGGCACCTCCTGCTCGGAATATTCCATTAGTGCCCCCAGGCGAAGGTCCGTCATGATCAGCCGGTCGGTAAACAGCGATGCCAGCGCTTGGTGGGCAGCGTCGTTGGTGATGGTCACGGCGAAGGCAGGGCCGGTGCCAGAGGTGTTGTGCACATCCAGCAGGCACTCGGGGTTGGCGGTCTGAAGCTCGGCCAGCATAGCCTGGGCAATGGCGCCTTCCTCGCCTTCAAACGGTTCTTTGAAGCACCGGTTCAGGTCACGTCCGCCTGGCACTTGGCGCAGTGACAATACCGGCGGGGTTTTCGCGGGGTGGACGCCGCCCAGAAGGAACAGCAGGTTGACCTCCGGGGTGTGCTGCTCCAGTAGCCATCGGTGAATCGCGAACAGCCCTGAGGGTTCGTTGCCGTGAAGCAGGGTTGCCATGGCCCGGGTTCTGGAAGGGTCGCGGCCAGCAACGCGAACCACCGTGGGCCGTTGCAGCCGGTCCAGCCACTCCAGGGGCGAGCGGCCCAGGGTCTGGGGTGAGGGGTTGTTGAGATAATCCAGGGTGTTCGAGCGGCTCATGGTGACAGGGTCCATTCGTGCACGGGTGTGTTTGTCTTCTGATTGGCCATGTATAGAGACAGCATACTCTTGAACGCCTCGTCGGTAGTCTGGGACCGGAAAAAAGACTCCGTGACCTGTCGCTGCCATCGGGCGCCGGTCATCCGGGTTTGTATGCGGCCTTTGATGATGCCGAGCAGGCGCTGGATCTCCGCCTCGTCCACGGCGGTTCGTTGCAAGGCTTCCCGGGCGCGCGGCAGCAGGTCACGGGCAACGTTCAACAGGGGTGTATCCTGTAACTGTACCTGGTCTTTGTGGGGCCAGATGATGTCTGCACCGATGCCGTATTTGGCGGCACGATAGAAATTGTGTTCGGTGTAGTGAAAGGGAAGTATCGACGTCAGGTGACGGATATCCTCGAGCACCGCCAACGCCGCCCCGATGATGAACAGCCCGTTCGCGCACATATCCACGGCTGTTGGCCCGGCCGGCATGGACCGAATCTCGATGCGCAGATGGCCGCCGTCTGTGTGATCAAAAATGGCCCGGTTCCAGGGCCACGTAGTCCCATGGTGCAGTCGCAGTTCGGCCAGTTCCGGTACCTCTCCCCGATCAATCACCGCCATCGGGTCTTCTTCGGACATCAATGGCAGGATGGGGGGATACAGGGAGGCCGAGGCGGCAAACAGCTCCCAGGCGCTGCGTGCCCAGCCGTTGCCGTAATAAACCCGTGGCGGGTGTTTCCAGGTTCTGTGGTTGGGCGAGCGGCTGTCGACGGATTGTTTGAACAGGGCGATACGGGTTTCGTCCCAGAGGTGGTGGCCGAACAGGCTGGGCGAATTGCTGGCCAGAGCCAGCGCAATGGGCGTCACCAGCTGCACGGCGTTGAAATAGTCGGCAAAGCGCTCGGCTGGAACGCGCCAGTGCAGCTGGAACGAGGTGGTCGCCCCTTCCATGGTGACGTCGTCCGCTTCCAGGTCGATGACGTCGTTGCCACCGATATGTATGCTGAAGGGCTCGCCCCGTTGCTGGATCAAGGCGTTGGATAGCGCATGGTAGCGGGGTTCGTCGGTCATCACTTTCGCGCCCATATCGGACTGGCGCAAGGTGGGTAGAATGCCGATGGGCACCAGTTCGCCATTCAATGGGGCGGCGTGCCGGTTGATTCGCTGCATGGCCCTAAGCAGTTCCTGCTCGGTTCTGGCAAAGGGGGCACCCTTGAAGGCCTGGGGGCTGAGGTTGTATTCAAGGTTGAAGCGGTTGAGTTCAACGGTCAGTTGTGGGTCCTGAACGCTGGCGGCTATGTCTGTGTTGATCGGCTGAACGCGCAGGTCCGGGTTTACGATGTAGAACTCGACCTCGGCACCAATGGAAGATTCTCCCTCACCAAAGCCTGGCCGGTTTAGAAGGCGGGTGAGTGCGGTCAGGTCCGTTCGCACCTTGGCGGCAAAGCGGTCAAATTCTTCCGGCGTAAATTCCGATTGTTTTATCGACAGTCCCATAGCGGCTGTGTCTCTAGCACTGGCTTACTTTGATAGTAGCGGAAATGAGGGGTGCGCGAGTGACTGACCGAAGGAGAAAAGCGATATGAAGACGTCTTCCGGGGGCCTTAACCCCCTATCAACGATTGTCCTGGCTCAGGGTTAGAACACCCGATTGCTGGGAGAAGTTCAGCTGCCCAAGCACGCTCATTCCCAGCAATACCATGTCGGGATCCATGGCCGGGTTGATGGTGCCGGGTACATTGTAGAATGTCATATCGCCCAGGCGGAGTTCCTGAATGGTCGTGCTCCACACATTGACTGTACCAGCGGCGAGCAATACAACCCAGAACACTGCGAAGTACAGGAGGTATCGAATTTCGGGTTTAATGATGCCGGGTTTGCTCATCCTGTTCCTTGTTGTGGGGCATGGGCAGGTTGTTCCAATACTACCTTGGCCACTCGCTCGGCGGTAGTTTGATCGCCTTCCCGAGCATAACCTTCCATGTTTCTCAATCAATTCCATCAGTCGAATCATTCTGGCGTGAATTACAGCAGGCGCAGAGGGTCTCGGCTCGCCGCTTGATTTCCGGCCATTTGACCCGATTAATTCAACCATCTGATGAATCATAGGCCGACCTATCATGACTGACATCCGACATCTTGTGTGTCCCCATTGCCACAAAGTGAATCGCGTGCCGGCCGACAAGCTGTCCGCCGGTGGTAACTGCGGCGCGTGCAAACAGGCACTTTGGCCAGACCAGCTGCTGGATCTTACGGAGCAGACGTTTGCGGCACACACCGGGCGCAGCGATGTGCCGGTAGTGGTGGATTTCTGGGCCAGTTGGTGCGGGCCTTGTAAGGCGATGGCGCCTCAGTTCGAGCAGGCGGCGAAAGCCTGGCGGGGTAAAGTGCGCTTTGCAAAGCTGAACACCGAACAGTCACCGGGACCGGCCGGGCAGTTTGGTATTCGCAGCATACCCACCATGATCCTGTTCCAGAATGGCCGGGAAGTGGCTCGTCAGAGCGGTGCCATGAATCAGGCGCAGATCAGCCAGTGGCTGCAATCGAAGGGGATTCGGTAGGCTTCAAGCTCTTTCAACGATTATCCTGGTTTAGGGGCAGGGCGTTTTATGCCTACACTCAGGTAGTCCCTTATTGATTCTGGAGACTACTATGGATTTCCACGCTTACCGCCAGGCTTTAGCCGACACCCTGGAAGGCAGCGAGCTACCCTTTCCGGCAGATGAATTAAGTCTCCGTTTAGCACGTACCCGGGCCCTGATGACTGAAGCCGGACGTGATGCCCTGCTGTTGACCGATCCTGCCGATATTTTCTACCTGACCGGCTATCACACCTTTGAGGTCTCCGTGCATACCGCGTTGCTGGTCACGGCCGAACGTATCGTCCTGCAGGTACCGTCGATTGAGACCGGGCCGGCTGTTGTTACCGCAAGGGTAGACGAAATCATTGGTTACCGCTGGGAAGATATCAGTGAAGTCATCGAGCCTTTACTGGCCTTGCTGTCACCCTGCCAGCACATAGGCCTGGATGCGAACTCTGCCGGTTTGCGCTACGCCATCATTCAACCCCTGTTAAACCGTCTGGGTAAGGCACGCTTTCACTATGATGGCGGCGCATTGCTGGATAGTCAGCGTCTGGTCAAGAGCGAAGCCGAGCTGAACTGCCTGCGCGAGAGCGCACGCATCACCGCAATCGGGCTACGAGCTGCCGAAGCTATTATTGAGCCCGGCATCACCGACAATGAGGTGGCTGCCGAGGGTGCTCGTGCACTGCTCGCGGCGGGCAGCGAGTTCATGAGCCTGCAGCCGATCGTGACCTGCGGTCAGCGCAGCAGCGTGATACACGTCAATCATAAACGCACCGTTATTGAGGCAGGGGATCCGGTTTTCCTTGAATTTGGTTCAGTTTATCAGCGCTATACCGCGCCGATGATGCGCACCGCTGTGGCGGGCAGAGCCACGGCTCAGATGCACCAGATCGCGGAAGTGTGCCAAAGCCTCTATACCGCCCTGAAAGAAACTATGTGCCCGGGTAATACCTTTGATGATGCAGCACGGGCTGCCGAGGCGGCCCTGGCACCCTATGCGGATCGAGTATTTTTCTCTGGCGTATTTGGCTACTCAGTAGGAGCGCAGTTCCCTCCCAGCTGGGTTGAAGGCACCGGCTACATCGCCCGCGGTCTCACCCGCCGCTTTGAGGAAAACATGGTTTTCCACCTCCCCCTGTGTCTTCGCCTGCCTGGGGAGTGGGGGATTGGCCTCAGTGACACAGTACAGGTCACTGCCAAGGGTGGTGTAGCCATCACCGACAATGATTGGCAGGTCAATGAACGGGTTGGCCTGTAGTTCACTTTTTGTGAAGTCCTAGCAGGTGTGGCTGGCTATCTGCTGGTTTGTGTTGTTTTCTGGTACGGGAGGTATCGGATTTTGGGTCTGAGTTACATACGGGGCCCAGAATTTTCTAGAGACTGGTGAAATGGGAGTGTTGGGATGTCCTATCTAACCCTATCCGCGTACGCCCGGCAATACGGGCCGGGCCAAACCGATAGAAGGCGCAATTGGAATCACCGAGAAGCCATTGGGACGACCAATGCATTCCAATATTTCTGGATCTTTTTCCCATTTGTACTGCTGGCCGTTTCGGGTTGCGTAAAAACAATACCCGAACGGCAATATTGGGGCGATGGTGGCTACACGGGCTACGAAACTCCGCACGATTACTCCCAGCACGAGTTCAATCCTGACTTATTCGTGCTGGAGTTCCAGGAAGACGGCGGCTTATTGGACGAGCGTCCGCTGGAAGGTATCAGGGAGCGAATTTCGGCTCTCAATCAGCCTGGGTATCTCTTTATCTACATCCATGGCTGGAAGTATAACGCCTATCCGGAGGGCGGAAATCTTCGAAATTTCAACGGTTTTCTTGAAACAATACAGCACCAGTCTCCATTTTCAGATGCGCCGATCATCGGGCTTTACCTTGGATGGCGTGGCCAATCGGTAGAACCCAGAATTCCCCTGCTAGGCACGATTCTGCATCAGCTTTCCTACTCTGGCCGGCAGAACGTTGCCGACGCGATTGGCGACGCTGATGACTTTCGGCAAGCGGTTAGTCAGATTGCTGACTACGCCGCTGATCATAATGTCGATACTGTTTTAATGGGGCATTCGCTAGGAGGGCGGATTCTTGAACGGGCCGCTCTTGCCGATGGTGACTCTAATTCTCTATTGAAAAGCACCTTGGCTATATTGATAAACCCTGCCTCGGATCGGGACAGCTCACGGCAACTGCAAGAGCAGTTGCTGGACAGTGACCGGCCGGTCATCGCCTCGCTGGGGGCAAGAAATGATCTTGCGATTCGCCATGCATTCCCTACGGCCAATTTCTTCTCGGTAGAAGCGGCTGTTTATGATCCGGACAGGGTTACGCATTATCTGGACACAGCTCGAGAGATCGAAATCGCTCTGGGCGAGTCCCGGAACGCCCTGCAAGATCAATATGCCGCAAAACGCGCTAACAGATTATTCCGTGGTTCGCGCAGGGAGCAGATGTATGAATTTTACCATCGGCGCGCCGAGGACCTAATGCACGGAACCGTTGAAGGTCGCCGGGCACTGGCGCTGGCCACTGAAAACGAAGACGGCCTGATTTCCGAGACAGCCATTGATGATTTTTTTCAGGATGTTCTGACACAAGAAAGAGGCCAGCAACTGATAAGACTGCATGATAGATTTGAGCCCGCCGAGTTCCGTTTTTTTAGCTGGCTTGATCCGGGAACGCCGCGGCGGGGAAAAGTTGTGATTACTTCCGGGTCTCCTGACGATATTCGCTACAGCAAGGGGTATTGGATTTTTTCTGTATCGGAGCGTGTTTTGTACGGCCACGGCGGAGACACTGAGGAAGGGATTTTTGACAGCAGAATGGCTGCGACCGTGGCCGAGTTATACCGGCTTATGGTTGTTGGCGAGAACCCCGAAGATAACTGATGCAACGCATACTTCCATAGCTACACAAAGTGGGGTTGCGGTAGTTGAGCGAAAATCATGTGGTTGGAGGGATTACTGAACTGTCTGTCTGGCCAGTTCGGAAAAGCGGTTCAGTATCAGCAAGAGTCAGCCGTTATACAGCCGTCTTTGGAAAGCAGTAGAACCGGAGATAACTTGGTGAATAAGCATCTCTTACAAGAATTGGCGACGCGGTTGTGCCTTGTGTTCCTGGTTATATTGCCGGCACTTCCCAGTGTCGCGGCGGGAAGCTGCAAGCTGACATTCGCTTTCAGCGAAGCATCTCCACCTTATAGTTCGTCATCGGACGAGAGGGCTGTTGGGCTGTTTCCGGATTTGGTTCAGCTGACTTTCAGTTTTATACCGGACTACACCACGGAAAATGTGGTGTTGCCCTGGTCAAGGGCGCAGTACAACGTCAGGCAGGGCATTACCGATGGACTTCTTACCTATCCGTCGAAAGAGCGGCAGGGCTATGCGATCTTTTCAGCTTTGCCGCTCTTCACGCAGGACTTCGGCCATCTGGTTTACTCGGCTGAAAACCCCAATGTCGATGTGATTGAATCGGCGACCAGCTTTGCTGACTTGTCCGGACTGACTGTGATCGTCGAGAGGGGCTCTAAATGGGAAGATGACAATATTCCCGGCTATCTGGCGCGTGTGTCGGGCTCGCACCTGAATACGATGATGCACCTACTAATGCTGCGTAAGGCAGGGGATTTTATGGTGCAGCCTGCTGAAGATGCACGATTCACCGCTCAACAGCTTGGCTACTCTAACAAGCTGAAAGTTCGGAAGGTTGATTTCATTCCCAATTCCCAGATCCCTTTCCACATTGGCGTTTCGCGGAAGCTGCCGTTCGCTATGGAGGTGATCGATCAGGTTGATGCGGTCATGCAGAGCACTGAGTTCCAGTCACATCGGAACACTTTGATCGAAAACTATCGATAGTGCGAAAACCGTATCGGGGACAGATCTATTTTCTGGTGAATTTAACGGCATAGAATGGGCAAATAGTATCTAATAGGTGTTCATGTGGCACCCTGATAACAAAAGCAGCGACAAGCCCGACTATGCACGTGGATAAAGCGAAAAAGCGTATTGCCAAGCAGGTTAAGAAGGGCTTCCATGGCTACCCGTTAGTGTCGATGGAGTACTTTGGAAAAACGCCGGATTTGGCCACCGGGATCGACGGTAATTCCACTCTCAATAAGAACTGACCCGGACCCGACATGTTTAAACCCAGTTGTTACAGCTGTCGGAAGAAGTTTGAGCCATCTGCGTTGCGGGTTTCTTACTCTAAGAATTACTGTGAGAGCTGCGGCGTTGGGTTGTTTGGTGAGGATTACTTCAGCTTCCCGCCAAAGCCTGCTCCAACTACCCGGAGGAACCTGGTGGTTCATGGTGCTGTGCTTATTTTCGGCGCAGCTCTTTTCGCGTTTTTTATCCGCCTTTCTTGAATTTTGCTTTGCAGTTTCCGCTCATACACATAGCACAGTAGTGCTCACGGTCCTCGTGTTTGGTGCCCTCTGCGAGCTTGATGCCGCAGCCGTTGCAGAGCAGGATTGCAAGTTCGCCCTCAACTTTTACAAATGCGTGCTGGTAGTCCATAAGGTAGTTCTCGATAAAACCCATTTCTTTAAATCTTTCAGTTCGTTGCTCAAGGCCATTGAGCGGCGGGTCTGATCCGGGCCTTGCGGCAGGCGCAGATTGCGTAGCCAGAGGATGTGGACAAGACTGATGGGATGAAGCCGCTCGTTCTGATCGTTGCTTACTTTGCTGCCGTTACCCTGCCGTTAGTTCTGTCGGTATGGCTCGGCGGGCCGCCGCGCCAGTTCCACCAGGAACTGGCCTCAGCCCTTGGCATTCTCGCTTTTTCGATGATCCTCGTGGAGTTCATTCTCTCCGGCCGCTTCAAGGCCATTTCAAATGGCGTGGGCATGGATGTGACCATGCGGTTCCACCAGACCATGGCGCGCATCGCGCTGGTCTTGGCGTTGGTGCACCCGTTTCTTTACCAGGGAACGCTGGCCGGTGGTCAGCGCCCATGGGACCCAACGCGCCAGTTGACCCTCACGACCGATTTCTTCGCGCTAGCGCCAGGCATTGTTGCCTGGTTGCTGCTGACAGGTCTTGTGGTTATGGCGATCGGGCGTGCCCAGTTGGGTTACCGATACGAGACATGGCGCCTTTTGCATGGGCTGGGCGCGCTCCTGATTGCGGTTTTGCTGCTGCACCATACGGTATATGGCGGGCGTTACGGGTCGCATCCGGTGATGACCTGGGTGTGGCTGGTTATGACGGGGGTGGCGGTTGGCTCGCTGCTGATGGTGTACCAGGTGGTTCCCTGGCGGCAGAAAGCGCGCCCCTGGCGGGTGACGGAGGTTGTTCGGTTAACGCCTAAACAGTGGCAAGTGACGGTGTTGCCCGACGGCCACGATGGCCTCGAATACCAGGCAGGGCAATTCGTTTGGCTGAATGTGGGTCACAGCCCTTTCTCGATGAAGGAAAACCCGTTTTCCATTGCCTCAGCGCCGGCGGCCGGTCCGGAGGTTTCTTTCATGATCAAGGAGCTCGGCGATTTCACGCAAACCATTGGCGAAATAGAGCCTGGCACCGTCGCCTATCTGGACGGCCCTTATGGCAATCTCACTGTCGATGGCCGGCAGGAGCCCGGTATTGCGCTTATCGCTGGTGGGGTTGGCCTCTCACCCCTGTTGAGCATACTCAGGCAATTGCGCCTGACCGGTGACCCCCGCAGGGTGAAGTTGATCTACGGAAACCGGATTATTGATCAGGTCGCCTATCGTAAGGAGCTAGACGAGACGCTGGGAGCGGAGAACATCGTGTATGTGCTGTCTGAACCGCCTGAGGGCTGGCAGGGAGAGATCGGCGTCATCGATGGGCCATTGATAGACCGCGTTTTTGCTGTGGGCGAGTTCCGGGATTGGGCCTTTGTGATGTGCGGGCCGAACGTCATGATGGATGTAGTTGAGAGCCACCTGATCAAGCGGGGCACGCCCGCTCGTCGGATTCTGTCGGAGCGGTTTAACTATGACTGATCTGGAAGGCTTCGCCTTGTAGGTTCAGTGTTGGGAGAGCGCTCGCACGCAGCGATGAGAAAATGCTGCGCTTGGACAGTTTGGACTGCTCGGGCTTATTGAGGATGTAATAGAGTGACTGTGACTGCTTTAGTGCTTGGATTGCTGATTCTGACCGGGCTGGCGTTGTCGGGCTGGCGGCTCCCGGTACGCCGCTCGCGACAGTCGCCCGCATCCGGATGTCGGGGCGCTTCGGGATGGGTGACAAGCGCAATCCCAACTATCTGGATTTCGAGGCAACCCAGGTGTTGGCCATGCCTTAGCCGTTTTCTGGACGCCTGCAGCGCTGTTGCCGGGCCCACATCGCGGTCCATCTTTGCTCGCGGGCACCGAGAACTCCGCGAACAAAATAACCCCTACGGTTTTTCGATGCAGGTTGGTTATAAACTTGTGTACACTTAATTTGTGCGCTGATTAAACGCGCGGCCACCTTGTTACCTCACTACCGGAGCATCCGATGGCGAACGACGATTCCTGTTCAGAGCTGTTGCTGGATAACCAGCTGTGCTTTGCTCTGTATTCCACGTCGCTGATGATGACCAAAACCTACAAACCGCTGCTAAAGGCACTGAACCTGACCTATCCACAGTATCTGGCCATGCTTGTGCTGTGGGAAGAGGATGGCATTACCGTCAGCCATATCAGCAAGCGGATGCTGACAGATCCCGGGTCAATGACGCCGCTGCTAAAAAGGCTCGAAGCGGATAAGCTGCTAACGCGTAAGCGCCGCACCGATGATGAGCGGGTGGTTGAACTCCATCTCACCCCACAGGGTCGAGCGCTTAAGGATAAGGCCCGGGCCATTCCCGGTTGTATTGTAGAGGCCAGCGGTCAGCCCCTGCCTGACTTGATGGAACTCAAACGGCAGTTAATCAAATTGCGCAGCCACCTGAAACCGTCACTTTAAACTCGCAAATCCTGCACTACGTAGTTGCATTAATATAACTTGCGCGCAAAACATTTGTGCGATAAGTTGTTGTTGAATTCATTTTAAACCGAGACGGAGTATTGCTTATGTCCATTGAAAAAGTGCTTTATCGTGCCTCTGCTGAAGCCACTGGCGGCCGTGATGGCCGGGCCATTTCCTCAGACGGGGTGTTGGACGTTGAACTGACAACCCCGAAAGAACTGGGTGGCGCAGGCGGCAAGGGCACTAATCCTGAACAGCTGTTCGCTGCTGGCTATTCGGCCTGTTTTATTGGTGCAATGAAGTTTGTTGCCGGTCGCGACAAGTTGCCTTTGCCGGAAGATGCTTCCATCGAGGGCGAAGTGGGCATCGGCCAGATCCCGGCCGGCTTCGGCATTGAAGTGGAGCTGAAAATCTCGCTGCCGGGCATGGACGACGCCCAAGCACGAAAGCTGATTGATGAAGCTCATAAGGTGTGCCCGTATTCGAACGCCACTCGTGGCAACATTGACGTAACGCTTACCCGCGTCGCCTGATTCGTCAGGCTTGCGGCGCAAGCATTCACGCCGTCGCCAGGTTTCAGATTCACGTTGAGCGACTTTAAGGGGGTGCCGGGCGCCTTAAGCGACTAAGCTTTGTTGAGTGAGTAGAGCAGATGCGTTCCGGAGGGAGCCTGTTTTAAAGGAGAACGAAAGGGCATGATCGGCGATCGCAGCGTAAAGGTGTTTTATGACGAAGTGATGCTCGGGCACAACCCGGAGGTGGATCTGCCTTTTATGCCCAGCCGGGTGGAAAAGCGCGTGAGGTCGATTCTCCAGGGGCTCAATTTCAAGTGGAGTTATCCGGAACATCCGGGCCGCCTGGCTGCCATCAAAGCATACCTGGATGAGAATCCGATAAACGGTGTGCGGTTTGATAGTGGGGCGGCCCCTGCCACCTACGAACAGTTGGCGCGAGTGCATACCACTTCGTACTTGGACCATCTTTTTTCCATGGCGGGTAAACGGGCCTGGCTGGACAAGGATACAACGGCGGTGTCGCCGGATAGCATCAGCGCTGCCACGGCGGCGTCTGGGAATGCCATCGCCGCTGTAACCAGTGTTGTGAAGGGGGAGTGTCAAAGTGCTTTTGCACTGGTGCGGCCGCCGGGCCACCATGCGGAGCCGGTGCGGGCCCGTGGTTTCTGCCTGCTGAACAATGTTGCGATTGCGGCGGCCCACGCCCAGGCCAAACTTGGCTGTGAACGGATTCTGATCATCGACTGGGATGCCCACCATGGTAATGGCACCCAGGATATTTTCTGGGCTGATCCGGATGTGCTTTTCTTCGATACCCATTGTGCGGCGCCGTTCTATCCTGGCTCTGGTCATCTTGAGGAGGTAGGCGAGGGGTTGGGTGAAGGCTATACCATCAACGTTCCGCTGCCGGAATCCGCGGGTGACGTTGCCTTTGAGAAGGTTTTTCGCGAGATATTGATCCCGGCGGCTGATTACTTCGGGCCAGACCTTGTTCTGGTCTCTGCCGGGTTTGATCCCCACCGTAACGATATGGCGCTGAACCTGACCTACGACGGGTTCAGGGCGATTACCCGTATTGTTCAGGATATTGCCGACAAACATTGTGACGGTCGGCTGGCCATGGTTCTGGAAGGCGGCTACAACCTGACCTCGCTCTCCAAAGGCGTTCATGCGGTGCTGGAGACCTTGGCAGGCGGCGATGCTCCCGAAATACGGGAAGTGGGTGTAAGAGAGGCGGAGCAAGCGGCGGAGTTTCATCGCTCGGCCTTTGAGGATCTTGAAGGGTAGTTGTTGTGGAGGGCCCGTAGTGTCGCGCCGTTAACAGCCCGCCAGGGCTTGGGCTTGCCAGAGTCTGTTCAGGCATGGGCGAGTGCTCTTACGCAGCGGCTAAACACCTCCGTCGAGAAAAATCGGTGCTCGCCGGATTGCTGTGCCACGAACAGCTGGCCACCGGATTCGCGGATTCCCCCCTCAACCATCATGTTATCGCTCATCTCGAAATCCTCAATGGTATGGCCCAAGTCGTCCTGGAAGGTTGCACCTGCCCGTTGCTGATAAAGCCGGCTGTCCAGGGTGAACCCGAACGCGGGCTTGCCCTGGCCGATCATGTAACCCACCTCAAACACGGTACCCGGATCGGCGCTGATGCCGCGAAAGGGTGTGAGGTTGGCAATGATGGCGTCGCAGCTGTCCATTAGTTCTCGGTTGGCCTGGTATATCCGGTGGCCGCGCTCCGGTTTTGCCTCTTTGTCTGAAAACGTCAGCGCTGTGTCTAGCGGGTCGACGCCCTCGAATCCTGCGTCCCGGAGCAGGCGTTTTTTCTCGGCCACGATGGCTTGGTGTTCCTCTGCCGGGAAGAAGACTTCCGGGCCGGCTAAGTAGATGCGGTTTGGTTTTGGCATGTGAGTCTTGTCTGTCCATTCGGCGTGGACCTTTAGAGCTGAGCCGACCGATCGCTGGATGAGTTTGTTGGTAAGTTTAGTTCAATCCAGTCTTCTCGAGTCCCTTTGAATGTCATTCCTACAGGCGATTGCTCAACTTTGAACATTGCGATGAACGGGCCGTCTGGCAAACGATACCAGAAATCTCTGGGCACGCAGATTTGGAAATACATTCGGTCCAGTTGATCATTTTCAAGTTGATAGGTGCACGAGTGGCGACCACCGCCACGGTATTTTGTGACTTGGTATGCTACCGTTATTGTCTCACTACTCAGCATCGTCCAGATGCGCGGGATCGTGTAACCGAAGGATAAGTGGCACATCATCCAGAGCAACAAGGGGCAACCTATGAAGGTGAGGCATTTTTTGCCAAGGCCAAATGAATGCCATTGGGGATCCGGAGTGATCTTTCCCGTGTGAAGCAGGTACCCGGCCCAAAGCGATACCACGATGACGACAAATGCCGATAGGTATAGAGCGATCGTCGCGACCTCTGGATTGGGTAAGAAGTTTTCAGGGCCGAATATCTGAGGTACTGAGAGGATGACCATTGGCAGCAGAATGACGCACAGGACTTTTTGGTGCCGATTCATGCTGGATTTAAGGCCAGTTCTTTTCATACATAATCCCTTACAGTCAGGCCGCGTAGTCCTTACGCAAGCGGGGGTATCGTACCAAATGCTTGTGCGTAGCACAGCATACCTTTGGCAGAGAGAGCTAACCCCCAAAACAAAAAATGCTCAAGGAGGAGCAAAGTGCTTATCAAATATTTCCTGGGCCACAAAAAGGCGCTCACCCTATGTGGCGGGTGCCTGGTGATTGCCCTGACGCTATACCCGATGTTCTATCGCACCTGGGCTTTCGGTTCCGATGCCTGGGGGCTGACAGTCATAGCGCTTCTTGACCCCGAAGAAGTGCCCTGGAGCCCCTCGGATTTCAATAGTCTGGCTATTCGGCCTGCAGTGGCCTACTGGCTTCTCACCAATTTCGACTGGCCCTATGAACGCTGCGGTAAAGCGATGACGGCGATGGGTGGCTGTTCGCAACCTCTGGTCAATTTCGTAGGCGCCTCTTTGGATAGGCACGATGCTGAGTCCATCATGACGCGCCGTGGCTATGCGTTACTTCGACACTTTGCCGCAAGAGGAGAGCCGTTGAACGGCTACCACAACGGGCTGGCACCAGTGCATGAGGCCGTGCTTTACGCCGATGTGGGTTATCTCCGCGCCCTTCTGGAGTTGGGGGCGGATCCAAGCCGGCCGATTGATAGTCCGGGGAAGGACTATCATGGCTTTAACGCTTTTGAGTTTGCGGTGTTTTTGGAATCCCGGAATTCCGAATTTTATCAGACTATTCTGGCAGAGCTTGAAGCTGATAGGCGCCCGCAGAGGTAGGTCGGCTGGTTGACCCACTATTGTGTAGCCATACCACCTGTGTGAATGCTTTCTGATACACTCAAAAGTAAACCACCCAGGCGAACATCATGGTCCCTAATGCAGTCAAACATCCCGATACCGAGAAGCTCAGTGAGTTAATGGCCAGGTTTCCTCAAATCCGGGTTGCCGCTCTCTTTGGCTCCATGGCCCGAGGAACAGCCCGGCCAGACAGTGATATTGATGTCGCGGTTCAGGCTGACAAAGAACTGAGTGCAGATGAGCGCATTGCCATAACCGAAGCCATTGCTCTGGCCTTCAATCGCCCCGTTGACTTGGTGGACCTGCGCACAGCCGGCCAACCTTTACTAGACCAGATTGTCAGCACTGGCATACAGGTGACCGGTACACGCCACCAATGGGGTGATCTGATTTATCGAAACATCATGGAGAATGAAGACTTTGTCCCTTACCAGAAACGCATACTCGAAGGTCGGCGTAACGCATGGATGAACAACTCGTAGCACAGAAGCTGGAATCCCTCAGAATAAGCACCTCGGCGATTTTCGGGCCTTTGCCAGAGTGTTTTCGGATTTAATCGCGACGTAGAGGGTTAGTCGAAACACATTTGGGGGGGCTTTATGGGTTTGGCATATCCATCTGATGCAGGCGCTGGGTATCGTGATGATCTTGGGCTGATTGTGGTCGGGATTGGGGCTGGCGGGCGGTATTTGTGAGCGCGTTGAATCAGAAAGGAATGCTCACTGCCTGGAATGACGCCAAGGGTTTTGGTTTTATCTCGCCGGAGGGTGGCGGTGAGCGTGTGTTTGCTCACATCAGCAGCTATGCAGGCCGGGGCCGGCCGGTTGCTAATCGCAAGGTGACATTCAGCACCACGAAAGATGACCAGGGCCGTTCGAGGGCTGGTCGGTTTCAATACGTTGGGGCGGCAAAGCTGGGTGCCAACATTGCGCCGGGAGTTTGGGTGGCAACTGTTGTCGTGCTGGTGTTTTTCAGTCTGCTCGCTGGCCTGTTCTATCAAGGTTATCTGCCGGTCTCGATCCCCGCCGCCTACGGCGGGGCGAGTCTGGTTTTGTTTGTCATGTACTGGATTGACAAAAAGGCTGCCCAGCGAGGAGCCCAGCGCACCGCTGAGAAAACGCTGCACTTCTTTGAGCTCTGCTGCGGTTGGCCCGGTGCACTCATGGCGCAGCAGGTTTTCTGCCACAAAACGCGGAAAGGCAGTTATCAGTTTGTGTTCTGGTTGGCGGTGCTGGCCAATCTGGGCGCGTTGGGCTGGTTGCTTGTGGCTCCGGAGGCGATGGGGTTGCGGCAGCAATTGGGCTTTGATTTGTCCAAGTCTTTGCGGCCGCTAATCTGGTAGGCGGGCATTACGCTAAACAATCTCCCTTTTGCTATGGTGAAGATATCAAGAAGCCAAAAAAGGAACTTTGTTATGTGGTTTCGCAGGACGATGTTACCGTTTTGCGTGTTCTTTATCTCCCCTTTGCCACCAGCCTCTGCTGAAGTTTATAAATGGGTTGATGATGCTGGCAACGTTCACTTCGGAGACCGCATTCCGGAACAACACAAGCAGTCAGGAGAGTCTGTCGACCTTTCAGTTCGCATACCTTCTGCTGAAGAACAGCGCCAGGCTGAAGCTCGTGCTGATCGTTGCGACGCGTAGCAGGAGAGTTGGGTGAGCAGCGACGGGAAAAAGAGCGCTTGGATGAGTCAGAGCAAGTACCCGCGCAGCAGAATGTGTCTACCCTGCCGCAGGAGGTGAAGCCGGGTCAGGGGCGCCTGACCCGTGAGCAGCGTATGGCCAATTATGAGGCGGAGATGCAGCGGTATAGGGAAAGTATGGCGTGTTTCGGCAAGTACCAGATCAAGGGCGGTGGTACCAGGGGGTATGCCTTTGAGGAATGCGAGTCCGTTAAGAAACCGCGCTATCCCGACATGCGGTAGTCCTGGCGCATGCTCCTGTTGGTCCGCTCCATGCAGATAATCCTATGGCGCCAAAGCACATAGTAGAATACTTCCGTGACAACTTGGGCCAGAGCTTTCTGGCTTCTCCTTTTCGGGCTTCGTTGAGTGCCTGGGCGCTTGTGCCGGTGTTTGCCGTTATCGCGGTCTCCGTCGGTTTCGGCGCCGGCTTGTTTCAATTCGGTTGGCTGGATTCGCCGATCACTCCGGTGCTGCCCATCCTGTTGTTTGTTTTCCCGTCTCTGCTTGAAGAAGTCTTCTTCAGGGGCTTACTGATACCGCGAAATGTATTGTCCTCAGGGCCTGGAAAGGCTGCTTGGAGTGTGGCAATCAGCACGCTGGTTTTTGTTGCGTGGCATCCCTTCAATGCGCTGTTGTTTAACCCGACGGCCGTTCCTCTTTTCCTGGACCCATGGTTTCTGATTATCGTGTGCGCTATGGGAGTTACCTGTGGTTGGGCCTACGTCGTTTCCCGCTCTATCTGGGTTCCGGTGATTATTCACTGGGCTGCGGTAACGGTTTGGGTGCTTTTTCTTGGGGGCAGGAATCTGATGCTGGAGCTGTGATTGCCGCTTTAAGACCTGTAGTAACCCCTTAATACCCGCCCCGACACCACCGCTGCTAATGTTTCCTGACCTGGCAATACAAACACAAGGAGACAGCCATGAGCGGGAAAAAGATTCTGATGATTACCGGTGATTTCACCGAGGACTACGAAACCATGGTGCCGTTCCAGGCACTGCAGGCCGTTGGCCATACGGTTCACGCCGTCTGCCCCGACAAGAAAGCAGGCGACACGGTCGCCACGGCGATTCACGATTTTGAGGGTGACCAGACCTACACTGAGAAGCCCGGCCATCGGTTTGCGCTGAATGCGGATTTTGAAGGACTGGACCCCGCCGACTATGACGCGCTGGTGGTGCCCGGCGGCCGTGCTCCGGAGTATCTGCGGCTTAACCAGGATGTGCAGAAGCTGGTTCGCCATTTCTTTGAAGCCAACAAGCCGGTGGCGGCGATCTGCCACGGTGCTCAGTTGCTGGCCGCAGCAGGGGTTCTGGAGGGCCGTAAATGCTCTGCCTATCCGGCCTGCCAACCAGAGGTTGAGCTCGCAGGTGGCACCTTCGCCAGTATCGAGGTTGATCAGGCGGTCACCGATGCTAATCTGGTAACAGCACCTGCGTGGCCTGCCCATCCGGCCTGGCTTGCGCAGTTCTTCAAGTTGCTGGATCAGTAACGCAGCAGGGGCCAGGGCGCTGGCCCCTCAGTACCCTCAAGCGCCATCAACCACATTCGGGGAGGCCTTTATGTGCAAGCTCTTTATTAACGCCGATTCGGAGCTTTGGGTTAGTCGCACCCACTCCCTGCGAATTGACGGCATGGTCACCAGTGTGCGGATGGAAAACGCCTTTTGGCAGGTGCTGTCGGAGCTGGCTGAGCGCGATGGCATGAATCTGCCGCAGATGATCACCCGGCTTTATCACGAGTCCATTGATGCAGGCCATGATCTGGGCAATTTCACATCCTTTCTCCGTGTCTGCGCGCTGCGCTACCTTGAGCTGCAACTGAGTGGTGACGTGCCGAGGGATACCCGGGTGCCAATCGCTTCGCTGGATGCAGACCGTATTCTTGCTGGTAAGCGCGGTAAATCGGCAACACCGAAAGTCGTGAGTAAGGCAAGCCACTAGGCGCGAGACACCGCCGGTTTCCTATTCGCGGATACAGCCCCTGATCCTCAGTCTGTCGGTTGTATACCGGTCGCATGCACTGGAACAAACACCAGCATCTCGTTGTTTGCCGGCATTGCATAATCTTCCCACAGTAACAACCCCACCGCCTTGGCCAGCGCAGACAGATCCTCGATATCGCGGATGCCCATATGTTGCGCCTGAGATCTGAGTGACCGGTCAAACGCCCGATTGCTTTCACTGGTGAACTCACCCTGGTGCCTGAACGGCCCATACAGGCAAAACGCGCCGTCATCAGGCAGGCTTGCGCCGATGCCCTGGAACATTTGTTCCACTTCTGTCCAGGCCATGATGTGGGCGGTGTTGGCAGAGAACGCCCATTGGAAATCCAGTGTGGGCCACGGAGTGTTGCTTACGTCCAACTCTCGGATGGGGAGAATATTTGGCAGCGCAGCCTGTTCGAGCCGGCCAATCGCCAGGTGCGCGGCCGCAGGGTGGTCCGTTGGCTGCCACTTTATGTGGGGCAGGGCTGCTGCGAAATGCACGGCGTGCTGGCCGGTGCCGGTGCCTATTTCCAGCACGGTGCCCGGTGCATTGAAGACCTCGCGCAGTCTTTCCAGTATGGGGCCTTTGTTGTTTTCGCAGGCTTGGGAAAAGGGCAGGTGAGAGGTCATCAATGCGTTTTTCCTATTTCAGAACGGCTGGCCAGTTCGCATCGGCCTCGCGAATGAGTTGGTCGGTGTTCGCCAGCCAAGACGTCTGTACCGATTGGTTGTAGTTCAGAAACAACCGTCCGTCCCTTATGCTCCAGTGCTGTGGGTCGCCTTTGGCGAGGTAGCCCTGGCTGATAGCCCAGGCGCAATAGCCGCCGTATGCCGGTGCGAATTTTTCAGGGTTGGCGTTGAACTGCGCAAGATTCTCCGCATTGGCAAAACGCCAGGTCGCACCCTGGTACTCTGTAGTGTAACGGGGCGAGCCTTTGACCGGTTTGCCCTGAGTGAAATAGCTAACGGTGTCGTACCCTCCGGCGCCAGTATTGCTCAACAGGCCGGTGTAAACGGGCGGTTCAGCAGCCCAGGCCATGCTGGCCAGGAGCCAGAAGGTAGCAATCAGTGTGATGCGTTTGTTCATGTCAGGTCCTCCCTGGTAGTTAGGTGTACGATAAACCTGACAATCGAACCTTCGATTTGTTACGAAATAAATGCCTCGGTCAAAACGCCCAGATGTTGCCGTAGGGTGTCTGAAAACTCCAGTTGGAACACGGTCAGCGGTTCTTTCTGCATGGCCTTGCGGGCCGGCTCCGGTGGGTGGCACATGTGCCAACTGCCGATCAGCGCCTGCTGGCATTGCATCAGGTACCGCAGGCAGGCGGCTTCTTCCTGGCCGGTAGCTGCCCCGATAATCGTGCTGATGCGGCGGGTTTGAGCCAGAAGGAAGAGTTTGAACTCCCGGGCTTCGTCTTCGCTCAGGCCGGTTTCCAGGGCAATGTGCAGGATTGCGGTCAGGCCGCAGAATACGGGATGAGCCAGAATGTGATCAACAAACCGCTCCGGGAAACCTGCCGGGCCGGAGGCTTCCACTTCTGACACCCAGTCCGACATGGCTCGGCGGTACACCGCAATGAACAGTAGCTCCTTGCTGCGGAAATAACGGTACAGGGCGGCTTTGGTGACCCCGGTTTCCCGGGCCACGTCTGCCAGCGTGACGCCATGGAACCGATGCTCCAGAAACAGGTCTTCCGCCGCATTGAGTATCTGTTGTTCCCGCAGCGCCTTATCCGACTCGGAACGGGCGCGCTGTTTACCACCGCATAGTCTGTACTTCAAAACCACCTCAAATCACTCGATTGTTGGCCGCGTTCAGGCTTGTAGCCAGCCGGCCAGGCGCCGTGTTACGGCCCGGGGCGAGAGTTTACCAGACCATACCATCAGCAGGTTACGCAGCCCGGGAATCACGATGGCTTTTCGGCGCTGGGCAAGGGACTTCTTGACCACCGCTTCAGCGGACATGGTGCCGGCTTTAAACAGTTTGGTGTTGGTCATGTGGGCTTCCTGGGCAAATTCCGACTCTGTGGCACCCGGGCACAGCGTACTGACGGCAACGCCTGAGCCCTTTAGCTCCTCATGCAGTGCCTCGGAGAAGGAGAGTACGAAGGCCTTGGTGGCGTAGTAGATGGCCATATTGGGGCCGGCTTGGAACGCCGCCAGAGACGCTACGTTAATTACAAAGCTGCCTGGCTGCTTGCGCAGCGCCGGCAACAACTGCCAGGTGAGGGAGACGAGGGAGGTAACGTTCACCTGGATCATAGCCAGTTGCCGTTCAAGCTCGATGTCGGCAAAGGCACCACGATCGCCAAACCCAGCGTTGTTGATCAGGCCAGTGAGGGCCCAGCCGCCATCGTTCAGTTGCTGGGCCAGTGCATCGGTGCCTGCCTGGTTTGCCAGATCGGCTTTCAGAACAATGGCGTCTATTCCGTGCTGTTGCTTCAACTCGGCAGCCAGCGTGTTAAGGCGCTCTTCCCGACGGGCTACCAGAATCAGGTTTTGTTTTTCGGATGCCAGTGCTCGGGCGAAACACTCACCAATTCCGGCGCTGGCGCCGGTGATAATCACGTATGACATGCTCTTCTCCATTTAAGTGAACTGTGGTTATTTAATATACGCCGGCGCTTTCGGCATGTAAATAACCTTTGGTTACTTATGTTTTGGGGCCAATCCGGGGAACCGAAGTCTTCCGTGCTGCTTTGCTGGGGAATCTGTCCTAGTCTGGTGACAGGGCATCCTCGTATTTGCTCAATAGGTTGATGTAAAACCTGAGTGATTGCTTTGACACTATCGCGACAGGAGGACTAATCATGCCTCAGCTTCGTTTCATCTTTTTGCTGAGTACTGCAGTGTTTGCTGTATTTCTGGCCACCTCGACAGCTCAGGCACATCACGGTTGGGCCTGGGCCACAGATGAGGAATTCGAAATCACTGGTGTTATCCAATCGGTGCGCCTCGGGAATCCCCATGGCGAGGTGACGATACGCGCGGATGGTGAGGATTGGGTGGTGGAAGTGGGTCAGCCCTGGCGTAATGAGCGGGTTGGACTGACCAGGGAAATGTTGAGCGAGGGGCGGGAGATTACCGTGCATGGTCACCGTTCGGCCCGGGAGGGTGAACGGTTAGTGAAGGCCGAGCGCGTTGTGATCGACGGTCAGGACTTCAATCTTTACCCTGGCCGTGCTTCCTGAGCCCGGGGATGATTGAACCGGCGTTGAGCCTCATCCAGGAGTTGGCTTTGGTCTCGGCCTTGCGTAATTCCACGTTCATGTACCCGTTGGTAAACGCTGGGCATATTCTCGGGGTTGCAATGCTGGTTGGCGGTATTGTGCCGCTGGATCTGCGTTTGCTGGGGCTTTGGCGCAGGTACCCCGTGACAATGTTCGTAGATGTACTTCGAATAACATCGGCGATGGGGCTGGTGCTGGCGATTGTTTGCGGGCTGCTGCTATTCGCCACGGCAGCCGTGGACTACGCGGGTTCGTGGCTGTTCCAGGCCAAGATCGCGCTGGTGCTGTTGGGTGTGTCGAATGCTTTGGTACTGGGTAAGGTATTGAAGCGCCGGGATGTGGAGAACCTGCCTCTGATGGCGAAAATGCCTTTTCCTGTGCGAGTGGGGGCGGCGTTGTCTTTGTTTGTATGGATTGGTGCGCTGACTCTTGGGAGGTTATTGGGGTATTTTTGAATCGATACTGAATAAATGCAGTAAAGAGGTTTAAGTCTTTTGCTCATACACCTTCGCCCCTACCAGCAGGAAGCTGTCGACGCCACGCTGAATCATTTTCGCAAATCGGACGAATCTGCCGTGATCGTGCTGCCTACCGGCGCCGGCAAAAGCCTGGTGATTGCCGAACTGGCCCGCCTTGCTCGCCGTAAGATTCTCGTACTCACACACGTGAAAGAGCTGGTGGAGCAGAACCATTCCAAATACGAGGGGTATGGGTTAGCCGGTGGCATCTTCTCCGCTGGGTTAAAACGCAAAGAGAGCCAGCATCAGGTCACCTTTGCCAGTGTGCAGTCGGTAGCGGCGAACCTGGATCAGTTCCGGGATGAATACTCGTTGGTGATCATCGACGAGTGCCACCGGGTCAGCGGTGAGGAAACCAGTCAATATCAACAAATCATTGACCTGTTAAAACAGCAGAACGACTCCCTCAAAGTGCTCGGGCTGACTGCGACGCCCTATCGCCTGGCCATGGGCTGGATCTATCGCTATCACTACCGGGGCTTTGTTCGTAGTGAAGAGGACAAGCCCTTCCAGCACTGCATCTACGAACTGCCGTTGAGCTATATGATCAATCGTGGCTATCTCACCCGGCCGGAGTTGGTGAACGCCGCGGTGGCGCAATACGATTTCTCGTCGCTGGCTCAGAACCGCTTTGGTGAATACGCCGAGAAAGACGTCAACCAGCTGCTGAGCAAACACAAGCGGGTGACCCGCGCCATTATTGATCAGGTGGTGGAGCTGGCCGCTGAACGTCAGGGGGTGATGGTATTCGCGGCAACGGTGGAGCATGCGCGGGAGATCACCGGCTACTTCCCGGAGAACCAGACCGCCCTGGTGACCGGCGCCACCGACCAGAAGGATCGGGACCTGCTGATTCAGCGCTTCAAGCAGCGGCAGCTAAAGTACCTGGTGAATGTGTCTGTGCTCACCACGGGCTTCGATGCGCCCCATGTGGACCTGATCGCCATACTTCGGCCCACCCAGTCGGTGAGCCTGTATCAGCAGATGGTGGGCCGAGGTCTTCGCCTGGATGACGGCAAAAAGGACTGCCTGGTGATTGATTACGCCGGCAACCATATGAACCTGCATCACCCGGAGGTTGGGGAGCCGAAACCAAATCCAGACAGTGAACCGGTGCAGGTGTTCTGCCCGGGCTGTGGGTTTGCCAATATTTTCTGGGGTAAAACCGACAGTGACGGCCAGGTGATTGAGCATTACGGGCGCCGTTGCCAGGGGCTGCTGGAGCCCGTGGAGGGGGAGAGCGCGCGTGCCTTGCAATGCGACTACCGTTTTCGCTTCAAGGAGTGCCCCCACTGTGGTGGCGAGAATGACATTGCGGCCAGAAATTGCGGGCACTGTCATAAAGCGATTATCGACCCGGACGATCAGCTAAGGGATGCCCTGAAACTCAAAGATGCCATGGTGATTCGTTGCGCCGGGATCACCCTGGGCCTTGGCGGAAGCAAGCTGAAGATGACCTACCACGGTGAGGATGGGGAGGAGCTTGGCGAGTCGTTTGATTTCAGCAAGCCGGCACAGCGCCACGTGTTTAACAAACTGTTCGGCCGCAGATTTGCTAACGGCCAGGCTCCGAAAACCTTCGGTAAGGCGGAGGAGGTACTAGAGTTGCAAGCTCTGTTGCCGGCGCCGGATTTTGTGATTGCCCGTAAGCAGAAACATTATTGGCGAGTGCAGGAGCGGATATTTGATTATCGGGGGCAGTATCGGAAAGCGAATGAGGTGTGATGCCCTAAAGGAGTGGAGTGGGAGGAGCAGCCGGGACTAATTTACTTCTCCAAGCTAACGCAGTTCTAGCCGCTTCTTTTGCAATATTCTGAGACTCTGCACAAAGGTTTATTTGGTTGCCTGATTTAGAATTACGTCAAACAAATGGATAAGTAAATTCACTATGGAGTAGGTGCCTTGTTGAATCGATATCAGTCTGTGCTCCGGGTTGTGACGGCTGGATTGTTCCTCGGAGTTTTGGGGTGCGGAGGCACTACTCCCGCTGATGATCCGATACAGGCCGGTGGTTCTGACGAAGGCTCCCAGGTGCCGTCTCTCGGAACTCTGTCTTTGGATAACGCGCAGGAAATCAGCAGACAGGCAACGAAGTCTGTCATCGAGGCGCTTTCATTACATCAGTATGTCCGCGCCTATGAAGGCCTCTATCCATGGAGTCAGATTCTTCATGTTATTTGTTTAGAAGGGGAGGCCGACTTTGCTTACGGTGTTAAATCGCCGGTTGATGATCCTCAGGGTAATGAGCTTTTTGGTTCCAGGTTCGATTTTGACAGCTGTATGAAATCAGAGGATCAGATTTACCAGGGGACGCTGGGGGTGTACTGGAACTCTGAGTCAACGGCCTATGTCGTGGAGCTGGAACACTTTGCAGTATCTGACGCCAACACGATAACGCCGCGAATGTCCTCGGGGGTGTTTGTGCTTTCAGTCAATGAAGGCTCGGCCTTTCAAAGTGAAATCTCAAATTTGGTCCGAGAGGATGGCTCGGAAGTGCCGGTCATTGGGTTCGATGCGGCTCTGGTCTATCAAAATGATGGGCTAAAAAAGCTGCAGTGGGGCGGGCTGCTTTCACTGGCGGAGCATGGAAGCTTTGAACTCTGGCCGGGCGACGGGGAATCCTCGCGATCCGTCATTTCAGATGGGGAGAGCCTGTTGTATATCGATTTTGGTTCGATGAACAGTAACATCATCGACGCATCTCTGGACTTGGGAGCTGATGGAGCAATGGACGCGCTGTGGCCGATCAATCTGAATGACTTGAGGGAGGAAGGCGCGGGGCTCATCTTCCTGAGAGACTTCGCCGCAGGGTACAACTAGCAAACGCTGGAAGATGGGCCTGATGTCCCCTAAGCTCGCTGAGACGCATGCCAACCCTACGATGGCCGTTAACTCTGCCATTTTTCCAAGAATGAGATTCCTCTTCAGGCGTTAACGCAGAACCTGCAACCCTTGCAGGCCCCGAAGCACCCGTGACGGCGCGATGCCAATCATATCCTGAAACATCCGGCTGAGGTGTGCAGAATCGTGCAGGCCCGCGCTAAGGGCTGCCTCGGTGAGCGACTGGTTCTTCGCTACGTGGTAGAACACGGAACGCAGGCGCGACCAGCTTCGGTAACGCCGGAAACTGATGCCCACTTCCTCCCGGAAAAGATGGTTGAATCGCGATTCCGATAAGTGCACCTGGTTGGCCAGATTGGCGCGGTTGAAGGGTTGGTCTCCCGCTTCCCGCAAGTAGTCAAGGCTTCGGGCAATGCGGTTGTCCAGCTCGGCTCGGTGCCCAAGCGCCGACGCGGGGAGGAGTTGGGACATGTCAAAGGATTGCAGCCTTCGCTCCAGACTTCTCGGCCGCGCGGGAGAGGGGATTGGGTCGAACACCAGCGGGCGATCACTCAGCCACCCTGCTTTCAGGAGTCGGGTCTCCAGCGCATCCGGTTCCAGGTAGAGGGAGGCTATGTACTCACCTCCGCTATCCAGCCCGTGCTTCACATCGGCATTCACCAGGGCGCTGTGGCAGGTCTCACGGCGACCATCCGGGAAATGCAGCGTGATGGGGCCACTCAGGCCAATCAAGAGCACCGGCGCGGCATGTGCGTGCATTCTTGCCGGAGGGAGCTCACCCAGGAACAGAGCCCGGTCACGCGCCAGCCAGATGCGTTTTTCCTGTGTCATCGAATAGCCCAAACGTACAAGTTGTACCGGAGCTTGTCCGGCATACTTCAGCCTCACAACTATAACCAAGGAGTAAATGTATGTCTCTGGCCGAAAAGATCTGTCTTTCAGCGGCGTTCCTGTTCTTCATGACGGGGCTTCTCACTGGCATCTGGAAATACCGGCACATGGCCCGAAGCGAGGACGCTTCGTCGCCGACCTATGTCGACATCGCTCACCGCAGTTCACTACTCTACAGCTTTGCGGCACTGCTGTTGGCTGCGTTCAGCGCCCGCAGTGTTTTTGCGGACTGGGTTAACGTTGTGGCGGCTGTCTCGGCCTTAGCGTTTTTCGCCTTTGCCATCGGCACCTATATCCTCCATGGCCTGCTTCAGGATACCGACAACCAACTGCGCCGCCCTCATCGCTTGGGAAAGCGACTTCTACCGCCCTGGATGACTGGGGTGTTCATGATGCTGCTGATACTCGGGGAAGTGGGTGGTAGCCTGGTTTTGGGACTAGGAGCGATGCTTGGCATCTGGCAGGGCTAGAGAGGCTTGTTTGCCATTCGTCACTGCAGCACCGCTGGCCGTTGCTGCAGGTTACAATGGGGCATTTGAAGCGCTGCGGAGCCCCTGATGTCCCTCAAAAAGACCCCAGATCTCTATGAAAAGTTGATTGTCCAGGCATGGGATGAGAACGGGAGGGCCTGGATTGATGCCGTTCGGGATCACGGAATCCGTGCGCCGGGCGTGGCGTCGCGTGACGCTTTGCTTGCCGCAATCAATGACCATGTTCAGCCGAACTCTCGGGTCCTGGATGTGGGATGCGGAGAGGGCTGGTTAGTGGATTTACTGACCGGGTCCGGTTTTCGTGCCGTCGGCGTGGATGCATCCCGCGAGCTGATCGAATACGCCCAAGAGCATCGCAAGGGGCATTATGTGGTTGGAGATCAGTCTGATCTCGCTAAGTTGGGGCTTGGAATATTTGACTTGGTCGTCTGTAACTTTTCACTGTTTGGCGACGAAACTGTGCGCCGAT
The DNA here is from genome assembly GCF_048595985.1 of Marinobacter sp. GH_1. NCBI lineage: Bacteria > Pseudomonadati > Pseudomonadota > Gammaproteobacteria > Pseudomonadales > Marinobacteraceae > Marinobacter > Marinobacter sp. GH_1. Next base: position 3,181,653 of record NZ_CP184460.1, on the reverse strand, counting down.
GCGTTATGTCTGTCCCTCAAATGCTGACCCCAGGCGGCGTGTTGATTATCCAGACACTGCACCCGATGATGTTCAGCGGAAACGAGGTGGCCAAGAGCGGTTGGCGGGAAGGCACCTGGGCCGACTTGCCCGGCGATTTCGGTGAACCGTCTCCTCTTTATGTTCGGACACTGGACGACTGGAGCCGGTTATTCAGTGAGGCGGGTTTAGGCGTTTCCCGGATGCTGGCACCAACTGCAGGAAATGCCGATCCCAAGAGCCTGATTTTTGTTGTTTCCCGATGCGAGAGGACTGGCCAGTAAACGTCGGCTGGCTTGGCAAGGAGTAACAGGGCAAGAATCGGATGGAAACGCCTGGCAATGTCCGTTGTAATAACCCCGTGCTTGGCGAATATAGGGGAATGACATGCCGTTGCCAGTGGAGCAGGAGATGCGGGCTGTCCTGGAATCCGGGGACGACCGCCAGGAGGGGGATTCACGAATGACCCGACTGGTAAGAATCGCACATTATATTGAAACGCACGCAGACGAGCCTCTGACGCTGGCAGGCTTGGCGGCTATTGTTGGGCTTTCTCCCTCGCGGTTACAAAGGCAATTCAAGGAAGCGTTTGGCGTTTCTCCCAAAGCCTATCAGGACGCGGTGCGGATGCGCCGGTTCAAGCAATCCCTGAAAGATGGCGATAAGGTCACGGATGCGATCTTTGCCTCTGGGTTTGGGTCCGTCAGCCGGGTTTATGGGGAAGCGCATCGAAATATTGGAATGCCGCCCAGGGCCTATCGGGCTGGGGGTGAGGGTGAGGTCATCGTTTACGCTTGCCGACCCACCTCTCTGGGCTTGATGACGATGGCTGCAACGGCGAGGGGCGTCTGTTTTGTCCAGTTTGGTGACAGTGAGTCCTCGTTGGTGAGTGGTTTGAAAGCAGAATTCCCCAAGGCCGAAGTGAGGGCGTCACCGGCCCGGAATGCCCCGGAGCTTGATGCCTGGGTGGAGGCTTTGGATCAACACATCAGCCAAGGCGCCCCGAGGCCGGATCTGCCGCTGGATATGCGAGGGACGGCTTTTCAGATGAAGGTGTGGCAATTCCTGTTGAGCATCCAGGAAGGCGATGTACTTAGCTATAGCGAATTGGCCGCGAAGATCGACAAGCCCAAAGCGGTGCGGGCCGTGGCCTCTGCCTGCGGCAAAAACCGGATAGGCGTACTGATTCCCTGTCACAGGGTGTTGCGGGGTGATGGCGGGCTTGGTGGGTATCGTTGGGGCTTGGAGAGAAAGCGAGCGTTGCTTGACGCAGAGCAGAAACAGCAGAGAGCTGACGACGGTTCTTAGGGAGGCTACGTTGGCGACCAGACTTCTCCATGTTGCATTACCCGAAACTCCGATTCGCTCAACCCTTGTCTCTCCAGCGCCAGCCGCAGTCGCCGTGGTGGCTCATCCATGGGCTCATCAGTGAGTACGAAGGTGCCCCAATGCATGGCGACGGATTGGCGGGCGCCAATGTCCTGATGAATCCTGACCGCCTCTTCCGGTGCCACGTGCACCGGGGCCATGAACCAGCGCGGGTCGTAAGCGCCGATCGGTAGCAGCGCCAGATCAATGGGTGAGAACAGCTCGCCGATATGCCTGAATATTCCGCCGTAGCCGGTGTCCCCGGCGAAATAGAGACGGAAATCGTCGATTTCCAGAAGCCAGCTACACCAGAGCGTGGTGTTGGTGTCCGTTGCGGTGCGGCCGCTGAAGTGCTGGGCTGGCAGGCAGAACACCTCCTGATCGTCGGCTATACGGTCAGACCGCCACCAGCCCAGTTCTACCAGGTTATGGATGCCGCGTTTTTCAAACCAGGGGCGCAAGCCCATGGGAATACAAAAGCGCAGGTGTGTCCCGAAGCGCCGGTGCAACTGGCGCACGGTTGCTTCGTCCAGATGGTCGTAGTGATTGTGTGAAATCAATACCAGGTGGATTGGTGGCATGTCTGCTACGGTCAGGGCCGGCGGTGTGTGCCGCTTTGGCCCGATCAACTGGAAAGGGCTGGCACGGTCTGACAATACCGGGTCGGTCAGCACGTTCAGGCCCCGATGCTGGAACAGGAAAGACGAGTGCCCCAGCCAGACCAGTTGTGGCTTTTGGGGTGGCTTTGCCAGCAAATGGCCATCCGGGCGTAGCAGCGTGAAGCGTTTACCCTGCGGGAAGCGGCGGCCTGGCGCCAATTGCCAGCGCAGGAAATCCCCCAGGCCGTGGCGGGGCACCGGCTCCAGGTTTCGATACCTTCCCCCATGGCAATGGGGTTCTGCGGCAAGGGCAGCAAGGCGTTCACGGTTGATGGTCATGGGTTAGGCTCGCCGGTTGGAATCAGTTCAGCATTATATTTTTGTTTCAGATAGACTGGGAGCGCTGATTCTGGCACTTAAGCCAAGACCTGATATGGAAAACAATATGAGTAAGAAAGCTGTTAAAGCTACCTTAACATCTGCCGAAATTGAAGCGCAGACTGCAGCCTTTTTAAAGTCCGGCGGTCGTGTTGAGCAGGTGGGCAAAGGTAAAAGTGGGCAACTGACTTCCACCGGCACAAAGCAGATCAACCTGAAAAGCAATTGATGATCTCGGGGTAACCCGGTTACTCGGCATCCGGCTCCAAGAGCCGAGCCCCGGGGCCTCGCTCGCCCAATTCATCCCAGGGGTTCCTTAGCCGGCAGGCGTCGATAGACAGGCAGCCGCAGCCAATGCAGTCGCTGAGTTGGTCCCTCAGTCCGGTGAGCATGTCTATGCGGCGGTCCAGGTCTGCCCGCCAGAGCTCTGAAAGGTGTTTCCAGTCGTCAGCGGTAACAGTGCGATCCGTTGGCAGTGCGGCCAGGGCATCGCCGATCTCGGCCAATGGAATCCCAAGCCGCTGCGCCACCTTGATCACGGCGATTCGCCGTAACACATCTCTCTGGAAGCGCCGCTGGTTGCCCGCGTTGCGCCAGCTCTTGATCAGCCCCTTTTGTTCATAAAAGTGGACGGCCGATACTGCCACGCCGCTGCGTCTGGCAACTTCCCCAACACTGAGCGTGGCTCGCAGCTCCTGGTTATTTTCTGTCTTCATGATTGCCTCCGAGGGGCTTGGTCTGGCTATTCTCCCGATAGCCATTTTCCATGATTCTGTTCGTTGACCTCAACTTAACTTTAGGTATTAGGCTGGCGGTGCAGTGACTAACTGTTCAATCAGTGACTATTCAGGAGGATGTCATGAAACAGATTTTTCCAGACCTTTGGCAAACTGACGTCGAGAATCCATTCCCCGGACTTACCACCCACGCCTATCTGCTGACGAGAGAAGAGGGCAATGTGCTCTTCTATAACACCGGTCACGAGTATGAAATTGATGCCATGGCCACCCTAGGTGGCGTTGATTGGCAATTGTTGAGTCATCAGGATGAATTGGGTAAGTCGCTCTTGCGGGTGCGTGAACGCTACGGAGCCAAGCTGGGCGGGCATGCACTTGAGCGGGAATCCTTCGCGGAGATCCTGGAGCCGGATGTTCTGTTCACTGGAAGACAGACTCTGGCTGGCAACATCGAGGTGATTCCAACCCCTGGCCACACACCTGGCAGTACTTGTTTTCAGGTGAGATCGGCGACTGGTAAGACCTACCTTTTCACGGGCGACACGGTTTATCGAAACCGAAAAGAGCAATGGAGCAATGGCTTCATAAAGGGTTGGAGTGACTGTGACACTCTGGTGGCCAGCTTACGGATGTTGCGTGAGTTGCAGCCAGATGTGGTCATTTCCAGTGCATTTGCCGACAAGGACGGTTACCAGGAAATGTCGCCAAACGATTGGGCACGCCACGTGGATAGCGCACTGCAGCCTTTGCTTACGGCTGGGTAAGTCGGGTTAAGGGTCGCACTGCTATACTCGATGAACAGTTGAGGTCGTTAGTGGGGCGAGCGAAATGGATGGAGGAAGTGGCGAGCCGAAGGCCGATTCGAGCCGGAGGACGAATCCGGCGGCCTTCTTTCGCGGATTCCTGCGGGAACCGGGCCAGGTGGGCTCTGTTATCCCCAGTTCAAGATTTCTGGAGCAGCGAATCGTTGAGGCGTCTGGTCTATCTGTCGCCCGACAGGTCGTAGAGCTGGGCCCCGGTACGGGCGGCACCACGCGCGCGTTTCTTCGTCACCTGGGGCAAGACGCACGGCTTCTCTCAATCGAGCTGAGCCCTTTCTTCCATGAGTTGCTTGGCGACATTGTTGACCCCCGCTTTTGCAACCACCTGGGCAGCGCCGAGGATCTCACCGAGATTCTGGCTGTTTACGATATGCAACAGCCAGATGTGATCATCTCTGGGATTCCCTTCTCAAAGATGCCGGCAGCTGTGGCTCATCGTGTCGTACAGGCGGTGAATGACAACCTGGTAGAGGGCGGGCGGTTTATCGCCTACCAATTCCGGAGAGATGTCGCCCGGTTTACCGATCCGGTCATGGGGGCTCATACCAGCTGTACGCTGGAACTGCTGAACATTCCGCCCATGCGGGTATACAGCTGGATTAAAGGTGAGGGTGGTTGAGTTTTTCATAACCGGGAAAGTTAACCTACTATTAGGGAGTGGTTCACTCACTGAAGGAATAGGTTATGAACACCATGATCAGGACACAGCGTGTCACGTTTGGTTTGATCCTTGCCGCTTCGATGGTCGCCGGTGCCCATGGAGCAACGCCTGCGCCTGAGGGGGCGGCGGTGTATTTTGTGACACCGCTCGACGGGCAAACAGTGAGCTCTCCGGTGACGGTAAGGTTTGGCCTGGAGGGCCTGGGCGTTGCGCCCGCGGGCGTGGAGCGCGAGAAAACCGGGCACCACCATCTGCTGGTTAATGTGGATGACCTGCCCCCGATGGACAAACCGATCCCTGCGGATGAACGGCATATTCATTTTGGGGGAGGCCAAACCCAGACCACTCTGGAGTTAGAGCCGGGCGAATACACGCTCCAGCTTTTGGTGGGTGATCACCTGCATATTCCCCATGAGCCGCCGGTGATGTCTGAGAAAATCACCATCACGGTGGAGTAGTGGGCGCAAACCTAGTCGCGCAGATGCAGGCCCATATCCCAGAAGTCGATTTCCAGCCGGGTGGCATCCCGGAAGATGTGGGATAGCTGTTCAAATCGGCTCGGGGTTACGTCCGCCAGCCGTTCATCCAGCCAGCGGATTTCCGCCTGCATGGCGCCTTGGAATTCGTCACTTTCGTACATGGCGATCCAGGCATCGTAGGGGTTGCCCTCGCCCCGCAGGGTTTCTGCGCGCTGGTTCAGCCAGTTGGCGATCTCGCCGTAGCCGACCATGCAGGGCGATAGGGCCACGTGCAGGTCCAGCAGGTCGCCGCGATTGCCTGTATCCAGCACGTAGCGGGTGTAGGCGAGGGTGGCGCGGGCTTCGGGCAGGTTGTTAAGTTCCTGCTCTGAGATTCCCCACTTTTTGCAATAGCTGATGTGTAACCCCAGCTCGGTATCCAGAATGGCCATCAGCCCGTCTTTGGCTTGCAACAGGTCAGCCAGGGTTGGGCTTTTGTAAGCCGCCAGGGCATAGGCCCGGGCAAACTGGATCAGGAACAGGTAGTCCTGTTTCAGGTAATGCTGGAAAGCATCCGGGGCCAGCGAGCCGTTACCCAGCTGCTGCACAAAACTGTGTTCGATGTAATCCCGCCACTCGTTGGGGAAGGCGTTTTTGAGGTCTTCGAACTGATAGGGCATTGAAACTCCATGGCGGTGGTTGTCGAGTTGGTTTTGAGGGCCCAGGGCTGGTTCTTTGATATTATGCCCACACTCTTTTTCCTTCAAACAGGAGCCCAACCATGGCACAAGCATCTCTCAAGGAACAGCTCGGCAATGCGGTGAAAGACGCAATGCGCAGCAAAGACAAGGACCGGCTGGTTACTCTGCGTATGGCCCAGTCTGCCATCAAGCAGATTGAAATTGATGAGCGCCGCGAGCTGAGTGACGACGATGTGCTGAAGGTGTTGGACAAGATGCTAAAACAGCGCCGGGATGCCGCCAGCCAATACGATGACGCCGGCCGGGGTGAGCTGGCGGACAAGGAACGGGCGGAAATGGCGATTATTGAGGAGTTCATGCCGGCGGCGTTATCCGAGGAAGAACTGGACGGCTTGATTGCTGAGGCGATCAGCTCAACCGGTGCCCAAGGTATGCAGGATATGGGGAATGTGATGAACGAGCTGCGCCCGAAAGTGACGGGCCGGGTGGATATGGGGCAGTTGAGCAAGAAGGTGCGGGCCGCACTGGCGGGCTGAGCACCGCCCCCTTTTGTTTTGAAGGCGAGGGCCACGGGCCCTCGCTGCTATCCTCAGGCGAAGTCGTACTCGCCGCCTTTCTCAAGGGCCCGCTGGTAAGCCGGCCGGGCATGTACTCGCGCCACCCAGGCAGAGATGTGGGGGCGGCTTGCACCCACAATACCGCGTGCCACTGAGGCTTCCAGCGGGAAGCTCATCTGGATATCGGCTGCGCTCAGTTCGTCCCCCAGGAACCAGGTGTTCTTCGCCAGGTGCGCTTCCACAAAGTCCAGATGGGTTTTGATCATAGGGCCGATGAATATCTGGTTTGTCTTGTCGGCGATGCCTTTCGCCACCGGCCGGATGAAAAATGGCATCGGACTGGTTTTCACTTTTTCAAACACCAGGCGCATGACCAGCGGCGGCATCAGTGAACCCTCGGCGTAATGCATCCAGTAGGTGTAGTCCAACCATTGCTGGCCGCCGTTTTCGGGCAGCATGGTGTCTTTGCCGTAGGTGTGGGCCAGGTATTCAATGATGGCGCCGGATTCTGCCACCACCAGATCACCGTCGGTAATCACCGGCGATTTTCCCAGCGGGTGCACCTTCTTCAGGCTGGCGGGGGCCAGCATGGTTTCAGCGTCGCGCTCGTAACGTTGAATTTCGTAGGGCACGCCCAGTTCTTCGAGCATCCAGAGAACCCGTTGTGAGCGGGAGTTGTTGAGGTGGTGGACTGTAATCATGCGGAAGCTCCGTTCCCGTTAAAAAGAGTGTTCGGGTAGTAGAATAGTGTGTCAGCGGCCTTTTGGTTCACCTTTGATGTAATTCATTTTTAATGATGCTTCTGAATAAACCGCTTTTGTGGCTTGAATTGCGTTCAGCGGGCACTCAACTATAAAAGATACATACGCTGAACAGCGAAGCAGGAGGTCTACATGCACGTGTTTATAGCAGGCGCCAACGGGCAGATCGGGCAACATCTGTTGCAGGAGATGGCAAACAGCAATCATGAGGCCCGAGCGTTGGTCCGTCATCCCGATCAGGGGCCGGAACTGCAGAAGCTGGGCGCCACCGAAACCGTATTGGGGGATCTGGAGCACGACTGCAGTGAGGCCATGCGCGGCTGTGATGCCGTCATCTTTACCGCGGGTTCTGGCCCTCATACTGGCCCGGATAAAACCATTGATGTGGATCAGGACGGTGCTATCCGCCTGGTAGACACTGCCAGGGCCATGGGTATAAAGCGGTTCATCATGGTGAGCAGTATGCGCGCCGAGGAGCCGGAGAAGGGCCCCGAAAAACTTCAGCACTATCTTCGGGCCAAGCGAAATGCCGATGAACACCTGAAGAACAGCGGCTTGAATTACACCATTGTGCGGCCGGGGCGGCTGACCAATGATGACGGTACCGGCAAGGTGGCGGTGAGTGAACGGCTGGCCTCTTTCGCGGAGATTCCCCGGCAGGACGTGGCTCGGGTGCTGCTGGCCGTGCTGGACTCGGATAACACGGACAACCGGGTGTTCGATGTGGTTTCAGGCGACACGCCGGTGGTTGATGCCCTGGCAAAGCTTTAATTCCTACCAGCTGAGCATCACCCGGCCGAAGATACGATCGCCGAGGCGAATATCCCGGGTGCCCGCGTTCAGATCCTGGTATCGAACGCGGGTGTCGATACTGGCGCCTAGCCCCAGCACAACCGCAGGCCACGAATCATTGCCAAAGCCGAGCCGGTAGCTCAGTTCCGCCCGCCATTCCCGAAGATACAGCGCGCTTTCAACCTCGCGGGACTTGTCGAGTGTGGCCCAACGGTCGCCCGCGCGCTCCATCCGGATGGTCCAGCGATGATCGGCGTTTTGCCATTGCAGCAAAACGGGCAAATCCATCAACCAGTGGCCGTTATCCGTGGACTGCGCCCATCTCAACCGCGGCAGCCAGCGGAACGAACCGAAGCGATGATCACCGCCAACACCCACGCTCACGGCTGAGCCCTCGTGCCAGGCCCTGAATACAGCGAGGCGGCCATTGAGTACCTGGCGGTGGAAGTCCTGATGTTTGAACATATTGGAGGTGCCTGCGACGCCCACTTGAGTCTCCAGGTGATAAAGGTTGTGTTGCCACTCGCCCCCGAATGTCAGCCGGTGCAGGTGGCCGTTGTGGGCCGGAGTGCCCGTGCGTATGCGAAGCGGCTGGTAATCGTAGTCCAGGCCAACGGTGGAGGTTGCGCCTTGATAGCGCCAGCCCAGCTCCCGCTGGGAGCGGCTGACGTCTTTGGCGGTGGGCTCTTTGCCGGGCCAGCTATACGGTTGCCAATGACGATACTGCAGGTAGAAAGTGCCTGCAGCGTTAACCGGGCCAGGTTGCGCAAGTGAGATTAACAGTATGGCCGTTGCAGCTGCTTGTGTTGCTGTGGGCCGATGTCTGCTTTGGGCACTGGAGTCGCGGAACACCATGGGGCCTGCCATTGTTCGGGGTGTCATCTAACCATAGCGCTTGTTCAGGCAAGTTGGTTTCTTTCCTGATAGGCTTCAGTTTATACATGGCCGCTTCGGGCGGTGAAACCGGTATTGGTTCCCTATAATGGAGTCTTCATGAGCGATAACCCCTTGGCCCAGATTCTTGAGATGGATGGCGAGGAACGGTATGACTACTTTCTGGATGCCGTCGCCGACGAGCGCGAAATCTGGATTCTGATCAATACCGACAATCAGTTTTTGAAAATTGTCTCGGAAGAGGACGGTGTTGGGTATTTGCCAGTTTGGCCGGGTGCTGAGTTCGCGGCGGATTACGCCAAGGATTCCGGCGACCTCTCACCGAAGGCGGTCTCTTTGCCTGACTTCTTCAAGAAGTGGGTGCCAGGTTTAACCCGGGACGGCTTGGAAGTGGGTGTCTTCCCCGGTGGTGAGGGGGAATTATGGATAACCCCGGCGGAAGAACTCAAGCGTGATCTGCAAGAGGTGATGTCGAGCTCGTTCTAGTCTTACATGGGAGGTGGCGGAGGCTTATGGCTGATAAAGAGCTACGTACCAAATCCGATAAACAGGCCATCGACCAGTTTATCCACCAGGTTCGCACGCTGCCCGCGAAGGGGGGTGGTGAGGGGCGCCTGATCTTCGCCCTGGATGCCACCGCCAGCCGGGAAGCAACCTGGGACCAGGCCTGCCATCTTCAGAGCGAGCTGTTCATGGCTACCAAAGATTTGGGAGGCCTGGCCATTCAGCTGTGTTATTACCGTGGCTTTGGTGAGTTCAAGGCGACCGGGTTTGTGAATGAGACCGGCCAGCTGCTGAACCTGATGAACGGCGTGTCTTGCCTGGGTGGCCGCACCCAGATTAGCCGGGTGTTGGCCCATGCGGTGAAGGAAACCCGGGCAAAAGCGGTAAAAGCCGTGGTGTTTATCGGCGATTGTTGCGAGGAGCCGGTGGATGAGCTTTGCCACTCCGCGGGCGAACTGGGCCTGTTGCGAACGCCGGTGTTCATGTTCCACGAGGGGCATGATCCCCACGCCAAGGCGGTGTTCCAGCAGGTGAGCAAGTTGTCTGGCGGCGCTTACGTACCCTTTGACCGAAACAGCCCGCAGGTACTGAAGGATCTTATGGCGGCTGTCGCGGTCTATGCTTCCGGGGGAGCAAAAGCCCTGGAGGATTTTTCCAGCCGCAGCTCTGCGGAAGTGAAACGTCTTACTCAGCAAATCCGCTAGCATTTGCTGAGTAGACTGAGAGAACCCGGAGTATCTGAGTGCCACTAACGCTGTTGGTTATTGTGTTAACGGTTGTTGCGTGGGTCTGGCTGCGCAGCCAGCCGGCCAGTCAACGCAAACCGGCGATTATCAAGCTGACGTTGATTGTTGGGATCGGGTTGGTGTTGGTTATGGCTGTTACCGGCCGGCTGCATTTTCTGTTCGCGTTATTGGCGTTTCTTTACCCGCTGTTGCGCAGGGTGTTGCCGTCAATACTGACTGGGAACCTACCGGGCGGTGGCCAGGCGAAAACGGGTAATCAATCCCGGGTCGCCAGCGATATCCTGGAAATGAGCCTGGACCACGATTCCGGAACCATGAGCGGCAAGGTTCTTAAAGGCCGAATGGCCGGGCGAGCGTTGTCGGATCTGAGCGAGAGCGAATTTCTGGAGCTTCTGCAGTACTGTCGTATGGAAGACGAAGACTCGGCCCGCTTGCTGGAAACCTATCTGGACCGCCGTTTTGGTGATTCCTGGCGCGCGGATGATCAGGGCGATACCGCTGGCAGCGAATCCGGCCAGCAGTCACGGGCGGGCGGCCCGCTTACCGAGGCCGAAGCGCTGGATATCCTTGGCCTGGAACCCGGCGCCAGCGAAGAAGAGATTGTTCAGGCCCATCGCCGGATGATGCAGAAAATGCATCCGGACCGTGGCGGTAGTAATTATCTGGCGGCACGTATCAATGAGGCGAAGGAGCGGCTTCTAAGCTGATGGGGCGTGCACAGTTCCAGTGAGAAAGCCTGGGTGTCGATGTGTAAAAAGCATCGACACCCAGGCTTTTTTCCCTGACAAAGTTAGCCTTTTCTGCGCCGAGAAACAGCTAAACCGGCAAGCCCAAGCCCCAACAGGGCAAGTGTGCCAGGTTCCGGTACTTGAGCAATCCTTGCCCACGCGTGGTTATCGCTTTCAAACGCGTTTTGAGAGCTGATCAGTTTTACTGTATCGAACAGAGAATCACCGAAAAAGAAGTTGATATAGCGATTGTCGTTAAGGCTAACCTGATTGCCCTGAACCAGAATATTTGGATCAATCGATTGCAGGAACTGGCCGCCAATTGAAGCCAATAAGTCTTGGCCATTGTAGAATTCGAGAGTGTTGTAATTGTCGATGGACCCCCAGTAAAGTCCAAAATAGTTAGCTGTAGTGCCCAGACCGAAGATTGCGGAACCTGCATTCTGTGCGTCTGGCACAGTGAGGTATAGGTTAGGATCATCATTTGGGGATGGAATGCCCGCCGGAGCCGCGTATTGGCCACTTTGAGACCCTGTCACCACGCCAAAATCGCCGGAGCAGGAGGCATAGCCTGCACATGGTGCGGCCGTTTGAAAATCCAGGATAGTAGCGCCGGCAATGCCCGTCTCGTAGATACCGGCTTCAGATACAGTGATCTGGACAGCGTGGGCGCTTGTAGCGGCTCCGATGCTTAACAAGCCGGCAGCAATAACTGATTTGGTCACTTTCATGGTCGATCAACTCCTTTACTACATTAGGAAGGTCCGTTTAGCGGCCTCGGCCAGTGCGGTTTTCAGCAAGAGCCGGGCCATCAAAGAGGAGTTCTTTTGTTTCAAAGGATTACTGGCACCATGAAATCTTCTAAAAGATGAAGTGTATTAAATGTCGACACTTCCAGGGTGGTCGGGATCTGTTGCCATTGCTTGTGCCTATATATTCGACGCCGTAAGCATGCTAAAACGACTCGGCTCTGCGGCTGCAGCAATTCTTGGAGCTGTTAGGCCTCCCCTTTCATCAGGATATCAGCATGTCAGACAAGTTCTTTTATAAAGGCCGGCAGGATGCTCGCCAGCATCACACCGATTACGGCGGGTTTAAGACCAAGGCCAGTCAGAAAAGCGGCAGCAAGAAATTTCCGCTAACGCTGGTGGTCACCAGTGAGGCACGCAAGCAAGAGATCGAAGCCCAGGTGGCCGAGGCCGGGCTGCATGCCAACATTACCGTAGACAGCCGCGAGGGTGCGGTTGAATCCATAGCCGAGCTGACGGTACTTCTGAACAAGGTTGCGACGGTCGTCACCACGAAAACGCCGTCTCGTAACGACCCGTGCAGTTGCGGTAGTGGCTTGAAGTTCAAAAAGTGCTGTGGCTGAAGGTGTGGCGAACAAAGAGAGCAACATTATGATTATTTGTGGCGTTGAACTTACCGCGAGCGACGCAGTGCTGTGTTTGCTGAAACTGGATCGGGGGCTGATCAGCTTGCCGGAATGCAAGGTGCGCAAGCTATCGCTGGTTAAAAACCACACCCGCGAAGACCTGAAACAGTTCCAGGCGGCGTTCGCGGAACTGATGGCAGAGCACGAGGTAACCCGTGTCGCGATCAAGGAACGCATGCCCAAAGGCAAGTTTGCTGGCGGAGCCATCAGCTTCAAACTGGAGGCGACGATACAGCTGATTGCCGACCCGGATCTGGACGTTAGATTGCTGCCTCCTGCTCTGATCAAATCTACGCTGGCTGCCAACCCGCTGCCCATTCATTTTGAAGCGACCGGTTTGAAAGCCTTCCAGGAAACCGCCTTCACCGCAGCCTATGTTGGATTGATGGCGAAGTAATGGGGCGTTATCCGCAGAACGGCGTTTGGAGCGAGCATGGCGAAGCAACCCACTGAAGCCCAGCAGCGGGCTACGTTGAAGCGGCTGGATAAGTTCAGCCGTTTGATGGACAGCAGCATTGGCATTCCCTTTACCCGCTTCAAGTTTGGCGTCGAAGCCATTATTGGGCTGGTGCCGGTGGTGGGAGACTTCGTAGGCTTGGTGTTGTCGAGTTATGTCCTGATCGAAGCGCATCGGGTTGGCGCAAGCAAAGCCGTGAAGCGACGCATGCGGCGCAATATGATTATCGATTTTTTGGGCGGCCTGTTACCCGTGGTTGGCGACGCCTTTGATGCCATCTACAAAGCCAATACCCGCAACACTGGATTGCTCAGAACGTACCTGGAGCAACAGTTGGCTGTTGAGCCAACACCACCGCCATTCCCCTGGAAGACGCTGATAGGTTTGTCAATTCTGCTCGCGCTGTTTACCGGCGGATTAACGTTGATACTCTGAGACCTGTTTTGCGGCGATAATCGTCCGCTCTTGAGCTATCCTGATTAGTCTCAGGCCAGACACTGCATCGCATTTGATTCTGGCCAATGCCCTGACAATAACAAGACCAGTGAAAGGGAACACCGCTATGGCTCACTACGACTTCATTATTGAAGGTGGCCGCTATTTCGATGGCACCGGCGCCCCGGCTTCCATCCGCACTCTGGCGATCAAGGATGGCCGAGTTGCCAAGGTCACTGATGAGGCCATCGATCATGCTGAGGCTGACCGTGTGATTGATGCCTCGGGCAAATGGGTGACGCCGGGGTTTCTGGATACTCACACCCATTACGATGCTGAGCTGCTGGTTAGCCCCAGCCTGTCGGAATCCGTGCGCCATGGTGTAACCACAGTGCTGGTGGGCAGTTGTTCCCTGAGCATGATATGCAGTGAGTATGAGGACGCTTCCGACATTTTCACCCGGGTGGAAACCGTGCCCCGGGAGCGCGTGTTGCCGATTCTGAAGGAACACAAAACCTGGTCTACCCCCAAACAATGGGTGGAGCATGTCAAACAGGTGCCGTTGGGGCCAAACGTGATCAGTTTTCTGGGGCACAGTGACCTGCGGGTGGGTGTTATGGGCCTGAGCCGGGCCACCGACCTGGCGATTCAGCCCACCGAGGACGAAATGCAAACCATGGAACGATTGCTGAAAGAGGCCCTGGATGAAGGCTTCCTGGGGCTCTCCACCATGTGCCTGAAATGGGACAAGGTGGACGGCGACCGGGAGTGGTCCAAGAGCCTGCCCAGCACATACGCTAAATGGAAAGAGGTAGCGCGCCTGAACAGGCTGGTGCGCCAGTATAACCGTGTGCATCAGGGGGCGCCGAATGCCGCCACGCCGCTACAGATTCTGCAGTACGTGCGCGAATGCCTGGGTTGGTTGCGCCGGCCCCTGAAGACGACACTGATCAGCCAGATGGATCTTAAGGGCAGTGCCTACCTCACCAACCTGACCCGCCTGACCTCGGTATTTACCAATGCGTTACGGGGGGATTTCCGCTGGCAGGTGTTGCCCACGCCGTTCACGGTGTATGCCGACGGCATTGATGTGGTGTTTTTTGAGGAGTTCGGTGCTGGCGAAATGGCCCTTGACCTGAAAGATGCGGTTGAGCGCAACGAGCTCCTGAAAGACGAGGCGTACCGGCGTAAGTTCCGTAAGTTCTATGGCGAAAAACTGAGCCCGAGGGTGTGGCAGCGCGACTTTGGTGACGCCATGATCATCGACTGCCCGGACCAATCCCTGATCGGAAAGAACTTCGCGGAAGTGGCCAAGGCCCGGGGCGTCCACGTGGTGGACCTGTTCCTGGACCTGGTCGTGGAGTTCGGCAAGAAAATTCGCTGGTATACCACCGTGGGTAACCACCGGAAACAGGTACTCAAGCGGATCGTCAAAGACCCCCGCTCGCTCATTACCTTCAGCGACGCCGGCGCTCATATCCGCAATATGGCGTTCTACAACCTGTCGCTACGCATGTTGAAATTGGTGCATGAATCCATTGAGGAAGGCGACCCGATCATGACCATGGAGCAGGCCGTTCACCGCCTGACCGGGGACCAGGCCGACTGGTTTGGCATCGACGCCGGGAAAATCCGGGAGGGAGACAAGGCCGACGTGGTGGTGCTGGACCCGTCAGGATTTAACCAGAACCTCGAGCAGGTGCACTGGGGTGACATGGAAAATTTCGACCTTCAACGCCTGGTTAACCGCAACCCCGGAATCGTGAAAACCGTACTGATCAACGGCAAGCTGGCGGTGGATGACGAACAGCTGGCTCCCGCATTAGGGCGGGAGATGGGGTATGGAAGGTTTATCCCGGCCAGGTGAAATGCCCTCGCTATGGCGAGGTCTGGGTTCAATGTTGACAGAAGCAGGGCAGGTCAGGGATACGCTGGTACCTGACAACCTGCGGGTTCTCATAGCTAATGATATGTTATAACATAACATTTAAAGCGTCATCTTGGTGTGCTTGCGGCCGGCGCAACTTCGATATCCACAGTTGATCAAAAAGCTAATGAGCGGCCCCGAGCAATGCCGAGAGCGGGTGTAAACCTAAATCGACACAGGCTTAGCATGAACAAAGAATTGCCAGATGTTGCCAGCAATGAAGCCCCGCAAATCCGTGCACCGTTGGAGTGGGTCGGGATGAGCCGGATTGATATACCCATCCATCTGTCCGAACCGGGTTGCCCGGGGCCAGTTCATGCCGTTGTGGATGCCCAGGTCAACTTGCCCGCAGTGACGGTTAAAGGCATTCACATGTCCCGTATCTACCGAATGCTTGATGAAATGTCGAGCCAGGAGGCAATAGCGCCCGGGCATTTACGAAAACTACTGGAACAGATGGTCGATAGCCACCACGACTGCTACACCGATGGCGCAAGAGTGGTTCTGGATTTCAGCCTGCTTGCCCGGCGGGTGGCACTGCGGTCACCGGAACTGGCGGGGTGGAAGGCCTATCCAGTGCAGTTTGAGGCAAGGTTGGACCAAAAGTCGTTCTCGTTAAGAGCGTCGGTTCAGGTGGAATATTCCTCCACCTGCCCCTGTTCCGCAGCCTTGTCCCGTCAGTTGGTGGCCGATGGTTTCAGGAAGAGTTTCCCTGAGAGTGCCGGGCTGATGAGCGAGGATGTGGCCGTCTGGCTGGAACAGAACGCCACGCTGGCCACACCCCACAGCCAGCGCAGCGAGGCACGTGTGAGTGTCGATATTCCCGAATCTGCCGGTGATTTCGGCCTGATGAGGCTCATTGATCAGGTGGAGGCGGTTCTGGCAACGCCTGTCCAGACCGCCGTTAAACGAGCGGATGAGCAAGCGTTTGCATGGCTTAATGGCCAGAACCTGATGTATGTGGAGGATGCAGCCCGGCGAATCCAGAGCGCGCTTACCAGCTCTTATGACAATCTCCAGACTCATGTGCGGCACCTGGAAAGTCTCCATTCCCATGATGCCGTGGCGTCTGCCAGTGGGGATTTTCAGGGAGTTATCTGATGGGCTCTGACAGTATCCAGCTCTACAACACGCTTGCTGGCCGCAAAGAGCCACTGAGCACGGAGCTTCCCGGGCGGGTGACCATGTATGTATGTGGGCCAACGGTCTACAACTTTGCCCACATTGGTAATGCGCGACCGGCGGTTATCTTTGATGTGCTGGCCAGACTGCTGCGCCATGACTACGCCTGTGTACTCTATGCGCGCAATTTCACCGATGTGGATGACAAGATCAATGCCGCTGCAGCGGCAGAAGGTGTTGGCATTGACGCCATTACGAATCGGTATATCCAGGCATACCACGAGGATCTGGCAGCCCTCGGCGTTGAATCCCCGGATCTGGAACCCCGTGTCACTGAGCATATTCCGGAGATTGTAAAGCTGATTCAGGCGCTCATTGCACGTGGCCATGCATACGAAGCAGCTGGCCATGTGCTGTTCCACGTGCCGTCCTATTCCGCCTATGGCGCTCTGTCCAAACGCAAACCGGAAGACATGCTCGCTGGTGCCCGTGTTGAAGTCGCGCCCTACAAGCGCAGCCCGCTGGACTTCGTGCTCTGGAAACCGTCAACAGAAGACCAGCCCGGCTGGGCAAGCCCTTGGGGCCGCGGACGGCCAGGTTGGCACGTGGAATGCTCAGCCATGATTGGCAAGCATCTGGGCAAGACCATAGACATCCATGGCGGTGGGCAGGATTTGATCTTTCCCCATCACGAGAACGAAATCGCGCAGGGAACCTGTGCCAATGGAGCCCTTTATTGCCGTACCTGGGTTCACAACTCCTTTGTGACCGTGGACGGGCAAAAGATGTCCAAGTCCCAGGGCAATGTGATGCTGGTCCGGGACCTGCTCGCGAAGGCTCCCGGCGAGGCCATCCGGCTGGCACTCCTGTCTACCCATTACCGTAATCCCCTCGATTGGAATGACCGGCGCCTGAGCCAGTCGCGGGCAACATTGACCCGCTGGTACACACGCCTTGCACGCACGGAAGGCGAGGCGCACGCAGACTGGTCAGAGACAGAGCCGGACGGCGAAGTGCTGGAGGCCCTGAGGGATGACCTCAACGTCTCTCGCGCGCTGAAACGTCTGCACGAGCTCTGTCATCTGCTGGAACAGGCGAAAACCGCCGAACATGCGCAAGAAGCGGCGCGGGCGTTTCGTGCCTCGGCCGGGCTGCTTGGTTTGCTCCAGAAATCCGCCCGGCAGGAACTATACGAGCTGCATGGCGAAAGCATCGAACCCGCCGAAAACGAATGTTCATCCGAGCACATTGAGGCCCTGGTGCGCCAGCGGCAGGAAGCCCGCCGTCAGGCCGACTTTGCCCGAGCGGATGCGCTGAGGGAAGAGCTGGAACTGCTTGATATTGCCATCGAGGACACGCCTGACGGAACACGCTGGAGGCAAGCAGGGAGGTCCATATTTTGAGCGCAATGCCACAACATGCAGATCTTCTGATCAGCGGCGGAACATTGATTACTCCGAATGGTGCGGAGAGTGCGGACATCGCCTGTCGGGGCGGGCGCATTGTGGCCCTCGGTGCACTGAGAGGTCACTGGACCGCCGATACGACCATTGATGCGACCGGGTTGCATGTTCTGCCTGGGGTGATCGACAGTCAGGTTCACTTTCGTGAGCCAGGTTTAACCCATAAGGAAGATCTTGAAGCTGGAACCCGGGGCGCGGTACTGGGTGGTGTGACGGGTGTCTTCGAGATGCCGAACACCAACCCCTTGACGCTCTGGCAGGCGGATCTCCAGGCCAAGCTGGATGCGGCCAAGGGCCGGGCCTGGTGCGACTATGCCTTTTATATTGGCGGTTCCGGAGTCAATGCGGAGCAGCTACAGAGCCTGGAGAGTCTGCCAGGTTGTGCCGGCGTGAAAGTCTTCATGGGCAGCTCATTCGGCGACCTGCTGGCAGACGATGACACGGTGCTGCGGCAAATTGTACGCCACGGGTGCCGGCGCATGTCAGTGCACGCCGAAGATGAGGGCCGTTTGAAAGAGCGCAGGTCGATTGTCGAAGCGAGCGGAGACGTTTGCCAGCACCCGGAATGGAGGGATGTGGACAGCGCACTCCTCGCCACGCAACGGATCGTGACCATGGCTGAAGACACAGGCCGCCGGCTCCATGTTTTACACGTTTCCACGGCCGAGGAAATGCAGTACCTGGCCCGCCACAAACGCTGCGTGACGGTGGAAGTAACGCCCCATCATCTGACCATGGCGGCCCCCGAGTGTTACCAGCGACTGGGGAGTCTCGCGCAAATGAACCCGCCGGTCCGGGAACAGCGACATCAGGACGCTTTGTGGGAGGCTATTCGCAAGGGCGTTGTGGATGTTATTGGCAGTGACCACGCGCCCCATACCCTGACGGAGAAAGCAAAACCCTATCCGCAATCGCCCAGTGGCATGACCGGCGTACAGACGCTTTTGCCGGTGATGCTGGATCACGTCCATGCCGGGCGCCTCAGCCTGCAACGCCTGGTGGACCTGACCAGTGCCGGCCCGGCGCGCATCTTCGGGATTGAGGGTAAGGGGCGCATTGCCCTTGGCTACGACGCTGACCTGACATTGGTTGACCTTGCCGCCCGGCGCACCATCACAAATGACTGGATTGCCAGTCGCAGTAGCTGGACTCCCTACGATGGCAAAGTCGTTACCGGTTGGCCCGTTCACACCGTTGTGCGTGGACAAGTGGTCGTACGGGATGAAGCCTTGGTCGGCGCTCCCGAAGGCCAAGCCATCCGCTTTCTGGAAACGCCCGATACAAAAAACGTCACCGTTTGAATTGCCACAACCATTGAGAGTGAAAATATCATGAAAGAAACGTCTGACCAGTCTCAGCCCGCCGGGCCGGATGCCGTTAGCTTTGCCCCCAGAAACTCCATTGAGCAGGTGGAGGAGCAGACAGAACTGGCCCCCAAATTCGATGATGATGGACTGATTACCTGTGTGACCACCGATGCCGACAGCGGCGAGGTCCTGATGCTGGGCTATATGAACACCGAGGCGCTGGAGAAAACCATTGTTACCGGCGAGGCCCATTACTGGAGCCGCAGCCGGCAAGTACTCTGGCACAAGGGAGCAACCAGCGGGCTAGTCCAGCAGGTTGTCGAGATGCGGATTGACGACGATCAGGACGCGGTGTGGCTGCGGGTCAACGTGGCCGGCTCCGGGGCCAGCTGTCATGTTGGTTACCGCTCATGCTTTTACCGGCAGGTGCTTGTGGGGGCTGACAGGGCAAATGGCGAGGCCTTGGTGTTTGTTGAGCAGGACAAAACCTTTGATCCCGCTGATGTCTATGGCGATGCGCCCAATCCGACCAAGCTTTGACGTGATAGGCCCCTGTCTCGGCGTAAAGGCTGGCAGGTCCGGGGGCCGAAGTGCCCCGCAGAACTCTCGTTGAATCGTGCGGACAGCAAAGTCTGCATCCGTCTTCTATACTGGTTGTTAGCTGATCAATCTCTTGTCAGGAAATAGAGAATCAGTCAAAACTTTCCAGAGACAAGATTGTCTTCCAAGGGGGCCAAGATGAGCTGTAATGTCCATAAGCATCACCCCCATGGCGATCATTGTGATGACCACGGGCCGCTGAAAGTCGCTGGCTGAGTTGCTTCCCCACCCGGACGTGGGGAAGGCAATGCTCAGTGCCGAAAGTTAAGCTCCTTTCGCTCGTTCAGGGTTTTCACCTCGGCACATAGCTCCGCTGTGGGGCGTGCCAGCAGCCTGGGTATCCCGATGGGCTCGCCAGATTCCAGGCAGTACCCATAGTCACCGTTGGCAATGCGCTTCATCGCCGCATCTATTTTCGGCAACAGGCGGCGCTCCCGGTCGACTATGCGTAGGGCCAGCCGGGATTCCTCCTCATATGAGGCCCGGTCTGCTTCATCGTTCATTTCCGGAGGGCTGGCCAGCTGTTGCTTTGCCGCTTCAATGTTGTCCATGGTTTCCTGGCGCAGGTCTTCGAGCAACTGTCGGAAGAACGCCAGCTGCGCCTCGTTCATGTACTCGTCGGCGGGCGCCTTTAACAACTCATCTTTTGTCAGTGTCATCTGATGTTAGTCCCAGGCCGGAAACGGATCGTTCAGCGTTTTCCAGAAAGACTTTCCGGCCAGCAGCTGCTCTTCATCCAACAGGCATTCGTCCAGTTGGCGGGTGATGCTGTCTTGGTCGAGATTCTGGCCGATAAACACCAGCTCCTGGCGCATATCGCCGAATGGCTCTACCCAGCTTTCCATAATCGCCTGGCGATACTCCGGGTCTTCGGGCCAGTTTTTTTCCGGTACTGCTTTCCAGAACATTCCGGCAAACCCGTGACGGGCAATGCCGCCCGCCTGGCTCCAGTTGCCGGCAAACTCCGGGCGGGTGGCAAGCCAGAAATAACCTTTTGAGCGAATCAGTTTTCCACTGGAGACGCCCTGATGCAGGAAATCATAGAACTTCGCCGGGTGGAACGGGCGGCGGGCCCGGTAGACGAAGCTGGAAATGCCGTACTCTTCAGTTTCTGGGATGTGTTCGCCACGCATTTCCTTCAACCAGCCTGGCGCCTGCTGGGCGCGTTCAAAGCTGAAACGACTGGTATTCAGTACCTTATCCAGCGGCACGGCGCCTTGTTCGATGGGAAGGATCTCTGCTTCGGAGTTCAGGCTGCGCAGCACGCCTTTGAGCCTGGCCAGATTGTCTGGGGACACCAGATCGGTTTTGCTGATCAGCAGAATGTCGCTGAACTCCACCTGGTCTACCAGCAGGTCCGCCACGCTGCGTTCATCTTCTTCGCCGAGGCTTTCTCCGGTTTCCTGTAACGATTGTGCCTCGTCATAGTCTTTCAGGAAATTAACCGCATCCACCACAGTCACCATGGTGTCGAGCCGCGCGATATCCGACAGGCTGACGCCATCTTCGTCGGCGAAGGTGAAGGTTTCGGCTACGGGCAGTGGCTCTGAAATTCCTGTGGACTCGATTACCAGGCAGTCAAAGCGACCTTCTGCGGCCAGCTTGCGCACTTCGATTAACAGGTCTTCACGCAGTGTGCAGCAAATGCAGCCATTACTCATCTCAACCAGCTTCTCTTCCGAGCGGTTCAGCGTGACTTCCTGTTGTACCTGGGCGGCGTCGATGTTGACTTCACTCATGTCGTTGACGATGACCGCCACTCTCTTGCCGTCGCGATTGTTCAGGATGTGGTTCAGTACCGTGGTTTTCCCGGCACCGAGAAAGCCCGATAGAACAGTAACCGGAAGTCGTTTTTCTGTGAGCGGCATTGGTTTTCTCCTGAAAGGGTCGGCGTTTCGGTTCTCGTTAATGTATATGTTATAACATAACATTAACTGCGTCGATATTCAGCGCTTCTCTCCCAGGCTTTCCAGATGGTAACCGCCAAAGCCTGTCGTGTCGGCTAACATGTACAGCCTGTTTGTTCGTGTTCAGCCAATGGCGGTGGGTAGGTTCTGGTTATGGCCAAGAGGTCTTTTGTTCGCACATCTTTGCGTATGGTGGCGATCGCGCTCGGTGTCGTTATCGCACTGCTGTTGCTGGCTATTCTGCTGTTCCGCTTTGTGAACCCTCCCACGTCGGCGTTTATGCTGGCGTATCAACTCGATAACCCGCCCCGGCCCTTACGGCATGAGTGGGTGCCGCTGTCGGATATTTCTCCGTGGATGCCGCTGGCGGTGGTGGCCAGTGAAGATCAACGGTTCCCCTATCATCGTGGCGTGGATGTGGATGCTATCCGTAAGGCTGTGTCGGAGTACAAGGCGGGGGAGGGGCTGCGGGGCGCCAGCACAATCACCCAGCAAACCGCCAAGAATCTGTTTCTCTGGAACGGGCGCAGTTTTGCTCGCAAGGTCATTGAGGCGGGCCTGGCCGTGACCATCGACGGCCTCTGGCCCAAGCAGAGAGTGCTTGAGGTGTATCTGAATATCGCGGAATTCGGCCCGGGTATCTACGGTGTGGAGGCGGCCAGCCAGGCCTACTTCGGCAAGCCGGCACGCTATCTTTCCCAAGCCCAGGCTGCACGCCTGGCCGCCGTTTTACCAAACCCGAAGGTTTTGAGTGTGAACGCTCCGTCGACCTATGTGCAGGAACGGGTCGACTGGATTCAACGGCAAATGGCCCAGCTTTCCGGGCTGCGGTATCTTGAGGGGCTGTGATAGCCGGCTGCATCGCAGTCGGCTATTCGGTCCCTGCAATTTTTACCGGTCCAGGTACTGTGACAGGTGGAGTGCAAAGCTGCCATTGTTCTCTGCACTGTAGCCGGCGTAAAGCTTGTTGCCATCAATGGCAACGCTGCCGGTGGTAATCTGCACGTTCCGGTCGGTTTTTGATTCCGCCACCCGGCTGCCGTCGCTTTCGTACTTGGCGTTGAAACCACCGCCAACCACAAACAGGTCAGACCCTTTCAAGGCGGCATCTTTAATGATCCCGTTGCGCGATGTTTTATTCCAGACGGTCCTGCCGGCACTGTCGAGTTTAACGATACGGTGACCATCAGAGTTGGAAGACGTCAGCAGCAGGTCGCCACGATAGTCTTCGAATACCAGGGCTGGTCCGGGCAAGCCGTAACTCTTGTAAGCCGCGCCGAAGGTTGTGGTCCACAGCTTGTCGCCGGCGGGCGTGTAGCGGGTGATGCGAGCACCGCCGTTGTCTGCCAACAGATTAGTGGCCACGATGTCGCCATTCATGGTGAAGATGACTTCGCCGGCCGGGTATTCACCGGTTACACCGGTCTGCTGCCAAAGTTGCTCTCCGTTTGCGTTGAACAGGCTGACAGCCTGGCCGCTGGCAACGACGAAATTACCGTTGGCACTGGCGGTTACCGAGTGCGCGGTATGCTCCGGATGCTCGACGCCCAGAAGAGGCGTGCCTTCCAGATTGAATACCTGGGTGTTGGGCCCGGTTACGTAAAGCTTGTCATTGCTGAGACTCAACGCGCGCATTTCGCTGCTGTCGCTGAGCTTATAGCGCCAGCGTTCGTTGCCATTGGCATCAGCACTGATCAGCCAGGCGCCGGCGGACGACGTATTTTCATCGAGAACCTTGAACTGATTGGCGAGGATGTACACGTTGTCCTGACCATCAATAACCATGGCAAGGGCGCTGTCGTCACTGCGGTAGTCACCGGTGGCCAGATCGAAATCGACCGCCCAGAGCCGTTGGCCGTTATCGGAGTAACGGACAAGCAGAATGTCCTGAGCTCGATTAGCCAGACCGGTGCGAATGGTCGTGCCTGCGACCATGACATCACCGTAGCTGTTGACCGAAAGATCTTCCAGCCAGGTCAGGCGATCAGGTTCCACGTTGGCTTTGTGGTTATACAGGGCGGTCCACTCGGGCTTGATGGTTGCGGTACAGGCGGCGATCAGAACGAGGGAGAACAGAAGGGTAAGGGTTTTCTTTCGTGCAATAGTGCGCATAGAACAACACTCCGTTGTATCAATCGATGTCCATGGGTTACTGCGCTCACGGAAGCGGTGTTGTTCTTGGATTGGCTTGGTAAGCAGGCTTAAAAAGTCTATTGGAGGGAATTAGGTAATACACACTAGGTTGTGCGGCACTGCTGTCGACAGTGCCAGCTAATCCATTAGGGGAGTCGGAAGGGTATTCCTGGCTGAGGCATCTACTATTTCTTCATAAACGTCAGAAAGGCTCCCGCTGCGGTTGCCGCTGCACCCCCAATCAGATACCACATGGTTTCATCCGTGAAGCGACCGGTCAGCGCTTCAGTAACCTGATTGCCAACAGCCTGGCTGGACTGATAGCCAAAGTAGAGCAGGACAACGCCTACCACCAATAACACGACACCGACCAGTTTTGAACTTCCCATTGCAGTTTCCCCGCTGAGATTCTAATGAATTGTTCATAGCGACCTATTAGTCAACTAGGAGTATAGATACGCCGGGCGTCAGCTCGCCACCCTGGTAATGGTACCTTGAGCCACGGCGACTATCCTCTCTTCGCCGTTGTCCGTTGCGACGATCTCGCACTGGCACACAGCCTGGCGCTTGCCAGAGGAGAGTACCCGAGCCCTGGCGATTAATCGTTCCCCAATAGCAGGGCGAAGGTAGTTGATCTTGTATTCGGAGGTGACTGAATCCCCCAAAACCGAACCTCCGGCATAGGTCAGTGCATTATCAGCGAGGTAGCTGACCACTCCGCCGTGGACAAAACCGTGCTGTTGCTTGAGCTCTTCTTTCACGATCAGGCTCAGTTCCGCTTTGCCAGGCTCAAATGCTTTCAACTCTGTGCCCAATAGTACGCTGAACGGTTGTTGGGCCAGGATCTGTTTGCCAAATTCGAAAAGCTCCCCCATGGCGGGTTCCTCCTGTGCGGTGCGCCGGTTAGCGGGTATGTTTGATGTTCATATCGATCAGGGCATGAAACACCTCCTGGCCAGAGGTATCCGTCACAGAGACAGGCACCCTGACAGTCCCCTCCTCAGACCAGTCGAGGCTGGAGCCATCAGCGGTAGCGGTGAGGTCCGTTTTGGCCTTCTTGAGATATTTGACGGTCATGCCAGAGGGAATCCAGCGTGCCCCCTTGGGAACTGAGGCGTCGGTGAGCAACCCGCCGGCCAGTTCCGCCATGTTGCACATGGCAATCGCATGAACGGTTTTCAGGTGATTGGTGACCTTTCGGCGTTTTTTCATGGTGACCACGCAGCGGCCCGGGGCTAGAGTCTCTACCGTTGGTGAGATGCTGGAGAAGTACGGCGCGGTCTGGCAGACCGCACGACTGAACAGGGTTTTGCCCATGGGCAGACGGCTAAGCCGGTTGTAGAGGCTGACAACATTCATAATGCATTCTCCTGCGCTAGAAAAGGGCGGTCAGGAGATAGTGCCAATATTTGGAATTTATTTCTAGAATAATATTCTAGCTTTTTGAAAGAACTCTCCAGGCGGCCTCTGCAAAGAGCATGGCGTGTTCCGACGGTGGCGTTGGTACGCGCCCGGCCAGCCAGGCCCGACAGTAGTTCTCAGCCTGCCCAAGAAGTAGGGAGGCATAGGTTTCCCGTGGCAGAGATCGAATGTCGCCCTGGCTTTGACCCTCGGCCAGCCAACGGTGAATCACACTGTATTGCTCACGGTTCCTTTGCGTCAGTTCCTCTCGGTAGGGGCCTGCTGCCACACTGGCCCGCGCTAGAAACATGAAGCGAGCAAGTTCCGGTTCGTTGGTAACCCAGTCCATATAACGGGTAACCAGCGCTTCAATAACCTGTCGAGTGGTACCTGCGGCTTCTATCTCTGGCCATACGTTTGCCCTGTGATCGTCCAGGGCCGTGAAAAACAGCGCTGCGGCCAGGCCCTCTTTGTTGTGAAAATGGTGGTACAGGGTGCCAACACTGGCCCCGGAACGCTGGCGGATGATATCAATGGTGGTGGATTCAAGGCCGTGCTCAAGAAAGCAGGTCAGCGCGCAGCGAAGTATATGGCGTTTGTTGGCTTTGCGGGCACCGGGTAAAACACGGTCAAAAGCGTCCAGCGGCATGGGGTTCTCATGTCATGGTATTTAGAAGGTTATTCTAGAGAAATCTTCTGCCGGTTGTCGCGGTTTGTGGGGCGGGTTCGGTGCTGAGGGAGGTGTTTATGAACGCTCAGTGGTTTCAGATACTTGCAGACTTGTTGCTAGTGTTTCACACCCTGTTGGTTGTGTTCGTCATCTTTGGTCTGGTGGCTACCCTGGTCGGTTACTTTCGCCAGTGGAATTGGGTTCGAAATCTCTGGTTCCGGCTGAGCCATCTTGTGGTTATTGGTATTGTCGTGCTTCAGGCCTGGCTTGGCGTGCTGTGCCCGCTGACGATCTGGGAAATGGAATTGCGTGCAAAGGCCGGGCAGGGTGGTTATGAGGGCTCGTTCATTCAGCACTGGCTGGAAACCATTCTGTACTACAACGCGCCGGACTGGGTTTTTATTCTGGTCTATACCCTGTTTGGGACGTTGGTTGTGGCAAGCTGGTTTCTGGTAAAGCCCCGACGCTGAAAGCAGTATCAGGGTTGCAAGGTAAACCGCTCAGTAACGGTATAAACGGAGCCTCCCGGCCCAGGTGTGCTCTTATAAAGTACGAAGTCTTGAACCGGCATCAATCCAAACAGGGTGCCTTGGTGGCTTTCAAGCAGCGAGGCCACCGAACCCGCCGGATGTCGAAATCGGCTAAGCGTGATATGCGGTTTGAAGCTCGGGTTTTCGAGTGTGAACCCGTTGTCGGTCAACGCGGTTGCCAGGTTTTTCTGGAGCTCTCTGAGCGCGTTCTCTGGTGATACACCCGCCCAGAGGATCTTGGGCTTTTCCGGAGAACCGAAACACCCCAGCCCCTGCACATTAAGCTCAAAGGCCGATTGGGTAACTCCCCTCGCCAGATCACGGGCCACGGCCACCTGCTGATCTTCTACCTGGCCAAGGAACGCCAGGGTCAGGTGCAGTTGCCCGCGGCTTTGCCAACGGGCTCCCGCCACTTGTGTTTTGACTTGCAGGAGGCTCGTCTTGATAGCCTCGGGAATCTCAAGCCCGAAAAACAGCCTTGGCATAACGCGTTCAGTAACAGGAGTTGGGGGAAGTGTCCGGATTAATCTCGCCGGCGACTTCCTCCGGGTCAATGCCGTGACTGACCAGTACCTCCCGGACGAAGTTCACCTGGGCCAAAATGCGGTCGGCGTCGTCGCCGTATTCGTAGCGGTTGATCTCGACCGGCTGGGGCATGAAGGTGAACGCGGTTTTCAGTGCTGTCAGGGTGTCCTCGTCAATCATTGGCATTCTCCTCAAAGGCACAGGTCAGTATCGTACTTGATGATATCCCTCTTGATCAGCAATTTCCCATCCCGAATAGACGCCAGTACCGGTTGTTGTCCCATCAAAACCTCATAAGGCGTTTGACCCTGCTGAACAATGCACCGTGCCGGCAGTCCTTTGGCGATACCGTACTCTTTCAGATCCAGCGCAGCGGCACCGTTGTCGGTAATCAGTTCCAGGGATCGCTCGATCTGGCTCATACCGAGCATGTGGCAGGCATGCAGACCGACATCAAGAGTGCGCAGCATGTTGCCATTGCCGATGGGGTACCAGGGGTCGCGGATGGAATCCTGGCCGAAGGCGACTTTCAGGCCAGCGTCGAGCAGTTCCGGTACGCGGGTCAGGCCGCGGCGTTTCGGGTAGCCGTCGAAACGGCCTTGCAGGTGAAGGCTTTCGGTAGGCATGGACAGGAACCGCAGGCCGGATTTTTTCAGCAGGCGGAACAGGCGGCTGCAATAGGCATCGTTGTACGAACCCATGGCACAGGTGTGGCTGGCCGTTACCCTTGAGCCGTAGTCCAGGCGCAGGGCTTCGGCGGCGAGCACCTCCAGAAACCGGGATTCCGAGTCGTCGATTTCATCGCAGTGCACGTCCACCAGTCGGTCGTTCTTGTGGGCCAGTTCCATCAGCCAGCGCACTGACTCAACGCCGTAATCCCGGGTGAACTCGAAGTGGGGGATGCCGCCCACCACATCGGCGCCCAACCGCACAGCCTCTTCCATCAGTTCTCGACCATTCCTGAAGGAGAGAATGCCCTCCTGTGGAAACGCCACGATTTGAAGATCAACCAATCCGGCTGTCTGCTCGCGAACTTCCAGCATGGCTTTGAGGGCTGTCAGGCTGGGGTCGGTAACGTCGACATGCGTACGAACATACTGAATACCGTGGGCAGCAAACAGTTTGAGGGCTTCGGTGGCCCGGTTGATAACATCTTCACGGGACAACATCGCCTTGCGCTCGGCCCAACACTCGATGCCTTCAAACAGGGTCCCGCTTTGGTTCCATCTTGGTTCACCTGCAGTCATGGCAGCATCAAGGTGAATATGAGGCTCAACGAATGCCGGGGTAACCAGGTTGCCGGCAGCATCAAGTTCGTTGTTCCCGGCGGGAGTTTGTTCAGGTACTGGGTGTATGTCTGTAAAACGACCATCGGCAATGGTGAGTTTATGCAGGCCATCCTTGCCCGGTAAGCGGGCATTAACGATAGCATTCAGTGATTCGGTCATTTCGTCTCCTGATTCTGCTGCGCAGATGGTGCAGGCTTTAAAAGCAGATGGGCCAATAGCCTGGATTTGAAAACGTCTGCTTTGTCAGTTTCCCGCGATAGGCTGTCGGTGAGTTGGTTTATTCGGTTGCGAATGGTATTCCGATGGCAGCCCAGCAACTTTGCCATGGCGCTTTGGTTACCGAGGCACTGGATCCACGCCTCTATGAGGTCGGTCGAGCTGGCCAGGTTGTCGGCATCAAATGATTCAGTGCCGGTATGTTCTGACATCACAATAGCCCTGCCGATGACTTCAGTCACTTCAACCATCGGCAAAGAATAGGGCTGCTCAAACAATGGCAGTGCCAGATCGTCGGCCAGTGCGCACAGTGTTTTGGGTAGCTGACCAATGTACGCATCCCCGGTAAGAACCACCAGCCCGGCTACGTTGCACTGTTTACCCTCATACAGGCATTCCGCCAGATTCTGTGGGCTGCGATGGCGGCTGATGCCGGTTACAAATACCAGTTCGCCACCTTTAACCCAGTCTTTGAAGGAGCGATTCTCCGCGAGGTAGGGCCAGCGTACCGGGTTGGTGGCGGCTGCACTGCCACCTCGCAGCCGAATTGCGTCGAGCCCGGGAAGTCCCGGAATGTCGTTGCAGCGAAGTGCCATCAGGCGGTTCCCATAACCAGTGCCCGCCGTTCACGTACTGCCTGGCCGACCACCAGAATCACGCTGTAACTCAAAGCGGCTACGAGTACGCCGACGATTGGTGCAATCCAGGGTGAGCTATAGGCAGCGGAGGAGCCGATTGCGTAAGCGGCAAGGCCAGGTAGGTTGAACGCAGGTAGTGATGCGGTAGCCAGATCCGGGTATTGGCGTTTATAGCCAATAAAGTAACTGGCCATGATGACACCGCCGATGGGCGGGATAAACGTACCCAGCAGTACAAGAAAGGGAATCAGCCACTGATACATGCCCATCACGGCCAGAACCGTGCCTATGCCGGCGCCCACAACAGTGACCAGTTTTCGGCGGCGGGTGCGGACCAGGTTGCAGCCGGCCACGGCAAAGTTATAGACGGTGTTGTCCTGGGTGGTCCACAGGTTAAGGAACAGCATCAGGATACCCAGCGTTGCCAGTCCTTGCGCCACCATAATGTCGACAATGTCTGCCTGTTGATAAACCAGGGCACCAAAGGCGCCGATCAGGGTCATCAGGCCGTTACCCAGGAAGAAGGCCAATAGTGTGGCAATGACGGCCGTTTTGCCTGATTTGGCGAAGCGGGTCCAGTTGGTGGCCTGTGTTCCGCCACTGACAAAGGTGCCGAATACCAGGGTAATGGCAGCCGCTACTGTCATCTCGCTGGCTGGCGTGATGGACAGCAAACCGCTAAGCCCGCCGGCATCCGATGTGGCAATCGTCATACTCACGGCGACCAGAATGATCATGGCGGGTACCGCCACCCGAGATAGCCATTCCAGACCCCGATAGCCGATAAATGCCGTTACGCAGAAAGCAAAACCGAACAGAATCATCAAAGGCGTGGTCATGCCCTCGGGCATGCCTGTCAGCTTGACCAGAAGTATCGCCATGGTGGCCGTTCCCCAGGCGTACCAGCCAATCTGGGTGAAGCCAAGAATGAAGTCGGAGAGTTTGCTGCCCAGCTCACCAAAGGTAAACCGGCTCATCAAGGCGGTGTTCAACCCGGTTTTTGCCGCGATATAGCCAAGCATGGCGGCATAAATTCCTAGCAGCAAATTACCGGCGGCGAGCACCATCAACATGGTAGGGAAATCAAAGGCGACCCCGACACTGCCGCCGGCCCACATGGTGGCGGTGAAGAAGGTAAAGCCGAGAAGCACCAATCCCATAGACCAGACACTTTTTCGTTTATCCAGTGGTACCGGGCCAAGCGGGTAGTCCTGTTCTTGTGAGCTTGTTTGGGTTGCCATGAGGTTCACTCCGAGTTGTCTATCAACATATGGAGTGTTCGCAACGTTTATGCCATTTGTGGTTTGTTGGCATAAAAGTGAGTAACCATCGGGCTGAGCTTGTGCAAAGTGCACAAAAGGTGGTGCTGAAGCAGGTATGGATTAGCAGATTTGCGTGGAGTTGGTGCGGTTTTGGGGAGCGGGCATAATTATGGTGCACCGGGAGTCCGCCAGGGACTCCCTACGGGCTTTAATGTCACGTAGCTATAACCTTCGGTGTAGTGTGCCTTGAAGGTCAACCCGGAATTGCGTCCGGAGATTCGGGTAGAACCTGCCCGCCATCAACAATGATTTGCTGCCCGGTGATGTAGCGGGCCTCCTCGGAGGCCAGGAAACAGGCGGCGTGGCCTATGTCGTCAGGGGTTCCCAGCGTATGGGTGGGAATGGCAGCACGCATCTGGTTGAGGTATTCCTCTCCCTGCGCCTGAAGACCTTCTGTCAGCACGTTACCGGGCATCACCGCGTTGATGGTGATGCCGCTATTGGCCACTTCCAGGGCAGCGCTGCGCATGAACCCCAGTTGGCCTGCCTTGCTGGCGCCGTAATGGCTCCACCCCGGGAAGCCAGTGACCGGACCGGTGATGGATGACGTCAGCACAATACGACCGTAACTCCGCTTCTTCATGGCCGCCATGGCGGCTTGCACGATGAAGAAGGTGCCTTTCAGGTTGACGTTGTGTACCTGATCCCACTGGACTTCGGTCATCTCATCCAGATTGGCCTGGGGAAAGATGCCGGCGTTTGAACACAGAATATCCAGCTGTCCGAACTGCTTTTCAATCTCAGCAATGGCGGCCTGGCAGTCGCTCTGTCGGGTAACATCCAGTTTGATAAACAGCCCACCAAGTTCCTTGGCTACTTGCTGGCCGGCTGCTTCATCAATACCGCCAATCACGATCTTGGCGCCGGCTTTGTGCAGCACCTCAGCAATACCTTTACCGATACCATGCTCGCCGCCGGTCACCAGAGCGACTCGATTTTCCAGGCTGAACATATTCTTCTCCTTGTAGTCGGATAACGTGTTGTTTGAGTGAAGCATAGTGGATTTGCGCTGTCCCATACGTGCAGACGGCGGGAATGGACAATGTCTCACGCGTGCACGGGGCGATATTGGACACAGATCAAGGACATGATCTGTTAGGGTGCCGAGCCTTGGACAGATCAGCTTGCTGGTCATCATTTCTGGAAAGCAAATTAAGGACTTCCTGCTGTGCAAACTCACGATGAAAGTAATTCCTACCAACCCGTTTCTGTTTCACCGCGCAAAGTAAAAGCGGGGCCGCCACTGAACTGGATTTCAGGGTCTATAAAACTGCTCCGTGACAACTGGGGCGTGATTCTGCCGGCATACCTGCTGGTGATTGTTGCGCCAGTGCTGATTCAGCTGGTTTCGTTCGAGCTGATGTTTCGAGGCAGTCTTTTTACGATGGTTCTGATCGTTTCTGCGATCGCGGTTCTGACACTGGTACTGAACGCCGGGATGATCGCCGTTTTTCACTCTGCAGCTGAAGGGCGTCCTCGATTCACCAGTTTGTTTGCTGCGTTTGGGGGGCACAGTATCGTTCACCTTGTGCTTATGTTGCTGATGATGGCTTTGGTCGCCTTGGCTATGGCATTGGTGGGTTACTGGATTGTGGGTACAGCAGATCTTGAGCGTGCGCTTTTCGGCACCGGCTACTACGGTGACGCCATGAGTTTCGGCTTGGGAACCCAAAACTTCATGTTGCGTGCCCTGTTCGTGTTCCTCTCGGTGGTGGCGGCTGTGACCCTGTTCGCTGCGCTCTTCTGCTATGTCGTGCCGTTGATCGTGATTGCTCGTGAAGGCGTCTTTGCGGCGATTGGTCACAGTTTTCGGGCGAGTTTCAAGAACCTGTTCGTGCTGATTTTCTTCGCCGTGAATGTGATGGCGCTGAGCCAGCTCTTTTTCTTCCCCCTGTTCACGATCAGTGCGTCAACGGCATCAATGAGTTTCTGGGTAGTGGCGATGATTCTTGCGGCCATAGTTTGGGGGGCAGTGCTTACCGGTGCTTATTACCTCTCGTTCCGGGATGTGCTGCTGGCGGACGAGCCACCCCTTGGTGAGCCGGCTCTGGACACTGCGGTAGCTGCATAGTCGGCGTTTGGTCAGAACAGCCCGATTTGCGGCGTTGAAACGTTCACTGGCAGAGGCTCCAGCTCCGGAAGCTTTTCCCGCAGAAGCTCCGTCCAGAGCGAGGCCAGTGCCACTGCGTGGCCGTTGTCGGGCATGTGCATGAAGACATAGGGCTGAGTGCCAGCCGCTACCCAGGCTGCCACTCGCTGCACCCAGGGTGCGAGAAATGCCCGGTTGGTCTCCAGGTCGGGATGCCCTATGTAGCGAATCACCGGCGATGCATCGCTGGGGAGGATGTGCACCGGAACTCGGGGCTTCTTGCGCTGGGCATCGACGGTTGATTCGCAGTCGGGCGTTGCCGAGAACAGCGCCCGGCTATCCAGTGCAACCCGGGCGAGCTTGCGGGCCCGCAAGCCTTGATTCAGGGCACGCTCCTCCTCACCCTTGGCAAAGAACGCCGGGTGCCGAACTTCTACGGTCCAGTCCAGAAACTCCGGTGCGGTATCCAGAAAGCGCCAGAGTTGATCCAGCCGCTCCGGGCCGAAGCTTGCTGGTAGTTGCAGCAACATGGGGCCAAGCACATCATTTAGCGGTTCAATCAGCGACAGAAAGGCCTCGAGTTCATCGTCAGTGCCGCTCAGGAAGCGTTCGTGGGTGATGGCTTTAGGCAGTTTGAACAGGAATCGGAAGTTGTCCGGAACCTGCTGCCGCCATAGCTGGCACTGTTCGCGGCTGGGGCTGGCGTAAAAGGTGGTGTTGCCCTCAACGGTGTTGAATACCCGGGCATATCGCGCCAGGGGCGTGCCGGCGGGTGGCAGTTGGCTGTTCCAGTTCGGGTCTTGCCATTGAGGGCAGCCAATAAAGTAGGGCAATGCCATCGCTCTTCCGTTGCTGTGCTGTGGATAAATTGATCACTTAAGGCGGGCGGATGAACCGGTTGATCAAATAACCTACGCATTCCACCAGCCCTTGTGGTTAAAGGGTTTGCACTGCCTATCCTTTCGTTCCTAACAAAGTTATCCACAGATGTTGTGGGTAAAACAGACCGTCAAAGCTGAACTTT
The DNA here is from genome assembly GCF_048595985.1 of Marinobacter sp. GH_1. NCBI lineage: Bacteria > Pseudomonadati > Pseudomonadota > Gammaproteobacteria > Pseudomonadales > Marinobacteraceae > Marinobacter > Marinobacter sp. GH_1. The sequence continues at coordinate 3,148,440 of NZ_CP184460.1, read as the reverse complement.
TCCCCGGAGCGCCTTGGTTTTGCCCTTTTTCGTTTTACTGTCCACTCGCCGCCGTTGTGACCCCTTGGTAGGCTTGGTTGGGCGCCGGGCCCTCTTTTGTTTTACCGCTTCCTGAATGAGCTCTTTCAGTCGCTCCAGCGCATCCTCCTTGTTCAGTTCAAGAGTTCGGAAAGACTGGGCTTTGATCACAATGATGCCGTCTTTACTGATGCGCTGATCTGATAATGCCATCAGCCGTTCCTTGTAGAAAGGCGGCAAGCTGGAGTTGAGGATGTCGAAGCGGAGGTGAACGGCGGATGCCACCTTGTTGACGTTTTGCCCGCCAGCGCCTTGCGCGCGTATCTGGGTGATCTCAATTTCCCAGTCCGCCAGTTCAACGGCGTTGGAGATTTTCAGCATGGGCTTCCATTTAACTGCACAAAGTGGATTCTGGTGTTACGGTGAGCCTAATCAATTTTCAGGGGTATGTCATGAACGTTCTGGTATTGGGAGCCACAGGCCTGACCGGGCGCCTGGTGGTCGAAAAGTTGCTAAAGCACACCGGTGTCTCATCCGTGGTGGTGCCGGTGCGCCGTTCACTGGGTATTGATAGCCCGAAGCTGGCGGAGCATGTGGTCGACTTTGAGACCCTGGAGTCCCGTGCTGCTATCTTCAAAGTTGATGCCCTGATCTGCTGCCTGGGTACCACGATCAAGAAGGCGGGCTCGCAAGAAGCATTCCGTAAGGTGGATTACGATTACGCCTATAGGGCGGCCAAACTAGCCAAGGCGGCGGGCGTGAACCGATTAATCCTGATGTCCGCCATAGGGGCCTCGTCCCGGTCCACGGTTTTCTACAGTCGCGTGAAAGGCGAGCTGGAGGATGCGGTGCGAGGTCTTGGGTTCAATTATCTTGCCATTTATCACCCAAGCTTGTTGCTGGGCGACAGGAAGGAACACCGTACCGGTGAAGCGTTGGGGATGGCCGTAATGCCGCTGGCCAACCGCGCATTGATTGGACCACTGCACAAGTATCGGGCCATCGAGGCGGAGACAGTTGCCGAGGCGATGGTGAATGAGCTGATCGAGTTTACCGGGGCCGAAAACTCCCGAGCCGCAATTAAGGTTCGGGAGTACGACGATATCCGGAGATTGGCCACAAAGAGTTAAACGAGCTGCCCTTGATTCAACCTTTCGAAGCTCTTTGGAAAGAGCCTTCGGCAGGCTTGGTTCAGTGGCTTTTCAACGATCTCGGGTAAACGAATGCCCAGCGGGTTAGACTCGGCCATGGCCTCGTTGGCGATTACCCGGGTGCCCATGATGTAGTCGAACCAGGGGCGTGTTACGCACCAGTTGGCATCCTGGTTGGTGTTCATGTGATGGTCGTAGTGCCAGGGAATCGCTTTTTTACCCCACTCAGGCTCCAGGTGTGAGCGCCGGTGCACGTAAAAATAACGAGCAGCAGCATAGTAGGTGCCCAGGGTGAAAAACGGCGCTACCGGCATGGCCAGGGATGTGATAGCTGTGAGCTTGAGCAGAGACGTGACTTCATCCCGGGTGCGCCAGTTGCTCAGGCCTTCCGCGTAACCATCATCCTGGTAATCGGTGGTGCGCACGATTTTGTGGTGCTGCCAGTGGCTCTTCATGGATTTGGGGATTGGGCTGTAGCGCGGCTGCCCAGGCCTGGGCGTGCCATGCAGGATGTACTTGTGGGCGTACCATTCGAAGCCGTTGGCAAAGATCAGGGCGATGGGAAAACCAATCATGGTCTGGCCTCTTTTTGTGATTGTTGTTCTATCCTGTCATAGCTTCGGATGAATCCTTTTATTAATTTGCGCCAGGTTGGCGGTTTCATTGGCGGGATATGACAGTACGGGCAGTCAGCAAAGCAGCTATCGTGTGCCGGAGGGGGCTGTTGGCGACCAGTCTGATTCTGGCCGGTCCTGCACTCGGGGCCGAGTCGCCAGACGAGGCGTGTACTGTCAGTGACATCCAGCCGGAAATGATTGATCTGGACAAACCACGGGATCAGCTGGCGCGCCAGAGCAATCTCGTGATTCCCCCGGGTGCGAAAATTGGCAGCATTCGAATCATTCAGCGCCCCATTTTTGATACCAGCGACCCAAAGCAGGATAACTTCCTTTACCGCGCCCTCAATACACTCAACACACCGACTTGGGAGTCGGCCCTTCGTTCCCAGTTGGTGTTTGTTGAGGGCGACATCTACAGTCCCGGGTTGCTGGAAGAGTCTGAGCGGGTCTTGCGGCAGCGGGAATATCTGACAGCGGCCTGGGTGGGGGTTACCCGCCTTTGTGGGGATGAGGTGGAGGTGAGTGTTCTGGCGCGGGATACCTGGACATTACTGCCAACCCTGGGTTTGACCAGATCCGGTGGCGAGAATACCACCAATGCGGGCATCTCCGATCCGAACTTCCTGGGTTCCGGCAAGAGCCTGGGAATTTCCTACACCAAGGACCCGGACCGCTCCGAAACCAGTTTGTTTGTGGACGATCCCAATGTCGCTGGCTCTCACTGGCAGGCGGGTTTTTCCTACGATGACCGCAGTGATGGGAGGGGGCGGAGCGCCTATCTGGAACGGCCATTTTTCAGCGAGCGCACCAACTGGCGCTTTGGCCTGGCTGGAGTGGATGATGTCCGGGAGGAATCCCGCTACGTGGGGGCAGAAGCCATTGCCGATTACCGCCGTAGCCGGGAGTATTTCAGTGTTGATGGCGGATGGCGCCTGGCTGAGCGCAACGAGCGGCAGCTCCGCCTGCTGGCGGGGTATCGCTACGAGGCGTTCGGATTTCAGCCGTTACCTGATCAGCCTGCCCTGGATGTGTTGCCGGATGATCGAACCCTGAGCTATCCATGGATTGGTTTTGATTACCGCCAGAACCGTTTTCGCGAGATGACCAACCTGACCCGTTTACAGCGGGTTGAAGACGTTCGGGATGGTTTCTTGTGGCGCACGGAATTGGGTTATTCAGGCTCAGGGTTGGGGGCAACGGAAGATCGGGTTGTCCTGAACATGAGTTTTCAGGACTCGTTGCTGGCGACGGAAACCAACTACGCCAGCTACGGCCTGAATCAGAGCGGCACCTATCGGCTCGGTCAAGACCGCGTGGAGAATCTCCTGGGCACCCTCAGCCTGGAGTACTTTCACGGTGGGTCCGTTCGTTGGACCGGCTGGTACACGAGTCTTGCGTTTACCGCTGCTCGTAACCTGACCGCCGACCAACAACTGTTGATTGGAGGTGAAAACGGGCTTCGTGGCTATCCCAGTGAATACCAGCAAGGGGACCGAAGGGTTTTGTGGACACTCGAGCGCCGGTACTTCCCCGACTGGCATCCTTTCAAGTTGTTTCGGATGGGCGGGGTTGTGTTCGTTGATGCTGGCCGCGCCTGGTTTGCTGACGGTCAGAGTAACGGGCCGGACGGTGGTGTGTTGAGGGATGTTGGGGTTGGCTTGAGGTTGGCATCCAGCAGAGTTGAAGTACAGAGAATGTTGCACTTTGATCTGGCGTTTCCCCTGGATGGGGACGACAGCATTGATGCTTTACAGGTGTTGCTGCGGGGGAGGAGCCGGTTCTGATTCTGGTTGACGGTGGCTCTCCCGGTGGCAGACGGGCCACCGGGAGATGCAGAATCAAAAACCGTAAGCGCGGGAGATGGTCTCGATTTCACCTGAGTTGACCAGTGCCTGGAAGCTCTGGTTCAGGGCTTTGAGGATGTCTGGGTCTGTGCTCTTGTTCACGGCCAGGTACATCGGGGTTTCCCGGAACACCAGAACCTGCTCCAGATCTGTCACATCTGAGGCATCTGCGGCAAGGTAGGGGCCAGCCAGGCCATCGGCTACCCACAAGTCGATCTGGTCCTGCTCAAGGCGCCGGGCATTCAGGCCGTTGGTGCTGATGGCGGACACATTAAAGCCCTTCTCTTCAAGATACGTGGTCATGACATCGCCGCGATAACCGCCAATGCGATAGTTCTTGGCGTCTTCCAGTTTGCTCAGTCGGATAGTGGTGCCGGCTTTCGCGAAGAGCGTCCATTTGATACTGGCTAATGGTCCAACCCAGTCAAACGCAGGCTCCCGGTCAGCGGTTTTGGAGACGCAATAGATGCCGTGATTGGGGTGTTGTTCGCTCCGGTTGATTCCGTAGCTCAGGTCCCTCAGCTTGATGCTGTATTTCAGGCTGCTTTGTTCGAGTACCGCCTTGAGGACATCAGTGCATAGTCCTGTGATATCCCGTTCCGAGTGTGCAAACGGTTGACCATTCGTGGTCATGTTGTAAGGGGGGTATTGTTCTGTGTAGATCCGGAGTTCTTCGTTGGCCGTTGCGCAGCCTGAGGTCAGCATGAGGGCAACAATCAGCCCGATTTTCCCTTTCATGAACACGCTCCATCTTATGGGGGAGAAATTCTGGAGCGCGGTAGGTTATGGCAGGTGTAGCCAGTCGGGTACTGTGGAATCCCCGGCTTTACATTTTCAGTTTGACCCAGCAGAAGCCTGGCTGTGGGATTCGAAGTAGTGGTTATAACGGCCACTATCACGGAACGCCTGCAGTCGTTCATTGAAGCGGTCTGTCAGTTGTGCGGTGTCTGGTCGTGTTTTGGGAAACAACACGAAACTTTCGTTCTCGAGAAGAGGGCGGGGGTGGTGGGTAATGCGGCTGGCTTCCTCCGGGTCAAGTTCACGACGCAAAATGTGATAGCCCACGTTGATCTCTTCGGGGAACGCATCGATGCGGTCGAACAGGAGCCTGCGGAAATTCAGCACGGTACTGGCGACCCATTCAATACTAAGCAGATCATCCTCTACGGCTTGATCGAAAGCCGAACCGTAACTGTAACCAATACTGCCGCCGAGCCTGAGGTCAGACAGGTCTTCGACGCTGGACCAACTGACCGGCTGGTCTTTCAGGTGAAAAACCACGAACCGCTCTTTGAGGACCGGGTCGCTGAAGGTGAAGTCCTGCTCACGTTCCTCCGCATGCATCCATACCGCCGTGGCATCGTGTTTGCCCATTGCGGCTTCATAGTAAGCTCGCTTCCAGGGGAGGAAGTGGTAGGAGACCGTAAAGCCTTCCTCGGCAAACACATCTCGCAGCAATTGGGCGACAATCCCCTGATCGGGTGCCTCCTGATCAAAATACGGCGGCCAGTCACCAACCGCTATGCTCAGGTGTTGTGTATCATCTGCGGTGACTGTCTCAATCCATGTAAACAGCGATACCAGCAGCATGGTCAGGTATCGTTTCATTTCTAGGCTCCGGGAGCGGCCCGCGAATAACCGTGGGCCGGGAAGCAGGCGATTAACTTAGAAAATAGCAGCCTTTTCCGGGGTTTCCCAGTTTCAATGTCCGGCCGCTAAGATCCCTCTTGCCAGCCATGCGCGGGTGTCCTTGGGATCTATGACCGCATCGATTTCCAGATAACTGGCGACGTTGATGGCTTTGCCCTGTTCGTAAGCCTTGGCGACCAGGCCATCGAACATCTTCTTGCGAGCTGCGTCATCTGGTTGGGCTGCCAGCTCCTTGGCAAACCCCAGGCGCACCGCCCCTTCAAGCCCCATGGGGCCGAACTCTCCGCTTGGCCACGCGGCCGTGAAAAAGGGCGTCAGCAGGCTGCCGGCGGCCATGGCTTGTGCGCCAAGTCCGTAAGCCTTGCGCAGAACCACGGTGTAGAAGGGCACCGATAGTTTGGCTGCGGCCAGGAACATGTTGGAGACGCGACGCACGGTGGCCTGTGTTTCCGCCTCTGGCCCAACCATAAACCCCGGGGTATCACACAACGACAGAATAGGCAGGTTATGAGCGTTACAGAGTTCCATAAAACGGCTTGCCTTATCGCCCGCTGCGGCATCGACGGCGCCTCCCAGATGCATGGGGTTGTTGGCTATCAGGCCCATGGGGCGGCCCTCAATTCGAATGAACGCGGTAATTAACCCGGGCGCGAATTGGCGGCGGAGCTCCAGAACGCTGTCGTCATCAGCGAGCGTTTGGATGACTTCCCGGATGTCGTAAACGCGCATGCGGTTCTCGGGAATCAGATGGCGAAGCCTGCGCTGATCTGCGCAGGTCCATTCCGCGAGGGAGCCCTGGAAATAAGACAGATACTGCTTGGCCACGGCGACAGCTTCGGCCTCGTCTTCGACCACCACATCAATCACGCCATTGGGGCCCATCACGGAGACCGGCCCGATCTCCTCGGGGGCATATCGGCCCAGGCCGCCGCCTTCTATCATTGCCGGGCCGGCCATACCCAGGTTGGCATTCCGGGTAGCGATAATGGTGTCGCAACAACCCAGCAGGGCCGCGTTGCCGGCAAAGCAACGGCCGGAAACAATCCCGACGGTTGGCACCTTGCCCGAGAGCCGAGCCATGCTGACAAAGCTCTGGCAATCCAGGTGTGACACGCCGTTAGTGTCGGTATCGGATGGGCGGCCGCCGCCACCCTCGGCAAACAGCACCAGCGGAATTCGCCACTGTTCTGCCAGGGCAAGTAGTCGGTCCGTTTTCCGGTGGTTTGCCAGTCCCTGGGTGCCGGCAAACACGGTGTAATCGTAAGCCATTGTGGCGCAACCGGCGGCTGCAGCGCCGAAGCGCTCGGCGTTGACGGTGCCGATGGCGGTGATCAGCCCGTCCGCGGGGCTTAGTTCAATCAGTGTATCCACCGACCGGCGACGCCGTTGGGCAGCCAGCGCCAGTGCCCCATATTCGTTGTAGCTGTCTGGGTCGAGCAGATCCTCGACGTTCTCCCGGGCGGTTCGCTGACTGGTACGGCGGCGCTTTGCGACCGCGTCGGGACGATGCTCATCGGTTAACGCATCGTGGCGCTGGAAGACCTCCGCCAGATCAGCCCGGATGTAATCGAGGTCGATGGTCTGCTCGGTTTGAATGGTGTCATCGCTGACCTCTGAGGGTTCCAGGATCAGCAAAGCTTCACCCTCAGTTACCGTTGAGCCTGACACCGCGAGGAGGGTTTGAACGATACCGGATTGCCCGGCTTGCACGATGAATTCCATCTTCATCGCTTCGAGAACGGCAACGGTTTGGCCCGCTGCAATGGTGTCGCCTTCCCGGACCTCAACACTCGCGAGCGTGCCTGCACTGGGCGCTGCGATGCTGATGGCACCGGCAGGTAATGATGGTGTGTTCAGTTTTGTGTCGTGCGTCGCTTCTGTTCTGTCGAAGTGATGCCTCGGGTGCTTGCCTTCAGACGTTGAGGGGGCAAGCTCTGAAAGCTCGTTTTCCACGAATCGCGTGTTGACTTGCCAGGCTTTGACGGCCGGGTGGTGCAGCAGGTTTTGTAGCAGTCCGATGTTGTTGGCCACGCCGTCCAGTCGGAATTCACACAGAGCACGATAAAGCCGTCGAAGAGCCGATTGGTAGTCCGGGCCGTGGGCGATAAGCTTCGCGAGCAGGGAGTCATAGGCGGGATTGATGGCGTAGCCAGTATAACCTGAACCATCCACCCGCAAGCCGGGCCCTGTTGGCGGCTCATAGGCCGTGAGCGTGCCCGCTGCGGGCATGGTGGTGCCATCGGAACGAAGGGTTTCGGCGTTGATCCGGGCCTGAATGGCCACGCCGCGCACGGCCGGCGGGGTGTCCAGGGCCAGTTCAGATAAGGTTTGGCCAGATAGAAGCTTCAGCTGGGTCTGGACCAGGTCAATGCCGGTGACTTCCTCGGTGACGGTATGCTCTACCTGAACCCTCGGGTTGGCTTCCATGAAGTAGAACCGACCGGGTTGATCTTCGTCCACCAGAAACTCGAAGGTGCCGAGCCCTCGGTAGTTGACCGCTTTTGCCATGACCAGGGCACAGTTGATCATTTCGTCCCGGAGCACCGGGTCGAGGCCCGGACTCGGGGCCAGTTCGATGAGTTTCTGGTTGCGCCGCTGGATGCTGCAGTCCCGTTCCCACAGGTGGGAGACGGCGCCGGTGCCATCCCCAAGAATCTGGATTTCAATATGGCGGGCGCGGGCAATCAGTTGTTCAACATACAGATCACCATTGCCAAAGGCAGCTTGTGCTTCAGATCGGCAGCGGCTGAAGGCTTGTTCCAACTCGCCCTTGCTGGTCACCGCGCGAATGCCGCGCCCGCCGCCACCGGCAACCGCCTTGAGCATCAGGGCGCCATGCTGGGCCAGAAAGGCTTCTGCCGCCTCCAGGCTAACCGGGCTGTTGATACCGTTGACCAAGGGCACCTGACAGCGCTCTGCCAGGGCCCTGGCAGAGGATTTATTACCGAACAATTCCAGCACATCCGGCGCCGGTCCGATGAACATCAACCCTGCCTGCTCACATTGGCGAGCGAACTCGGCGTTTTCCGCCAGAAATCCGTAACCGGGGTGAATGGCGTCGCACTCGTGGGCCTTGGCCACGGTAATCAGTTGTTCCATGTCCAGATAGGCTTTCACACCACGGCCTTTCAGGGGCACGGATTCGTCTGACTGGCGGGTATGCAGGCCGTTTGAATCGTCCTCAGCAAACACGCTGACGGTTCGTATGTTCAGCTCGCTGCAGGCGCGGGCAATGCGAATGGCGATTTCACCGCGGTTGGCGATTAGGACAGATCTGAACGTCATGGCGCTTCATCCCGGAGACAGGTTCTTGTTCTGGTTTTTGGATGTCTCCATCCTAGGAAGCGGGCAATGATGAGGCAAATGAATTTTATTGAAGGTTAGCTATAAGCAGAAGTGATGAGCTTCTGCTTATAGGGTTCTTGTCGGTGGCGAGGTGAGGTCATCCTTTGGCGTTTGCAGAGGACCGCGAACGAATCCTCGCGAGAACCTGTTCGCCACTGCTCTTTCCGTTGCTGATGCCGGCGGCTTTCAGTTTCGAGTCCAGGGTTTCGTCCTCCTGTTCCCGGTCCAGCTCTGTCAACGCCGCCTCGATATCTTCCGCTTCGGCCTGTCTTGCCTGAATGCGGGAAACGGATTGATTGAGGTCTTCCATGTGACTGCTCAGCCCCCGTGCGTGTCCGCGGAGTTGGCGGTTAACCTGCTCTGCGTGGCGGTTGGCTCTGGCCAGCCGGAGTTCACTGTGGAAATGCTTGAGCGCCCGGCCAGAGTCCCGCAGCTGTTTGCGCAACCGGTTTTCCTGCTGCTGCAGTTTGTCGTGCTGCTGTTGCTGGCGCTCAAGAAGTGGTTCATCTTCGGCGATCAGGTTGGCCAGCTCCAGCGCCAGCTCTTCCTCGTTCTTCTCCAGCGCTTCGGTTACCTGATGCTCCCGTTTATCGATGGTGGCCCTCAGGTGTTCGTTGTCCCTGGCCAGCCGGGTTTTTTCCGCCATCAGGCAGGCGAGTTCCCGCTTGGAGCGGGCGATGGCCTGTTCTGCATCGCGCAGCTCCTGTTCGAATATCCGGATACCGTTGGCATCCACCAGTTTTGCTACCGGCTCCTGGGCCGATGCCCGGAACAGGGTGTCCAGTTTGCGCCAGATGCTCATGGTGTTACTCCCCGTATTCTTTCAGCAGTTGATGGGTGCGTGCCTCGGAGATGCGGTTGACGATGCGCTGGTGCTCGTGTTCGTCGCGGATGGTTTTTGAAAGCGTGATGGTGGTGCTGACAAGAAACAGGGCGCTGATGGCCATGTAGCCTTTGAGCACCAGATCCACCGGTGCCAACACCACGCCGGCGGCGGCCGCAAAAAGCGCGATAGCAAAGGAAACCTTCACAAAGAATACCCACCCGGCGGAATTGCTTTTGAGTTCGCTGTCCATGATTAACTCCTGATGACGTTGTTGTTGGAACGGCTCCACTGTGCGTGAACCAGGGAGGGCGGGCGAGGTTTTCTATAAAGGTAGTACTGTCCTATACATCGGGTATCGTATATTGATACGTTTGGCTGAGTGGCTGGTAAGAAAGGGGACGGTTATGGCGCAAACCAGCGCGATTGTCAGTGAATTGAAACGCCAACTCAGGGCACACGGGCTGACCTACCAGGATGTGGCACAGGCGCTGGCGTTGTCAGAGGCCAGTGTGAAACGGTTGTTTTCAGATCGTCAGTTCTCCTTGAAGCGCCTGGACCAGGTATGTGGACTGATGGGGATGGAGATCACCGATCTGGTTCGCAAGCTGGCCCCCGAGCCCCGGGTTGAACAGCTGAGCGAAGAACAGGAACGGGAGCTGGTGTCTGACCTGCGCCTGTTGCTGGTGGCGGTGTGTGCCATGAACCGCTGGCAGTTTGGCGAGATACTCCAGAACTATCAGATAGAGGAGCCGGAGTTAATCCGCTATCTGGCCCGGCTTGATCGCATGGGACTGGTGGAGTTGTTGCCCGGTAACCGAATCAAATTACTGGTCAGCCACGACTTCGCCTGGCAACCCCGGGGGCCAATCCAGCGGTTTTTTGAAACGGAAGTTCAGCAGGATTTCCTGAAATGTCGATTCCACCAGCCGGGTGAGATGCGGCTTTTTGTAAGCGGTATGCTGTCGCCCCAATCGAACGAATCCGTGCAACAGAAACTGAAACGCCTGGCCCTTGAGTTTCGTCATTGCCATGAGGAAGACCTGGCCCTGCCATTAGAACAGCGTTTCGGAGTCAGCTTGCTGATGGCCATGCGGCCGTGGGAAATTGACGCCTTCGCAAGCCTCCGGCGGCCAGAGGCGAGGAAGGCGTATCCCGGTGTTACACGGAATTAGACACTGACTCCTCCCTCCTCATCGGCGGCTGCGTCGAGCAGTTGCTGCGTTGTCGGGTGTACAATCCGGATGAACGCAAATGGCGGGCAGTCTTCGATTACCTCGTTATTGCGATCGACACACGCGTCTACCCGGCCATTCGCACTGAGGCGCCAACGTCGGCGGCCAACGGTGTGAGCTACGCCAGACAGATCACGGGTGTTGCCACCAAGGGTTTCGATGTAATCGGTCCCGTCATCGGAGAAACGCCGGATGACCACATCGGTGTGGGAATGCCCGGTTGGCGTTCCTTTGATAGCGTATTCGCCGCTGGCTTTCTTTTCGATGAACTGGCTCTCCAGCCCGGCCAATGTGAGATTGGCGCAAGGGGTCTCGTTCCAGGGCTTGCAGAGGATGTCGCCGACCTGAGGTGACAGGTCTTCTGCTTTGTAAAGCCAGAACGGCCTGTCCAGATCCCGGTTCTTTCGGTTCACCAGTGCCTCTACAATGTAGGTCATGTGCCGGATGCTGGGACTGAACCCATGGCTGGGCTTTACGCCGGCGTTCTTGACGACGTAGGAAATAAACGCGGCACTCCAGGCGGCTTCATTGTCTCGCGAGTCCTCCGCGAACTGATCCACGGCCCACTGGCCAATAGCTCCGAAGTAATCCTGGAGCTTCGCCAATTCAGTACCTTCTTGCTTTTTGGTCCCGTCGTCGTTGGTCCAGGCAGTTTCCTCCGCTTCCGCGTTGGCAACAATGTCCCGTTTCCAGGCGGTGCCGCGGTTATAGCGCTCAATAATCTTTTGATTCGCCAGAGACCGTTCGAGGGCTTCAACGTCAGCATCTGGCCGGAACGATGCGAGCTGCAAACCGTTGCCCACACTCACCGTGCGAATGCCCCCAGCGTCTTGCTCGGTGACCGACACATCCCGATCTTTACCGAATTGCTCAACAATGGATTTGGCGCGGTCAGAGACGCCATCGGCGGCTTTTTGCCCCATTTGCTCTGCCTGTTTGCGCAAAGCCGCTTCGCCATCCTGTTTTGACATGGAACCCTTTTCAACGGCGCGGTCTATGGCGGCGCGTTTCTTGTCAAAGTTTGCGCCTGCGTCCTTTTCTGCCTGCAGTTCCGCCAGTCGGGTCTGTAATGCAAAGCCGCCGAACTGACCGGCCAGGTTGGCCGCCGAATTCAGCGCACCCAAAGCGTTCTTCTGGGTGCCCTCAAGGCCAGCCATGTCGCGGAAGGCGTTGCTGTTTGCCACGGCTCCAAGAATGTCGCCAAATCCCTGAGGGGCTGGTGCGGCAGGCGCATTCTGCAGGTTAATGATGGAATCCGGCATGTTGGTGGGGGTCATGTCTTGCGGTTGGCTGCGGCGAGAATCAAAGAAGTTGCCCGGGAAGTCGGCCAGGGCCGGGTCTTCATCTTTCAGCACCCAGTCGGTTGAGCCTTCATGCTCTTCACAGGCGTTGCACTCGTCCATGATGGCCTGCGCGTACAGGCCATCGGTGGGCAGGCTGATTCGCATGGGCATCGCCGGCGCGCCTTCGCCCTTGTAGTAGCGGAAGGCATCTTCATAGCTTTCATGGCCGTTGATGCCCAGGAACGCGCCAGCAGCCACCTTGAACACCAGTGTGTTGCCCATGATGGCAATGGGTTCACGTTCAACCACGGAGGCGATCGAGCGACCATCGCTGGGGGATATGGCGAAGCCGTCCAGGAGCATGTACAGCTCGTCCCTGTCCATGGTCCACCAGATCACCTTATGGTAGTAGTGCAGGTTGTCGTTAATGTGTTCCAGTAACTTGCGGTTCGCTTTCTCGGCTTCCAGCCGCATATTCTGCTCTTCCCAGTTAGACGGCCGGAAAGACAGCGTGGCGCTCTCGCTCGGGGCCGGGCGATCGGTTTCGTTGTCATCCCAGGCGGGAGGGGAGATCAGGTCATCCGTACCCCGTGGTGAGCTGACACGCCGCTCGTAATGGCTGGTGTGAAAATGAATGTTCGCACTGGTCACGTTTGCCACGGAACCTTTGGGTAGGTGCTCGGTGGCGGACAGAATCAGCTTGGCGATGTCCTCCCGTTTGTTCCCGGCCAGGGCCTCCGATGGCACGTTGAAATCAACTCGCACCGTGCGGTTGAACCGGTATTCGCCCACCAGGGTGAAATCGGTGCCTTCGAGTTCGCCGTTCTGGCTGTCCAGGCGCAGTCGGTCAACCCATCGCCGTGCCATCGCCGGTGCGATTTCCCGCTGAAAATAGGCATCCCGCTGGGCGGCAGAGAAGCCGCGGATACGGGCCACAATCTGGCCCACCGGTATGGGAAGGATGTTGGCGTAGGCCTGCCACACCCGCGTGGTGATTTTCTCGCCGACGGCACCTTCTTCGCTTAGCTGGTCGTCGATCTGATCCGATACCACCTCGTCTCGCGGGCGTTCAATGCCCAGTTTGATGTAAATGGTTCCCGTCAGGCTTTCCAGAGGTTGGGCCTTGCGGGGGCCGGCTGGAACATCGGAGCCCTGCCAGTGGTTCTGAATGTCTTCGGTGTATTTCAAGGCCCAACGCAGGTCGCGCTTTTGCAGGTAGCGCTCGAACACATCGCGCCAGCGAATCACGCGGGAAAAGGTAAACGGCCGAATCGCGAAGGGCACAAACAGGCATTCGCGCACGCCGGCGAGCACAGTGTCTACGCGGATATGTCGGAGAATCTCATGGTAGATGACGGTCAGGGAGTGGCAGTAGTTGGGGTTGCGGACCACCTCCGAAACGCCTTCAATCGATTCGTCCTGGCTGACTTCGTTCACCACTGTGGATTCGTATTGGCGCAAGGAATCACCGAACTGGCGGATGGCGTCTCTCAGGCTTTGTTCCTCTGCCGCGGACACGCTGCGGCCACCCTGTTGCCAGCTGCTGGAACTGGCCCGGCCGTGGGCGGCACCACCACCAATCACCACCGGGCCGAGCGCAAACCCGATGCCACCTGCCACACCGGTGGTTTTGGAACTGCTGCCGCCCTTGCTCCATTCGTTCAGGTTGGACCGAACGGCGTTGTGGTAATCCCGGTCGCTGAATGTGCTTTGGGAAACCTCTTCCGCAAACTGGCTGGTCTCGCGCCGGATGCTCGCTTCGCGGCGTCGCCAATCCAGTTTTACAATCCGGCGGGTTTGCCGTGGTGCCAGGGTAAGGGTATGCGCCACATCGCCCAGGGAATAGCCGTTGGATCGCCACTGCACCCGCCATTCCATGATGTGGCCACCCGCCACGGAAAGAGCCTGATATTTGGTGGTGTCGCCGTCCCAGTCGATGGGGTTTCGGGCGCTCACAGGTTGCCGCTTGTTCAGCCAGGGGAGTTTGGGCAGTGGCAGGAAATCAATGGCTTTAATGGGCGGCATGAATACGCCGGGGTTTTTGGGCAGAAAACGCTGCAGGCTGGCAGTGTCAATGGCGAACCTGGCCCGGCTAACGCCGGCGGCCTCACTGTCCGGTTGTTCGCTGGCCACCATGGCGGTGGACATCATTCGGAACTCATTGGCATCCCTGGGTGCGATCAATCCCCGGTAATCCGGTTTTGTGTTGGAGGTGGATTCGATCTCAGGCTGCTCCACCCGGAAGACGGTCTGGAAACGGCGTTCGCCCAGAATGCGGGCCGGGTTGCTGAAAGGCCGACAAAATGAGCCGGGGTCGTCGCTGAACAGGTCCGGATCGTTCAGCAGACTGTCTTCGTCCATGTTCAGGGGCGGATGACCATTATTGCAGCACGATCCGTTAACCTGTTCCTCGCCATCGCTCACCGGATCTTGCCAGGGCAGCATGATGCGGAGGTCCCGCAATGGGGTATAAACGGAGCCGTCGGACTGGTAACCGACAATCAACTTTGGTCCGTTCAACACCCAGATCCAGCCATTGGCTTCAGTACCGGCGTTGAAGGGACGCTTTACATGAAAACTGCCATCGAATTTGAGGTCTGCGCCTGTCAGTGACAATGCCCCGAGATGGCCGGCCGTATGGGTATCCAGAGCCACTTCGGCTGAACGTGCGTTGGTGCCGTTGTCAGCGTTTTGTGCCAGCAGACTGGAAATCGCCTGATGTTTTGCCTCGGTATCGATCAGATCGACACTCAGTGAATAGTCATCGAACCTGCGGTCGACCTGGCCAAGCGTGACAAAACGGCCGGATCGTTCCAGCACCGGTTGCTGCTCCGGGTTGTTGCGCTCAAGGGCATGCTTCAGGGACTCTGCAGGAATGACGAGGGTGACGGGCTCCCCTTTCTTGCCGGGCCCGGTATCAATCTCGCCCAGGTCTGCCAGCTCCTGGCCCTGTCGGCTTTCCAGTCGCGCGTGGATGGGCTTGCTCAGGAGGACGGGTTCGAGTTTGCTTTCTGCACTGGCATGGCGATCGAGTCTGATAATGTCGCTGGCAGGATGACTATCATTCTGCTTGTCTTCGGTCTGGATCGAGATCTCGTAGCTGACACGGACCTGTAGAGATTCTGCGTCTGCGCTGTTGATGGCCTTTTCGGGTTCAATCCTTAACCACAGTTGATTGGGCATGATGTGTCCTTTCGGTTGATTGTGCATCCTGGTGGGTGGGCCCCTTGCCGGGCGGGCGATGCAGACAATACAACCGGTGCCGCTGGACGTTTCCCTGCGGCAAGACAACCTTGTCGTTCAGTTCCTCAGCATACGGCCAGATATCGAAGCAAGGTGACCGTGGATGCATGGCTTTCCGTACAAAAAAACAACCAGATTACAGCTGCTGGTTGACGACTTCAGTGGCAAGTGTTGTGTTGGACTTGGAATTTGTAAACGTTGAACCGGGATTTTTTTGTAACGATTCCCTGTCGGAAAATACGTTGTGTCGTCATGGCTTACATGACTTTTCGGTGGAGTGGTGGCTTCAGGCTGCCACGATGCGGTTCCTGCCTTGGTGTTTCGCCTCGTACAGGCGCTGATCCACAAGCTCCAGAAAGTCATTGAGTGAATCATTTCGGGCCGGTGTGATTGTGCCGACGCCGATGCTTAGCGTGACCAGCTGGCTTGCGCTATTGTTCCCATGGGCAATCTGTTCTCGCAGGAGATGTTGGTGGCACCGCTCGGCAACTTTCAGTGCTGCCGCAGGATTGGTTTCCGGCAGAACGATGACAAACTCCTCGCCACCAAAACGGGCAACAAAGTCCTTAGAACGCGTTGCAGCACCCATGAGCACTTTGGCTATACGTTTAAGGCACTCATCCCCTTGCAAGTGACCATGAAGATCGTTGTATTGCTTGAAGTTATCGATATCCAAAAGCAGCACCGAGAGAGGTTGATGATTTCTCAGGGCACTATGCCAGGCCTCGTCCATGAATGAATCAAACATTCGGCGATTCGCTACGCCGGTGAGGCCGTCCTGGAATGAATATTCCTCGAGCTTTTTTTGCAAGGCCACGACTTTTTCTTCGGTTTTCTTGCGCTCGCTGATGTCGAACATGAAACCGATCAACGCTTCGACCTCTCCATTCTCATCGCGGGAAACATGCACCACATCCCGAATCCAGACGTAGTGACCATCTTTGTGCAGTGCCCGATAGTCAGCTTCGTGATCAATGCCTGACTTGGATTGAGCGACACAGAAATCCACGACCCAGCCCTGGTCGTCCGGGTGCATGCGGGTGGCCCAATCTTCTACGCTCTGCCAGCTTTGCGGTGTCCAGCCCAGCAGAGCCTCGATCTGGGGACCGATATAGGCAAACTTCATGGTTTTCCAGTCGATCTTCCAGGGAATGGCCCTGGTAGACTCCAGCAGGGTTTTGTAGACCGAGCTGTCGGCGGCCAGTTCTTCAGGTTTGTTTTTCACGACCGTACCTCCAGGCTTGGCTACTCGGGGTGGAGTCTTCGGTGGATGGATTTGAGAGTATGGGATATGTCGCAGTATAGGGCATTGGCGTCTGGAGGGAAGCTACTCTTTGGTGGATAAATTATGACCCGGTCATTTTGCGGCCATATTGCTTGAACCCCCGGTTCTATTGGGCTCAGGCCGGCTATCCTTTGACTACGCACAAAGTTATCCACAGATTCTGTGCGTAACCTTGGGTGATGCATGACGAAGCCGCTTGGGGTAGGCTGCCTGCATGTCTATCACCCGGCGTTGTCGCCGCATAAACGGAAAGCGTTAATGAAGTTCCCCATTGTTACGGTTGCCATGGTATCTGTTGCCCTCGTCTACGTGTTCTGGGGCCAGACTCAGGAATCCTCTGATCCGACCGATCCCGCCCGCTTTACCAATCTTCAGGCTAACCCTGCCAAAAGCAGTGACGTGGTGGACTGGGCAATTACCCAGATTTCGGAGGTTTGCGCGCAGGCGATAGGGCAGCCTGCCGGCAGTGACGCAGTTAACGATTGCGAGAAGCGTGCGCAATCCCGAACGTCCACCTGCCGCCGGGCTGTGTACGACAACTTCCCGGACCGGGTGACCTCCGAGGCGATGTTCCGGGATGTCTCTATCTCGATGATGAATTGCCTGGTGCCCCAGGGCGGTATTGTTCGGCCATGACCGTTGGTGCGCGGCGGTGGCATGGCGATGATCAGGGCTTTACCTGATGCCCCAGATCGCCCACAATCTTGGGATTCTGATGTTAACAAACACTCACTTTAATAAAACGCAGTAGATGAGGATGCACAGGTGACTGAACTCGTAAGCTACGAACTGAACGACGGCATTGCCACCATCAGCCTGAACAACGGCAAAGCCAATGCCTTGAGCCACGACGTGTTTGCCGGGCTGAATGCCGCTCTGGACCAGGCCGAGCAAGACAAGGCCATTGTGATTCTGACTGGCCAGCCGGGTATGTTCTCTGGCGGCTACGACCTTAAAGAAATGCAGAAAGGCCCGAAAGAAGCAATGGCGCTGGTGAAGGTGGGCTCAACCCTGACCCGTCGCCTGGCGGCGTTCCCGCTCCCGGTGATTGGTGCTTGCAGTGGCCATGCCATCGCCAAGGGTGCGTTTATCCTGTTGTCTGTGGATTACCGCATTGGCGTAGAGGGCGGTTTCAAGCTGGGCCTGAACGAAGTGGCTATCGGTATGACCATGCACCACGCTGGTATCGAGATCGCCCGCCACCGTATGCCGGCGCCGTATTTCTACCGTTCGGTGGTGAATGCCGAGATTTTTAACCCGGAAGGTGCCGTTGCGGCTGGTTTCCTGGATGAGGCGGTGGCTCCTGAGCAGCTGATGGAGCGAGCGGTAGCGGTTGCAACTCAGATGAAGCAGCTCAACCTGAATGCGCATAAGCAAACCAAGCTGAAGGTGAAAGGCGATTACCTGGCGCTGCTGGACCGCTGCATCGAACAGGACGCTGCTCACTTTGATCTGATGGGTTAACCCGAGCCCACCTCTTTCTGGAACTGGCTGGCAGGTTTGATTCTGAACAGCCAGGCCAGAAGAGGTTTCGCAGAGTTTGTGGGTAAACACGAGAGGGGGCGAGTGAAATGTCTGAAAAGCCGGGTAAGCCGGTGGCGGCATCCGCCATCGACAAGCATGTGTACAAGGTTTTCCCCAACGATATGAACTCACACAACACAGTGTTTGGCGGCATGATCATGGCCAAGTGTGATCGCCTGGCTCTGGTGGTGGCAGAGCGCCATTCGGCCCATGTTTGCGTGACTGCTGCGGTGGATTCCATCCACTTCCGGGCCCCTGCCAAGGGGAATGACACACTGCTATTCAATCTGTCTCTGAACCGCAGCTGGGGCTCGTCGATGGAGATTGGTGCCCGTGTAGAGGCCGAGAACAGCTATACCGGTGAGACCCGCCACATCCTTTCCGCATTTTTCACCTTTGTGGCCCTGGACAAGAACGATCGGCCTGTTGAGGTGCCACCGGTGATTCCGGAAACGAAAGACCAGATTCGTCGTTACGAGAAAGCCGAAATTCGCCGGGAAGGGCGGCTGAGAACGCGAGACGCGCTTTCAAAAGCAAATGGCTGAGAGACTATCGCTTATTGATTCCAGTCATGGTATATCAGCGCCACAGAAAACCCTTTTTATCGGAATCGGATGTTATGCCTAAAGCGAGTGAGATCAAGAAGAACCAGGCCGTTGAATACGACGGACGCGTCTATTTTGTGAAGGATATCGAGCGCTCGGTACCTCAGGGCCGTGCTGGCGGCAGCTTGTACCGCATGCGCATGTACGATGTAGTGACTAACCAGAAGCTGGATGAGACCTTTAAAGACTCTGACATGCTGAATCTGGCGGATTTGGTGCGTCGTCCGGTCATGTTCTCCTACGCCGATGGCGACGAGTACGTGTTCATGGATAACGAAGACTTCACCCAGTACATGCTGAACAAAAGCGCCATTGAAGACGAGCTGTTGTTCATCACCGAGGATACCCAGGGCGTGATGGCGATTCTGGTCAGTGAAACGCCGGTGGCCATTGATCTGCCGCCGACCGTTGAGCTCACCATTGAAGAAACCGACCCGTCTATCAAGGGCGGTTCGGCAACGGCTCGCACCAAGCCAGCCCGCCTGACCACCGGCCTGGTGGTTCAGGTGCCTGAGCACATCTCTACCGGTGATCGCATCAAGGTGAACGTGGAAGAGCGTAAGTTCCTCAGCCGCGCCTGATGTTTTGATCAGCTCCGTCAGCCGACGGAGCTGATTTCGTCGCCGCTGAGGTGACGATACCCACCAACAGGAAGTTCCGGGTCCAGTACCAGGCTGCCCATGCTTTCCCTGTGCAGTGATGTGATCCGATTGCCGACCGCGTGGAACATGCGCTTTACCTGGTGATACCGCCCCTCAAAGATGGTTACCCGAGCCTCGCGGTCATTCAGTTGCTCCAACCGGGCAGGGGACGTTGTCAGCTGTTCGTATTCAAACCAGATGCCCTCGGCAAAGCGCGTGGCCGTTTCAGGGCTGATGGGTGACGCGGTTGTGACCCGGTAGGTTTTCGGTAGTTTGATGGCAGGCTCGGTGAGCCGGCGGGACCATAGCCCGTCACTGCTCAGAATAAGAAGCCCGGTGCTGGCCCGGTCCAGGCGGCCGCCGATGTGCAAGTGCTCCCGTATTTCCGGCGCAATCAGTTCCATGACGGTCGGGTGTTGGTCATCCTGAGTGGCGCTCAGGTAGCCGGCGGGTTTGTGGAGCATCAGGTAATAAGCGGGTTCGGCTTGCTGGATGATGTTCTGGTCAATTCTGACTTCCTGAAACCGGGAAACCTCCTCTGCGCCGTCCTGACACCTCTGGCCGTCCACGCTCACCCGGCCAGAAGCCAGAAGCTGTCTTGCATGGCGACGACTGACACCGTTCTGGTTGCTGATAATACGGGAGAGCTTCATGGCTCGCTTGGGGTAACGGCCGGCACCAGCCGGCTCAGCTTCTTGATCAGTTTCCGCCAGCCAATGGGCAGGCGCTCTTCCAGGGCGTTCAGCCGGGATTTGTCGATGGACCAGGGGTCAAAGTCCTGTTTGCGCCCGTAGATCACCCAATTGTTGGTCCGGCTCTTGAACACCAGAAGTAACGGGAACTGGCGCTTGAGTTCCCGCAGCAGATTGCCATCTGGTTCCGGCATTCGGTGGTAGTTAAGAACCAGCCAGCCGGTAGAGGATAATGCCCGGCTGCAGGCTTTGATAAACTGCCGCTGGCTTTGCGCCGGGCTCATACGGTCAGCACTGTACAGGTCCGTCAGGATCATATCGGTGCTGGCTTCGGGTAGCTGGTCGACGGCCAGGCGGGCGTCGGCAATATGCACCCTTAGCCGTTCTGATTCGGGTAGTGCAAACCAGTCCTTTGCGATTTCCGCAACCTTTCGCCGAAGTTCATACACATCAATGATGCTGTCCGGAAGCAGCGTGAACAGACCATGGGCCAGTACGCCACCACCCAGGCCCAGCACCGTTACCCTGCCGGGTGAGGCGAAAGCGATTGGCAGCAGCATGGCGCGGTTGTATTCATGCACTGGCACGTTGGGGGATGCGCGCAAGATCTTGCTTTGCTCAAACACCGAATCAAAGCTCAGAATCCGGTGCTTGCGGTCATCGATCACCAGGATGTTGCCATGGGGGTCGCTTGCCACATGCACGATATCGCCCTTGATTTCAGGGCGCTTGATAATCGTGCCCATCAGTTGCTGGCGTAGCGTTGGTGCAGAATGCCGACCCGTTCGACGTAGGCCTTGGTTTCCGCGTAGGGTGGGATGCCATTGAAGCGCCCGACGGCGCCAGGGCCGGCGTTGTAAGCGGCGGTTGCCAGCCGGACATCGCCATTGAAGCGTTTGAGCATGCGGGCAAGGTAATCGACCCCACCACGTATATTGTCTTCAATGGCAAATGGGTCTCTCACGCCCAGTTCATCTGCGGTGCCGGGCATCAACTGCATCAGGCCCTGGGCACCGACCGGCGACACGGCCTTCGGGTTGAACGCAGATTCGGCATGAATGACCGCCCGAACCAGAGCCGGGTCGACATCGAACTCCTGAGCGGCTGTCAGGATTTCATCCCGGAACGGACTCACGAACAGAGGGGTTTTGTGCCAGTCCACTTTGGAACCCGGGTCGCAGGCGTAGCAGTGAAACCGGATAACCTCGACGTCTTCTGTGCTGGGCCGTTGGCTGCTGTACGCGACCACACCGTGCTCATCGGTGTAGCGGTACACGGTTTCGTTACGGGTTGAAGCCCGGGGCTGGCTCGGGCTTTTCACGTTGGTGAATTCTACCCGGCCATCGGGATGGACAATGCGCTGGATGCTGTCGGCATGGGCGATGCCGGTCGCCAGAACGAATCCGGTGAGAAGGGCGATCGTTATTCTGGCCAGTAGGGAGATACCGCTTAAATTCATCAAAGACCCGGTACGTTTATTCTGCATGACAATCTGCCGATATTATCGCGGTAGATGCCCCTGTAAGTGTAGGAGTTTCGTGCCTTGATGATACCGATTGTTCATGGGGTCACAAACTTACTGTGGGCCTCTGGCCTCATCGGGCACCGGTTCGGGTTGGTCTGGTAATCGTTTGCCCGACCAGTTTTCCATCAGCCGGCAAGCGACCAGATCACCGGTCACGTTGATGGCGGTGCGGCACATATCCAGTATCCGGTCCACGCCCATAATCAAGGCAATACCTGCGGGCGGCACGCCCACTGATTGAAGCACCATGGCGAGTATGACAATACCGACCCCCGGTGTAGCGGGCGAACCGATGGATGCACCTACGGCCATGGCTACCACCAGCGCCATGCTGCCAACGCTCAGATCAATGCCATAAACCTGGGCCAGAAACACTGTGGCCACGGCCTGGTAGAGCGCCGTACCGTTCATGTTGATGGTGGCACCCAGGGGAATGACAAACTGGGAAACGGAAGGCCGCACACCCAGTTTGTCTTCCGCGGTGCGAATAGACAGTGGCATGACGGCGGCGGAGCTGGAGGTTGAAAAGGCCAGCAGCAACACATCGCGGGTGTCTTTCAGGAATTGAAGTGGCCGCACCCCTGCGAGGAGCTTGAGAAGGGCGAGGTAGAAAACCATCAAAATGGCCAGGCCAAGCAGTACCGTGGCAACGTAGGACGCCATGCCCAGCATCGCACGGAACCCGAGCGTGGTGGTCAGTTGTGCCATCAATCCGAAGACTGCATAGGGCGCCAGGCGCATCGCCCAGCGAACCACCGTCATGCAGATTTGTTGCAGGGAGTCGAGCAGGTCCAGCATCGGCTTGGCCTTGTCCCCCGACATACTGACCAGTGCAACGCCGATGATGATAGAGAAAATAACCACCTGCAGCATCTGCCCTTCCACCATGGCATCGAGCGGGTTGCCGGGCAGCAGGCCAATGAGAGTCTGGGGGATTGCATCCAGACCGGGGATGTCGGCGGCAACCGGCACAGCATCGACAGGCGGTGCCGTCAGGCCGGTCATCAGATCGCCCGGGTTAACAAGGCCGCCCACCCAGAGGCCAATGGTCGCTGCAATCGCTGTCGTGATGACAAAGAACAGGGTAACCCGGACGCCCATCTTGCGCAGTTGTTCCAGGTTGTCGCTGGCGGCCAGGCCTCTTACCACCGAGGCTATCACTAGCGGTATCACAATCATCTGGATGGTGGCGAGGAACAGTTGCCCGGGAAAGGCCAGCCAGTTGCCGATCAGCGTGCCGGTTTCCGGCTCGACCAGTCCAACAGAGGGGCCGAGCAGGGTGCCCACCACAAGGCCCAGTCCCATGCCAATCAGCACCTTGAGCCAGAGCCTGCCTTTAACCAGTGTGGCCAGGTAGACGCTCAGGTGACGCAGGGGGCGGGGGTAGTAGTCGGCCTGCTGGCCGTTCGTGTTATCCATGGTCAACATGTCCGTGTTGCGATCAGCCAGTGCCAGCTTTGTGCAATTAAAATAATGAAGTGGTGAACGTAACAATAGGATATTCAGGGAAAATATGCACCTGGATCAATTTCTTCTTAATTCCGCCATGGCGCTCCGGTATTTAAGCTAAACTGCAGATAATTCGAACGATAAGGAGCTTTTATGCCGTTCTCTCCGAACCATCTTGCTGAGCTGAACCTGTTGCTGCAATTTCCCTCGATTTCTACTCAGGAGGGTATCAAGGTGCATGCCCATACGGCGGCGCCTGAAACGGTTCGAGCGGCAGAGTCACTGTTTGCAAAAGGTCTGATCAGCCAGAAAGACGGGGGTTATCTGACCCCTCTGGGCTGCGAGGCCGTTGAGTTTACCCAGAAATTGCAGTCGATGTTGACGAGCGCCTGACTGTAATGGTTGGTTAGCGGAGTTCTGTGTCTGTCTGGCCGGGTTCTGGCAGGGTATAGTCTCCTGCCAGGTTTCCTATCAGCCGAGCTTTGAGCCATGCCCCCGGTTTTCTTTTCCTTTTTTGTTCCTGCCCTGTTTGTCTGGCTCTGGAGCACCGGTTTCATTGGTGCCAAGTACGGCCTGCCGTATGCAGAGCCTTTTACGCTGTTGTTTATCCGCATGTTGTTCACGCTATTACCTTTGGCAGTCTTGGCCATCGTCATGCGTGCCCGATGGCCGGGCTGGCGAAGCGCTGGTCATGTGGCAGTCACCGGTATTCTGGTTCACGGCTGCTACCTGGGAGGGGTGTTCTACGCCATTGATCAGGGTATGTCATCAGGGTTGGTGTCGCTCATTGTGGGCTTGCAGCCGTTGGTAACAGCGCTGGCTGCTGTGGTGTTTCTGCGTGAGGCGGTTTCGCGAAAGCAGTGGGCGGGATTGGTCTTGGGGCTTGTGGGTGTTTCGCTGGTAATCGTAGAAAAGTTTGGAGGAACCAGCACCGGCGATACAGGGTTACCCGGGCTGACGCTGGTCTGGGCAGGGCTGGCGCTGATCGGAATCTCCCTTGGCACCGTTTACCAGAAACGGTTTGGCACGTCGGTTGATCTGGTATCCGGCACCATGATTCAGTACACCGCAGCGGCCGTCTTGTTTGGTGTTGGTGCGATGGTACTGGAGTCCCGAAGTGTGGAATGGTCGCTGCAGTTCAAGCTGGCCCTTGGCTGGCTGGTGTTTGGCCTGTCGGTCAGTGCCATTTTGCTTTTGATGTGGTTGATTCGACGCGGCGCAGCCTCTCAGGTGGCGAGTTTGTTCTACCTGGTGCCACCGGTAACGGCACTGGAGGCGTTTATCCTGTTTGATGAGCGCTTGGGGCCAATGGCCATGGCCGGCGGGGTTGTTGCGGTGGCTGGCGTGGCCCTGGTTGTTGCTCCAGGGCCACGAAAAGCCAGGTCGGGCTAGTTACGTATTGACACGGAACTTTCAATGCCGGATACGGACTACGGAGTTATGCTGTCATAAACTGCCATATCGATTGGCACAAACTTCCAACTCTGCCTATTTTTGCGTCATACCAACGATTGCCAGCCAAAAGGAAAAAAACATGCACGTTGTCATCGCATCAGCCAGAAACGCCCTGCGAAACGTTACGGGGGCATTGTTCGTCGGATTAACGCTAGCGGCCTCAAGTGCCACGGTTCAGGCTTCTGAGCGGCTGTATATCTTTACCGAACATTATCCTCCTTATAACGCCTCTGTTTCAGGTGAGGGCTTTGCCCACAACGAGGACCAGATCACCGGTATCTGCACCGATATGGTGAAAGCCTTGCTGGCAAGGGTAGATTACGATGTGCAGATGAAAATGCGTGCGTGGAGCTACGCCTACGACTGGGTGCAGGGTCGTGAAAACCATGGTCTGTTCTGTACGGCGCGCACCGATGAACGAGAGCAGCTGTTCCAGTGGGTGGGCCCGTTGGCATCCATCGAATGGACCCTGTTTGCGGCTCCAGACTCCGATATAACACTATCCACTCTGGATGATGCCAAAGACCTGAGAATTGCCGGCTACCGGGGCGATGTCATGTCGCAGTACCTGGTGGATCAGGGATTTAACGTGATCATGAATACATCGGGCGATGTGAATCCCCGCCGTCTGGCGCTGGGCCAGGCCGACCTGTGGGTAACGGATGGCCTTGTGGGGCCGTTGGTTGCTGAAGACGAACATGGCATTACCGGCCTTAAGCCTGTGTTGGTTTTTCGGGAAACCCCGATGTATCTGGCCATCAGTCTGGAAACCAGTCCGGGCATTGTGGCGGATCTTCAGAAAGCGCTGGACAGCGCCCGCAGCGAGGGTGAGCTGGACGCCATTGTTGCCCGGTACGAATGATCCCTGGTTGGGGCAGGCCGGTGGGCAGTTCAGTCTGTGCTCCGGGTGGGGTGAACTGAGCGAGATAGCGTGGGCTCGCAGCCAATCACCCTGCGGGCCTGCTTGTGGGCATGCAGGTACCACCTCTGGCCGCCACGGGTGAAGGTGTCCGCACGCACCTGAAAGTCGGCAGTTTCAACGGTGGCGGGTATCGGCGTGCCATCGGCGTGTCGATAAACGCAACTTGTGCCTATGGTGAGAGGCTGTTGAAGGGGGAGCTCGATAAAGTCGTCGTCCCTGACTACCGGTGCCTGACCGTTGATTTCAATAACTTTCAGGCAAGGGCCGAAGTGAATGCGGTTGACGTCGTCTACGGATTCCTCAAGGCAGTGGTGAGCTTTGAGAAACGCTACGTCGCTGTCCAGACCCTCCTGGCGATCTGGCAGATTCTGGCAGGCTGTCAGGATCAGCATAAGGGCAGTCAGTAAAGCTACTCTCGTCATCAAGGCCTCCGTGGTGTTGGCATCAGCGCGCCTTGGGGATCTGAACGGAGCGCGTCGATCAGCCGCTGATCTCGTCCATAGATGTCGTTCCGGAACTGTATCACTCCTGATTGATCAACCCACACCGTCCAGTATTGCAGATGAACCGGTATCGGCGTTCTCAGCATCGCATTGACTGGGTCTCTGAGTTCAATGGCCCGGTCTATATTCGCCCGCGACCAGTTGCTGTTACCTTCCAGCAGATGCTCCGCCAATTCAAAGGGCCGCTCAACCCTGATACAGCCGGAACTGAACGTTCGTTCAGCTCGGCCAAACAGGGCCTGCCCCGGGGTGTCATGCAGGTAAATATCATACTGATTCGGGAACATGAACTTTATCTGTCCCAAGGCATTCATCGGCCCGGGTTCCTGAACCAACTGATACGGGAAGTTATTGGCCGACAGAGTGTGCCAGTCGATAGTAGCCGGGTCCACTTCCACGCGATCAGCGCCCCATCCCCGATAGACCTTAAAATTCATGCGCTCAAGGTAGCCGGGATCGCTGCGGATAATTGGTAGCTGGTCCTGGATCATCAGCTTCCGTGGGACGGTCCAGGTAGGGTTGAATACCAGGTAGCGGATGCGGTCACTGAATACCGGGGTTTGGCGGTACGGGCGCCCAACAATTACCCGCTGGCGGAGGATTTCTTCACCAGCGCGTACCATGGTCATCTCGAAGCCGGCGATGTTGACCAGTACGTAGGTATCACCAAGATCGTCCGGCAACCAACGCCAACGCTCCAGGCTGGCATCCAGTTGGCGGATGCGCTCGACAGGTAATCTATTCAGGGCAGCAAAAGTCTGGCGCCCGATGATTCCATCCGGTTCAAGGCCATGCCGGGCCTGGAACGCGGGAAGGGCGATCAACAGCTCGTCGTCGTAGCTATCACTTTCGACCGACGCATCGTAGGCATCCGGGCGATCATGGTCGGCACTCGGGATATCGCCAAGAAGGGCAAGCCGACGACGTATCTCGGGGATGCGCGGGTCGTTGTCTCCCGGTCGGAGTGTGGGAGTGGCGGCGAGTTCGTGCCAGGGCTGCCCCAGCAATGCGGTCAGGGTGCGGCGCGCCGTGACCAGTTTCTGGTAGGCTGGCGCTGAAGGTTTTAGCTGTTGCAGGGTCTGGTAAACGGAATTGGTGTCCAGTGCTTGTGCAAGCACGGTGTGGGTTTCCAGATCCTGGCGATTGGCGGTCCATTCAGCGTGAATGGTCCTCGGGTTGACTTTCCCCGCCTGCAAATGGGAGGAAAGCAACAGGAATGCGTCTGACAGTACCAGGTCCAGATCGGCCCGCACTTCTTCCTCGACCTGATCCGTCGGTTGCAGGGCCAGGGCGGCAATCGTTTCGTGGTGATAATCCAGCGGGTTTAAACCCTGATCAGCCACCTCACTGATGGCCTGGGCCAGTTGACGTCGGGCATTGTAGGAATCCCAGGCCAGGTCAAATTCCCTGAGCTCGTAGAAACGGGTCAGGGCCTCCTTTGCAAGTATCGGTGCGTCGAGAACCGTGACAGGATGCCCGGCCTGAAGGGCTTCTATGCGATTGATGATGCTATCGTCACTGAAGACGGGGGGGCATGCCAGTAGAAGAATCAGAGCCAGGCCGCGTGATCTGAGATACTTCCATCGTGCGTCTCTCATAGTGGCGCTCCTGGCTCCTTTATAGACGATTCAATCGGTTCGCGTGTCCTCCAGTATAGCCTTTTGGTCTTTACGTGGCTTTCCTGACTTAGCCGGCCCGGCCAAACATGCGTTCCAGAAAGCCAAGCTCCCGAACATCTGCCACCGGTACTGTGTCCAGTTCCTGCATGGCTTTGCGCCAGAAAGCCTCTGGGCTATCAAGATGCGAGACCAGCTTTCGTTCCTCCGGACTATAGTGGTTGTGATCGCCAGAGATACCAGCGTCCATCAGCTGCTCGGCCCACAGATAGAGCGCTGCCCGAAGGGTTCGGAGTAGCCGGCAGTAAACCTCCCGGCTGAGGTTGATGGCCAGTTCGGCACTGAGATTAATCTGCTTTTGCAGGTCTGACATGGCCTCTTTATCCAGCAACACCCGATTGCCATTGCCTTTTTTGCAGCTTAAACAGGTATGTTCGAGCTCTTTTACCCCTTCCATCAGGTTCAGGTGCCCGAACTCCTTGGTTTGGGTGTCATTGACCGGCGCAGGAATCCAGCCATACTGCGGGGATTTGGCAACGATGTGTCCGGGCAGGTCGAGCCGATAAGGTGGTGCTTTGTCTATATCGGGGTATCCGTCAAACTCAGCCCTTAGCCAGGCTGCCATCTGGCGATGTCGGAGCATGGTGGCCAGGGTAATGGCTGATGGCACGATATCGGCGAGCAGATCGCTGGCATCCTGGGTGCGTTCCATCAGGTGGTCGACAGATGTAGACATGATTATCTCCCTGAGCGTGAGGGTTAAACCCTCGCCGTTATTTTTGTTTTTGGTTCTCCTCATCCGTGCAGAGGAGTAACCTGTGGGTAAAAAGTAGACAGTGGTTAAAGTTTGCGCTGTTGTAAAAGCGTTATGGCTTTGTAACGACGGGTAATCAGGGAGGGGCCGGTGATGAATGAACGGGTTCCGGATTTCAACAACCTGCGCGCAGACATGGTTCGGTATCAGCTTGCCGGCAGGGGGATATTCGATTCAAGAGTGCTGGAAGCCATGGACAGGGTGCCCCGAGAACGCTTTATTCCCGAGCATCTGGCGGGCGAAGCCTATGAAGATTACCCCTTGCCGATTGGTTGGGGGCAGACAATTTCCCAGCCCTATATCGTGGCGCTGATGGCGCAGGCGCTTCAGCTGGAGGGGCGGGAACGGGTGTTGGATATTGGGACTGGATCGGGTTATGCCGCAGCCGTTTTGGCCAGCCTCGCCCTGGAGGTCTTCAGTATCGAGCGGATTCCTGAGTTGGCAGAGCAGGCCAGGAGGAACCTGGAGCGGGCGGGGTTCAGCCAGGTGCATGTTCGCTGCGGCGACGGAACCCTTGGTTGGCCGGAGGCTGCGCCCTTTGATGGCATCTGCGTTGCTGCAGGTGCTCCCGCCGTACCTGAGACCCTTAAACAGCAGCTTGCCGTCGGTGGCCGGTTGATTATTCCTGTGGGGTCGGAGCATTCCGTGCAGCGGCTGGTGTGTATTACCCGCCGGACGGATGCTGACTTCGAGCGCGAAGACTTCGGTGATGTCCGGTTCGTGCCCCTGTTGGGTGAGCAGGGATGGTCCTGACGTCAGTGCCAGGAGGCGCCGAAGTCAGTTTGACGCATGGGTACTCTCGAAGATCTTGTCTGCAGACGCCGCCACAAAGCCGGAGTACAGGTTGCCATCCGGTTTCGGATAGCGCAGGGCGAATTCATAGAAACAGCTGGGTACCGTGGCCACCTGATCAGTGAACTCCAGGGCGACCCGGTCTGCCAGGGTGGAGGATTGCTCGAGCAGTTCCTGAGGTGACCCCTTTACTTCACCCCCGGAGGTGTTTATGGCGAAGCCGTGGTCTTTGAGCAGTTGGTTGATCTGCGCAACGGTTTTGATGCTCTCAAGATGATTGATACTGACCGTAAAATGGTTGGCTCGATAACCCCAGGCTGCGGTCCATGCAGCGTATTCGCTTTCCTCCAGAAGTGAACGGTAAGTGCCGTAATCCAGTTTCCAGTGGCGGCCGGAAGTCAGAAAATCATCGGCATCTACCGCGCCCGGATTCGTTTGGGCCACAAGGCCAGAAACGATGGCCTGCAGTTGCACTGAACATTGATCCACCAGTAGCTCAGAGATGAACACCTTGGGAACATCCGGGTCAGGGTGCTCGTAATGCCGTGCGTAGAGCTTTTTGGCTTCAAAATGATATTCGCCACCCGGCTGATAGCCCAGCTTGAGAAAGTGGCCGGCCAGTTTGTCCAGGCGTACCGGGGCCAGGTTAAAAGTGCGCAGTGCAATGTGATCATTCACGATGGGGTGGCTTTCGCGTTCGCCCAGCAACTGATGAATACGCTCAGCCGAGGGCGT
This sequence comes from Marinobacter sp. GH_1, assembly GCF_048595985.1. NCBI lineage: Bacteria > Pseudomonadati > Pseudomonadota > Gammaproteobacteria > Pseudomonadales > Marinobacteraceae > Marinobacter > Marinobacter sp. GH_1. Next base: position 3,118,670 of record NZ_CP184460.1, on the reverse strand, counting down.
CACCCGTCGATAGGATTGCCAGAGCCGGGAAAAAAGCGCGTTCAGATCATTGTGCATGACGGAACTCCTGGTGAGCACTCATCTCACTTGTGTTCAGTGTGGGGCGGTTTTTGACCAGGGGTAGTGCGCACACCTGGTCTCCACCATTCAAGCCCAGCTTCCGCTGAATGCCAGTCGGTAGGGGAACTTGCTCCGGCTCGTCTCCCCCTGACAGCGAATCGATGATCGTCGCACGGAATCCGGAACACTGGCCGTTGGCCACAATCAAGGGGAACCCGGTGTGGGCGGTAATCCGGGTGCCGCCATATAAACCCCGGTATAGCCCGCTGTTGCGAACACTGGTAATGGCATCCCGTGCGCATTCAATGGTCGGCCCGGCATCGAAAAGATCCACCAGTCCACGATGCCGGAATCCTTCCTGTTTCAGCAAGTGTAGCGCCGGGCGGGTGTCCGGGTGAACCTGGCCGATGACTGCCTGAGCTTCAATGGTCATGTCTGCAATGTCGAACGGACCAGGGGGAACAAGTTGTTCCAGAAAACGAGCATCACTCTGGGCGGAGAGTTGCGTTACCGTGGAAAAATCCAGATCGACCACCTGATGTCTCAGCCAGTTCCAGAAAGGCGAGTGGCCATGAGTGTCAGACACCCCCCGCATCTCTGCTATCACGGTGTTTGCAAAACGCTCGGGGTGCAGTGCCATAAACAGAAACCGGACTTTTGACAGGAGTTTGCCGGCATTGGCCTGGCGATAGTCCGGGCGAAGGTACAGCGAACAGATTTCGGTGCAGCCCGCGTAGTGCTCGCAACGGGTCAGGGTTTCCCTCGCGAGGCCTGCTGGCCCGATCGTTCTGTCGCGTTTGAAGTGGTGCAACGGCCGGTCGAGCCCAACACTGGCCTGGATGCCAGTTGTGCCCATGATCTCATGGCTGTGCTCATCCTCAAGTACAAACAGATACTGCTCGTTTGTGGGATTGTCTACGCGCCGCTCAAAGCTCTTTATGGAATGCTCGATCTTCTGTGCCAGCGCGTCCCGGTCTGGCATCAGGGATGTGAATCCCGGTCCGGATTCAACGGCAATCTGATAAAGGGGATCAAGATCCCGAAGTGCAATAGGGCGGATCAACATGGCCGACATCCTGAACGTTGTTTAGGTTCAGTATGGCGGCTGGTTATGCCGATCTGTAGATTCAAATTGGTCGATATGGTCTAGAATTTAGCCATATTGACGAATCAGGTGATCAAAATGATTAGTATGCAAGACGAGAAATTGTTGGGACTGCTCCGGCAGAATGCTCGCGCCAGTGTGACTGACCTGGCCAAGGGGTTGCATGTTTCCCGTTCCACCGTACAAAACAGACTGGCAAAACTGGAGGCGCAGGGAATCATTCGCGGCTATACAGTTCAGCTGGGCGGTGAGTATGCCGCCAACCAGGTAGAGGCCCATGTGTCGGTCAAGGTGCACCAGAAACTTACCGATCGCACCAACGCTGAACTGGAGCAGATTACTCAGGTTTGCCAGTTGTTTTCGGTCAGTGGTGAGTACGACTTGATTGCCATCGTCCAGGCCCAATCGCTGGAGGAGTTGAGCCGTGTATTGGATGACATCGGGAACCTAAAAGGAGTTGAGCGGACTAACTCGGCGGTCGTGCTTGAGACCCGTTTCAGGCGCTAGTCGGCTCTCAGGAACCAAGAAAACCCGCGTAGGCGGTGTAGAGAAAGGCGCCAGATCCGATGAGAATTACGGCCCAGGCGGGGAAGATCAAAGCAGAGCGAGTCGAGGTTCTCATAGAGCGACAGTCTCTTGTGGTATTGGTTATCAATACGCGGTACTTCTCAATCTAGACCAGACTTGATGGATGTCACGAAATATTTTGGGAGGTGCGTCTCAGCTTCGAGCTAAATGGTCAACGCCCGGGATGTTTATTGCTATTGAGCACGCGGGAAAGTTGGCTAGTATGAATGCAACAATAAAAAGCGATTCCAGACAACCGAAGATAACAACAACAAGGAGCCACCATGGCTATAGACCCACAAAAGCAGACGTCTTTGCACTGCCTGTACTACTGGGCCCAGCACACTCCCGATAACGTTTACCTTACCCAGCCGTTCCCGGATGGCCGGGTGGAAGACATTACCTGGGCGCAGGCTGCGGATCAGGTGTCCCGGATGGCCGCCTACCTGAACAGCCTTGGTCTACCGGAGCACAGCAATATCGGAATCCTGGGCAAGAATAGCGCGCATTGGATACTGTCGGATCTGGCCATTTGGGCAGCCGGTCATGTCAGCGTGCCGCTTTACCCGACCCTGAATGGTGAAACAGCCGCTTACATTCTTGAACACAGCGAGGCTAAACTGTTGTTCCTGGGTAAGCTGGACGGTACGGCCGACGGCTGGAACGACATCAAGCATCATATTCCTGCTGACATGCCCATCGTGTCTCTGCCTTTGTCGCCGCGCGATGACACTCCCAAATGGCAGGAGATCATCAAAGAGCAATCACCGGCTGAGCCGAAACTGCCTGACCCGGATGCGCTGGCCACCATCGTGTACACCTCTGGCAGTACCGGCCGGCCCAAGGGCGTGATGCACAGCTTCCGCACCATGATTTCGGTGGCCGATGGCCTCCAGCAACTGTTCCCGGTATCCTCCAACGAACGCATGCTGTCGTACCTCCCGCTGGCCCACGTGGCGGAGCGGGCAGCGGTTGAAACCCAGTCCCTTTACTACGGTTTCCACCTGTACTTTGCCAACTCCCTGGATACCTTCCAGGAAGACTTGCAGCGGGCCCGGCCCACGTTGTTCTTCTCGGTACCGCGCCTGTGGATGAAGTTCTATCTGGGCGTGAATGCCAAGTTGCCGCCCAAGAAGCAGAAAATCCTGTTCAATATTCCGATCCTGAACTCGCTGGTTAAAAAGAAGGTGCTCAAACAGCTGGGCCTGGACCATTGTCGGGCCGCCCTGACGGGCGCGGCACCGTTGTCTGGAGAGATTATCGGCTGGTATCGGGGCCTTGGTCTGGAACTGCTGGAAGTGTATGGCATGTCGGAGAACTTCGGTTACTCCCACGCCAACCGCCCCGGCCAGGCCAAGGTGGGTACGGTCGGCATGGCAAACCCTGGTGTTACTCACCGCATTGGCGAAGGTGGCGAGGTTCAGGTCAAGAGCCCCGGTCAGATGCTCGGCTACTACAAGAACGAAGAGAAGACCAAAGAGGACCTGACCGATGACGGCTTTCTCAAAACTGGCGATATGGGTGAAATCGACCAGGATGGTTGCCTGCGTATCACTGGCCGGGTGAAGGATCTGTTCAAAACCTCCAAGGGCAAATACGTGGTGCCCGTGCCAATTGAGAACCGGTTCAATCATCCGAAAGCCGAAGTGGTGTGTGTGGCCGGCGCCAACCAGCCTCAGCCGTGCCTGATGGTGTTGTTGTCAGAAGAGGCCCGGGATGAACTGGATCGTGGTGGTGACCGGGCGGAGCTGGAACAGGAACTGGCCCGGGAGCTTGATGCCGTTAACGCCCAGAGCGAAGCCCATGAGAAAGTGGCTTTCGTAGTAGTGGTCAAGGAGCCCTGGACCATGGAAAACGGCATGTTAACGCCGACCATGAAGATCAAGCGCAATGTGATCGAGGACTTCTACAATCAGAAGATGGACGAGTGGTTTGGTAAGAAGAGTAAGGTGATCTGGGAGTTCTGATCAGGGCGTTAAACACTCACCATAAAAAACGCCGGCATGGAAACATGCCGGCGTTTTTATTTGTGCTTCGGTTACCGGGTTCCGGTAATCTCAGTGCCCGCCCTGTACCTGGGGCATGTCTGGGGCAACCGCAGCCGCTTTGCGGTTGAAAATCCGCACCTTACGGCTGAAAAACTGCATCGCCTGCTGTGCAGCAGCGCGGGTATACTGGCGCCTGACCTCGGTACTGTTGTGGAGGATACTTGACGGCAGCGGGTTTACGGTTGCGATATGGCTCTTGGTCATAGCGCCTTCCTCCTTTGTCTGGTGGATTAATTAGCGATCTATCTTTAATTTAACGACTATTCTAGGAGTTCTTATTTGCAGTTTGAATACGTTAAAATCCGTACTCACGTTGCGAATATGCAGTAACTATGGACTGGGATTATCTTCGATATATACGGGCTCTGGCAATAGGTGGAACGCTGGCGAAAGCCGGTGAATTGCTGGGTGTACACCAAACCACTGTTTTAAGACGACTTGATCAGATGGAAGAGTCGTTGGGGGTGCAGTTCTTCGAGCGCAACCGGGATGGTTTGCAGCTCACTCCGGTTGGCGAAATGGCGTTTCGGGAGGCCCAGCGGCTGGCTACCGATGTGGAAAACCTGGAGCGCAAACTGGTAGGTGACGATGCCGCGCCGGTGGGTAAGGTCCGGGTGGCGGCCGAAGATGCCATGATGAATGAACTGCTCGGACCGATCCTGGCGGAGCTGGTTCACGCCTATCCGGATATCGAATTGGAGGTGCTGACCGATAACGATGTGGCGAACCTCAGCCACCGGGAGGCAGACCTGACCTTGCGGCCGGAGAATAAACCCCAGGCGACCCTGGAGGGCGAGCGCATTGCCGCTGTGGATTCCGCTGTCTACGGGGCCGCCCGATACTGCCGTCGACACCGCAATATGGATATCGAGAACCACCCGGAAGACTGCACCTGGATACTGCCGGATGAGAGTTTCAGCCATCTGGCGACCGGGCGTTGGTACCGGAAGCACCTGAAGAACGTCTCCTCGGTGATTCGCTGCAACAGCCTGCAATCCATGGCAACCCTGGCCAGGTCTGGAGCGGGGTTGGCGGTGTTGCCCTGTTATCTGGGCGAGGCCGCGAAAGAGCTGCGCAGGCTATCAGACCCGCTGGAGGGCGAGAGCGTGGATTTGTGGCTGCATGTAAACCAGGATACCCAGCAGATGGCCAGGGTGCGCATCGTTATGGAGTTCCTGGTTGATCGCCTGAAAGCGCTGGAATCTGCCATTGAGATAAGCGCGTCGCTCTGAACCTAAGCGTCGGCCTTGCAGAACGGCCAGAACTGGTACCAGCGCCAACATTGGAACTCCGCTTCGCACTGCTTTAACTGGTTGTCGTAGCGGAAGGCGCGGTTCTGAACCCTTCGGGCCAGGGACTGTATGGCCGGTTTCTGTTCGAACGAGCGGCGTGCGTAGCCGCCCCGGCCTTCATGATAGGCCAGGTAAAGCTGCCGGGGTGCGCTGAATGGAATGCCCAGCTCGCGGTTGCTGAGGTGGTTGTACCAGCCGACAAAATCCAGCGCGTATTGCATGTCGGTGCGCACGGTTCGCCAGGATGCGTCGTTCGCCACCAGGTATTCGCCCCAGGCGGGGTCAAGGGCCTGGGCATAACCGTAAGCGGTGGTGGGGCGCTTCCAGGGAATCAGTCCCCAAAGCCGGGTGCGGGGCGGCCGGGCATGGCTCCGGAAAGACGATTCGTAATAGACAAAAGCCAGCTGTGTGGCGATGGGGGTGCCCCATTTCTCCTCGGAGGCCCGGGCATAGTCGTACCACACCGTATGTTCCATGAAGATCTCACAGATGTTTTCCGGGTTGGCCGGAGGTTCCGGGGCCAGCAGACTGAATCGTAGGGTTGCCCAGGTGCCGATCACCAGCCCCAGCAAAGGCAGGCCGTACCAGCTGATGCGGGAGCGCCATACATTAAACCGCTTGTTGCGGATATTTCGAGATTTTCGGGTTCTTCTGCGCCACATCCCTACCAAACTGTCATCTCCAAAGGCCTTGGGGCACTTGCCGTAATGGCTTCAGGCGTGTCATAAACAGGGCCATTGCAGTAACAGGATAATAGAGAAATGAGACTGATCACCCTAGTTAAACCTCTTTTAGTTGCCGGGCTTATATCGTCAGGAATGGCCCATGCATCAACGGATGCCCGTGACGTTCTGGCAGCATCGCCCATTGATGACATCGTGGGCCAGTATCCGGCCATGATGAGCCAGGGTATACGGGACGGTCTCAAACAGAGCGGCCAGGTGCCGCCGATGGTGGCCGACACCATTGGTTATGTGGTCAGCAGCAGCTACAGGGCCGAGGACATCGAGCGTAAGCTGGTGGACAGCCTGGATGAGTCGTTGACGAACAAACAGCTTGAGGAGGTTCATGCCTGGTACCAGACGCCTGTTGCGCAGAAGATATCCCGTGCGGAGATAGCAGCGTCTGCACCTGCCGCCTGGTCAGAGGTACGAAGCCGCGCCGGAGAGCTGAACGAAGCCTACAAGGGCACCACCCGGGAAAAGCTGTTTGACCGTTTTGACCGGGCTTCCCGCGCAACGGAAACCACAGTGGATACTACCATTGCCGTGCAGTTGGGTTTGGCAACGGCCATGGCGGCCCTGAGCAGTGACTCGGTGCATTACGAGCGGTTACGTCAGCGTTTGGAGAACCAGCGCGGGATGTTGCAGGGCATGGTTGGGCAACAGGTATACGACAGCTATTTGTACACCTACCGGGATATCAGTGTTCAGGAACTGGGCCTGTATCTGGACTTTCTGGAGAGTGAGTCGGGTAAACGCTTTACCGAGGTGGTCACAGAGAGCATTCAGGCGTCTATTACGGACCCTATTGAAACCATCGGTAGCCAATTGGCGCGGTTCAGGAATTTCGGGACAGGCGAATCCCGATAACAAACGCCTGCTGTCTGCGCAGTCAAGCGCAGACAGCAGTTGCACTGGCTTAGCTGCGGGAAGTCACTTCCAGCAGGTGATAGCCGAATTGGGTCTTGATCGGCCCAATTACGGTGTTCAGGTCGCTGCTGAACACGGCCTTGTCAAACTCGGGAACCATCTGGCCAGGGCCGAATGAACCCAGGTCGCCACCGTTACGGCCGGACGGGCAGGAGGAATGCTGTTTCGCCACTTCGGCGAAATCCTGGCCACCTTCAATAGCCTTCTTCAGTTCTTCACATTTTGCTTCGCTGTCTACCAGAATGTGGCGTGCAGTTGCTTGTGCCATGGTCAAGTTCCTGTTGTCGGATGGAGGAATGGACGGAAACGTCTGACACGAATGCTGCCCGCACAGCGTGCTGCTGGCAAGCCCTTTTTATCCGTGTTTTTGCGGCCTCACAGTCTTGCGCCCAAACCTGTACAATGCCGGCTTTTATTTGCCGGCTTGTTGCCGGCCCTCACGCTGACAGGTTCTTTTCTTGATCTCCACCGCCAATCTCACCATGCAATTCGGGGCCAAGCCCCTGTTTGAAAACGTATCCGCCAAGTTCGGCAACGGCAACCGTTACGGTTTGATCGGTGCCAATGGCTGCGGCAAGTCCACCCTGATGAAAATCCTCGGTGGCGACCTGGAGCCGTCCGCCGGCCAAGTGATGCTGGAGCCCAACATCCGCCTCGGTAAACTCCGCCAGGATCAGTTCGCCTACGAGGACTGCACGGTGATGGACACCGTGATCATGGGCCATGGGGAACTGTGGCGGGTGAAGAAAGAGCGGGACCGTATCTACTCCCTGCCGGAAATGAGCGAAGAAGACGGCATGGCGGTGGCGGACCTGGAAGTGGAATTCGCCGAAATGGACGGCTACACCGCCGAATCCCGCGCCGGCGAACTCCTGCTGGGCCTGGACATTCCGCTGGAACAGCACAACGGCCCCATGAGTGCCCTGGCCCCCGGCTGGAAACTGCGCGTGCTGCTCGCCCAGGCCCTGTTCTCCGACCCGGACGTACTGCTGCTCGACGAGCCCACCAACCACCTGGACATCAACACCATCCGCTGGCTGGAAAACATCCTGGTGGCCCGTAACAGCACCATGATCATCATTTCGCACGACCGCCACTTCCTGAACAGTGTGTGTACCCACATGGCGGACCTGGATTACGGTGAACTGCGCCTGTTCCCGGGCAATTACGACGAATACATGACTGCCGCCACCCAGGCCCGCGAGCGCATGTTGTCAGACAACGCCAAGAAAAAGGCCCAGATTGCCGAACTGCAGCAGTTCGTCAGCCGCTTCTCCGCCAATGCCTCGAAAGCCAAACAGGCCACCTCCCGCGCCCGCCAGATCGACAAGATCCAGTTGGAGGAAGTGAAACCGTCCAGCCGGGTGAGCCCGTTCATCCGCTTCGAGCAGGGCAAGAAACTGCACAGTCAGGCGGTCACCCTGAAAGGCCTGACCAAGGGCTTCGACGAAGGCCCCCTGTTCAAAAACCTGGATCTGCAGATTGAGGCGGGAGAGCGGGTGGCTATCATCGGCCCGAACGGAATTGGTAAAACCACCTTACTGCAGTGCCTGGCCGGCGCCTACGAGCCGGATGCAGGCGAGGTGAAATGGACCGACAGTGCCGAGGTAGGTTACTTCGCCCAGGACCACACCGCCGACTTTGCCCGGGACGATACCCTGACCGACTGGATGGCGCAGTGGACCACCGGCGGTGAGCAGCTGGTGCGCGGTACGTTGGGACGGATGTTGTTCTCCGGGGATGATATTGGTAAGTCGGTGAAGGTGATTTCTGGCGGTGAGCAGGGGCGGATGCTGTTTGGTAAGCTGATTCTGCAGAAGCCGAATGTGATGCTGATGGATGAGCCGACTAATCACCTGGATATGGAGTCTATTGAGGCGTTGAACCTGGCGTTGGAGAACTATCTGGGCACGCTGATTTTCGTCAGCCACGACCGGGAGTTTGTTTCGTCGCTGGCGACTCGGATTATTGAGTTGAAGGCGGATGGCATTACCGATTTCAGCGGTACTTATGATGATTATCTGCGGAGTCAGGGCTACGTTTAAGTATCAAGCATGGGGTGCCGGCACGGGTGTGGGTTGGGCCTTCCAAAACACGCTCCTTCGGCACGTCCGTGTGACGCTTGAGCTCCGCCATCCATGGCTCCGCACAGTTTTGGAAGGCCCAACCCACACCCGCGCTCTGACTTCGGAGCTGTATTCAGAAACAAGTAAAGGCAACTATTTTGAACGAATCTCAGGTCATTAACGCCACCCGTCAGTGGGTCGAAGACGTAGTCGTTGGCTACAACCTCTGCCCTTTCGCCAAACGGGAACTGGTCAAGAACCGGATTCGGTTTACGGTGACAGAGGCGAAGAACGACGACGACCTCCTGCAGGCTCTGCATGCAGAATTGCAGCGTCTGGGAGACGAACCGGAGATCGAAACCACGTTGTTGATACACCCGGGTGTTCTGCAGGATTTCTACGCCTACAACGAGTTTCTGGACGCTGCCGATGCGTTGCTGGCCTACCTGGAGTTGGAGGGTGTTTATCAGATCGCCAGTTTCCACCCGGATTACCAGTTCGCCGAAACCGAGCCGGGGGCTGCTGAGAATTACACCAACCGGTCTCCGTACCCCATGTTGCACTTGTTGCGGGAAGCGAGTCTGGAGGCGGCGATTGATAGCCATCCGGATGTGGACGGGATTCCTGATCGGAATATCGCACTGATGAATGAGCTGGGTGCGGAGAAGATGCGGAGTATTCTCGCAAATTGTCTGAACGTCTCTGCCCAGGAGCGGGCAGGGGAGTAGACGATAGGAGCGGTTGGGGTAAGGCTTTCAAAACTGTGCGGAGCCAGGGATGGCGGAGCCCAAGCGCCACATGGATGTGCTTGAGCGTGTTTTGAAAGCCTTACCCCAACTGCGACAGCACGGTCTATCAGGCTGGGTGATGGTAACTCCCGAAGATGCGCGCTCGTGAAATTCCAGAATAAGAGTCAAAGACTATGGGACTGCTTTTCGAACAAATTGACAGCCAGCCCTCGGTGATCGGGGAAATCACGCTGCGCCGCCGCAGGATTCCGGCACTGGGTGACCGGGATATCTACGAAGTGAAACTGGGCGAAGAATTCCTCATGTCCAGCATGTTTGTCGACGCCGAAGTGGCCCTCTCAGACATCGGCCTGGGCGAAACCGAAGGCGACAAGCTCAGTGTTGTTGTGGGCGGACTCGGCCTTGGCTACACCGCCGTGGCCGCTCTCAAGCATGAGCGCGTCAGCGAACTGCTCGTGGTCGAATACCTGAAACCCGTCATCGGCTGGCATCAGCAAGAAAAAGTGCCCCTTGGCAAAGACCTCAATGCCGACCCCCGCAACCGCTACATACACGGCAGCTTCTTCGACCTCGCCATCGCCGACCCCGAAACCGGCGGCTTTGACCCGGAAGCACCAGGCAAACAGTTTGATGCCATTCTGCTCGACATAGACCACTCGCCCAGAGCGCTGCTGCACGACTCCAGCGCCAGCTTCTACACCGCCAACAACCTCCGCCTCATGGCCCGGCAACTCAAACCCCGTGGCGTGTTTGCCATGTGGTCCAACGAAGGTGAGGACGATGAATTCATGGCGACTCTGCGGGAAGTGTTTACCGACGTAGCCTGCCACGTTGTCAGCTTCTACAACCCCTTCCAGAACCGCGAATCGTTCAACACCGTCTATGTGGCCCGCAAACCAGGCTGAAAACCTTAAGCGGCTTTTTCCAAGGCCCCAGCCAGTGCAAGGTTGGGGTAATCACTACCCCTGGTAACCACGATCCCCGGTTTGCTGACAGCCCCCTGGTCTTCTAGGCTCAAGTAAAAGGAGCAGCTTTCAGGAGGTTTTCATGTCTGATCACCACGTATATAAAAAGGTGGAAATTGTCGGTTCTTCAAAGAAAGGCATTGAAGACGCCATAGATAATGCGCTTCAGGAGTGCGGAAAAAGCGTCCGCAACATGGAGTGGTTTGAAGTGACCGAAACCCGCGGCCACATCGTTGACGGCAAGGTTGGCCACTATCAGGTTGTGATGAAAGTCGGCTTTCGCATTGCCGACAGCTGAGTTCTTTGCAGGTGGATATCCAGACCGACGTCTGTGAAGGGGGAAGCCTTGCCTGCCCGAAAACCGGACTGAGTCCGGCGAGCAGGCGCGGGCATCAGGAGAAGTTCAGCTGCTTGCGCCATTTGTGCAGCAGGAACTCGGTGTCGTGCTGCCAGGGGTGGAAGTCTGGTTTGAAGTAATCCAGGTACTCCGGAATGATCGCGGTGAACATGCCCTTGCGGCCCCACACACGGTTCAGACCTTTGGCCCAGGACTTCAGATTCAGTAACTGCTTGTCTTCGCGCATCAGCTCAAAAATGAACGAGTGGATGGCTACCATGATCAGCGTTGTGATCAACGCCATGACACCCATGCGGATGGCGTAGTCCACTACGGTTTTATCGTAGAGTTGTTCATAGGTGTCGAAGGCCACCGCTTTGTGTTCGTTCTCTTCGACACAGTGCCAGGCCCACAGGGTTCGCATGGACGGGTCGATGGCATTCACCAGGTCTTCGCGCTTCAGCAGCTGCGCTGAGAGGATGCCGGTGAAGTGCTCCAGGGCAACGGTAGCAGCCAGATGCACCCGCTTGTTGTTGAGCAGCGGCAGGTCTTTCGCGGACAGGAAGCCTCGGGTCCAGCCTTCCAGTTTCTTGATATCGAAACCCTGATTGATGGCACCCTCGTTGAAGTGGCCATGCTCCTTCGCGTGCATGGCCTCCTGCCCGATAAAGGCGCTGATGTCCTTCTGCAACTGAGGGTCGTTGATCTGGTCACGTACTGCCCGAACACTGTCCACGAAGAAGCGCTCACCGTCTGGGAAAAGTGCGGAGAGGGCGTTGAACAGGTGGGTCATAAACGGGTCACTGTCGACCCAGTGGCGCGGTACATCCTCAAAACCAAAGTCCTGACGGCGTACCGGAAAAGATGCTGTGACTGCTGACATAGCGACTGCCTCGATTGTGTTTGTCTAACAATCACACATTACGCGCCAAGAGCCGTAAAAGTCCGGTCAGAAAGGGACAGATGCTTATCAATTGGTACGTTGGTGCCCGGAACAGGCGGGATGGGAGAGCCCGGGCAGTGTATTGCCCGGGCAATAGGGGTTACATCAGGTTGTAGATAAACACGATGGCAACGGCCACCGGGGTAACAAACCGCACGGTGATAAACCACAGGTTGAACATGGTCGGTGACAACGACAGTTCGTTCTCCATGGCCTGGCGGGACATCACCCAGCCGGCAAACAGTGCGACCAGCAGGCCACCCAGCGGTAACAGGATGTTGGCGGTGAAGAAGTCGAGCAGGTCGAAGATGGTTTTGCCCTCCAGCATGGGAATGAAGCCCAGCGGGGCAACGTCCGCCCACAGGTTCAGTGATAGCACGGAGGCAATGCCCAGGGCCCAGCACACGCCACCTGCGGCGATGGTGCTGATGGTCCGGTTCATGCCTTTCTGCTCTTCCAGCCATTCCACGATGGGCTCCAGCAGGGAGATGCCGGAGGTCCAGGCGGCGAAGATCAGCAACACGAAGAACAGGGTGCCGAACAGTGTACCCATGGGCATCTGGCCGAACGCGAGGGGCAGTGTCTGGAAAATCAGGCCGGGGCCGGCACCGGGTTCGAGGCCGTTGGCAAAGACAATGGGAAAGATCGCCAGCCCTGCCAGCAGTGCTACGCCGGTGTCGATGACTGACACCGTGATGGAGGTCTTGGCGATGGAGATTTTCTTCGGCAGATAAGAGCCATAGGCCATCATCACCGCCATGCCCAAACTCAGGGTAAAGAAGGCATGGCCAAGGGCGACCAGGACGCCTGAGGTGGTGAGTTTGGAAAAGTCGGGCTGGAACAGGAACGCTGCGGCCTGGCCGAAGTGGCCGGTGGTCATCGCGTAGCCGACCACCAGCAGCAACAATACGAACAGCGCTGGCATCAGGATACTGACGGCCCGCTCAAGGCCGGAGCGGACACCCCGGGCGACGACCACCATCACCAGGGCCATAAACACCGTGTGCCAGAGCAGCAGGGTGGACGGATTGCTTAGCAAGCCGGAGAAAATGGCTCCCACAGCTTCGGCGGATTGCCCGGCCAGCTGCCCGCTGGCGGTTGTGCCCACGTAGGATATTGCCCAACCACCAATCACCGAGTAGAACGACAGTATTAAAAAGCCAGCAAGGACGCCGATGGCGCCTACCAGTTTCCAGGCTGGTTTAAGTCTGTCCCGTTCGGTAATCAGTCGGATGCTGTTGACCGGGCTGCGACCACCCCGGCGGCCGATCATGACTTCGGCCATCATGATGGGAATGCCGACAACGGCGATGCACAGCAGGTACACCAGTACAAAGGCGCCGCCACCATTTTCGCCGGTAACGTAGGGGAATTTCCAGATATTGCCAAGCCCGACGGCGGAGCCGGTGGCAGCCAGAATAAAGGCGAACCGTGAGGACCATAGCCCTCGTTTTGCATTGGAGCCCTCAAGGGCATCCGAATAGGTGGCGGAGCCGGATGAAGTGACAGACATAGCGATCTCCCGAAGGTGTTGTTTTTGTTTCAGGGGTTAAAAGGGGAGCCGCAGAACCCTGCGGCTCCCAAGCGGAAGCACCGGTGTCAGGTCAACCGGCGCAAGCCAGCCGCCTGGGCGCCAGCCCAGCACCCGCGGCGTGCTTTCGGAAGCGCTCTTCTGCCAGTTCATTGGCGATCTCACCGGTGGGGAGCCCGGTGCGATCAGAGCGCTGGAATATTTCCGACAGGGTGTCACCGATGGTGTCTACGTGGGCGCGGATTTGCTCGGGTGAGCCTCCGGTGCGTTCGTAGAATACATCGATGATCCCGCCGGCGTTGATGGCGAAATCCGGAGCGTAGAGGATGCCCCGGTGTTTGAGGGCCGCATCATGTTCCGGGCGGTCCAGGAGATTGTTCGCGGCGCCGGCAACGATGGCCGCCCGGATGGCCGGAATGCTCTGGTCGTTCAGCACTGCACCCATGGCGCAGGGGGCTACAACATCCACCGGCAGGCTCAGGATGTCATCGGAGCCAACGGGCGTTGCACCAAACTCGTCCACTGCGCGCTTGAGGTTATCGGCGTGAATGTCGGTGACCCACAGTTCTGCACCGGCCTCTTTCAGGTAGCGGGCCAGGCGGAAGCCAACATTACCAATGCCCTGGATGGCCACCTTCAGGCCGGTCAGATTATCCGTGCCGAGCTTGTGCTTTACGGCTGCTTTAAGGCCAATAAAAGTGCCGTAGGCGGTTACCGGCGAGGGGTCGCCCGTGCTGGGCTGGCCGTCAAACCCGGTGCGGGTGGTTACGCCGGCCACGTGCCGGGTATGGCGGCCCATCACTTTCAGGTCTGGCACGCTGGTGCCGGAGTCTTCCGCGGCAATGTACTGGCCGCCGAGGCTTTCCAGGTGCCTGCCCATGGCTTCGAGCAGGGCTTCGGTCTTGTGCTTTCGCGGGTCGCCGATGATGACCGACTTGCCGCCGCCCAGGTCGAGATTGGCCAGGGCCGATTTATAGGTCATCCCCCGGGACAGTCGCAACACATCCCGCAACGCTTCCTCATCGCTTGCGTAGGGAAACATTCGGCAACCGCCGAGTGCTGCACCCCGTGACGTATTGTGGATGGCAATGATGCCCTTCAGGCCGGTTTCGGCGTCGCAGACAAAAGACAGGTGTTCGTGGTGATCGAACTCCGGATGGCTGAATACGTTCATGGCGTTTCACCTCTGTTCCGTGGCCGGCCGCTACCCTTGTGGGGCCTGCGCCGGCTGTTTTTGTTTTAGACCGCCGCGTTGGCGATTTGTTGGTGTGCCCGTTCACCGGGGTTCAGTTCAGCCCGGTACTGCGCCCGTTCTTTTCGGGTGGCATGATAGGCCGCTTCTTTGACCGGGCCGTAACCGCGGACCTTCGCGGGCAGGCTGGCCAGGTTTCGCGCGGCATCGGCGTGGTCTTTGCTCAGGTGTTTGAGCAGGAACGCCACATCGGCCTCGTATTCCCGGATGATCTTGCGCTCCAGGCGGCGGTCCGCGGTGTATCCGAAAGGGTCCAGGGGCGTGCCTCGCAGGCTTCGGGCTTTCGCCAGCCAGGCGAACACGGTTTCCATCCAGGGACCAAAGGTGTGTTTCTTCGGGCGTTCGCCATTTTTGCTCCGGCTGAGCAGGGGCGGTGCCAGATTGAATTCCAGCTCAATGTCGCCCTCGAACTGCTCCTCCAGCTGCTTGCGCAGGCTGCCATTGCTGAACAGTCGCGCCACTTCGTACTCGTCTTTGTAGGCCAGTACCTTGGCGTAGTTGTCGGCGATGGCCCGGAACAGCAGTGGGTCCCGGCCAAGTTTCTGGGAGATGGTGTGTTCCGCCTGGCGCACCAGCCTTTCATAACGCTTGGCCAGGGCAGTGTTCTGGTACTCGCTCAGGTGTTCCATGTTGCGTTTGATCAGTTGATCCGTGGTTTCCATTACCTGCACAGGTGTGCCTTTGGGTTTCGGGAACGCCAGGGCCATCACCCGCTCCAGATCATGGGCAGCCCGGCGGCCCCACAGAAAGGCCTGTTTGTTTTTGTCGACCGCCACGTTGTTAAGCTCAATGGCCCGCTCTATGGCTGCGGCACTGAGCGGCAGCAACCCCTGTTGCCAGGCGAAGCCGACGGTGAACAGGTTGACCGCCATGCCGTCACCCATTAGAGCTTTGGCAAGGTCGCCGGCATTGAGGAACCAGCTGCCATCGGGCCGGCAGGCTTCCTTGACGGTCTGCTCCATGGATTCACCGGGGAACTGGATGTCCGGGTCTCGGGTAAAGGCGGCGGGCATGGCCTGCTCGGTATTGACCACCGCCCGTGAGAAACGATTATCCAGTTTGGCCAGGGCATCGTCGGTGGCGGCGACCATCAGATCAAAGGCAATCATCAGGTCGGCCTCGCCGGCGGGAATCCGCACGGCATGGATGTTATCTTGCCGGTCACTGATGCGGATATGGCTGACGACAGCGCCGAACTTCTGGGCCAGGCCAGCCTGGTCCAGCACTGAGACGCCTTTGCCCTCAAGGTGGGCTGCCATGCCCAGCAGGGCACTGACGGTCACCACGCCGGTGCCGCCGACGCCGGTCAGCAGAATACCGTAAGGATTATTGCCGGTGACCGGCGTGGGTTCCGGAAGCTCAGGGAAGTCCACGGCTGAGCTGACGCCGGCTGGTTTCTTCAGTTTGCCGCCTTTGACGGTGACAAAGCTCGGGCAGAAACCGCGCACGCAGGAGAAGTCCTTGTTGCAGGAGGACTGGTCAATGGTGCGTTTGCGCCCGGCGTCTGTGTCTTTAGGCAGAATCGACAGGCAGTTGGACTGGATACCGCAATCACCGCAGCCTTCGCACACGTCCGAGTGAATCATCACGCGCTGGTTTGGGTCTTCCATGGTGCCGCGCTTGCGGCGCCGGCGCTTTTCGGCCGCGCAGGTCTGGTCGTAGATGATCACCGAACAGCCTTCGATCTCACGCATTTCCCGTTGCAGGGCGTCCAGGTCGTCCCGGTGATGGAAGGTGGTGCGGTCCGCGAAATCGGCCCGCGACGGGTATTTGTCGATATCGTCGCTGACCACCGCGATACGTCGCACGCCCTCACCATACAGCTGGTGGCTGATCTGCTGCACCGTCAGGGTGCCATCCACCGGCTGGCCGCCGGTCATGGCCACGGCGTCGTTGTAGAGAATCTTGTAGGTGATGTTGGCACCGGAGGCGATGGCCGCGCGAATGGCCAGTACGCCTGAGTGAAAGTAGGTGCCGTCGCCCAGGTTCTGGAACACGTGTTTCTGGTTGGTAAACGGTGCCTGGCCAAGCCAGGTGACGCCTTCACCACCCATCTGCGTGAAGGTGTCGGTACCCCGTTCCATCCAGGTCGCCATGTAGTGACAGCCAATGCCGCCGAGGGCACGGCTGCCTTCCGGTACCTGGGTAGAGGTGTTGTGGGGGCAGCCAGAGCAGAAGTGCGGGGTCCGCTCCAGACGCTCCCGGGGTTGCGCCAGACTGTTTTCTTTCTCGGTCAGGAAACCGAGACGCTGTTGCAGTTTGTCGTTGCAATAACGGCCATCCAGGCGGGAGGCGATGGCCCTTGCCACCATGGCCGGTGTCAGTTCAGCGATGGTCGGTAGCAGGTCGTTACCCTGGTCGTCCCGCTTGCCGATGACGTTGGGGCGTCGGCCATCCTGCCAGGTGTAAAGCTGGGTCTTGATCTGTTCTTCAATCAATCCCCGTTTTTCCTCGACTACCAGAATTTCCTCCAGCCCTGAGGCAAACTCAAAAATACCCTCGGGTTCCAGGGGCCAGGGCATGGCGACCTTGTACACGGCCAGCCCGATGGCTTCACGTTCCTCATCGCCCAGGCCGAGGTCCGCCAGCGCCTGGATCACATCCAGGTAGGCTTTGCCGGTGGTGACGATGCCCAGTCGGGGCCGTTCAACCGAAAGCACCGTGCGGTCCAGGCGGTTGGCCCGGCAAAAGGCCTTGGCGGCTTCCAGCTTATGGCGGTGCAGTCGTTCCTCCTGCGCCATGGGTTTGTCTGGCCAGCGGGAGTTCAGGCCACCTTCCGGCATGGGAAACTGTGTGGGAATGCGGATGTTGATCCGGCTGAGATCCAGGTTGGCAGAAATGGACGAATCCATGTTTTCGGCCAGGGCTTTGAAGCCAATCCAGCAGCCGCTAAACCGCGACATGGCCCAGCCGTAGAGGCCCAGATCCAGAATGTCCTGAATGCCGGCGGGGTTGAGCACCGGCATACCCGCATCCAGAAACGCATAATCACTTTGATGGGGCAGGGTGGAAGATTTGCAGGCATGGTCGTCGCCAGCGACGGCCAGTACCCCACCAAATCGGGAGGTGCCCGCCGCGTTAGCGTGCTTGAACACATCACCGGTGCGGTCCACACCCGGGCCTTTGCCATACCAGAGGGCAAACACGCCGTCGTAACGGGCACCTTCAAAGATGTTGACCTGCTGGCTGCCCCAGACAGCGGTGGCGCCAAGGTCTTCATTCACCCCGGGTAAAAAATGGATGTTGTTTTCTTTGAGGTGGTCCCGGGCTTTCCACAGAACCTTGTCAAAACCGCCAAGGGGAGATCCGCGATAGCCAGAGATAAAGCCTGCGGTGTTCAGGTTGTTCTTGCGGTCGAGTTGGGCTTGGAGCAGGGGAAGTCTCGCCAGGGCCTGGCTGCCGTTCATGTAGACCGAACCGGCATCTTTTTCCCAGACATCGTCAAGGCTGACGGGACGCAGCCCCTTTGGGGAGCGTAAAAGATCAGACATGTTGAAATCCTCTCCCACCTGGCCGGATCGCGGCGGTAGGTTTGTCTTGTTTTTGTAATCCCGGCTTTTGGCCGGATGTTCGATTTCATCAGTCCTGCCCGGTGGATTGGCCGGGTTGCCCTTTTGGGGCTGGACGAAAACAAACTAGAATAAGTTTACGTTCACGTCAACAAGGGCGGGGCGACCGAGTTCGCAAAAGTGTGATTTGTTCATATAACTGATTGAGCAAAATAGGAAAAATAATTCCGGGCTAGCGGTTATTACCTATTCGCGTTTTGGCGGTTCCGGCTTAGTTTCTCGTAATGTCTGCCAGTTTATATCCTTACCAATTTCAGCCGCACAGGGTGCGAGCTGAGTTTTTTCGTTTACTTCCCATCTCATTGTTCGTGGTGGCGTTTGGTGCTGCCTTTGGCCTGGCGGCCATCCAGAAGGGCTTGTCGCCCCTTGAATCCATCCTGATGAGCACCACCGTGTTCGCCGGTGCGTCCCAGTTCGCCGCGGTGGACATGTGGGGCACCGAAGTCTCGGTGCTGCCAATGATTGCCGTGGTGTTTGCCATCAACTCCCGGCACCTGCTGATGGGCGCTTCTTTGTACCCCATGCTCAAAGACGTCTCGCCGGGCAAGCGCTACGGACTATTGCTGTTGCTGACAGACGCCAACTGGGCGGTCTCGGCGCAGGAGTATCAGAGTGGGCGGCGCAATCTTGAGGTGATCCTGGGTGGTGGGCTGGTGCTTTGGCTGGCCTGGATGATCGGTACCGGGTTGGGTGTGTACTTCGGTGGCCTGCTACAGAACCCCAGAGCACTGGGCCTGGATATGGTACTGGGCTGCTTTCTGTTGGCCATGGCCCTCGGTGGCAAGAAATCGCCGCGTATTCTCGTGGCCTGGCTGGTGGCAGGTGCTGCTTCGCTGGCGGCGTGGAAATGGCTGCCGCCCAATATGCACGTTGTGGTGGGTGCACTGGCTGGCGGTGTGATCGGACTGTTCTGGCTGGAACCCGGAGCCCAGAGCCGGGAAGATAACCTGGAGGTCCGGCATGGCGATTGAAACCACAACCCTGGGTGTTCTGGCGTTGATCGCCATCATGGCAGTGGTGACCCTCGTAACCCGCTTCGGCGGGGTGTTCATCATGTCGTTCCTGCGCATCAGCCCGCGGGTTGAGAGTTTCATCAACACCATGGCGAGCTCGGTGCTGATTGCCATTATTGTGCCCATGGCGGTGACTGGCGATCTGGGAGCCCTGGCTGCGCTGGTGACCACCGGCGTTGCCATGCTGGCCATCCGCAAACCCCTGCCGGCCATCACTCTGGGCCTCCTGGCTGCCGCGTTGGTGCGGTATCTCAACTAAGTCTCTGATTCTGGCTGGTTAAAAACTGCTCAAGTTTTCCGGTGATGTGCCGATACCCTGACAGGTCAGTTGAGGCACGAACACCATGATTTCATCCAGTCAGATTTCCCTGTTTCAGAACAGCACCCGCCAGGTGCAGGCTATGGACAGTAGCCAGTTGCGCATTACCCAGCAGAACGCGGGTTTGCCCCAACAGGGATTGCAGGCCGGCGCCACTGAGTTGTCTTTGTTCCGACAGGCGGCCTACCGTTATAGCAGCCAGGAACAGCTGGCGTTCAGCAGTGCCAGCCAGGTGAGTGGGGATAATCGCACGGCCTCGTTTACCAGTGCCGAGCTGATCGAAAAATCCGCCGACCTGTTCCTGCTCGGCCAGCAGGCATTGACCGTCAGCCGGGCGGCTCTGGGCGGAGAGGCCGTGGGGGAATCCCAGGGCAGCCTGTCGGTGACTGCCGGCCGCTATATGTTCTACTCGGAAAGCGAGAGTCGTAGCTTTGCATCCACCGGCAGCATCACCCTGCAAAACGGCGAAACCATTGACTTTACCCTATCACTTCGACAATCACAGTCACGCACCTACGAATACTCCGAACTGATCCAGATTCAGGAACGCCCGCTGACTGACCCGCTGGTGATCAACTTCGGCGCTTCCACCGCGCGGTTGACCGACACGTTGTTCGAATTTGACATGAACGGCGACGGCCAGACCAGCCAGTTTGCCAGCCTGGGTGCTGGCAGCGGTTACCTGGTGTTTGACCGCAATGGCAACGGCAAGGTAGACGACGGCTCCGAGCTGTTTGGTCCCCAAACCGGTTCCGGTTTCAGCGAACTCGCCAAGTATGACGACGACGGCAACCGCTGGATTGACGCCAACGACGAAGTGTTCGAATCCCTGTCGGTGTGGGTGCAAACCGCCGATGGCGGCCAGGCCTTGCGGTCATTGGAGGCAGTGGGCGTTCAGGCTCTCTACGTTGGCAGCGTTGAGGATCAGTTTACTCTCACCAACCCGCAGGGCGTTCCCCTGGGCCAGATCAAGGCTTCTGGCATTTACCTGACCACAGGTGGTGAGGTGCGTACCCTGGAGGAACTGGATCTGGCGGAGCAGAACACCGAATCTGCGCCGGCAGAGAACACCTTCCTTGGTGTACGCGGTGGCAACGAAGCTGCCAATGGCAACGGAAACGGAAACTCTAATGGTAACGGGCCGGTAAGCGCCCGTATCGAGGCAATCCAGAATGCACTGGAGAAGCTGAACGAAATTCGCAAGAAGCAGCAGGACTTTATCGAGGCTTCTCAATCGCAGGGCAAGAAAAAGTCCCCGCTGGATGATTACCTGAAGGTGATCGACCGGTTGCGCCTGGAATTGCTGAATTCTCAGGACGAGAAAAAACAGGCGGCCAGTCGGTATTTGGAGTTTGCCAGGCTCTGACTTTGAGCTTGGGAGTTAGAGCCGGTCGGGTGGACCTTCCCAAAAAACGCTGTGAATACGTCCGTGTACGCTTGGCTCCGCCATCCCTGGCTCCGCACATTTTTGGGAAGGTCCACCCGACCAGCTCTTTCAAACTTCGGCGTGGTCTGCTTTAGTCGGGGAGGCTTACCCGCTCCCCGACCGTGTTCAAACTCAGGGAGCTGCGTTTGGCATAGGATTGGGGTTTCTCAATGCCAGCTCACCAATCCCAGGTAACTTGATCCCCAGCGCCAAGGGATTAACACCCAGCGACAATCCCAGAATATTCAGTTCTACACCCTCCCGGACGCCCGCCAGAACACCAACATAGCCTCCCAGCGAAAGCTGGTAACCGGCACCACCGGGTGTTGTTGCCCCCACACGGCTGCCCAGATAGTCCTTGCCGATGGCATGATTGGGTAACGCCACGTTCAACCCCGGTGTTTCCCGGATAACCCAGGCCACGAAGGTGTTGCTGTTGGGGCCGGGCCAGGCCTCGTATTCGTTAATATACGGGTATGACTGCACCGCCTCGTAGATGTCGGGAATCAGTGCCTTGGCTTCATCGCCCCGGATATCGGCATACAACTCTGGCCGGGCGCCGAACCAGTGGCGGTCTGGATCGTCCGGGCGGGAGCTGACTACGTGCTGGCGCCAGCCAATGACCTCATGCACCTTGTAGTGATCGGCGCCTTCCTCTTTGGTGGCCACCCAGGTGTGTACCGCGAAATAGCCGCGCCAGCTCCAGGCCCGGGCGCCGTATACCTGAACGATAGCCTCGTGAGTGTCTGCCGCCGCTGGTGCTATACCAGCGCTGTCACGGCTGGCGGTTTGCCAGGCATTTCGTTCTGGTTGGGTGCCGGTGGCTGCCAGCAGCAGGGGGCCGGAGAACAGCAACAGCAGTGCGCCCAGAAACCAGCCGGAGTACTTCAATAGTCGTGTCATTGGCGTGTCCGTCATGGGGAGGTTTCACAGACTGTACCCGGGCAAATAAGTTCCGGATCACCCTTGGTCAAAGCAATATAACCCGGGTCGCACTCTATGAGTTACGGATACTTCTTTCGCGGATGGTTGATGCGAGCTGGTTGATCAGGTCCCGAGCATCGCCTTCGTGCAGGCTGTGGCATTTGTCCTGCAACACCCGTCGGTCATGGCTGGACGAGGTGTTGGAGACATCTTTCAGCAGGTCAAGATGCTGGCAGGCTGCCAGGTGTGCCTTGATTTCGGTATCAATCAGTCGGGTGGCGAGCCCGTCGACCACGTCGCTGCAGAATGGGCGATTTCTGTTCAGAAGATTCCGGGCTTCGAGGGCCGCATGGCGGGCTTCCAGCCTCAATTCCCCCGATGCCTCACCGGCTTCAACGGCCCTGAGGAACATGCCCAGGCGCTCGTACAGGTGCCACACCTGTGGCCAGAGTTTGTCATAGGCTTCTTTTTCAGTGCGGTACCGGGCTTCGTCAAACAAAGAGGACATGTGTGGTGATGAACCGGACTCGCCCGTGCGGTTGAACTGCGCTACCCGAAACTCGTCGACCTCCCGCCAGAGGGTGTCGGCCCGCTCACGCAGGGTTGTTAACTCCTCCCGGTGCCGACGCCGGGCGCTGGCGGTAAACAGGATGGAGCCCAAGGCAAGCAGTATGGCTGCAGCCGAGAGCAGTAACGGCAGATGATCTGATGAGAGAAAAGTGCCCAGTTGGCCAGTGTCCATGGCGTTCGACCTCCGTCGAATTCCCGTACTGAGGTTACAGTATAGAGGCTAATCCGGCTCCTGCTGTCGGAATGGCAGGGCGGATTGAGCGTCGTTAAAGTAACTTATCACATGCTCTGCTTCTTCGTGTGTGAAGCTTTGGATAGCCTTTCGAAACCCCGGGTGCAGGATGCCGTGCCAGGAATGAGTAATGATGGGTTCAAAGCCCCGCACCAGTTTGTGTTCTCCCTGTGCGCCCGCATCGAAGTGCTGGAGCCCGAGTGTCAGGGCGAGTTCAATGCCCTGGTAGTAGCAGGTTTCGAAATGCAGGTGGTTGTATTCTTCCAGGCAGCCCCAGTAACGGCCATACAGGGTGGTGTCGCTGGCCAGGAACAGGGCGCCGGCAATCAGCTGGCCTTCGCGAACCGCCATGATCAGGTGCAGGTGTTCTGGCATGGTCTCCCGCAATTGCTCGAAGAACAGCTTGTTCAGGTAGGGTGGGCGGCCGCGCTTGAGGTAGGTGGCCTGGTAGAACACGTAGAAGGCCGACAGTACCTGATCTGAAATATCCCGCCCGTGAAAATGCTGGAAGTGGATGCCCTGCTCGGCCACTTGCCGGCGTTCTTTGCGAATGGATTTACGCTTGCGGGAGGTGAGCGCCGCGAGGAAATCGTCAAATCCTTCATAGCCGTGGTTGTGCCAATGAAACTGGCATCCGATGCGGTGCAGTTCGTCCTCATGCTGTAACAGAGCCTGGTCTGCGGTGTCCGGGAACAGCAGGTGCCAGGAATGCGCGCCAAGTTGTTCGGTCAGGTCGGTCAGAAGCGAGTCGAGCAGTGCCGGCGTGAGCTGCCCGCGGAAGCCTTCCTCCAACAAGAATCGGGGGCCCTGGGAGGGGGTGAACGGCACGGCGATCAGGAGTTTGGGGTAATAGGGCAGGTTGTAGCGTTGGTAGGCTTCCGCCCAACTGAAGTCAAAAACATATTCGCCCATGGAGTGGCTTTTCAGGTAAGCCGGGGCGAGACCGCAAATTTTACCGTCAACGCGAAATACCAGATGGCTGGGTGTCCAGCCGGTTTCGGTGCGGGTGCAGCCTGAGCGTTCCAGTGCCTGAAAGAATTCATGGCGCAGGAAGGGGTTGTCGCACCCGGCCAGCCGTTGCCAGTCCCGCTCCGGGATATCGGCAATGCTGGCGCAGGTGCTTAGTGTGATTTCAGGAACAGCGGGTTCGGTCATGGGGGCGGATCAAGCTTGTTTAGGTGACCCTATACCATACGACAGAACCCCGCTGGTGATCACTCCTCGGTGTTGGCGCAGTGCTTTTCCATTTTTTCCTGCCAGTTACCACGGCGATTCTGATGCTTTTCCTGGCGTTCCTGGTGGATTTCGTCCCAGATCTGCCGCTGTTCTTCGTTCAGTTTCAGGCGGTCGGCCATGTCTGCTCGGTGCTCCTGCATCTTTTGCTGGCGCATTTCTCGCTTTTCCTGGTACTTCTCCCGCATTTCTTCACTGAATGGGCCTTTGCCCTCGCGGAAGTTTTCACACATTTCTTGTTTATCCCATTTTCCGGCTTTGTGCTTGTTGCCGTGATGTTCCGCCATGGCTATGGGGCTGGCGGCAAACAGTGTGGCCATCAGTACACCAGCGGTTAGCAGAGATGATTTAGCTTTCATAACGATTACCTCTAGGGTTCGGTTGTGCCTGTCAGGCGTTATCGGATGACTGCCATGGTACGCCGTGCCAAGTCAGATGGTGTCAGGGCGTTGTAAAGGTTCGGTAAAGAAAAAACGTGGTAGATCAGAACCCTCTGGCGGCCGTGCTAGACTGTGGCCGTATAACAGACGAGAGAGCAGCATGCAGAACCGGGTATTGTTGATCGAAGACGATGACGAGCTGAGAGAACTGCTGGCCAGATACCTGACCAATCAGGGATTCACGGTACGGGAAGCGGCCAATGGCCGGGATGGCCTGGCCCTGGCGTTGGGGCAGGATTGCGATATTGTGGTTCTGGATATCATGTTGCCAGACATCAATGGCCTGGATGTGCTGCGCGAACTTCGTGGGCAAACCCACCTGCCGGTGATTCTGCTGACCGCCCGGGGCGACGAGACCGACCGTATTGTCGGTTTTGAGGTGGGCGCCGATGATTACATCCCGAAACCCTGCAATCCCCGCGAGCTGGTTGCCCGCCTGCAGGCGCTGCTTCGCCGCATCGCCTGGGACCAGAAATCCGATGTGGACGCCAACCGCACCTACGGGGACCTGCGGGTGGAGCCCGGCCAACGGCGAATATATCAGGATGATGCGCCCCTGGAACTGACAGCGACCGAATACGAGGTGCTTCAGGTGTTGCTGGCCCACGCCGGCAGTGTGGTGCGCAAAACCGACCTGATGCAGTGGGCCCTTGGCCGCAGGCTGGAAGCCTACGATCGTACTCTGGACATGCACATCAGCAACCTGCGCAAGAAGCTCGGCAATGATGATCCTCCTCGAATCGAAACCATACGAGGCCTGGGTTACAGCTACCGGGTGCCTGCTGTATGAAGCGCTTTATGTTCCCCTTGTTCTGGCGTATTTTCCTGTCAATCTGGCTCGCCATGGCGGTTACCGTGGTGGCCAGCAATCTCGCAACCCGGTATCTGCTGGACCGGGAACGCCAGGCCATTGAGCGCCAGGTAGGATTGCATGAGCTGGCCCGGGAAGCCCTGGCCCTGCGCTTGGGAGAAGATCGCGGGGCGATGTGGCGTTTTCTGAGAGCCGAAGGCGAACGCCTTGACCTGCACCTGATGCTGATCGAAAAAGAAGAGGGACATCACCGGTTGCCACGCCAGATTCGGGAACGCATCCAGTCGGGCTGGTATCCCAACAAGCCTGCGGTCATCACTCTGGACGAAGGCTATCAACTGGTTGCCTGGCCGCGTATGGGCAGTGATGGCTGGCTAGACCCTAAATTCTTCCGCTTTGTCGAGCTTGGACTGGCTTTTGTGCTGATCTCTCTGGCTTGTTGGTGGATTGCCCGATTCGTTTCCAGGCCTTTGCGCCACATGGAGTCGACGGCAAAGGCAATCGCGGATGGCGACACCCAGTTGCGGGTTCCAAACCGGATTGCCCGCCGCCGGGACGAAGTCGGTCAGCTGGCCAGTGCTTTTAACGCCATGACCGATCGGCTGTGTCAGTTACTGGAACGCCAGAACCACCTGCTGCGTGATATTTCCCATGACCTGAGAACGCCGCTGGCGCGACAGAGGGTTGCCATTGAACTTGCCAGTGACGGCGGTGCCGACCCCGCACTCATGGACAGCATCCTGCGCCAGAACGAGCGGCTGGAAACCATGACCGGACAAATTCTGACCCTTTACCGGGTGTCCGAGAACGGTGGCTCGATGGAACGTGAGCCGGTGAAACCTCTGGCGCTGATGAACCGGGTGCTGCGGGATGCGGCCGATTACGCCGAACACCGTGGGGTGGACTGTAAACTCACCGCAGCTGACGACACCAGAGCGGTGTCGGTGCTTGGGGATTCGGGGTTATTGCAGCGAGCTTTGGATAACGTATTACAGAATGCGCTGGACCACACGCCACCGGGGAAATCCGTGCACGCATCATTAGCGTTGGTGGATGGCAGCATACAGCTGGATATTGCCGATGATGGCCCCGGCGCACCAGACGAGTTATTGCAACAGTTGTTCGAGCCGTTTTTCCGGGCTGATAAATCCCGGGGCGGTAAGGGGTGGGGATTGGGGCTGGCCATTGCCCGGGACATTGTCAACGCTCACGATGGCGCAATCTCGGCCCGGAACCGTTCCGAGGGTGGCCTGCAGGTGACCATCCGGCTACCCGTTTTTATCGGTGGTTGACTGCCTTTTGGCAGGTTTTGGCTCACCTTCGGGTTTAAGGCGTTCAGCGGCTGAGAAGTCGATGCCTTCTAGCAGCTCGTCCTCATCAAAGCGAATGCCGCAGGCCGCCTTGCGTATTTTTGCCGGGGCAGCGGTGCCAGGACTGTTTTGATCGTTATCTTCGGAGGTCATAGGTTGCTCCATGAGTAAAGATTACCCTGTACCCTCAGGATACCTTGAGCGAGAAACGGAAGTGAAGAAGAGCCGCTTCATCGCCCGGGTGTATCCGGTAAGCTCCCGTGATGAGGTCAGGGAACACGTTGCCCGTGCCCACCGGGACTACCCGGACGCCCGTCATGTGTGCTGGGCCTACCAGATTGGCCGGCCCGGTTCGGCGGCCGAAGCCGCCATGAATGACGATGGCGAACCCTCTGGTACTGCCGGCAAGCCCATCCTGAACGTGGTCCAGCACAAGGACATGGGGGACGTACTGGTGATCGTTGTCCGCTACTTCGGGGGCATCAAGCTGGGTGCGGGCGGTTTGGTTCGCGCCTACGCCGGCGCGGCAGAGAGCGTGTTATCGGAGGTGGGCCGGACCATACAGCAGATCCGGGTGCAGGCAGAGGTGGTTCTGGGTTTTGCAGACGAACAGCCACTTCGGCACTGGTGTGAAGGCCATGAAGGCCACATTGAATCGATTCAGTACAGTAACCGGGTCAATGCGCTGGTGTCGGTACCTGAAGCCCGTGCGACAGAGTTCGCTGCGTTCTGCGATGCGCAAAAGCTGGATTACCGTTTGGAAACCTGAACCGGGTGGCAAACTGAAAGTGCCCGGTCGGGCGTATACTGGACCATATGAGTGTTTAACGCAGGAGAAGACCATGCGAATGTTTATCATAGCGGTGATGGCCGCATTTATCACCGGCTGCGCCAGCAACGTGGTTACCGACTACAACTCGGCGACAGTGTTCGGAAACTTCACCAGTTGGGCATATGCACCGGGACAACAGGATTCCGGCTTCACGTCGCTGGATGACAGTCGGGTTCGTGCCGCGATAGAGCGCGAAATGACCCGCAAAGCAATGAAGCGGGTTCCTGATACGGAGGCTGACCTGCTGGTTACCTGGCAGATCGTTCCGGAAGAGCGCCTGGAGCAAGTGGGTGTAGGGCTTGGCTTCGGTTTCGGAAGAGGCAACTTTGGCTGGGGCGTATCGGCTCCGCCACCGGTTCGGGAAATCACCGAGGGCAAGCTGGTTGTCGAACTGGCTGATAGACGTTCCTCAGAGGTGGTTTGGCGTGCTGCGAGCCGCCGTTACCTGAACGAAAACCAGTCACCGGAAACCCGGCGCAAGTTGATTGACGAGGTTGTCTCGGAAATGTTTTCCAAATACCCTCCCGGCCTGAACTGATCAACAGGCAGAGGCTGGTGTATGGGAATGAAAAAGCTGGAAGGCGGCCTGGTTTTCTCCACAGAGCAGGGGCGCATGTGCCCGGAGTGTCGGAACCCGGTCGCTGATTGTACCTGCGGGCAGCCGGAACGGCCGTCGGGTGACGGCGTTGTTCGGGTCAGCCGGGAAACCAAAGGGCGAAAAGGTAAGGGGGTCACCCTGATCACTGGTATCCCGATGGATGACAAAGACCTGAAGGCCTACGCCAAAGTGCTAAAAGCCAAATGCGGCACAGGTGGTACAGTGAAGGACGGTGTGGTGGAAATTCAGGGAGACCAACGGGATATTCTCGTGCCCTTGCTTCAGCAGAAAGGATGGACGGTAAAAAAATCCGGAGGCTGAGGTTTCACTACAGACAACGATTCAGAGGAGGCGCGCATGCATGTACTGGTTCTAGGGGCCGGTGTCGTAGGAGTTACCTCGGCCTGGTATCTGCACCAGCAGGGCCATCAGGTAACGGTAGTCGACCGCCAGAGCCAGTCAGGCCTGGAAACCAGTTATGCCAACGGTGGCCAGATTTCTGTGTCTCATGCCGAACCCTGGGCCAATCCCTCGGCGCCTGTCAAGGTACTGAAGTGGCTGTTTCAGCCGGATGCGCCTCTGTTATTCCGCCCCCGACTGGATCCCTACCAATGGCGCTGGGCCTTGTCTTTCCTGACCCAGTGCACCTCAGCCAAGGCAGCCCATAACATTCGCCAGATGGTTAATTTGGGCACCTATAGCCGGGACTGCCTGCAGGCACTGCGCAGAGATGTGGGTATCGAATACGACCACCTCGAGAAAGGTATCCTTCATTTCTACACCAACCCTGCAGAGTTTGATGCGGCCATGGAGCCAGCCCGGATCATGCGTGAGCTTGGCTGTGACCGACAGGTGATCGATGCGGAGCAGGCGGTGCAGATTGAACCAGCATTACAGCCAGTGCGCCATCGAATTGCCGGAGCCACATACACTGCCGATGATGAAAGTGGTGATGCCCGGGCCTTCACCCAGGCGTTGGCAAAGCGTTGTGAGGAGGCCGGCGTAACGTTTGTGTACGGGACCGAGGTGTTGGATTTTGATCGCGCCGGTGACCGTATTCTGGGCGTGCAGGTCGTTAACGAAGGCAAACACCAGATCCTTCGCGCGGACAGCTATGTGCTGAGTCTCGGCAGCTTCAGTGCCATCCTGGCCCGCAAACTGGGGCTATTCCTGAACATTTACCCCGCCAAGGGCTACTCAATCACCGTGCCGGTCAAGAACCCGGACGCGGCGTTCAATGTCAGTTTGACCGATGACGAGTACAAACTGGTCTATTCGCGACTGGGGGACAGGATACGGGTGGCTGGTACGGCTGAACTCAATGGCTATACCCGGGATCTGAACTACACTCGGTGCCGGGCTATCGTGCGAAGATCAGCGGAACTGATGCCGGAAGCCGCATACTGGGACAAGTCCGAGTTCTGGACTGGCCTGCGGCCAGCAACGCCTTCGAACGTGCCCTATATCGGGAAAAGCCATTTTGCCAACCTGTACCTGAACACGGGCCATGGCACCCTGGGCTGGACTCACTCCTGTGGTTCCGCAGCGGCATTGGCAGACGTTGTGGCAGGGCGTAAACCCGAGGTTGACTTCACGTTCTCCGGGCTCTGATCTCCGGGCACAAAAGAGCCGGCGACTGCATGGCAGTGGCCGGCTTTTTTAGATCGGAGGTGGTCAGTCCTTGAGCTGGTCTCGAATCAACTTCTTGTTGATTTTGCCAACACTGGTCTTGGGGATATCCTCCACGAAATCAATTTGCTCCGGGATTGCCCATTTGTTGATCTCGCCGCTCTCCACGAACTGTTTCAGGTGGCTCTGGATGTCCTCGACGCCGGCCTGCTCACCGGGTTTGAGTGTCACCAGGGCATGCGGCCGCTCGCCCCATTTCTCATCGGGCACGCCAACCACAGCGGCACCCGCAACGGCCGGGTGCTGGCTGATCAGGTTCTCAAGGTCCAGCGAGGAAAGCCACTCGCCACCGGTCTTGATGACATCCTTGATGCGATCCTTGATGGTCAGCGTGTTGTCTGGCTCCATACTCGCCACGTCACCGGTGTGCAACCAGCCGCCTTCCCAGAGTTCCTCGCCCTTGTCAGCCTGCTTGAAATAGCTCTGGGTCAGCCACGGTGCCCGGGCAACCACTTCGCCCTTGGCTTCGCCATCGTGGGCAACCGGGTTGCCATCAGGGTCGACAATATCCAGGTCAACCAACGGTACGGCAATGCCGGTTTTCACCCGGATAGCCGTTTGCTGCTCAAGCGGTAGCTCCAGATCTTCCGGCTTCATGTGGGTGGCGCTCAGCAGCGGGCAGGTTTCCGACATGCCGTAGCCGGTGAACATCTTGATGCCCAGTCTGGCGCCAGCGTCACACAGGCCTTTGGTCAGGGCGCTGCCGCCAATGAGTACATGCCAGTTGCTGAGGTCGGCCGTTTTGATGGACTCGGTGGCCATCATCATCTGCATAATGGTGGGCACGCAGTGCGAGAAAGACACTTTGTGCGTTTTCAGCAGGTCAACCAACAGTTCTGGCTCGTAGCGGCCCGGGTAAACCTGCTTGATGCCCATCATCGTGGCTGCGTAGGGCACACCCCAGGCGTGAACATGGAACATGGGGGTGACCGGCATATACACGGAGGATGAACGCAGCAGCGGCATTTCATCGAAGTGAGCGATGGTGCCGGTCATGGCCAGTGTGTGCAGTACCAACTGCCGGTGGCTGAAATACACGCCTTTGGGGTTGCCGGTGGTGCCCGTGGTGTAGAACGTGGTGGCCACGCTGTTTTCGTCAAAGTCCGGGAAATCGAACTGATTGTCGGCTTTGGCCAGCAAGGCCTCGTATTCGCCGTGGGTATCGACAGACGTTGCTTTGGCACCGTCACTGTCGGTCAGTTGAATCCAGGTTTTGACGGTTTTGATTTCGTCTTTGACGCCTTCGATGATCGGCATAAAGTCGTCATGTACCAGCACCACATCGTCTTCCGCGTGGTTCATGGTGTAAACAATCTGTTCCGGTGACAGGCGCACATTAACCGTGTGCAGAATGGCACCGATCATCGGAATCGCGAAGAAACATTCCAGGTACCGTGGGGTATCCCAGTCCATGACGGCAACGGTGTCGCCGGGCTTTACGCCCGCGTCTGTCAGGGCGTTGGCGAGTTTGTGGATGCGCTCTACCAGGTCGGTATAGGTGTACTTGCTGCGGTTGGCGTAAACGATTTCCTGGTCCGGGTTATAGCGGGGGCCAGACAGCAGAAGCCGTTTGATCAGAAGGGGGTACTGATAAGCGTTGTCGGCCGCGGGGAGAATGCGGGTTTGTGCCATGGTCTACACCTCTTCGACGTCTTGTTGGATGGCTGTTCTTGTTTGTTCAGTCTTCGTCATCCTCGCTGCGCTTTTCGTGCTTGGGCGGGATCACGCTTTCCGGAGCGGGTTCAAAGCCGCTGTACAGCTTGTGGGTTTTGTCGTCGTAGTTATCTTTGAGTTCATCCTTCACTGTGCCTTCCCAAAGTGGTGTGCCCAGGAAGTAGCCTGCCCGGCCAATCACATGGGCGGCAATCGGCGCGGTGATCAGGATAAAAATCACAATCGCGAACGCCCGTGTAAACACCACCACATCCGCGAAATACACCGCCACACCGGCCATGGTCATCATGGCACCCATGGCACCGGCCTTTGTCGACGCGTGCATTCGGGTGGGCAGGTCCGGAAGCCGGAGGATGCCCACAGAAGCCAGAATCATGAAGCTGGCACCCGTCAGGAGCAATATGGCAACTATCAGTTCACTCACTTTTGGGTCCTCCTCGCTCCAGGAACCGGGCAAAACCAACGGCCGTCAGGAACGCTGTCAGGGCAATAACAATGGCAACATCCAGAAGGCTGGGCACGCCGGTATCGATGGCGTGCACCCCTACGTAACCGACCACGATAGAGGCGATCAGTTCCAGAGAAACCACCCTGTCGGGCAATGATGGCCCTTTAATCAACCGGATAAACCCGAACAGAAGGGCCACCGACAGCATGAAATAGACAATATTGATAACAACATCCAGCACGTTTGGGCTCCTCAGCGCATGATCTTGAGAATCCGGAACTCAAGTTCCTTGAGATCCTTGCGCAACTGCTCCTCATCCTGCAGGAACATGGCGTGAATATAGAGCACTCGCCGATCATCGGAGACGTCCAGGCTCAGGGTGCCGGGGGTCAGCGAGATAAAACTGCTCAGGAACATGATTTCCGCGTCGGTGTGTGCTTCCATCTCAAAGGCAATAACGCCGGGCTTCATGTACCAGACGGGGGTGGCTACGTCGTACGCCACCCGGAAGTTGGCCTTGACCAGCTCCTTGATGAAAAACAGGGAAAAGGAAATCAGTCTCGGTAGTCGCCGGGAATAACCCTTCAGCGCGGGAACATGCTTCTGCAGCACCATCAACGCCAGGTAACCGAAGAACAGGCCCGCAAACAGATTCCAGGCGGTGAACGAACCGCTCAGGGCTACCCAGGCCAGTGCCAGGCAAACGTTCCAGAAAAATCCGATCATGGCTGATCACCTCCCAACACCGCTTCGATGTAGAGCTGCGGGTTCATCAGCTGCTCGGCAGACATCTCTGCCAGCTCATAGATTGGCTGGCCATACAGGCCGATAATCAGGGTGCAGATGGCCAGGCCAACCATTGGCAGATAGTAGGCCCAGGCGTGTTTTTCGTTCAGCTTGCCCTTGAGCTCTTCGGTATTCCTGACGTGGTCTGGTACCTTCTTCCAGAACACCTCTGCCCAGATCTTGATCATTGAGTAGAGCGTCAACAGGCCAACCAGCAGGGCCACAAAGGTGACGAGGTAGGCTTCTGCCTCCAGTGCGGCGCGAATCACCACAAACTTGGCAAAGAAACCTGACAGCGGTGGAATGCCCGCCAGAGAGAGGGCCGGGATCAGGAACAGCACCGCTAGCAGCGGGCGGTACTTGTAAACACCGCCCAGGTCTTTCAGTTCATAGCTGCCCAGCAGGCGATAGGTAAAGCCGCTGACCAGGAACAGGTTCGTCTTCACGATGATGTGGTGCATGATGTAGAACACACCGCCGATGATGGCCAGCGGGGTGAACAAGGCCAGGCCCAGCATCATGTAGCCAATCTGGCTGACGATGTGGAACGACAGGATGCGCCGGAATTCGAACTGCGCTGCCGCGCCCAGAACACCGGTCAGCATGGTCAGGGTGGCCGCCCACAGCAGGATGTTGTGGGTGTACTCGACATCCTGGGTGAAAACGAGGGTGAACATCCGGAACAGGGCATACACCCCCACCTTGGTGAGCAGGCCGGCAAACAGCGCTGAAACCGCTACCTGGGGTGTGTGGTAAGACGCTGGCAGCCAGAAAAACAGCGGGAACGCCGCCGCTTTTACGCCAAACGACACCATGAACATCATGGCAACCACCGTTAGCATGCCGGTGTCTTCCACCTGTCCAATTTTCTGCGCGATGTCCGCCATGTTCAAGGTACCCACCATGCCGTAGAGCAGGCCCACCGCAGACAGGAAAATTGCAGACGAGAACAGGTTGAGGGTGACGTACTTGATGGCCCCTTCCATTTGCGCTCGCTCACCGCCAAGGGTCAGCAGGGCGAAGGAGGCCAGCAGCATGACCTCAAACCAGACAAACAAGTTAAAGATATCGCCGGTCAGGAAAGAGCCAGCCACGCCGGCCAGCAACAGGTGCATCAGCGGGTAGTAGCCAAACTTTTCATGGCCCCGGGGCGTGGACGCCAGCGAGTAGATAGCGATGGCCAGGCCGATAATCCCGGTCAGTACGATCATGATGGCGGCTAGAACATCGGCCACAAACACAATACTGAACGGTGCCGGCCAACTGCCCATTTCCATGGTCACAAAGCCCTGGTCGGTGGTGGACATCAGTAGCCAGATGCCACTCCACAGCAACAGGATATTGGCCAGCACACCCAGAATGCGCTGATAGCGAATCGACCGCCACAGTGCCAGCGACAGGGCGCCAGCCGTCAGGGGAATAAATACAGGAAGAATGATTTCCGGGCTCAAGTGTCCGTATCCTTCATCTGGTCCAGGTCATCGGTTCCAACCACTTCGTAAGCTCGGCGGATAAGAACCACGGCGAAGGCCAACACACCAAAGGCAATCACGATTGCAGTCAGGATCAGGGCCTGGGGCAACGGATCTGCAATCATGCCTGCCGGGGCGCTGGCGCCTTCCGCAATCAGCGGCGGCGCGCCACGGGTCATGCCGGACACAACAAAGATCAGCAGGTTGGCGGCATTACTGAGTATCATCAAACCGATAACCAGTTTGACGATGGACCGCCTGAGCATCATGTAAAAGGCCGCAGTGAACATGATGCCCACTACGTACGCCATCAGGCTCTCCATAGAGATCCTCCGGAATTCTGCTCTGGGAAAAAGATCATTCTTCGGACTCCATCAGGCCAACCACAAAGGTCATGATGGTGCCAAGAACGGCAAGATAGACGCCAATGTCAAAAATCAGCGGTGTGGACAGCTTCAGGTAGGCTTCACCGGGCAGCGGTAAGTCCCACCAGTGGGCTGTCAGCATGGGTTGGCCTGAGAAAAATGCTGGTAGTGTGGATGCCAGCCCCATCAGCAGGCCGGCGGCCAGCAGGTCTCTCGGGCCAACCCGAAGAAGCCGACGGGTGGCTTCCGCGCCAAAGGCAAAGGCATAGAGCACAAACGCGCCAGAGGCAACCAGCCCACCAATGAACCCGCCACCGGGCTCATCGTGACCACGGAAAAGCAGGAAAATCGAGAACATCAGTTGCAGCGGCATGATTAGCAAGGCCGCGGTATGCAGAATCATGGTGTTGGATTTCATGGCTTGTGCTGATCCTCCGCTTTCAGTTTCAGCATGGAGAACACGCCCAGGGCAGCCAGTGCCAGCACGAAGATCTCACCCAAGGTGTCCAGTGCCCGGAAGTCCACCAGAATTACGTTCACAATGTTCCGGCCATAGGCCAGGGGGGCACTGTTCTCAACGTAATAGGAGGAGATGGATTCGAAGTACTGAATGTCCAGCACCGCCAGAATCATCAGGGTGATAACAACGCCACCGAAGATTGCCACCGCCAGATCCCGATAACGCTGGAAAGGTGTAGACAGGTTGACGAACTCCGGAAGCTTGAACAGAACCAGAACCAGCAGGATCACTGTCAGGGTTTCCACCAGTAGCTGGGTGATGCCCAGGTCCGGTGCGCTGAACAGGATGAACGTGAGTGCTACGCCAAAGCCCAGAACCCCCATGGACGCCACGGAGCCCAGGCGGGAATGGGTGCCGCTGGCAAACGCCGCAGACGCGACCAGCAAGAGCGCAATGCCCCATTCATAAAAGTGGCTGTCGGCCAGGTTAAGTGTGAAATGCACGCCATACTGGTCCAGCATGGTGTAGCCCGCCAGACCAAAGGTAACGGCAACCATAACCAGCATGTAGATGCCCAGTACACCGTTCTGCAGCATCCGGGTCTGCCAACTTGCCACTACGGTAATCCATTCCATGAACTTGAAGTAGCCCGCCTCCGGGCCGACACGACCGCCTGCGTAGTTAATGGCGTATAGTGTTGGCTGAATGCGCGGCCAGGCCTTGAACAGCAACAGGCCAACGACCAGGCTGGCTGCGGAGAGCATCAGCGGTGCGTTAATGCCATGCCAGAGGGCCAGGTAGAAATCCACCGGGCTGCCATATACCGAGGCAACCGCAGCGGTCAGCAGGGCATTCTCCGGGATGAAGGGCAGCAGGCCGAAAACCAGTGCGATAATGGTCAGCACCGCTGGGCCGATGAGCATGCCAAACGGTGCCTCGTGAGGCGTTTTCGGCGTATCTCCCTTGGCGCCAAAGAAGGGTTTGATAGCAACCAGACCCGCTACGCCAACGATCAGCATGGCAGAGGCAACCGTCACGAAGAGCAGCACACCACTCCAGACCGGCGCGTCAATCAGCGCTTCGAGCATCAACTCTTTGGCAATAAAGCCGAACAGTGGAGGCAGGCCTGCGAGGGACAGGGCTGCGAAGGCGGCAATAGTCGCTGTCGCGGGCATGGATTTGCGCAAGCCACCCATCAGCGTGATGTCTTTGGTGCCGGTTTCATGATCCAGGGCACCGGCGAGCATGAACAGCGCGCCTTTATATAGGGAGTGGGCCACCAGGAAACAGATAAAGGCGGTCATGGCCAGTTCTGTGCCAACACCGATCAGCATGGTCAGGGTGCCAAGGGCCATCACGGTTGAGTAGGCCAGAATCTTCTTGATGCCGGTACTGCCAAACGCGAGCCAGGCACCGGTAAACATGGTGGCAGCGCCGAAGCCCATCAGCATCAGGCTCCACAGCTCACCTTCACCCAGTGAGGGGTTCAGCCGGGCCATCAAATAAACGCCGGCCTTGACCATGGTGGCGGAGTGCAGGAAAGCGGAGACCGGAGTCGGCGCCGCCATGGCGTTTGGCAGCCAGAAATGGAAGGGCACCTGCGCCGACTTGGTAAAGGTGCCCGCGAGTATGCAAAGCACGGCACCCGTGTAGAAAACATGCTGATGCAGCGGCTCACTGGATGCCAGGATTTCCGCGAGGGAGTAGCTGCCAGTCATTATGGCCAGCATGATCAGCCCGGCCATCAGCGCAAGGCCGCCGGCCACTGTCACAAACAGACCCTGCAATGCACACTTTCGGGCATCCAGATCTTCGTGGTTGAAGCCAATCAGCATGTAAGAGGTGATGCTGGTCAGCTCCCAGAACACAAACAAGGTAATCAGGTTGTCCGAGAGCACAAGCCCGAGCATCGATGCCATGAACGACAGCATGATCACATAGAAGCGGGCCAGATACTTGTGGCCGGCAAGGTAAGAACCGGCATAGATCAGAATAAACGTACCGATACCGCTGATCAGTAAGGCAAACGTCAGCGAGAGGCCATCAACAAGAAAGTTCAGGGAGATATCGAGGCCTGGCAGCCACTGATACTCCAGCAGCACCGGCCCATCCTGAACCTGAGAAAGAAAGGTGCTGAAGTAAACCGCAAGGCTTGCCGGCAAAAGTGCCAGCACCCACCCAATGTATTTGCCCGCAACCCGGTGTAGGAAAGGGGCGGCAATTGCCAGCAAAAAGCCGGATAACACAGCTAACAGCATGTGCGTCAAAGCTCCATTTGGGCACCGCGGCGATATGCCGACACCGGGGTGCAGGATATTCATTGATAGGGAATATCTATGGTTTAGCCCTTTATAGGTGCCAGAAAGACTATCTGACAGATTGATCAAAGGCAAGGTAAACCGTGCTCCGCAACCGGTGCCGTCTGACGGTAAATAAAGCAGAAGGTTCCCGCCGGGTAATACCTTGGTCGTAGAGGGTGTGCTAATCTCAGTCAGCGTTCATTCATCACACTCTGGCGACCTGTATCATGACTGCGAATTACCCTAACTTGCTGAAACCGCTCGACCTTGGCTTCACCGAGCTGAAGAATCGTGTGCTTATGGGTTCCATGCACACCGGGTTGGAAGACCGTTTCTGGAATATTCACAAGTTTGCCCGGTATTTTGCTGAACGCGCCGAGGGTGGCGTTGGCCTTATGGTAACGGGAGGCTTTTCGCCCAACCTGGTTGGCCAGCTGGCGCCTTTGTCGTCAACCATGAATAACCGGGCAACAGCCTTGTTGCATCGCCATGTGACCGGTGCAGTGCACGAGGCGGGCGGGAAGATCTGCCTCCAGCTACTGCACGCTGGCCGGTATGGTTACCAGCCGCTGATTGTGTCTGCCTCGGCAACCAAGGCGCCGATCAGCCCGTTCAAGGCTCGGGCCCTGTCGACCAAGGGCGTTGAGCGGCAGATCAACGATTTCGTCAACGCCGCCAAGCTGGCCAAATTCGCCGGCTATGATGGCGTTGAAGTGATGGGCTCCGAAGGCTACTTCATCAACCAGTTCCTGTGCGAACGTACCAACAAGCGAACTGACAAGTGGGGCGGGCCCTACGAGAATCGCATGCGCCTGCCGGTGGAGATCGTGCGCCGCATGCGTGAGGCCGTAGGGCCGGAGTTCATCATCATCTACCGGTTGTCCA
Organism: Marinobacter sp. GH_1; assembly: GCF_048595985.1. Classification (NCBI taxonomy): domain Bacteria; kingdom Pseudomonadati; phylum Pseudomonadota; class Gammaproteobacteria; order Pseudomonadales; family Marinobacteraceae; genus Marinobacter; species Marinobacter sp. GH_1. The sequence goes on along the minus strand of NZ_CP184460.1, from coordinate 3,080,747 downwards.
TGCTGGACCTGGTGGAGGGCGGCCAGACCTGGGACCAGATCGTGACGCTGGGCAAAGCCATCGAACAGGCCGGTGCCACCATCATCAATACCGGCATTGGCTGGCACGAGGCCCGGGTTCCCACCATTGTCACTTCGGTGCCCCGTGGTGGCTTTGCCGATGTTACGGCCAAGTTCTACGACGAGGTGGACATTCCGGTGTGCACCACCAACCGCATCAACACGCCGGAGAAAGGCGAAGAGATCCTTGCCGCCGGCAAGGCCGACATGGTGTCCATGGCTCGCCCGTTACTGGCCGACAGCGAGTTTGTCCGCAAGGCAGAGCAGGGGCGTAGCGATGAAATCAACACCTGTATCGCCTGCAACCAGGCCTGCCTGGACCATGTGTTCCAGGCCAAGCGCGCTTCATGCCTCGTTAATCCCCGGGCCTGTTACGAAACTGAACTGGTGCTTACCGTTGCCCCGGTGGTGAGGCGGGTGGCCGTGGTCGGTGCCGGGCCGGCGGGCCTGGCAGCGGCAACCACCGCCGCCAAACGTGGCCACAAGGTGACCCTGTTCGAAGCCGACAACAAAATTGGTGGCCAGTTTAATTACGCCAAGCGCATACCCGGCAAGGAAGAGTTTTACGAGACCCTGCGCTACTTCCAGCGCCAGATAGAGTTGCTGGAGATTGACCTTAAGCTTGAAAGCCGTGTGGAGGCTTCAGACCTTGTTGAGCAGGGCTTTGACGATGTCGTCGTTGCCACCGGCGTAAAACCCCGGACACCAAAGATTGACGGCATCGACCATCCGAAAGTGCTGGGTTATCTCGACGTGCTTCGCCATAACAAACCGGTGGGCAAGACCGTTGCAGTGATCGGAGCTGGCGGCATCGGCTTTGATGTCAGCGAGTTCCTGACTCACGACTTTGGCAAACAGCCCGAGGGCGAGCAGGTGAGTGTGGCCGACTGGCAGGCCGAGTGGGGTGTGAACCCTGCGTTTGAGGGCCCCGGCGGCCTGGCGGAGCGGGAGGCAACCGCGTCTCCCCGCAAGATTTACCTGATGCAACGCAAAACAGGAAAAGTAGGCGCCGGCCTGGGTAAAACCTCAGGTTGGGTGCACCGCAGCAGCCTGAAGCACCGGGACGTGGAGATGCTCAGAGGATGCCGTTACGACCGCATTGATGACCAGGGGCTGCACATCACCCTGACAGACAAGGATGGCAAATCCGGAGAGAGCAAAGTGTTGCCGGTGGATAACGTGATCATCTGCGCGGGCCAGGAGTCCTATCGGGAGCTTTTTGATCAGCTTACGCAGGGGGGAGTCAAAGCGCACCTGATCGGCGGGGCTGATCTGGCGGAAGAACTGGATGCCAAGCGCGCCATCCGGCAGGGTACCGAAGTGGCTGCCTCTCTTTAGTCAGGCTGACAGGAAACGTCAGCAGGTGACCATAAATGGCATTTGGTAGTCGTCTGGAGTAAAGAGGGCTACCGAATGGATTTCAGGGCGTTGGAGATGGCCTCTGCCTCGGCTTGCAGTACCTGGCAGCGAAGGCTGTTACCCTGCTGCAGGGCGTGCTCTACCTGCTTGCGCTTCATGTCGTAGAGACGGCTGAGAATATCGGCCTGGCTTTGCTTCAGTGACGTGTTCATGTGAACGACCTCCCCGCAGGGGTTGGCTATGTCAGAATTATTTACGTAAAACGGCAAAAAACCGCCTACTCACTTATTCTGATGCATAACCCGGGCCAGCCGAATACTACCAAAGACGCAATCCAACCCGGAATGCTCCGACTAACGGCTGAATTTTGCCCGATAGGCCCCCGGAGCAAGCCCTGTATGCTTGCGAAATAGCCGGCTGAACGAACTGACATCCTCATACCCCACGGCCCGGGTAATCGCCTCCAGCCCGAGACGTGAAGACTCCAACTGTCGACGAGCCTCCTCCACCCTGAGCAGTTGCAGATAGGTCGAGGGAGCATCCCCCGTCGCCTGCTGAAAGCGCCGTAACAGCGACCGCTCCGACATTCCCTCGGCATCGGCCAGAGCCGCCAAAGACACCGGCTCCCGAAAATGCGCCTCCAGCCAATCCTGTACCCGAAGCACTGCCAAATCAGAATGATACCGCTTGGCCTGCAACACACTGTAAGGCGCCTGGCTGGTACGCCCGGCATCAATCACAAACGCCTTCGCCAACTCCCGAGCCACCTGCGCTCCCGCCAGACGTTCCACCAGATACACCCCCAAATCCCACCAGGCCATACCGCCCCCGGCACAGGCGACAGGCCCGTCCACCGTCACCAGCTTCTCCGGGTGCAACTTCACCTCCGGAAACCGCCGCCGGAACTGATCCCCGAACCCCCAATGGGTCGTCGCCTCCCGTCCATCCAGCAAGCCTGCGGCCGCCAACAAAAACGCCCCGGTACAATTACTCGCCACCCGAACCTGACCTTCCGGCACCGCCCGAAACTGCGTTAGCCATTTAACCAGTGCCTGATTGCCGGCCAGAATTTCATCAATTGGTGCACCGATGGTCGGAATGATCAGCAAATCATCAAGTCCAAGCCCATCCACCTCCTGCCACGACCCATCTGCAAGCAACGTCACACCATTAATACACCGACAGGGCTCCCCGCTCTCCGTCAGCAGCCGGGTGTTGAAGAGCGCGTGGGGTTGCTCTCCGTGAATCCGCGCCCAGGTGACCCCGGCAAGGCGGAACAAGTCGATGATCCCGGTGATGGCGCTTGCAAGCGCCCCGTTGAAGCCGATGATAGTGACGGTTTTCAATGGGACATTCCCTATTCGGTGAGTAGTGGAGTCGTACAGACGGGCATGACGGCAGCCTCCCAGTCAGGCCACTGGCATGGGTACCCCCTTCCGGGAGTGTGCGCAGCAGGGAAGCTGCGCTCAAGCCCCCACGGACGGGTTCACGGCGTCTCCCGGAAGGGGGTACCCATGCCAGAGGCCGTCTCGCCACCTCCTGTCGGGCGTCAATCACCAGCAAAGGTTGGCGATTTTAACCAAGAATAAGTCAGAAATGACAATTCCAACAACCGCCGAGACTGTGAGACGCTAGAGGCAATAAACAGGAGACCAAGAATGACCGACACCCTGATCGATCGCCGCGACCTGGCATTCCAGCTCTACGAAGTGATGAACACCGAAGCCCTCACCGAACGTGAGCGTTTCAGCGAACACAGCAAAGACACCTTCGACGCCGTCATCGAAACCGCCGACAAAATGGCGAAAGAAAAATTCGCCAACCACAACAGCGCTGCTGACAAAGACGAGCCCAGATTCGTCAACGGCCAGGTCGAGATGCTCCCCGACGTCAAACAGGCCTTCGACGCCTACGCCGAAGCCGGCTTCCTCGCCGGCCGCTACGACTACGACCTCGGCGGCATGCAACTGCCGGAATCCGTCATGGCCGCCTGCAACGGCTTCTTCACCGCTGCCAACCCAGGCACCGCCGGCTACCCATTCCTGACCACCGCCGCCGCCAACCTTATCCGCGTATTTGGCAACGACGAGCAGAAGGAAAAATTCCTGCCCAACATGCTCAGTGGCCGCTACAGCGGCACCATGGCCCTGACCGAGCCCCACGCCGGCTCCAGCCTGGCGGACATCCGCACCTCCGCCACGCCCACCGACGACGGCCACTACCTGATCAAAGGCGCCAAGATCTACATCTCCGGCGGTGAACAGAGCATCACCGAAAACATCGTTCACATGGTGCTGGCGAAAATCAAAGGCGCCCCGGCCGGTGTGAAAGGCATCTCCCTGTTTATCGTCCCGAAATTCCACGTCGACGAAAACGGCAACCCGGGCGAACGCAACGGTGTCAGCCTCGCCGGCCTGATTCACAAGCTGGGTTATCGCGGCACCACCAGCACCGCTCTCAGCTTCGGCGACGACGCCCCTTGCCACGGTTATCTGGTGGGCGAACCCCATCAGGGCCTGAAATACATGTTCCAGATGATGAACGAAGCCCGCATTGGCGTTGGCTTTGGCGCTGCCGTGATCGGCTACCGGGGTTACATGCACAGCCTGGAATACGCCAAAGACCGCCTGCAGGGCCGCAAAGCCAGCGAAAAGAACCCCGAAAGCCCGCAGGTGCCCATCATCGACCACGCCGACGTACGCCGCATGCTGTTGGCCCAGAAAGCCTACAGCGAAGGCGGCCTGGCGCTGTGCCTGTATGGTGCTCGCCTGATGGACGACCAGCACACCCACCCGGATGAGCAGAAACGAATGGAAGCCGGCAAGCTGCTGGACCTGCTCACCCCGGTGATCAAAGCCTGGCCTTCTGAGTACGGCCCGAAGGCCAACGACCTGGCGATCCAGGTATACGGCGGCGCCGGCTACACCCGTGAATACCCGGTGGAACAATGCTGGCGCGACAACCGCCTGAACCCGATCCACGAAGGCACCAACGGCATCCAGGCCCTGGACCTGCTGGGCCGCAAGATCTGGCAAGACCAGAGTCACGGCCTGCAACTGCTGATGCAGGAAATGCAGACCGACCTGCAAGCGGCCACCACCGATCGTTGCCAGCAGTGGGCTTTGTCTTTGAGTGAGACGTTGCAGCAGGCGGTGAAAGTCACCCAGAGTCTGGGCAAATCCCTGATGGGTGGTGAGGTAGACAAAACCCTGGCCAACGCCAGCTGCTACCTGCACCTTTTCGGCCACATCATCGTCGCCTGGATGTGGTTGCGTCAGGCTAATGCGGCAGCGAAAGCTCTGGCCTCTGCTAATAGCGACAGCGAACGCAACTTCTACCAGGGCAAACTCCAGGCCGCCCAGTACTTCTTCCACTGGGAGCTGCCCACCGTGGCCCAGGATCTGGTGTTGCTGCGCAATCAGGATGATACGTGTCTGAATATGAAGGCCGACTGGTTCTAGTTCTGGAGTCTTGGTCCTGTTCGTAGCCTGCCTGTTTTGGTGGTAAGCACGTTCGGCCGGTGGGCCTTTCCGGGACACGCCCACGAGTACGTCCCTGTAGGCTCGTTTCGGGCCGTCCATGGCCCTCAACGGTCCCGGAAAGGCCCACCGGCCGAACGCGCCCGAGCACTGGTGCATTTCGCAGGCTCTGCAGACGTAGGAATTAAGTCATCAAAAACTGACCGAAAGCAGCACTTAATATTTAAGCATTACTGCCAAGTTTGAGGCACGAGCGACGGGTAGAGCTTTCCGGGACTGTCTGCAGCAGGGATGCTGCAGTCAAGCGTACAGGGACGTATTCACAGCGTGTCCCGGAAAGCTCTACCCGTTGATCGTGCGAGCACCCAAACAAACAGGCTAGGCGCCCAAAGCAGAGGAAAACGCCAATGTCACTCGTAAACATAGAAAAACAAGGCCACATCCTGAAAATAGGCCTGAACCGCCCGGAAAAAATGAACGCCATGAACCGGGCCATGTACCACGAAATCGCCGCGGCCTATTACCAGCTCCAGAATGACCCGGAACTCCGCGTCGCTGTCATGTACGCCGAAGGTGACCACTTCACCAGCGGCCTGCAACTGGACGACTGGGCCGGCGTGTTCGCTAACGGCAAAGGCATCGAACCCGGCGAAGGCGAACTCGACCCGTTCGACATTACCGGCGATAGCCTCACCAAACCCGTCGTCTTCGCCGCCCAAGGCATCTGCTTCACCTGCGGCGTCGAAATGATGCTCAACACCGACATCCGAGTAGCCGCCAAAGGCACTCGCTTCGCCCAGCTGGAAGTCAAACGCGGCATCTTCGCCTGCGGCGGCGCCACCATCCGCCTGCAGCGTGAAATCGGCTGGGGCAACGCCCAGCGCTACCTGCTCACCGGCGACGAATGGACCGCTGAACAGGCCTACCAATGGGGCCTGATCCAGGAACTGGTCGAACCCGGTGAACAGTTCGATAAAGCCATGGAAATCGCCGAAAAGATCGCCAAGGCCGCACCTTTGGGCGTTCAGGGCAGCCTGAAATCGTCCAAGATTGCCGTGTCCGAAGGCCAGGAAGTGGCCAAGGAACGTCTGTTCCCGGAGCTGCGCCCGGTCATGGCCAGTGAAGATGTCAAGGAAGGAATCCAGTCATTCCTGGAAAGAAGGGAAGCGGTGTTCAAAGGTAAATAGCTGGATTGGCCCGTCATTCAAAATCTCGTCCGTAGCGAACCGTCGGATCAGCGACTATCCCACGGAAGCGAAAGCGGCGGGTTGGGGCCACCCTTCCGGGAGTGTGCGCAGCAGGGATGCTGCGCTCAAGCCCCCATGGATGGGTTCACGGCGTCTCCCGGAAGGGTGGCCCCAACCCGCAGCCGGCACCCAACCAACAGGCTGGGACCGGCAATCAAACCACGAAATCAGGCAGCCTCAGACTCAGAAGCAGAGTCAGCCCGCCGAGCCGCAGCCTCCGCCGCCACTTCCGCAGCATAATCCGCATACTTGGCCATCAACTCCTCCTTACGATCCGGATCCCAGTTGATCTTCGTCAGATCCCCCTCATAGTGGTCAATCACCCGCTTGTCCATGGTCTCGTACCACCACTGGGGCAGGTAAGCCGGCAACAACATTGATGCATAGCCACCCGGCAACTGCGGCGCCTTCTCAAAATGCCTCAACGCCTGATAACTCCGGGTCGGGTGAGCGTGATGGTCTGAATGCCGCTGCAGCTGATACAGGAACAGGTTGGTCACCACATGGTTACTGTTCCAGCTATGTTCCGGCTGAGTCCGCTGGTACTTTCCGTTTTCGTCTTTCTGGCGCAGCAGGCCATAGTGTTCAATGTAATTCACACTCTCCAGCAGGCTCGCACCGTACACCGCCTGCGCCGCCAGGAAGGGCACCGCCCTCGGGCCACAGATCAGCGTAGTCGCACCAAAGAACCCGGCACTCATGGCCCAGCCCTGCAGCAACTCATTGTCCAGGCTCCAGAAGCTTTTGCCCTTCCGCTCAAGCCGCGCCTTCTCGATCTTGACGGCTGACTTCATGCCGCCAAACACCGTGCGCGGCAGGAATTTCCAGAAACTCTCGCCCATCCGGCTGCTGGCCGGGTCTTCCGGGGTGGCTACTCGCTTGTGGTGCCCGAAATTGTGCTCAACCACGAAATGGGTGTAGCCGGTGGGCGCCAGTGCCGCCATGGCCATCAGTTTATTCAGCTTGTTGGACTTGTGGCCCAGTTCGTGGGCGGTATTGATGCCTACACCGTTAATGGCACCCACGGTCAGGGTCAGGCCGATCTTGTCTTCAAGGGGCGTTTTCTTGCGGCTGGCAAGCCAGGCGCCCATGAAGGTCATGGCGTACTGGGTGGGTATAAACGCCTTCACAATGCGGTCGTAGTACTTGTCCTGCTCCAGAGACTTCACTGCTGATTCGGGCGGGTTGCTCTTGTCCTCACCAATGGCGCGATCCAGTGCGGGAATGATGCCATGCACCAGGGCCGGACCAGTCCAGGCCAGGGCCTTGAGTTTTTTCGGGGCCAGGGCATAGCCAGTTAACGCCGCCAGGCCGATGCCGGGAAGCGCGGGCCCGAGCAGCCACATGTATCGTTTCGGGTCCTTCCAGGTAGTTTCGACTGATTGGGAATCCGGGGCACCTTTCACTTTGGCGTTCATGTCTGACTCTCCGTGGGTGTTCTTGGGTTATTGTTTTATCAATTTATGTCGGACAATCTTGCAATTCAACAGTCGTTTGTGGTCGATGGAGACCTTGGCCCCGAATGACAATGCTTGAGGGGTCAACACCGGGCGGAGCCTCGGATGGCTCAGGCGGTCTTTCATTGGAAGTGGCAAGACTTGCGCTTCTGGTCCAGACTTTCTCAAAACAAGAACAACAGGGAAGAAACTATGAGTGCCTCAAATCCTTCTCCTGCGATCATCTCCTGGAGCGTTCAGGAAAGGCTTCGCGAGTACGTGCGGTCACGGCAACTGGCCGAGATCGTGTATCGGGACCCGGCAGGGCAGATATGCGTGGTGCATGAAGTTATCCGCGACCTCCTGAGCCGCGCCGGTCATGACTTTCTGGTATTGGGGAAAGGTAAAGTGGTCGGCGTGGAGCATGTCATCATGGTGGACGGCCAGCGGTTAACCAAAGAGTAATCGGCAGGTAATTGCTATCTAAAGGGCATCGGCCCTACTCTGTTGGTGTCGTAAACATGTATCAACAGAGGGATATGTTATGAACAAGCTCACACTGAGCGCACTGGCTTTGGTTGCAACTTTTGGTCTGGCAGCCTGCAGTTCTGAAAGCGACGAAGGTGCGGATTTTGAGCGAGCGGGCGAGAACGCCGGCGAGATGATGGATGATGCCACCGACGCTGCCGAGGAATCCTGGGAAAACGCCACGGGTCAGGATGAAAGTGCCTGGGGCGAGATGAAGGAAGGCGCCGAAGAAGCCGGTGAAGAAATGGGCGAAGCAGCCGATGAAGCCGGTGATGCCATGGAAGAGGGTTATGACGAGATGGTGCAGTAAAAGCCCAGGGATGACGGCAATTGCCCGAATGTTTATTGTGCTCTGAATGAAACGACAAAAGGCGCTCCGGGGAGCGCCTTTTGTATATTTCAGATCAATCAGCTGCCGATAAGGCCGCCGTCTTCTTTTGTAATTACAACAGTTGCTGAGCGTGGGCGGTTAGTACCACCATCTGGCCAGTTACTAGTGAAGTTACCTGGCGTCGATGTGTCACCTGGGTGCTGAATGTTCACAAACATGGTTTTGCCATCCGGAGTGGTCACAACGCCAGTGACTTCGCACTGAGTGGGGCCAACGAGGAATCGTTTGATTTCGCCGGTTTCCGGGTTTGCCGCCAGCATCATGTTGTTGCCAAAGTCGCCAGCATTGCCTTCCCCTCGCAGAAGGGAACCACTCATATCAGTCTGGATCCACAGGGTACCGTTGGGGTCAAACCAGAGGCCGTCAGGTGCCGCGAAGGTAGAATCCTCAGTCAGTGCTTCGCCAGTAATCAGGTTCTGACCAACTTCTTTTTCAAAGCCGTCGCTGGTCATTCCCTCGGCGTTGCCGGCCATAACAAAGATATCCCAGCTGAACGTCTCAGAGACAGGATTTCCGTTTGCTTCAGTCCACCGAATAATGTGGCCGGAAATGCTGTTTGCGCGCGGATTCGAGTTGTTGGTGTCTTCTTCGGCTCTACTGGTGTTGTTGGTCAACGCAAAGTAGACGTCGCGATTTTTCGGATGAACTGCTCCCCACTCCGGACGGTCCATTTTTGTTGCGCCGGCGATATCGGCTGCCAAGCGTGAGTTCATCAACAGCTCGGCTTGGGTAGCAAAGGCTTCTTCAAAGGTGATGTTGCCAACCGTGGTCCCTACGGCCGCTGTCATTCTGGCGAAAAAAGCATCGTCGTCTATTGACAGTGGCAGCCATTCACCCGATCCATCATCATTGAACTTGGCCGCATAGAGCGTGCCTTCGTTCAGCAGGTAACCACCTGCGGAGGAAGCGTAGTACGGCTGCTTGGATACAAACTTATAGATATATTCAAAGCGGGCGTCATCGCCGGAATAGGCAACCAGTGGTTCGCCTTCAATCGGCTCTTGGAAAACGATGCCTTCGTGGGCAAATCGGCCCAGCGCAGTGCGCTTCTGGGGAACACTTTCGGGATTGAACGGATCAATTTCTACAATCCAGCCAAACGTGTTGGCTTCGTTGCGATAGTCGTCTTTTGCAGATCCATCACTGGCTGTGACATCAAAGCGAATGTACTCGTCAGCGCCATCGTCTGCCAGTTCCCACGAATACCGTCCATTATTGGTACTAACTCCGTACCGAAGCTGTTCTTTGTTGCGTTCGCCTTTATTGACGAAATAACCCGCCCAGTTCTCTTCGCAGGTCAGATAGGTATTCCAGGGTGTTACGCCGTGAGCACAGTTATTGATCGTGCCGCGAGTACGCGTCCCATCGGTGCTGTAGCGGGATACAACCAGGTCGGTACCGCGAACGGGCCCTGCGATATCCATTGGCGTGCCGGCTGTTACTCTGCGGTTGTATGGGCTGCCGTGGACGATGTCCCAAACGCCATTTTCGTCTTTTCGAATATGGGCGACTGAAATGCCGTGGGCAGCAATTTCCTTCCGAACTTCATCGGCTGGACGTTGGCCGTCGTTCAGACTGGGGCCGTTCGCATGGAGGACGGGAACATCCACGTACTCATGGTTCATCACCAGCAGTCCTTCCTCGGAGCTGCTGCCGCCTTCTTTGACGTCGATCGGGTAGAAGTGCATGCCATCGTGGTGCGAGCCAACCTGCTGCTCTTGATCCGACCCCGAGTTGGTTCCGTCAGCGCGATAGTCTGGATAGCTGCCGGTCAGCGGTGTCCCCCAGGGGGCCAGTGCCTGGGCGTTGTAGCCCTCTGGAACAACTATGGAGTCTTCTCTTGAGATGGGAATAGCCTTAAAGCTGACCTGAGGGGTTCCCACGCCGTCGGGAGTCGTCGTGTCGCTATTGTCGGAGGAGCTGCTGTTACATCCGGCCACTGATAATCCGAAGAAACCTACCAGTGATGCGCCCATTGCACCTTTCAGAACCGTGCGGCGCTCCATGCGAGATGAAAGCACGGATTGGAAGCTTTCATTGTTACTGAAGTTGGTTACTGGATCGATACCGCTGTTATCAACTACGAGTGTTTGCTTTTTCCTGAACATGGAGGTCTCCCATCACATTGGTTAGTGTTGTGGGAGTTATTTAAAAGTTGTTGAGTGACAGGGTGGTGTCTGTTACGTGACCGAATGATGCATTTTTTGTTGCAACCTTCAGAGATCCTTGGAACCGCCGATAAACGGTACAATGGTTAGATAGTGGCATCCAGAATCCACTAAAGTAGCAGTTATTAACCTGAATCATTTCTTTACTCTCAACGCTGGCCTTAAATAACAAAATGTTTGCGTACGCAATGATAAAGAAGAGGGCACCATGGGCTTACTCGATCGCGCTGCAATTATTTGGGGGGTGGGCATTGCTGTTGCGCTCGGCATTGCCTGTCTGTGGGTGGCACCGTTGTTAGGGCTGGATGCGGCCTCGATGTTGATTGGCCTGGTGCTTGGTCTGGTGGTGGCCGCCGGTTATCTGATTGTGCGGGTACTGGAGCCGATCGAGAAAGGCATTGCCGGCCTGAACGATGGCTCGCTTGCGGAAGGCCACCCCCTGAGAGCCCAATGCCAGCAGTTGCTGGAGGACGCCCGTGCCGGCAAGGCGCTGGTGGAAACCCTGTCTGACAGTGCCGACAAGAACGCCATTTCCGCCGCCGAAGTGTCCTACGCGGCGGATCAGGTGAAAAAACGCCTCGACCGGCAGGTGGAAGAAACCGCCCAGATGGCCGATTACGCCGGCAAGATAACCGAGTCTGTTCGTGAGTCGTCCGAGCAGGCCACCAACGCCGCCACCATGGCGTTGCAGAACCGGGAAGTCAGCGTTGAGGGGCGCCAGGCGCTGGTTTCCGCTATTGAAAGTGTCCGGATTGTGCATCAGCAGTCGGGCGAGAATCTCAGCCTGATTCAGGCTCTGAACGAAAAGTCCACCAAGATCCAGGGCGTTACCTCTACCATCCAGGGCATTGCTGAGCAGACCAACCTGCTGGCCCTGAACGCCGCTATCGAAGCAGCGCGGGCCGGTGATCAGGGCCGGGGCTTTGCGGTGGTGGCGGATGAGGTTCGACAGCTGGCGGGGCGCACTGCACAAGCGACCAGCGAAGTGGCGGAAACCCTGGAAGAAATCCAGGGCGATACTTCCCTGATCGTTGCCCGAATTGAGGACCTGGCCCGCTCCGTGGAGCAGGGGCTGACATCCGTTGAAAGCGTTGGCGCGCAGCTGGATCTGATTCGCGACCAATCCGACCGGGTGCAGCAGCAGGTTGCCCGTATTGCAGAGATTGACCAGGCCAATGAGCAGAGTCTGGAACAGGTGTTCTCTGTCATTGAATCGGTGCGAGATCATATTGCTGAAAGTGACAGTAGTGTGGCTTCTCTGGCGGGCCAGGCGGCCACCCTGATGGAACTGGCGGAAAACGCCAATGCCGCGTTCGCGTTGAACAGTAGTCAAAGTTACCACCGATCGTTCTTTGATCAGGCGCGTGCGGGAGCCGCCCAGATCGGTGAGCTTTTTGAGCAGGCCATTCAGCAGGGCAAACTGAGCGAATCGGCCCTATTCGAGAAGAAGCGAGAGCCGATCCCGAACACCAACCCCCAGCAATACAGCAGCGCCTTCGACCGTTTCACTGACCAGGTGCTGCCAGCGGTGCAGGAGAGCATCAAGAATTCCCACGATGCCATCGTCTTCTCCATTGCCTGCGCCCCGGATGGCTACGTGCCAACCCACAATCGGGATTTTGCCCACCCGCCCACCGGTAACCCCGAAGTGGATCTGGTGAAAAGCCGGAGCAAGCGACTGTTCAATGATCGCACCGGTATTCGTTGCGGCAGTCACACTCAGGACATGCTGTTGCAAACCTACCGGCGCGATACCGGTGAGATCATGCATGACCTGTCGGTGCCCATCTATGTCAACGGCAAGCACTGGGGTGGTTTCCGGATAGGTTACCGGCCTTCCGGGCACTGAGGTTCGCTGCTATGCTGCGGGTTTGGTTGAAAGGAGTTGCCCGTGGCTGAGCCTGAGTTTATTCCCGCTGAATCGGATCAGAACAAACCGCAGGGTACGGATGCGGCCCGCAACCTGGCGATTATTGTCTATATTCTGCAGGGACTGGCATTCTTTCTTGGCGGGATCACTGCGCTGGTCGGGGTGATCATCAACTACGTCAAGATGGATGAGGTGCGTGGCACCTGGATTGAGCCCCATTTCCGCTGGCAGATCCGCACCTTCTGGATTGGCCTGCTGTGGCTGGTCATCGGCACCCTTACCCTGATGGTTATTATTGGCTGGTTTATCCTTCTGGGGATGGCCATCTGGGTGATTTATCGCATCGTTAAAGGCGCCCTGGCGCTGAACGACGGCAAGGCACCCCAGTAACGGGACGCTCAGTCTTCGGTGACCTCTTTCAGGCGCAGGGCGCTGACCATTCCGGTAAAGCCCATCAGCCCCAGCACGATAATCACCGCGATGTCTGAAATCAGCGACAGCGCGGCGGTAAGCCCCCCGGTTACCAGCAGCAGAACCCCGATCACCGTATTGCTGACGGCGGTATAATCTGTGCGTTTGTTGCCTCCGGCCATATCCACCAGGTAGGTTTTACGCCCCAGGCGCACACCGGCATGGGCGATGCTCAGAACAAAGAATGCGGCGGGGTAGAACCAGGCACCACCTACACCCGGTCCGAAGATCAAGGCACTGAAGCCCACCAACAGGCAGACGGCGCTGGCCATGGCTGCGCCCCGTATGATGACCCGCCGGCTTGAGGTATCTGCCGCCCAGCCCCAGAAACTGGCACTGACCGAGCTGGCCAAGCTACTGGCCAACAGAAACACCCCAAGCATCCAGCCGACATCCGATTGCTTCTGCGCCAGCACTACGAAATAGGGCGACGCCAAGGCCGAGCATAGCAGCAGGGCACGGGTTACCACGAAGTGGCGAAAGGGCGCATCGTCTCTCAGCAGCGACAAACTCTGAATGGCTTCGGTCATGGCATTGTTGCCGCCGCCGGTTTCACCGGGGAATTCTTCCACACTGGCGAACAGAACACCGGCGATGATCCACAGCGCGGCTGCGAGCAGCAGAAGCAGGCTGTAGAACCCGAGGGTTGGATCGCCACGATCCCAGAACAGCAGAGCGGTCATGGCGACCGTCAGGGAGCCGCCAATGGTGGTGGCAAGGCCAGACAACCGGCCCCGACGGGTTTTCGGGATGCACTTGCCCTGAACGTCTTTCATGGCCACCGAGCAAAAGCCCCGGGCCAGGGAAAACACCACTAACCCTGCAATGATGCCCAGGCCGGCAGCATAACCTTCCAGAAACCAGACGCTGGCGGCCATACCAACCACGCTGACTGACTGCCCGAAGCTACCCAGTGTCCAGAACCACTTGCGCACCGCCTTGCGCCGAACCCAGGCGGCAATCACCATTTGAGGCACCATGGAACCGGATTCCCGTATCGGCACCAGCCAGGCCACCAGGGCAGGGGCGCCGACGGCGCTCATCATCCACGCCAGAACGGTTTTCGGGCTGATCAAAAGGTCGCCGAGCTTGGTCAAAACATTGGCCGCAAGAATCAGAAAGAAATTCCTGGGCACCTCCCGGCAAGCTTCTTCGGGAATGTCTTTGCAGACCCTGGCGTCTTCTTCGTTAGCGATGAGGGCATACAGCTGGTCAACGGGGGCGTTACTCTGGCCAGGCAAGGTTGTTCTCCTTATTTCACAAGAGCGCAAGCATAGCAGGTTGCCGGGTGCCTGATCACCGGCTTGGAGGGTGCAAGTGCCACGCTGCGGGCTTCCAGCAGGGTTGCCTGGGCCCGGCAGGTGATGCTTAATGGGCGCCTGAGATCAGGAGCCCGATATGCTGAGTTACCTTCACGCCTTTCACGCTGGCAACTTCGCCGATGTGCAAAAACACGCTGCCCTCACGCTTGCGCTGGCCATGATGCAGGCGAAAAAGACCCCGATTGCCTGTTTTGATACCCACGCCGGCAGTGCCATATACGATCTGGCCAGCGACCGGGCCAGGAAAACGGCGGAGGCCGACAGCGGTATCCAGCGATTGTGGGCCATGCGCCAGAGGCTGGCGTCAACGGACTGGCGCCCGATGCTGGAGGTGTTGGCAGGTCATAATGGTGCTGGTGAAACCCTGGCCCATTATCCCGGTTCTCCCGCCTGGTTTGCGGAATTTGCCCGCCCTGGTGATTCCGTGACGGCCTTTGAGCTGCACCCGTCCGAGGGGCGAGCCCTGGAAATCTGGGCCCGTGATGCCGGTGTCCGGGTGCTGCAGCAGGATGGACTGGCAGGACTGGTCCGACAGTTGCCTCCGCCCCAGCCAAGACTGCTGACCCTGATAGATCCCTCCTATGAGATCAAAGACGATTACCAGCAGGTTTCGGATACTTTGCACAAGGCATGGAAAAAATGCCGTCACGGGGTCTATCTTATCTGGTATCCCATCCTCACCAGCGGATTGGAGCGGCGCCTGATCAGCGAGCTGGAAAAAGGCGACTTGCGCAAGATCCTGCGCCATGAGGTGCGGCTGGATCAACCGCCGGAGCGCGGCATGGTCGGTTCAGGTTTGTTGGTGGTGAATCCGCCCTGGGGCTTTGAACAACGCTTCATGGCTATGATGGATGATGTGCAGGGCGACGCAGGGCTTGGCTTATCTCAGTCCCTGAGCTGGCTGGTTCCGGAATAATCTGGCGGGAGTATCGCATTGGCGAATGACGTTGTAGAAGACCACCCGTATCTGCCTGGCGGACTGATTGCGCTGGACCAATGGAAAACCCCTGAGACCTCGGTTCAGAAAACCATCCGCGGCGCCTTTCGGGACATTCTTGACCAGTTGAGAGCCGGTATCAGTCCGGAGGAGCAGGCATTCCAGAGCCTGGATGATCTGCCGATGCTGTCTGGGGATCGGCTGAAGGAATTTGCACCGGAACCGGATGCCGCATTGCTGGCGCAGGTATTGGTGGACCAGTTCGATCAGCTACACCGTGACGGAGCCTGCCATCGTGAGGTGAACTTTGTGGTGGCGCCTCCGTTTTCCGGGGTGAAGGAAGCCCTGCGCTGCCTGTCCCGGAGAGTGCTGACACCTCCGGATAACCTGTTGATGACAGAGCAGGACGCTGGCGCCTGGTGGGACGAACAACTGTCCGGCGGCGACTGGGTGATTCCGGAACTTGCGGATTTCTGGCTCAGGCATCCGGGCGGGCTGAATCTGCTTCGGGAACTCTTCGCTCGCATCGCGCTGGACCATGCCGGTAATGGCATGGTTGGCTGTTCCAGCTGGTGCTGGCAGTTCTGGCGCCAGTATTCACCGGAGCTCAGCCTGGCACCTTACACCCTGGCGCCGCTGACTGGTGAGCAATTGACCCGGTGGCTGGATTACCTGGCGTCCGGCCAGGGAGAGCAGCAGGTTACTGCCAGAATGACCCGCGATGGGTTGTATGTTCTGCCGGCACCCGGGCAGGACTCTGACCTGAAATACAGCAGCTTTAACCAGGACCTGGCAACCCTTGCCCGGGGCAACCGGGGTGTTGCGCTCGCTATCTGGCAACGTACCTTGCGGGCCCGGCCCGAGAAAGACGATGAAGACTCGGGCAAGGAAGTTGTCCGGCTGGCCGGGCGTCGGTGCTGGGTTGCTCCGCTGGATCAGATCAGCCTGCCCTCGGTGCCTGCGAGTGCCGGGCGACAGCCGAGCCACATTCTGCATGCTTTGTTGTTGCACGACGGCCTTGATACCGAGCAGGTGGCATTGGTGACCGGGCTACAGAAACAGGATATTGCCTTGACTCTGGACCGGCTAATCCGGTCCGAGCTGGTTGGCCGAGCACCTGAATCGGATGTGTATCGGGTCACCCCACTGGGGTACTCCGCCGTTCGCAAGAACCTTCAGGCCCGGGGCTATCCCGTGGATGGTTTCTAGGAGATCTGGATGGGCGATTTCGGTTTCAAGGAGACATTTGCTTCGATCACTACTGACGCGTTGCTGAATGCATTGATGGTGGTGATACTGGCATCTTTAGTGATCATGCTGGTGCAGAAGCTGCTTCCGGCCCTCGCGGGGAAGCTCGGGGGCAAACTCAGGCTTTACCTGCTGGCGTCAGTACCGCTTCTGCGGTTACTGATTATTGTGCTGACCATTGTGACGGTGGTGCCCATCCTGGTGGAGCCGTCTTTTGAGAACATGGTGGCAATTTTCGGGGCCCTGGGCCTAGCGCTGGGGTTTGCCTTCAAGGATTACGCCAACAGTCTGATCGCGGGCATTGTGACCCTCTATGAGATGCCTTATCGCCCGGGGGACTGGATTGAGGTGAACGGTCGGTACGGTGAGGTGAGGTCGATCGGTACTCGGGCAGCGGAGATTGTCACCCTGGATGACACCGTGATCGTGATTCCCCACAGCCTGTTGTGGAATACGCTGCTGGCGAACGGCAATGACGGCACCGACAACCTGATGTGTGTGGCCGAGCTGCACCTGGACCCAAACCACAACGTGGCGCGGATGCAGCAGCTGTTTCGGGACGTGGTGTTTACCTGCCCGTTGACCAAAACCTATCAGCCGGTGATTGTGACCGTTTCCGCCACTGACGACGCCATGCGCTATCGCCTCAAGGCCTACCCATTGGAGCCCAGGGAGCAGAGCCGGTTTATCTCGGACCTGACCGCAAGGGCGGCCGATGTCTGTGCCCGGGAAGGCGTTCGGATGGTATCAAAGCGGGTGACAGACGCAGCCTAGGGCTGCGTCCATTCGTCCACAAATTCCAGCAGGGCCCGGCCGGTTTCACCGGTCTGTTCAAGGTATTTGTCCCGTACCGGCAGGCTGGCTTGCCGGAATCGTTCCCGCTCCTCCTGGTTAAGCCGGATTACCTGAATTCCGCCGGTTTCCACCATGCGCTCCAGTCGCTGCTGATTAAGGGCTTCCTGGCTGTCCCAGGCGAACTCCGCCAGATCGCGCACCGCCTCGTTCAGCCAGGTGCGTTCCTGTTCGGGCAGGTTGTTGTACCACTGCTGATTAGACACGATCGAGGCGACAAAATAGGACGCCTGTGCCATGGTGAGGGTGGTCTGCACCTCGTGGAAGTCCATTTCCTCAATGGCAAACACCGGGTTGGTCTGGCCGTCGATCTTGCGTAGCTGAAGGTCACTGTAGACTTGGGAATAGGGCGTCTGAACCGGCTCCGCCCCGTACGCACGGTAAGCCTCGGCAGCCATGTTTGACGTCATCGTACGGATGCGCAGGCCCTGGAAGTCGTCTGGCGAGCGCAGGGGCTGATTGGCGGTCCAGGTCATCCAGCCTTCCGAAATAAAGCCCAGTAATTGCAGGCCGGTTTGCTGGTAGGGCTGCTGGAACTGTGAGATCAACTCCGGATCTTCCAGCAACTGCCGCGCGGCTTTCGGTTGCTCGGGCATAAGAAAGTGCAGGTTGAAAATGCCAGATTCCGGAACCGTGTCGGCCAGGTGGCCGGGTGAGGCAAAGGCCAGGTTCACCGAGCCATTGCGGGCCAGCTCGGTGAGCTGGGTGGATGTTCCCAGAGAACCATAGGGAAAAACATCCACTTCAATGCGGCCGTCGGAAAGTTCCTCAATGTAAGCCCGGAACGTCTCCGCGTACTGATGCTGCACGCTCCCCTCGATTTCCTCCAGGGCAAAGCGCCAGGTAATCGGATATTTCTCCGAGATGGTTTGCTGGCTGCTTTGGTCGCCGGGTGACGGGTCGTCGGAACATCCGGAAAGCATCGCGGTGCAGGCGGCCAGTGCCAGCCAGTGGCGGACGTGGTTTTTGATCATAGCGGGCGGACTCCGGTCCGGAAAGATGAAAAGCTGTCGGTTTCTCCTGACGGAAAAGGTACCACAAGATAGCTCAGGAGGCAGATCCGGAGGGGGGCAATATCACCGGGCAGGAAATAAAAAGCCCCGCCTGGGGCGGGGCTGAAGGACGAACCGGTTTGCAGGGTTCGTTTACATCATTGAGTCAACGCGGTTACGTACTTCCGGGTTGCTGCTGTAAGCCGTTGCGATGGCGTTATAGGTCGGAATATCCATGCCGACTTCCTCGATCACGCCCACCATCTTGTCGTTGGCTTCCATTTGCAGTTCCTGGGCCTCTTGCTGGGAATCGGCCGCTTCAATCTTGGCAATGTAGTCCTCACGAACTTCCATTACGCCGGATTGCGCTTCCACGAACTGCTGCAGCTCGGAATCGCTGTAGTTGGCATCCTGAGCATTCTGGGCCGCTGGGTCTGCGTATTCAGCGCCTTGCTGAGCATCTTGCTGGGCAATGGCAGGTGCAGCCGCGAGCATGGCCAGGGAAGCGGTAATGGAAATCAGCAGTTTATTCATAAACAAGCTCCTTGAGGTTTGGCAGAAATTTGAGAAGTTCTGCCGGTTTGTGAAACACACAATAGACTTAACAAGTGCTGTGCCAACTTTCGAAAATAAATATAAAGTCAATAAAAACAGCAGCTTGAGTTTATCCCAGCATTACGTTCGGGTAATCCAGGTTGTGGCGAAATGCCACATGTGGCACAAATGCTGTGACACTTCTACATAGGAATCGCTCATGGCTTCCCTTGGCCGCCGAATTGGTGACCTGTTTCGTTCGCTGCAGTTGACGCTGGTTCTGAGCATCGTGGTTCCGCTGCTGATGTTCAGCGGTATTGCGATATACATCGGCCTGGGCGCGGTCGAAAAAGCATTGAATGAGCGCCTTCGTGAAGACCTCGAGCTGGTTGCCAGGGCGGTCAGCGGCCCGCTGTCCAATGCCCTTGTGGAGAAAGACGAACTGGTGCTTGGGGAATCCCTCAAATCCATCTTCCAGATTGGCCGCATTTCCGGGGCGTCCGTGTTTGATGAAGAAGGTAACCGGGTGGCGAGCCTTGGGGTGGCGGATTCTGACGTCACCAACAGCGTGAGTGCCGAGCGGGTGATCGCCAGTGGCGAGCTGGGCGGTGCTTTCCGGCGGGTTGATGGCGAATCGGTGTTTTCGCAGTTCACGCCACTGGTCGGCGAAGACGGCCGCATTCAGGGGCTGCTACAGGTGACCAGGCAGCGCAGTGACTTCCACGACCTGGTGGCCTCCAGCCGCTGGTGGGCGGTGGGTATCTGGTCTGTGCTGGCTATGACCATCATCCTGGTGGTGGTGCTGGGGCATTACCGTACTGTGGGGCGCCACGTGAATGGATTGATGGAGAACATGGATAAACTGGCGCCTGGCCGTTGGCTTCTGGCGACCCCTGCGGCCGGCCCTCGGGAGTTGCGACAGATTCATCGGGGTATTCGGGATATGGGCCGGCGCATGGGCGATGCCGAGGCCGAGATCGAAGACCGGATTGCCCGGGAAAGAGCGCTGGCCGAACAACTGGAGTACCAGGAGAAGGTGGCCATGATTGGCCGCGTCGCCGGCGGGGTTGCCCATGAGTTGGGGGCGCCGCTGAATGTGATTCAGGGCCGTGCCCGGATACTCGCCAGGGCGGGGCTGCCGGACGATCAACAGCGGCACCTTAAGGATATTGAGCACCAGGTGCAGCGGATGACCACCATCATTCAGCAATTACTGGACTGTTTCCGGCACGTGCCAGACTCCAGGCGACCACTGGACCTGTCTGATGTTCTGCGAGACGTTCTGGCCCGCGCATCCGAAGACGAACGGTGCAGTCGTTGTCAGCTTGAGACCCAAGGCATTGATCAATCCATGCCCACCCGGGCTGAGCCGCTACGGGTTGGCCTCGCCTGCCTGAATGTTATCCGTAATGGCTGCCAGTCTGCCCGCAGCCGGCTAAGGGTAACGGCCCATCAGTCCGATGATTGCTGGGAAATCCGGATAGAGGATGACGGGCCGGGTATTGCGCCTGAGGATAGGGACAAGATCTTCGAGCCCTTCTACAGTACCCGTCCCGCCGGCGAGGGCACCGGCCTGGGGCTGGCCGTTGTGAACAGCGTCATAAAGGAACATGGAGGTCGTGTGGGTGTGGAGGAGAGTAGCCTGGGCGGGTGTCGAATGAGTCTGTATTTTCCCAGGGAGACCGGCGTATGAGTGATTCGGTAGCAACCATACTACTGGTTGAGGATGACCAGAGCCTGGGCCAGTTGCTGGCCGAAGAGCTGGAGATGGACGGTTACACCATGCTCCGGGCCGGGACCGTTGATGAGGCCCGGCAGCAGCTGCGGGAACAACGGCCAAGCCTGATCGTCTCGGACCTGCGACTGCCGGATGGCGACGGCCTGCAGGTGCTGTCGTTTCAGCAGGCAGAGCATCCGGGCATTCCCTTTATCGTGATTACCGCCTTTGGCACGGTCGATCAGGCGGTGGATGCACTGAAAGCCGGTGCCGATGATTTTCTGACCAAGCCACTTTCGACGGACCACCTGAGGCTCAAGATAAAGCGGCTGTTGGCCCAGGCGGACATCAACCGGCAGTTGGCGGAGATTCAGGCCAGTCAGAATGGTGGAAATAACCTGGGCCTGGTGGGCGACAGTCCGGCCATGGCGCGCTTGCGCACCGAAATCCGGCAGGTGGCCCGTAGCCAGGCGGCGGTTCTGATCAACGGTGAAAGCGGGACCGGCAAGGAGCTGGTGGCCCGGGCAGTGCACCAGCAGAGTGATCGGGCCGGGCAGGCGTTCCTGGCCGTAAACTGTGCGGGCATTCCGCCGGACCTGATGGAAAGTGAATTCTTTGGCCATGAAGCCGGCGCCTTTACCGGCGCCAGACAGGGGCGCAAGGGGCTGTTTGCGGAAGCCAGTGGTGGCACCTTGTTGCTGGACGAGATTGGTGAGATGCCCCTGGCTCTGCAGGCCAAGCTGCTACGGGTGCTTCAGGAAGGCTCCATCAAGCCGGTCGGCTCTGATCATGAGGAAACCGTGGATGTGCGGATTCTCGCCGCCACCCACGTTGATCTTATGAAGGCGGTGGAGCAGGGGGAGTTCCGGGAGGATCTGTACTATCGCCTGGAAACCCTGTCTCTCGGTATTCCGCCACTTCGGGAACGGGGTGAGGATGTTGAATTGCTGGCCATGCATTTCCTCAAGGAAGCCTGCCGCCGCCACAACCGGGGGTTTATCAAACTCAGTGATGTGACCCTTCGAGTGCTTCGGGACTATCCGTTCCCTGGTAACGTTCGGGAGTTGTCCAGTGCCGTTGAGCGGGCGGTTACCTTCTGCGAGGGCGATACCATTCAACCGGAGCATTTGCCGGAGCGCATCCGAAAGCGTCAGGGGGTCTCTCCCCAGCCTTTGGCGGCACCGGGTTCGGTCAATCTGTCAGAGTGGCCAACGCTGGAGGCCTTACAGCAGGACTATGTGCGCCGGGTGATGGCGGCGGTGGATGGCAATAAACGCCGGGCGGCACAGATTCTCGGTATCAACCGCCGCACACTCTACCGTTGGCTGGAGACGGAAACAGGGTCGGCCAATGACTAATCAGAAACAGGCCATGCTCTATGGTCTGGCGACAGTGCTGCTTTGGTCAACTGTGGCAACCGCCTTCAAACTGGCCCTGGCCGAGCTGGCTCCGGTGCAGATGTTGCTGGTGGCTTGCGCCGCTTCAGTATTGGTCATGGGTGGAATCCTGATGGCCCAGGGCCGTTGGCGTCTGGTGTTTGGGCTATCCCGCCGGCAGTACCTTCAGTCCATCGGGATGGGGTTGATCAATCCGTGCCTGTACTATTTCCTCCTGTTCGGCGCCTTTGACCGCCTGCCCGCCCAGGAGGCGCAGCCGCTCAACTACACCTGGGCGCTGGTGCTTGCTTATCTTTCGGTGCCCTTTCTGGGCCAAAAACTGCGCCGCATCGACATCCTTGCTGGTCTGGTTTGTTATGCCGGCGTGGTGGTCATTGCTACCCGGGGCGCGGTCACCAGCCTCAGCTTTTCAGACCCGCTGGGCGTCGCCTTCGCGTTGGGTAGCACCCTGGTGTGGGCCAGCTACTGGATTATTGCCACTCGCGACACCCGTGATCCGGTGGTTGGCCTGTTTCTGAATTTCCTGTTCGGCTTGCCGTTCATAACCCTGGCGTGCTGGTACACGGTGGGGCTCGACTTGCCACTGGGCGGGTCCCTGACAGCGGCGGTTTATGTTGGTGTATTCGAGATGGGAATTGCCTTTGTGCTCTGGTCCCAGGCTATGAAAAAGGCTGAGAACACGGCGAAGGTCAGCAACCTGATCTTCATCTCACCGTTTCTGTCATTGGTATTTATCTACTTCATCCTCGGCGAAACCATCATGCCGTCTACCTACGTCGGGCTGACGCTGATCATGGCCGGGTTGTGGTTGCAGCAGCAGAAGGTTCGGGTTCGACAGCGGGGGCTCGACCATGGATGAGGGCTGGTACCTCTATCTGGTTCGCACCAGAACCGGCAGCCTGTATACCGGCATTACCACAGACGTGGAACGCCGCTTATCAGAGCATCAGGCCGGGGCCCCCAAAGGGGCCCGCAGCCTGCGGGGCAAAGGGCCTTTGACTCTGGCATTCCAGGCATCGGTCGGCAACCGTAGCCGGGCCTCGCAACTGGAATGGCAGGTCAAACGCTGGTCCAAAGCCCGTAAAGAAGCGCTTATCAGAGGTGCTCTCAGCTTGCCAGATGGGTCCTGACATGGTCGGCGGCAACCTGCACGGCCTCGGTGGCGCGGTCCAGTTGGCCGCAATGGACCTGAAACACGTGCCACAGGTTATTGTAGATCTCCAGACGGGTTGCTACGCCATCTCGCTTGGCGACATCTGCCAGCCGGGTAGCATCGTTCAGCAGGATTTCCTCGCTGCCAACCTGGATCAGTAACGGCGGCAAGTTATCCAACTGGCCATACACCGGCGATACCAGTGGCGTGGTCAGCGGTGTGTCGCCGGCGTACATTCGGGCGGCGTTGGCGGTCCAGCTTTCCTGTAACACCGGCTCGCGTTCCGGCTGATAGAGCGCGCCCTGGCTGAGATCAACCCAAGGCGAGAAACAGGTGATTGAGGAGGGCAGCGGGTGTTTGTGGTCACGCAATTTCATCGCCAGAGCGATGGATAACCCGCCGCCGGCCGAATCACCGGCCAAGGCAAGGCTATTGGCCGACAGCCCCTGGTTGATCAGCGCCAGGTAAACGGATTCGGCATCATCCAGCGCCGCCGGGAACGGATGTTCCGGAGCCAGTCGGTAATCGGGGGTAATCACTTCGCACCCGGACAGCTTGGCCAGGTGCCCGGTGATACCCCGATGGGTGCTGGCGGAGCCAATGATGTAGCCGCCGCCGTGGAGGTAGAGGATCGTTCCGGATGGCGTTGCTGTTGCCGTGGTTCGCACCACGGGAACATCGCCCAGATCGTCCCGGACAAACCGGGCGCTGCGCGGCGGTACGGACGACCGGTAGGCCTGGCGAATCAGCTGGCGTTGTAGTTTCAGGGGTACAGCATTCGAGAGCATCGGGCGGACCAAGCGCTGCATTGTCTGGCGCAGCCCGGCTTCAAGAAGCGGCTGGAACATCTGTGTTCTCCCTCGTGAATGCGTTAGGATGTCGAACAATTCTCGATTCATGACAGGCGTTTAACTCTACGTGTACTGGAAAACAGATACCATAGAAATTCCGAACTGGGACAGACATTCTTTGCTGGATCGTCTGGAACCCTTTGATCCGGCCATCAACCGTGAACTCAGTGTCGAGATGGAGGCCTACTGCCGTTTTTATGGCCTGGACTTATGGGTAGAGCACCCGGAGGTTACTTACCATCAGGGTTACATCAAGGCTGAACGGCATGAGGTGATGGTTCATTACTTCCGGCTGCCGGAGTCGTCTGCCCCCAAAGGCACGGTGTTCATTCTGCATGGTTACTTTGATCATGTGGGGCTGTACACGCAGCTGATTGACCGCTGCCTTGGGGCCGGTTTTGATGTCTTGGCCTACGATCAGCCCGGGCACGGGTTGTCCAGCGGTACGCCGGCAGCCATAGGTAGCTTTCTGGAGTACCAGGCGGTGTTGTCGGAGGTGATGGCCCATGTGCGGGATAAAATCCGCGGCCCCTGGTTTGCGGTAGGACAGAGTACGGGTGGGGCGATTCTGATCGACTACCTGTTATCGAATCACCATAACCGGGAAACCTCGGATTTCCGCAGGGTGGTGTTGCTGGCGCCACTGGTTCGTCCCATGGGGTGGTTGGGCGCCAAGATTCTGCACAGTCTGGTCAAGCCGTTCCTGACCCGCTGGCGGAGGGTGTTCGGAGCCAACAGTGGCAACGCGCGCTTTCTGGACTTTCTGCGGGAGCATGATCCCCTCCAGGCCAGGGCCGTGCATGTGGATTGGGTGACGGCCCTGCGTAAATGGGTGCCACATATAGAATCGGCACGGCCGGTGGATTTTCCGGTGACGGTGGTCCAGGGGGAAAAGGATCTGACCGTGGACTGGCAGCACAATTTGCGGATTATCCGGAATAAATTTGCCTCAGTAAGGGAACAAAGAATCCCGGATGGGCGTCATCATCTGGTAAACGAAGCGCAGGATTTGCAGGCGACGGTGTTTAACACCATTATTGATACGTTCGCGGAATAACACATTGGTTTGCGCCACTTGGTGGCCGCCAGTCAGGAACTGAAGCAGGAGATAGCAGTGAAAAAGACCATTCTTGCCTTTGCAGTGGCAACCGTTGGCCTCAGTGGCTGTATGACTTACGACCCTTACACTGGTGAGGAGAAGACCTCCAGTGCCACCAAGGGCAGTATTATTGGTGCTATCGGTGGTGCTGCTGTGGGTGCGGCAACCTCCAGCAAAAGTGACCGCGGCAAGGGCGCATTGATCGGTGCGGCCGGTGGGGCGGCCATCGGTGGCGGTATCGGCTACTACATGGATCGTCAGGAAGCCGAGCTGCGCCATAAGCTGGAAGGCACTGGCGTTCGGGTGGTTCGTAACGGTGACCAGATTGAATTGATCATGCCTGGCAACATCACTTTCGATACCAACCAGTCCACCATCCGCCCTGGCTTCAACGACACCCTGGAATCCGTGGCTCTGGTGCTCAAGGAATTCGACAAGACAATTATCCAGATCGAAGGCCACACCGACAGCACAGGATCTGAAAACTACAACCAGCTGTTGTCAGAGCGCCGCGCGTCATCCGTTCGTGACTTCCTGCTGAATCAGGGTATTGAGCCGCGCCGGACCCGCGCTGTGGGCTATGGCCAGCGTTACCCGATCGCCTCCAACGACACCGCTTCTGGCCGTGAGCAGAACCGTCGTGTTGAGTTGACCCTGGTACCGATGCAGTAAAGCCCGGCCGGGTTTTGCCATCGCCCAACGAAAAAGCCCCGGCTGCAAAGACCGGGGCTTTTTGTTTGCCGTGTTGGCAGGTGTGGCATCAGTTGGTGTTACTGGGCAGCCACTCATCAATGCGTTTTTTGAGTTCATCCAGCTGGTTCTCGCCAGACTCTTTCAGCTCGCCCAGCTTGGTTCGGGCCGTTTCAATCTGGTCTTCCATGGCCTGGATGCGTTCTGAGAAGTCCCTCTGAATCTTGGCCTCAGCTTCTTCGTCCTTTGCTTTGGCAATTTTCTCATTGGCCTCGGCTCTCAGACTTTCGATCTGTTTGCTCCAGTGCTCTGTCTGGGTTTCCAGTTTTCGCTGCAAAGAATCCTTCAATGACATAGCTAACTCTCCTGTCGGGCCGGGCATTTACCACGACCGTTTCAATGAGTGGTACCTACCAGCATGGCCTCGGGTGCTGGAAACTCAAGGGCATCAGGATTAAGTTTTGTTGAAGTCACCTTGATTCGGGGTATTGTGGCCCGAAATGGCATAAAAAAACCGGAGCCAGGCCCCGGTTTTTTAGCGTAAGCACTGCGCTCAGAACAGTACCCGACAACGGATAGTGCCTTTCACCTGGCGCAGTTTTTCCAGCGCCAGTTCGCCGTAGGCCTTGTCGACATCAATAACCACATAGCCGATGTCTTCCTTGGTTTGCAGGTACTGGCCACAAACGTTGATGCCGTTCTCGGAGAATACCTGGTTGATCTCGGACATCACGCCTGGCACGTTTTCGTGGATGTGCAGCAGGCGGTGCTGGTTCGGGTGCGACGGCAGGGCCACTTCCGGGAAGTTCACAGAGGATACGGAGGTGCCGTTGTCGCTGTACATGGCCAGCTTCTCGGCTACTTCGCGACCAATGTTTTCCTGGGCCTCAATGGTAGAACCGCCCACGTGCGGGGTCAGGATGCAGTTGTCGAACTCGCGCAGCGGAGAGATGAACTCTTCATCGTTGGACTTCGGCTCAACCGGGAACACGTCTACCGCAGCACCCAGCAGCTTGCCGGAACGGAGGGCGTCGGCCAGGGCGTCGATGTCGACCACGGTGCCCCGGGATGCGTTCATCAGGATGGAGCCAGGCTTCATCTGGGCGAACTGCTCGGCCTTGAACATGTACTTGGTGGCCGGCGTTTCCGGTACGTGCAGGGAAACCACGTCTGCGATGTTCAGCAGTTCCTGCAGGGTGCCTACCTGGGTGGCATTACCAATCGACAGCTTGGAGACCACATCGTAGAAGTACACATCCATGCCCAAGCCTTCGGCCAGAACACTGAACTGGGTACCGATATTGCCGTAGCCGATGATGCCAAGCTTCTTGCCACGGATTTCGTAGCTGTTCTTGGCGGATTTCAGCCATTCGCCCCGGTGCGCCTTGGCGCTCTTCTCAGGCACGCCGCGCAGCAGCAGGATGGCCTGGGCCAATACCAGCTCGGCGACGGAGCGAGTGTTGGAAAACGGTGCGTTGAATACCGCAACACCACGGCGGGTGGCGGCTTGCAGGTCGACCTGGTTGGTGCCAATACAGAAACAGCCCACGGCCACCAGCTTTTTGGCAGCGTCAAATACCTTCTCGGTCAACTGGGTGCGGGAGCGAATACCGACGAAGTGCGCATCGGCAATCTTCTCGATCAGCTCTTCCTCGCCCAGGGAATGGGACAGGTACTCAATGTTGGTGTAACCCGCAGCGTTCAGGGTATCAATGGCGGATTGATGCACGCCTTCCAGCAGCAGGATCCGGATTTTGCTCTTTTCGAGAGACGTATTTGACATGGGCTTGCTTCCGAACCTTTCGTCACGTGAAATGACCGCGGCCGGGGATCGTCAACCCGGCTCACAGAACAGGGGCGGTATGATACCATAAAAGGAACTTTTCACAGCGCGCCGGTTTGCCTGAATCAATTCCTTGCGAATCGCCGAACCACAGGCCCGGCCCAAACCTGACGAGACTGACGCATCCATGAATTCCGAACAGATCATTGCTTCCCTGAAAGAGCTGGTAGCCGCCGGTGACGCACCGGGAAAAGTGCTGACGGACCCGGCCGACCTGGACACCTATGGCAAGGACTGGACCAAGATCTATCCCCCCAAACCATTGGCAATTGTTCTGCCCAAGAGCACTGAGCAGGTGCAGGCGCTGGTGAAGTTTGCCAATGATAACCAGATAGCGCTGGTGCCCTCAGGCGGACGCACGGGTTTGAGTGCCGGTGCGGTGGCGGCGAACGGTGAGGTGGTCGTCGCGTTCGACAACATGAACCAGATTCTGGATTTCAACGCCAGCGACCGCATTGTGCGTTGCCAGGCTGGGGTGGTCACTGAACAGTTGCAGAATTTTGCCGAAGAAAACGGCCTGTACTACCCGGTGGATTTTGCCTCAGCGGGTTCCAGCCAGCTGGGCGGCAACCTGTCCACCAATGCCGGTGGCATCAAGGTGATCCGCTACGGCATGAGCCGCGACTGGGTGGCCGGCCTGAAAGTGGTCACCGGAAAGGGCGATATCCTGGACCTGAACAAGGACCTGGAAAAGAACAACACCGGCTACGACCTGCGCCATCTGTTTATCGGTGCCGAGGGTACCCTGGGCTTTATTACCGAAGCCACCATGAAGCTCACCCGCCAGCCAGACAACCTGACGGTGCTGGTGCTGGGGCTGGGGGACCTGACCAACACCATGGATGTGCTGCAGAAGTTCCAGAGCAAGCTGGACCTGACCGCCTACGAGTTCTTCTCCCATCAGGCCATGGGCCACGTTCTGGCTCACGGCCAGGTGCAGGCTCCATTTGAAACAGAAGCACCTTACTACGCGCTGCTGGAGTTCGAGGCAGTCTCTGACCAGGTGATGGACGATGCCATGGCGCTGTTCGAGCACTGCGTAGAGGAAGGCTGGGTGCTGGACGGCGTGATCAGCCAGAGCGAGACCCAGGCCCAGAACCTGTGGCAGCTGCGGGAGCGGATTTCCGAGTCGATTGCCCCGCGTACGCCCTACAAGAATGATATTTCCGTGGTCGTGTCCAAGGTGCCGGGTTTCCTGCAGGAAATCGAAAGCGTGGTGACCGACCACTACCCGGACTTCGAGATCATCTGGTTCGGCCACATTGGTGATGGCAACCTGCATCTGAACATTCTCAAGCCTGAAGGCATGGCCAACGAGGATTTCTTCGAGAAATGTCAGCAGGTGAACAAGTGGGTGTTCGAGATTGTTGAGCGCTACCAGGGCAGTGTGTCCGCCGAACACGGTGTGGGCATGACCAAGAAGCCCTACCTGCAGTACACCCGCAGCGAGGCGGAAATTGCCTATCTGCGCGGCATCAAGCAGGTGTTCGACCCCAATGGCATCATGAACCCGGGCAAGATTTTCGATTGATCCGGGTTCGTTGAAGGCGAGGTTTTCGGCGAGTGCAGGAACACATAGTCGTGCTCACCGGCGCTGGTATCAGCGCTGAAAGCGGTCTCTCCACCTTCCGCGACAGCGGCGGCCTGTGGGAGCAACACAGCGTGTACGACGTGGCCACGCCGGAGGCCTTTGCCCGTAATCAGGAACTGGTGCTGCGTTTCTACAATGAGCGCCGGCACCAGCTGGAATCTGCCCAGCCCAATCCTGCCCATCGCCTGCTGGCCGAGCTGGAAAGCCGCTACCGCGTCACGGTGGTTACCCAGAACGTGGATGACCTGCACGAGCGGGGCGGCTCCACCAACGTGCTACACCTTCACGGCGAACTCACCAAGGCCCGCAGCTCTGGTTTTCCTGAGCTGATTTACGACATCGGCTACAAGGAAATTCACCCCGGCGATGTATGCGAACGCGGCACCCAGCTGCGGCCGCATATTGTCTGGTTCGGTGAGGAAGTGCCGATGCTGGATGCGGCCGCTGAGGTGGTTCGTACTGCTGACCGTCTGCTTATTGTTGGGACATCCCTACAGGTCTACCCGGCTGCCGGACTGGTTTACGAGGTCGACATCGATGTGCCCATCACCGTGATTGATCCCGGCGAGCCGGCCTCGGTTTCCAGGGCAAGGGTCATTCGTAAAGGTGCGAGTGATGGCTTGAGTGAGTGGGTCACGATGTTGGGCTAGCACCCATGTTTGGAGTGCTGCTGTGCTACATATTTGGCACTCCCCGACAGGGCCCGTTCCTCAACCTCTCAGGTATTTTTCCAATTCTGATCTGAAAGCTGCCTGTACACCCAGTCGTTTCAACATCCAGTAATGCCCGGCAATCATCCGGTCTATAAAGATGCTCTCCACGGGCGGCTTGAAGTAATCCAGGTATTTGAACACGGTGCTGGTTTTTGCCGCTACGTGCTTGTGGATGTCGGCCTCGGCAAAGTCGTAAGGCTCATCATTCAGGAACGGAATGATCAGGATGTCTCGCCACATGGCGTAGTAGGCTTCGTCTACTGCTGGTTGATTATCAACCCTGGCGCCAAGATCGATCAGATATTGATCGAGAGCCTGGTAATCTTCATCCAACGCTGCAATCAGTGCTTTTCGGTACGCCTCCACAATCTCCGGCTTCAGTTTTTTAACACAGCCAAAGTCGTACATGATGATGGTGCCATCCGGCCGGTAGGCGAAGTTGCCGGCGTGTGGGTCGCCGTGGATGCACTGGAAGCGGAACAGCTGGTCGGCCATGATGGTGAAGATGCGGTGGCCGATGTCGTTGAGGGTTTCCTGGCTGTAGCGTTCCGGGGTCACCTGGCTGACATGGTCGCCTTCCACCAGTTCCAGGGTCAGTACCCGCCGGGTGGAGTGGCTGTCGACCACCTCCGGAATAACCACCCAGGGCTGGTCTTTGTGGAATTCGTGAAAGAGTTTGAGATTGCGGGCTTCGTTTTCGTAGTCCAGTTCTTCTTTCAGGCGCAGGCGGATTTCGCCGAACAGCTGGTCTACGGTCTCCTTGGGCATTTTCAGCAGGCCGCCCAGCTTCAGGGCCAGGCGTAGCTGTTTCAGGTCGGAGTCGCAGGATTCGTCAACGCCGGGGTACTGCACCTTGACGATCACATCGGTGCCGTCGTGCAGCCGAGCACGATGTACCTGGCCGATGGAGGCGGATGCGTAGGGGGTTTCCTGCAGGTACTCGAACAGTTCGCCCACCGGTTTGCCCAGCTCGCTCTCCACCTGCGCAAGAATGACATCGAAAGGCATGGGTGGGGCTTCTTTCTGGAGCTTTTCCAGAGCCTGGGAAAACTCTTTGGGCAGGAAGTCCTGGGTCTGGGACGCAATTTGCCCCACCTTCATCACTGCACCCTTGAGTTCACCCAAGGTGTCGGCAATCTCGCCGGCCATACGGGTGTAACTCTCGCTACGAGCGCCTTCGTCGTCGACCGTGCGGAACATGCGCCGGGCCCTTTGGCCCGCGTACTGGCCCGCCACGGAGGCTGTCATGCCTGCGAGTTTGAAGAAGCGTCCTGTACGGGACGTAACCGGTTTCTTCGCCATGGTCCTGTCTGTTTCCCTGAAACGCGTGGTTCGCCTGAATATGCGTTCAGGCGGGCAAATCAGACCACTGTTGTCTCCACAAACAGCACATCTTCCAGTTCCAGCGACAGGGTCTGGCCGGAGACCAGTGGCCCGACGCCTTTGGGAGTTCCGGTCAGCACCACGTCCCCGGGCTGCAGGGTGAACTGGCTGCTCATGTGGGCGATCAGCGGCACAATGGGGTTCAGCATATCACGGGTGTCGCCGGTCTGTTGGCGTTGTCCGTTTATGTCCAGAGTGAAACGGATGTTGCCTTTGGGAAGCTTGTCGGCAGCCACAAACGGGGAGAGCGGGCAGGCGCCGTCAAAGGCCTTGGCCCGCTCCCAGGGCTGGCCTTTCTCCTTGAGCTTGCTTTGTACATCCCGCAGCGTCAGGTCCAGCGCCAGGCCGTAGCCCAGAATGGCCCCCTCGGCTTCGCTGGCAGAAGCGTTGGTGAGCGGCCGGCCGATGAGCACGGCCAGTTCGGTTTCAAAGTGGACTTCGCCCTGGTTGCGGGGGAAGTCCAGAGGGCGGGTAATATGTACCGCTGCCGTTGACGGTTTGATGAACAGCAACGGCTCGTCGGGCACCGGGTTATTCAGTTCCCGCGCGTGCTCAGCGTAGTTGCGACCAATGCACACGATTTTGCCCAGGGGTAGATGAACCGGTGTGCCATCTTTCCAGTGATGTTGATAATCGGGCATGGTCGCCTCCTTTAACGGTGGTTATTCTCCCTCGAACGAACACACAGTATAAACCTGCAGGCCGTCTTCCTGCAGCTTGCGCGAACCGCCCAGGTCTGGCAGGTCGATCATGGCGGCTACTTCCACGATTTCCGCGCCAATGCGCCGAATCAGTCGGGTTGCGGCCAGCATGGTGCCGCCGGTGGCAATCAGGTCGTCTACCAGCACCACTTTATCGCCCGGCTTGAAGGCGTCCTTGTGCAGCTCCACCGACGCCGTGCCGTATTCCAGCTCGTAGTCTTCCACCAGGGTATCAAAAGGCAGTTTACCCTTCTTGCGCACCAGTACCAGTGAGGCGTTGAGCTCATAGGCCAGGGCCGAGCCGATGATAAAACCGCGGGCATCCACCGCGGCCACGGCGTCGATTTGCTGGCCATGGTAGCGGTGCACAAAGGCGTCAATCAGCTTGCGGAACGCGGTCTTGTCTTGCAGAACCGTGGTGATATCCCGGAAGGAAACCCCGGGCTTTGGCCAGTCCGGCACGGTGCGGATGGCTTTCTTTATACTCTCGGAAAAATAATCCATAACTCACCTGTGTGGACCCGGCTTACGCCAGATCCAGAAACATGAATTTCAGAACGAAGACAACGGCGATGGTGGTGACGCTCCAGTTCAGATCAGACCATTTGCCGGCCAGGGCCTTGACTGCCACGTAGGTGATAAAGCCGAGGGCAATACCATGGGCGATAGAAAACGTCAGCGGCATCATCAAGGCGGTGACGATGGCCGGAGCGATGTCGGTGATGTCGTCCCAGTCCACCAGTTTCAGACCGCTGGCCATCAGACAGGCAACGTAAAGCAACGCCGGGGCCGTTGCGTAAGGCGGGATAACGCTGGCAATGGGTGAGAACAGCAGGCAGGCCAGGAACAGCAGGGCGACCACGACGGCGGTCAGGCCGGTGCGGCCACCTGCCGCGATACCGGCGGTGGATTCCACATAGCTGGTGGTGGTGGATGTACCCAGTGCAGAGCCCGCCATGGTTGCTACCGAATCTGACATCAGGGCCCGGCCCAGGCGCGGCAGCTTGCCGTCTTTATCCAGCAGGCCGCCTTTTTGGGCAGCGCCCACCAGGGTGCCGGAAGTATCGAACAGGTCCACAAACAGGAAGGCAAACACCACGCTGATCATGCCTACGTTCAGGGCGCCAGCCAGGTCCAGCTGCATAAAGGTGGGGGCAATGCTTGGTGGGGCCGACACAAGCCCCTGATACTCCACCATGCCCAGCATCATCGCGATCACGGTAATGGCGATAATGCCGATCATCACAGAACCGGTGATCTGACGGAAAGACAGCGCACAGATCAGCACAAAACCACCGAAGAAAAGCAGTGCCTCGGGAACCATGACGTCACCCAGGCTGACCAGCGTCGCGGGGTGATCCACTACAATACCGGCGTTTTTCAGGGCAATCAGGGCCAGGAAGAAGCCAATGCCGGCAGAAATACCAAACCGCAAAGACATGGGAATGGAATTGATGATCCACTCCCGCACCTTGAAGATGCTCAGCAGGAAGAACAGAAAACCGGAGAGAAATACCGCGCCCAGGGCCACCTGCCAGGTGTACCCCATGCTGCCTACCACTGTGAACGAGAAGAACGCGTTCAGGCCCATGCCCGGGGCCAGTGCGATGGGGTAGTTGGCCCACAAGCCCATAATCAGGGTGCCGATCACTGCCGCCAGGCAGGTCGCAACAAATACCGCACCGAAATCCATGCCGGTGGAGGACAGTAGGCTGGGGTTGACCACGATGATGTACGCCATGGTCAGGAAGGTGGTAATGCCCGCTACCACTTCTTTACGAACATTGGTGCCGTGGGCCTGGAGTTGGAACAGTCGTTCAAGCATGACGGGGGTCTGCCTCTCGGGATGCCTGGGTTGGGGTTTGAAACTCTGTTTACGTGCGGAAATCGTGAACTGGGTGAAAAAACGGCAATCTTACCGGCTCACGGGTCTCAGGCCAAGGCCAAGGAATGATTGACCGTTCAGCCCGTGCTGTGATCTCGCTGTAGCCGGATATCGAAACGGACGGCCACCATGCGTACGGTTACTATGAACAACAGGCCGATGGTCAGGGCGATAGACTCGCTTTCCAGGAACCACTGGCACACAAAGTACAGCCAGCATCCGGCGAATGCGATGGAGGCGTAGATCTGATCCTTACGAAAGATGAAGGGCACTTCGTTGCACAGAGTGTCGCGCAGTGCGCCGCCGAAGCAACCCGTCATTACGCCGAGCATGGACGCGATAAACCAGGAATGGCCCAGGTCCAGCGCCAACTGGGCGCCGAGAATCGAGAAAATGCCGAGGCCAATGGCATCCGGGAAAACAATACGGGATTCCTTGAGGCTGTGCGCCCGGCTCCAGTAACTGAATACAATCGCCATGGCCAGAATCAGGATAGGCTGCTCCTGGTGCTTGATCCAGTACAGCGGGTGGTTATCCATGATCAGATCCCGCAACGTGCCGCCACCCAGCGCAGTAATAAAACCGATGGCAAAAATGCCCA
Source organism: Marinobacter sp. GH_1 (assembly GCF_048595985.1). Lineage (NCBI taxonomy): Bacteria > Pseudomonadati > Pseudomonadota > Gammaproteobacteria > Pseudomonadales > Marinobacteraceae > Marinobacter > Marinobacter sp. GH_1. The sequence goes on along the minus strand of NZ_CP184460.1, from coordinate 3,046,230 downwards.
CGGGGTCCATGTTCTTCGAACGAGCGACAATCATGCCGGAAATGGCAAATGCCACAACCCCAATCATTTCAAGTGTATAGATGATGTCGAACATGGCCGGCTCTGGGGCAGAAAGTGTACGTAAGCAAGGGTGATCAAACGGGAGTGCGAAGGATAGCCGAAAACGGGCTTGGATTCACCTGACGGCACCCCACCTGTGCCGAGAAATGATGAAGAACGGAGACAGGATACAGAATTACCTGAAGAGTGATCTGCCAGCCGCTGACATGGCGTATGTTAAACGACCCCCGTTTTCATTGATCCGGAGTACACCATAAATGCCGCTGATTCGCCTTGCCTACGCCAGTGAAGCAACCTTTGAAGCCAAACCTCTGGAGAAAGGGGTTGAGCCCCACGTTGCCCGTATTCTGCTTGTGTCTCGTCGGAACAACGGAAAAGTAGGGCTTGTAGGCGGGCTGTATTACGGTGACAACCGCTTTTTCCAATATCTGGAGGGTGAAGAGGAGGCCGTTCGGGACACTTACCAGAGAATTCTTCAGGACCCAAGGCATCGTAATGTCCGGACGTTGATCGAGGAGCCGGTGGCCGAGCGGTCGTTCACAAACTGGTCGATGAAGTACGTGCCGGCCTCTGCAGATGTTCAGGCATTTCTTCAGAAGCACCACTTGCCAGAGTTCAATCCATCCGCTTTTGACAGCACCCAGTGTGAAGAAATGATCGACCTGATCCGCCGCTCCAGTCAGGACCAGAAGCTGGTCAACTACGACGAGCCGGTCCGCAGTACGTCACCCGCCCCACAAACGCTGTCACCAGGCCTTAAAGCCGGGCTGGTTGTTGCTGCGGTGGGCCTGGTCGTGGCGCTGGCGGTCAGCGCGACTATGTTGTAGGGCTGAATCAGCGTGGTTTATACGAAACGATAAGCGATCTTGATTTGCTTCATGATGCAACTGCGTTTAGCTTGGTGCGATTCAATAAAAAAGCTGAACAAGACGCCGCTTGAGCCCGAACACTGCAGTTACGCTGATCGGCCCCAAGGTATCAGGAGAGATCATGAAAGCCATTCTGTGCAAAGAATACGGACCTGCCGAAAACCTGGTTATTGAAGACATCCCAAGCCCGGAGGCCAAGGGCCGGGGCGTGAAAATCCGGGTGAAGGCCGCGGGCCTCAACTTCCCGGATACCCTGATCATAGAGGGCAAATACCAACTGCAGCCACCCATGCCATTCTCACCGGGCGGCGAGCTGGCGGGTGAAGTGCTCGAAGTGGGCGAGAAAGTCACCCGCTTCAAGCCAGGTGACCGGGTAGCGGCCCTCACAGGCTGGGGTGCGTTTGCTGAAGAAGTGGTTGCCCCCGAATCCAACCTGTTGCCCCTTCCAGACGGCATGCCTTACGAACAGGCGGCCGGTTTCATGATGGTGTATGGCACCTCCTATTATGCGCTGAAACAGCGGGCTAACATTCAGCCTGGCGAGACCTTGCTGGTGCTTGGCGCCAGCGGTGGTGTTGGTCTGGCGACCGTTGAACTAGGCAAGGCCATGGGCGCAAAGGTAATCGCGGCGGCCAGCACAGCCGAAAAGCTGGAGGTGGCCAAGGCCGCCGGCGCTGATGAGCTGATCAACTACTCTGAAGAATCCCTGAAAGAAGCGGTGAAGAAGCTCACCAAAGGCAAGGGTGTGGACGTGATCTACGACCCGGTCGGCGGCGACTTCACCGAACAGGCCCTGCGTTCTATGGCCTGGAACGGCCGCCACTTGATCATCGGCTTTGCCGCAGGCGATATTCCAAAGGTACCGGCAAACCTGACGTTGCTGAAGGGCTGTTCGGTGGTCGGGGTGTTCTGGGGCAGCTTCACCCAGCGGGAGCCGGAGGCCAGTGCGAAGAACATGATGGAGCTGTTGCAGCTGTACAGCGAGGGCAAAATCGACCCGAAGGTCAGCGAAATTTTCGAGTTCGACCAGTACGCCGAGGCTCTGGGAGCCCTGACTGGTCGCCGTGCCACGGGTAAGATTGTTCTTCGGGTTGGTTCCTGAACCTTGGTCTGAGCTGGTTTCCTAGCCTTCTGGTTCAGGTGTGCGCCGGGTTGGGGACGTCTTCCAAAAAAACGCTACGAGCACATCCATGTGCGCTTCGTTCGGGCCATCCCTGGCCCTCAAGATTTTTTGGAAGACGTCCCCAACCCGGCGTTCGAGCATCGAGGAATAGTCATCTGAATAATGACGCTGGTGAGTCCTGTTTTTGCTGACTATTGTCCCGAAATTCGAGGGTGAGAGTGGGGACTCCCTCCCAAAAATCTCGGAGGCCATGGATGGCCGGAGCGAAGCGCACATGGATGTGCTCGTAGCGTTTTTTGGGAGGGAGTCCCCACTCTCACCACCCCCGAAACCCGGCAGGCTAGGGCCGAACTAGCCCCCACCACCAAAAGTCAGAACCGAACACCACCAGCATCGATATCGGCCACCAACTCCGGCGTAAGCTGCGTGTACGAGGATGAGCCCGGAAGCCACGCGTAAACCTCCTCATGGGGGCGAGACAGAGAGTAGCCAAGCTTCTGGATATCCACCTTCCGGTACTTGAACGTGCCCGTCTTCTCGATGGCGTGGGTTACCCGCACGAAAACCGGTATCGCATACGGTGGCAAATTGTCCTGAAGATAGGCGAACAGCCTGTCCGCATCAAAAGACGCCTCCGGATTCTGCGGCACCAGCGTCACCATGCCGGCTTTGCCATTGGTGTTCGGAATCTCCACGCCGTAGACAATTGCCTCCTGAACCATGCCGGAGCCGTCGATAATGTTCTCCACCTCGGTGGTGGAAACATTCTCACCCTTCCAACGGAAGGTATCGCCCATGCGGTCGACAAACTGCAGGTGCCGGCAGCCGATTTCCTTCAGCACATCGCCGGTGTTGAACCAGGCATCGCCTTTTTTGAAGGCATCACGAAGGATCGATTTTTCCGTGGCCTCTTTCTGGGTGTAGCCCTCGAACGCCCACTTCTTGTTGATCTCGCCGATCAGCAAACCCGGCTGGCCTTTTTTCACTTCTTCCAGGCGACCTTTGCTATTTCGGATCGGGTCGCGGGTGCCCTCATGGTACTTCACCAGCTTGTACGGGGCGGTGGAGAAGCCCACGGTGTTGTCCATGTTGAAGAAGTTGCTGAAGCCGATGTTGCCCTCAGACGAGGCGTAAAGCTCCGCCACTTTGTCGATGCCGAAACGCTCCTTGAACTCGGTCCAGATCGACGGGCGCAGGCCATTGCCGATCATTTTGGTCAAATGGTGGTTGCGGTCCTGTGCGCTGGGGGGCTGGTTCAGCAGGTAGCGGCAGAGTTCACCGACGTAGCCGAAGGTGGTGGCGTTGTATTTCCGGACGTCGTCCCAGAACGCGCTGGCGGAGAACTTGCGGCGCAGGGCGATGGCGGAGCCGCCGGCCAGTACCGAGCCCCAGCACACCAGCAGCGCGGTGCCGTGATACAGGGGCAGGGTGCAGTAGAGAACGTCTTCCGGTTCCATGGCGAGGGACAGCATGCCAAAGCCGCCATAGGCCCGGATAAACTTGCGATGTGAGCCAGGGGCGGCCTTGGGCAAGCCAGTGGTGCCGGAGGTGTACAGATAAACAGCCGTATCGCCCATAGTAACGTTGTTGGAGAGCATGGGACGGGTGGAAGACCGCTGGCTGACTTCGAGCGCCATGTTGGTGTAGCCCTGCGGTGCTTCACCAAACGTATTGAGGGTATTGGCATCGGCCAGGTACTGCAGGGGCTTGGTGTGGCGTAGCTGGATGTCGTCACGCACGCCCTCGGCGTGGTCAACCAGTTCAGCGCCCACCACCAGCATACGGGGCTGGATCAGGTTGATGCTGTGGGCCAGGACCTTGCCCTTCTGTGAGGTATTCAGCATGGCGCAGGCCACGCCGACCTTGGCGGCGCCAACCACGGTGGCCAGCAGTTCCGGGCGGTTATCCAGCAGCACGGCAATGGCGTCGCCCTTCACCAGCCCCTGGTCCTTCAGGTAATGGGCAACCCGGTTGCTCCATGCGTCGAGCTCTGACCAGGTAATGGTGCGATCATCAAACAGAATGGCCGGGCGTTGGGGGTATTTGTCGGCGTTGCGTTCAACCAGCCGGCCCAGCGTCAGGTCTTTGTTGTCGTCCTTCAGCCGGTAGTAATAAAGCCCCTTGGCCACATAGGGGAATTTTTTCAGGACCGTTGGCAGGCTGCGTAGGATGTCGCGCGCGGTTACGATGTCTTGGCTCATGTTGCTTCCGTTTCAGTCGTCATTGTCTTTATAGGTTTTGAACCGCGGAGCAACACAAAGAGCCCCGCGGCTAATCCAGGAACAGATCCGGCAGTAGCGGTTTGTCGCCCTGTGCGTACCGGTAGTGTTCAAAATCCTCTATGCCATCCTGACGAAGCACCTCTTCATCAATCAGCGCCTGCCCCGTCAGTTCCTCTGCGGTGCGGGAGAGAATGCTGATGGCCGCATCCGCCATGATCTCCGGTTTGCGGCCCTGGGCCATGAGTTGCGGCCCACCCACTTCGTACTCGATGGCCGCCGTGGCGATCAGCGTTTTTGGCCACAGGCAGTTCACGGCGATGCCGTATCGTCGGAATTCCTCGGCCATACCCATACTGAGCATGGTCATCCCATATTTTGTGGTGGTGTAGGGCCCGTATTGGGCAAACCACCGGGTGTTCAGGTTCAGTGGCGGCGACAGGCTCAGGATGTGGCCACCGGATTCCTTCAGCCAGGGCAGGGCAGCCTGGCTGCAAGTGAACACCGCCCGGGCATTGACCTGGTGCATCAGGTCGTAGCGGCTTACCTTCAGGTTTTCGACACCAGTCAGGCGGATGGCGCCCGCGTTGTTGACCAGTGCGTCGATGCCGCCGAAATGATTGGCGGCTTCTTCCATTCGTTGCCTTACCTGGCGTTCATCCCGCACGTCCAGCACCAGCGGCAGCGCCTGGCCGCCGGCGTTGCGGATTTCCTCCGCCACGGTGTGGATGGTGCCCGGTAGTTTCGCATGCGGTGTATCGGTCTTGGCGCCAATCACCACATTGGCGCCTTCCCGGGCGCAGGCCAGAGCGATGGCGCGGCCGATGCCCCGGCTGCCGCCGGTGATGAACACGGTGCGTTGATGGAGTCGGCTCATGCGTCGGCCTCCTCGTTAGCTTCTACCTGAACCAGCAGTTGGCCCCGTTTAACCTGATCACCCTGCCGGGCGAGCAATTGGCCGATGGTGCCGCTGCGATCGGCTTTCACCGGGTGCTCCATTTTCATGGCTTCCAGGATTACCAGAGTCTGGCCCTGTTCAACCTGATCCCCTTCGGCCACCAACACATCAATGATGCCGCCGTCCATGCTGGCCTGTACCTTGCCACTGCCGGCGCCTTGGGCACCCTGTGCCGGCTGGTGGGTGATGTCCCGAACTGACCAGGAGCGCCCGAATGCCTGCAAATATAGGGAATCTCCGCTCCGGTAGTATTGGCACCGCTGACGAACCCCGTTGTCGATAATGCATAGCAGGCCAGGTTCATGGCTTTGCAGCTGCAGCTCGTAATGTTCTTCGCCGTGGGATACCTGCAGTGTGTGGCCGCTGTGGCGGACCAGCAGTTCCAGGCTGTCATCCTGAGTTTCCAGCTTCATGGGCATGACCGTAGCCGGGGCGTTGCTCCAGCCCTCCTGACCTGTGCCGCTTAAGCTGAGAACGCAGGCGCTCAGGGCCAGTTCACGGATGGTGAGCGGCTGGGGCGCCAGGGATGGATCATCCTTGAACGCCTGTTGCAGGAACGCGGTGGTGGCTTCACCGGCACCGAAGGTGTCGTCGGCAATAATGCGACTGAGGAAGTGCCGGTTGGTGGTCACACCAAATACGGCGGTATCTTCCAGGGCCCGGATCAGCCGGCGGCGAGCTTCGTCCCGGTTCTGGCCCCAGGCAATGACTTTCGCCAGCATGGGGTCGTAGTGGGGGCTGACCACATCGCCGGAGCGCACGCCGGTGTCGTAGCGCAATCCTTTCCCTTCGGCCGGGGTAAATTGATGCAGGGTGCCGGTTTGTGGAGTAAAGCCGTTGGCCGGGTCTTCGGCGTACAGGCGCACCTCGATGGCATGGCCGTTGAGTTCAATCTCGTCCTGCGCTAGCGGCAGCGAGCGGCCTTCGGCGACCATCAGCTGCCAGGCGACCAGGTCCTGACCAGTGATCAGTTCGGTGACCGGGTGTTCCACCTGCAGGCGGGTGTTCATTTCCAGGAAGTAGAAGTTGCGGTCTTTGTCGACCAGGAATTCCACGGTGCCGGCGCCTTCGTAACCGCAGGCCAGGGCGGCTTTGACGGCCGCTTCGCCCATGGCTTTGCGCAACTCAGGGGTAACAAAGGGTGAGGGCGCTTCTTCAACCACTTTCTGGTGCCGGCGCTGCACGGAGCAGTCCCGTTCGCCCAGGTACACGGCGTTGCCATGGCGATCGGCAAAGACCTGGATTTCCACGTGGCGGGGTTCGATAACGGCTTTCTCGATGATCAGTTCGTCGTCGCCGAAGGCTTGCTTTGCTTCTGAGCGGGCCCGCTTGATGTTGTCGGCCAGCTCGTTTTCGCTTTCCACCAGGCGCATGCCCCGGCCACCGCCGCCTGCGGAAGCTTTGAGCATGAGGGGGTAGCCAATGTCTTTGGCGGCGGTGATGAGCTCGTCGTCGCTGGCGTTGTTGCCCTCGTATCCGGGAACCACCGGTACGCCGGCTTCTTGCATGGCGATTTTGGAGCGGCGTTTGCTGCCCATGAGTTCGATGGCGTTTTCGGGTGGGCCGACGAAGGTGAGGCCGGCCTGTTTGATGGCTTTGGCGAAGCCGGAGTTTTCGGAGAGGAAGCCGTAGCCGGGGTGGATGCAGTCGGCGCCGGTTTTGGCGGCGGCATCGAGGATGGCGTCGGCGTTCAGGTAGGAGGCGGCAACCTGTGCCGGGCCTATGCAGACGGCTTCGTCGGCTTGTTCAACGTGCAGGGCGTTGGCGTCGGCCTCGGAGTAGACGGCAACGGTGCGGTAGCCCAGCGCCTTGGCTGTGCGGATGACCCGGACGGCGATTTCGCCTCGGTTAGCGATGAGTAGTTTTTTTAGCATTTGTATGTCACCTGTCTTGAAACGCGCCTGCGTGTTTGGGTGCTCGTGCGCACCGCTGGCGGGGAGGGCCTCCGGAAAAACGCTCCTTGCGGCACATCCATGTGGCGCTTGGGCTCCGCCATCCATGGCTCCGCACATTTTCCGGAGGCCCTCCCCGCCAGCGGCGCTTCCGCTGACTTTGTTCTTGCCTGCAGGATAATTTACTAACGGTCTGCGGCTTCTGGTTGTTAATTAGCTGTTGTTGCTGGCCCAATCTGGTTCACGCTTTTGCATGAACGCCATGGTGCCTTCCATGCCCTCTGGTCCCCGGATAGCGGCCGCAAATTTTTCAGCGGCATCGTCCAGCAGACCGGCCATGGCTTCATGGCCGACCCGGTGCAGCAGGGCTTTGGTCTCTGCCGTGGCATTCGGGGCGCACAGGCGAATGCGTTCCAGTGCCTGGTTGAGCATGTCGCTGAGTTGTTCTTCGGATTCTGCAACCTGGTGAACGATGCCGAGTGCGCAGGCTTCCGTTGCGTCGATTCTCAAACCCAGCAAGGCCAGTCGTCGGGCCTGGGTGAGGCCGATGCGTTCGACCACGAACGGGGCGATCTGGGCCGGGATGACGCCGAGGGTGGTTTCCGGCATGCCGAATTTGGCTGTCGGGCCGGCGATGGCGAGGTCGGAGACACAGGCTAGGCCGAAGCCGCCGCCCATGACGGCGCCTTCGGTGATGGCGATGACGACTTTGGCGGATTCGTTGACCTGCTGGATCATCTGGCCGAAGGCGCGGTTGAGTTTGTAGAACGGGTCGTCGCGGCCTTCGCCGGCTTTCTGGCCCCGGGCACCGGCCATGTCTTTGATGTCGCCGCCGGCGCAGAAGTGTCCACCGGCGCCGCGGATGACGACGGCGCGGATGGTTTGGTCGTGTTCGACTTCGCTGAACACGGTGGACAGTTCCGCGACCATGTGAAGGCTCATGGCGTTGCGGACGTCCGGGCGGTTGATGGTGATAAGCAGTGTCGGGCCCTGTTTTTCGAGAATCAGGGTTTCACACTGTGGTAATTGCTGTTCCATATCAGGCTCCGTTTCAGGCCGGCATCGGGTACTAATGGCAATGTTCGGGGCCTTGTGGGCAGGTAGGGCTTTCCGGGACTGTCTGCAGCAGGGATGCTGCAGTCAAGCGTACATGGATGTATTTACAGCGTGTCCCGGAAAGCCCTACCTGCCCACAAGGCCTTGCACAACGTTAGTCGCGTTTCTTGCCAGGCAAGGTGCCCATCAGCTTGCAGATAATGCCCAGCATGATTTCGTCGGCGCCGCCGCCGATGGAGACCAGCCGCACATCTCGGTAAGCCCGTGACAGGGGGTTGTCCCACATGTAGCCGTTGCCACCCCAGAACTGCAGGCAAGCGTCCGTCACTTCGCGGCCTAAACGACCTGCTTTCAGCTTGGCCATGGACGCCAGCTTGGTGACATCCTTGCCTTCAACGTGCAGCTCACAGGCCTGGTACGTCAGCGCTCGCAGGGCTTCGATCTCGGTCTGCAACTCCGCCAGGCGGAAGTGGATGTACTGGTTATCGATCAGCGGCTGACCAAACGTCTTGCGCTCGCGGCAGTACTCGATGGTCTGGGTAACGCAGTTTTCCAGAGCCTTGATGACATTGGCCGCGCCCCACAAACGCTCCTCCTGGAACTGAAGCATCTGCATCATAAAACCCGTGCCCTCGGCACCGATGCGATTGCGCTGGGGAACCCGCACGTCGTCGAAGAACACCTGCGCCGTTTCAGACGACCGCATACCCAGCTTGTTCAGGTGCGGGCTGAAAGTGATGCCCGGTGTGTTCATGGGTACGATCATCAGGGTCTTGTTCTTGTGGGGCTTGTCGTCGCTGGTGTTGGCCAGCAGGCACATGAAATCCGCCTTCGGCGAGTTGGTGATCCACATCTTGGAGCCGTTGATGACGTAGTCATCGCCGTCTTTCTTCGCCGTGGTCTTCAGGCCGGCCACGTCGGAACCTGCGCCCACTTCACTCACACCGATACAGCCCACCATATCGCCGGCGATGGCCGGAGCCAGGAAGTCCCGTTTGAGTTCGTCGGAGCCGAAGCGCGCGATGGCGGGGGTACACATGTCGGTCTGCACGCCCACGGCCAGCGGTACACCGCCACATTTTGCCATGCCCAGTTCCTCGGCCGCGACCAGGTTGTAGCTGTAGTCCAGACCCATGCCGCCGTATTCCTCCGGCTTCTGGATGCCCAGCAGGCCCAGGTTGCCGAGTTTTTTGAACAGGTCGTGAATCGGAAACTCGCCGGCTTCTTCCCATTCGTCGCAGTGCGGGTTGATTTCCTTTTCCACGAAATCGCGGACGGTTTTTCTGAGGGCTTCGTGTTCGGCTGTGAATTTCATTGTTGTTCTCCCAGTCAATCAGTGTGGAAATCAGAAACGGGCGACGCCGTAAACGTTGGGTCGTAGTTGTCTTTGTTCGGCTTCACGGCAAACCGACAGTGCCATGGCCAGCACTCGGCGGGTGTCTCTTGGATCGATCAGACCGTCGTCCCACAGCCGTGCGGTACCGAACAGGGCGGTGGAGCCGTCTTCGAGTTTCTTGGCGGTGGCCTGCTCCAGGAACGCCAGGGTTTTTTCGTCCGGCTCGATGCCGCTTTTGCGTTGCTTGTCTTCCGCCACAATGCGCATGACCTTACCAGCCTGGGCCGGGCCCATGACGGCGGTGCGGCTGTTGGGCCAGGCGAAGATGAATCTCGGGTCCAGTCCCCGGCCGCACATGGCGTAGTTGCCGGCGCCGTAGGAACCGCCTATCACCACGGCGAGTTTCGGAACCCGACAATTGGCTACGGCCTGAATCATCTTGGACCCGTGTTTGATGATGCCGTTCTGCTCGGAATGCGTGCCCACCATAAAACCGGTGGTGTTATGCAGAAACAGGATTGGCGTACCGGCCTGGTCGCACAGCTGGATAAACTGCGCCGCCTTGGTGGAACCGGCCGGAGTGATCGGGCCGTTGTTGCCGATAATACCGACACTGTGGCCGTGGATGCGGATGGTGCCGCATACGGTCTGGTTGTCGTAGTCGTTCTTGAAATCCAGGAAACGGGAGCCGTCGGCGATGCGGGCGAGGATTTCACGAACGTCGTAAGGTTTCTTGGCGTCAGAAGGAATCACTCCGAGCAGCTCGTCAGCCGGATACAGCGGCTCATCCCATTGGGGTTCCTGGCGCAGTGGCAGGTTTTCATTCCAGGGCAGGGCGCCGAGAATTTCCCGGGCCTGGCGGATGCCATCGGCGTCGTCTTCGGCCAGGTATTCAGCGGTGCCAGCCACGGTGGCGTGCATTTCTGCACCGCCCAGTTCTTCATCGTTGGCGACCTCGCCCGTGGCCGCCTTCAGCAGTGGCGGGCCGGCCAGAAACATCTTGGCCTGCTCGCGCACGGTGATCACATAATCCGACAGACCCGGCTGATAAGCACCACCGGCGGTGGCGTTGCCATGCACCACGGTCACTTGCGGAATTCCGGCTGCGGACATCCGCGCCTGGTTGGCAAACCCCCGGGCGCCGAGCACAAAAATATCCGTGGCGTAGTTCAGGTTGGCGCCGCCAGATTCTGACAGCGACACCACCGGCAGTTTGTTCTCCATGGCAATCTGCTGCAGGCGCAGGGTCTTGTCCAGACCGGCAGGGGTAATGGTTCCGCCTTTGATGGCGCTGTTGCTGGCGACCACCAGACAGCGCACTCCGGCTACCCTGCCAATACCGGCAATAATCCCGCCACCGGCCATGGAGCCGTCTTTGTCATCGTGCATCTTGTAACCGGCCAGGGAGCACAGCTCCAGAAACTCACTGCCCCGATCCAGCAACCGATTGATGCGATCCCGCGGCAGCAATTTGCCCCGCTTGGTAAACTTCTCCCGGGCCGATTCCGCCAGGTCCAGCACCTTCTGCTCCACGTCCCGGAAAGTGGTGATATGGGCTTCCATGGCCTCGACATTGGCCCGGAACTCGTCGGACTGGGGGCTTATTGTTGTTTCCAGTACCTGCATGGGAAATCCTCAGTCGTCACTCAAAACTTTCGGCGTTACCGCCCGATGGAAACCGTTGTAGGGCTCGTTATTCTTTGCCTTCGGCATCGGCCACACACGCCCGCCCTGGGATGCCGCACCGTCAATCCGCAGACAATCGCCACTGATAAACGCCGCCCCCGGGCTAAGCAGGAAACAGATCGCCGAACTCACCTCCGATTCCGTGCCCATCCGCTTGATCGGCACCGCATCCGCCAGGCTGCGAATCCACGACTTCATATGAGTCGGGTAATTATCCATCCCGCTGGAAGCAATCCACCCCGGCGCCACCGCATTCACCCGAACCCCGGACGGCGCCCACTCAACCGCCGCCGTCTGGGTAAAATTCACCATCCCGGCCCGGGCGGCCCCTGAGTGGCCCATGCCCGGCATACCGCCCCACATATCCGCCACAATGTTCACGATCGAACCGCCGGATTTGCTCAACGCCTGGGTATAGGCCTCCCGGGAAATCAGAAAACCACCGGTCAGATTCGTGCGCACCACGGTTTCCCAACCCTTCTGGTTAATCCCCGTCAACGGAGACGCAAACTGCCCGCCGGCGTTGTTCACCACCCCGTTCAGCCCACCGTGGGTCTCAATAATCGCCTTCACCGTCGCCTTGACTGACTCCTCCTCACGGATATCGCAGGCATGAGCACTGGCAATACCGCCGTCTTCCTCAATCTCGGCCTTAACCGCGTCTACCTTCTCCTGCTTACGACCCACCAGCGCAACCCGGGCACCGAGCGCCGCCAGTTCGTGAGCCGTGCAGCGGCCAATACCGGAGCCACCGCCGGTCACGATAAACACCTGGCCTTCAAACAAGCCCGGGCGAAGAACAGACTGATAACTCATAAAAGTTCCTTATCTGAATACAAAGAATCCACGTAAAAAGTCGGAGCGCCCTGGTGGGGGAACGCCCTACAAAAATCTCGTAGGCCATGGATGGCCGGAGCGAAGCGCCACATGGATGTGCCGCAGGAGCGCTTTTTGTAGGGCGTTCCCCCACCAGGGTGCCGCCACCCAAGTTGTGGGCCTGAGCCCCAAGCAAGAAGCTTGCGCCGGAGAGTGATTAGAATGTTCATTGTGCTACCAAATTCGAAGGCACCGGCACCGGAAACTCCAGAAGCTGCTGCGCAAACGCCTTACCCTGCGGATCAATCCGCAAACTGGCCACACCACCACCACCAAGACTGTGCTCCAGCAAGAAATTGAACGCATGCAACCCTGGCATAGACCAGCGCGTCACCTTGCCAGACTCCGGATTCAACGTATGCGCCATCCAATCTGCCACCGCCTGTTCCGTCAACGCCGCCTCAATATAAGGAACATACTCCGGATCCCGCGCAATCACCCCGATATTGCTGTGATCACCCTTATCCCCGGACCGGGCCCAAGCCAGCTTGATCAACGGAACCGTGGTATCCGCCGCCACCTCCATCCGTGACTCCGGCTCAGCCGCCAGAGCACCCGGATCGAAACCACCCTCGGTAGCCACCACCACCTCAGACTTCTCGCCTGCCAGATCCACCGAAACCGCCACTTCCGATTTTGGTACCAGGCAAGAGAACAAACGAATCTTCGGCCAAACGGTTGGCCGACCACCGACAATGCCGGTGATACCCGGTGCCATCCCCGTGGCAGCCTGGGCGATTTCCCGTGAAAAAAGCACCAGTGCCTCTTTCTTCGGGTGGGCGGTGGCAATCTTCACCACCACTTCCCGGCATTGATCGCCCTTGCCATGGGCGCCGTAAGTGGTCTCGGTACCCAGCAACTCGATGCTGGTTTCGGAATAATCCGGCAGGCCGCGCTCCACAAACATCGCCGAGGTTTTGGCGAGAATCGCCTCTGCGACTTTCTGAGCCTTGGCGGGCGCGTTTATGCCAGCGAGCAAAAAGGTGACCGTGCACTTGAAGCCATCCGGCCAGGTGCCAGATACCTTGTAGCTGTCGGTAGGTGGCAGACCTTTGGCACCGGAAACGCGAACCTGATCCTTACTGATTTCCTCAAGTGCAACCTGGGTGAAATCGCAGGTAACGTCGGGCAGCAGATAGGCCCTTGGATCACCAATCTCATACACCAACTGCTCGCTTACCGTGCCCCGGCTGACCAGACCGCCGGTGCTTTCGGGCTTGGTCATTACAAAGTCGCCGGAGGCGCTCACCTCAGCAATGGGGAAGCCCATATTGGCGTAGCCGTCGGCCACATCTTCCCAGTCGGTAAAGTTGCCACCGGTAGACTGGGCGCCACATTCCAGCAAGTGCCCGGCCAGGCTGCCCTGGGCAAGTTTGTCGTAATCGTTCCAGCGCCAGCCGAATTCATGCACCAGCGGCGCCAGCACCAGCGCGCTGTCCGCTACCCGGCCGGTAATAATGATGTCGGCACCCTGTTCCAGGGCAGCCACCAGGCCTGGTGCGCCCAGGTAGGCATTCAGGCTCACCATCATGGCGGGGAAGGGCTGGCCGGTGGTCATCTCGGTGACGCCGGCATCGGCGAGCTTCTTTTTCTTCATCAGCAGGTCGTCGCCCAGCACCAGGGCGATTTTCAGATCGACCCCCGCTTTTTCGCACAACGCCTGCAACGCATCCCGGCAAGCCACCGGGTTCACGCCGCCGGCGTTGGCCAGCACCCGGATGCTTTTTTCTTTAATGTCGCCCAGCAAAGGCGCCATAACGGTTTCCACAAAATCCCGGGCATAGCCCTGGGTGGGGTCCTTCATCTTCTGGCCAGCCATGATGGACATGGTGATCTCGGCCAGATAATCGGCCACCAGATAATCGATGTTGCCCCGGTGCACCAGCTGGGCGGCTGCCGTTTCGGTATCACCCCAGAAAGCGGCGGAGCAACCGATGCGGATGGTTTTGTTGGCGTGTGACATGTTCTTGGCCTTGTTGTGAAGCCCGCGTCGGCGGGAAGTTATCCAACGTTGATAATGACAATACCAAGCAAGCGCTTGGTTTGTAAACAGGCAAATCTCGGGTAGAATAAAAAGTCCCACCAAGACAACCGGATGGCCTTTGTGAACCAGAACCAGATTCTTCAGTCCTTGATTGCCGAACAGCTCGTTTCCGACCCTGCCAGTGCCCGCGGGCGCTTGTTAAAGGAAGCCGCCAGGTTATTCCGGGACAAAGGCTATGAGCGCACCACTGTGCGTGATCTGGCGGCAGCCGTCGGCATCCAGTCCGGTAGTCTGTTCCATCACTTCCGAACCAAAGAGGAAATTCTGAAGGCGGTTATGGTTGAGACCATCCGTCTCAATACCGCTTTGATGCAGGCGGCAGCCGACAGCGAGGAGTCCCCCCGGGGCAAGCTTCGGGCGTTGGTGCGAAGTGAGCTGGAATCCATTAATGGCCAGACTGGCGAAGCCATGGCAGTGCTGGTCTATGAATGGCGTAGTCTCTCGGAGGGCTCTCAGGTCCAGGTGCTGGAATTGCGGGGGATATACGAAGGGCTGTGGCTATCTGTTTTGGAGGAGCTTAACGAGCTTGGCCAGCTCAAGGCGGATCCCTTTATCGTAAGGCGGATGTTGACCGGAGCGCTGAGCTGGACGGTGACCTGGTACAAACCCGAGCGCGGTGGACTGACGCTGGACGGGTTGACCGATCAAGTCATGGCGATGCTCGGACTGTAACAACAGGTTACCTTTGGAACTTATTGTTTTATATCAATTAGTTTAAATTTTTGTGCTTTCCTTAGAGGCCATTGGCCCGATCGGCATATAATTTTCGGCATTCCAGCCATTCTTGTCTGACAAAAATCAAAGCATTCTTCGCGTCGTAGAGACCAGTTCCTCGGGGAACAGCCTGGATGTTGGCTGTGAAGGTTCTGGTTCACGGTTTGACGACGCGAATATGTGATAAAAAAACACTCGTCATCCCTTACTGACAAAAACAAAGCAAGACAGGGCAAATTATGTTCTACCCAGAGGTTTCCCTAGTGGGCCGTAGTTCGGCCCTGCTCAAACAGTTCGCACTTGCAGGACTGGCGATGGTCCTGGCCGGCTGCTCCGCCAACCCCATATATACGACGACGGGTATGGTGCTCTCCAGCTACGCAGAGTCTGAAGCAACACCTTATGTGCTGCAGATGTCGGACACTGAAATGGCGTGCGCGCTGGGTGAGGGTACTGATCCTCTCGTCTACTCCTTTTCTCGCGTAACCTCCGCGCCTGACAGCACCGGGTCACTGCTTATGCTGCTGGCCGGCAATTGCATGGAATACCGTGCCTGGAACGCAGAACTGGACTATCTCCGTGCCCAGTACAATGGCGATGTGCCTGCTGCAAAAGACGCCCGTGAGCGCGCCAAGCGTTTGTACGCCACTACGGCCTCGCGCCGATACAATGCCTATCTTCGGGCCATGGCAGCCTACGATTTTGATCCGGCTGCCGAGCCCATCGAGTGCCCTTTCCTGTTTACCGATCAGGACGAACTGACGTTTCTGTTGGGGCTTCTGACCGGTATGCAGGCCATCGTGAACGACTCCAACTCTGGTGCGCTTGCAGGCGTGCCTCGTAATATAGCGCCGAGGGCAGAGCGTGCCGCGCAATGTGTTGACAACGAAAAATGGGGCGGTTTGCCCAATGCTGTTCGCGCGCTGGTCTGGTTGCTGTTGCCCGATACCCGTCCCGAGCTGTCGCCTGACCCTTGGCAGGTGCTTGAGAACAGCTCCGAAATGGGCGTGAATGCGGGTATTCGGGCATCCCACGCGGTTCAGATCGTAGCTGCTGAAACCTTTGGACGCCCTGATGTGCTCGCCGATGCCATTGCGCACTTCGCCGACGCCGACGACCGAATCGACGTATGGGACGATTACCGATTGGTGGATGAAGTGGCTCGAACCATCGTTCAGTTTTCCTCAGACAAGCACTGGACTGCCGAATATGGTCACCGCACGCCGCGCAATTTCTTCGGCAAGATGAGCCCGGAACGCGCCAGAACCAATACCGAAACCATGGACCTGGACGACCTGCTCTGAGAGCAGGCCGCCAGGCCCTGACCCAGTTTCAACGATAAACACAAGAATGACCCGGAGGTCGTCATGATCCGTAAATCCCTTGCCGCTCTGTCGTTGGCCGTTGCTGCTCCGTTGGCATCAGCCCAGACAGTTTCCATGTGTGTGTTTGACGTTATCGGCGCCAACGGCGACGTATACAATCTGGTCAAAGACTACGCCCTGGAAATGAAAGCCCATGGAGTGGACTTCAATCTTCGCCCCTATACCGACGAAGGTGTGGCCGTTGGTGATTTTAACGCCGGCCAGTGTGACGCCGTTGCCGCAACCGATATCCGGACTCGGCCGTTCAACAAGTTTACGGGCAGTGTCAGTGCGGTTGGCGCCATTCCGACCTATGATGATCTGGAAACCTTGTTGGCGACACTGGCCCAGCCCAGGGCGGCATCTCTGATGAAGTCCGGCGGCTATGAAGTGCTGGCGATTGTGCCGGCCGGTGCGGGGTATTTGTTCGTCAACGACCGAAGCATCAACACCGCAAGCAAACTGGCCGGGAAGCGAATGGCCACTCTCGATTATCAGCGTGATGCCATTCATATGGTGAATCACGTTAAGGCAACGGTGGTTCCATCGGATATCACCAACTTCGCTGGTAAGTTCAATAACGGCTCCGTTGATACCGCCTATGCGCCAGCGTTCGCCTATGAAGCCCTCGAGTTATACAAGGGTATCGGTGATAAAGGCGGTATTGTTGACTACCCACTGGCCCAGTTGACTATCCAGATCATTGCCCGCGAAGGCGTTCTGGACGATGACACCGCGCAGAAATCCCGTGAAGTGGCCTGGGATATGTTCCCGCAGGCGATGAACCTGATCGAGAGCCAGGAGAAAGCGATCCCTGAAAAGCAATGGATTCGAATTCCGGACCAGGACATTACTGGCTACCAGGAGATGTTCCGTGAAAACCGTCTGGAAATGCGTGATGGTGTGAACGGTGCACCGAGTGTGTACGACCCACGCATGATGAGTCTATTGAGCAAAATTCGCTGCGCCAGTAACCCGGGCGCGTCTGAGTGCACGGCTGACAACCGGGAATAATCGGAGAGAAAACACATGAACTGGCGCGCGATGACTGCCTCTGGTGCAAGGACGCTCTACCCCGTACACAGGATACATGGGGTTATTCTACTGCTTTTGCTCCTGTCAACTCTGCTGCTGGGCATGGGGAATTCCCTGCACTCCAGAATGTTGTGGATTGGTGAGCAGGTCTGGCCGAACTATTATCTGCTGAACCCGGATGCGACCGAACCCACCTGTAATATGTTCGTGGATGTGGATGCCGAGGTTGAGCGCAGGATTCAGGCTTACAAGCCTGATCCGGACGATTTGTTCAGCTCCCCACCAGACGCGGATGCGCTGAGGCAGTCTCTGCAGAGCAACGTGGCCCTGTGTGAGCAGCGCCACCTGATGTATGCCGAGAACCAGAAGCACGCCACATGGGCACTGGGTGCCTACAAGAGTTTTGAACAGGGACTGGCTGGCTTTCTGCTGGACAACATTGAACTGACCAAGTACCTGTTCATCGCCATGTTTGCCATGGCTGCTGCGATCTCGGCGCTGGACGCGGACCACATTGCCCTGCGGCTGTCCCGCAACCGGTCAGAGTGGCGCTTGAGCCAGGGCGTGCAGTTCATCGTCAACGGTTTGATGGTGCTGTCCCTGAACGCCTATCTCGGGCGATTATCGACATCGCCGGGCACGGAAAACACTATGATTTTGCAATACGCCTGGGCCGGTGTATTCGGAATGTTCATGGTGATCAACGCCATTCGCTTCTTCCACATACCCGAGCGCATGAAGCCCGGCAGCCTGAGCTTGTCATCGAGCCTGGTCATCCCGTTGTATTGCATGATGGGTTTGATAGCCATGTCCTACTTCTTCTTTGTGGACGGCTACACTTCGGGCCTGGCGATCTACTTCGGCATGATGGCGAACCTGTCTTCCATGTTCATCAACATCGGCCTTTATGTGCTGGTGGGCATGATGCTCAAGCAGACCCGGGTGCCGGAATTGCTGCTGAACATCGTCAAGCCGTTCAATCTGCCGGCGCCTATGCTGGCCTCGGTGATTATCTTTGCCACCGCCTTCCCGACGGCGTTCACGGGTGCCTCCGGTATTTTTATTCTTGCCGTGGGTGGTGTGGTGTATGACGAACTGAGAAAAGCGGGTGCCGGGCGGCAGTTGTCCCTGGCGACCACCGCGATGTCAGGCAGTCTCGGGGTGGTGCTCAACCCGTGCCTGCTGATTGTGGTAATCGCAGCACTGAACAAAGAAGTGACCACCTCTGAAATGTACGGCTGGGGCTTCTGGGTGTTCATTCTGTCTGCCAGCCTGTTCTCGTTCATCGTGTGCAAGACCGAAGGTAACTGGAAGCCCAGGCCGGCACCGGGTGCTTTCCGCCTTGCGCTGAAACAACTGTTGCCACTGGTACCTTATGCACTGACTGCCGCCGCTGTGATCTTTGCAATCTGGGTGGTCCTGGGCCTGAAGTTCAATGAGTACAGTGCGCCGATGATTCTGCCTTTGGTGATGCTCGCCCTGGTGGTGTTGGACTCTGGAAAGGAGAGTAAGGAACTTTCTGTTTCCCGGATGCAAACGTTCTTTGAACGCAGCAGCAATGCTGCCAGTGATTCAGCCGTTCACATTGGCGCGCTGCTGGCCCTGATCGGCTTCTCCATCTGCCTGGGCGGTATTCTGGAGCGCTCCGACATTGTCCATGCGATTTTCCCGGAGACCCTGACCAGCCCCTGGATTGCCATGATGGTCATCGTAGTGATGCTGACGCTGATCGGCATGGTGATGGACCCGTTCGGTGCGGTGATTCTGGTATCGGCCACCATCGCCCAGCCGGCAATACAGATTGGCGTAGACCCGCTGCACTTCTGGATTGTGTGCCTGGTAGCCTTCGAGCTGGGTTACTTGAGCCCGCCTGTGGCCCTGAACCATCTGTTAACGCGGCAGGTGGTTGGTGAGACTGAAGTGCTGGCGGCAGAGCGCACGGGTACTTTCTGGCACCGTTACCAGCGCCTGCTGTTGCCGCTGGCGGTGATGATACCCAGCTTGCTGCTGGTGGCCTTTGTGCCGATGCTGTTCTACGCCTTGTAGTTGCCATGATGTGTGAAAACCCGTGGAGTTCTGCTTCACGGGTTTTCTTGTTTTGGTTGACCGCAAATGTTGGGGGGAGGGAGAAGGTTGGAGGGGCTTTCTGAAACCCTGCGGAGCCATGGATGGCGGAGCGGAGCGTACAGGGATGTATTCACAGCGTGTTTCAGAAAGCCCCTCCAACCTTCTCCCGAGCCAGACTCTCTCGCATTTGTCGGACCTTAGGCGAGCAAATTGTGGAACTTTTGTCTTATAGTTTGCGTATGGATAAGGAAGTTCATAAAAAAGATAGGCAAAGAGGGTAATCGTGAGAAGAACATTGCCGCAGTATCTTGTGCTTTCGGGAGTGGTGTTGTTCGCAGGATGCGGTGGTGGTTCCGGAAGTTCGGAGTCTCAGCCTCCGGCTATTGATCTTGGTCCTCTGTCTGGTGTGATCAGTATCGAATCTGGCAGCCGGATTGATCAGGACACGATGGATCAGTTGCGGTTTACCGATGCCAGCCCCGCTTCGGGTGCCCAAACCCTGCCGGCCAGTTTTGTTCTTGCCGGGTTTGTCAGTTCGCGAAATGGTTCCTATCCGTTGCTCAACGGCCAATTGTTCAGTTACGCGGCTGACCCGGTAGATACCTACACCGTGCCGATGGGGCCGGGTGAAACGGTGATTCTGAGAAATTTTGGCGGCCGTGATGGAGTTGCGGAGCTTGAGTTGCGGGTGAGTGGAAATGGAGAGACTCCGCAACCAGAGCAAACCTCCCCGGAAACACCCTCAGTGAGCATCAGGTTGGATGATACTGCTGCTGAAGCCAATTACACGGTTGAAGTCAGTGTGACCGGAGACGGCCCTGCCCGCTACGTGCTGGTCAAAGCCGCCGACACCCAACTCGACAGCCTGAGCCTTGACTGGCCGGATCATCAGTTTCTACCGCAACAAGCCATCGTCACGCTGGATTCCAGTGCTCCTGGGGCTATGTCTTCAATGGCCGCCGGCACGGCCAACGCTGAGCGGCACCTGGGCGGCGCGGACTGGTTGATGCGGATGCCTGCCCAGGCGTCTTCCCGTGCTGTCAGTGCGACTCAAATACAGGCGGAAACCCTGTCCTGGATTACCCAGCTTCGGCAGATGCCGGGTGTCAAAGACGCGGTACCGAACTATCAGATGTCGAGCATGCAGAGCTCGCCGGTGGATGAGCCTCTGTACCGTTTGCAGTGGCACTACGATCTGGTTAACGGGCCGGGTGCCTGGCAGTTGGCGCCTGACGGTGGCGAGGGCGTCAGCGTTGCTGTTCTGGACAGCGGTTTGTTTAGCCCCAACGGAACGACTGCCTGGCACCCAGATCTTGATCGCAATATTTCGAAGTCCAATCTTCGCGACTTTGTAGATAACGATGATTATCCGGAGGATCCGGGTAGTAGTGTGGGTGCCAGCGTTTTCCATGGTACGCACGTCGCGGGTACTGTTGCCGCTGTGGTCAACGGTGACGGAATTGGCGGGGTTGCATTTGGCACTGAAATCGTCCCTGTCAGAGTCTTGGGGGAGGGAGGTACCGGCTCATCGCAAGATCTACTGAATGCAATAAAGTGGGTCACGGGTCAAGATGATAATGGAACCGGCGGGCCTTTGGCTGAAGTTGTGAATTTGAGTTTAGGCGGCCTGCCTTTTGATGGTGTTCTTGAAAGGGCAATCCAATACGGTGTTGATAGGGGGATGATCTTTATCGGGGCTGCTGGTAACTCAGCAACGTCAACGAAATCATATCCTGCTGCCTTTACCAATGTTCTTGCTGTCAGTGCAGTAGATGCCGCTGGCCGTTTAGCCTCATACTCAAACTTCGGAAGCTGGATTGATCTCGCAGCACCCGGCGGAGATGCCAGCCGGGATGGCAATAACGATGGCCGCGCCGATCTGATCTGGAGTACCAGTGCGGTGGGGCAGGCCGGTCAATTCGTTGCCGGTTATACGGGCTTGCAGGGTACGTCTATGGCCACGCCTCATGTGTCAGGCGTTATTGCACTGCTGAAAGCCCAGAAAGACACCCTCAACTACAGCGAGGTTCGAGCTCTACTGGAAAGCGGCGAACTCACCGATTATCCGGGAAGCCGAAATGACCAGTTGGGTTTTGGCGTTCTCGATGCCGCCAAGGCGCTTCAGGCAAATCTGGAGGGCAGCGTGACGATTCTGTCGCCATCGCCGTCCCAGATCTCGCTCAGCAATGAGGGGGTGACAAGTGCCACGGTGACCCTGAACCAGATTGGTGATGGCTCAATTTCCAACGTTGTTCTTACCGAAAACCTTGTCTGGCTCAGCTCAAACCAACCGACCCTTGAGAACGGGCGGTATGTATTCAATGTATCCTTGGTGGAGTCGGAGATTGAGCCAGATACGGCTTACCGGGGTGATATCCGTGTGACCTATGACGATGATGGAACTCAACGCAGCTTGCGCATTCCTGTCATCGCCCAGCTCATCAGCGACGAACAGGCCCGCAACGCCGGCACCCACTTCGTCCTGCTGGTGGACACCACGCCGGATGATGACGGTTTCTATTGGGCCGAGGCCCAGGTTGCTGTGGAGGCCTCCAATGGCAGCTACGGTTTCCGCTTTGAATCCTGGGATGGAGAGGAGCCGCGCCGGATCAATGAAGTCAGTCCGGGCGACTACTTTCTGGTGGCGGGCACGGATATTGATGGCGACGGCATCATCTGTCAGCCCGGCGAGGCCTGCGCGGAATACCCGATTTCCGGTTTGCGGGAGGTGATCACTATTGAGGAAGGCCAAAGCCTTTCCGATCTCCGGATGACCACCAGCTTTACCCGCCCCACAATTTCTGCGGAAACCCCGGACATCTTGCCCAGGCCGGGGTTTCAGGGTTACCGTTTGATCACGCCAGAGCGCGATAGCGCTCGCAATAACAGTGATAACCGACCCAGGACGACACAATGACAGATCGCATTCCCCGGCTGTTTGCCTTGCCGCTGGCAGCGGCCCTGATAACGGCTTGCAGTGCCACCGGCGGTGAAAACGCCGGCATGCAGCCCCAGGTGCGCCAGGTAACCCAGTCTGCCCATTGTGGCCTGACCGGACCAGGCGTCGCGCACGTGCGGACCGGTTCGGAACTGGAGGCATTGCTGGATATTGGCGGGCAGAATATGGCAACCGGTATTATTCGCCAGGTTAATCTTGAGAAAGAGTCACTGGTGATTGTCACCCTGGGCCAGAAGCCAACCGCCGGTTATAGCGTTGGGCTTGAGTCTGCCACGGCGGACAGGAAAACCCTGAAACTGGCCATGAAGGTAAATTCGCCCGCGCCGGACATGATGGTGGCGCAGGTGATTACCTCGCCCTGCGCGGTGCTTGCGGTAGCGGACAGCCAGTGGCAGCGCCTGGAAGTATCCGGGTTGTCTGGAACGCCGTTGTTGAAAGAGCTCGGAAACTGAAACCACTTGGCGTAGCCACAAAACAAACATTGATCTTTCAGCCCGAATCCCTAAGCTATGGCTCAGCTTTAACGACCACTTGCGGAGCCATGCCGTTACTATGAGCCAGCAACAATACAACGCCGATGCCATTGAAGTTCTGAGCGGTCTTGACCCGGTGCGAAAACGCCCAGGCATGTACACGGACACCTCAAGGCCGAACCACCTGGCTCAGGAAGTCATCGACAACAGTGTGGACGAGGCGCTGGCCGGCCATGCCCGCCGGATTGATGTCATCCTGCACAGTGACAACTCGCTGAGTGTGGAAGACGATGGCCGCGGTATGCCCGTCGATATCCACAAGGAAGAGGGCGTTCCGGGGGTTGAGCTGATCCTCTCCCGCCTGCACGCCGGTGGTAAGTTTTCCGAGGGCAACTACAACTTCTCCGGCGGCTTGCACGGGGTGGGTGTGTCTGTGGTGAATGCCCTGTCTACCCATCTGGAAGTGACCATCCGTAGGGACGGCCAGGTTCACCGGATGACCTTTGCCAACGGCGACAAGGCATCCGAGCTGGAAGTGATCGATACCGTTGGCAAGCGCAATACCGGTACCCGCCTGAAGTTCACCCCCGATCCGAAATACTTCGACAGTCCCAATTTCTCCGTCAGCCGTCTGCGGCATAACCTGCGGGCCAAGGCGGTGCTGTGCCCGGGCCTGGTGGTGACATTCCTGCAGGAAAAAACCGGCGAGAAAGACGAGTGGTTCTATGAGGACGGCTTGCGGGACTACCTGCGTACTGCCCTGGCAGACATCGAAGCCGTGCCGCTTGAGCCCTTCACCGGCAGTTTCTCCGGTAATAAGGAAGCGGTGGATTGGGCGATCCAGTGGCTGCCGGAGGGCGGCGATGCCGTCATGGAAAGCTACGTCAACCTGATTCCCACCGCCCAGGGCGGTACCCATGTGAATGGCTTGCGCACGGGCTTGCTGGAAGCCATGCGGGAATTCTGTGAGTTCCGTAGTCTGCTACCCCGGGGGGTCAAGCTGTCGCCCGAGGATATCTGGGAGCGGGTGGCCTATGTGCTGTCGTTCAAGATGCAGGAGCCTCAGTTCTCCGGACAGACCAAAGAGCGGCTGTCGTCCCGTGAGGCGGCGGCGTTTGTCTCCGGCGTGGTGAAAGACGCCTTCAGCCTGTGGCTGAACCAGCACACCGATATTGCTGAAGCCCTGGCTGAGCTGTTTATCAGCAATGCCCAGCGCCGGCTGCGGGCCAGCAAGAAGGTGGCCCGCAAAAAGGTGACCTCCGGCCCGGCGTTGCCCGGCAAACTGGCTGATTGCTCCGGTGCCGATACCACCCGTTCAGAACTGTTCCTGGTGGAAGGTGATTCGGCTGGCGGTTCCGCCAAGCAGGCCCGGGACCGGGAATTCCAGGCGGTGATGCCGCTGCGGGGCAAGATCCTGAATACCTGGGAAGTGGATTCCGGTGAAATTCTGGCTTCCCAGGAAGTTCACGACATTGCCGTGGCCATCGGTGTTGATCCGGGCTCAGAGGATCTTACCGGGTTGCGCTACAACAAAGTCTGTATCCTGGCGGATGCCGACTCCGACGGCCTGCATATCGCCACCTTGCTGTGCGCGCTGTTCGTAAAGCACTTCCGACCACTGGTTTCTGCCGGCCATGTATTTGTCGCCATGCCGCCGCTGTACCGGGTGGATCTGGGCAAGGAAACCTTCTATGCCCTCGATGAGCACGAAAAGCAGGGTATTATCGACCGCCTGGCAGCCGAGAAGCGGAAGGGCAAGGTTCAGGTGACCCGTTTCAAGGGCCTGGGTGAGATGAATCCCCTGCAATTGCGCGAAACCACCATGGCGCCAGACACTCGCCGCCTGGTGATGCTCACCCTGGAAGAGGGTGACGACACCGATGAGCGAATGGACATGTTGCTGGGCAAGAAGCGGGCTTCAGACCGCCGGGTTTGGCTGGAAGCCTACGGCAATATGGCGGATATTGCGGTTTGATATTCCCTGCAGTGCTATAAAAATCATTACTTATTCTTTCTCAGAATTGATGAGGGCCGCTATCCTGCCAGTTTTCTAACCGGAATAACCGAGTTATGGACTGGCACGGATGGTTTTCCCTTGGGTTGGCGGGTGCCGCCCTGTTACTGATGAGCTCTGGCCGCTTTGCGCCGCATCTGGTGATGATGGCGGCATTGGTGGTGCTGAGTGCCAGCGGTATCATCGGCCCGGAACAGGCCCTTGCCGGCTTCAGTAATCCGGGGCTGATCACAGTGGTTGCCCTGTTTGTGGTGGCCTCCGGTGTTCACCATTCCGGGGGTGTCGACCTCCTGGTGCACTACATTCTGGGCAGCCCGAAAACCGTTCGCGGGGCCCAGGCCCGCATTGCCTTACCAGTCACGTTGCTCAGTGGCTTTCTGAATAATACGCCGGTGGTTGCCACCATGATTCCGGCCGTTCATGCCTGGTCCCGCAAGATTGGTATTGCCCCTTCCAAGCTGATGATTCCCCTCAGCTATGCCGCCATTTTTGGCGGAACGCTCACCCTGATCGGTACCAGTACCAACCTGGTGGTCAATGGTCAGTACCAGCAGCTGACCGGTGAAGAAGGCTTTTCAATCTTCGCCATTACCCAGGTTGGGCTGCCGGTTGCGATCATCGGGGTTGCTGTGATGTTGCTGGTACTGCCGCGGATGTTGCCAGACCGTAAAGACCAGCAGAAGTTCGGCTCGGTCAAAGAGTTTACGCTGGAAGTGGCGGTCGCGTTCGAGGGGCCGCTGGTCGGCAAAAGCGTAGGTGAGGCCGGGCTGCGGGAGCTGGATCGACTCTACCTGGTTGAAATTGAGCGGGATGGCAGCGTGGTGACGGCGGTGCCATCGGAAGAGCGTCTTCGGGGCGGTGACCGCCTGGTGTTTGCCGGCGATACCCAGGCAATTTCTGATCTGTTGCGGATCAACGGCATCGTGCCTTCGGTGCATGATGATGAGCCGTCTCTCAGCAAGGACCGCGCCGAACGGCGTTTGGTGGAGGCCGTGTTGTCGCCCCAGTCAGATGTGCTTGGCCAGACCATCAGGGATGCCCGGTTCCGGGATCGCTACGGTGCCGTGGTGCTGGCGGTTGCGCGGGGAGGTGAACGGGTGCCGGGTAACCTGGGTAATATTCGCCTGAAGCCCGGCGATGTCTTGTTACTGGAAGCGCGCCCTGCGTTCGTCAGCCGGCAGCGATACAACAAGGATTTCCTGCTGATCAACGACCTTGAGACAGAAGCGCCGCGCCACGACCGGGCTTGGTTGTCCTGGGGCATTTTGCTGGTGTTGGTCGGGCTTGCCGCCTGCGGCATCATGACGATGCTCAACGCTGCCCTGGTAGGAGCATTCGTGATGATCCTTTCCGGCTGTTGTACGGTTGGCCAGGCCCAGAAAGCGGTAGACGTTCCGGTGATTCTCACGATCGCCGCTTCCTTTGCCATGGGCGGAGCGCTGGAACAGACGGGAGCGGCGAGTTATCTGGCCGGTGCGGTGTTCAGCCTGAGCGATGGCCACACCCTGCTGGCGTTATTGCTGGTTTACCTGGTGGTGTCAGTGCTGACGGAAGTCATCACCAATAACGCAGCCGCCGTCCTGATTGTGCCGGTGGTGCTGTCGCTCACGTCTGCGATGGGCGTGGATTCCGAGCCGTTTATCATTGCGGTGATGATGGCCGCTTCGGCAAGCTTTGCCACACCACTGGGTTATCAGACCAACATGATGGTGTTCGGGCCGGGAGGCTACCGTTTCAGCGATTTTATCCGGGTTGGTTTGCCGATGAATGTCTTTATCGGCCTGGTGACGGTTGGCGTTATTTCTGTGGTTTACGGTGTTTGATGGGGGTTGGCGAGGATATCGCAGCACAAAACCTGCAAACGCCCCTTATGCTGGTAGGCCAGTGACAGGGTGACGCACATATAGGCGCCGGTTACGCACAGGTAGGGTGTTGTAACGTGCAGGTTCTCAGGCTGAGCCAGGGCCTGGCGCAGGTATTGCTGGCGGAACCAGTCGGCGCTGGTGGTGTTCTCCAGCGGCCGGAAACGGGGGTCCCGCTTCTCAATGGCGGAGTCGGAGACCAGGGTGTCTTCAATCTGGATGCCCTTGTCATCTGCGAGATAGCAGCGGGATACGGCGGGGTGGTTCAGCAGTTCAAAGCAGGCCTGTGACATCAGGCTGCCGTCCTGCAGCCGTTCAATGGCCCGCCGGAACGGCCCGTTGAAATAGTTGACCAGTTGCTGTGTGGGGTCCTGGGTGATCTGTTTGCGCTTCTTGTATTCCTGAAGTAATTCTTCGAGGTCTGCGGGCGTGTGGGGCAGTTCCCCGAGTTCAAGGCAAGGGCGCCGGAAATAGAATCCCTGTACAAAGTCCACACCAGCATCGATGGCTATCATGGCCTGATCACGGGTTTCCACGCCTTCCAGTAGTACCAGGCATCCCGACTGGTGAAGCAGTGACACCATGCCATTCAGAATCTGCCGTGCCCGCTGATCGTCAGTGGCACGGGTCAGCAGCGTACGATCCAGTTTGACGATATCTGGCGACAGGTTCCAGATTCGCTCGAAATTCGAGTGGCCAGCGCCAAAATCATCGATCGCGGTGAGGCAGCCAAGTTTCCGGTAGTAGGCGACGGTATCTTTCAGTCTCTCAGCATCGTCTGTGGGCTGCTCAACAATCTCCATCACAATTCGATGGGGTGGTAGCCCGGTTTTTTTCAGAAGCGCCCCAAAGAACGAATCCGACTGGCTGCCACTGGTCACCACCCGGGGGGATACGTTCAGGAACAGCCAGTTCAGCTGATCTTTTATGCCGCTGTAGTTACGGATATGCAGGTATCGACACAGCCGGTCCAGCAGCAGGTTTTCAGCGTCGGTGTCCGGAAGTTCAAACAGGTGGTTGGGAAGTACAGCCGCGTTGTCGTTGTCGAACGCCCGGATCAGGGCCTCATAACCAACGGTCCGTTTGTGGGAGATGCTGTAAATCGGTTGCAGGGCGGTTCTGAGCTTTAGCCCTCTGAAATCGGCTGTCCAGGTCTCTCCTTGCTGAGTGAGCATGGGCGAGAGCAGGTCCAGTTCTGGCGCTGGCAGGATATCGGTAAGGCTGTGGGACATAGGCGAGTCTGAACCGTTTAACGAACGCATCAGGAGCAGCAGTTGTGGTGCTGACCACTGAACTGTTAGCCAGAGTGCCCACATCCCTGGCACGTTTGCCTGTATTTCAAGGCGTTAACTGTTTAGCTAAAGCGCAGATTGCCAAAAAACAGGAATCATTACCACTGTTTAACCGGTAAAACTCGAAACAGTTTGTGACTTTGTGTTGGTATGGGGAATTCGGGGCGGGGCTTTGGAGAGCAGAACCCCCGGCAGGCCGGGGGTTCAGAATGGAGCATATTAATTGTTGCTGGGTACTACTACGGATTCGTCGAATTCCAGTTCCATGTCGTTTCCTCTCGGTCACTGAGGCCCCCGACGGGGCGAATTAAAGTATGTGAGAAGTTTAGCGTTGCTGTGAATTTGCACAATCCGTAGAACCCGTATTCGACCAAAGTGGCCAGTGCCAACCCCGGTGTCCGCCAAAGACTTGATCAGATAATTTGATGCATCCCGGCAGAATATTTTGATTTTCACCCGGCAGTTCGGGGCCTAGACTGACCTAAACGTATCAGTCGCACAGGGTGGCTCAGTCCAGGGATGGAGGATTTCCCAAATCATGAAATTACGAAATACCAACACCGCCTACGGTCTGATCGCTGTCAGTTTGCACTGGCTGGTGGCGCTGGCGGTCATTGGCCTGTTCGGGCTCGGCTGGTGGATGGTGGAACTGTCCTACTATGACCCCTGGTACCGACAGGGCCCACACATTCACCGGAGCATTGGCATCCTGTTGTTCATAGTGGTGGTGGCCCGGCTGTTGTGGCGAGTTGTGACTCCGCCTCCCAGGCCGCTGCCTGAGCACCAGCGGTGGGAAGTGATTGCCGCCCACGGGGCCCATGGGTTGCTCTATCTGCTTCTGTTCGTAGCCATGATCAGTGGATACCTGATTACCACGGCCGATGGCTCGTCCATCAGCGTATTTGGCTGGTTTGAGGTGCCTTCAGTCACCGGCCGGATCAGGGGGATGGAGGACACCGCGGGTGCGGTCCATTACTGGAGCACCTGGGCACTGGTCGGGTTGGCCGGGCTGCATGCCCTGGCGGCCTTGAAACACCATTTTATTGATCGGGATGCCACGCTCAGGCGCATGCTTGGCCGCGGTTGACGCAGATCCGAAGACCGAAACGATAACCATGACTCACTCAGGGAGAAGACCATGAAAAAACTCTTGCTCGCATCCGCCGTTTCAGTGGCACTGATTGGCACTGCCAATGCCAATGCCAGCGAACACAGCGGCACCTATGCCTTTGATAAAGAGGGCGCCCACCAGTTCATCACCTTCAAGATTTCCCATCTTGGCTACAGCTGGCTGTATGGCCGGTTCAACGACTTCGACGGCGAATTTGTCTACGACGCCGAGAACCCGGAGAACAGCACGGTCACCGTTACAATCGACACGGCCAGTGTGGACTCCAACCACGCCGAGCGCGACAAGCATTTGCGCAGCAAGGACTTTCTGCACGTGAGTGAGTTCCCGCAGGCCACCTTCAAAAGCAAGCGGGTGGTTGTGGATGACGACGGCGAGGCTGATATCATCGGCGACTTCACCCTGCGCGGCGTGACCCGTGAGATCACCCTGGAAGCCGAAATGCTTGGCCACGGTGAAGACCCCTGGGGCGGCTACCGTATGGGCTTTGAGGCCGAGACCGAATTTCGTCTGAAGGATTTCGGTATTCCGATGGATCTGGGTGAAGCCTCTGAAACCGTTGAAATCAAGATCTCCATCGAAGGCATTCGTCAGTAATCCTGATTGAAACCTCTGTCTCAGGTTCCGGGGTTAAACCCGGAACCTGCCTGTCTGTTGCTCCAGTTCTGAAGCATAGTCCTTAAGTGACTTGCTGATCCCATCGATGGCACGAGAGCGCTCAGCGCTGGCCGCGGCCAGGTCGTTAATGTCGGTAATGCTGCGATTGATCTCGTCCACAACCTGGGTTTGTTCTTCGGTGGCCGATGCCACGCTGGTGTTTACATCGGTGATATTGGAGATCGCCTCCAGAATGGCTTGCAGTTCCTGCTCCGCTTCGGTGGCCAGTTTTTCTGTCTCAGCTGCTTCTTTACTGCCGGTTTCCATCACATTGACCACATCCGAAACGCCAGTCTGCAGTGCTGTGATCATGGTCTGAATATCCTCGGTGGACTGTTGTGTGCGTTGGGCGAGCGTTCGCACCTCATCCGCCACCACCGCAAAGCCCCGGCCTTGCTCACCGGCTCTTGCGGCTTCAATGGCAGCGTTCAGGGCCAGCAGGTTGGTTTGTTCGGCGATACCGCGAATCACATCCAGAACCGAGGTGATGTTGTCAGAATCATCAGACAGCTTGCGGATCACACCAACCGCCTTGGAGATCTGGGCCGCCAGCCGGTGCACCTGCCTGGATGAATTCCGGATGATTTCGGCACTGTTCTGCCCCTTTAGGTCTGCTTCCCGGGTGATCTCGGCCGCCCTTGAGGCATTCCCGGCAACTTCTTCGATCGCGCTTTGCATTTCATTGATGGCTGTTGCCACCATGGATATCGAATCGGTCTGTCGGGTAACGCCCTCGTTGTTGTCCCGCGCAGCAGACGCCAGTTCAGTGGCGCCTTGGCCCAGATCCCGGCTCAGGGTCTGTATTGAGCCGATCATGCCCTGAAGGTTCTCCAGTACCTGATTGAAACTCCTGGCCAGTTGCCCCAGATCGTCCTCCACGGCCACCGGTATTCGTTGGGTCAGGTCGCCTTCACCCTGGGCAATATTATCGAGCTGGCTGCGCAGGGCTTGAATGGATCGGATGATCAGTCTGAGGAAAATCAGGAACAGGGCAATACTGATAACGATGGCCGCGACCGTGATAACGGTAATGGTTACGGTGCTGGAAGTGCCTTCGGCGCGGGCTTCGGAATAGCGACTCTGGGCCTGTTCATCCGCGTGGCCTTCGGCTCTGTCGTAGAAGGCCCGTAGCCGTTGGAACAGCCCGATGGTTTCAGTGGCGGCAAGGTTTCTGGCTTGTGTTCCGTCCCCCCGCTCTGCCAGTGCCAGAACCTGGCGCGCAGAGCGCTCCCATTGGTCAAAGGCCTGGTCAAAGCCTCCGGTCACTGAGCTGATCCCTGTGCCTCGGAGCCGCGCTACGCTGTCGGTAAAACGCCGGCGTGCCTGCTCCACGTTCTCCTCGAAATCTGCGATGGCGTCTGTTGTGTCTTCACCATTCAGGGTCTGGTCGACCACCATCATCTGAGCAACTAAAGCCTGATACAGGTCGCGGTCACCGTTGAGGATTTCGGCAACCGACGGCAGGAGGGTAACGGCAATATCTTCAGTGCTTTCCACCAGGTTTTTGGCTGTCAGCATGCCGAATCCACCGGAGACAACCAATGCCAGAGCGGTGATGAAAAAGGGCAGGGCGATCTTGGTGCGCAACCCCAGATTGTTTAAAACGTTCATTCAGCCTCCAGATTATTGTTGTTGCTCTAGAGGCTAAGCGTAGCAGGGGGTGGGGCGTTGTCACCCTGAACATGAGGGTGGAATCTTGATTTAGCTCAGGATTTGATGACGAATCAGGGTTGTTGCACGTTGCCGGATTGTTCACTGGTTCGGCACAGATGCCGTTGGCGCCAGAACTGGGCGATAAAGATGACAACGCCGATGACCAGACCGGCCCAAAGGTAAGGCTCCGGCATCTGGAATGATCCACTGATGGCGAATTCCACCAGCAGCATCAGCGCGACGGCCAGGGTGGCGTTCACCAAGGCTGTCACCAGGGCGTGCCCGCAGGCTTTGAGATTGGGTTTCATAGGTTTCCGCTTGTCAGGGGATAAAACGGCTTTCTATTCACTGTGGCGAGAATACGGTGCACCTTACAGACTCTCCATGCGGGAATTCCGCTATTGGAAATTGGTGTATCGTTGCTTGCGTCCATATAATGTGCGCCACATTGCCCGGTGTTTGTGCCGGGTTATCGGGGCTGCATCAAAGCCGCATTTCAAAACAGGCAGTTAAGGCAAAGAGGCATCTATGCCAGAGTTTCAGACAACGGATGAAGGTTTCGAAAGGGTATCGCTACGGGATTATACCGAGAAGGCCTACCTCGACTACTCCATGTACGTGATCCTGGACCGTGCATTGCCCAACGTAGGGGATGGGCTCAAGCCGGTGCAGCGTCGGATTGTTTATGCCATGTCGGAGCTGGGGCTGAAATCCACCTCCAAGTACAAGAAATCTGCCCGTACCGTTGGTGATGTGCTGGGTAAGTTCCACCCCCATGGTGACAGCGCCTGCTATGAAGCCATGGTGCTGATGGCGCAGCCGTTCTCCTATCGCTACCCGTTGGTGGATGGTCAAGGTAACTGGGGCTCGCCGGACGACCCGAAATCGTTCGCCGCCATGCGTTACACCGAATCCCGCTTGGCTGCCTTTGCCGATGTTCTTCTGGGTGAGTTGGGGCAGGGAACCGTGGACTGGGCGCCGAACTTTGATGGCACCATGGAGGAGCCGTCCGTTCTGCCAGCCCGGTTGCCTCATGTCCTGCTGAACGGCACCACCGGCATTGCCGTGGGCATGGCCACCGATATTCCGCCGCACAACGTGCGAGAGGTCACCGCCGCCTGCATTCGCTTGCTGGATGACCCGGAATCCACCGTTGACCAGCTCTGTGAACACATCAAGGGGCCGGATTTTCCCACCTATGCGGAAATTATTACCCCCCGCAAGGATCTGATGCAGATCTATGAAACCGGCCGCGGCTCTCTGCGTATGAGAGCGCGCTGGGTTCGTGAAAGTGGCGAGATCGTGATTACTGATCTGCCACATCAGGTATCCGGTAACCGGGTGCTGGAGCAGATTGCCCAGCAGATGCAGGGCAAGAAACTGCCCATGGTGGCGGACCTGCGTGATGAATCCGACCATGAGAACCCTACCCGCCTGGTGATTGTGCCCCGCTCTAACCGGGTCGACCTGGATGGCTTGATGGCGCACCTGTTTGCCAGTACCGATCTGGAGAAAACCTACCGGGTTAACATCAACGTTATTGGTAATGACGGCCGCCCGGGTGTGAAGGGGCTTCGCCAGATTCTGACCGAGTGGCTGGCGTTCCGTAAAACCACGGTTACTCGCCGTCTGCAACATCGCCTGGACAAGGTTCTGGCCCGGTTACACCTCCTTGAAGGCTTGTTGATTGCCTATCTCAACATCGATGAAGTGATTGAGATCATTCGTACCGAAGACAAGCCCAAGGCCGTACTGATGTCCCGGTTTGGCCTGTCGGCCGACCAGGCGGAAGCCATTCTTGAGCTGAAACTGCGCCACCTGGCAAAACTCGAGGAAATGAAAATCCGTGGTGAGCAGGACGAGCTGGCCGCGGAACGGGACGAACTGCAAGCTATTCTGGGCTCGGAAGACCGCCTGCGCGAGCTGATCAAGACCGAACTGCAGCAGGATGCCGAAACCTACGGTGATGATCGCCGTTCTCCGATCGTCGCCCGTGAAGAAGCCAAGGCCTTCAGTGAGATTGACCTGGTGTCCAACGACCCGGTCACTGTGGTGCTGTCGGAGAAAGGCTGGGTGCGGGCTGCCAAGGGGCACGACATTGATCCGTCCGGGCTCAGTTACAAGTCTGGCGACCGCTTTGCGCTGGCTGCCAGGGGCAGAAACAATCAGCAGGCCATCTTCCTCGACAGCACTGGGCGTGCCTATGCGCTCATGGCTCACAGTCTGCCGTCTGCCCGAGGGCAGGGCGAGCCTCTTACCGGCCGGATCAACCCACCGTCCGGGGCGACCTTCTCTGGGCTGCTGATGGGAAATCCGGAGCGTAAAGCGCTGCTGGTCACCGACGGCG
This sequence comes from Marinobacter sp. GH_1, assembly GCF_048595985.1. Lineage (NCBI taxonomy): Bacteria > Pseudomonadati > Pseudomonadota > Gammaproteobacteria > Pseudomonadales > Marinobacteraceae > Marinobacter > Marinobacter sp. GH_1. The sequence continues at coordinate 3,012,545 of NZ_CP184460.1, read as the reverse complement.
GCTATGGTTTCGTGACCTCGTTGAACGACATGATCAGCAAGAATCGAGCTGGCAAGGCGGTGGTGTCTGTGCCCAAAGGGGCCCGAATCATGCCCCCTGTGCTGATCCCAGAGACAGCAACAACCCTTTACCTGGCGGCTATATCCAACGAGGGGCGGATGCTGGTGTTCCCGCTCAGCGAATTGCCGGAACTGGCCAAGGGTAAGGGTAACAAGATCATCAGCATTCCCTCTGCCCGCGTTCAGAATCGTGAGGAGTATGTGGTGGCTGCCGCCGTCTTCGGTGAAGAAGACCAACTGGAGGTGAAGGCCGGCAAACGCAAACTGGGTCTGCGTTTTGCAGATCTGGAGCATTATCTTGGTGAGCGTGGCCGGCGTGGTCACAAATTGCCCAGAGGGCTCCAGCGGGTAGACGGCATTGATGTGATTCCGTCTGCGGCCCGTGCCCAGGAAGAAGCTCAGGACGTGGAGGGCGCCGACAGTGAGTGAGCTGGTTCTGGTAAACGTGTCCGGGCGAGATAAGCCCGGATTGACCTCGGAGATCACCGGGATCATGGGGCAGTACGATGTCCGGATTCTGGATATTGGCCAGGCGGTGATTCACGACCACCTGACCTGGGGCATACTGATCGAGATCCCGGATGAGTCGAAATCGTCCCCGGTGATCCGTGACGTTCTTTTTCGACTGCATGCCCTGGACCTTCAGGTGCGCTTTGCCCCCATCACGGTGGAGGAATACCAGGCATGGGCCGAAGGGCGTAACCGGGCCTGCTACATCGTTACCCTGCTATCCCGTGACATCAAGGCCGAACAGATTGCCCGGGTATCGGCCATTACGGCCCGGCATGGGCTGAACATTGACAACATTACCCGCCTTTCTGCACGCCCGTCGCTCAATCAGGGGGAGAACCGCATTGCCTGTGTCGAGTTTTCGGTGCGGGGGACGCCGTCAGACCTGGAACAACTTCGGGCGGACTTCCTGCATATTGCCGGTGAGATGAACGTGGACATCGCCTTCCAGGAAGACTCCATTTTCCGGCGAAACCGTCGGCTGGTGGTGTTCGATATGGACTCCACGCTGATTGAGGCCGAGGTGATCGATGAGCTGGCCCATGAGGCTGGCGTGGGCGAGCAGGTAGCCGAAATAACCGAGCGGGCCATGCAGGGCGAGCTGGATTTCAGTCAGAGCTTCGCCGAGCGACTGGCGCTGCTCAAAGGCCTGGATGAGTCGGTGCTTGAAAGTATTGCCGGTCGGCTGCGTATGACAGAGGGGGCTGAGCACCTGATCCGAAGCCTGAAAGCGCTGGGCTACCGCACCGCGATTCTCTCTGGCGGCTTTACCTACTTTGCCCGCCACCTGCAGCAGAAACTGGGCATTGACTACGTGTATGCCAACGAACTGGACATTGTCGACGGCAAGGTGACCGGCCAGGTCAAAGGCCAGATTGTGGATGGCAAGCGCAAAGCCGAGCTGCTGCTCGAGATTGCCGAAAAAGAGCATATCTCAAGGGAGCAGGTCATCGCCGTGGGTGATGGTGCCAACGACTTGCCGATGCTGAGCCAGGCGGGCCTGGGCGTGGCCTTCCGTGCCAAGCCGCTGGTCAAGGAATCGGCCCGGCACTCCATTTCCACCCTGGGCCTGGACGCCATTCTGTACCTGATCGGTTTTCGCGAAAGTGATACCAATCAGACCCTCTAGAACAGCAGCCTGTGAATGCAAAAAGGGCGAGGTTCTGACACCTCGCCCCTTTTTCCTCTATCCGGAATTGGCGTCCGGTCAGTGGTCCCCGAAGTCGTAGTTCATCTCCGGTACTGGTGCCTGCAGGTAATAACCCTGGATATAGTTCACCCCGGCCTGCCACAGCGTTGCCAGTACACTGGCGTTCTCTACCAGCGGTATGATGGTGAGCTTGCCGGCATTCTGCAGGCTCTTGACCATTTCCTTGACCTGCTCCTTGGCTTCATCGCTCTTCTGGATTTCTTCCGTGAAGGAGCCGTCAATCTTCACGTAGTCGGCGTCAATGTGCTTGAGCGTGTTGAACGGATTCAGGGCGCAGCCAAACTGGGCAATGGATACCTTACTGTGAAGTTCGTGTACCGCTTTGGTGAACTCCTTGGCCTGCTTCATGTAGTTGTTGGCATCGCCTTCGCGGATCTGGAAAATCAGTGAGTCTCCCGGCAGGCGAGCCGCCTTGAGGGCAACGCTGAGCCAGGGCGTAAAGGTTTTGTCCTGCAGTGTCTCGGCGGTGATGTTCAGGAACAGCCTGGTGTCATGACCCCGTGACCGGTGGCTTGCCAGCTGTTTGATGGTTTGCAGGATCACCCAGCGGTCAATCTTGATGGCCGTATCGCTCGGCCCCATGGGGGGCAGGAAGTCGTAGGGAGAAACTTCCTCGTTGTCTTTGTCGAGCATGCGAACGAAGGCCTCGTAATGCTCTTCGCCCTCACCCCGCAGGTTGATGATAGGCTGGAACAGCAGCCGGAAGCGGTTGTCGTCCAGGGCCTTGAGGATAGCCTCAACCGAGTTGCTTTCATCCAGGCTTTCGTACTGGGCGGGATTATAGACCACGATCCCGTTACCACGTTCATGGCCCTCGAGCTTCTTCACCTCGGCGGAGGCGGTATGGGCACGCCCCATCAGTTCCTCTGCCTTGGGCGAATTCTCCGTGATCGCGGCTATGCCGATGGACACTGTCAGCGGTACTGTCTTGCCGTTGATGTCGAACAGATGATCTTCAACCGCTTTGCGGACCCGCTCAGCAATGCCTTCCATATGTTTCTCATCGCAGGGCAGGCACATCAGGCAGAAGGCATCATCGCTCAGCCTGGCCAGCGTCACTTCCTCGCCGGCCTGTTCTTTTAGCAGCGAGGCCAGATCACCCAGCAACAGATCGGCACCGGCGATACCGACCTGGCCCTTCATGCTTATGAAGTTGTCCAGGGCGATGTAGGCCAGGGCGCCGGTCTGGTTGTTCTTGCCGGCATTGGCAATGGCCTGGGCCAGAGCGTCCATCAGGTATTGACGGTTATACAGGCCCGTAAGCAGATCCTGGCTGCTGATCTGTTTGAGCTTTTCTTCCAGCTCTGCATCGCTGTGTTCCGGCTGCAAGACAATCTGCGTGCAGGCTTCGCCATCATAGGTGGCGGCAGAGACAGACATGGTTACGTTCAATTCCTGATCGTCGCTGCGGCGTGCGGTACAGTTCAGGGTCATGCCGTCCTTGCCATCATCGGCAAAGGCCTTCATGAAGTCTTTGTACTTGTCTTGGCTTTCCGGGGTCAGGGTATCGAGAACCGGGATGCAGATAAGGTCGTCAATGTCGTCGTAGCCCAGGAACTCCATGTAGGACTGGTTGGCGTAGATGTGCATGCCATCGTTGATGTAGGCGATGGCGTCCTTGGAGCTTTCCAGAAGCAGCTGGCAGCGCTGTTCGGCCTCACGCAGGTGGGACTCCAGAACCCGACGACGGCGGCGCTCTTCCAGGGCGGCCAATTCGCGTTTCACCACCAGCACGAGCAGATCCTTGTACTCGAACGGCACAACATCCTGCCCGCCGGCCCGGATAATGTTCACCGTTCTTTCCCGGCTGACTTCCTCGGTCAGGAGAACGAAGGGGATGTCCTTGTCCATGCGCTTGACCATGGCCAGGGCGTCATCCGGCCCGAACTCCTGCTCCAGGTCCCGGGCCAACAGTAGGTCCCAGTTGCTGGTTTTCAGGGCTTCTTCCAGATCTTCTTCCGAGGTTATACGGTGTGCCCGGGTGGCCTTGCCCGAGTTGCGGAGCAGGCTGACCATGGATTCAGCATCATTTTGAGATGGATCAAGAATCAGCAGGTGTACGGTCGCGTTTTTTTTCTGCATTCGTAAGACTTCTCATGGATACGGTCACTTCCGCTGAATGATGCAGGGGTTGGCGATCAATAACAACCCTGGCAGTAGCCGTGGTTCACAGTCTTTCCGACCTTTGGCGTTATAGTGATGGCCACAGGGAGTCGAATTCGTCTTCCGTGGCGCCGGGCGTTGATGGCGGGGCGCCATTCGGACTGGCCAGGGCCGCCGGATTCTGCAGTTTCAGTTCAAACTGGCTGATGCTACCGGTGGCAGAGACCTTCTTGAGCAGTTGTCCCTGATCTTCCCGGCCATCGTGCAGCAATGAGATGCGGCTGCCACTCTGGAAGGGCAGCCTTGGGGTAATCAGGGTCGCAGCCTGATTGACGACGCTGATTTCAGGCAGCAGCAGCCCCCGGAGGTATTCGCTGCTGTTGCCCACTTTCTGGATCAATCGAACCCCGCAAGGCGCGGCACTGGGGGCCAGCAACTCAATGCCGATCTGGGTGCCCTGATTCCGGACCTGACGCAACCAGCGCACCACGGCGATGCTCCAGGGATGGGATTTCTGTTCCCGTACCCCAAGAATCTCACCCGCCTGCAGGGAGGCCGGCACATTGGTTTCCCAGGCAACGCAGTAGCCACCCGGGCTGGTGTTGATCAGCAGTGCATGATGGGAGCGGGGGCGGCTCTTCTCCTGTCCCGTGGGTATGGCGGCCCCGGTACCCGACTTGAAGTTGATCGGTGCATCGGCCGCGTGCAGCCTGTCCTCACTTGGGCCCGCGTCGTGGGCTCCGGCCCAGGCGTCCGTGTTCCGGTTGGCATTGCGGACAAACCGGTTTTCCTGCTCGGGATCAATGGTTTCGTTGCCGTTCAGGAACTCGGCAAAGGTCTTTTCACCGGCGACGAAATAGTGGGTGGCCGTCAGGCCGACGCAGACCTCCAGCGTGCCCTGGCTGGAAATGCGGTTGAAATTCCGCTTGGCCAGAATACCCAGCGCCTGGCTGAGATGTGTGAGCAGGGTGTCGCTGATTTTGGACGATACCTGTAGCCGCGTAGTATCTTTCTCGTGGCTGCGCCTGGCGTGCAGCACCTCGGCCAGCTGCGTGGAAAGATCTTTGGTGTCAAAACCGCAGCTCTCGTCCCCCGGCTTGTTTTCCAGCAAGCTCCGATAGACTGGCGGGTTGTCCAGTTCCATGTTGATCACGAACAGGCTGTCAGTTCCAATGTCCGGGCCGCACTGGCAGAACTCGGTCCAGGACTCGAACAGCTCATAAACCTGCGTCAGCTCAGCCTGGCGGAGTTGATTGGGGCGGGCGCAGCCCAGCAGGAGAATGCGTTTGTAACTGTCGGCCACCGTACTGGCGCGGCGATGGGTCAGGGTGTCGTCATCGATTTCCAGTGCGGCCAGTTTGTTCCGGTGCGCAAACCGGTACAGACGGTGGCATTCTAGCCAGCTCAGGGCCGGGCTTGGGCAGTAGAGCTGATGGGAGCGGACAATCGTGGCGCCCAGCTCGGACGTGGCGCGGTGAATGGCGGCGGCAACGTGGCGGCGATTTTTGTCCAGACCGCCGTTATCCAGATATTCCAGTACACACAATTTATAGCCGCTGGCCAGATGAAGCTGCAGGGCCTGGGCCAGGTTGGCAATCTTGCGCTGTTTCTCGGGCAGGGCGATGGCCAGGCCCAGAAAGTGCCGTGACAACTCGTTGCAGACAAAATGAATTTTCTCGCGAACCAGCTCAAGGAACTGCATTCGTTGCTGCGGAGCCAGAAACAGGTGGTTCAGTTCAATAATCGCATGGTAAAGCTGGCGGGATGCCTCACCGATGTTGGCCATCGGTAGCTGGTCAATCCACAGACGAAAGGCCTTGGGTGTCGTATCGCAAAACGACAGGCTTGCGGTTTTCTGTTCAGGAACCTTCAGTTCAGGTTTCAGAATATTGCCTTCCATGATCTCACGCCAGTGTTTGAGTCGCTTTGAGTATGTATCGACCGAAAGTGTCGAAAATACATGCTTTTATTGTCTTTACCTATAGAACTTTAAGATAGCAAACCAATAACAAAAAGCGAGAAGATCATGAGTTGACAATCTTTGACAAGTGTAAGTGGGACCGCTTTTGCGACATGTCTCACGTTACGCTGATGTTGGCCTGATTATCGCCTGTGAAAATAGGGGTTTTACTGGTCTCCCCGGGCAGTTCCCTGACCAGCCTTGGAACCAGAAAGCCCGGCAGCCGCGTCATAAGCGCCCGAACCAGCGCTGCCGCCGCTTGGTCGCTGACATCAAAGTGATGGGCGCCTGCAACGGGATCAAACGCGTGCAGGTAGTAGGGCATAACGCCCGAATCAAACAGGTCTTCACTCAGCCGGGCCAGGATGTTGGCTGAGTCATTGACCCCTTTCAGGATCACGCTCTGGTTGAGCAGGGTCACCCCCACTTCGCGAAGGCGCGCAAAGGCTTTTCGTGTGTCTGAGTCTAGCTCTGCCGGGTGATTAACATGCACCACGAGGATTTTCTGAAGTGGCGAATTGCCAAGCCAGCCCAGCAGGGCGTCGCACACCCGTTGCGGAATAACGACCGGTAGCCGGCTGTGTATTCGCAGGCGCTTGATATGCGGTATGTCTGCCAGGGCTTCGGCCCATTGCGCCAATAGCCGGTCATTCACTGCCAGTGGATCACCACCGCTGAAGATCACTTCGTTAATTTCGGGTGCGGCTTTCAGGGTCGCCAGAACCTGCTGGCGGTCATCCGGACCGAGCCGCTGGGATTCATAGGGGAAGTGGCGGCGAAAGCAGTAGCGGCAGTTGATTGCACACTGGCCCGTTACCATCAGCAGTGCCCGGCTCTGGTACTTGCGGATCAGCCCTGTGGTCTGGATGGCGTTGTTCTCTTGCAGCGGATCGCGCACATAACCTGCTTGTTGTCGCGATTCTTCCGCCAGCGGCAGTACCTGTCGCAACAGGGGGTCGTTGGGGTCACCCGGAGTCATTCGCCGTATGAACGGCTCGGGCACCCGCACGGGAAACAGTTGGTGGCCCGCGCTGGCACCCTTGAGCCAGGGCTCCGCCGGCAGGTTCAGGCGCCCAAGCAGCTGCTCCGGGCAGGTAACGGATTCTGCCAGAATCTGTTGCCAGCCTTTAGCCGAATTGTGGGGCTGTTGACGCTGTTCGGTAGCGATCAATGAAGGCTCTTCGTTACGGGCTTCTATACGGGCAGGGGTTCGCTGTATCATAGCGACCTTTGAAATTTTAACGACAGTCTGTCAGGTGGACATTTCATGGCTTCATATTCTACCAACGAATTTCGCAGCGGTCTCAAAGTTTTGCTGGATGGCGACCCCTGTATCATGCTGGAGAACGAGTTCGTCAAGCCCGGTAAGGGGCAGGCGTTCAACCGCGTTAAATTGCGCAACCTTATGACCAACCGGGTCTGGGAGCGTACGTTCAAATCCGGTGAGAGTCTGGAAGCCGCGGACGTGATGGACCAGGACATGGAATACCTGTACACCGACGGCGAGTTCTGGCATTTCATGCTGACCGACGGCTCGTTCGAACAGTACGCTGCCGATGCCAAGGCCGTGGGCGACACCGTCAAGTGGCTGAAAGAGCAGGATGTTTACACCGTGACCCTGTACAACGGCGCGCCGCTCACCGTCACACCGCCGAACTTTGTCGAGCTGGAAGTAGTGGATACCGATCCGGGTATGAAAGGTGACACCGCCCAGGGTGGTTCCAAGCCGGCAACACTGTCTACCGGCGCAGTGGTGAACGTACCCTTGTTCATCACCATTGGCGAAGTGCTGAAAGTGGATACCCGCTCTGGCGAGTACGTTAACCGCGTCAAGAGCAGCTGATCCGACAATGACCGATCAGCCTGTCTGGCAGCCTTCTGCCTCGCGGGAGCATCTTAAAAGCCGTGCACAACAGCTAGCCTGGGTGCGCGGCTTTTTTGCAGAGCGGGGTGTTTTGGAGGTGGAAACGCCGGTGCTCGGCCGGCATGGCGTCACCGATATCAACCTCGACGGTATCGCGGCGGCGGTCAACGCTGCGGGAGTTTCCGGCGGCTGGTTGCAGACCTCCCCTGAATATCACATGAAACGCCTGCTGGCGGCGGGCTCGGGATGTATCTATCAGATTGCCCGGGTATTCCGTAATGGCGAGCGTGGTAGCCGCCATAACCCCGAATTTTCGTTGCTGGAATGGTACCGGGTGGGCCTGGACGACACGGCGATGATGGCCGAAGTGGCTGACCTGGTGTGTGACTGGCTGGGATGTGATCGCCCGGATGTGCTGACCTACCGTGAGGCCCTGCAGGCGCTTGCCGGCATCGATCCGATGGCCATCACGGATCACGACCTGTACCAGTACTGTCAGCAATGGCTGGAGCCGGAGCAGTTGGCCGGCATGGGGCGTGATGATTGCCTGGACCTGGTGATGAGCTTCAAGGTGGAGCCACTGTTGGGGCAGGGCCGGCCGGTGTTCATTACCCGGTATCCGGCTAGTCAGGCAGCCTTGGCCAAAGTGACCGCAGACGACGATGGCTTCCCGGTAGCGCATCGATTCGAGCTCTACATTGACGGGCTTGAGTTGTGCAACGGTTACTGGGAGCTGACCGATCCGGTTGAGCAGCGAGCCCGGTTCGAACAGGACAACCGCCGCCGAAAAGCGGCGGGCAAGGGGGAAATGGCTGTTGATCAGAGTTTTCTGGCAGCCCTGGACGCCGGGCTGCCCGAGTGTTCCGGTGTGGCCCTGGGGTTGGACCGCCTGCTGATGCTGAAAACCGGGGCTGAGCGGATAGAAGACGTGCTGGCGTTTCCGGTCGAGCGCGCCTGAGTCAGGTCTCAGGTGTTCTTGCTGGCTACCCGGCCAAACGCTTCGCCCATGCGTACGCTTTTGCCGGGAACCTGATTGGCGTCCCAGGTTACCGCGCCCTTGGGCATTGCCAGGACAACCGTGGAGCCCAGACGGAACCGGCCCATTTCCTCACCTTTCTCAAAACTGATCGCGTCTTCGCCCTGATAAACCCAGCGGGTTATCTGTGCAGGTTCCGGCGCAATTACTCCGGCCCAGGTGGTTTCCATGCTGCCCACGATCATCGCGCCCACCAGAACCAGGGCCATGGGACCTGCCTCGGTATCGAAAATGCAGACAACGCGTTCATTTCTGGCGAACAGGTTGGGAACATGCGCCGCGGTAACCGGGTTCACCGAGAAGAACTTGCCCGGCACATAGACCATCTCCCGCAGTGTGCCGGCCATGGGCATATGAATGCGGTGGTAGTCTTTGGGCGACAGGTAAATGGTGCTGAACTCCCCGTGCCGGAACGGCTCAGCCCGGCTGTCGTCACCGCCGAGGATTTCCGTCAGCCCGAAGGACTGGCCCTTGGCCTGGAAAACTCTGTCGTTACTGATCTGCCCTAGTTGGCTGATGGTACCGTCGACCGGACTGACAAATACATCGCTGCCTTCTGCCACACTGCGCACGCCGGGTTTGAGGGCGCGGGTAAAAAACGCATTGAACGATGGATAGACGGTAGGGTCTGACTCAGCTGCTTCGCTCATGTTTACGCCGTAGCGGCCGATAAACCAGTTAACAACGCGGTTTTTCATGGCCGGGGCGCTCGTGCTGTCGGCCAGGCGACCTGCCAGGCGAGAGACAGCGCGTTGGGGCGTAATGTATTGGCTCAGTACGAACAGTTTGTCAAACATCAATAAGTCTCGGTAAGAACAGAGGCGGCAGTGTAACAAAAGCGGCCCCGTGTATAGAAATTGTTTCACGCCTTCGCTGTTCGTTCAGAGCCTTGCTATTATCAGGGCACAGCTCGCCCCGGTCGGGGTGGAGAACCCGTGACTGACCTCGGTCGTTAACGAGATAACAAAAGGCGTATATCTTTTCATGCTGCTGATTATTGGTGCGGTGATAGTTGTTGCAAGTGTGCTGGGCGGATACGTGCTGCACGGTGGTCATTTGATGGTGCTGTGGCAGCCGACCGAGATCTTGATCATCGGCGGCGCGGCGGTTGGGTCATTCATCATTGCCAACCCCATGCACACGGTGAAAGAGGTAGGGCAGGGTTTCATGCGGTTGCTGACCGGCTCGCCGTTCAACAAGTCCTACTATATGGATTTGCTCAGCCTGCTATATGAAGTGTTCGACAAATCTCGGAAGCAGGGGGTCATGGCCATTGAGGAGGACATCGACAACCCGGAAAACAGCCAGATCTTCACCCGTTACCCGGCCATCATGAAATCCCGCGATCTTCTGGATTTCATCACTGACTACCTTCGCATTATCAGTTCCGGCAACATGGCGCCCCATGAGCTGGAAGGCATGATGGAAAACGAGATCGATAGTCGTCAGCATGAGCTGGAAGAGCCCGCTCACGCGGTCAACAAGATTGCCGACGCCTTGCCGGGCCTTGGTATCGTGGCGGCGGTACTGGGTATTGTCATCACCATGAACTTTCTCACCGAGGGGCCCGAGAAAATCGGCCTGAGTGTGGCAGCGGCTCTGGTCGGTACGTTCTTGGGTATCTGGATGGGTTATGGCTTTGTCGGCCCCATGTCGATTTCCATGGAACACTCAGCCAAGTACGAGCTGAAGGCTTATGAATGTGTGAAATCGGCTATCGTTGCGACGGTGTCTGGTCAGGCGCCCCAGATGGCCATTGAATTCGGCCGCAAGTCGTTACCCACGGATAAACGACCTGGTTTCCAGGAACTCAACGACCACGTTCGTTCGAAGTGACGAGCTGCGTCCCAATCGCCCGGAGTTGAGTTGTGGAAGAACAGCCGATCATCATCAAACGCAAGAAAAAAGTGGTCGGGGGCCATCACGGTGGCTCCTGGAAGGTGGCCTTTGCAGACTTTGCCACCGCCATGATGGCGTTCTTTCTGGTTCTCTGGCTTACGGCCACAGCGTCTCCCGAACAGAAACTGGCGGTTGAGGGGTATTTCAAAGACCCTGTCGGTTTCATGGAAGGCGGTGCTCGCAGCCCGGTGGACCTGGGGGGTAGTGCATCGGTTATCAACGAAGCGACCCAGGACATCGAATCAAGCCCTGTCCAGATCCAGGACGAAGTGGTTGACCAACTGGCTGACACGCTCGAACAGCGTCGCATGGAACAGCTGTTCCAGGAGCTCCAGGAGCGGATTGAGCAAAGCGAGACCTTGCAGGAATTCAAGGATCAATTGCTGATCGACATCACCGATGAGGGGCTGAGAATCCAGATTGTTGATCGCTCTGGCCGCCCGATGTTCGACAGTGGGCGTGCTGAACTCAAATACTATTCCCAGGACATTCTGTTTGAGCTGGCCCGAACTCTCGGTTCGGTCAATAACAAACTCAGCATTACCGGACACACCGACGCCACGCCATTTGTTGGCCGGCCCGGTTATACCAACTGGGAGCTGTCGGCAGACCGTGCCAACACGGCCAGGCGAGCCCTGGTTGCCGGCGGCGTGCGTCTTCAGCAGATTGCCCGGGTGGTGGGGCTGAGTGATTCTGTATTGTTTGACAAGGAAAACCCGACAGCCCCGGTGAACCGCAGGATCTCGATCATCGTGCTCAACAAAAAAGCCGCTGACAGTATTGAAACCGGCGCGGGCAGGTCAGATCAGCCGTTGATTGACCTCACCCAGCCGACGGAAGAACAGCAGCAGGAAGCGAGAGAGCAACTGGAGCGGGGAGACTGGTTCGAGGAGCGGCCGGAACCGGCGCCCGGAGAGTTGAACTGGTAACGTTCCGCTGGCGCCGTGCGCGGGGCTGTTGCCTCAGGTGATTCTCAGCCCCCGGGACTGTTGTTCTGCCATATCTTGCAGAATCCGGTGAAAACTCTTCAGCCGTTCCCTCGACACCGTTCCGGCCTCTGCTGCCGCATCAAGCGCGCAGCCGGGGTCTCCCATGTGGCGGCAGTTGCGGAACTTGCAAAGCCCGATCAGCGGCCGAATTTCCCGGAAACCATACTCCACTTCCTGTGGGGTCATGTGCCACAAACCGAACTCCCGAATCCCTGGAGAATCAATCAGGTCGCCGCCGCCCGGCAGGTGAAACAGCTTCGCCGTGGTGGTGGTGTGTACGCCTTTGCCGGTACTTTCGGATACCGCGCCCACTCGGAGCAGTTCATCCGGCAGCAAGGTCTGGATGATGGATGACTTGCCCACCCCCGACTGGCCCACGAAAACGCTGGTTTTGTCCCGGACCAGTGACTCCACCTCTGGCGCAGGCTGCCCGGCGCAGGCAGTGGCAGAGGTACGCTCCACCTGGTACCCAAGCGCTTCATAGCGACCCAGCAGCGCATCAATCTGGGCCCGGTTCTGGTCGGTAATAAGATCGGTCTTGTTCAGCAGGATAACCGCCGGAATGTCGGAGCTTTCCGAGGCCACCAGGTAGCGATCGATGAGGTTGTCGTGGGGTTCCGGCTCCGGTGCAATCACCAGGATAATATGATCGATATTCGCCGCCACTGGCTTCAAGGCGCCGAAGTTATCCGGCCGCTGCAGCAGGTTGTTGCGCTCACAGCGGGCTACGATCACCCCGGTCTCGCTTTTCCCGGGCCGCCACACCACCCGGTCACCGGTCACCAGGTTGTCGATGTTGGCTCGAACAAAGCACCGGAACACACGCCCGGTGTCGTCACCTTCCAGCGCTTCGATATCCAGTTGCTGGCCATAGTGGGCAATCACCAGGCCTTCCTGTTCAGGCCCCAGTTCGCCGGCTTCGGCTTGCGCTTCCACGGCTTTTTCCTTGCGGTTCAGCCGTTCGGTGCGTTCCTTCTGGATTTTCTCGATGCGCCACTGTTGGCGTTTGTTCAGTTTTCTCTTGGCCATCGGCTCTCAAATGTTCCGGGAAAGTGGTGTGACACATGATACGTGAATCATGGACAATAGGCAGAGTTTTGGTGCCTGCCTCTACTTCTGGTTTCGTGGATTCTGGGCTTGGTGCAAGTGCAGGCATTGGGAGGTCTTTCCGGGAGACGCTACGAGCACATCCATGTGCGCTTGACTGAAGCCATCCATGGCTTCAGACACTCCCGGAAAGACCTCCCAATGCCCGCACAGATACCATTGCAGATTTCCACGGAATTGCGACACAGAGGAACAGCGGCAGGCGCCAGGTTTGAAAAGCGGGTGTGGGGTGGTGTTCCGAAAATCTGCGGAGCCATGGATGGCGGAGCCGAAGTGCCACATGGATGTGCCGAAGGAGCGTTTTTCGGAACACCACCCCACATCCGCGACAACACCCAACCAAAACCGCATAGGTGTCAAGACGAATGCCCGACCACAACCGACTGGTATGGATAGACCTGGAAATGACCGGCCTGGATCCGGAGAAAGAGCGGATCATCGAAATGGCCACGATAATTACCGATTCAGAATTGAACCTGGTGGCTGAAGGCCCGGTAATTGCCATTCACCAACCAGACAGCCTGCTGGATGCCATGGACGAATGGTGCACCAACACCCATGGCGCCAGCGGCCTGACCCAGCGGGTGAAAGATAGCAAAACCTCCGAAGCCGAAGCGGAGCAAGAAACCCTGGCCTTCCTGAAACAGTACCTGTCCGCCGGCGAATCACCGTTGTGTGGTAACAGCATCGGCCAGGATCGCCGCTTCCTGGTGAAGTATATGCCCGAGCTGGAAGCCTTCTTCCATTATCGTAACCTGGATGTCTCCACCATCAAGGAACTCGCCCGCCGCTGGCGCCCGGATGTACTTGATGGCGTGAAAAAGAAAGGCAGCCACCTGGCCCTGGACGACATTCGCGATTCCATCGACGAACTTCGCCACTACCGGGAGACCTTCTTCAAGCTGTAATGCCGTGCTGCTTTAGCGCCCAGGCCACATGCTCCCGCACCAGCGCGGAAGGGTGGTCGGCCCGCTGTTTCAGTGCCTCGATCACCGGAATGGTGCTCGGGGCGTTGCCCAGCCCGACCGCCAGGTTGCGTAGCCAGTTTTCATAACCGGTTCGGCGGATGGCCGAGCCTTCGGTGCGCTTCAGGAACTCGTCCTCCGTCCACAGAAAAAGCTCGGCCAGGCTGCTATTGTCGAGGCCATGCCGGGGCTGAAAGTCGTTTTCCCGGGTCGGTTTGTTGAATTTGTTCCAGGGGCAAACCAGCTGGCAGTCGTCGCAGCCGAATACCCGATTGCCCATCTTTGACCGCAGCTGTTCCGGAATGGGCCCCTTGAGTTCAATGGTGAGATAGCTGATGCAGCGGCGGGCATCCAGTAAGTGAGCGCCAACGAAGGCGTCGGTAGGGCATACCTCCAGGCACGCGGAGCAGGAGCCACAATGCTGGCTGTCAAAGGCTTGGTCTACCGGCAGCGGAGCGCTGGTAAAGATTTCACCCAGAAAGAAGAATGAACCGGCTTTGGGGTGAATCAGCATGTTGTTCTTGCCAATCCAGCCCAGCCCCGCCCGCTGGGCGAGCCCGCGTTCCAGAACCGGTGCGCTGTCTACGAAGGCTCGGTAGTCGTAGCCGCTGACCGCGGAATCAATCTTTGCCGCCAGGGTGGCCAGCCGTTTGCGCATCAGTTTGTGGTAATCCCGGCCCAGGGCGTAACGAGTCACGTAGGCGGTTTCGCGGTTAGTCAGTACCTGCTTCGGATTGTCCGGAGCGGGCAGGTAATCCATCCGTACTGAGATAACGCGGGTGGTACCGGGCACCAGTGAGTCGGGGGTGTAGCGTTTGTCGCCGTGGTCTGCCATATACGCCATGTCGCCATGGTAGCCGGCTTTCAGCCACTGTTGCAGGCGTTCGGCGTGGGGCCCGGTATCAGCGCAGGTGATACCGGCGTCGGCAAAGCCGAGCTCGCTGGCCCAGGCCCGGATCTGGTCGGGCAGGGCATGCAGTGCCTCATGTTCGGGCCGCTCGGAGCGGAGCTCTGGGTTTGACGTCATGGGAGAAGTCGGCTGTGTAACCTGCGAAGATTTAATTTGATTAAGTTATGACCTTTTTCCCTGTTTTGCTATTCTTTACAGGTATCTGGCCAGTTTTCTTAAACCGGTTTCTTTAGCTGGAGCTTTGGCGAATGCCAATACGCAATGCAAGCAGTCTACCAGAAGCGCTCTACTCCGCCGACTCGGTGCGAGCAATTGACCGCTACCTGATTGATCAGCAAGGCGTTGATGGCTTTGAGTTGATGCAGGCCGCTGCCCGGGCGGCCTTTCGCCAGTTGTTGCGTCACTGGCCTGTCCCCGGGTCGATTCTGGTGCTTTGCGGTGCTGGTAACAACGGCGGCGATGGCTACTTGGTGGCTGCGAATGCTCACAGGCATGGTATCGCCGCCCGGTGCATTGCGGTAGCACCGCCGGGTAAGTTGGCCGGGGACGCACTTAACGCGCTGAACCGGGCCCGTGCGGAAGGTGTCAGTGTTGAAGATATCGGCGAACTGGGCGAAGACGGATTGGAAAAACATCTGGCGTCTGCAACCCTGGTGGTGGATGCGATGCTGGGTACAGGAGTGACGGGTACGCCCCGGGAGCCCTTTGCAGGTGTGATTCGGCGGGTTAATGAATCGGGTTTGCCGGTATTGGCGGTGGATTTGCCGTCCGGCCTGAATGCCACAACAGGCTCTTCAGCGGGTGATGTGATTCAGGCCAAGGTAACGGTGACTTTCATTGGCGCCAAGGCTGGCTTGTACACGGGTGCCGGTGCCGGTGTTTGCGGTGAGGTAGTGTTTGAGGCTCTTGATACCGGCCACGATATCTCTGGCAGTGGCCAGCCGCCGCTTGCCCGCTTGCAGTCCTGGGCCCAGTGCAAGGAACAGCTGCCTGTCCGTCCGCTTGATGCCCACAAGGGGCGTTTTGGCCACGTGTTGGTGGTTGCCGGTGACCGGGGTTTTGGTGGCGCCGGTATCATGGCGGCCGAGGCGGCGTCCCGGGCCGGGGCCGGTCTGGTTACCCTGGCTACCCGCCCGGAACATGTTACGGCTGCGCTTGCCCGCTGCCCGTCCTTGATGGTGCACGGGTTGATCCATGGCTCAGAATTGCCGCCATTATTGGCTAGGGCCGATGTGGTGGTGTGTGGTCCTGGCATGGGCAAGCTGGCCTGGGGGCAGCAGATGCTGCAACAGGTTGAACAAAGCGGGCTGCCGCGGGTGTTGGATGCCGACGCGCTCAATCTGATGGCCGGGCGAGTGCCCGTGGTGTCTGATAGCCATATACTGACGCCACACCCCGGCGAGGCGGCGCGGTTGTTGGGTTGTGATGTCGCTGGCGTTGAGGCGGACCGGGTGTCTGCAGCCCGCCGGCTGCAAACCATGCTGGGCGGGGTGGTGTTGCTGAAAGGCGCGGGTACCGTTATCGCCAGTGGCTCGGCACTTCCGGTGATTGTTCCTGGTGGTAATCCGGGCCTGGCGACCGGGGGCATGGGCGATGTTTTATCCGGCATCGCCGGCGCGTTGCTGGCACAGCTGAAGGACCCCCGGCAGGCCACGACAATGGCTGCGGCTCTGCATCTGGCCGCGGCGGACCAGGCGGTGCAGACTTATGGCTATATGGGGCTGACGCCCACGGATGTAATCAGCGCCTTGCCAAAGGTGCTGTGGGAAGCAGAAAAGGTGAACAGCCGTGACGACCAGGAGGCGTTATGAGCATTTTCGGCAATGAACGCCGGTTGTTTCTGGAGAGTGAAGCGGAAACAGAGCGCCTGGGCGGTGAGCTTGCCGGGCTGGTGAAGGCATCCGATCAGGGCATTGTGGTGTTCCTGGATGGCGATCTGGGCATGGGGAAAACCACTCTGAGCCGCGGTGTAATGAGAGGGCTCGGGCATGTGGGAGCGGTTAAAAGCCCAACGTATACCCTTGTGGAGCCCTATGAAGACCTGGACCCGCCGGTATACCATTTCGACCTTTACCGTCTGGGCGATCCCGAGGAGCTTGAGTACATGGGAATCCGCGATTACTTTTCGGGCGGCAGTTTCTGTCTGATTGAATGGCCGGAGCGGGGAGAGGGTGTTCTGCCAGAGCCAGATCTTGAAATCCACCTGGAACGGCAGGGAGAAGGCCGGTCGGTAGTACTGCGTGCCCGATCGGAGTTCGGCGCCTCCCTGTTGAATCAAATAGAGCTGATAGGGCCTGATTCATGAGACTTTTTCTGTGTTTGATGGTGGCTCTGGCGGCTAACCTCGCTCAGGCTGCTACCCAGATTGAAGGCGTGCGGCTCTGGCCCGCGCCTGACCACACGCGCCTCGTCCTTGATACTGCCGGTAGTGTGGAGCACAACGTGTTTGCGCTATCCGGGCCCTCGAGGTTGGTAATCGACTTGAAAAATACCTCCCTGAAAGCGGATTTCAGCAAAGTGGACCTCAGTGGCAGTCCGATTGAGCGGATCCGCAGCGCACCGCGCAATGGCAGCGACCTCAGGGTGGTACTCGATCTGAAAAGCGACATCAAGCCCCGCAGTTTTGTGTTGGAGCCCAATCAGCAATACGGGCACCGGCTGGTGGTCGACCTGATTGACGAGAAGGGCAGCCGTCTCGAACGGGCTGCCAGCCCCACGGTGACTCAGGATTCAGCCGGCAAGCGGGATATCATCATCGTGATCGACCCGGGCCACGGCGGTGAAGACCCAGGCGCTATCGGCCCCAGAGGTACCCGGGAAAAAGATGTTGTGCTCAGAATGTCCAAAACCCTGGCGGATCTGATCAACAAGCAGCCGGGCTTTACCGCCAAACTTACCCGCACCGGGGACTATTACATCGGGTTGCGCAATCGCACGTTGCTGGCGCGCAAGTACAACGCGGATCTGTTCGTCTCGGTGCATGCAGATGCCTTCAGAACACCTCAACCCAGTGGCGCATCGGTATTTGCCCTGTCCCAGCGGGGAGCGACAAGTGAAACCGCGCGCTGGCTGGCCCAAAGCGAGAATCGCTCTGATCTGATTGGCGGTGCTGGTGGCGTGTCTTTGGACGGTCGCGACGATATGCTGGCAGGTGTTCTGCTGGATCTCTCCATGACCGCCAGCATCAATGCCAGTCTCGGGGTGGGGAGCTCTGTGCTGGGGCAGTTGGGCGGTGTTGCCAAGTTGCACAAGCCCGGTGTTGAGCAGGCGGCCTTCGCGGTTCTGAAGTCTCCGGATATACCGTCAATACTGGTGGAAGCCGGGTTTATCTCGAACCCGAAAGAAGAGCAGAACCTGGCCACCGAGTGGTATCGCAATCGACTGGCCAACGCCATCATGGACGGTATTCACGAGTATTTTCAGCGAACGCCTCCACCGGGCACGCTATTGGCCTGGCAGAAGGAAAATCAGAAAGGTGGCGGGCAGGTTAGCCGGTACCGTATCCAGCGGGGTGACACCTTGTCTGGTGTGGCCCGGCAGAACCAGACCACCGTCAGCGAGTTAATGCGCTTTAACGGGATGACCGATGATCGTGTTATGGTAGGGCAAACCATTCGCATCCCCTCATCCTGATCAAGAGGTAGTTCCCGGATATGCCCCACATTCAGTTGCTATCGCCCCGGCTCGCCAACCAGATTGCTGCGGGCGAGGTGGTGGAGCGGCCTGCATCCGTCGTCAAAGAGTTAGTGGAAAACGCGCTGGATGCAGGTGCAAGCCGGGTTGATATTGAAGTGGAGCAGGGTGGCGTCAAGCTGATCCGGGTGCGTGATGATGGCTCGGGCATTGACGAAGCCGACCTGCCGCTGGCCCTCAGCCGCCATGCCACCAGTAAAATCCTGACCCTCGATGACCTGGAAGCTGTCGGTACATTAGGCTTTCGTGGTGAAGCCCTGGCCAGTATCAGTTCCGTTTCGCGCCTGGCACTCACGTCCCGCACCGAAGCCCAGGAAGCCGCGGCCCGAGTGGAGGTGGAAGGCCGGGATATGGATGCCCGTCTTTCTCCGGCCGCGCACCCGGTGGGAACCACCGTGGAAGTCCGTGACCTGTTCTTCAACACGCCAGCCCGGCGCAAGTTCCTGCGAACGGAAAAAACCGAATTCAATCATGTGGAAGAGTGTATTCGCCGGCAGGCCCTGAGCCGATTTGATGCTGGCTTTACCCTGCGCCACAACCAGCGTGTGGTGCAGAGCCTGCGGCCAGCAGAGTCGGAGGTCGACAAGGAGCGACGGATTGGTTCGCTGTGCGGACAGCAGTTTATAGACAACGCCGTTATTATTGACGCGGAAGCGACCGGCCTGCGGCTCTGGGGCTGGGTGGCATTGCCCACCTTCTCGCGCAGCCAGGCGGACCTGCAGTACTTCTTCGTGAATGGCCGGGTCATTCGGGATAAGCTGGTCGCCCATGCGGTGCGACAGGCCTACCGGGATGTGCTTTACAACAACCGCCACCCCGCCTTTGTGCTCTATCTGGAAGTGGAACCCGCCACCGTCGATGTCAACGTGCACCCCACCAAGCACGAGGTCCGGTTCCGGGATGGTCGGTTGGTCCATGATTTTATCTTCCGCACCCTGCACCGGGCTCTGGCTGATGTTCGCCCGGATGATCATTTGCGCGGTGCGGTCGCTCAGTCTTTCGGGCGCGAGCCAGAGGCAGTTGTTGCCAACCCCGCCGGTCATCCAGCTGGGATGGGGGCATCTCTCCCGGACCAGGCGCCGCCTGTAGCTGGTGGTTATGCCAACGGAGGCGGCTTTGGTGTTGGGTCGGCTTCCCAGCCGCAGCAGGAATGGAAGGCCAGTGACCAGATGGCGTTTTATCAATCCCTGAATGAGGGTGGGGGGGTTGCTTCCCGGCCTGACCATGCCAGCCAGCCGGTTGCGGTCACGCCTCCACGAGACACCGATGAAGAGCCGCCCCTGGGTTATGCCATAGCCCAGCTACATGGCATCTACATCCTTGCCCAGAGCCGGGCTGGCCTGATCGTTGTTGATATGCATGCTGCCCATGAGCGCATCACCTATGAGCGTATGAAGCACGCCCTGGCCGAGCAAGATCTGAAAAGCCAGCCCCTGCTGGTGCCGTTGTCATTGGCGGTAAGCCAGAAAGAGGCGGCGCTGGCGGAAACTCACGGCGAGGAGTTGCAGCACCTGGGGTTGCAAATTGAACGAATCGGCCCGGAGACCCTGGCTGTGCGGCAGATCCCGGCGTTATTGCGGGGCGCCGACACCGAACAACTGGTCCGGGACGTGCTGGCGGATCTGATTGAGCACGGGCAGAGCGACCGGGTAGAAGCCGTCACTCACGAACTGCTGGGCACTATGGCCTGCCATGGTTCTGTTCGGGCAAACCGGCAACTCACCATTCCGGAAATGAACTCGCTGTTACGTGACATGGAAGCCACCGAGCGAAGCGGCCAATGCAATCACGGCCGCCCCACCTGGACTCTGGTTACGCTGTCAGAACTCGACAAACTGTTCCTGAGGGGGCGTTAGTCACTCCATGTCGGACACTGAGCACCAACCGGGGCATGCGCTGCCGCCGGCTATCTTTCTGATGGGGCCGACGGCTTCCGGCAAAACCGATATGGCCATCGCCCTCTGTGACATGCTCCCATGTGACATCATCAGTGTCGATTCCGCGATGATTTACCGGGGTATGGATATTGGTACCGCAAAACCTGATGCCGAAGAACTGGCCAGAGCACCTCATCGCCTGATCGACATCTGTGATTCTGCCGACAGCTATTCCGCTGCGGATTTTCGTCGTGATGCGCTTGCCGAGATGGCAGATATCACCCGCCGCGGCCGCATCCCGTTGTTGGTTGGCGGAACCATGATGTATTTCAAGGCATTGTTGCACGGTATGTCCGACTTGCCCTCCGCTAACCCGGAGTTGCGGGCGCGCATCGAGCAGGAGGCGGCAGAGCACGGTTGGGAGTACCTGCACCGGGAACTGACAAGCCTTGATCCCGTTGCCGCCGGGCTAATCCACCCAAATAACCGCCAGCGGCTGATGCGGGCACTGGAAGTTATTCGCCTGACGGGCAGACCCATTTCTGAAATCTGGCAGGCGCAATCGGGAACTTCTGAACAGGAGGCGGTGTCAGGTATTGAGGATTACACGTATTTTACCCGTTGGCAGGCAGACGAAACCCCGAGCCTGCCGTATACTGTTTTCCAGTTTGCCTTGGCTCCAGCCGAGCGTTCTGAGCTTCATCGGCGTATAGGGCTTCGTTTTCAGGCTATGCTTAATGCAGGGTTTCTGGACGAAGTCCGTGCACTGATGAAGCGGGGTGATCTCAGTCCTGACATGCCTTCGATGCGTTGCGTTGGCTATCGGCAGGCGTGGGATTACCTGACGGGTAGCTGTGATTACCAGACTTTCGTCGACAAGGGCGTGGCCGCCACCCGACAACTGGCAAAGCGGCAGCTGACCTGGTTACGAAAATGGCCGAATGTTCACTGGCTGAACGCCGGTGATCCGCAAGTGGTGGTTAATGCCTTGAAAAAAAGCGGCCTTGGCACCACATTTAAATCAGAAAAATGACGATCTGCACTTACTTATAAACAGGAGAACTCACATGTCAAAAGGGCATTCTTTACAAGACCCTTACCTCAATGCATTGCGCAAGGAACGCATTCCGGTTTCTATCTTTCTGGTCAACGGCATCAAGCTGCAGGGCCAGATCGAATCCTTTGACCAGTTTGTTATTCTGCTGAAGAACACCGTCAGCCAGATGGTCTACAAGCATGCGATTTCCACTGTGGTCCCTGCTCGCAATGTGCGCCTTCCGCCGCAGAACCCGGCAGGTGAAGGTGAGTCTGAAGACTGATCTTTCCGGAGTTTCCGGTTTCTACACCCGCGTTCCAGGACAGCCCGAGAGCTCGAATGGCCGCGGGTGTTTGTTTTTATGGAGTTTAACCTATCTTGTTTGAGCGTCCTGACGTTGGAGAACGGGCGGTTCTCGTTCACATAGAATTCACCGCCCACGATGATACCGAAGACCCCGGTGAGTTTCGGGAACTGGTGACCTCCGCCGGCGTTGAGCCGGTGATGATGGTGACAGGCTCCCGCAAGCAGCCCAACCCCCGGCTTTTTGTTGGCGAAGGCAAGCTTGACGAAATCCGCGATGCCGTTGCCGCCAGCGAGGCGGACGTGGTGCTTTTCAACCATGCCCTCAGGCCCAGTCAGGAGCGCAACATCGAGCGGGAGCTCAAGTGTCGGGTGCTGGACCGTACCGGCGTTATCCTGGACATTTTCGCCCAGCGTGCCCGTACCCACGAGGGCAAGCTCCAGGTGGAACTGGCTCAGCTGGAGCATATGTCAACGAGGCTGGTTCGAGGGTGGACCCACCTTGAGCGCCAGAAAGGCGGTATCGGTCTGCGGGGGCCCGGTGAAACCCAGCTTGAAACCGACCGTCGATTGCTGCGGGAACGCATCAAGTCTATTCACAAGCGGCTTGAGAAAGTCCGAAAACAGCGTGACCAGGGCCGCCGTGCCCGCAAACGGGCCGATATTCCGACCTTGTCCCTGGTGGGCTACACCAACGCTGGGAAGTCCACATTATTCAACCGAATCACCACAGCCAGCGTATATGCTGCTGATCAGTTGTTTGCGACGTTGGACCCAACCTTGCGTCGTCTGGAACTTCCGGATATTGGCCCGGTCGTAGTGGCGGATACGGTCGGCTTCATCCGGCATTTGCCCCACAAGCTGGTAGAGGCTTTTCGCGCAACACTGGAAGAAACCACTCAGGCAACGTTACTGCTGCACGTGATTGATTGTCACGACGAGCGTCGCGATGACAGCATGGAACAGGTGGAGAGCGTGCTGGCGGAGATCGGTGCGGACGAAATACCGGTCCTTCAGGTGTTCAACAAGATTGACCTGTTGGATGGATTTGAGCCCAGGATAGACCGGAACGAGGATGGTGTGCCCGTTCGGGCCTGGGTGTCTGCGGTGACCGGGCAGGGTCTTGAGCTTCTGTTCGATGCGCTGGTTGAACGGCTGGCGGAGGACGTTGTGCATCACTTTGTGTTGCTTGGGCCGGCCGATGGCAAGCTTCGCGCCCTTCTGCACGAG
Source organism: Marinobacter sp. GH_1 (assembly GCF_048595985.1). Lineage (NCBI taxonomy): Bacteria > Pseudomonadati > Pseudomonadota > Gammaproteobacteria > Pseudomonadales > Marinobacteraceae > Marinobacter > Marinobacter sp. GH_1. The sequence continues at coordinate 2,989,794 of NZ_CP184460.1, read as the reverse complement.
GCTGGGTCTGTGTTGAGTGAAGAACACCGGGAGACCGGTGATACAGTGCTGGAGGTGAGGTTGCAAAACCGGGACTGGATGCAGTTGCTGAGCCGGGCGGGCGTCAGGGAAGAAGCGCTCAGGCTGGAGATTCGATGAGTCCGAAAGCCGCAAGCTATTGCCGGGGCGTTGATAAATCCCTAGTATTTGCAGCCATTCGATAATACATGAACGGAGAGAACTATGGCCTGGAATGAACCGGGTGGAAACCGTAACGACAACGATCCCTGGGGAACCGGGGGTGGTCGTCGCGGCAATGATCAGGGGCCACCGGACCTGGATGAGGCGCTGAAAAAAGGCCTTGAAAAGCTGAACAGGATGCTGGGTGGCAAAGGTGGCAACTCAGGCAATTCCGGCGGTAGCAGCTCCGGTGGCAGTGCTGGCGGGTTTGGTGCCGTCATTGCGCTGGCAGCTATCCTGGCGCTTGGCTATGTGGTGTTTCAGTCGTTCTATACCGTAGACGAACAGGAACGGGCTGTTGTTCTCCGGTTTGGTGAGTACAGCACCACTGAGAACCCGGGTTTGAGGTTCAAGGTGCCGTTGATTGATCGGGTGTACAAGGTTGGGGTAACCAACGTTCGTACCGCCCAGTCCAGTGGCCAGATGCTGACCATGGATGAAAACCTGGTAACGGTTGATCTGCAGGTTCAGTATCGGGTAGGCAATGCCCGTGACTACGTTCTCAACGTCAGGGATTCTAACGAAGCCCTGTCGTTTGCCACTGACAGCGCCCTGCGTCACGAAGTGGGTAGCTCCACTCTGGATGAGGTGCTGACTGAAGGGCGTGCTGAACTCGCTATTCGTGTCGAGCAGCGCCTGCAGAGCTTTCTTCGTGAATATGGCGCGGGTCTTGAAGTTGTCCGGGTCAACGTTGAAAGCACCCAGCCACCCTCTGCGGTGCAGGATGCCTTCCGTGAAGTGCAGCGTGCCCGGGAAGACGAACAGCGGCTGAAGGAAGAGGCGGAAACCTACCGCAACCGGATCGTGCCGGAGGCTCGCGGCCAGGCCCAGCGCCTGATCGAGGAGGCCAACGCCTATCTGGAAGAAGTGGTTGAGCGTGCCCGAGGTGAGAGCTCTCGTTTCACTCAGCTGCTGGAAGTGTATGAAATTGCGCCGGCGGTTACCCGCGAACGCATGTACATTCAGGCGGTGGAACAGGTGCTGGCGAACAGCAGCAAGATCTTCATCGATACCGAGAGCAGCGGCAACATGATGTACCTGCCTCTGGATCGTCTGATGCAAGGCACTGGTGGTTCATCAAGCAGCTCCCGCTCATCTGGCGGCAGCAACCAGGCCGATATCGGCATGCTGACGGACCAGGTGCTGCAAGAGCTGCGCTCGCGTCAGGACACCAACATTCGGAGGAGCAGATAAGTTATGGGACCCAAAGCTGTTGTGGGCCTTGCAGGCGCTCTGATTGTTGTCCTGCTTGTGCTGTCAAGTGTATACATCATCCCGGAAACCCACCGGGGCGTTAAACTGCGGTTCGGTGAATTGGTTCAGACCGACATTCCGGCAGGCCTGCACTTCAAGGTGCCGGTGATTGACCAGATCCGCGAGTTCGATATCCGGGTATTGACCATGGACCTGCCGTCTCGCCAGTACCTGACGGTGGAAAAGAAGCCTTTGGACGTAAACTCCTACGTGGCGTGGCGCATCCGTAACGTGGATCAGTTCTACCGCTCCACGGGCGGGGATGAATTCAGGGCTCGGTCTCTGATTCTGTCTCGGGTCGATAATGGCCTGCGGGATGAGTTCGGTGTTCGCACCATGCACGAAGTGGTATCCGGCCAGCGGGATCAGCTTATGAACACGCTTCGTGACCGGGTGAATTCCAACGTGGTTGGAGAGTTCGGTATCGAAGTCCTGGATATCCGGGTAAAAGCGATTGAGCTGCCGGGGCAGGTCAGTGAGAACGTCTTCCGCCGGATGGCTGCTGAGCGCCAGAAGCTGGCCCAGGAATTCCGTTCCCGGGGCCAGGAGCTGGCCGAGGGTATCCGGGCTGATGCAGATCGCCAGCAGACGGTTATTCTGGCCACAGCGTTTGCTGAAGCCGAGCAGACCCGCGGTGCCGGTGATCGTGAAGCTGCGCAGATCTACGCAGATGCTTACGGTTCCAACGAGGAATTCTACAGCTTCTATCGCAGCCTGCAGGCCTATCGCAATACCTTCTCGGGCAAGGATGACATCATGGTGATCGATTCCGACAGCGCATTCATGCGCTTCCTGAAGGACCCGATGGGCGCCAACTGATCGGCTCTGAAGATCAAAAAACCGGAATACCTCGGTATTCCGGTTTTTTTGTGTCTGCCAACGGTGTAGAATTTCGCCGGTTTTGCTTTGGGTTTTCAGCCCCTGGCATCCTAAATCCTGAGTCATTCCCCCGGAGTGTTTTGCCGGCGCGGGAAAAACGGACAACAGAATCTCATGACTGTATCTGATCGCTGGTTACTGCCTGACGGGGTGGAAGACATTTTGCCGCCGCTGGCCGGACAGATCGAATCCCTGCGACGGGATGTAATGGATACCTGCCAGCGCTGGGGTTACCAGCTGGTTATCCCGCCGCTCATTGAATACCTTGAATCCCTCTTTACCGGTACGGGCCACGACCTGGAGCTTCAAACCTTCAAGCTCACCGACCAGTTGACCGGTCGCATGATGGGCGTGCGCGCCGACATGACGCCACAGGCGGCGCGCATCGATGCCCATACCCTGGGGCACGAAGGCATCACCCGGCTTTGTTATGCCGGCCATGTCTTGCACACCCGTCCGCGCCATATGCTGACCGGCCGAACGCCGATCCAGGCCGGTTGCGAATTGTTTGGCAGTGCCTCGGAAGCCGCCGATCTTGAAGTGATCAGTCTGATGCTGGAAGCGCTCCGGGTTGCGGGCCTGCGCCGTGTGCATATGGATCTGGCCCATGTATCGATTTACGAGAGCCTGATCACCGAGGCAGGCTTTGATCGGGACACCGAAGCGGCCGTCTTCGATGCCATGGCACGCAAATCGGTGCCTGAGCTGGATGCGCTCCTGGGCGATTGCCCTGCCGGTTCGGGCGGTGCACGCCTGCGTGAGCTTGCCCGGGTCAGCGGGGGCGTGGAAGCACTTGACGAGGCTCGCTCGATTCTCAGCGGCGCCTCGACCGCCCTGGATGCGGCCCTGGATCAGTTGGGGCGGGTGGCAGAGATGCTGGCCAGGGATTATCCAGAGGTCAGTCTTGGCTTCGATTTCTGCGAACTGCGTGGCTACAACTACCACACCGGGCTGGTGTTCGCGGCCTATGTGCCCGGCCATGGTGATGCGGTGGGCAAAGGCGGCCGTTACGATGCCATCGGCAGTGATTTTGGCCGGGCTCGCCCTGCCACAGGATTCAGTCTCGATATCCGGGCCCTGGTGTCACTGGGGGAACGTCCGTCCAAAAGGTCTGGTGCCATCTGGGCACCTGCGGAGACGGATTCAGCCCTTGAAGGTGTGATCTCCGGCCTGAGAATGACGGAAACGGTGGTACGGGCCTTGCCCGATGACACTGACACCAATCCAGCCGAGCGTGGCTGTGATCGTCAGTTGGTCAAAAAGGATGGTAAGTGGGTTGTCGAGGCACTGGCCTGAGTCGCCAGGTGTCGGTTTCACTGGATTAATGTGCAGGACTTGAGCCTTCGGCTCGTCTGAATTGAGAGAGAATCATGGGTAAAAACGTTGTTGTGCTGGGCACCCAATGGGGTGATGAAGGCAAGGGCAAGATTGTTGACCTGCTGACAGACAAAGTAGCTGCGGTGGTGCGCTTTCAGGGTGGCCATAATGCCGGACACACACTGGTGATCGAGGGCAAGAAAACAGCGCTGCACCTGATCCCTTCCGGTATTCTCAGGAAGAATGTCCAGTGCCTGATTGGCAATGGCGTGGTGTTGTCACCGGAGGCCCTGCTGAAAGAAGTCCGTGAACTGGAAGCCAACGGTGTGGCCGTGCGCGATCGCCTGAAGATCAGCCTGGCCTGCCCGATCATCCTGCGTACCCACGTGCGTATTGATCAGGCCCGCGAGCGCGCCAAGGGTAACGAAAAGATTGGCACCACTGGCCGTGGTATTGGTCCCGCATACGAAGACAAGGTATCACGCCGTGGCGTGCGTCTGGGCGATCTGTGCAATCTGGCAGACTTTGAAGTAAAGCTGCGGGAAATCATGTCTTACCACAACTTCGTGCTGACCGAGTATTTCAAGGAAGAGGCGGAAGACATCGATGCGGCCCTGGCCGAATTGAAGCAGATGGGTGAGGAAATCCTGCCCATGTCTGCAGATGTCACCGATATTCTGCACGACTACCGCAAGCGCGGCGAGAACATCCTGTTCGAAGGTGCTCAGGGCTCTCTGCTGGATATCGATCTGGGTACCTACCCGTACGTTACCTCGTCCAACACCACCGCTGGCGGCACCGCCACGGGCTCCGGTTTTGGCCCGATGTTCCTGGATTACGTGCTGGGCATTACCAAGGCCTACACCACTCGTGTTGGCTCAGGTCCTTTCCCGACCGAGCTGTTTGACGACATGGGCCAGCACCTGGCGGTAAAAGGTAACGAAGTTGGCACCACCACCGGCCGCTCCCGCCGTTGTGGCTGGTTTGATGCGGTGGCCCTGCGCCACGCCATCCAGATCAACAGCGTGTCTGGCATTTGCCTGACCAAACTGGACGTGCTGGACGGCCTGGAAACGGTGAAGGTGTGCGTTGGCTACAAGACACCGAATGGTGAGATTACCCGCCCGCCCATTGGTTGCGATAGCTACAAGGATATTGAACCGGTGTATGAAGAGCTGCCGGGCTGGAGCGAGAGCACGGTAGGCCTGACCACCGTTGACCAGCTGCCAGAGAATGCCAAGGCCTACATCCGCTTCCTGGAGGAGCAGATTGAAGCGCCGATCGATATTATCTCCACGGGCCCTGACCGGGTGGAGACCATCACTCTGCGCCATCCGTTCGGAGAGTAAGCTCGAAGAACAAAAAAACCGCCTTTGGCTGTCACGCCTCAGGCGGTTTTTTTATGTTCGGGTATTACGTCAGGGCTTCTCGGCGATGATGGTTGCGCGCTTGGGTCCCGGATAGCCTTCGATGGTTTTGCTCGAATCGTTCGGGTCGAGAAAATCCGCCAGAGAGTTGAAACGCATCCAGTCCGTCTGCCGTTGTTCCTCGGTGGTGGTGTCGCTGACATCCGCCACCCGCGCATTGCGAAACCCGGTTCTGTCCAGCCAGCGTAAGAGGGTGGGGCAACTGGGTAGGAACCAGACATTGCGCATCTGGCCGTAGCGGTCTTCCGGCATCAGACTGAAGCCTTCCGGACCGTCAACCACCAGGGTTTCCAGTACCAATTCGCCGCCTGGGCGGAGGGTGCCCTTGAGTTCCAGAAGGTGGTCCAGGGGCGAGCGACGGTGGTACAGAACACCCATCGAAAAGGTGGTGTCGAACATCTGCAGGTTGTCCGGTAAGTCCTCCATTCGCACCGGTAGCAGGTCTACCGGAACCTCACCCAGGTAACCCTTGACTGCCAGAAACTGGAACATGAACAGCAGACCGGGGTCGATGCCTACAACGCGGCCGGCGCCAGCCCCGGCCATGCGCCAGCAGTGGTAGCCGGAGCCGCAGCCAACGTCGAGAATGGTTCTGCCCCTGAGGTCTGACAGATGAGGAGCAACCCGGTCCCATTTCCAGTCTGATCGCCATTCGGTGTCTATGTGGGTGCCGAAGAACTCGAATGGGCCTTTTCGCCAGGGCATCAGGCCCCGCAGGCCCTGTTCTAGACTTTCACTCTGCGCCTGGGTCAGTGGGTCGGGAGCCGACAGGGTAATGGCGGAACAGTTCAGGTCAGCGGCAACACCGGGCACCTCGGGTAACAAATCCAGTGCGCTTTGCCAGCGGGGCAGGTCGCCGTGGGGGTTGTCTTCAAACCGGGCAATCAGTTGGCGGGTAAGCCGCTCTGCCCAGGGCTCATGCCCGGACTGTTGCAGGAAGTCGATGAACGGGAGAAAGTGCGCTCGCCAGTCGAAAAGTGCCATGGGGTCGGTTATGTCCTGGGATCAACGGTTCTTGAGGGCCAGTATGGAAACAAAGTTGAAGCACTGATACCAGACCAGTACCTGATCAAAGCCGGCCTGTATCAGCCGGTCACGGTGGGCGGCCAGGGTTTCCGGAATCAATACCTTTTCGATGGCTGCCCGTTTCTGGCTTATTTCCAGGTCGGAGTAGCCGTTGGCGCGCTTGAACTCGTGGTGCAGCCGCGTCTGGATATCCTGCTCGGTTTCCGATTCAAAGCGGATTTTTTCTGACAGGATCAGTACGCCGCCTGGCAGGGTTGCCTTGGCAATCCGGGTAAGCAGGACCAGCCGCTGCTCCGGTGGTACGAACTGCAGGGTAAAGTTCAATGTGGTTACCGAGGCTCGGCTCAGTTCTGTTTCCAGAATGTCCTCGCAGCGCAGGGTAACCGGCAGTTCGTGGTCATCCAGTGCGATGTAGTGCTCGCAACGCTCGATCATGGCGCTGGAGTTGTCGACACCCACCAGGGTGCAGTCGCGGTGAGGAATGCCGTGGCGCATGGCCAGGGTGGAAGCGCCCAGCGAGCAACCCAGATCATAGCAATGGGAGGCTGGTTGTACGTACTGCTCGGTGATCACCTCAATCATCGGGATGATGGTGGTGTAGCCGGGCACCGACCGGCGAATCATGTCGGGAAAGACCCTGGCCACCGAAGCATCGAACCGGAAATCCTCGGGGTTGCGTTCGGTAGCGAACAGACGGTCGGTCAGCTGCTCTGGTGCCCCGGATTTGCCCTTACTCATCGCCGTCCTCTTCAGAACCTGTAGCTGGGGCCAGGTCCGTGGGAGAGGGCCGCTGGCAGCGTACACCCCGGTTCTTGTAATCTACCAGGATGCCCCGAAAGGATGGATCGACATCGGCGGCGATGGCCAGGTAGCCATTCTCGCACACAGCGTGCAGCTCTGAGGACTTTCTGGACATCCGGAAGCTGTCGCCGGGCTGGATATGAATAGCCTTGAAGTCGCCGACCGGCACATGGTCCTTGTGTTCGGTATGGTCAATGCGGCCGGTGGCCTCTAACACCAGGACGGTGCCGATGATGGCGGCTATGCCGGTCACAATAAGGCTGCGGACGGTATAACGGGCTTCGTCGTTATCGCTCATGGGTACCTCGTTGAATGATGATCAGAATTGCCCGGGCAGGCTGATGGCCGGTTCCTGAAGTGCGGAAAGTTGTTCGCGAAGGGCCAGGATCTGGTCTGACCAAAATCTGGGTTGGGCAAACCAGGGGAAGAACCGTGGAAAGGCCGGATCTTCCCAGCGCCGGGCAAGCCAGGCGCAATGGGCGATTTGCCGATAACACCGCAGGGGCTCAATCAGATGTCGTTCCCGGCGGTTGAAGTCCCGGAACATCTCATAGCCTTCGATCAACTCGCCGAGCTGCGCCCCGCGTTCGGAGGCTTCGCCGTTAAGCAGCAGCCACATGTCCTGCACGGCCGGCCCTGTGCGACAGTCATCCAGGTCTACAAACAGCATGGATTCGTCCCGGCACAGAATGTTGCCGGCATGGCAGTCTCCGTGAATTCGCAGGGTATCAACGGTTCCCGCGTCTGCCATACGTTGGCGGCAGCCGGCAATCAGATCCGGGATCAGGCTGTCCCAGGCCGGGCGCAGGTCGTCCGGCACCCAGCCTCCGTTGACCAGCAGCGCATTGTGCTCTTCCAACCCCTGGATCAGGTCAAACCCCGGCCGGTGGTTGAAGGATTTCAGCGCCCCAAGGTTATGGATCTGCCCCAGCCATTGGCCCAGTCGGTACAGCGTGTCTGTGACGCTGGTGTCGGGTGCCTGCCCGCCGCGCTGGGGGAAAACCGCAAACAGAAATGCCTGATGCTGGCCCAGGGTATCGCCCCCGGGCATGACCAACGGCGCGACCACCGGAATGTCGGCTTGTTGCAAGTCCAGCGAGAATTCATGCTCCTCCCGGATCGCGGCTTCGCTCCAGCGACCCGGGCGATAGAACTTGGCAATCACCGGCGGGCCATCGTCGAGCCCTATCTGGTAAACCCGGTTCTCGTAACTGTTCAGGGCGAACAGCCGGCCGCTGACGGCAAAGCCTGCTTCCTCGAGCGCGTCCAGGATCACTTCCGGGGTGAGTTGATCGTAGGGATGTGTGGACGTTGTCAGTTCCGGAGGCTCATGTTGCATAAAATTCAGAAGGCCGTGTTGTATCGGGATTTCATGGATTGCAGATGATACCAGTTTTCGTCCAGTTCCCAGCGAACACGATTGACGCCCGAGGTTGCCAGAATAATATCGCCGGCCCGGGCCTGGACCTGCGCCAACTCACGCTCCGCCCTTTGCCAGTCCCGGTGGGTGTCCGCCAGATGACGCATGCTCGGGAACATCGCAGACAATGCCTGCTGAGTCGAGACCGAGTGGGAGCGCAGCGAGCTGATCACCGCCGTATCCCCTTCCACCCGGAGCACCCTGTGCTGGTATGGGTAACTGGCCACGGTTTTATCGGCCATCAATTGATCGTTCAGGCTGATAACCTCAAACCCTCGCCAGCCAATCCAGCTAACGAACAGCGCGGCAACCACCATAACCGTAATGAACTGCTTCCTGTCTGACATAATCCCTGCTCCGTGCGTCCTGGTACCCGTAGGATGAAGTATAACGGTTCTGGGGTTAGAGGTAATGCAGTCAGCGGTTATCTGCGGTAATTTCCTCGTTTGATATCGATAAATGGTCAGAAATCGTGAGCGAAGAGCGTTTTAGCATACAGACGGTGGTCATTGGCGCCGGCGTGGTTGGCCTTGCCATTGGCCGGCAACTGGCTCTGACCGGCCGGGATGTCCTGGTGCTGGAGGCGGCCTCCCGCTTCGGCGAGGGCATCTCATCCCGCAACAGCGAGGTTATGCACGCTGGAATCTATTATCCCCACGGGTCCCTGAAAGCCCATTGTTGCGTTCGGGGCCGTGAACTGTTGTATGACTACTGTGACAGCCGCAAGGTAGGCCATCGCAAATGCGGCAAGTGGATCATCGCAACCAACCTTGCCCAGACGGACCGCCTTTCCGGCATCCAGGCACAGGCGGCGGGCAATGGCGTCGAATTGCAGCTTCGCGATGGCCGGGACATAACCCGACAACTTTCTGCCATCAACGCCCGGGCCGGTCTGTGGTCTCCGGAAACCGGGATTATCGACAGCCATGGCCTGATGCTATCGCTGTTGGGGGAGCTGGAGGATGCTGGCGGACAACTGGTGTTGAACAGCCCGGTGCTGGCCGCAGAATCCGACGGCGGGAAGCATACCCTGACCCTGGGTGGCAGTCAGCGTGTAAAACTTGAGGCTTCTGAGGTAATCAACGCCGCCGGTTTGGGCGCCCCAAAGCTTGCCCGACAATGGCTGGGCCTGCCCGATGCCGCCAGGCCGAAACAGTGGCTGGCCCGGGGTGTTTATTTCAGCTATGCCGGCAAACACCCCTTCAATACCCTGATTTACCCCTTGCCCGAGCCCGGCGGCCTGGGCGTCCACCTCACCCTGGATCTTGCCAACCAGGCCCGCTTTGGCCCCGACGTGGAGTGGATTCCCGAGGAAGACTACACGGTGAATCCTGACCGGGTGCACGCCTTTGCCGACGGGATCCGGCAATGGTGGCCAGGCCTGGATGCAGACCGACTTCAACCCGCCTATGCCGGTATTCGCCCGAAGCTTACTGGACCCGATGGCGATTTCTTCGATTTCCGCATAGACGGCCCGGCACAACACGGACTGCCCGGCCTGGTTAATCTGTTTGGAATTGAATCACCGGGACTGACATCATGCTTGGCAATAGCCGAAGAGGTGAAACTGCTATTAGACGAGAAAAGTAGGATGTAGGGGAGAACTGCCTTTGGTGGTCGGGGAAACCAACGCAGCCGGTAGTGCAGCGATGAGGTCGCCCTTTCCGGGACTATAAAGGGCCATGGATGGCCCGTCCTAAGCGAGCAGGATGCCTTGAGCGTGTCCCGGAAAGGGCGACCTCATCGCTGCTGACACCAGACAAAGGTCCCCGACCAGTTTCCCGGACCTCCTAGCCAGGAGTCCGAGCCAAAGCCCAAACCTGAATGTCGCCAGCCCCCGCTTCCTTCAACGCAGAAGCAAGAACCCTGACCGTAGCCCCCGTGGTAACCACATCATCAACAATCGCCACCCGCTCCGGCACCACTCCGCGCACCTCAAACACATCCCGCAGATTCTGCAGTCGCGCAGCCCTGTTCAGACTCCGCTGAGCCTTCACCCTTCGCGACCGGCGCACCACCCCGGCCGCGACCGGAATGTCCAGCCGGGCGCCAACAAACTCGGCAATGTCCTGGGCCTGATTAAAGCCCCGTTGCCAGCGCCTGAGCCAGTGCATCGGGGCGGGAATCAGAACATCCGGTTTCTGCTCCGGCTCAAGGTGCTGTTCCAGAAAGCCGGCGAAACCGATTAACAGCGGGCGCGCAAACTTGCGGTGGCCCTGATACTTGTAGCGGCCAATCATGCCATCCACCGGGTACTGGTAGCGCCAGGGAATCAGCGATCGGGAAAAGGGCGGGGGCAGTGTCTGGCATTCGCCGCACCGCATACCCGGTGTGGCAAAGGCCAGGGGCAGGGCGCAACTGTGGCAATGCCAGCGATTGGCCGGCAGGTCGTCCCGGCAGCCAGTGCACAGCCCATGGTGTGCGTGGGGTGACAGGCAGCTGACGCAGCGGCCTCCACTCTGTACGCTGTTAACCTTTCGTTCAATGAAGGTTGACAGCGGGTTCAGTCCGTTTATCATCTCGGTTTATCCGTAAACCAAAAACCTTGCGAAGGTTAACAGGACTTTGCCATGACCGCCACAGCACTCCGTCACGACTGGACACTTCAGGAAGCCCGGGATCTTTTCAATCTGCCGTTCAACGATTTGCTATTCCGGGCCCAGACCGTGCACCGCGAGCACTTTGACCCAAACGAAGTGCAGGTCAGCACCCTGTTGAGCATCAAGACCGGTGCCTGCCCGGAAGACTGCAAGTATTGCCCCCAGAGTGGCCATTACAACACCGGGCTGGAGAAGGAAAAGCTGCTGGAGATTGAGAAGGTGGTGGCGGAAGCCCGGGCGGCGAAGCAGAAAGGGGCTTCCCGGTTCTGTATGGGGGCGGCTTGGCGCAGTCCGTCCAAAAAAGACATGCCTTATGTCCTCGATATGGTAAAGCAGGTTAAATCCCTGGGCATGGAAACCTGCATGACCCTGGGCATGCTGAAGGAAGAAGAAGCACGCGAGCTGGCCGACGCCGGGTTGGATTACTACAACCACAACCTGGATACCTCCGAGAAGTATTACAACCACATCATCACAACCCGCACCTACCAGGACCGCCTGGATACCCTGGATAACGTCCGCAAGGCCGGCATGAAGGTCTGCTGTGGCGGCATCATGGGGATGGGTGAAGACGAAGATGACCGGGTTGGTTTGCTGGTTCAGCTGGCGAATCTGCCGCAGCACCCGGAGAGTGTGCCGGTGAATATGCTGGTGAAGGTGAAGGGTACACCGCTGGAAAATGTTGAAGACCTGGAGCCGTTTGATTTTATCCGGTTGATTGCGGTGGCGCGGATTATGATGCCGGCGTCCCATGTTCGGTTGTCTGCGGGTCGCGAGCAGATGAATGAGCAGATGCAGGCGTTGTGTTTCATGGCGGGTGCCAATTCCATTTTCTATGGAGAGAAGTTGCTGACCACGTCCAATCCTGAGGCGGATGCGGATATGCAGTTGTTCGGCAAGCTGGGGATTCGGCCGGAGCAGCGGGAGCAGTGTGCTACCGAGGAGCAGGAGACTGAGGCGTTGGCCGAGGCGGTGGAGTATGAGGCTACTCGGCACATGTTTTATGACGCTACTCGGGAGTCGGCCTGAGGTTTCTGGTTTTGGGCGTTCTGTGCGGTGCGGGTGAAGGTCGGGTAAGGCTTTCCGAAACACGCTCAAGACGTCCATGTGCGCTTAGGACGGGCCATCCCTGGCCCTTTATAGTTCCGGAAAGCCTTGCCCGACCTTCACGCCAAACGCCGTTCGTGGATTCCGTACAACAGCAGTTGATTTAGGTACTTTTTCTATGCGTGATTTCGCCCTGGAGATTGAACAGCGTAAACGGGACGGTTTGTACCGGTCCCGTCGCCTGGTTTCCGGGCCGCAGAAGCCGGAGTTGGTCGCAGACGGGGCAGAGCTGTTGTCGTTTTGCAGCAACGATTACCTTGGGCTGGCTAATCACCCTGGCAATATCGCCACGCTGCGTGACGCGTTGGCCGAGACCGGGTTGGGTGGGGCGGCTTCTCACCTGGTTTGTGGGCACCATGATGCCCATCATCAGCTGGAGCAGCGGCTGGCGGCGTTTACCCGGCGTAGTTCGGCGTTGTTTTTTTCCACCGGTTACATGGCGAACATGGGTGTGATTTCGGCGTTGGCGGGGCGAGGGGATACGATTTTTTCTGACCGCTTGAATCACGCGTCGATTATTGATGGCTGCATCCTTAGCCGGGCTCGTGTTCGGCGTTATGGCCACGGCGATGTGGCGGCGTTGGAGCGGATGTTGGCGGAGACGTCGGGGCACAAGCTGGTGGTGACCGATGGTGTGTTCAGTATGGACGGTGATATCGCGCCGCTGAAGGAACTTGCCCGGGTGTGTAAGGCCCACGATGCTCTGTTGGTGGTGGACGATGCCCATGGTTTGGGTGTGCTTGGACCCCAGGGGCGGGGCAGTGTGCTTGAGGCCGGGTTGTCTGAGGATGAGGTGCCGGTTTTGATTGGCACTCTTGGCAAGGCAGTGGGTACTAGCGGTGCGTTTGTGGCCGGGCCGGAGGTGTTGATGGATTATCTGGTGCAGAAGGCTCGAACCTACATCTACACCACCGCCATGCCGCCGGCGGTGGCGCTGGCAAGCTGTGCCAGTATTGATCTGATCGAACAGGATGATGCTCGCCGCGCCCATTTGCAGGCATTGATCGCCCGGTTCCGTACCGGGGCGCAGCAGCTGGGTTATCAACTGATGCCGTCGCACACGCCCATCCAGCCCATTATGGTGGGGGATAACCATGCAGCTTTGGCATTGAGCCGTGCGCTGGAGGGGCAGGGCATACTGGTCACTGCCATCCGCCCGCCCACGGTGCCGGAAGGCGAGGCCCGGTTGCGGGTAACCCTGAGCGCCGCGCATTCTGAAGAGCAACTCGATCGATTGCTGCAAGCTTTGGCCCAGTGCCGCTCTCTGTTGCCGGAGCAGGCTGCTCAGGAGCCTGTTGCGGTATGAGCGCCTACAGCGATCTGACGGCAATAACCCGTGCCGAAGGCGGAACCGGCAGTAAAGCCTGCATTGCCCGGGGGTTCGGCGGCGCCAGCCAGACCTACGACAGCGCCTCCCGCCTGCAAAAAGCCATGGGCGACACCATGCTCGCCAACATACCGGAGAACCTGAAGCCGGCAACTGTCCTGGATCTCGGCTGCGGTACCGGCTGGTTCACCCGCAAACTGGCAAGCCAATACCCGAACGCCGCCATCACCGGCGCAGACCTGGCCCCCGGCATGTTGCAGCAGGCTAAAGCCTGCAGCTCCGAGACCATCCGCTGGCTCAACGCAGACGCCGAACAGCTCCCGCTGCCAGACAACAGCACCGACCTGATCTACAGCAACCTGATGATCCAGTGGAGCACCCGACCGGAAGCCGTCTTGGCCGAATGCCAAAGAATCCTCAAACCCGGCGGCATCCTCGCCATCTCCACCTTGCTGGAAGGCACCCTCGAAGAACTCAAGCAAGCCTGGGCCTACGCCGACCCCGGCCAGCCCCATGTAAACCGTTTTACCCGCTATGCGGACTGGAAGCGATTAACCGGCCAGCAGCTCCCTGGTTCCACCTTGGACACGGCAACCCTGGCTTTGCCATATGATTCCCCCATGGCCCTGAACCGGGAACTCAAACACCTCGGCGCCGTGTTCAAAGGCGAAGAGCGCCGCAGAACCATCACCGCCCCGGGACGATTCAAGGCGATGTGTGCTGCTTATCCAAAACAAGGTAATGGCGAGATCATCGCCAGTTATCACGCTGGCTGGTTGTACTGGTCAAAGCCGAGTAATTACGATTTTCAGTGATCGAATAAGGACGGCAATCTTGAAAGTTTGCGGTGAGGGTGTGGTGCGTCTTTCCGGGACTATAGAGGGCCAGGGATGGCCCGATCTAAGCGCACATGGAAGTCTTGAGCGTGTCCCGGAAAGACGCACCACACACTCACCTGGCACCCCAAAAAGATGCAGCAGGAACCCCAGAAAATGGCAAAAAAAACCTACTTCGTAACAGGCACCGACACTGGCGTGGGTAAAACGATCGCTGCTGCTGCCATTCTGGAGGCTGCCCGGCAGCTGGGAAAGCGCACGCTGGCGATGAAACCCATTGCCTCAGGGTGCGAGCAGACCCCGGATGGACTGCGTAATGAAGACGCCCTGATGTTGCAGGCCGCCATTACCGAAGAGCTTCCCTACGATGCCCTCAACCCCATAGCACTGGAGCCGGCCATTGCCCCCCACGTTGCGGCGCAACAGGCGGGCAAGAACATCACGGCCCAGCGCCTTGTGGGCTTTTGCCGTGGCCTGCAGATTCGGCCCGCTGACCTGATGCTGATTGAGGGTGCTGGTGGCTGGCGGGTTCCCCTCAACGATCGGGAAACCTACGCAGCGGTGCCCCGGGAGCTGGGGCTGGATGTGGTAATGGTCGTGCCCCTGAAACTTGGCTGTATTAACCACGCCATGCTCACCGCGGAGGCCATCAGGGCCGATGGTCTGTTCGTGGCAGGCTGGGTAGCCAATCATCCCGAAGAGAATGTCATGAGTTGTGAGCAGGACACCCTTAACTATCTGACAACGCACCTCGGGGCACCATGCCTGGGTGTTTTGCCGTGGTTGGATGGCACTCCGGCTGACCAGTTGCCGAAAGTTCTGGCAAGATTCCTGAATATTCGCCCGTTGATTGAAATTTGACCAAATCTGTGAGTAAATAAGTCAATCTGTTGTCATAGGTGGCCTAGACATGATCAACAACACCCTTTCTCTTGGTATCCAAGGTATCCAGGATGGCATGGCGGGCATGGAAAACGCGGCCCGGAAGATTGCCCGTGGCGGTGTTGACGGCCCTCAGGGTTCTGCTGAGGGTGCGGGTAATCTGGCTGAGCCACTGATTGAAATGACGCTCTACGAGCGCAGTGTCGAGGCGTCCGCACAGGTTGTGAAGACGGCTGACGAAACTCTGGGAACACTCCTGGACATCCGCGCCTGACCCTGACTACTGAGCCGTGAATATCCTTTCCTCGATTCCCCCTGTTTATCCGGTGGTTTCCGGTGCCGCGTCGGCGACTGGCAGCATTCCGCCGAGTGGTGTTTCCTCGACAACGCCCGGTGAAGGCTTCTCTACCGATGCTGATGATCGTACCCGGGGTGTTGAGCAGTCCTCCGACGCCAGATCAGCCTCCCGATTTGTCGATGGTGACGCGGATGCAAAGGCCGACCTGCAGGGGCTCACGGAGGCCGAGCTTAAACAGCTGAGCGAGCTGAAAGCCAGGGACCGGGAAGTTCGGGCCCATGAGGCGGCGCACCAGGCAGTCGGCGGTCAGTACGCCGGAGCTATGTCGTTTACCTATCAGCGCGGCCCTGACGGTGCCCAGTACGCCGTGGGCGGTGAAGTCCCCATCGATGTCTCCCCGGTCGCCGGCGATCCGCAGGCAACTATCGAGAAAATGCGTGTGGTGCGAGCGGCCGCCATGGCGCCGGCACAACCCTCAGCGCAGGATCGTGCGGTGGCGGCCCAGGCCATGCAGACCATGTTACAGGCGCAGTCTGAGCTGGCGGCCGGTGAAGGCGAGCGTGAGCCAACGCCTGGTTCCGAATCGGCTCGGGACGAGACAGCCCAAGGCCAGACCGGCATTGCCCGCCAGGCCGACGAAACCTACCGCAGCGTTTCTGCCATGCAGGGTGCCGAAGGCGTGTTCGGCGAGCCAACGTCTTTATTTGTCTGAATGACCTGACTGTTCCATCTCTCAATCCGTCAGCTCCGGCGGTTTCCCATTGTTGTTGTGGCGGTGTTTTCCGCTTCGGTGAACACACAATGCAACACAATTTTTAGCCAAGGCTATTGACAATTCTGTGTCGCAAAACGTATGTTTCAAACAAGTGTTTAATTAAGGCTGTGATGCGATGTGTCACAGTGTCTGAGCAAACCCAAGGCCAAAGGCTGTTATCTGTTTCAGCCGAGTCCGAAAACCGAGGTGGATTCCATGCCTGAGTACAAAGCGCCCCTGCGTGATATCAAATTCGTAATGAACGAGCTGCTGAACAGCGAGCAGCACTACGCCAATCTGGAAGGTGCCGAAGATGCAACTCCGGATATGGTCGATGCCATCATCCAGGAAGGTGCAAAGTTCTGTGAGCAGGTATTGTCTCCGCTGAACCAGGTGGGTGACCAGGAAGGCTGTACCTGGAGTGAAGACGGTGTAAAAACCCCGACCGGCTTTAAAGAAGCCTACCAGCAGTATGTTGAAGGCGGCTGGCCGTCCATGACGGCTGACCCCAACTACGGTGGTCAGGGCTTGCCGCACTCTATCGGCCTGGTGGTCAGTGAGATGGTAGGGACTTCCAACTGGTCCTGGGGCATGTATCCTGGCCTGAGCCACGGTGCCACCAACACCATCGAAGAGCACGGCACCGAAGAGCAGAAGCAGACGTATCTGACCAAGCTGATCAGCGGCGAGTGGACCGGCACCATGTGTCTGACCGAGCCGCACTGTGGTTCTGACCTGGGCACCCTGCGTACCAAGGCCGAGCCGAACGCTGACGGCACCTACAGCATCACTGGCACCAAGATCTTTATCTCTGCCGGCGAGCACGACATGGCCGAGAACATCGTTCACATCGTACTGGCACGTCTGCCGGGCGCACCGGAAGGCACCAAGGGCATCTCCCTGTTCATCGTTCCCAAGCAGTTGCCGAACGAAGACGGCTCTGCCGGAGAGCGTAACGCGGTATCCTGTGGTTCCCTGGAGCACAAGATGGGTATCCATGGTAACGCTACCTGTGTTATGAACTTCGACGGCGCCAAGGGGTGGCTGATCGGGCCTGAGAACAAGGGCCTGAACTGCATGTTCACCTTTATGAACACGGCCCGTATCGGTACCGCTATCCAGGGTTTGGGTGCCGCTGAACTTGGCTTCCAGGGTTCCCTGGCCTACGCCAAGGATCGTCTGGCCATGCGCTCCCTGAGCGGTCCGAAGAACCCGGACGGCATCGCAGATCCGATCATCGTGCACCCGGACGTGCGCCGCATGCTGCTGACCCAGAAGGTTGTCGCTGAAGGCGCCCGCGCCCTGATCTACCTGGCTGGCCAGCAAGTGGACGTGGTTCACAGCGGCAAGACCGAAGAAGAGCGTAAGCACGCTGACGCGCTGCTGGGCTTCCTGACCCCGATCGCCAAGGCGTTCCTGACCGAAATCGGTTACGAGTCTGCCAACCTGGGTATGCAGGTATTCGGTGGCCACGGCTTCATCACTGAGTGGGGCATGGAGCAGAACGTACGTGACTCCCGCATCGGCATGATCTACGAGGGTACTACCGGTATCCAGGCGCTGGATCTGCTGGGCCGTAAGGTTCTGATGACTCAGGGCGAAGCTCTGAAAGTGTTCACCAAGCAGGTTCACGTATTCTGCAAAGAGAACGCCGACAACGAGCAGTTGAAAGAGTTCATCGAGCCGCTGGCTGCGATCAACAAGGAGTGGGGCGATCTGACCATGAAGGTTGGTATGACCGCCATGAAGAACCGTGAAGAAGTCGGTGCCGCTGCGGTGGACTACCTGATGTACTCCGGTTACGCGGTCTTCGCTTACCTGTGGGCCCGTATGGCCAAGGTAGCATTGGACAAGATGGCTGACGGCACCTCCGAAGAGATGTTCTACAACGCCAAGGTCCAGTCTGCACGCTTCTACTTCAAGCGTCTGCTGCCGCGTACCAAGACCCACGCAGAAACCATGCTGGCCGGCTCTGACAGCCTGCTGGATATGCCGGAAGAAGCCTTCGCTATCTAAGGCGGGGTTGCTATCTGGTTGATGGCACAGAAAAAGCCCGTTCTCCGTCCGGAGGCGGGCTTTTTTCATGAGTCCCGGGCGTGTTTTGAGGTAGAATAGCGCGCCATAGAACAACAACCTTGTTTCGGACACATAGCCGAGCGGGGGATTATCAGACCTTCATCGAGAAGGCGTTTTCCATGTCCCCCAAGTGACTGACTGAATTTCTGGAGAGTTTTACATGGCTGATTATCAGGCACCCCTTCGTGACATGCGTTTCGTTCTGAACGAAGTATTTGATGCCCCAGCGCTTTGGGCATCACTGCCCAAGATTGCAGAAAACGTAGATCCCGACACCGCAGACGCGATCCTTGAGGAAGCGGGCAAGATCACCAGTGGCGTGTTGGCACCCCTGAACCGCGAAGCGGACGAGCAGGGCTGTAAGTGGAACGAAGGCGAAGTTTCCACTCCGGAAGGTTTCAAAGAAGCCTACCAGACCATCGTGGAAGGTGGCTGGAATGGCCTCGGCGGCAACCCCGATTTCGGCGGTATGGGCATGCCGAAAACACTGGTGGCTCAGTTTGAAGAAATGATGCAGGGCGCCAACATGGCCTTCGGCCTGGCCCCGATGCTCACCGCAGGTGCCTGCCTGGCCCTGGACGCCCACGGCAGCCAGGAACTGAAAGAGAAGTACCTGCCCAACATGTACTCCGGCGTATGGTCCGGCGCCATGGACCTGACCGAGCCGCACGCCGGTACTGACCTCGGCATCATCCGCACCAAGGCCGAGCCGAACGACGATGGCTCCTTCAACGTGACTGGCACCAAGATCTTCATTACCTGGGGCGAGCACGACATGGCTGAGAACATCATCCATCTGGTGCTGGCCAAGCTTCCGGACGCGCCGAAGGGCCCGAAAGGCATCTCCCTGTTCCTGGTGCCCAAATTCATGGTGAACGACGACGGTTCCCTGGGCGAGCGCAACCAGTTCAGCTGTGGTTCCATCGAGAAAAAGATGGGTATCAAGGCCTCCGCTACCTGTGTGATGAACTTCGACGGCGCCAAAGGCTGGCTGGTTGGTGAAGAGAACAAAGGCCTGGCCGCCATGTTCACCATGATGAACTACGAGCGCCTGGGCGTTGGCATTCAGGGCATCGGCGCCGCCGAAGCCTCCCTGCAGAGCGCCCGTGAGTACGCCAACGAGCGTATCCAGAGCCGCGCTCCCACTGGTGCCCAGCAGCCCGAAAAAGCCGCTGACCCAATCCTGGTACACCCAGACGTGCGCCGCATGCTGCTGACCATGAAGAGCTACGTAGAGGGTGGCCGTGCCTTCTCCACCTACGTAGCCCAGTGGCTGGACATCTCCAAGTACTCCGACAACGACGAACAGCGCAAACACGCCGAAGGCATGGTTGCCCTGCTGACTCCCGTCGCCAAAGCCTTCCTGACCGACCGGGGCCTGGACACCACCATCATCGGCCAGCAGGTCTTTGGTGGCCACGGCTTCATCCGCGAATGGGGCCAGGAGCAGTTGGTACGCGACTGCCGCATCACCCAGATCTACGAAGGCACCAACGGGATCCAGGCCATGGACCTGATGGGTCGTAAAGTGGTTGCCAGCCAGGGCAAGCTGTACGAACTGTTCGTGCAGGACGTCGCCTCGTTCATCGAAGAGAACACTGGCGATGCCGCCCTGAAGCCCTACCTGGAGCCGTTGGCAGCCTCTCTGGAGCGCTTGTCTGACGTCACCGAACACGTCATCAAACAAGCCGGCGACAACCCCAACGCCATCGGTGCCGCTGCTGTCGACTACCTCGACATGTTCGGCTACACCGCCCTGGCTTACATGTGGGCCAAAACCGTCAAAGCCGCCGCCCCGAAAGCCGAGGGCGATACCTCCGGCTTCTACACCGGCAAGCTGAAAACAGCCCGCTTCTACTTCGACCGCCTGCTGCCAAAGACCGTGTCTCTGGCCGAAGGCATCCGCAGTGGCAGCGATGCGATGATGGCTCTGGCGGCTAACGAAATCTGATTCAGATTCGTTACTCCAGATAGCAAAAAAGCAGGCCCAAGTGGCCTGCTTTTTTGTTGATAGCGAACTGAAGTCTATCGGCTGGCATGTGGGGAGGCCCTTCTGAAACCTTGCTCAGCTGATCGCAAGAGTCCGGGCGGTGGTCAGGGTGGGGCTTTCCGAAACCTTGCGGAGCCAGGGATGGCGGAGCAGAGCGTACAAGGACGTATTCACAGCGTGTTTCGGAAAGCTCCACCCTGACCAGCGCTTGCACTTTTTGAGAGTTTAGAGGCGATTAATCAACCCAGGATTAACCACAAACGGATTCTCATTACCCTGAATCTCGGCAATACGCTGATGCCGCGCCAACTCCCGATCATCCGGCGGATCCAGCTCATTCCACTCCTGGAACACCGACGTCGCCCCAAGCCAAGGCAGCCCATAAGTATCCACCATGTAAGCCATCGTGCGGGCAACATCCCCCTTCACATGCTCCGGCGGCTCAAAGAATTGTGCACTCTCCCGAATACCACAATCATCCGCCCGCGTCGCATCGCCCAGATTCTCATAGCGGGCATTCCGCCTCCGCATCTCGACCCGCGAACGAACCGGCACCATATTGTGAAGATCCGACGTAATCTGACGGTATTGATTATCCTGCTTGCATTGGCTTGTGGTGCCGCAATTCAGCGCGCTGCGGATATCAGCCGGCGGATAGACATAGCCATCCGTCATAACGAACCCCTTGCTGGTGAACGGCGCGTCACAGAAAAACGACGTTCCGCCGTTTGCATAGAGATTGCCCCAGAACTGATCTTTCACGACCGTCTCTGGATCACTGAAACGGGTATTCTGGCCAATAACCAAGGTTGTTGAGAGGGCGAGTATAAGCGTGATGGGAACTAACGTTATTTTTTTCATAGGGCCGTTATACCTCACATTGCACGGCGCATACCGTGGCCATCGCGACGAGCGATTGATGGCAAAATGAACAATCTGACAAAAGTATGACGGAGTGTTCACTCTTTTCTGTGAAGTATGGCACAGAGGCTCAAATAGAGAAGCCCCTGTGCGGATCGTTCATGTTGTAAATTGTTAACGCGTTAACAATCTATTTCATTTTGTTGCGGATGTCCTGATAGCGGGTCTTGAGATCTTCTCCCCATTGGCGAGCCGTGTCTCTCGCCTCATGGCTGGCATTCTCCGCATCATGGACAACCTGATCCAGTTTCTGGCGGAAGCGATCCCAGTCCTGTTCCAGGTCGTCCCATTCATCTTTTACATCTTCCTTGGCCAGATGCAGTTGCACACGGGCTTCGTCACGGTACTGCTTGATTTTTTCCGACAGTTTGTTGAATTCGTCTTGCAGGCTCATAGCGATTCTCCTTCCCTGATGAGTTGGGAAGTCTACAATGCGCCGGAATGTAAAAAACTGTCAAGAGGGTGAAAGTCAGGGTTTTGCGCAGGTTCGCACTGGATTGACCTGGATCAGTTAGGGTGAGCACCGGCAAGAACCGCCGACAAATCCCTGAGGTGATGCCAGGGGGTAAGACCATCAAACCCCTTGGCGGATCGGTCTGTGGTGTTGCAAAGGCTGATGGCCTGATGCAGTTGGCGCATATTCAGCCGCCGTGCCGCCTGTTGGATCGCCGACGCTCGTCTGGGCTGGAACACCCCGCGTTTTTTCAGGAAGCCCGAAGGATTGTCGCCCGGGGGCAGGGCAGTTTTCAGTTCGATGATGATGTGCAGGTCTCGCACCAGCACACTCAACAAACCCAGCGGGTTTTCACCTTCCTGCTGCAGGATTCCGATGATCTTTCCCGCATGGGCGGCTTTACCGGCGAGTAACTCGGTGACCAACTCAAAGCCATTGAAGCGGGCGCTGTCCTGGACCGCTTGCTCGATAGTCTCTTCGTCGATGGTTTTGCCAGCCGTCAGTAACGCCAACCTGTCCAGTTCCTGGCTGGCAGCCAGAAGATTCCCCTCAAGCCGCTCCGTGAGCATCCCCAGGGCCCCGCGGGTAAGGCTCAGGCCTTGTCCGCTGGCCCGCTGTTGCAGCCAGCCGGCAAATTTATCGGGCTCAACCGGCCAGACCGGTACATGGACACCGCAGCCTTGCAGAGCCTTGTACCACTTGCGTTTGGTTTCTGCGGCGTCGAGTTTGGCGCTGATGAGTAGCAGGATAACGTCTTCAGGCGGTGCCTCAAGAACCTGTTCAAGAACCCTTCGGCCATCACCGAGCTTGCCCGTTGGCAGGTGAATCTCGATACGCCGCTTCTCGGCAAACAGGGACAGGGCGTTGCATTCATCGGCAACGGCATTCCAGTCCAGTTGATGATCGGCGTGGTAGGTCAGGCGATCCTGATACCCCGAGTCCCGGGCCGTCTTTCGAATCAGGTCACAGCATTCCTGCACCAGCAGGGGCTCGTCACCGGAAATCAGGTAGACCGGAGCGAGACCTTTCTTGAGCAACTGGGGGAGCTGGCCGGGTTGGGTCTTCATGGCGCGTCGGCTTGCTTCTGGCTTGCTTCGTGCTCTTCGATAGCCGCGTCAATCCGCTCCCGGGTCATCGGTGCCAGCCTGAAGAGTACCTGTTGCGCCAGCCGGTCCCCCAGCTGTTGCCTCAATTCCTCTTCTTCCCGTTGCTTGGCCAGCACATTGGTTTCATCGTAACGATAGGTCTCGCTGGTGGTCAGATCGGTTGCCGCGATCAGCGGGATCCGGTCTGCGGTCAGCAACTCCATAGTGACTTGATGTCGCAGTATGTACTCTGCCGCGGCGGCCTGAGCGGTAATGGCGGATGCCCGGCGGTCCTGCTGGTAGCTTCTCAGCCGAAGCACGTAGTCCGCCGATGAGGCATCCTGCAGATCAATGCCCCCCAGCCTGAGTTGATCCCGCACCGACTGGCAGAACCGTCCGGGCAGCGAATCGGGGCAGTCTACCGCCAGTGGCTGGAGGGAGGCCGGCACCGGTGAGGTGCCCCGTAACTGAAAACCGCACCCGGCAAGCGTGGCGGTTGCCAGCATTGCCAGTAACGGCAGCCGGAGGGCTTTCAGAAAAAAGGGCACCGAAGGCATATCAGTTAGCCACCACGTTAACCAGCTTGCCGGGCACAACGATGACTTTGCGCACGGTTTTGCCATCGGTGAAGCGCATAACGTTTTCGTTCTCCAGCGCCAGTTTTTCCAGGTCCGCCTTGCCGATGTCTGCGGGCACGCTTTCTTTTGCCCGTACTTTACCGTTGACCTGCAGCACAACCTCAATCTCACTGCGGACCATGGCGCTCTCATCGGCAACCGGCCAGCTGGCATCAACCACGGGTTCTGAGTGGCCAAGGGCCTGCCAGAGAGTATGGCTGATGTGTGGCACGATGGGCGACAGCACCAGAACCGCCACCTCCAGTGCTTCCTGGCGAACGGCGAGGCTCTGGGGCTCGTTGTCTGTCAGTCGGCTGACTTCGTTCAGCAGTTCCATCACAGCGGCGATCGCCGTATTGAAGGTAAGGCGACGACTGATGTCGTCACTGACCTTGGCAATGGTTTCGTGGGTCTTGCGACGCAGATCCTTCTGGGCGCTGTTCAGGCTGCCAGCCTCAAGGGCGGGTACTTCACCACCAGCGGTTTGCTCATTGACCAGGCGCCACAGCCGCTTGAGGAAGCGGTGTGCGCCTTCCACGCCGCTGTCAGACCATTCGAGGGACTGCTCTGGCGGCGCAGCAAACATCATGAACAGACGAACGGTGTCGGCGCCATGCTGGTCAATGATGGCCTGAGGGTCGATGCCGTTGTTCTTGGACTTGGACATCTTGGTGACGCCGCCGATCTGAACTGGCTGGCCGTCTTCATTGTGGACCGCCTTCACCACTTGTCCTTTGTTGTCCCGTTCGACCGTGACATCGGCCGGGGCAATCCAGGTAATCTTGCCGGAATCATCTTCCCGATAGTAGGTCTCAGCCAGCACCATGCCCTGACAGAGCAGGCGATTGAACGGCTCCGAGCTGTCTACCAGGCCAACGTCCCGCAGCAGTTTGTGGAAGAAGCGGGCGTACAACAGGTGCAGGATGGCGTGCTCGATACCACCGATGTACTGATCCACCGGCAGCCAGTAGTTGGCCGCAGCCGGGTCCAGCATGCCCTTGTCGTAGTTGGGGCTGCAGAAGCGCGCGTAATACCAGGACGACTCCATGAAGGTGTCGAAGGTATCGGTCTCTAGGGTGGCCGCCTGACCGTTGTATTCGGTTTTGCACCACTCCGGGTCGGCCTTGATCGGTGACTGAACGCCGTCCATCTCGACGCCTTCCGGCAGGCGAACCGGTAGCTGGTCATCCGGCACCGGCATCTCCGTGCCGTCTTCCAGCGTCATCATCGGAATGGGCGCGCCCCAGTACCGTTGACGCGACACACCCCAATCACGCAGGCGGTAGTTCACGGTGCGCTTGCCGATACCGTTGTCTTCAAGGTATTTCGCGATCTCGCCGAAGGCTTCCTCGCTGGTCAGTCCACTGTATTTGCCGGACGATACAAGCACACCTTTCTCGGTAAAGGCATTTTCCTGTACATCGATGTCGCGGCTGTCATTGGGCGCAATCACTTGTTTGATCGCCAGCTTGTACTTCAGGGCAAACTCGTGGTCACGATCATCGTGGCCGGGAACGGCCATCAGTGCGCCCGTGCCGTAGTCCATCAGTACAAAGTTGGCGACCCACACAGGCACCTCTTCCTGGGTCAGCGGATGAATGGCCTTGAACCCGGTGTCGATGCCCTTCTTTTCCATGGTGGCCAGTTCTGCTTCGGCCACTTTGCTGTTGCGGCACTGCTCGACAAACTCAGCGACATCCCTGTGCCGTTCAGCCGCAGCCTTGGCCAGCGGGTGTTCTGCTGCCACCGCCATGTAACTGACGCCCATCAGGGTATCCGGACGGGTGGTGTAAACGGTCAGGCCGTCTTCCCGGTCTTTCAGCGGGAAGGTCAGCTCAGTACCTACAGATTTGCCGATCCAGTTCCGCTGCATGGTCTTGACCTGTTCGGGCCAGTCTTCCAGCTGGTCCAGGTCGTTCAGCAGTTCCTCGGCGTAATCGGTAATGCGGATAAACCACTGGGGAATCTTCTTCTGCTCAACCAGGGCGCCGGAGCGCCAGCCGCGGCCATCCACCACCTGCTCGTTAGCCAGAACCGTCTGGTCGACGGGGTCCCAATTTACGGTGGACATTTTCTTGTACACCAGGCCCTTTTCGTAAAGACGGGCAAAGAACCACTGTTCCCAGCGGTAGTATTCGGGATCGCAGGTGGCCAGCTCGCGGCCCCAGTCGTAACCAAAGCCCAGTTGCTTGAGCTGTTTCTTCATGTATTCGATGTTCGCCCGGGTCCACTTGGCGGGGGCGGATTTGTTGGCAATGGCGGCGTTCTCGGCGGGCAGGCCGAAGGCGTCCCAGCCCATGGGTTGCATGACGTTTTTGCCTTGCATGCGCTGGTAGCGGGAAATCACGTCGCCGATGGTGTAGTTGCGAACGTGGCCCATGTGCAGTTTGCCGCTGGGGTAGGGGAACATGGACAGGCAGTAGTACTTGGGCTTGCCGGGCTCTTCCTTCACTTTGAAGGTTTCGTTGGTTTCCCAGAAGTCGCGGGCGGTCTGCTCTACATCACTTGGGTTGTATTGTTCGTCCATTCCTGCCATTACCAAAAGTACCCTGTGTGAAAATGAGGTTCGAAAGGGCCGAACATTCTAACGCACCCAAGGCTTAACAGGTAGTCTGCCAATTTCGCAGACTTGTGCCAGACTTCCGGTATGGAGGTTATTCGTGGGTTTGGTGCAGGTTGCTGCCGGGGATGGCTTCCCGGGACACGCCGTAAACCCATCCCTGGGGGCTTGAGCGCAGCATCCATGCTGCGCACAGTCCCGGGAAGCCATCCCCGGCAGCAACCCAAACCTGCGAGGGGTATTCTTGGGCGGAAGAGCTGCCTCATCCTGACCCTTGCACCACAACTGGAAAACAGGCGGGACGAATATGACAGAACCAGAACGCAATCATCTTTCAGGCAAAGCTCTTGAGGCTTACGACAGAATGCTGGAGCGGGTGCAAACCCGTTTGCATGAGCTTCAGGAAACCTCACTTCAGACCCTGGAGGAAGAAGTTCAGAAAGCGGTTGAGTTTGAATACGAACTGGAGGAAATGACCCGTGAGGAAGCCGACCTGCTCGGCGCCTACCTCGAGCGGGACCTGGAGCACCTGCTGAACTTTGTCGAGGAAACCGGTGAGGGGCTGAAAGAATGGTTGCAGCTGGATATCTCGTTACTGGAGCACACCCTGGCGGATCGACTGCTTTCGGTGGCCGACAAAACCCTGGTGGACACCCTGGAACTCAAACAGAAACTGGAGAACCAGGACATAAGCCACTATATCTCGGGCGAAGTGGCCACCGCCGGTATGTTCCGGTGCATGAATTGCAACCACATGGTGTGCCTGACCAAAACCAGCCACTTGCACCCTTGCGAGGCTTGCGGTTCCCATTACTTCGAGCGGGTAACCAGCCGCTGGCCACCTAAGGAGTAGGATTTTTCGGGATTACCCGTTCCCGCACAAACACGATCAGGATCACCGCCAGGGTCAGCACCGGCCAAGAACCGGTCTGCATGTAGGGCGTGCTGCCGGTGGCGGGGAAGACCTCACCGGTCAGTACTGCCCGTTGGAACTGCGGAATCCGTTCGGTGATCTCGCCCTTTTCGTTGATGATCGCGGTAACGCCGTTATTCGTGCCCCTGAGCATATAGCGGCCGGTTTCCAGGGCGCGCATACGGGCCAGTTGAAGGTGTTGCAACGGGCCAATGGAATCACCGAACCAGCCATCGTTGCTGATGGTTAACAACAAGCCGGAGTTACGGGCATTGAAGGCGACAAAGTCCGGATAGGCTACTTCGTAGCAGATGTACGGCATGATGTTGATGCCGTTGGCCACCAGTGGAGACTGGTATTTTGGCCCGGGGGTGAAGCTGCTCATGGGCAGGTCGAAAAAGCCGATCAGTCCTCGCAGAACGC
The DNA here is from genome assembly GCF_048595985.1 of Marinobacter sp. GH_1. Lineage (NCBI taxonomy): Bacteria > Pseudomonadati > Pseudomonadota > Gammaproteobacteria > Pseudomonadales > Marinobacteraceae > Marinobacter > Marinobacter sp. GH_1. The sequence goes on along the minus strand of NZ_CP184460.1, from coordinate 2,962,608 downwards.
CCTGCAACGGCACATATTCGCCAAACGGCACCAGCTTCTGCTTGTGGTAGATGCCTTCACCGTTGCCAATGGCCATGATGCTGTTGTGGAAGGTGAAGTCGTCGATACGATCGCTGTAGCCGTACCAGGGAATGCCGGTGATCAGCGTGCTTTCATCGCCGAGCTCTTCGTGGATGTGATCAAGCACCTTGCCGGCCTGGTCCTGGGGGATCGGAATCGCGGTTTCCGGCCATAAAATAAGATCGCGTTGCCAGTGGGCCTCGGTCATGCCCAGGTACGCCACAATCTGGTCCCGCAGGAAATCCGGGTCCCATTTGATCTGTTGGGGAATGTTGCCTTGCATGGCGGCAAAGGTGACCGGCTGTTCGCTCAGGTCAGTCCAGTCGGCTTGTTTCATGGCCGGCGCGAGGAACCAGGGCAGCAGAGTGAGTACTGCGGTGACCGCTGCTGATTTGCGGTGCCCGGACAGAACAAGCCACCAGATGGCATAGGCAGACGCACCCGTGACTGCGATCCAGAAGGTGATGCCATGTACGCCTGTGAGGGGGGCCAGACCGCCAAGTGGTCCGTCCGTATGGGCAGTGCCGAGGTATAGCCAGGGAAAGCCTGTAAGTAACCAGCCCCGTAGCCAGTCTCCCAGAACCCAGATGGCCGGAAACAGGAGCAGGCGCCGGATCATGCTTTCTTTGGCCAGTTTGCCCCAGAACCAGAAGGCAAGGCCGTGGAACAGCGCCAGCCCTGCTATAAACAGGACCATCAGCAGGACAGCCACTGGCACTGAGGTGTTCCCGTGCTCGCTGATGCTGATGTAAATCCAGCTTGCGCCCGAACCGAACAGGCCAAGGCCGATAAACCATCCGGCGCGAAACAGTTTTTCCGAGGCTTGGTGGAGTGTTACCAGGACAATCAGAAAAACCGAGAGGGGGCCAAGCCACCACAAATGAAAAGGTGAAAAGGTGAGGGTCTGGAGTGCGCCGGCAATCAGCAGGATTGCCGGGCCAAACCAGGGGTGGTCAGTAAACCGCAGATTCAGAGGGCGACCAAGGCCAGGTTCATGATTCACTTCGCGTTACCTGCAACAAACGGATGACTCGGTTATCGGCGTTGGCAATAGTAAACTGCAAACCGCCGAATTCAACCGTTTCTCCCCGTCTGGGCAGGTGACCAAACTCTTTGAGAACCAGGCCGCCAATGGTGTCGAACTCTTCCTCGTCCATCATGGTTTCGAAAAATTCGTTGAAGTCTTCGATCGGTGTGACGGCTTTCACGGCGTAGGTACCGTCGCCCCGGGCCTTGATGTGAGTTTCCTCGTCGAAGTCGTGTTCGTCTTCGATCTCGCCCACGATCTGCTCCAGCACATCCTCGATGGTGATCAGGCCGGCGGTGCCGCCGTACTCATCCACCACAATCGCCATGTGGTTGCGGTTTTCCTTGAACTCTTTGAGCAGCTGGTTCAACCGCTTGCTTTCGGGAACAAATGTTGGTGGCCGGAGGATCTCCCGGATACTGGTCCAGTTCAGTTCGTTGTTGATTGCCAGCGGGAGGAGGTCTTTTGCCAGCAGCACACCGATCACGTCGTCCTGGCTTTCGCCGATGACCGGGAAACGGCTGTGGGCGGATGACATGATTTCCGGCAGGAATTCTTTCGGATCCTGGGAGGCTTTGACGGTGATCATCTGGGAACGGGGGATCATGATCTCATCCACCCGCATGTCGATGACCTGCATGGCACCTTCGATGATGCTCATGGAATCGACGTCAATAATTTCCTGGGACTCTGCGTCCCGCAGAATCTCCAGCACGTCCTCGACGGACTCAGGCCCGCTGGAGAAGGCCTGTGATATACGCTCCAGCCAGGACTTGCCGCCCTGGCTGCGACTCGACTGATCGTCGCTCATGAGTCTGGTTCCGTTTCCTCTGCTTCATAAGGGTTAGCAAATCCAAGCTGCGCAAGCAGCCGGACTTCGAGGGCTTCCATGGCCTCGGCTTCGTTATCTTCAATATGATCGTAGCCCTGGAGGTGCAACATACCGTGCACCACCATATGGGCCCAGTGGGCGACAGGTTCTTTATGCTGTTCCTGCGCTTCCTTTTCAACAACCGGCGCGCAAATCACCAGATCTCCGGCCAATGGCACCGTTATACCCGGTGGTGCTTCAAATGGGAAGGACAAAACATTGGTGGGCTTGTCCTTGCCCCGGTACTGGTGATTCAGGTCCTGACTTTCCTCGTTACCAACAATACGGATCGTCACTTCAGACGGATCCTCGCCCAGCCATGCCTTTTCAGCCCAGACCTGGAACTGTGTTTCGTCGGGTACACCGGTGCTTTCATAAGCTACCTGGAAATCCACGGTCAGTTTGCTCATGGGTTGGTTGAGCCCCCGTCACCGAACGAGTCGTAGGCTTCCACAATGCGCTGAACCAGCGGATGGCGAACCACATCTTTTGATTCAAAGCGGGTAAAGCCAATACCGGGGACCTTGCTGAGCACGCTGGCGGCATGAATCAGCCCGGAGTTCTGCCCGCGCGGCAGGTCCACCTGGGTGGTGTCGCCGGTAATCACCGCCGTGGAGCCAAAGCCAATCCGGGTGAGGAACATTTTCATCTGCTCCCGGGTAGTGTTCTGGCTCTCGTCCAGAATGATGAACGAGTTATTCAGGGTACGGCCACGCATGAACGCCAGTGGTGCAATCTCGATGACGCTCTTCTCGATCAGTCGGGTTACCTGGTCAAAACCGAGCATTTCATAGAGCGCGTCGTACAGAGGCCGAAGGTAAGGGTCCACTTTCTGGGCCAAGTCGCCGGGCAGAAAGCCCAGTTTCTCGCCGGCTTCCACCGCCGGGCGTACCAGCAGGATGCGTTTCACCTGTTCGTCTTTCAGTGCCTCTACCGCACAGGCCACGGCCAGCCAGGTCTTGCCGGTACCTGCCGGCCCAATGCCGAAATTGATATCGTGGGTGCGGATGTTATGCACATACTTTTGCTGATTCTGACCACGGGGTTTGGCGGTCAGCTTCGGGGTTTTGATAACCGTTATCTGGCCTTCGTCGTAGGGCACGTCATCCGGCAGGCGCTCCAGGCCGGTTTCGCGGATAAACAGGTGCACGGTATCCGGTGGAATATCTTCGCTGGCTTCGGTTTCCCGGTACAGGTGCCGGATGACTTCGGTGGCGGCGGCGACGTTTTCGGTGTGACCTTCCACCCGGAAGTGGTGTCCACGCCGGCCGACTTTTACCTGCAGGCGCTTTTCAATCATCTTCAGGTGTTCGTCAAACTGGCCACACAGGGTCGCCAGCCGACGCTGGTTCACCGGGTGCAGGTCAAATTGTCTGGTGTCGTGAGTGTTCAATCTTGCTCCGTTTCGTTTTACTCCCCGGGTTTCTGCTGTTGGGGAGTAGGCTGTTCAGGCTGCAACGTTATCGGTACAGGGCGGGCAGGGCCGTCAAAAAAACGCCCGTGAATACATCCCTGTAGGGCTTCGTCGCGCCTTCCCTGGCGCTCCAGATTTTTTGACGGCCCTGCCCGCCCTGTACCTGTTTAAACAATGTGCAGGCCGAAAGGGTGAAAAACAAGTGGTTCGGATAAGCCAATCCCGGAATCACTGGTCGGTGTCGGGCTCTGGCTCGTCATTTGTCTGGCATGCCGTTGTGAAGTCTGCCGGTGACAGGGTGAGGGTGCCTCCCAAAAATCTGGAGCGCCAGGGAAGGCGCGACGAAGCCCTACAAGGACGTACTTGCGAGGCGTTTTTTGGGAGGCACCCTCACCCTGTCACCAAGCCCCCAAAACCAGAAGCCATGGGAGCCAAAGCTCAGTAAAACTCAGAACCAACAGGCACACCGCGAAGTGAGTTGGGGTAGGCCTCGACGATTTCCACGTCGATAAAGTGTCCAACCACCTCAGGATTCTCGTGGCGGAAGTTAACGATGCGGTTGTTCTCGGTGCGGCCAGCGTACTCGCCAGGGTCTTTCTTGGACAGGCCGGTCACCAGTATCCGCTGGGTAGAGCCCACCATCTTGCGGCTGATATCCATGACGTTCTGATTCAGTCGATCCTGCAGAATGCTCAGGCGCTGTTTCTTGACCTCCATCGGTGTATCGTCCGGCAGGTCAGACGCCGGCGTACCCGGACGGGCGCTGTAGATGAAGCTGAAGGACATGTCGAAGCCGATGTCGTTGATCAGTTTCATGGTGTCCTCAAAATCCTTATCGGTTTCACCCGGGAAGCCGATGATGAAGTCGGAGGAGAAGCTGATGTCCGGGCGGATCTTGCGCAGGCGGCGGAGTTTGGATTTGTACTCCAGCGCTGTATGGCCGCGCTTCATGGCCGCGAGGATGCGGTCGGAGCCGCTTTGCACTGGCAGGTGCAGGTGGCTGACCAGCTCCGGTACCCGCTCGTAGACTTCGATCAGGGCGTCGCTGAACTCCACCGGATGGGAGGTGGTGTAGCGGATGCGGTCGACGCCGTCGATGGTGGCGATCACTTCGATCAGTTCTGCCAGGTCCATCTGGTCGCCGTCGTGGGTGTCGCCGCGGTAGGCGTTGACGTTCTGGCCCAGCAGGTTCACTTCCCGAACGCCCTGGGCGGCCAGATGGGCCACTTCGGCGATGACATCGTCCACCGGGCGGCTGACTTCTTCGCCACGGGTGTAGGGCACCACGCAGAAGGTGCAGTACTTGCTGCAGCCTTCCATGATGGAGACAAACGCAGAGGGGCCGTCGGCGCCGGGTTCGGGCAGGTTGTCGAACTTCTCGATTTCCGGGAAGCTGACGTCGACCACGCCTACGCCGTTACCCTTGGTGCGCACTTCGGTGATCATGTCTGGCAGGCGGTGCAGGGTTTGCGGGCCGAAGACCATGTCTACGTAAGGGGCCCGGTCGAGGATGGCCTGGCCTTCCTGGCTGGCTACGCAGCCGCCGACGCCGATGATCATATCGGGTTTTTTGCTTTTGAGACGTTTCCAGCGGCCGAGCTGGTGGAACACTTTCTCCTGGGCTTTTTCGCGGATGGAGCAGGTGTTCAGCAGCAGGATGTCGGCGTCATCCGGGTTGTCGGTCATTTCAACCGCTTCGCCGGTTTTGAGCAGGTCTGCCATGCGGGCAGAGTCGTACTCGTTCATTTGGCAGCCGTGGGTTTTGATGAACAGCTTCTTGGCCATGGGTCTCACGTAGTTTGGTGTGTTGGCGCCGGGGTGGTGTGGGGCGCTGGCAAAAATGGACTGCACATTATAACGGGGTGCTTAAACATCAACCACCGTTGTCTCGGTATTCCTCATTTGGCTCTGTGCTATTATTCGCCACTTATGAGCATGAAGGCTTTTGGGGTGGGCTTTCCAAAAACCGCTACGAGCACATCCATGTGCGCTTCTCTCAGGCCATCCATGGCCTTCGAAATTTTTGGAAAGCCCACCCCAAAAACCTTCCCAGACACTTTGCTGGATTCTACAAGCTTGATTATTGGTTTGTGGGAGCCGGAAAAATCATTGCTAGCCAATACACTTATGACTCCCGAACGCCTCGCCCGAATCAAACAAGTTCTCAACACCCGTCAACCCGATCTGCGGGTGTTGACGGATCAGGTGCACAAGCCCAGAAACCTGTCGGCCATCATCCGGTCCTGCGATGCCTTTGGCCTGGCCAATATGCACGTGGTTTGGCCCAAGGAGGGTTTTCGGGCATTTCGTAAGACAGCCGGTGGCAGTTTTCACTGGGTGACGACGCATACCCATCCCACCATGGACAACGCGGTGACGGAGCTGAAAGCTCAGGGCCACAAGCTGTATGCCGCGCAGTTGTCAGACCGGGCGGTGGATTTTCGGGAGGTGGATTACACCGTGCCGTGCACGATTATCATGGGTAACGAGGTGGATGGCGTGAACCCGGTGACCGCCGAGCAGGCGGATGAGCATATTGTGATTCCGATGATGGGGATGGTGGAGTCGCTGAATGTGTCTTCAGCCTGTTCGATTATCCTTTCCGAGGCCCAGCGTCAGCGGAAGCTGGCGGGTATGTTTGACCAGCGGCGGATGCCAGATGAGGAATACAACCGCCTGCTGTTCTGCTGGTGCCAGCCGACGGTTAAGCGCTACTGCGACGACCGCAATCTGCCGTATCCGCCAATCGACCACGAAACCGGCGAACTGATCGACGGAGTAGGCTGGATGCAGGAAGTCAGAAAAATAAGGGCCAATCGCCCCAGATGGGACGAGCAACCAGAAAACATAGAAGCAAACGAGTCCTAACGGAAACCAGCACATTTGTCATGCCGGTGCGGGGTGGGTGAATCTTTTTTCTGCCGGAAAAAGATGTCTGAGCGAAGCGAGTTGTTTTTCCAAAGAAAAAAGATTCACCCACCCCGCAACCCGCCCCAATATTCTCAGGCTAGGAAAACAACACTCAGTCCTCCCGCGCTTCCAGATACCGCTGCAACTGCTCCCGCAAAGCCTTGGGCAGTCGGGTGATGGTCAAGGCATCTTTGTCACGGTCGTAGTACACCGCCTGGTTCACCAGATCTGAAGAGAATGACACACTCATACCTCCACCAGAGCCGGCAATACGCACCAGTTTCTTGACCTTGCGATGGTCCGGGTGCAGCACGCCGGTTTCGGGCATTTCTGCGTTCTTGCTGGCGAATTCTTTGAAACGCTCGGGCTGGCTTTCGTCCAGGTAGTTGGACAGGGCCTCGATGGCTACCGGTTCGCCCAGGGCATGCTGGTCTTTGCAGAACTCGTAGGCTTTGGCACGGACTTCACCGGCTTTTTCCGGTTCGCTGGATTTGGCGAAGGCTTCCACCGCGTCCAGGAAGGTCATGGTTTCCTTTTCCACGTCCACGCTGTTGGTGAAGGCGCAAAGGCGAAGGAACAGCTCACCGGGGTCGCCGGTGCCACGGGCATGGACCACGGTCATGTAGTTGTCGCTGGAGTTCTCGTTGCGCCATTCATCCACTTCGATTCGAACCGCCAGGTTCAGGCGCGACAGGCTCAGCACATCTGTGGCGTCCAGTTTCTGGCTGCCGTCAAAACGCATGGCGCCGTCGGTTTCGAGGATGAACAGGTACACCACTTCCGAATCTGCCAGGGCGTCATGCACCACCATCAGGTGGCCGTCGAATTCCTCCTGGCTGCCGTTGAGCAGTTCCTGCCATTGTCCGAACAGGCGGTCGGTCATGGCGGCGAAGGTTTGTTTGTCTTCCAGGTAGTCTTTTAACCAGGCGCTGAAGGGGCATTCGCCGATGTCGTCCGAGAAGCGGCCGTATTTCTTGCCGGGTTTGCTGTTGAACAGGCGCTTCATCTGTTTGTGCAGGGCTTCGTAATCGCCACCGGGCTCCTGCTGAGCCTCGCCGGCAACAAGGCGGGCGGGCTGGCCCGGCTGGTACTGGCTGGCGAAGGCGGTGCGCAGGTGTTTGATGGCCATGGTGTTCAGCTCCTGTGGTTAATCTTGGTGGAGCGGGATTGTGCCATGGTCTGGCTTTTCGGTCATTTCCCTGTTTCGAGTTTGGGGGCGGGTCGCGGGGTGGTGGTTTGTTTTTCCAAAGAAAAACCATCCCCCACCCCGGCAAGCCCGCCCGCCAAGGATGGGGAATCAGTACAAGAGGCCAAACCCCAAAGTTAAACCCGCTGACTCCGAGCCAACTCCTGCAGAAGCCCGGCAACGGCAGCAGGAATATCCGCCTCCGAATCAGCTGAAACGCTGGCATTGGCAATGTCAGACCCGAGGTTTACGGCCACAGCCACCAGGCCGTGTGCCGTCAGCAGCTGGGCTACGCGGCGGCGTTCGTCGGCGTCACCGGTGTTTTCTTCAGTCACCACGACCGCCGTCTTGCCTTGGTCAAACAGCGCCCGCTCCACGGCCAGGGCCAGTTGCGGGGCCTGCTTGCCGGTGCAGGCGATGATCGCCGGCTTCTGCGCCAGGCGGCGCTCGCGCTCTTCCACTGTAACCGGGTCCAGGGAATCCAGGCCATCGGTCAGGCCTGCAATCATGCCGGCGCCAACGGTTACGTTGGTCAGCCGGTCGATGACGATGAAGCTGCCAGTGGCGTGGTTGCGCTGGTAGGCGTCAAACGCGATGGGCTGGTTCAGGGTCAGCTCGCACAGGCCGATTTCATTCAGCTGAAGCTGGCTTGGGTTCGGGTTCTGCTCCAGGGTGTTTACGTCGGTTTGGTGATGAATGCTCTTCACCGTACCAGAGGTAAACGTGGGCCCCAGCTTGATGTCGTAGAGGCGGCCGGTTTCCAGCGGCGCGTCGGTCATCCACACAATGTTGGCATTGAACCGGTTGTGCACCTCAGGCTCGTCTTCTGCCTTTACGAGCATATCCCCGCGACTGATGTCGATTTCATCTTCCAGGGTCAGGGTGACCGCCTGGTCGATGTAGGCCTCGCTCAGGTTGCCGTCGAAGGTGACGATTTCCTTGACCTTACTGGTGCGGCGTGAGGGCAGGGCCATCACCGTGTCGCCCGGGCGAATAACGCCGGAGGCGATGGTGCCGCAGAAGCCCCGGAAATTCAGGTTGGGGCGGGTGACGTATTGCACTGGGAAGCGGAAGTGTTCCAGGTTCTTGTCCCGGGAAACTTCCACAGTTTCCAGGATTTCCATCAGCGGCTGGCCGGTAAACCAGGGCGTGTTGTCGCTCTTGTTCACCACGTTGTCGCCATCCAGGGCGGAGATCGGCACAAAGCGGACATCTTTCAGGCCCAATTTGTTGGCGAACGCCAGGTAGTCTTCACGGATCTCGTTAAAGCGATCCTCACTGAAGTCCACCAGGTCCATCTTGTTTACCGCTACCACAATGTGGCGAATGCCCAGCAAGGAGGCGATGAAGGAGTGCCGGCGGGTCTGGGTCATCACGCCGTGGCGGGCATCAATCATCAGGATCGCCAGTTGCGCGGTGGAGGCGCCGGTGGCCATGTTGCGGGTGTACTGTTCATGGCCCGGGGTGTCGGCGATGATGAACTTGCGCTTGTCGGTGCTGAAATAGCGGTAGGCTACATCGATGGTGATGCCCTGTTCCCGTTCGGCCTGCAGGCCGTCCACCAGCAGGGCCAGGTCCAGCTTCTCACCGGTGGTGCCCATCTTGGCACTGTCAGTCTTCAGGCTTGCCATATGATCTTCGTAGATCATCTTGGTGTCGTGCAGCAGCCGGCCAATCAGCGTGCTCTTGCCGTCATCCACGCTGCCGCAGGTGAGCAGGCGCAGGAGTTCCTTGTTCTCGTGCTGCTTCAGGTAAGCCAGAATATCGTCGGCGATCAAATCAGACTGGTGTGACATATCAGAAGTACCCTTCCCGCTTTTTCTGTTCCATGGAGCCGGCTGAATCGTGGTCAATGACCCTTCCTTGCCGCTCTGAGCTGGTGGCCAGCAGCATTTCTTGGATGATGTCGGGCAGGGTGTTGGCCTCGGATTCAATGGCACCGGTCAGCGGGTAGCAGCCCAGCGTACGGAAGCGCACTGACTTCATCATAGGCTTCTCGCCTTCTTTCAGCGGCATGCGGTCGTCGTCCACCATAATCAGGGTGCCATCGCGTTCTACCACTGGTCTCACCGCCGCGTAATACAGCGGTACGATATCGATGTTTTCAAGGTAGATGTACTGCCAGATATCCAGCTCGGTCCAGTTGGAGAGCGGGAACACACGAATGCTCTCGCCTTTGTTAACCTTGCCGTTGTAGATGTTCCAGAGCTCCGGGCGCTGGTTCTTCGGGTCCCACCGGTGGTGCTCGTCGCGGAAGGAGTATACCCGCTCCTTGGCGCGGGATTTTTCCTCATCCCGGCGGGCGCCCCCGAATGCGGCGTCGAACTTGTACTTGTTCAGGGCCTGCTTCAGGGACTGGGTTTTCATGATGTCGGTGTGCTTGGCGCTGCCGTGGGTGAAGGGTCCGACACCCTGCTTCACGCCTTCTTCGTTGATGTGAACAATCAGGTCGAGGTCAAACTTCTCCGCCACGTTGTCCCGGAACGAAATCATCTCCCGGAATTTCCATGTGGTATCAACATGCAGTAACGGAAAAGGCAGCTTCCCAGGGTAGAAGGCCTTCAGGGCAAGGTGCAGCATCACGGCAGAATCTTTGCCGATGGAATAGAGCATGACCGGGTTGTCGAACTCGGCCGCCACTTCCCGGATTATGTGGATGCTTTCGGCTTCCAGCTGTTTGAGATGAGTGAGGTTGTATGTGGTCATGGTCATCCATTGCCGCAGGGGCTGTGTGATGGCTGTAAATCGGTTGACCAACTATATCAGGCGGCGGCAGGGTATAAGAAGATTTCTGGTAAGAATTTTAAGTTCTAATAATATGGCGCCGAACCCAACGTGCCGGGGACTCCGGGCGTGCTGAGCCGGTGTCGGTGGTTTCAGTGGGTGTCGTAATTCGCTGTTCGGGCGTCAGACAGCAGTTTGGCAACATAGCGGTCGATGTAATCAAACCCGTTGCCCTCAAATTCACTGAACTGGATACCTATCTGGAATTCATTTCGGGAGATGCGCCGCATATGCACGATATTGCCATCTGCAAGCACAGTGACTGGTTGCGTTGGAAGCACAGGCACGGTGAAACGGGTTTTCACGCCAATCCAGTGACCGGGGGCCGGCGCACGCATGCCGGGAATGAGCTGTTGAACAACGTCCTGATCACAGGAAATCATAACACCGGCACGTGACAGGTTAGAGACCTTGCAGGTCAGGCAGCAGCCGTCGCTTTTCTCAACAGTAATCTCGGTCGACACATCGACTCGCTGCTGATTTCTGAGATTCTGTTTAGCGGGTGCAGGTTTCATTTTAATTTTTCTGGCGCGAGTAGTATCGAACGACGTTGCCTTTCCCATAATTGCCTTCCAGAAGAACACTTAAGCGCTTGAAATTGTAGCTGCTTAAAAAGTGATCAGCAAGGTAAGTGCGTATATTGTTGCAGCTTTATTAAAACTTTCTGAACACGGCGTCACATTTTGGTGCGTCATTTCGCGTTTATACGTGTTTTTTGGTGGCATATGTGGGAAGTGCAGAGCTGCAGATGATATCCCAGTGAGTTAAAATCGCCGCCTACACACATTTGGAGCCAGGCTCCGGGATTCCTGCGGAACTTTATGACCGAGAAAATACAAGACACTGCTCAGGGCGGAAAAGTTGGCTTTATCAGCCTGGGGTGCCCCAAAGCCCTGGTAGACTCAGAGCGTATCCTGACTCAATTGCGGCTGGATGGTTACGAGGTCGTGCCCACCTACAACGATGCCGACATTGTGGTGGTTAACACCTGTGGTTTTATCGATGCGGCCAAGCAGGAATCCCTGGATGCCATCGGCGAAGCCATCAGCGAAAACGGCAAGGTGATTGTGACCGGTTGTATGGGCGTGGAAGCGGAGAAGATTCGCGAGACCCATCCAGGTGTGCTGGCGGTCTCTGGTCCTCAGGCCTATGAAGAAGTTGTGGGAGCGGTACACCAGTATGTACCGCCGAAGAAAGACCACGACCCATTCGTGGATCTGGTACCCCCGCAGGGCATCAAGCTTACGCCAAGGCACTATGCCTACCTGAAGATATCCGAAGGCTGTAACCACAGCTGTACCTTCTGCATCATCCCGGACATGCGCGGCAAACTGGTTAGTCGCCCGATCGGTGATGTGATGGATGAGGCGAAACGACTGGTAGACGCTGGCGTTAAAGAGCTGCTGGTGATCTCCCAGGACACCTCCGCCTACGGTGTGGATATCAAATACCGCACCGGTTTCTGGCAGGGCCGCCCGGTGAAAACCAAGATGCAGTCCCTATGTGAGGCTCTGGGTGAGATGGGCGTATGGGTTCGCTTGCACTACGTCTATCCGTACCCCCATGTGGACGACATCATCCCGCTGATGGCTGAAGGCAAGATCCTGCCGTACCTGGACATCCCGTTCCAGCATGCCAGCCCGAAAGTGCTCAAGGCCATGAAGCGCCCGGCCCACGACAGCAAGACCCTGGAGCGCATCAAGACATGGCGTGAAATCTGTCCGGAACTGACCATTCGCTCAACCTTTATTGTCGGCTTCCCCAGTGAAACCGAGGAAGATTTTCAGTACCTGCTGGACTGGCTGGATGAGGCGCAACTGGACCGCGTGGGTGCCTTTACCTACAGCCCGGTTGAAGGCGCCAGGGCGAATGAGCTGGAAGGTGCTGTGCCGGAAGAGGTCAAGGAAGAGCGGCTGGCCCGCTTTATGGCGAAGCAAGCGGAGATTTCAGCTGCCCGATTGCAGGCGAAAATCGGCAGGACGATTGACGTGCTCATCGACGAGGTTGATGAAGAGGGTGCGATTGGTCGTTCGAAGGCGGATGCGCCGGAGATTGATGGCATGGTTTACCTGAACGACGAAACCGACCTGGTCCCTGGCCAGATTGTGCAGGCTGTTGTGGAGCACGCCGACGAACATGACCTTTGGGCTCGTTTGGTCTGACTTCTGTCGCGGTTTTTGGGCTTCGGCCCTAGCCTGCTGGATGTTGGTGGCTGGGGCTTGACGAGGGACTTCTCCCAAAAAACGCCCGTGAATACGTCCCTGTAGGGCTTCGTCGCGCCTTCCCTGGCGCTCCAGATTTTTGGGAGAAGTCCCTCGCCAAGCCCTCGATCCAACATGCGGTGGGGTAGTCATAAATAAACCGACCCCTCCCCAAACTCAACAGGCTAGGGCCGAAACAAAACGGCCCACACCAAAGCCAAAACTTAACCACCAAGCTTGCGAACAAGAATCTCGTTGAACAGTTTGGGGTTGCCTTGGCCCTTGGACGCTTTCATCAAAGGCCCCATGAAACCGCCAAGCATCTTCTTGCGCTTCTTAGGATCTTCCTCGCCCTGGTACTGGGCCACCTGATCCGGCATGCCCGCCAGCACCTCGTCGACCATGGCTTCCAGGGCGCCGGTGTCGGAGACCTGCTTCAGCCCCTTGGCGTCGATGATCGCATCCACGTCATGGTTCTCGCCTGACCACAAGGCTTCAAAGACCTTCTTCGCCCCGGCAGAGGAAACCGTGTTGTCGGCAATGCGGGTGACCAGTGCGCCCAGTTGTGCGCCTGAAATCGGAGCTTCGGCCACGGATTTCTCGTCGGCATTCAGGCGGGCGGAGAATTCGCCCTGAATCCAGTTGGCTGCCAGCTTGGCGTCTTTGCCGTGCTCCACGGTTTCTTCGAAGAACGCAGACAGCTTGGCGTCGCCAGACAGCACGCCGGCGTCGTAGTCGTTCAGACCGTATTGCTCCTTGAAGCGGGCCTTGCGGGCATCGGGCAGTTCCGGCAGGCGGGCGCGGGCGTCTTCGATGAAGGCGTCATCGATTTCCACCGGCAACAGGTCAGGGCAGGGGAAGTAGCGGTAGTCGTTGGCTTCTTCCTTGGTGCGCATGGACCGGGACTCGTCCCGGTCGCCATTGTACAGGCGGGTTTCCTGCACAATGCGGCCGCCATCCTCCAGGATATCCATCTGCCGCTCTACTTCATGGGCGATGGCCTGCTCCATGAACCGGAAGGAGTTCAGGTTCTTGGTTTCCGTGCGGGTGCCCAGGGTGTCAGAGCCTTTCGGCTTCAGGGAGATGTTCACATCAAAGCGCATGGAGCCCTGAGACATATCGCCATCACAGATCCCCAGCGAAGTCACCAGGCTATGGAGCTTCTTGGCGAAGGCTACGGCTTCGTCGGCGCTGTTCATGTCAGGCTCTGTCACCACCTCGATCAGCGGCGTGCCGGCCCGGTTCAGGTCAATGCCGGACATGCCGTGGTAATCCTCGTGCAGGGATTTACCGGCGTCTTCTTCCAGGTGCGCGTGGTGAATGCGTACCCTTTTGGTGCTGCCGTCGGCCAGGTCGATGTCCACATAGCCGGGGCCGACAATCGGCTGGGCCAGCTGGGTGGTCTGGTAGCCCTTTGGCAGATCCGGGTAGAAGTAGTTTTTGCGCTCGAAGACCGAGCGGCGGCCGATTTCGGCGTTGGTGGCCAGGCCGAACATCACCGCATAACGGAAGGCCTGTTCATTGGGTACCGGCAGGGTACCGGGCATGGCCAGGTCAACGGCGTTGGCCTGGGTGTTGGGCTCGGCACCATAGGCGGTGCTGGAGCCGGAGAAAATCTTGGTCTGGGTGGCGAGCTGAACGTGAATTTCCAGCCCGATCACGATATCCCACTGCATGTGTTCGTCTCCTAATCCGGGCTTATTGGGGTTCACGCTGGTGCCAGTCGGTCACCTGCTGGAACTGATGGGCAGCATTCAGCAAACGGGCCTCAGAGAAGTAATCCCCGATGATCTGCAGCCCCACCGGTAAGCCGTCGACAAACCCCGCCGGAACCGACATGGCCGGAATGCCTGCCAGGTTGATGGCGATGGTGAACACGTCTTCCAGGTACATGGACACCGGGTCGGTGTTCTTCTCGCCCTGCCTGAACGCAGGTGTCGGAGACACCGGGCTCATCAGCACGTCCACTTCCTTAAACGCATTGATGAAGTCCTGCTGGATCAGACGGCGAACCTTCTGGGCCTTCAGGTAATAGGCATCAAAGTAACCAGCGGACAGGGCGTAGGTCCCCACCAGAATCCGGCGCTTCACCTCATTCCCGAAACCTTCCGCCCGGGTGCGGGTGTACATATCCATCAGGTCTTTCGGATCGTCGCAGCGGTAGCCATAACGCACACCGTCAAACCGGGACAGGTTGGCAGAAGCCTCCGCCGGAGCGATCACATAATAAGCAGCAATGGCCAGCCTCGCGTTGGGCAGTGACACTTCTTTTACCGTCGCGCCCAGCTTTTCATACTCGCGAATCGCGTTGCGAACCTGCGCTTCCATGGCCGGAGACAGCTGGTCGCTGAAGTATTCCTTCGGCAGGCCAATCTTCAGGCCTTTCAGCGGCTCGTTCAGGGTAGCGGTGTAATCCGGAACTTCCCGGTCGATGCCGGTGGAATCCTTCGGATCGTGCCCCGCCATCACATTCAACATCAGCGCCGCATCTTCGGCGGTGCGCGCCATCGGCCCGCCCTGGTCCAGAGAGGAAGCAAAGGCAATCATTCCATAGCGAGACACCCGGCCGTAAGTCGGCTTCAGGCCAGTAATGCCGCACAGGGCCGCCGGCTGGCGGATAGAACCACCGGTATCCGTACCCGTCGCCGCCGGCACCAGCCGCGCCGCCACGGCAGCGGCAGAACCACCGGAAGAACCACCCGGCACCCGCTTGTCACCGCTGGCCAGGCCCCAGGGGTTGGTTACCGCGCCGTAGAAACTGGACTCGTTAGACGAGCCCATGGCGAACTCATCCATATTGGTCTTGCCCAGACACACTGCGCCGGCCGCCTTGAAGTTCGCCGTCACTGTGGCGTCGTAGGGTGGCACAAAGTTCTCCAGCATCCTTGAGCCGCAGGTAGTGCGAATGCCGTTAGTACAGAAAATATCCTTGTGAGCAAAGGGCACCCCGGTCCACACCGTGGCCTTACCCGCCGCCCGCATCTCATCCGCCGCTTTCGCCTCGGCCAATGCATGCTCGTCGGAGATGGTAATAAAGCTGTTGTACTTGCCGTCTTCATGTTTCAGACGGTCGAGGAACTGCTGAGTCAGCTCCACACTGGAAATCTTGCCGCTCTCCAGTTCCCTGGAAAGTTCTGCTACGGATTTGTTATGCATCATCAATCCCGAAATATGTGATCGTCAGACAACCTGCCGGTTACACGGAAATGTCAGTGGCCCGAAAACTCACTCAATGACCTTGGGTACCAGGTACAACCCATCCTCGGTCGCCGGCGCAATTGCCTGAAACGCCTCCCGCTGATTGGTCTCGGTAACCACATCCGGCCGCAGCTTCTGTACGGCATCCAGTGGATGCGCCATCGGCTCCACGGAATCGGTATCCGCTGCACTCAACTGATCCACCAGATCCAGGATATTGCCCAGATCCTTCTCCAGAGCCGAAACCTGCTCGCCGTCCACCTTGATGCGGGCGAGCACGGCAACTTTCTCGATGTCCTCGCGGGAAATGCTCACGTTGCCTCCATTAAAGCGTGTGTGAAAACAATTTAATCCTAAAGAGCCCGAACGACTCTAACTGGCTGATTTTGGCGCTTTTCAGCTGTCCGGGGATGCCTTGGGGAGGGGCTTTCCAAAAATCTGCGGAGCCATGGATGGCGGAGCCGAAGCGCCACAGGGATGTGCCAAAGGAGCGTTTTTTGGAAAGCCCCTCCCCAAGGCATCCTTGCACCCAGAGAAAACAAGCCCGACATATTAGCAGAATCACAACCAAGATTGGCCCCGAAACAGTACCGAAAATGTGAGAATGGTAAGCTGAGAGCCCTGATGTTGCCTTGCCTGAGAATGGCCTCACTGCTAAAGTTGCGTGATTCTTCTACATCCGCAACCGCAACTCTCAGGTTGAAACAACACGAATGTTAATCAAAAGACTCCGAGGCATCTTCTCAAGCGACCTGTCCATCGACCTGGGCACCGCCAACACCCTAATCTACGTGCGTGAACGCGGAATCGTACTCAACGAACCCTCCGTTGTTGCCATCCGCACCAGCGGCTCCCAGAAAATGGTGGCTGCTGTGGGTTCCGAAGCCAAGCGCATGCTCGGCCGTACCCCCGGCAACATAACCGCCATCCGCCCAATGAAAGACGGTGTGATTGCGGATTTCGTTGTTACCGAAAAAATGCTCCAGCACTTCATTCATAAAGTGCACGAAAACAGTTTTATTACTCCCAGTCCTCGCGTGCTGGTGTGTGTGCCCAGCAAGTCCACACAGGTGGAGCGCAAGGCCATCCGTGAGTCTGCCCTGGGCGCGGGTGCTCGTGAAGTGTTCCTGATTGAAGAGCCCATGGCCGCGGCCATTGGTGCAGGCCTGCCGGTTGAAGAAGCCAGCGGCTCCATGATTGTCGATATCGGTGGTGGGACTACGGAAATCGCCATTATTTCCCTGAACGGCATCGTTTACGCTGAATCGGTGCGGGTTGGCGGCGACAAGTTCGACGAAGCCATCGTTACCTATGTGCGCCGCAACTATGGCAGCCTGATCGGCGATTCCACCGCCGAGCGGATCAAACATGAAATCGGTTGCGCCTATGAAGGCCTGGATATCCGCGAGATTGATGTGCGTGGTCGCAACCTGGCAGAAGGTGTGCCCCGTGCGTTCACCCTGAACAGCGAAGAGATTCTCGACGCGTTGCAGGAATCACTTGCCCAGATCGTGCAAACCGTCAAAAGCGCGCTTGAGCAGTCTCCACCTGAGCTGGCGTCTGATATCGCTGAGCGCGGAATCGTGCTTACCGGTGGTGGTGCACTTCTGCGAGGCCTCGACAAACTTATCAGTGAAGAAACCGGTCTGCCGGTGATCATCGCCGAAGACCCCCTGACCTGTGTTGCCCGTGGTGGCGGCAAGGCGCTGGAAGTCATTGATCGCGGTGGCATCGGAATGTTCTCCCAGGAGGGTTAATCCCGTGGGAGGGCTAAGCCATTAAAACCATCTTTGTCCAGGGGCCGGTACCCGGCTTCAGACTCTTTCTTGTGATTCTGGTATCGGCAGCGTTGATCGCTGCCGATGCCCGTTTTGACAAGCTCACACCTGTTCGCAGTACTCTCGCCACCGGCCTGGCTCCGGTATACTGGCTGGGTAATGCCCCCTACCGATTCAGTGACTGGTTCTCCGGGCTCTTTGTCAGCCGTGAAGACCTCCAGAGTGAAAACGAAGAACTCAAGGCCCGAATGCTGATACTCGAGCGGCGTGCGCTGAAATATGCGGCGTTGGCGTCAGAGAATAACGAGTTGCGCCGGCTGCTTAACTCCTCTGAAGTGTTGGATGACCGGGTGATCGTGGGCGAAGTGGTGGGTGTCTCGCCCGATCCGTTTTCCCACGAGATCATCATCAACAAAGGCCATAGCGACGGTGTGACCACCGGGCAGGCTGTACTGGATGCCGAAGGTTTGATGGGGCAGATAGTGCAGACCAGCCAGTTCACCTCCCGTGTGTTGCTGGTGTCGGACAGTAGCCATGCGGTGCCCGTAGAAGTGGTCAGAAATGGCTTGCGTTCGGTGTTATTGGGCAATGGTGAAGTCAATCAGCTGGATCTGGTGCATGTGCCGGATACTGCCGATATACGGGAAGGCGATACCCTGGTCAGCTCCGGCCTTGGTGGCCGTTTCCCCCGGGGCTATCCGGTGGCTGAGGTCAGCCAGATCACCAAGGAACCAGGGGAACCCTTCGTGACGATTCGGGCCAGGCCCATGGCCAGACTGAACCAGAGCCGGCTTGTGCTGGTGGTGTTTCAGCCTGAGTCCCGGGAGCGCCGCGAGTCTGCGGAACCGCAGACCACGGAAGAGGAGGCCAACTGATGCTGTCGGTCATTAGCTACCCGCTGTTTTTCGTGACCGTTGTGCTTGCGCTGGTGTTGAGTATATCCCTGTTCCCGGTAGGCTGGTTTGAATTCCGTCCGGAATGGCTGGGTTTGGTGGTTTTTTACTGGACCTTCCGTGCACCGGCGCAGTTTGGGATTCTGATGGCCTGGTGTCTCGGGCTATTACTGGATGTGCTTGAGGCCACCCCCCTGGGCACCAATGCGCTGGGTATGGCACTCATTGCTTTCCTGGTGCTGACCATCCATCAGCGCTTGAGAATGTACCCGCTACCGCAACAATGCCTTATGGTCTTCCTGTTGTTGGGCATCAACCAGATGCTGGTGCACTTCATCAAACAACTGCTGGGCGCCGATACGGCGGGGTTCAGTTACCTGTGGCCAGCATTAACCAGTGCGGTCGCCTGGCCCTTTGTCAGTGGCCTGCTGGACCGCCTGAACCGGAAGCTGGGCTAGCACCATGAAGACACTGATTCTTGCATCCGCCTCTCCTCGCCGGGCTGAGCTGCTACAGCAAATCGGGCTGACGTTCCAGGTGCAGCCCGCGGATATTGATGAAACCGTGGCCGAGGGTGAGTCGGCGGAGCATTATGTGGAACGCCTGGCTCGTGAGAAGGCGTTAAGAGTGGCCGGTGAGAATCTTGACGCACTGGTTCTGGGCTCGGATACCTCGGTGGTCTTGCAAGGTAAGATTCTGGGGAAACCGGTCGATGCGGCAGAGGCAAAAGCCACACTGGCCCGGTTGTCTGGCCAGCAACACCAGGTGATGACGGCGGTGGCGCTGGCGCGGGGAGAGGTCTGCCAATCGCACCTGTCGGTCACCAACGTGACCTTTCGAAGCCTTTCCGAGGCCGAGATCCGGGCCTATGTTGATAGTGGCGAGCCCATGGATAAGGCCGGTAGCTACGGCATTCAGGGCCTGGGTGGTATCTTTGTCCAGGAATTGCAGGGCAGCTATAGCGCGGTGGTGGGTTTGCCCCTCCTGGAAACCGCCGGGTTGTTGGCAGAGGCCGGTTTTCCGGTCTGGCAGAACTGGCCGAGTTGTAAGGAGAGCCAAACATGAGCGAAGAAATTCTCATCAACGTTACGCCGGTGGAAACCCGGGTGGCGTTGGTCGAAAACGGCATGCTTCAGGAAGCTTACATCGAGCGGACCAGCCGCAAGGGTATTGTTGGCAATATCTACAAGGGTAAGGTGGTTCGAGTGTTGCCGGGCATGGAAGCGGCGTTTGTGGATATTGGCCTGGAGCGGGCCGCATTCATACACGCCTCGGATGTTGCCTGCAGTCAGTCCGGGCCGGAGGAGCCTTCGGATGGCCCGAAAACCGTGCCGGATATCCGCACCCTGTTGCGTGAGGGGCAATCGCTCGTGGTTCAGGTCACCAAGGACCCCATCGGCACCAAGGGAGCCAGGTTGACGACCCAGCTTTCTATTCCTTCCCGGTACCTGGTGTTTATGCCGGGGGTCAGCCATATTGGTATTTCCCAGCGGATTGAGGACGACAACGAGCGCACCCGGCTGAAGACCCTGATTGAAGAGGCGGCTGAACAGAGCGACGACGTTCAGGGTGGCTATATTATCCGCACGGCAGCGGAAGCGGCGGCGGCTGAAGACCTGATCGCCGATATGGCCTACCTGCATCGGCTTAGCCAGTCCATACAGGATCGGATTGGTAGCGCGCCCGCACCGTCCGTGGTCTACCAGGACCTGCCATTGTTCATTCGCACCATTCGGGATCTAATCCGGCCGCAGACAGAAAAAGTGCGCATCGACAGCCGGGAAAGCTACCAGCGGGTAATAGAGTTTGTGCAGGAGTTCGTCACGGAATTCGCCGACAAGGTTGAATACTATCCCGGTGAGCGGCCGATTTTTGATCTGTATTCGGTCGAGGATGAGATCCAGAAGGCCCTTAGCCGCAAGGTGCAGCTGAAATCGGGTGGTTACGTCATCATCGACCAGACCGAAGCGATGACCACCATTGATATCAATACCGGCGCGTTTGTCGGCCACCGGAATCTGGAAGAAACCATCTTCAAGACCAACCTGGAGGCCGCCCGTGCCATCAGCCGGCAGCTGAGGCTCAGAAACCTCGGTGGTATCATCATCATAGACTTTATCGATATGGACGACCCGGAGCACCAGCGCCAGGTACACAGGATGCTGGAGAAGATGCTCGAGCGGGATCATGCCAAAACCAAGATCACCGGTGTCTCGGAACTTGGCCTGGTGGAGATGACCCGAAAACGCACCACAGAAAGCCTTGGGCAGGTGCTGTGCGAGCCTTGCCCGATCTGCGATGGACGGGGCTTCCTGAAAACGGCAGAGACCGTCTGCTATGAGATTTTCCGCGAGATTCTCCGGGTGAACCGGGCCTATGAAGCTGAGAACTATCTGGTGATGGCGTCACAGAAAGTGGTTGATCGTCTGCTCGACGAGGAATCCGACAATGTCGCAGACCTCGAGACCTTTATCAGTAAGACCATACGCTTCCAGGTAGAACCCTTCTACAGTCAGGAACAGTACGATGTGGTCCTGCTCTGACGCCCGCTGAACCGGGCTGTCGAAGGAGTATCGATTACGATGCAAGGCCGTGAACAGGAGCAAGCTCAGCAGCATCGCCGGGGCGCCGGCAAGCTGGCGCAGTTACTGGAGCACCTGGCAAACGGAGTCTGGTGGTTGATTTTCGCCTTACTGGTGGTGTTTGCCCTGTACGTTGGAGTGGGGAGGCAGCTGACCAGCAATATCGACCGTTTCACTGGCGATCTCTCTGAGCAACTCTCTGATCGAACCGGGCTGGATGTCCGGATTGGTCGTCTTTCCTCCCGCTGGCACTGGCTTGACCCGTCAGTAACCGCTACTGATCTGACCGTTCACCACCCGGAAACCGGCCAAGCCATTGCCGAGCTTGAGCACTTGCGTCTGCGTCTGGATTTTCTGTCGTCGGTACTGCGATTTCGTTTGGTGTTCGAGGACTTTGAGGCCGATGGCTTAACCCTGAGCCTGGCCCGGCAGTCCGGCCTGGACCTGCTCGAGCCGCCGGATGAGCTGACCGACCTGACCCGCCCCGGTGGCCAGGACCTGCAAACCTGGCTCAGGCTGGCCGGGCGCTGGCTTTCTGATCCGCGGCTGACCATGACCCGGATCAGCCTTGGCATTGATGATGGTTCAGGCAATACCCGGCATTTCGATATTCCCCAGCTGGACCTGGTCTACCGCCGTGGTTTGTTTCAGGCCTCGGGCAGGGCCATGCAGCCAGGAACCACGACCCAGCTCGCCAGTTTTGCCCTTGTGGGGCAGCACTTTTTCCGGGGCGAGTTTACCGGCCAGTTGTATGTGGATGTCGATTCCGGGCGCCTGTTTGATGGTCTGGTGGACGATCTTAGTTGGCGCGGTCTTCGTGTAGAGGGGGCTGATCTGGGCGGTCGTGCCTGGCTGACCTTTGAAAGCGGTGAGCTGGAGCAGGTTCAGGGGATCGTGCAAACGCCCTATTTACAGCTCGGGGTCAATATGGAGTCGCTGGCTCCGCTGGAGAGTATCCAGGCTCGTTTTGGCTGGCGCCGGGATGGTCCCTTACAGCTCCAGCAACTACAGTGGCAGTGGCTGGACCACGATGTCCAACCCTTTGGATTGCGCCTTGAGCCCGATTCCGGAGGTAATATCCTGATTGCCGATGGCGTGCCGCTGGCGCCGATCCGGCGGCTTGTGCAGAACCTTCCCCTGCTTCCGGCCGTGGCCAATCACGCACTGGAGCAATACCGGCCATCCGGCTACCTTGACGACGTGATCCTGACGCTGCCGGAAGATCCGGCCGGTTTCCAGCTGTCCGGTCGATTGCGGCAGGTGTCGGTTGAGGCGGCGCAAGGGGCGCCGGCCGCCCGTGGGCTTGATGGCCATATCCTGATGACGGCCCGTTCGGGCCATGTAACCCTCGATACCACCGGGCCCGCCTACCTGGGTTTCCCAAAACTCTATGATGCTGGCTGGCCGCTGGATTCGATGGCTGGCACCGTATCCTGGGAGCTGGCCGGCCCGATAACCCGTGTATTTGCCGACGATCTGCGATTTACCTACGCCGACCGTACAACGCTCACCGGTGCGTTTGATTTAAGGCTGGATCGGTTTGGCGAAGACAACCTGGGCTTGCGCGTTGGCGTTGAGAACGGCGATGCGTCCATGCTCGCAGATTTTGTCCCGGCCAAGGTGGTGGACCCGGGGCTCTATCAGTGGTTAACCACCGCCGTTATCGAAGCCGATATCACCGCCGGTGAGTATTACGGTCACGGCCGGATCGATTCCGAGGCACCCCGGGGATCGTTTGTCTCATCCATGTGGTATGAGTTCGACCGTGGTGTTGTCCGTTACGACGAACGTTGGCCGGAAGTGCAGAGCGCCCGTGGCCGGGTTGAGGTTCAGAATGCAGGCACTCTGGTCACTCTGGAACAGGCCCTGACAGGCGGGCTGGAACTGCGCTCGGGCGTCGTAAGGGTTGTGCCGGGAGATGGCGAGGGGCCGACTCGCGTAAGGGTTGATGCACAAGCCGATGTGCCAGGTGAGAGCGTGCCGTTCTGGATGACCGAGACACCGCTTGGCGACATGGCCGGAATGGCCGCCACAGAGCTGGATTATCAGGGGCTCTACCGGTTAGCCCTGAATATTGATCTGCCACTGGGGGCTGGTGAGCAGACAGCGGTGAACGCACGGGTGGCAACCTCCGGAGCCAGGATCTCCTACCCGGCAGCGGGATTGGTCTGGGCAGGAATCGAGGGCGAGGTCCGCTACGATACCCTTCGGGGATTTTCCGGAGAGCCTCTTCTGGCGGAGTTCTTCGGGCAACCGGTGACTGTTGAGTTTGAACAATCAGAACAGGGCCCGGCAGGTAAGGGCGCAGCCTTGTCTATTCGCCAGACCGGCCGGGTTCCATTGCCGTCGTTTTTGCATCAGTTCGGGTTGCCGGAGGGCTCCGCACTCGGGATGTCGGGCAGCCTGGATTATTCGGCACAGCTGAGCGTGTCGGATGAGCGCGCTTCCCGGATAACGGTATCCTCCGATTTTCAAGGCCTGGCACTGGACTGGCCGCAGCCTTTGGGTAAGGGAGAGTCGGATCAGGCCCGGTTGCAGGCATTGATAGACCCTACGGAAAATGAGGGTGTCCGTGTGACGGGGGACTGGCAGGACCGGTTGGCCTTTGATCTGCTGTGGAAATCGTCGGGCTTTGAGCTGGGACTCAGTGAACTGAACCTGGCGGGGCACAGTCTCAGGAATATCCAGATCGATGCACTGGATCTGGGAGATCGTTGGGTGTTCAACACGGAATCTGATCGGGTTCAGGGCAGGGTGATGGTGCCCACGCAGGGAACGATCGAAGCCGATCTGCAACGACTCAGTCTGATGCGCTCAGATACCGGGGGTGAAGACCAGGAGGACCGGCAGTTATTGACCCTGGAGGAGCAACTGGAAGCGTTTCGAGCTCTGGACGTGGGGAGCTGGCCCGATATTGATGTGACCATCTCGGACCTCAGACTGGGCGATGAGTCTGCCGGCCGCTGGCAGTTCGCCATGCGGCCGCAGCCGTTCCGCCTGAACATCGAGGAAATTGAAGGGCAATTGGAGACGCTGGCGCTCACCGGCAGGATGAGTTGGAGTGTGGTTGATGATCGCGAAACCAGCCGATTTGTCGGAACCCTCTCAGGCGGCCGCCTCCGGGAACTGGAGGCGCTGACCGGTGCGCCGATTCCAATGAATAATGAGCAGACCCAGGTTGACCTGGATCTGGACTGGCCCGGCCGACCGGATGAATTTGCCCTGAAGCAGCTCAGTGGCCAGGTCAGTGTCCGCCTGGATGACGGCGTCATTTTGGAGCAAAGTGGCTCAGCCCAGTTGTTCAGAATTTTCAACCTGCTCAACACCGACACGCTCTGGCGCCGGCTGCGCCTGGACTTCTCGGATCTTTATGAGCGGGGTATTGCGTTTGACGCCATTTCCGGCAAGGCTGTCATCGTAAACGGTCTGGTTACCCTCGACCCAGAACTGCAACTGGTGGGGCCTTCCGGGGCTTTCAAGATGAGTGGATCCACCAATATGGCCGATGAGAGCCTGGATATGCGGTTGGTGCTGGTGCTTCCGGTTACCCAGAACCTGCCCCTGGCTGCCATACTGATGGGAGCGAGCGCCCCCATTGGCGGCGCACTCTTTGTACTGGACAAAATTCTGGGTGACCCATTAAGCAAGTTGACCAGCGCCACTTACAGTGTCACCGGTAACTGGAGCGAGCCCAAAGTGGAGCTACGCCGGGTTTTCGATACGGGTGAGTAGAGGAGTCGGAGCATGACCCAAGTTGCAGCGATTCAGATGGTCAGCAGTCACAACCTGGCCGGTAACCTGGCCGAGGCCGAGGCGCTGTTGCGTGATGCTGCCGCCCAAGGCGCGAAAGTGGCAGTATTACCTGAGAATTTTGCGGTTCTGGCCACCGCTCAGATGCGGGAGTGTGGTCGGCAGGAAAGTGGCGGTGAATCGGTGATCCGGCGCTTTCTTTCAGAACAGGCCGAGAGGCTGGGGCTATGGATTGTAGGTGGTTCCATGCCTCTGGCAACACGACCCGATGGTTCTGATGTTCCCGACAGGGTGCGTGCAAGCTGCATTGTTTACAACGATCAGGGCGAGGAAGTTGCCCGTTACGACAAAATTCACCTGTTTGACGCCATGGTCGAGGATTCCCATGGCCAATACCGGGAGTCGGATACCTTCGAGCCAGGTGACCAGGTGGTTACCGTGGACACTCCCGCCGGCCGGCTGGGGATGGCAGTGTGCTACGACTTGCGGTTTCCTGAACTGTTCAGGGCGCTGCGGGAACAGGGTGCCGAGTGGGTGTGCCTGCCCAGCGCCTTTACCTGGCAAACTGGAGACGCCCATTGGCACCCACTGATTCGAGCCAGGGCCATCGAGAACCAGGTTTGGGTGGTCGCCCCCGGCCAAGGGGGGCAAAACAGTGAGCGCCGCAAGACTTATGGCCACAGTTTGATCTGTGACCCCTGGGGCAGGGTGGTGACGGAACTGGATGAGGGCCCTGGCCTGGTTGTGGCAGACCTGGACATGGAAAAACTGAACCAGGTTCGGGCCAGAATGCCGGTCTGGGAGCACCGCCGCCTTTAACGTAGAGCTCCGGTTAGCCGTTTGCTTTACTGCTCTGCGTCATCAATCCACTCCCGGAGGGCCCGGAACAGTTTACGGGCCTGGCCGGTGTTTTTCTGTTTCTCCACTTCCTTGCGGGCATTGCGAACCAGGTTGCGCAGGTGCTGCACGTCTGCCGCCGGGCAATAATCGATAAACTCCCCCACCACCTTGTCGCCTTCGGAGATCATCCTGTCGCGCCAGCGCTCGGCCAGGTGATGCCGGCGGGTGTGCTCCTCACTGCCGGCATTGAATGCACCAATGGCACGAGCCAGTGCCTCCGGGTCATCCTCCTGGCGGATGATCTTGCCAATGTATTGCAAATGTCTGCGGCGTGCTTCGCGCTGATTAATGCGCCGTGATTCCACGATGGCAGCCTTCAGGGTGTCGCTGATGTCCAGTGACGCCAATTGCTCGTCATTGAGATCCAGCATCTGTTTACCCAGGTCCTGGAGCGCATGCATTTCCCGCTTGATCTGGGATTTGCTCGGGCCGAAATCTTCCTCGAGCTCCTCGTGGTGCGGGTGGTTGTCGGATTGACTCATGGTTGGCTCCTCAAGCGTAGAAAATCGTGGCCAGTCCCAGAAAGGCCATGAAACCGACAACGTCGGTAACGGTTGTCAGGATGACGCTGCCAGCCAAGGCAGGGTCTATGTTTCGGGACTTCAGGAACAGCGGTAACACGGTGCCCACCAAGGCAGCGGCTACCAGGTTGATGATCAATGCTGCAGCGATAATTGCCCCGATCAGCCAGTCCTGGAACCACAATATGGCAGCGACAGCGACAACAAGCGCCCATAGCAAGCCATTGAGAACGCTGGACAGGAACTCGCGATTCAATAGCCAACCGACATTTGCCCCGCTGATCTGCCCGACCGCCATGCCGCGGATGACCAGAGTGAGAGTCTGGCTACCGGCGATGCCGCCCATACTGGCTACGATGGGCATCAGAACTGCCAGTGCTACCACTTTCGCGATGGTTTCTTCAAACAGTCCGATAACGGCGGAGGCGGTGAACGCGGTAATCAGATTAATGCCAAGCCACACCGCCCGCCGCCGCGTGGTTTTGAGCACTGGTGCGAACGTGTCTTCGTCTTCGTCCAGACCGGCCATACTCATCAGCGAGTGATCCGCATCTTCCCGGATAACGTCGACCACGTCATCGATGGTGATCCGGCCCAGGAGCTTGTTGTCGTCACCCACCACCGGAGCAGAAATCAGGTCGTAGCGCTCGAAGAGGGTGGCGACCTTGGTGTCGGACAGTGTCACCGGAATCGGCTCGATGTCAGTGTCCATCACCTCACGAACCGTGGATGCGGGGTTGGACACCAGCATTCGGGTGATGGGCAGCATGCCAATGAATTCGTCCCGCCGGCTGACTACAATCAGGCTGTCGGTCATGGGGGGAAGGTTGCGGTGGCGGCGCAGGTACCGCAGTACCACGTCAATACTGATATCCGGGCGCACCGTAATGGTGTCCGTATTCATCAGGCCGCCGGCAGTGTCCTCGGGGTAGGAGAGTACTTCCTCTACCCGCTGCCGGTCTTGCTCGTCCATGGTGTCCAGGACCTCCTGGATCACCGTGTCTGGCAGCTGCTGGAGCAGGTCGGCCAGGTCGTCGGATTCAAAATCCTCAATGATATCTGCAAGTTCCTGGGCGTTCAGCTGGCTCAGGAAGTAGGCCCGGATGTCGTCACCGAGATATTGGAGTACTTCCCCTTCCAGTTGTTTATCGACCAGGTTCCACAGCAGGGCGCGTTGGCGGGGAGGGGAAGATTCCAGCAGGTGTGCGATATCGCTGGGGCTCAGGCCGCCATTGAGGATGCGGGCAACCTGTTTGAGCGCACCACTGTCCAGGGCCTCACTGAGGGAGCGAAGGCGCTGGCGGGCCTGACTTTTTTCCAGAATATCGGTCATGGAACCACCTGCAATCAGAAAACTGTCGCATTATAGCGGAGTTAGCGCCGTCAGGTGAGAAAGGATTGTAGGTGAATGACGAACCAGGGTGTGCTCAACCCCCCTCGCCGAAATAATCACCGATCAGTTCTACGAGTGCCTCGATGGCTTCCTGCTCATCAGGGCCGTCGGCGACCAGTTCAATATCAGTACCCTGGCTGGCAGCCAGCATCATCACCTGCATGATGTTCTTGGCATCCACGTCCCGGCCCTTGCCGCGGATTCGTACCTGGCTGTCAAAGCCGGAGGCGGTGGCCACAAGCTTGGCGGTGGCGCGGGCATGCAAGCCCAGTTTATTGATGATGGTGACGGGGCGGCAGATCATGTTGGATCAGATCTCCCCTCGGGCCTGGAGGTGGGGAAGTTCAGTATGACGAACCTGCACGTTGTTGTATCGGGTGCGGAAGTGCTGGCCCAGTTGCTCGCAGACATAGACGGAACGGTGCTGGCCACCGGTACAGCCAATAGAAATGGTCATGTAGCTGCGGTTGCTGTCGGCGAACGAGGGTAGCCAGGTATCCAGGAAGCGGATCAGGTCGTCCACCATTTGCCCGGTGAGAGGTTCCCGCTCGAGAAACTCGATAACCGGCTGATCGGTACCGACGTATTTGCGCAGGCTGGTATCCCAGTATGGATTGGGCAGGCAGCGCACATCGAAAACGTAATCGGAATCGACCGGTACGCCATGCTTGAAACCGAATGACTGGAACAGCAGTGCAAGCTCCTGATCCTTGCGACCGACCACTCGCTGTTTGACCATGTCGCGCAGTTCATACATCGACATGCCGGTGGTGTTGATGTAAAGGTCTGCCAGTTTTGACAGCGGTTCCAACAGTGCCTTTTCGTTGGTGATGGCTTCTCGGAGGGAGGTACGGTCATCGCTCAGCGGGTGCTTTCGGCGTGTGGCGTGGAACCGCTGCAGCAGGGACTGTTCATCGGCATCCAGAAAGATAATCTCGACAACGACTCCCGCATCGCGAAGCTGGCGATAGATCTGTTCGAAGTTGGCCAGTTCGGCAGACAGGTTGCGGGCGTCGATGCTGACGGCCATTTTCCGGAGCCGCCCCGGCGCTTCCTGTTGTGCCGCTTCCCGGGTCAGCGGGAACAGCAGTCCGATGGGAAGGTTGTCAATGCAATAAAAACCCAGATCTTCGAGCACATGCAACGCGGTACTCTTACCGGACCCGGATCGGCCACTGACGATGATCAGTTTCATGATGGACGCTCCTGCCTGCTTCTGTTGGTGCTACTGCTTATCAGGATGCCGCGGTCATGCGCTGGTAAAGGGATGCTGCATCCTGGCACTGGCGAAGCTGTTCACAGAACCCGTTGTCGTTGAATTTCTCGGCCAACTGGCTTAGCAACTCCAGATGTTCACTGGTGGCTTCTTTGGGCACGATCAAGGCAAACACCAGGTCGACCGGCTGATTGTCGATAGCATCGAAGTCGATGCTCTCTTCCAGTGTCATCAGCACGCCGATCACACGGTCCAGCCCCTCCAGCCGGCAATGGGGTATGGCAATACCCTGGCCGATACCGGTGCTGCCAAGCCGCTCGCGAGAAACCAGATTGCTGAAAATCTCGGTGTCGCTGAGGATTTCATCCTGATGATGAATATGCTCTGCGATGGTTTCCAGTACCCGCTTTTTACTGGAGGCTGGCACCCTGCACAGCGTCAGTTCGGGAGCCAGAATGTTGTCGATGGTCAGGGATGTATCGCTCATGGATCGACTGTGATTCCGTAAAAAAAAGGCTGCGGCCGGTATGCCCCGCCGCAGCTCGTATCATTGAAACACCCGGTACGGTGGCGCTATGAGCGCGCTCAGCCGTTGCCGTGCATCCGGTCTACATTCTTTTCTTTGTGCTTGAGGATCTGGCGGTCCAGCTTGTCCACCAGCGAATCAATCGCGGCGTACATATCCTCACTCTCTGCCTTTGCATGGATATCGCCACCGATGACATGCAGGGTGGCTTCAGCCATCTGACGTACCTTCTCAACTTCCAGCGTCACCTGACAGTTACTGATGTGGTCAAAGTGACGCTCCAGCTTCTCGAACTTGGTGTTGACGTAATCCTTCAATGCAGGGGTCAGTTCTACGTGATGGCCTGAAATGTTGAGTTGCATAGGCGTCTCCTGTTGTCATCATGCCGGTGTTGCCACCGGGCTGCGTGTCCGGTGCTTCGTGCACCGGCAAAAACATTAAACCAGTCGTTTGCGCTCGTTTGAAGGAGGGATGTGCATGGCCTCCCGGTATTTGGCAACGGTGCGCCGGGCCACATTGATGCCCTGATCTCCAAGCATGGCTGCAATCTTGCTATCGCTCAACGGCTTTTTCGGAGTTTCTTCTGAAATCAGTTTCTTGATCATCGCACGAATAGCAGTGGAGGAACATTCTCCGCCCTCAGCGGTACTGACGTGGCTGGAGAAAAAGTACTTCAGCTCGAAAATGCCGCGGGGTGTGTGCATATACTTTTGCGTGGTGACCCGTGAAATGGTGGATTCGTGCATTTCCACGGCCTGGGCGATATCCGAGAGGATCAGCGGCTTCATCGCTTCCTCCCCCTGGTCCAGGAAACCCTGTTGGTGCTCAACAATCCGGGTGGCGACTTTCAGTAGCGTTTCATTGCGGCTTTGCAGGCTTTTAATGAACCACTTGGCCTCCTGCAGTTGATCCCGCAGGTAGGTGTTATCAGCACTGCTATCGGCGCGACGGATCAGCGATGCATAGCTGGCGTTGACCCGAATTCTCGGGGCGATCTCCGGGTTGAGCTCAACACGCCACCGGCCCTCGTGTTTTCGGACGATGACGTCTGGTATCACGTAATCCGGCTCCGCTCGGTCCACCACGTCACCCGGGCGAGGGTTGAGGCTGGTAATCAGGGCCAGAACCTCGCGCAACTGATCTTCTTTGAGTCTGCTGCGGCGCAGCAGTTGCGCGTAATCCCGGTTGCCCAGCAGGTGCAGGAACTGGGTAACCACCAGGCGTGCCTGTCGAAGCCAGGGGGTATCTGGCGGCAACTGGTTGAGCTGAATCAGCAGGCATTCCTGCAGGTCCCGGGCGAACACGCCCGGCGGGTCGAAGTGTTGTAGCCGGTGCAGGACCGCTTCTACCTCGTCCAGTTCAAGGGGGTCTTCTTCGGTTTCGTCCTGCAGGCCGGAATGGATTTCCTCAATTGGTGAGGTCAGGTAACCGCGCTCGTCTACAGCGTCCATCAGGGCGTGGGCGATTGCCTGGTCACGCTCGCTCATGGGGGTCAGGTTGAGCTGCCATTCCAGGTGGTCCTGGAGGGTCTCGGCCGGTGAATTGCGGGTTTCGAAATCCGACTCGTTCTCGTCGTCCCCTTTGCTGGCTGGCGCCGGTGCAGACTGGTAGATATCGTCCCAGGCGGTGTCTACGGGCAGGTCGTCGGGGATGTTATCCGGAATGTCGTTTTCAGAAGCCCAGTCCGGGCCATTTTCGTTTTCATCCCAGTCAGAGGCAGCCTCGGTGGCCGGTTCATCGTGGTCGGAATCCCGGTCTTTATGTTCGTCCCGGGTGTCGGCATCCGTATCGGGGGTGTCAGACTGATCGTCATCCTCGGAGGTTTCCAGCATGGGGTTGGATTCCAGTGCCTGCTGGATTTCCTGCTGGAGGTCGAGGGTGGAAAGCTGAAGCAGGCGAATGGCCTGTTGCAGCTGGGGCGTCATGGTCAGACTCTGGCCCATCTTAAGCTGTAATGAGGCTTTCATAACCATGGCTCAAGATCCATAAATCAAGGGTGTCCCGGTAGTGACGTTGCCTGCTGTCAGGCAAAAAAATTGTTATACGCTGGTTACTTGCCGCTCACTGTTGTCAGTATAAGCAAGTTCTTTGCCGAGTTTACTTGCTACAGATCATCAAAACAATCAGACCTCGGTCGTCGAGGGGTTTTCTTCCGCTTACAGGTGGAACTCATCACCCAGGTAGACTTCCTTGACCTGCTGATTGGCCAGGATGGCTTCAGCATTGCCGGAGGCGATGATGTGTCCGCCGGAGACAATGTAGGCGTTTTCACAAATATCGAGGGTTTCCCGCACGTTGTGATCTGTGATCAGTACGCCAATGCCCTTGTCCCGCAAATGCCGGATGATGTGTTTGATGTCGCTGACCGAGATGGGGTCTACCCCGGCGAAGGGCTCATCCAGCAGAATAAACGCAGGTTCCATGGCCAGCGCTCTGGCGATTTCGACGCGCCGCCGTTCACCACCGGACAGCGCCATACCCAAGCTGTCCCGGATATGGGTGATGTGAAATTCCTCGAGCAGTTCCTCAAGTTTGGCTTCCCGCTCAGGCCGTTTCATGCCTTTTCGGGTTTCCAGTATGGCCATGATGTTGTCGCGCACGGTCAGTTTACGGAATACCGAGGCTTCCTGGGGCAGGTAGCCGATCCCTTTGCGTGCTCGGCCATGCATGGGCAGGGGTGTGATGTCCTGGCTGTCAATGGTGATTCGGCCGCGGTCGGAGGGTACAAGCCCGACAATCATGTAAAAACAGGTAGTTTTCCCGGCGCCGTTGGGGCCGAGCAGGCCTACGATTTCTCCGGACCGGATTTCCAGAGACACATCGAGAACCACTTTTTTCTGTTTGTAGCTTTTTGCCAGGTTGCTGGCCCTGAGAACTGCCATCAGTAACCTATTCGTCTGAGGGGTTGCTGGAGCCGCGAGGCTGAATCACCATTTCCACCCGGCCAGAGCTCTCTTCCGAAGGCGTGCCGCCTTCTGCAGTGACCACCCTGCGCACGGTGTCGTATTGGATGACGTCGCCCCGGAACACATTGTTGCCCTGTTCAATCACTGCCTGGCGCTCGAACGTCAGCCGGTTTTCCGCCGCTGACCAGGTGATGGTCCGCGCCCGGGCGTCTGTCATGGCTTCACCTTCCCGTGCCGGCTGGCGATATCGGGCGGGTTCGCCGCTTGCCTCAATCCGGCTGAGACCTTCGGGGCTTCGATACAGTACCACCCGTTCTGCGTTCAGCTGGGTGGCCCCCTGAACCAGTTCAACGTCGCCGGTGTAGATGGCGGTCCCTTCGGTATCGTCCAGGCGGGCGGAATCAGCGCTGACCTTGATGGGGGTGTCGGAATCCAGATCAAACGCGGTTGCCGGGCTGGCCAGCATCAGTGCGGCCAGTATGACCGGCAGTCGGTATGTGCGCTTACCTGATGGTTTCATATTGCCCTTCCACCCGGGAGTTGAGTTCCAGTATGCGTTCGTTTATCCAGGCTTTCATGCCATTGGCCTGGGTAACGCCGAACGGTTCGGTAATGGTGACCGGTTGATCGGTGTATACCGTGCCCTGGCGGTTATCCAGGGTCAGTGAGTCGGTTTTCAGGGTGGCTTCAGAGTCGCCGGTTTGCCGGAGTACGACGACGTTGCCCGTCAAGGTCACCTGATCATCGTCTTGGCGGAGGCTACCTTCATCCGCTTCGATTATCCATGGTGGGGTAGCCTGTTCGCTGAAAATCCTGGCCCTTGGAGCATTCATGGTGGCGTAGTTGGTGTCTTCAAACTGCTCAATTCGGGGGCTGGATATCGACATCTTAAGGTTGCCGTGTTCGTCCCAGGTTGTGTAGCGGCCCTCGATGATAAAACTGTCGGGTTCCGACGGGCCCCTGAGTTCTGCGGCATCGCCCCGCACACTGTCACCTTCCTCGTTCTGCCACATCAGGAAGACAGTGGCGAGAGCCGTGACCGCCAGTGCCAGGGTTCTCGCCAAGGGTTTGCGGGCGATGTTTGACAGCACCTCCGGAATCATGACGGCTCGCCCAGATAGGGGGCCAAAGTTGTTTCCAGCCGGTTCTGCGCCCAGAGTATCAGGTCACAGGTTTCACGCACGGCGCCGTGACCGCCCAGGGCCTGGGTGCAATAGTCGGCATGCTGGCGCACCAGCCAGTAGCCGTTGGGCACGCTGATGCCCAGGCCGGCGAATGTCAGGGCGGGCAGATCAGGCAGATCATCGCCCATATAGGCAATCTGGTCCGGAGCGATATCCATGCCTGCAACCAGTTCCTGTAACGCAACTTTCTTGTCTTCCCGGCCCTGCATCAGGTGCGGGATGCCGAGGTCGGTCATCCGTTTTTCTGTCAGTGGTGACCTGCGCCCGGTAATGACTGCCACGGTAATTCCAGCCATCATCAACTGTTTCAGACCCAGACCGTCCAGTATATTGAACGCTTTGAGTTCGTCGCCGGCAGCGCTGAAATACAACCGGCCGTCGCTCATGATGCCGTCTACGTCCAGGGCGATCAGGCGAATTCTGGCGGCTTTTGCCTTGAGCGTGTCGTCCCAGCCGGTGTGCATAGGCGGTGCGAAGTCACTCATTAAATCACCCCCGCACGCAGCAGGTCATGCATATTGATGGCGCCAACCAGGTTGCCGTCGTCGTCGGTGACGGGCAGGGCATTGATCTTCATCTCTTCCATGATGTTCAGTGCCTCGGCCGCCAGGTGGTCAGCCTGAATGGTTTTGCCGTGGCGGGTCATGACGTCCCGGATCGGAGTGGTGTGAACGTCGACGGATTTGTCCAGGGTCCGGCGCAGGTCGCCATCGGTAAATATGCCGGTCAGATGCCCCTGGGCGTCGACGATGGTGGTCATGCCCAGCCCTTTACGGCTGATCTCCAGCAGGGCGCCGCTGAGGGTGGTAGTTTCAAGAACTTTGGGAATCTGGTCGCCGGTATGCATGATGTCAGAAACCCGCAGCAGCAAGCGCCGTCCCAGACTGCCGCCCGGGTGAGAGAAGGCAAAGTCTTCGGCACTGAAGCCTCGGGCTTCCAGCAGGGCTACGGCCAACGCATCGCCCATGACCAGGGTTGCTGTGGTGCTGGATGTGGGTGCCAGGCCAAGCGGGCAGGCCTCCAGGGCAACGCTGACATCCAGATTGGCGACCGCTTCCTGAGCCAGCACAGAGTTCGGGTTGCCGGTCATGCTGATCAGCGGTGCCCCCATGCGTTTGATCAGCGGCAGAATGGTCACCACCTCGCTGGTGCTGCCGCTGTTGGAGATGGCAACCACCACATCTTGCGGGGTGATCATGCCCATATCGCCGTGGCTGGCTTCACCCGGGTGAACAAAAAAGGCGGGCGTGCCGGTGCTTGCCAATGTGGCTGCAATCTTGTTGCCGATATGGCCGGATTTACCCATGCCGGTGACCACTACCCGGCCTTTGCAGGCCATGATAACGTCGCAGGCTCTGGTGAAGTCGCCGTTGATACGGCCTTCCAGGGCTTCGATAGCTTCCCGCTCGATGCGGATGGCTCGAACTGCTGAGGAGCGGTAGTCGGGGGTGTCTGGAGCGTGTGAATCTGTCATCTCGGCGGATAGTCTGCTCGGTCGGTCTGGTTTGCCCGGCCAAACGTCGGTGATCGGGCGACTGAATCGTGAGTATATCATTGTTGAGACGCGTGGCAGCCAACGTTCAGGGAAACTGATCATTGCCATCAAGACATTTTACGTAGCTTTAACCGGCTTTTCATTGAGCTGAAGCGGCGCATGTCATAATGTAGGCGCTCTTTAATCAGGATGGATTATGGCGTCATCTGCATACATAAGCCTTAACGACGTGGTGTTTTCCCGCTCCGGCCGGCGCATATTCGATGGTGTCTCGCTGGATATTCCGAAGGGGCGGATCACCGCGATCATGGGCCCTAGTGGCACCGGTAAGACCACGCTGTTGCGACTGATTGGCGGCCAGCTGCGTCCCGACTCCGGTCAGGTGGTGGTGGCAGGCCGTGAGGTGCCAAAGCTCAAGCGCAAGGAATTGTACGTGCTGCGGGAAAAGATGGGCATGCTTTTTCAGAGTGGCGCCCTGTTCACCGACCTGAGTGTTTACGAGAACGTTGCCTTTCCTTTGCGGGTTCACACCCGCCTGCCGGAAGATATGATTCGGGACATCGTGCTGATGAAGCTCGAAGCGGTGGGCCTGCGTGGTGCCCGCAACCTTATGCCCTCGGAACTGTCCGGGGGGATGACACGCCGGGTGGCGCTGGCCCGTAGTATCGCGCTGGACCCTGAGCTGATCATGTACGACGAGCCTTTCGCCGGGCAGGATCCCATTGCCATGGGGGTTCTAGTCAAGTTGATCCGCGATCTGAACAGCTCCATGGGCCTGACCAGTGTGCTCGTTTCCCATGACGTGCCGGAATCCCTGAGTATCTGCCACTACGCGTGCATCATTGCGGATGGCAAGGTCATTGGTGAGGGAACTCCGGATGAACTCAGGGCGCACCCCTCCGAGCGGGTTCAACAGTTCCTCAAAGGCCAGCCCGACGGCCCGGTGCCGTTCCATTACCCGAACAGCGATGCAGCGTCTGATTTCGGTATCTGCGGGGGTGGCGCATGATGGATCGCATAGCTGCCCTGGGGCGAACGGGTCTTGATGTTATTGCGTCACTGGGGCGGGCCTGTCAGTTTCTGGCGGGCGTTGTCGGGGGCGTACCGAAGCCCTCTGTAGGTTTTCCGCTCCTGGTAAAGCAGTTATATGCAGTCGGTGTGCTGTCGCTGGCCATTGTGGTGGTGTCGGGTTTGTTCATCGGCATGGTGCTTGGTCTTCAGGGGTACACTATTCTCAGCGATTTTGGTTCGGAGGCGGCCATCGGCCAGATGATCGCATTGACCCTGGTGCGTGAACTGGCGCCAGTGGTGGCGGCACTGCTGTTTGCTGGCCGTGCTGGTTCTGCGTTAACCGCCGAAATCGGTCTGATGAAAGCGACTGAGCAACTCTCCAGCATGGAAATGATGGGGGTCGACCCGTTGCGCCGGGTGATCGCCCCAAGGTTGTGGGCGGGTTTTATTTCACTGCCCATTCTGGCCATGATATTCGCGGTGGTTGGCGTCTGGGGTGGCATGTTGGTGGGTGTTGAATGGTTAGGTGTATACGAAGGCTCATATTGGGGCAATATGCAGGCCTCAGTGGACTTTGTGGATGACGTTCTCAACGGGCTGATCAAGAGTGTGGTGTTCGGTTTTGTCTGTGCCTGGATTGCGGTGTACCAGGGTTATGACTGTGTGCCCACCTCGGCAGGGATCAGTTCGGCCACTACCAAAACTGTGGTGTATTCATCTCTGGCGGTTCTCGGCCTGGATTTCGTGCTGACCGCTGTCATGTTTGGAAATTTCTAACAGGTATTCCGGGAGCCTCTCATGGCACAACGAACAACAGAAATCATCGTCGGTCTGTTTATTATCGCCGGGCTGGCTGCCTTGCTGTTCCTGGCGTTGCAGGTCAGTGGCCTGTCCCCCAAGGCCGCTGGCGCTACCTACAGGCTCCATGCAAACTTCAACGATATTGGCGGGCTGGCGCCCCGGGGCCGGATATCCATGGCGGGTGTGACGGTAGGCACCATTGAGTCGATCACTCTGGACCGGGAAACCTTTCAGGCCAGGGTGACCATGTCTATCCACAAAGACGTGGATAACATCCCGGCGGACAGTGCAGCAGTAATACGTACATCCGGAATTCTGGGGGAGCAGTACATTGATATCTCCATTGGTGGGGATCTTGAGTCCTTGAAAGAAGGCGATACCTTCTATTCCACCCAATCTGCCATGAATCTGGAACGGATGATCAGCAATTTCGCCTCGGGCCGGTGAGGCAACGGGAATAAACGCACAGGAGACTGCAATGCTTGTTTTGAAACAACGCCTTATACTGATACTCGCCCTGTTTGCAGTAGGGTTCGGCCAGGCCTGGGCAGGGCCGGAAGAAGAGCTCAGGCAGTATGTGGATGACAATACCCAGAAGTTGGTAAAAAAGCTTCAGGCGGAGAAGGGCCTCTACGCATCCGACCCGGAAGCCTTTTACGCGAGCATGGATGAAACCCTTGACCAGTTCGTGGATTTCCGTCGCATTGCGGCTCGGGTAATGGGCCGCTACGCCCGGCAGTCGACGCCAGAGCAGCGCGATGACTTTGTCGAGAAGTTCAAGCGCAGCCTGTTTGACAGTTATGCCCAGGCGCTGGTGTCGGCCGATGATTTCACTATCCAGGTGAAAGAGGCGTCCATCATGGCCCAGAACAACGATCGCGCAACCGTGCAGATGGAAGTCGTCACCTCCTCAGGTAATCGCTATCCCGTCACTTATTCCATGTACCGCAATGCCGAAGGTCGGTGGATGATGGAAAACGTCATCGTTGAGGGTATCAATATCGGCCTGGCTTTCCGCGACCGCTTTGCCCAGGAAATGGAGGCTAATCGGGGCCAGATTCAACTGGTCATCGATGGTTGGAGCGACGCGGTGGAATCGCTGAACCTGGACGAGGAAATTGACCAGTCATGACCAGTGACGCGCCTGCGGTCATTTTGGATGGCACTACTTTGCGGGTAACCGGATCGGTTGATGCCGATTCGGTGATTCCGTTGCGCAAACAGGGTGAACAGCTAATCAAGGGTGCCCAGAGCTCGCTTACGGTCGACCTTGCCGGGCTGGGCACCGCCCACAGCGTGGTGCTCTCTATGCTCCTTTGCTGGCATCGGCTGGCACTCAGTCGGCAAGTATCCCTTACCTTTGAAGGCGCCAGCGACCGCCTATTGTCGCTGGCTGCACTCAGCAATCTTAAAGATCAGATTCCCGGATTTGCCTCACACAGCTGACCGGCGCCCGGGAATTGGTTACAATTCCGCCCCTGATTTCAATACAGCCGAGGAATCCCTATGGACGCCGCCCAGGTTACCGATCTAGTAAAACAAGCACTGCCCGATTGCGAGGTGCAGGTGCAGGTTGATGGCAACCATTACCTCGTGGTCGCGGTGGGTGAGGTATTCGAAGGCCTGCCAACCATCAAACGGCAGCAAATGATTAACAAGGTACTGTTCCAGCACATCATGGACGGCACCATTCACGCCCTTCACCCGAAGGCCTACACCCCGAGCGAGTGGGCCGAGCGGCAGGCCAACGCCTGAACCGAACAGGACAGATATTGTGGATAAACTTCTGATCAGGGGGCGCAAGCCTCTGGATGGCGAGATTCGCATCTCCGGTGCCAAGAACGCGGCGCTGCCGATTCTGGCAGCTACCCTGCTGGCGGATGAGCCGGTGACCGTTGGCAACCTGCCGCACCTGAACGACATCACAACGATGATCGAACTGCTTGGCCGGATGGGTGTCGAGCTGCTGATTGACGAAAAGATGAGTGTTGAGGTTCACGCCAACACCATCAAGCATTTTCATGCGCCCTATGAGCTGGTGAAAACCATGCGCGCCTCCATTCTGGTACTGGGCCCGCTGGTGGCGCATTTTGGTGAGGCAGAAGTTTCCCTGCCTGGCGGTTGTGCCATTGGTACCCGCCCGGTCAACCTGCACATCCACGGCCTGGAACTGATGGGCGCGGATATCAAGGTTGAGAATGGTTACATCAAGGCCAAAACCAATGGTCGCCTGAAAGGTGCCCATATCTTCATGGACACGGTAACGGTAACCGGCACCGAAAACCTGCTGATGGCCGCGACCCTGGCTGAGGGTAAAACCATCCTCGAAAACGCTGCCCGAGAACCGGAAGTAGTGGATCTGGCCGAATGCCTTATTGCCATGGGCGCCGACATCAAGGGCCATGGCACCGCCACTATTGAGATCAATGGCGTAGAGCGCCTGCACGGTTGCCACTACAACGTGCTGCCGGATCGCATTGAAACCGGTACCTATCTGGTGGCTGCGGCCGCCACGGGTGGCCGGGTGAAGGTTAAAGATACCCGCGAAGACTTGCTTGAGGCGGTATTACTGAAGCTGGAAGAAGCAGGCGCCCACATCACCACCGGGCCGGACTGGATTGAGCTGGATATGAAGGGTAAGCGCCCGAAGGCGGTTAACCTGCGAACGGCGCCATACCCCGCATTTCCGACGGATATGCAGGCCCAGTTTGCGGCGATGAACGCCGTCGCCGAGGGCACGGGGACCATTGTAGAGACGGTCTTTGAAAACCGCTTTATGCACCTGCAGGAGCTGATTCGCATGGGCGCGGATATCAGTCTGGAAGGTAACGCCGCCATCATTAAAGGTGTGGAGCATCTGACGGGCGCGCCGGTTATGGCCACGGATCTGCGAGCCTCGGCCAGTCTGGTTATCGCAGGCCTGGTGGCTGATGGCGACACCATCGTAGACCGCATTTACCACATAGACCGTGGCTATGAATGTATTGAGGAAAAACTGCAGCTGCTGGGCGCAAGTATTCGCCGTTTGCCGGCATAATGAACCAACGGGACCCGAAAAGACCCATGACAGATTCCATCACCATCGCCTTGTCGAAGGGACGAATTCTCGAAGAGACCTTGCCGCTGCTGGCGGAGGCCGGTATTGAGCTGGTCGACGACGTGAAGAAGTCCCGCAAGCTGGTGTTCCCGACCACAGACCCGAACGTGCGGATTCTGATTATCCGTGCCACCGATGTGCCCACTTATGTTCAGTATGGCGGGGCCGATCTTGGAGTCACGGGCAAGGATGTGCTGATGGAGCATGGCGGGGAAGGCCTGTATGAGCCGCTGGATCTGAACATTTCCCGTTGTAAGCTGATGACCGCGGGCAAGAAGGGCGAGCAGCCGCCGGCCGGGAGAATCCGGGTGGCCACCAAGTTCGTAAATCTTGCGCGGCGCTATTATGCGGCTCAGGGGCGGCAGGCGGATATCATCAAGCTTTATGGGGCGATGGAGCTGGCGCCGATTCTGGATCTGGCGGATGAGATTGTCGATATTGTGGATACGGGCAATACTCTGAAGGCCAATGGGCTGGAGCCTCGGGAGCTGATTGATCATATCAGTTCGCGGTTGGTGGTTAATCGGGCTTCTATGAAGATGAAGCATGGGCAGATTAATCCCATCATAGAGAAGATGGCGGTTGCGGTGGATCGCCGTCGTGGTTCGGGTTCGGAGTAAGGCTTCCTTCTTTTTGGGTGCATGTCAGCCATCGGGTAGGCCTTTCCAAAAACCGCTACGAGCACATCCATGTGCGCTTCTCTCAGGCCATCCTTGGCCTTCGAAATTTTTGGAAAGGCCTACCCGATGGCTTTCGCGTACTTTTGAGTTTGGAAGCCCCTGAGCTTTGTTGAATATTCCCCGATTCGCTGGCGGGCAATCCAGCGGTTGTAAGTTTTCAATCCAACGCAGGATTAACGAGATGAACGACAGAATCACCAGACTGACGACAACCCAGAGCGACTTTGATGGTGCGCTGGCCAAGCTGTTGGCGTGGGATGACAGTGTTGACCATCAGGTGAATGAGTCGGTTCGGCATATTCTGCGTGAGGTGAAAACCCGTGGCGATGCGGCGGTTCTGGAGTTTACGGAGAAGTTTGACCGGTTGAAGGTCAGTTCCATGGCGGAGTTGGAGATGGACAAGAGCCGTCTTCAGGAAGCGTTGGAGCGGATTCCTCAGGATCAGCGGGTGGCTCTGGAGAAGGCCGCTGAGCGGGTTCGGGATTACCATGAGCGGCAGGATCAGAAGTCCTGGCAGTATCAGGACGAGGACGGGACGATTCTGGGGCAGAAGGTGACGCCGCTGGACCGGGCGGGACTTTATGTGCCTGGTGGTAAGGCGGCGTATCCGTCTTCGGTGTTGATGAATGCCATTCCGGCGAAGGTGGCGGGTGTCGGTGAGTTGATCATGGTGGTGCCGACGCCGGATGGCGTGGTGAACGACATGGTTCTCGCGGCGGCCGCGATTGCCGGAGTTGATCGGGTGTTTACGCTCGGGGGCGCGCAGGCTGTGGCGGCGTTGGCCTATGGTACTGAGACTGTGCCGGCAGTGGACAAGATTGTCGGCCCTGGCAATATTTTTGTGGCTACGGCCAAGCGGGAAGTGTTCGGGGTTGTGGGTATCGATATGATTGCCGGCCCGTCCGAGATTCTGGTGATTTGCGATGGCAAGACCAATCCGGACTGGATCGCCATGGATCTGTTTTCCCAGGCTGAGCACGACGAGCAGGCCCAGAGTATTCTGATCAGCCCGGATGCGGCTTTTCTGGATGCGGTGGAAGCCAGCATTAACAAGCTGCTGCCGACCATGGAACGGGAGGAGATTATTCGCACGTCCATGATTGGCCGTGGTGCGCTGATTCACGTGGCGGATTTGAAAGCAGCGGCGGAAGTCTCCAACCGGATTGCTCCGGAACACCTGGAGCTGTCGGTGGAAGACCCGCAGGCGATGCTGGATGATATTCGTCACGCTGGTGCCATTTTCATGGGCCGTTACACCGCCGAAGCCTTGGGTGACTACTGTGCCGGCCCGAACCACGTACTGCCTACCAGCGGTACGGCAAGGTTCAGCTCGCCGCTGGGGGTTTACGATTTCCAGAAACGCTCCTCCTTGATCGGCTTCAGCCCCAAAGGTGCCGACCGGATGGGGCGTGTAGCGTCTGTGCTGGCGCGCGGTGAAGGGCTGACCGCTCACGCCCGTTCCGCGGAGTACCGTATCAATGAGTAAGTTCTGGAGCGCGCTGGTCAGCGAATTGCAGCCGTATGTGCCGGGTGAGCAGCCGAAAATGGCCAACCTGGTCAAGCTGAACACCAACGAAAATCCCTTCGGGCCATCCCCGAAGGTGATTGCAGCCATTCAGTCCGAGCTAAACGACAACCTCCGCTTGTACCCGGACCCGGAAGGGCAGGCGCTGAAAGAAGCGATTGCTGCCTATCACACGGATTCCGGTATTTCCGCCAAGCAGGTGTTCGTAGGTAACGGTTCAGACGAGGTTCTGGCCCACATTTTCCAGGGCTTACTCAAACACGACAAGCCGATCCTGTTTCCGGACATTACTTACAGCTTCTACCCGGTTTACTGCGGCCTGTACCAGATTGAAAGTGATGTCATCCCGCTGACCGAAAGCTTCGAAATCAACCCGGAAGACTACAAGCGCCCCAACGGCGGCATCATCTTCCCGAATCCGAATGCGCCTACCGGCCGGTATCTCGGGCTGGAGCATGTGGAAGAAATCCTGAAGGCGAATCCGGACAGCGTGGTGGTGGTTGACGAAGCCTATGTAGACTTCGGTGGTGAGACGGCTATTTCATTGGTCAATCAATACCCGAACCTTCTGGTCAGCCAGACTCTGTCCAAGGCTCGTTCGTTGGCCGGCCTTCGGGTAGGTTTCGCAGTGGGTAATGAGGAACTGATTGAGGCTTTGAATAGAGTTAAAGATAGCTTCAATTCCTACCCGCTCGATCGTCTGGCGTTGGCCGGTGCGATCGCGGCGTTTGAAGATCGCGAGTGGTTTGAGAAATGCTGTGGCGGCGTGATTGAAGAGCGTGAGCGGGTTACGGCTGCGCTGGAGAATCTTGGCTTTGAAGTGCTGCCATCAAAGGCAAACTTCGTCTTCGCCCGTCACCCAAGCCATGAAGGCGCTGATATTGCTGCCAAGCTGAGAGAGCAGGGCATTATCGTTCGTCACTTCAACAAGCTGC
Organism: Marinobacter sp. GH_1; assembly: GCF_048595985.1. Classification (NCBI taxonomy): domain Bacteria; kingdom Pseudomonadati; phylum Pseudomonadota; class Gammaproteobacteria; order Pseudomonadales; family Marinobacteraceae; genus Marinobacter; species Marinobacter sp. GH_1. The sequence goes on along the minus strand of NZ_CP184460.1, from coordinate 2,919,764 downwards.
GGATTAGCGACTTCCTGCGAATTACTATTGGTACGAGCGATCAAAATAACGCGTTGATCAAGGGCCTTGATTCTCTCTAAGTTGACAGCAGACTTGTGAGAGGGTCAGCGCTTTAGGTATTGCGCATCGCAAGGGGCTGGAAAGGCTTTCCAAAAAACGCTCCTTGCGGCACATCCCTGTGGCGCTTGGGCTCCGCCATCCATGGCTCCGCACATTTTTGGAAAGCCTTTCCAGCCCCTCGCCCCAAGCTTATGTGCGCGCTGAATCAACCCTGAATATTAGCGAGATAGGGGGTATACATGGCAAACCGAAACGAAATCCTCGCCAAAATCAACGAGTGGCTCCAGCCGGAAAATTTCCAAGACTATGCCCCGAACGGCCTGCAAGTAGAGGGTAGTGGGTACGTAAGCGTTATCGTGTCCGGGGTAACCGCATCGCAGGCGTTGATCGACGAAGCGGTGAAACATAACGCCGATATGATTCTGGTCCACCACGGCTACTTCTGGAAAGGCGAAGACCAGGCCATCCGCGGCATGAAGAAGAACCGCATCAAGCAGCTGCTGGATAACGACATCAACCTGGTGGCCTACCACCTGCCGCTCGATGACCATCCCGAATATGGCAACAACCGCCAACTCGCCAATGTCCTGAATATCCAGAACGCCACGCCCATCGGCGGACTGGTTTGGCAGGGCGAGCTTTCTGAACCAATGACTCCGGAAACGTTCGGTCTCCACATCGCCAGAGCCCTTCATCGGCAGCCCCTTCATGTTGGTAATGGCCCCGAAAAAATCAAAACCGTAGCCTGGTGCACCGGTGCTGCCCAGGGGTTTATTAATGCAGCGCTGAATGCAGGGGTTGATGCTTACATCAGCGGGGAAATTTCAGAGCCGACCACTCACACTGCCAGAGAGTGCGGAATCCATTACTTTGCAGCGGGCCACCACGCCACAGAGCGCTATGGTGTCCAAGCGCTGGGAGAGGCGTTGGCCAAAGAGTGTGGTGTGAGCCACCGGTTCGTCGATTGTGATAACCCGGTATAGAGTGTTGGTTTGTCCTCGTCGGAAATCCTGACACGAGTTCCAGGGCTATCTCATTTCGTGGGTCGTGGGAGGTCTCGGTGAAGTCGGGTTGGTCAGTCAGGGGTAGGGCTTCCAAAAATGTGCGGAGCCATGGATGGCGGAGCAGAAGCGCCACAAGGATGTGCCGAAGGAGCGGTTTTTGGAAGCCCTACCCCTGACTGGCCATGCACAGAATCAGAAGGCTATTTGAGGTAGGGCTCCAAGCCAAAACGCCCGGCTGGCGCTGGAATTAGGGATTCAAGCAGACCGCTTGGTACCATCCGCATTCAGGCCATAGTCCTCGGCCAGTGTGCCTTTGTCCTCAGGATCAGCCTTCGGCGCATAATCCCGTGGTGGCTCTGAGTTTTCATCACTGCCGTGCTCCAGCCGGCCAGAGCCGTCCTGTCCAAGCTCCTCCAGCCAGTCCTCATCATTGCAAAGCCGGTTCGCGCCACGGGCCATATGTTGATTCACATCGCGATAGGCATCATTAAACCGGCGCAGCAAATGGGCAGACTCCATGAAATGCTCATTAACCTGTGCCTGATAGCGAGTAAACTCACTGCGCAATTCTTCAATTTGCTGCTCTGCCCGGCGCTGCCGGAGCGTTGCTCCCTGGCCTGAACGGCCCACCAGAATCCCGATGACAATGCCAACCACCAACGCGGCTACCGCCGCCAGAATCAGGTTTGTCATATAAAAACGTCCTTTCGTTGCATGCGAGTGAGCTAATCCTCATTCAAAGAGTATAACTCCCCTGACTGATTGAGCCCATGGCCAGGCACTGAGCGAATCGTCGTATTGCTCTAGTGTCTCGTCTGGCTAAGGAATTAGCCAGACGAGACACTAGCACCCGCCCGGCGTGGCGAAAAAGTACGAAATAAGCGACAATACCGCGCCGAAAATCCAACACCATTACAATCCCGGGAAACCCTGATGACAGCAGCCATGTCTTCTGAAACCGTCGCGAACCTGAGCCCTTGGGAGCGTTACCAAAAGGACCTTGAACGCCCGGACTTTCACAAAGACCCGGCCCAGGAAGATGCCGTCCGTCGCCTTCAGGCACTGTACGACAAACTGGTCGATGCCGAAAGTGAACGCCACAAAGGCCTGGCAAAACTGCGCCGTAAATTTAAGAAAGGCAAAGAAGATCCAGTCAAGGGGCTCTATTTCTGGGGTGGTGTGGGCCGCGGCAAGACCTATCTGATGGACACTTTCTACGAGGCGTTGCCGTTTGACCGCAAGATGCGGGTGCATTTTCATCGCTTCATGCAGCGGGTTCACAACGAGCTTAAGCAGCTTAAGGGCGAGAAAAATCCGCTGGACAGGGTGGCCAAAAAGTTTGCCGATGAAACCCGTGTTATCTGTTTCGATGAGTTCTTCGTCTCCGATATCGGCGATGCAATGATTCTCGCCACGCTGATGGATGGCCTGTTTGGCCGCGGTGTTACCCTGGTATGCACATCGAATATCGTGCCAGACGGCCTCTACAAGGATGGCTTGCAACGGGCCCGTTTCCTCCCCGCTATAGAGCTGGTGAAGAAACATACCGACGTGGTGAACGTCGACGGCGGCGTGGACTACCGATTGAGAACCCTTGAACAGGCTGAGCTTTACCATTGCCCGCTGGACGACCAGGCCGATGTCAGCCTGCGCACCAGCTTTGATGCCCTTGCTGTTGAGGCGGGTAAACACAGTAAAACCATGGAAATCAACGGCCGCAAAATTCCGGCGGAGGCCCACGCAGATGATGTGGTGTGGTTCGATTTTAAATCCGTGTGTGACGGCCCGCGGAGCCAGAACGACTACATCGAAATGGCGCGTCAGTTCCACGCTATCATCATCAGCAACGTGCCGCAGCTGGGTAAAAACAATGACGACCAGGCTCGTCGCTTTATCAATATGATTGACGAGTTCTACGACCGGAACGTCAAGGTCATCATCTCGGCTGCTGCCCCCATCACCGAACTCTACACCGGCGGCCGCCTGAGCTTTGAATTCGAGCGCACCGAATCCCGCCTGCTCGAAATGCAATCCCGGGAATACCTGGAAGCGCCCCATAAGCCATAGGGTCTGTCCCCGAACGGGGACTGACCCATTTTGGACTCCAGCTCCAAAAATCAGAGCGGTTATAGGGTCTGCCCTCGCAGGGGACTGACCCATTTTAGAACCCAACTCCATAAAAGAGGGTCAGTCCCCACCCGGGGACAGACCCGTTACCAAGAGAGGTCACAAATGAGCCAAGACAACGTAGTTATCGTAAGCGGCGTACGCACTCCCATGGGCGGATTTATGGGCAGCCTTGCCCCGGTTTCAGCCCCTGAACTGGGCGCCATCTCCATCGCCGAAGCCGTCAAGCGCGCCGGCCTGCAGCCTGCCGATATCCAGGAAGTCATCATGGGCAATGTGCTTCCTGCCGGCCTCAAGCAAGGCCCGGCCCGCCAGGCCATGCGTAAGGCCGGCCTGCCCGACAGCACCGGCGCCACCACCATCAACAAGCTTTGTGGCTCCGGCATGAAAGCGGCCATGCTGGCCCATGACCTCATCAAGGCAGGCACCAACGACATCATGGTCGCCGGTGGTATGGAAAGCATGTCCAATGCACCCTACGTGCTGCTTGGCGCCCGCCAGGGCTATCGTATGGGCCCCGGGCAGGCCCCGCAGGATCATATGTTCCTGGACGGTCTGGAAGATGCGGAAACCGGTCGCCTGATGGGTTCCTTTGCCCAGGAAATGGCAGACAAGAAAGGCTACAGCCGGGAAGACATGGATGAGTACGCCATCCAGTCCCTGACTCGTGCCAAGAAAGCCATCGAAGAAGGCTTGCTGAAAGCAGAAATCATCCCCGTCACTGTGAAAACCCGCAAAGGCGAGGTGGTCGTTGAAGATGACGAGCAGCCCCATGCTGCGAACATCGAGAAAATCCCGACCCTGCGCCCGGCCTTTGCCAAAGACGGCACGGTAACAGCCGCCAATGCCTCATCGATTTCTGACGGCTCCTCCGCTCTGGTTCTGATGCGTGAGTCCGAAGCCCAGAAGCGCGGCCTGAAGCCGATGGCCCGAATCGTGGCCCACAGTACCCAGTCACAGCACCCGAGCGAGTTCACCTGCGCTCCGGTGGGCGCCATCGAAACCCTGTTCGCGAAAACCGGCTGGACCAAAGACGACGTTGATCTGTTCGAAATCAATGAAGCCTTCGCCATGGTTGCCATGATGCCGATCAAAGAACTTGGCCTGGACCCGGCCAAGGTGAACGTGCACGGCGGCGCCTGCGCCCAGGGCCATCCGGTCGGTTCCACCGGCTCTCGCCTGCTGGTCACGCTGATGCACTCCCTGAAGCACTACGGCAAGAAAAAGGGCGTTGCCGCACTGTGTATTGGAGGGGGTGAAGCCACCGCCATGGCCATCGAAGTTCTGTAATACAGTCAAAGTGGTTGCACTCCCGAATCTTGTCTATAGTGAGGGAGTGCGAAAACACGGTTAAACGGAGAGTGACAGCAAAATCATACTTTTGACTGATCAAAGCCCTCAAAGGCCTTAGCTATAGTGCAAGCATCAGGGCACTGTATGCACAGCCGCCAAGACACCAAAATCAGAACAACCGAGCAGCGACTCAGAACAACAACGGAGTAGCCTTCCAATGACAAGAAAAACTCAACCGTGGCAGCGTTGGACCAAGTTACCGCTTGCCGTCGCCATAGCCGCCGGCGTGTCCGCCCCGGCCTCTGCTATTTCCTTTTATGTGGGAGATGTTGAAGCGCAGTTCAATACCACGTTGTCAGCTGGTGTGGGTTGGAGAACTCAAAATCAGGATAAGCGCTTGATTGCACAGGGTAACTTGGGGCCAGATTATGCACCGGGTGGACCCCTTGCCAATATTGGCGCATCCACTAACAACTATGATGACGGTAACCTGAACTTTGACAAGGGTGATACCTACTCAAAGATTGTTAAGGGCAACAGTGAGCTCTTCCTGGATTACGCTGTAGACAGCAATGTCTTGACTCGTGTGGGTGGCCTTGTACGTGGCCGTTACTGGTATGACTTCGAACTAAAAGACGAAGGTCGGGCGACTGACGATGTGGGCCAGCAGCGAGAGCTGAATGACCGCGCCAAGGCCAACGCTTCCGGTGGTGAAATTCTTGATGCGTACATTTTTACTGATTGGTACTTCGGCAATATGCCTGTCAGTGCCCGTTATGGTAAGCAGGTGGTTAGCTGGGGTGAAAGTACGTTTATCCAGGGTGGTATCAATACCATTAACCCGATTGACGTTCCTGCCTTCCGCGCCCCGGGCGCCGAGCTGAAAGATGCTCTGCTGCCGGTGGAAATGTTCTATGTGTCTGCGGGTCTTACTGATTCTATCACTGTCGAAGCCTTCGTTCAGGCTGACTGGGATCCGGTTCGCCCGGATGACTGTGGTACATTCTTCTCAACCAACGACTTTGCCGCTGACGGTTGCGGCCCGGTATTGTTGGCTGGCCAACTGCCTGACTCTCAGGCATTGGCGCAGGGCTTTGTTGCACCGCGTCTGGCCGATAAAGAAGCAGATTCCAAAGACCAGTTCGGTGTGGCATTCCGTTGGTACGTTCCAGCGCTCAATGACTCCGAATTTGGTTTCTACTACATCAAGTACAACAGCCGCCTGCCCTATGTAAGCGGCCTTGTAAACAACCCGGCATCGCCCAGTGCCACGCAGCAGAACGATCCGAACCTGCCAAACTCCAGCTTCCCAAGTTACTTCATTGAGTACCCTGAGAATATCAACCTTTATGGTATCAGTGTGAACACCACCACCCCGGGTGGTTGGTCATTGGGTGCAGAGTACAGCTTCCGCGACAATGTGCCACTGCAGTGGAATGCGTTTGAGCTGATCTTTGGTGGTCTCCAGCAACGTGGGCCGAATGGTGAAGTGCTGAGTGGCCTGGAGCGTCAGCGTCTCGAAGAATCCAATAATGCCAACCTGGCTGGCAAGCCAGTAGAAGGTTATGACCGATTCAAGGTGTCTCAGGCCCAGTTCACTCTGATCAAGTTCTTCGATCAGGTGATGGGCGCAAGCCGCATGTCTCTGATCACCGAGTTTGGTGCAACCTATGTGCACGACCTTCCCGACACATCAGAGGCCCGATACGGTCGTTCTGGTACCTTTGGCATTGGCGCTCTCCCGCTGGATTCAGGTGCGGACTTTTGTGCGCTTGGCGCAAACATCAACACCAACTACTGTAACAACGAAGGGTTCACCACGTCCTTCTCCTGGGGCTACCGTTCCCGCCTGGTTTGGGACTACCCCAACGTTTTTGCAGGCATCAACCTGTCTCCCCAGCTGGCGTGGAGTCATGACGTGAAAGGTTATGCACCGCAGCCCGGCGGCGCCTTTAACGAGGGCAACAAATCCATTGGCCTGTCTCTGGAAGCGGTTTACCAGAACAAAATCACCGGTAACATTGGTTACACAAACTTTTTCGGTGGCAAGCCGTATAACGAGTTGACCGACCGTGATTTCGTGAGTGCTAGCGTCTCTTACTCATTCTGAACCGGACCGAATTCGTTTAACGAGGTAATTTAAATGAAACTGAACAAGAAACTACTGGCCACAGGCGTACTGGCTGCAAGTCTCTTTGCGGGCCAGGCCTGGGGCGCGGTTTCTGCTGAAGAAGCAGCCAAACTGGGCAACACGCTGACACCGATGGGTGCCGAGCGCGCAGGCAACGGTGGCGACATCCCTGAGTGGACAGGTGGCATGACCACCCCGCCGGCAGGCTATAAGGGTGATGGTATTTATGTAAACCCATTCCCGAACGAGCAGCCAAAGTTTGTGATTGATCAAAGTAACGTGGATCAATACGCAGACAATCTGTCACCAGGCCAGATTGCCATGATTCGGCAGTATCCGAATTACAAGTTGCCGGTTTACACCACGCATCGTACGGCCGTCTATCCCCAGGACATCATGGATGAGACGGTAAAGAACGCCACCCGTTCTGAACTGATCCAGAATGGTAATGGTATTGGTAACTACGCCAATGCAACCCCGTTCCCGATTCCTCAGAACGGTCTGGAAGCCATCTGGAACCACATTACCCGATACCGCGGTGGTTCGGTTCAGCGTAACGTTGGCCAGGTTACTCCTACTGCCAACGGTGCTTTCTCTGTAGTGAAGTTCCAGGATGAGCTGACCTGGAACCGTTACCTGTCTGACTACCAGGAAGGACAAGACGATAACGTTCTGTTCTATTTCAAGCAGGCTATTACCGCTCCGGCCCGACTGGCGGGTAACGTTCTGCTGGTTCACGAGACCCTGGATCAGGTGAAGGAGCCACGCCGTGCGTGGATCTACAACGCAGGGCAGCGTCGCGTTCGTCGCGCTCCTCAGGTAGCTTACGATGGCCCGGGTACTGCTGCCGATGGTATGCGTACCTCTGACAACTTCGACATGTTCAACGGCGCGCCAGATCGCTACAACTGGGAGCTGGTTGGCAAGAAAGAGATGTATATCCCCTACAACTCTTACAAACTTGTTGATCGTAACCTGAGCTACAGCGACATCATCAAGGCGGGTCACATCAATCAGGATCTTACTCGCTATGAGCTGCACCGTGTGTGGCACGTGCGGGCTACCCTGAAAGATGGTGAGCGTCATGTATACGCGCAGCGTGATTTCTATCTGAATGAAGACTCCTGGCAGGCGTCTGTGATTGATCACTACGATGGCCGCGGCGAACTGTGGCGTGTCGCTGAAGCACACGGCATGCAGTTCTACGATCAGGATGTGCCCTGGTACGCCATTGAAGTGCTGTATGACCTTCTTTCTGGTCGTTACTTGGCCTTGGGTCTGACCAACGAAGAAAACAATCCCTACAGCTTCGGGGTTGAGCGCCAGTCTCGGGACTACACCCCGGCCGCTCTGCGCCGCGCGGGTACCCGGTAACGGGACAGGTACAGCAGTAGAAAAAACGGCGGGCCATTGGCCCGCCGTTTTTTTGTGGTGGCAACCGAACTTTTGGTGTTAAAAATCTGCCACTGACAAACTTTTTACACGTCAAAATTTTGCAGCTCACCCCACCTTTGGTTTAACCTTCCGTAAGCGACTAATACTAAAGGCGTACCCGATGCAGGGCGCCAAGCCAGAATCCGTGAAAAGAAGGTTCTTTTTACGCCGGCCTGCGAATAGCAGGAAGCCGGTTTCAAATGGGGCAGTGCGTGAAATCCTATAATGATGGCTGTGCAGCCAACGATGAATTTCAGTCCGCCAACAATGGCCTTGCGCATGGAGAGCTTGTGCGAGACCTTCTGGAGCAAAGGCTTCAGATGCCGGCAATTCCTGTCTCCAGGCTAATCCGGCCAGAGCTGGACCAGCAGATCCAGGCCGCTATGTCGCCAGGGCATCTGTTGTTTCTGGAGGCGCCCAGTGGTTATGGCAAAACCCACTCCCTGGTCAGCGCGCTCAATGCTGCGCCGGATGCCAGTATTCGTTGGGTTACACTTAACGGCGGTGACAACGCCCCTTCTCGTTTTCTCTCACTGTTGGCCACGGCCCTTGGTCTGTCTGACGTCTCAGCGCCAAATGGCGGTACTTTCCAGGATCATCTTTCTGTTCTTCTGGTCACCAAAGCCCGAAAGAAGGAGTCCAATCGGGATGTACTGGTTCTGGATAATCTTCATCATCTGACGAACCCGGCTGTGGTGGGATTACTCCATCAACTGGCTACGAACATTCCTGGCAACCTGGCGGTGGTGATGGCATCACGTTTACCCCTGCCGTTTGAAAGCCACACGCTGGATCTGCAGGGTGTCTACCAGCACTTATCTGTGGATCGCCTCGAGTTCTCCCGGTCGGAAACGTTCGAGTTTTTTCAGCAAGCACGTGATGAACGCCTGATTACCAGTGTGGCCATCGACCACCTGTACAATCTGACGGAAGGCTGGCCAACTCCATTGGCCCTGTACCTTCGTGAGCTCGCTCGTGGCGATGAAAGAAAGCCGGTTCACGAAACCGAGTCCGTGGAACGGTTTATCAAGAGCACCGTGCTTGCGCCGCTGGCGCAGTCACAGGTTCGCAGTTTGCGAGTGATGGCGGAGCTCGAAAGCTGTTCAGATGAGCTGTTCCTGACACTGGAGGGCACCACCGCAGAGCCAGATATGCCGCCATCGTCGGCGGCGGAACGCGGATTGCCATTAAAGCAGGTGCCGGGGAGGGGGCGTTGGTATCGTTTGAACCCATTGCTCCAAGCCTGGTTACAGGCGCCCGTGATGGGCGGTTATGCCACCCGTATGTTGATGGCAAGCCGTTGGTTTGGGCAACGGGAGCAGTTTCCGGAGGCGCTCAAGTACGCCTTGCTGGCGGGTGAAAATGATGAAGTCATACGCATCGCGTCCGAGGGCACCGAGGCACTGCTGTTGGGGCAAGACACGGCTTCGTTGCTGACGCTGCGACGAAGCCTGCCTGCCCAGTTGCTGGAGCGGAGTGCCAGGCTGCGAATCGTCTACGGCTGGGTTCATGCGATTGGTGGCCAATTCCGCCAGGCGCGAGAGTTGCTCGAATCGTTCAGTGTGTCGGATCTGAAAGAACAGGAAGCCCGAATATACGCCCTTAAAGCGTTCATCCTTCGTGGTGAGGGCTTTGTGGCACCTGCGCTTGAGATGGCTGACAAGGCGCTGGCGACCGGAGGCTTGTCTACCCAGGCGCAACTGGTGACTCAAATTGTCAGGTCCAGTGCCTTATGCGCTGGTGGGTACTTTCAGGCAGCGCGGGATGCCAATCGAACCGCTGCAAAGTTGGCTCGGGAAGCTGGCGACTCCGGTTCTGAAGCACTGGCAGTCTATGCTCACGCCAGAATTGAGCTGGGCAAGGGTGCTCTGGGCCATGCAGAACAGCTTTTGCGAACCGGGCTGGATACCGCCATGCAAGAGCTCAGTCGGCCCGCCCGGATTGGGGAAACACGGTTACAACTGAATCTGGTTCTGGTGCTCTGGCATAAAGGGCGTCTGAAAGAGGCCGATCGCCTGCTGGTGAGCTGTGCCCGGCATGCGGAGCAAACTCGTGATCTGGGGCTGCTGCTTGCTATGGCGTTGAGGGTTCTGATGTGTCGGGCTCAGGGCCGTATGGATGACGCCTTCGTATGGATTGGCCGTGCCGAACGAACCATGCATTCCTGGCAGGTTGATGAGTCTGTTTACCTGCCGGTACTTGAAGCGCTGAAGGCGAGCTGTTGGTTGGCCTGCGGTCAACCTGAGAGCGCCTCTCAGGCGATGACAAAGCTGGCGCCTTTCCGTAAGGACGGCTGTGTTCCTGAACTGTTCCCGATGATTCCAGGCTTGCTGGACTGTTTGCAGGTGCGGATTGATCTGGTGAACGGCGACCTGATTCGGGCCCGGGAACACCTCTCTGCTGTGTATCACCGTTACGAAGACACCTTACCCTGGGGGCTTCTGCTTCATGCGGGCCTGCTGGATGCGGTGCTCCTGACGGAGGAAAAAGGGCTGCCTGCTGGCAGGCGACAGCTGGAAAGTGTCGTTCGGGAGGCCGCCAGGGAGCACTTCATCAGTCCTTTCGCAGAACTGATGCAGGAGCTACGCCCCCTCATGGAAAAGACCTTCAGAGGGTTGGAGAAATGTCCCTTTACCAGTGCGTTGGGCGAACTGTTTGGTATCGAGGGCGCGGTGGTGGTTGTCGATGCGCTCGCGGAGCCAATCAGTGACCGGGAGCAGGGTGTTCTTGAGTTGATTGCCAAGGGCCTGTCAAACCAGGAAATCGCAGACAAGCTGCACATCTCCCTGCATACGGTGAAAACCCATGCCCGCAGAATCAATGCCAAGCTGGAAGTGAAGTCCAGAACCCAGGCGATTGTGCGGGCCCGGGAGTTGGGGCTGCTTTAGTCAGCCCCCGGCCTTTAGCTCCTCAATCCGGGCATCTTTCTCCGCCCATATCTCGCTTACCCAACGCTGGAAGTCCACGCGCAGTTCCCGGTTACCCTCGTAATCCATACCCAGAAATCGCTCTGGAACCTCCCGGGTGCGAATGTCGATAATGATCTTGTCTACCCTGCCGCACAGGTAGTCCCAGATGCCGGGCTTGCCGTTGGGGTACACGATGGTCACATCCAGCATGGTGTGAATCATCTCGCCCATGGCACCAAATACAAACGCCGTTCCACCGGCGCGGGGTTTCAGCAGGTTTTTATAGGGCGAATTCTGGCGGGCCTGTTTTTCTGGCGTAAAGCGGGTGCCTTCCATAAAGTTGAAGATGGTTACCGGCGTGTAGCGAAATTTCTCACAGGCCGCTCGGGTGGCTGCGATGTCTTTGCCTTTCAGTTCCGGACGTTTGGCGATCTGCTCTTTGGTATGGCGATGCATGAACGGAAAATCCAGCGCCCACCAGGCAACGCCTAGCAGGGGTACCCAAATCAATTGCTTCTTGAGAAAAAACTTCAGCAACGGGATCTTGCTGTTCAGTACGTACTGGATGGCGGGGATGTCTGTCCAACTCTGGTGGTTACAGGTCACGAAGTACCAGTGCTTGCGGCTGAGTTCCTGAGCGCCCCGAACGTCCCATTCAACTTTGTGGAACAGTTTTACCAGTGTGTTATTGAAGCCTATCCAGTACCAGGCGATGCCATTGACGATCACAGTGCAGACCTTACGCACGGGCGTGACCGGAATCACCAGTTTGATGATGGCGAACAGCAGCAGGAACGGAAGGAAAACAATGGTATTCAGCAGGATAAGCAGAACCACCAGAACCCCTTTCAATGGGGCGGGCAGGAAATTGAGCATGGGCACTATCTCTGTAGGTTCAGATGTTAACGTCAGCCTTCAAACGGGCTGGCCGAGGCGCCTTCCGCGCCGGGAAGCAGTGCAGTATCTGCCTTTGCTGAGGCCAGTTGTTTGAACTTGGCGGGGGTGCGCTCTCCCAACAAATTCCTGAATTCCTGATCATAGAACTCAAGGTTGTTGTAGCGAATCATGGAGCGAATCTCTTTTATATACTCCTCACCCCGTTCGGAATAGCCAAGTAGGCCTTCCGCCATTGCCAGCCCGGAAAGCGGCTGTTCCGCCTGGCGGTTCTGCAATCGGAGGTCTCTGACCAGTTGGTAGGTGGGGTGTCGGTTCAGGTTCTGGATATACGAGCGAACGGACTGATAGGGAGAGGAGAATTTTGCCACCTCATGGCTGGCCCCTTCAACACGGCTCAGGGGTACAAGACCACAGCCTTTGCTGAAGCACCACTGACCGAACAGGTTATTACCCTCAGTGGCAAAGCGAGACGTGCCCCAGGCAGATTCATTGGCTGCCTGGGCAAGAATCAGCGATGGCGGAATAACATCCAGGCGCTTTCTTAAAAGTGCAAATTGCTCATTGCTCCCTGTTGGGGCGTCAACTCTCAGGCGCTGCGCCTGATCGGTCAGCCATCGTTCTTCCCGGTTTGAGAGCTCGGCTTTGCTGGCAAGCGACTCAAGGTATTCCCGTTCAAGCAGAATGCGGGAGTTGGCAAGAACAATCCGCGGGTAAAGGAACGAGAAGAACGCGACTTTACGTTCGGTGGCATCACGATAGACCGAAAAGTCGGGCAGGTCGTCCTGTGCCCAGGCTGGGAGGCGGGGAAGCGATGCCAGAATCACTTCGTCATCGTCACCTCCACCACCAGAACTGCCGGGTGGAACATACAGGGCGCCAGCAGTAGCAAACAGAATCAAAGGAACAAACAGCATCAGCGCCCGGGTAACTGCAGTCATAAAACCTCTCGTCTTTATGGGTATGTCAGGCGATATGGCAGAAATTATAACAGGTTATACGAGAGCGTCCTGAGTATTGGTTCTGTTAGTCCGATTCCGGGATCACCGTGGCTATCAGTAATCCGGTCTGAAACTCGGGGCCGGTGTTATCCCGCAAGGTCAGAAATATCTGGTCACCTGTTCCTGTGTAGAATCCCGCGAGTGTGAGTTCGCCGCCGCTAAGGGTGATCTCGCCGTCTTCCGTTGCGGTGACGCCGAGTGAGGAGTCCAGGCTGGCTTGCCTTGGCTCAGAGATGTTACTGGATGGGATGTCGTGGTCAATCTGGACACCTTTTGCAGTCAGGGTTGCGTTGCCATCATCATGTAACTCTAATGAACCGTTATGGATCTGATGCATTCGGCTGGTGTTATCGTTCATAGAGACGATAACGCCCTGAAGCCTGTAGAGGGCCGGCACCAGTGGGTCAGTGGGAGCCTTGCCGGCAATCACCAGGCCGTCGCCAAGGTAACTGTCATCCAGATTGAAGGCCATCAGTGAGCCGTCCGGGGTGGTGGCGCCAAGGCCCATATATGGAGGCGTGGTTTCTGGGCCCATTTCGGGCGTACTGCATTCATTGCCGGGATCTTCCTCATAAAGGGTCAGCCTGCCCATGTACCGGTCTGACTGGCTCAGGCAAGACAGTCTGTTAGCCAGATTCCAGTCACCGGTTCCAGAACTCGCCTCTGCTCGCACCTGGCCATTACTGGCCCGGACAACCCGGAACTGAGCAAGCGTCGCCTCAGCTGCCAGCCGGTTGCCATCAGGGGTTTGGGTGTCCCAGGTGCCGTGCCCGGTTTCGAAAACCAGTGGGTCATCTTCATTGCCGAATCGGGGTGCGATATACACCAGGTTATAGCGTTGCTCTGCCAGTGTGGACAGGCTGAAATCGCTGCTGCGCTCCAGGTGGAGCTCAAACACAGAAAGGTAGTGGTCTTCCAAAGTGTCCTGGCGTTTGAGTTTGCCTCCCTCTTCCTGAAGCTCAATGGCTTTGCCGGCCGAGAAATAGCTGGTGAGCACTCGGTCCGGGCTGCTATCCGGCTCTGCCGGCGCGGAGGTGAAAGCATCCAGATGATAGGGATTTCGGGTCCAACCCGTGATTCTGCTGCTGTCGCGGCCAGTCACACTCTGGTACAGGGCGCGGCCTGCCAGCAACCGGGCGGGGTTGATCGCATCACCGTTCTGGGCATCGCTTCGGGGTGGGGTGAGTGTGGCCGCCCCGGGAGCGCTTGAATGGCTGTTGCGCGCCCAAAGATCCGAACTCCGATTGAAGAATGTCTGGGAACCGCCGTTGTCAGTACCGTGAATGAGTGTTTGCCGATCGTACGGAATGTCGGTGGCCAAAGAGGTGACATTGATGTTGAACGCTTCAAAGGATGTGAGCGTGAGCGCTGGGTAAAGATAGGCGCTTCCGGTGGCGGTTAGCGCCTCTTCCTGGGCGGTACGGACACCCCATTGGCCGGCACCGAACGCATTGGATTCCCGGAAGGTCTGGCCAAGCTCCAGCCCCAGGAAGACCGAATTGTAATCGGCGGAACTGGCGCGGACGGTGTCTGAATTATCCTGGCCGAGCAGGGCATAATCTGCCATGGCAGCCACGTAGGCTTTGAAGTCGGCCCGGTTATCCAGCCGGTCGAGGGCGCTGGCAATACTTGCATTGGTGCCGATATCGATCTCGAAGTCATGCACCTGGTCCGCGACCGTGCCCCAGACATACTTATTCAGGCAAAGGCTGCTGTTGACACAATTCATGACCGTTTGAAAATCGACGGCATCGTAATTCCCCAGCCCCTCGACAACCAGGTAATGGGAAAACGGGTTGACCTTCACATCCCGGTCCGCGTCGGCGGCGAGGGCTTTGAGCGTGGTGCCGCGATAGGAGGCTTCGATAACAACATCGGGCCCGAGCGGGACACCGTCCTCAAACGCAATGATCAGGTAACCATCGTCGTCCGTGGCAGTTGAAAAACGCACCGTGCCAAGGTCTTTCCTGAGGGTATAGTCCGTACGGTAAACCTCGACACGGTCGGGCACCACAATCCGCAGATTCCTGCGTGTGGGTTCACCCTGCGGGGCAACGCTGGCGGGTACTTCCATGGTGACCCGGACTTCGTTTGGTCTGAGCCCGCGGGCGTTGTTGGAGTCGCCGGTGCTGCCAGGGCTGAAATCGTCCAGGGCATTGACGGCATTGCCGAACCGATTCGGGATCTCCCTGGCACCATCGATCGCGCTGTCGCCACTGCAGGCGCTGAGTATCAGGGTGGTGGCCAGAAGGGTGGGGAGGTTCAGTCTCATGCCAGACAATCCGTTGAGTATGTATCCGGGAAGCCTAGCAACAAAAAGCGGGGGAGAGCGTGAGGAGTAGCACGAATCCGTTACCCGCCTGTTCGCCGGGTAACGGATTCAGTATCGGTATGGCGCGGTTAGAAGAAAATCTTGATGCCGGCCAGCACACCTTCATCCAGATTGATGTCTGGGGAGCCGGCAAAGTCCAGCTCGGTGTTCAGGTAGCGGTAACCGGCAAACACCTCTGCGTTGCGAATCACGCGGTAGCTTCCGCGCAGTTCCAGGCTGGTCATGTCGTCGGAATCTCCAAACGACAGAATGGTCGGGGCGTAGTGGAGGCTGCCGCTAAATGACAGGCCGGGTACGTCTGGCACATTCACGGTGGCAAAACCACCCAGACCAACAGCGCCACCATCCACATTGCGGCGGCGCTCATCGTAAAAGACCCCTTTGAGGCCCACGCCGGCTGTGGTTGGCAGGTTACCAATGGAGGTACGGCCTTGCGCGTGAAAGTCGAGGTTACCGATATGGCGGCGACTGTCACGGTAGGTGTAGCCTGCACCCAGCTGAATGTCGTTCTGGGCGCCGAAAAAGTTCACCTGGCCCTTTGCCGAGTTATTGGTCAGGCTCAGGTCCAGATCAGCGGCGAATACAGGGGCGGCTGCCAGAGAAAGCGCCAGAGCGGAGATGCGGGTTACTTTCATGTTTACACCTTTATTGCTGTCGTTTGAGTTCGGACCGGCCGGAACTGCCGGCATCAGCGATAGTTATGACTGAGAGGATGGTAACGACCTGCCAACCGCATCACAACTTAAATGCCCGTAAGCCGCTGGAAAGGGTAGTCAGTCGGGTTGATGTGGTCTTGCCGACTCAGTGCCGGGTGGCTTCGTCGATCTGGTCGAGATCATCCAGGGAAACGTTCTCAGCCGGCACCCGATATTCCTCATTGGCCCATGCGCCAAGATCCATCAGTTTGCATCGTTCGGAACAGAAAGGCCGAAATGGGTTGGATTCCGTCCATTCGACGGACTTTTTGCAAGTAGGGCATTCAACATTCATATCAGAATCCGGGCTATGGGTAACATGCCGGTGCTCAGGATTCAGCAGCGGCCTGGCAGTATTGTTCCAGTACTGCCCGCAGCATTTCAAGGTTGACAGGTTTGGCGACAAACGCATCCATGCCTGCCGCCCGGCAGCGTTCCTCGTCCTCTTCCATTGCGCTGGCGGTTAGCGCAACCACCGGCACCCTGGCCCGGTGATGGTCTTCTTCCCAGCGGCGCAACCTTCTGGTGGCTTCAAAGCCATCCATGCGAGGCATAACGCAATCCATAAATACCAGATCAAACTGATGCCACTGCCACAAGGCAGACGCGGCCTGGCCGTCGTTGGCGGTCATCACCTCACAGCCGAGCTTTTCCAGTAGCCGACGGGTGAGGGTGCGATTCACCGGGTTGTCTTCAACCAGAAGCACGCGCATACGGCCGCAGGGAATTTGCCGCTGTTTGACTGTGACATCGGTTATTGCCTGAAGCGAAAAGCGGGTCAGGAATCGGCGTTCCTGTTTTTCCACGTCCAGGAACAGTTGGTTAAGGATGGGAATCAGATAAGACTCCCGCAGTGATTTGCTCAGGAAGGCATCCGCGCCAGCCTGCCGGAAATGTTCGGCATCACCGCGCTGAGGGTTAGACGAGAGAATCAGTAGCCTCATGTCGGCCCACTGCGGGTTGCTGCGTATCTGCCGGCACAATAAATCGCTGTCCATGTCGGGCACAAAACCATCAAGAATAATGGCGTGGTATGGGTCGCCAGCATCGAAGGCCAGGCGCAGTGAGGTCAGGGCCTCACCAGCGGCCTTCACTGCCTCAATCTGAACCTCATATCGGGACAGCATTTCCAGTGTGATCTTGCGTGATAGCTCGTAAGAATCCACCACCAGAATCTTTCGGCCCCGGACCATATGGGAGTCAGGCCGAATACGGGTTGAGGCATCGCCGGCCGCCTGTAGGGTCAGCTCCACCCAGAACGTGGACCCCTGCCCGGGGCGGCTTTCCAGATCCATGGAGCCACCCATCAGGTCAACAAGCTGGCGGCAGATCGTCAGCCCCAGTCCCGCACCGGGCAGTTGCCTTTGGAACCGTTGGCCTAGCTGTACGTAGGGTTCATACACCAGCGGAATGTCTTCCGGGTTGATGCCAACGCCAGTATCCTCAACGGCAAGGCGTAAACGAACATGTCCCTCTTTCCGCCCAAGGACTTCTATGCTGATCAGTACATGACCGGAATCGGTAAATTTGATGGCATTGGAGAGCAGATTGAGCAGTATCTGCCGCAGTCGCACGGGGTCGCCCACCATGGCCCAGGGCAGGTTCTCGTCAACCCGCATTTCAAGAGCCAGGCCTTTTTCCCTGGCCCGGGAACCCAGCATGTGGATCAGATCGTTGAGGGTTTCACGGAGGTCGAACGGAATCGCTTCCAGTTCCAGCTTGCCGGCTTCCATACTGGAGATGTCCAGCAGGTCATTGATAATGGCCGACAGGCTTTCAGAGGCATTGAGCAGTGTGCTGACATACTCCCGCTGTTCCTGATCCAGTGGGGTGTCGGTCAGCAGGTTGGCGTAGCCCAGAACCGACTGCAGGGGAATGCGCAGCTCGTGGCTGACATTGGCCAGAAACTGGTTTTTGGCGTGGTTCGCCCGAATGGCTTCATCGCGCTCGCCCTGGGTTTTGATCGTCGTCTGCCTGAGCGAACGGGTGTCTTCCAGAATCTGCAGGCGCATCTTGTTGAGGGCCTGCTCAAGCTCTGACAGCTCGTCCGGTCGGCGCGGCGGCTTTCGGCGTAACTGAAGTGGGTCAACCAGAGCATCGAGGTTTAGCTTGGCGGCGTAATCAGCCATGGTTTCCAGGTGCCGGGACAAGGTTACCCGAACAATCAACAACAGGCCCAGAGTGCCCAGCATCACCACCAGCGACTGGAACAACAGGTTCATAAGCGCCTGGTCCAGAACGTTCTCGTAGATTTGCTCAACGGAGGAAACGACCGTCAGTTCCCCGACCCGGCGGGGCTGGTCAAAGGTGGAGCGGTTGAACTCGAGGGGAAATGTCTGGGAAATCACCCGGCCTTCGGGATACTGGCCAGTGCTGAATTCCTCACCCGTGGTAGTGATGACACGGGCATACTGTACCGAGGGCATGGCCCGCATGTCATCGAGGCTGTTGGCCACTTCGCTGAAGTTCATCACCCACACATTGGTGCCCATGCTACCGGATATCAGCTCAACGGCCCGCCCCTGGCTCGACTGAAGTTCCGCTTTCTGGCGATCAAACTCGCCAATCATCTGAACGCCGGTCGCCACCAGAGACAGAATCAGGCTATAGAGCAGCACCCACCCCAGCAAGCGGAGAGCCAGCGGGCGAACACCTAAACGCTTTAAAAACCGGTTGGAAAGCAAGGCACAAGTTCCCTGTGTCGACTACAAAATCACCAGCAGCAGTTTAACAGACGGATATGACTTCCACACGTATCTTTGAATCATCGTTCACAAACCGGAAACGCACATTCAGATCATAAAGGTTGGCGCCGTAGATGCGCTCTTCATCCCGGCCGCGGCGAAACGATGGTCTGGGGTCGTAGCTGACAACATCTTCGATTAGCGCTTGCGCATCCGGATAATCATCCGCTGATAGGGCAGCCAGTTGCTTGGTGGCCTCAGCGCTGAACACCACGTCGGTGCGCTCGGTGGGTGCCGATTCCGCCCAGCCGAGGGAAGCCTCTGGCACGGAGTCGGCAAACGGCAAATAGGGTTTGATGTCCAGAATTGGCGTGCCTTCGATCAGGTCGTGGTCGCTAATGCGCAGAATCAGTTGCCCGTTTTTGCGAATCAACCCCTCGTTCCTGACCACTGACAAACCAAGGCTGTTCGGCCTGAAAGGCGAGCGACTGGCGAATACGCCGATCTTCTTGTTACCGCCCAGCCTTGGAGGGCGAACCACCGGCCGCCACTCGGCGCGAATGGCTTCGTGGAACTGAAACGTAAGCCACAGATGACTGGCGGTTTCCAGGCCACGGAAAGCGTCCTCCCGGTCAAATGGGCTCTGGATCAGCAGTTCGGCATGGGCATGGCGCGTGAGCCCCGGTTGGCGTGGTACGCCGAACTTGTCTTTGAAGCAAGAGCGGGTAATGGCAATGGGGGTAAGTGTGAGAGCCTGGTCTGCCGGTCGTGATTTATGGCGTGGTCTTGTCATATCATTGTCGATCAATCATGCCCGAAAAGTACATTTCGATTCGAAAAACCACCGAAGCCTGATCTTTAAAGCCCTTCTCGCGTGGAAACTCCATGGCCGGGATAAGCTCCGCAAACAACCAGCTTTCGTATAACCGATAGCGCCAGGTAATATCGGCAAAGTATGAGGTGGTTCGCCACGATGGCTGGCTCTCACCAAGTGCCCCCAGCCTGGGGGTGAGGACGGACCGATGGCTGAGCCGT
Organism: Marinobacter sp. GH_1; assembly: GCF_048595985.1. Classification (NCBI taxonomy): domain Bacteria; kingdom Pseudomonadati; phylum Pseudomonadota; class Gammaproteobacteria; order Pseudomonadales; family Marinobacteraceae; genus Marinobacter; species Marinobacter sp. GH_1. The sequence goes on along the minus strand of NZ_CP184460.1, from coordinate 2,900,165 downwards.
TTGCGCGTGCTGAGTATTTGTGCCGCCTCAAACTTGCGATCCTGGTGCAACCACTCGAGCTCCGATGACGTGTAGAAGTGCCAGCCGTTGCCAAGTGACCGGTCGGCGCCGAACCATGACCGGGCACCCCATCCCCGGGTATGGTAATAATATACTCGCTGTTGCACGTTCAGCGCCCAGGCATCATCCAGTTGCCACCCCTTGCTGGCGGTGGTTCGCCAGAACATCTCTGGCGGTAATCTCAGGCGGCCGCCGACATCGGTGGACAGGTTGATGGCGTCGCCCACCTGTGCAAGGAAACGCAGTGCACCGGTGGTTTCCGTATCGGTACGGTTGGGCTCCGTGAGTTGCCTGTCCCGTTCCCGTTCGCCCAGCGGGATCAGTTCATCGCTTTCACTCTCGATGACCAGGCGCAGCTTCTGCTGGGTGGTGGGCACATCCAGCCGGAATCGCAGTTCCGGTTTGAACTGCGCCGGATCACTGTACTCGGATTCCGCCGCAAACCCGATTCTCAGATAACTCTCGTTGTTTGGTAGCGAATGCGTAGAACCAGACAAAGTGCGATCGGCCCAGGCGCCAAAGTTCTGGACCGTGCTGCCATGAATGCGTTCCTGGCGGATCACCCAGTTGCTGAAACTCATCCACCAGGAATCTTCTGGTTCTGCCCAGTATTCATCGGGCTCAAACGTATAGAACGAGTAAGGGAGTGACTCCGGTGCAAGCACATCCGGAATGGCAGAATCTCGTACTGTAAACACTGGCTCTGCTGAATGAGCAAGCGATGAAGCAAGCAACGTATGAAGCAAAAGCGGGGCGGCCAGATGTCTTAGCCGAGGCTCCTTAACGAAACTCAAACAGGAACCGATTATGCAATTCACAAACCTGGCGCTCCACATCCTGTAAAGGGCGGTTATTATCAATAACAGCGTCTGCCCGTGAACGCCGCTCATCCCTGGCCATTTGCGCAGCCATAATGCGCTCAACCTGAGCTTGGCTATTATCATCCCGCGCCATGGTGCGTTCAATCTGAATGTCTTCCGGTACATCTACTACGACAATGCGGTCCACCAGTTCATGCTGATCGGTTTCCAGTAATAATGGCGAAACCAGTAGCACATAAGGCTGGCTATAGGGGGCTTCCGGTGATTGCAGTTGCCTGACTAGCTCCTCGCGAATGACCGGATGTAACAGGCGTTCGAGCCAATTCCGTTCCTCCGGGTTCTCAAACACCCGCTGCCGAAGCGCCGCCCGGTCCAGTGCGCCGTCTGCCTGCAGAATCTCGCGGCCAAAATGCTCAGCAATCGCGGCCAACCCAGCCGTTCCAGGCTCAACCACCTCCCGCGCCACATCATCCGCATCCACCCAGTGCACACCCAAATCCCCAAAGATACGCACCACCGTAGACTTACCGGAACCAATCCCGCCAGTTAAACCAACAATCTTCAAATAAATACTCCAACAACCAGTCTACAAAGGGGTCTGACCCCGAACGGGGTCAGACCCCACCCTTCTGCCCGCGACAATCACCAAAGCAGCGATACCCTCAAACCCCCAAAAACCCAAACCAAATCGCCTGAATCTCCACCCCAAACCACAAACACAGCAACCCAGCCGCCGCCAGATAAGGCCCAAACGGAATTGGCACCTCGCGCCCATGCTTTTTGAACACCATCAGCGCAATACCAACCACCGCCCCCACCAGAGACGACAGCAGAATCACCGCCGGCAACAACTGCCACCCCAGCCAGGCGCCCAGCGCCGCCAACAGCTTGAAATCCCCGTGCCCCATGCCTTCTTTGCCAGTCACCAGCTTGAACAGCCAGTACACCGACCACAGCGACAAATACCCCGCCACAGCACCCCAGAAGGCACTGTTAAAGTCCGTCAGCACGCCGAAATAGTTCAACACCAGTCCCAGCCACATCAGGGGCAGGGTAATGCTGTCTGGCAACAGCTGCGTGTCGAAATCGATCATCGTCAGCGCCACCAGGGCCCAAACCAGCAGCAAGGCCCAGAGCGCCGCTTCAGTCGGCCCCAGTAGAGCGACGGTCATGACTGAGAAGATCGCGGTGATGGCTTCAATGATAGGGTAGCGTGGTGAGATCGATGCCTTGCACGATGAACACTTGCCCCGAAGCACCAGCCAGCTGATTACCGGGATATTTTCCCAGGCCCGGATCTGGTGGCCGCAGGAGGGGCAGGTGGAAGCGGGTTTCGAGAGGGAGAGTGGTGTCTCCCGCTTTCTTTGCTTCTCCGGTACTTCCAGGAATTCCTCGCACTGGCAACGCCATTCCTGTTGCATCATTTTCGGCAGGCGCAGGATGACGACGTTCAGGAAGCTGCCTATGCAGAGGGAGAATAGGGTGACGGTTAGGTAAAGGAGCCAGGGGGTGGAGAGGAATTGGTCGAGAGAGGGCATTCAAAAACTCATTGATAAGATTGATTGAGTGCCTGCTCCCCGGAGAGGGTGGGGAGCAGGAAAGGGTGGTGTTTAGCCGACAACTTGACCCATCTGGAAGATTGGCAGGTACATGGCAATGATCAGGCCGCCTACAAGGACACCCAGAACCGCCATAATCATTGGCTCCATCAGGGCGGTGAGGTTGTCGACCATATCATCTACTACAGCCTCATAGTGCTCGGCGACTTTACGCAGCATTTCGTCCAGATTACCGGATTCCTCACCGATGGCAGTGAGCTGCACCGCCATTACAGGGAAGATATCCTGCTGGCGCATAGTGGCCTGCAGTTGTGTGCCGCTTGAGACATCGTTTTTGATTCTCATAATGGCATCTCGGTAAACCGCGTTGCCGGTCGCTCCGGCAACGGAGTCCAGGGCGTCCACCAGGGGAACACCGGCGGCGAAGGTGGTGGAGAGCACTCGGCCGAACTTGGCGACGGCGGATTTGTCCAGGATTTCGCCCACTACTGGCAGCTTGAGGACATATTTGTCCACGATATCAGAGAATTTCTGGGAGCGGCGTTTGGATTCCTTGAATAGAAAAATGGTGCCGACAATCCCAAGTAATACTACGAACCACCACGTTTGTAGCCACTCGGACATTCTCACTACCATTTGTGTGAACACCGGGAGGTCGGCGCCGAAACCTTGGAACAAGCTTTCAAATTGCGGAACCACTTTCACCAGAAGGATGGCGGTGACCACAATGGCCACAACGATTACCGCAATGGGGTAAGTCATAGCTTTCTTTACTTTTTTCTTTAGCAGCTCTGTCTTCTCAAGATATGTGGCAATGCGATCCAGCATTTGCTCAAGCGCACCGGCCTTTTCACCGGAATCAACTAGATTGCAGTAGAGGTCATCGAAATGTTTGGGATGCTTGCGCAGGGCAGAAGCAAACCCGGTACCGGAGGAAATATCGTTTCGGATACTCATCACCAGTTCCTGCAAGCCTTTGTTCTCAAGTCCGTCCGCGACAATATCGAAGCTCTGAACTAACGGTACGCCAGCTTTCATCATAGTGGCCAACTGGCGGGTCAGCATCGCAATATCAAACGGTGTGATCTTCTTGCTGCCACCAAACAAAGGCTTGGGCTTTTTCTTAACCTTATCCGGAATAATGCCCTGCTTTCTCAGTTGGGCTTTCACCAAGGCCAGGTTAGAGCCGGTCAACTCTCCCTTGGTCTTGTTGCCCTTCCGGTCTTTGCCTTCCCAAACGTATGATTCCAGCTTTTGCGCTTTTTCTGCCATGCTTAATCCTTCGTCACGCGGTTGGCTTCCTCAAGGCTGGTCACCCCTTCCATCACTTTCAGAAGAGCGGATTGCCTTAAATTGCGGAAGCCTTCTGCCTGCGCTTGTTTTGCAATTTTTATGGAACTGGCTTCTTCCATAATCATGCTCGCCAGCTCTTCAGTAATCTTCACCACCTCGTAAATACCGACGCGGCCTTTGTATCCACTAGAGCATTTATCACAGCCCTTGGGGCGGTACAACGTGAAGCCTGTATCAATTTGTTCTTGTGTGAACCCTTCCTTCAAAAGCACGTCTTTCGGGATATCTGCCGGCTGTTTGCAGCTGCATAACCGGCGGCCAAGGCGCTGGGCGATGATCAGGCTTACGGATGTGGCGATGTTGAACGCGGGCACCCCCATGTTCATCATTCGAGTCAGGGTTTCCGCAGCGCTGTTGGTGTGAAGGGTAGACAGAACCAGGTGTCCGGTTTGTGCCGCCTTGATCGCAATGTTGGCGGTCTCCAGATCCCGGATCTCGCCCACCATGATCACATCCGGGTCTTGCCTCAGGAACGCTCGCAACGCTTCAGCGAAGCCCAGGCCTACTTTGGTGTTCACGTTAACCTGGTTGATGCCTTCCAGGTTAATTTCCGCCGGGTCTTCTGCTGTAGATATGTTGATGCCCGGAGTGTTCAGAATGTTCAGACCGGTATATAGGGAAACGGTTTTACCGGAACCGGTCGGCCCGGTTACCAGAATCATACCCTGGGGCTGGGCCAATGCATCCATATACAGTTGCTTCTGGTCTTCCTCGTAACCGAGCACGTCGATGCCCAACTTGGCTTGACTCGGGTCCAGAATCCGCAGCACAATTTTTTCGCCCCAGAGGGTGGGGAGGGTGTTTACCCGGAAGTCGATGGCCTTGGTCTTGGACAGCTTCATTTTGATCCGACCGTCCTGAGGAATACGCCGCTCCGAGATGTCCAGTTGCGCCATGATCTTTACTCGCGCTGAGATCTTGGGGGCAAGTTTGATAGACGGGCGGGAAATCTCTTTCAGGATACCGTCGGTCCGGTAGCGAACCCGGTAGATCTTTTCATAAGGCTCGAAGTGAATATCGGAAGCGCCGCCGCGGATGGCATCCAGCAGCATCTTGTTCACGTACTTAACAATAGGTGCGTCATCTACTTCGGTAGCACTGACGGCGCCGTCGTCATCCTGCTCGCCGCCCTCAGTTTCCACACCTTCCAAGTCTGCATCGTCCAGGTCACCCATGGTGGTGTCATGGGATTCCAGATACTTGTCGATAGCGGTGCGCAGCTTTGCATCATCCACCAGGATTGCATCGGTGCTGAGGCCGGTGTTGAATTTGATCTCATCCAAGGCCTGAATATTGGTGGGGTCCGACACTGCGATGAATAGTCGGTTGCCTCGTTTATACAGGGGTAGGGCGTTGTGTTTCCGTACCAGCTTCTCGTCAACCACCTTCTCCGGCATCATTTCCGGCAGGAAAGAATCCAGGTCTAGCACCGAGACGCCAAACTCCATGGCAGCAGAGAACGCCAGTTTGGAGCTGTCCGCAAGGTGGTTCTGGGTGAGGTAGGTGATCAGTGGAATGCGGTTCTGGGAAGCCTGAAGGAATGCATCCTTGGCGGTATCTTCGTCCAGAAGCCCGTCATCCACAAATCGACGGGCTAAGCCTGTCAATGTCACGTTTCGGTTGTTGCTCGCCATAAATGCTCTGAGGAAAGTCTTGTAAGTGGCTGAAACTCGAGTTTATGAACACAGAGTTTAGATGCATGGCCGTGGTTTGGAAAGCGGGGTGAGTCTCAGGTTTGATCTTTCTCAAAGACATGTCGTTTAAGTGTGCTTGTCGGCTTGCGTAAGTAGGTGGTGACAAAAAACGTCACTCCTGGACGTGTTGGGGCGATGTCACGGTAGATCTGTCGTGTGTGATGTGCGTCACGAATGGCTGCAACACCCTGAATGTACTTTTGTTTTTAACATTATCTTGCAATTGGCACACTGTCTGCTTAGCTTATCACAGGCTCAGCGAGACTGGTTGGGAAGGTTCCCGACCGTCGGAGCTTTGAAAAAGAAACGACAACTCTAGAGGTCGATAACATGCAAGAAATCAAGATGAACCATGGTCAGAAGGGTTTCACCCTGATCGAACTGATGATCGTTGTGGCGATCATCGGTATCTTGGCTGCCATTGCTATTCCGCAGTATCAGGATTACACCGCGCGTACTCAGGTGAATCGTGCATATAGTGAGCTATCTTCCCTCCGGACAGCCGTGGAAGAACGTCTAACTCGTGGCATCACAACCAATACCTATGCCGACTTGGGCTTCACTGGTTCAAACTTGACCACTGAGACTTCGGCGTCTAATGCCAACTTCGCCGGCGGTACTGGCAGCTTGGTTGCAACGCTTGGTCAGAACGCTGGTGCTGGTATTACAGGTGCGACGATCACCCTGACACGTGCTGCTAATGGGGGATGGACTTGTACTGTTGCTCAGGGCGGTGCGACAGCATGGAAGGCCTCATACATTCCTGCTGGCTGTAACTGATTATTTAGTTAGTAGTGAAAGGGCGCTCTTTTGAGCGCCCTTTTTTTATGAGGGATTACCATTGATGATCCGCCTTACTGTATTCATTAGCGCCCTGTCATTTCTTGTGCCGCTGAATTTTTACCCAGATGTGGACTTTGTAAAAAACTTTCTAGGTGTAATAGGGGGGCTCTTTCTTTTCTTTACCGTGATGTACAAAAGGGGGGCGGATTTAGCTGTCTCTCGCTCGGCATCTTTTTTGTTCGTGATATTTGCCGGATTTGTTTTGTTGGATGGTTTGGATCATTACCATGCGTTCGTGTATCTGGTATCTCTCTTGACGGCACTTTTAGTTTCCGTAGCGATTTCCACTCTAACAGAGCGCTATTCGGACTCGAGTGTAGCTGGAGCCTTGGCATGGTTCACCACTGTAGTAGCTGGCCTTTCTGTTTTATTGGGTATACTTCGCTATTATGGGTTGCTGACACCTGCTCTTCCATGGATTGCAGACGGCGGCCCTAGGATGATCGGTGCGTTGGGGCAGCCAAACCTTACTGCTCTTGTCGTGCTGATGGGGTTGATTTCATTTATCTATCTTTTTGCAACTGGAAAAGTCCGTTCCAAACTGTGGTTGCTTTATCCCTTCTGGCTCTGCATTGGCGCCGTTTTAACAGGCAGTCGATTCTTTTATTTGGGGATCGCGATCCTCTGCCTTATATCGTTGATTGAGTTTATTCGTAATTATTTTTCAGTTTCATTCCGCTGGCAGACCCTATGGTCGAAAGGTGTTTTATTAACGTTATTATCGCTTGTACTTGCATACTCAGTTGTTCCTGTTGCGGATGAATTCCTGACGAAAAGGTCGGTTCAAGCGGGATTGATTGATAGAGAAAGCTTTTCAGAAATATCTGATGCGCGCCTCAGGTTTGGCGACGTTCAGCGGGTTGGTGAGTGGAAAAAAGTCATTGGAGGAGTATCAGAGCTTGACAGTCTCTGGCTGGGTAATGGTCCGGGTAGCTATCCTCTGTTTAGTATGACAATGGAGGTGTCTGGCTATCCGGTGAATAACCAATTGATGTGGACACACCCGCATAACCTCTTGTTGATGTTGCTGGTAGAATATGGCCTTCTGGGACTATTGGTTTTTCTGTCGTTTTGTTTCTACCTTCTATTCTTGTATTGGACTAGGCCAAGAACGCCGGTATTCGTATTTTCGGCTGCAATAGTCGCTGTTATGTTGTTGCAGAATCAAGTAGAGTTTTCATTCTGGTTCTCTCCCTTCCTGCTAATTTTTGTGGCTTTTCTCAGTTTGTTTGATTCTAAGTACAAAATCTCTTGGTCCCAAAGGCCCGTGTTGATTGGTATAACTTCAATAGTATTGATTGTGGCGCTTCTGGTTTCCGTTTATGCGGTTCGCGACTATGTGCATGTTGTTCGTATATTTCAGACTCTTGATATTGATGACTCCGATCAATATCGACTCCAAGATATCTCTCGAAGCAGTATTCTGGGCAAAGGCGCGATGAGTGTGCGAATTTTGCGATTGGATCCGCCTTCGGGTGGTTATGAACGCCAACTAATGGAAGTTGATCACTTCGTCGAGACCTGGCCCTCACAGCTGTTCCTGCACAGGCGGGCTGCATTGACTGCGGTGGTGCATGGGGGGGATGTAGCTTGCGATCGAATTCGTACAGCAGTTAGACTTTATCCCGATGGTGTTAACATTCTGTCGCGAGATTTGAAGTCTATTAATGAACATGTTCCATTGGATATGTCATATTTTGAGGCTTGTATACTTGAAGGCATGGAGTTTTGGTTAGATCGGAAGTAACTATTAGCGTGAATCCAGATATTAATTGCAGCAGTTTGACTTAACCTAGTGAGGGCGCGCGTCGGTGGCACCCTCACAGGCTTTATTCCTTAAAGCGAACCGGCGATGAAGCACTGGCAATCAACCCGAGCACGAAGACACCTGGTGTTGGCCCTGCGTGTGGCCGGAAAAATACAGAGTCAGATTGCTGAATTGCTCGGCTGCCACAGCAGCACTATTCGAGGTGAGTAGTGGCGAGGTTCAGTGGATAAATGATCAAGGTTATGAGTCGGAGAGGGCGCAATGGCTTGCAGGGCCGGTATTATCTCAAAGGGGTGAGTTTTGCCAAGTTGTTTAAAACACACATCAACCGGATCGTTGAGCAGTCGAGTAACCAGTCCAGAAGACTGTTTGGCTTAGCGAACGTCGGAAGAAGTGTTCTTTGGTTAGTATTGTGGGGCACCTTAAATGAATGGTGCTGCCTGTAATGTAAGGCTTCAAGAACAGAATAAGTATTCACTTTCGTTCCGGCTGGGTGTTCAAGGCGGGCGGGAATATGCAATTGGTTTATCTCGACAAACATGGCCCCCATCTTGCTGATGATGCTCTAGGGATTATTCAGCGAGGCGAAGTAATGGAAAACCATACCAAAGGTTTCACTCTGATTGAGTTAATGATCGTTGTTGCAATAATCGGCATTTTGGCAGCGGTAGCCATCCCGGCGTATCAGGGATACCTCGTAAAAAGTCAAATCGGGCGGGCGGTTAGCGAACTTGGCGCCTATCGCTCTGGATTTGAGGCCAACACCACAGGTACTTCTGGTCTCAATAACCAATCTCTTGGTTATAGCCCCTCAAACCTCACCACAGGTAATGTTGCCACCGAGATCGGCACCTTGAACTCTGACGGATCTGGTCACCTGCAAGTGACCATGGGGGGCAATGCTCACCCCAACTTGGCAGGCGTCATACTGCGATATGAGCGCGCTGTGGCAGGGGAATGGCGTTGTGTCATCGATAAATCAGCCGCCGCCCAATGGCGGGCCAGCTACACACCAGCAAATTGCACCGTGCTCTGAAGTTGTGGGCAGGCCCCATTATGATCATGGGTAACTGCCTCCCCCTGCACTGGCTACTATAGCTCCGCCCTGGGGTAACTGTAGCGCAGAGTTCCATCGGGAAATCGCTGCTCAATCAGTTGGATGCTCTGCCCCGGCTGAAGACCGGGCCCGCTGATCATTACCCGTGTCTCTGAACCATCAGCAAGCTGGACTCTCGCGGTTCTAAGAGATGTCGAGGTTCCGGTCCTCAGGCTCTCGCCTTCACCCTGATTGATTTCAATAATAGTCCCCTGCACTCGCTGAACGACAGGTTCACCCTGGGGGAACAGGAAGCGGGCGGTGAACACAGCAATCAGAAGAATGATGCAAAGGAATACAAGGCGGTTGCGTATGTAGGCTCTGGCGCGGTTGGACTTCCCCCAATAAAATGGACACGCCCCATCAGTTAATTCCCTCGAACTCTATCGGAGTCCGGTAGCCAAGGCCACTGTGTAGCCGGTGACTGTTATAAAAGCCCTCAATATAGTCTTTTATATGTTTCCGTAACTGCCGCATCGTCACAAAGCTGGTCGCATGCAGCAATTCTCCCTTCAAGGTTTTGAAGAAGGATTCAACCTCAGCGTTGTCTGTGCATTGTCCCGGTCGATTCATGCTGTGGCGCACGCTGTTCTGGTTCAGAAACGCCTGTGTTTTCTGAGCCCGGTATTCCGTGCCTCGATCGGTGTGGAACAACAGACCTGCTTCCGGTCGCCTCGCTGCAAACGCCTCTCTCAGGGCACCTTTGGCCAGTGCCGCATTCAGGCTTTCATCCAATCGCCAGCTGATAATCCTGCGCGAGAACAGATCCAGAACCACCGCCAGGAACACGTATTTTCGACCTAGCTTGATGTAGGTAACGTCACTGCTCCATTGCTGATTCACCGCCACGGGCTTCTCGACGCTCAGGCGGTGATTAGGAAGAGCTTTGAGTTCGTCACGGCGCTTGCTCATTCGGCGATACACTCGCATCACTCGCGCTTTCATGCCCCATTTCTGCATCAGGCGCGCCACACGATTCTCGCCAACCTGTTCGCCTTCCCGGCGCAGGGCCTGATAGACCCTGGGGCTGCCATAGCGCCCTTTGCTGCTGTCGTATACACGGCGGATCTTCAACAGCAGTTCGGCGTTCTCAGTGGCTCTCAGGCCAGGCTTCCGGTTTGCCCAGGCATAGTAACCAGACCGCGACACCTTCAAGTGCCGACACAGCGCTTTTACGTTGTGTTCCCGTCGGTGTTTCCAGACGAACCGGAACGCTTCCGTCGTTCCTCGGCCTGAAAACGTTGAAACTTTTTTAGGATGTCGTTTTCCTCCTGAAGCTCCGACACTCGGCGTTTCAGGCGGGCAATCTCATCCTGTTCCTGTATTTTCTTTTTGGCGTCGGCTGGCGCTTTCTTGACCCGTTTCATGGCGAACTTTCCTTCACGGTATTCCTTTCGCCAGCGTGACAGCATGAAGGGGTGAATATCCAGCGCTTCGGCAACGCTTTTGACGCTGCGGTGGGCCTGGTGACTCCACTCCACCGCTTTGACCTTGAACTCAGTGGTGTACTGCTGGGTTTTCTTCCCCGTGATCATTTCCGGCATCGGTTTGCTCCTCCTGCGGAGTTATCGATGCGTGTCCACTGAATTGGGGGAAGTCCAGGTCGCGTTTCATGGTGTTGTTTGTGTGCTCTTTTTGATGTCCGGCTCAATAATCATTAAACATATCACTGAAATCAGGCCGTTAGTAGGCGAACCAAATAGTCGTCGTTCCAACTTGAACGGCGACAAAGTTTTTCACCAGCTACAATCTGAATGAGATGCTGTTCTGCAGGCAGCTTCTCATGCCCTCACACCTGGAGACTTCATGCTCGAAGACCTGACTGTCCGTATCGTGACGATGTTGTTCTACCTGATAAGCCTGCTGGGTGTGGCTGTTGTTGTCTGGGGTGTTGCGGAGGCTGTCATTCGTTTCCTCACACTGCTGACTGGCCACAGAGGCGCTCACGCGAAGCTGGTGAGAAAAACTGCTCGTATTCGTGAGCGCCTGGGTGCTCATCTTCTGTTGGCGCTGGATATTTTTATCGGCGCAGACATCATCAAAAGCGTTATAGCGCCCGCTTGGGAGCATATTGCCATGCTCGGTGCTGTTGTGCTGATCAGGGTGGTGCTGAGCTACTTTCTGGAGCGTGAAATGGAACGAACTCACCAGTCGGCACAATCTGGCCGTTTATCCGATCACAACGGCGAGGGTGAGTGAATTCGGGGTCAGACCCCAAGACATTTCACCCTGCCAAATGTTCTGGGGTCTGACCCCCATGTTGTTATTCGTAGGTGCAGAAATAGGCGGTATCTACGTCAGCCTTCACCTTGAAGCTGGTGTTGGCCGCTACTTCAAAGGCATCGCCGGCCCCGTAGCGGGTCCAGCTATCGCTACCCGGAAGCTGAACGGTTAATGCGCCGCTCACAACGGTCATCACTTCTTTTTTACTGGTCCCGAACTCGTACTCACCGGAACTGATCACACCTACGGTTGCAGGCAGAGACTCACCTTGGAAGGCAATGGATTTTACCTTGCCGCCGAAGTATTCGTTTACGTTTAACATGGTCATTACCCCTTATTTATCCAAACTGCCGATTGAGCCAGGCGTTGATATCACCAGATTCATACATCCATTGCTTCTCACCCTGGTCATCAGTGATTAGCAGGCAGGGCACTTTTACGGTGCCGCCGCCATTCAACAGATCCTCACGATGCGCCGGGTCGTGTTGTGCATTACGCAGCTCGATATTCAGCCCCAGCCGAGCCATCTCTTTACGAACTTTGATGCAAAACGGGCAGGCCCGGAACTGGTAGAGCGCCAGGTTTTCAGTGGCCTTATCAATCTCTGCTTGCTGCTCAGGCGAACGGCTGATGGCCTTCGGTGTACTGAGTTTCTCTGAAAGCAACATAAATGGCGTGAGAACCAGCCGCAGCAGGCGGAAAAAAGCTCGAATAATCATTCGCATAAGAAAACCTAAACTAGTTGCAGATGAACGGATGTACTGGAAACAGGGCGGCAAGGATACCACGGCTGATAATTTGGGGTCAGACCCCAAGACATTTCACCCCATCAAATGTTCTGGGGTCTGACCCCAAATCGTGGTGGCCAGCCGCGCGCCTAGAAGCGGTAGCCTAATCCAAGCAAGCCATAGTGGGCCCAGGCAAAGGTGTAGACGGTGTCGTTATCTGCTCCGCCTTCCAGAGTTCGGTAGCCGAGCCGGCCTTCCAGCTGCGGCGACAGTTGATAGGTTACGGCCACGGCGGCATCAATCGCCCGGCCCTGGGGCGCGCCAAGGCCCTCCACGTCAAACTCTAGAGCCCAGCGTTGAGCAAAAGCCCGTCGGGCCTGAAAAGACAGCAGTGGGACTACGCCAAGGTCTGGGTCATCGGCGCTTGTGGTGCCCTGGCTGAGTCGAACATTGGCATCGCGGACCAGCAGCGTGGCCCCGGCGCTTAGTTTCCAGTCGCCATGCTCTGGCCAGTGATAGCGCCAGCCGAGCCGGTAGGTGTTGAATTTATAAACGCCTTTTACGCTGCCTCCTGCTTCAAACGTTTCCCCAGCAAAGCGCACATCGCTGGGCAGCGTGCCATGGCCATAAGTGCGTAATGGGGCATAAAGAAGACTGACGGAATGCTTGTCAGATAGCTGGTAGGCCAAATGCACCCGGAAATACGGGTCGGCTCCCTGTCCGGTCAGTTTCAGGAGGTCAAAGCGATCTCCTGAGCTGTCGTTCGGTATCTGCACATCGTTGCGGGAAAGCCAGACGGGCCCGGTTTCGACCGTTAGCGTCCAGTCACGTGTTTCATCAGCTGCGGCCGGTGTCGAGAGACCAGCGCTTGCGGCCATGGAGAGGGCAAGAAGAAAGAGGCGTACCATAACGAACAGCTCCCGTTTAAATTTGGGGTCAGACCCCAAGACATTTGGTGACCTGAAATGTTCCGGGGTCTGACCCCAACTTCACGGGAAATCCCGAAGTTCTTCATGGTAGATTTTTATAAATCTGGGGACCAGGACGTCGTGAAAACGTTTGTCCGAAGCTGCATGGATGAACGGGCCGCGCGAATCATGGGAGAATGATGGGGGCTTAATATTCCGTTGCCGGTCAGGATCAAGCCGGGTGATACTTCCGCCAGGCCGAGTCATGCTGATACACTCTGCGTCGCTGCATAAGGAGCGCATGCGGTCAGAATAGAGTTTGTATAAGGGCAGGATTGCCCGTCAAGGAACCCCGGGATTATTCGGGTATCAAGGAAGAAGCAAGGAGCAAAGCCATGAGCGGCAAGAAAGTTGTGCTGTTGGGGGATCTAGGTACCGACCACGAGGGTTTCCCGCCCACCCCGGTAATCAATAGTTCCCCGGATGTATTCATCGACGGCAAGCCCGTCGCTCGGGTAGGTGACCAACTTGCCCCGCACTCCAAACCCAAGCATTCCCCTCATCCGCGTACTATTGCTTCCGGTTCAAGCACGGTTTTCATTAACGGGTTACCCGTTGCTACAACCGGTGGTGCGATTTCCTGTGGTGGAGTCACCATTGGCAGCAGTAGCGTGGTGGTAGGCGATACCCATGCGCCATTGCCATTCTCTGGTGTTTCGGGGGCAAATTCTCACTCTGCGCCTTTGAGCTCAGAATCCAGTACAGCAGAAACACGCTCAAACGGCACACAGGCCTCTTCCGGCGCGCAGCTGCGCAATAGCACGTCCAGCCACGATGGTGGAGGGGCTGGCTCAGCCGCAACCCCTTCTCAGGCCAGCAAGGATATTGATGAGTCTGGCAAAACCCTTCGCCTGGGGCTGTTTTTTGATGGCACTGGCAACCATCGAGGCCATGACCAGATCCTGGCGAACCGCGATGTGACGAATGTGGCGAAGTTGTATGACCTTTACAGGGAGACGACTAATATCCGGAGGGTCTATGTTCGTGGGCCGGGTACCATTGATGGCAAGCACACTCCGGATGGATTTGAGTCCCAGGACGACCTGATGGGTTTGGGATTGGGCATCGGGCCGGAAGGGGGGCATGACAGAATAGGCTATGCACTTGAACGAATGCGAAGAGATATATTTTCCGGGGATTACGACGAAGTAGTCTTCGATGTATTCGGCTTCAGCCGTGGCGCGGCCCTGGCCCGGCATTTTGTCAATCTGATCAATGAACAACCTGAAACGGTCCTGCTGCCCCAGTTTAAGGGCGCCTCTTTGTTTGCGCCGATGCTGGGGGTCAAATCGGTATCGGCTTTCCCTCCTGGTGTGAAGGCCCGGGTAAATTTCGTCGGCCTGTTTGACACTGTGGGTAGTTTTTACCTGCCCGGAGACAACGCCAACATCGACTTTAACCTGAATCTTTCGCCCAGCAGTGCCGAACGGGTGGTGCACCTTACGGCCCATCATGAGATCCGCAAGAATTTCCCACTCAGTAGTATTCTCGATGCAGATGGCAATGGGCCATCCCACTTTAAGGAAATAGCCGTACCGGGTGCCCATTCCGATGTGGGCGGCGGTTATGAAAATCCAGACAAGGGCTTCGAGAATATTGAGAAGATCGTTCTGGGCATCCACTCGGGTCTTGCGGACGGCGGCCATACTCAACGCACAGCCATTCCGCAACTTGAGGCGAAGTACGCGCGCCCAGGCCGGGCTGTGGTGGCGGTGCCGCAGCCAAATGGAGATATCCACGTGCAGGAGCGTAGGCATACCCGTAAGGAGTTGGCTATCTATAACCTGCATCGGATGTACGAATTCGCGTTGCAGAGCGACGTGCCACTCAGGCAGATGAATACCAACAACAAGGACTTCCAAATCCCTCAAGACTTGCAGGCCGCTCTGAGCAGTTGGCATACAAGTGGGGGATTACTTGATGCGTCAGGAGATTACCTGGGTGGATATATCCACACCTCTGACAGCATCTACCGGCTTGGTCTGGAGCCGGACCCCTCTGGTAATCGAACAGTGTTTTTCAACCGGCCAACTAAGGCCATAACCCCGCTCAGCAAAGGAGTTGCTCATGCGCAATAACATTACGGCAAGGGTAGCCTTTTCATTTCTATTGCTGGTCTTGGTAACAGCTTGCTCCTCGGAACCTCGGGAATATGACTTTGCCGTGTCTGTGGCGGGAGGCCCCGAAGGGTGGCCTGTGTGGGTTGACGAAGTAATAGTTGATCAATCTTGGAGGGTACCGGCTGGGGGAATTGAACATGGTTTCGATCAACTCCCTCCAATGGGTGGTGTGGCCATATTGGGCCCCAAGCCTGCCCCCAGCACCGTGCATGCCCGTTGGTTCTCCTACCGCACCCAGACATTCTATGAAGTTACCCTATCGCTGCCGGAGGATCTTGATGACCAGTTGCGTAAGTGGTTTCGGGACTACCCACGTGACGAGTATATCCATACCTTGATTATCGGATTTTCCGGTAAGGGCGAGGCGCTGGCTTGGTGGGAGGCTTTCTGTAATGCCTGCAACTATGATCGCAGTCACGATTTCAACACCCCGCTGATCGAAGACGTCCAGGCCGAAGTGGTTGAAGGGGATCCGAGCGGCTATCGATTGCAAACTCAGGAGTTGATTGATGAGGGAAGTATGCCGTCGCCGTGGTAGCCATTCCATGGACAAGGAGACAGGAGAGGTGCATGTGTAAGGGCCCGGCTGTTGGAGCAATCTTCATCATCCTGCTACCGATCTTTGCTTCGGCCTGTTCCTCCGAGCCCCGCGAGTACGACTTTGCCGTTTCTGTTGCGGGTGGGCCGCAGGGATGGCCAGTTTGGGTAGAAGATATTTCCTTCGATGAAATATGGAGCGCTCGTGGCGGGTCACTGCGTGGTGGTTATGACCATATCCCCCCGGGAGGGGGCGTCGTGGGGATAAGTCCTAAACCTGCCCCCAGAACCGTGCAGGGCCGCTGGTTTTCTTTCCGAACCCAAACGTTCTATGAAGTCACTTTCTCGCTACCCGATGACCTCGATGGCAATTTACGCCAGTGGTATCGGGACTACCCGCTTGAGGACTATAGTCATACTCTGATTGTTGGGTTTTCGGGTAAGGGAGAAGCGCTTGCCTGGTGGGAGGCGTTCTGTAACACCTGCAATTACGACCGCGGCCACGACTTTCACATACCTCTGGCAGAAAACGTTGTCGCCGAAGTTGTTGAGGGTAATCCTGCGTGGTACGAGGACATAACCTATCAGCATGTCAGAGAAGGTTCGATTCCATTACCGCCTGGTATGGCTGATTCATCGGCCAAGTAGCAATGTTGAAAATTAAGATACTTCATGGCCGAGCGAACCAGTCAGTTAACGTGTGCCGGCGCGCTCATTCTGACGCTCTATCTCGCGTATCCGTCAGAATAGCATGGGGTCAGACCCCAAGACATTTCACCCCATCAAATGTTCTGGGGTCTGACCCCAACTTGAATTACCAGAACCAGCGAAGGGGCGCTGGGGTTTCTATGGTATTGGGCGCTTGCCGGACTACCTGGGCGATCTCGGCGGAGCCATGGTCTTCTGCGCATTGGTACAAAGAGCGAATATGCTCCGGGCTGCGTTTGTCTTCCGGGTCTCGGTGGTTGTCGATGCAATGTTCGAAGTATCTCTGCATCTGCGCCTGTCGCTGTTCGTCGTCGCCGGCCCAGGTTTGCAGGTTTTCGAGGCGGGCGACGTCCACGGCGATGCCGTAGCGGTGCAGTTGCACCATCAGCACCATGGCCAGGATGAAGGCGAGGAATACTCCGAGGGAAAGGGTTCCGATCACGTATTTACGAATCATTGGTTTGCCTTGAAGGGGGATGCAACGTTGGCGATGGTGCCCCGGTTCAGCTCATAAACCGCCATGTTTACCGCAGACGCCAGATTCAGGGATTCGATCTTCGCCGCTCCGGGAATGGTGAAACGCTGGGCGGCCAGTTCATTCAAAGCTTCCTGCGGCACACCTCGGGCTTCGTTGCCGAACAGGTAACAGTCGTGGTCTGCGAAAGCCGGCGTGGCGATGGCTTCGCCGCCAATGTCCAGGCAGGCGATGCGGGGATAGCGCCGGGCGAGGGAATCCAATGACACCTCGGTTTCGATCGGCACATGAAAAATCGCGCCCATGCTGGCGCGGACCACTTTCGGGTTGAACGGATCTACGCTGCCAGGGCTGAGCAGGCAGCGCATGCCCCCGAACCAGGCCAGGGTGCGCAAGATGGTGCCCAGGTTGCCGGGGTCCTGGACTTCGTGCAGGTAAACGGCTTTTTCGCCGGGGGCGGTGCTTTCCGTTGACGCCGGCGGCATTGGTACCACCGCCAGGATACCTTGAGGCGTTTTGGTGTCGGCCAGTAGGGCCATCTGCCGGTCGCTGATCAGGTGTTTCGGCCAGGGGCTGCGCCAGTGTTCGTAGGCGCTGGTGACATAGAGCTGCGCTTGCCCCCAGGTAGATGGTGCCTGTCCACAAGCCTTCTCCAGCTCCAACACCAGATGCTCACCCTCCACCAGAAAATGTCCGAAGGCCTGGCGGTATTTCTTCTGGTGCAGTTTCTTGATGTCGTCCAGCTTCACGATGGATTGCTCCCGGCGGTGTCCAGCTCAGCCATCATGGCTTTGGCCACCGCTTCGGCCACTTTGATGCCATCCACCCCGGCAGACAAGATACCGCCAGCGTAACCTGCGCCTTCTCCGGCCGGGTACAAGCCGCGGGTGTTCAGGCTTTGCAGGGTGTCTCGGTCGCGGGTGATGCGCACGGGGGAGGAGGTGCGGGTTTCAATGCCGGTCAACACCGCATCGGCCCGGTCGAAACCGCGAATCTGCCGGCCGAAGGCGGGCAGGGCTTCACGAATGGCGTCAATGGCATAGGCGGGCAGGGAAGGCGCCAAGTCGCCTAATCGAATACCGGGTTTGTAGGACGGAACCACCTCGCCGAGTTTTTCAGACGGCTTACCCGCGATGAAATCCCCCACCAGTTGCCCAGGTGCGCAGTAATCGCTGCCGCCCAGTTTGTAGGCGTTGGCTTCCAGTTGCTCCTGCAGTTCAACGCCGGCCAGCGGGCCACCCGGGAAGTCTTTGTTTGGGTCAATGTTCACCACAATACCGGAGTTGGCGTTACGTTCGTTCCGGGAATACTGGCTCATGCCGTTGGTAACCACTCGCCCCGGTTCCGAAGTGGCCGCTACCACGGTGCCGCCGGGACACATGCAGAAGCTGTACACCGCACGACCGTTGCTGGCGTGGTACACCAGCTTGTAATCCGCTGCGCCCAGTGCCGGGTGGCCGGCGTATTTGCCCAGCCGGGCCTGGTCGATGAGGCCTTGCGGATGCTCAATCCGAAACCCGATGGCGAACGGCTTGGCTTCCAGAAATACGCCGCGTTGGTGCAGCATGCGGAACGTCTCACGGGCGCTGTGGCCGAGGGCCATCACCACGTGCCGGCTCATCAGCTGCTCGCCACTGGCCAGTTCCACTCCTTTTACCTGGCCATTGTCCACCAGCAGGTCGGTTACTTTCTGTTCGAAGCGAATCTCGCCACCCAGGCGAATGATCTCTTCACGCATTTTGGACACCACGCCGGTCAGCCGGAAGGTGCCGATATGGGGCTTGCTCACGTACAGGATTTCTTCCGGCGCGCCGGCTTTCACGAACTCCGCCATCACTTTGCGGCCGTAAAACTTGGGATCTTTGATCTGGCTGTACAGTTTGCCATCAGAGAACAGCCCGGCACCGCCCTCACCAAACTGCACATTGGATTCCGGCGACAGCTGCTTTTTACGCCAAAGTGCCCAGGTGTCTTTGGTGCGCCGGCGTACATCTTTGCCCCGCTCCAACACAATCGGCTTGAAACCCATCTGCGCCAGCAACAAAGCCGCAAACAAACCGCAGGGGCCAAGCCCGACCACAACCGGCCGCTGTTCCAAACCAGCAGGCGCCTGGGCTACCGGGTAATAGGCGGTATCCGGCGCCGGGCGAACGTGGGTGTCGTCGGCGAAACGGGCCAGCACGGCAGCCTCGTCTTTTACTTCGAGATCAATGATGTAAACAAACTTGATTTCGGTGTTCTTCTTGCGGGCGTCGTAGCTGCGTTTGAAGACGGTGAACTCCAGCAGCTCATCGTTCTTCAGTTTCAGGCGATGCAGCAGCGCCGCTTTCAGGGCAGCCTCGGGGTGGTCAAGGGGTAAAGCCAGTTCGGTAACGCGAATCATGGTGTGTCCAGGCCGCCCGGCGACTGCCCGGCGGATTAGGGTTGGAATGAAAGTCAGAATGGCCGCCATTGTACTTTGGAGATGGGTACTTGTCAGGCGCCGGTGCTTTTGCGGCAACGCCGGTGGCAGCGTACAATGCCCTTTTTCCGCATTAACGCAGATAGCAAACCATGGCCCGTTCCAAAAGCAGTAACCGCTGGCTCGAAGAGCACGTTAACGACCCCTTTGTGAAACAAGCGCAACAGGACGGTTACCGTTCCCGTGCCAGTTACAAACTGCTGGAAATCAACGAAAAAGACCGGCTAATCCAGCCTACCAATCTGGTGGTGGACCTGGGCTCCGCGCCCGGCGGCTGGTCCCAGGTGGCGGCCAAACTGGTTGGCCACAAAGGCCGGGTCGTGGCCTCCGACATCCTGCATATGGACCCCATCGCCGGCGTTGAATTCATCCAGGGTGACTTCACCGAGCAGGAAGTTTTTGACCAGATTATGGCGATTCTGGATGGCGCCAGGGCCGATGTGGTCATCTCAGACATGGCCCCCAACATCAGCGGCGTCAACGCCGCCGACCAGGCTGCCTCCATGTACCTGGTGGAACTGGCTCTGGACATGGCCTGCCAGATCCTCAAGCCCAAAGGCAGCTTCGTCGCCAAAGTCTTCCATGGTGAGGGTTACGACGACTACGTTAAAGCCATGCGCGATGTCTTCACCAAGGTCGTCGTCAGAAAACCCGACTCCTCAAGAGCCCGCTCGCGGGAGGTTTATTTGGTGGGTAAGGGGTTTAAGGGGGCTGTTTAGGGTCTGTCCCCAAACTCCCATTTAATTGATCTTTCGCAAGATCACACCGCAGCCCCGTCGTTATCCTTTGCCCATCAAAATTCATCTGGGCAATACGAATGCAAAACCGCTCAATTCAATTCCTGCTTTTTATCGCTTTACTGGCACTCACACCCTTGGCCGGCGCCTCCTCCGTCTACAGCGCCTTGGCCCAACTGGAAGACATTGTCGCCGACGATGAGCGCCGGCAAGCCAGCTACGATGCCGGCGAAGAACGCATCCGCTTCTGTGGCTATTGCCATGGCCGCGACGGCAACAGTAAACGCGACTACATTCCCAACCTGGCAGGCCAGCACCCTTTGTATCTGTTTGAGCAGTTCGAGAAATTCGGCAGCGGTGCCCGTGAGGATTACGTAATGTCTCAGCTGGCGAAAACGCTCACCGTCGAAGAGCGCATCAATATCGCCGTGTTTTACAGCGAACAGAAAGCCCAGCCCCGCCAAGGCGCCGATCCCAGGCTTGCCGAAAAGGGAGGGCAGTTCTACGATCAGCGCTGCGCCGCCTGCCACGGCAAAACCGCCGAAGGCTTCCGCGACATGCCTCGCCTGGCCAGCCAGCCTGCGGAATACGTCACTCTGGCGCTGAAACGCTTCCAGGGCATGGACCCAACAAAGCATACGTCCCCAATGATTGGTATTTCCGCTGTGTTATCTGAAACAGATATCCAGGCCCTTGCCGCCTATCTGCAAGGCCTTTAAAGGGTCTGTCCCCGAACCGGGACTGACCCATTTTGGAACCCATGGGCTCAGGTTCTGTGCAACAGACGGGCAAAGGTGGGTCAGTCCCCGTTGGGGACAGACCCTTTAGTATTTTTGCGCTAAGCTGGAATTATTATCCACCAGACAAGGATTTACAGGCCTATGAAACTTCGCTTCCTCGGCGGCACAGGCACCGTCACTGGTTCACGCTATTTACTCTCGGATGAAAACCACCGCTTGCTGGTGGATTGCGGCATGTATCAGGGGGTAAAAACCTTGCGGCGGCGAAACTGGGCGACGTTTCCGGTGGACCCCTCAACCATCGATGCTGTAGTGCTCACTCACGCCCACATTGATCACTCCGGCTACCTGCCAGCACTTGTAAAAAACGGCTTCAAGGGCAGGATCTACTGCACCAAAGCCACCCACGAGTTGTGCAAAGTGCTGCTGCCAGATGCCGGCTTCCTGCAGGAAGAAGACGCCAAGTACGCGTTCCGGAAGAAATTCTCCAAACACGAAAAACCCGAGCCGCTGTTCACCGAAAAAGACGCCCGGGAAGCCCTGAAACACTTTGAGTCTCTGCACTACCACGAGAAGTTCGAGCCCGTGAAAGGCTTTGAGGTGAGCTTCACTCCGGCGGGGCACATCCTGGGTTCATCCTGCGTGCATGTTCACCACAAAGGCGCCGCCCGCACGGTGGTGTTCAGCGGTGATGTAGGGCGCCAGAACGATCTCATTATGCGACCACCCGAGCCGTTGCAGCATGCGGACGTTCTGGTGTGCGAATCCACTTACGGCGACCGGACTCATGGAGAGTCAGACCCCGAAGGCGACCTGGCCGAGATCATCACCAAAACCTCCGGCCGGGGAGGCATCGTGTTAATGCCCGCGTTTGCGGTGGGCCGCGCCCAGATGCTCCTGTACGTGATTCACAAACTCATGGGGCAGGGCAAAATCCCGAAACTGCCGGTGTACCTGAACAGCCCGATGGCCATCAAAGCCACAGAAATATTTTGCCAGCATCACAAAGAACACAAACTAAACCGCGCCCAGTGCGAGCTGATGGATGAAAAAACCGAATTTGTCCGCACGGTTGAGGAATCCATCGAGCTGGACGCCGTGCGCTACCCCTGCGTGATCGTGTCTGCCAGTGGCATGGCCTCCGGCGGCCGCGTGCTGCACCACCTGAAAACCCTGTTGCCTAATCCCCGCAACAGCGTGGTGTTCGCCGGCTTCCAGGCGCCGGGTACCCGTGGCGATGCGCTGGTGAGCGGTGCCGAATCCGTCAAAATCCACGGCGAATACTGGCCAGTGAAAGCGGAAATCCACAACCTCGATTCCATGAGCGCCCACGGCGACTACAACGAAATCCTGGCCTGGCTGGAGCAGGGCACCCTGAAACCAGAAAAAGTCTACGTCACCCACGGCGAACCCGTCGCCAGCGACACCATGCGCAAACGCATCACCGAGAAATTCGGCTGGCCCGCCGAGGTGCCCGAACTCTTCGAAGAAGTCGAAATATAAAATTGGGGTCAGACCCCCGGACATTTCACTCCATCAAATGTCCTGGGGTCTGACCCCAAATTAGAACTCTCCGAATTTCGCCTTGATACGTTCCCGAAATTCCTCAGACCCTAACGGCTTGCCAGAGATGGCTGCATAGTGAATCTGCTCATCCATTCCCTCTGGCGCGGGGCTAGCGATAAAGGCGCGGTAGCTGACGAAACGCCTTTCGGCATCGGGCTGAAAGTTCAGGTAGCAGTCGTGTGGCGTATGCATACCCGAACGCATCCCATAGGCATGGCAGTTATAGCTGGACCATTGATAGTCGCCGGCATACTCCACCATGCCCGCCTTAACCGGGTTCAGCTCGATATACCGCTGGCATTGCAGAAAGTACTGATCGGTATCCACCAGGCAGGATTTGAACCGCCCCTCCCACAAGGTACCGGTGCGGTCATACTTGTGGTTGTAATATTGGGCGTAGCGTTGACCAACCGCCTTCATCAGGCTTGAAAGCGCGCCCTCAGCGTTGGGCGTCACTAACAGATGGGTATGGTTGCTCATCAGCACCCAGGCGTGAATATCCACCTGGAACTCACGCTGGTAGCGGGAAAGGTAGGTTGCATAAGTGGCGTGATCGGCCAGATCCTGAAAACATTCCTGCCGGTTATTCCCCCGCTGAATAACATGCTGGGGCATCCCGGCCGGGCAAATCCGTGGTCGGCGGGGCATCTCACAGTCCTTGTGAATTGATTTATAACCACAACAACCTGCCGCAACCCGCCCAAAAATTCAAGTTGGGGTCAGACCCCAAGACATTTTACCCCATCAAATGTCCGGGGGTCTGACCCCAAAATTTGCTATTATTGAGGCAGATACGGCCAGCAGGACGCAAACATGTATTACAGCTCTATTCTTCCGGAAGTGATCAGAATTGCAGATGAAGCCAGCGAGAAGGCGCTGCATATCTACCAGTCCGATTTCAAGGTGAATTACAAGGAAGATCAGTCACCCATCACCGCTGCTGACACGGCCAGCCACGACATCATTATGAAGGGGCTTCGTAACCTCACGCGGGATATCCCGATCTTGTCGGAAGAAGGCGCAGAGATTCCCTGGGAAGAGCGCAAACACTGGCGTCGTTTCTGGTTAATTGACCCCATCGACGGCACCAAGGATTTCACCCAGCGCACCGGGGAGTTCACCGTCAACATCGCCATGATCGAAGACGGCGAGCCGGTGATGGGCGTGGTCACGGCGCCAGCATTGAAAGAAGCTTTCTGGGGCATTAAAGGCGAGGGTGCCAGCATGCGTGATCGCACTGGCCGCATACACCGCATTCGCGTGGTGGAACCCCGGGAAACATTGCGAGTGGTGGCGAGCAAAAACCACCTGAACGATGAAACCCGCGCCTTCATTGATACCCTCGGCCCCCACGAAACCGTGCAGGCGGGCAGCTCCCTGAAGTTCTGCCGTATAGCGGAGGGCCATGCCGACATCTATCCCCGCATGGGGCCCACCAGCGAATGGGACACCGCCGCCGCTCACGCCATCCTCCTGGCCGCTGGCGGCAACGTGCAAACGCCCCAGGGCGAACCCCTGAAATACGGTAAGGAAGATGTGCTGAATCCGCATTTCATTGCGGCGGGTAGCTGGTATTTTTGAAGTTGGGGTCAGACCCCAAGACATTTCACCTGATCAAATGTTCTGGGGTCTGACCCCAAAAATGGATGTTTCATGACTTGGTATGCTTTGCAACACAAACCGGCGCAAGGAGATCGGGCACTGCAGCATTTGCAGAATCAAGAGGTTTCCTGCTTCTACCCGAAGATTGAGGTGGAGAAGATTCGGGCCGGCAAGCGGACCAGGAAGCTGGAGCCGCTGTTTCCCGGTTACCTGTTTGTGAACCTGGAGCAGACCGATCCCATGTGGTCGAAGCTTCGCTCCACCCGAGGGGTTGCTCGTATCGTGGGATTTGCCAACAAGCCGGCCGCCATTGCCGATGAGGTGATTGAGCACATCAAAATCAGCCTGGATAAAGTCGCGGAGCAGGGCGGTATCAAGCCGGGCCAGCCGGTCGAGTTGGACGAAGGGCCGTTTAAGGGTATCAGCGCTATCTTTCAGGCCTACGATGGTGAGGAGCGAGCCATCGTTCTGATCACCTTTATGCAGAAGCAGCAGCAGGTAAAGGTGCCGGTTTCCGTTATCCGTCGCTAGCAACGAAGGTAAAGTGTGAGCTATTACGCGAATTCACATTTCTCTTTCTATCATTACACAAACCATACTGAATCCGGCAGTGGGCTAAAGGCAGCATGTTGATTAGTCGATGTGTTGTCGGCACCCGCGATGCGTTATGAAAGGCACTCGGGGTAAGACGTAATCTAAGGATGGTGATCACGCTTGGCCGAATATCTGGATCAGCCGTTTGCAATGTTGATCGGTCTGTCTGTGCTGGTGCTCGCCGCAGCACTACTTGCCAGTGTGGTGAGGCTCAAGGCCGATATCAGAACGCTGAGAACCACTTCCACCCAGCAGTTGAAGCGGTTGAATGCCCGTGTAGCGCAATTGAGCAATGAGCATAGTGAAGTGGCGTCGTCACTGGATGATCTTCGCAGCTCGGCCTCGATCGCTTGCGACCCGGATTCCTCACTTGCAGTGACCCCTGCCGAGCAGGAAAACCGCATCATCAAATCGATCCTCAACGAGGGGGATCTGTCAAAGGGGCTCGAAAAAGCCTTCGAACTGCTTCACCCGAGCCCGGAGTCGACCCTCTGGATGGCCTTTGGCATCTCCGTGCTGGACCAGAACACCAAAACACTCAAGCTGGCCTGGCACCAAGGCATCAAAGAGGCGGTTGCCCGGCAGTTCAGCGAAGCGAGGCTGGTGCATGGAAGTGCCCCCCACGCCACATCCGCTTTGCTGGGCGAACAAGTGGTTGTCAGGCGGGAGTCCACTGCACAAAAGCATCGGGATCAGCCCCCGGCTGCCCGATTACCGGAAGCCGTGCAGACCTGGCATTCCTTTCCCATCAAAAAGATAGACGGTAGTGTGCTGGGCACCTTTGATATCCTGAGCTTCAATGACGGTTTTCCTCTGCCCGATGGCAACAGAATTGCAAACTACCTGTTTGTCACCTCCATCATTCTGGAGCGCCACAGTTATCTGAACGGTATTCTCAGCCAGGCCAGAACCGATAAGCTGACCGGCCTGACCAATCGGGGCTTTGCCGAAGAGTCTCTGGTAAAGGAAATTGAGCGTTCCCAGCGCTACCGCAACCCTCTGTCCGTCGTGCTATTCGATATCGATCATTTCAAGTCTTTCAACGATACCTACGGCCACGACGTGGGTGATGTGGTGCTGCAGGAAGTGGCCCGGCTATCAGCCGGGGCGATACGGGCCACCGATGTATTAGGCCGTTGGGGCGGAGAAGAATTTCTTGTGATCCTGTCAGAAACCACCCTGGACAACGCCATGGTGGTTGCCGAAAACGTTCGAAAAGCAGTGGAAACCGCCCATTTTGAGGTGTGCCGTTCTGTCACCATCAGTTTGGGTGTTGCCGAATTCACCCCCCGTGATACTGCTCAAAGCCTGGTTAAGCGCGCCGATGAGGCTTTGTACAAAGCCAAGCAATCAGGCCGAAATCGGGTGTTGGCGCAGTCTAAAGTCGCCTGACCAGACAGTCTCCATCTGCAAAGCATTGAATTGTTGTTCATTCTTTCTTCTTAACCATCTGAGAATAAAGCATAAATTGTATTATAGGGTAGTTATGTCGCCATAGTGGGCGCATATTTGGATTAAAAAGGTTGGAATGCGTTATATTATGCGATAGACTTTTAGGTGAAAAGGCTTGGTAGAAAGGAGTCTGTCTTGCCAGAAATACAAAAATAAGCAGGAGAGATGGTCACAATGGCTAGATTCAAACACAGAGCACTCGTCACCGCCCTCGCCGCCAGTACTGCACTCACTGGGTGCCTGGACAGCGGTGGGAAAACTGACAAGAACGCAAATCCCGCGTACAACATCAGCAACCCGAACACTATTTCTGACGGAACTCGGCCCATTTTCCGGCCGCTGGAAACCGCATTTCCGCTGCCCAGCGATCCGCTGTTCTTCCTGAACCCGGAGCTGGACGGCACCATGCTGAACGGTACCGACCCGGCCAACCCGGTTACCACCGGTTTGGGTTTTGTGGACGGCAACTCCATTCTCGCGCCGTTCGATATCAAGATCAGCGACAGCCTGGACCCGAACCAGACACTGGACGCCCGCAACTTCGTTGAGATTGACGGCGAAGTGGTGCCCAACCCGGACCAGAACATCTACGTGCTGGAAATTGAATTCCCCTCCGGCGACAGCGTTTTCCAGCAGTCCCGCGAAGTCGGTGGCATTGTCGCAGCCGATCGCTACCGCCTGGCCAAACGCCTGGAAGCAGAGGGCGACACTGCGGCCGCAGATGAGATTTATCAGAGCCTGCTGGAAGAAAACTTCCGTGTTGAAATCATTACCGTGGATGCGAACGGGCCAGCCGGTGCCGCTGGCGGTGCCCAGAACAATGCCATTCGCCTGTTGCCTATCAAGCCGCTGAAGCCGAAAACCAAGTATGCGGTGGTTCTGGGCAATAAAATTGTGGATAAGGACGGCGAAAAGCTTACCAAAGAAAATCGTTTTGAGACCGCTTCTAACCCTGAGTTCGTCATCAGCAACCCGGCCCTTCAGCCGTTCCGGGACATCATGGCGCCTGCCCGTGACTACGGCAGCGATTTCTTTGGCTTTAAGCGGGAGCAGGGTGGCGGCACAGCTGAGCCTTCCACCTACGAGGACATCACTTTTGCGATCAGCTTCACGACAACCGCCGTTGAAGATGTGCTGCTGGCAAATGCAGCACCGGCAGCCTGGTTTCGTCAGCACCTGTTAACGGACCTCAAGAAGGAAGTGATTGATCAGGTCATCGCTGGTGAGCTCAACTTCACCAATCAAGCGGTTTCGGGCCAGTCCGAACAGGATGACCAGATTAACCAGAGAATCTTCGAGCTGCTCACAGACCCGAGCTACCGCCTGTATCGGGAAGATCTGGCCAACATTCTCAGTGATGCCAGCGAGAACGGCATTCAGCTGCGCTATACCGATCTGGTAGCGTCTGAAAGAGTCGACCGACAGCTGGCGTTCACCCTTCAAATGACCGCTGCTCAAGCTGCGGCAGACGTCGTCGATGTTACAGCTGAAGCGAATGAGCTCGCAGAGAAAGTGGCGCAAGCTACCGACCTCCCCCGTGCTTATGATCCGGCATCCGGTGCACCCGCACCGGTGCGATTCTTCAGCCAGAAAGCCGGCGGTGAGGTAAATCCGGCGCTGGAGCAGGTGGCGATTGACCTGGTGATCACCGATGTGCGCGTGAACATCCGAGTGTACGAGGGGGAGATTTCACTACCTTATTACCAGCAGTTTCCGGAGGGACAGGATGGCTCGGCGCTGCAAACTGGTTCCTGGCTCCCTGCTGATTTCAGCGAGATTCCTGAGCTGCCTCAGGCCAAGTCAGATCGAGTGAGTCATCGATTCCCGTTTGCGCAGAAGCAGGGCGATGTAACCATTCCGATTATTGTCACCGCACCGGACGCCAATCCGCTGTTTGGCCCTGGCCCGGCCGGTGGTTACCCGGTGATTATCTATCAGCACGCCGCCACCCAGGATCGGTCCGCCATTCTGCCCATGGCGACTGCCGCAGGGCTGTTGTGCTTGTCTGATAACCCCACGCCAACCAATAACGAAGACTGCTTCATCACTGTAGGCATCGATATGCCCCTGAATGGCGTCTTTGGTGAGGCTGCTGCCAGTGCAGACGGTGGCATGGTGGAAATCAGCCAGCAGCCGGGCGCCTCGGAAAACGCCACCGAGCGCCACTTCGGTTTCACGGCCGGGCCCAACATGCAGGCAGTGCCGGGTGACCAGGTGGAAAACCCAGAATCTGGCAGCCTGTTCCTGAACTTCACCAACTTCGCCAACACCCGTGACAACATGCGCCAGGGCGCTTTGGATCTGTTGCATGTGAACGCCCTACTGCCGGCTATTGAACAAGCCATCAACGACTGTGCCGAGTGTGGCGATGGCTTGAACATGAACACCGATAGGGTCTATTTCATTAGCCATTCCCTGAGTGGTATGGGCGGAGTGCCGTACCCGGTTATCAACAACCTGGCAGCGCAGGATAATCCAGACCTCAACCCGATTCTGGCCTCTGTTCTGTTCAACACTGGCGGTCAGTTTAGCCGCCTCGCGGAGAACTCCCGCGAGACTGTCGCGCCAGTTCTGTTGCCTACGTTGAACGAGGCGTCCGATGGCCTGCTGTCACAGGGTAGAACCGAGCTGAACATTTACTTCAACGTGTTCCAGGCATTGCTGGATTCCACCGATCCAGTAGCGTTCGCTCCGCTGTTCGAGCAATCCGGCAACAGTGCAACCCTGCTTACCTCGATTGTCGGCCTGGAAGGCGATGCGGATCGTCCCTCCGATGGCACCATTCCCAACGCCGCAGACGCCGATCTGTATGACCAGGGCCCGCTGCAGTTGGTGACTGATGCCGGTTTCCAGATAAACAGCCAGCCGGCTCCTCTGGCAGGGACCGATCCCTTGGCCCGGTTCATGGGGGCAGTCGACACCGGTAGTGCCGAGAATGACGGTAACCGCCCGGTTATTACCCGCTACCTGGAGGGCTCCCACGGCAATCCGGTTTCCGCCGGTCAGAAGGATGCAGACCCTTTCAGCTCCAGTGCTGTGTTTGACGAGATGTCGGCCCAGATGGTTGCGCTATTCCGCAGCAAGACCGGCCCCGCCGTTCCCTTCAGTGTTGGTGTGACAAATACCTGTGTGGTGCAAGGAGTCGGCAATTCTCCGGGTGATGCCGCCTGTGAAGGTGAAACCGACGCGGGTCGCGACCCCTCTGAGCCCGAAGGCGGCGAAGAAAGCGATGGTGGTGGCCTGCTAGATAGCGGCCTGGGCGGCTTCTTGGGTGGATTGTTTGGGGGCTGAGCCCCGGTCACACCGCTAACTCCCTTATTCAAACCGGCTATCAGTTACCCCGTCCATAGTAGCGCCGGGGTAACCCAGACACTGGAGCAGTATCATGACAACAACAAACTACAAACGATTCAAAACCCGTAACTCAGGCCTGGCAGCGGCAATATCTGCACTGCTTGCCTCGCCCGCAGCGGCCATTGATTTCAATGTCTATGGTATCGATGCGTCCTTCAGCACCACATTAACTGCCGGTATCGCCGTTCGTGTGGAAGACCAGGACCCAGACCTTATCTCACAGGGCAACCTCGGGCCGGAGTTTGCGTTCAGCGATACCGGTGCCTCGTCCAACAACTTTGACGATGGCAACCTGAACTTTAAGAAAGGCGACCCCTACTCACAGATTCTGCGGGGCCGCTCGGAGTTGTTCCTCGACTACCGGCCAAACAGCGATTACCTCACCCGGATTGGCGCCCTGGTTCGTGGCTCTTACTACTATGACTTCGAGCTCAAGGATAACAAGCGCGCTGTCGACCCTGTGGGCCAACGCCGTGAGCTGAACCCTGAAGCCAAAGACAACGCCGCGGGCGCTGATCTGCTCGACGCCTACGTGTTTACGGACTGGTACGCGGGCAATGTGCCTATCTCTGCGCGGGTTGGCCGGCAAGTGGTCAGCTGGGGTGAGAGTACGTTTATTCTGGGTGGCATCAACTCCATCAACCCGATTGATGCCGGAGCCTTTCGCACCCCGGGTGCCGAACTGAAGGATGTGCTTCTGCCGGTCAACATGGTTTACACTTCTGTCGGCCTGACTCCGGAGCTAACGCTGGAAGCCTACGTTCAGCTTGAATGGGAGCCGTTCAAAGTCGACGATTGCGGCACCTATTTCTCTACCGCAGACGTAGCCTCCGATGGCTGTGGCCCAGTATTGCTTGCTGGGCAAGTGCCAGATGCACAGGCGTTTGAGGAAGGTTTTGTGGCGCCTCGCGAGGGTGACGTAGAGCCTGGTGACCGAGATCAGTTCGGTGTCGCCCTGCGTTGGTACGTACCGGCCCTGGATTCCGAGCTAGGATTCTACTACCTGCGTTACCATAGCCGCTTACCGTTTATCAGCGGAATCGTGGCAAACCCGGAATCACCGGAAGCCGGCCAAATCAACGATCCTGATCTGCCGTTCTCTCGTTTCCCCAGCTACTACATTGATTACCCCAAGGGCATTGAACTCTACGGTATCAGCATCAATACCACGCTCCCCACTGGCACATCGTTTGGTGCGGAATACAGCTTCCGTCCCAATCAGCCTATTCAATGGAATACCTTTGAGTTGATCTACGGTGGCATTCAGCAGCGTGGTCCTGATGGGCAGGTAGTCAGTAAGCTGGAGCAGCGCGTGCAAGCCAGCGACCCAGGCTTTAATTACGCAGGTAAGCCGGTGGATGGCTTCGATCGTTACGACGTTTCTCAGGCCCAAGCAACCTTTATCCACTTCGTGGACAGGGTGGTTGGCGCGGACCGCTTTATTGCCATCGCCGAGATTGGCGCTACCTATGTGCATGACTTACCCGATAAGAGCGAAGCTCGTTATGGTCGCTCCGGTCTATTTGGCGTCGGCCCGGTTCCACTGGAAGGCGAATCCTTCACCGGTGATTTCTGTAGCCAGGGCCCGGGCGATGAAACCACTCGCCTGAACATTAACCCCACCAACTGCGGTGGCGACGGCTTCACCACATCCTTCTCCTGGGGTTACCGGGCACTGTTTGCGCTGGATTACTCCAACGCCTTTGCCGGCATCAACCTGCTGCCGAAGCTGGTTCTGTCGCACGACGTAAAGGGCTACGCGCCAGACCCAGGTGGCAACTTTAAGGAAGGCAACAAGTCCGTGAGTATCGGAGTGGATGCCAACTACCAGAACCGCTACTCCGGCTCGATCAGCTACACCAACTTCTTTGGTGGCAAATACAACGAAATCTCGGATCGCGACTTTATCGCGGCCAGCATCTCCTACTCATTCTGATGGCTAAAATAACAGGAGTATCAACCATGAAAACCCATAAGAGACACCTCATTGCCGGCGCCATTGCGCTGTCCCTGTTCGGAGCTTCTACAGCCATAGCTGCGGTATCCGAATCCGAAGCGGCCAAGCTGGGTAACGAGTTGACGCCAATTGGCGCTGAAAAGGCCGGCAACGGCGGCGCCATCCCGGCGTGGGATGGTGGTTTGACCGACCCCGGCGTCAATCAGCCTCAGCAGGGTATTTACCCGGACCCGTTCCCCAACGACGAAGTGAAGTTCGTTATCGATCAGAGCAACGTGGACCAATACGCAGACAACCTGTCCCCCGGCCAGGTGGCGATGATCAAAACCTACAGCACCTTCTCGATTCCGGTGTATGAAACCCGCCGCACGTCCACCTACCCGCAGGAACTGATGGACCTGGCGAAGGAGAACGCCACCACCGTATCCCTGACACCGGATGGCAACGGTCTGCAGAATTATGAGCGAGGCGTACCGTTCCCGATTCCCCAGAAGGGCCAGGAGGTGATCTTTAACCACATCACCCGTTACCGCGGTGGGTCCATCATCCGTAACGTGGCCCAGGTAACGCCTCAGGCCAACGGCGATTTCAGCCCGGTGAAATTCACCGAGCACCTGACGGATCGGGTCGAGCTGGCCGACTACAAGCCGGGCATGGACGACAACGTCCTGTTTTACTTCAAACAGGTGATCACCGCACCGTCACGCCTGGCGGGTAACGTACTGCTGGTTCACGAAACCCTGGATCAGGTAAAAGAAGGTCGCCGTGCCTGGTTGTACAACTCCGGCCAGCGCCGGGTTCGCCGGGCACCGCAGGTGGCGTATGACGGCCCGGGTACCGCAGCAGACGGCCAGCGTACCTCCGATAACCTCGACCTGTTTAACGGCGCTCCGGATCGCTACAACTGGGAGCTGGTGGGTAAAAAGGAAATGTACATCCCGTATAACTCCTACCGCCTGGCGTCCCGTGACCTGAGCTACAATGACATCATCCAGCCGGGCCACATCAACCCGTCGGTCACTCGCTACGAGCTGCATCGGGTATGGCACGTGCGCGCAACTCTGAAAGATGGAGAGCGGCACATTTATGCTCGTCGCGACTTCTTCGTGGATGAAGATTCCTGGCAGATTGCCGTGGTAGATCACTATGACGGCCGTGGCGACCTGTGGCGCGTTGCAGAGTCCCACCACGTTCAGGGCTACGACATCAACGTACCGGCCTACGCTGCCGAAACCCTCTACGATCTGATGTCTGGTCGCTACCTGGTGATGGGTTTGACCAACGAAGAGAGCGATCCTTACACCTATGGCGTTACCGCTCGCTCCAATGACTACACCCCCGCTGCCCTGCGCCGGGCGGGAGTTCGTTAAAAGCCTCGCCTTGCGATAACCTCTGCCCGCCCCAGCCGGGGCGGGCTCTTTCCCTTCTGTTTGCCAGCCTGTCCTGAGCCTGAAAGATTGGCCCGGAATGCCTCTTTCCAATACGTGACTCCTTGTTGTTTTTGGTCAATAATTAAGCATAAATTATGCAGTGCGATACTAAAACAAAAAGGGCTTCAAGCCTATAAAGGAGACGTAACGTGGCCATTTCAGCGCGCCAGCGCCTGCTGGTTTCGGCGGTTTGTGCAAGTTCCATACTTCTGTTGTCCGCCTGTGGTGGCGGTGAGGAGTCTTCTTCAGACATCGCGCAAAACAGCGAACAACGTCCAAGCCCCGGTAACCCCGTCCCGCCGTCGCCTCCGGGCAAGACAAGCAAACCTTACGCCTACGAAAATACCCGCTTTGCCTTCGCCAACGGCTGTTACAGCCTGCAGGCAGATGGCCGGTTTATCTCGGAAAGCTCCGGCGAGACCTACGGCGTAACCAATAACGCCAGCCAGGCTGCCCGTTTCTATCTGCGGCCGACGGAACTCGGTGCCTATCTATTGATGTCTGATTACCAGCGCGAAACCGGCCAGGCGGGGCAGTTTGAACTGCTGGGCATCAGTGATCCCGGTGGCGAATTTCTGGATACCACCGGTATGTTTATCGGTGAGCTGAGCTACCTGGTAGCGGGGCTGGGAGATACCACCAACCTGCTGCTGGATCCGATCGCACCCTTGGGCGGATTGCTGCGGGAACTGGGTGAAAGCCTGGAATTCGCCGGCGACCAGTTGGCCAATACAGACGTACGCCCGGCACTGGCAACGGTCGATAGCCCGAACGATCTGGCGGTGTGGAAAGTCAACAAGCTGCAAGACAGTGAGTATACGCTCACCTCTGCCGTAACCGGGTTGATGCTGGGCACCTCGGAAGATGGTTTAACCCTGGCGTCACCGTCGTTACGTGATACCAGCAATGCCTTCACGTTTGAGCCAGCCCAGGGCTGTGCTGATTATCCGGAAGCAGACCTCAGCCTGGAAGTGGCGGACGATCGTGGCCCGGCGGTGTATCTGAGAGAGGTCGATCGCTTCAAAAACATCAAAGGCATCGATAACGACGATATCTTCGGGTACGTGGACACTCACTCCCACATCTCGGCCTATGAATTCATCGGCGGCCGGGTGAACTACGGTGCGCCGTTCCACAAGTTTGGCGTTACCCATGCCCTCGAGAACTGCGAAGTGGCCCATGGCCCCTGGGGCACCACGGGCTTTGTGGAGTTGGTCACCAGTGGCAGCGGCCCACACGACACCCAGGGCTGGCCCACCTTCAACGACTGGCCCCGTTACAACTCCCTGCAACACCACCAGAGTTACTACCGCTGGCTGGAGCGTGCCCATTATTCCGGCATGAAAATCCTGGTGAATCACTTGGTGCACAACGAAGTGCTCTGCGGGATTAACCCCCAGAAACAGAACGACTGCGACCCCATGGAAGCCATCTTGCTGCAAATCCAACGCATGTATGAAATGCAGAACTACATAGACGCGCAGCACGGCGGCCCCGGTGAAGGTTGGTTCCAGATCGTCACCAGCCCGGCCCAGGCCAGGGAAGTAATTGGCGAGGGCAAGATGGCCGTGGTGCTGGGCATAGAAATGTCGAAAGTCATGCGTTGCGGCGAGTTTATGGGCGTGCCCGAATGCACCGCGCAAGACATCGTCGAGCGGCTGGACCAGCTCCACCAACTGGGGGTTCGCAACATGTTCCCCGTGCACAAATTCGACAACGCCTTCGGTGGCCATCTGCCAGACCTTTCCTCCGGGATTGGTATTGGCGCCGTACTCTATGGAGGCAACCTGCTGGAAACCGGCCACCCCATAGAGTTTGAAGAGTGCCCGGAAGGTACCGAATACGTCGGTGACGAAACCGATCAGAATGCCGACATGCAGGCCTTTGGCATCCTGGATCAGCTCCTGTTCCAAATCGACTACTTGGGCGACCGTTTCCCGGAAACACCGGAAGAGCTCAAAGCCCTGGACCCACGCCAGGGCACCGGGCACCTGTGTAACCGCCGCGGCCTGACTGACCTGGGCGATTTCCTCATCCAGGAACTGGTCCGCCGCAAGATGATGATCGAAACCGACCATATCAGCCGAAAAGCTGCTGCCCGTATCCTCGACATCACCCAGAAACTGGGATACCCGGTGATCAACAGCCACGGCGGCTGGGGTGGCACCGAAGCCCTTCGCGACCGTATCGCCGCTCAGGGCGGCATTACCGCCTCCTTCGGTGGCGTGCGCGAAAACTGGGTAGACAGACTGGTGCAGGATGGCAACCGCCCCCGCCCGGACGACCAGAAAGTCGGGCCCTTCGGCGGCGCTGGCTTCGCCTCCGACGTCAACGGCATCGCCCAGCTTGCCAACAACCCCGGCAGCGCCGAAGACGAAGCCAGGCTGTACCCGTTCACCTCCGTGGATGGCCGCGTCATCTTCCACAAACAGAAAACCGGCGACCGGGAATTCGGCCTCTACGACGGCCGCGGCGTGGCCCACTACGGCCTCTACCCGGACCAGATCGCCGACATGATGCTCCACTCCGACCGCCCGCAAGAGCTGATCGACGACGCCGTCAACCAACTCTTCACCTCGGCCGAAGCCTACCTGCGCATGTGGGAACGCATCGAAAACGCCCCGCTATGAAATTGGGGTCAGACCCCCGGACATTTCGCATCATCAAATGTCTTGGGGTCTGACCCCAAAAATATAAGAAGAAGGATAATTGCCATGATACAGAGACTGATAACGTCAGGTTTTGCGGTGCTGGGGATTAGTGCAGTGCTGCTGTTGTCCGGTTGTTTTGGCGGTTCATCGGGTAATGACCGGGCCGATGCCAACCGGCCGGGCCAGGAAACGGAGCAACCGCCCAGATTCAGTGAAGGCCGGGTATTCAAAGTGACGCCCGGTGAGCAGGCCACGGAAGACATGGTGGCGGCGATGATTCAGCTGCGCCCTGGCGATAGCCTGGAATTCGGTTGTGGCTATTTCGAGCTTTACCATGGCCTGCTGATCCAGGCCACGGAAGACGTGGAGATTCGCGGTTGCGGCAAGGATGAGACCGTGCTGAATTTCCGCAACAGCGACAACGTGACCGGTCTGGAAGCGTTGAATGTAATGGGCATTACCGTGAAGGACCTCACCATCCTGGATTCCCCGGGCGATGCCTTCAAGCTGAAGGGCGTCAAATGGGGCACCCTGTTGAACGTCCGCGCTATCTGGTCCGGTGGCGGTGAACCCATCACCAGGGAAAACGTCGCCAGCCGGCTGCACGTGGAGTGCACCAACCCGCCATTCAACGAGGGCGACCCGACGCCGGATTACGTACCCAGCGCCTCCAGCGGCCGTTACGGTATCTACCCCGTGGAGTCGGAAAACATTCTGGTGGATAACTCAGAATCCATCGGCGCCTCGGATGCCGGTATCTACGTTGGTCAGACCAATAACGCCATCATCCGCAACAGCCGCGCCGCCTATAACGTCATGGGTTTCGAGATCGAAAACGTGCAGGGCGGGGAATACGAC
Organism: Marinobacter sp. GH_1; assembly: GCF_048595985.1. Taxonomy (NCBI): domain Bacteria; kingdom Pseudomonadati; phylum Pseudomonadota; class Gammaproteobacteria; order Pseudomonadales; family Marinobacteraceae; genus Marinobacter; species Marinobacter sp. GH_1. Next base: position 2,863,810 of record NZ_CP184460.1, on the reverse strand, counting down.
AGCAACCTGGCGGAATGTAACACCGGCGGTTTCCTGATCTACGACCTGGAAAACATCACCCAGTACGGCGACACCTCGGTGATGCTGAATAACATTTCCCGTAACAACAACACCTACAACGTTGCCCCCAGTGGCATCGTCTCTGCTGTGCCCCGGGGCACCGGGTTCATTACCCTGGGTTACGACAACATCGAGATATACAACAACCTCTTCGAAGACAACAGCACCGCAGCGATCATCTACACCAGCTATGAGTTGATTGATGGCAAGGGTAAAACGTCCGACAAAAAGCTGGACCCGTACACCGAAGGCCTGCACATCCACAACAACGTGATGAAGAACTCCGGCTACGATCTGCCGCCGCCCAATCTGGAAAAAGTGCTGGTGGAGGGCGAGGTGGAAACCGTGCTGCCGACACTGATTGGCATCAAGAACCTCAATCGGCCGGGAAAAGGTGCCCATATTGTCTGGGACGGACTGTTGGATGAGCTGGATGCCGATTGCCCCTACCCGGTGGATGCCAACGGCCAGCCAGTGCCGAAAAAAGCCAATGGCAAGCCGATTCATACCAACGAGCACCCCAATCCTGAGTGCCTGTACAACGCCTACAAATTTGACAACCAGGGCGACCGTAAACTGCCGGAATGGGGCGCCTGTATTCACAGCAACGAGTTTTCCAGCGACAGCCTTGCCTACATGAACTTCCACGGCACCCGCGGCCTGGAGCTGTTATTTGCGGCAATGGACCCAGACCCATCCCTGCTGTCCTGGCAGAGCCTGAGCGACATCCTCACCGGCCCGACTGAATTCTTTGCCGATTCGGATATGAGCGTACACGAATGCCAGGCCCGCTTCGGCCGCACCCTGGCCAGCCTGCCCCGGGTGACTATTCCTCCGTTTGAGCGCAGTGGAGGCATAGATCCGGCACCCTCCGAAGAATTCATCAACCAGCTGTGTGAAGCGCCGGTTGCCGACGGCCAGATCAACCGCGACGCCCTGGCCGTGGATTGCCCCACACTGGACCAGTACAATCTGTTTGCAGACGCACAGGATCCCCGGAGCATGCCCCACGAGGGCGGTGTACCCTTTGTACTGAACTCCAAGCTGTTCTCAGACTATGCCACCAAGTACCGGGTCGCATTCATCCCACCCGGCACCAAAGCGTTGTATGTGGATGGCCAGAACGGCGGAAACCTTAATGGCACCATTCACTTCCCGAATGGCACCGTGATCGCCAAAACCTTCGCCTTCACCGACGAAAGCAAGGGTACAGAGGAACTGGTAGAAACCCGCCTGTTAATCAAGCGCACCTCCCAGAGTGGTAAGGCGGTCTGGAGTGGACCCACCTACAGCTGGACAACGGATGCCAATGGCCAGAAATTAGCGAAGCTGGTCCCCGGTGGCGAAACCCGCAGCGTGAGCTGGCACTATCAAGACCAGCACACTGGTAAACTGCTGGCTGGCTCCACAGACAACTACGCCATTCCCAACCAGAACCAGTGCATCACCTGCCACTCCAACGACGATTTGGAAGCGGGAGCGGCGCCCATCGGCCCCAAACCCCGTAACCTGAACCGTGCTTATCGACCGGAATCGGAATTCATGGGCACCGCAGGGCAGGGCGGCTTCCCCCGGGTGAACCAATTGCAGCACTGGAAGGACCAGGGCTTGCTGGCCAACGCACCGGCGCTGCAGATTGATGGCCGTGGCGTGGCGACCAACATCGAACGCCTGCCCCATTGGAACGTACCCGGCGACAGCGGCGCCGCCAGTGGTTCAGATGAAGACGTGGAAGCCCGCCTGCGGGCCTACCTGGAAGTGAACTGCCAGTACTGCCACAACGACAAAGGCGCCGCCTCCAACACCGGCTACTACCTGGACCACTACCGCAAGATCGACGCCGGCTACGGCATCTGCAAGAAACCCACCGCCACCGGCGGCGGCTCCTGCGGCCGGCAACATGTCGTCGTACCAGGTGATCCAGGGCGCTCCATCGTCTCCTGCCGAGTGGAAGACGCCAGCGACCCCCAGCGCAAAATGCCGCCCATCGCCAAGAGCGTCAGCCACACCGAGGCCGTCGAACTGCTGAATTACTGGATCGGCCAGGTCGTCGATTCCGGTTACGACAACGCCGAAGCCTGCGGCGGCTCCGGCATCTTCCAGACCATCACCCCCTGAAATTGGGGTCAGACCCCCGGACATTTCGCTCCATCAAATGTCCTGGGGTCTGACCCCAACTTTTATTTGAAGCGGACGACCAGCTCGTGCAGGTCTTTGGCGATGTCGCCCATCTCGCGCACGCTTTGGGTGGATTCCTCGCCCTTGACCAGGTTCTGTTCCGCCATGTTGGAAATGCGCTCGACCTGTTCGTTGATCTGATCAGAAACCTGAGCCTGCTCTTCAACGGCGGTGGCCATCAGCAGGGCCATTTCAGCGATAGTGACCACATACTCGGCTATGTCTGACAGGCTCGCCTGGGCTTCGAGCATCTTTTCCAGGCCATTATCAGCGGCGGTTACGCCGGTTTCGGCGACCTGCACCGATTGCTCGGATTTGCCAATGAGTTCGGACACCACACCATGAATCTCCTTGGTCGACTCCCGGGTTCGGCGGGCCAGGTTTCTTACTTCATCGGCCACCACTGCAAAGCCCCGGCCGTGTTCACCGGCCCGTGCTGCCTCTATGGCGGCGTTCAGGGCAAGCAGGTTGGTTTGCTCGGCAATGTCTTCAATAATTTTCGCGGCAGAGGCAATCCGGTGCGTTTGTTGGGCCAGATCGTTAACCGATTGGCCGATGTTGTGCACGGTCTGCTTCAAATCCTCGATGGCGGCCCGGGTAGAGTTGATGGTGGCAACACCCTGATCCGACGCCTGGCGGGCGCTGTCCGCCTTGTCGGCAGTCAACTGCACATTCTGTGAAACCTCACCGATGGTCACCGACATTTCATGGATGGCAGCCGCCACCTGTTCGGTTTCCTGCTGCTGCTTCTGCATGGTTTGCTGGGTGTCGTAGGCAATTTCAAGGTCCCGCGTGGTGTGCGACCTCATCGCCGCAGATGAATCCTCCAGCCGGGTTAGCACCGCGTCCAGGTGCGCCCTCTGGGCCATAACCGCCACTTTCAGCCGGCCCAGACTTAGCCCGTCATCGGTATAACTCCGGGCAGCGAGATCACTGGTAAAAGTGCGACCCATCTGATCCATCACAGAGTGAATAAGCTTCGAGCGCGCCCCGGACGCTGATATGTGCCGGCCCAAAAATGCCAACGCCAGCAGTCCCGCTGCACCGTCAACCTGCCCTGCGCCATACAACAACGCGGCGGCCACCAGGCCTAAACCGGCAAGCATATGGGGCACGGAGGGCAAGAGGGATTGCAACCGGCTTCGATGCATACCCTTCCGAATGCCGGCATACAGCTTCTCGGCGCGGGCCACATCCTCCCGGGCAGGGCAGGAGCGAACCGATTCAAAGCCGATGATCTCGCCGTTCTCCGTCACCGGTGTCACGTAGGCACTCACCCAGTAAAAATCACCGTTTTTGCACCGATTCTTGACCAGCCCCATCCAGGGTTTGCCGGCTTTCAGACACCCCCACATTTCTGCATAGGCCTCGGGCGGCATATCCGGGTGGCGAACGATATTGTGGGGCTGGCCAATCAGCTCCTCGCGGTTGAAACCACTGACATCGACAAAGGCCTTGTTGCAATGCTGAATCTTGCCTTTCAGATCGGTGGAAGAAATCAACTTCTGGCTGGGCAAGAAGGTGCGCTCGGTATTGGTAACAGGAAGGTTCTTTCGCATACGAACTCCGTAAAGCGCAAATTGTTATATAGTAATTCCTGTGAAGTATATCGGCTCGGCTCCCAATTTCTGTAGGTGCAAGTTGTAAGGAAGTGTTCAAGTACAGTTATAGAAAGAAATCGGAGGGTTTGCTTGAAAAATAAACAATGGGGTCAGACCCCAAGACATTTGATGGTGCCAAATGTCCGGGGGTCTGACCCCAAAGGTGGGATTAGAAGTTGAAGAGGTTGCCGAACAGGCCTGCGAAGGTTTCCGGCAGTTCGGTCAGGTTGCTTGGGTCGAACAGGTCGCCCAGAGCCATCAGTTCCTCGATCAGGTCGCCAATCACCGGCAAGTCACTTTCGCCGAAGTTTGCCGGGTCCAGCAGGGTGAGGAGGTCACCCAGCAGGGGCAGGTCTTCCGGCTCAAAGGGTGTGTCCATCTCGAACAGGTTTTGCAGTCTTTCGATGAACTCATCCGCCAGTCCGAATTCTCCGCCGTCTGGGAAGCCGCCGGCATCCAGCAGGCTAATCAGTTCGCCAATCAGGGGAAGATCCTCAGGGTTGGGCATGCCGCCGCTTCCGCCGTCTTCCGGTGCCAGTGCCAGCAGGGTGTCAAACAGGGCTCCGCCCAGGTTCAGAACGCCGTTGGGGCCAACGAAGGTTTCAAAACCGTCGAAAACAGTGATGGAAGCCAGGCCGCCAAGATCAACCCGCACCAGGGAGCCTTGCAGCAGGCCAATGTCTGCCAAGGCTTTGGCGTCTTGCTGATTGGTCAGCTCGCCCAGCACCGGAATCATTGCCACGGCATCCAGCACCGTCATCAGGCCGTCTTCCAGCGGAGCGGGCAGTGGCAGGCCGTTATCGTCTACAAGGCGAAGTTGCAGCAGGCCACGGTCGTTTTCCTCGAACAGGTCGGCCAGCTCGGGCGGAACGGTGCTCATGTCGCCAGAGGCCAAGCCCTCAAACAGCCCCAGCAGAAGGTCCGGAACCTGTTCCGGGTTACCGCCAGTGAAGGCGTCCGCCAGAGCGGTGATCTGGCTTTGGCCCAGGCCCAGATCCAGTGCCAGGGTGCAGTTAACGCCGGGCTCTCCGTTGTTTACGGATTTCGGATCACAAACCGCGACCACCCCCGTCAGGAAGTTCAGAAAATCAACGCCATCCACGTTCGTGGTCGACATGCCACCAATCTGAGTGCCGTCGTTCAGAATTTCAGACAGGCCCTCAATCAGCGGCAGCTTCAGAATGAGCGCGTTGTCCAGGCTGTTAAGGCCGTCCTCCGAATCGCCGAACGCCAGCGGGTCCAGCAGGGTTCCGCCCAGTTCATTCAGGGCCGCGCCCAGCAGCGGGATCTGGTTGATCACGCCTTCATTCAGGGCCAGCACGAGCCCACCGGTTCGGAACACAACCGAATCCGTCGATTCCGCACCATTGCCGGCAAGATCGGTAATGCCGTTGGTGGTGATGACGCGATAGTAGGTTTGTCCAGACAGGTTCTGATCAGGCGTAAACTCAATGGAGTTGCCAACCACACCGATGGCGCCGGAGACCACGCCTACAACATTGCCATTATCGTCCAGTTCCTGAACAACAAAGGTCTCCTCATTAACGGTAGTAGGGTCAACCGGCTCACTGAACTCCATGAAAATGCGAGTATCAGGCGACGCCATGGTTTCGCCATTCTGTGGGCTGGAAGCCGCCACGGTCGGGCTGGTGGTGTCTTCTTGAGTAACGTCGCCGGTGGTAAAGCTGGCGGCATTTTTGGTGCCCAGGGTTTTGGCGGTGTCGTTATCCGGGCAATCGGCTTGCAGGCCAGACAAAGCTTCAATGGTGTGCTCGGTATTGGCGCTCAGATTGCCCTGTGGGTTCAACACCACAGACTTGCCCATTACTCGAGGGCTGCCCTCTTCAAGCGCCACCTGATTGACGCCGTTCAGCAAGCGAACGTGGGCCGCCACGCTGGCTGGGTCAACATTGGCGTTAAAGGTGATTCGCACGTTGCTGTTCAGCGCCACATCGCTTGCGCCATCTGCCGGTACGAATTCCGTCACCGCAAAAGTGCTGCTTGAGGATGCGCAGAACTGCGCCTGCTCAGTCTGGTCCCGCGTCGGGTCCTGAGGTACGGAGACTCTCGGGTCACCCGGGCCTTCACCACTGCCGCCGCAGCCTGCCAAGGCCAGTGAAGAGGCAATACCCAATGCTGTCAAAGTGCGTTTTGTAATCGTCATGATCGCGTCCTCTGCTTATTTCTTCATGATTTCGGTGTGCTCGCCGGAGACAACGGCCTCCACTCGGCGGTTCTGTGCACGACCTTCCGGTGTGTCGTTCGAAGCAACGGGTTGGGATTCGCCCATACCCGATGTGGTAATCCGGTTGCGCATAATGCCGAATTCGTTGATCAGCACCTTCATCACCGCATCGGCTCGGCTCTTGGACAGCCGCTGGTTGTAGCTGGCGGAACCGGTGCTGTCGGTGTGGCCTTCCAACAAGATCGTGGAGGTGGGGTATTCCTTCATCACCTTGGCCAGCTTTTCGATGTCCGGGTAGAAGGCTTCGCGTACTTCGGTTTTGTCCAGCTCAAACTCAACGTAAAGGGTTTCGCGAATTTCCCGGGTAAGCTCTTTCGGGCAGCCGTCGGCATCCACCAGGGCGCCTTGCGGGGTGTTCGGGCACTTGTCCAGTTCGTCAATCACGCCGTCGCCGTCGGAGTCTTTGGGCGGTGCAATCACCGGCTCGCGCCGGGGCGCAATCTCAGCACTGGGTGCCGCGGGGAACTTGCGGTTAAACAGGTAGTGAATGCCGGCAAAGTACTGGCCGTCCACATAGCCGTCTTCCAGCTCGGTACGGGCGCGCACGCCGGCCTCAAACATAAAGCGGGGCGCGAGCATGCGCTGCAGGCCACCTTCCAGGTAGAGGCTGTCTTCGTTCTTGCTGTCACCACCATCAATATCCAGGTTGGTGTTGCTGTAGCCGCCGCCGGCGAACGGGCGCCAGCCACCCAGGCGGAATTTGCCGGGGTGAATGCGGCCACCCAATGAAAAGCGCCACAGTTCAATATCGACATTGTTTACGCGGGTTTCCGGCTCGGCGTAACTGGCCTGGCCGAACAAACTGAAATTGGGGTTGAACTGGTGGGTAATGTTGAGGCCACCCTCCCAGTAATTGGCCAGGTTACCCTCCACCGCGGATTTATTGCGGGAGTTGCCGGAGTCGACATAGCTGCCCTCCAGTCCCAACGTGGTGTAACTGATCGGAAAGTTTTCAGAAGCGGCGGCCAGGCCGGGCGCAAGGGCGGCACCGAACAGTGCAGCCAGAGCCAGAATGCGTCGTTGCATGGATTATCTCCTTGTGATCTCAATGCAAAATCAGTATAAGTTGTATTATGCGATACGCAAACAAAAGATTACACAATTTCACGTTAATTGACACTCTGGCCCGAGCGGCTTGCTTTGCGCAGGGGTAGGGGCGGCTTAATGGCCTTTTATGCAGTGGTGCAGCAGAGAAGGGGTCAGGCGTTTTCGGGTAGGGAGAAGCGAAGCGTTGTCTGCGGTGGGATCACGGTAATCTGGTCGTCCAGAATGGCGTCCAGGTTATAGATGGTGACGAACTTGGCGGTACCGAAGCGGGTGACGGCGTCATAGGCAATGGCCGTTAACTCCCGATATGGGGCCAGCTCCACCAGTTTGTCCAGCAGGTCCATCCGGTTGGAAGGCTTGCGGGGGAAATCCTCACGGGGAGCGCATTCTGCGTCCAGCCACTGGTTCCATAACCGGTTAACGTCGTCCAGCACTTCCCGGTTGGCCCGCAGGGGCAAGTTGAGGAAGCGGCAAGCGTTGAAGGTAGACAGCTTCTGCTTATTGCTGTCCCAATCGCCAATATCGACTTTGATATCGGCAAAGCAGACGCCCAGGCCTGTCGATGCGCTTTCACGAACGGCAGCGCCGATCAGACTGCCAGGGCCCTTGTTGCCATAGAGGAGGGTAATGCCTTTACGGGGAAGCTGAAAATCCGGCCCCTGAAAATAGTCAGGTTGGCAGATGGTGTATTCTGCAGGTTGCTGTTCGCCCTCGTAGAAGAAGAACGTTTTGGTACCAATGGCAGACACGGTGGCTTTACACTCCGGAAAATCAGCATGATGAAAGCCTGGGTAATGGTAAGTGCACTATTTTCTGCACCTCAGAGCGTTTGCTCAATGTCTATCAGAAGCACCCAGACTGTTCAGCTTCGTATGGTAACATTGAAAAAATATTATACAAAAACGAAAGCGTGCCATTTGTGATTCAGTGTGGATATTATCAATGAGTATTAAAGGATAAAGGCAAAGCATGGCAAGAAGCGAACTCACTCACCCGTCAAAACCGATCAACGGCCAATCCCTGATGAGCCTCAAAGCAGTGCTGGAGAGCTACCTTGGTGGCGGCGAAGTCCGTGATCTTGATCTGGCCATGCTGATGAACGTCCCGTTGAATCGGTTGAGCCAGCTTAAGCGAGCGAAAAGCTCTATCGAAACGGTCGGGCGAGACGTAACGCCCGATGAAACCCTGGGCCTGGCCGATGACGACGACGCGGTGGCCGAACTTCCCGGATTGCGGCCAAGCCAGGCCATTTTGGTGCGGTTGCTGCTGAAACACCCGGAGTGGGTACCCATTCCGTTGCGCCCCTCCCACCCGGAAGTGTTTTCCCTGCTGCAGCCGTTTATGCCGGGGGCGGATGGCAGAACACCCAACAAGGCGGGCTTTGCGCCTTTGTTTGGCCGCTCGTATATTTCTTCCTACAAACTGCTGTCGGAGAGCGCTGACGGCTCCCAAGGGGCCGGTTTGCCCATCATTCGCCTGCAGCGACTGGTGGTGGCAAAGTATGCCCGTGCATTCGCAGACGCACTCGCGGCATTGGCCAGCAAAACCCCAGAGGTGCCCGCTGATGTCCTGGCCACCGCAAAGAACCTGAATGGCTGGGCCCTGCTCCGCGAGCGGGATTCACTAACGGACTGGATGAATGATGAACTGCTGCTGAACTTCGAAAACGACGTGAATCAGCGCTTTCAGGTCTGGTTCAACGATCAATACCTTGGCATCCTGCAAGACGAGGCCGCCTCACGGGATACCAGTCCTGAGCAGGCGATCGAGAAAGGTAAATGGACCAACACCGAAGAGGTGTCTGACCAGAAACTGGCCTCCTATAGCCGCGCCCAACGCCCGATTCTGGGTCGCAGTGACAGCCCCTTCTCATTGTTCCGGGAAAGCTTTGGCCTCACCAGTGCCGAGGCATACTGGGTATTTGGTATTCAGGTAAAAGCCTTCTATCGATTCCGCCAGCGGGCGAACCAGCGTATCGATGCCCCTACCTCTATTCTCCTGCGTTATCTGTTCCGCTACCCGGACGATATCGATCTGTTCATGCCGGTACCGGCCTCTGGTCGTGACATTTTCGATGCCATCCAGCAGGAAGATCCGGACTTCAAGCTGAGCCAGCTGGCGCCTTTGTTCGGGGCATCCAGGGTAATGAGCTATGAATTTGCGGAGCCAGAGGCCGCTTGTCCATTCTTCGCCCGCCGCCTTGCCACCGTTTTCTGGCAGCAAAGGCAGAAAGGGGAACCAATCTACCGGGCCATGCGTGAGTGTGTAGAGGAGGAGGTTATCGCCCGTGGGCTGGACCTCGGACAGTTCTGGCGGGATGGCCGTTGGCACAAATAGCCTTGAAACTTGGCATTTCGGGCAAATAACTTTACAAACCTTTTCAGTTATAAAGGTGTCAAGTCCGAATAATGCAGTTAGGATGAAATTGTGATCACGGAACCATGATCGAATGCGCCCAGTTATTCTGTACGCATAAATTAGAAGCTGGATTCATTCGGAAAACAAATAAATGCTATTTTGTTATATAAAGAGGCCTGGTCATGAAAAATTACAATATCTCGAACCTGCTTTCTAAACCGTTCGCCGGTTCTCGTCAGAAGGGTGCTTCCTCGCTGGAGTATCTGATGCTTGGGGCGGTCATTGTCATTATTCTGGGGGTGGTCATCGCAACCGCCGGCGACGAAGGCGGCATTGGCAGTAAAATAGTTGATACTTTCAACTCCCTGCTTGGCAACGCTCAGGATCAAGTAGACGCCAACTAATCAACAACTTGTTTGTGCAGTACAAGTATTGATTTGCATAGGTGCCTTATGACTATAAAAAAAGAAAAAGGCGTTATTGCTCTGGAGTTTCTTCTGGTCTTCCCCATGATTCTTGCAATCATCTACGGGGCGGCGGGATACGGGGTACTCTTCTATAACAAGTACCAGATGCAGGTAGCAGTAGACCGCGCCGCATCAGCCGTATTCTCGCTCGACCGGCGTGAGTACAGCACCTTTTCAGATAACGCCGTAGCCTACAGCAGCGAAGTGCTTGCAGCGCTCAGTGGCCGGTTGCCGGCGGCGGCAGCCGACCACATTGCTACCCGCGAATGCGGTGTGGTTAACCATGGTGGTGTGCAGCTGCTGGAGTGTGTGCTGGTGGCAGATGCGGGTGACTCTTCCTTCATGCCCCAGGTGCGGTTTGCGGGCATTGGTGCGTTTCCTCCCATGCCCAGTCAGCTGACCGCCCGCTCCGCCATTGCGTTTTGACGTGACAAACCTTGCCCCTGCGCGGCAACTCTCATTGCGAACAATAAGGACAGGCTGAATGAGGTCAAAGTTCGTATACGCAGCGCCCTCCCTGGTTCTGGCACTGGCCGCCATCGGCCTTGCCCTCTACGGGCTGATGCAATCTCCTGAAACACCCGTAGCCACCCCGTCAGCGGAACAGGCGCCGGCCCCGGCGGCAGAGGAGAAAGAGGCAGCGCCGGTTTTCCGCTATCTGGTCGCCATTGAGGACCTGGAAGCCGGCACCGTGCTCGCGCAGGAACAGTTCCAGGAGTTTGAACTGCCGGCGGCCCTGAAAAGCGCTCTCTCCCCAGATCAAGCCCCGTTTGGAACGGCTCTAAACAGACCGCTTAAAGCGGGCATGCTGCTGTCGCAATCCAGCATTGATTCGGGCACGCCGCTGCAATTGTCCCTGGCCGACGGCGCTCGCGCCATGGCTTTTGAACTGAACGCTCTGTCCAGCGTCGGTGGGCTGATCCAGCCGGGCGACCAGGTGGATATTTACGCGACCTTCAAGGGTTCTGGCGGAACCGATACCGGCACCACCCGCCTGATGCGCAATGTCGAGGTGCTGGCAGTACGCGGTGCCCTGGAACCTGGCAGTGACGCCAGTGACGACGCCCAGCGCCGCAACCAGACCATGGTGCTGTCGGTACCGCAGGCGGAGGTTGCCCGTTTGGTCCTCGCCGCTTCGGAATCGCGACTGAGCTTTGTCGCCGCCAGACCAGAGCTGAAAGCCATTGGCGAAGAAGCGCTGGATGACATCGCCGGCAAAGCGGTGGAAGAACAGCAGATCAGCCTGCTTACAGACATCCGCCCCAGTGCCAAACCCAAGCCTGCCCCTGCGCAGCAACCCCGACAGGCGCCTGCCAGAAACCCCGGCCAAGAGGTCAAGATTTACGAAGGTTCCGGCTCAAGGAGTGTCTATGTACGCTGATCTCTGTTCCCGCCTGAAGCCAACGGCCAGGGCGTTCGCCACCGCTTTGGGTGCCGCGTTGTTCTTGATTGCTACTCCAGCGATAGCCGATGCCGACCGGGTATCCGTGGCTCCGGGGGAACAGCACGTGCTCACCTTTATGAAACCGCTGGAAAAGCTCTCAGTGTCCAATCCGGATGTCGTGTCCGTCACCGCCACCGGAAAACAGGAAGTGCTGGTGACAGCAGAAGCCCAGGGTTCCGCCATTGTCCGCGCCTGGCTGAAAGGCGAAACCAGCCCGCGCCAGACCAACTTCCAGGTGTCCGATGTTCTGGGGTCAAAAAACCCGCTGCCCATGCAGGTGCAAACCGACATTCGCGTGGTGGAAGTGAACCGCTCCGAGCTCAATACCCTGGGCGTTTATTACTCGCGACTGTTCAATGGCGGCAACAACAGCGTTACCATCGCCCCGCCGGGCAGCGGTGCCACCCGGGGCTTCCCCGGCGCTTCGGCAGCTGGTGTTCCGGGCGTAGGCGCCGAAGGCTTCAACCTGTTCAGCTTTGGCTCCAGCTCCCTCAGTATCATCAACGCCCTGGAATCCGGCGGTTTTGCTTACACCCTGGCGGAACCCTCGCTGGTCAGCCTCAGTGGCCAGACAGCCACCTTTCTCTCCGGTGGTGAGTTTCCCATTCCGGTGTCGTCCCGGGACGGCGATATCCAGATTGAGTTCAAGGAATTTGGCGTCAGCCTGGCGCTCACACCCACTGTGGTCAGTGAAGACCAGATCATCCTGAAAGTGGCCCCCGAAGTCAGTGAGCTCGATTTCTCATCAGGCGTGGCCACCGGCGGCGTTGCTGTGCCCGGGTTACGCATTCGCCGCACCGAAACCATGGTCTCCATGGCCTCCGGCGAGAGCTTCATCATCAGTGGCCTGGTCAGCCGCTCCACCACCAACACCAGTGATCGCCTGCCGGGCCTGGGCAACATTCCGATTCTGGGCGCGTTCTTCCGGTCAGACCGCATCGCCTCCGAAGACAAAGAGCTGATCATGGTGGTCACCCCCAGGCTGGTCAGCCCGCAACGGAAGCTGCCGGCAGATGTTCGCAATTTTGGAAAAGAATACGAGTACAGCAGCACCGGCTGGCTGGACATGGTGATCAACGGTCGCAGTGCAGGCGAGCCGATCGAAAGCGGCCTGAGCTGGTAAGGGAAGGGTACCCATGAGCGAATCCATAATCTGCGTAGCCGATGATGTAGGTGCCCGTGTTTGGCTGGAGCGGGTGCTTGAATCGGAATGGAATCTGGAGTTTCTGAGCTCCACCGATCTGTCTCGGGTTAGCCGCCTGGTACAGGCAACCGGCGCTCCGGTGGTGCTGGTGGCCATCGATGAGAACGACGCCAACCGGGCCCTGAAGGTGTTTGCCGCCATACAGAAGGCCTGCCCGAACTCACAGCTGATTGGTGTGGCCCACCGGCTGTCTCAGGACCTGCTGCTCAGCATCATGCGCGCAGGCGCTCGGGATTGCCTGGTGACCGGAGTGGATGCTGACACGGCCCGCGATCGCATTCGGCGCATAGCCGATTCTGCCGCCCAGGCGCCAACGGCCGCACCCAGTGCCGGCCGGGGCGACATCACCCTGGTGGTGTCTGCGTCCAGCATTGTGGATACACGTTTCTTCTGCCAGAACTTCGTGGCGGAATTGAATGAATACCAGGCCGGCAAGAGCATCCTGGCCATGGACTCCAATTCAGAGGCCAACCGCACCTTCTACTTCGACAACCTAAGCCGCCTGACCCTGGACGAGTTGATCAGTCGTGGCGACAGTATCGACCGTTCGCTGGTGGAAACCGCCCTGGAGGAATACCGGGACGGCCTGCGGCTTTTGTCGGGCGATATCAGCAGCGAACTGCTCAAAGGCGACGCCGCCGCAGACCTGTACATCACCATCAGCCAGCTGGCCACCCTGTTCGACCACATGGTGATCCGTGTTGAACCGGCTCACACCGGGGAATGGCTCCGTGCCATCGGCGCCAGCGTTAATCGCATTATCACCGTGACCCACCCCGTGGTGGACCAGGTGCAGGCGACGGAGAAGTTGTTGCAAGAGATCAAGGAGTGGGTTGCGCCCGAGTGCTCCCGCTACGTGGTGGTGGATGGCTACGAGAAACGGGCCAGCCTGTCGTTGTCTGATATCGAGAAAACCCTGGACCACAAGTGTGACCTGGCGCTGCCCCTGGAATGGCGGTACCGCCTGGACGCGATGAATGCCGGCTTGCCCATCGCCAACCTGCTCCATAAAAGCGCCTATCACCGGAGCCTGGGCGGTTTTATACGCACCTGCTGCGCTGCCGGGGAAACCCGCCGCAAATTCACCTTTAAACGCGCAGCGGTTTAAGAGGGCGGACTATGGCAACCCGTATTGACGACGATTACCAGAACCTGAAAAAGAACGTTCACACCCATGTGGTGGAACGCCTCGACGAAGAGGGTATCGAAGTTGAACGGATAGACGCCCAGCAGCTTCACCGGTTCATCCAGTCCACGGTGGACCAGTACGTGTCCATCAACCGCATCCCGCTGGCCATGGCCGACCAGACCATGCTGGTGCGGGAAATGGTGGATGAAGTCGTCGGCTTTGGCCCGTTGGAGCCCCTGCTGGCGGATGACCAGGTGAACGACATCCTGATCAACGGCGCCCGCAGTGTGTTCGTGGAAATTGCCGGCGTGCTGCAAAAAGTTCAGGTTCGGTTTATTGATGACGACCACGTGTTGCGCATCATTCGCCGCATTCTGGCCCCCCTCGGGCGCCGGCTGGACGAAAGCAGCCCCATGGTGGATGCCCGCCTGCCCGACGGCTCACGGGTTAACGCCATCATCCCGCCCATCGCGCTGGATGGGCCATCCATGTCTATCCGGAAGTTCTCCAGCAAGCACCTGACCGCCAACCAGCTGGTCAATATGGGTTCCATGACCCGTGAATGTCTGGACCTGCTTGCGGATATTGTGGAATCCCGCCGCAACCTGTTGGTCAGCGGCGGCACCGGCACCGGTAAAACCACCATTCTGAACCTGCTCAGTGAGTTTATTCCCAAAGACGAGCGCATCGTTACCATCGAGGATTCTGCCGAGCTGCAGCTGAACCACCCGCACATCGTGCGCCTGGAGACCCGCCCGGCCAACACCGAAGGCACCGGCCGCGTGACCGCCCGGGATTTGATCGTCAACGCCCTGCGGATGCGGCCAGACAGGGTGATTGTGGGCGAGGTGCGCTCCGGTGAAATCATCGAACTGCTGCAGGCCATGAACACAGGCCACGAAGGCTCCATGAGTACCATCCACTCCAACTCCGCCAAAGATGCGCTGATTCGTATCGAAACCCTGCTGGCGGTGAACGGCTACGACGCCGGCGAACGGGCCATCGCCCGGTTGATCGGTTCGTCCCTGGATGTGGTGGTCCAGCTCACGCGCTTGCCCAATGGCCGCCGGCTGGTGAGTGAAGTGGTGGCTCTGCGCCCCACCAAAGACGACCCCTACCGCATGGAAACCCTGTACCGCTCCAGCGAACTGGATTGGCTGGCGCCGGAAGATGCCGAGGTTGCCCCGTGAATACCCAGCTGATCTGGCTGTTGTGCCTGATGGCCGGCGTGGCTGCGGTGCTGGTGATCATGCTGCAGCTCACCCTGAGCCGGCTGATGGCCGCGGGTGAGATCAAAAAACGCACGGCCCGGCGCCTGGCTCCGGAAGTGCGGGTGGAGCAGAAAGTCTCGGTAATCGATCTCGGCCCACTGCAAAACATACTGCTGCGGGCCGGTTTCCGCATGTCTGGCGCCAAGTTCATGCTAATGGTGGCGGTAATTCTGACCATCCTGGTCGCCGTGCTGATGCTGCGAGGACCGGTGGAAGCCCTGGTGGCGGTGTTCTTTGTGGTCACGGCGTCTGTCACCACCTGGCGGGTAAAATTCGAGCGCCAACGCCGGCAGATTTTCGAGGAGCTGCCGGGTATTCTGGATGGCATGCTGCGCTCCATTTCCGTCGGCCGCTCCGTGGAACAAAGCATCGTCAACGCCTTCAGCGATGCCTCCTCGGTGTTTGATCCTATGGTGTTCCGGCTTAAAAACGCCGTCAGCCAGGGCCGCGATTACACGCTGGTACTGGATGCCTTCGCCCGTTTCTACCAGGTTCCTGCGTTTACCCAGATCGCCATTGCCCTGAGAACTTCCTCCCGTTTTGGTTCTTCGGTTAAACCCGTACTGTTTGAAGTGGCCAAGGCCATTCGCTCCCAGCAGGAACTGCGCCGGGAATTCATGGCCGCCACGGCAGAAACCCGGTTCACCGCCATTGTCTTTGCCATCATGCCCCCAGGCCTGGCGGTGTACATGGTGGTGCTGAACGAACAGTTCTCCGAGAAACTGCTGCACTCGGAGGTGGGGCACACCCTGTTAATGGTGTCTGGCGGCCTGCAGTTGCTGGGCATTGTGATGATCTGGAATCTGATCAGGGGGGTGGGCCGTGGCTGATGTTGCTCTGATTCTGGCCGCCGTGCTGGCGGTGTTGGCGGTGATTGCCGGTGTTTACGGTGCACCGCGCTGGGCCCTAAAAGCCCGGGTGAGCGCCCGTTTACGCCGTGAGCGAATTGCCATGGACGCGGGCCAGACGGAATCTCCCTACAGCGAATTTTTGATGTGGTTGGTAGACAGGAAACTCTTCGCGTCGGATTTCCGGGAGCTGGAACCGGCCCTGGACGCCACCGGCAAAACACCGCTCCAGGCTCGCCAGCATTACCTGTTCTGGTGCTGGCTGGCGCCGTTTGGCGTTGCCTTTGCCGCCTTCTGGTGGCTGGATTTCGTGATGGCTGCCCTGGTGTTGCTGGCCGCTTTCTACTTGCCCCGGCGCTTTGCTCGCAGCGCCGGTGAAGACGCCGAGAAACTTCAGAACCGCGAAGCCATCGAGCTCTGCCACATGACCCGAATGCTGCTGGAGGCCGGCCTCAGCCCAGAGCGCTCCCTGAAGCTGATCTCCCATCAGGCCCGGGACCTCATGCCCCGACTGATTCACCGCATTGACCGGTTCAACCGGGTGATGGAAAGCGGGGCAGACCGCACAGATGCCCTGGACGAACTGGGTCGAAACCGAAATCTCACCGTGCTACGCCACTACGTGGCCCTGATGAAACAGTCCGGCACCTTGGGTTCCAAGGTAGCCGGCGGGCTGGACCAGATTGTGGAAGAAGCCCAGCACGAAGAACGCAGCAAACTGAAAGAAGAAACCAACAAGATTGGCGCTCGAATGACCATCATCATGATGATCTTCATGCTGCCGTCTCTGTTCATGTTGATCGGCGGGCCAGCGGTACTGTCGATACTTGATGCATTCCAGCGATAGCGCACAACCGTGACAACAAAAGGTGAACTCTGACCATGCGGGTAGCAAACACATCAGGCAAATGGCAAGGAATGGCAGCGAAGCTAGGGGTGATTGGCCTGGGCCTGGCACTGGCCGGTTGTTCCTCCATGGCCACCACGGGCACCGGCAGCACCGGGCCAGCCAAAACGAGCGGTTCGTTGGATAACGGGGTCTACCTGATCAACTGCTCCGAGGTGGCGCAGCCCGAGCATCGGGTAGAGCTGGACGCCATCGACGCCGCCATGGAAGACCGCCAATACTACGCGGCCCTGGCCAGGCTGGAAGGGCTGTCGTTCGACACCCAGGCCCATTGGTTGCGCTGGGCTCAGTTACTGGGGCAGGTAGACCAGCTGGACTATTCCGAGGAAGTGTTCCGTGCCATCGTAGCCGAATGCAATTCCTACCAGGCGTTGCATGGGCTGGGTGTGGTGCAAGCAAAAAAAGACAACAATCTGGAAGCCATTGACCTGCTGACTCAAGCCAAATCCAAGGCCCCGGCCAATGCCGATATCCGTAACGACCTGGGCTACGCCTTGATGCGGGCAGGCCGGTATGACCGCGCCGCCTTTGAACTGCGCACCGCCTATGAGCTTTCTCGGGGCAGGGCATCCACCCGGCAGAACCTGATTGCAGCTTATTACCTGAACGGTGGCCATGCGGCGGTTAAACAGTTGCAGCAGCAAATCGGCCTGACCGAAGAACAAATTGCCGCAGGCAAACGTCAGGCGAGCCAATTAGCTGGTCTTTCGTTTGAGCAACAATCGGATTCCAAGGTTTCCCGGATGCTTGAAGCCCAATCGGAACAGCCTGCCAGGGGCGGGGAGTTGAGCGAACCGGTGGTTATACAGACCCTGGAGCGGCTGAAAGAGTCTTTCCAGCAACCGATACCGCAACGCATAGGTGAGTCTACCCGCGATGAATAAGAGCCGGCAGCAGGGCGTACTGATCTTTGCAACACCGTTGCTACTGGCGTTGGTGTTCATCTTCGTGACCCTGCTGATTGACGGCTCACGACTGCTGATGATGCAGTCTCAAATGCAGTCTGTTGTGAACTCCGCAGCCACCGCTGCAGCCGATGAAGCCCAGGCCTGTGGTGGCACAAACGTTACCTGGAATGCCATGCAGCAGCGCGCCCTGCTGGCGGCGCAAGCGGCAGGCTTTGACGGCGAGGCGAGCGATCTGGAAATTCTCCCCGGTGTGCTCCGCCCCGGCGAAACCGCCACCAGCCCCATGCGCTTCGCCAGCCGAAACCCGACCACCGAAATGGCCCAGACCAACGCCACGCTGGTGCGCTATACCCGCACCGAGCCCGTTTCTTTCCTGCTGCCGCAGATGCTGTTCCCACCCATCACCATTTCCGCCGATGCCGTTGCCCGCAAAGAGGTCTACGCCACCCTGAGTGCTGCCGGTTCAACCGCCACGGTGGAGGATGGTCTGCTGGGTATGTTGATTGGCAGCGTGCTGGGTATGCCCGGTTATAGTCTGGATGCAACGGCATTGAACAGCCTTGAGAATACCTTGATCGGCGTCGGGGATCTGTTGGCCGCTCTTGGTGTGGATGATCTGACCGATCTGGTTGACGAGCCGCTGCTGGATGTGCTGGATGCCGTGGTCACGCTCGCTGGGGGAACAGCCAATCCGGCTGGCCGAGTGGTGGATGACCTGACTGGTGCTATTGGTCTCAGCGGCCTGAACGCATCGGCAATCTTTGAAGTATTGGCAGAGCCCCCACCTCCGCGGCAGACGACCGTTCCGGTCTACGATTTCGTGATCAGTTTGGTTATGAACAGCGTTCGAGCTTCAAATCAGGCTGGCAGTGGTTTGCTGTCGCTGGACCTGGATGCCTCCGATTCAGCGCTGCTGAACAGTCTTGTAGGTTCCGAAAGCCTGCTTGCGGATGTGGATGTGACATTGGGGTTGTGGGTGGATGAGCCGCCAAAAATTGTTATCGGCCCGGCCCGGAAAAACGCTGATGGCGAGTGGATGACGAAGTTGTCAGCAGCCGATATTGGCCTGGATACCCGGATTGAGGTAGATCTTAGTTCCGGTCTGATTGGCACGGTAACCACCTTGTTGAATGTGCTGTCGCTTGGATCGCTAGACGTTAATCTGTTGACGGATGATGACGGCGGCATTCGGATTCCCCTTGTTGTCAAAGTCGGCGGTGGTGAGGCCTTTTTTGAGGGTGCGGATTGTGCCAAGGGGGACAGCAACACCACCCGTTTCGATTTTCGGGTAGAAGGAGGGGCAGTTAGTGCTCAGTCCGGTACGCTGGACCCGGCAAACGGACAAACTGTGCCAGAGCCGATATATGCGCCAATATTGGGTGTAGAAGCGAAGTTTCTGGGAGTGGTTACACTGGTGGATATGGAAGTCTGTCTCAGCGCCGATGCAGATGTGGATATAGGCTCCAGTGCCACTGATGAAACCTTGGAAACCTACAACCTCTACTGTCCCGGTGGCGTGTGTGAAACCGGAGAGATTTCATCCACGGGTGGCCTCGACAGTGTGAATGCAGAGGTAACCAACATATCCTTGCTGAATTGCAGTGGCTCGACCTCCAGCAATGAGCAGAACATTATCAATGAGCTCACCAGTGGTATTGTTAGCCCGCTCACAACCCTCCTTTCTGCGGTGCTTGAGGAAGTCGTCACCAGCCTCGTCTCCCCACTGCTCTCCGCCCTGGGCGCAGATCTCGGCGGTATGCACTTGCGGGTACTGGGCGCCGAACAAACTGGCTCCCAGCTGGTGGAGAATGTAGTCTTTGAAGAATAAACCCCAGCAACCAAAGAGCTACAGCGATGTTTGAGGGCACGGCCTGGCCAGCGCGGTTACTGCAACCAGAGACAATTCTGGTTGCTTTGCTGGGCCTTCTACTCGTTGCCATCACCCTCTGGCACCTCCACACCCGCAACCGCTCTCAGCGGCAAGAGCATCAGCTTGCCAACGAAAAGGAAGACGCCCAGCGCCGGCTGCGCTCCTCCATGTCAGACACCCGGGCCATGCTGGACCAGGGGTCTGCGGTGATCATGGTGTTCGATCGCATCACGCTAACGCTCCTGTTCGCCAACCGACACGCCCTGGATCTGTTCGGCTGCGACTCCGTTGAAGAGCTGTCTGACAAGGTGCTGATGCGCCCGGATGCCTGGCAAACCACGCCATACTCACTGCTGGACTTTGAAAGCTGGATCAGCCAGCTCAAGACTTCCGGATTCTTGCGCCAGGAATGGCTGTTCAGCACAGAGGGGCAACAAGGCATCTGGATGGACTGCTACATCAGCAATACCGTTTTCGAGGGCCGCCCGGCGCGAACCCTTAGCGCCAACAATATCCACGCCTATAAGATGAACCAGGCGGCGGACAAACTGCGCAATCGCATTCTTACCGGCATCAACAGCAGTGCGCCCATGGAAAACCTGGCCGACAGCCTGTGCAAGCTGGCGGAAATCCGCCTGCAAAATACCCGGTGCCTGATTACCCGTTACGACCAGCAGCGTGACACCCTCACACCGGTGGGCAACAGCGGGCTCGCCAAAGACTTCCGGGAAACATTGCCAGCCATTCCCGCTCGCTACGGCGGTACTTCCATTGGCACGGCCGCCTACACCCGCAATCGCACCGTGTGTGAATCCATCCTGGACGATCATCGATGGCAAGGCTACACCAAGGTGGTGGCAGATATGGGTTTGCGGGCGTCCTGGTCTGAGCCCGTGGTCGGCCAAAAAGATCAGTTGCTGGGCGTAGTTACCATATTCAGCCAGCAACCCAGCAACCCGAACGAACAGCAACTGGAAGACCTGGCCTCCATCGTGTCGCTCACCGGCCTGGCCATCGAGCGCAAGCAGTGGCAGAGAACTCTGGAAGCTGCGGCATCCAGCGAACGCTTTATTCGTCAGCTCGGGGTGGATCTGGTTAACCTGCCCAGCGGCGAAGAGTTCGAGCCCAATCTTCGGTACCTGCTGCACCGCATCGTCACCCAGTACGAACTCGGTGCCTTATCCCTGTGGGAGCGCAACGAAGATGATCAGGATTTTTCGTGCCTGGCCACGGTGCAACAGAATACGTCAGCCTCCGGGGCTTCGGAGCCCCGCAACAACTCGGCGCAACCGATTCCCATGACCATCGTGGGAGAAATGCTGGCCGACACCGCAGCCGAATACCTGACACCCCAAGACGCCATCTATAACCGGGTTCGGTTGACCGACGAGCCAAAGCCGATCCTCCTGACGGCTCTGACAGACGAGCTCAACGACATCGGTTTTATCGGATTCCTGGCGGTGCAGTCCCGCTATATGTACATCCCCCAGGCCACCATTGATCACCTGCAGGTGATCGGCTCCATGGTGCGCACCGTGTTGCTCAATCGCCGCCTGGTGCTCTCCATGGCCAGCGATATGGAAAGTGAGCAGCGGGCACGGAAAAAGCTGGAAGGCGAGCTCTCGGTGGCACGCTCCATCCAGATGTCCATGGTGCCGGGCGGTGGCCAATTGCGGGAGCAGTATCGCAACTGGACCATCGAAGCCTGGCTGCAACCGGCCCGGGCCGTGGGCGGGGACTTATATGAGCTTATCCGCCTGCCCAGTGGCAAACTGCTGATTGCGGTAGGCGATGTCTCGGATAAAGGCGCCCCGGCGGCTCTGTTTATGGCTCGTACCGTCAGCCTGCTGAACTACCTGGCCCGCTCCATGGATGGCGACCTGGAGGGCATGGCCCATGCCCTCAACAATGAATTGTGCCGGGCAAACGACGCCTGCATGTTCGTCACCATGGTGCTGGGGGTGCTGGAGCTCAGTTCCGGCGAAGTGCAATGGCTGAACGCCGGCCACAATGCCCCCATGTTTGTGGATGGTAAATCCACACCCAAACTCATGGAGGGGAACCCTTCGGCACCTTTTGGCGTGTATGAAGATGTGGACTACACGGTTGAGAGTGCCAGAATACAGCCGGATCAGAGTATTACCCTGTACAGCGACGGTGTAACCGAGGCCTTTGACAGGGAAGGGCAGGAATTTGGCGAAGAACGTTTGCTGAACCTGGGCTACCGGGCTATAAACCAAAGCGAAGGGCTGCTTGACTACATGCGTGAGCAGCTGTTGTCTTTCGCCGGCGGCGCGCCCCAATCTGACGACATCACCTTACTGACAATCCAACATCATGGCACTATCCATCCAGTCCAACGAGACAGTAGCAAGCATCCTGCAAAGAGTTCGTGATCATTTTGGCGCTACCTGCCTTGATAACGACAGGGTGAACGACTGCTACACCATCATTGACGAGTTCCATGCCAACATCAAAGAGCATGTCGCAACAAAACTTGACACCTGTCAGTGGTTTCTTGAGGTAGTGTGTGAAGATGGAAAGGTGATGCTGGAGTTTGATTACCCCGGCCCTCGCTTTGATCCAACCAAAGCATCGCCGGTGGCCGATCAGCCTATTGAAACCCGGCCCGTTGGTGGCCTGGGTCTTGCGATAATGTCGCAGCTGAGTGATGAGATGAACTACTGTTATCAGAACGGCACTAACAAACTGACGGTAACACTTGATACCACCACTCCCAGGGAAGATGATTCATGTCTTTGACCATTGTCGAGCAGTACACCACGGATGAGGCCCTGAGTTTCGAGCTACAGGGCTCACTGGACAGCGACACCGCTCCCCAGCTGGATGAGCGCCTGGCCGATGCCATTACCTCAACCACCCGTGTCGTGGCGTTCAATATGGCGGGCGTTACCTTTATCAGCTCGGCCGGGCTGAGGGTGATCTTCAAAACCCTGAAGCTGATGAAATCCAGGAATGGCCAGATGAGCGTCAGCCAGATGAGCAAAGGGGTGAAAAAAGTCTTCGAAATTGTAAAACTTATGCCCGACCTCACCGTGTTCGCCAGCCAGGAAGAAATGGACGAATATCTGGAAGCCATCCAGCGGCGTGAAGAGCTGTAAAACGAGGAGACACTATGGCTATTGTTCTGGACGGAACAGTCGCAATTCAGAGGGACCAAAGCGGTGACGTTGCCAACGTGATCTGGTTTCTCTACGGTTTGCCTCCATCAGGCGGTGCACCCACCAACGCAGTTTTCCTTAACGAATCCTTCGGCAAGGAATCGCCCCAGATGGTGGCATTCGAGCTGGACGGCGAAGAATACGTTGTTTACGCCGACTGGCATTCGTCTGCCGATGTACATCAGGGCCACGAGATTAAAACTTTCTACAAGACTTACGGCTACATTCTCATCTCCTGCCTGCGGGACGATGTAGCCTCAGACAAAGGTCTGATACGCAGAGAGTGGATTACTCCAGTAAAGTATTATGAGGATTATGTGACAATGGTCAGCGAATTAGCCAAAGTAGGCTAATATAGTAAGCTGGGGACACAAAAGGGACGTATGTATTTACTGAGAGATTCAATGTAACTCAAATTGCTAGTTTGAGAACGTGGAGAACACCATGCGCCAGGAATACCAGAACGCCTACCTCGACGCCGTTCGAGCCATGGCCGAGAGCGGAATGACCGTACAGTTACTCAATGGCCGTGAGCTGAGAGCCCGCTCCGGCGAAGCTGAGGCGCACTCCTCTGAACGCTACATGTCCCGAGAATTCAGCCAGCAGGTCGCCGCGATTTGTCATGGTTCACTGGCTTTGTCTGAAATGAGTGCAGATCAATTAATCAAGCGCGATCAGGGCGAAACCAAAACCGCCACCACCACCCAGCGCGCCAAAACCACCTCCTAAACCAAATTGGGGTCAGACCCCCGGACATTTCACCTCATCAAATGTCCTGGGGTCTGACCCCAAATTGATTATTCCCGGTTATCCGCCGTGCATTCAGCCGAACCCGGGTTGCTGGAGCAGCGGATGTTGGCCATCAGCTTGAGCATGCGCGGGTCGTAGACAGACGGAGCGCGATTTACCCCATCCCTCATTTCCAGGCGGTTTTCCCGGAACATTTCCTGATAGCCCACAATGTCCTGATCGGGAATCTTGATCCACTTTTCATCCGGAATGGCCGCTTCCTGGCTTCTGATCAGGTTCATTACCTGCGGATACATGCCCCAGGCCGCTTCCCTGGCTTTCTGGGCCGTGTCGCTATCCACCACGCCTTCACGGGCAATCAGTTGTACGGTCAGCTGGGCCAGCGGGTAGTCCACCACGCCACCATCAGGCTCAATACCCTTGTACAATTCCAGGGCCTCATAGGCGAAGGCCGGCGCGTAGGCGGTGTCTACCGAGCCATTGTTGAACTTGCCGGCAAAGTTGGTGATGTCAGACGGCACCACCGTGGCCTTCACGTAGTTCACCATGTGGATGGCGTCTTTCTGGTAATCCAGGGTGGCCATCCTTTTGCCTGCCAGGGCGCCGGCGGTGTTGATGGAGCGGTCATTTACGAACAGGTAACCGGCGCCCACCGGGAAGATGCCCAGCACTTCATAGCCATCGCTCTTCATCAGGTCTGCCGCCCGGGGCTGGGCCAGGGTGGCCAGCAGGGTTTCCAGGTTGTCGTAGGTGGGCAAGGCACCCACGGCACTGATCGAGCCGGTGAACTTGTTGAACGGCCGGGTGCGCAGGTCCGTTGCCGCCACAGCATCACACTGGCCGGCGTTGAAATCGCCCACGGCCACGCCTTCATCGGTATAGGGCTTCAGTTGCAGGTTAACGCCGAGAGAACGCATCTCCAGGGCATAATCCTTCATCACGTTGAACACATCGCCGTTGGCACCGATCACATCAAACACACACACAGACACGTTGTTGGCTGAGGCCAGCGGCGCTGCACAGGTGAGTGCCAGGGCTCCGATAAACTTACGCATGGTTACTACTCCCGTTATACATTGTCTTTGTTTTCAGTCAGGGGCGACCTTAAAGAAGGTCGTCCAGATCCATTGTTTGGGTTGATCGGTTGGACGATACCGGCGACAGGCTGCCAAACGAATTGGACGGCGTGCGGTAGCCATAGTTGGCGGCCCAGTGTTTATCCGAGGAATGCAGCAACACCCGGTGCGCGACGCTGTCCAGCAACTGGTAGGCTGAAGACACCTCCATCTCAGATTCCGCATCGGCGGCTGCCCGGATGGCTTCTTCCAGCACATCCGGCCGGCCAAAGGTTTCCGCTGCCACCACTTCCAAAGCGCTGGCTACCCGGAAGCCCCGGTCGAAGCCCAGCTCCCGGCTGTGTTCCAGAACTTCCCAAGGGTCTGGCGACATCGGCGGGCGGGTGTCTGGCAACAACAGCCATACCAGGGCCCGAACCGCATTGGGCACACCGCCCCATTTTTCATTCTCGACACAGCGCACCGCCCGCTCTGCTTGCGGGGCAATGTTGCGCGGAATACCCGCCATGGCGCCGGAGTTGGCATCGTTCACAATGGCCTGCATGCCCGTTACCAGGCCCATCAGAAAGGTTAGTTCATCCTGGTCATCAAACAGGAACGGGCATTCCACCGGCTCGGCGCCGGGGTCAAATTTATAGGCGGCCATGGCCCGTTCAAACGCCAGAAGTCGCCGGTGGGCAATCTCCGCGTTCAGGCGCTTAACCTGTTCCCGGGCATCCCGCGCTTCGTTCACATTGCCCTCGTGGTTAGCGCGCAGGTAGGTGATCTCCGCCTCCATGGCGTTATATTCAGAGCAGTTTGCCGCCAGCAGCATCAGCAAAGAGCCGGTGGTGTCGGGCGGGGAGGTTACGCGGGAGAAAGAGTACACCAGCGGGTCCAGGGACAGCCCCAACGCGCAGGCCATCTCCGGGTCTTTCATCTCCAGTACATAGGGGGTGGCTTCGCCCTCCGCGTAATTGGAGAGCACAATGCCCGTGGTGGTGTACACCGGGTTGGCCGAGCAGCCGGCCAGGGTGATGGCGGCACCGGCAAGCAGAGCCTTCTTGCCAGCAGAGAATGCACCCAGCGCCTGGGCGCTGCGGTCACGTAAGCGATGGATCAAGGCCTTTGTCATGGGCTGCCTCTTGTTGTAATTGTTGGTTGTATTGGTCTGCTATCTTTTTTCTTACATGAAATTAATCGAATGGACTAATTCATGCTTAATTCATTTTGGCAAATTATGGACAAGTCCCGGGGCAAGATCAACGGCCCCGAGGGCGTTGTTTTCCTCGTTGGTGGCTGACAACAACCGGCTGGGTGTGTAGCTCTGCACGAATTCAACCGCATCTGAAGCGCTCAGGGGCGGGCACAGCCAGTAGCCCTGGCCGTAGTCGCAACCCAGGGTGCGCAAGGTTTTCCACTGGTCCCGGCACTCGATACCTTCCGCTGTTACTGTCAGCCCGGCGGCCTTGGCCTGGTCAATCATCTGCCCAACATGGCGGATGCCTGCAACCGTATCGAGTTTAGCGGTGTCTGCCCGGTCGATTTTCAGCTCGGCGACCGGCAAGGTGTTCAGGCGGTCATGGTTGTTAAATCCAGTGCAGAAATCATCCAGTGACACCTGAATGCCATGGCCGGAGAGAGCTTCGAGGGTTTGCGCGGCCGCGACAGGGTTATGGAAGGGGGCGGTTTCGGTCAGCTCAAACATCAGCTTGGGCCGGGGCGACTCAGCCAGCAGCCAGGTAACCGAGCGCAGAAAGTCTTCATCCTGAACGCTCATGGCAGACACATTCACCGAAATAGGGAAAGGGCTCCAGCAAAGGCGGGTAACGGCAGGCCAGGAGCGCCAGATCCGTAGGGTGCGCTCCAGCACATGCAAATCCAGCATCGGCGCCAGCCCGCTTTTCTCGGCCAGTGGCACAAACTGATCCGGCGCCTGCCGCCCGGACACCACCTGCGGCCACCGGGCCAGTACTTCAATGCCACCCAGCCGGCCATGGCTGAACGCCACCTTGGGCTGAAACACCAGATCAAAACCAACCGAACGAATAACATCCCGTACCTGGGCTGCGGAGCTATCCTTGCTGACCTTTGAAACAGCGCTTGCCGGCATGGCGACACCTTTTTGTTATCGAGCTATTATCGAATGAATTTACGTATCTTGACTCTACAGGTGCAGAAAGGGCCAAACCTATGGCGCAAATGGCAGGTTTTAGTGGCTCTTTGGTCAACCTTGGTCCTGATCTAGAGCCGCAATTCCTTATTCCATAAAAATCCACCAAAAAAGATGAAAAATCAGAAAGCATCGTATAGCATAATAAATGCGAACCAAAGCGGGGTTTCCGGCCCCAATCGTAGTCCTCCTCCGAGCGCTTTGGTTCGCTCAGTCTCGTAACGCTGCAAAGCTGTACTCCGTAAAGCGTGTTGCCGACCTGACCGAGACTGAAGTCGCTTGTTCTGTTTGCCCGCCACTGCCGCGGGCTTTTTTTATGGTTGAAGGGTCTGTCCCCGAACGGGGACTGACCCACCTTTGCCCGTCTGTTGCACCAAAAAAGAACCCATGGGCAAGGGTCTGTCCCCGCATGGGGACTGACCCCCATTTGCCCGTCCTTGCCCCCCAGCCAGAGCCCATGGGTTCCAAAATGGGTCAGTCCCCCTCCTGGAACAAACCCCTTGGCCCCCACACCGCTTGGAAATACCCCCCATTTAGTTCAAGATTGCGAATCAACAACCGACATTGCTAACAGTATGAAACTCAAGCACCTGACCTTGGAAAACTTCCGTGCCTGTGATCATCTCGATCTCGAGATAGGCAGTCGCCTCACCGTATTATTGGGCAACAACGGAAGCGGTAAAACCTCGGTGCTGGACGGCATCGCCATCGGCTTGGGTGCGGTCTTAACGCACTTGCCCTCCGTTTCCGGAATTACGTTCAAGGAAAATGGCGACATACGCCAATTCAACAACGTGGCAGCCCCGTACGTACGTGTGGCACTAACAACCGCCGAAGGGTTAGCCTGGGACCGAATAAAACGCCGAGATAAAAGCAAAGCGACCGCAAAGGCGACGCCTTCCCCTCTGGGACTAAAGAGTCTCGAGGCGTATCTCGATGAGGCGGTCATAGATAAAATGAACGCAGGTGAGCAATATCAGCTCCCTATGATGGCCTATTACGGTGTCAGCCGCGCCGTCTTGCAGGTACCTCTCAGGCGCAAGGGTTTCCCCAAGTCTCATACCCGTTTAGAGGCACTAAAACAGGCGCTTGAAGCTCAAAGCAGCTTCAAGTCAGCTTTCATCTGGTTTTACAACAAAGAAAACGAAGAGAACCGGCTGCAGCGGGAGAAGCGCAGTTTTGATGTAACCCTGAAAGAACTCGATGCGGTCAGAAGCGCAATAGGCTCAGTTTTTCCGGACATTAGTCACCCTCACATCCAAGTAAACCCGCTTAGGCTGGCAGTGACCATCAACGGTGAAACGCTGGATCTGATGCAGCTCAGCGATGGTTACAAAACCCTGCTGGGACTGGTGATTGATCTCAGTATGCGAATGGGGCTGGCCAATCCGCATCTGGAAAACCCGCTAACCGCGGAAGCCATCGTGATGATCGATGAAGTAGATCTTCACCTTCATCCGTCCTGGCAGCAAAGGGTCTTGGCCGACTTGTTGAGAACTTTCCCTAATACTCAGTTCGTCATGACCACCCACAGCCCGTTTGTAGTGGAAACCCTGAACAACCATCTAAAGCGGCATAAACTTGGGCCAGACTCCACTGGCGATAAAGACATTGACGGCCTGCTTCCGCTCTCATTGAGCGATGTGCGGGCCTACCGCATGGAAAACAGTGAAAAATACCCGCTGATTGATGACGAAACAGGGTTGGTGGATAACACTCTGTTGCCACATTTCAACCAGATAAACAGGTTGTATGACAGAATGCGAGACTTGGAGTGGAATCAAAAGGATGATTGATGCCAGCCCCTACCAGCATTGCGAATGCATGCGCATGGGCAACCAGTTTGCGGTTTGCAAATCAGAGCTCAGTCTTGAAGAAAAGGGCAAGAAAGTGACGCTAACCCCCAGGCGCGGCGAAGAGGCCAAAGCCATCGTGCTTGACGGGTGTGTGTTCACCGACAACAACATGAAATGTGATGCACTGTACCTGTTCAGTGGCAGCGGAAAGAAAGTCGCTGCGCTGGTGGAGCTCAAAGGTGCCGGCGACATCCGCCATGCTTTTGAGCAACTCGCATATACCCGAAAACATCGGCCAGAGTACCAGTTGTTGAAGGCAGCTTTGGAAAAATCCGCGCCAGGCCGTCTCCTCGAGAAAGCCTTTATTGTAACCAATGGCATGCTACCAAAGCCGGAAATAGAAAAACTAGAAAACGCCCACGGCATCAGAGTAAGCGCGGTATTGCAATCAGAACCCAGCAACAAAATTCCTGACCTGCGCGACTGGTTCTAAGGTGTCTGCCAGGGGGGCTGTCCCCGAACGGGGACCGACCCCCATTTGCCCGTCCCTGCCCCCAAACTAGAGCCCATGGGCAAGGGTCTGTCCCCGAATGGGGACTGACCCCCATTTGCCCGTCCTTGCCCCCAAACTAGAGCCCATGGCTCCAAAAAGGGTCAGTCCCCATTCGGGGACAGACCCCTAGGGTAAACACTTGTCCAAAATGTGACCAAGTTACTTGCATTCCGGAATATTTCACAAACTTTAACTCCCAAAACTGTCCACAAAATACTCAGTCAGCCTTTTTGTCACTTGCGTGTAACCCAGCATCCCGTAGAATCGTCACACTTCTGAAACACACCACAAACAACCTGACAAGGATCGCGTTAGGAACTTTCCTCCCGCTTTTTCGTTATATCCTTGTCTCAAGAAAACAAAATTCTATGACCTTAAAACACTGGGCCCTGGTCGGTGGGGCGGTAGCGTGTTCGATCGGTCAGTTTTCTCCTTTAGAGCTTCCAGCAGCAGCGCTTGAATATAAATAAATGAACGATCTGTCCCGCCCAAAATTTAACGCTCAGTCAATCGCCGGCGTGAAACTCAGCAAGCCACGCCACGAATACCCTCTTGCGCCAATGGCCAGTGCGCCAGTGCAGTTAGTATTCTGGGGGCAGTGGATTATTGCTACTGTCATACAGGTAGCATTGCTAGTGGCGCTTACGCTGGATAAGTCCGGTGACGTACCCTCCGCGTACCGGATCCTGGCTGTTGTATCTGCGCTTCTTGCGGTGCCGCTTTGTGCATTGTTCCGTTTGTACAGCACCCGCAATGGCTATCTGGTAGGAATTGCCAGATTGGCGGCAGTGTGGGCGACTCTGACCGGCACGCTGATTTTTATTGGATTCGTAACCAAAACGACAGAGGTATATTCACGAGAAGTGGTTCTTCAGTGGATAGCTGGTGGATTTGCCTTACAGGCAGTCGCGTACCTGTCGTTGCAGAGGCTCGCTAGAAAGTTTGAGGGTAAGCTGAGTGCGTCAACAGCTTCGGTTGTTATTGGTTCTGGCCAACTTGCGTTCAATCTGGCCACCAAGCTCCGATATGAGCGCAAAGAACAAATGCTTGGTATTGTTGCGCTTGATGACGATCAGGAATCTGATCTGGTGCAAACAACCTACTTTCCGACACTGGGAGTGGTAAGCCAGCTGCGCTCCTTGCTTCAGGAGAATAATGTAGATCGGGTCTACATAGCGCTTCCCGCCAGGGAAACTGATCAGATCGAAGGGCTATATGTAGATTTGCTGGATGCGAATGTCGACGTTATATGGGTTCCTGACTTCGCAAACCTGAAGCTGCTCAATCACAGTATCCACAATCTTGGAGGGCTCGCGGCAATACACTTGAACGAGAGCCCTCTAACCTCGTATCCAGGTAGTGCGTTGATGAAATCGTTCATGGACCGATCGGTTGCCTTGCTTGGCCTCGTTCTGGCCAGCCCGGTTCTTTTGGCTTGCGCGGTGGCGGTGAGAATTTCCTCCCCTGGCCCGATTCTCTTCAAGCAAAAGCGCCATGGTTGGAACGGAAATATTATTAACGTCCTGAAATTTCGTTCGATGAAGGTTCACAATGATGTTCAGGTTAAACAGGCGCAGAAGGAAGACCCGAGAGTAACCAGGGTTGGGCGCTTTCTTCGCCGTTCATCTCTCGATGAATTGCCTCAATTATTCAACGTCTTGCGTGGAGACATGTCTTTAGTGGGGCCCCGGCCGCATGCTGTAGCTCATAACGACTACTACTCAGACAAAATTCTTGCTTACATGGCCCGTCATCGTATTAAACCCGGCATTACCGGGCTTGCCCAGATCAGCGGTTATCGTGGTGAAACCGATACGATCGATAAAATGCAAAAACGAGTGGAGTTGGACCTGGAATACATCAACCACTGGAGTCTTTGGTTGGATATCAAAATCCTGCTCAAAACACCATTTACGCTGCTGTCTAAGAACATCTATTGAGCACAAGCGGAAAAATTTTAATGAAATCCCTTCGGAACCGTCGTTTAACCGTCTTTGTACCTGCGCTTATAGCGTCATCAGCACTGAATGCCGCACCATGGCTTGAACCGGGCGATTTGAGAGCCAGGCACGCCGTTCAGAAACTGGCAGATCGTGGCCATTACGAGCGGGGTGTAACGACCTGGCCGATTATGTGGAATGACATAGATAGTGGGATAACGACTGGCGTTTCCAGCGACCTTCCCGCTACCGGTTCCCAAAATGCCTATTTGCGTTTCGAACGAACAGAACAGGGGCGCTCCGGGTTCCGCTCAGAAATCATGGTTGGGGGCACTTCTGAGCCTGGTTTTGTGAGAGGTTTCCAACAAAAACCGAGGGAAGAGGGTGAGGTAGCCCTGACGGTTCAGTGGCAAGGTGAATACCTGGCCATGGGATTATCGCCTCAATACGCCGCCAACCCGTCAGATGATAAGGATTTCCGTGCAGACGGCTCCTATGTGGCTGGCGTTGTTGGAAACTGGGTGGTCGGAGTTGGTGCCATTGATCGCTGGTGGGGGCCAGGTTGGCAATCGTCTTTGCTCCTCTCTACAAATGCCAGGCCAATGCCAGCGGTGTTCGTGAACCGAGCCGATACAGCCGCACCAGAGCACCCTTGGCTTAGCTGGATTGGCCCCTGGAATCTCACCGTCTTTGCGGGGCAGATGGAAAAAGAGCGTGTCGTTCCTGAAACACGCCTGGTAGGAATGCGGTTGGCCTTAAGGCCCATAACCGGGCTGGATATAGGCTTCTCGCGGGCTATTATGTTTGGCGGAGAAGGTTATTCTCAGAGCCTCTCTACCTTCTGGGATGCTTTCATCGGTGACGATAACGCCTATGACGGCTCAGACCCGGGTAACCAGTTGGGTGCCATTGATATTCGCTATGGTTTCCCAGTTGGTGAGCAAACCATGAGTTTTTATGTAGAGATGATGGGAGAAGACGAAGCCGGTTACATGCCCTCCCGGAAGTCCTGGTTGTTCGGAACAGACTGGACCACTCAGTTAATGAGCGCTGACCAACAGTGGTTTGTTGAGTATGCCAACACTCTGGCCGACGATCTTTTTGGCAGTACCATTCCCGATTATGCCTACAGTCATGGCCGATACAGAACAGGCTACCAGTACTTGGGCAGAAACATGGCCTCAACATTTGATGGCGATTCGGAAACCCTCACAGTAGGGCTGTTTCATTTCATGAATAATGGCAGCGACCTTAGCTTCTCACTCAGCCACGCCAACCTGAACAAAGATGGCAGAAATCGAGTTGTTCAGCCCGATAACAAGATCGCCTACTTTGTGCCAGATGGCGCGCAAAAAGTTGTTATAGCCAGCGCAGGGTATGGAACAGAATTCATGAACGGTTGGTTGAACCTGAATGTTCAAGCCACGGACAAAAAAATCCGGCTGCTAGGCGGTGAACAAGACCAGTGGTCTGCTGCAGCAAGCTGGACTTACCGCTTTTGATCGACTTCGCACACAAACAAATGGAATCAGCCCAAGTGAATTTGAAAAAGCTGTTACTGGCACTCGCGATACTGTTCCCTTTGGCGGCTGGTGCCCAGGCTCCCAGCCAAGCCCAGATCGAGCAATTCAAGCGTCTACCCCAGGCTCAACAAGAAGCATTGGCACGTCAATATGGTGTGGATCTTGGCAGTCTTACCGGCGCCCAACGCACCACCCAGCGTCCGGAACAGGTCAACGTAGTAGAGCCGGTAACCACCATTACCGATGAAGAGCGAGACCGGGCTCGAGAACAAAGAGAACAGGAAGACAAACAAACCACTAAAAACGGTGGCCTCAAGCCTTACGGCTACGACCTCTTCGCCGGCAGCCCCACCACTTTCGCACCGGTCACAGAAATCCCCGTCCCCTCCGATTACACCCTGGGCCCGGGCGACGTACTGCGCATACAAATGTGGGGCAATCAGAACCAGAATCTGGAACTGCCCATCAGCCGCGATGGCACCATCAGCTTCCCGGATTCCGGCCCGGTCACCGTGGCAGGCCTGAGCTTCGACGAAGCCCGCCAACAAATCCGCAAGCGGGTATCCGAACAGTACATCGGCGTAGAAGCCTCCATTACCCTGGGCGAACTGCGCAGCATGCGCGTATTCGTGCTGGGTGAGGCCCGCAACCCCGGCTCCTACACCGTCAGTTCCCTGTCTACCATCACCAACGCCCTGTATGTCTCCGGCGGGGTAAAGCAAAACGGCTCCCTGCGTAACGTACAACACAAACGCAACGGCAAACTCGTGGGCACCCTGGACCTGTACGACCTGCTCCTAAAAGGCGACAGCAGCGCAGACAATCGCCTGCAGCCGGGCGATGTCATCTTCATCCCGCCTGTAGGCAAACGCGCCGGCATAGAAGGCGAGGTATACCGCCCGGCCCTGTACGAACTCAAAGGCGACAACACCCTGGCCGACCTGGTGCGCATGGCTGGCGGCCTCACCCCACAGGCCTACCCCCAGCGAGTTAACATCGAGCGTACCAACGAAGATTTCCTGCGCATCATCGCAGAGGCAGACTACACCGCCCAACAGGGCCAAAACGCCCGCGTACAAGCCGGCGACCGTGTTCGCATACCGTCTATCTCAGACATCACCGGCCAATACGTGGAAGTAAAAGGTGCAGCCACCCGTGCCGGCAAATTTGCCTGGATGCCGGGTATGCGCGTGAGTTCCATAATTCGAAACCTGGACGCCGATCTGCTCCCGGTTGCAGACAAGCAATACGCAGCGGTGGTTCGTACCAACCCCAAAGACGACACCATTTCCGTGCTTAACCTCCGCCTCAGAGACGCGGTGCGAAGCCCGGGCGGCGAGCACGACCTGGTTCTGGAAGAGCGAGACCGCCTGTTCCTGTTTTCAGATGCAGGCAAAGTAGATCTGCAGCAGAAACCAGAAAATGAGCGCGAGAACGAGGCTTTAGCCAACGCTGAGAAAGGCGCGTCAGAACAGGGCCCGGAGAATTTCACCCGGGAACGCCTGTTCGCTCCGGTTCTCCAACGCCTGAAAGCCCAAGCCCGGCCAGGCAGCCCCCAACAAACCATCCGCATCAGTGGCCCGGTACGTTACCCCGGCGAATACCCCATGCCCGCTACCCGCAGCCTGGCGGATGCGGTATTTGTTGCTGGCGGGTTGAAAGACTCCGCCTCTCTATATCAAGCTGAAGTGGCCCGTTACACCACCGATGACGATGGCATCGGCCAGACCAACATCCTCAACGTGAACCTGGCAGACGCCATGGCCGGCAACGCAGACCTCAGCCTGCAAAGCCGCGACACCATCCTGATCAAATCCATCCCGGATTTCGCCAAAACCCGCACTATCACCCTGGCTGGTGAAGTCCGTTACCCCGGCGAATACACCTTCCGCGACGGCGAAACCCTGAAAGACGTACTGCAAAGGGCAGGGGGACTGACCAGTAACGCCTTCCCCCGTGGCGCCGTTTTCACCCGCGAAAAACTTCGACGGCTCGAAGAGCAGCGCCTGCGTGAAGCCGAAGAACGACTGCAAGGCGACCTTCTTGGAATCCAGTTGGAAGGTAACAGCTTCGGCGGCCAAAGTGCGGAAAGGGCCCAGCAGGTACAAGACCTGCTGGAAGACGTGCAAAACAGCCGCCCAGTCGGCCGAATGGTCATAGACCTGGCCGCTGTACTGGAAAACGAAAACTACCAAGCCATCCGCCTGCAAGACGGCGACCGGCTAACCGTGCCGATCATCCCGCAGTCCGTTTCCGTATTTGGCGAAGTACAATTCCCCACCAGCCACCTGCACCAGGCCGGCCTGACCGTGGATGACTATTTAGAACGCTCCGGCGGCCCAACCCGCCAGGCAGACGAAAGCCGAGTCTACGTAGTAAAAGCCGACGGCTCCGTAACGCTCCCCCAACGCAGCCGCTGGTTCGGCGGCAGAAGCCAACAACTCGAGCCCGGCGACACCATCATCATGCCGATCGACGTAGACCGCCTGAACCAGCTCGAACTCTGGACCAACGTAAGCCAGATCGTCTACCAAATCGCCTTGGGCGCCGCCGCCGTCGGCAACCTGTAATATCAGCGGCCAAGGGTCTGACCCCGAATGGGGTCTGACCCACAAGGTAAAATTTTTAACAAAGGCACAAACAACGTGGCCGAACAAACCATGAACCAAACACCAAACTACCCAGACGACGAAATAGACCTCCGAGAACTCTTCGCCACCCTATGGCAAGGAAAATGGCTTATCCTGGGTTTAACATTCGTCTTCGCCGCCGCAGGCATAGCCTACGCCTTATACAAACCCAATATCTACCAGTCAAGCGTCCTCCTGGCCCCAGCCAACGATGAAAACAAGCTGGGCGGTATTAGTGGCCAGCTCGGTGGCCTGGCGAGCCTGGCGGGTATCAGCCTGGGTGGAGGAAACTCCAATCAGACTGTTATTGCTAAAGAGGTTCTACAGTCACGGGCCTTCCTCACATCCTTCATCCACCGCCATAACCTGGTGATTCCTTTATATGCCGTCAAAGGTTGGCGAGAGGAAACCGATGAATGGATTTACGACACAGATGTCTACAACCCGAATACGGGAGAATGGTTGCCAGACCGTAAAGGTAAGAGTCAAGAGCCCACCAACTGGGATTTGGTAAAGGCCTTCAGAGAAGACCACCTCAGTGTGAGCGAGGCCAAAGACACCGGCATGATCACTGTGAGTGTAAAACACTACTCACCCCGCGCGGCGCAGCAGTGGGCGCAATGGTTGGTGCACGATATTAATGAGCACATGCGAGTACAGGATGTTGAAGAAGCAGAAGCGAGCATTGCCTACCTGGACGCCAAACTCAAGGAAACCAACATCGCCGGCATGCAGCAGGTGTTTTACCAACTCATCGAAAACGAAACCCGCACGGTAATGCTTGCCAATGCTCAACGGGAATATGTGTTCCGCACCGTAGACCCGGCAGTGGTTCCGGAAGAAAAGAGTGAACCTAAACGTGCACTAATTGTGGTGATTGCCACTCTGCTGGGTGGAATGTTGGGCGTATTTTTGGTCTTCATAAGAGCGTTTATCAACAACGACAACCGCAATGATCATGGGCCGCGGGAAACGTCGCAGGCTCTGTCCGCCAACGAATGAAACACCTTTTAATCAGGCTTACCAATCTCGGGCTCCGGGGCACAACCCTGGTCAGCAAATTCCTGCTGATTTTTATGCTGGCGAGATTTCTGGAGCCTGCGGAGTTGGGCCTGTACGGCCTTCTGACGGTAACCATCAGCTATGGGCTCTATTTTCTGGGCTTTGATTTCTACATATTCACTACCCGTGAGATCCTGAAAGCAGAGCCGGAAAACCGAGGCCAGCTGCTTAAGAGTCAGGTTGCTCTCAGTCTGATCTTGTACGCGGTATTCCTGCCGCTTACTGTCGGTTTGTTCGCCCTGGAATTGCTCCCTTGGTGGTTGCTTCCTTGGTTTCTGGTCATTCTGGTATTGGAGCATATAACCCAGGAACTGAACCGCCTTCTGGTGGCGCTGCAAAGGCAACTCGTCGCTAGTTGGGTATTGTTCTTCCGCGCCGGCGCCTGGTGTGTGGCGGTGGTCGCCGTTATGTTTCTCAATGAGCCCAGCCAGGAACTGCCAACCGTACTTACCGGTTGGATAGCCGGCAGCAGTATTGGGATGTTGATTGGTGTAGCCGTTTTATGGCGAATACCCATGGGTGGCTGGCTCAAAAGAGTAGATTGGAAGTGGTTGAGAAAAGGCCTGAAGATTGCGATTCCCATGCTGATTGCCACACTGGCATTGCGTGGCATCTACACTGTAGATCGGTACTGGTTTGAGGCCCTGGCAGGGCTGGATGTGCTGGGTGCCTACGTACTGTTTATTGGCATGTGCATGGCGTTGTTGGGCTTTATGGATGCGGGCGTATTTACTTTCCTATACCCGGCTATGATCGCTGCCCATGCCAACAACAATGCCGCAGAGTTCCGGAAAAAGTACCACCAATTGGCCTGGCAGACGATAGCCCTCACTGCGCTGTTCTCTGCGTGTGCGTGGCTGGCGGCCATGCCATTACTGCAGTGGCTGGATAAACCGCTTTATCTTGAGCGTATTGATCTGTTTGCCTGGCTGCTTCTCTCCACCGGTCTGTTCGTTGTCGGCATGATCCCGCATTATGGCTTGTACGCCAGAGGCAAAGACAAGGCGCTGATTATTGCCCACATCGCCGGATTCGCGGTTTTTCTGGCCAGTACCGCAACCTTGGCGCCCATAGCGGGAGAGTTGGCAGTGCCTTTTGGGCTGATATCCGCCTTCGTATTTATGCTGGTCTGGAAAACCTTCCAGTTCTACCGATTAACACCCGCCGACTGGCGGTGATACCATTCATCTTTACAGTAAAATCCAGAGAAAGTGACTATGTTCGAAAATTCCACCATCCTCGTCACCGGCGGCACCGGCTCCTTCGGCCACAAATTCATTCCAATGACCCTGGAAAAGTACAACCCCAAGAAAATCATCGTGTTTTCCCGGGACGAAATGAAGCAGTGGGAGATGGCCAAGCTGTTTCAGGGCGACGACCGCCTGCGCTTCTTCATTGGCGATGTGCGCGACAGAGACCGCTTATACCGGGCGTTGGATGGTGTGGATTACGTAGTGCATGCTGCGGCCACCAAAATTGTACCCACGGCCGAGTACAACCCGTTCGAATGCGTAAAAACCA
Organism: Marinobacter sp. GH_1; assembly: GCF_048595985.1. Taxonomy (NCBI): domain Bacteria; kingdom Pseudomonadati; phylum Pseudomonadota; class Gammaproteobacteria; order Pseudomonadales; family Marinobacteraceae; genus Marinobacter; species Marinobacter sp. GH_1. The sequence goes on along the minus strand of NZ_CP184460.1, from coordinate 2,826,088 downwards.
ACATCCACGGTGCCATGAACCTGATCGATGCCTCCATCGATAAAGGCATTAAAGGCGTGGTTGCCCTTTCTACCGATAAAGCCAGCAGCCCCATCAACCTGTACGGTGCCACCAAGCTGGCGTCCGACAAGCTGTTTGTGGCTGGCAACTCCTACGCCGGTGGCCACCAAACCAAGTTCTCTGTGGTTCGGTATGGCAACGTAATGGGTTCCCGCGGCTCAGTTATCCCGTTTTTTATGTCTATCAAAGAGAATGGCGTGCTGCCGATCACAGACCCGCGTATGACTCGGTTCATGATCAGCCTGGAGCAGGGCGTGGAGCTGGTATGGCATGCCTTTGAAGACATGGTGGGTGGCGAGATCTATGTGAAGAAGATTCCTTCGATGAAGGTGACCGATCTGGCTCGCGTTGTGGCACCAGAAGCCAAGCAGGAAGTGGTAGGGATTCGCCCGGGTGAAAAACTGCATGAGCAGATGATTGGGGCCGAGGATTCATACTTCACCTACGAGTACCCCGAGCACTTCAAGATCCTGCCCAACATCAATGACTGGGGAACCTGTAAAGATCGCATCAAAGATGGCAAGCCGGTGCCCGAAGGCTTTGTGTACGCCAGCGATAACAACACCGAGTGGATGACGGACGAAGAGTTGCAAGCCTGGATCGACCGCCACAACAGCGAAATTGGCAAGATCTGATCATGATTCCCTACGGTAAGCAGGACATTAACCAGGCAGATATCGATGCGGTACTGGAGGTGCTGAAGTCAGACTTCCTGACTCAGGGCCCGATGGTGCCTAAATTTGAACAGGCGGTGGCAAGCCACGTGGGGGCCGAGTATGCCCTCGCGGTGAACAGCGCCACCTCTGCTTTGCACATTGCCTGCCTGGCATTGGGCCTGGGGGAGAGCGACTGGTTATGGACCACGCCTGTTACCTTTGTGGCCTCCGCCAACTGCGGCGTGTATTGCGGTGCCAGGGTCGATTTTGTGGATATCGACCCACAAACCTACAACCTCTGCCCGGTTGCGTTGAAGAAAAAACTTGAGCTGGCAAAGCAGGAAAACCGTTTGCCAAAAGTGGTGGTAGCGGTTCACTTGTGTGGCCAGCCGTGCAATATGGAAGCGATTGGCTCCCTTGCAAAGGAGTATGGCTTCAGATTGATTGAAGACGCATCCCACGCGATTGGCGGCAAATATCGGGACGAGTTCATCGGCAACTGCCGTTACAGCGATATCACTGTGTTCAGCTTCCACCCGGTCAAGATTGTGACGACGGCCGAGGGCGGTATGGCGGTAACCAACGATGCGCGGTTGGCGGAAAAAATGAATCTGTTGCGCAGCCACGGCATTACCCGAGACCCATCCTTGATGACCCATGAACCAGATGGGCCCTGGTATTACCAGCAAGTGGATCTGGGCTTTAATTACCGGATGACAGAATTGCAGGCAGCGCTGGGTGTAAGCCAGATGCAGCGGCTGGATGCGTTTGTGGCCCGCCGGCACGAGTTGGCAGCACGGTATAACCAACTGCTGGCGGATTTGCCTATCGTGCTGCCCTGGCAGCACCCGGACAGCTATTCCGGCCTGCACCTTTACGTTATTCGCCTGAAGCTGGACAGTATTTCCAGAACTCATAGAGAGGTGTTTGAATCTTTACGGGCACAGGGCATAGGCGTCAACCTGCACTACATCCCGGTACACACGCAGCCGTACTACGAAGCGATGGGTTTTGAACCAGAGAGCTTTCCGCAGTCCATGGCCTACTACCGGGAGGCTATCAGCCTGCCGATGTTCCAGGGCCTTACGGACAATCAGCAGGACGAAGTGGTTGCAGCGCTTCGCAAGGCGCTGGCGGTAAAATGACCATGACAACAGTAGCCATTATCCCCGCCCGCGGCGGCAGCAAGCGCATTCCACGCAAAAACATTAAAGCGTTCTGCGGCAAACCGATGATTGCCTGGTCTATTGAGGCCGCACTGGAAAGCGGCTGTTTTGACCGGGTGATCGTGTCGACGGATGATGAGGAAATTGCTGCGGTTGCCCGGCAATACGGAGCTGAAACCCCCTTCATGCGCCCGGCCCAACTCTCGGACGACTACACCGGAACCATCCCCGTTATCCGGCATGCGGTTGAATGGTTGGCCGATAGTGGCTGCGCGGTGTCTCAAGCCTGCTGTATCTACGCGACCGCCCCATTCGTTTCCCCTGAAGATCTGAAGCGGGGCCAGCAACTGCTGGAAAGCGAAGCCTGCAGCTATGCTTTCTCGGTAACCAGCTACGCCTTCCCCATCCAGCGCGCTATTCGCATCACCGGTGGCGGGCGGGTAGCCATGTTTAATCCGGAACACTTCGGAACTCGATCCCAGGATCTTGAAGAAGCCTGGCACGACGCAGGCCAGTTCTATTGGGGAACGGCCCAAGCCTGGACGGAAGAGCGCCCGATCTTCTCAGAGGATGCAGCCCCCGTAACGCTACCGAGGCACCGGGTTCAGGATATCGATACCCCGGAAGACTGGGTACGAGCCGAGTGGCTGTTCAAAGCCATGCAAGAGCAGGGCGCCCAATAATGCGGATCGCCTTCCGGGCAGATGCCTCCGTTCAAATCGGTACAGGCCACGTTATGCGTTGCCTTACCCTGGCAGACGCGCTGCGTGATCAGGGGCATGAATGCCTCTTTATATGCCGGGATCACCCGGGAAACCTTTCCGAAGTGATCGCCCAGCGTGGGTTTGAGCTCTATCTGCTGAGTCAGGAGATGAGGGCATTACACAGTACTGGTAGCGAAGATGCTGCTACCCCCGAGCACGCCCAGTGGTTGGGCGTACCGTGGCAGCAGGATGCAGAGCAAACACTTAATGCACTTAACGGCCAAAAAACAGATTGGTTGGTGGTAGATCACTACGCCCTGGATGCACGATGGGAACGCAGGGTAGGCGCCCATGCGAACAAAATCATGGTAATTGATGACATTGCTGACCGGCCCCATGAATGCCAATTACTGCTAGATCAAAACCTGGGCCGGAAGGCTCAGGACTATAATGGCTTGCTTCCAGAAACCTGTACCCGGCTAATTGGCCCTCACTACGCGCTTTTGAGGCCCGAATTTGCCGAACTCCGGGAAGCCAGCCTGGAGCGTAGGCAAACTCCCAAACTCGAACGCATATTAATCACACTGGGTGGTGTAGATCAGGACAACGTAACCGGCCAAGTGTTAGGCGCACTAGCGCAAAGCTCATTGCCACCGGAAACTGAACTGGACATAGTGATGGGGGCGTCCGCCCCGGCCCTTGAGCAGGTTCGACGGCAAGCAGAAACGCTCCCGTACCGAGCCACAGTGGGCGTGAATGTGACCGATATGGCGAAGCGTATGTGTACGGCGGATTTTTGCATTGGTGCCGCCGGAAGTACCTCCTGGGAACGTTGTTGTTTAGGATTGCCAACAGTAACGATGGTTTTGGCTGAAAACCAGAAAGAAGCGGCAGAGGCAATTGCGAGGAAAGGTGCGGCATTTGTTATTAAGAACACTGAGCACTTGCAGACGGAGTTAGACTGTCTGTTAACCGACAATCAATTAGCCGAAAAATTAGTTGCCATGAGTAAGGCTGGTACTTCGTTAGTGGATGGCTTGGGGTGCCAGCGAGTGATAAATCATTTAGGAACCGACTGACAAGGGCATAAAACAATGACTGAGCTTCCGGCCCAATTTGGCACAATTAGACCAATACAAGATTCTGAACTGGAATTGATGCTTGCGTGGCGTAACGAGCCGTCTGTCAGAGAGAACATGTATACCACACATGAAATATCACCAGGCGAACATCAGGCGTGGTGGGCTAAAGTTCAAGGTTCCGACGTTCATAAATACTTCATCTATGAGCAAGACAAGCAGGCAGTGGGCGTGGTCGGTTTTACAGGCATTGACCAAGCAAACGGGAATTCATCCTGGGCCTTTTACGCTTCGCCCAACGCACCCAGAGGAACTGGCAGCAGGATGGAGTTATTGGCGTTGAATTATGCTTTTGATGAGCTAAAACTCCATAAACTTTGCTGTGAAGTGCTTGCCTTCAACACGCCTGTGATCAAACTGCATGAAAAGTTCGGGTTCAAAGTGGAAGGTATCCTGCGAGATCAATACAAGCGGGACGACAAATACGTTGATATCTACCGGCTTGGCCTCTTGTCGGACGAATGGGCGGAGCAACGCCCTAAGATGCAAGAGAAACTTATTCGTTTGATTGGGGGCTGAATATGTCAAAGGAAATCAGCATCGCTGGCCGTAAGATTGGGCGGAACCATCCTCCCTACATAATTGCCGAACTCTCTGCTAACCATAACGGAAAGCTCGAGACGGCCATGCGCATTATTGAAGAAGCGAAAAAAGCAGGTGCAGATGCCGTAAAGCTCCAAACCTATCGGCCCGATACGATTACGCTGAACTCTGACGCTGAGGAGTTTCGAATCAAGGGTGGGTTGTGGGATGGCCGAACACTCTATGAGCTATATGAAGAGGCTCATATGCCGTGGGAGTGGCACAAACCGTTATTCGAACATGCACGCAAGGTGGGTATTCCGATTTTTAGCTCACCCTTTGACAATACCGCTGTGGATTTGCTCGAAGATTTGAACGCACCGGCATATAAGATAGCCTCGTTCGAGGCGGTCGACCTGCCGCTGATCCGTTACGTTGCGTCCACTGGAAAACCCATGATTATTTCAACCGGTATGGCCGATGCGGAAGAGATCGCAGAAGCGATCGCTGCAGCGCGCGATGGCGGTTGCCAGCAGTTGGCGATATTGCATTGTGTGAGTGGATATCCGGCACCTGCTGAAGATTACAACCTACGAACCATTCCGGATATGGTTGAGCGCTTCGGCTTGGTTACCGGACTGTCCGACCACACTATTGACAATACAACGGCCATCGCAAGTGTTGTTCTGGGTGCTTCTCTGATTGAAAAGCATTTTACACTGGACAGGAATGGTGGTGGTCCTGATGACAGTTTTTCACTAGAGCCGGCAGACCTCGCCGCGCTTTGTCGAGATAGCAAGACTGCATGGAAGGCTTTAGGAAACGTTGATTATGGCCAAAAATCCAGTGAACAAGGAAATGTGCAGTTCAGACGATCTCTATATTTTATAAAGGACATGAACAAAGGTGACATAATTGGCCCAGATTGCATTAGAAGTGTGAGGCCTGGTTATGGCTTACCGCCAAAGCATACGGATTGGGTGATTGGAAGGAGAGTATCCAAAAGGATTGCTGCTTATACACCGGTAGTCAGAGAAGCGTTGGAACCAAGCGTCAACTCGGGCTAAACGAATATCTAGCTAATTTCTTTTGGGCATCTGCCACCCCCTCCCCCCCCCGCCCGCGTGGCTATGTCTCCTGCGACAAATATAAATTGCGCTTTAAACGAAGCGCAGTGCCTTCGCTGTTTATGGAGTATCCTTTGCTTAATAGGTTTTATCATGAAGTTGATGTTTATTGAAATAAGATCTAAAACCGAGCTGTTTGAGAGTGTTGCATATGAACTATCAACCTTGAAGCCCGAGTTGGAGTTGAGTTGGTTAGTAATGAATCCGTTTTATAGGCCAAAGCGAGGTACACTATATGAGTTAGGCTTTCCAAAAATAGAAAATATAGATGACTTCAAGTTTGATGATTTAGATAAAAAGGTTATCTCAAGCGATCGGTTTACTATTCATTTCAATCGAGAGCCATGGTATTACCCTTATTACCGTGAAAGAATTGAGCATGCTATAACCGAAGAAGATCCCGACTTTATTGTTGGTGAGCTTGGAACTTTCTATGCGCACTACGCATGTTTGATCGCCAAAAAACTGGGTATCCCGTTTTATGATATAGAGAGCGCGCGATTTCCAAATGGGTGTATAAGCATATTTCAATACGATCAATGGAACCCGGTAAAAATCCAGAATGTTTCTGATTCCGATGTTTGGGATTATCTAGAGTACTACAAAAAAAATAGGCCAGTTCCAGATTATATGGGAAAGAGTTCTAAAAGATTTTGGAGGATGAAAAAGGGGTTCTTAAAAAAACTCGATATCCTAAAGGTGTTAGCTGGATTTTTATATGGAGAGGTGTTTAACACGCAAAACCCATTAGAAAATTTTGTTGAAAAGAAGAAAGTAAGCAATCAGTTACGATTGTGGGACAGGGTTAGCGTCGATTTAGATACTCTTCGTAAATTGAAGAAGAATGTTCTGCTCTATCCGCTTCAAATGCAGCCTGAGTTTAACCTTGAGGTTTGGGGAGCTCCGAATAATAACCAATTAGACGTAATAAAAAAACTTGCGTTCGCTCTTCCAAGTGACTGGGTTTTACTGTTGAAAACTAATCCAAAGCCGTATTTCGAAATGAATAGGTTGGAAATAATCGATCTCAGCTCCAAAGGAAATATATATTTCTTAGATCGGGCTGTACCTATGGCTGATATTTCTGATGTGTGTGATATGGTCGCAACTGTAACCGGAACAATCCAGATAGAGCGGCTATTGGCCGGGAAACCCGTTTATATAATCGGTGATACACCGTTTAGTGACTTCAGCGCCATAAAAGCTAGTATCGATTCCCTTTCGGAAGCAGATATCTCTGGAGGTAAGGATTGCCAGATAGATAACGATGTATCTTTCAAAGTGGCGAAATTTCTCTTGGAACATGGCATTCCAGGAGAGGTGAGTGAACCGATTTCCGATCCCAAATGCTTACGAGCTGATAATGTCTCGAAGCTGGCTCATGCTTTGCTCCGTGTGTTAGGAGAACAAGGAAGTAATGACACCATTTAGCGTTATTTTCGGGTCTTTATTTTTTTACCTAAGCGTGTGGTTAGTTGCCCCAGTTGAGGTAAAATATGCGCCTTCTTTGGAAGCCGTCTTATTACTCGTGATGGGACAGCTTTCCCTGGTCATCGGGTGGATGTCCTGCCAACTATTTATCCCCAGTATTGCGAAGCCAGCTAAGATTGAATTAACGAATTCATACCTGAGAAGTCTAGGAGCAGCTTTCAATATGCTTCTTCTGTTAGCTATCATGAGCGTGTTTTTTAAATTTGTGGACAAGGTCATAATAAGGGATGTTTTGTCATTTAGTAGCGCTGCCGAAAGACGGTATTCTCTAGAGTCAACGTCGATATTTGGAGTTCTTGCCGGGCCGTTCTATGCTTTATGCTTAAGTTTGCCAGCTTTCCTAAATGTTCTTGATTTAAAGGGATATTCAAGGTTATTTGTAATTGTACTTTTTTTTATTCCTGCTATTGAAATTTTGTTTATAGGGAGTCGGGGTATTGTTCTCGTTACCCTATTCATCTTGTTTTTTTATACTAGATTCGTTTTTAAGGTGAAAACGCTTTCAGTGGTGATTCTTTCAATTGTCGGTGTTGCTCTCTTTTATGTTTCAGGCATGATTTTACTGAATAGGCTAGAGGCGCATGGTATTTCCCCCTTATATAGTGCTTTCCATAGTAATTATGCATTCACATTAGTTCCGAGTAGTTTGGGGGCGTCTCTTGCCGAAGATGGAGGGATTTTTTCTGTTTTCTATTTTGTAATAATAAACTTCGCACAATATTATCTTCACGGGGCTTTAGAGTTTTCTTTTTTGCTCGATAATTTTGAGGAGTATGACCATCAGTTCGGCGTGTACACATTTAGCGTGATAGCCAAATTTTTTGGTGTTTCGGTTGGCCCCGATTTTTTGGAGTCAGCTTCGCCTCGATCTGGCATTTACACCACAATCCTAGGTCCACTTTGGGTGGATTTCGGTTTCTTTTCTTTCCTTTTTTTGTCGGCGTGGGCGATGGTCATGACCCTATGCTATTATAAGTTTCGCAGTGGTAAAATAGAATATCTTCCACTCTACTCGTATATGTCAGCAGTCGTTTTTTTTGCTCCGGTTGTAAATTTAATACAGAGCGCGCTTGGTGTTTACATATTAGTTTCGTTTGTCACGACGATATTGTCTGTAAAAGTCTTCAGGTGCGGATTTCGTCTGGTCGCACGACGATGAGTTTTCTGTGGTTATCAGAGACGGCTAATAACGATCTGAAAAAACTTAGCTACAGAGGCATTCTTAGTTCAGGATTATTTTTTCAATTTAGTGAAAGGTTTTCAATGTTCGGAATTTGGAGGCATAGGTTTGAATACTGCTGTTATATTCGGTGGTGCAGGATTTATAGGCCTTTATTTTGCTAAATTTCTTTTAGAAAAGGAAAGCATAGATAAAGCCTACATTGTTGATAATCAATCTCTTGATGAAAAGCCGAGTGACTTTAGAAGGCGTCTTTTTGACGCTGATCCTTGCATCGAATACAAAGCTGTTGATGTTCGTGAAAAACTAGATTGGGTTCCGTCGGAAGATGTGTCGTTGATTGCAAACTTTGCGGCGATTCATCGGGAGCCCGGTCACGAAGATTATGAATATTACGAGACCAATTTGCTAGGCGCAGAGAATGTGTGTGCATTTGCAGAGAAGGTGAACTGTAACCGCTTGGTGTTCACCAGCTCTATCTCTCCTTATGGGCCGAGTGAAGAAGTAAGAACAGAGTCATCGTTGCCGGTTCCTGCAACCGCTTACGGCGGCTCGAAGTTGGTTGCTGAAAAAATACATCAGATCTGGCAGGCCAGGGACGAGGTTAATCGTCGTCTGGTGATTGTTCGCCCAGGTGTAGTATTTGGTCCCGGCGAAGGCGGTAACGTATCTCGGCTGATCAAAGCTGTTCTTGGACGTTACTTTTTTTATATGGGCAACCGAAACACAAGGAAAGCAGGTACTTACGTTAAAGAACTGTGTGGGGCTATTTGTTGGGTTTTGGAGAACCAGGATAAGCATGGCGAAAAAATAAGCCTGTTTAATATGAGCATGAACCCGGGTCCATCTATCCAAGAGTACGTTGATACTATTTGTGATGTGGCTGGAGTTAAACGCCGGGTCCCTAATATATCGTATAAGGTACTTTTAACTTGTTCGTACGTCATTGAATTCTTCGCCAAGCCTTTGGGTATAAGTCATCCCTTCAGTCCGGTGAGGATTAGAAAATTGGTGCGATCAAACAATATACGACCCCAGTATCTTTTAGATAAAGGGTATTCCTATCAATATTCCTTGCGTGCGGCTTTTGAAGATTGGAAGAAAGAATGTCCCGAGGAATGGAGTTAAGAACAGATGATTAACGAGAACCTTACCAAGTTACGCATTGCGTGTATCGTGCCTACGTTCAATGGGAGGGATGACCTAGAGCGGTTACTTGACAGCATGCAGTGCCAAACCACACAGTTTGACCTGTTAATCGTCGACTCTAGCTCGTCTGACGGCACTGGAGAGCTGGCGCAACGTCGACAATTATGTGGGCAAGTAACGCAACTTGTTGTCATCCCCGGGGCAGAATTTAACCATGGCGGCACGCGTCAGAAGATGGTGAATGATTTCCCCGACTATGATGTTTATGTCTTTCTAACTCAGGACGCTTATCTTGAGGATAAAGACGCCATTCGAAATATTCTGACTCCGTTGGCGGACAGCAGCGTTGGCGCGGTTTGTGGTCGTCAGCTACCTCACTATGAGGCAAACCCTTTGGCGCAACATGCCAGGTTTTTTAACTATCCTCCGGTTTCACGGGTCAAATCCAAGGATGACATACCGGCTTTAGGTATTAAGGCTGCTTTTATATCCAATTCATTCGCTGCATACCGCCGAGAGGCATTACAAGAAGTGGGAGGATTTCCAGAGCACGTTATTTTTGCCGAAGACATGTATGTAGCTGCAAAGATGTTACTTGCAGACTTTAAGGTAGCGTACGCCGGAGACGCCTGCTGCCGTCATTCTCATAATTATACTGTTTCCGAGGAGTTCCGACGGTATTTCGATATGGGGGTGTTTCATTCTCGAGAGCCCTGGATACGTCAGGAGTTTGGAGGTGCCGGCGGAGAAGGCTTGAAGTATGTGAAGTCAGAGATTGAGTTTTTAGGAATCAGGAGAAGCTATTTGTGGCCCGGGGCCTTACTACGCAACGCCGTTAAGTTGATAGCCTACAAGTTGGGGCAGCGTGAGCGCAAGTTGTCGGTTCGATTAAAAAGGAAGATCGGAATGTACCGGGGTTATTGGCTTGGGCCGTTTGCGGGGACTAACCCGGATTTCTCATAGGTCCCCAGCAAGTCTCGCAGACTGTGCGGGTTACCGCCATTACCGCTCATTGGCGGCCGTGACTGATCAATAATCGATCAATTCCTGTTGTCCGGACACACGGCCCCCTTTCCCCCATTGAGTCGGGCCGGGGGAGCCCGGGCTTCTATCCCGGAACCAGTTGACGCACCAGGTCAGAGAGTTCGTCTTTGTAAGGATAGGCATCGCTCATCAACACCCGTATGCGCCGAGTGTTGCGAATGATGACCGCGCCCACCTTGATCAGCTTCAGCCGCAGGTTACTGGCGCTCATTCTCTCGAAGGGCGTCTTCTTCAAGTGGGCCCGTAATCGCTCGAACAGCGTGTAGGCAAAGCCCGACAGGAGCAACCGCCACTGATTGGTCCACCACCGCGTGCTGGAGGTGCGATCTGCGAACAGACACAACTGCTGATCCTTGATCCGGTTTTCCATGTCACCCCGGGCACAGTATTGCTCGTAGTAGAGTTTAACGCCGTCGTCGTAACGGGAACTGATAATGAACCTGGGGTTGGCACCCAGTTCGCCTTCCTCCAGACGCGCGATCACCCAGCGGGGGTGTTTCCAGGTTCGGGCCTGGTACTGGAACCGGTAGGTGGCGGAGACTTTTTCACCCAGTTCGTTGTGAGCCTTGCGAACCAGCATCGAGGGTACGTCTACCTCCTTGAGCAGCCGGCTGTTCTTGCTGATGCCGACCAGATAGTCCACGTTGTTCCGGTCGCACCAGCTCAGCAATCGGGGACGGTAAAAGCCGCTGTCACCCCGGAACACGATGCGGGTATCCGGCCAGTACTGCCGAATGAACTTCACCAGCAAGGCCAGAATGGCCCAGCTGTGGCGGCTGTCGCTTCGGTTGCTGGTGCGCAGGTAGCTCACCAGCAGATGGCGACCGCAGAACACGTACAGTGGGAAGTAACAATGGTGATCGTAGTAGGCGTTAAAGAACTTGCCGGGCTGGTCGCCATGCACCGGAACATCGGTGCCATCAAAATCCAGCACAATTTCCTTGGGTGGAGTCTCGTGCTGTTCAATGAAGTGATGCCACAGCAGTTCGTGGGCTTTGACCACCGCCTGCCGGTCCACGCGCTGTTCCATGCGGCACAAGGTCGATTTGCCCGCCAGAATGGCATCTTCACCGGTCGCGGTCTGAAGTGCCTGATCAGTGCGTAGCGCCTCGTGATCGTTCAGGTCTTCGTACCCGGCGGCCACGCCAAAGACCCGCTGCCGGATCATGGTCTGAAGCTTGTGGCGAACCAGTACCGGATTACGGGCATCGTTCAGAACCGTAGCCAGGCGCTGAGTGAGCTGGTGTTGTTTGTCGACTTCGCGAAGTAGGAGCAATCCGGCATCGGAGGTAATGTGGCCACCGGAGAAGTCGGCTTCAATTTGACGGCGAGAGAGTGGCGAGAAGGTCAGTTTTTCAGGTACCATTTTGGAAGCGGCTGTTGGTGCTTGGTGGATTGGTTAGGCTCTTGAAATCATAGCACTTTCAGCCGCTTTCTTTTATCCCGTCATGAGAAATCCGGGCTAAGTGATGCGGATTCTGGTTACAGGTGGTGCCGGATTCATTGGGTCAGCCGTAATTAGACAGATCGCCCAGATGTCTGGGTGCAGCGTGGCTAACCTAGACAAGCTGACCTATGCGGGCAATTTGGAATCTGTTAAGGGGGTCTCTGGGTCTCCTCGTTACCGTTTCTTTCCTGTAGATATTTCCAATGCTTCGGCATTGGATCGCGTGTTCTCTGAGTTTCAGCCAACCCACATTATGCATTTGGCGGCGGAAAGTCATGTTGATCGGTCGATCGATGGTCCATCAGATTTTATTCAAACCAACATCGTAGGGACTTATACGCTGTTAGAAGCAACTCGTCGGTATTGGCTAAGTCTGGATAAATCAGAACAATCGGTGTTCCGGTTTCACCATATTTCGACAGATGAAGTTTATGGAGATCTGGAGAATACTTCCGACCTGTTTACCGAAACAACGGCCTATGCGCCGAGTTCGCCTTATTCGGCGTCTAAAGCCAGTTCCGATCATTTGGTGCGGGCTTGGCATAGAACCTATGGTCTACCGGTTGTGATCACCAATTGCTCCAATAATTATGGGCCTTTTCATTTTCCTGAGAAACTCGTACCGCACATGATTTTGAATGCTTTATCGGGCAAACCTTTGCCGGTATATGGCGATGGCTCTCAGATTCGTGATTGGCTGTATGTGGAAGATCATGCGCGTGCGTTGCTGCGCGTGGCTACCGAGGGGCTGGTAGGAGAGACCTACAATATTGGTGGCCATAACGAGAAAACAAATCTCGAAGTGGTGGAAACCATATGTGATCTGTTGCAAGAAATGTCTCCACCGGGCACCTATCCGCACCTGAAGTGGCAGCCGGCCTCTACGGTGGCCCACTACCGAGAGTTAATTACGTTTGTAAAGGATAGGCCCGGACACGACGTTCGGTATGCGATAGACGCCAGTAAGATTGAACGAGAGCTGGGTTGGCTGCCGGAAGAGTCTTTCGAGACGGGCATTCGTAAAACTGTCCGGTGGTACCTGGATAACCCTGAGTGGTGGCAGCGAGTGTTGAGTGGAGAGTACCGATTGGATCGTTTGGGGGAAAACGCATGAAGGGTATCATTCTTGCCGGCGGTTCTGGCACCCGGCTTCATCCCATCACTCGCGGCGTCTCTAAACAGTTGTTACCGGTCTATGATAAGCCGATGATCTACTATCCGCTCTCGGTTCTGATGTTGGCCGGAATTAGAGAAATACTTGTAATTTCCACCCCGGAGGATCTGCCCAGCTTTTCTAAATTACTTGGGGATGGATCTGACTTTGGTATCGAGCTTAGCTACGCACCACAACCCTCTCCGGATGGCCTTGCTCAGGCGTTTATCATTGGTGAAGAATTTATCGGCGACGATAGTGTGTGCTTGATCTTGGGGGACAACATTTTCCATGGCTATGGTTTCAGTCAGATGCTACGTGAGGCAGTCGGTCGTGGAACAGGGGCCACGGTGTTTGGTTATCATGTGACGGATCCCGAGCGTTTCGGAGTTGTGGAGTTCGATGGGTCGGGCAGGGCACTGTCGATTGAAGAAAAGCCCGAACGCCCCAAGTCACAATACGCCGTGACAGGTTTGTATTTCTACGACAACGATGTAGTGAATATTGCTAAACAAATCCAGCCTTCAAATCGAGGTGAATTAGAGATCACCGATGTAAATAATACCTATCTAAGGCGGGGTGACTTGAATGTGAGTGTTCTTGGGCGAGGGTTCGCCTGGTTGGATACGGGAACTCACGACTCGCTTATCGAAGCTGGGCATTTCGTTCAAACGGTTGAGCATCGCCAGGGATTAAAAATTGCCTGTCTTGAGGAAATTGCCTTCCGGAACGGTTGGGTAACCCAGGGTTGGCTGGCCGAAAAGGGGCAGCAGCTCGCCAAGACCGGTTACGGGCAGTATCTAATGAGATTGGCTGAGGAGCAGGTATGAAGGTTGTTCCGACGACCCTTAAGGATTGTGTGGTGATTGAGCCCCAAGTGTTTGGAGACCACCGGGGCTTTTTTGTTGAGACTTTTCAGGCGGAGCGGTACGCCCAAGAGGCAAGTATCAGTTTGCCGTTTGTGCAAGATAATCACTCCCGGTCAGGTAAGGGCGTTTTACGTGGCTTGCACTTTCAAATCACGAAGCCACAGGGGAAGCTGGTGCGGGTGGTGAGTGGTGAAGTGTTTGATGTTGCAGTAGATCTTCGTCGTGATTCGCCCACCTTTGGTCAGTGGGAAGGTGTTTATCTGAGTGGTGATAACAAGCGCCAGTTCTGGGTGCCCCCTGGCTTCGCGCATGGCTTTGTAGTTGTTAGTGAGACGGCAGACTTTGAGTACAAATGCACCGATTACTATGACCCGACAGATGAAGGTGCGATTGCATGGGATGATCCAGATATAGGGATAAAGTGGCCTATTGATCTTGAGGTCAAGTTATCAGAGAAAGATGCGAAGGCCCCTAGTTTTCGGGAGTTTTGTAGTTCATGAGAGTACTGATAACGGGTGCGTGCGGGCAGCTGGGAAAATGCTTGCAAGACAGTTTTAAAGAATCTGGCCATGAGGTTATTGCAGCAGGCCGAAGTGAGCTCGATATCACAAGTTCCAATTCAGTTGAGGCTTTTGTTCTTGCCCATGAGCCCGACGTAATAATTAACGCTGCGGCTTATACTTCGGTTGACAAAGCGGAAGCAGAACCGGATCTAGCATTCAAAGTGAACGCCGAGGCTGTCGCTCATTTAGCCGCGGCGGTCAATAAGATTGGCGCTTTTCTGATTCATGTGTCCACGGATTATGTATTCGATGGCTCATCAACTCGGCCCTACCGTGAGATAGATTCCGTCAATCCGATGGGTGTGTATGGAAAATCCAAGTTAGCCGGTGAGAAGGAAGCGGAGAAGGCTAAGCGCTATGTCATTGTCCGCGCTGCTTGGATTTTTAGTGAATACGGCAGCAATTTTTTAAAGACAATGGTGATGCTCGGGAGTGAGCGTGACAGTCTGGCAATTGTGAATGATCAGATCGGTACGCCCACCTATGCTGGGGATCTGGCCGCAGCGTTGAGAGTTTTGGCAGAAAAACCGCCAGTGAACGGCACATACCATTTTTCTGGGGGGCAACACTGCAGTTGGTATGGGTTTGCACAGGAGATTTTCCAAGCTTGCGGGGATCTAAAGGCCGACTTCCAGTTCCCGGTAGTTAATCCAATACCCACTTCTGAATTCCCAACGCCTGCGAAACGCCCGGCTTTTTCTGTTCTCGATGGGTCATTACTTGAGGCGAGAGTGGGAATTCGAGAAGGAAGCTGGGCCGACTCTCTAAGAGATGTTTGTAGTAAGGTGCTTGAGGCGGATGATGCCGCGAAAAAATAGGATTTCCGTGCGTTAGGGGTGAACCTAACCAATGGGTTGTTTACGTGATGGTTACTGAAAAAATCGTGCTGATGGCGTAAACTTGCGCCAATCTCCGAGCAAGCGGGCTTTCGTGTGGAGCGAAGGCCCGTTTCTGTTTTGTTTTTGGAAACTTTTAGGGTTTTACGATGAAGAAGGCGTTGATTACCGGTGTTACCGGGCAGGATGGTTCCTACCTCGCAGAGTTCCTGCTGCAAAAAGGGTACGAGGTACACGGTATCAAGCGCAGGGCGTCGTTGTTTAATACCCAGCGTGTAGACCATATCTATCAAGATCCCCACACTGATAATCAACGATTTGTGTTGCATTACGGTGACCTGACGGATTCTTCCAACCTCACGAGGATTTTGCAGGAAGTCCAGCCAGACGAGGTGTATAACCTGGGGGCGCAGTCCCACGTGGCGGTAAGTTTTGAGTCGCCGGAATACACCGCAGATGTGGATGCCATGGGTACCTTGCGCCTGTTAGAGGCGATTCGTTTGCTGGGGTTGGAGAAGAAAACTCGCTTTTATCAGGCTTCCACCTCTGAGCTTTACGGCCTGGTGCAGGAAATTCCCCAGAAGGAAACCACACCGTTCTATCCCCGCTCCCCCTATGCGGTTGCCAAACTCTATGCCTACTGGATTACCGTGAATTATCGGGAAGCCTATGGCATGTATGCGTGCAATGGCGTGCTGTTTAACCATGAATCACCGCGGCGCGGTGAAACCTTTGTTACCCGGAAGATCACCCGCGGCCTGGCCAATATTGCCCAGGGGTTGGAGAGCTGTTTGTATATGGGCAATCTGGATGCGCTCCGGGATTGGGGGCATGCAAAGGATTACGTGCGCATGCAGTGGATGATGCTGCAGCAGGATCAGCCGGAAGATTTTGTTATCGCGACCGGCGTTCAGTATTCGGTTCGGGAGTTTATCCAGTGGTCTGCGGCTGAATTGGGTATCGAGCTTCGTTTTGACGGTGAAGGCGTAGAGGAAACAGCAACGGTTGTGTCTGTCTCCGGTGATTCTGCGCCGGCGGTTAAGCCTGGGGACGTAGTGGTTCGGGTAGACCCCCGTTATTTTCGCCCCGCTGAGGTGGAGACTTTGCTGGGGGATCCTACCAAGGCGAAGGAAACGCTTGGCTGGGTGCCAGAGATCACGGTTCAGGAGATGTGTGCCGAGATGGTTCAGGAAGACCTGCAGACTGCCAGGCGCCATGCCTTGCTCAAGGCCCATGGCCATGACGTGCCGGTATCGGTGGAGAACTGAGATGTCTGAACTGCGCAATCAGAGGGTATTTGTAGCTGGGCATCGGGGTATGGTGGGTTCTGCCGTTGTGCGTCGCCTTGAGTCGTTGGGCTATACGGATATTCTTACCGCCAGCCGTGATCAACTGAATCTGCTTGATCAGGCGGCCGTGCAGGCCTGGTTTGTCGAGCATCAACCGGAGCAGGTATACATTGCCGCTGCCAAGGTTGGGGGTATTCACGCAAACAACACTTACCCGGCGGAATTCATCTACGAAAACCTGATGATTGAAGCCAACCTGATTCATGCTGCTCACCAGGCCGGTGTGCAAAAGTTGTTGTTTCTCGGGTCGTCCTGCATTTATCCGAAGTTTGCCGAACAGCCCATGCGTGAAGACGCCTTATTAACGGGTATTCTTGAGCCAACCAACGAGCCCTATGCGATTGCTAAAATCGCCGGCATCAAACTGTGCGAAAGCTACAACCGCCAATATGGGCGGGACTACCGCAGCGTGATGCCCACCAATCTGTATGGCCCGAATGATAACTTCCACCCGGAAAACAGCCATGTGATCCCGGCTTTGTTGCGGCGCTTTCACGAAGCCGTGAAAGCGGGCGATGAGGAAGTTGTTATCTGGGGCAGCGGCAAACCTATGCGTGAGTTCTTGCACGTGGATGACATGGCCGCGGCCAGTGTGCACGTGATGGAGCTGGACTACGAAACCTACACCAGCAACACCGAGCCAATGCTTTCACACATCAATGTGGGCACCGGTGTGGATTGCACCATCCGGGAACTGGCAGAGACGGTTGCCAGGGTAACCGGATTCTCGGGAAGGCTTGTGTTTGATAGCAGCAAGCCGGATGGTACGCCGAGGAAGTTAATGGATGTGAGCCGGTTGAAGGCGTTGGGGTGGGGGGCAAGCATCGAGCTGGAAGATGGGTTGCGAAGCGCTTATAAGTGGTACCGTGAAAATGTCTAGAGCGGATCAGGGTTTTAAGTCGGGTGACATAGAGGCAATCAGTCTGGTTGCGATTTTTCAGGCGTTCTTTCTTTGGAAGTATTTGTTTCTTTCTAGCTTTCTGTTGCCATTGGTGGCAGGAGGTTTGCTGGTAGGTTTGAGCGAGGAGAAGTTCAGTTACCTAACACTTATAAAGCCTGCAATGGTGTCGCAGGGTAGACCGGTTGAGCCGCTTCAGGCATCGATAATGCGCCTGGAGCGAGATCATATTCCTGATGCGATTGCTGCACTCGAGGGTTCGCGCGGAGAGAAACTGAAAGTGTCGGTGTACGGCGTTGGCTCGGATGATCTGATTGCGCTATCAACTACTTTGCCCAGGTCGGGTGAAGCTCTTGTTCGTGACGTTCACGAGACAGCTGTTTCCAGTTTGGTTGCCGATCACTTGAAGTTACTGCAACAGGTTGCAGAACGATTAGATCTCCAAATTGAGACGGTTGAACAGGGCATAAAGGAGACGCCAGATGGTTCTGGGGGGGATGCGGTACTGGCCTCCCTGATTGAGCGGCGTTCGAAGCTTCTTGAGCGGGTACAATCGCTGGACGAAGCGACGGTCCTGACTTTGGCGAGGCCAGGAATGGAGCCTGAGGGCCTGCCTACTATTATCAAATTTGCGGTGGTTGTTCTGGCCTCCCTAATTTCTGCGGTGATTTTGACATTGTTTGTAGACTTTCTGGTGCGGGTTAGACGTGAAATGGATGCGGTTAATTGTGATAAGTAAACTGAGACGTCACTTAAGTTACTGGCCTGTCTATTTTAGAAGTTTTGTTGCCAGAAATAACCAGTTCTATAGTCGGTGTAGTCATCTATCTCGCCATAAAAAGGCGCTGATACTGGGGAATGGGCCCTCACTGCAAGATTTTGTTGCTTCTGCCGACTGGGCATCTATTGGCAGTAGCCATGATGTTTATTGTGTGAATAATTTTGCTTTTCAGGATGCCTTTATTTTATGCAAACCATCAGAGTATGTGATATTCGATCCGAATTATTTTAATGCACTTGAAGCTGATCTGGCATCTGGGAATAGCTTGTTTATAAAACTGGCAGAGACGGTTGATTGGGACATGAATCTGTATATTCCCATTAGATTCTATTCGATGAGTCAGGCTTTGATTGAGTTGTTTCGGGGTACATCCATAAGGCTTGTGTTTTTCCGAGACGTTGGTTTGAAGTTGTATTTTAGGTTTCCTTTTTTGTATTTAATGAAGCATCAGATATTGATGCCCCGCGCGAACAATGTTTTGATTGCTGCCATTTATTTGTCAATTCTGAACGGCCACTCCAAAGTGGTAATCGATGGCGCCGATCATTCCTGGCATAAAAATCTCCACGTTTCTGACGATAACTTATTGTACATAAAAGATAGTCATTTCTACGATAAGGAGCCAGATCTGTCACCCTTATATAAAGATCGGCTTTCTGGTCAGCATTTTTCCATGGAGGAGATTTTTGAGAGTTATCGCCTTGTGCATAAAAGTTACCGGGTAATCGGCGAGCTGTCGGCGTCTCTTGGTGTCAAGATTTTTAATCAGACGCCGGGCTCTTTCATAGACGCATTTCCAAGAATGGGTAGAAGTGACTCTGTTTAGGGTATCAGCGATGGATAGGCCTGAGGTGTCGAACGTTTCATCACATACCACGCTGGTTCGACAAATCTTAATGGTAGGGGTGCTTGTTTATACGCTGCTGCTGTTCCTGGCACTGTTTTCTGGTTTTTTCTACATTCGGCTCATTCTTGCTGCGCTATCCTTTTCGTTTTTTCTTTTTTTTGCGTGCTTCTCGAACGATCTTAAGCTGCCCCACATTATATATGTCTTGTTCATTTTTCTCATGGGGCTCGCTGCCCTCGATCGCTCAGGGGGTAGCTCACTGATTGCCGCACTCTTCCTGACGGGTGGGCTGGCGATGGCTGTGGTTATCAGGGATTTTAACCTTGGAGACGTCGCCTATAAATTTCCATTGCTGGGCTACTTGCTGTATTTGTATTTTTGCTGGCTTGCCCTCGGTTTTGGCCCCGGAGAATTTAATCAGATTTTTTCCGGTTACAGTAGAAATATAGTCGGTGCAGTGGTTCTGGCCCTGCTAGGTGGTTATCTATGGATATGTTATGAGAAGGATGTTCGCCCTAGTATTCTGATAGTAATTTCTTCTGCCCTGATTACGATCCCGCTTTATGGAAGATCTAATATTGTGGCATTGATGCTGGTGGTTTTTTGTGTTCTTTTTTTCTGTTGGAAGTTTAAGTTTTCTTTGTTTTACTTCTGTGCTTCGGTTATGGCTGCAATCGTGTTAGGGCCTGTTGTGGCTGATTATCTATCTTCAGAAACCAATTTTTCATCAGGTATTGAAAGTCCAAGGTATGAAATGCTTCTCGGTTATTTGGGTGAGCTGAATCTGTTTTCATTGCTTTTAGGGGGCGACGAGAAGCTGGTGTTGGCTATCCAGGAGTATGGTGGAAATCCTCACAATGCCTTCATTCGTTTTCATTCTAACTTTGGATTTATGTTGTTTGTAAGTTTAGTGGTAATTTTTTTGATTTTTATACGTTTGCTTGCATCGAGTTCGGGATTCCTCCTTGTACTGCTATGCGTAATGCTTTTCCGAGGTTTCTTTGATGTTATTTTTTTTGGGAATCTGATTGACTATGCTCTTTTAGGGCCAATGGCCTATTTTTATAGGCCACAGTACAAATCGCTGATTTTTTCCGAGACCTGAGGTTCGTTTTTTGAAAGTTTCTGTCATTACTGTTTGTTTTAATAGCGCTGAAACCATTGAGGGGACTTTGGCTGCGGTTTCATCGCAAACTTATCCTGATACAGAACACGTGATTGTCGATGGTGGTTCAACTGACGGTACGGTTGACAAGGTGCGTACCCGAGTGCGGGAATCTGATGTGCTGGTATCAGAGCCGGATGAAGGGTTATACGATGCCATGAACAAAGGTGTTGCCCGGGCTACGGGTGATATAGTCGGTATACTCAACTCTGATGATTTCTATGAATCAGAAGACGTTATTTCGTCCGTTGTACGTGTCTTTGCTGAAAACCCGGATGTTGATGTCGTCTTTGGCGATGTTGTTTTTGTGGCTCCGGAGGATCTGTTAAGGGTTACTCGCTATTACGGTGCAGAGCATTTTCGACCCTGGAAGCTTAGATTCGGCTGGATGCCACCGCATCCCGCAACCTTTGTCAGGAAGAGTGCATATGAACGGGTGGGTGAATACCGCCTCGACATGCGTATTGCCGCGGACTACGACATGTTCGTTCGCTGGCTGCTGGTGGCCGGATTGAAGTGGATGTATCTGGATAAGGTTCTGGTTCGAATGCGTGCGGGCGGAGTCAGCACGAGTGGAGTCAGAAGTAGCATACGTCTGAATCGCGAGATTGTCCGAGCCTGCCGTGATAACGGCATCTACACCAATCTCCTTTTCGTTTTGAGCAAAATTCCCTTCAAGTTATTGGAACTGATCAGGCGGCCCGGGCAATGAGTAAGCAACGGGTTTTGGTGACCGGTGCTTCGGGATTTGTTGGCAGCGCTGTTGTAAAGCGCCTGCTTGCACAGTCAGACCGTTATGAGGTGGTTGCAGTAGCGCGTTCTGGGCGAGTCGTTGATGACCCCGGATTCCGTTTTGTGTCTGGACTTGAGTTGGTTAATTGCGAAGGCTGGGCTGATGCACTTTATGGAGTTGACGTGGTGGTCCATTGTGCTGCCCGCGCTCATGTGATGAAAGACCAATCTTTGGATCCCCTGGAGGAGTATCTGCGTGTTAACGTGGATGGCGCACTTAATTTGGCCAGTGAGGCTAGCAAGGCGGGCGTTAAACGCTTTGTGTTTATAAGTACCGTTAAGGTGCATGGAGAAGACACCAATCACAGGGCCCCCTTTTGCGAGGCCGATAAGCCGGTTCCTGAGGATGCGTACGCACGTTCAAAGCACGAGGCAGAGCTAAAGCTGAAGGAGTTCTGTGAACAAGTGGGCATGGAGTTGGTTGTGGTGCGGCCGCCTTTGGTCTATGGCCCTGGCGTTAAGGGAAATTTTGCGAGTTTGTTGAAGCTGTGTAACTTGCCGATACCGTTGCCATTTGGTTCTATGAAGAACAAACGTAGCATGGTTTACGTCGGCAATCTTGCAGATTTCCTGATTCAATGTGTTAGCTTGCCGGCCGCCGCGGGAGAGACTTTCTTGGTTAGTGACGATGAAACGCTTTCGTTTTCAGAGCTTTTGGTGGAACTCAGGCGCGCCCAGGGTCGAGCCCCATGGCTGGTGTTAATGCCGGTGGTTCTGTTTCGATTTGCAGCAGTGTTGTTAGGTAAAAGGGCTGCGGTTGAGCGTTTGACAGGTGCATTGAGGGTCGATTCGAGTAAGGCTCGTGATGTTCTGGGTTGGTCTGCACCCTACTCGGTAAAAGAAGGGTTGAAATTGACGGTGGGTGATTATAACTGCCCAGGGGAATCTGGAGATCTGGCGTGATCAGGATTCTTGATATTGTTTTTGCCACTGTTGGCTTGGTATTTGGCCTGCCTTTTCTTGTGGTTATCTTTATCGTCGGGTTGTTTGATACCGGCTCTCCATTGTTCCGTCAGGAGCGGGTTGGGCGGTACAAGAAACCGTTTACCTTGATAAAGTTTCGCACCATGGCGCCGGAGACTAAATCCGTTGCCAGCCATCTGGCAGATTCATCATCCATTACGCCGGTTGGCCGGTTTCTCAGGCGGACAAAGCTTGATGAATTGCCTCAACTCTGGAATGTGCTGAAAGGTGAGATGAGTCTGGTTGGTCCAAGGCCCTGTTTGTTTAATCAGGTCGAGCTTATTGAGGAGCGGGAGAGCCGTGGAGTTCTGAAGGCCCGCCCTGGTATTACGGGGCTGGCACAGGTGAACGGTATTGATATGTCGACTCCACAATTGCTGGCTGAAACCGATGCAGCGATGTTGCGCTCTTTGGATTTAAAGCACTATTTCCGTTATATCGTTCAAACGGCCACTGGCAAAGGGTCGGGTGATCGCGTGAAATCGGGGGAGTAGCAGGTGAAATCGAATGCTATTGAATCAGTACTGGGGTGGTCTCGACCTGCCAAGCGTTTGGTTTCGGTGGCTGTCGACTTCCTCTTGCTGGCTGTTGCGATTTGGGGCGCTTTTGCGCTGCGGTTCGAGACACTCACGTGGATGCCTAATGAAAAACAGCTTCTCGTGTCGCTTGCCACGGTGCTGATTACGATTGGCGCTTTTATCAAGCTCGGATTGTATCGGGCTGTTATTCGATATCTCAGTGAGCACGCCTTCCTGGCGATCATTCTGGGTGTCGCCATTTCCAGTGTTGCTCTGATTGTTTTTGGGTTTCTGTTCCAGGCGTTGGTCCCTCGCTCAGTGCCGGTTATCTATGGTGCGTTTGCTTTCTTATTGGTAGCGGGTACGCGCTTTACGGTACGTGCGATTGTTCGCCGGCCCAGAGAGAAGGCCAAGAACACAGTTTTAATAGTGGGCGCCGGGCCCAAAGGGATGCAGTTGGCATCCGCCTTGGCCCAGGGCGTTGAATACCGCCCTGTGGGGTTTGTCTCGTTGGTTAGCAGCAATCACCGGTCTTTAATTAGTGGGTTGCCGGTCTATTCCGTAGAGCATTTGGAGAAAGCAGTACGAGAGTTGGATGCCTCACGGGCGCTGCTCGCATTAGAGGACGCGGTGCCTGTTAATCGAAAAGAATTGCTCGCCGCGCTTGAGAGGCTGTCTATACCTGTCCAGACCGTTCCTTCGATGTCGGAGCTGGTAGCTGGGCAGGCACGGATCAACGACATACGCGATTTGGAGATTGAGGACCTGCTGGGGCGTGACCCAGTGCGCCCGGATGCGGCGATCGTTTCCGAGAGCCTTTACGGAAAGTCTGTAATGGTAACCGGGGCGGGTGGATCAATTGGCTCTGAGTTGTGTCGCCAGATTTTGCGCCACAAGCCCCGGGTGCTGGTGTTGTTTGAGCAATCCGAGTTTTCTCTGTATGCCATCGAGAGGGAATTGCGCACGATCAGTGATGTTGAGAGCCTGGATGTTTCGGTGCATGCGGTTCTGGGCAGTGTGACGCATCTCAGGCGGTGTGAAGCTGTCATGAAGGCCTTTGGCGTTCAGGCTGTCTATCATGCGGCGGCGTATAAACATGTGCCTCTGGTTGAGCATAATATTATTGAAGGTATCCAGAATAATGTATTCGGTACCTGGCATACGGCAGAGGCGGCCATCTCTGCCGGTGTTGAACGTTTTGTTCTGATCTCCACAGATAAGGCTGTGCGGCCTACTAATGTGATGGGGGCCAGCAAACGAATGGCGGAGTTGGTGCTGCAAGGCTTGTCTCAACGCCAGAGCAAAACTGTGTTTTCAATGGTGCGTTTTGGTAATGTGCTTGGATCATCAGGATCGGTCGTTCCTTTGTTCAGAGATCAGATTCGGGACGGCGGGCCAGTAACGGTGACGCATCCGGATATCATTCGCTATTTCATGACCATTCCGGAAGCGAGCCAGTTGGTGTTGCAGGCCGGGAGTATGGGGCGCGGTGGTGAGGTATTTGTGTTGGACATGGGAGAGCCGGTCAAGATTGCTGATCTCGCAAGAAAGATGATTCACCTGATGGGGTTGGAAGAAAAATCGGATGATAACCCCTCAGGGGATATAGAAATTGTTTTCACGGGATTACGCCCGGGAGAGAAGCTCTATGAGGAGCTTCTTATTGGTGATAATCCACAGGGTACTTCACATCCCCGTATTATGATGGCCCGAGAGGTCTCTTTGCCTTGGGCCAATGTAGAAGACCTTTTGAGCAAGTTTACTCGAGCTAGCCAGGCGTTCGACTGCCGGGCTGTAGTGGAACTGTTGAAAGAAGGCCGAACTGCATACGAACCGAATGGTGATGTTGCCGATCTTGTTTGGTGTAACAACGGTGACCTGCCCACCCCGCCGGCACTGGATGCCGGTGGAAAAGTGCTTCAGTTGAAATGACTCGGAGTTGCCCCCCAAGTAATTGATAGGACGACAAGGATGTTGCCATGATCAAAATTCTTCACCACGGCGCCGTGAATGGCGTAACGGGCTCGTGCCACGAACTCCGAATGTCGCAGGCTACAAAAGGCTCTCAGTCTACAAAGGGGTCTGACCCCTCGGGGTCAGACCCCACCCTTCTGCCAGCGTCAAACTCCCATCCAGGCATCCTCATAGACTGCGGCCTGTTCCAGGGCCAGGAAGAATCCCGAGGCTCCTCCGCCGCCGATCTCGCCATCGATTTCCCCATCGACCACATTCGCGCCCTGGTGGTTACCCACGTTCACATCGACCACGTGGGCCGCATTCCCTACCTGCTTGCCGCCGGCTTTGACGGCCCCATCATTTGCTCTGAACCTTCCGCCATCATGCTTCCGGAAATCCTGGAAGACGCCCTGAAGATTGGCTTCACCCGGGATCGCGCTTTGATTAATCGTGTTTTGGAGCTGATACGGGCGAGGGTGGTGCCGCTGCCTTATGGTCGATGGCATTCGGTGTTTGAGGAGGAAGTTGGGAGTTTGAAGGTGCGCCTGCAGAGGGCCGGGCACATTCTGGGTTCGGCTTATGTGGAGTGTGATGCGCTATCCGGCTCGGCGGCGGAGCGTATTGTGTTCAGCGGCGATCTCGGCGCGCCCCATTCTCCGCTGCTTCCGGAGCCCGCGCCCCCGGAGCGTGCTGATCGCCTGGTGATTGAGAGTACTTACGGCGATAAGAACCACGAAGACCGGGAAACGCGGCGGTACCGGTTGAAGGCGGTTCTGGAGCATGCGTTGGAAGACGGCGGTACGGTGTTGATACCGGCTTTCAGTATTGGGCGCACTCAGGAGCTTTTGTATGAGATCGAAGGGCTGATTGCGGAGTTCGGGGATGGTGCCATTGGGGTCAGTCCCCAAGGGGACAGACCCCGTAGCGAGTCTCTGACCTGGAGCAATCTGGAAATCGTCGTCGATTCCCCCCTGGCCGCCGAGTTCACCAAAATCTACCGAGACCTCAAACCCTTCTGGGATGAAGAAGCCCGTGCCCTGGTGGCAGCCGGCCGCCATCCGCTTTCTTTCGAGCAGCTTACCGTTATCAATTCCCACGAAGACCACCTCAATGCTGTGGAATACCTGGCCAAATCTCACCGCCCCTGCGTGGTGATCGCAGGTTCCGGTATGTGCGCCGGCGGCAGGGTGGTAAATTATCTGAAAGCGATGCTGGGCGATGCCCGCAACGATGTGTTGTTTGTGGGCTACCAGGCTAAAGGCACTCCGGGCCGCAACATTCTGACCTATGGCCCCCGGGGCGGTTGGGTTGAGCTGGATGGCGAACGCTACGATATCCGGGCGCAGGTGCACACCGTAGGCGGCTATTCTGCCCACGCCGGGCAGGAGGATTTGCTGCGGTTTGTGGAGGGCATTCCACAACCGCCCAGCGAGATTCGGATTGTGCATGGGGATGACGGGGCGAAGCGGGCGTTGCAGGGGAAGTTGCGTGAGAGTCTGCCTGAGGCTGCTGTGGTGATACCTGGGTAAATGTTGGTTCAAGGATGAAAACTCGATATGTATTCGAAACGATTCGCCAAGGAAGTGCAGATTACTCGGCATGCTGCTCAGCGCATGCATTCACGTGCTGTCAGTGAGAGGGAGTTGTCTTTATTGATTGAAGAAGGGCAAACTCGATTCAAAGATAGTAAGCGGTTCTGGATAGCTCATTTTTTTGAGGAACGCTGTGACAATCTGTTATGTGTACCAGTGGTTTATGAAAAAGATTTGCTGGTAGTAAAAACTGTAATGCACCATTTTTCCTGGGAGGGTTAATGATATGCGTACCGTTTATGATGAATCGGAAGATATTCTGACAATCCATCTCAGCGATAAGGCGATTGTGAAAGAGGTTTCTCAGGACTGGAACACCCATATCAGCTATGCGGAAGACGGCTCGATTGTAGAGATTGTGGTTCTTGATGCCAAAGAGAGTGGTGCTTGGCCGCTCATAACCACCCGCGCGGCGTGACATTGTAAATTTGGGGTCATAAATTTGGGGGCAGACCTCAGAACATTTGACCGATCAAAATGTCTTGGGGTCTGACCCCAATTTAAAATAGATACTACTGTATCCAATTTGATATGATTAATTGGCTTTTGGATATGGGGGTATCTCTGTGAATCTGATTTCAGGGCGGGATGTACAGGTTGCCTTGGCGGCGTACGTGCAGGAGCGGCGGAAGGCCTTGAAGTGGTCGCGGGCGGCGCTGGCGGAGCGCAGTACTGTGCCGGCACCGACCATCAAGAAGTTTGAAACCACAGGGCAGATTTCATTACGTCAGTTTTTACTGTTGTGGCAGTGCGTGGATGATCTTCATCGGTTGCAGGATTTGACGAGCGCGGAGCAAAAGCCTATGCCGCGTTCACTGGATGAGGTGCTTGCCCAGTGAGCTTTGCCCCGGTTCGCCAGTTATCGGTTTGGCGCACGTTCAGCGATGGGCAGCGGGCCCTGGTTGGTGGCCTGGCGCAGAACCGGCAAGGTGTATTCTTTCAGTACGATGCAGATTACCTGGCCAGGTTTAGCCCGTTGTCGCCCTTTGCGCTGAAGTGGGATGCGACGGTTCAGTTGGCTCCCCGCGATCCCCATGGCGGGCTGCCGGGGGTGTTCGCGGATTCTCTGCCTGATGGCTGGGGGTTGCTGTTGATGGACCGGGTGTTTCGTCAGCAGGGTATTCTGCCAGCCCAGGTAACGCCGATGGACAGGCTGGCGTTTGTGGGCGCCACGGGCACAGGTGCACTGAGTTATACGCCGGTGGCGGAAATTGCGCCGGTAGCGGATGACAAGCTGATTGAAACAGCAGAGCTTGGGCTTCAGGCGCAGGCCGTATTCGACGGGCAAACGACGGATGTGTTGGCCGAACTGGTTGCCGCCGGAAGCTCCGCAGGCGCGCGGCCCAAGGCGCAACTGTATTTTTCTGAAGGGGAGTACGGCGTGTGTCGCACTCGGCCCATCGCTGGTGATGAAGCCTGGCTGGTTAAGTTTACCTCTGCCAATCTGCCTCTGGGCCATGAAGAAGGGCTGTGTGAAGCGGTTTATTTATCACTGGCAGAGCGCGCGGGATTGCAGCCTCCCCGCTGGCAGCTTCTGCCGGCTCCCGAGGCATCGGGTGCCAAGGCCTGGTTAGCGGTTGAGCGATTTGACCGGGTGTGGCGCCCACAGGATGTGCCCGGTTGCGTTCATCTGCACAGTGCCTGTGGTTTGCTGGATGCGGATTTCCGGGCGCCCAGTCTGGATTACGAGGATTTGATCAAGGCCAGTGGCCAGTTATGTCGTGGCGTTAACGCGGCGCAGCTGCAGTTCTTGCGCGCAGTGTTTAATTTGTTCGCAGTGAATCAGGACGATCACAGCAAGAACTGGGCGTTTCTGCAAAGCGATGATGGCGATTGGCAGCCTGCACCGTTCTATGACGTGACCTTCAGCCCTGGCCGGTTTGGCGAACACAGCACGGCTTATGCCGGGTTTGGCAAGAAACCACCGTTGAAGGCCATGCAAAAGCTGGCCGCTGAGGCAGGCTTTGCCAGCTGGGTACAGGCGAGGCAGGGAATAGAGCGTGTACTGGATGCCTTGGCCGGTTTCTCCGCCACAGCGAAGGCGCTGGGCGTGAGCGCCGAGACGACCCGGCTTATCCAGCAGCAGCTTGATCAAGCCTATCAGCAGAACATCAAATAATGGGGTCAGACCCCAGAACATTTGGCCGATCAAAATGTCTTGGGGTCTGACCCCAAAATTGGAGGGTTCATGAAAAGGATTGGTGTTATTGGCCTGGGCTATGTGGGCTTGCCGTTGGCAGCGGCTTTTGGTGAGAAGCGCGAGGTGGTTGGTTTTGATATCAACAGCAAGCGCATTGCCGAGCTTAAGGATGGGGTGGATTTTACCCGTGAGGTGTCTGCGGATGAGTTGGCGGCTGCGAAGCATTTGTTGTTTACGGATTCGCTGGAGGGCATTGCGGATTGCCAGATCTACATCGTGACGGTGCCTACGCCCATTGATGAATACAAGAGCCCAGACCTGACGCCGCTGGTGAAGGCCAGTGAGAGTGTGAGCAAGGTGTTGAAGAAGGGCGACATCGTGATTTACGAATCCACGGTGTTCCCGGGTGCCACCGAAGAGGTGTGCGTGCCGGTGCTGGAGAAGTTGTCTGGCCTGGTGTTCAACCAGGATTTCTTCGCCGGTTACAGCCCGGAGCGGATCAACCCGGGCGATAAAGAACACCGGGTAACAACGATCATGAAGGTGACGTCCGGCTCTACGCCGGAGATTGCCGAGGAAGTGGATGCCTTATACGCGGATATCATCACCGCCGGTACCCACAAGGCCAGTTCCATTAAGGTGGCGGAAGCCGCCAAGGTGATTGAAAACACCCAGCGGGATTTGAATATTGCGTTGATGAATGAGTTGTCGATGATCTTTGCTCGTTTGAAGATCGACACCAATGAAGTATTGGCCGCCGCCGGAACTAAATGGAACTTCTTGCCGTTTAAACCCGGCTTGGTGGGCGGGCATTGTATTGGGGTAGACCCGTATTATCTGACCCATAAAGCCCAGGCCATTGGCTATAACCCGGAGATTATTCTTGCCGGGCGCCGGGTGAATGACAATATGGGGCCTTATGCTGCTTCGGCCCTGGTGAAGGCAATGATTAAAAAAGGCCACACCATTGCCGATTCCCGTATTTTGATTATGGGCTTTACCTTTAAAGAAAATTGCCCGGATTTGCGCAATACCCGTGTAATTGATGTGGTGCGCGAACTTCAGGATTATGGCTGCCAGGTGGATGTCACCGACTGCTGGGCAGATAATGCCGAAGCAGAGCATGAATATGGTATTTCATTGGTACCAGAGCCGGCGAAAGAAAGCTATGACGCTGTCTTGCTGGCCGTTCCGCACAGGGAATACGTGGCTTTGAATGCGGATGAATTACGTGGTTATACCAACGGCAACGGTGTGTTGTTTGATTTGAAAGGTGTGTTGCCGTTGGGGCATGCAGACTTGCGGCTGTAATCGGTGTTCGGATCGGATACCTGATATAGTTGTCTGACGGCTATTTGATGAGGAGTGTAGCGATGTACGCTATCGAATTTGAAGCAGACATCAAAAATGGCATGGTTAAAATTCCATCAGAGTACACGCAGCTGGAAGACAGTCACGCTCGGATTCTTTTGATGGTTAGTGACCAGGCGTCGTTGGCTATTGAGAAATCCTCGCTGGATTTCAGTGATGTTGATATTCAGGCATTCAAGGAAAAGGATGCCGTGGTCATGCAGAGGGAAATGAGGGATGAGTGGTAGATACCTGCTGGATACCAACGCCATTATTTATGCACTTGGTCGCAATTTAAAATTGCCCCCAGCGCACTATGCAGTTTCAGTAATAACTAAAATGGAGCTGTTGTCTTGGCCGGCGCTGACGGCTAATGATGAGGTGAAGTTGCGTGAGGTCATAGAGCGGATCACAGTTGTGCAATTGCTTCCCGCGATTCAGGAAACGGCAGTTAAGATTCGCAGGAACACATTGCTCAAACTCCCGGATGCAATAATTTCGTCAACCGCCATAAAGGGAGACTTTGTTCTGGTGACTGATGATGAGAAGCTTTCGAGCCGTCATGTCGGAACTGCAATTTCATTGAACGAGCTCATCGCAGTTGCGCCCGACCAAATGTGAGTGTTGATGAACTCGACAAAATAAAAGCCCGGCATTGTTGTCGGGCTTTTTTATTAATCGCCTGTAAGCGTTTTATTTTGCCAATGTGTGAATTGTTTATTATGATTGTCCGCGACTTCTCGTCATATTCAATGTTTTATTAAAACCCATCGAATAAGGTTTTATTTCCATGGCAAAGATTAACGATTACTACCAGAAGAAACAGCTGATGGAAAAGCTGGCCGCTGAGCTGGAACAGCTCGAGAAGGACCAAGCACTGAAAGGCGAACTGGAATTTGAAAACAAGGTTCGCGCGTTGATGAAGGAATATGACAAATCTCCCAAGGATGTTCTGCAGATTCTGGCGGCGATTGACCCCTCGATTGCTGGCGCCAAAGCGGACGCTTCAACCGGCACCCGCGCCAAGCGCCCGATGAAAACCTACAAGAACCCGCATACCGGTGAAGTGGTTAAGACCCGTGGCGGTAATCACAAGACTCTGAACGAGTGGCGTGAAAAGCACGGTAAGGAAGCTGTTCAAAGCTGGCAGCAGGATTAATTAAATCGGGCCGCGGAATCAGCGGCCCGATTTCGTTTACGCCGCCTATTCTTCTCGCCAAATTGTGAATATACGCTACAATATAGAAGATTTTCGTCGAAATGTAGAGTATATCCACATGACCCTTCTCGAACTTGGTCCGTTTATCAGAAAAGAGCGCAAGCGCGCAGGCTTATCCATGCAGGCTTTGTCTGACATGGCGGGCGTTGACCGGACAACCTTGTCGAAACTGGAGAATCAGCACCTCCCTGAAATGGGTTATGCCAAGCTGGAACGGGTACTAGCTGTTCTGGGGTTGGAATTTTCGGTGCGTGTTATGGGGGGATTGCCTACGTTAAAAGACCTTCAGAGAGATAATGAACGGGGGCTGGAATGACTTCTGTTCGCCGGGCAAGGGTAGAGGTATCTGGCAGTGTTGTGGGTGACTTGTCTTCACCAGAGCGGCCGGAACCATCGGTGTTTGTGTATCGCGAAGGTGTGCCCGAGCAGTCTGCGGTGTCGGTGACCATGCCGGTGAGTGAGGCGTCTTATGCATTCGACGGTGTGCATCCGATCTTTGCCCAGAACCTGCCAGAGGGCTATTTGGGCGACATCATCAGAAAGCATGTCGCCAAGCTTTACGGCTCCGGGGATTTGACGGTGCTGGCAACACTGGGTCGGCATCAGGTTGGTCGAGTGGTCGTGACGGCTGGTGATTTTGCAGGGATGGGTGATGAGCACCATGGCGAATCGTTGGGCGGGTTGCTGGCTGCCAAGGACGACTCTTTGTTTGAGGAGCTCGTTGAAAAGTACGCCCTTCGTTCAGGCGTTTCCGGCGTGCAACCGAAGGTTTTGGTGCCGGCCTCTATTTCTGAAAAATCGACGCTTCGCACCGAAGGCTACATTGTAAAGACCTGGGGCGATGACTATCCGCAATTGGCAGCCAATGAATACTTTTGCATGACTGTGGCTCGGGAGTTCGGGTTGCCGGTACCGGATTTCTATCTTTCTGATAATGGCCGGTTGTTCATCATGTCTCGTTTTGACCGGCGGCCGGATGGTTCGTGGTTAGGTTTTGAAGATGCCTGTGTTCTGCAAGGATTGCTGCCTGAGGATAAATATTCTGGTAGTTATGAGAAGCTGGCTAAAACATTATCGCTATTTCTCTCCCCGCAACACCGCCGTGAAGGCTTGCGCTGGCTATTCAGGTCTGTACTGCTCTCATGGGCTGTACGCAATGGAGATGCCCATCTGAAGAACTTTGGCTTGTTGTATTGCGAGCCGTTTGGTGAACGCTGGTTGGCACCCACCTACGACATTGTTTCGACCACGCCCTACCTGAAGCGTGATGTGCCCGCGCTTACCCTGGCTGGCCGAAAGGTATGGTGGCCCTTGAGTTACTTGAAAAACTTCGCCCGCCAATCCTGCGGCCTGACGACTGGTGAGGTAAGCACAGATCTTGAGTTACTGGCGCAAAAACTCACTGAGATTGCCGGCCAGATAGACTCGTACACAACCAAGACACCCGCCTTCACTCAGGTAGGCACCACCATGTCCCAAACCTTCCGCGCAAGCAGCCACGAAATCACTTTTGGGGTCAGACCCCAAGACATTTGACCACCCGAAATGTCCTGGGGTCTGACCCCAAGCACTGTTGAGCCGATAGAACGCTTCCTTCGGCTCAATAAATTTCATAATATGAGCCGATGAATCTATTCCAATGGCTCGCACAATGTATACTTGGGAACTGAAAGACTGGCCGCACTTTCGCTTTGATCATGCAGAAGCGGAATTTTGGACGCAGAAAGCGCTGGCGGCCTCCCAGAGAATTCTGGGGGCGATGTCGGTTGTTCCGGAGGATCTCGAAAGCGAGGCAAGGCTGGATCTTCTGGTGAGTGCTGCCATTGAGACCAGTGCCATTGAAGGTGAGGTGCTCAATCGCGAAGATGTGCGCAGTTCCATCAAGAATCATTTCCTGAAACCGGATGAGAAGGTGGCTGTGCATGACCCGGTCGCCGCCGGTATTTCGGCTGTTATTCTCGAGGTGATGGACCTTTATGGTGAAGCTCTAGCGGAGCAGCGATTGCACCATTGGAACAAGTTGGTTCTCCCTGAGGCCGGTTCAAGCTCGTTTTCGAGTGCGCGAACAGCAGCTGGGCAGTGGCGCAGGCACTCTGATGCTATGCAGATTGTTTCTGGCCCCGTGTACAATCCTACCGTTCACTTCGAGGCGCCACCATCGGAACGTGTGCCGGCGGAAATGAGGGTGTTTCTGGACTGGTTCAACAACGATTCGCCGGAGTTGCCTGGTGTGGCCCGTGCTGCGATTGCTCATCTCTGGTTTGAAACTATCCATCCTTATGAAGATGGTAATGGAAGGGTAGGCCGGGCGATTGCCGATGTGGCAGTTTCACAGATGTTAGAGCAGCCGTTGATGATGAGTCTGGCGACGGTGCTAAGTAAACATCGGAAAGCCTACTACCAGCAATTGAATACAGCCTCAAAAGAGACGCTGGATATAACGCCCTGGGTGAACTGGTTTGGTGAGCGGGTTGTTGAGGCTTTGGACGGCAGCATCCAGGTTATCCAGTATGTGGTAAAAAAGGCACGCTTCTGGGACTCGCTGAACAACCGTGATCTGAATGACAGGCAGCTGAAGCTGATTCGCAAAATGCTCGGGCACGATGTTCCAGGTTTTGAAGATGGAATTAACGCAAAGAAGTACCAGAACCTGACCCGTTGCTCAAAAGCCACCGCTACCCGCGACCTTCAGAACCTGGTCGCCCAGGGTGTACTAGCTCCCATCCAAAGCAAAGGGCGCTACGCCCGCTATCAACTGACTCTATAATTTGGGGTCAGACCCCAAGACATTTGACCACCCGAAATGTACTGGGGTCTGACCCCAAACTTGTTTTTTGTCAAAATGTGCGGCATAGCATATGCTATGCAATAAAATTGTAACGATCGCTCCATAAAATCCTGGTTTGTATACAGCTTCTGGGTGAAAACAATGAAACGTCGATCTTTCCTGGCATCGTCGCTGGCGCTGCCGGCTTTCTCTTTGGTGGGGTGTGGTGATTCTGGTTCTTCGGTGGAGTTGCCTGCCGGGCCAAGGCCTGTCACCGGGCGTAACGGGCAGCCTGGTAATGAGCCGGTGGGGTTCTTTGAGCATGGGGTTGCCTCTGGCGATCCGCTGGATGACCGGGTAATCCTGTGGACGCGGGTGACACCGGCACTGCCTACGGAAACCTCGGTGCCGGTTCAGGTGTTGGTCAGCCGTCAGCCGGATCTTTCGCAGCCTCAGGTGTTTACCGCAACCGCAGAGGCAGATTCTGATTTCTGTGTGAAGGTGGATGCCACTGGCCTCGCCAGCGACACCTGGTATTACTACGCCTTCCGTTGCGGCCCCAATGTGTCTCCGGTTGGGCGTACCCGTACGTTCCCGGCGCCGGACCAGCGTGTGCGGCGGGCCCGGTTTGCCACGGTTTCCTGTTCCAACCTGCCTTATGGCCACTTCTCTGTTTATAACGCTTTGGCGAAGGTGGAAGAGCGGGATCTGGATTTTGTGCTGCACCTGGGTGACTACCTCTACGAATACGAGCCGGGGAACTATGATGACCCCGCTGCAGTGCCAAACCGCGTCCATGAGCCGGCGAATGAAATCCTTTCCTTGTCCGATTACCGAATTCGCCACGGCCAGTACAAGCGAGACGCGGATTTGCAGGCGGTGCATCAGCAATACCCGATGATCTGCATCTGGGATGACCATGAGATTGCCAATGACGCCTATATGGATGGTGCGGAGAACCATGACCCGGCCACGGAGGGGGATTGGGAAACCCGCAAGCAGGCAGCCATTCGTGCCTATTTTGAGTGGATGCCGGTGCGGGACTTCGGCGCAGACAGCCAGCGCCTGTGGCGCCGGTTCCGGTATGGCGATCTGATTGATTTGTGGATGCTGGATACCCGCATCGAAGGCCGGGATGCCCAGGCGTCTTTGCCTTTCGGCCCCGAACGCACAGACCCGGACAGAAAGCTGATCAGCGATGCCCAGATGAGCTGGCTGACGGACGGCCTGACCAGCTCTGGCAGTTTATGGAAGATGATTGGCCAGCAGGTGATGTTCGGGCAGCTGAACCTGGCGGAGTTGCCCCAGCCGGAACTGATCTCCGAACAGCTGCCTTATGGCACCACCCAACAGGGCCTGAATATGGACCAATGGGATGGTTACACCGCAAGCCGCACCCGCATTCTGGACGCCATCGAGCAGAACGGTGTGGAGAACGTGGTGGTGTTCACCGGTGATATTCATACCTCCTGGGCCAATGAGATCTATCGGAATCCGGCGTCTGTGGTGGGTGACTTGTTTGCGCCTGAAGCGCTGGCGGTGGAGTTTGTATGCCCGTCTGTGACCTCGCCGGGCTTCCCGGCTGGTTTGGCGGAATTGGCTGCGGTCGCGGTGCGCACCACCAACCCGCACGTGAAGTACGCTGAGCTACAAACCCGCGGTTTTATTCTGATGGATGTGGACCGGTTCGGCGCCCAGGCGGAGTTCCATTATGTGGCGTCGATTGCTGATGAAACCCGTAAAGGCGAGCTGGATAGTGGCAAGCGCAAGCTGGTGAAAGTAGCCGCCAAACAACCGGGCCAGCGGTATCGCCTGATCACTGACAACCTTACTCCATCCCGCCCGAGAACCAGGCAAACCAGTCTGCTGGCGCCGGCCGCCACGCCTCAACATCAACAGGAACTGGCGGCTGTGCTGGGCGCCGTTCATTCCCTGGAGTCTGTCGTATGAACTCTAAACTGAAGTTGCTTGCCCTTTTGATCATACCGCTCACCCTGGTGGCCTGTGGCGGTTCCGGTGAAGACGAAACCGAACCCACCACGCCGGGCACCCAACCCGATGCGACTACGCCTGGTGACGAGGATAGTGCCCGTGCGGTGGCCTCAACCCAGTTTATCGCCATGGGCGATTCTGGCTCCGGCAGCCCCGGCCAGTATGCGGTGGGCGAGGCGATGGCGCAGGTTTGCGAGCTCAAATCGGCAGAAGCAGGCCCCTGCGAGTTTGTGCTGGGGTTTGGCGATAACATTTATGAAGACGGCGCCACCTCGGTAGAGGACATTCAGTTTATCGAGAAGTTTGAGAAGCCGTTTGAGCCCATGGGGGAACGCCCGTTCTATATGGTGCTGGGTAACCACGACAACACCGGCTATGTGGGTGGCGATGGCGCCAACAACAGCCGGGGCGATATTCAGGTGGATTACCATTATGAGGGCAACAGCCCTCGGTGGCGCATGCCTGCCCGCTACTATGCGTTCAATAGCGGCGAAATACCCACCGCGTTGATGCCGAAAACCCGAGAAGGCAAGCCACTGTTAACGGTGGTGTCGCTGGATTCCAACCCGATTGCCTCGCTGTTGGCAGACGCGGATTCCCGTTTTACCTGGCAGAATTACGGCATGACGCAGCTGATGTGGGCCCAGGACGAGCTGATCTCGTCGCAGGCGCTGTTCAACATCGCCATGGCCCATCACCCGTATCTGTCCAATGGCTTGCACGGCAACGCAGGCAACTATGATTTCATTCCCTCGTACATTCTGCCGGTGATCTCCGGCCAGCGCTGGAAGGATTTTCTGGAAGAGGGGGTGTGCGACTACGCCGATTTCATCATGACCGGGCACGACCACGACCTGCAATTGCTGGAGCCGGTGGAAAGCTGTGGTCGAACCCGTTTTTTGGTGAGCGGCGCCGCCGGCAAAACCCGCTCCCTGCAGGATGAAAG
Organism: Marinobacter sp. GH_1; assembly: GCF_048595985.1. Lineage (NCBI taxonomy): Bacteria > Pseudomonadati > Pseudomonadota > Gammaproteobacteria > Pseudomonadales > Marinobacteraceae > Marinobacter > Marinobacter sp. GH_1. The sequence continues at coordinate 2,789,707 of NZ_CP184460.1, read as the reverse complement.
CCGAAACCAGGCCATGTACCAGGCCGGCGATACCTACGGCTTTTTCTGGGTGCAGGCGATGGAAAGCAACCCGGCCACGGGCGCGCCGGCACAAATGTGCTTCGAGGCCTACACCGTAGACCCGGAGCTGGAAGGCTTTGGTGTGCTGGGTGCTGATGGTGGGCTTACCCCGGCCTACAGCCAGTGCCTGGAAAAGGTCGAGCCAATGAATATTGCTCGGGGCAAGGATTTCTCCGGCTCGCCGGTTTCCCTGCCAGTGCCGTTGGCTGACGGTGCGGGTTTTGACGGTAACTTTACGGGTCCGTTGGAGCTGTTCCGGGAGGAGCTGGTCAGTGGCCTGAATACCCTGAACATGGCCAATCCGAACGCTGAAACCCAGCAAGCCGTTGCCCAGCTGATCAACGGGCTGGATACGCTGCTGGTCACGTTGGATGCGGCGGCGTCATCCGTCTCCGAATCCGGCTCTCCGGAGGATATGGCCCAGGCTACGTTGGCGGTACAAGCGGCTGCCGAACGTTTGCACGCTATTGATACCTCTGAATTGCCAGCCCCCTTTGACCGCCTGGGCTCGGCGTTTGAAGCCTTTGCCCTTGGTTTCGGGGGTGAGGGCGATGAGAGCTCTGGCCAGGGGTTGTCGGAAGACACCGCGTTCCTGCTTGGACCGGTCGTACAGTTGGTGATTAATCTGGAGAACATTCTGGATGCCGTGGATCAACAGGCCGAGCCAGCGCCAGTGCTGCGGGGTGTCACTAGCTTGTTGGCGACCACTTTGCGAGGTGTTGGTGGCACGTTGGAGGAAGTTTCCAAACTCGACAGCTCCGCCGCTTCTGATGCGCTGATCGGTTCAATCAATTCGGCGTTGAATACCTTGGTATTGGAAGTGCTGCTGCTTGAGGAGGCCCCTGACCCGATCAATCAGAACGCCACTCTGCCCACCAACTTCCTGTCGGATGCGCTGGCCACCGTAGTGCGCGAAGTCACTGAACAACTGGATCGAAACGCCCTGAGCACTGCCGACAGCCTGCTTGGCCGGCTGCTGTCGCCGATAACCGGAGCCATCACCGGCCTCATCGACCGCCTCTTCTAAGTTGGGGTCAGACCCCATTTTAGTTGGTGCGGTTGGGGTCAGTCCCGTGGGGACAGACCCCGTCGCTGAGTTGGGTGCGCTGCACCAAATTCGCAGGCTACAAAGGGGTCTGACCCCTTGGGGTCAGACCCCACCCTTCTGCCAGCGCCAATCGCCAACCTCGCGATTATTCAGCAACTACTACTCTGTTCCTGCCACTCTCCTTGGCCGCATACAGCGCCTCATCTGCCTTCTGCATCCACTGCATATAGTTCTCTGGCTCGTCGGTGAGTTGGGCGATGCCCATGCTGATGGTGTAGGTGATGTTGCCGGCGTTGGTCTCCACGGTGCTTTTCTCGATGCTCTCGCGGATGCGCTCGCAGATGAGGCGGGCATTCTCTGCGTCGGTTTCCGGCAGGATGATGCCGAATTCTTCACCACCGTAGCGCCCGGCGCTGTCGGATTGGCGGATGCTGCTGCGGGTAATCTGGGCGGTGTGGCGGATGACTTCATCGCCGGCCAGGTGGCCGTAGGTATCGTTGACTGGCTTGAAGTGGTCGATGTCGAACATCACCAGGCTGGTGGCCTGGCCGTAGCGCCGGTAGCGTTCGTATTCCGCATCTACCAGGTTCTCCCAGGTGCCACGGTTGAGCAGGCCGGTCAGGCGGTCTGTCATGCTCAGTTTGGCGAGCTGTTCGTTGGCCCGCTCCAGCGCCCGTTTGCTACTGGCGAATTCGGTGACGTCGTAAATCAGCAGGCAGATCTTGTCGACCTCACCGTTGGTCCCGGTCAGCGGGCTGATAGTGAGGTTTTGGAACATGTACTCTTCGGTGCCGGTGATGGGCCGGGTGTTCCGGAACTTGAACAGGTAAGGCCGCTGTTCCCAGGAGGTGAAGGCGCGGGTGTTGAGCATGGCCACGGCATCTACCTTTCGCGTGAGCCAGGCTTGCGGGATGTCTGGGAACACGTCGAACAGGACTTTGTTCTGGATTTGGCTGCCGGTGATGCCGCTGTGATGCTCCATAAAGCCATTCCAGGCCTGCACGCGAAAATCGAGGTCCAGCACCACGAGGCCAACCTCGACCGATTCGAGCATGTCTACCAGCCAGTGAAAGGCGTCTGCTTCCGGGTTCTGAAAGACCATGGTCAATCCACCAGGTATTCGAGGCGTTTTTCAAGGAAGGGCACCGAGTCTTCGGTGAACAGAATCAGCATGTCGCAATGGATGTCGCGGTTTTCGATGGCGTAGCTGATTTCAATGCACAGCAGTTGTTCTTCCCGCTTGCTGTGGTGCTCCAGCAGCTCATTGATGGGCCGATGCTGGCCGAGCACCGTTGGGTGGCCCAGGCCGAGTTTCAGGTCCAGCTGGTCGCCAATGCCGTTCAGGAAGGCGCCGAATAGGATGCTGGACATGTCCATCAGCACTTCCACGTTAACGGCTTCGCCCTCGACTACATCGTAATGCAGCAGTTCCGCCATTTCCTGAAAGCTGGCGTCTTCGAACAACAGCAGTGCTTCGCCCGCGAGGCCGGCGCCGGTGAAACCCTGGCACACGGCGGAATAGTCGTCGGCTCGTTGTGCGGCAGAGATGGCCATGTGCAGTTCGGAATTGGCGATAAACGCCACTTTCGGGATCGGCTGCTTTACGAACACCCGGAGCAAGCGGGCCAAGAGATCTGAAGAGCGGCCCATGGCCACGTTGGCGATTTCCTGCAGGTAGTCGTTCAGGCTGACGGAGATTTCCCGGGCTTTGGTGACGGTGCTGCGCAGAGAGGAATCTTTCAGCGCTGCGGTTTCCAGTTCGCCGGGGCGGTAGAAACCGTACTCCTCGAGCAAACTGCTTACAATGCCGGTGTCTGTGGGCTTTTTGATGAAGTCGATGGCGCCCAGTTTACGAACGCGCTCACGGGCTTCCGGCTGGATGTCACCGGAGACCACAATAGTCAGCACCGGCAGATCTTCTTTGCGGATGTGCTCCAGAACCTGGTAGCCATCCATTTCTGGCATGTTGAGGTCCAGAAACAGGAGTTCAGCCTTGCGCTCGCGCAGAATCTGCAGGGCCTCTTCACCGTTGGTGGCGAACAGGATGTCGTCCGCCAGGCCGTCGGGAAGGGCGCGAGCCATTTGCTTGCGGGCGAGGGCGGAGTCGTCGCAAATCAGGATGTGGGTAGACATCGGTCGTTGGTGGAGGCCCTGAGTAAAGTTATGCAGTATACCAGTGTCGGTCTATGTGTATCTACTTGCTACAGTAATGGTTCTGCTGATTTTGTTGTTCATTCCATGGATGAGCAGAGTTAAGTGTAATCCTGTGATGGCGATCATGCTTAACGAGGAAATGACATCTGTGTAATGGGCGAATGTGATGTGGCGCACTCTATATACGCAGGTGGCTCCGCTATAGTCGTGTTGCGGTCAAAAAGAAACATAACGTTACAAAGAATAACGTGGCCGTATGCCAGCACCGAAATAACAAAATAAGCGGGCGGCATGAGTCGGCGTCGGAAACTGACTCACAAAAACAATCAGAGACACTAATATGAAGACGCAAGCGTACGGATACGCTGCCCTTGCCATGTTCTGCCTGGGTATTTCGCCCGTTGCCCAGGCCGATCTTAAGCCCATTTCAGATGATGCAATGGGTGAGGTGACCGGGCAGGCGTTTATGCAGATAGAAAACATTGCCGGCGAAAACCACGACTTCACCCGCATGACCCTGGGTATGGATGTGGAAACGCGGGTGAATGTGGACGACATTCAGGTGGGCCAGATTGATGGCGGCACCGATTTTTCAGCAAGCCACCTGGCCTTGGGGCATATCGCCCGTGCCAACGGCGAAGTATTCAATGGCCGAACCTATAATGAAGGCGAGGTTATCCCTTTTGAGGCCCAGCGGCCTTATATCGAGCTGGCTGAGGATGCCCAGGGCCTGGCGGGCTTCCGTTTGGGGTTCCAGCAGGCGCGGGGTTCGATGTCTTCTCATACCACCAGTTTCAGTGGTGACTTGCCGGGGCTGAAGATTGAATCCGCCGGACAGGTCTACAATGCCCAGCTGTTTAGTGGTGTAGAGGGCGCCCCTACCAACCGCCGTGCAACGCACATAGGGCTGGCCCCGAATAATCCCGATCAACTGGCAGGTTGTAACGTCAGTGGTGATCTGGCGAACTGCGCGCCGCTCACCAACCTGCGTTCTATCATCGTGGGTGACGAAGGTGCCGCAGAGGGCGAGGTAGCCTTCACCGATGGCTTCTTTATCGGTTTCCAGCGTGATGAAAACATGGCCTGGCAAAGTCTGGATGGTGCCAACACCATCAGCGTGGGCAAGGGGGTGTTCATCAACCTGCCCACGAATATGACGGTGGACTTGAGCCAGTTAACGGGTGAGGGTGTAGACCGGTTGCGGACTCATCAGGTGGATATGGGGACGAAGTTGTTTTGAATTTTGGTAGACTCCTGCCATTGATCCGTTTGGCAGGAGTGCTCCCTTGATCCGTTCTTTCTACTGGCACGATTACGAAACCTTCGGCGTGGACCCGGTTCATGACCGCCCCTCCCAGTTCGCCGGCGTACGCACCGATGCCGATCTGAACGTGATCGAAGATCCGTTGGTGATCTTCTGCAAGCCGACAGACGATTACCTGCCTTCCCCGGAAGCCTGTTTGATTACCGGCATTACCCCGCAGAAAGCACTGGAAGACGGCTTCCCGGAAGCGGAATTCATTGCCAAGATCAACGAAGCCTTCAGCCAGCCCGGCACCTGCGCCGTGGGGTACAACAGCCTGCGTTTTGATGATGAAGTTACCCGCCACACCCTGTACCGAAACCTGCGCGATCCTTACGCCCGGGAATGGCAGAACGGTAACTCCCGCTGGGACATCATCGACATGGTGCGACTGACCTACGCCCTCCGCCCGGAAGGCATCAACTGGCCGAAGAAAGAAGACGGCAGCCCCAGCTTCAAGCTGGAGGAATTGACGGTGGCTAACGGCATTGCCCACGAGGCTGCCCACGATGCCATGTCTGACGTGCTGGCGACCATCGCCGTGGCCAAACTGATCAAAGAAAAGCAGCCCAAGCTGTTTGATTTCGTTCTGAACAATAAAGACAAGCACTCCGCCCGGCAAATGCTGGACACCGCCGCCATGAAACCGGTGTTCCATATCTCTGCCAAGTACCCGGCCACCCGCGGATGCTGCGCCCTGGTGGCGCCGGTGGCGGAAAGTCTGAGCAACAAGAACCAGGTGATTGTGTACGACCTGCGGGAAGACCCCACTGAACTGATCAACGCCACCGTGGAGCAGATTCGTGAGCGGGTATTTACGTCACAGGCAGAGCTGGGTGAGGGCGTTAGCCGCTTCCCCTTGAAAGGTGTGCAACTGAACAAGTGCCCGGTGCTGGCCCCGGCCAACATGCTGTCAACCCTGTCGCCGGAACGGCTGGCGGAACTGGAGCTGGATGGCGACGTGCTGCGCGCCAACCTGGCCAAACTGCGGCAAGCGCCAGACCTGCCAGGCCGCATCGCTCAAGCCTTCGAGCAGGATTTCGCCGGCAGCGACCTGACCGACCCGGACGAACAACTCTACGCCGGTGGCTTCATCAGCAAAACCGATCGGGAGAAACTGAACTGGCTGTTAACCCAGCCGGCAGATACCCTGGGCGAGCAAGACGTGAGCTTCGAAGACGCACGCCTGCCAGACATGCTGTTCCGCTACCGCGCCCGAAATTACCCGGGCACTCTGAGCGGCGAAGAAATGGAACGCTGGGAAGAATTTCGCAGCCAACGCCTGATGCATCCCAAGCAAGGCTGGCGCTCCCTCGAAGAGTACGGCCGCATCCTGCAAAAACTCGCCGCCGACCCGGAGCTCACGCCCAGGAACCAGCAAATCCTCGAAGACCTCCATCTCTACGGCGAATCCCTCATCCCCTACATGTAAAATTGGGGTCAGACCCCAAGACATTTGATGCTGCCAAATGTCCGGGGGTCTGACCCCAACGTTTACCAACGTTTATCTGCGGCGTTGGAAGTAGACGCTGAGGTTCTGGCCCATGATGCTTTGCACTTCGCTGCCCAGGGCCTCGGCCTGGATTTGGCGTTGTACCGGGGCGGTGGCCAGGCTGTGGCCGTCTTCGTCCCGAGCTTTGACCAGTTTCCATTCCACTTCGTTACTGACCAGCGCCAGCAGTTCTTTGAGCTGGCCGGCGTCTTGTGGGCGAAACCAGCGGTCGCGGCAGCCGCCGAGGCTGTAGAAGTCGTCGTCTTTCAGCAGGTTGGCCCATACCGCGTCTTGCTTGTTCGCCAGCACCATGCGGCGAAGCTGGCGCAGGCTGGTGCGGGTGGGTTGCAGCTGGTGTTCTGCAATGAGTCGGCGGATCTGTTTGTCGCCGGCGGTTTGCTCGGCCATGCTGGTGTGCATGTGCACCACGGCACCGGCAATGGAGGCGCTGTTGATGAGCGCTGCCAGGGAAAGTTCGGTCATGGCCGGTGACGGCAGGCGGCCCACTTCCACCCAATGGACCTGATGACCATCGGCCACGAAGCGCTGGGCGATGGACCAGGGCCAGAACACGATGTTGTCCATGTTCAGGGTTTGCGCCATGCGGGTGGCCTTGGCGATGTTAGCCAGGGACTCGTCCACCGCGATCACTTCTACATCGTCCAGGTACTGTGCCAGTTCCATGGCGCGCTGGCCGGACTGGGCGCCGCACACCAGAATGCGCAGGGTGGCGGGCAGGTTGTTTGTATTGAGTCCAAGTTCCTGGGCCATCACGGCTTTCAGGCTGGTTTCGGTGCGGTAGGCCAGCTGGCTCCACGCCGGCCAGGCTTGCGGCACGTCGGTTTTGGCCAGGCAGAGCTCTTCCGCCTTCTCATCAAAGTTCTGTTTGATGGCTTCTTCTTCGGCGCGGCTGTAATAGCTGGCGGCCATCATCGGCTGCATGGCCAGGGGCCAGTCCACCAGGTTCCATTGCCCCAGTTGCATGGCAAAGCTTTGATGGAACAGGGCACCGTACATGGCGCTGATCATCAGCGAGCCAATCAGGGCTTCTTGCGGTTCGCGCACGGCGAATTGCGCTACGACGCTGTCGTTGATCGTGGTCGCCAGGCGCTCTTCATCGTCTTCCGCGGCCAGTGCGTATCCAGTGCGGTCTGCGTATTCGGCAATGGCCAGGCACAGGGGCTGAAGTTCGTCCCGCAGGCTGGCGGTTTGCGCCACTTCCGCCATGATCGCCCGGCGTAGCATCACCACCAGCTCTTCCACGGCAGCGTTGGGCATCAGGGTTTTCTGAAGGGCCAGAATCAGCAGTTCGTCTTCAGCGGCAGCATCCAGGAAGACCTCGGCATTCGGGTTATACAGATCATACTGCTGCTGGATGATGGCGCCGACAAACCGGCCGATTTCCTGGTGCGGCAGGCCGTCTTTGCGGAGCAGGGCGATGGCATCCTGCGCCAGGTCGGTGTCTGCCTTGTGAATCTGCAGATGCTGCGCGCAGGTAAGCATGCCGGAATACACCGAATCCCAGCGGGAACCGGTTTGCAGCAGTTTGCGGTAATGCAGGTAGGCCACATCGAATTGCCCCTGCAGGCGCTTGGCGTGGGCAACACCGCAGAAAGCGGCGGCGGATTGCCGGTCGCATTCCAGCGCCCGCAGGAAGTACTCCTCCGCCAGGGCCGGTCGCTCGCTCTTCAACGCCCAGTAACCCAGGTTGCAGTACTGCTGCGCTTGCCCAGGCTGGCTGTTCAGGCTGGCATTGAACAGTGCATGGGCTTTCTCCAGCTGGCCATCGTCCATCTCCACCCGGCCCAGCAGTCCAAGGGCCGCCGCGTTTTCCGGCTCCAGCGCCAGCGCCTGGTCCAGGTACTCCCGGCATTCAAACCGCGCTTTCAGCCGCTGCACATAGGAAAGCCCGTTACTGTTGGACTCCCCATACGCCAGATTCGCCTGCAAAACCAACCGCGCCGCCTGCGCCTGAACCGAGCGGGGAAGATGAGCATTGTGATGTTGTACGTGCATGGAACACCTCGTTACCAGCCATGATTCGATGCGGCAAAGGTCTGCAGTTTTTTGACGGTTTGCCGTGCTTTGAGGGAGGTGTTGCGAAAGGTGTGCCAGTTTTGGGGTCAGACCCCAGTACATTTGATGGGGTGAAATGTCTTGGGGTCTGACCCCAAAAGTAAAACGGCCGGATGATTAGCCCGGCCGTTTTGTTTGTGCTGCGGGAGTTTAGCCCTGCAGTAGCTGGAGCACCTGCTGGGGCCTGGCGTTGGCCTGGGCCAGTACGGAGAGACCAGCCTGCTGGAGCACCTGGGTGCGAGCCAGTTCGGCGGTTTCTGCGGCGAAGTCGGCATCGCGGATTCGGCTGTTGGAGGCCGATAGGTTTTCTGAGGTAGTACTCAGATTGGCGATGGTGGACTCGAAGCGGTTCTGGACCGCACCCAGCTCGGCTCGGAAGCCGTTGATGGTGTCTATGGCGTAGTCCACTGCGATCATGGCTCGATCGGCGCCTTCTCGGGTAGAAATATCCAGGAAGTCAGCAGAGAGTGCGTCTATTTCTTGTGAGCCGTCGACCGTGATGTCGATAGTGTCAGCATCCACTGTCGCCGAGATGCTGACCGAGTATTCCTCACCGAACTGGGATGAGAAGATGATGTTCCGATTGCTTGAGTCGAGGTTTGCCTGGACCCCTGTCCGGTTGGACGCGGCGTTTACTTGGGCGACGATGTCGTTGATCGATGTTGCGCCGCGCACTTCGATGTCCACCGGGTCCTCGTTGCGATCAGACTGGATACTTACTGCAAAATCGATCGTATTTCCGGCTTTGAAGTATTCGTCGAGAGTTGTGTCGTTGGACGCTGCACTGACTGTTAAGCCACTAGGGCCCCCGATGTTGGATAGGTCAAAAGCGTATTCCTGGTCGAGGCTGTTGCCAATAACAACGGAGCCTGAGGCGGAACCCGCTTCAATGGTGATGCCCTGAAGATCCGGGTTATTTCGGACCTGCTCGCGGAATTGCGCAAGGAAATCTTCCACGCTGTCCGGGTCTGTTACCCTGACGGTACCGATTACCGAAGATCCAAGCGTAATCTCAATTTCGGATACGCCGGATGCCGGGAAGGCGCCAAGCGCCGCCGAGGCCTCAGTTGGCCCAAGGGCGAGATCAGAGAACAGTTGAGTCTGATCGATGATTGACCCAATTTGGCTGCCGCGAGTGTCTAGCCCGCTTACACCAATGGTCTCGCCGGTATTGGCGCCTACCTGGAAGGTCTGAGTCCGGAAGGTGCCGTCCAGCACCTTAAGACCGTTAAATGAGGTTTGTGAGGCAATGCGGTTTATCTCTTGTAGGCGCTGCTGAACTTCCTGGTTCAGTGCCTGACGATCTGAATTACTGTTGGTGGCATTAGCGGATTGAACGGCCAGTTCCCGTATCCGCTGCAGGTTGTTGGCGACTTCGTCCAGTGCGCCCTCGGCGGTCTGGGCAAGAGAGATACCGTCGTTCGCATTTCTTTGAGCCATGTTCAGGCCGGTAATCTGTGACTGGAAGCGCTCAGATATGGCCAGGCCTGCCGCGTCGTCTTTTGCTGAGTTGATCCGTAGCCCGGAGGAAAGGCGCTGAAGTGCGACATTTGCCTCCCCCTGGGAAGCGTTGAGATTACGCTGAGCATTCAGCGAGGCGATGTTGGTGTTGATAATCTGAGGCATTGTCTATTCTCCCTGCTCAGAGAGGCCGCAACCTCCTGAAAAGAGCTTGCCGGCCAAATTCGGATAATTGCCGTTTTTGTGGTTCAAGCTATTACCGTGCCAGAATTGATATTGAGCCATTAAGGGTCTGTTTTTTCTGGTCTATTTTTTTATTCTTGCATCTCTGGTTACTGTGGGGAGGCAACTATTTGACGGAACCAAAGGGAATAACTTTGCCGGTTTCTTAGAGTGGATGGTGCGTGAGAAGTGTTTGTTGCTATGGCAGAATCTGGCTACCCTTTACCTGTTCCCTGGGTGTTCTCTTTTTACATTTATCCTTTCCGGAGTACTTCATGGCAAAAAAAAGTAAGAAACAAAATCGGCAGACGGAACAGGATGACGGTCAAATCTTTATGCAACGGCTCCAGAAAAATCTGGAGTATTTCCAGAGGCGCCGGCCTGCTATTTACCAGATGCTTGCAAATATGGAGCTTCAGCGCGTCGAGTTGGTGGTTACACCGGGGCGGGATGACGTGGATATGGTTGCCAACGGCAAGTCTTGTTACCGGGGCTTGGCGCGCGAATATTCAATCGATGAAGCCGATAAGGTGCTGGATGAAAATCCCGAGAGTAAACGAATCCGAACGTTCTCGCCGCCTTGGGCAAGCTCTTATGTGCGAGAAAACTTTGCGGACCGGATTCTGCAAAATATCATTAAGTCCAGCCCGGTCACGCCCTCGACATTCAAGGGCTATATTCGGGGCAATATTTTTCCCTCAATGGTGTTTCTTGGGTGTGGCCTAGGGTATCACATTGATGCGCTGACTAAGAAGGCTCCCATTGTTAATGGCATTATCATTGAGCGGGAACCGGAAAAATTTGCAGTCAGTTTATATACGGTGGACTGGGAAGAGATTTGCTCACGTTTTTCTCGGAAAGGTTTCTCCCTTACATTTGCTATCGGCAGGGCTGAACAGCCAGAGGAGATACGGCGTCTGGTCAGTCGGTACATGACCAAAGACGTGCCTTTTTATCCATTCTTCTCAACCTATTACAATCATCTAGCTGACGTTGAGCTTGCGAAAGCGGTCCTGGAAAATGCGAATGACCTGGCGGTAATCAGCACTAACTGGTCCAACTACGACAATGAGTTGATGCGTTTGTCCAATACCGCTTACAACATGAGGCGCGGTGGGCGCTATCTTCCGAAAACCGAGATGCCGTCCCAAAGTAAGCCGCTTGTTGTTGTCGGGAGCGGGCCTTCACTTGACAAGCGGGTGGAAAGCCTGAAGAAGGTCCGTGACAAAGTGGTGGTGGTGAGCGCAGGCACAGCGCTGCGACCACTGTTGGCGCACGGTGTCACACCAGACTTCCACGCAGAGCTCGATCCATCGTACCTGATTTACCAGCTACTTTCTGACATTGGTCAGGACAAAATTCGCGATATACCGTTATTGGCAGTGAACGAAGTAAACCCTTTCGTACCGACACTCTTTGATAACGTTTATTACTATTTCAAGAGTGACAATATGCAGCCGGCGCTGTTGGGTTTGTCGGCAGAGTCGTTCGCCAACTGTAATCCCACCGTGACAAATGCTGCGTTGTCTATAGGGCACTCCTTGGGGTTCCGGCAAATATACCTGTTTGGAACCGACTACGGTTTTGAAGATAAAGAGAGGGACCACTCCAGTAAGTCAGTCTATGGGGACGATACTGATTCTTCCATTGCGAAGGATATCCAGAAGCGTGTTCACTCAGCGGTTAAGAAGAGGCGGGTATTCCAAACGCCATCCGTTGATGGGGGAACCGTATACACTCGGAGTGATTACTACTCTGCAAAGCGCTCAGTTGAGGAGTTGATTTATAGGTTGAGATCTTCAGGAACTCCACCTGACATACGAAATTGCTCCGACGGCGCCGTTATTGAAGGTGCGCCATGGATGTCCGAAGACGACTTCATCGGGCAGTGTGAGGAAAATCAGGATCGTTTAGCGTTTGGGGCGGGGGAATTGTTTGATGGCCTTTCGAGAACCGTGGGCTCGGAGTTATTCATTGAGGCGTTAAAGGGAGTGCAAAAAGAGCTGGAAAAGGTATGTGGAGAACATGTCAGAACTGTGAAGTCCGCCAGGCTTCGAGGTCGTCGTGATCTCTGTACTTTGGTCAATTCCATGCGAGAACAACTCCATCGCGTTCCAGCACCTCCCGGAAAAACAGCTCCTTCCGGCCCCCAGTTTATGGTAAGTCAGTTGTTGAGGGGGACCTTGCAGCACTTCCTTTATGTAGGGATTTGCCATGGCATGGCCAGTGAAGATGATGATTTAGAGTCATTTTTGAGGATCTGGGAGCAAGGTTTTCTGAATTTTCTGGAGACAGCGCCTGAGCACTTTGCCAAGGTCATGCTGTGTGATCGAGATATGGACAGCGACCCATGGTCCCGAAGGTTCATAGGTGACCGGGATCCTGAATTTGTCGCTGACGTGGAGAAAGTTGGGGAGTAGCAATAGTTACTGAAACATTTTTTTACATATTCATCCGAAAAAATTCTAAAGATACCTTTTGGGGTGCCGTTAAGAGGATTAACAGGGCGGGGCACCCCAGGAGAGAACCGGGGGCCAGGCCTTCACCAAGCAAAACTGAAACGGTTTTAAAGGAGAAGCACTATGGCTCTCGGTATCAACACTAACGTTGCCTCTTTGAACGCTCAGAATCAATTGAGCAAATCCCAAGGGTTGAATGACCAGGCTCTTCAGAGACTGTCATCTGGCCTTCGTATCAATTCCGCGAAAGACGACGCAGCTGGCCTGGCAATTTCGACCCGTTTCCAGTCCCAGATTTCTGGTCAGAACGTAGCGATCCGTAATGCCAACGACGGTATTTCCCTGGCACAGACCACTGAGGGCGCGCTGGACGAGATCACCAACAATCTGCAGCGCATTCGGGAGCTCGCGGTTCAGGCAGCGAACGCCTCTAACAGTGCCTCTGACCGGGCAGCGCTGAATGACGAAGTAGAACAGCGCATTGCGGAGATTGACCGTATTTCCGGACAGACTTCCTTTAACGGAGCGAAAGTCCTCGACGGTAACTTCGGCAAGCAGAGCTTCCAGGTTGGTGCTAACGCTGGTGAGACCATCAGTGTGGATCTGGAGAAGGGTACAAGGGCTGCGCAGATTGGTGGTGTCCTTTCTGCCTCAGGCACAGCCGGGGAGTTTGGTGCTGATGCTACCAGTTCCTTTGCAGTATTCAGTGTAGGTGGTGGTGATCCGATTATTGTTCGGCTGGAAGCGTTCAACGATGCGCTGGGAAGCGGTGCCACTGACGCTGAAAAATCACAGTACGTCGCCGAGCAGATCAACGGCGCTGGTATTGGTGGATTGTTTGCAGAGGTAGATGAGAACGACCAGGTAAAGCTCACTGCTTCTCAGGATTTCGCATACGACGTAGCAGCTTCAGAAGCATCGGCCGAGGCCTTTACGGTTGCCAATTTGGAGAGCGCTAATAGCTTTGATTTGGAGGCCAGTGGCACCGGTAGCCTGTCTGACCTGAGTGTAAGCACGGTATCCGATGCGAACAATGCCATCATGCGGGTTGATGCCGCACTGGGTACTGTAAACGAAATTCGCGGCCAGCTCGGTGCGGTCCAAAACCGTTTCGAGTCTACGATTGCGAACCTGAGCACCTCGGTCGAGAACCTCAGCGCCTCCAACAGCCGTATCCTGGACGCTGACTTCGCGGCAGAAACTGCCAACCTGGCTAAATCCCAGGTACTGCAGCAGGCCGGTATCTCCGTCCTGGCTCAGGCGAACGCCCGTCCGCAGCAGGTTCTGTCCCTCCTGCAGTAAGGGGCATAGCGGTAACGGCCGGAACCCTCGGGTTCCGGCCTTCCGCCGTTGAAGGATAGCGAGGTACAGCTATGAATGACGTTAACCTGAACAGCCCGGACCTGAAACTGGTGCGCTCTGGCGCCCAGGCTCCGGCCAAGGCAATGTCGTCATCTCAGGCCGAGGGCCGGAACGCCCCTGACCTTGCTGCTTCGGCTGCCGGTACCCGCCAGGTGCAGGCTCCCCAGGTTGCTCAACAGGCTTCGCAGGCTGAAAAGCTGCAGGCCCGTAATGAAGAGCAGCGCAAGGAGCTGAATGAGGCGGTTAGCCAGTTGAACGACTTTGTTCAAACCGTGCAGCGGGATCTTCAGTTTGAAGTGGATAATGAAATGGGCCAGACCATCGTAAGGGTGGTTGATCAGCAAACCCAGGAAGTGATCCGCCAGATCCCGGATGAAGTGGCAATGAGGTTGGCAGAAAAATTGCAGCAGGACGAACCGCTGACGTTGTTTAACATCAAGGTGTAAAAGCTTGCCGCTTTTGCGCGGATGTAAACGACGGTATTTCAGCACCGCCGCCTCTGAGAAGAGCCGGCGGTGTTCTGCGTTTACGCACTGTTACAAATCGGCATAGGAATTTTCCGAAAAAGGGCAAAGTTTTGCCGCCTGCTGCCGATAAACTGATCAGTACAGAGATTCGCCCCCCTGAGGAGGCACGGTTATGGCCAGTATTTCATCATTAGGTATCGGCTCCGGCGTTTTGACGTCGGATCTTGTCGAACAGTTGGTGGCTGCGGAGCGCAGGCCCACGGAAGTTCGGCTGGATCAGAAAACGGAGCGTACAGAAGCGCTTATTTCTGCCTATGGCATGTTGCGGAGCGCTGTAACGGAGCTGCGCCTGCCTATGCGTCAGCTCGGTTCTGCGGATGCGATGAAGTCGTTTTCGGCCACTTCCTCGGGTAGCAACATTGATGTGTCGGTGGATGCCAGCAAGGCCAGCCGCGGCTCTTACAGCCTCGATGTGAAAAGTCTGGCGCAGTCCCAGGCCCTGGCCAGCCGGGATGTGTTCGCCGACCGGGATGCCACCAGTGTGGGCCGTGGCACCATGACGCTTCAGGTGGGTGACAAGACCACCAACATCACCATCGATTCTTCCAACGACACCCTGCAAGGCCTGGCGAATGCCATCAACGAGGCCAATGCGGGCGTGTCTGCCGGTGTGATTGATACCGGCAACGGTTTCCAACTGGTGTTGTCTGCGGATGAGACCGGTGAAGCCAATGCCGTGAATATTTCCGTTACTGAAGATGGTGCTGCCCCGGGATTAAGCCGGTTCGCTTTCGATACGGCAGATCCCGAAAACATGGATGGCATGCGCCAGACCATTGCGGCGAGCGATGCGGTGATGGAAATCAACGGCGTGGAAATTCGCCGGGCCACCAACACCATTGAAAACGTGGTGGATGGGCTGACCTTCAACATTACTGGTGAGGGTAAGTCCACTATCAAAGTGGAGCAGGACACGGCGGCGGTTGCCGAGCGTGTTCAGGCGTTCGTAGACAAGTTCAACGAGCTGCAGGGCACCATCCGTGAGCTGTCTTCATTTGATAGCGAGACGGGGCAAGGCAGTATCCTGACCGGGGATTCCACGGTTCGGAATATCCAGAACCAGTTGAAGCGAGTGTTGACAGATATTATTCCCGGGCTGGAAAACGCCAGCGTTCGCAGCCTGGCGGATGTGGGAATTGGCACGGATTTCCGCACCGGTGAGCTGCAGTTTGATAGTCAGAAATTCCAGCAGCAGCTTCGGGAAAACCCGGATGATGTTACGGCACTGTTTGCCGAGCAGGGCAGAACCAGCGATTCCCAGGTGGAGTTTGTTCGCAGTGGGTCCAATACTCAGCCTGGAAACTTCGATATCAACGTCACCCAGATGGCGTCTCGCGGTACCCTGAACTATGCAATTCCAGATACTGCGGATGCAATTCAGGTGCAGGCGGATAACAGCTTTACCTTCCGGGTGGATGGCGCAACTAATGCTACTGTTTCAATTGCGGCTGGCGACTATTCCGGGGCTGATTTTGCTGCGGCCATTCAAGAGGCACTGCGCAACAATTCCGCATTGAGTGCGGCGGGCCGGTCAGTCCAGGTGGGTTATGACGCGACCGAAGGCCTGACCTTTACATCCAATCGCTTTGGCAGTGACTCAAATGTCAGCCTGACCAGCCTGAATAATGTGACTGGTCTGAATACCGCCACCGGCACCGCCGGCCAGGATGTCCAAGGCACCATCAACGGCCAGACCGCTCAGGGCGACGGCCAGGTGCTGTTTCTGGCAAACAGTGCCGGTGGCGATGCCGCTGGTCTGCAGGTGCGTATTACCGGCGGTGACGTTGGCAATCGCGGCTCGGTGAAGTTCATCGAGGGTGTGAGTGAGCGAGCGGTAGATGCCATCACCAGTATTCTGGGTGCAGACGGTGCTTTAAGTTCTCGCACCGATGCCCTGAACCGGGATCTTGAGCGCATTCAGGAAGACCGGATCAAGCTGGACTTGCGGATTGAAAGCTATCAGGAACGCCTGGTGAAGCAATTCAGCGCTGCCGACTCCCTGATCTCCCAGTTGAATAATACGCGGGATTACGTGACTCAGCAGCTGGCGGCCCTGGCGCCGAACAGGCAGAGAGATTAATTCGGCTATACTGATGGTTGGCCAGCCAACCATGGCATGCCGGACAACGGTGAAACGAGGTTATATATGAACGGTTTACAGGCGTATCAGCGCGTTAATACCCAAACCAGCATCACCGATGCAGACCCGCACAAGCTGATTCAGCTGCTGTATAACGGGGCGATTGAGCGGATTAACATGGCCAAGTCCAAAATTCAGGCCAAGGATTACGCAGCCAAGGCTCAGTTGCTCAATAAAGCCATTGAGATTATCGGTGGCCTGCGGGCGTTCCTGGATTTCGAAAAAGGCGGAGAGCTGGCCACCCAGCTGGAGGCTCTATACGACTACATGGAGCGCACCTTGCTGGAAGCCAGCGCCAAGAATGACGTTGCCAAGCTGGATGAAGTGCTGAACCTGCTGCGTTCTGTGAAAGACGGCTGGGATGGCATTCGTGATGAGGTGGTGAGCCAGCAGCAGGCGGTTTGAGTTAGCGTTGGTCGAACATATGGCGTTTTTTCGCGGGCTGTTGGTGGCCTTTCTGTTTGTAGCTGCCCAGGCCAGCGCTAGTGATAAAGTTGTCGGCTCAAGCGAGAGCCTTCCAGCCAGTTCGCCGGCGATGTTTGCGATTCCTGATGTCTGGCCCTGGGGCTTTCAGGATGATCAGGGTGAACTGCAAGGCAGTCTGATTACGCTGATGGACCGGTTATCAGAACTCTCGGGTGTGCCCGTGAGTGCGCAGTTGCTTCCTCTGCGGCGGGTCATCCTTGACCTGCTCACGGGGCGCGCAGAGTTTACTTTTCTGTTTCAAAGTCCAGACCTGGACGAGAACGCTTTTCCCGTCGATACCGTACTTCAGCTTAATCTGATGCTGATGGCGTTGCGTGACACCGATTTCCCCCTGACTCTGGAAGGCCTGGCCGGCAAGCGGGTTGGCTATGTGCGGGGTACCTATCTCGGCGAGTCGTTCAAAGCGGATGAGGCCGTGCTGAAAGTGCCGGTTTATAACATTCGGCAAGCCATTGAAATGCTGATGCTGGAGCGGATTTCTGCGGTGCTTGCCAGCGATCACAACATCGCGATGACGATTGATGCTTACGGCTTTCCAGCTGAAGAGTTCCGTCTGCAGGAGCATGTAAAAGGCCAAAAGGCCCGGCTGTATATGTCACCAGACAGCGGCAACCCGGAACACGCTCGCCTTTTCAAAGAAGCGCTGCAACACATGCGTGACAACGGCGAGTTACAGCGCATTTTCCAGACTTCTTCCGCCCAATAGCCATTCCCCCCGCACTCCCGTACAATACGCACCTTCTTTTCAATACATCCATTCTGTTCAGTCTGGAGCAAGGGCATGTCTGATATTAAAAAGGTGGTGCTGGCTTATTCCGGTGGCCTGGATACTTCCGTGATCGTTCGGTGGTTACAGGACACCTATAACTGTGAGGTGGTGACCTTCACCGCCGACATCGGCCAGGGCGAGGAAGTTGAGCCGGCGCGCGCCAAGGCGGAGGCGCTGGGCGTTAAGGAAATCTACATCGAGGACCTGCGTGAAGAGTTTGTGCGCGATTACGTGTTCCCGATGTTCCGCGCCAATACCATCTATGAGGGCGAGTACCTGCTGGGTACTTCCATCGCCCGCCCGCTGATTGCAAAGCGTTTGATCGACATTGCCAACGAAACCGGCGCGGATGCGATTTCCCATGGCGCTACCGGTAAGGGTAACGACCAGGTTCGTTTCGAGCTGGGTGCCTACGCGCTGAAGCCGGGTGTTAAGGTGATCGCTCCATGGCGTGAGTGGGATCTGAACTCCCGCGAAAAACTGCTGAAGTACTGTGAAGAGCGCAACATTCCGGTGGAAATGAAGAAGGGCAAGAGCCCGTACTCCATGGACGCCAACCTGCTGCACATTTCCTACGAAGGCATGAACCTGGAAGACCCCTGGGCGGAAGCCGAGGAAGACATGTGGCGTTGGAGCGTGTCTCCGGAAGCCGCGCCGGATAAGCCGACTTACGTGGAGCTGACCTACAAGAAGGGCGACATTGTTGCCGTTGATGGCCAGGAAATGAAGCCCCATGAAGTGCTGGAAACCCTGAACAAGGTGGCCGGCGCCAACGGTATTGGCCGCCTGGACATCGTAGAAAACCGCTACGTGGGCATGAAGTCCCGCGGCTGCTACGAAACCCCGGGCGGCACCATCATGCTGCGCGCCCATCGTGCCATCGAGTCCATCACTCTGGACCGCGAAGTGGCCCACCTGAAAGACAGCCTGATGCCCCGCTACGCCGAGGTCATCTACAACGGCTACTGGTGGTCCCCGGAGCGCGAAGCCCTGCAGGCACTGATCGACCAGACCCAAACCTACGTGAACGGTACCGTTCGCCTGAAGCTGTACAAGGGCAACGTGGACGTGGTGGGCCGGAAGTCTGACGACTCCCTGTTCGACGAAAAGATTGCCACCTTTGAGGAAGATCAAGGTGCGTATGATCAGAAAGACGCCGAAGGCTTCATCAAGCTGAACGCGCTGCGGCTGCGGATTGCGGCTGGGAAAGGGCGGAAGCTTTAGGCTCTGACCTAGGGGTCTGTCCCAAGGGTCTGTCCCCGCATGGGGACTGACCCATTTTGGAACCAATGGGCTCGGATTCAGGTAGCAGGGACGGGCAAAGGTGGGTCAGTCCCCGTTCGGGGACAGACCCTGAGGACAAACCCTATAACACCCAGCCCTACCCATTTTCGGTTATACTCGCTGCATAAAATCAACAACCAAAGCAGTCGTCATGACCCCTCTTGGAACCGCCTCTGTCGCCGCCCTGCGCCAATACGTTCGCTACGCCGATGCCAAGGGCATCAGTACCTCAGAGCTGTTCAGCAAAGCCGGCCTTGAGCCGAAGATCCTTGATACCGATGACGGCCGCCTGACGGGCGAGCAGCTTCAGACGTTTATTCGCCTGCTGGCCGAAGCATCCGGCAATCCCATCCTTGGCCTGGAAACCGGTGATTTCGTTCAGCCCGGTTCCTACAGTGTGCTTGGCTATATCACCATGAGCTGTGCCACGCTGGGGGAGGCCGTCACCCGAATTGCGCCCTATGAAAAACTGGTAGGGGACATGGGCACGACCGGCCTTCGGATGAAGGGGAATGAAGTGTCGTTGGTGTGGACCTGCAACTTTACCGACTCGGTGGTGTGGCCCCAGGTGGTGGATAACGTGTTCGCCTCCTGGATAAATTACGCTCGCTGGTTGGCAGATAACGATGAAGCCTCTCCGATTCGGGTTGCCCTGAAACGTTCCTCGCCCGGGCCTGGCTGTGAGAGCGCTTATCAGGATCGCTGGGGCTGCCCGGTTGAGTTCGAAGCGCCGGAGAATGTGGTGACCATGCCCCAGGATCTACTGGCCACCCGCCTTCGCCAGCCAGACCCTCTGCTGCGCAAGACCCTTGAAGCCCATGCGCTGTCGCAGTTGGCACTGCTGGATACCGACACCGATCTAACTTCCAGAGTGAAGCAAGGCATCCAGAAACAACTGGCCAGCGGCGTGACCCGGCAAGACATGATCGCCGAAGACCTGGGCATGACCAGCCGCACCCTGCAACGCAAACTGAGCCAGGAAGGCGTTTCCTACCAGAAACTACTGGATGACGTGCGCCAGCAGATGGCTGAGGACTATTTGCGGAATACCGAGATGAGTATTCCCGATATCGCGCTGCGGTTGGGGTATAGCGAGACCACGTCGTTTCATCGGAAGTTTAAGGCGGCTGCTGGGAAGACGCCTGGGGATTATCGTAAGGGTCTGTCCCCGAACGGGGACTGACCCATTTTGGACCCATGGGTTCGAGTTTTGGTGCAAGGACGGGCAAAAGTGGGTCAGTCCCCATGCGGGGACAGGCCCCTGAAACAGACCCGGAAAACCAATAAAAAAGCCAGCTCACAAGAGCTGGCTCGAAAATACTTCGGAAAGAACGAAAGTGCCTGAAAAATTCGTTAATCCTGTGGAGTCAGGGCCCATAATACGGCGGAGTTACTACTCGGCTCCTCCGCCATGGGCGGATACTGCTTGATTCCACGATCTCAGAATAAGCCCTCGCGCCCTTCCTGTCTGTTTGTGATCTGTGTCCCGTTGTTACCGTTTGTGAGGGCTACACACCTTCCCGTATCTCGGGTTTGGTTTCGGTAAAGCGGCGGGTTTCGTAGGCGTCAACCAGGCCTTGCACCGCCGCCCGTTCCATATCCTGCACCGAGGGCGTGCCGTCCTGGGCATCGGCGCGGCATAGCACCATGCCGGCTTCCACGGAGATAAAGCCCGCGGTGGTTTTCAGGGCCTTGTGGTTGATGCCATCAAAAATTCGCCGGAACGCGGTGGTGGAGCAATGGTCGCTGTTCGGGAAGTAGGAGACGATGGCAAACTGGTTGTCGCCAACACGGCACAGGGCGTCGATGGGGCGAATCAGGGTGCTCAGACGGCGGGCGATGCCGGTGGCCAGTTCGCTCATCACGCTGGGTGGATGCTTGCGTTTCAGGTCTTGCCAGTTACGAATGCCGCACATCACGTAGGAGGTGGAACCGCCGCGGGATTCCGCGTGGCGAAGGGTTTTCTGCAGGCGCTGGCGGGCATACTTGCTGTTACACAGGCCGGTTTCCAGGTCGATGATGTTGGTGGATTCCAGCTCCCGATTGTTTTCGACCAGCAGTGCGTTGGCTCGCAGCAGGGTGTTCTGGCGGTCGGCCATTCGGTCGGCGGCAAAGATGCGGGGGATCAGCTGCTTGGTCATGTCTGACTTGTAGATAAAATCATCCACGCCCCGGTCGAAGGCTTCTGACAGTGCTTCCACGCTTTCGCGCGCAGTTAGCAGGATCACGTAGGTGTAGTGGTTGTCCTGCTCATCCTGCTGGCGCACGTGGTCGGTCAGTTGCAGCCCGTCCATTTCAGGCATCAGCCAATCGGCAATCAACACGCTGACCTGCCGCTGTTCCATCAGCTTCAGGGCGTCTGGCGCGTTGTTGGCAATGCGTATATCGCGGTAACCGGCATTTCGCAGGGTGCGGCCGACCACCATACTGCTGAATTTGGCGTCGTCTACTACGAGTATGGGTAGGTCCAGGTTTGGCATCGTTTGTCTACTTCTTACCAGTCCATTGTCAGATGCGGTTCGCCGCGGCTCTTGGTATGCTTTGGCGGTTTCGGAACATCCGGTATTTTTAATGTCGCCACAGTATACCCCCGTGTGGCCTTTGGAGAATAACGACCATGCCTTCTTTTGACATTGTTTCAGAAATTGAAATGCACGAAGTCACCAACGCGGTGGATCAGGCCAAGCGTGATCTGGGTAACCGCTGGGATTTTAAAAATGTGCAGGCGGATATCGAACTGGAAGACAAGCGCATTACGGTGAGCGCCGAGCAGGAGTTCCAGCTGGAGCAACTGATTGATCTGCTGCGTATGGCCTTCGCCAAACGCAACATTGACGCCCGGGCTCTGGCGGAAGACGGCGAGAGCAAGGCCGGCAAACTGGTGAAACAGCATTTTTCCCTGAAGCAGGGTATCGAAACCGACATGGCCAAGAAGATCGTGAAAATGATCAAAGACCAGAAGATGAAGGTGCAGGCCAGCATTCAGGGCGACAAGGTGCGGGTAACCGGCAAGAAACGGGACGACCTGCAGGAAGCCATTGCCATGCTGCGCGAGGCGGAGCTGGATATTCCGCTGCAGTTTAATAACTTCCGCGATTGATCACCCAGGCCCGGGGGTAGTCCCCGACAGTTGCACCAAGGAGTTAAGCTTATCATCCGCAACCTGCTTACCCTGATTCTAGACACGTTCTACGTCTACACCCGTTGGCAAGTGCTGGCGATGCTGTTCCTGGGCTTTTCCGCCGGGTTGCCGTTTTTGTTGGTGTTCTCAACACTCAATGCCCGGCTGGCGGATGTGGGCGTTCAAACCGCCACCATCGGGTTTTTCAGCTGGCTGGGGATCACCTATTCCATCAAAGTGTTTTGGGCTCCGATTGTGGACCGCCTGAAGCTGCCGGTGCTGGATAGGCTGCTTGGAAAGCGCCGAAGCTGGATTCTGCTGGCCCAGGCCGGTATTGCCACCGGGTTGTACCTGATGGCCAATGTGGACCCGGTGGCGGCGCCACAAACTCTGGCGCTGTTTGGCTTGCTGGTGGCTTTTTCTTCTGCCACTCAGGATGTCGCGATTGACGCCTACCGCATTGAGATCGCCGAGGAGCGATTGCAGGCAGCGCTGGCGGCAACGTATATCTTTGGCTATCGATTGGCGCTTCTGGTGGCAGGGGCCGGGGCGCTGTATCTCGCAGAGTACTGGTCATGGGAGGTATCTTATCAGGTGATGGCCGCGCTGGTGGGTGTAGGTGCCGCCACGGTACTGATCGTGCCGGAGCCAAGGGTCAATCACTATGCGGCTGCCCAGGACATCGCACACAAGATTGAGGAAGAGGCCGGCAAACGCGGTCACCTTCCCCCCGCCATTGCCCGGGCAGCGGGCTGGTTTTATGCCGCTATTGCCGGACCCTTTCTGGACTTTTTCCGGCGCTACAAAGAAATGGCGATTGCCATTCTGCTACTGGTTGCGGTGTACCGGATTTCCGACATTGCTATGGGGGTTATGGCCAACCCGTTTTACCTGGATTTCATGGGCTTCAGCAAAACCCAGGTGGCGGATGTCACCAAGATCTTTGGTTTCTTCATGACCATCATGGGGTCGTTGGTTGGCGGCGTGCTGGTGGTTCGTTATGGCGTGCGCAATATCCTGCTGGCGGGGGCCATTCTGACGGCCGCCACCAACCTGCTGTTTGTATGGTTGGCTAATTACCCGCCTAACATGATGACCCTGGCGGTGGTGGTGAGTGCCGATAACCTCAGCGGTGGCATGGCCAATGTTGCCCTGATTGCCTGGTTATCCAGCATGACCAGCGCGTCCTTCACGGCGACCCAATACGCGCTTTTCAGCTCTCTGATGACCTTGCCCGGCAAGTTCCTTGGCGGCTTCTCCGGTATTGTCGTGGCCAGTTTCGGCTACGCCGAGTTCTTCACAATCTCTGCCATCATGGGCATACCAGCTGTGTTGCTGGTTATATACATGATGCGCCACGGCGCCAGGCTCGACGCCCTGGCTCCCGTAAAAGACACCGAGGATGCCCTCGTAAAATAATTTGGGGTCAGACCCCAAGACATTTCACCCCATCAAATGTTCTGGGGTCTGACCCCAACTTCAGGAGGAGCAGCTGATGTTGAGGTGTTTGCCCCAGTCTGGCGGTAAGGCCGCGTAGTGTTCGAACTCGGGTTGGTCGTCGAAGGGGTTCTCGAGCACCTTTAACAGCTCTTTCAGGGGCGCGTAGTCGCCGTTCTGGGCTTCCATAATGACTTGTTGGGCCAGGTAGTTGCGCAGGATATATCTGGGGTTTACCTGACGCATGAGGTATTCGCGTTCGTCGTGGGCGCGGGTTTCGGTCTTGAGGCGGGCCTCGTAGCGTTCGAGCCATTCGTCGGCCGCGCTTCGGTCGGCAAATAGATCCCGCACCGGGGCATTGCCATGGCGGTGCAGGTTGGAGATGCCTCGGAAGAAGCGGGTGTAGTCTACCCGGTGTTCGTGCAGCATGCTGAAGGTGTCCATGATCAGGCTCATGTCTGAGTCGTCGGTTTCCTCCAGCCCCAGTTTTGCCCTCATGTTGTTCTTGAAATGTTCGTTATACGCGGTTTCGTACCGGCGCAGACCACGGCGCACGTGGTCCTCATCCATGATTGGCAGCAGGGCGTTGGCCAGGTACTGACAGTTCACAAAGCCGGTCTGCGGCTGCCGGTTGTAGGCGTAGCGGCCGCCCTCGTCGGTGTGGTTGCAGATGTAGCCGGCATCGAAATCGTCCAGGAAGGCGTAGGGGCCGTAGTCGAAGGTGTCGCCGATGATCGACATGTTGTCGCTGTTCATCACGCCGTGGCAGAAGCCGACCGCTTGCCAGTCCGCGATCAGCCGGGCGGTGCGTTCCACCACTTCTTCAAACCAGCGTTGGTGGCGTTGTTCTTCCGGCAGACTGATCAGGTGCGGGAAGTGCAGGGTGACCACGTGTTCCAGCAAGGTTTTCAGTGCCTCGGGGCCTTCGTGGTGGGCGGCGAATTCGAAGTGACCGAAACGGATGTGAGTTTGCGCCACTCGCATCAGCGCGGCAGCGGTTTCGATGGATTCCCGGCGCACCGGGTCTTTCGCGCTGACCATAAACAGGGCGCGAGTGGTCGGAATGCCAAGACCGTGCATGGCTTCCGAGCACAGGTATTCGCGAATGGTGGAGCGCAGCACGGCCCGGCCGTCGCCAAAGCGGGAGTAGGGCGTGGTGCCTGCCCCTTTCAGGTGCCAGTCCCAGCGGGTGCCGTCCGGCGCCAAGGTTTCCCACAGTAACAAGCCCCGGCCATCGCCCAGTTCCGGGTTGTACACGCCAAATTGGTGCCCGGTGTACTTCATCGCCACTGGGTCCATACCCTCCAGCAATTCCGCCCCGGCACCCACACCGGCCCACTTAGCTTCATCATTAACATGAAACCCCATCTGCGCTGCCAGATTGTGGTTGAAACACACCATCGCCGGCTGAGACAAAGGCGTCGGCTTCACCCGCGTATAAAAGCTGTCTGGCAATTCCAGGTAACGGTGTTCCACCTTAAAGGCATTCGTGCTCATAGTCTGGCCTGGTTCTTGAATCTAATTTGGGGTCAGACCCCAGAACATTTCACCGCATCAAATGTCTTGGGGTCTGACCCCAGTTACATTGCAGAGCGGGGTGGGGAAATGCAACCACGGTTGATTGTTTTTACGGATCTGGACGGCACCTTGCTGGATCACGACAGCTATAGCTGGCGGGCAGCGAAGCCGGCGATGGCGCGGTTGGGGTGCAATGGCATTCCGTTGATTTTCAATTCCAGCAAAACGGCGGCGGAGATCAGTGAGTTGCAAAGCATGATGGGGCTGCGGGGGCCGTTTATTGCGGAGAACGGCGCGGCGGTGGTGATTCCTGCTGGCTGCCTGGGCAATGCGGAGGAAGAAGTGGTTCATGTTGGCAGGTCTTATGAGGAGGTTGTTCGCACTATTTTGGTGCAGAGGGAATCCGGTGCACAGTTTCGGAGCTTTGATGACCTGTCTGCGGAGCAGGTGGCGTCGCTTACCCGGTTGACGGTAACGGAGGCGGCCCGGGCGAAACAGCGTTTGGCGACGGTGCCGCTTGTGTGGGATGGCACGGAGGAAGAGCTGGCGCAATTCCGCGCGGCGCTTGAGCTGGAGGGCCTGAAGCTGGTGCAGGGCGGGCGCTTCTGGCATGCCATGGGCACCTTTGATAAGGCGGAAGGGGCCCGGTTCTTGCTGAAGCGTTATCAGGAGCACTTTGGTGAGGAACCGATTGTGACCATCGCCCTGGGCGATAGCCCCAACGACCAGTGCATGCTGGAGGCCGCCGACGTACCGGTGGTGATTCGCGGGGTGAACAGTGATCAGGTTCAGTTGCCGTCGTCCCGGCACGCCATGCGCTCCCTCAAGCCCGGCCCGGAGGGTTGGAATGAATGCGTGCTCAATCTGCTCTTTGAGTACGGCTACCAGTAAAGGAGGAGCCGCCATGGGCGACTTTTACCAGAATGGCATTATCACCACCCTGCACAACCTTGTGCGCCGCCCCGTGGAGGATATTGAAGCGGACCTGATGAGCTTTCGTAAAGCCCGGCCTATGTCTTTGGTGTTGCCGTCTTTGTACTCGGAGCTGGAAGGGCCTGCGCTTAAAAACATCGTCCAGGAGCTGACCAAGGTTCCGTATTTGGATGAGATTGTGATCGGTTTGGACCGTGCCGATGAAGCCCAGTACCGCCATGCTCTGGAGTATTTTTCCGAGCTGCCGCAGCCGTTCAAGGTGCTCTGGAACGATGGCCCCCGGTTGCGGGCACTGGATATGAAATTGCGGGAGCAGGGCCTGGCGCCCACGGAGATGGGGAAGGGCCGCAATGTGTGGTATTGCTTTGGTTATGTGCTGGCCTCGGGTGTGAGTAAATCCGTGGCCCTGCATGATTGCGACATCCTGACCTATTCCCGGGATTTGCTCGCGCGCCTGATTTACCCGGTGGCCAACCCCGGTTTTAACTACATGTTCTGCAAAGGCTATTATGCACGGGTGGCGGACGGCAGCATGAATGGCCGGGTCAGCCGCCTGCTGGTCACGCCACTGATTCGCGCCCTCAAAAAAGTGTGTGGCCCCAACGATTTTCTGGATTACCTGGACAGCTACCGCTACCCGCTGGCGGGCGAGTTCTCCTTCCGTACCGATGTGATTAATGACCTGCGTATTCCCAGCGACTGGGGGCTCGAGATCGGCGTTTTGTCTGAAATGAAGCGCAACTACGCCACCAACCGCTTGTGCCAGGTGGACGTGGCGGATGTTTATGACCACAAGCATCAGGACCTGTCACCGGAAGACGCCAGCCGTGGCCTGTCCAAGATGAGTGTGGACATCTCCAAGGCGCTGTTCCGCAAGCTGGCCACTAACGGTGAGATTTTCTCCAACGAAAAGTTCCGCACCATCAAGGCAAGTTACTTCCGTATTGCCCTGGATTTTGTGGAGACCTACCAGAACGACGCCATCATTAACGGCCTGAGTTTCGATCGTCACAAGGAAGAGAAGGCGGTGGAGCTGTTCGCCCAGAACGTGATGCGCGCCGGCGCCTACTTCCTCGACAACCCCATGGACACGCCGTTCATCCCGAGCTGGAACCGGGTAACCAGCGCCATTCCGGATATCCGGGAGCAGTTGCTGGAAGCGGTGGAACTGGATAACCAGGAGTTCCGGCCATGAGCCAGACCCTCGACAGCAAACTGGTGGCCATGCTGGAAGTGGTCTACCCGGCGGTGGACTGTGCCTTTGTGGCAGAGCAGTTGATGGATGCGATGGCGCTGGAGCCCGATACCGAGGCACCGCCGGCGCACCAGAACCATTGGGACCCATCGGACATTGTGCTGATCACCTACGCCGATACCGTTCAGCAGCCGGATGAAAAGCCGTTGGTGACTTTAAAGCGATTTCTGGACGACTGCCTGCAGGACGTCATCAGTGCCGTGCATATCCTGCCGTTTTTCCCGTACAGCTCGGACGACGGCTTTGCGGTGATGGATTACCTGGCGGTGAACGAGTCCCACGGTGGCTGGGAAGACATCGAGGCCATCGCCGCGGACTATAAGCTGATGGCAGACCTGGTGATCAACCACATGTCGGCCCGCAGCCGCTGGTTCGAGAACTTTCGCAAGCGCGTGGGGCCGGGCAAGGATTACTTCTTTGAGGGCAACCCGAAAGACGATTTAAGCATGGTGGTGCGCCCCCGAACCTCGCCGTTGCTGACCCCAGTGCAGACCGACGACGGCGAACGCCATGTATGGTGTACCTTCAGCGAAGACCAGGTGGACCTGAATTTCGCCAACCCGGAAGTGCTGATCGAGTTTGCCCGGATTATCCACTATTACCTGGAACGCGGAGTAAAGATCTTCCGGCTGGATGCGGTGGCGTTCTTGTGGAAAGAACCGGGCACGCCCTGCATTCACCTGCAGCAGACCCACGAGCTGATCAAGATTCTGCGGCTGTTGATTGAGCATCACACGCCGGATGCGGTGGTGATCACCGAAACCAACGTGCCCAACCGGGAGAACCTGACTTATTTCGGCAACGCCAACGAAGCCCATGCCATCTACAACTTCTCGTTGCCGCCACTGCTGATCAATACCCTGGTCACCGGCAATTGCCGGCATCTGAAAACCTGGCTGATGAGCATGCCGCCGGCGCAGATGGGCACCACCTACCTGAACTTCATTGCCTCCCACGACGGCGTTGGCTTGCGGCCCACTGACGGCCTATTGGATGAGGACGAGAAACAGCGGCTGATCAACACCATGGAATCCTTTGGCGGCAAGGTATCCTACCGGCGCACTGCCGACGGCCGGGACCAGCCCTACGAAATGAACATTGCCTTGTGGGATGCCCTCAAAGGCACCGCCGAGGGTGGCGCAGACCACTGGCAGTTACAGCGATTCCTGTGTGCCCACACCATCATGCTGGCGCTGGAAGGTATTCCCGCGTTCTATATTCACAGCCTGCTGGCCACCGAAAATGACCATGCCCGGGTAGAGCACACCGGCCGCTTCCGCTCTATTAACCGCGGCCAGTGGCAGCTGGATGCCGTGGAAGCCGCCCTGGCGGACCCACTCAGCCACCACAGCAAAGCCTTCACTGAACTCAAACGCCTGATCGCCATCCGCCGCGCCCAACCCGCCTTCCACCCCAACGCCACCCAGTTCACCCTGCACCTGGGCCTGCAGCTGTTCGGCTTCTGGCGCCAGAGCATGCGCCGGGAGCAATCCATCTTCTGCATCCACAACATAAGCGACGAAGTGCAGCAAGTGGCCCTCACCGACATCAACCTCATTGGCACCGACCAGTGGACCGATCTGCTTTCCGGTATGGCCATCGACGACCTCGCCGGAGTCATCACCCTCAAACCCTACCAAAGCGTCTGGCTCTCCAACTAAGTTGGGGTCAGACCCCAGAACATTTGATGGGGTGAAATGTCTTGGGGTCTGACCCCATTGCGAGCCTGTTGCATTGAGTTCTGTGGAGGCAGCCCCTATAATCCCGCCGCATTAACTGACTGATGACCCACGGAGGGGACAGAGACGATGAGGATGTTCGTCGCAGTAGCTTTGTTACTGTCGTTAGGTTTGGCCGGAATGTTCTGGTTCACCGGCGACAGCCTTGCCTTTAAGCCCGAGCCGGGCGACAGCCGCCATTTTATTCTCGAACAAACCGCCGAACTGCAAACGCCCAGCGGGTTTCGCAGGGAGCCGACTCGTGTCCGAATGGAAAGCCTGCTGCGCAGTGACGTACTGGCGGTAGACAACGATGTGGTTGAGTTGCAATCCCGCTCTTTGCATACCCAGCTTTGGGAGCAGGATCGTCTCGGTCTCGATACCGAGCAGATTCCGGAATACAGTGACCGGCTGCAGTCTATGGCGGCATTGCTCAAGGCCGGGATTGTTGAACGGGTTGCCAGCGATGGTCAGGTACTTGAAACCAATTACGTGAATAAGGCCGCCCTGGCCGAGCTCACGAAAGATTCCCGGTTGCCTGAACCCGTTCGGGATATGCTGAGCCGCGATCTCAGCGTGATGCACACCTACCAGCCAGCTTTTCCTTCGGGTAAGCCCCGAGCAGGCCTGAGCTGGCAGGTGCCGGCGCGCGATATGGGCGGTCAGTCGCTGCCAGCGGTGCAATACGAAATCAGCCACGTAAATGACGACACCGTTTCTTTGAAGTTCCGTTCGGTGACAACAGAGGGTGCCACAGACACTGCTGCCGTTGAAATCGAGGGCTTTATGGAGCTTGAGCGCCTGACCGGGTGGCCGAGGCGCGCTGCTGCCCGAATCAGTGGGGTGTTTGAATACGCCGACGAGCACCTGGCTATGAAAAGCACGATGACGTTGACCCAGACCGGTATAGAGCCGCGATTCACGGCGGGGCAGGCATGGTACCGGGCACTGGGGGCGCTGGATAGCCGGGTTGTTGATACCACCGATCCGGAGTTCGAAACCTATTACCTGCCGCCGTTTGGCCTGGCCACGCCCGAAGAATCCTTTGAACAGTTGGAGAGGTCGCTGCTCTGGTTCGGCAATGAGGAAGTTGATGGTCGCCTGGGTCTGGATTTCCAGATTGAGCATTATCATTTCGCAGCCGTTGAGTTTGAGCCTGCGAGTGCCGTCCGGCTGCTGAATGCCGAGGGTGAACCAGTGATCGATTCGGTACCGCGTGATCCGCGTTACACTCTGTATTCGATTGACAGCGCAGACCATCGCCGTGTGCCGTTTATCGCCAGTGAGTTAACGCGCGATCAGTTGGATGCGATTGCCTCGGTGGAGGTGGATGCCACGGTTATCGTGCCCGGAGAGCTGCACGGCTTTGTGCTGACGCCGGAAACCCCATCCCGCCACATCGAGAGCCTTGGGCTGACGCTTTCTGTTGAAAGTTGGGATCCCGATGGGCTCCTGGTTCGGGCCCATGAGCCCGGGGGGTCGCTACCCACCAGCTTTCCGTTGATTGGCGCCTATCCTGTGAATGCCGGAGGCGACTTTCTGCCGACGTTCAGCCTGCGGCTGACTCATACGGCGATTGAACCTCTGCGGAATGCCTTTCTGGAAACCTCGGATGAGGGTGATCACTGGGCCAGGGCCGAGCAATTTGCGCATTCAGCCACCGACACACTCATAGCCTCCCCTATGGAAGAGCGCTACGGTGACTGGATCTATGAGTTGGGGGCAGAGGGTGGCCAGCCCATTGAAGGCGTTCAGGTTTATGTGTACGACCGTGAGGTGGAGCAGCGTACGTTTGTAGCCCCGAACGCGCTCCCCACGTTAGATGGCGGGCCGGTGGTTGGTGAGCGAACTCTGGAGCAGTACCGGGAGCCGGTGCTGGAGTTTTCATCATTTGAGTTGGATGAGGTGGTACTCGAAGGCGTTCGTCAGAACAGGCTCAGTGCCGTGGTTCCTGGTGAGGGCGCCGGGCGCTGCGACATTTCTGTGGCTGGCGAACCAATGTACCAGGGCAGCCCTGTCAGTTTTTCTGCCGAGCAAAGCTATGGAACGTCACAACTACTGTTTGCATCCGGCGCCTATAACGATCAGCCCGGCCGTGAGTTGGTTACCGAGCATGGCCTGAAATATTTCTACGACCTTGAGATTGACGTCAATGTTGACTGCATAACCAAGGTAGTGCTGCACAGGGGGGCCATTCCCGATAGCGGTCAGTTATTTGGGGTAGACCCCAGCACCCTGAGACTGAGCAAGTCCCAACACCAGACTCTCAAGCAGATCCAGCAGCGATTCAATCTAAGAGAGCTGCCTTTGATCGCCTACAACCGGGACGGTAAAGTTCTGGAGCCTCTGTCTCCTGCCTACTCAGGGAACCCTTCGGAAGGTTGGGATGGTGGTGGCATGGATCTCCGTTTCTGGGGCGAAATCGCTGAGGTCCGTTACCCCGTGAGTATGGAGCGGGAGGCCAGGCAAGTGTCTGTGCAGTTCCCGCCGCTGCCTTGATTCAACCGGTCAATAACTCAGGATGAGACCATGACCAAAAAGCTGTTGTTTACTTTATTGCTCTGCATGCCGCTGATTCTGCAAGCCGACCAACGGGTATGGTTTACGGAAAATGGCGATTACTACGACCCTGCCAATCCCTGGCACCGGAAGGCGAGTTACCTTGAGCTGCCACTTCCCAAGGTGGATGAGTTTTATCAGGTCAAACTCTTCTACGCTGACGGCCAGGTTGCGCTGGAAGGCCTCTCACCCACGCCGGATTTTAACCGCAAGGACCTGTTGGGTGATGTGGTGGAATATTACGCCGATGGGCAGGTATCGGTGCAGGCCAGTTACGTGGTTCGTGACCAGATCTGCGACTGCGGCAACAATTACCCGGTGCTCCACGGTGCCTACAAGGCTTATCACCCGAACGGCCAGCTTGAGCGCTCACTTGACTATTATGGCGGCGGCATCGCCGATGGAGACTACACCGAATATGACGAGGCAGGCCGGGTAACCCGTCGCTATTCCATCCGGAATTATCGGCGCCATGGCGATTATGCCGAGTATAAAAATGGTCAGCTGACCAAAGAGGCCTACTACGTGAATGGGGCCAGGGAAGGAAATTACCGGGAGCTAGATGAACAGGGCCACCTAATCCGGAAAGCCACCTTCTTGGATGGCAAGTATCAGGGAGTGCTGGAAACCTATCGAGATGGAATTCTGGCCAGTGAGGAGCATTACCACGAGGGTAACCGGCTGGGTTTGCAGAAAACCTACTACCCCGACGGCACACCCAAGCGTGTGTATATTGCCAGTAAGTTCCGGTCTCAGCCGGTGGGTGAAGATCTTTACTACCGAATGGACGGTAGTCTGTCTCGCAAGGTGATGCGCGTTCTGGATGACAACGGCCGGCTTGTTGAGTCCCGGGATGAGCAATATGGCGACGGTGAGCGGCTGGTCAAGCTTAAACACAAGGTGGGTGATTGGCAGCTTAAGGAAGAATACAGCGAGAGTGGTGAGCTCATCGCCCGGCGGGAGCAGGATGACAAAGGGCTACAGGGTCTGCTCCTGACCCGGCAATGGTCGACCCTGGTGCGGGAGCACTACAAGGACGGGGAAAAACATGGCGATTCCCTCCGGGAGGGCAGTGGTGGTTCCCGCGAGGAAGGGCGTTACGAGAATGGCCTGAAAACAGGCCAGTGGCTAACGCTACAGAGCAATGGCATAACCGAGAAAGTGAACTATCGTGCCGGCAAACGCCACGGCCGTTACGAGCGCTTTGACGAGACCGGAGAGCGCTCAGACGTCATCCATTATGAAAATGGACAGAAACATGGACCGGCCGATTTCAGTGATGGTTACGGTCATCGCGTGGTGGCTAACTTCTACAAAGACGAGCCGGATGGCGACTATCTGGAAACGACCGATAACGGGCGCATCGTACGCCAGGGCAATTACCGGCGTGGGAAACCGGAAGGCGTTCACTACGAGTTCTCCAGCGTTGGCCAGATGTTGAAGAAACGGAGCTATCGCGACGGCGAGCCCCACGGGGAGTGGATTGAAATGGGTTACGGCGGCATGTCTGTGATTCGCAAGCGCTACGAAAATGGAACGCTCATCAGCGAGGGCGATATTGCCCTGGACTCCCTGTCGACTTCGCGGGTGCGCTGATGAAAAAGCATGGTTTGAGGCTGTGCAGGAACACGGACGGTTTGAGGACAAAGGTATCATGTTGAAAATCCGCGCTATCGGAGTGTTTGCCGCAGGCCTGCTGGCGCTTGGGGTGTTGGGTGGTTGCAGTAACAGTGACAATACGGATGCGTCTGGCGATGACCAGCGGGGTGCGTCTGACAGCGGGCTGGCTGTAACGCCCGAGGTATTTCCTTCGCAGGTATTCATTGATCTTGATCGTGCGGGTTCCCGCATCGTGGCAGTGGGTGAATCTGGTGCGATTAGGGTTTCGGATGACAACGGTAGTTCCTGGCGAGTGGTCAGTTCCGGAGTGAATAGCACTTTGACTGCGGTTAGCTTTGTGTCTGATCAGACTGGTTGGGCCGTTGGCCATGATGGCACGGTGTTGCGAACGGATAATGGGGGCGACACCTGGGAATCTCTTCAACTGGACCAGCAGATAGATGCTGATCAGGCGCTGATGGACGTGGCTTTCGATAGCCAGGGCCAGGGCATTATCGTTGGGCCCAACCGGTTTATTCTCACGACGCTTGATGGTGGTGAAAACTGGACGCGGGAGCGTCTGGCGGCGAGGTCTTACGGCTCAGACCTCAACGGAGTGGCCATTCTGGAGAGCGGGCATCAACTGATTGTTACCGATGGCAGTGACATTCTTTCCCGTTCGGAGTGGGGCGACGACTGGCAAGTGTTTCGTGAGGGGTTCAAGCCACTATTGGGCGTAATAGGCTTAGGTGGCAGTGAGGCTCTGGCCTTTGGAGCAGAAGGCACGGTAATGCATAGCCCGGACGGCGGAGTGAGCTGGAATAGCATCAAAAGCGCCAGCAAGGTGGGCTATTTCGGTGGGCGCCTGTTGTCCGACGGCAGTGTGATCCTGGTTGGAAGTGAGGGTATCGTGGCCCGGCGCGCTGCGGGCGGAGAGATGTTTTATCCGGAGCTTGATCTCCCGTTGGGGGCCCTGACGGGGGTCGCTGAGGGTGAGAACAACAGGTTGTTGCTGGCGGGTATTCAGGGAGTTGGATATCGGCAGGACAATCAGTATTGGTTCCATGGTGTTGAGAATGGTGCGACCGGCCAGTTGATGGCGAGATCATTGTTGGGGCGGGTTGAGACATCGGCAGTATTGCAGCTTGCAGAATCGGGCAGTCGTTCTTACCAATGGCAGGAGTCAGGCAGGGCGGTTGAGTGGGTTGAGATATCTCTGTCTGCAGCGGGCGCCGGTGATGATGTACTGACTCCTGCCGTTTTTAACGGGATGGGAGAGTTTTTTCAGGAGATTCGATCAGACTCTGGTTTACCGTTAAAGGAACTCAGATCCGTCTGGGATGACCGGTATTTCAGCTATCTGCTTCTGCAAGGCCCCTACGGTTATCTGCAAAGCTATCCGATGGTTCCGGACAAACCCGGATATAGCGAGGCGGAGCGGCCTTATCTGGAACGTCGGCTAAAGCAGGCCGCGCTGTTGGACAGTGTGGTCAGTTCTGACTACAGCACAGTGACCATTTTCGCGGATGTACCCTCTCATGTGGTTGCTGGGAGAGGGCGCGGGGATCAGGAGTCTATCCACGAGTTTCTGGCCGGCTTGACTGAAACACCGGAGGAGTCATCCCGGCCTTTCAATGTTTCCGGCATCGAGACCATTCGCCTCGAAGAGGTCGACCATGGCCCCAAGGTTGAAAACGGCGTCGATTCGAAGGAAGCCAATGAAGAGCAGGGCGCGAACGAGCCTGGCGACTATCTCTATGTGATCAGCCGTAGCAAATCGTACGGTTGCGAGAAACCCCGGGTTCTGAAACTTGCAGACAGCCTTGCCGGATACCTCAAAAAAGAAGACGCGCCCGGGCCGGTATTGTCTGTAGCGGATCTGGCCAAGCTGAACCAGGTGAGCCGTAAGGATGAGAACTGGAAGTGGTATACAACGTCTGGGTACCGTAGCTATGGCAATGAGGTGTATCGGTTGTGGGAGCAATCCTATTGCCCTAATCCGCTGGCGATTGTGTTCGGACACCGAGGTGACGAAGAACAGGGTGAGGTACTTGAGGGGCTTCTGGAACAGTTTGGTGGCCAGGTGGGGTTGGATGACACCGCCGAGCAGCTTGAGATGAAAACCTACCGTGTTCGGCGGTCTGCCATCTGATCAGGAATTATGATTTTGTTGAGGAGTAGCGCAAAGAACGGTGGTTTGTAATCCACGACTGTGCGGTTATAATCGGTCGGGCTCAGGATGAGTCAGTTACAAACCACTATTCTTCAGGGACCGAAGTCATGCCCCAGGCAAGCGGATTGCAGTTCACCGCCCGTGTAGGCGAATTCCCCTCAGATCACTTTTCGGTAGTTGGCTTTAAGCTGGCCGAACAGCTGTCTTCCTTGTTTCATGGCCGGTTAGAACTGGCGAGCACCGACCCGGATGTGGCCGCTGCTGACGTTCTGGAACAACCGGTGGATTTGGTGGTGTGGCAAGACGGCCAGCCGGTACGGCGGTTTACCGGCGTGGTCAACGAATTCGTCCGAGGCAACACCGGCCACCGCCGCACCGCCTATCAAGTGGTCATCCAGCCCCCGGCCTGGCGCCTGGACCTGATGCACAACAGCCGCATCTTCCAGACCCAGACCACCGATGCCATCGTGCGCACCCTGCTGGAAGAGCGGGGCATCATCGACACCGTCTTTGACTTCAAACGCCCGCCGGAAGAACGGGAGTACTGCGTCCAGCACCGGGAATCCGATCTTCAATTTATCGAACGCCTGGCCGCCGAAGAAGGCTGGCATTACCGCTACCAGCACGGCAGCGTGGACGGCGAAGAACAACCGGCCCTGATCATTGCCGACCACCACGGCGACGCCCCTAAGCTGGACCCGGTCCCCTGCAACACCCAAGCCGGCGGCAGCACCAAGCAGGCCTGTGTGTTCAGCTTCGCCTACGAAGAGCGTATCAAAGCCGCTTCGGTCGCCATGAAGGACTACACCTTCAAAAACCCCGCTTACGCCCTGATGCACGAACAAAGCGCCGGCAGCCCGAACCACCGCGAAGACTACCAGCACTATGATTACCCCGGCCGCTACAAAGCCGACGCCAGTGGCCAGCCCTTCACCCAGGCCAGACTGGACGCCCTCAGAAACGACGCCAGCCTGGCCAAGGGCGAAAGCAACCGCCCCGACTTCACCCCCGGCGCCAAAGTCGAGCTGCAGGACCACGACAGCCAGAGCCTGAACCGGGAATGGCTGCTGACCGCCATCACCCACACCGGCAAGCAGCCTCAGGCGATGCAGGAAGAAGGTGGCAGCCAGCCCACCAGCTACCACAACGACTTCACCGCCATCCCCGCCGATAAAACCTGGCGCCCGCTGTGCGAACACAAACCGATGATGGACGGCCCCCAGATGGCCATCGTCACCGGCCCCGAGGGTGAGGAGATCCACTGCGACCAGTACGGACGAGTCAAAGTACGCTTCCCTTGGGACCGCTACTCAAAAAACGACGAACACAGCAGTGCCTGGCTGCGAGTCAGCCAGGGCTGGGCTGGCGGCCAATACGGCTTTATGGCCCTGCCCAGAATCGGCAACGAAGTAATAGTTTCCTTCCTGGACGGCGACCCGGACCAGCCCATCATCACCGGCAGGACTTACCACGCCACCAACACACCGCCTTATGCGCTGCCAGAACACAAAACAAGAACCACCCTGAAAACCAAAACCCACAAGGGTGAGGGCAGTAATGAGTTGCGCTTTGAAGACGAAGCCGACCAGGAACAGATCTACGTCCACGCCCAGAAAGACCTGGACCTGCTGACGGAAAACAACCGTACCGAAGTCATCAAGAACGACAGCCACCTGACGGTGGAGAACCACCAGTTCAGCCATGTGAAAGCGGCAGACCACTGCACCACTGATGGTGAAAGCCGAGCCTCCGTCGGCGCCGATTGCAGCCAGACCATCGCCGGCAGTTTCCACCAGAAGACCGGCCGCACCATGGCCTCGGAAGCCGGCACAGAAGTTCATCACAAAGCCGGTGCGAAAGTGGTGCTGGATGCCGGGGCGGAGCTGACGATTTCTGGTGGCGGCAGCTTTATCAAGCTGGACCCAAGCGGGGTTACGTTGGCTGGGCCTGGGATCAAGATTAATTCTGGTGGGGCGCCGGGGAGTGGGGCTGGGCAAAGTTCTGCTAATCCGGAACTGCCAAATCTTGTTGGCAAAGATGGGGCGGCAACGCCACAGCCCCCCGAACTGGCCATGGTCGGCCAGCGCAAATCTGCCTCTCCTGACCAAGAGGAGTTTGATCAGTTACCGGGCTCAGATCGAAAACTGATCATTGATGTGATTGGCGGACATCTTGAGCGAGATTCTGTGGAAGCGATTAAAGGGACTGATGGGGAGGAAACTGTATGACGGACACTGTGGATTTTTCGGATGAATCCCGGGATCGCTCGATTCTACGAACAGCAGATTACGACGATACCGATCCCGCAGATCTCGTACTGACTGTGCCCAAGCGCGATGGCGGCAAGATCTCGATTTCTCTCCTGAAGCACGCAAGATCTAACATCGAGCGCGAAGATTACCAGGATAATACCCTCGTAAGGATTAAGCCCCTGGCAGAGATCGCCAGCAACTTGCCTGTTAGAAGTGGCTCAAATGCCCCTGTTTATCAAGGGAAAGGCGTAGCACTGTTGCGGCCTGGCTTTCTTTATATTTTCCGCGAAGACAAGCTCTGGCGAGAATTAGAGATCAGTCAGAACTCCCAATTCAGCGATATTGATCTTCAGGCAGTGCGGGCGGAGGTTGGTGACCCAGAATCTGACTTGAGAATGATACGCCCATCAGCCGGACAGTGGTTGGACGATGTGCTTGTTCCGGTGTTTCTCCAGGGGCAAGCGGTGATGCACGATTTCCGCATGGCCTACAGTGAAATCCAGTGGGATTGGGCCTACATCCAAAAACTTGAAGAGAGTGCAGCGACTCGTAATGCAAGGACGACGGGTGTGGGTCACGCCTGGGCTGTCACATCGGTTGATTCACTGAGCTTTGAAACCGGATTTCCTGCATCACGTGTTGAGGATGCTCCCGAGCTCAGGCACAGGGATCTGGGCATTGAACTGATGATAGAGAATCCCTGTGACTTCGTGCTCAGTTTTGAAGGGCCGGGTGAAGACGAACTATGCAGCAAGCTCTCGAAATTATTAGAGCGCAATGAGAAACAGGCGAAGGAGTCGGCGAACATTCTTGACCTTACCTGCCCACCTGGAGCGGATCTTTTGCAGCATCTTCGCTCGCAGAAGGGGGTCGTTTGCGTGGCCATCCCGGACCCTTTTTTCCTGTTCCGCCACGCCCTGGCCCAGTTGCACTTGGCCATGCATTATCTGGATGCCATCGATGTTGCTATAAAGGATAAACCCCTGGTCCATTCCGCCATGTTAATCCGCCAGGCAGTGTTCGACCCGGCGCCGAGCGGTCAGAGTGGAGACCTTGCGAACTACCGGAACGCTATCAACCGGGAACAGCTGGATGACATTCTGGAAACGGCCGAAAGGAATCACGCTGTTCGGAACATAGAAGACCAGGCGCGCCGCCTGAAGAAATTGATGAAGAGCTCGTCATTCAACTCGGTGTTCGACGATTATCTGCAAAGCCCGGATGTAGCGGCTTGTGAAGCCTTTTTGCTGTGCGCGGACAACTTGAATGTACTGCAGCAAATCCCAGGGGTGCTCAAAGCACAGGGAGTGGATGATGATCAGGGGATCCCTAGCGCTCTGGCAAAGTGGCTATCGGACGAATCAATGTTGGCAAAGTGGTCGCCGGGAATCGCCGCCGAAACAGGGGAGGAAGGCACGCAGTCATCTCCCTACGAACAACTTCGGTCGCTCGCCAGCGACCAGACGGAGATTAACGATCAGCACCTGGGCCGCCTCAACCTCCAGGCCCTGGCGTATGCTGAGAAACAGTTCCAGTACGACGAGGAGTCCACTGGCGAGCAAGTGGCCGGGGAGGTTAAGGATGCAGGGCGCGTTGGGGCACTGGTAAGTGGGGTGCTGGGGGAGTGGAGTGCCTCAGTACTGACCGCCTGCAGAAGGCTGATGGAAGACGGTAGCGTGGAGGCCATCCAGGTCCACAGGATCATGCAGGCCGCGTCTGCCAATGCCATCCTTTCTGACCCCGGTCTGGCGGGGGTGGATCTGATGCGTCGAGGTGACGTAGATCCTACCAAGCACACCATTATTGGCGTGGAGGGTGATGGCATTCGCCGTGGCCTGACCGACTTCGACCGCAGCCAGGGTGGGCTGCTCACTCGCGCCAATGATTACCTCTATGCGGATCTTGTGGATCGATCTGGACAGGTCCAGGGTTCTACCAGCCCCGCCCGTGCCTCTAATGAGCTGGAAGAAGCTATCAAGAAAATCGCTGGCAATACTTGGGTCTACGTGGTGCCTGCCGGACACCCGGAGGCAAGGAAGCTCAGTGTATTAAAGGTGGACCTCGCCAAGCGTGTTGGGGCGGTGGTGGATGGCCCGGGCGTGTCCAGTGGATTGGTGGCATTGGCGGCGTTTAATTTGTTCTTGGAAGTACGGTCCGCATTTGCAGCTTACCAAGCTGACAGTCGAGCATTTTCATTGAGCGTTGGGAAATCCATTGGTGCCATCGTTGATCTCACTGCTGCATCAATGAAATTGAGTGTAGTTATGCACGAAATAGCGGGGATCGACTTAGCTCAGTCATCAAAACTATATAGGGTTTCCAGTCGTCCACTCTTCGATATGAAGAGGGCGCCGCTAATAGGGAAAAGGCTTGCAACAGTAGGAGCAAGCACCCTTGTCAGGACGGTTGGCCTTGCCAGTTTCGTGGCAGGAGGAGTGGCAGTTGGGTTGAGCTATTGGGATATGAGGATCAGTCTGAGCCGGGGGGATTTTGATGCTGCGAATGGGCACGGAATAGCGGTCGCCGGTGGTTTGATCTTCCTGTCAGTACCATTGATAGGCGGGCTGCTGGCGATTCCGGGTTGGGGGTGGGCCGTTCTCGGTATGAGCATGGCTTTGGGTGGGTCATTGTATGCGGGAAGCGTGGCAGACGACCTCTTCGAAAGGGTGCTGAAACAGGGGCCATTGGGGACGCACCCGCAGGACTCCTCGGTGCACCTGGACGATCTGGCCTACTACGGGCAGTTGCTAACACTGCTTTCCCCGGTCAATATTTCCGCAAAAAGATACGGGGATGTCGATCCGGATCCGGCGTTGACTAGCCCGGACCATCCGCCACAGCCGGATGATTATGTCATCACTTTACAAACTCCAGTGGTCAGTCGGTTGAAGGTGCTACAGGAGTGCCGTCCAGACCTGCCAACCCAACCTTTCAAGATTGTGGTACAGGAAGTGGCGTACATGAACAGCCGTGCCGAAACCTCCAACGTAGCGGTTGGCACAGTGGAGCAGGAAGTCGTGTTGTCGACTACTCCCCTTACACAAATTGTCGCGAGGCAGTCCCTGCCTCATGAGTCCGCCGTGCGTTTTTTGGTTAAACGGGAGTTCCAGGCCAGCAGCTTCCAGAGTTTTGGATATCAGGAAGAAGTCACTACAACGATACGGGTTGGATTGCAGGCTGTGGTTGGCACAGAACAGGGACCTGTGGTCTTTCCCACGCCTGTGATGGAGAATTACGAACCCTATAATGATACCCGCCATGGCGGGGCACCGGATAAGTCCCGCAGTGTTTTTAATCCGCATTCCGAGCCATTAGTACCCTATTGGTTCCTTAAGGAAGTTTCTGTATGACCATACCGATAGAGACACAAGAATATGCTTCGACCGCCTATCGGTCTGATCAGGCGGTGGGGCTACCTGAAACCAGGGCTAAACGGGAACGAGTTGGGGACGAGCTTCAGCCGTATGGCGCCTACGCCAACCTTAACCCGTACTACCGAATCGTGGAGGATGTTGAGACAGTCCAGTTGAGTGAGCGAGACGATCCAGAATTCTATAGGAAGGACTGGTGGTGGGATCATCAAAGGCTGCGTTTCCTTAACGAGAAAATAGGGCTTAAGATTTTGGCATTGTTGTTGCCATTTGCATGGGCATTACTGGTTTTAGTCGGCGGTTTGGCGTTATTGGGGTGGGGGCTTGTTACCATTCCAAAGCAGCTTGACTTAAGTGCCTATTGGTTTATATCGCTATTATTAATATTGGTGCCAGCTTGGATATTCTTTTCATTTTGGATCATCCCCCCTACCACCAACTGGCTTATGACCAACGTCGTTGGAGCTCTCCTGAAACCTTTCGAGAAAACTCTGGAAAAGAAGTTAGACAAAACTCTGGAAGATGGCTGCAGCGAGTTCAATCGGGTCACCGGGCAGGTAAAGTTCGCCCTGGGCAAGGGGCGTTCTTTCGAGGCCCCGTTTGTGGAGTTCGATGCCTACGTGGAGCGAGTGGTCCAGCGGGGCGGTATCTTCTACCGGCTGATGTTCGTGCATCGTTACACCCAGAAGCAATTCAATAAAACCTCCCTGAGCAACATTGAAGCCGAGAAAACTGAGGTGCTGGCTCTGTGGGATATGGTGCAGCGCTACATGGACGTCACCCAACCCCTGCCAGATATGCCCCGATTGGAGCCGTTTCGCCACCTGGACCCGGTGACCGCCAAGTACGATCAGACTACTGGCCGTAACCCCCGCTACTGGCGGGATCTTGATCTTGAAGCCTGGCAAAAAGGTGAAGGTGCGGAGCTGTTGAGAAACCAGCGGCAGTTTGCTTGGGGCCGCAGGCAATGCAGAGTCACTCCGCAATTGGGTCGTGTAGATATGCCCACCTATCGCCAAAGTCGACCTGAAACAGCCTGTGCCATGTAAGGCCACTCTTTCCGGTTGTCGTGGGAGCTCGATTGGCACTTGTTCTCTTTGAGGCAGGTGCATGAAGAAAATGGCAGATACCAAGGCACCTAGAGCCGGCAACTCGGACGCTTTCAAAAGCGGCAACGTGACCTATCTTTCGCCGCTTCCGCTGCCGACCGGGTTGCCTCCCGTTGACCACTACACTTTCGTACACGATCAAGGTTCGACTTTTTCCTCACATGGGCTTTATGGATGTAAGGAAGGATGAAAACGGGAAGCACATCTTCGAGTAGTCGAAGCTGTACTCTCCGAGTTATGATCAGGCTCGCCCTGTTGCAAAATGCAACTCCTGTAGTAATCTGTACGCATGGTTCGCGGCAATCATTTCAGGAGGGCACCATGGCAACTGCAATTCGAATCGATGACAAACTGATCCGGGAGGCGGCTGCAGAGGCTCAGGTTCAACGTCGTTCTACGCCCAAACAGATCGAATACTGGGCGGAGATTGGCAGGATTGTCGCTGGCGAAGTCTCGGCTGAGGATCTGATGTCCATTGCGCAGGGCAATCGTCGGGTAAAGGTGGAGCCGTTAGTTCCGGAGCCGGTATCCGGTGATGAATTATGGGCTGAGGTGGATGCTGCCCGTGATTCCGGTGAGCTAGCTAAGATTATTGCTAATAATCGTGTTGTCTATCAGCGTTCACCAAACAAACCGGGCTATCTGCAGGCTATCCATCCTGATGGTACCCGGCAAACCGGTGTTTTCAGAAATGGAGCTTTTGAGGCGCTGAATGATCGAGACGACGCAGCCTGAACTTTGGATATTGGTCGGCGGCAATGGGGCCGGCAAGTCGACTTTTTATGAAAAATTTCTGGCTCGCCGAAATTTTCCGTTTATCAACGCAGATAACATTGCCAGGAGCCTCTGGCCGGACGAGCCTGAGAAACACAGCTATGCGGCGGCTTTGATTGCCGAAAAGGAAAGATTTCGTTTTCTGGAGGAGGGCAGCAGCTTTTGCTTTGAAACAGTGTTCTCTCATTCATCGAAGCTGGACTTTCTGGGAGCTGCCAAAGCGGCGGGCTTTCGAATCCGAATGGTTTACTTCCACCTCGATTTTGTGGCGCTGAACAAGGCTCGGGTGTCCTCTCGGGTAAAGGCGGGAGGGCATGGAGTTCCTGAGAAGAAGATCGAAGATCGCATCCCTCGTACTATGCAGAATGTGAAGGCAAGCATTGGCTTGGTAGACGAACTTTATCTTGTTGACAACTCCAGTGCCGAGAAGCCGTTTTTGCGAGTGGCCGAGCATCGTGGGGCAGAGTGGGTGCTGCATCAGGACGTCTTGCCGGAGTGGGCTGAGGTTTTTATCAGGATGTAGTTCCGTCATACGTTACTCTTGGGCGTCAAGCAGGCCACTCCCCCGGCACCACAAACCACCGCTCCCTCTCAACCCAACACCCAAGCGCAGGCTTCCACTCCAACCGCGCGAACAACACTGGCACGCCCTTAGCCTCCACAAACGCCACCGCTTCCCGCGCCGCCTCAGTGTCGGGCTGCTCATCCTGTCTCCAAGGCCCAATCCAATGTGGCTTTTTCAGGGGCACCCAGTCCGTCAGATCCGAGTTCACCAAATCCCGGGCATAGCACCATTGCCCCTGCCTATGGCCCGCCGGCACATAGTCCGGAAGTTCCACCTCATCACCGGGATAGAACAGATACCCCGGCAGAAATACTCTCGGAATAATTGGTTCTGAAATCCCCAGCTCCGCTAACAGCGCCTGTGCCTCCGCCCGCTGGGCCATAGGGCTCTGGTGGCTGAGCATTCTGTCTACTTTAAGGTCCAGGCGGTCCTTGGCGTTTGGCCCGTACCACTTGGTCATTTCGGGGCCTTCGTTGACGCCCAGATAGTATTTGATGGCAATTTCATGGTGTTCCAGGCACCGGGTGTGTGGATTCCGCACCAGAAAATCCAGCTCACCGATGGTTCGGTTGCCGGCCTTGATCTGCTGATTCTTCAGCAGCAGCTCCCAACCCAGTAGATCGACCAGGAGCACTTCGTATAAACGCTCAAAGTAATGGCCAAGGCGGCGCTCGGTGGTGGCCGCGAGTCTTGCTGGCATGGTGTTTGGGTGCTTGTCCCAGTGTTTGAGTTTGTCGAGGTAATCATCGGGCAGCCACTGCAGTGGCTCAAAGCTCACGGGGGCGGCCAGGAGTTGCGGTGCCG
Organism: Marinobacter sp. GH_1; assembly: GCF_048595985.1. Lineage (NCBI taxonomy): Bacteria > Pseudomonadati > Pseudomonadota > Gammaproteobacteria > Pseudomonadales > Marinobacteraceae > Marinobacter > Marinobacter sp. GH_1. The sequence goes on along the minus strand of NZ_CP184460.1, from coordinate 2,745,676 downwards.
TGCACAGCCAGGCGAGATGCCGGATGGCCGGTATCTGCAGGTTGAGCAGGGTTTCGGTATCTGCGTTTGTCGTCATGGCCTGAGAATAACGTAAACTGGGCGTGTTTGAGAGTCACGAAACCACAGGAGCCCTATATGCAATACCTGCACACGATGATTCGGGTCAGCAATCTGGATGACACACTCCATTTCTTCTGCGACCTGCTGGGTATGGTGGAGATTTCTCGTAAAGACAGCGAGAAAGGCCGTTTTACGCTGGTGTTCCTGGCTGCTCCGGAAGACGAAGCCCGTGCCCGGGAAGACAGGGCGCCGATGATTGAGCTTACCTATAACTGGGACCCTGAGGAGTACACTGGCGGCCGCAACTTCGGGCACCTGGCATTCCGGGTGGACAACATTTATGCGCTGTGCGAAAGGCTCCAGGCCAACGGCGTTACCATCAATCGTCCGCCTCGGGATGGCCATATGGCCTTCATCCGCACGCCAGATAATATCTCGATTGAACTGCTGCAGAAGGGCGATGCACTGCCGGCTCAGGAGCCTTGGGCCAGTATGGAAAACACCGGTACCTGGTGAAGCCATGGAGTCTATTGGTCAGACTAAAGTGAGACTTGATTCACATTTTTGACGCAGGCCCCGGGCGATTTGACCAAGGCCCTGAAACATAACACTCGCTTATCATTTGTTGCGCTATGTAACGCTCTGTTACTAAAACAACAACAAATGAGGTGGTCGTTATGTTCTCCAGAAACGCTCTGGTTGCAGCCGTTATGCTGGGTTTGGTGGGGTGCGGGGGTTCCGGTTCAGAGAACGCTTCCGATAATACCAATGCCCAGGGCCCGGGGCCGACGGTTCCGGGCACTACGCCGCCCGGTCAGTCCGATGGCAACAGAGGTCTGCCAATAGGTGAGGGCGAGGTGCGGGTTCTGTCCAATCGCGCCGATCTGATCAGCGGTGGCGATGCCCTGATCGACATCGAGGCTGCCAACCCGGAGGCTGCCCGTGTGTTGCTGAACGGCCAGGATATTACCGGGCAGTTTACCTTGATGGAGCAGGGGCAGCTGCGTGGCCTTGTTACCGGCCTGGCGTTGGGCGAGAACACGCTGGAAGTGCTGCTGGATAATCGCAGTAGCCGGCTGGTGAAGACCATCACTAACCACCCGAAAGGTGGGCCGGTATTTTCGGGCCCCCAGGTTCAACCCTGGACCTGCACCAACGCCGCTGCGATGGACGAGCAATGCAACCAGCCTGCGGAATACCGCTTCAAATATGTTCCGGCGGAGCGCTTCACCCGGTTGTTCACCGAGTTTGATCCGCAAGACCCCGGCCTGCCGGATGCTTTTTTGCCTTACGACCCGGAAAACCCTCCCGCCGATGACGACATCGCCACCGTGACCACCGACGAAGGCGTTGAAATGCCGTTCATCGTTCGTGTGGCAACCGGTGTGCTGAACCGGGACCGTTACCAGGTAATGTCATTGTTCCAACCTGGAAACGACTGGACCGCCCTGAATCCCCAGGAGCAGTGGAACGGGAAAGTACTGGTTCATCACGGTGGTAACGTGGGGGTGAGTTACGGTATGGGCAGTCCGCCCAACGGTGACATTTCCGGCCTGACTAGCGGTAACGAGCTGTTGCTGGGAGACAGTATTTCCGTGGCGCTGGCCCGGGGTTTTGTAACCCTGTCCACCGCCCAGGCCAACCTCGGCCATAACGTGAACCTGGTCACGGCTGCCGAGTCTTTGATGATGGCCAAGGAGCACATCATCGAGAACTATGGCCCTGTTCGTTACACCATTGGCACTGGCTGCTCGGGCGGGGCGATTGCCCAGCAACACATTGCCAATGCCTACCCCGGTATCTACCAGGGGTTGATTGTTCAGTGTTCCTATCCGGATGTCTGGACCACCGCTACCCAGTTTGCCGACTACAACCTGATCAGCAACTACCTTGGGCTGCAGATGCCGGAGGGTCCGGAAGGGTTCTTCTCCTTCATGACGGATCTGCTGACCAACGGCCTGCTGCCAACCCAGTGGCCCTTTATCTACGGGCACCTGCCCGTCAATCCAGTGGTTTCAGACCTGGCCTTTTTCCCGGCGGCCTACCCGGATCAGGAGGATTGCCGGCGCCTGAAAGACGGCGTTGAGGTCTATCATCCTGAGGAACGACCGGGCGGCCTGCGCTGCGGGTTGATCGATTACATGGTCAACCAGTTTGGCGAGCGGCCACCGGAGGTGTGGTCTGAGAATGAACAGCTTTTGGGCCGGGGTTTTGCCGGCATTCCGCTGGATAACGAAGGGGTTCAGTACGGCCTCAGAGCATTGCAGGAAGGGTTGATTACCGGTTCCCAGTTCCTGGATCTGAATCGGGAGATTGGTGGCTTCAACGTGGACATCAAATATCAGCCAGAGCGTACCCTGGGCGATATCCAGGCCATCACCAATGCTTATCGCACCGGCGCCATCAACACTGCAGAGAATCTTGCCGGTGTGCCGATGATTGATCTGCGAGGCCCGGACCCCGGCTTTGCCCACGATGCCTTCCACTCCTGGCAAACCCGTGCCCGCATTGAGGAGGTTCAGGGCCATTCGCTCAATCATGTGATCTGGTATGGCGCCTTCCCGATCGCCGGGGATACCGTGTTTACCACTGAGGCCCTGTTGACCATGGACCAGTGGCTGGCGGGCATCGAGGCGGATGAGCGCCACGATAGCCTGCCGGAGAAAGTGATTCGCAATCGGCCCGGCTTCGCCCGTGATCGCTGCCTGTCGTTGTCGGGCGCTACCGCCGAATGGGGTGTGATTCTGCCGCTCACCGGTGGCCTGTTGTACCCGGACCCGGTTCTGCCCGGCCTGGAATACTCGCCGACCAACCGATTGCCAGCAGAGATGGGTGAGATCCTGGACGTGGCCACCGGACAGGTGTGTGGCCTGGATCTTGGCGCCCTTGGCTTGCCCTCGCTGGTGACCGATTTGTTGGCGCCGATCACAGACCCGATTGTTGAAACCCAGGCACTGCTGGTGCAAACCCGGTTTGGTACCCCAAGAACCGTGGCCGGAGATGACATTCGCACCCTGAATAACAAGTGTCAGCTCAAGCCGGTAGACCCTGCGGACTACCCGGCCAACCTGCTGCAGGGTATTTATACCTCGGAGAACTTTGCCCAGAAGGTTGCGGAGATCTTCCCGAACGGGGTATGCGATTACAGCATACCACCGGTTGGCCAGGAGCCAACCGTCACCTGGATGCATTACGGTGATGCCGAGACGGTGGTGCATGGCGGCGCGCCGCTGAGCAGCAACGATCAGCCTGTTCCGGGGTGGGCGTCACCCGCGTTTGCGGTCACCCTGTCACCCAATCAGGCTGAGTGATCAGCGCCACAGGGTCGGGATGCGCCTGGCCCTGTGATTGGCTTGCAAGGCATCGGCCCAAGCTCCAACCTGAACATAGTGCGGCCGACTCAGCAAAACCGGCGGCTAACCGTTGCTGTTGGCCGCTCTTCCCCCTAAAATCCCTTGCTGTTCAAACCATGCATCAGGATGATGCTGCCCCAAACCCAAGGAAGGAGAATGCCGATGGATGATTGGCAAGGGTGCCTTGCGCCCCAGTGTCAGACTGCGCTTTTGCAGGCCCGCAACAATGTCGCCAGCCGCGGTGGTTCGGTGATTACGGTTGAAGACTACCTGTTGGCATTGCTCGATGCCGTTCCGGAGGCAGTTTCGTTTCTGAAACGGCAGGGTGTGGACCTGGACGAACTGATTCGCACCATCCAGGGTGAACAACCCATTGTTGCAGAAGTACGTGGCGATGGGGACCTGTCTTCCCAGCTTATCTACTGGATTTCCAGCACCCGTGAAGCGACCGATCAGCCCTGGCTGGACTGGCCTGTACTGTTGCATGGGCTGGTTCACCTTGCCGAGCGCCTGCAAGACAAAGCCTATGTGGCGGTGCTGGAACTGGTCAGCCACTGGCCGAGTGCGGAGGGTGAGGCCTGCACGCCTCCGGCTTCGCCTGACCAACCTTTCAGCCCCGTTACGGTGACTGATCCAGCCTGGTTGCAGCTGGCTGAGGACGTTGTGGTGGCTTTATCCGCAAACCGGAATGGGTTGATCTGGGTAGCAGGCCCCCGTGGTAGCGGAAAAACCGCCTGGCTGAGGATGTTGCTGGCAACGCCGGGATTCTCGTGGGTGCAGATGGACTTGCGCCGCCAGGCAGAGGTGATGGCGTCCGATCAGCCGGTGGTCCCACCAGGCGGGGGCGGAGTCCCACAGTGGCCAGCGATGATTCTGGACAATGTGGCACCGCTCGACCTACTGGAACTGATGAGCATGCCGGATGGTGCTGTTCGGGAACTGGTGACAGGATGGCAGGGGCCAATCCTGATGCTGGCATCAGACGACAGGGGTAAAGGACGAACAGACAACAGCCGGTTGACCGCCATTCTGGGCCGGGAGTTGGAAACCATGGCGATGCCGGGTGTTAGCGAGGCGCAGAGAAGAGCGATCTTGACAGCACACCAGCCAGCCATCGAAAAGCGTTGGAACCTGCAATTGTCGCCGGCAGCGATGGAGTATGCGGCGTCCCGCCAAACACGAAGTATAGCAACGCCCGGCGGTATGCTCGAATGGTTGCACCGGGCAGCCGCCAGGCTTGACCTGTTTGCCAGCCGGGGACCGCTGGAGGCGGTGGCTCTGGCGGCAGAACACGACACCCTTCGGCGCCAGTCCCTGGTGGCCCTCGCCCGGGGTGAGTGTGCTGAGCGGGTAGAGCTGCAGATACAACAACTGGATCTTGAACAAGCCGCCGCTGAGGTGGTTTGGCACGAACGTAAGCGTTCCGGCACCCTGCGCCGGTTATTGGTGGAGGATCTTCGCCAGGAACTGGAACGATGGGTTGCAGCCAGGCCCGGGCCGGTTCACTATGTGCTGAATTGTGAACAACAGCAGGGAGATACCTTGGGTGCAGGACCTGGAAATTTATATTCGTGATCTGGAACCGGCGGCCATATCCGGTTGGCTGGAGAACCAGCTTGATGACGTTCAACTGGACGATTCGGATGTCACGTCGGTGGTGAAGGGAAGTGCGTTGTTCAATGGTACCCGTTTGCGGATTACCCTGTATCCCGGCGCCTTTGGAAAGAGGTTTACCTCTGTGCTGATGGAGGGCGACGATTTGCCCTGGAACAGTGACCTGGACTGCGCCCGAAGTGCCTGGCGTGCCATGGAAGGGGAGATACGGTGCAGCACCGGTGACTGGAAAGAGGGCGATCCGGTGGAAGATGAGAAGTGGTGGCGCCTGGACCACCGGGGTGAACAACGGGTGGTTTGGAACTGAACCGATCGCCAGAAGGTAAAAAGGCAGCCATTGGAGGCTGCCTTTTTCGTATTCCGTGCTTTGAAATTACTCGCTCAGGATAGACACGTTGTCTGCTTGCAGGCCTTTGTCGGCTTCCACAACGTTGAACCGAACCAGTTGGCCCTGACGCAAGACTCGGCGACCACGACCGCGAATGGCGCGGAAATGGACGAAGATCTCGTCGCCGCTGTCGCGGACGATGAAGCCAAAGCCTTTCTTGACGTTGAACCACTTGACGGTGCCTTCTTCGTCACCTTCCGGTGTGGTGTCGTCAAAATCGTCTTCTTCGTCATCATAAACGTTGTTCTGGCGACTGTTGCGTGCCGGGCGGCTCTGGCTTCTGGAAGCCGGCGCTGCGGAGGGCTGCTTGGTGGCAAGCGCGATGGCCAGAAAACCGGTGATGGCAAAAATAACAAAGGCAATCAGGTACGCTGCAAGGCCACCAACACTGCCCAGTGCCTCGGCGACGTTGCCAGCGCTCAGCGCGGCCAGGAATTGCGGTGTGACAGACAGCAGCAGAAACAGTACCAGGGGTGCCGGAATGGCGATCATAAGGGAAAGACGGATCGCTTTGGCTGGATTACGCATTGGCTGAATATTCTCCATGGGTTAACACTAACGATAAAAAGCCAGACATCGGGTAACATGGCATGCCCGGCCAATGAACGCCGCCAATGTTCAATGTTGGCGGTAAAAGGCGGCATCATACCAGATTACCGAAAGGGCTGACCAAATCTCATGAGCAAAAAGACACTGGAAGACAGGCTTGCAGAGCTGGAAATGCGACTTGCGTTCCAGGACGATGTGATCAATACCCTGAGTGAGCAGGTGGCGAAGCAGGAGATGGATATTCGGGAGCTGTGGGATGCCAAGAAGGTGCTGCACAAGCAGTTGAAGGATATTTCGCCCTCGAACATCAAGGCGGAGGAGGATGAGACTCCGCCTCCGCATTATTGAAGTTGGTGTATGGCTTGAGCTCCGGGGTCAGACCCCTCAGAGTTAGCCTAGCAGTTCTTCCAGTATCTGTTCGTAGATTTCGGAGAGGGTATCCAGGTCTTCGGCCTTTACGCATTCGTCCACTTTGTGGATGGTGGCGTTGATGGGGCCGAGTTCTACTACCTGTGCTCCAGTCGGTGCGATGAAGCGGCCATCAGAGGTGCCGCCGGAGGTGGACAGCTCGGTCTCGCGGCCGGTGACGGAGCGGATGGCGTTCTGGCTGGCGGCAACCAGGGCGCCCTTGTCGGTCAGGAAGGGGCGGCCGCTCAGGTGCCACTGCAGGTCGTACTTGAGCTGGTGCCGGTCCAGAATGGCCACTACCCGCTCTTCCAGGCTTTCTGCCGTATTTTCGGTGCAGTAGCGGAAGTTGAAGTGCACCAGGCACTCGCCGGGAATGATGTTGCTGCCCACGCCGGATTCAATCCGGGTAATCTGGAACGTGGTCGGCGGGAAGAAGTCGTTGCCGTTGTCCCAGAATTCCCTGGCCAGTGCATCCAGCGCCGGTGCTACCGTGTGCACGGGGTTCTCTGCCAGATGAGGGTAGGCCACGTGGCCTTGTACGCCGTGTACTGTCAGGTAGCCGTGCAGGGAGCCCCTGCGGCCGTTCTTGATGACATCGCCCACCTGATGGGTGCTGGAAGGCTCGCCAATCAGGCACCAGTCCATCTTTTCGTTGCGGGCTTCCAGGGTTTCTACCACTTTCACCGTGCCGTCCTGGGCGGGGCCTTCTTCATCGCTGGTGATCAAGAGGGCAATGGAGCCGCGGTGCTCAGGGTTGTTCGCCACAAACCGTTCGCAGGCGGTAATGAAGGCCGCCAGACTGCCCTTCATGTCTGCTGCGCCCCGGCCATACAGATAGCCATCTTTGATCACGGGATCAAAGGGCGGGTGGGCCCAGTTTTTCTCCGGGCCGGTTGGCACCACATCGGTGTGGCCGGCAAATGCCAGTACCGGGCCGTCTGAGCCCTTGCGGGCCCAGAGGTTGTCGGTATCACCGAACCGCAGGTTCTCGCCTGCAAAGCCCAGCGGCGCCAGGCGGGACATCATCAGTTCCTGGCAGCCGGCGTCATCCGGCGTCACCGAACGGCGGCGAATGAGGTCCATGGCGAGTTCTAAAGTGGGTGATAATGACATGCGGGAAACCTGTGTAAAAAAGAAAATTTGCTACGGACAACACGGACGTTCACGGACATCAAGAAAGGGTTTTGTCCGTGATTGTCCGTGTCGTCCGTGGCTAACCCAAGCGATTAATTATTCGCGTGCAGCTCTTCGTTCAGTTCAATAGCGGACTTGTTGGTCTTGCACTCAACAGCGCCAGTGAGACTGTTGCGACGGAACAGCAGGTCGTTCTTGCCGGTCAGGTCGCGGGCCTTGATGACTTCTACCTGTTTGTTGTTGTCATCCAGCAGGTTCACCTTGGTGCCAGAGGTGATGTACAGACCAGCTTCAACGGTGCAGCGATCGCCCAGGGGGATACCGATGCCGGCGTTAGCGCCGAGCAGGCAGTTTTCGCCCACGGAGATGATGATGTTGCCGCCACCAGACAGGGTACCCATGGTGGAGCAGCCACCGCCCAGGTCAGAGCCCTTGCCGATCATCACGCCGGCAGAAATGCGGCCTTCGATCATGCTGGTGCCTTCGGTGCCGGCGTTGAAGTTGATAAAGCCCTCGTGCATCACGGTGGTGCCTTCGCCCACATAGGCGCCCAGACGAACACGGGCGGTATCGGCAATACGCACACCTTTGGGTACCACGTAGTCGGTCATCTGCGGGAACTTGTCGACCGATTTCACTTCCAGGGTGCGGCCCTCAATACGGGCCTGCAGCTGGCGCTCTGGCAGTTCGTTCAGATCGATGGCGCCTTCGTTGGTCCAGGCCAGGTTCGGCAGCAGGCCGAAAATGCCGTCCAGCTTTACACTGTGGGGCTTGGCCAGCCGGTGGGAGATCAGGTGCAGCTTCAGATACACTTCCGGGGTGCTGGAGGCGGTATCGTCGGTAGCCAGTACGGTAACCACAACAGGGCGCTTGCTCTCGGCCGCTTTTTCCGCAAGTTTCGCCTGGTCGGTTTGGCCCAGCTGGCGCAGGGCGTTGGCAAACCTGGTCAGTTGCTCGGCTTTAACATCAATGGCCTGGTTACCGCCTTTGTAGTCCAGCGCGGTTTCAACCACGTCGATCAGGTCTTTGCCTGGGGTCATGATCGGCTGCTGGTAATACACCTCCAGCCATTCGCCCTGGTTATTCTGGGTGCCGATGCCAATGCCGAATGCAAAACTCATCTGGTGGTTGCTCCTGTACTTAACGATTGAAAATTGGTTTTACCACGCAGCCCATTGGTCTGCGTTAAAGCCCACGGTCACTTCGTCGCCCCGCTCAACCACCGGGCGTTTGATGATGGAGGTATTCTCCAGCATGATCTGGTGGGCGCTTTGGGCGCTAATGGTATCACGAAGCTCGTCGGGAAGTTTTCGCCAGGTCGTGCCCCGCTTGTTGATCAGGGTTTCCCAGCCTATGGCCTGCTCCCACTGGCTCAGCTTCTCGCTGGTCAGGCCGTCTTTCTTGAAGTCGTGGAATTCGTAGGCGATGCCGTTGTCGTCCAGCCACTTACGGGCTTTTTTCACGGTATCGCAGTTCTTGATGCCATATAACTTCATGCTTTGAAACCTTTTACAAAATCGACGATTCGCTGGGCTGCTTCCACACACTCCTCCAGTGGTGCTACCAGCGCCATGCGCACTCGGTTCGCACCTGGGTTGTGGCCATCTACCGTTCGGGACAGGTACCGGCCGGGCAGCACGTGCACGTTCTGTTGTGCAGACAGCTCCTTGGCGAAGGTTTCATCATCCATCGGCGTTTCCGGCCATAGATAGAAACCGGCATCCGGAAAGTCCACGTTCATCACTTCACGCAGGATGGGCACCACCGCTTCGAACTTGGCCCGGTAGGCGGCGCGGTTTTCCCGCACGTGGTCTTCATCACTCCAGGCGGCAATGCTGGCCAGCTGGTTGTGAACGGGCATGGCGCAGCCGTGGTAGGTGCGGTACTTCAGGTAACCGGCCAGTACCTCGGCGTCACCGGCCACAAAGCCGGAGCGCAGGCCGGGCAGGTTGCTGCGCTTGGACAGGCTGTGGAACACAATGCAGCGCTTGAAGTCGTGACGACCGATGGCCGCGCAGGTTTGCAGCAGGCCTTCGGGCGGGGTGGCTTCGTCCGGGTAGAGTTCGGAATAGCATTCATCGGAGGCGACCAGAAAGTCATGACGGTCGGCCAGTTCGATAACCTTTACCAGAGTCTCCCGGGGGATGACTGCGCCGCTGGGGTTACCCGGGGAGCACAGGAACAAGACCTGGCAGTCTTTCCAGACTGATTCCGGCACCGCGTCGAAATCCGGAATAAAGTTGTTGCTGTTATCACAGGGCAGGTACACGGGGTCGGCGCCGGCCAGGAAAGCGGCACCCTCGTAGATCTGGTAGAACGGATTCGGGCTTACCACCGTGGCCGGTTTGCTGGTATCGACCACCGCCTGAACCAGGGCGAAAATGGCCTCACGGGTACCGTTGACCGGAACCACGTTGCGCGCTGGGTCGAGGGTGCCCTCGGCCAGTTGAAAGCGCTTGCTGGCCCATGTGGCGATGGCTTCGCGCAGTTCGTCGATGCCTTTGGTGGTGGGGTAGTTGGCCAGTTTGTCCAGGTTGTCGGCGATCACCTGTTTCACGAATGCGGGTGATGGGTGCTTGGGCTCGCCAATTCCCAGAGAGATGGGTTTCAGGTGTTCAGGCACCGTAATGCCGGCTTTCAGTTTGGCCAGCTTTTCAAACGGGTAAGGGTGAAGTCTTTCGAGATTCGGGTTCATTGAATGTCGTCCAGCATTTTGCAAAGGTCCTGTTGCAGGGCCTGGCACACGCCCGGGTCGCGCAATGGCTCTCCGTGTTCATCGGTGATGAAGAACACGTCTTCCACGCGCTCGCCCAGGGTGGCGATCTTGGCGTTGGTCAGTCGCACCCGGTGTTCCAGCAGCACCTGGCCGATGCGGGCCAGAAGGCCGGGGCGGTCCGGGGTGATGACTTCCATCACCGTGCGCTGATTGATGGTGTCATTGGAAAACGTCACTTCGGTTGGGAAAGCAAAGTGCTTCAGCTGCCGGGGCGTGCGCCGGTGGATGATGTCCGGGTAGTCTTCCGGGTCATCGAGTTCTTCGATCAGGCGCTTGCGCACTCTTTCCTTGCGGGCCGGATCAACGCCCAGTGGCTGACCCTGTTCATCCAATACCACGTAGGAGCTGATCGAGTGGGGGCCTTCGCTGGAGTTGATGCGGGCATCCACGATGTTCAGGTTCAGCTGTTCCAGCACCGCCGTGGTTGCCGCAAACAAGGCAACCCGGTCTTTCATGTAGATAATGATCTGTGAGTAACCGTCTGTCGGCCCGCCCCGGGTGTCACGAATCAGCACCAATGGGTCCGGGTTGTCGCCGTGGCGAATGATGGCTGCCGTCTGCCAGGCAATATCCACGGTGGAATCCTGCAGGAAGTAGTCCTCGTCTACGGTTTCCCAGATAGGATCAATCTGCTCATCGGTCATATTCTGTGCGTGCAGGATCTGACGGGCTTCTTCCCTGGTGGCGCGTATCCAGGCCTGGCGGTCTACTGGCGTGTCGGTGCCACGGCGCAAGGCGCGCTTGGCTTCAATGTAAAGCTGGCGCAGCAAGGATGCGCGCCAGGTGTTCCAGAGTTTTGGATTGGTGGCGCTGATGTCGCACACCGTCAGAATGTACAGGTAATCCAGATGGGCCTGGCTGGGCATTGCGCGGGCAAAGGCCTGGATGATGTCCGGGTCTGAAATGTCCTTGCGCTGGGCGGTCATGGACATCAGCAGGTGGTTTTCCACCAGCCATGACACCAGCTGGGTGTCCCGCTCACTCAAGTGGTGGCGTTCACAGAAGGCTTCTGCGTCAATGGCGCCCAGTTCTGAGTGGTCACCGCCACGGCCCTTGGCCACATCGTGATACAGGCCAGCAATAAACAGCGTTTCCAGTTTGGGCAACCGATGAATCAGCCGGGAGGCCAGGGGGTATTCATTGCGCACGTCGGTACTGTTCAGCCGCGCCATATTGCGGATCACGCGCATGGTGTGGGCATCGACCGTGTATATATGGAAGAGGTCGTGCTGCATCTGGCCGATGATCTGGCCAAACTCCGGCAGGTAGCGGCCCAGTACGTTGTACTTTTTCATGGCAGACAGAGTCTGGTCCAGGGCGTGTGGCGTGCGTAACAGTTCCATGAACAGGGTGGTGACTGCCAGGTCGGACCGGAAGGCGTCGTCAATCAGGTGCCGGTGGGCCCTTAACGAGCGGATGGTGGTCGCACGGATGCCCTTGATTTCAGGGTGCTGGGCCATCAGCACGAAGATTTCCATGATGGCGTAGGGGGCGTAGGCGAATACCTGGTTGTTGATGGCTTCTATATAAAGGTTGCGAATCTGGAAGCGTTTGTTCAGGGGGCGGATTTCGTCTTCACTGCCCTCGCCGATAATGGCTTCGTCGTAGTACTGCAGGATAACGTCAGCCAGCTCCGCCAGGGCTAGTACGGTGCGGTAGTAGGACTGCATCATCAGCTCTACGCCCAGCCGTTTGCCTTCATCTTTGTAGCCGAGCATTTCCGCGAGCGCACGTTGGTGGTCGAACAGCAGCCGGTTTTCATTGCGGTCGGCGATCAGTTGGAGGCCATAACGCAATTGCCACAGGAAGGTTTCGCCCTGGTGCAGGATCTGGTGTTCTTCTTCGGTCAGAATGCTGAAGCGGGTGAGGTCGGCAATGTTCTGCAGGCCAAAGTGGCGTTTGGTGATCCAGCCGATGGTCTGGATGTCCCGAAGCGCGCCGGGGGAACCTTTAACGTTTGGCTCCAGGTTGTATTCGGTGTCGCCGTACTTTTTGTGGCGCTGTTGCTGCTCTTCCCGCTTGGCCAGGAAGTAGTCACGATCCGAGCTGACCTCGTCGGAATAGACCAGCTCACTGAGCTCTGCCCGCAGTCCATCGGGGCCGGCGATGGTTCGGGTCTCCAGCAGGTTGGTCAGGATGGTGATGTCCTGCCGGGCCGAGGAGAGGCACTCTTCCATGCTGCGCACACTGTGACCGATATCCAGCTTGAGGTCCCAGAGCAGGGTAACGAATGCGCCCAGGTCATCCTGCCAGGCCTCTTCTATGCCGTGGCGGGTCAGGATAAGCAGGTCTATGTCTGAGTGGGGGTGTAGTTCGCCGCGCCCGTAGCCGCCGACGGCGACCAGGGCAATGTCGGAGGAGCGGGAAAACGGGTACCGATTCCAGATCAGCCTGAGCACTTTGTCTATGGTGTTGGCTCTGGCATGAACCAGGGCTCTTACATCGGCACCCTGGCGGAAAGCTTCGGCGTCAGCATTATAGCTTTCCCGTAACAGTTCCCTGGCGGCAAATACCGGTGAGGTGTCGTTGCTGATACGGGATTCCAGCTCGCTTCGGTCCACTTAGAATGACTCTTCCGATCGTTTGGTCAGCACTTCATAGCCGTCAGCGGTCACCAGGATGGTGTGCTCCCACTGGGCAGACAGTTTGTGGTCCTTGGTGACCACCGTCCAGCCATCGGCCATCAGCTTGGTTTGGTATTTGCCCTGGTTAATCATCGGTTCGATGGTGAAGGTCATGCCTTCCTGCAGTTCCATGCCGGTGCCGGGCTTGCCGTAATGCATGACCTGCGGCTCCTCGTGGAACACCTTGCCAATGCCGTGGCCGCAGTAGTCTCTTACCACGGAATAACGATGTTTCTCGGCATGCTGCTGGATGACGTGGCCAATGTCGCCCAGGCGGGTGCCGGGTTTGACCAGTTCAATACCTTTATATAGGCACTCCTGGGTGATCTGGATCAGGCGTTCGGTACCGGGCTTGGGTTTGCCAACGACCCACATCTTGCTGGTGTCGCCGTGGTACTCATCCTTTATAACGGTGACGTCAATGTTAATGATGTCGCCGTCTTTCAGAATTTTCTTTTCGGTCGGGATACCGTGGCAGATCACATGATTGACCGATGTACAGATGGATTTCGGGAAACCCTTGTAGTTGAGCGGCGCCGGAATAGCCTGCTGTTTGTTGACGATGTAATCGTGGGCGATGCTGTTGAGCTCCTCGGTAGAAATTCCGGGCTTTACGTGTTCGTCCAGCATTTCCAGAACTTCGGCCGCCAGCCGGCCGGCCACGCGCATTTTTTCAATTTCTTCGGGAGTCTTGATGGATACTTGCATCGCTATACCTGTTGATTTGCATCAAACAGGCATTTTAAGGGCCTGAGGGGTCAGGTACAAGGCGAGCTGCCTGCTATCGTGACTATAGGGTTGCGCTAAAAATAATGGCACCCCGGTGTCGCTTTATGGTATAAACGCGCCCGCCGGAAACGAATCCGGCAAATTCACACACGTGTCAGCACGTTGTCCCAGGGTGCCAGCTCCTGTTTAAAGGAGGCTGGTTGGGGCAATCGGACGCGTGGAGGACTAACCCGAAGCTAAAAGGTAAATATCATGGCTCAGGTAAATATGCGTGACCTGCTCAAAGCAGGTGCTCACTTTGGTCACCAGACCCGTTACTGGAACCCGAAAATGGGTAAGTACATTTTCGGTGCCCGCAACAAGATTCATATCATCAACCTTGAGCAGACTGTTCCTGCCATGAACGAAGCGCTGAATGTGATTCAGCAGCTGGCAGAAAGCAAGAACAAGATCCTGTTCGTTGGCACCAAGCGTGCTGCGTCCAAGATCATCAAGGAAGAAGCTCAGCGTTCCGGCCAGCCCTACGTTAACCATCGCTGGTTGGGTGGCATGCTGACCAACTACAAGACCATCCGTCAGTCTATTCGCCGCTACCGTGATCTGGAAGCCCAGAGCAAAGACGGTACTTTCGACAAGCTGACCAAGAAAGAAGCCCTTGAGCGTACCCGTGAAATGGACAAGCTCGAGCGCTCCATCGGTGGTATCAAGGATATGGGCGGCCTGCCTGACGCGCTGTTCGTTATCGACGTGGATCACGAGCGTATCGCTATCAAGGAAGCCAACAAGCTGGGTATTCCTGTTATCGGTGTTGTTGATACCAACAGCGATCCGGACGGCGTTGATTACGTAATCCCGGGTAACGATGACGCCATCCGCGCCATCCAGATCTACGTGAAGGCTGTTGCCGATACCTGCCTGGAAGCTTCCCAGTCTGCAGGCGCTGGCGCTGACGAGTTTGTTGAAGTCAGCGAAGACGCTGCGGGCGCCGCTCCGGCTGCCGAGTAACACTTAAACTTCACGTTTGAGTTGTAAGGTATGTCCGCTCGTTAATCCGGGCATACCTCCCCACCGAATTCGGAAACGATTAAGAGGACTGAACATGGCTGCAATTACCGCTGCAATGGTCAAAGAGCTGCGTGAGCGTACCGGCCTTGGCATGATGGAATGCAAGAAGGCACTGGTTGAAGCCGGTGGTGACGTTGACGCCGCAATCGAAGAGCTGCGCAAGTCTTCCGGTCTGAAAGCCGCCAAGAAAGCCGGCCGTACCGCCGCTGAAGGCGTGTCTCTGGTTAAAGTGTCTGACGACAACACCGTTGCCTACATTCTGGAAGTGAACTCCGAGACAGACTTTGTTGCTCGCGACGACAACTTCATGAACTTCGCCAACGACGTTCTGAACGTTGCCTTCGAAAAAGGTGAAACCGACGTTGCGGCCCTGATGGCTGGCGATCTGGAAGCCAAGCGTGAGGCGCTGGTTCAGAAGATCGGCGAGAACATCACGGTTCGTCGCATCATCAAGGTGGAAGGTCCGGTTGTGGGCGGTTACGTTCACAGCAACAACAAGATTGCCTCTGTTGTGGCCCTGACTGCAGGTAACGAAGAGCTGGCTCGTGACATCGCGATGCACGTGGCTGCTGTTAACCCGCGCGTTGGCAAGCCCGACGACATGCCGGCTGAAGAGCTGGAAAAAGAGAAAGAGATCATCAAGGCGCAGCCGGATATGGAAGGCAAGCCTGCTGAGATCATCGAAAAGATGATGGGTGGCCGCATCAAGAAGTTCCTGGCTGAGAACAGCCTGATTGAGCAGCCGTTCGTCAAGAACCCCGACCAGAAAGTGGGCGACCTGATCAAAGCTGCCGGTGGCGAGCTGGTTGGTTTCGTTCGCCTGGAAGTGGGTGAAGGCATCGAGAAAGAAGAAGTGGATTTCGCTGCTGAAGTGGCTGCTGCCGCTGGCACAGGCAAGGCCTGATCCTCTTCTGAGCGCTGTCACGCAAGGTGGCAGCGCTTACCTGAGTCTGCCACGTCAGTCGGGTGTGCCCGGCTTTCGTGGCGGGCTTGTATCTGAGATACCCCTTTTTTCGAGGAGTATGTCAGATACAAGCCTGCAACGGGTTTGCGCCGGATAGCCAACAGACGATAAGGGGATCACCATGCCGACATCTTCAAAAAACCAGCCCAGATACAAGCGTGTTCTGCTGAAGCTCAGTGGCGAGGCCCTGATGGGCGATCACGATTTCGGTATTGATCCCAAAGTTCTTGATCGCATGGCGCTTGAAATCGGTGCCCTGGTCGGTATTGGCGTACAAGTGGGGTTGGTGATTGGTGGTGGTAACCTGTTCCGGGGGGCAGCGCTGAGTGCCGCAGGCCTTGACCGTGTGACGGGGGATCACATGGGTATGCTGGCCACGGTCATGAATGGTCTGGCCATGCGTGATGCGCTTGAGCGTTCCAATATCCGGACCCGTGTGATGTCTGCCATTCCAATGAGCGGTATTGTTGAGCATTATGACCGCCGGCGCGCAGTACGTGACCTGAAAGAGGGTGACGTGGTTATTTTCAGCGCAGGTACCGGTAACCCGTTCTTCACCACAGACTCCGCCGCTTGCCTGCGGGGTATCGAGATCGAGGCCGATGCCGTGCTGAAGGCCACCAAGGTTGACGGTGTCTACAATGCGGATCCCCATCTTGACCCCAGCGCTGTAAAATACGATTACCTGACCTACGATGAGGTTCTGGACAAAAAGCTCGGGGTGATGGACCTCACGGCTATCTGCCTGGCACGGGATCATGGTATGCCGCTGCGCGTGTTCAATATGAGCCAGCCGGGCGTACTGACCCGCATTGTGACCGGTGAGAAAGAAGGCACATTGATTGAATAATTGGTTGCCGGCTGTGGAAAGCTGGACGGATACTGCACTATAACCAGACGAACGTTTCGAGGATGCTGACGTGATAAACGATATCAAAGCAGATGCCGAGAAGAAGATGAAGAAGAGCCTGGAGGCTCTGCACTCGGCTTTCAACAAGATTCGCACCGGCCGTGCCCACCCTGCGATTCTGGACAGTGTGATGGTGAACTACTACGGTCAGGAAACGCCGCTGAAGCAGATTGCCAGCGTTAACGTTGAAGACAATCGCACCCTGATGGTTGCCCCTTGGGAGAAGAATCTCGTTCCCACCATCGAAAAGGCCATCATGACGTCGGATTTGGGACTGAATCCGTCTACCAGCGGTGATGTGATTCGTGTGCCCATGCCCATGCTGACCGAAGAAACCCGTAAGGAAATGGTCAAGCAGGCGAAAGCGGATGCCGAGCATGGTCGGGTGTCCATCCGTAACGCTCGCCGCGATGCCAACAGCATGATCAAAGACCTGCTGAAAGAAAAAGAGATCAGTGAGGACGATCAGCGCCGGGGCGAAGACGAAGTCCAGAAACTGACTGACAAGTACATCGCTGAAGTCGACAAGATGCTGAAGGCGAAGGAAGAGGACCTGATGGCGGTCTGACCGCCAGGTCCATTCAGTAGAAAGCACGCGGCGGGGTGGATGCTCCGCCGCACAGAGGGTTTCATGACGGCACAAATAACCGCAGAAATTCCGGTGATGGCAGACAACTGTCCCCGGCATGTGGCCATTATCATGGATGGCAATAACCGCTGGGCCAAGGCTCATCGGCTCAAAGGAGTGGCTGGTCACAAGGCTGGTGTGGATGCGGTAAAGGCCGTGGTGGAAACCTGCGCCAGGGAAGGGGTGGAGGTGCTCACCCTGTTCGCTTTCTCCAGCGAGAACTGGCGTCGCCCGAAAGACGAAGTGTCGGCTTTGATGAGGCTTTTCCTGATTGCCCTTGAGCGCGAGGTCCGGAAGCTTCATCGCAACAATATCCGCTTGCGCATAATAGGCGATCGCTCGGCTTTCAATCCAACGCTTCAGGAGCACATGGAGAAAGCCGAGACGCTGACCCGCGACAACACGGCGATGACCCTGGTGATTGCGGCGAACTACGGAGGCCACTGGGACATAACCCAGGCAACCCGGAAGGTGGCAGAGCAGGTTCGGATTGGTCAACTTGAACCGTCAGACATTACCGACGACCTGATCCAGCAGCACCTCAGTATCGGCGACCTGCCCATGCCGGACCTGATGATCCGTACCGCCGGCGAGCAGCGCATCAGCAACTTCCTGTTGTGGCACCTGGCCTATACCGAGTTCTACTTTTCCAGCGTTTACTGGCCGGATTTCAAGGCTGAGGAAATGCGCAAGGCACTGGAAGCCTACAGCCGTCGCCAGCGTCGTTTCGGGCAAACCGACGACCAGATCGCGGCGCGAGCTTCACAACAATAACGATACAGCGACTTATACCGTGTTAAAAACCCGCATCATCACAGCTCTTGTTCTTGCTCCCATCGCGATTGGCGGCATCTTTTTTACATCACCCCTGGGGTTTGCCCTGTTCACCGGCGCGATCATCACTCTGGGTGCCTGGGAATGGGCAAATATGTCCGGCATTGAGACGCAGCCGGGCCGGGTGATCTACGCCGCTGTTGTTGCGGCGTTACTCTATGGGCTGCTGAACGTGCCTTCGGTGGCCGTGCTCTGGCTTGCCGTGATTTGGTGGCTGGTGTGCTTCTGGCTGGTGCGCCGGTATCCGGCTGGATCGGATTCCTGGGGTGCCGTGCCAGTGCGAGCGGTGATGGGCCTGCTGGTACTGATACCGGCCTGGGTGGGGTTGAACCACCTGCGAACCGGAGGCTTTCAGTTTGGTGACCTGGCAGATAACCGCCTGGCGATTCTCTATATATTTCTTGTGGTCTGGGTGGCGGATATTGGCGCCTATTTTGCGGGCAGAGCGTTCGGCAAGGCCAAACTGGCGCCCCGGGTCAGCCCCGGTAAGTCCTGGGCCGGTGTGTGGGGTGGCCTGGCGGCGGTCGCCTTGCTTGCCGTTGTCGCCAGCCAGCTGGCTGGCGCCACGCCTGTTCAAATGGCTCTGTTGATCGTTGCCACACTGGTCACCGGTTTTGTGTCGGTGCTGGGCGACCTTCTTGAAAGCATGCTCAAGCGGTTCCGGGGTATCAAGGACAGCAGTCAATTGCTGCCCGGCCATGGCGGGATCATGGATCGCATCGATAGCCTGACTGCCGCCATTCCTGTATTTGCCCTGATAATCACCCTGCTGGGTTGGTTGACCACCGGTCACTGGTAACTATGACAACACGTTGCATTACCGTATTGGGGGCAACGGGCTCCATCGGGCTCAGCACCCTGGATGTGATTCGCCGACACCCGGGCCGGTTCTCGGTCTACGCGCTGACAGCGGGCACGCGGGCATGGGAGTTGGCAACCCTGTGCCGGGAGTTTCGCCCCAAGGTGGCTGTCATGGCCAGT
The DNA here is from genome assembly GCF_048595985.1 of Marinobacter sp. GH_1. Lineage (NCBI taxonomy): Bacteria > Pseudomonadati > Pseudomonadota > Gammaproteobacteria > Pseudomonadales > Marinobacteraceae > Marinobacter > Marinobacter sp. GH_1. Next base: position 2,726,659 of record NZ_CP184460.1, on the reverse strand, counting down.
GAGCGCGCTGCGGACGAGCTCAGGGAGTTGCTGGCCGATTGCCCGGATACCCAGGTGCTCGGGGGTGAGGCAGGCCTCTGTGCCGTGGCTGCTGCGAGCGACGCCGATACAGTCATGGCCGCCATTGTTGGCGCTGCGGGCCTGGCGCCAACCTTATCGGCAGTGCGGGCCGGAAAGCGGGTACTGCTGGCCAACAAGGAAGCGTTGGTGATGTCGGGCCAGTTGTTTATGGACGCGGTAATCGCCTCAGGCTCGGAGTTGCTGCCCATCGACTCCGAGCACAACGCCATTTTCCAGTGTATGCCAGCAGACAAAATTCGGGATCCGAAGGCCGCCGGTATTACCCGGATCCTGTTGACCGCCTCTGGTGGGCCGTTTCGAACCATGGCAGCAGAAGAGCTCCGCAGTGTTACTCCGTCTCAGGCCTGTGCGCACCCGAACTGGTCGATGGGCCAGAAGATTTCGGTCGATTCCGCCACGCTGATGAACAAAGGGTTGGAGCTGATTGAAGCCTGCTGGCTGTTCAATACCACGCCAGACCGGGTTGAGGTTCACGTTCATCCGGAGAGTATTATCCATTCCATGGTGGAGTACGCGGACGGCTCTGTTCTGGCTCAACTTGGAAGCCCGGACATGCGTACGCCAATTGCCAACGGGCTGGCCTGGCCCGAGCGTATTGAGGCGGGGGTTGCACCTCTGGACCTGTTTGCCATTGGTAAATTCCATTTTGAACGACCGGATCTCCAGCGCTTCCCCTGCCTGCGGCTGGCCGCCGAGGCTTTCGCCAGTGGTGGCACGGCACCAGCGGTGCTGAATGCCGCCAACGAAGTGGCGGTGGAGGCGTTTCTGGACGGTAAGCTGTGCTTCGCCGATATCCCCGTTATCATAGAGCGGACATTGGCGGCGACGCCGGTCGTTCCAGCGAGCGACTTCGACACCATATTTACCAAGGATGCCGAGGCTCGCAGCCGGGCCAGGGAACAGATAAGCCTGCTGTCTGTCTGAGTCCTGCGGGAATGTTCATGTTGGCCGACGGCCTCAAACCGGAAACTCTATGCAGATTATTCAAACCGTTCTGGCACTTGCATTAACACTGGGAATCCTGGTGACCCTGCACGAGTATGGTCACTTCTGGGTGGCCCGGCGGTGCGGGGTCAAGGTGCTCAGGTTTTCCGTGGGCTTCGGTAAACCCTTGTTTTCCTGGTACGATCGTCACGGTACCGAGTTTGCGGTGGCGGCGATCCCGTTGGGCGGCTACGTCAAGATGCTCGATGAGCGGGAAGGCCCCGTACCGGAGGGGCTGAAAGATCAGGCCTTTACCTCCAAGCCGCCGTCCCAGAGAATTGCCATCGCTGCTGCCGGCCCGCTAGCAAATTTCCTGTTTGCCATCTTCGCCTACTGGTTGCTGAGCGTAGTGGGCGTAACAACCGTTGCTCCGGTGGTAGGGGATGTGACGCCCGGCAGTGTGGCCGAGAGGGCAGGGTTGCAGCAGGGCATGGAAATCCATGCTGTGGATGGTCACCGGGTGACGTCCTGGCGTGATATTAATATGCGCCTGTTGGAGCGAACCGGAGAACAGGGCCTGGTGACACTTGAGGTGTCACAGAATGGATCAAAAGGCACAGTCGACGGAGCCCTGAATGGCTGGCGTCTGAGCAATGATACGCCTAACCCCCTGGCAGAATTCGGTATCACGCCCTGGCGACCGGCGGTGCCGGCTGTGTTGGGGCAGGTCACCAGTGATGGCCGGGCTGCTGCCGCAGGGCTTCGGAGCGGCGATCGTATTGTTGCCGTGGACGACGAGCCGGTGGCCGACTGGTTTGCCCTGGTGGACTACATCAGGAATGCGCCGGAAACCGACCTTGAGCTGTCCATAGAGCGTGATGGCACTCCCCTGGAGCTTACCGTTCGCCCGGCTACCCGAACCCTCGACGACGGCCAGGAAATTGGCTTCGTGGGTGCAGGTGTCGAAGCGATCACCTGGCCAGACGAGTTTCTGCGTGAAGTCCGTTACGGCCCCTTTGCGGCCATTCCGAATGCGGTGCATGAAACCTGGGCGGATACCCGACTGACGCTGGTGGCCATCAAGAAAATGGTCACGGGCCTGTTGTCGCCCACCAATCTGAGTGGGCCGATAACCATTGCCCGGGTGGCTGAGGCCAGTGTCAGTTCCGGGTTTGAAGATTTTATCCGTTTTCTGGCCTACCTGAGTGTCAGCCTCGGGGTGCTGAATCTTTTGCCGATTCCTGTATTGGACGGTGGCCACATTGTGTATTACACCATCGAGGCTATACGCCGAAAGCCGGTATCTGAACAGGTTCAGGCACTTGGATTACGAATTGGTATGGCTTTGATTCTGACTTTAATGGTGTTTGCTCTTTACAACGACCTGATGCGGTTGTGAGAATTGCGGGCTCCTTACCGCACATTAACCAGGCGATATAACTGAATGAGACGTTCCCTTCTAGCTGTAGCCGTTGGCCTAGCCATTACCGCAACTGGTATCAAGCCTGTGCTGGCGGATGAATTCACGGTAGCGGATATCGAGGTAGAAGGCCTTCAGCGGGTTTCAGCGGGCTCCGTCTTCTCGGCTTTTCCGGTAAACATTGGCGAGCAAATCGACGAGACCCGTCTGGCCAATGCCATCAAGGAGTTGTTCAGGACCGGTCTGTTTACCGACATCGAAGCCAGCCGTGACAGCGGTGTACTCATTCTGTCGGTCAAGGAGCGCCCTTCCATTTCGTCCATTGAGATCGACGGCAACAAGAACATCGAAACCGATATGTTGATGGATGCGCTGGCGGGCGCCGGGCTGGAAGAAGGTCAGGTTTTCCGTAGAGCGACCCTCGAACGGCTGGAGCTTGAGATCCTGCGCTCCTATATCGCACAGGGCCGTTATAACGCGCGAGTGCGTGCCACGGCTGAAGAACTTCCCAGAAACCGGGTAGCGGTTCGTCTCGATATCAACGAAGGCACTGTTGCCTCAATCAAGCACATTAATATTGTTGGAAATCAGGATTTCAGTGATGAAGAGCTGATCAGCCTGTTTGAGTTGCGCACCAGCAGCTGGTGGAATTCCATTACCAATAAAGACAAGTATGCCCGGGAGCGCCTGAGTGGTGACCTGGAATCGTTGCGTTCATTTTACCTTGACCGCGGTTATCTGGATTTCACCGTAGAATCCAGCCAGGTGTCCATTTCACCGGACAAGCAGCAGGTATTTATCGCCATCTCCCTGGATGAAGGCCCCCAGTATACGATTTCGGACATTCGCCTTCGCGGCAACCTGATCGTCGAAGAAGAAGAGTTGCGCAAACTGATCCCGGTTAAAGAGGGAGATGTATTCTCCCGCGCCCAGATGACCTCCATCTCTGAGGCGTTGTCGTTCCGCCTGGGGCGCGAGGGCTATGCCTTTGCCAACGTCAATGCGGTCCCTGAACCCGGCGAAGACAACACAGCGGCGGTGACCTTCTTTATCGAGCCGGGCAAGCGCGCTTACGTCAGGCGTGTGAATTTTGAGGGCAATATCTCCACCAAGGATGAAGTGTTGCGTCAGGAAATGACCCAGATGGAAGGGGGCGTTGCGTCATCTGATCGCATAGAATTCTCAAAAACCCGATTGGAGCGATTGGGCTTCTTCCAGACTGTAGACGTCGAAACCGCCCCAGTACCCGGAACCGATGATCTGGTGGATGTGAATTACAGTGTCCGTGAACAGCCGACGGGCAGCTTGTCAGCGTCGATCGGTTTTTCCCAGAACTCCGGTGTGATCCTCGGTGCTGCAGTCTCCGAGAACAACTTCTTCGGTACAGGTAAGCGGGTGTCGTTTGGTGTAAACGTCAGCGATTCTGTTAAAAGCGCCAATATTTCCTATCTGGATCCCTACTACACTGTCGACGGCGTCAGCCGTGGTTTCAGTTTGTTTGCCAGAGAAACCGATTTTGAAGAGCAGGATATCTCCTCTTACTTGCTGGATGAATATGGCGCCAGATTAACCTTCGGGTATCCGACAGATGCCATCACCCGGCTCAATTTCGGTGTGGGTGTCACTCAATCCAATCTCAAACCCGGCATCTTTTCCTCGGTTGAGGTGCGTGACTTCATTGCCGACGAAGGTGATTCGTTTACCAACTATTTCCTGTTCGGCAGCTGGCGGCGCAGCACACTGAACCGCGGCGTACTGCCTACTCGCGGTTATAGCCATTCTCTGTCGCTGGATGTGGCGGTGCCCGGAAGTGACCTCACGTTCTATAAGGCCACCCACAGAACAGATTTTTATTTCCCGCTGGTCGATACGCAGCGGTGGGTGGTCAGGGCTCGCACTGAGGTGGGTTACGGGGATGGCTATGGCGATCGTACCCAGATGCCGTTCTTTGAGCACTTCTACTCGGGTGGCTATGGTTCGGTGCGTGGTTACCGGGCAAACTCCCTTGGTAATCGTGCTGAGCCGGCAGAGTTTGATTTCTCCAGTCCGGACCCCTTCGGTGGCAACCTGCTGACTGAAGCCGGCCTGGAGCTGATTTTCCCGACACCTTTTGCGGGCGACACCCGTTCCATGCGTACTTCCTTCTTCCTTGACGCAGGCCAGGTGTTCGATACCGATCGCGGCTTCGACCCGGAACTGAAGGAAGTGAGGACCGCGGCTGGTGTGAGTTTCCAGTGGATTACGGCAGTGGGTCCGCTTGCTTTCAGCCTGGCGAAACCGCTTAATGACAAGCCGGGCGATGATACTCAGGTGTTCCAGTTCTCGCTGGGGCAAACCTTCTGATTGCAGTAAACAGAAAAACAAAGGATGAAACACAGGAGATTCCCGATGAAACGTCTATCTGCCATTGTTGGCGCAACTCTGATGGCATTCTCGCTGCAGCTCGCAGCGGAGACTAGAATTGGCGTGGTTGACCTGCGCCAGGCGTTGTTTTCGTCCAACGACGCCCAGTCTTTCAGTGAGAAACTTCAGCAGGATTTTGCTGGCGAAGAAGCCAAGGTTCGTGAGGCCCAGGAACAGGCCCGCAGGCTGAAGGATCGGATCGAGAAAGACGGCGCCATGATGAATGAAAGCGAGCGCAACAAGCTGACCGGTGAGTTCCAGGAGAAAGTGCAGGAGTTCAACTTCCTCAAACAGCGCCTGGACCAGACTGTTGCGCAGCGCAAACAGCAGTTTCTGGAGAACGCTCGCCCTGAAGTAGACGCGGCCGTCAAAGAGCTGCTGGAAGAGCACAATCTGGACCTGATTCTGCCGAGCGAAGCGGTTGTCTACGTTAAGCCGGAGATGAACCTGACCTCGGAATTGCTCGAGAAGCTTAACCGATAAACCTGGCCAGGCACTGTTACTACCGCATCGGGAGAAGGTTCAATGGTGCAAAAATCCTTTCGTTTGCAGGAACTGGCCGAGGCGTTGGGTGCTGAGCTGAGGGGAGATCCGGACACAGCCATTTCCGGTTTGGCAACGCTGCAGGCTGCGGGCCCCGGGCAGATGAGTTTTCTGGCTAATCCCGCCTATGCCAAGTATCTGGCGCAGACCAAGGCCTCTGCGGTGATTGTGTCGCCGGCTAATGCGGCCGATGCTCCGACCAATGTCCTGTTACTGGACAACCCCTACCTGGGCTACGCTCGCATCAGTCACTGGTTTGACGCCACGCCGGCACCGGTTGCCGGTATTCACCCTACCGCCGTGGTTGATCCCTCGGCAACCGTTGCGGACTCTGCCTGTGTCGGCCCGCACGTGGTGATTGAAGCGGATGCGCAAATCGGTGATCAAGTTGTCATCGGGGCCGGCTGTTTCATCGGAGCCCGTTCCCGGATCGGTGATCAGTCAGTCCTGCGCCCGCGAGCTACCCTGGCCCATGATGTAGTGCTCGGGCTGCGTTGTCATATTCTCAGCGGGGCAGTCATCGGTTCAGATGGCTTTGGTTTTGCCAACGAGCGTGGTGTGTGGCACCGCATTGCCCAGGTTGGGGGCGTGGTGCTCGGAGATGATGTAGAGATTGGTGCCAATACCACGATTGATCGGGGTGCGGTTGACGACACAGTGATTGGCAATGGTGTAAAGATCGATAACCTGGTTCAGGTTGCGCACAACGTGCGCATTGGCGACCACAGCGCCATGGCCGCGAAAGTGGGCATTGCCGGCAGCACAAAGATTGGTCGGCATTGTGTGTTCGGGGGCGCCGCTGGTGTTGCCGGCCACCTGGAAATTACGGATCAGGTGCAACTGACCGGTATGACGATGGTCACAGGCGACATTGCAGAGCCCGGGGTGTATTCGTCGGGTACCAGCGCAGATACCAACCGGCAATGGCGAAAAAATGCGGTACGCTTCAGGCAGTTGGACGTTCTGGCGAGGCGGGTCAAGGAACTGGAAAAAAAGCTAGAGGGCTGAGGCCAAGCAAGATGATGAAAATTGATGAAATCCTGGAGTATCTGCCGCATCGCTATCCGTTTCTGCTGGTGGACCGGGTAACCGAAGTCGAAAAAGGAAAGTCGATTAAGGGATACAAGAATATCTCCTTCAATGAGCCTTTCTTCACCGGGCATTTCCCGGACAACCCCATTATGCCCGGGGTGCTGATTATTGAGGCCATGGCGCAACTTTCCGGAATTCTCGGTTTTGTGACCGTGGAACGGAAACCGTCTGATGGCGTGATACAATATTTGGCTGGCTCCAGTAAAGTACGCTTCAAGCGTCCCGTGCTGCCGGGAGACCGCCTGGATATGGAATCCGAGTTTGTGTCTGGCAAGCGTGGTATCTGGAAATTCGAATGCCGCGCATTGGTGGACGGAGAAGTCGCGTGCGTTGCAGAAATATTGACCGCTGAGAGAGAAGTTTGATGGCGACAAATGACTGGTCGGGTGTCCATCCTCAGGCGATTGTGGACCCGTCAGCCAAACTGGCGGATAACGTTACGGTAGGTCCCTGGAGTTACATTGGCCCGGGGGTGGAAATCGGTGAGGGCACCGAGATTCTTTCCCATGTGGTGATCAAGGGCCCGACAGTTATCGGTCGCAATAACCGTATTTTCCAGTTCTCCAGTGTCGGGGAAGAGTGTCAGGACAAGAAGTACGCCGGTGAGCCAACGACACTGGTGATCGGCGACAACAACGTTATCCGCGAGAACTGCACCATCCACCGCGGAACGATTCAGGACCGGGGCGAAACCCGCATTGGCAATGGCAACCTGCTAATGGCCTACGTGCATGTTGCCCATGACTGCTGCGTTGGAGACAACACCATTCTGGCGAACTGTGCCACCCTGGCTGGTCACGTTACGGTAGGTGATTACGCCATCCTCGGCGGCGGCACCATGGTGCATCAGTTCTGCCATATCGGGCCCCACAGCATGGCGGCCGGTGGCAGTATCGTGCTCAAGGATATCCCCGCTTATGTCATGGCCAGCGGACAGTCAGCCCAGCCCCACGGCATGAACGTGGAGGGGCTTAAGCGCCGGGGTTTCAGCAAGGAAGTTTTGTTGACCTTACGCCGGGCCTATAAGGTGATCTACCGTCAGGGCCTGACCACAGAGCAGGCACTGGAAGAACTTGAGGGCAGCTTTGCTGACGTGCCAGAGGTTCGCCCGCTGATCGACTCGCTCCGGGGAGCGGATCGCGGCATCATCCGCTGATCCGGCAGGAGGCTGCCGGTGACGCACGCACAGGCTGACATGGTCAGTTCCCGCAAGTTGACCATTGCCATTATCGCCGGTGAGGCATCGGGGGATATCCTCGGTGCCGGCTTGATCCGGTCTCTCCGTAATCGCTATCCGAATGCCCGCTTCGTTGGTATTGGCGGCGATGAGATGAACGCCGAAGGGTTTCATTCCCTGGTCCCCATGGAGCGGTTATCCGTTATGGGGTTGGTGGAAGTGCTGGGGCGTATTCGGGAGTTGTTCAGTATCCGCGCCCGGCTGTTGGACTATCTCTTTACCACTCCGCCGGATGTCGTGATTGGCATTGATTCACCGGATTTCACCCTGGCTATCGAGCGGCGGTGTCGGGAGGCGGGTATCCCCTCGGTTCATTATGTGAGTCCTTCGGTCTGGGCGTGGCGCCAGAAGCGTATTTTCAAGATTGCCAAGTCTGTGGACCTGATGCTCACGCTGTTTCCCTTTGAAGCCCGTTTCTACGAAGAGCACCAGGTGCCGGTCGCTTTTGTGGGGCACCCGCTGGCTGATCGTATTCCCATGGAACCGGATACCGGTTCCGCCCGGGAGAGCCTTGGGCTTGAGCCAGACAAGCCGGTACTGGCCGTTTTGCCAGGCAGTCGGGGTGGGGAGGTGGAGCGCCTTGGTACACTGTTCCTGGAGGCCTCCCGTTGGCTACAGGCCCGCAGGCCAGACATTCAGTTGGTGATTCCCTGTGTAAACCGGGATCGGGAACGGCAGGTTCAGGCGTTGGTGGAATCCCTGGACGTCAAACTGTCGGTTACCCTGGTGCGTGGTCGCTCTCGTGAGGTGATGGCTGCCAGTGATGTGGTGCTGCTTGCCTCAGGAACTGCCACCCTCGAAGCGATGTTGCTCAAAAAGCCAATGGTGGTGGGCTACCGATTGAGCAACTTCAGTTACAAGCTGCTGTCGCGGCTGGTAAAAGTGCCCTGGGTGGCGTTACCGAACCTGCTCGCCCAGAAACCATTAGTGCCGGAACTGTTGCAGGACGATGCCACTCCTGAAAGCCTGGGTGCTGCTGTGCTTGAGCGACTGGAAAATGAACAGGAGCGGGCTGCATTGAAGCGGGCCTTTTCCGAGCTTCATCAGTCTCTGAAACAGAATGCCGATGAGCGGGCCGCCAAGGCTGTTTCTGAGTTGTTGGAGCGTCATGGCTAATGGCTGGTAAGAAGCTCCCTCCGTTTGAATGCAGTTATCAAGGCCGGCGACTCGCCGGGGTGGACGAGGTAGGCCGGGGCCCTTTAATCGGTGCCGTCGTCACCGCAGCGGTGATCCTGGACCCCGAGCGGCCTATTCAGGGCCTTGCGGATTCCAAGAAGCTCACTGAGAAGCGGCGCCTGGCACTGTACGATGAGATTGTCGAAAAGTCAGCGGCTTGGTGCCTGGGGCGCTGTGAGCCTGGCGAGATCGATCAATTGAATATCTACCAGGCCACGATGCTGGCCATGAAGCGGGCGGTGGATGGTCTTTCCATCGCTCCGGAATACGTTCTCGTGGATGGCAACCGTTGCCCGAACTGGCGCTGGCCATCGGAGCCGGTGGTAAAAGGGGATAGTCGACACCCGGCCATCAGCGCGGCATCTATCATTGCCAAGGTGACGCGTGACCGGGAAATGGCGTTGCTGGAGCAAACCTATCCCGGTTACGGTCTGGCGCAACATAAGGGGTACCCGACGCCGGTGCACCTGGAGGCGCTGATGCGTCTTGGGGCAACCCCGGAGCATCGCCGATCCTTTCGTCCTGTCCAGGAAGCAATTGACTCCGTAGGTTTCTTTCACCCGGCCAGCGAGAAGGGTGCGCCCGAGTTGAGCTATCCCACCGACCTGTTTGAAAATATGGATTGACAGTCCCGGTGGTGCGCTGTAATATTCGCGCCACGTTGATCGGGGCAACCCCGGTAAACAAAAGATTTCGTTAAAAGTTTTGATGCGGGGTGGAGCAGTCTGGTAGCTCGTCGGGCTCATAACCCGAAGGTCGTTGGTTCGAATCCAGCCCCCGCTACCAATCAGAAAAAGGCCGGCTTTTTAGCCGGCCTTTTTCGTTTTCTACGCCCGATAACCTCCTGAACTCTTCTCTTACACGATCCGCGTTTGGCGTTTTGCCTGATCGTATGCACAATTTTTCACCAACTGTAAAGTCAAAAAAATGACAATTTTCTAACTTCAAAAATGACGTCATTCGCATCATCATCCGATCCGATTTTATAGAATTTCACAAAGTCGACGGAATAATGGTGCAAATAGCCAATGAAACGCGTCATCAAATTGTCAAAGGCATGGACGGCCGCGTTTTTACTAGGGATTCTGCTCACCGGCTGTGGTGGAGGTGGCTCCGATGCCGGGAGTGGTGCAAATACCTCGGGCTCCAATACCTCCGGTAATGTCGGGTCAGGCCCTTCGGGTGTGCAGCCTGAGCCGGCCCGTGCAGCTGTCCTGAGCTGGTCAGCACCCTCTACCCGAGTCAATGGCGACGGTATTGCCATGGGCGAGCTCGACAAGTATGTGATCCGGTACGGCCAGGACGTCGAAAATCTGTCTGGTGAGGTGATCATTGGCGAGGCCGACGTCTACCCGGAGATGAGCTACACGGTGGACAATCTGGATTCCGGTACCTGGTACTTCACGATCCAGGTGCAAGATAAGCAGGGTCTGGTCAGCGAGCCCTCAGCGCCTGTCAGCAAGACCATTCGGTCCTGAGGGGCGTGAGCAAGTCACGGCATCGGGTCGGCAATGGGCAGTTTCAGGATGAAAGTGGTGCCTTCGCCTGCGGTGGATTCAACAGAGATGTCGCCCCGATGTTTTTCAACAACGGTTTTCACGAACGACAGGCCCAGCCCGGTGCCGTGGGTGCCTGCCAGCTCACTGCGTTTCTGCCGGTGGTAGCGATCGAACAGCATCGGTAGTTCTGCCTGATCTATCCCGCTACCCTCATCGGCGATGGCGAGGCATGCCAGGTGGCCAGCGCGGTATACCTGAACCGTGATCGCAGATCCCGGCGGGCTGTATTGAACGGCATTGGTCATCAGGTTGATGACTGCCCGTTCCAGCAATTCCGCATTCCCCTTCAGCCAGAGGTCTTCGGTGCCGATCACCTGCAGGCTGATCTGCTTTTCCTGTGCCTGCTCACACACACTGTCCCGTGCGTTTTCTACGATAGCCAGAAACTCACACTCGTAGAACCGGGTTTCCGTCAGCTGCTCGGCCCGCGCCAGCTGCACAAATTCTTCCGCCAGGTGGTAGCTGCGCCGGGCCAGCCTGCCCAGTTGTTCAAGCTGGCGCTCATCAATATGGCTAGGGTCTCGTTTCAGTTGCTCAATCAATGCCAACTGAGACACCAGCGGAGAGCGAACATCGTGAGAAATAAAGTCGATGGCTTCCCGGTGCTGCCGCTGCTGCTCCCGAAGCTCGGAAATGTCTGAGATGTTGGCGATGATTCCGAATTGATTGCTGTCTGGCAATGCGAACGGTGCCAGGTGAATCAGGAAGTCCTTGTTGTGAATTTTGAGGTCAACGGTTCGGCTTTGCCGAAGGGTCAACGTCTCAGACACGGTTTCGTACCAGGGCGCCGCGTCCCTTGGGTCATGGCCTTCCAGCAGGCGCGTCAGGGGTAATCCGCTGAGGCTCGGCATGGGCTCCCGGAACCAGGCTTCAATGTGCCGGTTGGCGAAGCGGATAACACCCAGCTCATCCGTTACGATTATGCCGTCTGGCATGCGCTCGAAGCTATGGCTGATGAATGCCTGCATCTGGCTGAGGCGCTCGGTGGCGGTTCGGACTTTTTCAATGCGCCGGGACAGGTTCTCCTGGGCGCCCGGCTCAAGGGCGGGCGCGCTTGGGTCTTCCAGTTTAAGGTTCTGCAAGTACAGCTGGATAACTTCCCGGCTCAGGTCATCCGGGAGGGTGAGCCCGAGCAGGTACCCGCTGCCGCCGCGAATAAGGCGTATCCAGCTCTGGTTACCATGATGACTCCATTGCCCGACTTGGATGTTGGTCGGGACATCGGCCAGTGTCATGCCTTTGACTGCCAGCAGGTCTCTGCCTTCCGCCAGCAGCCAACCCTGGGGTTGGAGTAGCGCGCTCAGGTGTTCGAGAAGTTGGTGAGGGTGCCTGCGTGAGGGGTCTGGCAAGGCAAGTTGCGGTGTTCTGGCCAAGTCATCCAGTTGACGGTTCAGGAAGCGGTTGGCCATCGCAAGCCGAAGACCGCTGGCCACCGGCAGAGCGATCATGGGCAACAATAGGGCATTGGCGGCTGACAGGTGGTAATGCAAGCTGCGTAGGACCACAAAGTAGGTGATCAACACCAGGACAAAACCTGTGCTACAGGCGAGGACGGTCGCTGCGGGCTTGAGTCTCGGCAGGGAGTTGGCCAGGCCAAGGAGGATCACCAGTGCCAGTGCAATGGAGGCCCAGCCAGGTGCGGAGGAGATCAGTGTGTCCTGGCGACTGGCGGAATAAACGTTGGCGTGGAACTCAACGCCACTCATGGGCCTGCCCAGGCCGGAAAACGGTGTACTAAGAATATCGCCAAAACCGACCGCCGTGGCTCCTATGAAGACGGTCTTGCCAGCGAAGGTCTCCAGGGGCACGGCGCCGTTCAGCACATCGACGTAGGAATGGGCAGGGATTGTATCTGCTCCGCCGGCCAGTGGCACAAAGCGGAATTCGCTGCGGACGTTGGTATAGGCAGGCGCATCCGGTGCGTGGCCACTGGGGTTGACCCGATCCTGTGCCGCCAGTGCCAGCGCGGGCCATCGATGATTGCCCAGGCTGTTGTAAAGGTACAGGCCGCGGGCCACGCCATCGTCTTCCAGCTCAACATGCACGTGCCCGAGTGCAGAAGCTGTCTTCTCCAGCAGCGGTGCGGGCAGTTGTTCGGCCATCCGTTGTGTTGGTGTTGCCGGTGAGTAGTGTATGGGCAGCACAACCCGGCCATGGCGCTCCATGGCGTCTGCAAGGGCCTGGTCGCTGGGGGAGGGTTCGGGAAACAGGATGTCCAGCACAATGACTTCCGCGCCGGCATCGGCAAGCTGATCAATCAGCCGGGCATGGAGGTTTCGGTCCCAGGGCCAGCGCCCGAGCGCGTCCAGGCTGTGTTCATCGATGCCCACCAGAGCCAGGCTGTCATCAATGGGCGCAGGCCAGGTGGTGATGGCTTTGTCGTAAAGCCAGAAATCAATGCGCTCTTCCAGGGTGGTTATCTGGAGTAATAGCAGGATGCCTGTGAGCAGCAAGCCCAGAGACCAGGGTGTCGTCTTTAAGGTTAACCAATCCCTTCTCATGGGCCGTGCGGTTCGTTCTTGTTGTGGAGGTATTTAATCCAGGTAAAGCTCCCTCCCCGGGCCCCATCGGCTTGCCAGCGGACCATCAGAAAGAGCTTTGACGCGCACAAAATACCTTCTTCCGGGAATCAGACGCAAGGCCGCTGTGGTATCTGCCACGTTTGCTTCCTTGATAATGTTGTTGAATCCGGGCTCTTCCGCTAGTTGGAGGCGATAGTCTTTTGCGGTATCCACCTTCTCCCAGAACACGCGCACCTGGTTGTCCAGGTAGTTGATGCTGATGATTCGTACCGGCGGCAAAGTGCCGTTCACAACCAGTGACCGGGGCTGGGACGCGGCCACGGAGTTACCGCCGGCCTCGCTGACCACTCGCCAGTAGTACTGGCCGGGGCTTAGGGGTCGGGAGGGGAGGGCTCGGTTGTCTGGCGCCCATTCACTGGAGGTAATCAGCCGTCGGAATTCTTCATCTTCTGCGATTTCAACCCGAGCAACTTCGTTGGTACCGTTCAGGCGCCATTGGAACTCTGGCATGTCGTCATTCACGCTCTCACCGGGTTCTGGCGAAAGCAGATCAGGTGTTCGTGCCTGCAGGTCAACTTCGATCGACGTGATGGCCGGCATTCCGGTGATGCCCTGACGATCCAGTGCGGCCAGGTGGAGTTCGTAGCGCCCGTTGTCCAGTTGGCTAATGTCAAAGCGATGGCCAGGCATTTCCCGACTTTGTAGCCAGGTGCCGCCATCCTCTTCGAAGATATCGACGCGATACCGGTTGGCGCCGTCCTGCTGCCAGCTGAGTTCAGCCGGTAGCTGTGTGAGAACCGGAGTGATGGGGTTGAGCACCGGGGCCGGTGGTAGCCGGCGGATGTTCATGGGGGTGGCGCTCGCGGTGGACACGCTGGCGCCATAGCCTGCAGGAATCCGGCGTACCTGGCCCGGCTGGCCGAAATCAACCACGCCCTCGGTTACCTGAACGCTGCTGCCAGAGGCGGATGTCTGCATGGAAAACACGGTACCTCGAACAGCGGCGACCGCTGATGGGGTTTCGATTTCGAACCGGGCACCATCTTCCAGCACCGGCTTTACTCGGGTATGCACCTCGCCCCGTTGAAGGCGAACACGGGTATCTGCCATTCCGGCTTTGCCGTATTGGGTGAGGCGGTTGAAAATGAGTCTGGAATTGGGCGCCATACGCAGTTCGGAGCCATCAGCCAGGACGATAGTCGCAGTGCCGGCAGAGGAGATCACTTCATCGCCCACCCGGATGACAGAATTTTCGGTCAGTGACGTTTTCTGGCCGGTGGTGCCCGATACGTGAATAACATTACCGCTGGCGGAGCTAACCCTGGCGGGCTCGGGCTGGCGCTTCAACCAGGCCAGAGGAATGCGAATTTGTTCCCCGGCAGACAGCCTGGCGTTACCGGGAAGGTTATTGTATTGCAGCACCTGGCCAATGGTTACCCGGTCCATCAGCAAGGACTGGCCGATGTCGCTGAGTGTCTCACCGGAGCGGAGCGTATACACCCATTCCTGGGCGCTTTCCGATTGCTGAGCGGGCGCGGCGGAAGAAGAGCCCCGGGCAACCGATATCTCGGCGGCAGCCACGCCGGGCAGCAGGCTGGTTACAATCAACAGGAGCAAACCTGTGACGCTTTGGCGTTTTCGATCAAGCATTGGTTGCACTGTCTTCCCGGGGCTCGTCAGCTTCAGTGGCTTTGATCGCTTCCAGGCGATAGCCGCGCTGGTAAATGGTCTTGATGCGGAATCCGTTCTCCGGATTTACACCCAGCCGGCGGCGTAGTCGGCTCATGTGGGTATCAACGGTCCGGGTGTTGATATCCCGGGCAAGGCCCCACACGCGTTCCAGCAGCATCTCGCGGGTCAGGAGCCGGCCCTGGTTCTGAAACAGGAACAGGGTGAGGTCGAAGTCCTTGTCGGTCAGGGTAAGCGGTTCACCGTGCAGCAGGATGACTCGTTGCCGGGTGTTGACTTCAAACGGACCGTAAACCAGCACTTCTTTGTCACTGTCAGGGTTGCTGCGGCGGGCCAGGGCATTGATCCTGGCGGTGAGCTCGGCCGCCCGGGCCGGTTTAGACAGGTAGTCGTCGGCGCCGGCGTCCAGCGCCCGGACGATGTCGGCCTCGCTGTCCCGCTGGGTCAGGAAAATGGCCGGAATGGGCCAGTCCAGCTGGGCGCGCACATTCTCCAGCACGTCGATACCGGTCATGTCTGGAATTTGCCAGTCCAGGATAATCAGGTCATAACTTCGGTGCAGAACGGCACCGAGAAAGGCCTGGCCGGTGGGGAAGCTGTCACAGTGATGACCTTTCTCGGAGAGAATGGCTTGAATGTGTTGCGCTTGTTCATGTTCGTCTTCCAGCAGAGCAATGCGCATTAAGCTTGGCCCTCGATGGTGTTGCCGATTTCGTGGTCTTGGCACAGAGCGGAGTAGAAATCCCCTGCATTAGAGGCCAAGTATCCCAAAAAATGAGGCTGCGTTCAGTAGTGATATGTAGAATTCCGTAACTACAGTTCAGGTTTGCCGTTGGCGTCATTCACTGTTTGTCGGCAGGCCGGGAAATTACTGCAGCCCCAGAACCAGCCTTTTTTGCTTTGGCGCCTCACCAGGGGTGAAAAACAATGGGGGCAGGGCACGGGTTTCTGCCCGGTTCCGTCTGCTGGTGCACTGTCTTCCAGAGGGCGCGTGCCTTTACATTTTGGGTAGCGGGTGCAGGCAAAAAAACGTCCGAATTTTCCTTCCCGCTCGATCATGGGCGCCCGGCACTTTGGGCAATGCACAGACGTTTCGCTGGCAGGAGTTCCGGTCGCATCGGGCGCCCGATGAATGAATTCGCGGATCTCCTGCTTTAGCGACTCCAGAAATGCCCTGGGGTCGTCTTCGCCGCGGCGGATGCTCTCCAGTGTTGCTTCCCAGACCGCTGTACGGTCCGGGGTACGGATAGTGTCCGGCAGCGCCGCAATCAGCGCCTTGCCTTTGTCGGTGGCGCGGATGAATCGCTTTTCCCGGTACAGGTAATCTCGCCGGAACAGTGTGTCGATAATGGCGGCGCGGGTGGCTTCCGTGCCAAGGCCATCGGTCTCCCTCAGGGTTTTACGCAGTTCCGGGGCCGCCACGAAACGAGCGATGTTGGTCATCGCCGACAGCAAGGTGGCATCGGTAAAGTGCTGGGGTGGCTGAGTTTTGCGTTCGGTTACCGTGGTGTTGCTGCAGGTGACCGGCTCACGACTCCCCAGCCTTGGCAGCGGTGGTTTTTCCGGCTCGTTGTTGTTCTCCCGAAGTTTCAGCTCCAGGGCTTTCCAGCCGGGGGTGAGTATCGCCGTCTCGGTGGCCCGGAATCTGTGTTCCTGAACCTGCACCGTCAGTTTTCCCTCACGGTGAACTGCATCCTGGGCGAACTGCATCAGATAGTAGCGGCTGATCAGGTTATAGATCTTTTCCTCGGCGGCCGTCAGCTTGCCATTCGGGGTAGGGCGGACGGTTGGAATGATCGCGTGGTGGGCGTCCACCTGTTTGTCGTTCCAGGCCGCAGAGCGCCGGTTGCTGTCCAGTTGCCCTGTGAGCGCTTCCAGCTCGCCGGATACCCGGCTAATAGCGCGAATCACCTGCTCCCGTTGATGAAAATGTTCCTCGGGCAGGTAACGGTTGTCGGACCGGGGGTAGGTGATCAACTGGTGCCGTTCATACAGATTCTGGGCGGTGTCCAGCACGTCTTTGGCACCCATCCGGAACAGTCGCCCGGCTTCTATCTGCAGTGCCGACAGGGACAGCGGCAGGGGCGGTGGCTCGGGCCGGTCTCTGAAGCGGGATTCTGCGATGGTGCCAGGCCGACCGTTCACGGCATGGGCAATTTGCTCGGCCACGTCCCTGCTGAGCAGGCGTTTCTCTTCGTCCAGATGGTCTTCATAGGCTTCATCCGGCAGCCAGCGGGCGGTAAACGGGCGTTGGTCCGCGTCCTCTTCGGAGGCTTGGAATTGACCTTCAATTCGGTACCAGGGCTTGGGCTCGAAGTTCTCGATGGTGTTATCCCGCTCCACAACCAGGCCGAGCACCGGTGTTTGTACTCGGCCAACCGAGTAAACGCCGTCCTGACCCTGTTGCTGGTAGCTCAGGGTGTAGAACCGGGTGAGGTTGATCCCATACAACCAGTCGGCCCTTTGTCGGGCCAGGGCGGAATGGGATAGCCGGCGGAATTCCTTGTTGTCTCTGGGTGCCTGAATGGAGCGAGCGACGGCGCTGGGAGTCAGGTCGTTAATCAGTACCCGTTTTACCGGAACGGTGGTACCAACGTAGCGCAGTACTTCATCCACCAGTAGCTGGCCTTCACGGTCCGGGTCGCCGGCGTGGGTGATCACGTCGGCCTGTCGAATCAGGGATTCGAGCACCTTGAGTTGCTGTTTTACGCTGTCTTTGGGGGTGAGCTGCCATTGTTCGGGGAACATGGGCAGGTCTTCCTGGCGCCACTTTTTCCATGCCGGGTTGTAGCGGGCGGGCTCGGCCGGCTCCAGCAGATGGCCGATGCACCAGCTGACGGTGGCGGCTTCCTGGCCGTTTCCGCAACGGATCCAGCCCTGGCCTTTCTGGTGCGGGCCGGGGAGGGCGGCGGCGATGGCTCTGGCCAGGCTGGGTTTTTCGGCGATGTACAGGTGCATGGTGTTGGTGGTTCGCTGAGTGGCATCGGAATGTGTCTGTTTGGGGCTTTTGTGTCAAGGGCTTCGGGCTTATCGTTTGTTGTGTAGTAGACTGGTTGTGTTGGGGGAGGCGGCTGTGGTGGAAGCTTTCCCAAAAGACGCCGTGAACCCGTCCATGGGGGCTTGGTGTTGCCATCCCTGGCAACACACACTTTTGGGAAAGCTTCCACCACAGCCGCTTGAGACTCCGTGCAATTCGCCCGGTAGAGAGCGCTTTCGGGCGCCCTGCAAGCCGCCGCGATAGTGCGAGTGGTCATTTGAGAAGTTGGAGCAGAAGATTTTTTATGAAAGTTCAGAACGCAATTGAAACCAAGCTCAAAGACGGGTTTGCCGCGCAGCTGCTGGCTGTGGAGAACGAGAGCCACATGCATTCCGTGCCGCCGAATTCGGAAACCCATTTCAAGGTGACGTTGGTGTCGCCGGATTTTGCCGGTCAGATGAAAGTTAAGCGGCATCAGGCCATTTATAAAGTGTTGGCGGAAGAGCTGGCGGGGCCTGTGCATGCTTTGGCGTTGCATTTGTATACGCCGGAGGAGTGGGCGGCCAGTGGTCAGGCGGCGCCGGATTCGCCCGGTTGTATGGGTGGTTCGAAGGGCGATGACGCCATGGCTGCGAAATTGGGACAGGGAGTGAATTCATGAGTCAGTTTTTCCAGATCCATCCTGAGAATCCGCAGAAGCGGTTGATCAACCAGGCGGTTGATATTCTTCGCAAGGGTGGGGTGATTGTGTATCCCACGGATTCCGGGTATGCGCTGGGTTGTCACCTGGGTGACAAGCAGGCAGCGGATCGTATCAAGCGTATCCGGAAGCTGGATGACAAGCATAACTTTACGCTTGTGTGCCGGGATTTGTCGGATATTGGTGTGTACGCCAAGGTGGATAACACGCAGTACCGTTTGCTGAAGACGTTCACACCGGGGCCGTATACGTTCATTCTGCCAGCCACCAGTGAGGTGCCGCGCCGTTTGTTGCATCCCAAGCGTCGGTCTATTGGCGTGCGGGTGCCGGATAACGAGATTGTGCGGGAGCTGCTGGGCGAGTTGGGCGAGCCGATCATGAGCAGTACCCTGATTCTGCCCGATGAAACTGAGCCAATGACCGATCCCTATGAAATCCGGGATGTTCTGGAACACGAGCTGGATTTGATCATTGATGGTGGGTTCTGCGGTATGGAAGCGACTACCGTGGTGAACTTCCTCGGGGATGCCCCGGAGGTTACGCGGGTGGGTAAAGGTGATCCCGCTCCGTTTCAGGTTTAACGGTCAAAGATCAATGTCACCCGGGTATCAGGCCCGGGTGTTCAGGTTGAAGGCGTAGCGTTGTGCGCTGTTACCAAAGTCGGGTTGGCCGCTGTTGGCGTTGCGTTTCAGGCTGTCGTAACGGTGGATGACATCCTGTAAGCCGTTGAACTGCTGATTGTCGCTGAGCAGTGAATCCAGCAGGGAGTTGTTCACGCCGTAGGCCTGATTGAGCTTCAGGGCGTTATCCATAAAGTGTAGTGTCGGTTCGCTGACGCTCAGCCGACTGAAGGCTTCCCGGAAGCCCCGGTTGTTGTTCAGGTCCATTTCAATTCTTTCGCGAAGCTCTTCTGGCAGCTTCCCCTCAACTACCGCATTGCCGTTCTCGCCTTTTCCCACGCTCAGGGCCGTTGCCGGGTGCAGGTTGTACTCGGCAAGTTTGTGCCGGAGGGTTTCACGAACAAAGGAGAGATCCTGCGCAACGGTCTGTTTGTACTGGCCGAGTGGGAGTTTGCGAGCTTTCAGGCTGCCGGGGTCCAGTTCTGACTGCCCGGACGGGGTAAAGCGGTCATCACCCGGGTTACCGGCGGCTTCGGGTTGCTTCGTGGCAGCGGGTTTCTCGCCATCGGGCTTGGCTGCGGGTGCCTGGCGGCTGTCCATGGCTTGCTGAAAGCGTGTGCTGGCTTGTATCAGGGATGTCAGCAAAGACATGGTGCATTTCCTCCTCGGCGGTAAATAACTGCCGGAAATTCGATTATGGGGTGTGTTTGTGAGTAACAAGCAGGTTTTGGGCCAGGTTGTTCTTGAGGTTTGGCAGTCTTTACTTGCGTGGAAATGTAAAACTTTGCAACGAGTGTCATAGGGATGGCATCGGGCTGATCTGGGTCATATAAAAATTGACGTATGTCTATAAAGTTATGCCCGAAACTGCCGTCATAACAGGTGGTTGTTCAGTTGATCTTCCGCTGCCGGGGTACCATGAAAAAACAACACTCGATCCGCTTTTTGCTGCTGTCGGCTCTGGCCGTGGCGTTTTCCATCATTCTTGCGTTCACCGTTGTTTACAGCGCCCAGTCGCAGCGCGCGCATCTTGAGGAGTTCAGCCACAAATATGTAGACGGGCTGGCAAAATCCTACTTTGACGGGCTCAACACCATGATGGTGACAGGCACCATCAACAATCGGGATGTACTGCGTGATAGGGCCAAGGCATCCGAAGATGTTCTGGACATCCGGGTGGTGCGCAGTGATCAGTTGAACGCGATGTACGGCGCGGGTAATGCGGAGGAGCGGCGTCGCGAACCTGAGGATATGCGGGCACTACGTGGCGAGCGGGTGGAGCTTTACTCGGCAAATGACCAGGGCCGGGTTTATACCCTGATTGAGCCGGTTATTGCCGAGGCAGACTATCAGGGGGTGAATTGCCTCGGCTGCCACCAGGCCCAGGAAGGGGAGATTCTCGGTGCCATCCGGGTGGACTATTCCCTGGCCCAGAGCGACGCCCGCCTGCAGCAGCAGTTGCTGGTGGGTGGTGGTGTTCAGGTGGTCATTTTCGTTGTGATTTTCTTCCTGACCGCGCTGGTCCTGGGGCGGCTGGTGTTTTCCCGGTTGCGCAGGCTCCATGACCGGATGGATGAAATATCCCGGAATTCGGATCTATCCATTGAGCTGGACGTTACCCGCAACGATGAAATCGGTTCACTGTCCCGCGCCTTTAACCGAATGGTGGCGAAGATTCGGGAGAGCATGCATACGGTGATGGACAACGCTGCCCAAGTTGAATCAGCGGCACGGACCATTGCCGGCAAGGCGGAAACCACGGAACGTGAAGTGCTTGCTCAACGTGACAACACCGACCAGGTGGCCAGCGCCACGACAGAGATGGCGGCATCCGCAGTTCAGGTGCGGGAGAACGCGGTGAATACTGCTCGCAAATCCGCAGACACAGCGAAGGCGGCGGAGACCGGTGAGCAGTTGGCCCACAACGCCGTGAAGGGTATTGAGACACTTAACTCCGAGGTGCAGAGCGGTGCCCAGCGAATCGAACAGCTGGATCAGCGCACCACCGAGATGGCCACCCGTCTGGAGCTGATTTCCGAGATTGCAGACCAGACCAACCTGCTGGCACTGAACGCCGCCATTGAAGCCGCCCGTGCCGGTGAGCAGGGCCGTGGATTTGCCGTAGTGGCTGATGAAGTGCGCGCGCTGGCGTCCCGCACCCAGGCGTCCACGGAGGAGATTCGCCACACCATAGATGGCCTGAAGAAAGAGGTGGTGGATTGCGTGGGCACCATGCGCCATGCCTCTGAACTGGCGCAGCATCAGGTGGAGTCGATTCTGAAAGTGGAAACGGAATTGCAGACCATTGCGGCGGCGGTGCGCGAGATCACTGGCCTGAACGAAGAAATGGAAAGCGCGGCCAACGAACAGAGCGATGTGTCGGAATCCATCAATCACAACGTGATCGAAATCAGCCGTTCGGCGGAGCAAACCTCCAGCGACGCCCAGGAAACCGCCCGCATTGCCGGTGACCTCCTGGCTATGGCCGAAACTCTGCGTAAGACCATCGAGCAGTTCCGGTTGTCACAACACTGATTCCGGCCGCTGGTACTGGGGCGCTCAGCCCCGGTGATCCGACACGAAAGGGTTGGTAGCCCGTTCCTGGCCGAAAGTGGACATAGGGCCGTGGCCGCAGATGAAGTTCACATCATCCCCCAGGGGGAACAGTTTTTCCCGGATGGAATGAATCAGAGTGTTGTAGTCGCCTTTCGGGAAATCCGTTCGGCCGATAGAGCCATTGAACAGCACGTCACCCACCTGGGCCAGCTTTGATCCACGATGGAAAAACACTACATGGCCCGGCGTGTGGCCCGGAGTGTGCAACACCTCCAGGGTTTCATTGCCAACGGTCACCGTATCCCCGTCTTCCAGCCAGCGGTTAGGCGTGAACACCTCCGGCGCCGGAAACCCGAACATCTGCGCCTGCATGGCCAGGCCCTGAATCCAGAAGTTATCTTCCTTATGGGGGCCTTCGATGGGCAGTTCTTCCGCCTTTGCCAGCTCGGCGGTACCGCCGGCGTGGTCAATGTGGGCGTGGGTGAGCAGAATTTTCTCCAGGGTAACGCCTTCGGCTTTCGCTGCTGCCCGAACGCGATCCAGATCCCCGCCCGGGTCTACGACCGCTGCTTTACGCGTTTCGGTACACCAGAGCAGGGTGCAGTTCTGTTCAAAGGGAGTGACGGGAATCACGCGGTACTTCAGGGACATAATCTGCCTCGGGTTGTAAACTTTCCGGCAAGTTTACCAAGGCGACAACAGGTGAGCCATTGAACAACTACCTCGAGAAAATCCTTCAGGGCCAGGCCATCAACTACGAGGCCTTTCTGAAAAAGTTGCCGGATGTCCTGCGCCAGCGACATCGTGAGCTTTTTTCAACGGAAAAGGCGGGGCCGAACCGCTGGCGGGTAACCGTTCTGGATGAGGCTGCCTTTGAGGCGCTTCGGGAGCAGGCTGCAGCCCCGGTGAGCCGGGTAGATGCGGCGAGGAAGGGCGATTCCCACCGCCATGGCACCGAGGTGAGTTTCCGGCTGGTGTATCATCACGCCTTGACCGGCCACCGGCCGGACTCGGTAGTGATTGCCGGGGATTCGGTGGATATTGCTTATACGCCTGCATCCCGGGTGCTGGTGGTGGAAAACGAACGCAATTTTTATCATTACCGCCAGATGCTGGCCTTTACCGGGGAGTGCCTTGGCGAGCCCGTGGCTCTGAAAGATTGTGATGTAGTACTTGGCGGAGGTAACCGGATTACCCGCACGGCAGACCTGAACTGGCTGGCCGGTTACGATGAGGTGCTCTGCGCCTTTGATTACGATGCCGGCGGCCTGCAGATGTTTGCATCGGTGCGATCGGCGTTGGGCAACAAAGCCTGCTATCTGCAGCCGGCTGACTGGCAGCTCTGGCTGAGCCGCTTCCGCAAAACCCCGGACGCCACCGAAAGGTTTACAAAGGCCATCATGCTGGCGGAAGATCTGGGGTTTGTGTCATTGGCGCAGGCTTTCCGGGCCACCGGCAAATTCATGGAACAGGAGATGATTCTGGATGAGTGATTCACAGGCGAGCGCGAGCACCTTTACCTTCGGCATTCGCCGCCTGGTGCTGGTGGATTCCGCCGGCTTCTGTTATGTGGAAATTCCGGTGGATAACCATGGCCTGATTCTGGGGCCGGGCAATCTGGGTAAATCCAGCTTGCTGAACTCCCTGCGCCTGTTCCTGTTGCCGGAGAACAACTTCAAGAACAGCCGCAAGAAGTTTGCTTTCCGCAACGCCAGCGCCGGCAGTTTCTACACCAACGAAGAAAGCTACCAGCACTATTTCCCCAGCCAGTTCAGCTTTCTCATCATGGAAGCGGAGAACCCGGCGGGCACCCATTGCCAGATTCTGTACCGGGACAACGCCAGCCAGCTCAGCTATGGCCGGGCCTTTGTGCCGGTGAGCTACGACCAGCTGCGGCCGTTGTTCTGGAATGGCGATGGGGAAGACGGCATTGGCCAGGCGGTGCCGGAGTTGTCGTTCAGCCGGTTGTCCGAAGCCCTGAAAAAACTGTCGAAAGACACGAAGCTGGTGAACGACCCCGCCAAACTCAAATCCATGCTTTACAGCAGCGAGTTGATGAACGCCGATGCCGTGCGCTATTCGGTGTTGCCGTTGGGGGAATCCGACGAGCGCCGGGTGCAGTCCCTGCGCACACTGATTTTGTTGCTGTTCGAGATGAAGGCCGACGACCAGGCCATGGCCAATGCCGTGGCCAGCATCATCGAAGCGGACAAGAAGTTCGCCGATGATGCCTTCGATTTCAACATCGACGACTTCCTGAATCGCCATGACCAACTGAAACAGCAGCAAAGCCAGCTCAACCGAATCGAGAAAGAGCGACCAAGGTTTGAGAAGCTGAACCGCGACTACCAGGCCTATCAGACTTTGCTGCGCAGCCAGCACGATTTTGCCGCCTTTCGGGACGGCGTGGCCAGTGCCCTGGCGGACATCGGCGCCAAACGGCGGGTGGCGCTGGACGCCTTTAACGAACAGAACGACACCCTGCGCCACGTGCTGCAAACCCTGAAAAAACTGGAACAGGAAGTCAGCGGACTGAAAGGCGAGATCCGCTCCGCTGACCGACGCATCAAGCAGGCGGAGCAGAGCCAGAAAGACGGCGAGCTGCTGGTTGCGCAATACGGCGAGATGACCCTGCAGGAAATCGAGGACATCCAGAAGGAAGAACTCGAGGGCAAACGTGGCCACCTGGCGGCCCTGAAAAGCGCCGCCCAGGCAGAGATTCGGCTGGAACAGATACAGCGCAAGAAGCTGGACCTGGAACGACAGCTGGAAAGTCTGAGAGACCGGGAAAGCAAGCAGCAGTGGCAGTTGCAGAACCAGCTGGACGAAGCCACCGCCGCGCCGCTTCGTGCTGTCGATCCCCGGTTGATGATGGCCAGTCCGGGTCAGGATCTGGATGCGGACAGCAAGTCCACTATTGAAGCCTTCGCGCGATTGTTCATACCCAACGATCAGGGTTTTGACTGGTTTGACGCCGAATACCAGAGCCAACCCGCTCGCCACACCAACTTTGCCGAACAGCGGCATCACATCGAAAGTGAACGAAACAGCCTTGAAAGAGAACGTTCAGAGCTTGCGGACACCGCCAATCAGGAACACGACCGGCCCCGGCTGATTGAGCGAACGGAAAAAGAAATCCGCGCTATTGAGAAAGACCTGGAAACGCTACAGCGCTATCCTGCGGCGGCCACTACCCTGAAAGACGCGACGGAGGAAAAGCTGGCGGCGGAAGAACAGCTCGCCAAACTGGACGAGCAAGCCCGCCTGGAGCAGGAAAAACAGGACGCGGTGCAACAGAAGGCCGCCAAGGCCAAGGCTGAGAAAGACCGCATCGAGGAACGGGAGCGGGAGCTGGCGGGCCTGAGCCGTAGCGTAGGCACCGTTGAACACCGCTTCCCGCACCTGAAAGCGGTGGACGCGGAACAGCCACTGGCCATTGAGAAAGTCTCCGCTGCCGCCTTTGACGACCTGCAAACCCAGCTGGACGATCTGGAAGAACGGCGCCGCAACATACTCGATCACCTGCGCCAGTTCGTTTATCTGGGCATCCACGAGGACAGCGACGGCGAGTTGCAGAAAGATAGCCCAGCGTCGTCCATTATTCGTGAGACCTTCAAGAGCCTTGCGGACCTGTTCGCCGGTATGGCCGAGCGTTGGCAGGTATTGGAAGAGCAGATTGCCATCCACAACGAGACCGTGGCCAGCTACCGCCAGGCGTTGAAATCCAACCACGAACACATTGCGCGCTTTGAAGCCCAGCTCAATCGGGAGCTGGACGGCGTTCGCATCAACGACCTGGTGGAAATTCGGGTGGACATCCACACCGACCCGAAATTCCGCAACCTGGTGGAAGAAGCCAACAACATCGACCCCTACGGCAACCAGTTGCAGTCCGACGCCTTCTACGACCGCCTGCGGGTGTTTGTGGCCGACTTTTTCGGCGAGCAGGGCGGCAGCAAACGCCTGACCATGGACAAGGTGATCACCGGCATTTCCTACCGCACCCGCAAGGAAAACGCCGCGAACCTGGACAAGAAAGGCCAGTCCACCTCCACCACCGCGCTGATCAACCTGGAACTGGTGTACCGGCTGCTCAAGCGGGTGCTGTACCCGGGCGTGCAGTTATCGTTCCCCATGGTGCTGGATGAGCTGGCCAGTGTAGATATCAGCCAGATGCCGTCCTTGCTGGAACGGCTGCGCAGACAGGGCTTCAACCTGTTCTCCGCCGCCACTCACAGTGCCAGTGCCGAAGTGATCTACCTGATTGGTCGGCACCTGGAAGTGGGGCAAATGCGCACGGCTCGGCCATACAGCCCGCAACGTACCCTGGTGTTCTGGGGCGGCGCCGAAGGCTTCACCGGCGGCGAACCGCTGAGCCATTGGGCGGACCAGACCCAGAACAGCCTGCTGGAGCCGGTGGATGAGTAAGCGCTTCAGCACCCTGGATACCACCCGGCTGCTGTTCGAGCACCCGAAGATCCTGTTCCGAATGATCGAACGCATGGACCGGAATGAGGCCCGCTACATTCGTGAAAGCGACCTGGTGGCCGAGGTCATGGACTATACCGGTAACCTCGGCAAGGCCGACCGGGACCGGGTCCGGCTGGCCATGAACACCGACAACCTGTTCCGTAGCGGCCTGATCATCGACATCATCAAGGCCGACGGCGAGCGCCGGCTGGTGTTCCAGGACGCCCTGATCAACCTGATGCGCGCCTGTAACGCCTCGCTGTATCAGGAGCTGACCGACGCCCGCCTGCGGGGCCATTTGGTGACCCTGCGGGATGTACGCAACCGCCTTGAAATCAGCAGTTTCAGTGAAGCAGACCCGGATTACACCGAACTGCGGGACGACCTGAACGAACGGGTTAGCCAGCTCATCGGCCTGTTGCGCCAGAACGTGCTGCGGATGCAAACCATCAGTGCCCAGCTGGCGGACTTGTCTGGTGATGCCAGCCGGGCACCAGAAAAGTATCTGGAGTTTCGCCAGAACCTGTTTGAACAGATCGTTACCCTGTACGACCGGCACATCAAACCCACCCTGGTCTTCCTGAACCCGGACACCCGACTGCCCGATGGCAGCAATTTGTTCGAAACTCTGGAAGCCATGGTCCGGTTACTGGAAACCAACGACAACCACAGCCTGGCGGACCAGATTTTCCGCTCGTCCCTCAGCCTGAATGCGCTGTACAAACCCATTCAGGCAGTGGCCCAGGAAGTGGAGCACTTCCTGCGCAAAACCCGCCGGGGCATGGCCCAGTACAATGCTATGGAGCACTTCTACGGCAAGCTGCGGGCGCTCAAAGACGACACCGAAACCCTCAGCCTGCGCCGCAAGTGGCTGGAAGGTGGGGAGTTTGCCCGCAGCACCGGATTTCTGGTGGGGCTGCGGGCACAACAGCGGCCCAAGCATTATGCCTTTGGCCAGTCTTCCAGCTACTACCAGCTGTTGTTCAGCGAACTGGACCTGCGCCTGAGTGATCTTCGCCGCAAAGCGGAAGTGCCGGTGCTGCAGGAAGTGGATGGCAGCGGCCGCCATAGTCGTATCGACGTTCAGCGCATCAACCAGCTTTATCAGTGGCTGGAAACGCTGGAGCTGAGGCCTACGGCGGATCTGGTGCGGGAGCTGCACGGCCGGCTGGATGGTTTTATTCCCGGCTACCGCTTTCCGGACCTGCTGGCAGCGTTGAACCGCTTGGTGAATTCGCCACCTGAGGGTATGCAGGTGGTCACCACCAACCGCTTCCGCACCCTGGAGCAGGCGCCGGACAGCGAGCAATTCGTCTACCGAAAACGCCGGCTTGAGCCCGGCGTAACCGACATCAAACAAGAGCCAAGCCATGCCTGATTTTTCTGACATGACCGAGACGGAAAACAGCCTGAGCGCAGCGCCCGTCGGCAGCTTCGAGCAGATCCTGCCCGCCCACAGCGCGGCCATCTACCGTGAGTTCCAGGCCGGCCGGGTGATCGTGCGGGACGTGTGGGACAACAACCGCTCGGAGCTGCGGGCCAATCCACTATACAACCTGCTGTACAACCACTTATCCCACTTCCGCACCTTTTACGAACACCTGGGCAGTGAGCTTGTATTCAATGAAACCGGCGCATTTTTCTTCCTGAAGGAGAGCAGTGACGACGAAAGTGAAGAGCACGATGAGAATGCGTTCAGGGTGCAGGTGGTACTGTTGTTGATTGGGCGTTACTTTGCCCGCAGCGGGAGGGATCTGGATTACCTGGGGCGGCCAGACGCCGGCCTGAATGAGCAGGACCTTGAAGCTATGGCCGGAGACGACGAGTACCAGGACATTCTCCGGGCGGCCCGGTTCGAGAAAGGGCTCACTGAGGCCCTGGATTATCTGGAAAAGCGGAATCTGGTGTTCCGGGCTGGTGCCGGACGGTATTTTCTCAGCTCGGCAGGCCTGTATTTTCTCGGCCAGCTGGTGCAGGAATACGAGCAGGCCTGAGCGGTTTCAGGCATAGGCCACGGCGTTACGGCCGCTGGTTTTAACCCGGTACATGGCCGCGTCAGCCTGTTTAAGGAGGTCTTCCGCCGCCATGCCGTGGTCCGGATAGAGCGCAACGCCAACCGAGGCGCCTATCTGGATATTGTGCCCCTGGATGTGGAAAACATCGTTCAGAACTGCAACGATTTTGTCGGCAATAGGTTTGGCGTCATCATCGCCATGCAGCGGCCCGGTAATCACCACAAACTCGTCACCGCCTCGCCGGCCCACCACATCGCTGCTGCGAATGCAGTGTTTCAGGCGCTTGCCAACATTGCGTAGCAGCTCGTCACCCACCTGATGGCCATAGTTATCATTCACTGGCTTGAACTTATCCAGATCCAGGAACATCAGGGCAAAATGGCTGTTGTCCCGGCGCGCCTGCTGAATGGCCTGCTCCAGGTGGTTCTCCAGTGCCACGCGGTTAGGCAGGCCGGTCAATTCATCGTAATGAGCAAGCCGGATCATCTGTTTCTCGGCCTGTACCCGCTCCGTGATATTGCTGAAGGTCAGCACCAGTTGCCGGATCTGGCCATTTTTGTTTCTGACGGGTGACACCGTCATCAGGTTGGGAATGGTGAGGCCCTGATGGCCCTTCAGCCAGACCTCACCTTGCCAGGCGTTCACCGTGACCAGCTGTTTCCGAATCTCCTCCAGAACAACACCTTTTCCTTTCTGACAGTCCAGAAAGTCTGTCAGTGGCTTGCGATGTAACGCTCTGTTTGCTTCACCGGTAATGTCGGAAAAAGCAGGGTTGGCCCGAACGATCATAAAGTTTGCATCGGTGATCAGAATCGCCTCATGAGTGTGTTCGAACACCTGGTAGGCCAGCCGCAGCTCTTCGGTGGAACGGGCGATCTGAGACGTTTGCTTTACCATCGCGCCGACAATCGGTTTCAGTGACCTCCAGACCAGCAACCCCGCCAGCGCAGAGAGCATAAGGATAGCCAGAATACTGATCATGATATCAACGATAACGTTGGCGAAAACCCGTGAGGTTCGGGTGTACATATGCAGTTCCCAGCCATAACCCGCCAGTGGCCGGTGGAACGTGAGCACTCTGGAACCATCGTCAAGCCTTGCCCGGAAAGCACCGGAGCGGTCTCGGGTGGACACTCCCTGCCTGACAGCCAGGCAGCCCTCAGGGGCCGTCAGCTCGATCTGATCCGTCTGTGGGTTCAGGATAACGCGCTTGGTTCTCTGGTTGTCGAGCAGACAAAGTGATGAATCCGGCTGCCCCTGGAAGACCCGCGCCAGAGAGTCCGGCGAGAACAGAAGCTGGTCATAACCTACCACCCGTCCTTCGGTCAGTATTGGGCTTGCTGCCTGCAGCAGCGGGCCGCTGGTTTCGCCGGACACCAGCGCGAATGCATTGATGTCCAGGGTATCGGAGAGAGGGATATCCGCAGGTAGATCATTGGCCCAGGGCCCGACCCTGACCAGTTCGTTGCCGGCAGCGTCGTATCGGATTAATACTGCAAGGTCTTCTATGATTCGGGCTGCGTCTTGCAGTCTCGGGCGGGAAAACGTGTGCACAACACCGGCTGAAACCTCACCTTTGGCGTATTGGCCCAGCACCTTTGCCAGTTCTGAGCGGCTGGCGGTCTGGCGGGCCAGGTCCTGGTGCTGATCGAAAACAGCTCTGACGTTCTCGGCTTTCGCGTCTGCAACGCCCCCAGCTGTCTGTGCCGCCTGGGTGTGAATCTGGTTGATCAGTGGAGCAGAAACCACTGCGGCAATAATGATGCCCGTCATAACCACGGCAACAATGGCGGTGGTGATGATGCGGCGTTTCTGCTCAAAAATATCCATCAAGACGGGTCCGAAAAGCACTACCTGAGGCAATGGTATCCATTTCTTGCAAACCGTAAAGCGGATTGCGGTACTTTTATGTGATTAACTGCTACGGGTCAAATGGCTTGCACTCTCCTGTGTTCCTTGAAGGGACAGCGGTTAGCGATGCATGACTCCAATGGTGCCGGCGTTCCGTGTAGACTAAAACCTTTCAGGTTGCCGGGAGTACTCGATGCAAGAGCCTGTGCTGTTCAGAACCCACCGTCGCCGGAGTTTGCTCTGGCTGGCACTGATTGCGCTGGCTGTTGCCGTGCTGGTGGCGGTTCGGTTTCAGCCGCAACCGGTGGAAGAGCGGCTGGTACGCCTGCATGCCCAGGATGTATTTGGCGCAGGTTCGACGGTGCTTGCCGAGCCACTGCCGGTGCAGGCCCTGCTGCTCGATTATCGGGACGACCGCCTGCTGTTGTTGAAGGCCCAGGCGGCGCTGCAGGTGTATCCGGAACACACCAGGTGGCTGATGGAGTTATTCGGGGAGGAACCCGAGTTTCAGGATGCCCTGAAAGCCCACGGTGAGTACCTGATACCTCCGGTTATCCATTTTTACCAGAACCCGGTCAGATCTATCGAGCTGATGAATCGCGTGGCCGGAACCCGCCAAACCCTCACACCCGAACAGCGCGCCTGGTATGCCGTCAATTTTGCCAACAAGGAAGGGCAGGATTTCACCGGTCAGTTTGTGGTGGGCCCGGACGGGAATGTCGAGTGGATCTGGACCGATCGCATCACCGAAGGCGTTACCCAGTTCTTTACCAGCGGCATTCGCACCCTGGAATCCCGGTATCGCACCGATCAGCCCATTCGTGCCAGCGATGTGGGCTGGGCCGCCGTGGATGCCATTGTTATCGGCAGTGCGGTGAAGTTTCTGAAAGCGGGCAGGGCGGCAGCCACCACGGCGCGGGCTTCTACTGTCACTGCCCGTTCAGCGGCGTACAGCACCCGCCTTGCCCGGGCCGGGCGCATGGCCTCGGTTATGGTTGGTCATGCCAGATGGCCCGCCGTGGCTGCCCTGGCCTATGTGGCCGTTCGACACCCGTTGGTGCTGAACGACCTGTTCGCCGGTGCAGCCAAAGTACTCGGTGTGCCGCCCTGGATGGTACAGGTGCCCGGCTGGTTTCTGATTCTGCTGCCGTTCCTGTTGCTGTTACGCTGGATGACGCGGGTTTGCCTGTGGTTCGTTCCGGCTTCCTGGACCCAAGCTCGCGGCCTCAGATAGTGCGTACCAATTTGACGTTCCGGTTTTTGAGAACGGTTGTGGCCTCCTTGAGCTGCTCCGAGCTTGAGGCATGGACTGTCAGTACATACTTGCCTTCCGTCAGGGCAGTCTGCGCTTTCACAACGTAAGGGGTGTGGTCAGGCCTGAGAGTAACGCCGCCTGCAAGCAGCAAGCCAAGAACCCCGCCAAGCGCAGCCAGAACGGCCGCTGCAGCCATGGTGTTCTGCACAACAAAGCCCACCCCGGCAGCACTGAGAATCAGGAACAGAATAAAACCTGCGATTGCGCCACTAACGCCCAGCCAGAGGTGCGAGCGTAACAGCGTATGCCATATACCCTTGTTCTCGGGCTCCAGCGCTTCACCTTGATGTTGGTCGTGGGGGGTTACAACAAGAACCTGTTCATCATCCAGGCTGGTATCTCGTGACAATGTTTGGGCTACGCCGTTTGCATCCGATTCGGTTTCGAATATTGCGGCGACTTTATGGGCCTGGTGTTCACCGGTAATACTCACTGAGGGTTTCATGGAAATACCTCCTGAGTGCTTCTGCAAAGATAAGATCTTCGTCGAAACATAACGGCTTTATAGTCCAGCCTAGTTCATATGAACCTGTATTTCGAATGACTTTATCGCAATGTAACAGTGACAGGATCGGAACCTGTCGCAATGGTTACCAGGCCAGCCAGATGGTGTGGCGTGCGCCTTTGCCGGGGCGCAGGGCGCGCACAACGACTGGCTCTACCGAGAAGCCTGCCCGGCGCAGGCGTTCGGTGAAGGCGTGTTCCGGGCCGGCGGACCAGTAGGCCAGAATGCCGTCCCTACTCAGGGATTTCTGGGCAGCAGCAATGCCTTCGGGTGAGTAGATCCAGTTGTTTTCCTTGCGGGTAAGGCCTTCCGGGCCGTTATCAACATCCAGCAAAATGGCATCCCAGTTGCCATCACCCTGTCTCAGAAGTTCTGCTACGTCGCCTATGTGCACCTGGGCTCGGGCATCGTTCAGCGGATAGCCGGCCGCCGAGCCCAAGGGGCCACGGTTCCATGTTTCAACCTCCGGGACCAGCTCCGCCACCGTCACCCGCGCTTTTTCACCGGTTGATGCCAATGCCGCCGCCAGGGTAAAACCCATCCCCAGCCCGCCAATCAGAATACGCGGCTCTGGCAGATGGCTCAGGCGTTCACAGGCCAGCGTGGCAAGGGCATCTTCAGAACCATGCAACCGGCTGTTCATCAGTTCACCAGGCGCCCCGGCGATCTTGATGGAAAACTCGTCATTGCGCTGCAGCAGGCGCAAGCGGGTGCCGTTGCCGGGGATGGTTGCGGTGCCAATTTCGTTAAAGCGGGCCATTCGATGGATTCCGGTGGTGACAGGGTAGGCGGCATTGTAACCCCAAACTGGGCGCAGCTAAGCGTGAGCGCTCCAAAAATTCGGTGTCAGAATATTTTACATGTGACTTGGTGCGCCGTTCTGCTGGCCGTTTGAAAACCCAGTGATACGTGCCATGGTTCGATAATTGCTTTAAATTACCTGATGGATCATAGGTAAATCGAGGGACTGAACGCGTGAAGAATCTACTGACTATTGTGCTTGCCTGTTTGGCGCCGGCCGCAAACGCCGCGCTAATCACCTACAGCTACGACCACCCCATTATGAACCCGTACGAGAGTCATAATGCCACCGCGATCATCGAGGTTGATTCGGTGCTGCGTGGCCTGGTTTCTGTTCAGTTTACCAGTGACCCGATAACGTTCAGTTGGACTGGGCTTGTGCCATTGATGTATGACCAACCGATATCCGATACCGACGCCCTTTACGAGAACGGATTCGAGCCCTTTGTGGTGGATAACTTTGAGTTTTTCCTTTTTCTCGACCTGTTTTACCTCGAGGCCGGCAAGGATATTTTCGACAACCTGCACCTAACCGCACCGTTTGAGGGTGCGCACGTCGGTAATCGGGACTCTGGGGACTACTACTGGCTGACTGGTCGCCTTAAGAAGATTGCGCCGGCCAAGGTCCCCGAGCCTTCCAGTCTATTGCTGTTGCTTGCGGGTTTGCTGGGGATTGCCGGGTACCGATGGGTCAAGTCAATCAGGGGCGTTTTCCGGGTACCCTGCTAGAGGCGGTTGACCTTCTCTCTCAGGGTGCAAGAGTGTTCAGTGGTCGAGGGTAATAACAACACTTGAATAAGGTTGTTTGGTACCCCCGGCAGGACTCGAACCTGCTACCTTCCCCTTAGGAGGGGGACGCTCTATCCAGATGAGCTACGGGGGCATTTCTTAAAAATCCCTTATTTAACAATCACTTGCAGTTGATTTCAGTGTAACAATTTTGCCGACTGGGGGCGTGTAACGTGTGCTGTGCAACGTCTGTGTAACACCGGCCACATAGCGTGACGTATAAACAAGGGGTATTGCTGGCGGGTTGGGATAGCTACCGTGGGGGTTAAAACTCTGCATCAAACTTGGCAAAGAAGCCATCAACCAGCCGTTGCAGGCCGGTATCGTGATATTCCTTGCCGGGGTTGTCAAGGCTCCAGTCGTAATATTCCTTAAACGCCCTCAGAGACACGCTAGCCCGCTTAGAATCCGCTTTCCGGGCTAGGGTAGTGGCGCGGCCTTCCATGTCCGCTAGCCGTCTTCTGAGAGTCGCCTTGTTCACTTGGTTGCCGCCTGCTCAAGTTGCTGTAGCCGCTGTTCCTGCTGGCGGAGTTGTTCTTGTACCTGTGTTAGCTTGCTCTCCAGGTCGCGGACTTTGTTGTGTACGGGTGCAATCAGGTTGATATCATCAAAATAACGACTGTTGATAAAACGAACCATTGCTCTACGAACATATAGGGTATTAAGCAATAGCAATTCCCGTTCACGAGGGTAGAGGTCAAGCACTTCGTCCTGAAAGATGTTAACCAGTTCTTCAACGGCAAATGCATCTGTAACGGTTTCCTTTTTGTATTCGTGGTGTTCTTTCGTACACGCTGGCTCGTCCAGTGGTGCGATCTCTTTAAAGCGGGTGAGTACTCCGTTAATCCCAATCATCTTCATCGTCCTCAGTGTCTGTCAGTTTGTTAAACCCTTCGGTAATTTGCGCTTCCAGCTTTTCAATCTTGGACGCCAGTTCCTCAAACTCGATAAGGCTTCCTAGCTCTTTAAGCGCCCGGAGGAGTTGCACCCCGTTTTCCACTGAGAGTTTCCCCTTGGCTACTTCGGCCAGAATGTTCTCGGCTTTTTCAACAAGGGTTTCGCCCTGCATATTGAATTTGATGGGTTGCTGTTCTGCTTTATAGGTAGGGAACAGGGTTCTGTTGATAAAGTCTTTAGCTGTTTTATCTTGGCCTGAATGACGAATCATGCGATCAAGCCAATCGGCCTCTGTCATGCTGTTACGCTTTAGCGCCTTTAAAACTTTATCTCTAGTAACCCTTGCCCGTGCTACTGAACCGCCACCCTCATTACCAGTTACGAACTGACCTTTGGAGTTGCGAGACAGATTAGCTTTCGCCATTGTTCCGCCCCTTCTTCCATGCATTCCGGTGACGCTCTACCATTTTCTGTCTGGCTTCATTAACGGTATCGGACTGATTATTATTCGGTTTCCCAACGGGTGCTGGTGGTGCGGTTGTAACGCTATCGTCAGGGATGATGTCTTTAAACATGAACTGATTAGTACCGATCTTAGTTACACTCATTATTGAAACCTCCGCATAGCGATTTGATTAAACCGTTGCTTTTGCTTTTCCTCAAAAGCCTTATTAGCTAATACCCGGTTGTGTTTCTCCAAGTTTTTGTCTTCCGGTTGATTTGTCTTCTTCTGCTTCTTCTGTTTGCGCTTTAGTTTGTTACTCATAATTGACCCCTATAAGGACAGTTGAATAAAATTCGTTATGATCGTTGAATTTGCCAATTTCAATTTCAACCTTACGTTTATCCGCTTCCAGGCTTTCCAATTTAGGCAGTAGCTTTGCCGCTTCACCGCCAGCGTCAGCCAGTACCATCTCCTGTAGCGCCCTTCGGTCCCTTGCTGCTACTGGGGTAATGGTCATATGCTTTTCAGGGTCTTGGCGCAATGCAGCCGCAGCCGTGCGAGAGTTCCAACGAACATCGTAAAAGTTGACGCAATAATCATTCTCCGGCGGCATCCACTGGTTATGATGTTTAAGTTCAGCCCGTACTTCTGCATCAAATTGGATTTGCTCAGGTGTAAGACTTAGGAATTGTTCTGATTTAAAGTAATCTTCAATCGCTTGTTCTACTTTAACGATTTCCTTTTCGATGTTGTCTTTAATAACGCTGTATCCGGCGACGGCTTCCGAAAGTTGCTGGCGGGTTTCCACTTCCAGCTTGTCAAAGGTTTCCTTTGCTTTTTCATTAATGCTGATTACTTTGGTTTTGATTTTCTTTACTTCTGATTGAACGGTCATCGGGTTTCTCCTGATTAATTATATTGAACGGAAGCCAAACGAGCTTCACCGGTTGCGCGGCCATTACTTCCAACGGGTTCATATAGGAAAAGGTTTAGAATGATGGTTGCTTCCATGACTGAAAGCCTTTTGTTCTCTACCATTGTTTTTACTTGGTGAACTACTTCCCTTGCTCGTTCATCTTCAAACAATGCGCCGTCAATGATCTCCTGAAGTCTTCCAAGAGCCTGACCGTGTTTACTACCTTTGTTAGCACCCGTTGGGGTTGACTTCGTTACCGGCAAGGATTCAATCTGCCTGATCAGCTTTAGGTATGGAGCCGGGTTAATACGGACGCCATTCCCATCAAATTGATTGGGGTTGCTAAGTTCTTTAAGCTGGTTCATGATTTCACGGTGTTCATTACCGTCAGCGCGAACGCCGTTTTTAAGCTCTCTAATCTTTGCCTCAAGAGCGCTAATCTTCGGTTGTACCAATTCCTGTTCCTGATAGTATTTCTGTAAAAGTGCTTCTACTCGGTTTGTCAGTTGCGTTGACATATAAGCCTCCTGAGGCCGTTGTTTATGTTGAATACAGTTTGCCCCGCATATAGGGCGTAACAAATGGGTACTCAGGCGCGGTGACCACCCCTCATTTCCGGGCTGGCGTTACACAGTCGTTACATGGATAGCGGTAGTGGCTGGCGGACTTTAGCCTAAAGACCGTAAAAACAATGGCTTATGGAATCTAAATCGCTGTTCAGAAAGGCATTTGGTAGGGCAAGCTCTTGGACGGCTGGCTTTGCTTTGGGGCGTGCGCCTTGTACTTGTAATTTACAACTAAACCGCCACGACCTTTTAAACCGATTTTAAGGACGACACAGGGCTGACCAGTACATTGCCATTACCCAACCCCTTAAAACTTATCTGGCGATCTTCTGAGCGCCCTCAGGCAGATTGGTTATCCGCGCCTTAAACCCTGCATAACGTAACCGCTTATATAGCGCCCGGTTGGGGTATTTCTAATCTGGAGCGCTAATCTCGTTTTATTTGCTGAGAAATAACACGCTTCACTGTAGCCACACGGTTTTGGTTGCTACCCCTCAAGGGGGGTAGCAACAACCGTGTGGTGGTGCTAAGTGACCACAATGTTTTGGTAAAACCGTGTGGTATTAAGCAAAACCGTGTGGTTGCCCTTAATCCCAACGGGCGCTTGGTCTACAGCGAAGTTGCTGAAAAATAGCCAAAACCGTGTGATCGTTCTGTAGCCCTTGCAGCGCAAGACTTTGCGGAAAACCGTGTGGTTAGGCGGTAGCGTAGCAAGTAGGAACCGTGTGGGGTATTTTTGTAAAACCGTGTGGTTGCGCTGTAGCCCTTGCGCCACAAGGGATTGAGCAAAACCGTGTGATTGCTGCTTTTGGCGCTAATTTTAGGGCATAACACGGTTTCAAAACCGTGTGGCAAAACTCCTTTTTGTTTTGAGGGGTACTCACTGCAATTAAGCCCCCATTTTCACACCCCTGTTACCGCTACATACTGCTCACCGTGGATTAAGGCAACTAACAGGAGTCATCATGGAACCACGGCTGTTAAATACAGAACAAGCGGCTATCTATATCGGGCTAGCTAAACAAACCATTACCGAGATGAGGGTAAAAGGCGGAGGCCCGAAGTTCTGCAAGATTGGTCGGGCTGTAAGGTATAAGCGCGAAGACCTGGATGCGTGGATTGACCAGTTTGAATCTGTCGGTTCATTAGCCGAACATCACGTTTCTTCAACCGAAGCATAATCATAAGAGCTGATCCAAAACAGTAACACGAAACCAGTAACACAGCTTTACATCAGCTCCTTAATTTCTAGGAGCGGTAATGTCAATCGAAACCATAAAGCCAGAACAGCGATGGCTTAACTGGAAGTTAGTAAAGGGTCGCAAGCGCCCCATCTATTCGGATGGAACGCCACGAACCAAAGATAGATATAACAGCGAATTCACTTCTGATTCCCTATTAGTTGATTATCAAACGGCGAAAACCACGGGCGCTGAATTAGGTTTCGTAACCGGTCAAGGCGTTGTTTGCATAGACATTGATAATGCTATCACTGACGGCAAGCTACACCCGGTAGCGCAAGAAGTCGTCGATAGCTGTAACAGCTACACCGAATACTCTCCCAGCGGTAACGGTCTCCACATCCTTTGCAAAGGTAAGCTCCCGGTGGTGGGGGTTAACTGCATCTACGACAACCATGACGATCTCAAGGCCGATGCTGGCCCTTCGTTTGATCTGTTTGATGGTGGTCAATACGTCACGTTTACCGGCAAGCATTTAAAGGGCACACCGAAGGAGATTAACCATGTCCAAAATCAGGCGATACAAAAATTCTCAAAAAGACTTAAAGCTGAAGACTCAGAAGATGAACCAGCACACACCAGCAAGATACCGAGAGATTCCGTTTCACCAGAGGAATGGAAAGGGTACAAGCGGCGAGCACAGGCACAGCTAGAGCAATGCTGCGAAGTCATTGAGCTGCAACCAGCCGCACAAGGTAAAGGGCGTAAAACAACCATATTCTCCCAAAGCGGTATCATCGCGGAATGGGTTAAAGCTGGTCTACTAGGTAAACAAAAAGTATTGCAGGCGTTAACGGAGGCGGCTGAGAATCAGGAAGAACCGTTACCAGCATCGGAAATAAAGCGGAATATAAATAGCGGGTTTGAAAAGGGTTGTATTAAGCAGCCGGTAACGCTGGAGTTCTTAAAAACAACCGACACGACCTCGATGGCTGGCAAAGCCGTGTCGGCTAAAGGCAGTAAAGAAGATAACCGCTTTATTAATTTAGGTAATCCAGCGCGAGAAGTAAAGCTTAATATCAACTGGCTTGTTAAAGGGTTTCTTCCAAGAGCGGGTATTTGTGGGATATATGGTGACTCATTTACTGGTAAGTCGTTTATTGCTTTAGATATTGCCTTTTCTGTAGCCACGGGCGCTGATTATTGCGGTCATTTGGTAAAGGCTCCAGGTGACGTTTTATATGTCGCTGGCGAGGACGACGGTGGTATCAGTATGCGTTCCCATGCTTACCGCCAGCACCACGATATAAACGACTCAGCGCCGTTGTATATGCTCCCCAGTCCCGAAGATATGTCTAACCCTAAAAACGTGGAAGCTTTTGTTGATGAGATTGTTGATTGTGGTCTAAGCCCCCGGTTGATAATTCTTGACACGCTTGCCACCTGTTTCGGTGGTGGGGATGAAAACAGCACTGGCGATATGAATAAGTTTTTCGATGGGCTGCGTATGCTGCGTGATCGTCTTGATTGCTGCGTTATGTTTGTTCATCACACAGGGCATAAGGACAAAGACCGGGCGCGGGGGAGTAGTGTTCTATATGCGGCATTGGATGCTGAATATATTGTAAAGAAACAACCGAAGACCGAGTTTATTAGCGTTGAGTGTACCAAGTTAAAGAACAACAGTACCGGCAAACTGTTTAATGAATTGTTCCATATTGAAAGCGTGGAATTAGGATTTGATGAAGACGGTGACCCTGTTTCCTATGGCGTAGCAATAAACGATGGAGAAAGCGAGATGAGTGATTTTAAAGATTGTGCAGACCAGATAAAGATTACCGGGCGCAACCAGAAAAAGGCTATTGCGATTGTTGATGAGGAGTTGGCAATTACAGGTGATGAGCTGAGAAGCAGGTTGCGGGAGGAAGGCGTTAGCCAGCAACGCGCCTACGAAGCAGTGAAAAATCTCATTGAGAAAGGGGCGCTGCTACAGGACGGGGAACTACTGGAAATCAGCGACAAGGTTACACAGGCGTTACATAATTCCGGGTGAGTCGCTGTAAGGACTGGTATTAGCGGGTTTGCCTTACACTGGTACGGGCATTCCCTAGCCAACCCAACGGGCGCTTACAGGTCGGTTTACAGGTTCGGGGCGGAGGTTGGTATAGGGTAGGGGGTAAAAGCGCCGTACAGATCGTCTGAGGCGGCGCTAGCCTGACTTAGCCCCCGGTGGTTACGTTGGGTGTTTGGCAAGGTAGCGCTCACGTACAGCTTTGATGGTGCAGTCCTTCGGTACATCTTTTCCGCGTACAACAGGGTTAACCGCTTTAAAATACCCCCAGTGGTTAATCTCATCACACACTTGCTGGATTACCGGGTGTTTGTTTTCCAGCTTTCTGTAATCTAACCCTTCCGCTTCGGCCCTTTCCTTGATCATGTATATTATCCGGTAGTCTATAGAGCCGTTACCGATACGCGGGTTGGCAGAATCTCCACCTTTTAGCTTCTTCTCATTTATGTTTTCCACAAGAAAAGCCTGTAACTCATAACTGATAGGCTGTTTCCTGCTATGTCTTTTCTTAGCGATGATTGTCAGTTCTTCATATTCAATTTTGGTCAAGTTAAACTTTGCGGCTTGATACCCTTCCGTTTCCATGTAGGCATAATCTACAAGAAGTTGGTCTACAAGGTATTCTGAAGCCCTTTCATTGATATCTTTTAATGCAGATCGGTTTTTATCATCGCGTGAAAATTCAACTATTTGCTCGTACCCATTGCCTTCCAAAAGAATCCCGGTTTGTTTATAAAAGAGTTCCCGCCGGACTTCCATTTCAAGCTGGTTATATCGCGGATGCTCTGCTATGTCAAAGAAGCGCCAGTACGCATTTTCACCAGACCGTGAGCGCTTGCATAGGCAATCGGAATCACAGTGTCCAAGTTGGCACTTGTAATACTTATCAGACACCTCTCGTAAAAACCATTTCACAGCCTTTCGGGTAGTGGCTTTAGTCTTTAGATCAATGTCCCTACCCATACAGGACAGCAACGGCTTTTCAAACTCCTGATCTTTTTCTAAGTCGATAACAGGTATTGTCAGTAGGTTTAACTTACTACTGTAGATATTATCAAAGTACTCTTTCAGGCTTTTAGGCTGCATAGCGATTCCTCAGTCTAGCAGAGCTACAGCTTGCGCCGTGCTGTCTGGTGAAAGGTGAGCGTAGCGCATGGTCATCTCTATGGTGCTGTGTCCCAGGAGCTTTTGTACCATGTAAAGCGGAGCGCCCTTCATAACGAGCTTGCTGGCGAATGTATGGCGCAAGTCGTGGAATCTAAAGTTTTTAACCCCCGCATCCTTCAGGATAGTGCTCCACATACTTTTTATTTCTACCAAGGGTTTGCCGGTTTCCGGATTAGGGAATACCAATCCCTCACGGGTGCTATGCTTGTGCCAATCTTTCAGCACCCGTTGGGTTTCCTTGTTCATATTGATGTAACGCTTCCGTGAAGACTTAGCGGTTTCCGCCGTAACAGTAATCAGGTTGTCGTGGAAGCTGACATTCTCCCAGCGTAACTGGAATATCTCGCCCCGACGCATACCCGTATTCAGCGCCACCAAAACAATCGGCATTATGTGATCGCCGTATAGCCTGTTATCACCGGGGGCGAGTTGTTTCAGCTT
Source organism: Marinobacter sp. GH_1 (assembly GCF_048595985.1). Classification (NCBI taxonomy): domain Bacteria; kingdom Pseudomonadati; phylum Pseudomonadota; class Gammaproteobacteria; order Pseudomonadales; family Marinobacteraceae; genus Marinobacter; species Marinobacter sp. GH_1. The sequence goes on along the minus strand of NZ_CP184460.1, from coordinate 2,685,730 downwards.
TAGCTTATTCCGTACTTCTAAAGTCTCCCGCAACCGCTTTTCTTCTTCGGGCAACAGGTATCGGTTACCGGGCGTATCTTTGGTGTCTAGGTTCTTGCAGCGTTTCAGGGGATGGGCTTCTAGATATTCTTTATCAACCGCAATACTCATGATCGCCCTAAGCGGGTTCAGCGCTCTGTTGATTGAAGTAGGTTTCAATCCTTTAGCCAGTGTGTCGGCTTGCCACTTCTCAATCATCTTCGGAGTGATCTGGTCAATCCGGTGATCTAGGAAATCTGCAAAATGGGTTTTAACCATCTGCTCAGTTTTGTCAGTAGTCTTCAGCCCTCTGCGTTTTGCATCTGGGATATACACTTCTTCCAGGAATGTTCGTAACACTAGCTCCCGGTGGTTGTCTTCTATTTTACGTTTCTCTTCTGCCTTCTCTTTTGCTTTACGGCGTTCTTCAACCGGGCAAATACCCTCACGGGCTTGGGAGCGTATCTTTAGCACTGCATCACGGGCTTCCTTTAGGGTGATAGCGCCGTATGCATCTATAGTGCTGTAGGCTGGCTTACCTGCTCGCCGGTAGTAGGCTCTAAAAACCTTCTTGCCGGTGGGTAGGACGTCCAGCACTAGGTAAGGGTTTTCGGTATCCCATACCCTCACACGGGTGCTCTGTGGTGCTAGGTCGCGGATAAATTTGTCAGTAAATTTTGCTTTGTTCGCCATTTTTCAGCCCCTGTAACGCCTGTGTACGAGCAACGTGTAACGCCTGTGTAACGCTGGTGGCGTGTAACGGCGTAGGATCACGTATGCCCACATAGCAACAGTATGGTTTGAAATCCCTTGGGAATAAAGGGCTACAGGGCGGTTTTGCTATTTGGTAATACGTGCAAGGGGGCTGGAGTAGGGTGATTGAAACCCCTTAGGAGGGGGACGCTCTATCCAGATGAGCTACGGGGGCATTTCAGAAGAGGCGGTATGATAGCCGGCAAGGGCTTGTGGCTCAAGGGGTGTCCGGTTATGGTTGGGCCTTGTTCTCTTGGTCTGTCGCTTTTATGGATGCCAATTCCCGGATTGCTTTGTCTTTGAGCGTGGTCGTGCCCGTGTGGCGGGAGGCGGCCGGTATTGAAGAATCTTTGCAGAGGCTACAGCCCATCCGCCAGGCCGGTCACGAAGTGATTGTGGTAGACGGCGGCAGCCCGGATAACACGGCTGACCTGTCGCGCCCGTTGTGTGACCGGTTGCTGGTATCGGAACCTGGGCGGGCAGTGCAAATGAACGCGGGCGCTGCCGCTGCCCGTGGCGACCTGATTTTGTTCCTGCATGCGGATACGCGCCTTCCCCCCGATGCCCTCGAACAGTTAAGTGAAAGCCAACGCCTTGGTCGCCCCTGGGGGCGATTTGACGTTCGCCTGAGCGGCCGGCACGTCATGTTTTCGGTGATTGCCTGGTTTATGAACTGGCGCTCCCGGCTCACCGGCGTGTGCACTGGAGATCAGGGTATTTTCGTGCGTCGGGACGTGTTCGAAGCGTTGGGTGGCTATCGCGCCATGCCGTTGATGGAAGACGTGGAGTTGTCCAAACGCCTGAAACTGGTGGCACGCCCTTACTGTATTTCGTCGCCGGTGATTACCGACAGCCGGCGCTGGGAGCAGGGCGGTGTGTGGCCCACAATTGTGCTGATGTGGCGCCTGCGTTGGCGTTATTGGCGGGGTGACAGCCCCGAATCCCTGGCGGCCCTTTGGCGGAGGAACGTGCGCCATGCAAGACACTGATCATTCACCGGCGATTCTCATGCAGTTTGCCAAATGGCCGCAGGCGGGCCGGGTCAAAACCCGGTTAATTCCGGCCCTCGGTATTGAGGGCGCGCTACAGGCTCATATCACCCTGAGTCTGGAGGTACTGGATAATCTGTGTGCCACGGGCTATGACGTCAGCTTCTGGTGGGATCGTCCGTTGGATCAGCCGCCTGAAGAAGCTGCTCCCTTGCTGGCCAATATCGAAGCAGCCAAATTGCCCCAGTCTTTTCAGCAAGGTGGCGATCTGGGGGAGCGAATGGCCAGGGCGTTGGGCCAGGGTATTGCATCTCATCACCGGGCCGTGGTGATTGGCAGTGATTGTCCTTCAGTAGACCCCGGTTATGTGCGCTCCGCGGTAGCGGCTCTGGAGCATTACGATGTGGTGCTGGGCCCGTCGGATGATGGTGGTTATGTGTTAATCGGTGCTCGCAGGCTGGCGCCCGGTGCGCTGGAAGGTATTGCCTGGGGTACGCCAGATGTTATGCAGCAAACCCTGCAGAGGATGGATGCTGCGGGGCTCAGCGTTTACCTGCTGGAACCCCGCTGGGATGTGGACGAGCCGGAAGACTGGCAGCGCTTCCGGCGTATGGTTGGCGAACGTTAGCGTTCTACTCGGGCTGGCACGGCATCCCGCTGGCGCAGTCGGTCAAGAACGGACCGGCTGTTCTCGCCATCATCGCCCGTAACCACCAGCAGTGCCCTTTGGCGCTCTATCATGGCGTTGCGGAAGGTCGTTTTCAGCTGATCCAGGGTGACTTTTTGAATGGCCTCCGCCAGGCGCTCCCGGCTGTCGAAGGCGGTGTTCCCCCGGTCGATTTCCCGCCAGTAACGGCCCGACACCTCACCTAACTGCCGGTCTCGCTGAAGCAACTGGCTGATCACCGCTTGTTTCTCCCGAGCCAGTCGCTCGGACGTTAACTCTGCCAGGCGGTCTGCGTACCCTTCAGCGAATTCCATCACCGCCTGGTCAATGGCTTCAGCCGTTGCTTCCGGAGATTGCACAACCAGCCCCAGGGCCGGTGTTTCCAGTATCTCGAAAGCGGTGGCGTAAACGATGTAGCCCAGCTGGCGGTTGGTACGGATGTCCTCATAGAAGGGGCTGCTCAGAATCTGCGCCAGCAGGCGGAACCTTGCCCGCTCCTCATAGGAGGTGTCGCGCCCCTGCAAGTACAGCGTATAGCCGGTATCCGGGTGTTCCAGAGTCAGCGTCGCCAGGGTTTGACCCTGCGGCAGCTGGCGCATGCGCGAGCGGTCTACCGTGGTGCGCTCCCGATTGTTCAATACCATGGCCTGAACCTGCCGTGCCATATTCAGTGTCGTTGCCTCCGTCAGGTTGCCGTGGGCCAGCATTACCGGGTCTGTTTGTGCAACCAGGCGGGCGCCAAAGGCTTCCAGTTCGTTCAGGGTGACTTCACGCGCGGCAGCGAGTTTATCCGGTACCGGAAAGGTGCCATCGATGAGGGCCGTTTGAATGAATTCCGAGGTTTGCTGAACCGGCCGGTCTTTGGCTTTGTTCTCAAGACCATCGATCAGTCTCTGCCGGGCAACGTCGAAACGCTGCTCAGTAAACTTCGGATCCGCAAATTCCAGCAGAATCCGGTTCACCAACTTGTAGAGCTTGTCGTTATAGCCACCCACCCGGATGGTCACACCCCGAAGATGTGGGTAAATGCTGTAGTCCAGCCCGGCCAGCCGCGCAGAATAGGCCCAGGCGTTCAGGTTGGTATCGATGGCGTCCACCAGCAATTGGGTTAGCACCTCGTTGCGGGCGGAGGATCTCGCCTGCGGAGTGCGCAGGCTGATAAACACGTTGGCTTTGGGCGTGTTGAACTGGGTGTCCCTGGCGTACCAGACAGCCAGACCATCCAGTTCGTCCAGCAGCACTGGCTGGGCCATGGTGTTTCCGGGTACCAGCTCCAGGTTTTCCGGAACAAACGGATTGGCGGCGGGCAGGGCCAGGCGCTCAGCCAGCGTGGACTCTACCTCACTTTCGACGCTGAGCGGCGCTCTCTGCCAGGGTGTCTGATACCACTGCGTAAACTGCGGCGCTTCGAAATTCTGGTTGGGGGCAGACACCCAGACTTTGAGGTTATCGGGCGTCAGGCGTTCCAGAAGCGCTTTGTACTGTTCCGGAGCGTAACGATCCATCAGCCAGGGCGCGCTCAACAGATCTTCCGGTGGATAGTCCCGTAAAAGGCTGGATAGGCGCATGGCTTCGCGCATCGGCTCACTGCGCTCGCGAAACCGGAAGTCAATCACCGCAAGCTGTTTCATTTCCTCGAAGCGGTCTTCGTTGACTCCGGATTGCCGGACCTTATCGATGTACCGAAACGCCAGCGCGATGATCTCGTCCTGCCGTTCGAGGCCTTCGCGCGTGAGAGACATACGGATGTCCAGCGTGGCATGATCCCCGGTATCCATCCCCAGCCCGGCGGACAACGACTCCACCAGGCCCGCCTGTTTGAGGGTGTCAAACAGGCTGCCGGGGCCCTCGTGGCCAAGCAGATTGGCCACATAGGATGCCGGTTTGGTCCGGTAATTGTCCCGCTGCGATGGGATCGGGAACGACAGCGTCATGCTGCGGGAATCTCGCAGGCTTTCAGCAGTGATGCGTTCGGGCAATCTGCTCTCAACGTACAGCGGCTGTGGGTGTGTCTTGGCCTTCAGGTTTCGGTTTTCGATGGCGATAAAGCGTTCCCGGACCATCTGCTCTAACTGGTCGAGGGGCTGCGGGCCGTAAACTGCCAGTGTCATGATGTTGGCGGAATACTGGTCCTGCCAGAACTGGATCAGGTCTGGTCTCAGGGGGTTCTCTTCAGTGTTTTCCAGGGTTGTCAGGTTACCGACGGCAAACTGATTGAAGGCGTGATCGGGGTTGCCCCCGGCCTTCAGAACAGACAGGAACCGGCGGCCATCTTCCTTGAGTTTGGCGGTGTACTCCGAGTGCACAGCGTTACGTTCCCGGTCGACCAGCTCCGGTGTGAACAGCGGGTGGGAGAACTGCTGGGCGAAGCGGTCAAGGGCCGGCTCAAGGAATTCTGCCTCGACATCAAAAAAATAGTTGGTGTCGGCAAATGCGGTAAAGGCGTTATGACTGCCGCCATGGCTGCGAATGAACTGCTGGTACTCGCCCGGGTCCGGATACTTCTCGGTTCCCAGGAACAGCATATGTTCCAGGAAATGTGCCAGACCCTCGCGGTCGGCGGGGTCGTTGCCGCTGCCAACGGCGACATTCATTGAGGCGGCTGCTTTGTCGGCTTCGGGGTCTGAGGCCAGAATCACCCGCAGGCCGTTGTCCAGTTCCAGAAACCGGTATTCGTTAGGGTCGTTGGGGCTTTTGGTCGGCGATGCGCCGGCAACAGCCAGAGGGCTGAGCAGCACACTGCCAAGTAAAAATAACAAAACAAACTGGAAACGGTACAGGTTCTGGAACACGGGGCGGTCAGCTGTCATGGTGCCTCTTCTGTCCGGTCAAAGTGGGGGTTTTGCTCAGTGCATGATCCCGGATTGGGTGCCAGCGGGTTGCTGGTCCAGGGTTTTGCGGGCAAGGCTGGCGGCTTTGTCGGCGTCCAGTTCGCCCGAAGCGATACGTTCAAGTACGGTCGCCATGATCGCAACGGATTGCCGATATTCGGAAAACTCCGCCTGGAAAGCTTTGTCGATCGCCTGATAGACCGCCTGGATCTTCTCCTCCCGACTACCACTGTTAGCGGCGGTGTCGTTGATGGCCTTCAGGCAGGCGCGGGCGATGGCAATGTAGCGTTCGGTATTGGGGCTGTCGTTTTGCATGCTGGTCTGGTAACTCTCAGGATCGTGGCTAGTTAGTGACGCCGTCTGGCGCGGTAAGTTCCCGATTATCGCATTGCCGGGCGAGCCTTGCATTGCCCATCGGTAATTGTGGTCGCAAGGCTCGCAGCAGGTGTTTACTGTGCTAATCTCAAACTCAGTGTGTCGGCAACAGGGACATTTTCTACCAGGCGGAAGGCCGGTTTTTAGAGTAAAGGCTCTAACAAAAACAAAGGGTTACAGAGTAAAAGCTCTAAAAAAGTTCGATACATGAAAGTTGCAATTAAGTACAATGCCGGCCAATGGAATGCAGGTAAGACTTTAGTCTTACTCGTGCTGGTGTAATGACAACAACAGAGCAACAGGCAGGATGGAGTACCTATGAATTATTTCCTGACAGGCGGTACCGGGTTTATCGGCCGCTTTCTGGTTGAAAAGCTGCTCGCCCGAGGCGGTACGGTGTATGTTCTGGTACGTGAACAGTCCCAGGGCAAACTCGAAAAACTGCGCGAGCGGTGGGGTGTGGATGAGTCCCGGGTAAAGGCGGTCATTGGTGATCTGACCAGCAAGAACCTCGGAATCGACGCCAAGACCCTGAAATCCCTCAAGGGAAATGTCGATCACTTTTTCCATCTGGCGGCGGTCTATGACATGGGCGCCGATGAAGAGTCCCAGGCGGCCACCAACATCGAGGGCACCCGGGCGGCGGTTCAGGCGGCTGAGGCCATGGCGGCCAAGCACTTCCACCATGTGTCATCCATAGCGGCGGCAGGCCTGTTCAAGGGCACCTTCCGGGAAGACATGTTTGAGGAAGCCGAGAAGCTGGACCACCCCTATCTGCGCACCAAGCATGAGTCCGAAAAAGTGGTGCGGGATGAGTGCAAGGTGCCGTTCCGTATCTATCGCCCCGGCATGGTGATTGGCCATTCCGAAACCGGCGAGATGGACAAGGTTGACGGCCCTTACTACTTCTTCAAGATGATCCAGAAGATTCGCCATGCCTTGCCGCAATGGGTTCCCACCATTGGTATTGAAGGCGGCCGCCTGAACATTGTGCCGGTCGATTTCGTGGTGAACGCCATGGATCACATTGCCCATCTCGAAGGGGAAGACGGCAAGTGTTTCCATCTGGTGGACTCTGATCCCTATAAAGTGGGTGAAATCCTCAATATCTTCAGCGAGGCGGGCCACGCTCCCAAAATGGGGATGCGTATTGATTCCCGGATGTTTGGCTTTATTCCCCCGTTCATTCGCCAGAGCATCAAGAATTTGCCACCGGTTAAGCGCATCGCCAGTGCCGTTCTGGATGATATGGGCATTCCGCCGTCGGTAATGTCGTTCATCAACTATCCGACCCGTTTCGATGCCCGTGAAACTGAAAGGGCGCTGAAAGGCACCGGCATCGACGTGCCGCGCCTGCCAAGCTATGCGCCTGTGATCTGGGACTACTGGGAGCGTAACCTGGACCCGGATCTGTTCAAGGACCGCACCCTGAAGGGAACAGTGGAAGGCAAGGTGTGTGTTGTCACCGGTGCCACTTCCGGTATTGGCCTGGCAACTGCCCAGAAACTGGCGGAAGCCGGTGCAATCCTGGTGATTGGCGCCCGCACCAAGGAAACCCTGGACGAAGTGGCAGCCGATCTGGAAGCCCGTGGCGGTAATATCCACGCGTACCAGTGCGATTTTTCCGACATGGAAGACTGTGATCGCTTTGTAAAGACGGTTTTGGATAATCACGGCCATGTAGACGTACTGGTGAACAATGCCGGCCGGTCTATTCGACGCTCGCTGTCCTTGTCGTTTGACCGTTTCCACGATTTCGAGCGCACCATGCAGCTGAACTACTTCGGTTCTGTGCGCCTGATCATGGGCTTTGCGCCGGCCATGCTGGAGCGCCGCCGTGGCCATGTGGTGAATATCTCGTCCATTGGGGTACTGACCAACGCACCACGTTTCTCGGCCTATGTGGCGTCGAAGTCAGCGCTGGATGCCTTCAGCCGGTGTGCGGCGGCGGAGTGGTCTGACCGTAATCTGACGTTCACCACCATCAACATGCCGTTGGTGAAAACGCCGATGATTGCGCCGACCAAGATTTACGATTCGGTACCCACGCTGTCACCGGATGAAGCTGCGCAGATGGTGGCGGATGCCATCGTTTACCGGCCGAAGCGTATTGCTACTCGCCTGGGTGTCTTTGCCCAGGTTCTGCACGCCCTGGCGCCGAAGATGGGTGAGATTATCATGAACACCGGTTACCGGATGTTCCCGGATTCTCCGTCTGCCGCTGGTAGCAAGTCTGGTGAAAAGCCCAAGGTGTCGACCGAGCAGGTGGCGTTCGCGGCCATTATGCGAGGTATCTACTGGTAAGCTGTCTCCAGGTAAGAAAAAACCCGCTTCGGCGGGTTTTTTTGATTCTTGCGGTTATCAGCTTGTCGCTTCTTCCTCTGGCTCAATGAGCGGCGGCGGAAAACCGCCCAGCTCTTTCCAGCGGTTCACGATGCCGCAGAACAGGTCAGCGGTTTTTTCTGCATCGTAGGCTGCGGAGTGGGCTTCCTTGTTGCTGAAAGGGATGCCCGCCAGTTTACAGGCCTGTGCCAGCACCGTATGGCCATAGGCCAGGCCAGCCAGAGTTGCTGTGTCAAAGGTGGAGAACGGGTGGAACGGGTTGCGTTTGATGTCGGCCCGCAAGGCAGCCGCAAACACAAAGTTGTGGTCAAAGGTGGCGTTGTGGCCGACCAGAACCGCACGCTTGCAGTCGTGGGCTTTCACCGCCTTGCGGATCGGGGAGAATATTTCGCTCAGGCCTTCCCGCTCTGGGACTGCCTCACGTTCCGGGTTCCAGGGGTCGATGCCGGTGAAGTCCAGGGCAGACTGTTCCAGGTTGGCGCCTTCGAAGGGGTCAATCTGCTGCACGTGGGTTTCCCCCCGGCGCAGCAAGCCATCGTCGTCCATGGTCAGTATGACGGCGGCAATTTCCAGTAGGGCGTCTCGCTCCGGATTGAAACCGGCGGTTTCAACATCGACAACCACCGGCAGGAAGCCACGGAAGCGTTGGGACATAGGATGTGGCGGCTTGTTTTCTTCTGACACTCGAACTCCGATGTTCGTGTTATGAATGAATAATGAGTTACGCCATGCGCCAGTGAACGGTTTCACCGGCCTTCAAGGGTACGATATTACCGTCGGCCAACGGCAGTTGCTCTGGCATGGTCCAGGGCTCACGTACCAGGGTAATGGTATCGGTGTTTCGTGGCAGGCCGTAAAAGTCGGCGCCGTTGAAGCTGGCAAAGGCTTCCAGTTTGTCGAGAATGCCGAGTTCCTCAAAGACGTCTGCGTACAGGCCAATGGCGCCGTAGGCAGAGTAGCAACCGGCGCAGCCGCAGGCGGCTTCCTTTTTGTCGCGGGCGTGGGGTGCGGAATCGGTGCCCAGGAAGAACCGAGGATCGCCGCTGGCAACCGCTTCGCGCAGCGCCAGCTGATGCTTGTTCCGTTTCAGGATCGGCAGGCAATACAGGTGGGGGCGGATACCGCCCACCAGCATATGATTCCGGTTGTACATCAGGTGCTGTGGCGTCACGGTGGCGGCCAGGTTGCCGCCGGTATGGGCGCGCACAAACTCGGCGGAATCCGCCGTGGTGATGTGCTCCAGCACCACTTTCAGGGTCGGGAAGGCCTCGATGGTTGGGCTCAGGACCCGATCAAGAAACACTTTTTCCCGGTCGAAGATATCAATGTCGGCGTCCGTCACTTCGCCGTGAACCAAAAGCAGCATGCCGCACTCAGCCATGGCTTCAAGAACCGGGTAAATATTGCGGATATCGGTAACGCCGGACTCGGAATTGGTGGTGGCGCCCGCGGGGTAGAGTTTGGCAGCGACAACACCGGCGGCCTTGGCTTCCCGAATGGTTTCGGGGGTCATACTTTCCGTCAGGTACAGTGTCATCAGCGGTTCAAAGCTGGTGCTGCCGGCAGCTGCCCGAATACGCTCACGATAAGCCATGGCGGCGGCCGCATCGGTTACCGGTGGCACCAGATTCGGCATGATGATTGCCCGGCCAAAGCAGGCGGCCGTGGCCGGCACCACGCTGTTCAGCACAGCACCGTCGCGCACGTGCAGGTGCCAGTCGTCGGGTCGGGTGATGGTGAGTGTTCTGGTCATGATGGTATCCGCAAAGCAGCCAAAAAATTTTGCGGATTATATCAGAAGGCGGATGGGAATGTTTTTGCTATTCCAGTCCCTTTGTGGCTCAAGTAATCATTTTGATCGCCGTTAAACAGTCATGTTGAAAACAGACCCGGTTTTCGAGGCGCTCTCACAATGACTTATTCGCTTCGCCATATACTTCATCAAAAGCTGGCAGCTGCAGGCGTGTCGGCTTTGTTTGCAGTGGCGGCTACGCCTGTTTTGGCGACAAGCTACGGTGCCGGCATTGAGAACAGCCAGTGGTACCTGTCGGAATCTGTGTTTGAGTGTTCTCTGGTACACGAGGTACCGGGATACGGCAGGGCGGTTTTCCGCCATCGGGCCGGCGAAGCGTTGAGTTTCTATCTGGAATCCGAGATCCCGGTGATGCGCCCCGGTCGCGGCCAGCTAGTGGTGGAAGCGCCAGCCTGGCGTCCTGGCGTGGCGCCCCGGGCCATCGGCTCGGTAACGGTCTCAGACCAGCCCAGGGCGGTCACGGTCAGCAGTCGTGAGGCAACCCTGATGACTCAGGGTTTGTTGCAGGGGATGCGCCCGACCGTCACACGAGCTGCCCGTTATGATGACCGGCCCGTGCGGGTTCAACTTTCCAACGTTAATTTCTCAGGCCCGTACTCGGGCTACCGGGAGTGCGTATCCAGCCTGCTGCCGGTGAACTACGACCAGATTCGTCGTTCCCGAGTGCCGTTTGTCAGCGGCAGTACCAGCCTGTCTGATACCGACAGGCAGCTGCTGGATAACATCGTGACCTACGTAATGGCGGATTCCACCGTTGAGCGGATATTTGTGGACGGCCATTCAGACAGTGTTGGCAGCCGCATCGATAACCGGGCGCTGTCCGAAGATCGGGCGAATGTGGTGGCGGACTATCTGCGATCCCGCGGTATCGATGATGACCTTCTGATTGTGCGTGGGCACGGTGACCAGTTCCCGGTTTCCCGCCGGCATGCGGATAATCGCCGTACCACCATTCGCTTGCAACGGCAGGGCGAGCGCCCGGAGTTACAGCAGGCGAACGGCCCGGGTATGGATTTCTCGGGCTGAATGGAGCGGGACTTCTCAGTAAACCGTGCTGAGCAGGTCCAGGTGGGCGGTGACGCTTTCGGCCAGCGCTTTCAGGTGATATCCCCCCTCCAGAGTTGACACAATCCGGTCATTTGCGTGGTCATGGGCCACGCTGATCAGCATTTCCGTCAACCAGCGATAGTCGTCCACTTCCAGATTCAGTTCTGCCATCGGGTCGAGTTTGTGGCCGTCAAAGCCGGCGGAAATCAGTACCAGCTGCGGGCGGAAATCCTGCAATTTCTTAAGCCACGCTGCTTCCACCGCTTTACGGTAGTCCAGAGCTGAGCAGTTGGCCTCGATCGGCGCATTGATAATGTTGTCCGCCTGGCGATGCACATGGGAGTGCGGATAGAACGGATGCTGGAAGCTGGAGCACATCAGTATGCGTTCGTCTCCGCTGACGATGTCTACCGTGCCGTTGCCCTGATGCACATCGAAATCAACGATCGCAACCCGTTCCAGGTGGTGGAAGGTGAGGGCGCGCATGGCCGCCAGTGCCACGTTGTTATAGAAGCAGAACCCCATGGATTTGGAGCGCTCGGCATGGTGCCCGGGTGGGCGGGCGCAGACAAACGCGTTGGTCACCTGACTGCTCATCACCATATCGACCGCCTGGATATTGCCGCCGGCGGCCAATCGGGCGGCGCGCAGGGTATCCGGCATCATGGCGGTGTCCGGATCGGTAAACACCCGGCCCCGGGTAGGCTGCATCATATCCAGCTGTTGAAGGTAAGTCTCGGGGTGCACCGTTAACAGCTGGTCACGGGTAATTTCTTCTGGTCGAACCCAGTCCAGATCCCGTTCCAGGTGAGTGTCTGCCAGATACGCGAGTATGGTGGAGATTCGCTCAGGGCATTCCGGGTGCTCCGGGCCCATATTGTGCTTCATGCAGTCATCGTGGGAAAAAAATGCCGTGGTCATACGTCTAGCCTGAACCCGAATATGCTTATTTTTCAGGCCATGTTATCAGGGAAAACCGAAGTTTGTCGTATTTCTTTGGTCTAATGGTTGTGATACCGGATGTACATCAGGAAATACCCATCTAAGATAAGTTATAAATTGATAAGTATCCTGTTTTATTGAGATTCTTATCCATATCTTCGTCGCCCATGGTCAGGGAGAGTCACCTTGAGTACCCGCTATCTGGAAAGCCTGTTCAATCCTGAATCCATTGCTGTGATTGGTGCTTCCGAACGGGCCGAGAACCTCGGTGGTATGGTACTCCGGAACCTGCTGGGTGGCGGCTATCCGGGCCGCCTGGTAGTGGTCAACCAGACCGACTACGACAACGTGCACGGGGTTCCTTGCGTCAAGAAGGTCTCGAAACTGGATTTTAGCCCGGACCTGGCCATTATCTGTACGCCACCGGATACTGTGCCAAAAATGATTCGAAAGCTCGGCGAATGTGGTGTGCGTACCGCCATTGTGATGACCGGCGGTATGTCACGTACCCACAGTAAAACCGGGCAGCCGTTGATGTATTCGGTGCGGGACGCGGCCCGGGAAACCGGCATTCGGGTATTGGGGCCCAATACCATCGGCCTGATGGTGCCGGCACGTCATCTTAACGCCACCTATGCACACATGGGCGCCATTCCCGGACGGGTGGCGTTTGTGGGGCAGTCCGGCACCATTGCCAGTTCGGTGATTGACTGGGCTTTTGCCCGGGGTGTCGGGTTTTCCTACTTCCTGACACTGGGCGACGGCATGGACATTGATCACGACGACCTGATCGATTACCTGGCCCAGGACACCCAGACCCGCGCCATCCTTTTGCACATCGAAAATATTCCCAATCCCCGCCGCTTTATGTCGGCGGTACGGGTAGCCTCCCGGACCAAACCGGTCATTGCGGTGAAATCCGGTCGGGTGCCGGAGTCGGAGTGGTTCGCCCATGAGTTACCGGCCGGCATCAAGCGCAGTGACCCGATTTACGATGCCATGCTGCAGAGAGCCGGTGTGTTGCGGGTGGACGGCCTGGGCCAGATGTTTGATGCCCTGGAAACCCTGACCCGAATGCGCCCGCTGCGGCGCGAATCGTTGGCGATCATGGCCAACGGGGTTGGCCCCGGTGTGCTGGCGGTGGACCGGTTGGCCGACCTGGGCGGCGAACTGGCGGAACTGTCGGAGCAGTCCGTTGATGCCCTGGCGGAGCTGCTGCCGGCCTACTGGACCCGGAAAAACCCGATCGACCTCAACTACGACGCCACGCCAGAACTTTATGGCAAGGCGATCAAGATTCTCGCCAAAGACCCGAACGTGGCCAACGTGTTGGTGATGTATGCGCCAACCCTGATCGAGGACAGCCTGCAGATTGCCGATGCGGTGGTGCAGGCTTCCAAGGGCACACGGCTGAACATTTTCACCTGCTGGCTGGGGCAGAGCACGGTGATGGATTCCCGTGAAGAATTTTATCGTGCCGGCCTGCCGTCGTTCTTCAATCCGGAGAAGGCGGTCATGGCCTTTATGCAGCACGTTCGTCACCAGCGGGTGCAGAGACTGCTGACAGAAACACCGGAATCCTTCACCGACCATTTCGCCGACCGTGCCAATACCCGGAAACTCGTGGCCCGGGCACTGAGCGATGGCCGGAGGCATCTGTCCAACCGCGAAGCCCGGCGGGTGATCTGTGATTATGGCATCAACACCATCGACACCGTTTACTGTGACGATGTCGAAGAAGTGCTTGAGGTGTTTGCGGTGGAGCGCCGGCCCATTGATATTACGGTGGTGCATGAACAGGGCTGCTTTCCGTTTCTGGACCTGAGCCCTACCCAGCGCCGTTACAAAGGCACGGTCAAAAAGCTCAACAGTGAGCAAGCCATTATCGATAGCTGCCGCTTCCTGATGGATGAGTACAGGGAGCACTTCCCCCGCAGCGGATTTCTCGGTTTTGCCGTGCAGCGTTCGTATCAGCATGTGGGTGGCATTGAATTCAGCGTGGGGATCACTCGGGACAACTTGTTCGGCCCGCTGGTGGTGTGCGGTGCAGCGGGGGCTCAGATCAACATCATGACCGACCGGCAAATTGCCTTGCCGCCGCTGAACATGGTGCTGGCCCGCGAGCTGCTGCGCCGCACCTACATGTACAAACTGTTGAAGGAGCACAGCCTCAAGCCTGAGGAAGACATTCGTGCCGTGTCGGAGACATTGGTCACCCTGTCCCAGATTGTCATCGACATCCCGGAGATTCGGGGCCTGGAGATTGCGCCACTGCTGTTCAATGAGCAGGGGGCGGTGGCGGTAAACATTGCCATTGATCTGGATGACCGCCGGGGCAAACCGATCATCCAGCCATACCCGAGGGAGCTGGAAGAGTGGATTGTGCTGCCAAAATCCGGTCGGCGAGTCATTATCCGCCCGGTGCTGGCGGAAGATGAGCCGGCCCACCGTTCATTCCACGAACATCAGTCACCAGAGTCCATTCGTTACCGGTTCTTCCAGTACCGAAAACATTTCTCCCGGGAAGACGTCGCCCAGATGGTGCAGATCGATTACGACCGTGAAATGGTGTTTATCGCCAATGCACCGCGGCTGGACGGTGAGGGAGAGGAAACCCTGGGCACTGTTCGCACCTGGACAGACGCAGACAACCTGCGCTGTGAGTTTGCTGTGATGGTGGACGACCGGATGAAAGGTGAGGGGCTGGGCGTGGCACTGATGCAGAAGATGATCGACTACTGCCGTGCCCGGGGCACCATGGAAATGATCGGCAACGTGCTGGCGGATAACCGCCCAATGCTGAAGTTGGCAGAGCATCTGGGTTTTGAAATCAAGTACAACCCGGAAGAAGAAGTGATGGATCTACGACTGGTGCTGAATGAGCCGGTGAAAGACTGGCAAAAAGAGCGGCTGGGGAAAGGGGGGCACCTGTAAGTACCCCCTTTGGCCTTATTCCTCGACGATGGCGGAGCGGTCTTCACCGCCGAGCGCTTCCAGCAGCCCGGGAATCATTCGGGAGAGTTCCAGGGTCATCAGCGTAAAGGCGGCGTCGAACTTGGCCAGGGCGTCGTCCACATCCACATCATCCAACTGGTCCTGCAGGGTTTCACCGAATTTCAGCCGGCGAATGCCCAGTTCTTCGTCCAGAACGAAAGAGACGTTGTCATCCCAGGTCAGCGCGAGTTTGGTGACCTGCATGCCGGTTTCCAGGTGGTTGCGAATTTCATCGGCTTTCAGGTCAAGGCCCTTGCAACGCACCACGCCGCCGTCTTCTGATGGATCCTTGAGTTCGCATTCGCTGCCCAGCACGATATTGGCAGGGTGATCGATGGTTTCCGTCAGCCAGCCGGTGAAGGTGAAGGCGGGTGCCTGCTCTACTGCCGGTGGGCGAACGGGCAGCGAACCCAGGCTTTTTCGAAGGGTGGATGCCAGATCTTCCGCCTGCTTGGCAGAGCCAGCATCGACCACCAGTACACCGTCCTGCGGTGCCAGGTAGGCAAAGCAGCGGCGGTTACGGGAAAACGCCTGGGGCAGCATTTCCAGCATGACCTGCTCTTTGATTTCCTCTTTTTCCTTTTTGCGCACTTTGCGGCCCTGATCCAGCTCGATGGCCTCGGCCCGCTCTTCTACGGCTTCCTTGACCACAGGGCCCGGCAGAATCTTCTCTTCCTTGCGCAGAGCGATCAGGTGGTAACCGTTGGCGCTGTGCACCAATTGCTCACCGTGTTTTCCAAGGGGAGGCACCCAACCCTGGCGGGTGGTTTCCTGGGGGCCGCAGGGCTTGAAAGCATCAGCCTGCAGCTTTTCTTCCAGGGCTTCGGCGGTGATATCAAAGGGCTTGGTGAAACGGAAAATCCGGGCGTTACGAAACCACATTGGGGCTGAATCCTTGCTGTTTGTTCGGAGCGTTGCAAAAGGGCAGAGGATGATACGGCCACACGGTGGTGGCCGTAAAGTGACGGCTATCCGGGCAGATCAGATCTGCATGATCTCTACCAGCACGGTTTTCACGATAAAGCCCACTACGCCGGCGCCCAGCACGGTAAACAGGGCAATGGTGCCGAACTTCCCGGCCTGGGATTTTTTGGCCAGGTCCCAAACGATGAAACCCATCCAGACAATAAGGCCCGTCAGAAACACCAGCATGGCGATCTGGGAGAAGACTGCTTCGTTCATGGTTACTCCGATATCAACAGGTACGGTTAGTGTTCATCCCGCAGGAAAACCCAATTGTTTTTATCGGATTGGTCTTCGCTGAAATAATAGCCTTCAAGGTTAAAGCCCTTGAGGTCGTCGGCCTGGGTAATCTGGTTCTGAATGGCGTAACGGCACATCAGGCCCCGGGCCTTCTTGGCGTAGAAACTGATCATCTTGTACTGGCCATTTTTCCAGTCCTTGAACTGGGGCGTAATCAGGCGGCCGTTGAGCTGCTTCTTTTGCACACTCTTGAAGTACTCGTTGGAGGCAAGGTTTACCAGCACCTGGTCATCTTGCGCCAGTAATTCGTTCAGGGCTTCGGTAATCTTGCTGCCCCAGAAAGCGTAAAGGTCTTTGCCTCGCTGGTTCTCGAACCTGGTGCCCATCTCCAGGCGGTATGGCTGCATCAGATCCAGGGGCTTAAGCAGGCCGTACAGGCCGGAAAGCATGCGCAGATGCTTCTGGGCGAAGGCGAAATCCTGTTCAGAGAAACTTTCGGCGTCCAGCCCGGTATAGACATCGCCCTTGAAGGCCAGGATCGCCTGGCGGGCATTGTCCGGTGTAAAGGGGGTGTGCCAGGTGCGGAACCGGTCGGCGTTGAGTTGGCCGAGTTTGTCGCTGATGCTCATCAGGTTACTGACCTGATGCGGCTCCAGTTCCTTGAGCTGGTCGATCAGCTCGCAGGCATCGTCCAGAAAATCCGGTTGAGTGTAGGTTTCCGTCGCCAACGGACTGTCGTAGTCGAGGGTCTTGGCGGGGGAGATGATCATCAGCATGTCAGCGGATCCTCATTGCAGAAACGTGAGTAACTGGTCCCTGGTGAACGGCCAGTCCAGCTCCGCGCCGGTGTCGTTGCGGCGCAGCACCGGAATGCGTGTGCCGTACCGCTCAACCAGTTCTTCAGACTGGGCTATGTCTACCACGTCCACAGGGATCGGCTCCGGCATGGGTGTGCTGACCAAAAGCGCTTCTGCCAGCTCGCACAAATGACACTGGGAAGTGGTGTAAAACAGGAGTTCCATTATTTCTTCGGCTGCGCGTCGATTTGCTGGCCGTTGATACCCTGGCTGTCTTTGCCCATCAGGTACAGGTACACCGGCATCAGTTCTTCCGGCGCCGGGTTCTGGTTCGGGTTTTCTGCCGGATAAGCCAGCACTCTCATATTGGTACGGGTGGCACCGGGGTTCAGACTGTTTACCCGGATATTGTGGCGGTTGTCATCCAGTTCATCCGCCAGCAGCTGGCTCAGGCCTTCGACGGCAAATTTCGATACCGCATAGGCACCCCAGTAGGCCCGGGCCTGGCGACCAACGCCAGACGAGGTAAAAATCATGGAAGCATCATCGGATTTACGCAGCAGGGGAATCATCGCCCGGCTGAGTAAAAACGGGGCAGTGGCATTTACCTGCATCACCTTGTTCCAGATTTCTGGATCATAAAGCTCTACCGGGCTGCGGGAGCCCAGAATGCCGGCGTTATGCAGCAATCCATCAAGCCGGCCGAAGTTCTCTTCCAGGGTCATCGCCAGCTCTTCGTATTCCTTGACCGCCGCACCCTCGAAGTTCATCGGCACGATGGCCGGTTGCGGGTGGCCGGCGGCTTCAATTTCATCGTACACCTCTTCCAGCTTGCCTACGGTGCGGCCAACCAGAATGACGGTGGCGCCATGGGCAGCATAAGCTTTGGCAGCGGCGCGGCCGATGCCGCTACCGGCTCCGGTTACCATGACAATGCGGTCTTTCAGAAGATCGGCGGGTGCCTGGTAATCTTGCATAACCTGTCTCCGTGTTCAGGCGGTTACTGGCCAGCTTGGGGCCGGTGATGAAAATGAATCGGCGGCTATTGTAACAGCTTTGCCAGGTCGCTGACGGTATCGACAATGATATCGGCTTGCCACAGGTCAACCGATTCCGGTTGCTCGATGTAGCCGTAGCGAACGGCGATGGTGCGCATACCTGCGTTCCGGCCTGCTTCAATGTCCCGTTCGTGGTCACCCACGTAGATAGCCTGTTTCGGCTCTGCGCCAATCTCACGGCATGCTAGGAACAGCGGTTCGGGGTGTGGTTTACGCTCGGTCACATGGTCCGGGCAAATCAGCGTGGCGCATCGTTCTGCAAGCCCGAGGGCTTCGATCAGGGGAATGGCAAACCGGGCGGGCTTGTTGGTGACAATGCCCCAGGGAATAGACCGGCTTTCCAGATCAAGCAGCAACTCGTCCATGCCTTCGAACAGGGTGGTTTCGATGGCGACACCTGCTTCATACAGGTCCAGAAACGCCGTGTGCTTTTCCAGGTAATCCGGGTGTTCCGGCTCCAGGCCAAAGCCGACCCGGATCATCGCCCGGGCGCCGTTAGATACCGAACGCCGGATATGCTCCGCCGGTAAGGCCTCCAGCTTGTGCTGTTGCCGCAGCATATTCAGACAGCGGATGAAATCCGGGGCGGTATCAATCAGCGTGCCGTCCAGATCGAACAGTACGGCTGAAGGGAGAGCGTCAGTCTTCACGAATATCCCGCGCGTGCATCAGGTAGTTGACGTCGACATCCCGGCCCAGTTTGTACACCTTGGTTAGCGGGTTGTAGGTCATGCCGGTGAGTTCCTGGACTTCCAGGCCAGCATGGCGCAGGTGGTCGGACATCTCCGAAGGCCGGATAAACTTTTTCCACTCATGGGTGCCCTTGGGCAGCATGTTGAGCACATATTCCGCGCCCACGATGGCAAACAGGAAAGACTTCGGGTTCCGGTTAATCGTGGAGACAAACATGTGGCCACCCGGGCGCAACATGGCGGCGCAGGCACGGATAACCGAAGCAGGGTCCGGCACATGCTCCAGCATTTCCAGGCAGGTGACGGCGTCGTACTGGCCGGCATGTTCCGGGTCACGCGCCAGCTCTTCGACGGTGGTTTGCCGGTAATCAACGTTCACGCCCGATTCCAAACCGTGAAGTTTGGCGACTGACAAGGGTGCTTCGCCCATATCGATACCGGTTACATGGGCGCCGCGCAGGGCCATGCCTTCCGACAACAGGCCACCGCCGCAACCGACGTCCAGCACCTTTTTGCCGGCCAGGGCTACCCGCTCGTCAATGTAATTCAGGCGCAGAGGGTTGATGTCGTGCAATGGCTTGAATTCGCTGGTGGGGTCCCACCAACGGCTGGCCAGAGCCTCAAACTTGGCAATCTCGTTCTGGTCTACGTTCTGGTTGCTCATGGTGCTACACCTGGGTGAAAAGGTTAACTGAGAATCTGTTGCCGCCATTCACTGACCCGAAGCATCAGGTCAGGCACGTCGATACGGGTCAGGCGACCGTCCTGTAATTGAGGTACGCCGTGAATCCAGCTGTGGCTTACTGCCCGGCCATGGTTACTGTAAACCAGGTGGGATGCCGGGTCGTAGACCGGCTGCAGGAAGGGGTCGCTCAGGTCCACGGCAATCAGGTCTGCCAGCTTGCCGGGCACCAGGGAACCCAATTCCTGATCCCGTCCAAGCGCCCGTGCACCGTTCAGGGTGGCCATTTCCAGCGCCCGGTGGGCCGACAACGCCGAGGCATCCCCGGCCACCACCTTGGCGACCATGGCTGCGGTTTTCAGCTCACCGAACAGGTCCAGGTCGTTGTTGCTGGCGGCGCCATCCGTGCCGATGGTGACATTGATACCGTGGTCCATGAGTTTCTGGACCGGGCACAGGCCGCTGGCCAGCTTCAGGTTGGATTCCGGGCAATGCACGATGTGGGCGCCCGAGCGCACCAGCTGTTCCAGGTCCGAATCGTCAATCTGGGTCATGTGCACGCACTGGGTATTGCTGCCAAGAACCCCCAGCTCCGCCATCCGGGTGACAGGCCGTGTCGCGGTCGCTTTCAGGGCTTCATCGACTTCAAAGGCGGTTTCATGAAGGTGGAGCTGGATCGCCGCGCCGGTTCTCTCAGCCAGGGCGACGGCGTTTTTCAACGGCTGGTCAGAAACCGTATAGGGGGCATGGGGCCCAATCGCCGGCATGATGTAGTCGTCGCCCTGCCATTGCTCGATCAAGGCCGCTCCTTTACGCAGGTATTCTTCCGGCCCGGAGCCCCAAACCGTGGGCATATCCATCAGTGGAAAACACACCTGGGCACGCATACCGGCGTCGTGGGCCGCCTGGGCCGTGACTTCCGGGAAGAAGTACATGTCGGAGAAGGTGGTGGTACCGGTACGGAGCATTTCCGCCATCGCCAGCCGCGTGCCGTCCAGCACAAACGGCTCGCTGACGAACTTGCCTTCGGCGGGCCAGATGTGGTCGTTCAGCCAGGTCATCAGGGGCAGATCATCGGCCAGGCCCCGGAACAGCGACATGGCGGTGTGACCGTGCAGGTTGATCAGCCCGGGCAGGACCACATGCCGGTCAAGGTTGACGGTCTCGCGGGTGCGGTATTTCAGGTCTGCTTCTGATTGCGACAGCACATCTGCAATGCGGCTGCCCCGCAGGATCACCGCCTGGTGCTCCAGTACAACGCCGAAGGGTTCTACGGGAATCAGCCAGCGGGCGTTGATTCGACTATCGGCTGCAGTGATGGTGTCTGCCGTCATTAACCTGCCTTTGTGTTGTGGGGCTTGGCCAAGCCCTGAAATTCAGCTGCAAAGTATAACCAGCTGCCGATGGCAGAACTACCCCGACGGCAAGGTCATGCCTTGCCAGAAGGGCATTGATGCTCAAACCGGGCAGGCAAACGGGCGCCTTGGCGTTATACTGGCGGCTTTCAGCCACCGGAATGGAGTTGACTATGGCAAAACACACTGCCAATCGATCGATGGGCACCGTGGCCCTGCGCTGGCATGGCGATAGCCTCGAGTTGCTGGACCAACGCCTGCTGCCTGCAGAAGAGCATTGGATTAAAGCGGAAGGCGCTTCCGGTGTTGCCCAGTGCATTACCGATATGGTGGTGCGCGGAGCCCCTGCGATCGGCATCAGTGCCGCCTATGGTGTTGCCCTGGCCGCCAGGCATGCGGGCGCAGGCGATTGGCGGGCAGAGGTGCACAAGGCCATTGACGAGCTGGCGCAATCCAGGCCAACGGCGGTTAACCTGTTCTGGGCTCTTGAGCGCATGAAAGGCGTGTTTGAGCGCTGTGAATCCCTGGCCGAAGCCACCCGTCAGCTGGCCGCCGAAG
This sequence comes from Marinobacter sp. GH_1, assembly GCF_048595985.1. NCBI lineage: Bacteria > Pseudomonadati > Pseudomonadota > Gammaproteobacteria > Pseudomonadales > Marinobacteraceae > Marinobacter > Marinobacter sp. GH_1. The sequence goes on along the minus strand of NZ_CP184460.1, from coordinate 2,664,613 downwards.
CAGTGCGCATTCATGAGGAAGATCTGGCGGCGAACCTTGCCATGGCGGACCATGCGCTGGAAGTCATGGCGCCTGAAAAGGCCATGTCGGTGCTGACGCACTGCAACACCGGTGCCCTGGCAACCGGCGGCTATGGCACGGCGCTCGGCGTGATACGCCGGTTGCACGAGGAAAAGCTGCTGAGCCGGGTGTACGCGGACGAAACCCGGCCCTGGTTGCAGGGCAGCAGGCTGACGGCGTGGGAACTCACCCGCGACAAAATTCCGGTCACCCTGAACGCCGATGGCGCAGCGGCGGCCATCATGGCTTCCGGCAGAGTTAAGTGGGTGATCGTTGGGGCCGACCGGATTACCGCCAATGGCGATGTGGCGAACAAGATAGGTACATACAATCTGGCCGTTCTGGCCCGCCATCACAAGGTCGGTTTCATGGTGGTGGCACCCTCCAGCACAGTGGATATGGCGCTGGAGTCCGGCCAGGATATTCCTATCGAAGAACGTGATGGCACCGAGGTGCGGGAAATTCGGGGAATTCCGCTGGCACCGGCTGGCGTGGAGGTGTTCAACCCGGTGTTTGATGTGACGCCAGCCAGCCTGATTGATGCGATTGTTACAGAAAAAGGCGCTGTCAGGAATCCGAACATCACCGGTATGCGTGCATTATTTGCCTGAGGGCGCTTTTTTCTCTGTAGGTCCGGAGGGCTGCAGGCTTGCCTTCAGCTCCTCCATCTCGGCTTCCTGTTGTTCGATAAAGTGCATCGACATCTCGAAGCTATGGCGGGTGAACTCCAATACCTTGCGGAACCCCTCGTCCGAGAGATTGCGGGCGTCATCGTGGCGCCGGAAGATATTGATAAATTCCCTTTCCCGCTCGAACTGCAGGGGAATGCGGCCGATGCCCCAATCGTTCAGAATCTGCCACACCTCCGGATTATAGTTCCGGGTGGTACGCATGATGAACGGAATGGGGTCGTTCCTGGCGATCAGCGCCGCCAGGCGCAGAATCAGCTCGAAAGACAGGGTAGAGGTGCCGTTTTCGATGGCCTCAAGCAGGGACTTATCCTTGAGGTTCAGCGCCTCGCTCATCTCAGACAGGGTGAGGCCGGCCACCTCCCGGATGTCTTTCAGGGACTGGCCGGCAGCGAGCATGGTTCGCAGCTGGTCCTGGGAATTGACCAGGGCCCGTCCCACCCGCAATGAGGTGTCGGTGGCCCGGGCACCCAGGCGGAGTGCCGAGCCGGTAAAGCCCACAATGCGATCAATAATGCCGTCGGAGGTTTTATTCCGGCCGCCGGGCTGTTCAATGCTTTCCACCTGCTCCATGGAACGCATGGCATGCAGGGCGTCCAGCAGCATGTCCTGCAGGACGCGGGCCCGTTGGCTGCTTTCCGGTTGATCCTTCGTTGCCCGGTCAGCCATGGCGATTATCTGGCTTCAGCCTTGGCGGCAAATTGTGTTGGCTTCAGGATAGACGCGGTACGCTGATCAAGCTCGAGCAGGTCGGCCATGATATGACCACCCTCGCGGATCACGAAGTCCAGCTCTTCATCGGTGCTGTCGAGATCTGCGGCCTGTTCGTCCTGCCATTGTTCCAGCTCATCCAGGGTCTTGAACGGCTCTTCTCCGCGCAGTTCCCGACGTGCGTTGGCAATGGTCAGCCGAGTTCTCTCAATCTGTTCGTGGTGTGCCTTGCGTTCATCCATATTGAGGCTGACGTAGGTCATTTCACGTTGCTTGGTCAGGAACTCAATTTCCTGCTCCAGCAGGCTGAATTCGGGGCTGGCCGAGAAACGGGCTTCATGGCGCCTGCGCAGCTCGTCAATAACACCGCTGAAATCAAAGTACCGGGTGTGGGGCACGGCTTCGATCTGGTCCCAGGGCAGGGCATGATCCAGCGCGTCTTCGCCAATTCGCGACGTGTCGACCCGTGACGGAATCTCGATATCCGGAATGACACCCTTATGTTGGGTAGAACCACCAGACACCCGATAGAACTTGGATTGGGTGATCTTCAGCTGGCCGTGGTTCAGTGGCCGCACGGCTTGAACCGTACCCTTGCCGAACGTCTGAGAGCCCACCACCAGGCCGCGGCCGTAATCCTGAATGGCGCCGGCAAAGATCTCCGAGGCCGAGGCACTCATCCGATTCACCAAAACCACCAGGGGGCCGTCGTAGGCAACCGAGGGGTCTTCGTCGTTAAGAATCTGCACATCATTATTGGCGTTACGAATCTGCACGGTGGGGCCCTTGTCGATGAACAGGCCTACCAGGTCATTGGCCTCATGCAGGGCACCGCCACCGTTGTTGCGGAGGTCCATGACGACGCCGTCAACACCTTGTTCCTTGAGATCGTCCAGAAGCCTGCGAACGTCACGGGTCGTGCTCTTGTAGTTGGGGTCACCGGCCTGCATGGCCTGGAAGTCGGCGTAAAAGGTCGGAATGGTGATCACGCCAACACGGTAGGTTTCGCCGGAACGGTCCAGCTCGATGATGTCCTTGCTGGCGCTTTGTTCTTCCAGTTTGACTTCATCCCGGCTGATGGCAATGGTGCGGGTGACGCTCTCGTCGGCGGCGTTGGCAGGAATCACTTCCAGGGTAACGGTGGAGTTACGGGGACCACGTATCAGGTCAACCACCTCGTCCAGACGCCAGCCAATGACGTTTACCGGCTTTTCGCCCTCCTGAGCCACGGAGATAATACGGTCTGCCGTTTGCAGTTGGCCCTGCTTGGCGGCGGGGCCACCCGGCACCAGGCGAACCACTTTGGTGTATTCGTTGTCGGATTGCAGGACCGCACCGATGCCCTCAAGTGACAGGCTCATATTGATGTTGAAGTTTTCAGACGTGCGCGGTGAGAAATAGGACGTGTGCGGGTCCCACATGCCGGCAAAGGCATTCATATACGCCTGAAACGCATCCTCGCTGCGGGCCTGGTAGGCGCGTTTCAGCTGACCTTCATACCGGCGGCGCAGGTTGTCTTTGATGGTGTCGTCTTCCGTACCGTTCAGGCGCTGGGCCAGTACGGCATTCTTGATTCGCTTGATCCAGAGGGCATCGAGGGCTTCCTGGTCTGGTTCCCAGTCGGCCTTGGAGCGATCCACCCGAATGCGCTCATCTGTGTTGAAATCAAGCTCATCCAGGCCGTTATCAATAACGTTCAGGGCAAACTGAAGCCGCTCGATGATGCGCTGCTGGACCAGGTTGTAGATCTCGAACCCTGGCTGAAGCTGGCCTGTTTTCAGGGCGGAACCGAGCCGGGATTTTGCCTTGGCGAGCAGGTCGATATCCTGTTGGGACAGATAGATGCGCTGGCCATCCAGGTATTTCAGGTACGCATCGAAAACATCGCCAGACAGCTCATCACTGATGCCAAGATTACGAAAATGTGTGAATTGCAGTTGGCGAGCGATCAGGATGTTGGCCCGGGCCTGGTCAATGGTTGGGGCCACAGGCTGGTAAACCGCCGTGTCGTCAATTTTTGCCTGCGCGACGGACATGCCAGACATCAGCAAAGAGAGTGTCAGTGCTGTGCAAGCGCCCACCCTGCTGGCTCTGGATGGCTTGGTGTGACGCTGCATGAGTTTTTCCGCAATGGCCATAAATGCATACCTGACGATACTGGACGGCTGAACAATCGGATTTCAGCCTAACATGTTCAGACGCCGATGACTGTGACGACGGCTCTGACCCGTAATGAATTTATTGTAGGCAACCGCTACACCTGTTGCCATAGGCCATGGGTATCGCTTCGTGACAATATGTCCATATACGTTGCTGCCTATCTTTTCAGATTGGGGCAGGTTGCAGGAAGTAAAGAGGAGGGGGCGTAAAATGGCCGGAGGAGGAATCCCTCCGGCCGGTTGGGTCAGGCGAAGGACTCGTTGTTTTCTGCCTTTTGCAGAAGCAGTGCTGGTGGCGTGAAGCGCTCACCATACTGGTCCGCCAGCTGCTGTGCCCGTTCAGCGAAAGCACGAACTCCATACTGGTTGACGAACTGGATGGCACCGCCCGTCCAGGGGGCGTAGCCGATGCCGAAGATGCTGCCAATGTTGGCATCTTCCACGGTTCTCAGCACGCCTTCCTCGAGACAACGGATGGTCTCGATCGCCTGCATGAACAGAATGCGGTCTTTCAGGTCCTGCAGCTGGGCGCTGCGAGCCTTGGCCTGGTCTACGAACAGGTTCTCCAGTTCCGGCCACAGGTACTTTTTACCTTTCTCCGGGTACTCGTAGAAACCGGCACCGGCGGCTTTGCCCTTGCGACCATGGGTGTCGACCATGGCATCGATGACAGCTTCGGCCGGGTGTGGCTGCCAGGTGCCGCCGGCGGCTTCGGTGTCTTTCTTGCTCTGCGCGCGGATGTGCTGCATCAGCGTCATGCTGACTTCGTCGGAGATGGCCAGTGGCCCCACCGGCATGCCGGCCAGAAGCCCTGCATTCTCGATACTTGAGGGATGAATGCCTTCAGCCAGCATACTGATGCCTTCGTTCACGAACGTACCGAACACTCGGGAGGTGAAGAAGCCGCGGCTGTCGTTCACCACAATGGGGATCTTGCCGATTTGCTGCACGTAATCGAAGGCCCGGGCCAGGGTGTCGTCAGAGGTATTCTCGCCAACGATGATTTCCACCAGCTGCATTTTGTCCACCGGGGAGAAAAAGTGCAGACCGATGAAGTTGTCCGGCTTGGCAGAAGCCTTGGCCAACTGGGTAATGGGAATGGTGGAGGTGTTGGAGGCAAAGATGCCGTTGGCCACCATTTTCGGCTCGGCTTCCTGGGTTACCTTGGCTTTGAGATCGCTGTCTTCAAAGACTGCTTCGATGATCAGATCGCAACCTTCCAGATCGTCGGCGGAACCCGTGGCTTTAATGCGGGCCAGCACCTCGTCTTTCTGGGCTTCGGTCATGCGGCCGCGGCTGACTTTCTTGGCCAGCAGGTTTTCGGAGTAGCGTTTGCCTTTCTCCGCGTTTTCCACGGAAACATCCTTAAGCACCACCTCAATGCCGCGGCTGGCGGTGGAGTAGGCAATGCCGGCACCCATCATGCCGGCACCCAATACCCCGACTTTCTTGAAAGTTTCTTTTTCAACACCGTCCGGGCGGCTGCCGCCAGCCTTGATGGCGTTGAGCTGGAACCAGAAGGTGCCGGTCATGTTCTTGGCCACCTGGCCGGTGGCCAGCTCGGCGAAGTAGCGGGTTTCAATCAGACTGCCGTTGTCGAAGTCCACCTGGGCGCCTTCCACGGCGGCGGCCAGAATCCGCTCAGGGGCAGGGTAACAGCCCTTGGTTTTTTGCTTGAGCATCGCGGGTGCGATGGCCAGCTTCTGCGCCATGGCAGGATGGTGCGGGGCGCCGCCGGGGAATCGGAAGCCTTTCTGGTCCCAGGGCTGCTGGCACTTGGGGTTGGCTTCGATGAAGGCTCGGGCCTTGGCGATCATGTCTTCCGGTGAACTGGCCAACTCGTTCACGATACCCGCTTTCAGGGCGGCTTTCGGATTTACTTTCTTGCCTTCCATCAGGAACGGGAAGGCCGCTTCCAGACCAATCATCCGGGGAAGACGCTGGGTACCGCCACCGCCGGGTAGCAGGCCCAAGGTCACCTCTGGCAAGCCTAGTTGGGTGCGGTCGTCATCAATGGCAACGCGGTGATGGCAGGCCAGGGCGAGTTCCAGGCCACCACCCAGAGCGGTGCCGTTGATGGCAGCCACCACAGGTTTGCCACAGGTTTCCAGCACCCGCATGTCGGCTTTCAGGCCGTTGACCATATCTTCGAATTCTTTGGCCTGCTGGCGGGTGACTTTGTACAGTTCGTTCAGGTCGCCGCCGGCGAAGAAGGTCTTCTTGGCGGAGGCGAGAATGATACCTTTGATGTTGTCCAGGTCACCTTTGACTTTATTGACGGTGTCGGTCAGGGCGGTCCGAAATTCGCCATTCATGGTATTGGCGGACTGGCCTGGCATGTCGATGGTCAGGGTCAGAATCTGGTCTGAACCCAGGTCGTATTGGATGGCACTCATGGTCGGTTCCTTTTTTTTGAAAGTGGTGTTCAGACGCGCTCGATGATGGTGGCAATGCCCATGCCGCCGCCCACACACAGGGTGGCCAGGCCGTAGCGCAGTTCACGGCGTTCCAGTTCATCCAGCAGAGTGCCAAGGATGATGGCGCCGGTAGCACCCAGCGGGTGGCCCATGGCGATGGCGCCGCCGTTTACATTCACTTTCTCGTCCGGAACGGACAGTTCTTTCTGGAAGCGCATCACCACCGAGGCGAAGGCTTCGTTCACTTCAAACAGGTCGATCTGGTCCACCGTCATACCGGCTTTCTCCAGCGCCTTGCGGGCGGCGGGGGCAGGGCCGGTGAGCATGATGGTGGGGTCGGTGCTGGTAACCGCAGTGGCGACAATGCGGGCGCGGGGCTTCAGGCCCAGTTCTTTGCCTTTGGCTTCGCTGCCGATCAGCATGGCGGTGGCGCCGTCGACAATGCCGGAGGAATTGCCGGCGTGGTGCACGTGATTGATCTTCTCTACGTAGTGATACTTCTCTCGGGCGACGCCATCAAAGCCCATTTCGCCCATCATCTGGAACGAGGGCTTGAGGCCGGCCAGGGATTCTACGGTGGTGTTACCGCGTACATGCTCGTCCCGGTCCAGGATGACCACGCCGTTCTGGTCGGTGACCGGCACAATGGATTTCGCAAAGTAGCCCTTATCCCAGGCGCTGGCCGCTTTTTGCTGGGATTTCACAGCAAAGCCATCGACATCTTCGCGACTGAAGCCTTCCAGAGTGGCGATCAGATCGGCACCGATGCCCTGAGGCATGAAACCGGTGTGCAGGTTGGTTTCCGGGTCTGTGGCCCAGGCGCCGCCATCGGAGCCCATCGGAACGCGAGACATCGCCTCTACACCACCGGCAACCACCATGTCTTCCCATCCGGAACGCACTTTCATGGCAGCCAGGTTAACGGCTTCCAGGCCGGAGGCGCAGAAACGGTTCAAAGTGACGCCGGCCACTTTTTCGTCCCAGTCGGCGGCCAGGGCTGCGGTCTTGGCGATATCCGCACCCTGATCGCCCACGGCGGTGACACAACCCATTACAATGTCGTCTACCTGGGCGGTATCGAGCTGGTTACGCTCCTGCAGCGCCTTGAGCACGGTGGTCAGCAGGGAGATGGGTTTGACACTGTGCAAAGATCCGTCTTTCTTTCCGCGGCCGCGTGGCGTGCGGACGGCATCGAAGATGTACGCCTCGGTTGTCATGGTTGTTCCTCTGTTGATTGTTTTCCGGGCACGTTAGATTCAGAGCAGTAACCATAGCGGTTACTCGCTGCGCTGGGTAATGACAGGCGCTGCCAATCCCATTGGCTAAATTGCTCAGTCACAATGACAGCAGGCGGTTCGCCTTCTATGTTGAAGAGTAGATCATCAGCAAGCAGGCATAGGTGTGGTTATGTCACTGAGAGACGCGATCGACAACTTCTACGAACGGCTGGTGCTGGACGCCATTGATGCCACTCGGCAGGAAACGGACACGGCGGATTACCTGACAGACGTGATGTGTGTGGCTTTGAACCGGTTGCCCGCCCGCTACTATCGGCACACGATTGATATGATGTTTTATCTGGCAGATGAAGAGTTGAAAGAGATGAAACAGAAATCCCTGGCCGCGGTGAAGCAGGCCAGGGATTTTGTCAGTGAGCACCAGCGGGACTGAGTTCAGCCTGACGCAAGCATGGCATCCAGCGCCCGGTTCAGACGGTCGGCATTTTCCGGCGTTACATCATCGCCGCCAGGCTGGCTGCACCATAGGGCCACCAGTCGTTCCAGCTCTTTGAGCGGCGTTTCGGTCTCACCATTACCAAGCCCCTCTGCCAGCCTCTGAACCTGAATTTCCATCCGGCGCTGCTGGTCCTGTTCCGGAGTGGGTGCGCCCGCCAGAATTTCGGCCCGTATGGCCAGATCTCTGCCAGCTAATCGGTCGGTCCCGTTGCACAATTTGGCCCAATGGGATGGCAGGGCATCGTCGGCCAGGCGTCCCTGGGCCTTGTCGGTGATCAGCGTTTTCCAGGACTCGAGAGTATTGGCCATTGCTCTGGCCTGGGTAATCCTGTCCAGCCGTTGTCGCAGCTGTTGAACCCGTTCTTTAACCTCACCCGAAAGCCCGCCGCCGGCAATCTGCTTTACCGCACCCCGGGCTTCACTCAGCACGGCGTCATCGGCTTCTGCGCCCAGGTGTTGGTATTGGGCCAGCACGGCCTGTGCGGCCTGGTCCGCCTCTTCTGTCGCCTGCTGACGTGCTGAACGCTGGGCATCCCGGCGCGCAAAAATCTGGTCACAGGCTTTGCGGAATGCCTGCCACATTTTGCGATCTTCCCGGTGGCGGGTAATGCCGATGGCTTTCCATTCGGTTTGCAGTGCCTTCGCCTGCTCCATGGCTTCCTGCAGGGGTTCGTGCTCGATCAGTGCCCTTGCGCGGTCAACAATGGTCTGCTTCAGGGCTTCGTTCTTCAGGCGTTCATCGTCAAGAGGACGTTCCAGTTTTTTGAGAAGCTCGTCGAAACGCTTCTGAACCAGGCGATTGTCTTTGAAATCCACCGGCCAGGCGCTTTTCCATTCCTGACGGGCGGTTTGGTGAATGCGCTCGGCCGCCTTCCAGTCGATGGCCGACCAGTCTGCATTGGCCAGGAAATGCTCCAGTTGGTCACAGATCGCTTCCCGCGTGTGCAGGTTGGCCTCTTTCAGGTCCGATTTTGCCTCAAAGTAGGCTTTGCAGGGCTCGTAAGCTGTATCGGACGCCGCTTTGAAACGACTCCAGAGCGACCGGTCGGATGAGCCACCCAAGTCGCGCCATTCGTTCTGCAGTTCTTTGATGCGCTCGGCTTTGATCTCCGGCTCAATGGGCTGATCCGCCAGGTGCTCCATCTGTTCACAGAGGGCGAGTTGTTTGGGTTCTGTCGCAAACCCTTGCCAGTCGCTCAGCTCTCGGAACTGGCCGGTGAGCAGTTGCATCCTGGCCTGAAGCTGTTTGCGCTGGCGACCGTCCAATTGTTGGAACTGGTTCTGGGCGAGCTTGAGCAGCTGCTTGGATTCCTTGAACTGCTTGGCCTCGAGGGCCGATTCCAGCTTCGGAAGGGTGTTGTGCAGTGCCTCGGCGGCGGCTTTCTGCTCGTCCCGGTTGCCGCCGGCCGGCTGAGCTGGCCGTGGTTTGCCCGCCAGTTTGCGAACCGGCGCAAGCTCAGCTGGCTGGGGGAAGTCTGATGGCCACTCAATTTCCTTCAGCAGCGCCAGGGCTTTCTGACGATGGCCATCGTCAGCCTCTTCAGTACCTGCTACCTGTGTTAGTTCTGAGAGAGTGTCCCTGGCCTGTGTAAACCGTCGAACCGCACTGAGATAGTTGCGCAGTGCCAGCATTCGCGATTCGTAATCTTTTTGCTCCTGCTTCTCTACCTGGGTATTCCGGGTGGCTTCCAGCCATCGGTTTTCCTGGGTCTTCTGCAGGGCATCCAGGGCGGATAGGGAGGGTAGGGTGCTGGATTCCTGGGAAGTCAGGTCGTTCAGGGTCTGCTCAAGCAGGGCCAGTGTCTCTGAGCGTTGAAGCGCCTGTTCCCGGTGGCGTGCCTCCTCCTGCCGCGCCTGTTCCATCTGTTTCAGGCGCTCCCGGCACTGGTGCACGGCTTCCAGAAACTGCTGGGATTGCTCTGCTGTGGCGCTTGACTGGACCTCACTCCAGTTATCCTGCAGTGCCTCCAGCCGCGCCTGATAGAGCTTGAGGTCTTCACTGGCGGCCTGGTCTTCAGCCTGGCCGATCAGGGTTTTTATTCGCTGGCGAACGGCGGCTTCGGCAGCTTGCTGTTCCTTCAGGCTTTGAAGGCTCTGCTTGACGGTCTGGTAAACACTTTTGTCCCGGCCCTTGGCCTGTTTCTGGACCTGCTGTAGCTGGGTCTCATCTGTAAGAGCGGCGGCAGCTTCAAGTCGGATGGCTGCGGTCACCCCGTCAATCGCCAATGTTGTCAGTTGGGCCTGGTCCGGGTTGCTTCCGAGTTGTTGTTCCTGCTGGTTTTTCAGGAGTTGCCTGGTTTCTTCCTGTGAGGGTTGACTGGGTTCAGATTTTGCCGGTGTCCGGGGTGCGGTTGCCGGGTTGGCCTTGCGAGACTTGAACAGTTTCTGAATGAATGCAGCCATACAAAGGTATCCTTCGGGATTGAAACCAGTCAGCAGTGGCGGCAAAGTGGGCCGCCACCGTTCATCGGCTCACAGGCGTGGGCCGGGTAGTTGAAAGAATCGGCCGCTAGTCTAGCGTTTTGGATGCATTTGCGGGAAGGGGCTTTATGGCAAAACACGAAAAAGATCAGGACCCGGAATACAAAGCCCGCTCTGCGGCACTGCGCCTGCTCGCCCGCCGAGAGCACAGTCGTTACGAGCTGGCATTAAAACTGCGGCAACGGCATATTGAAGGCGATCTGATTGATACTGTTCTCGACGAGTATGAGCACGAAGGCTGGCTGAGCGATCAGCGCTTCGCCGATGTGTATGCCCGGCAGAGAATGGACCTTGGCTATGGGCCCTTGAGGATTCTGGCAGAGCTGCAACAGCGGGGCGTTCATTTCACTCCGGAATGTCTCGATGAAGTCTCAGAGGAAGACTGGTGCCAGCGGGCTGTTCGCTTGCGTGCCAAACGTTACGGTCTGGGGCGGCTGGACGATGATTTGCCGGAGAAGCTACGGCAGTCACGATTCCTGAGTCGCAGAGGCTTCTCCGCGACTCAGGTAGAGCGGGCGCTGGGAGCACGTGAGGAAGAATGGGGCGATGGGTTCTCGTGGTGAGTCTGGGGAGCAACTGCCCACTTACAGAGTGGGTGGAATCATCCCCAGTTCCGGCGGCAAGGCTGCCCGCAAATCCGGCCCCGGCGTCTCAGGTGATTCTGTCTGTGCGGCTGCTTCTTCAGACTGCCGATCAAGCCACACCACTTCCTGATCAGCGTCAGGTTTGGGTTGGTCGGGCTCCGTGATGCGGGTGAGTACATCGTAATACCGGCGAATGTTCTGAACGTACACCACCGGTTCGTGGCCGCGGGCATAGCCAAAGCGGGTTTTGGTGTACCACTCTTTCTGGGCCAGCAGCGGCAGAAACTCTTTAACATCCATCCAGCGATCCGGATTTCTTCCGGCGGATTCCGTCAACCTTCTCGCATCTTCCAGGTGGCCGAACCCGACATTGTAAGATGCCAGGGCGAACCAGGTGCGGTCAGGCTCCGGAATACGCTCGGGGATCTTGGCGTGCACCATCTTGAAATAGCGGGCGCCACCTTCAATGCTCTCTTCAGGATCAAGGCGGTTGTTGATGCCGATGTAGCTGGCGGTGGTGCGGGTGAGCATCATCAAGCCCCGAACCCCGGTGGGTGACACTGCGTTCGGGCGCCAGTGGGATTCCTGGTAACCGATCGCAGCCAGCAGTCGCCAGTCGAGGTCAATGTCTCTTGCGTAATTCTGGAACAGCGACTGGTACTTCGGCAGGCGATTTTCCACGTGGTGCATAAATGTGCGCGCGCCCACATAGTTCAAACGGTCGAGGTGGCCGTAAAAGCGTTCTGCCAGTTGGGCCATCGAGCCATTGCCCCTGGCCCGCTCCAGAAAATCTTTGGCAGCGTTTGCCAGCGTTTCGTCCTGGGCGATCGGGAACAGCCACACCAGGTCTCTGGGCTCACCTAGAGCAAAGCCTTCCTTGACCATCGGAAAGTAGACATGGTTCAGGTCCAGCTCATTCGATGAAACGGCAGCGTAGGCAATTTCTCCGGTTTCAACCCTCGCCAGCAGCCCCGCAGCATCCAGCCCAGGATGGATGTGCCGGTGAACCTGGGTGCCTTCCGGGTCATCGGCAATCAGGTGCTCATGGTTGCTGTCAGCGAGCAGGTGCAGGGTTTCACCGCCAAGGTCGGCCAGTGAGGCTGGACGGGGGAAATCACGGTTATAAACCACAACCGATTGCGCCTGCACGCCGATGGGAACTGCGCGATACCTGCTTTCAAAATCGGGTTGCTCCGCCATGCCTGCGAGGCCGATGTGGGCGTAATTACGCGAGAGTACGGAGAGAATTTCGGTGTTGTCTTCGGCCACCCGCACACGCAGTTCGACCCCCAGTTCTTCAGCGAACCGGCTGGCAAGCTCGTAATCGTATCCGGTTGGTGCGTCTCGGCCCTCGTAGTAGATGGAAGGCGCTACGCGGGTAATCACGTGAAGCACACCCACGTCCCTGACCTCCTGGAGCGTGGTCGGGCGGGAACAGCCGGTCGCGGACAATGCTGTGGTCAACACTAACGCCAGCGGTAAACTGGTACTGCGAAGATGCCTGAAAAATCGCGACAAATCCCTGATCTCCATATAGCTCAATGTTCAGGAGGTTGTGACCGGGTCACTGTTTTTCCTGTTTTATGATGCCTGAGGCTTTCCATGCTCCTGACCAATGATCCCCTGAGACTTCAGCGGGGTCAATCAAACTGATTAATGACTGTGCAAAACAATGTTAATTGTACAGCCGCTAAAGAACCTACCTTGCGCTGTATCCTGCGTTCGGTTTCAAGTATCATGGCGGCCTTTCAGACGTCCCCCGATTCGCGCGATACAGGTTGATATCATGCTTGAACTTCGCGGCGCTCCCGCGCTCTCGCCTTTCCGTTCCAGAAAGCTGCACTCCCGGATTCAGCAACTTGTTCCTGATGTGGAGCATGTGTACGCAGAATTCATGCACTTTGTGGATCTCGATGCCGACCTTTCCGATGCGGAACAGGCAATACTTGATCGCCTTCTGACCTACGGACCCAGTGTCGAACTGGAGCAGCCAGATGGTGTTTTGTTTCTGGTGGTCCCGCGCCCAGGCACACTTTCTCCGTGGTCCAGTAAGGCTACCGATATCGCTCGCAACTGTGGCCTGCGACAGATTCGCAGAATTGAACGCGGTATCGCTTACTACGTTCGCTCCTCCAGCAAGCTTGGCCTCGAACAGCGAGAAAAAATTGCAACCCTGCTGCATGACCGGATGACCCAGAAAGTATTCCATGAGACGGGTGGCGCCGAGTTGCTGTTCAGTCATGACGAGCCCCGGCCCCTCGGCCGGGTGCCGGTGCTGGCCGGTGGCCGGGGTGCTTTGGTTGAGGCAAACGGGCGCCTCGGCCTTGCCCTGGCCGACGACGAGATCGATTACCTGGTAACGGCGTTCACCGACCTTGAGCGTGATCCGACGGACGTCGAGCTGATGATGTTTGCCCAGGCAAACTCGGAGCATTGCCGCCACAAGATCTTTAACGCCTCCTGGGATATTGATGGCGAAGGCCAGGAAAAATCCCTGTTTGCAATGATCAAGAACACCTTCGAGATGAACAGCGAAGGTGTGCTCTCTGCCTATAAGGACAACGCTGCAGTTATTACTGGTAGCGAGGCGGGCCGTTTCTTCCCGGCACCGGAAACCGGTGTTTACAGTTATAACCGGGAGCCGGTGCATATTCTGATGAAGGTGGAAACCCATAACCACCCGACTGCTATCTCACCCTTTGCCGGCGCCGCAACAGGCTCCGGTGGCGAGATCCGCGATGAAGGTGCGACCGGTCGTGGTTCCAAGCCCAAGGCGGGCCTTGCCGGCTTTACCGTTTCCAACCTTAATATTCCGGGCGACGAGCAGCCTTGGGAGTTTGGTTATGGCAAGCCGGACCGGATCGCCTCGCCGCTGGATATCATGATTGAAGGTCCCATCGGTGGTGCCGCTTTCAATAACGAGTTTGGCCGGCCCAACCTGGCGGGTTACTTCCGGACCTTTGAAGAGAAGGTTCCCGGTGCGGCGGGTGAAGAAGTGCGTGGTTACCACAAGCCCATCATGATTGCCGGCGGCCTGGGTAACATTCGCGAGAATCACGTCGAGAAGGGCAATATCCCGGTCGGCGCCAAACTGATCGTGCTGGGCGGCCCTTCCATGTTGATCGGACTTGGAGGTGGCGCTGCGTCCTCCATGGATTCCGGTTCCAGCAATGAGAATCTGGATTTTGCGTCGGTTCAACGGGACAACCCGGAGATGGAACGCCGTTGCCAGGAAGTGATTGACCGTTGCTGGCAGATGGGGGAAGACAACCCGATTTGCTTCATCCACGATGTGGGCGCGGGCGGTCTCTCCAACGCCATGCCTGAACTGGTCAAAGATGGGGGCCGGGGCGGCAAATTCGAATTGCGTGACATCCCGAGTGACGAGCCGGGCATGTCACCCCTGGAAATCTGGTGTAACGAATCCCAGGAACGCTACGTGATGGCCGTGGCACCGGAAAATCTGGACTCGTTCGATGCCCTTTGCCGCCGTGAGCGCTGTCCTTATGCCGTGATCGGTGAAGCTACCGAAGCGCACCACCTGGAACTGGGTGACTCCTATTTTGATGACAAGCCTGTCGACCTGCCAATGGAAGTGTTGTTTGGCAAACCGCCGAGAATGCATCGCAGTGTTGCGCGTTCGTCGTTTACCAAACCGATCTTCGATTCCACCAAGATCGATTTGCACGACGCCATTCGTCGCGTACTCCGCTTGCCGTCGGTGGGCTCCAAAAGCTTCCTGATTACCATCGGTGACCGCACCATCACCGGTTTGGTCGCCCGTGATCAGATGGTTGGTCCCTGGCAGGTGCCGGTCAGTGACGTAGCGGTTACCGCCGCGTCGTTTGATGTGCGTGCCGGTGAAGCCATGGCCATGGGTGAGCGCACGCCACTGGCGGTGATTGATGCCCCAGCCTCGGGCCGTATGGCCGTAGGTGAAGTGATCACCAACCTGGCGGCAGCAGCTATCGGTAAGCTCTCTGACATTCGTCTGTCGGCGAACTGGATGGCTGCAGCCGGTCATCCGGGTGAAGACGAGAATCTGTACGAGACCGTAAAAGCGGTTGGCATGGAATTGTGTCCGGACCTGGGTATTACCATCCCGGTGGGTAAAGATTCCATGTCGATGAAAACCACCTGGGAAGAGGACAACGGTGAGCAGAAGAGTGTTACCGCACCGCTGTCTCTGATTGTCAGTGGTTTTGCGCCGGTAACCGACGTTGCCCGTACACTTACTCCGCAGTTGCGATCGGATGCCGGTGAAACAGACCTTATTCTGATTGACCTGGCCGCCGGCCAGAATCGCCTTGGTGGCTCTGCACTGGCGCAGGTGTACCGTCAGGTTGGCGCGGTAGCGCCTGACCTGGATGATCCGGAAGATATCAAGGCTTTCTTTGCAGTCGTGCAGGGCTTGAACGCCGACGGCAAGCTGCTGGCTTACCATGACCGCTCAGACGGTGGTCTGTTTGTCACGCTGGCGGAAATGGCGTTTGCAGGCCGGACAGGTCTGGACATCAAGCTGGATGGTCTTGCCGAAGACAGCTCCCAGTTTGCCCGTGAGCTCTTCAACGAAGAACTGGGCGCTGTGATCCAGGTTCGCCGTGACGACACCAGCTTTGTCCTGCAGCAGTTCTCGGCCGCCGGCCTGGGCGACCATACAAGCGTTGTGGGCACACTGAATGACAAGGACCGCGTGCGCCTGACATTCGGTGGTGACACCGTGGTGGATGAATCCCGTACCGAGCTGCAGCGTCTGTGGGCGGAAACCAGTTACCGTATCCAGTCGCTGCGGGATAACGCGGACTGCGCCCAGGAAGAGTTCGACAACCTGCTGGACGAGAACGATCCGGGGTTGAGTGTTGAGCTTAGTTACGACATCAATGAAGATATTGCTGCGCCGTATATCAGTACCGGTGCACGCCCGAAGGTTGCGGTGCTTCGGGAGCAGGGCGTTAACGGCCAGGTTGAAATGGCGGCAGCGTTTGATCGGGCTGGTTTCGAGGCAGTAGACGTCCATATGAGCGATCTGCTGTCCGGTCGCATTACGCTCGAGACATTCCAGAACCTGGTTGCCTGTGGTGGTTTCTCCTACGGCGATGTTCTGGGCGCCGGTGAGGGTTGGGCCAAGTCCATTCTGTTCAATGATCGGGTGCGAGATCAGTTTGCTGCCTTCTTCAACCGTCAGGACACTCTCGCGTTGGGCGTTTGCAATGGTTGCCAGATGCTTTCCAACTTGCATGAACTGATTCCGGGAAGCGAAGGTTGGCCGCGTTTTGTACGTAACCAGTCCGAACAGTTTGAGGCCCGCCTGGTCATGGTGGAGGTGGCGCAGTCACCGTCTGCGTTCCTTGATGGCATGGCCGGTTCTCGCATGCCGATTGCCGTTGCCCATGGTGAGGGTCGAGTGGAGTTTGCCTCTGGTAATTCGGCTCAGTCCCTTGCAGACAGCGAGTTGGTGGCCATGCGGTATGTGGACAACCGGGGCCAGCAGACCGCGCGGTATCCGTACAACCCCAACGGTTCAGAGGCTGGCATTACTGGTGTTACTTCCCGGGATGGCCGGGTGACCATCATGATGCCGCACCCAGAGCGTGTTTTCCGGGCGGTGCAGCACTCCTGGCGGCCAGATGGCTGGCAGGAAGATGGTCCCTGGATCCGCATGTTCAGGAATGCGAGGCGCTGGCTTGGCTGATTAAGCCAGTCAATCCGGGCGTGATGGAAACCGGTCTGCAGAGTGTCCCTGACGGGGCATTTCTCGGACCGGTTTTTTTATGCTCAATGATGAGGCTTGCTGCGCAAAAAGTGAGCAAATAAAATCTCTAAAAGTTCTGAAATTTGTCAGTCAAGGCCTTGACTAGAGAACTTTATGCACATTCCTGGTGCTTTGCTGGCTGAACTGTGAACAAAGTCCAAGAATTGCGTTCATTTTTTGCTATAGCATCGTAAGATATTGAAAAATATAAATAAAAACAAATGGGCGATTTTGTCGCCAATTTGAGGGGAGGTCAGTAACTGTGGGGGTTGGAGGCCGATTCCCAAAAACTTTCCCCAGAGTTATCCACAGATTCTGTGGGTAAGTTTGTAATGCCTTGTTCCGGATAAAAGTTGACCAATTTGAGGGTGACTATGTACAAGCTTTGCTACTTCGTACCGGAGAGCCATCTTGAGCAAACCAAGCAGGCATTATTTGATGCTGGCGCGGGAAAAATCGGAGATTACGACAGCTGCGCATGGCAGTGTGAAGGCGAGGGGCAGTTCCGACCCCTGGCGGGGAGTGATCCGTTTCTGGGAAGCCAGGGAGAGCTTGAGCGTGTTAGGGAATTCAAGGTGGAACTGGTGTGTAGCGACGAGCTTATCAAGCCTGCAGTCTATGCACTCAAGCAGGCCCATCCTTACGAGGAGCCCGCCTATGAGGTGTATCGCCTGGAAACGTTCTGATCAGGCTTTTTTCGCCATTGGGTGGCGAATATCGGTGACATGGACGTTGTAGGATTCAGACTTCATGTCCACAAGGAACAGCTCAAGCGTTTTGCGTACCGTGGGGAAAGATATCTCATCCCAGGGAATATCGGCCGGCTCGAACAGTTTTGATTCCAGAGATTCTTCTCCGGCGCCGAATAGGCCGTCTTTAAGTGTGGCACGGTAGAACATGTGGACCTGGTTGATGTGCGGAACATCGATGATGGAGTAAAGCCCCTGAATGTCCACTTCCGCCAGTGCTTCCTCGCGGGTTTCCCGGGCTGCTGCTTCTATCGTCGTTTCTGCATTTTCCATGAAGCCTGCCGGCAGAGTCCAATAGCCATACCGGGGTTCGATGGCTCGGCGACATAGCAGGATTCTGCCTTCCCATACGGGAACCGTACCGGCGACAATCCGCGGGTTCTGGTAATGTATGGTCTCGCAGCTGATGCAAACATAACGGTGCCGATTGTCGCCTTCGGGAATGCGTTGCTCAACCGGTTGGCCGCAAGTGCTGCAATACTTCATCGTTTTCCCCGTATACTGAGTGTCCGTTGGTAGTCAGTTTAACGATCCGGACTGCCTGTGTCTCACTCAATATCAGGAAGTTGCCGGAGTAAAGAGTGCAAGACCTGTTAACCGAGCGATTGTCGAATTACGCGCCCAGACAACTGGCACTGGACTACCCTGAAGCCGGTATCCTGGTGCCTATTACGGATAACGAGCGTGATCCGGAGATGATTTTTACCCTGAGGTCATCCAACCTCAAAACGCATCGGGGGCAGGTGGCCTATCCTGGCGGCAAGCGGGATCCTGACGACGCCTCCCTGATTGCAACCGCACTGCGTGAAACCCACGAAGAAATCGGTCTGCCCCCGGATCAGGTAAAAGTCATTGCGCCGTTAAGCCAGGTTATGTCGCTGCACCGTATCCTTGTCACTCCATACGTGGGCGTTGTGCCAGGCGATCATCCCCTGGAGCCAAACCCCCACGAGATCGAAAGTGTCTTCCGAGTTCCGATCTCCTGGTTCCTGGAAGATCAAAGGGAGCGTACCGACACGCTCAGTTTTCTGAACAGCACTCTGTACGTGCCCTGCTATCGTTGGCAGCAGTATCAGATATGGGGGTTGTCTGCGGTGGTGCTGGTCGATTTTCTGAATGCTGTGTACGATGCCGGAATCGATATTCTCGAGCCACCCCGTTGAATTAGCCGGAGAGATTGATGTTTTACAGAATTGATCAATATCAGCCAGAAAAGGAAGGCGATGGCCAGTTTGTCGCCCACAACGCCACGGTGATCGGGCGCGTAAAGCTGATGGAAAAATCGAGTATCTGGTTCAATGTTGTCATTCGTGGTGATAACGAACTGATTACGATCGGCCCCGAAACGAACGTACAGGATGGCTCAGTACTGCATACCGACCCGGGCATTCCGCTAACCCTTGGGCGTGGGGTGACGGTTGGCCACAAAGCCATGCTGCACGGATGCGAGATCGGCGACTACTCCCTGGTTGGGATCAATGCGGTGATTCTGAACGGCGCGAAGATTGGCAAACACTGTCTGATCGGAGCAAATACTCTGATCCCGGAGGGTATGGAAGTGCCGGATGGCTCGATGGTGGTGGGCTCTCCAGGGAAAATTCGCCGCGAACTCAACGATAACCAGAAAAAGATGCTCGAGTTCAGCGCAATGCACTATGTAAAAAATGCAGAGCGCTACCTGGCGACACTGACAAAGGTGGATATCTGAAGATGAAGGTGGCCGACAAGGTTCGATCGCCATGCGTGAATGTTTGCGCGCTGGACGAAAATGACATGTGTATCGGTTGCCAGCGCACAGGAGATGAAATCCTCCGCTGGACCACCATGAGTAATGACGAGCGACGGGAGGTTCTGCTGAAAGTGGCGGAACGGGAAAAGCAGGTCGCACTCTGACAGTAACAGGACATCAAACTATATGACTGGTTCAAACAGAACGGTGCGTATTGGCACGCCTCTGAAGCCATCGGCTACCCGTGTGCTTTTTTGCGGTGCCGGGGAGCTCGGGAAAGAGGTGGTTATAGAGCTGCAACGTTTCGGCATAGAAGTGATTGCAGTCGACCGATACGAGAATGCGCCCGCCATGCAGGTTGCGCATCGGAGCCACGTTATCGATATGCTGGATGGTGCAGCGTTGCGCGCCATCGTTGAAGCGGAGAAGCCTGACCTGATCGTTCCGGAGATTGAGGCGATTGCCACCGCCGAGCTGGTTCGATTGGAGGAAGAAGGCTACAGCGTGGTGCCCACCGCCCGGGCGGTTAATCTGACCATGAATCGCGAAGGTATCCGCCGGCTTGCGGCTGAGGAGCTTGGGCTAAGCACATCAAAGTACCGTTTTGCCGGTACCAGGGAAGAGTATCTGGCTGCCATTGATGAGGTCGGGTTGCCATTGGTGGTGAAGCCGGTTATGAGCTCGTCCGGTAAAGGTCAGAGTACGGTGAAGAGTGTAGCGGAGGTAGAGGCTGCTTGGGAGTACGCCCAAACCGGTGGTAGGGCTGGCAAGGGTCGGGTGATCGTCGAAGGCTTTGTGGACTTCGACTATGAAATCACCCTGCTGACAGTGAGGCATCGCGATGGTATTTCATTCTGTGATCCGATTGGTCACAGGCAGGAAGACGGCGATTACCGTGAGTCATGGCAGCCACACCCTATGTCCGATGCGGCGTTTACCCGAGCAACAGAGATTGCACGGGCAGTGGTAGAGAATCTGGGTGGCTACGGCATCTACGGTGTTGAGCTGTTCATTAAGGGTGACCAGGTATGGTTCTCGGAGGTTTCTCCCAGACCCCACGATACTGGCCTGGTCACCTTGATGTCCCAGGACCTTCCAGAGTTCGCGCTGCATGCCCGCGCCATTTTGGGTATGCCCATCCCTGCCATTCGCCAACAGGGCCCAACCGCGTCGGCGGTCATCCTGCCGGAGGGAGATTCCGATAACGTGGTGTTCTCGGGGCTGGAACATGCCCTGGCAGAGCCTGATACCCAGGTTCGCCTGTTCGGTAAGCCGGAGTTGAAAGGGCGTCGGCGTATGGGTGTTGCCCTCGCCAAAGGCAGTACCATAGAAGAAGCGCGCCAGCGTGCAATCAAGGTAGCGCAGCAGGTTAAAGTGGATCTAGACTGAGAGGGTGGATGAGGGCTCTCTGAGGGCTGGAAAGTGGCCTTCCGAAAAAAGTTCAAATCCACCGTTGACTCCTCGGCTGAGGTCTGTAGAATGCGCATCTCGCTTGAGGGGCTGGCCACGGAGAAGGGGTAAGGCCTCGGCGATAACTGCTTGAAAGCACTGAAGAAAAAGTTCGAAAGATTCTTCAGAAAGCGGTTGACAGGAAGGCGGTTCAGTGTAGAATGCGCACCTCGAAACAGGCAGTAAGCCGGGCAGTTTTTCGGCGGTTTTCGGAAGCGGAAACAGCGAAAAATAAACGGTTGACAGGGCAGCGGAACGATGTAGAATACGCGGCCTTGATTGAGCAACAGCTCAAACGCTCTTTAAAAAGTTAACCAAGTAATTCGTGTGGGCGCTGGCCGAGGTATTTCGGATACGAAATATCAGGACAGTGACTCGTCGAAATTGAGTTTTGTCTTGAGCAAGAATTAAGAACTTTCGAGTTCTTGTATGATTTAAACTGAAGAGTTTGATCATGGCTCAGATTGAACGCTGGCGGCAGGCTTAACACATGCAAGTCGAGCGGTAACAGGGGGTGCTTGCACCCCGCTGACGAGCGGCGGACGGGTGAGTAATGCTTAGGAATCTGCCCAGTAGTGGGGGATAGCCCGGGGAAACCCGGATTAATACCGCATACGTCCTACGGGAGAAAGCAGGGGATCTTCGGACCTTGCGCTACTGGATGAGCCTAAGTCGGATTAGCTAGTTGGTGGGGTAAAGGCCTACCAAGGCGACGATCCGTAGCTGGTCTGAGAGGATGATCAGCCACATCGGGACTGAGACACGGCCCGAACTCCTACGGGAGGCAGCAGTGGGGAATATTGGACAATGGGGGCAACCCTGATCCAGCCATGCCGCGTGTGTGAAGAAGGCTTTCGGGTTGTAAAGCACTTTCAGCGAGGAGGAAGGCTCTGAAGTTAATACCTTCAGGGATTGACGTTACTCGCAGAAGAAGCACCGGCTAACTCCGTGCCAGCAGCCGCGGTAATACGGAGGGTGCAAGCGTTAATCGGAATTACTGGGCGTAAAGCGCGCGTAGGTGGTTAGGTAAGCGAGATGTGAAAGCCCCGGGCTTAACCTGGGAACGGCATTTCGAACTGTCTGACTAGAGTGTGGTAGAGGGTAGTGGAATTTCCTGTGTAGCGGTGAAATGCGTAGATATAGGAAGGAACACCAGTGGCGAAGGCGGCTACCTGGACCAACACTGACACTGAGGTGCGAAAGCGTGGGGAGCAAACAGGATTAGATACCCTGGTAGTCCACGCCGTAAACGATGTCAACTAGCCGTTGGGACTCTTGAAGTCTTAGTGGCGCAGCTAACGCACTAAGTTGACCGCCTGGGGAGTACGGCCGCAAGGTTAAAACTCAAATGAATTGACGGGGGCCCGCACAAGCGGTGGAGCATGTGGTTTAATTCGACGCAACGCGAAGAACCTTACCTGGCCTTGACATCCAGAGAACTTTCCAGAGATGGATTGGTGCCTTCGGGAACTCTGAGACAGGTGCTGCATGGCCGTCGTCAGCTCGTGTCGTGAGATGTTGGGTTAAGTCCCGTAACGAGCGCAACCCCTATCCCTGGTTGCTAGCAGGTAATGCTGAGAACTCCAGGGAGACTGCCGGTGACAAACCGGAGGAAGGTGGGGATGACGTCAGGTCATCATGGCCCTTACGGCCAGGGCTACACACGTGCTACAATGGCGCGTACAGAGGGCTGCCAACTCGCGAGAGTGCGCCAATCCCTTAAAACGCGTCGTAGTCCGGATCGGAGTCTGCAACTCGACTCCGTGAAGTCGGAATCGCTAGTAATCGCGAATCAGAATGTCGCGGTGAATACGTTCCCGGGCCTTGTACACACCGCCCGTCACACCATGGGAGTGGATTGCACCAGAAGTAGTTAGTCTAACCTTCGGGAGGACGATTACCACGGTGTGGTTCATGACTGGGGTGAAGTCGTAACAAGGTAGCCGTAGGGGAACCTGCGGCTGGATCACCTCCTTAAACGAAGCCGAATGCTTCGGTCAGAGTCCACACGAATTACTTGGTTGGCTAATAAAGAGAGCAAAAGGGTCTTTCAGACCCGACTTGGCTTGTTGTATGACAAGCAAAACCGGGTCTGTAGCTCAGGTGGTTAGAGCGCACCCCTGATAAGGGTGAGGTCGGTGGTTCAAGTCCACCCAGACCCACCAAAATCGCTCAGCTCGTCGTTGCTTCCAGGCTCACGTGCTACTCGCACGCTACACCTGAAAGCGCCTAGATCTGAACGATTTTCCGAGTACGGCATCTGGCCGGCTTGGTGAGTGGTTTCGATGAGGGGCTATAGCTCAGCTGGGAGAGCGCCTGCCTTGCACGCAGGAGGTCGGCAGTTCGATCCTGCCTAGCTCCACCAAACTTTACTGACTAACTCCGGTTAGCAGTGTGCAGAAACAAGTATTTCGATTTAATGACATCGGTTGTTAAGCGAAGTCCTTCTTTCTGATCACTGGGTCAGATTTGCTCTTTAACAAATTGGACGAGATAGAACACGAATAGATTTCTCTCATTATCTCCGAGAGAAACTGTTCAAAGTGATAGCGATTTCAAGCGTTATCCGGTGTTGTCGTTGAAGTGGTTGTTATATCGCTTCAAGGAACTGTCTCCAGTTATCGTCTTCCTGGTTTACCAGGCGGTCGATGGATGGAACACAGTTGTCTTGGGGTTATATAGTCAAGCAACTAAGCGCATACGGTGGATGCCTTGGCAGTCAGAGGCGATGAAAGACGTGGAAGCCTGCGATAAGGTTCGGGGAGCTGGCAAACGAGCTGTGATCCGGACATCTCTGAATGGGGAAACCCACCTGGTTTCGGCCAGGTATCTTACACTGAATCCATAGGTGTAAGAGGCGAACCGGGGGAACTGAAACATCTAAGTACCCCGAGGAAAAGAAATCAACCGAGATTCCCTAAGTAGCGGCGAGCGAACGGGGACCAGCCCTTAAGCTGGACAACTGGTAGGAGAAGGCTCTGGAAAGTGCCGCCATAGTGGGTGATAGCCCCGTATCCGAAACCTGAGTCCAGTGAAATCGAGTAGGTCGGCGCACGAGAAACGTTGACTGAACATGGGGGGACCATCCTCCAAGGCTAAATACTCCTGACTGACCGATAGTGAACCAGTACCGTGAGGGAAAGGCGAAAAGAACCCCTGTGAGGGGAGTGAAATAGACCCTGAAACCGTATGCGTACAAGCAGTCGGAGCAGACTTGTTCTGTGACGGCGTACCTTTTGTATAATGGGTCAGCGACTTATGTTCAGTGGCGAGGTTAACCGTTTAGGGGAGCCGTAGGGAAACCGAGTCTGAATAGGGCGAATTAGTCGCTGGGCATAGACCCGAAACCGGGCGATCTATCCATGAGCAGGTTGAAGGTGCCGTAACAGGCACTGGAGGACCGAACCCACTGTCGTTGAAAAGCCAGGGGATGACTTGTGGATCGGAGTGAAAGGCTAATCAAGCCCGGAGATAGCTGGTTCTCCCCGAAAGCTATTTAGGTAGCGCCTCGGACGAATACCACAGGGGGTAGAGCACTGTTTCGGCTAGGGGGTCATCTCGACTTACCAACCCGATGCAAACTCCGAATACCTGTGAGTACTATCCGGGAGACACACGGCGGGTGCTAACGTCCGTCGTGAAGAGGGAAACAACCCAGACCGCCAGCTAAGGTCCCAAAGTACCAGTTAAGTGGGAAACGATGTGGGAAGGCTCAGACAGCTAGGAGGTTGGCTTAGAAGCAGCCATCCTTTAAAGAAAGCGTAATAGCTCACTAGTCGAGTCGGCCTGCGCGGAAGATGTAACGGGGCTCAAACTGGTCACCGAAGCTGCGGCTGCATACTTTGTATGCGGGGTAGGGGAGCGTTCTGTAAGCCTGCGAAGGTGTGTTGAGAAGCATGCTGGAGGTATCAGAAGTGCGAATGCTGACATGAGTAACGACAATGCGGGTGAAAAACCCGCACGCCGGAAGACCAAGGGTTCCTGCGCAACGCTAATCGGCGCAGGGTGAGTCGGCCCCTAAGGCGAGACCGAAAGGTGTAGTCGATGGGAAACGGGTTAATATTCCCGTACCTTGGATAGCTGCGATGGAGAGACGGAGAAGGCTAGGTGAGCCGGGCGACGGTTGTCCCGGTTTAAGCGAGTAGGGAGTGGACTTAGGCAAATCCGGGTCCACAATCCTGAGACGCGACGACGAGTGCCCAAGGGCGCGAAGTCATTGATGCCCTGCTTCCAGGAAAATCTTCTAAGCTTCAGGCTATTCGAGACCGTACCCCAAACCGACACAGGTGGTCAGGTAGAGAATACCAAGGCGCTTGAGAGAACTCGGGTAAAGGAACTAGGCAAAATGGTGCCGTAACTTCGGGAGAAGGCACGCCGGTGTGTACGTGAAGCCCCTGCGGGTGGAGCGGAAGCCGGTCGAAGATACCAGGCCCCTGCGACTGTTTATTAAAAACACAGCACTCTGCAAACACGTAAGTGGACGTATAGGGTGTGACGCCTGCCCGGTGCCGGAAGGTTAATTGATGGGGTTAGCACTCGTGCGAAGCTCTTGATCGAAGCCCCGGTAAACGGCGGCCGTAACTATAACGGTCCTAAGGTAGCGAAATTCCTTGTCGGGTAAGTTCCGACCTGCACGAATGGCGTAACGATGGGGGCGCTGTCTCTACCCGAGACTCAGTGAAATTGAAATCGCCGTGAAGATGCGGTGTATCCGCGGCTAGACGGAAAGACCCCGTGAACCTTTACTATAGCTTCACAGTGAACTTTGAGCATGCTTGTGTAGGATAGCTGGGAGGCTTTGAACCCGGGACGCCAGTTCCGGTGGAGCCAACCTTGAAATACCAGCCTGGCATGTTTGAGGTTCTAACTCTGACCCCTTATCGGGGTTGAGGACACTGTGTGGTGGGTAGTTTGACTGGGGCGGTCTCCTCCCAAAGCGTAACGGAGGAGCACAAAGGTGGGCTAAGTACGGTCGGACATCGTACGGTTAGTGTAATGGCACAAGCCCGCTTGACTGCGAGACAGACACGTCGAGCAGGTACGAAAGTAGGTCATAGTGATCCGGTGGTTCTGTATGGAAGGGCCATCGCTCAACGGATAAAAGGTACTCCGGGGATAACAGGCTGATACCGCCCAAGAGTTCACATCGACGGCGGTGTTTGGCACCTCGATGTCGGCTCATCACATCCTGGGGCTGAAGCCGGTCCCAAGGGTATGGCTGTTCGCCATTTAAAGTGGTACGCGAGCTGGGTTTAGAACGTCGTGAGACAGTTCGGTCCCTATCTGCCGTGGACGTTGGAGATTTGAGGAAAGCTGCTCCTAGTACGAGAGGACCGGAGTGGACGAACCGCTGGTGTTCGGGTTGTGTCGCCAGACGCATTGCCCGGTAGCTATGTTCGGACAGGATAACCGCTGAAAGCATCTAAGCGGGAAGCCCCTTCCAAGATGAGATCTCCCTGAGGCCTTGAGCCTCCTGAAGAGCCGTTCAAGACCAGGACGTTGATAGGCTGGGTGTGTAAGCGCTGTGAGGCGTTGAGCTAACCAGTACTAATTGCTCGTGCGGCTTGACTATATAACACCCAAGACAATTGCGGATAACGCAGAGCAGGGCAAACGCCACGCTCCATAGAAATCAACATCACGTTCCATCTCGTCCTTCCCAGTGATCATCCGTTTTGCCTGACGACCATAGCGGTCTGGAACCACCTGATCCCATCCCGAACTCAGAAGTGAAACAGACCAGCGCCGATGGTAGTGTGGTTCGCCCATGTGAGAGTAGGTCATCGTCAGGCTCTTAATACCAAAGCCCCAGCATCCTTGATGTTGGGGCTTTTTTGTTTGCCCGGCGAAGCCGGCAAACCCGGCCATCTGAAAGAAGATGGCGTCACCCCGACTGAGGGGAAGACAATCCGACTGGCAAGGGCGCCACTGGCCAACGGTGGGGTCTGAAGGAAGCCATAGGAAGTTAACGGTACACAACGCAAGTGAACCTGCTTCGGCAGTTCAGGTGGGTCAGCGTGCGAAATAACGCGAAGCCCGATACTCAGTCAGACCTGGGCTGTGTTTGAGGGTGGCATCGTTAACAGGGAGCCGGTGCAGTAACCGGGGAAGCCTGACACCGAATCCGGCGACGCCGGAGGCTGTGGCGCAAGGTGAAAGCCGAGGCCGCAGTCGGTGCGAGGTGGCAGATGAAGCCGTAGTAGTGAGGAAGTTCCGGCCTGAGAAGCCTGGTAACAGCGTGGAGGACAAAACCGGAATGACCGCTGGCGGAGGTTCAGCGGACCGGTCAGGGTCAAAAGCTCTGATCGGATGCGAAGGGCGGAAGTCATTAACGAGAATGACGGACGACGAGTGAGAGGTGGACGCTGTGTTCACAAGCTGCCCGACGGGGCAGGGACGTGCACTGGGGTGCTGCGGGAACGCAGTGGCTCTGGTGTTCTCCGGACAAGGGAGTAGAGCGATACCGTGGCGGCAGATTGCCAGAGCGCTAGTACCCGGACGGATCGCCTGAAACAGACCGGCAGCCAGACCGATCCTCGAAGCCGTCACCACAGAGATGAGCAGGCATGAGGAAATACTACAGTCTGTACGGGCAATTGCTGTCAAAACAGCGCCTGTATGAAGCCTTCAGACACATCAAACGCAACAAGGGCGCGGCCGGAATCGATGGGCAGAGCCTGGGTGCGTTTGAGGCGAATCTGGAGGTGGAGCTGTCGTGCCTGTTGCTCGAGCTGAAGGAAAAGCGCTATCGGGCGCAGCCGGTCAGGCGCGTCGCCATTGCCAAGGACGATGGTGGTGAGCGTTTACTGGGCATTCCAACGGTTCGGGACCGGGTTGTGCAGCAGGCGTTGCGCAGCATCCTAGAGCCGATCTTCGACCCGGGCTTTCACCCGTCGAGCTACGGGTATCGTCCGGGACGCAGTGGTCACCATGCCATTGGCAAGGCGGAGTTGTTCATCCGCCGATACCGGCGTGAGTGGGTCGTGGATATGGACCTGTCGAAATGCTTCGACACACTCAACCATGACCTGATCATCCGCCAATTCCGCCAACGGATCACGGACGGCAGTGTCCTGTCACTGCTGCGCCAGTTCCTGGAAAGTGGCGTGATGGTGGGATACCACCTCGAAGAGACGGAACTGGGAAGCCCTCAGGGTGGCGTGATCAGTCCGCTGATCGCAAACGCCTACCTGGACGCCTTCGACCAGTTCATGAAAGCGCGGGGGCACCGGATCGTTCGCTACGCGGACGACATCCTGATCCTGTGCGGCTCACGAGCGGGCGCGGAGAATGCGTTACGGGTTGCCCGGCGCTATCTGGAAAATGAGTTGAAGCTGACGGTCAATACCACCAAAACCCACATCGCCCATAGTGATGAAGGGGTTAAGTTCCTGGGCGTGGTGATACATAGCAAGTACACCCGCATACAGGGAAAGAAGGTGGTCAGGCTTAAGCAGAAGCTGAAATCACTGACGAAGCGAAACCGGGGCATCGGACTCGCGGCCATTATACGTGAGCTGAATCCGGTGTTGCGGGGCTTTGTCAGCTACTTCCGGGTGGCGAACTGCGCGCGGGTGTTAAAGCAGGTGATGAGTTGGCTAAGGCGGCGCCTGCGCTGCCTCCAGCTCAAGCAGTGGAAAAAGCCGAGTCGGCTGCATCGGAGGCTGAAACAGCTAGGTTACCAACCCCCGTTCCGGCATATCAAGATGCAAAGCTGGCGCAACGCGGCGTCCCCACTGGCCAGTCTGGCCCTGCCCAACACCTACCTGCACAATGACCTGAAGTTGATGGATCTTGCGAAGGTCAAAACCGGCATCACTGTCCCCGAGTTCGGGGTAAGTTAATGGCATGAGCCGTATACGTGGCCCGTATGTACGGTTCTGTGAGAGGGATGAGGCGGTAACGCCTCACCCTACTCGCTATTTTGGGCCCGTTATCGGCTGATCAATTCGATCACCCCACCTACAATGCTGTGCATCAATTCAAACTGTTCATTGGTGTGCTCAATGTGATTGTCCAGGATGTTGGCCTGCCAGCTGCTAACCCATACCAGCGCTACGACCAGTAACACTGCCGTAGACATCAGCCATCGGATGCTTCGGCTTTGACGGTTGATACGATCGGCGTGTTGGCGCTGGGCGTTTTCGCTGGCTTGCCTGAGCTCCCTTAACTCTTCCTCAAGCTCTTCATAGGCTACTTCCAGGGTCGACATCCGACCGGTGAGTTTACGGGTAGCCTGCTCGGTATTCTCCTGTGCTGTTCTGCCAGTTTCTTCCACCGCGATTCTGAAAGCTTCGCTGTACTCGGGTTCCGGGCTGTTTACCAGTAAGGTATCCAGAGTTTTCTGCAGGTGCTCTCGATCAATCTGCTTGCGAATAACGCCAGCAGCGCCAAGGGTCTTTGCTTCGTCAATGTAGCGCTCGGCGTTCTGTGAGGTGTACATGAAAACAGGTATGTCGCGTGTGTGAGGCTGGCTTTTGAGTTGTTCCAGAGCCTGAAATCCGTTCATGCCCGGTAGAAGGTGATCCAGAAAGATAACGTCATAGGACTCGTGCTGGAGTAGCGAGAATGCTTCCTCTGCCGTTGAGACTCCTTTGCTACTGATGTCTGATCGTTCGAGGAGCCGGGCCAGGATGATCCTGGCAGTCGACGAATCTTCGATAATCAGTGCGTGCGCCCGTGCCATTGTAAGTGTGCTCCCTGTCCTTGCTCCGCCATCACGATTCTGTAGCTGCATTGGTAATGCAGGATTGCTTGTCGCACTATAAGCGGAGTTCAAAAAATATACAGGGGAGAGGGCGCCAGAGAGTCAGTTTTGCGACGCTCATTTGATTTTTCCAGGAAGGCACGATCAGGGCAGCCAGATTTCAAACACCCCTCCACCATATTTCCCACCGTTGTGCAGCGTTATTGAACCGGTGCGGTCGCCGTCTGTATGCAGCTTGGCCACGGAAGACGCGAAGAAAAGACCAAGGCTTGTGCTGCCGCTGTTGAAGTCGAGGGATTTGAAGCTGAGCGTTCCGGTATGTTGCATGCTCTCCGGATAGCCTGTGCCGTCATCTTCCACACCAAGCACCAGATAGCCATCCTGTTCCCGGGCGGTCAGGCGGATTCTGGTTTTGGTATAACGGATGGCGTTATTGATGGTGTTGTTGAGCACCCCGGTAAGCAGATCGTCATCAAAGAAACCATTGATGTCATCGGCTTCGATGGCGTAATCGATGCCCAGGCCATCAAGCAGGGGGACGTGTCGTGCCATATGCTCGGAGAGAAAATCCGGTACAAAGTGTTCATCAATGTGGGCTGACAGATTGTTCTCACCCAGCCGATAGATGCCCAGCAGCTGAACAAGGTCATTGTGCATGCGCTCGGCCTCGTACTGCAGCATATTGAACTTGCTGGAGCCGGACAGTGACTCTTCATGTTCGGTACGGAGTTCATCAAGGGTGTTCAGCAGCATGCCCAGGGAGTTTTTCATGTCATGCACGGCTGAAGCCAGTACCATTGAAAAGTCGATGTTGTGGTCAGTCATGCAGTCAGTCCTTTCAGTTTTCTGGCCAGTGCGCTGTAACGGCGGTGCTGTCTGTGTTGTTCAGGCAGTCCTTCGAGCCGCCTGAGGCATTCCTGGCAGGTAGTGAGCAGGCTATGATCGTCAGGAGCCTGATCATACTTTCGCAGTAACACCTGAATCAGGTTGAGATTCAGAGCGGCATGATCCGGAACGATCGCCAAGGCTCGGTTGAAAGCCTCGACCGCGCCGTCCAGATCGCCGGATTCGAATGCTTTGATTCCATCCCGGTTGTATCCCCGGGCTTCTATTTTCTGGCGGAAGCCAACGGGTTCATCGAGAAGGTTTTCAATTTTCTGCAGAGTTTCCGGGTTGTCTCCGTAACGAGCCGCCAGATCCGATAGCAACGACTTGGCGTCTTCATCATGCCCCAACCTGAACAGGGTCTTGGCATAGTCGAGGCCCAGATCTGCTGGGATGTCTTCCAGTGTTTCCAATTCTGCCCGTAAGTCGCCCAGCAGTTTTTCTGCAGATTTCTGGTTGCCCTGTCCGGCGTGAACACGGCATTGCACAATACGACTTTTCAGGCCAATGCTGTCGTCGTCGGCGAAACGCTTTTCCATCTTCGATAGCACATTCAAGGCTTCTGCCGCATGTTCCGCACCTTCGGCTTCCGGGTGTCCTTCGCTAAGGTCGGAGAGGCTTTGAGCCAGCGACAGGTAGTGATCAGAGTTATCGTGAATCGAATAGGTTCCCAGTGTCACCGTCTGCCGCCAGGCCTGTGAGGCGGTGTCTATGTCCTGGTTGGTACTGGCCAGTAGCGCCAGGTGCTTCTGGCGTAGCAGGGCGTTTGGTGAGTGTTCTGCGGCTTTTTCCAGGATCTGCTGGGCTTGTACTGCTTTGCCCTGCTTTTCCAGCCCTTCGGCCAACAGGTCGTAGGCTTCCATGTAATCGGGGTGTTTGGCGATCAGTGCTTTCAAACCTTCCACAGAGTCGTCAAAGTTTCTGTTACCCAACAATACCTTGCAACGGCCCAGTCGGGCCCAGGAAAGCTCCCGCTGCGCAAGTACCTCGTCATACACTTTCAGGGCGTGTGACAGATCGCCGACGATGAAATAGAGTTCGCCCAGGGTTTTCATTAGCCAGGTTTTGTACCTTGGTTGTTTGGGCAGTAGCTGTAGGCACTGTGAAATGGCCTCAGGGTAGTTCTCCCGATCCATTTCACGGGTAATCGGTAGCAAGGCACTACGTTGCTGAACCAGAGCGCCAAGGCGCTTCTCCAGCATGGCGCGGTTCAACGGCTTGGTCAGGTAAGCATCCGGTTGGTATTCACGGGCGCCCATGACCATCTCTTTGGACGTTTCGGCGGTCACCATCAAGAACAGGGAGGAGCGGCTCAGAAGCTTTTTGTGCCGGAGCTCCTCAAGAATATGCTGGCCGTTCTTGCCTTCCCCCAGGTTGTAATCACACAGGACAACATCTACGTGGTTGTAGGTGCAGTACTGGATTGCCGGGGTGGCGTGAGCCACCAGCTCGATCTTGTCTGCGCCACAGCTTCTGAGCATCTGGCGCATCGATAGACGGAAGTTCTCGAAATCATCAACCACCAGGAAGTTGAGTTTTCCAAAGGGGTTGATCGCGTCTTTCCTGTCGGTCTGGTTCATGCGCGCTTCTGTTTAAGTAGTTTGTTGACGAGCGCTCTCAGTGCCGCCGGTTTAACCGGCTTGTAGAGAACCTGATAGCCGCGGTTTCCAGCGTCTTCGCGTACCTCTGGCGCCATATAACCGGTAATCAGAATGCCCGGTATGCCATGGCCAAGTTTGTCTCTGATGCTGTCCATAGCATCCAGCCCATTGCGGTTATCATCAAGCTGATAATCGGCAAGTATAATATCCGGTAAGCGGTCTGCCAGTTTTTCCAGGGCATCTTCAAGGCTTTCGGCCGCAGTCACATCACACTGCCAGTTACCCAGTAACGCGACCATACCCTGAAGTATGGCCGGATCGTTATCGATACACAGAACATGCAAGCCTCCCAGACTGGATACCCGCCTTGTGCTGGCGCCGGGCTTGTTGTATTCGGCGCGGCTCAGGTCTGGCGGTGCAAGTGGTACGGTGATACCGAAAACGCTCCCTTTGCCCTGAACTGAGTGTACGGTGACCGGGTGGTTCAGCATGCCGCTGATGCGGTCCACAATGGCCAGGCCAAGACCCAGCCCCTTCTTGTCACGGCCATGCTGGAAGCGCCGGAACTCCTCGAAAATATGGGTGAGCTGGTCTTCGGACATTCCTGGGCCGGTGTCCCAGACCTCAATGCGCAGGTAGCCTTTGAGTCGACGGCAGCCCATCAGTATCTTGCCACTGGCCGTGTAGCGAATGGCGTTGGACAGGAAGTTCTGGACTACCCGGCGTAGCAACTTGACGTCTGATCGTACCCAGGCGCTGCTGGGAACAACATGCAGGTCCAGCTCCTGATCTTTGGCGATAGCAGAGAATTCCGTTGCCAGGTGGCGGAGCAGTTCGTTGACCGGGAACACGCCGATATCCGGCTCCAGTGCCCCGGCGTCCAGCTTGGAGATATCGAGCAAGGTGCTGATGATCTCTTCAGCCGCGCCAAGTGAGCTGTCGATGTGCTCAACCAGTTCACGGGTATCACCTTCAATAACCTTGCCTGACAGGGCGGAGGTGAATAGCCGTGCCGCATTCAATGGTTGAAGCAGGTCGTGGCTGGCCGAGGCAAGAAACCGGGTCTTGCTCTGGTTGGCCTGTTCCGCGACTGATTTTGCTTTCAGCATCTGCTCGTTGATCACCTGCAGTTCCTGAGTACGTTCCCGTACCCGTTGCTCCAGGTAGATGTTGGTCTCCTTCAGGGCCTGCTCGGTGCGACGCATGGCTGTAATGTCCTGGAACGTGGTGACATAGCCACCCCCGGGGATGGGACTACCATCCACCCGGACAACGGTGCCATCCGGGCGCTGACGTTCGTAAGACATGGGTTTGCCTTCGCGCATGCTGTTGCAGCGGTTATCGATGATGTCATCTATGCGTCTCGCTGACAGGTTGGCGTTAGTCAGGTTGTAACGCATCAGGTCTTCAACCGGCCGGCCAACCCGGACGAATCCTTTCGGGTAATTGAACAGCTCCAGGTAGCGGTGGTTCCAAACCACCAACTGCTGTTGATGATTGACCACCGATACACCCAGGCTGATGTTCTCGATTGCGGATTGCAGCAGCTCGCGGCTGAAGGTCATGGCCTGCGACGCTTCATCTACAATGCTGACCACATCCTCGATCTGCATATCCCGCCCGGTCAGGGTGGACTCCAGGACGACACGGGCGGTAGACGCACCAATAACCGAGGCCAGTTGGCGCTCGATGTATTTCATCAGGTGGGTAGAGGCGGGCCGGTGCGGGTACAGCCTGATGGCGTTGCGGCGCTCGTAATTGCGGAAGACGCTCTCGGAGCGTTCCTCACCCATGAATCGATCGGTCAGGGCCTGGAGATCGGAGGTCAGAACTTCGCCCTGCCAGCTCTGATGTTGTGCGCTTTCCGGTTTTGGCTGGGCTTCATGGAAGAAGGCGGCAATCTGGATTCGTTCGCGGATGCGCTGCCGGGTTACCAGTGACAGCAGGATGTAGGTGCCGGTGTTAATGCCGAGGCTCCAGATAATGCCATGGCTGATCTGGTCCAGCTCAGAGCCGAACAGGGCTGTCGGGCGGGTCCAGTTCAGGCCAAACAGCCCCTGTTCGATCAGCGTGTCGGCAATCCAGCCGGTGGACACCAGGGCTGGCAACAGCAGGGTGTAGCACCACATCAGGAAGCCAAGACCGAGGCCCCAGGCGGCCCCGGTAAAATTCCCGCGCCGCCAGATGATGCCGCCCACCAGGGCTGGCCCAAACTGGGCGGCGGCGGCAAAGGACAGCAGGCCGAAAGCGGTGAGGCTGTAATCGGCGCCCGCCATCCGGTAAAAACCGTAAGCGGTAAACAGCACGACAAAGATGGCCACCCGGCGAATGGTGAGCAGAAGGAAGCTCAGGTCTGTCCTGCGGTTCATGCCGGGCCGGAAAAAACGCAACAGCCCGGGCATGATGATTTCGTTGCTGACCATGGTGGCAATGGCCACAGAACAGACAATAACCATAGCCGCTGCGGCTGAGCCGCCGCCGAGGAAGGCTAGCACGGCCAGCCACTGCTCACCCGCTACGATGGGCAGTTGCAGGATGATAATGTCGGGATCACCGCCGGCGAGATCGGAGTTCAGTAGTCCGGCAGCTGCAATGGGCAGAACAAAGGCGCTGGCAATGACCAGGTAAATCGGCATGGCCCACCGCGCTGTCTCAAAGTCACGGTGATCAGCATTTTCCACAACCATGACGTGAAACTGGCGGGGAAGGCAGACAATCGCCAGCATGGCGACCAGGGTTTGAGTGAGGAACGCAGGTGTCTCGAGGGAACTGGTGGTCAGGGTGCCCACCAGGTCGGCCTGTTTCACCCGGCTGAACAGGTCGCCAAAACCATTATAAAGGCCGTAACCAACAAACAGGCCAACGGCGATGAAGGCCACCAGTTTGATCAGTGATTCAAAGGCGACCGCCTGGATCATGCCTCGATGATGCTCGGTTGATTCAAGGTGTCGGGTGCCGAATAACACGGTAAAGACGGCCAGGGCCAGGGTGATGTACCAGGCGGAGTCATTCCAGGCAGCCGTGCTCAGTTCCTGGTAGCCGATTCCCCCCTCGGTCAGTACGTTAAAGCCCAGCGCAATGGCTTTGAGTTGCAGGGCGATATAAGGAACGCTGCCAATCAGGGCAAAGATGGCCACCATGGCCGCCAGCACCTGGGACTTGCCGTAACGGGAGGCAATAAAGTCGGCAATGGAGGTGCTGTTGTTGCGTTTACTGATGTAAATAATGCGCCGCAAGAGCGGTGCAAAGAACAGGAATACCAGTAGCGGCCCCAGGTAGATGGGAAGAAAGGCAAAGCCTTCCTGGGTGGCTCGCCCAACGGCACCGTAGAATGTCCAGGAGGTAAAGTAGACGGCCAGTGATAGAGCGTAGATGTGGGTTCGCGCCAGCCTGCGTCGATACAATCCCGGGTGTCGGTCACCCGCCCAGGCAATGACGAACAACAGGGAAATGTAGCTAATGGATATAACTATCAGCAGCCAGGCGCTAATCATGCTTTGTTGTTATCCGGTTATCCGATGTCAGTTACCGCACACGGTTCTGTATAGAGGATCGTTTGCGGTCAGCAACTTCATATTGTCCACCCGTGGCACGCCATCTGAACCAAGGGGAACCAGCTCCCGGCTCTGGCAATGGATCAGGTGAGCCCGGTGTGATACGGCGTCTGTCACGGTTTGCTCAAATCGGTAGAGGGTGAAGCGAACAATATCGTTGTCGCTGGTGTCCCGGCGGAAATCACTCGTGTCGACGGTGGAGAAGGCGGTGACATAGGGAAATACGAAGGTCCAGGGACGGAAGAAAATCTTCTCCTGCTCAGTCGCCACGACAACCGCTTCTTCAGGGAGTAATGATCGCTTGTGGTCATACCAAGAATATTCGCCATAAACAAGGTAGCCGAGCATGCCGGCACCTGCAAACACTGGAATGATCCATCGGGGTGCACGCTTTGCGGTGGCGGCGCGGATGCCCATGGCGATGCCTGCAGCCCCGAGACCGCAAACAATAGTGGCAACAAAAGTCCAGAACATAGGATTGGATTCCTTAACTCAAAAAAGAACGGGCTCCCTCAGTGAGGAAGCCCGTTCGGTCTCAACCCGTCATTAGTTTCAATGAATCAGGCTGTCTTTCAGCTTAGTGGTCTTGAGCGCTGCCGGCACCGCGTGGGTAACGGACGCTTTCAACCAGCTCCTGGATTTCAACAGGCGGCTCGGCAGTCACTTTGGATACCCCGAAGGCTACCGCAAAGTTGACCAGAGCACCAACCGCACCGATGGACAGCGGGGAGATACCCAGCACCCAGAACTCGGCGGTATCCGGCAGGTTGTTGGTGCCCGGAATGAAGAACCAGCCCTTGTAGATGAAGATGTAGACCAGTGTGAAGATCAGACCGGACAACATGCCCAGGGTTGCGCCTATGTTGTTCACACGCTTGGAGAAAATACCCATCATCAGCGCGGGGAACAGGGAGGCCGCAGCGATACCAAAGGCCAGAGCGACCACCTGTGCCGCGAACCCGGGCGGGTTGGCGCCTAGCCAGGTGGCGACGACGATGGCAACGGCCATGGAGATCCGTGCCGCCAACAGTTCGCCCTTATCGGTGATGTTGGGGTTGATTCGGCCTTTGATCAGGTCGTGACTCACCGCCGAAGAAATAGCCAGCAACAGACCTGCCGCCGTTGACAGAGCCGCAGCCAGACCACCGGCAGCAATCAGACCAATAACCCAGCCGGGCAGGTTGGCGATTTCCGGGTTGGCCAGTACCAGGATGTCGTTATTAACAGACAGCTCGTTGCCTTCCCAGCCGCGCTCTGCTGCGGTGGCTGCGAAATCGGCGTTGCCGTCGTTATACACCTGGATGCGGCCATCGTTGTTCTTATCCTCGAACTTGATCAGGCCAGTTTCTTCCCAGGTGGCAATCCAGGCAGGACGCGCATCATATTCGATGGGCTGGGCTGCAGTGCCTTCCGGGTAGATGGTGGTCATCAGGTTCAGACGAGCCATGGAAGCAACAGCCGGAGCAGTCAGGTAAAGCAGGGCGATGAAGACCAGGGCCCAGCCGCCGGACCAACGAGCGTCAGCTACCTTGGGAACGGTGAAGAAACGGATGATAACGTGGGGCAGGCCAGCCGTACCGATCATCAGGGACAGGGTAAACAGAACCATGTTCAGTTTATTGTCGATGTCCGCCGTGTATTCCCGGAAGCCAAGGTCGGTGACCACCATGTTCAGTTTTTCAAGCAATGGCAGGCCGGATTCAGTATGGGTTGAGAACATACCGAACATCGGGATCGGGTTGCCGGTCAGCTGCAGGGAAATGAACACCGCCGGAATGGTGTAGGCGATGATCAGAACGCAGTACTGGGCCACCTGGGTGTAGGTGATGCCTTTCATGCCGCCGAGCACGGCGTAGATAAAGACCACAACCGCAGCGATCATCAGGCCGTTGGTAGCCTCTACTTCCAGGAATCGGGAGAAGGCAACACCAGCACCGGCCATCTGGCCAATTACGTAGGTCACAGACGCGACGATCAAGCAGATTACCGCCACCAGACGTGCGTTTGGACTGTAATAGCGATCACCGATGAATTCGGGAACCGTGAACTTGCCGAACTTACGCAGGTAAGGAGCCAGCAGCATGGCCAGCAGAACGTAACCGCCGGTCCAGCCCATCAGGAACGTGGAGTTAGCATAACCACCGGCGGCGATCAGGCCCGCCATGGAAATGAAGGACGCGGCAGACATCCAGTCGGCACCGATCGCCATACCGTTGGTGACCGGGTGAACGCCGCCGCCGGCAACGTAGAAATCGCTGGTGCTGCCGGCTTTCGCCCACACAGCGATCAGGATATACAGGAGGAAGGAACCCCCGACGAAAAGCAGGTTGATTGCAAATTGGCTCATGGTGTCTTACTCCTCATGTACGCCGAATTGCTCGTCGATCTTGTTCATACGCCAGGCGTAGAAGAAGATCAGGGCAATGAAGGTAAGAATGGAGCCTTGCTGGGCGAACCAGAAACCGAGATCGGTGCCACCGACCGGAATGCCCGCCAGCATGGGACGTAACAGAATGGCGAAGCCATAAGACACCAGGGCCCAGATAATCAGGCTCCCGAATATCAGGCGCAAGTTCGCCTTCCAGTAGTTCTCAGCGTCGTAGCTATGACCTGACATACACATCACTCCTGTATTGTTGTTGTGGAGGTTGGGTGGATTACTTGTGGGGTGTTGCGGATAGAGAATTTATTATTCATGTAGTACTTCTCCGACTTGTTGTCTTCTCCGACTTTACTGGTCAATGGAATTATGGATATTGGCAAATGGTCTAACTCTCAGTAACTTGCCTTGTAATTGGTCAAGGACATCAGGCGCTGAAGCAGGTTGTCAGTAGCGGTGCATATTCTGTAAACGGCGCTGATAATGCAGCTTTTCAGCCAGTTCTTTCAGGTTCTTGACGCCATTTTTTTGCGCCCGGTTCAGGGCCATGAGTGTCAGTTCTGCGGTCACCAGGGCATCGGCAGCGGCGTGATGCCGTTCACTAACTTCGAGTTTGAAGAAGTCGGCCCAGTGGTCGAGGCTGCGCCCCTTGGTTTCTGCTTTTGGGAATATCGCCGGTAGTAGCTCGGCAACGTCCATCCAGACGTGGGGGATGGTGTAGCCAAGCTGGGCTTTCAGGGTTTTTTCCAGGAATTTCTGGTCGAATGCGGAGTGGTAGGCAAGGATTGGGTCGCCGTTCATCCACTCCAGCAGGTAGAGCAGGGCATCTTCGGTTTCGTGGCCCTGGGTCAGGGCCTCCGGCCCGATACCATGGATCAGCACGGTATCCCGGATATCGAGCTCCGGTCGGCGCAGGATCAGATCAAACTGATCATTCAGGTGAATGACCCCGCCCTCAATAGCCACAGCGCCGATGGCGATGACTTCATCTTTCGAGGCATTCAGTCCGGTGGTCTCAAGGTCCAGTACGATCAGGCGGCACCGGGTTAGCGGCTGGTCGCTCACCGTTTTCGGCGTGGGCAGGTTCTCAGGATCGTGATTGCCAACGGCGCCGCCCCTTCGCTGTGCCAGCCATTGCTTGATGTAGTCGAGCATGGTGTTTCCGGTACCTAGAGTTGGTAAGTGACTTCCAGCTTTTGCTGCAGCCTTTGAGCCTGGCGGAAAGACTCCCGCAGGATGCGTCGGTCGAGCGGGTTCAGGTCGTCCGGATCAATGTAGTTGGTCAGTTCCTCGCCCCTGTCCAGCATCTCCTGGTGGGCACGCATACGGATGGCCTGGATCAGGCTGTACGCCTCTTTCCACGCGTTTGCATCTTTGGCGTCGAAAACCCCCTTTCGGGACAGGGCGTCCATTCGCTCCAGCGTATTGGCAGCTTCCACCCCGTGGGCCAGGGCGAATACCCGGACGGATTCGACAAACGGCGCCAGGCCTTGTCGTTTCAGGTCCAGAGAATGCTTTTTCTCGTCATTCAGATAGCGAAAGTTCCTGAACATGGTGAGCGGTGGTTTGCGTTGCAGCGCATTGCCCGCCAGCATCTTCTGGAACAGGGCGTTCTTGCGAATCCTGTCCAGAACTTTCTCCAGCAATCGGTGTAATGGCTCCGTTGGCCCGAATACTGAGCGCATATCGAGGAAGATGGATGAGTACACCAGATTCTGGGGGGTGGAGGCGTCGATAAACCGAACGAACCAGTCATCCCACTCCCGATCACTCAGACACAGTTTCGGGTTGCTTGCCATGATGTTGCCTTTACACAGGGTAAAGCCACACTCGGCCAATTCATCATTCACCTTGCGTGCGAACGGCAGCAGTTTTTCCCTAACCTGGTCCTCGGTCATGCCCTCGGGCGTCTCGAACAGGATGCCGTTGTCCTGGTCGGTCAGCAGTGTTTGCTCCTGCCGGCCTTCGCTGCCAAAGGTCAGCCAGGTGAAAGGGATACCGGGATCGTTTTTCTTCAGGTTCAGTTCCAGTACCCGCCGAACGGTCACATCGTTGAGCGTGGTGATGATCTTGACCACCTGACCGGAGTCCGCGCCGTGGGCCAGCATGGAATCCACCAGGCGGGAAACGTCGGTGCGCAGGCTCACCAGCGTGCGCAGGTGGGTGGCCGTACCGATAGTCCGGGCCAGGTTCACCAGGTCCACGCGCTGGAGGGAGAACAGGTCCCGCTCGGAGACCACCCCGATCAGATGATTTTCCTCATCGACCACGCACAGATGTGCAAAGTGGTGCTCGGCCATCAACATGGCGGCTTCAAAGGCATCGGCTGTTGAGGGTAAACAGCAGGGATCTGCTGTCATGACCTGCCGGATAGGGGTGTCGAGGGGGCCTCGTTCCTCGGCAATCATGGTGCGCAAATCGCGCAGCGTGAAGATGCCCTTGGGGTGGCGGTTGTCATCCGTAATAATGATGCTGCCGACATTATTCTCATGCATGCGGGCCACCGCCTTGCGCACCGGCAGGTCAGGCGAGCAAACGATGGGATTGCGCAGGGCGTAACGTTCAAGCGGGGTATCCAGGCTATTGCTGGACCCGATCGAGGCCATCGCCTTGGACTGGATGCGCTGGTTGACCTGATCCAGCAGGCTGCTGACACCGCGCAGGCAGAAGTCCCGGAAGGGTTCGCTTTCGGAGAACAGGGTGATGAACGCTTTTTGTTCAATGCTCAGGCAGAAGGTGTCTCCGGAGGCCCGGTGCAGGGTACGGGTAGGGCGCTCGCCAATCAGGGCAGCCAGCGGAAAGCATTCGCCCTGGCTGATTTCGAAGGTGGTTTCTGCCCGATCCTCTTTTTCGTTGTGGCGTTCGCCCCGAATACGGCCTTGTTTAACGATGTAAAAGCGCTTTACTACGCCGTCATCCGGCGAGAGCACCACGTCTTCATCGGCGTAGAATCTCAGGGTGGCATGTTCAGCAAAATGGGCCAGGTGGGTGTCATCCATGCTGGAAAAAGGTGCATGTTCCCGCAGAAATGTCATGATGGCTCGGGTGTTCTGGGGGCGGGATGTGTCCTGGTTCGCTGCTGCCATATCGCAATCCGTCGTGGGTCGGAGTTGGTCGGCCTTCGCCGCTGTTCCGTAGTTATTGTTGTCCGCTTGCAGTGTAGTTCAGCGGAGCCATGTTATGCCCTACGATTTTGGTCGAAACGTGTCTCAGGGCTTTTCTTTATGGTAGCCCGGCACGGTGGTAGAGTTCTGACATTCGTCAATCCAGAAACAGATAGCTCATGACCAGTAAAGATGAACGCCTGGCGTTTCTTGAAGAGATGAAGGATGTCCGGCGTATTCGGAAACCCAATCGGGCCGAAGTGTCGACCCCCAGGGAGCTGACGCCCGGGCATCTGGAACGGCAGAAAGCGGCCGTTGAAAAGCCGGTTCGTGACCTGAACCCGCTGACTTCTGACATGGTTGAGCCGCTGACGGCCCATGACGTCCTTAGCTGGATGCGGCCCGGTATTCAGCATGGTGTGTTCCGCAAGCTCCGGCTGGGGCAGTACCCGATCGAGGCCAGGCTGGATCTGCACCGGATGACCGTTGAGGAAGCCCGCCGGGAGGTATTTGCGTTTATCAACGATTGTGTGCGCTACGGCTTGCGTTCAGTCATCATTTTGCACGGTAAGGGTGAGCGCAACCCCGATGGCATTGCCCAGTTGAAAAGCTACCTGGCGAAGTGGCTTCCGGAACTGGACAGCGTACTGGCCTTTCACTCGGCCCAGAAACACCATGGTGGAACTGGCGCGGTCTATGTCATGGTTCGCAAGAGCGACCGGGACAAACAGAATAATCGGGAATTGCATGGCCGCCGGTGATCAACGAATCACGGTACTGCATTTCAAACAGCTGATGAGGTTATTGATGATGAAAAAGGGTTCTCTGGTGGTGATTGTTATGGCCGGCCTGTTCACTCTGGCGGGTTGCAAAGACCGGGTGATCTGGGACGACAACGGCAAGGTGGAGAGTGCCACCAAAGATCGTGAAGTCTGGGATTCCAATGGCAGAATGAACACCGGTGATCGCAAGATCTGGGTAGACCAGGATGGCAAAGAAGTGATCAAGTGAACGAATTCGTCTTCCAGCAAATAATAAAAGGAAAGGCCCATGGCATTCAGCCTGACGATTAACGGCCAAAGGCACACAGTTGATGTTGATTCCGATACGCCTCTGTTGTGGGTGATTCGGGATGAAGTTGGGCTCAAGGGCACCAAGTTTGGTTGCGGTGCCGGCTTGTGCGGCGCTTGCACGGTTCATGTTAACGGTCAGCCAGCGCGCTCCTGTTCAACACCGGTGGCGTCGGTAGACGGCGCTTCCGTGACCACTATCGAAGGTTTGTCCGAAGATGGCCGGTTGCACCCGTTGCAACAGGCCTGGATTGATCAGGGCGTTCCCCAGTGCGGATACTGTCAGTCGGGCCAGATCATGACCGCAGCGCACCTTCTGAAGAACAATCCGTCGCCATCTCGTCAGGACATTGTGACCGCCATGACCGGAAACCTGTGCCGGTGCGGTACCTATTCCCGTATTGTCGCCGCCGTCGAGGCGGTTGCCGGTTCGGTTGGCCATTACCAGCCCGCCGGGGAGGACGCCTGACATGACCATGAATCGTCGTGATTTTCTGAAAGTCAGCACGGGTGCTTCAGGCAGCTTGATACTGGCGGTATCTATCCCGGGGTGCGCCTCTGTCCAGACCGGGTACCAGCCCGAGACCGGAGAGTGGAAGCCGGATATCTGGCTGGAATTGACCCGTGATGATGAAATCATCTTTACCCTGGCCCGGGTTGAGATGGGGCAGGGCACCTACACCGGTTTGACCACCCTGGTGGCTGAAGAACTGGATGTGGAGCCGAGCAGGATTAAAGTCAGGTTTGCCCCGGTGGCGCCGGAATACCGAAACCCCCTGTTTGGTTTGCAGCTGACCGGCGGCAGTACCAGCCTGGCCACAAGCTGGGAGCCGCTGAGGGTTGCCGGCGCGCAGGCCCGGCAGATGTTGGTGATGGCGGCTGCCCGGGTGTGGGAAGTAGACGCGGACCAGTGCACTACCCAGGATGGCCGGGTGGTGCATCCTAACGGACTTGATTCGTTACGTTACGGCCAATTGGTGAAGCTGGCGGACCGGGAAGTTATCCGGGGCAAGGTGCCCCTCAAACCCCGCGCCGAATGGAAATACATCGGCCGCAAAGGCGGCAAGCTGGATGCCCGTGCCAAGGCAACGGGTACCGCCGTCTACGGGATGGACGTTGAGCTTCCGGGCATGGTCTATGCGGTGATGACCCGAAGCCCCCGTTACGGCGGCAAGGCCAGCAGCTTCAACCGCGATGAAGTTCTCGGTATGCCAGGTGTAACCGATGCATTTATCACGGAACGCGGCGTTGCCCTGGTTGCCCAGCGCTACTGGCAGGCACGAAAGGCCCAGCAGAAATTGCGAGTAGAGTGGGATTTCTCCGACGCGTTGGACACCAATACGGAAGCTGTTTTTGAAAGTTACCGACAGGCAGCCAGCAAAGACCCCGGGGTCAAAGAGCGCAGTGAGGGAAATGTAGAAAAGGCAGCCGAGCGTGCAAAACAGGTGGT
Organism: Marinobacter sp. GH_1; assembly: GCF_048595985.1. Lineage (NCBI taxonomy): Bacteria > Pseudomonadati > Pseudomonadota > Gammaproteobacteria > Pseudomonadales > Marinobacteraceae > Marinobacter > Marinobacter sp. GH_1. The sequence goes on along the minus strand of NZ_CP184460.1, from coordinate 2,621,346 downwards.
AGAGGCCGAGTACGAGCAGCCCTACCTGGCTCATGCCACCATGGAGCCGATGAACGCCACGGCCTGGTATCGCGACGGTGGAATGGATGTCTGGGCACCCACCCAGGCGCCAGACCTGGGGCGCATTGCCGCGGCTCGTCATACCGATCTGTCACCGGGCAAGATAAACATCCACACCACATTTCTTGGCGGCGGGTTTGGCCGTCGCCTCACCCAGGATTATATCGAAGAAGCTGCAGCGGTGGCTTACCAGCTGAAAGTTCCGGTCAAGCTGATCTGGTCCCGGGAAGAAGATACCCGCCACGGCTTCCTTCGCCCCGCCATGTTGCACAGGATGAAAGCCAGCCTGAACGACGGTGAGCTGGCCGGCTGGCACCACCAGATCGTTGGCCCGCAGGTTCTGGACTGGTACGTGCGCAATGCCGCACCCGCACAGTATCCCTGGGCGCCCAAGTTCCTCTACGACACCCTGGGGCGGGTAGGGCTGATGGCTGAGGGCATTGCCACACCGAAAGATATTTCGGCCATTGAAGGGGCCATTGAATACCCCTACCAGGTGCAGAACGTCAGCGTTCGTCATACCCACACCGATCCCGGTGTGCCCATCACCTGGTGGCGTTCGGTGGGTTATTCCCACAACGGGTTTGCGGTGGAAACCTTCATGGATGAGCTGGCCCACGAATCCGGTGAAGATCCGTTGCAGTTCCGCCTGAAAATGCTGGATGCCGAGCCGCGCCATCGCGAGGTGCTAGAGCGCGCAGCCCGGCTGGCGGATTGGGGCCAGCCAGCGCCGGAAGGTCGCGCCCGGGGGCTCGCCTTGTTCAAGAGCTTTGGTACCTATGTGGCCCAAGTGGTTGAAGCCGGAATCGAGAACGGTGAAATACGGGTGTACAAGGTGATCTGCAGCGTGGATTGCGGCCAGGTGGTTAATCCCAGGATTGTTGAAGACCAGATCGAGGGTGGCATCCTGTTTGGCCTGACCGCCGCGCTCTACGGCGAGATCAGCTTCGACAACGGCGAGATCCGGCAGAGCAATTTCCACGACTACCGCCTGATGCAGATGCACCAGACGCCCGAAGTGGTGGTGGATATTGTTGACAGTGAGGCAGACCCGACCGGTGTGGGTGAGCCGGGCGTGCCCCCGGTGATTCCCGCCCTAGGCAATGCCCTGTTTGCGCTGACCGGAAAGCGCCAGCGCCGCCTGCCGTTGACGGCTTGAGCCAAAGCGGTTTTCGGGGAGCGATGGCCGTCCTATAATGGCGGCCATCGCTTGCCCGGCAGGGCACGTTTCAACCGGGAGATTGCGTGTGTTTGATGTAACCCGATACGCCACAGCGGCTCAGTCCATCGTGGATGCAGGTCAGTTCCTTTACGGCCGTGGCTGGTCGCCTGCCACCAGCAGCAATTATTCTGCGCGGATCGACAGTGATCATGTGGCCATTACGGTGTCTGGCCGCCACAAGGGGCAGCTGACCGCCGCAGACGTCATGGTGGTTGATCTTGACGGCCGGCCGGTCCAAAGCCAGTGCAAATCCTCCGCAGAAACCCTGTTGCATACCGTGCTTTACCAGGTGTTCCCGGAGGTTGGTGCCGTCTTGCACACCCATTCCGTAAAAGCCACAGTATTGAGTCGGCTGATTGCTGCGGGTCAGGCGCTGGAGCTGGAAGGCTACGAATTGCAGAAGGCGTTTTCCGGCGTCGAGACTCATGAGGGTGCGCTGAGCATTCCGGTTTTCGACAACACTCAGGATATTCCGGCGTTGGCCGAGGACACCCGGGCCTGGTTTCTGGCCCATCCTGAACAACCCGGTTACCTGATTCGCGGCCACGGCCTGTATACCTGGGGTAAGACCATGGCGGATTGCCTGCGCCATGTCGAAGCCTTCGAATTTCTCTTTGAATGTGAACTTGAAACCATGAGGGTCCGCCCATGACTACCCTGAGCATATTTCACCAGAGCCAGCCGGACGAGGCCCACACCGTGATGACCGACCCGGGGGCTATCGGTGATGCGCTCGCCCGCCACGGAGTGCGTTTCGAACAGTGGCCAACCCGTGATCTGCCGGCGGATGCCAGCCAGGAGCAGATTCTGGAAGCCTACAGTGAAGAGGTTGCGCGCCTGAAGCAGGAATGCGGTTTCCAGACGGCCGATGTGGTCAGCCTGAACCCGGACAACCCGCAAAAGGAAGCCTTCCGCCAGAAGTTTCTGGACGAGCATACCCACAGCGAGGATGAAGTGCGGTTTTTCGTGCGGGGCCAGGGCCTGTTCTATCTGCACTTTGGCGACCAGGTGTATGCCCTGCTGTGCCAGCAGAACGATTTGATCAGTGTACCGGATGGCACACGCCACTGGTTTGATATGGGGCCAGAGCCGCAATTCACCTGCATTCGCCTGTTCACCAACCCGGAAGGCTGGGTTGCGAGCTTTACCGGCGAGGATATCGCCAGTCGACTGCCCCGTTACGAAGGGCTTGCGGGAGTGGCAGGATGATTCGGGTAGTTCTGACCGATATAGAGGGCACGACCAGCTCGATCTCATTCGTGCACGATGTGCTGTTTCCCTACGCCAGTAAACACTTGCCGGAATTTATCCGCACGAACCATCACACCACGCCGGCTGTGGCTGAACAGCTGGCTCTGGTCGCAGAAAAAAGTGGTGTCGACAGTAAAGATGTGGAGGGCCTGATTGATGTCCTCCAGGCCTGGATATCCGAGGATCGCAAAGAAGGGCCGCTCAAAGCACTGCAGGGCATGGTCTGGGAGCAGGGATATCACAGCGGAGAGCTGAAGGGCGATATCTATCCGGATGCGGCGGATTATCTTCAGCGCTGGCATGATCGGGGCCTAAGGCTGTTCGTATATTCCTCTGGTTCCGTGAAGGCACAGAAACTGATTTTTGGTTTCAGTAACGAAGGCGACTTTACGCCGTTTTTCTCCGGATACTTCGATACCGGTGTGGGCGGCAAAAAAGAAGCACAGTCTTACCGCAATATTCTTGCCGAGCTGGGTGTAGAGCCGGCGACCGTTCTGTTCCTGTCGGACGTGGAAGCCGAGCTCTCGGCGGCTGAGGAAGCTGGGCTTAAAACCGTCTGGCTGGTGCGTGATGGGGAGCTTCCTGACACTGGTCGGCCTGTTGCCCGTGATTTTGCGGAGGTAGACGCGCTACTGCGTAAACGTTAGGAGGTGGTCGAATGCCCGGTAGTTCATGTCTGAAATGGCTTATTCCGGGTGTTTGTGCCTTGTTTCTGGCCGGCTGCAATCCGTTCTCCGAAGCCGAGCCGATGATGGAAGAGTACCTGGAGCGCCTTGCCCGGGTGCTGGATACGCCATCGGTATCGGTTCCCTCTGATCTTCCCCCTGCCTCCACCGTACCCCGTCGCCGCGAACGTGTACTTGATATGCCTGAGCTGGATCTGGGCATGCTGGACTTTCTGTCGCTGTACGGGTGTGAACTTCAGTATGTGGTTGGCGAGCGAAACTCGGTGATGGGCCGGGTGATGCAGCCTCTTAACCGGCTGCGTTATGAAGTCCGGTTTATCCGAGCCGCGGAAGATTGCATGGCAGAGATCGACGACGAGCGCCTGGAGAAAACCCTCCAGGATGCGGTCGAGAGCAAGCGGGCATCATTGCCGGTGGCCATATGGAATGCGACCTGGGGAACGGAAGAGATTGAGCGCTTGTTGACTCTGTCCAAAGGGTTTTATCCGGTGGCCGCGGAGGGAAACCCGGTGTCTGATCTGGTGCGGGACCTGGGCCAGTTGAACCGGGCCGTATCCGATTTGTCGGTCCAGCAGCTCGATGTTCCCCTCGATGCACTTGGCGGAGTGCACCAACGCTGGCAATCGGAGTTTCGCGCCGGGCAGGTGATCAACAGCGCCCGGCTGTTGATTGCAACCCTCAATGCAGGAACAGAGACCCTGAAAGCGCGCCTTGATGAGCGTCCATTATGTCTGAATGGCCGGCCGAATAATCAATCAGAAATCGTCCGAAATTTCTTCTTCAATGTGTACATTGGTGAAATCCAGCCCTACATGAGCGATGTCAGCCGGGCCCGGGATTCGCTGATCGGGGCTCTGGCGGAGCTGGCGGACCAGCAAACTGCCGTTATGCCGGCGAGCTTTCAGGACTGGTACCAGCGTCATTTGTCAGCCGATGCTGAAGTCAGCCTCTGGCGGGAGCTGGACCAGGCCATGATGCAGCACACCCGGCACTGGCAGGAACTGTTGGAGCAGTGCGGTCTGCGCCCGGGTTGATGCGGGTTCAGCGCTGGCTTTCCGGGGTCACCCGCAGGATTTCTTCCACCGTGGTCTGGCCGGCGGCCACTTTCTGTGCGCCACTGAGGCGCAGGGATTTCATGCCTTCTTTGTAGGCGTCCAGCCTTAACTGCTCGAGTTCGCAGTGATCATTGATCTGGCGAGTCAGGTGGTCGGAGAGCGTCATGATTTCATAGACCCCGGCGCGGCCCATATAGCCGGTATTGCGGCATTCGAGGCAGCCCACCGGATGATAGAACTGACGGGGAACCGGCGCTTTCCAGGGGCGGGTCAGTGTTTGCCAGGCCTGCTCGTCGGCCTCACCCGGAGCCTTGCAGTGGGGGCACAGGGTGCGGGCTAGGCGCTGGGCCATCACCCCCAGCACCGTGGCCCGGATCAGGTAGGGCGGGATGCCCAGTTCCATCAGTCGGGTAATGGCACTCGGGGCGTCGTTGGTGTGCAGGGTGGAGAGCACCAGGTGGCCGGTCAGCGCTGCCTGTACCGCCATCTCGGCGGTTTCCAGGTCGCGGATTTCACCAATCATGATGATGTCCGGGTCTTGCCGTAACAGGGCCCGAACGCCGTGGGCGAACGTCAGGTCGATGTTGGTCTGCACCTGCATTTGGTTGAACGCTGGCTCCACCATCTCAATGGGGTCTTCAATGGTACAGATGTTCAGTTCCGGCGACGCCAGCTGTTTGAGGGTGGAGTACAGGGTGGTGGTCTTGCCGGAACCGGTAGGGCCGGTCACCAGTACAATGCCATGGGGGCGGGCGGTCATGGCCTGCCAGCGCTCCCGGTCTTCTTTACTGAAGCCTAGCTGCTCGAAGGACTTCAGCAGCACCTCCGGATCAAAAATCCGCATCACCATCTTCTCGCCAAAGGCGGTGGGCATGGTGGCCAGGCGCAACTCCACCTCGCTGTTATCCGGTTTTCGGGTTTTGATCCGGCCGTCCTGGGGCCGGCGTTTCTCGGCCACATTCAGGCGCCCCAGAATTTTCAGACGGCTGGTGACAGCCACCCCGACATGTTCCGGAAACTCATAGACGTTATGCAACACGCCATCAATACGAAAACGCACCTGGGTGACCGCCCGGCGTGGTTCGATGTGAATGTCTGAAGCGCGCTGGTCAAAGGCATACTGCAACAACCAGTCGACAATCTTGACCACGTGCTGGTCATTGGCATCCGGGTTTTCGTTGGTACCTATGTCCAGCAGTTGTTCGAAATTCTGATTGCTGGCGGCACCCGGGGCCTGGCTGCCGCTGGCCTTGCTCACGGAATTGGCGAGCTGGTAGAACTCCACCGTGTAGCGCCGGATGTCTTCCGGGTTGGCAACGACACGGCGAATGTCCTTGCGAATGGCCTGTCGAAGGTTGCTTTCCCATTCGGTCTTGAATGGTTCTGTGCTGGCAATCAGCACTTCATCCTGGCGTATCTCTACCGCCAGAATGCCGTGGCGCTGGGCAAAGGCGTAGGACATCACCCGGGCGATGGCCGGCGTGTCGATCTTGAGCGGGTCTATGTGGTAGTAATCCTGGCCCGCCCATCGGGCCAGCCAGCTGGTCAGCCGATCAAGATTCAGGGTTCGGCCATCCCTGAGGCTGGTAATGCCGGCAATGGCAACCAGTTCCAGGGGGTGCCGCGGAGAAGTTCGTCCGTCCTGGGTAGCGGCCCCCAGGTTGGCCGTGAGCACCTTCTCAGCATCCTGCTGGCTGATTTCGCCACTTTCCACCAGGGCAGAGCAGATGTCTCGCAGGGTGAGGGTGTGCCGATGTGGTGGTGCTGGCATGGGGGGCGTTTGATCAGCCATCGTTGTGCTCTCCGGGTGTTATGGGCACTCAGTTGGCAACCGGCCGGTTTACTTTCAGGTGAACCATGGCGACGGTGAACAGTAGGAATGTAAGCACTGTGAGAATCATCGGGCCTGGGGCGCCTTCGCTCAGCCAGGCGGAGACCACGGCCTGGGTGAAGTAAAAAATCACCACGAAGGCCATCCAGATGTACCCGCGATTGTGCCCCCGGAATACCGGTACTGCAAACGCCAGCAGGGGTAACAGTTTCACCGTCAACATCAGGGGAATGGACACGCCTTCCACTGGCGCTGGATAGAATGTTGTCAACAGCAGTGTGGCCAATACCGCAAGGTACAGCGCAATGGTTATGCGGGCCGTGGTTTTTGCTTTTTCATTTTTGAGCATAAAAGGTTCCGGGTGGTTGAAAGTTTGGATGCTGGCGGTGATCAACCGGCAAGTTTGAGCGCCAGCCGGGCAAGGCGCTCACCAAAGGCCTGGCACAGGGCCTTTTCATGGTCACTCAGCGCCTGCTGTGCACCGGTACCTGCCCAGTGGGTGGGGCCGTAAGGCGTGCCGCCGGTCGAGGTCTCATTCAGGGCACTCTCGGAGTAAGGCAGCCCGCACAGTACCATGCCGTGGTGCAGCAATGGCATCATCATGGTCAGCAGCGTGGTTTCCTGGCCGCCATGCAGGCTGCCGGTAGAGGTGAAGGCGCCAGCAGGTTTACCAACCAGCTTGCCGTTAAGCCACAAATCGCCGGTACCATCGAGAAAGTGTTTGAGCGGGGCCGCCATATTGCCAAACCGGGTAGGGCTGCCCAGGGCCAGCCCGGCGCAGTTTGCGAGATCTTCACGGGTGGCGTAAGGGGCGCCGCTGTCCGGCACCGGGGGCATGCTGGCGCTGGTGTCTGGTGACACTGGTGGAACCGTGCGGATTTTCGCCTCAATGCCACCCGCTCGGGCGACGCCGCGGCCAATTTGGTTGGCCATCTCGGCGGTCTGGCCGTTGCGGCTATAGTAAAGCACAAGAACGTACGGTGTAGCGTTGCTCATGGCTGCTCCAGGGGATGGCTCAAAGAATATCCAGTACGTTCTCTGGCGGACGCCCGAGGGCTGCCTTTCCATTGGCCAGAACGATAGGGCGTTCGATCAGTTTCGGGGTATTTACCATGGCCTTGACCAGCTCTTCCCTGGTCAGTTCCGGGGCGTTCAGGCCAAGTTCTCTGTACTCGGATTCCTTGGTACGCATGAGCTGGCGGGGTTCACAACCCAGAAGATCAAGAATGTGTAACAGTTCCTGCTCTGTCGGTGGTGTCTCGAGGTAGCGTATAATCTCCGGCTCGACGCCCTTTTGCTGAAGCAGCTCAAGGGTCTGGCGTGATTTTGAACACCGTGGGTTATGGAAAATGCGGGTTGGTTCTGTCATGGTCATGCCCGGTTAACAGTGATGAGTACGGTCTTTAATGAGGGCCGTAGTCTAACAGGAGGATTTACCTTGCAGTACCCTCGGTACCCGTCCGTTCCCCGCCCCAAGGTTTCTGAATGGCCCAGGCGCTTGCTGCTGATTCCAGCCGCTATTATGGTGCTGGCCCTGGCGGGTTGCGAGAGAACGGAGTTGCAACGTGCCGATGGTGTGGCGGTGGACTGGGACAGTTACCGTGGCCAATGGGTGCTGGTGAACTACTGGGCCGAATGGTGCAAGCCCTGCCTGGAGGAGATTCCTGAGTTGAATCATCTCGACAAGTCACCGAGAATTTCGGTGCTGGGCGTCAATTTTGACGGCGTTGAAGGCGCCGCGCTTGTGGACCTGGGCCAGAGAATGGGCATTGAATTCACCATGCTGGGCCAGGATCCGGGCCCCGACTTTGGCTGGAAGATGCCGATGGCACTGCCCGCCACGTTCGTGGTGGACCCGGCGGGCAAACTGATAGAAACACGCTTTGGTCCCCAAACCGAAGAAGATCTGATGCAACTGATCGGTAGCTGACCATGGCACAGACGTTCGTACATCTTCGCGTACACTCCGAATACTCCATGGTGGATGGCCTGGTAAGGGTCAAGCCACTGATTAGCCGTGTGGCCGAGTTGGGCATGCCGGCGGTGGGCCTCACCGAACAATCCAATATGTGCTCGCTGGTGCGCTTTTATAAGGCGGCCATGGGTGCTGGTGTGAAGCCGATTATCGGTGCCGATCTTTGGCTGGAAAATCCTGATGAGCCGGAAAACCCGTTCCGGCTCACGTTGCTGGCGCGGGATGAGAAAGGCTATCTGCACCTTACCGAAATCATTTCCCTGGGCTACACCGAGGGCCAGCGCTACGGCAAGCCGATTATCCGGAAGGCCTGGCTGGAAGCCCGTGCGGCGGGTCTGATTGCGCTTTCCGGCGCCAAAATGGGCGATGTGGGCAAGGCCCTGCTGGCGGGCAAGCCGGAACTGGCCCGGGAACGGGCTCAATACTGGAAGAATCTGTATCCGGGCAGCTACTACCTGGAGCTGCAGCGTACCGAGCGGGCAGGTGATGAGGATTGCCTGCACCTGAGCGTCGAGCTGGCGGCTGAATTGGGCCTGCCGGTGGTTGCCACCAATGATGTGCACTTCCTGACGGCGGACGATTTCGAAGCCCACGAGGCCCGAGTCTGTATCGGTGAGAGCCGAACACTGGATGACCCCCGTCGGGACCGGCGATTCAGCGACCAGCAGTATCTTCGCAGCGCGGAAGAGATGATCGAACTGTTTTCGGACATCCCCGAGGCCGTTGAAAACACGGTCGAGATTGCCCGCCGCTGTTCGGTCAAGGTCCGGATGGGCGAATACTTCCTGCCGAACTACCCGATTCCCGATGGCATGACCATGGACGAGTATTTCCGGCATGTGTCCGAGGAAGGTCTGGAGATGCGCCTGGAAACCATCCTGAGCAAGGATGATCCGGAGTATGACCAGAAGCGGGAAGAGTATTACAAGCGCCTGAAGTTCGAGCTGGACATCATTATTCAGATGGGCTTCCCCGGCTACTTCCTGATCGTTATGGACTTTATCAAGTGGGCCAAGAACAACGGTGTACCGGTAGGCCCCGGCCGGGGTTCCGGTGCCGGTTCCCTGGTGGCCTACGCGCTGCTGATTACGGATCTTGACCCACTGGAGTACGACCTGCTGTTTGAGCGATTCCTGAACCCGGAACGGGTTTCCATGCCGGACTTTGACGTCGATTTCTGCATGGAAGGCCGGGACCGGGTGATCGAATACACCGCTGAGAAATACGGCCGGGAAGCGGTTTCCCAGATCATTACCTTCGGTACCATGGCCGCAAAGGCGGTGGTGCGGGATGTGGCGAGGGTACAGGGCAAGTCCTACGGCCTGGCAGACAAACTGTCCAAGCTGATTCCGTTTGAAGTGGGCATGACGCTCAACAAGGCTATTGAGCAGGAGCCCCAGCTCAAGGAGTTTCTGGAGCAGGACGAAGAAGCCCAGGAAATCTGGGAGATGGCCCTCAAACTCGAGGGCGTTTGCCGTAACGCCGGCAAGCATGCCGGTGGCGTGGTGATTGCGCCCACCAAGATTACCGATTTCTCGCCCCTGTACTGTGACGACGAAGGCGGCAGCCTGGTCACACAGTTTGACAAAGGCGATGTGGAAGACGCGGGCCTGGTGAAGTTCGACTTCCTGGGTCTTCGGACCCTGACCATCATCAAGTGGGCCTTGCACATGATTAACCCGCGCCGACAGGCGCAGGGTCAATCAGAACTGGACATTGCCACCATCCCGCTGGAAGACAAGCGCTCCTTCGAGTTGCTCAAAAAGGCGGAAACCACCGCCGTTTTCCAGCTGGAATCCCGCGGTATGAAAGATCTGATCCGGCGCCTGCAGCCGGACTCCCTGGAAGATATGATCGCCCTGGTGGCCCTGTTTCGTCCGGGGCCGTTGCAGTCGGGCATGGTAGACGACTTTATCGACCGTAAGCATGGCCGCCAGCCGTTGTCTTACCCACACCCGGATTATCAGTATGAAGGCCTGAAGCCGGTATTGGAGCCCACTTATGGGGTTATCCTCTACCAGGAGCAGGTCATGCAGATTGCCCAGGTGATGGCGGGCTACACCCTCGGTAACGCCGACATGCTGCGCCGGGCCATGGGTAAGAAAAAGCCGGAAGAGATGGCCAAGCAGAAGGCATTTTTCCTGGAGGGTTGTGCCAATAATGGCATCGATGAAACCCTGGCGGAGAACATCTTCGATCTGGTGGAAAAGTTCGCCGGCTACGGTTTCAACAAATCCCACTCCGCCGCCTATGCTCTGGTGTCGTATCAGACCCTGTGGCTCAAGGCCCACTACCCGGCCGAATTCATGGCCGCAGTACTCACCGCCGATATGCAGAACACCGATAAGGTGGTCACGCTGGTGGAAGAGTGCCGGAACATGAAGCTGGACCTGCTGGTGCCGGACGTCAGCCGTTCCGCTTACACCTTTACCGTCAATGACGACGGGCAGATTGTTTATGGTCTTGGCGCCATCAAAGGGTTGGGTGAGGGCCCGATTGATAGCATTGTGGAGGCCGCCAAAGACGGCCCGTTCCAGGATATTTTCGATTTCTGCCGCCGGGTTGACCTGAAGAAGGTCAACAAGCGTGCCATGGAGGCGCTGATCCGGGCCGGGGCCATGGACAAACTGGGTGCCGGGCGCGCGCAGCTGATGGCCAGTATCGACAAGGCCGTGCAGCAGGCAGACCAGCAATCCCGAAACGATGCCGCCGGCATGATGGATATGTTTGGCGAAATGCTGGAGAGCAGCGGTGAGGGTGAAGACCCCTACGCCGATGTGGCCCATGTGCGGGAGTGGCCTGAAAAAGAACGCCTGAAGGGCGAGAAGGATACCCTTGGTATCTATCTTACGGGCCATCCGTTTGATGAATACGAGCGGGAAGTCCGGCGTTTTGTCCGTAACTCCATCGCGGATCTGAAGCCCAACAAGTCACCCCAGCGGGTGGCTGGCCTGGTGGTTGCCCAGCGCACCATGAAAACCCGCACGGGTTCCACCATGTGCTTTATTACACTGGATGACCGCAGTGCTCGGATAGAAGCCACCCTGTTCTCTGAGGCGTTTTTCGAGAACCGGGAACTGCTGCAGTCAGATCAGGTGATCGTTGTGGAGGGGCAGGTCAGCCACGATGACTACTCCGGGCAAATGAAAATGCGCGTCAGTTCAGTGATGGACGTGGCCACCGCGAGGCAGCAGTTCAGCCGTGGCATCCGGCTGGCGCTGCACGCGGAACAGTTGCAGAACGGGCTGCTGGACAAACTGGACGATACCCTGCGCCCGTTCCGCAACGAAGGCAGCCCGGTGTGGATTGAATACAGCAGTGCTGAGGCCAGAACCCGCATTGAGCTGGGTGAGTCCTGGCGAGTACAGCCGGATGACAACCTGTTGTTCGAGCTCAGACACCTGGTAGGCGAGAAGTCCGTGGAACTGGTCTATGATTAATACCAATGTCCGCTTTAGCTGTGCCGGTTGCACTGCTATCTTTGTCCCAAATTCTGGTTTTGGTGGGGTGAAACCTGCCTGGCAATCAAATGATGGAACATCATGAACCCTAATTACCTTGATTTCGAACAGCCGATCGCCGACCTGGAAGCCAAGATTGAAGAGCTTCGCATGGTTGGCAACGACACCGACATCAATATCACCGATGAAATCAGTCGGTTGAAGAAGAAGAGTGTCAGTCTGACAGAAAGCATATTTTCTGATTTGCAGTCCTGGGATGTTGCCCGTTTGGCCCGGCACCCGCGCCGGCCCTACACCCAGGATTACATTGATCTGATTTTCGAAGATTTCGACGAGCTGCACGGCGATCGCCGCTACGCCGACGATTTATCCATTGTTGGTGGTACAGCCCGGCTGGACAACAAGCCAGTAATGGTAATCGGCCATCAGAAAGGCCGCGAAGTGCGTGACAAGGTTAAGCGCAACTTCGGCATGCCTCGCCCGGAAGGTTACCGCAAGGCCCTGCGCCTGATGGAAATGGCCGAGCGTTTCAAGATGCCAATCCTCACCTTCATTGACACGCCGGGTGCCTACCCTGGTATCGGCGCCGAAGAGCGTGGCCAGAGTGAGGCCATTGCCTTCAACCTGGCGGTCATGTCCCGGTTGAAAACGCCGATTATCTCTACAGTGATCGGTGAGGGCGGTTCCGGTGGTGCCTTGGCCATTGGTGTGTGTGATCAGCTGAATATGCTGCAGTACTCCACCTATGCCGTTATTTCGCCGGAAGGCTGCGCTTCCATTCTCTGGAAAAGCGCCGAGTATGCAGCCCAGGCTGCCGAGGCCATGGGTGTCACCGCCCAGCGCCTGAAAGAACTGGGTGTTGCCGACAATGTGATTGAAGAGCCTCTGGGCGGTGCTCACCGTAATCCGGAAAGGATGGCTGAAACCCTGAAGGCCAGGTTGGCCAAGGGTGTCGCGGAACTGAGCCGGTTACCTCTGGACGAATTGGTGTCCCGCCGGTACGAGCGCCTTACCAAATATGAAAGCGGGCGGTAACACCGCCCGGGAATCTGGCTGGCCCGACGACTTGCGCGGGCCGGTCAGCTCACTCCCTGACAGCTCCCGCATCCTGGTCGCCCTCAGTGGTGGCCTGGACTCCGTCTTATTATTGCATGTGGCGGCAGCCTGCCACCGTAATGTCTGTGCTTTGCACATCAATCATCAACTGCAGCCTAATCATCGGCAGACAGAGCAGTTCTGCCGGTCGCTCTGTGAGCGGTTGTCTGTTCCCCTCCTGGTTGAGCGTGTGGACGTTGCAGTGGGCGAGTCTGGCTCCGGTGGTCTTGAGGAGGCGGCCAGGCTGGCCCGATATGACGTGTTCCGGCGGGTACTGGGGGCTGGCGACCTGTTGTTGATGGCCCACCACGCAGACGATCAGGTCGAAACGGTGTTGTTTCGTTTGCTCCGGGGAACCGGTGTAACGGGTCTGGCGGGCATGCCTGAAAGCCGCCGTCTTGGCCAGGGAGCCCTGTTTCGACCCTGGCTGGCGGTAAGCCGTGACCGGCTGGAGCAGGTTGCCCGGGATGTCGGTCTCTCCTGGGTGGAAGATCCCAGCAATACCAGCCTGGCATTTGATCGCAATTACCTGCGCCACGCTGTGCTGCCGGGGCTCAAGGAGCGCTGGCCTGGCCTGCTGAAACGGATGGAGCACAGTGCCAGGGCCTGCGCCGAAAGCGATACGCTCAGTCATCGGCTGGCGGAACTGCAGTGGCAGATGTGTTCTGATTCAGGTCAGCTCCGACTGGCGTCGATTCAGGCCCTGAGCCCGTTGGAGCAGAGAAATCTGGTTCGATGGTGGATTCACCGGCAGGGTTTGAAAATGCCTGCCCTGGCAGATTGGGATCAGTCGCTGGCGGAGTTGGTTCAGGCCGGCGAAGACCGGACGCCGGAGATTCGTGGTGATGGTTTCAGTTTGCGGCGATATCGGGGCTACCTGTACCTGGTGCCAAACGTGGAAGTGCCGGCGCACTCCGCTGGCCTTGAGCCCGGCCGCACGCTGCAATGGGGCCCCTGGACACTACGGCTCACGCCAACAGCCACTACACCGGAAGCAGCGCCCCCGCCAATACGGGTATCTACGAGGCAGGGCGGCGAAAGGCTTCGCTTTGAGGAGGGCGGGCACTCTCGATCGTTGAAAACCTGGTTGCAGGAACAAGGAGTGCCGCCCTGGGAGAGGGCTTTACTGCCGCTGGTTTACCACGAAACACCCGGTGCCAGTGAGCTGATTGCCGTTGGCGATTTGTGGTGTTCTGAACAATACTCGGGAAGCGCCCCTGCCGCCGGCTGGCGGCTGATTGTGGAGAGGGATTGTGATTGAGTACAGGGGGGCTTTCTGGTAGTCTGGCGACCCATCTTGAGATGAACAATCTCCCTCCTTCACCGAACCAGATAATCACGGAATCTGCATGACGCGTTATATTTTCGTCACCGGCGGTGTCGTGTCCTCATTAGGCAAAGGTATTGCGTCTGCCTCACTGGCAGCCATCCTCGAGGCACGCGGCCTGAAGGTCACTATTCTCAAGCTGGACCCGTACATCAACGTGGACCCCGGCACCATGAGCCCGTTCCAGCACGGTGAGGTTTTTGTCACCGAAGACGGCGCGGAAACCGACCTCGACCTGGGCCACTACGAGCGCTTTATTCGTACCCCCATGAGCAAGCGCAATAACTTCACCACCGGCCGGGTGTACGAAGAAGTTATCCGTAAAGAGCGTCGCGGTGATTATCTTGGCGGTACCGTGCAGGTGATCCCGCACATTACCGACGAAATCAAACGCCGTGTGGTGGAAGGCGCAGCCGGCTCTGACGTGGCCCTGATTGAAGTGGGCGGCACGGTCGGGGATATCGAATCCCTGCCGTTCCTGGAGGCCTGTCGTCAGCTGAAGGTGGAAGTAGGTTCGCAGCGCGCGCTGTTCATGCACCTCACTTTGGTACCTTACATCGCGACCGCCGGCGAGATCAAAACCAAGCCGACCCAGCATTCCGTAAAAGAAATGCGCTCCATCGGCCTGCAGCCGGATATCCTGCTGTGCCGCTCCGAGCACGAAGTGGATGCCAGCTCCCGTCGCAAGATTGCCTTGTTCACCAACGTGGAAGAGCGGGCGGTTATCCCGATGCAGGACGCCAAGTCCATCTATGCCATTCCGCGCATGCTGCACGAATACGGCCTGGACCAGCTGGTCATCGAGCGCTTCGGTCTGGATGCCCGTGAAGCAGATCTGGGCGAGTGGGATGCCGTTGTGGAATCGTTGATGAATCCGCAGCAGGAAGTCACCATTGCCATGGTCGGCAAGTACATGGAGCTGCTGGATGCGTACAAGTCGCTGATTGAATCCCTGCTGCACGCCGGCATCAAGACCCGCACCAAGGTCAATATCAACTACATTGACTCCGAAGACATCGAGCGTGATGGCACCCGTGTGCTGGAATCCGCCGATGCCATCCTGGTGCCGGGCGGCTTTGGCGAACGGGGCGTGGAAGGCAAGATCCGCACTGTTCAGTACGCCCGTGAAAACAAGGTTCCGTATCTGGGCATCTGCCTGGGTATGCAAGTGGCGGTTATCGAATACGCCCGCAACGTGGCCGGCCTGAAAGACGCCCACAGTACCGAATTCCGCGAGCACACCCCGGAGCCGGTGGTTGGGCTGATCACTGAATGGCTGGATGCCAGTGGTGCTACCGAAGCGCGCACCGAAGCTTCTGATCTGGGCGGCACCATGCGCCTGGGTGCGCAGGATTGCATACTGACAGACGGCTCCACGATCGCTGCCTGCTATGGCAAGAAAACCATTCGCGAGCGCCATCGCCACCGCTATGAAGTCAACAACCACTTCCTGCCCAGCCTTGAGGAAGCCGGCCTGAAAATCTCTGGTCGTTCCGCAGATGGCAAGCTGGTGGAAGTCGTTGAGGCGCCGGAACATCCGTGGTTCGTGGCATGCCAGTTCCACCCGGAATTCACCTCAACACCGCGCGATGGCCACCCGCTGTTCAAAGGCTTTGTTGAGGCGGCACTGGCCAACCGGAAAGGATCCTGAGCATGGCGCAGAGCAAGGTAAACGTCTCGGGCATTGAGGTTGCCAACGACAACCCGTTCGTATTGTTCGGTGGTATGAACGTACTTGAGTCCCGTGAACTTGCCTTTGAGGTTGCTGAAAAGTACGTGGATGTCTGCGGTCGTCTTGGCATCCCGTATGTTTTTAAAGCGTCCTTCGACAAGGCCAACCGCTCGTCCATCAACTCCTTCCGGGGCCCTGGCCTCGAGAAGGGGTTGCAGATCCTGGCAGACATCAAAAGCAAGTTTGGTGTGCCGATCATTTCTGACGTGCACGAGCCGGAGCAGGCAGCGCCTGCGGCGGAAGTCTGTGACATCATCCAGTTGCCGGCATTCCTGAGCCGCCAGACCGATCTGGTGGTGGCCATGGCCAAAACTGGCGCGGTCATCAACATCAAGAAAGCCCAGTTCCTGGCGCCCCAGGAAATGAAGCACATCATCACCAAGTGTGAAGAAGCCGGCAACGACAAGGTTATCTTGTGTGAGCGCGGCAGCAGCTTCGGTTATAACAACCTCGTGGTGGACATGCTGGGCTTTGGCATCATGAAATCGATGAATGTGCCGGTGATGTTCGATGTGACCCATTCGTTGCAAATGCCCGGCGGACGAGCAGACTCAGCTGGTGGCCGGCGTGCGCAGGTTACCGACCTGGCGCTGGCGGGTATGTCTCAAGGCCTGGCAGGCTTGTTCCTGGAGGCCCATCCGGACCCGGACAAGGCCATGTGCGACGGCCCGTGCGCTTTGCGCCTGAGCCAGCTGGAGCCGTTCCTGCAGCGGGTGAAAGCTGTAGACGATCTGGTGAAAAGTTTTAAACCTATCGACACCGCCTGATTGGCGGTGTCGGCTATTTGAACGACCGCATATTCCTGAAGTCGCCAAACCTGACGGCATACTGCGGACTACGAGAGCGAATGACTGGAAAGCCTTGGCGAAAATTTCGAAGGCCAAGGATGGCCTGAGAGAAGCGCACATGGATGTGCTCGTAGCGGTTTTCGCCAAGGCTTTCCAGTTGTTCGCTCCGGCACCAAATTAAAAGTTAAGACTGGAGAAACAATCGAATGACCAAGATTGCCAACATCAAAGCCCGTGAGGTTCTGGATTCCCGCGGCAACCCTACCGTTGAAGCCGATGTTATTCTGGAAGACGGCACCATCGGCACCGCTTGTGCGCCTTCTGGTGCATCCACCGGTTCCCGCGAGGCGTTGGAGCTGCGTGATGGTGATGCTTCTCGTTATCTGGGTAAGGGCGTCCTGAAAGCGGTTGATGCGGTAAACAGCAAGATTCGTGATGCATTGGTCGGTAAAGATTCTGCGGATCAGCGTGGTCTGGACCAGATTATGCTGGATCTGGACGGCACCGAGAACAAGGCCAACCTGGGCGCCAACGCCATTCTGGCAGTCTCCCTTGCAGCGGCCAAGGCGGCTGCTGTTTCTCTGAAGAAGCCGCTGTATGCGCACATTGCTGATATCAACGGCACTCCCGGCGAATTCTCCATGCCGGTACCGATGATGAACATCCTGAACGGTGGTGAGCACGCGGATAACAACGTGGACATCCAGGAGTTCATGGTTCAGCCGGTTGCTGTGAAGAGCTTTGCAGAGGCTCTGCGTGTCGGCGCCGAGATCTTCCACAGCTTGAAGAAAGTTTTGAAGTCTCAGGGCCTGAACACCGCCGTAGGTGATGAAGGTGGTTTTGCGCCGAACCTGCCGTCCAACGAAGCGGCCCTGGCTGCGATCAAGCAAGCTGTTGAAGACGCTGGCTATGAGCTGGGTAAAGACGTAACCCTGGCGCTGGATTGTGCCTCTTCCGAATTCTATAAAGACGGTCAGTATCAGCTGTCTGGTGAAGGCAAGAGCTTTGATTCCGAAGGCTTCGCCGATTACCTGGCTGGCCTGTGTGAGCGTTATCCGATTGTGTCCATCGAGGACGGCATGGACGAAAGCGATTGGGATGGCTGGAAGATCCTGACTGACAAATTGGGTAGCAAGGTGCAGTTGGTGGGTGATGATCTGTTTGTCACCAACACCAAGATCCTGAAGCAGGGTATCGAGAAGGGTGTGGGCAATTCCATTCTGATCAAGTTCAACCAGATTGGTAGCCTGTCCGAAACCCTGGATGCCATCAAGATGGCTCAGGACGCCGGCTATACGGCGGTGATTTCTCACCGTTCCGGTGAAACTGAAGACACCACCATTGCAGACCTGGCGGTTGCGACCTGTGCCGGCCAGATCAAGACGGGTTCTCTGTGCCGCTCAGACCGGGTTGCCAAGTACAACCAGCTGCTGCGTATTGAAGAAGCGCTGGAAGGTAAGGCACCTTACCGTGGCCTGAGCGAGATCAAGGGTCAGGGTTAAGACCTGCGACATTTTTGAACCTGCCAGCGCTCGCTGGTAAGTAACAAAATGTTAAGGCCATCGCGTTCCGGATGAAAATTCGGACACGATGGCCTTTTTGTACAGTGACTTACGAGAATTTGTTGCTAATCTACTATAAGGTCTATACTTGACCTTCGACTCTTTCGATAAATCTGGTTATTTTCTGAGCTAATTGGGCATGAAAACGCTTTGGGCCATTCTGGTAGTGCTGATTCTCCTGCTGCAGGTTCGCCTGTGGGTCGGGGAGGGTAGCTTTGCGCAGGTTTGGTCGTTGGAGAAGGCGATTGCTGAGCAGCGGGCTGAGAATGCCGGGTTGGCGGGGCGTAATGACCGGCTTTATGCGGAGGTGCGGAATCTTCGTAACGAGCAGGGGGCGGTGGAAGAGCGTGCCCGCATGAATCTCGGGCTTATTCGTGAAGACGAGACTTTCTTTTTGGTCGTCGAGAATTAGTTTCGGAGTTAGAAGCAACGGGGGTGTCCTTTCCGGGAAACGCTACAAGCACATCCCTGTGCGCTTGACTGTGGCCATCCCTGGCCACAGACATTCCCGGAAAGGACACCCCCGTCACTTCTCCAAACATTGTGCGTGCGATCATGTATAAACCATCTCTTTGGCTTGTTGTTCCTGCCGCTGGCATCGGCCAGCGCATGAAAGCTGAATGTCCCAAGCAGTACCTCAAGATCAATAACCGTTTTATCCTCGATATCACGCTCTCCCGTTTGTTGGATAACGCGCCGTTCAAGGGTTGTATGGTGCCGTTGAATCCGGCAGATCACTGGTGGCCGGATAGTGAGTCGTCTCAGGATGATCGTATCCAGAGTTGTACCGGGGGCAAGGAGCGGGCGGATTCGGTGCTTTCGGCGTTGCATGCGCTGGAAGGGCGGGCGGAGGATTCCGACTGGGTTCTGGTGCACGATGCGGCTCGGCCGTGTTTGCATGCCGATGATCTTTCCAATCTGATTGATACTTTGGCGGACCACCCGGTTGGCGGGCTGCTGGCGGCGCCGGTGGCGGATACTTTGAAGCTGGCGGATGACGGCGTTCCGCCAGAGGTGGCGCAGACGGTGGATCGGAGTCGGTTGTGGCGGGCGTTGACGCCGCAGATGTTTCGCTTTGGTGCGCTCAGGGCGGCCCTGGAGTCTTGTCTTGAAAATAACCAGCCGGTTACCGATGAGTCCTCTGCGATGGAGTTTTCCGGTAAGATGCCTGTTCTGGTGGAAGGGCGGCCGGATAACTTGAAGATTACGGTGCCGTCTGACCTTGCGCTGGCCGAGTTTATTCTGGGCCGGCTGTAGGGTTTTCCCGCCTTTTGCTTATTTCTGTTTTTCTCGGAGACGATGATGCGCATTGGTCAGGGCTTTGATGTCCATGCCTTTGGTGAGGGCAGTTCTGTCATTCTCGGTGGCGTTGAGATTCCCCATAGTCATGGCCTGAAAGCCCATTCGGATGGCGATGTGTTGTTGCATGCGCTGGCGGATGCACTGCTTGGTGCGGTGGCGCTGGGGGACATCGGGCATTTTTTTCCGGACACCAGCGACGAGTGGGCGGGGGCCGATAGCCGGGATCTGTTGCGTCGGGTGATGCAGCGGGTATTGGAGGAAGGCTTTGCTGTGGTGAATGTGGATACCACGATTATTGCCCAGGCGCCGAAGATGGCACCTCATGTGGAGGCGATGCGTCTCAATATTGCTGAGGATCTGGGGGTGCCGGTGAATCGGGTGAGCGTGAAAGCCACCACCACGGAGAAGCTTGGCTTTACCGGGCGCGGTGAGGGCATTGCCTGCCAGGCAGTGTGTTTGCTCGAACCGGTGGCCATGTGAGTCAGGATAACGGTGCGCGCCGTTGGCGTCTTGAGTGGCCCACATCTTCAGGTAAGCGCCCGGGCAAGGCGCAGTTAAAGTCGGTTCCTGAGGATTTCCGGGTTACAGAGAGACTCTGGCCAGATTCTGAATTGCCAGGTTCCGTGCATGGAGGGGCCGGTGAGCACTTGTGCGTGCGTCTTGAGAAGTCTGGCGACAATACCGAGTATGTTGCCCGGGAGTTGGCGGCCTTGGCGGGTTGCAAGGCGTTTGAGGTGGGCTTTTGTGGTTTGAAGGATCGCCATGCGGTTACCAAGCAATGGTTCAGTCTCTACTGCCCGGGCCGGGAATCCGAGGATGCTGCGCTGCTGCAAGCCATTGGTGCCCGGTGGCCAGTGTTGGCGAGTGGCCGCCATGCACGCAAGCTTCGCCGAGGCGAGCATCTGGGCAATGAATTTGATCTGGTGTTAAGGCAAGTCAGTGGCAATAGAGTGGACATTGAGCAGGCGCTGACGTTGCTTGGCGAGCGGGGAGCCCCGAATTATTTCGGGCCGCAGCGGTTTGGCATTGGCGGCGGCAATCTGGAACGGGCAGTGAATCTTGACCCTTCCCGATTGAACCGGAAGAAAGGCGGCCGTCGCGGCGGTGGCGGAAGCGGTTCGAAAAACGTATTGTACTTTTCGGCGGCACGTTCCTGGTTGTTCAACGAAGTTCTGGCTGCTCGGGTTGAAGCAGGCACTTGGTTTAATGGCATGCCCGGTGAGCCTTCTGAGGATGACCGTCCCACCGGACCGTTGTGGGGCGATGGTGGCACTCTGGCAACCGGAGAGCTGGCCGAGCTTGAGCGGGCCGTGGTTGCGGAACACCCGGAGTTCGAGCGGCTGTTTCTCAGTACCCGAATGAAACCGGAACGTCGGGGGCTGGTAACCCGGCCTGAGCATTTGAGCTGGCAGTGGCTGGATGACAATGCCCTGCGGTTACAGTTTTTCCTGCCACCAGGGCAGTATGCCACCACGGTGCTGGGAGATATTTTTGAGCTGCAGGACATGAGCCTCAGCCGTGATAATAAGCAAGAAAGCTAGCGGAGAACACTGTGCGTATTTTGTTGTCCAATGATGATGGCGTGCATTCGCCGGGTCTTGTGGCCCTGTTTGAAGGCCTTGGGGGCCTTGGTGTGTTGGAGGTGGTGGCACCGGACCGTGATCATAGCGGAGCCAGTAATGCCTTGACGCTGAACCGCCCGCTGACGGTGGAAGAGCATCCCAATGGGTTTCACTCGGTTGATGGTACGCCCACTGATTGCGTGCATCTGGCGGTGAACGGCCTGTTCGATCAGCCCTTTGATCGAGTGGTCTCCGGTATCAACACCCACGCCAACCTGGGCGATGACATTATCTACTCCGGCACCGTGGCGGCAGCCACCGAAGGGCGTCACCTTGGCCTGCCGGCTATTGCCGTGTCGCTGGTTAACGACGGCCATTTCCATTACGACACCGCCGCAAGGGTGGTTCGGTTGCTGCTGGAAGACAAGCGAGCCCTGGCCTTGGGGCCTCGCTCTATCCTCAATGTGAACGTTCCTGATCTGCCCTGGCACGAGCTCTCCGGTATCCAGGTCACTCGCCTGGGCCATCGGGAGAGGGCAGAAGGGGCGGTTCCGATGACCTGCCCCCGAGGCAAACAGCGCTACTGGATTGGTGCCGCAGGCCGCGGCGGCGATGCCGGGCCTGGCACGGATTTCCATGCGGTACGTGAGGGTTATGTTTCCATTACCCCTGTCCACGTTGATATGACCCGTTACGAAGCACTGCCAGGGCTGCGGGACTGGGTAGATGGCTTGGAAGGTGCCAGGAGGGCGACATCGTGATCGCTCAACTTGAAGGGATCGGTATGACATCCAGGCGCACCCGCCTGCGACTGGTGCAGCGGTTGCGGGAAGCTGGCATTGAATCAGATCGGGTACTGGAGGTGATTGGTCAGGTACCCCGACACATCTTTCTGGACGAAGCCCTTGCCCACCGCGCCTACGAGGATACCTCACTACCCATCGGCTATGGCCAGACCCTCTCCCAGCCCTACATCGTTGCCCGCATGACGGAGTTGCTTCTGGCGCATCAGCCGGCACGAGTGCTGGAGTTGGGCACCGGTTCCGGGTATCAGACCACGGTGTTGTCGCAGTTGTTCGATGACATCTACAGTGTTGAACGCATACGCCCGTTGCAGGAGCGGGCCCGGGACCGGCTGCGGCAGCTCAATATTCGTAATGTCATGCTCAAGCATGCAGATGGTGGTATGGGTTGGCCCGAGCGGGGGCCTTTTGACGGCATTATCGTGACCGCTGCGCCGGTGGATGTGCCGCAGGAATTGCTCGATCAGTTGGCCGACGGTGGTGTGCTGATCGCCCCGGTTGGCGAACACCAGCAGGTTCTGGTGGAGATCATCCGCCGTGGTGACCGTTTCGAGCGGCGCGAGCTGGAACCGGTTCATTTTGTACCCTTGCTGGGTGGGGTTGTTCGCTGATGCAGCCTACCACCAATAGCGAAACGAGCCGTGAACATCATCCTGCAGCGGTTTTCCTGCGGGGCATGGCTATGGGGGCAGCGGATATCGTGCCGGGGGTGTCTGGCGGGACCATTGCATTCATAACCGGCATCTATTTTCGCCTGCTGGAAGCCATTAGCGCCACACCGGTGGCCTTTGTCCGCAACCTGCTGAAAGGGGATGTGGCCGGCTTCTGGCGCTCGGTGGATGGTACCTTCCTGGTGTGCCTGCTGGCCGGTGTGTTGACCAGTATTGTTAGCCTGGCCTCGCTGATCACCTGGCTTCTGGATACCCACCCGGTGTTAATCTGGAGCTTCTTTTTCGGCTTGATTGTTGCCTCTGTCTGGCACGTGGGGCAGCAGGTTCGCCGGGTAGCGCCGGTATTGCTGATTCCGCTTGCGTGCGGCATCGTGTTTGCCTGGTGGGTAACCACCTTACCCGCCAGTGAGCTGGCGCCAACGGGTATTGCGTTCCTGGGGGCGGGGGCGCTGGCTATCTGTGCGATGATCCTGCCCGGCATCTCCGGCAGTTTTCTGTTGTTGATTATCGGGATGTATGCGCCGGTTCTGGCCGCGATAAAATCCGTTGAGCTGGCCCATCTGGGATTGTTTGCTGCAGGATGCCTGATTGGGCTTCTGTCTGTTGCCCGGATAATCACCCTGGCGTTCCGGCATTTTCACGACACCGTATTAGCGCTATTGACGGGCTTTATGGTGGGGGCACTGAGCAAGGTATGGCCATGGCAGAAAACCCTGAGTTGGCGCACCAATAGTGCTGGTGAACAAGTGGCTGTGAGCCAGTCTCCGGTAGGCCCGGAAACCTGGGCCAGCCTGTATGGCCAGGACCCGCAGATATTGATGGCTATCACCATGGCTATTGCGGGTTTGGTCGTTGTGCTTGCGTTGGAATGGTTTGGGAGGATATCGGCCCGACGGCACCAGAATGTCGCGCCCTGACCGATAAAAGTGTTACCTGACGCACAAAATGTCGTTCCGGACGGTAACAAACCTGTGCGCAGAGTAACTTGGAATTGATTATAAAATGTGCAATATATTAGTAAGTTAGTCCTGAAACATGAGAAATTGCATCGAAAGTGATCAGTTTCTTAGATAGATTTATCATAATCAGGCGTTTGTTATTACGTGATTCTCTTTAGCCGGCACATTCAAGCTGTTTTTCCGACCAGGCTCCCGCCTGCTACGGAAGCGTTCTGCCGGCGGCGCACTGGCCTGCCCGTTGCGGTATCTGCTGTCCTGCTGCTGTTGGCAATGCTTGGGTTATCCGGCTGCAACACCAACGCGATCTATGGCGACGACCTCTACAACCCCCCTGTGTATTGGGGTAGTCATGTTGTGAAACCCGGGGAAACGCTATACGGCATTGCCTGGCGTTATGGCCGGGACTATCGGGAATTGGGTGATGCCAACGGTCTGGCGCCACCCTGGAACATCAGAGCCGGGCAGGTGCTCCGGCTCGACAAGAAGGGCACCATTCGCCAGACCGCCCAGGCATCTCCTCCGCCCAGGCAATCTGCGCCTGCTCCCAGACCCAGCACCAGGGCACCGGCGCCCACGGCGTCCAAACCTGCTTCCAGAGCACCGGCTCCAGCGCCCCAGACACGCACGAGTAGTCAGGTAGCTTCTGATATCCGCTGGAATTGGCCGCACTCTGGCACCGTTATTGCAAACTTCTCAGAGTCAGGAAAAGTCAATAAAGGTATTGATATTGCCGGGAATCCCGGTGATGCTGTGAAGGCGGCGGCAAGCGGAAGTGTGGTGTATGCCGGTAATGGGTTGCTGGGTTACGGAAACCTGATTATCGTAAATCATAACGAGCACTACCTGAGTGCATACGCCCACAACCGGAAGATTTTGGTGCAGGAAGGGGAGGAGGTAAAAGCCGGACAGGTAATCGCGGAACTGGGCAGTTCTGGTACAGACAAACCGATGTTGCATTTCGAGATTCGCAAGAACGGCAACCCGGTTGACCCGGCCAGATACCTGCCAAGACGTTGATTGATCAGAAAGCTGGATGTTTCTGAGGTGATTGCCAGTAAGGCCTGACAGAAAACCGCAAAGTAAAAAATAAAAACGGCAACTGTGATTGCCAGCCAACAAGCTAATGTCCTGAAGAAAACCACAACCGGAACCAGCCCGCAATAACAAGAAGTATCGGGCGAAACAGGATTATTGAGAGGCGGGGTACACCATGTCAGCAGAGCAAGAAGACATCATTATTGATCGTGTTGCAGATCTGGATGACGCAGACGATCATCTGTTAGCGGAAGACAAACCTGAAAAGCCATCAGCAGACGACTCGATGGCAGAAGCGGAAGACGACTTTCCCACCCAGGGAAAATATTTCACCAGTCAGAAGCAGCTCGATGCCACGCAGCTGTACCTCAATGAAATCGGTTTCTCACCACTGCTCACTCCCGAGGAAGAAGTCTACTTCGCGCGGCTGGCCCGCAAAGGCGAAGAGTCTGGCCGTAAGCGCATGATTGAAAGCAACCTGAGACTGGTTGTGAAGATCGCCCGGCGCTACGTGAATCGCGGTCTCACCCTGCTGGACCTGATTGAAGAGGGTAACCTCGGGCTGATCCGGGCTGTTGAAAAGTTCGATCCGGAAAGGGGCTTCCGGTTTTCAACCTACGCCACCTGGTGGATTCGCCAGACCATAGAGCGGGCGATCATGAATCAGACCCGCACCATCCGCCTGCCCATTCACGTGGTCAAGGAACTGAACCTGTATCTTCGGGCAGCCCGGGAGTTGACCCAGAAGCTGGACCACGAGCCCACCGCCGAGGAAATAGCCCGCATGGTGGACAAGCCGGTGGCGGATGTGAAGCGCATGCTCGGCCTGAATGAGCGCGTGGCCTCCATGGACACGCCGATTGGCGCGGGCAGTGACAAATCGCTGTTGGATACGGTGGCCGACGAAGGCGCTCTGGACCCGGCGGATCTGCTGCAGGACAACAACATGTGTTCCTGCCTGGAAAAGTGGATTGACCAGCTGAGCGATAAACAGCAGGAAGTGCTTTCCCGCCGGTTTGGGTTGCGTGGTTACCCCATCAGTACCCTGGAGGAGGTGGGCCAGGAAATCGGGTTGACCCGTGAGAGAGTGCGCCAGATCCAGGTTGAGGCGTTACGGCGTCTCAGGGAAATTCTGGAAAAAGAAGGTTTGTCTGGTAGCTTGCTGTTTAAATAGCCCGGGGCCAGGGAGGAGGAAAAAGCCAGCCATGGCAACATGGCTGGCTTTTTTGTTAAATGTGGCAGCAATTGAGAACCAGGTGGCGATAGGCCTCTAATTTTCATTGTTAGAATGTCGTCTCCCGGCGGGAATAGGCTGTCGAATCCGGGGACGAATGAAACATTCAATAATAATGATCGAAAGGAAAGGACTATGAAGAAGACGCTTATCACAGGTTGCGCATCTCTGCTGCTGACAGGCGCTTTGGCTGCACCGGCTTATGCCCTGAATGTTGGCGGTGTCGATGTGCCGGACACCTATTCTGCCATGGGCCAGGAGTTGCAGCTTAACGGCGCAGGCACGCGCTCCAAGTGGTTTATGAATCTGTACGTTGGTGGCCTTTATGTCCCGGAGAAAGTGGCCGATGCTGAAGCGGTTATTGATGCCGATGAACCCCAGGCCATTACCCTGCATATCACCTCTGGCATGATCACCAGCGAGCGGATGACAGAAGCCACTATGGAGGGATTCCAGGCGTCCACCGGTGGTGACCTGTCTGGTATTCAGGCTGAAGTGGACCAGTTCATGGCGGTGTTCCAGGAAGAAATCAAAGAAGGCGATGTCTTTGATCTGGTCTATGTGCCGGAGCAGGGCGTTCAGGTGCTTAAAAACGGTGAACAGCGCGACACCGTGGGCGACCTGGAGTTCAAGAAAGCCTTGTTTGGTATCTGGCTGTCTGACAAGCCGGCTCAGAAAGACCTGAAAGAGAAGATGCTGGGCAAACGCTGAAGCAATCTGCTTGCCTACGAAAAAGCCGGCATTTGCCGGCTTTTTAATGTTGGATTACTGGTAGTCCCGTTTCTGCTTGAATTCGCAAAGATCTTCAATCAGGCAGGCCCCGCACTTGGGCTTGCGGGCGGTACAGGTGTATCGGCCATGCAGAATCAGCCAATGGTGGGCATCCATCAGAAATTCTTTAGGTACCAGCCGCATCAGTCGTTTCTCAACTTCGACTACGTTTTTGCCCGGCGCAATACCGGTGCGGTTGGAAACCCGGAAAATATGGGTATCAACCGCCATCGCAGGCTGTCGGAACGCCGTATTGAGCACTACATTGGCGGTTTTACGGCCAACGCCGGGCAGGGCTTCCAGGGCCTCACGGTTGTCCGGTACCTGACTGTTGTGCTGCTCAATCAGAATCTTGCAGGTTTTTATAACGTTCTCGGCCTTACTGTTAAACAGGCCGATGGTTTTTATGTAGTCCTTCAGGCCGTCCACGCCCAAGGCGTAGATGGCCTCAGGTGTGTTGGCGACGGGATACAGTTTATCGGTGGCCTTGTTCACCCCTACGTCCGTTGCCTGAGCAGACAGAATCACGGCAATCAGCAGCTCAAACGGTGTGCTGTAGTTCAGCTCTGTCGTGGGATTGGGGTTTTCATCCCGTAGCCGGGTGAAAATCTCAATTCGCTTCTGTTTGTTCATGGTGGCTCAAAATTCGTTGTTCAGGAAATGGTGCCGGTTACCCGTACCCGTTTGCTGCCTGCACTGGTGCTTGCGGGCTCTGCCGCCTTCCGGCGCTCTTTGATCTGGTGATCAATGCCGTTCTTGAGTGCAATCAGCAGGCCGAGGCCAACGAAAGCCCCCGGCGGCAGTACCATAAACAGCATGTCCGGGTAGTGTTCAAAGGGGCGGACCACCCAATCGCTTGCCATGGGCCCCAACAACAAGTGCATGTCAGCAAACAGTGTGCCCTGGCCTACGAGTTCCCGCATTCCACCCAGTACCACCAGCACCGCCAGAAAGCCCAGACCCATCATCGCGCCGTCCAGCAGGGCCGGTAGTGGCGGGTTCTTGGAGGCAAAGGCATCGGCACGGCCGAGGATGGCGCAGTTGGTCACGATCAGGGGAATGAAAATGCCAAGAATCTGGTAAAGCTCGTAGGTGAAGGCCTGCATCAGCAATTCGGCACAGGTTACAAACGACGCGATGATCATCACAAACGCCGGAAGGCGGACGGATTCGTTGACGAAGTTACGGATGATGGAGACCGACAGGTTGGAGCCAATCAGTACCATCAGCGTGGCGATTCCGAGGCCAATGGCATTCACCACGGTGCTGGTTACGGCAAGCAGTGGGCACAAGCCGAGCACCTGAACCAGGGCAGGGTTATTGGTCCACAGGCCGTCTCTGATGATTTCAGCGGATGATTTAGTGGCCATGATCAGGAATGCTCCGCAGGAGTGGATTCACCGGCAATGGCTTCCGGAGTCAGGGTTCGGTTTCTGGGCGCGGGTGGTTCGTTCAGCCGCTCCCGGATAATATCCCGGTTCTGGCGGAAGTAGACCAGCGAATGCTGTACGGCTTTGACCACCGCCCTGGGGGTGATGGTGGCACCGGTAAACTGGTCAAACACTCCACCATTCTTTTTTACGTTCCACTGCTCGGCGGGCGGATTGCCCAGCGAGCGACCATCAAAACCGTATACCCAGTCGGATTTCCGGGTTTCAATACGGTCTCCGAGCCCCGGGGTTTCCCGGTGGTTGGTGACCCGCACGCCCAGTATGCGGCCGTCCAGATCAATGCCTACCAGCAATCGGATCTCACCGGAATAACCATCCGGAGCAACGGCCGGCAGGATCATGCCAATTGGCTGGCCATTGCGCCGGGCCACCCAGGCCTTGACCGGTTCACTGCCCGGTTGGCGAGCGTTGGCGGGCAGGGTGATGACATCGCGCAGCATATCGTTGTCGTGCTGGTGTTCGGGGATAATCTCAAACAGGGCACGTGCTTCGGCCCGCTCGGCCTGTTCCTGGATGCGGTCTTTGGTGATGCCCTGGGTCAGGGCAATGGTGCCACCCGTAATCACGGCAAACAGCCCGAGGCCGATGGCACTGCGACGGATAGAGGTCGTAATGGCATTCATCGCTTAACCTCCACTCTTGCTGGGCACGCCACGCTTGGCCTTGTGATGACCGTAGGTTCTGGGCGGGGTGTAGTGGTCGATAAACGGCACCGCGAAATTCATCAGCAACACACTGAACGCTATTGCATCGGGGTAATTGCCCCAGGTTCGAATCAGATAAACCAGCACGCCAATGCCGGCGCCATAGATGAGTTTGCCCTGATGACTGGTGGCGGCGGATACCGGGTCGGTGGCGATAAAGAACGCGCCCAACATGGTGCCGCCGGCCAGTAAGTGAAGCTGCAACGGTGCATACAGATCGGCATTGCTGCCGAATGCCAGACTCATCAAAACGATGGCGGCCAGGAAAGCCACGGGTATATGCCAGGTGATGATCCTGAGCCAGATCAGTAACAGGCC
The DNA here is from genome assembly GCF_048595985.1 of Marinobacter sp. GH_1. Classification (NCBI taxonomy): domain Bacteria; kingdom Pseudomonadati; phylum Pseudomonadota; class Gammaproteobacteria; order Pseudomonadales; family Marinobacteraceae; genus Marinobacter; species Marinobacter sp. GH_1. The sequence goes on along the minus strand of NZ_CP184460.1, from coordinate 2,592,491 downwards.
GCCGGCCAGAAAGGCCAGGTTGACCCATTCCCAGCCACGGGCAACCAGATCGCCAAAGGTGGGGTGCTGCAGTACCTCGGCGGCGGTGTGGGTGGTGATCTTGTGTTTGTATTCGTCCAGTGGCGTCGCCATGGTCCAGGCATCGATGGTGGTCTGGCTGACGGAGAAGATAGTGGCCAGGGTTTCACCAAAACCCGGTGCGCCGCCCCATAAGGTTGCCGCCTGGGCCCAATTGGTGGTCATTGCCACCGGGAAGGAAATGAGTGCCAGGGCATAGCCCACCATGGCCGGATTGAATGGGTTCGAACCCAGCCCGCCGTAGAGCTGTTTAGCCACGACGATGGCGGAAATTACCGCGATGGCGGAAACCCACCAGGGCGCAAACTGTGGCAGCGACAAGCCTAGCAGCAGTCCGGTTACCGCGGCGGTATTGTCTTTCAGGAAAAATGAAACAGGCTTGTTGCGCAATTTCAGGATCGCCGCTTCCGACGCCAGGGCCAGGGCGATACACCAGACCACATTGATCAGGTTACCCCAGCCGAAAAACAGGGTCTGGGCAATCAGGCCGGGTATGGCCGCCAGAATAACCCAGAGCATAACCCGGGATGTCGGCCGGGCATTTCGGGCATGGGGTGATGACTGTTGAACTAATGCCATAAACGATAAGCCTGCAGTGGGTTACTCGGAGGACGCATCCGAGGTGTTGGCGGCCATCTGGCCCCGGGCCTCGGCCAGGGCCTCGCGGGCCCGTTCCACCCGGTCGTGATTCTTGGCCACAGCCCGTTCCAGCTTCTCCACGTTGTCGGCCTGCTGGGCACGGGCTTCATCCAGCATCCCTTGCATGGTGCTGAGTTTGGTTTCGGCCTGCATCAGCTGTTTTTCCAGCGTTTCGATGTCCGGCTGCTCAACAGCAGCGGGCGCCGGTTCTGCTGCCTGGGCAGCCTTGGCTTTCTTGCGTTCCAGGGCCTGTTGCACCAGTGCTGCCTTTGCCGCCCGCTCATCGGTGGCTTCACCCTCGGCAACCGATTGTTCCGCTTCGGCCTGTTTCTGGGCCTGGGCTTCGGCGGCCGCCTTTGCCCGTTCCTTGCGCCGCAGTTCTTTCTCCTGCTGTTCCCGCTCCAACCGGGCCTGGCGGGCTTCAAAGCGCTCGCGGGCGTGGTCGGATTTCAGCTGCTCTGCACGCTGCTTGCGGATCTCATCCTTGGCGTAGCGGTAGTACTGAACCAGTGGAATGGAGCTTGGGCAAACGTAGGAGCAGGCGCCACACTCGATGCAATCAAACAGGTTCAGGTGTTCCGCTTTCTCGAATTCGGAGGCCTTCGAGTACCAGAACAGCTGCTGGGGCAGCAGTTCCATCGGGCAGGCCTCGGCACACTGGCTGCAGCGGATACACGGCTGTTCCGGTGGTGGTGCGGGCAACTCGTCAACGGTGGCGGCAATGATGCAGTTGGATGTTTTAACCAGCGGTATGGTGTCCGTGGTGAGGGTGTACCCCATCATGGGCCCGCCAAGCACCAGTCGGTTCAGCTGGCCCTCCTGCAGGCCGCCACTTTCCAACAGGTAACTGACCGGAGTGCCCACCAGTATCTCGAAGTTGCCCGGCTCCCGAATGGCCTTGCCAGTGACGGTGACAATACGAGAGATCAGAGGCTTACCTTCGAAAACAGCCCGGGACACCGCCATTGCGGTACCGACGTTCTGGCACATTACCCCGATATCGGCAGGAATGCCTCCGCTGGGCACTTCCAGGCCGGTCAGAATCTGGACCAGCTGCTTTTCCCCACCGGACGGATACTTGGTGGGAATCACTGCAATCTCAATCTGGGTGCCCTGAACCGCTTCCCGCATGGCGGCAATGGCCTCCGGCTTGTTGTCTTCGATACCGACCACACAGCGGGACGGCCGAAGAATCCAGGCCATCACTTTCAAGCCATTGACAACCTCTGTGGCGCGTTCGCGCATGGTCATATCGTCGGCGGTGATGTAGGGCTCGCATTCAGCGCCATTGAGGATCAGGGTTTCGACTTTTCGGTCTCGGGGCGGGCGCAGTTTGATGTCGGTAGGGAAGCCGGCGCCGCCCATACCGGCAATGCCTGCTTCCCGGATCAAGTCCAGTACCGTCTCCCGGTCCAGTTTGTGATAATCGCCGATGGGCTCAAGCTGGCACCACTGGTCTTCACCATCGGGTTTCAGCACCACGCACAAGTCAGACATACCAGAAGGGTGCGGAACCGGTCGCAGTTCGATGGCTTCAATAACGCCAGATGTAGACGCATGCACCGGCACGCCCATGCCAGTGGTGACATCGGCAATCTTCTGGCCTTTGAGTACACGCTCGCCAACCTCAACAATGACTTCAGCCGGCTCACCGATGTGCTGTTGTAACGGAAGTACCAGCCGCTCGGGTACGCCGGCCATGCGAATGGGGCGGCTGGTGGACTGGTGTTTGTTTTCAGACGGATGAACGCCGCCGGAAAAATCCCATAGTTGCGTCATCAGGCACGGGCTCCCTGGCGATCAGTAGCAATAATGGTTGGTTCCGGAGGAGACCAGGTCCAGCTTCGGATGTCTGGCTCAATGGTGACCATGTCAATACAGTCCACGGGGCAGGGCTCCACACACAGGTCACAGCCTGTGCACTCGCTCTCAATAACGGTGTGCATATGTTTTGCGGAGCCAAGAATGGCGTCCACCGGGCAAGCCTGAATGCATTTGGTGCAGCCAATGCATTCGTCTTCGCGAATAACCGCAACCCGCTTGGCCTGAGCCACACCATGTTCGGCGTCCAGCGGCTGAGGTTCCACATCCAGCAGGTCGGCCAGCGCCTTGATGGTGGTTTCACCGCCTGGCGGGCATTTGTTGATGGCATCACCGTTGGCAATGGCTTCGGCGTAGGGGCGGCAGCCGGGGAAACCGCATTGGCCGCATTGGGTTTGAGGCAGCAGAGCATCTATCTGCTCGACCAGGGGGTTGCCTTCAACCTTGAAACGCTCCGAAGCAAAGCCCAGCAATCCGCCGAACACCAGGGCCAGGGCGAGCAGTACCACAACGGCAATCAGGAAACTTGTCCACATAAATCAACCGCTCCGTCAGACCGCAACCAGGCCAGTGAAACCCAGGAATGCCAGCGCCATCAAGCCTGCGGTGATCAAGCCGATAGACGCCCCCCTGAAGGCCACTGGTACATCCGACACGGCAATCCGCTCCCGCATGGCGGCAAACAGCACCAGCACCAGCGAGAAGCCTGCAGCAGCGCCGAAGCCGTACAAAACCGATTCAACGAAGTTGTTGTTCTTGTTGATGTTCAACAGGGCCACGCCAAGCACCGCACAGTTGGTAGTGATCAGCGGCAGGAAAATGCCCAGTACGCGGTAGAGCAGGGGACTGGTCTTGCGGACCACCATTTCGGTGAACTGAACCACCACGGCAATCACCAGGATAAACGTGATGGTTCTCAGGAACGCAAGATCAAGGGGTTCCAGCAAATAGGTGTAAGCCAGGTAACTGCACACTGATGCAAGAGTCAGCACAAACGTGGTGGCCAGGGACATACCCATGGCGGTTTCCAGCTTGCCGGAAACCCCCATGAACGGACACAGCCCCAGGAACTGCACCAGTACGAAGTTGTTCACCAGAATGGTACTGACCAGTATCAGCAAATACTCTGTCATCGGAGTGTCTCTGCCTGTTGCTGCTTACATGACCCGCATGCCGGGCGTGGCACCGGAATCGGGCGACAGAATGAAAATCTCTTTACCCCCGGGGCCTGCCGCAAGGACCATGCCTTCGGACATGCCGAACTTCATCTTCCGGGGTTTCAGGTTGGCCACCATCACGGTCATACGGCCTTCCAGATCTTCCGGTTTGTAAGCTGACTTGATACCAGCAAACACATTGCGCTCGCCATGCCCCACATCAAGAGTCAGGCGAAGAAGCTTGTCTGCGCCTTCCACATGTTCTGCTTTGACAATCTTTGCCACGCGAAGATCCACTTTGGCGAAATCCGGGAACTCAATTTCATCGGCAACCGGCTCCAGATCCGGGGTCGGTTGTTTATTGGTGTCGCCCAGCGCCGCTGGCAACTCTTCTTTCGAGGCATCCAGCATTTTCTCGATCTGAACCATGTCGACCCGGTTCATCAATGGCTTGAACTTGTCGATACCATGATCTTCCAGAAGTTCATGGCGGCGATTCCAGTTCAGCCGGTCATTCAGGAACGACTCGGAGGCCTGGGCCATCTTGGGCAGTACCGGTGCCAGGTAGGTGATCAGCAGGCGGAACATGTTGATGGCGTTGGTGCAGATGGCCTGTAGCTTGTCATCCTGGCCTTCCTGCTTGGCGATCACCCACGGCTGCTCGTCGTTCACATACTGGTTGGCAATGTCGGCCAACTCCATGATCCGGCGCATCGCTCGGCCGAACTCGCGGGTTTCGTAGAACTCGGCGATCTGTTCGCCCGCATCGATAAACTCTTTCAGCTTGTCCTGTTCGGTGACCTTGCCCAGCTTGCCGTCAAAGCGCTTGGTGATGAACCCGGCGCTGCGGCTGGCGATGTTCACCACCTTGCCCACCAGATCCGAGTTCACCCTGGCAGCAAAGTCTTCCAGGTTCAGGTCCATATCATCCACACCGCCAGTCAGCTTGGCGGCGAAGTAATAGCGCAGGTATTCCGGGTCCAGATGGTCCAGATAGGTGCGGGCCATAATGAAGGTGCCGCGGGACTTGGACATCTTCTTGCCGTTGACCGTGACAAAGCCATGGGCCCAGACCGCCGTTGGCGTGCGGAAGCCGGCATCGTGGAGCATCGACGGCCAGAACAGGGCGTGGAAATTGATGATGTCCTTGCCGATGAAGTGGTACACCTCGGCGGTGGAATCCTTCTTCCAGAAATGCTCGAAATCAATGCCTTCGCGGTTACACAGGTTCTTGAAGCTGGCCAGGTAACCGATAGGTGCGTCCAGCCAGACATAGAAATACTTGCCGGGCGCGTCCGGAATTTCGAACCCGAAATAGGGCGCATCCCGGCTGATGTCCCACTCCTGAAGGCCCGCATCCAGCCACTCGGCCAGCTTGTTGGCCACCTGCGGCTGCAGGGCACCACTGCGGGTCCACTTGCTCAGGAAATCGTGGAACTCCGGCAGCTTGAAGAAATAGTGCTCGGATTCTTTTTCCACCGGGGTGGCACCAGACACCGCAGAGCGCGGATTGATCAGCTCGGCAGGGGTGTAGGTGGCGCCACAGGCTTCGCAGTTATCGCCGTACTGATCTTCCGCCTTGCACTTGGGGCATGTGCCCTTGATGAAACGGTCCGCCAGGAACATCTGCTTTTCAGGATCATAGAACTGGGTGATATTGCGGGTGGCGATATTCCCGTTCTGCTGGATCTGGCGGTAAATGTACTCGGAGAAAAACTGGTTCTCCTCCGAATGGGTGGAATAGTAGTTGTTGAAACGGATATGGAAGCCGGCGAAGTCTTCCTGATGCTCCTGACGAATCCGGTCAATCAGCTGCTCCGGGGTAATCCCCTCACGCTCGGCCCGCAACATGATGGCGGTGCCATGGGCATCGTCGGCGCAAACGTAGTAGCAGTTGTGGCCACGCATATTCTGATAGCGCACCCAGATATCGGTCTGAATGTATTCCAGCAGGTGCCCCAGATGAATGGGCCCGTTGGCGTAGGGCAGGGCGCTGGTAACCAGGATATCGCGCTGTTGCTTGCTCGCTTGCGTCATGGTGATGTCCGAACCTTATGTTGAGTCGGGTTGGAAAGACAAAAACGGGGTTCCGGCGACAATCGCAATTGATTGTTCCAGGTAAAGACCCCATATGGTCAGAAACGGGCACAGATGATACCTTCCAAGCCATCATTTTTCACCTGCATTCAAGCTTATGAGCTTATTCCGGAGACCCCGATGACCCAGATTTCCCAACAGGCCCTAGAAACCGCCGTCAAAGAATACCGAGACCCCTATCTCAACAAGGACCTGTACGCACTGGGTGCCGTGAAAAACCTGACCGCAGACGACAACGGCAAGGTCACCCTGATGGTGGAACTGCCGTACCCCTCCAAAGGCATCGCCGGCGGCCTGAAACAGATCATCGCCAACGCCCTGGAATTTGTGGATGGCGTGGAAAGCGCCGAAGTCCATGTGGCCCAGAAGATCCACAGCTACAAAACCAACAAAGACCTCCCGGCCGTACCCGGCGTAAAAAACATCATCGCCGTGGCCTCTGGCAAAGGCGGCGTCGGCAAATCCACCACCGCCGTCAACCTCGCCCTGGCCCTGCAGGCCGAAGGCGCCCGAGTCGGCATCCTCGACGCCGACATCTACGGCCCCAGCATCGGCATGATGCTCGGCGTACCCGAAGGCAAACGCCCGGACGTGCGAGAAAACAAATACTTCGTCCCCATGCAGGCCCACGGCCTGCAAGCCAACTCCATGGCCTTTGTCACCACCGACAAAACCCCGATGGTCTGGCGCGGCCCCATGGTCAGCGGCGCTGTGATGCAGCTGCTCCAGCAAACCCTGTGGGATGAACTCGACTACCTCATCATCGACATGCCCCCCGGCACCGGCGACATCCAGCTCACCCTGGCCCAGAAAGTCCCGGTCACCGGCGCCGTCATCGTCACCACCCCCCAGGACATCGCCTTGCTGGACGGCAAAAAAGGCATCGAAATGTTCCGCAAAGTTGAGATCCCGGTGTTGGGCGTGGTCGAAAACATGAGCGTGCACATATGCTCCAACTGCGGCCACGAAGAACCCCTCTTCGGCCACGGCGGCGGCGAACGCATCGCAGAAGAATACGAAACCACCCTCCTGGGCCAGCTCCCCCTGCACATGACCATCCGCGAACAAACCGACAGCGGCGCCCCGACCGTCGCGGCTGAACCGGATTCCGAAGTGGCAAGGCGGTATCTGGATATCGCCAGAAGGGTGGGGGCGGAGTTGTCTACCCGGGAGCGGAACCTTGGTGGGACTATCTCCAGTGTTTCTGTAACGGAACACTGAGCCGCCTGTTCAGTTAGTCTTGCCCTAAGCCTGTCTGATTAATCAGGCCCGTCGTAAGGCGATTCCTGAGCAGTCTGCGTAGAGGAAGTGAGGGGCGCTTTCCAAAAATCTCGGAGGCCATGGATGGCCGGAGCGAAGCGCACATGGATGTGCTCGTAGCGTTTTTTGGAAAGCGCCCCTCACTTCCTCTGACTCCAAGCTCACAGGCTACAGCGAGCACGAACGCCGAGGCTTCGACAGTCACCGAAGTACAAGGTAAACTACGCCCCAATTTTTCCCAGCTGGAAACGAGAATTCACCATGAGCATCAAATCCGACAAGTGGATCCGCCGGATGTCCGAACAACACGGCATGATCGAACCCTTCGAAGCCGGCCAAGTTCGGGAAAGCGAAAAGGGCCGCGTCATCTCCTACGGCACCTCAAGCTACGGCTACGACGTACGCTGCAGCAACGAATTCAAAATCTTCACCAACGTCCACAGCGCCACCGTAGACCCAAAGAACTTCGATGAAAACAGCTTCGTCAACTACACCGGCGACGTCTGCATCATCCCGCCGAACAGCTTCGCCCTGGCGCGCACCGTGGAATACTTCCGCATCCCCAGAAGCGTACTCACCATCTGCCTGGGCAAAAGCACCTACGCCCGCTGCGGCATCATCGTCAACGTTACCCCGCTGGAACCAGAGTGGGAAGGCCAGGTAACCCTGGAATTCTCCAACACCACCAACCTGCCAGCGAAAATCTACGCCAACGAAGGCGTCGCCCAGATGCTGTTCTTCGAATCCGACGAAATCTGCGAAACCAGCTACAAAGACCGCGGCGGCAAGTACCTTGGCCAGACCGGCGTGACCCTGCCCAGGACATGAACGCCAACCAGTTTCTTAAAGCCGTCTCACAACTGCAGGGCTGGCGCGAATGCGCCTTCCTGCTGGCCCTGGCCGAACGGGCCTTTCCCAACTACGCCCTGTTCGCTGATGCCGTCGGCATGAAAAGCGGTGGCAAAATGCGCCAGCTGCTTGACCTTGCCTGGGACACGCTCCAGCAGGAGGCCACCGAAGCGGCCATCCCCCAACTGCTCACCAAGCTCGAAAGCCTGAGCCCCAACGTTGACGACTACGACGCCTACGGTGTGTACCCGGCCTTCGACTTTTGCCAGTTGCTCGAACAGGCACTGCTCAACCGCCTGAACCCCAACAAACACCGGGCAACTGACGCATCCCAGCTGGCCACCAGGACCATTATGGACTTCGTCGAAATGTCCGAGGGTGAAGAGCTGGATGAAGACCAGCTGGTACGCCTTTTTGAACAGCACCCGCTGCTCAAGGAAGACAAAATCTTCCAGCGTGACACCGTACTCGCGCTCAAGCGCCAGCGCACGCCACTGGAAGACTTTATCGCCGAACTCAAGGCGGATGCCGCCAACGACGGCGTCAGCAATCTCGGTATTTCCCTCGATAGCTGAGCCGTTCCGGCTCACGCTACACTTATCAGCTACCTATTGAATTGCCTGTTGAACGGATAAGCGCCATGAAACTCTCTGCTTTTGGTCGTAAGTTCACCGCCGACGCCGGTATCACCTCCCTGATGGATGACCTGGGTAACGCCATGGCCTCCGGTGAGGGGATGATCATGATGGGAGGCGGTAATCCCGGGCATATTCCCGAGATTCAGGAACGGGTGCAGGAAATACTGGCGGGCATCGCGGCAGAGGAGGGGCAGATGCGCCGGCTGGTAGGGATTTATGATCCCCCCCAGGGTGAGAAGCAGTTTATCGCCTCGCTGGCGGAGTTGCTGAACAAGGAATACAACTGGGGGCTGAAGCCCGAGAACATAGCGCTGACCAATGGCAGTCAGGCGGCGTTCTTCATGCTGTTCAATATGTTTGGCGGCGACTATGGCGATGGGCAGCGCAAACACATCCTGCTGCCCCTGGCGCCGGAATATATTGGCTATGCCGATGCTGGTATCGAGCCCGGTCTGTTTCAGGCGGTCAGGCCCGACATTTCCTTCACCGACGCCCATGAGTTCAAATACAGGGTCGATTTCGATGCCGTGGAAGTCACCGGTGAAACCGGGGCTATCTGCGTATCCCGGCCCACCAACCCGACCGGCAATGTGGTCACTGATGAAGAGCTGGCAAGGCTCGAAGGCCTGGCCCGGCAGCACGATATTCCGTTGATTGTCGACGGCGCCTACGGCACACCGTTCCCCAGCCTGCTTTTTGTGGACGCCCAGCCCACCTGGAACGAGCAGATCATTCTTTGCCTGAGTTTGTCCAAGCTGGGTCTGCCGGCGGCTCGCACGGGTATCGTGATCGCGGCGGAGCCGATCATCAAGGCGCTGTCTGGCATCAACGCCATCATGAACCTGGCGACCGGAAGTTTTGGTGCCATGCTGGCGGAGCCATTGGTGCGGTCCGGTGAGATCCTGTCACTGAGCCGTGATGTGGTTTGTCCGTTCTATAAAGCCAAGATGGAGCGGGCTGTGGAGGTTTTTCGTGACGCCATGGGTGAGGACAGTTGCCGCTGGTACATCCATAAGCCAGAAGGCGCGATGTTCCTGTGGCTGTGGTTTCCTGATCTGCCGATTTCCAGCCTGGAGCTGTATCAGCGGCTGAAGCAGAGAGGGGTGCTGGTGGTGTCTGGCCACTATTTCTTCCCGGGCTTGCCGGAAGATGACTGGCGCCACCGTCACGAATGCCTGCGCGTAACCTACTCTCAGGACGACGCACAGGTGGCAGAAGGGCTGAGGATTATCGCAGATGAGGTAAAAGCGGTCTGGGCGGAAGCCGGCCGCTAGGGCCGGAGCCGCCCGAGGGGTAATCAGTCCCGAATGGTCGCGTCTTTCAGCTTCAGCTCGTATTCGCTGCCATCCGGCTCCACCTGCAGTAATCTGAGCAGCAGGTGGCCCTGGTTCGGATCTATCCACATCAGCGTCTGGCGCTTGGAGTCCTCGCCTCGCACCTTTTCCACCTTCAGGGTTTGTGTTGTCTGGCCATTGGTGTTGATGGTGCTGTCGTCGTCAACAACCGCAAAACGATCCTCGTTATAACGGCCTTTATCAATGATGTTGTAAGTCAGGTCCCGTTCACCGGCTTTCAGATCCTGGTGCATCTGCAGCTGGAAGCCCAGTGGGTCCAGGGCCCCGTCCTTGAGCTCCAGCTCAAAGGATTTGCCTCGGTACTTCCCTGTTGCAATACCTGTCTGCCAGTCGAAATCTATGGACTGTTCCCGATTCCGAATCATCAGGCCTTTGAGGCTGTAGCGGTAGCGAAGCGGAACCACGCGGTCATCTTCCCAGAGAAGGACCACCGATTCGTCTATATCTGCAATAAACGACCTTACCTGTGTGCGATACAGCCAGACATTATTGCCCTGATCGGTCAGGGTGCGCGTACCAGCACCGCTGAGGCTGATGCCTTTTGACATGGACGCAGAGTAGGTGGCCTCGTGGGGGAAGAGGGCTGGGGTCGTGTCTTGAGTATCGGCTGCGGCAACCGTTAACGAGGCCAAGCCGAACCAGAGTCCGGCCAGCCAGGTAACGATGCGCGAGGATGCTCTGAGTGTCTTCATCCGGAGCCTCTTTCACTGTAGGTGTTTGCGACAGTGTAGCTTTTCAAAAGCCCGAGGGGGATGACAATCTGTTCAGCTGGCGGGTAAGCGCATGGGTTGTGACAGGGGGGCGCCATCAAAGAGCGCGCCGTCACTCGCCAGTTGAATCCGGCCTTCACAGAACCAGCGAACCACGATCGGGTATAGCACGTGCTCCTGTTGCTGAACCCGCTCCGCCAGTGAGTCAGGCGTATCGTTTTCCAGCACGGCTACCTCGGCCTGGGCAATCACCGGCCCGCCGTCCAGTTCTTCGGTTACGAAGTGGATGGACACGCCATGCACCCTGTCGCCAGCCTCCAGTACCCTCTGGTGCGTGTTCAGGCCGGTATAAGCTGGCAGCAGGGATGGGTGAATGTTCAGCATCTTGCCGCGGAAGGCCCGAACAAAGTCTTTGGTCAGAATCCGCATGAAGCCTGCCAGCACAATCAGATCCGGGTTGTGGCGGCGGATCTCGGCCATCAGGGCACCGTCGAATTCCTCACGGCTGCCGTAGTCCTTGTGATTGATCACAAAGGTTTTGATGTTCGCCTGGGCTGCCCGTTCCAGGGCAAAGGCACCGGGTTTGTTGCAGCCTACGGCCACAATGTCGCCCGGGAAGTCCCTGTTCCGCGAGGCGTCAATCAACGCCTGCAGGTTGGTGCCGCTGCCGGAGGCCAGTACCAGGATGGTCGGGAGTGGCGCGGGATCAGCCTTCATGCCGTGAGTAATCCCGGTGCGTAGCGCACTTTAGGCTCATCATCGGCTGAGCCGGCCGCTTCAATGACGCCTACCTGCCATACTTTCTCGCCCATGGCGTTAAGGGCATCCATGGCCAGCTCTTTCTGGTCGGCGGGAACGCAGACAATCATGCCAATACCGCAGTTAAAGGTGCGGTACATTTCCTCACTGGCGACACCGCCGGAGTTTTGCAGCCACTGGAATACCGGTGGCAGTTCCCAGCTCTGGGTGTCGATGGCTGCAACGGTGCCAGCCGGCAGCACTCTGGGGATATTTTCAGGCAGGCCACCGCCGGTGATGTGAGACAGGGCCCGCACGTCCACTTCACGAATCAGTTGCAGTATGTTCTTCACGTAAATGCGGGTGGGCGCCATCAGCGCGTCAGCCAGGGTGCTGTCGCCCATGGGCTGGCTCAGGTCGGCACCGCTGACTTCAATGATCTTGCGAATCAGTGAGTAGCCGTTGGAATGAGGGCCGGAAGAGCCCAGGGCCAGCATCACATCACCCGGCTGGGTGCGGCTACCATCGATGACTTCGCTGCGCTCCACAATGCCCACACAGAAACCGGCCAGGTCATAGTCTTCGCCTTCGTACATGCCGGGCATTTCGGCGGTTTCGCCACCCACCAGTGCACAGCCAGATAACTCGCAGCCCTTGCCGATGCCATCCACGACCTGGGCGGCAATATCCACGTTCAGCTTGCCGGTAGCGTAGTAATCGAGGAAAAACAGGGGCTCTGCGCCGCCTACGATCAGATCATTCACGCACATGGCGACCAGATCAATGCCGATGCTGTCGTGCTTTTCGAGTTGCATGGCCAGGCGCAGTTTGGTGCCAACGCCGTCGGTGCCCGAGACCAGTACCGGCTCCCGGTAACCGGCCGGGATGGAAACCATGGCGCCGAAGCCGCCAAGCCCGCCGAGGACTTCGGGGCGGCGGGTACGGGCTGCCGTGTTCTTGATGCGGTTGACCAGATCGTTACCTGCGTCGATATCAACGCCGGCATCGCGATAGGTGAGGGAAGGCTTCTGTTCGCTCATGGAAATGTAACCGTTGGCCTGTGGGTCAGGCGGCGGATTTTAACAGGTGCGCACGGGCGCTCCAACCGGAATTCGGCAATGCGTGCAAATATTCAGGGTACATCATTGCCAACCTGCAACGGGGCCTTGCTACTCTCGCATGTGGTGATGGTGTATCCTGTGCGCCAATCATGGGAACGGCAGGGTGTTACATGACTGGAACGGAAAAAAATGACGTTCGGACTTTCCGGGCAATGACTCTGTGGCTGGTAATGGCCGGGGCATTGTCAATGCTGTTGGCCGGGACTGCGTCGGCAGTCACGGTGTCGGGATTGTATAATATTGAGGTGGCGGTCGACGGTACTGGCCCAAATGATCTTCAGGCAGGTTATGCCGAGGGTTTGCGGCGGGTTATGGTCAGGGTTTCGGGCACGCGGGACGTACTGCAACTTGAGGGCGTAGACGATGTGCTCAAAGACGCAGAATCCCTGCTGCTGTCCTACCAGGTACGTCGTGAGCGTGGCGAGTCCCGGTTGCAGATGAGCTTCGGGGCGGTTGGCGTCAATCGCGCCCTGGCTTCGATTAATGCCCCGGTCTGGGGCGCCAATCGCCCGCTCACACTGGTTTGGGCTGCGATTGAAGACCGCGGTGAACGCAAGCTGCTGACGGCAGCAGCGGATGACGGCGCACAGGGTGACAGCGCCGTTGCGGATTGGCGCAGGGCATTCCAGGCGGCAGCGGAAGAGCGCGGCTTGCCCCTGGCCTTCCCGCCGCAGAGTGTCCAGGGAGACCGGGCGCTGCTGTCGGATCTCTGGGGCCAGTTTGTGGGCCGCATTAAGGAAGCATCGTCGGATCTGTCTCATGATGCCCTGGCATTGATGCGTGTTAGTCGCTCTGGTGGTCAATGGCGCGCAGGCTGGGTCTTCGACGGTATGAGCATGGATGCCTCTGAACAGTCGGTGACCGCGGCAGACCCGGAAGAACTCGCCCGGCGTGCTGTTGGTCGCTGGGCCGATGCATATGCCAGCCGCTACGCGGTTGCTGCCGGCGAGGTAGGTGAGGCGCCGCGTGTGGATATCGTTCTGGAGGGGGTGAATTCCCTAGCCGACTACGGCAATGTCGGAAAAGCGCTGAACAGCTTTACGCCAGTGGTGTCTGTCGGCGCCTCCCGAGTGCGTAACGAGCGTATGACCGTTCAGGTGACCTTTACAGGCGAACTGGACCAGTTGAAAGAGTACATTGCGCTTGATCCCCGCTTTGTGGTCATGGAGGGGCAGCCAGAGGAAACTGCACCTGCACCGCGTAGTGCGACCTCAGTAGCGCCAGTTGCCGAACCGAACGGTGCTGAGGAACCGGGCGAGGCCGGCGACCAGTACCCGGAGGGTGCCATGTTCGTTTACCAGCCACTCGATGACGGCGACGAACAGGATGCCGAGCAGGCGTTCGAATCCCTGTACCAGGTGCTTTACTATCGCTGGCAGCCGGCTCCGGTTGTCCGTGGTGGCGGCAGCTAGGCGACGGCGGAGGTCTGCGCGTGACTTTGCAGCGTTGGCGATGGATTCCCAATGCCCTGACATTCCTGCGGATACTGCTCATTATTCCGTTCGCGTGGGCATTGCTGGAGGGGAATTATCGCCAGTCGCTGTTGATTTTCTTTCTTGCTGCCGCAACTGATGCTTTGGACGGCTTTCTGGCGCGGCAGTTTAATTGGCGTTCCCGGCTCGGAGCAATTGCCGATCCGCTGGCTGATAAGGCATTGCTGATCACCGCTTACCTGATGCTGACCATCACCGGAATTATTCCGCTTTGGCTCTTCGCACTGGTACTTGGCCGCGATCTGGTCATTGTCGGCGGTGCATTGATGTATCACTATGGTGTTGGCCGTTTTGAGATGGAGCCGAGTATTCCGGGCAAGATCAATACCTTTATTCAGATTCTCGTGGCGTTGGCGATTATCATTCTGATGGCGGACCTGCCAATGCAGCCCTGGGTAATGGACGTTGGTATATGGCTGGTTGCCTTGTCGGCCATATTCAGCGGCTGCCATTACATTCTGATTTGGGGTGCACGCGCTTGGAGAGCCAAACGCTCATGACCACGTCACAGATGGTTCTCGGGGTGAAGCTCCGTGACGACGCCCGGTTTGATAACTTCCATGGCGATCGCAATCAAGATGCGGCGCTCCGGCTGGAGGCGGTTTGCACGCAGCCGGCCGGAGCACCTGTTGTGGTGATCTGTGGTGACTCCGACACTGGCAAAAGCCATTTGTTGCAAGCGGTCTGTCATTTTGCCGAGCAGCGGGGCCAGAGCGCTGTGTGCATCAGTATCGGTGAGTTGATGCCGTTTGGGCCGGAGGCGCTTGCGGGATTGGAAGGGCATGATGTGGTCTGCCTGGATGATCTTGACCTGATCGCGGGTGATGCTCACTGGGAGGAGGCCGTTTTCCATCTGTACAACCGGATTCTGGACCGCCAGGGGCTGTTGATGGTGACCCTGTCGGAGGTGCCGGCGGCGTTGCCGTTTGGTCTCGCTGACCTTGGTTCCCGGCTGGCACACGGCTTATTGGTTCAGCTTGGTGTTTACCGGGATGAAGACCGGTCAAGAATTTTGATGGCCAGGGCCGAGCAGCGTGGTCTGGTGATGAGCGATGATGTGGCCGGATTTATCATGCGCCGGGCTCCGCGCCGCCTTGGTCAACTGCTTGGGATTCTGGACACACTGGATGAGAACTCCCTGCAGGCCCAGCGGAGATTGACCATTCCGTTTGTGAAGTCGGTAATGGGATGGTAGTGACGGATTTATAACGATAAAGGCCATTGGAGAGACGACATGAGACGGGTTGTATTCAATCAGAAAGGCGGTGTGGGTAAGTCCAGCATCACCTGTAATCTGGCGGCGATCAGCGCGGCCCGGGGCAAGCGCACCCTGGTGGTGGATCTGGATCCGCAAGGTAACTCAACACACTATCTGCTGGGCAAGCCGGCGTCTGAACTGAAAGATACCGCAGCGGACCTTCTGGAGCAGACCGTTGCCTTCAGTATGTTCACCCGCCGCCCGGATGAGTTTGTGCATGCCTCATCTTTCAATAATCTGTTTGTTCTGCCGTCCAGCCCGGAGCTGGACTTCCTGGAGCGCAAACTCGAAGCCAAGCACAAGATCTACAAGCTTCGTGAATTTCTGAAAAAGCTCAGCGAATCTTTCGATGAGATCTACATCGATACCGCGCCCGCCCTGAATTTCTACACCCGCTCGGCTTTGATTGCGGCTCAGCGGTGTTTGATTCCTTTCGACTGTGATGATTTCTCACGTCAGGCGTTGTACAACATTCTGCATGAAATCAAAGAGCTGCAGGAAGATCACAATCAGGAGTTGGTGGTGGAGGGTATCATTGCCAACCAGTTCCAGCCGCGTGCCAGCCTGCCCAAGCAGCTGGTGAAAGAACTCACGGAGGAGGGGTTGCCAGTGTTGCCGGTGCGGCTATCCAGCTCGGTAAAAATGAAAGAATCCCATCAAAGCCGGCAGCCGCTCATTCACATGGCGCCCAAGCACGCCTTGACCCGCCAGTTTGAAGACCTGTACCGGGTATTGCATGGTGAGTCGGTTGAACTTGAGCCCTTGGCCGACTGATCAGGTGACCATGAGTAATCGAGTGGATCAGGTAACCGATAGCCTGTTGAGAATCGAGATTGAGCTCCGGCGGATGGACGTCTGGGAAGCGAGCCCACCACCGGAGCATGCATTCCAAAGTACCCAGCCGTTTTGCCTCGACACTATGGAGTTCACCCAGTGGCTGCAGTTTGTCTTCTTGCAGAAGATGAAGGCGCTGGTGGAGGCGGGGCAACCGTTACCCACGGTGTCTGGCATTGCGCCCATGGCGGAAGAGCATTTCCGGGGGCGGGCGCAGTCAGGCCAGCGCCTTGTTGAGGCGCTGGAAGAGATGGACCGGTTGTTGTCTGGTCGTTGAGTTCGACTCCAGGCGGTGGAATCAGTCCAGCCGCATGGAGAGGTCGATCGCCCTGACGTCTTTGGTCAGGGCGCCGATGGAGATGTAATCCACCCCGGTTTCCGCCACTGGTACCAGTGTCTGGGCATTGATGCCGCCGGAAGCTTCCAGTTTTGCCTTGCTGGCGGTAATTCGCACGGCTTCAACCATGTCCTCAAGCGAGAATTCATCCAGCATGATGATGTCGGCGCCCGCGCTCAGGGCCTGATTCAGCTCGTCCATCGATTCCGTTTCTACCTCCACCGGGCGGCCCGGTGCAATGCGCCGGGCTTCACTGATGGCGTTGGCAATTGAGCCGCAGGCGGCAATGTGGTTTTCCTTGATCAGAAAGGCATCCCACAGGCCCAGGCGGTGATTGTGGCAATCCCCGCATGTGACCGCGTACTTTTGCGCCAGTCGCATGCCCGGCAGGGTTTTCCGGGTATCCAGTAATCGCACTCCGGTATGGGCGACCTTCGCCGCGTAGGCTGCGCAGGTGGTGGCAACGCCAGACAGTGTTTGTAGCCAGTTAAGGGCGGCTCGCTCTGCGGTCAGGAGTGATCGGGCCCGGCCCGCCATCCGGAAGATAACGTCATCGGCCGCCAGATCATCGCCGTCTTTGAAAAACCAGGTCAGTTCAACTGCCGGGTCCACCTGCCGGAATACTTCTTCAACCCAGGCTCGTCCGGACAGGCGTGCCGGTTCGCGAGTGATCACCCGGCCGGTTGCGGTTTTATCCGCCGGAATCAGCATGGCGGTAATGTCGCCATCACCAATGTCCTCGCGAAGGCTTTGGGCAACGGATTCAATTCGGGCCTGGCGGAGCAGTTCAGGGGCAATCATGTCGGGTTTCCGGCGGTCTGGATGAGTTGAAATCTGCGAGCCCGGCAATTCTACTGCCAGCCTGCCGTTTCGCAAAATGCCCTGGCCAATAACTGCTAAAATGTGACGCAGGTCGTTGTTACACAAAAGGTGACAAATTCTGACACAAGGTGACGATGATCGGCCGTATCATGTCATTAATAGAAATTCCTAGCGGTATTGCCGATCAACACCGGAGCATCTCCATGGCGCACGATAACAAGGTTGTCCATTTATCCGGCCAGAAACCGGTGGGCCGGTTTTCGCTTCCGCCTGCTCTTATACGGTTACGTGACGCATCCGGTCAGTCTCTGAAATCTGTGCTGGGGTCTTTCTTCGAGCAGGCAGACGACAGTCTGTTCGCCCTTGCGGATCGGGCTGGTTCTAATCAGGACCAGACAGCGTACTTCGATGCCATGCGGGAGCTCAGACTGCGCCGCAAATCCATGGCGGTCTCGATGCTTCAGTATGTCAGCCAGGCCTTCAATGAATTTGGGCGCTTCAAACCCTCGCACTCCGGCTCTGCCCTTGAGGAAGTCGATCAGGATTCCCTGAGCCTTCTGGATCACTCAGAACTGGAGCAACAGGTCGCCATTGATAATCTGGTGACCAAGCTGCGCAATCGCTACCAGGAGCCGGTTCGGATGCTGGCCGCTCGGGTGCGCCACCTGATGCCCGAGATTCAGATGTCTGATGATCAGATGCCCCTGAGCCCCGAGGTTATCTGTGGCGGAATCGCCGAGGCCTGTTCTGACCTGGATATCGATATTCGTGCCAAGCTGGTTGTGCTCAAGCTTTTTGAGCGCCTGCTGGTGGACAAACTCGCAGCCCTGTATGACCAGGCCAATAAAACTCTGATAGCCGAAGGCGTGTTGCCCGATATGCGCCGGGCACCTGTCGGCGGTTCGTCGCCCCAGCCAAAGAGGCCGGTGCCACAGGCTGGAGCCCCGGCTTTGTCGCCAGGACAGGCAGGTGCCGAGCAGGGGGGGAGTGGTGCTGCCAGTTTTCCCACGTTTTCGGAATTGAGTGCGTTGCTGCATCAGGGAGAGACATCTTCCGCCACAGGCAGTCTGTCCGCGAGTGGCGTGACACTTGATACTGGCGGGTTGATGGCCCGGCTCAGTGATCTGCAAGGTTCTCTCACCCAGGTATCCGGGGTAGAAGTGGTGCCATTGCGCCAGCAGATTGTCTCGGTCCTGCAGGAGCCCGGCGGCAAGAAAGCGACGTTGGGCCAGGTTGACGGCGATGTGGTCAATCTCGTATCAATGCTGTTCGATTTCATACTGGAAGATCGGCAATTGCATCCGGTGATGAAGGCGCTGATCGGGCGTTTGCAGATTCCGGTCCTGAAGGTTGCCCTGAGCGATCGTAATTTCTTCAATCGGGGCGGTCATCCGGTTCGCAAATTGTTGAATGAACTCGCACTGTCGGCGATAGGCTGGTCCGAAAAGCGCCAGGGCATGCGGGACCCGCTCCGGGAAAAAATTGAAGAAGTGGTTGATCGTGTCCTGAATGAGTTCACCGACAATGTCGAATTGTTCGAGGAGTTGCTTAAGGATTTCGGCCACTTTATGGATCTGGACCGGCGCCGTCGTGAGCTGGTTGAGCAGCGTCTTCGGGACGCTGAGGAAGGTCGGGCTCGCCAGGAACGTGCAAGCCAGGCGGCCACCAAGCTCATTCAGGAAGAAACAGCCGGCCGTGATATACCAGCTGCGGTGATGCAGATTCTCAGCGAGCCCTGGACTCGTTACCTGCAATGGGTGGTACTGCGTCAGGGCGAAGAAAGCGAGCAGTGGCAATCCGCCTGCGCGGTCACCGAGCGCCTGATCTGGAGTGTGGACCCAAGGCCGGTATCGGATGAAACCCGCTCTGAGCTGCTTCGGGCAATACCGGAGGTGGTCGAGGACCTTCGCAGTGCTTTGCAGGAAATTTCCTGGGACCCGTTCTCAACCGACGCTGCCATTCGTGACCTGGAACTGGCTCACGTTGATGTTTTCCAGAAACTGGTAACGGCACCGGTCAGCGACGCCCAGAAGGTGCCAGAAGACCATGCCATGGCCGAAGAGGAGCTGGATCAGCCGGAGCAAATGCTGGCGTCTCCGGAACCTCAGGTGGATGCCGGTGCCCCAGAGCAAGTCGCGCAGCCTGAAATCGAACCGGTCGTGGCGGAGAGCGTTCAGAGTGACGCGCAGCCGGCAACGGAAGCGCCGGTGGCTGCTGAAGAAACGCCGTCTGCTCCGGTTGTTGCGGCGGAATGGCTGGCCCGGGCGGATCAGCTCCGGGTTGGCTCGTGGATCGAGATGGTGCGCGATGATACCCGTGTGCGCTGCAAACTGGCGGCCTTCATCAAGGCAACCGGCAAGTACATTTTTGTCAATCGCAGCGGCGCCAAGGTGGCAGAGTACCATCGGGATGATCTGGCGGTGGCGCTGCAGGAAGGTGTTATTACGCTTCTCGACGACGGCCTGATTTTTGACCGGGCGCTGGAATCCATCATCGATAACCTCCGCCATAGTCGAAAGGATTGAAGGCGCGAATCCGCACCGTTCCATCCATAGCATCCACCGTCGCTTTGTGATTCAATCGATTGAACATCATAAAGCGACAGTGGATACGCCTTGCCAATCTCTGACCCTTTCAATCAAGACTGCAAACATAACAACGACCCCCTCTCCAGCCAGGCTGAACAGTTAAGACTGACCGGCCGTTACCCTGGCAGCCGATGGGTGCCCTCGCCGAATTTTGGCGCAAGGCCTGAGGGTTCTGCCATTTCCCTGCTGGTGGTTCACAACATCAGCCTGCCTCCCGGGCAATTCGGGGGAACGGAGATTGAAGACTTTTTCTGTAACCGGCTTGACCCAGCCGCCCATCCCTATTTTGAAACCATCGCCGCCATGCAGGTCTCCGCTCATGCCCTGGTACGTCGTGATGGTTCCGTTGTGCAGTTTGTCAGTTGTTTGGACCGGGCGTGGCATGCCGGCCGGTCCTGTTTCGACGGCCAGGAAGAGTGCAACGATTTCTCTATCGGTATCGAACTGGAGGGGGCAGACGATATTCCCTATACGCCCGAACAGTACCGGACACTCGCAGACATGGCGCGGTTGACCATGATGGCCTGGCCCAAAATCAGCGCCGAGCGCATTACCGGCCACAGCGATATTGCGCCTGGCCGGAAGACCGACCCTGGTCCAGCGTTCGACTGGCGGCATTTTTCCCAGCTGTTGGCCCATGAGGAGATCGCCTGAATGGTGTTTGTCGTGTTTCTTTTGGCCTACCTTATTCGGCGTCAGCTGGATAGCCGGAACCGGCTTGATGGCGACGTGCTTTGGCGTGCCTGGTTTCACCGGGGCGCGAAAATCCAGGCCGGAAAGGAGGATGCCATTACCTCCGGGCTGATCTGGGTTCTGCTGCCCGGCCTGGCGTTGGTGGGCGTTGTGTGTCTGCTGGAATGGTATGGGTTCAGGCTGGCGGCCTATCCGCTGGAGCTGATCGTGCTGGTGTTGCTGATGGGAGCGCCGGGTTGGCGGCACCAGTTACGTGACTATTCGGAAGCCTGGAGCCGGGGCGACATGCAGGCTGCCTGGCGACATATCCAGAACCGGTTGCCACCGGAAGAGCGGGGCGCTGCGCTGTCACCAGAGGCCATGCATCTGTCGTTATCCAAGGCTCTGGTGATCGGGGTTTTCGAGCGGTTCTTCCTGGTGGCTTTCTGGTATGTGGTGGGTGGAATAGGTGCAGCCCTGGTTGCCCGTGGCCTGGTGGCGTTGTCTGAGCAATGGCCGCAGCAAGCGGCCCGCGCCCGATTCCGCACCCTGGCCAATCTGGCCAGCTGGATTCCTGCACGCCTGCTGTCCTGCACGCTGGGGCTGGCCGGTGATCTCGCGGGCTGGTCGAGGGAAGCGAAGAAAGTCCTGCCCGGTTTTGGAAGAAAAACCTCGGAAGTCCTCATGATTTCCGCAAACGGGTCGTTAACCGGTTATGCGCTTGATCCCGCCCAGTTCGCGCGGTTGCACCCGGACGAGTGGACAAGTTTTGGCGGGCGTAGCCTGGCGGCCATACGGGGATTGTTGAACCGAAGCATGCTGGTGTGGATCTGCGTTGCCGCGTTGCTGGTCATTGCCGGGGTGGTCTGAGGAGTGTCATAAAACATTACAGAATAACACTTAAAGGTGATTAAGTTTTTCCGACCTTGGGCGATAATCAAACAAAGAATAAAGATTCAGTTATTAGAATCAGCGAGAGGGCACCGTGAAATATTTGATCAATCCAGCTGTTAGCCTGATGAATCGGCTGCCCATGGTCTACAAGTTCAGCCTAATCAGCATCTTGTTCCTGGGCCCGATCATTGTCCTGTCGTGGTTGGTTATTTCCAGCCTCAATCAATCCGTTCAAACCATGACTCGCGGTATCGAGGGCCTTGCCGAACTTCGCAAGGTAGACCAGCTGTTGTCTTCATCTATGGCTTACCGCGACTACCAGGCGCCGGGTGTGCTCAAGGATGAAGACGAACTCCTGGGCAGGGCAGGTGAGGCTGCCGAGAAGATTGATGGCCTGCTTTCAGACCTTGCTGGGCACAACCGCTCGTTCGATTCCTCTGGTTCCTGGAAGGATCAGGTTCTGGCCTTGCAGGCGGAGTGGGAGCAACTGAAGCAGGACGACAACTACCAGGGCAACATAGACCCACAGTTCAAGTATTACCACGAGTTTGTTCAGAAGGTGCTGGCCCTGTTGCCGGCTACGATTGAAATTTCGGGACTTGGACAAGACGCCTCGCGGGAAAATCTGTTGCTGCTTGGGCTGGTGCGTAATGCGCTGCCTGAGGCGAGGACCGTTGTTGGCAGGGCCCGATCTTACGGTATCTTTGCCCTGGTGGATGGCCAGGTGGGTTATAACCTGAGCGAGATTTTGAATGAAATCTATGACCAGCTGACCAACCGCAGCTCCCTGTTGTCGCCTGCCTTGTCGGTTGCGGTTGAAACCTCTCCCAAGCTGTCAAGCAGGGCCGGCGGCGCTGTGACGCGGGTCGATGAAAGCCTGATGGCGCTGCGCGAGCAACTGGACCTGAACATCATCACCCCGATGCGCCTGGAACAGCCCTGGCAGGAATTTGACGCCACCGTATCCTCCCAGCTGGACTACTACGATTCACTTAATGACAGCATTTTCAATGTGGTTTCTGGCAACCTTGAACAGCGACTGCAGCGGGAGACCGGCCAGCGCAGGTTGATTGTAGGGGCTCTGATCGGCGTGATGCTTCTTGTGGTGTACCTCTACATCGGCTTCTTTATGTCAGTAAGAACCGCCATCAACCGGTTTAGTGAGGCGGCTCGCAGCGTCGCCGCTGGTGATATGACGGCGCACATCCAGCTTAACAATCGTGATGAGCTGGGCGAGCTGACCACCGAATTCAATAATATGACGGACCGGATTGCCGAACTGATCCGCTCTGTCAGCGGGACCACGAATGATGTTGACAGTCAGGCGGTGAGGGTTAACGAGACTGCAGCAGCCAACAGTGAAGCGGTTGCCCGCCAGATGGAAGAGACCGGCCAGATAAACGAAGCCATGGGGCAGATGGTGGAGGCGGTCAACGAGGTGACTGAGAGTGCCCATCGGGTAGCGGACAGCGCCGGTAGCGCAGAGCGTGATACCGAGACGGGCCGACAGGTTGTGGCGGCTACCGTGCAAACTATTAACCGTCTTGCGGAAGAAATCGCTGGTGCGGTAGCGGTGATAAACAGGGTCAGTTCAGACAGCGACAACATCAGCCAGGTATTGGTCGAGATCAAGGCCATAGCCGAGCAGACCAACCTCTTGGCTCTGAACGCGGCCATTGAAGCGGCCCGGGCCGGTGAACAGGGTCGGGGTTTTGCGGTGGTGGCTGATGAGGTGCGTTCACTGTCTCAGCGCACCCACAAATCGACTGAAGAGATTGAGGGTATGATCTCGCGGCTGCAGGGTGGTGTTAAAGAGGCGGTTTCTGCCATGACCTCCAGCCACGATGCCACGGAGCAAACGGTTCAGAAATCCGGCGAGGTGACAGAAGCCCTGGACCGCATTGCTTCGGGTATCTCCGAGATTGTCGACATGAGCCACCAGATTGCTCAGGCCGCAGAAGAGCAGTCTGCGGTGGCCAAGAATGTGAATGCCAACGTGGAGCGTATCGGCGAATTGGGGCAGAGCACCGCTTCCAACGCCGAAGAGACGCTGGCGTCTTCCCGCCAGATGTCGGAGTTGACGGCATCGCTTCAGCGGCTGGTAGAGGCGTTCAAGGTATAAGGCAGTTGCCTATGATCAGAAAAATCCGGCCCTCAGAGGCCGGATTTTTTTTGTTCCCAGAGAATTTCCTGGCTGCCATCCCGGCGGGCCAGAACGCGGGCAATGACAAACAGTAGGTCAGACAGCCGGTTCAGGTAGTGACGGGACGCGGTATTGATGGAATCTTCGTGGCCCAGCGCTACCACCACCCGCTCCGCACGACGGCAAACGGCCCGGGCCAGATGGCATTGTGCGGCGGCAGGACAACCTCCGGGCAGAATGAAGTTCTTCAATGGCGGCAAGCCGGCATTATGCTCATCCAGGGTCTGTTCCAGCCAATCAATATGGTCGTCGCTGATGACCTTGCTGCCAGGGATGGCGAACTCGCCGCCAAGATCAAACAGGTGGTGCTGAATCCGCCGGAACGTCTCGATCAGGCTGTCACCGGCTGGTAGCGTTTCAATCAACACTCCGATGTGGCAGTTGAGTTCATCCGCCATGCCCATGGCTTCCACGCGCTGGGCATTCTTGGCGATGCGGTTGCCATCGGCCAGGCCGGTAGAGCCGTCGTCACCGGTGCGGGTGTAGATCTTAGACAGGCGGTTGCCCATGAATTGCACTCCCGTTGATAAATGATCAGTTCAGTTGTTGTACCTGTTCGGTGAGCATTTGGTTCACCGGTGTTGCAATGCCGTGCTGCTGGCCAAGCCTGGCCAGATAACCGTTAATGAAGTCGATTTCCGTGGGGCGCCCTGCGAGCGCATCCGCGCGCATAGAGGAGGTGTTGGCGGCGGTTCTGCGGGCCACCGCCTCAATGCTTTCGCTCAGAGCTTCCGGCGTATGTTCCGGTTGCCCGGCGGCAGCCAACAGGTGGCTGATTTCCCTGCACAAGGGGTTAATCCACTGTTGGTAAAACGGTTGCTCCAGTATCTCGCCGTTGGGGCAATCCAGTACGGCGGTAAAGGCGTTGATGCCGGCGTTGATCACCAGTTTCTGCCAGAGACGGCCAATTATGTCCTGTTCAGGGTGAACCTCAAGGCCGCTTTCGGCAAGTTGCTGCGCAACCCGGCCCACCAGAGGCTGCCCGGTAGGGTTTAA
Source organism: Marinobacter sp. GH_1 (assembly GCF_048595985.1). Lineage (NCBI taxonomy): Bacteria > Pseudomonadati > Pseudomonadota > Gammaproteobacteria > Pseudomonadales > Marinobacteraceae > Marinobacter > Marinobacter sp. GH_1. Next base: position 2,567,931 of record NZ_CP184460.1, on the reverse strand, counting down.
AGCACCTACCCAAGTGGCGCCACGGCCCGCGTGAACCGTCAGGCCCGGCGCGGGCCGGTTGGCCCCTTCGGTGGTAGAAGCGGCTAGTACCGGGCGTTGCGGCCAGGTTTCTGAAACCTGCTGTTGGCTGCCCAGCCCATTCTGGAACAGCACAATGGGAGTCGAACTGGCAATCGAGGGCAGGGCATCTTTGAGGGCTTCGAGGGTATCGCCGGCTTTGGTGGTCACCAACAACAATTCAGGTGACTGACCGCGTTGTAGCCAGGGAACAGTGACGCTGAAGGATTCGCCTTCAAGGGGTTGAAAACGGTAACAGGCGGGGTCGGGCGCCTGGCCCGGGCGGGGCACAAACGCTACCTGCCCGGCAGGTAGCGTTGCGGCCCAGAGCCGGCCCATGGAGCCGGCGCCGAGGATGGCAATCATGGCCTTACATGGCCTCGATTTCAGCCCGTTGTGCGCTGAGCCGCTGCAGGCTGCCTTGCGCATCCTTCAGCTTCTCCTGCTCTTTCTCGACCACTTCCGCCGGGGCCTTGGCGGTAAACTTCTCGTTGTTCAGCTTGCCTTCCAGGCGGCCGATTTCTTTATTCAGGCGCTCCAGTTCCTTGTCCAGGCGCTTGAGCTCGGCATCTTTGTCGATCAGGCCGGCCATGGGCACCAGTACTTCCATTTCGCCCACCAACTGGGTGGCGCTCATGGGAGCCTTGTCGCCCTCGAACCATTCCAGTTTCTCCAGCTTGGCCAGGGACATCAGGAACTGGCGGTTGGCATTGAGGCGGCGCTCATCATCAGCATTGCCGCCTTTCAGCAATACCGGAACCTGTTTGGCCGGAGAGATGTTCATTTCGCCACGGATGTTGCGCACGGCCAGAATCACGCCCTTGAGCCATTCGATATCGGCAGCGACTTCCGCATCCTGCTTGCTGGCATCTGGCTGCGGGTAGGGTTGCAGCATGATGCTGTCGCCCTGTTTGCCAGCGAGCGGCGCAATGCGCTGCCAGATTTCTTCGGTGATGAACGGCATCATCGGATGTGCCAGCCGCAGCACGGCTTCCAGCACGCGCACCAGGGTGCGGCGGGTGCCGCGTTTGGCCTCGGCACTGGCGTTGTCGTCGCTCAGGGCCGGCTTGGACAGCTCCAGGTACCAGTCGCAGTACTCGTTCCAGATGAACTCGTACAGGGCGTAGGCGGCCAGGTCAAAGCGGTACTGGTCCAGGTGGCGGATGACCTCCTGCTCGCAGTGCTGTAGCTCGCTGATGATCCAGCGGTCAGCCAGGGACAGCTCCACCGGCTCGTCGTTCACGCCGCAGTCTTCGCCTTCGGTGTTCATCAGCACGTAGCGGGCGGCGTTCCACAGCTTGTTACAGAAGTTGCGGTAGCCTTCCAGGCGCTTCATGTCCCAGTTGATGTCACGGCCGGTGGTGGCCATGGCCGCCAGGGTGAAGCGCAGGGCATCGGTACCGTGGGCGGCGATGCCTTCTGGGAATTCTTTCTCGGTGCGCTTGCCGATTTTCTCGGCCAGCTTCGGCTGCATCAGGTTGCCGGTGCGCTTCTCCAGCAGCTCGGGCAGGCTGATGCCGTCGATCATATCCAGCGGGTCGATCACGTTGCCCTTGGACTTGGACATCTTGTCGCCGTGCTCGTCCCGGATCAGGCCGGTTACATACACGGTATGGAAGGGTACCTGTGGGGTGCCGTCTTCGTTCTTCATGAAGTGCATGGTCATCATGATCATCCGGGCAACCCAGAAGAAGATGATGTCGAAACCGGTCACCAGCACGTCGGTGGGGTGGAAGGTTTTCAGGCGTTCGGTGATTTCCGGCCAGCCCAGGGTGCCGAAGGTCCACAGGGCGGAGCTGAACCAGGTGTCCAGTACATCGTCGTCCTGCTTGAGTTCCAGTGTGTCTGAAAGCTGGTGTTTGCTGCGCACCTCCGCCTCGCTCCGGCCTACGTAAATATTGCCATCGGCGTCATACCAGGCCGGAATCCGGTGGCCCCACCAGAGCTGACGGGAGATACACCAGTCCTGGATGTCGCGCATCCAGGCGAAGTACATGTTTTCGTACTGTTTGGGTACGAACTGGATGCGGCCGTCTTCCACCGCTTCAATAGCCGGTTTGGCAAGGGTTTTGGCATCGGCAAACCACTGGTCGGTCAGCATCGGTTCGATGATCAGGCCGGAGCGATCACCGCGGGGCACGCTCAGCACGTGATCTTCGATTTTCTCGACCAGGCCGGCCAGTTCCATGTCGGCGATAATCTGCTTGCGGGCCGCTTCCCGGCTCAAGCCAGCATAGGCGGCCGGCAGGGCGCTGTTGATCTCGGAATTCTCGGCGCCGTCGGCATTGAAGACTTCGGCCACCTCGCGAATGTTGGCGTCTTGCGTCATGACGTTGATCATGGGCAGGTTGTTGCGCTTGCCCACGGCGTAGTCGTTGAAGTCGTGGGCTGGGGTGATCTTCACGCAGCCGGAGCCTTTTTCCGGGTCCGCGTGGTGGTCGGCCACAATGGGAATGCGGCGGTTTACCAACGGCAGTAGTACGTGCTGGCCAATCAGGTGCTGGTAGCGTTCGTCGTCCGGGTGGACGGCGACGGCGGTGTCGCCGAGCATGGTTTCCGGGCGGGTGGTGGCTACGATGACGTAGTCTTTGCCGTCCTGGGTTTTCTGGCCGTCTGCCAGCGGGTAGCGCAGGTGCCAGAAGTAGCCTTTCTCTTCCTTGTTCTCGACTTCAAGGTCGGAGATGGCAGTGTGTAGTTTCGGATCCCAGTTCACCAGCCGTTTGCCGCGGTACACCAGGCCTTCGTCGTACAGGCGGATAAACACTTCCTGTACGGCTTTGTAGAAGCCGTCGTCCATGGTGAAGCGTTCGTTGTCCCAGTCGACGGAGTTGCCGAGGCGGCGGATCTGGCGGGTGATGGTGCCGCCGGAGTGTTCTTTCCAGTCCCAGATGCGCTTGATGAATTCTTCCCGGCCCAGGTCGTGGCGGGTTTTGTCTTCTTCTGCGGCCAGTTTGCGCTCGACCACCATCTGGGTGGCGATGCCGGCGTGGTCGGTGCCGACGGTCCACAGTGCGTTACGGCCCTGCATGCGCTTGAAGCGGGTGAGGGTGTCCATGATGGTGTGCTGGAACGCATGGCCCATGTGCAGGCTGCCGGTCACGTTGGGTGGCGGGATGGCGATGCTGTAGGAATCGCCTTCGCCGCTGGGGCGGAAATAGCCTTTGGATTCCCAGTTTTCGTACCACTGGCGCTCGATGTTTTCTGGCTGGTAGGTTTTTTCCATGGGATTATGCAGTGACCGTTTTGGTTGATTCACATAGGGAAATTCTGAATTGGGCGATTATACATGGTCGCCTTGATTGCGGCGAACCTTCGACGCTCGTCGGGGCTTCGGTTTCGGTAGCCTGCTAGATCGGTGCGGTGCGGGGTTGGGGACAGGCTTTCCAAAAAGCGCTCCTTGCGGCACATCCCTGTGGCGCTTGTCTCCGGCCATCCATGGCCTACGAGATTTTTGGAAAGCCTGTCCCCAACCCCACAGATATGACCTTGTGCTGTCCGCCTCTCAACTCTTTGCTTCCATCAGTTGCCAAATCTGCTTCTTGTCCGTGAGTGTCTGTGGCTAAAAGAACAATTAACGCTTTCGCATGTCGTGCACCCGCGCTTCAATCCCCATCGCCCGCAGTTGCTTGTAGTGTCCCCGAGCCTGGTTCAGTACGGCCGGGTCGTTGTGGGCGACCAGGGCCAGTCGGCCGTACTGGTCGGCGTCGTCGGGCAGTGTTGAGGACAGGACGATAACGGTATCCCAGTCTACAGCGGCCGGCGGGTAGAGGAGGATGCCGACGGGGTCGGGGCAGGGGGTGGTTGGGTCTTGGGCGATGCTGTGAGGGATGAAGGCATCGGGGGCGATGTTCCACAGCAGGTCGTCGAGTTCTTGGGCCTGTTCTTCGGTGTCGCAGAGGATGCACACGCGGTCGCCCTGCTGCCAGGCTTTGTCCACGAGTTTGGCTGCGTGGAGGTTGCGGGCGGCTGGGGTGTTCTGGGCGAGGATGTGGAACCAGTAGCGCTGGTTCTGGTCGTCCCGGCCGGAGGGGCCGGCAGCTGGGCTGCCGGGTTCCGGTGGGTTTGGCTGGTTATCCTGCATGGGTCATCAGGTAGTCGACAAGCAGGGGGACCGGGCGGCCGGTGGCGCCTTTGGCTTTGCCAGAGTTCCAGGCGGTGCCGGCGATGTCCAGGTGGGCCCAGCGGTAGTCTTTGGCGAAGCGGCTCAGGAAGCAGGCCGCGGTGATGGTTCCAGCGGGGCGGCCACCGATGTTAGCCATGTCGGCGAAGTTGCTGTCGAGTTGGCTCTGGTATTCGTCCCACAGCGGCAGGCGCCAGGCGCGGTCGCCGGTGCGTTCGCCAGCGGCCAGCAGTTCGTGTGCCAGTTCGTCGTTATTGGACAGCAGGCCGGTGGCCTGGTTACCCAAAGCAATGATACAGGCGCCGGTGAGGGTGGCCATGTCGACCACGGCTTCCGGGTCGAATTTTTTCACGTAGGTGAGGGCGTCGCACAGCACCAGGCGGCCTTCGGCGTCGGTGTTGAGGATTTCAACGGTCATGCCGCTCAGGGTGGTGACAATGTCGCCGGGGCGGGAGGCGCCGCCGTCAGGCATGTTTTCGGCAGCGGCGATTACGGCAACCACGTTGATTTTGGGTTTGGTTTCGGCCAGCACTTTCATGGTGCCGAACACGCTGGCGGAGCCGCCCATGTCGTATTTCATTTCATCCATGCCTTCGCCGGGCTTAAGGCTGATGCCGCCGGTATCGAAGGTGATGCCTTTACCCACCAATACGTAGGGTTTGTCTTTGGCTTTGCCACCCCGGTATTCCATTACGATCAGGCGCGGGGGCTGTTTGGAGCCTTTGCCCACCGCAAGGATGGTGTTCATGCCCAGCTTTTCCATCTGCTTTTCATCAAGCACTTCGGTCTTGATGCAGTCGTATTCCTTGGCCATGTTCTTGGCCTGCTCGGCGAGCCAGACCGGGTGGCAGATGTTGGGCGGGGTGTTGCCCAGATCTTTGGTGTAATTCATGCCGCGCCCGGTAGCCAGGCCCTGGTTAAAGGCATCTTTCAAGGCTTTGGCGGAACCGGAGGCCTGCACCACCACTTTCTTGAGTTTGCGTGCAGCTGGCTTTTCACTCTTGAATTCGGTGAAGGTGTAGAGCTGGTCTTCCAGAACACGCCCGATCAGGTTCAGGCGGGCTTCTTCGGAGCTGACGGCGTCCTCGCCCTGCAGGCTGGTGTCGGCCAGGCAGATCAGTGCGCTCTTGGAGGGGCCGTCTTTCAGGGCGCCCATCATGGCGATCAGTGCCTTGCGAAAGTTGGCTGGCGTGCGGTCGCTGTCTTTGCCGGTGCCGACCACAACCACGCGCTGCCATGGTTGATCGACCAGGGGCAGGGTGTTTACAGACGCGTTCTTGCCAGTCAGGTCGCCCGCTTTTTCAAGTTGCTTGACCAGCCCTCCCAGTGCTTCGTCTGCTGCTTTTGTGGTTTCCGGCCACTCGCCCTTCTCAGGCACCGCGATAACCAGGCAATCGGTTTTGGTGGCGGTGATGGCTTTGCTGCTCAGGCTGAAATTCATGGCAACTCCCGTTGTCAGGTTGTGCTTTGTTGAATGTGGTAGGCGTTGTTCATCCGATGCCCATAGGATTGGGGCAAAAGCTCGATTAATCAAGCGGCAGGCTTGTATCGTTACGATGGCTTTATCGTATCAGGCTTATACTGTCATTCATCGCCAAGGTTACATAGAATACCCGCAGTTTCCGTTATCGACCATCTCACGCTTCGGCGCTGCCAGAGAGACTGATTTGAACATCGTTTTCCGTTACCTCATTCGCCAGATCATGGTCAGCATGGTTGCCGTTTCAGGCATCCTGTTGCTGGTGTTTATGAGTGGTCGCTTTATCAAGTACCTGGGCAATGCCGCAGAAGGCGAGATTCCCGCCGGCGTTCTGTTTTCCATCATGGCCTACCGCTTTCCGGGATTCCTGGAGCTGATTCTGCCTCTGGGGCTGTTTATCGGCATCCTGCTGGCCTACGGGCGGATGTACCTTGAAAGCGAAATGACGGTGTTGTTCGCCTGTGGTGTCAGCGACAGGCAGTTGCTGGCGAAAACTCTGATTGGCTGTGTACCGGTGATGCTGGTTGTGGCCAGCATGAGCCTGTATGTGTCGCCGTGGGGTATGAAGCAGGTGGAGGCTATCTTCAACGAAGCGCGCACCGCCACAGAGTTCGAGATGCTGGCGCCGGGGCGATTTCAGGATTTTACGTCTGGTAGCCGGGTTACCTACACCGAGGCCCTGAGCGAAGATAAGCGGCAGCTCCAGGGAGTATTCATCGCCGAGTATGATCGTAACGGGCAAGGCGTGACCCTGATCACCGCCGAGTCTGGTTCCCAGTTGATCGATCAGGAAACCGGTAGCCGGTTCCTGATTCTGGAGAACGGTGGGCGGTTTCAGGGGCAACCTGGCAGGCTTGATTACAATGTTACCCGGTTCGAAGCCTATGGCCTTAAGATCATGGGTGGAGAAGCAGGTAACCGGGAGCTCGAGGAGGGCATCAGCACCAAGGCGCTCTGGCAATCGGATAAGCCGGAGGACCGGGCTCTGCTACATTGGCGTTTCTCGCTACCGTTGATTGTGCCGATCGTGACCCTGCTGGCGGTCCGTCTTAGTCGGGTTAACCCGCGCCAGGGCCGTTTCTTCCATCTACTACCGGCGATGCTGGTTTACATCACCTACCTCGGGTTGCTGATTGTAGCGCGGGATGCCCTGGCGGATGGCAAGGTGCCGGAGTGGATAGGCATGTTGTGGGTGCATGTGATTTTCCTGGCGTTGGGGCTTTGGTTGCAGTTTGGCCCTGCCTGGCTTTATAAGCGGCGCCTGGAAAAGGAGGCCCGTGCCCATGCGTAGAATCGATGGTTACGTCATGCGCACGGTGGGCGGCGCGATGTTCCTGGTGATGATGGTGGTGCTGTCACTGGATGTGATTTTCGCCTTTATTGCCGAACTGGACGACACCCGCAACGATTACCAGACCCTGCAGGCGCTCTGGTATGTATTTCTGACCTTGCCAAGGCGAATATACGATTATCTGCCGCTGGGTGCTTTCATGGGGTGCCTGGTAGGGCTAGGTGCCATGGCCAGCTCTTCGGAGCTGACGGTTATCCGGGCTGCCGGTGTTTCCATTCGCCGGATTGTCTGGTCGGCGATGAAGCCGGCCCTGGTGGTTGTTTTGTTGGGGCTGGCCATCGGTGAATACGTTGCGCCGACCACGGAGCGCATGGCGCAGAGCGACAAAGCGGTGGCCCTGGGGGCGAGCAGGAATGTTGCGTCGGCCCACGGTGTCTGGCACCGGGAGGGGAACACGTTCATGCATCTGAATGCCGTTCAGCCAAACGGCGTATTGCATGGCGTATCTTTGTTCCGTTTTGGAGGCGACCGGCAGCTGGAGGTGTCCAGCTTTGCTGAAAGAGCGATTTTCCAGGGTGATCACTGGCTGCTGGAGAAGGTGGTGTCCACTCGCATTGAGGACGAACGCACCCTGCGCAATGAGCATGCTGCCTTGCGCTGGGAGACCGGGCTGTCACCGGAAGTGCTGAGTGTGTTGATCGTTAAACCAGAAAACCTTTCCATGGCCGGCCTCTACACCTACGCCACCTATTTGGGCGAACAGGGGCTGACGGCGGCCCGTTATTGGCTCGCATTCTGGAAAAAGGCGTTGATGCCGTTGGGTACGGCGGTGATGGTCTTGGTGGCCATTTCCTTCATCTTTGGCCCGTTGCGCTCTGTAACCATGGGGTTCCGCGTGTTCACCGGCCTGCTGGTGGGCCTGTTGTTCAAGTACATGCAGGATTTGTTGGGGCCCATGAGTATGGTATACGGCTTTAACCCACTATTGGCGGTACTGGTGCCGATTCTGGTGAATGCTGCGGTGGGCGCCGTGTTGATGCGGCGGGCCGGCTGAGATGGCCGGCCCGGGCGCATTACTTTTTGGTTTTGGCGGTTTTTGATTTGTCCGGTGCGGGCACGGCTACAACCACGCTGTTGGATGCGCGATCGGTCAGCGACAAGCCGTTGATCGGGTAGAACAGGGCGATCACAGCGGGCACGGTGAGCAGGAGCGTCAGGGAGCCGACGTAGTCGGCGGCAATCATGGTCAACACGATGACTGCCGCTGCGCTGCCATAGCGGAGCAGGGCCTGGGTCCAACTGACGGACGTGCCATCCAGGTTCTCGATTCGAATGCGCCATACCTGCATGCCCAGGGTTTGGCCGATACGGGTCCAGAAATAGGCGAAGAACAGGTAGAGCACCAGGAACAGGGTGAAGGTGAGGCCCGGGCCGCCCTCGAGTTCGCCGGCTTCCGCCATCTGTTCGTACTGTTCCCAGCCGGTAATCCAGCCTGCAATCATGGTGTAAGCCCAGGTGGCTACCAGCAGCACGGCAATACTGATCAATCCATCGTAGATAATGGCCAGGGCGCGCTTCAGTGCGGTGGCTGGCGGTAAAAGTTCCTCGGCGTTATGAAAGCGTCGGGGCATGGAGTCTCCTGTGAGGTTTCACGTTTTTCCTGTTCTCGGCGTGTGCTAGAGTAGCGGATTTGCACACGCATGTAAGTATTCGTATTTCAATCGCGGACTTGCCGGCTATTCCGGCGGGTTTCAGGCAAGGTGTTAAAGGTCGAAAGGTATCAAAGGTCTATGAAAACCGCAGAGTTGCGACAGGCGTTTCTGGAATATTTCAAGCAGCAGGGTCACACCATTGTGCCGAGCAGTTCGCTGGTGCCGGCAGACGATCCCACACTGCTGTTTACCAACGCTGGTATGAACCAGTTCAAGGATGCTTTCCTTGGCCGGGAAGAACGCGACTACACCCGGGCGACATCTTCCCAGAAGTGCGTGCGCGCCGGTGGTAAACACAACGACCTGGAAAACGTTGGCTACACCGCCCGCCACCACACGTTCTTCGAAATGCTGGGTAACTTCAGCTTTGGCGATTACTTCAAGCGTGAAGCCATTAATTTTGCCTGGACCTTCCTGACCGGTGAGCAGCACCTGAACCTGCCCGAGGAAAAGCTCTGGGTAACCGTGTACGCGGAAGACGACGAAGCCTTTGATATCTGGAACAAAGAGGTTGGCGTTCCGGCTGAACGGATTATTCGCATCGGCGACAACAAAGGCGGCCGCTACGCTTCCGATAACTTCTGGCAGATGGGCGACACCGGCCCCTGCGGCCCCTGTACCGAGATTTTCTACGACCACGGCCCGGATGTGGCTGGCGGACCTCCCGGCAGCCCGGAAGAAGACGGCGACCGCTACATCGAGATCTGGAACGTGGTGTTCATGCAGTATAACCGCACCGCCGATGGCGAGATGCTGAACCTGCCCAAGCCTTCCGTGGATACCGGCATGGGGCTGGAGCGGATTGCGGCTGTGCTGCAGGGCGTTCACAGCAACTATGAAATTGACCTGTTCCAGGATCTGCTGAAGGCCGCATCCGAAATTCTGGGCGGTGCGGCGACCACCGAGGCATCTCTGCGGGTGGTGGCAGACCACATTCGCTCCTGCGCTTTCCTGATTGCCGATGGTGTGATGCCGTCAAACGAAGGCCGCGGCTTTGTACTGCGCCGGATCATCCGCCGTGCAGCCCGTCACGGTAACAAGCTGGGCGCAACCCAGCCGTTCTTCTACAAACTGACCGGCGCCCTGGTGGAATTGATGGGCGAGGCCTACCCACAACTGGTCAGCAGCCGCAAACAGATCGAAAAGGTGCTGTTGCAGGAAGAAGAGCAATTCGCCAAGACCCTGGACAAGGGTTTGCGCCTGCTGGAGCAGGACATCGCCGAACTGAAGGGTACGGAAATTCCTGGTGAAACCGTATTTACCCTGTACGACACCTACGGCTTCCCGGTAGACCTGACCAACGACATCGCCCGTGAGCGTGGCCTGACCCTGGACTACGAAGGCTACGAAAAGGCCATGGACGCCCAGCGTGACCGTGCCCGTGCGGCCAGCAAGTTCGGCATCGATTACAACGCCGCCGGCATCACCATTGACGGCAAGACCGAGTTCACCGGCTACGATCATATTGACGGCCATGAGCGCATCCGGACGGTTCTGGTCAACGGTGAAGAGAAAACCGCCGAGGCTGGGGACGAGTGTGTGGTGGTGCTGGAGCGCACGCCGTTCTATGCGGAATCCGGCGGCCAGGTGGGTGATACCGGCCTGCTGACCTGGAGCGGTGGTCGCTTCCAGGTAACCGATACCCGCAAGGAAGGCGACAACCACCTGCACGTGGGCACATTGGTTGAAGGCGAGTTGTTCCCAGGCCTGGAAGTGGATGCCCGGATTGATCACGCCCGCCGTGAGCGTACCAAGCGCAACCATTCCGCCACGCACCTGCTGCACGCAGCACTGCGCAAGGTTCTGGGCGAGCATGTCACCCAGAAAGGCTCGCTGGTAGATCCGGACAAACTGCGCTTCGATTTCTCCCATTTTGAAGCGGTCACCCCGGAACAGTTGAAAGAGATCGAGCGTCAGGTAAACGAACAGGTTCTGGAGAATACCCCGGTTCAGGTGGACGTGACCGACATGGAGTCTGCCAAAGAGAAAGGCGCCATGGCCCTGTTCGGTGAGAAGTACGGTGATGTGGTGCGTGTGTTGAGCATGGGCACCGATAGTTATTCCGTGGAGCTTTGTGGTGGTACTCACGTGTCTCGCACCGGTGATATTGGTCTGTTCAGGATAACCTCGGAAAGCGGTATCTCCTCCGGTGTTCGCCGTATTGAGGCGGTGACCGGGTTTGGTGCGCTGGAATGGCTGGACGCCACTGAACGAACCCTGCGCGAAACGGCGCGCCTGGTTAAAGGCACCCGTGAGACCGTCGTGGACAAGGTTCAGCAGGTCCTCGACCGCAACCGCCAGCTTGAAAAAGACGTGGATGCACTGAAAGCCAAGCTCGCCAGTTCCGCAGGCAGTGATCTTGCCGGAAATGCTGTAGAGGTGGCCGGGCTAAAAGTCGTCGCGGCAGAGCTGGAAGGTGCTGACCGCAAGGCGCTGATGGAAACCGCCGACCAGTTGAAGAATAAGCTGGGCGAAGGTGTGGTGGTTCTGGCCACTGTAGACGACGGCAAGGTTACCCTGGTTGCCGGGGTTACCAAGTCTGCCACTGGTCGTATTAAAGCTGGCGATCTGATGAAGCATCTGGCGGCGCAAGTGGACGGTAAAGGTGGTGGCCGCCCGGATATGGCCCAGGGTGGCGGTAACGATCCGTCCAAGCTGGCGGATGCCCTGGCAGGTGTTCCGGCCTGGGTTGAACAAAATATCGGTTAAGCAACTGTTTTTGGACGCGGGCGGAGGTTTATAATTCCGCCCGCTTTATTTGATGGGCGGGCAATCGGTGTTCCGCTTTGAGTCCCCGGTTCGGAGTTTGGCAAAACATGGCTCTGTTGGTTCAGAAATTTGGTGGTACGTCCGTTGGTACAACCGAGCGGATTGAGGCAGTGGCTGACAAAGTGTGTCAGTTCCGTAAAGACGGGCACGATGTGGTGGTTGTGGTCTCGGCCATGAGCGGAGAAACCAACCGGCTGATCGCCCTGGCCAACGACATTATGGAAGATCCGGTACCCCGGGAAATGGACGTACTGGTGTCTACCGGTGAGCAGGTGACCATCGCGTTGTTGTCTATGGCGCTGCAGAAGCGTGGCTGTGATGCCCGGTCTTACACCGGCTCACAGGTGCGCATCCTGACGGATAGCAGTCACACCAAGGCGCGGATCAAGCAGATTGATGAGCAGCGCATGCGCGAAGATCTGGAAGCCGGCCGGGTAGTGGTTGTTGCGGGCTTCCAGGGTATTGATGAGCACGGCAACATCACTACGCTCGGTCGCGGGGGTTCAGACACCACCGCGGTGGCACTGGCGGCTGCCCTGAAGGCTGACGAGTGTCAGATCTACACGGATGTGGACGGTGTTTATACAACCGACCCGCGGGTGGTAGACAGTGCTCGCCGGCTCGATCGAATTACATTTGAAGAAATGCTCGAGATGGCCAGCCTGGGCTCGAAAGTGCTCCAGATTCGCGCCGTCGAATTTGCAGGTAAATACAATGTTCCATTAAGAGTGCTTTCCAGCTTCCAGGAAGGTGAAGGCACCCTGATTACTTTTGAGGATGAGAACGCCATGGAACAACCGGTTGTTTCCGGCATTGCTTTCAATCGTGACGAAGCCAAACTGACCATTTCAGGTGTGCCCGATACCCCGGGCAGCGCCCTGCGGATTCTGAAGCCGGTCAGCGATGCCAATATTGAAGTGGACATGATTGTGCAGAACGTGGGCGAAGATAATAAAACCGCGTTCACCTTCACTGTTCACCGTAACGACTTCAAACGGGCCCAGGAAGTTCTGCGTGGTATCTCCAGCGAAATTGGCGCTGGCGAAGTGGGTGGCGACAGCAAGATTGCAAAAGTGAGCATTGTGGGCGTAGGCATGCGCTCGCACGCTGGCGTGGCAACTAAAATGTTTGAGGCGCTGTCCAAAGAAGGTATTAATATTCAGATGATCTCCACCTCGGAAATCAAGATTTCGGTGGTGATCGATGAGAAGTATCTCGAGCTGGCGGTTCGTGCACTACACAGTGCATTTGAGCTGGATCAGGCCGGGGTGGACGAGGGCGCTTAACAGCAGGATGCTCGCAAGCGCGCCTTTTTGAGTCATTGATAATAGCTATCGAGATGCGAAGGGGTATAAGTATTATTGCGTCTTTAGTATGATCGGTGATCTCTTTATAAAAGCTATAAGTACAACATTCTGTTGTCGGAACAGGTTGGTTTGGAATAGGGAGAAAGGGATATGTTGATTTTGACCCGCCGTGTTGGCGAAACTCTGATGATCGGCGACGAGATTACCGTTACCGTTCTGGGAGTGAAGGGGAACCAGGTACGTATCGGTGTTAACGCGCCCAAAGACGTCGCGGTTCACCGTGAAGAAATCTATCAGCGGATTCAGTCCGAAAAAGGCTCAGACGAGCCGGAACCGGGCAATCGTTGATCGATAAAAAGCCGCTCACGGGAAACCTGAGCGGCTTTTTTGATGGTGGGGAAAATCGAGTAGAAAAAACTCGTGTCAACCCTATGAAAACAGAAAAATTATGGTAGTATACGCCCCGTTCTCAAGGAGAGGTGGGTGAGTGGCTGAAACCAGTTCCCTGCTAAGGAACCGTACGAGCAATCGTACCGAGGGTTCGAATCCCTCCCTCTCCGCCATTTCCTTTTGGGGAAACGAGAACAGGTTGAAGCAGCATTCAACCAATGCGAAAGATGCGCGGCTGTAGCTCAGCTGGATAGAGTACCTGGCTACGAACCAGGCGGTCGGAGGTTCGAATCCTCCCAGCCGCGCCACTATCGCAAACCCGTTTTAAGCGGCTGTAGCTCAGCTGGATAGAGTACCTGGCTACGAACCAGGCGGTCGGAGGTTCGAATCCTCCCAGCCGCGCCATATTAAATAAAAAACCCCGCCTTGAGCGGGGTTTTTTATTTGTAGATCTCGGAGTCTAAAAGGATTTGAACCGATAGAGGTTCGACTGGAACCAGCTTGTTCGATAACACTCATTCAAAGGATGAGTGGTGCGTTGGCCGCAGGCAGAGGAGCAAGGGCATGCATGCCACGAACGCGGCAACGCCGGCACCCAGGCTTGCTGCTGCCAGGGCCGTGTAGTCCAGCAGGCCCGCAAGCTGGCTGTGGCTTGCGCCCGTAACCCACGGAGCGTGAGCCAGAGCGCCAACGAAGAAGATTATTCCTACGATTGCGCTGATATTGCAGGCCCCCCGCCAGTCCAGAGGCCCTTTGCGATGCTTGAGGAGTGCGCCAACAACCAGCACCGCCTCAATCAGCAGGGCTGTGGCGATAAGTGGCAGGACCGGGCGCAAAGCCTCTAGCAGTACCGACAGAACACCGAACAGTGAAAATACCATGTGATTGCCTCCTTATACCCGGCCTCTGAGCATGGCCTGGTAGGCCGCCTGTAGCATTTTGTCTTTCAGAATCCAGGGTACCCAATGTTCTTCGTAGGGGTTGATGAAGCCGAACGAAGGCACCATTTTCAGTTCGTAGTCGAACTCCACCAGAATCGCCTTGCCTTTCTCTGTGATCAGGGGGCAGGAGGTGTACCCGTTGTAGCGGCCCGGCAGTTCGCTTTTGCCTTGAATCGTCGCCAGCAGGTTGGCAACGGCGATGGGTGCCTGGGCTTTTACGCTGGCAGCTGTTTTGCCAACCGGTGTGCCAACCACGTCACCCACCCCGAAAATATTCGGATATCGACGGTGCTGAAGGGTGTGACGATCAACTTCAAGCCAGCCTGTGAATGGACCTTCCCGCCAGGCCAGGGGGCCTTCGCGAACCGGCGCTGGAGCGGTCATCGGGGGCACTACGTGAATGAAGTCGTAGTCTTCCGTGATATTGCCATCCGGGGTTCTGAAGGTAGCTTCTTTGCGCCCCGGTTCAATGGCAATCAGTTCATGCCGATTGCGAATCGGAATACCCCTTGCGGGCATATGGCTGTATAGGAATTTATTGATGTCTGGCTGCGAGAACAGGCCGGCTTCCCCTGAGATATAGTGCATCTCGGTGCGATTCCGGGTGCCGGCTTCGCGCATGCGGTGTTCAGTCAGCAAGGTCACTTTCAAAGGCGCGCCGGCGCATTTGATGGCAGTGATCGGGCGGGTCATCAGCGCTTTGCCGCCTTTCTCTACCAGTTCGTCAACGGCCCTGGCTGTGGCTGCACCGTGAATGGGATTATCGTAGACGCAGGCAATGCCGTTCTGGCCGATCAGGTCTGTACTCATTCCCTCGATCAGGTCGTAACGCACCTCTACACCGGTGGCCACCATCAGGTAGTCATAGTCAACTTGCTGCCCGCCGCTGGTCATCACCCGGTTGTTGTCTGGATCGAATGCCGCAACGGTATCTTTGACCCACTTGACGGACCGGGGCAGGTAACGGTCGTTCCGGTCGATGACTTTGTTGACATCCTTCCAGGCACCGACCGCAACCAGAGTCAGGCCAGGCTGGTAATAATGGGCTTCACGGCTGTCGATAATGGTGATGTTTGGCGAATCGATGGCGGAAGATAGGCGCGATGCCAGTGAAATTCCGGCTGCGCCGGCACCGACGATAACAATGCGGGCTTTCGACTGGATGGCGGCGGCTTGGCGAGGTGAGAGCAGGGCGGTGGTTGGTACTGCCGCTGCCAGTGCGCCTGCCGCAGAGAGCTTGATCAGTTGTCGGCGGCTGAGTTTGCCGGCCGGTTCGCTAGCATGGGTTCTATTTTTGGGCATGGTGAGCCTCTTCTGATTTAGCCAGGGGTAGATGATGCATGGCCACATATACCCAAATGATCTATGCATAGAATATTTGGGAATTCATCAGAACTCTACGAAAGCAGGAGGCGGTGGTCTGTGACAATGTCACACAAGCGGGAGGAAGCCGGTAGCAGCGGGGGCTAGAGTGCTACCGACTTTAGTCGTAGGGCGGGTCTTTACCACATCAGATCATCGGGAATCTCATACCCCGCGTAAGGGTCGTCCTCTCCGGCATCATCATGCTTGCGATCGTGCATCGAAATCACGGCGGTTTCGTCTCGCTCCATAATCTTGCGGGCTACTTTGTCCGGGACCACTTCGTAGTTGTCGCCAATTGCCACAATCGCAAGCCGGCCACGGGAGAGCTGGTCAACCATGGTGTCATCCACCAGAATTTTCTTGATCTTCTTTCCGTCGACAAACTGGTAAGACGTTTCGCCCCGGCTGCGGTCCAGTCGGTTGGTTTCAATCAGTTGCCGAATCTGAGCCTGAATGGCTTTCTTTTCCGCCTCCTTTTGCCGTTCCAGATTCAGCTGGCGGTCACGCTCGGCCTTTTCAAGGCGGGCCTGGCGAGCGCGTTCCTCGGCTTCATTCACCTGGACTGCACCTTTGGGTTGCTGCTTGCGTTGCTTGCGTTTTTCGTTTCGTATGCTTTTGGCTTTCTTTTCGTCGGCCAGTCCGGCCTTGAGTAGTTGTTCCTGCAAAGACGCCATCAGTGACTCCGTGGATTCGTGATAAACTGCATATTATGAACCTCTAGTATACGCCGACGTTATTCCCGCAATAACCCACAAACATTTATCTCGTGGATTTTTCTATGTCTTCTTTTAAAGAGCTGGGGCTTTCTCAGGCCATGCAGGCAAACCTGCAGCGGTTGGGTTTTGAGCGGCCGACTGGCATACAGGTCAAGGCATTGCCACCAGCGCTGGCCGGCAAGGATGTGATTGCCATGGCGCAGACCGGCAGTGGCAAGACGGCTGCATTCGGCATTCCGCTGGTGGAACGACTGAAACCAAAACAGTTTGCGGTGCAGGCGCTGGTGTTATGCCCGACCCGGGAGCTGGCTGACCAGGTGGCCAAGGCTTTGAGAGAGCTGGCGCGGGCACAAGACAACGTGAAAGTGCTCACGCTTTGTGGGGGTGTTCCCATAGGGCCCCAGATCGGCTCGCTCAGTCATGGCGCCCATATCGTGGTAGGCACGCCGGGCAGGGTTGATGACCACCTGCGCAAGGGTACGCTGACCCTGGACCGCGTGAACACGCTGGTGTTGGACGAAGCAGACCGAATGCTGGATATGGGGTTTGAAGAGGTGGTGTTGTCCATTCTTGAGCAAACGCCGGTCGCCCGACAAACTCTCCTGTTTTCCGCAACCTGGCCAGAACCGATCCGGGCCATGAGCGAGCGCTTCCAGGTTGAGCCGGTGGACGTCAGGATCGAGGCAGAAGACGCTACCAGCAGTATTTCTGAGGTGTTCTACGAAATATCGCCAGACCAGAAAGTTCGCGCAGTTGCAGCCCTGTTGTCTCATTATCAGCCGGTGTCGTCTCTGGTTTTCTGTACAACCAAGCGGGACTGCGACGAGCTGGCGCAGGAGCTTGAGGCACTCGGTTTTGCGGCTATGTCACTGCATGGGGATCTCGAGCAGAAAGACAGGGATAGCACATTGGTCAAATTCGCCAATCAGAGCTGCACGGTCATGGTCGCCACCGACGTGGCTGCTCGTGGCCTGGATATCAAAGCGTTGCCCCTGGTGATCAATGCCGAGCCTGCCCGCGACCCGGAAGTACACACCCATCGCATTGGCCGTACCGGGCGTGCCGGTGAACAGGGGCACGCGATTACGCTGTGCGCGCCCAGCCAGGGCCATAAAGTCTCGCGGCTTGAATCAGCCCGGGGTGCGTCTGTTGTCTGGGGCGATTCCGAAAGCCTGCTGGCGCAAACGTTACGCCCGGTTCGCCCGGCCATGAAAACCCTGTGCCTGGCCGGTGGTCGAAAAGACAAAGTGCGCCCTGGCGACGTGTTGGGCGCTTTGACCGGGGATGCGGGTATTCCGGGTACGGCAGTGGGAAAAATAGATCTGTTCGATTTCCAGTGTTTTGTGGCCGTTGATGAAGCCTGGGCAGATAAAGCTTTGGCTCGGCTTGAGAAAGGAAAGGTCAAAGGCCGCAAAATCAGGGTTCGTTATGCTTGATTCCGGTTGTTGAAGACCGGTCGGGTGAGTGTCAGATCAGGCCAGGAAGCTCGGAAAGTCCCTATAGAAATGTTTACTTCAGGTTGCTCCTGATCAATGAAAACGGTAAATTACGCAGGATTTTGCCTCCCGATTTGTTCGTTCCAGCCATTAGACTTTGGTCTGACGGCTGAAGGCGGCGAAGCGGGGAAATCACACAAATCAATACAGGTAGCTATTCGATATGAATGAGCTGATGTCACAAGCCGTCGAGTTGATGATTGCTGGTATGGGCTTTGTGTTCGCGTTCCTGGTTGTTCTGGTATTCGCGACACTGCTCATGTCCAAACTCATTGGACGGTTTGCGCCGCCAGAGCCGGCAACCCCGGCCAAAACGCCACGTGCCAAGCCGAAGGCGCCCGCGTCGGTTGATCCTGACACCGCCGAGGCCATCAAGAAGGCGATTGCACAATACCGGGCACGCCACAAGAAGTGACCCGTTGCACGATTAGAACCTTTTAACAGAAGGCTGACACGATGACTGATACCAAGAAACCGCTGGGGATTACGGACGTAATTCTGCGTGACGCCCACCAATCCCTGCTTGCCACCCGTATGCGGCTTGATGACATGCTGCCCATTGCCGAGAAACTCGACAAAGTCGGTTTCTGGTCTCTGGAGTCCTGGGGTGGTGCTACCTTTGATTCCTGTATCCGTTACCTGGGCGAAGACCCATGGGAGCGCATCCGCGAGCTGAAAAAAGCCATGCCCAACACCCAACAGCAGATGCTGTTGCGTGGTCAGAACCTGTTGGGCTATCGCCATTACGCGGATGATGTGGTTGATCGTTTCTGTGAGCGTGCCGCCGAAAATGGCGTTGACGTGTTCCGTATCTTCGACGCGATGAACGATCCTCGCAACATGGACCGTGCCATCAAAGCCGTTCGCAAGACCGGCAAGCACGCCCAGGGCACCATTGCCTACACCACCAGCCCCGTGCATACCGTCGACATGTGGGTAGAGCTTGCGAAAGAAGTGGCCGACATGGGTGCCGATTCCATCGCCATCAAAGACATGGCGGGCATTCTCAAGCCCTACGTAGCGTATGAGCTGGTCAGTCGTCTGAAGAAAGAGCTGGATATCCCTATCCACATGCAGTGCCACGCCACCACCGGCATGTCTACCGCCACCGCCATCAAGGCTGCGGAAGCCGGCATTGATAACGTGGACACCGCAATCTCCTCCATGAGTATGACCTACGGCCACTCGCCCACTGAGGCAGTCGTGGCCATTCTGGAAGGTACCGACCGTGACACCGGCCTGGACCTGAACCTGCTGGAAGAAATTGCTGCTTATTTCCGCGAAGTGCGTAAGAAGTACGCCAAATTTGAAGGCAGCCTCCGTGGAACCGATTCCCGCATCCTGATTGCCCAGGTGCCGGGCGGCATGCTGACCAACATGGAAAACCAGTTGCGTGAGCAGAACGCCAGCGACAAGTTTGATCAGGTTCTGGAAGAGATTCCCAAGGTTCGCGAAGACCTGGGCTTCATCCCGCTGGTGACCCCAACCTCTCAGATTGTCGGTACCCAGGCGGTACTGAATGTTCTGACCGGCGAGCGTTACAAGTCCATCTCCAAGGAAACGGCTGCGATCCTGAAGGGTGAGTACGGCGCAGCGCCGGCACCCATGAACAAAGAATTGCAGGATCGTGTTCTGGATGGCAAGGAAGTGATGACCTGCCGCCCGGCGGATGTGCTTGAACCGGAAATGGACAAGCTGACCGCTGAGCTGAAGGACATCGCCAAAGAGAAGGGCATCAAACTGGCCGAGCAGGAAGTTGATGACGTTCTGACCTACGCCTTGTTCCCGCAGATTGGCCTGAAGTTCCTGGAAAACCGCGGTAATCCGGATGCATTTGAGCCGGTACCGAGTGCTGATGACGTTGCCCCCGCCAAAAAGGCCGCTGGCCCTGAGACTTACACCGTGGAAGTTAACGGCAAGAAGTACGTGGTTGCTGTTAACGAAGGTGGTGAGATCAGCCAGATTGAAGGCCAGGGTGGCGCCTCTGCGCCTGCCGCTGCTGCAGCTCCGGCTGCCGGTGAGGGCGAGCCTGTGGTGGCGCCTCTGGGCGGTAACATCTGGAAGGTTCACGTTTCTCCGGGTGATACCGTGGAAGAGGGCGATGTGCTGATTATCCTCGAAGCCATGAAAATGGAAACCGAGGTGCGCGCACCCAAGGCCGGTACCATCGGTGAAGTCTTCATCAAGGAGGGGGACGCCGTCTCCGTTGATGATGAAATGCTGACAATCGCATAAGGGCCAGCATTCCATGGAAAAGTTATTGACGTTGTGGACAGGTAGTGGCCTGTTCAACATAGAGCCGGGCCAGGTGGTGATGATCATCGTTGGCCTTGTGCTTCTCTATCTTGCGATCAACAAGAAGTTTGAGCCATTGCTTCTGGTACCCATTGGGTTCGGTGGCATCCTGGCGAATATTCCGGAGGCAGGGCTTGCCCTGTCTGCGGCCGAGAACGCCATCCATTTCGCGAAGCCGGAAGTGTATGCGGCATTGGCGAGCACACTAGATGTAGCCTATCAGGCTGGCCAGACAGTTACCCCTGAGGTAAAGGCGGCCTTCAAGGAAGCCTATGAGTCGGCTGGCTACGGCACGGTGAGTGCTGCGGATTCCATCGCTCAAAGCCTTGGTTACAGCCACGGGATGCTGCACAGCTTCTACATGGTGATTATCGGTTCTACCATTGGCCCGCTGCTGATCTTCATGGGCGTTGGCGCGATGACCGATTTTGGCCCCTTGCTGGCTAACCCCAAGACGCTGCTGCTTGGTGCCGCCGCTCAGTTCGGTATCTTCGGTACCGTGATTGGTGCGGCGCTGCTGGACTGGACCGGTGTTCTTGAGTTCACCATTCGTGAAGCAGCGGCCATCGGTATTATCGGTGGTGCGGATGGCCCGACGTCGATCTACGTATCAAGCGTTCTGGCTCCGCATCTGCTGGGTGCTATCGCGGTCTCTGCCTACGCCTACATGGCGTTGGTGCCGATGATCCAGCCGCCGATCATGAAGGCGCTGACCACCCAGAAAGAGCGCGCCATCAAGATGTCGCAGTTGCGCCCGGTGAGCAAGAAAGAGAAGATCATCTTCCCGATCGTGGTACTGATCGCGGTGGTTCTGTTCCTGCCGGATGCGGCTCCGCTGCTGGGTATGTTCTGCTTCGGTAACCTGATGCGTGAGTGTGGCGTGGTCGAGCGTTTGAGCGACACGGCCCAGAACGCGCTGATCAACATTGTGACCATCTTCCTGGGGCTGTCTGTTGGCGCCAAGCTGGTGGCGGACAAGTTCCTGGATGGCCAGACTCTGGGTATCCTGGTGCTGGGCATGGTGGCCTTTGCGGTTGGTACCGCTGCCGGTATCTTGATGGCCAAGTTGATGAATAAGGTGACCAAGGAAGCGATCAACCCGTTGATTGGTTCTGCCGGGGTGTCTGCGGTGCCGATGGCGGCGCGGGTGTCCAACAAGGTTGGCCTGGAGGCGAACCCGCAGAACTTCCTGCTGATGCACGCGATGGGCCCGAATGTGGCTGGTGTTATCGGCTCTGCGGTTGCAGCGGGTGTGATGATCAAGCTGCTTGGCTGATTGTTGTTCGCTGCTGTATTGAGAGAACCCTGCTTCGGCGGGGTTTTCTTTTTTGTAGCCTGCTAGTTTGGTGCTGGCAGCAGGGTGGCAGGGCTTTCCAAAAAACGCTCCTTCGGCACGTCCATGTGGCGCTTGGGCTCCGCCATCCATGGCTCCGCACATTTTTGGAAAGCCCCGCCACCCTGCTGCTTCTGAGCTCCGAGTTGTCAGCCTTAAGAGTGCGGAAAAGTTTGCATTGTGGTGGTCGTTCCCAGCTGTTCAGTGAAAATCTCTGGAACTGACCGGTAACGCGTTAATCAGATGGCTCAGGTCAGACAGCTTTCCGGCCATGATATGAACGATATCTCCCTCCTTTTCGATAATCCCCTTTACGTGTAACAACCGGGCGGTGAGTAACGGTTTTCGTTGGCGGCGGGCGGTGTCTAGCCAGACGACGACGTTGATGTTGCCGGTTTCGTCTTCGAGGGTGACGAAGGTGACGCCAGAGGCGGTGCCGGGGCGTTGGCGGCCGGTGACGAGGCCGGCGACTTGTACGGGGATGCCGGGGCGGGTGGTTTTGAGTTGGTCGGCGGTGAGGCAGTAGCGCAGGTGGCCTTGTTCGCGGAGCAGGGCGAGGGGGTGCCTTTGTAGTGTTAGGCCCTGGCTGCTGTAGTCGGCCAGTACGTTCTGGCCTTCGGTGGGTTCGGGAAGCAGGTGGCAGGGCTCCGGGGTGTAATCGGCCATGGTTTCGTTGGCGAAGAGTTCTGCCGGTTCTTCGTGTTCGAGTAACTGCCAGTAAGCCTGGTGGCGGTTGCTGGTGAAGCCGGGCATGGCGTTGGCGCCGGCGAGGAGTTCCATGTCGCGTTGGTTGAGGCCCGCGCGGGTGCGCAGTTCGGTGGCGCTTTGGTAGCCGTTTGCGGGGCGGTTCTGCTGAATGCGTTCGGCACCGCTGGAGGACAGGCCCTGTATGATTCTGAGGCCGAGGCGCAGGTGTTTTTCCTTGCCTTGCAGGGTGTGTTCCCAAGCGCTGTGGTTCACATCCGGTGGCAGCACGGTTACCTGGTGGCGCTGGGCATCCTGTACCAACTGGCTGGGGGAGTAGAACCCCATGGGCTGGCTGTTGAGCAGGGCGCAGTAGAAGGCGGCCGGGTGGTGGCGTTTGATCCAGGCGGAGACGTACACCAGCAAGGCGAAGCTGGCGGCGTGGGATTCCGGGAAGCCGTAGCCGCCGAAACCGCAGATTTGCTGGTATAAGCGTTCGGCGAAGTCCGGATCGTGGCCCCGTTCCAGCATGCCGCTGATCAGTTTGTCCCGGAACGGGGTGAGGTCGCCGTGGGATTTCCAGGCGGCCATGGCGCGGCGCAGTTTATCGGCTTCGCCGGCACTGAAGCCTGCCGCCACCATGGCCAGTTTGATGACCTGTTCCTGGAAGATCGGCACACCCAGGGTACGTTCCAGTACCTGGCGGACGGCGTCGTTCGGGTAGTCCACCGCTTCCAGGCCGTGTTTTCGGCGCAGGTAAGGGTGCACCATGTCGCCCTGAATAGGGCCGGGGCGGACGATGGCCACTTCAATCACTAGGTCATACCAGGTTTCCGGTTTCAGACGCGGGAGCATGTTGATCTGGGCCCGGGATTCCACCTGGAACACGCCGATGCTGTCGCCTTTCTGCAGCATGGCGTAGGTGGCCGGATCTTCCTGGGGCACATCCTGGATGGTGAAGGTTTGGCCCTTTTCCTCGCTGATCAATTCCAGCGCCTTGCGGATGGCGGTGAGCATGCCCAGGGCCAGTACATCCACCTTCATCAATCCCAGGCTTTCCAGGTCGTCTTTGTCCCACTGGATCACGGTACGACCTTCCATGGCAGCATTTTCTACCGGCACCAGTTCAGCCAATGGCCCGGCACTGATCACAAACCCGCCCACATGCTGGGACAGGTGCCGGGGGAAACCCAGTATTGTGTTGACCAGGGTAAAGAGCTGGTCTGCCACTTTCGGGTTTCGGGTGAGCCCTTTATCCAGAATTTGCTGGCGCCAGTTGGTGGCCTTGTCGCGCCAGTCGATGCCATCGAGCAGCTTTTCCACCAGTGCGGCGTCGAACCCCAGGGCCTTGCCGACATCGCGGATGGCGCTGCGGGGGCGATAGCGGATAACCGTTGCCGCCAGTGCCGCCCGTTCCCGGCCATAACGTTGATAGATGTACTGGATGACTTCTTCCCGCCGTTGGTGCTCAAAATCCACATCGATATCCGGTGGCTCGTCCCGGTCTTTCGAGATGAAACGTTCGAACAGCAGCTCCACCTTGGCGGGGTTCACTTCGGTGATGCCCAGGCAGTAACAGACGGCCGAGTTGGCGGCCGATCCTCGCCCCTGGCACAAGATACCGCGGCTGCGAGCAAAGGCCACGATGTCGTGGATGGTGAGGAAGTAATGCTCGTAGTTGAGCTCCGAGATCAAACCCAGCTCTTTGCGGATTAATGCCTGCACCTTCATGGGCGTGCCCCCGGGGTAGCGGCGACGTTCGCCGTCCCGGGTCAGGCGTTTTAGGTAGGCCGCCGGGGTTTCGCCCTTCGGTACAAGGTCAGGCGGGTATTCATAGCGCAGGCTGCCGGGCTCGAAACGGCAGCTGTTGGCAATGTTGACGGTTTCCTGAAGCCAGGCCTGGGGGAACAGGCGTTGCAGTACCGGGAGCGGCCGCAGGTAACGCTCGCCGTTCTGGAACAGGCAGTGGCCAGCGTTTTCGACCGTGGAGTGATGGCGCAGTGCCGTGAGTACATCTTGCAGGGGCTGGCGCTCCCTGGCGTGCATGTGTACTTCGCCGGTTGCGGCAATGGCAAGTTTGAGCTGATCGGCCAGCTTGCGTACACGAGCCAGCTGTTGCTCTTCGCCCGCTTCCAGGGTGCGGGTGGCGCCAATGCGCAGGCGTTGCTCAAACAACCGTTGCAACCATTCGCCACAAACCTCGGCTTGCTCGTAGCTGGCAGCCGACGATGCCGGTGGTAGCCACAGGCAGAGGCAGTTATCCAGCTCTTGGGTTTCGATATCCCGGGTAAACAGCTGATATTGGCCTTTCTCTGCCCGGCGCCGGCCGGTTGTGATCAGCTGGCAGAGTTGTCCATAACCCTTGCGGTTACGGGCCAGAAGGATAAAGCGGGGAGCCGAACCACCGGGGGGCGCATCTTCCAGTTCAAACCAGCTACCGGTAATTAGCTTTACCGGGCTGCCTTTCAGGGCAGACCAGGCTCTGGGAATGCCGGCAACGGAGCAGGCATCGGTGATGGCGATAGCGTTGTAGCCCAGCTCCAGGGCACGCTCGGCCAGCTCGTGGGGGTGTGAGGCCCCGGTCAGGAAGGTGAAATTGCTGAAGCAGAATAACTCTGCGTAGCCGGTAGCCATCAGCCAAACCATCCGTGTATGAACCAGCCATCCTGCACGTCCCGGAACACCCAGGCCAGTTCGCCGCCCGGCAACTGGGCGATGTAGTAATCTCGGTGAACCCGCTGGCCATCCCACCAGCCACCGCTGATGCGCTCCGGGCCGGAATGCCAGGTTTCCGGGGGCTGAGCCAGAGGCCGGGGAGCCTTCAGGAGCCACAAGGGACGCCGGGGTAGTGTCACTGAAGCCTGTGGCCGGAGTTTACAGGGTTTGCCCGGATTGTTGGCAGACCAGGCACATTCGGGCCGGTGATCAGCCCTGGCCGCAAGCCGTTTCAGGGACTGTTCGCCCAGGCGTGCCTGCAGGCGGCTGATCAGCGTGTGCCAGGCTTCGTCCAGGTCTTCCGTTTCGCCCAACAGATCCCGGCCTAACGGGGCTTCCCGGCCGGTGAAGCGTTTGACTGCCAGAATCAGGCCGGTGACCGGTGCGCTCAAGGGGTGTTGGTCCAGCTTCAGGCGTATCAGTTTCAGAAACATCTCGGCCCGGTGTTCCGGCCCGGTAGTGCGAATGCGTAAACGGGTGGCTTGCTGATGCCGGTGCTGCAGAATCAGTAACAGGGTATCCGTGTCTTGCTGGCGCCAGCACAGGTCTTCTTCCAGTTCTGACAGAATCCGCTGTAATGAGAACAGCAGCCCCTCGGTGTGCTCCACTTCGTGAATGAAGTCGGCTTTTTGCCGGAAACTGTGGGGTGGTTGCCAGGGGGCTTTTGGGTCTGGCCGGGTGCCCTGGATTTTCTGGACCATGGCCAGCAGTTCCGGTGACAGTCGCCGGGCCAGCTCTGTGGGGGGCAGGGCAAACACTTCTGCCAGGGTGTTCAGCCCCAGGCGTTGTAAGCGGGTGCAGGACTTTTCATCAAACCCTGCGGCCGGCAAGGGCAGGCTTCCCACCGATGTAAGAATGTGGCGTTTGTCTGCCGTGCATTCCCCTTTGCCGGCCCGGGCCAGTAACTGTGCGGCCAGGGGCGTATGGCCAATGGCGACCCAGGCGGTCAGTTTACGTTCGGCCAGCGCCTGCTCCACGGTTTGCCAGATAGAAGGCAAGCCGCCATACAGTTTCCGCAGGCTGCTGACTTCTGCCCAGATACCGTCTGGCGGTGAGAGGGTAATGTGTGCTGCATAGCGGTATAGCCAGCGCGCCTGGTCTTCCAACAGCCAGGCTTCCTGCCTGGTTTCGGTACGCATGATGCTCAGTTCTGGTGCCAGGCCCAGGGCAGTCTTCAGGCGCATACCGGCTTCAATACCAAGATCCCTGGCGTTTGGGCAGGCCTGAACCACGGTATGCCCGGCGCCGTCCACAATCGCCAGGGCTCCTGTGGATGGCTGATTCCGGTGGATGTGGTCCAGCAGCAAATGCGGGAAGTGCAGGTAAAGCCAGAGCATGCAGCTTACCCTTGCGAACGGGGCCACGGCCCCTGAACCACACGGGATGAATCCTGAGTGGTGATGTCTGCCCGGTGCCCTAACGCCAGGGAACAATGCTGGCCAGGCCAGCTGCCACGGCGCTTGATGATATTTACTTTGAGGTCCTGGTGATCCCCTGGCACCAGTTCCAGGCGCAAAGCCGCAGGTGAGTTTTGATCCGCCTGCCGGCGGCTACGGAACAGCACACACACATTGCCGCCGGCTTCTGATGCCAGCTGTAGCCGCCGGATATCCCGGCTGGCAAGCTTGCCAGGCCAGGCGAGCACCAGCCCGGTTACCGGTGAGCGCAGGCAGTTCTCAAGTGTCCACAGGAAATCGCCCTGATCGTCTGTGTTGATCACCACCAGATGGTCCAGATTCACGCCTTCCCGGGCCAGGGCAGGGGCATAGGGCGTGTGTGGCGGGTTCAGCCAGAAAACGGTTTTGCCCTGCTCAGACAAGCGCTGCATTAATGGCAAAACAAGGTGCAACTCACCAATGCCGAGGGCATCCAGCAGGCATTCGCTCAACGCGCCCCGGGGCCAACCCAGGCCACCCAGTTGATTGTCCAGAACCTGATAGCCTGTCGGCTCTGCTGGCTGCGTAGTTTTTCTGTGCTTGTGGCCCTGCCATACGCGGGCATCCTGCAGAAGACTGCTGAGAAGGTCACTCATGGGGAAATCCCTGAATACTGTTTATATATACAGTATTGTTGTGGGGGCGGAATTTCAACTACCCACTTGATAAAACCGTTCACGCCACCCACGCTGGACACAGTAACCAGGAGAGGAGAAACAGCCATGACCAAACTGAGCCAACACGCCTGTGAAGCCTGCCGTTCAGACGCACCGAAAGTGACCGGCCAGGAGAAGCAGGAACTGCTGAGCGTGATCCCAGACTGGGAAGATGTGATGGTAGACGGCGAGGAGCAGCTACGCCGGGTCTTCACCTTCAAGAACTTTGTGGAAGCACAAGCCTTCACCAACAAAGTGGCGGACCTGGCCGAAGCTGAAAACCATCACCCCGCGATTCTTCTGGAGTGGGGCAAAGCCACCGTGCGCTGGTGGACCCACAAAATCGGCGGTTTGCACAAAAATGATTTCATAATGGCCTCCAGAACAGACGAGCTTTATTAAAAGGCCTCGTCCACCGGGCTGCGCACACCAAAGCCGCCTTTACGGACAACATGGGTATAGATTTCGGTGGTACGGACATCGGAATGGCCGAGTAGCTTCTGGATGGTGCGTAAATCGTAGCCTGCTTCCAGAAGCCGCGTAGCAAAACTGTGCCTGAAGGTGTGGCTCCCGGCGGGCTTGTGAATGCCCGCAGCGCGAATGGCGATCTTGAAGTGCTTCTGTACCGTTCGGTCAAGCATGTGGTGGCGCCGCCGTATTCCAGAACGCGGATCAATAGAAAGATCCGGTGCCGGAAATACGTACTGCCAGTCTGGTTCCTGGCTGGCACTGGGGTATTTTCTTGCCAGGCCAGCCGGCATATACACCGAGCCACAGCCGCGGGCGATATCTACCTTGTGCTGCAGCAGGGCTGAGTGGATCTGCTTCTGGAGAGGCTCAATCAGCCGGTCTGGAAGCAGTGTGATTCTGTCTTTACCGCCTTTGCCTTCGCGGATAATTAACTGCTGCATCCCGAAATCAATGTCTTTTATCCGGAGCCGAAGCGCTTCACTTATCCGTAAACCAGAACCGTAAAGTAGCATGGCGATCAGTTTATAGTCGCCTTCCAGGTTGGCAATGACCCGCCGGGCCTCGTCCGGACTGAAGACAACGGGCAGCTTCTTGGGTTTTCTGGCTGCCTCATACTGAAGCTCTTCCAGGGGTGTACCCAGAAACTCCCGGTACAGGAAAATCAGGGCATTCAGTGCGACTCGCTGGGTAGCCACGCTGACATTTGCCTGCAGTACCAGATGTGACAAAAATGCCTCTACCTCCGCAGCGCCCATCGTTCCTGGGTGTTTTCGGCCATGGAACCGGATAAAGCGTTTAATCCAGAAAACGTAGGTTATCTCGGTTTTATAGGCCAGGCCCCGTAGCCGGATAAAGTTCCTGAGTTGATCAAGAAAGCGGGTAGATTGCGGTGAAATAGGGATGCGGATATCCATATCCTGAACTCTCTCTTTTTATGTATGGATATACAGTATATTGGTGTAGGGATTTGTCAATCCCTGATGGAGCCGTAGTTATACGAACGCGTTCGCAAAACTCCGGAAAAATGGATAGGAAATGTTTGTAACCTTCTGATATGGTTAGAAACTAGGATTTTTAGGGGTGGAGTTATACGCCCCTATGTTGGGGCTGGGGTGGCTCGAAAGAGGGCGTATAACTCCGGCGGTAGCCGTGGTGACTTCTGTTAACCTTCTGTTCTTGTTAGGAAAAGTATGAAATTTTGGGCGCGTTTTGGGTGGAGTTATACGAACGCGGGATATACGAACGTGTTCGTATAATTCACTGTTAGTTGCTGTTGGCCGTAAGGGAATATATGAAAAAGAATGAAGCTCGAATGTTCTTTCGCTTATTAGCCTTACTTATCGGCATCTTCGGTTGGGGCACATTTTTTCTGTTCGTGTGGCTCTCGGCAACTCGTGGCGGTTGGGATTGGAGGATTGCGATGACCGCGTTAGCGCTAGCAATATCTATGTCGTATGTGGCACTAAGGGGCTACATGCCAAAATCGCTGCTTCGGATCTACAGCTGGGGCCCGGTCGGCAGAGATAACGAACTTAAATAGCTATGCAAATTCAACTAACAATCACATTAAGTACGCTCACTTCGTTCGCCCGACGCTCGCAAGCTCGCGCGGCTTATGTGAGGCGTTAGGCTTATATATGGACAACACAGAATTCATTGCAGATCAGTTCGCGAAAGAGCTTCTTAAGTCCAACATTGAGTCGTATCGCGACATGCTTGCCCGTACCGATCCTTCGAAAGCAGTTCGAGTATATGCAGAAGCGGTTCTGGCTATGCGCAAGCTTTCCGGAGAGGATCAAGACGCGATCATTTCCTTTTTGAGAGTCGTAGCCTCCGACACAGCCTCTCAAATTTTCGGAGTTATCGGGGGCTCAAGTGATCTTGAAGGTGTGCTTGAAGACTTCTCTCTCTACTATGGGAGAGAGGAGATCTCTGAGAACCTGCAAGACGAGTTTCTTGCGGCATCGGAGCAGATAATAGACCTCAAGCCTAACAATTAGCTCCAGTTCGTTCCGGCCCTACGGGCCTCCACCGGACGCCCTTTTCATTGCGGCTTCGCCTCCATTACAAGGCCGCCGCTGAGCACAGCGTTATATGCCTTGCTCCGTCGTTTTTGGGCTTGGTGGTTGACCGCGATTTGGCAGTTGGTTTTTGGCAAAACACAGCCGCCAGTTGGTCATCGGTTTTGTCGGGTGTCTCGGTGTTCAGGTTGTGGGGCAATCCGGCGTAAATTCTGTGCGTCACCTGCCTATGCAGTGTTCTGGTTTCTAGCGCAATGGGTCGCGCTGGTACAACGTATCGGGAGTGGGCATTCGGAATTGAGTGCCACAATAAAGTGCCGGGTAACCGGCATCTAACAATTCGCATCAGTACGCGGCCGGTGGCCGCCGGACGCCCTTTACATGGCGCCTTCGTCGCCACTCCAAGGTCGCCGCTGTGCTCGGCGTTAAAAGTTATGGAAAGCAGACTCTAAGGATAGGCGTATGAAGTGGTTTTTGATCTATGCAGCTATGTTATTCGGCTTGTGGCATGCGATTGATTTAAAGGCCGATACTGTCTTGGAAAGTGCTGTTGCTCCCCTCGCTTTTGCCCTTGTTCTGATAGCGTTTCTGGTGTGGCTTTCTGTCAAAGTTAGTGGGTCCCGGTCTTCGTCAACCGGTGACGCAGGTGGAGTAACCTCTGGCGGATTTTTTGGCGGTGGCGGAGATTCATGTGGCGGTGGTGGTGGAGACGGCGGTGGAGGCTGCTAATCTTTTAACAAGTTGTTGTAGTTCGTTCCGGCCTACGGCCTCCACCGGACGCCCCTGTCGGGTCGCCGCTAAACGTCAGCGTTAAAAATCGGGAGAGTATGGGGCATATACGGAAATTCTTTCATGACGCGGCAAGGCTAAAGCCCTACTACAGAGTATGTTCAAATGTAGCCACGGGGTTGGGCGTAGGGATAGGCATCGGCATCTGGTACTTCGCTTTGGTTCCCATCTTAGCCGCTTCGGTAGGAATTGATCTTGCTGGCTCTGCCCAACCTGGCGATCCGACCGCGTTCTTTGCAGGTGCAATGGTTTTGCTGTTGGTAGCGGCGCTAATCGTTTGCGTCCAGGGAGCTTTTTTGTCTCTGGTTTTACTTGGCCGTTTGAAGTTAGCTGAAGTTACTTCGGTAATCTTTCGTTTGCGCTACCCTCGGAGTTGGACCAATTTTTAACAAGTCGCAGCAGTACGCGGCCGATGGCCGCCGGACGCCCTTTCCGTGGCTCCTTCGTCGCCACTCCAAGGTCGCCGCTGTGCTTCGGCGTTATACACAAGGAATGTTCATAGATCATGGCAAGGAATCGCGGCCAAGGTGGGCCGATTGAAACAAGGTTGATCAGCCTTTTTGCATCGCTGTTTTTCTCTATCCCAACAGCAGCATTCGTCTGGCTCTGGGTCAATTTGGAGTTGGCCGTCTACTGGGATGGCTTTCTCAGCAGTCGTTACCTCATTTCCTGTATCTTGGTTTTTGCTGTGTTGGCGTTGCTGCTTCCACGACTTTTTCCGTCAATTCTCGGGGGTGTCTGGCGCGGTATAGCCAAGGTCTGGCATTGGTGGGGGTGGTAGTGTCGTGTATAACCAATCGTTCAAGTTCGCTACCGGCCTGGCGGCCGTCCGCCGGACGCCTACTACGCTGCGCTCCGCAGGCGCCGCTTAACATTCAGCGTTAAGTGCCAAAGGACTGATCGATGCAAGGTGAATGTCTCTGCGGAAGCGTGAAATTCGAAATTGATGGGGAGATACGGAATCTCTATCAGTGTCACTGCTCGCTGTGCCGCAAAGCCACAGGGGCTGCCGCTAACGCTGCCACATTTGTGCTGGGTTCTAGTTTTCGTTGGGTCTCAGGTCAAAGCGAGATCCGGTCGTACCAAAAGCCAAGTGGTTTCCGGAGCGCTTTTTGCTCAAGTTGTGGGAGTCCGGTTCCAAATAGCCTGCGGGGCACCGGGATGGTTTGGGTTCCAGCCGGTTTGCTCGATGAACTCGCCGTATCAAGGGTTTCTGTTCACCTCCACACAGCATCCGCCGCGCCATGGGAGCAAGAATCCGCTGAGTGCGTTCGATTGGAGGGCGGCCCTGAGAGCCTGGAATCACTTAACAAATTGTTGTAGTACGTTCCGGGCCTCCGGCCCTACACCGGACGCCCATTTCGCTGCGCTACATGTGCGCCGCTAAACAAAAGCGTTATGCACTAGATGACCATGGAACATTATATTGAGCTCGTGAGGATTGACGGCGATTGGGAGGGTGGTCATCACGGCCAGTATCCTAAAGTATTCGGAGTCAGCCTCGAAAGCGATAAACCATTTGTGGTTACCGAGGGTTCCGGATGGGGGCTAGGCGGGGCGAGCTATACATTGCCCGGATTATTTGAGGGTAACGCAGCATCGATATTTGATCGGGCTGAGTCTTTGGAGCTGTTTCAGCTTTTATCATCAGCTTACCATTCCGGTGCAAGTGATGAGGTTATAGTGTTGGAGTTGATGCAGCGGTATGGTGGGCATGCATAACCAATCGTTCAAGTTCGCTACCGGCCTGGTGGCCGTCCGCCGGACGCCTACTACGCTGCGCTCCGCAGGCGCCGCTTAACATTCAGCGTTACAAATCAAGGGAGAGTGAGTGGGAATGATCGCCAGGGAATGGAAATGTCAGGTACCTGAAATCCACAGTATTGGGTTCACGGCCTATCTGTATGAGACTGGTATCAAGGACTCATCCGCAACTCCCGGCTTTCTCGGTGCCCAGATTTTCCACCGCACTTTGGCCGGCAAGGTTGAGCTCACCCTCATCACATACTGGGATAAGATGGAGTCAATCAAGGCGTTTGCCGGCAACGATATTTCTCGGGCTCGCTTGTACCCTGAAGATGCGGTTTATGAGCTTGAGCCTGACCTCTCAGTACAGCACTATGAGGTCATCGAACATCAGTTTTCGCCAGAGCAGCGGAGGTAGTCGGGTGCACTTGCTTTGTAACCAGTCGTTCAAGTTCGTTCCCGGCCTGACGGCCGTCCACCGGACGCCCTTTTCTCCGCTCCGCTCCAAAAAGGTCGCCGCTTAACATTGGCGTTAAATGCCTGGCTCCGGCGGTTTTGGGATTGGTGTTTGGCCGCGGCTTGGCAGTTGTTTTCGGGCAGAACACAGCCGCCAGTCAGTCACCGGTTTTGGCTGGTACCTCGGTGTTAAGGTTGAGGGGCAATCCGGCGTAAATTCCGTGCATCATCTGCGCATAGGGTGTTCTGGTTCCTAGCGCCATGGGTTGAGTTGGTGCAACGTATCAGGAGTAGGCATTCAGGTTTGGGTGTCACAATAAAGTGCCGGGTAAACGGCATCTAACAAGGCGCATCAATTCGCGGCCTGCGGCCGCCGGACGCCCTTTTCATTGCGGCTGCGCCTCCATTACAAGGGCGCCGTTGTGCGCTGGCGTTAAATGGAGAGAGATCGTGAGGCTCATTAAGGCATTCTTTGTCGCGCTGCCACTGTTAGGTACAGCCAATGCGGCCGATCTTGATTTACTAGAAGGTGGGTATCGTTTCCAGCTCACGGTGGAGATGGAAAGTGGCGCGCCTATTGAAGCGGTGGAAGGCGTTTTGTTCGTGTCCGCCGCGCCACTCTTTAAGCCGCAAAGTGATGACGATGAGATTTTGACGCTCTTTGAGCGCGGCCTCCGCTTTATGGAGCGAGGACGCGATTCTGGTCCGATGTTCTGCTTCTCAGCGGCTAAGAAGACGGACGGCGATGTTGCCGTGATGGCGGACTATGCAGCGCTGGTCATCGCTCCCATTGAGGATGGTAAGGGGAAATGGTTTCTTCCCATAGCTCAGTGGCCAGATTGGTTGTATGGGATCGAGCTGCGTCAGGACGAAGCTCGTGTCTCGCTAAATGGTGTGGGTGGAGAGAGAGCTTGGGGCTTTAAAGCTGAGCAGTTCCAGGTAGTTCCCGATCCGGAGTTGGGTTTGGGCGAGTGTCTATCCTTCGCGTTGGAGAATCATGGCATTTAACCAAACAATGAAATTCGCTCCCTACGGTCGCCGGACGCTCGTTCCTCGCGCCGTTTATTGTGGGCGTTATGTTTTGAGGAAGCATGGAAGAGCTGACAATTGATCAAATTTTGGCGCATGCAGAAGTCCGAATCAGGAGAGCACTCTTTTGGTCGATTCCACTCCTGCTCCTGACTCTTGGCCTTCCCGTTGCTGCTTTCTATGGAGTGCTGGTGCCAGAAAATGAAAGTATCTCAACCTGGTTTCAGCGGAGCGGCTCAATAATGGTTATCTGTTCCCTATGGGTTGAATACAAGCTTTTCGGTATCAATGGCGACGTCTTTCCATCAGGTCTTTGTAGCGGTCAGGAGGTCAGGCTCGCTGAGCAATATCAATTACGAGTCCAAATCGTAAAATACCTGGCTGTGGTAGGTGCCCTTGCCGGAACTGTAATTTGGGGTTATGGGGATCTGCTGTGGCAGCTAAAAACATAACCAGTCGCTGTAGTACGCGGCCGATGGCCGCCGGACGCCCTTTACATTGCGGCTTCGCCTCCATTACAAGGGCGCCGCTAAGCTAAGCGTTACGCGGAATGAAGGGGTAGTCGGGAGTGGATGAACTAGAACAGCTAGAGCGCGAGTTGCACTCCGCCGGGACTCGACAGTCCGCAGCTAGACTAAGGGAGCTTCTGCGCTCGGATTTTCGGGAGATCGGGCGATCTGGTAGGGAGTATTCTCGACATACCATATTGGAGCGGTTAGTAGACGCGGAACCGCCAAAGGTCCACGCTGAGAACTTCCAGAGAATGGACTTGGACCCAGGTGTTGCCTTGGTTACCTATCGATCGGCTCATATTGATTCTGAAGGGCGGCTGCATAGGGATAGTTTGAGGTCATCGATTTGGATTCGAGGCGAGGAGGGCTGGCAAATGGTGTTTCATCAAGGAACTCCGATCGAGAGGGCTCCCGATGAATCCGCGTAACCAGTCGCTTGAGTCCGCTCCGGCCCTGCCCGGGCCTGCGCCGGACGGGTTTTCCGCTTCGCTACAAACCCGCCGCTCAGCTCGGCGTTAGTGGCCAAGGAAAGCTATGAACAAGGCAATCCATTTCAAAACATCGATGTTCGATGTCTCAAAGGAAAAAGAGAATCCGATAAACCCGATATATGGGCTATCGCTTTTGGAA
Organism: Marinobacter sp. GH_1; assembly: GCF_048595985.1. NCBI lineage: Bacteria > Pseudomonadati > Pseudomonadota > Gammaproteobacteria > Pseudomonadales > Marinobacteraceae > Marinobacter > Marinobacter sp. GH_1. The sequence goes on along the minus strand of NZ_CP184460.1, from coordinate 2,533,514 downwards.
TGGTTGAGAAGAAAGCTGGAAGGCAAGATCGATATTACGGAGCCGGACGCAGAGGATTGGGGCTGGTTTAGTGAGCTCGAATATGATGGCAACAACTATCTTATCGGAGCGTGTGCATTTTTCGAGAAAGGCGACGATCCAACATCAGAAATCGAATGGGTCTTTCAAGTTCATAAATTCCGTAGCCTGAAAGAGAAGTTGCTTGGTCAAAACAAGATGACTGTCTCCGACAGTTGCTTTCAATTCTTCAAAGAGCTTTTTGATCAAGAGCCAGGGATCAGGGAGGTGGAAGTTGCCTAAGCCACTAACCAGGCAGTCAACCGGACGCTGGACTTCCCCCACTTCAGTGGACACGCATCGATAACTCCGCAACAGGAGAAGAACGATGCCAAAGATGCTCACGGGGAAGAAGACCCAACGCTATAGCGTCGAGTTCAAAGTCAAAGCAGTTGAATGGAGCTACCAGACGCACCGGAGCGTGAAAGGTGTAGCGGAAGCGCTGGATATACACCCCTTCATGCTGTCACGCTGGCGAAAGGAATACAGAGAGGGAAAGTTCGCCATGAAACGGGTCAAGAAAGCTCCGGCGGGAGCCAAAGAGCTGATGAAGGAGCGGGATGAGATCAATCGCCTGAAACGCCGAGTATCGGAGCTTCAGGAGGAAAACGACATCCTAAAAAAGTTTCAACGTTTTCAGGCCGAGGAACGACGGAAGCGTTCAGATTCGTCTGGAAACACCGGGGAGAACATGGGGTAAAGGCTCTGTGTCGCCACCTGAGCATCTCCCGCTCTGGTTACTATGCCTGGGCAAGCCGGAAGCCCAGCCAGAGAGCCGCTGCGAATGCCGATTTGCTGTTGAAGGTCCGTAGAGTCTACAACGACAGCAAGGGGCGCTACGGCAGTCCCAGGGTGTATCAGGCGCTGCGCCGTGAAGGCGAAGTGGTTGGCGAGAATCGGGTTGCCCGGTTAATGCAGGAATGGGGTATGAAAGCTCGAGTCATGCGCGTATACCGCCGTATGACAAAGCTCAGAGAGGATTTAAAAGCCCTTCCAAATCATCGGCTAGATGCGGATAAGCCGGTTGCTGTAAATCAGCACTGGAGCAGCGATGTTACCTACATCAAGCTGGGAAAGAAGTATGTGTTCCTGGCGGTAGTGCTGGACCTCTACTCACGACGCATCATCAGTTGGCGATTGGGCGAAAACCTGAGTGCAGACTTTACTAAGGCAACCCTAAGGGAAGCTTTTATATCGCGAAAGCCAGCCCCCGATCTGTTGTTCCACACGGATCGTGGCATCGAATATCGCGCTCACAAGACCCAGGCGCTGCTGAATCAGCATCGGGTACGACACAGCATGAACCGACCTGGACAGTGCACGGATAATGCGGAGGTGGAGTCCTTCTTCAAGACGTTGAAGGGAGAATTGCTGCATGCCACCAGCTTCGTGACAATGCGGCAGTTACGGAAACATATATGTAACTATATTGAATGCTTTTATAACAGCCTACGGCTGCACAGTAGCCTTGGTTACCGAACTCCGATAGAGTTCGAGGGAATTAACTGATGGGGCGTGTCCATTTTATTGGGGGAAGTCCACGCCAAAAGCGTTCCGCTTTTGGTTCCCTCCGCTGGCGCTCCGGCGCCGGTTACCGCAAGCGTTATGCAAAAAATGGAGAGTAAATTTTGAATTTGAAGAAGTATTTGGTTTTTGGCCTTTCTCTTTTCATGTTGCCTTTCGCCCACGCTGATGTAATGGGCGTTTTCGAGTCATCCGCAAGGCCTACAGAAATGCATGTTTACTATAGAGATGAACGCCATTTCAAATTAGAGTTTGTCCCGAAGGGAGCCTCTAAACCTGTAAGCTATTTAGTTGCGAGTGATGGTAACGCGTTTTTGGTCTCTTCTCGGGGAGGTCAAAAGCTCGCTGTAGATTTTTCTGATCGTATTCAAGCTGATGCTGAATGCGCAGGCAGCGTAAAGTTCTCTAGCCAGGAAAAGCAGGAAACATTTGCTGGACTGGAAGGAACTGCTTTCACAGTTACGGTAAAGAGCAAAAAGCTGCCAGACCCAATGGTATTGGCAAAAAACGAACTGGCTGGAAAGGTCACGAAGGCATATTTTCACGCGCTGTCTACCCTGTCTAACCCGGATTTCTCATAGGTCCCCAGCAAGTCTCGCAGACTGTGCGGGTTACCGCCATTACCGCTCATTGGCGGCCGTGACTGATCAATAATCGATCAATTCCTGTTGTCCGGACACACGGCCCCCTTTCCCCCATTGAGTCGGGCCGGGGGAGCCCGGGCTTCTATCCCGGAACCAGTTGACGCACCAGGTCAGAGAGTTCGTCTTTGTAAGGATAGGCATCGCTCATCAACACCCGTATGCGCCGAGTGTTGCGAATGATGACCGCGCCCACCTTGATCAGCTTCAGCCGCAGGTTACTGGCGCTCATTCTCTCGAAGGGCGTCTTCTTCAAGTGGGCCCGTAATCGCTCGAACAGCGTGTAGGCAAAGCCCGACAGGAGCAACCGCCACTGATTGGTCCACCACCGCGTGCTGGAGGTGCGATCTGCGAACAGACACAACTGCTGATCCTTGATCCGGTTTTCCATGTCACCCCGGGCACAGTATTGCTCGTAGTAGAGTTTAACGCCGTCGTCGTAACGGGAACTGATAATGAACCTGGGGTTGGCACCCAGTTCGCCTTCCTCCAGACGCGCGATCACCCAGCGGGGGTGTTTCCAGGTTCGGGCCTGGTACTGGAACCGGTAGGTGGCGGAGACTTTTTCACCCAGTTCGTTGTGAGCCTTGCGAACCAGCATCGAGGGTACGTCTACCTCCTTGAGCAGCCGGCTGTTCTTGCTGATGCCGACCAGATAGTCCACGTTGTTCCGGTCGCACCAGCTCAGCAATCGGGGACGGTAAAAGCCGCTGTCACCCCGGAACACGATGCGGGTATCCGGCCAGTACTGCCGAATGAACTTCACCAGCAAGGCCAGAATGGCCCAGCTGTGGCGGCTGTCGCTTCGGTTGCTGGTGCGCAGGTAGCTCACCAGCAGATGGCGACCGCAGAACACGTACAGTGGGAAGTAACAATGGTGATCGTAGTAGGCGTTAAAGAACTTGCCGGGCTGGTCGCCATGCACCGGAACATCGGTGCCATCAAAATCCAGCACAATTTCCTTGGGTGGAGTCTCGTGCTGTTCAATGAAGTGATGCCACAGCAGTTCGTGGGCTTTGACCACCGCCTGCCGGTCCACGCGCTGTTCCATGCGGCACAAGGTCGATTTGCCCGCCAGAATGGCATCTTCACCGGTCGCGGTCTGAAGTGCCTGATCAGTGCGTAGCGCCTCGTGATCGTTCAGGTCTTCGTACCCGGCGGCCACGCCAAAGACCCGCTGCCGGATCATGGTCTGAAGCTTGTGGCGAACCAGTACCGGATTACGGGCATCGTTCAGAACCGTAGCCAGGCGCTGAGTGAGCTGGTGTTGTTTGTCGACTTCGCGAAGTAGGAGCAATCCGGCATCGGAGGTAATGTGGCCACCGGAGAAGTCGGCTTCAATTTGACGGCGAGAGAGTGGCGAGAAGGTCAGTTTTTCAGGTACCATTTTGGAAGCGGCTGTTGGTGCTTGGTGGATTGGTTAGGCTCTTGAAATCATAGCACTTTCAGCCGCTTTCTTTTATCCCGTCATGAGAAATCCGGGCTAACGATGGCAAACCAAAGCCTGCTAATTTCTTGGATCCCTTAGCTCTTTTCGCTTGCATCCAGTCTACTGGGTATTCAGCACTGCTATCTGAAAACTCGACGTCACAGTTACAAAAGGTTGAGCAAGTGGAGCTATCAGAGGACTTCTACTCCTTGCCATCTGCCGCCAAGATTATTAGTGCTCCGTAGTCAGAGTAAATGCATAACCATGGGGTGCAGCGGACCGCTTTTCCGGCGCGGTGCGCCTCCAAATCGGCCGCTGAGCCCGGGCGTTATGTGATAGAGCGACATGAGTGATACATCAAGACAACCAAGGGGGAGAGTTGGATATCTCTAGCAAGCCACGAAAATTCGGCATCGTGTTTTTATGTTGGTCGCTCGCGGTGGTGACTGCAAATTTGGGGCTGTCGATACAGCTGGAAACTGAGAAAGCTGCAGTGGGCGCAGGGTTTGATTTCGCATTGCTAGCTCTAAAAACCTTCTTTATCCCGGCATCTATCGTTCTGATTTCACTGGTTTGGCGAAGGTTCCGCAACATGAAATCGATAGTGAAAATCTTTGTCTGGACTAGTGTCCCTTTTTTAGTGCTTACCTTTTTTAGTTTCTTTAGCCTAGGCGTGAATGAACAGTAAAACACATAACAATGTGGTCAACGGGACGCCAACTACGCTGCGCTCCGTTGGCGCCCATTACCACGGCGTTAAAAACTAAGGAGTCTCACAAATGGAACTGAACACCATGATCGGATTTTTTGCAGTCGCATTTGGCCTATACACCTTGGTTGCTCGGCAGCTTGCGCCTCACCAGTTTGCAAAGTTGGGACCAATGAAAGAGAAATTTGGTGAGAGGGGTGGGTTTGTCGTCCATTTCTTAGGCTACACCCTCATGCCGCTCATCGTCGGCGGCATTCTGCTTTATAAGGCGTTTGTCCTGGGGAATTTTTAACCAAGTGTTCCAGTTTGTTCCGGGCCGGACGGCCCTCCACCGGACAGCCTTGTCGCCGCTTCGCTCTGCCAAGGCTGCCGCTGAACAACGGCGTTATGTGTCTTTATGAATGGTGACAGTCTCTTAGAAGAATTCCGAGGAGAGCTTGAGAAACACGGCTTTTCTCAGCGAATCGTGTGGCTGCATTGCGAGCAAATTCGACTTACGAAGAGCGGACTTTATATCTATGCTCTGAATGGGTTCCCCAGTGATGAGCAGGTCAGGGTCACATACGATAAGCACTCGGCTAGTTTCGAATGTGGAGCGACTTTTATGCTTGTCGCTGCCTCAGACCGGGAAAGTTATTGCACTTTGCTAATGGACTCTTTTGGTTCCGACAATGACCGAGAGGTTCAGAAGAACATCTACATATGGGCAAATGAGCCCTACGTGAAGAATTTTGAAATTGTCTGTACTAGGCTGGGGTGGCTCCTTTGCAAGCTGAAGCCTGCAGTTCTAAGCAGTTTGGACTATGCCTTCGCTGTTAAGCAGGCCTACACATAACCAGGCAAGTCACGGCGACGGTTACTGCATTGCGGCTTCGCCTCCATTTCCGCAACCGCGCGTGCTTAGCGGCGTTAGCACCACAAAGTGAGAGATCTAGCATTGGGGAAAGAGCTGAAAGAAAAAGGGTATATGTCATTGTCAAGTGACGCAGAAATGTCGATGCTTGAAGTGGCACAGAACATCGGAACGGTGTTCAGGGTTCCCACGATGCCGTTGGTGCAAACACTGACGCCAAGGCAAAAGGAGAACGAACTAGAAAACACCTATAGTGGCAACTTTGGGCTTGACGAATTTCCTTTTCATACTGATTTGGCTCATTGGTACGTTCCACCAAGATACCTCTTTCTAAGATGCGCTGTCCCTGCGCCTGATGTTGAAACGAAACTCATCGATAGCAGAGACATATGTGGTGATATTGAAGCTAGCATTTTGAGCAGGTCCCACTTTAAGCCTAGGAAGAGGTTAGATAGGGCGGCGAACCTATTAAAGGTCAAGCAAGGTGAGATATTTCGGTGGGATTCAATATTCATAGAGCCTGCAAATAGTAATGCAGAAGAGCTAAAGTTGAAAATTCAATACGCTATAAGTAGCGCAAAATATATAAGCCTGAATCTTGATAGGAATGGTCAGTGCCTGCTCATAGACAATTGGCGGATGCTTCACGGCAGAAGCGCTGTCAGCACGAAGTCAATTGATAGAAAAATAGAAAGAGTTTACTTTGACGAGGTGATGATTTGAACGCTACAAGAACAGTGCACGAATGGTCTAAAGACGCATTGTTTTCAAAATCTCAGCGATACATTGAAACAATGATGGAGAAGGAGCATTCGGATTGGGAGTTTGGTTTTTGGTCTGCACTAACACTTGAGATTTTGGTTCGGGCAGCTATATCCAATATATCGCCCGCCTTGATTGCTGATGGAAAAGATTGGAATAATATTCTATACGCAGTTGGCACTGACCCGAACCAGCAAAAATTCACTCCTAAATCCGCAGACATTTCTGATCTACTAAAACGAGCTGAGACCCTTTTTCCGGATTTTACGAGAGAGATGTTGAATTTTAGCATCGCTCATATAAACAAAAGAAATAGCGAATTGCATTCCGGGGCTTTACCTTTCGATGGTGTAGGCTCCTCTTCTTGGCTTCCAATGTTTTACTCTGTATGCAAAGTTCTGGTGACATCAATTGGCGAAACGTTGGAGGCCTTACTAGGCAAAGATGCGGCAGAGGAAGCCGAGCACCATATTTCTGCTTTGAAGGATGAAAGTGCCAAATCGGTTAAAGGAACCATTAATGCGCATAGAACGATCTGGGATGATAAATCAGACGAAGAAAGGGCTAAACTTTCAGAGCAAGCTGAATTGCTGTCAACGAGGCATCATGGGCATAGGGTTCAATGCCCAGCATGTAGTAGTGTGGCTTTGATACAGGGGCGTTCAGTTGGTGCACCGAAAACCACAGTTGATGAAGACGGAATTGTTGAGAAACAAACAATGCTCCCTGCAAACTTTGCCTGCACTGCTTGTGGGCTAAAAATATCTGGCTATTCAAAGCTCGTGGCATGCGGCTTAGGAAATACATATGTATCAACTAATCATTATGATGCCGTAGAGTATTTTGAGATTGATCTAGAAGAAGAAATGCACAACATGATGTATGAAGACAACAATGAGCCGTTCTAAAGTGCTAACAAACGCAAGCACACGGACAAACTTACGCTGCGCTCCAGTTTGCCGGTGTTGCGGGCGTTAAGCATCAAATGAGAGAGCTCGAGTACATTACGGCAATCCAGAAGAAGTATTCTGGAAAAAGGGACAATTCCAAAGAAATCCTTGTGGCTTCCGGCATAGAACATCCGTTTGTCGTTGAAGATCATGGAGAGGATATCGGCTGTATTTACCTGCATTTTGAGCCACAGATGAATCCGAGTATGGTCTGGGTCATGTATCTTCGTTCCTATTTTCCCGGCAAGGGCTATGGAACCGGGATGATGAACATGCTCTGTGAGTTGGCAGACAAAATGGGAGTTCGTCTCTACTTAGAACCGGTTCCCGATCAAGGGAGCAACAGGACCCAAGGAGAGCTTGCTGCCTTTTACCGTCGGTTCGGTTTCGAGGGTAGTATTACGATGCAGCGGTCACCGATTGCTTAACAAATAGTTCCAGTTCGTTCCGGGCCTGACGGCCCTCCACCGGACGCCCTTTTCTCTGCTTCGCTGCAAAAAGGTCGCCGCTGAACAAAAGCGTTAACCCTTCCACCCGCCACCTTGCAAAACTCCGTCAATGACGTATATTGATCATCATGTTTACCATCATCGAAACCCCTACATTCGAATCAGATGCCAGAAAGATCTGGACTGAGGAGGAACGGAATGCGTTCTTTGCCTGGCTGGCAGCCAATCCGGAAATTGGCGATCCCATTCCAGGGAGCGGTGGATGTAGAAAGGTTCGTTGGTCGGTGGCGGGTTCAGGGAAGCGTGGTGGAGTGCGAGTCATCTACTTCACCAGATTGGCAAATGGTGAGATCTGGTTGTTGGTGATCTACAAGAAGGCCGTCAAGGAGAACATACCCGCGCATATCCTGAAGTCGATTCGTGAGGTATTGGAAAATGAGTAATGAGACTCTGAGTGCTGAGGAGCTTGGTAACAAGCTGCTCCAATCTGTTAAAGAAATGAAAGCAGGCAAAGCCGCACGAGTCAGTCGTGTGGAGCCAAATGAGGTCGCAGAGGCGCGCGGCAAGACTGGCCTTACACAACGAGAGTTTGCCGAGGTGCTCCACATTTCCCCGCGCACGCTACAGGAATGGGAGCAGGGGCGACGTAAACCTTCCGGGCCGGCAAAAGCGCTCATCGAGATTGCGTTTCGCCATCCGGAGGTGATTCGGGAAGACCTCGAGCTCAGGGGTTAACAAGGCCAATCACGGCGACGCCTACTGCATTGCGGCTTCGCCTTCATTTCGTAGCCGCGCATGTTGGCGGGCGTTAGCTGTGATTGCCCCACCTGAAAAGTGATACTATAGTGTCACTATTAGTCTGATTTAGGGTGAGCCCATGAAAGTTGAGCTTGTTACGAACCTCAAGCGCCAAGCCACAAAGATTCTGGCAGATCTGCACTTGTCTAAGGAGCCGATACTGATCACGGAGCATGGTCAGCCATCGGCATATCTTGTCGATGTGCAGGATTACGAGTTTATGCAGCGCCGACTTGAGCTGCTTGAGGGGCTCTCACGGGGAGAGCGTGCTGTACTTGAGGGAAGAACGTACAGCCAAAGTGAGGCCAGGGAGAAAATGAGTAAATGGCTGAAGTAATCTGGACGGAGCCTGCCCTTCAAGAACTGGATGCCATAGCTGAGTACATTGCTCTGGATAATCCTGTTGCCGCAAGTCATCTGGTCCAGGAAGTTTTCGATAAGACCGAGCGTTTGGAAGATTTTCCCCAATCCGGACGGATTCCTCCAGAACTCCCTAATTCAGTATACAGGGAGGTAGTGGTTCCACCGTGTCGCATTTTTTATCGTGAGGATGATAAGCGAGTTCTCATTCTCTATGTCATGCGAGAGGAGCGACAGCTTCGGGCGTACATGCTTGGGAACAGCTAACCAGGCGCGTCACTGGGATGCCTTTGTCTCCGCTTCGCTACGTCAAAGTCACCGGTGCGCTTCGGCGTTATGGCTTTTGAGCATTGCCGCGATTCGAGATAGTATTTTTTGTTCTTAGCTAACCCAAGGAAAGGAGAAAGGGACGTATGGAATGTCCGACCATTTCTGGACTTCGGCTGGACTCTGAAGATCTGGAAGCAATCGAAGCCATCCGAAAAGCCCAGCGTAACGGAAATATGCCGGAAATCATGTTGCCCGCTGGTGTTATGACCACAATCTTTCTTGGTAATAATTCCGCGCAGGCTGCATACAACATCCATTCAACGGATTGGGTACAGTTTGCCGACGCAATGACCCGAATCTCACCAATGGTTAAAAAACGAATCGAAACTATCTCTCAGATGCAGCGTTTACGGGCGGGCTTGTCCTATGAGCAGACACAGTTCTGGCGGGCCGTCGAGGCGGGGTGCCAGCCATGAAAATCTTGAGAACAGCTATAGTCGTTTGTCTGGGCTTGTTTTCGGCAGCGTGCCAAGCGGAGGATGGCAAGCCAGTTTCTTTGCAGTACATTGAGACAAGCATACAGCGGCTGGAGGCCGCTATCGTGGAGTGTGATTCAATTGCTTCGGCGCGAGTCATGCCAGATTCCGAGGTGTTGGATTTGCTGAGACAGTATGAGTATGAGGACGTTCGTGTTTTCCTCATCACTCGAAGTGCGGCGATGGCTGAAGAGTGTCAAAAGCCGCACCTCACTGACTTGGCATACACAATCGGTATGCTGGAAGCATCCACAGCTCACACCGAGGTGGAGGATTTAATCGCTGGCGTTAAACCGCTGATGTATGGAAAAGAAACGTGGGCGCTCAAAGAAAAATATTTTCAATTGCCGGAAAGTATGCGGGAAGAGCTAGAGTCAATACCGTACTTTCAGAAGCCTTTTCGTAATATTCCGATAATCGAAAAATTGGAGTCCGCGAACAGGCCATAACAATTCGCTGCACACGGATGGCCTTTACGCCGCTCCGCTCTGTAAAGGCCACCGGTGAGTTCCGCGTTAGGCTTCTCTCAGAGCAGGCTCAAGTCCAAGGTGATCGACAAAAGGGATAAAGTCGCGATCTAGAAACAGCAGTGGTAGCTCTTTCTCTATGCAGAAGGTCGCGATGATCACGTCGGCAGTTTTTCGGATTGTGATGCCCTTTTTGCGGAGTGCCCGATAATTGTCAGCGCAAACAACTGCCATGTCTTTGCCAAACATTTCATACTGTTCCAGCGAGAGCAAGCTTTGTTTGGTCTGACGATAGTGTTTGTCGTCGCGGATGCCTTGCAGGATTTCCAGAAATATGAGGTCGCCCATAGCGACGGATCCGTGAATTATTGAGGCATCCAACAGGTCAGTGTGCGGGTTTTTGACGCCGTTGAAATAGTCGATCCAGACACTGGTATCAACCACTGTCATCCAGCGCTCCGCATTTCATCCAGATTGCCTTCCCACTTGATCTTGCCTCGCAGCTTTCGAATCTCCTGCTGCTTGCTACGTTGGACCAGAAGTTTCAGGCCTTGCTCAACGGCTTCTTTTTTGGTTTTGTAGCCGGAGGCTTTGAGGGCTTCGGCCATCAATTGGTCGTCAATTACGATGTTCGTTCTCATAGGGCACCTATGTGTATATGGTTCGATTTCTATACACAATCTAGCACTTCAAAGAGAGCATAACAATCGGCTGCACAGCGTGAGCAGGGCGTTAAACGTTCGAAGCGGTCATGGAGCTGTAGACAATGGAAACAAGAAAATCATCACGACTCATAATCGTTGACGAATCAGGACGGTTATTGCTGTTTTTATACAATGACGAGCACCAGTCTCCGTTTTGGGCAACAGTGGGAGGAGAGCTGTTGCCTGGCGAAGGCTATGTCGATGCTGCTAAGCGAGAGCTGTATGAGGAAACGGGGCTAATACAGGACGTTGGAGAGGTGCTAAGAGATCGTGATGAAGTATACGCAGTAGCGAGGTCGGTACCAGCTCGCTGGCTCGAAAAATACTTCTTAGTTAAATGGCCCTCAGGTGCAGATGTATTCGCAGCGAAATGGACGGATGAGGAAAAGAGTACCATTCAAAAATGGAGATGGTGGAGTTTAGCTGAAATGCGAGAAGAAAAAGCGTCTCAGTTCAAGCCAGAGTGGATTCCTGATTTACTTCGTTCCGTGCTACGTGAAAGCGATTAACAAGTAGCTCCATTTGAGCGCAAAGTGGCGCAAATGAGCCAGATGGTGTGAGTAATAGGAAATAGTCAGATGATTCGCGAGTATAGGCAAGCTGATATCGATCAAGTCTTAGCGATTTGGCTTACTGCTTCGATCGAAGCTCATAATTTCATCGAACCTCAATTTTGGGAGTCAAAGGTCAGTGAGATGCGGGATGTATACATTCCTGCATCGGAGACATTTGTACTGGAATATGAGAAGAAAATTAACGGATTCTATAGCCTATACGGAAACACTCTGGCTGCGATCTTTGTGGCTCCAGATTCACAGGGCAAGGGAATGGGAACGGCATTGCTTGATGACGCTAAAAATAGGCGAGACAGCTTGCGGCTCTCCGTTTACAAAGAGAATGTTCCTGGTCTCAATTTCTATGAAAAACATGGGTTTATTTTCCTTGATGAGCAAGTCGACGAGCATACTGGTCACCCTGAACTGATCATGGAGTATCACTCCTAAAATGTTCTTCGGTCGGACAAGTAATCCGCTGCGCTCCGTTGCCGCCAATTACCACGGTGTTAAGTGACTGAGGAAATACAGTGCAATTTTTTAAAAATCTGTTCGAAAAAAAGGAAGAGCCTGAACCTACAGTCACCATTGAGGGGGCCGGTTCTTTGGTCCTGAGGACCACGAACCTTTTTGGTTCGGCGAAATACATGGTAGTGAAATTTACGTTGGCTGCGATACGTAAACACTTAGCAAGTCATATGGGTCCGAAGCGCGACTGGGATGCAAGCGTCATGAAAGATTCAAAGAAATTTTGGGACAACTGTGCAGAGAAATACATAAAAAGCCCTATCAAAGATGAAGCTACATATCAGCAGAAGTTGGCCATTACTCAAGCGTTCCTGAAATCGGACTGGAAGGTACTCGAGTTCGGATGCGGCAGTGGCGCGACCGCTATTTGGCACTCCGCTTATGTGAAACACGTTGTCGCGACGGATATATCCGACAAGATGATAGAGGCGGCCCGACGAAAAGCCGCCGAGGCGGGTGCTGAAAATGTCACTTTTCAGCAAGGCACGCTAGACACCCTCGAATTTCAGGATGAAAGCTTCGACGCTGTTTTGGGGCTCAATGTGTTGCATCTTTTGGAGGATGTTGATGGCGCAATTGTTAACATTCGTCGACTTCTAAAAGAAGGTGGTGTTTTTGTTTCCAGCACATCGCTAATCGCAGAAATCAACTTGGCTTTTCGGTTGTTGATCTCTGGCATGCAGTTGTTCGGTCTGGCTCCTTATGTCAGCCGACTTACCAAGAGTCAGCTTACTTCCAAGCTACTGAAATCAGGTTTTACTATTGAACGAGAGTGGCAAACCAGTCATGAATCGATATTCTTAGTCGCTAGAAAAACATAGATGCCAACGAATGGCGGAGCGGTGACGGCTTTCCGCCGCGCGCTATGCACAGAAGGAGCAATACATCGTGAAGAAAATCTGGATTGTTTTTGCCGTCTTTGTTGTGACGACTGGGTGCAGCAACAAGGCTGTGTATGACAATATACAGCACAATAATCGACAGGAATGTAACAGTGCCCCTCCTGCCCAATATGAGGAATGTATAGAGCGCTCCAGTAAGACATACGAAGAGTACAAGCGGGAGCGTGAGGCGGTGATTGGGGAGGGTTGATTGGCTTCTGAGTGGTTTAATGAACCCTGACCCCATTCCTATTATACAGCCCATGCCCCGATGTGCCGCTCAACCCGGTCGCTTTCCTTGAGTCCCACCAGTATAGCCCAGTGATATCTCCCGGATTTGATCCGGCGCATTCTCAATGCGAACACAGGTGCTAACGGCAGGGGCAATCAGGTAAAGTCGGTCAATAGCTTACTCACCGTCAATCGGAGACCAAACATGAGTGATTCAACCTATACGCCTCCAAAGGTCTGGAAATGGGACAGCAGTAACGGTGGCAGGTTTGCCAACATTAATCGTCCCGTTGCCGGGCCTACCCACGACAAAGCGTTGCCGGTGGGGGAGCATCCATTCCAGCTGTATTCCCTGGCTACGCCCAATGGCGTGAAAGCGACGGTGATGTTTGAGGAGTTGCTGGAGAAGGGTATCAAGGAGGCAGAGTACGATGCCTGGCTGATCAACATCATGGAAGGAGATCAGTTCAGCAGCGGGTTTGTTGAGGTAAACCCGAACTCCAAGATTCCAGCGTTGCTGGACCGCAGCGAGAATCCGGCCGTGCGGGTGTTTGAATCCGGATCTATTCTTTTCTATCTGGCGGAAAAGTTCGGTGCCTTTTTACCAACAGACCGGGCCCGGCGCACAGAGACGATGAACTGGCTGTTCTGGCAGATGGCCAGTGCGCCCATTCTGGGTGGTGGTTTCGGGCATTTTTACGCCTATGCCCCGGAAAAATACGAGTACCCGATCAACCGTTACACCATGGAGGTGAAACGGCAGCTGGATGTGCTGGATCGCCAGTTGGCGGACAACCAGTACATCGCCGGTGATGAATACACCATTGCCGATATGGCAATCTGGCCCTGGTATGGCTCGCTGGTGAAGAACACGGTGTACGAGGCGGCGGAGTTCCTGGAGGCCCATACCTACACGAACATTTTGCGTTGGACAGATGAGCTGGCCAAACGCCCCGCGGTGCAACGTGGCCGCATGGTAAACCGGGCCTGGGGTGAGCTGTCTTCCCAGCTGCACGAGCGGCATGATGCCAGTGACTTTGATTTGCGTACCCAGGACAAGCTGGACGGCGAAAAGTAAGGAGGAACAATGGCGCTACCTGCGGCGTTAACCGAAGACCAGATTTACCACCGTTGCCCGTTGGACAAGTTGAACTTTGAGACAACGGCAACGCTGGAGGAACTGGAACTTCCTTTTGGGCAGGAGCGCCTGCTGCGCGCGATGGAGTTTGGCGCCAGCATGGAGGCCAATGGCTTTAACCTGTTTGTACTGGGGCCATCCGGAGCGGGTAAGCACGAACTGGTCAGGCAGTTCCTCGATAAACACGCCTCAGGACAGCCGGTGCCTTCTGATTGGTGCCATGTTTTCAACTTCCAGCAATCCGACAAGCCGAACGCCATTGAGTTGCCGCCGGGTGAAGGCAGGATGTTCAAGCGTGATATGAGTGACCTGGCGGCAGAACTTAAAACGGCTATTCCGGCTACCTTTGAAAGTGAGGAGTATCAGGCCCGCATTCAGGAGCTTCAGGAAGAGGTGACCCGTCGCCAGCAGAAAGGCCTGTTCGCCATTCAGGAAGAAGCCAATGCCAACAACATTGCCATGATCACAACTCCGGCCGGCTTTACCTTTGCGCCCATGCGTAACGGCGAAGTGATTGAGCCGGAGGAATACAAGACCTTCTCTGATGATGAGAAGGCGCTGGTGGAGGCCAAGGTTGAAGACCTGCAGAAGAAACTGCAGCAGGCTATCCAGCAAGTGCCGCGGCTGCGCAAGGAAGTGCGGGAGCGTATCCATTCTCTGAACGAAGAGATGGTTCAGCTGACCCTGGGCGGCCCCATTGGCGAATTGCGCGAGAAGTGGTCGCACCTGCCGGAGGTGGTTGCCTACCTGGATGCGGTTCGGGAAGACGTGGTAGAACACGCCGAAGCCTTCCAGGATAGTGAAAACGGCGCCCCCGCCGGGTTGCTCAATCGTTACCGGGTGAACCTGTTGGTGGATAATTCGGAAACGCAGGGCGCCCCGGTGGTGTATGAGGACCTGCCCAATCACCAGCACCTGACCGGTCAGATTGAGCATCGTGCTCACCAGGGTAACCTGTACACGGACTTCACATTGATCCGGGCCGGTTCGCTGCATCGGGCCAACGGCGGTTTTCTGATCCTGGATGCCCGCCGCATTCTGACCCAGCCCATGGCCTGGGAAAGCCTGAAGCGTATCCTGTTTTCCAATGAAATTCGTATTGAATCCCTCGAGCGCCTGTACGGCCTTGCCACTACCGTCAGTCAGCAGCCTGAACCGATCCCGCTGAAAGTGAAAGTGGTGCTGGTGGGCGACCGGACCCTGTATTACCTGTTGGCACACTACGACCCGGACTTCCTCGATCTGTTCAAGGTTGAGGCAGATTTCGAGGATGATCTGGACCGGGATGGAGAGAGCTATCAGCTCTACGCCAGAATGCTTGCCACCATGGCCAAATCTGTAAAGGCCCGGCCAATGGACAAGCCCGCCGTGGGGCGTTTGATTGAGCATGCCAGTCGCCTGGCTGGTGACCAGAAAAAACTGACCGCCCATGACCGGGTATTGAAAGACCTGCTCAGCGAGGCAAATCACTGGGCTGCCCGTGCTGACAGCAAGCACATTGGCATCGGGCATATTCAACAGGCGATTGATGAGCGGGAGTTCCGCGCCAGCCGCATTCGGGAACGTAGCCTGGAGCAGATCTACCGGGGTGTGGTGATGATTGCCACAGACGGTGAGCAGGCGGGGCAGGTGAACGGCTTGTCTGTGTTGCAGATAGGTGCCACCCGTTTTGGTCAGCCTACCCGCATCACGGCCACCGCCCGGCCCGGCAAAGGCCAGGTGGTGGATATTGAGCGTGAGGCGAAACTTGGCGGGCCCATTCACAGTAAGGCGGTGATGATCTTGTCCCGCTTTCTGGCAGGCCGCTATGCGCCCATGGGTGATTTATCCCTGTCTGCGAGCCTCGCCTTCGAGCAATCCTACGGTGGCGTGGAAGGGGATTCAGCCTCGGTAGCGGAAACCTGTGTGCTGTTGTCTGCCATTACCGGCGTGCCGCTGAAACAGTCGTTGGCGGTGACCGGCTCCATGAACCAGCACGGTGAGGTTCAGGCAGTGGGAGGGGTGAATGAGAAAATTGAGGGCTTCTTCAATGTCTGCAAGAAAAACGGTGGGGTAAATGGCCACGGCGTGTTGCTACCCGCCAGTAACGTTGAGCACCTGATGTTGAATGAGGAGGTGCGCACGGCGGTTAGGGAGGGCGTGTTTGCCATTTACCCGATGACCCACATTGATCAGGCCATTGAGCTGATGACCGGCATGGCGCCAGGCTCGCCTGATGATGAGGGCGGTTATCCGGAAGGGTGCTTCAACCGTCGCGTGGCTGATCGTTTGGCTGAGTATGCAAAGGTAGGGCAAAAGAAGGAAGACGCCCAGGATAACGACAGCGGAGGCAAGAACGGTGACCGCTGAGCAACAGCTTCCGGTTGAGCCAGTGGGCCGGGTGCTGATTCTGTTGGATGGTTCAAGGTTAAGTTTGGCGGCTCTGGAGGCCGCGGCGGACATTGCCCATGCCCGCAAAGCCGAAGTGCTGGGGGTGTTCGTGGAAGAGGTGAACCTGTTGCGCTGCGCAGGTTACGGGTTCACAAGGGAAGTGGGCAGAAATTCCGGAGTCGCCCGGCCAATGGACCTTGCGGCTATTGAGGCCCGGATGCGCTCGCTGGCGGAGCAGGCGAGAAGATCGCTGGAGCGTGCCATGGCGCAACGGGGGCTTGCCCAGGCGCTCACCTTATGTCGTGGCCGTGTGGCAGATGAAGTACTGAATCTGGCGCGGCCGGGGGATTTGCTGGTGTTAGGCCGCGTGGGCTGGTCTGGCAGTCCGGGCTCTCGCCTTGGGTCCACGGCCAGGGTTCTGGTGAGCCAGGCGCTCGGGGATGTGTTGTTGTGGGCCGATCCGCCCATGCGGTCCCGAAATCGCATTGTGGTGCTGCTGAATCACGATCAAGGGGCGAACCATCGGGCTGTCAGGGTTGGCGCTGAGCTGGCGAGGCGTAACCGGCAGCCGTTGACGATCCTGGTGCGAACCGAAACCGGCCGTGATGAGCGTATCGCCGAGGATTTGCTGGCCTATATGGAAAGCGAGGGTATTACCGCCCGGGTCAGTTTCTTGCCCATGGCCAGTGCCGGAGCTGTTGCACGGGTGATCAGGGAGGAAGGCGCCTCGCAACTGGTGCTTAGCCGGCAGTGCAGCCTGTTCCGTGAGGAGGGTGCAGATACCCTGCTGATTGAAATGAACCTGCCGGTGACGGTAACACCCTGAAGCCAGCGGAGAATCATGCGATTTTCCGGTCGCCGGCTTTGCTCAACACCTCGGTGATTTCCTCCGTTGACAGGGTTTCGTGTTTCATCACCGCCTTGGCCAAGGCGTCCAATTCTTTGCGGTGTTCCTTGAGGAAGTTGACGGTGTAGGATTCCAGGTCCATGAGTTGCGACTGGATTTCTGAATCGATCAGGTCGGCCAGCTTTTCACTGTACTCCCGGGGGGCACCCATCTCCCGTCCCAGGAATACATGCTCCTCACCAATACCCAGTCCCAGTGGGCCCACTTTCTCACTCATGCCCCACTGGCCGATCATTCGGCGCAGCAATTTTGTGGCTTCTTTAAGATCGTTCTGGGCACCGGTGCTGACTTCTCCATAGATGATTTTCTCGGCGGAGCGGCCGCCCAGCATAACTTTGATGCGATCCCGCAGGTAGCTTTCGGTGTAGTTGTATTTGTCTTCCCGAGGAGTTTGTTCGGTTACGCCCATGGCCATGCCATGGGGGATGATGGTGATCTTGGTGAGTGGGTCGGCCTTGGGCATGTAATAGGCCATGATGGCGTGTCCGCACTCGTGGTAGGCCACCACTTCCCGTTCTTCCGGCGTTAGCTGGGCATCCCGCTCCTCGCCCAGAATCAGTCGGTCCCGGGCCTGCTCAAAGCAGTGGGCGTTAACCTCGTCCAGATTTTCCCTGGCGGCGGTCAGGGCCGCTTCGTTGACCAGGTTTTTCAGGTCTGCGCCGGAGAAACCGGTGGTGCGGGCCGATAACTGCGCAAGGTCCACATCGGCGGCCAGCGGCACTTTGCGCACGTGCACTTTGAGGATGGCTTCCCGGGCCTCTTTGTGCGGGCGATCCAGGGTGATCTTGCGGTCGAACCGGCCGGGGCGGAGCAGGGCGCTGTCCAGTACGTCCGGGCGGTTGGTGGCTGCCAGCACCAAAACATTCTCGTGGGCTTCGAAGCCATCCATCTCGGTCAGGATCTGGTTCAGGGTCTGTTCCCGTTCATCGTGTCCGCCGCCCAGGCCTGCGCCCCGGGAGCGGCCAATGGCATCCAGCTCGTCGATGAAGATCAGTGCGGGTGCCTCCTTGCGGGCATTCTGGAACATGTCCCGAACCCGTGCGGCACCCACTCCGACAAACATCTCGATAAATTCCGAGGCGCTGATGCTGAAGAAGGGTACTTCCGCCTCGCCAGCAATGGCCCTCGCCAACAGGGTTTTACCGGTTCCAGGCGGCCCCACCAGCAGCACGCCTTTGGGCATGACCGCCCCGAGGCGCCGGTATTTCTCGGGCGATTTCAGGAAGTCGATGATCTCCGCAATGTCGCGCTTGGCGGATTCTATACCTGCCACGTCATCCAGGGTGGTAGTTGAGGTTTCCTTGCGAGCCCGGCGGGCCCGGGACTTGGCATAGTCGAATGGTCCGCCACCTTGGGTCATTCGTTTTTGTGCCGCCCCCCAGAACCAGAACATCAGCGCCAGCAACAGTATCCAGGGCAGGAAGCCAAGAATCAGGTCCTGCCACCAGGGCCGGCCCGATGGCGCACCACGAATGACAACCTCTTGCCGCTCCAGCAATGACAGCAGATCCGGATCGTCAACCGGTGGCCGTAACGTCAGGAAATTCTCTGTGCTGCGCCCGGTATCGGAACTGAACCGGGCGGCACCGGCCTCGGTAAACCGGCCACGGATTTCTTCGTTGCGCAGGGTGACTTCCTGCACCTGCCCGTTCAGTACCGCTTCTTTAAACTCGGAATAGGCCAGTTCCTGCTGCTGCGAGCGACCGGTGTCCTGTAGCCACAAAAACATCAGGAAAAAGGCAGCGCTCAGCCACAGGAATGAATACTGGTTCGGTATGGCTGGTTGAGGCTTGTCGTTGTTATCGGGTTTGCCTGGTTCGTTCGGGTTGGTCATCTCGGCCTCCGGTCGCCCTCCATGATCTTGGCCACGAACACCGATTTTCCGTAGGTTTCGAAAGACCACTTCATGGTATCGGACAGCACGTTCATTACTTCATCATAGTCGCCGAAAATTTCGGTGCTCATACGCCCAGGATAGACTTCCAGGCCGGTTTGTTTCAGGCGATCAATCAGATCCCAGATCGGTTGCTTGTAATCGTCTTTAAGCGGATAACAGCTCAGCTGTACAGAAAGATACATGATTTGCCTCCCAAACAGTCCGAGGCGGGTCAATTCCCGCCCGGTTAAAAGCCCATCGCCGATGACGTGCTCCGGCGTGGATCGGCACCGCCATATAGGGTGCCATCCTCTCCAATCATAATACTCTGGATAGCGCCCATGGCGGCGCTGGTGGTGACCTCATGGCCTTTGGCCTCCAGCAGGCGCACGGTGTCCGGGCTGATGCCCTGTTCCATGCGGATTTCATCAGGCAGCCACTGATGGTGGATGCGGGGCACGGCAACAGCGGTCTGGATGTTCATGTTGTGGTCTATCACATTCATCAGAACCTGCAGGGTGGTGGTGATGATGCGGGAGCCGCCCGGGCTGCCGGTTACCAGGAAGTTGCGGTTGTTTTTGCGCACCACGGTCGGGGACATGGAGCTGAGCATGCGTTTGCCCGGTTCGATCTTGTTGGCCTCGCCGCCGATCAGACCGTAGGCATTGGGCTCACCCGGCTTGGCGCTGAAATCATCCATTTCGTTATTGAGCAGGAAACCAGCGCTCGCAACGGTAATGCCGGAACCATAGCTGAAGTTGATGGTGTAGGTGTTGGATACCGCATTGCCCCAGCGGTCCACCACGGAAAAATGAGTAGTCTCGGGGCTTTCAAAGGCAGCCGGCTGGCCGGGTTTGATATCGCTGGCGGGCCGTGCTTTGTCCGGGTTGATGCCTTTTCGCAGCTTTGCCGCATAGGCCCTGCTGGTCAGCCCGCGAAGCGGAACCTCCACGAAATCGGTATCGCCCAGGTATTCAGCCCGGTCGGCATAGGCCAGTTTCATGGCCTCGGCCATGTGATGAATGGTCGCGGCGGAATTGTGGCCCATCTCGGTGATGGGGAAGCCCTCAAGGATGTTGAGGATCTGGATGATATGGGTGCCGCCGGAGGAGGGTGGCGACATGGAGTAGATGTCGTAACCACGATATTGGCCATGCACCGGTTGCCGGACGGCGGGCCGATAGGCTTTGAGGTCATCCAGGGTGATCAGGCCGTCGTGGCGTTGCATCTCATCAACAATCAACTGGGCGGTCTTCCCCTGGTAAAAACCCGCTGGGCCATGCTCTGCAATGCGTTTAAGGGTGTCAGCCAGGTCGGGTTGTCTGAATAGTTCACCTGGTTGCGGTGCCGAACCGTCCTCCTTATAAAAGGTCGCCTTGGTAGCGGGCCAGCGTTGCAGGCGTTCTCTGGCTTGTTCCAGGCCTTCGGTGAAACGATGGGGAACCACGAAGCCCTCTTGCGCAAGCTGGATGGCCGGGGCCAAGGCTTCCTTTAATGAGAGAGTGCCGTGTCGTTCCAATGCCAGGGCCAGGCCGGCGACCGTGCCGGGAACGCCAGCGGCCTGGTGGCTGAAGCGGCTGCGTTGGCTGATGACGTTGCCCTCGTCATCCTGGAACATGGTTTCGCTGGCGCCGGCCGGGGCGGTTTCCCGGTAGTCGATGGCTTCTGGCGCGCTGCCGTCACCGGGCGCATATAAAAGAAAGCCGCCACCACCGATGTTGCCGGAGCGGGGCTGGGTTACCGCCAAAGCAAAACCTGCCACAACTGCTGCATCCATGGCGTTGCCGCCGTCTTTGAGAACCTGCAGGGCCACCTCGCTGGCCAGGGTGTGACTGGTGGCTACCATGCCCTGAGTGGCCTGAACCGGGTGGAATCGCTCGCCCTCAAGGATGGCCTGATTGCTGGCGTAGGCGGCATTCAGTACCAGTAACGCTATCAATGCGGCTGTCAGGCCCCACAGGCGCCTCAGTGGAATTCTTGGCCGGGGGCTGTGGATCACTCTGTGTGTCATTGGATTCCTCGTTTCTGGCTGCCAGATAGGCTATCATAGCCGGTCATTTTTACCGGTGCGCTCAGGCACGCCACCGCAGGCGGATGTCTGTGGTTTTCCGGCGCACCCGCTTTCCCGGATTCAAGTTAAGGAAAGGCTTAATGGAGCATACCTATCGTCTTGTTATTTCCTGCCCGGACCGGGTAGGGATTGTTGCCAAGGTGAGTAATTTTCTGTCCACCTACAACGGCTGGATTACCGAGGCGAGCCACCATTCAGACACTCAGTCTGGCTGGTTTTTCATGCGTCACGAGATCAAGGCTGAGTCGATCCCCTTCGGGCTTGATCAGTTTCGCGCCGCGTTCGAACCGATTGCCCGCGAATTCAACATGCGCTGGCACATCGCCGATTCCGCCCGGCCCAAACGCGTCATCCTGATGTGCAGCAAAGAATCACACTGTCTGGCGGACCTCCTGCACCGCTGGCACAGCAAGGAACTGAACGCCGAAATGGTGGCGGTTATTTCCAACCACGATGACCTTCGCCGGATGGTGGAATGGCACGATATTCCCTATCACCATATACCGGTCAGTAAGGAAAACAAGGCAGAAGCTTTTGCTCACATTGAAGAGCTTTTCCAGAAGTACGATGCCGACGTGGTGGTGCTGGCCCGTTACATGCAGATTCTGCCGGCTGAGCTGTGCGAAAAGTACGCTGGCAAGGTGATCAACATTCACCACAGCTTCCTGCCGTCGTTTGCCGGGGCCCGCCCATATCACCAGGCCTACAGCCGGGGTGTGAAGCTGATCGGGGCCACCTGCCACTACGTGACCCAGGACCTGGACGAAGGCCCGATCATCGAGCAAGACGTGATTCGCATCAGCCACAGCGATTCCATTGAAGATATGGTTCGCCTGGGCAAAGACGTTGAAAAGAACGTGCTGGCCCGCGGTCTTCGGTCTCATATCGAAGACCGCGTGATTACCTACGAAAACAAGACCGTAGTGTTCGATTAAGGCTGTGCCACAGTCGCCCCTCGGGGCAGTGGACTGTGGTATGCTTGGCGGCTTGTTGAAGAATAAAGACGGGGCCCGGAAACGGCCCCGGTACGACTTCCAGATAACGCAAAGGAACCTTTCTCGATGGGTGAGTTAGCCAAAGAGATCCTGCCGGTCAATATTGAAGACGAATTGAAGCAGTCCTACCTAGATTACGCCATGAGCGTTATCGTCGGCCGGGCTCTGCCAGACGTGCGTGACGGCCTCAAGCCGGTGCACCGTCGGGTGCTGTTCGCCATGTCCGAGTTGGGTAACGACTGGAACAAGGCATACAAGAAATCCGCCCGTGTGGTGGGTGACGTTATCGGTAAATATCACCCCCATGGTGACTCAGCCGTTTACGACACCATTGTTCGTATGGCCCAGCCGTTCTCCTTACGCTACCCGCTGGTGGATGGTCAGGGTAACTTCGGGTCCATCGACGGCGACAACGCCGCCGCGATGCGTTACACCGAAATCCGCATGGAGAAAATTGCCCATTCGCTGCTGGCGGACCTGGACAAGGAAACCGTGGATTTCGTCGACAACTACGACGGCACCGAGCGTATTCCGGAAGTCCTGCCTACCCGTGTACCGAACCTGCTGGTCAATGGTTCTTCCGGTATTGCCGTAGGTATGGCGACCAACATTCCGCCCCACAACCTGACCGAAGTGGTCAATGGTTGTCTGGCGCTGATTGATAACCCGGACCTGTCCATCGACGAGCTGATGGAGTTCATTCCGGGCCCGGATTTCCCGACCCAGGGCATCATCAACGGCCGTGCCGGTATCGTTGAAGCCTACCGCACTGGTCGTGGCCGCATTTACATCCGCGCCCGCCACGAGATTGAGCACGACAAGAAAACCAATCGTGACGCCATCATCATCACCGAACTGCCGTACCAGCTGAACAAGGCCCGGTTGATCGAAAAGATTGCTGAACTGGTTAAAGAGAAGCGCCTGGAAGGCATCACCGAGCTGCGTGATGAATCCAACAAGGAAGGCATCCGGGTGGTAATCGAGCTTCGCCGTGGTGAAAACCCCGAAGTGATCGTGAACAATCTGTTCGCCCACACTCAGCTGCAAACCGTGTTCGGTATCAACATGGTAGCGCTGATCAACGGCGAGCCGAAGATTCTGAACCTGAAGGAAATGCTCGATGCGTTCGTTCGCCATCGCCGTGAAGTGGTGACGCGCCGAACCATCTATGAGCTGCGCAAGGCCCGCGAGCGCGGCCATATCCTGGAAGGTCTGACGGTTGCCCTGGCCAACATCGATGAAATGATCGAGCTGATCAAGGCATCACCGAGCTCTGTGGAAGCCAAAGAAAAGCTGATGTCCAAGGGCTGGGTGCCGGGTGATGTTCTGGCCATGCTGGAGCGTGCCGGTGAAGACGCCTGCCGCCCGGACGATCTGCCGGAGATCTACGGCCTCCGCGATGGCCTGTATTACCTGTCTCCGGAGCAGACCCAGGCTATTCTGGATATGCGTCTGCACCGCCTGACCGGTCTGGAAACCGAAAAACTCCAGAACGAGTACAAGGATATCCTCGAGAAGATCGCCGGCCTGCTGGAAATTCTGGCAGACCCGGACCGCCTGATGCAGGTCATCCGTGAAGAGCTGGAAGCCGTGGTAGCCGAGTTCGGTGACGAACGCCGCACCGAGATCACCAGCTCGCAGCGCGACCTGACCATTGCGGACCTGATTGATGAAGAAGACCTGGTGGTCACCATTTCCCACAGTGGTTATGCCAAGACCCAGGCCGTGGAAGATTACCAGGCCCAGCGCCGTGGAGGCCGGGGCAAGGCGGCAACCTCGATGAAAGACGAAGACTTCATCGAGAAGCTGCTGGTGGCCAACTCCCACGATACGATTTTGTGTTTCTCTAACCGTGGCAAAGTGTATTGGTTGCGGGTGTTCGAGATTCCCCGGGGCAGCCGTGGTTCCCGTGGTCGGCCGATGGTCAACATTCTGCCGCTGGAAGAAGATGAACGTATCACTACGTTCCTGCCGGTGCGGGATTACCCGGAAGATCAGTTTGTGCTGATGGCCACCTCTGCCGGTGTGGTCAAGAAAACCCCGCTGCCGAACTTCTCCCGTCCGCGCAGCAGTGGTCTGATTGCTTTGAACCTGGACGAAGGCGATACCCTGATTGGCGCGGCCATTACCGATGGTTCCGCCGAAGTGATGCTGTTTTCCACTGCGGGCAAAGCCGTTCGTTTCCAAGAGGAGCAGGTACGCCCGATGAGCCGGACCGCCCGTGGTGTACGTGGTATCAAGATGCCGGAAGGCCACCATGTGGTGTCCCTGATCATCCCACAGGAAGGCGGTGTGATTCTTACTGCCAGTGAGCACGGCTACGGCAAGCGTACCGCCATTGATGAGTTCCCGGCATACAGCCGTGGCAGCCAGGGCGTTATCGCCATGCAGTGCTCCGAGCGTAACGGTAATTTGGTCACGGCGCTTCAGCTGTTTGAAGGCGACGAGATGATGCTGATCTCCGACAAGGGCACCCTGGTGCGTACCCGCACTGATGAAGTTTCGGTGCTCAGCCGGAACACCCAGGGTGTGCGCCTGATTCGCTTGTCTCAGGAAGATGAACGCCTGGTGGGTGTGGAGCGTATTGCAGAATCTGATGACGACGACGTCGAAGTAGAAGGCGAGGAAACCGAAGAATGAGCAGGGCGTTTAATTTCTGTGCCGGTCCGGCCACCTTGCCGGAAGCCGTGCTGAAGCAGGCTCGTGACGAGATGCTGGATTGGCGTGGCACCGGTATGTCGGTTATGGAAATGAGCCATCGTAGTGACGAGTTTGTGGCCATTGCCGATGCGGCTGAGAAGGACCTTCGGGAACTTGCAGGCATTTCAGATGATTACGCCGTACTCTTCATGCAGGGTGGAGCTTCCAGTCAGTTCTCCACCATTCCGCTGAACCTGCTGGGTGACAAGTCCTCGGCCGATTACGTGAACACCGGTATCTGGTCCAAAAAGGCCATTGCTGAGGCCAAGCGCTATGGTAACGTGAATGTGGTGGCCAGCTCCGAGGATGGCGGGTTTACCACCATTCCAGATCAGTCTAGCTGGAATGCCAGTGCCGACGCCGCTTACCTGCACTACACCCCCAATGAAACCATCGGTGGCCTGGAATACGACTTCGTTCCGGACAGCGGCAGGGTGCCGCTGGTGGCGGATATGTCGTCCACCATGCTGTCACGCCCGGTGGATATCAACAAGTTCGGGCTGATTTACGCTGGCGCCCAGAAGAACATCGGGCCGTCGGGCCTGGTGGTGGTCATTATCCGCAAAGACTTGCTGGGTAAGGCTCGTAAGGAAACGCCGACCATGATGAACTATCAGGTCATCGCGGATAACGGCTCCATGTACAACACCCCGGCCACCTATTCCTGGTATCTGTCTGGCCTGGTGTTCAAGTGGCTGAAAGAGCAGGGTGGCGTGAAAGCCATGGGCGAAATCAACGCCCGTAAAGCCCGGAAGTTGTATGACTTTATCGACACCAATGATTTCTACGCCAACCCCATTGAGCCGCGCTTCCGTTCCTGGATGAACATACCGTTTACCCTGGCGGACGATACTCTCAATGGTGAGTTCCTGAAAGGTGCAGAAGCGCGCCGGTTGCTCAACTTGCAGGGGCACCGCTCTGTGGGTGGTATGCGCGCCAGTATCTACAACGCCATGCCGGAAGAGGGCGTGGATGCGTTGATTGACTATATGGCGGAATTTGCGAAGGAGCGGGGCTGATCATGACGGATGAGAAGACCCGCCTGGGCGAACTGCGGGACGAAATAGACAGCCTTGATCAACAGATCATGCAGTTGATCAGCGCTCGCGCCAAGTGTGCCCAGGAAGTGGCCAATGTGAAGATGGCTGCCAATCCTGGCCAGAACGTGTTCTTCTACCGTCCCGAACGGGAAGCCCAGGTGCTGCGCCGCATCAAGGAGCAGAACCCGGGGCCGTTGCCGGCCGAAGAGATGGCCCGATTGTTCCGAGAGATCATGTCTGCCTGCCTGGCGCTGGAAAAACCGATGCACATCGCGTTCCTGGGGCCCTTGGGCACCTTTACCCAGGCGGCGGCGCTCAAACACTTTGGCCATTCGGTTATCAGCGTTCCACTGCCAGCCATTGACGCAGTGTTCCGTGAGGTGGAATCCGGTGCGGCCCAATACGGTGTGGTGCCGGTGGAGAACTCCACCGAAGGCATGGTCAACCACACGCTGGATATGTTTATTTCCTCGCCGTTGAAGATTTGCGGTGAAGTGCAGCTGCGCATACACCACCATTTGCTGGTCTCGCCCAAACACAAAGACCAGGACATTACCCGCATCTATTCCCATCAGCAGTCGTTTGCCCAGTGCCGCCAGTGGCTGGATACGCACCGCTACGGCATTGAGCGCATCACCGTTTCCAGCAATGCGGAAGCAGCCCGCCGTGCGGCGGAAGAGCCCGGCTCCGCCGCGATTGCCGGCGATATGGCCGCCGAGCTGTACGGCCTCGAAAAGCTGTCCAGCAGCATTGAGGACCGCCCGGACAACACCACCCGCTTCCTTACTATCGGGCGCGAAGAGGTGCCGGCCAGCGGCCAGGACAAGTCATCCGTACTGGTTTCCATGCGCAACAAACCTGGCGCCCTGTATGCGGTGCTGGAGCCTTTCCATCGCCATGGCATCAGCTTGACTCGCATCGAAACCCGGCCGTCGCCCAGTGGTACCTGGGCCTATGTGTTCTACATCGATTTCGAGGGGCACGTGGAAGATGAGCAGGTAAAGAAAGTGTTGTCAGAAATCGACCAGGAAGCCGTGGAGCTGAAGCGCCTGGGCTCCTATCCCATCGGCGTGCTTTGATTCCTGAACAGACCTCAACGGGAGGAAAGTTGAATGGCAGTGGATTACCAGAGTCTTGCGGTAAAAGGTGTTCAGGCTCTGTCTCCGTATCAGCCCGGTAAGCCCATTGAGGAGCTTGCCCGGGAACTGGGGTTGAATCCCGCGGAGATCATCAAGCTGGCCAGCAACGAGAACCCTCTGGGGCCCAGTGAGAAGGCCCTGGCGGCCGCTCGTAAAGCGCTGGAAGAACTTTGCCTGTACCCTGATGGCAATGGCTTTGAGCTGAAACAGGCACTGGCCAACCGGTTCGGCGTGGGTATGGATCAGATTACCTTGGGTAACGGCTCTAATGATGTGCTCGAGGTGATTGCCCGCTGTTTTGCCGACACCGAGAGTGAAGTGGTGTTTTCCCAATATGCCTTTGCGGTTTATCCCATCGTTACCCAGGCCATTGGTGCCAAAGGGGTGCCGGTTCCCGCCAAAGAGTGGGGGCACGATCTGGATGCCATGGCGGCGGCGGTGACCGAACGTACCAAGTTGGTGTTCGTGGCCAACCCCAACAATCCTACCGGAACCGTACATACCGCCAGAGCCATTGAGTCGTTTCTGGATAAAATCCCGGAGCGGGTGCTGGTGGTTTTGGATGAAGCCTACTGCGAGTACCTGACCGGCGAGGAATACCCGGATGGCATCAAGCTACTTGAACGTTATCCGAACCTGATCGTCTGTCGCACCTTCTCCAAAGCCTGGGGTCTGGCCGCGTTACGGGTTGGCTATGCCGTAAGCTCGCCCGCCATTGCTGATATCCTGAACCGGGTGCGGCAGCCGTTTAATGTTGACTCGGTCGCCCTTGCGGCGGCCACGGCGGTTTTGCAGGATGAAGCCTATCTGAATCGTTCCCGGGAAGTGAATGCGGCTGGCCTGCGTCAGCTATCGGAAGCCTTTGAATTAATAGGCCTGCCTTATATCCCATCTGCGGGTAATTTTATTGCCGTTGAAGTGGGTGATCAGGCCCAGGGAATCTATCAGTCGCTGCTGTCTCATGGTGTGATTGTTCGCCCGATTGCCGGCTATGGCATGCCTCTTCACCTGCGGGTGTCGGTGGGGCTCCCAGAGGAAAACGAGCGATTCCTGGATGCCTTGTCCCAGTCCCTGGCGGCTGCCGGGCAGGGGGGCTGAGGTGGCTGATAACCAGCCTCTTTTTCAGCGTGTTGCTGTCATTGGCCTTGGGCTGATAGGTGGTTCCCTCGCCAGCGCCATTCGCAGCCACAACCTGGCGCGGGTTGTCGTGGGCTTTGATCAAAAACCGGAAGACGCGGCACTGGGCGTGGACCTCGGTGTTATTGACCAGGCAGCGACCACCCTGGAACAGGCGGTGCGAGGCAGTGATCTGGTGGTCCTGGCCGTGCCGGTGCGGGCAACGCGGGTGGTGCTTGAACAGATAAGACCCTGGCTGGCGAGTGACGCAGTGTTGACCGATGTCGGCAGCACCAAGTCCAGTTTCGTCGCAGATGTTAAAGCCGTATTCGGCAGCCTGTCGCCAAGAGTGATCCCTGGGCATCCGATTGCCGGCTCGGAGAAAAGTGGTATCCGGGCGGCCAACCCGGACCTGTTCGCCAATCACAAAGTCATTCTGACCCCGGCCGACGATGCCGATGCGGCGGCGCTTTCAGGGCTTACGGCGCTGTGGGAGGGCACCGGTGCAACGGTCCTGACCATGTCGGTGGCGTATCACGACGAAGTGTTGGCGGCCACCAGTCATTTGCCCCATCTCATTGCTTTTTCCCTGGTGGACACCCTGGCGGGCGAAGACGAGAATATGGACATTTTCCGGTACGCCGCCGGTGGCTTCCGGGACTTCACCCGCATTGCCGCCAGTGATCCGGTAATGTGGCATGACATTTTTTTGTCAAACCGCGATGCCGTGTTGCGCGTGATTGACCATTTTACCCAAGACCTGGATCAGCTCAGGGCGGCCATTGCCAATGGCGATGGCGCAACCCTGCTGCGGGTTTTCAGTCGCGCCAAAGCGGCGCGGGAACATTTTTCGAAGATGCTTTCAGGACAGGCTTACGTGACTAACAATACCGACAAGCAGGTTATTTTTTCTATGCAGCCCGGCGGTTCCGTTCGGGGTGACATTCGGGTTCCGGGTGACAAATCCATGTCGCACCGGTCGATCATGCTGGGTGCCCTGGCCGAAGGTATTACCGAGGTGAAGGGCTTTCTGGAAGGTGAGGACAGCCTGGCCACCTTGCAGGCATTCAGGGATATGGGCGTAACCATTGAGGGCCCGGAAGACGGCTTCGTGCGCATTCATGGCGTGGGTATGCACGGGCTCCAGGCACCGCGCGGCCCTCTGTACCTGGGTAACTCCGGTACGGCTATGCGCCTGTTCTCTGGCCTGCTGGCGGCGCAGCCGTTTGACTCCGAGTTAACCGGCGATGCCAGCTTGTCCAAGCGCCCAATGGGCCGGGTTGCTGACCCGCTGCGTGCGATGGGTGCGGTGATTGATACCGCCGAGGGTGGTCGCCCACCGCTCAGGATCCGCGGCGGTAACCCGTTGACCGGTATCCACTATGAAATGCCGGTTGCCAGTGCCCAGGTCAAGTCCTGCCTGCTACTGGCGGGCCTGTACGCCGAAGGCGTGACGTCGGTAACTGAACCCGCACCGACCCGTGACCATACCGAACGAATGCTGGAGGGCTTCGGTTACCACGTTCACCGTGATGGAGCCACAGCCAGCGTCACCGGTGGTGGCAAGCTGACTGCCTGCGCCATTGACGTGCCGGCGGATATTTCCTCGGCGGCATTCTTCCTGGTGGCGGCGAGTATCGCACCGGATTCCGACCTGACCCTGCGCCATGTTGGCATGAACCCGACACGGGTAGGGGTGATCAATATCCTTCGCCAGATGGGTGCCAACATTGAGGTACTCGAAGAGCGGGTGATTGGCGGTGAGCCTGTGGCTGACCTGCGCGTTCGGTCCGCAGAGCTGCGCGGGATTGATATTCCGGAAGACCAGGTGCCGCTGGCGATCGACGAATTCCCGGTGCTGTTTATTGCTGCAACCTGCGCCAAGGGCCGCACCGTGTTGCGTGGGGCAGAAGAGCTTCGGGTAAAAGAAAGTGACCGGATTCAGGTCATGGCGGACGGGCTTGCGGCTCTGGGCGTTGAAACCACGGTTACTCCGGATGGTATTGTCATCGAGGGCGGCCAGACCATTGGTGGCGGCACGGTTGAAAGCCATGAAGATCACCGGATCTCCATGTCGTTCGCCGTTGCCTCTCTGCGAGCCACTGGCCCTATCCGCATCAACGATTGTGCAAATGTGGCTACGTCGTTCCCGGGCTTTGTTGACCTGGCCAAACAGACTGGCATTCAAATCAGTACAGAAGGCGAGTTTTAATGACCCAAAGCAAGGCACCGGTAATCGCCGTTGATGGTCCCGGAGGTTCCGGTAAAGGTACCATCACTCAGATGCTGGCCAGAAAGCTTGGCTGGCATCTGCTCGACAGCGGGGCGCTTTATCGGTTGACGGCATTGGCGGCTATGCGACAGGGCGTGGCATTGAATGACGAAGCCGGTCTGGTAAAGGTGGCGGCCACCCTGGATGTGGCTTTCGAGCCCACCGGCGAAGGCCACCCGGTAAAGGTGGTGCTGGCAGGTGAGGACGTAACCTCGGAAATCCGCACTGAAACCTGTGGCGACAATGCCTCAAAGGTGGCGGTGATACAGCCGGTGCGGGATGCGCTGTTGCAACGCCAGCGGGATTTTCGGCAGCTGCCCGGGCTGGTGGCAGATGGTCGGGATATGGGAACGGTGGTTTTCCCCGATGCGCCGGTAAAGATATTCCTGACCGCCAGTGCCGAGGAGCGGGCGCGGCGCCGTTATAATCAGTTGAAGCAAGCAGGGGTCGATGTTAACATTGACGCCCTTTTGGAAGAGATACGGGTGCGTGACGATCGGGATATGAACCGGTCAGCGGCCCCTCTCAAGCCTGCAGATGATGCGCAAGTCATTGATTCTACGGGTTTGAGTATAGAAGAGGTGTTAGACAGGTGTATGGCCGCAGCAGGTCAGGCCTGACTACACCTTTTTGTTGTTGGAATGCCGGAAACAGCGCTAAATTGCCAGCCGCTGGCTGATTCCGGAAATCGTTAACAGACCGTGTTGCTGGCGGCACGGAGCACACTTGCGTTGATCATATAGGGCACATAATGAGCGAGAGCTTTGCGGATCTTTTCGAAGAAAGTTTGAAAGAAATCGATATGCAACCAGGTTCCATTGTTCAGGGAACCGTTGTAGACGTCGATAACGACTGGGTCACCGTTAACGCCGGACTGAAGTCCGAAGGCGTTATCCCCGCCTCCCAGTTCCTGAACGAAAAAGGCGAGTTGGAAGTAGCTATCGGCGACGTTGTCGATGTGGCTCTCGATGCAGTTGAAGACGGTTTCGGTGAAACCCGTCTGTCCCGTGAGAAGGCCAAGCGCGCTGAAGCCTGGAAGGTACTTGAGAAGTCCTTCGAAGCGGAAGAAGTGGTCAAGGGTATTATCAATGGCAAGGTCAAGGGTGGTTTCACTGTTGATCTGGCTGGCATCCGTGCCTTCCTGCCGGGTTCCCTGGTAGACGTTCGTCCGGTTCGCGACACTGCGCACCTGGAGAACAAAGAACTCGAATTCAAGGTTATCAAGCTGGACCAGAAGCGTAACAACGTGGTTGTTTCCCGCCGCGCCGTTCTGGAAGCTGAAAACAGCGAGCAGCGCGAAGCTCTGCTGGAAACCCTGACCGAAGGTCTGGAAATCAAGGGTATCGTCAAGAACCTGACCGACTACGGCGCGTTCGTAGATCTGGGCGGTGTTGACGGCCTGCTGCACATCACCGATATGGCCTGGAAGCGCATCAAGCATCCGAGCGAAATCGTGAATGTGGGCGACGAAATCAATGTTAAGGTCCTGAAGTTTGATCGCGAGCGTAACCGCGTATCTCTGGGTCTGAAGCAGCTGGGTGAAGATCCGTGGGTAGAAATCAAGGCCCGTTACCCTGAAGGTGCCAAGGTTACTGCACGCGTCACCAACCTGACTGACTACGGCTGCTTTGCCGAGCTGGAAGAGGGTGTTGAAGGTCTGGTTCACGTATCCGAAATGGATTGGACCAACAAGAACATCCATCCGTCCAAGGTTGTTCAGGTAGGCGACGAAGTTGAAGTGATGATCCTGGATATCGACGAAGAGCGTCGTCGTATTTCCCTGGGCATCAAGCAGTGCGTTGCCAACCCGTGGGAAGACTTCTCCGGCAAGTTCAACAAGGGCGACCGTATCTCCGGTAAGATCAAGTCAATCACTGACTTCGGTATCTTCATCGGCCTGGACGGTGGCATCGACGGTCTGGTTCACCTGTCTGACATCAGCTGGAACGAGACTGGCGAAGAAGCCGTTCGCGAGTACAAGAAAGGCGACGAAGTTGAAACCGTTATCCTGTCTGTTGATCCAGAGCGCGAGCGCATCTCCCTGGGTATCAAGCAACTGGAAAGCGATCCGTTCGCCGAGTTCGTTCAACTGAACGACAAGGGCTCCATCGTTAAGGGTACTGTTTCTGCAGTAGACGCCAAAGGCGCTACCATTGCCCTGAACGAGGAAGTTGAGGCGGTACTGAAGGCTTCTGAAATCAGCCGTGACCGCGTTGAAGACGCGCGTAACGTTCTGAAAGAAGGCGAAGAAGTTGAAGCGAAGATCATCAGCATCGATCGCAAGAACCGCGTAATCAACCTGTCTGTCAAGTCCAAAGACGTTGAAGACGACAAGCAGGCTCTGGAAAACGTACGTAGCAAAACTGCAGAATCCTCTGGTGCGACCACCATCGGTGATCTGATCAAAGAGCAGATGCAGCAGCAAAACGCCAATAAGGATTAATTTTCCGGTTGGCATCAAAAAAACGGGCTCTAAGAGCCCGTTTTTTTTGTGTTTTTTTCTGGTTTGGCTAAACTAGAGGCACTGGGACCCGGTAATTGACTGCGGAATAATAATGACAGAGGGAAACGCCTCATGACGAAGTCCGAACTGGTTGAACTGATTGCCTCAAAGCAAACACAGCTCTCCGTCAAGGATGTGGAGTTAGCGGTTAAGACCATCATCGAGCATATGTCTCAGGCCCTTGCCGATGGTCAGCGTATTGAAATCAGGGGATTTGGCAGCTTTTCCCTGCACCACCGGGCAGCCCGAACCGGGCGTAATCCGAAAACTGGTGAAGCGGTGCAACTGCCTGCCAAGTATGTTCCGCACTTCAAGCCCGGCAAAGAATTGCGTGAGCAGGTGAATGACAGCTTGAAGAAGGGTTTTTAAACCCGGTTCCAGGCAATGCTGATGGAACACCGCACTATCGGGCCTGGCGCCCGTCTGGAGAGATATTGACATGGCAGGACTGCAGAAGATCCTAATCACCGTTCTGGTTCTGGTTCTGATACTCCTGGCGCTGGTGTTTTCTCTGAACAATCAGATGGCCGTTTCGCTCAACTTCCTGTTGTTTGAAACGCAGCCCCATGGTGTTGCCGTCTGGATTATCATGTCGTTTGTGATTGGCGCCCTTGTGGGGGTGTTGATTACCTTACTTGCTACATTCCGTACGTCGGTGTCCCGGCGGACTCTCAAGAAAAGACTCGAGCGTGCTGAGCACGCATTAGAGAAATCCAGGGCACAGAACGACCGGGCAATTTGATGGAAATAGTTCTACAGTGGCTGCTTCTGACGGTAGCGGTCGCTGCCGGCTGGGTGGTCGGCAGGTTTGGTAGCCAGGGCAAGCGCCGCTCCCGGGCCATTTCCGATGAAGATTCCGTTCGCGACCGTCTGCAATTCCTGTTTACCAACTACTCTGACCAGGCCGTCGACAACTTTGTGCAGTCCCTGGCCGTCAATAAAGATACCGTTAGCCTGCATCTGTCCATCGGGAGCCATTTTCGCAATAAGGGCGAAACCGATCGCGCCATTCTGATCCACCAAAACCTGCTGGCCCGGCCCGAACTGCCGGCGCGCTATACGCCCCAGGTTACCCTGGAACTGGCAATGGATTATCTCAATGCCGGCCTGCACGATCGGGCGGAAGCCCTGCTGCATCAGTTGATGGGAGACCGGGAGTACGGCCGCCGCGCTGCTACGGCCTTGATCGAGCTGTATCAGCAGGAGCGGGAGTGGGAAAAGGCTGCCCAGGTGGCACAGACCCTTACCCGTAGCGACGCAGATCCTGCGATGGTCAAAACACTGGCGTACATTACTTGCGAGTTGTCCGATGCGGCCCTGGCCAAAGACGATCGCTGGACTGCCCAGAAACTGGCCAAGGAAGCCCTCGACTACGACCGCTCCTGTGTTCGCGCAACCTTGTTGCTGATGAAACAGCAGATCCGCCAGGGCAACTTCCGCGAAGCCGGCAATCAAAGCCTGAAGGTGTTTGAACAGAACCCGGAGTTTGGTCCGGAGGCCATCGACCGCCTGATGAAGCTCGAGCGGGAACACGGTGATGTAGGCAGGCTGGTCAAAAAACTCCGCAAACTCTATGAACAGTATCCGAGTACCAGTTTGTTGCTGGCGCTGGTGGAGTCGGTGGAGCGTTCCTTTGGTCGCCCCGCTGCTATTGATCTGCTCCGGCAGGAGCTGGAAATTCGGCCTTCTGTTCGTGGCCTGCTCCGGCTTGTGGAAATGGCCGGCTATGAAAAAGGCATGACCACAGACGAAGGCCGCCTTGTCAGCCGTATTGGCCACCTGATTCTCGCCAACCGGCCGGTTTACCGTTGCGTCAGTTGCGGTTTCTCAGGCCAGCAGCTTCACTGGCTTTGCCCCAGCTGTAAGCAGTGGGAAACGGTGCGTCCCATCCAGGGCGTTGAAGCCGAATAATGTTTTAACCTTTTTAACCGGAACCTGACCGTGCAAAACCTTAATGACCCGAAAATCATCGTTGCCCTGGACTTCCCCTCCCAGAACCCGGCCCTGGCGCTGGCTGATCAGCTGGACCCGGCCAAATGCCGGTTGAAAGTAGGCAAAGAGTTGTTCACCCGTTCCGGCCCGGAATTGGTCAAATCACTGCAGGGCAGGGGCTTTGACGTGTTCCTGGATTTGAAATTCCACGACATCCCGAACACCACTTCCGCGGCGGTTGCCGCAGCGGCGGATCTGGGTGTGTGGATGGTGAATGTGCATGCCTCGGGTGGTGAGAAAATGATGGTTGCCTGCCGCGAGCGCCTGGAGTCGTTCGGGGCAGATAAGCCGCTGCTGATCGCCGTCACGGTGCTGACCAGTATGTCCGATGCGGATCTGGCCGGTATCGGCATCACCGGTTCCGCAGAGGCCCACGTTTCCCGCTTGGCCACCCTGACCAGAAACTGCGGCCTGGACGGCGTCGTCTGCTCCGCCCAGGAGGCCCCCAGACTGAAAACAGAGCAGGGCGCCGAGTTCCAGCTAATCACCCCGGGAATCCGCCCGTTGACCGCCGATAAAGGTGACCAACAGCGCATCATGACCCCAACCGATGCCCTCAAAGCCGGCTCTGACTACCTCGTCATCGGCCGTCCCATCACCCAGGCGCCCGACCCTCTGGCTGCCCTTGAGGCCATTCACGCTGAGGTGATCTCGGTCTGACCTTGTTCGGGTGGTTGAGCTGTGGCCCTAGCCTGCTTGTTTTGGCGGGGCTGCAGTGTGGGACGGCCTTTCCAAAAAACGCTACGAGCACATCCATGTGCGCTTCGCTCCGGCCATCCATGGCCTCCGAGATTTTTGGAAAGGCCGTCCCACACTGCCGTTCAGGCAGCGCAAGAATAGTCACGTAGATGCCTAGCACTGTGGAATGCAGCCTGTCAGAGCTCATAAGATTTCGACTGGACAGTCACTAAACAACCGGACTATGCCACCGAGCATAAAAAGGAACGGATGGATACCCCTCCCGAAAATCTCGTAGGCCATGGATGGCCGGAGCGAAGCGCACATGGATGTGCTCGTAGCGTTTTTCGGGAGGGGTATCCATCCGTTCCCACCCGCTAAACTCAAAGGCTGGGGCAGGAGTCAGGCAAACCGCCAAAAGTTGCAGGCAATAGAAACAAGCGAGAGCAAACGAAAAAGCCCGCTAATTCAAAGAACTAGCGGGCTTTCGGAATAGTGGCTCCCCGACCTGGGCTCGAACCAGGGACAAACGGATTAACAGTCCGTTGCTCTACCAACTGAGCTATCGGGGAACGTCGTCATGTGACGAGGCGCGTATATTAAGTTGGCTATACCGCCTCGTCAACCCTCTGACTAAAAATTTTTAGCCAAGCGCCTTCTGCAAACGCTCAACCGCCTTCTGCAGGTTATCCATGCTGGTCGCAAAGCTCAGACGCATGTGGCCCGGGCTGCCGAAGGCAGAACCCGGAACCAGGGCAACGCCCGCTTCGGTCAGCAGCTTCTCGGCAAACTCAACGTCTGTGTTCACGCCGTCAGTGGCATCGATTGCGCCCTGGAAGCTTGGGAACACATAGAAGGTGCCGTCACCATTCAGGCATTCAACGCCAGGCAACTTGTTCAGGGCGGCTACCAGCCAGTCGTGGCGTTCCTTGAACGCCTTGACCATCTCGCCCACACACTCCTGCGGGCCGTCCAGGGCTGCCTGGGCGGCGGCCTGGGAGATAGAGGCCGGGTTGGAGGTGCTCTGGGACTGGATTTTCTTCATGGCGCCGATGATCTTCGCCGGGCCTGCGGCGTAGCCGATGCGCCAGCCAGTCATGGAGTAGGCCTTGGACACACCGTTCAGTACGAAGGTACGGTCATACAGCTCCGGGCAGGCGTTCAGGATGTTGCAGAACGGTTTGCCAGTCCACAGGATCGGCTCGTACATGTCGTCGGTGGCAATCATGATATTCGGGTGCTTTTTCAGCACCTCGCCAATCGCCTGCAGCTCTTCCAGGGTGTAAGCCATGCCGCTGGGGTTGGACGGGCTGTTGATCACAAACAGGCGGGTACGCTCGGTAATAGCGCTTTCCAGCTGCTCGGGGGTGATCTTGAAGCGGGTCTCGGCAGAGGTTTCGATAATCACCGGCTTGCCTTCAGCCACCAGCACCATGTCCGGGTAGGAAACCCAGTAAGGCGCAGGGATAATGGCTTCGTCCCCCGGGTTCAATGTGGCCAGGGCAAGGTTGAAAAAGCTCTGTTTGCCACCACTGCTTACCAGGATCTGGTTGGCTTCATATTCCAGGCCGTTGTCCCGTTTGAACTTCGCAATAATCGCTTTCTTCAGGGCCGGCGTACCATCAACGGCGGTGTACTTGGTCTGGCCGTTGTTAATGGCTTCAATGGCTGCCTGTTTGATGTGCTCGGGGGTGTCGAAGTCCGGCTCGCCAGCACCCAGGCCAATGATATCCTGGCCGGCCGCGCGGAGTTCTGCGGCTTTGTTGGTGACTGCGAGGGTGGGGGAAGGCTTGATCGCCTGTACTCGGCTGGAAAGTTGAAGGTCCAAACTTGAGCTCCTTAAAGCTGCGTCTTATGGGCTGCGATCGGCCGGGCAACTATGGAGCCAAAGGTGCTGGCTGTTTTTCTCCCAGCCGTCGATCGCACAGATGGTATCATGAAGCAGCCAGAACACTAAATTTCTTGTAGGGGTTGTGCCGTATAGCGGCCGGCGCCGAACCCGGAGGTTAATCGCCAGTTATGGCCAGTAAAGCATCCAGCGCTTCCCGTGAAGGTGTGTTCCGAGTTGATTCCCCATATCAGCCGGCCGGTGACCAGCCCAAGGCCATCGCCGGCCTGGTGGATGGCATTCATTCCGGGCTGGCACACCAGACGTTGCTGGGGGTGACCGGCTCAGGCAAGACGTTCACCATTGCCAATGTGATCCAGGACGTGCAGCGGCCCACCATCATCATGGCCCATAACAAGACCCTGGCGGCGCAGCTGTACGGCGAGTTCAAGGAGTTCTTTCCGGATAACGCGGTGGAGTATTTCGTGTCTTACTACGATTACTACCAGCCGGAAGCCTATGTGCCGTCGTCTGATACCTTCATCGAGAAAGATGCCTCCATCAACGAACACATTGAACAAATGCGTTTGTCTGCCACCAAGGCGTTGTTGGAACGGCCGGATGCGATCATCGTGGCGACGGTGTCGTCCATCTACGGTTTGGGTGACCCGGAATCCTACCTGAAGATGATGCTGCACCTGGACCGGGGTGATCAGATAGACCAGCGCTCGATTCTGCGCCGACTGGCAGAGCTCCAGTACACCCGTAACGACATAGAGTTCCACCGCGCCAACTACCGGGTTCGGGGCGATGTGATTGATGTGTTCCCGGCGGAATCGGAGCGGGAAGCCATTCGTATCGAGTTGTTTGACGATGAAGTGGAGAACCTCAGCTACTTCGATCCGCTGACCGGCGAGGTACTGCGCCGTGTGCCACGGGTAACCATCTATCCGAAGTCTCACTATGTGACGCCCCGGCAGAAGGTGCTGGATGCGGTCGAGAATATCCGGGCGGAGCTGGACGTGCGTTTGCAGCAGTTGCGGGATAACCACCGGCTGGTGGAGGCCCAGCGCCTTGAGGAGCGCACCCGCTACGACATGGAAATGATGATGGAGCTGGGTTACTGCAACGGCATCGAGAACTACTCCCGCTATCTGTCCGGCCGGGCGCCCGGTGAGCCGCCACCCACCCTGTTTGATTATCTGCCGCCGAACGCCTTGCTGGTGGTGGACGAATCCCACGTGACCATTCCGCAAATCGGCGCCATGTACAAGGGCGACCGTTCCCGGAAGGAAACGCTGGTTGAGTATGGTTTTAGGCTGCCGTCGGCACTGGATAACCGGCCCATGCGGTTTGAGGAGTGGGAGCGGATTGCCCCCCAGATGATCTTCGTGTCGGCCACGCCGGGTAACTATGAGGCGGAGCACGCCGGCCAGGTGGTAGAGCAGGTGGTTCGGCCGACCGGCCTGCTGGACCCGGTGATCGAGGTGCGGCCAGCGTCTACCCAGGTGGATGACCTGCTCTCGGAAATCCACGCACGGGTGGCGGTGGAGGAGCGGGTGCTGGTCACTACCCTGACCAAGCGCATGGCCGAAGACCTTACCGATTTCCTTATGGAACACGACATTCGCGTTCGGTATCTGCACTCAGACATCGACACCGTAGAGCGTGTTGAGATTATCCGGGATTTACGCCGGGGCGAGTTTGATGTGCTGGTGGGCATCAACCTGTTGCGGGAAGGCCTGGATATGCCGGAAGTATCTCTGGTGGCGATTCTGGACGCAGACAAGGAAGGCTTCCTGCGCAGTGAACGCTCGTTAATCCAGACCATTGGCCGTGCCGCCCGTAACCTCAATGGTAAAGCCATTTTGTACGGGGACCGCATTACCGGTTCCATGCAGCGGGCCATTGACGAAACCGAACGCCGGCGAGCGAAGCAGACGGCCCATAACGAAGAGCACGGTATTACCCCGAAAGGCCTGAACAAGAAGATCGCCGATGTCATGGAGGGAGCCACCGGCGGTGGACGCGGTCGCCGTAAGGCGGAACGCCCGGGCCAGAAGGCCGCGGAAGAGGCGGAAGGCTATATGGTCAAGGCAGGCAAGCGCTCTCCGGAAGAGTTGCTCAAGGAAGTGACGCGCCTGGAGGATGACATGTACAAGGCCGCCGCCGACCTGGATTTCGAAACTGCAGCGCGATTGCGGGACCAGATCTCCGAACTCAAGGAAGCGGCGATTCGTACCGGCTGATCAGGGCCGTTTCGGCCCGACGATCACGGCCGCCTGCAAGGGTTGGTTGCGGCCGTAGCTGGACATCTTGCCAAATACCCGTTTGTCGACAGGCAAATATTGTTTGTCGGCGACGGTCTCGCCCACGTCAGTATCGATCTCCGGGTCGTGCAGGTACACAAACTCTTCATCCATGGCGCACACGGTCACCCAGTGGGGTACACGACTGCGGTTGAGCTGCCAGGTACTGATCAGGATTACCGGGATGCGGCCCTCGTGCAGGGCGGCTTCCATGGCTTCCAGGGTCAGTGGGTCATGGTGCAGCTGGATGCCGGTCTGGCCAATATCGTGCAGGAAGCCTTCGTGCACCAGTTCCAATACCCGCTTTTTATCGTCGTTGCGCACGGTATCCTTAAACAGGGCGCCTTCCTGACTGATCCAGGCGCTGGCCTCAAAGCCTCGGTGCCAGGCTGACAAGGCCAGGCCATGGGGCCCGCAGCCACCGTGACCGGCGAGCATGAAAATGGTAGTGGCCTCCCGCCATATCTTCAATTCTTCCAGGGTGTTCAGCTGCTGATCTTCGTCCAGGGCAGCCATGGCCATGATCAGGGCAGAGGGGCCGCAGGTAAACTCGGTGGTTTGGGGGTAATAGGGTACCGGGAGATACTCCCGGGAAGGCTCGTAATAAAGAATACGCCGTTCGAAGCGCAGGGCATCGCCATGGTCTTCGTAATAGTCCCGGTAGGTACCGAATTGGCGATAGCCCAATCGTTTGTATAGATTGATGGCACCGGCGTTATCTTCCCGAACCTCCAGGCGCATGATGATGCGGTCTGCTTCTACGGCTTCCTTCTCTGCCTCCCGCACCAATTGCTCGCCCACGCCCCTGCCGCGCACGGTTGGCGATACCGCGATTGAATAAATCCGTGCCAGACGGGTGGCGGCATTCATCAACACCAGGCAATAGCCCACCAGCTCGGAGCCTTGCTCCGCCACTATCAGGCGGTCCCGTGGCATTTCCAAAAACCGTCGGAAACTGCGTCGGGAAATACGGTCATCGGTAAAACAACGATTTTCCAACTGCACCAGGGCAGTCAGATCGTCGGCGACTGCTTGTCGAAGCAAAACATCATGCATGGTTAACAAATCCCGGTCGCGAAAATCGCAGAAGCTGGCGAGCACTTCCACCGCAGCTATTATGGTAGAGACAGGTTGGTTTCGATAGCAGGCGATCATGCGTAAAAGCACGCATCCAGCCTGGATTGTACCAGACGTCACAGCGGCGTATTGTTGCGCCCATTACCCGGCTGAACCTTCCAGGGAGGAATGCCTTTAATGTCCCGTTTGTTAATCGTTGTGGACCGTGCCAAAGACTGGTCACCCTATTACCCCAGCGAGGATGTACTGACCTTTGATCAGTATCTGAATTTTTCCGCCCCCGCCAATAGCCGGGTGCGTGTGATCAACCTTTGCCAGAGCGCGAAATACCTGAGCCGGGGTTATTACTGTTCTTTGTTGGCAGAGGCCCGGGGCCACCATGTGGTGCCCTCGGTGATGACCTTGAACGATTTGAGCCGCAAGGGCTTGTTCTCGCTGGAGCTGGAGGAGCTGGATCACAGTGTCATTCAGTGGCTGGAGCAGGAAGCCCGGGAAATTGACCCGGCCACTGATGAGCGGGATGCCACCCACGAAGTGCGCATTCGCACCTATTTTGGCCAGGCAGAGCATGCGGATCTCAAGCCGGTAGCCCGGGCCTTGTTTGAGCGCTTTCCCTGCCCAATTCTGGAAGTGGTGTTCCGCCACCGCAAGCAATGGCAGATCGAATCCATGAAACCGGCCGCCCCGGCGGATCTGGATGAGCGCGAACAGGATGTGTTTGCGGCGGCGCTCGACCGTTTCAGTAGCATGATCTGGCGCAAGCCGAGAACGCGTCGGCGCTATCGTTTTGATCTGGCCATGCTGGTGAACCCGGAAGAGGAAATGCCCCCGAGTGATGAGGCCGCCCTAAAAAGATTTGAGCGGGCAGGGCGAAAGCTGGGTATCAATGTAGAAAGAATTACCCGTCGGGACTACATGCGGTTGCCGGAATACGATGGCCTGTTCATTCGGGAAACCACCGCGATTGATCATCACACCTACCGGTTTGCCCGCAAGGCAGAGGCGGAAGGTATGGTGGTTATTGATGACCCGGTCTCGATACTGCGTTGCACCAACAAGGTGTTCCTGGCGGACCTGCTGAAGAACAACAAGGTGCCAACCCCAAAAACACTGATCCTGTCCAAAGATCAGAAAGATGCGGTTGATCAGGTGGTCAGTGAGCTGGGTTTCCCGGTGGTCATCAAGATTCCGGACGGCGCCTTCTCAAGGGGCGTGGCCAAAGCCAAGGATGAGAAAGAGCTGAGGGCGGGCCTTAAAGAGCTGTTCAAGCAATCAGCACTGGTGTTGGCCCAGGAGTATTTCTACACCGATTACGACTGGCGCATTGGTGTGTTGGGCGGCCGCGCCATCTATGCCTGCAAATACATGATGGTGAAGGGGCATTGGCAGATCTACCAACACGGTGGCGCGGCGGTGGAAAGCGGCGGGTTTGAAACCATGCCCACCTATGAGGTGCCCCGGAATGTCATCCAGGCGGCGCTGAACTCCACCCGACTGATCGGTAATGGACTGTATGGGGTGGACATCAAACAGGCCGGCAACCGGGTGGCCGTCATTGAGGTAAACGACAACCCCAGCATCGATTCCGGTGTGGAAGACAAATTCCTGGGCGGCGAGCTTTATACCCTGGTAATGCAGGAGTTCCTGTCCCGCATGGAAGAAAACCGGCGCCGGTAATACCGGCGCTTGATCAGCTTGCAGACACCCAAACCCGGACTGAACCAAACCAGGGATAGGGTGCCAGCACCTCCCGGACGCTTTCGGTGGTCAACGCGGGTGCGGGATGCTGTTCGTCCAGGAAGACTTCGATATGAACCCGGTTTTTGAGGTAATGCAGTCTCAGCCGGCTATGTGGTGGCAGCTCACCGAGCTGCTGCGACAGCAGGTGGCGGATATCCTCGCGGCTGGGTAAGTGTGGGTCGGTCTGATGCGGTGTGTGTTCGTCGTTCTCGGCATCGATATGAAAGTTGATGTCCCGGATATTATCGATGGCGTCCCTCATGCCGGAAACCACCTTCATGCCGATCTGGTGTCCCTCAGAAACGCTTATCTCAGGCCGAACAACCAGGTGGACATCCAGTAGTATGTCGTGACCCATACGCCGGCTGCGTAGCTCGTGAACATTACGCACGCCGTCTGTGTCCATGGCAATGGCTCGCAACACCCGGGTATCTTCCGCAGACAGTCCGGTGTCGACGAGTTCCTTGACGCTGTCCCAGGTGAATTTCCAGCCAATATGAATAATGATGCCGGAGATAACCACAGCGGCAAGGGTATCCAGCCAAACATATCCGACCATTGCACCGACAGTGGAAACCAGAACAACGACCGATGAAAATGCGTCTGTCCGGCTGTGCCAGGCGTTTGCGATCAGCAGGTCGGATCGAATTTTGATGCCCACATGGCGGGTATAACGGTAGATCCATTCCTTGGAGGCGACCGATATCCCCGCAGCAACCAGAACCGGCCAGCCCGGTACCGCGAGATCCTCTCCGGAGACCAGGCGCAGAATGTTCTCCCAGGCAAGGGCTGCGCCCACGGCAATCAGTATGCTCCCCAGCAAAAGTGTGCCGAGCGTCTCGATGCGCTGATGTCCGTAGGGGTGGTCATCATCCGGACCTTTACGGGACAGTCGCATCACTGCGAGAACAACCCAGTCGGAGACAACGTCGGTAAAAGAGTGGATGCCATCCACCACCAGGGCGTGGGAATGAAAAAGAGTG
The DNA here is from genome assembly GCF_048595985.1 of Marinobacter sp. GH_1. Lineage (NCBI taxonomy): Bacteria > Pseudomonadati > Pseudomonadota > Gammaproteobacteria > Pseudomonadales > Marinobacteraceae > Marinobacter > Marinobacter sp. GH_1. The sequence continues at coordinate 2,490,077 of NZ_CP184460.1, read as the reverse complement.
CCGCCAATAATTTTTATCACACCAAGGACTGCATCCAGGACCATGCCAATAATGGTGACCCGGGAGGCGGCGTGTTTTTCCTGTTGCAAGTCCTTGTCAGTCCGTAGATGGGCCTTTGGGGGCTGATCCATGGCTCAGGCTCCGATCATTCTGTTGGTAGCCAGTATAGCGGCAGGAATGGAAAATTTGGGGAGAATTAATCGGGAAACGCAGGTCGATTTATGCACATGATGACAAAGTCGTTACCCACTACCACTTTGTAACTAAAGTCGTCAAATGGTTATTTTGTCTTTTTAAGTCATTGATTTTTAGTTGAAATTTAACTGATCAAAAAATGATCAATTTGTAGGCTGGCGCAGTTATCAAGGGGTCGAGACGCTTGCCCCGACATTTTCAACAGAGTTATCCACAGATTCCGTGGAAAAGCCCCGCCAGCCGCTGAGGCATGGGCTTTTACGTTGTATTGAAGGTTCGGGAGGATGGTGTGGAAAACTTCCGGTATACTCCGGCCACCCCTCGGCAAGGAGCTCCAAGATGTACAGCATGCTACGTAATTTACTTTTCCGGCTGCCCCCGGAACAGGCCCATAATGCTGCCCTCAGGGGGCTGGATCTGGCCTACAAAACCGGCATTATAAATATTGTTTCAAAGCGCCCGGAGCCGTGCCCGGTTAATGTCATGGGGCTGGAGTTCCCCAATCCGGTAGGCCTGGCCGCCGGCCTGGACAAAAATGCTGACCACCTGGATGCCCTGGGAACCCTGGGTTTCGGGTTCATTGAAGTGGGCACCGTCACACCCCTGGCACAGCCGGGCAACCCCAAGCCGCGGATGTTCCGCCTGCCCGAACACCAGGCCATCATCAACCGCATGGGCTTTAATAATGAAGGCCTTGGTCATCTGGTGAGCAATGTTGAGAAGCGTCGTTATCGCGGTATCCTGGGCATTAACGTGGGCAAGAACAAAGATACCCCGAACGAGCAGTCCGAACAGGACTACCGTAAGGGTATCGCCGCAGTTTACCCCCATGCCGACTACATCACGGTAAACGTGTCGTCGCCAAATACCCCGGGGCTGCGTGATCTGCAGTTCGGCGACTCGTTGAAGCAGCTACTGCACGCGATCAAAGACGAACAGGCGATCTGCGAGAAAAATATTGGTCGTTATGTACCGGTGGCTGTGAAGATTGCCCCGGATATGGATGATGCAGGCATTCGCTTTGTCGCCGGGGCATTACTCGAGGCGGGCCTGGATGGTGTGATTGCCACAAACACCACTATCAGCCGGGAAGCGGTTCAAGGACACAAGCACGAGCAGGAAGCTGGCGGTTTGAGTGGTGCACCGGTGCGCGAGGCGTCTTTACGGGTTATTCAGGGGTTGTACGCCGAGTTGGGGGACAGAATACCGATTATTGGCGTTGGCGGTATCACTGATGGCGAGAGTGCGGCCGAGAAAATCCGGGCAGGGGCGAAACTGGTGCAAATCTACACCGGCTTTATTTACAAAGGCCCAGCTTTGATTAACGAAGCAGTAGAAGCGATCAGGAAAGAACAGCATAAGTAGTGAGGCCAGAAAGAAGGTGGGCCCGCTGAGCGGGCCCTTGCGGGGAACGAACCCCGTAGCGCTTCTTCGCATGGTACGGGGCGGGAGGCCCCGTTTTGGTTGCTCTGGTTACTGCGTCAGATTGTGGTGTAGCTACAACTAAAAGAGATCAGGTTAAACGGGGTATGCCAACACCGCGGTCACGTTGCGGTTACGTTGGCAAGTTTGTGGATGCCGGAGACGCCGGTCATGCCCTCCCAGTTATCTGTGCGGCCTTCTCGCCACCCGTTCAGCCATTCCTGGCGTACCTCTGCTTGGTCTAACGGGCAGCTGTCTTTGGATTTGCCGGACACGCCAGCGAGATAACCCCGCTTGAATGCACGAGCGTACATGTCTCTCTTCTGTCTTTTCATGCCGTTCCTCACTGATGGATTAACAGAACAAGCGTGTACACATCTGCCGTGGCCATGGTAAAGAAGGCACCCATCCGGGATAACCCACTATTGCCAGTTCCGGCCAGAGCAGTCAGGATCCTGTTAACGGAAGCACGGTTATGTTGGCTTCCAGAACGACGCGTCAACTACAAGGTAAGACGAACCTTGCGCGGATGTACACTATTTATTTCATCTATATGAAGCTTTTCTTATAGGTTTGTGAAATAACGATGACGGCCCGAATTCGGGTTTTGCTGCTATTCCGGCGGCTTACCGGCTCTATCCAGAAAACCAGGAGTTGATTTTGTCCAAGCATGTCTTTTTCGTAACCTGCCCCAAGGGTGTTGAGTATCTCCTGGCCGATGAGCTGGAAAGCTTTGGCCTGGCTCAAGTGCGCAACGCGCCGGCGGGCGTCTGGGTAGAAGGGGAGCTGGAAGCCGGATATCGCGCCTGTTTGTGGTCCCGGCTGGCCAATCGGGTCATCCTGCACATTGCTGAGGTGGATGCCCGTAGTGCTGACGAACTTTATGAGGGCGTGGTGTCTCTGGACTGGCAATCGCACATTCCCGTCAACGGCAGCTTTCGAGTGACTTTCCTGGGGCAGAACGAAGAAATTCGGAACACACAGTTCGGTGCCCAGAAAGTCAAAGACGGTATCGTAGACAGCATTCGGGGCGCAGGCCTGCCGCGGCCCTCGGTCGCACCAAAAGATCCGGATGTCACCATCTCTGCCCGTCTGAACCGAGGGCGGCTGTCGGTTGGGCTGGACCTTAGCGGGCATAGCCTGCACATGCGGGGATACCGCACTGAACAGGGCCTTGCGCCGTTGAAGGAAAACCTCGCGGCCGCGTTGCTGATGCGGGCCGGATGGCCGGAAATTGCCGCCGCCGGCGGCGACTTTGTTGATCCCATGTGTGGCTCCGGAACGCTGGTGATTGAAGCAGCGTTGATGGCGCTGGACATTGCGCCGGGCCGGAAGATTGAGCGTTTTGGTTTTGAAAAATGGCCAGGCCATCAGCCGGAACTTTGGCTGGCATTGCGCCAGGAAGTCGAGCGCCGCGCACATGAAGGCAAAAACAAGCGCATACCGGCGTTTGCCGGTTTCGATCAGGACGACCGGGTGATCGACACGGCCCGCAACAACCTGCGCCGGGCTGGTCTGGACAACATCGTAAGCGTAGAGCCCCGGCCGGTATCGGCGTTTGAGCGGCAGCCGGACTGGGCGGATAAGGGCCTGGTGCTGACCAATCCTCCCTATGGTGAACGCCTGAGCGAGCGCAAAGAGCTGGCCGCGCTTTATCAAACCCTCGGTGAAACCGTCTTGCGTGAACTGCCGGGGTGGCGCCTGGCCGTGTTCACCGGTGCACCGGAATTCGGTAAATCCATTGGCCTGCGAAGCTTCAAGCAATATAAATTGTTTAATGGCAAGTTGCCAGCGCAGCTGTTGTTGTTCGAGGTGCAGCCTGAAAACGCCCGAACACCGCGAGACCCGGCTGCGCCCGGGCAGGTTATGCCACGCATCGCCAACCCCGAGCGGGCAGACATGCTACGCAATCGCCTGAAGAAGAACCTGAAAGCCATCGGCCAGTGGGCGCGGAAGCAGAATGTCAGCTGCTACCGGCTTTACGATGCCGATATGCCTGAATACGCGTTGGCCATCGACCTATACGATGGCAGGGTGCACGTGCAGGAGTACCTGGCCCCGAAGTCTATCGATGAAAAAGCCGCCCGGGAACGTCTGGCCGAGGCTCTGGCGGTCATACCGGAAGTGCTGGACGTTGCCCCCGAGAATCTGGTGTGTAAACAACGCCAGCGTCAAACCGGCACCAAACAGTATGAGAAACAGGCCGCAACCGGCGAATACTTCAACGTGGACGAACACGGCTGCACCCTGAAGGTAAACCTGAAAGACTACCTCGACACCGGCCTGTTCCTGGATCACCGCCCGGTGCGCCACTGGATTCAGCAGCATGCCCGTGGCAAACGCTTTCTGAACCTGTTCTCCTACACCGGCGCAGCCACGGTACACGCAGCCGTTGGCGGCGCCAGCCGGTCCCTGAGCCTGGATATGTCGAAAACCTACGTGAGCTGGGCCCAGGACAACCTCGCCCTGAACGGCGCCGACCCGCGCAAGCACGTGGTAGAGCAGGCGGATTGCCTGTCCTGGCTGGCGGACCGCAAAACCGCCAACCAGACCTTCGACCTGATCTTCATGGACCCGCCCACGTTCTCCAACTCAGCGAGAATGGCTGGTGTTCTCGATATCCAGCGGGATCACGGCACCATGGTTCGTCAGTGTATGGAGCGGTTATCCAGTGACGGCCTGTTGATATTCTCCAACAACTTCCGGAAGTTCAAACTGGACGAAGATCTTGAGGCAGAGTTTGAAGTCAAAGAGGTTACGGCGAGCACCCTGGACAAGGATTTTCAGCGCAACCAGAAGATTCACCGCTGCTGGCATATTCAGCACAAACTTACCGATTAAGTGCAGGCTTAATAGCGGCCTGCGCCCAAGTATGCGTTAAGAGGGCCGGATATCCTTTCCTGGAATCTCGGAGGCCATGGATGGCCGGAGCGAAGCGCACATGGGTGAGGCAAGTGTTTATGAAGCGAAGCTTCATGCGCAGCCGAACGACAGCAATCTATGATTGCTGGCTGGACCCGCTTGCGGGGGCTCGTAGCGTTTCCAGGAAAGAACCCCCGGCCCTCTTAACTAACACCAAAAAAACGCGGCAAACTCAGAACTCATAACGCAGCCCCGTAGAAAACTGAAACGTATTGGCACTACTGCCAGTGTCTTTGAACAACCGCCCACCCTCAAACACCAGAAAGGTGTTGCTCAACACCTCGAAGTCCACCCCGGCCAGCCAGCTGATGCTGAAACTGCTGTCCGGGTAATCGCCCTCGAGATCCCGGAACTGCGCGTTGTAGCTTTCCTCACGGTTGGGCAGGGTTGCCTCGCCTTTTACGTGGGTAAAACCGGCCTGCGCATACACGTTGGCATAATCGGTAATCGGGTAGTGCAGGCCCATGTACCAGCTGGCGAAGTAATCGACAGCCAGGGTCAGGTCGCCACCGGAAACATCGGCATCGTTGAAGCCGCCACCCAGACGGATCTCGGCGTGAATCAGGTCGTTCAGGTGACCACCGATCACCAGTGTGCCGGCTTGGCCCCAGGCATCCTCCTTGGTGCGCTCGCCGATAGAGCGGTGCTCCAGCGCGGTCACCAGTAGGCCAACGTAGTGCTTGTCAGAACGAGGAGTGTCTTGTGCCTGTGCCGACAATGGGGCGAGGCTGATGGCCATCAGGCTGGAGCTGAGGAAACGTAGTGCGACCTTGTTCATTATTATCTGGCTTCCTGTCAGTAACGTTGCTGACGCCAGATTCTGCCTTGTGTAACGCTTTGTTACGCAGACGCCGGTCACACTTCCCCGTGTCAGCCGGCCCGCTTACAGGTCAGCCAGAAGGCCTTCCGCCTGCGCAAGCATCAGCAGGGCGTAAACGCCATTCTCCGGGAGTTGTGGTTCCAGGCCTTCGTCAAACATCAGTTGCCGACGGCGGTCTTCAAGGGTGTCGCTGTCGATGCCGGTAATCAGTTCGGAAATTGGAGCAATCTCGAAAGGGGCGTCCTGGCTGACGGCACTGAAAATCAGGTCGATCAGGATTTCATCCGGGTCCATGCCATCCACGTAGACGGTCTGGTCTGGCAGGTCCTGATGGAGTTCCTGAACCAGTTCAAGCAGTGGCACGCCCTGTTCTTCAAGGTACAACAGGTCAAAGTCCCCCAGGTCGCCATCATCTGGCAGCCAGGCTTCCTCCGGGGCAATAACCACGGTTTTCATCTGGCCGTCTTCCAGCGACCAGGCCATGGCGACGGGAAACAGGGCGTCGTCAGTCTGACAGTATTCGATGTCCAGGAATCGGGGTATCGACACAGTGGGCTCCGGCGTTGATCAGTGGGTGCGTATAGGGACTAACCGGCAGCCTGGTAGGAGCGGGGCCGGCTTCATGCCATACTGTAGCAGCCATTATCATGCAATCAGGAAGATCATGGAACACACTGAATTTAATAATGACTTGATTGAATTTCTGAATGCCTCTCCAACACCGTGGCATGCAGTAAGCACCATGAAATCCCGGCTTGATGACGCCGGTTTTCAGCAGCTGGATGAGCGGGAAGAGTGGGCGCTGGAGCAGGGCCGGGGCTATTACGCCATTCGCAATGGCTCCTCCATTATTGCCTTCCGCACCGGCAAAAATGACGTGGTGACTTCCGGCATCCGGATGGTGGGTGCCCACACCGACAGCCCCTGCCTGAAGGTAAAGCCGAATCCCGAGATTCGCCGCAAGGGCTTTTTCCAGTTGGGTGTGGAAGTTTACGGCGGCGTGTTGCTGAACCCGTGGTTTGACCGGGATCTGTCGTTGGCCGGCCGGGTTACGGTTCTGGATGAGGACGGTAAGGTCCGGGACACCCTGGTGGACTTCCGTAAGCCGGTGGCAATTATTCCCAGCCTGGCCATTCACCTGGACCGGGAAGCCAACAGCAATCGTTCAGTGAATGCCCAGACAGACCTGCCTCCGGTCGTTATGCAACTGCCGGAAACCGATACAACGTCATTTGCTGACTTGCTGCGTGAGCAGTTGATCAGTGAATCCGGCCTGAAGATTCGTAAAGTGTTGGGCTATGAACTGAGTTTCTACGATGCCCAGGGCGCGTCTTTCGTTGGTTTGCGTCAGGAGTTTCTGGCGTCGGCCCGTCTCGATAACCTGCTCAGTTGTTACATTGGCCTGCAGTCCCTGTTGAACACTTCTGGTGATGAAGCCGCGCTTCTGGTGTGCAATGACCACGAAGAAGTGGGTAGCATGTCGGCGGAAGGTGCCCAGGGGCCGTTCCTGGGAGCCGTTCTGGAGCGCTGGTGTGGCGCAGGCAAGGGCAGGGCGATTGCTCGTTCCATGATGATTTCCGCGGATAACGCCCACGGTGTGCATCCCAATTTCATGGACAAACACGATGAAAACCACGGCCCGATCCTGAACCAGGGGCCGGTCATCAAGGTTAACCACAACCAGCGCTACGCCACCAACAGCCGGTCGGCCGCTCTGTACCGGCATATCAGTGATGAGCTTGGCCTGCCGCACCAAACATTTGTGGTACGCAGTGACATGGGTTGTGGCAGCACCATCGGGCCGCTGACCGCCGGTAATCTGGGCGTGACCACGCTGGATATCGGTGTGCCGCAGTTCGCCATGCATTCCATCCGTGAAATGATCGGTAGTCAGGATGGTTATACCCTGTACCAGGTTCTGAAGGAATTTATGCAGCGGGAAGAGGTTTTCTGAGGCAGAAATGAAAAAGCCGCTGATGTTGAATCAGCGGCTTTCTCGGAATAAGTGGCTCCCCGACCTGGGCTCGAACCAGGGACAAACGGATTAACAGTCCGTTGCTCTACCAACTGAGCTATCGGGGAACAGCATCAAGTGGCGGGCATATTAAGTTCTTTAATAGTGTTCGTCAACCCCCTGAAAAGAAAGGTCAAAATTTGCACAAGCGCAGTCAATCGGGCTACCGCCCGCCGGTCTGGTTACGTAACGGACACATCCAGTCTGTGTGGCCAACGCTGTTCCGGAACGTGACCATGCCACAGCCGGAAACCGCTGTTCTGGCGACTCCGGATAACGATGAACTGCACCTGGATTGGTACCGTCAGGGCAGTGACCGCCTGGCCATTGTGTCCCATGGCCTGGAAGGCCACAGCCGGCGCCCCTATGTGCTCGGGCTGGCGCGGGCATTAATGGCGGATGGCTGGGATGTGCTGGCCTGGAACTTCCGATCCTGCGGCGGGGTGATGAATCGCCAACCACGGTTCTATCACAGCGGAGCCACGGAAGACCTGCATACGGTGGTGTCCCACGCGCTGGAAGGCCACTACAGCAACATGTTCCTGTCTGGCTTCAGCATGGGCGGCAACCTCACCCTGCTATACCTCGGCGAGCAGGGCGAGCGTGTTGATAGTCGCATCAGCGGTGCCGTTGCCTATTCAGTGCCCGCAGACCTGGCTGGTAGCGCGGATATGCTGGCCCTGCCCAGTCGCAGGATCTACATGCAGCGCTTTCTGAGGGATCTGCACGGCAAAATGCAGGAAAAGGCCCGTCGGTTTCCGGATCTGATTGACGTGACCGGGTTCGACAACATCCGCAACTTTCACGAATTTGATAACCGCTACACCGCACCCCTACATGGCTTCCGGGATGCCCAGGACTACTGGGCCAGCTGCTCGGCACTGTTTCGGTTGAAGGACATACGGGTACCGGCGTTGATGGTTAATGCGGTAGACGATCCCTTCCTGTCAGCCCGATGTTTCCCGGAAGGCCGTAAGGTCCTGGGCGCCTACGTTACCGTCGAGGCGCCAAAGTGGGGCGGGCATGTGGGATTTGTCGAGCTGGCCCGTGACGGTTACTACTGGTCTGAGCGCAGGGCGCTGGGGTTCCTGTCCAGGATCAACGGCTCCAGTTGAGGCCATAGATTGTCCAGCAGTACCGGCTGGGCAGCCTCGGTGGGGTGAATGCCGTCCTCCTGCATTAGCCCATCCTCGTTGTAGATGCCCTCAAGAAAAAAGGGAACCAGAGGCGTGTCGTAGCGGTCAGACAGGTTCGGGAAGATATCCGCAAACAGGCGGGTATAACGCTGGCCATAGTTCGGTGGAATTTGCATGCCCACCAGCACCGGGATGGCACCGACATCCCGCACTTGCTCGATCATGTCGGCGAGGTTGGATTCAATCACATTCGGTGGAAAGCCGCGCAGGCCGTCGTTCCCGCCAAGCTCGATGATCACAACGTCTGGCTGGTTTTTCTGAAGCAGTTCAGGCAGCCGCCGCAGGCCGCCATCGGTGGTTTCGCCGCTGATGCTGGCGTTCACAACATTCCAGTTCAGGCCCTGTTCATCAAGCCTGTCCCTCAGCAGCTGAACCCAGGCTGTGTCGGACGGCACGCCATAGGCGGCACTGAGGCTGTCGCCAACTACCAGTAGTGTGTTCTGGCTGGCCAGAGCGGAGAGCGACAGCAACATCAGTGCTGAGAGGGCAAATGATCTGACCAACGCCGATACCGTATGCATAGTAAATTCGTATACCCTTTACAGATTCAATAAAACACAGCACCAGACAACGGAGCCACCGTGAACCAGATGACGGACCCCAAACTAGCCGCCACAAACCCCATGTTACGGGTGACCGACCTTACTCACCGGGTGAGCCTGGAAACTGATACGTTGACGATCTTGCAGGGGGTCAGTCTGGAAATCAATCGGGGAGAGTCCGTAGCCATTGTTGGCCGCTCCGGTTCCGGAAAAACCACCTTGCTCGGATTGCTTGCCGGGCTGGACACCCCGACCGAAGGTAAAGTAGAGCTGGACGGTGCTGAAATCAGTAGCCTGACGGAAGACCAGCGAGCACAGCTCCGGGCGAGCCGGGTTGGCTTCGTGTTCCAGTCATTCCAGCTGTTGCCGGCGCTGAGCGCGCTGGAGAACGTGATGTTGCCCCTCGAGCTGGCAGGGATGGAATCGCCGGAGGCACGGGCCAAAGAACTGCTTGAGCGGGTAGGGCTGGGCGAGCGCCTGAGCCATACGCCACGGCAGTTATCCGGAGGTGAACAGCAGCGGGTAGCCATCGCCCGGGCTTTCGCTTCCGACCCGGTTATTCTGTTTGCGGATGAGCCCACCGGCAACCTGGATAACCGCACCGGGCAGGCGGTGTCGGATCTGCTGATGGATCTGAACCGGGAGCAAGGCACCACCTTGGTCATGGTCACCCACGATGAACACCTGGCAGCGCGATGCGGCCGGCAGCTTCACATTGAAGCCGGTGTACTGACAGAGCCGGAAGCGGCCCGGGAGTTGGCTGACTGATGGCGGCTGCAAAAAAACTGATGTCGGTGCGCCGGGACTGGCGCGAGCGTGATGTGCGGGTTGTGCTGGTGGCCCTGGTGATTGCCGTGGCAACCGTAGCTACCATTGCCCTGTTCGCCAACCAGCTGCAGCGAACCCTGGTCTCCTCGGCCAGCTCTTTCCTGGCGGCGGATCGCCAGCTTGAGGCGGAGAATGGCCGGCCAGTGCCGGGTGAATGGATTGACGAAGCCCGTGATCGGGGCCTGGAGACCGGCCAGCTGATTGAATTCTCCACCATGGTATTTGGTGAAGGTGGGTTCCAGCTGGTTTCCGTCAAGGCCGTCAGTGATGAGTATCCCCTGCGTGGCGAGATCGAAATCCAGCCAGGCTCTGATGCCCCGCGCCAAACCGTAGGGGCCGGCCCCGGGAGGGGTGAGATCTGGGTAAACCCCAGATTGCTGCGATTGCTGGAGCTGGAGATTGGTGAAACGCTCGAGGTGGGCAATCTTGAACTTGAGATCACCAGCCTGCTGATACGGGAGCCAGATGGCGGCTTCAGGCTATCTTCCCTGGCCCCGCGTGTGATGATTCATGTGGACGACGTGCCCGGCACCGGCGTGATACAGGAAGGCAGCCGCGCTGAATATGTGTATCTTTTTGCCGGGCCTGACAACCTGCTTGACGACTACTATCAATGGCTGGAGCCACAGCTGGAACCGAGCCATGAATGGGAAAGTGTGCGCGATGGCGAAACCTTCTCCCGATCCCTGGAGCGTGCTGAACGTTTCCTGTTGCTCGGTGGCAGCCTGGCGGTCCTGCTGGCGGCGGTGGCCGTGGCGGTTGCCAGCCGTCAGTACGCCTTGTCTCAGCGGGATACCGTGGCACTTCTTAAAACCCTGGGGCTGTCGAGCCGGGGAATTGGCGGCCTTTACCTGCGCCGGTTGGCGCTGTGGGGTATCGCCGGTGTGATTGGTGGCCTGCTGGTGGCGCTGCCGCTGTTCTGGATTCTGGTTCGCCTGTTGAGCGACGTGCTGGAGCAGCCGGTCGATTTCCATCTGGCGCCTTCGGCCCTGGTACCCGCCTTGCTTACGGCTCTGGTTTCCCTGTTCGCGTTTGCCTATCCGCCCATTCGCCGGCTGCGCAATGTGGCTGCGATGCGGGTTCTGAGGGCGCAGCCCGGGGAAAGTGGGCGAGACGCGATCCCCGATATTGCGATTGCGATTCTCGCCGTGTTCGGTCTGGTCTGGTTATACGCTGGCGAGGTTGCGCTGGTGTTTGCCTTGTTGGGCGGCCTGGCACTCCTGTTGGCGGTGTTGGCGCTGGTCGGTGGCCTGATGGTGGCGGTTCTGCGCCGTGTACGTGGCGGCGGCAACGCCTGGCGCCTGGCGCTGGTGGGCCTGTACCGGCATCGACAGGCCAGCATGGCGCAAATGGCGGTGTTTGCCATGACATTGATGCTGGCGGCCACGCTGATCCTGGTGCGCACTTCTTTGCTCGACGACTGGCAGGCCCAGTTACCGGATAATGCCCCCAATCACTTCCTGATTAACATCGCACCGGATGCGGTGGACGAAGTGGAAGCCTTCTGGGCAGAGCGTGACGCCCCATTGGATACGGTCTACCCCATGGTGCGCGGGCGCTTGACGGAACTGAATGATCAGCCGGTTCTGGAGGCCGTGAGCAAGGATGAGCGCATTGGTGCCCTGAACCGCGAACTGAACCTGACCTGGATGGCAGAGCTGCCTGAAGATAATGAGATTGTCGCTGGCGAGTGGTTTGCCCCCGGCGACACCACCGGTGTGTCGGTTGAGGCAGAGCTGGCGGAACGCATGGGGCTGGTCATGGGGGATCGCCTAACCTTCACCATTGGTTCGGAAACGGTGACAGAACCGGTCACCAGCATTCGTACTGTGCAATGGGACAGCATGAAGCCCAACTTCTACATGGCCTTCCCGCCCGGCGGTGGGCTGACGGATATGCCTGGTACCTGGATTACCAGTTTCCATCTGGATGAGCGTAACAAAGTAGCGCTCAATGAGTTTTCACGCCGGTTCCCGACCGTCTCGGTTCTGGAGATCGATCATATCATCGAGCGTATCCAGCAGATTGTGCGCCAGGTTACCCAGGCCATTGAAGCCATTCTTGCGCTGATCCTGGCGGCGGCTCTGGTGGTCATGGCGGCGGTGGTCAGTGCCACGCTACGGGATCGTCAACGGGAGGGCGCTTTGCTTCGCACCTTGGGCGGCCAGCAGTCGTTGCTTGCCCGCAGTACCATGCTGGAGTTTGCCCTGCTGGGGTTCGTCGCGGGTATTATGGGTGTGTTGGCGGCAGAGGCGGCGGTCTATGCGCTTCAAGTCAGAATGTTTGAGGGTACTTTCCGCTGGCACTGGCAGGTGATGTTGCCCATTCCTTTCATCAGTGCAGCGCTGCTGGCATTGTTCGGGCGCTGGCAGTTGCGCCCGGTTCTGAGTGTGTCACCCATGCTGCTGTTGCGGCGGCTGGAGTAGTTGGTCAGCGATAGTTCGCGAGAATGGCCTGTAGCTCGCCGTTCTCGCGAATCTTCTGCAGCTCTTCGTTGAAGGCCTGCACGAACTCCGTCCACTCCGGGCGAACCATGATCCGGAAACCATACTGGCTGATGGCAGTCTCGGAGCTGCTGAAATGTTCTGCCATGCCTTCGGTTTTCAGAATCCACTGGCCGACAAGTCGGTCAGCCAGGGCCGTGTCAAACCGTTCGCCGTGCAGCAGAAACCGGAACATATCCCGGTCACGGGAGACGTCAAAACGCCGAATTTGTTCACTTTCGAAGTAGGAATCAAGGGCAGGGTACATGTAGCCCAGGTGAGTAACCACGGTTTTTCCGAACAGGTCGCTCGGGTGGTTGTACTCAAATTCGGCGCCGTTTGCGAAGAAGAACACTTCTTCTACATGGACAACCGGGTTGGTGAACAGAAACTGTTCGGGCTTTTCCGTCCATTCGATGGCACGGGGGGTGCCGTCCAGGAAACCGTCGGCCAGCATCTGGTCGACCCGCTTTCTTGGGATTTTCATGAACTCAAGATCGTAACCGAGGCGCGGCACAATCAGTGCGACCACGTCCCACATGATGCCGGAGGGCTTCTCGCCATCCACAATCAGGTATGGGGGGTAGCCGTTGGGGGATATGTTGAAACGGAAGGTCCCGGATTGGTCTTCGCCACTGTGTGCCGCCATGGACAGGCACAGGCCCGCCGTCAGAATGGCAAGGCTACGGCGTGAAAAAAGCGATGCTCTGGACAATAGATCTTTCATTCAAAGAAACTCAGGTTGTTGCAGGCCACTGCGGTATAACGATCAAACTTACCCGGCCAACTCCCTGCCAGAACGTTGCTAAATAGTAACGACTTCCTCCTATAAATCAATCATTGTGAATCTGACTTTAGGCTAACCCATCGGGCGATGGGTCAGCCCAGATAACTCCGATCAGGCCCAGGCGCGCCGCAGCACCGAAAGGGCATCTTCCTTGGTGACTTCCCGCGGGTTGAACATGATGGAGCCGTCGTCCAGCGCCATCTCGGCGATGGCCTCCAGCTGACTCTCCAGCACCTTGCCGGTTTCTTTCAGGGTACGGGGCAGCTCACAGCGTTTATGCAGTGCGTCCCTGAGCTTGCGGATGGCGGAAATGCTGGCCTCGGCACGGCGGGCTGCAGGAGTTGCCGAGAATACTTCCGGGCCTTCCAGGTAGAGCAGCAGTTCGCCCAGGGGTTCACGGATGCTTTCAATGTTGAATTCAAGCACATACGGCAGGTACAGGCTCATGCACAGGCCATGGGGCAGGTGGCAGATCGCGCCGGTTGCGTGGCCCAGGGAGTGTACAAGCCCAACCATGGAGTTGGAGAAGGCAATGCCGGCCATGGTAGAGGCCTGGGCCAGTTCAAGCCGCCCGTTCTCGTCTTTGGGGTTGTCCATTACCGCCAGAAGTGACTGGCTCACCTTTTTGATGGCAGCCGTGGCGTAGGCATCGCTCAGCGGATTCTTGGCCATGCAGGTAAACGCTTCGACCGCGTGAGTCATGGCATCCATGGCGGTTGCGGCGGTGATATGGGGAGGCAGGGTCAGCGTCATCCGTGGGTCGATGATCGCCGCATTCGGCAACAGGAACGATGAGGTGAACGGCAGCTTCACGCCTTTTTTCTCATCGGTAATCACGGCAACGGATGTGACTTCAGAGCCCGTTCCGGCTGTGGTGGGTACTACGAAGAAGGGCTTCAGGGGATGCTTCAGAATACCTGCGCCACTGTACTTGGCGATGTCGTCGCCACCTTCGGAGACCAGAATGTTCACGGCTTTGCCGGTATCAATGGCGGAACCGCCGCCCACGGCAATAATGGAATCACACTTTTCCTTGCGGTAAACCGTGGCGATATCGCGAACAACCGTTGTAGAAGAATCCGGGGGGACGTCGTCATAAATAGAGACGATTTCCAGTCCGCTTTCTTCGCAAGCGGCAATCACAGGGTCAAGCAGGCCTGCCGCCCGAACACCCTTATCGGTAACAATCATCGGGCGCTTGGCGGCCAGGCCGGTCAATTCAAACGGAATGTGTTCCAGGGCAGCTTTGCCGGCAATCACTTTTACCGGGCAGAAGAACTCGTAGTATTTGTTGGTCATTATGCTCTCACTGTCTCGACAAAGTTGGTGGCGACTTTCAGGTAGATGCGGGCACCGCTGATCAGTTTTTCAGGCAGGTGCAGGTTGGCCGGGTATTCCTTGACTGCTCGCTGGGCGACCAGCTTCGGAAGGATGAATGACTCCAGGCGGTTGAGCACACGGGTCATACGCACGGCGTAACTGACATCTCCATCTACCAGCATGCGGTCGTTGGCAAAGGCCACCGAGGTCTTTTCCTGGAAGGACAGTACCAGGAACGCATGGGCCATATGCTTGAACTGAATGGAAAGGTCCACCGGCCGGGGAGCACTGTCGCCGTGGAAATGCAGTTTGCCATCTCCGGTGTGCTCAACGATCAGCTTGGGGCCATTGGGCATCACCTGCATCTCGAACAGAAATCCTTCGGGCAGGGCGCGAGTTTCGTTCCGGGTTTGTTCGTCTACTTCGCTGATTGCCTGCAGGGCCCGGCCCATTACCTGGAACATCAGTTCCACATAGGACCGTCTTGCGTGGGAAATCATCGGTTGAAGTCGCTTTACGAGCATGATCGCCATCCGATTGTTGTTTGTTTGACTGATTTTTAGAGTTATTGCTCTAAATGTCAATGCAATCTGTGACGGCTTTTTTGCGTCAACGTGGCAAATGCTTTAGCCATAAAAAAACCGGGAGCGTTAAGCCCCCGGTTTTTATCCCCGCCACGTGTTTGCTATTGGGACAGATCGGCTAGTTTTCTTTTGGCTTCCTCGCCCACATCGCCGCCGGCTTCGGCGGCTTTCGAGTAATGGCCAATGGCGTCATTCCGACGGTTCTGACGGCTGGCAATATCGCCAAGCCGCAGATAGGCAATGGAGGTAGGCACCACCTGATTGGCCCGCTCAAGGTGCCCACGGGCTTTGTCCAGATTATTCATGGCCAGTGAGTTCAGGCCGTTGTAGAGCTGGTACTGGAACATCTCCGGGTATAGCGACACCGCCTTGTCGAAATCCGCCTGGGCTTTCTCTGTTTGCTTCTGTTCTTTGTAGATCCGCCCCCTGAGGGCGAAGAACATGGCCTCGCGCGGTTCCAGCTCGATCGCCTTGTTGATGGAATCAAGGGCGGCTTTCATATCACCTTTGGATGCCAGTTCCATGGCTTTATCGTGGGCGTCATAGGCGGGCTGGAGTTCTTTCAGCTTGGCAATACGCCGCTGGTAAACATCGCGGCCCCGGAAGCCGCCGGTGCCAAGTTGTGCTGCCAGGGCCTGGTTCTCCCGAACCCGACGGGCGGAGGGCGGGTGAGTGGCGAACATGCCGTCCAGCCAACTGGTCTGCCGGCCCTGGGATAATTCCAGAAACAGCTCTTGCAGCTCAACCGCTGCCTGAGGGTCGTAACCGGCGGCTTTCATGTAACGAATGCCGTAGTGGTCGGATTCCAGTTCATCACCCTGGCTGTACTGCGCCAGGGCCAGTTGGGCGCCCACGGCCGCCCCCCCCATGATAAGGCCGGCCCACTCGTTATCAGACAACGCAAAACCAAGGCCGGCTACGCCAGCGCTGATCAGCATCCCCTGTTGCATGCGTTGCACGCTATGCCGCGCCGCAGCGTGGACAATCTCATGCCCCATCACAGCGGCTAACTGGGCCTCATCCTCAAACTTGACCAGCAGGCCCCGGTTGATGGCGATCTTGCCCCCAGGCAAAGCCCAGGCATTGGGCACGCTGCTATTGAGTACCACAAACTCGTACGGCAAATCGGGGCGATCACTAACCCGAGCCAGCTTCATGCCGACCTCGCGAACATAGACTGTCAATTCCGGGTCCAGATAAAACTGCCCACCCTGGGTTTGCTGGGTTGGGGTGTAGTGCTCGGCCCCGAGCGCCAATTCCTGGCTTTCAGGGATCAAAGACAGCTGCTTTTTGCCGGTGACCGGGTTTACGGCACAGCCCGCAATGGCAAGAAACATCACCGAGAGTAACGTCAGTCTCAGAATTTGTCCGGGGTTCACATCCGACTCCTTTGGGCGACCGGTTCCGTGGACGCGCAATTGTTGATTTGAGTGATTCATTATATAGCACAGTACGACCGGTGTTTTAGTGTCAGACCACCCGGGTTGTGGCCGGTTCATGCACCTTCGCGTATCATTGTCACGCAACCTCTCTGCCATATACGTTACAACGGATCGACAACCACGCATGGGCTATTACCTGGAACTCATTGCTTTGTTCTGGTTTCTGGTGTGCTGGGTAGGCTACACCTGGTATTCCCGAAATCGGGCAAGTACTCGCGCCTGCCTCTCAAACACGCTGGATATGTATCGTGAAGACTGGATGCGGGTAATGCTCAAGCGGGAGAACCGGATATCGGACGCTTCCGTGGTCGGTAATCTTGAGCGCAATGGTGCCTTCTTCGCATCCAGCTGCTTGCTGATACTGGCTGGTATCATCACTGCACTCGGCTACACCCGTGAAGCCATGGAAGTGTTCGCCACCATGCCTTTCAGCGCCGTACCGACCCGGGAAATCTGGGAGCTTCGATTAGTGGTGTTGCTGGTGGTGTTCGTGTATGCCTTCTTCAAGTTCACCTGGTCTATGCGCATGTACAACTTTGTGGCGGTGATGATAGGCAGCGCGCCCCTACCGGACGACACCAAAACCAGCCCCGCCGCCCGGGAGGCCTTTGCCCGTAGTGCTGGTAACATCTGCAACCTGGCGGGCGACGCCTTCAACCTGGGGTTGCGGTCCTACTACTACGCGCTGGCGGTAGTGGCGTGGTTTATCCATCCCCTGGTGTTTATTGCTGCTTCTACCTTGGTGGTCATCGTACTTTACCGCCGGGAATTCCAGTCTGATGCGTTGACTGCCTTGCGGGCCGGTAAAGTGTTCGAAGAACCCGTGCCCGGCAAACAAACGGCAGAAACTACCTCGAAAAGCTGATTTTCAGGATTTTCCTTAATGAATGATGAAACCCGAATCAACCGGGTCAACCGGTTTGTGAACACCCTCAACCAGGCCCGTGAGCTGGGCCTGAGTGCAAAGGAAGCGGGCGAGGGTTATCTGGTCATGGAACTGCCTTACAGCGACAAGATCATTGGTAACCCGGACACCGGCGTTATCCACGGTGGTGCCATTACCACTCTTATGGATACCGCCTCAGGGTCAGTCATGATCTGTGCTCTGGAAGACTTCGAGCTTTGCCCGACCCTGGATTTACGGGTGGACTACATGCGCCCGGCCGAGCCGCACAAACCGGTATTTGCTCGGGCCGAGACCTACAAGATCACCAAGAACATCATCTTTACCCGATGCGAGGCCTATCAGGAGGGCGGTGAAACCATCGCCAACTGCGTAGGCACGTTCATGCGAATCGGTAAAGAAGCCACCCCGAAAACCTATCGAGACCTGATCACCGGAGGCGAGGAATGACCGACCCGGAAATCCTCAAATACACCCAGCAAACCGGCGACTTCTCCCGCATGCTGGAGAGCATTCCCTACGCCAGTTGGATTGGCTTGCAATGCGACCGGTTCGGGGACGACCTGATTTTCCGGTTGCCAAAGAAAGAAGAGAACCTGGGCAATCCGATTTTGCCGGCGATTCACGGTGGGGTGATTGGTGGCTTCATGGAAATGTCGGCAGCGATCTACCTGATCATGTCTCAGGACACCCTGCGGATGCCGAGAATTGTCGACTTTTCCCTGGATTACCTGCGCGCCGGCCTTAACCGGGAAACCTACGCCGAATGCCGCCTGACCCGCCAGGGCAACCGGGTTGCCAATGTAATGATCTCGGCCTGGCAGAAGTCCCGTTCCCAACCCATTGCGACCGCCCGAGCGCACTTCCTTCTCGAAGACTGAATTGGTTCTGACTGGGGTTGAAATGCGCCGGTCGACCCCCCATCTCTGGTTCAAGATCTGGCCTCGGTGCAGGCAAGCGTGTGGGGGTGCCCTTCCGAAACACGCTGTGAATACGTCCGTGTACGCTCGGCTCCGCCATCCATGGCTCCGCACGGTTTCGGAAGGGCACCCCCACACGCTCGCCCAGACTCCGTGCAAAGCCGGCCTAACTGAGAAGTCTGGTGGTGTGGTCAGGTAGTCCTTTCCAAAACTGTGCGGAGCCATGGATGGCGGAGCCCAAGCGCCACATGGATGTGCCGCAAGGAGCGTGTTTTGGAAAGGACTACCTGACCACACCGCTCCCCCGAACTTTAAGACCCGAGCAGGAGAAGAAAACAGCCATGACGGTAGAAACAAACAAAGAGACCCTGGGATTCCAGACCGAAGTGAAGCAACTGCTTCACCTGATGATCCACTCTCTATACTCGAACAAGGAAATCTTCCTTCGTGAGCTTATCTCAAACGCCTCAGACGCCGAAGACAAACTGCGCTTCGCCGCCCTGAAAGACGACAAACTCTACGAAGGCGACTCCGACCTCAAAATCCGCCTGGATTACGACAAAGAAGCCGGCACCATTACCCTGGCCGACAACGGCATCGGCATGACCCGCGACGACGTCATCGCCAACCTCGGCACCATCGCCCGCTCTGGCACCGCCGAATTTCTCAAGCAACTGTCTGGTGACGAGAAGAAAGACAGCAAGCTGATTGGCCAGTTTGGTGTGGGCTTTTACTCAGCCTTTATTGTTGCCGACAAAGTCGACGTATTCACCCGCCGTGCCGGCGCACCGGCAGAAGAAGGTGTGCACTGGGAATCCAAGGGCGATGGCGAGTTCACCATCGAGCCGGTGACCCGTGAGCAGCGCGGAACCGAGATTGTTCTGCACCTGAAATCCGACGCCAAAGAATTCGCCGACGGCTGGAAACTGCGCAGCCTGGTCAAGAAGTACTCCGACCACATCTCCTTCCCCGTGGTCATGAAGGCCGAATCTGAGGAAGAGGACAAGAAGGGCGAAGAGGAAACCGTCAACGACGCCACCGCCCTGTGGACCTTGCCCCGTAACGAGATCAAGGACGAAGAGTACAAAGAGTTCTACAAGCACATCGGCCACGACTTCGAAGACCCATTGACCTGGTCCCACAACAAGGTGGAAGGCAAGCTGGACTACACCAGCCTGCTGTATATCCCCAAGCGCGCGCCGTTTGATATGTACAACCGGGAAGCACCCCGTGGCCTGAAGCTGTACGTTCAGCGTGTGTTCATCATGGACGACGCCGAGCAGTTCCTGCCGTTGTACCTGCGCTTCACCAAGGGTGTGATCGATTCCAACGATCTGTCCCTGAACGTGTCCCGGGAGATTCTGCAGAACGACAGCACGGTAGAAAGCATTCGCACCGCTTTGACCAAGCGGGTTCTGGATATGTTGTCCAAGCTGGCCAAGAAAGACGGTGACGAATATCAGGGCTTCTGGGACGAGTTCGGCACTGTTCTGAAAGAGGGCCCGGCAGAGGACTTCAGCAACCGTGAGAAAATTGCCGGCCTGTTGCGTTTTGCCTCCACCCATACCGGCGAGTCTACCCAGAACGTTTCCCTGGATGACTACATCGCCCGGATGAAGGAAGGCCAGAGCAAGATCTATTACATCACCGCTGACAACTTCATGGCGGCCAAGAGCAGCCCGCATCTGGAAGTGTTCCGCAAGAAGGGCATAGAGGTTCTGATCCTGTCTGACCGTATTGACGAGTGGATGATGGGTTACCTCAACGAGTACGACAGCAAGCAGTTCCAGGACGTAGCCCGTGGTGATCTGGATCTCGGTGAAGTGGAAACCGAGGAAGACAAGAAACACCAGGAAGAGGCCGCCAAGGAGCACAAGGATCTGATCGAGCGCATCCAGAAAGCGCTGGAAGACCGGGTGCAGGAAGTCCGGGTAACCAACCGCCTGACCGATTCACCCGCCTGCCTGGTCACGGGCCAGTTTGATATGGGCGCGCAGATGAAGAAGATCATGGAAGCCGCTGGCCAGAAAGTGCCAGACAGCAAGCCGATCTTTGAAATCAATGTGGACCATCCTCTGGTACAGCGCCTGGAGCAGGAAGCCAAAGATGAGCGCTTCGGCGAGTTGTCTGCGATGTTGTTCGACCAGGCCACGCTGGCCAGTGGCGAGCAACTGAAAGACCCCGGCGCCTATGTCAGCCGCCTGAACCGTCTGCTGCTGGAGCTGGCTAACTGAGCCGGCCCTGACCATGCAGCAGATTATTGTGGACATCAGCATCAGCCCTGACGAGTGGATCAAACTCTACCAGGGCGTTGCCACCGATGTTCGCACCACGGCCCGGGACGGACGCTATGTCCGTTTCCCGGCCCGTATCCTTTCCCGATTCTTCCTCAAAGACGGCATTCAGGGCAGTTTCCGCATCCTGTTTGACGATCAGGGCAAGTTTGCCTCCATCGAGCGTTTGTAACGCCCTCCTTCAAGACTGGCCTTCCTATTCCTTTAGCGATAAAGAAAAACTTTCAAAAGCTTATTTTTAATTAATTGTCTGTTGGTCGCTCCCCCGCGATAAGGTGAAGGTGTTCTCGCAATCAAGGAGTTGCGCCATGTCAGTGTCAATCGAATTTGCACCGGTAGCATGGAAGGACTTGCTCGGGATTCTGGTGGACTACTATCAGGATTACGCAATCGCCCAGTGATCGTTCTGTCGCTTTGCCCGGGCTGCGGGAAGTCTATAGGGATTCACTATACAGGCGGTAGTAAACATTCAAGCAGCGGCCTGTGAATGATCTATATTTAGTGATGCCCTTGATCGTGAAATGTTTTTTTGCCAATGACGCAGAAACAGGAGAATACGATGTCTGAGAATAATAGTGGTGGTAAGTGCCCGGTCATGCACGGGTCCAATACGCAGGAGCAGGGCAATGTGGCGGCCTGGTGGCCGGAGAACCTGAATCTGGACATCCTGCACCAGCACGACAGCAAGACTAACCCGATGGGCGAAGACTTCGACTACCGCGAAGAAGTCAAAAAACTCGATTACGAAGCGCTCGAAAAGGACATGCACGAGCTGATGACCAACAGCCAGGATTGGTGGCCGGCAGATTGGGGTCACTATGGCGGTCTGATGATCCGTATGGCGTGGCACGCGGCAGGCACCTACCGGCTGGCCGACGGCCGTGGTGGCGGTGGCACCGGCAACCAGCGTTTTGCTCCTCTGAATTCCTGGCCCGATAACGGCAACCTCGATAAGGCCCGCCGCCTGCTGTGGCCAATCAAGAAGAAGTATGGCAACAAGGTAAGCTGGGCCGACCTGTTTATCCTTGCCGGTAACATTGCCTATGAGTCCATGGGCTTTAAAACCTTTGGCTTCTCCTACGGCCGTCAGGACATTTGGCACCCCGAGAAAGACATCTACTGGGGCGCAGAGAAAGAGTGGCTGGCGCCCTCTGACAGCCGCTACGAGAGCGTAGACAAGCCAAACACCATGGAAAACCCGCTGGCCGCGGTTCAAATGGGCTTGATTTACGTGAACCCGGAGGGGGTAAACGGCAATCCCGATCCTCTCAAGACCGGTGAGCAGGTTCGCGAAACCTTCGCCCGTATGGCCATGAACGACGAAGAAACCGCTGCACTGACCGCCGGCGGCCACACCGTGGGTAAAGCGCACGGTAACGGCGATGCGGACGCGCTTGGGCCAGAGCCGGAAGCAGCAGATGTAGAGAATCAGGGCTTCGGCTGGATCAACCCCAACATGCAGGGCAAGGCCACCAATGCCATCACTTCCGGCATCGAGGGCGCCTGGACCACCAACCCGACCAAATTCGACATGGGTTATTTCGACCTGCTGTTCGGTTACGACTGGCAGTTGACCAAGAGCCCGGCTGGCGCAAACCAGTGGGAGCCGGTCGACATCAAAGAAGAGCATATGCCGGTTGACCCGACCGACATGAAGACCCGCGTCAAGCCGATGATGACCGACGCCGACATGGCCATGAAAATGGACCCGAAGTACCGCGCCATCTGTGAGAAGTTCATGGCAGATCCGGAGTACTTCAAAGACTGCTTCGCCCGTGCCTGGTTCAAGCTGACACACCGGGATATGGGGCCGAAGTCCCGTTACATCGGCCCGGACGTTCCCGCTGAAGACCTGATCTGGCAGGACCCGGTTCCCCAGGGCGAGACTAACTACATTGAGGAAGTGGTCAAAGAGAAAATCGCTGACGCTGGCCTGAGCCTGAACGAGCTGATCACCACCGCCTGGGATAGCGCACGCACCTTCCGTGGCTCAGACATGCGCGGCGGTGCCAACGGTGCCCGCATCCGCCTGGCCCCTCAGAAAGACTGGGAAGGCAACGAGCCGCAGCGCCTGGCCAAGGTATTGAAGGTTTATGAGAAAATCTCAGCCGACACCGGCGCGAGCATCGCTGATGTCATCGTGCTGGGCGGTAACCTGGGTATCGAGATGGCCGCCAAGGCCGCTGGCCATGACGTGCACGTGCCGTTCCTGAAAGGCCGTGGCGATGCCACCGACGCAATGACCGATGCGGCATCGTTCGAGCCGCTGGAGCCGCTGTCTGATGGCTTCCGTAACTGGCAGAAGAAAGACTACGTGGTCAAACCGGAAGAGATGCTTCTGGACCGTGCCCAGCTGATGGGCCTGACTGCGCCGGAGATGACGGTTCTGCTGGGCGGTATGCGGGTGCTGGGTACCAACTACGGTGGCACCAAGCACGGCGTGTTCACAGATCGCGTTGGCCAACTGACCAACGACTTCTTCGTGAACCTGACCGACATGGCCAACCGTTGGGAGCCCACTGGCAAGAACTCCTACAACATCGTGGATCGCAAGAGCGGCAACACCAAGTTTACGGCGACCCGTGTTGACCTGGTGTTCGGTTCCAACTCCATCCTGCGTGCCTACGCAGAGCTGTACGCCCAGGACGACAACGAAGTCAAGTTCGTGAAAGACTTCGTAGCCGCCTGGACCAAGGTAATGAACGCAGACCGCTTCGACGTGAAGAAGTAAGCTGCAGTAACCAGCCGGGCATCCTGTTTCGGGATGCCCGGCTACCTATTTGCCCCCGAATTCCTTACAATCCGCTCCGCCTGATTTTTGATCAGCCGTCTTTGATCTTTTCTTCTCAGTATCTGGAGCTTTCATGCGAATCATCCTTGCCCCGATGGAAGGGCTGGTCGACGCACCCATCCGTGAAACCCTGACCAAAGTCGGCGGGATTGACCGGTGCGTGACGGAATTTATTCGCGTGACCCACGGCATGCTGCCGCCCCGGATTTTCTACAAGTACGCCCCGGAACTTCACAATAACGCGCTGACCGAAGTGGGCACGCCCGTCGCCGTGCAGTTGCTGGGTTCAAACGCCGAAATGATGGGCCGCCACGGAGCCAAGGCCGCTGAACTGGGAGCAGGGCAGGTGGATATCAATTTTGGCTGCCCCGCCAAAACCGTGAACAAGCACAAAGGTGGTTGCGTGCTGATGCGGGAGCCAGAGTTGATGTATGACATCACCGCGGCCGTGCGCAAAGCAGTGCCTGCCAATATTCCTGTAACCGCCAAGATGCGCCTGGGCTACGACGACCGTTCCATGGGTGTGGCCTGTGGCCAGGCCCTTGAAGCCGCCGGGGCCTCCGAGATTGTCATTCACGCCCGCAGCAAGGTGGACGGCTACAAGCCACCTGCTTACTGGGAAGAGATCGCCAGGGTGCGCGAAGCGGTGAGCAGTCACGTCATCGCCAACGGCGAAATCTGGACAGTGGAAGACTACTGGCGCTGCCGCAAAGTCTCTGGCTGCGATGACGTGATGATTGGCCGTGGCCTGATTGCCCGGCCAGACCTGGCGGCGCAGATCAAAGCCTCGCAGCAGGGTGACTCCATAGAACCCATGACCTGGCCGGAAGCAGTTGCCCTGGTGCGTGAATATGCGGCAGCCCTGCAAACCCGCCTGGAAGACAAATACGTGACCGGTCGCATCAAACAGTGGCTTAACTACCTGCGCCAGGGCTTTGCCGAAGCCGAGGCCCTATGGCCCCAGGCCCGCAAAATTCGGGACGTTGCCCCCATGCTGGCTTGCCTGGGCAAGCCGGATGATTTACCGACCCAGAGCACCAACGCTGCCTGACTCCCCCCTTGTGCCTTCGCTCTCGACTACACTGGTACGAACCGGTGTAGTTGTCGTAAATCTTTTCGGTTCCGATAAACGAGAGGGATGGCACGATGAAAACCAAGAAACGCCATTGGCCCCTTGGCCTGGTAGTGGCGGCGGGGTTGGCTTTGACCGCTTCAGCCCAGGCCGACGACGCTGTGGTCAAAGTTACCCCACTGGGCAGCCACGATGGTGAATTCTGCAGCCGCGATCGCGCACTGATCTTTGAAGACCCGAACGGCACCCGCATTCTGTACGATGCCGGCCGCACTGTCGCCGGCCCGGACGACCCACGCCTGGGTAATATCGACGTTATCCTGGTGTCCCACATGCACGGGGACCACGTGGGCGACCAGCGAATTGACAAAACCAATCAGGGGAGCTGTGGCAATCCGGAGACCTCGGTTTCCAGCTTGCCCCAGTCCAATACCGTTGATATCGCCTTGAAAAAGAATTCAACCATCGTCACTGGCAGCGAGATGCCCGCGTTCTTCGCCGCCAAGCTGAAGGAAGGCGGCGGTGATCCCGGTAAGTCACTTCTGGTTCGTTTTGGCGGGAGTCGGGACGTTGGTGGCGTCTCCATTACCACCGTTCCGGCCGTACACAGCAACGGTGTTTCGCCGTCGTTTCTGACCGGCCCGCTGGCGGATTACCTGGCCGCTGCCGGTGTCAGTGCCAGTGTTGGGCCACCAACTGGCTATGTGCTGACATTCTCTAACGGGCTCGTCGTATATTTGTCTGGCGACACGGGCATTACTGCAGAGCAGAAGCTGGTAGTGAAGGAGCACTACGGCGCGCAGCTGGTGGTTATTAACATTGGTGATACCTTTACCACCGGGCCCACGGAAGCGGCCTATGTGATCAACGACCTGATCAGCCCGGCTGCGGTGATCGCCTCGCACGCCAATGAAGCCGCTACCGAGAACGGCAAGGTGGTAGCCGGCTCACGCACGGCCCGGTTCACCGAACTGGTGTCTGCGGCCGTACATGTGCCCCTCAGTGGACGCACCATGGCATTCAATGGAGCGGCCGGTTGCATCAGCGGCTGTAACTGAAGCGCTTTAGTCAGAGCTCTCCAGCTCTGGAGAGTAACTGCCGGAACGGGCCAGGCCATTAAGCCTGGCCCGTTTTTTCGTTTGCCCGGCGAAGCCGGCAAACCCGGCCATCTGAAAGAAGATGGCGTCACCCCGACTGAGGGGAAGACAATCCGACTGGCAAGGGCGCCACTGGCCAACGGTGGGGTCTGAAGGAAGCCATAGGAAGTTAACGGTACACAACGCAAGTGAACCTGCTTCGGCAGTTCAGGTGGGTCAGCGTGCGAAATAACGCGAAGCCCGATACTCAGTCAGACCTGGGCTGTGTTTGAGGGTGGCATCGTTAACAGGGAGCCGGTGCAGTAACCGGGGAAGCCTGACACCGAATCCGGCGACGCCGGAGGCTGTGGCGCAAGGTGAAAGCCGAGGCCGCAGTCGGTGCGAGGTGGCAGATGAAGCCGTAGTAGTGAGGAAGTTCCGGCCTGAGAAGCCTGGTAACAGCGTGGAGGACAAAACCGGAATGACCGCTGGCGGAGGTTCAGCGGACCGGTCAGGGTCAAAAGCTCTGATCGGATGCGAAGGGCGGAAGTCATTAACGAGAATGACGGACGACGAGTGAGAGGTGGACGCTGTGTTCACAAGCTGCCCGACGGGGCAGGGACGTGCACTGGGGTGCTGCGGGAACGCAGTGGCTCTGGTGTTCTCCGGACAAGGGAGTAGAGCGATACCGTGGCGGCAGATTGCCAGAGCGCTAGTACCCGGACGGATCGCCTGAAACAGACCGGCAGCCAGACCGATCCTCGAAGCCGTCACCACAGAGATGAGCAGGCATGAGGAAATACTACAGTCTGTACGGGCAATTGCTGTCAAAACAGCGCCTGTATGAAGCCTTCAGACACATCAAACGCAACAAGGGCGCGGCCGGAATCGATGGGCAGAGCCTGGGTGCGTTTGAGGCGAATCTGGAGGTGGAGCTGTCGTGCCTGTTGCTCGAGCTGAAGGAAAAGCGCTATCGGGCGCAGCCGGTCAGGCGCGTCGCCATTGCCAAGGACGATGGTGGTGAGCGTTTACTGGGCATTCCAACGGTTCGGGACCGGGTTGTGCAGCAGGCGTTGCGCAGCATCCTAGAGCCGATCTTCGACCCGGGCTTTCACCCGTCGAGCTACGGGTATCGTCCGGGACGCAGTGGTCACCATGCCATTGGCAAGGCGGAGTTGTTCATCCGCCGATACCGGCGTGAGTGGGTCGTGGATATGGACCTGTCGAAATGCTTCGACACACTCAACCATGACCTGATCATCCGCCAATTCCGCCAACGGATCACGGACGGCAGTGTCCTGTCACTGCTGCGCCAGTTCCTGGAAAGTGGCGTGATGGTGGGATACCACCTCGAAGAGACGGAACTGGGAAGCCCTCAGGGTGGCGTGATCAGTCCGCTGATCGCAAACGCCTACCTGGACGCCTTCGACCAGTTCATGAAAGCGCGGGGGCACCGGATCGTTCGCTACGCGGACGACATCCTGATCCTGTGCGGCTCACGAGCGGGCGCGGAGAATGCGTTACGGGTTGCCCGGCGCTATCTGGAAAATGAGTTGAAGCTGACGGTCAATACCACCAAAACCCACATCGCCCATAGTGATGAAGGGGTTAAGTTCCTGGGCGTGGTGATACATAGCAAGTACACCCGCATACAGGGAAAGAAGGTGGTCAGGCTTAAGCAGAAGCTGAAATCACTGACGAAGCGAAACCGGGGCATCGGACTCGCGGCCATTATACGTGAGCTGAATCCGGTGTTGCGGGGCTTTGTCAGCTACTTCCGGGTGGCGAACTGCGCGCGGGTGTTAAAGCAGGTGATGA
This sequence comes from Marinobacter sp. GH_1, assembly GCF_048595985.1. NCBI lineage: Bacteria > Pseudomonadati > Pseudomonadota > Gammaproteobacteria > Pseudomonadales > Marinobacteraceae > Marinobacter > Marinobacter sp. GH_1. Next base: position 2,462,647 of record NZ_CP184460.1, on the reverse strand, counting down.
GTTGGCTAAGGCGGCGCCTGCGCTGCCTCCAGCTCAAGCAGTGGAAAAAGCCGAGTCGGCTGCATCGGAGGCTGAAACAGCTAGGTTACCAACCCCCGTTCCGGCATATCAAGATGCAAAGCTGGCGCAACGCGGCGTCCCCACTGGCCAGTCTGGCCCTGCCCAACACCTACCTGCACAATGACCTGAAGTTGATGGATCTTGCGAAGGTCAAAACCGGCATCACTGTCCCCGAGTTCGGGGTAAGTTAATGGCATGAGCCGTATACGTGGCCCGTATGTACGGTTCTGTGAGAGGGATGAGGCGGTAACGCCTCACCCTACTCGCTATGGCCGCCTGGGCTTTGTCTGCGTTGTCCAGCTTGCCGGCCCAGGCTTTCTGCGCTGGCTCCTGCAAGGCCCGGCCGTAGGAAAAGCTAAGCTCCCAGGGGTGGTAACCCATGCTGTTCAGGGCGTTCAGGTTTTCGGTGGATTCCTCCGGGGTTTGGCCACCGGACAGGAAGAATATGCCCGGTACAGCCGCCGGCACCACCCGCCGGAACACGCTCAGGGTGGCTTCGGCAACCTGTTCCGGGCTGGCTTTGCCCGTTTCTTTGCCCGGTGTCACCATACTGGGTTTCAGCACCATGGTTTCCAGGTCCACCCGGTGGCGGTGCAGTGCCTTGAACACTTCCAGCAGCACATCTTCACTGACTTCTGCCGCGCGTTCGATGCTGTGGTTGCCATCTATCAGAACCTCCGGTTCCACAATGGGCACTATGCCCATGGACTGGCATACGGCGGCGTAGCGGGCCAGCACCTCGGCATTGGATTTGATCGCCTGGAACGAGGGCAGGGTGTCGGAGATATGGAACACATCCCGCCACTTGGCAAAGCGCGCGCCCATGGATTTGTAGTGCTCCAGGCGCGTGCCAAGGCCATCCAGCCCGTAGGTGACTTCATCGCCCGGGGCGTTTACCAGCGGGCCTTTGCCCTGGTCCACCTTTATGCCAGGAACAATGCCCTGGCTGGCCAGCAGCTTGGGGATGGCCACATCGTCCAGGCTCAGTTGCTCCAGCGTTTCCTCGTACAGAATAACGCCGCTTACGTGCGCTCCAAGCTTTGGCGTGGAAAAGATGATGCTGCGGTATTCGCGCCGGGTGGCTTCCGTGGATTCAACGCCCACCGCCTTGAACCGCTTGGCAATGGTTGGGGCGCTCTCATCTGCCGCGAGAATACCTTTGCCCGGCTGGACCAGGTCGGCAATGGTGGCTAACAGCTCCTGTTTAACGCTCATGGCTCCTCCTTGGTTGCTGATTCTGCAGTGGTCGAGATGTATTCAGTGTAGTCTCAAAAAGCCCGGCTGTTATTTGATCTGGGCTAAGGCGGGAACGCATCGCAGGTTCTAGACTTAAGGTATAACAAGATCATACTGGAGCCCGCCATGAAAACCGTCGTCAGCGTCAGCCAGGGATCGTCTGAGTACGACTATGAGCTGGAAACCGAATTTCTGGGCCATACGTTTCGCGTGGTGCGAGTGGGCACCGATGGCAATCTTGATCGGGCCGAGGCTGTTCTCGATTCGATTCGCGCACAGGCTGATGCCATCGGCCTGAGCATGATCCACGACCACTACCAGGTGGGCCGCGAGCAGCTTGAACACCCTGATACCGCCAGGCTGGAAGCCTGCGTACCAGACAAACCGATCACGACCGGGGCGGGCTTGCGGGGCATCCTCCAGGAATGGGCGGTTCGCCATACCCAGACGGAGCTGGGCCACTTTTTCGATAACGCCCGGGTGTTGTTCCTCAATGGCCAGGCCGGATTCCGCATTGCCAAGGCCTTGTCTGAGCATACCGACAACCTGTTCTTCGCCGATCCATACCTGGACTTTGGCGTGCCCCGGCTACTCAATTCGCTGAACCAGCTCGAAGCCTATACCAAGCTCACGGCCCCGGTGATGTTTAGCCCCAACGCCGTCAGGGTTATAGAACGATTGCACCGAAGCCCCCTTTACCGCATGGGGGAGAAGCTGATCAGCGGCTCGTTGCATGATGCGTTGAAAGACTGCCACGTGATCGTTGGCGCCATGGGTGATCTTGAAGTGTTTTCCGAGAAGGAACTGGATGGCAAAACTGTGATTACCTCCAGAGTCACCGCATCCGCCCTGGACTGGTTCCGCTCCAGGCGCGTGGCCATGGTGGTGGATTACAGCCCCTGGCTGGAAGGCCGCCCCGTGGGGGTCAACGTGATGGAGGCGATGATCAGTGCAGCTCTGTCTCGCACACCGGAGCAACTGGGTGCGGACGATTTCCTGGACGTGATTGAACAGTTGGGGGTAGAGCCCCGCATCCTGTACCCGAACGGCTACCGTCGGATCAACCGCTTTGCCTTTGTGATTCACCCGTTGTCTCAGCAATACCTGACCAAAACCCCGCCCCTGGATTGGGTAGCGAGCGTGTCGCCACCGGCGGTGATGAACCTTGTGGAAAAGGCCATTGCCTACACGCCTCCGTTTGTTTACTCCAAGGTTTCGGGCATCCAGTCGCCCACCGGCGATGAGGTGGAAGGCTGGCTGATCACCGTAGGCGGCACACCCAGGGAAATCATGGCCCACGATCCGGAATTCACCTACAGCCGATTGCTGGCGGCGGCGAATCTGGCGAAGAAACTGGGCGCCCAGATCATGGGGCTGGGGGCGTTCACCAAGGTAGTGGGCGATGCGGGGATCACCGTGGCCAAGCGGGCACCGCTGCCCATCACCACCGGTAACAGCTACAGCGCCTCGGGCGCTCTTTGGGCGGCCCACGATGCGGCGAAGAGGATTGGCCGTGTCAGCATTGGCAAGAGCGGTAAGATGGCCGGCAAAGCCATGGTTGTCGGCGCCACCGGCGCTATCGGCTCTGTCTGCGCCCGGTTGTTGGCCAAGGCCGTGGATGAAATCTACCTGGTGGCACCGGAAGCGGCCAAACTGTTGTCTCTCAAGGAAAGCATTGAACAGGAAACCCCCGGCGCCATCGTACATGTGGCCGCCACCACCAACCGTGACTTGGGTGATATGGACATGGTGGTCACTGCCACCTCCGGCGCCGGTAAACGTATTCTGGACATCGTGCAGGTGAAACCCGGTTGCGTGATCACAGACGTGGCCAGGCCCCTGGATATCCCGGCGGAAGACGTGGCCAAGCGGCCCGATGTGCTGGTGATTGAATCTGGAGAGATCAAACTGCCTGGCATCGTGAAAATGAAAGACATCGGCCTGCCCAAGGGCATTGCCTATGCCTGCCTGGCAGAAACCATCGTGCTGGCGCTCGAGGCAAGGTTCGAGAATTTCACCCTGGGCCGGAACATTGAATGGGAAAAGGTGCGGGAAATATACAAACTGGGCCTGAAACACGGCATGGAGCTGGCGGCTGTATCCGGCGTTAACGGGGTGTTTACCGAGGAAGATTTCGAGAGAGTGCGCACCTTGGCCGCCCACGCCACCGAACCGGCCTGAACCAGGCAAAGGCCTGAAGTGTACGGGTAGCGGTGGATTTTGGCCTACAAACACCTGCCGCCCACTCCCAGAGCAGCGTAGCCTGTTGACTACGCAAAAAACGAATGGCTTCGGGAGAGTTCTGCCATGAACGCGCCAGTGTCACAGATCAAGACAACCAGCAATGCAGCATACCGGACCGCAACGCCCCCTGGATTTCTACCGGAAGTGCGCAGCCCGGATTTCGAGTTTCCGGAAGACCTGCCAAGGTACTGGTGGGACAACGACCCGGCAAAAACCCTTTTGCTGGCGGCGTTGTCTGCCAGCTTTCCGCCGGGAGAGAGATTCTTCATTGATACCGTTCGCCACTACCAGAACCAGATTACCGACCCTGAACTGAAAAAAGCGATTCGCGCGTTCATCGGCCAGGAAGCTCACCACTCGAAAGAGCATAAAATGATGAACGGCTTCCTCGAAGAGCGGGGGGTTAACCTCAGCCGGTTGGAGCGGGAAGTGCAGTGGTTTATGAACTGGATGCGTAAGCGCTTCACACCGGAGAGACAGCTGGCCCACACCGTGGCAGTGGAGCATTTTACCGCCCTGATGGCCGAAGAATTCCTGCTGAAATACGATGCCCTTGAAGAGATGGACCCCCGCATCGCACCGGTCTGGGCCTGGCACGCCATTGAGGAATCCGAACATAAGGCCGTGGCATTTGATGTCTATAAAAGCGTGGGCGGCAGTGAATTCATTCGCGTAACGGAAATGATGTTTGTCAGCGTGATGTTTCCGTTGTTCAGCAGCATTCACCTGATACAACTGATGAAAGCCGATGGCCAGCTGGGCAACCTGAAATCCTGGGCCAAGGGCCTGAACTACATGTGGGGCAAACCGGGGGTCTTCCGGAAACTGATCCCGTCCTACCTGAAGTATTACAGCCCGACCTTCCACCCCTGGGACAACGATGCCCGGGATCTGGTGGAGAAGGCCAAGAAGCGTTGGTTGCCGGCCTCACTTCAAGGCTGAATTGCACCATTTGCATTCGTTGAGGGGGCAGCCGCAATGGCTGCCCGCCGGATTACGCCGTTAGGTCCTTGCGCATGTTGTAGCGCAGGAACTGAGCCCCGCGAACCGTCACCCGCTGTTCATCCACCACCTCAAAACCGTGGCGTTCAAAGAAGGGCTTGGCCACTACGCTGGCTTCGGTTTTCAACTCTTTTGCGCCTTTGGCAATCAGTTGCTGTTCCGCCTCATGATACAGCGTGGAGGCAATGCCACGACGGGCATAGTTAGGGGCAGTAAACACCAGATCAATGGTGCCGTCGTCATCGTAGGAGATAAACCCGGCCAGGTCCTGGCCTTCTTCCGCCACCAGGGTTTCCAGTGACTCCAGCCTTTGCCGCCAGGTATCCAGGTGCGGCGTACGGGAGGCCCAGGCAAACCGCTGGGTTTCGTCATAGGCGCCGGCCGTGAGTTCATGCACGGAATCGGTAAACAGGCGAACCACCGGGCTCAGATCCTGAATACGGTACTTGCGAATAGTGATCGACGTGATTGTGCTCATGATGACTCAGTGTGTACCTGTGTTGGAGCGCGGGTTAATAATCCATAAACCCGCTACTCCAGTCAGCATACCGACAACCGCAGGAAAATCCAGCCTTTGAATTGCCTGAGTCAAGCGCCTTGTTACAGGCTTTCCATGTGCGCAATCATCCGTTGTCGCATCTCATCATCCGGCAGCCGGCCCATTGCTGCGCCCATGTTGTCGATCATGTGGCGAGCTCTGCTTGTAGCGGGTGTGGCAGCGGTCACCACCGGGTGTGCCAGCACAAACTTGAGGAAGAACTGGGCCCAGGTATGGGCATCGAACTCTGCCGCCCACCCCGGCACCTCTTTGCCCCGAACCTTGTCCCACAGGCGAGTGCGACCAAAGGGTGCGTAGATCAGTACAGCAATACCCTTGTCCCGCGCCAGAGGCAGAATGCGCTCCTCCATGGTGCGGTTGTCAATCGCGTAGTCGACACCGATAAAATCGATGGGCTCTTGCTCCATTACCCGTTCCAGGCCTTGGTACTGCTGGGGGAAGGTGGTGGTCACGCCGATATAACGCACCCGGCCTTCAGCCCGGTATTCCTTAAGCATGCCCAACTGCGTGGGAATGTCCGCCATGTTGTGCACCTGGATAAGATCAATAGGGTCTTTTCCGATCCGCTCGAATGACGTTTCCAGTTGCGCCCGTGCCTGATCCGGGTCTGCCTTGCCACCACCGCGCCCCGCCACATTCAGTTTCGTGGCCCAGAACAGCTTGTTGGCGATGCCCTGCTCATTGGCGATACGCGCAGCGACGGCTTCGGAAGCACCATAACTGGGGGCGGTATCAAATACGGTACCGCCTTTCTTCACCAGGGCTCCCAGCACTTCCCGAAGTGCATCCAGGTCTTCACTACGGGCGGTGCTGGAAAAGGTTGCGGAACTGCCAAGGCCAATCCCCGGCAAACGCTCGCCGGATGAGGGAATGGGGCGGGTAATCAGCTCCAGTTTGCGGTCTGCCTCAGCCCACAGCAGGCTGGGCCTGGCTGCCAGTGTAACGCCGGCGGCCATGGCCAGTTTCAGATAAGCTCTACGGGATATCATGGCGTGGTTCTCCTCGTGTTCCTTGGATCATTGGTGAAGCCGCAATGGCTTTCTGCCGCTGGCTCTTACCCAGCCAGAGCGCCAGGCCGGCCCAAACCAGGGCCAGTGGCACAGCCACGGTGGCAATGGCCGCAAGGCCCATGCCCAGCCGGGCCAGCAGGCCTTCGGTCTGGGCGCCGACCACATCACCGGCCCGGTAAACAAAGGTGTCGATAAACGCCTTTGCCTTGTACTTTTCTTCCCGTGTGGTCACGGTAAACAGGGTTTCCCGGGCGGGCCGCATCAAGGCTCTCTGAACAGCCCGAAACGAGGCTTCGAGCACCACCAGCGCCGCAAAGGAGCCAACAATGGCCAGCCCGATAAAGCCCAGGGCAGCAGTCAGCGGCAGCAAGGCCAGGGTCAGGGAAACCCCCAAACGCTTCATCAGGTGCCCGGCCACCAGCGCCTGCATCACCAGGGTCGCCACCTGGGTAATCAGGTCGATGCGGGCAAAAAGGGTGGTGCGCAGGTCTGTACTGTCTTCCATGGCTGCCACCATATGCAGGCGGGTGAAATAGATAAACGTCGCCATGATGGCCAGAATCACCACATAGGCGGCAATCCCCATCAAATACCGGGACTTGAACACGGCCCGGAAGCCTTCCCAGGCACTGCCACCAATGCGTTCATGTTCATCAACGGCGGGCGGATCTTCCGGGTCTTTGCGTTCTGCCGGGTTATGGGGTTGCAGGCCGGTGAGCACCCAGGCCGCAATCAGCGCCAGCACCAGAAACCCGGCCGAGACCAGCAGCAGAGCCGGAGTGCCCAGAGGCTCTGCCAGTCGCCCCGCCAACCACGGCCCAAATATGGCACCCAGCGTTCCCCCCACTGCAATCAAACCAAAGAAGCGCTTACCCTGGTCAAACGAGAAGCGGTCGGCCATCAACGCCCAGAACACCATGGTGACAAACAGGTTGAACACGCTAAACCACACATAGAACACCTGCCCGGTGGTTACCCCGATCACTTCCGGGGTTAGCGTCATCAGGCTGTAGAACACCAGCAGGGTGAAACTGAAAAACAGGTAGGTAGCGGTTATAAACAAGCGGCGAGGCAGGTGGCTGACCAGCCAGCCAAAGACCGGGTTAACGGCCAGCGTTATCACTGCGGTGCCAACAAACAGCCAGCGCACTGCATCAATGCCGCCCTGCATCCCCAACGCTTCGCGGGCAGGACGCAATACCATCAGCGCCGTCAGTACACAGAAAAAATAGAACACAGCCAGGAACACCGGAACGATTTCGTGGCGGCGAATGTTGAACGCTTTCTGAAACGGGTGGCGCACGTGATGGCTCCCGATGGGGCCGGGGAAATGCGACGCGGTGCTCCCTGCGGCTATGAATTCTTGTTATCGTGTTAAACGAACTTTGATGTTAATCATAGGCCAAAGTTCCGCTGGATGGGGTGGAGACTGCATCGCTTCCTCATCAGCTGCCCGTAAATACCCGACAGGCCTCTTCCACCACAATCCCGTGCCGTCTTGCGAGGTTGGCCCGGTTGTCATCATAGCCCCCACCAATCACTGTAGCCACGGGAATACCCCGGCGCTTGAGTTCCCCCAGCACAAGCCGGTCCCGCTGACGAATACCTTGCTCCGATATGTTGAGCTTGCCAAGCGGATCGCCCTCGTACACATCCACACCGGCGTCGTAGAGCACGATGTCTGGCTTGGACAGCGCCAACGCCTGTTTTAGGGTTTCGTGGACAACCGCCAGATAATCTTCATCACCCAAGCCGTCGGGCAGCGCTACGTCCAGGTGGCTCAATTGCTTCTCGAAGGGAAAGTTGCGTTCGCAGTGGATGGAACAGGTGAATGCCCCGGGTGTGTTGGCGAGCAGGGCTGCAGTGCCGTCCCCTTGATGCACATCCACATCGAAGACCAGCACCCTTTTGATGCCTTCTTGCCCAAGCAGCACGTTGGCAGCAATCGCCAGGTCATTGAGGATGCAGAACCCGGAGGCGTAATCGAAATGGGCGTGATGGGTGCCGCCGGCAAGATGGCAGGCAATGCCGTGTTGTAAGGCAAGTTGCGCGGCAAGCACTGTACCGGAGGGCGCCAGAAATGTACGCCGCACCAGGCCGGTGCTCCACGGCAGGTTCACTTGCCGTTGCTCCCGCGCCGTCAGCCGGCCCTGGGCGAAACGGGCCAGGTAGTCCGGGCAATGGGTCTGTGTTAGCCAGCCCTGGCGGCAAGGGGCAGGGCGGAAGCTGTTGCTGCGTGTGAGCAGCCCCGTGGAACGCATATATTCCGCCAGAAGCCCGAACTTTTCCATGGGGAAGCGGTGCTTCTGCGGGAAAGGAAAGCTGTAATCCGGGTGGTGAACAATGGGTATGGTCATTCGTTAAGGCAGTGCCGGAATAATGTGGTCTTCAATTAATTGAAACTGTTGGCGCAGGTAACGGGAACCCGGCGAAGGTGGGGCAGGGTCTGAGGTCATTACCACCGTCAGTTCCAGGGTCGGCACTACATAGAGCACCTGGCCGCCAAAACCGCGCCCGTAATACCCCATCTCACCCGCCATGGGCCGCAGGAACCAGCCGTAGCCATAGGGATCATCGGTGAAGGCAGATTCGCCGCGACCGGTCCAGGATTCAGTTACCCAGTTCTCCGGGAGCAATTCTTGGTCTCCCACACGCCCGTTATTGCGATACAGCTCGCCGACTTTTACCAAATCACGAGGTGAGAGCAGCATGTTGTTACCGCCAAAATAAACCCCTTGCGGGTCTTGGTCCCAGGGCGGGATATCTATGTCCAGAGGTTTCCCCAGCCACTCCCGAGCCAGGGAAAGAGTACTGCGGCCAGCACTTTCTGTTAAAGCTGCAGAGAGCAGGTGGCTGCTGCCTGAGGAATACAGCATGCGCCCGCCTGGCTCATCCACGAACGGCCGGGTGAGCACATGGCTTACCCAGTTGTTACTGGCCACCCAGGGCCCATAGTTAGCCCCAGAGGTACGCTGCAGACCTGCCTGTAAAGACAGCAGGTGCCCGAGGGTAATGCGCTCAATACCCTCGGTAGCCGATGCAGGTACCCGGTTGCCCAGAGTTTCTACCACAGGCTGATTGGTTCCCTCGAGTACATCGTTTTTGATACCCATACCCACCAGCGCAGCCAACACCGTTTTAGACAAAGACTTGATGTTGACGGGTGTATCCAGGCCCTGGCCCCGTAAATCCAGTGCCAGAATTTCTTCACCCTTGTGGGCAACAATCAGGGTGTGCAGGCGGTCAAGTTGTGCGGCTTCCTGCTCGACCTCGGCTTGCCAATCTGTGGGCTGTGCGTAGGAAAGTGAGGGGATAGCGAGGATCAGAAACGTTCGAGCCCACCTGGATAACCTCTGCATAGCGTTGGGATACCCTTCGTTGATGTAAACGTGAAAATCATTGCTGGATAACGACTTTACGCTACAAGATTAGAAGGGGCTCACTTCCGCTAATCGATTTCGCCTCAGGAATCGCCCACTTCGACCAATCTCACCGCAACACCACTGAGTTGCGAGCCTTGCTGGCCCTCATGATGTGAACCGAAAAGGTTGATCCACTGGTCGCCGCTTAGCAACACTTCTCCGCTACCGGTGCTGCTCTGATTTCCTGCCGCATAACGGCCGGCAAAGCTGAAGGCGAAAGCGCCAGGGGATTCCGGCAGTGGCGTTAACTTGAAGCCAATCGTCAGTTCCGGTGAAGACGCGTACCCCCGGCCTTCATCGGCAAGACCTACCCGCAAGAGGTGAGAACGTTCCAGAAATTCCGTGCGCAGTTCCGAAGGGCTGCCATCGGGCTCTGTCGCCTGGCATTCGCAATAGCGAATCTCCAAAATCATCGAACTGCTATCTAGGAAGTGTTCGGGAGCTGGGCCGCCGGCATGTGTAAATCCGGGAAACAGTACCAGTGCGGTAAGGCCAAGTAGAGTGAAGACGGATGACGCGATCCTTTGCATGATTGAACTCCATATGGTGATTACCCAGAAACACCCAAGTTATTCTGTTTTGAATCCCAACTCAAGGTCGCCTGGTCTCTTAGCTATACCTCACACCTTCCCGGGCGTAATGCGTGCGATGGCACGGAACTCCCTCGTCATATGAGCTTGATCACTAAAGCCAAACTGATGGGCAACCTCTGCAAGGTTTGCCCGGCTGTGCTCGCGGATGTAGTCGATGGCTCGTTTCACTCGCAGGATGCGCTGGTACTGCTTGGGTGTCATTTCCATCCAGTGTTTGAAAAGCCGCTCCACATGCCGCTGGCTGACGCTGATTTGTTCGTTAAGCACCCCCGGTGTTGCGTTTTCGTTGAAGTTATCCAGTGCCTGCTTCAACGGCCCGGGGATGGTCTTTGTGAGACGGAAATGCCTGCTCAGCCATCGTTGCAGAGTGTTCACCCGGCTTACGTTGTCATGGTCTGACTTGAGGTTGGAGTAGAGCTGGCTAAGGCCGGGTAGATGCGCTGGGTCTGCGGTCAGGGCCGTGGGCTCGTCAAAGTGTTGCCCGATTACCGCATAGCCAATCGCGGGTTGAAACCGAATACCCGCGAGCTGCGATTTGGGAAACAGGGAAACATTCTCTGATACCTTCTCAACCGGTAGCAGGATGACACCCTCCGGAATGGGGGTGTCGCCGATCTTCACGTCACCCGCCAGACTAAACCAGATGCTGCTGCACGCCTCAGAATGCAGTAACTTCACCACCGGCTCGTTTGCCAGCCCGGATACCGACGCTGACCAAATCCCTTGCACAAACGCCGACAGCTGTCCTGATGGGCAGGACAGCTGAAAGTCGAACGCTGGTCTGGAAAGGCTATTATGGTTTATAGCTGCCTACCTCTGGCTTGAAGGTTTTGGAAATCCGGTTCCAACTGTTGATGGCGTTAACCGCGATGGTTAAATCCACCAGAGCCTGCTCACCCAAAGCTTTCACTACATCCTGGTATTTCTGGTCGTCTACCGGTTTGCCATAGGTAAGATGCTCCGCCCAATCAAGCGCAGCTCGCTCTATGGGAGAATAGAAAGGCATGTCATGCCAGGCACTCAAGCCCATAATACGCTCCGGGATTTCACCCTGCGCGGTGGCATCTTTGCTGTGCATGTCGATGCAGAAGGCGCACTGATTGATTTGCGACACCCTTAGCTTTACCAGATCCCAAGCAGCCGTGCTGAGGGTGTCTGACGCTCGAAACTGCTCCCTCAAATACGCTTCCTGATCCATCAGAATCTGCATGGCTTTCGGCGCCAGGCCGATGTAATTCGCGCGTGCCGTCATGATCCATGTCCTCCAATTGTTGTGGAGTTACACGGTAATAAATGGCCCGGGATCGGTATTGAAGATTTTCGACACTAGCGATGATCTCAGGTAATGCTACCCGTTTTAATGAAGGCTTATGGCACCTCTTTTTCAGCTCCGTACACCGCATGGGGCTTCGGGAAGTTTGCCGGCCAATGTTACTTGCCAAGCTAAAGCTTCATCCCGGGATTCGAATGCCCGTTGAATACTTCCCGTTGAAATTGGCGCCCTTATGGATGCCCTCGCAAACTCACGACTGCCAACCATGATGCGGAGAATGGTTCCGACATTGGCTTCCATGTAAGCCTCAAAACTCCTGGATCCAACCGCTGTCAATTTGATGTAAACCGGCCAACCGAGAGCTGTCTGTTCACCAACTGCAGAGGTTTCCACGAACGACGAGCACAAATAAAAGTGCTGTTCAGTCTCGGCCATTCCAATGGAAGGTAGAGCCCCCAGGATAAAAACGATCAATGTCACTATGGCCATTACCTGACACCGGTATCCTGTTTGCCGTGCATCCTCACAAGTCGTATTCATCGTGACGACGATTCCACACATACGGCTTTGTCTGTGGCCAACCTTCCGGCGAATCCTCCCAGGTTTCCTGGCGACCATAAGGCGTCAAATCCAGGTACGTCCAGAGACTACCCAGGTACTCAACGCCACGGGCACCCGTAAAGTAAGTACGGTATACATCATTCCCGTCACGAAGGAATACGCTTGCGCCGTGCCTTTCTCCGTCTGCTGTCGTTACGCCAAAATCATAGTTGAAGCTACTTTTGAAAGACGAGTACCAGGGTATCGACCAGCCCATACGCTTTTTGTACTGCGCAAGCTTCTCGTAAGGTGCGCGTGACACCATCACAAGCGACGTATCGCGGGCATGCAAATGGGCAGGGTGGGTCATGGCGTCGGCGAGCCAGGAGCATCCGTCGCAACCGGCCTTCCAGTCGGGTGCGAACATAAAATGATAAACAATGAGCTGGCGGCGCCCGCCGAACAGGTCGAGAAAAGACACACTGCCTTCTTCGCCCTGGAACAGGTAATCATTCTTTACCTTAACCATCGGCAGTCTCCGGCGTTCAGCGCTCAAGGCATCCCGCGCTCTAGTGGCCTCTTTTTCTTTAATCAACAGTTGGTTGAGCGCTTTTTCCCATTCTTCATTCGAAACAATTGGCGGTAATGGTTGTTTGGCGTCCGGCATATTAAGGTCCCTCTTGCTGGATGAGCCTGCCCCCACAACCTGGCGGTTGCCCGCTGGCGACCAAGCACTGAAAGGAAGTAGGCCTGATGAACCTTTACCATAGCACCCGCCGCCATTACTGTGGAAATGCATGTTCTGCTGGAACCGGCTTTGAGCCTTGCTAGAATAGTTAGCCATTCACATTGGTAAACGGGTGACATTTGACAGCACAACGCCACAATCGATGGCCTGCATGGATTGCTTTATTGTCCATGGTGCTGATCTATTTAGGTCCCCTGCTTACTCAAGCGCAGTCAGGACAGCACGAAGCGCCCAATGCTCACTCCGGCCACCACGGCCACCACAACAGTTCGCCGCCGTCAGAAGAAACTGATCATTCCGACCCGCTACAGCATCTGGCCCACGGAGAGTGTGGCTACTGCGTGCTCCTCAGCAAGTTACCTGCGCTGTCTCAGCAGAGTACATCAGTATCTACCGGGAGTATTGCCAGTCCCCATGCTGTCCTGGGTCGCCTGAATTCGTTTCCCCGTGGAATCCCTCGTTTCCTGAACGCGCCGGTACGCGCACCACCGATCATGGTCTGAACGTTACACATTCCCTTAAAACTCTGTATTGAGGAAGACCATGAACGACTCCCCTTCCACCGGCGCACCGCGCTGGGGTTATGCTTTGCTTTTGCGTCTACATTTCTACGCGGGCCTTCTTGTTGGGCCGTTTATTTTTGTGGCAGCGCTCTCCGGCGCGTTGTTTGCGATGACACCCCAGATAGAGAACTGGCTTTATCAAACTGAATTGACCACCAACACCACCGGTAACCCTCAGCCCCTGGCCGATCAGATTACCGCGGCCCGGGCGCATATAGGCGCCGACGCCACCCTGGCTGCCGTTCGACCTGCACCTGCGGAAGGGCAGACCACACGGGTTATGTTTCTGGTTGACGGCCTTCAGCCCTTTGAACACAAAGCGGTGTTTGTTGACCCGGTCAACCTGGGTATCCATGGCGAACTGGTGGTCTATGGAACGAGCGGCACGCTGCCTTTTCGCATCTGGATTGACTACGTCCACCGACACTTACACCTCGGAGAACCCGGCAGGTATTACAGTGAGCTGGCTGCGTCTTGGCTGTGGCTTGTGGCACTGGGCGGACTGGCGCTGTGGTGGCGAAGGCGTTCAGTGGTTAAAAACGGACAGATCACCAGGAACAGCAGCCTACGCAACTGGCACAGCCGGATTGGACTGGTGTTATTGGTCGCATTCCTGTTCTTTTCTGTTACCGGGCTTACCTGGTCGAAATGGGCCGGCGCCAACATAGCCGAGCTACGCACCCAGCTGGATTGGGCCACACCAGGACTGGATACCCAGCTTGACGCGGTTTCCAGCGAGGTGAGCCACTCCCACGGTGAACACGCAGGGCACGAGGTGGCGGGGCCGGTGCCGGGCAGTGGTGATAACGCCTCCACTTACGATGCCGTACTGGAGCGCGCGCGAAGAGCAGGGATTGACGCCAGCATTCTCGAAATCCGGCCGGGCACTACCCCGGAGCGGGCTTGGGTCGTCAGGGAAATTGATCGTAGCTGGCCAACCCAGGTGGATATGGTGGCTGTTGATCCCCGATCGATGGCCGTGACTGATCAGGTGAAATTCGAGAACTTTCCGCTGGCCGCGAAACTCACACGATGGGGCATTGATGCCCACATGGGGATTCTTTTTGGACTACCAAACCAATTACTTGTGGCTGCCTGTGCGCTGGGTTTGTGTGTGCTGATCGTACTGGGTTATCGCATGTGGTGGCTGCGCCGCCCCGCACGCACCGCCCATACCAGGCCAAACCCACGGCGGGTATTCGCTGAACTCAGAAAGGCATCGCCACTGGCGCTCGTAACCATGGCAGGTATCGCAGTCGCCCTGGGGCTGTTTGCTCCTGTAATGGGCGTTAGTCTGCTGGTTTTCCTGATGGTTGATGCAATCCTGAGCCTGACCGGTTCAGCGACGAAGTCAGCGAGTTGATCCTCACGGTGGCGCGACAACCGCGCCACCGTTATTCCGAGCCAATGAGTTGTGCAATGATCAATCGCTGCCATTCAGCCCGTCGTCATCACAGAATCCGCATAGATCGATACGGTTCCTCTGCCTGCCGGAACCGTTAACTTCATCACCCCTTCTTGAGTCTTTTGGGCCTGATACGCCTGAGCTTCTCTTGATTACTTTCAGTCCTTGAATGCTGCAGGATTGTTGTCAACATTCCGCGCAACTCTCGAACGGCTTTATAAATGGAATTGCCGCCGCCCCAAATGGACTTCACAGCCTTGAATAGGACCCAAGCGCTTGGGTCGCTTGGTGCGGCGGTGATTGCCGCCGTGATATCCAATATGACGGTTGCGGCTCCAATACAGCCAGCAGCCACTTGTTTGAGAATACGGTGATCCGCAACTATCGTTGCCACCTCGGCTGAGTTCGCGATCTCGCAAACCACATTGCGGAGCTGTCGTAGTGGCTCCAGTGCATCATCAATTCCGAGTGATTGCGGATGGTCGAGGGCGTTTTCCCCATTGGAGGCTTCGAATGAAAGTGCATCAATAGTTCCTGAAACGAGATGTTCCGGAACTTGAAGGCGAATGAGTGTCGCGTGATGATCCGCGAGATATTTTGATAGCTTCTCGACTGAATGACTTAGTTTCACACCGTCGATCGTGCGAACCAATCGATGGAGCGGCGAATCCCTTTGTTCAAGTTGGGATACGATGAAAGTCAGAGTTTCACAGAGGTGTCGGAACTGTTCGGCCGCTACTTCAATGCTTGGTTCGCTGTCACTGTCGCTAAGTTCAGTGTCTAATGCGCGCGCACCTTCTAGAAGTTCTGTTGCTCGTTCGTTGAGAAGGTCAATAACGCTGTCCATTATCAATCCTTGATCAGATATTTTGTGGTGGTCAATCTCCGCGCTAGTGGCAAACTTAACTATAGAAGGTGATTGCGATTCGTGGGCATTTCATGGTCATTCCTTTTTTTGATGAATGCCAGTCTCAGAGGCTACCAATGTCAGTCTTGTCTCGCACCACGGCGGGGAAATATCACCCGATAAACCGCGCGCCATACCACCGAATCCAGGGGAGCATACCGCAACGCCTGAGCAACTGCGCCCCAGGCCGTCGCAGAGTCTCCTACTGATGCAAAATGACGGGCTTTCCGGCAATAGAAGCGTGCCAGACCCCAGCGGATGTCACCGGGTTCGAGCGTGCTTCCGTACTCCTCGATAAAATCACGAATGATCGCTTCGTTGGCAGCAAATCGGCGTTTTTTGTCGCTGGAAATTTGATCTGCCATCACCCGGTAATAGCCCCAATACTCGGGTACATAATGGAACGTAAACCGGGCCGAAAAACGCAGCCAGATGTCGTAATCGTCGGCAACGCCGTAACGGCCGGAAAACCCGCCCATGGTATCGAAACATTCCCGCCGCGCCATGACCGTGTTGATGCTCACGCTGTTGTCCACCAGCATCTGCCGGGCAATCCGCCCGGAGTAACGGCGCATATTCTTGCGGGACAACTCGCGGCCCTGTTCATCGATCATGATTTCATCACTGTGAAGCACGTCCACCTCCGGGTGAGCCCCCATCAGCGCCACTTGCCGCTCCAGCTTCTCTGGAACCCACAGGTCATCAGAATCGAGAAAACATATTAGCTCTCCCTGGGCGTACTGAAGCGCCAGATTCCGGGCAATGCTCTGGCCCTGGTTCTCCTGAAAATGGTAGTGGATGCGGTCATCATCCAGGTAACTGGCCAGACTCTCGCTGGTGCCATCCTGGGAGCCATCATCAACGATGATCAGCTCCCAGTGGGGATATGACTGGGCCAACACAGACTCTACCGCTTGCGTGATGGTGCGCTCACGGTTGAAGGTGGGGGTGAGGATGCTGACCAGGGGTTCCTGAGTAGCCACAATGGGTCCTTTCTTGTGCCAATAAACGTCGGTGCCGCGTAGAAACGAGGTATAACGGACGTTACTCGATACTCTACTGGCGTGCGTTGACCGTCAACACGATTGCTTCACCTATCTCAGCAATTGCCGCATTCCGCTCTTCGAAGGAAGCCTCCGTCTGAGTCAGATACAGCGCCACAATGATAGGTTGGCGCTCAGGTGGCCAGATGACGGCCGTAATAGACCTCGACCCGAAACCTCCCGCCCCGGTTCGATCTGCGACAGTCCAGCCCTCTGGTACAGCAGCCCGAAAAAGCCCGTCCGCAACCTGGTTGCCCTCGAGCCAATCACGCAGTTGCTCTCTGGACGGTTCGGATAAGGCATCACCCAATAGCAAGGTTTGAAGGTTCCTGACCATTGCATTTGGCGTTGTGGTGTCCCGGTTATCGCCTGGTAACGCTTCATTCAGTTCCGTTTCCCAGCGGTCGAGACGCGTTACATCGTCTCCCAAATGCCTCGCAAACGAGGTTACTGCTTCTGGCCCGCCCAATTCTCGTAAAACCAGATTTGCGGCCGTATTATCGCTCGTTGTCAGTGTGGCCTCGCAAAGATCTGACAGGGTCATCGCCTCACCACCAGCGTGCTTCTCCGTGATGGGCGAGTAGGACACGAGATCGGATTCTGAAACATGCACCTTTCTGCCGAGGTTCGCCTGTCCCGTATCGACCCGATGGAGCAGGGAGGCACAAGCCAGGGTTTTAAACGTGCTGGACATCGCAAAACGCTGATCAGCGCGATATTCCCACCTCTGGCCCGACTCCAGGTCATAAGCAGCAAAGCCAACATGGGCCTCCAGGTCGTCAGCGACTTTCTCGACTGTTTTAATCAGGGCGTTATGTTGGTCAGCAGCGGCAACTGAGGTGAACAGGGTAAGTAAAGTAGCTGCGATAAGCGTATGAAATTTCATCAACGGTTCAACCTTCATCATAGGCTATGCGTGTCCACTGAAGTGGGGGAAGTTCAATCGGTTTACCAATCGGTTGTTATGAATTCCTTTTCCTATCGCCGGTTTTTTGTTAATTAAGTGGAGTTGTCGATGCGCGCCCAGTTTATTGGGTGTATAAGTCTGGATTTGGATGGGGTTCTTGATCAGGCACAGTGATCCCTGTTGCCGTCCAATATACTACCTCGCTATCTAACGGTTTATCATTCCTTATTTGGTTTTCGTTCTGGCTATAACGAAAACCATTACCGCAAAACGCTGTGAAGGAATTTCCATTGACTAGGTACATATCTGCGCTGACAACCGTATCACATCTGCCAGTATCCAAGACCTTTTTAGCTAGAGTAGCTCTCAAGGAAAAATATTCATCATACCAATCTTTATAGTATTTTCTGGCCTTAGACCCTGGCTCGTCTTTCAGTATTACACGAGATGCAATTCTTTGATTGTAATCATTTCTGGATAAGCTGGCCTCGGGTATCAACTTAGAATTGGCTACGACTTTTTTTCTGCCGAAGCCGTTTCGAAAATTTAGTTGTATGACATTGCTCGAAGATCCGTTGTCCGATATTTTATATACCACTCCAAGATTATGAAGACTGCCAGCTAAGCCTTCACCAGTATAAATGTACTTTTCATTTAGGTTTAATTTGTATTTCTCCACTAGATTATCAATTCTTCCTAGCCGAGCCATCCTATTCTCTGGGGACTCGGTTTCTTTTATAGCCATAATTATTGGCATAGCTTTGATGTTTTCTTCAGCTGATACAGCTAAACCAAAACCTTGCAGGAAGGTAAAGGTCATACCGATTATTAAACTGATCCTTGTCATGCAGTCCTCTCCGTTAAATTGGCTGACGAAACTCCGATAAGTAAAATCAACGCAGTCCCATTTTCGCCTGTCAACACGCGCCACTACTGGCGGTGAAGCCTTACTAGCAATGACGTCACGTTGACAACATTGTTACACATTGACCGAGTACTTAAGGTCACGCACCTCGTCTCCAGTCATGCCCCGAAAGCCCCAACAGTGGGGCGGTTGTTCCTTGATCGTGATCTCAACATCCACGGGTGAGATGCCAGTCAGGGACTCAATCTTGCTGAAGAGCTCCTTGATCAGAGCTTTCTGGGTCTCGGGCGTTCGGCCCTGCATCATATTAATCTCGATGGCCGTGTAGGCGGGCGTCCGGCCCCCGGGGTAATAAAAGTCCTCGGGTTCCATGGGGATAAAACGATGAGCCCGCTTGTCTTCCGGCATACCGAGTACGGACTGCATACATCCGTGAATAACCTCGGAGAGCTGAGCCTTGATCGGATTAAGATGTTCTTTGATTCCATAGATGACTATCACGATGCCTCCTGCAATGTTTACGGATGTCCTTATCTCCCAAAACCAGTGGTAATGGGCGCACTACAACAATTTGTTGTGCAATGCCCAATCTTCGCATGTCATTCGATACACCCGCACCAGTCGGTTATGAAACTCTTGAAGCGCGTAGTCTCCGAACCCAACCTTCTCCGTTACCCTAACGGAGGCTGTATGCTCCGGCTCGATAATAACAATGACCGACTCACAGTGTTTTTGCTGGAAAGCATACCGGAGAACACCTTTGACAGCCTCTGTCGCATACCCATGATGCCAGAACCTGCGCGCCAGGCGATAATCCAGATTGATTTCTTCAACTTCGCCAACCAACTCCGGCCCAACGCCACAGAAGCCGATAAATTCGCCTGATTCTTTCTCATACAGAGCCCATGGCCCGATTCCATGAGAGGCGTAACACTCAAGGCACCAATCAACGAACTTTCGGGTAGCTTCTTCGTCGCAAACTCCACGAACGGAAAACTTCATGACCTCCGGGTCACTGAGCATTGCGGTGAGCACCGGAACGTCTTGGTGGGATAGCTTCCTTGCAAGCAATCTCTCTGTTTCAAACAATGGCACTGATTTTTCCCTGTGCAGTCTCGTGGGGCCGGCGTTTGTTCTCGATGGGGGCAACTCGCACGTGATAAGTGGGAGACACCAGCCCATAATGCTCGAAAACCCGATCTCGATGAACATGGAGGCCCAATCTGCGCCGGAATGAGCGTAATCGAGCTTTTCATGGAATTGCCGTTACTTGCGAGCCAGATGCCGGATTCAGAAGGACATTTCTATTACGCTGATCCCTCTGAAGTTGGAAATGAGCGACGGCGCAAGCTTGCCGAGGAGCTTTATCGGGTGGGAGTACGGTAATGAATGCATTGATGCTGCGCAAAGCTCTGTATCCGGCGGCGTTACTGCTAATTACGACCGTGCAACCGTGGATCTTTTATATCTTCAGTCGGTTCATTGTTGCTGGGGAGGGTGTCGGGGTTTACGCAGTATTTTTGTACGTGATTGTTTTGGTTGTCAGTGCATTGTTATGGGCTGCGTCATATTACTATCAGCGGGGGAGGGCAAAGGCTGTGGTGTTTTGGGGCATCGCTTTGGCCCTGATGCCTATAATATTGGTTCAGCCAGTATGGTGGTCTGCGCCGATGATTGGGAATTAGAGGGGCTTTTCAGCTGGCCAACTACACTGACACATAGGGTGGCATCACCGGAAAAGGCCCCTGGCGCAGCTTGAAGACGCCGGGTATTCAGCAGGCACTGTCCAATGAGTACCTGAAAGCCGAGGGACTGGCATCACTGCGCGACGGATGGATCAAGCTTCACCATTCCCGGTGAAATGCCCTGTGCGGAGCCGCATGCAGGGTGTTGTGGGGGCTGGGGGGGGGGGGGGAGGTACCCCCGGCTACCCGATTAAAACCATCTCACGCTCTCAGCATTGGTAACGATCCCTGATATATCGATGGTAGTAGCTGCCGACAGAGCCCGCACCGACGAAATCTCTGAACACTCGCTCCGGAACCCTGCAAAAGGTGTATTGGGGAGTGCTGTCATGGAAGTCAATATACATACGCTGAGTCGCAGAATCATACCCGACTCTGCTAATTGCCTCTGAGCGAACATGAACCCATTCAACCATCGCAATAATCCTCTTCTGTTAGTCTATTTGCACTAGCACTCGGAATGTTAAAGTGGCATTGGGTCAGGTTGGACTTCCCCCGATGCATTGGTTATGGCGGTCAGATCTTGAAAAGGGTTGTGACATCAATTCCATCTATCTCTTCTTCACCAAGCTGGAGATCTAGCGCGTGAATTACCCTGTCAGCCATCTCGTCTTTGTGGTTTTTATCACCAGTGTGGTTAAGCTTTCGGTTAATCGCGCCTGCGATAAGATCGGCAAGCTGAACCATAGGGCTTTTTCGAGAAGAAACTGATTCCAGCGTGCCCACCACCATCTCACTACCAAGCCTGTCTTCAAAATGAGAGTTAACCCGGCGTTTCAATTCAGCGAGTGTAATTGCATCTAAAGATTGCTCCTCGTCCAAAGTGACGTTTATAGTCTGAGGAGGGCTAACGCGATGATGTTCGATCTCGTGTTTGACGCCGTTAATGAGCATATGCTCATGGAGCTTCTCTACCACATCTTCAATTTTTCGCTTTGTGCGACTGCGTTCTACGGCGATCGCCTTAAAACTTAGGAACTCACGATTTGCCTGGATTATGTTCAGGTATTCGGCAAGCGTGTCACTGTCTCTTCTGCCAAATTTTGTGAAGTGGATTTCTCTGTTGGCCCATAGGGATGAGCGTTGCCAGTCTAAGATGCTTTTGCTTATTGTATAGACAGCTCGCCCGGTAAGAACCCAGACTGAGGCGACAACGACATAATTTTGATTCTTACCGGTTTCGTCAGCAAAGACGGTGACAACCTTTCGAGGGCTAGCGTCTTTCAGGACCTCATCCTGCATTTCCACTTCACGCTTTTTGCGGAATTTTTTCACGGGCGAGTCAGAAGTGAATAGCCCATATTCATTTTGTATTTTCGCTCTCGCCCGCACTATGTAGTGCAACCTTTCCAGTTTAAAAAGGTCTTTGGGAAGAATGCCCGATTCGTTATAGATATCAGGCTGAAAGGTTTCCCAGTATTTTATTGATAGGGTAATGTCGCTGTTGCGGGCCTGCGGATACAGATTCAAGATGTAGGCGACTTTTGTCTTTAGCGTAGAGAAGTCGCCTCCGGCCAACGATGCCAAAAGCTCTTTCTTTTCTTTTTCTAGCTTCGCCAGCTTTGCTTCTCGCTCAGCCTGTTCCTCCTCGCTGAGCAGATCGGTTTCTTCTTCGTTCTCTTCTTCCCTCATGCCTGCACCTCTATTTGACTACGATGACCTATAACGCAGAGCGCTCCGGTGGCTTTCCAGAGCAGAGCGGCGTAAAGGACATCCGAGTGACGCGTATTGTTAGCTCTCGTCTTCACTAGTGCCACCCTTCTGTTTCTCCCACATCGCTAAGATTGGTTGAATTGCGTTCATGTTTTGAGCATCAACCACGGCTTCATCTCCAAACGAAATATCGCCATCCTTTCGGAAAAACGGCGTCATGAAACAATAGGCTTCACCTTGAATTGTTGCACCGGCAAGCATGAGACCCTCTTGTCGCGATGGCGCGTCGGCGGCTCCACGATAGGGATTATCTGGATCAAACGGGGCACTCCAGGCTTCAGATACCATAATGAAAGCATCCGCTCCAATTCTTTCCATCGTGGAAGCGAGGTTTCTCATGGTTACGTATTTATCCGCTTGATCCTCATTTCTAATTTCGATCAGCTGCGCGATTTTGTTTTGGACAAAGATCATCGCGAGGTGAACGTGGTAACCATCCTTTCGTAGGACAGCTTTTGCCTGCTCAAATATGAACTCACATTGACCTTTAAACGACCGCTCTGAAAATTTCCCACTGGCATCCATTGAACGAAATAGAGGCGTGTCACCGTATTTTTCCTGCAACGCAGCGCGCTTATCATTATCCATTGAAACGCTTTCTGAACTAATCACAGCCGGCTCTAGCGTTTCCCCGCTTACCTTCATCAAGATGACCCGGATTTGGAGATGTTCGTGCATACATGGCGGCAACTTTGGCTTGCGTTGTTCCCGACCAGGGGGAAAATCGGAATTCGGTGCGTCGAACAGCAGTTCGGAAACTGCCGACCAGCATTCGCTCAGCAATTCACCCAACTCATGGTCGGGGTAATTCTTGTCGACCCAACGACGCTGGAGTTTGACGTAAGAGTTTTCAAAGACTTCAACGGGGAGCCCCAGGGAAACGGTCTTTGAATAGATTTCAGCGTTCGTTAAGTTCGGGTTGTAATCTTCCTCGAAAATAGCGACTTCGCCAGCCAGGTACGATCCGATGACTTCAATTCGCAGTTTGCTGAGTAGCTCTAGATCCCCCCTTTTTACTATGTAGTTACGCGCATCTACGAGCCAGCGCAACGAGGGATTCGCGCGCATTTTTTCCTGCCAAGGGCCGTACCACGCATCAAAGCCTGGAATTTCCCGTTTATTTGCCTGCAGCACGAACGTGACATTTCTCAGTTCTTGGATGCAGGAATTAACCGCCATTCGAAAGTTATTGGGTTCGAAATAGTCGTTTATCGCTTTATGCCAATGCGCCTTCGCGTCAAATAGCCTTCGAAACGCCGGTTTCATTGCATCATTCATGCTTCAACACCACGCAAGAGAGCTAACTTCCTCGTAACACCGGAAAATTTGTCGCGTAGTAAAAAATTGTTCCGCGTGCTTGCGATTTTTATATCAATCACTTAATCATTACTCCAATCCAGTCACGAAATAACAGCACCCCATCGGGGTCATACACTTCACATTTCATCGTATGGAGGCCTCGATATAGTGTCGACTCCAGTATCTCGACCGTGGATATGGGGGGGGAAGACCGATTATATTTGCTTACCTTTTCTTTTTGTAGATATCTTACAACCCCCTCTTGCTCAACGTCCCTTTCATCCTCAGGCGTTCTCGGACCGTGGTTTGTTTTCCTAAATACTACTTTAAGTGGAAACTTTATTCTGTTGTTTGTTCTTGAACGAACCACGAAAGATAAAGAAATATATGGCTCTAAAAACCTCGAGGCAGATATATATTCCTGTTTATTTCCACTCTCTATAGAGTAACATTTGTAATCTATTTCCCCATGAGCCTTTACGGATCCACTACAAATATTCTCTCTAAAGCCTCTTGGAAGAGCAGAGAACTCTAAACTTCTATCGTAAGATAACTGTCTCATTTTGTAATTCAGAGGATTACCCTCAGCATCGGTAATGTTTGGACTTACTACTGGCAGACTCTCTTTCTCACCTCCACGATTACGAGTTTTTATCTTAGAATATTTTTCTGGCCAGTAGACAAAATCCAACAAACCCTGGCCAAGCATTGTTTGATTCTTTCCTGCCAACCCTTGGAGCTTGGACGCCATGTCGACCGGAAGTCCAGTCGCCGAAACCTCACCTACATTCCTGTACCCAAAACTTCCCCATAAGACTTCTTCATCATCTCCGAAATCGCAGCCCACCCTAAAGCCGAAATCTTTCGCATCCAAACCTTTTCTTTCCATCCAAGGTTTAATGCTGCCTTCTAGGATTGCCCGTAAAGTTATTGAACAGTTAATTGCATCTGCAACAGCATCTTCTTTTTCTGTAGACCTGCCGCCAAAAAATGCCATAACGGCGTCACCCATCAATCTATGTATATGTCCATCAAACGACCTAATGATTTCAACGCATGTTTGAATTACCGCATTTTTAAATTGGTAGACAAACTCCAATGGATACAGAAGCGACAGCCTTGTTGAACCCTTAATATCAACAAAAATCGTGCAGGCATAATGTTTCTGCGTAGTCTTTGTGCCCTCAAGAGATATAAAATCTGGATGAGTTCCAATTGGAGAATTATTTACTGCGGGTTTGCCAAAAATTGGTCTAATCTTCGATTGAACAAGAAATTCTTCTTGCGGTCCAGAAGGTAGGTCAGAGAAGTTTTCATTTATTTGCTTCGAGTCCAATGCCTCCATAGACTCTGACTTGGCAACAGCTATGTTGGGACGATTTACAACAGCCTCGAACATTTGATCGAACGTATTCTCAAAGCTATCCATACTCAGCTAGCCCCATTCAATATCAATAATAACAACGAAACAGCAAGCATTGGCATCACACCGTAAATAGCAATGTTCACTGAGATTTTCAATACTCTAAACTTCTCACTTACAACTTCTGCAACCATAAAGGTCTGATTAGATAGATCCTCTATAATTTCCTCAGGGGTTGCCTCTTTGATTTTCTTAACATATCCATCAGCTCCGTTATCAGTCGCAAGAACATCATCAAAGAAGATCATGGAGGTAAAATTTTTGTCTGTTTTGGTATTTGGGAAAACCACCCGGAGCAGGTTTACTGCTGTTAATATTGATAAAAATATTGTGAGTAAAGAAGATGCAGAGGCGAGGTGGTACAAATAATTACAATCAGGCTTGGAGGGTTCTGTGAGAATTATTCGTATCGATAAACCAAGTATGATCGCAGCAATGAACGACATCAGCAGGCCGACCTTAAAGTTGGTAGTCCCGATATAGTGGTCATACCTCTTCATGACGTCGAATAAAAACGAGCGCTTGTTCTCAAAATTGTCTTCTTTCAAGTCGTTCCCCCTGGTCTATGGTGAGCAAGGATATAACAGCGTATTAGATCGCAGCCTTCATTATTGCGATTATTGAACTGCCTCATTATCACGCATCGATAAAACTACCTTACGGGCCATCGATGCAAAAAAAACCTAAAAGATCATGTAACTACAAACCCAAAAAAGAAACAAGCCAGATCCAACTTAGTAACATCAACGCAGCCAAATTCTCACCAATAACGACGCGCCACAAACATTGCCCCCAACAAAAAGGCCCGGCAGCTTCCGCAACCAGGCCTTCTCATCACTAAGCAGTCACTCACCTCAGCCGCACTTGCTGTCGCCGCAAGACAGGCAGGTAGCGCACCCGTCCATCACAATCACCGCTTTGGTGTTGCACTTGCCGCACATGGTGGCGTTGGCGGGGTAGTCGCTGCCACTGTCGTCGTTGGTGGCTTTGTTCTGGCTGGCTTCGAACTCGGCGCGTTTCTCGGCGAGGATGCGCTTGGTGGTTTCACTCAGCTCGTCGCTTTCCAGCAGGCCGATGGCCTTCAGGTGCTTCTCGATCACGGCGCCGATTTCGGCAACCAGTGATGGCATAAACACGCCGCCCTTCTTGAAGTACCCGCCGTTGGGGTCGTACACGCTGCGCAGCTCTTCCACCAGGAAGGTGACGTCACCACCTTTGCGGAACACCGCTGAGATTACGCGGGTGAGGGCGATTACCCACTGGAAGTGTTCCATCGATTTGGAGTTGATGAACACTTCATACGGCTGCCGGCTTTCGTGGTCGGTGTCTTCGTTCAGCAGGATGTCATTGATGGTAATGTACATCGCGTGCTCGGCCACCGGCGGTTTGATCTTGTAGGTGGTGCCCAGCAAGAAATCCGGCCGTTCGATGTTTTCGTTCATCTCCACCGGCTTGGTTTCAGCCATTACCGGTGCCTGATGCTCGTTAGGGGTTTCCGTGTCGGCTTTCTTGACTCGGTAGCCGACAATCTTGTTGCTGATTTTCACTGTCATGTTCGTTGTCCTGTCTGTCGGTTCCCGGGATCAATATTTACCGTAAGTGCCTTCTTTAAGCGCATCAAACAGGTTGGCGGCGGTGTGGGTTTCGCCGTCGTACTCTACCTGTTCGTTGCCCTTGAGGGTCACTTTGCTGCCATCATCCAGGGTGAACTCGTACAGGGTGTTTTCAAGGTCTTTCTCTTTAACCAGTACGCCCTGGAAGGCTTCCGGGTTGAAGCGGAAGGTGGTGCAGCCTTTCAGGCCCTTGTCGTAGGCGTACAGGTAAATGCCTTTGAAGTCCTGGTACGCGAAGTCTGTGGGCACGTTGGCTGTTTTGGAAATGGAGGAATCTACCCATTTCTGTGCCGCTGCCTGAATATCCACGTGCTGCGTGGGGGTTACATCATCGGAGGTGGTGAAGTAACTGGGCAGCTTTTTGTCTTCGTCTTCGGAGAAGGGCATAGCGCCGGGATTGACCAGATGGCGGTAGGCCAGCAGCTCGAAGCTGAATACGTCCACTTTCTCTTTGGTTTTACGGCCTTCACGGATGATGTTCCGGGCGTAGTGGTGCGAGAAGCTCGGCTCAATGCCGTTACTGGCGTTGTTGGCGAGCGACAGGCTGATGGTGCCAGTAGGCGCGATGGATGTGTGGTGGGTAAAACGGCCACCTTTCTCGGCCAGCTTTTTCACCAGTTCCGGCTCAACGTCGCCAATCTGCTGCATGTAGCGGCTGTACTTGGCGTGCAGCAGCTTGCCTTTGAGGATGTCGCCCACTTTGTAGCCGTCTTTGGCCAGGTCCGGGCACTTGTTCATCATCTTGGGGGTGATTTCAAACTCGTCTTCCATGATGGGCGCCGGGCCTTTCTCTTCAGCCAGGGCCAGAGACTGGCGCCAGCCTTCCACGGCCATTTCCCGTACCACGTCTTCGGTGAACTGCACGGAATCGTCAGAGCCGTAGGGCATGCGCAGCATGGCGAGGGTAGAGCCCAGGCCCAGGATGCCCATGCCGTGGCGGCGCTTGTAGGTGATCTCATGGCGCTGCTCGGCCAGTGGCAGGCCGTTGATTTCCACCACGTTATCCAGCATGCGGGTGAAGATGCCCACTACCTTGCGGTACTTCTCGTAGTTAAAGCTGGCTTTGTCGGTGAACGGGTAGTCCACAAACTTGGTCAGGTTCACGGAGCCCAGCAGGCAGCTGCCGTATGGGGGCAGGGGCTGTTCACCACAGGGGTTGGTGGCGCGGATATCTTCGCAGAACCAGTTGTTGTTCATCTGGTTAACTTTGTCGATCAGGATGAAGCCTGGCTCGGCGTAGTCGTAGGTGCTGGTCATGATGGTGTCCCAGATGAACTGGGCTTTCACCGTCTTGTAGATGCGGCAGGCAACCTTGCCTTCTTCGTTTACCACGTAGCCGTCCTGAACCGGGAAATCGCGGTACAGGAACTGCTCGGCGTTGTTCAGGTCCAGGCCTTCGTCTTCCGCTTCTTTTTTGGTGACAGGGAAGGAGAGGTGCCAGTCGTCGCCGTTGCGTACGGCTTCGATGAAGTCTTCGGTGATCAGCAGAGACAGGTTGAACTGGCGCAGGCGGCCGTCTTCACGCTTGGCCTGGATAAACTCGATGACGTCGGGGTGGTGTACATCGAAGGTGGCCATCTGGGCACCGCGGCGGCCACCGGCAGAAGACACGGTGAAGCACATGCGGTCGAAGATATCCATGAACGACAGCGGGCCGGAAGTTGTGGCGCCGGCGCCGGCGACGTAGGCACCGCGGGGGCGCAGGGTTGAGAACTCATAACCGATACCACAACCGGCCTTGAGGGTAAGGCCCGCTTCGTGGTTTTTCTCCAGGATGTCGTTCATCGAATCCTGGATACTGCCGGAAACCGTGCAGTTGATGGTGGAGGTGGCAGGCTTGTGAGCTTCCGCACCGGCGTTGGAGGTGATCCGGCCAGCCGGAATGGCACCGTTCTGCAGGGCCCAGAGAAACTCCTTCATGTACTTGTTGCGTACATTCTTGTTCTCCACTTCCGACAAGGCCTTGGCAACGCGCTCGTAGGTTGCGTTGATGTCTTTGTCGACCGCTTCGCCTGTCTTGGTCTTCAGCTGGTATTTGCTGTGCCAGATATCAAGCGACGCTTCCTGCATGGGAATCGTTGTGATCACTGCCTGTGCCTTAGCGTTCATTGCCACCCTCGGTTTCCAGTATGTCTCGTTTTGATGGTGCCGTCCCCGGCGCCATGCCCCTTTTTAATGGTGTTGCGTTCTTACTGCCGGCCCATTTTTTGGTCAAAAACACTAGATGTGGTATTTGCCTGGCGGAAGGTGCCGCCTGTTCAGAGCCGGTGGATTGCCTTTATCTTGCTGTCGGAGTTGCTTTTGCCGGCTTTCCCGGCGCCCGCGCGGCGGGCTGTGTGGTTGTTATTTGCCCTATATATGGGCTTCTTGTTCGTGAAGTATAACAGGATATAGTGGTCTGTGAATAAGAGAGCAACTATTGAATGAGCTTTGAGTGCAAAGAAAATCAATGGAAGAATACTTGCAACGCGCAAAATCCCTGCTGTGTGGGCGTTCAGCGCGGTTTCGGGGAAATCACTAGATGTTGTGGTTAAAAAGCGTTCAGTGAAAATTGTTGTGATGTGCAAGTTTTTGTGATGTCTGCACGTATCGAGATGCGACGTGTCGGTAGAGTATGAGGGTGGCGTCGTAACACCGCAGTGGCCCACAGGAAGTGATAACTACTATAAAAGGAAAAGAATAATGAAAGGCCTGAAACCTACCATGCTTGCGCTGTGTGTTGCGGGGGCAGCCCCTGCCGCCATGGCGTTCCAGCCGTTGGATGAAATCTCGATGGGTAACATCACCGGTCAGGCGGGTGTCACTATTGAGCTGGAAACCCGGCTGAATATTGATCGGTTTATCTACACGGATGAGGGATCGTTGGTGATTAACGATATCTCTGTGGGTGGTGCCAACCGTATCGACCTGTTCCCGGAACTGGGCTTTAACCTGACGGGAGCCGGGCCCAGCGACAAGCTGGACAACGTGCGGATCAATATCGACATTGCCAATGACGGCGATGCCATCATCAACATTCTCCCGATGACCTTCGGGGCTGTGGATATGCGCATCACCACCGGGGCCTGGGACCTGACCGGCACCGATGGCAGCACCACCATTATGGATAACTTCCAGATGGACATGCTGATTGGCTCTGGCACCATCCGGGTGGATACCGCCACGGATACCCTGAGGCTGTTAACGGATTTCGCCATCGATGACCTGGACTTTGATGTTCCGTTCCTGGCCATGGGTATCCGGGATCTCCGGCTCACCGGGGCGGATTATGATCTGCAGGCGCCCCAGCCCTTGCGGCTGTTCGCCAATGTGGATCTGGATATCTTCAAGGGTGCCAATGCGGCTGGCACGGAGGTTCTGGCCATTGAGATGGACAGCTTCCGGGCCGACCTGAGCATTGGTGGTGTGTTGATTGGTGGCACGTCGATTGGGTCGGTTATGCTGGACGACCTGGCGATTACCAATACCTCAATGCGCATCTACGGCCATTGATGGCTTGAGCGTTGCCTGAAAACCAAAACGGGGCCTTCGTGGCCCCGTTTTGGTTCTAGCGGAAGTAAGCTCAGCCCAACAACAGGCTGTCGTCGTCCACTTCCAGCCCGCGCTGTTTCTCGAACAGGCCGAGCAGGTCTTTCACTTCCAGTCCCTCCCGGTCTTTACCGGCAATGTCGAACACCACCTGGCCCTGGTGCAGCATGACTGTGCGGCTTCCCACTTCCAGCGCTTGTTTCATGCTGTGGGTGACCATCAGGGCGGTCAGCTTCTGTTCTTCAATGATCTTTTGCGTGAGTTCCAGAACAAAGTTGGCGGTTTTCGGGTCCAGGGCGGCGGTGTGCTCGTCCAGCAACAGGATGCTGGACGGCGTGAGGCTGGCCATCAGTAGGCTGACAGCCTGGCGCTGACCACCGGAGAGCAGGCCCATCTTGTCGCCGAGGCGGTTTTCCAGGCCCAGCTTCAGGGTGGCCAGGCTGTCCCGGAATTGCGGCAGGTACTTGCCTTTTACCGCGGTGGTGAGGCCACGGCGCTGGCCGCGCTTGATGGCCAGTGCCAGGTTTTCCTCGATGGACAGGTTTTCACAGGTGCCGGCCAGGGGGTCCTGGAACACCCGCGCCACTCGCGAAGCCCGTTTGTGGGTGGGCAG
The DNA here is from genome assembly GCF_048595985.1 of Marinobacter sp. GH_1. Lineage (NCBI taxonomy): Bacteria > Pseudomonadati > Pseudomonadota > Gammaproteobacteria > Pseudomonadales > Marinobacteraceae > Marinobacter > Marinobacter sp. GH_1. The sequence goes on along the minus strand of NZ_CP184460.1, from coordinate 2,432,336 downwards.
GCGGGTAACGTCCTGGTTGTCGACGATAATCTGGCCACTGTCCACCATCACCTCGCCCGACAGGGCGTTCAGGAAGGTGGACTTGCCGGCACCGTTACTGCCGATCACGGTCACAAACTCACCCTGGTTAACGGTCAGGCTCATGCCCCGCAGTGCCGGGTTTTCCAGTGGCGTACCCTTGCCGAAGGTAAGCCGTAGATCGGTTGCGCTGATCATAGTGCCTCCTCAGGCTTTCTTGCGGGTGAAGCGGTTGGTGAGATTGGTTCGTACACCGGGCAGCACAATTGCCAGGGTAACCAGTACCGCAGTAATCAGGTTCAGATCCTGCGCCTGCAGGCCAAGTACGTCTGCATTCAGTGCGAAGGCAATGGCCAAACGGTAGATGATGGCGCCGATCACGCAGGCCAGCAGGGCACGCATAACGGTAGACGGAGTGAGTACCGCCTCGCCGCCAATCAGGGAAGCCAGGCCAATAACAATCACGCCCACACCCATGGTGACATCGGCGGCCCCCTGGCTCTGGGCGAACAGGGCGCCGGCCAGGCCAACCAGGCCGTTAGACAGCGCCACACCGAGAATGATCATACCGCCCGTGGCGATGCCCTGAGCCCGCGCCATGCGGGCGTTGGAGCCGGTGGCTCGCATGGCCAGGCCAGTTTCCGATTTCATGAAGCGCCACAACAGCACCAGGGATACCGCCACGACGATCAGGAACAGAATCACCGGCACCTGATGGAACTCCAGGCCCAGGGAATACCAGGGCGTCAGCACCGTTTCTTCTGACAACAACGCGATATTCGGCCGGCCCATGATGCGCAGGTTTACCGAGTACAGCGCAATCATGGTCAGGATTGAGGCTAGCAGGTTCAGGATGTTGAGTTTGACGTTCAGGATGGCTGTTACAGCACCTGCCGCCATGCCTGCCAGCGCGGCGAAGCCGGTGGCGACCCACGGGTTCCAGCCTTCCAGGATCAGAACGGCGGCTACGGCGGCACCCAGGGGGAAGCTGCCGTCCACTGTCAGGTCGGGGAAGTCGAGAACACGGAAAGAGAGGTAAATACCAAAGGCAACCAGGCCGTAGATCAGGCCGGTTTCAAGAGCACCGTAGAATGCAATTTCACTGAGCATGGGTAGTTAATCACCGTGAAAGAAAACGGGCGGGCCCTTTTGGGGTCCGCCCGTGTTGGTCAGGCGTTACTTGTCGCTTTTGACGACTTCTTTTGCGTCCTGGATGAGGTCTTCGGACAGGGTAATACCCATGCGCTCACCGGCGGCCGGGTTTACGTAAAGGTCCAGCTCTTCCATGGTTTCAACGGGCATGTCGGCGGTGCCGGCACCTTCCAGAATGCGCACAACCATGGCGCCGGTCTGGCGGCCGTGGTTGTAGTAGTTGAACCCAAGAGCGGCAACCGCACCACGCTCAACAGTGGCGGTGTCTGCCGCGAATACCGGGATCTTGGAGCGTTCGCCAACGGAAATCACCGCTTCGGCGGCACTGATCACGGTGTTGTCGGTGGTCAGGTAGATGGCATCTACCTTGCCAACCAGTGAACGGGCCGCGCCCAGCACTTCAGAGGTCTTGGTGGCAGCACCTTTAACCAGCTGCATGTCGCGGGCCGCCAGGCGCTCTTCGAGCAGATCGATCAGGGCGGCGGCATTCGCTTCACCGGGGTTGTAAACGGTGCCGATGCGCTTGGCATCCGGCATGATGCGCTGCAGCATGTCCAAATGCTTCTCAATAGGCAGCATGTCGCTTACGCCAGTGATATTGGCGCCCGGAGCCTCAAGGCTCTGGACCAGTTTGGCCGCTACCGGGTCTGTCACTGCGGAGAACACAACCGGAATGTTGCGGGCTGCGGCTGCTACTGTCTGGGCAGACGGGGTAGCGATGGCAACAATCACGTCCGGGCTTTCACCCACGAACTTGCGGGCAATCTGTGAAGCAATCGCTGAGTTGCCCTGGGCGCTTTCGTGCATCAGGCGTAGGTTTTCACCCACGCGGTAGCCGCGTTCGGCCAGTTCATCTTTGATGCCTTCATGAGCGGCATCCAGTGCCGGGTGCTCAACAATCTGCGTGATGGCAACTACACGGGTTTCTTCAGCCTGAACCAGGCTTGCTGCTGCCAGCAGCGAAGCGCCGATCAGGGTGCGCAAGGTCTTCTTGGCCATATGCCCATCTCCGAGTCAGTGACTGAGGTCCCCGTTTGCCGGGGCGGAAAAATGAAAGTGCGCAAGTTTACCACAGGGATATAGGTTTCGGGGTAGGGATGGGCGATACTTTATCAGTTGCTATTGCGCATTTGTCTGAAATGCAGATATTTTGGTTTGGTCACGTTTTGACGTGCAGGGGTGTGTTGAAATAGGCTACGAAAGTCTAATAATACAATACCCCCCAACTATAAAGACAAACTAGGAAGGTCCATGGACACAACAAACAAACTTCCCCTCGATATGCTGTACCACTGGGAAGCCACGAAAGCTGATTCCCCTTACATGACTCAGCCGATTGGCAACGGCAAGGTGGTTGAATACACCTGGGGCCGGGCAATTGATGAAGCCCGCAGGATGGCGTCTTACCTGAAGTCCCTTAACCTGCCGGAAAAGAGCCGTATTGGTCTTATTTCGAAGAACTGCGCGCAATGGATCATGACCGACTGGGCGATCTGGTTGGCTGGCCATATTTCCGTACCCCTGTACCCGACCCTGAATGCGGATACCGTCAACTACATCCTGAACCACGCCGAATGCGAGGTTCTGTTTGTGGGCAAGCTGGACGACTGGGACAGCATGAAGCCGGGCGTTCCGGATTCCGTGCGTTGCATTTCCTACCCCCTGAGCCCGCCCAACGATTTCGAGACCTGGGACGACATCGTGGCCAAGTACCCGCCGCTGGAAGGTCAGGTGCACCGTGAGCCGGAAGAGCTGGCAACCATTGTGTACACCTCTGGCAGTACTGGTCGGCCCAAGGGTGTAATGCTCAGCTTCGAAAACATGGCGTTTGCCGCTGCTGGTGGCATTGAGACTCTGGGTGTGGGCCCCGAAGAGCGCATGCTGTCTTATCTGCCGCTGGCCCACGTGTTCGAACGTACCTTTGTAGAGTTGGGCTCTCTGTATGCCGGCTTCCATCTGTACTTTGCTGAGTCCCTGGATACCTTTGTCCAGGATCTGCAGCGGGCGCAGCCGACGCTGTTCCTGTCTGTGCCGCGCCTGTGGGTGAAGTTCCAGCACGGTGTGCTGCAGAAGGTGCCCAAGCAGAAGCTCGAGCGGTTGCTGAAGATTCCGCTGGTCAACAAGCTGATCAAGAAGAAAGTCCTCAAAGGCCTTGGCCTGGACAAGGTCAAGCTGGCTGGCTCCGGCTCCGCGCCGCTGTCCAACGATGTGCTGGACTGGTACCGCAACCTGGGCCTGGAGCTGCTGGAAGGCTACGGCATGTCTGAGAACTTTGCCTATTCGCACATGAACAAGCCGGGCCGTACCCGTACCGGTTACGTGGGCGAGGCGCTGCCGGGTGTTGAGGTGAAAATCAGCGAGCAGGGCGAAGTGTTGGTGAAGAGCCCGGCCACCATGATGGGTTACTACAAGGACGAAGAGAAAACCAAGGAAACCTTTACCGAGGATGGCTTCCTGAAGACCGGCGACAAGGGCGAGATCGATGAGATGGGCCGCCTGAAGCTGACGGGCCGCATCAAGGAGATCTTCAAGACCAGCAAGGGCAAGTACATTGCCCCTGCGCCGATTGAGAATCGTCTGATGTCCCATGACGCCATCGAGATGGTGTGTGTGTCTGGTGCCAACCAGACCCAGCCCCATGCCCTGGTGCTGCTGGGTGAGGAGATTCGCCCGAAGATGGCCGATGAAAGCTTCCGCAAGGAAATTGAAGAGAGCTTCACTCAGCTGATCAAAGACGTGAACAAAACCGTTGATCCCCACGAGCAACTGGCGTTCATTACTGTGGTCAGCGATGAGTGGTCCATCGAGAACAGCTTCCTGACCCCGACGCTGAAGCTCAAGCGTAACGTGGTTGAAGACGCTTACCAGGAGAAAGTGGATAGCTGGTACGCGAAGAAGCAGCCGGTTATCTGGCAGTAATCGCAGTAGGCACAACGCAGAAAACAGAAAGGCCCGGCAAATTGCCGGGCCTTCTTGTTTCTGAATCCGCAACTGAGCCAGCCGAAATCAGGTCATGGTCCTGGAATTGGAGATGGACCGGCTCATCAGAATGATCGGAATGATGCCCGCCAGCACGATGATCAGGGAGGGCAGTGCACTGTGGTACAGCTGCTCATCGGAAGCAAACTGGTACACGTAGGTGGCCAGGGTTTCGTAGTTGAATGGACGCAGTATCAGGGTGGCGGGCAGTTCCTTCATGCAGTCTACAAACACCACCAGGGCCGCTGTCACCAAGGTGCCCCTGAGCATGGGCAGGTGCACCTTCACCAGGGTTTTACCGGGTGTGTGACCCAGCGAGCGCGAGGCCATGTCCATGCTGGGTGTGATTTTTTGCAGGGCGCTTTCCACACTGCCAGCGGAAACCGCCAAAAAGCGAACCGTGTAGGCAAACACCAGGGCAAACGCAGTGCCGCTCAGCAGCAGGCCGGTGCTGAAGCCAAAGTAATCCCGCATCAGGCCATCGAACCAGTTGTCGAAACCGGCCAAAGGAATAATGACCCCAACCGCAAGCACCGCGCCGGGCATGGCGTAACCCAGGCTGGAAAGGCGCATCAGCACCTGCATGCCCCGGGTATTGTGCAGCCGGCGGCTGTAGGCGAGAGTAACACCAATCAGCAGGGTGGTCAGCGCTGCGGTACCAGACAGGAACAGGCTGTTAAAGGTGTTGCGAATGAAGTTTGGGTTCCAGCTTTCATCAAAGTATTCCCAGGCGTAGTAGCCAAGGGTGGCGCCCGGAATGATGAACCCGAATACCAGTGGGACGGCGCATACGGCCAGGCAAATCATCTGCCGCGGAAAAGACATGGTAAAGCGGTGGATGGGGTCGCGGTTATCGCGGGCGGCAAATTGTTGCTGGCGCCGGCGAGAGTAGCGTTCCAGTGTCACCAGGATCACCACGAACATAAGCATGGTGGTGGCGATCTGGGCCGCACCGCCCAGGTTGCCCAGGTTCATCCAGGTATCGAACAGGCCCAGGGTGAGGGTTTGTACGGCAAAGAAGTCGACGGTGCCGAAGTCGTTCAGGGTTTCCATCAGTACCAGTGACAAGCCTACCGCGATGGCGGGCCGGGCGATGGGCAATACCACCCGGAAAAACGTACTGATGGCCGAATGGCCAAGGCTGCGGCTGACCGCAAACAGCGACGGCGATTGCTCCATGAAGGCAGCGCGGCCCAATAGGTAAACGTAAGGGTACAGCACCAGGCCGATCATCAGGACCGCCCCTTCCAGGCTGCGAATTTCCGGGAACCAGTAGTCTGCGGCGCTTTGCCAGCCAAACCATTCCCGTAGGGCTTTCTGGACCGGCCCCGCGTAGTCGAGCAGGCTGGTATAAACGTAGGCAATCACGTAGGCCGGCACCGCAAAGGGCAGCAGCAGGGCCCACTCGAAGAATTTTCGCCCCGGGAACTCGCACATGGTGACCGCCCAGGCGGTGGAAAGCCCGATGATCAATGTGAGAATGCCCACGCCAATCATCAGTTTGATGGTGGTTGTGAGGTAGCGGGGCAGGGTGGTTTCCATCAGGTGTGGCCAGATGTTCTCATCAGGGAACAAGGCCAGGTAAAGCACAGAGAAGACCGGTAAAGCGACAATGGCCGTGGTGATCAGTGCACTGATCATCCATCGTTTCGAGGTGCGTTTGGCCAGAAGTGGTTGCGAAAGCCCCGGATTGGCACTGGAAACGACCTCGGTCATGCTTGTCCCGTTATGGAAGTGGTGATGAGAAGAATTGCGATTTTAGATACTGAGGGGGCTCACTGCAATGACGGGGGTCATTTCTGTCTCTGAAACAGACACTAAAAAGGGTACCAACGTGCCGTTGGTACCCTTTCTGATAGGCGCCTGATGTCGGCGCCAATTGGTTAGCCGTCGTAGTCGACGCGATCAATCAGGCGAACGGCTGCGTTGCGGTTGTTGGCGATTTCCTGCAACGACAGGGTGTCCGGGTTCATTTCGCCCCACTCAGCAACCATGCCGGTTGGCTTGACTTCCGGGTTTGCCGGGTACTCAGAGTTGGCCTCGGCGTAGATGCGCTGTGCGCTCGGTGAGGACAGGAACTCGATCAGCTTGATGGCGTTGTCCTTGTTGGGCGCACTCTGGGTCAGAGAAATACCACTGATGTTCACGTGGGTGCCACGATCGTTAGCGTTCGGGAACACCAGGTTGACCTGCTCGGCGGTCGGGCGCTGGTTTTCGTCCATCAGCATGTTGCCGTAGTAATAGCTGTTACCCAGGGCAAGGTCGCACACGCCTTCGGCAATAGCTCTGATCTGGTCACGATCACCGCCCTGGGGCTTGCGTGCCAGGTTGTCTTTAACGCCCTGGAGCCACTCCTGAGCCTTTTCTTCGCCATGATGGGCGATCATGGAAGACACCAGCGCTACGTTGTACGGGTGCTTGCCGCTACGGGTGCAGATACGGCCTTTCCATTTTGCATCGGTCAGGTCTTCGTAGGTGCTGATCTCGCCTTCTTCAACCCGGTCTTTGGAGGTGAAGATCAGGCGGCCACGGGTGGTCAGGGCAAACCACTTGCCGTCCGGGTGACGCAGGTTTTCCGGAATGTTCTTGTTAACGGTGTCGCTGTCTACTTCCGCGACCAGGTTTTTTTCAACCAGCTCGTTGATGCGGGAGATATCGACCGTCATAACCACGTCGGCCGGGCTGTTACGGCCTTCACGTTCCAGACGTTCTGCCAGACCCTGCTTGGCGAAGACAACGTTGGTCTTGATGCCGGTTTCATCGGTAAAGGCATTCAACAGCGGCTCCAGCAGATAAGCCTGGCGGTAGGAATAGATGTTTACTTCGCCATCGGCGGTGGCAGCCATCGGTGTGGCGGTCAGGGCGATGGCAACAGCGGCTGCTAGTTTCATTCGCATAGTGTTTTCCTTCCTTTTGTCTGGCTCACCTGATAGATAAACTCACAGGCAGTTAAAAACGACAACTATTCTCATTGCTATCACGGTTTGAGTCAATAACGCCGGAGGGATATTTGTGTAAAAATGGTGTTATGCTTGATAACACTATAAAAAACAGGCCAAAAGCAGGGTTCCCGGGGTATGGTAGACAACGATCGCAGAGTGCACAGCCGCACCGCTTTGAGTGCGAAAGTTAAGGTGGTACACGAACAGTTTGGTGAATTCGTGTTTTCAACCCGGGATATCTCGGACGGAGGCGTATTCATCGTACTCAACGACGAGCCTTTTGCGCCGCAGTTAGGCGACAAGGTAACCGTGCAGGTGCAGGGTTTGCCGGTGCCGGCACCTACACTCGATATGGTGGTGGTGCGGCAGACCAACGACGGTTTTGGTCTGCAGTTTGACCAGAATGATGAATAGTCCGTGGAATGTCCCCGCCCAATCCCGATAATGGAAGCCTTCGAGTCTGAGTTTTGAAAGGACGGCTTTACTGATGACTTTCGCTTTTTCAGGGCGTTCCGGGTTAGTGGCGGTGTTGTGTTCATTGCTTGTGTTGAACGGCTGCGCCAGTTACTACACACACTATGCGATGTTCCCGGCCGAGACCTCCGCAGGCGAAACCCGCCAGGTGAGGGTGTCCTGGCAAAGTGCCGAATACCCCGGCTGGTGGCTGGCCAGCAACAAGGCGACGCCTATCCGGCTGGAAACCCAGTGCAGCGAAAGGGTGTGGCGTATCACTGACCAGAACCACAGTGACAGCGGCGCCTGTGGCGAGGGGATCAGGGCCTGTGGTGAGCCTGGGAAAGACCGAATCGCAGCCACTGGCCAGCCGGCTACGGGCAAGGATGTGTGTGTAGCGGTTGAGCAGGGAGCGACCCTGAAGGGTGTCGCCGATATAGGGTCGAGTTTCGGCCTGCTGGTGAGCTGCCGGCCGGAATCTGTAGTGGTTAAGCGGGGTGATGACGAGATAAACATGGATTATCTGCGTCCGTCGCCGGTTGCTTATACCGTTCACGCCAGAAAAGTTCCCAGGGGCACGCTCAGCGCCCGCCTGCCATCGTTCAACGAAAGTGAGTGCAAAGAAGACTGACGAGTGTGGCATTCAGCCTGTGATGCCGTTCACGATGCTACATTTCGTTGCGGTTTGATAACTTGCGTTACTCCTTGTTTCCTTTCTGTGGTGTTTGGATACCAAACTGTAATGGTGTCTTTTAACCAGAGTGGCAAACTGGTTGATATCCAATAATCCAGTTTTCTGAGGTGTGCGGTGGGAGTCCAGCAGAAGAAAATCGCGGTTCATGATCTGGAGGTCGGCATGTTCGTGTCTGACCTGGATCGGCCGTGGCATCAGACCCCGTTCCCCATTCAGGGCTTCTATATCCGCTCCCAGAACGACATTCGGGCGCTGGTTTCCCACTGCAAGTGGGTTATGGTCGATGTGGCTGAGAGCCGGGATTCTGCCGCCCTGAGTAAAGAGACCGGAAAATCCTTCCGTAAGGCGTCCACCAGCCGTACCAACGGCCGGGAGGAGCTGCAACTGGCTCCGTTGAGTATTCGTGAGCCAGTCATCTACCAGACCGCCACCACGCTCAAGAGAGAAGTAAAGGCTTCCCGCCGTTTGCTGGCGGATGCCGAGAAAGCGCTTAAGGAGACATTCGCGACAGCCCAATCTGGCCAGATGCCGGATCTTCGGCCGGCTGCCGAGGTGGCCCGTAAAATGGTGGCAAGTGTTGCCCGCCAGCCGGATGCGTTGTTGTGGCTGAGCCGCACCCGTCAGTATGACGATTACATCTATCGCCATGCTATCAATACCGCCGTTTGGGCATTGGTCTGTGGTCGTCAGCTTGGTCTGAATGAGGGCCTGCTGAACCATCTTGGCACCGGTTGTTTGCTGTCTCAGGTGGGCAAGACCGAGCTGCCGAAAGACCTGCTGATGCGCGAGCATCAACTCGGGCCGGAAGAATACGCGGAGTATCGTAGCTACGTAACCCGGGGCGTGAAACTGCTTGAACACGCCGGCTTGTCACGTGCGGTGATGAGTGTGGTGCAGGGGCATCGGGAACGTCACAACGGTTCCGGTTTCCCGCAGGGGATCCGTGGCGACCGTATTCCGCTGCTGGCCAAGGTGGCTGGCATCGCTGAGTTTTTTGAATCGATGACGGCACCCCGTGATGATCAGCAGCCCTTGACCCCCGCTAAAGCGGTTTCCCTGCTGTACGACATGCGCAATATCGAATTCCAGGAGGACCTGGTTGAGGCCTTTATTCAGGCCATTGGTATCTACCCGACCGGTTCACTGGTGGAGCTGTCCGACGGCCAGCGGGGTGTGGTGGTTTCCCACTCGCCAGAGCGTCGTCTATGGCCCCGGGTGATGGTGATGCAAGGCCCGGATTGCCAGCCCCTGAAAACCGCCAGGATTATTGATCTGGCGAAATTCAACCAATCTCGTCCGGCCTCTGAAGCGGTGACTGTAAGGGACTGCCTGCCCCACGGAACAGAGGGATTGGACCCAGCCCTTTACGATGTTACCGGTGGCGAATTCCGGTGGTCGCTGAACAGTCTGATCAATCGATAACAACCCGCAATTGTTTGCGTACCCAGCGGTAGGTGTTGCCTGGTCTGAAGTTGATCAGCAGCTCCGATTCTCCGCCACTGGGCCCGGCCACAAAGTAGTCTACGTCTGCGTCTTGCCAGCTCCAGGAGTGGACAACGACATCCTGCTCCCGTTTGCTGATTGCCTCCAACTGAGCTAGTTCTGGCTCCCCACCGATCTTGCGGATTGCAACCGTCTTGATTTCGGTGTCGCTGGCGGCATGGTTGGCTTTATGGTCTGCCAGGTAATAGCGGCGCCCGATTTCCCGGGTGATGGCATTCAGCTCCCGGCGTAGATAGGTTCTGGCCCGTTCGTTGTCTGCATCTTCCAGGGTCCGTACGGCCTGGAGAATCCGGTTACGCAGGTTTTCCAGGTCTTCCCGATAGTCGGTATCTGGATCAATGTCGTCGTCGTTTTCCGGCCGTGGCGGTGCGTTGTTGATGTCGTCGTCTGTGGGTGGGGCGGAGCAAAGCTCGTCGTCCTCCGGGTAGAAGCAGATCTGCGCCAGTAGTTGATTGGCGGGTGAGTCTTCTGCGGTGAACTCCGCCTGGTTGACGTTAAAATTCAGGGCGTTGGGCAGGTCCGGGTTGTCCAGGGCGGCGTTTAACTGGTCGACGACTCTTGTGCGTATATCAATGCCTGAGCCTTCAGGTACATTCTCTGTCCAGTTCAGGGCCATCAGAAACCGCGTCATGTTCAGCAGGGTGATGTTGTTGAGCTGCTGTTGTTCGCTGATGGTGTGATCCCGAAGTTCCTCGTCATTCACGCCGGGGGTGTTGAGGGCGTCCCGGGTCTCTGGCAGAAATTCGAGAAAGGTTACGTATTCCCGTGCCGGAACGTCAGAGACAATGGGCAGATTGCCAACATTGAACGACAGGGTTTCGCCGGGATAGTAGCGGAAACGGCCCTGATCGTCCGTTGTACCGGCCTGGCTGGCGGTTTGGTAAACGAGACCACTAACCCCCAGGAAGTGCACACGCCCGGTACTGGTGTCGTCTGAGCCGGAACTGCCACCGCTGTCCAGGCAACCTGCCAGAACAAATGCAGCGGAAAAAGGTAAGAGCAGGCGGGTGAGGTGAACGAATCTCATAGTGTGTCGTACAATCCCTTCGCGTTGGCCTGGCGCATCCGGTGCCGGGTGTCAGGCTTTTTGTAAGTTGTTGTAACAGCATTATAGGGAGGGCGGCAGAGGTATATCGGGAAACCTGTCGCAGTTTCTGCGTTTGCCGGTGGTCTGCCTGGTTGTGCTCACCCCCCTTGATTTTCGTCAGATCGCCACAATCACCTAGCTCTCTACCTATTTGCCGGTTTCGGCACACGTTCCTCTCAGATAACGGTTTGGTTATGACCTACGCATTGGAAATTGAAGGGCTGGTCAAAAGCTACAGCAGTGGCTTTCAGGCGCTTAAGGGGATTGATCTTCGGGTACAGGAAGGCGATTTTTTCGCACTTCTGGGCCCGAATGGTGCTGGAAAATCCACCACCCTGGGCATTGTGTCTTCGTTGGTGAACAAATCCGGTGGGCGGGTGAAGGTGTTCGGCCATGACATCGATACCGAACTGTCCGCCGCGAAGCTGAACCTTGGAGTGGTGCCACAGGAGTTCAATTTCAACCAGTTTGAAAAGGTCTTCGACATAGTCACCACCCAGGCCGGTTACTACGGCATTCCACTCAAGCAGGCCAGGATCTCGGCGGAGAAGTACCTCCGGAAACTGGGCTTGTGGGACAAGCGCGACACCCCGTCGCGGATGCTGTCTGGCGGTATGAAGCGGCGGCTGATGATTGCCCGTGCGCTGGTGCATGAACCACGCCTGCTGATTCTCGATGAGCCCACCGCCGGCGTTGATATCGAACTGCGCCGTTCTATGTGGCAGTTCCTGGAAGAAATGAACCGCCAGGGCACCACGATCATTCTGACCACTCATTATCTTGAAGAAGCCGAGGCGCTTTGCCGCAATATTGCGATCATTGACCACGGGGAGATTATCCGGCACACCAGCAAGCGCGAGCTGCTTAAACAGCTGAGTGTGGAAACATTCGTGCTGGATCTCGAGCAGCCCGTTGATGCCGCCCCGGAGCTCGAAGGCTTTCATTGCGAACTCAACGACGACGGGGCACTGGAGGCCGAGGTGGCCAAAGGGCAGGGCCTGAACGCCCTCTTTGTTGAGCTGGAAAAGCAGGGCATCAAGGTAATCAGCATGCGCACCAAAGCCAACCGGCTGGAGGAGTTGTTTGTGCGCATGGTGGAAGACAACGCCCGTGAGACCAACCGGCAGGCGGAGGTGAAGGCGTGACGTTACAGGCACTGTGGACCGCGTTTTACACCATCGTACTCCGGGAGATTCGCCGGTTTACCCGGATATGGCCCCAGACTCTGTTGCCGCCTGCGGTCACCATGACGCTGTATTTTATTATCTTCGGCAACCTGATCGGCTCGCGCATTGGTGAAATGGGCGGGTACGACTATATGCAGTTCATTGTGCCGGGGCTGATCATGATGGCGGTGATCACCAACTCCTACGCCAACGTGGTGTCGTCGTTTTTTTCCATGAAGTTTCAGCGCAGTATTGAGGAGCTTCTGGTGTCGCCGGTTCCCAACTGGACCATCCTGGCCGGTTACGTGGCGGGCGGTATGGCCCGGGGGCTGAGTATTGGCCTGGTGGTTACCTTGCTGTCTCTTGCTTTTACCCGGTTATCGATTCACAGCCTGCCCATGGTGGTAGTGACGGTATTCCTGACATCGGCGTTGTTTTCCCTGGGTGGCTTCATCAATGCCATGCTGGCGACCAAGTTTGATGATATTTCCATTGTGCCCACGTTTGTGCTGACACCGCTGACGTACCTTGGTGGGGTGTTCTACAGCATCGATATGTTGCCGGGGTTCTGGCAGGGCGTGTCGATGGCCAACCCTATACTGTATATGGTGAATGGTTTCCGCTTCGGCATACTGGGTGTTTCGGACGTTAATCCGTTTGTCTCCCTTGGTATGATTCTGGTTTTCATTGTCCTTTTGGCGACCATTGCATTGCGTATGCTTGCCCGGGGCAAGGGTATCCGCCACTGACAGGTTTCAGGAAAAACTATGGCTTTGCACAATGCGCCGCTGGGAAAGGCCAGCGACTATCCGGATCAGTACGATCCGTCTCTGTTGTTCCCGGTTGCCCGTGAGGAAAACCGCCGCCGTATCGGGCTGGAGGATGGCCGCTGGCCGTGGTTTGGTGAGGACCTCTGGCAGGCGTGGGAGATCTCCTGGTTGCGCCCGGGCGGCGTGCCAGCAGTTGCCTGGGGGGAGATCCGCTTTCCGGCGGCGTCGCCGTCGATTATCGAAAGTAAATCCCTGAAGCTCTATCTGAATTCCCTGAACCAGGCGGTGTTCTCATCGGCGGATCAGGTTGCCGAGACCATTACCGCCGACCTGTCCAGCGCCTGTGGCGCCGCCGTGGCTGTGCGGCTGTTCAGTGTCGACGAATCCGCCCCTGCGGAAGGTCGGCCGCAGGGCTATGAGCTGATTGATGACGAGCCGGTAGACGATGTGGTTTACGAATACTCGGCGGATTCACTCAGCGCAGGCGAAGAAGTGGTAAGCGAGCAGCTGTGTTCCCACTTGCTGAAAAGCAATTGCCCGGTCACCGGCCAGCCTGACTGGGCCAGCGTGTTCATTCGTTATACCGGCCCGAAGATAGATCGTGCTGGTTTGCTGCGTTATGTGGTCAGTTTTCGCCAGAAGCAGGATTTCCATGAGCACTGCGTGGAAACCGTGTTTACGGATTTGATGGCCCGGTGTCAGCCAACGGCATTGATGGTTTGTGCCCGTTACACGCGGCGTGGAGGGCTGGATATCAACCCGTGGCGCAGCACCTGTGCAGAGGGTGATGCCGGACCGAGGTTGGTCCGGCAGTAGTTAGTCGGCGTCGTCTTCCTGACGCAGCCGGTCGGCTGCGTCTTCAAGGGCAGCGAGTACCTCTCTGCGTTCCCTTTCGGTGATCTTGTCGGAGTCCAGGTACATGGCAAAGCCGCTGTGTTCATGTTCCAGGAAGCTGCGGTTCGGGCCCATATCCCGGCGGAAGTCCACCACTTCGTAAATGGGTACGGGCTTACCGAAGCCCTTCACGGTGATCTCGCCTTTGTCCCGGCACATGATGCGGTCTTTGATCAGAGAGAAGGTCTCGTAGGACACCAGAATCTCGCCAGGTTCTGCGAGGCTTTCCAGCCGGCTGGCCAGGTTCACTTCCTTGCCGATGATGGTGTAGTCCATCCGGTTTTCGGCACCGAAGTTGCCGACGGTGGTGTATCCGGTGCTGATACCCATACGGATCTCAAGCGGGGTTTTGATGCCCTGGCTCCGCCATTTCTGGCGCATGATCTTCATATGCTTGCGCATGTCGATGGCCATGGACACACAAGCAAAGGCGTCTTCCCGTTGGCCACGGCTGGTAGGGTCGCCAAAGAAGATCATGATGGAATCGCCGACGAATTTGTCGATGGTGCCACCGTATCGGAGAGCGACTTCCGACATTTCATTGAAGTAGTGATTGAGCAGTTCGGTCAGGGCTTCGGGTTCCATTTCCTCAGACAGTTCGGTGAAGCCCTTGATGTCGGAGAAGAACACGGCCAGTTTTTTGCGCTGGGTTTCCAGCCGAACGTCACGCTCGCCGGTAAAGATGGATTGCCAGACCTGCGGCGACAGGTATTTGGATAGCTTGTGGGAGAGCGCGATAGACTGTTCACGCTGGTTCTGGATCTGGGTTTTTGCCAACAACAGTGTGCGGGCCTGTTGGTGGGAGTAGTAGGCGGTTACGCAGATATAGACGCCGGTAGAGGCCAGGGCCAAGATGCTGGTCAGCAGCGGCGATTGCAGGCTGTCGGCAACGCCAAAGGTAGCTGCAGACGCCGCAAGTGAGGCGAGCATGAGTACGGTGCCGAACAGCCACTGGCGGATACCGCCCACAATCAGGCAGCTGAACATCAGCATTAACAATATGGACACCGAGGGAATGGCAATCAGGCCGATAAGTCCGATGAAGGTGCCACCAATAACGCAGTCGAGAAACAGCATCTTCTGCCGGATTCGTGGTGAGCGGCGAAGAAACGTACGCCTGGTCAGCAAATGGGCGATGTGCGGCCAGGTAAGTGCGCCGGCCACAAACCACAGCAACCATTGCTGAAACACGCCCTGGAGGATTCCGGCGACAATAATCGCGGCCGTTGCGGTGTAGGCGATGATTCGGCCGTTATAATCCGGCATGGGCGGAATGGCCACGGTGTGGTCGTGGATGTCCGCGGAAGCGAGTTTACCCGCGCTGCTGGCGACATTGCGCAAATCGGCCTGTGCGCTCATCATGTCAGAACCGAGTCTTCCCGGTGGCAGGAATACAGGGCCCTGCAGTTGCGAAAAGCTTGTTGGTCACTCATTGTATGCCGCCGAACACGTTATCGTTGTTGGTGGTTATTTTTCTATGTGTAGTTACTACTAAAGGTTAACAGTATTACGTATAACCCACAATTCGCTGAGGCATCTTTGCCCTTAGGGCAACAGATACAGCCATCTTGACTGTGAGCCAGTATGACGTCTGTAACCCGATTTTTACTCGAAAGAGCATCCGAACCCCGATTAGAAGACCCGGCACCGCCGCGGAGTATAGTTGATGTGGCCCTTCAGTGTGCCGCCAGGGCACCGGACCATGCCTTACTGAGGCCATGGCGCTATCTTGTGGTGGAAGGGGATGCCCGGCAGGCCCTGGGAGACCTGTTCGCCAAGGCATGTCCTGATAGCGCCAGTGAGCAGGAAATCGAGAAAGCCCGGCGGGCGCCGCTGCGGGCACCGATGGTGATCGTAGGAATCGCAACGCCCAAATCCCACCCGAAAGTGCCGGAGGTCGAACAGCTTATGTCTGCCGCATCGGGCATGAGCTTTCTCGGCCTTGCCCTGCAGGATGCTGGTTTTGGCGTGATGTGGCGTACCGGGGGTGTGGCCTACCATCCCGATGTGCTTGAAGGGTTGGGTTTAGAGCCCGGGGAAACGGTCGTCGGCTTCCTGTATACCGGTACGGTGTCGGTTGAGAAACCTTCAGTGCCACGCCCGGCTACCGGGGATTTTGTAAAGGTCTGGCGTGGGCCCGGGCGCCAGGAAAGTTGGTGAGCTTCCCGCTGATGTTTTGATAGCGGCAATCCGTTTAACCGCCAAGGGAAATGGTTTGCCGCCTTTGCTCTGAACCCTTCTCCGTTGCCGCTCAAAATCTGATCGCATCCCGCCAGAAGCCCTGGCGCCCAAGCACTCTCGAAAACTGGCACCACCTTTGCTTTGACTCTTCCAGAACGCAAATCCGGCAAGCCGCCGTTCAAGCGGTGCCGGTGCAGAATTCCGGAGGCAGTCATGGCAATTACATTTGATAAGGCATTGGGTATTCACGAGCACGCACTTCAGGCCCGGGTGCAGCGTGCGGAAGTACTCGCCAACAACCTGGCCAATGCCGATACCCCGGGCTACAAGGCACGGGATATCGATTTCAGGGCGATGATGCAGAAAGCCCAGGAGTCGGTCAGTGGTCTGCAAATGGCGACCACTCACCAAGGCCACATGGACACCTCCAGCCCCGGCAGTGACGGCGAGTTGCTTTACCGCAATCCGCACCAGCCGTCTGTCGATGGTAATACCGTGGATGCCCAGGAAGAGCAGAGCCGCTTCATGCGTAATGCCATGGACTACCAGGCCAGCTTCCAGTTTCTGAGCAGCAAGTTTTCCGGATTGACCAAAGCCCTGAAGGGTGAGTAAGCCGCAGTCATTTACGATTTGAGGAGATTGCCATGTCACTGGGCAACATTTTTGACATCGCCGGTTCCGGCATGACCGCACAATCCCTGCGGCTGAATACCACGGCTTCCAACATTGCGAACGCCGAGACTGCCAGTTCCAGCACCGAGAATGCCTACAGGGCACGCAAACCAGTCTTCGCCGCTATTCAGCAGGCCATGCTGAACCCGGATCAAAAGCAGGGCTTCGGCACCAGCCTGGACGACGGCCCCGGTGCCGGTGTACGGGTTGAGGGAATCCTGGAGAGCGATGCAGAGTTGCAGATGCGCTACGAGCCCAACCATCCCGCTGCCAATGAAGACGGTTACGTGTTCTACCCGAATGTGAATGTGGTTGAGGAAATGGCAGATATGATGTCTTCCTCCCGCAGTTTCCAGATGAATGTGGACGTCATGAACACTGCCAAGTCCATGATGCAACGAATCCTGACGCTGGGTCAGCAGTAAATAGTGAGGAGTGAGTCATGAGTGCAGTGAATTCGGCTTCGGCCTCAGAAGTACTGGGCCAGTATCGGATCAATCAGGACGACAAGGCCCGTGGTGGCAGTGAGCTTGGCAAAGACGCTTTCATGGAACTGATGCTTGCCCAGCTTAAAAACCAGAACCCGCTGGAACCCCAGGATAACGGAGACTTTATCTCCCAGCTGGCGCAGTTCAGCTCCCTGGAGGAAATGCAGAACCTGTCTGGTACCGTTGAGGATGTGGCCGGACAGTTCCGCTCCAGTCAGGCCTTACAAGCGTCTGCAATGGTTGGCAAGACCGTTCTTGCCCCATCAAGCGTGGGTATTCTGGGTAATGATGGCGAGATCACCGGCACCATCGAGGTACCAGCATCTACGGGTGGGCTGCGCTTGTCAGTGATGAACCAGAGCGGTGAGCTGGTGCGCCAGATTGATATGGGCAGCAGCCAGGCCGGCGTGGTGTCGTTCCGCTGGGATGGCGAGGACGGCAACGGCAATCCTTTGCCGCCTGGACCGTACCAGATTGTCGCGCAGGGCTCTTATCCGTCCGGTCCTGAACAACTCGGCACCATGGTTAGCGCCAATGTGGACAGTGTGTCCCTGGGTAAGGGTGGTTCCATTACCCTCAATCTTGCCGGTATGGGTTCCATTGCCCTGTCCGACGTCAAACAAATTAACTGATCCGGTGTCAGACCAGGAGGTATAAGTCATGGCATTTAACACAGGTTTGAGCGGCCTTCGGGCAGCCTCGGTCGATCTGGATGTCACCGGCAACAACATTGCCAACGCCAGCACGGTAGGCTTCAAGGGCAGCAAGGTACAGTTCGGTGATTTGTACGCCAGCGGCTTTCTGAGTGGCGGCACTAACCCGATCGGTGATGGTGTGCGTGTTCAGGACGTCAAGCAGTCCTTTGGCCAGGGCAACATCAGCTTTACCGATAACGGCCTGGACATGGCCATCAGTGGTGATGGTTTCTTTATCCTGAATAACAATGGCGAGATTCGCTACTCTCGGGCTGGCCAGTTTGGTATCGATAAAGACGGTTTTGTGACCAATAACCAGAACATGCGGGTTCAGGGTTTTACTGCAGATAACGACGGCAACCTGTCCGGTATTCGGGGTGATCTGCAGATTGAAACGGATAACCTGGCGCCACGCCGCACCACCAATCTGCGATCCGATCTGAACCTGGATTCCCGCCAATCTGTGCTGGAGAGCCGAGTGGTGGATTTCCAGACGGTGTCTATGGGGGATATCACCGTAGATGATGTGTTCCGTGTTGCCTACTCGGATGGCACCAACTCGCCAGACATCACTATTCCCGCTGGCACCTCCGCACGGGATGCGGCGGGCATCATCAACCAGCAGCGTGGTCTGTCTGCCTCTGCCACCACGGCGGTCACCCTGGGCCAGGAATTCTCGATCACTGATCTGGAAAATGCATTAGCGGCGGGCGATACCGAATTCCGGATAGAACTGGATGGCCAGAATGTGCCTATCTCGCTCAGCGGGGTCAGTTCATTGCAGGGGCTGGTGGACTCCATCAACGCGTCGAGCGCCACTAGCCTGTCTGCCTCCCTGGTTGATGGTGGAAGCGACATCCGGATTATTGACAACCGTGGCTCTGATGTAGGTATCAGTTTTGCCAGCACCGATGCCGGGGTAAACCAGCCTCTTGAGGTGTTCCAGGGCGATCTGAACATTCAGTCTGATCGCACGGTTCAGGACATTATTCCGGCTGGTGCGAGCAGCGAGATTGCCGATGCCTTCGCCGGTGGCGACTTGCGGATTACCAATTCCTTCAATCCCCTGGATCAGAGAACCTACAACCACGCCACCTCAACCACCATTTTTGACAGCCTGGGTAATTCACACGAACTGACCCAGTTCTTCGTCAAGAACCCTTCACCGGGTAACGGCGTGGGTGTCAGTGAATGGTCGGTCTACCTTCAGATTGATGGTGAGCTGGTGGCCGGTACAGATACTTCTCCTTACACTGCGCGCTTCAACGAAGACGGCACCTTGCAGTCCATCAACGGTGACCCGAACGGTGAGATTGTGGTTACCGACTGGGTTCCGAAGGACCCGAACGGAGAGCCGAATGGTGCAGACGGCCCACCATTGCCGGGCGAAGAAGTGGTTACTCCCATTCCGGAGCCGCCAACGACGTCCGCCTTTGTTGTAGATCTTGGGAACACCACCCAATATGGCGCTGCGTTTGGTGTCAATGACCAGCGCCAGAACGGCTACAGCACCGGCCGTTTGTCCGGCCTGGACGTGTCTGACCAGGGTGTGATCTTTGCACGATATACCAACGGGCAATCCAAATCCCTGGGGCAGGTAGCATTGGCCTCATTCAACAACACCAACGGGCTGTCGCCGGTGGGTGAGACTACCTGGGTGGAAACCTTTGAATCCGGCCAGCCGATTATCGGTGCGCCGGACACCGGTACCTTGGGTTCCATCAAGGCGAGCTCGGTGGAAGAGTCCAATGTGGACCTCTCCGCAGAGCTGGTGAACCTGATCATTGCCCAGCGCAATTACCAGGCTAACGCCAAGACCATTGAAACCTCTGATGCGGTCACCCAGACCATCATCAACCTCCGGTAACGCCCTTCCATAAACATGGCATGACTCCTGCAGGATGACTGGAAACAGTCAAAATTCCGGCAGGAGTTTGCCCATGGACAAAGCCCTTTATATTGGAATGTCTGGCGCCAAGCAGAACATGCTGGCCCAGCGTGCCCATGCCAATAACCTGGCAAACGTGAACACCACCGGCTTCAAAAAGGATTTTGCCCAGGCCCGCAGTATGCCTGTGTTTGGTGAACACCACCCCACCCGCGCCTACGCCATGACCGAGCGCCCCGGTACCGATTTGTCCGCCGGCGCCCTGATGGACACCGGTCGCAAGCTGGATGTTGCCGTAGAGGGCGATGGCTGGCTGGCGGTACAGAACGATCTGGGTGAAGAAGTGTTTACCCGCAGCGGCAGCCTCCAGGTGGATGTAAACGGCCTGGTTCGCCTCGCCAGCGGTGAGCTGGTGCTGGGCAATGGCGGCCCTGTGGCGCTGCCGCCCTTTGACAACCTGCAGGTGGGGGCAGACGGCACCATTTCTATTGTGCCAGTGGGAGGCCCGCCGGATCAGTTGGTGGAAGTGGATCGCCTGAAGCTGGTGAACCCGCCCGCCAATGCCCTTGAGAAGGGGCTGGATGGATTCATCCGCCGTAAGCCGGATCAGGCCCTGGATGGCCCGGAGCCGCCGGATGCCGCTATGCGCGTCGCCACTGGTTTTCTGGAAAGTTCCAACGTGAATGCTGTGGAAGAAATGATTGCCAACCTGCAGTTATCCCGTCAGTACGAGATGCAGGTGAAGGTAATGTCCACGGCCAACGAGAATTCCGAAGCTGCGGCACGACTGTTGCAGAACCTTTGATAACACTGAGAACAGATCATCCACTGGCCACAAGCGGCAAAGAATCGCCGCTGCCGCCGGCGGGTAAGGAGTAGAGCAATGCATCCAGCACTTTGGGTCAGCAAAACCGGGTTGAGCGCACAGGACACCAACATGTCCACCATCTCAAACAACCTGGCTAACGTGAACACTACCGGCTTCAAGCGTGACCGGGCAGTATTCCAGGATCTCCTGTACCAGATCAACCGGCAGCCCGGTGGTCTGAGTACCGAGAACACAGAACTGCCATCCGGCCTGCAACTGGGTACCGGGGTGAGGGTGGTTGGCACTGCCAAGCAGTTCAGCCAGGGCAACCTGCAGATTACCGATCAGCCGCTGGATCTGGCCGTGAATGGCCGGGGCTTCTTCCAGATTGAGCTGCCGGATGGCCAGATTGCCTATACCCGGGATGGCCAGTTCCAGTTGAATGCCGATGGCGATGTGGTCACGCCGGATGGCTACCCGCTGGAACCCAACATCAATGTGCCGGAAGACGCGACCAACATCACCATTGGTAAGGATGGCACTGTTACCGTGGTGACCGATGACCAGGCCGCGCCGATCAACCTTGGCCAGATCACCCTGGTGGACTTCATCAACCCTCAGGGGCTACAGGCCATTGGTAACAACCTGTTCAAGGAAACCAACGCCAGTGGCGACCCGGCAGAGGGCGAGCCAGGCCTGGCCGGTCTGGGAAATATCGAGCAGGGAACCATTGAGTCATCCAACGTCGAAGTGGTGGAAGAGCTGGTCAATATGATCACCACGCAGCGGGCCTATGAGATGAACTCGAAGGTGGTCTCTACCACCGATCAGATGCTCCAGTTCATTACCAATAACATCGGGTAAGTTATGAACATCATTCATCACACCTTCAAGAAAGAACGGTTCGCCACCCTGGCACTGGTGGGTGTGCTGATTGTTCTGCAGGGCTGCACGGCGATGAGCCGCCCGAGGGCGATGCCAGATGATCCAGCGTTCGCACCGATTCGAGCTCAGGCCATGATGCAGCGCGATCCGGATTCTGGCGCTATCTTTCAGCCGGCCCGTAACTACAACCTGTACGGTGACACCAAGGCCCTGAACATCGGTGATGTGTTGACTGTGACCCTGCAGGAATCAACCCGTGCCAGCAAGAGCGCCGAAACCAGTATCACCAAAGACCAGGAACTGAACATTCCGGAGCCGAGCATCTTTGGTAAAGCCAACATCGGCCTGAATGCCAGGGCGAATTTTGAGCGGGATTTCAACGGCTCTGCCGAGGCGGACCAGAGTAACAGTCTGGCTGGCAGCATAACCGTCACCGTCACGGAGGTTCTGCCCAACGGAGTCCTGCGCGTTCGTGGCGAAAAGTGGCTGTCGCTGACCAACGGCGACGAATACATTCGTCTGACCGGTATGGTTCGCCCGGAGGATATCAAGCCGGATAACACCGTGGCCTCCAACCGGGTAGCGGATGCCCGCTTCGCCTACGGCGGCACCGGTGACTTCGACCAGGCTAACCAGATGGGCTGGCTGGCGCGGTTCTTCAACAGTGAGTGGTGGCCGCTATGATGCGCCGATTGATTGCTGTATTTACGCTGCTGGCGGTGTGCGCATCGCCGGTAATGGCTGACCGCCTGAAGGATCTGGCCAAGGTAAAAGGTGTTCGCAATAACCAGTTGATCGGTTACGGCCTGGTAGTGGGTCTGGACGGTACCGGCGATAAAGCGCCGTTCACCAATCAGACCTTTCGCAACATGATGAACCAGTTCGGCATCACCTTGCCGGATGGCGTTAACCCGAACCTTGCCAACGTGGCGGCGGTTACCGTGAGCGCGACTTTGCCGCCATTTGCCAAAGCCGGCCAGGAGCTGGACATTACCGTGTCTTCCATCGGTAACGCAGACAGCCTGCGCGGCGGAACGTTGTTGATGGCGCCGCTCAAAGGCGCTGATGGCCAGGTCTATGCCATGGCCCAGGGCAGCCTTGTGGTAGGCGGCTTCGGTGCCCAGGGGCAGGACGGTTCCCGGATCACCGTGAACGTGCCCAGTGTTGGCCGGATTCCCAACGGTGCCACCATCGAGCGGGAAGTCGAGTCTCCGTTTACCCGGGGCGACACCATCACCTTTAACCTGATGCGGGCTGACTTCACCACCGCCCGCCGGGTAGTGGAAGCCATTAACGATACGCTGGGGCCGGATATGGCCTATGCCCACGATGCGACAGCCATTTCCGTGCGGGCGCCCCGGGACCCGTCTCAGCGGGTCAGCTTCTTGTCGATTCTTGAGAATATTGAAGTGGAGCCGGCTGAAGAAGCGGCCAGGGTGGTGATCAACAGTCGCACCGGCACCATTGTGGTTGGCCAGAATGTGCGGGTCAGCCCGGCGGCGGTCACCCACGGCAATCTGACGGTGACCATTCAGGAAAACCCGGAAGTGGTGCAGCCCAATCCGTTTGCCCAGGGTAACACTGCATTGCAGCAAAACACCCAGATTGCGGTGACGGAAGACCCGGCCAGAATGTTCCAGTTTGGCCCTGCAACCACGCTTAACGAGATTGTCCAGGCCGTTAACCAGGTGGGGGCAGCGCCCGGGGATGTCATGGCGGTGCTTGAAGCCCTGAAAACGGCCGGCGCTCTGCGTGCCGAGCTTATCGTGATCTAGGTGTAGCCATGCAGGACTATCGCGTAAAACAGGCCGAGATCTACACCGACTTCAGTGGCCTGAATGCCCTGAAGAGCCAGGCAAGGTCGGATAAACAGGCAGCCCTGGAGCAGGTGGCGCGCCAGTTCGAAAGTCTTTTTCTGGCGGAAATGCTGAAATCCATGCGTAAGGCCGGGGAAGCTTTTGCCGAGGGCAACTACCTCAACAGCAACGAATCCGAGTTCTATCGGGACATGTTCGACAGCCAGGTCAGTTTGAGCATGTCTGGCGGCAGTGGAACAGGTCTTGCTGAGGCGCTGGTCAGGCAGCTGAGCCGCGATGTACCCGGCGTGGCCAGTAATGGCGAGCGGCTGGCGGGACACAAGGCCACCCTGGCGGACTATGACCGCAGTGTGCCCGCGATATCCCGCAACTTGCCGGAGCAGCTAAAGGCCATTGATGAAATGGCTCAGGCGGCGGAGCAGAAACAGCCCGAGATAACTGTGACGGCGGCAGAGTTACCATTGACCTTTGACTCACCGGAACACTTTGTAGCCGAGTTGATGCCATTTGCCGAGCGCATCGGTAAAGAAAGCGGCATCGACCCCAGGTTGATGGTGGCCCAGGCGGCACTGGAAACCGGCTGGGGGCGCCACATGATCAAAGGGGATGGCGACCAGCCCAGTTTCAATCTGTTCGGTATCAAGGCGGATACCCGTTGGGGTGGTGACGCCGTGACCATCACCACCACCGAGTTTCGTGGCGGTGTGCCCATGAAGGAGCGAGCCGATTTCCGGGCCTACCCGGATTACGAGGCGAGCTTCAGGGATTACGTGGACTTCCTTCACAGCAACCCCCGGTACCGGGATGTGCTGTCGTCAGCCGACCAGCCTGAAGTCTTTGCAGACAAGCTTCAGGAAGCCGGCTATGCAACTGATCCGGAGTATGGTTCCAAGATTCGCCGGATTATGAATAGGGATTCTCTGATGACGCTGTCCATGAACAGCGACGTGCCGAGGGAGTAAAGCATCATGGCAGGGTTGATCGGAATCGGTTTGACCGGGGTGCTCAGTCATCAGACAGCGCTGAACACCACCGCCAATAACATAACCAACGCAAACACTCCGGGTTACAGCCGGCAGGAAGTGCAATTCGATACCCAGGAAGGGCGTCGGACGGGTGCCGGCACTATTGGCAGCGGGGTGTCCATTACCAACATTCGACGGCTGGCGAATGAGTACCTGACCCAGCAGTTGCGGGAAGACAGCACGCTGTTCGGGGAGCAGAACGCCCTGAATTCTGAACTTACCCGGCTGGATAACCTGCTGGGGGGCGAAAGTACCGGGTTGAACAATGCCCTGAACAATTTCTTTGCGGCCCTGCAGAATGCGGCGGAAGACCCGGCCTCTCTGCCTCAGCGTCAGTTGGTACTGAGTGAGGCCCAGCAAGTGGTTAACCGCTTTCAGGCGCTTAACGAGGAATTCATCCAGCAACGGGAATCGGTCAAAACCCAGATGCAGCAGGGCGTGAAGGACGCCAATTCCCTGCTCAAAAGCATCGCCGATCTGAACCTGGCTATTTCTGAGTCTCCGGGCCTGGCCCAGGGCAAGATGCCCCTGGAGCTGATGGACCAGCGGGACCAGAAACTCAAGGAATTGTCGGAGTTGGTGGGCATTCGGGTTACCCAGACGGAAGGCAGCCAGGTGAATGTGTCGCTTGCCAATGGCTTGTCGCTGGTAACCGGTGCCAACGCCTCCGAGTTTGCCACCCGGACCAGTGCAGAAGACCCCACCCGCCTGGAATTCACCCTGACCACCAGCGGCCGCACCTTGCAGGTGGATGAGCAGATCAACGGTGGCAAGCTCGGCGGCCTGCGCCGGTTTGACCAGGAGGCCCTGAAACCCGCGTTTGATGAGTTGGGGCGGTTGGCCGTTGCGATTTCAGCGTCCATCAACCATCAGCATGAAATCGGGATGGATCTTGAGGGTGATCTGGGCGGTAACTTCTTTACGGATGTTAACGACATCGGGCTTCAGCGCAGCCGGGTTGTGCCAAACGCTAATAATTCAGATCCCAAAAATGGCCAGCTGGCGGTTGAGATTACCGATAGCAGCCTTTTACCAGCGGGCACCTGGACATTGCAGTTCAGTGGCGACGGCCGCAACTTCGAGCTGATCGATTCCGCTACTGGCAAAACCGTCAACCAGGGCCGACTGCCAGACCCGGTACAGTCCGAGATTTCCATGCCCGGTTTTAATATTCGGGTGGAAGGCGGGCAGTTCAATGCGGGCGACAAGTACCTGATCCAGCCGAGCCGAAATGCTGCTGAAAATATTAATCTGAACGTTCTGAGGGAAGAAGATCTGGCATTCGCCAGCCCGATCCGGGCTAGCGCGGATGATGCCAACCTAGGAACCGCCAAGATCAATCAGGGCAACATGCTGAACGTTCGCAACCCGAACACCAATGCCCTGTTGCCGGGATTTGAAACCCGGGGCGAGCTGGCGAACGGGCCATTGGAGATACGATTCAGCAATGATGGCACCGACGTTACCTACACCATATTCGATGGTAATGGTGACCCGTTGAATCCTGCGAACCTGGCCTATGATCCGCAGCGGATCAACACCATTTTCAGTAACGACCCGACCGCTGGCGACCTGTACCAGGGTTACCAGTTCGAAATGACCGGTGAGCCGGCGGACGGCGATGTGTTCACCATTGGCTATAACAGCAACGGCATCTCCGACAACCGTAATGCGGAGCTGCTGGCGGCCTTGGGTACCGCAAACACGTTGAATGGTGGTCGACAGAGTTTCACCGAAGGCTACGCCGGGTTGGTTGAGGATATTGGTGTTAAAACTCGGCAGAGCCAGCTGGATAAAGAAGCCGGCAAAACGTTGCTTGAGCAATCCAACAACCAGCGAGAATCAATCTCCGGCGTGAATCTGGATGAGGAAGCCGGCAAGCTGATTCAGTATCAGGCGGCGTATAACGCATCGGCACAGGTTATGTCTGTAGCGCAGGATCTGTTCAACACCTTGTTGCAGAGCTTCCGGTAAGGCGAGGTAAACGAAAATGATCCGGATTTCATCTCAGCAGATTTTTTCGGGCGGCATCAGCCGGATGCAGGATGTGAACAGCAACCTGGTCAAAACCCAAGAGCAGATCTCCACTGGCAAAAAGGTTAACAGACCCTCTGATGACCCGGTGGCGGCCGCGCGCATCCTGAAGCTCAATCAGGAGGTCAAGCGCATAGAGACCTATGAGCGCAACGCCAACCTCGCCGATAACCGCATCAAACAGGAAGAGAGCACCCTGGCCAGTGCGGTGGATATTATCCAGCGGGTGAGGGAGCTGACGGTTCAGGCGGGTAACGGCTCGTTGTCTGCCAATGACCGCCAGTCCATTTCCGCAGAGCTGAAAGAAAGGCTGGGGCAGCTGGCGAACATCGCCAACACCCGGGACGCTTCAGGGGAATATATCTTCAGCGGCTTCCAAGGCAGTACCCCGGCATTCGCCAAGGACGACTTTGGCGCCTGGAAATATCAGGGTGATGAAGGCCAGCGGGTACTCGAAATAGATGATGGCGTGACGGTACCCATCAGTGACCATGGCAAGGGAATTTTTGTGAGTGTGCCGGCGGCGGTTTCTGTTACAGGTTCGGATGACGGCACGGGCACCGGCGTTGCTGCCCAGGGTTATGTGTCCGGATTGGAGCTGATTGCACCGAAAGATCTGAAAGACGCGTTCAGCCCGGCGGTTCCCGATGATCTGACCGTACGGGTGTTTGACGACGGGACCGGTACCCTGAATATCGAAGTGGAAGACCCGCGTACAGGTACGCTCCTGACGACGCAACCTTCGCCGGCGGTGCCTGGTGAGGAGTTTGTGGTCGCTGGTATTAGGATGACCGTTAATGATGCTGCCGATGGTGATGAATTCAATCTGGGCATCAGCGACAAACAATCCATCTTTGGCACCATCGAAAAACTGATCGCCGGCCTGGAGAGCATCGACAAGGCCACACCAAAATCCAGTGCCGAGTACGATGCGCTTATTGCGGAATCGTTGATCAACCTGGACAACGGCCAGGAGTCCATCATTCTCAAGCAAACCGAACTGGGTGGACGGTTGAATGCCATCGAGTCTACCTCGTCATTTCTTGAGGATTCCGGGCTATATACCAAGGAAATACGCTCCCAACTGCAAGACGTGGATTATGCCGAGGCCATCAGCAACCTGAGCTTCCAGAGCTTTGTGTTACAGGCAGCGCAACAGTCCTTTGCACAGATTTCCAGGCTGTCTTTGTTTGATCGTCTGTAATTGGCTGAGGCGGTAGGAGATTTTTACTCCCCGCCCGGTTGCTTTCAGATTCAGGCTCAGTATAATCCTCCCACTCTCCGATGGCGGCGTGGTGAAATTGGTAGACACGACGGATTCAAAATCCGTTGGGGTAAAACCCGTGGCGGTTCGAGTCCGCCCGCCGCTACCACTTATTGGCCGCAACCTGCGGCATCGTGAATAGCCGGCCCATGAACGTCTCCGATTTTCATTTTGATCTGCCGGACGAGCTCATCGCCCGTTACCCGCTCAAGCAGCGCAGTGCGTCCCGCCTGCTGACCCTTGATGGCCTCACCGGCCAAAGCCAACACCTGAACTTTACCGATCTCCCCGGCCTGTTACAGCCTGGCGATCTTCTGGTATTCAACAATACCCGAGTGATTCCTGCACGGCTGTTTGGCCAGAAAGAAACCGGTGGTCGCGTTGAGATTCTGGTGGAGCGCTTGCTGGGCGAGTTTGAATTACTGGCCCATGCCCGCGCGTCAAAGGCTGTGAAAGAAGGCCAGAAAGTCATCCTGGAAGACGGTTCCGCTTTGCGCATGGTGGGCCGGGACGACGCACTGTTCCGGTTTGTGTACGAAGGCAGTGAGCCGGTCCTTGATGTGCTGGAACGTATCGGGCACATGCCATTGCCGCCCTATATGGAGCGGGATGACGACCAGTCTGACCGGGAGCGCTATCAAACCGTCTATGCCAAAGAGGCGGGTGCGGTAGCTGCCCCGACCGCCGGCCTGCATTTTGACGACGCGTTGCTGGAAATGATCCAGAGCCAGGGCGTTGAGTTTGCCTATGTGACCTTGCACGTAGGCGCGGGAACCTTCCAGCCGGTGCGGGTCGACAAGATCGAAGACCATCTGATGCACAGCGAAGTGGCTCATGTTCCCCAGGAGACGGTGGATGCGGTTGAACGCACCAGGGCCCGGGGTGGCCGGGTGGTGGCGGTTGGCACCACATCTGTCCGTTCGCTCGAATCCGCCAGTCGGGCAGGGCGCCTGAATGCCTTCAGGGGTGAAACCGACATCTTCATCTACCCTGGCTATCGCTTTCAGACCGTTGACGCCATGATCACTAATTTCCATTTGCCGGAATCCACACTGATCATGCTGGTCAGCGCCTTTGCCGGCTACCGTAATATTATGTCTGCCTATCAGGAAGCTGTTGAACAGCGTTACCGTTTTTTCAGTTACGGTGACGCCATGTTCCTGACCGCCCAGGAGCCAAGCCGTGGCATGCTGGCTGGGGTGAACCAGACCGAATCCCGTGGAGAATCCTTGTGAGCAATTCCTGTTTTATGTCGTTCGAGAAGCTGGGTGAAGACGGCAGGGCGCGCCGCGGCCGGCTGACCTTCCCCCGTGGAACGGTTGAAACGCCCGCGTTTATGCCGGTTGGCACTTACGGTACCGTGAAAGGTATGTTGCCAAGAGACATCGAGGCAATCGGTGCTGAAATTATCCTCGGCAACACCTTCCACTTGATGCTGCGCCCGGGCACGGAAGTGGTCAAGGCCCATGGCGATTTGCACGATTTCACCCAGTGGCAGGGGCCAATACTGACGGATTCCGGCGGCTTTCAGGTGTTCAGCCTGGGTGAGATGCGCAAGATTACCGAGCAGGGCGTAACCTTTCGCTCGCCAGTAGACGGTTCAAAGGTCGAGTTGTCGCCGGAAATTGCCATTCAGGTGCAGCGTGACCTCGGCTCTGACATTGTCATGATATTTGATGAATGTACACCGTATCCTGCTACCGAGAAGCAGGCCAAAGAGTCCATGGAACTGTCACTGCGCTGGGCCGAGCGCAGCAAGACGGCCCACGAGGGCAATCCTGCGGCGCTGTTCGGTATTGTTCAGGGTGGCATGTATGAGTCGTTGCGGGATCTGTCCCTGCAGGGGCTGACCGATATCGGCTTCGATGGCTATGCCATCGGTGGGTTGTCGGTGGGTGAGCCGAAAGAAGACATGATTCGCATTCTGAACCATCTGCCGCCAAGAATGCCGGAAGACAAACCCCGGTATCTGATGGGCGTTGGTCGGCCCGAAGACATTGTTGAAGCAGTGCGCCGGGGTGTAGATATGTTCGACTGCGTTATGCCTACCCGAAACGCCCGAAACGGTTACCTGTTTACCTCAACCGGTATCGTCAAGATTCGCAACGCGAAGAATCGTCACGATACCGGCCCGTTGGATGAGCGATGCGACTGTTATACCTGCCAGCATTTCTCAAAAGGGTATCTTCATCACCTGGACAAGTGTGGTGAAATGCTCGGCGCGCAGCTCAATACTATCCATAATCTGCGGTTCTACCAGAACCTGATGAGTGGATTGCGCGGGGCCATTGAAGCAGGTACATTGTCCGACTTTATAAACGAATTCTATGCCTTACGTGGCGAAACTGTGCCGCCACTGGACGAATCCTGAACGATTTTTACCTCAATATTAGTCAATAAACGGAGAACCTGAATGAAATCAATCAAACTGCTCATCGTTGGTCTGTTGTCTCTGATGCCTGCGCTTGCCATGGCACAAGATGCCGGTGCCCAAGGCATGAGTGTGATGGGTCAAATCATCTTCTTCGCCGGTTTTATCCTGATTTTCTACTTCCTGATCTGGCGCCCGCAGTCCAAGCGCGCTAAAGAGCACAAAGCTTTGATGTCTGGCCTGAACAAGGGCGACGAAGTGGTAACTTCCGGTGGTGTTGCCGGCCGTATCACCAAGGTGTCTGACGACTTCATCGTGCTGGAAGTGTCTGATAACGTCGAGATCAAGATTCAGAAAGTGGCGGTGGCCGCGGCGCTGCCCAAGGGCACACTGAAAGATATCTGAGCCAGTTGTGCGCAGGGCGGCCTTTGGTCGCCCGTTTTGTGTTGACTTGCTGAAACACCAAGGCCGGCGGCATAGCCGGCTCGAAGGATTCTCATGCTGAACAAGTATCCTCTCTGGAAGAACCTGGTCATTGTGTTCGCACTGGTCATCGGGTTCATTTACGCGTTACCGAATTTCTTTCCTGATGATTTCGCCATACAGGTTACCGGCGCCCGCGGTAGCACCGAGGTAGACCAGCGTGTGCTGGATCGCGCCCTTGGGGCACTCGAGAGCCGCGGAATCGAAGTCAAGGAAAGTTCTCTTGAAGACCGCAACGCACTGATCCGCCTGAATAGTTCCGACGCTCAATTGCGGGCTCGGCCGGCAGTGCAGGCCGCCTTGGGTAACGATTACCTGGTGGCACTGAACATGGCGCCCTCAACTCCTGGATGGCTGCGTAGCCTCGGTGCAGGCCCGATGAAGCTCGGCCTTGACCTGCGCGGTGGTGTTCACTTCCTGCTGGAAGTAGACATGGAGACGGCGGTGAGTCAGCGTCTGGAGGCGTTTTCCGGGCAGATCAAAAGAGAACTTCGAGAGGAGCGTATTCGCTACCGGGGTGGAGATGTGGAAGGCGACCGTGAGATCGTCCTCAGTTTCCGGGATTCTGAATCCCGTAGCGCTGCCTTTGACCTGATTCGTCGGCAGTACAATGAGTTTCTGCTCAACGAAAGCGCCCGTGACGGTGAGTTCCTGTTGGCCCTGACCCTGTCAGAAGGCGAGGTGAGGAATATCCAGGAATACGCACTGGAGCAGAACCTGACAACCATCCGGAATCGTGTCAACGAATTGGGTGTGGCCGAGCCTCTGGTTCAGCGCCAGGGCGCAGACCGAATTATTGTTGAGTTGCCGGGTGTGCAGGATACGGCTCAGGCCAAGCGGGTTCTGGGTGCCACAGCCAACCTCGAATTCCGTATGGAGGCTCGCCAGGATACGCCCGCTGCAGAAACCGAACAATTCGGGTTTCGCGACACGCCTCAGCGCACGGCTCGCCTTGAAAGGGATGTTATCGCCACGGGTAATAATGTGGCCAATGCCCAGCAGGCCTTCGATGAGAATGGCCAGCCACAGGTAAACATCACCATGGATTCGGTGGGTGGTGACCTGATGAACCGCGCTACCCGCAACAACGTGGGCCGCCGTATGGCAGTGCTCTTTATTGAATTCCGTACCGAAACCGAAGCTCAGGAAGTAGACGGTGAGATACGGGAAGTTGAAAAACGGGTGGTGGAAAAAGGGCTGATCAGCCTGGCAACCGTTCAGTCGGCACTGGGTAGCAGCTTCCGCATCACTGGCCTGGATTCAATACCGGAAGCCGCGGAACTCGCACTTCTGTTGCGGGCGGGTGCCCTGGCAGCGCCCATGTACTTTGTGCAGGAGCGAACCATCGGGCCAAGCCTGGGTCAGAAGAACATCGATGCAGGTGTTACCTCCGTAGCCTTTGGCTTCGCTCTGGTGCTGATCTACATGCTGGTGTTCTACCGTGGTTTCGGTGTTGTGGCGAATGTCACCTTGACCCTTAACCTGATGTTGCTGCTGGCCTGTATGTCCATTCTATCTGCAACGCTAACGCTGCCGGGTATTGCCGGTATTGTGCTGACGGTGGGTATGGCGGTTGACGCCAATGTGTTGATTTTTGAGCGTATAAAGGAAGAGCTGAAATCCGGGGCGCCTCCACAAAGTGCAATTAACGCGGGGTATGGTCGAGCCTTTGTTTCTATCTTCGACGCCAACATTACCACGCTGTTGGTTGCGGTGATCCTGTTTGCCATGGGGTCGGGCCCGGTCAAAGGGTTCGCTGTCACGCTGAGCATCGGTATCCTGACCTCCATGTTCTGCGCCCTGGTGGTTAGTCGCGCCATTGTGAACGTTGTATACGGCGGCCGTAGGGTCGAGAAATTGTCGATCGGGGGGAAGCTGGCTAATGGCTGATGCACAGAAACAACCGTTTGATTTCATGGGATTGCGGAAGATAGCTTCCGTTATTTCTATCGCGCTTGTGGTCGTCTCCCTGGCTCTACTGGGTGTTCGCGGTCTGAACTTCGGTATGGATTTTACCGGTGGTACCTCGGTTGAGCTGGAATACGCGGAGGCACCGAGCCTTGACGACATTCGGGAACAACTGACTGAAGCTGGCTACGAGCAGTTCGTTGTGCAGAACTTCGGCGCTGATACCACCATCCTGATCCGCATGGCGGAAGCCGAGAACGATCAGTTAGCCCGTGAAGTTGCTGGCATGCTGGCCTCTACCGGTGCCGAGATCGAGTTGGTGGGTTCGGAGTTTGTGGGCTCGCAGGTTGGTGATGAGCTGAAAGAAGACAGTGGGCTCGGGCTGCTGATCGCGCTGGCGGTGGTGCTGATCTACGTGGGTATGCGCTTCCAGTTCAAGTTTGGTATCGCCTCGGTGATTCCGCTGGCCCACGATGTCATCATTGTGCTGGGGGTATTTGCCCTGTTCCAGTGGACTTTTGACCTGACCGTGCTGGCGGCATTGCTGGCGGTGATCGGTTACTCCCTGAACGACACCATTGTTGTGGCAGACCGCATACGGGAGAACTTCCGGAAAATGCGGGTAGGCGAGCCCTGGGATATCATCAACGAGTCCATTCACCAGACCATCACGCGTACCATCAATACTTCCGGTACCACCTTGGTGGTGTTGTTGGCGTTGTATTTCTTTGGTGGTGAGGCCATCAATAACTTCGCACTGGCTCTGATCATCGGTGTGGTTGTGGGTACCTACTCCTCCATCTATGTTTCTGCCAACATGCTGATGGTTATGGGTGTTACCCGTGAAGATCTGATGGTGCCGTCAAAAGAGGGTGCGGGCGAAGAGGCTGAAGAAGAGCAGCCACCCGAGTGGCTTAACCGGATGTGATTCGGTGAGGGAGGCATTGTCTCCCGTTCCTTGAGGCATTAAAAAAACCGCCAGTCCCGAGAGGGATTGGCGGTTTTTTATTGCCCGGGAGCTTAGCGGGGCAGGCGACCACGGAATGGGTGCAGGACCTTAAGGATTTCCCGGAACAGCTTGGGGTTGGCTACCACCAGCTGGCGAGCGTTACCAGCCGACGGGTTGCCGGAAAAGTCGCCAGTCAGGGCGCCGGATTCCATCGCCAGGGTAACACCCAGGTCCAGGTCTGAGGCTTCCGGGCGGAAGATGACGGCGGCGTCCAGAAGTCCGGCGGAAACGCGGGCGATATCCAGTACGACACAGCCGGAGGTACGGAAGATGGCGCTTTCGCGAGCCAGAACCGCAGCCATCTCACCCCAGATCATAGGGTCGTCGCCTTTGCGAGCCTGATCCAGAAGATTGGTCGCCAGTGCGGCCTTACCTGGCACCTTGATTTCGGAGGTGCGCACGCGACGGCTGTTCAGGACGGCGCCATGACCACGGCTGGCAGAGTACTCTTCACCGGTGATCGGGTTGACCAGCAGCAGGTTCTCAGTCCGGTTGTTTTTCTTCTGGCTCAGTGCCAGGGCAAATTCCGGAATACCGCGAATGAAGTTTTCGCGGCCGAGTACCGGGAAGATATGCCAGCTGCGTTCGCTGCCGGCGGCATCGGCTTCACCCATCGGTGCGATGGTGTGATCCCGATAGGCCTTCTCCAGTTGCTCGGTGAAGTTGTCATAAATGGATTTCTCAACCCGTTCGAGCTGGAGGTAGCGCTCGGCCTCGTCCTTGCCGTTGGGTTCCTGTCGCTCGAAATGTGCTTTCAGGTAATCTGATCCCTGGCGGGCAACGCGCAGGGCCATTTTAATTGCTGGTTGCATCTGAGTGTTCGTTATCCGGGTGTGTGAAGGCCGGTTATGATAGCAAAAACAACCCGCGCTTGTACGTTTTTTGGCTCAGCAAATGCACGGATACCACGGAGTTTCGGCAACTTCGGAGAGCAGGGTGGGCCGGGTTTCTGCTATCATTCGCCTCCAATACTATTTACAGACAGTCATTTCATAGGCCCGAAGACCATGCACAAGCCCGCATTGCCACAGGAAGGTTCTGACACGTTCAATGATCAGGTCAGGATCATCCTGGTTGAAACTTCGCATTCCGGCAATATTGGTGCGGTCGCAAGGGCGATGAAAAACATGGGGCTGGGCAACTTATGGCTGGTTAACCCGGCTTCGTTCCCGGATGAGGCCTCTTACGCGCGTTCTGCCGGTGCCTCAGATGTTCTGGACAGGGCCCAGGTGGTTGCCACGTTAGACGACGCACTGGCGGATTGTGTTCTGGTGATGGGTACCAGTGCCCGCGGCCGGAAGGTGCCCTGGCCGGTGATTGCTCCACCCCAGGCGGCGGCGACGGCGGGTGAATATAGCCGGCAGGGTCGGGTTGCGCTGGTGTTCGGGCGTGAAAACCACGGTTTGTCCAATGATGAGCTTCAGCGTTGCCACTACCACATTCATATTCCGTCGAATCCGGACTACAGTTCATTGAATCTGGCCATGGCGGTGCAGGTGGTTTGCTACGAATTGCGCATGCATTACCTGCGCAGCCTTGAAGAAGGTGAGGCGAGTCCCAATCTTGAGGCCATGGTTGGACCGGGCGACCGTGGCTGGGATGTGCCGCCGGCAGAAGTGCAGGAGGTGGAAGGCTTCTTCGGGCATCTGGAACAGGTGTTGGTGGATGTGGATTTCCATCGTCGTAACAACCCCAGGCAACTGATGACCCGCCTGCGACGCCTGTTTCAGCGCGCACGTCTTGACCAGATGGAAATCAATATCCTTAGGGGCATTCTGACATCCGTACAAAAGGCTGCCGGAACCCTGCCGGGGAGCGACAAGCAGAAAAATACTGCGGATGAGGGGCAGGAAAAAGGCCATGTTTGAGCGTTTAAGGGAAGATGTCAAAAGCGTATTTCACCGGGATCCGGCGGCGCGGAACACCTTCGAGGTGCTTACCAATTATCCGGGCCTCCATGCATTGCTGTTTCACCGGTTTTCCCATTGGCTCTGGAATCTTGGGCTGAAGTGGCTGGCGCGGACCATCTCCACGTTGGCGCGCTGGTTCACTGGCATTGAGATTCATCCGGGCGCGACCATCGGTCGGCGGTTTTTTATCGACCACGGCATGGGCGTGGTGATCGGGGAAACCACGGTTATCGGCGATGACGTCACCCTCTATCAGGGCGTTACCCTGGGCGGAACGAGCTGGAACAAAGGCAAACGCCACCCAACCATCGGTGATGGCGTGGTTGTCGGTGCAGGCGCAAAGATTCTTGGGCCGTTCGAAGTGGGCCCTGGTGCGAAGATTGGTTCCAATTCCGTGGTGACCAAGGCCGTCCCCGCCGGCGCTACAGTGGTGGGTATTCCGGGCCGGGTGATTGTGAAGCGCCACTCCGACGATGACGTGCGGCGCAAGGAGATGGAAGAGCGCATGGGCTTTGACGCCTATGGTGTGACGGAAGAGATGCCAGACCCGGTTGCCCGGGCCATGCGTTCGCTCCTCGACCACATGCATGCGGTGGATGATCGAATTGAAACCATGTGCAAAGCACTCCGTAAGGTGAACAGTGAATATCAGAACGGAGAGCTGCCGCCGTTGCATGAAGAAGACTTTGACTGTGTGCGCGACGAGGCGGACAACGAGGGCAGGGGTTGAATACTTGACTGTTTTGGTGGGTCAATTCATACTCAGCCCTGCGAATCGAGATTCAATCCCATCACTGGGGCTGAGAATATGAAGCTGACCACCAAAGGCCGCTACGCTGTGACGGCGATGCTTGATCTGGCTCTGCACGGAAGCCAGGGGCCGGTAAGTCTTGCGGATATTTCAGCCCGGCAAGAAATTTCCCTCTCTTATCTGGAACAGTTGTTCTCGCGTTTGCGTCGCCAGCATCTGGTGGTGAGTGTGCGTGGTCCGGGCGGTGGCTACCGCCTGAGTCGGCCTGCCGACGACGTGTTTGTTGCTGAAGTGGTGGATGCGGTCAGTGAATCGCTCGACACCACCCGTTGCGGCAACAAGGGCGATTGCCAGAATGGCGAGAAGTGTCTTACCCACCATTTATGGTCTGATTTGAGTGATCAGATCCACCAGTTCCTGAGTGAAATCAGTCTGGGGGATTTGATGCGGAAGCGCGAGATCCGTCAGGTGGCGGATCGCCAGAACCGGAAGCACTCGGATGATGACTCTGACGCGATTAATACCCAACGCCTGACCGACCAGGCCACTGCCTGATAAACAGCATCCTGTGATTATGAAAAAGCCCGTATACCTGGACTACGCGGCCACGACGCCCGTTGATCCGTCTGTTGCCTCAGACATGATGAACTACCTGACCCTTGACGGAGTGTTTGGTAATCCTGCTTCTCGTTCCCATGGATACGGGTGGCAAGCGGAAGCGGCCGTTGAAAACGCTCGACGCCAGGTCGCTGACCTGATTCACGCCGACCCAAGGGAGATTGTCTGGACCTCCGGCGCTACCGAGTCCGACAACCTGGCCATCAAGGGTGCGGTTGCCGGCCACGAATCGCCTCACATTGTAACCTCGGTGATCGAGCACAAGGCGGTTGTGGATACCTGCAAATGGCTCGAGCAAAACGGTGTTGACGTTACCTGGCTGCACCCCGAGTCTGACGGCCGGATTGACCCCCAGGCGGTGGTAGCCGCCCTGCGTGATAACACCGTGCTGGTCAGCCTGATGATGGTGAATAATGAGCTGGGGTGTGTGACCGATATTGCCGCCATCGGCGAGCAGCTTCGCCAGCGAGGCATCCTGCTGCATGTTGATGCCGCTCAGGCTGCGGGTAAAATCCCGGTGGTGGTGGGCGAGCTGAACGTTGATCTTCTGTCTTTGTCAGCGCACAAGGTCTATGGCCCGAAGGGCGTGGGAGCGCTTTATGTGCGCCGTTCTCCCGATGTGCGTATTCAGGCCCAGATGCATGGCGGTGGCCATGAGCGGGGGATGCGTTCTGGTACCCTGCCAACCCATCAGATAGTTGGCATGGGGCGGGCGTTTGAGCTGGCCGGCGCGGGGTTTGATGATGAACTGTCCCGGCTTGAATCGCTGCGCGAACGATTTCTCACAGGGCTGGAAGGGCTCGAAGGGGTGCACTTTAACGGCAGTCGGGAACATCGGGTGCCTGGCATTGTCAATCTGTCATTCGAGGGTGTGGAGGCTGAGTCTTTAATGCTCGGGCTACGAAATCTCGCGGTATCGTCCGGTTCCGCCTGCGCCTCAGCGACAGTAGAGCCCTCGTTTGTGTTGCGGGGCATAGGTTTGAGTGATGAGTTGGCGCACCGTGCCCTTCGGTTTTCGTTTGGCCGGTTCAGCACCGAGCAGGAAATGGATTTTGCCTGTTCGCAAATTATTGATGTTGTTACCCGACTTCGTGCCGTGCGGTAGGCAGTTGCACCCGGACTGCGTATAATCGCACCTCTGAATTTTCATGAACCTGACTGGAGAAATACCATGGCAAACGAGCGCACGCTCTCTATTATCAAGCCCGACGCGGTCGCCAAGAACGTTATCGGCGAAATTTACAGCCGTTTCGAGAAAGCTGACCTGAAAATCGTCGCTGCCAAGATGATGCACCTGACCCAGGAGCAGGCAGAAGGTTTCTACGCCGAGCACAAGGAGCGCCCGTTCTTCAACGATCTGGTTGCTTTCATGACGTCTGGCCCGGTGGTTGTGCAGGTGCTGGAAGGCGAAGGCGCCATCCTCAAGAACCGCGATCTGATGGGTGCTACCAACCCGAAAGAAGCGGCGGCCGGCACTATCCGTGCCGACTTTGCATCATCCATTGATGCCAATGCCGTTCACGGTTCAGACTCAGCAGCTTCCGCTGAGCGTGAAGTGGCGTATTTTTTCAATGACAACGAGATCTGCCCGCGCGGTTGATGTTGTTGGTTCAGGGGTGGTGAAAACCACCCCTGAATTGGTTATCTGATCGAGGTTATTGCATGACTGGCACTGCCGAAAAAATCAATCTCCTGGGGATGCCCAAAGCCAAGCTTGAGGCGTTCTTTGAGACCCTGGGCGAAAAGCGCTTCCGGGCGCAGCAGGTGCTGCAGTGGATCCATCAGCGAGGCGTTGATGACTTCGATCAAATGACCAATATGAGCCGCGTACTGCGTGAACGGCTCAAGGAGATCGCCGAAGTCCGTGGTCCGGAGGTGGTTTATGACGAAACCTCCAAAGATGGCACCCGAAAGTGGGTGATGCGCATGGATAACGGCAACAGTGTTGAAACCGTACTGATTCCGGATGGCGAGAGGGGCACCCTGTGCGTGTCTTCGCAGATTGGCTGCAGCCTTGACTGCACGTTCTGTTCCACCGGCAAGCGTGGCTTCAACCGCAACCTCACGGCTGCCGAGATTATCGGTCAGGTCTGGGTTGCCCGAAGAGCCTTCATGCCCTTTGATCCCACTGATCGCCCGATCACCAACGTGGTGATGATGGGCATGGGTGAGCCACTGCTCAACTTTGACAATGTCGTCGATGCCATGAACCTGATGATGGAAGATCTGGCCTATGGAATCTCCAAACGGCGGGTGACCCTGAGCACGTCTGGCGTGGTGCCTGCCCTGGACCGGTTGGGTGAGGTTACCGATGTTTCACTGGCCATCTCGCTCCACGCACCCAATGATGAGCTGCGCAACACGCTGGTTCCATTGAATAAAAAGTATCCCATAGCGGAACTTCTGGCGGCGACACGGCGGTATCTGGCTCGGTTGCCGGATAAACGTAAGGCCACCATTGAATATACGGTTATTGAAGGCGTTAATGATAAACCGGAACATGCGCGGGAGCTGGTGGCCCTGTTGAAAGGCCTGCCTTGCAAGATTAACCTGATCCCGTTCAACCCGTTCCCGGAAAGCGATTTCAAACGGCCCAGCATGAACGCAACGCGGCGATTCCAGACGGTACTCAACGAGGGCGGATACGTAACCACCATTCGTACCACCCGTGGTGATGACATAGACGCTGCCTGTGGGCAATTGGTCGGGCGGGTGGAGGACCGAACTCGCAGGAGCCAGAGATACATTGCAGTACAGCAGGTAAATCCCTGATTTAACAACGCGGAAGCGACTAAGGTAAGGTGTTTCGTGAAAGGAAAAGCACAAGGCTCGCATCTGTTTACAATGGCTGTTCTATTGTTCGGTCTTGTTCTCTCCGGTTGTGTGACCACAACCGACAGTCGCTTTTCCCGGGAAGCGGACCGCGACAAAGCGGTCAGTAACTACGTACAGCTGGCCACGGCCTACATCGGTCAGGGCAATCTTGATCGTGCTCGCCACCACCTTGAACGTGCCCTGGAACTCTCCCCGAATAGTTCTGAAGCCCTTGCTGCCATGGGTTTGGTCTATAACGCTGAGGGCGAGCCGGAACTGGCCGAGCGTAACTTCAAACGCGCCATCAGTCAGGATTCCAGTTACTCCCGGGCGCGGGTTTACTACGGTGCTTTCCTGTACAGTAACGGACGGTTTTCCGAAGCCCGGGATCAGTTCAGTGTTGCTTCACGAGACACCGGTTACCGGGAACGCGGAGCGGTATTCTATAATCTGGGCATGACCGAGGAGCGGCTTGGCAACCTGGACGCCGCTGAGGGAGCCTATCGTCGAGCCGTGGAGTTGACCCGTGGTGAAGCAAGAACCTTGCTTTCCCTGTCCAGGGTGTTGGTTGAGAAAGGAGATTTTACCGAGGCCTCGCGTTATTACAGCCGTCTCCAGACCATGATTCAGCGCAATACCCGCTTGTCACACTCGGCTGAGAGCCTGTATACGGGTATTCGGATAGCGCGGCATTTTAATGATCGTGATCAGGAAGTGAGCCTGGCGATGTTGCTCCGAAATGATTACTCAGATTCTCTGGAATACCAACAATACAGGGTGTTGATTGCCAATGACCGGTGACGTGGAGCCAGATCAGGTGACGGCGGAGCCTGTCGGGGAGCAGCTTCGGCAAGGGCGTGAGCGTCTCGGATTGAGCGTCTCAGCCATTGCTGATGAACAGCATCTCCGGCCGTCTGTGATTCAGGCTATAGAAAACGGCGATTACAGCAAAATAGACAGTGAGCTTTTCCTAAAAGGGTATGTGCGTGCCTATGCCCGCCAGGTGGGGCTGGACGCAGACGCGATTATTGCCGACCTGAATCGGGAGCTGGAGCCGGCTCGCCAGCAAAGGGAACAGGAACACCAGGCAAGCCCCCTGGTTTCCATCGAACGCAAGAAACGCCGCAAGCGTCAGGTTGCAAAAGTGCTCTTGGCGCTGTTGGTTGTCGCGTTGGTGGCCTACCTGATCGCAGGATATCTTGCGGAGCAGGGAGAGGACGGCGAGGCAGCTCCAGAGGCGGAAACCCCGGCCGAGACAGTGACGCCGGAACAGGGCCCGGCGGCCGATGGTCAGGACGTGCAGCCGGTGACCGAGCCGAATGACGAGTTCGGCGCTGCGGAACAGCCGTTACCTGAAGAAGGCTCGACGGTTCTGGAAAGTGAACGTGTACCCCCGGCAGAGCCGCTGGAGCCTGAACCCATCGGTGCGGAGCTGGATGAGCTTCCGGCTGATCGGGTGCCCGCTGTCACCCAGTCGACAGAGCCTGCCTTGCAGGAAGAGCAGCTGCTTGCTCCCGCGGCGACAACCGAGGCCAGGCTGCAGATTGCCTTTTCAGGAGATTGCTGGGTACAGGTGACAGACGCCGGCGGTAGCCGGTTGGTCAGCGGCTTGCGACGTAACGGAGAGCAACTGGACGTGACCGGAGATGCACCGTTGACTGTGGTTATTGGTGCTGTGAGCGCCGTTGAGTCCATTCGATTCCAGGGTGAAGCCCTGAATATTGGTGATTTTCGCGTAGTGAACAACCGGTCGGAGTTCACGCTCGAACTTTGATCCGAACGCCCGAATAACTGTTGGTTCCAGCAAATGAAACACGAATCCCCGATCAAAAGACGTAAATCCCGCCAGATCATGGTGGGCAATGTGCCGGTTGGCGGCGATGCACCGATTGCGGTTCAGAGCATGACCAACACAAACACCTGTGATGTAGAGGCGACTGTTGGCCAGATTGCAGCATTGCAGGAGGCCGGCGCCGATATCGTCCGTGTTTCAGTACCCTCCATGGAGGCCGCTGAAGCGTTCGGACAGATTCGCAAGCGCGTATCTCTGCCGCTCGTTGCCGATATTCACTTCGATTACAAAATTGCCCTGCGAGTGGCCGAGCTTGGTGTTGACTGTTTGCGCATCAACCCCGGTAACATTGGTCGGGACGATCGCGTCAACGCAGTCATCAGCGCCGCTCGGGACGGCAATATCCCGATCCGTATTGGCGTGAATGCCGGGTCTCTTGAAAAGAGCCTGCAGCGTAAATACGGTGAGCCTACCGCAGAGGCCCTGGTAGAGTCTGCCATGCGGCACATCGATATTCTGGATAAACACGATTTCCAGGATTTCAAAGTTAGCCTGAAGGCGTCAGAGGTATTTATGACCGTTGATGCC
This sequence comes from Marinobacter sp. GH_1, assembly GCF_048595985.1. Classification (NCBI taxonomy): domain Bacteria; kingdom Pseudomonadati; phylum Pseudomonadota; class Gammaproteobacteria; order Pseudomonadales; family Marinobacteraceae; genus Marinobacter; species Marinobacter sp. GH_1. The sequence continues at coordinate 2,390,677 of NZ_CP184460.1, read as the reverse complement.
TACCGGAAGATTGCCTCCCAGATTGTACAGCCTTTGCACCTGGGTATTACCGAGGCCGGTGGCTTTCGTTCGGGCACAGTAAAATCCTCTATCGGCCTGGGCATGTTGCTGATGGACGGTATTGGCGACACCATTCGGGTATCACTGGCCGCAGACCCCGTGCAGGAAATCAAGGTTGGCTTCGATATTCTCAAGAGCCTGCGTTTGCGCAGCCGTGGTATCAACTTCATCGCTTGCCCCAGCTGTTCCAGGCAGAACTTTGATGTGATCCAGACCATGAATGATCTGGAGGCTCGCCTGGAAGACGTCAATACCTCCCTGGACGTTGCCATTATTGGCTGCATAGTGAACGGTCCCGGAGAAGCCAAGGTGGCGGACCTCGGGTTGACGGGCGGTACGCCGAAAAACCTTCTGTATTTGGACGGAAAGCCAAATCAGAAGTTGGACAATGCGACGTTGACGGACGACCTGGAGCGAATCATCCGGGAAAAAGTTGCAGAGCGGCAGCAGCAGGAAGAATCCGTGATTGCCCGGTCTGCGGACTGAGCCGTCCAATTCGACATCATTCATTAAAGTATCAGGGTTTTAACTTGGCTAAGATTCAGGCAATCCGCGGAATGAACGATATTCTGCCGGAGCAGACCCCCGTCTGGCAGTATGTAGAGTCAACGGTACGTCAGGTACTTGGGCAATACGGATACCAGGAAATCCGCATGCCGGTGGTTGAACAGACCGAACTGTTCAAGCGCTCAATTGGTGAAGTCACTGACATCGTCGAAAAAGAAATGTACACCTTTGACGACAGGAATGGCGACAGCCTGACCCTTCGCCCGGAAGGCACAGCCGGTTGCGTCAGGGCAGCCGAAGAGCATGGCCTGCTGTTCAACCAGACCCGCCGGCTTTGGTATACCGGCCCGATGTTCCGCCACGAACGCCCCCAGAAAGGCCGCTACCGCCAGTTCCACCAGATTGGCGTGGAGTGTTTTGGCATGGATGGTCCGGATATAGACGCCGAGTTGCTGATACTCACGGCGCGGCTGTGGCAGGCCCTTGGTCTTGCCGGGCATACGCGCCTTGAGATTAACTCCATTGGCACCAGTGAAGCCCGGAAAGTCTACCGCCAGGCTCTGGTTGATTATCTGGACCAGTACCGGGATCAGCTGGATGACGACAGTAAGCGCCGGTTGACCACGAATCCGTTACGGATTCTGGACAGCAAGGATGCCGGAACCCGGAAAATCCTGGAAGGGGCGCCAAGCCTGGACGATTACCTGGATGACGAATCCCGGGCCCACTTTGAGCAATTGAAGGGGCTGTTGGACGCCGCCGGCGTGAAATACAGCGTAAACCCGGCCCTCGTTCGGGGTCTGGATTACTATGGCAAAACCGTTTTCGAATGGATTACCGACAGCCTCGGTGCACAAGGAACCGTGTGTGCTGGTGGCCGTTACGATGGCCTGGTAGAGCAGTTGGGTGGCAAACCAACCAAGGCGGTGGGCTTTGCTATGGGGCTGGAGCGACTGATCCTGTTGCTCGAAACCCTGGAATTGGTGCCTGATTACGTTAACAACCATGCCGACGTATACGTAACCGCCATGGGCGACAAGGTTATCGCCCCGGCGATGGCGATTGCGGAAGAACTTCGCAGCGCGTTACCCGGTCGTGTGGTTGTCACTCACTGTGGCGGTGGTAGCTTCAAGAGCCAGATGAAGAAGGCGGACCGCAGCGGCGCCCGCTACGCGGTCATCCTGGGGGAGAATGAGCTGGCCAGTGGCAATGTTGGCCTGAAGCCCTTGCGCGACGATGAGCCGCAGCAGGACATTGCCCGCAGTGAACTGGCCCAGGCGCTCGCCAACCGGCTTGCACAATGATTTTCACAAGAACAGCAACATTATTGATGAACAGGAGTTTACATGGCTGAGTTGCGCACCGAAGAGGAACAGATCCAGGCGATCAAGGACTGGTGGAAGAAGAACGGCAGTTCTCTGCTGATTGGTATCGGTGCTGCGCTGGCCATCGTATTCGGCTGGCAGGCCTGGCAGAACCACCAGGCTCAGCAGCGTGCGGAAGCGGCTAACCAGTTTGCCACTCTGCTCAATGCCTTTGCCGATGAATCCGACGAGAATGCCAGCGAAACCGTCGCATTTGTTGCCGAGTCCCTTCGCAACGACTATGGCAAGAGCGCCTACGCCATCTATGGCAACCTTGTACTGGCTCGCCAACAGATGATGGTGGACGGTAACGCCGAGGCCGCCATTGACTCGCTGAGCTGGGCCCTGGACAAGGCAGCGGATTACCCGGCCCTGAGCCTGGTTGTGCGTAACCGACTGGCCCGGGCACAGTTTGCTGCTGAGCGGTACGATGACGCCCTGGCAACCCTGGATGGTGCGGCCAATGCCGACGCCTTTGCTGGCGTGTTCTCAGAATTGCGTGGGGACATCCTGCTCGCACAAGGTGACACCGACGGCGCCCGCGATGCCTACATTACGGCACGGGAGCAAAACCAACAGGGCCGCAGCGGTATTCTGGAACTTAAGCTCTCTGACCTTGGTGTTGGGGAGGGGGCCTGATGCGGGTAACTCGCAACAGGTTCGTTCGTTTTTCTCTGGCATCCTTGGTGGTGCTGCTCGTGGGCTGCAGCACCAAGGATACCTTTGAACAGCCGGTGCCGGTTCCTGAAATTGATGCCAGTGTTGAGTTCAAGCGTATCTGGACCATGTCAGTCGGTAAGGGGCATGATGACCAGTTTTTGCACCTGGCACCGTTGTACGCCGGCGACGTGATCTATGCAGCCTCTGCCGATGGCCTGCTGGTGGCGGTGGAGCCCGGGAATGGCAAGGCGCTCTGGCAGCGGCGGTCGAAAGACCGAATATTTGCCGGCTTCGGTGGCGACGGTAACCAGTTGTATTACATCACCCGCGATGCCGAACTGGTTGCCTTGTCACGGGAAACCAGCGATGAGTTATGGCGGGCCTCATTACCGACCGAAGGTCTTGCTGCGCCCCAGTCCAATGGCTCTCTGGTGGTTGCGCAAACCACCGATGGCCGCGTTATCGGTTTCGATGCTGCTAATGGCGAACGCCTCTGGCAATACGACGGCCAGGTACCGGTGCTGTCCATGCGAACGGCGGCGGCTCCTTTGGTGGGCGGCGATATTGTGATTGCTTCTTTCGCCAACGGCCGTGTTATAGCGCTCACCGCGGATGCTGGCCAGCCGGTTTGGCAGTACGAGGTCGGGCAACCACAGGGCCGTACAGAACTGGAGCGGCTGGTGGATATCGGTGGCCAGCCGTTGGTCCTGGAATCGGCCATTATGGTGGCCGGGTACCAGGGCAAACTGGCGCTGGTTGATATTCGCTCCGGGCAGGAAATCTGGAGCCGCCGTGCTTCAAGTTTCTACTCGCCAAGTATCGGTGGTGGCAGCATCTTCCTGGCGGCGGCGAACGGCGACATTATTGCCTATCGGGGCAGCGACCGCCGTGAACTCTGGGTTCAGGACCGGTTGTCCTGGCGCCAGGTCACCCGGCCGGTGGCCAGTGGTGACTACGTGGTCACCGGGGATTACGAGGGCTACCTGCACGCACTGTCCCGGGAGGATGGCGCCTTGCAGGGCCAGCTGAAGTTCGACAGTGACGGTATCCGCGTACCGGTTCAGGTGATTGAAGATGGTAACCTGCTGGTTTACGGCAACGGTGGGCGAATGGCGGTCTATAGCCTGAAACCAAAAAAGTAACACCGTTCACATGATCAGCCCGGCATGAGCCGGGCTTTTGACCTTTTTATATAGCAGAACATTATGACCCCAGTTATTGCCCTGGTAGGACGCCCGAACGTGGGTAAGTCCACTCTTTTCAATCAGATGACCCGTTCCCGCGACGCGCTGGTGGCGGATTTTCCGGGTTTGACCCGTGACCGGAAATACGGAGAGGGTCAGTACGAGGGGCAGAAGTTCATTGTCATCGATACCGGTGGTTTGACCGGTGACGAGGTGGGGCTGGACGCAGAGATGGCCCGGCAGTCCATGCAGGCCGTTGAGGAAGCCGATATCGTCCTGTTTCTGGTCGACGGCAGGGCAGGGCTGACAGCCGGTGATGAGATGATTGCAGATCACCTGCGCCGCTCTGGCAAGCAGGCGCATCTGGTGGTGAACAAGACCGATGGCCAGGACCCGGATGTTGCCTCCGCCGATTTTTACTCCCTGGGTTTTGAGTCCACCTTCCCGATTGCGGCTGCCCATAACCGGGGGATCCGCTCGCTACTGGAAGTTCTGCTGCCTGAGCCGGTGGACGTTGAAGAGCAGGACCGGGCTGATCGGTACCCGGGTATTCGAATTGGAGTGGTCGGTCGCCCGAACGTAGGCAAATCGACTCTGGTCAACCGGATGCTGGGTGAGGAACGAGTCGTTGTCTACGATATGCCCGGCACCACACGGGACAGCGTGTATATCCCCTACGAGCGGCACGGCCACCAGTACACGCTCATTGATACCGCAGGTGTGCGGCGCCGGAAGAACGTGAAAGAAGTGGTGGAGAAGTTCTCTATCATCAAAACCCTTCAGGCCATAGACGACGCCCATGTGGTTATTCTGGTGATTGATGCCCGGGAAGGGCTCGTTGACCAGGATATGCACCTGATCGGCTTTGTTCTGGATGCGGGCCGCTCCCTGGTGATTGCCATTAACAAATGGGATGGCATGGATCCGGAAGACCGCGAAAAGGTGAAAGAGCAGGTGGGGCGCCGCCTGGACTTCCTGGACTACGCCGACAAGTATTATATCTCGGCTTTGCACGGTACCGGTGTTGGCACCATGTACGAGTCTGTGCAGGCCTGTTATGAGTCCGCAATGGCCAAATGGCCAACCAATCGCTTGACCGCCATCCTGCAGGATGCCGTGGCCCAGCATCAGCCCCCCATGGTTCATGGTCGTCGTATCAAGCTGCGCTATGCCCACCAGGGTGGTTCTAACCCGCCGGTGGTGGTGGTGCATGGCAATCAGGTGGATTCGTTGCCCGGTGCTTATAAACGGTACCTGGAAAATACCTTCCGCAAGGTGCTGAAGGTGGTGGGCTCGCCCATCCGGTTTGAGTTCCGGTCTGGTGAAAACCCCTTCGCCACCAAGGTGGACCGCCTGACGCCGCGCCAGAAAGTGAAGAAAGACAACGACATCAAGAAGGGGCGCCGTGTGCGCAAAACCCGACAGAAGAGCGTCAAGCGCTGATCTGCCGGGCCGCGCCCATTCTGTAACGGGTTGGCGTTACGCCAACCCGGCACTCTCTACCTGGCGGGCCTGAACCGCTGTCAGGGCAATTGTGAAGACAATATCCTCCACCAGCGCCCCACGCGACAGATCGTTTACGGGTTTTCTCAGGCCTTGCAACATCGGGCCAACACTGACCACATTGGCACTTCTCTGAACCGCCTTGTAGGTGGTATTGCCGGTGTTGAGATCCGGGAACACAAATACCGTTGCCTTGCCGGCCACCTTGCTGTCGGGTGCCTTGGCCTTGCCGACACTTTCGATGGCTGCGGCGTCGTACTGCAGTGGGCCGTCTATCAACAGATCAGGGCGGCGTTCCCTGGCAATGCGAGTGGCTTCCCTGACTTTATCCACATCTGCGCCGGTGCCGGATTCCCCGGTGCTGTAGCTGATCATGGCAACCACGGGCTCGATGCCGAAGGCTTCGGCGGACTGGGCGCTCTGGATGGCAATATCTGCCAATTCCTCAGCGTTCGGGTCCGGGTTGATTGCGCAGTCACCGTAAACCAGGACCTGTTGGGGCAGGAGCATGAAGAATACCGATGAAACCACTTTGGCGTGATCGTGGGTTTTGATCAGCTGCAGAGCCGGTCGAACGGTATTGGCGGTGGTGTGAATGGCCCCTGACACCAGACCGTCGGCTTCATCCATGGCAACCATCATGGTGCCCAGTACCACGTTGTCCTCGAGCATGGCTTCCGCCATGTCTTCAGTTAGCCCTTTGTGTTTTCGCAGTTCCACCATGGGCGCGATATAGCGATTACGGACTGACTGGGGGTCAAGTATCTCAAGGTCTTCGGGCAGTTCAACGCCCTGGGAGCTGGCAACCGATTGTATTTCTCGTGGATCACCGATCAGAACACAGCGGGCAAGTTTACGCTGGTGGCAAATGATGGCGGCCTGAACGGTTCTGGGTTCCGCACCTTCAGGCAGCACGATGCGTTTGTTGGCGGCCCGGGAGCGCTCAGACAACTGATATCGAAAAGCCGGAGGCGACAGGCGCCCCTGGCGCTGCACCTTCAGGTGTTCCTGCAACCAGTCGGTATCGATTCGTGTTGCGACAGACTCCATGGCCTGTTCAATCCGGTCGGGGTCATCGATGGGAATGGTGGCCGACAGGTTGGCAAGCATGTGGGCGGTTTCATAGGTATTGGTTGAAGAACTGAGCACCGGCAGCCCTGTTTCGAGTGCCCTGCGACACAGGTCAATTACCCTGTCATCGGGCATCAGGCCACCGGTGAGCATCAATCCGGCGAGCGGCACACCGTTGAGTGCTGCGACGGCTGTGGTCACGATGATGTCTTCCCGGTCGCCGGGGGTGACCAGCAAGGTGCCTGGCTTGAGGATGTCGGTCATGTTCCGGATGGTACGGGCGCACACAGAAACGCGCTGTACCCGCCGGGAGTGCATCTGGCCGCCATGGAGCACCGGTACCGCGAGCTCGCGGGCCACGTCGGAAACACGGGGTGCCAGCAAGTGCGGTTGCCAGGGGATTTCACCCAACAGGCGAAAGCGCCCGGTGTTGAATACCGAACAGGCGGTCTGATAATCGATGTCCTGATGCTGGTGATCGGGGTGCTGGTCCAGGGCAATGCCAGTTTTTTCCGGGGCACCAACCTTGTTCAGGATAACGCCGATCACGTCAGGGTCCGACGGGGCGGTAAAAATCCGGGCGGAGAAATCCAGTTCGTCGTCCAGTTCGGAAGCCGTGCAGGTTCTCGGGGTGCTGACGAGGATAACTTCGGAATTCAGGTTTCGAGCCACTTCCACATTCAGCCGGGCAATGTAGGCCTCGCTTCGGTCTGGCACTAGTCCCTCGATAATGACAACATCGAAGTCTTTGGCGACCTTCTGGTACTCCCCGACAATGGTTTCCAGCAGCAAGTCCGCCTTGCCGTGGTTCAGTAACTGTTGGGCTTGCTTGAGGGGCAGAGGGTCGGGTGTCTGCACGTGACTGCGGGAGCGGACGAACTCTACCGAGGAGTCCTTGCCTTCGTTGTGCCGGGCCTCACCGTGATGCACCGATTGACTGAAAGGCTTGTAAAAACCGACGCTTACTCCTTCCCGTTCCAGGGCCCTCAGCAGGCCCAGGCATACGGAAGTGAGGCCCGAATCAAGGGAAGTCGGGGCAATAAACAGACTCTTAGCCATAATGGTTCCTGGTTACGTCCTTGAATGTCAGTTTAGGTTAGCGAGCCGGCTGGCTTCTCTGGCAATCACCAGTTCCTCGTTGGTTGGGATGACCAGTACCGGAAAACGGGAGTCCGCGTCACCAATATGGCCTTCACTGTACTGGCCGTGATGGTTGTTCAGGTCCGGATCGAGAGCAATGCCCAGTAATTTCAGGTGTTCGATCGTCTGGGCTCTAACTCTCGCACTGTTCTCTCCAATGCCACCGGTGAACACCAGGGCATCCAGATGGCTCAGGGACACCATCATGGCCCCGAAGTACTTCGCCAGGCGGAAGCAGAATACATCGATGGCCAGTTGTGAAGGTTCGTGGCCATGGTCAGCCAGCTCGCACAGCGAGCGCATATCATTGGTCTGTCCAGACAGCCCGAGTAATCCACTGTCCTGGTTCAAAACCCTATGGGCTTCACTGGCACTGATACCGCGCCCGGCCAGGTAGTCAAACAGCCCCGGGTCGACGTCGCCACTTCGGGTGCCCATCACCAGCCCCTCCAGTGGTGTCAGCCCCATGCTGGTATCTTTGCTGATGCCGTTATCGATGGCAGTAATGCTGCAGCCGTTGCCAAGATGCGCTGAAATGATGGACGTCGTCGCCGGTGTCTTACCCAGGCGGCGCGATGCCTCATGGGCCATAAATTGATGGCTGGTGCCGTGAAACCCATAGCGCCGGATACCCCATTCCCGGTAATAGTGTTCAGGCAGGGCATACAGGAAGGCCCGCTTTGGCAGGCTCTGATGGAAAGCGGTGTCGAAAACCGCCACTTGCGGTACATCCGGAAACAGGCGCTGCATGGCGTTGATGCCGATCAGGTTGACCGGATTGTGAAGTGGCGCCAGTGAGGCACAATCCTCAATGGCCGTTATGGTCTTTTTGTCGATCAGTGCTGCCTCCCGAAAGGCCTCGCCACCATGAACCACCCGATGACCGATGGAGGCAGGCTCTCGGCTCATCAGGTTGCGATCGTAGAAAGCGTTCACCAGGGCCTGCAGGGCGTGGTCGTGGGAAGCGTTTGCGGGTAAGGCCACCGGTACGCTATCGCCGGAAATCTTTGCGATCGAGTCGGGGTTGTTCAACCGTTCAGCCAGTGCAGAGGTTTGTTTCTCGTGGTTGCTGTCGAACAGCGCGAGTTTGATAGAGGAACTGCCGCAGTTCACGACAAGTATTGTTTCGTCCATGCTTGGTGCCGTTTTGATGATTCAGAGATTGGCCCGATGATTGGTTTCCAGCCAGTGGATGAAATCCTGCTCGGGCATCGGGCGACTGTAGAAGTAGCCTTGGGAATAGTCGCAGTTTTCATTCTTGAGGAAGTGGGTTTGCCCCTCTTCTTCGACGCCCTCGGCGATGACTTTCAGTCCTAGACTGTGGGCCATGTTGATGATAGCGCGCACGAGTGAGGCGTCTCCACTTTCGTTCAACACATCCTGAATAAACGACTTGTCGATCTTGAGTGTGTCGAACGGGTACGACTTCAGATAGCTGAGGGCCGAATAGCCGGTTCCGAAGTCGTCAACTGACAGCCGGATGCCGGTCCTGTCCAGTTGCCGAAGGATGTCGGCGGTTTCAATGGTGTTATCAAGAATGAGTCTTTCGGTAATCTCCAGCTCAAGGCATTCCGGTGGCAGCCCGCTGGCGTTGAGGGAGCGCATGACTGCATCGGTAAAGCCGGGGTCCCGGAACTGACGGGGCGACACATTGACAGCAATCGAAAGGGATTCGAGGCCGGTCATGGCTCGCCAGGCGACAGCGGCTTTGCAGGCCTCCTCGATAACCCATTCACCGATCGGGATGATCAGGCCGGTTTCTTCAGCCAGCGGAATGAAGCGGTCGGGCATGACCATGCCCATGGCCGGATTGTTCCAGCGCAGCAGCGCCTCGGCGCCGATCAATGAGCCGGAAGCGGTGTCCACTATCGGCTGGTAATACAGCTCGAATTCTCCCAGCTCCAGCGCCTTGCGCATGTGCGACTCCATCTGAAGCCGCTCATGGGACACTTCGGTCATTTCCGGCGTGAACTGGGCATAGGAGCTCTTTCCTTTATGCTTGGCTTGATACATGGCTGCATCTGCATGCTGAAGCAATGTGCCACTGTTATCGGAGTCGGTAGGGAAGATGGCGATCCCGATACTGGTTGTCACAAAGACTTCCTGGCCATTGAGCATAAACGCGGGGGCAAAGGTTTTCAGAATCCTCTCCGCGACCTGGCATGAGGCCTCAGTTCCCGTGAGGCCCGGCAGAATAACCAGAAACTCATCCCCACCCAGGCGGGCAACGGTACTGGTGCCCCTGAGGCAGCTGGAGATACGACGGGCGGCCTCCACCAGCAGGGTATCGCCGGCATCGTGGCCCAGGGTGTCGTTTATGTGTTTGAAATTGTCGAGGTCCAGGAACATGACCCCCACCTGGGAATTATCTCGGCGGGCCTGGGCCAGTGCCAGCTTAAGGCGATCCAGGGCCAACATCCGGTTTGGTAGGCCGGTCAGTATGTCGTAATTGGCCTGGCGCAACAGTTGCTGTTCATAGCGCTTACGGATGCTGATGTCTTCACCGAGGATGAGGTAGCCGGTGGTGTCACCGTTATTATCGCGGATAGGGGTGACCACCAGCTGCTCCCAGTAGCGCTCACCATTGCGCCGGACGCTGTTGACTTCGCCTTGCCAAACACCAACCCGTTGTACCTGCAGCCGGATGGACTGCCAAAGATGGCGGGCGTCCTGAATGTCCATACTGTTTTCGATCAGGTGCGACGGATGTTTGCCAATGATGTCGTCTATAGTATGGCCGGTAAGTTGACTGAACTTTCGGTTGGCGTACTCGATTCGCCATTGCCGATCACAGATCAGAACCGAAGAGGGGCTTTGATCAATGGCCTTGGAAAACTTCAGAATGTCGGCTGCGTCTCGCTCGCGCCGGGCGACATCCTCATTCAGCCTTTCCCGCATCTGATTGATGGCGTCCGTCACCATGCCCAGTTCGTCCTTGCCATTGGCTGTACTGTCAGGACGGTCCAGCACCAGGGGCCTGGACAGGTTTTTCAGGGATAGATCCTTGGTGTAGTCGGCCATAGCGGTGAGGTGGCGGGTCACAAGGTGCTGGAATATCCACAGGATAAGCACGGAAACAAAAAAGACGATCAGGAACTGTGTGGCCAGAATTACACCGACTTTTCGCTGGAGTTCGCCATACACCCGTTCCAGGTTGGCGGTAATCTCAAGTTCCCCAAGCAGGAATTCATTTCCATCGCGCTGAATGAGTTCGAAACGATGGACAAGGGTATCGGCCTGCCTGGGAATTTCTCCCATGACGAGTTCGGAGTCAGGCTCGATTCGAAGCCGAAGGTGGGTAATATCCGGCAGGCTCAGGATGCCTTCCATCTGGGTTTGCAGCAATTTCTGATCGAGGGCCCAGAGGCTCCGGGCCAGGCTTGAGGCGTAGCCGGATTCAATCACTTCCATCCGTTCTTCGATCAGCGACAGGTCTTTACGGTAATCAGAATAGATCTGCACGCCCGCCGCCAGAAGCGTGAAGGCAGTACTGAACAATAGGATCCATGCCAGGAGCCTGAAAGAAAGCGGAGAGGCTGTGCGAATACGCCTCAATCGGGGCATGAATTCTGGCATGTTGTGAACTTCGCTATCACATTGGATATCAGGCATAAAATGCGCAGAGTAGGTGCTTATCCTGTTATCGACTATAGCAGTAGTTTATGTCGAATGCGCTGCAAATACAGGAAATAACGGAATAATTCGGGCGGTGTTTCGCAGTTTGTGAAATGAAAGAGGTGATAGTTGCCTTTGACACAGATCAATACGGGGTTGGTCGCCCGGGCGTAACCTGAGCTTAATCAAGTTTCAGATAGAGCAGGAGTTAACGCTATGTATATGGATGCAGTGGTTATCGCGGGTATTGCAACCGTGTTGCTGATGGTTGGCTTTTTTGTGGGGGTTGGGATTTTCGTAGTGAAAGACCAGAAAGCCCATGGAGGAAAAGGTCACAAAGGACACCATCGAGGGCAGGGTGGCTAACCGGCAAGAAATCGCCTAACCGATTGAAAAAATTGGCGTCCCCTAGGGGGTTCGAACCCCTGTTGCCGCCGTGAAAGGGCGGAGTCCTAGGCCACTAGACGAAGGGGACGCAACGTTTTCAACAACTTGCCTCGTCGAGGTGGCGCGTATATTAAGTAAGGCCTTTTGCCCTGTCAACGGTTTTTTTGAAAAAATTACCCCGCCACGCTGTCCGCCAATGCTGGTTCCAATTCGGCGTATTTGAACCGGAAGCCCTCATGCTGCAATTTCGCCGGAACTGCTTTCTGCCCGGTGAGTAACAGCCCTGCCATCTCACCCAGTGCCAGTTTGAGCACCGGCGCGGGGGCCGGGAATACCGTGGGCCGATGAACAACCTTGCCAAGGGTTTTGGTGAACTCCCGGTTAGTGGCCGGATTGGGGCTTACCATGTTGTAGGCTCCCTTCGCGTGGGGGTTCTCAAGCATCCAGATAAGCCCTGAAACCACATCATCCCTGTGCACCCAGGGCATGTACTGTTGCCCGTTGCCGAGGCGACCGCCAAGGCCAAGCCGGAAAGGCAGGATCATTCTCTGCAGGAAGCCGCCACCTCTGCCAGTCACAATTCCGGTGCGACACAGGCAAACCCTGGTGCCCAGTTCTTCCATAGACAGTGCTGCCTGTTCCCAGTCACGGCACAATTCATGGGTGAACTCCGGATGTGGGTGGGTCTCCTCTGTTACCAGATGATTCCCCTGATTTCCGTAGTAGCCCACAGCAGAACCAGATACCAAAACTTCAGGCGGGCTTTGCCAGCTTCTGCATACATCAACCAAAGTCCGGGTTACGCCAATACGACTGTCCCGCAGAGCCTGTTTTCGGGACGCCGTCCAACGCTTGTCGGCGATTCCTTCGCCGGCCAGATTGATGACGGCATGGTACCCTTGATGCCCTTCAAGAAGCTTCAGGTCTGATGTCGCTTCTACCCGACCACACAGTGCCCGAACCGTATCTGCCGATTGTCGACTGAGAACGGTCAGCCCGTACCCTTTGTTGATCAACTCGCGGCAGAGTATGGTGCCGATAAAACCGGTACCACCGGTAATCAGGATTTTTTTCTCCATGGTGATCTCCTCCTGTCGGCTGATGGTTTCAGGAACCGCTATTCTCCAGCTCCTGGAGCACAACATCCCGGATGGCATCGCCCAGCTGAGGGTTCTGGCCGATGGGCGGCGCCAGTTTGATCTGGACACCATGCTGGCTTTCCAGGTCTGCGATCATTGCCGGTACATCTTTGCGCAGGTGCCGGCCTGCTGCCAGGAACAGGGGAACCACGGTAAAGTGCTCGGTACCATCGGCTTTGCCCTGGCTCACGATGGTTTCCAGCGAGGGTTCGGCCAGCTCCATGTAGGCGATGGCGGCGTTCTCAACCGACTTGAGTGTTGGTGCTGCCAGTTGTTCAAAGGTTTCACACCAGCGTTGGTCACTGCTGCCGTGGGCCAGCAGAATGATTCGGTGAGGCTGGGTCATGGTTGCTCCTGGGTGGTCAAATGGAATGCTTCGGTCGTAATCAAATAAGATCCTGTACACCCGCTGATTTAAATGTAACAGGGAGTCGGTAAATGTTCGATTGGAAAGAGCTTCTGGATTTCTGGTTTGGAAAATTGGATGAGCATGGGCTGCCGAACGCCGATCACCGAAACCGTTGGTTTCGGTCCGATCGGAAGTTTGACCAGGAAATTCGAAGGCGCTTTCTTTCGCTGGTGCTGTTCGCCTCTGAGCAGGGTTTGGAGCATTGGCGAAATGAAGCGGGAGGCGCATTGGCTGAAATACTGCTGCTCGATCAGTTTACCCGTAACATCTTCCGTGGCGGTGCCCTGGCGTTCGAAAGTGATCGGCTGGCCCGCAATTTGAGCAGGCAGGCAATGGATAGGGGGCAGGATCTTGAGTTGCCGCTCATTCAACGGGCGTTTCTTTATATGCCCATGCAGCATTCTGAGCTCAAGAAGGACCAGGATTTGTCAGTGGCATGTTATGAGCAGTTGGTTGCCAGTGCCGACGGCTTACTCGCCGAATTTTTGGGTAGCTTCCTGCAGTCGGCCGTAGATCACCGGGATATCGTGCTGCAATTCGGCCGCTTCCCCCATCGTAACAAGGCGCTGGGGCGAACATCCACGGAGGCAGAGCAGGCCTATCTGGCGGGCGGTCGCCGATTTGGTCAGTAAAACGGAGCGGTTGAGGGCAATCACAAATTTTTAACAAAAATTGTTGACGGCCGAACGCTGATCAGTAGAATACGCAGCCGTTGAGAGGCAACGCCCTCTGACAGCAAGCGGGAATAGCTCAGTTGGTAGAGCACAACCTTGCCAAGGTTGGGGTCGCGAGTTCGAATCTCGTTTCCCGCTCCAGATTCAGGAAAAACCCGGCCCACAAGGCCGGGTTTTTTGTTTCCTGTTCCGCATTTCTCCCCCATGGACAAGGTTTCGTCGGTTATACTCGCTCACTTCCATCCCAAACCTGTTACTTGCAAGGGTGGTCATCATGCGCGTTCAATCCCTCTTTATATACCCGGTCAAGTCCCTGGCTGGCATCGAAGTGTCGTCATTCGAACTGGATGAATTCGGACCCGCCGGGGACCGGCGTTGGATGCTGGTGGGCGATCAGGGGCAGTTTATAACCCAGCGACAGCTACCTTTGTTGGCAAACGTTTCGACCCATATAGGGCCTCAGGGTGTTGAGATCGGTGTTCCGGGGCAGGGGGACTTTGTCCTGAGGCCCGGCAATGGCAGGATGGCGGTCAAGGTCTGGCGCGATACCGTGGACGCCTTGACCGGCCCTGAGCCGGCCGATGCGGCGATCAGTCGTTACCTTGGCCAGTCCCTTCGTTTTGTGTACATGCCCGATGAGAGTTTTCGTCGTGTAGACCCGTTGCGGGTGCCGGAAAATCGCCGGGTTGGATTTGCCGATGGGTTCCCCTTGCTGATAACCAATCAGGCTTCCCTCGACGAGCTCAATAGCCGGCTGGCCAATGCCGTGGATATGCGCCGTTTCCGGCCGAACGTTGTCATTTCAGGGGCTGAGGCCTGGTCTGAAGATGGCTGGCAAAGTATTACCGTCGGTGAAACCCGGTTTGCGGTCGCAAAACCCTGTTCCCGGTGCGTCATGACCACGGTGGACCCGGATACTGGCCTGAAAGATCCGGGTACCGAGCCCCTCAGAACGCTCTCCCGTTATCGCAAAACCGGGGATGGTGTGATTTTCGGCCAGAACGTCGTTCACCAGGGTGGCGGGCGCCTTTCGGTCGGCGATGCCGTAGACATTTCCCAACAGGAGTCTTGATCAAGGTGCCTTTGTTAACACTGGAAAAAATATCCCTGGCCTTCGGCATGCATCCATTGCTGGATGAGGCAACCCTGATGATTGATCCCGGGGAGCGAGTGTGCCTTCTCGGGCGTAACGGCGAGGGCAAGTCAACGCTACTGAAAATCGTCAGTGGTGACGTCACTCCGGATGCGGGTGTTGTCCGGCTTGAGGAGGGCTCGGTGCTTGCGGTATTGCCTCAGAGCCTGCCGGCAGACGATGCCCGGACGGCTTACGATGTTGTGGCCTCGGCGTTTCCGGAAACCGGCGAACTCTTGGCGGAGTTTCATCGGCTCTCCCAAAGTGCTGACGAGGCCTCCATGGACAGTTTGATGAAGGTCCAGGAGCGCCTGGAGTCATTGGATGGCTGGCGCCTTGATCAAAAGGTGAACACCATTCTGGGGCAATATGGCATAGACCCGGACCGCCGCCTCAACACCCTCTCAGGTGGGTGGCAACGCCGGGTTTTGCTGGCAAAGGCATTGGTGGCAGAGCCGGATATCCTGTTGCTGGACGAGCCAACAAACCACCTAGATGTGCCCGCTATTGCCTGGCTGGAGGAGGCCTTGACCCAGTTTCGTGGGGCGATGCTGTTTGTCAGCCATGATCGGGCGTTTATACGGCGCATGGCCACGCGGGTGGTCGAACTTGACCGTGGTCAGCTGATCAGTTTCGCTGCCAGTTATGACCGGTATCTCGAGCTGAAGGAGAAGGCGCTGGAAGATGAAGAGCGCCAGAACGCATTGTTCGATAAGCGCCTGAAACAGGAAGAGGCCTGGATTCGCCAGGGTATCAAGGCCCGCCGCACCAGGAACATGGGCCGTGTGCGGGCTTTGAAGGCCATGCGCGAGGAGCATCGACAGCGTAGGGTGCGAGGAGGCACGGCACACTTCTCAGTGGAAGAGGCGGCGAAATCCGGCAAGCTGGTGGCAGAGTCACGACAGGCTGGCTTCTCATACCCGGGCGGTCACCAGGTTGTGCGTGATATGGACCTGACGGTGATCCGGGGCGACAAGATTGGTCTGGTGGGAGAGAATGGTACCGGTAAAACCACCCTGGTCAGGTTGCTGCTGGGTGAGCTTGAGCCTACCGAGGGTAGTATCCGCTTGGGGACCAACCTGCAGGTGGCGTACTTTGATCAGCTCCGGGGCGAGCTGGACCTTTCCCGTAACGCCCTTGATAACCTGGCTGAAGGTCGCGAGTTCATTGATATCAACGGCCAGAGCAAGCATGTTCTGGGCTATCTCCAGGAATTCCTGTTTACGCCTGAGCGTGCCCGTTCTCCGGTCCGGGTGTTCTCCGGTGGCGAGCGAGCGCGCTTGTTGCTGGCCAAGCTTTTCAGTAAGCCGGCCAATATACTGGTGTTGGATGAACCTACCAATGACCTGGATGTCGAAACCCTTGAATTGCTGGAAGAGCAATTAGGGAACTTTAACGGCACAGTCATCGTCATTAGTCACGATCGGGAATTTCTCGATAATGTGGTGACGGATACCATCTTTCTGGATGGCTCCGGTTCGGCACGGGAGTACGTTGGCGGTTACACGGACTGGCGTCGACAGGGCGGCAGGTTTCCCTCGGAGACCTCCGGAAGTCGCCTCGACAAGCAGGACAAGCGTGATAAATCCGACAGTTCGGACAAAAATACGCAGCCGGTGCCAGAGACTGTGTCACAGTCGGCAAAACCAAAGGCCGCAAAGCTGAGTTACAAGCTTAAACTGGAGTTGGAACAGTTGCCTGGCAAGATTGAGGCACTGGAGCGTGAGGTGGCAGAACTTCAGGAATCCATTTCTGCCCCGGACTTTTATTCAGGCCCACCGGACGAAGTCTCAGCCACTCTGGAAAAGTTGTCGGAAACGGAAACCCGACTGGAGTCGGTCATCGAGCGGTGGATGGAGCTGGAAGAACAGGCGAGTCAATGAATATCAATTATAATTTTAAATTTCATGATGGACGAAACATCGAATTCAAGGTTACCGGTGAGCCAGCGGTGCCACCGGTCTCGGGATTCCCTTCCTGGGTCAGGCTTGAGCACTGCAAGTGCTCAAATTGCCCCCTGAAAGCGGGGGAGGTGGAATACTGCCCGGCGGCGGTTGAAATCCTGCCGGTGGTTGAGGCGTTTCAGGCCGAAGATGCCTACCAGAAGGTGAACGTGGAGGTTACCGACGAACGGCGCACGTACGCCAAACAGACAACCCTTGAGGAAGCGCTGCGTTCGTTACTTGGGCTGAAGATGGCGACCAGTGGCTGCCCGGTGCTGTCAGAACTCAAACCGATGGCGCTGCATCATCTGCCATTCGCCAACAGCGACGAATTCGTTATGCGGAGCGTCGGTTACTATCTGCTGCAGCAATTGTTTGCCCAGCGGAACCAGGAGCAGGCTGATTGGGAGCTAAAAGGGCTGGTAGAGAGGAATCAGAGGCTTCAATTGGTCAATCAGGCGCTTTGGCAACGGATTCATGCGGTCTGCAAAGGCGACAGTAACCTCAAGGCATTGCTGAATTTCTTCTCCATGGCATCGAGTGTCAGCGTGTCACTGGAGAGTCAACTCAGAAAACTGCAGGCGAGAATGAAAGGGGAGGCGTAAGCCTCCCTTTTTCATGGTGCCTCAATCGGCGTTTGGGCGGGGTGGCTTAGTGAATCCGGATGGCCAGAACATCGCACTGGGTGCCGTGCAGTACGCCGTTGGCAGTTGAGCCCAGGAGCAACTGAAACCCCTTGCGGCCATGGCTGCCAACGATCACCAAATCAACGCCCTGATCCTTTACCAGACGATGGATTTCGGATTCCGGACGGCCAACCGTGACGATCTGGTGACTTTTCGGTACGCCGTATTGGTCACCGTACTTCGCCAGCTGCTCGCGGGCGGCTTTGTCCAACTGGTCCTGAAGTTCGGTGAGGTCCATCGGGATATCACCACCGTAAGCGTAACCCACCGGCTCAACAACATGGACGAGAAAAAGCTCGGCACCATAGGCGTCGCAGATCGCTTTTGCTTTGTTCAGAACCTGCGGGGCTTCTTCTGTCAGGTCAATGGCAACCAGCATCTTGTTGTAGGTCGACATTCAGTCACTCCTTTGCGAATTGGGGTAATAGTCAGTATCAACAGTTTATACGAGAAAGTGTAGCGGGATTCTGACGGGCATCAACAGGAAGGAAAACTTCGGGCGGACCGTTAGTCCGCCCGAAGACACATCAGGCGTTACTTTCGAGGATTTCGATGGTGGTGGTCAGGCTGCGAATGATCCCTTTGGAATAGCGGTCAATGACGAAGCTGACGTTGTTTTCGTTGTAGTTGATGTAGGAGCTGCGGATGAACTGCCATTTGGAGCTGACATCATCAATGGCGGCCTTGAGCTCGGCACTGGCGGAGCCGGATTGTACCCGGGCCAGCAAGCTATCAAACATCAGAGCCTGCTGGTCCAGCGATGCTTCGTCTGATGCGCCCTGGAACGTCTGGGACACGGACGAGTGGGTGCGCGCGGAGTACCTTGCCATCATTTGTGCCATCACCACGGCTGCGGAGCGAGCAGACTCAATACGCGCGTCAGCCTGGGTACCGCTGTTCTCCTGGGCAACACCATAAAGCTCTGTAGCACGCTCGTTCATGCTTGACGCCTTGTTTGCGAGATCGGCCATCAGGCGGAGGTCAGGGTAGCCGCGATCCCGGACTTCGTTGATGTTCCCGCGCATGAGATCCTTGAACTGGTCAAAGTCCTGGTTGAGCCCTTCCACTTGCTGTGGCGACAGAACGCCACTGGTGCTGGCGATCACGGCGTTCATCGCATTATTGGAGGCATTGATACTGCCCACGATACGATTGAGGGCTTCCGTGTCGCCGGTGGCGCTGAATGCGTAGAACGAGTCCAGGGCCAGATAATTGTTGATGCGGAAATCGTGCAGATCTGACAGGAAGTCTGCGCCGGTGTCCTGTGCCTGGGCGCCAAACGCGGTCAGGGATAGTAGTAGCAGTGCGGCAAGCAGTGACTGAATGCGCAGGCGAGCGTCTTTCATCGGATGAGTCTCCGTAATACTGTTTTATTATTGTGGACTAAAGTCGCATCTCGAAGTTAAAGTAACTCTGCCGGCTAATCAAGTAGTTTCCGGCTCTTACAGGCTGTACTCCCTTTTTTCTTCAGGTTTCATCAAGAAACAAATTGACAAACGCGTCTTTTTTTTTCATCGTGTGTCCTCACGATTCAAACGACTGTATGAATTTTTTGGATCGAATGATCGGGCAGTGACCGAAATCTCGCTGCACAGGCAGTCGGCTCGGCGTTTCGCCAGCCGGTTGTCAGCAGTTCCAAACACAGACTGGAGATCAGTTGATGATTTACGAAGGTAAAGCCATCACGGTTAAAGAGATCGAAGGCGGGATCGCTCAGTTGGACTTTGACTTGCAGGGCGAGTCAGTTAACAAGTTCAACCGTCTCACCATCGAAGAGCTGGGCGCCGCAGCTGAAGCACTCAAATCCCAGAAGAACCTCAAGGGCCTGGTAGTCACCAGCTCCAAGGACAGCTTTATTGTCGGTGCGGATATCACCGAGTTCACTGAGCTGTTTGCAGGTTCCGAGGAAGACCTCGTTGCTAACAACCTGAAGGCGAACGAAGTTTTCAACGCCATCGAAGATCTGCCGTTCCCGACGGTTACCGCTATCAACGGTATCGCTCTGGGCGGTGGTTTTGAGATGTGTCTGGCCACCGACTACCGTGTCATGGCTCCCAAGGCCAAGGTTGGTCTGCCGGAAGTGAAGCTGGGTATCTTCCCGGGCTTTGGCGGTACTGTACGTCTGTCCCGTCTGGTGGGTGTGGACAACGCCGTTGAGTGGATTGCCGGTGGTACCGAAAACCGTGCCGATGCCGCTCTGAAGGTTGGTGCTGTTGATGCCGTGGTTGAAGCCGACAAGCTGGTAGCCGCTGCCGTTGCCATTATCAACCAGTGCAACGAAGGCAAGCTGGATAACCTGGCCCGTCGTGAAGAGAAGAAAGGCAAGATCAAGCTGAACGCCATGGAAAGCATGATGGCGTTCGAGATTTCCAAGGCGTTCGTGGCCGGCAAGGCTGGCAAGAACTACCCGGCGCCGGTGGAAGCCATCAAGACCATGCAGAAGCATGCCGGCATGACTCGTGACAAGGCGATCGAAGTGGAAGCCAAAGGCTTCGCCAAGATGGCCAAGACCAACGTTGCCGCGTGTCTGGTTGGTCTGTTCCTGAACGACCAGGCCCTGAAGAAGAAAGCTAGCGCCTGGGAAAAAGAAGCTTCCGACGTGAAACTGGCTGCGGTATTGGGCGCTGGTATCATGGGTGGCGGTGTAGCGTTCCAGTCTGCACTGAAAGGCACCCCGATTGTCATGAAGGACATCAATCAGGACGGCATCAAGCTGGGCCTGAATGAAGCCAAGAAGCTGCTGTCCAAGCGTGTTGCCAAGGGCAAGATGGACGCCGGCCAGATGGGCGACGTTCTGAACAACATCACGCCGACCCTGAACTACGGTGATTTCAAGAGCGTAGATCTGGTTGTTGAAGCGGTTGTTGAGAACCCGAAGGTTAAAGATGCGGTTCTGCGTGAAACTGAAGACGCGGTTCGCGAGGACACCATCCTGACGTCCAACACCTCTACCATCTCCATCAACCTTCTGGCCAAGAACCTGAAGCGTCCGGAGAACTTCTGTGGCATGCACTTCTTCAACCCGGTGCACATGATGCCGCTGGTTGAGGTTATCCGTGGCGAGAAGACCAGTGACCGCGCCATCGCGACCACTGTTGCTTACGCCAAGGCCATGGGCAAGACCCCGATCGTGGTCAACGATTGCCCGGGCTTCCTGGTTAACCGTGTTCTGTTCCCGTATTTCGGTGGATTTGCCGCGCTGCTGCGTGACGGTGCTGATTTCCAGAAGATCGACAAGGTGATGGAAAAGTTCGGCTGGCCCATGGGCCCGGCTTACTTGCTCGACGTTGTGGGTATGGACACTGCCAAGCACGCCAACGAGGTGATGGCAGAGGGCTTCCCGGATCGCATGAAGGCCGACTTCAAGTCTGGCATTGACGTGATGTTCGAGAACAACCGTTACGGTCAGAAGAACGACAAGGGCTTCTACAAGTACGAAGAAGACAAGAAGGGCAAGCCGAAGAAAGTTGTCGACGAAGAAACCTACAAGCTTATCGAGCCTGTGGTTAACGGCAGCAAGGACTTCGACGAAGAAGAAATCATCGCCCGCATGATGATTCCTCTGTGCCTGGAAACCGTTCGCTGCCTGGAAGACAACATTGTTGAAGACCCGGCCGATGCAGACATGGGCCTGATCTACGGTATCGGTTTCCCTCCGTTCCGTGGTGGTGCTCTGCGCTACATCGACGACATGGGCGTCGACAAGTTCGTCGAATTGGCAGACAAGTACGCAGATCTTGGCCCGCTGTACGCGCCGACCGAGAAGCTGCGTGAAATGGCCAAGACCGGCAAGAAGTTCTTTGGCTAACCCTAACGAGATTTCCGAACGGAGAAAGATCTATGAGCCTTAATCCGAGAGACGTTGTCGTCGTCGATTGCGTGCGGACTCCGATGGGTCGTGCCAAAAACGGCTGTTTCCGCAACGTTCGCGCCGAGACTCTGTCCGCTGCGCTGATTGAAGCACTGTTTGAGCGCAACCCGAAGCTCGACCCGAAAGAAGTAGAAGATGTGATCTGGGGCTGTGTAAACCAGACCAAGGAACAGGGCTTTAACGTGGCACGGCAGATTTCGTTGCTGACCCGTATCCCTCACGAGTCCGCTGCCCAGACCGTTAACCGTCTGTGTGGTTCCGCCATGAGCGCCATCCACACAGCTGCCCAGGCTATCCAGACTGGCAACGGTGATGTGTTCATGGTGGGTGGTGTCGAGCACATGGGCCACGTACCCATGACCGCTGGCTTTGACCACAACCCGGCTGCGTCCAAGTACACTGCCAAGGCCTCCAACATGATGGGCCTGACTGCAGAAATGCTGGCGAAAATGCACGGCATTACCCGTGAGCAACAGGATGAGTTCGGTGCCCGTTCCCATCGCCTGGCTCACGAAGCTACCGTTGAAGGCCGCTTCAAGAACGAAATCGTTCCGGTTGAAGGTCATGACGAAAATGGCTTTGTGAAGCTGATCGAAGAAGACGAGACCATTCGTCCGGAAACCACGGCTGAGTCCCTCGGCCAGCTGCGTCCGGCGTTTGATCCGAAGAACGGCACGGTCACTGCCGGTACTTCCTCCCAGCTGACCGACGGTGCCGCTGCGATGGTGCTGATGTCAGCCGAGCGGGCAGAAGCCCTGGGCCTGAAGCCGATCGCCAAGATTCGCAGCATGGCAGTTGCCGGCTGTGATCCCGCGATCATGGGCTACGGTCCGGTTCCGGCTACCAAAAAGGCGCTGAAGCGTGCAGGCCTGAAAGTCGAAGACATCGACTTCTGGGAACTGAACGAAGCCTTCGCTGGCCAATCCCTGCCGGTTCTGAAAGATCTGAAACTGCTGGGCGTCATGGAAGAGAAGGTCAACCTGAACGGCGGCGCGATTGCCCTGGGCCATCCGCTGGGCTGCTCTGGTGCCCGTATCTCCACCACACTGCTGAATGTTATGCAGGCCAAAGGCGGTAAGCTTGGTGTTTCCACCATGTGTATCGGTCTTGGTCAGGGCATTGCCACTGTGTGGGAGCGCCTCTGATCGGTTGATCCGAATCAGTAACGCTCATCAGGAGGCCCGGCTTTTGCCGGGCCTTCCTGTTTCAGGGCCTGGTGTCTGCTGCTGATATTTGAAAAAAAGGCTGATTGAAATCAAAGAATGGGTTGTCTTGCAATTGTTGACCCTGTAAAACAGTGAGCCTATACACAATGGCAGCTCTGTGTTTTCCAGTTGCCTGATTTTTATGCGAGTTTACGGTTTGTTCAGCTATTAACCGAATTATCGCCAAGGATACAGATCTCCGATATGGGTAAAAGTCTCGTTATTGTCGAGTCACCAGCGAAAGCGAAGACCATCAACAAGTACCTGGGCTCGGATTTTATCGTTAAGTCCAGTGTTGGCCACATTCGTGACCTGCCTGTCAGTGGTAGTGGCAGCCAGTCAGACCCGAAAGAACGGGCAAAGCAGGCCGCCGCCACCCGCAAGATGAGCCCGGAAGAAAAAGCCGAGCACAAGAAGCGTAAGTCACGGGAGCAGCTGGTTGCCCGCATGGGCGTAAACCCTGATGACGACTGGAGCGCCCGCTACGAGATACTGCCCGGCAAGGAAAAAGTTGTCAGCGAGCTCAAGCGATTGGCCAAATCCGCCGACCACATCTACCTCGCAACGGATTTGGATAGAGAAGGGGAGGCCATTGCCTGGCACCTTCAGGAGACCATTGGTGGCGAACCCGAAAAGTATCGCCGGGTGGTGTTCAATGAAATTACCAAGCGAGCCATTCAGGAAGCGTTCAAAGACCCTGGAAACCTCGATAACAACCGTGTAAATGCCCAGCAGGCGCGCCGGTTTCTGGATCGTGTCGTGGGTTATATGGTGTCTCCGCTGTTGTGGGCAAAGATTGCCCGGGGGCTGTCTGCCGGCCGGGTGCAGTCTGTTGCCGTTCGGTTGATTGTTGAGCGGGAGCGGGAAATCCGGAAATTCGTACCGGAAGAGTTCTGGCAGCTGCATGCGGATCTGACCGCAGATGGTTCCGCAGACCCAGTGCGGTTCGAGGTTACGCGTTACAATGACAAACCCTATCGCCCGGTAAACGAGGCTCAGAGCAAAGAGCACGTCGATCGCCTGAAATCCGGCGGCTTCAGGGTTTCAAAGCGGGAAGACAAGCCGACACGCTCACGCCCGTCGGCGCCGTTTATTACATCCACGCTCCAGCAGGCGGCGAGCAATCGCATGGGCTTCAGTGTCAAGAAAACCATGATGCTGGCCCAGCGCCTTTATGAAGCCGGTTTTATCACCTATATGCGTACTGACTCCACCAACCTGAGTCAGGATGCGGTAACGGGCTGCCGTGAATTTATCCAGAAGCAGTTCGGAGATCGCTATTTGCCGGACAGCCCCCGTTTGTATGGCAGCAAGGAAGGCGCTCAGGAGGCCCACGAAGCGATTCGTCCTACTGACGTATCCCGCAGGCCTACGGATATAAGCGGCCTGGAAAAAGACGCTGAGAAGCTTTATGACCTGATCTGGCGTCAGTTTATTGCTTGCCAGATGGCGGATGCCGAGTTCCTGAGTACGTCCATTGTGGTCGCCAATGGCGATTATGAGCTCCGAACCCGTGGTCGTATCGTCAAGTTTGACGGCTTCCTGAAAGCTGCGCCCCAGTCTGCCAAGAAAGATGAAGATGTGGCTCTGCCCGATATTAAGGTGGACCAGTCGCTGGATCTGAAAAAGCTGGACCCAACCCAGCACTTCACCAAGCCCTCACCAAGGTATACCGAAGCCAGCCTGGTTAAAGAGCTGGAGAAGCAGGGTATTGGCCGGCCTTCCACCTATGCTTCGATCATCTCTACCATCCAGGACCGTGGCTACGTTCGGCTTCAGAATCGCCGTTTCTATGCCGAGAAAATGGGTGAAATTGTTACCGAACGGCTGGCAGAGTCCTTCCCGAACCTGATGGATTACGATTTTACGGCTCGTCTTGAAGGTGAGCTGGACGAAATCGCAGAGGGTGATGTTCAGTGGAAGAAAGTGCTGAACGATTTCTACGCCAAGTTCCGCAATCAGCTCGAAAGCGCTGAGAAGTCTGATGGCGGCATGCGTGCCAACACCCCGACAGAGACAGACATATCCTGCCCGAGCTGCGGCCGTAATATGCAGATTCGCGTGGCCAGCACCGGTGTGTTCCTTGGCTGTTCCGGTTACTCATTGCCGCCCAAGGAGCGTTGCAAGACGACCATCAATCTGGTCTCTGGCGACGAAGTGGTCAGTGCTGATGAGGATGTGGAAGGCGAGGGCGAAACCCGCTTGCTGCGCAAGAAGCGCCGGTGCCCGAAGTGTGGTACTGCCATGGACAGCTACCTGATTGATGAGAAACGCAAGCTGCACGTTTGCGGTAATAATCCGGATTGTTCTGGCTATGAAGTCGAAGAGGGCAGTTTCCGCATCAAGGGTTATGACGGGCCGACACTCGAGTGCGATAAGTGTGGCTCGGAAATGCAGCTGAAAACCGGTCGATTTGGCAAGTATTTCGGTTGCACCAATACCGAGTGCAAGAACACTCGCAAATTACTCAAGAACGGCGAGCCGGCCCCGCCCAAAATGGACCCGGTACCCATGCCGGAGCTTCAGTGCCAGAAAGTGGATGACACTTATGTGCTCCGTGATGGTGCTTCCGGCCTGTTCCTGGCTGCCAGCAAGTTCCCGAAAAACCGGGAAACCCGCCCACCGCTGGTGATGGAAATCAAGCCACACCGGAAGGAAATCGATCCGAAATACGATTACCTGATGGACGCCCCGGAGAAGGATCCCGAGGGTAACCCGACGGTGATCCGTTATAGCCGGAAGTCCAAAGAGCAGTACGTGATGTCGGAACAGGATGGCAAAGCCACCGGTTGGTCCGCCTGGTACGAAAACGGCCGCTGGGTGCCCAGGGACAAGAAGAAGTGATTTTTTGCCACGGACGTGTGTGTCCGTGGCAAATCATTATTTCTTACGAAGCCTCTGAATCAGCGAAGACGTATCCCAGCGGTTTCCGCCCATCTCCTGCACATCTCCGTAGAACTGGTCCACCAGCGCCGTTACCGGCAGTCTGGAGCCGTTTTTGCGGGCTTCTTCCAGGCAGATAGCCAGGTCCTTTCGCATCCAGTCCACCGCAAAACCGTGCTCAAATTCGCCGTCAATCATGGTGCCGGAGCGGTTTTCCATCTGCCATGACTGCGCGGCCCCCTTGGAAATCACGTCAACCACTTTGCGTACATCGAGCTCTGCCTGTTCGGCAAAGTGCAGGGCTTCTGACAGGCCCTGAACCAGACCGGCAATGGCAATTTGATTGACCATCTTCGTTTTCTGGCCGCTACCCACCGGGCCCATCAGGTTGAGTGCCCGGGCATAGCATTGGAGTATCGGTTGAACCTTCCGGAAATCTTCATCATTTCCGCCGCACATAATGGTTAAAAGCCCGTTTTCAGCCCCTTGCTGGCCGCCGGATACCGGGGCATCAATGAAACCCTGACCCTTGGCCTGCGCGGCTTCAGCCAATGTCTCGGCAATGCCGGCAGAGGCCGTAGTGTGGTCTACCAGAATAGCGGTGCTCGGCGAATTGCTGATGATCCCCTCAGGGGCCGTGTAGACCTCTTCAAGGTCTTTGTCGGCGCCAACGCAGGTCAGTACCACATCGGCATTGTAGACCGCTTCTGCAATACTGTTGCAGGCTTTTCCTGGGTACTGTTTCGCCCATTGCTGAGCCTTTGCGCCACTGCGGTTCCATACGGATACGTCTTGGCCGGCTCGGGCCAGGTGACCGGCCATCGGATAGCCCATTACGCCAAGCCCGATAAAAGCGATGGTTGCCATGGTCTGCTCCTTGTCATCGTTGGATTGGGAGAGTTTTGTATTGCCATGATACGAAAAAAGCCGCTGGGTCAGCGGCTTTTTTCATTTCCGGGCAATCCGAACGGATTACTTCTTCGGATAGTCGCGCTTTGGCGAGCCGGTATACAGCTGGCGCGGGCGGCCGATGCGGTAGTTGCCGCTGACCATCTCGTTCCAGTGGGAGAACCAGCCAATGGTGCGGGACATTGCGAAGATAACGGTAAACATGGACGTTGGAATACCGATGGCCTTCAGGATGATGCCGGAGTAGAAGTCGACGTTCGGGTAAAGCTGGCGCTTTACGAAGTACTCGTCTTCCAGGGCGATCTTTTCCAGGCGCTGGGCGATCTTCAGCAGTGGGTCGTTCTCCAGGCCCAGTTCGCTCAGCACTTCGTGAGCGGTTTGTGCCATAACCTTGGCGCGTGGGTCGAAGTTCTTGTACACCCGGTGGCCAAAGCCCATCAGGCGGAAAGGATCATCTTTATCCTTGGCCTTGGCGATGAACGTCTCAATGTTGGACTCGTCACCGATTTCAGCCAGCATGTCCAGAACCGCCTCGTTTGCGCCACCGTGTGCGGGCCCCCAGAGTGCTGCGATACCGGAAGCGATACAGGCATAGGGGTTAGCACCGGTAGAGCCGGCCAGGCGGACGGTGGAGGTAGAGGCATTCTGCTCGTGATCGGCGTGCAGAATGAAGATCTTGTCCATGGCGTTGGCAAGAACCGGGTTCGGCTTGTACTCTTCACACGGTGTGCCAAACATCATGTGCAGGAAATTTTCAGCGTAAGAGAGATCGTTACGCGGATACATGAATGGTTGGCCAACGGAATACTTGTAGCACCAGGCCGCGATGGTTGGCATCTTGGCAATCAGGCGATGAGCTGTTACTTCACGCTGTTTGGGGTCGGTTACGTCCATCTGGTCGTGGTAGAACGCAGACAGGGCGCCAACAACGCCACACATGATAGCCATCGGATGCGCGTCACGGCGGAAGCCGTTGAAGAAGTTGCGCATCTGGTCGTGCAGCATGGTGTGGTTTTTGATGGTGTCGTGGAAGCGCTTGTTTTCGTCTTCGCTGGGCAGCTCGCCGTTCAGGAGCAGGTAGCACACTTCAAGGAAGTCAGATTGCTCGGCCAGCTGGTCAATCGGGTAACCGCGGTGCAGCAATACACCTTTGGCGCCATCAATGTAGGTGATGGCGGATTCGCAGGCTGCAGTGGATACAAAACCCGGATCGTAGGTAAAAACGCCTTCCTGGACTAGGCCGCGTACGTCGATAACGTCAGGGCCGACGGTGCCGGAATAAACCGGTAGCTCAATGGACTTATCTCCCACCGAGAGCGTGGCTTTCCTGTCGGTCATGGTGCTCTCCTGTTTGATTAGCTGTAACAGCTTTTCTGCATATGTAGATGCGCCAGAAAGCGCGTATTATCGCAAAACTGGCGGCAAAATATAGGGCGTCAGCCTTTTTTGTCAATGCACAAGTCTCGAAAAGCGGCAATTTAAATTTCCCGTGTAAATGAGGGATATCCGGAATAACGGTGCCAAACGGGTGAAATTGAATTTGTCAATAATGCTTATAGAGGGTGTGGGGCGCCTGTGGCCAAGGCTTTGGGCGTTGTTGCAAGTTTGTAATTACCGGGGTGTCTCCTTATAATCCGTAGCCCGGAATCGGGGATGAACCTCAATGTACGCTTCAGCATAGCAAGCTACCGGGTTACCATCCGCCCTCCTGAACCAATCGGTTATCGGTCTCGTATCGATCCTCCGATCCCAACATACCAACCATCCGCAGCCGGTTTTCGGCCCTGCGGAACCAAGAGAGAGTGTGAGAGCGCTGTGAATAGCAAACGACCAGTAAATCTCGATCTCGGCAAGTTCCATTTCCCGCTGCCTGCCATCACGTCGATCCTGCATCGCATCAGCGGCATCATCATTTTCGTTGGTGTTGCCTTCCTGTTGTACGGCCTGGATCTCTCCCTGTCCGGAGAAGATGGTTTCGCCCGGGTGAGCGAACTGCTGGACAGCTTCCTGGCGAAGCTGATTATCTGGGGCATCCTGTCTGCTCTGTTGTACCACCTGGTTGCGGGCATTAAACACCTGCTGATGGATATGGGTATTGCAGAAGAGCTTGAGAGCGGTCGCCTCGCCGCGAAGATCACTGTTGTGGTTTCCATTGTTCTCATCATTCTGGCAGGAGTCTGGGTATGGTAAGCAGCGTAACTAACCTCGGCCGCAGTGGCGTTTTTGATTGGCTGATCCAGCGTGTCACTGCCTACGTACTGGCTATTTACACAGTGTTTCTTCTGGGCTTCATGGTGATGACAGACATCAACTATGAAACCTGGAGCGCGCTGTTCGACCAGACCTGGTTCCGCATTTTTACCCTGTTGGCACTGCTTTCCCTGGGTGCCCATGCATGGGTTGGTCTCTGGACTGTGACGACTGATTATCTCAAATCCATGGCGCCCCGTTTCCTTGTGCAAGCGCTGTGCGGTCTGACCATGTTTGTGTACCTGATCTGGGGCATTCAGATTCTTTGGGGGCTTTAATCGATGGCTAACATCAAGACCATGTCTTACGACGCGATTGTTATCGGTGGCGGCGGTGCCGGTATGCGAGCCGCCCTGCAGTTGACCGAGACCGGCGTCAAAACTGCGTGTATTACGAAAGTATTCCCGACTCGCTCGCACACTGTATCCGCCCAGGGTGGGATTACCTGTGCGATCGCAAGTGCCGATCCCAACGATGACTGGCGCTGGCACATGTACGATACCGTCAAGGGTTCCGACTATATCGGTGACCAGGACGCCATCGAATACATGTGTTCTGTGGGCCCCCAGGCAGTATTCGAGCTGGAGCACATGGGCCTTCCGTTCTCCCGTACCGAGCAGGGCCGTATCTACCAGCGTCCGTTCGGTGGACAGTCCAAGGGTCCGGATAACCCCACCCAGGCCGCTCGTACCTGTGCTGCTGCGGACCGTACCGGTCACGCCTTGCTGCACACTCTTTATCAGGCCAACCTGAAGGGCGGTACCACCTTCCTTAATGAGTGGTATGCGGTTGATCTGGTCAAGAACAGCAAGGATGAAGTGGTTGGTGTCGTAGCCATCGAGATCGAAACCGGTGAAGTGGCGTACATCAAATCCAAGGCTACTGTCCTTGCTACTGGCGGTGCTGGTCGCATTTATGCCTCCACCACCAATGCGATGATCAATACCGGTGACGGCATTGGCATGGCGCTGCGAGCCGGCTTCCCGGTGCAGGATATGGAAATGTGGCAGTTCCACCCAACCGGTATCCACGGTGCTGGCACCCTGGTTACTGAAGGTTGTCGGGGTGAGGGCGGTTACCTGATCAATTCTGAGGGTGAGCGTTTCATGGAGCGTTATGCTCCGAACGCAAAGGATCTTGCTGGCCGTGACGTGGTCGCGCGTTCCATGGTTCTGGAAATCCTGGAAGGCCGTGGTTGTGGTCCCGAGAAGGATCACGTATTGCTGAAGCTGGATCACCTGGGCGAAGAAACCCTGAACCTGCGCCTGCCGGGCATTTGCGAACTGTCCCGTACCTTTGCGCACGTTGATCCGGTGAAAGAGCCGATCCCGGTCGTTCCGACCTGTCACTACATGATGGGTGGTGTTCCCACCAACGTGGGTGGTCAGGCACTGACTCAGGACGAAAACGGCAACGATAAACCGATTCCCGGCCTGTTTGCCTGCGGTGAGGCTGCCTGTGTATCGGTACACGGCGCCAACCGTCTGGGTGGTAACTCCCTGCTGGATCTGGTGGTCTTCGGTCGTGCGGCTGGCCTGCACATTGAAGAGCAGCTGCGCGGCGGTTTCGAGGTTGATGGTGCCAGCGAAGAAGACATCAAACGCGCCATGGCCCGTCTGGAGCGTCTGGATAGTGCTTCTGAAGGCGAAGATGTGGCTAAGGTCCGTAAGGATCTGCAGAACTGCATGCAGCTCTACTTCGGCGTGTTCCGCGATGGCGACAGCATGGAGAAGGGTATCAAGCTGTTGGAAGAAATCGGCGAGCGTGTACGCAAAACCAAGTTGGCCGATACCAGCAAGGCGTTCAACACCGCGCGTATTGAAGCGCTCGAGCTGGATAACCTGTACGAAGTTGCATACGCCACCGCCAAGTCTGCGATCGAGCGTAAGGAAAGTCGCGGTGCCCACGCCCGTAACGACTTCACTGAGCGTGACGACGAGAACTGGCTCAAGCACTCCATGTACTTCCCGCTGGACAAGCGTGTTGGCAAGCGTGACGTGAACTTTGCACCGAAAACGGTTCCGACTTTCCAGCCGAAAGTCCGGACCTACTAAGGGGGTATCCTGAAAATGTTGGTAAGCCTGTATCGCTACAATCCGGAAACCGATAATGCCCCTTACATGCAGGATGTAGAGGTTGAGATTCCGGAAGGTAAAGACCTGATGGTCCTTGATGTTCTGAACCTGGTGAAGGAGAGGGATCCTTCCATGAGCTATCGCCGTTCCTGTCGGGAAGGTGTCTGTGGCTCTGATGGTATGAACATGAATGGCAAGAACGGCCTGGCTTGTATCACTCCGGTGTCGGATGTGGTCAAGAATAACAAGCTGGTTCTGCGCCCGCTGCCTGGTTTGCCGGTGATCCGGGACCTGGTGGTCGACATGAGCCTGTTCTACAAGCAATATGAAAAGGTGATGCCGTACCTGGTGAATGACACCCCGGCACCCGCCATTGAACGCCTGCAGTCTCCGGAAGATCGTGAGAAGCTGGACGGCCTGTACGAGTGTATTCTCTGTGCCTGCTGTTCCACGTCCTGCCCATCGTTCTGGTGGAATCCGGACAAGTTCATCGGCCCGGCTGGCCTGCTGCAGGCCTACCGCTTCCTCGCGGATAGTCGTGATACCGCACAGGCGGAGCGTTTGGCCAATCTGGATGACCCGTTCAGCGTCTTCCGCTGTCGGGGTATCATGAACTGTGTCAGTGTTTGTCCGAAAGGCCTGAACCCCACGAAGGCAATTGGCCACATTCGGAACCTGTTGCTGCAGCGCGCTACCTGAGCGCAAATTCTGTAGCACCAGCTATACTGGTGTTTCGGCACCAGTTTAGTACCCCGAAGGCCTCGCATTACGCGGGGCCTTCAACCAAAGGCTTATAGTCAAAGGTCTTAATGGAGTGCAAACTTAGGCCCGCTGCTTCGGTTGACTTATCCAGGATGCCGGGCAGCGTTGCCGAGTATAAAAAATCACTGGGGACGGAAAACATCCTTGCTGGGTGTGGTGGCCAAAGTCATGCCGTAATAACCCGTATTGACTGTGAATTACCCCTGGCCGACCATACCGGCTCCCCCGCACCAGCCCAAGGTGAGCTATTCAAAATGCACGAAAGCATCATGGAGCAGTTATGGCAGACTTCCCACCTGCAAGGTGGCAATCTGGCCTATGTTGAACAGCTTTTTGAAACCTACCTGACAGACCCCAACGCCGTTCCTGAAGAGTGGCGAAGCTACTTCGACAAGCTTCCCAGTGTTGATGGCTATCATGGCCGCGACATTGTCCACTCAACCATCCGCGAACAGTTTGAGCATATCTCCCGCAATCAGCGTTTCCTGGCCAGCAGTGGCGTACCCGCCAGTGCCACCTCAGATGCCGATAAAAAGCAGATTCGTGTTCTTCAGCTGATCAATGCGTTCCGTTTCCGCGGACACCAGGAATCCAAGCTTGACCCTCTGGGTGTCTGGCAGCGTGAGTCTGTTGAAGATCTCGAGCCGTCTTTCCACGAGTTGGGCGAGTCGGATCTTGATCTGGAATTCCAGACCGGTTCACTGAACTTCGGTTCCGAAACGATGAAGCTCGGCGACATCGTGCAGGGCCTGCGCCAGACTTATTGCGAGAGCATCGGTGCTGAGTACATGCACGTGGTAGATACTCGCATCAAGCGTTGGTTTCAGCAGCGTATGGAGCCGGTGCGCTCGCGCCCTGAGTACGAAGCTCAGACCCGCAAGCATATCCTGGAGCGTCTGACAGCTGCCGAGGGCCTGGAAAAGTACCTTGGCTCCCGCTATCCGGGCGTAAAACGCTTTGGTCTGGAAGGTGGCGAAAGCCTGATTCCATGCCTGGATGAACTGATCCAGCGTGCAGGCTCATACGGCGCCAAGGAAATTGTTCTGGGGATGGCCCACCGTGGCCGCCTCAACGTGCTGGTTAATACTCTCGGCAAAAACCCGAAAGAACTGTTTGATGAATTTGAGGGCAAGAAGCTCGCGGATTCAGGCTCCGGTGACGTGAAATATCACCAGGGTTTCTCTTCCAACGTGATGACACCCGGTGGCGAAGTGCATCTGGCCATGGCGTTTAACCCGTCGCACCTGGAAATTGTATCTCCGGTAGTGGTGGGCTCTGTACGCGCCCGTCAGGATCGCCGTGGCGATACCGACGGCAGCAAGGTTGTGCCGATCGTCATGCACGGTGACGCAGCGTTTGCGGGTCAGGGTGTTGTGATGGAAACCTTCCAGATGTCCCAGACCCGGGGCTTCGGTGTGGGTGGTACCATTCACATTGTGATCAACAACCAGGTGGGTTTTACCACCAGCCGGCAGGAAGATGCGCGCTCGACTGAATACTGCACAGACGTCGCCAAAATGGTTCAGGCGCCGATTCTGCACGTAAACGCAGACGATCCTGAAGCGGTGATGTTTGTTACCCAGATGGCCATGGATTACCGCAACGAATTCAAGCGGGATGTGGTTATTGATCTGGTGTGCTACCGCCGCCGCGGTCACAACGAAGCCGATGAGCCGGCTGCTACCCAGCCGCTCATGTATGAAAAGATCCGTAAGCTCAAGACCACTCGCAATCTGTACGCAGACCATCTGGTTGAAGCTGGCGTGATTACTGAAGAAGAAGCCAAGCAGATGGAAACCGACTACCGCGATGCGCTCGATAAGGGCGATCACGTGGTCAAATCGCTGGTGAAAGAGCCCAACAAAGAACTGTACGTGGATTGGGCTCCGTACC
The DNA here is from genome assembly GCF_048595985.1 of Marinobacter sp. GH_1. Lineage (NCBI taxonomy): Bacteria > Pseudomonadati > Pseudomonadota > Gammaproteobacteria > Pseudomonadales > Marinobacteraceae > Marinobacter > Marinobacter sp. GH_1. The sequence continues at coordinate 2,357,355 of NZ_CP184460.1, read as the reverse complement.
TTGGTCATGAGTGGACCGCCAAGTGCAAGACCAGTGTGGCTCTGAAGACCATCCAGAAACTGGGCAAGAAGATTACCGAGGTGCCTGAAGGCTTCAGCATTCAGCGTCAGGTTTCCAAGATCGTCAATGATCGCGAGAAGATGACGGCCGGCGCACTCTCACTGAACTGGGGCTACGGTGAGATGATGGCTTATGCCACCTTGCTGAATGAAGGTCACCCGATCCGCCTAACCGGTCAGGACGTGGGGCGGGGCACTTTCTCCCACCGCCACGCTGTTCTGCATAACCAGAAAGACGGGTCTACCCATATTTCCCTGCAGAACCTGAAAGACGAACAGCCCAAGTTCGATATCTATGACTCGCTGCTTTCCGAAGAAGCGGTTATGGCATTCGAATATGGCTATTCCACCACCACGCCGGACGCACTGATTGTCTGGGAAGCCCAGTTCGGTGATTTTGCCAACGGCGCCCAGGTGGTCATTGATCAGTTCCTGACCAGTGGTGAGCACAAGTGGGGCCGTCTGTGTGGCCTGACGCTGCTGCTGCCCCATGGTTATGAAGGCCAGGGACCGGAGCACAGTTCGGCGCGTCTGGAGCGCTTCCTGCAGCTGTGTGCGGAGCACAACATCCAGGTTTGCGTGCCCACCACGCCATCCCAGGTATTCCATATGCTTCGTCGGCAGGTCAAGCGCCCGCTGCGTAAGCCGCTTGTGGCTATCACCCCCAAGAGCCTGTTGCGTCATAAAGAAGCCATTTCCGGCCTCGATGATCTGACCTCCGGTACCTTCCAGACCGTTCTACCCGAGAAAGAGCCTTCTGATCCCAAGAAGGTGTCCCGACTGATTATGTGCAGCGGCAAGGTCTATTATGACCTTCTGGAGAAGAAAAAGGCGGATGAGCGAGACGACGTCGCCATTGTCCGGATTGAGCAGCTGTACCCGTTCCCCGGTGATGATCTGGACGAGCTCCTGGCCCAGTATCCCAAGCTCAAGCATGTGGTGTGGTGTCAGGAAGAGCCGATGAACCAGGGTGCCTGGTACTGCAGTCAGCATCATATGCGTAACGCGCTGCAGCGCCTGAACCCCAAGTTATACCTTCAGTATGCCGGTCGTGAGGCTTCTGCTGCTCCTGCCTGTGGACACATGTCTGTTCACATCGAAGAGCAAAAGAAACTGGTTAACGACGCGTTTGAAATCTGACGAGCTACCGAACTAAGGATCCGTAATGTCAACAGAGATTAAAGCCCCCGTTTTCCCTGAGTCGGTCGCCGAAGGCACCGTCGCGACCTGGCACAAGCAGCCCGGTGAGGCATGCTCCCGTGACGAGCTGATTGTCGATATCGAGACCGACAAGGTTGTGCTCGAAGTGGTTGCGCCTGCTGATGGTGTGATCGAAGAAATTCTCAAGGGCGAAGGCGACACCTGCGAAAGCGGTGAGGTGATCGGCAAATTCAAGGAAGGCGCTGCGGGTGAATCCAAGCCGGCAGAGAGCAAGCCTGAAGCCAAGGCTGAGGCGCCGAAAGAAGAAGCCCCGGCTGCAACTTCCGGCGACGCCATCCTGAGCCCGGCTGCCCGTAAGCTGGCCGAAGAAAATAACGTTGACCCGGCCTCCGTCAAGGGCACTGGCAAAGACGGCCGTGTGACGAAAGAAGACGTGCAGAACTTTGTGGACAGCAGCAAGTCCTCCGGTGGTGCCGCTGCCAAGCCGGCAGCCATGCCTGAGGTAAATGTTGCCCAGGGTGAGCGCCCGGAGAAGCGTGTTCCGATGACTCGCCTGCGCGCCAGTATTGCCAAGCGTCTGGTGGATGCCCAGCAGACAGCGGCCATGCTGACCACGTTCAACGAAGTGAACATGGCGCCCATCATGGAGCTGCGTAAGCAGTACCAGGACAGCTTTGTGAAGCGCCACGGCATCAAGCTGGGCTTCATGTCGTTCTTCACCAAGGCGGCCACCGAAGCCCTCAAACGCTTCCCGGCGGTCAATGCCTCGATCGACGGCAATGACATGGTGTACCACGGTTATCAGGATATCGGTGTTGCCGTATCCACGGATCGTGGTCTGGTGGTTCCGGTACTTCGCGATTCCGACGCCATGGGCCTGGCTGATATCGAGAAGAAGATTGTCGAGTACGGTACCAAGGCGAAGGAAGGCAAGCTGGCCATCGAAGACATGACTGGCGGCACCTTCACCATCACCAACGGCGGTATCTTCGGTTCACTGATCTCCACGCCGATCCTGAACCCGCCGCAGACCGCTATTCTGGGCATGCACAAGATCCAGGAGCGCCCGATGGCGGTGAACGGCAAGGTTGAGATCCTGCCGATGATGTACCTGGCGCTGTCATACGATCACCGTATGATCGACGGTAAGGAAGCGGTGCAGTTCCTGGTTGCGATCAAGGAAATGCTGGAAGACCCGGCCCGTATCCTGCTGGACGTGTAAGCTGACACTCAACGAATTCGATAACAGGAAAGATTATGTCCGATAAGTTCGATGTTATTGTCATTGGTGCCGGCCCCGGCGGTTACGTTGCAGCTATCAAGGCGGCCCAGCTTGGCCTGAAAACGGCTTGTGTGGAGTCCTGGACAAGCAAAGACGGTAAAAGCCAGGTTCTGGGCGGCACCTGCCTGAACGTGGGCTGTATTCCGTCCAAAGCACTGCTTGAGGTGACTCACAAATTTGAGGAAGCCAGCCACGATTATGAGTCCATGGGTATCATGACCAAGGGTGTTGATATCGATGTGGCGAAGATGATGGAACGCAAGTCCGGCATCGTGCAGCAGCTGACTGGCGGTATTGCCGGCCTGTTCAAGGCTAATGGTGTGACCTCCATTCACGGTCACGGCAAGCTTCTGGCTGGTCGTAAGGTGGAAGTTACCGATAAAGACGGCAAGACCAAGACCTACGAAGCCGACAACGTCATTCTGGCGACGGGTTCCAAGCCGATCGAGATTCCGCCTGCGCCGTTTGATGGCGAGTATATCGTCGATTCCGAGGGCGCGCTGGAGTTCACCGAAGTACCCAAGCGCCTTGGCGTTATTGGTGCCGGTGTGATTGGTCTTGAGCTTGGCAGCGTTTGGGCCCGCCTGGGTTCAGAGGTGACTGTCCTTGAAGCTCAGGACAGCTTCCTCCCGGCGGTTGACCAGCAGGTCGCCAAGGATGCGCTCAAGCAGTTCAAGAAGCAGGGGCTTAACATCATCACCGGTGCCCGCATGACCGGTGCTGAGGTCAAGCGCAAGCTGGTGAACGTCAGCTACGAAGATTCCAAAGGCAAGCAGGAAGCGAAGTTCGACAAGCTGATCGTGGCCGTTGGCCGTCGCCCGTACACCGACGGCGCCCTGGCCGAGGATTCCGGCGTGACCATGGACGAGCGCGGCTTCATTTTTGTGGACGACAACTGCAAAACCGAAGCGCCGGGTGTCTGGGCGGTAGGTGACATCGTTCGTGGTCCGATGCTGGCACACAAAGCGTCTGAAGAGGGCGTGATGGTTGCCGAACGCATTGCCGGTCATAAGCCGCAGGTGAACTACGATTGCATCCCTAACGTGATCTACACCTTCCCGGAAGTGGCTTGGGTCGGCAAGACCGAAGAGCAACTGAAGGCCGAAGGTGAAGAATACAACGTAGGCAGCTTCCCGTTTGCCGCCAACGGCCGAGCCATGGCGGCGAATGCGGCCGCCGGTATGGTCAAGATTATCGCAGACGCGAAGACGGATCGTATCCTGGGCTTTCACGTTGTTGGTCCTCAGGCGTCTGAAATCGTTGCCCAGGGCGTCATTGCCATGGAATTCGGTTCCAGTGCAGAAGATCTGGCCCTGACCTGCTTTGCGCATCCGACTCTGTCAGAGTCAGTGCACGAGGCGGCCCTGGCTGTTGCTGGCGGTGCGATTCACGTCGCCAACCGTCGCAAGAAGAAGTAACGCAACACCGGAATCGGGGCGCCAATGTCGGCGCCCCGCTGCCATCATAAAGGCAGCTTTCTGTGTGCGTAACCGGCGGGTTCAGGCGATCCCTTGCCCGCCAGAACGAATTCGCGATTGGTATGCCAAGGGCGGTGTGCCAGCGGGTTCATTTCCGTACGTGGTTATCCTCCATCAATAGACGGGACATTAACTATGAATTTGCATGAATATCAGGGCAAGCAGCTTTTCGCTGAGTATGGCCTGCCAGTATCTCAGGGCATTGCCTGCGATACGCCTCAAGAAGCTGTCGACGCTGCCACTGAAATCGGCGGTGACGCATGGGTTGTCAAGGCTCAGGTTCACGCCGGTGGCCGCGGTAAGGCCGGCGGTGTAAAGCTGGTCAAGAACAAGGAAGACATCCGTGAGTTTGCCCAGAAGTGGTTGGGCCAGAACCTGGTAACCTACCAGACTGACGAGAATGGCCAGCCGGTAAGCAAGATTCTGGTTGAATCCCTGACTGACATCGATCAGGAACTGTATCTGGGTGCGGTCGTTGACCGTGGCACCCGCCGTATCGTTTTCATGGCCTCCACCGAGGGTGGCGTTGAAATCGAGAAGGTTGCTGAAGAGACTCCCGAGAAGATCCTGAAAGCCGAAATCGATCCTCTGGTAGGCGCTCAGCCGTACCAGGGTCGGGAGCTGGCTTTCAAACTGGGTCTTGAAGGCAAGCAGATTGGTCAGTTCACCAAGATCTTCCTGGGCCTCGCCAAGCTGTTTGAAGAGCGCGATCTGGCACTGGTAGAGATCAACCCGCTGGTGATCACACCGGCCGGCGACCTGCACTGTCTGGACGCCAAGATCGGCATCGACGGCAACGCGCTTTACCGTCAGAAGAAAATCCACGAAATGCGTGATCCCTCCCAGGAAGACGCTCGCGAGGCGGAAGCGGCCAAGTGGGAACTGAACTACGTAGCGCTGGAAGGCAACATTGGTTGTATGGTTAACGGTGCGGGCCTGGCCATGGGCACCATGGACATCATCAAGCTGTCCGGCGGCCAGCCCGCTAACTTCCTGGACGTGGGCGGCGGCGCTACCAAAGAGCGCGTTTCCGAAGCGTTCAAGATCATCCTGTCTGACGACGCTGTGCAGGCCGTTCTGGTCAACATCTTCGGCGGCATCGTGCGTTGCGACATGATTGCTGAAGGCATCATCGGTGCGGTCAAGGAAGTGGGCGTGAAAGTGCCGGTTGTGGTTCGTCTCGAAGGCAACAATGCCGAACTGGGCACCAAGGTGCTCAAGGACAGCGGCCTGAACATTATCGCCGCTACCAGTCTGGCGGACGCCGCAGAGCAAGTCGTTAAAGCCGCAGGGGGTAAATAATGAGCATCCTGATCAACAAAGACACCAAGGTTATCTGCCAGGGCTTTACCGGCGCACAGGGTACCTTCCACTCTGAGCAGGCCATTGCCTACGGCACCAAGATGGTCGGTGGTGTCAGCCCCGGTAAGGGCGGCACTGAGCATCTGGGCTTGCCGGTGTTCAACACTGTACGTGAAGCGGTAGAGAAGACCGGTGCAGAAGCGACCGTCATCTATGTTCCGGCTCCGTTCTGTAAAGACGCTATCATCGAAGCGGCCGATGCCGGCATTCAGCTGATCGTTTGTATCACTGAAGGTATCCCGACCATCGACATGCTCTACGCCAAAGAATACGTTGACCGTAAAGGCGTTCGCATGATCGGACCGAACTGCCCGGGTGTGATCACTCCGGACGAGTGCAAGATCGGCATTATGCCTGGCCATATCCACAAGAAGGGTAAGGTTGGTATCGTATCCCGTTCCGGCACCCTGACCTACGAAGCGGTCAAGCAGACCACTGACTTCGGCTACGGTCAGTCCACCTGTATCGGTATTGGTGGTGACCCGATTCCTGGCTCCAACTTCATCGACATTCTGAAGCTGCTGCAGGAAGATCCGGAAACCGAAGCCATCGTGATGATCGGCGAAATCGGCGGTACCGCTGAGGAAGAAGCGGCTGCGTTCATCAAAGAGAACGTCACCAAGCCTGTGGTTTCCTACATCGCCGGTGTCACTGCACCTCCTGGCAAGCGTATGGGCCATGCTGGCGCCATCATTTCTGGTGGTAAGGGTACCGCAGACGAGAAGTTTGCCGCCCTGGAAGATGCCGGCGTTAAAACCGTGCGCAGCCTGGCCGAAATCGGCAAGGCCCTGAAGGAAGTGACTGGCTGGTAAGCCCGCCATAACCTTCACCAAAACCCCCGGGTTCGCGAGAATTCCGGGGGTTTTGCGTTATGGCGCCGGTGTTTTATATCGCTTTGCTTAACGCAGCGAGGTGTAAAGACTATAATGCCCGGTCAGCCTGATTTCCTGAGCCACCTCCGGTGGTGAAACCAGGCGCCTAATAAACAGAAATAAGGAGTTCGTGCTTTGAGTTCTGTAGATTCCCAGCAAAGGGTTTTGTCCGGTATGCGACCGACCGGCAAGCTTCACCTCGGCCACTATCACGGTGTGCTGAAAAACTGGGTGAAACTCCAGCACGAGTATGAGTGCTTCTTCTTCGTGGCAGACTGGCATGCCCTGACCACGCAATACGATGACACCTCCGGCATTCAGCAAAGCGTATGGGACATGGTTATCGACTGGTTGGCCGCGGGTGTTAACCCCGGCTCCTCAACCATGTTTATCCAGTCTCAGGTGCCGGAGCATGCAGAACTGCACCTGTTGCTCTCGATGATTACGCCGCTGGGCTGGCTGGAGCGCATTCCCACCTACAAGGATCAGCAGGAAAAGCTGCGGGAGAAAGACCTGGCAACTTACGGTTTCCTGGGTTATCCGCTGCTTCAGACCGCGGATATCCTGATGTACCGGGCCGGCAAGGTGCCGGTGGGTGCCGATCAGGTGTCCCATGTGGAAATTACCCGGGAGATCGCTCGCCGCTTCAATCACATCTATGGCCGCGAGCCCGGTTTTGAGGAGCAGGCCGAGGCGGCCATCGTCAAAATGGGTAAGAAAAACGCCAAACTCTACCGCAACCTGAAGAAACGCTATCAGGAAGAGGGCAACATGGAGGCCCTGGAAACCGCACGGGCACTGTTGAAAGAGCAGCAGAACATTTCCCTGGGTGACCGGGAGCGGTTGTACGGCTATATCGAAGGCGGCGGCAAGGTAATCCTGCCAGAGCCCCAGCCGTTGTTGACGCCGGAATCGAAAATGCCGGGCCTGGATGGACAGAAGATGTCCAAGTCCTACAACAACTACATCGGCCTGCGGGAAGAGCCTGACAGCGTTTCCCAGAAAATCCGCACCATGCAGACAGACCCTCAGCGGGTGCGCCGGACCGACCCGGGTGACCCGGAGAAATGTCCGGTCTGGAGTATGCATAAGGTGTACTCAGACGCCGAGACCTGTGAGTGGGTACAGCAAGGCTGTCGCAGCGCTGGCATTGGTTGCCTGGATTGCAAAAAGCCGTTGATCGATGCAGTGATTGAAGAGCAGCGGCCGCTTCACGAGCGGGCCCGGGATTATGAGAAAAACCCGGATGTGGTTCGGTCCATTCTGGAAGAAGGCCGCGAACACGCGCGGGATGCGGCTCGCGATACCCTGGAAGAAGTACGCACTGCAATGGGCCTCAGCTACCGCTGAGTTTAACCTGTCGCCACTGCCAACGGCTGGAGAGGCCATGACCGACGAGACTGACGAGTTGACACACGCCCCGGCTGAGGCCGGCGCGCAGGTGCCTCTGGCTCTGGTTTCCGGCAAGCCGTTGGTGGATATCCCCAAGGATCTCTACATTCCTCCCGATGCCCTGGCGGTGTTTCTGGAGGCTTTTGAGGGTCCCCTTGATTTGCTGTTGTATCTGATACGCCGGCAAAACATGAACATCCTTGATATTGATGTGAGTGAAATCACCCGCCAGTACATGGACTACATCGGCGCCGTTGAAGCCATGCGCTTTGAACTGGCGGCTGAATACCTGGTGATGGCGGCCACGCTGGCAGAGATAAAATCCCGAATGCTGCTGCCCCGCCATGAAACAGACGATGACGAGGAGCTGGACCCCAGGGCGGAGCTGATTCGCCGGTTGCAGCAGTACGAGCGGTTCAAGAAGGCTGCCGAAGATATCGATGAAATGCCGCGTCTGGAGCGTGACATTTTTGCAGCGTCAGCCGCCTTGCCGAAGCTGCCTTCGTCTCAGCCCCACCCGGAAGTGGATATGCGGGAGCTTTTGTTGGCTTTGCATGGCGTTCTGAAACGGGCGGATCTATTCACCAGTCACCATGTTGAGAAAGAGCGGCTGTCGACCCGCGAGCGAATGTCTCACATTCTCTCGGTGCTCCAGGGCGACCGGTTTGTCACGTTTGAAAGCCTGTTTACCATTGAGGAAGGGCGGCTGGGTGTGGTGGTGACGTTCCTCGCAACGCTTGAACTGGTGAAAGAGCAGCTGATTGAAATTGTACAGGCAGAGGTGCTGGGCCCGATTCACGTGCGTGCCCGGGCTGCCAGCTAGGTGAAGGCCAGATTATGAACGAAGACCATCTTGCGCGTGTTCAGGCGATTGCCGAAGCGGCCCTGCTGGCGGCTGGAAAGCCCCTGTCGCTGGAACAGCTCAGAGAATTGTTTGTGGAAGATGAGCGGCCATCCCGCCAGGTGATGGAGCACGTGCTGGTGCAGCTGGACAAAGCTTGCGAGGGACGAGGCTTTGAGCTGAAAAAGGTGGCCAGCGGTTATCGACTGCAGGTGAGGGAAGAGCTGGCACCCTGGGTTGGTCGCTTGTTCGAGGAAAAACCCCAACGGTATTCCCGGGCACTGCTCGAAACCCTGGCCCTGATTGCCTATCGGCAGCCAATCACCCGGGGTGAAATTGAAGATATTCGCGGTGTTACGGTAAGCAGCAATATCATTCGTACCCTGCTTGAGCGAGAGTGGGTAAGGGTTGTTGGCCATCGTGATGTGCCGGGTCGCCCTGCAATGTACGCCACCACCCGACAGTTTCTGGATTATTTTAACCTGACAGGGCTGGATGAGCTGCCACCGCTGTCTGAGGTTCGTGATCTCGAGGAAATTGGCCGGGAGATCGAACGAAACATACAGGGGGAGATTCAGTTTGAATCATCCCAAAATGACAGCAGTGACGACCCCGGACAACCCGGAGACAACCAGGCTGCTGAATCGGAACAGACACTTCACTGATGTCAAAAGACATCGGTTAATCGGTAAGGACGTATTACATGGCGGCATCTAGCCCCGGAAAACAAGGCCCTGGAAAACCAGGTTCCAGAACCCGAGCATCTCAGGGCGATAAGGCTCTGACGGCGGGCCCTGAACGCATTCAGAAACTGCTCGCAAGAGCGGGTGTTGGGTCTCGCCGGGAGATTGAAGGGTGGATGGAATCCGGGCGGTTACAGGTTAACGGCCAGCCGGCGGAGCCAGGCCAGAAAGCCACTACGGACGACCGTTTTGAGCTGGATGGAAAGCAGCTGGATGTGTCAGCCGCCGCCCAGGTGGTTCGCAGGGTGCTGATCTACAACAAGCCCGAGGGCGAAGTCACCACCCGGAAAGATCCGGAAGGCAGGCCAACGGTATTTGACCGCTTGCCACGCCTGAAAGACCAGCGCTGGATCGCCATCGGGCGGCTGGATATCAATACCACCGGGCTGGTGTTGTTCACAACCGACGGTGAGCTTGCCAACCGGTTGATGCACCCGTCGAGCCAGATTGACCGGGAATATGCCGTGCGGGTATTTGGTGAGGTAGACGACGCCATGCAGCAGCGTTTGCTGGAAGGTGTGTTACTGGATGATGGCATGGCCAAGTTCTCCGACCTGGCTCCCGCTGGCGGCAGCGGCATCAACCAGTGGTTCCACGTGACCCTGATGGAAGGACGGAACCGGGAAGTCAGGCGCCTGTGGGAGTCCCAGGGGGTTAGGGTCAGCAGGCTTAAGCGGGTGCGCTATGGGCCAATTTTCTTGCCAAGCCGTCTTACCCTGGGCAAATGGGAAGAGCTGGATCAGAAAGGTGTGGATGCCCTGAGCAAGGCCGTCGGGCTGTCTGCGGTGGATATTCCGCAAAAGACCCCCGGTGAGCAGGCGGCTCACGATCGCAGGCGACGAAAAAGTCCCGGAAAGTCTCTGCAGCGTGCCCGCAAGGGAACCTGGCAGGTCAGCGACTCTGCGCCCGCCAAGCCAAAGCGCGATGACCGCAAAGCAAGGTCAGGCGCAAAGAAGCCGGCTCGTAACAATCGGGGCGAATAAGCCCCCCCAACTGTCGCTCAGGAAATACTGGCGAAAACGCGGGTGCAGTTGCGGCCCTGTGCTTTCGCCCGATATAACGCTTCGTCTGCCCGGGCCAGCCACTGCTCCGGCGACTCGTCTGCAAGGTGGGTTGCCACACCGCAGCTGCCGGTAACCGTCAGTGGCGTCTCACCACCATCCACCCGAATACTTTCGATCGCCAGGCGAATGCGCTCGGCAACTTCCCGTGCTTCCTGCTCACTGGTGTGAGGCAGTAATACGGCAAATTCTTCCCCGCCAAATCGATACACTGTGTCTGAATTTCGAATGGCTTGTTCCAGCTTCTCTGCGGTTCTGGTCAGGATATGATCCCCAACCACGTGCCCGTGGTTGTCATTGATCAGTTTGAAGTGATCCAGGTCGCACAGGATGAGGCTCCAGGGCGCGCCATGCCGGTCGGCCAGAGCGCTTGCCCGCAGCAGAGCTTCGTCAAGGGCACGTTTGTTACCAATGCCGGTCAGGGCGTCGGTCAACGCGGCTTGCTCAATGGCGATGTACTGGCAGGCGTTGCGCAGTGGGCAGATGGCTGCCGAGAGCATCATCTCCAGGCCAGTAAGTTCTTCGTCTGTAAACTTTTGCCGGCGCTGAAACGCGAGCGTGCCATAGTAACTTCCTTCCAGCGTGAGGCGGTATTCGCAGCGATGGGGCCCGCCCATACCGGTTGAGAACACAAAATCCTGCCGGGCAATCCGATGCCGGTAATTGAGGGCATCAAACGGGATGGTTTGTGCAATCTCGTCTGCGATGATACCGAGTTGGGTTTCCAGTGACAGGGTGGTAGACAGCCGTTTGGCGAGCTTGGCAAGAACATCAGGGGACTGGTTCCAGTCATGAAACGACTGCTTCAGGGCGGCCAGCCTGGCCGGCTGCGTCTTTGACGGCTGAATCGAAGTCAGGTTTTTCACAATGGCTCGCTCTGCTTCTGGAAACGGGTATGGTTACAGCCTTAACAGCATGAACTGTGCCATTGAAAATAAAGGCATAATAAACAATGGAATATAATGTTTTCTTTATTCCGTTTTGAGGGTTTGGGCGGGGTGATTGTCCGAAAGCGCCATTTTTCCGGCAGGGCATTGCCGCTGGTGCAAAACCTGCAATCAAAATGTCAGACAAGGGGTGGGGCTGGCCGGAGGCTGTGATAAACTTCTGCGCTTGACCATGTCCTGTCATAACAAGAGAGCATCAGGTTTATGAGATTTCAGGCACCGGAGAGCCTTTCAGAGCAAATCGCGCAGCATATCGGCCAACGGATCATCATTCGTGATCTCAAGCCGGGGGAGCGGATTCAGGAACTGAAGGTGGCCGGTGAGCTGAATGTCAGCCGTGGCTCGGTGCGCGAAGCGCTGCTGATACTTGAGCGCCGCCACCTGGTGGAAATCTTTCCGCGCCGGGGGGCGGTGGTGTCTGACCTGACCCCGGGTTCGGTCAACGCCCTGTACGATATCTACATCGATCTGCTATGCATGCTCGGGCGCAAAGTGCTGGAGCGGTGGTCCGGTTCCGAGCTTGGTGGCGTGATGAGCCAGGTCAAGGAGCTTCAGGCGGTCATTGATGCACTCAATTCCAATGCCACTGATGCCGCGGAACAGGTCATAGACGCCGGCTTCGGCGTCATGCGTTACGCCTACCGATTGGTCGAAAACCCGTTTCTTGAAGAAACCCTTGAGAATTTCCGGCCCGCCATCAGCCGCACCTATTACGTAGCCCTTGAGCATTTCAGAAGTGAGATCGCCGAAACCGGCACTTTCTTCCGCCATCTGGCAGATGCGGCGGTTAAGGGCGATTCAGCTCTCCTGGAGCGGGTTATCCAGGACTTCGGCGAACACCAGAGAGCACAGGTTTTGAGCATTCTCACGGAGGAGAACGCCTGATATGAGGCTCAAGTCCATCAAGCTGGCTGGCTTCAAGTCGTTTGTTGATCCCACTACGGTGCCATTCCCGTCCAACATGACGGCGGTGGTGGGGCCAAACGGTTGTGGCAAGTCCAACATCATCGACGCCGTGCGCTGGGTGATGGGTGAAAGCTCCGCCAAGTATCTGCGCGGCGAGTCCATGACGGACGTCATCTTTAACGGCTCAAGTGCCCGTAAGCCTGTCGGCCAGGCGTCTATCGAACTGGTGTTCGATAACGGTGATGGCACCGCGCCTGGTGAATTCGTCAAGTTCAACGAAATTTCGGTCAAGCGCCGTGTGTCCCGTGAGGGGCAATCGGAATACTTCCTGAATGGCGCCAAATGTCGCCGCCGGGACATCACCGATCTGTTCCTGGGCACCGGCCTTGGCCCTCGTAGCTACGCAATCATCGAGCAGGGCATGATTTCCCGGTTGATTGAGGCGAAGCCTGAAGAGCTGCGCGTATACATCGAGGAAGCCGCGGGAATCTCCAAATACAAGGAACGAAGGCGCGAGACCGAGAACCGGATCAAGCGCACCCAGGAGAACCTGGAACGGCTTACCGACCTCCGCGAGGAGCTAGGGCGCCAGTTGCAGCATCTGGAGCGGCAGGCGGCCGCGGCCGAGAAGTATAAGGCCTACAAGCAGGAAGAACGGCAGAAAAAGGCCGAGCTTACGGTGCTGCGCTGGCAGGCGCTGGATAATGACTTACAGTCCTGGCGTGGAAAGATTCGGGATACCGAGCTCGAGCTGGAAAAACTGCTGACCGAACGGGTTAATCTGGAAACCTCCCTGGAATCGCTTCGGGAAGACCACCACGAACGCACCGAACATTTCAATCGGGCCCAGGCACGCTACTACGAAGCCGGCGCCGATATTGCCCGGATCGAACAAAGCCTGGAACACCAGCGGGAGCGCAGCCGCCAGACCGCCGCAGAGCTGGATCAGGCCATGGCCAACCAGCGGGAACTGGGGCGTGAGCTTGAGCAGGACGAAGAAAAGCTGGCGGGCATTCAGCAAGAGCTCGATATGATTGAGCCGGAGCAGGAAGCCCTGGCTATGCGTTCTGAAGAGTCTGGAGAAAAACTTCAGCTGGCCGAAGACGCCATGAGTGACTGGCAGCACCGGTGGGAGGAGTTCAGCACCCGGTCATCCGACGCTCGGCGCCAGGCGGAACTCGCCCAATCCCGAATCCGGTCGCTGGAAGACGCTATTGCCCAACTACAGAACCGTCACGGCAAACTGCTGGACGAACAGGTGTTGTTGGAAGAGCAGCTGGACCGGGCGGAACTTGATGAGCTGCTGGAACAGCAGGAAACCCTCGAGCTACAGCGTGAAGAGGCAGCGGAGCGCATTCAGACACTGCAGGATGACGTATACCAGAGCCGGCAGAAGCTGCGGGAAGCAGAGCAGGCTGTGGCCGAACGCCGGCAACAGGTGCATAGCCTGAAAGCGGCCCTGGACTCCCAAACGGCCTTGCTGGATGAACAGATGGGCGGCCATGACGACACCTTGCAGGGCTGGTTGCGGGATAACGGTTTGTCGGATGCGCCCAGGGTCGCCGCCGCATTGCGTATTGAAGATGGCTGGGAATTTGCGGTAGAGCAGGTGATTGGCCGGTTCAGCCAGGGGCTTGCATTGCCGGGCTTTGACCACCTTGTTGACGCCCTGGACAGCGCGCCAAAAGGCCTTGCGCTGGTGTCTTCGGGCACTGAACCAAGGCCTGCTGGAGGGTTGGCGGCGAAGGTGGATGGCGTGGGTGCCATCAGTCATCTGCTTGCCGGTATTGATACAGCAGACTCCACCAGTGACGCACTGGCGCGCCGGTCCCAACTTTCCGCCGGTGACAGCTTGATTACCCCTGAAGGCGTCTGGGTTGCTCGCGATTGGGTCTTGATGCCCGACTCCGAAGCCGGGCAAATCGGTGTCATTGAGCGCCAGAAGAAAGTGAGCGAGCTTGAGGCACGTCTGCAAGAGGCGGAAGAGCTGCTTGAGCAGGCGGTCGAGGCACTGGAGTTGCTCCAGGAACAGGGCGAGCGTGCTGAGTCGGCCAGGGAAGAAGCCCAGGCCCGTTTGAGTGACGCTGAGCGGGAACTCGGTGCGTTGTCCTCAAAAGTTAGTGGTCTGAAAGCCCGGGCTGAACAGATTGATGCCCGCCTTGCCCGTATCCGGGATGATATAGAAGATGTGGCCGGAAACCTGGAACAGCAGAAGGAAGATCTCGAATCCGCGAGGGAAGAATGGAACCTGGCGCTGGCTTCCACCGAGGACAGTGACGAAGAGAAAGAACGGCTGCTGGAGCAGCGTGATACCTTGCGGGAGAATCTCGACAGGCTCCGCCAGGAAGCCCGCCACGACCGGGACCATGCCCACCAGTTGCAGTTGCAACTGCAGTCATTGCAAAGCCAGCGCGATGGTTTGAAGCAGACCATCGAACGCATGCAAATGCAGAAAGAACGGCTGGAAGAGCGTCTTGATATGCTCCGGGAAAGCCGAGAGAGCGCTGAAGAGCCACTGGAAGACCTGCAACTTCAACTCGAGGGGCTTTTGGAGCGCCGGTTGGCGGAGGAGGAGAAGCTTTCGGCCGCCAGGGACGCCCTGGAAGACATTGACCGCGAGGTACGGGAGCGGGAGCAGGGCAGAAGCCGCACTGAGCATGTGGTGGGTGAGGTACGTGCGCGGCTCGAAAAGCTCAATTTGGAATCCCAGGCGCTCGAAATCCGGTCTGGTAACCACATCGAGCAGCTCAAGGAGCTGGATGTAAAGCTCCAGGAAGTGCTGGGCCAGTTGCCGGAAGATGCCGATGAGAAAATCTGGGCCGAAGAACTGGAGAAGATTGGTAACCGTATCCAGCGGTTGGGGGCTATTAATCTGGCAGCCATCGAGGAATATCAGGTACAGAGTGAGCGAAAGACCTACCTGGATGAGCAGCACAACGACCTGATGGAAGCCCTGGAAACCCTGGATACCGCCATTCGCAAAATAGACCGGGAAACCCGCCAGCGCTTCAAGGAAACCTTCGATCAGGTTAACGGTGGCCTGCAGGCGTTGTTCCCGAAGGTGTTTGGTGGCGGCAATGCCTATCTGGAGCTGACCGGCGAAGACCTTCTGGAGACCGGCGTGGCGATCATGGCGCGGCCACCGGGCAAGAAGAACAGTACCATCCACCTGCTGTCCGGTGGCGAGAAAGCCTTGACTGCGATTGCCCTGGTATTCTCTATCTTTCAGCTCAATCCGGCGCCTTTCTGTATGCTGGATGAGGTGGACGCCCCGCTGGACGATGCCAACGTTGGCCGTTACGCCAATATGGTGAAAGAGATGTCCAAACAGGTACAGTTCATCTACATTACCCACAACAAGATCGCCATGGAAATGGCGGACCAGTTGATGGGCGTCACCATGCACGAACCGGGTTGCTCCCGGCTGGTTTCGGTGGATGTCGACGAGGCGGCAGCCTTGGCGGAGGCCTGAGGGTTGGCGAAAAAGGCGTCAACCATGACAATAACGCCATCTCGGCCCGGAGTGCGTTGTATTCATTACGGGCTTTTCTTAGAGTAGCAACGTTCCGAACTGCAAACAGGACAGCAGCACTATGTCACTTAGGGAATGGTTAATTGCCATAGGTACCCTGGTTATTCTTGGAATCGTCATTGATGGTGTTCGGCGGATGCGCCGGGCCCGTAAGGAATCCATGGCGATTTCCTCCGGAATGGGCGCGGATGATCTGAAGGATTCCCCGCTCGATGATGATTACAATCCAGAACTTCCCAATGGTGGAGCCCGAACCGTATCCAGGGGAACCCTCGAAGAGCGGGGCTACCTCAAGCGAGACACGTCAGAGGATTTCGGCAGTTCGGACGATGACGACGTTATGCTGGAATCGGGGTGGGGCGCGACCGACGACAACATCGACGATGGTGTCCTGGGTGAGCCAAGAGTCGTGAATAGCCGTTCCGAGCGTTCAGTAGAACCACCGGCGGGTGAGGCTGAGGAGGTCTACGACGACGAAGTCTCCGCCCGGCCGGTATCAGAGCCCGAACTGCCGCCAGAACCGGAGCCGGCACCGGAGTCAGCACCAGAACCAGAACCGAAATCTCGTCCCGCAGCAAAAACCCGAGCGAAAGAACCTCCTGTGTTGACCACAGAGGTTGAGGAGGATACCGCTCGCCGGGAAGCGGCACCGGGCCCACGCAAGAACCAGCCGTTGGCGGGAGCCAATCGCCCGGAAGCCAGGGAAGTGCTGGTGATTAACGTATTGGCGCGTAACGGTGAGGAGTTCCAGGGAACGATACTGAAAAAGCTGTTTGAGGCCTGCGGTCTTGAACATGGCGACATGGACATCTACCACCGGCATGAAGGTGCTGACACCACCACGCCAGTGCAGTTCAGCGTTGCCAACGCGGTGGAGCCGGGAACCTTCCGGCCCCAGGATATGCCAACGTTGAACACTCCCGGAATCAGTTTCTTCATGAGCCTGCCCGGGCCATCCAATGCCATGCAGGCCTTCGAATTCATGCTCGAAACCGCTCAGTGCGTTGTGCGCAATATGGGCGGTGAACTGAAAGACGAGCGCCGCAGCGTAATGACTCCGCAGACGATTGAGCACTGCCGGCAGCGCATCCGTGAATTCGAACGTAAACAGCGTTCCCATCGGGTATAACACTTAATCAGGACATTCGATCCGATGAGCCAGGTTTCTGCCGATATCCAGCAGCGCGTGGAACAGTTGCGCGCTGCCCTGGACGATCACAATTACTACTATTACGTTCTGGATGACCCCAGGATACCCGATGCTGAATACGATCGGCTGTTCCGTGAACTCCAGACACTGGAAGCGGACTACCCGGAACTTGCCACAGATAACTCGCCTACCCGGCGGGTCGGCAGTGCCGCGGAAACCAGCTTTGAAGAAATCACCCATCGATTGCCCATGCTGTCATTGGACAATGCGTTCAGTGACGACGAGCTCCGTGATTTCGACCGCCGAGTGCGTGATCGCCTGGCAACCGAGGATCCGGTGGAATATGTCTGTGAGCCCAAGCTGGATGGCCTTGCGGTCAGCCTGCACTATGAGCAGGGTGTATTAACTCGGGCCGCCACCCGAGGCGACGGTTATACCGGTGAGGATATCACGGCCAATATACGCACCATTCCGTCAGTCCCCTTGACCTTGCGGGGCGACGACTATCCGGATCTGGTGGAAGTTCGGGGTGAAGTCTATATGCCCAAGGCGGGGTTTGAGCAACTGAACCGGCGCCTCGCTGAGCAAGGCGAAAAGCCCTTTGTAAACCCCAGAAATGCCGCTGCCGGTAGCCTGCGCCAGAAGAAATCAACAGTCACCGCCAAGCGCCCCCTGGAGCTGTGTGCCTACAGCATGGCGGTCACCGACGAAAGCCTGCTGCCTGAAACCCACTGGGAAAGCTTGCAGCGGGTTCGGGGCTGGGGGTTTCGTATTAACCCGGAAATGCGCAAAGCCAAGGGGGTTGAAGCGTGCCTCGAGGCGTACCAGGAGCTGATGGCCAAGCGCGACACGCTGCCATACGAAATAGACGGTATCGTGTTCAAGGTGAATCGCCTGGATTTGCAGCAGCAGCTGGGCTTTGTGTCCAGGGCGCCCCGGTGGGCCATTGCCCACAAATTCCCCGCCCAGGAAGAACTGACCGTTATTGAAGATGTGGAGTTCCAGGTGGGCAGGACCGGGGCTGTCACGCCTGTTGCCCGGCTCAAACCGGTGTTTGTGGGTGGCGTGACCGTTTCCAACGCAACACTCCACAACATGGACGAGATTCGCCGGCTGGATGTGCACATCGGTGATACGGTGTTCATACGCCGCGCTGGAGATGTCATTCCGCAAGTGGTGAAGGTGGTTCCGGAGAAACGCCCGAAGGGCGCAGCGGAAGTGGTCCTGCCGAGCCAATGCCCGGTCTGTGACTCGGACATCGTCCAGATAGAAGGGGAGGCGGTCGCCCGTTGTTCCGGGGGGCTGTACTGCCCCGCCCAGCGCAAGGAAGCCATTCGCCATTACGCCTCCCGCAAGGCCATGGATATCGAAGGTCTGGGCGACCGGCTGATTGAAGTGCTGGTGGATGAAGGCATGGTGAACACCGTCGCGGACCTGTACCGACTAACCAAATTCCAGTTATCCAGCCTTGACCGTAAGGGGGATAAATCAGCAGGCAACCTTGTGGCGGCCATTGACCGGGCCCGTAAGCCGGTGCTGTGGCGGTTCCTCTACGCCCTGGGTATTCGTGAGGTGGGTGAGGCGACCGCGAAGTCCCTGGCATCGCATTTCGGTACCCTTGAGGCAATTTCAGCTGCCGATGACGAGGCGCTGCAGGCGGTACCGGACGTTGGTCCCATCGTGGCCGGCCATATTCGCAGTTTCTTCGACCAGCCCCACAACCAGGAAACCCTGCAGGCTTTGAAAGACACCGGGGTAAGCTGGCAGGAAGAACAGGTTGTCCCTGCCGAGGCCAAACCCCTGGCCGGCGAAACCTGGGTGCTGACCGGCACCCTGTCACAGATGACCCGGGACCAGGCGAAGGAAAAACTGGAGAAGCTGGGAGCCAAGGTCGCGGGCAGCGTTTCGAAGAAAACCGCCTGCGTGGTGGCGGGTGAGGCTGCTGGCTCCAAGCTGACCAAGGCAGAACAGCTGGGAGTGCCTGTCCTGGATGAAGAGGGGCTTCTCGCCCTCTTAGAGGAGCATGGCGTAGCAGGCTGATGCGGGCCCGGCCGGTGAATCTGAGAACTCGCGCAGATCCGGCAGGGCGCAAATTGGCTAACATGGCGTTGATCTGTAACGGTGTGTAAACCGGGAGCGTTATGCCCCGCTGGCACCGCCATAACAACAACGTCATGAAACGGATTTTTGCATGCGCGCCGATCTGCTCCCCCGCACCTCCTCCTCTGGCCGTCTTCTTGGCCTGGCCCTGATCGCACTGATGTCTGCCGGCTGTAAAACCGAAAAAGACCCCGACCAGCCCACGCTGCTTGGCGCGCCGCCGACCACGGCCTACCTGGGGGTTGAGTATTACTACAACTGGGGAGCCTATGGCGGCGAGAGCATTCTGGATTACTCGCTGACGAACGCCCCCTCCTGGCTCGCGCTGGAAGACACCAGCAATAAAGCCCGCCAGGGCATCATCATGCGCGGCGTTCCTGGACTGTCCGGGGGCGCGAGAGGTGAGGCGGACCTGGGCAGAAACGACAACATCGACATTGTCACCACCGATGGCCGCATGGCCGGGTTCCAGCCTTTTGATATTGAAGTCAAACGGAATGTAGTGACGCTGGAGGCGCCGTCGTTCACCGAGGGCGAGAGCCCGGACATTCCCGACAGCTCCCGAACCCGTTGTGAACTGCCTGCACTGGATGTGGTCGGCGAGCATGACTATGAGATTGACCTGTACAACGAGGATGGCTCGTTTAAGGAGTCCAAGGCAGTTACTTCGCCAACCAATCGCGTGTTTGCAAAGGTCCTTTTAGACCAACCCTCCGTGACAAGGGTTTCCATCGCGTTCGAGCTGCGCTCGGAATTCGATGAGAATAAGTGTGACGACGAGGAAAGCCCACCGCACCAGCGGTGCGAATACAGCAGTGACAACCTCGGCCGTGCCATTATCGGTAACGACATTGTCGCGCAGGGCAGCAAAACCGCGTTCCCGGTGGATGAACAGGGCGAGGAGCTGACCTACATCGAGTACTACGAGAACGACGCTGGCATCAAGGATCGGGGGCTGATTACCCTCGAGCCAGGTATCACCGAGTGCTACATTCCATTGGAAGTCATTGACGACACCATCCCCGAACCTTCCGAACTGGCGCAGCTTCATTTGACAGAGGTGCGCACGGGCATTGCCTCCCTGGGCGCATCGGACACCGGTGTGCGAACCAACCTGACCATTCGTGACAATGAACCGACGGTTGCCATCGAAACCCTGAAGGGCGGCCCGCGAGATACGTTGAACACCGGTACAACCGGGCAATATCGGGCCACGCTGTCCGGTGATAGGGAGGACGTCATCAAAGTCCGTTTGACGCACGCCCAAGGCTCCACGGCACGGCTGGGAACCGAGTTTGTCATTGAGCAGGAAGGCGTGGAGAACGATACCTTAAGCTTTCCCGTTGGCCAGAATGAATTGCTTTTCGAGGTCCGTGCCAGTGAGAGCTATTCAACGCCGGAGGACCTGCACGACCGATTTGCGAACCTGGCGGTAGACAGCCGGTTCCAGGCGGGCCGGGAAGGTTTTGCCAGAGGTGCCAGCGATAACCTGTTGAGGCTCAGCTTCAATCGTCTGAAAGAGTCTATTGTCTGGAATGACGGGTTTGTTGCGACGGACTTTACCGTTGGTCATGGCGGTCGCTACTTTGTCGCCGGGAGCAACAACGGCCAGGTTCAGGTGCGCATTCATGATCAGACTGGCGCCCTGCTGGGCGACCCTGTAGTTGTTGCCGATCTCGCAGATGCCTCAGCCCGCCCCGATGTGTTCGTGGATGTGGCGGAGCGGCGGGTCACCGAAGACACGGTCCGGGTCACCCGATATGAAATGGCCGTGGCATTCACTACTGACGAGCCGGTTGGCTCAGGCGATGCCGGGGCCGGAGATAATGTGATTGTAGGCGTTTATCGACTAAGTGAAGGAGAGTATCAGCTGCGCTGGGATGACCTGTTCCGGATGGGCACCTCCGGGCATGACCGTGTTCGATGGATAGGGCTCAACCCTGGCAGTGGCTATGTTGCGATCGCGGGTGAAACCGACGGCGTATGGGGTGGAGAGTCGTCGGCCGGCGGTATCGACGCCTTCCTGACCCGAATCGATACCATACCCGATGGCGATGCACTGGTGCCAACGGTCGCCTGGACGCGCCAGGTGGGTTCTGAGGGTGATGACCATGTGGTGGGCGGCAGTGTGGCCGCTCTCAGCCCCCTGCTGTTTGGTTTTGCGCCATCATCGATCGACGGCACGGCGGTTACCGGCCCCTTTTTCTTCGGTGGCAGCGCCTCGGGGACAGTGTCGGTTTACCAGGTTGGGGAAGAATCCGCCGAGGTTCTGCGGCACGGGTTTTATGGCGATGGTAGCGCCTGGCTGATTGGTGACGGCCCCTTTGAGTATCGAGTGGAAGTTAACGAAGATGATGCTGACGAACTTATTCGCACACGTGTGAACAGCCGGGCCGGGTTTGCTCTCGGTTACAGTACCTCGGGTGCCATAGGCAGTGCATTGTCGGCCAATGATCAGAATGACACTGCCATTGTAGAGCTGAGCCAGGGCCTGCTGTTTAACGGCGATATGGTCATTGCCGGTTCCACCGATGGGGTCTTCGCTGAAGGCGCTGGAAATCCCTCCACCCGCCATGCAATCCTGGCAAGGCTGAATCGTGGTGATGACGAAGCGGCTTATCGGAGCTGGCGCATTCAGCCTGATGTTGAGGGGTTGAATGTGTTAAGGCTGAAAAACTATCGGGATGATGAAATTACTGCGTTGGTAGACCTGGGTGGTGAGCTGGCAATTAGACTGTTCGGCCCGGAGGGCGATGCACTGACCTCCGAGAACCCTTAATGTCTTTAAAGGGGGGCGAGGCCTTAGACGGTCCCCTCCTGCCGGCTGGCGCTGGCATACAGCTTCAGGTAGTCGGTACTGGTCACAATGCCTGATGGCTGGCCTTTTGCGTCAACGATCAGTGCCGCGTTCAATTGGTGTGCAAGCATAAGCCGTGCGAGTTGATGTGCGTCGGTTTCCGGAGAGGCGGTCAGGAAAGCTGGCAGTTCAACCTGAGACAGGCTCTGACTTACTGCTTGTGACGGGTTTTCGTGGAGCCAGGCGAGTAGCCAGCGCAGGTCAATCAGGCCTGCAACGTTGTGGTCGGCCAGGATGACCAGATGGTGCACATTGTTGTCTTCCATGCTGGACATGGCCTCACCCATGGAAGCCGTAGCGGGTACAGAGTACAGCGCCGGTGAGCAAATGGCGGAAACAGGCAGGTACACACGCTCCTCGCGCCGTTCTCCGGCGGCTGCGGCGCCATACTCCTGGAGTGCACGGTGGCGGCCGCTGTTAGCGGCCTGCTGAAACTCCGCGTCGGTTGCCTCGCTGTGGCCCGGTGAAATCGCGCCGGATTCCGTCAGCTCGGTGACGTCGCCAACGCGACGGCTTCGCAAGGCTTCCGGCAATCGGGTGCCGATTGGTCGCCCCGGCTCACTTACGTGAATAGACATTCCACTAACTCTCCCATGTGACTGCTGCAACATCCCAATGCAGAGCAGCTCCTCTAATGGTAACGGCTGAATGTCACAAAACTGTAGGCCGGCTTCATTACGCCTGGGTAAGTGTCAGGTTCGGTATAGCCGCCCCGTTTCCAGTCGCTTTGAGAGCGGCGCAGGCAAGCAGTGGGGCTGGCCGCTGATAACATCTGCCAGATATTCTGCCAGCAAGGGTGCCCAGACCAACCCTTTGCTGCCCAGGCCGGTCAGCAGATACAGGTCGTTAAGGTGGTTCCCTTCGGTGTCCCGCATGTGGCCGGCCACAGGCTGGTAATCGTGCGTGGTACAGCGAAAGGCCACTCGCCCTTGCAGCTGATCGGGATCTGGCACCGATTCTTTGGTTACAGACGGCAGAATCCGTTTTAGCTCGTCAAGGTTTTCCTGGTGGCCTGCGGGGGTTGGGTAGGGGGTCTCGTCCTTAAGGTCAAATGTCGCCCCGGTGACTGCACTGCCGCCTTGAACAGGGTTGAGATACTTTGTCCCGCAGATCACCGTTTGGGGTAGGTTGAAGTCTGCCTCCGGTAGTTCAGTAACCTGACCGCGGATCGCTTTCAAACGGAGCTGCCCGGCTACGGGCACCAAGGCGGGGCTTTCGTGGCCTCCGGCAATGATCACCGCGTCTGCGCGGCAGTCTTCGCCAGAGTGATTGCGGATACACCATTGATTGTTACATGGCAGAAGGTTGACGACCTGGTAACTGAATCGTGTTTCGATCAGCGGGTGCTCAGCCAGCTGCTGACAGGCCTTTGCAGGCTCAAGCCAGCCAGAACCGGGAAACCAGAGACCGCCAGTATCGACGGGAATCCCTGCCAGTTCGCTCGCCCTGATTGCGTTCACGGGTTCCAGCAGATTATCCGGGTATTCATTGCGCTCGCAGAACCGCCGTTGGCGGTCAGCTTCCTGATCATCGGTCGCCAATTGCAGCAGCCCCGTTGGGTGCCAGAAGCGGTTTTGCCAGGGCCGATAGAAACGTTGGCTGAAACTGAGGGCAGTTGCGGCAAGCTCAGTCTGTGCGTTGTACTCCACACCAAGTTTTACATAGAGCGCGCCCTGGGGATTGCCAGATGCCGCAGAACCGGCGTGGGGCGCCTTGTCCAGCAGCAGCACCTGAACACCCCGTTCCGCCAGATTGCGGGCGAGCAGGGTGCCGGCAATTCCTGCACCGATAACAGCAACCGTGCCAGTTCTCGCCTCTTGATTAGTGGTATTCCCTGGCGCGTATATACCTGCAAGCATTTCCCGCTTGCGGCCAAAGCCGGGGACTTTTGCGATCTCGAAGTCGGCCTCTGCAAGGCTGCGTCGCACACGGCCAACGGCGGTAAACGTGGCCAGGGTCGTTCCGGGCTTGCTATGGCTGGTGATCAGACCAATGGCATCGTCCAGCCACATGTCCGGGTTTAACGACGGGGCGAAGCCGTCAAGGAACCAGGCATCGGCGAAAAAAGTGAGATCCTTCCAGGCATCCAGGACATCGCCAAAATACAGGGTCAGCCGAACCCGACCTCCGGCCAGCACCAGCCGGTGAGTGCCCTTGATCAGTGGAGGGTAATGTTCGATAAGCTCCGTTGCCAGGGGGCTTAGCTCGGGCCAGTACGACAGCGCCTTTTCGAGGTCTTGACGGCGCAGGGGAAATCGTTCTACCGACACAAAGTGCAGTATGGCGTTGTCATCGGCCGGGCGCTGCTTTAACCATTCCGCCCAGGCGGCGAGAAAATTCAGGCCCGTGCCAAAACCGGTTTCAGCGATCACAAAGTGGCCGGTGTCTGGCACCTGCTGGAACCGCTCCGGCAACTGGTTATGCCCGATAAAAACATACCGGGTTTCTGCCAGGCCGTTGTCCCTGCTGAAATATACGTCTCCAAACCGGGTGGATTCGGGTACGCCGTCGCGCCAGATAAGATCTGCCGGCTCCATGGCCGGTGGCAGGCAGGGGGAGTGCATAGGGCTCAGTCTTCAATATTAACCAGAGTCACTTTCTCGATCACGACGGCCTGAACCGGAACATCCGCCATGCCCTGGCGATGTCCGGTTTGTACGCCGGCAATCTTGTCGATCACGCCCATGCCCTCGGTGACTTTGCCAAAGACCGCGTAGCCCGCACCCCGCACACCAGCATTCAGGAAATCGTTTTTGGCGACGTTAACAAAGAACTGAGAGGTTGCTGAGTTTGGGGAGCTGGTTCGGGCCATGGCCACGGTGCCCCGAAGATTAGGCAGGGTTGCTGAGGCTTCGTTAACGATGGGGTTTTTGGTCTGTTTGCGGGCCATGGTTTCGGTTAATCCGCCGCCCTGAATCATAAAGCCGGGAATCACCCGGTGAAAGATCGTACCGTCGTAGAATCCGTCTTCGACATAGGAGAGGAAATTCTCCACGGTTTTGGGGGCTACGTCAGGGCGCAACTCAAGCTCAAAGGCCCCTTCAGAGGTAACAAAGCGAACCTTCGGCAGTTCTTCGGCCTGAATAGGAGTGGCCAGCATCAGGGCAGCGATGGCGGCAAACAGGACGGACATCACAGTTAATACGGGTTTTACGGTATTTGTCATTTCAGAGGCTCTCACAGTTTCAGTTGTTATCAGGAATCCTGAGACAATCCGGATAGAACAAAATTAGCGAAGATCTTAACAGATCCTTACCTGAATAAGTGCAAATCAGAACAGCGTAGGCCAGGGGATTGGGCTACGCTTTAATCATTATCAATACCGGGCCTGGTTGTACGGTGATCACTCTGAATGCGGGAGGAGCCTAGTGAGAATCCGTAAGGGGTTTGAAGAAAAGTCCCGGCTTGGCCGGTTGTTGATCAATCGTGGCTATTTGTCGGAAGGTCAGCTGGACGAGGCGTTGTTGTTGCAGCGGGAAACCGGGCAGCGCCTGGGCGAAGTGTTGATCGCCGCTGGCTGGGTGACTGACAAGGAACTGCATCGCGTTCTCAAACACCAGGCCCGTTATCGTAATGCGGCAGCGCTGGTTACCATGGTGACGTTGCCGTTTCAGCCGTTGGTGTCGCTGGCGGCCGGCAATACCAGCGCGGCATCCATGCCTGCGCAGGCCGGTCAGTTATATGAAAAGGGGGGCTTTGCGCCTCTGTCTGACAGCGATATGGCCGGCGTAACGGCTCAAAGCAGTGTGGGTTTGCTGGAGCGTATTGAAACGGTTGCCGCAATGCCGGGAAATGCTGGCGGCGCGGTTGATGACCCGGAACTCGCCGGACTCGATTCAGTAGAGGGAATCAAGCTGGCCGCCAACATTTTTGTGCCAGTGCTCAGTTTCCTCGATTCCGACCTGACCATCTCTGGTGTTCACTACAGGGAGGGTGAGCCCCGCTATTCCATTCGAGAGGATGGCGCCTTGAGGCTGGCGTTTCCCGAACGGATTGAGGAGATCCGGATGGACAATATCCGCGTGAGTGGCAATCAGAGTCCATCCATGGGGAACGTCAGCATTCACAACATACGGTTTCATCCGGATTCCCAGATGACGATCTACACCCGTTAATGAACGGGTAAGGTGAATCTAACGAAAAACGCCCGGATAGCTCATCCGGGCGTTTTTGTTTGCCGGGTCGGTCAGGCGCTGGCCAGAATGTTGCCGCTGGATACACTGGTTTGTTCGCCCTTGGCGCCATAAAGCTTCTGTTGGGCAGAGGCGCCACGGAAGATGTCCGTGAGCCTCGTCAGGCGTTTTTGAAGGTGTCCGACAACACGACCGTTGTTCTGGTTCAGTTCCTGGCAGGCACGAAGGCGCCCATCGGCGGTTTTCCAGAGTTGGTAAAGGTCTTCCATACCACCGGCACGGATAAACCTCGAGGGCTCGCCGGCATCCGGTCGGTACCCCATGTTCACCAGCAGGCGGATCTTTTGTTTCGCACGCTCACGGATATCCGTCAGGATGTTGTTTTTCTGAGTGGTGATTTCCTGGAGCGGAGCGATGTCGGAGGACGCCAGGAGTTGTTTTTCCTGGTTGAGAAGATCCGCCAGGGTTTCAAGCTGGCGGATGTCTTCTGAGAGAAGGGTCTTCAATTCAATGATTGCAGCCATGTTTTACTCACCCGAAAATGCTTTTATCCATCTCAAGCATTTTCTGGGCCAGTTTCTCTGCATCAATTTTGTAGGTGCCATCTTCCAGTGCTGCGCGAATCTGCGCAATGCGGTCGTCGTCCATTTCCGGGTAATCGCCCAGTTTCTGTTCCAGCTGCTTCAGGTTTTTGGCCTGATTGCTGAGACTGACGTTGTCGCCGCGGGCAGCCGTGCTTTGAGCCTTTGCCTGCTCTCCAGCCGTGGAGGGCGTACTCTGGCTGCCTGTTGCTTTGTCGGCCGTGGTTCTGGTGGTGTTGACCTGGCCGGGGCCAATTCCATTTAAGTCAACTGACATAAGGATACCTGCTTGCCTGTGGCCACCTTCAGAGGCGGCGGAATCGAGTTTATATCTGCTTATCGGCAGCGTTTAGCCGACCTTTAGAAAAAAACGGAAAAAATTTGCCGCTGGGCACGGATTTTCCGTTACATGGCAATTTCCACCCGGCCAGGAGCCGTGACCGTTGCCCGAACCGTGCGTGCTGATTGCAGATTCTCAACCATCACTTGCTCGCCGACACTGGCACTGGCCAGCGCCTTGCCTCGGGAACTGACCGAGAACACCGCGGATTTGGCAGTGATGATAACATGATCGCCCCGCTCAACGGCATTGGGAGCTTCGAGCAGATCTGGCGTCAGCACCGACCCTGCATTAACTGGTCGCCTCACCAGCATGCCGGATACCTGTTCAATATCTGTGAGAATGCCCCGGCGGCTGGCGTTGATCTGCACCTGTTTTTCCTGCAAAAGTTCACCGCTGATGCGCTCACCGCGGGCCAGAGGCCGAGCCGCCACAAGGGCAGGGCCGTGTACTTCGACACTGGCTGTGACGAACATCCGCCATGGCCGCTCCCCGGCACAGGACACCATCACCGATGGCGATGTGGTACGTAGGGGATCGTTGGTAAACGCGGTTTCGAGTGCCTGTTCGCAAGCAGCCAGGCTAAGCCGGCTGTCGATGCTGCCGACGGTGAAGTTCACCTCGTACTGTTGCTGGCGCTGCTCGTCGGCCCAGGTTTCGATAAATTGACCGGCGGCATCGCGTATCTCGCTTGCAGTGGTGGCCGCAGCCGCGGCGTTCAGGCCCAGGGTCGATAGGCAAAAGGTCGCTAAAAAGATGGTTCGCATCTGCACTGCTTTGTCCTATGCTGTCAGTTAGGCATATTTACGCGAGTTCCGTTAAGGAAAATGGCGCTGGGGCCGTTAACCCTGATTGGACACCCGGCGTCAATGTTTTGGTCCGGGTTCGCGTAAGCAAGTTGTTTAATAATAACTGAGCAAATTCTGTGCCGATCGTTGGCATGCCGGGAGTAGAAAGTTATGGCAGGGGTGTTGGACAGCGTTAACCAGCGTACGCAGTTGGTTGGTCAGAACCGGCTTGAGCTGTTGTTGTTCCGTTTGCGGGGGCGGCAGCTATACGGGATCAACGTTTTTAAGGTGAAGGAGGTCCTTCAATGCCCGAAATTGTCATCGATTCCTAACAGCCGCCAGGTGGTTCGGGGCGTGTCCCATATCCGTGGCGAGACCATCCCCATCATCGACCTGAGCATGGCCATTGGCATGGCAGGCATTCCACAGGAAGAGCTGGCAACAAGCTTTGTCATCATTACCGAGTACAACCGTAAAACTCAGGGCTTTCTGGTGACTGGTGTCGACCGGATCATGAATATGAACTGGGAAGATATCCTCCCGCCACCCAAGGGGGCTGGCAAGGATGTGTACTTGACGGCGGTCACCAAAATTGATGACAAACTTGTAGAAATCATAGATGTAGAAAAGATTCTTGCAGAAGTTTCTCCTCTCAGGGAAGATGTCACCGAAGAGCTGAAAACTCGCAGCGCCGAGCGTGTGCCCGGGCATTTGCCGGTACTGGTTGTTGATGATTCGTCTGTGGCGAGGCGCCAGATCGAGCGCTGCCTGACCGCGATCGGAATGGAAGTGGTCACCAAGAATGACGGCAAACAGGCGTTGAACTACCTCAAGGAGATTACGGGGGATGGTTCCACTGCCCGAGACCACTTATCGTTGATCATTTCCGATGTGGAAATGCCGGAGATGGACGGTTACACCCTCGTTACCAGAATCAAAGAGAATCCGGCGCTCAGCGGCATGTATGTGATGCTCCATACATCCCTGAGTGGCGTCTTTAACCGGGCGATGGTTCAGAAGGTCGGTGCCGATGATTTTATGGCGAAATTCAGCCCGGATGAGCTTGCCGAGCGCGTGATGGAAATTATTGACCAGAATTGATGCCTCGGCTCATGGACTTACCCACGATAGAGATCCAATGAAAGCGGAAATTACGCCTCAGGAATACGAAGCCTTCAAGACATTCCTGCAGGACGCTTGTGGCATTCTGTTGGGTGACAACAAGCAGTACCTGGTGAAGAGCCGTCTACGCAGGATTCTTGAGGAGAACAACCTGAATTCACTGGGTGAGCTTCTCGATCGCTTGAAGCGGGTGGGGCGCAGCGGCCTGCGTGAGCTGGTTATCGATGCCATGACCACCAACGAGACCCTCTGGTTTCGGGACAACCACCCATTCCGTATTCTTCAGGACAAGCTGTTGCCGGAGTTCGCCGAGCGCAATTCGCTCCAACCGCTTCGTGTCTGGTCTGCCGCCTGCTCAACCGGGCAGGAGCCCTACTCGGTAGGCATGGTGGTGGACGAATTCCGGCGCATTCGCCCCGGCAAGCTGCGTGACGTAAAGATCACTGCGACCGATATTTCCAAAAGCGTGCTGGAAGTGGCCCGGCGGGGTGAATATGAGATGATTGCAATAGGTCGCGGGCTTTCCCCGGAGCGGCAGAAGCAGTTTTTTACGCCCTCACCTAACGGCGGGTGGCAGATCAAACCGCAGATCAAGGCCATGGTGGAGTTCAAAGAACTCAACTTGCTTGAGCGGTATATGCTCGGCAAATTCGATATCATCATGTGCCGGAACGTGCTGATCTATTTTTCCGCAGACCTTAAAAAGGACATTCTTACCCGCATGCACGGGGCGCTGAATCCGGGCGGCTACCTGATTCTGGGTGCCTCTGAATCCCTGAACGGCCTGCCTGATCTGTACGAAATGGTTCAATGCCATCCCGGCATTATCTACAGGAAGAAATAATCCATGCCGTTGAATGTCTGGGTGCTGGTGGCGGCCCAGGCGCTGGCCATGTGCACCGCGCCTTTTATCGTATTTATTGGCTCTATTCAGGGACGACTGCTGGCGCCTGCGCCAGAGTTGGCAACCTTGCCGGTCGGGCTGGTGGTGGTCGGCACGGTTCTGGCCATAAAGCCGGCGACATGGTTGATGGAGCGGATAGGGCGCAAACAGGTGATGCTTTTCGGCGCACTTGCAGGCATTCTCGCAGGTTTGCTGGGTGCGTACGCTTCCTGGCAATCGCACTTTACCCTGATGTGCCTTGCTGCCGTTCTGGGCGGTTCGGGCCTGGCCGTGGTGCACCAGTATCGCTTTGCGGCGATGGAGTCGGTAGCGCCGGACATGGCCGGCTCGGCAGCTGCAAGAGTGCTGCTGGGAGGCCTGGTTGCGGCCTGGTTGGGGCCTGAAGTAGCTAGCCTGGGCAGTGGGAAATCTGAATCCTTCCCGTTCCTTTACAGTTGGGTCGGGTTGGCCGTTGTTCAGGCCCTGGCGTTTATCATTCTTGCGTTCGGGTATCGCGCCAAGGCAGAGCGGGTCCGGGAAACCGTGGTTGGCGGGGGTCGCCCGCTCAGGGAGATACTGGCAAATCCGCTGGTGTGGACGGCTATCAGCGGCGCCGCCATCGGCTATGCGGTGATGAGCTTTATCATGACTGCAACCCCCTTGAGCATGACCGAAATGGCCGGTCATGATCTGGATGATGCCAAGCGGGTTATTCAGTTACACATTATGGCCATGTATCTTCCGTCTCTTATTTCTGGTTGGCTGACCCGTGTTGTCGGCATCCCCTTGATGATGGCGGCGGGATTATTGGCCTACCTGGCGTGCATTCTGCTGGCGGCCAGCGGTATCAGCTTTCATCATTATTTGTGGGCGTTACTGCTGCTGGGCGTGGGTTGGAATTTCCTGTTCGTTGGCGGGACAACCCTGTTGCCCCAGGGTTACCAGCAGTCTGAGCGTTTCCGTGTGCAGGGCCTGAATGACATGATGGTGTTCACGGCTCAGGCGACAGCGGCCTTGAGTGCTGGCGCTGTACTGGCTTCGGTTGGCTGGGCAAGCCTGCTACTGGTGGCGGTACCATTATTGGTGCTGCACAGTGTGTTGATGTCGGTTTGGTTGCTGCGGTCACGAAGAGCCACCACAAACTAGGTTTACGCCATGGATCAGCTCAATCTCAGGCATCTCTATTATTTCTGGGTCATCAGCCGTGAGGGCTCGATTGCCAAAGCCAGCGAGCTGCTCGATCTTGCGCCGCAAACCCTGAGTGGCCAGCTTGCCACGTTCGAGGAATCAGTCGGAGGGCAGTTGTTCAGCCGGGAAAGGCGGCGTCTGGTCCTGACTGAACTGGGGCAATTGGTTCAGTCCTACGCCAACGACATTTTTGCACTGACTGGGGAGCTGTCTGAAACCTTGCGTCTGGCCCCCGCTGATCGCCCTCTGAGATTAGCGGCCGGCGTTTCGGCGTCAATTCATAAGCTGATTGCTTTTCAGTTGTTGCAGCCGGCTCTGAAGCTGAACAGGCGAGTCAACCTGGATTGCCGGACAGGTCGCGCGGAAGATTTGCTGCTCAGTCTCAAACGCAAAGAACTCGACGTCGTGCTGACAGACCGTATGCCTCAGACCGAAGCGGTCACAGATCGCTTCGCGGTTCATCCCCTGACATCGTCTACCATCAGTTTGTTTGCCGCCCCGGAGATGGCTGGGCGGCTTCGGGACGACTTTCCGGCCTCTCTCAATCATCAGCCCTTGCTGGCCAACGCCACGGATGCGCCGTATTTTCAGAAGTTGATGAACTGGCTGACCATCAGCAATGTCAGGATGGACCTGGTGGCCAGGGTAGACGACAGCGCGTTAATCAAGGTGTTCGGACGGGAAGGGTTGGGCGTATTTGCGGCGCCAACGGCGATAAAGGAGGAAGTGTGCCGCCAATATCAGGTGGAGGAGATTGCTCCTGTCAAAGCGGTAACCGATCAACTCTACGCCATCACCCGAAGCCGGAAGGTTGCCCATGAAGGTGTGCGGGCAATCTGTAGCGGCTTTGATTTACCTCGATAATATCGATGATTCTTGCTCAATAAATCTTATTTTCTCGAAGTCTTCGGCGGCGCATGATTGAACTGTGTCTGGCAACCTCTGAAGGAGTATCGCCATGAAAACCATTCACAAGTTCCGTCTTGAGCCTGGAAAAGAGCCGACCACGTTGACCCTGCGCGAGGGATGCAAAGTGGTTCGGTGCGAGTATCTGGTCGCCCAGAAGGCTGTTTTTCTCTGGGTGCAGCAGCCTCTGAGTGTTACGGTCCCGATGGTGGAGCGGCAGTTCAGGGTTGCCATGTCCGGCGAGCCGGTGCCAGATGCCTATGAGTACCTGGATACCGCCCTCGATCCCTTCGGACCAGAGGCCTACCATGTATTCGAAGTGCCGGCTGGTGAAGGGATGGCTATTGGTAATGGCCACGAACGATTCGGCAGTGATGAGTTTGGCCAACCCGGTTGGCGCACCAATCTCGCCTCTTAGCCAGGTGGTGTTTGATGATGTTGTTGTAGTCGGGATAGTGCTCTATTTCGGCCCCTCTCGAGGGGCCGCTTTTGGTTAAATCAATCTAAGGGGAGGTGACCGGTCTTCACCCAGATGACCGTTTCCTGGTCAACAAACGGGTGATGCTGGCTCAGGTGTGGGCTACGTAACCAGGTTCCCTCGGGATAACGGCCATGCTCATCGCAGAACTCTCCGCTAAGTACAAAGATTTCCTCACCACCAAAATGCCGATGGGGTTGAAATACTTCATTGGCTGGCCATTTAACCAGTGCCACATGCTCATGCTCGAACTCATGCAGCGGCATTACCTGCAGTCCGCCAATGCCAGGCAACCATTCTGCGTTGTTGGTATCGACACGAACCGTGGCCGTATCCCATTGATCAAATTGGTGAAGCTTCACCAATAACGTACAGCCTTGTTCACTGTAAGGTGCATGCCCGCTACCGGGCGGATTGCGCAGGTAAGTTCCAGCCGGGTAATGGCCGGTTTCATCCGAGAATACCCCCTCGAGAACCAGGATTTCCTCGCCCCGCGGATGCTCGTGGCGAGCAAAGGCGGAGCCCGGCAGGTAACGAACCACGCTGGTAGCATGGCCCCGTTCGGCTTCCTCCCGGGCCAAGGGCTTACGTTCAACCCCGGCGGCGGGGCTGGCAACCCAGGGTTGCTCGGCAGTATGAATCACCACCCGCTGGGAGAAATCCATATTCAGCATGAACACCTCGTTGGTTCGGTTATTTGATCAACGCCTGAATATCCCGGAAACGGGGATGCTTGCAATGCACCATCCACTCGAAAGCCACCATCTCGGTGGTGACAATCCGGGCGCCACTCTGGTGCAGGCGGTCAAGTGCGACATCCCGGTCGAAGTCGTTACGGGAGCCGGTGGCATCCGCTACCACCCATACTTTATAGCCGGCATCCAGCAAACTCAGCGCCGTTTGCAGCATACATACGTGGGTTTCACAGCCGCCGATGACAATTTGCTGGCGCCCCTCCGGTAGCTGATCAATCAAACCGTCCGGACAGGCATCAAAGTGATGTTTGCCCACCGTGACGTTGCACAGTTCCCGCACCGACTCAACATTCGGCCCCAACTTCTCGGGTAGCTGCTCCGTGCCCACCACCGGCACCTCCAGCAACCCTGCAATGGTGGCCAGCAAGGTACAACGATCAGCCACTTCAGCGCCCTGGCTTATGGCGGGCATCAGGCGTTCCTGAACATCAACAAGTAGCAGCGTGGATTGTTCTGCCTTCATCAGCATGATTTTTCACTCCGGGTTAAAGGATCTGGCTACAAGAATGAGCAATTATCCCCGTTCAAACAAATTTTTCAGGAATCTCGCTGGAGACAGTTGCCAAACGCCCCCAAAACCATTAAAGTTTGCGCCCTCAAATGAGCGACGACATCGCTGATTTGAAACAGTTTATTGGAGAGGTGGCCGAGTGGCTGAAGGCGCACGCCTGGAAAGTGTGTATACGTTAATAGCGTATCGAGGGTTCGAATCCCTCCCTCTCCGCCAATATGAAACCCCAGCAGGAATGCTGGGGTTTTTTGTTTCTATATCCCCCCTCATCGGCTTCCCCGAGTCTCCTTAAACTGACCTCCGTCAAACCACTTTTTGTCTCTATCACTTATTCTGCTCTGTTAAACTCTATGGCATAACGTTATTCCAAAACGGAGATAAGAGATGAAGAAAGCCAAACTTGCGATCTGTGTTGCCCTGGCAGGCATGGCGTCTGCCCCCGCATTTGCCCAAAAGGTCGAGATGCCTGACCTGGACGTGCGTGTGTATGGCTTTATCAACATGGCCATCATGCATTCCGACACCGGCAATGGTTCCGAGCAGTACATCGTGGACAACGATTATGCTTCCAGCCGTGTGGGCGGTGTGATCAGCACGGATCTCCCGGACACCGGCCTGAAGGTGGGCGCTCATCTGGAGTGGGAATACCAGCATAACCCGTCGAATCTGGTGACACCGGAAAACCGCTCCATCAAGGGCGACTTTGATGAGCGCATTATCAGCCTGTTCGTTGAGGGTGCATACGGAAAGTTGACCTTAGGGCAGGGGCCTGGTGCGGCTGATGGCGCGACCGAAGCCGACCTGTCTGGCACCAAGGTCGTCACGTTCCCGGATCTCGCATTGGTAGGCGGCGCCCTGCCGTTTGTGGAGAAGAGTGGCGGCGCTAGCCCGACGGTTTTTCAGTCTATTCGAAGTCAGGATTTCGAGTCCCGCTACGACCGTTTGCGTTATGACAGCCCGAAGTTTGGGCCTGTAAGCCTGGCTGTCAGCCAGGGCTATAAAGGCGAGCAGGACATCACGGAACTTGCCGCTTCCTATAACGAAAACATTGATGGCCTTGGCCGCTTGTCTGCCTCTGTTGGTTACTCCACCAAGGATGTAGGGGGCGCCGCAGGTGATCTGGAGACCATCGGAGGCTCGGTTTCCTGGTTGCACGATACCGGTATCAACCTGGGTGTGGTGTACTCGAACACCGAAAACGATGCAGGTCGTGACTCTGACTTCAGCATGTTAAAGGTTGGATACAAGACTGGAAAGCATGCCTTTACAGTGCATCGTGCCCAGGGCAAGGACTTTAATCCGGTTGTTGTAACGCCCGGAGCAAACGAAGGTGACCCTGAGGTTCGTACAACCATTGCGGGCTCCGATGTTGAGGTCTTCGGCGTCGCTTACGTCTATCAGCCCATCAAGCGTCTCGAGATCTACGCCGTCTATAACAATTTCGCACTGGATGCAGATGCCGGTGACTACGATGATGTACGTGTTGCGATGGTTGGTAGCCGTTTTCACTTCTGACGTTAAAGCGCTGCTTGGGGTTTAGTTCCATTCGTCTCGCAGCGATCCTGGGCTGAACCCCTGATTTGCGATTGCCTTGCCAACTTTACGGGGTGATCTTGCATAAGTCGGTCGTAGTCAGCTGGTGCATATTCCCGAAAATTGGTTTACTGTTGGTTACACAGGTTTGATATACAGTAACGTTTAAGCATTCATGAACAGGGACAAACATGGCGACCATCAATCCATCTCAGGAAGAGCTCCGCAAAGTTTTGCAGGAAACCCCCAAAGATCAGCCCGTTGTGATGCTGAATCTTTTACGGTTTCGCGACCGGGCTGCTTACCAGGATGACGCTCACGATTGTTCAGGCCGTGATGCCTACAAGCGGTATATGGAAGAAGCTGCGGAATGTGTTCGCACCGTTGGTGCTGAAGTGATCTGGTCGGGCCGCTCTGTAGGTTCGCTGATTGCTCCGCCCGATGAGTCCTGGGATCAGGTTTTGCTGGTGCGCTACCCGTCGATCAATGCCTTTCTGGCCATGATTGAGAGCCCGGAATACAAAGGTGTGGTCAAGCACCGCACGGCGGCTCTGGAAGATTCCAGGCTGGTTGCCAATGTTGAAGGCACGCCTTGATCTAAGTGAGCCAGCCCGCCTGCTGAATGGTCATGTAAACGGCGGTCCCCGCTGCTATGGAGAGAAGCGCGTTGCGCCGCCATAAATGAATGATGACCACCAGCAACCCTGGAACTAAGGCGTCCAACCCTGGCGCGCTGGCGTTCCAGTTTGCCGACCTCTGAAGAAAAATCACCGCAAGCAATGCCATGACAGCTGCCGGTAGAAAGCGGCCGATATGCTTTACCAGGGGGTGCTCGGTGTGGCGCTCGAAAAACAGGAACGGCACCACACGGGTTGCAAAGGTTGCACCTGCAGACACCGCAATGAAGGCCGCCAGATAATACTGCTCAGCCATGGCTTACCTCACCGCCATTTGTGCGCTTGTGTAGCTTCCAGTAGTGGAGCAGCAGGGTGGTTGTGACCAGGGTAATCGCTGCAATCAACTGATGGGCTGGCGGTACCAGCAACATGGCCAGGCCCGCCGCCAGTGCGCCCGCCCAGAGCGGAAAAGTGTTGCCCAAGGCCTTGTATTGCTCAATGGTCAGAACGATGAACAGCGCTACCAGTGCAAACTCAATACCGGTGCTGTCGAAAGCGACCAGCTCACCAAGCAGGGCACCAATGGCGCAGCCCGTTATCCAGTAAAGCTGGTTGAACAGCGTAATTCTGAAATCAATGGCTTGTTCGTATTGGCGATCAGGTGTCCTCGGCCTGCTGGTAAGCAGCGAGTAGGTTTCATCGGTGAGACCGAATATCAGATAGCCCTTGCGCCAACCGGCACCGCGGAACTGCCCCAAAAGAGAAAGCCCATAAAACAGGTGCCTGGCGTTAAGCACGAACATGGCCACAGCCACTTCCAGCAGTCCGGCACTTGCGGCCAGCAGGCTAACAGCGAGTATCTGGCCAGACCCTGCATAAATAACCAGACCCATCAGGGGCGCAACCCACCAGGCATAGTCCAGCTGCGTGGCGAACAGCACGCCGAAGGCCATGCCCAATGGCAGATAACCAAACAGGATCGGCAGTGTCAGTCGGAAGGCGTTCTGGTTCATTAGCATCCAAACGTTATGAAAGCGGCGATGATAGTGAATTGGAACAGGGTTTTGAAGTGCGCAAAAAGGCGCAATCAAGTATTTGACGCGAAATCCGAAATAAAAGTGTCATAAAACAGGCATACCCTCCACGGGTACCTTCCCGTCTGGAGTTGTCATGCTGTCCACCGTTCGAGCCCGCATCCTGTTCTTTGCTGTCCTTTCTCTTATTGCCGTCACAGGCCTGGCGGTTCTTTCCTGGATGATTATTCTCAAGGCCGAGGATGCCTCCGAGAATCTCATGCGCAACAATCTTCAGGACACCTGGGTGCTGATGGATCTTGAGCAGGATCATCGC
This sequence comes from Marinobacter sp. GH_1, assembly GCF_048595985.1. Classification (NCBI taxonomy): domain Bacteria; kingdom Pseudomonadati; phylum Pseudomonadota; class Gammaproteobacteria; order Pseudomonadales; family Marinobacteraceae; genus Marinobacter; species Marinobacter sp. GH_1. The sequence goes on along the minus strand of NZ_CP184460.1, from coordinate 2,320,427 downwards.
CGGCTTCAGGACCTGGCTTTCAAGATAAAGGCGCAGTTACTGTTATGGGATGAGATCGAGACGGAGTTTGACTATCTGGACACCGCTTTGCGTGACCATTGGAAGCGTGTGCAAGGGGCTGAGCGTTTGCGCAATTGGGCTGTCGATCATCAAGGCGAGTTTGATCGGGTGTTGGCTCTGATGGGCGACATGGACAAGGGTATTGAAGAGAAAAGTTACTACCGGGTAGGCCAGGTGGTCGATTTTCAGCTGTTTCCTGCGCTGGAGCCAATGCTGGAGGCCATAAACCAGCAACAGGCTGCCAGTCGGGACGATGTGGCAGCTGGCGCGGACGATTTGCTGGCGTTCCTCTCGGGGCAGAGAGTTGTTCTTCTTGGGGGCTCCCTGGCGTTCCTTGTGGTGGTCGTGGCCATGACCCTGTGGCTCAGACATTCGGTCATTTTGCGGCTGCAATACATGGAGCGGGAATTGATGGCAATGGAGGCCGAGTCTGACTTGTCACGAACGCCGGAGGTGGGCGGCCGCGACGAAGTGGCGGGCGTTGCCGGTGCGCTGGAAAGCCTCGTGCGACGATTTGAGGGTTTCATTGGCGATATCCGTCGTGCAGCGGCCGGCCTGGATGAGCGTTCTGCGGCGCTTGATGAGGGGGCTGAAGCCTTGCAGCGTGCCTCAGAGGAAACGGGACAACAGATCAGTGATGTCAGTGCGTCGATGACTTCAATTGCTGATCAGGCATCGCAGATTGAGCAAGCCACAGAGCTGTCGGCAGTCACTGTCCGGCAGGCCGTGGTTGCCAATGTGGAAGTGCAGGGCGGTTTGCGGAACAGCGAGCAGGCGGCAGAGCATACGGTTGAGGTGATAGCGCGGGTTTCCGAGTCCATTCACGCCCTCAATGACTCGACGGGCAAGATCGAACAGGTAATCGGTGTGATTGCCGATATTGCGGAACAAACCAATTTGCTGGCGCTGAACGCCGCCATAGAAGCTGCCCGGGCCGGTGAGCATGGTCGGGGATTTGCAGTGGTGGCAGACGAGGTGCGCACACTGTCCCGAAGGACGGCGGAGTCCACCAGCAACATCCGCCAGTGGGTGCAGGACCTTGTAACAGGCGTTGGTAGTGTCGATGGGCTTCTGGCGGAAATGCGAGAAGCGGGGGAGTTGAACCAGAGCAACCTCTTGGCGCTTAAAACTCACCTGGAGCGACTGAAAAACCAGTTCGATGAGCTGGAGCAGCACAGCGATCATATCCGCAGTTCCATTGGCCTTCAGCACGAGGAAATCGGCAGGGTAGGCCGCCGGGCTGTCTCATTGTCTGCCAGCGCTGACACCCTGACGGAGAACGTGGACAATGCGCGTCGGGTGAGTGAGTCGCTCAGGCAGGAGTCTGTATCTATGCGGCAGCTGGCCTCCGGCTTTCGAACCCGGTATGCGGATCAATAGCATGTGTCTCCAACAACGGGGGTTCTGATCGTCGCCATAAAACCGTAACATACAGCGACTGATTGGAGGTTTTATGAGTGACGAAGCAGCGCAGCAGCCGGAAGCGGACCCCCGGGAAGAGAAATTTGTGGTGGACGCCGGGTTGCTGACCGAAGACCAGCTGCAAGGGCTGGCTGAGGAGTACTGCACGCGTTACCACGGGTTGAACGACACCGAGAATCCACTGGCAGAGCGGGAGCGGGTGCTGTCTGCCGTGCGCCGGGGCGATCTGGTGGTCTGGTTTGATCCGGTCGAGAACACGGCTGGCCTTGGCAGCCCTTCCGCCGAAGTCTGAAAGCTTTTATTGGTTTGTCTGCAGGCTTTTGCCTGCGGTGCCTACCCGTAGGCTTTTCTAAACGTTACAATCAGTCTGTTTTTTTCATACCTGATGGCGAGGTGACATTTGATCAGGGTACTGGTTGTTGATGATCACGAGCTGGTGCGCTCCGGTATAACCCGCATGTTGGCTGACAATCCCGATATTGAAGCGATTGGCCAGGCCTCATCCGGTGAGGATGCGATTGAGTTTGTGCGCAAGGACCGCCCGGATATTGTCCTGATGGACATTCGGATGCCTGGCATTGGTGGCCTCGAAGCAACCCGGCGAATACTGCGTATTGATGATTCCATTCGGGTGATTGTTGTAACGGCCTGTGCCGACGACCCATACCCCGCCCGTGTCATGCAGAGTGGTGCCACCGCTTATATCACCAAGGGTGCTGATATTCAGGAGATGGTGCGAGCTATTCGCAAGGCCCACTCCGGCCAGCGGTACATCAGCCCGGAGATCGCCCAGAAAATGGCACTCAAAACGCTGGGTGGTGACCGTGAGGAAGACGGGGAGCTGTCCCGGTTCGAGCGGTTGTCTGAGCGGGAGATGCAGATCGCCATGATGGTGGTGGATTGCCAGAAAGTGCAGGACATTTCCGACAAGCTCTGCCTGAGCCCGAAAACCGTCAACAGTTACCGCTATCGTATTTTCGAGAAGCTCGAGATCTCCAGCGATGTCGAGTTGGCACTGATGGCGGTACGGCTTGGATTGCTGGATGCCGACAAGGTCTGAACCCGAAGATACCGTCGGGATGTTTGACAGCAAAGACTTCCTGAAGCAACTGACCGAGCGCCCCGGCGTTTATCGTATGTACGATGACACCGGCGGCGTGCTCTACGTGGGCAAAGCCCGCAACCTCAAGAAACGCGTCAGCAGTTATTTCCGCAAAACCGGCCTGGCCCCGAAAACCGAGGCCCTGGTGGGCAAGATTGCCTCCATCGAAGTCACTATTACCGGCAGCGAAACCGAAGCACTGTTGCTTGAACAAAACCTGATCAAATCCCTGAGGCCGCCCTACAACATCCTGCTTCGGGATGATAAGTCCTACCCCTATATCTATCTGTCGTCCCACAGTGACTACCCGTCGCTGACGTTCCGGCGGGGGCGTACCAAGAAGGGTGGTGGCACCTGGTTTGGCCCGTTCCCTAGCTCTGGGGCGGTCAAGGAAAGTCTTAATGTTCTACAGAAGGTTTTTCGTATAAGATCCTGTAGTGAAAGCTATTTCAGGAACAGGAATCGTCCCTGCCTGCAATACCAGATCAACCGCTGTACCGCACCTTGCGTGGAGTACATCAGCCCCGAGGACTACCAGCAGGATATTCGCCACGCCACCATGTTTCTGGAGGGTAAGAACCCGGCCATCATCCATGACCTGATGAATGCCATGGAAGCGGCATCGAAGAACCTGGAATTCGAGAAAGCTGCCGCTTACCGGGATCAGATCAACCATCTGCGCCATGTACAGGAGCAGCAGTCGGTCGACGGTGAGGGTGGTGATGCCGATGTTATTGCGATTGCCCAGGATGCCGGTGTGGTGTGTGTGGTGGTGATCATCGTGCGCGGTGGCCGGGTTCTGGGTACCAAGGACTATTTTCCCCGCTTTTCACTGGAGCAGTCCGAAGGTGAGTTGCTGGCGGCGTTTCTGGGCCAGTACTATTTTGGCGGCGATACCCGCCGGGAGATTCCAAGAGATATTCTGGTGCCCGTGGCGGTTGAAGGTGAGGCGCTGCTGGCGGAAGCCCTGAGTGAGGCCGCCAATCGGGAAACCCGTATCCGTGGCAATGTACGTGGTGAGCGCCGCCGCTGGCTGGAACTGGCCATGACGAATGCCCGCCAGACTCTGCTGACCCACCTGGCCAGCAAAGAAACCGTGTACCGGCGATTGCTCGCCCTGAGGGACCTGCTGGAACTGGCAGAGACCCCGGCGCGAATGGAGTGTTTCGATGTCAGCCACAGCCACGGGGAAAATACCGTCGCATCTTGTGTGGTTTTCGACGAGAATGGGCCGCTGAAGAGCGATTACCGGCTATACAACATTGAAGGCGTGACCGCTGGCGACGACTATGCCGCAATGCGGCAGGTACTGACACGCCGGTATCGCCGGCTGGTTAGCGGTGAGGGCAAACGCCCGAGCCTGGTGTTTATCGACGGTGGTAAAGGGCAGTTGAACATTGCCCGGGAAGTGCTTGAAGAACTTGGGATCTCTGACATTCCGCTGATTGGCGTCGCCAAAGGTGTGACCCGCCGGGCGGGAATGGAGCAGCTGATTGATGCCATGACCGGCGATGTTTTCCGGGTGCCCGCTGACTCGCCGGCGTTGCACCTGATTCAGCATATTCGCGATGAATCCCACCGTTTTGCCATTACCGGACATCGCGCTCGCCGGGACAAAAAACGCCGGCAATCCACCCTTGAGGGTATCGAAGGGGTTGGGCCCAAGCGCCGCAGGGAACTTATCCGTTACTTTGGCGGCATACAGGAAATTCGCAAAGCCAGTGTGGATGAAATGACCAAAGTGCAAGGCATCAGCAAATCACTGGCTGAATCCATTTACGCGGCATTGCATGATGAATAGGAAGTCCATGAATTTACCCAACGTACTGACCATGTCCCGGATCGTGATGATTCCGGTGTTTGTGGTTGTTTTCTATCTGCCCATGCAATGGAGCTACATGGCCAGTGCCGTTATCTTCGCGCTGGCGGGAATCACCGACTGGTTGGATGGTTACCTGGCCCGAAAGCTTGACCAGAGCACGCCATTTGGCGCGTTTCTGGACCCGGTAGCAGACAAACTGATGGTGGCGGTGGCATTGGCGGTATTGATTGAAGAACATGCTGCGGTGCTGATGACCATTCCCGCTACCATTATTATCGGACGGGAGATTGTTATCTCAGCGTTGCGGGAATGGATGGCGGAAATGGGTAGCCGGGCCAGTGTCGCGGTTTCTTATATCGGCAAGATTAAAACCACCGCCCAAATGGTCGCCATTGTTGGCCTGCTGGCGTTTCCGCCGGGGCAGTTGCTGGCGTATGTTTCGATCGGGCTGTTGTATCTGGCGGCGGTTCTTACGCTTTGGTCAATGGTGCTGTACCTGCAGGCAGCCTGGCCCGACCTGTTCCCGGATAACGATCACTGACGTTGTCTGGCTTCGGCCAGACAGGCATACGCCCAGCGATTCGTGGTTTCGGCCAGCGCCCGGGAACTCTCACTGAAGGCCTCCATCAAGGCATCCACTGAGGCGCTCTCGGCTCGCTGCTCCACCCGTTGGCTTTTGCTGCAAAGGCTTCTCCGGGTGCGATTGCCCATGATCTCTGTGTGTAACTCCATCACCACCGTAACACCCTGATCCTGCCTGTTCTCGGCATGAAAGGCCGATAGTTCGGAAATCAGGGTATGGCTGGCGAACGCCGGGCTGGTGTCAGTGATAACATTGTCAAACCCGCCGTTGTAACGAAAACTCTGTATCAGATAGTCTCTGACCACCACCGGAATATTGTCACGCCAGCGAACTGCAGGTAACGCCTGGAACTCATAAAGGGAAGGCTTAAGCAAGACCCTAGCGCTGTCCAGAGGGTCTGAAGCCAGCGGGGTATCAATTCTTAGCGAAACCGGCCGGGGAGTTTCCCGCATTGGCTCAGAAGCGTACGGGGCAAGATCCAGGGCCCGTGGTGGTTCTGGTGTTGGGAACACGGTACACGCAGTCGTTAGCGTGGCTGCGGAGATATAAACCGCCAGCCGGCGGAGGCCGATTGTCATTGCTCAAATTCCTGGAGGTTGGGGCCGCCACGAAGGGTGCCTATTGGGTCTGCGTCGAGTCTGCGGGTAAAGGAATTCAGGTTGCGAAGAGTGTTGCGCATTTCGCGGAGTACCGGTGTTATGTCACCCAGGCCTTGAATCCCTGCATCCAACACCTGTTCATTGTCTTCGGTCAGTCGGTCCAACCGGCTCAGGGTAGGCTGCAAGGTAGACAGGGCCAGGGTCATGGATTCCAGCACCGGCGCGATTTCCTGCTCCAGGGTTTGGCGCGCCCGGTCCGATGTATCAGAAACCTTGATCGCGGCTTCCTCGGCGCGGATGGCGGCCGTGTCGAACTGAGCCATCAGGGCAAGCAACTCTTCCCGATTGGCGAGTAATGATTCCGTTGCCAGGCGTGTGTTGTCCAGAATGGCCGATACATTCTCCAGATTCTCCGACGCGAGCAAGCGGTTCATGCTGGTTAACAGTTGTTCTGCACTGGAGATCATGGCCTCGCCGTTGTTCAGCAGGTTGGAAAACGCCGATGGCTGTGCGTTGATGAGCGGTGGGTTGTCACGGTTACCCTGAAGTACCGGGCTGTTGGTTGTACCGCCGGTGAACTGGACACTCATGCTGCCGGTAATATTGGCAAGAACCAGCTCCGCCCGGGTGTTCTCCCGTACCGGGATGTCGCGATCCACACGCACCAGCACCCGAACATGGGCGGGATTGTCTGGTGCCAGGGACAGCTCGAGAACATCGCCAACCGGAACGCCGCTGTATAACACCGGATTGCCTTTAGACAGCCCGCCCACCGGGTGATCAAAGCCTATCTGGTAGTAAGCCCACTCGCGGTCTGCAGTCGATTTGCCCAGCCATAGTGCAAACAGCAGGGCAGCTGTTACTGCAGCCAGCGTGAACAGTCCGATAATAACGTGATGGGCCTTTGGCTCCATTAAACGGGCTCCTGTCTGGTCAGCCGGTTATGTGCATCAATCGCGGCCCGCCCCCTGGGGCCATGAAAGTATTCCTGTATCCATTCGTCGTCGGTCTTGGCGACGTTTTCAAGTGTGTCTGCCACCAGCACTTTTTTACGGGACAATACGGCTACCCGGTCACAGGTTGTGTACAGCGTATCCAGATCGTGGGTAACAAGAAATACTGTCAGCCCAAGGGCGTTCCTCAGGGTCACGATCAGTTCGTCGAACGCTGCCGCGCCGATCGGGTCCAGCCCCGCTGTGGGTTCGTCCAGAAACAGCACCTCCGGGTCCAGCGCCAGGGCGCGGGCCAGGGCGGCTCGTTTCACCATACCACCGGAAAGCTCGGCCGGGTATTTCAGGGCGGCATCTGCTGGCAGCCCGGTCAGGGCCAGCTTCATCCGGGCAAGCTCCTCGGCTTCCATGCGGGTAAGGCCCGCGTGCTCGACCAGTGGCAGCGAAACGTTCTGCACCAGATTCAGCGAGGTAAACAGAGCGCCTCCCTGGAAAAGCACGCCGAACCGCTGCTCATACAGAGACCGCTCTGTGCCAGAAAGTTCTGTGAGATCGACATCAAAAAGCTGAATGTGGCCGTCTGAAGGTGTGTTGAGGCCCACGATGCTGCGCAGCAAAACCGATTTGCCCGTGCCGGAACCGCCGACAACCCCAAGGATCTCCCCGGGAAAGAGGTCCAGCTCCAGGTCCTCATGGACCACGTGATCACCGAAACGGTTACACAGCCCCCGCACCTGGATCACCGGTGTTGAAGGGCTGTGGCCTTTCTGTGGTTTCATCTCCGGCATGACTTACCAGCCCATTTCCATGAAAAACAACGCCGCTATGGAGTCCAGCAGGATCACCATAAAGATCGACTGAACAACGCTGGAGGTGGTGTGTTCGCCCACCGACTGGGCACTGCCCGCCACCTTGAAGCCTTCGAGACAACCAATAACTGCAATCAGGAAGGCAAATACAGGGGCCTTTCCAATACCTACCAGAAAGTGCTTCAGGGCAATATCCCGCTCCACGATGGCTATAAACTGACTTGGTGGAATATCCAGCACCAGTGCGCAGACGGCGGCACCGCCCACCATTCCGGAGATCATGCCAATGAAGGTGAGCACTGGCAGGCTGACCATCATGGCCAGAACTCGCGGGACTACAAGCAGTTCCACCGGATTCAAACCCAGGGTACGAATGGCGTCGAGCTCTTCATTGACCTTCATCGCGCCGATGTGAGCGGTGAACGAGCTGGCGGTGCGCCCGGCGAGCAAAATGGCTGCCAGCAGAACGCCAAACTCCCGCAGGAACGAAAAAGCCACAAGATTCACGGTGTAAATCGTTGCGCCAAAATCTTCCAGCACTGTAGCTCCCAGAAAGGCGACAACGGCGCCCACCAGAAAGGTCAGCAGTGCAACAATGGGCAGGGCATTCAGCCCGGTGTCATGCACTGCAGCCACAAATGGCGTGATGCGCCACCGCTTTGGCCGGGGCAGGATATAAAACAGGGTGGCGAGGGTTTGCCCGATAAAGCCTGCAAGCATCCAGAGCAGGCGGGCAATGGCGGTCACTTTCTCTCCGACGTCGGCCAGAAAATCCAGCAGAGCGTTTTTCCGGGCGGGCTGCCAGGGTGCGCCTGCCATCGCCTCGGCAACGGTGATCAGAAGTTCCCGCTGTTCATCTGGCAGGTTGGCATTCTGCAGAAACCTCAGTGCCTGTTCCGGGCCTGTTAATCGGGCGATAAGCGCCGCCCCTGCCGTATCTACCCGGCTTAGCTTGTCGAACTGAATGTTGTTGATCGTGGCACCGCTGGCCTGAACCTCGGTTACCCGCCGGTTGAGTACTGAATAATGGGAGAGGGTCCAACTGCCGGATAGAGTCAGGGTGTCACCGTTGCAGTCAAGGTTACCGGGGGTGTCGCGGTGTGCTGTCGTTGAATAGCCGGAATCAGTCGCCACAGGTGCCGTTAATCCTTGTCCGGTATGCAGAAAAGATAGTCTCAAGCTTAAAGATTCCGGAACGGGTCTGCCAGTATCTTTGGTTTTCCGTAACCTTGCCGGTGATCGGACCGGTCACGTTTCGGTCTTGTTATGCGGCGGGAAGGGAGGATCAAGCGTCCACGATTTGTATGGGAACGGTTAAAAATTGTACGGAATGAACGGCGTCTCAAAATTCTCTGTTAGAATAAGGCATCTTTTCAAGCAGGTAGCTTATCTTCCTGAATCCTGAGGTAACGTGCATGCCCAAGCATCACAATCGACGCGTTTTTTCATTGTTTTCCGGCCTGGCGGTTTCTTTAGCCATTTCCATACCGGCCCAGGCCCAGTCATTGGATGACCAGTTGCTTGCCCGTCTCGCCAGTGTTGCACCCAAGCTGAACCCGGAAGTGCTTGAGGCAGCCTTCAAAGCCACACACTGCGCCATCGCCAACGGCGTTGCCATGCCAGAACGGCTTGCAGTGATTGATTTCTCACTGCATTCGAGCCAGGAACGGATGTGGATTTTTGATCTGGAGCAGGGCGATTTACTGCTTCGGGACCTGGTTGCTCACGGTAGAAACTCAGGCAACGAAGAGGCAACCGCCTTCTCGAACATTGAGGGCAGTTATCAGTCTAGCATCGGGTTGTTCAAGGCCAGTGAATCCTATCGTGGTATGCACGGATACTCCTTGCGACTGGACGGCCTGGAGCCAGGCATTAACGATCTCGCAAGGCAGCGGGCCATCGTGATTCATGGTGCAGACTATGTAAACAGCAACTGGGTGGATCAATACGGGCGCATCGGCCGCAGTCATGGCTGCCCGGCGGTAGACCAGAAAGTGGTGCAAACCGTGGTGGACAACCTCAAAGGTGGCCAGTTGGTCTTCAAATACTACCCGGACCAGAACTGGCTGCAGACCTCCAGCTTCCTTAACTGCGACAGTGCTACCCAGGTGGCAGGCAATCGCGCGGCCCGTGGTGGCAATAGCTGAGGTAGCTCAGGAATCGCCGGTCGGGAAGCGCAGGTTGTGCTTCTCGACCAATTCTTTCGGCGGCGCGCTCGTTGAATAGTCACGATAGGCTGATGTTTCCATCATCCGTTTTAACCCTTCCAGTGTTCGAATTGGTGCATCGGTAGCCACAATATTGGCCACCCAGGCGGGCACCAGACCTCCCGGATCCATATGGGTGGTGAATGTTACCCGTATCCAGCCATCCTCAAGCGGTTCTACCAAAAAGCTGTTATCCAGCATGGGGATGCGCACGTAACCGGATTGCTGCGGGGCATCATCCGGGCGGCCCGTGGATTGCACCGTGACAGCGCCACCCGGTTCGTCCTGAAGGAATACGGACTTCATCACCACATCCCGGTCTGAGGCTGGCCAAACGCCATCAAATTTCATCCACAGTAGCCGCTCACCGTCATCTGTAACGTGGTAGTTGGCTTCCTGGCAGTTGTAGATCCACTGTTGGCACAGGGAGATGTCATCAATCACCGATAGCGCAGCCACCATAGAGTGCTGTATTTCAACCACACCGCGGAATTGTTTGATTGGTGTATCCGAAACGGTCCTGACATAGGTGTTGATGTCAGACCGTTCCTTGCCTTGCTGCTTGGGCGTCCATCCTTCGCCAGATGCGTGGCTGGCCACCATGGTTGACAGGGTAAAGAGGGTAGCGATGACGGTTGCGGGAACGCGCATGGTATTGGTCTGCCTGATAATGTGATTGGGTGTCATGGATTCTGAAAGATGTGGGGGCGATAAACCATTGCGCAGATAACGGTTCTGATGGGTTGGCCGGAAATGACAAAAAGCGGTGGTGTTGGCTAAAGTTTGTTCACAATTGCCGTAAAAACAAAAACTTGAAAAAAAGGTGTTGACGCCCCCGGCGGAATCCGTAGAATACGCAGCCGTTGACGAGGCAAAGCCTCTAGACGAAGAGCGGGAATAGCTCAGTTGGTAGAGCACAACCTTGCCAAGGTTGGGGTCGCGAGTTCGAATCTCGTTTCCCGCTCCAATTTCCAAGTCTCTCACGCCTCCTGAGAGCATAAGCCAGAATCTAGGCTTACCCGGCGCGGTGGCAGAGTGGTTATGCAGCGGACTGCAACTCCGTGTACGCCGGTTCGATTCCGACCCGCGCCTCCATTTTATTTTTACCTCACTAACCCACAGCAGCCTTTCCAGAGACTGTTGGCCTTTCGATCTCGTCCCCAAAAAGCAATGCGCAGAATCAGGGCGTGTGAGATTTACCCGCACACCCCGGGAATTGCCTGTGGCGATTATCTGGCTGCCTAGAAATCAACCAGCTCGAAAACGTTCTGGTATTGTCAGCTCATAAGTGATGCCTAGCCCTGGAATCCCGGGACCTGCGGCATTCCCTCTTTGAGAACTGAAATAGAGGAACCGGCCATTACCGGTAAACGCCGGGCCAGTCAGTTCACTGCCGCCACCGGGTATCTGCAACAGGATTTTTGACGGACCATTGGGGTTCATTACCATCAGTCGCATGGCGTCACCGTCTTCGGCGACAATGACATCACCCATGGGTGATATGGTGATGTTATCAACATCATCGAATGGGGTGTCGGGGGCGATCAGTTGTTCGTTGTCGAATACAACCTCTATCAAGTCGTTGTCGATGTCCAGGGCGTACACTCGGTTGTCACCTTTGCAGGCAAAATAGACCACCGCACGTAGCGGGTTGTTCGCGCCGCTCACCAGCGGTCGCTGGCCTTCCGGCAGTTCCTGAAGCCAGATCCCTTCACCGCCTTTGAAAACAGTGCCTGGGGCCCCGGCGCCAGTAGCAATCTCGATTTCCGAACGGACCTGGCTCTGAGGTCGGTCCGGGGACTGAACGGGTACCCAGCGAACCCGCCTCACCGTTCGGGCTTCGGCCAGGTCTTGTTGATATGCGCCGGCTTCGAAGCCCTCAATTTCCAGGACCTCCAGGATTCCGTTATCCATATCCAGCCCCGGCTTTCCATTGATGGATGCGGCCATACCGCCGGACCTGAACCGGTACAACCGGCCGCTTCCCGAGTCTTCTGTAAGGTAGAGTGTTTTCGTTGTGAGATCGACTGCAACCGCTTCGTGGTTAAAAATGCCCAGCGCCGGGAGTTCTCTTGCGGTATCCGGTGTGCCCAAAGGATCGCATTCGTAAACCCTGCCGTCGGGAACTTCTTCACAAGATAGCCAGGTTTGCCAGGGCGTGGGGCCACCAGCACAGTTTTGGCGGGTGTTTCGAAGGATGGGGTAGCTGTCTGTGATCTCGCCATCACGATTGAATCTCAGTACGCCGACGCCGCCCGCCGGAGTGATTTCGCTGTTGCTGACGTAAATCCATCCTCCGTCATCAAGATCAAATACCGCGCCGCCATCCGGAAAGATGTGCCATGGGTAATTGATCAGCCCCAGTGAAGGCAGAGGGATTGCCGTGGAGCTTGTAAGCCCGGAGACGGCAACTCGACGGATCTCAAACTCTGGGGGAATCAGAATGCCGTCAACCCCACTGTTTTCGAGAGGGCCAATGCTCATGAGAGGCCCGGGAGAAAGCGGAAGTTCCATGGCCAGGATGTCCGCGGGTGTGTCGCCCAGGTCGGGTACCGGGTTTAGATTCGGTGCAGGCGGATTGTTAAGTGGGTTGCCACCGCCGGATCCTCCCACACAAGCGCTCACTGCCACGGTTGAGCCACCCACCAGCAGTATCTGCAGAAACCGTCGTCTCTGATAATTCATGTGAATTCCTTTCATATCGTATAACCATAATTAAACCGACTAACAGGCAGCCTAATACTCCTTTGTGGCAATTTCGTTACGATGGTGTGACGACGGAAAGCATCGATGAATCAGTTGAACTTTTGTTGGAATGCATCGCATAATACAATTCATGCCTATCTAAAAGGGTTAGGGCTGGCATTCTAATAACAAGAGAGGAATTCCTGATGCGCCACTACATCCGTTGCACTAATAGCCTGCGCTTTGCTTGCGCAGCTGCCATGACGGTGAGTCTTTCAGGCTGCCTTGATAGCGGCTCCAGCGATGCACAACAGCCTGCTTCCAATCCACAGGTAACGGAAAGGCCGGCAAACAACGGTTGTGAAAATGCCGGCCAGGCGTGTGATGTTCCCGCGATTGTGCCAATTTCGTGTTCTGCAAACACACCCACCCAAGGTGGCCGCAGCTATCCGGTTGCCATTACGTCGAGCTCCGGAGAAACCATTTCCTTTCAGGTGCTGGAGCCCATCGGAGGCATTGACTGTCGGCAGGGGCATCCTCTGGTCTTGCATGGCCATGGTTTTGGCGGATCACGCTCCACGACCGGTTTCGACAACTACCGGGAGTCGGGCTTTGTCGTGATATCCATTGATCAGCGTGGCTTTGGCGAAAGTACGGGTACCGTGAGAGTTATGGACCCGGAGTTCGAAGGCCGCGATCTGATTCAGATACTGGATTGGGCAGAGGATAACCTCGAGTACCTTCAGTATCGGCGCGAGCCGTCCTTGCCACCGGAGCTGAACCCGAATCCGGTAGTCGGCGCTATAGGTGGCAGTTACGGTGGTGGATTTCAGTTATTGCTGCACGGGCAAGACCCGAAGCTGCGACTGGACGCGCTGGTTCCTGATATCACCTGGTATGACCTGCGGTCGAGCCTCAACCCCGGGAACGTGATCAAGACCGGCTGGGATCTGGTGCTTGTAGCTGGCGGTGAAGCCGGATCAACCGGTAACGGAAACGGCGGGCTGGACCCGATTATCCGTGAAATTCTCGCGCAGGGGCTCGTCTTGAACCGTTTTCCCGAATCCGGGTTGGATTTCTTCTTCTACCATAGCCCCGCTTATCGCTGTACCGGTGAACCACTGTCGGTACCCGAATCTCCGGATTTGTTGAGTTTTCAAATTGCTCCGCCAGCCTATGACGTGCCGCCAACTCCGTTCCGGCCCGTTAATGTTTTGCTTACCCAGGGAATGAAAGACACGCTGTTCAATTTCAACGAAGCCTGGCGAAATTTCGATTGTCTGCGTGCCCGGGGAGGCGATGTCAGATTGCTCACACACCAGACCGGTCATATTCTCCCCGTTGAAGCGCCAGACGAGCTGCAGCCGGCTGAGTACGTTGATCCAACCGCAAGCTTATTGGAGATCCCGGGGTTTCAGTCTGCCGGCGGGGCTTTTGCCTGCGGCGATGTCTCCATATCGGATGCCACTCTAAATTGGCTCCAGCACCATCTACAGGGCAAGCCGCTGGCGGACTATTTTGACGGGACTGATCAGAACGTCTGCCTTTCTCTGGAAGATGGAGCTGCAGTTCAGGTGCCGGTCGATTCCTTCCCGGCACCTGGCGCACCGGGCACGTTACTAAGCGGTGATGCCGTAGTGGAGCGCATGGTGAGTGCCGACATGCCTGTTCCGAACGGCGCCACCGCGGCGGCGACGCCGACATTGCCACCTGAGGCTTTGTTGCTGGGCAAAGCCGGCGCCGATGGTGTAACAATCGGAGGTATTCCCACAGCTCTTGTAACTGTGTCCGATATACTCGGTCGAACAGAATGCGCGGCTGGCCTTAGTCAGTATGAGCCGGGCTGCGACGCGATTCTGTTTGTCGGGTTAGGTAAACGCAGTGAGGGCAGCAGCCGGTGGCAGCTGATCGATGATCAGATCCAACCGGTCAGGGGCCTGAAAAAGGCAGAGGTTGTTGAACTGGTCGGAGTCGCAGAAGCGCTGAACCCGGGCGACGAGCTGGCACTGTTGGTCTACGGATTCCACCCTCAATACCCGCTGAGTGGGTCGAGAGACCTGCTATTGCAGGCCGTTAACTTTGAGGCGACCGTTCAGGTACCCGTACTGCAAGGAACACTTGTCAACGAGGGGTAAGGGCTGGCGCCGGTGGGAGTGGGGGGGCTTACCATAGCTTCCGCTCCCACCAATAATCCTCGGCTTTAAGCGCCCCCTTTACCGCCGCTACACCCAGTTGCTTGAATGGCTGCACAGGCCAGCGCACTGGTGTTCGATTTACAAACCATGCCTCGGTACGCTTGCTTTCCAGGCCGAGGGCCAGCTCAGCCAGGGTTTTCCCGCTGTATTGCGTCAGGGATACACCATGGCCAGTGCATCCGCACAGGTACAGCGTGCGATCATCTTTGTAGAATCCAAGGTTGGGAACCATGTCGAGTGTGACCGACACCGGGCCACCCCACTGATAATCGATGTCAATCTCCGCCAGTGGCGGGAACAGGGTTTTCAGGTGTTTTTCCAGTGTCCGCCATGTTGGTTTGTGGTGGTCGAGGCTCATGTTCTGGCCTGCGGTGGTCACCACGTTGGCGCCGCCAAAGGTAATGCGCCCGTCTGCCGTTGGCCTCAGGTAGTGAACCAGGTGCCGGTTGGTCTCTATACCGTAGCGTCCGGCCCAGCCGATGGCTTGCCACTGCTCTGGAGTGAGGGGTTGGGTGACGATCTGATGTGTCCAGATGGGGGTCTGATTACGACGAAACGCTCCCATCTCCGGCAGTAGATGGCTGTATGCGTTGGTAGCCAGTACCACCTTGCTGGCGCTAACGGTGCCGCCGGACGTCTGCACGCTAACCCCGCCCTGGGGATAGGTGATGGCCTGGCATTGGGTGTTTTCATAGATATGGACGCCCAGCTTCTTGCAAATGGATTTCCAGTGCCGAACATGCTTTGCCGGGTTCAGGATGCCGCATCGTTGCTCAAACAGGCCGGCTTTAGCCAGCGGGCTGTGAAGCCGTTGCGAGAGCTGGTCTTCGCCCCACCAATCAAAGGAGCTTGAGAACCCCAGTTCATGGTACAGATCCTGCTGTTTTTGCAGGCGTTCACGATGTTTGTTGGTCAGTGCAATCCGTAGAAAGCCATTGTGTTCGTAATCGCTGTCGAAGTCGTATCGGGTAACACAATCACGCACGTAGTCGACGGCATCTTCCATGTACTGGTGGGCGGCCCGGGCCTTTTCCCTGCCGTGAAGCAGGCAGGTGATCTCGGGCTCAAAGCCGAACAGGGTCATTGAAAACCCGCCGTTGCGCCCTGAGGCCCCAAAACCAACGGCACTGCCTTCCAGAACGGTAACTTCGACTGATGGGTCCAGTTCCTTCAGGTGCGCTGCACAGGACAAGCCGGTGAATCCACCGCCAATAATCAGGATATCGGTCTTGCGGTTTTCTCGAAGCGGTTCATTAGGGAGGTAAGGGCCAAATTGATTGAGCCAGAACGACCGGGTCTCCGGTGAGCCAAGTTTGCTGTAGTCTATGCCCATGGCGTTTATCACGTTGTTATACTTGAAGCCTTTCGGCGCGGCAGTGCGCCAAGGTGTATCAAGGTGGCGTTATAAAAACAAGACAAGAAACCGAGGTGTATTCATGAGTGTGAGCGGCAAGACCATTGTTCTGACGGGCTCGTCCAGCGGTATTGGTGAACAGGCAGCCTATCAATTGGCCCGAAAAGGGGCGCGTCTTTGCCTTGTGGCTCGTCGGGAGGATGAATTGAAAAGAGTGCAGCAGGCTATTATCGCCGAGGGCGGCAAAGCCTGGGTCTACCCGGCGGACTTGACGGATGAAGCCGGCTTGCAGTCGGTTGCAGACCGGATACTGGCCGAGCACGATAGGGTAGATGTGTTGGTCAATAATGCCGCCCGTTCCATTCGCCGCCCCATCTCTCAGGCTCTGGACCGGCTGCACGATTACCAGCGCACCATGAATATCAACTACGTTGCTGCGGTCGGCTTAACGCTGAAGCTGCTTCCAAGGATGTTGGCCCAGGGCCGGGGGCAGGTGGTGAACATCTCCACGTTGTCCTCCCAAGTTCCGATTCCCTTGTTCTCCGCTTACCTGGCCAGCAAGACTGCGTTGGAGTCTTTCTCACGCTCTTTGTTGGCGGAAATGGGTGATCAGGGGATAGACGTTACCGTGGTGTACTACCCGATGGTGCGCACGCCCATGTCGTCGCAAACCAGCATTTACAAGCACATGCCGATGATGACTCCGGATAAGGCCGCGGGGTGGATCGTCAAAGCGGTGGATGAAGGGCCAGCCAGGGTTGGTAGCCTGATGGGGACTGCCGGCAGCATTGCGCTTGCGGCGTTACCTGGTCCGGTTACACGTTACACCCAGCCGTTGTTCAGACTGATGGATAAAAAGCTTGGGGAGAAGATTCGCCCATAACGGTTACTGAAGGGCCGTTTTAGTGCCCCATACTCACCAGATACGCTGCCATTGAGTCGGCCGGCATGGGCCTGGCATAAAGATATCCCTGAGCCAGATCACAGCTCAGGGTCTTGACGAGATTGTCTTGTTCGCTGGTTTCCACGCCTTCCACGACTACGCTCAAGCCGAGACTGTGCCCAACGGTGATGATGGCTTGCATGATCGCCATATCACTGCTGTTTTCCATGGCATGGTGTAGAAAGCTCCGATCAATCTTCAGGCTGCAAACGGGCAGTTTACGCAAATAGAGCAACGACGAATAACCAGTGCCGAAATCGTCAATGGAAATGTGCACCCCGGCGTTTTTCAGTCTTTCCAGTTGACCAATCTGTACTTCATCACCTTCGATCACTTCGTTTTCCGTTAGCTCTACGCCTAACTGGGAAGGACGCAGGTCATGATGGTACAACTTCTGCAGGATATCGCTGGCCAAATGTTGGTTTGTCAGTTGTTTGCCCGACAAATTGATGTCAATTCGCAGGTCTCCAAGCGCCGTGTCCTTCCAGGCCGTAAGCTGTTTGCAGGCTGCATCAATAACCCAGTCTCCAATGCGGTTAATCAGTCCTGATTTTTCTGCCACCGGTATAAAGATATCTGGGGGTACCGGCCGTGAGTTTTCATCAAAGCATCGCAGCAGGGCCTCACATGACCGCATGCGCCCGTTTTTCAGATCAATTTGGGGCTGGAAATACAGTTGCAGGGAGCCAGCAACGAGAGCGTTACGGAGGAGTGC
Organism: Marinobacter sp. GH_1; assembly: GCF_048595985.1. Lineage (NCBI taxonomy): Bacteria > Pseudomonadati > Pseudomonadota > Gammaproteobacteria > Pseudomonadales > Marinobacteraceae > Marinobacter > Marinobacter sp. GH_1. Next base: position 2,302,981 of record NZ_CP184460.1, on the reverse strand, counting down.
CGTTGTTTTTTGATAACGAAGCAGGCGATCATTGATGTCGGAGGTGTAAAAACAGATGCTGTTTTTGCCGCTTTCCTTTGCCTGATACATCGCGGCATCGGCGTTTCCCATCAATTCTGGGACCGTCGTGCCATCATTGGGGTAAAGACTGACGCCGAAACTCGCGGTGACTTGATAACAAGCGCCATTCAGAATGAAGCCACGCTCGAGCATACTGCTCAAGCGGCGAAATACTTCATGAATGCTTTCGGGACCGTCAAAATCGAACATCAAGAGTACGAACTCATCGCCACCGAAGCGACTAAGCTGGTCGCAGCAACGAATTTCCCCTTTTAGGCCATTCGCAACAGCGAGCAACAGCTCGTCTCCATAGTGATGCCCCAAGGTGTCATTGATCAGTTTGAAATTGTCTAGGTCAATAAACACGACGGCGATCTCGCCGCTTTGGCGCCGTTCTGCCTCCATCAGGCGAGCCGACAGTTCAACTTCCATCATCCGTCTGTTGGGCAGTTGAGTAAGGTCGTCAAAATTAGCCATCCACTGGAGTTTGTCGTTGGCTTTCTTCTGTTCCTGCAAGCTGACATCGATGCAAAACATTTCGCAGTCGCCAGTGTCCTGTTTGATCATGACGTGACTGGAGTAAACCGGCACGAGGTGTCCATCCTTGTGCTTTAACTCAATCTCTTCTGGTGGAATGCTGATGTTGCTCTCCAGCCAATTCTGGTGGGCGTCTATTACGCCCTCGCGCAAATGGTCCGGAATGATCAGATCTTCCAGCAGCTGGCCCTCGGCTTCCTCCCGGGTATAGCCGTAGAGGTGTCGGCTGGCATCGTTCCAATAGATTACCCGGCGTTTCCTGTCATAGCCTTGAACTGCGACCATTGGGAGGCTTTCGATCAGCTCATAGAAATCTTGCTCGCTCTGCTTAGTGGAAGCCCGCAAACGCCCATTGTCGTCAGCGGATGAACGGTGTCCTTTCGGTCCATTACGAGCCGACATTCTATGCCTCCCATATGCGCGTCCGCAGAAATCAAAAATACCCGCTATATCTTTCAGCTGCTTAGGGCAGTATAGGTGCTATGTTTCGGATCGCCCAATGCTTGTACGGGGCACGTGGCAGAGTTGATCGACGGAGGGAGAGAGATTTCTTCGAACCGCGAGAAGCCTAGCGGTAAAGCCAGACCATGGGGGAATGCTACAGGTGATGATCGGGGAGGGAGGATGTTGTTTGCGGTGTTGCAAACTTTTCACGCCTAAAATAAAAAAAAGGCAGCCGAAGCTGCCTTTTCTATCGTATCAGGGCCGTAAAATTACAGACCTACTACGTTATCCGCCTGAGGACCTTTCTGGCCCTGAGAAACGGTAAATTCAACCTGCTGGCCTTCTGCCAGAGTTTTGAAGCCGCCGCCCTGAATGGAGCTGTAGTGAACGAAAACGTCCGGGCCGCCTTCACGAGTGATAAAGCCAAAACCTTTTGATTCGTTGAAAAACTTAACAGTACCGGTAACAGTAGACATAGTTATAAATCCTGAATTCAATCATTTTAATTGCCGCCAGGCATCATTGTGAGGCTTGGTCAGCGGAGTGCGGGAAACAAAAAACTGGCGTGATCAAAAACAGGACGAAAGCTACTTGTTACAACTTACAACAGAGATGCGTCTTATTGATGAGTGCTGTGCTAAATCTTTCCAACGAGAGTCACTGTACTCCTGCCCGGTCCGAATAGAAAGCTATTTCTTATAGGCATTTACCCAAGGGCGGCAAATTGTCCTGTTGAAACGGTCCTCCATGGCGCGTCAAGCTGCAATGCCCGGTTACTAAAATCAATAACTCTCGCGGCAGCCTTGATCTACACTTCTTGTTGTAAGGGCAGTGGATAGAAGGATTGGTCGAAGGCCCTTCTAACAACTCAAATGCCGAAAAGGCTTGGTCTCTTGTTTCCTTACGCGGAGCGAAACCTGTATGCCCCTGGACCCTATGGAGAAAAGGCGCCTCACTGCGCTTGAGAAGTTAGGGATTCTGGATACGCCACCAGAGGAGCGGTTTGACAGGCTGGTTCGAATCGCCCGCCAGTTTTATGGAGTCAAAACGGCCTTGTTCACCGTTCTGGATGATAAGCGCCAGTGGTTTAAATCCAAGGACGGCATTGATGCTCGTGAAACACCGCGCTCGGTGGCATTCTGCGATCACGCTATCCGCCAGGACAAAGCGTTTATTGTTGAAGATGCCACCCAGGACCCCCGCTTCAAATCGAATCCACTGGTCACCGGTGATCCACACATCCGTTTTTACGCTGGCATTCCTGTCCGGGAGCCCAGTGGTTTCAAGCTTGGTTCGTTGTGCATTATTGATGACAAGCCCCGTCAGATTCAGGAAGTGGACCTGGATGTACTTCGTACTTTGGCGAGTCTCATCGAAGACGAGCTGGAATGTGCCTATCTCACTGGAGGAGACGCGGGTGACGTCGCGGTGTCGCATCTCAGCCGGGCCATCCAGCGGGCCCAGAATGTCTTTCTGACCAATGACAACGAGCGGGCGGCATTCGAGTTGATGCTGGCCGATTTGCTGGCCCTTACGGGTAGCCAGTTCGGATTTATTGGTGAGGTGTTGTATCACAACGATGGCACGCCGTACCTCAAGGTAGGCGCCATCACCAACATCGCCTGGAGCCCTGAAACCCAGGCCCTGTTCCAGCAGGTAGAACGCAGGGGAATGCTCTTTGAGAGGCTGGATAACCTCCTGGGGGCAGGGTTGGTATCCGGCGCTGTGGTGCTTACCAACAACTATGCAAACGATGTGCGCCGCGGTGGCCTGCCACCTGGCCATCCTCCGATCTCCAGTTATATCGGGTTGCCGGTATACAGTGGCGGGAATCTGATCGGATTGGTTGGCCTGGCCAACCGGGTGGGCGGCTATAAAGAAAGCCTTGCCGACGACCTTGCTCCGCTGCTGCAGACCGTTGGCACCCTGATTGAACGGAAGCGTCTTTACCAGGAAAAACGTGAGCATCAACTCAGCCTGGAACAGGCCGCTAATTTTGATGCCCTGACCGGGCTGCCCAACCGGCGACGGTTAACGGAATTGTTTGAACAGGAGCTGTTTGAAGCCAAGCAGCGCAACGGCACCGTGGCGGTTTGTTTTATTGACCTCGATGGTTTCAAGGAGATCAATGATGAGCATGGACACTCCGTTGGTGATGCAGTTCTCAGGTCGATCGCGGAGCGGCTGAAGAATACCGTGCGGGGCCACGATGTGATCGCCCGCCTTGGCGGTGATGAATTTGTGGCGATACTTCGGGATGTAGACGATGAGCGTGTGTATTCCCGCATTCTGGAAGCCATCCGCCAGCCCATCAGTTACCGGCACTTTGTTTTACACCTGTCTGGCAGCATGGGCGTGACAGTGTATCCGGATGACGACGCAGATACCGATTTACTGCTTCGCCACGCGGACCAGGCGATGTATGCAGCCAAGGAATCCGGCAAGAACGCCTATAAAATCTTTGACCTGCAGTCCCATTTTACCCGGAAAGAGCGAGTAAGGGTTCTGGAGCAGATTGGCCAGGCCATCAGTCGTGACGAATTGGAGCTGTATTACCAGCCCAAGATTGATTATAGGCGCCAGACCATCGAAGGCTTTGAGGCGCTCATTCGCTGGAATCATCCCGACGATGGCTTGCTGGGCCCGGGGCACTTTCTGGAACATCTTGAATACACCGAATACGCTCGCACCGTTGGCAACCTGGTGATCAACGAAGCCATCGACAAACTGTTGCTGTTCAATAGTCAGGGTTTGGCCTATTCCCTGAGCGTGAATCTCAGCCCATCCCACTTTCTGGGCAAAACCTTCCCGGCAGATCTGGCCCAGGCAGTGGAGCGTTTGCCCCGCGGGCTCCGCCACCGGCTGATTCTGGAGCTGCTTGAAACCACCGCCATGGATGATGCCAGCCTGGTAATTGACACGCTTCGGCGGTGTCGGGACTTGGGGGTGGAGGTGTCGCTGGACGATTTTGGTACCGGCTATTCCTCTCTGGACTACTTCCGTAAGCTTCCTGCCCACGAGATCAAGATTGATCGTTCTTTTGTCAATGACATGCTGGACGATCCGGAGAGTGAAATGGTGGTCACCGCAATACTGGGCCTGGCCCGCAGCTTTGGTCGTCGGGTGGTGGCTGAGGGCATTGAAAATGCTGAGACTCACGCTCGTCTGATTGAACTTGGGTGCGATCTTGGGCAGGGGTTCTATTATGCGAAGCCGATGCCTTACCAACAGGCTTATGAATGGGCCGCGAATTTCCACTGGCAAACGGTTGCGGTTACCGCAGTTCATAGCTGAACTGGAGCTATGTAAAGGTTTGGCAAAACCTTGAGCAAACTCTTTTTTTTCTCGCTGGCGTTCTCTATGGTTGCCGCTGATCAGAGCGTATGGAGAACTTCTGAATGGCACTTGCTCCCCGCAACCGCCGGCGTTGGCCAACCTGGGTTGGTGTTTTCACAGGTCTGGTGATTCTTGCAGCCGGAGGCTGGTGGTATTTCCAGAACGGCGGAAACAAACAGCCGCCACTGAATACCATCGAAGTCACCCGCGGCGACATCCAGCAGCTGGTCAGCGCTACCGGCGTGCTGGAGCCCAGCAACTACGTGGACGTTGGTGCCCAGGTATCAGGCCAGCTCGAAACCATCCATGTAAGGGTTGGGCAAACGGTTTCCCAGGGTGACTTGCTGGCGGAGATTGATCCGACCGTATACGTAGCCAAGGTCGACGCCACCCGGGCCCAGCTCAAGAATCAACGGGCGCAACTGGATGACCGAAAGGCCCAGTTGCGGCTGGCGGAAATCCAGTTCCAGCGCCAGACCAACCTGTTCCAAGAAGAAGCTACTACGCGGGAATCGCTGCAGACTGCCGAGGCGTCACTGGCATCCGCCAAAGCGCAACTGGCGATGCTGGAAGCCCAGATCGAACAAACCTCATCCACCTTGCGCGCGGAAGAAGCCAACCTCGGGTATGCACGAATCTATGCACCCATGGAGGGCACTGTCGTGTCCATTGAAGCCCGCCAGGGCCAGACCCTGAATGCAACCCAGCAAGCCCCGGTTCTGATGCGTATTGCTGATCTGGCCACCATGCGGGTGCGGGCACAGGTATCGGAAGCTGATGTGGGCAAACTCGAGCCTGGGATGCGCGTTTACTTCACCACGCTGGGTGGTGCGGAACGGAAGGTGTACGGCGAGTTGCTGTACATAGAGCCGACACCGGAAGTGACCAACAATGTTGTATTGTACAACGCCCTGTTCGATGCCAATAACGATGACGGCAAACTGCTACCGAACATGACGGCCCAGGTGTTCTTTATTCAGAGCGAAGCCCTGGATGTGATGCGGGTGCCAGTGTCCTCGGTTCAACGGGGCCGGGTGCAGGTGCTGACCCAGGCAGGCCAGGTTGAATGGCGGGACATTGTGGCCGGCGTCAGTAACCGGGTACATACGGAAGTGGTCTCCGGCGTAAAGGAAGGCGAAAAGGTCGTGCTGGTTTCCCGGGATCCGCGTTCTGGTTCCAGTAACACCAACAACTTCCGGGGTATGCTGCGATGACCTCAAGCCGGCCTCTGATCGAGTTGCGGGGTATTACCCGGTCCTTTGGTGAAGGGGAGTTGGCCGTACCGGTACTCAAGGGCATTGACCTGAAAATTTATCCGGGTGAGTTCGTTGCCATTATGGGCCCCTCCGGGTCCGGTAAATCCACCTTGATGAATATCCTCGGTTGCCTGGACCAGCCAACCTCGGGGGAATACTGGTATGACGGCCGTGACGTTTCCGCGCTCAGTCGGGATGACCTGGCGTTATTGCGCCGGGAGGCTTTCGGCTTTGTCTTCCAGAGCTACAACCTGCTGCCGGGGATGACCGCTCGGGAGAATGTTGAGATTCCGGCCATCTATGCAGGCAGGGCGCCCGTCCAGCGCCGGGAGCGGGCGGAGAAGCTGTTAACCGAACTGGGGCTGGGCGAGCGGCTTACCCATCGCCCCGGCCAGCTGTCTGGTGGTCAGCAGCAGCGCGTCTCAATTGCCCGGGCATTAATGAATGGCGGCCAGGTGATCTTCGCCGATGAGCCTACCGGCGCCCTTGACAGCAAAAGCAGCAAAGAGGTTATCCGGCTGCTGACTGAGCTGTCTGGCAAGGGGCATACCGTTATTCTGATCACCCATGATCAGGATGTGGCCGATGTTGCCCGCCGGCAAATTCATATCGCCGATGGCGAAGTGGTTCGAGATACTGGCCGGGATGACAGCGCTACAGACTCATCATCGGCAATAGAGGCCAGTCGCCATGGCGTGGTGCTGAGTGACTGGCAGGAGGCCCTGAAAAGTGCTGTGCGTTCGTTGCGCAGCAATCTGTTCAGAACCGCACTGACGTTGCTGGGCATCGTGATTGGCGTGGCGTCTGTGATTACCATGCTGGCTATCGGGGAGGGGGCCAGGAAAGACGTGGTTGATCGAATCAGTACCATGGGCAGTGACTTGTTGCTGATTCGCCCCGGCGGCCCGGATCAGCGAGGAGGCCGCTGGTCGGTGACCACGTTAACTCCCGAAGATTATCGCGCAATCAATGAAGTAGAAGGGGTTCTTGCAGCGATACCTGAACTCACCGGTTCGCAAACGCTTCGGTACTTTAACCTTGACCACCGTGCAGAAATTAACGCCACCTCATACCAGTTTCCGGTGGCCAGGCAGTGGCCGGTGATTGAAGGCACCTTCTTTTCGGAACAGGATGAGCTCAACTATGCGGCAGTAGCCGTGTTGGGCAAAACGACGGCCGACACACTGTTCCCCGGCGAAAGCCCGCTCGGCAAACATCTGATGGTGAACAATGTGCTGTTCCAGGTGATTGGCGTGATGGGGGAGAAGGGCGCATCGCCCATGGGCCAGGATCAGGATGATGTTGTGTTAGTACCTTACACAACGGGTAGTTTGCGTATTTTTGGCCAAACCCACCTGCGCAATATCACCGTGGCGGTGGCTGATCTGGACCGGATGAGCGAAATAGAGGCGATTATTCACGAAACCCTGCTGGCCAGGCATGGTGGCATTGAGGATTTCACCATCCGCAATATGGCGTCGCTGATCGACACCATCTCTGAAACCCAGAATACCCTGACCTGGCTGCTTGGCTCCATTGCGGCCATTTCGCTGCTGGTCGGCGGCATCGGTGTAATGAACATCATGCTGGTGAGCGTGACCGAACGCACGCGGGAAATCGGCATTCGCATGGCCACCGGAGCGCGGGCCTGGAACATTCTGCAACAGTTTCTTACCGAGGCCTGGCTGGTCTCGGCCATTGGTGGGCTGATCGGTGTCGCGCTGGGCATCACCGCCACCCAATTGATCGGCTCGTTTGGCACGCCGGTCCACATGACCGTGTTGCCGATGGTGTTAGCGTTCTCCTGTGCCTTTGCCACCGGGCTGATCTTCGGTTTTCTGCCAGCCCGCAAAGCCGCTCACCTGGACCCGGTCCATGCCCTGGCGTCGGAATAAGACTATGACTATGACCGCTCGAATATTGGTTTTACTGCCGGCTCTCCTGGTTGGCGGGTGCGCCACGTTCACGCCGGAGCCGGTGCCTTTGCCAGTTACTCCACCGGAGCAATGGTCCGCTCAAATCGATGAGGGGCAGGACATCGATGCCAGCTGGTGGCGGGCTTTCAATGATGACAATTTGAACCGGCTGATTGACAAGGCCCTGGCGGCCAACCCCGACTTGGCGGCCACTGCCCAGTCCGTCATTCAGGCCGATTTGCAGCTGCAGTCCGCCGGTGCTGGCCTCTTGCCCTCGGTGGGGGCAACGGCCAGTACCGGGCGGCAGGCTTCCCGGGCCTCCGGTGGTGATACCAACACCGGGGGTTCAACCAGTGCCGGCTTATCCGTGGACTATGAACTGGATCTTTGGGGGCGGTTGTCTGCCGTCGAAGGCGCAGCTCTGGCATCTTTCCAGGCCACCCGGTTTGACTACGACGCAGCTCGTATCACCCTGATTGCATCGGTCGCCAGCACCTGGTTTGAATGGCTGGAGTTACAGCAGAGGGTAGAGGTGGCACGGAATAACCTGGCGATTGGCGAGCGTACTCTGGCATTGGTGGAGGCCCGCTTCCGCAATGGTGCTGCCAGTCGGGCTGAGCTGGCGCGCCAGCAAACTTCGGTATTGAGCCTGCGTAACGCGGTGCCGCCACTGGAATACCAGGCCCGGCAACGGCTGGTAGCATTACGGGTGCTGACTGGAGAATTACCGTTTGAGGGCGACAATCCAGATGCCGATATCTCAGAGGTAAGCATACCGGTGATCAGTCCCCTGGCGCCGGCCAGTCTGGTCACACGTCGACCCGACCTGGCCGCCCAGGAGGCAAGATTGGTGGCTGCCAGCGCCGATATTGAACAGGCCAGGGCAGCCCTGTTGCCGTCGGTTTCCCTGAGTGCAGCGGTTCGGTTATCCACCGACAGTTTTCTCAGCCTTGCTGATCCGACTCGAAGCGTGAGTGGTCTGTTGGGTTTGAGTCAGTCGTTGTTTGATGGCGGCCAGAGGCTAAACGCCCTGGCGATTTCGGAATCCCGGCGGGTGGCCCTGCTCGAAGGCTATCGGGGCAGTCTGTTGACGGCATTCCAGGAAGTGGGCGATGCCCTTGACCGGGATTCTCTGTTTGAGCTTCAGGAGCAGCGCCTGCAAGAGATCCTGGCACGTGCTGAAGAAACACTCAGGCTGACGGAAGTCCGTTATCGGGAGGGCGCAGATGACCTGCTGACCCTGCTGGAGAGCCAGCGCAATGTGTTCGACGCTCGCCAGCAACTCAGCCAGATGCGCCTGAACCGACTGATTGCCGCCGTCGACCTCTACAAAGCTTTGGGCGGAGGTTGGCAGCGCGATGACGGGGTGGTGGCTACAGGGCCGGTTGAGGAATAACACCCTCTACCAGAAAGGCTTCCCGGCCAAAGTTGTGAACCTGCTTACGGCCATCAGCCAGCGTCAGACTCATGGATACTTGCTGGTCTGAGGTGGCGACGATGAGTTTGTGGTACGACTTCGGCGCCGTGTCCCGGAGTGCCCGGGGGCTGAACAGCGCCACGTTGAGTCCGTCCATTCCGTGCTCAGGTTGCCAGGGTAGCTGGTACAAGCCGGCCTGAAGAGCCCGGGCAGAGAGAAACTGAAACGCTTCCGCGCCGCATTGGCGCAGGTCGCTACCCAGCGCCTGGGATTCCCGGTAGCTGACCGGGTCGGTCAGGGTTTCTTGAAGGTCCTGCCACTCAGGGGCCTGAAGCCGCACTCCGTGGCTTGAACGAAAACGGGCGGTGAAAACCGTGTGCAGCGTGGTCAGCGGCCGTTTGAAGGGTTTTGACACGTGGCTGGTGAACACAAACCGATAGAAAGCGGTCTCTGCCAGGGCTGTCGGAATGCTCATGGCGCCGTAGAAAAGACTGGGTTCGAAGCTACGGCCGAACCGAGAGCCGTATTTGAGTGGCGGGTATCGAAAGGGCGTTGACAGCAGGTAGTGCAGTTTACTGGCCTGCTCGGGGATCGTCGGTTTGCTGGCATCCAGCAGTTGCTCCAGGCGCGCCTGTTCCTGCATGTTGTCAACGATTCGGGTGGTGGCGATGTCTTCCTGACTCTCAACCACCCGAAAGACCTGCCCCTGTAGGTTCGTCAGGGTGTTTTTAATACGCTCCTTGTAGTTCAAATCCTTCCCCGCATGGCATCCAGATAATGAATCACCCGGACCAGCCCTTCCGTTGACTGAATCATATCCCTGGGGGTGTCCTGAAAGTAATTATTTGGCGTATTGAGCCAGTGGGCCATGGCCTGGTTGTCGCCACCGGTCAGGGCGTAAACGCTCCGATACAGGCGAACGAACAGCAGCGCCAGTTCTCCCGCCTTGCTGTCTGGATCGATGCCATCGCGGGTCAAACCGCTGCGATTGCGGCCAACAATGGCGGCGGCTTCGGCCTGGGAAATACCAAACGCCTTGGCGGAGTTCAGCAAGGCCTTGGCCAGCAGGGCTTTGTCGCTGGTTTGGGGGGCCAGGGTAGCCGGCTCGTTCATGGCTAGGGCTCCTTTGTGCATTTTTCACCATTATATACCTAAATGGCGAAAATGCATCATTCTGTGCTCGTCAATCATTACTTGGGGTAGCCGGTGATACTCCTGATTTTCCGATACAACGGTTGTAACCTTGGGTACATGTCCAGATACACCTCGGAATAGAGGCGCTGGTAGAGTTCAGTCGCTTGCTCAGACGGGGTGAATACCTCGCCGACACGAGTCATTTCCCGCACTGCGGTGTCAAAATCCGGGTGCAGCCCCAATCCCACGGCGGCGTCTATCGCCGCGCCCAGGCCGGAGGTTTCATAGGTGTGCGGTCGCTCGGCAGGCAGTCCGAAAATATCGGCGGTCAACTGCATGGCAGCATCGCTTTGTGAACCGCCACCGGCCACCCTGAGCCGGCGAATTTTCTGACCGCTGCGTTTCTCGATCCGCTCCTTGCCTTCGCGGAGTGCGTAGGCAAGGCCTTCCAGAATGGCGCGATACAGGTGTGCCCGAGTATGGACGTCGCCGAACCCGATGATCGAACCCTTGGCTTCGGGGCCTGGCTGGCGCACACCCGGGCTCCAGTAGGGTTGCAGCATCAGGCCCATGGAGCCAGGCGGTACCGAATTGACCAGTTCATCGAACAGGACCTCCGGTTCGATCCCCCTTTGTTCGGCCAGCTTTTGCTCCCGCAAACCAAACTCTTTCTTGAACCAGCTGACCATCCAGAAGCCCCGGTAAATCATCACTTCCGTTGAGTAGTGACCGGGCAGGGCCGATGGATAAGGCGGCATAAACCGTGTGGGCTCAACGTAACGGTGATTGGTGGTATTGATCGTCGCGGTGGTCCCGTAGCTCATGCAGCCGATGTCCGGGCTGAGCCCGCCGGAGCCGAGTATTTCGCAGGCCTTGTCTGACGCCGCCGCAATAACTGGCAGGCCTGCTGGCAGGCCTAGGTGGTGGGCGGCGTCGGGAAGCAGTTGGCCGATGGTTTCACCGGGACGTACCAGGTCTGGCAGCATGTCACGGGTGATTGGCATGGCCTGCCATTTGAAATCCCGGTTACCGGCCCACTGCTGTTTTTTGTAGTCAAAAGGCAGGTAGCCCACCTGGCTGCCGGTGGAGTCTTTGTACTCGCCAGTCAGGCGGTAATTCAGGTAGCCGGAGAGCAACAAAAACTTGTGGGTTTGTGCCCAGAGTTCCGGTTGGTTCTGGGCAATCCAGTTGGCCTGGGTTTTCTCCCGGAACCGCTCAATGGTGTCTTCCAGTCTCGCCAGTTTGAACAACAGTCCCCAGGGGCCCTTTAACGGGCCGTCCACCCGGGCATGGCGTTGGTCCAGCCAGATAATGGCCGGGCGCAACGGTTGCCCGTGTTTGTCCAGGTTGATTACCGTGCCCCTCTGGGTCGTCACGGTTACGCCGGCGACCTGGTCCGGTGTCGCATCGGTACTTTGCCAGAGCGCCTGGCAGGCCAACCCGAGATTGCGCCAGAAGTAGTCAGGATGCTGCTCGGCCCAGCCCGGGTGTTCTGAGAAGTAGGGTTCGATTTCCTGCTTGCCCTTGCCGTGCAAATTGCCCTGTTGGTCAAACAGCAGCGCCCGGACGCTCTGAGTGCCATTGTCGATCGCCAGAATCAGCGGTGTGTTGGCCATACTGTTTACCTGCCCTCAGATGGCAGGGCATAAGCCTGCTGATACAGCGACAGGTAGCGCTCCACTTCCCGTTGCCAGTGGTCGTTAGTCCAACCCAACCGGCGTTGGCATCGTTCCTGGATGTCTGGCAGCAGGGCTCTGGCGCCGGCGGGGAAGACAAGCCCCAGGCGGGTTCGGCGAAGTAAAAGGTCATCCAGGTGGTGTACCTGCTCAGATTGGCAGGCCCACTCCAGTTCAGCCCAGAGCACGTTGGAATCGGCGATTTCAGTGAAATCCGCATCGCGACACAGTTCGCCCAGGGCCGGTCCGTAGTAGCCCTTGAGACGGTGCCAGGTCAGGTGGCGAACCTGAGTGGGTCGCGGAAGGTCGGCCGGTGGAGTGAACACTGGCTGGTCATCGGCCCGGAGCCTGTGGCTGCCATCCGGCCCGAGCGCGGCTTCCAGAGCCTCCCGGGCAATCTGTCGGAAGGTCGTGAGTTTGCCACCGGCGACGCTGATCAGGCCCTTGTCCCGGCGCAGGGCGTGCTCACGGTTCTCACGGGAGGGGGCCTTGCCCTGACCATCCGTCACCACGGGCCGGACACCAGCCCAGGTGGAGATCACATCCTGGGCGGTCAGGCTGGCGCCGGGGAAAAGGTGTTCAGCCACCTTCAACAGGTAGCGAACCTCCTGTTCGTTAATAACCGGCTCCTGGTCCAGGCTTCCCGGATGGTCCAGGTCGGTGGTGCCCAGTACCGTTGTGCCGGCCCACGGAAAGGCAAATACCGGGCGTTTGTCCTCCGGATGGAACAAAGACACAGCGCAGGTTACCGGTAGCCGTTGCCAGGGCACGACAAGGTGGCTGCCCTTGAGCGGGCGAATACTCAGCGGTTGTTCTGAAGGGCCCTGCTGTTGCAGTTTGTCTGCCCAGGCACCGGTGGCATTGATAACCGTGTTGGCTGATACGGAAATGCCAGCTTGCAGTGGTTCCCCCTCCGGAACCAGAACAACCCCATTAACCCTGCCGGCCTCATTCCGGGTGATCCGGTTGGCGGATACATAGTTGAGGCAGAGGGCGCCGTCCTGGCTCGCCTCGGCGATCAGCCTTTGCACCAGTCGGGCGTCGTCGGTGAGGGCGTCGGTAAACAGGCTGGCACCCAGAAGCCCGGCCTGGCTCAGACCGGGCGCCCATTGCTGGCTTTGTGAGGCGGTCAGGCGTTGCCGGCTGCTCACACCGGCAAGCCGATCGTATACCGATAACAAAGCCTGGAACAGTCGGGGGCCGGGGAACTGGCCCCGGAAATGGGGCATGACAAACCGGAGTGGGTCAACCAGCCCCGGGGCCTCCTCCATCATGCGCTGGCGCTCCCTGACGGCATCCCGGGCCAGGCCAATATGGCCACTGCCCAGGTAGCGTAATCCGCCATGAACCATCTTTGACGATCGGCTGGAGGTGCCCCAGGCAAAGTCTTTCTGTTCCACCAGAAGGGTTCTCAGGCCGCTCCCGGCTGCTTCTCTGGCAGCACCTGCGCCGGTGATGCCGCCACCGACAATCACCACATCGAATCGGGCATCACCGCTTTTCAGTTCTGCGAGAATCTGCTGTCGTGTCATACCGACCTCAGTCCAGAAGGGTTTTGGGATTGAGGCGGGCGTCTGGGTCAAAGCTATCGGTCAGCGCACGGATGGCGTGCATGCCCAGTTCACCTTTTTCCACCGGCAGGAAGGGGGCATGGTCCTTGCCAACCCCGTGCTGGTGGCTGATGGTTCCCCGGTTGCGGACGATCAGTTCCGAGGTGGTGTTTTTCAGGTGCTGCCATCGGGCAACGGTTTCCGGATAGGTATCGGCTACGCGGAACACATAGGTTGTGTAGATGGAACAACCCTGTCCGTAAAAATGGGACAGGTGGGTGAACACGTGGGTTCTTTCTCCGTCCTTACTGAGACCCTCCCGCAGGTTGCTCTCAATGCGATTGAGCAGGTTATCGACGTTATCCCAGTCTGTCGCCGTTTCCAGGGTGTCTACCGCATAGCCCATTTGCCAGAGCGCCTCCCGGAAGTAGGGCATGGTGAAGCGCTTTTCAGCCCACTTGGTGCCAAGTTTGGTGCCTGTATAAACACCACCATGGGCAGTGCACACTTTCCTGGCTTGAGCCAGGGTAGAACGACACTGGGCTTTGCTGCCGGTAATGCCGAAGGTCATCATGCACTTACCTTCGCGTACCCCACGGAACGACAGGAATTTCTCAAGCATGCCGATCAGTTGGGGGTGGCCGGCCAAAGCCAGTTGGGTTTCGGTTTCTATGGCGTTGCTTAACCGCAACATGGACAGGGGAATCCGGTTCTGAACCAGTTTTCGGCAAGCCGTTTTTGCCTGTTCCCAGCCTGGGAAGAACACCACATAGAAGGCTTCCTGGTCAGCCAGGTGGCTGACACGGGCTTTAACCTCAGTGATCAGCCCCAGACGACCTTCGGAGCCCAGAATCATCTCCCTGATATCCGGCCCGGCGCTGGATGCGGGCAGGGTGGGCAGGTCCAGCGTGCCCTGCAGGGTTTCGATTCGGCCTCCGGCAAACAACTGCTCAATTCGGCCGTAGCGAAGGGACTGTTGTCCACTGGAGCGGGAGGCCACCCAGCCGCCAATGGTGGAGAGTTCAAAGGACTGGGGAAAGTGGCCCAGGGTATAGCCGTGAGCACGTAACTGCGCCTCGACCAGGGGGCCCGGCGTGCCGGCGCCAAACGTGGCCAGCTGACTTTCCCGGTCCAGGTCCAGAAGGCGGTTCATTTTGGCCAGGCTGACGGTCAGAACCGGTTTGCCCTGGTCGATGGGGTTGATGTGCCCCGCCACGCTGGTGCCGCCACCGTAGGGAATCAGATGCAGGTCGTGGTCGTTGGCGTAGCGCAGCAAGGCCCGAACATCCGAATTGGAGTCTGGAAATGCAACCCCGTCGGGAAAGGTCCCGATCTCACCACTGCGAAGGGCGAGCCAGTCCACCAGGCTTTGGCCCCGGGCGTGGCGCACTCGTACCTCCGCGCTGGTATCGATCAAATCATCAACCTTGGCGTCGGCAGGCAGGCGTGTGGCCGGTACCTTCAGGCAGACCTTCTCCAGGGTGGCATCCTGTAACGGATTGGCAGAACCAACTCGCTGTTCAAGAAATGCCTGGCCCTGCGCAGGCAGCTCCAGGTTGAACTGATCATCACCCCATCCATTCCAGCGTCGCATCGACCACAACTCCCGATTTCATGAAAAGTGTCGGCATTCTATAGCGTTGGCGCCAAAACCCAGTGGCAGAGTGCGACATTGGCTTTGTCATTTGGCGCCAGGTGCAACATCAATGTCGCAGAGACTCGGTCAACCGTCTGTTCAGGTCCTGCCAGTGCTCAAGCCTCTGAGCATCGCCAATCCTCGACCGCTCCCCGGTGGAACGGTTGAGCCAGAGGCCTTCACCGTTAAAGCTATAAACGGGTTCTAGATCAGTTCTTTGAGAGGCAGGTTTAATGTCGTTTATCAGGTTGTCGAGGATCAACGGATCGGCGTCCGGGGTCTTGTACCAGGCCAGAACCATGTGGGCCTGGTTCAGCTCCAGGGCTTTGACATAGACAATACGCAGCTCTTCGTCGGGAACGCCCATGGCTCGGAGTGTCAGGTACTTGGCAATGGAGAAGTCTTCGCAATCTCCACCATTTGTGGTCAGCAATTCTACGGGCGTGGCCCAGTAGTCTTCTTCACCCCAATGCTGGATGTCACTGACGAAAGGGATCCGATTGAAGAACGAATTGACCAGGCGAAGCTGTCGGTCGATCGGGGCATTACGGGCCAATTGATGCAGCCGCTGCCAGTCTTGCAGCCTTTGATGGGCTTCCTGGCCGAATTCACTCAGCACGTAGGTCATCAGCCGGTCACTGAGTTCAATGGCGCCCGCCAGGGAAAAAGCAAATACCAGGGGGATGAGGATGGAATGGCGACGTGCAGACCAGGTTGCCGTTGCCATATCAGGCCTCAATTACTGTTCTGTAGCCGTTGGCGTAACTGCTCCAGTCGCTGTCTGATCTCCTCTCTGCGTTGTTGTTCGCCCGCTGGCGTGGCCGTGCCGCTGGATGATGCACGTTGTGCAGGCTGCGGTGTTTGCCGTTGCTGTATCTCCTGGTCGAGTGCTTCTGCATTGCTGCTGGCCAGAGAAACGCCTGAGCGATCATCAAGCTCCGGAAAATAGAGGTTTTCGAGTTTGCCGGCGCGCTCGATAATGACCCGGTTAGGGAACACGGTGCGTAGCTTGGCGTTGCCGGGAAGCTCGTTGCCCACCAGGTAAGCTTCGGTCTTGCCCTTGTCATCTTCAATCAGCGCGCTGCCCGGGAACTCGCCGTCAGCAGCCAACACACCGCGCAGCGAAAGCCTGAGGTTGGTTTCTGGCAGATTTTCGGTATCCACCTCCACAGCGCCACCGGTGTCCGTCGCTGCACCGAACAGGGTCAGGTTTGCCAGCTGTACCTCTGGCACGTTCTGTCTTGTTGTGTCCGTTCCATTGCCTGCTACCTGCACCTGGGGCAGGGTACGCTGCGACTCGTTTTGCCAGAACTGGTATGCCTGCCAAGTGGTCAGCCCTAGCATGGCCACAACCGCAGTCACCGCAAGTAACAATGGTATCCTTTGATCAAGAGCGAGCATCGGGTTTCCTGAATGAATGATCGTAGGCGTAAAAAGCTCACAGGTTATCAGACTGAAATGAATTAGTGGCAGTATAGTGTATAGAGTTGTTCAGTGGTTCCCATTCCTGTGGTAGCCTTTTTTAGTGCCTTTGTATGGCTAAAGAATTAAAGGATTTTTCCGGCGCCGGAAAGTCCCAGAAGAATAATGAA
This sequence comes from Marinobacter sp. GH_1, assembly GCF_048595985.1. Taxonomy (NCBI): domain Bacteria; kingdom Pseudomonadati; phylum Pseudomonadota; class Gammaproteobacteria; order Pseudomonadales; family Marinobacteraceae; genus Marinobacter; species Marinobacter sp. GH_1. The sequence continues at coordinate 2,286,427 of NZ_CP184460.1, read as the reverse complement.
TGATCTGACGGAAACAACGAGGAAGACCTTGACCACCGAAACTGAAATGCAGCCGCAGGATGCGCCGCTGGGCCGTCTTCCGTTCACCTTTGCCAAGCGCAACGGTGTCATTCTTACCCGCAATGAAGACGGTGAAGCGATTATCCTGGTGCGACCGGGTGCGTCCCACTCTGCACTTGCTGAAGCAAACCGGATCAGTGGTGGTCGGGCCCGCTTTACCACAATTGAAGCAAACCGTTTTGACCAGGCCCTGAACGCTGCTTATCAGAATGATTCAGCCGAAGCCATGCAGATGGTGGAGGGTATTGGCGATGACATGGACCTGGCGTCGCTGGCGGATTCTGTGCCGGAGACCGAAGATCTTCTGGAGCAGGAAGACGACGCCCCGATCATTCGCCTGATCAATGCCATTCTTACCGAGGCAGTGAAAACCAACGCTTCGGACGTTCATATCGAAACCTATGAAAAACACCTGGTGGTGCGCTTCCGGGTGGATGGCGTGCTACGTGAGGTGGTTCAGCCCAAAAGGGCCCTGGCGCCTTTGCTGGTTTCCCGCATCAAGGTCATGGCAAAACTGGATATCGCTGAAAAGCGGGTGCCCCAGGATGGCCGTATTGCGCTCCGGGTTGCTGGCCGGGAAGTGGATATCCGGGTGTCCACCATGCCGTCGTCCAGTGGTGAGCGGGTTGTGCTGCGCTTGCTGGATAAACAGGCGGGTACCATTCGGCTGGAATCCCTGGGCATGGCGGGAAATGACCTGAAGATCCTGCGCAAACTCATCTACCGCCCTTACGGAATTCTGCTGGTTACTGGCCCGACCGGTTCCGGTAAGTCGACAACCCTGTATGCGTCATTGCAGGAAATAAACGACCGAAGCCGCAATATTCTGACTGTCGAAGACCCCATCGAATACAACCTGCCTGGTATCGGCCAGACCCAGGTCAACACCAAGGTGGATATGACCTTCGCCCGGGGGCTTCGGGCTATCCTGCGCCAGGACCCGGATGTGGTCATGATTGGTGAGATCCGGGATCTGGAAACCGCGGAGATTGCCGTTCAGGCCAGTCTGACCGGTCACCTTGTGCTCTCAACCCTGCATACCAATACTGCAGTGGGTGCCATTACCCGCTTGATGGATATGGGCATTGAACCCTTCCTGATTTCCTCAAGCCTGGTGGGTATTGTTGCCCAGCGTCTGGTGCGGGTGTTGTGTACCCATTGTCGCGAACCCTATACGCCGACCGAAGAACATTGCGAATTCCTGCAGCAGGACCCGGCCAATCCGCCCACCATTTATCGGGCGAAAGGCTGTGAACACTGTAACCAGCTGGGATACCGTGGGCGTATTGGTATCTATGAGGTGGTGGAAATTACCGAAGAAATCAGCACGCTGATTCACAAACGAGCAGGGGAGATGGACCTGGAGAAAGCTGCTCGCCTCCGCAGTCCGAGTATTCACGCAGACGGGGTCAAAAAAATCCTGGAAGGCACGACCACCGTGGAAGAAGTTCTGCGCGTTACCCACCGGAGCCAGTAATCCATGCCAGCCTACGTTTACAAAGCGCTGGACCAACGGGGAAAGCAGAAACAGGGTGTTCTGGAGGCGGACGCTGCTCGTGCCGTGCGCCAGCAATTGCGGGAGAGAGGGTTAACCCCGCTGACCGTTGAACCGGCCGTTGACAAACAACAGGCTCGTACTAACCCGTTCAGTAATCGAGGCTCCCTGAGTGCTGCGGACCTTGCCCTGGTCACCCGCCAACTGGCGACACTGATTCAGTCAGGCATTCCCATCGAACAGGCACTCAGTGCAGCCGCGCAGCAATCCACCAAGCCCCGTATCCGTAGCATGTTGATTGCCATTCGGGCCAAAGTGATGGAAGGCTACACGCTGGCGGACAGTTTTGGTGAGTTTCCAAGGGCGTTTCCCCGGCTTTATCGCTCCACCGTTGCTGCCGGTGAACACGCCGGGCATTTGGACCTGGTACTGAACCGGCTGGCGGACTACACCGAAAACCGCCAGGAAGCCCGGCAAAAAATCCAGTTGGCCGCGATCTACCCGATCATTCTCAGTGTGGTTGCAATCGCCATTGTCGTTTTCCTGCTGACCTACGTGGTGCCGGATATCATCGAGGTGTTTGTGCGGCAGGGGCAGGACTTGCCTGGGCTGACCATGGCCATGTTATCGGTGTCGGAATTTCTTGGCACCTATGGTGTCTATCTCTTTATCCTGTTGATGTTGGCACTGGTTGCTTTCCGCGTTGCCCTGAACAAACCCGGGTTCCGGATGAAATTCCACAAGCAGTTATTACATCTTCCGTTGTTCTCGGGCATGGTTCGGGGTGTGAACACGGCGCGCTATGCAAGCACCCTGAGCATCCTGACCACCAGTGGTGTGCCACTGGTAGAGGCCATGAAAATCGCCGGTGAGGTACTGTCTAACGACTACCTGCGTAAAGAGCTGAAAGATGCGGCACGTAAAGTCAGCGAGGGCGGCTCGTTGCATCGGTCGCTGGACCAGACCGGCTATTTTCCGCCAATGATGTTGCACATGATTGCCAGTGGTGAGGCCAGTGGTGAGCTGGACGGCATGTTGGAGCGCACTGCCCGGATGCAGGAAAACACCCTGCAGTCGAAGATTGCAGCCATTGTCGGCCTGTTTGAGCCGTTGATGCTGCTGGTGATGGGCGTCGTGGTGCTGATCATCGTACTGGCGATCATGCTGCCCATTTTGAACATGAGCAATCTCGTGGGCTAACGCCTGCCATGAAAACGGATTAACCCAAGACCCAGGTCAATGATGAGTGGAACAATGAGTATGAAACAGAACCCGAACCCGGCCCGTAACAAAGGCTTCACGCTGATTGAAATCATGGTAGTGATGGTCATTCTTGGCTTGTTGGTAGCGATTGTGGCGCCCAACATTATGGGCCGTAGCGACCAGGCGAAGGTGACGGTAGCCGAAACCCAGCTCAGCAATATCGCTAACGCCCTGGACCTCTATCGCCTGGATAACAGCCATTACCCGTCTACCCAGCAAGGTCTGGAAGCGTTGGTGCGCCGGCCCAGCGGATCACCGGAACCCCGTAACTGGAACCCAGACGGCTACCTGAAAAGCGTCCCGGAAGATCCCTGGGGTAACGAGTACCAGTACGTGAGCCCCGGAACGGAGGGTCCCTACGATCTGTACTCCTTCGGCTCTGACGGCCAGGAGGGTGGCGAGGGTGATGCTGCCGATATCAGTGTCTGGAATACCGGGAACTGATCGATTGTGAAACGCAGGGCGAACCAAATCGGTTTTACGCTGATTGAAATTCTGGTTGTCCTGATTATTGTCGGGCTTCTGGCCGCGTTGGCGGTGTTCAACATGGCCGGAAGTTCCCAGAAGCGAGAGTTGGAGAATACCGTTCAGGATCTGTTCCTGCTGATGCAAACCGCATCGGAACAGGCGATCCTGAACAATCTGGAGCTTGGGCTGTTAATTGAGGACGACAACTACCGATTCGTGTCGTATCAGGATGACACCGGTGAATGGAAGTTGTCCGGGGAGCGGCTGTTCCGTGCCAGGCCCTTGCCTGAATGGCTAACCCTCACTGATTACATTGAGAACGACGCGCCCCGCCTGACCTCGGCAGAAGATCGTCTGCGCCCGGATGTGGTGTTTTTCTCCAGTGGCGAAACCACACCCTTTATTATTGAGTTCACCATCGGAAACAACACCGACGACATGCACGTAATCGAATCTGACGGTGTATCCCCGCTTCAATGGCGAAAGCCGGGCAGTGAGGATGGGGCATGGTAAACACAGTCAGAGGTTTCACGCTGCTTGAAGTGCTGGTTACCTTGCTGGTGTTCGGGTTGATCGCCACCGCCGCAGCGGAGGTGGGTAGCCAGTACATCGCAAGCTACGAACGGGTTCGCGATAAAACCCTGGCCGGCTGGGTGGCCGATAACCGGATTAATGAACTCCGTTTGCAAGAGGCGTTGCCGGGCATTTCAGAAAACTCCGATGATCAGGATTTCGGCCAGTACCGGTGGCGGGTCACCACGGTTGTTCAAGGTACCGCCGAGCCGAGCATGCGTCGGGTGGAAGTAACCGTTGCCCGCTACACTGACAGTGGGGGCGATCCGGTTCCGGTGCATACCCTGTCAGCATTTCTTGGGGAGAAGTGATGCACTCCCGTTCAGGCTATTCAGGTCTTCACACCAGTTCCGGTTTTACCTTGATGGAAGTGTTGATTGCGGTGACCATCACCGCTGTTATCGGCCTCGGCGTATGGCAGGTGATCAATGGCGTGGTGACTGCGCGGGACCGGGTAAATGATGTGTCTGGCGAGTTCGAAAACCTCCAGAAAACCATGTTACTGCTGGAGAGGGACCTGAACCAATTGGTTAACCGGCCGATTCGGGATGTCTACGGCGACTTCCGGCCCGCACTCAGCAGTCGTGAGGACGCTTTTGAACTGGTATTAACCCGCCAGGGTTGGCGCAACCCCCTTGGCCTGAGGCGCAGTGGGCTGCAACGGGTTGCCTGGGAATACACCGGGACCGAGCTCCGGCGCCGCTACTGGCCGACGGTTGACCAGGGGCAGGAAGATAACAGCCAGGATCTGCTGTTACTGGACAACGTGGTGTCGCTCGAAATTCGCTTTCTGAACAGTCAACTCAACTGGCAGGACGACTGGCCGTCAGATCAGGACCTCGCCAGCCTGTCGCCCGGTGCAAGGCCAGTCCTGCCCATGCCGAGGGGCATTGAAATTACTCTGGAGCATGAACTATTCGGAGAACTGGTCAGAACCTTTGCCCTGGCTGACTTTGACCTTGCCCAGGCACAGGCCGTGGTTAACCAGCAGCAGGAGGCAACGGGCAACTCGGATACCGATGAAGAAGAATCTCAAGAAGTTCAGGATACCCAGCAAGGTACCGGCACATGACACGGCAACGGGTCAAGAGTAAGCCGTCGGGACAGCAGGGCGTAGCGCTGATCATGGTGCTGCTGGCCATGGCTCTGGTGGTGATGCTGGCCACAGGCATGAGCAGGCAACAAAGTGTTCAGGTGTTCAAGGCCGGGCATTACCTGGCGCAGCAGCAGGGGCACAGCATTGCACTGGGCGCCGAAGAGTTCGCCCGCCGGATTCTGGTACGCGATTTTGAGCAGGACCGGGAGGACGGCGTGATGGTGGACAGCCCCGATGAATTCTGGGCTCAATATGCTGCCATCCTGCCACTGGACGACAACGGCGTGGCGGAGGTTCAGATAGATGACCTTTCAGGGCGCATCAACCTCAATGATCTGGTTACCCCAAACGGCCAGGTAGACCCTTTGACCCGCGACAGACTGGTACGGCTGTTCCGGGCTCTCGGCATTACCGCTGTTTCAGTCGACGCACTGATTGACTGGATTGATGCAGATGACCAGACCATCAGTGCCTATGGCGCCGAAGATGGCCAGTACCTGATAGCGGAGCCGGCGTATCGGGCGGCCAATCAGCCGTTTGTGTCAATCACCGAATTACGCCTGATCGATGGGATGACCGAGGAAATCTATGTGGCGCTCCGGCCTCATGTCAGTACGCTGCCGGTCAGTGGTATCGGGATCAATGTGAATACCGCCACTGGCGCGGTGTTGATGTCGTTGCACGATGACATGACGGAAGCTCAGGCAGAGTCAGTTCTGGCCAAGAGAGAAGAAGAGCGGTTTGAGAATTTACAGGATTTCCTCGCTTTGCCCGAGTTTTCCGGCATGGGGCTGAAAACCACCGGGTTGACCTTGCAAACCCGTTTTTTTGAAGTTGTTTCACGGATTACCTACGATAATCGTGTCGTTAATATGGTCAGTACGGTATTCAGGAGTCCGGAGGGTGAAGTCCGGACGGTTCACAGGGATTCCGGGCAGAAGAATCGCATCACCAAAGAGCCTTATACATTCTCAGAAGGATAGCCATGTCTTACCGCCTTTTTGTTCGGCCGGTCCCGCCCTTCGCAGACCTGGACCAGAACCCGGAATCACAGCTGTTCAGCTGGCTTTTACAGGATGCCAGTGGCGATACCCAGGCCAGTGGTGCGGCAGATACCCGGGATGCGATTGAGCAGACACTCGGCCAGAATGCATTGGAAAAAGTGCTGCTGATCGGCCTTATTCCGGGTGACGAAGCCCTGTTTTGCCTGGCTGACATTCCCGCCAAGCAAAGCCGGTTCGTACACCAGGCGTTGCCATACGCGGTGGAAGAACAGATTGCCCAGGATATCGAGAGCGTCCACCTGGCGCTTGGCCGTCATACCTCGGATGGATACCATGTTGCGGCAATAGATCAATCCCAAATGGGGCAGTGGTTAGAGCTGTTTACAGGCTGGGAGCACGTGCGCCTGGATGCCATTTACCCGGACGCCTCCCTGTTGCCGATAACCGATAACGGCTGGACCGCCTGCCTCGACGGCGAGTGGGTCATGCTGGTAAGTCATCGAGGCGAGTGGCTGCGACTGCAGACCGCCAACCTGGGCATGTTGGGGGTTACCCTCGCAGCGCCAGCCACTGAAGAGGTGGTCGCGGAGGTACCGGTCACGGTTTATGGAACCGAGCCCGAGCTGGAACTCTGGCAGCCGGCATTGTTGGAACTGAGCGGTGCCGATGGCCGGGTACATCTGGCGCAGAAGCCCCTGGAATTTACGGCGCTGGAGCTGCTGGCGTGGTCCTACCATCATCAAATGTGTCACCCGATCAATCTCTGCCAGGGCGCCTTCTCCGTTAAAACGAGCGGCAGCAGCCCGTTGAAGCCCTGGAAGCCACTGATTGCGGTTGCGTCCGTCTGGTTTGTGATTCAGCTGGGGCTTGAGATTGGTATGGGTGTGTATCACAACCAGGAGGCCGAGGAGCTGCAAAGCCAGGCGATGGCCATCTACCGTGACGCTTTTCCGGCTGACCGCCGTACCCACGCGGGCAATGTGCGCCGGGTGATTGAGGGTCAGTTGAGGGTGGCAGGCGCTGGCCGGGAAGAAATGGATTTCATCACGCTGATGAAATACATCGGAGATCAGTACAGCCGGGTTGCGAATGCCCAGGCGGTTACCTTTAATTCCATTAACTACAGCCGGAACAGGGGAGAGCTGGTGGTAGACGTTCGGGCCGACAGTTATGAACGGATGAGTAATCTGAGAAATGGCCTGGCCAATCAGGGATTGCGTGCGCAGATTGGGTCTGTGGTTAATGAAAGCTCCGGCTCCCGTGGCCGGTTGACGGTTTCGGGAGGCTAACGCCATGTGGGCACGAATCAAAGACCAGCCGGCGGTCGGTAAGCTTATCGCGAGATACGATCAACTGCCGGTGCGGGATAGACAGGCGCTGGTGGTGCTGGGCATTGCCTTGCTGTTGGCCATTCTCTATTTTGGCATCTGGCGGCCTGTGGCTGATTTCAGCAACCAGGCGAAAGCCAGTCGTGAAAATGCCGAGCAACTTCTGGCCTGGATGCAGGCAAACCAGGCAACCATTCGTCGCCTTGGTGGTGCGGGTTCCGGTTCGTCGGCCGGGGCCGGCGTTGACAAGCCTGAAGACGGTCGGGCACTGATGGCCCTGGTTACCCGCTCCGCAGGTGAAGCGGGGCTTTCGCTACAGCGATTTGAGCCAAGTGGCGAGTCTGCCATCCGGGTATGGCTTGAAGCCGCACCGTTTGCCGAGGTAGCGGCCTGGCTGGAGCAGCTTGATGCCCGGCATGGGGTGATTGTGGATCAGGCTGCCATGGACAGGGGAAATGAGCCGGGGCGGGTATCCGTGCGGCTGACACTGACGATCTGAAAGGGGCATGCCCCAAGCTGACCGGTCATTCCGGAGGAGCGCGAGTAAATGCGTGATAAGCAGGAAAACAATAATAATTCTGATGCTGTCGTGGTTCGTCTTGATGAGACTGCCCGCAACGAGGCCCAGTCGATTCTTTGCCATGCGTACCGGGAAGATCCAACGTTCCAATACCTGTTTGATCATCGCCGGGCGGGTTACGACCAGCGAGTAAGAGCGACAGTCAGGGAACTGATTGACCTGTACCTTGAGCTCAATCAGGATGCCGTTGGTGTGATGAAAGGGGATACCCTGATTGCCGTGGCCTTCATCGGCGACCCGGAACTCCGGATGAACCTCGCCGAGCAGCTTAGCTGGCGAATTCGCATGGTGTTGACCGCGGGTTTTGCCTCGACTCGCCGATACCTGGATTACCATCAGAAAATCCGCGACCTGTTGCCGCACCCACAGGCTCATCAGTTGCCTTTGATGGGGGTCAACCCAAAATACCAGAATCAGGGGTATGGTCGGGTTTTGCTCAAAGCGGTCGAGAAGCTTTGTGAGGAAAATCCCCGGGGCAAGGGGCTGGTACTGGATACCGGTAACAGCCGATACCTGCCGTTTTACGAATCCGAGGGCTTCCGCAGCCTGGGCAAGATACGCCTGGGTGATTTTGAAGATCATGTCCTGTTCCGGGAAATTGGGTCTGAAGCTAATGACGCCCGGAACGAGGCAACGCCGCATTAACACAGAATTTGTCATCAGGAGTGAATGTGTCCGACAGCCATGATTTTGATTTGATCGTAATTGGTGCCGGTTCCGGTGGTGTCCGCCTGGCGAGAATCTCAGCCCAGCGGGGCGCGAAGGTTGCGGTGGTTGAGTCCCGGTACCTGGGCGGCACCTGTGTCAACGTTGGCTGTGTTCCGAAAAAACTGTTTGTGTACGGCGCCCATGTTCATGACGAACTGGAAGATGCAGCAGGCTATGGCTGGCGAGTTCCGCTCGATCAGGTCAGCTTCGACTGGCCCACTCTGGTGGCAAACAAAAACGCTGAGATTGAGCGCCTGAATGGCATCTATGGTCGCCTGCTCGAGAATGCCGGAGTTGAGATCATCAATGGCACGGCAACCATCAGCGATGCCAATACCGTTACGGTAGGCGAGCGGAGCTATAGCGCAAAACACATCACAGTCGCGACGGGAAGCTGGCCGGTAGTGCCGGATGTTCCCGGTAAAGACTGCATCCTTACCTCCAACGAAATGTTCTACCTTCCGCAATTACCCCGTCATGCCGTGGTTTGGGGTGGTGGTTATATTGCGGTGGAGTTCGCCGGTATACTGGCCGGGCTAGGGGTGGAAACCACCCTGTTGTACAGGGGGGATCTGTTCCTGCGGGGCTTTGATAACGATGTGCGCCGGTTCACCGAGCAGGAAATGCGGAAAAAGGGCGTCGACTTGCGTTTCAACGCAACCATCGAATCCATTGAGACCCAGGGCGCCCACTATCAGGTTATGTTGTCTGATGGAGAACGCCTTGAAACGGGCCTTGTGATGGCGGCAACGGGCCGGAGAGCCCTGGTTGATGGTCTGGGGCTGACAGAACTGGGTATTGAACTCAACGCTTCGGGTCACATCGTTGTGGATGACCACTTCCAGACCTCCGTACCCTCAATCACCGCGCTGGGCGATGTCATCGGCACACCGCAGCTCACTCCAGTGGCACTGGCCCAGGCCATGGTGCTGTCTCGTCGGCTGTTTGGTGACGGTCAGGGCGATATGGATTACAGTGCTATTCCGACCGCTGTATTCTGCCAGCCGAATATCGGTACCGTTGGTCTGACTGAGGAAGAGGCCAGGGAAGCCGGGTACAGGCTGCGCATTTACCGTTCAGAGTTCCGACCGATGAAATACACATTGAGCGGACGGGACGAGAGATGCCTGATGAAACTGGTGGTGGACGATGAGACCGACAAGGTGCTCGGCGCTCATATGGTGGGGCCAGACGCCGGCGAGATCATTCAGGGGCTGGCCGTTGCTATCAAGGCCGGTGCCACCAAGGCGCAGTTTGACTCAACCATGGGTATTCACCCGACCTCAGCGGAAGAATTTGTCACCATGCGTGAACCGGTAGCGTAAGCTCGCCGGTTCTTTACAATCGAATCCAGCGGCTTAGTACTTCCCTGAGCGTCTCGCGGCGTACCGGCTTGGGTATGTAATCATTCATGCCGCTGGCCCGGCAGCTGGCCTCGGTTTCTGTTGAGACATCAGCCGTCAGGGCGATGATCGGCGTACCGCATTGGCCGTTCCCCTGTTCCCATTCGCGAATCATTCGGGTTGCCTGGTAGCCGTCCATCACCGGCATCTGGCAATCCATCAGGATGACATCGTAGCCTTCGTGTTTGTTTTTTACCTTGTCGACCGCTTCCTGGCCGTTATTCGCGGTATCGGTTTCAAAACCGAGCTTGTTCAGCAGCGTGGTGGAGACCTTCTGGTTCACCTCATTGTCCTCGACCACCAGGGCCCAGGATTTTTTTCCCAACTGCTCCCTCGGGATATCCGTGAACTCCGGTTGAACCGTGGCCGGGGCATCCGCCAGCTCAAATGGCAGCTCAAAACGGAACGAGGAGCCCTCTCCGAAATCTGATTCCACCTGAATATGGCCACCCATCAGTTCCACCAACCGCTGAACCAGAGAGAGCCCCAGTCCGGCGCCGTCATGGGCACGGGTGTTACCGGAGTCAACTTGCTCGAATGTGTGGAAAATATTGTGGAGGCGGTCACTGGGAATACCCGCTCCGGAATCACTGACTGAACAGCCGAAAAGCACACAGCCGCTCTCAAGCGATAACCAACTTGCGCGAACACTGACAAACCCGTTCGCGGTATATTTAATCGAATTATCCAGCAGCCCTGCCAGAATCTGTCGGACTCGAGGTGCGTCGCCAACCACCACCGGTTTGTCTGGCCAGTCTCCCAGAAAATTGATATCCAGTGCCAGGCCTTGCTGCTCTGCTGCATGGCGATAGGAAGCCGCACAGTTGGCCAGAATGGACCTTAGATCAAACTCCTGGTGTTCCAGTTCCAGAGTGCCGCTGTCCATGCGGGCATAATCGAGAATATCGGAAATGACGGTAAGCAGGTCCTCTGTCGCCTGCCGGGCAGTGCCCAGGTAATCCCGCTGTCGCTTGGTTAACGGTTCCTCCTGGATTAACTCAACCATTCCCAGTACCCCATTGAGCGGGGTTCTGAGCTCGTGGCTCATGGTTGCAAGGAATTCCGACTTGGCATGGCTTGCCATTTCAGCTTTTTCCCGGGCCTCTTCCGACACTGCCAGGGTTTGGTCGCGGGTGGCTCGGAGCTTCTCCAGATGGCCCGCCAGTTCGTTCAGCTGTTTCTGGATGGCGACAATCTCTTTTGAGTTTCCCTTGGTGATAACTGGCTGTAAGTCATAATCGCCGGTAATCAGTTGATCAACGCGGCTCGCCACCTTTCGAATGGGCTGCAGGATATTATTGAGGAAATGGTTAACCAGAACGATGGTGAACAGCAGCATGGCGACACCAACTGCGCTAGATGACCACAGAATACTCTGCTGGCGATCAGCCAGCACGCGCGGTTCAACACCGACTTCAACTGCACCAACCCGCAAGGAACCAGAACTGAACCCATAGCCGGGGTTAAACCAGTCAGTGCCTGCTCCAAGTTCCAGGGGTTCCTGAAGGATTTCCGCAGAGTAAATATCGAAGTTGTGGTGTCGCTGTGAGGAGCTGTCAAGACTATTGCTGACAAAGCCGAGCTCTTTTCCGACCACATCGGTTACGCGTATCCACTCGGCTTTGCTACGCCGTAGCGACTGATTCAGTGTCTGCTCAAGGGCCGCGATATTGCCGGAAACCACAGCGTACTCGAGTGCCGGGGCCAGGCTGTCCGCCAGCATCTGGCTGCTTTCAGCCAGGTCGGTACGCGCGTCCTCCAGCCGGGCCGAGGTAAAAAACGCCATTAGGGCAACAAACATGACAACCGCAGGCAGGGCGCCAAGCAACAGAAGTTTTCTGGACAGGGATGCATTCTGCCTGTTCATTCGGAATCCTCCTGGCTGGAAAGCATCAGGTCGTCCAGGTATTTCGATATCCATTCACGGCTGGGAAGTGGGATATTGAGTGATCGGGCCACCTGTTCATTGACCTCCACACGAAACTCATTTGGATAGACGGGTTCAGGAAAATTACCTGTATCAAAGTATGTCTGAAGTAACTCGCCAGCCTTCGCCGCCATGGCCGGGAAGGGGGCATAGCCTGAGGCCAGCACTCCGGCTTTCACATAGGCCTGGCTTGGCCCGATGACGATACGGTTTCGCCGATAGGCGGTCAGCAGAATATGTTTGATATTTCTGGGGTTGTAGATGACGTCGTCAGGGCCGGCGAGCAGAAAATCACCGTAGTTCAGGGCCCTGATAAGGGTAGGAATCAACTGGTCGTCGCTATCCGTGACGAATACGCGCGCTTCGAGACTGTACTCCGCCAGCTGATCCATCAAATCTTCATAGATCTCGACAGACTCCGTGGAAGCCAGCAAGGCAATGCGCTTGGACTGAGGCAGTATCGCTTTACCGGTCAGTGCCTGCCGCAACAGGGGAACGTCATAAAACACCGCAGACACCAGCCCAGGGGAGCGGTTAACATAGCCTTGGATAAACTTGCGCTCTACCAGCAATGCCAGTATCTGTGCGTTCCTGTTGATCTGACGAATACGAGTGAATGCGGCCGGGCCAATGGTGATCACTGGGCTGGCCGATACAAGAGTTTCCTGGCCCTCTGACAGAAATACCAGTTCAACCGATTCTCCGAGTTCTGAACGTAATAGTCGGGTCACGTGTTGATCCAGGGCGGTGTTACCCGAACCAGCAATGTACACACTCGGTAGCGCGGGCTGACCGTTTTGGCCGAAGACAATGCTGGGCCATGGCAACAACAGTATCAGTGCCAGCGCCATCAGGTATCCACTGAACCGTTGCTGGAATCGTGGCTGGTCAGTAACAGAGTGTCTGGATGAGATCATACCGTCCCAATTGGTGTGCTATCCCGTTGGTCAATCCTTTTAGCATAGTGTCAGAACCGGACTCCCGCCTCCACAAAGAACTGATTGTGGTCCTTGATGTTATTATCAGAGCTCAGTTCCGGTTCCCGGTTGAGGTAGTGTTGCATGGTGAAGGCCACTTCCGCCGTATAGCGCGGTTGATAGAAACGCTTGACAACTCTTGCATCAATGCGCTCGAATTGACTGCGCCTGAATTCGTCCGCCCAGTAGAAAGCCGATGAGGCCTTGAGACCCCAGGGCAGATCCTGAATCAGCGCCAGACTGCCGGAGTGCCTTATAGACAGCCGGGTCAGCAAACTGACCGCCTGCTCCTGTTTTCCGGTATCAAGGTCGCCGTCCTGATTGATGATTGGCCGACCGGTGTACCAGGTATCCTGATCCAGGTAGCCGTAGCTGGCACGGAAGGTTGTGCCGGGGTATTCAATCATCGCTTCCACTTCAAAACCTTGCTGATCAACGGCAACATTATTGTCGATGCTCCAGTCCTTGAGTTGGATGACACCGCTGATCATGTCGCGCATTTCATCCTTGAAGCCCCGCACTTCCAGAGACAGCATGGCCCGCTCCAGCGGGAACTGGCCGAAGTAGCTGACTTCCCGGGAAATGATTCGTTCTTCCCTCAGGTCTTTGCCGAGCGTAAGCCACCCCAGGTCTTCGTACGCATCCGCGGTTGTTACCCTGCGGCCCTCAAGATCGGAATAAATAGCAGGGCGGACATTGCGGAGGGTGTAGCCCCAGTCCGGATTCTGCTCGAAACCATCCGGGGTTCTGACCGCCTGGGAATAGACAAAGCGGAGGGCGTGCCGGCTGTTGAGCGTGAAATTAGCAGCCAACCGAGGTGAGAAGTAGTGATCGTCTGTTGTGCTTGTGCGTTCCCAGTTGCCGCCTGCGTTAAGGGTCAGCCAGTTTATCGGCGTATACTCCACGTTGCCGAAGAAGCGGGACTGGTAATTGTTACCGCGGCCGTTGAAATAGGTTTCAGAGCGGAAGGTATCTTTCCGGAATCCCGCGCCGGACACAATTCTCAGGTCGTCGCTGAGCAGAATGGTGTCCTGAAACTCCAGTTCCAGGCGGGTATCCTCTGAATCCGCGTCTACCTGGGCAATGGCGGGCGCGCCACCCCCGTCTACAAAGCAGAGCCGTTCTCGACTGCCATCCGGGAAATAGGTGTACTGATACAGCGGTGTGTTGTCTCTGAGGCACTGCACAGTGCTATCCGGAAAGCCAACGGTGTATTGTTGCCGACGGTCAAAATTTTGAACACTGGCCATCACATGGAAAAAATGGCGCTCGGACGCAATCACGTTCAGTTTGGATTGCAGGTAGTAGTCCCGAACATCAATATCCGGATTCTCGTTTGGATTCAGCTCGCCGCTTTTGCGCTTGTCCTGGTAATTGATGCCATCCACAACGCCACCCCGCAGCTCAACATCCGTGCGGTCGTTGATCTTGACGCGGGAATCATAGGTAAAGGAGTTGATGTCGTGACCATCGTGGAATGGAAAGCGCTCGCCGCCGTCTACCTGGTAGTCGAAGCCATCAAACTTGCGCTTTTCATAGGTTAATCGCCAATCCAGATCCGGATCGGCATTACCCACTGAACCAAAAGTACGTAGGTGCCCCCGAGAGCCCCGAACCACCCGTGCTTCCACTCCGGCAGTATCGGCCGGGTCCCGGGTGATGATGTTGATGGTGCCCAGGAAGGCATTGATACCATAGGCGGCTGAGTTGGGCCCCCGAGCGACTTCAATGCGTTCAATCATGTCCAGTGGTACTGGCATGGTTTCCCAGTCCATATCGGAAAGGGTTGCCTTATGCGCAGTTCGGCCGTCTACCAGGACCTGCATACGGCGCTGTTCATAATGCACAGTGCCATGGTAGGTGGTAACCGGTTGGTGGCTGCCAACGAAATTGACCACCATGCCCGGAACCAGGCGGAACACCTCGTACAGGTTCTGAATGCCAAGGTCCCGAATCATATCACCGGTGATCACGGTGGTACTTCCGGGAACCCGGGTTTTGGGCTGGCGCAGCCGGGTGGTGGTTAGCACCTCTGGAATGTCATCGCCAAACGCCACCAGTCCATTGCTGAACTCAGGAACACTGGTGTCTGCACCGGCAGTGCTGATCGACAGGGCGAAAATGGCTGAGGCAAGCAGGGAGTGGCCGAAGGTTCTGCGCATGCGGAGCCGGTTAGCGCGATTTTCTGACAGGTAATTCGTAATGCGCATGGGTGTCGTTCTATAATTTGCCGAGCGGACAGATTCTTTGTGATTCTCCCTGAATCCTAGGGGAGAACGATTGATTTGTCTCTATAAAGATTACAGATTTTACAGATCCGGAGTGACTGTTTTATGAATTGCTGGGACATCCTTGGCATCGAGCCAACCGGAGATCGCGAACGCATTCGGCAGGCTTACGAGCGCCAGATGAAATTTGCCTCGGACAACGAGGCCCAGGCGCTGGAGCAGGCTTTCAGGGAGGCGACCGGTGGCATGCCGGCTGCCAGCGTTGCCACCCAACCTGAGCCAGTCGCCCGAGAAGTCGGCCGAGAGCAGACTGAGGAATCCGGGGGTGAGAGCAACGCAGAGCGGGCGCTGGACGCCCACGAAGCCCAGGTTGTCCGCGAAGTGGTGATTCAGATTAAAGCCCTAATGAACGACAACCAGCGCCAGCAGGATGCTGGTATCTGGAAGGCCATCTTGTGCGAACCGCCTGCAGACCAGTTGCCGCTACGCAGGGAAATCGCCAAAAGCCTTGAGCCCCAGATCCGCCCGATGGCAGAGAACGGCAGTTTTCCCCGTCCGGTGGCGCAGTTTCTGGGTGATTGGTTTGACTGGTTCAGCGTTCGGGAAGCAAGCCATGAACCAGACCCGCGAAATTACCCGGATGAAGAGGTGTCCAGGGAGCAGGCCAGTGCCGATCAGGCAGACCAACCACCGCAGATGGTGAATTTCTGGCCTGCCGTTATTGGGTGGATCGTCGGTCTGGTTATCCTGGCAACCCTATTCGGAGGCATGGGCGGCTGACGCCCGATCGATTTTCGCTCGATACTTCTGGGCCAGGATGGCCCCGACGATGACCTGAATCTGGTTGTAGCACATGATCGGCAGCACAATCATGCCGAAGCCCGGATGGCCAGAGAACAGCACTTTGGCCATTGGCAAACCGGATGCCAGGCTTTTCTTCGAACCACAGAACACCACCGCGGCTTCGTCTTCCAGACTGAGGCCCAGCTTTCTGACCATCACCATCGCCACCAGCATGAACAACCCAAGCAAACCGACGCATAGAAGAATGGTCAACACCACGGCCTGAAGCGGCAGGTTCTGCCATAGGCCGCTGACCACCGAGTGTGAGAATGCTGAATAGACGATAATCCAGATGACACACTGGTCGTACCGAGCCATCAATGATTCATTGCGTGAAAGAAAACCTCCCAGCATTGGCCTGAAGGCATGCCCTACAGCAAAGGGCAGCAACAGTTGCAGAACAATGTCTTTCAATGCCTCAGCCACTGCAAACTCCCCGGTTCCCGAAGTCGAAACCAGTAAAAGCAGCAGGAACGGAGTGAGCATCATTCCGAACACATTAGACGCTGCAGCGCTGCATATGGCGGCAGGCACATTGCCTCTGGCCATGGCGGTGTAGGCAATGGACGACGACACCGCTGACGGAAGTACGCCCAGATAGAGAAATCCCAACCCCAGATCCCTCGGCATCCATTCCGGCACAAGGTTGCTGAGCCCATTAATGGGTAATACTGCCAGGGGAAAGAACACGAAGGTCAGGGCGGTAATCAGGATGTGCAGGCGCCAATGGGTGGCGCCGTCGATGATCTGCTGCCGGGATAGGGCTGCACCATGGAAAAAGAACAGTAGGGCTACAGCAATGGTGCCGGTGGTGGCAAGCATGTCCGCGGCTTGCCCGGTAACCGGCAGGAACGACGCCAGGACGATGGCACCGAGCAATAGAAGGGTGAACGTATCGAGACGAAATTTCATGGCTGGTTCTGCCGGTTAATCACATCAAGGCTGGGGGAGAGCAGGGCGCGCGAAAAATAATCATAGAGCTCGATCAATCATCCTATCTTTAGCGTTGAACTGCAACCGAGCGGGTACAGCAGAGGACTAACGGCCTGCTTCAGGCTCCAGAAACTGGTAATCAGCGGTGTCTGCAGCGCGGGTAGAGAAGCGATAACTGAACGTGAACCCGGGCCAGTTGATGGTGTTACGGCCATGTTCATCCAGATACCAGGAGGTGCATCCGGAATCCCAGACGCTGTTCTCAAGGCTGTGCTGGACCACTTGGCAATAGCGGGATTGCCGGTCTTCCCGCACCTCCATGGCAGCCCCGGGGTATCTGGCCAGGGAATCAAGTGAGCTGATGACATAGCGGAACTGGGATTCCAGCATAAACAGAATCGAATTGTGGGCCAGATTGGTGTTGGGCCCATACAGCATGAACAGATTCGGAAAGCCATTCACGGTAATGCCTTTGAACGCTTTACTGCCGTCTGCCCAGGCGTCGTTCAGCGCAACACCCTGACGACCAGTGATCTTGATGGGTGACAAAAACTCCGTCGCCTTGAAGCCGGTTCCGAAAATAATGGCGTCGACGGGACGGTGTTCTCCGGTGGCCGTCACAACGCCGGTTTCATCGATCTCAGAAATTCCCTCAGTGATCAGATTCAGGTGCGGCTGGTTAATGGCCGGGTACCAGTCGTTGGAGATCAGAATCCGTTTACAGCCGATACGATAGTCCGGAATGATGTGCTTCAGTTTGTGGGGGTCGGTCACCCATGTCTGTGCTTCCTTCCTGGCCTGTCGGGCAAAGATATCCAGTAGCCGGTTGAACCTGGTAAAAGCAAGCCCGCGTGACTCGTTCTTCCAGTAGATCATGGCCCTGTAGAGCCTGTCCCAGGCCGGCAGTTTCTGGAACAGTGATTGCTCAAGCGCGGTAAATGGGCGGTCGGCTTTCGGCAGAACCCAGGCAGCGGAGCGTTGATACAGGTCCAGCGCTGCAACTTTTGGAGTAATTTCCGGAACAAACTGGATGGCGCTGGCGCCGGTGCCGATCACCGCAACCCGCTTGCCGGTCACATCATAATCGTGGTTCCAGCGCGCAGAATGGAAGCAGGTGCCCTTAAAACGGTCAATGCCGGGGATGGCGGGTATGGCAGGGCGGTTCAACTGCCCGGTAGCCGTGATCAGCACATCAGCGCGATATTCATGGCCCGATTCTGTACCCACTACCCACTCATTCGACTGGCTGTCAAAGCTGGCCGTGGCTACGGCACGGTCGAACTCAATATGGCGCGCCAGGTCGTACTTGTGAACACAATGCTCCATGTACCCGAGTATTTCGGCCTGGAGGCCAAACTTCCGGCTCCAGTCGTGTTTGGGCTCAAAGGAGTAGGAGTAAAGGTGCGACTGAACATCACAGGCCGCGCCGGGGTAGGTGTTGTCTCGCCAGGTTCCGCCAACTGCACCTTCTTTTTCCAGCAATGTGATGTGCTCATAGCCGGCTTTTTTTAGCTGAATAGCCATGCCGAGCCCGCCAAATCCGGTGCCGATTATGATGACAGAAGGTTTTTGAGGGGCGCGTGATGTCATGGCTACTTCCTGATCTTGTTGTATTTTTACTCCCTATGACTATAACGGCCCCGGCGCCGCATCAAAAGACCAGTTCAACCAGAATCATTGTCCGGAAAGGTCAATAGTCGTTCCGGAGGTTGAGCCATTAGCTCCTGCAGGGCCGGAGACTCAAATTGCCGGCGAATACGAATGGCATAGAATTCTTCGAACACGCCCGGCAACGCACCGTAATCCCTGAGTTCGCCTTTGCGAAGTTCGTCGCGCACAACCACCGGGGGCAGGATGGCGAAATGCCCGCTGTCTCGAGTCAGCAGGCGCATCATCGCCATGTCGTCCACCTCAGCCAGAATAATCGGGTGAATCTGGTGGTACTCACACAGCTGATCAAAAGCCTGCCGGATATTGCTGTCCTGGCCCGGAACGATCAGTGGTTGGTCACGCAGCATGTCAGGAAAGCCGACCCGGGATTCGGCGGCCGCCGGCCCGATAATGCTGACAGGTTGCCTGGCAATACGCCGTGATAGCCAAGGGGTTTCGTCGTCACCGTGAACGGGTTGATTGGACAGAATAAGATCCAAACGGTGGGCCGATAGTCGTCGTAGCAGATCTTCCAGGCTTCCGCTCTGGAGCTTGAGGCCCAGATCTTGGCGGCCGAGCAGTGGCCGAAGGAAGCCTTCCTGGAAGTTCCTTGACAGAGTCGCTACCGCGCCAACCTTGAGCACCTCCCGATTGGTCTGGCGCCCGGTTCGGAAAAGGGCTTCCAGCTCCGCGCCCTGGCGAAAAATATCTTCCGCATAGGTGAAGGCCACGCGGCCGGCTTCGGATAGTTTTAGCCGTCGCCCCTCCCGGATGAACAGTTCATGGCCAAGACTGTCCTCGAGTTTCCGGATCTGACCGGACAGCGCAGACTGGGAGATATGCAACGCATCCGCTGCTCGGGTCAGATGGCCGGTACTGGCTACTTTCCAGAAATAGTACAAATGGTGATAGTTCAGGCGCACGGATACTCCCGGATTTTGACATTGTTCTTTTTTTAAGAACAATTTAATCGTTATAAACCATTTTATCTATGAATTGATAGTCGGCAAAGTAACTCTGTTCGCAAAAGGAGTTCGTTATGCCGACAATTACCAGCCTATTTTCTACCTCCGCCCTAGCAACCTGGATTGCCTTGCCGATCCTGCTCCTGGCGCTGGCCGGCTTCGTCAACTGGACTCGATCAAAAACCAGAATTGCCCATTGTTGGCGCCTGGCGGAGTTTTTGCTGAAAGCGCTGATTGTGGTCACCGGTGTGGTGGGCATTTTGCTTTTGCTGAAGTCGGCCGGGCTGGATACGCGATTGCCGGAATTGGGTGCACCCCTTGGGCTGTATCCCGATGGCCTGTCGGTATGGATGGCGCTGATGGTCAGTTTTGTCTCCTGGGTGATTCTACGTTATTCCCGGGATTATCTGCGCGGCGATGCCGCCTTCCCGGTGTTCTTGCCCTGGTTCCTCACCACAGTGGCCAGTGTGCTGGTGTTGGTATTCACCAATCATCTGCTGGTTCTGGCATTCGCCTGGATTGGTGTCAGCCTGGCCTT
Organism: Marinobacter sp. GH_1; assembly: GCF_048595985.1. NCBI lineage: Bacteria > Pseudomonadati > Pseudomonadota > Gammaproteobacteria > Pseudomonadales > Marinobacteraceae > Marinobacter > Marinobacter sp. GH_1. Next base: position 2,266,388 of record NZ_CP184460.1, on the reverse strand, counting down.
GCACCAGTTGCTGACGCTCTACCCGGAACGGTCGGAAGCCCGGTTGGCCGCGGCACAGAAGTTCATTACCAGTCGCCTGGGTGATCTGGCGATTATTGGTGCTGTGGTGTTTATCTGGCGCCACTACGGCAGTTTTCATATCCCCGAAATCTACTCATTGGCCAGGGAAATTGGTGGGTCGTCCCCCGAGCTGACGATCGCGTCCGTACTGCTTGCCGTCGCCGCCGTTCTCAAATGCGCACAGATTCCATTTCACGGCTGGTTGATCCGGGTGATGGAAGCGCCTACGCCGGTATCGGCGCTGCTTCATGCCGGGGTGATCAACCTTGGCGGGTTCCTCTGGCTGCGGCTGTTCCCGGTGTTTGAAGGGTTTACAGCCGGCCACTTCCTGTTGCTTGTCGCCGGCAGCGTGACCGCCATCGTGGCGGTGTTTGCCATGATGACTCAGAGCTCGGTAAAACACGCGCTGGTCTGGTCCACCAACGCACAGATGGGTTTTATGCTCTTTGAGATTGCGCTGGGTGCCTACACCCTGGCGTTGCTGCACTTGCTCGCCCACTCACTGTACAAAGCGCACTCATTACTGGCGTCTGGCCGGACGGTAAAGGCCACGGCGGTCTACTTCTCCGGTCGACCGGGGGCATCGCAGCTGGTGCTTGCCGGCGTGGCATCAGGTTTGGCGGCAGCCATGCTGTGGATGCTTCCCGAGCTTGTGGAGGGCAAAGCGATACTGGCGGCGTTACTGGTGCTGGCAGTTGCCGCATCGGTTCTCGGAGTTCCGTCGGGTAGCACGGCCCGAGCCCGGGTATTGGTTGTCGCCATGGCGATCAGTCTGGTACCGCTATATGGTCTTCTCCACCTGGTACTGGGGCCTGCGGTTACGGGCGCAGATACTTTTATGCTCTGGCCGGCGGCCAATGTGGTGGCCTGGGTAATGCTGGGTCTTCTGGCGGGGATGTCATTACTCGTGCTTTTTCGGCCGGATTGGGCCTGGTTGCAGCGGTTGAACCTGCCGCTCAGCCAGGGCCTGTATCTTGATCAACCGTTCGAACGGGTTACCCGACGGTGGGCCAGGCAATGGCTCCAGGGGGGCACGGAAAAGACGAAAAAAGCCCGTTACGTTCTGTCTTCAGGAGAACCATCATGAGTGCAACCATACGCGTGCCGGATGTTGGTCAGAACCAGGCTGTTGATCAGGTCGCTATGGCCTGTGAGCGGATTGCCCCTAGCTGGCCTCTGGATCGGTGGATAGCGGTGAATCCCTGGTGGGGCCACAGGCATCAGGGTATCGAGGAAGCCGCCATCGAACTGGTTTCCCGCAGGGGGCAGGGCATGTTGATGGCGCCGGAATTCTATCTGGAGGCCTGGCACGGCGGCCGTATCCGTGAGAGCGACCTGATAGCTGCAGCCGAGGCGCAGGGGGTAGACAGGCCGACGCAATTGTTGCTTGAGCAGCTGTCCCGGTTACGGCAACGTGATGTGAAACCGGGGTTGGCGCTGTCACACATTCAGCCATCGGGTGACGGTGATGCGCTATCACAGACTACGCAGTTTCTCGGGCTGCTCTGTGGTCGGTATTTTGATCATCGGCAGGGACAATGGCTGACGAATACCAAGGGTACCGACCTGTATCGCTACTGGTTATCCATGGCCGGTCCCCGGGGCCTGGTTTCTAAAGCGCTGGCGGCACAACTTCCGGATGATTGGCAGAGTGCTGCAGATTTTCTTGCTAAAGCCTTGCCTTATACCCCAGATCAGTTAACGGCGGCGGTACATGCATTGTTGCTGCATTTGCCGGGCTGGGCGTCATGGTGCCGCGGTGAAGATTGGCGAGCGTCCCTTGACGGCCAGCCATCCCACCTCTGCCACCAGTTAGCTACTGTGTTACTGGCTTGCGAGTGGATGGCTGCGTCTGCGCTACCGGCCGATGAGCGGGATAAATGGCAACAAGCGGTCTCTGGTGGGCAACTGGCGAGGCACGCTCACGGTGATGATGCACTGGTGTGGGTTTGGCATCGCGCCTATGAAATGGCATGGCAGCGCCAGTTCAGGGACTGCTTGCGGCGCCCGGCGAAACAACCCGAAGAATTGGCAAGCAGAATCCCTGAAGTCCAGGCGGCGTTCTGCATTGATGTCCGCTCAGAGGTGCTGAGGCGGCACTTGGAAAGCGCTTCGGCAAAGATAGACACCCTTGGTGTTGCCGGGTTCTTTGGGCTGCCCGTGATGCATCAAAAACTTGGCCCGTCAGACGATGAAGCCCGGTTGCCGGGTTTGCTGGCACCGGCTTATCGTTATGTTGATACCCTTGGCAGTCTTTCGGCAGACTTGGAGCGCAACAGGCGGCTGGATGGACGGGAACAGGTACGGGAAACGGTTCGACATGCGAAATACGGTAGCCTCTCAACCTTTACGTTGGTGGAAACCACCGGACTGGCATGGGCATGGAAGCTGATTCGGGATGGCTTGCACAAGAACCGAAAAACCAGGGAGACGGCGCCGGAAGGCCGCCTGTTCCACCGCTATGGCGGAGATCCCTTATCAGATCCAGAGCGGGTTAACCTTGCTGAGGGACTGCTGAGATCCATGTCGTTGACTGGCGACTTTGCACCATTGCTGGTGCTGGTCGGCCATGGCGCTCACACCGATAACAATCCGAACCAGGCTGGACTTGCCTGCGGAGCCTGCGGCGGTAAAAACGGCGACGTTAATGCCAGCATTGCCGCACAGTTGCTTAACGACCGCTGTGTGCGCGCCGGGCTGGCGGAGCGCGGGATTGTCTTGCCGGAAAGCACCCTGGTTGTGGCTGCGGAGCACTGCACAGTGACGGACCAGGTACGCCTGCTGGGGGAAACGGCCATACCCGCCAGCCATCAACGGATTGCCAATGAACTATTGCAGTGCTTTGAAAATGCCTCGGCGGCCACGCGCCGTGAGCGGGCAGGGAGTCTCGGCTTGAATGGTCATTCCGATGAGGGCCTCCTGAAAGAACTCAACAAGCGTACCCAAAACTGGGCGGAGGTCAGGCCTGAATGGGGGCTGGCAAACAATGCCGCCATGATTATTGCGCCCCGCCACCGCAGCCGTTCAATCAATCTTGCCGGCCGGTGTTTCCTTCACGAATACAGACCAGAACTGGACGACACAGGTTCGGTGTTGTCTGCGCTGATGTCGGCGCCGATGGTGGTGGCAAACTGGATCAACCTGCAGTATTTCGGATCGGTTACCCAGCCATCGCTCTATGGCGCGGGCAACAAACTGCTGCATTCGGTTGTGGGAGGCAACATTGGGGTTGTCGAGGGCAACGGCACCGATCTTCGCATCGGATTACCCTGGCAATCCGTTCACGATGGTGAACGTTTGCGCCACGAACCCATGCGGTTGACCGTGGTGATCGACGCGCCAGCAGAGCGAATTGAGCAAGTGCTGCAGGCTCAGGACGACGTCAGAGCCCTGGTTGAAAACCGGTGGCTCTGGCTATGGCGGGTGGATGACAGCGGCCTGCAGCAGTATTCCGACGGCTGCTGGGTGGCGGCCTGATAATTACATATTACTGGCGTTAGCCGCTGTGGTATAAGCCCAGTCGACGGATCGTGGCTGGGCACTATCGGCGACGAACAGGTGGCCGATGTCTGGTACCGCGTACCACAGTTCACCCCGGCTTGGATTGTGGCGGGCGAATTCGTTGTGGCTCATGCCAACTTCCCAGATCTCGTCACTGTTCCAGCCCACCGGCACGAGCTCTATCCGCACTTCCGAGCCAATCAGACTGATGGCCTCGATACGCAGCGGTAAACGGGCGTGAATTGCTGGCGCCCGGGCAAGGTGGACCTCGTGGGGGCGCAAGTACAGCTGCGCCTCCTGATCAGACTTCTGCCCAGGCAGAGATACCCAGGCATCCCCTTGAACCAGCTTATGATGTTTCACGACGCCGGAGATCACATTGACATGGCCCAGGAAGTCGAACACAAACCGGCTTTCGGGCCGTGCATACAGATCGGTAGGTTCGTTAACCTGTTCCACCTGTCCCTGGCTCATGACCACCACCTGATCGGACAGCTCCAGGGCTTCTTCCTGGTCATGGGTGACAAAGATGCTGGTGAAATGAAACTCGTCATGCAGCGCCCGTAACCAGCGACGCAGGTCTTTGCGCACTTTCGCATCCAGGGCGCCAAAGGGCTCGTCCAGAAGCAGTATACGGGGCTGAGTTGCCAGGGCCCTGGCCAGGGCCACACGTTGTTTCTGGCCACCGGACAACTGCGCCGGATATCGGTCAGCCAGTTGCGGTAACTGGATCATCTCCAGCAGTTTGGCCACCCGCTGGCGTATCTCGGATTTTGTCGGCCGCTGTTTGCGGGGCAGGGACTCCAGGCCAAATGCAATGTTCTCTGCCACGGTAAGGTGACGGAACAGGGCGTAGTGCTGAAACACGAAGCCAATATTACGATCCCGAACGTGCAGGTTGCTGACGTCATCGCCGCCAAACAGGATTCGGCCAGAGTCCGAAGATTCAAGCCCGGCGATAATCCGCAGCAGCGTGGTTTTGCCCGAGCCGGACGGCCCCAGAAGCGCGGTCAGTTTACCTTCAGGAATCTCCAGCGAAACGTCTTTCAGCGCCTGGAAACGGCCGAAGGTTTTGGAAATCTGGTCGATAGTGATGCTCATATCAGACACCTCCTTTCTCGGGCGTCAGGATCGTTGGGCGGGATTGGCGCCACTCTACAAAGGCTTTAACGACTAACGTCAGGATGGCAATGGTTGCCAGCAGGGCGGCACTGGCGAAGGCGCCTACCACGTTATAATCTTGATAAAGCAGTTCAACATGAAGCGGTAAGGTATTGGTTTCACCGCGAATATTGCCTGAAACAACAGACACGGCACCGAATTCACCCACGGCGCGGGCATTGGTCAGTACTACGCCGTAGATCAGCGCCCACTTGATGTTAGGCAGGGTAATCTTCCGGAAAATACGCCAGCCAGAAGCGCCCAGAACCACGCCGGCTTCTTCTTCCTCACTGCCTTGCTGTTGCATCAGCGGGATGAGCTCGCGGGCAACGAACGGGCAGGTGACAAATACGGTGACCATGACAATGCCCGGCCAGGCAAACATCAACTGGACATCGTGGGTGGCCAGCCAGCCGCCGAGCCAACCGTTCCGGCCGTAAAGCAATAGATACAGCAAGCCGGCGATTACCGGTGACACGGCAAAGGGAATATCGATCAGGGTCACCAGCAGTTTCCGGCCTGGAAACCGGAACCTGGTAACGGCCCAGGCGAGGGCAGTACCGAAGATGAGATTGAGTGGCACCGTCAGTGCTGCAACCAGCAAGGTCAGGCCGATGGCGTGCAGGGTGAACTGGTCCAGCACGTTACCGGTAAAGGTGCTCCAGCCGGCACTCAGGGCCTGGAAGAAAATGACCACCACCGGAATCACCAGTAGAACAAGCGACACCAGAACCGCAGTACCAATGAGCAGGCGGCGCACCCAGGGTTGATCGCCGACGCGATGATGTTCAGCTGCCATCTATCGGCCCTCCAGACGACGCAGGTATCGGCCCTGCCAGAGGTTAATGGCAAACAGCAGTACCAGTGAGGCCAACAGAACAACCGAGGCAATGGCGCTGGCCGCAGCGTAGTCGTATTCCTGCAACCGGATAAATACCATCAGGCTGGTGACTTCGCTGACGTAGGGGGTATTGCCGGCAATGAATATGATGGCGCCAAATTCACCCAGGCTGCGGGTGAAGGAGAGCGCAATGCCTGTGACCAGCGCAGGCCACAACGACGGAAAGATGACCTTGCGGAACACCCGGCCGTCGGAAGCACCGAGGCTGACCGCGGCTTCCTCATCCGCCGGTGACAATTCCTCCAGCACAGGCTGGACAGTGCGCACCACAAAGGGAATGCTGGTGAAAGCCATGGCAACCACAATACCCAAAGGGGTGAACGCCACTTCAATGCCCAGCTTGGCCAGCCACTGGCCGTACCAGCCGTTTTGGGCAAACAGGGTAGCGAGGGTAATACCTGCAACCGCGGTAGGCAGCGCAAATGGTAGGTCGACAAAGGCATCCAGTACGCGCTTGCCCGGGAAGTCATAACGCACCAGAACCCAGGCCAATAACAAGCCAAAGACACCGTTAAACAGCGATGCGGCCAGGGCCGTCCATAACGTCACCTTGTAGGATTCAACCACCCGGGGATCGGTGATCGTGAACCAGAACTGGTCCCAGGTCATGCCGGATGTTTCCACCACCAGGCCAGATAACGGGAGCAACAAAACCAGGCTGACGAAAAACAGCGAAATGCCGAGGCTCAAACCGAACCCCGGCAATACCCGTTTGCTACGACCTGAAAAGCGCCGCGCTGGGGCGGCGCTCATTTGAGCGGGAGCAGACATCTCAGCCTCTTACCGACGCCGCTGTAACTGGTCGAGTTTGCCACCGCTGCTGAAATGCCTGGTCATGGCGTTTTCCCAGCCACCAGTAATCTCATCGATGGATTTCAACTTCAGCTCACGGAACCGGTCTGCGTTCTCTTCGATCACCGTTTCGTTGTGAACCCGGTAGTTAAAGCCGGCCAGCAAGCGTTGGGAGTCTTCAGAGTAAAGATGGCTCAGGTACTCTTTTGCCAGTTCCTCGGTGCCGTTCTGGCGGGTGTAATCGTCAATCCAGGTGACCGGGAATTCTGCAAGAAAACTGACCTTGGGGGTGATAACTTCATATTCGCCGTTCTCGAAACGATCGGCGATGTTCAGAACCTCCGATTCAAAGGTCAGCAGTACGTCGCCAATGCCGCGCTCAACAAAGGTGGTGGTGGCGCCACGGCCGCCGCTGTCAAACACCCGGACACGGCCCAGGAAGTCTGCCAGGAACTGGTCAATCTTTGCTTCGTCGTCACCGAAGGCATCCTGGGCGTATCCCAGTGCGGCCAGATAGGTGTAACGGCCATTGCCGGAGGTTTTCGGATTCGGCATGACCAGGGCAACATCATCACGAACCAGGTCATCCCAGTTCTGGATGTTCTTCGGGTTGTCCTTGCGTACCAGGAACGCCATGGTGGAATAGTAGGGGGAGCTGTTGTTTGGCAAACGCTCTGCCCAGTTTTCCGGGATCAGGCGACCGCGTTCGTGCAGGATGTCAATATCGGTAACCTGGTTAAAGGTGGCTACGTCTGCCTTGAGGCCCTGGATAATGGCTTGTGCCTGGCGTGAGGAGCCAGCGTGGGACTGGCGAATATTGACCGTTTCACCGGTTTTTTCCTGCCAGTACTTCTGGAACTCCACGTTGTAGGCCGCGAACAGTTCCCGAGCGATGTCATAGGAAGTATTGAGAAGCTCGCGATCAGCCGCCAGCGCTGGCTGGGCGGAGAGCAGGGCTGCGCCCAGCGCAAATCCTTTAAACAGTTGTTTCATCAGACGCTCCTCAGAACCGGAAATGGTGAATCTGAGAAGTAATCTAACAAAGTTTTTTAAGAACCAAAAATACTAAAAGAAAATAATAATAGCGCTTTCGGGAATGAGAGCACCGTGCCTGATCAGTATTTCAGCAATGCGGAGCCCCAGGTGAACCCTCCGCCGAAGGCCTCCAGCAGAACGGTTTCACCCCGTTTGATACGTCCATCCCGAACGGCCTCATCCAGCGCCAGGGGAATGGACGCTGCGGAGGTGTTGCCATGGCGATTAACAGTCACCACAACCTGGTCCATGGACATATCCAGTTTGCGGGCCGTGGCGGCAATAATACGCAGGTTTGCCTGATGTGGTACCAGCCAGTCGATGTCGGATTTTCGCATCTGGTTGGCCTGCAGGGTTTCATCGACAATCTGCCCAAGGGTGTTTACGGCAACCTTGAACACCTCGTTACCTTTCATTTCTACAAACGCATTGCCTGCCTTGATGGCATCGAAGTGGTTAGATACGCCGCAAGGAACGTGTAGCAGATCCTCGTAGCGGCCATCAGCGTGGAGGTGAGTCGACAAAATTCCGGTTTCTTCGTTGGCCTCAAGAATTACCGCACCGGCACCATCGCCGAACAGGATGCAGGTGCCCCGGTCTTCCCAATTGATGATTCTGGAGAACACCTCAGCGCCAATGACCAGTGCCTTCTTACTGGTGCCGGTTTTTATGAATTTCTCAGCGGTTGCCAGGGCATAGACAAAACCGCTGCATACCGCCTGGATATCAAAGGCCGGGCAACCCTGAATACCCAGCCTGGCCTGGAGAATACAGGCACAGCTCGGAAAAACCTTATCCGGGGTGGTGGTGGCAAAAACAATAAGGTCAATATCCGTTACCTCAATGCCGGCGGCTTCGATGGCCCGCAGTGCGGCTTGCTCTGCCAGATCCACAGTGGACTGGCCGGGCAGGGCGATGTGACGTTGTTCAATGCCGGTGCGCTCACGAATCCATTGATCAGAAGTATCCACCTTCTGTTCAAGGTCGCGATTGGTAACGATGTTGTCCGGCAGGTAGGAGCCGGTTCCGGCAATGCGTGCAAAAGTCATGCGCTGTGTCCAGGGTCGATTACGATAACAATAGACCCATGCTAACCCTTTGCAACCGGAATGGTTATTAGCGGATTGTCAAAGACCACCCGGGCGACACAATGCCAACCCGGGGTGTTAACGGGTGGTAATCAGCCTTGCTTGAGCGTGTCCATATCGATCACGAAGCGGTACTTCACATCACTCTTTTTCAGTCGCTCGTAGGCGTCATTGATATTGCGGATGTCCAGCATTTCAACGTCGCAGGTAATGTTGTGTTCCGCGCAGAAATCCAGCATTTCCTGGGTTTCCGGCATACCGCCGATCAGCGAACCGGCAACCACCCGCCGCTTGGTTACCAACAGTCCCGCCTGGAGTGCGGGCTCCACAGGCGTCAGCAGCCCTACCAGAATATGGGTGCCATCGTATTTCAGGCACTTCAGGTAAGGGTTGAGATCATGGGCCACGGGAATGGTGTCGAGCAGGAAGTCGAATGAATCCGCAGCGGCCTTCATCTGCGCCTTGTCTGTGGAAATTATGACGTGATCAGCACCCTGCTTCTTCGCCTCCGCCACTTTGCTTTCTGAACGGGTGAAGATGGTGACTTCCGCTCCCATGGCCTTGGCCAGCTTCACACCCATGTGGCCCAGGCCACCCATGCCAAGAACGCCCACTTTGTGGCCCTTGCCAACTTTGAAGTGCTTGAGCGGAGAGTAAGTGGTGATACCGGCACACAGGAGCGGTGCCGCGCTGGCCGGGTCAAGATTTTCCGGCACCCGAACCACGAAACGATCGCTTACCACGATTCTCTCTGAGTAACCGCCATGGGTGACGGTGCCATCGTGGCGATCCAGGCTGCCGTAGGTCATGGTGGAGCCTTCAATACAGTATTGCTCCAGCCCGGAATCGCAGGCTGAACACGTGCGACAGCTATCAACCATGCAGCCTACACCCACCAGATCACCGGGCTGGTAGCGGGTAACATCCCGGCCTATGGCGGTTACACGGCCAATGATTTCGTGGCCAGGAACAACGGGATACTGAGAGCCGCCCCAGTCGTTCTCGACCGTGTGCAGGTCACTGTGGCAAACGCCGCAGTAATCAATCTCAATAGCAACGTCGTCTGGTCTCAGCTCGCGCCGGTCAAAGGAGTAGGGCGCCAGGCCGGACGTTGGGCTTGATGCAGCGTATGCGCGGGTATTTGCCATTAGAGACTCCTTGCTGAATGGTATTCCGTGGTACGGGAGTTGTTACGTTAACATCGATTTTCAGACCAGTGTACGAATCAATACCACCCAAGGAAAAATAGGGGATTCCCGACTGGGGGCGGCCCAGGCGTTCGCCTCTAGTCAGCCGGAGTCTCGGCTTCGGCCAGGATCTCCGGCTTCTTCAGTGCTTTCTGGAACAGATCCTTGTTCTCGGCAATCAGCAGGGCGCACTGCTCCACCAGTTGCTCCGGCATATCCGGGATTTTCTTCTCAAACCAGAGCTGGATATTCTCCGACAGCTCCAGCATTTTATCGCGGGCATCAGCTTCGGCTTTGGAAGTGAAAAGCATCGAGTCGGGATTCTTGAGTGCCATTTCGAGTCCGTCGCGGTCTGAGTAGAACAAAGATTGAACAGCCATTAAGAAGATTCCTCGCTGTTTATGGATGACTGTATAAATATACAGTCCCATAGTAGCCTATTCTGATCCCGTTATCGAGCCCTCTGGAATTATGTTATGTTCTGGGAAGATATTTCAGTTAAAGACACTCAAACGGACACTGGCGGCTATCTCTATGAAAGTAACCATCATCGGCGCAGGCATTATGGGAACGACGTTTGCCATCCTGGCAAAGGAACTGGCCCCGGAGTTGGACGTAACCATTCTGGAACGCCTGGACCGCGCAGGGGCGGGCAACTCCTGGGTATTTAACAATGCCGGCACCGGTCACGAAGCCAACTGCGAGCTCAACTACACGCCGGTGGATGAAGAGGTTATTTCCGTTGAGAAAGCCCTGAAAATTCACGCCCAGTTTAACGTTGCCAAACAGTTCTGGGCTTACCTGGTTGATAAAGGCGCTATTAAAGAGCCAACCAGCTTTATCAACCAGACCAAGCATTGCACCATCGTATCTGAATCCTCCATCGAGGAGTTGAAACTACGATTCAAAGAAATGTCGGCCCATCATTTCTTTGAACATATGCGTTACTCCGAAGACTTTGATGAAATCAAAAGCTGGATTCCCTTCACCATGGAAGGCCGCGCACGCGATGAGAAAATGGCCGCTACCGTTATCGAAACGGGCACCGACGTCAACTTTGGCGCCTTGACTGAGCTGATGGCGGAATACGCCGTGAACCAGCTGGGTGTAAAGGTCGAATACGGTGTGCATGTTAAGCGAGTGCATCGCAGCCCGGCAGGGAGTTGGTTGGTGGAAACCCAAACCCGGGGCGAGCCGGTGCAACACCGCGCGGACGTTCTGTTTGTGGGAGCCGGCGGGGGAGCCTTTCCGATTCTGAAGAAGAGCCATCTACCTTTCGCTCGCCGGTTTACCGGCTTTCCCGTGGGCGGGCGTTTTCTGCAGGCCAGGATTACCCCGGAGCAGGCCGACCAGTACCGGGCCAAAACCTATGGCAAAGCGGAGGTCGGGGCCCCGCCCATGTCGGTACCGCATCTGGATTTACGGGTGGCTGATGGCCAGCACTACCTCCTGTTTGGCCCGTTCGCTTCGTTCAAGCCAGTATTGGAAAAGGGCAGAGGCTTATTCGATTACCTCCGGGCCATGCGGCTGCACGATATTCCGGGACTGCTGAATGTGGCCCTTGAGCATTTCCCGCTGGTCAAGTACCTGATCTCCGAAACTTTCAAAGGCGATAAAAGTATGTTGGCGGCCCTCGACAAGTTTGCCCCCGGCCTGAGCCAGAAGTTTGACTGGAAGCCCATCGAGGCGGGGCAGCGGGTACAGATCATCAAGGACGGTGACTTGCAGATGGGCACAGAGATTATCGTGTCGAAGGATAAAACCTACGGCACAATACTTGGGGCGTCGCCTGGCGCCTCGGTGTCACCTGAGGTGATGCTGCGTGCCCTGGAGCAATTGTTCCCGGCGGTATTTGCCGGAGAATCGGCCAGATCCAAGCTGAAAGAGATGTTCCCTGAGGACAATCTGGATACACTGATCAGCAATCCGGAGCGGTATCGCGAGATTCGGGACGCCGTAAACTCAGCCTTGGGCATCCAGTCAGAGATACCAGTGTAGCCAAACGTTCTCAGGAGCGAACACAAATAGTGAAAGCACTTGAACTCAAGGTTCCGCCCGTTGTTCTGGTTATCCTTTTTGGGGCGGCCATGTGGGCTATTTCGAGGCTGTTGCCGGCTGGCTACTTTACTGTTCCGGGCAGGCTGATTCTGTGCACCTTCATGGTCCTGGCTGGCGCAGGTATTGCCCTGGCCGGCGTTCTGGCATTTCGTGCAGCAGGCACCACCGTTGATCCTCGCACGCCCCATCAGTCTGCCAGCCTGGTGGTTGACGGGATTTACCGTTACACCCGCAATCCCATGTACCTCGGATTTCTGCTGATGCTTATTGCGTGGAGCCTGTATCTGGGCAGCGTATTTGCCGCGCTGTTACTCCCGCTGTTCATGCTGTACATGAATCGCTTCCAGATTAAACCCGAGGAACGTCATATGCGGGCATTATTCGGGGACGATTACACCCAGTACACCTCACGTGTTGGGCGATGGTTCTAGCCAGGTAACGGGATATAGTCTTCTTTATCGCCAGGCACGATGGGAAAACGCCGGTTCTGCCAGTCATCCTTGGCCTGTTCGATACGCTCCTTACGGCTGGACACAAAATTCCATTCAATAAACCGTCGACCCAGTGGTTCGCCGCCAACAAGGGCGAGCCGGGTGTCTTCGATCGCTTCAACCGTAACGCCCTCGTGAGCCGCCAAAACGGCCATGGAATATTCAGGCACCTCCGTTCCGCCTGCCCGCAGCTTCCCCTTGGCAACGTACAACCCTCGTTCCTCGGCATCAGGCAGAGTCAGTTTCTGCCCCGGTTTCAACCATGCCTCAATGTACAGGGTACCGGCAAAGGTCTTGACCGGCGACGCGGCACCGAAAGCGGTTCCCATCATTACCTGTACCTGAACGCCATCCACGGAAACTGATGGCACTGTGTCGCCGGGATAGTGATAGAACGCCGGTTCTGTTTCTTCGTCTGCCTCGGGCAGCGCCAGCCACAATTGCAATCCGTGGAGCGTGTGGTCGGAGGCTGTGATTTCCGGGCGCTCCCGCTCCGAATGAACAATCCCGCGCCCGGCCACCATCAGGTTGATATCCCCGGGGCGGATCGGTTGCTGACTGCCCAGCGAATCACGGTGCAGGATTTCACCTTCAAACAGGTAGGTAACGGTCGCAATGCCAATATGGGGGTGAGGGCGCACGTTAATGCCATCCCCGGCCGCAAAATGGGCCGGCCCCATATGATCAAAAAAGATCCATGGCCCGATCATTTTCCGGCCAATTACCGGCAGAACCCGCCTTACCGAAAAGCCCCCGAGGTCACGGTTTCTGGGATGAAGAAGCTGGACTATAGCGCCACATTCATCGGTAATGGGGCAATCCAGTTCAGTGTCGGGCGCGAGATTGCTCATGGTCAGCTCCGGACTTGAGTTCAATTAAGTGGTGTTCTTGGAGCTTGGTGCCAGCATGGGAAAGTGTCAAATGGGAACGATGGCTATGCCAGAGTTTGGCTTGGTTCGGTACCGCGCTGACGTTTGCCCCGTGAGGCTTACGCGTTGCTTCGAAGCCAAAAACGCACCGTCCCTGGTGCCAAGACGCAAATGAAGCAGCTAAAGCTTAACCGTGGCTTTCGGACTTCACTTCGCCGCGGATAACAACCTGTCCGCTATAGGGGGCCGGCTGAGGGGCTTCGACGCCCGGTTCATCGGATTTGCGATCTGCCAGAGTCGCGTGGGCAGGAATAGCCGCTACCGCGATGAGTGAGGCGAGGGTTAGCAGTGCAACTTTACGCATAACATCTTCTCCTGAGTTTGAATGAGTCAACGCTTTCATCGGAACTGCCTGGGTGGTCGGCAGTTGATGGGGAGAAGTATGGGGCTGGGGAGGCGACCTGAATAATTCCGAAACAATATGGAACACATCATCTCAAATTATAATAAACCGTTTTTTGCTGCCGAAACGTTCACCGAAACGTTTTAGGATTCCACGATTAAAAATAAAAAATATCTATACATCATTAGTTAAGGTGTGATTTCTATAATTCTTCTTAGAAGGGAGGCTCAGGGAATAAGCCTGAAAAAGGCGGTATAAGTACCTATGCATCACTATCTGTGATGTTGAGAATACCATCTCTTGATTAGTCTGCCGCGCCCGTCATCCGAAAAATAGCCGCCAACTTGATCCACACAATTGAAGCACTGGAGTTGGCCATGCGTTCCCTTTCACTCGCTCTTGCACTCGGTTTTGCTGTGGCGTCGTCTGTCAGCCTGGCTGGTGAGTCCGCTTCCGCCATTGCACTGTCTATTGATAACGATCTGTTCGCCCCGACCCGGACCGACCGGGACTACACAGCCGGGGTCGCCATAACCTATTCCTCCAACTCCGAGGCGCTGAACAACAGCCTGGTTTCCCGCGCGGTGGGAGCGATCGACCAGGGCCTGGTTGGCAGTTTTGGCCGGCTGCCGGACCAGCCTGAGAACACCTCGGTGGAGTTCGGTGCCTACGGCTTTACCCCCGAGGAGATTACGGAGCAAGGTATCGACAGGAGCGACCGACCGTACAGCAGCCTGGTGTATCTGTCCACGAGCCGCAGTTATCAGTCAGCCGGTGGCACCTCGGGATGGACCACCTCGCTGACCGTTGGTGCCCTGGGCTTAGACCTGTTTGAGCACAGTCAGAATGCGATTCACAAGGCCACCGGCAGTGACAAGCCCGAAGGCTGGGATCACCAGATCTCCGAAGGGGGCGAGCCTACCTTGCGGTACCACGCGGCCTACCACCAGTACCTGGATGGCAGTGAGCCGGGCAGCAAGTTCAAGGTGACCTACTTTGGGAGCGTCGGATACCTCACTGAATTTGGCGCCGCCCTGGTGTTCCGGGGAGGGCTGATTTCGTCGCCGGATAACCGCTTCAACCCGGAATTGATGGCCTACGGTGAGCGGGCGCCCAGCGTCTCCGCGGTTGGCGGTCGGGAGAACTACTTCTGGGGTGGCCTGTCGGTGAAGGCCAGAGCCTACAACGCTTTCCTGCAGGGTCAGTTCCGGGATTCTGATCACGAACTCAGTGCCAATGATCTGAATGTACTGCTAGCGGAAGTCTGGGCCGGTTACACCTACACGCTCTGGGACAACATGGAGCTAAGCTACGTGTTGCGTGTGCAGAGCTCCGAAATCAAGAACGGTACCGGTGATCGCACCCTGGCCTGGGGCGGACTGGTGCTGAGCAAGCGCTTTGGCAGTCACTGACAACCGGTGTACATCACCCCGGGAAATACCATGTATACCGCTGAACAATTGGTTTTCAGCAAGAGCAGGGCGCATGGTTAGGCTCAGGCATTACTGGAAACGGAGAAACGATATGAGCAACATCGTTGAAGTAAACGACAGCAACTTTGATGCGGCCGTTGGTCGTAACGACAAGCCGGTCCTGGTCGATTTCTGGGCACCCTGGTGCGGCCCCTGCAAGACCGTTGGCCCCATGCTTGAAGAAATCGCCGACGAACTGGGCGATGACCTGGTAGTGGCCAAGGTCAACGTGGATGACAGCCCGGAAACGGCGGCTCGCATGGGAATCCGCAGCATTCCGACCCTGGCGCTGTTCCGCGAGGGCGGCGTGGTGGCCCGGCAGACCGGTGCCGGTACCCTGGGCCAGTTGCGGGCCTTCGTCAAAGGCAACCTGTAACTCACCGGTTCGAATCAACACCCTCCTGCTATGGGAGGGTGTTTTTGTGTGCCGGTTGCACTGCCCGCCAATGCTCGTCAGACTTATCCGGGTCCATTGCCATCATTCAGGTACCCCACGATGAAAACCCAGGAGCTGCAACTCCTCTATATTTTCGACGCCATCATGACCGAGCGCTCGGTGACCCGAGCCGCCGAGCGTCTGGCCATGACCCAGCCGGCGGTATCCAACGCAATTTCCCGGATGCGCCAGATCTGGAGCGACCCGCTGTTTGTCCGCAAAGGTCGTAACATCGAGCCAACGTCTTATGCCTTGAGCCTCTGGGACCAGGTAGGCGGGCCCATGTACGCGCTAACCAACGCGGTTTCAGCCACTCAGTTCGACCCCGCTAATTCCAAAAGGAAATTTCGCATCGCCGCTACCGACGTGATCGTTGAGATGGTCTGGCGCCAGTTAATCGAATTGCTGGAGCAGGAGGCGCCCGGTGTCGATCTGCACGCGGTCCCGTACACGCCCGATGGCACCTACGACGATCTGCGCGAAGCCCACGTGGACCTGGCGGTTGGCGTTCTGAACCAGCACGACCACAGCCTGCGGAGCACCTGGTTGTTTGAGGGTGGCTACGTGCTGGCGATGCGCGAAGGACATCCGCTGGCGGGTAAGCCGATCACCATGGAGGAATTCCTGGAGGCCCGGCATTTGCTTGTGTCCATGTCGGGCGACGCCCATGGTTTCGTGGACAGCTACCTGGACCAGAAGGGGCAAAGCCGCCGGATTGCCGCCACCGTCAATCATTTCTCCATCGTGCCGCAGGTGCTTCGGGAGACAAACCTGATTGCGGCGGTGCCGGAGCTCATCAGTCAGGACTGCGGTTTTGTGAACGGGCTCTGGATGGGAGAGCTGCCCTTTGAGGTTGATCCCACCAGCATGTACCTGGTCTGGCACGCCCGCCATGACCGGGATCCCGGCATTATCTGGATTCGGGACCACCTCGAGCGCCTGCTGCGGGATCGCTGGCACGAAATCATGACCACCTCGCCCTGCGGGCGGCACCTGAAAGCGGTCTAACCGGCCAGATCACTAGGGCCTCAGACTGGAAGAAACAAGAAAGGAGATCGCGCTTTCAACGGTCATGTGTTCTGCGCAACGAAAAAGGGGGCTGACAGCCCCTTCTCAGCATTGTGCTTCAGCTAACTCTTTCAAGGTAAGGGTAGTCAATATACCCTTCCGCACCCTGGGAGTAAAAAGTCGCCGGATCTGCTTCGTTGAGCTCGGAGCCAAGCTTCAGGCGCTCCGGGAGGTCCGGGTTGGCAATGAAGGGCACGCCAAAGGCGACAGCGTCGGCCTGTCCGGATTCGATGGCTTGTTCTGCTTCTTCACCGGTGTAGCCCATGTTGAGGATCAACTTGCCCTTGAAGTGTTCACGGACCGGAGTAATGACGTCCGCTTGCTGTTCCCCGAAAAAGTCGCCGCGCATCAAATGAACATAGGCCAGGTCGTAGTCGTTCAGGCGCTTGGCGAGCCAGGTAACCAGACCGACCGGATCACTATCCTTCATGCTCTGGAAGCTGTTGAGGGGGCTCAGTCGAACACCGACGTTCTCGGAACCGAACGCTCCGGATACGGCTTCAATCACCTCCAATAGAAGCCGGGCGCGATTTTCGATCGGGCCTCCGTAGGGGCCTTCTCGATGGTTGGAGCTATCACGCAGGAACTGGTCCAGCAGATAGCCGTTGGCGCCATGAACCTCAACACCGTCAAAGCCGGCGCGTTTGGCATTCTCGGCGGCGGTGCGGAAACCGTCGATGATGGCCGGGATTTCGCTGTCGGCCAGTGCGCGGGGAACCGTGTAGGACTTCTTACCTTCCGGTGTGTGCACTTCATCGCTGGTGATGGCAATGGCGCTGGGCGCTACCGGATCCTTGCCATTGTTTAACACCGGGTGGCAGGCGCGGCCACCGTGAAAGATTTGCAGATAAATCTTGCCACCTTTGGCGTGTACCGCATCAGTGACTTTCTTCCAGCCTTCAACTTGCGCCTCGGAATAGATACCGGGCTCGCGCCAGAAGGCCGAAGTGCCTTCGATGGCCATGGTCGCTTCAGCGATGATCAGGCCGGCAGAGGCACGCTGGGCGTAATACTCAACCATTATATCCGTGGGAACGTGATCAGCGTCGGCACGGACGCGGGTGAGGGGGGCCATGATGACCCGATTGGCCAATTCACTGGCGCCCATTTTCAGGGGAGTAAAAAGTGTGTTCATAGCATCCTCGGGAAATTTGGTGTACAAGAGCTGGTAGCATATCCGCCCGTTGGCCGGGCGGACTAATTCGGACGAGATATATCAATCATCACCCTGACTGATGCGACAGGCTGTTCATCTTTTCCTCCGGACAAGCGATCCGGAGGAAAAAGGCCGCCGGCAATCATTGCATTCATCAGTTCGCCTACTTTTGCACGCAGGTCATCCCTCAACAGCCTCATTGCTGGCGTTCCTCAAAACCACGATCAGATCATCAAGACTCATTTTCAAAAATTCTTTGAATATGTTTAACAAATTTTCCCGTTTACCCGAATGTAAACGGCGACCATACTGTGCGCTACTCGAAAATCATTGCGGAGACAGATAATGAAAGCTGTTGGATATCGGGAATCTCTTCCTATCGAAAACCCTGATGCGCTGCAAAATGTTGAGATGGAACGTCCCGTCGCAAAAGGCCGGGACCTGTTGGTCAGAGTCAAAGCCATCGCCGTGAACCCCGTTGACTTCAAGGTACGCCAGCAGGCAGAGCCCGAACCAGGCCAGATCAAAGTACTTGGATGGGATGCCGTTGGAGAGGTAGTGGCAATAGGCGAGGACGCTTCACTCTTCAAAGAAGGTGACACCGTATTTTATGCCGGTGACGTTACCCGTCAGGGCAGCAACGCTGAATACCAGGTTGTCGATGAGCGTCTGGTTGGTCGGAAGCCTGCCAGCCTGTCCGACGCCGATGCTGCGGCGTTGCCCCTGACCACGATAACAGCATGGGAAATGCTGTTTGACCACCTGCAACTTGAGCGACAGTTGGCTGGGTCCATCACTCCAAGCGACGATGTGGTACTTGTGATTGGCGCCGCAGGAGGCGTGGGTTCAATTCTAGTTCAATTGATCAAACAGCTGACAGGCGCAAAAGTACTCGCTACGGCATCTCGCCCGGAATCGAAGGCCTGGGTTGAATCATTGGGTGCGGATTTTGTTTTGAATCACCGTGAACCCTTGCAGCCCCAGATCGAAACACTGGTGTCTGCCGGCAAAATTGGTTCTGTAACCCATGTGGCCAGTCTTAACGCCACAGATCAATACTTCGACGATTATGTGGCGGTGCTTAGGCCGTTTGGAAAGATTGCCATGATCGACGATCCTGCAAGTCTGGATGTAATGAAGATCAAGCCGAAGAGTCTGTCATTGCACATTGAATTCATGTTCGCCCGCTCAATGCACCAGGCGGATGATATGCAGGTTCAGCACGACTTGTTGAATGAGGTCTCACGGCTTGTAGATCAAGGCTTCATCCGCACAACTGCAGGGAAGCACCTCGGAGCGATCAACGCTGAGAATCTACGTGCCGCACACGCCGAACTGGAATCAGGAACCGCCGTTGGCAAGATTGTGCTGGAGGGTTTTGCCTGACGGGCCTCGCCCTGCTGGGGGCAGGTCAAATTACCAACAATCTGTTTTCGGCACTTCTGGGGTGTAGTGATTGGGTTCGGTTGCTATGCCATAACCCGGACCGGGACCGTCAATTGACGGCCCCTGCAATCCGGGGCCAGATCAGACATGACACCCAAGATGCCCGCCATGAAATCGCAAATGCTCCTCGATAAAACTCGCAATAAAGAAGTAGCTGTGGTCGTAGCCCTCCCGGAAATTGAGCTCCAGCGGGTAATTGCTGATGCTGGCCGCGGCCTCAAGCGCCTCTGGCTGAAGCTGCTCAGTCAGGAAATTATCCGCTTCGCCCTGATCGACCAGTGCCGGAACGAACTGTGTTGCATCCCGCATCAGCAGGCTGGCGTCGTATTGGGCCCAACGCGCGGTGTCCTTGCCCAGGTACGCAGTGAAGGCTTTCTTGCCCCATGGGCAATTTACCGGATTGCTGATCGGGCTGAAGGCCGATACGGACCGGTATCTTTCAGGGTTGCGCAGAGCCAGAACGAGGGCACCATGACCACCCATTGAATGACCTGCAATCGAGCGTTGATCCGTTACCGGGAAAACAGATTCGATCAGTGCAGGCAGCTCATTCAGCACATAGTCGTACATGCGGTAGTTGGGATGCCATGGGCTTTCGGTAGCGTTCACGTAGAAGCCAGCGCCCTGGCCAAGATCGTAGCTTTCATCGTCGGCAACGTCATCGCCGCGGGGGCTGGTGTCCGGTGCCACGATAGCCATGCCCAATTCCGCGGCCACACGATGGGCGCCGGCTTTCTGCATGAAGTTTTCATCGGTACAGGTCAGGCCGGACAGCCAATAGAGCACCGGTACTTTTTCCCCGTTGGCTACTCCTGGCGGAAGGTAAATCGCAAATCGCATTGTGCAACCCAGAGTTTCAGAACGGTGACTGTACTGCTTGTGCCAGCCACCGAAGCTCTTGTTGCTGCTCAGGTTTTCGATTGTCATCGGGACCTCCATCGGTCGGCCACCTGCGGGGCAGGTGGCCGTCGCGATTACTTGTCGAAATGAATAACGCTGCGGATGCTCTTGCCCTCATGCATCAGCTCGAAGGCCTCGTTGATGTCATCAAGCCCCATGGTGTGGGTGATGAAATCATTAAGCTTGAATTCACCCTGCAGGTAACGCTCGACAATACCAGGCAGCTCGGAACGGCCTTTGACCCCTCCGAAGGCGGAGCCTTTCCAGACGCGACCGGTCACGAGCTGGAACGGGCGGGTGGAAATTTCCTGGCCTGCCCCGGCAACGCCAATAATGACCGACTCGCCCCATCCCTTGTGGCAACATTCCAGTGCGGACCGCATGACATCGACGTTCCCGATGCATTCGAAGGAATAGTCCACGCCACCGTCAGTCAGTTCAACGATCACTTCCTGAATCGGCTTGTCATAGTCTTTGGGATTGATGCAGTCGGTTGCACCAAGCTGTTGTGCCAGGTCGAACTTGCTGTCATTGATATCGATGGCGATGATTCGACTCGCCTTGGCCATGGTCGCACCAATAATCGCAGACAGGCCGATGCCGCCGAGACCGAAAATGGCCACCGTAGCACCTTCTTCCACCTTGGCGGTATTCATGACCGCGCCCATGCCGGTGGTTACGCCGCAGCCGAGCAGGCACACCTCTTCCAGCGGGGCTTCCTTGTTGACCTTCGCCAGCGAAATCTCCGGCAGAACGGTGTACTCGGAGAAGGTCGAGCAACCCATGTAGTGATAGATTGGCTGTCCGTCCTTGTAGAAGCGGCTGGTGCCGTCGGGCATCAGCCCCTTGCCCTGGGTTTCGCGGATTTTCCCGCACAGGTTGGTTTTGCCGGACAGGCAGAATTTGCACTCGCCACATTCGGGGGTATACAAAGGAATCACATGATCGCCGACGGCAACACTGGTAACGCCTTCACCAATCGCCTCTACAATGCCGCCCCCCTCATGGCCAAGGATTGCTGGAAAGTTGCCCTCGGGATCCTCACCCGAGAGGGTAAACGCATCGGTGTGGCATACACCGGTTGCGATCACTTTTATCCGTACTTCCCCTGCTTTCGGGGGCATCACGTCCACCTCTTCAACCGACAGTGGCTGACCCGGGCCCCAGGCAATTGCTGCTTTTGATTTGATTATCTCAGCCATAACGTTCTCCATTGATTATTCAGGAAGGGCGGGACGCCCAAACGAAGCCCATATTGTATTTATGGCTCTTTGATTGATAATCTCTGTTTTTATCAAATCACCTTTACGTGTGTGCAATAATCGGGTGGTGCAAAGCAAACGGGGAAAACCATGTATCGCTGGGAAGGGATAAACGAGTTTGTGGCGGTTGCCGAAACCGAGAGTTTCACGCGTGCCGCGAAGCGACTGGACGTGTCGACGGCACAGGTCAGCCGCCAGGTCAGTGCCCTAGAGGCCCGCCTATCGACCCGGTTGTTCTACCGCACCACACGCCGGGTGTCGGTAACCGAGGCCGGACAGATCTTTTACCAGCACTGCCGGCAGGTACTCGACGCCCTGGAGCAGGCCGAGCGCTCTATTACCAACATGCAGCTGGTCCCGCGAGGCAGGCTGAGGCTGACTGCGCCGGTGACCTATGGAGAGAAATCCATTGCTCCGTTGGTCAACGACTTTGTTTTGCGATACCCCGAACTCGACGTGGACATGAAGCTTACCAACCAGACGCTGGACCTGGTGGCTGAAGGATACGATCTGGCTGTTCGCATGGGTAAGCTGGAGGATTCGACCCTGATGGCCCGACGCCTGGCATCGCGAACCCTATACGTGTGTGCCTCGCCGGATTATCTCGCCACGCAAGGCACGCCCCACTCGTTGTCCGAACTGGCGAACCACAACTGCCTGTTGGGAAACCTGGATTACTGGCGCTTCCAGGAAGCGGGCCAGCCGCGCAACGTGCGGGTAACGGGGAACATCCGCTGCGACAGTGGCAGGGCACTGCTTGATGCCGCCCTCAAGGGCATTGGTATTGTTCAACTACCGGATTACTACGTTCAGAACGCTCTGGATTCCAGGCTGTTGATTCCGGTGCTTACCCATTACCAGGAAGACGATGACGGTATCTGGGCGGTGTATCCCCATAACCGTCATCTGTCGCCGAAGGTGCGCATGCTTCTGGATTTTTTTGCAGAATCGCTCGCATAGCGCCGGACAGCAGCGGGGTATTCTTTATGCGATTCCAGTTCATGCACAACTGCGCATAATGTATATTATGTTAAATCCAATATAGACCCGGATGTCGCTTTTGCAAGACGAACAGAATCGTTTACGCCTCCCTCAGCCAAAACTAGAAAACATAAATGAAGCCAATACCAATCTCCGCCTCGTAATTGTTGCGCGTGATCGGGCTGTCTGAAACCTCACTCCCAAAGGCTTCGTAAAGAGCCTCACCGAAGATCTGCCAGTTCTTGTGCAAGTAATTACGGTAGCTAACATTGAACCCTGTTGATCTGTACCCGCTATCAACATCGGTTGCCAGTAGGCCGGAATCTATGGACTGTTGTGTGGTCACGCCAAAGTCACGGTTGGCAAGCTTGCCATCGTGGAACGTAACAACCGCACCCACTTCCCAGCCAGTACCGTCGGGCTTGCAGGCCAGGCAGGTTCCTGCTCCCAAAATCCCCAGTGTACCGACCTCACCTGTTAAGACCCGGCCATCCAGAAAGTAACGCCAGTCTTCCGTCAGCGCATGGCGCACTTCCAGCAGCACGGTGACTCCGGAACGTGAATCGCCTAAACCGTCCAGTCTGCCATCGTCTGAGTCACTTTCTTCACGGCCTTCTTCGTAGCCGATGGATGATTGAAACAACCAGGTATCCTTTACCAGTGTCCGCCAGCCAATTGCTTCACCTGCCCAGAAAAACAGGTGATCGCCGGTCCGGTACTGAACACCACCCGCTGGGTCGACCTCAAATTCAAATTCGTCGGACCCCTCGTAGGCAGTCTCATACTCAACGCCAAACCCAAGCCCAAAACCCCAACCATCGCCATTTGTAAAATCGTCAATGGAAGGCAGTGGAACGAGAGCAGTTCTCGACTCAGCCGCATTTACTGATCCAAAACAAGAAAGAGCGCTAAGAAATGCGGCGATTTGAAGGGTTAGTTTTTTCATTGTTTTGTCGCCTAGCAAGTAGATGGTGATAGTACGACTAACCCATCGCCATGGATTATTGATGGTACCTCACACACAGCTTACTCTAGCTTCGCCAAAATTGCGGTGAGAACATCACGAACACGCTCAGCAACTCCAATCGTCCTAAAAGCATGGCAACCATCAACACCCACTTTGCCGCATCTGGTAATGGTTGAAAATTACCCGCAGGGCCGATGGTGTCACCAAGGCCGGGCCCCACGTTTGCGAGTGCCGTCGCCGCCCCCGTCAAACTGGTTACGAGGTCAAGGCCCAATGCGGCAAGAACTGCTGCCACTACCGCTAACGTTGCCAGGAATATAAATGAGAACGCTACGCTGGACGCCACGATTTCATCACTGATGATCCGCCCGTTGTAATGCCTTGCTATAACCGCTCTTGGGTGGAGCAATCTGGATACCTGCTCCCGCAGTAGCAGCATGGATAGCTGGAACCGGAAGATCTTCATGCCACCACTTGTTGAACCGGAACAGCCACCCACAAACGTAAGAAAGAAAAACAGGACCACGACCAGAGGTCCCCATAGCGAATAATCCTGAGAAGCGTAGCCCGTTGTCGTTACAACCGATGTCACATTGAATAGCGCGTGCACAAACGCATCCAGTGGAAACGTTCCGTCATTCCAGATGCGGTATACGGCAATAACGGCTGCAATCAGAAACAGGAACTTTAGGAAAAAGTGAATTTGCTGATCGCGCAGTAACGGCTGAACTTGCCCGTTCAATAGTCTGACGAACAGGAAAAATGGAATACCGCCGAGCATCATGAAAATACTCGCAGCAAAGAGTATCGAAAGTTGGTCAAACTGCCCCATCGAGCTATCTGATGTGGAATAGCCGCCGGTGGATACGGTTGTCAGGGCATGGTTCACTGCGTTGAATAGATCCATGCCCAAGGCCCAGTATGTTAGGATGCAGCCAAATGTCAGCACCAGATAACTGGCAACCAGCCCCCTCGCAAGACGGTTCGTGCGCGGCACGGCTTTCTCCGTCCACTCTGAAGATTCCGTAGCGAACAGCCGCATACCACCAATTCGGAGAAATGGAAGAATCGCTACGGCCATGCCAATGATGCCGATACCTCCCATCCATTGCATGATCGATCGCCAGAGCAGAATGTCTCCCGGGAGGTGGTCTAACCCACTCATTACCGTAGAGCCCGTGGTTGTCACGCCAGAGATGCTTTCGAAGAATGCGTCTGTAATACTCAGGTCAAGATCACTCAACAATAACGGCAGGCTTGAGAATAATGGAATAAAAATCCAGGCAGATACGGTCAGGATAAACATTTGCCTTTGTTTTAGGGCATGGCGGCGTTTTCCGCCCGCTCCAAAAAAACATAACAGGCCAACAGCGCAACAGATACTGGCGGACTTCACGAAAGCCAGCCAATCCGGTGTATCACCGAACATTAGGAGATTTACTGGCAGCGTCATCAGTAAACTGAGCAAAATCAGTAGGAAACCGAGTATTTGGATAACTGGAAGGATATTTAACAGAGGCAGCATCAGGATCGCCCAGACCGTTCACGTATCATTTTTGCCAGCACACAGCCTATGACAGCTCCTGTTAACTGAGAATAAGTAGATAAAGCAGCATAGAGTAATTCGGCTTTGGTGTGGGTATCAATATAGTCACCGGGAAGCGCTGCGATAGTTGAAATTACGGCAAAGAAAAATCCCCATTTGGCACCGTATACCCAAGCAAAAAAAACCACGGGCGCCAAGTAAGGAAAGATGGACGTCACTGGCTGAGGAGCTTGACTGTTCGCCGCTGCCAAAAAACCAAGCCAAGCCAACGCGACTACGATATGACCAAGGAGTTCCGGTTTTAACCGATAGAATTTCATTAGCTAAAAGTCCCGCCCTGCCCGGCTGTCCATTAGACGGCATAAGGAGATCACATCCCGAGAAAAATGAGGACGGCCAAAAGCAAATTTTTACGGTTTTTTTACGGCATAGTTGGAGCGACCGTGGCTGCTTCATGAGAAAATTTTGGTCGCGGCTTCCTGACACATTCTACCGATACCGGATTGACAGCCATGATTGAGAAACAACAGTTTATTGTTATTGGCCTTGGCGTTTTTGGAGCAACCATTGCGCGCGAGTTAACGCGCCTTGGACACGAAGTACTTGGTATCGATTCGGATGAACAGCGTGTAGACCGACTGGCAGAAGAGATTACCCACGCGGTGATCGCCGATGTCACCGACGAAAACTCTCTTATTGAATTGAACGCCGGCAGCTATGATGCGGCTGTTGTCGCCATCGGCAGGAACGTCGAAGCCACCATGCTGGCCACATTGCAGCTCCGGGAGCTTGGGGTAAAAAAAGTCTGGGCGAAAGCGCTGACGAATCAGCATCACCGGATTCTGGAGAGACTTGGAGCCGACCGCATAATTGCACCCGAGTATGAGATGGGGGTGCGGATCTCCCAGGAATTGAACTATCCGATGGTTCACGATTACCTGGGTCTCGACGATGACTATTTTATCGTGGACTTCCATACCACAGCAGACCTCGTCGATAAGACCATTGGAGAAGTGATTAACGGAGAACCGGTAGTAGCACTGATTGTGAAGCGAATGAAAGAAGCCCACCCTCATCCGGATCATACTTGGAAGATTAAAAAGGGCGACAGGATAGTCCTAGGCGGCCAACTCGAAGACTTGAGGGATCTGGTCAACCGTTTATGAAAATCCATTTTCTGGATCTGGTCTCCCACCAGACCAAGGGAAATACCCCCGGCAAACGGGGCATCAACCCTCCCCGACTGCTGCTTGAGTCATTTCTTGTCCTCATTGCGCTTGGGGCGTGTTTGCTCAAACTTCCCGTGGCAACGGTTGAGCAGGTCACCTGGATGGAGGCTGCCTTCACGGCAACCTCGGCGGTGACCGTGACCGGTCTTGTGGTTGTAGATACTGGCAGCCAGTACACCCTGTTTGGACAGCTGGTGATACTGGCTCTGATCCAGCTGGGTGGGCTGGGTTTGATGACCTTCGCAGTGCTCACGGCTCTCGCTTTGGGCTTCAAGTTACGACTGCAGCACCAACTGGTTGCTCAGGAAGCGTTCAACGAAATCTCACTTCAGACAGCCAGACGAGCCGCTGTGTCGATAGCCGTATTTGCTTTGACGGCTGAAGCCATCGGCGTTGTATTACTCGGTCTATTTTTCGTCCCGGAATTGGGGTGGTCAGAGGGTTTTTACCAGGCCTTGTTCTACACGATTTCAGCGTTTAACAATGCCGGCTTCGCCTTGTCGCCAGACAGCCTCTCTACCTATGTCGACCATCCAGGCATAAGTCTGTCGGTAACGGCCCTGTTTATCACAGGCGGTCTGGGCTACATCGTCATCATGGAGCTCTTGGATAAGCGCTGCTGGTCGCGGTTGTCGGTTTACGTCAAAGTCATACTACTAGCCACCTTGCTTCTGAACCTGTTCGCCACCGGCGCCATCCTTATCCTGGAATTTGGCAATCCAGCCACTCTTGGTGCACTGGATAGTTTCTGGGACAAGCTCCTCGCCGCCTGGTTTCAAGGAGTGACACCACGAACCGCAGGCTTCAACACTCTCGATATTGGATCGTTAACCGCCGGCACCAGTGTGCTGATGCTGCTTCTAATGTTCATCGGTGGTGCCCCGAACTCCACGTCCAGTGGTATCAAAATTTCGACTTTCGTCATTGTTCTTGCCGCAACCCGTTCGTTTTTGCGGGGCAATCTGAATGTCAGCTTCTTCAAACGCTCCCTCAGCAGCGAGACCGTACTCAAAGCCCTCGCCACAGCCACCATCGGGATGGCGGTGGTCTTCCTCGGCGTAATTTCACTGAGCATCCTGGTTGAGGATGAATTTCTGGACATCGCGTTTGAGGTGGTTTCCGCGTTCGGCACCGTTGGTCTTTCACGGGGTACGACGGGCGAACTCGGCACCGCCGGCCAGTTGGTCGTCATGGCAATCATGCTAATCGGTCGCCTTGGCCCGCTTACCTTGGGTTATACCCTGACAGTACGACGTAAATCCCATGTTCGCTATGCGAAAACCGAGTTCCCGGTGGGTTGATCAGAAACCGCCCCCTGTGCCCAGCCACTCAACTTGATGAGATTCGTCGGCTGATCACATCCTCCCAGCACCAGAGCCAGAAAGCTAAACAGCAGCACCCTCACATGTGGCGCCAACTCGATAGCGAGTAATGGGAACTTCGAGACAGCAAAAGCATTGAACACCTACCTCTAAATAGCGACCCATTGTTGCGCAAAGTCTACCTTTCCGAACGTTATCGAAGGGGAGAGAGCCCTATTTTTAACGCTTTTTTTACGCCCGCCCCCGTTTTGGTCATCGAATTTTTACGCTCTGCCCCCGCACCATGGAAGTGCGAACTCACAGAAGGAGATTGAGCGTGTCTATTTTCCTGTTACTTGTTTCTGTTGCAGTCGGCGGCTACCTGGTTGCCGCCCTGCTCCGGCCCGAGAGGTTCTGACCATGGCACTGATCGGTATTGGCGTGATTTTGGGGCTGTTTGGCCTGTGTTTCCTGTTCATTGATCTGGAGGAACGGCTGTGAACGAGGTCATTGTAATTTACGCGGTCACGCTTCTTTTGGCGTGGCCCTTGGGTAAGTACATCGCAGGCGTTTTCGGCGGCGCCAGGGGGACGGCAGGCGCCGTCTTTTTGCCGGTGGAAAATGGTCTGTATCGACTGTTTGGTGTAGACCCTTCCCAGCCTATGAGCTGGCAGGGTTACGGCAAGGCGTTGCTGAAACTGCACCTTGCTCTGGTTCTAATCGTCTTCGGCCTGCTGATGGCCCAGGGCTTTCTGTTTCTGAATCCGGACGGTATCGACGGCATGAGCTGGGATCTGGCGCTTCATACGGCAGTCTCGTTCCTGACCAATACCAACCAGCAGCACTATTCCGGGCAGGCGCAGCTCAGCTACCTGGCGCACACCTTTGGCATCGTGACGCTTCAGGTGGTCACACCTGCGGCCGGCATGGCGGTGTTGGTGGCGATTGTGCGCACGCTTCTGGGCCGTTCAGACAAGAAGAAACAACCGGCCGTCGATGGTGTTGTCTCTGTGGGCAACTTCTACGAGGACATCACCCGGGCCATTTTTCGCGTCATGTTGCCGGTCGCTGCGGTGGTGGCATTGATCATTGCCTCCCAGGGCGTGCCGAACAGCTACGAGGGTGCCCGTACGGCCATTCCGCTGGACCAGACCGCTGGTATGGAAGAGCAGAACATTCCGATCGGTCCGGTGGCGCCAATGGTGGCCATAAAGCAGGTAGGCACCAACGGCGGTGGCTGGTACGGCCCCAACTCCAGTGTTCCCCTGGAAAACCCGACACCCTTGAGCAACTTTGTCCAGACAGTCGCTCTCGTGCTGATTCCCGCCGCCCTGGTGTTTGCGCTCGGGTTCATGACCGGCCGGCGGCGCCTGGCCATGGTGGTAATGGGCGTGATGGTGGTGATGTCGGTGTCGCTGACGTCGGTGGCGATATGGTCCGAAAACCAGCCTAACGCCGCCTTCTCTGGACTTGCGGCAGACGGTGAGAACCTGGAAGGCAAAGAAGTCCGGTTTGGTGCCACCGCAACCGCACTCTGGGGCAGCTGGACCACCCAGACCTCGAACGGGTCGGTCAACGGCATGCACGACAGCTTTAACCCCATTGGCGGCATGGTTCCGATGATCGACATGTTCATCAATGTCACCTTTGGTGGTATCGGCGTGGGTCTGATCGGCTACCTGCTCTTCCTTCTGTTGGCGGCCTTCCTTGGCTCACTGATGATTGGCCGGGCACCGGAAATTGCCGGTAAGGCGCTGGAAACCCGGGAAATGAAACTGGTCTGTATCGCTCTGCTGATCCAGCCCCTCCTGATCCTTGGTTTCAGCGCCATTACCGTTGCCTTCCCGGCGTTGACCGGCAACTCCAATCCGGGCTTCCACGGCATCAGCCAGGTGATATACGAGTACACCTCAGCCTTTGCCAACAATGGCTCCGGCTTTGAAGGCCTCGGCGACGACACCGTGTGGTGGAACGTGACATGTGCAGTCAACCTCGCCCTCGGTCGTTTCATTCCAATCCTGGCGCCCCTGGCCATCGCGGCCTCGCTCGCGGCCAAGCGTTCCGCTCCTGAAGGTCGCGGCAGCCTGAGCATCGACACGCCCACCTTCGGGCTGATGACCCTGGCGGTGATTGTGATGTTTACCCTGCTGAGCTTTATGCCGGTGCTGATTCTCGGCCCGATCGCTGAAGCCCTGGCTCTGATGTCCTGAGTGGAGAATGATGATGTCCAAAAGAACCCCCAAAATGACTGACTCACTTGATCTGGGCACAGTTGTCGGCCAATCCATCAGGCGGCTGACGCCGAAGGATCTGGCCCGTAACCCGGTCATGATGGTCGTCGGTATCGGAACGGTAGTTACGTTTTTGCTGGGCCTGAGCCATCTCGCCCAGGGCGCCCCGGCTGGTATGGATTTCGCCATCAGCGCGATCCTGTTGTTCACGGTGCTCTTCGCCAATGGCGCCGAGTCTGTCGCGGAAGCTCGCGGCAAAGCTCAGGCGGGTGCGCTCCGGGCAACCAGGAAAGACCTGAAAGCCCGCAAACTCGATGGCGAGCAACACAAGGACGTGGCCGCCACAGACCTTCGGAAGGGTGACCGGGTGCTGGTAAAACCGAACGAACTGATCCCGGCTGATGGCGAGATTGTGAAAGGCGCCGCGACTATCAATGAGTCGGCGGTCACTGGTGAATCTGCGCCGGTGCTTCGGGAAGCAGGTACCGACAACAGCGGTGTCAGCGCGGGCACCAAAGTGTTGTCGGATGAGATCGTGATCGAAGTAACCGTCGACCCGGGCAATTCACTGCTGGACCGCATGATCGCCCTGGTGGAAGGCGCAAAGCGCCAGAAGACACCCAATGAGCTGGCGCTGTCAGTGCTGCTGGCCGCCATGACCCTGGTGTTCTTGATTGTAGTGGTGACTTTGGTGCCCTTTGGCGGATTTGTCGGCGCCACACCCTCCTATTCGGTTCTGGTGGCCCTGTTGGTGTGCCTGATACCGACGACCATCGGGGGCCTGCTGCCGGCCATCGGCATTGCCGGTATGGATCGTGCCATGCGCGCCAACGTGATTGCCAAGTCCGGTAAAGCGGTGGAAGTGGCAGGCTCTATCGACACACTTTTGCTCGATAAAACCGGCACCATCACCCTGGGCGATCGAAAGGCAACTGCATTCGAACCGGTTCGGGGCGTGGCACCGGGTACCCTTAGGGATGCCGCACTGCTCACGTCTCTGGCAGATCCCACCCCCGAGGGCAAATCCGTTGTCGCTCTGGCTCGGGACAAGGGCTCAGACGCCGAGGCAGCCGAGGGCACGGAATTCATTGCGTTCTCTGCCAACACCCGCATGTCCGGTGTGGACCTGCCGGATGGGCGGATTCTCCGCAAGGGCGCAACGGATGCCATTCGAAAATTTGTCACGGAGAACGGCGGCAACTACCCCCAGGAAACAGACACTCTGGTTGACCGGGTCGCCAAGAACGGCGCCACTCCACTGGTGGTTGCTGAAGGTAATCGGGTACTCGGTGTGATTGCCCTGTCGGATGTAATCAAGTCCGGCATCAAGGAGCGTTTCGCCAAGCTTCGGGACATGGGTGTAAAGACGGTGATGATTACCGGTGACAACCCGATAACTGCTGCGGCGATTGCCGCCGAAGCGGGTGTGGATGATTTCATCGCCGAAGCCACACCGGAGCAGAAGCTCGATATCATTCGCAAGGAACAGGCGGAGGGCCGCATGGTGGCCATGATGGGGGATGGCACCAATGACGCCCCTGCCCTGGCTCAGGCGGATCTTGGCCTGGCCATGAACTCGGGCACGCAGGCAGCGAGGGAAGCCGGCAACATGGTGGATCTCGATTCCGACCCCGGGAAATTGCTCGCTGTGGTTGAAATTGGCAAGCAATTGCTGATAACCCGGGGTTCGTTAACCACCTTCTCCCTGGCTAACGACGTCGCCAAGTACTTCGCAATCCTGCCAGCGCTGTTTGTCACCAGCCTGCCGGCCCTGGATGCCCTGAACGTGCTTGATCTTGAAAGCCCGATGAGCGCGGTGTTGGCCGCCACCATCTTCAACGCATTGATTATCCCGGCTTTGATCCCCTTCGCCCTGAAAGGCGTGCAATTCAAACCGGCAACTGCAACCCAGCTGTTGCGTCGTAACCTTCTGATCTTCGGACTGGGAGGCCTGCTGCTGCCGTTCGCGGCCATCAAGGCCCTGGATCTGATGCTCACCGTGGTTATCTGAGGAGAATGACATGATGACTGATTCAAAAACCAGGGCCGTCACCCGGTCCGCTTCCTGGCTCCCTGCGGTGCGCGCCGCCGTTGTCCTGATCCTACTGTGTGGCGGACTGTATCCCCTGCTGGTTACAACGGCCGGAAAAGTCATGTTTCCCCATCAGGCATTGGGGAGCATGATCAACGTGGACGACAAGATCGTCGGATCAGAACTGGTGGGTCAGCGGTTCGTCGCCCCCGAGTACTTCCATGGTCGGCCTTCCGCGGCCAGTTATGATCCGTTCTCCGTCGGAGGTTCGAATTACGCGGCCAGCAATCCGGAGTTGAGGGTCCGCGTTGCGGAGGATTCCGCGGCCGTTGCCGAGCGGGAGGGTATTGCCCCGACGTCCATCCCTGCGGACCTATTGGCAGCGTCGGGCTCCGGCATAGACCCTCACATTTCGCCAGAATCGGCTATGATACAGGCCGAGCGTGTGGCCATGGCTCGTGACATTCCGGTTGCGCGGGTCAATGAATTGATTGCGGAGCACACGGAAGGGCCTACCCTGGGGATTTTTGGCCAGCCGCGAGTTAACGTTCTCAAGATTAATCTGGCACTGGATGGCAAGGAGTTGAACGATTGAATCATGGCGATCCGAATCGCCCCAACCCGGACGCGCTCCTGAAAGCCCAGGAGCGTGATTCCGCCGGCGGGCTCAAGATCTTTCTGGGCGCAGCCCCGGGGGTGGGGAAAACCTATCAGATGCTCCAGGCGGCCCATGAGCTGAAGCGTCAGGGTGTGGATATAGTCGTGGGTGTGGCGGAAACTCACGGGCGAGCCGATACGCTCGCACTTTGTGAGGGCCTTGAGCAGCTCCCGGCAAAAGAAGTTGAGTACGCCGGGAAACACTTCCGGGAGTTCGATGTCGATGCCGCCCTGGAGCGGAAACCGGAGGTTCTGCTTCTTGACGAACTGGCCCACCGCAATATCCCTACCTCCCGGCATCCACGACGTTACCAGGACATTGAGGAACTGCTCGACCAAGGTATTACTGTCTGGACAGCGATCAATATTCAGCACCTGGAAAGCTTGTCAGACGTAGTGGCCAGTATTACCGGCGTGCGGATGCGGGAAACCGTACCCGATTCAATTCTTGAACGGGCTCGGGACATCGTGCTCGTGGACCTGACACCCTCGGAGCTGCTTGAACGCCTGAAACAGGGCAAGGTTTACGTGCCTGAACAGGCTCGGGCAGCGATGGAGGGGTACTTCTCACCTTCAAACCTATCTGCCCTACGGGAAATGGCGGTCCAGGCAATCGCCGAGCGGCTGGATTCGGATGTCCGTGAAACCATGCAATCCCGTGGCATCGAAGGTCCCTGGCACATCCGCGCCCGAATGCTGGTTGCCGTAGACGGGTCTGGGCAGGGTGAAACCCTGGTTCGGGCAGCACGGCGACTCGCCGAGCGACGGAAAGCGCCCTGGACCGTGGTCACCGTGGACAGTGGCCGGGCAGGCGCCGACGAACGCCAACGGCTGGAAAAAGTGTTCGACCTGGCCACCCGCCTGGGCGCAGAGGTCAGAACGCTACGCGGATACGACGTGGCCGGAGAAATCCTGGCCTTCGCAAGAGAGCAAAACGTCACAACCCTGATTCTCGGCCGCTCCCACAATCGCTGGTGGCACCTACGAAAATCCACCAGTCGTAAGTTGCTGAAAGAGGCTGAGGCCTTTGAAGTTACCTTTATACCAGTGCCAAGAAAACAACGGCGTCGGCTTGCTGAAGCCGCCGGCCATCCGGTCAGATGGAGTGACTATACCTGGGCCGTCGGTAGCGTGGCTGCTGCAACCGCCATTGCAATGGGAATGCAAAACGTTCTTCCGCTGGGCAACCTGTCCCTGATATTTCTGACATCTGTATTGTGGGTGGCCGCCCGAACCGGTATTCGGCCAGCCCTGTTTACGGCGGCTCTGAGCTTTCTGACCTACAATTTTTTCTTCACAGAACCCCGTTTGACCTTCCAGATGGCCGATACGGATGAGCTGCTGACCGTGGTGTTCTTCCTGATTATCGCTGTCATGGGAGGTAACCTTGCCGGCCGATTGCGGGACCAGGTCCAGATGCTTCGCGCCTCGAATGATCTCACTGATGCTCATCTGCAGTTTACCCGCAGGCTCGCCTCCGCGCCTGATATCACCTCTGTCCAGACCGAGGCGGTCGAGGCTCTCTATGCCCAGCTCAAGCTTCCTCTGATTATCGCCCAACGGAGCCCTGAAAATGATGCAATTGAAGTGGTGGTTCAGGGCGGCCCCTCTCACTTACTAAACGATGCGGCACGATCGGCCATTGATTGGGCCATCCGTAACGCCAAACCCAGCGGTGCTTTTTCTGACACGCTGAACAGCCTTTCCTGGCGCTTTGAACCGATTGAAGCAGACGGTGAAGTCTACGGCGTACTCGGTTTTCGAGTGGAGGATATGACCCCGGAGTACTACCGGGGCCTGGCCATCAACGTTTACGTGCATCAATTGGGTTTGGCATGGTTTCGTAC
This sequence comes from Marinobacter sp. GH_1, assembly GCF_048595985.1. Taxonomy (NCBI): domain Bacteria; kingdom Pseudomonadati; phylum Pseudomonadota; class Gammaproteobacteria; order Pseudomonadales; family Marinobacteraceae; genus Marinobacter; species Marinobacter sp. GH_1. Next base: position 2,232,311 of record NZ_CP184460.1, on the reverse strand, counting down.
CCGCCTGGCGGCCAATCTGTCAGCATCACGGGTGGCAGAGGAAACCGAACGGCTGCGCTCTGCCCTGCTATCTTCCATCTCCCACGACCTGAGGACACCGTTATCCTCCATGATTGGCTCTGCCAGCACGCTGAAATCGATGTTCGACCGGCTCTCGGACGAGGATCGCGATAGCCTTCTGGATTCAGTGCTCGGTGAAGGCGAGCGTCTGGATCGCTACATCCGGAATCTGCTGGACATGACCAAACTGGGCCATGGCACCCTCAAGATCGAACGGGACTGGATTGCTTTCACCGACATCCTTTCGTCAGCGCTCAGGCGCACCAGAAACCTGATGTCGAAAGTCCGTGTCGAACGGGAGGTAGAAGAGGACCTTCCGTTGCTTTTCGTGCATCCGGCGCTTATTGAGCAGGCATTGGTCAATGTGCTGGAGAACGCCGCCAAGTTTGCGCCCAATGACTCAACGCTGTCTATCCTCGCCCGCAGGAAGGAAGACGAATTAATCATAGCGATTTCGGATGAGGGACCGGGCATACCAGAAAACCAGCGGGGCCAGGTATTCGATATGTTCTTCACAGGCGGCGAAGGAGACCGGGGCCCTCATGGTAGCGGGCTTGGCCTGGCTATCTGTCACGGCATGGTTGCGGCTCATGGTGGCCGGATTCAGGCATTGGCTGGCGAAAATGGTGTCGGTGCGACCATCGAAATAGCCCTGCCCCTGATAGAATCGCCTGAGCGAGAGTCTAATCGGGAATCCAGTGAATGACTACACCAGCACATAACCGGGAAAAGCCCTGCATTCTGATCATCGATGACGAACCGCAAATACGTCATTTCCTGCGCATCAGCCTGAAAACGGAAGGCTACGAACTGCTTGAAGCCGAGAATGGAGAGGCCGGGCTGGGGCTTTGCGCGAGGCACTCACCGGATCTCGTAATTCTGGATTTGGGGCTTCCGGATATGGATGGCTCAGAGGTGCTGGCCGGTTTGCGGGAGTGGTCATCAGCTCCGGTTATCATTCTTTCGGTGCGGGATCGGGAACTGGAAAAGGTAAAAGCCCTGGATCTTGGCGCGAACGACTACGTCACAAAACCGTTTGGCATCGATGAGCTCCTTGCACGAGTTCGAACCCAGTTGCGCATACACCAGAAAGGAAAAAGCGCAGTAGCTCCTGAAACCTCGGCCATTTTTGATAACGGTGAGCTTAATATTGATCTAGCTATGCGCAAAGTCACGGTAAGCGGTGACCCTGTCAGGCTGACACCCAAGGAGTTTGCCGTACTGAAGGTCCTGCTGCTTGCGTCTGGAAAGATCGTCACTCAGTCGCAATTGTTAAAGGATATCTGGGGCCCGACACATACCACCGATACTCACTATCTGAGAATTTTGATAGGAAGGCTCAGACAAAAACTGGGGGACGATCCAACAGAGCAGCGCTATATTCAGACTGAACCCGGCGTCGGTTACCGGTTTCTGGGAATCTCCTGAATCGCATTAGGGGAGGCGCCTCAACGCCCCTCCCGCAACACACTGTTTTGGTCATTGCAGGAGGGCAATCGCCTGGTTAATTCTGGCTCAGAAGTTCATCTGTATACCCAGACCAATACCATCAACCGTCACGTTACTATCATCGTAGTAGCGCATGTACTCCAGGTTTCCTGACAGATTCTGTGCAAACTTGAAATTCACACCCGCACCGTAGGAAAAGTCAGAGTCGTCATCGGTCTGGGGACCAATTTCGGCCTCGATTCTGGTGAAACCAACCACGGCATACGGAGTTACCGGGCTTTGGTTTGCCATGTTAATGGTGGCGTATCCACCAAAGAAGTTATCAAGTTTGGCTTTCTGACCGAACAGGCGGTCATCGTCTACACCAAAACCGGCGCGGGCCTCTATGCCCAGAAATTCGTTGGCCATGACGCCCACTTTACCGGACAGAGTGCCAACATCAGCGCTGCCGAAGCCGTCAAAGTCCACATCCATAAAGGTATAGTTCAAGCCAGCGTACAAACTGCCCACGCCAGACTTATACATATCCTGCGCAGATGCAGCCCCAGCCATAGCGATGCCTGCAGACGCAACCGATGCGAGTAACAGATTCTTTCTTACGTTCATAACCGGTTCTCCTTGTTCCTTATGGGGAGCTGATGAGTAACGCTCCTTTTTACAACTTGCATCACAGAGACGCTGTTTGCCATAGCCAGGTTCCGAATTTACGTTGCTTTTACAGGGATTTAATTTGGTGTTAATGGCCCGTGCGTTCGCCTGTTTCCTTGCGGAAGCCCGGTACCGCGGGTATCCTGACGCCGTCTCTTTGTCAGCTGGCGCGGGCGCACCTTGAGAAACCTTTACCCTGTTATTTTTATTATCAGCGTCATGTTTATACTTCTCAGTGTTTTCATGACTTTACCGGTTGTTCTTCTGGCACTTGCAGGTGAGGATGTACCAAACGCGGTAGCCTTCGCCCAGTCTGCCGGAATAGTATTCCTGCTCGGTGCGGCCGGTGTGTTGTCAATGTATCGGCAACCCAGGGATCTCAAGCCCCGCTACATGTTTGTTCTTACCGTCTCCAGCTGGTTGATCATCGCCCTGCTCTCATCTATTCCCTTTTACCTCAGTGGCAACGGTATTTCTGCAGCGGATGCGTTTTTTGAGGGTACCTCCGGCATTACCACAACGGGTGCCACGGTGCTCAGCGGTCTTGATGATATGGATCGGGATCTGCTGCTCTGGCGGTCCATCCTGCAATGGATCGGCGGCATCGGTATCATCGGAATGTTCGTTGCGGTGCTTCCGTTCCTGCGCGTTGGTGGTATGCGGCTGTTCGCGACAGAATCGTCTGAATGGACAGACAAAGCCTTGCCGCGCATGAAAACGCTGAGTCGTGGCCTGCTGATTGTTTACCTGGTGTTCTCGGTGGTTGCGGTGGTTACCTACTGGCTGTCCGGCATGAGTCTGTTTGATGCCTTTAATCACGGCTTGACCAGCATTGCCACCGGTGGTTTCTCCACCTCTGATCTGTCGATGGGCAAGTTCAGCGATCTGATCCTGATGGAAGCCACGTTGTTCATGATCATTGGCAGTTTGCCGTTCTTTTTATTCGTTCGTGAAATGCATGGGCAACACGGTGTTCTGTTTAAAGATCAGCAAGTTCGACTGTTTTTGACAATTCTCTTTACGGTTCCTGCGCTGCTCACGCTCTACCGCTGGTGGGTGTCGCCGATCCCGTTTGATCCCTTGCATAATTACGTAGCAACGCTGTTCAACGTAACCTCGGTGGTCACCACAACAGGCTACGCATCGGAAGATTACGCCGCCTGGGGGCCACTGGCTTTTGTGGTGTTCTTCTTTCTGATGTTTGTAGGCGGCTGTTCCGGCTCGACCTCTGGCGGCATGAAGATTTTCCGTTTCCAACTGTCGCTGATCATTCTTCGGGAACAGCTGATGCGGCTGCTTCACCCAAGGGCGGTCTTCACCCGGAACTACAATGGGCGGGCGGTCAGCGACGAGATTATTTCATCGATGATTGCCTACACCTTCATTTTTCTGCTGTGCCTGTTGATTATCACGGTGCTGCTGGCGTCACTTCAGCTCGATTTCGTGACAGCCCTGTCTGGCGCCCTCACCTCTTTAACCAACGTTGGCCCGGGGCTGGGTGACATTATTGGTCCGTCGGGTAACTTCTCTCCCCTGCCGGATGCCGCCAAGTGGATCCTGTCGGTGGGTATGCTGATGGGCCGGCTGGAAATTCTCAGTGTGGTGATCGTGCTTTCACCCGGGTTCTGGCGCGGCTAACGCCCATTAGCGATACCAGAGCACGTGCTGATCCTCTAACGGGATATGAAGCAGCGGGTGGTGTGGGCGAATCCTTGGAGTGTAGTGATCCTCCGGCCGGTCTGGTACCGATACTGAAAACAGGTAGCTGTCTTCAGCGCCGGGCAGGCTTCGTTCAAGCTTCATAGGCTGAACAATGCGCCCACCGTGTTCCGAAGCCTCAGCCACCAGCTCGATCATCACCTGTTCTGGGCTTAGTCCGTCCAGGTACACATCTAGGGTAAACACCCGTGTGCCGTCTTCCTGTTGGCTGGTGAGTCTTCCAAAGCGCAATCTTGCCCAATGCTGGGCAATTTGTTGCTGCCATTGAAGCAATTGTCTGGCGGTTTCAGGGTTCCTCTGATGGCCCTTGGCAATCATCGGCAGGTAGAAAGCATCAACGTATTCCCGAACCATGCGATTGGCGGAATAACTGGCCGTTAACTGGTCCATGCTGGCTCGCACCCGTTGTAACCAGTTCGCCGGCAATCCCTCGCCGTTGAGCTGGTAGAACTCGGGTACCACTTGCTTCTCCAGCAACTCGAAGAGTTCGTTTGCGTCGGCGTCATCATGCTGGTCGGAATGGCTGAGTTCTTCAAAAGTGGCGCCAGGCCGAATGGCCCAGCCCACGTTCTCGTTCCAGGCTTCTGCCCACCAACCATCGTATTGGGACAGGTTCAGGCCACCATTCACAAGCACCTTCATACCACTTGTTCCACAGGCTTCCCAGGGGTGCCTCGGGCAATTGAGCCACACATCCACGCCCTGAATAAGCTGGTTGGCCACGGCAAGGTCATAGTCCTCAATGAACACTACCCGGCCCTCTGCCTCGGGGCGCCTGGAGAAATCTTTCCAGCGTTTGATAAGCTCTTTTCCGGCTTGATCATGAGGATGGGCCTTGCCTGCCAAAACAATCTGAAGTGGCCTGTCGCGGCAGCAGAGTAACGCCAGCAGTCTTTCTGGGTCTTTTAGCAGGAGATCCGGGCGTTTATAGCTTGTAAAACGTCGGGCAAACCCGAGCGTGAGGGTTTCCGGGTCTAGCAGCAGGCCGCACGCGGCCTCGACACTGGTACCAACCTTGTGTTCGCAGTGTTGGCTTCGCAGGCGTTTGCGGAGATAACTGACCAGCCGTTTGCGCTGGTTCCTGCGCATCTGCCAAAGCTCGTTGTCGGTGATGGGCTGCAGCGGGCAGGATTGTGTTAACGGCCGGCGCCAGCGCTCTTGGCCGCACGCCCTGGTCCACAAAGCATCGGATTCCGGTGAGTCCCAGCTGGGAGTGTGCACGCCGTTGGTCACGAACTCGGCCGGGATGTCGTCAGCAGGCCAGCGCCCGAACCAGTGCTGGAAAATTGCCTGGGTAACTTTGCGGTGGATCTGGCTTACACCGTTAAAGCGGCCGCTCATCCCAAGCGCAACGCCAGCCATGTTCAGATCGCGACTGCCACCGTTGGCGATTTCAATGAGGTTCTGTAGGCAGTTTTTGTTCTCGGAAAGCCAGGGGGAGAGGTAGAGTTCTGCCAATTTCGGCGCAAATCGATCAAAACCGGCGGCCACCGAGGTATGGGTGGTAAACAAGTTGGTGGCGCGGGTAGCCAGTCGGGCCGTTGCAAAATCCGATTGATTTGCCTTCTGCCAGCAATGGGCACGTTCGATCAACGCCAGTGCACTGTGTCCCTCGTTGATATGGCATACGGCAGGCTTGCGCTGCAATAGCTCCAGCAATCGCCAACCGCCAATACCCAGTACCATTTCCTGTTGAATACGTTTTTCGGGGTCGCCACTATAGAGTTCACTGGTGATGCCCCGGTCGCCGGGTTCGTTACGGGGGTCGTTTGCATCCAGCAGCAGTAATTCGCATCGGCCGACCTGGCCTTTCCAGGCCCTTAATCGAACGTCCCGTCCCGGGAACGGAACCGTCACCCTTGCCCACTCTCCGCTTGGGTCTCTCACAGGTGCCACCGGCAGCATGGTTGGGTCGTTGTAGGGGTAAAACTCCAGTTGTTCGCCGTCAGCACTCAGGGCCTGGCGAAAATAACCCTGCTGGAACAGCAGGCCGACCGCCATCACCGGCACGCCGAGATCACTGGCAGCTTTGAGGTAATCTCCCGCCAGTACGCCGAGGCCGCCGCTGTACAACGGCAAAGCCTCAGACACACCGTATTCCATACAGAACCAGGCAACGCCCTCACCAAGTTGGCCATCGCAGGTATCGGTATACCAGGTATCTGCCGCGTTGAGTGCCTGATGGTGACTTATCTGGGCCTGGTAAACCTCGAGGAACTCGGGATTCTCCGCCAGAGCCAGTAAATGTTCAGAAGACACGCTGTTGAGCACCAACCATGCGTTCTGCGTAGACTCCCAGACATCTTCATCCAGCAATCGCCATAGCTGATCACTGCCATGGTGCCAGCTCCAGCGCAAATCATGCGCCAGTGGAATAAGCCCCGACAGCTGCGCTGGCAGGGCCCGCATGGTGTATGCAGCGAGCGTCATGATCTTGGCCCGGTGTTAATGCGCCGTGTAGCCGCCGTCGATAACCAGTTCGCTGCCAGTGATAAACTTGGACTCGTCAGACGCCAGGTAAACGATGCCCCAGGCAATGTCGTCCGGCTCACCCATGTGGCCCAACGGATGCAAGGCCGCAGTCGCCTGCCTGGCTTCTTCCGGGTCCATGCCGGTGGTTTTCAGGTGATTCTCAACCATGGGCGTCCAGATGAATCCGGGGTGAATCGAATTAGCGCGAATCCGGTCTGGTGCATATATCATCGCGTCGGTCTTGGTCATCAATCTCACCGCGCCTTTCGACGCGTGGTAAGGCGGAACATCTGGAGCGCTTACCAGGCCGTAGATGGATGAAAGATTGATCAGGCTGCCGCTGCCCGCTTTTTTCATGTGCGGTATCGCGTGCTTCGTGCAGAAGAAAACACCTTTCACATTAACCGCCTGGACCCTGTCCCACTCCTCCTCTGTCAGTTCATGGGTCGGTTTGTTGGTGCCGGATATACCGGCATTGTTCACCAATACGTCGAGCTTGCCGAATTTATCCGCAACGCTATTGATAGCCTCTTTTACCTGGGCCTCGTCTGCTACATCGCAATGCCAATAGGCCACCTTGTAACCCTTGGCGGCCAGTTCCGTGGCGAGCGCTTCACCGGCCTGGTCAAGAACATCCAGTATGCCAACCGCTGCGCCCTCTTCCACCATACGTTGAGCCGCGGCCTTGCCTATTCCAACGGCTCCGCCTGTCACTGCTGCTACCTTGCCTGCTAATCGTGCCATGTTATCCATTCCTTCTTGCGGCGATTCTGTGGGTGCGGTCTGTGCCGCCCTCTACCCTGAATCCAGTTAGCAAATATTGGTTCTGCAGCCACTGGACCAACTCTGTAATCACGTCCACCTCGTTATCCGTGCCATCAAACCCCAAACCAAGTCCGCCGGAAGAGCGGCGAATAACGTGCGCCTTCAGCACACGGTGGCAATCCCGTCCCTGATCCGGGAGCTTGAAGGCCAGCTGAATGGGCTGGTTCAACCGGATGTCGGCGTAATCGGTCGCCACAAACAATCCTCGCCGGGATGCGTCCTGGATTTTCCCGGTGGCTACCGGCATTCCCCTTTTGTACACCAGTATAGGTAATTCACCCTCAATGCGCTGGCTAAGCCGATGCTCCATGATATCCCCCTGCATTTACTCAACGTAAAATACCCTTCGATAAACACACCCGCTGCTTGCATTTAAAACTGGTCAAGGTTTAACCATCTTGATGCTGATCAATTAATGACCAATCGTCAGTTTTAACGTCCGTAGATGTTGACCATAGACCGCAGGGAATCAGACCGCGCCAGCGATTGATAGTTCTCTGGCAACTGCCAGATCCAGTTATTGGAAGTTGTGCCAGGTGTGTTGAAGCGGGCACTGGAGTCCAGACCGAGAAGATCCTGCATGGGAATCATCACAAGCCCTGAGACAGACCCCAGCGCCGCCTGGATAATCTGCCTTGGAACGTTGTCGTCGGTGAGCCGAAGGTACTGATTTACGTGATCCCGGGTACGTTCATCCAGGCTCTGGTACCAGCCCAGGGTGGTGTCATTGTCGTGAGTACCGGTGTACACCAGGTCATGCTCTTTATGGTTATGAAGTAAATGAGGGTTGCTTGCGCTACCGTCAAAACCAAACTGCATGACCGTCATGCCGGGCAAGTTGAACCGCTGCCGAAGTGCCTCGACATCGGCCCCTATGATGCCAAGGTTTTCTGCAACCAGCGGCAGTTCCGGGAGTTGCTCAAAACACGCTGACAGGAAGGCATCGGCCGGGCCCGCCACCCAGTGTCCGTTCACCGGGCGGGCATCTGCCGCAGGAATTTCCCAGAATGCCTGCAGGCCCCGGAAATGATCAATCCTGAGCAGGTCGAACTTCTCCTGCTGGCTGGCCAGCCGATCTATCCACCATCGATAACCATCACCGGCCATGGCTTGCCAGTCATAAAGTGGATTACCCCAGTGCTGACCATCGGGAGAAAAGTAGTCCGGGGGCACGCCAGCAACGACCAGGGGCTGGCCCTGAGCATCCAGCTTGAACATGTCAGGGTGGGCCCAGACATCAGCGCTGTCATGGGCGACAAAAATGGGGATATCTCCGAACAACAGCACCCCCCGTTCCCGGGCGTAGCGGCGCATTGCCTGCCATTGCAAGTGACCAATAAACTGTTCAAAACAGACCTGTTCGATGGCGTTACAGTGCCGGGCTCTGAACTCCTCAAGGGCCCATGGTTCCCTACGCCGCAGCGGCATTGGCCACTCGTGCCAGGGAATCCCGCCATGGGCATCCCGGATGGCGATGAACAGAGCAAAGTCATCCAGCCATGCTTTGTGGTCAGACAGGAACTGTCGCCAAGTGTCCTGGTTGGCGGTTACGGACGTTGGGCCGGTGGCCGCTAGAAAACGCCCGGCTGCGATTTCAAGGGCGCGGGCCCTGGCCTCGCGCGCAAGCTCATCGGTACTGAGCAAATCCAGATAAACAAGCTCCGACAGGTCGATAAACTCAGGGTTGCCGGCGTGGGCGGATAACGACTGATAAGGGGATAAATCGGAATGGGTAGGGCCTGTTGGCAGGGTTTGCCAAACCGTTATGCCTGCGTCTGCCAAGTAGTCAATAAAGCTCCGGGCCTGTTGCCCAAGCTTGCCGTCATTTCCTGGCAAGGCAGTCGGGTGTAGCAACACACCTGCACGACGACGGGAAAATACCGGTGCCGGTGTCAGTGCTCCAGTCATTCCAGCCCCCCGGCCTCATGCCCCGGGCGCATGGCGCCGCCCCGCGCAGGCTCTCCCCCACCCTGGCTGATTGGCTGGAACAGGCGGGCAGGCGCCGGGTAGCCAATGTTGTCGTAGAGGTTGGCCAAATGCCGGCGATAAAGATGTTCGAAATCCCGAACCACCGGAGCCGGGTTGTAGTCACCAAACCACCAGAACCAATCCGACCCCTCACAAAGGCCAAGCTGGTAGCTGGCCTTTTCTTTCTGTTCGGCCGTCAGGCTGCCATTATCCATAACACGGTCATAGTGTTGTTTGGCCTCGCAAAGAAGGTCCCAAGCCCGGTTTTTGTCCGGGTCACCAATCCAGGTTGAGAAAGTGCCGTAAATCCAGCTTCCGGCCACAAGGTGCGGCAATTTCACGGGGTCGCACACCGGCTCGTTCAGCAGGTTCCGGTAGGTAGTCAGCCGCAGGGTCTTATGGTTTTTCAATACCCGATATAGCTCATCCAGAAAGTAGTAGCCGTTCTCCGGGTAGTATTCCCAGGCGTTCTCACCGTCAAGAATCACAGAAATAACCGGGCACTCCCCTGCCTTGCGGTTACTGGCAATATTCTCCATGTGATGGACCAGGTCGCCAACGGCATCTTCCGCATGCCAATCCGCGTAATTGAATCCGATCAGATCCGACAAACCGTCATCGCGGAAAAACACGGTTACCGGTTGTTCCCCGAACAGGAAAGGACGGTGAATAGGAGGCTCCTTGTTCAGCGCCCCCTGTTCTTTAGCCAGGCGAAAGCTGTTGTGACCAACGGAATCGCCGCTCGCGGTCCATTGAAAGCCGTGTTCACTGAGCAATGCCAGGGTACTCTGGCTTAGGCCACCTTCAGACGCCCAGCAGCCTGCGGCCTGCTCACCAAAGAACCGCTGAAATACCTGCTGTCCCATACGAATATGCCAGTCCGCCCGGTCCTTGCCGCCGGGATAGGTCGAATGTTCGGGCATACGGATATCCGGCATGGCCTCCCTGGCGGAACCGAAATCCAGTAACAGCGGTACGATAGGGTGAGCCCAGGGACTCATGGCTAACTCGGCCTGGCCAGTTTGCGAAAGGTGGCGGTACCTGGGGCCAAGGCCAGCCATCAGCTCTTCGATGACGTCCAATAACGCTCTCCGGTCTTCCATGGTGAACTGGTGGCTTTTCTCCTCCAGGGTCTGGATCACCGGGTGAGTACGACGCACGGTTTCGCCCATCCACCCCAGGTGGTACCAAACCAGCAGGTCCACCAGTAATTGCGGTGAGATGTATCGCTGGATGTCCGGGCGGGTGCGATAGAAGCGGGCCAGTTCCGACAGCCGTTTATAGGGCGCAAACCGCTTGATGATCCGGTTTTCGTTTGCTCTCAGGCATTTTTCCATCAGCTCAAGAAAGCCAGGAGAGCCGGGCTCGGGCAAGGAGTCAGCCACCAGTGCTGCCAGCACCGGGTCGCCTACAGCCGCACCACTGTGTCGCCAGCGCTCAATTTGAACCAGATAGTCTTCTATCTGTTCCAGCAGAACCGGGGCAAAATTCACCACGGCCCTGGCCTCTGGATGAGCCTCCAGGTGCGCTGCCATATCGACATAATCCTTGATGCAATGCAGATAGACCCAGGGGAACAGAAATTCGCCCGTGTGCTGGTCCTGATACACGGGCTGGTGCATATGCCAGCAAAGGACAACGGGGGTGCGATGGTCAGAGTCCATGGGGGTAATCCTGCCCGAGCATCTCGGGCGTGATCAGAACAACGCCTTTGGGTGAAACATGAAAACGGTTTTCGTCTGCTTTTCTGTCAAAGCCAATGTGGGTGCCATTCGGGATTCTGCATCCTCGATCAATGACGGCTTTGCGAATGTGGCAATGCCGGCCGATATCTACATCCGGAAAGATGACAGCGTCCTCAACCGTGGTGAACGAATGCACACGCACCTGTGAAAACAGCAAGGAGTGGCGAATTCGGGCCCCGGACACTATGCAGCCTCCGGCCACCATGGAATCAACGGCGGTTCCCCGGCGGTCCTCATCGTCAAATATGAACTTGGCCGGCGGTAGCTGCTCCTGGTAGGTCCAGATCGGCCAGTGGGCATCGTAGAGATTCAGTTCGGGGCTCACGTCTATCAGCTCAAGGTTCGCTTGCCAGAGTGAATCGATAGTCCCTACGTCACGCCAATAGGCCGGCTTTTTATTGACAGGATCCCGGAACGGAAAGGCACACACATTAAGACGCCGTATGACCGACGGGATGATGTCTTTTCCGAAATCATGTGAAGAGTCGTTGTTAAGCTTATGATCTCGCAGTAATTCATCAAAAAGAATTCGGGTACTGAATACGTAGATGCCCATGGACGCGAGGGCTTTATCGGGTTGCCCTGGCATGGCCTTCGGTACTGCGGGCTTCTCCACAAACTCGGTAATCCGTAGTTCATCATCCACCGACATCACGCCGAAGGCCGTAGCGTCTTCGATCGGAACCTCAATACAACCAACGGTAATGTCGGCCTCATTCTCCACATGAGCTGCCAGCATGGTGCCATAGTCCATTTTGTAAACATGGTCCCCGGCCAGGATCAGCACGTACTCCGGTTCATGGCTGCGAATGATGTCGAGATTCTGTAATACCGCATCTGCCGTGCCCTCATACCAGGAGGTTTCAATGCGCTGTTGGGCGGGAAGCAATTCCACAAACTCGTCAAGCTCACCACGCATGAAGCCCCACCCCCTCTGTATATGGCGTATCAGGGAATGAGACTTGTACTGAGTAATCACTCCGACCTGGGCGATGCCGGAGTTGATGCAATTCGATAAGGGGAAATCAATAATCCTGAACTTTCCGCCGAAAGGCACGGCGGGCTTGGCGCGCCACTTGGTGAGATCATGGAGTCGGGAACCGCGCCCTCCGGCAAGAACCAGAGCGAGAGTTTGTCGTGTAAGACGGCTGACGAAGCGCTTCGCAGTATGCATGACACCTTCCCTGAAAACCTTGGCGGCCTTCCTTCCCTGTTTGTTCAGATGAAGGGAGAGTCGACATCAATTTGACACTGATACTAATATTAGAACACTAGCAGAAGATTATGACGTAATATTGTCTTGGGTCATTTTTTGTACAGGCCTAACGGCGTTCAATAACGGTCATTGTCCTGCCATCCTGATCGGGAATCGAAGGTCTATGGAAAGCCCTGCCTTGAGCGAGTTCGATCTCCACCTGTTTGCCGAAGGTCGCCATTGGCACATTTACAATGTGCTGGGTGCCCACCCTCTCAGGGTCAGCGGGAAAGAGGGCGTGCGTTTTGCCGTCTGGGCACCCAACGCCCGGTCAGTCAGTGTGATTGGTGATTTCAACGGCTGGAGTTCGGCCCAGCACGTGATGCGGGCGAACGAAAGCTCGGGGGTCTGGTCTCTGTTTATACCGGGTGTCCGGCCCGGGGCCATATACAAGTTTGCGATCAGCACGGCCCGTGGTGAGATCATCAAAACTGACCCTTATGGTCAGGCTTTTGAGCATCGGCCTTCCAACGCCGCCGTGGTCACCGAGCGTGGCCGATACCCCTGGAGCGATGGTGACTGGCTGGACAAACGAAGCCGTTTTGACTGGCAGCATCGCCCAATCTGTATCTACGAAGTACACCCCGGCTCCTGGCGACACCATGGCTCTGGCCGTTGGCTGACCTATCGTGAGCTGGCCGACCAGCTCGTTCCCTACGTTCTGGAAACCGGTTTCACCCACATTGAGCTGTTACCGATTACCGAGCACCCACTGGATGAGTCCTGGGGTTACCAGACCACAGGCTATTATGCGCCCACCAGCCGCTACGGGAGCCCGGATGATCTGCGTTACCTTATCGACCAATGTCATCAGAACAACATCGGGGTGATACTGGACTGGGTGCCGGGGCATTTTCCCGACGATGATTACGCCCTCGCCCGTTTCGATGGCACCGCACTTTACGAACATGAAGACCCTCGCCGCGGCCGGCACCAGGATTGGGGTACCCTGATCTACAATTATGGCCGCCACGAAGTCCGTAATTTCCTGATCGGGAGCGCGCTGTTCTGGCTCGACGCCTTTCATCTGGATGGATTACGGGTGGATGCCGTGGCCTCCATGCTGTACCTGAACTATTCCCGTGAAGAAGGCGAATGGCTGCCCAACGATTTTGGCGGCCACGAGAATCTCGAAGCCATCGAATTCCTGAAAGATCTCAACCGGGTGTGCCAAAGCCGCTTCCCGGGCACTTTGATGATGGCGGAAGAATCCACCTCCTGGCCGAGGGTAACCCGGCCGCCGGAAATTGGCGGGCTGGGTTTCAACCTGAAGTGGAACATGGGCTGGATGCACGACACCCTTCGTTACTTCCAGCAAGATCCGGTGTACCGACAGTATCACCATGAAAAACTCACATTCGGCCTGCTTTATGCGTTCTCCGAGAACTTCCTGCTGCCGTTGTCCCATGATGAAGTGGTACACGGCAAGTCCAGCCTGATCCAGAAAATGCCGGGGGATGAATGGCAACAACGGGCCTCGTTACGTCTTTTATTCAGTTACATGTACACCTACCCCGGCGCCAAGTTACTGTTCATGGGTGGTGAGTTTGGCCAGCGCCGTGAATGGAGCGAAAAGCGGGAGCTGGACTGGCACCTGCTTGAACACGACGCGCATCGGGGCATTCAAACGCTGGTCAGGGATCTGAACGGTTTGTATCGCCGTGAGCCCGCCCTCCATGGCCGGAACTTCACCGGTGCGGGGTTTGAGTGGATTGATTGTCACGACTCGCCGCAATCGGTGATCAGTTATGTGCGCAAGGGTGGGCAGCAGCAGGAAGTTCTTGTTGTCATCGTCAACTTTACTCCCATCCCGCGCCGACATTACCGAATCGGGGTGCCCAGTGGTGGGGCCTGGCAGGAAATCTTCAATTCCGACTCCACTTATTATGGCGGCAGCAACCTGGGCAATCCTCTCCCATTAATCGCCGATGACCAGCCGTGGATGGCACGGCCATCCTCTCTGGAGGTAACCCTGCCTCCCCTGGCGCTGATCATTCTGAGGGCAGCACCATGACCCGCATCCTGTTTGCCACAAGCGAGGTCTACCCGCTGGTGAAGACCGGTGGTCTGGCGGATGTTTCCGCAAGTCTGCCCGAGGCCCTGTGCAAGCTTGGTTATGATTGCCAGATACTGTTACCCGGTTATCCCGCTGCCCTGGCAGCCGCCCGGGGGGCAGGTTCGCGCCGCAAAACCCGTTTCCGTTATGGCCAGTATGACGTTGCCTTGTGGCAGACACGTTTACCCGGAACGGCAGTCAGTCTCTGGCTGGTGGACTGCCCGGCGCTGTTTGATCGCCCCGGCGACAGCCCCTACCAGAACGATGATGGTGAAGACTGGTGGGATAATGCTCACCGTTTTCATCTTTTCGGCCGAATCGGTGCCATGATGGCTCTGGGGCAGCTCGGGTTGTCCTGGCAACCCGACATTGTGCATTGCAACGATTGGCAGGCAGCGCTGATCCCGGTGTTCCTGGAGAACGCCCAGCACCCGCCCAAGAGCGTGTTTACCATTCATAACCTGGCTTACCAGGGACTTTTCAGCCAGGAAACCTTTCGGGCCCTGAGTCTGCCAGACTTTCTCTGGCGTATGGAGCTGCTTGAATTCCACGGCCAGCTATCCTTTATCAAAGGCGGCCTGGTGTTCAGTGACGCCATCACCACGGTCAGCCCCGGCTACGCCGAGGAAATCCAGACACCGTGGTTTGGCTACGGACTGGATGGCCTGCTGCGCCATCGTTCCCGTCACCTGCACGGCATTCTCAATGGCATAGACACCCGCGCCTGGGACCCGGAACAGGACCGATGGTTAGACTTTCATTACGGCCCCGGCCACCTGAAAAACAAGGAACAGTGCAAGGCGCGCTTGGCCCAGGAGCTCAAGCTTGAGGCCAGCGGCGCTCCCCTGTTTGGTTTTGTCGGTCGCCTGGTGGAACAAAAAGGCCTCGACTGGCTGTTGGCAATCACGGTGGCCCTGCTGGAACGCGGCTGCCAGTTTGCCATCCTGGGGTCCGGCCAAAGTCACTACCAGATGCGGCTGCAGGAGCTGGCACGGGCATGGCCCGGGCAGCTGTCACTGACCCTGGGTTACAACGAGGGCCTGGCGCACCGCATTACCGCCGGTGCGGACCTGTTTCTCATGCCATCACGCTTCGAGCCCTGCGGGCTGAACCAGATGTATAGCCTTCGCTACGGCACCGTACCGGTCGTCCACGGTGTGGGTGGCCTGAACGACACCGTATTCGACCCGTCAGAAGTCACTGCCGACCAAGCCAATGGCTTCGTGTTCCGGGAACCCACACCCGATGCGCTATTCCAGGCGGTGGAGCGTGCCCTGCAGGCCCTTGGCACCAGGAAGACATGGCGGCGACTGCAGGATAACGGAATGAGCGCAGATTATTCCTGGAAACAGCGCGCCAGGGATTACGCAACGCTTTATCAGAACCTGTTGACCGGCAATGGCCGGATACACGATGACTGAGACAGTGCCAGTGGCCGCAAGGAGGTCATGATCATGCACAAGGCAACGGAGTTCCGGCTGGAAGCCCGCCCCCATATTCCGGAGGCTATTGAAGGGCTTGAGGTTCTGGCTAACGATTTGTTCTATAGCTGGGATCACGGGGTACGAAGCCTCTTCGCCCGTATCGATCTTCGATTGTGGCAAAAGGTTGAGCACAACCCGAAACTGTTCCTGCGCCGGGTGTCCCAGACCCGGCTGAATGAGGCATCGGAAGATCGTGCCTTCATGGCGGAATACCGCCGTGTACTGTCCAGTTACGATGCCTACCTCGAATCCGAGCCAGGGGCCGGTGTTCTGGAAGCACTCGACCCAAAGACCAGCCTGGTGGCCTATTTCTGTGCAGAGTTTGGCTTCCACGAAAGCTTTCCGATCTATTCCGGCGGCCTTGGCATTCTGGCCGGCGATCACTGCAAGGCCGCCAGCGATCTGGGTCTGCCGTTCGTGGCCGTTGGGTTGCTGTATCAGCAGGGTTACTTCATCCAGACCATTGATGCCCAGGGTCAGCAAATCGCGCGCTATCAGAGCCATTCCAGTGATGAATTGCCCATTACCCCGGTGGAACGAGGCGGAAAGCAGCTGACGGTGTCCGTGCCCTTCCCTGGCCGCGATGTCCACGCGAAAGTCTGGATGGCACGGGTCGGGCATATTCGCCTGTACCTGCTGGATTCCAACACGCCGGACAACAACGCAGACGACCAGGCGCTGACGCTGCAGCTTTACGGTGGCGACTTCAGCACACGCGTAAGTCAGGAGATGCTGCTCGGGATCGGTGGTGTGCGGGTGTTATCTGAACTCGGGATCAAGCCGACAGCCTGGCATATTAACGAAGGCCACGCCGCGTTCCAGATTCTTGAACGGTGCCGTATGGCTATGGCGGAAGGTCTGCCGTTCAGTGCGGCGTTGGAAGCCGTTGCAGGGTCAACCCTGTTCACCACCCATACACCCGTACCTGCTGGCCACGACATTTTTCCGCGGGATCTGGTCGCCCATCATCTAGGGGCGTATGTAGAGGAGTCAGGGCTGGACTTTACGGAAGTGTTTGCGCTGGGCTCAAAAAATGGCGACGACAGCTTCAACATGACCAGTCTGGGGCTGCGCGGCTCCCGCTTTCACAATGGCGTCAGCCGCATTCACGGCGGGGTGGCCTCGCAGATGGAGGGGGATATCTGGCCCCAGGTACCAGCCAGGGATAACCCGATCCAGTACATCACCAATGGCGTGCATGTACCAACCTTCCTGGCGCCGGAGTGGGCGAGTCTGTTCGACATGCACGCCCCAACCTGGAAAAGCGAATTGCTGAACCCGGACTTCTGGCACTTCATCGACAAGATTCCGGACTATCACTACTGGAGCGTTCACAAGGCGCTTAAACAACAGATGGCCGAGTACACCGTGCGCCGGCTCAAGCGCCAGCACAAACGAAACGGCACCGGGCATTCGGTAACCGAGCGCATGGCCCGGCAGCTGGCCTCGCCCGAGAAAGACGCCCTGGTTATCGGCTTTGCCAGGCGCTTCGCCACCTACAAACGGGCAACCCTGATTTTCTCCGACCTGGCCAGGCTGGAACGGCTGCTGACCAATCCAGATCACCCCGTGGTGCTGGTGTTCGCGGGCAAGGCCCATCCCCAGGACCAACCCGGCCAGCAACTGATCAAAGTCATCCATGGGTTATCCATGCAGCCCTCCCTGATGGGCCACATCATCCTGCTGGAAAACTATGACCAGGCCATGGCCCGACGGCTGCTCAGTGGTGTAGATGTCTGGTTGAATACACCCGAGTACCCGAAAGAGGCCAGCGGTACGTCCGGAGAAAAAGCAGCGCTTAATGGTGCCCTCAACCTCAGTGTTCTGGACGGCTGGTGGGGAGAGGGTTATGACAAAACCAACGGCTGGGCGATTACCCCAAGGGATACCGGGCTGGACCAGGAGTTTCGCAATCGGGAAGAAGCCAGGGACCTGCTCGATCTGCTGGAACAGGACATCATCCCGCTCTACTACAACCGTGCGTCGCAGGGCTACTCCAAGGGTTGGGTAACCCGCTCAAAAGCCTCCATGAAGACTATCACGCCGAGATTCAACGCGCAGCGTATGGTGATGGATTACGTTCGCAACTATTACCAGCCCGCCACAGCGCAAGGTAAACGCCTGACTGCCGATGGCTTTAACCTGGCCACTGAGCTCGCAGAGTGGAAGGCACGAGTCAGAGCCGCCTGGGATGGTGTGTCGATTCACGTTCGGGGTTGCGTGGATGACCAGTGTGCCTGGGATGAATCCGTGGAACTGAGCATTGGCGTTAGCCTGAATGGCCTGGCCCCCAGCGATGTTCGGGTTGAATGTCTGGTGACGCCGGAATGTGCTGGCACCCATGCGGAACCGGGCCCGGACCGCTTTTTCCTGGAGCCGGATGGCGAAAAAGAGGGCCAGACGCTGTTCAAAACCCGGGTACAACCACCCTACCCGGGCCTGCAAACCCTGCGGGTGCGTATGTACCCATACCATGACGCACTCACCCACCCATTGGAGATGGGTGCCATGCTCTGGGCCTGACTCACTCCGCCGGCGACAGCACAGCCTCGCCGATGTCGTTTGCGGCGAGGGCGTTCACCACCGGGTTGGCGTACATATCCAGCAGATACGGGCGAATGGCCGCATCGCAGGCCTCCAGCCGCCGCTCCATTTCTGCCTTGGCGGCTTCCAGGTCTGCCGGTGACCAGGTTTCCGCTGTCACAACACTTTCGCTCACACTACCAGGTGTCTCGTGGGCTTCCGGGTGAACACCCCGCATCTGATAGGCCACCAGGTTAGACGCATGCAGGTGATAATTGGCATGCATTTCATGATCGATCCGCGACGCCAGGGCCCTCGGGTTATCTTCCGCATCCGCGATCGGCGCGCCGAAATGCACGTGAACATGGCCCTTGTACCCGGTCAGGCCTTTCATGATCTGATTTGTATCTTCGCCTTCTGCTTTCTGGTAATTGCCCGTTCTGGCCCTTACCTCCAGTTCCCGGGCTTTGTCCGCATCGCAGGGGTCGTATTCATAGGCGATGGAAACCGGCACGATGTGCAGCCGGTTCATGGCCTCGTCAAACTCCAGCCCGGATTTCTTTCGGCTCATGTAGAACATCTTGATGATGGCTGGGTCTGTCACATCAATGCCGTCTTTGGCGCGGCCTTCGCGCTGGGCAATCCAGATGCTGTGGTTGGTATCAATGCTGTGATTGATGAACCCGGAGAGGGTCAGGTAGGCATCCCGCATTTCCCGGGGGCTGGTCATGTTGCGGCGCACCACGAAACTCTTGTTCAGCCGCATCATCTCCGCGAATACCCGGTTTGCCAGCAGGTTGTCCCCGATGGCAATACGGGTGGTGTGAAAGCCGTTCTGGAACAGCAGATAGTTCACCACCATCGGGTCAAACACAATATCCCGATGGTTGGAGATAAACAGGTGCGCAGAGTTCTTGCTCAGATTTTCCAGGCCGCTATGAGTCACCCTGGACGTGGTACTTTCAACCAGGTCGCCAACATAGCCGGACAAGCCGGCCTGCAAGTCATCCACCCGATGGTAGTGGCCGAAATTCCGAACCAGCCAGCGCTTCACAAACATTCTCAGCAGGGCCGGCGCCCACTTGGCCGCAACCGGTGATTTGAACCGGCCAACCATGTCCAGGAAATCCGGGTCGTTAACCAGACGTTGAATCGCGGGGGCGGTTTCTTCATCCGAATAAGGTCGGATCGCGTCAAATTCCTGCATGCATGCCCTGTTGTTTTTCGAAATGGTTAATCACAGTCTCTGAAGGGGCGCTATTGTATCCTTTCTCTTGTCGCTTTGCCTCCATCCCAAAAGGTGTATTGACCACTCCAGCAGCAGTATCTGGTATCATTTCGCCCCGAACTTCACCCGCCCAAAGGCTGACAACCACCATGTATCCGGACCAGGACTTCGAGCAACTGACCCGCGAACCGCCTTCCTCCGCTAACCGCAGCCCGGAGCAGGTACTGCATGAGGTTTTCGGGTACGAGAGTTTCCGCCTGCTACAGGGGGAGATTGTTCAGGAAGTTGTAAATGGTGGCGATGCCCTGGTTCTGATGCCCACCGGCGGTGGTAAATCGCTCTGTTATCAGGTGCCCGCGCTGGTCCGCCCCGGCACGGCCATTGTTATTTCGCCCCTGATCGCGCTGATGCAGGATCAGGTAGCTGCGTTGCGGGAACTCGGTGTGAGAGCGGCATTCCTCAACTCCACCATGGATTATGAGCAGGCCCGAGCAACCGAATACGCATTGATGACCGGCGAGCTTGATCTGCTCTACTGCGCACCGGAAAGGCTGATACAGCCGCGCACCATCGACCTGCTGCACAACGCGTCGTTATCGTTATTTGCCATTGACGAAGCCCACTGTGTATCCCAGTGGGGCCATGACTTCCGTTCCGACTACCTTCAGTTAAGCATGCTCGCCCAGGAGTTCCCGGGTATCCCACGGATCGCCCTGACGGCAACGGCGGATGAGCGAACCCGTAAAGAGATTGCCGAGCGCCTGTCCCTGACCACTGCCCGGCACTTTGTCAGCGGTTTTGATCGCCCAAATATTCAGTATCGGATCACACCAAAAACAAATGCAAACAACCAGTTGTTGGATTTTATTAAAGCAGAACATGAAGGTGATTGCGGGATTGTCTATTGCCTGTCCCGCAACAAAGTAGACGCCACCGCCAGGATGCTGGCGGACAAAGGCTACACCGCCCTGCCTTACCATGCGGGGCTGGATGCCACAGCCCGGGCCCGCCATCAGGAACGGTTCCTGCGCGAAGACGGCGTTATCATCGTGGCGACCATTGCGTTTGGTATGGGTATTGATAAACCAGACGTTCGGTTTGTCGCCCACCTGGATTTACCCAAAAGCCTCGAAGCCTACTACCAGGAAACCGGCCGGGCTGGCCGGGACGGCAAGCCGTCCACCGCCTGGATGGTTTACGGCCTTCAGGATGTCATTAAGTTGAGACAGATGCTTGAGGCATCGCAGGGCAACGACCAGTTTAAACGGGTGGAACGCCAGAAGCTCGATGCCATGCTTGGCCTCTGCGAAGTTACCCGCTGCCGCCGCCAGGTACTGTTGCGATATTTTGGTGATGAACTGGAGCAGCCCTGTGGTAATTGCGATACCTGCCTTACGCCCCCTGAGACCTGGGATGGCACGGTGGCCGTGCAAAAGGCGCTGTCCTGTGTGTATCGTACCGGGCAGCGCTTTGGCGTTAACTACCTGATTGACGTGCTGCGTGGCTCCGAGAACGAACGTATTCTTCAATCTGGCCACCAGGCCATTTCCACCTATGGTATTGGTACCGAACTCACCGCTAACGAATGGAAATCGGTATTCCGCCAGCTGGTTGCCAACGGCTACCTGCGGGCAGATCCGGAGGGTTATGGCGCCTTGCAGCTCACGGAGCAGTGTCGCCCGCTGCTGAAGGGTGAACAGGCTATCGAGTTACGCAAAGACCCGGTGGCCAAAAAATCCGCATCGTCCAGATCGGCCGGCAAACGCTCGGGCCCGGCAATACGGGAGCAGATTACCGACCAGGCCGGTTGGGATCCGTTACGGGCCTGCCGGAAGGAACTGGCAGATAAACAGGGTGTGCCGCCTTACGTGATTTTTCACGACACCACCCTGTTCGATATGCTGGAACGCCGCCCGGAAACCCTGGAGCAACTGGCAGAGGTCAGCGGCGTAGGGGCCGCCAAGCTGGAGAAATATGGCGAGGTCTTCCTGCAAACCCTGCGGGAAATTGCTCAGTCCTGAGGCTTGAAACCCTTCTTGCGCACCCGGTAATGGGCCAGCGAGGTGGCCACGTGGTTGCCCTCTTTGTCTTTCAGCTTGCCTTCCAGGGTGAACTTCGCCCGGCCGGTGGCATCGGCGTCCGCCAGAATGGCGGCAACCGCTTCCGGCGCCAGTGAAAACTCTACCGTGACATCCGAATTGGCCGGCTGCAGGAACTCGAGGGTCATCTCCTTGAGGATCGGCGTATAGGCAGGCCCCAAGTCAAACAGCGACAGTACGCCACCGGGAATTTCCGCCACCAGGAAATAGGCACCGGCGTACAGGCTGCCAAAATGGTTCTTGTTGCCCTTGAGCTTTATTTTCGCCCGAACATAACCGGGGCGCATCTCTTCGACACTGAAGCCGTTTCGCGGTGCGAAGGGAATGGCGAGTCCAATCAGGCGGTTAACAGTGGCATAGCTGCCGGTTTTCTTAAGCCATGCAACAGGCTGCAGAAGCGTGGCTTTCGGGTCGCTCGCGGTTACCCACTGGCCAGCGGTGCCGATAAGTGTATCAATGAGTGCCATATTCAGGGCTCCAGAGAATGGTTTTTTGGGATCATTACAGCCGAACGCGCGTGCTTCAAGAATCTTTTACAGTATTTTTGAAAGTTATCCGGTTTCAGTAACAGATTCTGTTCTACAGTTAGGGGGCGCGCCACTTAAGGAACAAGGCATTGGTTGCACGAAATCGTTTCATTCATCGTTATCTACCGGGGTTTCTTCTGGCCCTGTGTTTGTCTTTGCCCGCTCCAGCCATGTCGGTCGAACCGGATGACAAGCGCACCTTTATTCTTTGGTACCGGAATTACGATAACCCGGCCATCCGGTCACTGGTGGAACTGGCACTGGCCAAAACGTCGGAATACGGCGACTTCACGGTCGTGCGCAGTGAGGAACTGAGCCAGGGCCGGGTACTGCGAGAGTTGGCCAACAATAATAACCGGCTGGTGGATATTGCCAATGTTGCGACCACCGCTGAACGGGAGGAATTTCTCAATCCTATTCCCTTGCCGGTAGACGGCGGCTTGCTGGGCTTTCGGGTGTGCCTGGTGTTACCAAAGCATCTGCCCCAGTTCGAGGGCATCCAGAACATAGATGACCTGACTTCAAGAAAAATCCGGATTGGCCAGGGCTCTCACTGGCCAGACACGCCGATTCTCGAGGCCAACGGCCTGCAGGTGGTTACGCACACCCGCTATGAAATCCTGTTTGGTATGCTGCGCAATGAACGTTTTGAATGCTTTGCCCGTGGCGTTGGTGAAGTATTGTTTGACCTTGAACACAATCGGGCAGACGATCTGGTCATCGAACCCA
The DNA here is from genome assembly GCF_048595985.1 of Marinobacter sp. GH_1. NCBI lineage: Bacteria > Pseudomonadati > Pseudomonadota > Gammaproteobacteria > Pseudomonadales > Marinobacteraceae > Marinobacter > Marinobacter sp. GH_1. The sequence goes on along the minus strand of NZ_CP184460.1, from coordinate 2,209,524 downwards.
ACATTCTGTTCGCCTACCACATGCCATCCTATCTTTTTGTCGCTCCAAATGATCAGGAGGCCGCCCATCGGTTACAGCTGGGAATAGAACGCGCCATCAAAGATGGCAGTTTTGCAGTTTACCTGAAGCGATGGTTCGGTCGCGCAGTGACAGAGCTTGGGCTTGAGCAGCGCAAAGTGATAACCCTGGAGAACCCGTACCTCAGCGAGGAATCCATGTATGTGGGGCGGCACACTTTGGAAAACCTGCGTCGCCGGCTCGATTATCTGAGCCAGATTGCCTCACCTGATTGAAAGGTTATGACCCGCTGGCCGTCCATGGCCAGCCTCCGCTATACGCGGAAGCGGGTCACTTTTTCATTCAATGTTCTGCCAATGGTTTCAATGTGCCCGCTGTACACATCGTTTTCACTGGCGGCTTTGGCTGCTTCCTTGCCCTGGTCCGCAATCCGGGTGATGGAGGCATTCAGCTCTTCGGTAACCGAGGTTTGCTCCTCAGACGCTGTGGCAATCTGAGACGTCATCTGGCTGATGGCGGTGATGGCCTCGGCAATCCGGTTCAGGGATTCCATGGCGTCCTGGGCTTTTTCCATACTGACATTAGACACCGCCGTTGACGCCTTCATCACTTCCACCGCATCGCCGGCGCCTTTCTGCAGACGCTCGATCATGTTATTGATTTCCTCAGTGGAAGACTGGGTCCTCTGGGCCAGGTTGCGTACTTCGTCTGCCACCACCGCAAAGCCACGCCCCGCTTCCCCTGCCCTTGCGGCCTCGATTGCGGCGTTCAGTGCCAGCAGGTTGGTCTGTTCTGCTATGCCCTGAATAACCTCCAGCACCGTGGTGATGGACGACACATCCTTACCCAGCGTGTCGATGACTTCAGCAGCTGCATTAACCTCATTGGAAAGCTTTTGCACCGCATCCCTCGACGCAGTCACCGTCAGCAACGACTCGCGACTCTCCTGATCGGCATTCTCAGCCGCTTCCGCTGTTTGCTGTGCGTTCTGGGCAATCTCTCCGGCAGCAGCAGACATTTCGTTGATGGCCGTAGCAATCATGTCAATCTCGCTCTGCTGGCTCTCAACGCTCGAACGGCTGGTACTGGAGGTGTTGCGCAAGGCGGTCACATTCTCATCCAGGTCATCACTACCCTCTTTGACTTCCCGGACAACCTGCTGAATGTTCTCCACAAATCGGTTAAAACTTTGCGCCAGTGCGCCAAACTCGTCCGAAGCGGAATCGTCCAGTCGGCGGGTAAGATCTGCATCACCCGAAGCAATACTGGACATCGCACTGTTCAGGCGGCGCACCGGCACCATCAGCAATCGTATTCCGAAATACAGCGCCACCAGGGCAACTATCAAACCCACAGCGGCAATGACAAGGCCGCCCACCCGGGCCTCAACAATCGGAGCGTTGATCAGGTCCTCGTTAACAAACGTCACCAGGTACCACTCCACAGCCCGGGCATCGGCTATCGGATGAAAACTGACACTCCAGCGGGCGCCGTCCATCTCAAATGTATGCTGGCTGCCATCAAGAGCGGGCCGCTGGCCGATAATGTCCGAAATGTTGTTTCCGACCACCTCTGAGTCCGGGTAGAAGAGCACAGTGCCTTTCTCGTTTACCAGTGCGGCGAACCCGGTATCGGCCAGGGTGATCGTCGACAACATTCGGTCAATCGTGCCAAGCCCGATATCCATGCCGGCTGCTCCTTTATATAAACCGGACTTGATCGGGGCCATGGCGGAGATAATGGTCGCGCCAGTGCTGGCATCCTGATAGGGCTCAGTGAATGATGAACGCCCTAACCGCTGGGCTCCCTGGAACCAGGGGCGGGTGCGGGGGTCGTAGTCAGGTGGCAGTGTCGCTTCCACCTCTGGGCTCCGCATTAGCATCCGGCCGTCCTCGGTGCCGGCATAGACATCCATAATATTGCCGCCGCGCGTCATCGCTTCCATCAGGGTACGGGCCATATTGTCGGTGCGGATGCCCTCAAGGGCGTTGGCCGTCGCCTCAGCCATGTCCAGGCGAGTGTTGAGCCAATCGGAAATACTGGACGTACTCTGCTCTACCGCGTCGGCCATAAGCGCGTCAACATAACGATCCGTCGTTGATCTGAGCCTGATATCCGTTGCCACTGTCAACGCAGCCATCAGCATTATGATGAGAGCACCTACGGCAACGAGCAGTTTCTGAGAAAATGAGAATTGCAAGGGGAGTCCCTCCGATAAGACTGAGGTTGTTTCAATCAGCTTCTCATCAATTATAGATGTGAATTAATTGACTAACGGCAATTTGAGCGAAGTCTTTAGAACTCTTTGTTAGAATGGACTTACAGGCAACCAAGGCTGCCAAACCAAAGGAGATACACCAGATGGCCCATGAAGAGCTCCACCTGAATCTGCGAAACCTGACGCTTGAAGACTACAGCCAGCTCCAGGAGCTGATGGACGAGGTTTACGACGATATCGGGGGCGCATGGCCAAAGGAAACCATCAAGGCGTTGGTTGAGCAGTTCCCGGACGGTCAGATCTGTATTGAAGACAACGGGCACCTGGTGGCCGTTGCGTTGACCGTATGCGTTAAGTACGAGCGCTTCAGCAACCCCCACGCCTACGACGACCTGATCCTCCGTAACGAGAAAATCTGGCACAACGCCAATGGCGATTCGCTCTATGGCCTGGATGTATTTATTCATCCCGAGTACCGGGGCTACCGCCTGGGCCGGCGGCTCTATGAAGCCCGCAAGGAACTTTGCCGTTCCATGAACCTGCGGGCTATTCTCGCAGGCGGGCGTATCCCCAATTACTTCAAGTATTCCGAACAGTACACGCCGGAAGAGTACATCCATCGCGTCGACCGCAAAGAGATCTACGATCCGATTCTCACCTTTCAGCTGTCCAACGATTTTCAGGTAACCCGTTTGATGCACAAATATCTTCCGGAAGATGAAAAGTCGCTGGGTTATGCCACCCTGCTGGAATGGCGGAACATCCTGTATACCCCGCCCTCCTCGGTGCTGAACGTGAAGAAAACCCAGGTTCGCCTGGGTGCCGTGCAATGGCAGATGCGGGAATTCACCTCAGTGGAGGAAGTGCTGAAGCAGGTTGAGTATTTCGTGGATGCGTTGTCTGATTACAAAAGTGACTTTGCCCTGTTCCCGGAATTCTTCAACGCACCCCTGATGGGCCTGACCGACCAGATGGACCAGACCCGCGCCATTCGTTTCCTTGCCGGTTTTACCGAGCAGTTCCGCAATGAAATGTCGGAAATGGCGGTCAGTTACAACATCAACATTATCACCGGCTCCATGCCGCTGATCGAGAACGACCGGGTTTATAACGTGTCGTACCTGTGCCATCGGGATGGCCGCGTGGACGAGCAACGCAAGATCCACATCACGCCCCATGAACGCCGCGACTGGGTTATTGAAGGCGGCGACAAGTTCCAGGTATTCGATACAGATGCCGGCCGGGTTGCCATTATGATCTGTTACGACATCGAATTTCCGGAGCTCGGGCGCGTAGCTGCCAGCCAGGATGTGGACATCATCTGTGTACCCTTCTGGACCGACACCAAAAACGGCTACTTGCGGGTTCGCCATTGTGCCCAGGCCCGCGCCATCGAAAACGAGTGTTATGTGGTGATCACCGGCAGTGTCGGCAACCTGCCCAAGGTTGAGAACCTGGACGTCCAATACGCGCAATCCTCCGTATTCTCACCGTCTGACTTCGCATTCCCGCACGATGCCGTGATGGCGGAGACCACCCCGAACACCGAAATGATCATGTTCTCGGATATGGACCTGGAGAAACTCAAATTGGTACGTAACGAAGGCTCAGTCACCAATCTGAAAGATCGTCGTGTTGATCTGTACGAATTGAAAACCAGATAACGACCGCATCTGGCCCCCTTTGCGGGGGGCGGATGTTGAACTATTCCATGAAAGGGTTACGGTAGACAGCTGATGGCATTGCCAAAATTAAATAGCCCGTCTATTGTTTAATTTATGCTCAAATAATCTGGCTGATCTCAGAGGCAGAGAAAGCATTTCATGAACGAAGAACTACCGGATCTTGTTGCCCGTTTCCGCGTACGCCACGGCCTGTTTCGCAAAGAAACCGTGGAAGCTCGCCTTTATGAGCTAGACAGCTACGGCTGCGTGATGAAAACCGACAAGCTGTTCAAGCCCGGCGACACCATCACACTCGACCTCATCATGGATATGCCATTTGAAGAGATCCGCGCCGAGGGTGTTACCGGACTGGTTACCGAAAAGAGAAAGCACTGTAGCAACTTCTTCTACTCTATTGATTTTTTTCAACTTGAATCCGGAGATAACTCCCCTCTTTCGGACAAGCTACGCCGTATTCGTGAAGTGCTTCTGAAGAAGCAAAGCCTCAAATCCAGACGAAGCTCGAATACGACCAACGGAATGAGGCAATTGGCCTGATACACCGTTCCATCGTTCTATCCCCCTCTGTAAGGAGACGCCCTATGGCAAAGAAAGCCAAACCCAGTGTTGATAAGATTGTCAAAAAAGTGAACAAAGAGTTCGAGAAAACCACGGCTCAGATTGAAACACTCATCAATGATGCCCTGAAGCAGTTTGACCACCTGCAGCATCAGGTTCAGGATCCGGTTCGTAAACTGCTCAAGGAAATGGACGAGCTCCGTGAGCGCGAAGTGAAGCGCTTCAATGAAGAGTTCGAACGCCGGATGAACGAATTCCACGAACTGCAGAGCTCATTGCTGGACAAGCTGGGTATTGCAGCCAAGGAATCTGGCAAAGACGTCAAGAAAGCCGCAGACACCACCGCCAAGAAGGCTACGACTGCCGCTAAAAAGGCGACGAGTGCGAAGCCCGCGGCCAAGAAGCCTGCCGTTAAAAAACCGGCTGCCAGCAAGGCCAGGCCTGCCGCCGCCAAAAAGCCTGCAGCAAAGAAACCGGTAGCAGCCAAAACCGCCAAGCCGGCGGACAAGTCTGATCTGACCCGCATCAAGGGTATTGGCCCGGCAACGGCGAAGAAGATGAAAGATGCCGGCATTACATCCATCGACCAGATCGCCAACCCGAGCGATGCCGATAAACAGAAACTGGAAGCCTTCAAGAGCATCAAAGGGTTCAGTGAGCTGTCTGCTGAAGCCAAGAAAGTCATCTGATGCAAACACCCGATCAACCTGTATTACGGGACATTGTCCTGGTAGGTGGCGGGCACAGCCACGTCGGGGTCCTCAAGCGATTCGCCATGAATCCGGTCCCCGGCGTTCGGCTCACGCTCATATGCCGTGATACCCACACCCCCTATTCCGGTATGCTTCCCGGTTACGTGGCGGGGCATTACAGCTATGACGATGTGCATATTGATCTGAGCCGGCTGGCAGAGTATGCCGGTGCCCGGTTCTACCGTGCGGAAGTGTCTGGCATTGATCGTGCGGCAAAACGCGTCATCTGCAAAGGCCGCCCGAACGTTCCCTACGATATCCTGTCGATCAACATTGGTTCCTCTCCCCGGGTTGCTGAGGTCAGCGGTGCTGCGGAACATGCGGTACCGGTCAAGCCCATTACCGGGTTCAACAACCGATGGCTATCGCTGCTGTCACGCATCGAGAACCACGATGGCCCCATGACCATCGCCGTTGTGGGTGCCGGTGCCGGCGGGATGGAACTCACCCTGGCCATGCAGTTCCGCTTGCGCAATGAACTTGCAAATCGGGGCAAAGACCCGGAACAACTGCACTTTCATCTGTTCGACGCCGCAAACGAGATTCTGCCCACCCATAATGCCAAGGTCCGTGCGGTGTTCCGGGACAAACTGGTTCGCCGGGGCGTAAAACTGCATCTGGGCGATGCTGTTTCCCGGGTAGACGCAGGGCTACTGGCCACCGAATCCGGCCAGACACTGCAAACCGACGAAGTTCTTTGGGTTACCCGTGCCGGCGGCCCGGCCTGGCTGGAATCCACCGGCCTGGAACTGGATGACGGCCTGTTTATCCGGGCCCGGGACACCCTGCAGACAGCGAATGACGACCACATTTTTGTGGCCGGCGACATCGCCAACGTGGTGAACCACCCCCGTGAAAAAGCCGGGGTGTTCGCGGTGCGCCAGGGGCGGCCATTGGCGGATAACCTCAAACGCATGGCTCTGGGAAAACCACCCAGACCGTTCAATCCCCAGAAAACCTGGCTGGCGTTGATCAGCACCGGTGACCAGTTCGCCGTCGCCTCCAAAGGCAATTACGGGTTTTCGGGCGCCTGGGTTTGGCGCTGGAAAGACTGGATTGACCGTCGGTTCATGAAGAAATTCACTGACCTGCCGGCCATGGAAGACAGCGCAAGACTGCCAGACACCTCGGCCGCCCAGAATCCCGAAGAAGCCTCCCAGGCCATATCGGCCGTTGCCATGCGTTGCGGCGGTTGTGGCGCCAAGGTTGGCAGCACGGTACTGTCCAGGGCACTGGGTGAGCTGCGCCCGATTGAGCGCGACGACATTCTCATCGGCCTGCACGCACCGGATGATGCTGCAGTGTTGAAAGTGCCACCGGGTAAGGCGGTGGTCCATACCGTGGACTTTTTCCGGGCGTTCATTGATGACCCTTACATTTTCGGAAAGGTAGCCGCCAATCACAGCCTGGGTGATGTATTTGCCATGGGCGCAGAAGCCCAGAGCGCTACGGCGGTGGCGACTGTCCCGTACGGGATCGAATCAAAGGTGGAAGATACCGTGTTCCAGATGATGTCTGGCGCGGTGGAGGTGCTTAACGAGGCGGGTTGTGCACTGGTCGGCGGCCATACCGGCGAAGGCAAGGAGCTTGCGCTCGGGTTTGCGGTGAATGGCCTGATCGATCCGGACAAGGTCATGAGCAAGGGCGGCCTGAAGGCCGGTGATGTGCTTCTGCTGACCAAACCCATTGGTACTGGCACCCTGTTCGCCGCCCATGCCCGTTTGGCGGCCAAGGGGCGCTGGATTGATGCCGCGCTGGCCTCCATGGTCCAGTCCAATAAAGCTGCTGCTGAGTGCTTGCTGCGCCACGGGGCACGGGCCTGCACCGATGTCACCGGTTTTGGCCTGCTGGGGCACCTGGTGGAAATGACCAGGCCTTCCGGTGTCGATGCCGAGCTGGACCTGACCGCTATCCCCATTCTGCCTGGTGCGGAAGAAACCGTGGCAGCAGGGATTTTAAGCTCGCTGCAGCCGGCGAACGTAAGGCTGCGCCGGGGTATTCGGGACCAGGGAGACTGGGTTAACCACCCCCGCTATCCCCTGATCTTTGATCCGCAAACCGCTGGAGGACTTCTGGCCAGCGTGCCCGCAGCGGTGGCGGAAGCTTGTGTCAGGGAGCTCAAGGGCCTGGGTTATCCCCACACCGCGATTATCGGCCGGGTACTTGCCCAGGATGAAAACGGCCCGATAGAACCCATCACCCTGCGGGATTAACCGCAGCGAGCGCCAGCGCCACGGCCTGTTCCAGGCTCTGGCGTTCGCGCTCCGGAGTGAAGGTTTCTGCCAGCTCCTTAACGCAGTCAGTCAGTTGTGCCAGAAATTCCGGTTCGGTTTCGGCCTTGCGCATCAACCGGGCCAGGGCAGCCTCATCCTTGACAGGATAATACCCGGGGTAGTGCTCACCCAGCAGGCCACGGTTACCTGGAATATCCGAAGCCAGAATCGGCAACCCTGCCCTGCAGGCTTCAGACACCACGTTAGCGCCACCCTCCATCACAGAACTGATCACCATCAGGCTGCTCACGGCCATCAGATTTTCCAGCTGCGCTTTGTCCAGTTGTCCCAGCCAGTGGAAACGGGGGTTATCCTTGCTTTCGCTCAATGCCCGTTCCCGCCACTCATCGTTGTGAGGCTTTCCGGCACAGGACACAATGATGGCCGATTCCTCCGGTAATAGCCGGCTGGCCCAAGCGGCACGCAGGGAATCCTTCTCATCCCTCAGGTGCCCGATCACGCAGATATTGAACTGACCTGGCTCTGGCCGGGATCCACCGCGAACCGCAGGCTTGGCTGCGGACTGCCGCAAGGTAAGCAGCTTGTGTCGGAAGGTTTCAGGAATGTCCTGGGCAACAAGATCATGCAGGCCAATCAATACCGATGCCGCTGCCATAGAGGCATGGGTTGGTTCCGGGTATTGGTACTGGTGATGATAGATGTCGGTGCCGGTCAGGGCGACGATCAGTGGCTTTTCAGGCCATTCGGTGTGGAACCGTTGGATCGCGTCGGCACTTCGCCAGGCATGAAGGGCTATCAGCAGGTCTGTTGGCTCTCCATCATAGCCTGTAACCACCGTTACCTGATGGCCAGCCTGCTCCAGCAACTGCTGCCATCGCACGGCGGTTGCGCGGTTCCCCGCTTTTGAGTCCGGCCCCGCCGGGGTAAGAATGCTAATATTCATAGGCCTGCCAGGAAGATTTTGCACAATTCTGTCGCTCTGAATGCTCCAGGTAAAGAGTTCTACCGTATATCGGTTCAGACTTGACCGTAATCACGTTATCCTCTGCAGGTCGCAATCCACAGCAACATCATCACCCTCTTTTAGAAGGAAAGATTATGATCACCAAGCAAATACGGAAATGGCTTGTTTCCGGTTTCCTGATCCTGCTTGCCTCCGGCACTGTGTCTGCACAAACGTTTGTCTTTACCGCGATTCCCGATGAAGACGAAACCAAACTCGTAGAGCGCTTCCGCGGCATTGCAGATTACCTGTCGGAGCAACTTGAGGTAGATGTACGCTATATTCCAGTTAAGTCCTACGCCGCCGCCATTTCTGCATTCCGCAATAACCAGGTACAACTGGCCTGGTTTGGCGGGTTGTCGGGTGTTCAGGCCCGTGCATTGGTTCCCGGCTCAGAAGCACTCGCCCAGGGCGTTGAAGACCAGGCGTTTTACAACTACTTCATCGCCCACAAGAGCACCGGTCTTGAGCGCGGTGACGAATTGCCCGAGGGCGTTCGCGGCAAAACGTTCACGTTTGGCTCCAAGGGTTCGACTTCCGGCCGCCTGATTCCCGAGTACCACATCCGCCAGCGTTTCGGCGAAGCGCCGGAAACTGTGTTCAGCCGTGTCGGTTACAGCGGCAACCACACCCGAACATTGAGGTTGGTCGAGTCCGGCACCTATGAAGTCGGCGCACTCAACTACAAGGTTTGGGAGAAGGAGCTTGAAGACGGCAACATCAACACAGATGACGTCCGGATTATCTGGAAAACCCCGGGCTTCCCCAACTACCAGTGGACCATCCGCGGCGACGTTGACGCCCGTTTCGGTGAAGGATTCACGGACAGGGTTCGCCAGGCCCTGCTTGATCTGGACGACCCCGCACTGCTGGAGAGCTTCCCCCGTGAAGGCTTTATTCCCGCCTCCAACGATGATTACGAACCGATTCGTAGCGTTGCTAAAGACATTGGAATCATCGATTGATGTCAGGCTTTTCATTTGATCAGCTAAAGGCAAGTTTTGGAGACAAGCGGGTGATAGGCCCGCTGTCTCTGAAGGTAAACGATGGTGAGCATGTGGCCCTGGTGGGCAAGAGCGGTGCCGGCAAGTCCACGCTGATCAAACTGCTGTATGAACGTTTGACCCGCGACGCCTCGCTGGTCCCCCAGGGGCTTGGGCTGGTCAACGCCCTGCCGGTGTTTCACAACGTGTTTATGGGCCAGCTGGACCAACACCCGCTGTGGTACAACACCCTTACCCTGCTCCGGCCGTTCCGCAAGGACCGCGCCGTCATCAGCGACCTGCTGAATCAACTGGGCATTGCTGAAAAGCAATGGTCACCCACGGCCTCGCTGTCTGGTGGCCAGCGGCAGCGGGTTGCCATTGCCAGGGCCCTGTACAGGCATGCCCCGTTATTGCTGGCCGACGAACCGATCTCTGCCCTGGACGGCCCTATGGCGCATCTGGTTATGAACGCGTTGACAGAGCGCTTCCATACCAGCGTGATTGCACTCCACGATGTCGATATGGCCCTTGCCTACTGTAACCGGATCGTGGGTATTCAGAATGGACAGGTGGCACTGGACCAACCGGCCAGCAAACTGAACGCGTCTGATATCATGACGCTTTACTGACAGGCAGCGCCGGCACCCCATGTTCTCTTATCCCACCGTTCGCGCCAGCTTTCTGTTTCTTGCCATCGCCGTGGCAGGCCTGCTGGTGGCCGACATTGCCATCACCACCGCCAACCCCTGGCGGGATCTGGGGCAATTCTTTCTGGGAGTGGTTACACCCAATTTTTTCAGTACCGAAGGCCTGTTAACTGCTCTGCTGCGCACGGTTGCCTTTGGTTTTGTGGGGGTCACCCTTGGAAGTTTCTTCGGCTTCCTGCTGGCGCTTTTGTATCGTTTCATGCCGGTACGGATTTTCTGTGCGTTCATCCGTGCAATCCATGAACTGTTCTGGGCGCTGATCTTCCTTCAGTTCTTTGGCTTTCACCCGCTGACCGGTGTGTTGGCGATTGCCATCCCCTACGCCGGCATCTTTGCCAAGGTGTATTCAGAAATCCTGGATGAGTCTGACCCGGAACCGGCGCAACTTCTGCCTAAAGGCACCCACGCCATTGCCGCCTTCCTGTACGCCCGGATACCGGACTGCTGGGTTCAACTGCGCACCTACACCGCCTACCGCCTTGAATGCGGTTTGCGGTCCTCCGCTATCCTCGGTTTTGTTGGCCTGCCTACACTCGGTTTCTATCTGGAGTCGTCGTTCTCCCAGGGAATGTATTCCGACGCCGGAGCGATGCTTATTCTGTTTTACGTGCTAATTGCCACCATGCCGCTCTGGGTAAGGCCCAAGGTACTACCTGTCTACATACTGGCCGCACCGTTCTTTCTGGGAGAGGGCTTTCCGATTGTCTGGGGTAACGTTGAGCGTTTCTTTACCGAAGACATTGTGCCGGCGCCGTTACGCAATGGTGAAGGCCTGGCGGCTTTCTCCAGCTGGCTTGGCGATGTGATGGTCAGCGAGGCCCTGCCTGGGATATGGAACACGGTAGTGCTCACCCAGATCGCCCTGGTGGCCACGGGGATATTGTCTCTACTGGCATTCCCGCTGATCTCGAAACACTTTGGCGGGCCGGTGCGCCGCACCTCCGGCCACGTGTTTCTGGTGATTGCCCGTTCCACCCCGGAATACATCCTGGCTTACATTCTGCTGCAGCTGTGGGGCCCATCCATGTTGCCGGCTGTGGTGGCCCTCGCGCTGCACAACGGCGGCATCATCGGGCACCTGATTGGCCGCCAGACCAACACCATCCACCTGCGCCCGGACGCCCCACAGGGTTTCGCCCGCTACAGCTGGGAACTGGTGCCCCGGGTTTATCGATCGTTCCTGGCGTTTCTGTTCTACCGATGGGAAATCATCATGCGGGAAACCGCGATTCTGGGCATTCTGGGTATCTACACCCTGGGCTTCTATGTGGATTCCGCCATCCAGAACATTCAGTTTGACCGCGCCATGATCCTGATACTGATCACGGCCTTGCTGAACATAGGCGTCGATATCCTCGGCCGTTACATACGTCGCAAACTAGCACTGCAAACCATGCCCACCTGCTAAAGCGCTGGGATACCGTTCACAATTTCAGAGTTAGCCACCAGCTTTTGCCCGTTCTGCTGGCCAGTTGGCTCGCCATTCGGTTACACGCTGTTACAATTCGCAGCATCAGCAGTTAACCGAATGTTTTAAAGGCAGGCACACCGATGATGGTCAATGGACTGGTCGTTATTACCCAAGTTGGGCTCGTGATTTTGATGGCTTTGCTGGGATTGCGAATGTTTTCGCTCATTCGGCAGGAATCCCTGGTTCAGGGTGGCGTTATCGGAAATGGTGGCGGTATTGAGGGAGCACCGTTTACTCAATCGCCCGCCCCGGAACACCCTACCCGGCCGAAGTCGGAATCCCCATCAGTTGAGTCTTCCGACAAAACGGAACTGTTTACCAAGTTGCATATCCTGGCCGCACTGCAGGAGCGTGACTGCCGGGTCAAAGGACTTGCGCTAACAGATGCTCCAGAGGTGGTGCGCGCCTACACGGCTGCCTGGCTGTACGGTGCCGCCTGCGCCCTTAGCCCACGAGCCAATCGCCATAACGACGCCCTGGCAGGGCTGGTTGCCAGAATTGTGCATCGGAAAACCGGGATCCGCCAGCCGGCGGCCATCCAGGCCATCGCCACCCTTACCTCCAGCAGCGAACTACTGGCCTGTTATCGTGCAGGGTTGGAAGGCGCGGAATTCTGGGCAGAGCATCAGTTCGTACCACCGGCATTCAGCCTCTATGAGGTGGTAACCGGCAACGCCTTTATTTGACCGTTGCCAATTCCCATTCAGTACCGAGGGTAACGACCTGCCGGCCGGTATCATCTTCTTCGGGAGTGCCGCTGACACTGGGCTTGGTGAAGGTGCCGTCGTCTGTGTAGGTCATCGACTGCACGTCTACTGAGCGCACAAGCCAGGTTTTACCGTTAGCGGTTACCCGGGCGCGATGAGACAGGCCAAAAACAAACCGGCAGTAGTCCAGTTTGAGCTGCAACAGGTCCTGCTCGGCTTTCGTAATCTTGCGCAACAGAACCTTCTGAACACTTTCCCCGTAATCCATCACTTTTCCCTGGAAACAACTGTAATTTTGCAGGATTTAACTATTTTTGCGCTTTGAACACCAGTGTCCAGGGCACATTTTCCAATCTTTCCTGACCATCCTGAAGATCGATTCGCCAGATCATATCGGCGCCGGTCGTGCAGAACGGTGCGGTAAACCTCGCCTGGTACTCGAGCGGAGCTTCCCGAACCAGCGGCACCGGATACTCCCCCATGTACATCGATTGGCCTTTAAGGACAGCCAGAAAACGGTCGGGCGCCTTCGGAACGGAAACCTGAAGAACGTATTCCATGCCCTGGGCGCCCTCCTCTACCTCCTGCAACCTCACTCGCCATTCGCCATCCTGGGTGGTCCAGCTACAGGCACCTGCCAGAAGATCGCACTCGGGATGGTCAGCGGTATCACCCGTGGTATCGAGCAGGCGCGAACCGAACAGCGTAAGAACAATTGCTCCCACTACTAAACCTACGATCACGATGGCTCGTACCATTCTCCGCCCCCAGCTGTTCCAAAGTGGGCATTATGGGGATAAATCCCGACATAGCAAAGGTTTCTAAACTGCTGCCAGCATGAGAAAATGTCGGGCTTTCTGGTCTGAGTCACTCAAAAAACAGGACACGCCCGTGCAACCGGACATTTCCGTAAAGCACCTGAACAAGATCTACGGCGACGGTTTTCAAGCCCTGAAAGACGTCAATCTGGAAATCTACCCCGGTGAGATTTTTGCCTTGCTTGGCCCCAATGGTGCCGGCAAAACCACCCTGATCTCCATCATCTGCGGCATCGTCAATAAAGGCGACGGCGAAGTAAAAGCCGCCGGCCACGATATCGTGAAAGACTACCGCAAAGCCCGGGAGGCCATTGGCCTGGTTCCCCAGGAGCTGAATACCGATTCCTTTGAGACGGTCTGGCATGCGGTGTCGTTCAGCCGTGGGCTGTTTGGCAAACCACCCAAGCCGGCCCACATCGAAAAGGTATTGAAAGACCTTTCACTCTGGGACAAACGCAACAACCGCATCATGTCTCTCTCCGGCGGCATGAAACGACGGGTGATGATTGCCAAGGCGCTGTCTCACGAGCCTCGTATTTTGTTCCTGGACGAGCCCACAGCCGGAGTGGATGTGGAACTGCGCCGTGACATGTGGGAAATGGTGCGCAAACTTCGTGAGACCGGCACCACCATCATTCTCACCACCCATTACATCGAAGAAGCCGAAGAAATGGCGGACCGCATCGGGGTGATACGCCAGGGTGAAATCATCCTGGTGGAAGACAAAGATCGCCTGATGTCCAAGCTCGGAAAGAAAGAGCTGCGCCTGCACCTCCAGAACAAGCTCGAAAAGATTCCCGGCGAGCTTACCCTGGAACCGGTGGAACTGTCAGACGACGGCTACCAGTTGATCTATACCTTCGACGCCCAGCAACAGCAGGCCGGCGTTGCCCGCCTGCTCCGTACCCTTGGGGATCTGGGTATTGAATACCGGGATCTGCAAACCCGGGAAAGCTCGCTGGAAGAAATATTTGTTGGCCTGGTGCACGAATAGCCGCCGGTACGAATGGAGAGCGTAATGAATCTGTACGGTGTAAAAGCAATCTACAAGTTCGAGATGGCGCGCATGAAACGCACCGTCATGCAGAGTGTGCTGTCGCCAGTGATCTCCACCTGCCTGTATTTTGTGGTGTTCGGCTCGGCCATAGGCTCTCGCATGGGCGAGATCGGCGGTATCGACTACGGCGCCTACATCATCCCCGGGCTGGTGATGCTGTCGCTGCTGATGCAAAGCATTTCAAACGCCTCCTTCGGTATCTACATGCCCAAGTTCTCCGGCACCATCTACGAGGTGCTGTCTGCGCCGGTCTCCTATTTCGAGATTGTGCTTGGCTACGTGGGCGCCGCCGCCACCAAGGCTGTCATCCTCGGCCTGATCATCCTGGCCACCGCCCGGCTGTTCGTGGATTACTCGGTTCTGCACCCATTCTGGATGCTCTCGTTCCTGGTACTGACGTCCATCACCTTCAGCCTGTTCGGTTTTATCATTGGCATCTGGGCAGACGGTTTTGAGAAGCTGCAGATTGTACCCATGATGATCGTCACGCCTCTGGTGTTCCTGGGTGGCACCTTCTACTCCATCGACATGCTGCCCGACACCTGGCAAACCATCAGCCTGTTCAACCCGGTGGTGTACCTGATCAGCGGTTTCCGTTGGGCCTTCTATGGCGTGGCGGATGTCCATGTGGCCATCAGCGTGGGTATGACCCTGGTCTTCCTGGCTTTGTGTATGGTCGCCGTGTGGTGGATCTTCAAAACCGGTTACAGGTTGCGTACATGAGTCCGTTCAGCGCTGCCGTTGTCGCCACGCTGATAACGGCGGGTTTTGCCCCGGCCGCACTGGCCGATACGCTGGAACCGCTGCCCACTGTGGAAGCCTGCTTTGCGACCACCGATCACAAGCATGCCGTAGTGCTTGAGGTGGCCAGTAAAAACAAGCAGCGGCAACGGGGATTGATGGAACGAACCACACTGGCAGAAGACGCCGGCATGCTGTTTACTTACCAGACCGAACGCTCACCGAATCACGGATTCTGGATGTACCAGACTCTGATCCCCCTGGACATCGCCTATCTGGATAAGCAAGGCGTTATCGTCAGTATCCATACGATGACTCCCTGCCCCTCATCCGAAGGCCGGAACTGCCCAACCTATCCATCGGGGGAGCGGTTCTGGAACGCTGTGGAAATGAATGCGGGCTTCTTCGAGGCGCGGGGCATCACTGCGGGCGATCAGCTTTTATGGCCGGCAGAACAGGCCTGCCAGCCATAAAAACAACAGTCTTACTGGTGCTTCCAATTGGGGTCACGCTTCTCAAGAAAAGCCGAGATCCCCTCCTGGGCATCATCCGTGCAGGCATTAGCCGCCATCACCTCTGCGGTGTATTCGTAGGCCTCTGATAACGGCATTTCCAGCTGGCGATAGAACGCAGATTTGCCGATTTTCAGGGTATGCCCGGACTTGCTGGCAATCGTTGCCGCCATTCGATACACCGTCTCATCCAGAACGTCTGCCGCGACCACCCGGTTAACCAACCCGATGGATTCCGCCCTGGGCGCATCAATCAGTTCCCCGGTCAGCAACATTTCCATGGCGTGCTTGCGGGAGACATTTCGAGACAACGCCACCATTGGCGTGGAACAGAATAAGCCAATATTCACGCCAGGGGTGGCAAACCGGGCCCCCTGCTCCGCCACGGCCAGGTCACAGCTGGCAACCAACTGGCAACCGGCTGCCGTGGCTACCCCCGCCACCCTGGCGATCACTGGCTGCGGCAGGTTTACGATCTGCTGCATTACCTTGCTACATTGCTGAAACAGTGCCAGCTGGAATTCATGGCTGTCGAACTGCGAACGCATCTCCCGCAGATCATGCCCCGCGCAGAATACGTGCCCCTCGGCAGCCAGCACCACCACACGGGTTTCGGAATCCTGTTCTATGGCTGTAAAAACATCTGACAATGTCTCCAGCATGGCCATCGACAGACTGTTTCGCCGCTCCGGATGACTCAGCGTTACGGTGGTGATGCCATTCTCCGTGCGCTGTCGCACCAGATTACCGGTTGCTTGTGTCATAGCCTGCTCCTCCCTCAAAACACGTCTGGGCAGTATCACCAAACCCTGCGCCTGTGTCGAACCGACCTTTGGACAATGGTTGTAATTAGCACCAGAGCCCTCAAGGTAATAAGAGGCGAATGCAAACAGGAGAATCTATGTCTCGCAATGTACTGATAAAAATAGCACTTCTGGTCCTGATCCTGGGTGGCGCCCTCATGGTATTGATAAAAGATGACCCCAGGGTGCCCACCGGCGATATCAACCAGATACGCCCGGTAATGCCGGTCCAGGAATCGCAGTACCAGCAACCGGTGCAAGAAGCGGAAGATCAGGAGCAGGGCCAATAATCCGGGTTAATGACGACCGCCCGTTGGCCGTTTAAGCGCCTTTGAATCGACAAAGGGTGTGTCCAGATTATTTACAAGGGCACCCCTGCACCCCTTCTATCAGCGGCACTGTTGTCTCTTAGCTGTTGTTAATTTGAGTAATTTCGCCTTCAGGCACTCCAATTGCTGATACCCCCGGGTATGCCTTGGAATCGCTTTTCCGAGCGCGACATAACAACGACATACTCACAGGGAGTGCCTCTCATGATTAAACAACTATTGGTGGCCGGTGCAACCGCCGCCATGCTGTCTGTAGGAACAGCAAGTGCGGCCGTTATCAACCTCACCAGTGTGACCGGATCGTGGACCGCCACCACACCCTCCGCACCGGACGTCACCGGCCAGAACACAAACGAAATCCGTTGGGGCATTCCCGCCACCTCCGGCGGCCAAAGCGGTTACCGCTTTTACAGTGCGGCCACACCAGCACTGGTAACGGAAGACATCGCCTTCAACCTGGGTACCTTCACGCACTTCAACTACCCGATTTATGAACCAGCGCTGACCTCCGCGCAGTTGACCGTACAGTCAACCCTTGAGATTGATGGCGTAGAAGAAACGGTCATGTCGGTCTTTGAGTTCCTGCACTGGGAAACCCCGAATGAAGACAGGCCTTGCGCGAATGGTGGCGCGAACTACTCCGGCATCAACATCAACGGCTGCGCAGACCGGGTTACCTTCGCGTTGAACGTGGGGGCTTCTGACAGCTTCCTGATCGGTGGCGTAAACTACTTCGTCGACATCGCCGGCTTCTTCTACGACGGTGCACTGGCCGATGAATTCTGGACCAAGGAAAAGAAAACCAATACCGCAACGCTGAAAGGCTTGATCACCTCTCGTCCGGTATCGGTACCAGAGCCTTCTACCCTGGCCTTGCTTGGCCTGGGCCTGCTGGGACTGGGCGTTCGCCGCAAGATGCGCCAGGCTGCCTGATTTCAGAGCAAAGGGACGCACTGAAAGCCGCTTCTTGATTCAAGGGGCGGTTTTTTTATGTCCGGATTTAAGCAAAGGGAAATAATAGTGGTGCCCGGAGCCGGAATCGAACCGGCACGACCTTGCGGTCGAGAGATTTTAAGTCTCTTGTGTCTACCAATTTCACCATCCGGGCATCGGAGGGGAGATTCTTGAAGGGCGGAATTGTATAAGGCCCGATGGCGTAACGCAATTCTGTTCCACTCCCTCAGCTCTGATTGCTCACTTTCCCGCCAACTTGAATCAAACCGGCTTGGTGGCGCGCCCTTTGTAGATGAACCCGGCTATTTTCGGCGCATTGGGCATGTACAGGTTTTCCAGCTCCTGAATCTCAAAGCCGGCGTGGCGAATAAGGTCTTCAATTTGTCGGTTAAGGTGGCAACCACCCGCGAACATTTTCCAGCCCGGGGTTATGCGATGCTGCCATTTTCGGACTGTTTCATGGGGAGCCTCCCCGTGTTCCAGGAACAGCAGGTCGCCGCCGGGCTTCAGTACCCGTTTCATCTGCAGCAAAGCCGCATGCCAGTCCGGGATGGTGCAGAGCGTGAACGTCAGCAATACCGTATCCACGGAGTTGTCCTCAAGCGGAATCTTTTCACCGGGCAGGTCCAACCACTCCACCGCGATGGGCGAGCGGTTAAGATTTGGTAATGCTTTGCGCCTCATCCCTTCCGAGGGCTCCAGGCCATAGACCATTTCAACCCGGCTCTGGTCATAAAACTCCAGGTTGATTCCGGAGCCCATACCAACCTCCAGCACTCTGCCGCGGGCCCTCGGAACGATCTGGCTACGCAGTTTCATCACCTGCCCCATGGAACATGCCTTGTCGATAATGTGAGGTAACACTCTATCCTCGTAAAAGCTCATGCGGCTCACCATAATTGTTTTTGATCAAGGGGTGCGACAAACTGCCCTATCCATTATTGCTACAATTTGCGTAGCATCGTAATGAACTGCCGGTAATAACAATAGACAAGATGAGCCAAGGCAGCGGCTGAACGGGCGCGCTGACCCGTTTTTTTGACTATGTTTGAGTTACCGGAGGTACTATGGAACTCGATCCTCTCATCCTATCGCGAATCCAGTTCGCGTTTGTCGTGTCATTTCACGCCATTTTCCCGGTGTTTTCCATCGGTCTGGCGTCTTTCATAGCTGTCCTCGAAGGCCTGGCGTTTAAAACCGGCAATCCACTATGGGAAAAGCTGTCCGCATTCTGGACCAAGGTGTTTGCCGTGGTATTCGGGATGGGGGTGGTATCAGGCATCGTGATGTCGTTTCAGTTCGGTACCAATTGGAGCAACTTCTCCCAGGCCTCAGCCAACTTCCTCGGCCCCATGCTTAGCTATGAGGTGATCACGGCGTTTTTCCTGGAGGCCGCATTTCTGGGTGTGCTGCTTTTCGGTCGTCATAAGGTGCCGGCGGGCGTTCACCTGTTCGCAGCCATTATGGTGGCGGTTGGCACCTTTATTTCGTCGTTCTGGATTTTGTCTGCCAACAGTTGGATGCACACACCCGCGGGTGTGGAATTGAGGGACGGCGTATTCCATGTAACGTCCTGGTCTCAGGCCATATTCAATCCCTCTTTCCCCTATCGGTTCGCCCACATGGTTGTGGCGTCGTTCCTGACTGGTGGCTTTGTGGTAGCTGGCGTCAGCGCCTGGTACCTGCTTCGTGGGCGAGAGGTGGAAGCAAACCGCAAGGCCTTGTCTATGTGCCTGTGGATGTTGTTGTTCCTGGCCCCGACCCAGGCGGTGATTGGTGATCTTCATGGTTTGAATACCATGGAGCATCAACCGGTCAAAGTCGCAGCCATGGAAGGTAATTGGGAAACCTCTCGAAACGTGCCGCTGCTGCTGTTTGCTATTCCCGACCAGGAAAACCAGACCAACCGGTTCGAGATTGGTATTCCTAACCTGGCCAGCTTTATCCTGACCCACGAATGGGATGGTGAGGTGCCTGGCCTGAACGAGGTTGCGGTAGAAGAGCAGCCGCCAGTGGGTATCGTGTTCTGGTCTTTTCGGGTGATGGTTGGCCTGGGACTGTTGATGATTGCCTTTGCCCTCGCTGGTCTGTTGCTCAGACGCAATGGCGCCTATTACCAGAAGCGCTGGTTCCTTCAGGGTTTGCGGTTCATGAGTATCACCCCGTTTATTGCGGTGATTGCAGGATGGTTTGTGACTGAGATAGGCCGTTCGCCCTGGTTGGTGTATGGCATGATGAACCAGGCCGAGGCACTGACACCGTCGCTTACCGGGGGCATGGCTCTGTTCACCCTGATTGGCTATGTTGTTGTGTATGGACTTGTCTTTAGCGCAGGCGTCTACTATCTGCTACGTGTGCTCTATGTGGGCCTCGAAGACGAGGATGAAGGCGAGCACGAATCTGACCGCCCTGCTCGGCCTTTGTCTGCCGCCCATGTACCGTTTGAAATTGAACATGGCCAAGGTGATGTTAGCCACGCCAAGCCTGCCAACGAGGGAGGTCACTGATCATGGAACTGTTCAATCTGTCTTTGATCTGGGCATTCATTATTGGCTTCGGCGTGATCATGTATGTGTTGATGGATGGTTTCGATCTGGGTGTGGGCATCCTGTTCCCCTTCGCCCCAACGGAGACCGACCGAGACACCATGATGAATACCGTGGCTCCGGTATGGGATGGCAACGAAACCTGGCTGGTGCTTGGTGGCGCCGGCTTGTTAGCAGCCTTCCCGCTGGTGTATTCCATCATCCTGCCTGCGCTCTATATTGGCGTATTTCTGATGCTTGCCGGATTGATTTTCCGGGGTGTAGCCTTCGAGTTTCGGTTTAAGGCCCGGACCTCCCGCTATCTCTGGAACTGGGCCTTCGCCGGCGGCTCCACCATCGCTGCTTTTGCTCAGGGTGCTGTGGTTGGCGCCTATATTCAGGGCTTTGAAACTACCAACGGTGCCTACTCCGGTGGCGCTCTTGACTGGCTGACACCCTTTACGGTGTTGACCGGTCTTGGCCTGCTTGCCGGTTATGCCTTACTGGGCTCCACCTGGTTGATCATGAAGACGGAAGGCCGGTTGCAGGAGTGGGCATACCGTATTACTACACCTCTGCTGATCGCGGTGCTGGTGATCTTCGCCATCATCAGCGTATGGACCCCGTTCGTGGATGACATGGTCCGTGAGCGCTGGTTTGATCACATCACAGTCATCTGGGTTCTGCCCGCATTGACTCTGCTGTGTGCGTTCCAGATCTGGCGCTCGGTTCGCAATCGCTTCGAGGGCATGCCATTTGTGGCGACCATGGGGCTGTTCATCACCACTTACCTGGGCCTGATTGTCAGCCGCTGGCCCTATGTGGTTCCCCCGGAGTACACCCTGTGGGATGCCGCCTCTGCCTATGAATCACAGCTGTTCCTGCTGCTGGGGCTGCTCTTCGTTATCCCCATCGTGCTGGCTTACACCGCCTGGACCTACTGGGTATTTCGCGGCAAAGTCCGTGCAGGTGAGGGGTACCACTGAGTGGCGGAACCGGCCCAGGCTGAGATTCGCCAATGGCTTGCCGGGCTCGCCCGGAAAAACCAGCGGTGGATTCGCGCCACGGTCGTAGCCGGGGTGCTGGTCGGGCTGGCAACCATCGTTCAGATGGCTCTGCTGGCCTGGCTGGTGCACCAAATCGTCATTGAGGGCCAGACTGCGTCTACACTCGCACCCTGGTTCGTGGCCCTGGTGGCTACGCTGCTGGTTCGCACGCTGGGCCAGGGTTTCCAGACACAGTTTGCGGCGCGCTGCAGCGAACAGGTGCGGCGCGATGCCCGACGGCAGATTCACCGCCACTGGCGGGATGCCGGCCCGGTGGCGCTCGCCGACAGTTCGGCCGGCACTCTGGCCCGGGAATGGCTGGACCATGTGGAAGCATTGCATGGTTATTTCGCCCGCTTCCTGCCGCAAATGTCGTTGTCGGTGATTGTGCCATTGGCCATTCTGGTTCTGGTGTTCTGGCTGGACTGGCTGGCGGGCATTTTTCTGCTGCTTTCCGCGCCGCTGATTCCGATCTTCATGGCACTGGTGGGAATGGGTGCCGAGAAGGTCAACCAGCAGCATTTCGAGACCATCAGTCGATTATCTGGCCAGTTTCTGGACAAGGTCCGCGGCCTCACAACCCTGCAATTGTTTCGTCAGACGGAGGATGCTTCCCGCACCCTGCATCGGCGGTCTGACCAATACCGTAAGATCACCATGAAAACCCTCAAGGTGGCCTTTCTGTCTTCCGCTGTACTGGAGTTTTTTGCCTCCGTCGCCATCGCAGTGATCGCCATCTACATTGGTTTTGGATTGCTGGGCTACATCACTTATGGGCCCAGCGCGGACCTCACACTCTTCTCCGGTTTGTTGATTCTGTTGCTGGCGCCGGAGTTCTTCCAGCCGCTGCGAACGCTGTCGCAACACTACCACGACCGGGCCGCCGCTCTTGGCGCAGGTGCTGAAATCCTTGCTCGACTGGCAACCCCCGTTGGCGGGGAGCCTGCATCCGATACGCCCGCATCGTTGCCGGATCACGGTCTTAGCCTGGACAACGTCACCCTCAGCTACCTGGGCGGCAAGCCGGTACTCGCCAACCTTGACCTGACCATCGAGCGTGGAAAAGCGGTTGCGCTGACCGGGGCCTCCGGAGGTGGCAAATCCTCTTTGTTGCACTTGATGGCAGGGTTTATCCAGCCGGATAGCGGTGCCATCAGCGTGTTCGGCCAGCCACCCGGCCAGTGCCCGTTTGGCTGGCTTGGCCAGCGCGGGTTCTGGATACAGGGCTCCTGGGCAGACAACCTCCGCCTGACCAGTCCGGAGGCATCAGACATTGCCATTGAGAACGCGCTGCGCCTGGTGGGCCTGGGCAGTGTGCTTGAAAGCCGGGACCAGGGTATTCACAGTTTGATCGGGGAAGATGGCCAGGGGTTGTCCGGCGGGCAGGCTCGCAGGCTGAGCCTGGCACGTATTTTCCTGGCGGATTATGACCTGATCCTGCTGGATGAACCCACCGCCGGGCTGGACGCGACCAGCGAGATTCTGGTTCTGGAAGCGCTTCACAAACTGGCGGAAGCGGGCAAGACGCTGGTTTTCTCAACGCATCACCAAGCCCTGCTGGCCCTCGCGGACCAGGTGCTGATTGTCAATGACGGCGAGGTTCGCCATGCATGAGCTCAAGCCCTGGCTGGACCTGATTCTTCAGCGGCGCGGCCGCCTGGTGGTTGGTGCCCTGTTGTTGCTGGCTACCCTGCTCTCCGGTATCGGGTTATTGGCCTTGTCGGGCTGGTTCCTGACCGAGACCGCACTGGTGGGCCTGCTGCTGGCCGCTGGCACACAAGCCTACATCAACCTGTACGTTCCGGGCGGCGGCATCCGTTTTTTCGCGGTGTCCCGCACGGTCTCCCGCTATCTTGAGCGGGTGTACAACCACAACACGGTACTGCAGTTGCTAACCGATATTCGTGTTGCCCTGTTTAACCGAATGGCCGAAGCCGGACACCGTGACCGGGGCCAGAAATCTGGCGCCCAATGGCTATCCAGGCTTACCGCAGACGTGGATGCTCTGGATACCCTGTACCTTCGGGTGATCGCGCCCACGGCCCTGGCCGGGGTCGTCAGCGTGTTGCTGGTGCTCTCAGCATGGCTGCTGTTCTCGGGCTCATTGGCGCTGATACTGCTAATACTGTTGGCGGTGGCTATCTTGCTTTCGAGTTGGCGAGTGTTCGCCGGTACACAACACTTATCGGGCCAGCTAAGTGACCAGCAGGAGAAACTCCGTGGCGATGTTATTGAGCACCTGGAAGGATTTGCCGAACTCACTGCAGCCGGGCGCACGGGCAAACACTCCGGCCGGTTGATGAGGCAAGCGCTGTCGATGTCCAGAACCCAGGCGCGGGTGGATAGCCGTGCCGGATGGCATCAGGCAGCCACGCAGTTAATCGTGAATCTGGCGGTTGTGGTGACACTGTGGGTTGGTATTACCCTGTTTAACCAGGGATCGGTAACCGGCCCCGTGCTGGTTCTGCTGCCCATCGCCCTGATGGGACTGCTGGAAGTCTATGCCATGCTGCCCGATGCCTTTGCCAAACTCGGCGCCACCCTGTCTGCAGCCCGGCGCCTGAACCAGGAGGTGCAGCCCGCTCCGGGAACCGATTATTCTTCAGCGTTTGACAGGCAGCCGGCAGAAGCCACCGCCAATGCACTGGAAGCACGGGATCTCTCGGTTGGCCACCCAGGGCTGCCACCGGTTCTGACCCATTTCAGCCTCAAGGTTGGCCCAGGAGAACGACTCGGCATTGTTGGCGCCTCCGGCTCCGGTAAATCTACCCTGGCGGATACCTTCGCCGGCGTGATTCCGCCCCGGCAAGGGAAACTCGCCTCCCTGCCCTGCGCCTATCTCACACAAGCGACGGTGGTGTTCGAAGACACGGTTAAAGCCAATCTGTTATTGGGCAACCCCAATGCTACCGATGGGGATCTATGGCGTGTTCTGGAACTGGTAGAGCTGGCAGACAGGTTTGCCCGTGAAGCCGAAGGTTTATCCACCTGGCTGGGGAGTGCCGGTAACCGGCTGTCTGGTGGTGAGGCAAGGCGTCTGGTGCTGGCGAGGGTGTTGCTGAGCACGGCACCCCTGGTGATTCTGGATGAACCTTTTACTGGAGTGGATACAGACACCAGGGGGCGGATAGCGCCCCAGATCAATCGATGGCTGGAAGATCGAGCGGTTATCTGCCTGGGGCATGGACCGGAGGCGCTATTGCCCTCCTCCGGCCATACCCTGCATCTGAATTGACCCTCAGCGGGTTTCTAACACGTCGAAAGTCAGGCCAGCTTTGCTGGTCAGGCGCTCCAGCAGTTTTCCATCCAGCATGGAAGCCGGCGTCCAGAAACCGCCCTGGTCATCGTCTGACAAATCAAACGCCAGGCACAGGCCTGCCTCGCCCAGCATTTTGGCCGTGGAACCGTAACCCGGATCCCGATCGCCGGTGACTTTGGTGATGATGGTCTTGCCGTCTGTGGTACGCCCCACAAAACGCAGGTCATAGAAGCCGTTTTCCTGGTCTTCCGGGCTTGGGCCCTCACCGGGCTTGGGCACCAACTTCTCAACCACCCAACGGGTTGGCTTGATGGCGGAAGCGGTAAAGAAAGCGCCAAGTGCGGCGGTGATGCCGTAAGCGGTCAGGCGGCCTTTGGCGCCCTTTCCGGTCATCATCGCTTCGTCGTAGGTGAACTCCTGACCGTAACGGGCCTTCTGAAGCGCGTTTGAACGGTGCACCACGCGGGTGTTGATGGCACCCATCACGAACGGCGCCAGCCACACGTCAAAGTCTTTGTCGTACTCTGCGGTTTTCAGGCTGGGCTGACGCACCTTCGAACGGTGGCCCTCCGGGCAGATCGAGAAGGGATTGGCCAGCTCCTTGCGCAGTTTCGGATCGGCGCCAGCTTCTTTGGCCACGTTAATCATGGATGCCACGGTGCCACCGGACAAGCCGCCCTTGGCGACCTTCACCCGCATGCGCACATCCTGGCAGGTTTTGCCGAAGGCTTTCTCAGCCTGCTGCTGCAGGAACCAGACGCCCATATCAGACGGGATTGAGTCGAAACCGCAGCAATGGACAATGCGAGCACCGGTTTTCCTGGCCTGGGCTTCATAGCCCTCGACCATCCGGCGAATCCACTGCACCTCACCGGTCAGGTCGCAATAATCGGTGCCAGTGTCCACGCAGGCCTTGACCAGCGGTTCACCATACAATGCGTATGGGCCAACGGTGGAGATCACCACGCGGGTCTGTCGGCACATGCCCGCCAGTGCGGCATCGTCGGCCGCGTCTGCCACCAGAACCGGCAAGTCCGCAGCCTGAGCACCCAGTTCGGCTTTGAGGGTATTCAGCTTGCCCTCTGAACGGCCAGCGATCGCCCACTTCACCTTGCCGGCCGCGCCATAGTTCTCTACCAGGTATCGGGTCAGAATCTGGCCCACAAAGCTGGTGGCACCAAATACCACCAGATCATAGTCTGCCTGCTTGGAATTCGTCATTACATGTCCTTTTTGGTTTGCGTGTACGAATATCTCTGATCGGTCAGGGTTGGCGAGACGCTTTTGCTGCCATCAGCACCATAAATACGGCCACTCCCAGCCCCCAGAAGCCGTTAAGAATGAGACCACCTACCCAAGTCTGAGCTGATACTGCCAAACCCTTCATCGGAAAGACAACCAGCATCGCTACGGCGGTTGGGCCGACGGCACCCAGTATCACATGGCCAAGCCAGTACAACGCTCCTTTCAGGCGGCCGGCGATGGCCCATATCGCGACACCCCATAAGCCGCCGAAAAATGCCAGGGAGATCACCGATGGTACCCCCAATGGCGGCACGGGAGTAAGGTTAAATGGCGCTGCGGGTGCGGCACCTGCCAGGTAAAACACGGCAAATAGCCCCTGATGGAAAATCAGTGTTGCCAGAAAGCCCGCAACAAACGCCTTTATCCAGACCATATTGGATTCCTTTCGAGTTTCATTGAATTGATGGTAACAGGTTTAAAACCGGCACGACTTTCCCGGATACACCATAACAGGCGTCCGGCCGGCCAATCGTTTGTCATACAGCTTGTTGCACACTGTGGCGCATAATGACACAAGTGTGGAGGCATCCCTTGATCATCTTTCTGACCATCACAAGCCTGATATTGCTGGCCATCAGCGGTTTACTGCTTTGGCAACTGCTTGAACAGCGCAAAATGATCAACAACATGCTCGAAAACGAGGATATCAGTGATATCCATCGCGAACCGGAACTGGTGCTTACGTTGCGGGTGCTGGATCCGATTGCCCTGGCAAAGCGCGAATCCCGAACCGGCCGGGCGCTGGCAGACAAACTGCCGGTTATGACCCGGAAAATGGTCTATCAGGAAGTCATGAAAGAACTGGAAAGCGAACTGTTTGAGCGGGATATCGACGTTGAAATGCACATTGAGTATCGCTGAGGAGCACGGCTATGGTCTCTCAGGTTCTGGTCATCATTTGCCTTGCCGGCACGGCAACGCTTCTTTTTTCGGGGTTCCGTCTGTCGAACCAAACCCGAAAACGGTTACTGATTATCAATGCCCATCGAATTGCGGCCCGTAGCGCCATCCAGAAGAGCCGGATGGACCTGGCGGAAGTGCGCAACCGGGCCCGACTTCTCGAAGATACCGTCTCAGGCGGCGCTTCTGCGGTTGAGAAGGTGCATAAGGCGATAGCCAACACCACCTTCGGTCTGATCGACATGTTCTCCAAGGATGAGGAGTTCAAAGACAGTACCCGTAAGGCCCGGCAAACCCATCACCAGAAAAGTGAACAGGTTTATCAGGCGGTGAGAACCACCAATCGTGCCCTGCACATCCTGGCAGACACGCTGATTATCAGCAAAGCGGAAAAACGCATTGCTTCAAAACCAAAAAAGGCGCCCTGAGGCGCCTTTTTTGATCGAACTAACAGAAAGTTACAGGACTTTCTTAAGCTCTTCTTCCAACTGCGGTACGGCTTCAAACAGATCCGCAACCAGGCCGTAATCAGCAACCTGGAAGATCGGCGCTTCTTCATCCTTGTTGATCGCAACGATCACCTTGGAATCAGACATACCGGCCAGGTGCTGGATGGCACCGGAGATGCCGACCGCGATGTACAGCTGCGGCGCAACGATCTTGCCGGTCTGGCCAACCTGCATGTCGTTGGGTACGAAACCTGCGTCAACCGCGGCGCGGGATGCACCAACGGCAGCGCCCATCAGGTCAGCAACCTGCTCCAGCATCTTGAAGTTGTCGCCGTTCTGCATGCCGCGGCCACCGGAGATAACGATACCGGCAGAAGCCAGATCCGGACGATCAGACTGGGCTTTCTCTTCACCAACGAAGGAAGACAGGCCGGCGTCTTTTACAACGTCCAGCTGCTCAACGGAAGCGGAACCACCTTCGGCAGCTACCGGGTCGAAACCGGTCGGGCGTACCGTGATAACCTTGATGGCGTCGCTCGCCTTAACAGTGGCGATGGCGTTACCCGCGTAGATCGGACGAACAAACGTGTCCTCGGATTCAACGCGCACGATGTCAGACACCTGGGCAACGTCCAGCAGCGCTGCAACGCGCGGCATGAAGTCTTTACCGGTAGTACCGGCAGCCGCCAGGATGTGGCTGTAGCCTTTACCTACTTCAGCAACCAGCTCGCCCAGGTTTTCGGCCAGGAAATGACCGTAGGCAGCATTGTCGGCAACCAGTACCTTGTTCACGCCTTCTGCCTTGGCAGCGGCTTCAGCGACGGCGCCTACGTTCTCACCGGCGACCAGCACGTCGATGTCACCACCGATGGCCTTGGCAGCCGCTACAACATTCAGGGTAGCCTGCTTGAGGCTGCTGTTGTCGTGTTCAGCAATTACCAGGATGCTCATTTAGATCACCTTCGCTTCGTTCTTCAGTTTGTCCACCAGCTCAGCTACGTCAGCCACCTTGATACCAGCCTGGCGTGCAGCCGGGGCTTCGACCTTCAGGGTGGACAGGCGCGGGGCGATTTCAACACCCAGATCGGCGGGGCTCACGGCGTCCAGCGGCTTCTTCTTGGCCTTCATGATGTTCGGCAGAGAAGCGTAACGCGGCTCGTTCAGGCGCAGGTCAGTGGTAACAACCGCAGGCAGGTTCAGAGCAACAGTCATCAGACCGCCGTCTACTTCACGGGTTACGTTAACCTTTTCACCATCAACAACCACTTCGGAAGCGAAAGTACCCTGACCCATGCCAGTCAGAGCAGCCAGCATCTGGCCAGTCTGGTTGTTGTCGGAATCGATAGACTGTTTGCCAAGAATAACCAGCTTCGGCTCTTCTTTCTCAACGACAGCCTTCAGCAGCTTGGCCGCTTCGAGGGACTGAACTTCTTCGTCAGTCTCGATGTGGATACCACGGTCAGCACCCAGAGCCAGAGCAGTACGGATTTGCTCCTGAGCAGCTTTCGGTCCAATGGATACAACAACGATTTCACTGGCAACACCCTTCTCTTTCAGACGAACCGCTTCTTCAACAGCGATTTCGCAGAACGGGTTCATTGCCATCTTGACGTTGGCGAGGTCAACACCGGTGTTGTCCGGCTTGACGCGCACCTTCACGTTGTAGTCGATAACTCGTTTTACAGCGACCAGAACCTTCATAGATTCCTCGTTCTTCTACGATGGGTTTAATGACTCGCAATCCTAAACGGGGAGCCTGCCGGGTAGTGCGCAATAATATTGCAGGCTACGGTCTACACGGTCAATAGCCCCATTCGACGCTTCAGGACTGCCTTCACAGCCAATAGACCGGGTTGACCCGGCCTGGCAATGAGACGATACTAAAAATCGACTCAAAACACACGATATTTCGGTGTATACGTACAATGCCAAAGGTAAGCGCAAATTTCAAACAAACGTTTGTTTGATTCCTGAAATGCGTTATCCTTTCGGGACAAAGGGCCTGTGTTTCAGGCTTGGGGCTGTCGTCTATAGGCACTTTTACCGGTATGATGGCGCCCCTGAATGAATTGAGTTAGGCCTGCGGGCAAACAACACCCACTAAAAGAAGCTGTTTGAGGAGACCAACGTGGAACGCGAATCGATGGAATTTGATGTTCTGATCGTCGGCGGCGGCCCTGCTGGCCTGTCTGCAGCCTGCCGCGTGATGCAACTGGCGCAGGAAGCTGGCGAAGAACTGACTGTATGTGTGGTTGAAAAAGGTTCCGAAATCGGCGCGCACATCCTCGCCGGTACCGTATTTGAGCCAACAGCCCTGAACGAACTGTTCCCGGACTGGAAAGAGAAAGGCGCGCCACTGAACACGCCGGTTACCCGGGACGATATTTTCCTGCTCAAGAACCAGGAAAAAGCCACCAAGATTCCTAACGCCTTTGTGCCCAAGAACATGCACAACCACGGCAACTACATTATCAGCCTTGGCAACCTGTGCCGCTGGCTCGCCGAACAGGCCGAGCAGCTGGGCGTTGAGGTTTACCCGGGGTTTGCCGCGTCTGAGACCATCATCGAAGATGGCCAGGTTAAAGGCATCATTACTGGCGATATGGGCGTGGCCCGTGACGGCTCCGAGAAAGACGGCTATATGCCGGGCATGGAACTGCGCGCCAAGTACACCCTGTTCACCGAAGGCTGTCGCGGTCACCTGGGCAAGCGCCTGATCAGCGATTTCAAGCTGGACGAAGGCAAAGACCCGCAGCACTACGGCATCGGCATCAAGGAGCTGTGGGACATTGACCCGGCCAAACACGAGCCCGGCCTGGTGGTTCATACCACTGGCTGGCCGCTGAACGAGTCCGGTTCCACCGGTGGGTCCTTCCTGTATCACCTGGAAAACGGCCAGGTTTATGTCGGCCTGATCACCGATCTGTCTTACAGCAACCCGCATCTGAGCCCGTTCGAGGAATTCCAGCGCCTCAAGCACCATCCGGAAATCAAGAAGTATCTGGAAGGCGGCAAGCGCGTTGCCTACGGCGCCCGCGCCATTTCCAAGGGTGGCTACAACGCCTTGCCGAAGATGAGCTTCCCCGGTGGTCTGTTGCTGGGTTGTGACGCCGGCACCCTGAACAGCTCCAAGATCAAAGGCTCCCATACCGCCATGAAGTCTGGCCTGCTGGGCGCAGAAGCCGTGTTTGAGGCCCTGAAGGAAGGTAAGGCTGGCGAAGAGATCACCAGCTTCCAGAAGCGCTTTGAAGACAGCTGGCTGTACAAAGAACTTTACGCCGAGCGCAACTTTGGCCCGGCCATGCACAAGTTCGGTAACGTTGTAGGCGGCGCCATTGCCTTCTTTGAGCAGAACATTCTGCGTGGTAGTCTGCCGATCACCTTCCGCGATACCACTCCGGACTACGCCACCCTGAAGCCAGCGTCTGAGTGCAAGAAGATCAGCTATCCGAAGCCGGATAACAAATTGACCTTCGATCGCCTGTCCTCGGTGTTCATTTCCAACACCAACCATGAGGAAGACCAGCCGGTTCACCTGAAACTGACTGATCCGGACATTCCGCTGAAGGAAAATCTGCCCAAGTACGACGAGCCAGCACAGCGTTACTGCCCGGCCGGCGTATACGAAGTGGTCGAGAAAGACGACGGCAGTGGCAAGAAGTTCCAGATCAATGCCCAGAACTGTGTTCACTGCAAGACCTGTGACATCAAGGATCCTGCCCAGAACATTACCTGGGTAACGCCGGAAGGCGGCGGTGGCCCGAACTATCCGAATATGTAATCGGGTGCACTAGCCAGAAAAGCCGGAGCTCGTCTCCGGCTTTTTTGTGTCCGCGCCAAAACTCCAAAAAAAAACGGCTCCCGCAGGAGCCGTTTTTTGATCAACCTTTCGGAAGAGATCAGTGCACGTGGCCGTGCTCCTGCTCTTCGTCAGTTGCTTCGCGAGCTTCTACCACTTCTACGTCGAAGTGCAGAGTCTGGCCCGCCAGCGGGTGGTTGGCATCAATAGTGACGGTTTCGTCGCTGACTTCCACAACACGAACGATCTGGGGACCGCCCGGAGTCTGAGCCTGGAACTGCATGCCCGGCTCGATGGTGTCTACGCCTTCAAAGGCAGAGCGCGGAACCGGCTGAATCAGCTCTTCGTTGACTTCGCCATAGCCTTCGGCGGGAGCAACGGATACTTTCACCTGATCGCCTGCGTTCTTTTCGTTCAGCGCACTTTCCAGTCCACCGATAATGTTTTGTGCACCTTCCAGGTAAGACAGCGGCTCACGGCCTTCTACACGGGAGGAATCGAGTTGCTCTCCCTGGTCGTTAGTGAGCGTGTAATGGATGGTGACAACACGAGGTTGGGCCATGTGATCTCCTTGCGTGTCGCAATGACTGTGTATTTAGATTGTAGGCAATCGAAAGTGTTCGTGAACAGCCATACTGCACAGAGGGACTAACGACCACCGGGCCTCGTTAGAGAGCCAGGCTCGGTAACAAGTATGAAAACACAGTTTAACAAGTGACAGACTGCGTTTTCTACCCTATTTATAGAGGCGAACTTCCGCTTTTCAACCGCCCTGCCCGATTTTCCAGAATTTTCCGTGACTAAGCACGCCATACTGGGTTTCCCCATTTTCGTGCTGCTCTTCCACCAGATCAGCCAGCTCGTAGAATGCCGCCGTCACCAATCGGGCCTCAATACCGTGGCGGACGTAAACCACTGGGCGGGGCTCGTCGCTGTTCGGGTACTGGCTCACCGCCAGGGGATGCTCTGGCCCTATTTCAAGAATTTCACCCACGTTGGTGGTTAGTGAAAGCACCTGCCCGGCGCCCTCTCCTTTGCGCTCCAGGGAGTGTGCCAACAAGGGGGTGTCTTCCACCTGGATGCGCCATTTCTCGACAGGTGTGACCAGGTAATGGTGCCCGTCGTCTTCCCGGCGCAAAATGGTTGAGAACAGTTTAACCGTGGCTTCCCGCGCGATTGGGGCTCCCTGATAAAGCCACTGGCCGTCTCGGGTGATCACCAGGTCCATGTCGCCGGACAACTCCGGATGCCACTGGTGCAGTGGCGGAAGGCCCTTTGCGCTACTGTGTTGCTGTACCGATCGTTCGATATCATCAGGCTTCATGTTCATTGGCGGAAACTCCCAGGTTACAGGCCGCGCATCCATTCGGCACGCAGCGGCGCCGCGCCGGGGTCACGAATAGCAAGGTCAACCTCGCCGAGAAGTCGCTGCTTATCGCGCCCAAGGTTGCCCTTGAGGACCAGGTAATTGGATGCGTGATCACTACGGAATATGGTGCTGTCCAGTTCCAGGTGCTCGAGAAACACCCGAATCTCTTCGAACAGACCCTGCTGACTCAGGGGAACGAAGTCGTCGCCGAAACCGGCGCGAAAGCGCTCCTCACCCTGGGGAAAGCTCACCACCAGCGTGGACAGGTAATCGGGCTGAGTCTCGTTGCACAGAGTGGCCGTGTTGATGGCATGCTGCCGGGAGAGCACCTCGCCCCCCAGACCGTTGAGCACCATCACAGAGCTGGTCAGCCCCGCCTGCTTTATCTTCTCCAGAGCCGACCGGGTAGACTCCCAGGTTTCGCCCTTGTTGATTCGGCGAAGCACTTCGTCATCACCCGATTCCATACCGACGTACAAAATGCCCAAACCGGCTTCCCGCAACTCGACAAGTTCTTCCAGGGATTTCCTGGCCAGGTTGCGGGGCAAACAGTAACTCGACACCCTCCGCAGACCTGGGAAAGCCTGCTTCAGGTCTGCCAGAATTTCCAGTAAGCGTCGGGTTGGCAGAACCATGGCGTCGCCGTCCGCGAGAAACACCCTTGGTACGGATTCGAAGGCCTCAGCGGCCCGGGCAATATCACGGCGGATATCGTCGGGTTTGCGCGCGCGGAACTTTTTCTGGGGTTGGGTGTACATTTCACAGAAGGTGCACTGGTTCCAGGAGCACCCGTTGGTTACCGGCAGTATCAGCGATTTGGCTTCACTCGGTGGCCGGAACACCGGCTCAACGTACTCAATCGGAAAGCTGTACATGGCGTCTCAGCAACAATTCAGGGAAGTTGGATATGGGTAAGATCAGGGCAAAAACTGGGCTTTCAAGTCTGCGCAGCCGGGTCCCACCACTGGCATGTCGAGCAACACCGCCTGCGCAGTCATGAACGGTATGCCTTTGCGGTGGCCATCCACCAACAGGGTGGACAGACAGCCAACGAACGGCATGTGAGACACTAGCATCAGCGGCGAGGCCTTGTTCTCCAGCAGCAGATCGAGGCACTTTCCGGGGTCGTCATCCGGGGTGATGACCGGGCATTCTTCAACCGGGCAATTGAGCACTTCAGACACGATCGCCGCGGTCTGGCGGGCGCGCGTATACGGACTGGCCCAGATTCGCTCCGGCCGCCAGGGAGACTTGGCAATCTGCGCAGCCACAGAGGCGACTCCGGCTCGGCCGGCTTCCGTCAGCTCCCGTTCCTGGTCCAGGGTGTGCCAGCCGGCCTCACCGTGGCGCATGATGATCAGATGCAAGGTAATCCTCCCTGCCCGGCGTGGGCTTACTGGCTGATGGTGCGGGGCAGAATAAATTCGACGTCGGAATTCTGCACCGCCATCATCAGGCTGTTGATCACCGCGTTGATAGACGCCCCCTCGTATAGGATCTCATAGAGCCCGCGCACCAGAGGCATGTAGATACCGATGGCTTCGGATTTCTCCCGGACCAGTTTCAGGGTGTAGATACCCTCGGCTACCTGCCCCAGCTCCTTAGCCGCTTCGTCGAGTTTCTTGCCCTTACCGACCGCATAACCTACACGGAAGTTCCGGCTTTTGTTCGACGTGCAGGTGGCAATGAGATCGCCGACACCGGCCAGCCCCATGAAAGTCATCGGGTTCGCGCCCAGACTAACCGCAAACCGGCTCATTTCCGCCAGGCCCCGGGTAATCAGCATCGCCTTGGCGTTCTCACCCATTTCCAGGGCATTGGCCAGACCCGCGACAATGGCATAGATGTTCTTCAGCGCACCAGCCAACTCCACGCCGTACACGTCGACATTGGCGTATACGCGGAAATACTCGCAACCAAGCAGTTCCTGGATGGCACGGCGCACCTCCGAATCTTTGGCGGCAATGACCGTGGCTGTCAGTTCCCGGTTCACAATTTCCGCCGCCAGGTTTGGGCCGCTGAGCACGCCAGAGCGACAACGGGGAATTTCCTCCTGAAGTATCTCGCTCATCAGCTTGAAGCCGTGCTCTTCAATGCCTTTGGTCAGGCTGACAACAATCTGGCCGTCCCGGAATACCTGGCTGTTTTCCCGGATAACGGCACGAAATGCCTTGGAGGGAATGGCAACCAGCACCACTTCGGCTTTGCGAACCGCGTCTGAAAGATCGGTCGTGGGCTGGATATCGCCTTCCAGGGTTATGCCTGGCATATAGCGTTTGTTGATACGATTCTGACGAACATCTTCGGCCTGCTCTTCATCACGCATCCAGAAATGGACCGTGTGGCCATTTTCGCCAAGCACCTTGGTCATGGCAGTACCAAAACTGCCACCGCCCAGAACGGCGACGTCACGAGGGCCCGCGCCTGCGGTGCGGAGAGTTGCGTTTTCAGACATATCTGTTCCGTTTTGTTGCTTAAGCGGCACTGCAGGGAACGCTTAACCGAGCGTTCAGCCCGGTTCTTCGCACTCCAGTGCGCGCACCAGGTTTTTGAATTCTTCCCTGTTCTTGCTATTCATGCTCATCAGCACTTTGTGGGCATCGAGCACTTTGTCTCTGACCTGCTGTTCACTGGCCTTCAGTACGGGAATTTCTTCGAGCTCTTCAATTCTGGAGGCGGGCTCCCGAACAATGATAAAAATCTTGTCGAAACCCATAGAGCCGATAATGCGGGTAATGTCGGGGTTGGTAGAGATCAGAGTTGGCAAAAACTGACTTTGTTTCTGCGCCGCCAGGGCTATCTTGGCCAGCAGCCCAAGGGTGGTGCTGTCGATGATTTCCGTTTCCGTGAGATCGACCACAACCGTTTTGAACTGGGGATCATGGGTGATGGACTCAACCAGATTGTCCAGCGTCGAACACAGGTTCAGCCGGATTTCCCCAATAAACTTCAGGACGTAGATTCCCTGCTTCTCAGCTTGCAGGATTTTATAACCAGCCATTTTCACACTGCCACTAAGTCGACGACGTGTTGTCTGAACCATCTATGGTATCAGTTACCGATACTATCGCGATATCATCCGGCAGCTCCGAGATCTTACCAAGCCCCAGAGCGTCGCTCAGCGATGCGATAGTGTGACTACCTCCTGATACGAGTTCAAGTAGTGTCTTCTCCTTTTCATCCAGGGATTTGGCAGGAATCACTTCCAGAATCCCGTCTGAAAACAGCAACAGCCGGAACGGCTTGTCCAGCTTGACCTCGTAAACCTCCCACTCTGGTGCCTCAAACAACCCTACCGGGAGCCCACTGCCTTCCAGAAAACGGGTTTCGCCGCCCTCGAACGACAAAATCGGCATCGGGAAGTGTGCACCAACCGCATAACTTAATGTACGGGTGGAAATCGAGATAATGCCAACAAATACGGTTACGTGCTTACCGAGACCAGTATCCAGAAGCTCCGAATTGATCCGTTCCAGAAACCGTTCCGGGTACAGGATATCGTCGCTGGATTGGCGGCGCATATTGCGCTGCAGGCGATTAGTCAGGTTCTTGAGCAGCACCGTGACAAACGCCGAGCTGGCGCCATGCCCCGATACATCGGCAATATAGACCAGCACTTTGTCTTCGGTGATGCGGAAGTAGTCCAGGAAATCGCCGCTCAGGTAGAGCGAAGGCTTGATCAGGTGGTCCACCTGTAAACCGGACAGACGCAGCTCGTGGTCCGGTAACATTTTGAGCTGGACCTTGCGCCCGGCATTCTGGTCAGCCCTCAATTCCGCGATACCGGTGCGCAGTTCGCGGTTGGCTTCTTCAAGCTCCTGCCGGTACAACTGGTTCAGGCGATTCACCCTTACCCGGTCAAACAGTTTGCCGATAACGTCGTCCAGGGCGCCCTTGTCGTCGTTACAGGGTTTAAGAACAACATCCGCTGCACCTGCTCTGAGGGCCTGGACAATCTCCGCACTGGACTCACTGCAGGTACAGGCAACGATAGGGGTAAAGCTGTCGGCTTCATCCAGTCGCTTTGACAGCTCTCGGATGGCCTCGGGGGGCAAATCTGCAAAGATGACATCGGGAATGTTATCTTCGAAAAGGCTTCGGGCGGCGCTGACATCGGGAAATCCAGTCACGTAGAAGCCTCTCGCTTCAAGGTAGCGGGACAAATCCGATCTAGCCTGTTCGTTGGCGTCAATAATCAGAATGCGCTCGGTGCGCGAGGTCATGTTGATGGCCTTAAACTACCAGCGATAAAAGAGAAATTGGCTTCATTACGCCTATTCTGGCATGCCCCTGTGATATAACAAGGGCCGTGTCATTAAATTGGGAGATTTGTAACCATGCGACGTGCCGTCAACGACCTGCTCGGAGCCTACGACAAGCTCATCATGGACCCCGTGCACGGCGGCATTCCCTTGTATCGGCATGAAATCCAGGTGATTGACCATCCCCTGTTCCAGCGTCTGAGAAACATCTGCCAGAACGACATCCTGAGCCTGGTGTTCCCCGGCGCGACCCACTCCCGGTTCCTGCACAGCATTGGCGTAATGCATGTGGGCACCCGCATGTTTCGTTCAATGATCGACGCCTACCTTCGGGAAAGGCAACTCAGCGAACGCACAGATCTGAGCCTGAGCCAGCTGGACGCCATCGATTACCTGGCCAAAACCATTCGCCTCGGTTGCCTGCTGCACGACAGCGGCCACTCCAGCTTTTCGCACCAGTTCACCCAGGCCCGCCGCATCCGGGAACTCATGTCGCGCCCCCAGCGTTTCCGGGACCTCTGGCGCGGGGTCGACTTCACCCGTTATCACCCGGAGGAGCCAGGAGAACTGGAACATGAACATTATTCCGTCCGGGTTGCCCATGACGTGCTTTCATCGGTAGATCTGGAGAACGCTGGGCTGAACGCCGTTGATGTGATTGGCATCATGGAGACCACCGACGTAACCCCAAGCGACACCTTCTGCCGCCACGCCCGCACCTTCTGGGCATTCATTGCCGGCGAAGATGCGGTCGCCGGCACCATCGGTGAACAGGACGTGCCGGCCCTGGTCATGGGGTTGCTGTCGTCCATCGTGTCCGGTGAGATCGACGCTGACCGGGCAGATTACATGCTGAGGGATGGTTTCCACAGTTCCGTTACCATCGGCGGGTTCAACCTCGACCACCTTCTAAGCAACCTGAGGTTTGGCTGGGATGTGTCCGAACCCTGGATGGGCCTGGCGATTACCCAGAAAGGCCTGGGTGCGCTGGAAGATTTCGTTTACAGCCGGTATCAGATGTACCGGAAAGTCTACGCCCACAAAACAGCCCTGGGTTTCGACTGGCTGCTGCGGGAAGCCATCAACGAAGTACTGGAAGACGCGGAAAGCTTCGACTGGATCGACACCTGCCTGAGCGATATGAGGTACTTTGCCGAGCTGACCGATAACTTCTTCTGGGAAGCTTTCCGGAAAGTGGCCCGCAAGCATCCGAAAAGTTATTCATTCTGCATAGTAAACCGGGTGAAGCTGCACCACCTGGATACCCGGGAAAATCTCGACAAACAGCAGATTGCCGACCACAGCCACTGGCTGGCTGGCGAGTTGGCCATGGACCCGGGCAACGTGGTGACCTGCTCCATGCGCGCCCGTTTCTCGAATATCCAGGACAACTTCAACGGCATAAAGGTATTGGTGAAGAATCCGATCTCCCGGGAGCGCTCATTGCGCAAGATTACCGAGGTCAGCGCGTTTTTCTCGAAGTTTGGTGACGGCACCATCACCCATTTCTACAGCCGGCCGGAAGTCACCAGGATGGCGCCTCCCGACCTGCTTGAATAGACTGGTGCGCTACTGAATCGCGGCAACCAAGCGGGTGGCGCTTTCCCACGCGCCTTCCACCCGGCCGCCAGCCAGCCAGTCGCCCGCCAGCCCAACCCCATTCTCGGCATCGTACCGATAACCGGGCTGACTACTCCAGGCCGACCGGGCATAAAGCCAGCGGTGGGCCACCGTCTCATCGGGCCGGGCATCGGCACCGGTTAACGCCGCGAATTCGCCCACCAAAGCGTTGCTGACATAGCCCGGCTCTGCATCCACATGGGCCTTGGTCCACTCCGGGGTGGCATGCAGTACCCACCATTGGCCGGAATCATCCCGGCCCGGCTTGGAGGAGTTGTTACCAACCCAGTAGAGCACCTCAGAGTGCGGGCGCATGGCGTCTGCGTCTACTTCCGGTGGCTCCGAATAGTGAGCCGCCACTGCCCAGCACGGGAGAATCTGATCAACCGGCTTTTCCAGCTCTTCCGCCAGCCCGTCAAGCTGGCTCGCCCGTAACAGTTCCTGGGCCTGGGCCGGGGGCGCGGTGATGATCACCTGGTCGAAAACACCGTGGTTCAGTCCTTCTGTACACACCAGTTGCCACTGGTTACCGGAACGCTCCAACCGTTCAATTCTCACCTGGGCAGTGACATCAACGTGAGCAGACAATGCGCGGGTGATGGCGGTCATTCTCGGTACGCCAACATAACGCTTCTCTTCCGGAAACGCCTGCCAGTTCAGGGTGTCGTCCTGAAAACGAAATCTGGCCGGCCATTCGAGGAACGCATCGCTTCCCGCCCAGCGCTGCAAGAACGAAAGAAACTCACGGTTGCGGGCGGTAAAATATTGAGCACCAACATCGGCAGAGCCACTACCCACTCTCTTGGAGGCCATACGACCACCGGGCCCGCGACTTTTCTCAAACACCGTGACACTATGGCCCAGTTGGCCAAGTAAAATTGCAGCCGTGAGGCCTGCCAGACCTGAACCGATAACCGCTACGCTGCGTATTGATGTGGTGTCTGATGTCACTTTAAGCATGGTTGTATATGGCCCGATTGAATTACTGGTTAACAAACATTCTGAGATGGTTCGATTCCGAAGCCGGTTCAGATCACCTGGACTCCAGTTCCAGATCCTTTAACTGGGTGAGAGTGCTGCCTTTTATCGCATTGCATCTTGCTTGCCTACTCGCATTTTTCACTGGTGTCAGCACGTTTGCCGTCGTGTTCGCCGCAGCCTTTTTCATCATCCGGATGTTTGCCATCACTGGCTTCTATCATCGTTACTTTTCCCACAAGACATTCAAAACCAGTCGCGCCGCCCAGTTCGTGTTCGCCGTACTGGGTGCCAGTTCGGCCCAGCGGGGCCCATTGTGGTGGGCCGCTCACCACCGCCATCATCACCAACACTCTGATAATGCGGAAGACCTGCATTCCCCCCACCACGGCGGGTTCTGGTGGTCTCACGCTGGCTGGTTTACCTGTGATGCCGGTTTCAGCATGGATGAACGCCGGGTACGAGACTGGTTGAAATTTCCGGAACTCAAGTTTATCAACCGTTTCGATTCATTGATCCCGGTCGCGGCAGCCGTGCTGATCTACCTCCTCGGTGAAGCCCTGGCGGTTTGGGCACCGGGGCTGGGCACCAATGGTTTGCAACTGCTGGTTTGGGGATTTTTCATCTCAACGGTGTGCTTGTTCCACGCGACGGTATCCATCAACTCCTTGTCGCACGTGTGGGGAAAACGCCGGTTCGAAACCGACGACGACAGCCGAAACAATTTCTGGCTCGCGCTCATTACGCTGGGCGAAGGATGGCACAACAATCATCACCGGTGGCCACAATCCGTGCGCCAGGGGTTCCGGTGGTATGAAATAGATATTACCTGGTACGGGCTCTGGGCGTTGTCCAAGCTCGGGATAGTGTGGGATTTGAATCCAATACCGGCACACATCCAGAAAGAAACCCGTGAATTGGACGAACAGAGGAGGAAGCGCAAATGACGACTGCTTCTGCCATCGAGGTCGGCTCACCGAACCCCGCCCTGCCAGCTGTGCTCGACCAGTTCTGCGCCTTGTTCAATCAGCTGGATAAGGGCAATCTGCACAAACTGCAGCAGGTTTATGGTGAAGACATCGAGTTTCAGGATCCATTTGGAACGGTGAACGGCCTGGATGAACTGACGAATTACTTTGCCGACGCCTACGGCAACGTTATCCGCTGCCAGTTCCGCTTCAACAGCCCAGTGATCCAGGACTCCTGGTGCACGATTCCCTGGGTAATGGAGTTGCAGCACAAACGCATCAAAGGGGGAAAAACCGTAGAGGTTGAGGGTATCAGCCACCTCCGGATTCTGGACGGTCGGGTACGGTACCACCGGGATTACTTCGATGCCGGCCAGTTACTCTATGAAAATCTTCCGGTAGTGGGCGGCGTGATCCGCTGGGTCAAGGAGCAGGCAGGATGAGCAGACGCCTGGAAACCGCCAGCAACATCTGGCTGACCGGCGCATCGTCCGGTATTGGCGAGGCACTGGCAAAACAACTTGCCACCCACGGGCACAGGCTGATTGTCACCGGGCGCCGGAAGGAGGCACTGGATGCCCTGGTGAATCAGCATCCCGAACAGATGCTGGCAGCCCCCGCCGACACCACCAGTAAGAGTGATCTTGAGGCTTTAAAGGATTCTCTGGGCCACTTTGGTGATCTGGATATGGCGATACTCAATGCCGGTACCTGCGAATACCTGGAAATCGCCGAGTACGACAGCCGCGTTATTGAAGCCAACATGATAACCAATGTGGTTGGCACCGCCCGCAGCCTGGATATCGTGCTCCCAGCGCTCAGGGCCACACGGGCCAAAGGTAAACCGGCAACACTGGTGATCGTCAGCTCGTCGGCCTGGTGGTTTCCCTTTGGCCGGGCAGAGGGTTACGGCGCTTCAAAGGCTGCCCTGACCTACTTTGCTCACGCGCTGCGTGCCGACTTGGCGGCGGAAGGCATCGACGTGGTGGTGGTCTCACCGGGCTTTGTAAAAACACCTCTGACGGACCGTAACGACTTCCCCATGCCCTTCATCATCAGCTCGGAAGATGCAGCCCACCGCATCGTTAAAGGGCTTGAAAAGGGTAAAACGGAAATCGCCTTTCCCCGGCGTTTTACCTGGCTGCTCAAAGCGCTGGGCGCCTTACCTCAAGGCCTTGTGGATCGCATGGCCGCATCCATGGCCCGTAACAACCACTCTTGAACACTTTGGTAACAGGAAAAGATTGCATGAACCCGAATCGTCAGCGTATTGCTGTGATTGGTGCCGGTGTATCCGGCTTAACGGCGGCCTGGCTGCTCAGCGAAAAACACGACGTTCAACTGTTCGAGGCTGGCGATTATGCGGGTGGCCACACCAACACCGAGCAAGTTGAGGCTGGCGGGCGCGTTTGGCCGGTGAACACCGGTTTTATCGTGTTCAATGACTGGACCTACCCGAACTTCATCAAACTGATGGACCGCCTGGGAGTGAAATCGGAAGTCAGTAACATGAGTTTCAGCGTGGACTGCCATGCATCCGGCCTTCAGTACAATGGCACCAGCCTGAACACACTGTTTGCCCAACGCAAGAATGTGCTCAACCTGAATTTTCTCAAGATGATCCGGGAGATTCTGCGGTTCAACAAAGAATCCCGCGCCGATCTCGCCGCTGGCCAGATTCCGGAAGGCGAAACCCTGGGCGAATACCTCAACCGCAATCGCTACAGCCGCTATTTCCGTAACAACTACATTGTTCCAATGGGTGCGGCTATCTGGTCTGCACCGGAAATCGTATTGGAGCAGTTCCCGATCCGGTTTTTCCTGCAGTTTTTTAACAATCACGGCATGCTTTCGGTGGACGACCGCCCAACCTGGCAGGTGATTTCCGGTGGTTCTGCCACCTACGTGGACAAGATGATGGCGCGGCTGGGCGACCGCACTCACCTGAACAGTCCGGTAACGGCGATTACTCGGGATGAAGAAGGCGTCACCATTGTCGTGAACGGCCAACAGCACCGGTTCGATCAGGTTGTGCTGGCCTGCCACAGCAACCAGGCGCTGGCGATGCTGAATGATCCGACCGATCAGGAACAGGACATCCTTGGTGCCATCGGCTACCAGAAGAACGATGTAGTGTTGCACACCGATGCCAGCGTTTTGCCATCCACCCGGCTGGCCTGGGCAGCCTGGAACTACATGATTCCCGAACACAGCACCCAGCCGGTGTCGGTGACCTACAACATGAATACCTTGCAGAACTTCGATGATGCGCCTGAAACCTTCTGCGTTACGCTCAACCGCAGCCATGACATCGACCCCGCCAAGGTCATCAAGCGATTTGAATACGACCATCCGGTGTTTACCCTCGAAGCCGTGGCCGCCCAGGAGCGCTATGACGAGATCGGCAACCGTAACCGGACCCACTACTGTGGCGCCTACTGGTTCAACGGCTTCCATGAAGACGGTGTACGCAGCGCATTGCGCGTTACCCGCGCGTTCGGGGTGGAGCTCTGATCATGGCCAGCCAGTGGCTAGAAGGCACTATAAGACATCGGCGTAAGATTCCGGTTTTGCACGAGTTTAAGTACAAGATCGGTATGCTGGCGTTAGACCTGGATGACTGGGAGACCATCACCTCTTCGAGCCCGTTCTTTTCCCTGGAACGGTTTAACTGGATGTCTCTGTACCGGCGGGATTACCTGAACCCGGAAGTGCCCAGTCTGCGCCAGGCAGTGTTCAACCAGGTGAAAAGCGCCACTGGCTGGGCACCGGACGGCCCAATAGAGCTGATCACTCATCCGCGCTACCTGGGATACGTCTTCAATCCAGTCAGCTTTTATCTTTGCTACAACCACGGCGAAAGCCCTCAAAACGGCGACGTTCCCCGAGTGATTCTGGCGCAGATTACCAACACACCCTGGAAGCAACGCCATGTTTACTGCCTTGAGTGCCATCAGCCCGGATCTACCCTGACCGGGGCGTGGCATACCGAACGCTTTGCCTTCAGCAAGCGCTTTCACGTGTCCCCGTTCAACGGCATGGATCAGCAGTACCAGTGGCTGTTCAGTTTCAAAGGCCCCGAGCTACGTATTCACATGAACGTGCAACAGGGACAGGAAAAACATTTTGATGCCACCCTGGTAGTCCAACGCAGCCCGTTTGAACGTAAAACACTGCACAGAAGCCTGAGGCGTTTTCCCCTGGAAACCCTCAAAGGCACGGCCGGCATTTACTGGAATGCCCTGAAGCTGAAGCTCAAGGGCGCGCCTTTCTACACCCACCCGGACAAGCTGGACAAAACGGACAGCCAATATCGAAAGGGCGTGGAAGATAAAGGCGCGGAGATCACTTTAACACCGGCACCCAGGCACTCAGATTCAGATATAGCGGGAAGGGTAAGCTCATGGAGAACCTGAACACATCCGTAGACAGCCAGCGCACCAGCCAAACGCCGCTGGTAAGCCGGATTGCAAAACAGCTTGTCTGCCAGCAGCTGTCACAACTGGCCCACGGCAAACTGGTGGTCAAGGAATACGGTGCTGAGGATCTCGTCTACGGTGACGGGGACCCGCAGTATCCGGCAGCGGAACTGGTCATCCATGATCACACCACCTGGCGTGATCTGGTGACTGGTGGCAGCGTTGGGGCCGCCGAGTCCTTCGTTGCAGGGGACTGGAGCTCTCCGGACCTGACCGCCCTCCTGCGTTTTTTCAGCCGAAACCTGGACACCATGAATGCCTTTGAAGACAAGTTCAGCTGGGTAAGCAAGCCGACCCTGAAAGCGCTGCATTGGCTGAACCGCAACACCCCTGCCGGTTCGCGCAAGAACATCAGTGCCCACTACGATCTGGGTAACGATTTGTTCCAGCTCTTTCTTGACCCAACCATGATGTATTCATCGGCCATTTACCCGAGCGCGGACTCAACACTCGAAGAAGCCGCGGTCTACAAGCTGGATACCATCTGCAAGAAGCTGGACCTGCAGCCAGAGGACCGTGTGATCGAAATAGGCACCGGCTGGGGCGGGTTTGCCATTCACGCCGCCAAGCATTATGGCTGCCACGTAACCACTACCACCATCTCCCGGGAGCAGCTTGAGCTGGCCAAAGAGCGGGTGAAAGCCGAAGGCCTGGAAGACCGTATCACCCTGCTGTTTGATGACTACCGTGACCTGACCGGGCAATTCGACAAGCTGGTGTCGATCGAAATGATTGAGGCCGTTGGACCGCAGTTCCTGGACAGCTACCTGGCCCAGATCAGCACGCTGCTCAAGCCGGACGGCCTTGCCCTGGTGCAGGCTATTAATATGCCGGA
Source organism: Marinobacter sp. GH_1 (assembly GCF_048595985.1). Taxonomy (NCBI): domain Bacteria; kingdom Pseudomonadati; phylum Pseudomonadota; class Gammaproteobacteria; order Pseudomonadales; family Marinobacteraceae; genus Marinobacter; species Marinobacter sp. GH_1. The sequence continues at coordinate 2,165,177 of NZ_CP184460.1, read as the reverse complement.
GCAGCGTTACGACCGGGCCCTGAAGAACGTCGACTTCATTCAACGGTACATTTTCCCGGGCAGCTTCATACCCTCATTCGGAGCCATTATCACGTCCATGCGCCGCGGATCCAACCTGGTGCTGACCCACTCCGAAGACTTCGGCTTCCATTACGCCCGCACCCTGCGCGACTGGTGTGACCGGTTCATGGCAAACCGGAACACCCTGCTTGAACGTGGCTACGACGAGGCCTTCCAGCGTCTATGGCACTTCTACTTTGCCTACTGTGAGGCGGGCTTCAGCGAACGGGCCATTGGCGTGGCCCACCTGGTGCTGGCCAAGCCCGCCAACAAACGCGCCAACATACTCAGTTTATGATCGCCTCAGACACCGCCCGCAATATCCTGAACTTCGCCCTGTTCCAGACAGGCTGGCTGGTGTGCGTTCTGTTTCCCGGCCTGGCTGCCGCCGGGCTGGTGTTGATATTTCTGGCCATCCACTTTGCGTTGGTGAGCCAGAAGCGCTTTACCGAGCTCCAGTTCATCGGCTTCGGGGTGGTGCTTGGCAGCCTGATGGATACACTCTGGTTCCGAACCGGTGTACTGGGCATCAATGGTGCCGATGAAGTGCTGGTTGCGCCCCCCTGGCTGGTCGCTATCTGGGCCATATTCATGACCACCCTGTGCCACTCACTGGGCTGGATAGCGCAACGCAAATGGCTACCTTATGTGTTTGCGCCGATCGGAGGGCCGTTCGCCTATTGGTCCGCCAGCAAACTGGGTATCGTCACCCTGCCCGACCTCACGATCTCTCTGGCCGCCATGGCCGTGGGGTGGTTCCTGTTATTCCCGTTGCTGCTTTTCGTTCGGAAGACCCTGTACTCGGAGTTGCAGCCATGATTCGTTCAGCCATTACCTTCAGCGCCCTGACCATTCTGGCACTGCCCGTAAACGCCAACCAGTTCGTGTTCACCGGCACAGCCAAGAGTAACGGTGGCACGTTGCTTTACCAGGAAGTCCATCGGGTTGAGGGCCATTGTGCGGAAGGCATCTTCGAACCCCAAACTCACTCAGTGAACTACCGAAAGGAACCTGGCGAGGACCCCTTCGCAACCAAACAGATGAACTATGAAGACTCCTCGCTCCGCCCGAGCGTGGATTTTCAGCAACCGGACTTCAACGAGAGCCTGAAAATCACCTACCCGGAGGCGAACCGCCTGGATATTGAATGGCAGACTCCCGCCGGCGACGTTGAGAGGTACGAGGTAGATTTTGATAATCGGTTAGTGGTGGATGCCGGTTTTGATCATCTGGTCCGCGCCAACTGGGGCCAGGTTACCCGGGGAGAGTCGGTGGAGTTTCGCTTCCTGGGCCCGACACGGGGCGAGCATTATGGGTTTGTACTGGAACCCACCCGCAATAACCAATTGAACTCCGATGTTGTCCTTCGTATTCGCCCCACCAGCCTGGTTCTCCGGTTTCTGGTTGACCCTATCGTGCTGGGGTACAACAAAGAGGGCGCACTGACCGAGTACCTGGGCCTTACCAACATCCGTGAAAACGCAGATGCCAATTTCACCGCGCACATCCGCTACGAGGTGGAACAATACCCGGATTGTGAACTGACGCCCTGAACCCGGCCCGGCCGCCAAACAGATAACCGGCCACGGTGTGGTAAACTCTCGGGCAAAACGTACCGGAGACTCCACCCCCATGATGTTTGTGTCGTTTAACGTCAACAGTATCCGCACCCGTCTGCACCAGCTTGAAGCTGTGATCGAGCAACTGAACCCGGATATCATCGGGCTTCAGGAAACCAAGGTCACTGACCAGGAATTCCCGGTAGATGACATCCGCAAACTCGGCTACCACGTGCACTTTCACGGCCAGAAAACCCATTATGGCGTCGCCCTGCTTTCCCGGGCCGAGCCCGAGTCGGTCCAGAAGGGATACAGCACCGATGACGACGATGCCCAGCGCCGTCTTATAACCGGTCGCTTTACCGTGAACGGAGAGCCGCTGACAGTGATCAACGGCTACTTCCCCCAGGGTGAGAGCCGGGATCATCCGGTGAAATTTCCCGCAAAACAGAAGTTTTACCGGGATCTGATGGCCTACCTGGACGACTTGAAAAGCCAACCTGGCCATGTGATTGTCATGGGTGACATGAACATCTCGCCCACAGACAAAGACATCGGCATTGGCGCGGATAACGCCAAGCGCTGGCTGCGCACCGGGAAATGCAGTTTTCTGCCAGAGGAACGGGAATGGCTTGCCCAGGTTGAAAGCCGGGGCTATACCGACGTCTTCCGCCACCTGCACCCGGACGAAGCCAATACCTTCAGCTGGTTTGACTACCGTAGCAAAGGCTTTGAACGGGACCCTAAACGGGGCCTGCGAATTGACCTGATAATGGCCAGCGACAGCCTGCTGCCCAAAGCCACAGAGGCCGGCGTATCCTATGATATCCGAGGTATGGAACGGCCATCAGACCACTGCCCGGTATGGGCGCGGTTTGACCTCTGAGGAATCGATTCAGCGATTATGAAAAAAATCAAAACCAGGGACAGGATTCTCGGCACCAGCCTGGCGCTGTTCAACAGCCTGGGCGAGCCGAATGTCACCACCCTGCTGATCTCCGATGAGCTGGACATCAGCCCGGGCAACCTCTATTACCACTTCAAAAGTAAAAGCGACATTGTCGACGAGCTGTTCCAGAGCTTTGAAGCGGAAATGGTGGACTTACTCGCGGTGCCGGACGACGCCGATATTTCACTGGACCAGTTCAGTTTTTTCCTGCATTTGCTGTTTGAGGCTGTCGCCCGATATCGTTTTCTGTATCAGGATCTGGTGAACGTGCTGTCTCGCTACAGCCAGCTGCAAGTGCGGTTTAAACGGATTCTGGCGAAGAAAAAAAATGCGTTTCGGGTTTTGTGTGAGAGCTTTCAAAGCCAAGGGGTCATGACCATCAGTGAAGACGAGCTGCTCTCGCTGTGCGAACAGCTCACCCTGACGGCCTGCTATTGGAGCAGCTTTGACACGCTGTCCCATCTGGATGACCGGGAATCGGTAGATCCGGGCAAGGGAGTGTATCAAATGCTGCACCTGATCCTTCCGTACCTGGCGGAACAGGAGCAACAGGAGATTCAGCTGACCAGCCGCAGCTACCTTTGAGGGTTATTCTTCTTCATCCGAGGCTGGTGAATCACCCCGCAATCTGGCCAATTCGCTTTCCAGCGCTTCAATCCTGCGCTCCATCGCTTCAATTTCCTCGCGCCGGTGAATACCAAGGCGACGCAAAGCACCGGATACGCGCTGGTCGAACATGTGCTCAAGCTTGTCCCAGGTTCCGGTCGCCTTTTCCTTAACCTCACCAACGCGACCCTCTACGGTCTTGATCTGCTTTTCCACCACGCCCCGGGTCCTGGTTTCCAGTTGCTCACCCTCCTGCACCAGGCGCTCAAAAAACTTACCCGCGTCTTCCTCGGCCTTGGTGTAGGCACCCAGACCCGCAAGCCAGATCTGGCGGGCGGAATCCTTGATTTTGTCCGCCAGCTGCGGATCATTTTCCGGGTTTTTATCGTCGTGGTCTGACATGAATACCTCTTGGCAACAAAGCGGGAACGGTCTGGCCCCATTGTATTACAGCCAAACGGGGATTTCAGTGGTCATACACACCTCCCTGAAACCCGCATAACGAAGGGGCGCAGTATAAACACCCAAGGCATATGAAAAAATGTTTTCAAACGAAAGCCGCTCTCACTTGAACTGCTCACATTATGGTCAATACTTCCCGTTACCGGCATCCCAGTTGATGTCGGTTTGTCTGGAAGTCTTTCATGGATACTACTCGCACGCCTCTGCCCGGCATTCCTTGCCGGGCTTTTTTTTTGGTATTATCGCCCATACTTATAAGCTTATTCCTCAAAGCGAAACCTGGAGCACGTAAATGATTGAGATTGCCTGGAGCCAGTTTACCCCTGGCACTGCACTAACTGGCGGTATTCTGATTGGGCTGGCCGCCGCCAGCTTCCTGCTTCTGAACGGCCGCATTGCCGGCATCAGCGGCATACTCGGCGGTTTGCTTACCCCCACCAGAAGCGACATTCTGTGGCGAATTGCCTTTCTTGCCGGGCTGATTGGGGCACCAGCGATTTGGACACTGGCAGGCCAGTTACCACCTATCGAAATCAACGCCGGTTACCCTGCCCTGATTGCCGCCGGCCTGCTGGTGGGCATTGGAACACGCTATGGGTCCGGCTGTACCAGCGGTCATGGGGTTTGCGGTTTGTCCCGGCTGTCAGTTCGTTCCCTGGTGGCCACCCTCAGCTTTATGGGCATGGGGTTCGTGACCGTTTATGTTATCCGTCACCTGATTGGAGCCTGAAGCCGTGAAATATCATATTGCTTCCCTGTTTGCCGGCCTGATTTTTGGCCTTGGTTTGATTGTTTCCGGTATGGCCAACCCGGAAAAAGTCCTCGGATTTCTGGATATCGCCGGTGCCTGGGACCCATCCCTGGCCTTTGTCATGGGCGGTGCGGTTATTGTTGGGCTGGTAGCCTTCACCATCGCCCGCAGACGCACATTGTCATTCCTGGGCTTCAACATAAAGCTCCCCACCAACACCCAGATCGATAAACGGCTGATCGTCGGTAGTATGATGTTTGGGGTCGGCTGGGGTATTGCGGGATTCTGCCCGGGGCCGGCTTTGGTTGCCTTTGGTGCGGGCGAAATCAAAGCTGTGGTCTTTGTTGCATCGATGGTCACAGGTATGATTCTGTTTGAAATTGCTGAGCGTATACGGGCATCATCCGGTCATAATGCCTAACCCCTGAGCAACACGGCCCGATCACAGCATTGTGCCGGGCCCCAAGGGGCCCGTCTTTAAATCCCCGGCCATCAACCATTGGAGCCCTAAGTGGATATCAGAAAGATTGATGAAACCCTATCGGTAGCCCCCCAGATTTCGGTTCAGGATGTTGCCGAAATTGCCCGACTCGGCTTCCGGACCCTGGTTGCAAATCGCCCGGACCGTGAAGAGCCCGGCCAACCCGCCATGGCGGACATAGAAGCGGCAGCGCGGGAACATGGCCTGGAGTGGGTATTCCTCCCGGTGGAGTCTGGCAATATCACCGACCAGGACGTTGACCAGTTTGCGCCGATGATCCGGAATGCCGATAAACCCGTACTGGCCTTCTGTCGCTCTGGAACCCGCTGTACCGTGCTGTGGGCCCTGAGTGCCGCACGGGAAACCCAGCCGGAGGAGATTCTGTCCAAAGCTCATCGCGCGGGATATGACATCACGGGCCTTATACCGCGATTGGCACAGCAGGCTGGCAAGCATTAACCCACCACCATCGGATAGCATCAATGCCATATAAAGGGACGGATCAGTTCAGCCATAACGAGCCCGAACGCCTGGGGGTACTTGTGACCAACCTTGGCACACCAGACGCCCCCACCACACCAGCACTGAGAAAGTATCTTGCCGAGTTCCTGTGGGACCCAAGGGTGGTGGAAGTACCACGCCCCATCTGGTGGTTGATCCTCCATGGCATCATCCTGAGAATCCGGCCAAGAAAAAGCGCCCAGGCCTATGCCAGTGTCTGGCAACCGGAGGGCTCTCCCCTGCTGATACACACCGCCAAACAGGCGGAAGGCATTCGGGAAGCGCTGAAGAAAAAGTATGGCAGCAACGTGGTGGTGGGTTTTGCCATGCGCTACGGCAACCCGTCAATTTCCCGGGTATTGGAAGACATGCAGCAACAAGGTGTTCGCAAGCTGCTTGTCCTGCCGCTGTACCCCCAGTATTCGGCATCCACCACTGCGTCTACCTTTGATGCCATCTCCGCCGACTTTACCCGCCGCCGCTGGCTGCCGGATTTCCGGTTTGTGTCTCACTATCACGACTACCCGCCCTACATTGAGGCCATGGCACGCCATATTGAGGCGCACTGGGCCAATCATGGCCGGCACGAAAAACTCATCCTGTCGTACCATGGCGTCCCCCTGAAATACCTGCTCAAGGGCGATCCTTATCACTGTGAATGCCATAAAACCTCACGCTTGCTGGCCGAACGGCTTGGCCTTGGCCAGGACGACTACCTGACGACCTTCCAATCGCGCTTTGGGCGGGAAGAATGGCTGCAACCCTACACCGACGAAACCCTTAAATCCCTACCGGAAAAAGGTGTAAAATCTGTAGATGTCTTCTGCCCGGGGTTCTCTTCGGACTGCCTCGAAACCATCGAGGAAATCAACGAAGAAAACCGGGAATACTTCATGGAGTCCGGGGGTGAAGCCTTTGGCTACATCCCTTGCCTGAACGCCACACCCGGCCATATCGACGCATTGGTGCAACTGGTGGAAGACAACCTGAAAGGGTGGGCCGTGCCTGACAACAGCCCGGACAATCTGGCTGCCAGGCAGAAATGCGCAGAAGCCCGGAAACAGGCGACGTTTCCCGGCCGGACGGATATCTGAGACGACCGGTACGCTATGAAACTGAATTGCGATCTCGGCGAGAGTTACGGCGCCTGGCAGATGGGCCAGGACGATCTGGTCATGCCCCTGATCGACATGGCTAATGTGGCCTGCGGGTTCCACGCCGCAGATCCCATGGTCATCCGCGACACGCTGGCGCTGGCATCGCGTTACCACGTGGAGATTGGCGCTCACCCTTCGTACCACGACCTCAGCGGATTTGGCCGGCGGTCTATCCACCACACCCCGGAAGAAATCGAAGCCCTTCTGCTTTATCAGTTGGGCGCCCTGGAGGGCATGTGTCGTAAAGAAGGTTTAAGCCTGAGTTACGTGAAGCCCCACGGCGCCTTGAACAACGACATGATGCGGGACCCAACCCTGTTGCACGCGGTCATGGTTGCCACCCGAACCTTCCGGCAGGATCTGCCCCTGATGATTCCGGTCACCCGGAAATACCGGGAGCATCAGCAAATGGCCGCCGATGTCGGCGTTCCCCTGCTGCTGGAAGCCTTTGCCGACCGAGCCTACGACGACGAAGGCCAACTGGTGTCCAGACGCCAGGCTGGGGCGGTGCACGAAGACCCTGAAATCATTGTGCGCCAGGCCCGGTACTTTGCCGAAAAAGGTGGCGTATTCAGTGCCACCGGTAACTGGCTTGAACTTCCTGCAGACAGCCTGTGCGTTCATGGCGACAACGAAGCCGCGCTTGAGGCGATCAAGGCCATCCGCAAGGCTCTTGGCAAACCCGGGCAATGATTGAAGCGGTTTCGGAAGATACCATCCTGATTACCCTGGCCGAGGCCATCGACGAGAGCCTGCCTGCCCGCATCGCCGGACTTGCCGACAACATTCGCAGTGCCGGTTCCCCCTGGTTAGTCGATATAGTTCCCTCATATACAACGCTGATGGTGGTCTACGATCCATTGAAGATCGACTTTCGGCAGGCTGTGTCTGAGCTGAGGCCACTGGTTACCCTCGAAAACACCTGTAAGCGCGCGCCGGATGAGAAGGGCCGACTGGTTGAGCTGCCGGTTTACTACAGCACCGAGACCGGGCCTGACCTGCAATGGCTGGCCTCAGAGTGCGGCCTGGAGTGCGAGGACATCATCCGCAAACACAGCGCCGTTGAGTACCGGGTCCATGCCCTTGGGTTTGCTCCCGGATTTGCCTTTATGGGGCAAGTGGACCCCACCATCGCCGCGCCCCGAAAGACCAGCCCCCGCAAACGGGTGCCCGCTGGCAGTGTTGGCATAGCCAACCGGCAGACCGCGGTCTACCCGCAGGCATCCCCTGGCGGCTGGCAATTGATTGGCCGGTGCCCGACACCCTTGTTCGACCAAACCAGCCTATCACTGCTCAGGGTCAGCGACCGGGTGAGATTCAAAGCCATAAGCCGGGAGGCGTTTCTGGCCGCGGGCGGGGAGCTGACCCCATGAGCTTTCTTGAAGTCGTCCGCCCCGGCGTACAAAGCACCATTCAAGACAGCGGTCGTCGGGGTTATCGCCACCATGGGCTGGCCGCAGGCGGCGCGCTGGACCTGATCAGCTATACCTGGGCCAACAAGCTGCTGGACAACCCTCGCAATGCCGCCTGTCTGGAGATAGTGCTGGGTGGATTTCGTGCCATTGCCCATGGTGCGCTTCAGGTAGCCCTCACCGGCGCCAGAACACGCGTAACGGTGAACAGGCAAACGGTTGATTTGTGGCAAACCCTGAACCTCAACGATGGTGACGAACTAACGATTGACCACTCAACGCACCATCGGCTTGTCTACCTGGCCGTGGTGGGTGGGTTGGATGCGCCGGAACAATTCGGGAGCCATTCGGTGGTTGTTCGGGAAAAGCTCGAGGGCCAGGGCCCGGTGCAGGCGGGAGACCGATTGATGCCGTTGCAGCCAAAGCGCCAAGTGCCAGAGCGGAAAGTACCCGATCACCAGCGTCCCGACCTTGATGCAGAAACGGTTATCCGGCTGATTCCGGGCTATCAATACCCTCAGTTTCAGCGAGCGGATATCATCCGGCTAACAACCAGCCGCTATACGGTTGGCGACCAATCCGACCGCATGGGCTTTCGACTCCAGGGAACGCCCCTGAGCTCCCCGCCCCCCGGAATTATTTCCGAAGGCATCGCCCTTGGAGCCGTCCAGTTTCCCGGTGATGGTCAACCTATCGTCTTGCTGAACGATTGCCAGACCATTGGTGGCTACCCGAAGTCCGGCGTCGTTCCCGCCGTGGATTGCGGCCTTCTGGCCCAACAACTGCCTGGTGCCAGCGTCCGGTTTGAATTGTGTGACCTGGCTACTGTGCAGAATCAGCGGCGCCTGTTTGAGCTCCATTACCAGCACACTCGCTGGTGTCAGACCGGCCAGGAACTTGAGTGGCTCTGATGCCTCCAGCATGGCCCAGGTCGGGAACCGTCTGGCAAAAGGTGCATTCCTCGGTATCCACTGCAGCACCGCCGGTTTCCACGTAACGCACCCGATGGCTAGGGCTCCCACGATTGGCAGAGACGGCATAGCGCCGGTTCTTTCGATCCTGCTCGGTTTTCGGAATCTGGCTCTGATCCTGATCCATTAAAGCACCTGCTCACAACGGGCATTCGATTTCACACCAGTGTACTGGATTCGCAAAGAAGTTTAATACGCAGGAAGTTACGTAGTCTGTCGAAGGTATCGATTGGGGAGTATAGAGACCGGTGTCAGGAAGAAAAATGGCGGTGGGCCAGGGATTCGAACCCCGGGACGGCTATTAACCGTCGGCGGTTTTCAAGACCGCTGCATTCAGCCACTCTGCCAGCCCACCGTCTTACCGAAAAAACGCCAGAAGGCGTATTTCCGTTGCTGCCATTGCGACAGCGGGTGGAATGATACCGGATTTGCCATTACTGTCAACGCCTTGAAGAAAAAACGTTGGAAATTCCACTGGTTCTGGTCACGGTGCGAGCAAGATTACACCAGTTTAATGGAATCCATTGGGGCATTTTCTGTCGTAAATGATTGAAAGTTGCGGATTCGACATTATCATGGGACTCAGTATCCAGTTGCAATAAACGGAGATGACAATGGAAGACAGACGTTTCGGCGTTCAGAACAACCAGGCTGCCTACCCGCAGTCCGGTCAAGCCACCGGCGTAACAGCGGGCATTGATGAAGATGCGCTGAAGGTACTGCGCAACACCTACATGCTGCTTGGCATGACCCTGGCCTTCTCGGCCCTGACTGCGTTCCTGAACATGAACGGCACGCACCCGGGCTTCCTGATCACCATCGTTGGCTATATTGGCCTGCTGTTCGCGACCTATAAGCTCAAGAACAGCCCCTGGGGCATCGTAACCACCTTCGCCCTGACCGGCTTCATGGGGTACACCCTGGGCCCGATCATCGGCGCGTTCGTTGCCGCGGGTGCCTCTCAGATTGTCGCCCAGGCACTGACCCTGACAGCCGTAGCCTTTGTTGGTCTGTCAGCCACCGCGCTGATCACCAAGAAAGACTTCAGCTTTATGTCCAGCTTCCTGACGGCCGGTGCGTTCGTGCTAATCGGTGCCATGCTGCTGGCCTTCTTCATGCAGAGCTCTGCCCTGCACCTGGCGGTATCCGCTGGCTTCACCATTTTCGCCTCCATCATGATCCTGTTTGAAACCAGCCGGATCATCAAAGGCGGCGAGCGTAACTACGTGATCGCAACCGTTGGCCTATACGTGGCCATCTACAACCTGTTTGTCAGCCTGCTGCACCTGCTGGCGGCATTCAGCGGCGACGATTAATTCGCCAGAGCAACGCGTTGAACAGGAACCCCGGCCTTTGCCGGGGTTCTTGCTTTCGGTAAACTGAAATCCGATCCATTCCTGACCGGCAACCTATCGTTATGTCCCCTGGCCTTTCTTACACCCTGGTTATTACCGGCGCTCCCTGGTCTAGCCAGGCACCACAAACAGCACTGGCATTCGCACAGGAGCTGATTGCAGCCGGCCACCACATCGACCGGGTGTTTCTTTATGGCGAGGGCGTACACCTAGCTTCAGCCCTGAGTACGCCCCCCTCCGATGAACCCGACTGGCCAGGCCAGTGGGCAGATTTCCTTGCTGACAACCAGACGCCTGGGGTCGCCTGCATTGCCTCGGCCTTGCGCCGGGGAATCGTCGACCAGGGCGAACAGGCAAGGTATGAACTCAGCGCCAACAACCTTCGTCAGCCTTACCAGATAGCGGGCTTGGGGGAATGGGTGGAAGGCAACCTGAAGTCTGACCGTGTGATCTACTTTCATGGGAGCCACTAAGATGACCACCTTGATTGTGATTGATCAGGTTCCGTATGGCTCCTGGTCCGGTCGCGAAGCGCTGGATATGGTGTTTTCCCTGGCAGCCTTCGATCAACCAGCGGCATTGCTCTTTATCGGCGCTGGTGTTAACTGGCTGCGCAAATCCCAGGATGCCGGAGGCATCGGCCAGAAAACGGTTGAAAAGAACCTTGCTGCGGCACCGGTGTTCGGAGTCGAACAGATTCTCGCGGAACAATCCGCCTGCGAGCGTTTTCGGCTTGGTGAGGAAGACAGGCTGAATGGCGTGGAACTGATTCCATCGGTCAGAGACGCCCTTGATCGCTTTGAACGCATCGTTTTTGCAGGCTAAGGATGACGGAATGACACAGGAACAAACGATTCAGGCGACACTTCATATCCTGAACAAATCACCCAGTCACCCAAGGTTCGCAACCTGTCTGGCAGCCCTTCACGAAGGAGACACGCTGGCACTGGCGGAAAATGCGGTACTGGCGGTAACAGACAGCACTGCTGGCCTCCCCCGAAACTGTGTTGCCCTTGGCGCAGACCTTGAGGCCAGAGGCCTGGCAGGCAACCCCAATGTACAAATCATCAGCTATGGCGATCTGGTGCGCCTGACCGCCGAACATTCACGTACGGTGAGCTGGTAATACAATGACGACTTTGCCGTTGCGCAACAACGAGGGTTTTCTGGAAGACGCTGGCAGCTGGACCCCTGACGTAGCACAGGAGATTGCCGCCGAGGACAGCATACAGCTAAATGAAAATCACTGGGAGATCATAGATTTCCTGAGGGAATTCTACAAACAACATGAAATGTCTCCGCCGTCAAACCGGTTATTTGTGAAGGCGGTGAAAGAAGCGTTCGGGGACGACAAGGGCAACAGTATCTACCTGATGCAGTTGTTCCCAGGCACACCCGCCAAAACCGCCTGCCGGATTGCCGGGCTACCCAGGCCAACCAACTGCCTTTGATCAGCGATCGCCCTGCCCTGGTGGCCGGCTACCACTGCTGGATTGGGATTTCTGCATTTCGGCAGTCGAGCCCAGAAAGCTGCTGAGCCCGTTCTCGAACAGATTGGAGCCAAACTTCAGGAATTGCTTGGTCGACTCCTTGGTCGCGCCTTCCCATGCATTTTGCGGGAGCTGCCGGACGGCATCGGCGACGCCTTTATTGACGCCCTTGGCCACCTTGGGCTCGATCTGGTCAGCGGCTTCCACCAACTCCCGCATGCGTTCAGCCAGCCAGGGCCGAACTACGAGGTACCAGAACGCAAACAGAACAGCCGCCACCGTACCAGCGGTCAACAGCACCTGAACAATCATCAAAACCCACACAGACATTACCTGTCTCCCTTGTTAGCCACCCAGTGGCGGCATGGGCAGCTGGTTCATCGCGATAAACTGAATCAGGCCGGCCACTGCGCCGAACAACCCCCCAACAAACATCAGCTGGAGCTCTTCTTCTCTGAACGCCGGCCGCAATATGTCCTGGAACTCCTCCGGACGGAGCGATTTCATCTGGCCCGCCAGCACACCGGCCACAATGGGTGCCCGCTCCTTGTTAAAAGCGGGATCGTTGAACACATCCCGGGTGGCGATCACCGCCTTCTGGTTCATCACTCGCTTGAGATCAGTGTAGCCAGTCATACCAACCGTCACCTGTGCCGCCAGCTTCATAACCATGGAGTTATCGAGCATTGGGCGCAGATGCTTCTGGATGATGGCTCGGGTTCGTGCTCCGTGCTGGCCATTGATCATGGCGTCCGCCACCTTCTCAACGGTGATCAGTTCCTCGGCCACCAGACGTGCCCAGGTATCACTGATCTGCTCCTGACGGCGCAGAAACAACCCCTGAATCCGCCAAAACAGAACCCGGCGAGGGCGAAGCGGTGCAAAAATCAGATTAATGGCGATCCAGTTGGTGATAAAGCCAATGGCAAAACCACCGACCGGCAGCAGCCATGGCTCCGGATAGGCCAGCCACAGCGGCGCCAGGATGGCACCCAGCAAACCGCCAATGATGGCACCACGGTTAATGACCGATTGCAATTCAACGGAACCGGCTTCCCGGAAAATGCGATTCATCAGGTCAGGATGATTCTGCAATTCGCGGCTGAGCAGTGCTTTCAGATCCACCAGCTCATTCAGGTCGTCACCGAAATCCTCAACCAGCTCTTCAATCCTGTCCGGCAGCTGCTGCCTGGCCCATTGGTAGATCCTGGCGCGAACAAACAGCGGCAGGTTATCCCACAACACCGGCTGCACTTCGTACATGACTTCGTCGATGTATTCATCCATCCGTGGTGAAACCTGTGCCACCACCTGTTGAACAATGCGCTGGGGCTCCAGCTTTTGATAGACGGTATTCAGATCACCAAACTGCTGCAGCGTCCGGTCGATACAGATGTGCGCCATCTTCTCGGCTTTACGGGGGATAACACCCTGCCAACCAATAACGCCAATGCCGATGAAACGCACCGGGTGAAATGACATCTGTATCGCAAGCCAGTTCGTAAACCAGCCGACGACAGCAGCCATCACAGGTACGGATAAGAGAGCAAGGTCGAGCAAGTGTTACCCCGGTTTCAAGTCTGGCGGCAATGGCGCCGCTGATATCACTGTTTTTTATGGCACGGTACAGCAACCGTGCACGGTTCTGTTAATCAACAGGATAATGGAGTATTGCAGATATCAGGACATTGGCCGTGTAGCCACGAAAGACAGGCATCTGCGGCAGCCGCCGCGGTGAACGACGGCCTGGCAGAGGTAATGCAGAATTTACTGATAGTAGGCGTTTTCAGTGTTCGAGTGGTCGGTCACATCACGAACCGCAGTGATCTCCGGAACCCGCTCCTTGAGGGTTTTCTCAACACCTTGCTTGAGGGTCAGGCTGACGGCGGAACAGCCCTGGCAACCGCCACCGAAACGCAGCACTGCCACCGACTCCTCAACGATCTCGACCAGCGATACATCACCGCCGTGGGCCGCCAGATTGGGGTTGATCTCAGACGCCAGCACGTAGTTCACCCGCTCAGGAAGGGGGGCGTCATCAGACACCTGGGGCACTTTGGCGTTCGGCGCCTTGATGGTCAACTGGCCGCCCATCTGGTCTTTGGAGTAGTCCACGTAGGCATCTTCCAGAAACGGTACCGAGTTATGGTCCAGGAACAGGGTGAATTTCTGCAGATCAACCTGCTCGTCTGTAGGGACGACTTCGTTTGGCGGGCAATAGGCCAGACAGGTCTCGGCATTGCGGGTACCCGGCTGGGTGACGAAGATACGAACGCCCATGCCCTCGACATCCTGCTTTTCAATCAGTTGCGCAAGATAATCCCTTGCGGAATCAGTGACAGTTACCAAAGCCATGCTTCCTACCTGTTTTCAAATGTAGTCTCTATTTTAGGAGAGTTCGCAGGAACTTAAAAGACCAAGTAAAATAGTCGGGCTTTAACAGGATAATGAATTGCACGTATAACCTCCCGCCAGGAACTTTGTGGTCAGTGCTTGATAATGATCATCTGTATTAAGACGTATACGTACAATTTTGCTATGATCCCGCGCCGTCCGAACAAACACGACGTTATTAATGACCCCGGAAGAATTCCCTATGACCGATCGTACTACCCGCCTGGACCAGCTTCATAAGGCCCTCAAGGAACGCATCATCATCCTCGATGGTGGCATGGGCACCATGATCCAGAACCAGAAGCTGGACGAAGCCGCATTCCGGGGCGACCGATTCAAGGATTTCGACCGGGACGTTCAGGGCAACAACGATCTCCTCAACCTGACCCAGCCGGCCCTGCTCCGCAATATCCACGCAGACTACCTGGATGCCGGCGCAGACATCATCGAAACCAACACTTTCAATTCCACCCGCCTTTCCCAGGCGGACTACGGCATGGAAGATCTGGCCCGTGAATTGAACGTGGAAGCGGCCAGGATCGCTCGGGAAATCGCTGATGAGTTCACCGCCCGCAATCCGGACAAACCACGGTTTGTTGCCGGCGCCGTGGGCCCTACCTCGCGCACCGCCTCCATCTCACCAGACGTCAATAACCCGGGCTACCGGAATGTGGATTTCCAGACCCTGGTGGATAATTACTATGAAGCGGTCTCCGGGCTGGTGGAAGGCGGCTCCGATCTGATCCTGATTGAAACCATTTTCGACACGCTGAACGCCAAGGCCGCCATTTACGCGACCCAGCAGTTCTTTGAGGACAACGGTTTTGAACTGCCGATCATGATCTCCGGCACCATTACCGACGCATCCGGTCGAACACTGTCGGGCCAGACCACCGAGGCCTTCTACAACTCAATCGCCCATGCAAAACCCATCTCAGTGGGTCTTAACTGCGCCCTGGGTGCGGACGCGTTGCGCCCTTATGTGGAAGAGCTGGCCAACAAGGCAGAAACCTATGTGTCAGCCCACCCCAACGCCGGGCTGCCCAACGAATTTGGCGAATACGACCAGACCCCCGAAGAAATGGCCGATATCATTGAGGGCTTCGCCAAGGACGGGTTCCTGAACATCATCGGGGGTTGTTGCGGCTCACGCCCGGATCACATTGAAGCCATTGCCAAGGCGGTATCCAAGTATCCACCCCGGAAGATTCCCGATCGCCCCAAGGCACTGCGCCTGTCAGGCCTCGAACCCTTTACCGGTGACGAAAACACGCTGTTCATTAACGTGGGCGAACGCACTAATGTGACCGGCTCCAAGCGATTTTTGAGGCTGATCAAGGAAGAACAGTACGAGGAAGCGCTGAGCGTGGCCCGGGACCAGGTGGAAAACGGCGCCCAGATCATCGATATCAACATGGACGAGGGCATGTTGGATTCAAGGGAGGTTATGGAGACCTTCCTGAAACTGGTGGCATCCGAACCTGACATTTCCCGCGTGCCGATCATGATCGATTCTTCCAAGTGGGAAGTGATCGAGGCCGGTCTTCGATGCATTCAGGGCAAGGCGGTGGTGAACTCCATCAGCCTCAAGGAAGGCGAGGAAGAGTTCATCAAGCGGGCAAAAGACTGCATGCGCTACGGTGCGGCCGTTGTCGTCATGGCCTTTGACGAAGACGGCCAGGCCGACACCTTCGAGCGTAAAACCGAGATCTGCAAACGCTCTTACGACGTGCTGACCAGTATCGGCTTTAACCCGGCCGACATTATTTTTGATCCGAACATCTTCGCCATCGCCACCGGCATCGAAGAGCACAACAACTATGCGGTGGACTTCATCAATGCCACCCGCTGGATCAGGGAAAACCTGCCCCACGCGTCCATCTCCGGTGGCGTGAGTAACGTCTCGTTTTCTTTCCGCGGTAACGATGCGGTGCGTGAGGCCATTCACTCCGTTTTCCTGTATCACGCGGTCAAGGCCGGCATGAACATGGGCATAGTGAACCCGGGCCAGTTGGTGATCTATGACGAGATCGAGCCAGACCTGAAGGAATTGGTGGAAGACGTCGTCCTGAACCGCCGCGATGACTCAACAGATCGCTTGCTTGAGGCGGCCGAAAAGTTCAAAGGCAAAGGCGGCCAGACCAAAGAAGAAGACCTTGCCTGGCGTGAGTGGCCCGTCGAGAAGCGTCTTGAGCATGCCCTGGTGAAAGGCATCACCAGTTACATTATTGACGACACAGAAGCCTGCCGGCAGAACGCCAGCCACCCCATCGAAGTGATCGAAGGCCCGCTGATGGCGGGTATGAATGTGGTCGGCGACCTGTTCGGTGATGGCAAGATGTTCCTGCCCCAGGTGGTCAAGAGCGCCCGGGTAATGAAGCAGGCCGTCGCCCACTTGATCCCGTTCATCGAGGCTGAGAAAACAGAAGACCAGCAGGCCAAGGGCAAGATTCTGATGGCCACCGTGAAGGGCGACGTACACGACATTGGCAAGAACATCGTGGGCGTGGTCCTGCAGTGCAATAACTACGAAGTCATCGACCTAGGCGTGATGGTGCCCTGCGAGAAGATTCTGGACGTTGCGAAAAAAGAGAATGTCGACATTATTGGTCTGAGCGGCCTGATCACACCCTCGCTGGATGAAATGGTCCATGTTGCCCGGGAAATGCAGAGGCTGGATTTCAATATCCCGCTGATGATTGGCGGTGCCACCACCTCCAAAGCCCACACTGCGGTGAAGATCGAGCCCCAGTACAAGAACGACATTGCCCTGTACGTATCCGATGCGTCCCGGTGCGTAAACGTGGCCTCTCAGCTTCTGAGCAAGACCGCAAAGCCCACGCTCGTGGAAGCCGCCCGTACCGAGTACGACGAGATCCGTGAGCGCCGCAAGAACCGTGGCGACCGTACAAAGCTGGTGTCAATGTCAGAAGCACGGGCACGGGCACCGGAACTCGATTTCGAGACTTACCAGCCACCGAAACCAGCCTTCACCGGGGTGCGGGCGTTCAACGATTACGACCTGAACGAACTGGTGGACTACATCGATTGGACGCCGTTTTTCATTTCCTGGGACATTGCCGGCAAATACCCGGCAATCTTCGACGATCCGAAGCGGGGCGAAGCTGCACGCACCCTGTTCGACGACGCCCAGAAACTGCTCAAGAAGATGATCGAAGATAAACGCATCACCGCCAGAGGCGTGATTGGCTTCTGGCCGGCCAACCGTCGCGGAGACGACATTGTCGTTTACACAGACGAGTCCCGCACCGAGGAGCTGACCACCCTGCACCAACTTCGCCAGCAAGACGAAAAAGCGCCCGGCAAACCCATGATGGCCCTGTCTGATTTTGTGGCCCCTGAAGACTCCCACGTGGGTGACTATGTCGGCGGCTTTGCCGTAACCACCGGTATTGGGGTGGACGAACTGACCAAAGAGTTCAAGGATGCCCACGACGATTACAGCGCCATTATGGTCCAGGCTCTGGCAGACCGGCTTGCAGAAGCCTTTGCCGAGCGTATGCACGAACGGGTTCGCAAAGAATTCTGGGGCTATGCAACCGATGAACAGCTGGCCAACGATGACCTGATCAAGGAACGGTACCAGGGCATCCGCCCGGCCCCCGGCTATCCTGCCTGCCCTGACCATACAGAGAAAGCCACCCTGTTCAAACTGCTGGATGCAACAGCCAACACCAGCCTCCAGCTGACCGAACACTTTGCCATGTACCCAACGGCAGCGGTCTCTGGCTGGTACTTTGCCCACCCGGAATCCAAATACTTTGCCGTCGGCAAAATTGGCGTGGACCAGGTTGAAGACTATGCTGAACGAAAAGGGCTGTCCAAAGCAGAAGCTGAGCGCTGGCTGATGCCCAGCCTGGCCTACGATCCGGCCGAATAAATCAGGGTGACTCAATGAACGATATGGCTGACAACAACAATAATAGCAGCAAGAAAAAGCCCGGTTCGCCGGGCGTTCTGAAAATCATGCAAAGTATCCTCGCCGGCGCTTTGGGGGTGCAGTCTGAAAAGCGCCGACAAGAGGATTTTGCCAGCCACAGCCCGGTGCCCTACATCATTGCCGGGCTGCTGTTTGGCGCTGCGTTTGTGGGCGGGCTGATACTGGTGGTAAAGGTGGTGCTGGCAGGCCAGTAGCGCTACTGGCCGGCAACCCACACTACCGCAAAGGCAACAGCCAGCAACACCAGTAACACTGCTGCAACGGCATCGGCCTGGCTATCTGAATCCGCTGTCTTTTTCATAGCTTACTCCTCGGTTATCCAGTCTTGTTATTGTTTCAGTACCCGGCTTTTATTAAAGCAGGAAATTGATATTCGTCCAGTCCTGCCCGCCGCTGCTGATTTTCCTGCTTATCACCTGAATCGATAATGATATTTTGAAATAATCATTTTAAGAATAAAAACCCAGTGATATCCTCCGCTTCAGGAATAAGGCCCAATGTCATTTTGGCGCCATTCAACAACCGCATTTCAGAAGTTACCAGGCAGGACGTTACCCTATGTACGTTTATGATGAGCACGACCGGCAAATTGCCGCGGAACGTGTCGCACAGTTTCGGGACCAAACCGAGCGGGCCCTGGCGGGCGAGCTGGCGGAAGAAGAGTTTCTTCCACTTCGTCTGCAGAACGGTCTCTACGTTCAGCGTCTTGCACCCATGCTGCGTATCTGTGTGCCCTATGGCATGCTCCGTTCAGACCAGATCCGCCGCCTGGCCCGCATCACCCGTGATTACGACAAGGGTTATGCGCATTTTACAACCCGTACCAACATCCAGCTGAACTGGCCAAACCTGGAAGACGTTCCGGATATCCTGGCCGAACTGGCCGAAGTGGAAATGCATGCCAACCAGACCAGCGGTAACTGCATCCGTAACACCACCACAGACCAGTTCTCCGGTGTTCAGGCCGATGAAATCGCCGACCCTCGCCCTTACTGCGAGATTATCCGGCAGTGGTCTACCTTCCACCCGGAATTCGCTTTCCTTCCTCGCAAATTCAAGGTGGCGGTTAATGCCTCCGAAAAGACGGACCGGGCAGCCATTCAGGTACACGATATCGGCCTGCAACTGGTCCGGAATGATCAGGGTGAGCTGGGCTTCCGCGTACACGTCGGTGGCGGCCTGGGCCGCACGCCCATGGTGGGGCCAGTCATTCGGGAATTCCTGCCGGAACTCGACCTTCTGACTTACCTGGAGGCGGTCCTGCGGGTCTATAACCGTTACGGCCGGCGCGACAACAAGTTCAAGGCACGCATCAAGATTCTGGTGAAGGCACTGACCCCGGAAGGTTTCGCCGAGAAAGTCGAAGCTGAATGGGCACACATCAAAGACTCCCCGACTCGGCTGACCCCGGAAGCGATCCGCAAATTCCAGGGCTATTTCACCGAGCCTGACTACGAGACACTGGAGAACGCCACTGCCCTGCTGAGTGAGCAACGATTTGAGAACCGCGAATTCGACAAGTGGCTGACTCACAACGTCAGCGAGCACAAGAAGCCCGGCTATGCCAGTGTCACCCTGACCCTGAAAAAAACCGGGACCCCGCCGGGTGACGTGACCGATTATCAGCTTGAGCAGATTGCTGACCTGGCGGACCAGTTCAGCTTTGGTGAGGCCCGCGCGACACACGAGCAGAATGTGGTTCTGGCCGATGTTCGCCAGGACCAGCTGTTCGAGCTCTGGCAGCGCCTCGTTCCCTTGGGCTTTGCCACTGCCAACCTGAACACCCTGACCGACGTCATCTGCTGCCCGGGCGGCGATTTCTGCGCCCTGGCCAACGCCAAATCGATTCCCGTTGCTGAGGCTATCCAGCGTCGCTTTGATGATCTGGATTACCTGTACGACCTCGGCCCCATCGACCTCAACATCTCCGGCTGCATGAATGCCTGTGGCCACCACCACGTTGGTAACATTGGCGTGCTGGGCGTTGACAAGAAAGGCGAAGAGTTCTACCAGATCAGTCTCGGTGGCGACTCCCATCATGACGCCGCCATTGGCAAGATTCTGGGGCCCTCGTTTGCAAGGGACCAGATGCCCGAAGTGATTGCCAAGATCATTGATGTATATGTCGACAAACGGAGCGAGGAAGAAACCTTCCTGGATACCTATCGCCGTGTTGGTATTGAACCATTCAAGGAGCGGGTCTATGCCTGATGTAATCGCTGCTGACGGCAGCATCCGTAACGACAGCTGGGTGGTCGTAGAGCGCCCTGCCGAGGGTGAATCCCTCAATGTAGCCGCAGGCCAGCCTGCGCTGATTCCCGCGGATCTGTGGCTTGCAGGCTACGAGCACTACGTAGGCCGGGATGATATCGGAGTCTGGTTCGACAGCCATGACGAGCCCGAAATGCTCGGGGAAAAGGTTAAGGAATTACCGTTGATTGCGGTGAACTTTCCACGCTTTGTGGATGGCCGGGGTTACAGTATCGCCCGCCTGCTGCGGGAAAGGTTTGGCTACCAGGGAGAGCTGAGAGCTATCGGAGATGTACTGCTGGACCAGTTGCAGTTCATGAAACGGTGCGGCTTCGATTCCTACGTGCTGCGGGCCGACAAGGACATCAGCAAGGCAGCTCGCTGCCTGAACTTCTTCAGCCAGGCCTACCAGGCCGCCACCGATACCGACCAGCCCCTGTTCCGTCGCAGGGCTTCCTGAGCGATCACGGGTGGGCGCAGAGCGTTAAACTCTCCGCGCCCAGCCCTGACTTACTGAATTTTCTGATTACGGAAAGCACTGAGCACCCGCCAAACGGTATGCTCAAGCGCCGCACTGGTGGCCAGGCCAAGCCGTTCCGGCAGGGTTCTCTTACGCTGGAATGACACCGAGACCACCTCACCCCGGTCGCAGGCCTCTATCAGGTATTCGTCCGACGTCTTGATATCGTCAATGAGTTTGACCTCAAGGGCACGCTTGCCAAACCAGATGTCGCCATTGGCCACCGCCTGGATATCCAGCGCAGGGCGCCGCTCGCTGACGTATTCCTTGAACAGGCCGTGGGTATCTTCAAGGTCCGCGAGAAATTTCTGCCGGCCCTTTTCGGTGTTCTCTCCAAACACGGTTAGTGTGCGCTTGTGCTCACCGGCGGTCAGCACTTCAAAATCCACATCGTTCTTCTGCAGGAAACGATGGAAGTTCGGCAGCTGGGCAACCACACCAATCGAACCCAGAACTGCAAAGGGCGACGCAATGATCTTGTCGGCAACGCAAGCCATCATGTAACCACCGCTGGCCGCCACCTTGTCTACGCAGGCCGTCAGGGGAACCCCTTTACTGCGAATCCGGTCAAGCTGTGCGGCTGCCAGACCATAGGCGTGCACGAGGCCGCCACCGCTTTCCAGGCGAACCACCACCTCGTCTGTCTCCGGGTTGGCGACACTGAGCACCGCAGAGACCGACCGCCTGAGCGTGTCGGTATCGCTGGCTTTGATGTCGCCATCGAAGTCGATGACATAGATGCGTGGTTTGGAGGCCTTTTCTTCCTCAGCGGTTTTATCCTGTTTGGCCGATTTTTTCTCGGCTTTCTCTTCTTTTTTCTTTTGTTTCTGCCAGGCCTTGTGTTCGGCGTCTGACATCAACCGGGACTGGATGGACTCTTTCAGTTTCCGGTACTGGTCGTTCAGTTTGCGAATTTTGAGCTCGCCCTCTCCTTCATGATCACTCCGGTCCCGCTGGGTGGCGGAGAAAATCACCGAGGCCAGAATGATGGCGGCCACCACGAAGGTCACCACTTTAGCGAGGAAAAGTCCGTATTCGGTCAGAAATTCCAAAATGCAGTCTCCAGACGTCGTTGCAAAGCCATGAGTGTACCCCCTCACAGGGGGCGTGATAAGTCCAAAAGAAAATTAAAACAAGCGTTCGATCAAGCTTGACACAACCGTGTTCTAACCATAAAGTCGGATGGCGAGGTCGGCGCTACCCGGGCTATCAAACAGGCTTCTGAGGCCAGGGATTCCAAGCCGTCACCATGACAAGACAACCACTCAAAAGGGTAAAACAATGTCTGTAGCTCAGGTATTTGAAAAACTCGAACAGAATTTCAACGCAGACGCGGCACAAGGCCTGGATCTGGTGTTCCAGTTCGACATCGAAGATGACAAAACCTACCACCTGGTGATCAACGACGGCACTTGCAAGCTGCACGAAGGCGCGAACGACGATCCTTCCGTTACCCTGATCATGAACTCCGACACCCTGCAGGGTATCGTTTCCGGCGAAACCGACGGCATGCAGGCATTCATGGCTGGTCAGCTGCGCGCCGAAGGCGACATGATGCTGGCAACCAAGCTGGGTGAACTGTTCAAAATGGGCTAAGCCCCGCTTAACAGGCCATAAAAAAACCTGCGCAAGTCGCAGGTTTTTTTTGGTCGCTTCAACGACACCGAAGCCGTTATTACAGCCCGACGTCGCCCAACGACGATTCCGCCAGTTTCAGCAGGTCGCTGTTGCTCTCTTCGCGGCGGCCAATGCTTTCAATGTAGTACTCCAGCGACGTAAGCGCGTCCGCCAGCGCTTCAAGCACCTGAGGTGCCGGCGCTTCCCTCGCATCCAGTAGCTGCTCCTGAATGGATGCCGCTACCCGCGCAATGACACTGGCAGCCTGGGGGTCGTTCACCATCTGCAAACCACCCCAGATACTGCGCAGGGTGCCCGGCAGGTTGGCCAGGTGCAACTTGTCGTAGTCGGATTCGATAAACGCGGTAATAGCACGCTTGGCCAGGGTCAGGGCGCTACGCGCCTCGTCTGCAACCACCCAGATGGCTTCCTGCAGGTAGACGGACTCGTCCCGCTTGCGTTCACTGCCTGCCAACGCATCGGTCTCCGAGGTAATACCTCGAATGACGATCTGCATGACGGCATCCTCCACCCCCAGCACCGAATCGGCCAGGCGATAGAGTTCGTCCTCTGCCGGCAGGCGCTTCTCCTCCTCCCACTGACGGAGTTTCGTCGCTTCCTCACGGGCAATACCGGCCAGGCGATTGAGATCGAGCATCACCAGGGTGTTCGCCAGGCGCTCGAGGGCGTCAGCGATGGACGCCAGCTCGGCCAGGTCTGGCTCGATACCCCGTTCGATGATGTCCAGCTTATCCTTCAGTTGATTGAGCTCTTCCTGCAGCGCTTCCGACAAGGATTTCAGTACATCCGAACCCGGGCCGTACAGCCGGCGCGAGTGGGCTTCAAGGATAGCATCAGGAAACTCAGAGGGCGCCAGCCGGTAGGCGGAAAGAACGCTCGCCACCTCGGGATTAGCGGACCCGCTGCGGTACAAAAGGTAGACAAGGTCTTTGATGACCGAGTCAGGGGCATCTTTGGTGGTGGCCACTTTGCCAACGTACACCACTTCGCGGGCGTACTTCTCTATTCGCATAAGCAGACGTTTGCGGGCTTTATTGAAGCCCATGGCCCGGTCCAGCATGGTGTCTGCAACCACAGACAGCAAGCACCACATCTGCCCCATTGGCGCTCCCTGGCAAAGCCTGGCAAAGCCACGGGAAGCCCTGGCCACCAGCTTTTTGCTGACCACCTCATTACGCTCACGAAGAATGCCAAGCAGAGCGACCTGGAGGGTCAGGCGCATACGCCGGGCGAGAATTTCGTATTCGGCATCGCCGCCTTCAAGCGGCTGAAGCGAGAGCCCGGAACAAAAATCCGGACGCTCTTTCACATCCACATCAAAGAAACAGGATTCGGGATAGGGTTTCTCGCGCCGCGCCTCGCGCAGATCATTGATAACCGGCAGCAGCAATTCCGGATGATCTTCCCGTTGCTGGTGGTAATATTCAACGTAGCGACGCAGGATAAACAGGGCGCTGTTGAGGGTCGTCAGCAGAATGTTCTTGTCGTCGTTGGCGCCAACGGGCACGTCGTTGGCCAGGTTCACTGCTTCCTGACACAGCAGGGTTCCACCACGCAACTCCACCAGAATGAAGATGCCCCGCAACTGATTGAGATAATCAACACAGTTCTGCAGGTCTTCCCCACTCTCACGATTTTCCTGAAAGCGCTCAAGGCTGGATTCTGCCTGTTTGATGGTCTGTTCGATTTCGCTTTTGACCAAATCAAACGACTGCGATTTCGTCGCCAGAGACGATTGAACCATAAACGCTTCCTGTTACTTTGCGGAGACTACCGCATCCTGTTCGTGAACTAATGCCGGGGACATGGGGCCGGCGTTTGTTATGGGCCATGCACCCTGCCGGCCAACATTCAGCTCGCAGAAAACTGGCGAACTTATCATTACTTATAACATAAAACTCAAGTACCTCAAGAAAGGCGGAATGTAACAAATGGTACACCCTGACGTGGTTCTCATTCCGATTGCTGTAATTTGCTCCAGACTGTGTGGCCGGCCTGCTTCTCCATCATCGCCAGAAATTCTTCATGGGCCGAGGCCTCGGCGTCATCAGCACGGATCACCGTCAAAGCCGGTCGGCTGCCAGTCAGGCGGCGGATGCCGCCGGCAGATCCATCATCGCCAGCCCCGGCATCCAGGGATAACGCGGTTTGCCCGCCGGTCATCAACAGATAAACGTCCGCCAGAATCTCCGCATCCAGCAACGCGCCGTGCAGTTCCCGGTTGCTGTTGTCTACTCCGTAACGTTTGCACAGGGCATCCAGGTTGTTCTTCTGGCCCGGATGCTTGGCCCGGGCGATGGCCAGCGAGTCGACGATGCCGCAGTGGTCAGCGGTTTTCCGGACCGGCTTGAGACGAGCAAACTCGGCGTCCATGAAGCCGACGTCAAAAGCCGCGTTATGGATAACCAGCTCCGCACCCTTGATAAACTCGAAAAATTCGTCGGCGATTTCAGCAAACCTGGGCTTGTCGGTCAGAAACTCGTTGGTGATGCCGTGAACGGTGATAGCTTCGGCCTCGACTTCCCGCTCTGGATTGATGTAGACGTGGTAATTGCGGCCCGTCAGCTCACGCTCAATGACTTCAACGCAGCCAATCTCGATAATGCGGTGTCCGTCGTTCGGGTCGATACCCGTGGTTTCGGTATCCAGTACGATCTGTCTCATGTCTCTGTGCTCTCTGTTTCCGTCGTCGCCCGCGCCACAGGCCGCGTCAGGCGCTGGTCAGTTCATCAACGCCACGGTTGGCCAGTTCATCCGCAAGCTCGTTGTCGGGGTTACCGGAATGGCCCTTGACCCAGTGCCAGCTCACCTTATGTCGTGCAGTTTCGGTGTCCAGCTCTTGCCATAAGTCGGCATTCTTGACTGGCTTCTTCGCCGAATTCTTCCAGCCGTTTCGCTTCCAGCCCGCCATCCATTCCGTGATGCCCTTACGGACATACTGGGAGTCTGTATACAGCTCAACCTCACAGGCACGGTTCAGTGCCCTCAGGCCGCGAATAGCGGCCATGAGCTCCATGCGGTTGTTCGTGGTCTGGCGCTCACCACCATGCAGGGTCTTGCAGGCATCTCCGTATCGCAGAACCACACCCCACCCACCGGGACCAGGATTGCCTTTACAGGCACCATCGGTGTACATCACCACCTTGCCAGCCATTTACTCTCCCAATCATTCATTGATTCTCTGTCGCGCCAGCACTCTGGTTTGAACACCCCCGCGAGGCGCCCACGGTGCCGGGCATTGAGATCACTTTGCTCTTGCGCCAGGGCGCCCGCCTGCGGATGGGGGCGTAAACGCGCTTGCGGGCAAGGATACAGTAATATGCGCCGACCGGCAGGAAATGACCGTTCTCATTCAGGGTACGGTGATTCCTGGTGGAGTAGCCTTCCTTTCTCTGAACCGGCAGGGTGCAGAAATGGGTGCAGGAAGTCTCAAGCTCAAAGCCGAGTAGCCGGAGCCAATCCTCCATCCGTGATCGCATCAGGAAGCGTCCTCCCCAGGGCCCTTGATGGTGCCTTGAAAGCAGACGCCTGACACCCCAAAGGCTCAGTGGATTGAATCCAATCAGCGCAATACGCCCCTCGCCCCTCAGCACCCGGGCCGATTCCCGCAATACCTCGTGGGGATCCGGGGAGAAATCCGCTGTGTGGTGCAGTATCACCAGGTCCATGGAGTCCCCTGGAAACGGCAGTTCGTCAGCATCACAAACCGCTACTCCATCCGGCATTTGCGGGTGCCAGCCAGGCGTGGTTATGATTTTCTGGACGAAATCGGCGCCGCTGGCAAGCGGCAGCCTGTGGCTTAGCCCCACCTGCAGTTGCCGGGCCCCGGCCAGGTCTTCGAATGCATGATCAAGTACCCGGCGCTGGCTGGCCAGCAACGATCTGCCAAGCGGAGTCTGGAACCAGCGTTCGAAACTCTCATGCCTTTGTGAGTAGTCCACCGCCCCTGAGGCGCCCAATCTGAATCTCTGCATTAACCGGATTCCCCTGCACCGCCTTTTGTTCCCGGCTCACGAACGACCCTTGGGATAGAAACGGCGTTGGACTATCATAACAGCCACATCCAAAGAGCACATGGGGTCATGCATGTTCGATATCCAGGCCATTCCTGCGTTTTCCGATAACTATATCTGGTGCCTCTGCGACCGGTCATCCGGCAAAGCGCTGGTGGTAGACCCGGGGCAGGCCCAGCCGGTGGAAGACTACCTGGAAAGTCAGCAGCTGGTTCTGGATACCATACTGGTCACCCACCACCACCCCGACCACACGGGCGGCATCGCCGGCCTGGCAAAGACCTTTCCGAATGTACGCATAACGGGCCCGGAGGATTCCCCCTTCAAGGGCACCACCAACCCGATCCATCCCGGTGACGAAGTGGTCTGGCAAGGCCTGACCTTCGACGTCATGGCGGTACCGGGCCACACTCTCGACCATGTTGCCTACTACTCGGAAACTGAGATTGATGATCGCCCTGTGCTGTTCTGCGGCGACACGTTGTTCGTTTGCGGCTGCGGGAGGCTGTTCGAGGGCAAACCCGAGCAGATGCGACAGTCCCTGGAGTCGTTGCGCGCCCTGCCAGATCAGACCGGGGTTTACTGTGCCCACGAATACACCCTGGCCAATCTCCGGTTTGCCCGCAGCTGGTTGCCAGACGACAAGGCCCTCGAGCAGTTTGAGCAGGACTGTCAGGCCATGAGAGACCGTGGCGAGCCAACCGTACCCTCCAGTATTGGCGCAGAAAAAACCCTCAACCCATTTATGCGCTGGGACCAGCCGGAAGTGATTGAAAGCGCCCGTCAATATGCTGCAAGGCAGGGTCTGCCATGCGATTCAGCGGATTCGGTGTTCGCGGCCATTCGACACGGCAAGGACCATTTCTAAGCCGTTAATGGTTGAGTTCTTAACATTTCTTCTCACAGCCGTAACATCAGCTGTATTGACCCCCGGAAAAGGGCTCCCATAGAATCCAAGCCTGTTTGTTACCGTAACTCATTAATGTGCCGGGTTTCTGTCCATACCCGGCCAATATCCGGAAGCTGTGCTTATGTCGGTGAAACGATTGTCTTATGTGCTGATTGCCAGCACCCTCCTCTCAGGCTGCAGCACCAGTCAGGTTCTTGAAAACTGGCACACACCGTCAGCCTGGTTTGGTGAAGACAACAACACCGCAGACAGCAACCCCCTGGATTCTGACGAAGTCGTGGTTGCGCAGGGCGACGAGGGTCTAAAGAAATCGGTTGCGTCCGGAAACGGTGACCAGGCCAGCGATGCACCGCTGGACGACGCCATCGCCCCCGAACTGCGCAAGCAAGCCAGGGAAGCACGGGAGAAACTGGATAACCCCCGTAACAGCCAGGACGTTGCGACTTCGGAATCCGATTTATGGGACCGGCTTCGAGCCGGATTCCAGATGGACCATTCCGTTGACAACGCCCGGGTTCAGGCACAGCTGGACTGGTATGCCCGCCACCCCCGCTACATTGACCGGGTGGTTGAACGTGGCTCCCGATACCTCTACCACATCCTGGAAGAAACCGAAAAACGGGGTCTACCCAACGAACTCGCACTGCTGCCCGTTGTTGAAAGTGCCTTTGACCCCTTCGCCTATTCCCACGGGCGTGCGGCAGGCTTATGGCAGTTCATCCCGTCAACCGGCAAGTATTTCGGGTTGACACAAAGCTGGTGGCACGATGACCGCCGGGATGTCATTGCGGCAACCGATGCAGCCCTTACGTACCTTGACCGCCTGGCCAACCGCTTTGATGGCGACTACACCCTGGCCCTGGCTGCCTACAACGCGGGTGGCGGCACAGTATCCAGCTCCATTCGCCGTAACCGCAACGCCGGCAAGTCCACAGACTACTGGTCGCTGAGCCTACCCACCGAGACCCGGCACTACGTACCCAAGCTGATTGCGCTGGCCAAGATCTTTGACGACCCAGAAGCCTATGGCATCGAGTTGCCTGCCCTGAAGAACGAACCGTTTTTCGAGGTGGTTGATACTGGCTCGCAACTGGATATCGCTCAGGCCGCAGAACTTGCTGGCGTCGAAATCAATGAAATCTATTTGCTCAACCCCGCCTATAACCGCTGGGCCACCAATCCGGATGGCCCTCACCGGCTGCTGGTTCCGGTCGAGAAAGCCGAGGGCTTCCGTACAGCGCTTGCCGATTTCCCGACCGAGCAGCGGGTGTCCTGGCAGAATTACCGGGTGCAGAAAGGCGATAGCCTGAACACCATCGCCCGAAAGTTTTCGACAACACCTTCCGTCATCCAGCAGGTTAACAAGCTGAACAGCGATCTCATCCGCATCGGCCAGCAGCTGCTGATTCCCTCGGCCACCAAGGGTTCAGAGACCTATGCGCTGAGCCAGAGCCAGCGCCTGCAACGCACCCAGGAGCGGCAACGGGATGGCAACAAGGTTAACTACACGGTCCGCCGTGGCGATACCTTCTGGGACATTGCCCGGGAACACCGGGTTTCGGTACGGGAAGTGGCGGCCTGGAACGGTATGGCGCCGGGCGACCCACTGATCCCGGGCAAACAACTGGTGATCTGGTCTAAAACCGCACAACCCACCAAGAATGTTGCCAGTAGCCAGCGGGACAGCGCCATGGTTCGCAAGGTGGGATATCGTGTGCGCCAGGGTGACTCGCTGTCTGCCATTGCAAGCCGCTTCTCGGTGAATGTGCGGGATATCGCATCATGGAACGATCTTAATACCAACCGTTATCTGCAACCCGGCCAAAGTCTGGTACTCTACGTGGACATAAGAAACAGCCCATAACGTGCGAGAACCATGACAAAAACACGGAAAGCACCTCACCTGACCCTGTCTGGACTGATCACGTCCCTGGCCTTGATGGCCACTCCGCTTTTTTCCGCTGCTGACGATCACCATGAAAACGGGCCAGCGCCCGTTCATGGGATCGCCATGCATGGTGAGTTGAAATACCCGGAAGGCTTCAGCCACTTCGATTACGTTAATCCCGAGGCGCCCAAAGGCGGCACCCTGAAGCTGTCCGTGGTATCCAACGGGTTCGACAGCTTCAACCCGTTTGTGATTCGCGGCGTAGCAGCTGCCGGCGTCAGCACTTACGTCTATGACACACTGATGGAATCGTCTTCTGACGAGCCATTCTCCGAGTATGGGTTGATTGCCGAGAGCGTGGAGTTTCCCGAAGACCGCCGGTACGTCATATTCAATTTGCGGGAAGAAGCGAGATTTCAGGACGGCACCCCGATCACCGCCAAAGACGTCGAGTTCTCGCACCGTATCCTGACCACTGAAGGGCACCCCTTCTACCGCAACTACTACGCGGATGTGCGCAAGGTCACGATCGAGAACAGTCATCGTATCCGATTCGATTTCGGCGAAACCGATAACCGTGAGCTGCCTCTGATCCTGGGGCAAATGCCTATTCTCCCGGCCCATTACTGGGAAGAGCGGGAGTTTGGTCGAAACGGTCTGGACATTCCGGTGGGCAGTGGGCCCTACCGCATTGGTTCGTTTGATGCTGGGCGCTCTGTTACCTATGAGCTAATTGAAGACTACTGGGCAAAGGACCTGCCCGTACGTGTAGGACGTTTCAATTTCCAGCGCATCCAGTACGAATACTACAACGATGACACGGTAGCGCTGGAAGCCTTCAAAGCAGGCAACTTCGACTTCCGCCAGGAAACCTCCGCAAAGAACTGGGCAACCGCCTACACCGGCCGGCGTTTCGAAGATGGCCGAATCGTTCGCGAGGCCATCCCTCATCAACGCCCAAGCGGTATGCAGGGTTTTGTCTTCAACACCCGAAAGCCGGTATTCCGTGACCCGAAGGTCCGCCAGGCCCTGGCTTACGGCTTTGACTTCCAGTGGGCTAACCGTAACCTGTTCTTTGACCAGTACACCCGGACCAACAGCTATTTTGAAAACAGTGAACTGGCCTCATCCGGCCTACCTGAAGGCCCTGAACTGGACATCCTGGAACGCTTCCGGGATCAGCTGAACCCGGAGGTCTTTACCCGCGAGTACACCCCACCGGACACCAGCGACAGCCGGTCCATGCGAGACAATCTGCGGGCGGCCATGGAACTGCTGAACGAGGCCGGCTACAGCATCCGTGGCGGCAAAATGGTGCATGAGGAAACCGGCAAGCAACTGAGCTTTGAAGTGCTGCTGTTCCAGAAGAGTTTTGAGCGGGTGGTGCTGCCCTTTACCCGCAACCTGGAACGCCTGGGCATAGACGTCACCGTGCGCCTTGTTGACAGCAACCAGTACATTCAACGGGTGCGCAGCTTTGACTTCGACATGATCACCCAGGTGCTGCCGCAATCAGACTCCCCGGGTAACGAGCAACGGGAATACTGGCACTCCAGTACCGCAGAGGTATCCGGCTCCCGGAATTTCATGGGCGTTAATGATCCCGTGGTAGACCAACTGGTCGACATGGTCATCCAGGCGCCGGACCGGGAACAGCTGGTGCACCGTGTTCGAGCGCTCGACCGGGTGCTTCTGCACAGCCACTATGTAATTCCGCACTGGCACCTGACCAAAGACCGGGTAGCCTACTGGAACCATTTACAGCGACCTGAGGTCACACCGAAAAATGGTATCGACCTGAACAACTGGTGGATCAACCGTTGATCCGCCGACTGTCACCAACGCTGTAACGAAAGGATTCCTCCCCTAAATGGGCATCTACATTCTCCGGCGGCTAGCACTGATCATCCCCACGCTGGTGGGGATTATGCTACTCAATTTCATCATTGTTCAGGCTGCACCGGGCGGCCCGGTTGACCAGCTTATTGCCCAGATGGAAGGCCACGGCAGCAGTGCCCTGGCACGGGCGGGCGGTGGAGATACCGGTGGTGAAGTCGTCACCAGCTCCGGCGACAGCCGGGGTTCCCGAGGCCTGCCACCGGAATTGCTGAAAGAAATCGAGGTGATGTACGGTTTCGACAAGCCCGCCCATGAACGCTTCCTGAAGATGCTCAAGGATTACGCCACGTTCAATTTCGGCGAATCCTTTTTCCGGGACCGTACCGTCGTTGAGCTGATCATCGACAAGATGCCGGTTTCCATTTCCCTGGGGCTCTGGTCCACCCTGATCATTTACCTGATTTCCATCCCCCTGGGCATTCGCAAAGCCGTGTCTGACGGCTCCCGATTCGATGTCTGGACAAGCTCTGCCATCGTGGTTGGCTATGCCATTCCCGGCTTCCTGTTTGCCATTCTGTTGATCGTGCTGTTTGCCGGCGGCAGCTATTTCGACTGGTTCCCCCTCCGG
The DNA here is from genome assembly GCF_048595985.1 of Marinobacter sp. GH_1. NCBI lineage: Bacteria > Pseudomonadati > Pseudomonadota > Gammaproteobacteria > Pseudomonadales > Marinobacteraceae > Marinobacter > Marinobacter sp. GH_1. The sequence continues at coordinate 2,133,382 of NZ_CP184460.1, read as the reverse complement.
GGCCTCACCTCGCCGAATTTCGATGAGCTCAACTGGTACCAGAAGATCGCTGATTACTTCTGGCACCTTGCCTTGCCGGTGACCGCCAATGTGATTGGCGGCTTTGCCACCCTCACCCTGCTGACCAAGAACTCATTCCTGGATGAGATCGGCAAACAATACGTGGTGACGGCCCGGGCCAAGGGTCTGGGAGAAAAACAAGTGCTGTATGGCCATGTGTTCCGCAACGCCATGCTGATTGTGATCGCCAGCATGCCGGGTGTTCTGGTGTCCCTGTTCTTTACCGGGTCCTTGCTGATTGAAGTGATTTTCTCCCTGGACGGCCTTGGCCTGCTCGGCTTTGAGGCGGCCCTGAACCGGGATTACCCGGTGATTTTCGGCACTCTATACATCTTCACCCTGATGGGTTTGATTCTGAAGCTGATCAGCGACATCACCTATGTGCTGGTAGACCCGCGCATCGATTTTGAAAGCCGGGAGGGCGCATAACCATGCCCCGACTGACGCCCATCCAACAGCGCCGGCTGCGGAATTTCAGGAATAATCGCCGTGGTTTCTGGTCACTGTGGCTTTTCCTGGCCCTGTTCGGTCTTTCCCTGGTGGCAGAGCTAATCGCCAACGACAAGCCACTGGTGGTCTCCTATCAGGGCGATGTCTATTTCCCGGTAGTCCAGATGGTGCCCGAGGAAACCTTTGGCGGCTTTCTGCCCACAGAAACCGACTACCGGGATCGCTTCATCCGGGACGAAATAGAGGCCAACGGCTGGATCCTCTGGCCGCCGATCAAATTCAGCTACAACACCATCAACTATGAACTGAGCGTACCCTCGCCCGCACCACCCAGCGCCGAACACTGGCTGGGTACAGACGACCAGGGCCGGGACGTGGCTGCCCGGGTCATCTACGGCTTCCGGATTTCCGTGGTTTTTGGTCTGACCTTGACCATCGCCAGCTGCATTGTCGGCGTGATCGTCGGTGCCATTCAGGGCTTTTACGGCGGCAAGGTGGACCTGTTCGGCCAGCGCTTTATTGAGATCTGGTCCGGCCTGCCAATGCTGTACTTGCTGATTATCCTCTCCGCCATTGTCCAGCCCAACTTCTGGTGGTTGCTGGGCATTATGTTGCTGTTCAGCTGGATGGGGCTGGTGGATGTGGTTCGTGCCGAATTCCTGCGGGCGAGAAACTTCGAATACGTAAAAGCGGCCCGGGCGCTCGGGTTGGGTAACCGGCATATTATGTTCCGGCACATTCTGCCGAACGCCATGGTGGCCACCCTCACCTTTCTGCCGTTTATCCTGACTGGCGCGATTACCGGGCTTACCTCGCTGGATTTCCTGGGCTTTGGCCTGCCGTCCGGTTCACCGTCCCTGGGGGAGCTGATCGCCCAGGGTAAGGCCAACCTCCATGCCCCCTGGCTGGGCATTTCTGCCTTTGTGTCCCTGTCGGTGATGCTGACGCTGCTGGTATTTGTAGGCGAAGCAGTGCGCGATGCCTTTGACCCGAGAAAGAACTGATATGAGCGACCTCCTGACCATCTCGGATCTGTCCATCCACTTTGATAACGGCCCGTTGGTCGTAGACAGCCTGTCGCTGCGGGTTGGTCTCGGCGAAACCCTGGCGCTGGTGGGCGAAAGCGGCTCTGGCAAATCGGTGTCGGCCCTGTCTGTTCTCAGGTTACTGGATGCCCGGCACGCCCGTTATCCTTCTGGCAAGATTCTGTATCGTGGCGAAGACTTGCTGGGCGCAAACGATAGCAGGTTGAGGCAAATCCGCGGCCGGGAGATCAGCATGATCTTCCAGGAGCCCATGACCTCGCTCAACCCCTTACACACGGTTGAAAAGCAGATCACCGAAACTCTGGAGCTACACAAGGGCATGCGTGGCCCCCAGGCCCGAAAGCGTTGTATTGAACTGCTCGACCTGGTGGGCATTCCCGAGCCAGAGCGGCGCCTGAACAGCTACCCACACCAGCTGTCCGGTGGCCAGAAACAGAGGATCATGATCGCCATGGCCCTGGCCAACGAACCGGATCTGCTAATCGCCGACGAACCCACCACGGCTCTGGATGTGACCGTACAGAAACAAGTACTGGAGTTGCTGGAATCGCTGAAACAGAAACTCGGCATGGCCATTCTGATGATCACTCACGACCTGAGCATTGTCCGCCGCTATGCGGATAGAGTGGTGGTTATGGAACAGGGTCAATGCGTTGAGGAAGCCGCCACCGAGCAACTGTTCACCGCGCCTGCGCACCCCTATACCCGGAAGCTCATTGATGCGGAACCACCAGAAAACCCTCTCCCACCGACTGATGGTGGTAGAACACTGATGGAAGTCACGGGGCTGAATGTTCAGTTCCCTATTCGCAAGAACCTGCTGGGCAAGGTCAAGGAGAGTTTCCACGCGGTTCAGAACGTGAGTTTTGCCCTGCAACCAGGCGAGACACTGGGTATTGTCGGTGAAAGCGGCAGTGGCAAAACCACCATCGGACATGCGCTACTGAAGTTAACCGCCAGCACCGGGAGTATCCGGTTGGCGGGAACCGAACTTGGGCCTCTGTCCCAGAAGCAGTTCCGACCCTGGCGCAAGCGGGTCCAGATTGTCTTTCAGGATCCTTTCGGTAGTCTGAGCCCCCGGATGTCGGTGGCTGAAATTGTCCGTGAAGGGCTAGAGATACACGACACCAACGATGCCGAGCAACACGACGCCAGAGTGATTCAGGCACTGAAGGATGTGGGGCTGGACCCAGACGCCAGGCACCGTTACCCCCACGAATTTTCCGGCGGGCAGCGACAACGCATTGCCATTGCCCGGGCACTGGTGTTGCAGCCGGAACTGATCATTCTCGATGAGCCTACCTCCGCCCTGGACCGGACCGTCCAGAAGCAAGTGATTGAGCTTTTACGGGAAATTCAGGCCAGATATAAGCTAAGCTACATCTTTATCAGTCATGATCTGGCTGTCGTTCGGGCACTCAGCCACAAATTGCTGGTGCTGAAGAACGGCCAGATAGTGGAGTACGGGGCCGCAGAGGCTATTTTCCGGGCACCGAAACAGGACTACACCCGGGAACTGCTGACCGCGGCTTTCTTTTATCAGCCTACGACCAATTGACCGTTACGCCCGCCGACGCATGTCGGGGATAATGCGCTGAAACCAAGGAACACAGGGAGCAGATACCCATGGGAATCCTCAGTGGCAAGAAAGCACTGATTGTTGGTGTAGCCAGCAAACATTCCATCGCCTACGGCATCGCCGAGGCATTCGCCCGTGAAGGCGCTGAACTGGCCTTCACTTACCAGAACGAAAAGCTTCAGTCCCGGGTTGAGAAATTCGCGGATCAGTGGGGCAGTCAGCTGACGTTCCCCTGCGATGTGGCCAGTGACGAGCAGATTGACGCTGTGTTCACCGAGCTCAACAAACACTGGGATAACATCGACATCATTATTCACGCTGTTGGTTACGCGCCAGCGCATGAACTCGACGGTAACTATGTGGATGTGACCACCCGTGACGGTTTCCGTATCGCCCACGACATCAGCTCCTACAGCTTTGTCGCACTGGCCAAGGGCGCTCGCAAGATGATGCATGAGGGCAGCAGCCTGCTGACCTTGAGCTATCTCGGTGCGGAAAGGGTTCTGCAGAACTACAACGTCATGGGGCTTGCCAAGGCCTCACTGGAAGCCAACGTGCGCTACATGGCCGCCAGCCTTGGCCGGGAAGGTATTCGGGTAAACGGTATTTCCGCAGGCCCGATCAAGACTCTGGCTGCTTCCGGCATCAAGAGTTTCCGCCGAATGCTGGCCGAGAACGCCAAGCAGGCTCCCCTGCGCCGCAACGTCACCACTGAAGAAGTCGGTAACGCCGCAGCGTTCATGTCTTCCGATCTTGCCTCTGGTATTACTGGTGAGATTCTCTACGTGGATGGCGGCTTTAACATCACCGGGATGAGCGAACTGGAATCCTGATTGTCATCCTGTGAAGTCATCAAATAAGCCGGCTCCATGCCGGCTTATTTGTTCAACTCTCAGCAAGGGCTGTGGCAACTGCATCCATCCATTCCAGATAATCCGTCTCATCCGATTCCAGAATCTGGACACCCATCAGGTATTCCTGGCCCGTTTCACGGCACCACACAACCTCCACCATTAACCGAAACCGCTGCGTTTTGTGCCCAAGACTGATCTCCGCCATCAGCAACGAGTTCAGCACCAACGGCTCCGACGAGACAAGGCTCAGGCCCCTCGCCGAAATATCGCGAATCTGGCATTCAAGAGGAACGGCATCCTGTACCTCAACATCCGGTTCAGGTGACTCAAGCCACAGCCATGCCCGAGCCCTGGCGGTTAAACGATATTCCTCGCGATTGTCCTGCCCACCGGGTAACCCCTGGGAGCTTCCGAACTCGTAGTTATCATCAACCATAAGCCATCCTCAGTTACGGCCAACACGGATCCGGCCAACAACCCGGCTCAGGGTGTCGTCGAACTCTGCTGCACTCCCCAATATCCGGATGCGGCCTGATACAACCCCGGATACCAGCTCATCGTGTAGAAACTCACGGCGATTAAGCCCCAGACGGTCCACGAACACGAACTTCCGGGATGCAGAAATCTTGACCGCCAGTTTCAGCCTGGTCGGTTCCTCATCATCCTTCTGGGCGGCCAGTACAATCCAGCCTCCCAAACCAATACTATCCACCTGTTTGGCCGCCGCCAGCTCACGTTCTTTCTGGAGACGTTCGTGCTCCGCTTTCTCATCTTCCTGGCGCTGACGTTCCACTTCGGCCCTCTGTTGCTCCAGGGCTGCCTGTTTTGCCTCTTCTTCGGCCTTTCTTGCGCGCTCGGCGGCTTCCTTCTCCTTTCGCAGTGCCTCTGCCCGAGCCCTCGCTTCCCGAGCCGCCTCTTCACGTTGTTTCTGCTGTTTCTCGCACACCTTGAACAACAGATTCACGGTTTCCGAGAGCACCTCACCAAACGGTGTCGGAGCCGGTAAGGGCCGCAGGGTGTCGGCTTCAAGATCTGCCAGGAACAGCGCCCAGTCCTGCAGGCCGAGCTTGACGCCGGCGCCGTTGGTCCAGAGCACTTCCCCACTATCTTCGAGCAGCGCGAACAAATAACGCCTTTGCTCAGCGGCGCCCTCACCTTCGACAAACCAGCGGCCGATAAAGCCCTCGGCCTGTTGCGGGTCTACCGAAGCCAGCGATAGCCAACGGCTGTCCCAGGTCAGACTGGTGCCGCTACCCAGGGCAGGCTTGAGTTCCGGCACCTCGCCGCGGATACGCGCTACGATAACCGTCTGAATATCCGCCAAAGCGTTCTCCGGTAACCCCTGGCCGAGGGCCCGGGTCCACACATCCTGTATCCGGTCTCCTATCTGCTCGCCTACATGGTAAAGCCGGTTCCGGTCTCTGTCCGACAGTGCAGGATCACCAAGCCATACCAACCACTCGAGCAGTTTGTTGGCGTGTCGATACAGCTCACTGTCTGTGCCCTCGGACCAGACGCTCTGTTTGAGAACCTTGTACCAGTCTTCGATGATGAATCGACTGATGACCACCGGTAACTCACGCCCTGTCAGTGCCCTGCCGATCAGCGCGCGGGAAACCTGGTCGGCAAGACGCTGCCGCGAAGCACCACGCTCGGTCTCAAGAAGACGTTCACGCAACCGGCTGACCTGGTGCTCACCTTTCTCCCGGTCATCAAGCCATTGTTTACAATAGCTCTCCACCAGTTCGGGCTGGCCACTTTCAAAGCTGCCGGACACCGCGATAACCAGGCTGTCCAATTGGTCCAGCAACACCCTGGATGATCGCCCCCCGGTATCACTCCACCCCCGCCACTCCTGCAGGTTGTCCAACCAGTCAAGAACAACGTCGCTGAACACATTGGTTCCGCGGGTATCGAGCTGCCACGCCAGCCAGAACCGTAATCTGGCAATACGACTGACCAGGGCACGATGCAAACCACTGGTTTTCAGGAACACGTCCATTATCCGGTCAGACAGATAGGCTGCATTGACCTGGCGCACGGTCCATTCGATCTGCACCGACCGCAGAACGTCCGTTACCCGCTCGTCCCGTTGTTCCGTCCAACAGGAAAACAACAGCGGGCGCCAATCGGCATTGGACTCAGGTGACGATTTTCCGGCCGGATAGGGTAAATCCGGCACCCGGATACCCGAAAGAACCTGCGTAATCCTCTCTGAAACCACCTTTCGGGGGGAAGAGTCTGCTTGTGGTTTCCTGGCTGGCGGCGACATCCGTTACCTGTTGACTGGAAGCGTTGAAAAGGGTCTTCAAATAACGCAGTATAACCAACTCGCCGGGGTTTACAGCAACTGCAGACCGGCACCATTAGCGTTAATTATTAAACACCGGGCCCATAATGACAGCGTTACCCGGTGATGTAACGATCTGATTCGGGGAAGCACAACAAGATGTCGGGCAAGAAACTGGAAAACCTGAACGTGGCCAGCCAGGAACCACTGATCACTCCTGAAGCGCTGAAGAACGAAATGCCGCTGTCAGATGAAGCTGCCGAAACCGTAGCCTCTGGCCGCCAGGCCATTTACGACATCATGGATGGCAAAGACCACCGCCTGTTTATCGTGGTTGGCCCCTGCTCTATCCACGATGTGGAGGCAGCCCGCGATTACGCTGCCCGGCTGAAAAAACTCGCCGACGAAGTCAGCGATACCCTGCTGCTGGTGATGCGGGTATATTTCGAGAAACCGCGCACCACCGTTGGCTGGAAAGGCCTGATCAACGACCCACACCTGAACGATACCTTCGATATTGAACAGGGCCTGCACATTGGCCGTCGCTTGCTGCTGGATATCAACGAGATGGGCCTGCCAACCGCCACCGAGGCCCTTGACCCGATCTCCCCCCAGTACCTGCAAGACACCATTGCCTGGTCCGCCATTGGCGCCCGCACCACCGAGTCTCAAACCCACCGGGAAATGAGCAGCGGCCTGTCCATGGCCATTGGCTTCAAGAATGGCACTGATGGCAGCCTGGACGTAGCCGTTAACGCCATGAAATCGGTTTCTCACCCCCACAGCTTCCTGGGCATCGACCAGCAAGGCAAGGTGGCCATCATCCGCACCAAGGGCAACAACTATGGCCACGTGGTGTTGCGCGGTGGCGGTGGCAAACCGAACTATGATTCCGTGAGTGTTGCACTGTGCGAGCAGGCGCTGGACAAAGCCAATCTGCGCAAGTCGATCATGGTGGATTGCAGCCACGCCAATTCCAGCAAAGATCCGGCCATTCAGCCTCTGGTCATGCAGGATGTGACCCATCAGATCCTGGAGGGCAACCAGTCTATCCAGAGCCTGATGGTGGAAAGCCACATCAACTGGGGTAATCAGTCCATCCCGGAAAACCTGGCAGACCTGAAATACGGCGTGTCGGTAACCGATGCCTGTATTGACTGGGAAACCACCGAGAAAGCCATTCGGGATATGCGCGAAAAGCTCAAAGACGTGCTGCCCAAGCGTAACGCCTGAGCGTGCTGACAGGATTCACGGGGTAGCCGATCAGCTTCGGCGCCCCGTGAGACCGATACGCGGGCCCGCCCTGCTTCTCCACCCTCAGGCGCTCTCTACAGCTCCCCGCCAGTCCAGGCGACTTCTGAGCCCGACCACGTGACCGATAATCACCAGAGTGGGCGCCTGAACACCACTGTTCTCCACCTTGCCAACAATATCACTGAGCGTGCCCACCACCACTTTCTGGTCGGCGGTTGTGCCCTTGGACACCAGCGCCACCGGCATATCTGGTGTCATGCCATGGCCAATCAATTGCCGGCAGATAATCGGCAATCCCACCAAACCCATGTAGAACACCAGTGTCTGATTATTCTGGACAAAGTCTGACCAGGGCAAATCGCAGGTATCGTTTTTCAAATGCCCGGTAATAAAGCGCACCGACTGGGCGTGGTCCCGGTGAGTCAGCGGAATGCCCGCATAGGCCGCACAGCCGGACGCTGCGGTTATACCGGGAACCACCTGAAAGCGAACACCGGCAGCCGCCAGCGTTTCAATCTCTTCGCCGCCGCGGCCGAAGATGAACGGGTCACCACCCTTGAGGCGCACCACTTTGTGGCCCTCCCGGGCCAGCTCCACCAAGCGCTGGTTGATCTGATCCTGCGGCAACGTGTGATTTGAGCGCTGCTTGCCGACATGAACCATCTCAACGTTATCGGGGATCAGGGAGAGTATTTCCGGAGAAACCAGCCTATCGTAGAGAATAACGTCGGCGGACTGGATCAGGCGCCAGGCCTTGAGGGTCAGAAGTTCAGGATCACCTGGGCCGGCGCCCACCAGGGCGACCTCGCCCGCAGAATTATTCGGGTTTTCGGTTACCGGGTTGGGCCTGTACCGAACTGGTGCAGGCCCTGCCTTGACGCCCCTTCCTGGTGCATCCGTGAATGGTTCGCTCATTGGATCCGATCAATGCCTTTCATATAGGGTTTGAGAACGTCCGGAACCAGAATACTGCCGTCCTCCTGCTGGTAGTTCTCCATCACCGCGATCATCGCACGGCCAACGGCCAGACCCGATCCGTTCAGGGTATGAACAGGCTCGGGCTTTCCGGTTTCCGGGTTGCGCCAACGTGCTTGCATACGCCGTGCCTGAAAATCACGGGTGTTGGAGCAGGATGAAATTTCCCGGTATTTACCCTGCCCAGGCAGCCACACTTCCAGATCGTAGGTCTTCGCTGCGGAGAAGCCCATGTCGCCGCCACACAGGGTAACCACACGATACGGCAGTTCCAGCAACTGCAGCACCTTCTCGGCATGGCCAGTGAGCTGTTCAAGCGCCTCGGTGGAGTCCTCGGGGCGCACAACATGCACCAGTTCAACCTTGTCGAACTGATGCTGGCGGATCATGCCACGCACATCCCGGCCGTAGGAACCCGCTTCGCTGCGGAAACAGGGGGTATGGCACACCATCCGCAGCGGCATTTCGCTGGCCTCCAGAATACTGTCGGCCACCAGGTTGGTCGCCGGTACTTCGGCCGTCGGGATCAGGTACAGCGGGTTGTCACCGGCGGTACGGAACAGATCCTCTTCAAACTTGGGTAGCTGGCCGGTACCGAACAGCGCGTTGGCATTGACCAGGTACGGCACATAGGCTTCGGTATAGCCATGCTCTTCTGTGTGCAGGTCGAGCATGAACTGAGCCAGTGCCCGATGCAGCTTCGCCAGTTGGCCGCGCATGACGGCAAAGCGGGAATGCGCCAGTTGGGTGGCCTTCTCGAAGTCCAGACCCTTGAGCTGTTCGCCCAGGGCAACGTGGTCTCTGGGTTCGAAATCAAAGTTACGCGGCGTGCCCCATACACGGGTCTCTACGTTGTCGTCTTCGTTGGCGCCCGGTGGAACGTCTTCATCCGGCAGATTGGGAATGCCGGCAAAAAACGCGTTCAGGGATTCCTGTACTGAGCGCAACTCCTCCTCAGCTTCGGCCTTCTGCTGCTTGAGATTGTCCACCTCTTCCAGCAGCGGTTTGATGTCTTCACCCGCCGCTTTGGCCTTACCAATGGATTTCGACCGTTTGTTCTGCTCGCTCTGCAGCGTTTCCGCACGAACCTGAATGGCTCGACGGCGTTCCTCAAGGCGTTCGAAGGTGGCAACGTCAAACTCGAAGTTTTTGATAGCCAGCCGACGGGCAATTTCTTCAGTCTGTGAACGGACACGTTTCGGATCGAGCATGATCTTCCTGAATTTTCCGGTTAACGAATAGTATGGATATCACGGCATTATACCTGCCGTGGTTCTGCTGGCCACCATCCCCGGGCCGAGGGCCAGGTAATTTGCGGCATGAGGGTTAGATCAATAACGCTTTTTGCCGCTTCGGGCATCGAGATCATCCAGGCGCTGGCGCTTTTCAGCCAGTTTGATCTCCAGTCCACGCATGACCGGCTGATAGTAACGGCGCTGGTGAATCGCTTCAGGCAGGTAAGACTCTCCGGCAGCGTAAGCGTCCGGTTCGTCATGGGCGTAGCGGTATTCATCACCGTAGCCCAGGCTTTTCATCAGCTTGGTAGGAGCATTACGCAAGTGCACCGGCACTTCGTAATCAGGATCCTTTCGGATGTCCGCCATACACTCGTTGAACGCCTTGTACACGGCATTACTCTTTGGTGCCAGCGCCAGGTAGGTGACGGCCTGGGCCAGCGCCAGCTCCCCTTCCGGCGACCCCAACCGCTCCTGGGCATCCCAGGCCTGCATGGTAATTTGCAGGGCACGGGGGTCTGAGTTACCGATGTCTTCGCTGGCGATCCGCACCAGGCGCCGCGCCACATACAGGGGGTCACAGCCACCGTCCAGCATGCGGCAAAGCCAGTACAGGGAACCATCGGGACTGGAGCCACGCACGGATTTGTGCAACGCGGAAATCTGGTCATAGAACACATCGCCGCCTTTGTCGAAACGGCGCAGACTGGTTTGCAGCACCTGTTCCAGAGTCTGGGCAGTGATGACGTTCTGTCCGGTACTATCAGGCTCGGCCAGATCGGCGGCCACCTCCAGAATGTTCAGAGCACGCCGGGCATCGCCTCCAGAGGCTTCGGCCATGTTATCCAGCACCCCGGCTGGCACCTGAAGGGTACCGCCGAAACCCGCTGGCGAAACCAATGCTCTATTCAGGAGCTCAAGGATGTCCGGCTTGTCCAGATTTTTGAGCACATACACGCGAGTCCGCGACAGGAGCGCGCTGTTCAGTTCGAAAGAGGGGTTTTCCGTGGTGGCACCCACAAAAATGAAGGTGCCATCTTCAATATGTGGGAGAAATGCATCCTGCTGGCTTTTGTTGAACCGGTGCACCTCGTCAACAAACAGCAGCGTGTCCCTGCCCTGGGACTGCTTGCGGTTGCGGGCCCGCTCGACCACATCCCGGATATCCTTGACGCCGCTGAGCACGACAGAGAGCGCTTCATAGGACAAGTCACCCACGTTGGCCAACAGCCGGGCAAAGGTGGTTTTGCCCACTCCGGGTGGCCCCCAGAGAATCATCGAATGCAGTTGGCCCTGCTCTACGGCGCGCCTGAGCGGTTTTCCGGGGCCGACCAGATGAGCCTGGCCAACGTATTCGTCCAGGTTGGCCGGCCGCATTCTGGCCGCAAGGGGCTGGAATCCGGCCTCGGGCTCAAACAGGTTGTCCTGCATCAGGCACCGTCCCGAATAATATCCACCTCCTCGGGGTATTCCAGGCGGAAGGCACTGTTGTCCAGTTCCTGATTCAGGGTTATCCGGTCAAAGCTGAGAATACTCAGTTGAGACAGCGAATCTTCCATTCTCATTTCCTGAAGTTCACCGTTGTAGAAGCTCAAACGCAAGGATGTAAACAGGGAATCGGCGCCCCTGGGAACCAGGGTGAACTCGCGGGTATTGTCACCCATCCGGCGCTCACTCACATCGTAGGTTTCCTCAAGATTATCCACTTCGCCACTCAAAAGCAGCGCCGGTGTTGTCTGCACCCGGTCATCCAGGGTGTGAATAGTGACCTGTTCCAGATCCGGGTCGTAAACCTCCACCGTGTCGCCGTCACTGACAATAAACTGGGACAAAGGCGCACCGGTCTCCCAGTAGAACAGACCCGGGCGCTTGGCCTTCAGGGAGCCGCGGGTTTCCTGAACCCGGTTGCCATTTTCATTGACCACAATCTGGATGAAATCGGCCTGGTAGGTTTGGTAACTGCGCAACATGGAAGCCAGCTCTTCAGCGGCATCGCGAGAGCTGTTGCCCTGTTCCGCAGAGGCCGTTGCCACAACGGCCATCATGCACAGCGCCGCTATCGTCGTGTAGACAGATCTGATCATAAGTATGCTGCTCCTAGTCTCTTGGGGGCGGCGGCGCCAGAACTTCCCTGGCACCATTATGACCCGCCGGACTGACCACTCCCGAGGCTTCCATGGCGTCCACCAGGTTCGCGGCACGGTTGTAGCCGATCTTGAATTTACGTTGTACGGAGGAGATCGACACCCGTCGGTTCTCGGTCACAAAAGCGACCGCTTCGTCGAACAGCGCGTCTCCTTCGTCACCACCGCCTGCACCGCCTTCGCTGAGGGTTGGCACGCCCGGCAGGTGCTCACCTTCGGCTCCGTTAAGCACATCATCCACGTATTCCGGTTCACCCCGGGCTTTCCAGGCACTGACCACCCGGTGTACTTCGTCATCGTCAACGAAGGCTCCGTGTACCCGAACCGGCAGGCCGGAACCCGGCGGCAGGTATAACATATCGCCGTGGCCCAGCAGCTGCTCGGCGCCGCCCTGATCAAGCACGGTACGGGAGTCGATCTTGGACGACACCTGGAACGACATCCGGGTCGGGATATTGGCCTTGATCAGGCCTGTGATCACATCCACGGATGGCCGCTGGGTAGCAAGAATCAGATGGATACCGGCGGCACGGGCCTTCTGGGCAATGCGGGCGATCAGCTCTTCCACCTTTTTGCCGACAATCATCATCATGTCAGCAAATTCGTCGATTACGACAACGATGAACGGCAGGGTTTCCAGTTCCGGCCGCTCCTGTTCGTCGTTGGCCAGGTATTCATCCGGTTTCCAGAGAGGATCCAGTAACGGCTCGCCCTCGGCGCGGGCGTCTTTCACCTTCTTGTTGTAACCGGCGATGTTGCGCACGCCCAGGCTGGCCATCAAACGGTAGCGCCGCTCCATCTCCGCCACACACCAGCGCAGTGCATTGGCGGCTTCTTTCATGTCCGTCACAACCGGTGCCAGCAGGTGCGGGATGCCATCGTAGATGCTCAGTTCCAGCATCTTCGGGTCCACCATGATAAAGCGCACTTCATCGGGGCTGGCCTTGAGCAGCATGCTCAGCAGCATGGCGTTAACCCCGACCGATTTACCCGAACCCGTAGTACCGGCTACCAGCAGGTGCGGCATCTTGGCCAGGTTGGCCACCATCGGATTACCACCAATATCATTACCCAGCGCCAGGGTCAGCGGCGATGACGACTCGGTAAATACCCGGGCCCCAAGCACTTCGCTCAGACGAACGATTTCCCGCTCCTCATTGGGAATCTCGATGCCCACCACGGACTTTCCGGGTATGACTTCCACCACCCGCACACTCAACACTGCCAATGAACGGGCCAGATCCTTGGCCAGGTTGGAAATCTTGCTGACTTTCACCCCGGCGGCGGGCTTGATCTCGAATCGGGTGATAACCGGGCCAGGATTGACCTCGACCACCTCAACCGTGACACCGAAATCCGCCAGTTTCTCTTCGAGCAGGCGCGACATGTGCTCCAGGGACTCTTCCGAGTAGCCCTTTTCTTTGTGTTCCTCTGGCGGGTCCAGCAAGGAAATCGGCGGAATCAGGCTCTCAATGTCTTCCAGCAAAGAGCCCTGCTTGCTGTTGGCTTTCTTGTCGGCGGGCCCCTGATCATCCTTCTTGAACGGGGCAATTTTCAGTGCCCGGTTCGCGGGCTTGGGCTGCTGAGGCGCGGCCGCCTTGCGAGGCGTTTCATCCCGATCCCCTGAGCTGAAACTTTCCAGTCTTGCGGGTTCTGGTTCAATTTCAGGAAGCCCGTCAATAGCCGGTTCCTTGCGAGCTTTGCTTCTGTCCTTTGGGGTTCCATTATCGGCCGTTTTCGCTTTACGGCGGAACAAACGACGCCACCAGGCATCTTTCTGACGTGGTTTTTCTGTTACGGGATCGGTTCTTGCCACCCGATCTTTGACGACCGGAGGCTCTGGATCAGGGCGAGCACTGGCTGGCGCACCGGGGTTTTTCGCTTTGCGCTCGCTTCTTTTAAACAGCGACTGAAGCCAGCGCCCGGTTTTCAGAGTGAATCCACCAACATGGTCCATCAGGCGGAACCAGGACAGGCCGACGGTCACGGTCAGGGCGAACAGGAAGATCGCGATCAGCAACAGCGTGGTGGCCGGCAGATTGAAGAAGCGCACCATAGCTTCTGAAACCGCCGTGCCCAGTACACCGCCGGAGGAGGCACCAAGGCCAAATACCGAATAAAGGGAAAGCAGGCTAGTGGCCGACAACAGAATCAGCAGAAACCCGCCAAAGCGAACCATGAACAGTGGCCAATGGAGGTCGAGTGACTCGTGCCTGCGACGGATCAGCATGACGGCATAACCGGCAATCATCACCGGGAAAAGCCAGGAAACCTGCCCGAAGAAGTCTACCAGCAGGCTTGCGAGCCAGGCGCCGGAGCGCCCGGCGGCGTTATCCACGCGGGTATCGTGGCCGATACTCGCCCACCCGGGGTCAGACGCACTGAAGGTAAACAGCGCCATCGCCAGATAGATGCACAGCACAATCATGCCGATAACCGCACCCTCTCTGGCCCCTTGGGCCATCAGGCGGCGAAAGCGCTGTTGTTTTTCTGTCAGTTCCGTCGATGCTGTTTGTTTCGCTTTAGCGGATTCCGCCATGAATGCTCAAACCGTCAGTGAGTTTAGTCTTTCAGCGCCTGAAAACCCCGTGTCAGATCGGTTTTCAGGTCATCAATGGCTTCAATGCCAACAGACAACCGGATCAGATTCTCGGTGATGCCCGCCTTGTCTTTATCCTCGGGAGATAACCGGCCATGGGTTGTCGTCGCCGGGTGGGTGATGGTGGTTTTCACATCACCCAGATTCGCTGTGATTGAAATCATTCGGGTGGCATCAATAAAGCGCCAGGCTTCTTCTCTGCCCCCTTTAACCAGAAACGACACAATTCCGCCAAACCCGTCCTGTTGCTTCTTCGCCAGCTGATGCTGGGGATGGCTTTCAAGACCGGCGTAGAACACCTTTTCCACGCTCGGCTGGCTTTCCAGCCAATTCGCCAACTCTAACGCATTGTTGCAGTGGGCTCGCATACGGATCGGTAAGGTTTCCAGCCCTTTCTGGAACACCCAGGCATTGAACGGGCTCATGGTGGGCCCGGCAGATCGCAGGAACCCGTAGATCTCATCCAGATACCTGGCAGGCCCCACCACTACCCCGCCAACACAACGGCCCTGGCCATCCAGATACTTTGTGGCTGAATGAATCACCAGATCCGCACCTTGCTCAAGGGGTCGCTGCAATACCGGCGTACAGAAACAGTTATCCACCACAAACAGGGCATCGTTGGCCCTCGCCAACGCAGACAACGCGTCCATATCAGCGATTTCACAAAGCGGGTTGGATGGCGTTTCAATAAACAGCATCCGGGTTTCTGGCCGGACTGCTGCCCCCCAGCCGTCTGCATCGGTCAGGCTAACGAACGTGGTTTCAACCCCGAAACGCGCCATGTACTTCTGGAACAAGACGTTGGTGGTACCAAACACGCCACGGGAACAGATAACGTGATCCCCGGACTGCAGCAACGCCATACAGGTACTCAGGATGGCCGCCATGCCCGAGGCAGTGGCAACGGCCTTTTCTCCACCTTCCATGGCAGCGATGCGGGCCTCAAAACCCTGAACCGTTGGATTGGTAAAACGGGAATAGATGTTGCCGGGCTCCTCACCACCAAAACGGGCTGCCGCCTGGGCGGCACTGCCATAGACGAAACTGGAGGTCGGAAAGATGGCGTCGCTGTGCTCCAACTGACCGGTGCGGACCTGCCCTGCCCTCACGGCCAGGGTATCCACTGACATACCGTCCAGATCCGATTCAGGAATCCAGAGATGTTCTTCACGGCCGACTGTCATAGTGTTCTCCTGGCACGGGCGTTAGGGGTTCAGTCTTCGTCATTATGGAGGTCGATAATGGCATTATCACCGTCGATGATCTGCCCACCGGGACGCTTCTCGTCTTTACGCAGGTCTTCGAGCCGGCGCAGGTAGGCTTCGTCCACGTCACCGGTTACGTAATCACCGGTAAACACCGAGCACTCCCAACCATCGATATCGTCGTTGACATCGTTGACACAGGTAATCAGGTCTTCCAGGTCCTGATATACCAGCCAGTCAGCACCAATCTGCTCCCGAACCTCCTCCACCGAACGGTCGTGGGCAATCAGCTCACTGGCCGAGGGCATATCAATGCCGTACACGTTGGGATAACGCACAGGCGGCGCTGCCGAGGCGAAGTAGACGTTCCGGGCACCGGCGTCCCGGGCCATCTGAACGATTTCCTTACAGGTGGTGCCCCGGACGATGGAATCATCCACCAGCATGACGTTCTTGCCGCGGAACTCCAGGTCTATGGGATTAAGCTTCTGGCGCACCGACTTCTTCCGCATTTTCTGGCCGGGCATGATAAACGTCCGCCCGATATAGCGGTTCTTGATAAAGCCTTCGCGGTATTTGACGCCCAACTGATAGGCCATCTGCATGGCCGAAGTCCGGCTGGTGTCCGGAATCGGGATCACCACATCAATGTCATGGTCCGGCCGCTCCCTGAGCACCTTGTCTGCCAGGGTTTCGCCCATGCGCAGTCGTGCCTTGTAAACCGACACGCGGTCCATGATGGAGTCAGGGCGCGCAAAATAGACGTGCTCGAAGATGCATGGATACAGCTTCGGGGATTCCGCACATTGCTCGGTGTAGAGGGTACCATCGGTTTCGATATAAACCGCTTCACCCGGTGCAATATCCCGAACGATCTCGAAACCGGCGGCGTTCAGAGCCACGCTCTCCGAGGCGATCATGTATTCTTTCTGGCCGTCTTCGCTTTCCCGCACACCGTAACAGGCCGGGCGAATGCCATTGGGGTCCCGGAAACCGACAATGCCGTAGCCGGTAATCATCGCGATAACGGCATAGGCACCCCGGCAGCGCTTGTGCACGGCGCGGACGGCGGAAAAAATCTCATCTTTGGTCGGGTTCAGTTTCCCAAGCTTCTGCAGCTCATGGGCAAATACGTTGAGCAACACTTCGGAATCGGAATTGGTGTTGATGTGGCGCAGATCGGTGCGGAACAAATCGCTGCTCAGGTCATCGGCATTGGTCAGGTTGCCGTTGTGCGCCAGAGTAATGCCGTAGGGGCTGTTCACGTAAAACGGCTGGGCCTCGGCAGAGCTTGAACTGCCAGCGGTGGGGTAACGGACGTGACCGATCCCCACATTGCCTACCAGCCTGCGCATATGCCGGGTATGGAATACATCCCGGACGAGGCCATTGTCCTTGCGCAGAAAAAACCGGTTATCCTGAAAAGTCACAATACCCGCCGCATCCTGGCCACGGTGCTGAAGAACAGTCAGTGCATCGTAAAGAAGCTGGTTGACGTTTGAAGTACTGACAATACCGACAATGCCGCACATGGCTGGGGAACTCTCCGAGTGTTAAATCTGAATGTTAACGGGATGCAGGCGTGGGTTCCACGCCTTCCTGCTCTGTTGAGGATTCGGTGCTGTACCCGGCCCCTGCTTCGGGGCCCAGGAACCGGGCAAATTCATCACCCAGGGTTCGACGGGACCAGTCTTCGACCACCGCCAGACGGTCGATCATCACGGACGTTCTCCACCAGGTATCTTCGGCAAGCGGTGTGTAGCGGGTAAACGCGATACCAACAATCACTACCACCACACCCCGTAGCAACCCGAACCCCATGCCGAGAACGCGGTCGGTGGCTGACAATCCGGTCGCCCGCACCAGATGACCAATCATATTATTGATAATAGCGCCCACAATCAGGGTGCCGAAAAACAGAATCGCAAAGGCCGCAATCAGACGCACCAGTGGTGTTTCCACGGTGGATTCAAGCAATGACTGCATCTGAGGATGGAACGTGCGGGCAATGATGAATGCCCCAACCCAGGTCACCAGCGACAGGGCTTCGCGAACAAAGCCCCGCTTCAGACTGATAAGCGTGGAAACAGCAATCAGAGCAATGATGACCCAGTCAATCCAGATCAGCGCGTCCATGAAAAACCCGATGGAGAAAAGGAAGCGCGAATTCTAACAGGAAACCGGGCGCCACCAAACCGCCTGAGGCTCATAAATTGCAAGTCACCGGATCACTTTCCGCCGGAGGTAACCAGGCTGTTCAGTGAGAAGGCATCATCCAGGGCTTTCTTGGCGGCTTCGGCCTCGGACTTGTTGACAAATGGCCCGCTGAACACCCGGGTCAACGTGGTGTCGCCGCGCTCCACTTGCTGTAGGTGGGCGCCGTACCCCATGTCGCGAACATTGTCGCGCAGTCGGCGGGCATTATCGGCATTACCAAAGCTGCCCAGCTGGACAACCCAGGCACCGTCAAGTGACCGCGTGAACTCAGCGGATTCATCGGCCGAGCTGGTAGAAGTTGCCGGCTCTGAGGGTTGCGAAACCTGTGGCTGAGGCTCTGAGCCGGCGGCATTTCTATCCGTCGTGCGGGTAACCGGCTCTGCTACCTGGGCCGCGGGCTCGCGGGCGCTGGATGATTCTGGCGCGGGCTCCTCAACACCTTCAATCAGTCGATAACCGGGAGCCGATTCCGTAGCGGGAGTGTCCTGAGGCGCGGAATTCATGCCGTAGTCGCTGCCGCCAAGGGCCGGCTCCGGGGGAACGTCCACTTCAGGGAACGGCGGCTCCTCGGGGATGGTGACAGGCCGGGACTGGCGCTCGGAATGGGGCTCGTCAAATATCATCGGCACAAAAATCACAGCCAGGGAGACCAGAACCAGTGCACCAATGATTCTTTGTTTCAATCCGTTCACGAGAAAGGGCTCCCTTAACCTAACAGTTTGATACTGATACTAACCGCCGAGTGCCGTTAACACAAAGCTCCGGCGCCTGCCATGGACAAAGTTTAAGAGACTTCGCCGACAAGTCGGGCCCGGGCCTCAGCAACGGTGTAGAACGAACCGAATACCACGATGGTGTCTTTCTCGCCGGCCTCTGCCAATGCCGAAGACATGGCATCACCCACAGACTTTGACGCCGTGCAACCGGTAATCCCGCAAGCCCGCGCCCGCTCCACCAGAGCCTGCACCTCCAGCCCGCGCGGCACATCAAGACCGGCGAACCACCAGCGCCCAACAACTGGCGCCATGGCCCGCATTACCCCCTCCACGTCTTTATCCGCCAGAGCCGAATAAACACCGAACACCTTGCCCTGCCCTGACCGCTGCAACTCAAGCCGATGAGCCAACCAGCGTGCGGCATGGGGATTGTGACCAACATCCACGATCACATCCGGCTTTGTTCTCAACCGCTCAAAACGTCCCGGCACCGTTACAGACTTGGCTGTATCTGCTAACAGGCTGACAGTCATGGTTGGCGCCAGCACCCGGGCCAACACCACTGCTGCGGCAACACTTTCGACAGGTAACGGGCCGGCCGGCAGGGTTATACTGAGCCCCTCGATCGTCAGCTCAACGGAATCGCCAACCGGCCTGAGCTGGTAATCACCCCCGGTCACCTGAAGATTGACCTTCTGCGCGGCGGCCTGCTGAAGCACAGAGGCGGGAGGCTCCGGATCTGCACAAACCGCAGTAATCCCGGGCCGCAGAATACCGGCCTTTTCGAAGCCGATCACTTCCCGGTTATCGCCCAGAAATCCAATATGGTCGATATCAATCGAGGTGATCACCGCGAAGTCGGCATCCAGCACATTAACGGCATCCAGGCGTCCACCCAGGCCGACCTCCAGAATCCAGTCTTCAACACCCGCGTCGGCGAGTGCCACGAAGGCTGCCAGGGTTCCGAACTCAAAGTAGGTCAGGGAAACCTTACCCCGTGCCGCCTCCACTTGTTCGAACGCGGATATCAACGCTGCATCGCTGATATCCTGACCGTTAATCCGTACTCGCTCGTTATAACGCTGAAGATGGGGAGAGGTATAAGCTCCGGTGGTTCGCCCGGCTGCCCGCAAAAGCGACTCGAGGGCCGCCACGGTCGTGCCTTTGCCGTTGGTGCCCGCTACAGTGATGATTCGCGCTGCTGGCTTTCGCGGAAACAGGCGGCGCAAAACCACCAGAACCCGATCCAGGCCAAGGTCAATTTCGGTGGGATGAATGGCTTCCAGATACTGAAGCCACTTTTCAACAGACGCACCGGCCCCGGGAGGGACCGGTACGGGCCTTGCGTCAGTGCTAGGAGGGTTCATCTGTGTCGGGTTTTTCCGTGATCTCAAACTCGATGGGAGCTTCTGTGCCGGGCTTTTCCTGGCCGGTGAACTTGGCAAGAACGTGGGCTACCCGCTCGCGCATCTGGTGCCGGTGCAGAATCATATCGATAGCACCGTGTTCCAGCAGGAATTCACTGCGCTGGAAACCTTCCGGCAGTTTCTCACGGACGGTCTGCTCAATCACCCGGGGGCCAGCAAAACCGATCAGCGCATAAGGCTCGGCTATATTGAGATCGCCCAGCATCGCGAGGCTGGCAGACACTCCGCCGAACACCGGATCAGTCATGATCGAAATGTAGGGAATGCCTTCCTGCTTGAGCTTCTCCAGCACTGCAGCGGTCTTTGCCATCTGCATCAACGACAGAATGGCCTCCTGCATACGGGCGCCACCGCTGGCAGAAAAGCAGACCAGGGGAATACGGTGCTCAAGGGAAACATTGGCCGCCTGTACGAACTTCTCACCAACCACCTGGCCCATGGAACCGCCCAGGAAGTTGAACTCGAAAGCACAAGCCACCAGGGGAACGCCCATCGTTGAACCCTTCATAGCGACCAGGGCGTCTTTTTCGCCGGTTGCTTTCTGGGCTGCTGAAAGCCGGTCCTTGTAGCGCTTGCTGTCCTTGAACTTGAGCCGATCCGAAGGCTCCAGTTCTGCGGCTATTTCTTCGCGGCCGTCCTTGTCGAGGAAGATGTCCAGCCGGCGCCGGGCAGACACACGCAGGTGGTGGTTACACTTCGGGCAGACGTCCAGGTTTTTCTCGAGTTCAGGCTTGTATAAAAACGCCCCGCACTTGGGGCACTTCTTCCACAGCCCTTCCGGCACCCCGGTACGTTGCCGCGATTCCGAGCGAATCTTGCTCGGCATGATCTTATCCAGCCAGTTACTCATGCTTTCATCCTGTCCTTTGATGCCTGGAAGCCGGCCCCTCAGGATGCCAGACTATCCAGGGCTTCACGCATCGGGTGCAACAGATCAGTCAGCGCCTTGGCCAGGGCTTCGGGATCTGTCTGGTGTCGGGCTATTGTATCGACCAGCACGCTTCCGACAATTACACCATCGGATACTTTGCCAACGGCAGCCGCTGTCTCCGCATCCCGGATTCCGAACCCGACACCGACCGGCAGCGCCGTCAGTTCGTGCACATGGGCCACTTTTTTCGCCACTTCATCAACATTGATGGTTGCCGACCCAGTCACGCCCTTGATTGAAACATAGTACACATAACCGGAGGAGTGTTCGCTGATTGCCTTGATGCGCTCATCCGTGGTGGTGGGCGCCAGCAGGAAGATTGGGTCCATGTTACGGGCAGAAAACAATGGAGCTACGTCTTCGGCCTCTTCCGGCGGCAGGTCAACGGTGAGGATACCGTCTACACCCGCATCGGCCGCAGCATCCGCAAACGCCTCGTAACCCATGGCTTCCATCGGGTTCAGGTACCCCATCAGTACCACCGGTGTGGTGGTGTTGGTCTTCCGGAATTCCTTGACCATTCCGATGACCTGGCGCAGGGACGTGCCGTGCACCAGGGCTCGCTCACAGGCAAGCTGGATAACAGGCCCGTCCGCCATGGGATCGGAGAACGGCACGCCCAACTCAATGATGTCCGAGCCAGCATCCACCAGGGTGTGCATCAGGCTGACCGTCTGCCCCGGCTCTGGGTCACCGGCGGTGATATAAGGGATCAGCGCCTTACGACCCTGCTCTTTCAATGATTTCAGTACGCCTTCAATTCGGCTCATGCCTGCTCCTGATACCTTCAGATCTCAATGCCATCCAACTGGGCAATGGTGTGAATATCCTTGTCGCCACGGCCGGAGACATTGATCACGATCATCTTGTCCTTGTCCATGGTTGCTGCCAGCTTAAGCGCGTAGGCAACCGCATGGGCGGTTTCCAGCGCCGGCATAATACCTTCAACACGGGTCAGCTTGCGGAAACCATCCAGCGCTTCGTCATCGGTGACCGAGACATAATTGGCGCGACCGATGTCTTTCAACCAGGAGTGCTCTGGGCCTACTCCCGGATAATCCAGGCCAGCGCTGACCGAATGGGTTGCTGCGATCTGGCCGTTTTCGTCTTCCATCAGGTACGTACGGTTACCGTGAAGAACCCCCGGGCGCCCGGCACACAAAGGTGCGGCATGCTGACCGGTTTCGATACCCAGGCCGCCTGCTTCAACACCATAAAGCTCAACGTTTTCATCAGACAGGAACGGATAGAACATGCCGATGGCATTGGAGCCGCCACCAACACAGGCTACCAGCGCATCCGGCAGTTTACCCGCCTGCTCAAGGGCCTGGCGACGGGTTTCCCGACCAATCACCGACTGGAAATCGCGAACCAGCAGTGGATAGGGATGCGGGCCGGCCACGGTACCGATGATATAGAAGGTTTCATCAACATTGGCCACCCAGTCACGCATGGCGTCGTTCATGGCATCTTTCAGGGTTTTGGTGCCGCTCTGGACCGCATGCACGGTGGCCCCGAGGAGCTTCATCCGGTAGACGTTGAGGGACTGGCGTTTGACGTCTTCCGCCCCCATGAACACATGGCACTCAAGCCCAAGCCGGGCGCAGACCGTTGCGGTTGCCACACCATGCTGTCCGGCCCCGGTTTCAGCAATAATTCGTTTCTTGCCCAGGAAACTCGCCAGAAGCGCCTGGCCAATGGTGTTGTTCACCTTATGAGCACCGGTATGGTTGAGGTCTTCACGCTTCAGCCAGATCTGGGCACCACCGGTTTCCCTGGTCAGTCGCTCGGCAAAATACAATGGACTGGGACGCCCCACATAGTCCGCCAGGTCTTTATCGAAAGTGGCCTGGAATTCGGCATCATCTTTCAGCCGGAGATACTCTTTCTCCAGCGTCATCAACGAGTCCATCAGGGTTTCAGAAACAAACCGGCCACCGAAGGCACCGAAGTGACCTTTCGCATCCGGAAGCGCCTTCAACATCTCTTCAGTCAGTTTTACAGACACGGTGAACCTCTTTCATAAAATCGGATAGTTTGGTGGCGTCTTTCTTGCCCTTACTCTGCTCCACCCCTCCGCTTACGTCGACAGCCCAGGGCCTGACTTCTTCAATGGCGCGGGCTACGTTAGCAGAAGACAACCCACCGGCCAATATCAGGGGTAACGGCCGGTGTTCAGGAATCAATGCCCAGTTGAAGGACTGCCCAGTTCCCCCATAGCGATTCGGATCCCAGGCATCAACCAGAAGGCCGGAGGCCTTGCGATAGTCATCAAAGGCCTTCTCTATCTGACCCTCTTCGCGAACCCTGACCGCTTTGATCCAGCGGCGTCCGAAGCTGTCACAGACGTCCGGGGATTCATCGCCGTGGAACTGCAATAGATCCAGCGGAACCTGATCCAGCACACTCTCGACAAACCGGACATCCGGATTCACAAACAAACCGGTCAGCGTGACGAAGGCAGGTATTCGATCCGCCAGCGCCCTGGCATGCTCAACCGTGACCGAGCGTGGGCTCGGCTCATAGAACACCAGACCGATCGCATCTGCGCCGCACCTTACCGCGACGTCAATATCTTCGGGCCGGGTCAAGCCGCAAACTTTTACACGGGTGGTCATGTTTCTGACACCGGTTGTTTGGGGTGAATATGCGTTGGCTCAATAGGATCGTTCTCACCGTCAGTGAACCAGGGACTTACGAAACCGGGGCCGCACAGAGCCCGCGGTATTCCGTACCGATCCGGGTAGCCAACATCCACAAGATAGAGTCCGTCCGGTGGTGCGGTCACACCCGCCAACTTGCGATCTTTGCTGGCCAACACCTCACCAATCCATGGTTCAGGCTGCTTGCCCGCCCCTACGGCCATCAAGGCGCCGGCAATGTTGCGCACCATATGGTGTAGAAAAGCGTTGGCCTGAACATCTATTACGACATAGTCGCCCTTTCGGGTTACCGAAATCCGCTCCAGATAACGAACCGGCGTTCTGGACTGACAACCGGCTGCCCGGAACGAACTGAAGTCGTGTTCACCGACAAGCACCTGAGCCGCCCTGTGCATACTGGCAACGTCAAGCGGCCGAAAGGTCCAGCTCACCTGCCCCCGCTGAATCCCGGGCCTGACAGGACGATTCAGAATAACATACCGGTAGCGACGATAAACCGCCGAGAAACGTGCATGAAAATCTGCCACCCCGTTACCCGCCCAGTGCACGGAAATATCATCCGGCAAGGCGGTATTCATGCCCATGACCCAGGAGCGGAGATTCCTCACCGAGGGAGTATCAAAATGGGCCACCTGAAAGCTCGCATGAACGCGGGCATCCGTGCGCCCCGCGCACACCAGGTCAACCGGGTGATCAGCAACCCTGGACACGGCCCTGGCCAGCTCGCTCTCCACTGACCGGACACCACTTTTCTGGAGTTGCCAGCCATGAAACCCGCGACCGTCGTATTCAAACGCAATGGCTACCCGACCGTTACCGATCGCATTATCTGTGGTCAAAGGCTGAGAATTGAGAAACAAGGATTGGTCCGTCGAAAAGGGTTCACTGAAAAACAAAGCGCCGGCCTTATGGCCGGCGCTGTTGCCGATATAACGAGATTATAACGGATCAGGAAAGATTTTTAAGGAGCTCCTGAGCTTCCGCCTTCTGCTCGTCGTTTCCTTCCAGAGCGACCTCTTCAAGGATATCACGGGCTCCGTCGCTGTCCCCCATCTCGATGTAGGCCCGGGCCAGATCGAGTTTGGTGGCTGCTTCGTCAGTCCCGGCAAGGAAATCGAAATCATCGTCCTCGCCCAATGACTCCTCATCGATATCAAGCGCGGAACTTTGCTCCGGCTTTCCGTCCAGCGATTCGGACGCCAGCGGAACCAGATCGTCATCCATGGCATCAGCCTCCTGCTCAGTAGCCCCGGGCTCACCCTCCTGAGCCTGTTCACTTGGCGGCTCTGAGTCAGCCGGTTCTTCGCTGCTGAAGGCGTCTTCCAGACCAAGCTCTTCATCCAGGGATGCGGCTTCCTGTTCCGGACCTGCGGGCTGCTCATCAGACTCAGAGAACTCTTCCATCAGGGCGAGATCTTCGTCAGACACGTCAAGCTCCAAGTCGTCCAGCGTAGACTCGTCCAGGTCTAACCCTTCCGGCTCGCCTTCTTCCTCAGCAACCTTGTCCAGCTCGGCGTCAAGCTCGTCCAGGAAGGACTCATCCAGGGCATCCACGTCGCCCGACAATTCATCCTCATCGGCTTCCGCACCGCCAACCTGTTCTGCTTTATCAGGCTCATCTTCCAGTCCGAAATCCAGGGACTCCTCTTCCGCTGCCTCAACCGCCGGCTCTTCGGTGGCTTCGTCTTCAAGCGCAGACTCGAAATCGAAACTCAGATCCTCTTCTTCGGCTTTGGCCTCGCCCGAGTCTTCAAGATCCATTTCCAGAGAAGAGAAATCCTGCTCTTCTGAAATGTCGACGGCGGATTCATCTTCTTCAGATGCCTCAAGGCCGGAAAGGTCGTATTCAATCAGATCGTCGGGAGAATCAGTCTCCTTCTCAACGTCTGATTCCAGTTCTCCGAACTCGTTCTCCTGTTCAGGCTCGGGACGGGCCTCAAACTCGTCTGCTTTCAAGTCATCGGACAGCTGCCACTCATCATCAGACGGCAATTCGTCTTCCTGATCTGTCTCGGACGCCTGACCAGGCTCCCCCTCTGTCGCCACCGAAGTGCTGAAGGAATCAGACCGCAGCTGGGACTCAAGGTCGTCGATGCTTGGCATAGACTCAGCTTCTTCAAGGCGCTCGCGGAGAACCGTTGCCTGCTCAATAGCAGCTTCGTCTTCCAGGGCCTCAATTTCACCGTACTGCTTCTCGAACGAATCACGATCCTGACTGTCCGCGTATACCCCAAGCAGCTTCAACCGGAGATCAGTGCGGCTCGGCTCCCGGGAAATGGCGGTTTCAAGTACCTGTGCTGCCTGATCATGACGACCATAGGCAATGTAGGTGTCGGCTTCGGCCAGGGCATCAGCGCCTTCTTGCTGATCGCCAGCTTCGTCTTCCAGGCTCAGATCAAACGAATCGCTTTCGCTACCGTCCTCGCTGTTGAGTTGATCGTAGAATGCCTTTTCACGATTGGCGTTCCGGCGTGCAACCAGCAGAAGCAACAGCAAGAGCAGAACCAGGCCACCGCCAAGGGCAATCTGGTACATCGGATTGTTCGAAATGGCGTCAATCACATTACCGGGGAAACCCTTCTCCGCGGCGGGAGGGGCAACAGGCGCTGGCTGGCGAGGCTGTTCGCGGGGCTGCTCCGCTGCCGGAGCGGCGGCCACGTCTGTCTCATCCGCTTCCTGCTCTGCCGCTTCATCGACGGGTTGCGCGGATTCGGTAGTCGCGACTTCCTCACCGGCGCCATCAACGCCACTGTCGTCTGTCAGCTCATCCATTGCGGCCTGCTCGCCACCCTCAGCTGCGGGCATCTCTTCGAGCGCTTCCGAATCGTCCTCGGCGACCTCATCAGCGCCGTCAGCTGCCGCCAGTTCTTCGGCCTCGTCGTCCGGGAGCTGATCCGCCGCTGCTGCCTCTTCAGCCGTCATACCCTGCAAATCTGCAAGTTGGCTGTTCTTGAGTTCCAACAGACGCTGCAGGGTGGACACCTGATCCTGAAGATCCGCCAGGCGGCTGTTCAATTCTTCGTTTTCGCGGCGCGTGGCTTCCAGTTCTTCCATTGCTACCGCTGAGCCTACGTCGCTGCCGCCCGGCAAATCGCCGTCACCGCCAGCAGAGCCACCCTCGGTAACATCGCGAGATTCGCCATCGGCTACCAGCAGGCGCAATTCGTCACCGGCTGCACCCGTTTGGGTGGGCGCCGGAGCGGATTCAGCTTCTGCGGTACGGGTGGCATCGACGGTACGGGACTGGAACGCCTCGTTTTGCTGTGCAACAACACGGTTGGCTTCTGCCTGGCTCCGGCTGCGGATCTGTTCCATAGTCGGAACTCGCAGGACTTCACCACGCTTCAACCGATTGATGTTGCCGCCCATAAAGGCATTGGGGTTCTGGTCCTGAAGGGCCAGCATAACCTGCTGCATGGACACAGAGCTGTCCGGGCGGACACGCTGGGCGATGGTCCAGAGTGTGTCTGATGGACCGGTCGGGCCGAACGTGTCAGCCTGATAACCCCGGGCAAGTGAACTCTCGGCCTGGGCCTGGCGACGCACAGACTCCTGGCTACGGGGCGCTGCCTGCCTTGGACTTGCTGGCGCTGCCGAAGGCGCACTCACCTGCTCCTGAACACCGGAATCTTCGGCATACACTGGTGGATCTACCAGCACCGAATATTCCCGCATCAGTCGGCCATTAGGCCAGGTCAGCTCCAACAGAAAATTCAGGTAAGGTTCCCGGAGCGGCTCCCGGGAAGAGACGTTAACAACGAGACTGCCGTCAGAAGCGGTAACCACCTCAAACCTCAGCCTGCTCAGAAACTGGTGGCGATCAATGCCAATCCGCTGATAAGCGGCTTCCGGTGCAACATTTACAAATACATCACCGGGATCCACTCCACGACTTTCACGGAGTGATATTTCCGCATCCAGGGGCTCATTCAGCCAGGACTGCAGTTCAATTTCCCCCAGCCCCAACGCCTGAGCGACACCGGAACCGAGCCCTCCCGCCAGCGCCATGGCAACCGCAAGCTTGCGTACCTTCATGCTTTTTCCTTTCCAGTCTCCGTTATTCTTTACTGCTGTATCTCAACAGAATCGGACGAGGTTGGATGACTTCCGTCTTTTTAGTTCTCGTTGTTATATCGCAATTATACCGTTCAGTTTGGCAAGTATTGTTGATAAAGCCTCTTTTATCAATCAATCAGCCGCAATCCTTGCACCGTTTTTTTACCAATCGGGCGGAACTCCTTAACAGCCCTGAAAATAACAGGGGCGGACGCTGAAATCAGCCTCCGCCCCACTCCGGCATACGAAAAACCGGACACAGTTGGCATTAATTACCACTGTGTAACACTATTTAACGTTCCTGCAGAATCCGCAACATGCGGCGCAGAGGCTCAGCGGCCCCCCACAGCAACTGGTCACCCACGGTAAACGCAGAAATGTATTCCGGCCCCATGGACAACTTGCGAATCCGCCCAATGGGGATACTCAGGGTGCCGGTCACTTTCGCCGGTGTGAGTTCCTGCATGGTGGCATCACGATCATTCGGGATGACTTTCACCCAGTCGTTGGCCTTGGCAAGGATACCCTCGATTTCCGCAACCGACAGGTCTTTCTTGAGCTTGATCGTCAACGCCTGGCTGTGAGAGCGCATGGCGCCAATACGAACACAGATGCCGTCGATAGGAATCGGATTGTCGCTGCGGCCAAGAATCTTGTTGGTCTCAACGCCCGCCTTCCACTCTTCCTTGCTCATGCCGTTATCGAGCTGCTTGTCGATAAACGGTATCAGGCTGCCCGCCAGGGGCACACCGAAGTGCTCGGTGGGAAAATCACCGGAACGCATGGTGCCAGTCACCTTGCGGTCGATTTCCAGGATGGCGGAGGAAGGATCGGCCAGCTCAGACTTGACGCTCTCATTCAACGCGCCCATCTGGCTCAGCAGTTCCCGCATGTTCTGGGCACCGGAACCGGAAGCCGCCTGATAGGTCATCGGAGAGACCCACTCAATCAAATCCTGCTCCAGCAGACCACCCAGGGCCAGCATCATCAGGCTCACGGTGCAGTTACCGCCAATGTAATCTTTTACGCCCTTATCCAGGGCGGCATCGATTACGTTGCGGTTGACCGGGTCCAGCACGATGACGGAGTGATCCACCATCCGCAGGGACGATGCGGCGTCAATCCAGTAGCCGTTCCAACCTGCATCGCGCAGCTTCTGGTAAACCGCTGAGGTGTAATCACCGCCCTGACAGGTCAGGATAACGTCCATGCCCTTCAGGATGTCGATATCAAAGGCATCCTGGAGTGGCGGAACGCCTTCTTTGCCTACGTCCGGGGCCGGCTTGCCCGCCTGGGAAGTGGTAAAAAACACCGGATCGATGTCGGCAAAATCGTTTTCTTCACGCATGCGCTGCATGAGGACTGAGCCCACCATGCCACGCCAACCTACAAGTCCAACTCGCTTCATGTGCGACCTTTGAACCTCACATTATGCCCGCCCGCTACCGTTATCGCTGGCAGGGACAGGATGGATGATCCCGCAGTGGCAGCATCGCGCCACTGTCGGGTCTCGGTTTAGCGAATCAGGGCTGACTCAAAGCGCATTGAGAACAGCTTCACCCATTTCCCGGGTTGAAACCTTCTTACCACCGTCTGACATGATGTCTGCGGTGCGCAGCCCCTGATCCAGTACCTTGCTGACCGCCGCTTCAATCGCTTCTGCGGCTTTTTCCTCATTCAGGCTATAACGCAGCATCATGGCTGCACTGATGATGGTGGCCAACGGGTTGGCAATGCCCTGCCCGGCAATATCCGGCGCCGAACCGTGGCAAGGCTCGTACATGCCCTGCTTTTCAGAGTTCAGCGACGCCGACGGCAACATGCCGATGGAGCCGGTGAGCATAGCCGCTTCGTCAGAAAGAATATCACCAAACATGTTACCAGTCACAATCACATCGAATTGCTTGGGTGCGCGCACCAGCTGCATGGCGGCGTTATCCACGTACATGTGGGACAACTCGACATCCGGGTATTCCCGCTTCAGATCTTCCATGACTTCGCGCCACAGCACGGTTACTTCCAGTACGTTGGCCTTGTCTACTGAGCACAGCTTCTTGCCACGCTGTTGGGCTGCCTCAAAGGCGACGCGGCCGATGCGGCGAATCTCGGACTCAGTGTATTGATAGGTGTTGTAGCCCTGGCGTTCACCATTCTCCAGCTCGCGTACACCGCGGGGCTGCCCAAAATAGATACCGCCGGTCAGCTCGCGCACGATCAGGATATCCAGGCCAGAAACCACTTCCGGCTTCAGGGAAGAAGCGGAGGCCAATTGCGGGTACAGGATGGCAGGGCGCAGGTTGGCGAACAGCTGAAGGTTGGACCGCAAACCCAGCAAGCCCTTCTCCGGGCGCTTGGCCATCGGCAGGCTATCCCACTGAGGACCGCCGACGGCACCCAGCAGAATGGCGTCGGCATTGCGCGCCTTCTCCAGGGTTTCGTCCGGCAGCGGCGAGTCCGTGGCATCGATCGCCGCACCACCCACCAGAGCCTTGTCAAAGGTCAGGCCAAGATTGAACTGATCATTGACCTTGTTCAGAACCTTTTCCGCTTCAGCAACAATCTCCGGACCAATGCCGTCACCCGGCAGAAGCAACACATTACGGGACATATCAAAATCCTTGTTTATCAGTTTCCAGCGTTAAACAACCAGGGGGCAGTCTGGCGGCGAGCATCTTCGTAGGCGCGAATGGCATCGGCATCTTCAAGGGTCACACCGATATCATCAAGGCCATTGAGCAGACAGTGACGACGGAAATTATCGACATCAAAACTGTAAGACTCACCAGAGGGGGTCGTTACTGTCTGAGCTTCCAGGTCCACCGTTAATTCATAGCCTTCGTTAGCCTCGGTCTCCTGAAACAGCTTATCAACTATTTCTTCATCCAGGACAATGGGTAACAGGCCATTCTTAAAGCAGTTATTGTAGAAAATATCGGCAAAGCTCGGGGCAATAATCACCCGGAAGCCGAAATCATCCAGCGCCCACGGGGCATGCTCCCGACTGGAACCGCAACCGAAGTTTCTGCGAGCCAACAGCACACTGGCGCTCTTGTATCGTTCCTGGTTCAGAACGAAATCCGGGTTCACGGGGCGATTGGAACAGTCCTGATCCGGCTTGCCTTCATCCAGATACCGCAGCTCATCAAACAGGTTCGGGCCAAAGCCCGTGCGCTTGATCGACTTCAAAAACTGCTTGGGAATGATCATGTCCGTATCCACATTGGAACGGTCCATGGGGGCAACAATACCCTGGTGTTGCGTAAATGCGCGCATGGTCTCTCTCCTGTGGATCAGTTCAACAACTCACGAACATCAACAAAATGGCCAGACACGGCTGCCGCCGCCGCCATCGCCGGGCTCACCAGGTGGGTACGCCCACCAAAGCCCTGACGGCCCTCGAAGTTCCGATTGGACGTGGACGCACAATGCTCGCCCTGCCCCAGCTTGTCGGCGTTCATGGCCAGACACATGGAACAACCGGGATCACGCCATTCCAGGCCCGCCTCGATGAAGATCTTGTCCAGACCTTCCTGTTCTGCCTGGGCTTTCACCAGACCAGAACCCGGCACAACCATCGCCTGTTTCAGGCTGGCGGCCACCTTGCGGCCTTTCACCACGGCCGCAGCTTCGCGTAAGTCTTCAATGCGGCTGTTGGTGCAGGAACCGATAAACACCCGGTCCAGCTGGATGTCGGTAATCTTCTGGTTCGGCTGCAGCCCCATGTATTTAAGCGCGCGAACAATGCCTTCACGCTTGATCGGGTCTTCTTCCTTCGCCGGGTCCGGCACATTGCCATCAACACCGGTCACCATCTCCGGAGACGTACCCCAGCTTACTTGCGGCTTGATGGCGGCACCGTCCAGCTCAACCACCTTGTCGAATACCGCATCGTCATCGCTGTGCAAGGTGCGCCAGTACTCAACCGCCTTGTCCCACGTTTCGCCTTTTGGCGAGAACGGACGGCCTTTCACGTAGTCAATGGTGATGTCGTCCACCGCCACCATGCCCACGCGGGCACCGCCTTCGATGGCCATGTTGCAGATGGTCATCCGGCCTTCCATGCTCAGGCCACGAATCGCCTCACCACCGAACTCGATGGCGTAACCGGTACCGCCAGCGGTGCCGATCTTGCCGATGATGGCCAGAACCACATCCTTACCGGTCACACCCGCGCCAAGCTTGCCGTTCACCTTCACCAGCATGTTCTTCATTTTCTTCTGAACCAGGCACTGGGTCGCCAGCACGTGCTCAACTTCAGAAGTACCGATACCATGAGCCAGGCAACCAAAGGCGCCGTGGGTAGAGGTGTGGGAGTCACCACAGACAATGCTCATACCCGGCAAGGTTGCCCCCTGCTCCGGCCCGATCACGTGCACAATGCCCTGGCGCTGGTCTTTGATCTTGAATTCCAGAATCCCGAACTCGTCGCAGTTCTTGTCCAGAGTCTCCACCTGGGTGCGTGACACCGGGTCAACAATACCGTCGATGCCTTTGTCACGATCGGTGGTCGGCACGTTATGATCCGGCGTCGCGATGTTGGCATCAATCCGCCAGGGCTTGCGGTTGGCCAGGCGCAGACCTTCAAACGCCTGCGGCGACGTCACTTCGTGCAGCAACTGCCGGTCGATGTAGATCAACGCGGAGCCATCGTCCCGCTGTTTGACCAAATGGTCGTCCCACAACTTGTCGTATAAAGTCTTGCCCGCCATGGTTGCTCTCTCACTCTCTGGGGGTTTCTGTTTATGCTCTCAGTTCGTCTATCTTACTCTTTGCGCCCGAATAACCTCAATTCATGTTTTTCATTCTTTGCATTCCCGAAAGGCATACTATTAAGATTACGCATGGACGGTTCTTGGCTCGAACGAATCCCCCAAGTTTGGTGTCAGGCGCAACTGGGCGGGAAGGCTTTTCAAAACACGCCTACAAGCACGTCCATGTGGGCTCGTTTCGGGCCGTCCATGGCCCTCAACGGTTTTGAAAAGCCTTCCCGCCCAGTCGCGCCCCGGACAATAATCGGGGTTTCTTTAGAACCAATGAATCGATCGGCTGTAACCCAAAGCTGGAGTTCCGGCTTGCGGGGCACCTTTCCAAAAATCTCG
The DNA here is from genome assembly GCF_048595985.1 of Marinobacter sp. GH_1. Taxonomy (NCBI): domain Bacteria; kingdom Pseudomonadati; phylum Pseudomonadota; class Gammaproteobacteria; order Pseudomonadales; family Marinobacteraceae; genus Marinobacter; species Marinobacter sp. GH_1. Next base: position 2,100,579 of record NZ_CP184460.1, on the reverse strand, counting down.
TAGGCCATGGATGGCCGGAGCGAAGCGCACAGGGATGTGCTCGTAGCGTTTTTTGGAAAGGTGCCCCGCAAGCCGGGACCTGCCACAGAACCAAAGGCCTATCCCAACCAGAGGCGGGACAACAAAAATGGACGCAAACTCCCTGAAAGCCTTCCTGACCATAGTCGACCAGGGCTCCTTCTCAGAAGCCGCCGAAACGCTGCACCTGACACAACCGGCGATCAGCAAACGCCTCGCCGCCCTCGAAACCCAGCTTGGCACCAAACTCATCGACCGAAGCAACCGGGAAATCCGCGTCACCGAAGCCGGCGCCAGACTACTGCCCCACGCACGCAAGATCCTCGACGAAATACACAACGCCCGCCTCGCCCTCAGCCCAAACGCCGACACCATCGAAGGCGAGCTCCAGCTCATTGCCAGCCACCACATCGGCCTGCACCACCTGCCAAACTGGTTAAGGCGCTACCGCCGCGAATACCCACAAGTAACGCTGGACCTTCAGTTCATGGAATCCGACGCCGCCTACCACCAGATGAACAAGCGTAACGCCGAGATCGCGTTCGTCACCCTCAGCGACAGCATGAACCCGGAATTCCGCATTCTGGTGCAATGGCCAGACCCGATGGCCTTTGTAATTGGCGCGGAGCATCCGCTGGCACAACTGAAACACCCACGGCTGGCAGACCTTGCCCAACACCCGGCCCTGCTGCCGGACACCAGTACTGCGACCTACCGGGTGGTCAGCCGATTGTTTCTGGAAGCGAACCAGCCACTGAAACCCTTGATGCCCACAAACTACCTGGAAACCATCAAAATGATGACCAGTGTCGGCCTGGGCTGGAGTGTGCTGCCGGTGAGCATGCTGGACAACAGTCTTCGGGTACTTGACGTTGGACACCCGGTTTCCCGGGTACTTGGCGCGGTGGCCCTGAGTGGCCGGCAATTGAGCAACGGTGCCCGGGCACTGCTTGAGATTGTCGAGGCTGAAGAGATCGGCTGCTAATCAATGACCAGAGTGGTCGTCCGGCACAGGCATTGGCTGTAAACCGCGCCAGGTCACGACAATGGCGATGGCCATGGCGAACGCACCGCCCCAGAATGCCGCGGAGGTACTGATTCCTTCCACCAGGAAACCGGACATCCAGGCGCCGAGGGCACCGCCGGCACCAAAGGTCAGGCCGCTGTACAAGGCCTGCCCCTGGCCATGGTGGTGCTTGCCAAAGAACCCCTGAATGTATTGCACAGAAATCGCATGCAACGCACCGTAGGACGCTGCGTGAAGCAGCTGGGCGAAGATAAGTATGGGCACGACCATGGTCAGTTCGGCAATGAGTATCCAGCGAATCATGGTCAGGAACAGAGCCCCGATAACAATCTGGCGCACACTGAACCGATGCGACAACCGGTGCATCACCAGAAACAGTCCTATTTCCGCCAGCACACCCAGTGACCAGAGCAAGCCAATCGACAGCTTGCCGTATCCATGTTGTTCCAGATGAATACTGAAGAAGGTGTAGTAGGCACCGTGAGATACCTGCAGCAGGAAGTTCATCAGGAAGAAAGCAATAACAGCCGGATGGGTGATGATGGCTTTCAGGCTGCCTTTCGGAGCCGGCGGTTTACGCTCGCCCCGCTCCGCAGGCACCAGAAACGCCGATACGGCGATGCCTGCAAAGACGGGCAACAGCAGCCAGGGCAGATAACTGACCGGAACCCACTCCAAAATGGCTCCCACGACAGCCACGGCACCGATAAAACCCACCGAGCCCCAGAGCCGAACCTTGCCGTACTTGTCTTTCCTCGTGCCAAGTGCCCGCAGGGTAATCACTTCGTAAAGTGGCAGGATCGCGTTCCAGAAGAAGGTAAAAGCCAGCATCACCAGAAGCAGGCCATAGAACCCGGGTTCCATGAACACACCGGCAAAGAACAGCGACCCGGTAATGGCGCCAAACCGGACCAATCGCACCCGCTGGCCGGAACGATCCCCCAGCCAGCCCCAGACACTGGGCGCGACAATCTTGGTGAGCTGAATGGTCGCCATCAGAGTGGCGATTTGCAGATAGGAAAAGCCCTGGCCCTCCAGATAAAGGGACCAATAAGGCAAAAGCCCTCCAAGGAGGGCGAAGAACCAGAAGTAGAGGTTAGACAGCCGCCAGTAGATGGTGACGCCTCCGTTTGATCAAAGCTGACCGATGACGGGTGTGCTCACTTCCACATCGCCATTCTGCCCCCGGTGGCGCAGGTAATGGTCCATCAACACGATGGCCATCATGGCCTCGGCGATAGGCGTGGCGCGAATGCCCACACAGGGATCGTGGCGACCGGTAGTAATCACCTCAACCGGATTACCATGCACATCAATACTCCGGCCCGGCAAACGCAGACTGGATGTGGGCTTTAACGCAATGCTGGCAACAATCGGCTGGCCGGAGGAAATCCCGCCGAGCACGCCGCCAGCGTGATTGGACAAAAACCCTTCCGGCGTCATTTCATCCCGGTGTTCAGTGCCTTTCTGATCAATGCAGCCAAACCCGGCGCCGATTTCCACTCCCTTTACCGCGTTGATGCTCATCAGTGCGTGGGCCAAGTCTGCGTCCAACCGATCAAAAATCGGCTCACCCAGTCCCGGCGGCAAACCATCAGCGACGACGTTAATGCGGGCACCGATGGAATCCCCTTCTTTGCGCAGGGCATCCATATAGGCTTCCATTTCTGGCACCTTGTCGGCGTCCGGACAGAAGAAGGGGTTCTGGTGCACCTGATCCCAATCGTGCTTTTCCGCCTTGATCGGCCCAAGCTGAGACAGGTAGCCACGAATGCGAATGCCCAGACGCTGCTCAAGAAACTTTCGGGCGACCGCGCCGGCGGCAACACGCATGGCCGTTTCGCGGGCCGATGACCGGCCACCACCCCGATAATCCCGTACACCATACTTATGCGTGTAGGTGTAGTCGGCGTGCGCCGGACGAAACTGTTCGGAAATCTTGGAGTAATCCTTGGAGCGCTGGTCGGTGTTCTCGATGATCAGGCCAATCGGCGTCCCGGTGGTTTTACCCTCGAACACACCAGAGAGAATGCGCACTTCATCCGCCTCACGCCGCTGCGTGGTGTGGCGGGAAGTCCCAGGCTTGCGGCGGTCCAGATCCTTCTGCATATCGGCTTCTGATAGTTCAAGGCCCGGAGGGCAGCCATCGATAATGCACCCCAGAGCAGCCCCATGGCTCTCACCGAATGTGGTTACGGTGAACAGTTTACCAAATGTATTTCCCGACATAATTCAGCACTTTATAAAGGTTTTACAAAATATTTTTTAACTGTTTCTGACCTGCCATTCGCGCAGGTCAGCAGCCGTTACCAGAAACACGCCATCGCCGCCGCTATCAAATTCCAGCCAGGTAAGCGGCAGGTCCGGATAGGCATCATCCATGGCACCCCAGGAGTTGCCCACTTCCACGATTAACAAACCGTTCTCGGTAAGGTGCTCCGCAGCCCCGGCAATAATACGATGAGCGATATCAAGGCCATCTTTACCCGCGGCCAGACCCAACTCGGGTTCGTGACGGTACTCTTCAGGCATGTCTGCCATGTCTTCAGCATCCACGTAGGGCGGATTGCTGAGGATCACGTCGTAACGGCCTTCGATGTTCTCAAACACGTCCGAACGGATGGTCTGAACCCGACCTTCCAGGCCATGCAACTCGATATTTGAGTCCGCCACTTCGAGGGCGGCCTCGGAAATATCAGACAGATCAACCTCGGCTTCATCAAAGACGGTGGCCGCGCCGATACCGATACAACCGCTGCCCGTGCACAAATCCAGTATCCGTTGAACGGGCTGGCTCCCCAACCAGGGCTGCAGGCCATTCTCCAGCAGCTCGCCAATCGGCGACCGGGGAACCAGCACCCGCTCATCAATGTTGAACGGCATACCCATAAACCAGCCTTCGCCCAGAAGGTAGGCGATTGGTACGCGCTCATTAATGCGGCGCTCGATGCGCTCAACAATCAGTTCGCGCTCTGTGCGCACCAGGCGCGCATCCAGGAACACATTGTTGTTTTCCAATGGCAGGTGGACACTGCGTAAAACCAGCTGCACGGCTTCATCCCACACGTTGTCGGTACCATGCCCGAAATACAACGGCGATGCCGCAAACCGTGACGCGGCGTAGCGCAGAAAGTCCCGGATGGTGTGTAGATCGTCAACTGGACTGGTCACAAAAACGTCTTCCTGGTCAGGCTAATGTAGCGCGGCATTATACGCCTATTAAGCACAGGCCTGCAGCCCACACACAGATTAAAGGGCCAACGGGCCGGAACTGCTGCGGCTTTGCTCAAACCGGTCCAGTGCGGCAGCCATACGCTCCCGGCCCAACTGAATCAGCTCCGGGGCCTTGTGATAATCGTAACTTCGGCTGGCATTCTTGGGGATATTAACCAGGAGATCAGGCGGATACCCGGCAATCTTGTATTGAACCAGAGCACTCTGCATGGTTTCGATGGTCAGGTTCATCACATCAAATTTACCAATGCCCAGCTTGTCCCAGTCAATGGTCTCGTGGTCATCCCGTTTCTGGTGATGAGCGGCTTTCTCGGGCTCCTCATGCCGGGCTTTCAAATCCTTCTCTTTATGCTTTTTCGCCATCTCCCGGGTGATCTTTTCTTCGGGAGATTCCCCGGTATCGAGTTTCCTTGAGGTCAGGGATTTAATGGCATCCCAGTCAAACCAACGGGAGGCTTTATCCCGGATGGCGTCGACCCATTCATCCATATCGCTGCCGGAGTCTTCATCGGCAAATGCCGCATCGGGAATTCGCCTTGGCTGTTCATCCTCGCCACTCAGGTTGACGGCCATGATCAAATCGGCGTGGGCAGAGATCGTCGGGATAATCGGCAGGGGATTCAGCAATGCACCGTCTACCAGCACCCTGCCATCCAGCACCAGAGGCGTCACAACACTCGGGATGGCAATGGATGCCCGGATGGCGCGATCCAGCGGCCCTTCCTGAAACCAGATTTCCTTGTGGGCAAGGAGATCGGTGGCAACCGCAGTAAACGCAATGGGCAAGTCTTCGATCCGGGTATCGCCCAGAATGTCACGGACCACCGAGAAGACCTTCTCTCCCCGAATAGCGCCGACCGAGGTGAAGGTAACGTCAAGCAGTTTAAGGACATCGAACTGGCCAAGCCCGGTCACCCAGTCCTTGTATTCCTTCATCTTGCCAGCCGCGTACATACCGCCGATCAGGGCGCCCATGGAACAGCCCGAGATCGCGATAATGTTGTAACCCCGCTCCTGCAGTACCTCAATGGCGCCAATATGGGCGTAACCCCGGGCACCGCCACTACCGAGGGTCAAGGCGACCGTTTTGCCGTTTCCGGTTTGCGAGGGCTTGCGTGCAGTATTGGCCGGAGCTTCGGCCGGCGATACGTCAGAACTTGCCAATACTTTGCTGACACCATCCTCCGCAGGCACTTGCTCACTGCCGACCTGTTGGTTGTCTGGCTTGTTGTCCCCGGACATTCCCTTACCTCTTGATTACCAGGATTTCGATGCGGTCACCCGTGCGGTTAGGGTCCGCTACCTGAACCCCCGGCCCGATAGCCAGGGTGCGGACCTGCTCCCGGGAAACTCCGGATTTCGCCAGCACGTCGGCCAGGGCGCCCGCAGCCCTTTCCGCCCTTGCGATCGAATCATTCAGGGTTTCATCATTTTCCAGCGAAGAAAACGCGGCAAGCACCACCTCGGCGCCCTCCTCTGCCGCCCACTCTCCCAGCCGCCGGCGATCCGTAGTCGACAGGTCAAACCGATGGGTAACACCGCCCTGCCAGGGCACAATAATGGGGCCCAGCAGTCGTGCAGCAGACGCCTGAAAGCCGGGAATGTCCGCCCCGGCTGCTACCTGGAGGTGTTCAACCCACACATATTCACGCTGATTGCCACGGGTAACGGTGTACACCAGGGTCAACCATCGGTTGCCATCAACATCTGCCACGGCACCGACGAAGTAGTCCTGGTCCTGATCCCGGCCGAGGAGTCTGGGTTGCTCAAAAATCTGGTTTGCCCAGACGTTGCTTCGGCCGCAGGCCACTCCGGAACATTCAAAAAGGATCTGGCCGCCTCGCGCCTGAAGCTCTCGCCGGTAGTGTTCCTGTGCGGCCCTACGGCTAGCATCCCGGTTGATTTCGAATAACTGACCCTTGCCGTTCACCGGCAGCCTGGCCATGACATCCGAGCGGATCTCTCCGCGTATTTCGCGAACCGGGCTCATAAGCACGAGGTGTCCGGACGACCGAATGTCCAGCGCCGACTGAAGGCTCGACTGGGCGAACTTCTCCAATGGCTCGCCAAGCTCCGATGCTGACGCCACTGAACCGCAAGCCAGCAAAGCAGCCGCCAACAGGCTCCGGAGTTTCATTACAACAGCACGATTATTCATTGAATAGAAACCTTTTTATAGCATGTGCAACCGGCTTGGTGTCACCATCCAGGTGACAATGGTGCCCCCCGGGAACGTCCACTGTCGTCAGATCGGGTATCAGCTCTGCACGTTTGTCCAATCCGCCACGGCTGGCCAACAACCCTTCAGACGCTCTTACGAACAGGGTTGGCGTCCGGATGGCGGCCAGTGAGGCATGAACCTGCTCTTCGGTCATCATTAAAGGCGTGGGGTGTCTTAGCCGTGCATCAGTGCGCCAGACAAAGCCATCTCCTTCAGCCCGCATGTTTCTGGGCACCAGCAATGCTGCGGCCTCCGCGCTCAACGGGCTGAGCCCGCCCTCACGGATCCTCGCCGCCGTCGCCACATCGGGATAGACCGCCGGAGGTGACGATCCGTTCCGTCTTTTCTGCAAGGCCCGGCGCAACTGGGGGATGGTTTCCTTGGCGGGGCGGCTCAGGGCACCCAGACTGTCAATCATCACCAGCCGCCTCACCCTCTCAGGGAAAGCTGCCGCATACAGGGCACAAACGATACCACCCAGCGAATGGCCCACCAGATCAAGGGGGTACCGTTCGCTTTCCGGAAAATGATGGCCAATCAATTCACTGAGGTCTGCCACATAGTCCATCAGCCAGTAACCATAGCCCGGTGGTCGATGCCCCGAATGGCCATGACCGGCCATGTCGATTGCGTGAACACTGGCATCGGTGGCCAGCGCTGGTGCCAACCGGGCGAATGTCATGGCGTTATCAAGCCAGCCGTGCACCATAAGTATGGGGGAGCGAACTTCGTGCGAGGGGTCAGTATGCCAGGTCAGGCCGGCAAGGGTCAGGTTATCGAGCGGCCAGCGTGCCTCCCGGCAGCCGGCCGGAATGTCGTGCCCACTGCCGGGTAACACAGTGTCAGTCATGCAAGGCGAGTCCTACATGGTGTGCGTTGGGCGATCAGAGCTCAGCGAGCCTGCCAGGTAAGACTCGATCTTGGTCCTTGCGGATTCATCGTCACCGTTAAACTGGACGCCGATACCTGCCGCACGGTTACCTTGCGCTCCTTTAGGGGTAATCCACACCACTTTACCCGCCACGGGTATCTTTTCCGGCTCGTCCATCAGGTTGAGCAGCAAAAACACCTCGTCTCCGAGCTGATATTGCTTCTGGGTAGGAATGAATAGACCACCTTGCCGAATGTAGGGCATATAGGCGGCGTACAGAACCGCTTTGTCCTTGATGGTCAGGGTGAGAATGCCGCTGCGTGCGCCAAATCCTGGGCCCATATCACATACCTTTTACGCTGGAAGTTCTTGTGTCGTTAAACATTGCCACAATGCTTCAGGAATTTCCTGACATTTCACAATCATAGCAGCTGAAATTGAAGAAAGCTCAGCTTGCTTTCCGCTTCCTTGGCATCAGTTCCCGCCAGGCAATCAGAAGCTGGCTGGCCTCCAGTTCCGGGCTGGCATTGTATACCGCGGCACTGCGACTTTCCCTAACCAGGTCCAGGAGCTGATGAGCCCGCCACGGCGGATTGTTGTTTGCCAGATAACCAAGCATGTCCGCCGCTTCCGGGTCAGATACTGCGCCCCCCACACTGGCCCGCGCCAGATCCGCGGCCCAGCTTTCAAATAACCAGAGCGAATCGTCAAGGCCAAGGGCCTTGAAGGATTTAGCCGCCTCGCCAACCGGAATTTGCCCTTTCATAAACTGCCGGAATGCTTCAAAGGCCTTGTCCCGAAGGGGCAGAAAATCTCCCAGGGCATAGTCCAGCGCCAACCGTGGTGCATTGCCCGCCAGCATCAGGCTTTTGGCCAAGGTCTCCGCACCCGGCCGGCCTGCTTCGTCCAGCTCAGCCACGCGGGCAGCCAGCCATTGCCCACCCTGCTCTGCTGTCGGCAAGGGTATGGTCAGCGCCTGGCAACGGGAGCGAATGGTCGGCAGGACCGGCCGGCCGCTCTCCTGCAACAGCAGCAAAGTCACATCCGGCAACGGCTCTTCCAGGGTTTTCAGCAGCGCATTGGCGGCATTGATGTTTAATTGATCTGCCCGGTCAACAATCGCGACCTTGTGGTGGCCAACCTGGGGCGAAGCAACGGCAAACGTGGAGAGCGCCCGGATCTGGTCAACTTTCACCATGCGCGACTTTTCCGGCGCATAAACCCGCAAATCCGGATGACTGCCTGCAGCCATCAGCTCACACTGCTTGCAATGGCCACACGCCACCGCCGCGCCGGATTCTGACTTGGCCGGTGCTTCACACAACAGCAATCCGGCCACTGCCTGGGCCCAGGCGCGCTTTCCTACGCCACGCTCACCCACTACCAGCAATGCGTGGGGCAAGCGGTCCTGTGCCAGTCGGCTTTGCACTGCCGACCAGGCGCGGGCCAGCCAGGGCATTTCCTGTGCGATGTCAGTCATGTTTCGGCATCCGGGATCCGGTTTCCTGATTGCGTTTGAGTTGACGCTTCATGGTTTTCAGCAGCCGCCTCAGCCGCCGTGTATCGTCATCAGCCTGACGGGTTGAGGCAGAGCTATAGTAATGGCTGTTCACTGTCCGGGCAAAGATCCGGGCAGACTCCGCCACCGATGGCCGGGCCTCGGCCATGCGTTCCGCCAGCACAACCGGGGTTTCGCCACTGCGCACAGGTACACCGGCCTGTTCACACAGCCGGTGCCATGATCCGACGACGCGCCTGAAGCCATCCTGACGTGCTCCCCGGGTCATTGAAAGCGCCGACACCAACCCGGCCACAAGAAGGGCAAAGCCAACCAGCCCGGCGGTAATGTAGCCAAGCTCCTTCATGCCAATGCCGCCTGGCAGCCGGGACATCAGGTTCATCTGGCTCTGGCCCTGATAGCCCACCACCCAACGCTGCCAGTGGTAGTTTATTCGGTCGAGCTGCAGTGACGCCCACTGCAAAACCGCCAGATCGCCATAACGCTGGGGAGAGGTCAGGTTGTTCTCCAGGAAGGAACCCTCTTCGGCCATCGCCTCCCGCAATCCGAACTCAATACGATCAGGAGCAATCGCAGCGGTGGGATCAACCCGAACCCAGCCCCGACCTTCCAGCCATACCTCAACCCAGGCATGGGCATCGTACTGGCGCACAATGAGGTAATCGCCCCCGGCGCCGGCATCTCCGCCCTGGTAACCCACCACCACACGGGATGGAATTCCAGCAGCCCGGAATACAAAGGTGGCAGCGCCCGCGTAATGGGCACAGAACCCGCGCTGCGCCTCAAACAACAGGGTATCCACACCATCGTTGGGCATCGCCGGTGGCCGCAGTGTGTAATAGTATTCCTCGTTACGGAACCGCTGCATGAGCTCGTTAACCACCTGGGCCGGGGAATACTGGCCCGCCAGCTCACTGGCCAATGCCCGCGCCCGCGGGTTTCCTTCGCCAGGCAATTGCAGGTAGCGCTGACGCGCTGCTTGGGTGAGCTCACTACCCGGCCGGGTTTGCCCGGGGGCAATCGCCAATCGGTAACGAACCGGGCTGTCTGCGGGACGACGGAAACGGAACAGATCCTCCCCTGCGTCAAACACGTTGTCCGAGACCGCAATCGAATTTTCCAGGGAGAAGGCCCATCGTTGGTCCGTGGGCTCCATCAGCACATCGTACTGATTGTTCGCCAATGCCCCCACGCCGCCATCCACCGCGACCCTGCCAGGGCGCTGAAAAGGCTCCCGGTCGCGCTGCCGCCATGTCTCGCCGTCAAGGTAATCGAGAATCAGCCCTCGCCAATAGCGATCCCGATACTCGGGAATCGAACCACCAAAACTCACGCGGAACGCCCGCTCACTGCTCTGGGCCAGATTGGAGATATCGCCGGGGCGCATGGTATCGGAGATACCGCTGCGAGCCTCGCCGGAAACCAGTGGGACACTCCATAGCGGCGCCATACGCGGAAAGAACACAAATAACAGGACGACTACCGGCAGGGTTTTCACCATCAACAGGCCCAGCCGCTTCCAACCGGCCTTCAATGACCCCGGAAGATCTGGCGCGTTAAGAACCTGCAGACCCACCAGCAGGCAGGCAATGGCTGCAAACGTCAGCAGGGCCCACAGGATGTCCTGTTGGAACAGGAAGTTTACAGCCGCCAGATACACCAGAATAAAAAACAGTACATAGAAGTCTCGGGCGGAGCGGGTTTCCAGCCATTTGAGCCCAACCGCCAACACGAAGAACGACGCAGCAGTATCGACGGTAAAGCGGCCATGAACAGTCCCTACGTAGACTCCGATCAACACCAGCATAATGCCCGTCCGCAACCAGCGCCCCGGCAATCGCACCCGACCACTCTGGGCCAGCCAGCGCCAACCTGCCAGCACCACGCAGGCGGCAATCAGCCACCAGGGTAACCGGTTCCACTGTGGCAACAGTAACAGTGCAAAACTGCCAATCAGCCAGAGAAGCGCTGTGCCAGGAATGGCATCTATCGGTACTTCGGAACGACGGTTTCTACCAAGGAGCACATCGACCAGGCGGCTCATATACTGCCTCCCGCCGTAGCCCCGTCCACGCTTTTACGGGTACCAAACGGTAATGCATCCTGCTCTCTCGGCGGCTTTTCGCCCCAGACCGCCAGCGCCCGTAGGCACCGGTCTGTATGGATTGGGCCGGTGTCGGGTTCGATGACCTCCCCCGGCAGGTTCAAACCAAACTTCGCGCCTTTCTGTAGCCGGTCGGCCACCAACCAGGCCAGATAGCTGAGCCTGAGTTCAGTATCCGCGCCCGGGAAAGCGTTGAAATCCAGCCAGTGGGGGCTTCCTTGCTCCCCTTCCCAATCGGCAACCACCATCTGCCCGGAGCGGGCAAACCGTTTCCACATGACCCTCTGGCTAAGATCCCCTTCACGCCAGGGCCGAAGGTCGGCATTATCCTGACCGGCCACAGGCGCGGAAGAGCGGGCCTCACTGCCGTCATCCACCTGGCTGATTACCTCCGGCGCAACCAGTGGCCTGGGATAGGCTATGCCGGCCGAACTCGGGCGTAACCAGGACCAGGCCTTGAGCAACCCGAATGGGAAACGGGTTTCAATCCGAACCTTGTCTGGCCGAAGGTAACCACGATGGGCTGAGGGAATGGGCAAAATGACGTCCAAGGCTTGGCCAGCCGGCACATGGACACCTTCCAGCTTTGAATCCACAACCGACAGTGCAATGGCAAGCCCGCTATCCTTGCCAGCGGTAATCCGAAATCGAAACGGTACATCATCCCCGGCCTCGCCCTCGCCGGGCTGAACAAGGGCGAGCGTCAGCCCCGAGAGATTGCGATGGGTCTGATGCATGGCACCGACGAACAGGGCCCCGAGAATGAAGGTCAGCAGGTAAATAAGGCTGTTCTGGTAATTGATGCCGGTGATCAGCATGATCAGAAGCAGAACACCAAAAACCACCCCAGCACCGGTTGGCAGGATGAAGATGTTTTTCTGGCTGAATGTCTGGCTGTCTCCGCGGGGAACCCTGCGGTTAATCCAGTGCTGCCATCGTTGCCGGAGTTTTCGCGTTATCATGCCCATCAGGCCGCATTCTTCCTCAAAAGTTCACCCGTTACCGGCATGCATCAAACCACATTACCCGGCCGCCCATAAAGCTTTACTGCCCAACTGCGGATTCTGATCACAGACCAGGCACTTTCCGGTTGAAAAACTGTCTGACAAACCGAATACTCCGATAAGGAAGCGTATTGACTGAATAGAGTAGTCTCAGCCGCGCCCCTCAACTGATCCGGTAACGCAAGAGGCTATGCCATGACACGCCCAACACTGCTTGCAACGGCCATCACCGTCACTCTCTCCTCTCCGGCCATGGCCGGCGTTCAGACGATGACATCGGATGAGATGGTGGAAACCTATGTTCAGGATTCCGCGGTCATAGTTGTGCCAAGGGTCCAGCAAAGAAACGAAGCGGATCGCCAGCGAATTATCAGGGCGCTGACCATCTCGCCCGGCGAGCCGGTTCTGAGTGAAGCCGAAGAGGAAGCCTACCGCGAAGCGCTCCAGCGCTATATGGAAGATGGCAAGTCCGACGCTTTGAGCAGCGCCGAGGAGGAATTCCTGCGCAGGGCCCTGCTGCTACCCACTGAGGAGCTGGCCCGGGCCCAACCCCCGGCCAATTTTGCCGAGACGATTCCACAGCTGATTTTCGGTCAGCAGCCACAAATACCGGACGAACCTTTTACCCAGACGTTTCTTAACGACCAACTGGGAATTGGTTTTGACGGCCAGAACCTGAACTTCAGTATTGGTAATCCGCCGGGCATTGATCGTATTGATATTCCCCACGGCATCAACGAAGGGCCGATCCAACTGACCCCAAGACCCGGTGGCGGCTTCGACCTGTCCATTCAGGTGCCCGACCGCTGATTCAGAGCCCGCATCTTTAAAAATAAAACGGCGACCTGCTTCGGGTCGCCGTTTTATTTAGGCCAGATTTTTTCTAACCAACTAAAAACGCCCCGCAATGCGGGGCGCTCATCACCTACTCAGGTGTTCAGGTCAGATTAGTGACCGTAAACAGCCAGACGAGTGTCGGAGATGGTCAGGTTATCCATGGCGATGGAACCGATGGAAGCGCCGCCAATCTCGATCGCACCGATGGACATGTCCATGGTGATGTCGTTGATGTCGATACGCAGGACGTCAGTCATAGTGGATGCACCAAGACCATCGCCTTTATAAACATCTACGTTAGCAACAGCGAAAAGACCGGCTGCGCTAACTGGCTGGCCGTTAGCTGCAACTTCTTCAAAGAAGTTACCACCCATGATAGCCATGTCACGGATACCAACACCCAGGAATTCAACATCGAAGTCCATCTGCTGCACGTTGAATGCAACGTCCAGGTTCAGGGTGTCAGTCGCGGTATCAACACGAATGTCCAGCTGACCCAACGCACCGTAGCCACTCAGGTTGGAAACCAGCGTGGTGCTCTCGCTGCCATCAGCTGCAACCAGTTCCATGGAGCTGGCTGTCATACCCCAGTCGATCGGGGCGCCGGAGATGGAGTGAACGGAGATGACTGCGTCGCCATCAGCCTCTACATCGATATCGATGTACAGGTCGTCCAGCAGATCGGAGCCAGGACCGCCAGCAACACCAGAACCACCCAGAACGATATCGTTCACCGTGAAGCTACCTTCATCGGTGTACACGAACTGACCGATGCTGACTTTGGTTTCCAGTTCGATGGTCACACCAGCCTGGCCAGTAACGTTACCCATTGCGGTATCGTCAAGCGCTTTCAGGTCAGCGTGAGCAGCGAATGGCATAGCGGCAACGGCAGTTGCCAGAGCAATTTTCTTCAGGCCTTTCATTATTATCTCCTTGTGAAACTCATTTTATTCTTGTGTGAGTTTTTTAAGTGAAGTCCTTTACTCCACAGGTCCATTTAAGATTGTTTTACAGTCCTAGTCCGTGACTCCATTCACAGTCTTTTACGTTACATTTACAATTGGAAACAAGTATCGATGAGTTCGCATTCTGCTCAGGACTTTCCGCCTTTACCCTCGTAAAACCATTCAAACGGTTTCTCCTGAGAGACCGGCTCAGCCCAGGAAATCGCTCCATTACGAATCTCATAGCCAATCACCTTGTTTGAGGACACGCCCAAACGATGCTCATGCTCTATCACCAGAACTTCCGTCTCATTCCCCTCACTCACCCTACCGGTGTAGAGGATCGCCGCAGCGTTTATCTGTCCTCGCTGGGCAATCGACTTAATAGCTGCCCGATACATCTTTAATTGTGCGACCGCAGGCATGCCAACAGCCTGAGCATCAATATTGATCCGCTTTACGGTTTCACCATCCTTCATCAGCATCCAGGCTTTCGGCGTATTTGCACCCGGTTCCAAGATGGCTGACTGATATTCTTTCGTTGCCGCCTCCGACAACCGAATCAGCTGCTGCTGCGCGCTGAGAATAACCACACCCAACTCATCCTCCGAAATTTTTCCATCAGACAAGGGACCGTCTTGTGGCAAACCCTCCGCCAACGAGTGCGTCGCACCCAGGGCAAACAGACTGAACGTGGCGGCAAGTGCGTGTTTTCTGAAGCGAGACATAGGACAACTTCCGTTCTTGTTTTATGGATTTTCAGTTCATTGGCGTCAAAACCCGGTAAAATACGCCCCGGGCTGATCGGCTCCGTATAACCATTAGATCAGCGCCTGTCCTGATCGGACAACGGCCGTTTTGTGCATCGTGTATCATTCTTCCAATTTTTAACGGAGGTATCTTGGCCTTTCCTCTCTGCCAGCCTGTTACCCGGCAACAATACAACCGACTGTGCGCCCACGCCTCACAGCAACCGGACTTTATTTTTCTCGGCAGCCAGGCACCTTCGGGGGGCCGTGGCGAAGCCAGGGGTTTCAGCTGTCTTGCCGTGGAGCAGGCCGTCATCGATAGCACGCCGAATAGACGAATCGACACGCCCACCCTTGCCGGTGATCTGGAGGCGCTGGCAGATACCTACCGGCAGCCCGGGATCACCGATGCCGAGGTGCCCTGCCCACTCGCAGGCGGCTGGGTTGGCAGCATTGCCTACGAGTTCGGCTATGCCAGAGAACCAAGGCTGAACAGGCTGGCCAGGAACCTCCGCTACCCGCTGTTTTTCGCCGGGCTTTACCTGTGGACGGCCAGTGAGGACCTGGAAAGCGGCGCATGCTATCTGTGGGTCCACCCCCAACTGCCCGCCTCCACGGAAAAAAAGCTGGTCGATTGGCTTGACCACCCTGTTAACGATGATCATGAGCCCTGGTTGATAACCAACCATTTCAACCCAACACAAACACCCGACAATTTTCGGCAAAGGGTCAATCAGGTAAGGCATTACATTCAGTCAGGTGACTGCTACCAGGCCAATCTGTCCCAATCGTTTGAGGGGCACTACCAGGGCAGCCCCTGGGCCGCCTTCAGCGCGCTCAGCGATGCCAACCCGACGCCTTATGCAGCTTTTCTCCGCTTTCGGGGTAACGCGGTAGTCTCAGTATCACCGGAACGATTCCTGGCCATTCGCGAAGGTGTGATTGAAACCAGCCCCATCAAGGGCACTCGTGCCCGGGGTCAGAACCCTGAACAGGATGAAGCTTTGGCGCAGGAGCTACTGGCCTCGGAGAAAGACCGGGCCGAGAACCTGATGATCGTGGATTTGCTTCGTAACGACCTCAGCGTCCATGCCCTGCCCGGCTCAGTCAGTGTGGATGAGTTATTTGCCCTTGAGTCTTACCGCAATGTGCATCACCTGGTTAGCCACATTCGAGCCAAATTAAAACCTGGCATCAGCCCGTTACAGGCGTTATTTGATGCGTTCCCCGGTGGCTCCATTACCGGCGCCCCGAAAATCCGCGCCATGGAAATCATTGCCGAACTGGAGCCCCACTGGCGGGGTCCCTACTGTGGCTCGGTGTTCTATTACGGTCTTGATGGCAATCTGGACAGCAGTATTGCGATTCGCACCTTGCTGTGCGAGCCGGACGGGACAGTCAGTTGCTGGGGAGGGGGTGGCATCGTGGCCGACTCAGAGCCAGAGGCTGAATACCAGGAAACCCTGGCAAAAGTGCAGCCGCTGATGCGGTTTCTGGAGCAGCTGAAACTCTGACCTGCGCTACCAGGCTTGCGGCGGCGCAAGTCAGAGCCCCAAAGGATCAGGCCGGGTGAACAGCGCTGGCCTTCAGGAATTCCTGCCGCAGATCATCGAAATTGTGCACTGCAGGGAACTGCGGGAACTCGTCAATAACGTTCTGCGGTGCATGGAACAGAATACCGGCTTCGGCCTGGCCCAGCATGGTGGTGTCATTATAGGAATCACCGGCAGCAATCACCCGGTAATTCAACAACTGGAAAGCGCGAACTGACTGGCGCTTGGGATCGCGCTGGCGCAGCAGATAGTTGGTGATCTGACCATTCTCTGCCACTTCGAGCTTGTGGCACAGCAGTGCCGGATAACCCAGCTTTTTCATCAGTGGCATGGCGAATTCATAGAAGGTATCCGACAGGATCACCACCTGGAAGCGCTCACGCAGCCAGTCCAGGAATTCACGGGCGCCAGGCAGTGGGTCCAGAGTGCTGATCACTTCCTGAATCTCCGGCAGACCATAGCCATGCTCGTCCAGGATGCGCAGGCGCTGCTTCATCAGCACATCGTAATCAGGAATATCCCGAGTGGTTGCCTTGAGCTCCTCAATGCCGGTTTTTTCTGCAAATGCGATCCAGATTTCCGGGATCAGTACGCCCTCAAGGTCAAGACATGCGAGTTCCACAACGGTCTCCTGAAAAAGTCATAATTGGCCGGGCCAACAAGGCCCGGGTTGTCTGGGGCGTATGATATGAAAATCCTGGCCGGAATGCATCGTGAATCCCATGGATCACCTTATCAGCGAGGCATAAAGATATAGATGCTCATTCCTTCAAGCTATGAGGCATTTGGTGGTAGCCTTTATTTCAGGTTAGATCACGCCTTTATTCACTCCGTTGATCGCACAGTGGAAAAGCCCCCTGGAGCAACATGACTGATATTGAAAATCTCCGCGCTGAACTCGACGGCCAAAGCCCCCGGGCTATCCTCAAGGCGGCGCTGGCACGCTATGACAACATCGCCATTTCATTCAGCGGCGCCGAAGATGTAGTGCTGATCGAAATGGCCCACAAGTTAACCGACAACCTGCAAGTGTTTACCCTGGACACAGGCCGGCTGCACCCGGAAACCTACGAGTTCATCGAGCGCGTGCGAAAGCATTACGGAATCGAGATTGAAGTGCTGTTCCCGGATGCCGGTGAAGTTCAGGACATGGTGAACCGCAAAGGATTATTCAGCTTCTACGAAGATGGCCATTCCGAATGTTGCGGCATTCGCAAGGTCAACCCTCTGCGCAAGAAACTGGCAACCGTTGATGCCTGGATTACCGGGCAACGCAGGGATCAGAGCCCCGGTACCCGCAACGACGTACCGGTAGTTCAGGTTGATTCAGCTTTCTCCAGCGACAACAAGACTCTGGTGAAATTCAACCCGCTCGCGAACTGGAGCTCGAAAGAGGTCTGGGATTACATCCGGATGTCTGAGGCTCCCTACAACACACTGCACGAAAAAGGCTTCGTCAGCATCGGCTGCCAGCCCTGCACCAGGCCGGTGCTGCCGGGCCAGCACGAGCGGGAAGGCCGCTGGTGGTGGGAAGAGGCCACCCATAAGGAATGTGGCTTGCATGCGGGCAACCTGATCGGCAAATCAGGCTAAACCCATTTTGCACCTGTAAAAAAAGCCCGCACGTCATCACTGACGGCGGGCTTTTCTGTTATTCAGAACTTCAATAAACCGGCAGTTCAATATCCTTGAACAATTCCTGGATTTCTGTGCGACTGCCCTGATGCGCAACCACGTTATCGATCATGTCCTTGGTCAGGTGCGGTGCAAACCTGTGCATGAAATCGTACATGTAACCACGCAGGAAGGTCCCTTTCCGGAACCCGATGCGGGTGACGGAAGGCCGGAACAATTTGCTGGCATCCAGCGATACCAGATCGGTATCCACTTTTGGATCAAACGCCATGCTGGCAATAATCCCCACCCCAAGGCCCAATCTTACGTAGGTTTTGATCACGTCGGCGTCCGCAGCGGTAAACACCACTTTTGGTGTCAGGCCACGGGACTGGAAGGCCTCATCCAACTTGGACCGGCCGGTAAAACCAAACACGTAGGTCACCAGGGAATACTCCGCCAGCTCTTCCAGACTCAGCTCCTGCCCTTTTGCCAATGGATGATCCTTGGGCACAATCACGCAGCGATTCCATTTGTAGCAAGGCATCATGATCAGATCATTGAACAGGTCCATACCCTCGGTGGCGATGGCGAAGTCCACAGCGCCATTGGCCGCCATCTCGGAAATCTGCATAGGCGTGCCTTGATGCATATGCAGCGACACGTCCGGATATTCTTCAATGAAACCACTGATCACCGGTGGCAAGGCGTAACGGGCCTGGGTGTGGGTGGTGGCAATACTCAGGTCACCCTTGCGCTGATTACTGAACTCCTGGGCAATCTTTTTGATGCCCTCCACCCGGCGCAGTATTTCACCGGCCTCCCGGATGATAATCTCGCCACCGGGGGTGATGCGAGTCAGGTGCTTACCACTGCGGGCAAACACCTCCAGGCCCAACTCATCTTCCAGTAACCGAATCTGCTTCGAGATACCCGGCTGGGAAGTGAAAAGGCTCTGGGCGGTGGCGGAGACATTCAGATCGTGGTGCGCCACTTCCCAGATATAACGCAGCTGCTGTAATTTCATTGAGTCTGTCGCTCCCTGGATGAGTCTTTTACCCGATAATACGCATAAGAATTTATTTTTTCATTCTTTTTGGATATACAATTTAATCTGTATTCAGTGTAGACCAATTACCGGGATTCGCTGCCCCACCAACGCTTTGCGTCACCGCAGCACTTGACTTGTGTGCGACAAAGCACACAATCCGGTTACTACCATGCCCTGACCCCGGGAAACCATGCTACTGACCACCAAATTTCTCAGGCCA
The DNA here is from genome assembly GCF_048595985.1 of Marinobacter sp. GH_1. Classification (NCBI taxonomy): domain Bacteria; kingdom Pseudomonadati; phylum Pseudomonadota; class Gammaproteobacteria; order Pseudomonadales; family Marinobacteraceae; genus Marinobacter; species Marinobacter sp. GH_1. Next base: position 2,081,613 of record NZ_CP184460.1, on the reverse strand, counting down.
ACACCCGACTCCAGAGCTGTGCGCAGGCACCGGCTGGACGCTCTGTTGGAACCGGAGCAAGGTAAAAGGCTGAACCTGATCGTGGCGCCGGCCGGCTTTGGCAAGACCACCCTGGCCAGCCAGTGGTGCGCCCGCAACAGTACCAGCACCGCCTGGCTGTCACTGGATGAGCATGACGACCAGCCGGGGCAGTTCTGGCAGTATGTGATTGGCGCGTTCAAGCATGCCGGTCTCATGGGGCTTGAAGACTGCGAGAAGCAGATATCCCGGCAGCAGGGTGACGACCTGACCGCCGCCATTACCGGGCTGGTCAATGCCCTGGCCGAAGACCGCAATCCCTGGCATCTGGTTCTCGACGATTACCATGTGATCAGTAACGACGGCATCCACCGTCAATTGGCCTGGTGTATGGACTACCTTCCCCCGGGCATCCTGGTAACCATTGCCTCCCGCACTGAACCCCCACTGCCATTGGCACGGTGGCGGGTCAGGCGCCAGGTTCAGGATATTCATCCGGGACTGATGGCGTTTTCGGAAGACGAATGCAGAGCCTTCTTCCAGGACACCATGGCGATGAACCTGTCTGAACAGGAGATCCGCACCATTTGCCGGCGTACTGAGGGCTGGGTTGCCGCCATGCAGCTCTCCGCACTGGCAGGTAAGACCGAAGCCCTGGAGTCCGGCCACTCTGGCCATGAGCGTATCGGCACACCAGATGGTGCGCTGATCAGTGATTATGTTCTGACCGAAGTTCTGCACCAACTCCCGGACGAACTCACCGGATTCCTGCTGGACACCGCTTACTGCCCTCGTCTGTCCAGCTCACTGTGCAATGCCGTTCGCCAGCGGGATGACAGCCAGGACATCCTCACTCGCCTGCTTTCCCTGAACCTGTTCCTGATTCCCCTCGACAAACACAACCAGTGGTTCCGCTACCATGACCTGTTCCGGGAAGCTCTGCTCCAACGGATAGAATCCATTGATCCGCAACGGGCGGCGGTGCTCCAGTCCCGCACCATTGACTGGTTGCTCAGCCACGGACAGGTACAGGAAGGCATCGCCCAGATCGTCAGCCAGAACGACACCGACCGCCTGGCCCGGGTGCTTGCCGAGCATGGTAACAACCTGATTCACGGTGGCTACCACCTGCCGGTACTGGCCTGGCTGGATACCATACCGGCAAGGCAACTGGCTGAAAGCCCGCAACTGCAGATGCTCAGAATCTGGGGGTTGTTCTTTGCCAACCGCGTTGAGGGCCTGGCGCCCCTGCTGACTGAAGTCGAAGATCTGCTCGACCGGCGGGTAGCCGATTCCCATCCTGATGCCGAGGGCGCGCTGGCTATCCACAGTGAAATATCCCTGGTACGTTCTTACCTGGCCCGAAGCAGGAATGACGAAAAGAATGCGTCAGACCTCACCCGTCAGGTACTCAAGGACATCGATCAGATCCAGATACCGTTGAAATCCGTCACCTATTACGGCCTCGGCCTCGACTACTTTGGCAAGGGTGAACTCAACGATGCCGAGGAAGCCCTGGAATCAGCCGTTCACTATGGACAGATAGAGCGCAAGGCCAGCACCGCGCTGTCCTCTGGCGGCCTGTTGGCGTGGATTCAGTACAACCGTGGTGACACCGAGCTGGCCCTGAAAACCACCACCCGCGTCCGCAACTGGGTGGATGAGCATTTCGCAGACCCAAGCCAGCCACGGCTTATTTCCTGCTGGCAGAACAGTGCGTTGACCGAAATCTACCGTGAACGCAATGAGCCGGAGTTGGCCGCCAGTTACCTGTCTCCGCTGCTCGAGCATGTGGAGAAAGGTACGGAGCCCGGACAGCATGTGGTCATCCAGTACGTACGCGGCCACCTTGCGTTCAGCCAGGGCCAACTCGAAGAAGCCATTGAATTACTGGACGATGCTGTCGCGGTTGGCAGCAAGCGCCGCGACCACATCCTGTTTGAGCCACCTGCCGCTTCAGCCCTTCTGGCCCGTTGTTACCTTGCGCTGGGCCTCGCTGATAAAGCCATGACCACCCTGAAGGCGGCCCTGGAAACACCAGCCACCAACCCCCTGAACCGGGAACAGAACCAGATCGCGCTGGCCCGGGTGCAGGTAGCCCTCAACGATTACCAGAAAGCGCAGGAAACCCTGTCGGCACTGGTTCCGGTGGCGGAACGCAACGCCCATAACCGGCATCTGGTGGAGATCCTGTTGGTGTATGCCGATGCCCTTGCGCAGGAAGATCGCGATGAGGAAGCCGCTGTCATGCTGGAGCGGGCGCTGGATCGAGCCGAAAACGCCGGTTTTTTGAAGCTGTTTGCGGAAGAAAGCCCCAGTCTTCGGGCCATGCTGCTGGACTGCCCCCGACTACGAACGCCCGGGCGCTGGAACCGTGAACTGCTGACCATGCTGAAAGACCAGCTATCCGGAAACGCCGACATTGCCCTATCCAAGCCCCAATCGGACCAGCCCTCTGAAACAACTGACGGGCTGGCCGAACCCCTGAGCCAGAGAGAACAGGAAGTACTGCTCCTGATTAATCAGGGGCTGGCCAACAAGGACATCGCCACAAGGATGGCGGTGGCGCCCGCCACCGTCAAAGCCCATATCCGGAACCTGTACGGCAAACTCGGCGTTAGCCGGCGCACCGAAGCCCTGGCCCGGGCACGGGAACTGAAAGTGCTTCAGGACTAAAAGTGTGACCACCTTCACACTTTTTCAGAATTAAGCCTCGTCACTACGCCCTTTGGACGATCCGTTTACGCCCCGTTAAGCCCTATTATTCAACCATGGTGAGGTTAACGCCTTACCGAGAATTCTGAACTTCAGGCCTTCAGACTTCTTGTTCCGCGTTGTTTCGACGCCCGGGTTCGTTTGAACCCCTTTCGATAAGAGCCATCCCCTTTCGGGCTGGCTCTTTTTTTATGGGCAGTATCCGGACTAATGCTCGATGATTCGGCGGAACGGTGGCAGTGCGTCCAGCAGCAACTGTCCGTATCGGCGTGCCACTATACGCCGGTCCAGAATGGTTACCCTCCCGGTATCCTGCTCGGTGCGCAACAGCCGCCCCACCGCCTGAACCAGCTTGACGGAGGCATCCGGCACGGTGATTTCCATAAACGGGTTGCCACCGCGCTGGGTTACCCACTCCGCCAGACTCGCCTCGATCGGGTCATCCGGCACTGAGAACGGCAGGCGGGTGATCACCACGTGGTGCAGATACTTTCCAGGCAGATCGATTCCCTCAGCAAAGCTGGCCACTCCGAACAGCACACTGGGCCGTCCTTCATCAACACGAGAGCAGTGCGTGCGCAACACCTCATTTTTCGCCATGTCATCCTGAGTCAGAATCAACTCAGGGTAATCCGGCGCCAGCGCATCCCTCACCTGCTGCATTTGCCGGCGGGATGTAAACAGAACCAGGGTGGCCTTCTCACCGGCCCAGAGATCTGGTAGCCGCTTGATCAGCGCCTCGGCAAAGCCATCATCGGTTGGCATGGCAGCCATAGCCGGCACTTCCACCGTGGCCATCTCGCCATAACGGAAGGAACTGGGCACCACCAGATAACGGCTGGCCTCTGGCAATCCCGCCCGGGAACGCAAACGGTCGAAACGGCCCAGGGCCGTCAGTGTGGCACTGGTCAGAACGGCGCCATAGACCCGCGACCACAGGCGGGAATACAACAGGTTGTCCGCCAGCACCGGTGAGCTGAACAGGGTAATATCTTCCGCGTGGTCCCAACGTTGGCGCACGGCCCAGCGGGCAGGCGGCGGCCCTTTACGAACGACCGGTGCAGCTTCTGCCGACTCATCGTTCTGTGGAATGACCGGCCCGGATTCACACCAGGCCGCCCACAGGCGCAGCTGCTCCTCAGCCCGGCTATGGAAGGCGCCAATCACCGGATACCAGGAATCGGCGGTGTCCCGGTCCAGCTCCGGGTCTTTTCGCTCATCGAAGGCACTTTGCAGTTCATCCACCAGGGTACCCAGGTGCCGAACGAGGCCGGCGGTGACAATCCGGGTCTCCGCAGCCAACTCTGCAACCGCCTCCGGCAGTTCGCCATCCGGGTAACGCCACTGGGCGCTGCGCCGTTCGTCATTAAATTCCCAGCCGGTGTTCTGTTCAATCTCTTCGTAAACCCTGCCAAGGGCAATATCCAGATCACGGTCAGAAGTGCTGATTTTCTCAACCGCCTTGGCCGCCTGGGAGCCGCCAGGTAACCAGGGCTGCATCTTCACCAGGGCCTGGGATAACTGTTTCAGCCATTGCCGTGTGGAGTTCAACGGCACCGACGCGGCAAAATGGTTCAGCGCTTTGTCCGGCAGGTGATGGGCCTCGTCAAAGATGAACAGCGCGTTCTCCGGCTCCGGCAAAATGGCACCGCCGCCGAGGGCAAGATCGGCCAGCACCAGGTCGTGGTTGGCCACCACCACATCGGCGTCATCCAGGTCTTTGCGGGCGTCGAAAAACGCGCAACTGTCGAAGTAGGCGCAATGGCGGTTGGTGCACTGGCGGTGGTCGGTGGTTACCTGGCGCCAGATGTCATCGGGAATTTGCTCTGGCCAGTGGTCCCGGTCGCCATCCCATTCGCGTGAACCGTAGGTGGCGAGCATCTTCTCAAAGGTGATTCGGCTGGCCGCCTCGTCATCCATGGGCTGATCAAGAAGGAACAGGGGCATGGTGTCGCTGTCACCATGGCCCTCGTCATGTAACCGGGATTCCAGTCGAGACATGCACAGATAACGGCCCCGCCCCTTGGCAAGGGTCCAGCTGAAATCCAGTTTGCTGTGTTTGCGAAGATCGGGAAGGTCCTTCAGAACAATCTGATCCTGCAGCGCCACGGTTGCCGTGGAGATCACCAGCGTTTTACCCAAGGCCTTGGCTACGGGTATTGCTGAGATCAGGTACGCCAGGGTTTTGCCGGTACCGGTGCCGGCTTCCACCACACAGGCTGCCGGTGGCGAGGTACGCTGGCCATCGTTGTCGGTGATTTCACCCATATAGCGGGCAATCTCCGCGATCATCAGCCGTTGGCCGTAACGGGCGCGAACGTCCTTACCGGCCAACACATCACGATAAGCCTGCTGAATCTGTTGTTTGACGTCGTCAGTCAGCGCCATTATCGCGGGCTCACCCAGTCTCGTACCGTGCCCACCCGGAAACGTTGGCCAGATTTGCTGAGAATCACGCCATCCTCGGTGATACGCTCAACCACCAGGCTGGCAAAGGTGTCGCCAGGGCGAAGATACTGGTTGTTGATCATTACCCGGCTGGCCATGGGGTCGGATGAATAGATATGGCTATTGAAGGTCAAATCAGGAACGCTCTTTTGAAACGACAGCGGTAGTTCTACCAGGTGCGGCACTCTGCCCTGAGAGTCTGCCGGCGTCAACACCCTTTCCCGAACAGACTGGTCCGGAACAATCACCAGGGGAGCTTCATTGCCGGATTCAGCCAGGGGCTCGTCTGCCACCTCAAATGCTGCAACCACTTCCTGGCTTGGCTCAGACTGTGGCGTAGCCTCAACCGGCACTGGCTCCCGGCCCGGTTGCCCCTGTGCGGACACCAAGACATCCGGATCGCCAACCAATGGCGCCTGGCGGGCCGCTGTTGGCGCGTCGTCAACCGGGCGCGGATCTGACGACTGCGCTGGCCAGAACAGGTAAGCCATCACAGCAGCATTGAGCAACAGCGCCAGAACCACCCAGACAACGGGTGATAACGGCTTCTTTTTGGGCCGATAGACCATTTGTACCTGCTGCCCCAGGTCTGGTGCCTTGCCCTGTCGCCGCTCGGCTTCGGATTTTCTCAACGCATCAAGAATATATGACATAGCCTACCCGCTATTGCCCACACGGGCCGCTACCAGCCGGGGTACATTCGTGCCCAGGTCATTATTGATCTGGATAATGGTCATCGGCCCGGCAATCCCATCCACCGTCAGTCCTTTGACCTCCTGATACCAGCGCACCTGTTCTTCGGTGGTCAGCCGCTTTACCCGGGCGCTCTCTGCCTGGTTCGGCGATATCCGATCTGCCAGCTCCATCATCCGTGCGCCCATCCATAGCTGTGCCCCGGAAGTTCCGGCAAAAAAACCATCACCCGACATATATTCGGGCATTCGCCACAGCACCCGGAAATCACCGTACCAATACTGCTCTAACTGGCGAAACGGAATCTCCCGGGTTTCCCCCGCCAACTCGATACTGGCAGTATCACCCTCCAGAGATCGCAGCACCACATAGCCGGTGTCGCCTCGATCATTGCGAAGGTGCAGAATCGCCGGGCGATCCAGAAACTCCAGGCTTCGTCGGCTGCCTTGCCGTTCCAGGCAGCCAAGGCGGACGCTCCGGGCGTAATCGCAGGCAACCGGAAACTGCCGGGCGTCATACTCTTCGCCCCAAACGCCGAACAGCTGGCCAAATGCCTCGGTCAGCGCTTGGGTGTGGCGTTCAAACTCAAAGGAGGTTACACCGGGTTCCGCTGGCTCCGGAAGCGTATTCGGCTCAGCGGTGTCGAATTCGGGCTCAGCCACCACCGGATCACTGACACGCTCGATGACACCGGAGATGGCGGGTACTTCGAGGTCGTCAGCGAGGGTCTGCTCGGTTACCGGCAGCTGGAACAACCAGATGGTGCCGATGATCGCCACCAGAATCGACGCCGATAACAACAACAGATGACCCGCGCGGGAAACCTCCCTGCCACCCCCGGTGGTCTTCAGGCGGCTGTTACCATGAACTTCCCGAGCTGCCTGTCGAATGTGGTCGGCCGTGATCTGGTGTTCACCCTCAGCATAAGCGCCCAGCAGCGCACGATCACTGATCAGGTTGATCAGGCGGGGAATTCCCAGGCTCTGGCGATAGAGTTTCCGGACGGCGGCCGGGCTGAAGATATCCCCGCGCAGCCCGGCGACACTCAAACGGTAGCGAAGGTAAGCCGGCAGATCTGCCTGCTCAATGGCATCCAGATGATACCGGGCGGTAACACGCTGGTTGAGCTGGCGTAATTCGGGCAGTGCCAGCATCTCCTGTAACTCAGGCTGACCCAACAGCACAATCTGAAGCAGCTTTTTCTCGGCAGTTTCCAGGTTGGTGAGCAGGCGCAATTGTTCCAGCACATCGGCGGACAGGTTCTGGGCTTCGTCAATGATCAGAACTTTATGACGGCCCGCAGCGTGAGCCTTAAGCAAGTCCTGATTGATGCCATCCACCAGTTGCTTGATGGTGGCTTCCGGCGCATGGTCGATTTCCAGCTCGTCACAGATCGAAGACAACAGTTCCCGGGCAGACAGCCGCGGATTGAGAATCAGCGCAATGTCGACATGCTCGGGAGCATTCTCGATAAAGCAGCGGCATACGGTGGTTTTGCCGGTTCCCACCTCACCGGTAATGACAATAAACCCGCCCTGCCCCTGCACGCCGTACATGAGGTGCGCCAGGGCTTCCTTGTGGCGATCACTCAGGTACAGGTAGCGAGGGTCCGGTGCGATTGAAAACGGAGGTTCCCTAAAGCCGAAAAAATCGTAGTACATGGTTCCTCAGGATCAGGGTTTAGCCTTGTCGGCTCCGCTGACCAGTCGTAATTCAGCGGCCTTTCGGTTCTGTTGTTTCAGGCGACGAACGCACCGTTCAAGCGTTTTTGAAATACGGGCGTGGGAGCGAATCATCGAAATTTTCGGCCAGGTTGCGCGCTCACCGGCCAGAATCATCTCACGGACATACTCCGGGCTGGGATTCGACAGCATACGACGGAAGTCCCGGAATGCATAGGTGGGCGCAATGGTCACATCACCGGAGTAACGCTGGGCCATGATGGTGTACATCTGACCGGCCATCTGCCGCATCAGTTCCGGGCGTACCCTTTTTCTCAGATAATCGAACACACCCTGGCCGTGGAACTGGATCTCGGACTTCACCAGATGCATCGGCAGGCTTCCCAGGGACAGCTTTTCGTCCCGGCTCTGCTGGCTGAGGAACGGCACAACATGGGGATTGGTCTGACTGACAATGGTGAAGTTCACATCGTACAGATGGACCAATCGCTCAATCGGAAGGTCACTGACTACCGAGCCATCCACAAACTTCAACCGGGGCATGTACGGCAGCGAATTACCGTAAAGGTCTTTCTTCATCAGAGTAACGGGAGGGAAAATGCCCGGCACCGCGGCACTGGCAAGAGCCGCACTCCACACCTGGATATAAGGCGAGGTGTAACCGCACATCAACCGGGCTTTCTGGTGAGTCTGTACCGGCGACACACTGATATTGATGCTACGCCCGGTGCGCTGATAGGCCTCCTCAAAGGTGTAGTCGCCAATGTTCGCCCGCAGGCAGCTTTTCAGGGTTTCCTGATCCATCAGGCCATCACCCCGCATGGCGCTCATGATCCCCCGCCACTTCCAGGCGTTGAGGTTGTGGTTCTCGGGCACCAGCATCTCGGGGATTTCTGCGTCGGTATGCACGCCGAGGATACCGGCAATGATGGCACCAATACTGGAACCCGCAATAACCTGCGGTAGCAGGCCTTTTTCCCAGAGCGCCTTGATTACCCCGAAATGGAACATGCCCAGACTGGCGCCGCCGCTGAGCAGCAGCGTTGGCCGGCCATAACTGGTCAGGGTGTCTCTGAAAAACTGGAGTTTGTCATAAACGGGAAAACCCGGCACCGGGTGATCACAGAGATAGTCCAGGGCCTCGCACACCTGGGTGATGTATTCCTCGATCAGGTGCTTGGTACCAACCCGGGAACGGGTGTAAAGCGCGGGATTGCCCATGTTGCCAAGATCATGGTGGAGGCCTTCCCGGAGCGCTCGCTTCAAACGCTCGAAGTCGTTCTGCTGACGATACTGCTTGATGTTACTGAGCCGGTCATAGATCAGCTCATAGTGATAAAGGTCAGACGCAAAGTCCTCCTTCCACTCCGCATTGCCTTCCAGAAAATCCAGTTCCAGCGCGGCAGCCTTCCACTGTTCATAATTGGGAGCTTCCGCCAACAACTTGCGGAATCGGGCTATCCTGGGGTCCTTGATCACCTGCGGCCTCCCGGCGTGAACGCTCAGAAATCGTCGAGCATGAAGTCGTCATCATCTGCGAAGGGGTCTTGCGTGATCTTACCATCGTTAATCAGAAATTCACGACGCTGCAGGAAAGCATTACGCACAAACGTGTACCGGTCACCAGAAATAAAGCTTTCTGCCGGGATCAGGTCGGCCCGCTTATCAACCAGCTGCAGTGCCCGCAGGTAATACCACTCGGGACTGCTGACCTCATCCCAGGCGGATGGCAACAGGAACCCGTCAGTTGCCATGCCGGTAAAATAGCGTGGGGTCGCCGGGCCGAGAAGCGGCATCACCAGGTATGGGCCAGAACCGACGCCCCAATATCCCAGGGTTTGACCAAAATCTTCCGGGCGCTCGGGCAAGTCGAAAGCGGTGGCCACATCAAATATACCCCCCAGGCCGAACACCGTGTTGTAGGTAAAACGCCCGGCGGCCACCACCGCAGACTCCCCTTTCAGCTGCAGCAGGCTGTTGCTGAAATTGCGGATTTCGGTGAGATTATTGAAAAAATTGGTAATACCCCGGTCAACAATCGTGGGCGTGACGGTGCGGTAGGCCTGGGCGACGGGGCGGAGAAACCATCGATCAATGGCGTCGTTGAACGAAAACACCTTCCGGTTCCAGCTTTCGTAAGGATCATCGGTATTGACCGGGGTTGAACCCTCGGGAACCGGCTCCTGCATGTTCTGGGCGTGTAACTGGCCACCTGAAAACGTCAGCAGTATCAGAGCGGCCAGCGTGGTCAGGCGCCGGGATAAAAGGTTTCTCATTTTGCTCTCTTGGGTTGTTTAACCTGTTTCAGTTCGTCGACAATACCGGCGCTCGATTATTATTATGAAAGTCATCCGGAGGAAATCAGATGTCAGTACCGGGAAATCCCGTCAGTTCCCTGACCATGTCGCTGCGATGGGGCGATATGGATGCATACGGCCACGCCAATAACACGGTTTACTTCCGCTTCTTTGAAGAAGCACGGATTGTCTGGCTGTCGTCACTGGAACTGGGTGGCGCGGAAGAGCCAACCGGACCGGTCATTATAAAGACCAGTGCCACATTTCTGAAGGAATTGACTCACCCCGCCAACGTCGTGGTTGAAACATACGCGGACAAAGCGGGAAATACCAGTCTGGATACCTACCACCTGCTGAAAGATTCAGATACAGGGGTGGTTTACGCGGAAGGCTACGCCAAGATTGTCTGGATGGATCGGGCTTCCCGAAAGTCCACCCCCCTGCCAGACACCCTGAGGGCCCTGGCAGCGAGGTAACAGGCCTCACCGGTGGCGAACAACCACGCTACCGATGGAATAGCCGGCGCCAAACGAGCAGATCACGCCCAGGTCGCCGGTTTTCAGGTCATCCTTGTGTTTATGGAAGGCAATGATCGAACCAGCCGAACTGGTGTTGGCGTATTCGTCCAGAATCACCGGCGCTTCCTCGACCGTTGCATCCCGGCCGAGAACCTTTCTGGCAATCAGTTGGTTCATGTTCAGGTTGGCCTGGTGCAGCCACATGCGTTTGAGGTCTTCAGGCGTCAGCTGCAGGGATGCCAGATGGCCCTGAATGGTGTCTGCCACCAGCGGTGACACCTCTTTGAACACTTTGCGACCCTGCTGGATGAATAGCTTGTCCGGCTTGCCAATACCCGATTCGTCTGCCCGGTTCAGGAAGCCAAAGTTGTTCCGGATATTGTTGGAAAACTGAGTCTTCAGGCGGGTGCCGAGAATTTCAAAACCCTGGCCTGCCTGGGTGTCCTCTTCCCTTTCCACCAGAATCGCCGTGCAGGCATCGCCGAATATGAAGTGGCTGTCCCGGTCCCGGAAATTCAGATGCCCGGAGCAGATTTCCGGACTGACCACCAGAACCCCTCTGGCGCTACCGTTTTCCACCGCGTTCACCGCGGCCTGGATTCCAAAGGTGGCGGAGCTGCAGGCCACATTCATGTCATAAGCAAAACCGTCGATGCCCATGGCTTGCTGGACTTCAATGGAAATGGCCGGATAGGCGCGCTGCAGGTTGGAACAGGCAACAATCACCGCATCCACATCTGCCGGGGTTTTGCCCGCCTGCTCCAGTGCTTCCTTACAGGCCACAATGGCCATCTCGCACTGGACTGACGGTTCGTCGTTATCCCGGTCCGGAATATTCGGTGTCATGCGCTTCGGGTCCAGGATACCTTCACGGTCAATCACATGACGGCGCTTGATACCCGATGCCTTTTCAATAAAGGCAGATGACGAAGGTTGCAGAGCCGTCAGTTCACCGCGGGCTATCTCTTCCGCATGTTCATCGTTATACAGCTCTACGTATTGATTGAAGGCTTCAACCAGTTGATCGTTTTCAATAATGGCGGGTGGCGTATACAGGCCGGTTCCGCTGATGACGGCTTTAATCACAATAACCCCACGTCATGGTTGTAATAAGACACTATGCTGTCAGAAATACTAACACACACGGCCGGAATTGCCCGCCTGACCAAAGTCCAGTAGCACCAGAACAGTGCAGCCCTCCCTCACACTGGCCCGAGAAGCACCCTGTTCAGGCCCTACACCCGTGTGTTCTGCCACTGTTTATCGAGTCGCTTGGCCGATACGGTCATCGCCGTGCCCAGTTGTTGGGCAAAGAATGAGATCCGATATTCTTCCAGCATCCAGCGGTACAGCTCCAGTTCAGGGTCCCGCACACCTTGGCGTTTCTGCTGTTCCAGCTTGGTGGCGTAGCGGGCCCATAGTGGCTCAATGGTGTGCAGGAATTCGCGCTCGCGGCCCATCTCCCTGGGCATTTTTTCCAGGCGAATCAAGGCAGCCTCGAAATACACCCCGAAGCGTTCCAGCCACTGGGATGGCGTGGCCACCAGGAAGCCCGGATAGACCAGGTGCTGAAGCTGGAATTTCAGATCTGCCATGCTCTGCGCCAGCGCCAGGTTAATTTTGCCCTTGAGCTGTTTGGCCACTTTCTGGTAACCGGCCATAGCCTGGTAAAGGCGTTCGTCGGCCTGCTCTAACGCCGGAATAAAATCCCCGCGGTGGGCATCGAACACTCGGATAAAGCTTTCTTCGTCTCTGGGCAGGGTTCCGGGCAGGAAGTGTTGCATCACCGCAGACAACAACAGATCGTCCAGCAGCACCTTCGCCTGTCCTACCGGGGCAAACATCAGCGCGGACTGTTTGAACCGGGGCAGCTTGCGCTCAAGGTCCGCGAGGGTGTTGCCAAACCGGTTGATGATCAGCCGGGCAATACCCCGGCGCATGGTGTCCTCAGCGGTTAACCGGTCCAGGCAGCGAATGGACCGTACTTGCTTGCCCAGGTCCTCAAGGGCGGGATAGACGGTTACCTGCATACCGCCTTTTTCGGTCTGCACCACCTCGGGCATATTGCCGAACTGCCAGTCACTGAATTCTTTCGGTGCTCTCGAACGATCATCGTCGCTGGTAGCCGAGGCCAGCGCCGCTTCCGCCCGACCCTCCAGCTTGGCCTGCAAATCGTCGGTATCCCGGCTCTCTGCCACCACTTTGCCTTTGTCTCCGGTTACCCGAAGGTTCATCCGCAGGTGCCGGGGCAATTCGTCCTCCGGCCAGGCTTCCGGATCAATCTGCACACCGGTCATCCGGCGCAGTTGATCCCCCAGTTTCAGGGCAAGGGGCTCGTTGCCAGGCTGAATGTTGGCGAGGGCGGCATCGACGAAATCCGGAACCGGCACAAAGTTACGGCGCAGGGATTTGGGCAACCCTTTCACCAGGGCGATGCATTTTTCTCGCAACAGCCCCGGCACCAGCCATTCCAGCCGGCGTGACGGAATCTGCTTGAGCGCCATCAACGGCACCTGCAGGGTTACCCCGTCCCGCTCGCTGGTGGGCTCGAATTCGTAACTGAGCGGGTACTTAACGCCTTCCCACTCCAGATAATCCGGATATTGCTCCGCTGCGCCTTGGTCCAGCGGGCGCTGCAAGACATCGGCCTCGGTCAGCTCCAGTTTGCGAAGTTCGTCGGCAGACAGGCCTTTCCACCAGCTTTCAAAGTGGCGACCGCTAACAATGTCTTTCGGCAGCCTCTGGTCGTAGAAGGCCACCAACACCTCGTCATCCACCAACAAGTCACGACGGCGGGTTTTCTTCTCCAGGTTCTCGACGGTATCGAGCATCTCCCGATTGCGGGCAATAAACGGAGCTTTTGAGTGGTAATCCCCCTCCACCAAGGCGCGCCGGATGAACAGATTCCGGCATTCTTCCGGGTCTACCTTGGCGTAGGGAATGCGCCGCTTGGCGACAATATCCAGTCCATACAGAGTCACCTTCTCGTAACCCATCACCTGGGCTCGTTTCTGCTCCCAGTGGGGTTCGAAAAAGTGGTGCTTTACGACATGGCCTGCAAGGGGCTCAACCCATTCCGGCTGGATAGCAGCAACCATGCGGGCGAATACCTTGCTGGTTTCCACAATTTCCGCCGCCACAATCCACTTGGGCCCGGACTTGGCCACCTTTGAACCGGGGAAAATCATCACTTTCCGATTTCGAGTGGCCAGGTATTCCCGCTTCTCTACCTTGACCGCAACGTGGCCCAGCAAACCGGCAAGAATCGCCTTGTGCATGGACTCATAGCTTGCCGGCTGCTTGTTCAGTGCCAGTTTCTGCTCCCGACAGATCAACGTCAGTTGCCGGTGAATATCCCGCCACTCGCGCATTCGCATCCAGCTCAGGAAGGTTTTCTGGCAAAGCCTCTTTAGCTGGTTCTGGGATTGCTCCTGGCGTTGCTCCTCAAACCAGTTCCAGATATTCAACAAGGTGGCAAAGTCTGACTCCTTGTCGTTGAACGGGGCGTGGGCCTGGTCGGCTGCCTGCTGTTTATCCTGGGGCCGCTCTCGCGGGTCCTGGACGCTGAGGCCGGCAATCACAATCAGGACTTCGCTCAGGCTGCCCTGCTCTGCTGCGGTCACCAGCATCCGTGCCAGGCGTGGGTCCAGTGGCAGGCGAGCCATGGTCCGGCCGAGACGGCTCACTCGGCGCTTGTCGTCGACAGCGCTCAGTTCTTCCAACAGTTTGTAGCCGTCGTTCACCTGTCGGCGATCCGGCGCTTCCAGGAAGGGGAAATTCTGGATATCGCCCAGGCCCGAGGTGGCCATTTGCAGGATGACCGAGGCCAGATTGGTTCTCAGGATTTCCGGGTCGGTATACTCGGGCCGGTTAAGAAAATCGGCTTCATCATAGAGCCGAAAACAAATACCTGGCGCCACCCGCCCGCAACGCCCCGCCCGCTGGTTGGCGCTGGCCTGGGAGATCGGCTCGATCGGCAACCGCTGAATCTTGGAGCGAACGCTGTAACGGCTGATACGGGCAACCCCGGTATCGATCACATAACGAATGCCGGGTACCGTCAGCGAGGTTTCCGCCACGTTGGTGGACAACACAAGCCGCCGGCCTTTGTGAGCCTGGAAAACGCGGTTTTGCTCCTGGTTACTGAGCCGGGAATATAACGGCAATACTTCGGTGTGTCGCAGCTCCGCATGCCGCAGCACTTTACTGAGCGCCCGTATTTCCCGCTCACCCGGCAGGAACACCAGCACATCTCCTGGGGGCTGCTTCTCCTTGCGTTCGTGCTGTTCGATCTCCTCAAGGGCTGACAGTACGCCGTCGGTCCAACCCTGGTCACGGTCATCTTCATCGCCGGTCAGGGGCCGATAGCGGACATCCACCGGAAAGGTTCGGCCACTGACTTCGATTACCGGCGCCTGGTCAAAGAATTCGCTGAAGCGATCAACCTCGATGGTGGCGGAGGTAATAATGATCTTCAGGTCCGGCCGTTTCGGTAACAGTTGCTTGAGGTACCCGAGCAGGAAATCGATATTCAGGCTGCGTTCATGGGCCTCATCGATAATCAGCGTGTCATAACGATCCAGAAAGCGGTCGTGCTGGATCTCCGCCAGCAGGATGCCATCGGTCATGACCTTGACCCGGGACGCCTCCGAGGTGTTGTCGGTAAAGCGCACCTGGTAACCGATCTGCTGGCCAACCTGTTCACCAAGCTCTTCGGCGATACGGGCGGCGACACTGCGCGCGGCGATCCGGCGCGGTTGGGTGTGGCCAATCAGCCCACGAACGCCACGGCCATGGTTCAGGCAGATTTTCGGAATCTGGGTGGTTTTACCGGAGCCGGTTTCACCGGCGATGATCACCACCTGATGATGACGAATGGCCTCGCTGATGTCGTCCACCCGATCACTGACCGGTAGTCCCGGCGGAAAACTCGCTGGGCGGTGCAGCGCCTGACGCTGGCGCACCTTCTCAAGCCCCTGTTCCAACCAGTTCGCCATCTGTTCCAGGTCTTTCTGGCCCGGCTTGCCCTTGGTTCGGCCCACTCTGCGGATAATGCGCGCCGCTTCCTGCTGGTTACAGACATCCAGCTGGCTCATAAAGGCCTTCACTGCCGCCTGAGGATCAGCAGCCGTGGGTTGGGCGTTATCGGGCGTTGTTTTGTCAGTCATTGAACGGCAACAGACTCATGGATTGATGGATGCATCACAAGGCGCCACAGTCTAGCGGGAAATCCAAACGGTAGAAACACAAAGACCCTGCCTGAGCAGGGTCTTTGTGGGAAGCAGTTCAACCTAAGGGTTGCACCATGCGCCGTTTACTTGGCGTTGGCTTCGTCCCGCAGTTCACGGCGCAGAATCTTGCCCACGTTACTCTTGGGCAGCTCGTCCCGGAACTCAAAGTGCTTGGGCACTTTGTAGGCGGTCAGGCGCTCGCGGCAGAACTCTTTGAGTTCGTTTGCGGTGACACCGTCTTTCGTGGGCACCACGTAGACCTTGACGGCCTCGCCGCTCTTGGCGTCCGGGATACCTACAGCGGCGCACTCAACCACCTTCGGATGGCTGGTTACCACGTCTTCAATCTCGTTCGGGAACACGTTGAAGCCAGAGACAATGATCATGTCTTTCTTGCGATCAACAATGCGGATGTAGCCATCTTCCTGGATCAGTGCCACGTCACCGGTTTTCAGGAAGCCATCGTCAGTGAAGGACTTCTGGGTGTCTTCCGGGCGCTGCCAGTAACCACGCATCACCTGCGGGCCTTTCACACACAGTTCCCCGGGCTCACCGATGGGTGTCTCGTTGCCGTCGTCGTCGATGGTTTTAACCACGGTGGACGGGATCGGCAGGCCGATGGTGCCGATCTGGATAGCGCTGCGGGGGTTGAAGGTAACCACCGGAGAGGTTTCAGTCATGCCGTAACCTTCACTGATTTCACAACCGGTCACCCGCTCCCACATTTTTGCGGTATCGCTGGTCAGCGCCATACCACCAGAAGCCGTCAGCTTCAGGCCGGAGAAATCCAGATCCTGGAAGTCCTCGTTGTTACATAGGGCCACGAACAGGGTGTTCAGGCCAATGAAAGCAGAGAACTTCTGCTTCTGCATTTCCTTCACGAAGCCCGGAATATCGCGCGGGTTCGGGATCAGAACGTTGTGGGCGCCGGCTTCCAGCATGATGCCGCAGTTCAGGGTAAACGAGTAGATGTGGTACAGCGGCAGCGGTGCAATCACCACTTCCTTGCCCTCTTCTACCTGGTCTTCCATCATCGGGCGCACCTGGGTCAGGTTGGCCACCAGATTAGCGTGGGTCAGCATCGCGCCCTTGGCGACACCCGTAGTGCCACCGGTGTACTGCAGTACAGCCAGGTCGTCCAGATTGATGTCAACCGGAGTGAACTTCTCACGGGCACCGGCACTGAGCACCGCCGGCAGTTTGTGGGCAGTCGGCAGGTTGTAAGACGGAACCATCTTCTTGACGTGCTTCACCACAGCGTTCATCAAGGTACGCTTGATGGGTGAATGCATATCGGCAATTTCAGTCACGATCACGTGCTCAATGCCGGTATGGGGCAGCACTTTTTCCGCGTTGTCTGCCATGTTGGCCAGCACCACCAGCGCCTTGGCACCGGAATCGTTGAACTGGTGTTCCATTTCACGGGTGGTGTACAGCGGGTTGGTGTTAACCACGATCAGGCCAGCACGCATGGCACCGAAGACAATCACCGGGTACTGGGTAATGTTGGGCATTTGCACCGCAATGCGATCACCCGGTTTGAGATCGGTTTTGTTCTGCAGCCAGGCCGCAAAATTACGGCTCTGAGTATCAAGATCCCGGTATGTCAGGGTGACGCCAACCGCAGTGAACGCAGGCTTGTCTGCAAACTTCTTAACAGCCTGTTCAAATACATCCACCATGTTTTTGTATTTCTTGAGATCTACCTCACGGGGAATGCCGGCGGGGTACTTGTCTTGATAGAACTGCTCAAAATCCATCACCATCTCCTGTCTGATTGGCGCTATTGGGGAGCAACCGGATGGGTTCAGAAACTCCCTGATTGTAATGTTTTGCCAAGGCCGAGCTGGTCAAAAAATCAACCCGACAAAAGTCTCAGCCTTAAAAAGTCCGGAGAGAATAGCAGTTTTGTTAACGATGAGGTAGTTTTCGAAGCGTTAAACGGTACAACTGTATACCCCTTTCAAACACTTCTTCCGTCACCGGAGTCTGTGATGAGCGACACCCTGGATACCCTTGAAAATATTACCTATGACGAATTGAACGAGGGCGACTCTGCCACCTTCACCCGGACACTGACCGAAGATGAGCTGGTATTGTTTGCAGCGGTGTCGGGGGATGTGAACCCGGTACACCTGGACTCCGAGTTTGCCGCGGAGTCCATGTTCAAAGAGCGCATTGCCCATGGAATGTGGAGTGGCTCTCTGATTTCTGCCGCACTGGCCACGGTCATGCCCGGACCCGGCACCATTTACCTTGAGCAGAGCCTTGCCTTCAAGCGCCCGGTCAAACTGGACGACACCCTGACCGTCACCCTCACCGTAGTACGCAAAGAACCGAAGAACCGCGTGGTACTCCAGTGCGATGTGCGCAATCAGAATGACAGCCAGGTGGTGACCGGCGAGGCGAAGGTCATCGCCCCCACCGAGAAAATCTCACTGCAAAAGCCACGCCTGCCGAAAATTACTATCGAAAGCTGAGGTCGGGTTCTGTCAACCCGGAAGGAAATCGATCGGGAACCGAACCTTCCGGGTCTCGACATTGTCTGCGCCAAAGTTGAACATCTGTACCCGCACGGCAATGCGCTGCTCCAGAGCCGGGTTGCCCAGCTCTGAGCTGACCACCTGGCATGCGGACACTGAGCCGTCCGGCTCTATCACCAGCTCCAGCGTGACCTTTCCTTCGAGCGTCGGGTCCTGTCGCAGTTCCCGCTGGTAAAGGGCATAAAGCACACTTTTCTGGGCATCGAACACCTGCCGTATATTGCTCATGGCCCGCTCACCTACCGTGGGCCTGCCCTGGGTCGCCGGGGCAACCGCTACGTCTTCCTGAGGCGCAGAGACGGCTTGCACCGTCTGCTCTGCGAGCGCTACTTCCCTGGCTGGCCCCTCACGGCTCTGGACGCCGCCACTGCCGGCTAACACCCTGGAGCGGTCGCCTTCCGGTTGCTGCACCTCTGCCTGTGCATCACCAATATTGGCGGTTCGATTCTCGGGCCGGGCTGAGGGCTCTGGCGCCTTCAGTGCCGCAAGCCGGTCTTTCATGGCAAACAAACCAGAACGTGCGGCATTTTCCCTCGCCTGTTCAGTGGTCTGCTCCGGGGGTGCCGAGCCCCTGGGTTCCGGACGGGGTTCCGGGTCGGCCACGACCGGTTCAGCTTCCGCCCGCTCGGGTTCAGGCTCCGGCGAGGGCTCTGGCTCTGGCTCTGGCACTTCAACTACAACGGGTTTTGGCGCCTCCACCAACTGCGCCAGCCGCGGCGGAATGCGCTCTGCTTCCGACCGTTCCCGTTCGGGCACCTGCAGGTTTGGAATGATGAGCGCCGGCACCAGAAACAACGCAAGCATGACTGCGAGTATCACACCGAAACGCGCGCTCTCCCATCCATCTCTGCTCCAGGGAAGGCGGGAAATTTGTGTGCCTGGCTTGCGTTCAGCCATTGCGCACCTCCCCCTCTACCGCCAGCCGGACCTGCCGGAAATCCTCGTCCACGCAGGTTTGCATGATCTTGCGCAGTAACCGGTAGTCCGTCTCTTTCCCCGCCATGATGGTGACTTCCAGTCCCTGATCTGGCACTTCCGCCCATCGGCCCCGTCGATACGCCAGCTCCTCAGACAGGCCCGCAATGTGAGTGTCCGAGGCCTCAATGCCGTCCAGCCTCGCCACTTCCCGGCCCTGAACCAGAATAGACCGGCCACTGACCTGCACGGTCAGGTTCTCCACGGCTTCTTTGTCCGCCGTCGAGGTGGGCAAAGGCACGTCTGCTGTATTCTGCATTACCTTCACATCGGAGGAATTCACCATCAGAAAGAACACGAGAATGGTGAAGATATCCATCAGCGACACCAGGTTCAGGCCACCGGCCTTATGCATCCTGCCGTAATGGCGTTGGCGCAGACGGGCGCGACGCGATGCCTTCATACGCCACCCCCGTCTGCTGCTGACGCACTCTGCGCAAGGGTACGATCTTCGCCTGCATCCATCAGGGACACATCCGGGAACAACTCAGCCTCCACCACGCTGGCGGCAACCACTGCCGGGTAAGAGCGGACTGTGTCCATAACGGTTACCAGTGTCTGATAATCCACATCCGGGCCTACTTCCAGGGTTACGTCGGTCTTTTCGGGCATACGGGCTTTGATCTGCTGAAGAAGGGCGCTGAGCCCCTGGTAGTCCTGGCCGCCATCCTTGACCGGAAGCACTTCAATCAGCCCGCGCTCACTGTCGGCCACTTCCAGGCCACCGGGAATAACAGTGACCACCAGCCGGAAATTTTCAGAGGCTGGCGCCTGCCCGGCTTCCATCCCCGGAAAATTCAGCTCTATCATGCGGATCTGCGTGAATACCATGCCCAGCAACAACACCGGTACCAGCACAATCATCAGGTTCAGAAACGCGGTAATGTCCAGATCCGCCTGAGCCGTCAGCCTGCGATGTCTGCGTCTCATATCGCCATACTCCTGTCTACACTGGCTGAAACACGAAGTGCATCAGGCGGCTACCCTGCCGGCGTCGGGATCTGACACCATATTCAACAGCTTGACCCCGGCCATCTCGAAACTGTCCACGATTTCATTGGTTCGGGTTTGCAGCAAGGCGTGGAACAACAGCAAGGGAATGGCGGATATCAGGCCAAAGGCGGTGGTGTTCATGGCTACCGAGATGCTTTCCGACAACAAGGTGGCCTTCTGGGCAGGATCGGCTGCGGCAACGGCGGTGAACGCAGCGATCAGGCCAATGATGGTACCAAGCAGGCCCAAAAGAGTGGCCACATTGGCCAGGGTTGCCAGGTACTGAGTGCGCTTTTCCAGGCGCGGCAGTACTTCCATCAAACCTTCTTCCATGGCGTATTCGATATCTTCACGGCGGCTGTTATTCAACAACCGGGAAATACCCGCCCCGAGCACCGAGGCAATGGCACTGTCGGAACTGGTTGCCGCCTTCATGGCGCGCTGGTAGTCCCGTTTTTGCAGGGCGGGCAGAATACCGCGCTCAAACGCCAGACGATTTCGCCGCCGCACCGACCCCAGATACAGAAACCGTTCAAGCGTGATCGCCAGCCCCAGCGCCAACACAATGGCAATGGGGTACATGAATGGACCGCCGTCCTGAAAAAATCGAATGATGGTATCGAGCATGCCTTTGTCTCCGTTTACTGCAGGGTCACGGTTGGCCCGGACCAGCCGCATTCACGGCTGGCTCCAGGACCAATGGGTTCAGGGATTCCCGGAACTGGCGATGATTCTCCAGTACCTGGGGGGAAAGGGGTTGGTTAAGCTCCGGCGCCTGGCTATTGAGTTCTGCCCTGGGCCGTCTGGGCAACGTCGGGTTCTGCCAGGGCAGGATGTAAAGTACCCTGGGGTCATCGTCCCCCACGCTTGCAGACAAACCGCTCACGGTCAGGGCGGAATGCTCCCGGTCTTCGGCCGTGGCCACCTGGAACAAACCACTGGCCAGCACAACCAGGCAGAGGCGAAGAAGATTCCGGCCGATGCTCATTGCAGCCTCCGCTCAAGGTCGGCAATCCAGCCGGCGACCAGCTTGTCTTCCTCACCGGTCAACGCCCTGTATCGCTGGTAATGGACCAGTGCCTTATCAAGATCCAGCAGATAAAGCTCACTGATCACCGCCAGGTTGTAATGCAGTTGGGCAACCTCCGGAGCCGCCTCCACGCCCTGTTCCAGCAGGTTGGCCGCGTCCCGGAAACGGTTTTGCTGTTTCAGCGAAAGCGCCAGGTTATTGACCGTTGTCGCGTCGCTGGGGTCCAGGGCCACCGAGGTCTGCCAGGCCTTGATGGCCCCGGGGATGTCGCCGTTCTCATGGGCGTTCACGCCCTTTATGGCCCATTCTCTCGCCTGTTCCGGTGAATGCACGGGCTGTACCGCGGCCCGCTCGGGGGCTTTGCCGGGGCCAGTAGCGCAAGCGGTCAAACCCGCCAGCACCGAGATGATCAGGGCACGTTTCGCGTAGTGAAAGCCTCTATGCACCTTCGTTCTCCTCCATGTTCCAGCTCATCCAGCGAAGTTCACGGTCGTAACGCCCCGGGTGCATCACGGCCAGCGCCTCCAGGCTCTGACCAATCCATTCATCGAAACCCTGGCTGGCAATGCGCCCGTGATTCCTGGAATGCAATTCCATTGCCCGCTCTTCCATCGGCCAGGCTTCTTCTTCCAGAAGCATCTGGTATTGCATGGCTTCCAGCTCATTGAGTTCTGCCGGTACCTCAGAAGCCATTAAATCTGCCGCCAGGGTGCGATAGAGCTCGGCCCTTCGATATAGCACCTCTGATGCCACAGTTTCTCCGGCAAAGGATTCCGCTTCGAGGAAATAGGCCTGGGCCTGCTCCATTGCCTTTTGCTTGCGTTCAAGTGCCCGCTCCAAGGGGTGTTCCAGGCGGATGGCAGCAAATTCCTGCGCCACCGAAGCGCCCAGGGCCAGGGCCGCCTTGCCGGCCCACAGCAGGGTTTCTTCTGAGTGCCACTGGCTCGCCGCCTCACGGGTGACCAGCGCTTTTTGCTGGCGCGCGGCATCAACACCGGATTCAATCAACCTCTGGCGCATGGTTTGCTGCTGCACATGGTCAGCCGCCGTATCCGGATCCGGAGCAACCGCCAGCCAATCCACATACAGGGCATTGCGCTCGGGCAACTCGCCGGCCTGGTGATAGAGCGCCGCAGCGCGTAGCTTCAACGGCCAGGGATCTTGCGCACGTTCAGAGGCAACCATCAGTTCACCGGCTGCTTTCAGAGGTTGGCGGGATTCGTGGTAGGCGTAGACCAGCTTTTCACTGACCTCTTCCGTGAGCTCATGGGCCGGGTAGTCGAGCCGGAAACGGTTCAGCTCGTTAATGGCCGTTTGCCATTCAGAAGCCTTGAGCAATGCATTACTGGCATCAAAGCGCGCCCGGATGGCAATCTCGGTATTGGGCACAACGGAATTCACACGCTGGAAATGGGCGACTGCCACGGCAGTGTCGCCACTGGCTGCCGCCCTCTCACCTTGCCGGTAGATGGCCGTCGCCAGCTGCTCACGAATCTGTTCCGGTTCGTCCGGAGTTGTGGCCAGATCAGGCGCCTTGTCCACCAGCAACAGCGCCTGTCGCCAGGCCCTCTCTTCCAGCCCGAACTCCCCGGTTCTCTGGCGTACCCGGGCGGTCACCAGCCAGGTGGCATACCGTTCTTCGGTCTTTGCCGATTCAAGAACCAGCGTCGATCGGGCATACGCCAATGCCTCATCGTAGGCACCAACCTCGTACCAGCGGTTTGCCAGGTCAGCCCTCAAACCTGAAAGCCTGGTGTCCTGCGTGAAGGTTTTGCCGAATTGTTGCTCCTCACTGGATAACTCCGCCAAGACGCCTCTGGCTGCCCCGGCAGCGCTCTCCTCGAGGGTCGATCTCAACACCTTGATAGCAGCCCAACCCGCCTCGGCCGCATCGGGGTACTGCTGCTGGCCGGCGCCGTAGGCGGCGCTGCGATAGTTCTCCAGAGCCTTGTCGCGGTTGCCGGCCTGTAACCGGGCATCGCCGGCCAGGTGCAACAGTTTGCCGGTGTCGCCGGAGTGGCCTGCAAGTACTTCATAGTAGCCAGCCGCAAGGGTCCAATCCTGTGCGGCATAATGGTAATCCCCCAGGAAGCGTGCATAGTCCCGCCAAAGAGCCTGCTGTTGGCCCTTCAACTCTTGAAACTTTGGCTGTGATTGGTATCGGGCCACATAGTCTGCCCTCGCTTCTCGAGCCTTACTGGTGTCGCCCGCCATCCGCCAGTAATCCACACTCTGAGCCAGGAAATCCGGGGCGGCTGAATGCTCGGGGTAGTTCCCGGCAAACGCCTGGTTGATGCCAACGGCCAGATCAAAACGCCCTTCAAGGGCGTGCAAATCTGCCAGCCGATCGTAAAGGAGGTGCGGCCAGGCCACTGGCTCACGGTTGCCAAGCCACGCGGCCAATGTCTCAGAATTGTTAGACCGGGCGGCCATCAAAGCCAGCACCCGAAAACTGTCTTCAATCATGTCCAGACCAGTCTGCGGCGGGTCAAGCAACGTGGCTTCGCTGGGCAGGTGTTGATCCAGCAATGCCATAAACGTCTCCGCCGACCGGTTCCAGGCCGCGGGCCCCTGCTTGAACTGGCTCCAACCCAGCATGTAACGGGCTTTCATGGCCAGGTCCTGGTGACCGTCACCTTCAATCAACTGCCGATAACCGGTCTCCGCTTTCTGGTACTCGCCGGCGTTATAGGCAGCTTCGGCAATCCGGAATCGGGCTTCCGGCACCAGAGATGAGCGAGGGTACAGGCCCACCAGCTGTTTGAGTCGTTGGATGGACTCTTCATGTTGTCCAGTCAGTGCATGGGCTTTGGCCATCTGATAGAGCAACTCGTCGAGTTTGCCGGAGAAGGATCCACGGGCCAGGATGCTCTCATAGCTGGCCAGAGCCTCTTCATAGACCGCCGACTGCTGCTCATCCGAGAAGCCAATATCCTGGCCGGAACGGTCGCGGATGTTATTGAGGCGATTCAGCGCATCAATACGGACTTCAGGTTCGTCGGACTTCTCGAACAGGTTTTGATAGCGACGAGCCACCTCTTTCGGCGAGATTGCAGGCAGGGGGCGGCTCTCAAACTTGAGAAACACCGGGCGCATATCGCCCAGTGTTTCGCCATCCCTGCCGAGCTCCACACGGAAAGATTCCTGGGCCGCTACACTCCCCCCCGGAACTGCAGATATCAGGATTACAGCGAGCGACAACCGACGCATAAAGTGACGATTCATCGGGCAGCCTCCCCGATGTTTTCCAGCGCAAGATACTCGTAGAGGTGCGCAATCTGTTGTTCGGTTTTATCCAGGGAGTGGGCCATACGCTGCTGTTCAGCAGCAACCAGGGCCAGCGCCTTTTCATCAAGGTATTCAGCAGCCCGGGCGCGGGCTTTGCTCACTCGGGTCTGCAGGCTGGATATCTCGTCCCGCAATTGCCGGGCCTCGGCAAGGTTGTCCCGCAACTGCTCTTGCCTGCCGGCTTCACGACGGGGCAAGGACGACAGACGCTGCCCACCAGACTGAAGCAAACGCTGCAGCTGCCGGAGCCGGGCGATATGATCTGCACTCAATGGGCGATCCGTAAGCTGTTCAAGTTGCCGGGTTAACGTGTCTTGCTGCTCCTGCAACGCGGCCCGTTGGCCGCCCCCACCACCATGATGGTTGTTTTCCAGGGCGCCGATAAATACGTCGAGATCATGCTTGCTGCTCTCCAGCGAGAACGCCAGATCATCAAGCCGGGCTACCCGGCCAACCGCCGCCTGCCCCTCGGCGCTCTCAAGGAAGCGAAGGAGGTAAGCCAGCCGGGGCTGGGTCAACGTTCGGCTGTCGGCAAGGAACCATTGGGTATCAGCGCCCCGTGCGTCTGCCACCAGAGCCTTGTAGGCACCTTCAGCACGGATTCGCTCTGCGAGCTTACCGAGCGTTACCCGCTCCCCTTCGTAAGCTGCGTTGGCAGCAAGCCAGGCTTCACCGGCCTGCCCCGGATAACCCGCCAGATCGTATCCACGGCCCATTCCGATCCAGGCATCGGCCACCCCGGGAAACGCCAGCGGGAATTTCTTGGCACGGTGCCAGCTCTGCATCGCCGCCCGGTGATTGCCCTTTTCGGACAAGGCAAAACCATGCAGGTACAAGGCCTGGGGGGTGTAATAGCTCTCCAGAGAGACTTTCTCAAGGAAGTCAGTGGCCTTGTCGTAATCCTGGTTGCGCACAGACAAATAGCCTGCCCGGAGATAAAGCTGATCGCGCAGATCCGCGCTACGGGCACTATCGGGGTCTTTCGCGGCCATGGCCATGGCAACCCTCAAAGACACCAGGGCCCTTGATGGATCAAGGTCATCCCGGGCAAAATCGCCCGCCAGGTTCATATAGCCCACTGCGGCCCAGTAACCGTCGTCCATGCTGGCAAGGTATTGGCCGGCACGATCCGCTTTTCCCTGCTGCCGCTGTGTTTCCGCAAGGTTCAGCAGTGCTCTTTGTCGAACCTCGCCAAATCCGGTTCGGACGACCTCCTGATACCACCGGTCAGCTTCGACCTGATTCCCTCCCGCCTCTGCCAGTCGGGCAAGCTCCAGAGCGGCTTCGGCGCGATGAACGTTGCTGTTGAACACACGCTCCAGCAACCGTTTCGCCTCGCTGGTCCGGCCACTGGCCAGCAACACTCGCGCGCTCAGGTAGTCGGCGGAATCGCCTTTGACTTGGCCAGCCAGAGGAATAGCCCGTGCGACATTACCGGTATCCAGCGCAAACCGGGTAACACCAGTGGCCAGCTCTGTCGGCACAGACTCGGATGGGCCTGCCTGAGGCACCGCCAGGGTACAAAACACCAGCAAAGCCCGGGCAGCGCAATGAACGGTGCGAACAGGTCCCGTCATGATCGGCTACTTCCATTCCTGGAACGTGACTTCCGGCTCGTAGTCCGGAGCCCGGGCATCAAGATTCATCTGCAGCCGCAAAGTACCGGGACGTTTATCAAACCGGTGAACCACCTCACGGCGGACAAAGCGCTTATTGGCAGCCCGGGCGTTGATCACCGTCTTCAGCTGGTGGTTGCCGTCAGCCATATTGCCAACGAATAGCTGCTGCACCCCACCCTGCTCCAACGACGTTCGTTCCGTGGCGCTGTATAGATGGGACGCTACGGGCTGATCGTTGATAAAGAGTTCAACAGAATCAAGATTGAGTGCCTGCCGGTTTCCCAGGGTCAGGAACACCGAGACTCGGGTATCCACCGGGTGCAGCAAGCGTTGCTCAAGGGCATGCACCGATGCCGAATGACGGGTAACGTCTGCCGTCAGGCGGTTGATTTCATCGTCCAGCGATGAAGCTGAAACAGAGCCGAATGCCAGTACGGCAATCATTCCGGATATCCAAAGCCCCTTGGTCCCTGGGACAATCCGGCAGTGTTGTGATTTTTGTTTGCCGAACATAATTTTCCTGCCGTGCGATCTCGGGCCCCGGCACAACCGGGCACCGTTACAATTCGAAATAAAGAGTAACACCCGCTAACAACCAAGAACGGTATCCAATTCACCAAATGAAACTTTCACCGGCAGTGGCGTAATAATAAGTGTCGAGTTATTTGACAGAACAAAAGGCGGGAGCGGGAAAGACCGGTCGACATGACCGAGCAAAAAAAGTAACTAATTGATAATTATAAATTAATTTCGGGTGGCCCAAGGCTTGCTACGGGGAAATCGGCGGGAGCGCCTTCTGGCAACCCCCGCTTGAATATGCCGAGCTTTGCCGATGCCCTCAACCGCATCGGCTTTTTTTATCCGCCCACCTCGATCCGAACTACTTGCTCAGGTGTTTCATGGCGGATTCAAGCCCCTCAATGGTCAGAGGGTACATATGATTATTGACCAATTGTTTGGTTATGCCCAGCGAACCACCGCTACCCCAGTAACTTTCCGGTAGCGGGTTCAGCCAAACCACCTTGCGGAAATGCTCCGACACCCGCTGGAACCAGGTAGCGCCAGCTTCTTCGTTCCAGTGCTCAATGGATCCACCCGGATGCGTTATCTCATAAGGTGCCATGGTGGCGTCCCCAACAAAAATAACCTTATAGTCCGGAGTGTACTTGTGCAGGATGTCCCAGGTGCTCAGGGTCTCATTCATGCGGCGAATATTGTTCTTCCACACACTCTCATAGATAAAATTGTGGAAATAGAAATACTCCATGTGCTTGAACTCGAGCCTGGCGGCGGAGAACAGCTCTTCACATACTTTGACGTGCGGGTCCATGGAGCCGCCGACGTCGAAGAAGATCAGAACCTTCACCGCGTTGTGCCGCTCTGGCACCATTTTCAGATCCAGGTAGCCGGCGTTGCGGGCGGTGGAACGGATGGTGTCGTCCATATCCAGTTGATCTGCCGCACCCTGTCGAGCGAATTTACGCAACCGACGCAGCGCCACCTTTATATTCCGTAGCCCCAGGGTGATGCTGTCGTCCAGATCACGGTATTCCCGTTTCTCCCAGACCTTGACGGCCCGGCCATGGCGACCGTTCTTCTGGCCAATGCGGAAGCCCTCAGGATTGTAGCCATTGGCGCCAAAGGGTGAAGTTCCGCCGGTACCGATCCATTTATTGCCACCGGCGTGGCGCTCGTTCTGCTCTTCCATGCGCTTCTTGAAAGTTTCAATCAACTCTTCAAGGCCGCCCAGAGACTCAATCTTGGCTTTTTCTTCTTCGGTGAGGTGCTTCTCGAACTCGGCCCTTAGCCAGTCATCGGGAATCAGGGCTTCGAGCAGATCATCAAGGTTCTCGATGCCTTCAAAATACGCCTTGAAGGCCCGGTCAAACTTGTCGAAGTGCCTTTCGTCTTTCACCAGGCACACCCGTGCCAGGTAATAGAACTCCTCCATGTCTGCGAACGCCAGACGCTGCTGGATAGCTTCCAGCAGGTCAAGGAACTCTCGCAGACTGGCCGGAACCTTGGCCCGGCGCACTTCGAGGAAAAAATCGATCAACATAAAGCGAAACTCTTGCCAGAGATCAGTTGCGGCGACGTGCCATAAACGCCAGCTTCTGCAGCAGGTGCACGTCCTGCTCGTTCTTCACCAGGGCACCATACAGAGGCGGCAGCGCAGAGCTGCTGTCTTTCTCCTGCAGCGCCTTGGCAGACAGCTCATCGGCCATCAGCAGTTTCAGCCAGTCAATCAGCTCGGAGGTGGACGGCTTTTTCTTCAGACCAGGCACCTTGCGGACATCAAAGAACACCTCCAGGGCATCGCGCACAACCTGTTGCTGGAGGCCCGGGAAGTGCACATCCACAATGTCTTTCATGGTGTCGTGGTCCGGGAAGCTGATGTAATGGAAGAAGCAGCGGCGCAGGAAGGCATCCGGCAGTTCTTTCTCGTTGTTACTGGTGATGACCACAATGGGGCGCTTCTTCGCTTTCACGAACTCCTGGGTTTCGTATACGAAGAACTCCATGCGGTCGAGTTCCAGCAGCAGGTCGTTCGGGAATTCAATATCGGCCTTGTCGATTTCATCGATCAGCAGCACCACCTGCTCATCGGCCTCGAAGGCTTCCCAGAGCTTACCCTTGATGATGTAGTTGCGGATGTCCTTGACCTTTTCATCGCCCAGTTGGGAATCGCGAAGGCGGGATACCGCATCATACTCGTACAGTCCCTGTTGGGCCTTGGTGGTGGATTTGATGTGCCAGGGAATCAGACGTATACCCAGGGCGGCAGCCATTTCTTCCGCCAGCAGGGTTTTTCCGGTGCCGGGCTCGCCTTTGATCAGCAACGGGCGCTGGAGCGCGATTGCTGCGTTTACAGCCATCTGCAGGTCATCGGTGGCTACGTATTTATCGGTACCGGTAAACTTCATGTGTCTGTTTCCTGTTGGTTACTTTTTCTGATCTTCGTCGTCTTTTTCGGTGTCGTCGGCCTCGGACTTGTCATCCGCTTCTGATTCGTCCAGGTCTGGCAGATCATCGAACTCAGATAAGTCAAAGTCTTCAAGACCAAACTCATCATCATCGTCTTCCTCTGGCTCTGGCTCTGGCTCTGGCTCTGGCTCTGGCTCTGGCTCTGGCTCTGGCTCTGGATCAGTCTCGGCCAAAGTCTCATCGTCTTCCGGCTCTTCGTTAACCGCATCATCGGCAACAGGAATCTGGTCATCTTCCGTTTCCGGAACCTCATCGCGTTCAAGCGATTCGGTCATGTCCGGGATATCCTCGGGCTCCGGCGTTTCATCCGGTTCGCTGTCTGACACAGCTGCTGCCACCACAGGGATCTCCGGCTCCTCCTCCGGCAGATCCTCCAGGGTCTCTCTCTCCGCTGCGGCGGCCTGCTCAGCCTCGGCAATGGACTTTTTCTGGCGCCAGGCGAAAAGCCCCAGCCCGATAATGACCACCAGTAAGGCTGCACCCGCTCCAAATGCCCAGACCGGTATTCCCCACAAAGTGCCTTTTTCCGGTACGTGAACCGGTTCCGGTTGTGGCTCCGAGGGAGCTTCTGCTTGTTCAGGCTCAGGCTCAGGCATTGGTTCGGGGTCTGCGACAGGCGCCGGCACCTCGACCGGTTCTGGCTCAGCCGGCGCCTCGGGCTCAACCCGTTCACTGAGGTCGGGTACCAGGGGCTCAGACACCACGGCCAGCTCAGGTTCCTCACCCGGCAATGTAAAAGCGGTCATTGCACTGAATTTCCGGGAGAATGTACCGCCGTCTGCCACCACATCAATCTGATACCGCCCGGGAGCAGGCAGCCGCGTCACGGTATCCCGATACACGCCATCTTCCGGAGGCTGGTCGCCAGACAGCACCTTGGTGCCCCGCCGGCCATCATTGGCGGTGATCGACAGGCTTACCTGCATCACACCCAGAAAATCCCGATTCCTGATCTTCTCGGATTCCTCGAAAAACACGACCTCCAGATTGAACGGCGTTTCTTCCGAGAATTCTGATGGCACCTCACTCACGGCCATGCGCAAGTCACTGACAACGGTCACCCGGCTACCTTGGCCGAGGTCTCCAACAATACGCCATCGCCCGGCGGCCGGTTCAGTTACGGTAATCAGGTCGTAACCCGGCTCCACGGCCCACCGCACGTTGTCTGGCAGATTATTGGCCGTGAACGGCTCGCCATCCGGCTCAGAGAGGGCCAGGCTTCGTGCTTCGGCGTCAGAGCCGCCCGTGAAGATCAAAGCGGTAAATTCCCGGACGCCAGCATCCACCGCAAAGCCATCGCCCTCAATGGGAATCTGTTCTTGCGGTACGGCCGTGTTCAGGGCATCCGCAAACGCCAGGTTGAGCGCTTCAGCGGTTTTGGCCAGTTGAAAGCTGCCGCCGGTTTCCCGGGCCAGGCGCTGCAGAAAGGTGATGTCTGCCAACTCCGACAGGCCGACAGTATGGATAGTGGCGCCTTTGGCTTTCAGGGAAGGCAGCAGGGTTTCAAGGATACGCCGCTCCTCTTCACGGCTGGCAGCCTCTCCGCCCGGAATATCAACCTTGCCGTCACTCAGAAGAATCAGGTGGGTGTTTTCCAGTGTTCCGCCAGACAACCAGTCGTCGCTGGCCTTTTCCATAGCCAGCCCGAGATTGGTATAGAGGGCCACGGAATTGATCTGCTCGGAACGCTCTATCACCCTGTTACGCCAGGCGTCATCAACAGTGGCGTGGGGTACCAGCATGTTGACATATTGGCCAAAGGTCCAGACACCGGCTTCGGCACCCGCTGGCAGCATCCGAGCCAACAAGCGTACCGCCGGCCGGCGAAGGTTCTCCGGGTCGGTTTCCTTCATAGAGCCGGAGATATCAACAATGATGCGCACGTCGGCCTGCTCGGGTAATGTCAGACCTGAATCCTGGGCACTGGAATGCGCTGGCACAAAACTGGCCAACACCAGCATGAGGATTACCTGAACTCGCTTCATAGCTACCCTTACCTGTCTGATATTTCGCACGTTCTTGGAGTTATTTGCGCACCAGCCGATACCGGACAAGATCCAGAATCCAGACCAACAACATCACCAGAGCGGCAATGCTGAAATTCAGCAGTGCCCTGCCCGCCGCGTCGGCGTCTCCCAGAATAAGTTCGTAACCGGCGAACAACCAGGCGGGAATCCACCAGCCTGCAAGCTCTGCGGACTCTACGGGCGTCAGAAATAAAACAACCAGGGCCGACAGCAGCAACGTCCGCACACCATAGAATGGCAGTATCCGAAACAGCGCTTTCATCATGTAGAACAACACAACGAAAGCGACTGCGTAGGCCGCCCAGAAAATTCCGTAAGCTAGTGAAGCATCAGTATCGATCATTACAGAACCCAGTGAATAATGTGGTCTTCCCAATCCTCTTCCGGCACGCCGTCCTCAGAGACGACTTTGCCTTTTACCGAAACCCCGGCGCGATGCACGGAATCCGGATCACCGGATCGCAAGGGGTGCCAGTCCGCAAGGGGCCGGCCTTCCGCCAACGTTCGGTAAGCACAGGTGTACGGTAACCAGTGGTAGTCTGATACCGTTTCCGGTGTCAGAACCGTACAACCCGGAACTTTCTTCAGCCGGTCAGAATACACGGTACAACGGCAGGTTTGCGTATCCATGTAACCGCAGACCAGGTCGGTGTGGTACACCTCGCCGGTGTCTTCGTCTTCAAGCTTCTGCAGGCAACAAAGCCCGCAGCCATCACACAGAGATTCCCACTCTGACCGGGTCATTTCGTTCAGGTGCTTACGCTGCCAGAAGGGAATCTCTGCAATCATTGTCCACGCTGCTCGATTTTTCGCCGAAAATCAACAATATAAGTTTCCTGCTCTTCCGGCATCTGCAGAAAGAAATCCTTCTCGGCCAACGCCTCCAGCACTTCTTTACCGGTGGTCCTGGCGAGCTTTTTGTCTGGGCTCAACAGCAGATCCATGGCGTGAACCGGCTGCCCGAAGATCGAACGCAAAGCCTCCGGGAGATCATCCCAAACCTGGCCACGGCGAACATAGATGTAGGTATCGCTTTTTTTACTGCTGCGAAACACCGATACAAATTCACGGTCTTTCATTGTACGAGAAGCTCCTCAATTTCCGGGACAACCGGCGCCAGTATATCCCTGCGCCAGCCTTCAAAAAACGGATTACCTGCCATGGTGCCCTCTTCAATAACGCCTTCAAGGCGTTTTCTTGGCGCCAGCAATTCAATTGGTATATCAGTATCTTCTGCCACTTTTCTGAAGCAACGCTTAACCTTTTTGAACAGCGCTTGCTGATCTCGGGTCAGCGGCCTGGGTATGGGCTTCAGATCGGTGTGGTCAGCTTCTCTGGCACCCCGAACCAATTCCAGCAGGTGTTCACCATAACGCTTTACAATGCCGCCCGGAACGCCCTGGACATCATTGAGGGCTCTGAGCGAGCCAGGGCAGCGCTCGGCAATGGCTATCAGCAAGCCATCATTCAACACTCGGTTTCGGGGGCGATCCAACCGCCGGCACTCCTGTTCCCGCCACACCACCAAGGCCTGCAGAACCGCCTGCTGTTCCCGATTCAGTGTCCAGCCACCACGAAGTTTCAGGTAGTGTTGCCCGGCGTCCTCCAGGCTGGCTGCTTCATCCGCAAAGCGCTGCGACTCGTCGGCCATAGCCTGTTCCAGCCCGCGCTCGCGCAAGCCGTGGCAAACCCACTCATACACCGGTTGCAAAAAACGGATATCATCCAGGGCATAGCGCTCCTGTTCCGGGCTCAATGGCCTGGCCACCCAGTCGGACCGGGTAACGGATTTATCCAGGGTTTCACCGAACAGGGTTTCCACCAGGCGGGCATAACCCACCGAAAACCCGGCACCGGCCAGTGCCGCGCCAATCTGGAGGTCCAACACACCTTTAGGCATCACATCCAGCCAATGCCGGAACAGCTCAAGGTCTTCGCTCATGGCGTATAACAGCTTTGGTCGCTGGCTATCCGCCAGCATCTCCCGAAACCGTTCGGAGGCCTCGGCTACGTCCGGATCAATCAGCCAGAACTCACCGCCGCCACCCAGCTGCACCAGACCGGGAATGGGATAGAAGGTAGAGACTCGCTCAAATTCTGTGTCCAGCACCACCGGTACCCCGGGCTCGAGGGCGTCCAGCCAGTTGTCCAGGGTATCTGGCTCGCGAATCCAGCGAACAGTGTCAGGGGCCGGGGGAATGGTAACGGCCGGTGCGGAAAGAGTCATGAAGGAACCTGAGACGTTATTCAGACAGGGGCTTTCGGCCCCGGAATGCATGGGTAAGTGTGAAGCCGTCTACATAGCCCAGCTCGCCACCCACCGGAATGCCATGGGCCAGACGGGTGATCAGGATATTCTGGCCATCCAGGCGGTCAGCGATGTAGTGGGCAGTTGCCTCGCCTTCGACGGTGGGATTGGTCGCCAGGATCAGTTCAGTCACACCCTCTTCGCGGACCCGCTGTAGCAACCGTTCAATACCAATTTCTTCCGGGCCTACGCCATCAATCGGCGACAAATGCCCCATCAGCACGAAATAACCACCCCGATAATCCCCGGCCTGTTCGATGGCGAGCAGATCGGAAGGGCTTTCTACAACGCACAGGGTGCCGGTGCGTCTTTCCGGCTTCTCGCAGATGTTGCAGATTTCGGTGTCAGAAAAGTTCTGACAGCTGTCGCATCGACGCACGCCATCCATCGCCTGGCTCAGGGCACTGGCCAGCCGGGTGCCACCAGAGCGGCCCCGCTCCAGCAGATGAAATGCCATGCGCTGTGCTGTTTTCTGACCAACTCCGGGCAAGCACCGGAGAGATTCAACCAATTCATCAACCAGGGGGCTGAATGCCATGAACGCTCCTCAAAGACTATGGCGGGCCGGGGCCAGGTTCAGAACGGCATCTTGAATCCGGGGGGCATACCCATTCCGGACATCATGCCAGACATCTTGTCTTTCTGATTTGCCTCAACACGGCGAACGGCATCGTTAACGGCCGCTGCCAACAAATCTTCAAGGATCTCTTTGTCTTCAGACAGCAGCGACGGATCAATGTCTACCTTGCGAACGTCGTGGCGACCGTTCATGGTCACTTTGACCAGGCCGGCGCCGGACTCGCCCGTGACTTCCGCCTTGGCAATCTCCTCCTGGGCCTTCTGCATCTGCTCCTGCATCTGCTGCGCCTTTTTCATCAGGTCGCCCATGTTATTCATCATCTGTTCATCTCCTGCCTGTCTCGATGGGGCGGATGCTTTCTTCAACCACCCGCCCTTCAAATCGTTCAACAATACTTTTTACCACCGGGTCCTGACGGATCGCTTGCTCTGCCGCTTTCTGCCTGGCTGCCCGTTGCCGTTCTTCCCAGGCGGCCGGGGTGTGAAGCCCTGGCTCACCCTGCTCTATTCTCAGTGAAGTGGCATCACCGAAGCGAGATCTCAAGGCCGCCAGGATTTTTTCTTCATGGCGAGCATTCAGCAGCCGGGCGTGGCCTTCATCAAGCGTTAACACCACGGTTTGACCGTCCATCGCCATGGCACTGTAGCTGGCGAGGTTGCCGGGCATGCCAGTAATCTCCAACTGGCGAAAATCCCGTTCCCACACAAATCCGTCCGCGGTTACCGGCTCCTGATTTTCGACAACAGGCTCAACATACGGTTCCACCGGACCTTGCGGTTGGACTTCTTCAAGAACCGGACTTTTCGCGGGCTCTGGTGCCATCTCGCTGGCAAACGCCTCGGGTTCTTCACGCTCCAGGCTCAAGGCCGGGTCGCCGGGCTCTGGATCCCAGGGGGGCGATTCCATCAGGGGTGGCGCAGGCTCTGGTTCTGGCTGTGGTTGCGGCACTGGCTCAGGGTTCTGCTCGGGCGCCTGCGTTTGTTCAGCGTCGGGCTCGGGCTTAGAGCTCTGAACCGCCGCAGGGTCAGGTTCCGGTTCGGCGCGCGCCTGACCCTCATTGCCACCAGAGGCAATGCTTGGCGGCTCACGGCGATCAGCCCCCGGCCGGAAAGCCAGCATCCGGAGCAGGGTCATTTCAAATCCCATACGGGCATCCGGCGTGACCGCCAGATCTCTCCGACCCATCAACGCCGCCTGATAGAACAGCTGGGCGTCTTCCGCGCTCAACTGCTTTGCCAGTGACTGAACCTGAGCGGCATCGCCCAGGGCATTGTCGGCACTGCCCGGTACTACCTGTTCCATGGTGACCCGGTGAAAAAGTGATAGCAGATCCGCCAGAATGACCGCGTAATCCGGCGCAAAATCTGAAATGCGGCTGATCTCCGCCAGCAGACCGGGGCCATCCCGCTCGACCAGCGTTGTAACGATGCGTTCAATGTCACGCTGGTCAATGGTGCCCAGCATATTGCTGACATCACTGGCAGCCAGATTCTGGTTGCCGAAGGCGATCGCCTGGTCAGTCAGACTCAGGGCATCACGCATGCTGCCGTCCGCCGCCCGGGCAAGCAGCCAGAGCGCAGGCTCCTCAAAGGGAATCTGCTCTTCGGTCAGTACGTGCTTGAGGTGGCCTACGATGTGCTCCGGTGTCATCCGCTTCAGGTTGAACTGCAAACAACGGGATAGCACCGTCACCGGCAGTTTCTGGGGATCGGTCGTGGCCAGAAGGAATTTCACGTGCTCGGGCGGCTCTTCCAGGGTCTTCAGGAAGGCGTTGAAGGACTGGTTGGTGAGCATGTGTACCTCATCGATGAGGTACACCTTGTAGCGGCCGCGACTGGGGGCGTACTGAACGTTGTCTGTCAGTTCACGCATGTCGTCAACACCGGTGCGGGAGGCCGCATCGATCTCGATCAGGTCAACAAACCGCCCTTCCAGGATTTCCTGACAACTCCCACACTTGCCACACGGGTTGGCGGTGATGCCTGTTTCGCAGTTAAGGCAACGGGCCAGCAATCGCCCGATGGTGGTTTTACCCACGCCCCGGGTGCCGGTAAACAGGTAGGCGTGATGAAGCCTCTGGTGCTCAAGCGCATGCACCAATGCCTGTAGCACATGCTCCTGGCCCACCATGTCCTCAAAGGTGCGGGGGCGCCATTTTCGGGCTAAAACCTGATAGCTCATGATCCTTCAACTGCTGCTATAAACCGGCGCTAACAATAGCATGTAGCCGGGTTCAGAAGAAGGATGTTCTGTTCACGCATCGTCATCCCCGGCCCGGTCAAGGGCGCTGATTCGCCTGCGCTCATGTTCCTCTTCAAACATCCGCACCCGAAGCGCCTCAACCTCTGCCTGCCGGTCTTCGGCGGTCAGCCCACCGGCCTGATCGATCAGCGCCTTCTGGCGCCGATACTCAGCCACCCGGCTTTGCCAATGGGCCCGCTGTTCGTCCAATCGGCTCAGCCTTTGCGTCGCTTCCGGGCCGTAGGCGTCCAGCCGCACCGCGCGCACTTCCTCTTCTGAGGCGCCCTGCTCTCGCATTTCGCTGACCCTCAGGCTGGTGGACACCACCGCTTCTGAGCGGCGGCGAGTTTGAACCGAAAACTCGGGCAACAGCTGATCAACCTGCGCCAATGCCTGGTCACGCTCGTGGCTGCTCAGGCTTTCGTCCGCCAGAATGCGCTGCCGGTCAAGCATCAATCTGAGGCGTGCTTCCTCTGCTCCAAAGAATCCTTCAGCCACATCCGGGCCCAGATGCTTCCGTCGCAGGTCCTGCAGTTCGTCCAGAACCGCCTGCAAATCCTCCACGTTGCCATTACGCCTCACGGCCAGTGCTTCCGAAGCACCCCGGTAGGCAAGGTAATTATCCAGAATCTCGAGCACTTCCAGCTGCACCGGGGCCGATATGCCGCGCCGGCGCATCTCTGCCGCCAGTCTCTGCCTTAGCGCTTCGCCGTGGACCTGGTCACCGGTGAGACCAATGTAGAAATCCAGAAAACGCCGCAATGACGGATCCAGCACCAGGTTTCCGTTCATATCCACCCGAACACTGCCATCTACGTCGATGTCGGATATCCTCTCATCACGGGGTAACGGCGGCACGCTATCTCCAGCGGAGGAACTTCCAGCTACTTCTTCAGGCAGTGCGACGGAACGCCCTGCAGTCTGCTGGCCAACGTTCTCGATGCTCGCACCCGGCAAGCCCTGCCCACCATCAGCAAACAGCCAAAAACCGGCCACAACGGCGAGCAAAGCCCCGAGTGCGAAAATCCCAACTCTGTGTACCACGGTCTCGCTCCAGGGCGGGCCCGGAGGCCCGCCGACAGGTTGGAATTAAAGCCCCAGATTTTTCAGCCGGTTCGCCTGCTGGCGATACAGCTGCACCGGGCTTGCCACGAAGGGGCCTACCAGACCAAAAATCTGGTTCACCTCATCCAGGTGGTTGTGCCGATAATCCACACCCAGCACCCTACCCAGCTTCATGCTGCAGGCGGGCACCAGGCCGTCGTGGGGCTCATTGAAAAGCGGGCTCATGGTCGCCAGCAAGAGATCGCTGGGGTCGAGCAGATTGGTCACTACCCTGTTGCCACCCCAGGAGTAATACCGCACCCCATTGGCCACTTCAGCGCCATCATCACCGCAGTAACTGGACGGCATACCCGCGGGAAACTGGGCATTGAATGCCAGGGAGCCTTCGGTGCTGAGCGAATGGATGGCTGCACCGGTATCCTGCGGCAAACCGCCTCCGCCAGACAG
Source organism: Marinobacter sp. GH_1 (assembly GCF_048595985.1). Classification (NCBI taxonomy): domain Bacteria; kingdom Pseudomonadati; phylum Pseudomonadota; class Gammaproteobacteria; order Pseudomonadales; family Marinobacteraceae; genus Marinobacter; species Marinobacter sp. GH_1. The sequence continues at coordinate 2,043,910 of NZ_CP184460.1, read as the reverse complement.
AGTATCAATCAACCCGAAGAACCAGTTTCCGAGTCCATCCAGATCTACGCCACTGGCAGCATCGGCCACCGGTGTACCCCAGTTAACACCACCAACACTGGCCACGGACGCCACCAGGTCAGGCCGCACCCCAGCCACGTAGCGCACTGTGGGCCCACCATGACTGTGACCAATAAGGTGAACTTTCTCAGCGCCGGATACCGCCAGGTATTCTTCGATCTGGGCAAGGAGTTGCTCGCCACGAACTTCCGTGGAATTGGCAGCAGACACCTGGGGCACAAAGACTTCCGCACCGCCTTCAGCCAGGGCATCGGGAATTCCGTTGTGGTACTCCACAAAGCCCAGCAGTTTGTTGAAACCAGAAAGCCCGTGCACCAGTACGATTGGGTATCTGGTTTCGGTGTAGGTATCCTTTTTACTGAACCACCATGCGGAGGCTGGCTGGGCTGTCAATGCAGCCGCCAGCACGCCCGCTGTTACGAGCGATGTTGTTTTGGCACTTTTCATAGCTTTCCCTTTTTGTCTTTGTTTTGGTCGGGCAACAGCAAAATACCGCTTGGGTAGCATGCCAAAAACACGATAGACAGGGAGAAGTGCCAACCGGGCCACAAGGTAACTCAGCGTGAACCAGCTCACAGAACCAAAGAGGAAAAACCGACAATTGCGACAGGGAGCGAGAAAACAAGGAGGGAAAATCTGGGGGTGACCCCATCAGCAATCCCCCGGCACACACATCCACCGCTTCGGCTGCTCCCTTCCGGGCCTGACCGGGTTCACGGTTTCATGTTGCGGGGGCACCAATGGGGCCACCATAACGGCGTTCCGGGACTTTTACCCCGAAAGCGGCGCGCATATTATCAGAAGGGTATAAGGACTACAACGGCCTAAAGCGGCAAGGGCACTTCATCCTGCCGAAACCAGCAGGCAATGCTATAACGGGTTCGCCTTGCCGGCAGCACCTCATGGGGCACTTCCTCGCTCAGGAAGAGCGCGGCACGGCCAGCTTCCGGGCGCACAAGGCCAATCGCCCTATCCTCTTCCTGTGGGCTGAACACCTGCAATTCGCCGCCGTCTTCCAGGCCCCAGTCGTCATTCAGGTAGAGCACCAGGCTGATCATCCGGGACGCCCGCCCGCGAAAGCTGTCGAGGTGGCACTTGTAAAAGTCGCCGGCCTGATAAGTCGCATAATGCGCTTCATAGCGCTTCAGCCCGAGAAACAGCCTTTGATTGAGGCCAGCCATCATCTGGTCCAGAAACCCGAAAAGACTTGCCTGCGGTTCGGTAAACCCTTCCAGCCAGGCAATACTGTCTCGCCGAACGCTGCGATCCTTCACCAGATCCGCTCCACGCCCGATACCAGCCCGGCTCATCGCTTCGGTGCGTTCGAGAATCTTCACCTCCTTGAGCAGGGCCGACACCAAGCCCTCCGGCAGGCGATCAGCAAGATCCAGCTCCAGCCAGGCGTGCTCGCTCAAGCCATCCGCTAACTGATCCAGCCACCGTGCGTCAACGCGATCAACATCGTGCGCGCCCGCAGTACCCGCCAGCGAGCCCTCGCCCACTACCTGGTCGAAATGTCCCTGGCCATGTTCGAGCCGAGGCTCCGGCAGTGGAACAATAACCGCGCTCTGGCTATCAGAATCCATCAATACACCCCCTGAATTTTAGGCTATTGTATGATCAAACTCGCCGGCGCGGCGGATTTAATTTACTCTCTTGGTAAGCAGATACCCTTAAGGAAGTCATCGCAAAGGAAGTCGTCGCACGCCATGTCTGAAAGCAGTAACAAACCACCGGTCTCGGTTACACCGGGACAATGGTCGTTCACCCGCTGGCAAACCATCGGCCAGCTTGAGGCCCTGGAGGTACACCATCCTCTGTTTCAGGCCACTATTTTTCTTCAAGGCGCACACCTGACTCACTTTTCCCCGCGGGACCAGAACAATTGGCTTTGGCTGAGTGAGCTGGCCAAATTCCAACCGGGCCGGGCAATCCGGGGTGGCATTCCAATTTGCTGGCCCTGGTTTGGCGACCCGGCCAAAAACCCGCCGGAAATCCGCAAGCGGGTTCATGAACCGACTGCACACGGTTTCGCCCGTACAGCCCTTTGGCGCCTGGAGGATGTGCGCGAGAGCGCCCATGAAGTGGAGATCAGCCTGTCGCTGAATGCCAACGAGGATTTCGCCGAGCAATGGGATGGTCACGCACTGGTGCTGGCCACGTTCAGTTTCTCGGTCAGGGGGTGCCAGGTTGCACTGACCACCACTAACCTCTCACGCCAGCCACTGGCGTTCAGCCAGGCCCTGCACACCTATTTGCCAACCGCTGACATCAGCCGCACCCGTGTGCTTGGCCTTGGCAACAGTCAATACATAGACACTCTGAAAGACTGGGAGTATTGCACCCAGGAAGGCCCGGTCTATTTCGAGGGTGAGACCGACAGAATCTATGAATCCGGCGAGTCCCTTACAGTGGTGACACCACTTGGCAAACGCAAGCTGACCTCGGTGGGCAGTGATTCGACCGTGGTGTGGAATCCCGGACCGGACAAATCTGCCCGGCTTTCGGACTTCCCCGGCAATGGCTGGCAAAAAATGCTGTGTGTCGAAACAGCCAATGCCGCTGGCGATTATCGGGTGTTGAATGAGGGCCAGAGCCACACTCTGGGCGTACTGATCGGCCGCATCTAACGGCGCCGCAAATCCAAATCCACCAGACAGGGAGCAGGCATGGGCCTGGCATCGTTTCTCAAATCCAGGCTGGTACCAGCCGAACTGGACCAGCAGATAGAGCGAATCCGCAAGCCAATCGGCTCCCTGGGCTACGACCCCTGGGGTTATAACAACGAGGCCATCAAGTACGGCTTCTCCCTTACCCGGCAGATCTACGAGAAGTATTTCCGTGTTCAGGCCTCTGGCGTTGACAATGTGCCCGCCGAAGGCCCGGTTCTGATCATTGCCAACCATTCCGGCCAGCTCCCCCTGGATGGCCTCCTCATCGGCTACGCCCTGGCATCACGAAAAGAAAATCCCCGCATTCCCCGGGCCATGATCGAACGGTTCTTTCCCACCGTGCCCTGGCTGGGCAACCTGCTCAACGAGATGGGCGCCGTTCTTGGGGACCCGGTCAATTGCGCCAAGATGCTGGAGAACAATGAAGCGGTGATCGTCTTCCCCGAAGGGGTTCGCGGCTCCGGCAAACTGTACCGGGATCGTTACCAGCTCAAACGCTTCGGTAACGGCTTCATGCATTTGGCGATGAAATACAACGCGACCATTGTTCCGGTAGGTGTGGTGGGTTGCGAGGAAACCATCCCTGCCATTGCCAATATAAAGCCACTGGCCAACGCACTGGGCGTGCCTTACGTTCCGGTGGCACTGCCCGTGATTCTTCCGGCCAAGGTACACCTGAACTTCGGCCCACCCATGCATTTCGACAACACCGAAATACCGGAAGAACAGGTGACCGAGCGGGTGGAAGCCGTCAAGGCTGAAATCAGCCGATTGATCGACAAAGGGCTCAGTGAAAGGAAAAGGCTGTTCTGATGACCACCAAACGCAGACCCCACATCCTCGTGACTGGCGCCGCCGGCGCCCTGGCGCAACAAGTCATCAGCCGCCTCAAGGAAACCTGCGACCTGGTCGCCGTGGATTTCCGTGAGCAGGTGTACCTTGGAGACGACATCCCCAGCTATTGCATCGACTTCAACAAGCGGGTTTTCGAGGATCTGTTCAGGCGATATCAGTTTGACGGCGTGATCCACCTGGGCCGGATACTGTCCAGCCAGCTCACCCGCATGCGCCGCTATAACGCCAACGTGCTGGGCACCCAGAAGCTGCTGGATCTTTCCCAGAAGTACGGTATTCGCCGGGTGATTGTTCTCTCCACCTATCACGTATACGGCGCCGTGGCCTACAACCCGGCCCTGATTGATGAATCCGCCCCCCTCAAAAGCGCGGGCCTGAGCGCGGATCTTGTGGATTCAGTGGAACTGGAGAACCTGGCCAACATTTACCTCTGGCGCTATCCGGAGCTGAACATCACTATTCTTCGGCCATGCAACATCGTGGGCCCCGGTGTGCGAAATTCCATGAGTTCGCTGCTGGGCAGCTCCCGGGCTCCGGTGCTGGCCGGCTTCTCGCCGATGATGCAATTCATCCACATAGACGACATGGCGGATGCCATCGTACTGGCCTGGAACAAACCCGTAAAAGGCGTGTTCAACGTCGCCCCCCAGGATTGGGTAGCCTATCAACAGGCCCTGAAACTTTGCGGATGCCAGCGCATTCCACTGCCATCCATTCCACCAGTCGTTCCCAAGGCGATTTCAAGAATTCTCAACCTCAGGAGCTTCCCGACTTACCTGATGGCGTTCTTCAAGTATCCAGTGGTGATTGATGGCCGAGCCTTTGCCCGGGAATTCGGGTTTACCCCCAAGCGTCAGTTGAAGGATATTTTCCGCTACTATCGGGACAACAAACGGCCAGTGTGAACCAGGCCGGGAAAACGCCGATACCCATAGACGGAACCGGGAATTCAGAGCTACCCTGTACAGAATAAGTACAGAACCCAGGTTCAAGGAAAGACCGAATGCTCAGGGACATCAGCGTGATCAGCTACGGTGCGGCGGCAGCCTTGTTCGCGGTGCTGTCTGTGTTGATCGCTACACGTTATCTGCGAAGGGATCTTGATCGCGCCCTCTTTCTTGCGGCGTTGGTCACCACCTTGTGGGCAAGTACCCTGGTCTCCCAGAGCCTTTGGGGGCACCCCGGCTTTTTCGTTCGTTACCTGCTTGAACTGCTCAGAGATACGGCCTGGATCCTGCTCCTGTTCGCCATGCTGCGGGATGCTTTTCGCCAGGGCAAGCTCGCCAGCCAACTCAAAAAAGTGCTTGGCGCCTCCCTCTTCATACTGATCGCAACCCTGCTGACCCTGGGCAGCCTTGAATTTATCCTTGGCGTCGCCCTGCTGGATGGAAAAACCAAAGTCATCGGGCAAATCGCCCTGGCCCTGCTCGGGCTGTCACTGGTGGAACAGATCTGGCGCAACGCCCCGGGCTTTGGCCGGTCCTCCATGAAATACCTCTGCATTGGTGTTGCCACCATCTTCACCTTTGACTTCTTCATGTACGCCGATGCCCTGCTGTTCGGCAAAGTCGCCGATTCGTTCTGGAATGCCAGGGGCTTCGTCAACGCTGCGTTAATGCCGCTGTTTGCCGTCAACATTATCAATACCCGCAAACAACCGGTGGATTTCCAGCTTTCGCGCTCCGCAGTATTCCACGTGGGCACATTCCTGTTCGCCGGCGGATACCTGTTATTCCTTGCTGTTGGGGGCTACTACGTTCGTGCCCTGGGGGGAGCATGGGGTGAGGCCATGCAGGTGTTGTTCATCAGCGTTTCCCTGGCGTTTCTGGTCACCCTGTTATTGTCGAGGCGAATCCGGGCCAAGCTGATGGTGTTCATCAGCCAGAATTTTTTCGACTACAAGTACGATTACCGGAACGAATGGCTGAGAATGACCCGTGAACTGGCCGATTTGAGCAATGATCCTCCCCTGCCCGAGCGCGTGATCCGAATTCTCGCTGGCCTGGTGGAGAGCAACGCTGGCGCCATCTGGCTTCGCAGCGACCAGGGCGACTACCTGCTGAATGCGAGCGTGAACCTCGCCACACCCAAATACACCATTATCGATAGTGATTCGGAACTGGTCCGTTTTTTCACGGATCGGGAGTGGATTATTGATCTGAACGAATACCGGTCCGACCCGATACGCTACAACCTGCTCGAGATTCCTGACCCCATCACCAACACCCCAGACGCCTGGCTGATTATTCCCCTGTACCTTGGCAACGAGCTTTACGGCGTTGCCATGGTGGGGCGCCCCTATTCGAAGGTTGAGTTGAACTGGGAAAACTTCGACCTGATCAAAGTGGTAGCCCGACAGACCTGTAACCTGCTCGCCCAGATGGATGCCCAGAACCGCCTCTCGCGGGCCATGCAGTTCGAGGCCGTGAGCAAAGCCTCGGCTTTCATGGTGCACGACCTCAAAACCCTCATTGCGCAGCTGTCGCTGCTGGTTAAAAACGCCCCCAAGCATCGGGACAACCCAGCGTTTATCGACGACATGATCGCCACCACAGGCCACGCCGTACGCAAAATGGCCAACCTCGTGGACCACATTCGCAAGCCTTCCAGCCCGGCGGAGGAAAACCGAAGCCCAATAAACCTGACCGAACTGGTCCAGGAGCTGATCACCCATCACAGCCATCGGGCTCCTGCACCTTCCCTGCAGGGCAGCCCAGACAACATCTTTGTGTCTGCGGATAAAGAACAGCTGCGGAGCGTGCTCGGCCACCTGTTACAGAATGCCCAGGATGCAACCCCGGCAGACGGCGACATATCCATCAACCTTAAAACCGCCAAAGGCAATGTTGTGATCTTCATTCAGGACACCGGCACCGGCATGACCGACGACTTTATCCGCAGCCAGCTGTTCAAGCCGTTCGAGAGCACCAAGGGCCTTACCGGCATGGGAATTGGCGCCTACCAGGCCCGAGAATACATTCAGGAATTAGGCGGCAATATTGATGTTACCAGTGAGCCGGGCGTTGGGTCTTGCTTCTCTGTCAGGATTCCTCTGCTCACGTCTGAAGCCGAAATACGGGCTGCGGCCCCGAGTGCGCCAATTCAGGAAACCGTACAACCACAGAAAACCGTCAACTAATCGTCACCTGAAGGTATTTTTCCGAATCAGCATTGCAAAGTGTCAATGTTCAGTTAAGAATCATAACCATGGAAATGCCGGTTCAGCCAATGGTGGCAGCCGTGCCGTACACAGACCAAAGGATTGAGTGTTGTTGTGAAGCAGCTACTGATTGTAGAAGACGACCCCGGCCTGCAGAGCCAGATGCGCTGGTGTTTCAGCGACGACATTGACGTATCTGTTGCCTCAGATCGTGAGGCCGCGCTCACGGCCCTCCGGCGCCTTGAACCCCAAGTGGTCACCCTGGACCTTGGCCTGCCACCGGACCCAGGCGGAGCCTCCGAAGGCTTTGCCCTGCTGGAAGACATTTTACGCCTGGCACCCATGACCAAAGTGATTGTGGTGACCGGCCGGGAAGACAAAGAAAACGCGGTCAAAGCCATTGGCATGGGCGCGTCTGATTTCTACCAGAAGCCGCTGGACGCCGACATCCTTACCTTCGTGGTCAACCGCGCGTTCCGACTCGCAGAGCTCGAGAAAGAGAACCGTGAACTGGCCGGCCAGGGCAACGGCACCAGTATCAAAGGGATTGTTGCCGCCAGCCCTGAAATGCTCGCTATCTGCCGTACGGTTGAGAAAGTCGCCCCTGCAGACGTTACTACCCTGATTACCGGAGAAACCGGCACTGGCAAGGAACTGCTGGCCAGGGCACTGCACGATCTCAGCCACCGGGCTGACAAACCTTTCGCCGCCATAAACTGCGCCGCCATCCCGGAGAACCTTCTGGAAAGTGAGCTTTTCGGCTTTGAAAAGGGCTCGTTTACCGGAGCGACGCAATCGAAGAAAGGCAAGATTGAAAGTGCCAACGGAGGAACCCTGTTCCTCGATGAGATTGGTGACATGCCCATGGCCCTGCAAGCAAAACTGTTGCGGTTCCTGCAGGAACGGGTGATAGACCGAGTGGGTTCGGTCAAACCCATACCGGTAGACGTCCGGGTGGTCTGTGCAACCCACAGGCACGTTCAGGATCTGATCAGCCAGGGTGAGTTCCGGGAAGACCTTTACTACCGGATCAGCGAAATCACCCTGGATGTGCCAGCCCTGCGGGAACGTGAAGGCAATGCTCTGGTCATTGCCCAGTCGTTACTGAAAACCCTGGGCAAGCAGCTCGACCGCCCCAACCTGTGTTTCTCCGAAGATGCTGTACAGGCCATTAATGCCTACGGCTGGCCTGGGAACGTGCGGGAAATGATCAACAAAGTGAAACGGGCCATCATTATGGCTGACGGCAAACGGATTACCGCAGAAGATCTGGTGCTCCCCGTCGATAACTGTGAGGCGGATTACCAGCTCAACCTTCGCCAGGTTCGTGAGGCGGCGGAGCGCAAAGCCATCATGCAGGCGTTGACCACCAGCAACTTTAATATGGCGCAGGCTTCGAGACTGCTGGGCGTTACCCGCCCAACGCTCTATAACCTCACAGACAAATACCGGATTGAGACCTCCACCGCGCCAAGCGGTGTGTGACCAACCCCAACGGATTCAGAACAAGACCCCGCGAAAAGGAAGGAACAGGGCATGAAAATCAGTAACGTTGTAAGAGTGTCGCTGCTTTCAGCTGCTATCGCGTTGAGCCTGACTGGCTGCAACAGCGAGCCGGACATGTCACAGGATGACATCCAATACATCAGCCACCTTGACCAGGCGCGGTTCTTCCAACGCCAGGGGGAGTTAAGAGCGAGCACTATCGAGGCTCGCAGCGCCATCCAGATGCAACCTGAGCGCGTTGATCCCTACTTCGTCATCATCAACAACCTGCTGACCGCAGGTGATGCCGTTAACGCCGAGCGCCAGCTTGACCAGTTCCTGGAGAACCGGTCCGAAGACGCCCTTACCCAGTCCCAGATGAACCAGGCCGCGTTAATCCGCGCGGAATCCAGGATATTGCAGGGAAAAACCGAAGAGGCTGTCCAGGCGCTGGATCAGGTCGCCTCACCCTCTCGGGACCAGGAACTCAAGGCGGATAACCTGAGGGGCCAGGCCTGGTTATCGGCCGGCGATTTTGATCGGGCCGAGACAGCCTATACTGACGCCCTTCAACGCAATGATCAGAATGTCACCGCCGCCGTCGGATTATCCAGAATCGCCGCCGCCCGGGGCGACATTGCCAAAGCCCGCGAACTGCTCAGCCAGGCAGAAACCATTGATTCTGACCATGAAGACATCTGGCTATGGAAAGCACAGCTCGCCCACTCACAGGAACAATGGGCCGAGGCAGAGCAAAACTATATCCGCGCACTGGAAACTATTGGCCAGTACGACGTGATGACTTACCGAAAGTACCAGACCATCTCAGCTCTGGTAACGGTTCTTCGCCAGCAAGGCAAGTCGGCAGAAGCCTTTGTTTATGAGGAAATCCTTGCCAAGTCCGGGCCCGGAACCATCAAGAGTAACCTTGAGGCTGCAGCCGCCGCCTATAACGATGGAGATCTCGATACCGCTGCTCGCTTTTTACAGGAAGTGCTGAACCAGGCGCCGGGGCACCAGCAAAGTGCCCTGATGCTGGGCGTTATCCGTTTCCGCCAGGGCCGTACTGAAGAAGCGTCACGCCTATTGGAACCTTTGGCAGATATGAACGATGCCGAGGGGGTTCGCAAGCTACTGGCAGCAACCAGGATCTCCATGCGAGACCCCCAGGGCGCCAAAGCGCTTCTGGACAATCTGGACGACCGAGACAATGACCCACAAACTCTCGCTCTGGTCGGTATTGCATCCCTCGCCAGCGGCGATGACCAAAGTGGCCGCCAATTGATCGAAAGAGCCCTTGAGCTTCAGCCGGGCAACAGCAACCTTCGACTTCGCTATGCCACCTACCTTGCCCAGCGAAATGATTACCAGGCCGCCATAGACCAGGCACGCCAGATCGGAGAAAGTGCCCCTGAAGCATCACAGGCGACATTGCTCATCAGCCAGTCCCAGATGGCCGCCGGCAACCCGGATGCCGCCCACAAAACTCTCGATAACTGGCTACGCAAAGAACCCACCAATGTAGAAGCCCTGCTAGCCAAAGGTAATCTGGCAGGTAACACCGGCAGCATCAATGAAGCCGAAACCTATTTTGAAACAGCCCGTAAAGCGGCACCTGAAAACCCAACGCCCCTGGTGGCGCTGGGCAACCTCGCCCGCATGCGGGACAACACGGAAACCGCCCGGGACTATTACGTTCGCGCGGTAAAACTTGGGCCGGACCACCGTGGCGCCCTGCAGGCCATTGCCAATATCCTGCCTCGTGACGAACTGACCGAACTCATGCGCGGTATTCGGGATGACAACCCCAATGCAACCGGTCCTAAACTGATCCTGCTTGAAACAGCACTAATTGAGAACAACGCCAGCGAAGCCGATGAACTGACTGCGCAACTGATGGAGCGGGCACAACAGGATGCACCCAACCCCGCAGAGCCCCTGGTAGCTACGGTTTATGAAGGCATAGCCACCCAGATGGCACAGCGGGGCCAGAATGAAAGGGCCCTGCAGATTCTGAACCGGGGCCGGGCACTGTTCCCGGAAAACGAAGATATAGCCCTGAAAGTGGCGTCCATCGAATTCCGCAACGGCAATACCTCCGGCGCCCGTGACGCGCTGAGAGATGCCAAACAGCACAACCCGGAATCCCCTGCCCCTTATCAGCTCGAGGCCAGTTACTATGAGAGCGAGGGCGGGCACCAGCAAGCCGCTGAGCTTTATCAACTAGCCCTGACCAAGCGCAATACGCCTGAATTGCATCTGGCCCGTGCTCGCGCCCTCAGTAACGCGGGCCAGCCTACCGCAGCACTGGAGGCACTGGAGAGTGCCATCAACCAGTTCCCCAACAACACCCGCCTGATGCTTGGCCTTGCCATGGAATACCAGCAACAGGGCCAACAGGACAAAGCGAAGGCAAGCTACGAGCAACTGGTATCCCTGAGCCCTAACAACCCGGTGGTGCTTAACAATCTGGCCTGGCTGTATTACGAAGCCGGTGATGACCGGGCAATGGACACCGCCCGGGCCGCCTACGAACTGGTGCCAGACAACGCTGCCGTGGTCGACACCTACGGCTGGATACTGTTTGAATCCGGTGAACGCCAACGGAGCCTTGAGGTACTGGAAAAAGCCCACGAACTTGACCCAACCTCTCGGGAGATCGCCATGCATCTGGTGGAAGCCTACCGCGCGACCGGTCGGGACGATGACGCCCGGAGGATACTGGCGAAAATGGATGCCGGCGCGTGACAGAGTGCAAAGCTATAAGCGCTGGAGGGACATAGCAAAACGTTCCTAGTGCAAAGTGGCAGCAACCACACAATGACACAATACTTTACTCACTGAATCATTTTCCAGGAAGGTGGGTGAAGCATGGCTATCGTCAAGGTACTTGGGTTAGGCAGCGCCGTTCTTCTGATTAGTGGGTGCCAAAGCTGGCAATACAGGGATATCGATAAACTGCCCCCCACCGCCGCGTTACCGGAGATCAGTGAACGCGGCAAAGTTGAAGTTCACTACTTTGACGGCATTTCAGGCTCGAAAGTAAGCGACTTGGTCGGCCAGGAAAAGTATCCCGACAATCCCGACCAGGTTCTGGAGCTTTTCAGTCTGAAAGCCCCGGCCAACCGAGCCGATGCCTACGGCTCTTTGGTAAGGGGTTATATTCAGCCTCCCACCGACGGCCAGTATCGTTTCTTTGTGGCAGGTGACGATGAAACACAACTTTGGCTTAGTAATTCCTCTAGTCCCGAGGGCATCGAATTAACAGCGTCCGTGACTGGCTGGACGGGATCGGGTGACTACAGCAAATACGCCTCGCAGACTTCAGCATACAAAACCCTCACCGGTGGCCAGAAATACTACTTTGAGATTCGGCACAAAGAAGGCGGCGGTGGCGACCATTTTGACGTTGCATGGGAGGGCCCCGGAATGAGCCGCCAGATCATTGACGGCAATTATCTGCACTCCTTCGCCCGCCCTTCAACACCAACAGATCTGAGTACCGAGGAAGCCTACTCCATGGGGTATCGCGTCGGTTTTCTGGATGGCAGCGAAGGCCTGCGCTTCAACCCGGACTACCCGCCACTGGATGAAGATGGGGACGGCATCTACGATAACTGGGAAATCATTCACGGCCTTGACCCTACCGACCCATCCGATGCAATGTCCGATGCCGATGGCGATCTGCTAACGGCGCTGGATGAGTTTATGCTCGGCACCGACCCCAACAATCCGGATAGTGATGGCGATGGAATCCCGGATGGGTACGAGTATGCGTATAACCTGGACCCACTGGACCCCAGTGATGCCAATACTGACCTCGACGGCGACGGCTTCAGCGTGCTCGAGGAATACCTGGCAGGCACTAACCCTCTGGATCCAGAGGATTATCCGGCACCAGCTGAGCCGGAGTACGTGCCTGGATTTGGCGGCCAGTACTACATCGGCACATCATTCGAACAATTCGTTTTCACTCGGATTGATGAATCCGTCGCATTTAATTGGGGCCGTGGGCAACCTCATTCAGATCTGCCAGAGGATCAATTCAGCATCCGATGGAGCGGGATATTTACCGCCCCCCATGAAAGCGGAACCAACAACTATCGGTTTACGGTCAGCACCAACGACGGTGTTCGGTTATATGCCAATGGTGTAATGGTAATCGACGACTGGACCGAGCACCCAACCACTTCATTCAGCTACGACCGAAACCTTGATGCAGGCGAGCGACTGAACCTCACCATCGAGTATTTCGAAAACGTAGGCAATGCCGAGGCCCGCTACGTAGCCACCAACCTGACAACCGGCCAAACCCTCTCAACACAGGCAACAGTTACCACGCCAGACCCGACAACCAGTCATTCCCTGGACACCGATGGCGATGGCATTCCGGATACCTGGGAACTGCGGAATGGCCTCAACCCATGGATAAATGATGCAAACCAGATCAATAACAGTTCCGGCATCACCAACCTGCAAGCCTACGAGACGGGCGTACATCCGTTCACCCTTGAAACCGTCGAAACCGATGCCCAACCTGACGCAACAGAGCCGGAAGCAAGCACACCACCGCCTCCCTCTGAGGGAACAGTGACCCTGTCATGGACAGCCCCCTCCACAAGGATGGACGGGTCATCAATCTCCCTGAGTGAAATTGACTACTACATCATTAATTACGGAATGAACGAGACCACACTTGATCGAGAGCAACAGGTTGACGGTCCTGAAACGTCCTACAGTTTCTCTGGGCTGTCCAGCGGGACGTGGTACTTCACCATTAGAGTGGTGGACAGTTCAGGCCTCAGTAGCGCGCCATCCACCCCGGTCTCTGTGAACGTTCAGTAGCCGGTGGGAACATCATTTCTGCTCTAACTGGTCTGCCAACTGGTCGAGGTAAGCCTGGGCTCGGGCCCGTACGTCAGGAAGCAGCTCTTCCAGAACGCTCGGGCCGTCACAGCGGGAGCATGATACTCCAACGATGACCAGAGAGGCATCGCTTCGCGCATTGAATATACCGGGTAACTGTGCAAGTTTCGCAAGCAATTCGTTCGTTTCCCAGCGGCCTTCAACATAATACCCGTACACAATATGAAGGCGCTCCTCACTCTGACGATATCTCAGTGTCATACCTTTGAGTGTGAGCCCCGATCCGGCATCCACATCGAAGCTTTTCTCCGGAATAAGCGCCCCCCCGGGGTAAAGCCGGTTCCGATACTGCACCACTTCTGCGTTTGGGCGCTGGAAATCATAGGTGTAAAGGCCAACGAGTACTTCAACCGGCGACTCAGGCGTTTCTGCCGCCAGCGTACGGTCTCGATAAACATTGACGTGAGAGCGGTCAGGGCGCTGTATAGACGGGCTCCAACCCTTCAGGTTACTCTGAAACACAGGCATCCAACGGGATGTATCCACCAAGGGTGCTGGTTGCCGGCCGTTCGCCGTCATGACTGCTGAGTGATTACGCAGTTCCAGGTACCATGAGCCCGCAGCCAACAACAACACTGGAACGACCACACCCCCAACGACAACCGGCCAGCCTGGTTGGTCAGTCTGTTTTTGAGTATCCACACTATCGGTAACCGTGTTGTTCGAGCTCCGCTCCCGGTTTTCGAGGGCCCTCGCGAAGAAGAACAGCGGCACAAGTGTTCCGGCAAATACCCACCAACCAAAAAAATCATGCTCGTCGATCAAAGACGACGTCATATTGGACTCATAGCCAATATAGATAATGACAACAACCCGTATCCAGTTAGCCGCGAGGGCAAGAGCGATTCCGGCCGCGATCAGCAAGACACGGCTTCGAACAGTCCGATAGTTCAACTCGCCATAAAGCGTACACAGCGTTAGCCCCACAAGCAGATAGCGTAATCCTGAGCAGCCATGCGCAATCTCGAAAGCACCGACCCCAGGAAAAAACACGAAAATACCTTCAACTACAAACTCGATGTCCAGAAAGGATAACAGGAACTGATTGACGGCTACGGTGACCAGCTGTAACGACCAGGAGAGGTAATCCCAGACTGGCAAAGTGAACAACAATAACCCGATCGGAAGGAAAAATGCCGACGTTTGCCGCCAGCCCCAGATCAGCAGCAACGCTCCGATCAAAAGCGGAATAATGGCAATCTGCTGCAATGCTTCAATCAGCAACAGGGAGCCGGCCAGGTAGCCCAAGGCAGCCAGGGCAAGCGGAATCAGCCACCAGGGATAAAGCCCAACCACCGGCCGCCGAACAAACCATTTCTGGACACATAGAAAACCACTTACAACCAGCACCAGGAAGCCATGGGAATAGGATTCATCAAACTTCAGCCAACGCGCACCCAAGACATGCAGGGCTGGCCACAGGGCAAGCGCAAGAATTGCGACCACGCCCAACGGCAGCGCTCCGTTCATAACCCGTCTTTCAGGACAACGTTCCATGTTCGCCGCACTCATCGCTTTAACCTGTATAGAAATTTTGCCAGCCTGCCACGCACTAACATGATTGAAACCAGGGGTGTTTCATTAGTGGCAAGGCGTTTTTTATAGTTCTCATTTTTTCCGCCACCGGCAAGCAAGTCGAAGCCCCGGCATTCAGGATCGCTGAATGCATTCTCAATGGCGTATCCCAGGTGCAGGGTTCCCAGAGCCAGTTTACGGTGAAACTGCTCAAAGTAACCTGACTGAATATTGTACACAGTACCCTGAAACTTTACGTTGTAAAGCACCGATATCACCCTGCCCGCGGAACTCAGCACCGACAGATCAGGCTGCCCCCCTTCCCGCTCGACTCCGGCCAGAAATCCCTTATGAAACGACAAGCTCTGTTCGTTAAAACAGGGAGTTCCCCAGCGCTGTTGATGGAACTCGTTCAAAGTCTCAAAGAATTCATCCGTGGCATTCGGCCAATAGTTTGTGAGCGAAACACCGCCAAGCCCTTCCAGCACCTTACGCCGGTTAAACAAGCGCAAACGTGTATTACTACCCAACGAACTGAGGTAAGACTCAAAATGATCCTGAGTATCAACAGAAAAAGCCCTGTCACGGGCAACAACACGAACAAGCCAGCCTTCCCGGCCGGCCATGGCCAACAACGCTTTGTGGTCGCCGGAACCCTCGTAGATGTCACGAAATACGGCTTCTGACCAGGAACAACAATGGAGTAGCCTGGCAAGCTCAACATCTGGCTCATCATCAGCCAAACCAAACGTGTTGTACTCAGTTCGGGGGGTTGAAAGCCTACGATAATTGGTTCCGACAAATTGTAGGCATTGGACGGGAACAAGGTTCTTGAATCGGTAGGAGTCAAGGTAGAGGCCGGAGGCCCCGGAAGCCGCCGCGCGAACTAGGGAAAAGCCTTCGGTATCACCCCAGGTTTGCCACCAGGATCTTTGCCACGCATCGGTCTGAAATAGGCTCACTGCATTGTCTTCCTTGATCCACCTGCTTGCTGGAACGACGCCAAACACATCAATGTCGAAAAACCTTACAGGCCTGTAATATCCGCGAGTTAAATGTCAGCTTATCACACTGTATTAACGGTTTAAGTAGGCCTCTGGCACTTTTGATGCTGCACTCTCCGTGGCGTGTTTTTTTCGTCAGGAGGCCTGATTATGAGTGCGTTCCGGTCAAGCAAGCAAGGTATTACAACAACACTAAAACTCACCCTGATCATTGCTCTTTTGGGTCTTACACTCGGAGCTGCGAACGCAACTACCCTCATGCTCAGCGGGGCACCTGATCGAAGCGCAGCCGTACCGCTTGATGGCACGGAAACCAACGGCCTGGCCTACATATTCACCACCCCAGACACCGGCGTAAAACAGGTTGATTTTTATCTCAACACCACTCCCTCGGGAACACCAAGGCTGATCGAGCGTGTGGCGCCCTTCGATTTCAACGCCACGGCACCCGATATGACGGCTTATGCCTTCGACACCAACTCCTTGCCCGATGGCCAGCACACAGTTCACGCCAAAACCTACTATAGCAATGGGACGAACGAGATACTGTCCGCTATTTTTACAGTCAACAATGCGTCCCCCAGCTTTACGTTCAGTGAATCCACGGTCTCATTTTCCGCCCCGGAAGGTGCAACAACGTCCCAGAACGCTTCCGTCAGCCTGGACACCTCCAACAACAATCCAGCGGATTTCACGCTCTCAGATAATGCGACCTGGTTAAGCCTGTCCCCAACCGCCGGCACCAGCCCCGCCTCCATATCGCTGACTGTGAATCCGGCCGGGCTTTCCGCAGGTGAATATACTGCTACCATCGAAGCGTCGGGAGCCACGGCCACCAAAGCCGTCATGCAGGTTTCACTCGACATAGTCCCTGCGGCAACCGGGGACCACAATCTCTTTGTAAGCACAGCTCCGAATCGTTCATCAGCAGTAACCTTACAAAACGCCACCGTGGCCGGGGATATATACGTTTTCGTGCCTCAGCAAACCGGAATGTCGCGGGTAGATTTCTACATCAACAACCCGCAAAAATCTGGCAAACCTAACCAGGTGGAAAACCTTGCCCCCTACGACATGGCCGGCACCGCGCCCAACGATACAGCTTATCCGTATAACAGCACCGTCCTGCCAGACGGCACTCACACAGTTACAGCTGTTGTTCGCATGGCCGACGGCTCCACCCACGAAGTTACCAGTTTCTTCGATGTCGCCAACGATATCGCGACGCTTGGATTCAGCCCATCATCATTAGCGGGATCGAGGCATATCGACAACCCGGAGCCCATCTCCGGCACAACCGCTCTTGACGCCAGCGATAACTCCGGGGCACTTTTCGAATTGAGCTCCAACGTTGGTTGGTTGTCGGCAACCGCTGATTCCGGTGCCACACCAGCGACCATTACCGTAACGGCCAACCCGGCTGGTTTGAGCGCTGGTGTATATTCCGGTGTGATTACAGCCACCGCCACCGGCTATGGCTCTAGCCAACTGCCCTACACGCTCACCATTACCGAAGGCTCTCCCGGCATTCTCGTGTCACCGACATTCCTGGCGTTCAGCGGTGAACCTGGCGTTCCTGCAGGCTCCCAATCCCTGGAAATCAGCCACTCCAGCGGCGGTAATCAGAGCTTTAATGTCAGTACCAGCATGCCCTGGCTATCTACCTCGGTGAGCACCGGCACGACGCCCCAGACAATATCCGTTTTTGCCGATGGCAGTGGTCTGGCTCCGGGTAACTACAGTGCAATCCTGACGGTTACCTCCGGCAGCAGTTCAGAGGATGTACCTGTCACACTGAACCTCACCAGTAGCGACAAATGTGCCCCCGTAACCTGCACGGATGTCCGGGTGAGCTTGCCTTACCAACTGAGCTTCACCGAGAGCCAGGGCTTCCTGATGGATCGCAATGGCTGGGGCACCGGATTCACCTGGATTGATAAACCGAGTGCTGGCCTTGGTTATATGCCAGAGAATCTCGAAATGCACTTCCTCCAGGGCTACCTCGAACTGACCACCACAGCGGGTATTCAGTTTGAGGGGAACAACTCACTGGACAACGCCCTTGGCGTCGGCTTTGCAGCACCTAACCAGATCACCCGTATTACCACCCAGATTCTGGATGTCCCCCAGGGCACTGGAAAGTATGAACAGGCCGGTCTCTGGTTCGGTAACAACGAGGACAATTACATTAAGCTTGTGGTGCTCTCAGAGCCCAAGGGGGCAAGGCTGCATTATTTAATGGAGCTTGCAGGCAAAAAAGTTGTTGAAAAAAATGTCAGCGTTACTGGCCTGGTGGGTTCCAACGCTCGATTGGGGATGACGGTCAACCCCTACAACAGAAGCGTTGAACTGAATTACAGTATCAACGGGGGAACCACCTACAAACTCGAAACGCTTTTGCCGCCTGATGAGTTCTTCAGCTTCGATGCTGCTGGCATAGATCCGGAAATAGGAACCCGCAGTTTTGCAGGTATCTTCGCCACCCATAGACACGCCAGCGCCCCCAGAACCTATCGCTTTAATGAGTTTACGCTTCAGGAAGGCGATGGCCCCCTGGCACCCGACTCCGGGGTAGACTTCCTGAGAAAGAGCCACAACATGAGTTATCCGACTTCCATGGTCTGGGCACCGGATGGAAGGCTATACGTAACCGAGCTGTTTGGCACTATCAGGGCGTTTACTTTTGATTCCGAATTGAACGTCATCAATGAACAGGTCATCAACTCCTTGATTAATCAGATAGGACCAAGGTTGACACTGGGTATTACCACCTCGCCCAACTCCACCGCTCAGGATGTTGAACTCTGGGTTGCCCACTCCAGCCCCTCCGTGGACAACGGTGAACCGAATTCGGGTATGGTCTCTCGTCTCCACGGGGCAAACTTTGCCTCCGTTGAGCATGTAATCACTGGCCTGCCCCGGGCCATTGCCAACCACTCAATCAATTCCATTCACTTCGGCCCTGACGACAATCGTCTATACATCGCGATGGGAGGCAATACCGGTGCTGGCGCACCCAATGAGGCCAACACCGAGTTTGGGCAAATGGAGGAGCAACCGCTCAGCGCCGCCATTCTTGTCGCTGACGTATTCGCAGCAGGGTTCGATGGCGACTGCCATAACGCTTCGGACATCTTCGGCCCGCCGCCATGCGATGTTGTGACTTACGCCACCGGTCTTCGCAACAGTTATGACTTTGTTTTCCATAGCAACGGCAACATGTATGCAACAGATAACGGGCTGGGCGTATCTGGCACTTTCCCCCCTAGCCCCACCCCCGCCTGCTTCGGATTCGGTAGCACCGCCAGTTACCTGACTGGAGGCCACAACCCAGGAACGCAGCCAGACATTCTGCTGTTGATCAAAGAAGGCAAATATTACGGCCACCCAAACCCCTACCGGGAAGAATGCGTTTTCAAGGATGGATCATTCCAGGGTGTGGCCGCACCAATAAACTACGAGCCGCCGATCTTTAACCTGGGCGATCACAAGTCATCCAATGCCATCATTGAGTACGATGGCGCCACCGGGTGCGTTGGCGACTTTCTCAATGGCCAACTGCTCATCACCAACTATTCCATTGGCGACGATGTTTTCAGAGTTAAGCTGGGTGCCACCGGGGAGTCTGCTCTGGAGGGCGCGCCACTCATAACCGGCTTCAACGATCCTTTGCCAATGGCCAGTAACCCGTCGGGCGACATATTTGTTGGGGAATTTGGCGGTGGCAAGGTGACGGCTTTGCGCCCCGTCAGCCTTGGCTGCTGGGAAGCCAAAGCCCCGGCCCCAATGCCTGTGCTGGATGCAGCCGGTGCCGCGCTGGATGGCAAGCTTTACGCGGTGGGTGGCAAGAACAGCTCTGGGCACCTGAGCACACTTTGGATTTACGACCCGACCACCAATGCCTGGAGCCAGGGAGCGAATATGCCCGGCCCCGCTGTCGAGGACGCTGCCGCTGTAGCTCTGAACGGCAAACTCTACGTGTTTGGTGGGGCTACCGGGCCGTTCTCCGGAGCGGTATCGAATGCGGCTGTGTATAACCCTTCAACCAATAACTGGGCAACGCTGGCCGATATGCCCACCGCCCGGGGCGGCGTTACCGCACAGGTTCTGGACGGATTGATCTACGTGCTCGGTGGAATGAGTGGCACTGGCGCATCGCTCAGCACCGTGGAAATCTACAACCCCGGCACCAACACATGGTCCACGGCGCCATCGCTGGCAAACCCCAGAGACAATGCAGGCTCAGCTGTCCTGAACGGCAATATCTACGTGTTCGGCGGCCGTAATCGGCTAGCGGATGGCACCACCATTCTGGGAGAAATGAAATCTGTGGAGATGTTCAACCCGGCCAGCAATACCTGGATTGAACGCACGCCCATGCCAACCGGAAGACGTTCCATGAGCGTCGGCACTATCGACGGAAAAGCCCAAGTCGCTGGAGGTGAGACCAATGCCAGCGTCTCTTCTGGTGTTTTCGAACAGAATGAAGAATACGACCCTGTCACCAACTCCTGGCGCACGTTAACCAAAGTGCCCACCCCCAAACACGGCGGCGCCACAGCGACGATCGGCAACACCGTTTATATCATGGGCGGCGGCATAGTGGCAGGTTCATCATTCACGAGTTCCATGGAAGCGATGAGGTTCTGACCGGCAGGCATTTGCGATATACTTCCCTGACCAGTCGCAAGACATGCAGTGGCAGGGACGCAAATGCCGAAAACATCAATCATTATCCCAGCGTACAACGCTGAGGAGTATATAGCTGAAACTATTCAGTCAATCCTTGAACAATCGTTCAAGGATTTTGAACTGATCATTGTCGACGATGGATCTACGGATGGTACAGCCGCTACCATTCAAACCTTTGATGATCCACGAATTCGATACCTCCACCAGGCAAACAGCGGCCGCCCGGCTGCACCGAGAAACCGGGCGATCCGTGTCGCTTGCGGAGACGTCATCTTTATCTTTGATTCAGATGACGTGATGCTCCCCGGCAAACTCCAGAAAACAATCGATCGCCTGGAAGAGGCACCTACAGCAGGCCTGGCTTTTACCGGCTTTTGCTGCATTGACGAATCTGGCCATGTCATCAATCCGGATTTCCTCGCGCCCTACCATACGTTGACCGGGCTGCCCAAACAGCAGGTGTCTGAAGACAGCTTTCTGATTTCCGCGAAAGATGCACTCAAAGGGCTTGCGGCATCAAACTACCTGGGCACCTCAGGCGTTGCCATCCGCCGCGAGGTCTTCGATCATGTGGGCTATTTTGACGAAGAGGTGCGTAACTCTGACGATTTCCTGATGTGGCAGGCCGTCGCGAGTCAGTACGATTTCCTCTACATTCCCGGCATCTATCACCAATACCGCGTACGCTCGGGCAGCATCTCTCTCCGCAGTATTGAAGAACGCGCACCCGGGCTCATTGCCTGTATTGAAAAAATGAAGGTATACCACCAGGGCGATTCGGGCTCTCTGGCGTTGCTGGATCGGAAAATAGGCCGCTATTATTTTGAAGCGGGTTACTCCTACTTCTCTCAATACCGGATGCCAGAAGCCCGCAGGTCATTCCTCAAGGCCATGAAAATGCGTCTGGATCGCCGAACACTGTTCTACTTTTCTCTGTCACTCCTGCCTGCCGGTGTGCTGAGCCAACTCAAACAGCTTAAATCAACATCCAGTAGTTAACGTGTCTACCGCTATCTCACTCTTGAAAGGTTCTGTGACACGGGTTTCGCAAACCTTTGTCAGCATCGTGGTTGCCTTCTTCATGATGCCATTCCTGATCCATGAGCTCGGGGACTACTGGTATGGAATCTGGACAGTGGTTGGCAGCCTTGCTGCGGCTTACCATCTTTTCGACATGGGCATGGCCAGTGCAGTCACTCGTTACGTTAGCCAATCGTTCGGCCTTAAAGATGACCACCAGGCCAACGTCACCATCAATACCGCGCTGCTCATCTACTCCGTCATTGCGCTTGTAATTGTCCTGGTTAGCATTGGGGCCAGTTACGGCGCTCGCGCCTTTATCGACGATCCTGACAGCAAAGATATTATCCAGATTCTGGTACTTATCATCGGTGTATCTGTAGCGTTAGAATTTCCTTTCAACGCCCTGGCGGGAGTGGCAAGCGCCAAGCTGAAGTTCCACCAGGTTGCGCTCACCCGTATCGCGATGACCTTGATCGGTGCCGCTCTTACCTGGTGGTTCATCTCCCAGGGCTACGGCATTATTGCCCTGGCCGTGATTACCTTCTGCACGGCACGTCTATCCAACCTTTTGTACTTCTTTATTTGCAGGGCAGCCTTTCCTGCACTGCGGATATCCCGACGCCTGGCTTCTCGCGCCAACGGCAAGGAGCTATTTCAATACAGCGCCTGGTCGTTTGTTATTGCCATCGCCTATCAGATGCGCAACAACGTTGATAACTTTGTGGTCGCTGGCTTTCTCTCGGCTGCCAGCGTGACGCCCTACGCCATTGGCCTTCGGCTTGTCGATTATGTGGCCCAGTTCCTGAGCCAGGCCACCAACATGTTTGTTCCCATATTCACTGGCTACCATGCCCGGGAAGACAACACCGAACTGCATAATAAACTTCTGTTTATCACCCGCCTTAACCTGGTACTGGCACTGATAGCCGGTGGAGGGCTCGTAATCTTCGGGCAGGCGTTTATTCATCGCTGGATGGGGCCAAGCTACACAGAGGCGTATTGGGTAATGGTGATATTGCTCGTAGGGCGCATGATCGGCTTTGCGAATCACCCTCTAAATTCCGCCATGTATGCCGCCAACAAACATAGCATAGTGGCTAAAATTGACGTGATTGAAGTAGCACTGAATCTGGCGCTCAGTCTTGTGTTGGTTCAGTATCTTGGCCTTATTGGCGTAGCCCTTGGCACCATGGTTCCTTTGCTGTTGCTGCGCCTGTTTGTACTACCCTACTTTGCCTGCAGTTCTATAGGGCTGCCGACGGTGAATTATTACCGCTGCATGGTCAGGCCCATTTTGGCTGCCAGCCTGCCATTGATTGGTTACTTTGCCTGGATGAGGAATCATGTTCAGCCAGACACCTATTCCGACATAGCAATCCACGGCCTTGGCATGTCAGCTCTCACTGCGCTATGCGCGCTGAAGCTTGGGTTCTCGAAAGAAGAAAAATGCGAGCTACGTAAAATTATTCCAACTCGTCGACTAAAAGCATTGATATAAACACGAATCAATCAAGGACAGCCCGGGTATATAAAATGGAAAAGCCGCTGGTTTCTGTGATAATCGCAGCCTACAACGCAGAGCAATACATTGAAGAAACGCTCAACAGCATTCTCAACCAAAGCTATCCCGAACTTGAAATTATTGTTGTTGATGACGGCTCAACCGACCGCACAGCGGAGATCGTAAACGCACTTCATCCACGTGTTCGATATGTTTTCCAGCAAAACAGCGGAAGCTGCGCATCCCCTCGCAACCACGGCCTGGCATTAGCCAAAGGAAGCTACTTAACGTTTTTTGACGCCGATGACATCATGCTCCCCGAAAAGATTGAGCATCAGGTGCGAGAAATGGAGACCGATCCAGGCGCCGCGTTATGTGTCATTAATTATTGTAATTTCACGGGAAATAGCCGCTCAAGCGACCACTTCGCAAGCTGCCCCTCTCTCAACCAATATACTGAAAATCTCCACACGCCGAGTTTTAGATTAGGTACCCTTGAATCCCGAAACATATTGATTGATGAGAATTTTACGATAGCCTCGTCGCCGCTTTTTCGATCTGAGTATGTCAGGGAACAAGGTGGCTTCGATACCACACTCAAGGCATGTGAGGATTTCCACCTGATTTACCGGGTTGCTGCCAATGGGGCGATGGTCGTAATGCCGGAGATCGGTTTTGAACGCAGGCTTCATGACACGAACATGAGTGCAGACTCCGAGCGGATGTTGCGAAACCTCATCCTAAGCAGACAGTCACTCGCAAACGACGAGACGGATCCCGGCCTTAAGCACAGGCTCCAAAAGCGGGTTCTCAGATATCAACGAGACCTTCAAACCTGCTTGATTAACAAAGGCCAGCTACGTTCAGCAGCAAACTTATACAGGGAGACCTTCCCACCTCGATCGCTATCGGATCTCAACCATGATTTTCGACAAGGTATTAAACTGACACTGCGCGGAGCTGGCTCCAACCGGAACTAACTATACAATGACGGCTTAAGATACCGTTCGGCCGACATGATTATCTGAGTCGGCGGGCCAACGGGAAACGGCCCGCATCTGGCTTCAGCTCCTGGTCACCAATCGGTTCTTTTGCGAGCGCTATTCTTGTCTTAACCGCTTGCAACAGCACTACCGACAGACCACCAAACAAATACCACTCGTAGCTTTTGAGCCCGTAACTGGCCAGACTGAACAGCAGGTTCATCAGCAACCAAACCTGCATTGCCTGGTTCGCCCGGTAGAGAAAGTCATCGGTCGACAAGTGCTGCCTGATTAGAACGCCAGCTTCCCGGAAGTTCTTGATCATGGCGAGCATATACAACGAGAAAAGCACCAGCCCTATCAACCCGATCTCTTGCCAGATTTCCGCCCATAGAATGTGTGAAATCTGGTCCTTCCCGGCAACGTTCCAGTTCGCTTCGCGCGAAGTACCAAGTCCATGGCCAATTATCGGGCGGTTTAACGCGACCTTAAAATCGGATGTCCAGCCATCAAACCGCCCCTGGGCTGTCGCAGATTGTCGAGCATCATCGCTGACTATGGAAAGGTATCGGTCTTTCTGAACATCACTCAGATTAACGAAGATAATTGCTAAACCCACTAATCCCAAGAAGACCAACAGCATTTTGCGGGTACTTTTCAGCCAGATGCCAAAGGCAATGATACCAAGCGCAAGTACCCCCGACCGGGACAAAGTCAATCCCATTGTGTACAACAGCACCGGAACCAACATCAGGTAAATCGCAAAGGCCTTCTTTCCGGAAGGTGCGAATACGTAATGTAGAAAAGGAATTACAGTAGCTATAACAAAGGCTAATCCATTCGGGTTTATGGTGTCCGAGGGTGCGCCCGCCAAGCGGCCAGCCATGTCACCGTAGCCAAGATGAGTTGCAGACCCTAGGTATCCCGTCGTCACGTTAAGAAAAAGGGGTTCAAGGATACGAATCAGATTACAGCCGACGAACACGCCAATCACCCACTTCAGGCGGCGATCGCTGGTCACCAAATTAACTGTAAAGAAATAGAATATCGCGCCTTTGATGAACTCCATCATCCCGTTGTTGATCACGGAGCCTGGCCACTGCACCAGAGGTAGGGTAACAATGGAATAACCAAGAATGGCCAACAAGTACTTTGACGCGTCGTCAAGCCGCGATCCTTTGGTGGCCTTATTCGTCAGAATAAGAAAAGTGATGCCCCCGACTAACAGGAAATCAAAACGAATCATCCCCAGGGGCGGAATTCTTGCAGGTAAGCGTATGAAGAAGCTGACCAGATACACGAGGAAAAGGATGAAGGCGAGCCTGGTTTCTCGTTCTGCAATATCCCCTAACCGCTTTTCATTATTCCCCAGGCGCGACCCCATTTAATTCAGTACCTTTTCATACATATCGTATACGCCGGAGGCTGTCTGGCACACATTAAACCGTTCCCTGGCCTCACCAGAAAATGCTTCAAATGGCTCCCGCCCAAGCTTCAGACACTGAAGCACTCCGTTCGCCAAAGCTGTTGCATCCCCTGACTTAACCACAATCGCTGGCGTATTGAAAAGAACTTCTCTCAAACCGATGCAGTCTGTACCAACAAACGGAACACCAGCACACAAAGCCTCCATAGGCTGAAGCGGACAGGCTTCCCACAAAGACGGCATGGCAATCAGGTCACAGCCTTTCATCGCACCGGATACATCGGGAATAAACGGGGAAAAGGTGAACGAAGACTCCAACCCTCTGCGCCGGATCTCAATCTGCTCCTCACGGATAAACGCTCCGGAACCAAAACAAATAACATGGAGCGGCGGGGCATCGTCCTGGTGCGCAAGCGACTCGATGGCGCCGATTAGGTATTTAAAACCCTTCTGCCCCATAAATCTGCCGAAAAAGCCCACGATTTTTACATCCCGATCAATACCATGGGCTGCATGAAGATCTACAGGCTGAGCGGCTGAGAACAGCTCGACGTTAACACCATTAGATATCACCCTACTCTTGCGCCGAACCGCAGGAAACTCAGAAAGAAGATTTGCTTCGGCATCATGAGACACAGAATGCACGACACTACAACGAGCCAGCGCAGCCACCAAGATAGCCCGTCGAATCCAGCCTTTCGCACCACGGAACTGTTGAGGATTAAGGACATCATGCGACGTGCAGATGAACCGGGCGCGAGAAGTCAGCCCCAAGAAAAGACAAGCGATGACTGACGTGAAGCCATGGGCATGGACTGCATCAAATTCATACTGCTTGTAAAGTGACCTAGCTTCCATAGAAAGCCTAAGCACCACCCTCCCATCTGCAGGAATCAACACCCATCTTTCGATAAGGTCGCCTAGCTCTTCCCTGAGCGCCCCCATTCCCTCGGTCGAAACTCCTATGACAGAAAAACGGTAATTTTCCGCCGGGAAAAAGGCAATTAGGTACTTTAAAAAGGTACGAATCCCTCCAACTGGCCAGCGGACGACGAGTAGAATGTGTTTCCGTTCACTATTCATAGGTTGCTCCCTGTTTCTACACACCAAGATAGTTCCTTGTTAGCCAAAAATTTACTGCTAAGCTCCATGTCGAAAGCACCATAAACTTCACAGTTCACACTTACTTGTATTGGGTTAAGGTTAACATCCCCGACTCTAAGAAACTCGGGCAGCGATCCCCTAGTGGATGCCTCCTTCACGTTTCCACCAAACAACTCACAGAACACGCAAACACGCTCCCTGTCACTATCTGATCCATTTTTTCTTAATAAGAATATGATCAAGTTGGGAGCGCGAACATACCTCCGAAAACTATCGTCCTTTCAAGCCTAGCATTAGCGTCTTTAGCTTTGGCACACGCGAGAACATAACCTCGACTAAAACACCAAATAATAGCGCTATTCCGAGCACAAGGAAAAAGTAAAAGTGGGGTCCAAAGTCAGGGCAGTAGCCAGCAATTCTTCTACCAATGGATGTTCCGAACCCCTGATATAAATAGATCGTAAATGCATACGAACCAATCGATGACAAGCCTCGAACCGGTCGCCGGAAGTGAAAAAGCACCAAACATCCAAATATCGAAACCATAAGTCCGAAAAGGCTGCGTTTCGATGCAAATGACGCATTATCAAAAAACCATAACGCTTGCTGCCAAAACAATAAAATTAAAAAGATTACCAACCAAAACTTAATTAATTGGTTACGAAAAATATAGTCGCTATGCCGGGCGATCCCATAACCAAGCAAAAAATATGGAAAAATATAGCTAGTCGTTCCAATAGAAAACCAAGGTATATCAAGACCAAGTTCTGGATATACCAAAAACCAAATTATAGAAACGAAGAAAAAAACCGACCAACCAACGATACTTTTTATATAACAAAAATAATCTAGAAAACCAACAACGACAAATGTAACGAATATAGCTTGCAAAAACCAAAAATGTTCATATGGGTAAATGTAAGCAGCCCATATGTCACCTATCGAAACCGGCTCGTTAACACCAGGAAGAAAACTCTTTGCAGAGAATTGTAATGTAATTACCACAAAAAGAGGAACGAGAATCCGCCTACCTTTACCTTTGATAAACTCTTTGTACCGCCCCCTAGCAGCTGGCCTAAGACCGTAAAGATATCCGGATATTACAGTAAACAGAGGTATCCTTATATTTTGGAACGTGTAAGCAAGATAGTCATAGGTTCCTTGAGCAGCAGCGATAGCACCATCATTTGTAATATGAAGCCCAACAACTAAGATAATAGCAATTCCTCGCAGACTCTCGATTGCATGATCCTTTGCCATCTATCTCTCCAGAAACAACCATTGATCGCCGCACAAACTATAGTTCATGCAACTATTTCAATATCTTGCGCACTCACATTCGAAGCTCTATGCCCTACGGCGACTATCCGCTAACCGCCGTAGCTTGTGACGGCACTAACAACCATAGACGGCCAGCAACGCATAAAATCACCGAAAATCGGAAAAAGATTATTAAAAATATCAAACGAGAAAACAATCATCATCCAACTATACGACACAATCATCGGTAAATCGCTGCCCGACGCCAAGTCAGACGCCCAAAAATAACTGATTGATTGTAAACTGAGTCCAGCCAATCAACAACCTAAAGCACTTCGATCAACAATGACTAGACACCTACAGCTTTTAAAATTACACCAACCCAACTTGTCGATGGATGAAAACTTTATTACAACTAAATGCTTGAAACTATTCGTTATATCAACTCTTTAAAATTTAATGACCCAGCCATTTAGACAGGCTATACTCGTAGTGTCAGCTCCCTGCATGAAAGGCGGTGTGTCGTGATTGCGATCAAAAAGAGATCACCTGTTTTACTATCTTTCGTCATTTTTTCTGTATCGCCACTGCTCATGGCCGCGCCGAACATTTCCTCCGTGGTCAGAATCAGCGGTACTCCTGACCGCCTGGTCATAAGCGGGTCTAACTTCACCGACAAAAGTGTCGCTAGCCCCTTATTTCATTTTGATTTTGAGAACGACGCCGTTTCCCAAACCGATTACTCTACAAGCACCAAGGAGATTAGAACAAACGGGACCCTCACCTCAGAAACATCGCCCACTAACGAAGGCTATGTTCTTCGTTATCGTGTAGTTGATGATTATCGAGCAATAGCGATTCCAAAGCTGGAAATGACACCTCCTCCAGACCGGTTGTATGTTTACTTTCATAGAAGATATAACTTTTCAATTGATGATCCGGAAACCTGGGGTCCAAGAGGATTAAATTTGAAAGTAAACCGCTTCTGGGGCCAAGATGGCAATAATATTTATATTGGTTACCAAGGCACAGAAGGAACAAGGTCAGGCCGTATCTTTGCCGAATACACTGCATCCGGTGGTGCAACCTGGACAGGCTCAAACCTTCCGCAGGTTAAAGATACGTGGAACCAGAATGAGATAATATACCAAGCCAGCGATATAGATAGAGAGAATGGACGTTTTGACGTAATAAGAAATGGAAACGTCGCGAGCTCAACCCCCCACAGGATGAGAACTAGTAGTCGCCCTAGCAAATATAGTGAGTTTTACTTTGATCAAATAAGCAATGGCGTTAATGATTCGAAGAACCTTTATATCTACTATGACAATATATATATAGACAATGCATTCAATCGAGTGTTTTTATCTAATTCCGACAACTTGTCTGATGCCAAAGATAAGCTAATACAGGTTCCAACAGTATGGAGAAATGATAAAATTGAGGTCATTTTAAATACTGGCAACTTCAAGGAAAATGAAGCATTTATTTACATCGTTGATGCTAATGGTATTGCCAATGAAAAAGGCTTCAAAATCTGCGACAAAGATTGTCCGGTCCCACCGAGCCCTCCTGAATCCATTAGGGCCGATTGAGCCTTTCAAAAATACAGCCAAGAAAAAATTTCGCACCATAATATATAAATCAGATAACCTGTAATTGATTACCTCTAGGAATTAACCATTGCTTTTATTTTTCCTTGTAATTTAATTTTTTTACTAAGAAACCCTTCACTGTAAATATCATAAAATCTATCAATTTCTTCTCTCAAGATTTGTTTACTTTTGAGACAGTATCGAATATTGTCAGCGATCGAATCTGGATCATTATTTGTAAATCGATATCCGAGTGAGAACACTTCTTTTGCGCTATCGTCACAAGAAAGCAAGCAAGGAACGCCCAAGGCTGCGGCCTCATAGGCCCCACATACCAGACAGCTGGACCTGCTAGTCAGGTCTACTATTAAATCAGAACTTGACAAAAGGGAAATGTATTCTTCCTCCGGAAGAAATCCACTTAGAACTACGTTATTCGGAATATCCATGCTCAGAACATTTTTTGGTGCTTTCCCGGTTATACTTATCACAACATTATCTCCGAGCAGCCTCGCCGCGTTAATTACTTCCAGAACCGGCTCATCTTCCGCCCATGTACAAACTAGCGTCACCCTGCTAACTTGACTTTCACTTTCACAGACTCTATTAGATCGATGCTTAGCTAGGTGTTTCGGAATCGGATCTGTCATTACATAAGAAGATCCTCCAATCTCATCAACTTTATTGGCTAGATTCTTATTTGTTACTATATTCAAATCAGTCGACCTGATAATCCAATCTGAAATGAAATTCAAAAAAGCGCTTCGTCCTTCAAGTGGTCGAATACCGGCATTGTGTGCATCCATAATTATTACCTTTCCAGTAAACTTTTTATACACAACAATAACTAAGGCTAATACAATGGATGGATTTTGAAACAGAATCACATCCGGCTTTGTATCCATCAAAGTTGAAACAGTTTTTATAAAACAAATAGAATACCGCTTTAAACGCGACCCCTTACTTATAATCTCAAACAATTGAGCATTCAGTTGGCCAGCCATACTTATACTTCTGGTATGCCTCTCCCAAGAAATCCATATCATATTTTTACTTTTGCTCATGTATTTTCCTTAATCCAGCTTAGCCAGCCACCCATTCCCAAGTATGTTAGCCCAAACACAGTTTTCAAAAATATATCGATTGATGAATTCACCGGATATCGGCATATTTCCATCTTGTTCTTCAAAGGCATCCTACTTGGGAACGCAGTTACTGCATAATCATAACCGTTTGCCTCTAAAACTTTCTGAACATTCTCGTCATAATCAATTTCTCTACCATTAGGGTAACAAAAAACATTTGGTGTAAAATTTAATTTTGTCTCAATAAGCCGATTCGAACGAACCACTTCATCAACAAGCTCATTATGGTCTAGTTTTTTTAAAATCGGATGACTATAGCTGTGACTCCCGACATCAACCCCTTGGTCAATTAAATACTCTAAGGATTTCCAGCTCAAAGGTCGAAAATTGCTTGGAGGAACAACGGGAATTTCAACGCCAAGGTCTTGCGAAACCTTCTCTATGTAATGCTCTTTTGTAGAATTTTTCAACGTTAAACAGTAATCAGAAACATCATGCCAAAAACGCTCTCTATCTTTATAGACGTCATAGCTCCGCTTCAAGCCTTCAAGAAATACAGGTTCCTTTGAATCACATCTATTAATGATATATTTTAGCTTGTCCGGCCAGAGCCACAAATCACCGTTGACAAATCCAGCGGTGATAAACAATGTTACGGGAACGCTTTCATCTCGTAATATTGGAAACGCCACCTCCGCAAAATCGGCATACCCATCATCAAAGGTAACCACCACCGCGTTTTCGGGAACCTTTCCATCCTCATGGGCCTTCAAAAGGTCTCGCAACGTCATGGGTACGAAATCGCGCTTGATAATCCTGACCTGCTGCCGAAACTGGTCAGCCGTTAGCCCCTCTCCGTTCGGGTCGTCAGTAATCCGATGGTACATCAGTATTTTCGGGTGCTTCCGGGAAAGGAACTTCGCAAGCTTTAGCCCGCCCAGCGGCCGCGACATTCGATAGATGAACTGATTTAATGTCATGGCCTCACACCCTCCTTAGCATCAACTTTGCCAGCGAACGCCAGGCTGGCCAGTAGGTAGAGTCCTTTCGCAGGCCAGCGAGGATATCTCTCAGGGGCTCTGCAAACGTTTTCTCAGCTCCCGCAATAGCCATTCCCCGGCTTACATACATATCAGCCCATGCCCTGGCGATCAGATCATCGGGCAGACTATTGGGGTACTGCCCAAGGAATTTATTCAGAATCCGGAAGGCGTTGTCATAACGGCCGCGATAGTTCTTGGACATCTGGCCCGGCCATATCCGGTAGATGTAGGTTTTTTCGGGCAGGTAGTAAAACTGCCAGTCAACGGAGTATCGCAACCAGAGATCCCAATCGATGCCCATGGGCAGGGCCTCGTCAAAAACTCCGTTCTTCTCAATACAGGCTCGGCGGATAACGGCAGTACCGAAAGGCACAAAGTTCTTGATCACCAGATGGCGAGTTACCTGGCCGCTGTGTCGCATATAAGGCTGCGGTTTTGCGACGCGTTCGCCGTGTTGATCAATGTATGACACTTCGCTGTATACGACGCCTACATCCTCCTGCTCGAACAGGGGCATCTGCATGCGTAATTTTTCGGGGTGCCATAGGTCGTCTGCGTCGCAGAACGCGATGAAGTCACCAGCCGCTTCCTGAAGGCCAAGGTTCTTGGCCTTCGGCTGCCCTCGGTTCTCTGTCTGGATGTAGCGAACACGAGGCTCTTGATCGAAACGTCCCATAACTTCTGCGGTGTTGTCGCTGGAACCGTCGTCCACCACAATGATCTCCAGATTCTTCCAGGCCTGTGCCAATACAGAATCGATTGCCTCTGGCAGGTATTGGCCCATATTGAACGTGGCGATGACAACGCTCACCAAGGGCTGCTGACTCTGTTTCACACTTTGCATATCGAAAACCTGTATTTGCCAGAGGCCTCTTGTGGAATTCCCGTTACGTCCACGATTTCCAGAGCCACCTGTTCCCCGAAGGTTTCGCGCATCGCTCGTAACAGAGCAACATCGGTATCCTGGGTATAGTCGTTGCCTTTCACGCGATAGATACATATATGATCCAGGCGGTCCTGTACCAGTTGCATCTGCTCGACGCCCGGCACCCGTGTCAGTGTTCTTTCCACCAAAGAGATGCCGGCTACCTGGCCGCCGTCAGGCAGCTTAAGAAAGTCCGCTACCCGCCCTTGAAGGTGTTTCAGTATCGGAAAGCCTCTACCACATTCGCAGGGCTCTTCCGTAAAGACACCCACATCTTCAACTCGGTAACGAATCAGTGGCATCGCCTTGTTGTTCAGATCAGTCACCACAATCTTGCCCGGTTCCCCAGCTTTGACAGGTTGATCATTGGCATCCAGAAATTCCACGTATACATGCGGCAGGTTCAGATGCATACCCTGATGCTGCTCACATTCACAGGCGATCAAACCGACTTCCTCGCATCCGTAACGGTTAGTGACTTTGCACTGAAATGCGTCTTCGATTAGCCGGCGCTCGTGTTCCAGAAGCATCATGGACGTTGCAACGATTGCTTTGGGTCGACAGCTGGTTACCCCCTGATTCTGCAGGTAGCGCGCAAACAGGTATATGGAGTGCGCATGCCCAAACACCGCTTGAGGTTGCTCGTTACTCCATCGATCGACAAACGCAGCCATGGATTGCTCGTTAAGGTTCATCGTGTCGAGGTAGATGGTGCGATCGAGTAAATGATGCCGTAACTTCTGTTTGGCGGTTTTCGCTACGGGCGGATTACCCCAGACGGCCGCCCGCTTCATACCCAGATCCCAGCCCGCCCAGCGATCCGCCATTAGCTGAGCTGCATTGCGTTTTTCCTGGCACGCCTCGTCGAAATAGAGATTCAGGGAAACGCCTGTTGAGCCCCCGGTTTTTGCCGATACCAGGGAGCTTTTCTTATAGTCATCGCTGATAAACCGGTCCAGGTGATCCCGGATGTCCTTCTTCGTTGTCACGGGGATCTTCCGGAAGTCCTCTTCGGTGAAAATCTTCTCCGGATTGATCTTTCTGTCCGTAAACAGCTCTCGGTAATAGGGGCTATGCATACCTGCGTAAGTTACCAGTGCCTGCAGGCGCTCCCATTGATAGACCATCAATCGCCTTTGAGGCCACCATTGCTGCTCCTCAAGCCGTTTCCACTCCTGAAGGCGGTGGCTCCGATCCTTGAGATCCCACAGTGGGTAAAACACGTGTTTGGACAAGGCCTGCATCATGCACTCTCCCTCCCTGGTGAGATACGGCTGTACAGTTCGATGTGTTGATTCAGCATGGTGTCGATTGAGTAGCGGTTCTGCACCTGCGCATAGCTGGCCTGACCCATGCGTTCCCGGAGAACAGGATCGTTCACGAGCATCGCAAGGTGCTTTGTCAGCGCCGGTACATCCCCTACCGATACCAGATAGCCCGTCACTCCATCTTCCACGATTTCCGGGTTACCTCCGGTTTCCGTGCATACCACGGGTTTGCCGCAGCGCATGTACTCAATCAGGGCATTGGAAAAACCCTCCGTTTCAGAGCAAAGAACGGCAATATCAAAAGCCCGAATGTGCCGCTCCGGATCAGTCTGGCTCCCTAACAGGGACACACTGGATTCAATTCCCAGGCTGCGGATCTGCGCCAGATATGGCGATGGATCCCCTCCCCCAACCACACGGAGTTCAATCTGATGCCCATCTGATATCAGGCTGGCAGCCGCGTCGATAAGATCATGAATGCGTTTGATTGGCCGCAGGTTGGCAACAATTCCAATGACAACCGGGCTTCCTTCATCTGCCGGAAGACGCGAAACATCCATCGGCGGTGGCGACTCGGGATATCCGTTGTAGATAATATGCACCCGTTCGGGTTCGATACCTTCCATCTCTGAAGTAATCGCTGCAACGGCGCGACTATTACAGATCACCGCATTTACCCATCTGCCGGTCTGTCTCAAGGCCCGAAGATAGGTCGAGGTATACCAGAACCCCATATCGCGGCGGGAAATAACGGTTCTGACTCCAGCCAACCGCATCATTGGCGGGCAAATAACTGACGCATCGTTGAAGAATCCGTGAACCAGCGTATACCCATCAGTGCGCAAGGATCTGGCAAATTGATAGACCCTCATCCAGCTCCAGGGATTGGAAAGACGCTGCACGCCAAGATGCTCAACAGGCACAGGAAACTCGTCACTTAACGAATAGTCGGTGCTCCGGAACACGGCAAAGCGAATCTGCCAGCCACTGGCTTTCAGACCCTCAACAAGCTTCAGCACCTGGCTTTCCGTGCCTGCGTAGGGGTTGTCGTAACGATCCATGACAATTGCGAGTTTCATTTCACGGCACGCTCATAGATCTGCCGATACCTTTCTGCCATTGATCTCCCGGAAAAGTCAGACTCTGCCCTTTGTGAGGCCCATCGCAGCCTCTCCGAAACCTCAGCCCCTCCCGACACAACGGATTCGAGTTCGGCCGCGAGCGCCTCAGGGTCCCGGTAGCGGAACACGCAGCCACCTTTTCCCTGACCAAGGACATTGGCAATTTCTCCAACATCACAGGCAACGACCGGCACCTCCAACGTCATCGCCTCAAGTAGGGTGATCGGTAAACCTTCGGTCAACGACGGCATGCATAACACCAAGGCCCGTTTCATTAATGGAGGGACTGGCTGGACATAGCCGGGAAGCAGAACACCCTCCGAAATACCAAGCGCTTTGGCCTGCTCTTCAAGTGCAGCCCGTTGTTTACCCTCTCCAACAATGACGAGACCCAGGCGCGGATGCTGCGTCCGTAAAACGGCAAATGCAGCGATCAACCGATCAAAGCCCTTCTCTGCCGACAAACGCCCAACCCCGAGGATGAATCCGTCACAACCGGCGATAAACGTCTCGATCGCTTCGGGAATGGGGCGATTCGCCATTTCACGTACCGACTGAGTACTCAATCCATTGGCCACGACTGAGGTACGGTCAGAATGCGCAATTCGTTTTGGCACTTGTTGGCGCATTGCCTCCGATACCAATACCACTTGCCGCATGCGGGTAAGGACCATCCGGTCTATGGACTCATAAAGCCATGACTTGGTATATCTCGGGCCTTTCACATAACCGTGCAACGTCGCAACCAGGGGAAGCTTTCGGGTGCGCTCGGGCCAAAGCCCCATGAGCACATTGAACTTGTAGCCATGGGAATGAAGCAACTGGAAGCCTTCCGCCCTAGCCCACCAGATGATTTCCGCAGATCCCTGCAGATTAAACCCCGGCTTCATCCGCCAAGGGGTCACAGGTATCTTTAAGCGTCGAGCCTCGGTTTCAATGGGTTTATCACCAATCTGCGGCTCACCAGCGCTCAGAATCATCGGCGACAATCCTTGCGCTAACTGTTCAGCCGCGAGCGTTAACAACATACGCTCCGCACCATACAAGCCACCGCTGTCAATTAGATGGAGAACCTTCATTATCAGGAGATCACCCTTTCCTTGGCTTCCAGATGACCTTCTTCTCTCCCCGTAAAAAAGCAGCCGTGGCTTTAAAGGATGTGAGGTTAAGGAGCAGAAAGTAGTATGGGATCGAATACAGAGCGGAGCTCTTGTTGCCTGCCTCTAATGAGTTTGCACCTAACCAGCCAAATACATAAAGCGCGACAAGCCCGATAAAGCTGACGGTATAGATTCCACCTTCAAACACCATTAACAGCGCCGCCAGGGTAAAAGTGGCCAGCGGTACGAACGCGAGGTAACGCAATAATTTGTGGGAAATCATCTGGAAGGCAAAAAGTCCAAAACGCAACGGGTTCATTAGATGCGCCATATCGCTAAGCGCCCAGAGAGCCCGTAAACTCACCCGAACGCGCATACTGAACTCACTTCCCGAATCCTTGTTGGTATCTTCCTTGAGCAGGGCTGAAGGCTCGTACACTACACGGAAGCCTTGCTCCACCACTTTCAACGGCTGAACAAAGTCCGGCAACTGGTCCGCATTCAGTGGCTGATACAGCGCCTTGCGCATGGCATCAATACCACCGTCCACGCCCACGACAGAGCCAACGGCCGTCTCCTGGTGTCGCAACCAGTTCTCGTATTTCATGTAGGCACTGCAGCCATCGCCCACTAGCGAGCCATCACTGTTCACATAGACCATTTTGCCGGTGACATAACCAATATCCGGGTCTGCAAAGTTACTCACCAGATGCAGCAGGGCCTTGGCATCCCACTGTGAGTTTGCATCGGAGAACGCGAGAATTTCCCCAACGGCCTGCTCTTTCAGTAAATTCAAGCCGGCGGTTTTTCCTTGCCTGGGCACCTGCCGGAACAATCGCACTGGGCATGGCGCGTCTTTAGATACCGACTGAACGATATGATCTGTGCCATCGTCCGATTCATCAGAAACCACCAGGATCTCCAGCTTGTCTTTCGGATAATCCAGCGCAAGTTTATTTCTCAGCGTTGCTTCAATATCGCTGGCTTCGTTGTAGGCGGCGATAA
Source organism: Marinobacter sp. GH_1 (assembly GCF_048595985.1). Lineage (NCBI taxonomy): Bacteria > Pseudomonadati > Pseudomonadota > Gammaproteobacteria > Pseudomonadales > Marinobacteraceae > Marinobacter > Marinobacter sp. GH_1. The sequence goes on along the minus strand of NZ_CP184460.1, from coordinate 2,007,102 downwards.
GAATCGAGACCGTTGGGTGGTCGTTGTATGATCTCTTCACAGGTTTTGGGCGGGCAGATGCAAGCGCCTTGATAACCAATGGATAACCAAAATAGATGTAGAACAGAAGCACAAGAGAAGCCCAGAACAGGTACTGCATCATACGAAACTACCCGCCGCCTCTAACTTCGATGACTTCTGGTTTGCGCTATCCAACACCCCTTGGTCCCGCAACACGTCACTCATGGTAGTAAAAGAAAAGTGCTGCAACAGTCTGGTTAACCGGCTTTCACACTGGTCAAGATTGTTGTAATGCCGGAAACGGGAAAACCATTTCACATCGAGCCGCGGCTGGCCTGGGTCCACTTCCCAGGGGTGCAGATAGAATACAAAAGGTTTGCCTTGCCGGTTGATGGACCCGAGCCCAAAACGGCTGAACCAATAAGGAAACAAGCGGAAATAGCCGCCTCCGGCAATGGGCAAGGTATAACCCGGCAGTTTTAGAGTGCTTAACGGAAACTCTGCCAATTCATGGCCTTTATCGGTGATCAGTCGATGGGGCCATCTAGGCGTTCCGGGCATTCCGTAACGGTCATGGTGCACCGGGAAGATGGACGAATCCCAGGTAAACCCCTGCTCTGCCAAAATATCCAAAGCCCAACGCGATTGGTTGGTGATTGAATAGCTTGCCGCGCGATACCCGGTAACGGGCTTACCCAGAATGTCCTCAAGAATTGCTTTTGATCGAATCGTTTCTTCACGGAACACATCGGGAGTCTGGTTGTAGATTAATTGATGGCTGTAACCATGGCTTGCAACCTCGTGACCCGAATCAGAAATGCGCCGGACCAATCCTGGTGAGCGTTCAGCTACCCAACCCAATGTGAAGAAGGTTGCCTTAACGCCTGCCCTATCGAACAGGTTCAGGATACGGTCTGTATTAGCCTCTACGCGGTACTCCATGCTCGACCAATCATCGTACTTAACTGCTTCCGCCAACGCCGCTACCTGGAAATAATCTTCAACGTCGATGGTAAGCGCATTCTTGATCTGCTCTGTCATGGCTATTACCCCAAAAACATCCTGTAGCCGTTAACGAAAACGGTATTCCAATCCCACCAGTATCCAGTTCTCATCGAACTCACGATTAGACTCATCGCTGGTTTTGTTCTCGTGCCCCACTTTCGCAACCAGGCTCATATCACGGGAGGCCTGGTAATCCGCACCAACCTCCAAACGCAGCTGCCGGTCGTCAACCTGGTCGCTCTGGAATTTGGTGTAGTTAAAGCCACCCCCTACATAACCGCTAACCCGCTCGGTGATTGGCCGGGAATACCGGGCATTCAGGCCGGATCTGTCCTCTCGCTCTGGCGATTGCAGGTAATCGGCCTGGCTTGCATAGAAGTTCATATTCAAGGTGGATCGGTTTGAAAAGCGCTGATCGAATCCCGTGGATACCGTGGTGGTTTCTACGGAAATACTGTCTCGGAGGTTGAATTCAAACTCCTCGAACCGGAAGTCAAAACTTGAAGTACGGTCTGTCAGCTCTCGAGCACCTCTTAGATACCAGTCCAAGCTTTCCGTAACTTTGCGATTTATCTCAAGCTCGCCCACCAGGCCATCACTGGTTTGGGTGGTATTCCCAAAGCGGGTTTCGATTTCGCTGACACCCAACGAGCCAGACATCTGAGTGGTTGCCCAGGTTTTTGCGAAGGTAACCCGCGCCGTTTTTACATCCACCTCTGCACCGGTATCGTACTCTGTGCGACTGAAAGAGCCGCTTAGCCCGCCGGTCAGCGTCTGGCTGAACAAATGGTTCCAGGCGGCCGTACCCACATAGCGCTCGCTGTCAGTCTCTTCGGGTTCATTGAATTCTGTATTTTCATAACGGCCAGATAGGTTGAGCCAGTTGGTGTCGCTCAGTCGAATCAGGTATCTAGGGCCGGTGCTGAAGACGTTTTTTCTGGTCCGGTTGTCCGGGGTATCGCTCTGTCGGCCGTCCTGGCTTACTTCCCGGAGATTGTTGCTGACATCCCAGTACAGCCGATTGGCGAGTTCGCAATCACCGTTAAAGTCCATTTCGCCGTAAGCTTCATTATCGAATGTGCTGTCATGCCAGTAGGAATATCCCAAGGTTCCCGAGAAGTCAGCGTTACAACGGCCGGGGTCGCTTCGGTAGCCTGCGGTCACGTAGGCCCGGGTTTCGATATCGCTGGTTTCGTTGGAGCTTGCCTTTCGGGCATTGTCAGTAAAACGGCTATCAAGGCCGGCACTGATTTCCGTGTTGGCATGGGTGGCGCTGGCAGCAGCACCCAAACACGCTGCCAAGAGTCCGGTGACTAGCGCTTTGCGTTGGAGCATCCCTGCTCCCTGTTGGTTAGCCATTGATCACCGCTCCCACAAATTTATCCGGGTTAAATGCTGTTGCAGCGTGTTCTGCGGTTGTTGCCGTGATCTTGCCATGAGGTACCACCAACATCGCGTAGTCACACAATTCAGTCAGTATCCTTGCGTCGGGGGATTCGGAAATGGGCGCGGTATCCAGAACGATGAAGCGATCCGGGTATCGACGGCGTATGGCCTGCAGGAACTGCTTCATCCGGAAAGAGGTAAAGAATTCTGATGGCGTTTCCCTGCGGCTGCCTGCCGGAATCAGCCTCAATCGCGGTATACCGGTCGGGTACAGAATTCTGGAGATGTCGTAGTCCGGGTCATCCAGGAAGTCGGTCAGGCCGGTTTCTGGCAAAACGTCCAGTGTTGTATGAAGGGATGGCTCCCGGAGGTTGCAGTCGATAATCAGGGCAGTTTTCGCCTGGTCAAAGGCAAAGGCGGCTGCCAGGTTAAGGGCCACAAAGGATGATCCCGCGCCTGAACAGGCGCCGCTGACAACCAGAGTAAAGTTGTTGCCACCAGACAGCTCTAACAGCTTGGTCCGCAAATCCCGGAAGCGGTTAACCAGGGCACGGTTGCGTGATTCCGGGTAAATAATACGACGTTCATCAAGATCATCCGGAGTAAGCCGTCTGGGCTCTAGCATACGGACGATCTGTTTACTGATGACATACTTGTCGACAGCACCGGGACCAAGCTCTAGGGAACTTGGCACAAGCATACGCGAATCGTCTTCGTCGTAATGCCCCAACTCCTGCTTCAGCCGCTCCTTGCGTTTCAGCCAAAACGAATGCTCCTCGTCCTCCGTGGAGCTTTGTCTGGTGGCCTGGCCTTGATCCGTCACATCATTCGGATCCAGTTCGGGTTGATCGCTTCGTTGCTCTGACATCAGATCACTCCCATTTCGGCGAGCACAACGATGCCGATGTACACCGCTGCCGTAAGAACGACAAACACGCCGACCACCATCGTTACCTTTCTGTCTCGACGTTTCTCGTAGGGCGTTCTTGCCTCTGGTATCTCGATAAGGACCGGCAACCCGATGTCATCTTCCAGCTGCCGTCTGGCCCGAATTCTGGGGTCTATCTGAAGTAAACCTGCTACGGCGCCAAACGGAGCCGCAAGCCCCAACAACAATCCAGCTGTAGCAAACATTGAAAACTGCGGGCCGGTTGGAGAACGGGGGAATTGCGCGGCTTCGTTGATCCGGTAATTTAATCCCTGCCCTTCGATGTCCAGATGCATGGACACCCGCGCTTTCTCACGACGCTTGAGCAGGTCGTCGTAAATTTCACGGTTTACTTCCATGTCACGGGTCAGCTCTGAATACTGGGCTTTGTTGGCCTGAATACGCTCCATACGCAACGTCTGCTGTTCCATCAGTCTCTGCAGCGAATTTATGCGAGTATCAATCGTCGCCATGTCGGCTCGGGTTTTAGAAAGAGCAGCGCTAAGTTCCTGATACAAAGGATTGACTGCTTCCTCACCCTCCAGTGATGAGGTGTCCGTTTGCTGTGCGGCGGCAAGGTCCCGTTGCCGCTTCAATTCAGATAACTGCTCCTGGGTTATGACAATATCCGGATAAGTATCGTGATACTGGAGCCGGAGGGAATCCAAGCGCTCTTCCAATGCCCTGATGCGGTCTCGAAAGGCATCCTGGGTTCGGCCCTGGCGAATGGTCGGGCGGATGCGGTTCAGTTGCCCCTGTAGAGATCCTACTCGGGTCTGCAGCTCTTCCTTTTCCAGCTCTGCCAGCTCCAGCTGATTGCGCAATTGCGCCATTCGGGAATTCGCTTCCGACTCGGTACCGTCTGTATTCTCAGAAAGGAAGCGCTTCAGGCGGTTTTCTGCCTGTGCAAGTTGCTGCTCGTAGCTTTTAACCTGCTTATCAATGAAGTCGTAGGCATTCCTGCTTTCAAAGCGTTTCCTTTCCTTCGTTTCTTCGATAAACACCTGGCCCAGCTTTTGAGCTACCCGGAAGGCTTCCATTTGGGAAGTCGATGAGAAGCCGATACTGAAATAGCTGTCGCCCCTTGGTCGGACAGACAGTCCACCTCGAATACGCCCAATACGACCCTCCACAGCATCCGATTCCATGGAGGCATTTCTGAAAACCTCCGGGTCAGTTGCAACACGCTCTATCAGGTTACGACTCATAAGGAGTTCTCGGGCTGCTGAACTCCGGTCGTTGATTTTAGTTGTTACAGCGCGCCCTTCCATCAGTGGGCCAATAATGTTGCGATCATCCACGAAGATGATGGTGTCGGCCTGATACTTATAGGGCCACACAAATCCCGCTCCGAGCACCACGAAGCTGACCGCCAGAAACAGGAGAAAGGCCAGCCCCTTGTGCTTGCGCACCTCGCGAATAATTTCCTGTGGTAACTGCGATAACGGTAATGCCATAACTACACTCGATTCGAGACCAATGGTTCAGACAACGTCTGTCAGAAACTGCGTTCCGGGATGGTCAGGATGTCGCCCGGGCGCATGGAGTAATTGGTTTCAACCTGGCCCTTGCTCAGGATGTCGTCCAGCTTCACCGGGATAGCAACTACCTCGTTGCCTACCTTGCGGTAAAGCATGGACCTGTTAAGGGCAGCAAACTCGTTGGCGCCGCCAGCATTGAGAAACATATCCAGCACGGTCATACCACTGCGATGGGGAATAGACACAGGCTGGCGCACAGCGCCGGTCACGCGCACCCGGTCGGTGAACTCATGGCTGCCCATGGAAGTCACCACCACGCTTACCTGTGGTTCGCGTATGTATTCGGCCAAGGATGCACGGATTGAGCTGGCCAGCTCCTCAGGCGTTCTGCCACTGGCCTGGACATCGCCAACCAGCGGTACGGATATCTTGCCGTCCGGGCGCACAGGCACAGAGATACTCAGGTCATCGTTACGCCACACAGACACCCGGACAACGTCCGTAGCACCGAGTATGTACTGGTCCACACTGTCGCGGGTATCCAGTGAAAGTGCTCGCTGAATCTTGTCAGGAGAAGATGCGGACGGCCCAGCGCAACCTGTTGCCAAAGCTACCGCCATGAAGGACACAAACAGCCCTTGGGTGAGATACTTCCGTGACATCGTATACCCTCTCTTGTGAGGTCCATGCTGCATTCCATGTTTCGGGAACAGCTTACTCCCGAAACTACCTTGATCCTTTTTTGAACAATACCACTTCTACTGTCTGAATTATAACCAACAGATCAAGAAGCAAACTCTGATTCTTGATGTAGTAAAGGTCGTAACGAAGCTTTTCCCGGGTGTCTTCCTCGTTATCGGCATAAGCAAAGCATAGCTGCGCCCAGCCCGTGAGGCCCGGCTTTACTCGGTGTCGCTCCGAGTAAAACGGAATTTTTTCGGACAGCCGCTCCACAAACACCGGGCGCTCCGGCCTTGGCCCCACAAACGCCATGGTGCCGTTAAGCACGTTAAAGATCTGTGGCAGCTCATCAATTCTGACTTTCCGGATAAACTCGCCAACCCGAGTTACCCGGGTATCGTTCTTTTTTGCCCACACGGCTCCGTCTTTTTCAGCATCGGTAATCATCGAGCGGAACTTATGAACCTTGAAGACTTTGTTATTCAGCCCCACCCGCTCCTGGCTGTAGATAACCGGGGCCTTAAAGCCGTCTTCCAGCTTGATAGCTATCGCGGTGAGAATCATGATCGGAAACGTGGCAAGCAACAATGTGCCTGCGGCGAGAATATCGAGCGTTCGCTTTCCGGTACCGTAGACCGATGACACGGAGAAGCCATCCGAGAACACCAGCCAGCCATGGCTGATCATCTCCAGGGCCACCTTTCGGGATTCCCGCTCGTAGAAACTGGCACCGTCAATAATGCTGACACCTTCCATTTTGCATTCCAGAAGGTCTTCCATTGGCAGCCCCCGCCGGCGGTCATCCACCGCCACAACGATCTCACGCACAGGGTGGCGAAGAACGTACTCTTGGAGTGAGGTGGGCAAATTGATCAAGTGCTCATCCGACACTTCAATTGGCTCGTCTGGCAGAGGCACAAAGCCATCAAGAGTAAAACCTTTGCGGTTGAAGGGAGTAGTCAGATCTTCCAGCAACTGCCTTGCACGGTGCCCGGCACCCAATACCAGGACTCGACGTTTGAACGCCTCTTTACCAACCAGAGCAAAGAACACTACCCGTACAATCCCCAACGAGAAGATCGCCAATACTGTCGCAGATGTCAGTAAACCGAAACTGCCAAGGTACCAAAGCCAGTCGTCCGCAACGAAGTAGGCAAATCCGTGGATAGGGATCGCAAGTATCATGGCCATGATGGTTCGCAGCATCATGCCAGACATGCCTTCTTCCACACGCGCTTGATGGACCCCCAAGGAAACCATCACCAACAGAATAATCAGCCCGAAAACTAGCGCAGACGGAAGAACATACGTGAGGTGTTGTACGAGGAAATCGATGTCGCCGAAGAAACGGAGAAATACCGCAACCAAAAATGCGCACAACAAAACAGCGAGGTCGATTAGACCTAAAAGTACGAAGGGTAAATGTACGTAGTGCCTGAACAATCTGACGTGGGCCACGCCAACTCCTTGTGATGCTCACAATAAAAACTAAACGCATCCCATGCGCCTACAACTAGTTGTGAACAAGAGTGTAGTGCAAAACATCACAACTTCAATAACATTTTTACACAGACGCTTACACTATGAAACAAATCACACGCCTCCCGACGTATGGAGGGCGTGTGATTTCAATCAACTAAACTTACTTGCGCTTGTAACGTGCCATGCCAAGACCCAGTAAACCGAGTCCAAAGAGCGCAAGTGTTCCGGGCTCGGGTACGGTACCAACAGTTACGTTGTCAATACCGTAGCCATCGTTAACGTTATTGGAGTAGATCGTGATGTCACCAAGCCCCTCGGAGTCAAAAATGCTCAGGTAGAAGATCTGGCCATTCCCCAGAGCTTGACCAAAAATATCACCGAAAAGGAAGTCGACACCGCCAATGGAAAAACGCCCACCCGCATCATTGGGATCAGTCATGAAGAATCCGATTGCGGTGTAGCCTGCCGCCGGCGAGATGGTCATCTCCTGGGCATCCATGCTATCGAGCCAATTATCAGGCGAAACATCAAAACGACCGGCGAACGGCGAGCTGCCGCTATCCAAAACTGCCAACCCGCCTGCACAGGAATATGGTGCCGTATTGCATGCACCGCCTGAACCAGCGAGATCCATCGTGAACGAACCAACACCCGCCAACGAGTTTACGGTAGTGGACTGAGCACCTACGGTGTAACCGGAGTCAAAGTCCTCAGTGATGTAGCCCGCGTTCAATTTGCTAAAAAATGCTGTTTCAGCAGCTTGCGCTGCCGCCATGCCTTCACCGCTGATACTAAGTATCGGCGCTGCGCTGATAGTCACTGAGGTGCAAGCCAACATTCCTGTTGCCAATGCAAGATTTAACTTATTCATATCGGTGTAGCTCCATGCTTGATGTGTACAACCTAGTGCAGCACACATCATGCCAAGAAGCTTAATCCTTATATTTCAATATCTTAAAATCATCAAGAAACGCGAGATGTAAAATAATCCGACAACACTAAAGTCTGCGACGAGGCCCCGCACTCAGAGCCCCGCCTTGCAGCTGTTACCGAAACCGGCGACGTACGCCAACAATCCCTGCCAACCCAAGACCGAACAAAGCCAACGTCCCCGGCTCAGGAACACTCACCACCGGCTCGTCCGGAATGTCGACGTTGTCGAGGGTTTCACCCATCACGTAGGAGTAGCTCAGCTTGACCAGGTCACCCTGGAACAGGTTGCCAATGTTGAACGCCAGGCCTATGACGTTATCGCCATCGCCGTCGTTCTGGCCAGCCAGGTAGGTATCCGGGTCATTGCTCCAGGACGAGGTGATACCGGTGTTATGCTCAATAGAAGAGTTTGTGTACAAGCCAAGGGTCAGGCCGGTCTGGGCGCCCTGGGAGTTTACAAAGTCTTCCTCGGCAATGCCCGCTCCGCCTCGGGTATTGATGGTGTTGAAACTGCCGTAGGTGTTTACATCGGGGTCTGGATCAATCGCCCGCAGGAACTTCAGGCCGGTCAGGTCAGTCAGGGCCTCGATGGAGGTCAGGATATCAATGCGCTCGTAGTTGTCATTGAAGATGTATTCGTGGGTGATATTGAACATCCCACCGTAGGTTCCGCTCCAAAGCACGTGATTATCGAAGGCGGAACCACCGCTGATATCTGTCAGATTGGTGGAGCCAATGCTGCTGGGCCAGTCATTGTTATTGTGCACGTTACCGAACTGATCGGCCTTTACACCGAACATTTCCCAGGGACTGCCAGGCGTCAGATAGTCCTCTGCGCCCCAGCTGCGTGTACCGCTTGGGTCGTGCAGCAATCCTGGGGACGTGGTGCCACCATAGCCCAATGTGCCGTTGTCGCTGATGGCGGTACGAACATAATCACCTTCCATGATGATCGGTGCCGCCAATGTCGTTGCCGAGAAAGCAAGTGTCAGGGCTGCGCAGCCTGCCAGCAGTGCCGGCTTTTTGAATGATTCAGGAATACGATTCACTGTCTAATCTCCCTTTAGATAAAAATCCGCGTAGTTGGTCGGCGCTTATAACCACCGGCCAAGCGGTCCGTACAGCAATTAACTGTCCAGTTCCACGTCAGGCTTTAAATATCAGGGAGATAGAATAACTTCAGAAGGGAAAAACCGGAGGTGCATCAGGAATGTGTAAAATCCTTCAACACCTCACAGGTCTGACTGTAACGGATCAGAAACAGTCGCCGGGCACCCTCACCCAGCCTTCCATGATAATCCGCGCGCTGCGGCTCATGATGGCTTTGGTGGCGGTCCACTGGCCGTTTACTTCTTTGGCTTCCGCCCCCACGCCCAGGGTTCCGGAGGGGTGGCCAAAGGTGACTTCCGTGCGGTCTCCACCGCCGGCCGCCAGGTTCACCAGGGTTCCGGGAATGGCGGAAGCAGTGGCAATGGCCACGGCAGCGGTGCCCATCATGGCGTGGTGCAGTTTGCCCATAGACAGGGCGCGAACCAGCACGTCGATGTCCGCCGCGTTGATCTGCTTGCCACTGGACGAGACGTAATCCACCGGCTTGGCTACAAACGCCACTTTTGGCGTGTGTTGGCGGTTGGCCGCTTCGGCAACGTCCTTGATCAGCCCCATCTTTACCGCGCCATGGGCACGAATGGTCTCAAACATCGCCAGCGCTTTGGGGTCGCTGTTGATATCGTTCTGCAGCTCGGTGCCTTTATAGCCGATGTCTTCCGCATTTATGAAGATGGTCGGTATACCGGCGTTGATCATCGTGGCTTTCAGGGTGCCGACGCCCGGTACGTCCAGATCGTCCACCAGATTCCCGGTGGGGAACATGGCACCTTCGCCATCCGCCGGGTCCATGAATTCGATCTTTACCTCAGCAGCCGGGAAGGTCACCCCATCCAGTTCGAAATCACCGGTTTCCTGTACTTCACCGTTGGTGATGGGTACGTGGGCCACGATGGTTTTCTGGATGTTGGCCTGCCAGATACGCACGGTACAGATACCGTTGTCTGGAATGCGGTCTTTGGCGACAAAGCCGCCGTTGATGGCGAAAGCGCCTACCGCAGCAGTCAGGTTGCCGCAGTTGCCGCTCCAGTCCACGAACGGTTTGTCGATGGAGACCTGGCCGAACAGATAGTCCACATCGTGGTCTGGTTGGGTGGGCGCTGCAAGGATGACCGTTTTACTGGTACTGGAGGTGGCATTGCCCAGGCCGTCGATCTGCTTTTCATAGGGATCGGGGCTGCCGATGACTCGCAGCAGCAGCTTGTCCCGTGCTTCGCCGGGCACCTGGCAGGGCTCCGGCAGGTCTTGCAGGCGAAAGAACACGCCTTTGCTGGTGCCGCCACGCATGTAGGTGGCGGGGACTTTGATTTGTGGGGGGAAGCTCATGGTGTGCCTCGGGTTTGGAGTCTGGTTCTAAAGTGGGGTCTGACCCCATGCGGGGTCAGACCCCTTAGGTTCGGAGTTTGGATCCAAAGTGGGGTCTGACCCCGTACGGGGTCAGACCCCTAAAATCAGCGCTCGGGGTCAGACTATTTCCCTCGCCGCCTGGTTACGCAGCACCTTCAGAAGCGAGGAAATCCTGCGCGAAGCGCTGCAGTACACCGCCTGCGGTGTACACGGTGACTTCTTCTGCTGTATCCAAGCGGCAGATCACCGGAACACGGTCCACTTCGCCGGTCTTGCGGTGAATCACCAGTTCCAGTTTGGCTCCCGGTGCAGCCTTGCCTTCCACATCGTAGGTTTCGGTGCCGTCCAGCTGCAGGGTGTGGCGGGTGGTGCCTTCCTCGAACTGGAGGGGCATGACGCCCATGCCGATGAGGTTGGTGCGGTGAATGCGTTCGAAGCCTTCGGCCACAATCGCTTCCACGCCCGCCAGAGCAACGCCCTTCGCCGCCCAGTCACGGGAAGAACCCTGGCCATAGTCGGCGCCGGCCACGATGATCAGCGGCTGCTTGCGCTCCATGTAGGTTTCAATGGCTTCCCACATGCGCATGGTTTTGCCTTCCGGCTCAACACGTGCCAGGGAGCCCTGCACTACTTCGCCGTTCTCGTCCCGAACCATTTCGTTGAACAGTTTCGGGTTGGCCAGAGTCGCGCGCTGGGCGGTCAGGTGGTCACCACGATGGGTGGCGTAGGAGTTAAAGTCTTCCTCCGGCAGGCCCATCTTGTGCAGGTACTCACCGGCTGCCGAGTCCATCATGATGGCGTTGGACGGCGACAGATGGTCGGTGGTGATGTTGTCCGGCAGGATCGCCAGCGGGCGCATGCCCTTGAGTTCCCGCTCAGCAGCCATGGTGCCTTCCCAGTACGGCGGGCGGCGGATGTAGGTGGACTGCGGGCGCCACTCGTAAAGAGGGCTCTTGGCCTGCTCGGCAGCATCCAGGTTGAACATCGGGATGTACACCTGCTTGAACTGCTCTGGTTTCACGAATTCGCCCACAATGCGGTCGATTTCTTCGTCGGACGGCCACAGATCTTTCAGGGTGACCGGCTTGCCATCCTTGTCGTAGCCCAAGGCATCGCGCTCGATATCGAAACGCACGGTACCGGCGATGGCGTAGGCGACAACCAATGGCGGCGATGCGAGGAAGGCCTGTTTCGCGTAGGGGTGAATCCGGCCGTCGAAGTTACGGTTGCCAGACAGCACCGCTGTTGAGTACAAGTCGCGGTCGATGATTTCCTGCTGGATTTTCGGGTCCAGGGCACCAGACATACCGTTACAGGTGGTACAGGCGTAGGCAACGATACCGAAGCCCAGCTTTTCCAGTTCCGGCAGCAGGCCGGCTTCTTCCAGGTACAGGCGGGCCACTTTGGAGCCCGGCGCGAAGGAAGACTTCACCCATGGCTTGCGCACCAGCCCCAGCTCGTTGGCTTTCTTGGCCAGCAGGCCTGCAGCCACCACGTTGCGGGGGTTGGAGGTGTTGGTACAGGAAGTGATCGCGGCGATGATCACCGCGCCATCGGGCATCAGGCCCTTCTTCTCTTCTTCCAAGGCCTTGTCCAGGTTAACGGCAATGCCACGGTCGTGCAGATCGGAAGTGGCTACGCGGCGATGCGGGTTGGACGGGCCAGCCACGTTTCGCACCACGGTAGACAGATCAAACTCCAGCACGCGCTCGTACTGGGCTTCGGTCATTTCCGTGGCCCACAGGCCGGTTTCTCTGGCGTACTTCTCTACCAAGTCTACCTGCTCTGGCTCACGGCCGGTCAGTTTCAGGTAGTCGATGGTTTGCTCGTCGATGTAGAACATCGCAGCGGTGGCACCGTATTCCGGAGTCATGTTGGAAATGGTGGCACGGTCACCGATGGTGAGGCTGGACGCACCTTCTCCGAAGAATTCCAGATAGGCGCCAACCACGCGCTCCTTACGCAGGAATTCGGTAATGGCCAGCACGATATCGGTGGCAGTGATGCCCGGCTGGCGCTTGCCAGTCAGCTTCACACCCACGATATCCGGCAGGCGCATCATGGACGGACGGCCCAGCATCACGGTTTCCGCTTCCAGGCCACCCACGCCCACGGCGATAACGCCCAAGGCATCAATGTGCGGGGTATGGCTATCGGTGCCCACGCAGGTGTCCGGGAAGGCAATCGGATGACCGTCTTCGTCCGGGCGGTTCTGGATCACCGGAGACATTTTCTCCAGGTTGATCTGGTGCATGATGCCGTTACCGGCTGGAATCACGTCTACGTTCTTGAACGCGGTGCGGGTCCAGTTGATGAAGTGGAACCGGTCTTCATTGCGGCGGTCTTCGATGGCGCGGTTCTTTTCAAACGCGTCCGGGTCAAAGCCGGGAGCCTCAACGGCCAGGGAGTGATCCACGATCAACTGGGTTTGTACCACCGGGTTCACTTTGGCGGGGTCTCCGCCCTTCTCTGCGATGGCGTCACGCAGCCCGGCCAGGTCCACCAGGGCAGTCTGGCCGAGGATGTCGTGGCACACTACCCGCGCCGGGTACCAGGGGAAGTCCAGGTCGCGACGGCGTTCAATCAGCTGCTTCAGGGAATCGGTAAGGGATTCCTTGTCGCAGCGGCGAACCAGCTGCTCAGCCAGGATCTTGGAGGTGTACGGCAGCTTGGCGTAGGCGCCGGGCTGGATAGCCTCCACCGCCTGGCGGGTGTCGTAGTATTCCAGGTCGGTGCCTGGAAGGGGTTTTCTGAATTCGGTGTTCATAATAATCAGCTCCGCTCTTCAATCGGCAACCAATCCTGATGCTCAGGACCAGTGTAGTCCGCGCTCGGGCGGATGATGCGGTTGTTGGCGCGTTGCTCTTTCACATGGGCGGTCCAGCCGGATACCCGGGACATCACGAAGATGGGTGTGAACAGTTCGGTGGGGATGCCCATGAAGTGATAAGCAGATGCATGGAAGAAGTCGGCGTTGCAGAACAGTTTCTTCTCGCGCCACATGACTTCTTCACAACGCACAGAAACCGGGTACAGCACAGTGTCGCCTACTTCTTTCGCCAGTTTCTCGGACCATTGCTTGATGATGGCGTTGCGCGGGTCGGACTCTTTGTAAATGGCGTGTCCGAAGCCCATGATTTTCTCTTTGCGTTCCAGCATGCCCATCAGGCCGGCTTCGGCCTCTTCCGGCGTCTGGAAACGCTGGATCAGTTCCATGGCCGCTTCGTTGGCACCGCCGTGCAGCGGGCCACGCAGGGAGCCGATGGCGCCGGTTACGCAGCTGTGGATATCAGACAGCGTGGAGGCACAAACGCGGGCGGTAAAGGTGGAGGCGTTGAACTCGTGCTCCGCATACAGAATCAGGGACACGTTCATTACCCGCTCGTGCAGCTCGCTGGGCTTCTTGCCGTGCAGCAGTTCCAGGAAGAGGCCGCCGATGGAGTCGCATTCGCTGTTGGCGGTGTCGATGCGCACGCCTTCGTGGGCGAAGCGGTACCAGTAAGTGATGATGGCCGGGAAGGTGGCCAGCATGCGATCGATCTTGTCGTCCTGCTCGCTGAAGTCCTGCTCGGTTTCCAGGTTGCCCAGCATGGAGCAGCCGGTACGCATCACGTCCATGGGGTGAGCGTCTTTGGGGATTTGCTCAAGCACCAGTTTCAGGGCGTCTGGCAGGTTGCGCAGGCTTTTGAGCTTGGCTTTGTAGGCGTCCAGCTCGGCCTGGTTCGGCAGTTTGCCGCGTAGTAGCAGGTAGGCTACTTCTTCGAACTGGGCGTTGGCGGCGAGATCGGTTACGTCGTAGCCGCGGTAGGTCAAGCCGGTGCCGGTTTTGCCGACGGTACAAAGCGCGGTTTCGCCAGCTACCTGGCCTCGCAGGCCTGCGCCACTAAGTTTCTTTGCTTCAGCCATGTTGGTCTCCCGTTGTTTCTGATTTTTCTGTTAATGAGTCTGACCCCACCGGGTCTGTCCCCGAACGGGGACTGACCCACTTTTACCTCGGTCATTCTCCGGAGTCAGCTGTTCCAAAATGGGGTCAGTCCCCATGCGGGGACAGACCCCTTACTCCGGAGTCTGCTGTTCCAAGGTGGGTCAGTCCCCATTCGGGGACAGACCCTTTACTGTGGAGTCAGCTGTTCCAAAGTGGGGTCAGTCCCCGTTCGGGGACAGACCCCTTACTTCTTCTGAGCAAACAGCTGGTCCAGCTTTTGTTCGAAGTCGTGGTAGTTGAGGAAATCGTACAGTTCCATTCGGGTTTGCATCAGGTCTACCACGTCTTTCTGGTCGCCTTTTTCCAGGATGTTCTGGTACACGGCCAGGGCGGCTTTGTTCATGGCGCGGAAGGCGCTCAGGGGGTACAGAACCATGGCGGCGCCGGCTTCGGCCAGTTCGGAGCGGTTGTACAGCGGTGTGGCGCCGAATTCGGTGATGTTGGCCAGGATCGGGGCGTCGATGGCTTCTGCGAAGGCTTTGTAGTCGCTCAGTTCGTGAACGGCTTCGGCGAAGATGCCGTCGGCACCAGCTTCGATGCAGGCTTTGGCGCGGTCGATGGCGGCTTCCAGGCCTTCTTTCTGGAAGGCGTCGGTGCGGGCCATGATGAAGAAGTCTTTGTCCTGGCGGGCATCGGCAGCAGCCTTGATGCGGTCGACCATCTCTTCTTTGGACACAATCTCTTTGTTCGGACGGTGGCCGCAGCGCTTCTGGGCAACCTGGTCTTCAATATGCACAGCCGCAGCGCCGGCGCGTTCCATTTCACGAATGGTGCGGCCGATGTTGAACGCGCCACCCCAGCCGGTGTCGATATCGACCAGCAGCGGCACTTCTGTGGCGGCAGTGATGCGGCGCACGTCTTCAACAACGTCGTTCATAGTGGTCATGCCCAGATCCGGCAGGCCATAGGAGGCGTTGGCGACGCCACCACCCGACAAATAGATGGCCTGGTGCCCTACCCGCTCCGCCATCATGGCGGTGTATGCGTTGATGGTACCAACGATCTGAAGTGGTTGGTTTTCTTTCAGGGCCTTGCGGAAACGAGCGCCCGGGGAGAGTTGGTTAGCCATGGGACATTACCTCTTGGATCAGATTGTTAACACGCCTTGCTGAATCTTTTGTTCGATATTCTGGCGTGCGGCATTGATGTGTCTTTTCATAAGGAATTCGGCGAGTTCGCCATCGCGCTGGGCAATGGCTTCGACGATACGGCGGTGTTCACCCAGCGCCATGTGTGGGCGCCCGGCGGAGGTGCTTAACCGGTAACGGTACATGCGCACCATGTAATACAGATCACCCAGCAGCATCTGGGCCAGCTTGGTGTTGCGGCTGCCGGTGGCAATCCGGTGGTGGAAATCGTAGTCACCCTCGGCCTGGTAATAGGCCTGGCCCTGGGCTTCTTCAATCATTTTCTCGTGACTATCCAGTGTAGCTTTCAGGTCGCGGATTTCCTCATCGGTCATCCGTTCGGCGGCCTGGCGGGCAGCCAACCCTTCCATAACTTCACGAATTCGGTACAGCTCCAGCAGCTCTTCAGCACTGACAGATACCACTTTCACACCAGCATGGGGCCGGCGCACCAGCAAACCACGGGACTCAAGGCGGCCAAGCGCCTCTCTCAGGGGACCACGGGTGAGATTAAAGCGGGAGCAGAGTTCGACTTCGCCGATCTTTTCACCGGGCGCAAGGTCACCCATCACGATGGCGGTTTGCAGACAATCAAAGGCTTCATCTGCACGAGTATGTACTTGGGCCGGAGCTTGAACCATGTTTTGTTAACAATCCAATGAGTGATGCTGGTGAAATTACGCCCAACAACCCGGATTGTCAACAATAGAACCTCTATCTTAAGTCGTATTGTCTACAGTCTGGTTGAGTCGCCTTTCTACAAACGCCTGTACGCGTGCGCCCCAGAACGACGAAACCGGAGCATTCCAGGCACATTTATGCAAGTCAGCAAGAGCCTGGGCATCCTCCAGGGCAAGAGAAAGCGCCTTCTTATCCATCGTCGGGTAGCCGGATTTCACGCATTGTACGACGGCCGCATCTATCGATGCCCGTTTCGCCCCCCGGGCCTTGGGCCGGGCAAGGTGCCGATGAAGGCGGTTAGCCGGCGGCACAATGATCGCCCGCTCCAACGGTGTCAGTTGCTGATCCACGGACAGCCGTTCTCGCAACTTCCGTGCGTCTTCCAGTAACGGGATCGGGGTCAGGGTGTCTGGTATCTGTAACAGGTGATATCGCCCCAGAGCTTCTCCTTTGCTGATCCGACTCAGCCAGACCGTCGTTGGTGCCGCCAGTATCAGCGGTACCGAAACAGGCAAGGACCAATAGAAAAACATAGGGTCGAGTGCCATCGCGAACAATGACCAACCACCACCAACCAGAAAACCTGGCAGATGCTGTACCAGCGCATCCCGCCAGCGAATCTCTTCTGTTCGGTTCTGGGCCGCCCAGCCCAGTCGGAGGTTTAACAGTGCCGAGACAACGAATCGGCTATGGGCCAACATCCGGATGGGCGCCAGGAGCACGGAAACCATGATCTCCAGAAAAACACTGATCAAAAGGCGCGCCCCCCCTCCATACCTTCTCAATTCGCCTTTCAGGACGACATCCGCAACGGCCAGAAACTTTGGTAAAAAAAGAAGGGCCAGCGTACTGGTCACAAGGAGAATCGCCCACTCGGGCCGCCACTCGGGCCATAGAGGGAAAAGACTTTCATGACCGTCCGGGAAGTAATCTATCGGAGCCAGGGTAAGCTGTACGGCGGCAATCGTGGTCAACACCAGAAAGGCCAGCCACAACGGCGAGGCCGCGTAAGCCATGATGCCGTTCAGGAACGCCAGACGGTGAGCCATTCGGAGCTTCGGTGCCAGCAGCATAAGAAAGACATGCTGCAGATTTCCCTTCGACCAACGCTGATCCCGGGCAAGCTCATCATCCAGTGTTGGAGGGGATTCTTCATAGCTATGGGCCAACGTCGGTTCCAGCCACACTTCGTATCCGGCCCGCCCCAGAAACGCCGCTTCCACGAAATCGTGGCTCATGATCGGCCCGCGCCAGATGCCAGACCCTGACAACTTACGCAACCCACAGTGAGACATGAATGGCGCCACGCGAATGATCGCGTTGTGGCCCCAGAAGACCGCATCGCCCATCTGTATGGCCGCCAGCCCGGCGGCAAACAACGGCGAGTAGAGCCTGCTGGCGAACTGTTGAATTCTGGCGAAAGCCGACTGGCCGTTAATCACTGTCGGTGCGCTTTGCAGGATGCCAACCCTTGGCTCAAGGTTCATCAAACGAACCATTTTCCTGATTGTGTCGCCGGCTAACAGGCTGTCTGCATCCAGAACAACCATATATTCATACCCTCGACCCCAGCGACGCAGGAAATCTGCGACATTACCGCTTTTGAAGTTCAGGTTAACCCGACGTCTACGGTAAAAAATCCTCCCTTCTGCCCCCAGCTCTGTTACCAACCGGTACCAGGCGGCCTGCTCCTCCAGCCAGACCTCAGGGTCCTGGCTGTCCGACAGGATAAAGAAATCAAACTGGTCGAGCTCTCCGCTGCGCTCAAGATCCCGGTACATGGCCTTGAGGCCTTCCAGAGTCCAACTCACCGGCTCGTGATAGATCGGCATTACCACAGCCGTCCGGGAAAGCGGCGCTGCGTCAATTTCAGGGGAGGAATGGCGGTTAATCAGGGAGTGTCGGTCACCACCCAACAACCGGAGAACAAAGCCGTATACCGCCATCCAGAAACCAAACGAAATCCAGACGTACAACAGGGCGAAAAGAAGGACGATACCGACTTCCACGGGCGTGCCCCCATGGTAAGGCAGCACCTGCAGAAGCAAATTGCCGGCAATCAGGGTCTGGCCGCCAACCAGCAAGATCAGCACACACCGCCTGACCGCTGCCCGCAGACGCCACGTTCTGCACTTTTGTTCAGGATGAGCCATGAGCGTAGTACCCGATACTGCCACGCTGGAATGGTGGGGCAACCTTGGGCAGTGCGTCCTCCGCAATCCGGAAGTAATGAGGAATGCGTTCAAGGAGCCAGCCAAAATCCTCAGGCTGTGCGGCCGACTGCTGTAAATCCGAGAGCATCTTAAGGGCGGTGTCGAACGTGGCGGTATTCAATTCCAACCCACAGGCTTCAAGGTACACAAGCAGGCGCCCGAGTAACCGATACTGGTTCATGGCATCCATACCGTTCCCCCTGTTATCGCTGACTTCCCGGACCGACACCTGGCGGTAATGAGTAAGTCCAGGTTTCGGTGACCACCTGGTCATCTAACTCCAGATAACCGCGCAACTGCAGAATACTGTCTTTCGCAGGCCTCGCTAATATCGACAGGCGCCACTTATTCTCGGGCTGCACCCATTCAACAAAATGCTCGAGAACCTCGACACCATCGCCACCTGAGACCTTGCTGACCACCGGTGCATCGGGCTCGATGTCTGCAAGCTGGCCGCCTGCAAAGTCCACCAGAACACGGTAAGCACCGGACTGATCACCACCGCCAATGCGATCACCGGCGCCGATGAACGTATTGACAGCCTTCCCGCCCGGATGGCGGGCAACATCTGGCCCACCGAATGTCATGGAATACTCAAGCGACCGCTCTGCCCCACCGATAACCTTATCGTCGGGACTCCAGAACGCCACTATATTGTCGTTGGTTTCATCGTCGGTCGGGATTTCCACCAAGACAACGTCACCCGCTCCCCAGTCATCGTCCATCGAAACCCAGGCACTGGGACGGCGCTCGTAACGGGCTTCCAGATCTTCAAAATGGCGGAATTCTGTATCTCGCTGTATCAGCCCGAATCCGGCAATGCGACTGGTCTGATGGAAACTCGTGGCAAGTCTTTTGGGATTGATAAGTGGGCGCCATAGCCACTCTCCGGATTCGCCGTCGTGAATGAGCAGGCCATCGGAGTCGTGTACTTGCGGTCGCCACTCGCCGTCAGGTCGCGGAGTATTCTCACCATAAAAGAACATGGAGGTAAGCGGGGCCAGTCCGAGCAATTCAATGTCGTCACGGATAAACAGCCTGGCTTTCACATCAAGTCGGGTCTCTTCTCCTGGATAGACCGTAAACTGGTAGGCCCCGGTCAGTGACGGACCATCAAGCAGGGCGTAAACCCGCATCTCTTCGCTGTTACGTGCAGGGCGCACCAGCCAGAAGTCTGTGAAGTCAGGAAACTGCTCACCAGAAGGCAATCCGGTGTCAACCGCCACACCTCGGGCCGACAAACCAAAGGCGGTGTCCTTGCTGACACCCCGGAAGTAGCTGGCCCCGGCAAAAACCAGAAACTGGTTGGCGATGTCCGGGCCATCGAAAGGAAAGGTTAGTTTGAAGCCGGCGTAACCGAGATCTGCGGGTACCCGCTTGCTCAACTCACTATCGGGCATGTTGAACAGGCTTTTATCGAATTCCAGCTTGCTGACACCTTCGGCATCCACAACGTATATATTGACCGGGCGCGTGTAGAACTTCCCGGCCGGAACAAGCATTACCTGAAACTTCGATGACGCCTCTTTCCACAGGTTTTTCTCGGGATCAAACCGGATCGACTGATAGTCCTGATAGCTGAGATTCCGCATAAAATCCGGGATGGTGTCGGGAGCCTGGTAAGCTGAACCAGCCCGTTCACGAGCCTGCTCCACCACGTCCTCAAACCGGAACTCGGCTGCCGTCACTGTGGTGAATGACATCAAACCCAGAACCACAAGCCATACTGTCCCTGAGCGCATAGATCCTTCCTCAGTCCACGGGTGATTACTTCAATCTAGCATCAGGGCGGAGGGAATCTACAAGTGACAACTTCGTAAGCGATCAGACACTATATTTTTAAGCTCATGGAAAGTCGCACATCCGGGTGGTCTGGAACGACAATGGCTTCGGTGGTTGTTCCAAGTACCCGGCCAACGCTGACATCGGCACTGAACTTGCGGGCAGAAAGGCCGAGGGACAGCTCCCCGGAGGTGACGTGGCCCGACTGGTCCTGCTGGAACGATACGTCGGGAACCCAGCCCCGCAGCACCGACAGCCTGACACTGGACAGCATTTGGGGGAAAAACGGCACGTTAAAGGTGGGGCTGCGGCTACCGAGCCGCAGCCAGCCACCCTCCGCCACACTCAGGGATTGGCCGCTAAAACCCGTCGAAAGCGCTGAGCCAGCAACCTGCAGACGGTGAGATCCGGGAATGTCCGCAGAAGCAATTTGATATTGCCCTTCAAGATCCCATTGCCAGTCCAGCATTTCCCGGTCCAGGGACGCCGTAAACAACATTCGCCCGAACTGATCGTCCTGGGAATCCTGATAACCAACCGCCGTGCGTTCCGCCTCTGTCTCAATGCCAGTGACAGCCCTGAATCCACTGGAGAGACTGAAGCCGCCCACCAGGTCATGGCGCCCCAGGGCTTCAAAGCCCAGGGTGGATACCTCGTAGTGATTTCTGTGGTTTTCATCGCTCTGCCGGGTCCACGAACGGGTTACAGAGTTATACCCTGCCCGCCCCCGGATACTGTAACCGCTGACGGAGAACAGCGGCCGGCTTCCGGTTACGGCCACGTCGCGAATTCGGCCGGCCTTCTGATAGCGGGCCCCCTCAACCCTCGACACTTCATCATAGGCGGTGTTGGTCAGCTCCATTCTCAGCTGGTTGCGCCCCACCGGCAAGCCATAGCCAAACCCAAGGACCTTGCGCTCGTTACTGACTCGATAAGTCTTGGAGTCCGCGTATCGAAGATCAGCCCGATGACTTTCACCGAACATATTCTTCAACCCAAGGTTCAGCGTGCCGTCAAGGCGATCTGAATCGTCGTTGGTACGTCCTGAAAACTCGAATTTCGACCGTAGCCAATGCTCGCGGGTGGCTTTCAAACGGTCCTGAGCAAACAGGGCTTCCTGGGTGCTGAGAGCATTCTGCTCGGAGAGTGAAAGCTCGCTGGCACCCCCCTGCACCGAAAATACAGCCAGTGCGCACGAAAACAGTGCAATGGAGCTCAGTTGAGGGCCGTGCCGTTTTGCGACCAGCGGATGTGCCATTCAGTACCCGTAGAAGTGTCAAGATCGTGTAAATGTGCTGAAGCTTTGCCACTTTAAATTATGGAGAGCCGGGCAACCACCCTTGTCATCATAATTTTACAATTTTAATGTTTACTTAAATCAGTGCTTTAGTGAGCCAACTGAAACTATTTTCGAGATATTTCAATCGCTCAGCGGAAGTAGGAAACAGGTCACAGAATTACCAACAATCAACATTCAGAAATGAAATCCTCCAACTCGCGAAACAACTTGGTTACACTTGGCACACTTTGTGGGACGGCTCCCAGCATGCAAGATTCAAACTAAGGATGAACACCATGATCAAAAAGTGCCTTTTCCCGGTAGCCGGCTACGGCACCCGCTTTCTCCCGGCCACCAAGGCTATGCCGAAAGAGATCCTGCCAATCGTTAACAAGCCGCTGGTTCAGTACGGCGTAGAGGAAGCTGCCGAAGCCGGAATCCACGAGTTCGGTTTCGTAACGGGCCGCGGCAAGCGTGCCATCGAGGATCACTTCGACATCAGCTACGAGTTGGAGCACCAGATTGCCGGAACCGGAAAAGAAGGCCTGCTAACCTCCATTCGCGACCTGATCACCAACAACACATTTGCTTTCACCCGTCAGAACGAGATGAAAGGCCTGGGGCATGCCATTCTGACTGGCCGCAACCTGGTGGGTGACAACCCATTCGCGGTGGTGCTGGCTGATGACTTCTGTGTGGGGCCGGAAGGCGAGGACGGTGTTCTGGCGCAGATGGTGAAACTGTACAACCAGTTCCGCTGCTCCATTGTGGCCATCGAAGAAGTGCCGCAGGATGAAACCCACAAGTATGGCGTTATTGCCGGCGAATCCATGAAAGATGGCCTCTACCGCATTACCGATATGGTTGAAAAGCCTGCCCCGGAAGATGCGCCCAGCAACCTCGCCATCATTGGCCGATACATTCTGACACCGGATATCTTCGATATTATCGAACGCACCCCTCCGGGCAAGAACGGCGAGGTCCAGATTACCGATGCACTGCTGGAGCAGGCGAAGAACGGTTGCGTGCTGGCGTACCAGTTCAAGGGCCAGCGCTTTGACTGCGGCAGCATTGACGGCTTTGTGGAAGCCACCAACTACGTTTACGAGAATATCTACAAAAAAGGCAAGTAACCTGGCTTACCGGGGCGGTTAACGCCCCAGCAGCTGAAGGACCATGCGCCGGTTTTCCGCGGTTGCCTTGCGGAACCGGCGCAGCAGTTCCAACTCTTCCTCTGATAGCTGCAATCGGTTCAGCTCCCGTTCCAGCTCTTTCAACGCGACAGACAAATCATCGCTGTTACTGAACGCCAGCCCCGGCAACTCCAGCTGACCGCTGTCACCGCCATCATCCATATCCAGCAGTTGATCCAACGGCGTTTCGGTTTTCAGACACACATCCAGCAGTTCACTGACGCCCGGATAGCTCCGTTGCTTGGGATCTGTGGCCTCCCAGCTGCCTACCCGGGCTTCGTCCACTCCGCACATATTGGCCACATCCGCCAAAGACAGCTGCCCGGTCTGCCGGAGTTGCCGCAAGCGGCGATGAAAGGACTGCAGGTACCGCATAGCTCAGTGTCCCTGAAAAATTGGCTGGAAAAGTGAATCAATCCGGAAATGTATCGTACATATAGCTTTGCACACAATCTGCCTATACTGAAACCACAAAACCAACAAACGGGAACGCCATGGCCACCCTGGATACAGACACTGCCTGGAAGCTCATACTGAATGCCAGCAACCGCAGCAATGTCACCCTTCCCCTGCCGGGAACCAGCCAACCAGCGCTGCGGATTAACGGCAAGAGCTGGGAGTTGGTGCATCAGGCAACCGAAGATGCCAGGAATCTGATATCGCTGTTCCTGCCCCTGTGCCAGCCCATCAAGCGCCCGGCGGGTAACCATGTGATTGGTCAGCTTGGTCAGAGCCTGGACGGCCGCATTGCCACCGTAACCGGTTGCTCCCGTTTCATTAATGGTGACGACGGAATCACCCATCTCCATCGTATTCGTGCTCTGTGCGATGCGGTCGTGGTTGGCGCCGGCACCGCCGCCACAGACAATCCCCGCCTGACCGTACGCCGCGCGAATGGGCCCAACCCGACAAGGGTGGTGATCGATCGCCATGGCCGAGTTCCTACCAGCCACCACCTGTTTACCGACAACGCAGCACCCACACTGCATCTGGTTGCCGGTGAATACGACCCGGCCCAAAAGCCCGCCCGCATCGGCCAGGTAACCACTGTTCCCTGTCTCGGGGCTGCCGACAACCCTTCACCGGTGCCACCGGAGCATATTCTTCAAGTATTACAGGACTACGGACTTCGCAAAATCTTTATTGAGGGGGGCGGTGTAACCATTTCATCCTTCCTCAAAGCAGGGCTGTTAGACAGACTCCATGTCATGGTGGCTCCGATGATCATCGGCAGTGGCCGGCCGGCATTCTCGCTGCCGGAAATCGACCAACTGGATGATGCCCTGCGCCCGCGGGCCCAGCTGGTTAATCTGGGCAGTGACATGCTGTTCGACCTGGCCTTCGAGAGGCGCTGGAATTGATCAGGCGCGTTTGAGAAGCACCAGCGCCCCCGGCCAGCTGGCCAGGAATATCAACGCACCGTAGCCAATACTGATCGCCACCCCCTGCTCTGCCGGTAACCCAACCGCGGGCCAAAGCAGGGCGGCTGCGCCTTCACGGACACCCCAGCCAGACACCGTTATTGGGACCACCATCGCCAGAAGCAATAGCAGACACAGGGCTGCGGTAAGAAACAGGCTGCTGGCATCGGCCGCTAATCCCATTCCAAACGCCAACAACACAAACACCGTTAAATAGGTGCCCAGAACGGCAAGGGAAGTAAACAACTGCACCGAACCATTGCGCCAACCTGCAAATGCCCGCTTGAGATCGGCGCCCAGGCGCCCAAGGTAGCGCCGCAGTGAGGCAAGCCGACCACTGACCCACAGCAGCCAGGTTCCAATGCCCACCAGCAGAGGAGGCAACAGCCAGTATGCCGGGTTCAGGGATATCCTGATGGGCAGCGGTTGACTGCTAAAAGCGCCCACACGCCAAAGCACAACCACAGCGAGTAAGACCACCGGAAACAACACCAACTGCCCGGACAGCCGTTCAAGGACAACCGCATGAACCGCCGAAAGCTGCCCCGAGCGCTCGTGAGCTCCCTGCCCGTGGGCCCGGCTGTGTCGCCAGGCCCGATTCACATCGCCCATAACGCCACCCGGCAGCACCTGATTCAGAAAGGTGGCCAGGTAATACTCCCGAACGGCAAAGGTCATCGGCACAGAAACACCTAGCCTGCCGGCGGTGTAACGCCAACGCCAGGCGGACAACACCACCTGCAGGACAGAAACCACCAGGGCCAGGGCGATCAGTGAGGGCGGAATGGATCGGAGCCTGGCTATCAAACCGGACAGGTCCACAAACCGTAACACCAGCACCAGGATAATAAGGGTCGCAGTCCACCGAAGCAGCAGCTTTGGCCATGGCCGCTGGCGCATCATGCCGGTAAACCTGAGTCGGGTAACCCGAGTAGGTCCAGGTGATCAACCACCACCCGCAGTTCGTAACGGGCCAACTGATCCTGCCGGTCTGCCAGCCAGGTTCTGATCTCAGCCTCCGCAGCCGGGTTCTGCTGGCAGGCGGCATCCGCCCAACCAGTCATTAGCATGGTGATCAACTCAGCACTCGCGCCGCCCTGGCCCGGGCTGAGATGCCATTGGCTCTGCTCTACCGTGACGTTATAACCTGCCTCACGCAGCCGTTTCTCCAAAACCCCGGTTGCTTCGGGACCCAATGCCGCTCCGCTGCCTTTATCGCCATGCTGGTGCTGATTCACCAGTCCCTGTACCAGAGCGTCGGAGGCATGGGACGGCGCCAGTTCAAAGTGCCCGCTGTAGCTAATCACCACCAGAACACCCGCCCGCCTTCGCACCACGGCACTGGAAAAGGCACGAAGCCAGTGTTCTGAGACCAGGTCTATCAGGGCCGATGCCGTGACCAGGGTGGCATCCTCTGGCAATAGCTCATCCAGGTTGTGCGGGGTTAGCTCCCGCATCATGGGAGCCGCTGGGGCGTCCAGTGCCCCAACCCGATGGCAGGCCAGCCCCAGCAGATGCTGATCCGGTTCAATCAATGTCCACCGCTGGGGCACCGGCAAACGGGGAATCAGATAACCGGGGTTAGAGCCCCGCCCACTGCCTATATCCACCAGATGCAACGGATCACCGGCCGGTTTTCCAGCGGCTTTCGTGTTGTATTCCACAGTCAGCCAGTTTGCCAGCGCATCCGTCAAGGCCCGGCTTCTGGCGGCATGATCCGCGGGCTCCCGGGCTTCCAGCCACTGGCCAGAGAATCTTGCAGGATCACCCTCGTCGCTGATGCCCAGACTGCCGAGGAATTCCCTTGTGGTATCTGACCACTGGCGAATATCTGACCGATGGGCCCGCGCACGTCGCGCCAGATCCGAAAAATCTGCGGTATTCGTCAGGAGATTGCGAAGTTCTGACGCCAGGGCCTTCGCATTGCCAGCCGGAAACTTCCGGGCTCCGGGTTTGCTGGTAGTCAACGCCAGCGCGCCGCCATCGGAAGACAACACCGGCAAGCCCGCGGCCAGGGCTTCATCGATGACCATGCCATAGCCTTCGTAGAGCGACGGAAACACGAACAGATCCGCCCGGCGGTAGGCCTCCTCCAGCGCGGGTTCCGATAGCTCTCCCAGAAGCTGAATACGATCAGCCAGTCCGTGCCGGGCGATGGCACTGCGAACGGCCAGCGCATAGTCCGGATCACGATCCTCCGCCCCCACCAGGGTGCATTGCCACGGCAGTTCCTGCAAAGTGGCGAGGGCATCGACCAGTTGGTGCTGCGCCTTACGGGGGGATAGATGCCCCACGCACAAGAGCCTCATGGGCTTGCCCAAGTGGTCGCGCTCCATCTGGAAGAACAGGGCGTCCACGGCCGGCTGCGCCGTCGTAATCTTCCAGGACGGTACACCATAATCCTGCTGCACACGGCGGGCAGTGTACTCACTGGTCGTGACCACCCTGCTGACCTGGGCCAGGGACTGCCTTTCAGCTTCCCGAAACCAGGCCTGTTGCTCCTGGGATAGCCCGGTCTCATCCGCCAGCGGGTGGTGTACCAGCGCCACAAGCTGCAAGCGTGTGCGGTGGCGCTCCAGCACGTCTGGCATGGCCCCCATGGCTAGCCCGTCAAGCACCACCAACGTGTTGTCTGGTAAAGACGTCAGGAACTCTTGCATGGCATTGGTAGCTGTTTGATCCGGTCTCGGAAAGCACCCGGCGAGCCCCTGAACCCGCGCGTTCACCCCGGCCTGGCGCGATGCCGCCACCAGGCGCTGCACATATCGGTACCCACCGGTGTTCTGGTCAGGATCACCGGGAACCACAAACCATAGGTCAGATGCCGGCATGGTAACTGGCCCAGGCCAGGTGCGACTCGCCCAAAGTCACTTTAAGGCCGGCAACCTGCCGGCCCTCTTCACCAAGGCGGCCAGCATGGATGGCAGCAGCCATGCGATTAAACACGACTTGCGCCATGAATTCCGTGGTGGTGTTCCGGCCTTCGAATTCGGGCAAGTCGTCCAGATTCTTCATGTTGAATTCCGAAAGCACCTCTTTCAGCAGGTCAGACGCCTGGCCAATATCCACAATCAAATCGTTATCGTCCAGCACGTGTCGCTCGAACGTAACGTCTACCACGTAGGTGGCGCCATGGAGCCCTTGGGCCGGTCCAAAGATTTCCCCTTTAAAACTGTGAGCAATCATCATGTGATCGCGAACGGTCAAACTGAACATAGTGTTTCCTCAGGAATAGGTAATTCGATGGCAGAGCGCATCCCCTGCTGGTGATAATAAAGTGCTGGCAACCGCAGGAAGTTCGCCAAACCGGGATTCGCCGCTGATCAGGTTGTCCAGCTCAGGCGCTCTGAGCAACTGAAGGGCAAGCTCAAGCCGCCGTGCATAGTTCCACCGGGGCTGTCTGCGTGGCGGAATCTGCCCTACCTGGCTGGATTTAAGTTCAAGGCGGTTAGGATGAAAGGCATGGCCAAGGGGAACCGTGACCGGTTCGTTGCCATACCAGCTAAGCTCCACAATGCGAGCTTCCGGCCCGGCCATGGACAGGGCTGATGATAACCCCTCGCTCCGGCCGGATGAATGAATCACCAGATCGCAATCACGGGCCGAGGCCTCGGTTGTGAACGGAATCCCCAAAGCCTTGGCAATGTCAGCCCTGGACTCATTGGTATCGACAGCCAGCAGCTGGGTGCCGGGAATCTGTTTGACCAGCCAGGCCACCAAAAGCCCGACTACCCCCAGGCCAACCACGGCAACCCGGTCGCCTACAGCGGGCTCGGCATCCCAGAGACCGTTAATGGCGGTCTCCATATTGGCAGCAAGAATGGCGCGCCCCGGCGGCAGATCGTCTGGCAGTACGGTGACGGCACTGGCCGGCACGCGGTAGTGCCGCTGATGGGGGTAGAGGCAAAATACCCGCTTACCCATAAGGTGCTCTGGCCCGTCCTGCACTTCGCCAACATTGGCATAGCCATACTTGACCGGAAACGGAAACTGGCCCTCCTGAAAGGGCGCGCGCATTCGAAGGTATTCGTCCTGTGGAACCCGATTATTGAATACCAGTGATTCCGTGCCCCGGCTGATCCCGGAATACAGCGTGCGCACGGTGACGATCTCTGCCCCGGCACCGTCAGGCCATCCCAGAGTCGCCGGCCGAAGCTCCCCCTGGCCCGGGGCAGTCACCCAAAACGCCTGATTCCCTGATGACGTCATAAACAGTCCATTCTCTTGTTATCTCCGTAAGCAAAAGCATCTACCCCAAACTATAGTCATAGAATGGGGCCTAACACACGTACCAGTCAGGCTATACGGAAACGCTCGGATATGGATTCGATTCGCCCGGCAACATTTCAGATTCCTGCCACTGTGAGGGAGCTTGGTTGGGCTGCCCTACTGCTGTTTTTTGTGTTGCTGTCCGTGCACGAATGGTTCAGCCCTCCCGGCTGGTTCGGTCTGCTGGCGATTTTGATTTTTGCTACCCAAGGCGCCTTGATACTGACTCGATGGCCAGCCAGACAAAACTTCGGCTGGGCAAACCGCACTACCCTGCTTCGATCCATCCTGGTCGTTTCCCTGGTGGCCTGGGCACCGTTTCTGCCAGCCGCCGATTCTTCCGCGTTGTGGATTTACGCCATGGCCTGCCTCATTGCGCTGATCCTTGATGGCGTGGATGGCAAGGTGGCCCGGGCCACCAACAGCAACAGTGAGTTCGGCGCCCGGTTCGACATGGAACTGGATGCTTTGTTTATCTTCGGCTTATGCGTTGCCACGATGGCTATCGGAAAGGCCGGGGCGTGGGTATTGATGCTTGCCCTGATGCGTTACGCGTTCTTGGCCGCAAGCCATTTCCTGACGTGGCTCAACCAACCGCTGCCGGACAGTTTTCGGCGCAAAACCGTATGCGTATGGCAGGTTGTTACGCTGATGATCGCCATACTTCCCCCTACCCCCACCGGGTTTGCCGGCACCACACTGGCCATGGCACTGGCCCTTCTGGGTTGGTCGTTTGCGCTGGATGTTCGCTGGCTCTACCAAAGGAGACACTATCATGAAAACTAAACTCGCCACCGCAACCCTGGCAGCCACCCTGCTCTCCACCGCGCCGCTGCTTCAGGCAGAACCAACCAGATTCCAGGTGGACGATGAGCACTTCTCCATGGTCTTTGAGGTGATGCACATCGGCTACGCCCCGGTCATGGGCATGTTTCGCGAGGTGAAAGGCGAATTCGTCTATGACGAACAGACCGGGGAGCTGTCATCCGGTGAACTGGCCTTCAAGGCGAACAGCGTATTCAGCAATCACGGTAAACGGGATGATCACCTGCGCAACAAGGATTTCCTGAACACAAGAAGACACAAGGACATCACCTTTACCGTCACCGGCTTCGAACGCACGGGAGACAACACAGGCATCGTCACCGGCGATCTCACGCTTCTGGGCAAGACCAACCCCGTGGATGTGGATGTCACCCTCAACAAGGCTGACGTATATCCCTTCGGGCACGAAGAATACACACTCGGCCTCAGTGCGTCGGCCGTGATCAAGCGAAGTGATTGGGGTATGACTTACGGAATCGACGAAGGCATGGTCGGTGACGAGGTAGTACTGCGTTTTGCCTTTGAGGCGATCAAGGACTAACCCAATACGTGAAAGCGGTCACACTTTAGGGTGAAAGTGGCGCATTGTCGGACAAGTTTCATGCCGGTTACGACAAAACTGGCTATGGTTACTCTTTAACCAAAAGCAATGAAATAACAATAAGAAGGTGATTCTACATGCCTTACAAGGCACTGATGGCCACCGCCGTAGTGGTGGCCAGTGTTTCAGGTACTGCCTGGCTGTTATCCGCAGAAAACGACGGTAAGTTCCGTTGGCTGCCTTTCGGCAGCCAGTCTGATCATCAGGAAGCAAGCGCCATGGCGGGAGGCCGCACGCCAGAGGCAAATGAGGCAAAGGCTTCGAACGCTCCTGCACCCTCTGACAACGCCCTGGGGTTCATGCTCGCCAGCGTTGCAGACGACTACCAGCGAAGCGCCCGCTACCCGGATTACTCGGTACCATTGACCACCGCCCAGGCCGAAGCCTACCAGGGCAACCGGTACCATCCGGTTGAGTTGCCGCTGGAAGACGACGGCCGCTTCGTCGTGACACTCGACAAGTTCCGCTTTACCCGGGGCGAGCCCATTCTTGTGGTCGCGTCCCTGAGTGGCCGACAGGTGTTCGGCGATGCCCTCTCGGCAACACTTGAGTCGGCCACCAAGAGGGACAAGGCCGATTCA
This sequence comes from Marinobacter sp. GH_1, assembly GCF_048595985.1. Taxonomy (NCBI): domain Bacteria; kingdom Pseudomonadati; phylum Pseudomonadota; class Gammaproteobacteria; order Pseudomonadales; family Marinobacteraceae; genus Marinobacter; species Marinobacter sp. GH_1. The sequence continues at coordinate 1,976,795 of NZ_CP184460.1, read as the reverse complement.
GCAGACCTGCCTGCCACGGAAGACAGCGGCTACTACCAGGGAACGATCAGTTCCGATCATGAGCCAGGCGAATACCGGCTGATTGTAGAGGCCAGGGTTGATGGAAAGCCGGTCCGGCATGTGTCGTCTCTCTCCATTGAACCTGATCTCGGCGACTTCGGTGGTATCGACTCTCCCTATGTGTCCGGCAATGACTTGGTTATCCCGGTCCGTTTCTATCCAGATCATGCCGGCTACTATTCGCTGTCCGCCCAGCTATACAACGGCCAGCGCGCGCTGGCCCAACTCAGTACTGAAGAATCTCTGGGCAGCGGCAGCGGTACGCTTGTACTCAAGGCCCATGGAAGCGTGTTGGCGAACCAGGACATCGAAGGCCAGCTGCAACTCCGAAACCTGCAGTTACGCCAAATGCCGGACCGCCCTGGCGATCGCACCCATTACGCCTTCGGCCCAAACGATGGCTATGAGTTTTCACCGCCGGATCTTGGCAACCTGCGTGACACACCTGCGGTGAACACAGAATCAGAGCAACGGGCGGCGTTGCTAAGGCAGCTGGCCGACAAGTTCTGATACACAACAATAAAACCGGAAAAACGGAGCAAGCAATGATCAACAAAAACAAAAGATGCCTGAGTAAAACTGCATTATCGATAGCGCTGGCAGGCGGATTGTTCGCCACAGCGGCGCAGGCCCAACTGGCGGGCCACAATGTGATCCTGGTGCACGGTTTCATGATGGAGAACCTGTCCCAGGCCCCCGCCAACATGCAAGAGGTGAAACAGGCCGGAGAAGACTACTGGCGGGATTACTGGCTGAACCGCGCCGAAGCGCGCATCGACTGGGCCAGTAACGGCCGGGTGGAAGGAGAGATCGCGCAGCAAGCCTACCAGCAGGTTCGACAAATCAGCCAGCAGGGTCTTTGCAACAATTACTGTATTGTCGTGACCCATTCCACCGGTGACCTGGTTACCCGTCACCTTCTGGAAAACCAGGCTCGCTGGCTTCAATCCGAAGGCCTGCAACCGCTGAAAATCCTCGCGGTCATGGATCTTGCGGGGGCTGGCGGCGGTACTGAACTGGCCGACCTGGCGGTCAGCATCGCCTATAACGACAGCTGGTATAACTGGCCGGTAAAACAAGCGGTGCGTGCGTTCACCGGGATTGATCCCCAGCCCGACAACCTGGGCGTGGTCAATGACCTGCAAACCAACACCGCCCGCAACCTGTCGGTAGGCCCCACGGCGATTCCCCGGCTGCGCTTCGTAGGCGGCGGCTCTTCCTACGGAGGCATTACCAAACCCTTCATTGCCGGCACCGATGACGGCGTGGTACCCACCCACTCCGCCTGCGGCGCCACCACCGCCAGCGGCATAGACTCGTGCTCCAACAGCATCAGTCTGGCGGGCAAGGTAAGCGGGCAGAATGGTCCTTCTGGCCTTTATTACAATCACTACCCGATTCTGATGAGCGAAGGCGCCAACCACAGTGCCGTGAAGGACACCCAGACCGGCAACATCTCCGTGCCGGTGGTGAACAACACTGTGCTCAATGGCCTGCAGATCGACTTTGCCAGCCGCACCTACAACCAGCGGGCCTGGTGGCAGCTTTGGGGCTCCGGTGACCAGTATGTCGAGGTCCCCAACTCCAACCAGACCAGCATGTCCAACCTGCTGTATACCACGCTCAACAACTGACACTACGGTTGTTGGCCGGGCTCAGGGATGAGCCATCTCCCTCCCTCTCGGTTTTCGCTGCTTTCTTTTTTAGTTCGCAAACTATAGATTTATCCCTCCTTGCACTTCACTCTGCCTGACCGGAGCCAGTTTCTTGATGTCTGACGCTCACAAATCCGATCTGTTACTGGTTGTCGTTACCCTCCTGGCCGCGATCAGCTGGATGTTTTCTAAAGAAGCCGTCCTGATGATGCCACCGTTGATGTTCATGGCGGCCCGGTTTCTGATTGCAGGTGGGGTATTGGCACTGATTGCGCTGCCGGCCCTGCGCCGGTTGAATGCCGACCAGGTAAAACGGAGCATGGGCGTAGGCCTGGTATTCGGCATTGCCATGAGCTGCTGGATACTGGGCCTGTTCCATGGCGACAGCATGGGTGAAGGGGCGTTTCTCACCAGTCTTGGGGTTGTGATTGTGCCAATCATTGCCCGCGTGGTATTCGGTGAATCCCAGCCACTGAGTACCTGGCTTGCCATACCGATTGCGGTAGCGGGCCTGGCCCTGCTGTCCCTTGAAAACGGCTTCAGGCCAGATCCGGGGCAGCTGTACTTCGTTGTGGCCGCGTTTATCTTTGCGCTTTACTTCACGCTCAACACCCGGGCCGCCAATCAGCGAACGGTCACCAATAAACAGGGCGAAACAATCGAGAAGCGAAAGGTGCCGGCGCTGCCCCTGACCGCCCTGGCCCTGCTGACAGTGGGCCTGGTAACCCTGGTGGAGTCTGCTATCAGCGAGCCCTGGGCACCAACCCTCAACAACCCGCCGCCGATTCTGATGGTTTGGGTTCTGGCCAGTGCCATCGTTGGCACCGCCGGGCGCTTTCTGTTGCAGACCTATGCACAGAGCCTTTCGGTACACAGTCACGGCGTGGTGATTCTGGTCCTGGAACCAGTGTGGGTGGCCCTGTTCGCCGCAGCCTGGTTTGGTGAGACCATGTCATTGCTACAGCTGGCAGGGTGTGGGCTGATTTTCATGGCGCTGCTGGTGAACCGCTGGAGCGCTCTGAGCCGCGCGATTAAAGGCTTTCTGAAACCGGCAAAAACTGCCTGAAAGTGGTTGACCACGGGGAACGAAATCCGTATATTTCCACCCCGTTGCAGGACACAGGACCATAGCTCAGTTGGTTAGAGCGCTACCTTGACATGGTAGAGGTCGGCGGTTCGAATCCGCCTGGTCCTACCATTTTTCAATGGCTTACGTGTTGCTTTCGACCCCCTTCTCAATATTTTCTCAAAATTTTCTCAATAAGATCCTTTATACAGGTCGCATGCCGGTTTGCGGACTGGCCTTAGGTTACCTGTTCATGGTTGTTTCATGTCACTCCGGGCAATCCCCTCACGCTCTATCGATCTTCCCCACGCGCCAGACCTGTGTGAGATACTCGCTATCAGGTCGTCGAAAGCTATTTTGACCTGCTCTTCGGCGAAAGGCTAAGTGGCATAGTTGGAGGGGCCCCGCTTGCCGCTATCCCTCAGTTGCCTGGAGTTCAATTTCATACAAGACTGGCGCTCCCTCGGCGCCAAGGCCCATCTTAGGACTTACCCCGGGGTTCCGACAGCCCCTCACGTGCAAGCTTGCCACCACCTTCGCCTTGATCGATCACCCAACCCGCTCATTTTCGGGCCGTAGAGTCGAGCCTTTGCGAAATAAAGTCTCCGAGGTGGTGGAGAGCCCATGCGTCCTTACAGGCGGAAGGGCCGAATGAACCTGTACGTTAGCGATAAAGCTCGGTCTGGAAATTTTCACAAACTGACACAGCCGTGGCAGGAGATTTCATGTAAAATCAGAAAGATACTGCCAAAAGTACCGAAACAATAAAAAACGCATTTTAAACAATGGCATGCGCGACAGGTACGCCCCATGATGGGAAGTAGTCACCTTGCTTTTCAAATACGGTATGGTCGGCATAGCGCTATAGCAACAAAAACGACAGACAAAGGATCCCGCCTCGATGGATGTTTTCGAGTACCGCGACGCCGTCATTGCTGACTACAAGGCTTTCACCACCAGCTTCACAAAGATTAAAGCCCCAGACATCCGGCAATTCGTTCAGTCGAATTATGACGACGGTCAGTACTGGCCTGCCCCACTAATCCAGCTCAACCCCTCCTTTGTGCGTGGCGATACAGTCGAACAGCTTTGCAAAGAGGACGTGCTGCATCCTCAGTGCGAAGATATTTTCCGCTTTGGCCGCGATGATAGTGGCAATCCCGGTTTTAGCGCTCCCCTCCACAAGCACCAGGAAGAAGCCGTTACCATAGCTCAGAAAGAACAGAGCTACGTACTGACCACTGGCACAGGCTCTGGTAAATCTCTGTCCTACATTCTTCCTATCGTCGACTCAGTCCTGAAACAAAAGCAGCCTGGGGAACCCGGTTCCATTAAGGCCATCATCATTTACCCGATGAACGCCCTAGTGAACTCTCAGCTTGAAGAACTGGACAAATACTTCCAACACTTAGGTGATGGAAAACCCGTTACGTATGGACGTTATACGGGCCAGGAAAAAGACGAAGAACGACGTGCCATGGCACAGAACCCACCAGACATCATACTAACCAACTTCATGATGCTGGAGCTTCTCATGACCCGGCAGGATGAGCTTGATCGAACTGTCATGAGGGCAGCCAAAGGGCTTAATTTCCTGGTGCTGGACGAACTACACACCTACCGCGGACGTCAGGGCGCGGATGTCGCTATGCTAGTGCGTCGCGTCCGCGAAGCGCTCAACTCTGATGTGTTGTGCATCGGTACTTCCGCCACGATGGCCAGTGAAGGAACCCTTGCGGCCCGTAATGAAACCGTCGCCCGTGTAGCCAGCAAATTGTTTGGTGCCGACGTAAAGCCAGAGCACATCATTACGGAAACACTCCAGCACCTTACTCCCTTCGACCATAAGCCGTCACAGCATCTCTTGTCAGAAGCGCTTCGGGCGCCAATTCCTGAGCACCTTGACTTCAAAGCGCTGAGGGAGCACCCGATATCCGGATGGGTAGAGCTAACCCTTGGCCTGCAGAAAGAAGAAGGAAGATGGGTACGGGCTAAACCACAAAGTCTCAAATGGGCCGCTAGGCAGCTCTCAGTAGATTCCGGCCAACCAACAGACCATTGCGAAAGGTATTTGAGAGATTTTCTGTTGCTTGCCTATCGAGTCACAGATTACCAAGGCAAGCCCCTTTTCGCCTTTAGGCTTCACCAATTTATCTCCGGAGCAAACAATGTTTTTTCCACCCTGGCCCCAGAGGGCAAGCGGGAATTCGATCTAAGCGGCCAAATTTACAAGCCGAATGAGCGTGAAAAGCGCTTCTATTCGCTACATTTTTGTCGTCAATGTGGCCAAGAATACCACCCAGTATGGCATAACGATGAAGATGGCCAGCCCTACCTCGCACCGCGACAAATTAACGAAAAAGACAACGAAGGTGATAACCAGAACTGGGGCTTCTTTATGTTTGATCCCCAGCGGACCTGGGATGACGCAGATCCAGAACGCTTTCCCGAGAATTGGTTTGAAGAAAAGAAGGGCGAACTCAAGCTTAAGGGAAACTACAAAAAATTCCGGCCCAGGGAACTGTATGTTTTGCCCAGCGGCAGATTGGACCACGAAGGAACTTCCGGCTGGTTCATTCCGGGCAGCTTCCGTTTTTGCCTAAACTGCGGTGTCACTCATCAGGCGCAGGGCAAAGACTCAAACCGACTGACTTCGCTCAACGGTGAGGGTCGTTCCTCAGCCACTACCGTTTTGGCCATATCCTCTCTGCGATACATGCTCGAACGGGATACCCAGCTTGCTGAAGAAGCAAAAAAGCTACTCGGATTCACTGACAATCGACAAGACGCATCGCTGCAGGCAGGCCACTACAACGACTTCGTCCAGATCCTGTTACTCCGAGCTAGCCTGCTCGCTGCCACGCAACAAGCGCCGGAAGGCTACCTCACTGACAGCAATCTGTCTCAAGCCGTTTTCAAAGCCCTCGGCTTCGACAAAGATGGCTCGGATTATTTGGAAAACCCTCTGGCTAAAGGCCCAGGCCGGAAGAAGGCAGAAGAGGCCATGCGCAACGCGCTTTCTTACAGACTCTACTTCGATCTGCGCCGTGGGTGGCGCTTTAATAATCCGAATCTGGAACAACTTGGCTTATTGGATATCGACTACGAAGGCCTCGCTGAACTAGCAGCGGATCAAGAAGAATGGGAAGGTTTGCCCTGCGCAGAGCTGGCACAGATCAAACCAGAGAACCGAAAAGCCGCCCTGCGTGCCGTTCTCGACACAATGCGCCGCGGACTGTGCGTGAAAAGCCGATTCCTCGACAGTATTCAGCAGGAGCAGATTCGCTCTCAAAGCTTCACCTATTTGAAGGAGCCCTGGGGCTTCAGTGAGGATGAGATGCTCCAATCCAGCGGTTACCTGTTGCTGGGTGGCAAACCAAAAAACCTGAAGACCAATCCCAACTTTGTCAGTGGCTCCAGCCGATCAGCACTCGCCCAGCTACTCAAAAAATCCGCCGTCTGGGGCGACGATCTGACCCTCCTGCCCAAGATTAATGACAAATCCTATCCAGACCTTATCGAAAGCCTAATGAAGGTCCTGGAATCCTATGGATTGGTCGAAAAGGAAGAGTATGCCAAGGATCAAACTGGTTACCGCCTATTAGGGGAGTTTCTGCAGTGGCGCGCCCATGATCAAGAAATCAAGCTCAATCCAACAGATCCTTACCGAGCTGACAATGTCTATTTTCGCAGCCTATACACCACACTCTGCGAGCTTCTGAAAACTGGCAACCGAACACTGTTCGACCTTGAAGCAAGGGAGCATACCGCGCAGGTGAACCCGGAACAGCGAGAAGAGCGGGAGAAAGCTTTCCGATCCGCTGAGCTACGCACCCTATTCTGCTCCCCTACCATGGAGCTTGGGGTGGACATTGCAACTCTTAATACAGTTTACATGCGTAACGTGCCCCCCACGCCTGCAAACTATGCCCAACGTTCAGGGCGAGCCGGTCGCTCGGGCCAACCTGCGCTAGTGCTTACCTACTGCGCGGCGCTCAGCCCACACGACCAATACTTCTTCACTGACCCAGTCCGGATGGTTCACGGCCATGTCAGTCCACCTACATTGGATCTGGCCAATGAAGAACTGGTCGCCAGCCATCTCCACGCCGTTTGGTTGAACGAAACGAAAAAAGCACTGCCCAAAACGGTTAATGACATGCTGAACATGTCACAGCCGGAAACCATGCCGTTGCTGGATGAATTCCGGCAGCAGATGGATACAGATGAAGTTCGGACTTCAGCAGCCCAACGTGGCCTGAATCTCATGAAGATGCTGGAAAATGAACTCGTCGCAGCACAAGGAGTGTGGCTGAGCAGCGAAGCAAACATTCAAAATGCTTCTGTTGAATGGCTCAACAACCAAATCAAAGGTTCCTTCTACAGCTTCAATACTGCGCTGAATCGCTGGCGGGAACTCTATGCCTCCACTCAAGAACAGCTGAATAAGGCTCACGCAGTTATCGCCAATCCGGCCGCTGGTGAGCGGGACCGCAAAGCTGCTGAACGTCGCTATAACGAGGCGCGTACGCAAATCAGCCTTCTGTTGAACGCGGAGTCTGGCCAGAATTCAGATTTCTCCACCTACCGCTACCTAGCTAGCCAGGGTTTTCTGCCAGGTTATAACTTCCCTCGCCTGCCATTGTTGGCCTACATACAGGGACGCCGTGGCAGCATTGGTAGGGACAGTTTCCTCGCTCGTCCGCGCTTCCTAGCCATCTCCGAATTCGGCCCACTCAGCCTTATCTACCACGAAGGCTCCCAGTACCGGGTTAAGAAAGTCATGCTTGGCGTCCGGGATGGACAGGATATGGACGGCCCAGGGCTGGTTAAAGAGGAGGCTAGGCTGTGCCCGGCGTGTGGCTATGGTCATTTCAAGCAGCAGCTACATAACGAGCTTTGCATTGCCTGCGGCACTCCCATTGAGGGTGGGAAGCGGATTGATAACCTCTACCGCATTGAGAACGTCAGCACTCAGCGGGTCCTGCGAATCACCTCCGACGAGGAAGAACGCCAGCGGCAAGGTTATGAAATGCAAACCACCATGCAATTCGCAACGCGCGAAGGCAAAGCACGTGTGGTAAACGGCGAAGTTAAGAACACCAATGGCGACAAACTGCTGGCTATCCAATATGCCCCCGCCGCCACGATATGGCGAATCAACCTTGGCTGGAGGCGCCGGAAAGAAGAATCCATTTACGGGTTCAACATCGATACGACCACCGGGATGTGGAGTAAAGACGAACAGGCACCCCAAGACGAAAACGATGAAGCGTCAAAAGAAGAGCGTTACATCGAACGAATAACACCGTATGTCGAAGACCGACGCAACATCTTGATGGTTCACCCTGACGATTTCATGGATACAGGGCTCCTGACCAGCTTGCAGTACGCACTTAAACGCGGAATCGAAGAAGAATTTCAGATCGAAGAATCCGAACTGATGGCAGAGCCTCTACCAAATCGGGCAGACCGACGTGCGGTGCTTTTTTACGAGTCCGCCGAAGGGGGAGCAGGTGTCCTCACCCGCTTGCTGAGCGACAGCACGGCGTTGTCCCGTGTAGCCATGCGCGCCTTGGCCATTTGCCACTTCGAAAAGGACGAGAAAGGCCAGTATCAGAATACCAACAAAGACTGTGAGGCCGGCTGTTATCGCTGCTTGCTCAGCTACTACAACCAGATGGATCACATAGAAATCGACCGTCAGAACCCGGAGCTGGTTACGCTTTTGGAATCTCTCATCGATTCTGTCATTGTCACCTCAACCGACGGTCGTAGCTACGAAGACCACTATGAGGAGCTCCTGAAACTAAGCGCCTCCACCCTGGAAGAGGCATTCCTGACTCATTTGAAAAAGCAAAGGCACCACCTACCGGATGAGGCCCAGAAACTGATCAAAGCCTTCAACACTCGGCCGGATTTTGTTTACAGGGACCACAATGCTGTCGTCTACATCGATGGTCCTCATCATGAAAATCCTGGCCAGCAGAAAATCGACGCGACGCTCACCGCCGAACTGGAAGATAACGGCCTGACCGTTATCCGATTCAGCAAGGAGCAACATAGCTGGCCAGCCATTATTGCGAAATACCCAGATATCTTTGGAGCCGCCCAAGCATGAGTAACCTCAATTTTAATCCTGGTTCCATCGTTCGAGCCCGTGGACGAGAATGGGTTGTCCTACCCCAAAGTGAAGGGAAAATTCTGCATCTTCGGCCTCTTGGCGGGGGCGAAGAAAAACCAACAGTTCTGCTGCCTGAACTGGAAAGGCAGCCGGTAGAGCCAGCAACTTTCCCTTACCCGGACCCAACGCACGCTGGCATACAATCAGCCGGATTGCTCTTGCGTGACGCGCTCATGTTAAAGCTACGGGCTGGTGCCGGCCCCTTCCGCAGTTTCGGGAACATTGCTATTGAGCCGAGGGCTTACCAGCTAGTGCCATTGATGGTGGCGCTCAAACATCAAGTTGTTCGCCTTCTGATCGCCGACGACGTAGGGATTGGTAAAACCATCGAAGCGGGGCTCATAGCCCGCGAGCTAATGGATCGCGGTGAAATACATCGACTCGCGGTTCTGTGTCCGCCCCACCTTTGCGAACAGTGGCAGAGGGAGCTCAGCAACCGCTTCCACATTCAGGCCGAGATCGTCCGTTCAAGCACTGCCGCTCGATTGGAGCGTGGCCTACCTGCAGGTACGTCGATCTTTACCGAACATCCGTTCACCGTCGTATCCCTGGACTACATCAAAAGCAAAAATCGCCGGGATGCGTTTGCCGAACAATGTCCTGAGTTCATAGTCGTAGATGAGGCCCACACATGCTCTCGCACTGGCCAAGGCCGGCAGCAAAGATACGAGCTTCTACGTGATTTGGCAGACAATCCGGAACGACACTTGTTAATGCTGACTGCCACACCCCATAGTGGCGACGAAGAAGCTTTCTACAACTTGCTTTCCTTGCTGAACACAGATTTTGCCAAGCTCAAAGACATTACCAATGCCCAACACCCTTTGCGCCAGAAACTGGCAGACCACTTTGTTCAGCGCCGGCGAGAGGACATCAAAGAATGGCAAGAAGGAAGCCTGTTCCCTGAACGCCTGACTGCAGAAGTTACCTATAAGCTTTCTGGTGAATGGGCTGACATTTTCCAGGAGGTGCTGAACTATGCCCGAGAGCTGGTCGAGCGGGAAGAAGAAGGCACCTTGAGGGCCCGTATGAACTGGTGGGCCGCGCTTGCTTTACTTCGATGCATCTCCTCTTCACCCCAGGCCGCCATCCGCGCTCTAAACACCAGGATTGATAACGCGTTTGGTGATGACGAAACAGAATTGACCGAATTACAGCAAGCGGAAGTACTTGAAACCCAGGGCACCACCACAGTGCTGGATGGCGGTGAAGATCTGGACAGCGCTGATGACGTAGAACCTGGCGCCGCAGTTACCGAAGACCTGGCCAGGCTGGAGGCACTTGTCGATCGGGCCCGAGCCCTTAGATCAAACAACGACCCGAAACTCAAAGCACTAAGCAAACAACTAAAACCAATGCTGGAAGAAGGCTACAATCCGGTCGTTTTTTGTCGCTACATTGCGACAGCAGAGTATCTTGCCGACCAACTGAAAAGCACCTTCAAAGACCGCAATGTCATCTACGTAACTGGCAACCTGACGCCGGCGGAGCGCCAAGAAAAAGTCGAAGCTCTCAAGGATAGCGACAAACCTCCACTGATGGTCGCGACTGACTGTCTTTCCGAAGGGATCAACCTGCAAGAGCAATTCACTGCCGTTGTACATTATGACCTGAGTTGGAACCCCACCCGGCATGAACAGCGGGAAGGCCGGGTAGACCGCTTCGGGCAGCAGGCAGATAAGGTCAAAACCCTCATGTTGTACGGGGAAGACAATCCCATCGATGGTGCAGTTCTCCAGGTCATCATCCGTAAGGCGGACAACATCCGCAAAGCACTAGGGGTATCGGTGCCGGCGCCCGAAAACGAACAACGCTATATGCAAGCCATCCTCAACACAGTGCTTCTGCGTAATCAAGGCATGCCTTCAACCGGGGACCTGTTTGCCGATGACGAAGAGCTTCAGCAACTGGAAATCGAATGGGAATCCGCTCGGGAAAAAGCTCGCCGCAACCGCACCATCTTTGCTCAAAACCGGCTTAAACCGGAATCCGTGATGCCAGAATGGCAAAAAGCGTTTGCCGTACTGGGCACTAACGAAGATGTGGAGCGTTTTGTTCGTAATGGTATGGAACGACTTGGCGCCCCCCTGCTCCCACAGTCCAATGGAACATGGCAGGCACCCTTGGCGCACCTCCCCCTTACTCTGAAAGAACGGCTCGATACCGCCCGATTGATGCATCTACGCACAATGGACTTCATTTACCCCACACGGGGACGGGCCGAGTTTATTCATCGCACCCACCCCTTGGTCAGCCACCTAGCGGATTACTTGTCGGAACTTGCCATGGCTGGCGAAGAAACCCAAATCGTCGCCCGTGCTGGAGCTATCTTCACCAGGGAAGTTGAAATCCGAACGACCATATATTTGTTGCGATTGCGCAGTCGTCTGACCATTCGCCGCACCCAGAACGATATGACACGAGCTCAAGAAATGCTGGCCGAAGAAGCACTAGCCGTTATGGTAAACCGGCAGGGCGAGCCGGAGCTGCTTGAAAAGGCAGATATGCTCCGGCTGATGCAACTGCCTGTGAGCAAGAATATGGCGGATGAGGCCCGCACTCGTGAGCTAAGTCGAGCCGTTGATGCCCTGCAGCAACTAACACCTCGATTCGATGCCATTGCCCACCAACGCGCTGAGGCCGTTCTGGCCGACCACCGGCGCACCCGGGAGGCCGCCGATGCCAGGGGAACCTACAGCGTACAACCTCAGCTTCCGGTGGACGTGATGGGCATATACGTATTGGTACCAGACGCAGGCCTGCTCTAACACAGCACTCACTTGGCACATAAGAGAAGAAGTAAGGAAGACGATCCATGGCAAGCGCAACACAACAAGCCTTTGAGTCTATTCGTATTGTAGGTGGGCTGCTGGGTACCAAAATTCTACATGATGTGCGGCAATTCAGCCTGCCTGGTCAGGACCGTCAAGCTTACGGCGTGGAGCCAGGTCTTACCTTTAACGATGAGATAGGCCGCTACTGGATCATTGCCCGTGGCCGCTGGCGAGAATTTCAACAAAAGAGTCTGCGTGAGGATATCACCAAGAAAAGTGTTACCGTTAACGATTGGCTGGTCCCTCTTCTGACCCGTGTTCTCGGCTATGAGATACACCCCTGCCAGCAGAAGAGAATAATTGGTGAGCGGGAGTTCCCGATCAGCCATGAATCCTTTTCCGGTGCCGTTCCCATGGTTCTCTGTGGGTCAGATATAGACCTGGATACAAGCGATCCCCTGTTCGGCCAGGAAGGTCGTAAACGCACTCCGATGGGGTTGGCACAGGAATACCTCAACGCACAGGATGACAGCCTTTGGGCCGTTGTAAGTAACGGGCAAGTATTACGTCTCCTCAGAGACAACCCGGCGATGACTCGCCCGGCCTATTTGGAAGTGGACTTCGCAAGACTTTTTGAGGAAGACAACTACGCTGACTTTGCTACCCTCTGGCTTCTATTACACTCCAGCCGCCTCGCGCCGCAGGAAAACCTATCGGAACGTTGCTGGCTGGAACAATGGCGGGAAAAGGGACATGACGAAGGCGAGCGCGCTCTTGACAAGCTGCGGTATGGCGTAGCCGATGCCCTACGGCAACTAGGCACCGGCTTTCTTGCACATCCAGCTAATACTGATTTGCGACACAAACTCAGCGCAAACGAATTGAGTACAGAAGCCTACTTTCAGCAGGTGTTGCGTCTGGTTTATCGTTTTCTGTTCCTGCTTACCGCCGAAGACCGGGGTATCGCATTGCTGCCCGCCAAACACGAGGACCACGATTACCGATCTGCAAGAGCGCTTTACGAGACCGGCTATTCCATTTCCACACTTCGGGATAAAGCCCGCCAGCGCCGGCATTACGATCATCATACCGATGCGTGGGAATTGCTTGGCGTAACCTTCGAAGGATACGCGAAAGGCCAGCCTCTACTCGCCCAACCAGCACTTGGTGGGCTATTCGCGCAAGACCAGTGCGAAGATTTGACGAACAGCCGGATCGAGAACCGGTACGTGTACAGTGCCGTGTTCAACCTCTGCTATTTTGAGCACAAGGGCATACTCGCAAGAATCAATTACCGGGATATGGACACAGAAGAATTCGGCTCGGTTTACGAATCCCTTCTAGAGCTGATTCCCCAACTCCATACCGAAGGCCAATGGCGCTTCAGTTTCATCGGTGATGCCGAAGACGAGGCCGCCGCTTCCGGCCATAGTCGAAAACTGACCGGTTCCTATTACACCCCAAATTCTTTGGTGCAGGAGCTGATTAAATCCGCTCTGGAGCCTGTAATCCAAGATCGATTGGAGACAAATCCCCAGAACCCGCGGGAAGCCCTGCTCGGAATTACCGTATGTGACCCAGCGTGCGGCAGCGGTCACTTTTTGCTGGCTGCGGCAAGACGGCTTGCTACAGAGCTAGCTCAAATCGACGCTGGATCTGACCAAGCCACCGAAAACCACTATCGCCACGCTCTGCGGGATGTAGTTCAGCATTGTATTTATGGCGTAGACATCAATCCACTAGCTGTTGAGCTTTGCAAAACCGGGTTATGGCTTGAATCTCTTGAACCCGGAAAACCGCTGACTTTTCTTAACGCACATATCCGGTGCGGGAACTCTCTGATGGGAGTTATTTCGCAATCCTCCTTTGACAAGGGAATTCCCGATGATGCCTATAACAGTAACAATGATGACCAAAAAGTTTGCACACAACTAAAAAAGCAAAACCGTTCACTAGACGACCTAGCAGGCACACAGTATTCTCTTATTTCTAGCAACAAAGATCTTTATAAGGAAATACCGGAACCAAGGTATAATGACCTTCCTGAAGACTCCTTAATACAAGTTGAAAAAAAGATCAACGTCTGGAAGCAATATGAACACAGCGAAAGCATTCTCAGACTATCGCTTGCGGAAGATTTATATTGTGCCGCATTCACAATTCAGAAAACTCCAGATTTCTATGCAAAAATACCAAAAAATGAGCATCTATTACTATTAAAGGAGGGACTTTCGGTCGACCAAGGTGTCTTGAAAGCGACACAGCTTGAGGCTAACAGGTTTAAGTTTTTCCACTGGAATATTAGCTTTCCAGAGGTATTCTCTAATGGGGGATTCGATGTAATATTAGGAAACCCGCCATGGGATGTGTGTCAATTTAAGGACGATGACTTTTTTTCGCGTTACACACCGCAGTATTTTGGTCTCGACAGTGATCAGAGAGAGGCTGCTGTTGAAGATATACGGAAAGACAATCCTAATCTTTACGATATTTATTTTGAAATGATGGACCACTCTGCACGAAAGAATTTTTTCTATAAAAACTCGGGGAACTTCCCGTTAGCGTCATCTGGGCGAATGAATTTATATACACTTTTTTCTGAATTATCTGAATCAATTAAAAACGAATCCGGTCGATCTGGAATTATTGTTGAAAGTGGAATTGCAACATCCTCAAGTGCAAAAAAATTCTTTGAATTCTTGGTTGACCAGAAGCGTCTAGTGAAATTTGTCGACTTTGAAAACCGTAAAGGAATATTCCCATCGATCCACAAAAGTTATAAGTTCTGCCTTCTTACAACGGCCCGATACTCAAAAAATACAGAGCTTTTTTTATTTTGTGAGGATGTCACAGACACAAATAATCCAAAAAAGTCGATAAAGCTCTCTCCTAGCGAGATTGTTGTCCTTAATCCCAACACAAAAAATCTTCCGGTATTCAGAACCCAGTACGATGCAGACCTTACCACCAAAATATATAATTCAATCCCAGTTTTGAACAATGAATCTAACAAAAGCCCCAGGAACGCCTGGAATCTTAATATAAAAAGAATATTTAACATTGGCATACCTAAAGTAAAGAGACTATGCACGCCGGCAACCAAGAGAGAAGATCACCACTTACGGGTTTATGAATCAAAAATGATTCATCAGTTTGACTCTAAATTTGGAAACTATAATAGCGGTGAAATTTCCAAAACCACTATAGCAGAGAAGAAAAATGATTCTGAGACCTTATCTAGAAACTATATAGAAAAGTCTGAGATTGATGGTGCTTTTTCAAGATATTCATGGGATAGGAACTGGGCTTTATGTTGGAGGGATATCTGTCGATCCAACGACGAAAGAACTTTTATATCAACAATTATTCCAAGATCCGCTAGCGATTTTACATTGCGGGTTGGATTCCTTCCAGAAGAGAATATTGAAAAGACTTGTTGCCTGTTGGGCAACTTTAACTCGTTAGTCTGTGACTTTATCACGCGCCAAAAGATTGGAGGCACCCACCTTTCAGATTATATAACCAACCAAGTTGCGATTCTGCCTCCCTCTTCTTATCGAGAAGAGGACCAAGAGTTTATAAACAAGCGTGTTATAGAACTAGTCTACTGCTTCGAAGAGCTTCGACCTTTTGCTGAAGATATGGGATACACCGGAAATCCATTCCCCTTCGATATCAACCGGCGCCACATACTTCAGTGTGAGCTGGATGCTTACTACGCCAAGCTCTACGGGCTCACGAAGGATGAACTTCGTTACATTCTAGACCCGTCAGAAGTGATGGGAGACGAATTCCCATCGGAAACTTTTAGGGTTCTAAAAAAGAATGAAATTCGGGAGTTTGGGGAATATCGCACCCAGCGGTTGGTGCTGGAGGCTTGGGATAAAATTCAGAATGGCACGTTAGATACGACGACCGACCGAAAACACAGCGTTCAGCGCCGGTCGACTCCTATGTTGACTTATCACGCCGATACAACGCCGTGTTGTGAGGAGGAAGAGTGGCTGGCTGGGGTAATATGCGATCTTTTGTTGATCGATGGGAAGCTTGATCTCGCGGGCCTTCGAATGCGGCTTACTATCCCCTTAAGCGGAAGGTTGGAAGAACAACGAGTGCGGTGGTGTTCCCAGGAACGGCTTGAACGACTGCCCCGCGTCTACGACTGGCTTATCGAGTTGTTCAAATTGCATAGGGGTGAAGCGATTGAGATAAACTCAGATAGTGAGGGACTAAAAGCTATTCTTGGCAATGAAATTACACGAGACCTAGCCCAAGCTATATCGCAGGCCTTCGCCGAACAGCAGGGTGTGCTAGATACACTTCTGTCTGAGGATGAATCTCATATTCAATCTTCAGAGGCGAAAGACAAACAAGCCTGAGGTTCACCAGATGACTGCAAAAGCTGATGACAAAACAAATGAGGCAACGGCGCCCCTGCTATGGATTGAGAAGGTGTGGTTACTGGACTCGCTAGATACTTTGATCCCTATCCGGGAGATACCGCTGAAAAGAGGTTTGAATCTGGTGCTCTCTGAACCCGGGGAGTCAAACTCAGGCCACGGTGTCGGCAAAACGGCTTTCTGTCAATTATTGCGTTTTGTCCTGGACGATCCTCATTGGGACAGGGGAACACCCCTACGCGAGGAGCTGCGCTATGCCATGCCCGATGGCGCAGTATCGGCGGTAGTCCACGTCGGCAACGAATGCTGGACGGTCTTGAAGCCCTGGAAACACCAGAAACACTATCGGGCCTCCAAGTCTGGTAATTGGCAGCAGCTAGCTCAGAACGAAGTGACCAATGAGTATGCTCAGTATCAGGGAGCCATCGAGCGGCAATTGGTAAACAGACTTCCAGTAAAAAGCTTCCCGGAATCCAATCAGACCATAAAGTGGCACCAAGTGCTGGCCTGGCTCACACGGGATCAAGGTAGCCGATACCAGAGTTATTACCACTGGCGAAAAGAAGGAACTGGCTTTTCACTCCCAGCTCAATCCCCTGCTCTTCTGGTCCGTATTATCCTTGGTTTATTAAATGACGCGTCCGTTCATCGCCAGCTAAGTAGTTGCAAGCAAGAAGTAAAGTCCCTCGAAAAGCAGGTGGCTGATCTTGAACGCAGACCAAGGGACCTAATGGATCATGTAAAACATCAGCTGTCTCAAGCTATGGGTGTTGAACAAGGTTCTCCTTTCTTTTCTGAAAATCTACTGGAGCCAGATTCGCTCAGCAAGCTTGCAACACAACGCATATCTAAGTGCCGCTCTGATCTAGAATATTCCCGATCACAGCAAAAAAAACAAGATGACCGGCGTCTCGAAATCCTCTCACAGACAGTCAAAGACCGAGATTCCTGCCGTTGGTTAAATAACGAGATCGCACGAATCGATGCAACGATTGAGGGAAACGTTCAGGAGATCGAGAGATTGCAGCGTGAACCTGATGCATTGCAGAGCCGTCTTCACCAGTATTGTGATCACGCAGGTTTACTTCTGGCCGACTGCTCGCATGTGTGCGATAGAATCAACTCGATCAGCATTGATAGCACTCGGACACGGAAATTGCGAAAAGAAGAAGTTGATCGACTTCAGGAACGGCGACAACAGTGTGAAAAGCGCCTCACCCAGCTCCAACAAAACTTAAATCCCTACGAGACCGAATTGGCGAGCATTGCCCTGAAAATACAGGAACTTTATGATCAACAGTTAGAACAATTATCGTTTCAGCGTCAGCTGGAGGAAGCGGTCAAAAATTATGAGTTTTATTCTGGAATCGCTGCCAATCCTAATCAGTGGGAAACTCTGAAATCTGTCAGAGAACAGCGAACAGCGGCTAGTCAAGAGGCTGACCGCCTCGCGATTCAAATTCAGCAAGAAAATGATCGCTACTCAAATCGCCGAAAGCTGATTAACGATCAGATGCACAACTTTGCGCAGTTTCTCGGTGAGGATGCCTGGGGTGCTTTCGATGAGGACAAGTTCGATAACCACCCATTTCGTATAGGTCCGGTTCACTCGGTCACTTTCGGAGTCATAGAGACCCTGGCGGGCGATATTGTGTGTCTTCTAGACAGCATTAATTCTGGGAGCCACCACCCTGGTTTCCTCTTGCACGACTCCCCTCGCGAAGCAGAAATGAGCGAGCGGCTGTTTTGGGCAATGCTTGGCCAGATTGCTCCACAAGAAAATCCCGGCTTTCAGTACATCATTACAACGTCAACGCGGGCGCCTGAGCAATTTCGTTCAGCAATACGCTTGAGATTGAGTGGACACACAGAAAAGGAATACCTGTTCAAACGAAAGATAGGCGCTGAACAACGGCCCTTGTCGTGATTCGAGCTGTAGAGGTCGTATTTTTATCGAACGCAGAAATGATCGATTCAGTTTTTAGCAAATCGGCGGACTTGATTTCGCGAGAGGTGTCGGTGAATCTCGCTGACTAGCCCCAAAGAACTGCATGGCGGTCCGTCCAAATGGTCGCCTTGGGAAAACTCAAATAAGAAATAAGGAACGGCTGTAGTGAGCTTACAAGACCATCTCACCATTTTGGCAGAAGACACCCTCGATATTTTTTCACGGGTTGAGGCAGCAGCGAAAGAGAAAATCGCAACTACAACGGAGGTTGGCACTAGCGCACTCGCGCATACCAACACGTTTACTGGGACCAAAACTAATCAAACCCTCGACAAAATAAACAGTGAAGCAAGGGACGGTTATTATCGGCTTACCAGAGAACCGGCCATCGCTCGCATTCTACTTGAGGATGATAAAGGTGAACAAAAAACGGTTTATGTAGCTAGAAAATATCAGGTTTCCCTCGGTGAACGCGGAAACCTAGCAAGCTACAACGCACCTATGGGGCGCCTAGCATCTCTGCCAGTTGGTGACTCTGCGTCGGTCAATGGTACTGAATACACGGTACTCGAAACCTGCCAGCTTCACCCCTCACAAGTAGCCGGAGAGTGGGATTCGAAAGATTCACGATTCGACCACGAGGATCTCGGTCAGCAAAGCATAAGCTCCCTTCGCGCCTTACTCCGAGGAATCGATAGCACGGCTGCTGATGACTTTGAGGCTATGCTGGCTGGTGGAGAGGCTGAAGAGGTCATTAGGAAGGGATTGGCACATGAGATTCGCCGCACCATGGGCTTAAGAGATCAGCCAATTCTGGACCAATTTCAGGATGAAATCTTTCGGCTGCCCCTGAACCACAGGCTTATGATCATGGGGCCGCCAGGTACCGGCAAAACCACGACACTAATCAAACGGCTAAGCCAGAAGCTGGATAGCCAGTTCTTGGACGACTCAGAAAAACAGTACGCCTTGCCTGATGCTGCGGGTCGTGAGCACAGCAAAAGCTGGATCATGTTTACGCCAACGGACTTGCTCAAGGCATATCTTAAAGAGGCCTTTGCTCGGGAGGATGTGCCCGTCACGAACGATGATATCGTGACATGGGAGAACTACAGCCGAAAGCTGAGCAGACAAAACCTCGGCTTACTTCAATCCTCCACAAGTTCAGGCAAATTCATCCTCAAAAGCGGTTTAGACTGCGTGAAAATGAGTGTAATTGAAGCGCCCTCACATTGGTACGAAGCATTTCGCGACCACCATTTTTCCAGGCTCTTTACTCAGCTTTCAGAGAGCCTCACAATTCTTGGAAACGCTGAGCAACGCGTGAAACCAGAGCTTTTAAGCTCTCTGCGTAATGCGTTGCCACCAAACAACCCCAAACTGCTTCTGACCGTTTTGAGGGAATTGGTTCGCCTCGAACCAACCATACAAGAGGCCCTCCAGGCGCTTAACCAAGAATCCGAGAAGCAACTCAAAGAACTCGGTTTAAAGCAATACACGGAGGATAAGCGATTTTTCCAGGATCTAGCGACCTTTGTCGACAAGATGGATATCGATGAAGAAGAAGACGAGGACGACGCAACTTTTGATGGCGAAGAGGAATCTGATGAGGTTGACGAAATTCCAACGTCTAAAACTGATAACAAGCAGGCCTTTGATATCTATAAAAAGGCTATCAGATCCCTCGCTCGGTCCCGTTACCAGAAGAAAACACTACCGAAGCGTGGCAGGACGTACTCAATCATCAATTGGCTTGGGGACCGCATTCCTACCGACGAAGAGCTACAGATGGTTGGCGAGCGAGCCGCTATTCGAAATGCTCTCAATCGGTTTAACCGCGCATACCGACGCTACACACTGGACGTGCCGGCGAGTTACAAGGCATTTCGTAAGGCGTCGCTTTCAAAAGATATGTTCTATGAGCGCGCCCCGGAGAAAGTGAAGCACCTCTCTCAATACGAGCTGGATGCCGTAGTGCTATTGACGTTGGAGACAGCTCGATCCCTGCTAACAGATCCGATTATCTCCCGAAGCAACAATGGCTCCCAGCCCACTGCCCTCCAGAACTACTCGACCATGTTTCTAAATCAGGTTTTCGTTGACGAGGCTACTGATTTCTCCGCTATCCAGTTAGCTGCCATGCGGAACCTGTCTAGCCTGAATGCTCAGTCCTTTTTCGCTTGTGGTGATCTTAACCAGCGGATCACGGGCACTGGTCTCCGCTCGCAGGAGCAATTGAAATGGGTTTCCCCAGATATCATCGTAAAAAAGATTAAGTCGGTCTACCGGCAAAGCCTGAGACTGAACCGCCTTGCCAGCGAGCTATTGGCCCTCAGCGGCGGTGATCTCTCAGCCCTCGGGGAGTTACCCCCAACGGTTGGACATGAAGGTCTCAAACCAGCATTGGTCGAGCGATGCTGCAATCTAGAGGACGTCAGCAATTGGTTAGCAGACCGTATAAGAGAGATAGAGCATCTTTCTCCTCCCCTGCCGACAACAGCGGTACTCGTTCAAAGCGAAGAGCTCGTTGGGCCTATGGCTGAAGCTCTTAATCAGCGTTTAGAGAACTACAATCTTCGCGCAGATGCGTGTCGCGACGGGAAGTCCTTGGGTGAAGGGAACAACGTGCGCGTTTTCTCAATTGAGCATATTAAAGGGCTTGAGTTCGAGGCAGTGTTTTTTGTCAGTGTTGATGAGCTTGCAAAACAAAAGCCGGACCTTTTCGATAAGTACCTCTACGTTGGCATGACGAGAGCGGCAACGTATTTGGGGATGACATCCAACGGAGATCTGCCGGAACCACTTAATCGGCTAAGGAACGAGTTTGTTCAGAATTGGATGTAACTCGGATGTCCTCTTAACAGGTAGATCTTAAAAATGTGTAACGACCATACAAATAAAATTTCTAGGAGTACCCCACCATGGCTCGATTCCAGGGAGACAAGGCTTCCTCGGCCCTATACGGAGCTGCTGACACCTGGTTAGACCGCAGCCTGGCAAAAGGTCAATCCATATTTTCAGATAATACTATCTGGACATTGGATAACATCCAGGCCCTAGAAACCTGGTTCACCAACAACCCAGACGTAGGTGAAGGTGACTTCTTCGAAAAGCTCGAAGTCCAGCTTTCTGAATGCGAAGCGAAAGTTAAACAGCTTGCCGCTGAGATGTTATGGCTAATGCTACTTTGCCCGATGAACATCGGGCCGGCCAAAAAGCGTGGATCTGTTCTTCGCGTATGGAGCTGGTCCGGGACACAGCTTTCCGCCGAACACCCTTTACTTTCGGACAGTACGCTAACCGGTGTCGGTAACGCTGGTACCAGTTTCAACACTAATCGCTGGCGGGAGCTGGCGTATTGTATCGACGTGTTCAAACGTGCATTCCAGATCGCTCCCAACGAAAGGAAGGATTTATTCGGCGAATACCAACAGTTGGCCGACTGGTTGGGACAAATTCCTGAAAGCGAGCGACGGCAGCTTAGGCACATGCTCCTGCACATGCTTCACCCCGATCGTGTGGAGCGCATTTTCAGTAGCGGAGAGCGCCAAGCAATCGTTCGGCAATTCACGGGCAAACCCGCCAAGATTGTAAAAAAGCTAACAGCGGCAGAGATTGATCAACAGATCTACGAAATTCGACAGGAAAAGGAAGCAGAATTTGGCTCAAAGGATCTCGACTTCTATCAGTCTCCGTTGAAAGAACTATGGAAGGATCAGTCGAGCCGAAGCTGGTTATTCGCCTGGAATCCAAATAGCTGGAACTGGGACAATCTTCCTGATCATATTGCGCAAACCCGTGATGGGCAGGCCGTGGTGATGAGATGGAGTTGCTCTAACCAAAGCGTGGCATCCGGTGACCGCGCTTGGGTAATCCGTCTTGGTGAGGAGCCAAAAGGAATTATGGCTACCGGCAATGTTGTCTCCGAACCATACGAGGCAGACCACTATGAGCAAAATCGTGCCGAGCAAGGGCACACTTGTTTGTATGTGGACATTGAGTTGACCTCGGTTCGCGACGTCTTCAAAGATCCTTTCATAACCATGGCAGAGTTGGGCACGATCACCATTGACCAACAACAATGGTCTCCTCAGAGTTCAGGTAGCGAAGTCAAATCCCGCAGTGCCGGCTTACTCGACAAACTCTGGCAGTCTAAACCAGTTAATGGGGCAGTAAATCTCAAGCATGGCCAGCCCAAACGAGTTGTCGCGGAGCCGATTAACAAAATCCTCTACGGGCCACCAGGAACGGGCAAAACCTACACGCTCAACAAACTGAAAGAGAAATACATCGTAAAGCAGGCATCTATCTCGCACGAGCAATGGCTCTCAGAACAGCTGAAGTCAGTGAATTGGTTCGACGTTGTATTTATGTGCCTATGTGACCTTGGTAGGTCTGCCAAGGTTAAAGAAATCGAAGCCCACCCATTTTTTGTACAAAAAGCCAAGGCAGTAGGACGAAAACAACACCTTAAGGCACAGATCTGGGCCACCCTCCAGTCCCACACGATCGAATCGTCTACGTCAGTAAAGTACAAGAACCGAGTCTCTCCACTAGTATTCGACAAGGATTCTGATAGCCGCTGGTTTCTGGCCGGGAATTGGCAAGAAGACTGTGAGGACCTTATTCAACAAGCGGCAACGCTCAGGGAAGGGGCGCCAAAACAAGCGGACCAGACTCACTACGCTTTCGTTACTTTTCACCAAGCATACAGCTATGAGGATTTTGTGGAAGGCATTCGGCCGGCTCAGGATGTTGAGACGGATGAGCTCGTATACAGAGTCGAGCCCGGGGTTTTTAGACAAATCTGTCAAGATGCCCAAAACGCTCCAGAAACCCGGTTTGCGCTTTTCATTGATGAAATCAACCGTGGCAACATAGCCAAGATTTTCGGGGAACTGATCACCTTGATTGAGCCCGATAAACGTGCCGTCTACGACGAGGAGGCACGATTGTCTGCGGGCATGGAGTTAACACTGCCCTACTCTCGTGAGCGATTTGGCGTCCCAAAAAATCTCGACATCTACGGCACGATGAATACTGCCGATCGCTCAATAGCGCTGCTCGATACAGCGCTTCGCCGACGATTCCGATTTGAAGAGCTGATGCCTAACGCAAAGGTCATTTCTGGATCTCGCGGTGACGGGTATATAGAGGATGGAGAGGGAGGCCTAATCGATCTTCGGAGGCTGTTGGAGACCATCAATCGCCGGATCCGGTTTCTGTTGAATCGTGATCTCACTCTCGGCCATGCCTATCTGCATGGCGTGAAAGACTTCAAAACCTTGAGGGATATCCTCCTTAACCAGCTCATACCTTTGCTACAAGAGTACTTCTACAACGACTGGCATCGAATTCAACTCGTTTTCCGGGATGTAGAACAAGATAATCGGCCAGTCGAGCCGCAGATAATTGAACATGAGGTTCTCAAAACGACGGATATTCTTGGCTTCGATCACGACGACTTTGAAGACTTGCTTGACTATCGAGTAGCGACGCCAGAAAAGGTCACCCCCGACGCGATCCGAAAGATTTATGAGCCACAAGAGTAAATCCTATGGCTGAGGTCCTGACTTGCCTAGAACATGAGGTGATCCCAATTAGGCCTTCACGGAGCCCGGGAGACGTCTCAATAACAGCTACTCAGGCGGCTCAGTTGAGCAGGGCAAAAGGGATCCCAGCAGATGCATTTCGCTGGGGCCACCAAACAGTTCAATGGCGACAATTCTGTGGGGTTGTTCAACTTGAGGGACTGACGCTCGAAATCCTTCCAAAGATCTATGGCAAAGAAGCTCAGCCTGGGTCTTGTCGAGCAACCCTGATTAGAATGCTCCGTAAAGCCGGTCTAATGAAGGTTCACCGAGGAGCCGGAGCTTCAATCAAAGTTCAGGAACACTCATTGCTCGATATTTTTATTCAGGAGTTCTGCCTATTGGTCCGAGAACAGAACCTTATCGGCAAGCCGCGCGACTACCAGCAATTTGAGGATAATCTGGGTGTCGTCAAGGGAAGGCTGCTGGTTAATCAGCAACTACGCCAGAATCTGGCTCATCGCGAACGCCTCTACTGTCAGTATGATGAGCTAACGGATGACATAGCCATTAACCAGATAATCAAGTTCACTCTTCATTTGTTGCTTCCTCAGTGTCGGTCCAATGTTTCTCGGAAGGCCGTTACTGAACTTCTGATGCAGCATGATGGCATTGCAGATAACCGTTTCATTTCGTCAGACCTCGACAGCATTCATCTCAACCGGACCAACCGGCGCTATGCGTCTATTCTCGACTGGTGTCGCCTGTTTTTGGACGCGAGAAGCCCTGACGTGTCTGCGGGGAACCACGCTCTGTTATCAATACTGTTCGATATGAATGTACTTTTCGAGCGATGGCTCGCGGCAGCATTACGCCCCGTTGCTCATCAAGCAGGACTTACTGTTCGGGAGCAACAACCCCGTAAATACATGGCCTACCGCCCAGATGTAGATCGAAAAGTCTTCCAAACTAAACCAGACATCAGTTTGATCGACCGTAACAAGAACGTAGTGATGGTGCTCGACGCAAAGTGGAAGCTACTCGATCACGATGACGCCAAGCTTGGCATCGCTCAGCAGGATCTTTATCAGCTTTCGGCCTACGGGAATCTCTACGGTATCTCAGAGCTGGCTCTGCTCTACCCTATGCAAAGCCGGCTAGCGCGCCATTACCCAATGCAGCTCAACGGATACCAGAGGTTGCACCTAGGCGTTTTTTGTATTGATGTCGAGGAAGGCCTCAGCAATATGATGGAGGACACCGTCAGCTCTTTGACTGCCACCGACTGGTAAAAGCTCGTTCCCCGCTCCCGAACAGACTACCCAAAATGTGTTCTCATACGGCCCAGTTGATCCGCTTATGTCGTTAGTCAACGCAGGATTCCGGCGGACCTCGCTACGGCGCCATGCAGGGTCAACCCCTTGAAGCTTTCGTCCGTGAGCCAGGTCCTCGGTGCGAATCCGCTCTGACCGGATCAGCAGCCCCTGGAAGAGCAACAGGAACTGGCCTTGCCCGACACCCACGACAACATCCGTGGCCCTGCCTACTACCACTGAAGGATCTCTGACATGCTGAAACATCCCACACTGGACAAGCTCCACGCCCTCAAACTGACCGGCATGGCCGCCGCCCTGGCGGATCAGTCGGCTACGCCTGACATCACCGATCTGAGCTTCGAGGAACGCCTCGGGCTGCTCGTGGACCGGGAAATGACCGAGCGGGACAACCGGCGCATGAGCAGCCGGTTACGCCGGGCTAGGCTGCGGCACACGGCTATCCTCGAAGACATCGATTACCGGAACTCACGTGGCCTGGATAAAGGACTGGTTCAATCACTGGCCAGTTGCCAATGGGTGAAAGAGCACCTGAACGTGCTCATTACCGGCCCCACCGGAGTCGGCAAAACCTGGCTGGCCTGTGCTCTGGCACACAAGGCCTGCCGGGAGGGCTACACCGCCCAGTACGTCCGCCTGACCCGGCTGTTGCGGGAGCTGACCATTGCCAAGGGCGACGGCCAATACTCAAAACTCCTGACGAACCTGGCCAAGGTCGACGTGCTGATCCTGGATGACTGGGGGCTGATGAAGCTGAGCGCGGAGAACCGAAGGGACTTGCTGGAGGTGCTGGAAGATCGACATGGCCGGCGCTCCACCATCGCCACTGGCCAATTACCCATCGAGGAATGGCATGGCGTAATCGGTGACGCCACCCTCGCAGACGCCATTCTGGACCGGCTCGTTCACAACGCTTACAAGATCAATCTCCGGGGCGAGTCCATGCGAAAACAGCAGGCAAAGTTGACGAGCACTGAGCCTTCGGAGTAAGAAGAGAAACCCCGCGTCGCTACGCTCCGATGGGTGGCAGCCTTGCTCCGGTCCGGGTGGCAGGCTTCACATGGAATGGGTGGCAACCTTCAGCGGTTTACGCACCTGAAAATTTGAAGATTTCCGAAAAACCGCGCGGTGTCGCCTATCTGTCAGCCGAATTCATTTTCCTGATAGGGAAATCTTTTTAATCGCAATACATCTTCAAAAGTCCATGGGCTTATAGCCCCGGCCATATCAGCGAACCCTCTAACCCAGTGAGTTGGATCGTTCCTTAGGTCGCGGTTTATCCACTTGGTCAATCCATTTTTTAGATTCCGCGTCTAAATGCGGAATTTTTGAATTTAGAGCCAACTCATAGTGCTTCCATAGGAATAGGATTTAAGGCTCAGCACACCCACAAACCGATGGATCAATATAATGGAAAATGAGCAAAAAATCACCGCAATGGCCTCCGAATGCGCACCGTTTATCAACTTACCCGAGCCTTACCTTAAATTCATTTCTGAACTGAAACCTCGCCTCTCTGGAACGCAATTGCACTGGAGGCTGAAGGTGTCGTGACCGCTGCTAAGATGGAGTGGGCGCTTGATAACGCCATGAAAGCTGTTGAAGAAGCTAATGAGAGCGTTCTTCAACTGAGGCGGGACCTGCACGATCCGGAGCGTCGGGCTGCACTTGAAGAAGAGATTCGTCAGGAGCTTGCCGGGGATGAATCCTTCCTCGACGAGGTATCTGCCATGATTCGGGACAGGGATGGGAGTGCGCAATGAGTTTTGTGGACCGGGTCCTCGGTTTCAGTAAGAAGGTGATCCTGCTGAGTGAGAAGACTGAGCAGCTGAGTCAGAATGTGACCCAGATGTCGCAGGAGTACCGTGATCTGGACCGCCGCCTGCTCGTAGTGGAGACAATGTTGAAAATGTCCAGCCATTACCACGGTAGCCCACCACCGTACCCGCCGCATCCACCGCGACTGGATCGCGGCACGACTCACGACAATGACCCTGATCCTGACCCAGGCGAGTAAGCAGCTAGTTTAGTCCAACCCTATAGGGGCTGACTTCTATCGGCCGCCTTCTTCACCCCTGCTCTGAAACTCCACACCAAACCCAGTAAACCGCTAGCCAGTGCCCCCTGCTTTTCCAGATCTAGTGCAACGATGAAGAAAAATTCAGCAAAGCTGATCGAGCGGCAGCGGCCAATCTGACGAGTAATTGCGCTTTGTTCGTTTCATACAGCCAATGGAAAGCTTCACAGAAGGCAAAATATCGTTCTCAAGATACAGTGTTTAAGTCGTTGAAAGACCGTAAGTTCGCGAGATTCGCTTAAGACAAGCAAATTAGGCAAATTTTCCTGCACATTCACGCATATACATGACTTAAAAAGGAATTTTGACATGGTAGAGGTCCCCAGTTCGAATCTGGGTGGTCCTACCAATTCTGCAAGAAAGTCAGTTACTTACGCGCAACGTGAGAACTGGCTTTTTTTATGCCTGCGCGAACCGTCGCTGATTACCAGTCATCCTTTTCCTGTTTTTCCTTCTCTTCCAGCTCCGCTTGTCGTTTACGGATTTTTTCCAGCTTGTGTTCGGGAATTTTCATATTGCTGCTGTCTCTGAGTAGCAGAAGACTGCCGATAACCATGCCGAAGGCGAGCAGGATAAATATCCATCCTATTGCGGGCATCGTGTTCTCCTTATGCTGGATCTGTTTCCTGGGCAGCCAACCAAGCTGCCCCGCGCACGCCACTGGAATCGCCGTGTATCGCTGGCCGGACCCGGGTTGAGCATTCGCCACCGAAAACATACTGCGGCAGCCGCCCCGGCAAGGATTGGTAGAGTTCCGGCACGTTACTCATGCCTCCGCCCAACACAATCATGTCTGGGTCCAGAAGGTTGATAACCGCGGCCAGGCCCTTGGCCAGATGTTCAATATAGAGGTCCAGCGTCAAACGGCACTGGCGATCTCCGTTCCGTGCGCCGGCTACTATTTCCTGTGCCGAAGCCCCACTGCCCCATGATATCTGGTGGGTCAGGCTGAAGCCGGTACCCGACAGAAAGGTTTCGTTGCATCCACGTCGGCCACAAAAGCAAGGGCGATCATCCAGCTCTCCCTGCGGTGTCCAGGGCAACGGGTTATGCCCCCACTCACCGGCCACACCATTGGGGCCCGTCAACAGCCGTCGATCAATACTGATACCAGCACCACAACCGGTTCCCAGGATAGCCGCAAAAACCACCTCCACATTCTGACCTGCACCATCTGTGGCTTCCGATAATGCCAGGCAGTTGGCATCGTTGGTTAGGGCAACCGGTCGGCCGAGTAGCTGGCGAAGGTCATCCGCCATGGGCTTGCCATTGAGCCAGGTGGAATTGGCGTTCTTGATACGCCCGGTAACGCCAGATACCGTTCCCGGAATACCAATGCCTACCGGTAAGCCGCATTGGCTGGCATGCTGTTCAGCTCGTTCGATCAGTGATTTGATGGTAGCCAGGGTGGCCTGGTAGTCGCCGGCAGGCGTTGGCACCCGATGCCGAAAGTGTTCCTGGTGGTTCTCATCCAGCAGGATCACTTCCGTTTTGGTGCCTCCCAGATCAATACCGGTCAACCAGCGTTTGGACATTCGTAAAGATCGCCTTTGGTATCGGTTTGCTGCATAAACTGACTGCGCTTTTGGCTATAATCCCAGACTTTACCCATCCTAACCAGAGCGACCATCCCCGACCATGAGACGTACCCTGGACCTGAACGTTTCGGAATCCCAACTTGCCGTCGATGCACTCGCAGAGGCGTCGGGGCTCCCCAAACAGCGGATCAAGGATGCCATGGCCAAGGGTGCCTGCTGGTGGACCCAGAAGGGCAAGCAGGTTCGGTTGCGGAAAGCGAAGCGGGAGTTAAAGCCAGGCACCCGGATTCAACTGTTCTACGATGACCAGGTGCTGGGCCTCAAGCCGGACCAACCTGATCTGCTAGAAGACCTGGGGCGCTACAGCCTCTGGTACAAACCCCACGGCCTGTTAGCCCAGGGCTCACAATGGGGAGATCACTGCAGCCTGCTGCGCCTGGCAGAGGTTGCCCTGAGCAGGCCCTGTTTTCTGGTGCACCGCCTGGACGCCGATGCCGCCGGGCTGATGCTGGTAGCCCACGACAGTAAAGCAGCCGGAGCCCTGTCCCAACTGTTCTCCGGCCGCACCGTCACCAAAACCTACCGAGCGACAGTGACCGGCCAACTGAATGCGGATGACCTTGTCATCGACGCGCCACTCGACGGCAAGGAATCCCTGAGCCGCGTCACCACCCTGGCGATAGATCCCGAGGAAAACACCTCCGACGTACAGGTGCTTATCGAAACCGGGCGCAAACATCAGATTCGCCGGCATCTTGCAGGTATTGGCCACGCCATCGTCGGTGACAAGCTTTACGGCAGCCCCCACCCCTCCGGGCTTTGCCTGAAGGCCGTTCAGCTTCAGTTTGTTTGCCCACTGACCGGGAAAGCAAGAAACTTCAGCACCCCTTCGCAGGATATTAACTAACGCTGTTGGTTACAGCCCCCGCAAAACAATGTCAGCTTTCTATACATATCAGATGCGTCATATCTGGGCTTTTCACCCAGAACCTGAAGAATATCCCGACATCACAGCGCGTTAGGTCTGCGTTAAGCCTTGTGGCACATGCTATGCAAGGTTTACTGATGCCTGCATAGGTGTACCACTCGGGAGTCAGCCGATAAAGCAGTACGGTACGGATGCCCGCCTACAACACTCAGTCTGGATGAGGTAATGATAATGAAACTCAAGCGATTTCTTTCAGGTTTGATACTTTCGGCGGCGGCCGCTATCGCTCCGGTGCATGCCGCTCCAATCCTCAGCGATATTGTCTTTGTCGTTGACGAATCTGGTTCCATGGGAACTGTCCAGGCAAATCTACGGGACAACATCGGGTTGTTTGCCAGCATCCTCACCGGCACCGGGCAAGTCGACGCCCGCTACGGTCTGGTGGGTTACGGTGATAACGCTATTGTGCCGCGGATGGTGACGGACCTGACCGACCCAGCCACGTTTGCCACGGCTGCCCAGGGGCTGAAAATAAACGGCGGTATTGAACCCGGCTACACTGCCACCGCCTTTGCATTGAACGCATTGGATGGCCAGAGTGACCTGTTTTCATTCCGGAGTAATGCCGTCAAGAACATCATCATTCTGACGGATGAACCATCCAATGGTGATACAGCGGCTCGTGGTTCTGTGGGTGGCTCGGCGGTGACCAGTTCTGTGCTCGATGGGCTTCTGACGTCTAATAACGCGCTCTATAACGGGGTTCTTCGAAACACGTCCACTGAGAATTCTTACAGGACCTTGATCGAAGATCATGGCGGAACCGTGTTCAACCTGAACCTGTTCAACACTTCGGATCAAACGATCGTTCAGCAGTTCGTGACCGATTTCGCGAACAAGAAACTGCAGGAAACCCTGGACTTCTGCCAACTGAACCCCACTAACCCGGCCTGCCAGCCGTCCGCATCCGTACCGGAGCCATCTTCCCTGGCGCTGATTGGTCTGGGACTGTTGGGAATCTTTACACGTTATCGCAGGCGTCACGTGGCGCAAGTGGCGGTGTGAGTGCCTGAATAGCCGTGCACCAATGAAAAAAGCCAGCGTTTTGCGCTGGCTTTTTTTGTTCTGATGCTAACCCGGCTTCTACACCTTGTAGAAATCCCGATACCAGTCCACAAAGTTGGCGATGCCCTCTTCCACCGTGGTGTCGGGTTTGTAGCCAACGTCTGTGATCAGGTCATCCACATTGGCGTAGGTTGCCGGCACATCACCCGGCTGCAGTGGCAGCAGATTCTTCTCTGCTTTCTTACCCACACGCTCTTCAATGATTTCAATAAAGCGGGACAGCTCTACCGGGTTGTTACTGCCAATGTTGTAGATGCGGTAAGGGCCTTTGCCGGTGCCAGGGTCTGGCTTCTCGCCAGACCAGTCCGGGTTGGGTTCGGCCACATGGTCCAGGGTGCGAATTACACCTTCAACGATGTCGTCGATGTAGGTGAAATCGCGGCGGTGATGGCCATGGTTGAACACATCAATGGGCTCGCCAGCCAGGATCTTTTTGGTGAAGATAAACAGTGCCATGTCTGGCCGGCCCCACGGGCCGTAAACGGTAAAGAACCGCAGGCCGGTGGTGGGCAGGTTGTACAGGTGGCTGTAGGTGTGGGCCATCAGCTCGTTGGCTTTCTTCGACGCTGCGTACAGGCTGAGCGGGTGGTCAACGTTGTCATGCACTGAGAACGGCATGGTTTCGTTGGCGCCGTATACTGAACTGCTGGAGGCATACACCAGATGTTTCACATCGTTATGGCGACAGCCTTCGAGAATGTTCATGAAGCCAACCACGTTGGCGTCCACGTAGGCGTGGGGGTTTTCAAGGGAGTAACGGACGCCGGCCTGGGCTGCCAGGTGCACTACCCTCTCGGGTTTGTGCTCTCGGAACAAGGCTTCCATGGCGGCACGGTCGGCCACATCCTGGCGAATTTCCGTGAAACCGGGCTTGTTCACCAGCCGGGCCAGGCGCGCCTCTTTCAGGCTTACATCGTAGTAGTCGTTGACGTTGTCGACACCAATGACTTCGTCACCACGATCCAGCAAGCGATGCGCCAGGTGTGAGCCAATGAAACCGGCGGTGCCGGTAACCAGGATTTTCAAGAGTCCATCTCCCTGATCGGTTGGTTATTACTCAGAATCTCAGACCGGCACTGACAAAGGGGCCGCTGAGTTCTATATCCAGGTTGTCGTCGCCATCGTCATAATCGAGAGATATCTGGCGATAGCCTGCCCGCAACTGCAGCAGCGACATTTCATACTGGCCATACACGTTGAAGTCATAGACCGAGTCGCCATCGTAGGAAATGGCGTTGGCGTCGCCACCCACAGACACACCGGTGAAAGGCAGGTCAAAACGAGCGGCTACGTATACCAGGGGTAACACGGCGTCGGCCTTGGTTTCAGAGAACTGGCTGGTGTCGTTCCTGTTCTGAACAAGTAACTCGCCAGAGAAATCCCGAACGGTCAGGCCAAGATCCAGATTCACCCAGTTATCCAGGATTTCGTAGTACAGGGTCACGTCCAGCTGTTCCAGCTCCAGTTCGGAACGAACTGCACCAGAGACACCATCATAACCTGTGTTCAGCTGCCCATTACCACTCTGCTTCGTGCGGGTATAAGCCAGCCGTACATTTGGCAGCACCGGAACCGGGTGTTCGAAATACGCGGTGAGATTGGCGTTGGAATCGCTGCTGAGGTTGAGGTCCCGCTCCAGGTCTACCCGGTCGCTGCCTTTGGAAGCCTTGCCGGAATAGTCCGCATCCCAGTAGCCAACCGTGGCGCCTACGCCCAGGATATCGGCGGAGACCACTGGAGCCGCGACCATCATGGACGCGCCCATTGCCATCATTAATTTACGCATATCACACCCGTTTTTTGTCGGTTTTTTGTATTCAGTCGAACTGGATACCCAGACGACGCCCTACTTCTTCGTAGGTTTCGATCACTTCACCAAGGCCCTGGCGGAAGCGGTCTTTATCCATCTTTTTACGGGTTTCCTTATCCCAGATACGGCAGCCGTCCGGGCTGAATTCATCACCCAATACGATCTGGCCTTCGCTGCGACCAAACTCGAGTTTGTAGTCCACCAGCAACATGCCGGCGTCATCAAACAGGGCTTTGAGTACGTCATTCACCTTGTAGGTGAGTTCTTTCATGCGCGCCAGCTCTTCAGCACTGGCCCAGCCAAAGCTGACCGCCAGCGACTCATTGACCATGGGGTCGTGCAGGGCATCGTTCTTCAGGAACAGCTCGAAAGTGGGCGGGTTCAGTTCCTGGCCCTCTTCCACGCCCAGTCGACGGCACAGGCTGCCGGCCGAGATATTTCGAACCACGCACTCCACCGGAATCATATCGAGCTTTTTCACCAGGGATTCAGTGCCAGACAACAGGCCCTCGAAGTGGGTCGGAATGCCTGCTGCTTCGAGCTTGTCCATGATGAAGGCATTGAACTTGTTGTTCACCATGCCCTTTCGGTTCAGCTGTTCTTTCTTCTCGCCGTCAAAGGCTGAGGTGTCATCCCGGAACACCAGTACAAAACGGTTCGGGTCGTCAGTGCGGAATACCGATTTGGCTTTGCCCGCGTATAGCTCTTCGCGCTTTTCCATTTAGATCTCCAAAATCGGACAGCGGCCTTGCCGGCCGCCCCGAATCAATACAGGTGTTCAAATAGTTGTGTGAGCAGGTCTGACGCGCTGTACTCACCAGTATAGCTGTCCAACCTCTCAGCTGTGACAAACAGGGCGTCTTCACGCTGTTCAATGTTCACGGTATGGGTATGGCGGGGTTCAGCCTTATTGCTGAACCAGGAGAACCAGCCCGGGGTGCGTTCGTCTTCGGTACGGAAGTCCACGTGGAACCAACGCTCACTCCGGTTGAGGTCCTGGATGTCTGCGCCAATCTCCTCAAGGGAACGGTTCACTTCCGCCCAGGTGCGGCCGAAATCTAGCTCAACGCGCACAGCAACCGCCTGGTCATCTTCAGACAGCAGCCTCACCAATGGCTGGGCAACCATGCCGGATGCCGCCCGGGAGAACGACTTGCTGTCTTCACGCTGTTTCATGAATTCACCAAGCTCGGCCAACAGCGCCTCTTTCCTGCTCTGGGCACGGGTGTCGGATTCCTGATCCGACTGCCAGGCAACGAGCCCTTCAGGCGCGTCATCAAGCTCCAGAATCCGTAGCCGGATTTCGGTCGTCTTGCGTCGAATGCCCGGGGCCAGTCGCATCTGCAACAGCACTCGGGGCTCCTGAGCGACCGGGTCATCGGCCAGCCCCAGCATGTCACGGCTGCGCTTGCTGAAGTTGGCCAGTTCACTCTGGAGGATGCCCAACTGGGGGTTATCGTAGGCCACGCCAAGGCCGGCATCGTTCATCCAGGCACTGGCAACCGGCCACAGGCGGCCGGGCACTTCATTGACCAGAAGCCAGACACGACCATCCAGTTCCTCGATCACGTAGTTCTGATCCAGAATTTCCGAGGTCATGTCCGGTGGGCGCGGGATGGAAGACGGAAACAGCCGGCGTGAATCATCCTTATTGATGCTCCGAACCGGCATGATCTGGCTCAGCCTGGAATCGTCTGCACCCTCGGGCACGTTGATTGGCTCGCCTTCCGGCGCGTGAACGTATCGCTGGGAGCGATCTTCCAGGATGCCACACCCAACCAGGGTGCTGGCCAACAGGAGCCCGGCTAACGGCCGGAACAGGAATGTCTTGGTGTTACGGGCTCTTCCAGGAACCTGCATCGAGTTACTCCGGTAAAACGGGAATCGGTTGGCCTCAGAGAACACCTGAGGCCTTAAGTGCGTCTTCCACCTCGGCGTGGAACTTCTCGCTCAGCGGCGTCAGCGGCAGGCGAATGCCCTCACCGATCATCCCCATGCGATGCAGTGCCCATTTAACCGGAATCGGGTTGGCTTCCAGGAACAGCTTGCGGTTCAGCGGCATGAGCAGGTCATTCAAACGACGTGCCTCGGCTTCGTCACCTTTGATCGCCGCCTCACACAACTGTGACATGGCTTTAGGTGCCACGTTGGCAGTGACAGACACATTGCCCTTGGCGCCGGCCAGCATCAGGTCTGCTGCGGTGGCGTCGTCGCCGGAGTAGACCGCCAGGCGGCCATCCAGGGCTTCGATCAGCTCGGCACCGCGGGGAATGTTGCCGGTAGCGTCTTTGATGGCAACGATATTGGGGATATCCGCCAGGCGCAGTACGGTTTCATTCAGCATGTCGCACGCTGTGCGGCCAGGCACGTTGTAAAGCATCTGACTCATGCCCGGCACGGCCTCGGCAATGGCTTTGAAGTGCTGATAGAGACCTTCCTGGGTTGGCTTGTTGTAATAAGGCACCACCAACAGACAGGCATCGGCCCCCAGCTTATGGGCTTCGGACGTCAGCTCAATGGCTTCCCGAGTACTGTTACCACCGGTGCCGGCGATAACAGGAATCCGGCCATCGACCCGTTTTATGATGTGGCCGATAACCCGACAATGCTCCTCCGGGTCCAGCGTTGCGGATTCGCCGGTGGTACCCACAGCAACGATGCCGTGGGTGCCGTTTTCAATATGAAAGTCCACCAGCTTGTCCAGATCCTCCCAGTGAATGTCACCGTTTGGATGCATGGGCGTGACCAGTGCGACAAGGCTACCCGTAATCATAAAAACTCCGTCCGAATAAAAGCGATATGGTAATGTTGGGCTCGAACTGACACAAGGGAATTAAAGGAGATGTCATGTCATCCGTAGCATTAAACCAACCCGTGCCCGATTTCGAAGTCGAGGCGACCGACGACCAGATTATCAGACTGGCCGACCTCCGGGGTAAAAACGTCGTCATCTACTTCTACCCGAAGGACAACACACCCGGATGTACCACCGAAGGCCAGGATTTCCGGGACAGGATGCCTCAGTTCAGCGAGCTTGATACCGAAATCTTTGGTGTATCCAGAGACGGGCTCAAGGCTCACGCCAATTTCCGGAGTAAGCATCAGTTTCCGTTCCACCTGATCTCGGACAAAGACGAGGCCCTGTGCAAGCTGTTTGATGTGATCAAACTGAAAAAACTGTACGGCAAGGAACACCTGGGCATCGAGCGTAGTACCTTCCTGATCGACAAGGACGGCAACCTGAAACGGGAGTGGCGTGGCGTTAAAGTAAACGGCCACGCCGACGAGGTCCTGGAAGCCGTCAAGGCACTCTGACCTACTCTGATACCGCCGGTGAGGGCTCGGATTCCTTCACCGGCCAGGCAGCAAACACCGCCTTGAGCATGGTGGCCAGCGGAATCGCAAAGAACACGCCCCACAGCCCCCAGATACCCCCGAAGAACAGAACCGCCACGATAATGGCAACCGGGTGCAGATTATTCACCTCAGAAAACAGGATAGGCACCAACACGTTGCCATCCAGCGCCTGAATGATGCCATATACCACCATCACCCAGATGAAGTGGGAACTCCAGCCGAACGCAAACAGAGCGATCACCGCGACCGGAATGGTGACCACGGCAGCGCCGATATAGGGAATCACCACGCTCAAGCCCACCAGCAGCGACAGCAGCGCCGCATAGGGCATGCCCAGGAGTTTGAAAGCGGCGTAAGTGACCACGCCAACGATCAGAATCTCAACCGCCTTGCCACGGACGTAATTGGCGCACTGCAGGTTCACCTCCTGCCAGATGCGAATCATCATCGGACGTTGGGGAGGCAGCATCCGGCCAATGGAAGCGACCAGTACACGTCGGTCTTTCATGAAAAAGAACACCAGAATCGGCACCAGGACCATGTAGATCAGCAGCGCTACCAGGTCTGGAATGCTTGATAGAGAGAACGAGACCAGTACCTGGGTCATATGAGCGACTTCTGCCGATACCTGGCGGTATATGGTGTCTACTGCCTCCATGGAAATCAGATGAGGATATTCCTCCGGCAGGAGCTCAAGGTAAGACTGAAGCTCGCGAATGATTCGAGGTGCTTCACCGGCAAGGTTACTGACCTGCGTCCAGATCAGTGGCAACAGCCCGAAAATAAACCCGACCAGAACACCGAGGAACACCACAAACACGCTGATGATCGCCACCAGTTCGGGTACACCCATCTTGTGCAGCTTGGCAACCAGGCCCTGAAGGATAAACGCGATAATCAATGACGCGATCGCCGGAGCCAGCATGGCGCCGAACAGAATGACAAAAACCGTACCGGTAACCAGAAGCAGAAACAGAATCACTGCTTCTTCATCAGAAAAATACTTGTGGGCTAGACCGCGCAGAATTCTGACCATGAACAACTCCGGAAGATTAACCGCCGCACTTTATCACGAAACGGAATTCGCCGTGATGCTCTGACTGGCTGACCAAAGTATGAGAAGACATTCCAAGCCAGGCCGGGATATCCCGGGCAGAACCCGAATCCGTTGCAATCACTTCAAGCTCTTGCCCGGCATTCATGGCGTTGAGTTCCAGCTTGGTTTTGAGAAGTGGCATCGGGCAACGCAGCCCGGAGGCATCCAGAATTCGATCAGCCATGTTAAGCGAACACCATTACCATTTATCCAATAATCGAGCAGGCATTATGCCGGGGGTGTTACCCTATTGCATCTCAAGTCTTCGTAATACAGATACGAACTTTCCGGGCTATGCTGATGTCAAAGTGGCAAATCCCCACGGGTGTGACTGAAATCCATGAATCGAACTGATCGCCAGAATCCTGTCTGCCGTTTACTGACCACGTTTGCTCTGGCACTCCCCCTGCTGCTCTCCGGCGGGTTCAGCCATGCCCAGGAATCCAGCCTGCCCAGTATAGGCGGCAGCGCTGGCCTCATTTCCGGCCAGCAGGAAGCGGAAATCGGCCAGCAGGTGATGGCGTCTATCCGGCGTTCCGCACCCCAGATACAAGACCCGCTGGTATACGACTACCTGCACGCCATTACCTACAAACTGGTGCCCTCTGCCCCGCTGGATAACCGGGAACTGAAGCTGGTTCTGATCGACAGCCCTGCCCTTAACGCCTTCGCTGTCCCGGGCGGTATCGTGGGCGTTAATGGTGGACTGTTCCTCAATGCCGCAACGGAACAACAGTTTGCCTCAGTCATGGCCCACGAACTGGCGCATTTGAGCCAACGTCACTTTGCCCGCCGCATGGAGCAACAGGAAACCAGCGCACCGCTGACACTGGCCGGGATGATCGCCGGTATCGTGCTGTCCGCGGTTACCCAATCCGATATTGGCATTGCCGCCATCGCCGGCACCCAGGCCCTGTCAATCCAGAACATGCTGGCCTACAGCCGGGCCCATGAACAGGAGGCCGACCGGGTGGGCATGGAGATTCTGGCCAACGCCGGCCTCGATCCGCGCGGCATGCCGGAAATGTTCGAAATCATGATGAGACAGAACCGGTTACAGGGAAATCAGATGCCCGAGTACCTGTCGACCCACCCATTAACCCAGAACCGGGTCGCCGACAGCCGTAACCGGGCGGAACAGTATCCCGACGAACGCATCCGGGATGGCCAGGAATATCACCTGGTTCGTAGCCGCCTGCAGGTGCGTTACGCCTCGTCAGCGCAACTGGCAGTCGAGACGTTCGAGGATTACCTGGCAAGGGATGACGCCAAACGCAACGACGCCATTCGCTACGGGCTGGCTGTGGCCTATCAGCGCAACCAGCAATACGACAAGGCCGAGCGCATACTGCGGGAACTTCTGGACGGCAGCCCGGGCAGAATCACCTTTCAGGTGACCCTGGCCGACGTGATGCTGGACCAGAAACGTTATGAAGACGCACGGACATTGCTGCGGCAGGCATTGGCCAGAAACCCACGCAACTACCCCATCACCTGGACACTCGCCGAAATCGAGATTGCCGACGGCAATGGGGATACCGCCGCCGGCTTGCTGCGGGACCTGGCCCGGCGCCTGCCGGAACGGGAGCAGATCTGGTTACGACTGGCCGAAGCCGAGGGAATGGCCAGGAATATCGTGGGTGTGCACCGCGCACGGGCAGAATACTATGCCTTGATGGGGGACTTGCAATCCGCCCAACGTCAGCTGCGCCAGGCCCAGGAAAAGCTGCCCGCCGGGTCTGCCGAACGGCAGGTGGTCAACGAACGCCTGAACGACATTACTGACAGACTGCAAGCCCGGAGAGGCTAACGGGGATGGTCAGGCGTTTCCGGCAGCTTTCAGGTTCATGTTGGCGGTGAAATCCAGCATCCGGCGCAGCGGGCGCAATGCGTCTTCACGCAGGGTCGGGTCAACCAGCACTTCCTGATCGCCCCGCTCCAATACCGCAAGCAGGTTCTCAAGGCCGTTCATAGCCATCCAGGGGCAGTGGGCACAACTGCGACAGGTGGCGCCATTACCCGCCGTTGGCGCTTCAATCAGCGTCTTGTTGGGCGCCAGTTGCTGCATCTTGTAGAAAATACCGTTATCCGTGGCCACGATGAATTCTTCATTGGGCAGCGTCTGGACCGCGTGAATCAACTGAGAGGTTGAACCGACCACATCAGCCATCTCCACCACCGCGTCGGGAGATTCCGGATGCACCAGTACAGCTGCCTCGGGATAAAGCGCCTTGAGATCTTCCAGGCCCCGATGCTTGAACTCTTCATGCACGATACAGGAGCCATCCCACAACAACACATCAGCGCCCGTTGTTTTCTGCACGTAGTGGCCCAGGTGTTTGTCCGGCGCCCACAGGATCTTCTCCCCTCTGGCATCCAGATGCTCAACAATGGCCTGGGCGCAGCTGGAGGTCACCACCCAGTCCGCCCTCGCCTTTACGGCCGCAGAAGTGTTTGCGTACACCACCACCGTCCGGTCCGGATGTTGATCGCAGAAAGCGGAAAACTCATCCGCGGGACAGCCAATATCGAGGGAGCAGGTAGCCTCCAGCGTGGGCATCAGCACCCGCTTCTCGGGATTCAGAATCTTGGCGGTTTCACCCATGAAACGGACACCAGCCACCACCACCGTAGACGCAGGATGCTGGTTACCAAACCGTGCCATTTCCAGGGAATCGGCAACACAGCCGCCGGTTTCCTCGGCAAGACGCTGGATATCCGGATCTGTGTAGTAATGGGCCACGAGCACAGCATCCTTCTCTTTGAGGGCTGCCTTGATGCGTGCCTCAAGCTCAGCTTTCTCGCTGGCACTCAGGGCCTTTGGCTCCGCTTCGTGTGCCAGATGTTCCTGAACAAGGATACGGTCTTGCGCTCGTGTCATTTCTGGATCTCTGAAGTTACTGTTACCGCGAGAGTATATCACTTCCGGGCGTGTTTTCATGGGGCTGTAACATAGCCTCCCGGGCACCCGGAAAATGAGTACGCCCATGCTGACTAGATGGGTTCGTGAAGCCAAAAAAAAAGAGCCCTGGGGGCTCTTTTTTCCACAAAGCCCGGTGTCGGGCCTTGCTATTTGGTGGGTCGTGAAGGATTCGAACCTTCGACCAATTGGTTAAAAGCCAACTGCTCTACCAACTGAGCTAACGACCCATAACTGGTTGCCGGCGCTTTCCCGGCGAATGAAGGCACTCAAGACCACCATTCCGCAATTTGGTGGGTCGTGAAGGATTCGAACCTTCGACCAATTGGTTAAAAGCCAACTGCTCTACCAACTGAGCTAACGACCCAAACGAGGCGCACATATTACTGAATTTTTTTTGCTGATCAACCCCTTTTTGCGGGATTTACCAACTTTTTTCCGGGACCGATCAACAAGCAGACAAGCGGTTCAATCTGTGATCAGAGTCACGCCTTCTCGAGGTACTTCCGGGCCAGATCCGCAGCACCCGTATTCGGATAATTATCCACAACGCTCTGCATGCGGCGTTTCGCCTCGTCTTTTTCGCCCATCCGATCAAGTGTTACACCGAGCTTGTAGACCGAGTCTGGCGCTTTTCGGTGATCACTGAAACGGGTAGCGACAATGGTGAATGCCTGCTTGGCCTGCTCGAGGCGGGGTTCCGCCAGGTACACCTCACCCAGCCAATAGTAGGCATTGACGGTAAGGTCCCCTTCCGGATATTCATCGATAAACTCGTACAGCCGACTGATGGCGGTATCAAAGTCTTTCTTGTTCCGGATCAGATCAATGATTTCGTTATAGGTTTTCTGCTCATCCGCACCGGGGGATCGGTAAACCCTGGCCGGCGTTAGCTGGCCACCCTGACCAGATTCGGCTGCACGGCTTGATTCCCGGGTGTTTTCGGCCTTGCGCTCAACAGCCTTGGACAGGTCCAGTATCCGCTGGTCCAGATCCACGTAGCGATCCCGACTTTGCTGCTGCAAGCGGCTGATCTGATGCTTCTGTTCTTCCACCTGCCCCTGCAGCCTGCGCACATCGCTCTGGAGCTGCTGGATCATGTAGAACAGTTCCGCCGTAGCCTGGTTATTACCCGACTTACGCTGGGCCTCAGAGGCATTGTTCTGAAACGCGGGTGCAGACGACTGTGCCAGACTGACTCCCGCCAGGCCGAGGCCCAGCGGGAGCAGCACTGTCGCCATGAGCAATTTTCTCATGGGACCTTCCGATCATTGATTTCGATTACTTGAACACCAGCTCAACGCGGCGGTTCTGTGCCCAGGCACTTTCGGACGAACCGCGAACAGCCGGCTTCTCTTCACCATAGCTTACGGTTTCGATCTGGCCACGGGAAGCACCATTAACGATCAGGAAGCGCTGAACCGCATTGGCACGACGCTCACCCAGGGCAAGGTTGTATTCCTTGGTACCACGCTCATCGGCATGACCTTCAAGACGAACATTCTGGCGTGGATTGTTGGCCAGGAACTGGGCGTGGGCAACCAGAACATCGCGAGCTTCCTGCTTGATCTCGGAGGTATCGAAATCAAAGTAGAACGTAGTGATGTTGCGCAGTGCTTCCTGCTCAGCCTGCTGGCGCGCGGCCTGACGCTCCTCTTCGCTCAGACGAGAGGAAGAAACGCCATCACCATCGGCGCCGCCATAAACGGTGGAACCACCGTCCTGATCAATAGCGGCCACATCGGAGCCATAAGCACCATCTTCCATGGTATCGCCGGTGGAGCTACAACCGGCTACCAGGCCCACGGACAACAACATCGCAAACGCTTTAGTCTGTACTGACAGTTTCATGTGTGCACTTCCTTATCGTGATTGGTTTATTGGACAACAACGTGTTCAGCGAACGATAGGGCCCCAGGCGGGCTCACGGACATCACCGTCTGACGCCGGCAGGCTGTACGCCGCCCCGCCATTTGCCGAGACAACCGTGAGCACGCTGGTACCGTTTTGCTGTGTGGCATAAATCAACAAGCGTCCGTTTGGTGAAACGCTCGGTGATTCATCCGATTCGGTTCGGGTAATGACAGATTCCTCCCCGTTTTTCAGATTCGTGCGGGCGATATGGAACGCCCTCTCCCTTTGATGCACGTAATACACGTACTCGCCTTTGGCATCCGGTCTTGGGCGGGCGTTGTATCGGCTGCCAAAGGTAATGCGCCTTGGTTCGGCACCCGCTCTTTCCATATGGTAGATCTGGGGGCCGCCTGAACGGTCTGACGTGAAATAGATTCCCCGGCCGGTGTGATCCCAGGCACCCTCAGTGTCGATGGCCCAATGGTTGGTCATCCGGGTCAGGTTGCCTGAGGCAATATCAAGCCGGTAGATCTCTGCGTTACCGTCTTTGGACAGAGTCAGCAGCATGGACTTGCCATCCGGTGACCAGGCGGGTGCCGAGTTCAGACCAGGAAAATCCGCCACCTTCTTGCGGTTTCCACTGGCCAGTTCATGGACAAACACCACAGGCTTGCCGGTTTCAAAAGACACATAGGCCAGCTGCTTGCCGTCCGGAGACCAGGCGGGAGACAAAATGGGCTCGCGGCTTTCAAGGCGGATTCTTGAGCGCTTTCCGTCTACATCGCTTACGTGCAAACGATAGCGGGCGTTATCGCCGTCTCCGGTCACCGTGACATAGGCAAGCTTGGTCGAGAACACCCCCGGATCCCCGGTAATAGCCTCGTACACCCGGTCACTGATGTGATGGGCGAGAGTTCGAACGTTGCTGGCCGGGGCACCGGCTGTTTCTCCGAGGATGCGTTCTTCCCGGTTGACATCAAACAGTTCGTACCTGGCTTCGATACGGTCGCCTGAACGGGTGAGTTGCCCCACCAGAACGTAGCGCTGCCCCAGCAGGCGCCAGTCCCGGAAATACACCTCCGAGCGCTGTGAAGGCAGGCTCAGCATTCGGGAGGGCTCAAGCGGGCGAAACTCGCCACTCATGGTCAGGTCTGCCTGCACAATACTGCTTACCTTGTCGCCAGCGGGCATGGCACCGCTTTCGGCAAATGGCACCACCGAGATCGGTATGGCGGAATCTGCGCCTTCCGTGATGCGGATCAGCAGCTCTGCCCTCGCCTGACTGGCAAGCAGCATGAGAACAACCAATGCTGCCAGTGCCGTGGTAAAGGGAAATCCCTGACGATATGAGTCATGTGCGTTCAATGTCATAGGCCTCACCGCAACCGTTGCGGATTGAATTCAATAGTAAACTGACGGAAATAACGCTCAAACGTATCCCGATCTGACGGAATCGGGTACCGGCTCAAAGACCGGACTGCACCCAATGCCGAGTTATCAAATGCCGTATTCCCGCTACTGCTGACCAGACGGGCGTTCACCAGTTCCCCGGTGGGCAGCAGGGTTATCTGAACCCTGGCCGTCATATCTTCCGTCGCTGACGACGGCGGATACCAGGCCTGGCTCAAACGCTCACGTATAAGCGCCTGGTATTTCTCGCTTTCTGACAGCATTTGCGCTTCACGGGCGCGGGCGGCAGCGGCTTCCTGCTGGCGCCGGGCTTCCGCTTCCCGCTCTCGGCGGGATTCTTCGGCCAGGGCTTCGAGTTGCTGCTCTCTCAATCGGCGCTCGGCTTCCTGGCGTTTGCGTTCTGCTTCCTGCCGGGCAGCCTCCTCCTGACGTTTACGTTCCGCTTCTTCCTGCCGGCGACGCTCTTCCTGGCGACGCTTCTCTTCCTCGGCTTTGCGCTTTGCCTCTTCCTGACGCTTGCGTTCCTCTTCAGCACGCTGGCGCTCACGCTCTTTGGCCTCTGCCTCAGCTTTCTGGCGCGCAGCCTCCTGTTCCCGTGCCTGCTGCTCGGCCCGTTCGCGAGCCTGAGCTTCCTGGCGCTTGCGCTCTTCTTCCCGCTGCCGCGCCTGTTCCTGAGCCTGCCGTTCGGCTTCCCGCCGGGCCTGCTCTTCCTGCTGACGACGGCGCTCCGCTTCCTGCTGCTGGCGCTCAAGCTCCTGTTGCTGACGACGCTCCTGTTCGCGATCTCGCTGATCCTGCTCATCCACCACCGGGCTCGGCCGGGGTTCCGGGCTGACCAGCCGCGCAGAAATGGATCTGGGCTCCGGCTCAGATATCGGCGATGTCCAGGACCAGCCCGCCAGCGCAATCCCGACAATCAGCAGGTGTAATGCCACAGACATTACCACTGGCGATTTCAGGGGCGCCGTATCGGTACTGATGGTTTCCCGCTCGTGACCCTTCACAACAATAATGCCACCCTGTTAAGGCCTTTCCTGAGGTGCGTCGGTTATCAGGCCAACCCCGGTTGCGCCTGCCGCCTGAAGCTCAGCCATCAGTCGCACCACTACGCCGTACTCCACGAACTCATCACCGCGCACCAGCACCTCACCATTGGTGCGCTGAGACAGGATATTGGCCACCTGTTCACGCACCTCAGCCAGCGTCATCGGGTCGCTGCTGCGGTCACCGATATCCATGTAGTAGGCGCCGTTGGCGTCTACAGAGACGGTAATGGACTCAACGTCTTTATCCTGCTGGATCGGGTCTGACGTGGTTTGGGGTAAATCCACCTTTACCCCCTGGGTTAACATCGGAGCCGTCACCATGAAAATGATCAGCAGTACCAGCATCACGTCGATGTAGGGCACCACATTAATCTCAGACATCGGCTTGCGCTTTTGCTGGGGCATCAAGCCCATACCTTTCATGCCGCTCATGCCGTTCTCCTCCCGTTATCGACGAGTGCCATCAGGCAGCCTGGTCACTGTTATGGACACGGCGATGCAGAATGCTGGAAAACTCCTCGGCAAAGGTTTCATAGTTCTTCAGCAGCGCATCCGACATGGCAGAGAACCGGTTGTAGGCGATAACCGCCGGGATCGCTGCAAACAGCCCCATGGCGGTTGCGATCAATGCCTCCGAGATACCTGGAGCCACCGTGGCAAGCGTTGCCTGCTGCACCTGCGCCA
Organism: Marinobacter sp. GH_1; assembly: GCF_048595985.1. Classification (NCBI taxonomy): domain Bacteria; kingdom Pseudomonadati; phylum Pseudomonadota; class Gammaproteobacteria; order Pseudomonadales; family Marinobacteraceae; genus Marinobacter; species Marinobacter sp. GH_1. Next base: position 1,931,998 of record NZ_CP184460.1, on the reverse strand, counting down.
GCCCCCGGAAGGAATTCATGATGCCCCAAACAGTCCCGAACAAACCCACATATGGACTGGTTGAACCCACAGTTGCCAGGAACGGAAGATGGGTCTCCAGGCGCTCCTGCTCACGGGAAAAGGCCACCCGCATAGCCCGCTGGGTGCCCTCCATGACGGCGTCGGCATCGCGACTTTGCTGGCGCAGGCGGGAAAACTCCTTGAAGCCGGCCCGGAACACAGATTCCATGCCGGAAAACGGCGTCGGATCTGCATTCACCTCTTTGTAGAGCTGCCCCAGATCCATGCCGGACCAAAACCGTTCTTCAAAGGCCAGCTGCGCCTGCTTCGCTTTCCGGAACACCTGAATGCGTTGAAAAATCAAAGCCCAGGACACCACCGATGCCAACACCAGCAACAGCATGACCAACTGCACCAAAACCCCGGCATTGGCAATCAGATACCAGACTGAAAGTTCCGCTTCCACTGTGCACTCCCAACTATGTTTGTAGGCTTTTCAATAAACTAAATGGATTTCTTCAGAATCTCTTGCATGTTTTCAGGCAACCTCTTGGGCTTGCCGGTATCCAGTGCGATGCAGGCCACCCGCACATCGGCCTCGCACAACAACTGCTGGTCTGCCGCTCGCAGCACCTGCTGCCGAAAGTTCATCCAAACCCGGGATGAGGCCGTAGGCTCTGCAGTAACCAGCAGTTGGTCGTCCAGTTTGGCCGGCACTTTATAGTGCAGATTCATGCGCTGAACCACGTAACTTATGTTGTCTTCCAGGCCGGCCCTCAAGCCAACACCGTGGCTACGCACCCACTCGGTTCTGGCCCGCTCCATGTAGTGAAGATACTTGGCATGGAAGACGATACCACCAGCGTCTGTATCTTCTATATACACCCGGATAGGTAATTCAAAGCGTTCTTTCGTACCGTTTTCAGTCAAAGAGGTCATCCTCAGCACCGGATTTCGGGGCCACCACACCAAAATGGCGGTAGGCGCTGGAGGTTACCATCCGCCCACGGGGCGTTCGTACCATAAAGCCCTGCTGAATCAGGAACGGCTCCAGCACGTCCTCGATGGTCCCCCGCTCCTCGCTAATGGCCGCAGCCAGGCTTTCCACACCCACCGGGCCCCCATCGAACTTTTCAATCATGGCCAGCAACAGGCGGCGGTCCATGTGGTCAAAGCCCTGGTCGTCCACTTTCAACATGTTCAGAGCCTGGTCAGCAATGTCGGCAGTTATGTGGCCGTCTGAGCGAACCTCGGCAAAATCCCTCACCCGCCGCAGCAGGCGGTTGGCAATTCGTGGTGTGCCCCGGGAACGGCGGGCTATCTCGAACGCCCCCTGTTCATCGATGGTCACCGAAGACAACCGTGCCGACCGTAGAATGATGTGCGTGAGGTCCTGGGTGTTGTAGAACTCCAGACGCTGAACAATGCCAAAGCGGTCCCGCAGTGGCGATGTCAGCAAACCGGCCCTGGTTGTGGCACCCACCAGGGTGAACGGGGGCAAATCCAGCTTGATGGATCGCGCCGCCGGCCCTTCGCCGATCATGATATCCAGCTGATAATCTTCCATCGCCGGATACAATACCTCTTCAACCGCAGCGCTCAGGCGATGAATCTCATCGATAAAGAGCACATCGCCTTCTTCGAGATTGGTCAGCATGGCGGCCAGGTCGCCGGCTTTTTCCAGTACCGGGCCAGAGGTGGTCTTGATCGACACCCCCATCTCGTTGGCAATAATGTTTGCCAAGGTGGTTTTACCAAGTCCCGGCGGGCCGAAGATCAGCACGTGGTCCAGCGCTTCCTGGCGGCCCCGGGCAGCAGAGATGAAAATTTCCATCTGCTCACGAACCGTCGGCTGACCCACATACTCAGACAGCAACGTCGGGCGAATGGCCCGATCATGCACTTCCTCGTATTCACCGGCCTTTGCCGAGATCAGTCGGTCAGATTCAATCATGGCATTATCCGCTTGCTGGGAATAAACAACGTGCCCACAGGTTTGGCCTGACGTTCAAGTTGCCCCAATTGTACAAAGGGCATGGTTGGAGTCACGTTACGCTCTATACACATTGGTGTCATGGGGCGACACATAAAAAGGCCGGGGAGCAAGTTAACTACCCGGCCGGAATCATATTACGCAGGGCAAGGCGAATCAGCGCCTCGCTGGTCATATCTGGCTCAGCCACCTTGCTGATGGCCTTGGCCGCTTCCTGGGGCTTATAGCCCAGGGCAATCAACGCGGCCTCGGCCTCGTCTCTCGCATCGTGACTTGCCTGCGGCGCTGTTGTGGAGCCGCCCGGAGCCGCTGAACCGGGTACCGTCGGGGTGAACTGCCCTTCCAGTTGGCCAATGCGGTCAGCCATATCAATCAGGAGTCGCTCGGCGGTTTTCTTGCCGACCCCCGGCAGCTTCACCAGGGCGCTGACATCGCGGGCCTCAACACAGCGTATAAACTGTTGGGCATCCAGGCCGGACAGTATGCCGACAGCCAGTTTAGGGCCAACGCCATTGACCTTGATCAGCAGCCGGAAAAGATTGCGATCCAGCCGGGAGGCAAAGCCATACAGGCTCTGGGCATCTTCTCTGACCGCAAAATGCGTGTGTAGGGTAACTTCCTGCCCGGTTTCCGGCAGGTGAAAGAAGGTGGTGTAGGGAATGTCGACTTCATAACCCAAACCGGAGCACTCCACCAGTGCGTGGCCGGGGGCCTTCTCTATCAATATGCCTCGGATTCTACCGATCAATGCAGGCCTCCTGGGGCTTGTCTGAGCCTGTTATTGTTGCCGAACCCGCCCGCTTCGCGCTTTGCCACCGCTGCCGGCGAGCTTCAGTATGCTCTGGTTCATGTGGGCATGACACAGTGCGATCGCCAGGGCATCCGCCGCATCTGCCTGGGGCTTGCGGGACAAACCCAGCAGTGCCTGGACCATATGCTGAACCTGGAATTTGTCAGCGCCACCGGTACCAACCACCGCCTGTTTGACCTGGCGAGCGGAATATTCATGGACAGCCAGGCCGCTGTTGGCGGCACTGACAATCGCCGCGCCCCTGGCCTGCCCCAGCTTAAGGGCTGAATCCGGGTTCCGGGCCATGAACACCTGTTCAATGGCGAACTCTTCCGGGCGGTACTCACCAATCAACACAGCAAGGCTATGGAAAATGGTTTGCAGGCGTTCCGCCATGGGCTTTTCACCCACCCGGATACAGCCGCTGTCGATATACTCAATCTGGCGGCCTTCCGCACGAATGATGCCGTAGCCGGTGATTCGTGAGCCAGGGTCTACACCCAGGATGATGGCCATCCGCGCGCCCTCAGAGATAGCTTGAGCAAAAGCACTCAGCCCGGAGGCCCCAGGGGCAACCTCCGGGCTTGCGCATCACTCGTTGTCTTCGGCTTTGTTGCCTTCAACCGCTTTGGCTGAGCGGCGCAGGCGAATATGCAGTTCTTTCAGCTGCTTTTCGTCTACCGCACCCGGCGCCTGGGTCATCAGACAGGTGGCGCTCTGGGTTTTCGGGAAGGCGATGACGTCCCGGATGGACGACGAACCGGTCATCAGCATCACCAGGCGATCCAGGCCGAAAGCCAGGCCGCCGTGTGGCGGGCAACCGAACTTCAAAGCGTCCAGCAGGAAGCCAAACTTGGCGCGAGCTTCCTCTTCCTCGATACCCAGGATGCGGAACACCGTTTCCTGCATCTTGCCATCGTGGATACGGATAGACCCGCCGCCCAGCTCGGTGCCGTTCAGTACCATGTCGTAGGCGCGGGACAACGCATTGGCCGGGTCCGCTGCCAGCTCGTCCGGGCTGCAGGATGGCGCAGTGAATGGATGGTGAATAGCGGTGAGGCTGCCGTCTGGCAGTTCCTCAAACATCGGGAAGTCCACCACCCACATCGGCGCCCACTCGCAGGTAAGCATGTCGAGGTCATGACCGACTTTGATGCGCAATGCGCCCAGTGCTTCGTTGACCACGGTGGTCTTGTCAGCACCGAAAAACACGATGTCGCCATCTTCCGCCGCAACGCGCTCCATGATCGCCATGGCCACGTCGTCGCCCAGGAACTTAATGATCGGCGACTGCAGGCCTTCGACACCCTTGGCAAGCTCATTGACCTTGATATAGGCCAGGCCCTTGGCACCGTATATGCCGACAAACTTGGTGTAATCGTCAATCTGCTTACGGGTCAGCGCACCACCTTTCGGCACACGCAAGGCTGCAACACGGCCTTTCGGATCTTTCGCGGGTCCGGCAAAGACCTTGAAGTCCACGCCTTCCACCAGGTCGTTCACATCTTGCAGTTCCAGCGGAATACGCAGGTCCGGCTTGTCGCTGCCGTAACGCTGCATGGCCTCGGAATACGGCATGCGCGGGAATTCCGGCAGCTCCACATCCAGCACGTCTTTGAACAGCGCACGGATCATGTCTTCGTTGAGCTTCATCAGGGTCTCTTCATCAATGAAAGAGGCCTCGATGTCGACCTGGGTAAACTCCGGCTGACGGTCTGCCCGCAGGTCTTCGTCACGGAAACACTTGGCGATCTGGTAGTAGCGGTCAACGCCCGATACCATCAGCATCTGCTTGAACAGCTGCGGCGACTGGGGCAGCGCGAAGAAGGAACCTTCGTGGGTACGGCTGGGCACCAGATAATCACGGGCGCCTTCCGGGGTGGCACGGGTCAGGATCGGTGTTTCCACATCCATGAAACCGCGGCTATCCAGGAAGTTGCGGATGTAACTGGTTACCCGGGAACGGAAACGCAGACGGTTGATCATTTCCGGGCGGCGCAAATCGATGAAGCGATAGCGCAGACGAACGTCTTCACCCACATCTACGTGCTCGTCCAGCGGGAACGGCGGCGTGGCAGCGGCGTTCAGGATCACGACTTCCTTACCCAGCAACTCAACCTGGCCGGTCGGCATGTTGCTGTTCTCGGTGCCCGCCGGACGGCGACGCACGCGGCCGGTGACTTTAACAACAAACTCGCTGCGAACCTTCTCCGCCAGGGCAAAGCTCTCAGGGGTGTCAGGATCGACAACCACCTGGGACATGCCATCCCGATCTCGCAGATCCAGGAAGATAACCCCACCGTGGTCCCGGCGGCGGTGTACCCATCCACAGAGAGTGACTTCCTGATCGATGTGGGATTCGTTGATCCCACCGCAATAATGACTGCGCATATCGGTTCCCGTTGTATCTGAATGTGTTCTTGGTTTGCCGCATCGGGCGGGGGGTGTGCTTTCCGAAACACGCTGTGGATACGTCCATGTACGCTCTGCTCCGCCATCCATGGCTCCGCAAGGTTTCGGAAAGCACACCCCCCGCCCGACGCTACGTCGTTCTTGGCCGCACGGTGTTGAGGCGGCGCCGGTAAAAGCCGCCCATTATAAACACAATGACTGTGAAAATCAGGCGTCCCCAAGCAGAATTGAAGCCAGATATTGAACACCGGGATGACTATCAAAAAACCGGGGGCTAGAATGCATGGTTTGAGCGGACCATGGAGTAAGACGTTGGCCACCAGAGCGGAACAAAAACTGAAAACCCGACGGGCTTTGATGGATGCCGCCCTGGCACAGTTGAGTGCAGATCGGGGCTTTGGCAGCCTGAGTTTGCGAGAGGTTGCCCGGGAAGCCGGCATTGCCCCCACCTCCTTCTACCGGCATTTTTCCGAGCTGGATGAACTGGGTCTGGCACTGGTTGATGAAGGCGGTGTTGCGCTACGACAGTTAATGCGCCAGGCGCGCAAGCGAATAGCCCGTGACGGCAGCGCCATCTCGACATCTGTCGATACGTTTATGGAGTATCTGGGCAACAACTCCAACCTGTTCCGCCTGATGCTGCGCGAGCGCACTGGGGTATCGAAACCGTTCAGAACCGCCGTCAAGGCCGAGATCGATCATTTCGTTACGGAACTGGCAGATGACCTTGGACGGTTTGCGGATGAACAGAACAAGCCTCTGGCCGATGCCCGGGTTGTGGCCGAAGCCATGGTGACACTGGTTTTCAATCAAGGCGCGGAGGCGCTGGATGCGACGCCCAAGGAGCGGGAGGAACTAAAGCACAAGCTCAAAACCGAGCTGCGGATGATTCTGGTGGGCTCCCAGACCCTGGCGCAGTGGCAGCAGGGCCGGGAATAAAACCATTGAAGTTCAAGCGAGGTGATGGAGAAGCGGTTTCAGCTTCTCTTTGACCTGCGCCAGTGCAGCCCCTTCATAGGGCACCGGTGGCTGCTTGCCCCACACAGGGCCTGGCCAGGCCGGGTCACCTTCAAAGCGCACGATGTGGTGCAAATGAAGCTGCGGCACCATGTTACCCAGCGCCGCCACATTCATCTTGTCGCCCCTGAAAAGCTCCATCATGCCCTGGCTAAGCGTGGAAGACTCTTCCAGCAACCGCACCTGTTGCTTATGGTCCAGCTGGTAGATTTCCCGGATGTCCGGCACCGCCGGCACCAGAATTATCCAGGGCCAGGTGCTGTCGTTCATCAACAGGATTTCGCACAGGCGGCTGCAACCCAGGTAGTGGGTATCTGCCGCGAGCCTTTCGTGTAGCTGAAACATCACCGGCCCTCTCGATCAACCTGCAGAATGAAACTGGTTACGGCCGCGGCCAATGGCGTAGTAAACCAGACCATGGCGCTCGAGCATTTCCGGCTCGTACAGGTTTCGACCATCGAAAACCGCTGGCTGTTTCAGGGCACCGGCAATCAGGTCGAAGTCCGGCGAACGGAATTCTTTCCACTCGGTACAGATGGCCAGCACATCGGCACCTTTCAGGGCCTGCTCTTTGGTGCCACACAGGGTCAGGCCTTCGTGGTCACCGTAGATGCGCTGGGTTTCTTCCATGGCTTCCGGATCAAACGCCTGCACCGTAGCGCCGGCCTTCCAGAGATTTTCCATCAGCGTCCGCGAGGAGGCTTCACGCATGTCGTCAGTGTTCGGTTTGAAGGCCAGGCCCCAGACCGCAACCACCTTGCCTTTCAGATCACCCTGGAAGAAGTGGCTAATCTTGTCGAACAGCACGTGTTTCTGAGCGTAGTTAACGGCTTCTACCGCATTCAGCAACTTGGCCTCGTAATCGCAATCACCTGCCGTCCGGGCCAGGGCCTGTACGTCTTTCGGGAAGCAGGAGCCACCATAGCCGCAGCCAGGGTAGATGAAGTGGTAGCCGATACGGGGGTCGGAACCAATGCCCCGGCGTACCGCTTCGATGTCGGCACCCAGGCGTTCAGCCAGGTTAGACATTTCGTTCATGAAGCTGATCTTGGTGGCCAGCATGGAGTTGGCAGCGTATTTGGTGAGTTCCGCCGAACGGATATCCATAAAGATCATCCGGTCGTGGTTGCGGTTGAACGGGTAGTAAACCTCCCGCAACAGCTCCGCCGCCTGTTCGCTGTCGGTACCCACCACAATGCGGTCCGGCTTCATGAAGTCGTTGATGGCGGCGCCTTCTTTCAGGAATTCCGGGTTGGAAACCACGTCGAAATCCAGCTCCAGGCCGCGCTTGTCGAGCTGTGCACGCACCGCTGCCTTGACCTTGTCACCGGTACCTACCGGCACAGTGGACTTGTCGACAACCACCTTGTAGTCATCCATGTACTGACCGATGGATTTCGCCACCGCGAGCACGTATTGCAGATCGGCAGAGCCGTCTTCATCCGGCGGCGTGCCCACGGCAATAAACTGAAGGGTGCCATGTTTGACAGCCTGTTCGGTGTCGGTGGTGAACGACAGGCGGCCGGCTTCCACGGTGTGTTTAACAATGCTATCGAGGCCTGGCTCGTAAATTGGAATCTTACCGTTCTTCAGTTTCTCGATCTTGCCCTGATCCACATCCATACAAAGCACATCGTGACCAACATCCGCAAGACAGGCACCTGTTACCAGGCCCACGTATCCGGTTCCGAAAATCGTAATCTTCATTTAAAAGTTCCTGAAAATCGTTGTTTGAGAGTGTTATCGAGAAGCTTTTTTCTTCTGCCAGACCGCTTCCCAGGCCAGGGCGGTGCGCACGATGGTATTGAGGTCATCGTAATCCGGCTGCCAGCCCAGAACATTCTTGATTCGCGTGTTGTCGGCCATCAGTGCCGCCGGGTCGCCGGCGCGACGGCCGGTTTCAGTTACCGGAAAATCGACACCGGATTCCGCCTTGACCACATCAATGACTTCCCGCACGGTAAAGCCGCGGCCGTAACCACAGTTGAGCACCTGAGACTCGCCACCGCCAGCCATGTAATCCAGCGCCATCACGTGGGCCTTTGCCAGGTCTTCCACATGGATATAGTCGCGGATACAGGTGCCATCGCGGGTTTCGTAGTCAGTGCCGAATACACTCATACCATCGCGCTGACCGGTCACACATTCGCAGGCCACTTTGATCAAGTGCGTCGCCTCCGGCGTTGCCTGCCCCAGCAGTCCCTCCGGATTAGCGCCGGCCACATTGAAGTAGCGCAGGATAACGTAGCTAAGGTTACTGGCCGCAGCCAGGTCCATCATCATCCGCTCGCTCATCATCTTGGAGGCGCCATAGGGATTGATAGGTGCCAGCGGCAGGTCTTCTGTCAGCACCGTTTCCTCTGGCATGCCGTAGACCGCCGCGGTGGAAGAAAACACCATATACGGCACCTGGTGGCGTTCAACCGCTTTCAGCAGATTCAGAGTGTTACGGGTGTTATTGCTGTAGTACTTGAGGGGGTTGGCGACAGACTCCGGCACCACGATGTTCGCTGCAAAGTGCAGCACCGCTTCAAACTTATGGGCGGAAAATACGGCTTCTATCGCGTCTTCATCCGCCAGATCGGCTTCCACCAGCTCCCCGGCGGTTACCGCCCAGCGATAGCCGGTAGAGAGGTTATCAAACACCACAATGTCGTGGCCCGCTGCGGCCAACTGACGCACAACGTGGCTGCCGATATATCCGGCACCGCCGGTAACAAGAACTTTCATGAGTCTGTGCTTCCCTTCCCTGAGTGTTGTTGGCGGCGCTGCCGGATTTCCCGACGGCGCCGGCTGAAAAATTCGGAGATCACCCGACCGCACGGTTCGGCCATCACGCCCCCGCAAACCTCTACCCGCCAGTTCAGATGCGGCTCTTCAAGGGTTCTTCTGGCCGACTCGACGGCACCCGCTTTGGGCTCAGCGGCACCATACACTAACCGGCTGATACGACCGTGGACAATAGCTCCCACACACATGGTGCAGGGCTCCAGGGTTACATACAGCGTAGCACCCGCCAACCGGTAGTTCCCCACCCGAGCCGCAGCATCCCGCAGGGCTCTGATTTCCGCATGGGCGGTCGGGTCGCAGTGGGAAATCGGGGCATTGAAACCCGCCCCAATCTCCCTGCCATCCAGAACAACAATGGCGCCAACCGGCACTTCACCGGCTGCCCCGGCCTGGGCGGCAAGCTCCAGTGCCCTGGCCATCCAGCGCCGATCTTCCGGAGTGTCGTTCACTATCCCTTATCCCCTGCCTCGACTTACTCCCACTCAATCGTCGCGGGTGGCTTGGAAGAGATGTCGTAGGTCACACGGGAAACGCCAGAAATCTCGTTAATGATCCGGTTGGAAACCGTTTCCAGCAGATCATACGGCAGGCGCGCCCAGCGTGCAGTCATGAAGTCCACAGTCTCCACAGCCCGGATGGCAATCACGTATTCGTAACGGCGGGCATCGCCTACCACACCGACGGATTTCACCGGCAGGAACACCGCGAACGCCTGACTGGTCTTGTGGTACAGATCCGCACGGTGCAACTCTTCCAGGAAGATGGCATCGGCGCGGCGCAGGATCTCTGCGTATTCCTTTTTCACTTCGCCAAGAATACGGACACCCAGACCCGGCCCCGGGAACGGGTGGCGGTAAACCATGTCGTACGGCAGGCCGAGCTCAAGGCCAATCTTGCGAACTTCGTCTTTGAACAGCTCCCGCAGCGGCTCAACCAGTTTCATCTTCATGGTTTCCGGCAGGCCACCCACATTATGGTGGGACTTGATGACATGGGCTTTACCGGTTTTGGAGGCGGCAGATTCGATCACATCCGGGTAGATGGTGCCCTGGGCCAGCCAGTTCACGTCTTTGATCTTGGCGGCCTCGGCATCAAATACATCAATAAAGGTGTTGCCGATGATTTTGCGCTTCTGCTCAGGGTCGTTAACACCCTTGAGCTTTGACAGGAACAGGTCTTCGGAATCGGCACGGATGACTTTAACGCCCATGTTGCTGGCGAACATGTCCATCACCTGATCGCCCTCGTGCAGGCGCAGCAGGCCGTTATCCACAAACACACAGGTGAGCTGGTCGCCGATGGCCTTGTGCAGCAAGGCGGCGGTTACCGAGGAATCCACACCGCCAGACAGCCCCAGCAGAACCTTTTCGGAGCCTACCTGCTCACGAATCTGGCGAACGGCGTCATCAACAATCTTGGCCGGTGTCCAAAGGGCCTCACAGCCACTGATATTCAGGACAAAGTGCTCGAGAATCCGCTTACCCTGGAGGGTGTGGGTCACTTCCGGATGGAACTGGACACCGTACAGGTTACGGCTGAGGTCCTGCATGGCGGCAATCGGCGCGCTCTCGGTAGAGGCTAAAAGTTCAAAGCCTTCCGGCATGACAACTACTTTGTCACCGTGGCTCATCCAGACGTCGAGCAGGGATTCACCCGCAGGTGTCAGGTGGTCGGTAATGTCCTGCAGCAGAGGGCCCTTGGCCCGGACTTTCACCTGAGCGTAGCCGAATTCGCGCTTCTCAGAGCTGGCAACACGGCCGCCCAGTTGCTCCGCCATGGTCTGCATGCCGTAGCAGATGCCCAGAATCGGAATGCCTTTGTCGAACAGCCCTTCCGGTGCACGGGGACCACCCAGTTGGGTTACCGATTCCGGACCACCCGCCAGGATGATGCCTTTGGGATTGAACTCGTTGAGTTCTTCGTCTGTTACGTCAAAGGCCTTGATTTCACAGTACACGCCGATTTCGCGCACACGGCGGGCGATCAGCTGGGTGTACTGGGAACCGAAATCAAGAATCAGGATACGGTGGTCGTGAATGTTCTGAGCCATGGAGTCCTCGGGCTTTAAAAAAACAGCGCGGCCCGGAAACCGGGCCGCGTCAAATCAGGCAGTTTTTAGCCGATTCGGTAGTTGGGAGCTTCTTTGGTGATGGTCACGTCGTGCACGTGGCTCTCACGCATCCCGGCGTTGGTAATGCGCACAAATTCCGGCTTGGTACGCATCTCATCCATGGTTGCACTGCCTGTGTAACCCATGGATGCACGCAAGCCACCCACCAACTGGTGCACGATGTTGCGCATGGGGCCTTTGCAGGCCACACGGCCTTCAATGCCTTCCGGCACCAGTTTTTCAATACCTTTGCTGGCGTCCTGGAAATAGCGGTCGCTGGAACCCTGCCCCATGGCACCAATGGATCCCATACCACGATAAGCCTTGTAACTCCGGCCCTGGAACAATTCCACTTCACCCGGAGCTTCGTCAGTACCCGCCAGCAGGCTACCGATCATGACGCTGTGAGCGCCCGCTGCGATGGCTTTTGCGATATCACCGGAGAACCGGATACCACCATCGGCAATCACGGGTACGCCGCGCTCTTTCAGCGCCGCTGCCACATTGGACACCGCCGAAATCTGCGGCACACCAATGCCGGCGACAATGCGGGTGGTACAGATGGAGCCGGGACCGATGCCCACCTTGACCGCATCCGCGCCGGCATCAGCCAGGGCAATCGCCGCACCCGAGGTGGCAATGTTACCGCCAATCACCTGAACATCAGGGTAGTTCTGCTTTACCCAGCGAACCCGGTCAATCACACCCTTGGAATGGCCATGGGCGGTATCCACGACAATCACATCCACGCCGGCTTCGGCAAGCGCTGCAATCCGGGCATCGGTATCGCCACCGGTGCTCACCGCCGCACCCACTCGCAGACGGCCCTGCTCGTCTTTGCAGGCCAGCGGGTAGTCTTTGGCTTTCTGGATATCCTTGACGGTAACCAGGCCCCGCAATTCGAATTCGTCGTTCACTACCAGAACTTTTTCAATGCGGTGACGGTGCAGCAGTTCCTTGATTTCCTCCAGGCTGGCACCCTCTTTGACCGTAACCAGCTTTTCCTTCGGAGTCATGATGTCACGCACCAGGGTATCCATCCGGCTTTCGAAGCGGATATCACGCCCGGTGACGATGCCGACCAGATCAGTGCCGTCGACAACCGGAAGGCCGGAAATGCTGTTGGCCATGGTGATATCCACCAGTTCCCGAACCGTTGTCTCCGGTGTGACGGTGATCGGATCTTTCACCACACCACTTTCATATTTCTTGACCTTGCGTACGGCAGCTGCCTGCTGCTCCACTGACATGTTCTTGTGCATGATGCCGATGCCGCCTTCCTGAGCCATGGCAATGGCCAGCTCGGCTTCAGTGACCGTATCCATGGCCGATGACACCAGCGGAATATTCAGGGTGATGCCTTTGGTCAACTGAGTCTTCAGCTCCACCTGATGAGGCAGAACTTCGGAATATCCGGGCACGAGGAGAACGTCGTCAAACGTGAGGGCTTCTTCGGCAATACGCAGCATTTGGGTCCGCCTTTTGAACATGCTAAGTTTGGAAATTCCATGCTGTACCCGCGGCGGCACAGCAAAGCAAAATCCTTAATCGATCTATTATAAAGTGGTGCCAACAGACAGTAAACCGCGAGGTTTTTGGCGTTTGGTTGCATCTTTTTGAATTTCCGTTATTTTTACCCCTCTCTTTCGGCTATTGCGTATGAATAATCACGGAGCGCGCCCTTTGATACCCCCTTATCCGGATTCCCGGCCCCGGGCCCTGTCGGTCAGTGAACTCAACCATCAGGCACGCCATCTGCTGGAAACCAGCTTTATGCAGGTGTGGGTGGAGGGCGAATTGTCCGGATTTTCAAGACCTTCCTCCGGGCACTGGTATTTCTCCCTGAAGGACCAGAAGTGCCAGGTACGCTGTGCCATGTTCCGGGGTGCCAATCAACGCCTGCGCACCCTGCCCCGTGAAGGCGACCAGATTCGCATCCGCGGCAAGGTCACACTCTACGAGAACCGGGGCGACTACCAGATCATTGTCGAACACCTGGAGCCGGCAGGGCTGGGCGAATTGCAACAGGCCTTTGAGGCCCTGAAGATGAAACTGCAATCGGAGGGCTTGTTTGACCCGGCCCGAAAAAAACCGGTTCCAGCCACACCGCGCCACATTGGCGTGGTGACCTCACCCACGGGTGCCGCCATCCATGACATATTGACCGTGCTGGCCCGCCGCTGCCCGGCCATCCCCGTCACCCTCTACCCCACAGCAGTTCAGGGCCAGGCCGCCACGGCCGACATCGTCAACGCGATCCAGCGCGCCCAGCAACACGGCGTGGCCGATGTATTGATCATCGGGCGCGGCGGCGGCTCACTGGAAGACCTGTGGTGTTTCAATGAAGAAGCAGTAGCCCGGGCTATCGCCAGCTGCAGCATTCCAACTGTCAGCGCGGTGGGCCACGAGGTTGACGTGACCATTGCCGATTTCGTGGCAGACCTTCGCGCCCCGACACCCTCGGCGGCCGCTGAGAAGGTTTCCCCGGACCAGAGCCACTGGCTGCGCCGGCTGAACGAGCAGGAACTGAGGCTGAGTCAGGCGGCGCGCCGGTTAACCCAGCGCCTGCACACCCAGCTTGGCCACCTGTCTGCGCGGCTGCGGGACCCGCGCCGGGAGTTGCAGGAAAAGGCGCAGCGCATGGATGAGCTGGACGTGCGGCTGAACAAGGCGATCGCCCAGCGACTCACCCAAACCCGGGTAAAAGCCGATCACCTGACCCAGCGCCTTGCCACCCAATCCCCACGCCGGACACTGATCACCGCCCGGGACCAGGTGACCCGTCTCCACGAGCGGTTGGAGATGGCAACCCGCCACTACCTGAAGCAGCAACAGGAACGTTACCAATACAACGCCCAGGCACTCCACGTTGTCAGCCCGCTCGCCACCCTGGGGCGGGGTTACGCGATTGTCAGGGATGAGCAGAACCAGATTGTTCGTGACGCCAGCCAGCTTGGCGAAGGCTCCGCCATCACCGCCCGGCTGGGCCACGGCAGCGTTACGGCGAAGGTGACGGAGATCAATTCCAACGGGGATTAAACGGACAAAAACGGCCAACTACGCCTATGGTCTAGTAGCCCCTGTTTCTAAAGCTCCTACAGTTGTGCATAACAGCCACAGAACAATAACAGCACAACTGAGGTGGAAAGCATGACATACCACTCCGAGTTCCGCCGGTCCATCGACCAACGGGATGACTTCTGGCGCGAGCAGGCCCAGAACATTGACTGGATCGAAACCCCGAACACCATCTGGCAGGCACTCGATAACGGTCACGGCCAGTGGTTCCCCGATGGCCTTCTGAATACCAGCGACGTGGCCCTTGATGCAAACATCCGGGCGGGCCGTGGTCAACAGACAGCCCTGATTTACGATTCGCCGGTGACTAACAGCCAGCAACACTTCACCTATGACGAATTACGGGATGAAGTAGCCCTGTTTGCCGGCGCCCTGCGTGCTCGCGGGATCGAGAAGGGTGACCGGGTCATTATCTACATGCCAATGATTCCGCAGGCAGCCATTGCCATGCTGGCCTGTGCCCGCCTGGGCGCCATCCACTCAGTAGTGTTCGGTGGGTTTGCTGCCCACGAACTTGCCGTGCGTATTGAGGATGCCAAGCCCAAGGCGCTGATCACTGCCTCCTGCGGCATTGAAGTCACCAAGGTCATTGAATACAAACCGTTGGTGGACAGGGCCATTGAGCAATCCAGCCACAAGCCTGAGCTATGTGTGGTGTACCAGCGGCCGCAAGTCACAGCCAACCTGTCGGAAGGACGGGATTACGACTGGAACGACATGACCGCCAATGCGGAGCCAGCAGACCCGGTGCCAGTGAAAGCCACCGACCCGCTTTATGTACTTTACACCTCCGGCACCACCGGCAAACCAAAAGGCGTGGTGCGGGATAACGGCGGCCATGCCGTGGCCCTCAAATACAGCATGAAACTGGTCTACGACGCCAAACCCGGCGATGTCTTCTGGGCGGCGTCAGACGTGGGCTGGGTGGTAGGCCACAGCTACATTGTCTATGCGCCTCTGTTCGCCGGCTGCACCACCATCCTGTATGAAGGCAAACCGGTGAAAACTCCGGACGCCGGTGCGTTCTGGCGGGTAGTCCAGGATCACAAGGTGAACATGCTGTTCACCGCGCCCACCGCCTTCCGCGCGGTACGCAAGGAAGACCCCGAGGCAGACCAGCTAAGCCGCTACGATGTCTCGTCGCTGAAACGCATTTTCCTGGCCGGCGAGCGGTTGGACCCGCCCACCTACGAATGGCTGAAGGAACACACGGGCCTGCCGATTCTCGACCACTGGTGGCAGACCGAAACCGGCTGGGCCATCTGCTGCAACCCGGTAGGCATTGAAATGATGACCACCAAACCGGGCTCGGCAACGGTACCGTCACCCGGCTTCAATGTGCAGGTCGTCGATATGGAAGGCAGCCAGGTACCGGCCGGCGAACAAGGCCAGATAGCCGTCAAACTGCCCCTGCCACCGGGGTGCCTGATGACCGTATGGGGCGACGACAAACGCTTCCAGAGCAGCTACCTGAATCCGATTCCCGGCTTTTACAGCTCCGGCGACGGCGGCTTTATTGATGACGACGGCTACGTGTTCATCATGGGCAGGACCGATGACGTGATCAATGTCGCCGGACATCGTCTATCCACCGGCGAAATGGAAGAGGTGGTGGCTTCTCACCCAGCAGTCGCGGAATGCTGTGTTGTAGGCGCCCACGACGACATGAAGGGCCAGATCCCGGTCGGCCTGGTGCTGATCAAGGACGGCGCAACCATAGACCAGGATGAACTGGAAGAAGAACTGGTAGAAATGGTCCGCGACAAGATTGGCGCCATAGCCTGCTTCCGTCGGGCCATGGTGGTAGAGCGTTTACCGAAGACCCGGTCTGGCAAGATTCTGCGCCGCGTGATCCGCCAGATTGCGGACGGCGAAGAGTACAGCGTACCCAGCACCATTGATGATCCTGCCATTCTGGAAGAGATCAGCGAGAAATTCGTGCGCTGACCTACCCCACCCGTGTACACGGACCACAACACAACTCTGCCTCAAAGACCGGCAGAGTTGTGTTTCATCCTTATGACAACCCATTGTTTTTTATCAATTATAATCCCGACACTGATCACTAAAAAAACAATTGACGCCCCCCAAAGTCGGTCTATACTGAAAATTGCTGTGCTCTTCTGCAGCGGTATTTGACGAATGCGCTACAACGTCCTGCCCAGGCTTCGCGTTGCCCCTTCCTCAGTACGCTCCGGACGACTCAGCATCGACGGCTTCCGCTCAGGCGGAAACCGCGTTTGTATGGATCCAGAGTCTGTGCGAAACAAGAAGGTCCCGTGAGGGCAAATTTTCAGAAAGACAGGAAAGATCGATGTCCGATACCAAAACTGGCCACGTGAAGTGGTTCAACGAATCCAAGGGCTTTGGCTTTATTGCCCAGGAAGGCGGCAGTGACGTTTTCGTTCACTACAGTGCAATCAACTCCAACGGTTTCCGTACCCTGACAGAAGGTCAGCAGGTGCAGTTTACCGTTACTCAGGGACCCAAAGGCCCCCAGGCGGAAAACGTAACCCCTCTGTAAGGGCAAAGGTTTACCGCCGGATGCCCCTCACGGGCAGACGGAAAACAGAACGGCCGGCAACTTTGCCGGCCGTTCTGCGTTCTGGCGTAGACAGAACCGGCTATCAGACCGCTTCCGCCGCTTCCGGCGTCTTTGCTGCCGGCATATCCGTACCCACCGCCTGAGCCACTGCTGAAAACAGCGCCTGCAGGGTTGCCGAGGTGGTATCTTCCGCCAGGGCCGCTGCGCTGCAATGCTGACCATTGGCGGTCAGGCGAATACAGGCCAAGGCATTGGCGTTGGTGCCCTCGCCCAGGGCAAACTCATCGTATGCCTCTACCGCCACCGTGACGCCAAAGCGCTTGGCCAGGCCGTCAGACACCGCTTCAACCGCACCCAGGCCGCGGCCTTCAAAGGTCACGGGAGAAGTGTCGCTACCGACCACCACTTCTGCACGAACACCCTCTTCGTCCCGATGCAAATCGTAGGAACGCAGTGACCAGTCTTCATGAACCTTCAGGTAGCGGTCTTCGAACAGGCGGTGGATGGTGTGGGAGTCAATTTCGCCACCGTTGGTCTCGGCTTCTTTCTGGACCACCTTACTGAATTCGATCTGCAACCAACGCGGCAGGGTAATGTCGTAGTCCCGCTCCAGTACATAAGCAACGCCACCCTTGCCGGACTGGCTATTGATGCGCACCACCTCCTCATAGCGACGACCCACATCGAACGGATCGATAGGCAGGTAGGCCACGTTCCAGGCGTCGCCCTCGTTGCGGCGGGCCAGGCACTTACGGATGGCGTCCTGGTGGCTGCCAGAGAAGGCGGTGAACACCAGCTCGCCCGCATACGGATGACGCGGGTGAGTGGAAATCTCGGTACAGGCTTCCACCACCTCGGTAATTTCCGCCATGCCGGACAAGTCCAGGGTCGGATCAATGCCCTGTGAATACAGGTTCATGGCCATGGTTACCAGATCCATGTTGCCAGTGCGCTCCCCGTTACCCATCAGGGTCCCTTCAATTCGGTCAGCGCCAGCCATCACGCCCAACTCAGCCGCTGCAACCGCACAACCCCGGTCGTTATGGGTATGCAAGCTGATGCTGATGTGCTCGCGGTAGCGGATGTTCTCGCAAATCCACTCCACCTGGTCCGCAAACACGTTGGGGGTCGACATCTCTACGGTTGCCGGCAGATTGATAATCACCGGCTGCCCCTGATCCGGACGCCACACGTCGGTAACCGCATCAATCACTTCCGCAGCGAAGTCCAGCTCGGTGCCGGTGAAGCTCTCCGGGGAATACTGGAAAGTCCAGTCGGTGTCCGGGTAACGGGCTGCGATCTCTTTCACCAGGGTGGCGCCGTTGACAGCAATCTCTCGGATGCCGGCTCGATCGAGACCAAATACCTGCTCCCGCTGCACGGTAGACGTGGAGTTGTACACGTGCACGATAGCCTGTTTTGCGCCCTGCAAAGCCTCGTAAGTGCGTTCAATCAGTTCCGGGCGGGCCTGGGTCAGCACCTGAATCTTCACATCGTCCGGAATCCGGTTTTCTTCGATCAGCGTGCGGCAGAAATCAAAATCCGGCTGGCTGGCGGCCGGAAAACCAATCTCGATTTCCTTGAAGCCAAGCTTGACCAGCAAATCGAACAGGCGCTGTTTCTGGGCAACGGACATGGGCTTGATCAGCGACTGGTTGCCATCCCGCAGGTCGACAGCACACCAGGTGGGTGCTTTCTCGATGACCTGGTCCGGCCAGCGGCGGTCTTTCTTGGCAACCGGTTTGAAGGCGACGTATTTACGATGATCAAAGGCCATAACGGAACATTCCTTTCGCTGTTCGTATCAATGGAGAGAGTGTAACGCCCAAACCGCGCTATTTGGTTGCTATTTCAGCCCAAAACCGTTATTCATAAGCCACATATTGCCAACAAGTCAGGATTTACAGCATATGATTGCGAGCAATGACAAGGCGCTGGTCAGAATTGACAAAACTGACCGGAAAATCCTGGAACAATTGCAGAAGGACGGCTCACTAACCAACCAGCAACTGGCGGAGAAAGTCGGGCTTTCACCCTCCCCCTGTCTGCGCCGGGTGCGGGCGCTTGAAGACGCGGGCATCATAGTGCGCACGGTGACGATTCTGGACCACAAAAAACTGGGGTTGTCGCTGACCGCCATCATCCTGATTGGCATGGACCGACATACACCGGAACGCTTTGCCGCTTTCGAGGAACAGGTGGCGGTCTTTCCCGAGGTTCAGGAGTGCTACCTGATCACCGGCCAGAGTGCCGACTACATGCTGAAAGTGGTGGTGCCAGACATGGACCACTATCACCAGTTTCTGCTTAATCGCATTACCCGGATTCAGGGTGTCAGTGGGGTGCACTCCAGCTTTGTACTGCGGAGGGTAATCGACAGTACCGCCCTGCCCCTGGGCTATCTTTCCTGACGGGCCAGCTCTGCCAGGTAAGCCCTGGCCATACACTTCAATTCCACCACTAACTGCTGCCCCTGGTCGTCCGGCATGGTGGCTGCGAGCCTGAGGATGGTTCCGGCAGATCGGGGCAACAACAGGCTGGCGGTCCACCTGCGTTCCTTCGGCAACGCCGGATACTCCTGCTGGAGCCGGGCATCCAGGTCACGGGCGTTGCTGTAGAGTTCCCGCAGATCCAGTTCCCGCAGCTCTGGCATGGACTCAACGCCGCTCCAGATTGCCGAGTACGCAGGTTCGGTGCGGTAGAAGTCATAGAACTGATCAATCAGCACATCCACCGCGTCGTGCAGGCTCAGCTCGGGCAGTTTCTCCCGCAGCGCGGTTTCCATTTTCTCGACATGCCCTTCGGCAATGGCATGAACGATGGCCGCCTTGTTTGGAAAATAGCGGTAAAGGGACGCTAACGACATGCCAGATTGCCGGGCAATGGCGGACATACTGGTGCCATCTACCCCGTTCTCATGAAAAATAGCCGCGGCATGGCTGAGGATATTGCCCACCCGCTCCCGACTGCGCGCCTGAACCGGTCGCCGGCGAGGTGTTACGTCGATAGATTCGTCAGTCATCATCTGTACCTTGTGAAGCAGGCTCCGTACAATAACGTCCACTTTACGACAAAGAAAGGCAGAAGCAGGCCAGAAGCCCTGCCAATTAGTCTTAACCCCCACTTTTCAATAAAGCGGAAGACACGATGCGAGCAAGCCGTTACCTGATTGCCACCCAGAAAGAGACACCCTCAGATGCAGAGATTATCAGCCATCAGCTGATGCTGCGCGCCGGAATGATCCGGAAGCTGGCCGCAGGCCTCTACACCTGGCTCCCCATGGGCCTGCGCACCCTGCGCAAGGTGGAACGAATTGTTCGCGAAGAGATGGACAAGAGTGGAGCCCAGGAAGTTCTGATGCCGGCCGTACAGCCAGCCGAACTCTGGCAGGAATCCGGGCGCTGGGAGCAGTACGGCGGCGAACTGCTGCGCATGAATGACCGCCACGGCCGTGACTTCTGCTTTGGCCCGACCCACGAAGAAGTCATCACCGACCTGATCCGCAACGAGCTGAAAAGCTACAAGGAACTGCCGGCTAACTTTTATCAGATCCAGACCAAGTTCCGTGATGAGCGCCGCCCCCGCTTCGGCGTTATGCGTGCCCGCGAGTTCATTATGAAGGACGCCTACTCCTTCCACCTGAACGCAGCTTCGCTGGATGACACCTACCAGGTCATGCACCAGACCTACTGCAACATCTTTGATCGCCTCGGGCTGGATTACCGGCCGGTGCAGGCGGATTCCGGTGCCATTGGTGGCAGTGCCTCCCACGAGTTCCATGTGCTGGCATCCTCCGGCGAAGACGCCATCGTGTTCAGTACTGAAAGCGATTACGCCGCCAACATCGAAAAAGCCGAAGCCATCGCCCCTGCGGGCGAGCGCCCGGCGCCCGGCGAGGCCATGACCGAAGTGCACACGCCAGGCCAGAAAACCATCGAAGCCGTTTCCCAGTTCCTCGGCCTGCCGGCAGAGCGCAGCGTGAAGACCCTGCTGGTCAAAGGTGAAGCCGACGAGAACGGCGAGTCCGGCCTGGTTGCACTGATTCTCCGGGGCGATCACATCCTGAATGACATCAAGGCAGAAAACCTGAACGGTATTGCCGAGCCGCTGACCATGGCCACCGATGAAGAAATCGAAAAGACCATTGGCTGCAAACCCGGCTCTATCGGCCCGGTCAACCTGGCTGTGCCTGTGATCGTCGACCGCAGCGCTGCCCACCTTGCAGACTTCGTGTGTGGTGCCAACAAGGACGACTACCACCTGACCGGTGTTAACTGGGAGCGCGACGTACCCCTGGGCCGGGTAGAAGACCTGCGCAACGTGGAGGAAGGTGATCCCAGCCCGGATGGCAAGGGTACCCTGGAGATCCGCCGTGGTATCGAGGTCGGCCACATCTTCAAACTGGGTAACAAGTACAGCTCCGCCATGAACGCCACCGTTCTGGATGAAAATGGCAAGACGGTGATCATGGAAATGGGCTGCTACGGCATCGGCGTTTCCCGCATTGTGGCCGCGTCTATCGAACAGAACCATGACGACAAGGGCATCATCTGGCCAGACGCCATCGCTCCGTTCCAGGTGGCCATTGTTACTCTCAATGCCCACAAGAATGCGGTAGTGGCCGAAGCTGGCGAGAAACTTTACAGCCAGTTGCGCCAGGCGGGTTACGACGTGCTGCTGGATGACCGTAACGAACGCCCGGGCGTGAAGTTCGCCGATATGGAATTGATGGGCATTCCTCACCGGTTCGTGATTTCAGAGCGCGGGCTGACCGCCGGCACCCTGGAGTACAAGGGCCGCCGCGATGAAGAGAAACAGGACATCCCGGTGGAAGAAGCGCTGGCGTTCCTGGTGAAAGCCTCCCCGAAGGGCGGCCTCTGAGGCCGCTCGATCATCGCTTGGGCTGCCTGCAAGGGCAGCCCGGCGGTTTTCTGACCAGCCACTCTAACGGGCGCCAACGACCCCCGGTTCCATTTCAAGCTCAACCCCGAAGGTTTCCTGCACAGACCGACGCACCTCGTCCGCCAGCGCCAGTACCTCGGCACCAGAGCCCCCCGAGTGGTTGATCAGGACCAGAGCCTGTCGGTTATGAACACCCACCCGGGTATTGCGAAAGCCTTTCCAGCCAGCCTGGTCAATCAACCAGGCCGCAGCCAGTTTGACACCCTGCTCTACCGGATAGAACACCACGTCGGGAAAGCGCTCCTGCAACCTTTCAAACGCCACCTGATTGATCACCGGATTCTTGAAGAAGCTGCCGGCGTTAGGCAGGACGGCGGGATCCGGCAGCTTGCGGTGCCGCACCGCCATCACCGCTTCCGCAACCTCCAGAGGCGTAAGGGCGTTGATATCGGTATCCCCGAGATAATCCTGAAGATCCCGGTAATCCAGCTTTAATGGCAAGGATCGGGAAAGCTTTAGTCTAAGTTCAAGGATGATGTAGCGGCCAGGCTGCCGTTTGAACAGGCTGTCACGGTATCCAAGCTGGCAATCGCCGGCGGCCAGGGTAACCACACCCCGGGTAGCACGATCCAAAGCTGTCACACTTACCAGGGTATCGCCAAGTTCAACACCGTAGGCACCAATGTTCTGCACCGGCGCAGCGCCGGCAGTGCCGGGAATCAGCGCCAGGTTTTCTATGCCCCGGTAACCCGAACGGGCAGCGTATAAAACCGCCTCATGCCAGTTCTCACCAGCGCCCAGAACCAGTACGGCGTCGTCACCGTTTACTTTTTCCCAATGCCGGCCCCGAATCTGTATGTGCAGGACGGCACCGTCAAAATCACCGGCAAACACAAGGTTACTGCCACCGCCGAGAATCAGGGTGTCCAGCTCTCGGGCCTCAGCCCAGGCCAGTGCCGCGGTCAGGTCATCCACGCCGGCAATCCGGATCAAATAACGAGCCCGTGCCGCAATCGCGAGTGTGTTCAGCTCACGCAGATCAGCATGCTCGGTGACCCTCAGCGCGCCATTCAAGCCAATCGCCCCCGGATATCCTCCAGTAAGCCTTGACTGGCTTCGTGAATCAGGTCAAGCACTCGTTCAAAACCGTCCTCACCGCCGTAGTATGGATCCGGCACCTCGGCCTGGCCGGACTCACCAAACTCAAGAAAAAGGCGAGGTTCGGTGCCGCCATTCTGGTGCCAGATATCCCTGACATCGGCCAGGTTCTGCCTATCCATCACCAACACGTAATCAAACCGGTCCAGGTCTTCAGCCTTGATCTGCCTGGCCCTCAGGTCACTGATATCAACACCGCGACGGTCTGCCGCCGCCATGGCCCGGGCATCCGGTGATTTACCAATATGCCAGTTACCGGTGCCACAGGAGTCAATGTGCAGGTGTTCTGTCATTCCCTGCTCAGTGACCAGTTGCCGGAACACTCCTTCCGCCGTTGGCGAACGACAGATGTTACCCAGACAAACAAACAACACACTGACCTGGTCAGGCATAACCTCCTCCTGCTTCTATCAGAGCCCGCACCCGGGCCAGATCCTCTTCGGTATCGACGCCCGGTGCGGGCGGTCGATCAGCAATATCCACGTGGATGTGAGCACCGTTATACAAGGCCCGAAGCTGTTCCAGCGCTTCCACCTGTTCTGTCGGTGCCGGCGGCCAGCTGACAAACTGGCTGAGCACACTGGCACGGTAGCCATAAATGCCAATGTGCCGGAAGTAACCAATGCCTTCGGGTAAGTCTACGTCCGCCACCGACGCGTTGGCAGGCCAGAAGTCCCGCGCCCAGGGGATGGGTGCTCGACTGAAGTAGTGCGCCATGCCCCGGCTATCGAACACCACCTTCACCACATTCGGGTTGAATACCTGCCGGGCGTCGTGGATACGCTCGCACAGGGTGGCAATGCTGGCTTCAGGGTAGTAGTCGAGATTATCGGCCACCTGGTTGATCAGCGCCGGCGGTATCAGCGGCTCGTCACCCTGGACGTTAACCACCCGGTGGTCCGGGTCCAGCCCCAGTTTTCGGGCAACCTCCTCAAGCCGATCCGTTCCACTGGCGTGGTGTGGTGACGTCATGACTACCTCGGCACCGAATGCCTGGCACGCTGCCTCAATACGCTGGTCGTCGGTGGCAACCACGACCCTGCTCGCCCGACTTTCCTGGGCGCGTTCACATACGTGCTGGATCATCGGTTTGCCGGCAATCATGGCCAGAGGTTTACCGGGTAACCGGCTGGATGCGTAGCGGGCGGGGATGACAACGGTAAATGACATGCTGATGCGTCCTGCTGGCGGGTGTGTCAGTGCTTATCAAGCCGTTCATCGGTACTCAGGGTACGGGCCTCTACGGCTAACATGACAGGGATACCCTCACGAATCGGAAATGCCATGGCGTCCTGGTAACAGATCAGCTCGGTACGGGCATCGTTGAGCTTGAGTTCACCCTTGCACACCGGGCAGGCAAGCATGGCCAACAGTTTCTTATCCATGGTTGGTTCTCTCAGTATTTTGTTGATGCAACTGCCCAGAGCATGCCCTGAGCCGTTCCAGAAAGCGATGTTCAAAAGGTTCCGACAGACAGGCATCCACCGTCAATACCCAGGCGTTGTCGGGGGCAAAACCCTGGCATTTGACCGCATCTTTCGCGGTCATGACCAGCCACTCGCCAGCGCTGGAACCAAGGTCTTCCGGGCGGAAGCGGTGATGATCGGGAAAAGCCGCTTCGGTGACCTGTGCGCCCAGGTTCCTCAGTGTGTCAAAGAAACGTCCCGGGTTGCCTATTCCGGCAACCGCACGCACTGACCGGCCCCCGAGTGCTGAGGGCGCCAGAGTCTCCCCGGAGTTCAGGTTCACCAACGACGCCGGCTGCAGTGACATGGCATGGATCTCGGGGTGCGCAACGCCGGCAAACTCGTCGATCTGCTGACCCGACGGCGGGAACACTTCACCATTGAGAATCACAAAATCCACACTCGAGAGCCGTGTTACCGGTTCGCGCAGGGGGCCCACCGGAATCAGGGCACCGTTACCAATGCCCCGGCCGGCATCGAAAACCGCCAGTTCAATATCCCTGGGCAAGCGGTAATGCTGCAAGCCATCATCACAGATCAGGACGTCGCCGAGTGCCTGCTCCAGGGCCCAGTGCCCACCGCGACAACGGTCGGGATCGACCACCACCGGGCACCCCGTGGCCAGCGCCAGCATCAGCGGCTCATCACCGCAGACCGATGCCGGCGTGGTGTCTTTTACCAACAGAGGATAATGATCGCTTTTGCCGCCGTAGCCCCGGCTCAGGATAACCGGATGCCAGCCGTCCTGCTTCATGCGTTGCACCAGCCGGGCAGTCAGGGGGGATTTGCCGGTACCACCTGCGGTGATATTGCCAACCACTACGACCGGCACGGGTAAGCTTTCATTGCGGGCCTGCCAGGCTTTCCGGCGTCTCGATTCAGACACCACACGGTACAGCCAGGCCAATGGACCGAGGATGGCCAGGGGCTTGCCCTGGCCATACCATAAGCGGTCAATGCGGCTGCTGCTCATGCATGCTCGCTGAACTGGATCTGATGCAACTGGGCATATGCGCCATCTGCCGCCAGCAATTCCTCATGCGTGCCGGATTCGACAATATGGCCTTTGTCCATCACCAGTATCCGGTCCGCCTTTTCGATGGTGGACAGGCGGTGGGCAATGACCAGCGTCGTCCGGCCTTGCATCACCGTCTCAAGGGCTTCCTGAATATGCCGCTCCGACTCTGTATCCAGTG
The DNA here is from genome assembly GCF_048595985.1 of Marinobacter sp. GH_1. Taxonomy (NCBI): domain Bacteria; kingdom Pseudomonadati; phylum Pseudomonadota; class Gammaproteobacteria; order Pseudomonadales; family Marinobacteraceae; genus Marinobacter; species Marinobacter sp. GH_1. The sequence goes on along the minus strand of NZ_CP184460.1, from coordinate 1,906,541 downwards.
CCGAGGTGGCCTCATCAAGGATCAGGATCGGGGCGTTCTTCAGCAGTGCCCGGGCAATAGCCAGGCGCTGGCGCTGGCCGCCAGACAACATCACACCGTTATCCCCGATCATGGTATCCAGGCCTTCCGGCATCCGGTCGATAAACTCCAGGGCATGAGCCTTGGCGGCGGCTTCCCGGATTTCTTCACGACTGCAGTTGCGCAAGGCACCGTAGGCGATGTTGGCGGCAATGGTGTCGTTGAACAGCACCACGTTCTGGTTCACCAGAGCAATCTGGGAACGCAAACCCTTGAGCGAGAACTCCTTGAGAGACCTGCCATCGATTCGGATGTCACCCTCGGTGTACTCATAGAATCGGGGTAGCAGGCTGACCATAGACGATTTACCACTGCCCGAACGGCCGACCAGTGCCACACTCTGCCCGGCCGGCACGCTCACTGAAATGCCGTCCAGGACATTATCCAGTTGATCACGATAGCGGAAGCACACCTTATCGAACTCAATATGGCCTTCCACACGCTCTGGGGTGTATTCGCCGCGATCTTCCTCTGGCTGCTCGTCCATGGTTTCAAACACGTCATAGGCCGCAGCCACGCCCTTCTGAATCTTGGCGTGCACCGAGGTTACCTGGCGAATGGGCTTGGCCATGGTCGTCGCCGCGGTAATGAAGGCGATTAACTGGCCGGTACTCATCTCACCACGGATTTCCGGAGACAACATGGTCCAGACCAGCGCGGCAATGGCGATAGCTACCAACACCTGGATGACCGGCACGCTGATGGCCTGAGTAGAGGCCATTTTCAGGCTTTGTTTGAGGTTCTGGTCGCTGACTTCCCGGAAGCGTTCACGTTCGTAGTCTTCCCCCCCAAAGGTTCGCACCACCCTGTAACCGGATATGGATTCTGAAGCCACATGGGTGATATCACCCATCGACCCCTGAATACGCTTACTGATTCGGCGAAAGCGCTTGCTGGCGTAATTCACCACCAACCCGATCACCGGCCCCACGGTCAGGAACACCAGGGTCAGCTTCCAGTTGGTATACAGCATAAAGCCAAGCAAGCCGACGATGGTCAGGCCTTCGCGGAGGGTGATGGTGATGGCGTTGGTTGAGGCCTCGGCCACCTGCTCCACATTGAAGGTAAGCTTGGACACCAACCTGCCAGAAGCATTGTCATCATAATACCGCGACGGCAGTGTCATCAGGCGATCGAACACATCATTACGGAGGGCATTGATTACCTGCCGCCCGACGTAACTGATGAAGTATTGACTGAAAAAGGTGCCCACCCCCCGCAAGGCGAAAATGCCGACAATCAGGCCCGTCAAGAACAACCGGTTCTGATCCGTCGGATTCTCAATGGCGGTAATCACATACTCCATGGCAGCCGCCATGCCTGTGGAGGCCGCGGCATAGATAATGTTCCCCAGCACCGCCAGGGAGAACGCGAACCAGAAGGGTTTCACGTAGGCGAGCAATCGCTTGTAGGTTGCCCAGCTTCCGGTTGGCGGTACCTTCAGAGGTTCCGGCCTTGCATCGATCACGGATTCTCAGCCTCCCGCTCTGTGGTTATGCTCAGTTTCGCAAACCCCAGGCGGCCGGCCACATCCATAGCGCGCACAACGTATTCATGGGGAGTTCTGGCATCGGCCGTAATGATAAACGGCAAGCTGTTGTCTCCCTCAGCTAATTCCCTGACACCCCGCTCAAGGGTTTCACGCCGATTATTGACCAGGGTCCTCTCGTTCAGGATGTACTGGCCCTCAGCATTGATCACCACATCGATCTGCCTTACCTCAGAGGGCGAAACCGGTTCGCCGCTCGCCTCGGGCAAATCCACCTGCAGGTGGCTTTCCCGGGTAAAGGTGGTGGACACCATAAAGAAAATCAGCAACAGGAACACCACATCGATCAGTGGCGTCAGGTCAACCCCGACCTCCTGGCTTCTCTGGCGCTTGAACTTCACGGTGTTCAGGCTCCTTCCACGTCGATTTCACGGTCGCCATGAACCACTTCCACCAGCTTGATGGCTTCCTGCTCCATGTTAACGACCAGCTCATCAACGCGACGAATGAAGTAGCGATGACAAATCAGGGCGGGAATAGCCACGCTCAGGCCCGCGGCCGTAGTGATCAGCGCTTCCGAAATACCGCCAGCGAGATTACCGGCGTTACCCACGCCCGCCAGCTGAATTTCCGCAAATACTTTGATCATACCGATGACCGTACCCAGCAAGCCCAGCAGCGGTGTAATAGTGGCAATGGTACCGAGGGGGTTCAGGAAGCGTTCCAGATCATGGATGACCTGGCTGGCTTCGTGCTCAATGCTCTCTTTCATGATCTCCCGGCCGTGCTTGGCGTTGATCAGCCCGCCAGCGAGTATACGGCCCAGCGGTGAGGAGCCCTGAAGCGCCTTGAGCTTGCGCCCGTTCAGTTCTTTTTTCTTGATCCAGCGCCAGAGTTCGTTAATCGATTGTGGGGGCGCTACCCTGGAGGCTCGCAGAGTCCAGAATCGCTCCAGAACAATGGCAAGCGCCAGGATGGAACAGGCAACAATGGGCACCATCAGGATGCCACCGGCTTTCAACAGCTCGAACACGCTTGATCTCCCTGATTAATTACAAGCCGCGCTACTTTAGCATAGCTGCCGGTTCAGGCCACACCCGGAATGTCACGGTATTTTACATTGGTCACGGGTCAGCCCCGGACCCTGGATCCAAAACGGAACCGTGTGGCGTAGCTCACTGATTTTCGGGCCATGCTTACTCAAGGTAATGACGATCTCTCCGGAGCAGGCGGTGTTGAGTGGGCGAGCATTCGCCAGCTGGTACCGGGCCACCACATCAGGATGGGGGTGCCCGTATCTATGCCGATAGCCCGCTGTGTAGATTACCCAGTCGGGCGCGACACGATCGATCCACGGTGCAGAGGACGATGTTTTGCTGCCGTGGTGCGGCGCAAGCACCAAGCGAAAATCCACTGCCTTGCGCAACCACGGCACCGCGCCGGGGGCAAGCATCTCTGCCTCTACCCGTTTACTGATATCCCCGGTAAGCAGCACGTCAGAACCACTGGCGGGATGGTGAACCCGTACCACACAGGACGCATCGTTTCCGGTGCGCTCGGCTTGGGACTGCCAGAATTCGAACACCACCCCATGCCACTCGAACGGCTCTGACCGACACTGTCCTACCGATTTCCCCGGCACTTCGTCCAGAATCCCGGCCACGACTTCCGGCTCACCGCTCTGTATCTGCCCCACCTCTACGGCTTGTACCAACTGTACCAGGCCACCGGCGTGGTCACTGTCACCGTGGCTGATTATCAGACGATCAAGTTTGTTAATCCCCAGGGCCCGGAGGTTCGGAAGCAGTGTCGAGTCAACAGCCGAAAACACACCCCGTACTTCCGGCCCTGTGTCGTAAACCAGTGCCTTGCGCCCCACACGCACCAGAACAGACAGACCCTGGCCGACATCCCAGACACGAATTTCCGGCTCCACCACCTCTGGGTTAATGGCGGCAGGCCTTGTCAGCACCGCCGTGACCGCCCAGGCCCCGACTAACGCCACGGTCATCAGGCGAAAAACCCTGTCAGGGAAACGGAGCAGCAGAACGACGACAGCCGCCAACAATGCCAGCAAAAAGGATGATGCCTCTGGCGTTAATACGGACACTGGAGCCGCCAGTTGCTCCACCCACTGCAGCCAGGCCATCAACGGGCCCAGTACTGCATCGAGCAGCGAACTTACCCAACCCGTCACCGCGCCACCAGACACCAGCACCAACAAAGCACCTGCGAACAGCACCGGCATCACAACCAGCGATACCCAGGGAATCGCCACCAGGTTTGCCACCAAACCGGCCAGCGGCTGGCTCTGCCCAAGCCCGGACAACAATGGCCACAAGCCCGCAAAAACCGCTACCTGTGCCAATACCAGGCCCTTGAGCCAGCCGGGGCCTGCCAGGCGCCCGCTGAATACCGCCAGCAAAACCGCCACCGCACCAAAGGACAACCAGAACCCCTGATCCAGCGGCGCGAACGGGTCAAGTAACAGCACCAGAAACAAGGCTGAGCAGAATGGCCGCCAGACACTGGCCTCGCGGGCCAGAAGCAGATACCAGCCGCCAACCAGAACCATGATCAAGGCTCGGCGGGTTGGTACGGTAAACCCGGCAACCAGTGCATAGAACAGGCAACACAGGATAACCAGCGCAAAGCCTGCGATTCGCCTGCGCCGCTCATCCAGCCAGTGCGCCGGCACTGACAAGGTGAATCGGCGGGCAACCAGGCCGGCACCAACCGCCACCAGTCCCAGGTGTAACCCTGATATAGCCACCAGGTGAATCGTGCCCGTGGCCCGAAGCGTTTGCCAATGCTGATCGGTAAGATAACCGCGGTGGCCAATCAGTAACGAGGCAATCAATGGGTATTCACTGGCATCGGAAAAATGCCGATGGACCTGCTCAGCGACCGTTTGATGCCAGGCGTGGTACCGGCAATGCCAGCCACAATGAAGATCCTGGTCCAGGGCGACCGCACGAACGCTTCCGGTTGCCCGGTAACCTTTCCTGAACAGCCAATCCTCATAACGAAACCCCTCGGGGTTCAGGTTGCCGTGTGGCCGTTTAAGGACCACCTCCAGCCTCAGCCGATGGCCGGGCAGCGCCTGATCATTCCGGCCGTACCAGGAGAGACGCACTCTGCGGGGAAGTACCGGTGTGGCGCCCTGTTGGCCTTCGCTGTGCCAACTGACAACACACACGCTAAAGCGCAACCTGCTGAAACTGCCAGCCTGCGGAAGCTCACAAACATACCCTGATAGTTCCAGACGCTTGCCTTCCATATCCGCCGGCAAGCGCTCCGCCAGGCGCACTTCCGCATGCCAACCCGCCCAGGCCAGGCCCAGCAAAACCAGCGCCAATAGCCTGACCAGACGGTGCATGGTGCCATGACTGCTCAGGAGGGACGCACTGACCATCAGCAGCCCGGCCAAAAACAGCCACCAGGACGGTGGTAAAAGCGTTAGTTGATACAGTAAGATAACGCCGCACGAGAACGCGACAATGCCGGGCGCGCCGACTACGCTGTGTTCAGGCGTTTGGTGAGTATGAAACAGACCGGACAATCCTTGTCCTCCAGTGCATTAGCCCGGCGCGCTCAGGGTGCCGGAAGTTATCCATTCCGAAGCAACAGGCCGAACTTCCTATGCCCAAGAAGTTCATGAAACGGTATCTGCCTTCCCCGGAAAAAGTGCAATCCATCGAATCATTGCGCTTTCTGGGCGATATCCTTCATGAACCCAACCTGTGGCACATCAACCGGCACAGTGTGTCTCGCGCCTTCCTGATCGGGCTATTTCTCAGTTTTATCCCGATGCCATTCCAGATGGCGGCAGCAGCAGGCATGGCCATCTGGATCAATGCCAACCTGCCGTTGTCCGTCGCCCTGGTCTGGATCAGCAATCCGTTGACCATGCCGCCCATCTTTTACTTTAACTACAAAGTAGGCGCCTGGATTCTGGACCGCCCCGTGCTGGCTTTTGAATTCCAGCTCTCCTGGTCCTGGCTGAGCAGCCGCCTGATGGAGATTGGCGTGCCGCTCTATGTCGGGTCAATTGTGGTCGCGACCGCTGCGGGTTGCAGCGCCTATCTGATCATCCAGTACCTTTGGCGGCGTAAAATCCGCACAGACTGGCAGGTTCGGCGCTTTTCAAGAAAAGCCCGCAAGAAGGCCCGTAATCAGGCTTCCTGAACCAACCGCCCTTGCTCCAGTCGCAACACCCGGCCGAGGCTCCGCGCCATTCGCATATCGTGGGTGACCATCACAAAGGCAATGCCAGACTGCTCTCGTAAATCCTCAATCAGAGCCCTGATACCCTCGCCGGTATGCTCGTCCAGGTTACCGGTTGGCTCGTCCATCAACACACATTGGGGCTCGTTGACCAGTGCCCGGGCAATGGCCACCCGCTGGCGCTCACCGCCTGACAGCTCCGAGGGCTTATGCTTCAATCGTTCGCCCAGGCCAACCCGGACCAACAAGGCTTCTGCCTTTTGCCTGGCAACCGCGAGTGACTGCCCCCCCAGCGCGCAAGGCATCATCACGTTTTCCAGCGCTGTGAATTCCGGCAACAGATGATGGAACTGGTAGACAAAGCCAAGGTGGCCATTGCGGAAACGTGCCCGGCCGGCCTCCGACAACCGGTGAATATCCTCACCACAGATATGAATCTGGCCGGATGATGGCCGGTCCAGGCCGCCAAGCAGGTTCAGCAACGTGGTTTTACCAGCACCACTGCTGCCCACGATGGCAACGGTTTCGCCTGCCGACACTTCCAGGGAAATGTCGGAGAAAATCGTCAGTGTCTCGGGGCCCTGGTCGTAGGTTCGGGTAACCTGGCGGCAGTCGATGACCAAAGGCTTGCTGGTGGTCATTTCTACTTCACTCATAACGTAACGCCTCTGCCGGTTCGACCCTGGATGCCCGCCATGCCGGGTAAATCGTTGCCAGCAGGCTCATCACCATTCCGGCACTGCTGATGATTGCCACATCCTGCCACTGCAACTGGGACGGCAGGTAGCTGATGAAGTAGACGTCGGCACTCAGGAACTGGTGCCCCATCAACCCCTCAAGCCAGGAAATGAAAGCGCTGATATTCAGGGCTCCGAAGATTCCGAGCGCGGTTCCCATCAGGGTGCCAAAGATACCTATTACAGCGCCCTGAATGATGAAAATTCGCATAATGCGCCCGGGTGTCGCCCCCATGGTTCGCAGAATCGCGATGTCTGCGGTTTTGTCGGTGACTACCATGACCAGGGTGGAAACAATATTGAAAGCGGCCACGGCCACAATGAACATCAGCAACAGGCCAATCATGGTCTTTTCCATCCGGATAGCCTGGAACAGGTTTCCGTGAGTACGGGTCCAGTCCGACACGTAGTAACGCCCCCCCAGATCCTGCGCAACCTGATTGACCACGCGCGGGGCCGCGAACAGGTCATCCACGAGCAGGCGCACGCCCTCGGCACGGCCACCGGTTCGCATCAGGCGGGCCGCATCATCCATATGAATCAGCGCATAGTTGCCATCCAGCTCGGCACCGACACTGAATATGCCTTTGACGGTAAATCGTTTGAGTCTCGGCAGTACGCCGGCCGGGGTTACCGAGGCCTCGGGCAGGACAACCGTCAGCTTGTCTCCGACCTGGAGCCTGAGGCTGTTGGCCATCAGCCGACCGATGATAATGCCGAATTCTCCCGGCTTGAGTTCATCCAGGTTGCCTTCAATGAAGTGATTCTCAATGATCGATACCGTGGCTTCCTGCTCGGGCACAATGCCGCTTAGCATCACTCCCCGAACATCACCTCCGCCAGTCACCATGCCCTGGCCCTGGATAAAGGGCGCGGCCGCCAGTACCCGTGGATGCTCCTGTACGCGGCGATCGATCTCTTCCCAGTCTTCCAGCGGGCCCGACGCCCCCTGAATCGTGGCGTGGGGCACCATGCCCAGAATGCGCTGCTTCAATTCCCGGTCAAAACCATTCATGACGGACAACACGATGATCAGGACCGCCACGCCAAGCATCAGCCCGAGCATGGAGGTCAGGGATATAAAGGATATAAAGTGATTACGTCTCTTGGCTGCGGTGTACCGCAAGCCGATATAGAACGATAAGGGTCTGAACATGGGGAGGTGCCTGTCGCTACCTTCTGGCCTGTCGTGGTTTGGTACCCCGGATCACTCGCGAGCCTCCGGGAAACTGCTAAACTACTCTTTACCAATAAAATTTCAGCCCGCCGGAGACAGAATGCCAGGCTCGCCTATCACGCCACCGATCACCGATGCCAAAGCCGACCGACGCGAGTATTTCCGGATCGAGGACCGTATTGGCCTTGAAATCCGCCGTCTCTCCGGGAACGCTGACAGCGAGCAGGATGATCCGTTCAATGGATCGCCACTGGAAAGCCTCAAAGCTGAATTCCGCCGGCTGGACCAGGACGTAAAAGCACACCTCGCCAGCCTGGCGGAACGTGACCGGCTACTGACCGGATTAATTAAATCCATGAACAGCAAGCTCGACACGCTGGCGCGCATTATCGCCTTTGAGCAAAATCCGTTGCAACCGGAGGACTGGCAGGATGTGACTCTCAGCGAGGGTGGCCTGTCGTTTTTCAGCAGCACCCCTGCCTGGAACCAGGGCGACCGTATTGCGGTACGTATGACACTGCCACCGGAACTCTATCAACCTCAAGCCATTGCAGAAGTTCTGAGCGCAGAGGTGGATGATCGGGGCGGAGCAAGGGTTCACACCGAGTTCGTTCAACTTGACGACAGTAGCCGCCAACAAATTGCCCGCCATGTGATGCGTTGGCAAATCCGGCAGCGGCAAAAAGAGTAAACTTTGAAAAAACACTGACTTTTGCCCGTTTTTTCGGGATATTACGTTTTATCCATGTCCTGCGGTATCGTTCGCGGGAACCAGGCATTAATGGAGAACCCAATGAAGAACAAGCGAAACCTGATCACCGCCGTGGCATTGACGTCCCTTATGTCGGCCGGCCTGGCATCCAACCTGCACGCCGAACAGCTGAAAATTCCCGTTGGCAGCCAGGCCGATCGCAGCCAGGTCAGCCTGCCGACCACCGGCATGACCCAGGCCTCGGTTCGCAACCGCTGGGGCGCTCCTCAGGATATCCAGGGGCCAGTAGGTGAGCCTCCAATCAGCCAGTGGCACTACTCCAATTTTATCGTCTATTTCGAACACGACCGGGTGCTGCACACTGTCGTCAAGCGCAACCGCTAATCCCCTCCGGACAAAGGTTCAATTTTCTCCGCCCATGGCCTGACGTTGTGGCAATGGTCAGATAGAATGGCGGCTTTTGCGAACCAAGGTGACAAATACAGTGACATCCAAGCGAGTGTTGCCTGCGGAGTGGGCGCCCCAAAGCGCAGTCATGTTGACCTGGCCTCACCCGGGCACTGACTGGGCTCGGATAATGAACGAAGTCGAGCCAGTTTTCCTGAATATTGCCCGGCAGGTGCTTCGATTTGAGCATCTGCTGATCAGCTGTGAATTCGTGGCACGGCTGCAGAAACTCGGCCAGGAACTGAACCATTTCGCAGAAGAGAATGGCCTTCCGGGGCGTGTGATCACCGTCCCGGCACCCGCTAACGACACCTGGGCGCGGGATCATGGCCCGATAACGGTCGACACCGGCGACGGCCTCACCCTGCTGGACTTCCGGTTCAACGCCTGGGGTGGCAAGTTTCCGTGGGAAAAAGACAACGCGCTTAACCAGCACCTGGCGAATGCCGGCGCCTTCGGCAACCATCGTTTGCAGTCTGTGGACTTCGTTCTGGAGGGCGGCTCCATCGAATCCGACGGCCAGGGCACGGTCCTGACCACCAGCGAATGCATGCTGACACCGTCCCGAAATCCCTCCATGGACCGCTCGGCTATTGAACAGCTGCTGTCGGAACTTCTGGGGGCCGATCGGATTCTCTGGCTGAACCACGGCTACCTGGCCGGTGACGATACGGATAGCCACATCGACACCCTGGCTCGATTCTGCGCCCCCGACCACATCTGCTACGTCACCTGTCCGGACGCAGCCGATGAACATTACAGCGCGCTGGCGGCCATGGAAGAAGAGCTGCAGGAGTTCCGACAGACGGATGGCAGCCCCTATAAACTGACTGCCCTGCCCTGGCCGGATGCCATCCATGATGAAGACGGCGATCGCCTGCCCGCCACCTACGCCAACTTTCTGATCATCAATGGCGCAGTTCTGTTGCCTGTGTACGATGTACCGCAAGACCAGGAAGCCATCCGAATCATGGCCGGCATTTTCCCTGACCGGGAGATTGTTGCGATCAACTGCCGCCCGCTGATCCACCAGCACGGCAGCCTTCACTGTGTCACCATGCAGATTCCCGCAGGAGTGGTCACGCTATGACTAGCCGGCCCGAGAACCCGCAGCTGAAGATTGCTGCTATCCAGCAAAAGTCTACCGACGACAAGGCTGCCAGCCTCGCCACGTCTGAGAAACTGATCCGTGAAGCCGCCAAGGGCGGCGCACAACTGGTGGTGCTGCAAGAGCTGCATGCCACGCTGTATTTCTGCCAGACAGAAGACACAGACATTTTTGAACTGGCGGAGCCCATTCCCGGCCCCACCAGCAACCGGCTGGCAGACCTCGCTGGCGAACTGGAGATTGTCCTGGTCGGCTCCATCTTCGAACGGCGCATGAACGGCGTCTACCACAATACCTCCGTGGTGTTTGATACCGACGGCAGCCTGGCTGGCATCTACCGCAAGATGCACATCCCCGATGACCCGGGCTTCTACGAGAAATTCTATTTCACTCCCGGAGACGCCAGGTTCAATGACGGCCGCAGCGGCTTCACCCCGATCAATACCTCTATCGGAAAGCTCGGAGTTCTGGTGTGCTGGGACCAGTGGTACCCGGAGGCAGCCCGCCTGATGGCACTGGCCGGTGCCGATATCCTGATCTACCCCACCGCCATCGGTTGGGACATTACCGACGACCCCGAAGAACAGGCCCGGCAGCTGGAAGCCTGGGTCACGGTGCAAAGGGGCCATGCCGTTGCCAATAACCTGCCCGTTATTGCTCCCAATCGTGTTGGCACCGAACCGGATCCCACCGGCCAGGGTGATGGCATCCGATTCTGGGGCAACAGCTTCATCTGTGGCCCCCAGGGCGAATTCCTGGCCAGGGGAGATGACCACAGCGAGTGCATTCTGACAGCCACCCTTGATCGCAACCGTACCGAATCCGTTCGGCGAATCTGGCCGTATCTTCGGGATCGTCGCATCGATGCCTATGAAGACATTCTTAAACGGGTACGGGACTGAGGCCTGCATGAAACAAAAGATGGACAGCGTTGTTACCGAGCTCAACAAAATACTGTTGGGCAAGGACACCCAGGTTCGGCTGGCTCTGTGTGGATTACTGGCCCGCGGCCACCTGCTGATCGAGGACATTCCCGGGATGGGCAAAACCACCCTGTCCCACGCCCTGGCCAAGATCATGGGCCTGAGTTATCAGCGCATCCAGTTCACCAACGATCTGCTACCCGCCGATGTTCTGGGCTATTCCATGTATGACAAGCAGGCCGGCAGCCTGGTATTTCATCCGGGCCCGATTTTTGCCCAGGTTGTACTGGCAGACGAGATCAACCGGGCCTCGCCCCGTACTCAAAGCGCGTTGCTGGAAGCCATGGAAGAGCGACAGGTGTCCATTGAGGGCGAAACCCGGCCACTGCCCTCGCCGTTTTTCGTGATTGCCACCCAGAACCCTATCGAACAGGGCGGCACCTTTCCGCTGCCCGAATCCCAGCTTGACCGCTTCCTGATGCGCCTGCGCCTGGGGTATCCGGATCCGAAGGCCGAGCGGGAACTGCTGGAAGGCGAGGATCGCAAGACCCTAACAGACAGGCTCCAGGCCATCCTCCCCCACGACCAACTGCAGGCACTGCAAGGTGCCGTGGACGAGGTCACTGCCAGCCCGGCCCTGCTGGATTACCTCCAGCGTCTGCTCGAACAAAGCCGTCGCATGCCCGGCCTGCTGTATGGCCTTTCCCCGAGGGCTGGCCTCGGCCTGCTCCGGGCCGCCAAGGCCTGGGCACTGATGGCAGGCCGCAACCATGTGTTGCCAGACGATATCCAGGCGGTTTTCCCATCTGTTGCCGAGCATCGCCTCGAGCAGGGAGAGTCCGGCAAAAGCAAAGAAAGGGTCCGGCAGCTGCTGACCACCGTCTCAGTACTTGAATAATTCCGCAATGCCCATATAGCGAAGCTTAATTGGCCGCATTATCGGAAACGAATGGCAGCCTGGTTATTTCATGTTAGCCTTTCGACTTCTTAATTAATCAACAGTCCGCACAGCCGGGCTGAACCTGACTCCTAATTACCAGCGAGCATTCCATGAGCGAAACCCGACACTCCCGACTGATCATTCTTGGCTCCGGCCCGGCCGGCTACACCGCTGCCGTCTACGCAGCCCGCGCCAACCTGAACCCAACACTGATTACCGGTATTGAAGTGGGCGGTCAGCTCACCACCACCACCGATGTGGACAACTGGCCGGGCGATAACGATGGCGTTCAGGGCCCGGAACTGATGCAGCGCATGCAGATGCATGCTGAACGCTTCGAAACCAACATTATCTACGACACCATCAACGAAGCTGACCTGAACAACCGCCCGTTCCGGCTGAAAGGTGATGGCGGAGAGTACACCTGTGACGCCCTGATTATCGCCACAGGCGCATCTGCCATGTATCTCGGGCTGGAATCCGAGGAGAAGTTTAAAGGTCAGGGCGTGTCGGCTTGCGCCACATGCGATGGTTTTTTCTACCGGAAACAGAAAGTCGCGGTGATTGGTGGCGGCAATACGGCAGTGGAAGAGGCTTTGTATCTCTCCAACATCGCTGACGAGGTGACCCTGGTTCATCGCAGGGACAAACTGCGAGCCGAGAAGATCCTGCAGGATAAACTGTTCGAGAAAGCAGAAAACGGCAATGTGAAGATTGTCTGGAACCATACGTTGGACGAAGTTCTGGGCGATGGCACCGGCGTTACCGGCATGCGCATCCGGAGCATGGAAGACGGCAGCACTCAGGATATGGAACTGGCCGGTGTCTTCATCGCCATTGGCCACAAGCCCAACACCGGCCTGTTTGAAGGCCAGCTCGAGATGGATAACGGTTACATCCGCATCAATTCCGGGCTCAATGGCATGGCAACCCAAACCAGCATTCCCGGCGTGTTTGCCGCCGGCGACGTGGCTGATCATGTATACCGCCAGGCGGTTACTTCTGCCGGTTTTGGCTGCATGGCCGCCCTGGATGCTGAAAAATTCCTGGATCAACAGGACTGATCCAGGTAATCGCAACATGACGTCGCTACCCTGGCTGGACCCGGATCAGCTCTGGTTCCCCCCGGCAGACGAAGCACTGGACGACCCGGACGGCCTGCTGGCCCTGGGTGGCGACCTGTCATCAGAGCGACTGTTGCTGGCTTATCGCAACGGCATCTTTCCCTGGTTCAGTGACGACCAGCCCATCCTCTGGTGGTCGCCCAACCCACGGTGCGTGCTCTTCCCCAACGAGATTCATATCTCCCGTAGCCTGCGGCGCACCCTGAACCAGCGTCGTTTCGAGGTCACCGCCGATCAGTGTTTCAGCCGGATCATCCGCCTTTGCGCCAATACCCGTGCCGAGGGCACCTGGATCACCGATGACATGGTCACCGCGTACACCAGGCTGCACCGGCAAGGCATCGCCCACTCCATTGAAATCTGGAATCAACAGGGCGAGCTGGCTGGCGGCATGTACGGCCTGGCCCTGGGGCGATGCTTCTTCGGTGAGTCGATGTTTTCTCTGGAGACCAATGCCTCCAAAGTGCTCATGGTACACCTTGCCAACCAACTGGCGGTCTGGGGCTACCAGATGATGGACTGCCAGGTTGAGAGCAGCCACCTGCTGAGCATGGGTGCCAGGGCTATCCCGCGGGCGGAATTTTTATCTATACTCAGGGCATGTGTGGATCGGAAAGCGGATCAGCCAGACTGGACATTCACCTGGCGCTGGCCCGGCCCGGAGGCATGAATGAGCAACCTCAGAACCCTGGTTTTCTTTGCAACACCAGCCCATGATTGCAGCTACCTGCCAGACCGCGAAGCCACCACCATGTTTGTGGACCCACGGGCCCACATCGACAAGAAACTCTACAGCCAGTTGACCGCCCTTGGCTTTCGTCGCAGCGGCTCACATTACTACCGCCCCCACTGTGAAGACTGCAATGCCTGTGTGCCTGTTCGCCTGAAAGTGGATGAGTTCAAGCCTGATCGCAATCAACGGCGGGTGCTGCGCAAAAACCAGGACCTCAGTTGCAGACTGGTGCCAGCCGCCTTCAGCGAGCGCTACTATCGCCTCTATGCCCACTATATAGAAGAACGCCATGAGGACGGAGACATGTACCCACCCTCCCGGGAGCAGTTCATGTCGTTTCTGGTAGAGGGGGCAACAGACTCCTGGTTCCTGGAGATTTCCCTGGACAGTGAACTGGTGGGGCTGGCCGCCGTGGATCTGCTGGATGATGGCCTGTCGGCCATCTACACCATATTCGCCCCGGAACTGGAACACCGGAGCCTGGGAACCTTTGCCGTGCTCTGGCAAATTGAAGAAGCCCGCCGGCGGGAATTGCCTCATCTTTATCTGGGGTACTGGATCAAAGAATGCCGGAAAATGAACTACAAAACCCGCTTTACCCCGATCGAAGCCCTGCGCGACGGCCACTGGCGAGAGATGCAATTGGACTGATTTTTGCCAAACGTTAAGAAATCAGGCAGAATTGCGCAATTTAAAATCACCGAAAGCATTCCCGAACGAGGTTTTTACTGAATGGCGAAATCAGATGTCATTGAAATGGAAGGGGTTATTATCGACACCCTTCCCAACACCATGTTCCGCGTTGAGCTGGCCAACGGTCACGTTGTAACCGCTCACATCTCAGGAAAAATGCGCAAGAACTACATCCGCATCCTGACAGGCGACAAGGTCAAGGTTGAGCTGACTCCCTATGACCTGAGCAAGGGCCGCATTGTGTACCGCGCCCGTTAATGCTCCAGTGACATCTGAAAAGCCCCGCTTCTGCGGGGCTTTTTTGTTAGATCTGGTAAGTCGGGCGTTCGCTGACCATCATTCGCGGTTCTGATCCGAGCATTCCATGGCACCCGGGTTTGTATAACAACGTATCTTGCGCAGAATCGTCATCATGTCTTCGTGATAAACAGCGGCGGCCAACTGGGCCTCTTGCCCTTTATTCGACAGTAGATCTATGCGTACCTGCCTGAGCATTTCCTGATACTCCCGCATGTCCTCCGGACCAATATCCACCCACCGATCACTTGGTATACGGTCCTCGAATTGGCGAATAACCCTGATGGCATCCGGATAGAGCCGGGCCATCAGTTTCCGGGACTCCCGAACAAACTCGGGGCTGAATGCACCTTCCCGCGCCACCAGCTGTATTGTCACCTGACCGACCGGGTAGCGAATGATGCCACCCCGATCGCCTGCCCCACGGAACATTTCAAGCACTTCCCAGGCCGCTGCCGGTGCATAGCTCATGTCAGCCTGGCCTGAGTTGAAAACCCGGGCAAAGTTCGAGATCTTCGCCGGCACCGGCTCGGCACCCACAAACTCCACCATATGTCGGGCATCATGGTGGCCTTCAAAAACCGTGATGCGTTTACCCTTGAGCGCTTCAACGTGGTTAATAGCCCGGTCATTGACGAACAGGTAAGCCGCGCCCATGGGCGCGACACCAAGCACCTCATAGCCATCCTGGCTCAGGTGTCTCGCGATACGCGGGCTGGCAAGACCATGCAGCAAGACCCGCAAGTCTTCATAATAAGGTACAGCACCGATGGCGCTGATCGAACCGGTAAAATCGTTGAAATGCCGCACCCCCATATCGGTGAGTGCCACCAGGTCACACTGGCCCTCGCGAAAGTCCCTGATGGCCAGGTCTTCATCTGTGTAGGGCTGCATCACCAGAGACGTACCTGCGGAGACTGCGCCGCGCTGGTAATCACGAAGCAACTGATAGACAAAGCCGTTAGCGCCGGCCACATCAAACACGCAGAACTGCTTTCTTTCGGTAGCCGCCAGTGCCGGGCGAACCAGGAGCACCAACAGACCAAAAATCACTGCCAGGGTAAGGGGAAATTGACGGAACGTCCTCATTGGGCTGCTTCCTTATCGTTGTTATTGGCAAGCCGTGGCAAATCGCCACGCATTCTTTGCCTTAAACTGACAGAAGTTGCCCTGAAATGGATTGACAGCACGGCCAGGCTCTGGGGCCTGCTTCGGTCAACCGGTTAACAGCCAGCGCCCCACGCACAAAAAAACCGCTGCCGGACATAGCCCGGCAGCGGCTTCCATTACCAACGATTGCGGTCAAACCGCTTCGGCTGGCTCGTCCTCATAGTCAAAGACCAGTTCATCGTCCTTCAACTGAATGAACACGTCCCCGCCCTTCTCCGACAACCGGCCAAACAGGATCTGCTCAGCCAGCGGCCGCTTGATCTTGTCCTGAATCAGGCGAGCCATCGGTCTGGCACCCATGGTGACATCGTAGCCCTTCTCTGCCAGCCAGGATTTAGCGGCATGGTCCACGTGCAGCACCACGTGCTTCTCGTCCAGCTGGGCCTGAAGTTCGGTCAGGAACTTGTCGACCACGTGGGTGATCGTTTCCTTCTGCAGGTCGGCAAACTGGATAATGCCATCCAGGCGGTTACGGAACTCCGGCGTGAAGGTCTTGGTGATCACTTCCATGCCATCGGTGCTGTGGTCCTGCTCGCTGAAGCCAATGGAACGGCGAGCCATACTCTCGGCACCGGCGTTGGTGGTCATCACAAGAATCACATGGCGGAAATCGGCCTTCCGACCGTTGTTGTCGGTCAGGGTACCGTGGTCCATCACCTGCAGCAGCAGGTTGAACACTTCCGGGTGCGCCTTTTCAATTTCATCCAGTAACAACACGCAGTGCGGGTGCTTGTTAACCGCCTCGGTCAGCAGGCCACCCTGGTCATAGCCGACATAACCGGGAGGCGCACCAATCAGCCGAGACACGGTATGCCGCTCCATGTACTCAGACATGTCGAACCGCACCAGCTCTATGCCAAGCACCTTCGCCAGCTGTTTGGTCACTTCTGTTTTACCAACCCCGGTTGGGCCCGCAAACAGGAAGGCGCCTTCCGGTTTCTCCGGCGCTTTCAAGCCGGCACGGGCCAGCTTGATCGCCGTGGCCAGAGATTCGATGGCCGGGTCTTGTCCGAATACCACCATTTTCAGATCGCGCTCAAGGTTACGCAGCAGACCCTTGTCGCTGGTGGACACGTTCTTCGGCGGAATCCGGGCGATGTTCGCGACCACGTCTTCGATGTCGGTAACATCAATGGTCTTCTTGCGCTTGTCTTCCGGCTGCAGGCGCTGCCTTGCGCCGGCTTCGTCGATCACATCGATGGCCTTGTCTGGCAGATGCCTGTCGGTGATGTAGCGGTCCGCCAGCTCAGCAGCCACCCGAAGCGCCTTGTCGGTGTACTTCAGGTCGTGGTGCTTCTCGAAGCTCGGCTTCAGCCCTTTGAGAATCTGGTAGGTATCCTCGACACTTGGCTCGTTCACATCGATCTTCTGGAAGCGACGTGCCAGAGCACTGTCTTTCTCAAAGATGCCGCGGAACTCCTGGAAGGTGGTGGAGCCGATACAACGCAACTCCCCGGAGCTCAGCATGGGCTTGAGCAGGTTGGACGCATCCATCACCCCGCCCGAGGCCGAACCTGCTCCAATGATGGTGTGGATCTCGTCAATAAACAGAATGGCGTGATTCTGCTTCTTCAGATCACTCAGCAAGCCCTTCAGGCGCTTCTCAAAATCGCCCCGGTACTTGGTGCCCGCCAGCAGGGCGCCCATATCCAGGGAATACACCACCGCATCGGAAATGATCTCCGGTACCTGGCCATCCACAATTCGCTTGGCCAGTCCTTCGGCAATAGCGGTCTTGCCAACACCGGCCTCGCCCACCAACAACGGATTGTTCTTGCGACGGCGCACCAGTATCTGGACCACACGCTCTACTTCGTGCTCACGACCAATCAACGGGTCGATGCGGCCCTGACGGGCCTGCTCGTTCAGATTGGTGGCATAGCTTTCCAGCGGCCTGGACTGGGAGCCTTCCTCGCCGGCCTCTTCATGGGCAG
This sequence comes from Marinobacter sp. GH_1, assembly GCF_048595985.1. Taxonomy (NCBI): domain Bacteria; kingdom Pseudomonadati; phylum Pseudomonadota; class Gammaproteobacteria; order Pseudomonadales; family Marinobacteraceae; genus Marinobacter; species Marinobacter sp. GH_1. The sequence continues at coordinate 1,888,752 of NZ_CP184460.1, read as the reverse complement.
CATGGTCCGCGCCTTCCTGGTCTTCCGCGCCCTGAACCCGGGAGATACCGTGGGAAACGAAATTGACCACATCAATCCGGGCGATGCTCTGCTTCTTCAGGACATATACCGCCTGGCTCTCCTGCTCGCTGAAGATAGCCACCAGTACATTGGCACCGGTCACCTCTTTCTTGCCAGAGGACTGGACGTGGAATACCGCTCGCTGCAGCACGCGCTGGAATCCCAGCGTTGGCTGGGTTTCACGCTCGCTGTCTGTGCTTGGAATTAATGGTGTAGTGGAGTCGACAAATTCGACCAGTTCATCTTCAAGGCGCTTGAGATCTGCACCACAGGCTTTGAGGACACCCACCGCCGATTCGTTATCGAGGAGAGCCAGCAACAAATGCTCGACCGTCATGAATTCATGGCGCTTATCACGGGCATTTTTGAAGGCCGTATTCAGCGTAATTTCAAGATCTTTGCTCAGCATGGGCCACCCCGCCGTCTATCAGTCCGCACGTTCAATCTCGCAAAGGAGCGGATGCTCGCATTCCGAAGAATACTGGTTCACCTGTGCCGCCTTTGTTTCCGCGATGTCACGGGTATATACCCCACATACGGCTTTTCCCTGCGTATGGACGAGCAGCATCACCTGCGTCGCCTTTTCTTCGTTCATTCCGAAGAACTTCATCAGTACATCCACCACGAAATCCATGGGTGTGTAGTCATCGTTCAGGAGCACAACCCGATACCGGGCCGGGCGCTTCAGAGCTGGCTTCTCGGGCGCAACACTAACACCTTCATGACGCCCGGGCTGTTCGTCCTCCCCCTGATTAAATACTAGTAGAGAATTCTCAATTGTCCGCATGGTTCTGTTTACCGGTTATTCGGTTTCCTGACTAAATGTGGTTGCCCGCAACCCGGTTTTCAAGCGAAAGCCCGGTTCAAGCGTGAGTTATTTATCAATACGGACATGATACCGCTTCCGGACCTTGTTGAACCACTCATTCGGCGACTACTGCCCCTTGACTCGAGCCCGGGTTTGGCCGACAGTTAAGGTGCATTGTAAAATAATGTAAACCTGCGCAACCGGCATGTAACAGCAAGCGACACCTGCCATGCCGAATCGCACCATTTATGACCCGGCCCGTCCGGGTCTCAGGCAGCAATTCCAATAATAAGAGTGACAGCAAAGGAACAGGGGAGTTCATCATGCCTAGAGGCAAGGTCAAATGGTTCAACAACGCCAAGGGATACGGCTTTATCATCGAAGACGGCTGCAGCGATGACCTGTTCGCCCACTTCTCTTCGGTGCAAATGGACGGCTACAAAACGCTGAAAGCTGGCCAGGCGGTCACCTTTGAGAAAAAGCCCAGCGATAAAGGGGTGCATGCCGTCAATATCGTTCCTGACGAAACCCAGGCAAAACAGCCCTCGGAGATTGGGGCTCAGCAGTCTGAACAGTCCTCCGGGGAAGCGTCGTCAGGACGGGACGGGTATCCGCCCAGAGCCGTTAACGCCTGAGAAGGCGCCTTGGCCAATCACTCTCACCTGCCAGTTCACCTGGCAGGTACGTTTTTTTATGCTTTTTTCACAGGGTTTTATCCTTTACGCTTGCCGCTTTCGAGCACCCGTTAGCGAGACAGGACCCCGTGCATGGCGGAGCTGATTCTTTTCAACAAGCCATTTCAGGTATTAAGTCAGTTCACCGACGAACGCCAGAACAACCCCCGCGCAACACTTGCCGACTGGATCAAGAAACCCGGCTTCTACCCCGCTGGCCGGTTGGACTACGACTCTGAAGGCTTGCTTCTGCTGACCAATCACGGCCCCCTGCAACATCGAATTGCCGCACCTGACAACAAAATGCCAAAAACCTACTGGGTTCAGGTGGATGGTGAGATTTCCCAGCAGGCCATTGAGCAGCTTTGTCAGGGTATCAAGCTGAAAGATGGGTTAACCCGGCCCGCTACAGCCCGCCGAATGAACGAACCGACCGTCTGGCCCAGGGTTCCGCCAGTCCGGCACCGGGAAACCATTCCGACCAGCTGGCTTGAGCTCACCATCACCGAAGGCCGTAACCGCCAGGTACGGCGCATGACAGCAGCCGTTGGCTACCCTACCCTTAGACTTATTCGGTACCGGATTGGTGACTGGACACTCGACAATCTCGAGCCCGGGCAGTATCGGCTTGAGACCGTGCACCTGCCTGACAGCCCGGCAACCGGCAAACCGAAACCCGGCCGCCCGAAATCCCAGCCGGTCAGACACAGGAGACCTCGTTAACCATGACCTGGAAACCCCATGCCACTGTCGCCGTCGTGGTCGAAAACGAGCAGGGCCAATTCCTGCTGGTTGAGGAAGTCAGCAACGGCAAAGTGGTTTTCAATCAGCCAGCAGGCCACATCGAAGAGAACGAAGCCGTGCTGGATGCGGTGCGCCGTGAAACCCTGGAAGAGACCGGCTGGGAAGTAGAGCCTCAGTTCTTTTTGGGCGTATACACTTATAAAGCACTGGCCAACGGCGTTACCTATCACCGCTTTTGCTACGCCGCCCGCGCGACAAAGCAGGTCACCACGGAGCTGGACACCGGCATTATTCAGCCGCACTGGCTCAGCATTGAAGAAATTCGGGGACTCGGCGACAAGCTCCGCAGCCCTTTGGTGCTGCGCTGTATCGAGGATTACCGAAATGGCCGGCAATTCCCCCTTGATGTAGTGGTGGATGACCAGACGTAATCACCACAAGATGATAAAATCGCCGTTTTCAACCGGCTACCGAAAGGCTCATGATCCAGAATCCTGACTCCAGTACTCCCAAGAACACCCGCGTGATTGTCGGCATGTCCGGCGGCGTGGACTCCTCTGTTGCCGCCTGGCTGTTGAAAGACCAGGGCTACCAGGTGGAAGGCCTGTTCATGAAAAACTGGGATGAAGACGACGGTACTGAGTACTGCACCGCCATGACCGACCTCGCCGATGCCCAGGCAGTGGCGGATGCCATTGGTATCAAGCTGCACACCGCCAGTTTTGCGGCTGAATACTGGGACCGGGTGTTTGAGCACTTTCTGTCAGAATACAGCGCAGGGCGCACCCCCAACCCGGACATCCTGTGCAATAAGGAAGTGAAATTCCGGGCGTTTCTGGATTATGCCGTCACCCTGGGTGCCGACTACATCGCTACCGGCCACTACACCCGCCAGCGCCCTCTTAATGATGGCACTGGAAAGGCTCAACTGCTGAAGGGTCTGGACCCCAACAAGGATCAGAGCTACTTCCTGCACGCGGTGTCTGGTGACCGTATTGCGCGCACCCTGTTCCCGGTAGGAGAGCTGGAAAAACCGGAAGTTCGCCGTATTGCCGAGGAACAAGGCTTTGTTACCCACGACAAAAAAGATTCTACCGGTATCTGCTTCATCGGCGAGCGCAAGTTCACCGACTTCCTGAAACAGTACCTGCCGGCCCAGCCCGGCGACATCGAAACACCGGATGGCAAAGTGATCGGCAAACATCAGGGCCTGATGTATCACACCATTGGCCAGCGCCAGGGGCTGGGTATCGGCGGCCTCGCGGAATTTGGTGACGAGCCCTGGTATGTGGCTGAAAAAAACCTGTCCCGCAATGTACTGATTGCCGTTCAGGGCAAGAACCACCCACTGTTGTTTTCCCGCGGCCTTGTGTCTGGCGCCATTGACTGGGTGGCCGGTGAGCCGCCCGCCCAGAGCTTCCGCTGCAAAGCAAAAACCCGCTATCGCCAGCCAGATCAGGACTGCGAAGTGACCGTTATCGAAGGCGGCGTCAAAGTGGTCTTTGACGATGCCCAGCGGGCCGTCACCCCCGGCCAGTCAGTGGTGTTCTATCAGGGCGATGTCTGCCTGGGCGGCGGCGTGATCGAACACACCTGGCGGGATGGCGAAGCGCTGCCATCACGGCTGGAGCTAACTGTCGATGCAGGGGCCCGCGCATGAGCAAATCCCTGCACGACCAGACCCTGGCGTTGGCTGGCCTGTTCCAGGCAGCAGCACTGGTGCGGCAGATTGCCCATAATGGCAGCTGTAGCGACGAGTCCCTGGAAACCTGCATACGCTCTCTGTTCGCCACCGATCCAGCGTCCACCCTGGATGTTTACGGGGGCGAATTGTCCGACATCCGTGAAGGCCTGGAGGCCCTGTCTACCTCACTGGCGCAACAGAGCCGCCCACAGGACGTCGAGATATTGCGATACGTGCTGAACCTCGTTCATCTTGAGTCCAAACTCAAACGCGACGGCGACATGCTCGATGTGATTGGCAGCCGGATTGAACAGGCACGGCATACCGCCAGCCACTTCGGATACACCCACAGCAACCTGATCGGCAATCTGGCGTCCATTTACACAGACACCATCAGCACGTTCCGCCTACGCATTCAGGTCAGCGGCAACCCACAGGTGCTGCAGCGGGAAGAAAATGCAGCGAAGGTCCGCGCCCTGTTGCTGGCTGGTATCCGCTCGGCAGTGCTCTGGCGTCAGAGCGGCGGCCACCGCTGGCAGCTGATCTTCAAACGCAAAAAGGTCATCATGCACGCCCGGGAGTTGCTGCGCTGATTCGCAGCGCCCTCTGGTGTATCATTAGCGCCTTCATATATTTCCGATCCGATTTTTCTTTGATGAACTGAGAGGTTTTCGATGGAACTCACCGCCCTGACCGCCATTTCCCCGGTCGATGGCCGCTACGGCAGTAAAGTCAGCGTATTTCGCAGCATCTTCAGTGAATACGGCCTGATCCGTAACCGGGTAACCGTCGAAATCCGCTGGTTGCAGAAACTGGCCGCTCACCCGGCCATTACCGAAGTGCCAGCATTCTCCGACGAAGCCAACGCCTTCCTGGACAAAATGGTCAGCGAATTCAGCCTGGCTGACGCCGAGCGCATCAAGGACATCGAACGCACCACCAACCACGATGTCAAAGCGGTCGAGTACCTGATCAAAGAAAAGATCGCCGATGTGCCCGAGCTGCACGCGGTGACCGAATTCGTCCACTTTGCCTGCACTTCCGAAGACATCAACAACCTGTCTCACGGGCTGATGCTGCGCGAAGGCCTGGACCACGGCCTGTTGCCGGCCATGGACAAAGTCGTCGACAAACTGGCCGAGTTGGCCAAGGAACATGCCGAACAGCCCATGCTGTCCCGCACCCACGGACAAACCGCGTCTCCCACCACCGTCGGCAAGGAACTGGCCAACGTGGTGTATCGCCTGCGTCGCCAGTTGATGCAAATCCGCGAAGTGGAAATCATGGGCAAGATCAACGGTGCGGTCGGCAACTACAACGCCCATCTGTCCGCCTATCCGGATGTGGACTGGGCAGCCAACGCCGAAGAGTTCATTGAGAGCCTGGGCCTGGACTGGAACCCGTACACCACTCAGATCGAGCCCCACGACTACATCGCCGAACTGTATGACGCCATTGCCCGCTTCAATACCATCCTGATCGATCTGGACCGGGACATCTGGGGTTACATCTCCCTGGGCTACTTCAAACAGAAGACAGTGGCCGGCGAGATTGGCTCCTCCACCATGCCCCACAAGGTAAACCCCATCGACTTCGAGAACTCCGAGGGCAACCTGGGCATCGCCAACGCGCTCTTCAGCCACCTGTCTGCCAAGCTGCCAATCTCCCGCTGGCAGCGTGACCTGACCGACTCCACAGTGCTGCGTAATCTGGGCGTGGGCTTTGCTCACAGCCTGATTGCCTATGAGGCTACCCTGAAGGGCCTGAGCAAACTGGAAATCAACCCGGCCCGCCTCAACGAAGACCTGAACAACGCCTGGGAAGTGCTGGCCGAGCCGATCCAGACCGTGATGCGCCGTTACAACATCGAAAAACCCTACGAAAAGCTCAAAGACTTGACCCGTGGCAAAGCCATGAGCCCGGAAGTCATCAAGAATTTCGTCGAAACACTGGATATTCCGGAGCACGCCAAGGCCGAACTGCGCGCCCTGACACCGGATACCTACATTGGTAATGCCGTCGAACAGGCCGGCAATATTTAACCTGGAGCAACACCATGGACATGCTTGGCGGACTGACAGCTTCTGAATTTCTGCGGGACTACTGGCAGAAGAAGCCGCTGGTTATCCGTCAGGCATTTCCCGGCTTCCGGTGTCCGGTCAGTCCGGACGAACTGGCCGGGCTAGCCTGTGAGGAAGCAGTAGAATCTCGCATCGTGATCGAGAACGATGCCGGTAAACCCTGGCAACTGCACAACGGTCCTTTCAACCCGGACCGCTTCAGTGACTTGCCGGAACAGGACTGGACCTTACTGGTTCAGGGCCTGGACCACTGGGTACCGGAGATTGCCGACCTGCTCGACAACTTCCGCTTCATTCCCAACTGGCGTCTGGATGACATCATGGCCAGCTACGCCCCGAAAGGTGGCAGCGTTGGCCCCCACTACGACATGTATGATGTCTTCCTGCTGCAGGCTCAGGGCCACCGGCGCTGGACGTTCGGCGGCCACTGTGACCATACCTCGCCGAGAGTAGAAGGCACCCCACTGCGTATCCTGAGCAGCTGGGATGGCGAGGAAACCGTCACCCTGGCCCCGGGTGACATGCTGTACCTGCCCCCGGGTATCGGCCACCACGGAGTAGCGGAAGACGACTGCATCACCCTGTCGGTTGGTTTTCGCGCTCCGACCATCGATGACATTCTCACCAGCTTTACCGATTTTCTCAGCCAGAAAGAAAAAGCTGCTGAGCACCTGGACGACCCGGACCTTCGAGTACAGGACAACCCCGGCACCATCGGCCCGGAAGTGATCAACCGCCTGGATACTGTCATCCGTGAGCAACTGGGCGATCGCCGAAACCTGGCCCTGTGGTTCGGCCAGTTCGCCACCGCCCCCAAGAGCATGGATATCGTGGTGCCGGCGGATGAACCCGCAGAAGCAGAAGATCTTGCTGAAGCCATCCGCACCGGCGAGCAACTGCGCTGGAATGAGGGTTCCCGCTTCGCCTATCATGAACTGGACAGTGAAACTGCCCTGTTTGTGGATGGCGAGCAATACCTCCTGAAAGGCGATGCCCGGCCACTGGCATCGCTGCTCTGTGCCGGCGCCCGGATCAACATGGGCGCTCTGGTAGAATTCGCCGGCGACGAGGCCTTGCTTGGCCTGCTCACGAACCTATACAACCAGGGCTCGGTGTACTTTGAGTAAGCCATGAATCTGAGATTCCGAAAATACAGCTGGCAACTGGCGCCATCATCCATCAGGGACATCCGCCAACGGGTGTTTATTGAGGAACAGAAAGTGCCGCCAGAGCTGGAGTGGGACGACACCGACGAGATTGCTGACCATTACCTGGCCGTGGATGACAGCAACACCCCAGTGGCTACCGCTCGCCTGTTCTCCACGCTTGAAGAGACCGGTTATATCGGTCGTATGGCGGTGTTGCCGCAGTATCGTGGCCAGGGAGCTGGTGATGCCCTGCTCAGACACCTGCTGGCCGAATCCGCCGGTCGCTTCCAGGAACTGAAACTCTCCGCCCAGCAGCACGCCACCGGGTTCTACCAACGCTTCGGCTTTCACATCTGCTCGGATATCTATGATGACGCTGGCATTCCCCACCTGGATATGCGTTGCCTGGCTCCCACACTGGCCAGTCAGCCAGGTGATCAACGCGCGAAGCCACTGATTCTTGGCGAGGATTCCAAAAGCTGGCTGTTCGGCAATGAGAGCACCATGCTGGAATTGATGGACTCACTGGTAGCGCAAGCCGGCCAACGCATATGGTTGTATGACGACGTGCTTGATCACGGCCTCTATGACCGCTACCCGTTACGGGAACTGATCTCTGCGGTGGCTCGCCGGCACCGGCTTAGCGAAGTGCGCATCCTGATTCACGATGACAAGCCGTTGGTTAAACGCCGGCACCAACTGGTAGAGCTGATGCGACGGCTCACCAGCCGGATTGAACTACGGTTGGTCAACACCGATTATCCGATGGAAAACCAGCCGTTCCTGCTGGCAGACCGCGAGGGTGTACTGTACCGCCACGATTTCAATAAGCCCGAAGGCTTCGCCAATTTTGCCAACCCGGGCCGGGTCAAGCTCATGGAGGAAGCCTTCCAGCGCATGTGGGATGCTGGCCGGGGCTCGCTGGAACTTCGGGAACTACCGCTCTGAATGCAGCCCCGGGGTAGCCTGGGGCGACTCAAATCTGGCACCGAAGGGTGCAAACTCCTCGTCCACTTCTTCCGCCACCTCGGCAATCAGCTTGCGCAACCATTGATGATCGCTGTTGTGCTGCAGTAAGGGACTCCAGGCCATTTTCAGCTCGAACGGCGGAATCTCGAACGGTGGTACCTTCACCACAAGGTTCGGGTTGTCTTTCTGCAGCCAGGCCGCACGAGATGGCAGAGTGGCGATCAGGTCATGCTGCTCCGCCAGCAACATGGCCACCTGATAATGCCGGGTGAATACCGAGATCTGTCGCTTGCGCCCCATTCGCCCCAGGGCTTCGTCTACCCATCCCAACCTCTGGACATCCTTGGGGTTCACCCCCACGCCCACACCAAAACCGGTTTTACTGACCCAGATATGGCTGGCATCCAGGTAGGTATCCAGGGTAAACGGCTCTTTCAGAATGGGATTACGGGCATTCATCAGGCAGGCGAAATATTCTATCCACAGGGTTTTCTGGTGGAACGATTGAGGAATCTTGTCGAAACGGTTGATGGCCATATCCAGCCGGCCCTGCTCCACATCCAGAAAGCTCACGTCGCTGGGGGTCAGCACGTCCAGGGTAACGTGGGGCGCCTCCTGGCGAATCCGCCGCAATACCCTGGGCATCAGACAGGATTCCGCGTAGTCACTGGCCATAATACGGAATACCCGCTGGCTCTCCTGAGCTGCAAAGGGGGTTTTCTCCTGCACCGCCTGTTCAATGTCCGAGAGAATGCCGCGGACCAACGGCTGCAGTTCCCGGGCCCGCTCCGTGGCTGTCATGCCTTCACTGGTGCGCACCAGCAACGGGTCGCCAAACAGATCCCGTAACCGGCGCAAACCGTTGCTCATGGCCGGCTGGGTGATGCCCAGATGGTTTGCCGCCTTGGTGACATTGCGTTCACGCAGCAGAACGTCAAGATATACAAGCAGATTGAGGTCTACCCGGGAAATGTCCATGCAATAATCCTGGAAAACAGAGTGGCGGCACCGGTCTGGCCCACCCACACATTCACCAGACCAATATACAGGAATCAAAAAATTCATTAAATGAATGAAGCATTTCCCGTACTTACAACCGGAAACGGACGATTGCCCAGATTTCTGCTAGGCTTTCAGGGCGTTACCCAATAATATCTGACAATTAGAGGCGCGCCCGCAAAGGCGGTCCGTTCACTGTAATCCGGAGCCCTTACCGACACCATGGATACCACCACCATTGTGCTGCTGCTCGCGGCGATCGTCACCGTCTCACTGGTCATTATCGTTATCAGTCAGATGCGTGAAAAGGCGCGGATTGAGCGAGTTCGCAAGATGACCGCCCGGGAAGACGAATACAATCGCGCCTACCGCCTGTTCTCCGAGATTCCGGCCCAGTACCTGTCTCCCGATCTCAAGATACTGCTGCTCAAGCGCATGGAAGAATCCTGTCACGATCTGGCCGCGCTTAAGTCCGAGCAACCGGTCAGCGAATGGCTCGACACCATCAAACAGACCAGGAAACAGGTACTGGAGAACAATGATAACCGGGCATCGGTCAGAATCGACTCCCCGGAAAAAGCAACTTACGTCAAAGAGCTGCTGCAGAGCCTGTTCAAAATGATTGAGGCCATGCACAAAGCCGGTCGGCTCGACACCGCCAGTGCCAAAAAACATCTGAAGCATGTGCTGTTTCTGGTGCACAAGACCCACGCCGACCTGCACGTTTTCCAGGCCCGGGACCATATCCGGCAGAACCAGATCCGCAAGGCCATACACGCCTACCACCTGGCCAGCACGGAAATGGGTAAATCCAAAGATAATCCGCTGGCCATGAAAGCTGTCAAGAGTTTCAGAACACGCATCAAGGAGCTTGAAGCCAGTATGGCCGACGGCACCACACAAACCGAGAGCCACTCAAAGCTAGACCGGGAATGGGATAACTTCCTCCAGGATGATGGCACCTGGAAGAAAAAGGCTGATTACGACGACTGAGGAACACGCTTTACCCAATTGACCAGCCACAGGGACGACCATTCACCGTGTTAAAGAGCTTCCGGCACAGACTTTCCTACCGCCTTACCCGCGACACCGTACTGGTGGCCATGGCTCTTGGCCTGATTCTGAACCTGATTCAGGTCACCCTCGACTATTTCTCGGCGAAAGACGCCATGGAACAGGACATACGGGCACTGATCGAGATCAGCAACAGTCCGGCGTCCCAGATTGCCTACAACATCGACGTGAGGCTGGCCGAGGAACTGCTGGATGGTCTGTTACGCCACCCGGCGACCATAGATGCGCGGATTGTGGACAGTGATGGCCAGACCATGTCGGCCGCCAGCCAAAGCAGCCCGATCTCCCGATACCGCTGGATCAGCGACCTGCTGTTCGGTTCCAGCAGTGTCTTCAGCACAGAACTCCAGGTTCCCCAGTTACAGGACCTGCCATTGGGCCACCTGGTTGTCACCATCGATACCTGGCACTACGGCTGGCAGTTCCTGCAACGGGCAGTCAACACATTCGTCATTGGGCTGTTCAAGAGCCTGGTGCTGTCGGTTGCGCTGCTTGGCATTTTCTATTTCGTGCTGACCCGCCCCATGCTCAATGTGATTGAAGCATTGAGTCGTGTCAGGGCCAGCACCCCGGAAAAAGTCCGGCTGCCGGTGCCTGCCAACCATCGTTTTGACGAAATCGGCACCATGGTTGGCATCATTAACCAGCACCTTGAACACATGGAAGGCAGCGTGGCCCAATTGAGGGCAGCCGAAAGCGCCATGAAGAATTACTCCAGCCAGCTGGAGCAGGAAGTTGAAGATCGAACACGAGAGATCTCGGAAAAGAATCAAGCCCTGCAACGGGGTAATCGGGCGTTGGTTCGTGCCAAGGAAGACGCGGTGCGACGGGCCCGGGCCCGGGCCAACTTCCTGGCCAGCATGAGCCATGAGATCCGCACCCCCCTGAACGGGGTGCTGGGAATGCTCGGGCTGGCACTGGAAAGTGAACAGGACGCTGGCCAGAGAAACCGCCTGGAGATTGCCCTGAACGCCGGTGAGAGCCTGCTTGGCCTGCTTAACGACATTCTTGACATCTCCAAGGTCGAAGCCGGAAAACTCAATCTCGAGAATATTCCGTTCAGCGTCCGTGACCTGGTAGAGGAATGCTCAACTCTTCACGCCCAGCAAGCTCGCCGCAAACACATCAACCTGGTCAATGAAACCGACCCGATGTTACCCGAGCAGTTTCTGGGCGACCCGACGCGCACTCGCCAGATCCTCAATAATCTGCTCAGTAACGCGGTCAAGTTTACCGACGATGGCCATGTCAGGGTGCGCACCACCTATTCCGGTGGAAGCCTTCGCATGGAGGTTATCGATAGCGGCATAGGCATGTCCAAAGAAGGCTTGCACCGGATCTTCTCGCCGTTTTCGCAGGCCGACACCGACACCACCCGGCTGTATGGCGGCACCGGTCTTGGCCTGACACTGTGCCGCCAACTGGTGGAACGTATGCACGGGCAGATACTGGTGGATTCCAGCGAGGGCGCCGGTACTCATTTCACCGTCACCCTGCCCCTGCCGGTACATGAACCCGCACACCCGACTCTGCCAGAAGCCGCTGCCACCCGGCTGTGCGAGACTGGTGTCGCCATGGCCATACCGCAGGATCACCCGCACCGGCTGGCAATTGAATCACAACTGCGGGCCTGGGCTATCCCGGTCAGAAGCGCCAGCCGTCACCCCAACGGTATCTTGCTGGTGGCCGCCGAGCCTGGCGACGAAGAGGGCAAGGCCTTTGCCAATGACTGGCAGGGAATGGGCGTTATCCTGGCAGACGGCACTGGCTCAATCAGTTCCGGCCGTCCCGGTCAGTTTATTCTGCCGCTGCCGCTCAGACGCACCGAACTCTACCACTGCCTCTGCGCCGCCGCAGGATTGCCGGACAGCGGCAGTTCAGAACCGCTGGATCAATCAACCAGGGCTGCGAGAACCGAGAACCAACTCACCCTGCTGCTGGTCGAGGATAATCAGGTCAATCAGCTGGTGGCCAGCAGCCTGCTGAAAAAGCTGGGCCATCGGGTAGACCATGCAGAGAACGGCCAGAGAGCATTGGAGGCGTTGCAAAAGCGCCATTACGACCTGGTTCTTATGGATTGCCAGATGCCCGTTATGGATGGTTACGAGGCAACCCGGGCCATCAGGCGCAACCCGGAATGGCAAAACTTGCCGATTATTGCGGTGACCGCCAATGTTATGCAGGGTGATCGGGAGGATTGCCTGGAAGCCGGAATGAACGATTACATCACCAAACCCTACAAGCGTGAGGAGCTCAGGGCCGTTATCAATCGCTGGGCCCCGAACGCTCCAGAACCTCAAGCAGACTTCTGAGTTCCTGCCGAAGGGCGACCAACCGCTCCGGTGCCACATCCAGGCCGCACATCAATTGCCCTGGCACCCCGCGAGCCTGTTCCCGCAACCGCCAGCCGTCGCCTGTCAGGCTAAGGCGGACAACCCGCTCATCGCTTGCCTGCCGGCGCCGGATGAGCAGACCACGCTCCTCCAGCCGCTTCAAAAGCGGCGTGAGAGTGCCACTGTCCAGGCGCAACCGGGCGCCTATATCCGATACCCGGGCGGCCTCACCAACCGGACCATGCTCCCAGAGAGCCAGCATCACCAGATACTGCGGATAGGTCAGTCCCAGCTCCACCAGCACGGGTCGATACCGCGCTGTGACGGCCCGATTGAGGGCATAGAGGGCAAAGCAGATCTGGTTATCGAGCGCCAGCATCTGATCATCACCGTTCATTTCAGAGCAGCTTCTCGATATCAGCACGAATGTCAGCGGGTTTCGCTGTGGGGGCGTAACGGCGGATAACCTGCCCGTCGCGGTTGACCAAAAACTTGGTAAAGTTCCACTTTACCTTCTCCGACCCCATCAGGCCCTTGGCTTCACTCTTCAAAAACTGGAACAGCGGATGCGCGCCATCACCGTTCACGTCAATCTTGGCAAACATCGGAAAGCTGACGCCATAGTTCAGGGAGCAGAACTGACTGATGGCATCCTCGTTTGCCGGATCCTGATTCATGAACTGGTTACAGGGAAAGCCCAACACCTCGAATCCCCGGTCACCGAGTTCCTCATGCAGCGCTTGCAAGCCCTCAAACTGAGGTGTGAAGCCACACTTTGACGCGGTGTTCACAATCAGCAAGACCTTTCCCTTGTAATCCGCCATGGAGGCTTCATTGCCCTTAATGTCACGAACACTGAAATCGTAAATGGATTCGCCAGACATACGTTTACTCCTGTCGAGGATTTGCGTGAATTTACATTGTGCACAATTTAATTTGGCAAAGCCACACTTCGAACAGGCTCAACGGGCCAGAGATCCAGAGTTCACTTTCAAAAACCGCCGCAAACTATCCGTATTTGGCCACAATTCAACACATTTGCCCCTGTTGCCCCGGGGCTCCCCTCCGCTAGAATAGGATGCTTCCGTTTACCGGAACCTCTTTCAGACTGTTTGTTAAGGACGCCAGCGACCCATGCAGAACTATTTCAAATCCGCCAAGCTCGACAATGTGTGCTATGAAATTCGTGGCGTGGTTCTGCGTGAGGCGCGTCGCCTTGAAGAAGAAGGCCATCGGGTTCTCAAACTCAACATTGGCAACCCGGCGGCGTTTGAGCTGGACGTGCCGGAAGAAATCCAGCAAGACGTTATCTACAACATGCATCAGGCCCAGGGATACGTGGAGTCCAAGGGGCTTTTCTCTGCCCGTAAGGCCGTGATGCATTACTGCCAGCAACGGGGCATTGCCAAGGTCGACATCGATGACATTTTCCTGGGCAACGGCGTTAGCGAGCTGATCGTCATGTCCATGCAGGCACTGCTGAACACCGGCGATGAAGTGTTGATTCCAGCACCGGATTACCCGCTTTGGACCGCCGCTGTGACCCTCTCCAGCGGCAAGCCGGTGCATTACCGGTGCGATGAGCAACAGGGCTGGTTCCCGGACATTGATGACATCAAGAAAAAGATCACCCGTCGCACCCGGGCCATTGTGCTGATCAACCCCAACAACCCCACCGGTGCGGTGTATTCGGAAGAGCTGTTGCAGCAGGTCATCGAGCTGGCCCGGCAGAACAACCTGATCATCCTGTCGGACGAGATCTATGACAAGATCCTGTATGACGGCACCCAGCACACTTCCATTGCCTCACTGGCTGACGACGTGCTGTTCTTCACCTACAACGGGCTGTCGAAGAACTACCGGGCCGCCGGCTACCGATCTGGCTGGATGATCATCAGTGGTGCCAAACACCGGGCCCGGGACCTGATCGAGGGTATCGAGATGCTCTCCAATATGCGCCTTTGCGCCAACGTACCGGCGCAGTTGGCCATCCAGACGTCTCTGGGTGGCTATCAGTCCATCAACGATCTGGTGGCACCTGGCGGCCGGCTGTATGAACAGCGGGAAACCGCCTGGCGCATGCTCAATGACATTCCAGGCGTCAGCTGTGTCAAACCCCAGGGCGCCCTGTACCTGTTCCCGAGACTGGACCCCAAGCACTTCCCGGTGGTCAACGATGAAAAACTGGTGCTCGACTTGCTGCTGCAGGAGAAAATCCTGCTGGTTCAGGGTTCCGCCTTCAACATTGATGACAAACAGCACCTGCGGGTGGTTTTCCTCCCCCGGGAAGATACCCTGGCAGACGCCATGGGCCGCTTGGGCAATTTCCTGGAGCATTACCGCCAGTAACCGGAGCTGATATGGCCGACATACATGTCGAGGAGTTCTACAAGGACGTCGCTATTGCGCTGATCCAGCTTTATGCTGCGTTCCCGAGAAGGATCAACCTGTTCGTGGAAGACATCGCCGGGCCAGACGAGCCGGATGAATTCGGCCTGCACAGTAAACGGCACATGGCCTGCTTTGGCGCGCTCCTGTGGCTTTCCGAAGAAGGCCTGTTGCGCTACGTTGACACCATTCGGCAGGAAGCCCTGGACCAGGCCGTTCTGACCCGCGAGGCGTTTGTGCGACTGAGCGCCCCGGCGCCCCAGGCGTTGATACGGGAGCTGAATGCCTCCAGCGCTGAAGCGGAACTCCCGCCCTCCGTACAAAAGGATCTCTCAACCTATATCCACCTGCTGAGATCGGCCCTCAAGAGTGGCAGTTCCAGCCGAATCAGCCTGGCGGTTCAGTCCTCCTTCTTCATTGATACCGGCGCAGGGCGAGTGCATTAAATCCAGGTAAGACTCTTGAAGGAGTGAACCCGGACCACATATATCGGTCAGACAGGCAACCAGTTTCAGGGATCGTTAACACGGGAATAGACTATGCGGATTTTGTTGTTTCTGGCCACCAACCTGGCGGTCATCCTGGTCGCAAGTTTTACCTTGCGCCTGCTGGGCGTTGACAGCTACCTGGCCCAACAGGGCATCAATTACGGCTCGCTCCTGGCGTTTGCTGCCATATTCGGCTTTGCGGGTGCCATCGTCTCGCTGCTGATTTCCAAACCCATGGCCAAGTGGAGTACCAAGGCCCGGGTTATCGACTCGCCCAGAACCCCGGCCGAGCGCTGGCTGGTGGACACCGTGGCAGAGCTGTCAAAGAAAGCGGGCATTGGCATGCCCGAGGTGGCTATTTTCCCCGCCTCCCAGTCCAATGCTTTTGCCACCGGCTGGAACAAGAATGACTCGCTGGTAGCCGTCAGCGAAGGGCTGCTGCACCGCTTCAACAAGGATGAAATCCGGGCCGTACTGGGCCATGAAATTGGTCATGTGGCCAATGGTGATATGGTCACGCTTGCGCTGATTCAGGGTGTGGTGAACACCTTTGTGATTTTCGCGTCCCGGGTCATCGGCTCCTTCGTTGACCGGGTGGTGTTCAAGAACGAAAATGGCCATGGCATTGGCTTTTTCGTGGTCAGCATCGCGGCCGAGATTGTCCTTGGCATACTGGCCAGCACCATTGTGTTCTGGTTCTCCCGCCGCCGGGAGTTCCGGGCCGATATTGCAGGGGCTCAGCTTGCCGGTACCGGAGCGATGATCAGCGCTCTGGCTCGCCTGAAGCAGGAAAGTGAAGTGCCGGATCAAATGCCCGATACCCTCCAGGCCTTCGGCATTAATCGCGGCGCCCGGGCCGGCCTGGCAGCCTTGTTCATGACTCACCCGCCACTGGAAGATCGCATCGCAGCTCTGCAGAACGCCAGGGTGTGACAGAAAACAAAAGGGGGGCGCTATCGGCGCCCCCCCCCTTTGCCTGTGCAATCAGGTAATGTTAATCAGATCTTGAGTTTGCAGCCCAGCGCACGGAAACCGTCCTGGAGCGATTTACTGGTCCCTTTGAGCTGAATCTTCAGGCTGGAGCACTCCCGGCGCACCGGATAGTCCCGGCGCAGGCGGTCAAACGCCACAGCCCGTTGCTCCGGATTTCCCCGCATGGCCAGTCTCAACCTGGCGTCATCCCGCCTTGGGTCATAACAGACCCGCAGTGCCGTACGAATGGCCTCATCTTCCTCGGCGGAACTGGTAAACGAGACTTTGCTGACCGCTGGTTCAGGTAAAAACTGGCCTGCTTTCTTGCGTATGGGCAGGCCCAGGAACTGACACAGCGCCCGATAAACCATTTCCGTGCCCTGCATCTTGCCTTCCAGGCTGTACCCGGCAATATGGGGCGTCGCGAGCCATACCTTGTCCACAAGATCGGGACGTATCCCAGGCTCATGCTCCCAGACATCCAGGGCCACCAGCGGTGCATCAGCCTGTTCCAGTCTGCGCATCAAGGCCTCGGAATCAACTACCTCTCCCCTACCACCGTTGATCAGCAGTTGATCGGCGCCGATCAAAGCCAGCTCCGGGTCAGACACCATGTGCCAGGTGGCGTGGGGCTGATGGCGGGTTAATGGCGTATGCAGGGTAACCACGTCACACTCCAGCGCCTCAGCCAGACTGACAAAAGGCGGCTCAGCACCGGGTTCCCGTTCCTGCCTCGGCGGGTCACACAGGCGCACCTCAAAACCAAGGCGCTCCAGGCATTGAGCCAGCTGACCACCGACATTACCAACGCCAACGATACCAACCGTCAGGGATGTCCAATCGTCCAGCCCCCGTCGCTCAGCAAACAGCGATACCACCGACAACACGTATTCGGCCACACTGGTGGCGTTGCATCCGGGGGCGGCGGCAAAGCCGATACCCCTCGCCTGCAACCACTCCAGGTCAATATGGTCTGTGCCAATGGTCGCAGTACCCACAAAACGAACCCGGCTGCCTTCAAGCAACTCCCGGTTAACACGGGTCACCGAACGAACCAGCAGGATATCCGCATCCTGCACCTGCTCACGACTCAGTGTTCGCCCTGTAACCCGGCGTATTTCTCCAATATCACCGAAGAACGCGTCCAGTAAAGGAATGTTCTCGTCCGCAACGATCAGCATAACCTGGTCTCCATCACCCTAAATCGCCCTGTACCAACGCGACTCAGTTGCGCCGGGGCCGCGAACCGCCGCGCCCTGCCGGCCCGCGGCCGCTCTGGGGGCGGCGGCCACCGCGCTTGCGAGTGATCGGCGGGTTATCCATGGTAGCCATCAGATCTTCGTCTGGCACCGCGGTTTTCAGCTTCTGGCTGATGTACTTCTCGATCTCCGGCAAGGCAAAAGAGTCGTCTTCCCCGGCAAAGCTGACGGAAACACCGGTCTTGCCTGCCCGTCCGGTACGACCAATCCGGTGTACGTAATCTTCGGCGTTCTCAGGCAGGTTGTAATTGAATACGTGGGTGACGCCATTCACGTGAATGCCCCGACCTGCCACATCGGTGGCCACCAGCACCTGGATCTGCCCCTTCTTGAACTGATCCAGGGTTTTCAAGCGTTTGTTCTGGGCGATCTCACCCGACATCAGGGACACTTTCACGCCCTGATTTTTCAGATCCTCCTCAAGATCCCGGCACTGGTCACGACGATTGGCAAACACAATGGCCTTCTCGACTTCCGGACGTTTGAGGTAGTTCACCAGTACCGGCAGTTTGTCGTCGTCAGACACCAGATACACGGTCTGCTCTACCCGCTCGGCGGTCTTCTGCTCCGGCTCAATCTCCACAAACTCTGCGTTTTGGGTCCACATAGACGCCAGGTTCAGAACGTCCTGGTTGAAGGTGGCGCTAAACAGCAGGGTTTGGCGATCTTCCTTGCCGGTGCACTTGCGGATAATACGTTTGACGTCGGGGATGAACCCCATATCCAGCATGCGGTCTGCTTCATCCAGAATCAGGATGTCGATCTGGTCCAGAAACACGTCCTGGGAGCCCAGGAAGTCGATCAGCCGGCCCGGGGTCGCCACCAGAATGTCAACTATTTCGTTCTGCAACTGCTCGCGCTGCTTGTCGTAGTTCATTCCACCAACTACCGTGACCACATTGTGACCGGTGTACTGGCAGAGCTGCTCTGCGTCCTTGGCAATCTGCATGGCCAGTTCCCGGGTAGGAGCAAGGGCGAGCACCCGAGGCTCGGAGGAAAACCGGTCTTTTTCGTCCACCGGCGTTTCCAACAGCGTCTGTATAGCGGTAATCAGAAACGCCGCGGTTTTACCGGTACCGGTCTGGGCCTGGCCGATGAGATCTTCACAGGCCAGGGTCCAGGGCAGGGTTTCTGCCTGAATGGGCGTGCAGTATTCAAATCCGATTTTACTGATGGCATCCAGCAGACGCTTGTCCAGATTCAGATCACTGAAGCGTAAGTCGCCGGTAGGTTTTGGGTCAGATGTCATAGAGGTTCTGTTGTCCTTGATTGGTCGTGTTCGGTTGCCATGGGCGCCAAACGGCGCTTTTCCTGGTTCCAGTGATGCTGGACCCTGTCGGCAGTCCCGTAGAAAGACTTTAGCGTATCGAAAAATTGCTGAGCCCTTGATGGCAGGCCATGAGCAAGATATTGGGAGGCCTGCAGGCGCACGTTCTGGCGGAAGCCTCGCTCATTGGCCGCGCCGCTGCCGGCAAGGTTATCAACGCTGATATGAAAGCGAGAGCCGGCCGCCAGGGAAAACAGCCATTCAACGGCCTGAGGCTTGACCTCCACCTGCTCGAATGCCTGCTGTTGTTCAAGGCTGCGACCATCCGGACAATACCAGTATCCGTAATCGTGCAACGTGCGCCGATGCTCACCGGCTATACACCAATGGGCAATCTCGTGGAGGGCACTGGCAAAGAAACCGTGGGCAAACACTACCCGGGCAAGTCCGTCTGGCTCGCTGGCAGGCAGGTACTCCGGTTCGTCACTGCCCCTGACCAGAATGGTCCGGAAGGATTCCCGGAACAGGTCGTTGAACAGCATGATAAGATCGTCTGGATTGTGATTCATCGGTTGGCTATTGTGCGACTTTAATGCAGGCAATACCAGAGGGAACTTTGCCACAGCGTTGATGTCACTGGCAGCAAGGCAAAATCCCCGCCCGCAACTTATTTGACAACCCAGGATAACGACGCATTCATGACAGCTATTCCGGACTCCCCGCAATTACTGCGCCGTGCTCTCGCTCCGACAGTGGCCCTGCTGGCCTTGATGTTTGCCCTGCTCCCCGCATCCGCCCTGGCCTTTGGCAGCTCAGGCAGCTCTCTGTTTGGCGGCAGCAGCAATGGTTTCCTGCCGGTAGACGAAGCTCTGCCCTTCAGCCACAGCACAGATGGCGACAGCGTTGTCCTGTCCTGGGATATTGCCCCGGAACACTATCTTTATAAAAGCCGCATCCAGATCACCCCGATCACCGAAGGCGTCGGCATAGGCGAGCCGGAATTTTCACTGCCCGGCACGCTGACCGAAGATGAATACTTTGGTGAGATGATGGTGTTCTTTGACCCGGTCGAAGTCCGGGTCCCTGTCGTCCTTCCGGAAGGCATGCAGGAAGCGGAACTGCAGGTGACCTATCAGGGCTGCGCCAAAGCGGGCCTGTGTTATCCCCCTCAGACTCGTGACGTTCTGTACTATCCGGGTAAAGGTGATAGTCAGGACAGCAGCTCCACAACCGCTTCAGGCGGCGGTTCCAGTGGCAACGCATTCAATACTGCGGATAACACCTCATCGGCAACCGGCCTGGCAGGATTCCTGTCCAGCCAATCGATCTGGATGATCGCCGGGGTATTCTTCCTGCTGGGGCTGGGGCTGACGTTCACCCCGTGCGTCTTGCCCATGGTACCGATCATTTCTACCATGGTCTCCGGCCACAACACCCGCACGACCGGCCACGCACTTCTGCTGTCCGGCAGCTACGTGCTGGGCATGGCGCTTACCTACGCCGCCGCGGGTGTGATTACCGGGCTGCTGGGAGCCAGTTTCAATCTGCAAGCACAACTCCAGTCTCCCTGGGTACTCGGCGTGTTCGCTGCGCTATTCGTAATATTTGCACTTGCCATGTTTGATCTGTTCGAAATCCAGTTACCCCGGTTTATCCGGGAGTCGCTGAACGATGCCAGCCAGAAACTCACCGGTACCCGGGTGGTCAGCATTTTCGGTGTTGGCTCGCTGTCTGCATTGATTGTATCGCCCTGTGTTTCGGCCCCCCTGGCAGGCAGCCTGCTGTACATTTCGACTACCCAGGACGCCGTCATCGGTGGCGTTGCCCTGCTTGCACTGGGGCTGGGTATGGGGGTGCCGCTGATACTTGTTGCCGTTGGTGGCCGCAAGCTGCTGCCCACCTCGGGCCAGTGGATGACAACGGTAAAGCACTTTTACGGCGTAATGCTGCTGGCTGTGGCCATCTGGCTTGTGGAGCGTATGGTGCCGGCCTGGGCAGGCCTGACCATGTGGGGCCTGCTGATCGCTATCACCGGCGTTCAACTGGGCGCCTTTGATGCTGCAAGGGCCGGCTGGCAGCGGACCCGCAAGGGCCTCGGCCTGGTAATGTTCGCCTATGGCCTGGCGCTTCTTGCGGGCGCTGTCGGCGGTGCAAATGATCCTCTGAAACCGCTGGCGCCTTTCACCGCTTCCGCGGGCCAGGCCCAGGGCGGTGGTTCCAGCCATGCGGCCTTCCAGCGCGTCGAAGATCCGCAGCAGATTCGCGCCATGTTGGCCGATGCCCGCGCCAACCAACAACCTGTCGTGCTCGACTTCTACGCAGACTGGTGTGTGTCGTGCAAGGTCATGGAGCGGAATGTGTTCAGCGATCAGGACGTGATCCAGGCCCTGGCACCCTACACTCTGCTGCAGATTGATATGACCGACAATACTCGCGCGCAACAGGCCCTGCTGGATGAGCTGGGCCTGTTCGGGCCACCGGCGATTCTGTTCTATCGAACGAGCGGAGAAGAACTTCAGGAAGCAAGAGTACTGGGGGAAATGAACCGCCGCCAGTTCCTGGAGCACCTTGACAAGGTGGCCCGAGAGAGCTGAGTGGTCTGCTCAGCTCTCACAACGGCGAATCAGGAAATGGAATTCCTCGTCCAATTCCTGTTGACTCAGCAGCTCGTGTCCCAGGAACTGACAAAAACGGGGAATATCACGTGTGGTGGATGGATCTGTCGCGACAACGCGTAAGACTTCCCCCACCTCCACGTCGTTAATCCGGGTATGCAGCATCATTACCGGTTCCGGGCAGAACAGCCCTCGAGCGTCCAGCTCGGCTTTAAACTCCAGGGTTGTCACAACAGCCACCTCCAGTTCTCGTGATTTTCAGAATCCGGTGCTAAATTATTGTTTACAGCAACGAAAATAAAGGACCAATTGCATGATTCGGGTTTTGATTGAACGACACATCGCAGAATCTCTGGAAGCCGCCTATGAGGAGCGTTCCCGTATGGTACTGCAACAGGCCGTGAGCACACCCGGTTTTATTTCAGGTGAAACGCTGGTCGACAGCCATGACCCGAACCACCGTATCACCCTTGCCAACTGGCGCTCCGAAGCAGACTGGGATCGTTGGTACCACTCCCTGGAACGGCGTGAGCTGATGGCAGAACTGGTGCCCATGATGGACCGTGACGAAGTCATCACCGTTCTTGAACAAAGCCCCATGCCCTGAGCGCCCAGTTCAGTCCAGGCGCTCGATAAAACAGGTAATTTCCTCTCGATCGTGATACAGGTGGCGGGCCCGTATGTGGCAATTCAGGCCCGCCTCCTCAAGGCCGCGCACCAGTATGTCCTGGCACACCAACCACTCGTCGTAACGCTTCTTCATCGGTAGCTTCAGGTTGAATACCGTATAGCGGCACAGCCTGTCTGCCAGCCAGTCCACCGCCATCCGGGCGGTGCGGCGCGGTTTGTCGACAATGTCACACACCATCCAGTCAACCGCGCGCTTCGGGCGCCAGGCATAGCCATCGGCTTCAATGTGCTCAACATGGCCGCTGGCCATCAGCTCCGGATTCATCGGGCCGTTATCAACGGCCGTCACCATCATGCCTTGATTTACCAACTGCCAGGTCCAGCCGCCAGGGGCAGCCCCCAGGTCCACAGCTTTCTTACCGCCACCAAGGTAGTCGAGCCAGCGATCCTCGGGCAAAAACACCTTCCAGGCTTCCTCCAATTTCAGCGCCGAACGGCTCGGTGCCGATGCCGGCAACCTCAGCCTCGGCACGCCCCCGGGGAACGGCGACCGGTTACCAACAAGGCTGTAACCAACCACGGCGGTGCCAAAGTCTGCTAGCAGTATTTCCAGGCGTTCCCTGGCTTGTGCGCCCGCGGATTGCTGCAGCAACCCTGCGCCCCGCAAGCCCTTGGATAACGGCGCCACCCACTTCCGGGAAAAGTTGCCGAGGTCCCGGTCATCATTATTCTCCGGCAAACGCACCTCTAACCGGGCACAGGCGGCACCTGTCCAGCCCTGGTCTCGCAGAAACCCGACCACAGCCCCAACCCGATCCTGCGCTGGCAACACGCAATCGCCCAGGATAACGAACCAGTCCCGTGTAAACACCAGTTCGTATAACGGCAGACGGCCCATCAATTGCTCCGGGCTATCTTCACTGCCAATGGTGAAGCGAACCAACCCGCTGTTGCGGACCGGCTGAAAATAGCCAAACACGCCCCTCAGGGCGGCTTGGTCCGTTAGTTCCTGGCCCGCTTCGGCTTCGAATCCGGGGCGGCACACCAGCATAACCTGTTGCATCTATCACCTTTTTAATCACAATTGTCAGGAATCTGACACCCTGACAAATAAGAAACTTGAACCTGTTTAACAGCAGGGATTGTTCACTATGGCTACACTTCCGCCTTCATTCGACACGGGATCCCGTTGATGACGCCTCGATTCTGCGCCCTGCTGATGCTTGGCCTGCTGGCCTTTGCCGGCATTATGCCCGGTTACAGCATGGCGGCGGAACCGTGCCCGACACTTCAGGCCACCAACCCCGAGGCCCGGAGCGCCATTAATCGGCATCTGTGCTTTCATGCAGCACGCCCCGGGGAACCCGCCCACGACGCAAAAAATCCATCGGAGTTGCCAGCCGATATGCCGTGGAGCCCGGCCAATGGTCATGATCTTGTTTTCAGCCACACCGACTCTGTGTACTGGATTCAATTGAACGTCGGCAACCCGGGCGCCCATCGGACACTCTGGTATCTGAAGCTCAACTACCCGCTACTGGATGAAATCACCTTCTGGCAGCAACGCCACCTGCCGGGTAGCCCGGATGCCACCACCGAAGCCGCGCCACCGCTGGCCACAGGTGACTCACTGCCGTTTGCCACCCGGGGCATAGATTACCGTTATTACCTGTTGCCGGTCACACTGGATCCGTCCGAACATCGGACCATCACTATACGGGTTCACAGCAGTGGGGCGCTGAATGTGCCCCTTGCCCTGATGACACCGGAAGAAGTCATTGCGGAAAGTAACCACCTGACGTTGATTCATGGCCTGTTCTATGGCGCACTGCTGATCCTCGCGGCGTTCAACCTGTTGCTGTTCTTCAGCTCCGGCACCCGGTATTACTTCTACAACGCGTTCTATATTAGCTCCATGGCCATGTTTCTGTTTGCCATGGGCGGTTTCGCCAATCAGTATTTCTGGCCGGAGAGTGCCCAGCTGGCAAACCTCTCGATCCCGCTTACCCTGATCATCTGCTCAGCTGCCATGACACTGTTTGGCTGGTCATTCCTCGATGTCGGAGCCGGCACGCTGTCGGAATCTGTGCTCCGGGGGCTTGTCTGGTCTGCGGTGGGCTTTCTGGCCCTGACCTTCCTGCTGCCCTATTCGAAATCCATTCTGCTCAATACAGCCCATGCACTGATGGTGATTGCCGCACTGTCAATTATCGCAACCATCCGCTGGCGCCAGGGCTACTTGCCCGCATTCTGGTATATCGCCGCCTGGTTGATCATGGTGGTTGGCGCCCTGGCCTATGCCATGGCCGCTTTTGGTTACCTGGGCGATTACCTTGCCCGTGAAGTCATGATGCAAGCCGCCGTTGGGGGCCAGGTTGTCCTGTTGAACTACGCCATGGTGCAGCGCTGGCGCCTGCTGAACCAGAAGTTGCTGGACATCGAGCATCAGGCGCGCACAGAACTGGAGTTCAAGGTTCACGAGCGCACCGCCCAGTTGCGTAACACCATGCGAGAACTGGAGCAGGCCAACCGGAAACTGGCATCCCTCAGCCTGAACGATGCCCTGACCGGGCTTTACAATCGCCGGCACATGGATAATCTGCTACCGGAACTCTGCCGCGAGGCGCGCCGGACCGGCCAGCCGCTGTCACTGGCACTGGTCGATGCCGACCATTTCAAGCGAATCAACGACACCTGGGGTCATGATTTCGGGGATAAATGCCTCAGACACATCGCCACCAGCCTGAAGGAACAGGTCAAGCGCCCCCGAGATGTCGCGGTCCGGTTCGGCGGTGAGGAATTCGCCCTTCTGCTCCCAGGCACAGACTCTGCTGGCGCCTCAAAGCTATGCCAGGACATTCTTGATGCGGTTCGGGACGCCCGCATCGCCGCTCCCGATGGCGAAATGATCAGCCTGACCGTCAGCGCCGGCATCGCAGCCCTGGGAGTCGATGAGCAGCCAGACAGCCTTTTCCGGCGGGCCGATAACGCCCTCTACCAGTCCAAGGCTGCCGGCAGGGATGCGATAACCCTGGCTCAACCTGCCCCCGAGCCCGCCAGCAATTCCTGAACGAACCGGCCAGTCTCAACGGCAGCCCGCTCAATGAGCATCGCCTGAGTGTCCGGATGCTTTGCCGGCGTCTGGAAATCGTGATTTCCGCCATCCAGCCAACACAGCCGGGAAAGACCCTGTAGCTCTCCCTGGGCCGCAATCTCATCAGGTTTTCCGAAAGGGTCCCGAGTGCCCTGAACAATCATCAGGGGGCAAGAGATGAACGAGAAATGATCAATGCGCCACCGGTCGAGCTTGCCGGGGGGATGAAACGGGTAGCCAAAACAGACAACCCCCGAGATATCCAGAGCCTCTTCACTGGCCAGCATAGAGGCAACGCGCCCACCCATCGACTTGCCCCCGACCAGCACCGGACAACCGGGCCCGACTTCCTCCCGCACCCCTGCCACCTCTGCCCGAAACGAATCCAGCAACACAGGCATCCTGTCCGGTGGCCGCTTTCGGCCATCCTCCCGCCGCCGAACCATGTACGGAAACTCAAACCTTACCGTTGCAATCGCCTGCCGCTCCAGAGCCGCCGACAGCATCTCCATAAAGGAAGAGTCCATGGGAGCTCCGGCCCCATGGGCCAGCAACATGATACTTTTGGCACCGTTGCCATAGTCTTTGGTCTTAATCCGGTTCACAACATTCACCTCCTCGCTGTCAGGCGGTATCATTAGCGACCGAGTGGAAACCTTCAAGGTGCTTTTGTAACGCGGTTTGAGCCTTGCAAACTACTGGCCAAACTGCTGATTCCAGCGGATTTGACGAATGTCAGGAGTTGACCTGAATCATTGCAAAGGCCTAATGGTTTCTCCATACTTGCGCCCGCATATTTCCCCATCCTAAACCCATTGGTAAGGCTATGAGCACAGTAAATGCAAACCTGACATACAACTACAAGGTGGTGAGACAATTCGCCATCATGACAGTGGTATGGGGTATTGTAGGCATGGCTCTGGGTGTGCTGATTGCAGCACAGCTGGTTTGGCCATCCCTCAACCTCGATCTGCCCTGGACTCACTTCGGTCGCCTGCGGCCGCTGCACACCAACGCCGTCATCTTCGGCTTTGGTGGAAGTGCCCTGTTTGCTACCTCTTACTACGTAGTACAGCGGACCTGTCAGGCCCGCCTGTTCTCCGATGGTATGGCAGCGTTCACATTCTGGGGCTGGCAGGCGATCATTGTATCGGCCGCCATTACCTTGCCACTGGGCATCACGTCTTCCAAGGAATACGCAGAGCTGGAATGGCCGATTGATATCGCCATTGCCATCGTGTGGGTAACCTACGCTCTGGTGTTCTTCGGCACCGTGATGAAGCGCAGCACACCGCACATCTATGTGGCCAACTGGTTCTACGGCGCATTCATCATTACCGTGGCAGTTCTGCACATCGGTAACAACATGGCCCTGCCAGCTACCGCCTGGAAATCCTACTCGGCGTACGCGGGTGTCACTGACGCCATGATGCAATGGTGGTACGGCCACAACGCCGTTGGCTTCTTCCTGACCGCCGGCTTCCTGGGCATGATGTACTATTTCGTACCCAAGCAGGCGAACCGTCCGGTTTATTCCTACCGCTTGTCGATCGTGCACTTCTGGGCGCTGATCACCACCTATGTGTGGGCCGGCGGCCACCACCTGCACTACTCTGCCCTGCCTGACTGGGCACAGACTGCGGGCATGGTGATGTCCCTGATCCTGCTGGCTCCGTCCTGGGGCGGCATGATTAACGGCATGATGACCCTGTCTGGCGCCTGGCACAAACTGCGTACCGATCCGATCCTGCGGTTCCTGGTGGTCTCCCTGTCCTTCTACGGCATGTCGACCTTCGAAGGCCCGATGATGTCCATCAAGACCGTTAACGCACTGTCCCACAACACTGACTGGACCATCGGCCACGTGCACTCCGGTGCCCTCGGCTGGGTAGCCATGATCAGTATCGGCGCCGTCTATCACCTGGTCCCGAAACTGTGGGGCCTGCAAGCCATGTACAGCAGTGCGCTGATCAACGTTCACTTCTGGCTGGCTACTGTTGGTACCGTCCTGTACATCGTTGCCATGTGGGTTAACGGCATCATGCAGGGCCTGATGTGGCGCGCCGTTAACGAAGACGGCACTCTGACCTACAGCTTCGTTGAATCTCTGGAAGCGTCCTACCCCGGCTATTTCGTCCGGTTTATTGGTGGCGCCATCTTCCTGGCCGGCATGCTGATCATGGCTTACAACGTGTACATGACCGTACGCCAGAAAGAAGCCGCAGCACAGGACAACGCTGCCGTTCAAGCGGCGTAAGGGGAGAGACCAGATGAGACACGAAATAGTAGAAAAGAACCTTGGCCTGATGATCGTCCTGATTGTGGTGGTCATCAGCGGCGGCTTTCTGGCCGAAGTAGTGCCCCTGTTCTTCCAGAAGGACGTGAACCAGCCCGTTGATGGCCTGGAACCGCTGTCCGCACTGGAACTGGAAGGCCGGGACATCTACATCCGCGAGGGCTGCCACGTGTGCCATACCCAGCAGATTCGCCCGTTCCGGGCGGAAACCGAGCGTTATGGCCACTACTCCGTGGCGGGCGAGTTCGTTTATGACCGCCCGTTCCTGTGGGGATCCAAGCGCACCGGTCCTGACCTGGCCCGCGTGGGTGGTCGTTACTCCGATGCCTGGCAGCGCCAGCACCTGTACGATCCGCGCAGCGTGGTGCCTGAGTCCAACATGCCGGCATTCCCCTGGCTGTTTGATAACCGTGTGAAGCACACCACCATCGAAGCCCGAATGAGAACACTGCAGACCCTCGGCGTGCCTTATACCGACGAGCAGGTAGCAAGTGCTGCCTCAGACATCGAAGGCAAGTTTGAAATCGAAGCACTGGTCGCATACCTGCAACAGCTGGGTACTGTGATTTCAGACAAACGGTGATCCCATGGATATTAATGAGTTACGCGGCATACACTCGCTGGTCATCATGGCGATTTTTCTCGGCATCATTTGGTGGGCGTTCAGCGCCCACCGAAAGAAGGCGAATGAGGAAGCCTCAAAGCTGCCCTTCTCCGATGACGACGATGAAGTAGCCAAGCGTACGCTCGAACAGGAAAAAACGGAGAAGAAACAATGAGTACCTTCTGGAGCATCTGGATCAGCGTGATCGTGCTCGGTACCGTCTTTGGCTGCTGGTGGCTGCTCTGGGCCACCCGCAAGAGTCAGACGACCGATACCGAAACCGATCGCACAATGGGCCATTCCTTTGATGGCATCGAAGAGTATGACAACCCGCTGCCAAAGTGGTGGTTCTACCTGTTCGTTGCTACTTGCGTGTTCGCATTGGGCTATCTGGCACTCTACCCGGGCCTGGGTAACTATAAAGGCCTGCTGGGCTGGACTTCCACTAACCAGTGGGAAGCGGAAGTTGCAAAAGCCGATGCCAGGTATGGTGAAATCTATGCCCAGTTTGGCGATACCCCGATCCCGGAGCTGGCACAGAACGAAGACGCCATGAAGATCGGCCAGCGTTTATATGCCAACAACTGCTCGGTGTGCCACGGTACAGCGGCTAGAGGCCAGGTAGGCTTCCCCAACCTGACCGACGACGACTGGCTGTGGGGCGGTGAACCCGAGCAAATCTGGCACAGCATCGCCAAAGGTCGTCAGGGCAACATGCCGGCCAAGGGTGTCATGCCCAACATGACCAGCCAGCAGGTTGATCAGGTGGTTAATTTTGTACTCAGCTACAGTGGTCGTGAGCGGGATGCCGAGGCTGCAAAAGCGGGTGAAGCGGTTTACCAGCAGGCCTGCGCGGCTTGTCACGGTGCCGATGGAACCGGCATGACTGCCATGGGTGCGCCCAACCTGACCGACAACATCTGGCTGTACGGCTCTACCTACGAGTGGATCCGGGAGACCGTCGAACACGGTCGCCAGAACGAGATGCCAGCTCAGGAAGGCCGTCTGACAGACGATCAGATCCAGATCCTGGCAGCCTACGTTTACAGCCTGTCGAACTGAGCCAGACCGGCCGGGGCTATCCCGGCCCGGTCTTCTCAACCCTGCACCTGCCCAGCGGGTGCAGGCTTGAGAAGATCAGCTGACCCTCCGAGGCCCGCTCCCAGCACTACATCTTTCGGGAGGTACCCATGAGCAATGAAATTCCGGTCACCCAGGTAGACCCTTCCTCCGAGCCCTCCAATAAAAAAAACCAGCCGGAAACCGTCGATCTCTACGCCAGCCGCAAGAAGATTTACGTCAAAGAAGTCAAAGGCACGTTCCAGAAAATTCGCAACGTCAGCCTGACACTGCTCATGGGTATGTACTTTCTATTTGTGTGGCTAACACTCGATGGCCAGCCGCTGATTCACTTTGATCTGCCGGCACGGGAATTTCACCTGTATGGCGTGACCTTCTTCCCCAAAGACTTTTTTCTGCTCTCGGGCATGCTGATTATCTGTGCCTTTGGCCTGTTCTTCATTACCACCCTGTTTGGCCGGGTCTGGTGCGGCTATACCTGCCCCCAGACGGTCTGGACCTTCATCTTCATGTGGATTGAGGAGAAAGTTGAGGGCAGCCGCAACAAGCGAATGAAGCTCGACAAAGCACCCAATTCGACGGAAAAGGTCACCAAGAAAACCATCAAGCACAGCTTGTGGCTGTTCGTTGCCCTGGCAACGGGCCTGACATTTGTCGGTTACTTCTATCCGATCCGGGAGTTAATCGTTGACCTGTTCACCCTTCAGGCCAACGGCTGGGCCTATTTCTGGGTGGCGTTTTTCACTGTGGCTACCTACCTTAACGCAGGCTGGATGCGCGAGCAGGTTTGCCTGTACATGTGCCCGTATGCCCGTTTCCAGTCTGTCATGTTCGACCCGAACACCCGGATTGTCTCCTATGACCCAAACCGGGGTGAGCCCCGCGGTGGTCGCAAGAAAGCCGTCAACCCGGCCGAAGTCGGGCTTGGCGACTGCATTGACTGCGGTCAATGCGTTCAGGTCTGCCCGACCGGCATTGATATCCGGGACGGTCTTCAGTATGAATGCATCGGCTGCGCCCTGTGTATCGACGCCTGCGACGAAGTCATGGAGAAAATGGACTATCCCAAGGGCCTGATCCGATACACCACCGAGAACGAGCTGGAAGGCAAGACCTCCAAGCTTCTGCGGCCAAGGACCTTTGGCTACGGTGCGGTTCTGACCCTGATGATCGGAGCGATTATTTTCACCCTGGTAACGCGGGTACCGGCCAAAATGGACGTACTGCGTGACCGAGGCGCCCTGTTCAGTTTCAATGGCGAGGGCCACGTTGAGAACTCCTACACAATAAAAATCCAGAACATGTCGGAAGTTCCGCAGACCTTCAACCTGTCGGTCGAGGGGCTCGATGGCATCCGGATTCTGACGACCACCAGCGTTATTGTCGCCAGCTCTGAAATCCGTACGCTGCCGACCGTCGTGGATGTTCCACCGGAATCCATCCCGGATACCAATAACACCATCCGTTTCTATGCGGAATCTGAAACAGATCCATCACTGATTCTTGAAACTGAAAGCCGTTTTGTTGGTCCAAGGCCACGATAGAATATCCTGACCCGAGACCCGATACACTGACAAGAGTTGATTGCGTAATGACTGACAACACACCCGTAGCTCCCTGGTATCGCCAACCCTGGTTCTGGTTTTTGACGATATTCCCGATCGCTGCGATTTTTTCCGGCACAACCATCCTGACAGTGGGCACCATACTCTCCCCTTCCATGGTGACCGACGATTACTCCCGCGAAGGGCGTGGTATCAATATGGCCATTGCCAGGGACCAGAAAGCCCTGGACCTGGGCCTCAAGGGCGGTCTCACAGTTGAAGCACGCTCGGCACATCTCACGCTGGAAACCAACGAAGGTGCCGCCGATTACCCTTATCTTATTCTCAACCTTTACCATCCAACCATGTCCGAGCTGGACCGCACTATCCAGTTTCGTAAGCTGGGCGCTGGCGAGTACGCCGGCAACCTGGTCGAGAGCATGGATGGACGCTGGTATTACGACTTACAAGGCCCGGACAACGACTGGCGAGTGAAAGGTGAATTCTGGCTGCCGGCGTCTAACAAAATCGCCCTGAAAGCGTCCAGCTCTACCCAGGGGTGAGCGCCCTGAAATGCTTCCATTGCGGTGAGCCAGCGGACGGGCACCCGGCGATAACGCTGGAACTTGACGGCGAAACCCGGCCCTTCTGTTGCCAGGGTTGTAAGGCTGTGTGCGAAACCATTCATAACGAGGGGCTCACGGGCTTTTATCAGTTTCGCACAGAACCCGCCGTTACCCCGCGAGAGCTGACCCGTTCAGAAACCGATCGTCTGAAAGAACTGGACCACCCGCTGGTTCAGAAATCCTTCGTGGTCCCGGTAAAAGGCGGGCAGGAAGCGAACCTGTTGATCAGCGGCATCACCTGCGCGGCCTGTATCTGGTTGCTCGAAAACCACCTCAAACAACAACCCGGTGTCCAGGCATTCTCGATCAATCACAGCACCCAGAGGGCGCGCCTGGTGTGGGCCCAGGATCAGACCCGCCTGAGCGATCTGCTGATTGCCATCCATCAGCTTGGCTACAGCGCGCGCCCCTACCAGGCCGACGAAGCAGAACAGACCCTGAAAGCCGAACACCGCACCATGCTGATCCGGTTGCTGGTTGCCGGCGCCGGTTCGTTCCAGACCATGATGCTGGCGTTCCCGCTCTATTTTGAGCTGATCAGTGAGTTATCTGCAGAATACGTCAGTTTCTTTCGATGGTTCAGTCTGATCGTGGCAACGCCGGTGTTGCTGTACAGTGCGCGGCCGTTTTTCGAGAATGCCTGGCGTGACTTTTCCACCAGGCATCTGACCATGGATGTACCTGTGGCCATTGCTATCGGCCTGGCCTATGTCGCCAGTGCCTGGGTGACCGTGTTCGGTGGCGAAGAGGTGTATTTCGAATCCGTGTGCATGTTCACCTTCTTCCTGCTGCTAGGGCGCTATGTGGAAGTGCAGGCCCGTTACCGCGCAGGCCTGACAGGCGGCGCCCTGGGCGGATTCCAGCCAACCGTCGCCGCCATGGTACGCGATGGCGAAACAGAGCTGGTGCCGGCCCACGAAGTCAAAGCTGGCGATATTATCCGTGTACGCCCGGGCGAGACACTGCCGGTAGACGGAGAGATCGTTTCCGGTGAATCCACCCTCAACGAAGCAGCCTTGACCGGCGAATACCTGCCCGAATCGCGAGGCCCCGGCGACACCGTACATGCCGGCAGCATCAACGGCGAGAATCCGCTGGATATCCGGGTGGTTAAAGCCGGTGCGGAAACCCGGCTTTCCGGTATTCTCCGGATACTGGACCGGGTGCAGTCTGAGAAACCTCCCGCGGCTCGCCTGGCAGATCGCATCGCCGGGAAGTTTATTCGCCAGGTGCTGATACTGACGCCTCTGGTCTGGGCTGGCTGGGTTCTGGCCGGCGCCGGTAACGCCTTCGACATCGCCTTGTCCGTGCTGGTGGTTACCTGCCCCTGCGCCCTCTCTCTCGCAACACCAACAGCACTCACCTCAGCCACCATGCGTTTACGCAAACTCGGCTTTCTGCCAACCAAGGGTCACACGCTGGAATCCCTGAACAGCATCGACACCGTGGTGTTTGATAAAACCGGCACCCTGACCCGCGGCGAACTCACCCTGACCGGCAGCCAGGCCTTTAGCGATATGGACGCGGCCAGTTGCCTGAAACTGGCCGCAGGTCTGGAAAAATACTCCGAACATCCGATCGCCAGAGTTTTCCACGAATGTGCATCGGTGGCCGTGGAGAATGTGAACAACCATTTGGGCGGGGGCTTGTCTGGAACCTTTAATGGCCAGCCGGTGTTCATCGGCCATAAGGCATTCGTTGAGCAGAATACTTCCGCTCCGCCGCCCCATACGGAAACCGCTTCAGGCATGGAAATATGGCTTGCCACCCCAGACCAGTGGCTTGCGAGCTTCCAACTGGACGATCAGATCCGCGAAGATGCCGCGCTGGCAATCAAGGCTCTTCATAAGGCCGGTATACGGACACTGCTGCTCAGCGGTGATCGATCGGCTCATGTTCAGCAGGTTGCCGGGGCACTGGGTATCAAAACGGCGATTGGCGAAGCCTCACCGGAACAGAAGCTGGAGGTGCTCGATCAACTTCGCGCTGAAGGCCACAAGGTAATGATGGTGGGCGATGGCCTGAACGACCTGCCCTCCATGGCCGGCGCGGGTATCTCGGTGGCCATGGGCACCGCCGCCGACCTGACCCAGCTAAAAGCCGATGCGGTGCTGATGAACGGTCAACTGATGCAACTACTGGAGGCGATCAAAGCAAGCCAGCAGACCCGCCGGATCATTCGGCAGAATATGCTCTGGGCGTTTGCCTACAACGTCGCCGCCCTGCCCCTGGCAGCAGCAGGCCTGGTCACTCCGTGGATGGCGGCAATCGGTATGTCGGCCAGCTCTCTTTTGGTCGTACTCAATGCCTTGCGGCTCGGCTCATCCTCAAAGAGGTCTGGCCAGGAACCTGATACGGTTGGCTCTCATGCTGCGGCTTGATACCGTAATCATCTATTTATCGTTTAGGAGCGCATTGTGCAGATAGTCATGTTCCTGGTCCCCCTGATGCTGATTCTGGTGGCGCTGGGGGTAGTGCTGTTTTCCTGGGCGGTGAAGAACGGCCAATACGATGATCTGGAAGGCCCTGCGCACCGGATTCTCTACGACGACGACAAAGACATGATTCCCGACGAAGCTCGTCAGGATAAAGCCCGTTCAGACGAAACCAATCCCGAGCCTTCTTCGAAGCAGAGCGACCCGGAAGACAAAGCCTGAATGCAGCCTGAACTCTACCTCAGTTACTCCAGTGCTTTTCTGATCGGGCTGCTGGGCAGCACCCATTGTCTAGGGATGTGCGGTGGGATCAGTGCCTCGCTGTCCATGACCCTGCCGGTAGGCAAGGGCTTTCGGCTTCGCCAGACGGTGATGTTGCTGGCCTTCAATCTTGGCCGGGTGGGCAGCTACGCACTGATTGCCGCTCTGATCGCCATTTTCAGTACCAGCGCGGCGGGCCAGTGGCGCTGGGCAGCACTGTTATTAATGACCCTGGCCGGGCTGCTGCTGATCTGTATGGGGCTGTCGATGGGCCAATGGTGGCAGGGAATCAGATTTGTTGAGAAGGTGGGGGCCCCGGTGTGGAAACGACTGGCCCCGCTTACCCGCCGCTTTGTTCCCGTCAACAATCCCGGCCAAGCCCTGGCCCTGGGCGCGCTTTGGGGCTGGTTACCCTGCGGTCTGGTTTACAGCACTCTGGGCTGGGCGGCCCTGCAACCCACGATTGGCTCTGCCGCCCTGACCATGCTGTTCTTCGGTCTTGGCACCCTTCCGTCGATGCTGGCCACCGGTTACGCCGCCAACTGGATTCGCAACCTTCAGGGCAACCGGGGTTTCCGCAAAATCAGTGGAGCGCTGCTTATCCTGTTCGGTTTATGGACGCTTCCGTTCCAGGCACTGATGCACTGAGCTGAGGCTCAGAGATTCAGCACATCCAGGCGGCCGTAGTCCGGCTCAGGGCTCGCAGTCTGAACCGCCTGGCGCTTGCCCCCCAAACGTTTGCCTTCCTTGAAATCGTATAGATTCGGATCAGCCAGGTGTGAAGGTTCTACGTTGCACAAAGCCCTGAACATGGTTTCCAGGCGGCCCGGATGCTGCTTGTCCCACGTCTGGAACATTTCCTTGATCACCTGGCGCTGAAGGTTCTCCTGTGAGCCGCACAGGTTACACGGAATAATGGGGTATTCACGCAGGGAGGCGTACCGGGCAATGTCCTTCTCGCGGGCATACGCCAGCGGACGAATCACGGTATTGCGGCCGTCATCACTGTGCAAGACCGGCGGCATGGACTTGAGCTTGCCCCCGTAGAACATGTTCAGGAACAGGGTTTCGAGCATATCGTCCCGGTGGTGGCCCAACGCAATCTTGGTGACACCGTGCTCTTCCGCAAAATTGTAGAGAATTCCCCGGCGCAAGCGTGAACACAGTCCGCAAGTGGTCTTCCCTTCAGGAACTTTTTCCTTAACAATACTGTAGGTGTCTTTTTCGATGATGTGATACTCAATACCCAGCGATTTCAGGTATTCCGGGAGGACATGCTCAGGGAAACCTGGCTGTTTCTGGTCAAGGTTCACAGCAATCAGTTCGAAGTCGACCGGCGCGCTTTTCTGCAGGTTCAGCAGGATATCCAGCATGGCGTAGGAATCCTTGCCACCGGACAGGCAGCACATGACTTTATCGCCGGCTTCGATCATCGAAAAATCGGCAATGGCCTGCCCGACTTCCCGGCGCAGGCGCTTCTGCAGTTTGTTCAGTTCCAGTTTCTGGCGACGATCCTGCTCAGAAACAGCGGTCGGTTCGGGATTGGCGGTCATTGCTTGGGACATACTCTCGCACGTTCACAGGATAAGTGAGCGGGCAATTATACGCGTCACAAAGTAACAGGGACAGGATAGCAACATGGATATGTTGAAATTGAACGACGCCGTTGGCGGAAAACGGGCACTGAACCGAATCCGTAACCGCAACGCCATACTCGTCGCCGCCAGGGAGTGCTTTCGCGAAAACGGCTACGACAACTCCACCATCCGCGACATGGTTCGCAGAACCGGCCTGGCTGCGGGCACTTTCTACAATTATTTCTCCAGCAAACAAGACATCTTTGCCGCCCTTCTGACGGATTTCCTGACCCATCTGAACGAAGACATGAGCCGCTATCGTCGGGCCGCCAGTTCGACTCGCGACTTTATCTACTACGCCTATCTGGCGCTCTATTCCGCAACCGCCAGGGATCCGGTGATCTACGAACTGGCGCACCAGAACCAGCGCGCTTTGCGGGACCTGTTCGGCTCCGACATCCTTGGCCTGGCCATGTTGTCACTGGAAGAAGACGTTCGTGACGCCATTGACCGCAGCCTGTTGCCAGACCTTGACTCGGAGTACCTCTGCGCAGCTTTCTTCGGGGTCGCCTATGACGTCAGTATGCTGGTAGCCAAGCGAGCTCACAAGGAACCGGAACAGGGCCAGGATGAGGCACAAAGAGCGGCCAGCTTTTCCACGGACCTTTTCTTGGGCGGGCTGCCCGCTGTGGCAAAACTTTCAAGCCAGGGCTGAGTCGCTTACCATGAAGTCATGATGACTTCCCGAAACGTGACGGCACCAGAAGCGGACACCACTGTCGCCAGCTCAGAACTGCGATGGCTGGAGCAACACACCGAGCACTTGCTGGTGGCGGTAGAGCATGAGCTACGCCAGGTGGGGCCAGGCGGATTAAGTGAGCTGGAGCTGATCAAGGCGCTTCAGGCAGAACCCTGGGCGCTGATTGGCAGCGTCAATTACCACGAACCGGATCAGCTCTACCCGGTGCATTTTCTGCTCTTTCACGTACTCTACCGACTGCGGGACCAACTGGCTCCCGGTGGGGAGTCGCTGCTGATTTCACCGTTGCGCCTGACCATTACCCAACAGCAAACCGTTGCTGGTGATGGATTGCCGGGGAAAGAAGACAAACTCAGGGCGTTCTATCTGGATCTGTCCCAGTATCATATGCCCGAAGCAACCATCCACCAGATGATGGATAACTTCTGGCGTGGGCAGTGCCGCACACGGCCAGACCTGCCGGCGGTATCAGAGGCCGCCGGAACACTCGGTTTTACCGAACTGCCTGAACACTTCTCCCCGATCAAACAGCGGTTTCGCAAGCTGGTGATGCAGGCTCACCCCGACCGGGGCGGCAATACCGAAGCAGTCCAGAAACTTAATGAGGCCTTTTCGGTCTTGAAAGCACACTACGCATAATCCATTTAACCGATATTCAGGACAGACGACGATCATGATCAAATGGTTTACGTTCCTTATGATGATCACCGCCCTCTCCATGGCGGGCGCCAGCGCAAAAGCGGATCTGGTGGTTCTGCAATACCATCACGTGGACGACAGTACGCCGGCATCAACCAGTACCTCCCGGTCACTGTTTGAAGCCCAGCTGCAGATGATCGCAGACCTGGAACTGGAGGTGGTGCCGCTTCTGGAAGGTACCCGGCAGGCATTGGCCGGCGATCTGGATAGCCGCCAGCAGATTGCCATCACGTTTGACGATGCCTATGAATCCGTCTATAGCGCAGCGGCTCCCCTTCTCGAACGTTTCGATATGCCCTATACGATTTTCGTGAATACTGATGCCATCGGTTCAAGGGGCTACATGACGTGGGACGAACTCAGGGAACTGGGTAGCCATGAAAGCGTGACCATTGCCAACCACAGCACAGACCATGGGCACCTGGCACGCAAGATCGATGAACCCGAAGCCGTGTGGACAGAACGGGTAACCCGCAGCCTGG
The DNA here is from genome assembly GCF_048595985.1 of Marinobacter sp. GH_1. Classification (NCBI taxonomy): domain Bacteria; kingdom Pseudomonadati; phylum Pseudomonadota; class Gammaproteobacteria; order Pseudomonadales; family Marinobacteraceae; genus Marinobacter; species Marinobacter sp. GH_1. Next base: position 1,851,101 of record NZ_CP184460.1, on the reverse strand, counting down.
ATGTTGCCCAGAAGGTTCTCAAGGAAAGACTGAACGTTGAAGAGCCGATGTTTGCCTATCCTTACGGCGAGTATGACGAAGCCCTGGAAGCCAAACTGGCGGAGCGAGGCTGGTACGGCTACGGGCAGCAATCCGGTGCCATTGGCCGTTGGTCACACGAGACACGCCTGCCCAGGTTCCCCATGGCCAACCCATACGGCCAGCTTGGTAGCCTGAAAGACAAGCTATTGAGCAAAGGCTTCCCCGCCCCTGCCAAAGACCTGCCAGACGGTATTCTGGATAAAAACCCGCCCCTACTGACCTTCCCACTGGGCGACAAACTGGATGCCAACCGGCTCACCTGCTTTGCCACCGGCCAGGGCCGGATCGACTTCGACGTGGTTGACGGCGTCGTCCGGGTTCAGGCTCCCAAAGCCGGGCAAAGCCGGCGCTTCCGCTACAACTGCACCCACCCCGCCGGCCAGGGCAGCTTCTACTGGTTGTCACAACAATGGCTGGACCGGTCGAAACCCGAAGACTGAGCGGTTAATCTTCGAAGGTGGCGATACCGAACTCCCCAAACCGGACGTGCGGTATCGCCTTCGGACCCTGTCGGGTCTCAACAACGGTTTGAGCCTGCAAATCCTGCTCACGGGTATAAAGCAGCAGCCAACGCTCGCCCTGGCCCGGGAACACCGGCACCCAGGCCTCCAGATAACCCCTTCGGCGCCAGGTCTCTGGTGAGTAATCCATGACCAGATCGGTCACCAGCCGGACGGGCTGAAAATCCTTGTCGAGAAAGGCCAGGCTTGGAATAACCAGGCCGTTGTGATCATAACTTCTCAATCGGGCCACAAAGGCCGGCACGGTGGCTCGGGTAGGCAAGGCTATCAACTGGAACGGCGAGCGACCGGTGTCAAAATCATGTTCCGGGGACGACGCCTCAAGCCTGACGCCGAATTCACGCCCCTCTTGCCAGGTCTGAGTGGAGCGGGACGACAGACTGCCACAACAGTGACGACTGAACGCTTCAAACTCACTTTCAGGTTCCTGCTCGACGCCCAGTATGGCAAAGGCATCCGGATCGTAACCCTCCACTGGCTCGGCAAAGGCGCTTTCACCTCGGTGATAAACGCTCGCGGGGCTCAACTCTACAGGCGCCGCAATCAGGCCCTTCTCAACGTCGCTACGGGTGTCGGGCGAATAGTAGCTGACACGGAGATTGCCATCGGCATCTCGCCAGGTGAAATAGGGTTGTCGCTGACCAGGCCGAAGATTGCCGGCTTTGTCCAGCTCATCGCCATCGGGATAGCTGTCGAGGGTGTATTCGGCGTCTGGCTCAAGCGCTGGTTCCTCGCGCTCGGCGGGGCGACGGGCGCCCTCCTCCTGCGAAGATGTCGGCCTGGCTTCGGTGTCTGGAATGCGGGTGTATTGAACACGGCCCTGCTCATCCACCCAGGAGAAGTAGCCCTCGCGCTCCCCCGCAGGCGCTCCAGGCGATTGGCAGCCTGTCATCACCATCGCTACCATGAACGCCGTCAGGCATTTCAATTGAGCCGTTGTCATACCCGTTTCCCGCCAGCAGCAATCAGAACTTGGTCCGGAAGCTCAGCCCCGCCATAACCACCCGCAACGAGGTTTTTATATCCAGTCCGGCATAGGGGTTATAGATGATGTTGGTGATGTTGTCACAGTTCACGTTACAGCTGGTGTTGGCCGGAATGGTCTCGATGGAGTGGAGATAAGACAGATTCATGTCGATCTCGGTCTTTTTGTCCCACTTGTACCCCATTCCGATGCTGTAGAGGTTGGCGCCACCGAACGGCGCCATGATCGAGCGCTGGTCATCCGGAATGACTGAGTCCCGAATCTCGACACCGGCCCGTAAGTCCAGTCGCGATGACGCATGGAATTCAGCCCCGAACGCCCAGTTCCACTGACTCTTGAAGCCCAGCGGCAATCGGAGGGTGTTCGGTGTTGCGTTGTCGGGCGACAGAATCCGCGCGGCGTTCAGGAACTCCAGATTACGGTCAAAGCGGAACACGAAGGCATCCCACTGGGCGTAGTCTGTCCAACCCACATCGGCATTCAGCGTCAGTTTGGGGTGAACATCGACACTGATACCGGTCTGGAAATGCTGCGGATACACCAGGTCCATACTGACGTTACCCGCTTCCCGGGGGGCCCCCGATGGCAGGCTCAGAATGGCTGAGGTAATGGCCCCCAATACCGAACCGTTAACGCTCTGCCAGAAACCGGACCAGTCGTCGGTGTACTGGATCTCGAACGTCCCTTTGAGGTTCATGTCCGCTTCAGAGGTATAGCTTGCCCCCCAGCGAAACCAGTCGTTCGGCTCCCAGAGCACCCCCAGGGTGTAGGTTGGCGATATGGTTTCCTGAACATTGATGCTCAAAGCACCAATATCATCCCAGGGGCCCACGTTACCGCCACACAGGGCCAGCCAGGGCTGTAGGGGCTCATCGCCACTCTCACAGTTGAACGCATCCTGAAGTACTTCCGCGACGCCCAACAACATGTTGGGGGCACGCATATACTGATCGGCCGCAATGCCCATGTGTGACAGGTGAATACCCGCACCCACCGACCACTGGTCATTGATTTCATAACCCACGCTTGGCGACAGATAGGTGGTGCGCTGCAATGCCGTGGCCTGGGGCTGGTAACGGCCCGGGTCGTCCTTGTCCCGATAGAAACCGGCGGCCAGCGGCAGGTAGAAGGCGTTGGCAAAGGTCAGTTTTGACCCCGGAGGATTGATACTGATGCCAGCAGATGGCGCGACTGCGGGACCCGGTGGCGCTTTCAGAATCCCGAACCCTGGCACGTAGAGCGCTACGTTGTTGGTGTGACTGTGCGTATTGGCCACGGGATCCCGCTGTTTACCCGTGTTCGGGTCGATTTCAAGCCCGTCGATACCGAAGATTTCATAACCATCTGGCGCGATGAAATCAGCATCGATATCCAGATAGATACTCAGCAGGTTTACCTCAAGCTGACGATCTTTCAGCCTCGTCAAACCGGCCGGGTTGTAATGGATCGCCATGATGCCGGGCGGGTCCGCCGTCACCGCGTTTCCCAACGCCAGAGCCTTGGGATGAATAGTAAGGTTCTGGGCCAGCTGCGCGTGTGCGCCACAGGACAGGGATGCAGCGATAACGGCTCCCAGAAGCTGCTTTTTTTGGCTGAAATGTGCCATGAAGTTCTTCCCTTCCCTTAAATCGTCTGCAGCTCCAATCACTCTTTGAGGCCGGAGAAATTAATGGGCAGGGATACACCCAGGGAGAAATCCGGAGCATCTTCGGTCAGCCCGATGCCCAGGCTGGTGTTGACGATGGTGGTGTCACTCACCCGGGTACCCAGGGACATGCTCAGAAAGCCGGTCATCTGGTCTTGTGCAACGGCTTGATCGCCATTGCGGAACGTGAGCACGGTTTCGTCGCTGTAACTGAGCTGGGCTGAAATGCTCAGGGAAATGTCGTAGGACAGCGAGTAGGCAAAGCCGGCAGAACCGGACAACCCGAAGCCGGGCTCAACCTTGGTCAGCAGGCGGGCGCCCCGGACCTGCTCCAGACCATCTTCTTCAATATTGTAGGTAGCACTGACCGAGCCGAAGACCACCACAGGGTCCAGCACCTTGGACATACTGAGGCCGCCGCCGATGGAGTAATACCCACTGCCGGTGGACAGCTGCTCCTTGATGTCAATTTCATAGGGGCTGACACCGGTTTTCGAGGTCAGCGTTCCAAAGAAGGTGGTTGATACCTTGCCCGGTACGTAAGCGAAGGGTTGCCAGCGGCCAGTGAAGGAGATGTCGCCGAAGTCATAGACTGACAACTCGTCCTCGGTGTCGTATTTCACCACCAGGGGAATACGTGTGCCAATAGTCAGGTTATCCAGCAGGCCATAGTCGTAGGAGAAAGCGTTGGTGAAGTTGTGCGTGGCTGAGGGCACAACATCGAGATTACGAACCGAACCATTGGTAATGGCCAGGTCCAGGCGCTGGTCACCGGTGTAGGAATAGTCAAAGGAATAGTTCAGGGAGTGAGTGCCCTTTTTCTGCAGCGAATAGTTCTTTTCCGCCGCCTGGAACACTTCCTCCAGCTGCCTTGTGGCATCCTCATCGCCTTCCTGACGGGCCAGCGCTTCCCGCGCCTGATCAACATTGCCATCCTGGGCCATCGACATGGCCGGAAGCAGACCCGAGGCGGAAACAAGGATAAAGCCTCGCACTAACCAACGATTCATCCTGACTCCCTACTTTTATTGGTTTTATTCCTGTTCCGGGCTTGCCACCCGGAAAATTAGTTGCGGCGGTAGTACAGCTGTTTTCGAGTATTCTCTACGCTGCCGTCCGGGTTGTTTTTCTGACGTTCGAGCACATTCTGGATACGTCTTTCGGTGGATTCATGGAATACAGGCATTTGCTGTAACGCCAGCAGGGTCATTGTCTGGTCATCCACAAATCGCAGATCTTCTTCTTTGAGTTCAAGGTTATCCAGCGGCTTGTCACTACCCGGAAAAACGATAAACAGAACGTTGTCGTCCCATTTTTCTTCGAACTGATCGAGCGTGAAGGAGATGTTGCCAACGGCAGGATCCGCCAGGTATACCCGCCCGTCACGAATGGTCCTAAGCACCACAAAATGCTTGAAACCGGCGTGATCGATGGGAACGATGGCGGGGTGGTCCAACTCCATGAGGTCATCAATCTTGGCCCGGAAGCCACCGGAGGGATAACCCAGGGCGGTGACCAGTCGTTTCATATCCAACATTGAAAACGCCCGGCGCTGAACAATGCGCTCACTCTCACCGTAGTGGAGCAATCCTTCCATCACCTGACGTTCAGACAGGTTTCTGCCCAGATAGAAATTCAGGACGGTTGTCAGGGCCGCACTGCCACAGCTGTAGTCGTATGCCTGACGGACGATGTTACGGAATTTCTGTTCAACCAGAGGCTCGACCCGAACATCAGAACGTAGCAGCGCCGGACTGGTGTCCACGTTCTGCTGGATAACAATCGTGCCCCGATCAAACGGCTCAACCTCGGTGGCTTCCTGCACCATAGTGAACGTGAGAATGGATCCGGCCAGCACCAGCAGCATCGTGGAAAGTCCCTGTTTTTATTAGACGTGCAACTTATCGGGTTACATGTTGTTACGGTACGATACCGAAATCGCGACCGGCTTAAAGATAACTGTGCCTCAAATCTGTCGCTGCAGAAGGGGCCTGACATGGAAGGACTGAGAACTGGTTCAAGGCTCGACGGAACCACGAATGCCGGCCCGCTCCGGAAGGTATCCGAAACAGGCCGCGGGGAAGGAAAACCGATGGGCGAGCTACCCCATCAGAGGGTAAAGACAACCCCCAGCAGCAGGTAGCTGATGAAGGTCACAACAATGATGCCAATAATGTTCAGGGCAAAACCAGCTCGAATCATATCGGCAATTCGCATGTGGCCACTGGAAAACACAATCGCATTGGGCGGAGTCGCTACCGGCATCATAAAGGCACAACTGGCCGCGATGGCCGCAGGCACCGTCAGCAACAACGGCGACACACCCTGCGACATGGCCAGGGCACCCAACAGGGGCAGGAACGCTGCGGCGGTGGCGGTATTGCTGGTCACTTCCGTCAGAAAAATAATGACAGTAGCGACCAGAACAATCATGACCAGTGTCGGCAACACCCCGGCAACACCAAGGCTTTGGGCAATCCACTCCGCCAGCCCTGAGCTACTGATAACACCCGCCATGGCCAGACCACCACCGAATAGCAGGAGCACACCCCAGGGCAGCTTGTTGGCCGAATCCCAGTCCAGCACAAACACCCGCTCGGCGGTGTTAACAGGAATAATAAACATGGCAATGGCAGCCGCAATCGCGATGCCGGTATCGCTGAGCCACGGCATCAGGCTGGCGGACAACAAAGGCCGGAAAATCCAGGCGGCCGCCGTTACCAGAAACACCAGGGCAACCAGCTTCTCACCCCGGCTCATGGAGCCCAGTTTCGCCAGCTCATTCTGAATCATCTCCCCGCTATCTGCCGAGCCACCAATGCCAAAATCCTTCCGGGTCAGCCACCACCAGGCTAGCACCAGCATGACCACCGACACCGGTACACCCAGCAACATCCATTGGGCAAAACCCACGGAAATGCCTTGATTTTCGCTCAGGTACGCTGCCAACAAGGCATTGGGCGGTGTCCCAATCAGGGTGGCAATTCCGCCAATACTCGCCGAATAGGCAATGGCTAACAGCAAGGCGGTTGCATAGCGCCGCACACCCTCAGGGTTGGAGCTATCCATCATCGCCACCACAGACAAACCTATGGGCAACATCATGATGGCCGTGGCCGTATTGCTGACCCACATGCTGAGAAATGCGGTGGCCAACATGAACCCGGCCACCTGGCGCTTGGGCTGGTCACCCACGGCCCTGAGCGTAAGCAGGGCTATTCGACGGTGCAGGTTCCAGCGCTGCATGGCCAGCCCCAGGGTGAAGCCACCCAGGAACAGGAAAATGATCGGATTAGCGTAAGGTGACGTCGCCTGACCAATCGACCCCAGCCCCAGGGCCGGAATCAGAACAATCGGCAGCAATGCGGTCGCAGGAATCGGGATGGCCTCGGTTGACCACCAGGTGGCCATCAGCAACATCAGCCCCAGCGCCGCCCAAGCCTCCGGGCTCATGGTCTCCGGCGCTGGCACCAGAAGGGTGACAAGAAGAAACAGGACACCCAGGAAGAAACCGATAACCTGGCTTTTGGGTAAACCCCGAGGCTTGCTCTCCGAAGACTGCGTTGCTGTCATGTATTACCCCCTGGTTTGGGACGATGAACTGGCCTGCTCAATCAGCGGCGCAATCTACACAAACTGTGGTGTAGGGCAACACCTGCAAACGTCTGGGGTCAATTTCCTCACCACACTTCTCGCACTCGTCCCCAAGACCGTTGTTGATACGATCAAGGGCATGGGCAATCTGAACAAGCTCTGCCCGGGTTTCTACTTCCAACGAATCCACCACTTCGTCGTTCTGGGTCTGGCTAGCCTGCTCTTCAAAATCCTTGTCAAGGGCTCCGGTCTCCCGGCGCTGATGAGCCTGATAACGCACCAGCCTGGCTTCAAGGTCGGCCTTCAGGGTTTCAAGTTCAGATTTACGATTGCTCATGGCCATCTCCCGGCGGGTTGTTATTGGTCTATACCCTAGAGAATATGCTGAATCGGGGTTTGACGCCTGTCAAAATCGTGTCATTCCCCATACGGTAGACTAGCTGCTCAGTCATCCCATATACAAAGGAGTTGTATTAAATGAGTACAGATCTTTTCGAAAAAGCCAACCGCCTGAACCAAACCCTGTTCGCCCAGTTCAGCAAAGCTACCGAAATGCAGATGGAAGCCTTTCGTCGCTATGCCGACGTTGCCATGGATCAGGCCCGCAAGGTATCCGAAGTACGCGACCTGGATGGCCTGAAGCAGGTAACCTCCGAACAGGCAGAAACTCTCAAATCACTTAGCGAACAGTTCACCAGTGACTGGAAAGCCTGGCAGGACTATCTCACCGAGACCCGTGAGCAGGTGCAGAAAGTGTTTGAGGCCGAAGCCCCTGAAACCGCCAAAGAGAAAGCCCCGGCCCAGAAATCTGGCGGTAACAAATCCGCAGCCTGATTCATTAACAGCTGCAACGGTCGGATTGGCACTGCCTTTCCGACCTTTTTATATCTGTTGCCAGGAGGCGCCATGTTTGGTCTGGATTTGGTCAGTAAAACCGCAAACCAGTTGGTAAAGGCGTTCGATGACAATGTCCGCCAGGGCCAGCAACAGTTGGAAAAATGGCTCGGTGACACCGGCCTGGTAGACGACACCAAGCTTTCTACCCTGAGCGAGATGTCGGACGCCTATCGAACTATGGCTGAAGACCTTTTGCTTCATCCGTTGCGGTTTGCCAGCGCGGAAATTGACCTGGCCAAAAAGCACCTGGGCCTGGCCCGTTACACTCTTGCCCGCCTGACTGGCAAACCCGCTGGTCCGGTTATTGAACCCGACCAGGACGACCGCCGATTTCTGGCCGAAGACTGGCAGAAACATCTGCCGTTCGACGTACTTCAGCAGGCCTACCTGATCAATTCGAAAGCCTTCCTGCAATGGGTTGAGAATATGGAGGGGTTGCCTGGCCCAAGCCGGGACCAGATGTTGTTCTACGCACGCCAACTGACCAGTGCGTTGTCACCATCCAATTATCCGCTGACCAACCCGGAAGTTCTACGTATTACCTGGGAACGCAAAGGCATGAACCTGGTTGACGGCATGCGCAACCTGGTTGAAGACCAGCGCCAGAACCCGAACCTGTTAAATGTGGGCATGACCGACCGCTCGGCGTTTGAAGTGGGCGGTAACCTGGCCACGACCCCAGGCAAGGTGGTTTACCAGAATGAGCTCATGCAACTGATCCAGTATACGCCGACGACCAAAACCGTCGCCCAGAGCCCGCTACTGATTGTCCCGCCCTGGATCAACAAGTTCTATATCCTGGACCTGACCGCCAGGAACTCCTTTATCCGATGGCTGGTAGACCAGGGCCAGACGGTTTTCGTGGTGTCCTGGCGCAACCCGGGGCCAGCGCAAAAGGACAAAGGCTGGGAAGATTACATGACCCTGGGGCCACTGGCTGCCATGGATGCCGTCAGAGAGGCAACTGGCGAGGAGCGGATGAACGCCATCGGCTACTGTATTGGCGGCACCCTGTTAGGCTCTACCATGGCCTGGCTCGAGAAAAAACAGCGCAAGCCAATTGTCAGCACCACCTACCTGACCACGTTGCTGGATTTTTCTGATCCCGGCGGTATTGGTGTATTTATCAACGACCACTCGATTCGTGGTATTGAACGCGCCATGGACAGGAAAGGGTATCTGGATGGCCGAGCTATGGCCTTTACCTTCAACCTGCTGCGAGAGAACGACCTGTTCTGGTCGTACTGGACCAATAACTATCTCAAAGGCCTGAAGCCCGCCGCGTTTGACCTGCTCTACTGGAACACCGACGGCACCAACCTGCCCGCTCGAATGCACAGCTACTACTTGCGGGAAATGTACCTGCACAACCGGCTGGTCGAGCCCGATGCCCTCAGCCTGGCTGGTGAATCTATCAACCTGGCCGAGATTCAGGTTCCGTCATTCTTCCTGTCTGCCCGCCAGGACCACATCGCCAAGTGGAAAACCACCTACGAAGGCGCCAAGGTTTACGGAGGCCAGGTCACTTTCGTACTGTCTGGTTCCGGACACATCGCAGGAGTTATCAATCCACCCTACAAGGAAAAGTACGGCTACTGGACCAACGACGACCTGCCAGCGGAAGCCGACGATTGGTTCCAGTCCGCCGAGCACCACCCGGGTTCCTGGTGGCCGCACTGGAAAACCTGGATAGCGAACTTTGAAGGCCCTCAGGTGCCAGCGCGGCAGCCCGGAGACGGCAAGCTTGACATCCTGGAGGATGCGCCGGGCAGCTACGTGAAAGTTAAGGCAGCGGAGGCCGGTCGTTGCTAAACTGGAGCGGTGATAAAACGCTGATAAAAACAGGATTATCGATGGCGCAGCCGCTCCCCATTTCCCGCATTATGTACAGCGGGCTTTTACTGCAATGTAGTCCTCAAACCAGTATTGCCGACGCAGCGGCGCGAATGTCGGAAAACTCCGTTAGCTCGATCCTGATCGCGGACCAGGACCACGTGATCGGCATCTGGACAGAACATGATGCCCTGGCACTGGATTTCAGTGACCCCGACCGGTTCAACCAGCCGGTCAGCACGGTGATGAGCTCTCCGGTTCTGACCTTACCCAGCACCATGGACGCCGGCCAGGCAGCCATCAGATTGAGAGACAGCGGCAAGCGACACTTCCTGGTCGTCGATGAAAATGAAGCACCCGTTGGCATCTTGTCCCAGACTGACCTGGCGCTCAATCAGGGGCTGGAACCCTACCTGAAACTCCGGGAAGTCCGGGCCGTGGTTGCCCGGCCACCCTTGTTGGCCAATGGAACCCAATCACTCGCTGAAGTCGCCAGCCAGATGCACCATCACCACGCAGATGCGGTGGTGGTGACTTGTGGCGACGGTGAACTGGGCATCCTGACCGAAAGGGATATGGTGCGTTTTATCGCCCGCCACACCAGCAACACTCCGGTACATGAGCTGGCGACGCGCCCCCTGCTCACCGTCAACGAAGAAGACCCGTTGATCCACGCCCGGGATTTGCTGATTGATCACCGGATACGGCACTTGGCGGTGGTCAACCTGAGTGGTGAAGTGACCGGTCTGATCGGCTACCAGGATATGCTCGCTGGCGCCGAACAGATGTACCTGGATGACCTGCGGGAAGCGCTCGAACAGCGGGACCAGGCGCTGGCAAAGTCCCGCCGTACTCTGCAGCTGGCCGAGAGGGTTATCGAATCCTCGTTCGAAGGCATTATGGTGACCGACAAGGATGTCAGGATCGAGTTCGTGAACCCGGCCTTTACCCAACTGACCGGATACAGTCCGGACGAGGTCATCGGGCGCACACCAGAGGTGCTATCCTCCGGCCGGCACGATGCGGAGTTCTACAAGCGCATGTGGCAGTCCCTGACAACCCATGGCTACTGGCGCGGTGAGATCTGGAACCGGCGCAAAACCGGCGAGCTTTACCTGGAACTCCTGACCATCACCGCCATCACTGATGATCACGGGCAGACCACGCACTACGCCGGCCTGTTCACCGACATTACCCAGAATCGCAAGAACGAAGAGCAGATCCGCCAGCTCGCCTACTACGACGCACTCACCGGCGTTCCCAACCGGCGACTGCTGGAAGATCGTCTGGAACATGCCATACGCCACGCACACCGAAAAGACATGTTGCTGGCGGTGATGTTTATCGACCTGGACCGGTTCAAGGAGGTCAACGACACTCTTGGACATGCGGTCGGCGACGAGCTGCTGCTTCAGTTTACCGCCCGGGTACGCGATTACCTGCGTGAAGACGATACCCTCGCGCGGCTCGGCGGCGATGAGTTCATTGTGCTGCTGCCGGAGCTCGACAAGCTTTCGGACGTCACCCAGGTGGCGGAGCGGTTGATCGAGCTGAACAGGAAACCTTACATTATCAATAACGAAAGTATCCAGATCGGCTCCAGCATCGGCATCAGCCTGTATCCGGAGGATGGCACTACCGTTCAGGAGCTTCTAAACGGTGCCGATATCGCCATGTATCGTTCCAAACGCGACGGCCGGAACTGTTACACGCTGTTTGCGCCCAGCGCTGTCGAAAGCGCCTGATCAGCGGCGATCCAGGTAGCAACCCGGATGCCGCTCACACCATCAACTCGACAACAGCTCGATCGGATAACGAATGGTGGTCTTGTCTACCCCTGGCCGTGCACCAAAATCCACCAGCCGCAACCGGTTGCAGATTTTGTTCTCGAGTGCCGGTTCATTGAGCGTTGACTCCACTACCGAACAACTGGAAACCGCTCCATTTGGCTCAATGACCAGCTCTGGCGTGATACTGCCCTGGAGCGAAGGTTTTCGGCGCAACTCCCGATTGTAAATGCTGTAGATGGCGGACTTGTTGGCATCCATGGTGCGGCGCAGTTCCTCGCGGCTACGGGATTTCGAGGCAGTTTCCTGCTGCTCCCTGCGCACTGTCTCTTTTACCGCAGCCACACGTTCAGCCTCGGCCACCTCCACGCGCTTCCGCTCTGCCAGGGCGAGCTCACGGGTTTCCCGGGTCAAGGCGGTTTCGTTCACGCCACTACTGCGGGTGTTTTCAGTAGCGCGGGACGCCAGCGTATCACCGGTCTTCCTGGCGATCGGCTCGGCGGTATTGGTAACCGGACTATCCAGCTTGACCGATTCCGCTAGCGAACTGATCTTCGAGAGCTCATTACCCATGGCCAGAATACCGGTGTTTTTCGCCTTCTCCCGAGCCTTGGCCACCTCTTCCGGCTTGGGTTCTGGTTCTGGCTTCTGAGCCACTTCCGGTTCTGGAACAACCGGCGGGGGAGCAGGTTCGGGTTTTGGCTCAGGCTTCGCCTGCTCCACCGGCTTTTCCTCAGGCTTTGGCGGCTCCGGTTCTGGCGACACCGGCTTGGGTGGCTCTTTTTTCTCAATAATCAGTTTCGCTAGCTGGGGCGGCAAGGCTTCCTGTTCCTGCCGATCCTTTTCCGGCAACTCAACCCAACTGACATAAACCGCGAAAGCCAGAAACAGGGGCACGACGACAACCGCCGCCGCCAACAGTCGCTTGCGCTCTCCCCTCTCCTGATTCCAGGGCAATCCGTAGCGATAATCCATTAGCCTCAGGCCCCCTGTTCCGTGCGCTGATTAACCGCCAGGGAAATGCTGGCAAAACCCGCATCCACACAGGTGGACATGATTTTCTTGAGCAGCTCGTAAGGAAGTTCCCGGTCCGCAAGTATGGTAATCGGGCGACCTGCATCCGGCGCTGGCGCCGACGAACGGCTGGCCTGGTAGTCGAGCTCCTGCTTCAGGGATGGCTCAACCTGCCCGTCGAAGGTCTGGAAGGCGTCGCGTTTCACCACCAGTCGACCGTTTACCAGAATATCCCGGTCGGTCACGGTCAGTGCCAGTACATCACCCGGGGGTTGCTGGGCAGTGGAATCAGGCAATTTGATGGTGCTGTTCTGGTTGAGAACCTGTACATCAGACGACGAGTTCACCATCAGAAAGAACACGAGGATGGTGAAAATATCCATCAGCGACACAAGGTTCATCTTTCCCTGGCTCTTGTTGCGCCGATAGTGGCGCTTCAGACGGCGGGCCTTGGCGGATTCTTTCATGAACTCACCTCCGCGGATCCCGAGGCCTGGGCAGGCGCATCACCGAGCGAGATTTCGGGGAATAGTTCTGCCTCAACAACACTGCCAGCCACCACGGCTTCATAAGAACGCACGGTGTCCATCACGGAAACCAGTGACTGATAGGAGGTCTGCCGGGACGGCATGATGACCACATCCTTTTTGTCCGGCACACGGCTCTTGATTTCCTTCATGACATCCTTGAGCAGAACGAAATCATGCTCGCCCTCACGCCGGTGAATGTCCTTGATGACGCCGCCCTGGTTATCTGCAACGACCAACCGGTCCTCATAGATCACCACCTGGATCTGCAGTTCTTCAGCCTGCTCTGCCGACAAGCTCTCGCCGGTCGGGAAGTTCAGTTCCAGAACACTGGTGTGGGCAAACACCATGTTCAGCAGCAGTACCGGCACCAGCACAATCATGAGGTTCATGAATGGCGTGATGTCGAGATCGGCCTCACTTTGTAGGCGACGATGCTTCCGTCTCATGGCCTGATATCCTTCTGGCTGGTTATCAGGCCGGGCTACCGGCCGGAGTCGCTACCTGTGCCGGCGCGCCGACATTCTGGGGCTGTGGTTGGGCGCCGGGTTTATAGCCAGAGCCGTCGCTGAGAAGGTTCAGAACCTTGATGCCGGCCATCTCGAAGCTGTCGACGATCTCATTGGTCTTGGTCTGCAGCAGCGAGTGGATCAGCAGCATAGGAATGGCCGACATAAGGCCGAAGGCGGTGGTGTTCATGGCGACCGAGATACTCTGGGACAACAGGCTCGCCTTCTGGGCCGGGTCCGCTGCGGCTACTGCGGTAAAGGCGGCAATCAAACCGATAATGGTACCAAGCAGGCCCAGCAGCGTGGCGATGTTGGCCAGTGTTGCCAGGTACTGAGTGCGCTTCTCCAGACGGGGCATGACATCCAGCAGCCCCTCTTCCATGGCGTATTCGATTTCTTCGCGACCCTGGCGGCGGGCCAGGCGCTGAAGACCAAAACCGATCATGGTCGACATGGCACTACCGGACTCCTGGGTATAATTCAGGGCGCCCTTCAGATCGCGCTTGGCAATCATCTGGTGTAGTCGGTTGAAGTCCCGACGGTTGGTCAGTTTCTGGGCGGAAAGGTAGACATAACGTTCAATGGCAACAATGAGTCCGACAATCAGCACAACGGCGATCGGAAACATAAAAAAGCCACCTTCCTGGAAGAAGCGAACGGCGGTATCGATCATTTTCTGGGCACTCCATGGTCCGGTTTTCAGATCAGTCTAAGCGCGTAACTCCCCTGCAAGGGTAAGTTCGCGAAAGTCTGTGTGAGGGTTTGTTTAATATTGCGCAGGAACACACTCGGGATGCGACAACCATCACAGTCTATTCCCCATCTGCTGCCTGGGTCTGGCTGATGAACGCTTCGTGGTACCTGATAAAACGCTGAAACTCGTAGCGCTCCAGGGGCCGAAGGCCCTGATCGACCATCAGGCGTTCCTCCGGCCCACGCAGCTCATCCACTTCAGGCGGCTGCCAGGGCACCAGATACATCACCGTAGGCACTTCCTGATCACCACGGATGCGTGTGCCCTCAATGGTCACAACGCCCAAGGTGTCCTGGGCGTATAGCATGGGCGCCGTGGGTATCAGAACGGTGACTGCGAGAGCGATTAGCGCGGTACGTTTCATATCACCTTTTCCACATCAGATTCTGTTCTTCGCATCGAAGATCCAGTCTTCCAGTCTCGGGTCCGGCTCGCTGGCAGCGGATTGATAACGCTCATAGAGTTCAACCGCATCCGCAGGTTTCCCCAGGTAGATATCAAACAGGAAAGCCAGATTAAGAATCGCGGGCGCATAATCCGGATCCGCGGCCAGCGCGGCGCGGTAATACCGTTCTGCCTCATCGAATTCTCCGGCGTGTCGGGCAATCACGCCCAGATGATTCAACACCTGGACATGTTCGGGATTCACCGCCAGCACACGCTCAAACCATTGTTTCGCGGTATCGGTCTCTTCTTCCTGGAACGCCATGATGCCAAGGTTTGCCATGGGTCCGGACTTATCGGGATAGTCCCTCGCCAGTTGCTCGAACCGGGCCCTGGCGTCGGTAAGGTCGCCCTGCTCCATGGCCTGAACCGCTTCGCTGAATGAGTCGTCAAGGACAGCCTGCTCAGCTTGCCCACCAGACTCTGGCGGCGTTGGGGCTGTCACGCATCCAGCCAATGTGACGATCACCAAAAGACAGAGCCCTTCGGCCTTAATCGAGCTCATAGACAACCCCCGAGGTCACTTCTTCCTTCCGGTAACGCCCCGGCAACAGGACTTTCAGGGCCTCGTAGCTGCGCTGAACCCACTCATCGAATATGCCCTCCCGGGCCCGCCGGATGTTCTGCTCGTGGATATCGATGGCGTTGTCCTCAAATGGGTAGGCCTGTTCTTCCAGGAGTAGCTCGTACTGTGCCAGTTCAAGCTCGCTCAAACCGGTGGGGCGCTCCGAGTCCATCAGATCGGCACCAAGGCGTCCATAGATATGGGCGATCTGGTAACCCGCTTCGGTGGCAAACGACGAGAGGCCGTAGCTGGCTGTTTTCTTGTAGGCATTGACGGCCCTTTCGAGTGCATCGGTCTTTGCCGTCATGCTCTCGTTCAGAGGCAGCGTCAGGCGAATGCTGTCATATCGGGCAAGGGCATCGCGGGCGAGCATTGCAGAGGCTGATGCCGCAAGGTAACGCATGCGATCGTCAGATGCGTCCGGGCTTTGGTCCACTGTTTCCATTTGCTTGCGCAACCAGTAATCCCGTTTTTCTGCATCACCTTCTTCCTGATAGAGCTCAGCCAGTCGATTGGCTGCTTCCATGTAGACATCAGCGGGTTCGGGATGGCGGTTGGCGTATTTTCGCCAGGTGTCGATCGCCTTTTCCCGGTTGCCAGCCTGGTCGTACAATTCTGCTGCAATTAACAGATTTTCCCTTCGCTCTTCCGGCGTTGTCGCCAGGGTCACCATTTGCTGAAGTTCGTCGGCTGCCCGCTCCCATTGCGCGGTTTCACGGTAGGCCAGCGCCAGTTTTGCCGGGACCGTATCAATCAGTTCATGGTCCGGGAAAGACTGCCGGAAACTGGTCAGCACACCGATGGCCTGATCCCAAAGGTTGGCGGTGATAAGGAGGGAGGCAGCGTCATATTCCGCATTTGCCCGCAGGACGGATTCGGGAACAGTGGTGCCGACTCGCAGGAATTCGCTGACCGCAGCCTCCACATTGCCGGCATCAGCCAACTGCTCTGCCTGCCGATAGACAGCTGCGGCGAGATTTTCGCGCACCCCGCCCCTGCGTTCATCGTCTTCAGTCATTGTCGCCAAGGCATCTCGGTAAGCCTGTTCCGCCTCTGCGTATCGCGCCAGCTCGGACACACTGTGGCCATATAACAACAAGGCTTCGGTCGTTAATCTGGCCGGAGGCGCGGGCTGCCAGGTAACAAGGCGGGCCGCCATGTTGACGGTCTCTTCCCAATTGTTCTGGTCAAACTCCCGCTGCAACGCGATGTAGTACACCGCCGGAGCCCGAGGATCGCCCGGAAACGCGTTTGCAAACCTCAGTCGATTCAACTGCTGTAGCTCCCGATAGGCCACCTGCTCCGATACGGATTGGTTGTCCCATGTCTTTGCATATTCCCGGAAGGCCAGTACCGAAGCGTAACCTGCCTCAGCTGCCCGCTCGGGCACCCTGTCATCGGGGTAGTCATAGGCAACCCGCTCGAACGCTGCGATGGCGGCCGGCCAGTCTTCCAGCTCCAGATGGGCTTCACCCAGGAGAAAGAGACGCTCAGGTGTACGGGGATGATTCGGGAAGGTAGCCGCAAACTCGGCGTAATAACTGGCAGCTTTGCGGTAGTGATCGTCGGCCTGCTGATCACCCGTGGCTTCCCCTGCCAGCAGGTACTGACGGTCTGCCAGTTCTGGCAACAGCTGTTCCAGTTGCTGTTCGATAAAAACGATCGCATCGGGGCCCGCTGACTGCCAGTAATCGCTGTAGAGTCCGTAAAGGCTGACAAAGCCGGCCTTTCGTTCAGGGATGGTGCCGGTGAAGCCGGCCAGCTCCAGGGTATCGATAATCCGGATGTGGTAGCGCGGTGCCCAGGGGCTTGCCGGATGGTCTTCTATAAAGGCTTCAAAGACATCAATCGCGTCACTGTATTGTTCCCGCTCGAGCAAGAGCTCGCTGTAGCGGTCGTAGACCAGTATTTCATACGGACGCCCACCCGTCTGACGGAACAGCGCCTGGAGTGTTTCCGCACCGTCGAGGTAAGACAGTGACAGCCCCACCACCCTGAACAGATCTTCGATAAGGGTCTGGTTCCGCTGATCCACATCCGCAACCGGTTGCCCCTCAGGCATCACCAGATCAAGCACCTCCACATAACTGAACAGGGCTTCCTGGTATTGCGCCTGCTTGAACAGGCTCCAGCCTTTCATGTAATGGGCGTTCACCAGAAACGAGGCGTCGGCCATGCGTTCCTGGCTGGCCAGGGTCACCTCGTCGAACGCCCGCTCAGCATCCCGGTACCGGCCGTCGATAAACAGCAGATCGCCGCGCCGGAACTGGGCTTCAATCCAGTAGTCCGAATCGGGGTAACGTTGAACCAGGGTATCCAGGGCATCAAGCTGTTGAGGCGTCGAACCCCGAAGCTCCCAGGCCCTGGCAAGCTGATAGTAGATCTGATCATTGCCTTCGCGCTGTGGATATTCCGACAGAAGACGCTGGTAGGCTTCAATAGCATCAGAAAGCTCATCCACGGCGGTATCGGCCATTTTACGCTCCGCCCGCTGGAACTCCAGATCGGCCAACCGATGCCGGATGGTGACCTGCTTCCGGGGATCGTCCACAAGGGGCAAAAGTGCCTTGTAACTCTCCACCACCGTCTCGATGGAGACATCACCCGCCGGGTCGCTACCAGATTCACTACTGTCACTGGCTTGCCGGGTTTCGGTCGCCGGAAGCGCTGCCAGAGTGCCCTCACGGACCCGGGGCATTTCCTCGTTGCCGGCTGGCATCATTGACTGCAGCATCTGGCAGCCACTGGCCATGATAAGGGTCCCGGCGATGACAAGTCCTTTCACGATCTTTCCAGGCATCCGGTTACTCATCACCGGCTCCTGCGCTTTGCGATGCACGGAATAGCTGGTCCGCCAGCCTCGCCTGGGCATGACGGGAAGCCAACAGATAACCGTTAAGCTCCTCCTGCTGGGCGACAAGCATTGTGTCTACCTGGCTCAAGAGGGCTTGCCGGGCCTTCCCCAACGCATCGGCAACCTCTGCCCCGAGGGTCGCGAGTTCCCGTTCACTGGAAGCGATGCGTTGGGCCAATTCAGCATGGCGGGCGTCGTCGGCCATCAGTTTTTCAACCCGCTGCCGCTGGGCCTGAAAGCGATCCATTTCGCGATCCAGCTCCCGCAACTGTTTTTGCGCCGCCCAGCGATTCACGCCATAGTCATCCGCAACCCACCAGTCGAAGTAGGCGCGCATCCTCTGATAGGTCGCACGCTGGCCGGCCGTGGTCGCGTTGTCGGGCAAGCCCGCCAGAGTTTCTTCAACGTCATCGAGCTTGTCTCTCAGTGCCTTCTGTTTCGAGGTCATGAAGAACCCGGCGTCTTCTTCCGTCAATGCCCTGGAAATCTTCTCATTGAATTCCTGGTGCAACTGCTGCCATTGGTCCGCCTGCTGGTTTTCCAGCGCCCGACGGGTTTGGGCAATTCGAACCTGGCGCTGTTGTTCACGGGTTTCCAGCATGATCCGGAAGGATTCGAACCGTGACTGGCGTTCGGCGATGAAGGACTGCATCCGGTAGAGCTCGTTCAATTCGGCAAGAGCCTGCTGGAAGGTTTCCGAAGCCAGCACTTCGGCCATGCCGAAATCGACTGGCTGTACCCGCAGCCGTCCATAGGAATCGGTGAGAATCCCGTCGCTATCACGGCTGAAATCGAGCTGGGCCATCAGGCTCTCTTCACTGAGTCCATCCCGGATCTTGTCGAGCTCCTCGATACGGGACTGGTAATGGTCGGCTGCCTTTTGAAAAGCGGGCAGTGCACTCTCGGGCCGGTTCATTTGCTCAAGCACATAGGCCCGGGCATACGGTACCTGTTGGCGCCAAGGCAAAAACAGATCGCGCTTCGCGAGGGTATCGAGAGCATCAAGTGCCCGCTCCGGCCGGCCCTGCCCGGCCGCGGCTACGGCATAGTCAAACAGGGCCTGATCGGCGAACACCCCATTCAGGGGCATTTCCCCAAGAACCCTCAGGGCTGCGTCGAACTGGTTACCCCTGAGATGCAGTCGGGCAAGTGACAGGCGGGCCCGGCTCAAGAGTCCCTGGCGTTCGGCCTCTGGTTCGTCAGAGTCGGTAGACTGATCAATGAGGGAGATGAGTGCCTGCAGTTCCGCTTCGGCCGCAACAGCGTCCCCTACAGCCAGGGAGGAAACGGCCGAATTGTACCGCAGGTAAAGGGACCAAATATCAGTGTCTTCCAGCTGCGCCTGGAGCGACGCCAGTTCCGTTTCGTCTCCGAGCCTGGCCGACATCATGGCCAGTCGGGCTTGCAGATAAATCCACTCACGGAACAGGTTGTGGTTGGCCTTAGCCAGTATGTCGCCATTCACGCGCTCCAGATTCTCGCTGGCCAGCTCATGATCACCTTCCAGGTAGAACACCTTGCCCAGGTAGAACCAGGCCTGATTGCGGACATCGGCCGAAAGCGTGCTGCCGGCGCCATCAGCACCGAGTAATTCCGTGAACAATCGGCTGGCCTCACGGGTCATGCCCCAGGACAGCATGAGTCCGCCTTCAACCAAAGCAGGGTGATCACCATGCCCTTCAATGCCGCCTTGTTCCCGAGCTACCGCCAGCTGGGTCAGAGCCTCAAGGGCGTTGCCTTGATGGTATTCATAAAGTGCCCAGCCGTACCGAAGGTCGTGGGCACGCTCGGGTTGGGGCTGCCCGGCCTGAATCTGGGTTGGCGCAATGATGGTCAGCCACAGCAAAGCGCCCGTAAAAACTATCGGGCGTCGACCTGACGGCTGGCTTACTTTCAATCCCACGGCGCGCCTTACTCCCACTCCACAATGGATACAGAGGGCTGATAGTTGGAGGAGCGGTCCTCAACACGGATTTCCAGAGCGGAGGTGCCAGTGCCCTTTTCAAATTCCAGGGACGCGGCCTGCTTATAAGGCCGCTCATCCGGACCGATTCCCTCAACGAACGCCGTCATCCGGTGGACGCCGGTTTTCAGGTTGCCCACGTACAGCCGCTGCATGCCGCCGCGTTCAAGTGCTTTCACCTGTCGCTCCGTGTAGAGGTGAGAGGCAACGATCTCATCGTCCACCTTCAGCTTCACTGCATCCAGCTTCAGGAACTTCCCGGTATCCACACTGAGAAACACGGCAACCTGAGTACTGGCCGGAAAAAGTAAATCCTCTTCGAGGATAAACAAGTCGCGATTCAAGCGAATGACCTTTTTTTTGAGAGCCTCCACCTCCTCAGCGACAGCGGTGTCGTTGGTCTGTGACTCCAGATCCGTCTGGGCCAAAGCGGGGAATGATAAAGCGAGGGTCAATGCCGCCAAAAACGCCGGAAATCGATGGTTCAAGCAAGTGGCCATGGTCGTTCTTCCTGCATGCTCAGTATTCAAGAATCAACGACGCCCGCGTTACGTAGGCATCGAAGGAATAAAGGGGTTCTTCACCAGGGAGAAAGTCACCGGCTGCGGTGACATCCCGGAAGTTGTCATATTCGAAATTCAACCAGTCCACCAGAAGACTGAACTGCAGGCGATCTATGCCCGGAAGAGACGTCTGTTTCCATTCATACACCGCGCCTAGTGCCAGGGTTGTTCCGGAAAGCGAGCTAAGCTCCTTATCCCGTGCCAGATGGGTCTGGGAGTTCTCGAAGGGGAAAAGGTCGCTGTAAAAATCCGCCTCGCTCTGGCGGTAGTAACGAACGGAAGCCTCAAGGGTCCAGTGCTGGTTCAACCCGTGTACGTATCCAAGTTCAGCGGTATGGGCAGTGATGCCCCAGGTATCCGAAAAATAGCGGTATTCACCTCGGAGCGACGCTCGGTAAGGCAGGTAATAGAGGGCACGGACCGCGACGGAGGTACTTGTGCGGGTTTCCGGATACCGCTCCGGCTGATAGAGAAACGCCGTGGAATCATTGGGATCGATATAGCGGTTCTGACGATACGGATTCTGCAGGAAGCCCTCATCCGTGACGACCTCAAGGTCGAGACCTATCAGGCTGTTGCGGGTAATAATCTGGCTCAGACCCAGTTGATAGTTTCGACGATCGGCTTCCTCCCTGAACGAATCGTTGCCAACCCGGCGCACTTCGTCCCAGCCGCTGGCATAGCCCATGGTCAACGTGGACATGCCCCCGAAAAATTCCTGGCTGACCGAAAAATACAGAGTATTGGCTTCGTAATCGTTTTCGGTACTGTTGGTAAAGCCCAGACTGAGAATGGATTTGTCATGCAGGTAATCGATGCCAAAGGTGTACTCCTTGCGCTCTTCCTTGTAAGGGCTGGCTGTAGCGAGAACGTCTACGGAGGCAGCCGAAACAGAATCGACATAGTACTGTCCAGATACGGAAACCTGAGGACCGATACTTTTGCGCACCAAAACGGATGGCCCGTCGATAACCATGCCACCGCCCTCATAGCGGTGGTACAGGACATCCACGTTATCGACCGGGAGGGTTGCCGCAATGGCTTGATGCCCAAACAGCGCCAGCAAAAAGAGCCCGGACCGTACTAACCGTTGTCTGTCAGTTGCAGCCACAACCACCTCCCGAGCCGCCTTCCGCTCCCCGTGCAGACTCCCGGGCCTGATAGACATGGTGCATGTAGGAATCCGCTGTGCCGTGACGACTGAGGCTCATGACCGGATCCGCCAGATTATCGCGCTCATAGGGTTTCACCCACGGCTTGACTGAACTGCACCCAGAAACCGCAACCGTAGCGACCAGGAGGGCGGAGACAGTGAAGATCGACACACTACGCATATACGTCCCGTCCGAAAATTACTCGCGCACCAGTTCGCGAATCTGCTGTTCGTACTCGTCTTCGTAGCCCGGCTGGTATCCGTAGTGGATATAACGGGCATTACCATCGCGATCGATCATCACGGTGGTCGGCATGGCCTGCACTTCATACAGTTCACTCACCGAGCTCTCCGGATCGTAGAGGATCGGATAATTCACGGGCACCTTGTCCAGGAAGCGATGCGCCGCATCCCGATTCCCGTCCACATTGACCGCGAGAATCGTGAAACCGAGATCCTTGTATTGGCTGTACAACTCATCCATCAGAGGCATTTCCTGACGGCAGGGTCCGCACCAGGAAGCCCAGAAGTTCAGCATCACCACTTCCCCACGATGATCCTCCAGCCTCAGGTTCTCCCCGGAACGGCTTTCCAGGGTAAAATCCGGAGCCGGGACATTGATAGCTTCTGCGCCTGCCAGCGGGCTGAGGCAAGCCAGGATGCCCGCTGCTGCCAGTGATCTTATGGATGCTTTCATAACCATTGCTCCTGTACTCAGAAAAAGACCGACAGGCCAGTGCTGACCTCGGTGTTCATGGAGGTTTTCTCGGCCCCAAGAACATCTATTCGGTAGTAGTGCTGCCGCAAGCCAATATGAACGGCAACGCTGTCCGTCAACAGCACCTGATAGCCCGCCCCCACGTTCAGGGTAAACCGGGTATCACCGGCAAAATCGGTGGCGCCGGCGCCTGCGATCAGGTAGAAATTGGTGTTGAATGCGTAGTTCTCGGTGAGGAAGGCCTCACCCGGAAGCACGTTGTAACCAAGGTTGATGTTGTAATACCTGTAATCCCGCTCACGATCGGTGAGCACCTCCACGTTACCGGCCAGCTTTTCGAAACTGGTCTCGCCGCCCTCCGCGAAGCCTATCCCTGCCTCGAAAAAGAAGGACTCACTGAAGTGGTAGGTGAGTTTGCCGCCATAAAGCAGTGACGACTCAAAGTCTTCGATATTAAGCACGCCCACAAAAACGCCGATTTCAAAGTTCTCGGTGTCAATCAACGCCTCAGTGACTGGCACCGGGGTAACATCCGGCTCGATCAAGGGACGGTCATCCTGGGCCTGGGCCCCCATGGCTATGCATAGCCCTGCCCCGAGGCACAGCGGTTTCAGAAAAAGATGCTTAGTCCGATTTTCCATTCTGTCGCTTCTTCGTTGGTGGACCGGGTAGTGAACACTTTGTAATCCTTCACCTCGGCACGGATGAAATATCGATCGGTGATGTAAGCCCGGATGCCAAAGCCAGCATGGCCGACACTGTTATCCCGCTCTTCTGGCTCAGCCAGGGTGGCCTTGGGATCAACCCAGAGATGGCCGACCCCGAGCGTGAAAAAAGGGGATACCCGCCAGTGTGGAAAAGGCTGATGCACCAGGTTCGCATTGACCATGCGGATCTCGGAGGCGCTGCCCAGAATCTGCGAGGCCCAGAGCTCGGCGGAAAGGTTCCTTGTCATCCAGAAACCGCCATAGCCTGCCGTGACAGCGGCACCATCAAATTCACCCATCATCAGTCCGGCTTCGACTCGCCGGTTATTGAATGAATCGAAATCCGGTACCTGAAGGTCCACAGGGTTTCCTGTGGCATCCACGGTCCGGGCGATATCAGCAACGGCGACCCAGCCTTCCCGGCCACGGGCGTCCGTTACTTTGATCCAGTTGGTCTTGCGTTGAAGAATGGTCAGCCATTCCCCTTTCTCGCTGTTGTGGAAAACCGGGTAGCCAGTGGCCGGGCCGGTCCGCCAGGCAACGTAGGGCTCGGTCACCTGCACCCGGGCAACGCCATCGTCGCCCTGACCCCACAGCCAGCCAGCCCAGCTCTGGGTCGGCAAAAACAATACTAAAATGAGAATGGCAATGGGCATGGCGCGAGTATCAGTCCTTGGATCAGTCTTCCGGGGCATCAAAGGGGTTGTTGAAATACTGGCCGCCAATATCCAGCCATTCTGCGATTAGTCGAAGCTCGGCGGGCGTGAGGAAATCCCTGTGTGAACCGCCCTCTGCAAATACGTCGAAGAAATTACTGGCACGGGCGCCGTTGACAGACATTGAGGCCTGAACCGGAACCGTCACCATGATCGGCTGCACATTTCCTTCGGCATCCAGGATCGGGTTGCCTTCTTCGTCCTCCAGCACTTCCCCGGAGTCCACCAGTACATCCACCAGCGCACCGTTCACCAGTTCCTGCTCGTTGTCCGGGAACAGCAGTTCCCGGTAGGCGTTGAAGTGAAGCGGTTGGGCCGGTGACGGGCCGTCGCCGAGGTCCAGCTGCCCAGCTGGCACCTGCTGGGCGCCTGCGGCATCCGTGTTGGTGTGACAACCGGTACAGGTGTAGTCATCCACCACAGCCATTGTATCCGGATCCAATACCTCCCGATTGACACTCCAGAGCGGATGAATGTGCTGTTCATAATTGACAACGATCCGGCAATTCGACGCCCAGTCGGTCGCGCAAACGCCCGAAATAGGTGGCGGAGTCTGCAGATCGGCATAGGCATAGGCAAAGCTCTCAGGCTTGGGGTCCACGGCATCACCGGACCACTCATCGGCATAGATCACATCCGGCGTCGGCCGGCGAATATCATTGATGCGGGCAAACAACTCGGCCATGGTTTCACCCATATCGGCAAACAGACCCGAGTCGGTATTCGGAAACGGAAGGCCGGTGGTCGCTGCCCCACCCCAGACGGATCCGGGGCCGGCACCCGGTCTGCCGTGGGGAGTCGGACTGTTCGGATTATGGCAGCCTGCGCACTCGAGGGTCTCGCCAGGACGCACCGTCAGCCAGTTCTGATGCCTGGCACCAATCCGTTGGCCCTGTTCATTCAGTACGCTGATGGCGAATGCGACATTGGCCGGCACGGCCACCTTCACGGAACCGTCCGGTTCTATCGGCACATAACCCAGGATTTCCCGCATTAGCTGGGCGCGGCTGCGGCCAAAAGCACTGTTGTCGAAATCCCGGACGTTTCTATCTGGGATAGCCACGGGTTTTTCCAGGCGCAGGAATCTGGCCGGGCGAAACTCCGGTGGCGTCTGCAGCGGATCGGCCATTGCAGCAATACCAGCCGGTGTGGTGTCCATCCCGTCTATATCGTAGACACTGCGAATGTGCAGAACCCCATAACCGGCATCCCCCAGAGCCCTCGCTTTACCCGTAAACTGAGATTCCGGAATAAAGCCTTCCAGAGGACGCTCTTTCATCAGGACCGCTTCATCAAACTGAATACCTTCCACCGGCGGGACCACCGGTCGCTGTGTTTCGCTATTAATATCAAGAAGCCACAGACCGTAAACCGGCTCTGCGGGTTGATAATCTTCCGATTGCAGGCGGTCTTCCGTGCAATTGACGATTCGATCAGTTGCTCCATCCCGCAACCGGCAGGGTGTCCAACTGACCAGGTAACGGTTGGTCCCATCCAGTAACGGTGAGACGGATGCGTAACTACCTTTCAACGACAGCTGTCCATCCAGGCCCACGCCGGAAACCAATGATTGTTGGCCCTCCCCTTCGGTGCCATCGATACGCAGGTTGGCCTCAACAAATTGGGCAACATCAACTTCCGCCGGAACGGACGCGTAGTCCTCGCTCTCAAACGGCCTCAGCTGCACCAACAACTTACCGTTGTCGGACTTGCGGGGCTGCAGATACTGAACATTGTTCGCTTCTGGCACAGAACCGTGAGAATGACGACCGTAAAGATAGCTCAGCCCGGTGCCGTCGGGGTTCACGCGGTAGAGATTTACACCATTGTTTCGGGTCTGGCCCGCATTGTCCCAACGGCTGAAAATAATGGTGCCATCATCCGCCACCATGGGGTCGAGGTCGTGACTCTGGTTGAACGTGATCTGTTGAATATTCTGGCCATCATCATCCATCACATGCAGAACAAACGCCGGGCTATTACCCGCTTCGTCCAGACCTGAGTACTGGGGCTTGCCTTCGTCAAGCAGCACCGCCTTGGAAATCCGCTGACGGGTTGATGAGAAAACGATTCTGCCATCAGGAAGATAGGCTGGCGCAACGTCCTGCCCGGCCCGGGCAGTAACATCTGAATCAATGACACGGCGCAGGCCGTCGGTACCAACGTCATATTCCCAGATATTCCAGGTTGGCTGATCCTCGTCATCGGCGCCTTCGATTTCCGGGGCGCGCATGGCGAACAACAATCGGGAGCCATCATGGGATCCGTGGAGATCTTTCACGTCGTACCGCAACCGGCCCCTGTCATCGAGGAATTGTGTCCCGGTGAACGCCCTGGAAGCGATATCCCGCGTTTCGGCATCGGCGGAAGCCCTCGCCTTCAACAATAACCTTGCACCGGGACGAAAAGCGGCGGGGTCCGCCAAGTTGTCCTCCACCAAGGTGCCGGTGTTCTCGTCAAACAGCAGGGCCCGTTCGACATAAGCTACCGGGGTTTCGACAACGACCGGATCTGACTGCTGGCTGTCGCTGCCGGAGAGACAGCCAGAAAGCAACATTGCAACGCCCAGCGAAACCGCAACGCGAGCAGCGCAAAAAAAGGAGGGGGAGCCAGGAAACTTAATGTCCAACGTTACAAACCCTGTTTCGGATGACATTCCATGACATAAATTAAGTCGGTTCCGCGGGCAGGCTCCAAGGCTTTTAAGTAACCTAATGTAATAACGTGGCCTACGACTCAAAACGGAGGATATAGCAAGCCGTAAACTTTTAACAATTGTCAAAAAGCATTAATGTGCGAATGCTAACGATCACCGAGGGAAAGGACATGACCGCCCGGAACAGGATCAGAAGCCTGCTCACCAAGGCTTGCAGTACCGCCGTTCTCGTTGCATTGGTGTCTGGCCAGGCAGGCTTTGCCCAAGCTGGCCCCAGGGAACAGGCCAAACGAATCCATGACCGGATTGCCGGCGTGCCCCCTTCTGCCGATGTTCTCGACGACATGGAAAGCGATATCGTTTCGGGCAGAGCGATTGAGGCAGCATTCACTGCCATGCAGGACAGCGCCTTCTACGACGTCACCCTGAAGAATTTTGCGGCCCCCTGGACCAACGAGGCAATGTCGAAGTTCGTGCCCCTCAATGACTACATCGCCACGGTGATCGGCCTGGTGCGGGACGGGCAGGACTTCAGAAAAGTCCTGTATGACGATGTGTTGTATATCGGAAATCCTTCCCTGAATCTGCCGAACTACTCCACCAGCAACAACAATCATTACGAATCCCTGGAGAACAGCGGAGCCAGCCTCAGGGACCATCTTGAGCGGGTGAACCAGTCCACCTACACCGGCCTCCCCCCTTCTGCGACCGCTGGGGTGATCACATCTCGAGCGTCAGCCCGGGCGTTTTTCAGCGCCGGTACCAATAGGGCCATGTTCCGTTTCACGCTGATCAATCACATGTGCAACGACCTGGAACAGGTTGCAGATGTCACTCTGCCGCCCGACCGCATTCGCCAGGATGTTTCCCGCAGCCCCGGCGGTGACAGCCGGGTATTCCTGAACAACTGCGTTGGCTGCCACACGGGTATGGACCCCATGGCTCAGGCGTTTGCCTACTATGACTATGAATATAACGCCAACGCCGACCCTGACGGAGAACTGGGTAGGCTCGTTTACAACGCCATTGGCGAAACGGATCCGGAGACCGGCTCCAGGGTTCAGGCCAAATATCACATCAATGCGGCAACCTTCGAGCAAGGCTACGTGACGCCGGACGACAGATGGGATAACTACTGGCGCCAGGGCGCCAACCGCCGCCTGGGTTGGGATCCGTCACTGCCGGGTTCCGGCAATGGTGCCAAGAGCCTGGGCAGGGAATTCGCCCACTCCAACGCCTTTGCCGAGTGCCAGGTCAAGAAAGTGTTCGAGAATGTCTGCCTGCGACCTCCCTCCAACGGCGCAGACCGTTCCCAGGTACGCATTATGGTTACCAGCTTCGCAAGCCAGGGTTACGACCTGAAGCAGGTATTCGCAGAATCCGCTGTGTACTGCATGGGGGAGTGAGGACGCTATGACAACACGTAACGGAATTTTCATGAGCTCCCTTAGATCGGTGCTTTCAGTCATCGCCCTTGCGTTCCTGCTTTCGGCCTGCGGCGGCGAGTCCACGGAACAACTGCCGAATACCTCCCAGAATCCCGGCACGATTACCTACAACGGGCCGGCTCCCGCAACGGATGACGTCGCCAATTTCAAACGGACCGTATGGGATAATCTGGTCACCCAGGACAAATGCGGTGCGTGCCACGGCTCCAATGGCCAGGCTCCGACGTTCGTCAACGAGCTGGACGTTAACCTGGCTTATGCTCAGGCGAACTCCATTGTTAACCTGTCCGATCCATCCCAGTCTACGATGGTGACCAAGGTGGCCGGCGGCCACAATTGCTGGCTCCAGAGCACCTCGGCCTGTGTGGACATTCTTACCACCTATATCTCAAACTGGGCAGGCGGCTCTGGAGGCTCAGCCAAAACCGTTGAACTCCGCGCTCCAGCGCTCAAAGAACCGGGCGCTACGGTTGCCCTGCCCAGCGATCCTGGACTGTTTTCCAGCACGGTATACCCCGAACTCAGACAGTATTGCAGCGACTGCCATGCTGATGGTGGCCAGACCCCCTACATTGCCAGCGCAGACGTGACCACCGCCTACAATCAGGCGAAAAGCCGCATAGATCCGATGAACCCAGGCGCATCCCGACTGGTAGAGCGCCTGCGCTACGACTTTCACAACTGCTGGGGTGACAACTGCGAAGCCTCAGCTGACTTGATGGAGTTAAAAATTCTTGAAATGGTCCAGGACCTGAGCGCCCAACCTGTAGACCCTTCACTGGT
This sequence comes from Marinobacter sp. GH_1, assembly GCF_048595985.1. Lineage (NCBI taxonomy): Bacteria > Pseudomonadati > Pseudomonadota > Gammaproteobacteria > Pseudomonadales > Marinobacteraceae > Marinobacter > Marinobacter sp. GH_1. Next base: position 1,822,384 of record NZ_CP184460.1, on the reverse strand, counting down.
TACGAGCAAAGCTCTCAACCTCCAGGCAGACGGCCTGCTTGCCAATTCCGGCGGCCGCTTTGAAGACAACGTGATTGCCCTCTACGAATTCAAGTTTGGTGAAGGCCAGACCGCCTTTGACACCAGCGGCGTATCGCCTGCACTGGATCTGACCCTGAGCGGCAACGTTGACTGGGTTGGGGGCTGGGGCATCGACCTTGGCCCCGCGGGCGAAAACGAGCAGGGCTTTATGATCCCGGCGGGCAAAGCTCAGGGTAGCACCACCGCCAGCCGGAAGCTGCATACCCTGCTGACTGCCTCCGGCGAATACAGCATTGAGGCCTGGGTCGCCCCGGGCAACATCACCCAGGAAGACGCCCGGATCGTGACCTATTCGGGTTCCTCCACCACTCGCAACGTCACACTCAGCCAGTCACTCCAGCGTTACGAAGTTCTGCATCGCAGCACCAACAGTGATGAGAATACGGCGTTCGCCACCCAGGACGCCGACATGCTTCTGCAGGCAACTTTGCAGCACGTTGTGGTGAACTACACCCCGGCGACCGGGCGTCAGATCTTTGTGAATGGCGTTCCAACCGGTGATGTCGACCCGGACGACGGCGGGCTGTTAACGGAATGGGACGACAGCTTTGCCCTGGTACTGGGCAACGAGACCGATGGCAACTCACCCTGGCAGGGCGCGATCCGCATGGTCGCCATCCACAATCGTGTGCTGACACCGGAGCAGGTCCAGGCCAACTTCGAAGTCGGCGTTGGTCAGAAGTTCTACCTGCTATTTGGCGTTTCTCACCTGATCGACGTGCCGGAGAGTTTCATCGTGTTCGAAGTCAGCCAGTTCGACAGCTACGCGTACCGATTCACCAGTCCTTTCTTCATCAGCCTGGATGACTCCGCCGAGCCATCAAACATTCCACTGCGAGGCATGCGACTGGGCATCAATGGCAAGGAGGCGACTGTCGGACAGGCCTGGGCCAATCTGGACGTTGTTCTGAACAGCGGCAGCTATGAACCCGGCACCGGGCAACCGCTCTCTTCCCTGGGCACTATCATTGCTCTGGAGAACGGCCCCGGGAACGACGAGTTCTTCCTGACCTTCGACCAGCTGGGCGGAAACAGCTTTGCCCGTACCGAGCCTGTTCTGCCGCCTCAGCCAGAACCCGCTGACCTGCCACCATCGTCGGAGATCGGTCTGAAGACATTTGACGAGATCAACGAGTCCATGTCGCGGATGACCGGCGTTGCCACCACCCACCCGGCGGTCTTCAGCACATACACTACCGTAAAGCAGCAGTTGCCGACGGTAGAGACGATCCAGGGCTTCCTGTCTTCCCATCAAATGGCAGTCACCCAAATGGCTATTCAATACTGCGACGCCCTGGTTTCCAGCGGGCAATTAAGGGCTGAGATGTTCCCCGGGTTCGATTTCTCCGCCCCGGCCAGCACCGCATTTGATCACGGCCGCAAGAGCCTGGTTACCGGGCCTTTACTGGCCCGCTTCGTGGGCAGCAACCTGGCCTCACAGCCCGATGATAGTGCCATCGAAACAGAGCTAAGCGCGCTCATGGACAGACTGACGAGCTGTGGAGAAGGTTGTGCGCCTGACCGCACAGAAACGGTCGTTAAGGCAAGCTGCGCGGCTGTGCTTGGCAGCGCCACCACACTGGTTCAGTAGAGGAAGCCCATCATGTTCATACGCAAATCACGTAAGAAACCTCTGGCCAATGGCAGCCCACTACTCCATGACGACCACGGCAGGCCGAGGACGCGTCGAGAGTTTATCTCACAGGGTCTGATGGCGGGGTCGGCGACAGTGTTCGGTGCTTCCCTGTTCAGCCTGTTCGGCAACCCGCGAATGGCAGCAGCAGCGCTTTCAGATGATCTGAACACGCTGAAAGAAAGCTGTGGCATAGCGGTTCAGGGTGCCGGCAAGATTCCGTTTATCTGTTTTGACCTGGCAGGCGGCGCCAACATTGCTGGCTCCAATGTACTGATGGGCAAGTCCGGCGGGCAAATGGACTTCCTGAGCACCGCAGGTTACAACAAACTAGGGCTACCCGGTGACATGCTGCCCAATGACCCGGCGTTTGTTAACACCGAACTGGGCCTGGCGTTCCATTCCGACAGCGGCTTCCTGCGCGGTATCCTGCAGAGCACCAGTGCCGGCACCCGCGCGGCAATTGACGGCGCCATTATTGCTGCCCGTTCAGAGAACGACACCGGCAACAACCCCCACAACCCGATGTACGGCATCCATCACGCGGGTGCCGACGGCTCCCTGCTCTCTCTCATAGGGTCCCAGAGTTCGGAATCCGGCGGTAACTCGTTGGCACCGATGAACCTGATCAATCCGGAGGTTCGACCCACCAAGATTGACCGGCCCTCAGACGTTACCGGTCTGGTGGACGTAGGCGATCTGATCGGCATTCTGGACCAGCAAGATGCTGTCGCCGTCATGGAATCCATCCAGCGCATCAGCGACGCCAAGATGAACCGGGTCAATACGGGCATCTCTACTGATGAAGTCGTCAAGGACCTGGTCCGCTGCGGCTATGTAAAGAGTGCCGATCTCGCCGACCGATTCGGCAATCCCGCAGACCTTGATCCAGAGCTGGATCTCGAAATCGTTGGGCCCACCGGCATTTTCAACCGCGATGAGTTCAACAACAACCGGGAATTCCGTAAAACCGCTTCTGTGATGAAGCTGGTTTTAAACGGCTACGCCGGTGCCGGCACGATCACTATTGGCGGCTACGACTACCACACCGGCGAGCGTGGAACTGGCGAGCGCCGTGACGAACTGGCAGGCCGATGTATGGGTGCATGCCTGGAATACGCGGCCCGGGTGGGTATGCCGTTAATGCTCTATGTGTTCAGTGACGGTTCGGTGTCGAGCAACGGCAGGATTGACGATTCCGCGGACGGTCGCGGCAAGGGCGAATGGACCGGCGACAACCAACAGACGGCCGCCTCCTTCTTCCTGGTTTACAACCCTGGTGGCCGCCCCACTCCGATTCGCAGGCAGATCGGCTTTATGCGTTCGGATGCATCGGTGGAAACTGCCTCCAGCCCGGCGGCCAACAACGTCAACCAACTGGTCCAGACCGTGTTACTCAACTACATGGCATTGCATGGTGAACAAAACCAGTTCGGAACCCGCTTCAACGGCCACGGGCTGGGCAATGGCACCTCTCAGGACAACCTGATTGCCTTCTCCAACGTGGTGAACGGTACGATTGGCAGTTAATCCGGACCGCTCGTTCCGCCCTGGTCTGATTGGGGCGGAACGAGGCCTTCTGACACGTGCATCATGCGCTGGTCATCGATAACCACCACATCGATACCCGCCAGTCGCTCAACCATCTCCAACCCCCTTGCGGGTCCGAGCACAAACACCGCCGTGGAGAGGCCGTCGGTTGTCAACGCGTCCTCGCCAATAATGGTCACGCTCTGCACACCCTGAACCGACTTTCCGGTCTCGGGAGACAAAATATGGTGGACCCGGTCGCCCGCTTCATCCACGAAAAACCGCTCGTAATCCCCGGAGGTGGATACCGCCGTATCCTTGAGGGGCAGGACCACTGCGTTACGTCCTTCCACACGTGGATCCCGGATACCCACGTACCAGGGCCGTCCCCGCTTGTCGCCCAGTAACCGCATGTCGCCACCTGCGCTGAGCCGGGCATGGCGTATGCCAAGGCTGACAAGGCGCTTGATTCCCAGGTCAACGGCATAGCCCTTGGCAATACCGCCCAGATCGACCCGGATCCCAGCCTGGCGGAATTCAACGGTTTGAGCATCCTGATCAAGAATCACATCCCGGAAATTCACCTGGGGCAGGCCAGATCGAAGTTCCTCCTCTGTCGGCCTTTTCCCGGCTCTGAAATCGTAAAGGTACCCGACTGAACCAAAGGTGATGTCGAAGGCGCCATCACTGAGAATCGATACCTCCCGCGCCTTTTCAAGCACCTCGAACAGACCGTCACTGACGGCAACCGGACCATTGGCGGCGTTGCGGTTGAGTCGGGAAACTTCCGAGTCCTCCCGATAGCGGCTCATCTGCGCATCAACCTGATGAAAAACCGCCAGTACCTCCTCCCCAACCCGGTCCGCCAGCTTTTTGTCCTCTGTCCAGAACTCCAGCTCGATAGGTGTCGTCATGGCGGTGTCTGAAAACCGATACCAGTCAGCGCTGGCCGGCATTGAAAAGATGGCAAGCCCCGTTGCCAACACGAGAAACGGAAGAGTCGATCCAAGTTCGAAGGTCCAACGCTTGATAGTTACCAAGATCTCAATGGCTCCATTACATTCAGCGATGCCCAGGTTGGGCGAATCCGGGAAGTATATCGGTTTTTTTACCTGCAGCTGAAACGATGCATCGCAAGGACAAAGCCAGGTTAGAAACAGATCACTGACCTACCGGCCGCTAAAAGGACCAGGGCGCGCAGAACAGCACAAAGGCGTGAAAACGCCTTTGTGGACGCCGTTCAAACAGCCTTGAACCAGGGCCGTGTGTTGACTATCAGTCAGGCAACCTCGCCTGAAACCTGAAACTGTCCCGTCAGCCTCTGCAGCTTTGCCGCTGCGGCCTGCGTTCGCTCTGAGCTCGCAGATAGCTGTTCTACCACGCCACGCATGGCCGCCGCACTTTCCGAGACGCCGTGGGTCTGCTGACTTTGCTCGCGGTTCGTTTGCTCAATGCTGGCAATGGCCCGAAACAGCTTGCCAACCATATGATGCAAGTCCGAGCTGTCGTCGGCGGCAGCTTCCGCTTTGGCCAGCCGGTTCTCCATTTCCGAAATCCCCTCCTCCATAACGGCCACGGCCCTTTGTGTCTCGTCTTGCACGCCTTGCAGACGCTGGCCAATCTCTTCCGTTGCCTTTGCTGTGCGGCTGGCGAGGTGGCGCACTTCATCCGCGACTACGGCAAATCCGCGGCCTGACTCCCCGGCCCGGGCGGCTTCAATCGCCGCGTTCAGGGCAAGCAGGTTGGTCTGGGCTGCAATGTCATTGATGACCAGGGCAGTTTTGCTGATTTCCTCAGTCCGATCATTGGCAGCCCGGATTCCATCGGCTGAACGAGTGATCACCGTCCGGATGCTCCTTGCTTCCTCACTGACGCGGGCAAATTGCGCCTGGGCACGGCTGACCACCGCATCCATGCCTTCCCGCATTTCCTCGGCGGTCGTTGACGCGTTATTGATTTCTTTTTCCTGAACACCGGCACCGCGCACCATATCGTCGATATGAGCCAGCACAGACTGAACCCGCTCATAGGCGCTGCGATTATGGCTCACCATCTGGTCACTGGCTTGCCGGGAGTCTGCGGCCAGCGTCAACACCTGGCCCACCATGCCATCCAGGCTGTCAATAAAGCTGTTGGTCCAGCGGGCCAGGTCTCCGCTCTCATCCCGGCGCGTCCGGCTCAGGTCAATCCTTTGCCGCAAGTTACCTCCGCCCTCGGCAATGTCACGGATGATATCCCCCATGGCGGACAACTGCTCCGACACCGGTTTGACAGAAGTGGATCTGAAGATCATCACCATGGCGAAAATGGCCAGGGCATTGATCCCGCTTTCGAGCCATACCGACACCTCCAACATGGACGATGCAAGATTCACCAGCCACAGCGCCGCGGCCAGCAAGCCCAAACGACTGGATAACCGCCAGCTGATGGAGCGCCGTCGGTACACCTCTTCCAGATCGCCTTCACACATCATGCCCCAGGTATCAGGCGAACCAGGCATCTGAAAGGTGATGCCCTTGCCAATCACCGGGATGTGTCGATAGTCGGAATAGCCCGGGTACAGCACGTACAGGTTCTCACCATTGGCAATGGTCTCCCTGACACCGGGGTGCAAGCGGCCGGTTGCCGGATCGGTAAACCGTATCTCGAATTCAGTGTGCTCCCGAATACGCACCACACCGAAGCCGGTTTCTATGCCGTCTTTAAGGTTATCGCCGTGGCTGAAGGTGGCATCTTCGAAGCGGGATCGGGACAGCGCCGTTCCCGGCGAGATGGACTTGTCAAAACGACTGTCGATCATGAACAGGTAGTTGTCGCCGGACTCCTCAAAAACGTGTCCGGCCTCACGCTGAATTAGATCGCTCATCACATCATTGGGAATTCGCGCACACACAGCGGCCCGCTGGCCCCCGGCCAACTCGATAGGCTGATAGAACATCAGAGTCACCGCATCGTGAAACCGACTGGTAGTCTTGCCCAACGACGCCGTTACCGGGTCCCGGTAGGGACCATGCAGGAAACGCTCACCCGTTCCCCTCCGGACAGCCTCCGGAGCCAGGTCACGCTTGCCGTTGCGGACAGGCACGCTGGACGCAACAACCTGGCCATCCTCTGCCACCACAAACAGCTCGGATATCTCCCTTAGCCGGGTGGAGGTCTGGGCAATAGTCTCCCCCAGGGCTTCAGGGTTCTTGCCATACAGGCGGCCAGCAACGGATTCCAGAAACGACCACTTGTGTTCAGCCCACCCAATCAGGGCATCACGTCTGGTTCTGGCCAGGTTCTCGAATATCTGTTCATTGGTCTCGTACATGTTTTGGTTCAGGAAACTGGACCAGCGCATGGCCAGCTTTCCGTTACGCCCAAAGACAGGCAACCAGGAACGCTCACCGGCAGACAGGTTCATGTTGTAGCTTTTCAGAGTCATTTCAGGATTCTCCAGACCGGACATCGGAGCAGAACAGAGTTATTCGCCCCCTCGGAACCCTGAGACCTCAGCAAAGATCGGGCCTGCCAGCACCCAACAACCCAAACGTGAGCCAATTCACACTACTCACCCTGGAACACACAGATTCCTGCGCACCAGGTTGGTGCACACACAGGACATGACGCAAAATCACGCACCATTTTCGCACAACCTGATGCATATCAAGACCCTACAAATTGTTACGCCAAATTCCACTTAAGTCCCATTGTTGAGCTACCAACGAGGGCAGACACTAATCCTGCTTGATCCGAACAACAAAAATAACCCGCATTCGGGGTCCAAACCGTTGGAGGCCAACCACAATGAGTTTCAGAAACTTCCTGCTCACGGCATGTCTACTGCTGCTGGGCAGCTCGGTAGTGTATGCAGAAACACTCAAAATAGGACTCAACTACCCTCAGACTGGCCGGTACAAAGACCAGGGGCTTCAGCAACGACTGGGGGCTTTCCTCGCGGTTGATGAGATCAATCGAGCCGGCGGCGTGATGGGGCAGCCCCTGGAACTGGTTATCCGCAATTCCCGCGGTGAACCCGACCAGGGCGCACAGAACACTGCCGAGCTTATCGACCGTGAGGGTGCACAGATGGTCTTTGGCGGAGTATCCAGTGCCGTTGCCATTTCATCAGGCAAGGCAGCCAGGGATCGCAATCGACTCTATTTCGGCACCCTTACCTATTCCAATGCCACCACCGGCAGTGAAGGCCACAGCCATATGTTCCGGGAACCCTACAATGCCTGGATGACCGCCAAGGCCTTGAGCCAATACCTCAATCGCCACCACGCAGACCAGAACTACTTCTACATCACTGCCGACTACACCTGGGGCTGGTCAGTGGAAGAGTCTGTGCGCAAGTTTTCCAACACCGAAGACACAGAACAGCATAAAGGCGTGAAAACGCCCTTCCCCCGGGCGCTGATTACTGACTTCAGGGTAGCTCTGGAGCAAGCCGCCGAGAGTAATGCCGAAGTACTGATGCTGGTGCTGTTTGGCGACGATATGGTCAGAGCCCTTAACGCCGCCTATGAGATGGGCCTGACCAAACGAATGCAGGTTGTGGTGCCAAACCTCACCCTGGGAATGGCACGCCAGGTCGGACCAACCATCATGGAAGGGGTGGTGGGCGCCGCCCCATGGGTATGGAACCTGCCCTATGAAAACAACTATCAGCGCGGCAAGGATTTTGTTGAAGCCTTCTCCAGCCGCTACGAAATGCGCCCCTCCTCGTCTGCCGCGTCGGCCTACAGCATTGTTTACCAGTACAAAGCCGCCGTCGAACGCGCCGGCAGCACCAATACCCGAGCGGTCATCCGGGAACTTGAGGGGCATCGCTACAGTTTCCTGAAAGATGAGCAGTACTGGCGGGCATTTGACCACCAGAACGTGCAGACCGTCTATGTGGTGAAGGTAAAACCCCGTGAGAAGATCATGGCGGACCAGTTCAGCTCGGATTACTTCGACATCATCGATTCCATGCCCGGCGACGAGGCCGCCCAGACCAGGGAAGAGTGGGAAGCTCGCCGCCGTGAAGCCGGCAAACCGGTTTCACTCTGACCCGGCCCGCCCCGGGGCATCCTGCCCACGGGGCGGCCATTCAGTGACGCCGTCGCTTTACCCCCTGCGTTCATTCTCTGATAATCAGCATTCACTCAAAGGATGATCAGGGGCAAGCAGGCGTGTTAACAGGGCAAAGCAGTCAACGAATGGAAGCAAACGAACCGTCAGGCATTCCTGACCAGTGCGATCTGCTGGTTATCGGCGGCGGTGTTAACGGTACCGGTATTGCCATGGACGCTGCCGGGCGTGGCCTGAACGTCATACTGTGCGAGATGAACGATCTGGCATCCGCCACCTCATCAAGCAGCAGCAAGTTGATCCACGGCGGGCTTCGGTACCTGGAACATTATGAATTCCGGTTGGTCCGGGAGGCCCTGGCCGAGCGAGAGGCGCTGTTACGCAATGCGCCACACATCATGTGGCCCATGCGCTTTCGCCTGCCTCACCAGCCCCACCTGCGCCCGGCCTGGATGATTCGTACCGGGCTGTTTCTTTACGACCACCTGGCAAGGCGGGAAATGCTGCCTGGTTCAAGGGCCATCAGCTTTGACCAGAACTCTCCCCTGAAACCCGACATTACCAAAGGTTTCGAGTACTCAGACGGCTGGGTGGACGATGCCCGACTGGTGGTGCTTTCCGCCCGCAAGGCGCAGCAGAAAGGCGCCACCATACTGACACAAACTCGCTGCATTCAGGCGAGCCGCCAGGGCCCGCGCTGGAAAGCGGTTCTGGAAGATACCCGAAGAGATCGCCAACACACCGTTCACGCCAAAGTGATCGTCAACGCCACCGGCCCCTGGGTCAGCCAGCTGTTCGGCGATAGCTTCGGCATGCAGGCCCCGAAACAGATACGGATGGTCAAAGGCAGCCACATTGTGGTGCCCCGCCTGAACGCCGACACCGAGGCCTACATCCTGCAGAATCAGGACGAGCGAATCGTCTTCGTCATCCCCTACGAAGAACACTTCTCCCTCATTGGCACCACCGATGTGGATTACGAAGGCAACCCGTCCGAGGCCCGGATATCACCGGAAGAAACCGATTACCTGCTGACCATCGTCAACCAGTACTTCCGTCGACAGCTTGGGCCGGAAGATGTGGTGTGGAGCTACTCCGGTGTCCGGCCACTGATGGATGATGAACAGGGAACCGCCCAGACTGCCTCCAGGGACTACTCCTTTGAGGTAGACGAAGAGGACGGCCAGCCGCCCCTGATCTCCGTTTTCGGCGGCAAGATCACCACCTTCCGGAAGCTGGCCGAGGCGGTGACCGACAAAGTATGCGAGTACTTCCCAGGCGCCGGAAAATCCTGGACCAGGCAAGCCATTCTGCCGGGCGGAGACTTTGGTAACCAGCAACAACTGGCGGCGGAGCTTGAGATTAACTACCCGTGGCTGAACACCGACAGTATCCGCAGATTCGTGCGCTGTTACGGTACCGACAGCCATCAGATCCTGGCCGGCTGCAAATCCAGGGATGACCTCGGGCACTGGTTTACCGACACTCTCAGCCAACGGGAGGTCGATTACCTGGTGACGCGGGAATGGGCTGTTACTCCGGAAGACGTCCTTTGGCGAAGAACGAAACAGGGGCTCTACATCAACCAGGCGGAACTCCAGAAGCTAAAAGACTACCTGCAGTCCCAATTCAGCCTGGAAATGCTAGAGTGTTCTTCCTGATCACAGTAATTGACTAATACGTTTAACCCTGGCTCGGCCAGAGGACAATAATAAGATGTCTGAGAAACCGTTCATGCCAACCACACCGGCGCCATCAAACCTGACCTTTATTGCCGCTAAAACCAGCGCCCCTTTGCCGCCGGCCGGCTTGTTAGCCCGGGAAAAATTTAACGACCTGCTGCAAACCCAGGAGCCGGTCTCCCTGTTGCTGGTTCATGCCCCGGCAGGCTATGGCAAAACCACCACCCTGGCCGAACGCCTGGACGAACTGGAGGCAAAGGCCGCATGGTACCGCCTGGAAAATACCGACAACGACCCCGTCCGGTTTGCCGGGTACCTGGCCCATGCCCTTGATCAGATTGTCGATACGCCGGATATGCCTGCGTTTGATCCAACAGGGGACCAACAGGGTCACGGTCTCGAATCATTTCTCACAGAACTCCTTGCCGGACTGCCACCTTCTGAAGATCCCAGTTACCTGGTGCTTGATGACTACCAGGTCATCACCAACCCGGAGATTCATCAAGGGCTCCGGTTCCTGCTGCGACATCTGCCGCCCTACCTCACTCTTGTTGTCATATCCAGAACACTTCCGCCCCTGGGTGTTGCCCAGCTCAGGATGAAGGGGCAAATGATTGAAATTACCAGCAGGGATCTCGCCTTTGATGCCGATGAGGCGCAAAGCTACTTCGAGCAACGGCTGCCATTTGAGGTTTCCCGGGAAAACATCGAGCGGGCGGTTCGACGGGTAGAAGGCTGGGTTTCGGCGCTGCAACTGTTGTCTGCCTCCGCCCGCACCAGCATCGAGTTCAGTCATTTTGTCGACCAGCTTGACCAGGGTAACCAGCACATTTTTGACTACTTTGACGAACTGGTCGGGCAGGACCTGAGTGAACAACAACGCTCCTTCCTCCTGCGCACCAGCATCCTTGACCGTTTCAACGCGGGCATGGTCATGCGGGTGATGAACGATTCCGATGGCCAGGCACTGCTCGGCAGCCTCCTGGCCATGGGGTTGTTCATCACGCCCGTTGATAACAGCGCGCTCTGGTTTCGTTATCACCAGCTGTTCTCCGTCTACCTGCGGCACCTGCTTGCCAGTACCACACAGGAAAATCAGAGAGCCTTGCACCAGCGCGCCACCGATGCGTGGCTGGAGCTGGACCACGCAGAGGAGGCCGCCCGGCATGCAGTCGCCGCAGAAGACCCGGAGCGCATTACCCGGGTTCTGAATCAGCATGGCCGCAAGTTCTTTACCGAAGGCCAGTTCACGCTACTGCAACGATGCCTGGACGCCCTGCCCCAGAAAATCATTGCAGAAGATCCAACACTGACGTTGCTTCGGGCCTGGGTAGCCCAGGGACAATACAAGTTCGACGAGGTAGAAAACTGGCTATCCGCCGCTGAGACCCAACTGAAAGCGGTCATGAGCGAGGAGTCCCAGCGGACAGTCCATGGCGAATTCAGTGCCATCAGAGCCCAGGTGGCTATGAACTATGGCGACAGCGACCGCGCCCTGGCATTGGCACGGGAAGCGGTAGCGCAAGAAGCCGCCTACCTGCCCACCTCACGGGTTGCAGCTGCTTCGGTTCTGGGTGAAGCCCTGTTTGTCCGGGGCGAGCTGCAGGAGGCCTTGACCCGGATGCAGGAAACCGAACATATGGCCCGGGCCCATCAGGCGCACCAGAACGTGATCTGGGCCCTGTGCCAGCAAAGCGAGATCAGCGTGGCAATGGGGCTTTTACAAAAGGCCTACAACATTCAGGAGCGGGCATTTCAATATGCCGAAGAGAACCAGCTGAACCACCTGCCCATTCTCGAGTTCCTGTTCCGGATCCGCAGTCAGGTGATGTGGGAATGGCATCACCTGGAGAGCGCGGAACGTTGCGCACTCCAGGGCATAGAGATTCTGGAAGCCCAGGGCGAACGCTGGTATGTCCAGAGCTACACCACTCTGGCCAAGGTTGCACAGGCCCGCGGCCGCCAGAGCCTGTGTGCGGACTACATCGCCAAGGTCCAGAAGATGCTCGCCGCTGGCGACTACCATCTGGATTGGGTTGCCAACGCCCATGCCACCATGCTGACGTACTGGGACGCCGTGCGGGACCAGGATGCCATTCAGCGTTGGCTGACCATTGCACCACCGTGTAAACCGGAGGCGGCAACCAACCATTTCTATCAGTGCAACGGTCGAAACCGGGCCCGTGCCCTGATGAGTCTGGGCCAATATCAGGACGCCCGGCCAATCCTGGAGGCACTGACCAGCGTTGCCGGCCAGATCGGCCTGAAAACCGACCTTAACCGCAACCATATCGCGCTGGCCTATCTGTTCTGGCAGATCGAAAATCGCGAAAAGGCTCTGGAACACATGCGCCTGGCCCTGGAACTTGCCAGCACCACCGGCGCAGTGGGAAGTTTTCTGCGCCTGGGCAAGGTGCTGATCGTCATTCTAAAAGCGCTGATCAACGACGGCCTGATTGAGGGCATGGAACAACAGCGGGCCGAGCGCCTGATTCAGCTTGCCCAACAGCAGCGGGATTTCAGCCGGGCGATCCGGATTTCCCTGGACGAAGCCATCATCCAGGACATCATCGACCGGCCGGATGTGCCGGAACTGATTCGCACCTCTCCCCTGACCCGACGAGAGTGGCAGATACTGAGCCTGATTCATGCCGGCCTGTCCAACGACCAGATTGCCGAGCATCTTAAAGTGGCTTCCACCACGGTGAAAACCCACATCCGCAGCCTGTACCAGAAGCAGAACATCAGCCACCGCTCCGAAGCGATTGAACTGGCCAAGGACCTGCTGAGCAAAATCCAGGGGGAGTGAGCCGGTCTCGGCTCCTCCGCCCTTCACGCCCACTACTACCCCATACGCCCCGCTACGCCCCCCTCCTCCCCCCGGCTACGCCGACAAAAACACGGGCAGGAGGATGAACCACCCAAGGCAACATCGCACCATGGCAGGTGTATTGATCGGTGGGGATTTGCCTCCACCGCACAACAAGAACTTTTCACCACCAGGGTGTAAGTGAGGCAAGATGAGCAGAAATCCGGACTGGTGGCGTGGCGCCGTTATCTATCAAGTGTATCCACGCAGTTTCTATGACTCTAACGGCGACGGTGTAGGCGACCTGCCCGGGGTGACCGCCAAGCTGGACTACATCGCCAGCCTGAATGTGGATGCCATCTGGCTGTCCCCGTTTTTCACCTCTCCGATGAAAGACTTTGGATACGACGTCTCTGACTACCGCAATGTCGACCCGATATTCGGAACCCTGAAGGATTTCGATGAACTGATCGCCGAAGCCCACAAGCGGGGCCTGAAAATCATGATCGACCAGGTGCTGAGCCACTCTTCCGACCAACACCCCTGGTTTGTGGAAAGTCGCCAGTCCCGGGACAATCCAAAAGCCGACTGGTATGTGTGGGCCGATCCCAAGCCAGACGGCTCTCCGCCCAACAACTGGCTGTCAGTGTTCGGCGGTTCCTCCTGGGCCTGGGACAGTCGCCGCAAGCAGTACTACCTGCACAACTTCCTGGCCAGTCAGCCAGACCTGAACTTCCACAACCCGGAGGTTCAGGAACAGGTGCTGTCCGATGTGAAATTCTGGCTGGACCGGGGAGTTGACGGTTTCCGCCTGGACGCCATCAACTTCTGCTTCCATGACCGCAAGCTGCGAGACAACCCGCCAAGCAAGGCATTGCAGGAAGGCTCCATCGGTGTTCGCAAGGAAAACCCCTACGCCTACCAGCATCACAAGCATGACAAAACCCAGCCGGAGAACCTGACGTTCCTGAAACGGCTACGCGTGCTGCTGGATCAGTACCCGGGCACCACGACCGTGGGCGAGATCGGCGATGATGATTCGTTGCAGACCATGGCGGACTACACCAGTGGCGGTGACAAGCTGCACATGGCCTACTCGTTTGACCTGCTGACCGAGCAACATGGTGCCGACTTTTTCCGCAAGACCGTGGACACCATTGAACAGAAACTGACCGACGGCTGGCCGTGCTGGGCTATTGGCAACCACGATGTGGCACGGGTGGCCACCCGCTGGCAGGCCCGATCGGAACAACAGCTCAAAGCCTACATGGCCATGTTGCTGACACTGCGGGGCAGCGTGTGCATCTACCAGGGTGAAGAGCTTGGCCTGACCGAAGCGGAGCTCCAGTACGAAGACCTCGTGGACCCTTACGGCATCAACTTCTGGCCAGAGTACAAGGGCCGGGACGGCTGCAGGACTCCCATGGTCTGGCACCACGAAGAAACCCACGGCGGCTTTTCCAGCACCAGCCCCTGGCTGCCCGTGTATGATGATCATTACAACGCCGCCGTTGCCCTGCAGCATGCCGAAGATAATTCCGTGCTCACCGCCTACCGGAGTTTTCTGGGCTGGCGTCGGGAGCAGGCTGTCCTGCTGGAAGGAGACATCGAATTCCTCAAGAGCCCGAAAGACACACTGGTGTTCGTCAGGAGTCTTGGCGAGGAACGCTTGATCATCGCTCTGAACCTGAGCGAGACCGGAAATACCGTGACGCTGCCGGCGCAAGGCTCTCCCATGACCGGAACCCCCGATTTCATCGGCGGTCAATGGCACGGCAAACAACTGAAACTGGGGCCCTGGGGTATTGAAATCGCCAGGCTCTGACGGGTGACCATCGAACAAGAAGATAAACGCTATGGCCAGTGTAACCCTGAGAAATATCTGTAAAAGCTATGACGACGCCCAGGTAACCAAGAACGTGAACCTGGACATCGATGACGGCGAGTTTGTGGTGTTCGTCGGCCCCTCCGGCTGCGGCAAGTCGACACTGCTGCGAATGATTGCCGGGCTGGAGGACATAACCACCGGCGACTTGTACATCGGAAATGGCCGGGTGAATGACCTGCCCCCCAAAGAACGGGAAGTGGGCATGGTCTTCCAGTCTTACGCCCTCTACCCCCACATGGATGTGGCGGAGAACATGGCCTTCGGCCTGAAGCTCGCGAAAACCCACAAGGACGAAATCAACCGGAGGGTTCAGGACGCCGCCACCCTGCTGCAACTGGACAAGCTCCTGGAGCGCAAGCCCAAAGACCTGTCTGGCGGCCAACGCCAGCGGGTCGCCATCGGCCGTACCATCGTTCGGGAGCCGGCGGTGTTCCTGTTTGACGAGCCGCTGTCCAGCCTGGATGCCTCGCTGCGCGTTCAGATGCGGATCGAAATATCCCGCCTGCACAAACGCCTGGGCGCTACCATGATTTATGTCACCCACGATCAGGTGGAAGCCATGACCATGGCCGACAAAATCGTGGCTTTGGATAACGGCTGCATTGCCCAGGTGGGCAAGCCCATGGAACTCTACCACTATCCGGCCACCCGCTTTGTGGCGGGCTTTATCGGCTCACCGAAGATGAACTTCATCGACTGCCAGGTGGCTTCTGCCAGTAACCAGTCGGTCACCGTGACCCTGCCGGGTGACCATCAGCTGGAATTGCCGGTGAATGGTCATAACCTGCTTGAGGGCGAAAACGTCACTCTGGGTATACGTCCGGAACACCTGACCGAAGACCAGGAGGCCGACATGTACCTGCAAGGTGAGGTTCACGTTGTCGAGCGTCTGGGTTATCAGACCCTGGTGCACCTCGACGTTAAAAACGTGGAGGGCGTGCTGACCATGCGCACCGATGGCGGTAACCCCGTTCAGGAAGGCGCACCCATGACTCTGGGGCTGAATGCCAACAAGTGCCACCTGTTCCGGGACGACGGCACCGCCTGCCCCCGCCTCTATCAGGAACCGTGCATCGACTTCTAGGGCCCTGCCCGCTTCTGATTTGATCTGCAGAACACTCTCCTTGGCCGGTATTCGTTACCGGCTTTTTTGTGCCCCCTACCTTGACCTCACTGGTGACAGCCGGCCGCACGCCCATGTGGGAGGCCCTTTCCAAAACACGCTGTGAATACATCCCTGTACGCTCGGCTCCGCCATCCCTGGCTCCGCACGGTTTTGGAAAGGGCCTCCCACATGGGCGCGCTACATCAGGCGATAGGCAACCGGAATCAAGGGGCTGTGCACCATCCTGTTAAGTCCACAAAAAAAAGCCCGGTCAGCAGGGGGGATAACTCTGACCGGGTCGCGAAAGATAACGCGGGAAGACGCAGGTCGCGTAAGGAAGCCGTGCGGGATCTTCCGCTACGGCCTGGGAGAGCGGGCCCTCGCGGGCCCTGAGAGCAACAACAAAGCTAGCCTTTGACACCACCGGCGGTCAGCCCGCCGACAATCCACTTCTGGCAATACAGGAAAATCACGGTGATCGGCAGACCAGACAACACCGCCGCCGCGGCAAAGTCGCCCCACAGGTAGTTCTGCTCGTACAGGTACTGCTGAGCACCCACCGCCAGGGTCAGCTTGTTCGTATCCACCAGCAGCACCGAGGCCATCGGGTATTCCATGATGGTCATGATGAACGCCAGGATGAACACCACCACCAGAATGGGCACAGACAACGGCAGCAGGATGTAGCGGAATGCCTGCCAGGTGGTGGCACCGTCAACGATGGCGGCTTCCTCCAGTGACCGGTCGATGGAATCGAAGTAGCCTTTAATTGTCCAGATGTGCAGCGCCATGCCGCCCAGAGAGGCCACGATGACGGCACCATGGGTATTCAAACCCAGCCAGCTGACATGATTGCCGATCTGGTCGAACAACGCATACAGCGCCACCAGGGACAGCACCGGCGGGAACATCTGAAAGATCAGCATGGATTTGAGTACTGCGCCTTTGCCCGCAAACCGCATGCGGGCGAAGGCATAGGCACTGGTGGTAGACAATGCCAGAATCAGAATGGACGAAACCACCGCCACCTTGATTGAATTCCAGAGCCAGAGCAGCACAGGAAACGGCGGTTGGGTAGTAATGCCGGCGTCGTCTGTGTAGGGAATACCCAGCGCCAGATACCAGTGTTCCAGCGAGGGATTCTCCGGCAACAGGCTACCGGAGGCAAAGTTACCGCTGCGGAAGGAGATGGAGATCACCATCAGCAGCGGGAACAGAATCACCGCGATAAATGCCAGCATGCCCAGATGGGATGCCAGCACACGGTATTTAGTGGAGCGCGGTTGAACCATCGCCATGGGAAGCTCCTTATACCTTGACCTTGGACAGTTTCAGGTTGATCAGCGACAGCGCGCCAACCACCAGGAAGATCGCTGTGGCGATGGCAGCCGCCAGCCCGAAATTCTGCCCGGAATCCTGGAATGCAATGCGATAGGTGTAACTCACCAGCAAATCGGTTGTGCCAGCGGGCGTGCTGGCTCCGATAATATCCGGTGCGCCACCGGTCAACAGGGCAATCAGAACAAAGTTGTTGAAGTTGAACGCAAAACTGGCAATCAGCAACGGCGTTAGCGGTTTGATAATCAGCGGCAGAGTGATGTTGAACAGATTGCTGATGGGCCCGGCTCCGTCCATTGCCGAAGCCTCATAGAGATCCCGGGGGATGGCCTGCAACAGCCCCATGCACAACAGCATCATGTAGGGATAACCCAGCCAGGTGTTGACGATAAGAATCATCGAACGGGCCAGGGCCGGATCACTGAACCAGTCCGGGCGAACACCGAATAAACCTTCCAGAACCAGGTTGATCTCCCCGAAGTTCTGGTTGAACAGACCTTTGAATACCAGAATCGAGATGAAGGCGGGCACCGCATAAGGCAATATCAGCATGGTGCGGTAAAAGCCCTTGCCTCGAATCTGGTCCCACTGCAGCAGATTGGCCAGTACCAGCCCAAGCGCCAGGGTAAACACCACCGTTGCCAGGGCGAACGACAGCGTCCAGACAAAAATCTGCAAAAAGGGCCCGCGAATACTGGGGTCGCTCACCACTTTCAGATAATTGTCCCAGCCAATATTGACTGTCCAGCCCGGAGAAATGGCATTGCCATCGGCGTCACGGTAGAACCCCGTCTCGTGGTCCGGAAAGTAGGTCACGCCGGTTTCGTTATTGGTCAGGGTTTCGTTATCGTGCAGCGTAAACCGGCTGTGTATCGCCGCGAAGGAGCGCAGACTCGCCAGGCTCAGCTCCCGGCCATCTTCGGTGACCAGCTTCAGCTTCGACAGGTCGCTCCGCAGCTGGATGATGTCGCGGATGGCCAGAGGCTCGCCCTCCGGGAGGTCCGCGGATGGCAATACCGGGAAACGGGACTCTTCCGTTCCCAGTTCAATGGGGGGCGACACCAGGTCCTGATGGACGCCGTCCAAGTACAGGACATAGCCTTGATCCGTCTTAAACAGCTGGTAGTCATAGCGAACCGACTCGGATTGATAGGTCCGGCCAAGCAGGTTTTCTTTCACCTGGTCAAAGCTCAGAAGATTGCTGGCGCTGTAATTGGTGAAACCGATGCCCACTGTGTACATCAGCGGGAAGATCACAAAGACGCCCATACCGGCGACCGCCGGAAATATGTAACGATGCGCATAGAGTTTCCGGCTGACAAACACTGCCACGGCAGAGGCGGTCAGCACCAGAAACAACATGGCGAACACAAATTCGCGCTGGGCGTACAACGCCAGGATCAGGTAGAGCGCCGCTATCAGCAATGCCGCCAGCGTGCCCCACTTCAGGAATACTCGTGTCATGGAGTGTCTGCTATCAGTCGCGGAGGGAGACAGGGTTTCCGTTATCATTGTAGTCAGCCTGTAGGTTGCCGTCGCCTCGGGGCAACGGCTTCATCACTCAGGGTCCGGCATGACAGGCCGGGCAGGCGTTACCCTGCCACGGCACAATCACAGGCGATCAGCGGGTAATGCGCTGGGCCGCGGAGTTGAGGGCGTCTTCCACGGACTGGCGTCCAGAGGTAATGTTCTGAAGTGCCGGCCCCATGGAAGACCAAAACGCACCCATGGCCGGTACGTTAGGCATGGGCTCACCCAAGCGGGCGTTCTCGAAGGTAGCCTTGATGTTGTCATCGGAGGACAGTTCCTCCATGAATTCCCTGTTGGCCACAGCACCCAGGGGAACATCGTCGTTCACCATCTTCAGGCCTTTCACCGACAGCGCGTAGTTCTCAAGGAACTCAACGGCCAGGTCCTTATTGGGGCTTGCAGAATTCAGAGTGGCGGCCATTACACCAACCATGGGCTTGCCAGGTTTGCCGTCAATCGCCGGAATGGTAGCCACCCCAAAATTGATACCGCTCTTGCGGAGGTTGGCCCAGGCCCAGGGGCCATTGATCATCATCGCCGTCTCGCCTTTGTTAAACGAGGATTCCATGGCACTGTAATCTGCCCCACGGGGCATGACGCCCTCCTCGATCAGCATCGCCAGCGCCTTGGCACCTTTCATGGCACCGTCGTTGTTCACGCCGGTATCCTTCACATTAACGCTACCGTCGCCATTCTCGCCAAAGATATAACCGCCAGCGGCGGCCAGCATCGGCCAGGTGAAGTAGGTGTTGTTGTAATCCCACAGGATGGCTCGCTTGCCATCCTCTGCCAGTTTCTTGTGAATCGCGGGGATGTCTTCAAACGAGGCGGGCGGCTCCGGCAGCAAATCCCGGTTGTAGATCAGGCCGATGGACTCAACGGCCATCGGGTAGCCGTACATCTTGCCGTCGACGGTGACGGCTTCCCAGGTAAAGTCGTAGTTGGCATCAATGACATTCTGAGAGGGCTGGATTTCAGAAATAATGCCGCTCTGCGCCCATTCGCCGAAACGGTCGTGGGCCCAGATGAAAATGTCCGGGCCGTTTCCGGTCGCGGCCGATTGCTGGAACTTGTCGGTGGCGCTGTCCGGATGAGCCACCTCCACCGGAATGCCGGTCTCTTCGGTGAACCAGTCGCCCACCTCCTGCAGGCCGTTGTAGCCTTTGTCACCGTTAATCCAGATCAGCAGTTTGCCTTCTTCAATACCCGCGAATGCGGGTGATCCGGCGCCCAGGGTGGCGGCCATTACCGAAGCGGCGAGCGTGCTACGAATAAAAGTTCGACGATTCATCAGGTCTTTCCTCTGTGTGTTCCTGCCTTTTTGTTCTTGTCCGGCCTGCCAAGAGGTCGCCTGGCCGGGCTTGCCGCAAAACCTTCTTTTGCGAGTGTTCAAACTGTGTTGCAAATCCGGGGAATAAGCATCACCCCTTATATCATTCCCCGAGGCGTAGAACGGGGGAGTAGTAGGGAGTAGAAAATTCCTTCTACCCGTTACCCCAGGACTCTGGTTTGATGTGCCCAACAACAACGACAATCCGACCTGGAGTCATTGCCATGGTTCACATTACTTCACCGCTCAAACGCCCGCTTCTGCTGTCTGCCTTTCTTGGGCTTGCTGGTTGTGCCACCACTGTCGACGGGCCGGCTCGGGCCATTCCCGGCCCTCCGGCGCTCAATGATAGCAACGTTTTCTGCGAGGCTTCCCGGACTGAGTTGGTAATTCCGGTCGGCGGGGCCTTTGCCGAGGGCTCTCTGGTGAAGGATTTCTACACCGGCAACACCGCCCGCGTTCGCAATGGCCAGGTCAGGATGACTCCAGACGATAACGCCGAGGGTCTTCTATTGCTGGAGCCGGTAGACGAGACGGTACACGCCTTTACCTGGGCTGGCGCCACCGTCTACTTCGCGGTGACCGACAGGTTTGCCAACGGCCGCGCCGATAACGACATCAACTATGGCCGGCAGAAAGACGGAAAAGACGAGATTGGCACCTTCCATGGTGGCGATTTCGCCGGCCTGACCCAGAAACTGGATTACCTGGCTGATCTGGGCGTCAACGCCCTGTGGATTACCCCACCCTTCGAGCAGATGCACGGATGGGTTGGCGGCGGTGATCGGGGCGACTTTCGGCACTACGGCTACCATGGCTACTACGCCCTGGACTTCACGGTACCAGATGCGAATTTTGGCACCCGGGAGGAATTCCGGACGCTGGTGCAACAGGCCCATCAACGGGGTATCCGGGTGGTCATGGATGTGGTGATGAACCACCCCGGCTACAGCTCGCTTCAGGATATGCAGACCTTTAACTTTGGCGCCCTGCACTCGGGTTTCGAAAAACACCTGCCGGAGCACTGGGGTGACTGGCGCCCGGAATCCTGGGAAAACCATCATGCCTATCACGCCTTCATCGATTACGATCACGCGGACTGGCGTAACTGGTGGGGTAAGGACTGGGTGCGGGCTGGTATCGCCGATTACGACACGCCACCCAGCGCATCCGTCGACCCGGTACGTGGGTCCCTCGCCTTTCTGCCGGACTTCAAGACCGAATCGACCAACCCCGTGGAGCTGCCCGTCTTCCTGCGCAATAAAGAGAGCAGCCGGGCGGAACACCTGGACAACGCTACTGTTCGCGAGTACCTGATTACCTGGCTCACGGATTGGGTAAGGGAGTTCGGTGTTGACGGTTTTCGCGTAGACACGGCCAAGCATGTAGAACCCGACGCCTGGCGTGAACTGAAAGCGCGGGCGCAGGAGGCCCTGGACGATTACCGCGAGAGACACCCGGACACTGCCCTGCCCTCCGAAGAATTCTGGATGGTCGCCGAAGTGTTTCCGCACTCGGTTCGCAAGACCGGCTACTTTGACGCCGGCTTTGATGCTGTCATCAACTTCGATCTGCAGGCAGAGGCCAAAGCAGGCGCCCGATGCCTGCAGGCCATGGAGCCAGTCTACCGCGAATACGCCGGTAAGCTGCACGGCGATGACCCGTTCAACGTGCTGAGTTACATTTCGTCCCACGACACCAAACTGTTCGCCCAGATTGCCGGTGATGACAATACGCTGAAAAAACGCGCGGCCGCTGCCCTGTTGTTCACGCCAGGGGCAGTCCAGCTGTTCTACGGTGACGAGTCCGGCCGTGCCTTTGGCCCCACCGGCTCTGACCCTCATCAGGGCACCCGCTCTGCCATGAACTGGCAGGCCATAGAGGCTGGTGAGGTTTCCGACATCCTGAACCACTGGCGCACCCTGGGTCAGTTCCGCCAACGCCACCCCGCCATCGGTGCCGGGGAGCATAAGCTGATCAGCCAGCAACCTTATGTGTTCTCACGACAGCATGGGGATGACACGGTGGTCATCGCGTTCGGGAGCGGGAATTGATGCAAACAGCCGGGCCCGAATATCTCAAACAAACGCCTCTGGTTGTCGGATTGATGCGTCTTCCGGAGCATCGGGCGCTGCACTCCCCTGGGGCTCTGGCCGACTGGATTACACAGTGCCTGGACGATGGCCTTGAGGTGTTTGACCATGCCGATATCTACGGTGACGGTGAATGCGAACGCCTGTTTGGCCGGGCGCTGCGGGCAACTCCCCACCTGAAGCACAAGGTAAAACTCATCAGCAAGGCCGGTATCGTGCTGAAACACCAGGACACAAGCCCCTGGCGGAGCAAGCACTACCGGGCGGAGGCAGGTTATATCAGCGCCGCCATTGACGCGTCGCTTCAACGATTGCAGGTAGACCGGCTACACACCTTCCTGATCCATCGGCCCGACCCGTTGCTGGAAGCGCCGGCCCTGGCCAGGGTGCTTGAGCAAGCCGTCGAGTCCGGCAAGGTCGGGCATATCGGTGTGTCCAACTTTTTGCCGGAGCAATGGCGATGGTTACAACAGAACACCCATCTCCCGCTGGTCTGCAACCAGTCCGAACTGTCTCTTGGCCACCCGCAACCACTCTTCGATGGTGGCCTGGAAGCCATGCTGTCTGACAGGCTACGCTGGCTTGCCTGGTCACCGCTGGCCGGCGGCAAGTTGCCGGAACGCATTCCAGAGCAACTGCTTACCAACGCTCAATGGGAAACCGGTCTCTGTGAGACGGGGCTGGCCATCGCATGGATTCGGCAACTGCCCGGCGCACCGATTCCGGTGATTGGCTCGCTCCGTTCAGATCGGCTTCAAGCCGCTTCGCGGGGCGCCCAGGCTGATCTGCCCCGGGGGCTCTGGTATGCCTTGCTCGAAGCGGTGCAGGGAAACCCGGTCCCCTGAGCTCAGGCAGTCGCAAGCAACCTTCTGACACGTCCCTGAAGCGCCGGAATCACGTCCTTTTCAAACCAGGGGTTACGGCGCAGCCAAAGATTGTTGCGGGGACTGGGGTGCGGCATGGGTAGCTGCTGAGGCCAGTAATGACGCCACTGTTCCACATTAGCGGTCACCTTTTTGCTGCCGTCGGGCAGATGCCAGGCCTGGGCGTACTGACCGATCAACAGGGTCAATTCGATGTTGGGAAGACGAGCCAGAAGGGCCTCCCGCCAGGTATCCGCGCACTCCGGGCGCGGAGGCAGGTCACCGGATTTGCCGGTGCCCGGGTAGCAGAACCCCATCGGAAGAATGGCCAGCTCCTTCTCGTTATAGAAGGTGTCCCGGTCGATGCCCATCCAGCCCCGGAGCCGATCACCACTGGGATCATTGAAAGGCAGGCCCGTTTGGTGAACCTTGCGCCCGGGGGCCTGGCCGACCACCAGGATGCGAGCCGATTCACTTAATTGCACCACAGGGCGCGGCCCCTCCGGCAGTACCTCGGCACATAGCGTGCAGGCACGCACACGGGCAACCAGTTCGGGAAAGGAAAGATGGTCCAGATTGCCTGGCATACTGTGGCTCTCCGTTTGCCTGCCCGACGCCATTTCTGGCCTTTAAACCTCCGGATTCGACAGGGCCTCGGCGGCGCCAAGCAGTCCGGTATAAGGCTCCGTCACGACGTATACGGGCGTGGACTCCAGAAGGGGGCGCATTCTGCCCTTGTCCTCGAACCCGTTCCGGAACGGGCTTTCCAGAAAGAACTCGAGGATACGTGGGAGAATGCCCCCGCACAGGTAAACACCACCCAGACTACCCAGCGTCAGCACACCATTGCCAGCCACCCGGCCAAGAATTTCACAGAAATGACGAAGGCTTTCCCTGGCCAGAGCATCTTCGTTGGCCACTGCTGCCGCGGTGATTCTCTCCGGGGAATCCAGAGCTGCGGGTACACCCCGGATTTCCGCATGGGCCTGATACAGATTCAGCAAACCCTGACCGCATAGAATACGCTCCACCGACACCCGGCCGAACCGGGCCCGGAGAATCCGCAACACGTCCATTTCCAGGTCATCCGTCGGTGCGTAGTCCACGTGTCCGCCTTCGGTCATCAAGGGCACCCAGCCATTGTTGATGGGCACCAACCCCGACACGCCTAAACCCGTGCCCGGCCCCATCACCAACCGGGGCCGGCTGGGGTCACCCGGGCCACCACAAACGTGTACCAGATTGGCTTCCGGCACATGGGGCACGCCCAGGGCCATGGCGGTAAAGTCGTTGATGACCTTGAACGCCGACCAGGAAAACTGCCGGCGAATCTCTTCGGTATCGAAGCGCCAGTGGTTGTTGGTCATTCGAACCTGAGTACCACGGACCGGGGATGCAACCGCCAGGCACGCCTGACCAACTTCCTCGACCCCGACGCGCTGAAGGTAATCCACCACGGCACAGTCCAGGTTTTCGTAGTCACGGCAGGCAAGCACCTCGATTTCCCGGGGCCGCACGTCGCCCTGCGCCACCAGAGCAAAGCGCGCGTTGGTACCCCCAATATCACCGACCAGTGAATACAGCATGTCTGTCATGACTCGTGATTCCAGAAAAAGCTCGCCCCCTGTTCCGGATTGCTGGCCGACCGACGCAGCCAACCGAACAGCTCCCGGCCAAACCCGTGATGATAGCTGCTAATGTCCGCTTTTTCAGGCTCACGGGCGGCAAGCTCCTGATCAGTGAGTTCAATACTCAAGGTGCCTTTGACGGCATCCAGGCGGATGAGATCACCGTTGTGCACCCGCGCCAGCGGGCCGTCGTCCAGAGCCTCAGGGTACACATGAATCGCCGCCGGCACTTTACCGGAAGCCCCGGACATCCGCCCGTCGGTCACCAGGGCCACTTTGAAGCCACGATCCTGGAGCACCCCGAGGTAAGGCGTCAGCTTGTGCAATTCCGGCATGCCATTGGCTTTCGGACCCTGGAAGCGAACCACAACCACACAGTCTTTATCCAGATCACCGGCCTCAAACGCAGCCTTCAGTTCGTTCTGCTCATTAAACACGACGGCGGGTGCCTCAATCACATGATGCTCCGGGGCAACCGCAGATACTTTGATCACCCCCCGGCCAAGGTTGCCGTCCAACACTTTCAGGCCACCGTCAGGGGCGAAAGGCTCAGCCGCGCTGCTCAGCACATCCGGAGCCAGGCTTTTCTCAACGGCGGGCTTCCACACCAGGCGCTCACCTTCCATCTCAGGCATCTGAGTGTAGCGCTCCAGTCCCTGCCCCGCGACGGTCTGCACATCGTTATGCAGATAGCCGCCCTCAAGAAGTTCCCGAATCAGGAACGGCGTGCCGCCGGCTTCATGGAAAGCGTTGATATCTTCCTGCCCGTTCGGATAAATACGGGTCATGGACGGCACTACCGACGACAGCTCCGAGTAGTCGTTCCAGTCAATGATAATGCCGGCGGCGCGGGCGATCGCAATCCAGTGAATGGTGTGATTGGTGGAGCCACCGGTCACCAGCAAGGCCACCAGCGCGTTGACGATGGCTTTCTCATCCACCATATCGGCCAGCCCCAGATCTCCACCGTGGGGACTGGACAGCTTGATCACCTGTTCGGTGGCGGCGCGGGTCAGCGAGTCCCTCAGCGGCGTACCCGGGTTGACGAACGCCGAACCCGGCAGATGCAGCCCCATCACCTCCACCAGCAACTGATTACTGTTGGCGGTGCCATAAAAGGTGCAGGTGCCCGGGCTGTGATAGGACTTGCTTTCCGCTTCGAGAAGCTCATCCCGGCCAATTTTACCCTCTGCATACAGCTGGCGGATGCGCTGCTTCTCTTTATTCGGCAGCCCGGACGGCATTGGGCCTGCAGGCACGAGAATCGTCGGCAGGTAGCCGAAGCTCAGCGACCCAATCAGTAAACCGGGTACGATCTTGTCACAGATGCCCAGCAGCAGGGTGGCGTCAAACATGTTATGGCTGAGCGCCACCGCCGTGCTCATGGCAATGGTATCCCGGGAAAACAGACTCAGCTCCATGCCCGGCTGGCCCTGGGTAACACCATCACACATGGCCGGGGTGCCGCCAGCAAACTGCGCTACAGAGCCCATGCCGTGGGCGGCCTCGCGGATGATGTCCGGGAACCTTTCATAGGGCTGATGGGCCGAAAGCATGTCGTTATAGGCCGAAACGATGGCCACGTTGGCCTTGTTCATAAACTTCAGGGTGTCTTTGTCGGCCTGGCTGCACGCAGCAAAACCATGGGCCAGGTTCCCGCAGGAGAGTGTGCTGCGGTGGGGCGATTGGGCCTTGAGCGCGGCCATCCGCTGCAGATAGTCCTGGCGGGTGGCGCGGCTGCGCTCGATGATGCGCTGGGTGACCTTGTCTACGATGGGGTGCATGGCGAACTCCAAGTGGGCTTTTGCAGTGATGGGGCACCGCAATCCGTTTGTTATGACTATCGTCTTTGTGAATGTAATTTTACCTATTTATTTTACGCTTTGAACCCATCAAACGTTCATTTTTCGTTTTTTTGTTGTTATATTTACTACATTACAAACCGTAATCGAACAAAAAACAGCCAATACAGGAGTCGAGTCATGACCATCCGCATTGCCATCAACGGTTTTGGCCGCATCGGCCGCAATGTACTGCGCGCACTTTACGAAAATGACTACCGCAAGCAACTCCAGGTGGTCGCCATCAACGACCTCGGTGATGCCGAAACCAACGCCCACCTGTTGAAGTATGACAGCGTTCATGGTCGCTTTGACGGCGTCGTCAGTCACGACGCAGAATCGCTGACCGTCAACGGCGACCGTATCGCCATTACCGCCATCCGCAACCCGGAAGACCTGCCCTGGAAAGACTACCACGTGGATGTGGTGTTCGAGTGTACCGGGCTGTTCACCAACCGGGACAAAGCCGCCGCACACCTCAACGCCGGCGCCCGGAAGGTGATTATCTCCGCCCCATCCGCAGACGCAGATGCCACCGTTGTCTATGGCGTCAATCACCAGGAACTGACTGCCAGGCACCAGATCATTTCCAACGCCTCCTGCACCACCAACTGCCTGGCACCGGTCGTGGCTGCCTTGCACAACACCGTGGGTATCGAGAGTGGCCTAATGACCACCATCCACTCCTACACCAACGATCAGAAACTGAGTGATGTTTACCACTCTGACCTGTACCGGGCCCGATCTGCCACCCAATCAATGATCCCCACGAAGACCGGTGCTGCCGCTGCCATCGGCAAGGTTATCCCGGACCTGGACGGAAAACTCGACGGCCTGGCCGTTCGGGTTCCTACCATCAATGTGTCGCTGGTGGATTTCGGATTTATTGCCAACCGCAACACCAGCGTAGCCGAGATCAACGAAGCCGTCCGCGCCGCCGCGCAGAGCAGCCCGATACTCGGCT
Organism: Marinobacter sp. GH_1; assembly: GCF_048595985.1. NCBI lineage: Bacteria > Pseudomonadati > Pseudomonadota > Gammaproteobacteria > Pseudomonadales > Marinobacteraceae > Marinobacter > Marinobacter sp. GH_1. The sequence goes on along the minus strand of NZ_CP184460.1, from coordinate 1,795,008 downwards.
ACAATACCGAAAAGCTGGTCAGTATCGACTTCAATCACAACGCCCTGTCCAGCGTGTTTGACGCAAATCATACCCGGGTCATCGGCCGTCATGTAAAAGTCATGGCCTGGTATGACAATGAATGGGGCTTTTCAAACCGCATGCTCGACAACGCCATCGAGCTTATGAAAGCCGCTCAGTAACACCCAATAAAGGATCCACATCATGCTCAGGCGCACCAAAATTGTCGCCACACTCGGCCCCGCTACCGATACCCCGGAAGCCCTGGCCGCCATTATTGCAGCCGGGGTAGACGCCACCCGGCTTAACTTTTCTCATGGCAGTGCTGATGAGCATATCGCCCGGGCCCGACGGGTAAGAGAAACAGCTGCAGCCCAGGGGCGCTTCGTTGCCTTGCTGGCCGACTTGCAGGGCCCGAAACTGCGAATAGCAAGATTTGCTGAGAACAAAGTTATTCTGGTGGCCGGCCAGACCTTCGTTCTGGACGCCGCCATGGACAAAGAGGCCGGCACCAATGAGCGGGTCGGCATCGATTACGAGCAACTGATCGATGATGTAGAACCGGGGGACATTCTGGTCCTGGATGATGGTCGCATCGAAATGGAAGTCCAGAGCGTGGATGGCCACAGCATCACATCCCGGGTTCTGATTGGCGGCCCGCTTTCTAACAACAAGGGCCTGAACAAACGGGGAGGCGGCCTGTCTGCCGAAGCCCTCACCGACAAGGACAAACAGGACATCGTCACTGCAGCCCGCCTGGGCGCGGACTATGTAGCGGTGTCTTTCGTTCGAACGGCCGATGATATGCACATCGCCCGGAAACTGCTACAAGACGCCGGTTCGGATGCCGGGCTGGTCGCCAAGATCGAGCGGGCCGAACTGGCCCATGACGAAGCGGCACTGGATGCCGTTATTCTGGCGTCCGACGCTGTCATGGTTGCCCGAGGTGATCTGGCGGTGGAAATCGGCGATGCCGAACTGGTTGGTGTTCAGAAACACATCATCTCCCGGGCGCGGGTATTAAACCGGGCGGTGATCACCGCCACCCAGATGATGGAATCGATGATCACCAACCCCATGCCAACCCGGGCAGAAGTGTCGGATGTGGCAAACGCCGTGATGGACTACACCGACGCAGTGATGCTGTCGGCGGAAACTGCCGTGGGCGACTACCCCACGGAGGCCGTTGAAGCCATGGTGCGCATCTGCCTTGGGGCGGAACGCCACCCTTCCATGCATCAGTCCAAGCACCGGATCCACGAGAGCATGGAGCGGGTTGATGAGGCCATCGCCCTTTCGGCCATGTATGCCGCCAACCATCTGGAGGGCGTTCGCGCCATCATCTGCATGACCGAAACCGGCGCCACTCCCAGACTGATGTCCCGCATCAAGTCAAGCCTGCCGATATTTGCTTTCTCACGGCACCACTCCACGCAACACCGCGTTGCCCTGTTCCGCGGAGTGCAAACCGTGCCTTTTGATTCCGCCAAGATTGCCAATGAGCAAACCAACGCCAATGCCGTTGCCGAACTCAAACGCAGGGGCGTGGTGAAGGAAGACGACCTGGTGGTGATTACCAAGGGTGATTACGTCAACGCCCAGGGCGGCACCAACACCATGAAGATTGTCCGTGTTGGAGCCGACATTCGCTGACGTTTGGCCTGAGCAAATCAGCCTGATAGCAAAAAGCCCACTCCTGGAAGTGGGCTTTTTCATGCCTGTGAGCAAAAAACGTCACCTGAGCCGATCAAGACTGACCCGCGCCACCTCGGTGATTACCTCCCACTCCCGGCGCTGGATCGCCTCCCCTGGCGTCAACCAGGAACCACCCACGGCGGCCACGTTTGGCAACGCCAGGTAGTCCCGCGCGGAATCCTGGTTAATCCCACCGGTCGGGCAGAAGGTTACATCCGGGAAAGGGCCTCGAAATGCCTTCAATGCCGGCATCCCGCCTGACACTTCAGCCGGAAAGAACTTGAATTCACGGTAACCCAACGAGTAACCCAACATCAGCTCGGAGACCGTGGCCACACCTGGCAATAATGGTGCCTCAGAGGTTAGCGCAAACTCCAGAATCGCCTCGGTAACACCCGGCGTAATCACGAACTGGGCACCCGCAGCCTCCACCTGCCGGTACTGGGCGATACTGGTTACTGTTCCCGCACCAACCCACGCCTCGGGAATGGCTTTTCGAACCTGTTCAATGGCCCGCACCCCATGCTCAGTTCTCAGGGTAATTTCCAGCACCTTGATACCGCCATCCACCAACGCACGACACAAGGGAATGGCATCTTCCGGTTCATTGATGGCAATAACCGGCACCAGTGGCGAGGCACTGAGCACTGCCTGAACACGGTCTCTGTGATAATCGGAAAGTTGAGTCATATAGTTCTCCTGAATGCAGTTACTGACCGCTTTGTTTCGTACTGCCTCATCATCACGGACTCCAGAACACCTTCAGTCCAGGCTTGAGAAAGGCCCTGACCGGCATAGCCATAACGGCCTCCGGCCTGGCCATCGCTGCGGTCAGGGTATCCAGCTTGTCACTCCCCTTCAGGTGTAGGGCGGTATACCTGGCACCGGCCAGCACCGGACGCGTCAAGGTAATGCGCTGCTGGGCCTGGGACGGCGGGTTCATTGCCAGGACCAGATCCCTGGATTCCGGGTCCATGGCCTCTGGCAACTCCGGCGCATCCGGGAACAGAGACGCGGTATGACCATCATTCCCCATACCCAGGATCAACACATCCAGCGGCAGTTTCAGCCCGGCAAGTGCAGAGCGAACCCGTGGCAGGCCCTCCTCAGGCGTTGCACCAACCTGCTTCAGAGAAAGAAAGCTGGCATTAGCAGCCCTGTTCTGCAGCAGATTCTCACGCACCAGGGTGGTATTGCTGGCCGGATCTCCCTCGGGCACCCAACGCTCATCGGCCAGGAGCACATCCACCCGTGACCAATCCAGATCCACCTGTGAAAGTGCCTTAAAAAACGGCAAAGGCGTGGACCCACCGGAAACCACCAGGCTCGCCCTGTCAGCTCTCTCCAGACGCTGCACCAGAAAACGGGCAACATCAGTGGCAAGGGCTTCAGCCACCTGTTGAGGATCTTCCCCCGCCTCCAAAACCACGCCATCCGGCAGGCGAATATCAGGCATCTTCATACCAGCTTCTCCCATCCCGGGTAATCATGGCGATGGATGCCACCGGCCCCCAAGTTCCTGCGGCATAGCGTTTGGGTGGTTCGCCGCTGTCATGCCAGTTTGCAATAACCTGATCCACCCAGCGCCAGGCGTACTCAACCTCATCACGACGCACAAACAGGTACTGATTCCCCTTCATCACTTCCCACAGTAAACGTTCATAGGCATCAGGAATTCGGTCGGTTTCGAATGTCTCCGAGAACGTCAGCTCCAGCGGCCCCTGGCGAAGGCGCATACCTTTATCCAGTCCCTGGTCCTTGGTGAGAATCTTCAGGGACATGCCCTCATCGGGCTGCAGGCGGATAATCAGTTTGTTGTTGGCCAGGTGCTTCTGGTCTGGATCAAAGATGTAGTGGGGCGCGGGCTTGAAATGAATAATAATCTGGGACAACTTTTCCGGCAGCCGCTTGCCGGTGCGGATATAGAACGGCACGCCAGACCAGCGCCAGTTGTCGATCTCCGCCTTCAAGGCCACAAAGGTTTCCGTCTCGCTGCCCTTGTTCGCCCCTTCTTCTTCCAGGTACCCCGGTACCGGCTGGCCGCCACTGGTGCCTGCGGTGTACTGGCCACGAACCACATGGCTGCCCATCAATTCCGGGGTAATCTGCTTGAGCGCCTTGAGCACCTTCACTTTCTCGTCGCGAATGCTGTCCGCGGACAGATCCGCCGGCGGATCCATCGCAATCAGGCAAAGCAACTGCAGCAGGTGATTCTGGATCATGTCCCGTATCTGGCCGGCCTTGTCAAAATACCCCCAGCGCCCTTCGATACCCACGCTTTCCGCAACCGTAATTTCCACGTGGGAGATGTGATTTTGATCCCACTGGGAAGCAAAGAGGTTGTTGGCAAAGCGCAGGGCAATCAGGTTCTGCACGGTTTCCTTGCCCAGATAGTGATCAATCCGGAAGATCTGATTCTCGTTGTATACCTGACCCAACTCATCATTGATCACCCTGGAGGTTTCCAGGTCGTGCCCAATGGGTTTTTCAACCACAACCCTCGTCCGCTCATTGCAGCAACGGGTTGCCTCGAGATTGCGGGCAATCACACCGTACATTGATGGCGGAGTTGCCATGTAGACAATCAACTGGTTATCCGGCTCGTCCCGCCAGTCCCGAAGCGCCTGGTAGCCCTCCGGGTCATTGAAGTCGAGACGCTGATATTCCACTCGCTGGAGAAAAGACTGCGCGATATCCGGGTCAAACTCTTCGGACTTCACGTGTTTTTTCAGTTTCTCCAACAGCTGTTCTTTCACCTTGTCCGTGCCGGCCTCGGTTCGCGCAACGGCAAGTATGCGACTGCCAGGCGCCAGCAGGCCCGCCCGTTCAAGTTGATACAGGGCCGGGAAGAGTTTGCGCTGGGCAAGATCCCCCAGCGCCCCGAATAGCATTAGGTCACAACGGGTAGCGGTACGGTTGACCATCGGTTCCTTCTCTCAGTTTAAAGCGACACCAGCCGCCTGAAAGGCATAATGTAGTAATTTTATAAAAATAATGACAGCTTGACCGGCATTTTCCAAGGGTATTTTTCATTAATTGATATTTTTACTACACCAAAAAGTTCATAAACACGGTATAATCACTACAATTTCCAACAACGATGGCACACCCCGAGGGAGTACCCAAACATGGCCGCAAACCATGCGCACCGTGACGACAATCTGCTGGAAGACATTCAGTCCCGGCTCGACAGCCTGAACAAATCTGAACGCAAGGTTGCGGAAGCCATCCTTCGTGACCCCAGCGCAGCTACTCGTTACAGCATAGCTGCCCTCGCCCGCGCTGCCGATGTCAGTGAACCCACGGTGAATCGTTTTTGCCGGGGATTCTCGGCCACCGGGTTCCCCGACTTCAAAATCCGCCTCGCTCAGAGCATCGCCACCGGCACCCCCTACGTGGGCCAGAATGTCGAGCCAGACGACACCGTGGCGGAGTTCGCAGACAAGATCATGCTCAGCACCATCGCCAGCCTGGACAAAGCCCGCCAGTCCCTGGACCCCAAAGCACTGGGCACCGTCATTGACTACCTGATTCAAGCCAAACAGATCAACTTCTTCGGTATGGGTGGTTCGGCGTCCGTTGCCCTGGATGCACAACACAAATTTTTTCGCTTCAACATTCCGGTCACCTCTTACGACGACGCCCTGATGCAACGCATGGTAGCCGCCGGCGCCCAGGTAGGTGATGTCATCGTATTAATCTCCTACACCGGCAGAACCAAAGAGGCCGTTGAGATTGCCAAGGTGGCACGCGCCAATGGTGCCACCGTGATTGGCATCACAAATCCGGAATCTCCGCTGGCCGAATGCTGCACAGCGGTGCTTGGCGTAACCGCTCCGGAGGACACCGAAGTCTATATGCCCATGTCGTCACGCATTATCCACCTGACCGTGATCGACATCCTGGCAACCGGTGTGACACTCAAGCGCGGAAAGGATTTCCTGAGCCATCTCAAGAAGATAAAGGAAAGCCTCAAGGCAACCCGCTATCCGCTGGAGTAGTCACACATAGTACTCGCCTGAACCACTCAGACATCCTCCGGCAGGGGCGCAGCCATCTACGCCCCTCCTCCCCCCTGAAACTCACCCCCCAAATTCCCTGACTCGGAGGATGTACAAAGACCCGCCTTGAGGAACCATGAAATCCGGTTTCCCAATGTCTGATTGGCAGAAGCTGCAATCAAGGGAACCGGAAGCCTGACCGGGACCTAGGAACCGGAAATTCCGCTTCCCTGACATGCAAGAATGACAAAAACACAGGACTCAAACGATGCACAATAAAAAGCCTCTCTTCGCTAGCAAGCTCCCACTGGCAGCTGCCATCACCGCAGCGGTCATGGCAACACCGGCCATCGCGGTGGACTTCCACGGCTATGCCCGGGCAGGAGCCTCCACCAATATCGGCAGCGGCGGCGAACAAACCTGTTTCGGCAATGGCGCCAGCGGTCACTATGTAGGCCGCCTGGCTGACGAATGCGACACCTATGCCGAGCTGTCACTGGGCGACGAGCTGTTCAGCCAGGACGGCAAGACCTTCCGCATTGACTCCATGCTTGCCTACAGCGCTGAGCCCCAGGGCAACGATTACCAGGCACTGAATGGCGGCAACAATATCAGCGGTATCGACTTCGCCAACGAAGAAATCACCCGCAACAACGCAGACCCCTTCGGCGGCGGTGAGATTGCCCTGAGACAGCTTTATGTGTCTGCCAAAAACGTCGTCGAGTCGTTGCCCGGCGCCACCCTCTGGGCCGGCAAACGCTTCTATCAGCGTAAAGACATCCACCAGATGGATCTCTTCTACGTCAACAACTCCGGCTACGGCGCGGGTATCGAGAACATCAAGGCAGGTGCCGGCCACCTGTCCATTGCCTATACCAATGCCGACACCAGCGACGGTGATGGCCTGGTTCAGAACAACAAACTTGACGTTCGATACGCCTTCCCGGTAGCCGGCGGCCACACCCTTGAGCTGATCGGCATCTACGCCATGGCGGACCTGACCGACCAGCAGAAAGACGCCGGTATTGAAGACGAGAACGGCTATTTTCTCACCGCCGAGCTGTCTTCAGGTGTTATGGGTGGCTTCAACAAGTTCGCCGTGCAGTATGGCGCCGACTCCATGGGCTTCGCCAATGCCGAAGGCAGCAGTGGCGGGCGAGTGGATAACGGCAACGTTGCAGGCTACTTCGAGTCCAGCTGGCGCGTGCTCAACCACGGCGTGATCAAACTGGGCAGTAACTGGGATCTGGGCCATTCCGTTGTCTATGAGAAGGCCAAACCCCATGATGCCGGCGCCCGTGATGGTGAGCGCCTGAGCATCATCGCCCGACCGATCTACAACTGGTCAACCGTTATGAGTACCGCGATTGAGATCGGCTACAGCGATACCGACCGCCCCTGGTTCACCGAATCCCAGGATCTCGGGAAAGTGGCCATCGCCCAGCAATGGCAGGCCGGCCCTGGCTACTGGGCGCGCCCCGTTATCCGCGCTTACGCTGCTACCTTCTTCGGAGATGAAGCCGAGGCCGCACGCGGTGGCGAAGGCATTGATGGCGACATCCAGATCGGCGCCCAGATCGAAGCCTGGTGGTAAGGCTCTAAACTCCACACGCTCTACTTGGACCTCCTTCAGGGCCGGCATTTGCCGGCCCTTTTTTTGCCCCTCGCCCAATGACATCTACGCCCCGCTGCCACCCAGGGCTACGCCCCGAAAATCCGATCCCGGAGGGATGTTCTCGTGCACGCTTCACGCAACCATGAGGAAGATCCGGAACGGATCTTCCACCAACAAAAACAATTGGAAAGAGGATGTTGACAATGCCTGACCATAAACGGCTCACGGGTGGCATAGTGCTGACCCTTGCGCTGGCTCTTACCGGCTGCAACTCCGGCAGTAGCAGCGACTCTCCGGCCAACGGCGGAAATACCGGCGCTGACGGCCTGCTCGAACCCGGGGCCAACGAGGCCCTGCTCTATTACAAGCGACCAGATGCCAGCTATGACGGCTGGGGCCTGCACCTGTGGAACGACGCCGGCGCTGGCTGTGACGGCCTGGCCGATGGTGTGCCGACCGACTGGGACAACCCAAGACTGGCCGACGGCATCAGCGACACCTACGGCGCCTATTACCGGATACCCATGCGCGAAGCCGGGGACTGCCTCAACTTCATTGTCCACAAGGGTGATGAGAAAGATATTGGCGGCCAGGACCACCGCTGGCACTTCGGTGCGCTCGGCAACCGCATTTTCACCGTCAGCGGCAGCCAGCTGTTATCCAGTACACCGATCGAGACCGACGGTATTACCATTGCTGGCGCCAGTGCCCATTGGGTGGATCGCAACACCCTGGTATTCCGGGACACCGGAAATCTGCCACGGGTTGAACTTCGCTATGACCACAATGCCGGTATTAACGTCAGCGACTCCGACACCCTGAGTGGTGGCAACATAGTGGAACTGACACCCACCACGTTACCTGAAGCCAGTGCAGACAAGTTCCCCCACCTGGTGGATTGGCCGGCCTACGAGATCAACGCTGACAGCGAAACGATCAAAGCCGCGTTAAAAAGCCAACTGGTCGCCGCAGCCTATAACAGTAACGACGAGCTGGTAACCGCCACTGGCGTGCAGATCCCCGGGGTGCTGGATGATCTGTTTGCCTTTAGCGGAGAGCTGGGCGCCATCGTCGACGCAAGCTCCGTTACCTTTTCGGTCTGGGCACCAACCGCCCAGAACCTGAAGCTTCATGTGTTCGATGAAGCCGGAAATCTCCTGCCCGGATATCCGGCCGAGATGATCGAATCCGACGGGGTGTGGAGCCATTCAGGAAGCCGCAGCGACCTGCTGGAGATGTATTATCAATACGAAGTCTCCGTTTACCACCCGAGAACCGGCGCCATCGAAACCGCCCTGGTATCCGACCCTTACGCCCTCAGTCTCTCGGCGAATGGCCAGTACGCCCAGGTGGTGGACCTTGGCGCAGACTACAAGCCATCCGGATGGGACAGTCTTACGATTCCAGCGAGGTCAGCGCCGGAGGATGTCGTGGTGTATGAGGTGCACGTTCGCGATTTCAGCGCCACAGACGAAACCGTTGAGCCGTCCCATCGTGGCAAATACAAAGCCTTTACAGCCCCTTCTGATGGCAGTGTCGACAGCGTCGCACACCTCAAGGCCCTGGCCGAGGCTGGTGTAACTCACCTGCACCTGTTACCTGCCTTTGATATCGCCACCGTGAATGAGAACCCGAATCAGGTGGTCGATATTCAAGACGATTTCAACCGGCTGTGTGAGCTTTCCGAAGCGGCCGCCAGCGAGTTCTCTGAATACTGTGCAAGCGGGCAAACGATTCGCCAGGTTCTGGAAGGGTTTGACCCACTCACCGGTCACGCCCAGGCGCTGTATAACACGTTCCGCGACCTGGACAGCTTCAACTGGGGGTATGACCCGGTTCACTTCACCGTGCCGGAAGGCAGCTATGCCACAGAAGCCCAGGGCCCTCAACGCATTACCGAGTTCCGGGAACTGGTGACGGCGGCCTCCGAGTTGGGCCTGAACGTGGTTCTTGATGTGGTCTACAACCATACCAATTCGTCCGGCCTTGCCGACAACTCGGTTCTGGACAAGCTGGTACCCGGCTATTACCACCGCCTGAACCCGGAAACCGGAGCCGTCGAGCAGTCCACATGCTGTGAGAATACCGCCTCTGAGCACGCGATGATGGAAAAGCTGATGGTGGATTCCCTCGTTACCTGGGCCCGGCACTACAAAATATCCGGGTTCCGGTTTGATCTGATGGGCCACCACATGCTGAGCAATATGGAAAAGGCCCTGGCGGCGGTGCAGGCGGTCGATCCGGACACCTATTTCTACGGTGAAGCCTGGAACTTCGGCGAGGTGGCCAACAACGCCAGAGGCATTAACGCCATCCAGACCAACATGGCCGGAACTGGTATTGGCTCCTTCAACGATCGCCTGCGGGATGCCGTACGTGGCGGTGGGCCCTTCGATGGGGGTGATGCCATTCGGGCCAATCAGGGGTTTGCCAATGGCCTGTTCACCTACCCCAACGATCGGAACACAGGCAGCGAGGATGAAAGAAACCGGTTACTGCAGGTGAGTGACTGGATTCGTGTGGGCATCGCCGGCAGCCTGGCAGACTACCCGTTTGAGACCGCCACAGACGAGCTGAAAACCGCGGCCGAAATTGACTACAACGGGCAGGCCGCCGGTTACACGGCAGATCCCCAGGAAATCATCAATTACGTTTCCAAGCACGACAACCAGACTCTCTGGGACAACAACCAGTACAAAACCGACTACGCCGCCAGCACCCTGGAGCGGGCACAGATGCAGGTTGTTGCCCTGGCCGTTCCGATTCTCAGTCAGGGCATCCCGTTCCTGCATATGGGCTCCGAGCTACTGCGTTCCAAATCCATGGAACGGGACAGCTATGATTCCGGGGACTGGTACAACGAGGTGGATTTCAGCTTCCAGGCCTCCGCCTGGAATCGCGGCCTGCCCCGCCAGGACAAGGATGGCTCTAACTGGGACCTGATCACCGAGGTCATCACCTCCGCTGGCAGTCACGCCAACCCCACTCCGGCGACGATCAGCTACACCAGGGATCAGGTGCTGGAGCTGCTAAGGGTGCGCAAGGAAAGCCCACTGTTCCGGCTGCAGACCGCGGAGGACATCAAGAGCCGCCTCAGCTTCCTCAACACCGGCTCGCAGCAAACTCCGGGGCTGATCGCGTTCAGCCTGCTGGATGACGGTACCGCCGGTTTGCCGGAGCTGGACCCTGCCAATAACGAGATTGTGGTGGTGATCAACGCCAGCAACACCACCCAGACGCTGAACCACACCCTGGACGGGAATTTCTCCGTCAGGGCCGATACCTCCCCTGCCCAGTCTGCGGCTGCCGACGCTGGCGAGTTCCTGGTGCCCGGGCTCTCGGTTGCGGTATTTGCCCGCTGACCGGCGGGCCTCAACACAGCCGGCCATGCCGGCTGTGACCATTGATAACAAGGAGAACAACATGAAAAAAGTACTTGGCAATCTGGCGCTGGCCTCTGTGCTTGCCATGACCGGTTGTGCCACCACCGGTGGTGAACGTGACTATAGCCAGTCACTGTATCTGCGCGGGCAGTTTGCCTGGTGGGATGCCCTGCCCGAATACAAGGTCAAGAAGGTCGACACCGGCGTCTACCGAACGGAAATCGAATTAAAGGCTGACGGCCAACCCTATGAATTCAAGTTTGGCGATGCCAACTGGAGCAATGGGACCAACTGCGGTTACCTGTCCGAGAAAGACGACAAGGAAGTAACGCTCAACACGCCGGTTCGAGCGAACTGTTCAGCCGTGTTTGAGAACTTCCGTTTCACGCCACCAGAATCGGCGGTATACGGCTTTTATTTCGACGTCACCGGTGAGACTCCCACGGTGTACATCAAAAAAGCCAACTGATTCCCTAACACGTAAAAAAAGGGTGCCTGATCGGCACCCTTTTTTAATCACTCTTGATCACACCCGGGAATCAATCCCTGTCGACCTCCGCGGTGTTTCTCAGGTATTGCTGATAAGCCATGTACTCACGCTGGCCCTCGAGCTGGGTCAGGAATTGACGCAACTGCTGGTATTCAGCGCCATCTGTATCCACCGCACCTTCGTTTACGGCATCAACCAGAATGATCGCTGCTTCACGCTGGCCAACGGCTTTGGCCATGGAAGGATTACCTTCGTCCGGGCGTGGCATGGCAAAGGCACGCTGAACCACAAATCGGCTCAGGTTAGCACCGTCTCGCCCCTGGTTCTCGAAACGCTGCCAGTCACCGGCATTCAGCGATTCGGGATCTTCTCCCGCCTCCAGGGCAGCCATCAGCTCATCCACTCTCGCCTCAAGCACCTGCCGGGTCTTGCGCGCTTCCAACATGGCGGCAATGTCGTCACGAACATCGGCCAGCTCACGCTGACGAGGCTCGAAATATTCGCGGACGCGAGCCACCACAGACGCATTGTCACCAACATCGATCAGTTCGGTATTGAAACCGCCCTGCAGTACGTCATCGGAAAACAGCTGACGCACCAGCCCGGCGTGATCGAAAGGCGCGGCTCCACCCTCCCGGGTTACCCCGTCCACTTCCCGCACGTCCAGACCAAGCTCTGCTGCAGGGCCCGCCAGATCGTCCGCCGCGTAGGCTGCGTCCGCCAACTGGGCACGCACTTCAGCAAAACGCTCGCTGGCACGGCTACGAGCCAGTTCATCACGCAGCTCGTCCCGCAACGACTCAAACGACGGCACATCGGAACGACGCACGCCCTCCAGTCGGATCAGGTGAATACCAAAGCTGGTTTCAACAGGGCCGGACACTTCACCGTCTTCCAGGGCAAAGAGCGCGTTCTCGAAGGCCTCATCGTAGACACCACGGCCGGCATAACCCAGGTCACCACCGTCACGGGCGGAAACCGTATCAGCGGAAAATTCCTCGGCCAGGTCCGCGAACGATTCACCTGCCTCCAAACGCTCCTGAATGGACGCGATGGTGGCTTCAGCGTCGCTACCGTCTTCAATCAGGATATGGGCAGCGCGCCGCTCCTCACGGGCGTATTCTTCGGCCTGCTCATCGTAAAAGGCCCGCAGGTCTTCCTCGGAGATTTCGATCGCATCCGCCAGGGCGCCCAACGACAGCGTAATGTAAGCCGCGTTAACCTGCTCGGGCTCACGGAACTGATCGGCGTTGTCGTCGTAAAACGCCTGAATCTCTTCCTCGGTTACCGTAATCTGCTCAGACAGGGAGTCTGCGTTGACGGTCAGCACACGGAAATCGCGGGTCTGATTCTGGATACGTAACAGTTGTGCGGCGTTTTCACTGGCCACAATACCGGTCTGCGCGATGGACGCACGAATCTGGTTGACCACGTAGTTCTTCCGCATGTTCTCGCGGAATTCACCCACGCCCATGCCAACATTGCGCACAGTCGCCACAAACCGGTCACGGTTAAACTGACCGTCTACCTGGAACTGGGGCATCTGGGTAATCAGCGCATCGATGTCGGCATCCGACAGCTCCAGTCCCTGGGCCTGGGCGTCGAGGGTCAGCACCCGCTCCTGGATCAGGGATTCCAGCACATCCCGACGGATCTGATCTTCATCCAGCATGGAGGGATCCGGGCTGTCCATCTGCATGAGCCGCTGCTGTGTTTCCAGCTGCACGGTGCGCAAAAACTCCCGCTCGGTGATGGAGTCTCCGTTAACAGTGGCCACTTCCGGCTCACCGGAAAAACCGCCAACAATGGCGTCCATCCCCCAGATTGACAGAGAAATGATCAGAAGGCCGATAATAACCTTTGCAATAGTACCCTGGGCGTTATCCCGAATATCTTGAAGCATGTTGTTCCTGAATCCCTGTTCAAGGTCGTGCTGGTGTTATTGGTGAGGCGGCTGCACTTTAACGTAAAAAGGCGCACCCTGTCCGGAATGCGCCTTGAATTCTTGCGGCAGCTTTCGCAAGCGAAAGCTGCCAAAGAAAGAGCCTTTACTTAACGGCGTCTTTCAGGGCCTTGCCTGCTTTGAATCCAGGCACTTTAGAGGCCGGAATCTTGATTTCAGCGCCAGTCTGCGGGTTGCGGCCAGTACGGGCGGCGCGCTCTTTCACAGAAAAGGTACCGAAGCCGATCAGGGTAACCTGATCGCCTTTCTTCAGTGCTCCAGTGATGGAGTTGGTCATGGCATCCAGCGCACGGCCAGCTGCAGCTTTGGAGATATCTGCGGACTCTGCAATTGCATCGATAAGTTCGGACTTGTTCACACTAAACCCCTTCGATTTCAGGTTGAAGATGTTATAGGTCGGTTTGTTTTTCGAGGACGTTCCCGACTATCGCATATGCGGTCGGAGAATTCCATTCTTCAGTTTTCTTATTCCTTTCGGTAGTACACCGGTGTTCGGAATAGGCACTTACTGCGCGGGAGCCCTTGGTATTGGCTGCTTCACGGCGAAACAGTTATACCAACGGGCTCTCAGGCATGTCAACAACTCATCGGGGGTTTAATGTGTATTTATGCGCTCGGCAGCATCGCCGGCGTCGTCTCCGGCTTTCGACGAGGCGCCCTCTTTTGCCGAATCGGCGGTGCGCGGTTCCGGCTGGTAAGCCAGTGCAATGTCCAGAACCTCGTCAATCCACTTCACCGGACGAATCTCAAGAGAGTCTTTTATATTATCCGGTATCTCCTTGAGATCCCTGACATTTTCATCGGGAATAATGACGGTCTTGATGCCACCCCGATGGGCTGCCAGCAGCTTCTCCTTGAGCCCGCCAATCGCCAGAACTTTACCCCGAAGGGTAATCTCACCGGTCATGGCCACCTCGGCCCGGACCGGAATTTTGGTCAGTGCAGACACCAGCGCTGTGCACATGCCAATACCGGCACTGGGGCCATCTTTTGGCGTTGCTCCCTCAGGTACATGCACGTGGAGATCATGCTTTTCGTGGAAGTCATCGGCAATGCCAAGGCCAGAAGCCCGGCTGCGAACCACCGTCAGGGCCGTCTGAATCGACTCCTGCATGACGTCCCCCAATGAACCGGTCTTGACCACTCGACCTTTACCTGGGGTCAGAGCACATTCGATGGTCAACAACTCGCCACCCACCTGGGTCCAGGCAAGCCCGGTCACCTGACCAATCTCGTTCTTCTCTTCCGCCAGACCATACTTGAATTTCTTGACGCCGGAGTAGTCCTCCAGCATCTCGGGCGAGAGGGTCACAGAGGCCTTGTCGTTGGCCTCTACGTGCTCCCTGACCACTTTCCGGCAGATCTTGGCGATTTCCCGCTCCAGGCCCCGCACACCCGCCTCACGAGTGTAGTAGCGGATCAGGTCACGCAGTGTCTGTTCGGGAATCTTCAGTTCGTCCTTGCGCAAACCGTTCGCCTTGATCTGCTTGGGCAACAGGTAGCGCAGAGCGATATTGACCTTCTCTTCCTCGGTGTAGCCCGGAATCCGGATGATCTCCATCCGGTCCAGCAGGGCCGGCGGAATATCCATGGAGTTGGAAGTACACACGAACATCACGTCAGAGAGGTCGTAATCCACCTCCAGGTAGTGATCGTTAAAGGTGTGGTTCTGTTCAGGGTCCAGCACCTCAAGCAGGGCAGACGCCGGATCACCCCGGTGGTCCATGCCCATCTTGTCGATTTCATCGAACAGGAACAGCGGGTTCTTCACGCCAACCTTCGACAGCTTCTGCAAAAGCTTGCCTGGCAACGCGCCGATGTAGGTTTTCCGGTGGCCGCGAATCTCTGCTTCGTCCCGAACGCCGCCCAGGGCCATCCGGGTATACTTGCGGTTGGTCGCCTTAGCGATGGACTGCCCAAGCGACGTCTTGCCTACGCCGGGAGGCCCAACCAGGCAAAGCACAGGCCCCTTGACCTTCTTCACACGGCTTTGCACTGCCAGGTACTCAAGGATGCGCTTCTTCACCTCATCCAGGCCGTAGTGGTCCTTATCCAGGATCTCACGGGCCTTCTCCAGATCGTGACGCACGCGGCTGCGTTTTTTCCAGGGCACCGCCAGCATCCAGTCGATGTAACCCCGCACAACGGTGGCTTCCGCTGACATGGGCGACATCATCTTCAGTTTGTTGAGTTCTGTTTCGGTTTTCTTGCGCGCCTCTTCCGGCAGGCCCGCTTCCTCGAGCTTCTGCTCAAGCTCTTCGAAGTCGTTATTGCCTTCGCCCAGATTGCCCATCTCTTTCTGGATGGCCTTCATCTGCTCGTTCAGGTAATACTCGCGCTGGCTCCGCTCCATCTGTTTCTTGACGCGGCCGCGGATGCGCTTTTCCACCTCAATCAGGTCGATCTCGCCGTCCAGTTTGCCCAGCAGCAGGTCAACACGCTTGCGAACGTCCAGTGCCTCCAGCAATTCCTGCTTCTCGGGAATGCGCATTTCAAGATGGGCCGCCATGGTATCCACCAGGCGCTCAAGCTCCTGAATACCCGTCAAGGCATTGGAAACCTCTGACGGCACCTTCTTGGACAGCTTCACATACTTTTCGAATTCGTCCATCAGGGTCTTGGTGAGCACATCCTCCTCGCGCTCAGGCAACGACTCTTCTTCCATCAGAATGGCCTGTCCTGACAGGAAATCACCCTCGGAAATATCGGTAATGCTGGCCCTGGCATTGCCCTCAACCAGCACCTTGACGGTACCATCCGGCAGACGAAGCATCTGCAGTACGGTGGCCAAAGTACCCATGGAGAATACATCCACGGCACCAGGCTCATCGGTTGAGGCGTCTTTCTGGGCGACCAGAAGGATTTCTTTGCTGCCCTCCATCGCGGCTTCCAGTGCCTGGATGGACTTCTCCCGGCCCACAAACAACGGGACCACCATGTGCGGAAACACCACTACGTCCCGCAGCGGGAGTAACGGGTAGTCTTGCACGGTTTCTTCAGATATACGGGTCATAGGGAATCCTCTGACAGCATTTTATTCAGCATATCACCCATCATTGGGGCGGCGGCGAAAATTGCAATCTTTTTACGAAAGGAACCGATGGGCAGGAACAGCATTCGGCTGTCATGAAAAAGGGGCGATAGTCGCCCCTTTTCAATGCACTGCCAAATACCCACAGAACAGAGTCAGTCCTCGGGTACCGCCTTGGCATGGTCACTGCTTGCGTAGATTTTGAATGGCTCAGAGTCACCACTGATGACACTGGCATCAATCACCACCTTGGAGACATCATGTTCAGATGGAATCTGATACATGGTGTCCAGCAGTGTGGCTTCCATGATTGAACGGAGGCCCCGGGCGCCGGTTTTACGCTCCATCGCCTTGCGCGCCACGGCACGCAGTGCGTCTTCCCGGAAGTCCAGCTCCACGCCTTCCATATCAAACAGTTTCTGATACTGCTTGGTCAGCGCGTTCTTGGGCTCGGTGAGGATTTGCACCAGGGCTTCTTCATCCAGCTCAGTCAGCGTAGCAACCACCGGCAAACGGCCAACAAACTCCGGAATCAGGCCAAATTTCACAAGATCCTCGGTTTCGACATCACGGATGATGTCACCGGTATTCTTGCTGTCGTCCTGGCTCTTCACCGTTGCGGAAAAGCCTATGGAACTGCGCTCCGAACGCTCCTGGATCACTTTCTCCAGGCCGGCAAAAGCGCCACCGCAAATAAACAGCATGTTGGTGGTGTCTACCTGCAGAAACTCCTGCTGCGGATGCTTGCGACCACCCTGGGGCGGAACCGACGCGACCGTACCCTCGATCAGTTTCAGGAGCGCTTGCTGCACACCCTCACCCGACACATCACGGGTGATGGAGGGGTTATCGGATTTACGGGAAATTTTGTCGATTTCGTCGATATAGACAATGCCGCGCTGCGCCTTTTCTACATCGTAGTCACACTTCTGCAGCAGCTTCTGGATGATGTTCTCGACATCTTCACCCACATAGCCGGCTTCGGTGAGCGTGGTGGCGTCTGCAATGGTGAACGGCACATTCAGCATCCGGGCCAGCGTCTCAGCCAGCAGGGTCTTGCCACTCCCGGTCGGACCGATCAGCAGGATGTTACTCTTACCCAGTTCAACGTCGCTTTTGCCTTCGCCATAGCGCAGACGCTTGTAGTGGTTGTAAACCGCGACAGACAGCACAACTTTGGCGCGATCCTGGCCAATCACATATTCGTTCAGGGTCTCGCGGATTTCCGCCGGCGTGGGAAGACGATCGCTGGCCTCTTCCTGGGCGTTTTCCTGAATCTCTTCGCGAATAATGTCGTTGCACAGGTCAACGCACTCGTCGCAGATGAACACCGAGGGCCCTGCAATGAGCTTACGGACTTCATGCTGGCTCTTTCCACAAAACGAGCAGTACAGCAACTTGCCGTTATCGTCGCCTCTGCCGTTTCTTTCATCTGCCATTGAAATACCTCTGTTCTTCGTTGGTCGGCGCAATCAAACAATACGCCGACCAGGGATGATGCGATGACTTTCAGTATTATTTATTCGGTACGCGCTTATCAAGTATTGTATCGATCAACCCGTACTCTTTCGCCTGCTGCGGATCCATGAAATTGTCGCGGTCAGTGTCGCGCGCGATGGTCTCGAGATCCTGGCCGGTGTGCTCCGCCAGCAAGGTGTTGAGGGTATGGCGAATCTTCAGGATTTCGCGAGTATGAATCTCGATATCCGTCGCCTGCCCCTGGTAACCACCCAGCGGCTGATGAATCATCACCCGGGAATTCGGCAGGCACGCCCGTTTACCCTTGGTGCCCCCTGACAGCAGGAAGGCGCCCATGCTGGCCGCCTGGCCGATACACAAGGTGGCAACATCCGGCTTTACAAACTGCATGGTGTCGTAGATGGACATACCGGCAGTCACAGAGCCGCCTGGGCTGTTGATATAAAGGTGGATGTCCTTGTCCGGATTTTCGGATTCCAGGAACAGCAGCTGAGCAACGACCAGGTTTGCCATGTGGTCTTCGACCGGGCCAACCAGAAAAATCACCCGTTCCTTGAGCAGCCGGGAATAGATATCAAAGGAACGCTCTCCGCGTGCCGTCTGTTCAATTACGATCGGCACCAGACCGGCGTTGGTTATCATTGTAGGGCCATCAAACGGTTTCTGCGTCATGTGCGCCTGAACTCCTTATGGACAATGGGCATGGACTCCTGTGGCAGGATATCCGGAAGTGATCGTCAGGATACCCTTATACTCTGCCACCAGTGAGCCCAGATGAAAACAGCCGGACACGCCGGCTGTTTCCAGAAAGCGACTCCGGGCCAGGCCCGGGGCCATCAGCGCTGGGGCTGACCGGCCTGAACCGCTTCTTCGTACTTCATTTTCTTCTCTTTCACTTTGGCCTGACCAAGCACATAGTCCACCACGGCATCTTCCAGAACAGATGACTCGATCTGAGCTTTCTGGTCCGGGTTGTTGGTGAAGTGCGCAACAACCTCTTCAGGCTGTTCATACGTAGATGCGATCTCCTGGATCTTTTCATCCACCTGGGCCGGCTCGGCCTTCAGGTCGTTCTTCTTGACCACTTCCTGGAACAACAAACCAGTCTTCACGCGGCGCTTGGCCTGCTCTTCGAAGATTTCCTTGGGCAGCTGCTGGAAGTCAACCTGGCCACCAAAACGCTGAACGGCATCCTGACGCAGGCGATCAATTTCCTGATCCACCAGGGCAGCCGGAATCTCCAGCTCGGTGGTTTCCAGCAGTCCGTCAACAACGTCGTTCTTGACCTTGTTGGACACCGCCTGCTTGAGCTCGCGCTCCATGTTTTTCTTCACTTCTTCACGGAAGGTCGCTTCGTCTTCGGCTTCAATACCGAACTTCTTGAAGAACTCCTGGTCCAGTTCCGGCAGCTGCGGCTCTTCTACCTTGTGGATCTTGATATCGAACTTGGCAGGCTTACCGGCCAGGTCTTCGTTGTGGTAGTCCTCGGGGAACTCCACTTCGATTTCCAGATCTTCACCGGCCTTACCACCAACAATGGCCTTTTCGAAGCCCGGGATCATCTGACCAGAACCCAGAGTCAGACGATGGCCTTCAGCGGCACCGCCTTCAAACTCTTCACCTTCGATGAAGCCTTTGAAGTCGATGGTCAGAACATCTTTGTTCTTGGACTTGCGCTTGACTTCTTTCATCGTGGCCTGCTGACGACGCAGGTTGTCAATCATGGTATCGATGTCTTTGTCGGTCACTTCAGCAACCGGCTTCTCTACCTCAACCTTGGACAGGTCGCCCAGCTCGATTTCAGGCAGCACTTCGAAGATGGCCACGAACTCGAGGTCTTTGCCCTCTTCCATGGTTTTCGGTTCAAACTTCGGCCAGCCAGCCGGGTTGATATCCTGCTCCTGCAGTGCCTTGATGTAATGGTCGCGCATGGCCTCGCCAACCACTTCCTGGCGAACGCTGTCACCGAAACGACGCTTGACCACGCTCATGGGCACCTTGCCAGGACGGAAACCGTTCAGGCGCACGGAACGGGCAGTTTCCTGCAGGCGTTTCTGAACCGCCTGATCGATTTCCTGGGCGGGCACACCAATCGTCATGCGACGCTCGATGTTAGAGGTCGTTTCAACAGACACTTGCATGGAAGTTCCTCAAATTACAGATTCTGTAGGTGAATGAAAATTAAGACAAAACCCTGTTCAAAGCGACAAGCCCGAAAGGGACGCAAAATTAAAAGCCGGTAGTTTATCACGGTTTACCCCACCGAGAGAATCACCCGGTAAGGCTGAATATCGCTTTGAGACCAGTGCCACAACCGACGTAGACAAAAATGGGGGCATTACTGAAAAAAGAAAGGGTGGTGCGAGAGGAGAGACTCGAACTCTCACGGGTTGCCCCGCTGGAACCTAAATCCAGTGCGTCTACCAATTCCGCCACTCTCGCGTATCTGGCACTGTACCGAAACGACCAAACGCCGTACAGACAGGCAGAAAAACAAACAAGGGGAAAAGTGGGGTGGACGAAGGGGTTCGAACCCTCGACCGCAGGAGTCACAATCCTGAGCTCTACCAACTGAGCTACGTCCACCACATCAGGGAGGTGCCTTTGGCGGCACTCACTACTGCTTGCTTCAACTTTGCTGGTTTGGCGATCCGGTCCGGACTCACGACTTGATGGCGCGCCCGGCAGGACTCGAACCTGCGACCATCCGCTTAGAAGGCGGATGCTCTATCCAGCTGAGCTACGGGCGCTTGACCGTTCGCCCACCTGAATATCCAGAAAATGGTCGGGGTAGAGAGATTCGAACTCCCGACATCCTGCTCCCAAAGCAGGCGCGCTACCAGACTGCGCTATACCCCGTTTCGACTGAACAACAAGTGCCTCAGCAAAGTTGGCGCGCATATTACCGGCGGCTGAGGCATCCGTCAACAACGATTTCAAAAATCATAGAGATAACGTTGCCTAAGAAGACCCGGGCAGGCACAAAAAGTTCCCCAAGGAGCTTTGCCTGAGTCCCGGTTCAGCGCATTGGCGTAAATGCCGAAGCATGAGACAATGCCCGGCCTTCACTTCTTCACTATTCATGCCCAACCGACAAGACGGAAACATGAGCGCCAAACTGATTAACGGAAAAGAGATCGCCGCCCGGGTTCGACAACAGGTGGCTGCGGGCGTACAGGCCCGGAAAGCCAAAGGCCTGAGAGCACCCGGCCTGGCAGTGGTTCTGGTGGGCAACGACCCCGCCTCCCACGTGTACGTGGGCAATAAACGCAAAGCCTGCGATGAAGCGGGCATTCTGTCGCTGTCCTATGACCTGCCCGAAGACACCTCTCAGGCGGCCCTGGAAGCACTGATTGATGAGCTGAACGAAAACCCCGCCGTAGATGGCATCCTGGTTCAGCTCCCCCTGCCCTCACACCTGGACGCCGACCCGATCCTGGTGAAGATTCGCCCGGATAAAGACGTGGACGGCTTTCACCCTTACAACATCGGCCGCCTGATGCAGCGCAAGCCCTGCCTGCGCCCTTGTACACCGGCCGGCGTCATTACCCTGCTCGACTCCATAGGCACACCCTACAAAGGTCAGCACGCGGTCATTGTCGGCGCCTCAAACATCGTGGGTCGGCCCATGAGCATGGAACTGTTGCTGAAAGGCGCCACCACCACCGTATGCCACCGGTTCACCGGCAATCTGGAGAAGTTTGTGGGTGAGGCGGACATCCTGATTGCCGCCGTCGGCAAACCCGGCATTATCAAAGGCGAGTGGGTAAAACCCGGCGCCACGGTGATTGATGTAGGCATCAACCGCATGGACGACGGCAAACTCTGCGGCGACGTAGACTTCGCGGCAGCCGCCGAACGCGCGGCGTACATCACCCCGGTCCCCGGCGGCGTTGGCCCCATGACCATCGCCACCCTGCTGGAGAACACCCTCTACGCGGCGGATGTGCTTCACCGCTAGCTGTCTGTCAGGGTCTGTCCCCGAATGGGGACTGACCCACTTTTGCCCGTCCTTGCCCTCAAGCTAGAACCCATGGGCCAGGGTCTGTCCCCAAAGGGGACTGACCCACCTTTGCCCGTCCCCGCCCCAAAGCTCGAGCCCATGGATCTAAAAAGGGTCAGTCCCCATTCGGGGACAGACCCCAATGCCAAAGCTCGAGCCCATGGGTCCAAAATGGGTCAGTGCCCCAAGGGTCTGTCCCCAAAGGGGACTGACCCCCTTTTGCCCGCCCCTGCCCCGCAGCTAGAACCCATGGGGCCAAAATGGGTCAGTCCACGAGTGGAAGTCAGCAAAGGTGGGTCAGACCCCGTTCGGGGTCAGACCCAAAAAAAACCCGCCGGAGCGGGTTTTTTTGAACGCGGAGCAGATTACTGCCCGTACTTGGCCTTAGCCTTCTGGCGGTAGGCGTGCAGAAGCGGCTCGGTGTAGCCGGCCGGCTGCTCACGGCCTTTCAGAACCAGATCCACAGCTGCCTGGAAGGCGATGCTGTCGTCGAAGTTCGGGGCCATGTTGCGGTACGCGGCATCACCGGCGTTCTGCTTGTCTACTACGGCAGCCATGCGCTTCATGGTTTCCATGATCTGCTCTTCGGAGCAGATACCGTGGTACAGCCAGTTGCACAGCAGCTGTGAAGAGATACGCAGGGTCGCGCGGTCTTCCATCAGGCCTACATCGTTGATGTCCGGCACCTTGGAACAGCCCACGCCCTGGTCGATCCAGCGTACAACGTAGCCAAGGATACCCTGGGCATTGTTGTCCAACTCCTGCTGGATGTCTTCCGCGCTCAGTGAAGACGGATCGTCCATCACCGGAACCGTCAGGATGTCGTCCAGAGACGCCCGCTGACGGTTAGCCAGCTCTTTCTGCACATCAAACACGTTCACCTGGTGATAGTGGGTGGCGTGCAAGGTAGCGGCCGTCGGCGACGGAACCCAGGCGGTGTTGGCGCCAGACTTTGGGTGGCCAATCTTGGCTTCCAGCATGCCGGCCATCAGGTCAGGCATGGCCCACATACCCTTACCAATCTGGGCAACACCAGACAGACCCGCTTCCAGGCCGATATCTACGTTCCACTGCTCGTAGGCGTTGATCCAGGTAGCCAGCTTCATCGGGCCCTTACGGATGAACGGACCCAGCTCCATGGAGGTGTGAATCTCGTCGCCGGTGCGGTCCAGGAAGCCGGTGTTAATGAACACGGTGCGATCTTTGGCAGCGTGGATACAGGCTTTCAGGTTCACCGTGGTACGGCGCTCTTCATCCATGATGCCCACTTTCAGGGTAAAGCGCGGCAGGCCAAGCGCATCTTCAACACGACCGAAGAATTCGTTGGTGAACGCCACCTCTTCCGGACCGTGCTGCTTGGGCTTAACAATGTAAACAGAGCCCTTGGTGCTGTTCTGGAACTTGCCATCAGCCTTCAGATCGTGAATGGCGATCAGTGAAGTGACCAGGCCATCCATCAGGCCTTCCGGAATCTCGTTACCGTCTTTCAGCAGGATGGCCGGGTTGGTCATCAGGTGGCCAACGTTACGAACGAACAGCAGGCTGCGGCCCTTCAGGGTCAGTTCGCTGCCATCAGCACCGGTGTAGGTGCGGTCGCCGTTCATACGGCGAGTCATCATCTGGCCGCCCTTCTCGAAGGACTCTTCCAGGTCACCTTTCATCAGGCCGAGCCAGTTCTTGTAGGCTACTACCTTGTCGTCTGCGTCTACCGCCGCAACGGAGTCTTCGCAGTCCATGATGGTAGTCAGGGCAGATTCCATCAGCACGTCTTTGACGTTGGCACCGTCGTCTTTGCCGATCGGATGGCTGGCATCGATCTGGATTTCAAAGTGCATGCCATTCTTCACCAGCAGAACGCCAGTAGGGGCATCGGCGGCACCGGTGTAGCCAACAAAGCCGGACTCGTCTTTCAGGCCGGTGACTTCACCATTCTGCAGTTTCACCGCCAGCTTGCCGCCATCGATGTAGTATTTTGCGGCATCCTTGTGGCTGCCGGACGCCAGGGGCGCTGAGCCATCCAGCAGATTACGGGCCCACTCGATAACCTTGGCACCACGTACCGGGTTGTAACCGCGGCCTTTCTCGGCACCGTTTTCTTCAGAGATGGCATCGGTGCCATACAGCGCATCGTACAGGCTACCCCAGCGCGCATTGGCGGCGTTCAGGGCAAAACGGGCGTTCATCACCGGAACAACCAATTGCGGGCCGGCCATGGTAGCGATTTCCGGATCTACGTTGGCAGTAGAGATTTTGAAATCGGCGGGCTCATCGACCAGGTAACCGATCTCTTTCAGGAACGCCTTGTACTCAGCCATGTCCAGCTTCTGGCCCTTGTGGTCACGGTTCCAGGCATCCATCTTTTCCTGGAGGGCGTCACGCTTGGCCAGCAATTCGCGGTTGCGCGGAGCCAGTTCGTTCACAATTTTGTCGAACTCGGCCCAGAATTTGTCAGCGTCAACACCGGTGCCCGGGATCGCTTCGTTATTTACGAAATCGTACAGATTCTTGGCGATCTGGATGCCGCCAACTTGAACGCGTTCTGTCATCGTTGCTTGCCTCAATGGGTTTGTAGTTCCCGACTCCCCTTCTAGCGCCACGGGCGCGGGGCATTCTGATTTGAGCGCCGCATTGTACGTGAAATTCCCTACAAGGTCATTCCCATGCAGCACAATGCGGCTTTAGGTGTAATGGTGCGAGTCAGGCCCGGCGCCAGGTGGTGCCTTCGCGACTGTCGTCCAGAATAATACCCTTTTCGAGCAGCTCATCCCGGATACGATCGGCCCCAGCAAAATCTTTCGCTTTGCGGGCATCGGCGCGGTCCTGAATCATGGCCTCAATATCTTCAGCAGTCAGCTCACTACCGGTATCGGCCTGGAAGAAAGCTTCCGGGTTTTGCTGAAGCAGCCCCAGCACGCCACCCAGACGAACCAGAATGGCTGCGCTGCGCTTGGCCTGCTCGTCATCGCCTTCACGGCGGTGATGATTGATGTCGTTGGCCACGGCATGCAAAACCGCGATGGCACCGGCGGTATTGAAATCGTCGTCCATCACTTCGGCGAACCGGTGATCGTGGTCGGTCTCCGGCACGTCACTGTCCTTGGCCGGGGTAATACCCCGCAGGGCATGATACAGCTTGGTCAACGTCCGCCCTGCCTCAGCAAGACTTTCCTCGGAATAGTCCACCTGGCTGCGATAATGGCTGGAGACCAGAAAGTAGCGCACCACTTCCGCCGGATACTTTTCCAGGATTTCCCGGATGGTAAAGAAGTTGCCCAAAGACTTGGACATCTTCTCTTTGTTCACCCGAATGGCGCCGGCGTGCATCCATGTATGTACAAACTTGTGGCCGGTGGCACATTCCGACTGGGCAATTTCGTTCTCGTGGTGCGGGAACAGCAGATCCGGCCCGCCACCGTGAATGTCGAAGGTGTCGCCCAGGCACTTGGTGGACATAGCCGAGCACTCGATATGCCAGCCCGGCCGGCCATCGCCCCAGGGAGACTGCCAACTCACTTCACCAGGCTTGGCGGCCTTCCACAAGGCAAAATCCGCAGGACTACGCTTGGCTTCCTGCACATCCACCCGGGCACCGGCCACCAGGTCTTCGAGTTTTTTCTTGCTCAGTTTGCCGTAGTCCGGGAAGGAATCCACCGCGAAATACACGTCACCGTTATCAGCCGCGTAGGCATGGTTGCCCGCAATCAGCGTCTGGATCATGGCGATGATATCGTCGATGTAGGCGGTAGCCCGCGGCTCATCGCTGGGAGCCAGCACACCCAGGCGAGCTTCGTCTTCATGCATGGCGTGAATCATGCGGTCGGTCAGGTCGGTGTAGACCTCACCATTTTCATCGGCCCGGCGCAGGATCTTGTCGTCGATGTCGGTGATGTTACGCACGTAAGTCACATCATAGCCACGGTGGCGCAGGTAACGGGTAACCACATCGAAGGCCACCAACACCCGGGCGTGGCCCAGGTGGCAGTAGTCGTAGACCGTCATGCCACACACGTACATGCGTACCTTACCCGGCTCGATGGTCTTGAACGCTTCCTTCTGCTGCGTCAGCGTATTGTAGATACGCATTACTTGCCTCCCTTGCCCCAGGAATCCCGAAGTGTGACTGTCCGGTTGAACACTGGCTTGCCGGCCTTGGCTGTCAGCTCCTGATCACAGAAGAAATAGCCCTCACGCTCGAACTGATACGGTAAATCGGTCCTTGGCTCGGCCAGACTTTTCTCAACCCGCGCGCCCTTCAGCACCACCAGAGACTCCGGGTTCAGGTGATCCAGGAAGTCACCTTCCTTGTCGCTGTCCGGGCTCTCGTGGTTAAACAGTCGGTCATACAGGTTAATATCAGTTTCGATGCTGTCATTGGCCGATACCCAGTGAATCACGCCGTTAGGCTTGTAACCTTCCGGGTTCACACCCAACGTGTTCGGATCGTACTCGCATTTGAGTTCAACGATCTCACCGCTGTCATCGCGCACCACCTCTTTACAGGTCATCACGTAACCGCCACGCAGACGCACCGCCTGCTCCGGCGCCAGACGTTTCCACTTACGCGGCGGCTCCACCTCGAAGTCTTCCCGGTCGATGTACAGAGTCTGGCTCCAGGTGACGTCCCGCTCACCCATCTCCGGCTTCTGCGGGTGCACCGGCAAGGTCAGGGTTTCGGTCTGATCAGCCGGGTAGTTGGTGAGAGTCACTTTTAGCGGGCGCATGACGCACATGGCGCGGGGCGCCCGGTCGTTCAGGTCTTCCCGGATGGCATACTCCAACATACCTACATCAACGGTACCACCAGCTTTGTTAACACCGATCATGTCGCAGAAGCTGCGTATGGATTCCGGGGTGTAACCACGGCGGCGCATGCCGGAAATAGTCGGCATACGCGGATCGTTCCATCCCTCTACCACATGTTCGTCCACCAGGCGCTTCAGCTTGCGTTTGCTGGTGATGGTGTAATTCAGGTTCAGCCGCGCAAACTCAATCTGGCGCGGATGGCACGGAACGGTGATGTTATCCAGCACCCAGTCGTACAGGGGGCGGTGGTCTTCGAATTCCAGCGTACACAGGGAGTGAGTAATCCCCTCCAAGGCATCAGAAATCGGGTGGGTGAAGTCGTACATCGGGTAGATGCACCACTTGCTTCCGGTCTGGTGATGGTCGGCGTAGCGAATGCGGTAAAGAATCGGGTCCCGCAGGTTGATGTTCGGGGAGGCCATATCGATCTTGGCCCGCAACACCAACTCGCCGTTCTGGAACTTGCCGTCGCGCATGTCCCGGAACAACTGCAGGCTTTCTTCCACCGGGCGGTCCCGGTATGGGCTGTTCTTGCCGGGCTCCTTCAGGGAACCACGGTATTCAGCCATCTGCTCAGCATTCAGTGCACACACATAGGCCTTGCCTTTCTCGATCAACTCCTCGGCAAAGGCGTACAGCTGGTCAAAGTAATCTGAGGCGTAACGTACGTCGTCCGCCCACTCGTAGCCCAGCCACTCGACGTCCTGCTTGATGGCATCAATGTATTCCTGACTTTCCTTTTCCGGGTTGGTGTCGTCAAAGCGAAGGTTGCACTCGCCACCGAAGGTTTGCGCAATACCAAAGTTCAAGCAGATCGACTTGGCGTGGCCAACGTGCAGGTAGCCGTTGGGCTCCGGCGGAAAACGGGTAACGACCTTGCCAGCGTGCTCACCCTTGGCGATGGCGTCTTCGATCAGGCTCTGAATAAAATTGTGGGCTTTCTTCGACTCGGCGCTCATACAATCTCTGTCAACGGGGAATGGATCCGGGGAGCACGGTCCGGCTCCCTTAAACCGCCTATTATACTCACAAATCGTTGCCGGACTCATGCACAGGACGAAACTCTTGAGTACAATGCAACCTTCAGACCCACAACCCCTATTTAACAGGACGACCTGATGATTCTGCTGCAGACCAACCACGGTGATATCAAACTGGAACTGGACTACGAAAAAGCCCCGGAAACCGCAAAGAACTTTGAGCAGTATGTTCGCGACGGCTTTTACGACGGTCTGATCTTTCACCGTGTCATCAGCAACTTCATGGTTCAGGGTGGCGGCTTTGAGCCGGGCATGACCCCGCGCAAAACCCGCGACCCCATCCAGAACGAAGCCGACAACGGCCTGAGCAACATGGTCGGCACCATTGCCATGGCCCGCACCATGGACCCGCACTCAGCTACGGCCCAGTTCTTCATCAACGTGGAGAACAACGGATTCCTGGACCACACCGCCAAGAATGCCGAGGGATGGGGCTACTGTGTGTTCGGCAAAGTGGTTGACGGCATGGAGACCGTAAACAACATCCGCGCCGTTCGCACCACCATGCGTGCCGGCCACCAGGACGTGCCATTTGAGGACGTCATTATTGAAAAGGCCGAGGTTCTGGAGGACGCGTGACCACGCTGTTTATCTCGGATCTGCACCTTGAGGAGTCGCGCCCGGATATTACGGACGCGTTCCTGACGTTCCTGCGAGAGAAGGCAGCAGGGGTTGAGCAGCTCTACATTCTGGGCGACTTTTTTGAGGCCTGGATTGGTGACGACGAGCGCACACCGCTCCAGGAGCAGATTGCCGCCGCCCTGAAGCAACTCAGCGACAGCGGCACCCATATCTTCCTGATGCATGGCAACCGGGACTTCCTGATCGGAGAAGAATTCTGCCACCGGTCCGGCGCCACCCTGCTGGACGACCCGACGGTGATCGATCTGTATGGAACGCCTACTCTGCTGCTGCACGGCGACAGCCTGTGCACTGCCGATGTGGAATACCAGAAATTCCGCGCCAACATGCGCAACCCGCAGATGCAGAAGATGATGCTGGCCCGCCCCCTGGAAGACCGCCAGCAAATGGCAAAGCAATTACGGGCGCTGTCGATGGCCAAGAACCAGGGCAAGGCGGAAGACATCATGGATGTGACGCCAGAGGAAGTAGTCAAGGAGCTCGAAGCCCACGGCGTTCAGTTGATGATTCATGGCCACACCCATCGTCCGGCCGTGCACCACCTCGAAGCCAATAACAAACCAGCGCGCCGGATTGTGCTCGGTGACTGGCACAGCCACCTTTGGTGGCTGGAAGTACAGCCCGGCAAGGAAGCTGAGTTGAAAAAGCAGCCCCTGCAGCCTTGATGCCGCAGGGGTCGCCCCTTCCTCAGGCCTTACCCGTCGGTGGGCTCCCGATAGGTTTCCAGACGGCGCAGCCAACCCGGCAACCAGCGTTCCCGCTCTATGGCCTGCTCTGCCAGCTCGGCGCGCCGGGTAAGCACCCGGCCCGCGGCCTCTCGAAAGCGATCCAGCGGGCGAAGCCCCGGGCTCTTATCCATAGCCTGCAAGACCTGCAACAACCCCCAACCTTCGCCCTCATAGCGCTCCGTTTCTGAAAGCCCTTCGCCCTTGAAGTTGACGTAGTCCATCAACGCGTAGACACCACCGGGCGTTTGCCCAAGCTGCCACAAGCGTTCCCGAATAACCGGCCGCTGCGCTTCGGGCGCGGCATTAACCACCGTTTCCAGGGAGCGGGCGGCGCGTTCCTGGATAAAGCGCACCTGATAACCGCGGGTTTCATACAGGAGTGCCCGCAGCGCCTTTACCTCATCGGTCGCACTCGAACTACTGAGAAAACCGGCACGGTCTGGCCAGGGCGCGCCTTGGGTGCGGGCGTCTTCCAGCCAGCCGGGAAGCTGCACACCGCGATCAACCATAAAGTCCAGAAGCGCCGGGAAACTCTCGGTAAAACGTCCGCTTTCGCCCTCCGGATACCAGATAAAGTGGCCAATCCCCAACGAAGGAAACGCTTCGCCCTCATTCCAGTGCACCAGGCATTCATGCCGCCCGGCACATTCGTTTCGGAAAATTCGTTCTCCAACCCAGGCCAGCTCTTCGGCCGTCAACGTCATGGCCTGTGCCTGCTCCAGCACCTGGCCCGACACTCGCAGCAACCGCCCATCGGCTGAGTCGGTCAAGAGATACAGGGCGCCGTCGGGCCCTTGCCGCACATCGCGGATACGCTCACCAAGCTCAGAAAACAGGCGCTCGCTTTCCACAACCCGGCCCTCGCTGAGAACAACCCGATGCACACTCTTATTGGCCAGGGCGCCGACAAACAGGTTGCCTCGCCAATGGGGGAACTGATGGCCGTCATACAATGTCAGGCCCGATGGTGCGATGGACGGCGTCCATGACCACAGGGGTTGCTCGGTACCCTCGTATCGTTTGAATGGCGTTACCATGGCACCGGTATAGTCACGGCCATCGGTGGCCAACGGCCAGCCGTAATTGCGCCCGGCCTGGATCAGGTTGATCTCGTCACCGCCACGGGGGCCGTGTTCGTGAGCGATGACCCGGTCATTACCGGCATCGTAGACCAGCCCCTGAACATTTCGATGCCCCAGGCTGAAGATCTCCGGCAGAGCGCCGTCCACCTGTACGAACGGATTATCCGCCGGAATGGAACCGTCCGGATTCAGTCGCACGATGGTGCCCAGATGGCTGGACAGTTTCTGTGCTTCCTCCCGAAAATCGAAGCCATCCCCCAGGGTTACCAGCAAGGTGCCGTCGGCCAGCCAGGCCATGCGCCCACCGTAATGGGCATCACCATATTTACCCGGCCTGGCCCTGAAGATTTCCCGCACTTGCATCAGTTCGCTTCCGACAAGCTGGCCACGGGCGACGCACAGATGATTTTCCCGAACCGTGCCACAGGCATAGGCGAGGAACACACCACGACGGCGATCATCCCCCGCCCTGCCATCAAAGCCGGGCTCGAGTAGCACATCAAACAATCCGGCCTGGCCGGAGGCGAATACGTCCGGGACACCCGACACCTGCACCTGATGCCCATCCGGCGATACTTTTTTCAGTTCTCCAGCGCGCTCGGTCACCAGAAAATCACCCCCTGGCAGGAATGCCAACGACCACGGGTGATCAAGCCCTTCAGCGACCACGTCTATCCGATAATCGGCCGCTTCCTGGGCCAATGTCGGCTCCGGAGCGCCCACGCCGGCCAATACCAAGAAAGGTGCGATCAGACCATGACGGGCCACGGTCATGGTCATCTTGCCCGTCAGTTGCGCAAACACCCATCCCGCTACTGCTGCGGTCCCCAGCATCGCCAACAGCCCGGGCAGGGTTCGGGTTGCTGCGATCAGTGTCGGCATGGGCGCCAACACATCAACCAGGGCCAGCGTTGCCCACAACGCAAGAGCTCCGCCAAGGGCATACCAGAAATCCCGGTAGGGCCAGCCCAACAACCGGAGCAATCCAGCAGTTACCAGGAAGCCCGGAACCAATGCAGCGGCCAGCAGCACCCCATAGACAGGCGCGAACCCAACCAGGTCCTGCCCCATGACAACGAGGCGATCCACCAGGCTGAACGAGGCCCCAAGGGCCGACAACGCCGACAGGTTGAACTGAGTCTGCACCAGACTGCCGAGCAACGCGCCGCACACCACCGCGATGGCTCCCGCAATTACGATTTGGACACTTTTTTTCATTCCCCTGCGCTTCCCGTAGTGATGATTTTCTGACAAAGGCTCTGATAACGAAGGAATTTTCAGAAACTTCCCGGCCATCTGATCCGTTACCTTAGCAAGCTCCAGCGGTTGAAGCACAAGCCTCTTGCCTCATACTGTTCATATAACGCAACTGACACGAGTGAACCCTATGACAGGGAACCGGGCTTCTCTTGCAGCCTGTTTCATACGCACCTTCTTCCTTGCCTGGATCTGGCTGGCAGTGATTCGCGGCCTGCTGATCATTCAAAGCGGGGTACTCCCGAGCCTGCCCGGTACCCTGGGCGGCGACGTTGCCGGGGCTTTTTTGCTGGCAGTATTCCTGCATCTATCGGTTGGCGTTGTCCGCGCCCTGTTGATCACCGCCCTGGGCGTCGCACTCTATGTGGCCGGCATGCACCTGACAGCCCATGGCACGCTTTTCCAACTGGCCTTCGCCGGCAAGGGTATGGACAGTACGTTCATTACCGGCAGCCTGCTCAACATCTATCTGATAACCCTCCCGGGCTACCTCGTGCTGGCCTGGCTGTTGCACTGGCTGCATCGAAAATGGGTGCCCACTTCAGAGCGTGCGCCAGTCCTGCTTATCAGTTCCGCCTTTCTGGTCACCGGCCTCTACACTCTGTCGTTTCCGAGCCTGACGACACCCGCCAATAATGTGGTGGCCAGCACTGTCGCCCAGGTTCCAGGTACGTTGCTCAATCCGGTTGGCACTGCTATCGGTGACGAAACCACTGAACTCAGTGAGCAACTGGACAGACGAACAAACTTTTTCCACCAACAAACCAGCAACTTTCAGAATCCCGAGCCACCCAATGTTCTGTTGATCATGATCGAGGGGCTGTCCGGAGGCTACCTGCCGAAAATCAGCCAATATCACAACCTTCAGCCCATCGTCTCTCTCGACACTCTGGAGGCGACGTTCGACGCCTTCGGTTTCCGGGTCTACAACAACGTGCTGAGCATGGAACGGCAGACGGATCGCGGCACCTTTGCCCTGGTGTGTGGGCGCTACCCCGACTTGCGCCGGCCATCGGAGAAGATGTTGGCCGTCGCGGAAGACAAAGCCAATCCCGACTGCCTTCCGGGGAAGCTGAAAGATCAGGGCTACACCACCGCTTACTGGCAAGCTGCGCCAATCGAATACATGAAAAAAGATCAGTTCATGCCCCGGGCGGGCTATGAGAACGTCACCGGCGCAGAGGCATTTGGTCACGCGCAGGAACAGGATGGCTGGGGACCGCCAGACCCGACGTTCTTCCCGGACATTGCTGAACGCCTGAGTGAACTGGATAGCCAACGCGGCCCCTGGTTTGTCACAACCCTGAATGTCGGCACCCACCATCCGTTCAACATCGGACCAGAAGCCGAACAGGAACTGGAAGCCGAGCAGGCCAACCAATCTCCTTCTGAAGAAACAACGGGGCTCCCTGCCACCCAGATGGCTCGCAAAAAGGCCATGGTGGTCATGGCCAACTCCCTAGAACGCTTTCTGACACAGCTTGAGCAGGAAGGACTGCTGGACAACACTCTGGTGATTGTCACATCCGATGAATCCGGCGGCTTTGTTCGCGACGACCATGAGACCTTGCCGCTGAACAGCAACCTCGGCGTGCTGGCCATACGCTCGCCGGGCCGGCCAGACCTCAGTGAATTCGCACCGGAAAACCGGATTGTTGCCCAGTTCGACATCCCGATGACCATTCTGGATGCTACGGGCAACGGCCACCTGGCCGGGGACATGCTTGGCCGAAGCCTGCTGTCTGAGCCGACGGAGCCTGCTCGCGACCTGATGCTGGCCGACACCTACACCGGCATGAAGTACTTTCTCCGGGAATCCGGCACCCTACTCGCCTGTACCGAATTGACTACCCGCTGCAGCAACTGGGCGTTCGATCCAGACAGACTGTTCGGAAGCCTGCAACAAACCGAAGACGAACCCTTCCTGTCCTTCGATGAGCGCCTGGCACTGCTGGAGAAAGCCACACTGCTGACCCAGGAAGGCGAATAACGTGCTACCCCTGCTAAGACAAGGCTTGGCCCTGTTCCGCCACCATCATCGGTCATTGCTTGCGCTCTACCTGACCTTCACCGGTTTATCCATCGCGGTATTTACACCGCTGATTACTGCCGCGGTGTCTCTGCTCAGGCCACTCACCGGTGACGCGGCCATCACAACCGGTGGCCTGCTGGACTTTCTGGCATCGCCGGGCGGCGTGCTCTGGCTGCTGGTAACCCTGTTACTTGCAGCGGTACTGATCGTCCTCCAACTGGCCGGGGTTACTTTGATCGCCGCCCAGACTGGCAATCACACCTCGAGGGCAGCCATCCGTGCCTTGGTGGGGATTGGTCGGCGCTTGCCGCAACTGGCTCTACTGGCCATCATTCAAACCCTGGCGCATTTGTTGATTGCCTTGCCATTTCTGGCGGCCATGGGCTTCGCCGCACATCTGTTGCTCAACAACTTCGACCCTTACCTGCTAAACCTTGAGCGCCCACCGATTCTCTGGTGGTTCCTTGGCTTCTGTCTGGTCATGCTGGGTGCCATTGTGGTGGCCAACGGCACCCTGTTTCTCCGCTGGATTCTTTCCATCCCGGCCCTGATGCTGGACCAACAAACACCGATGGCGGCCCTTCAACAGAGTGCCCGCGACACCCGCGGCGCTCATCGCGAAACGGTCGGTCTCCTGTCGCTTGGTATTGTCGCGGTGCTGGCCATGCCGGCCGTGGTAACGCTGGTGTTTGATTTGCTGGCGGCCAGTGTGTTCAGGGTTGTGCCAGCGAAAGCCAGTATCCTCTTGCCCGTGGTTATCCTGTTGGTGGGGAGCTACCTTCTCGTCAGTCTTGCCCTTACCTTCCTGGCCAGCTCGGCACTGGGCACCCTCATCGTCGCCCGCTACAAAGCAATACCCGGGCGCAAGCTGCAATGGCAGCAGCCGTCTCCGGACCGACAGGATGCAAAAACCGGGCGCCGGCTTTGGCTGCTCGAGGTCGTGATCATCGCGCTGGTACTGACCCAAAGCGTTCAAGTGGTCAACTCGCTGAACCAGCAAGACAAAGCGACCATAACGGCCCACCGTGGCAGCGCCTTCAAAGCTCCGGAAAATACTCTCAGCGCCATACACCAAGCTGTAGAGGACGGTGCCGACTACGTTGAAATTGATGTCCAACTGACCGCAGACGGCGTACCAGTGCTCTGGCACGACCAGGATATGGCGAGGATATTCGGAAAGCCGGAACGGATTGGCGATGTCCGGTATGACGACATCCATCATCTGGATGCCGGCTCATGGTTTGGTGATCACTTTGCCCATGAGCGTATCGCAACGCTGGAGCAAGCGGTCAAGGCCACCCGTGGCCAGGCCCGACTGTTTGTTGACCTGAAACCGAACCGCAACGAGCGGGCACTGGTAACCGCCGTTGTCCAGACCCTGCAAGAAAATAATGCCGTGGAAGGCACTATCATTGCAGCAGCTGACTGGCCCAGCCTGGAACTGGCAAAGCAAATGGAACCGGGCCTGAAAACCGCGTTGCTGGCACAGTTCGTGGTAGGCCCCTTGTGGCAGGATCGTTACGACATTCTGGCGCTGCGCCTGAACCGGGCCACCCCGGCAGCGGTCGCCAGGGCGCACAAGGCGGGCAATGAGCTGCATGTGTGGACTGTCAATCAACCGTCCGACATGGCACGCTTTCTGGATATGGGCGTTGATAATATCATTACCGACCGCCCGGATGTGCTGGCTGAGCTGATGGCAGAGCGCGCGGCGCTCAGCGATGGTGAGCGCCTGGCAATGCAGATCCGCAACTGGCTGAGGTAGACCGCAGCAGGCCCAAAGGCGGTTTACTGCTCCACAAACGCCCGTTCAATAACGTAGTGGCCCATGTCGCCGCCGCGAGCCTCACGGAAGCCCATGTTATTGAGAATGCTGCAGGTGTCCTTGAGCATGCTCGGGCTGCCGCAAATCATGAAGCGATCCTGCTCCACATCAAAATCGGGCAAACCGAGATCACGGGTGATCTTGCCAGTCTCCATGGCATCGGTCAGGCGACCCTGGTTGCGGAAGGGCTCACGGGTGACCGTCGGGTAGTACAGCAATTTGCCGTGCACCATCTCACCGAAAAACTCGTTTTCCGGCAGGTCCTGGATATCCTGCTGGTAAGCCAGCTCAGACACATACCGTACCCCGTGGGTCAGGATGACCTTGTCGTAGGCTTCATACACCTCAGGGTCTTTGATAATACTCATGAACGGCGCAAGCCCGGTGCCGGTGCTGATCAGCCAGAGGTTGCGTCCCGGCAACAGGTTATCCAGCACCAGGGTGCCGGTGGGCTTACGACTGACCAGAATTTCATCCCCCACCTGAATCTTCTGCAGTCGTGACGTCAGTGGGCCGTCCGGAACCTTGATCGAGAAAAACTCAAGCTCTTCCTCATAGTTGGCGCTGGCGATACTGTAGGCCCGCATAAGCGGCTTGCCGTCTGTTTCCAGACCAATCATGACAAAGTGCCCGTTCTTGAAACGGAACCCCGGGTCCCGGCTGGTCTTGAAGCTGAACAGAGTATCGTTCCAGTGGTGAACGCTGGTGACCGTTTCTTTCATCAGATTACTCATGGCAGCCTCGTTGTTGCGACTTCATACAGGTTATATGGGAATTCAATGGGTAAAGTTTAACCCGACAGGTTAAATCGACAAAACAGGCAATACTCATATATGTGTTCGATTTTATAGATATACATCGATAACAAACTGACCGGGGTCATGGTCTTCAGGTTACTCCTGAACTAGCCTGAAAGAAATTGGTCCCAGAACAAACAACCACCAGGGAGAACACCATGCTCGATCACCTGATTCTGACCGTGGACTACACCAAGGAATGGGAACAGGCTATGGAACAGCTGCCAGCTTTGCTCAAACTCCTGGGCACCCGGAAGATTACGCTCACCTATGTCCTGCAGACCCATAAACGACTGCATCCGGACGACACCGAAGGCTCGGCTACAGAACGGTTACGGAGGATCGGGGAACACCTCAAGAACAGCCTGGGCATAGAAACCGCCACCCACGTTTCCAAGGGCTTTGTTGCCCAGGAAGTCCAGGCTCTGGCCAAGAAACTCAACGCCGACGGCGTCGTAGCGTGCAACCGCAGCCATCGGGCAGCCAAGGAACTGTTCTTCGGAAACACCGCCCTGAACCTCGCCCGAATGACCAAAGTTCCGCTATTGATCATTCCGGTCCAGGACGAGCCACCGGCGGCCGAAGAGGAGATTTTGCTGGCCACCGATGGATCAAAGGCGTCATTCAATGCCCAGGCTGTGTTTGAAAAGCTCATGGCCAACCAGCGCACCGGGCGCGTGGTATGGGCACATCCCGAGGAGCCGGAACAATCTGATGAAGCCACGGAACAGAGGATCAATGAACTGGCAGAGCGTCACCCAAACGTACACCGGAATATCCTGACCGGCCGGCCGGTGGACCAGATCCTGAAAACCATCAATGACACCCGCCCCCTGTTGACCATTATGGGGAAACGGGGCTCAACACCCATTCAGGAGATCATGATCGGCAGTACCACGGAACATGTGGCGGCCGGCAGCCCCTACCCGGTACTGATGATCCCCTGAACCGGCCATCACGGTTGTGTTGGCGGCAGTGACCGGCTAACGTATCGATCAGACAGGACATTTTCTTTCATCTATCCGGCCTGATCGATTATGAAGTACAGCTTCCGCCAACTCGAGGTCTTCCTCGCCGCCGCCCATTTCCAGAACATTACCCGGGCGGCGGAATCCCTTGCCATGTCGCAATCCGCGGCCAGCAGTGCCCTCAAGGAGCTGGAATCCCAATTCGATATCCAGCTGTTTGACCGGGTGGGCAAACGGCTGCAACTGAACGAGCTGGGCCGGCTGTATCGGCCGAAAGCCGAAGCCCTGCTGGCTCAGGCGAGGGAGCTGGAACAGGCCTTCAGCAAACACTCCGAGGTCGGCGCTCTGAAAGTGGGCGCCACACTCACTATCGGCAATTACCTGGCGGTAGGCGTGATGGCCGAGTACATGAGCTCGCCAAACCACCCGAAAGTTTCTCTGGAAGTTGCCAACACCAGCACCATTGCAAGACGGGTTCGGGACTTTGAACTCGACATCGGTTTGATCGAGGGCGAACTGCAGGCGTCGGAGCTGGAAGTGATTCCCTGGCGAGAAGACCGCCTGGTAGCCTTCTGCTCCCCTGACCACCCGCTGGCCGGCAAGGGCGAACTGACCGACGACGATCTGCGCGCCGCCACCTGGATTCTCCGGGAACAGGGCTCCGGCACCCGCCAGAGCTTCGAACGGGGCATGCACGGGCTACTGCCAGACCTGAACGTGCTACTGGAACTGGAACACACCGAGGCCATCAAGCGGGCAGTAGAAGCCAACCTGGGCATCGGCTGCCTGTCAGAGGTGGTCCTGGCCGACGCCTTCAAACGCGGCAGCCTGGTGCCCCTGGCCATCCCTCACCGCCAGTTCGACCGGCACTTCTACTTCATCCTGCACAAGCAGAAATACCGAAGTGCGGGGATTGCCCGGTGGATGACGCTGTGTGAGGAGCTTTAGAGATTTTTTTCTCTTTCGTCCGTGAGCGTCTGTGAATGTCCGTGGCGAAGAGTCAGTAAGCGAGAGGCCCACTGTGAAACCGGAATTCCGTATCCGGCTCTTCAATCAGCTTCTGCTCGATGGCCATAAACTCCGCCACCCGATCTTGCACCGGGCCACCGTTGGCCCGCTGTGCCAGTACCAGATAATCCTGGTAATGCCGCGCTTCAGATTTCAGCAAACTGTTGTAGAACTCCGCCAGCTTGTCATCAAGGTGCGGCGCCAGGGCGGCAAAGCGTTCACAGGATCTCGCCTCGATGATGGCGCCTACAATCAACACATCCACCAAGCGGCCAGGGTCATCCTTGCGAACGGCTTCACGCAGGCCTGCAGCGTAACGGGCCGGCGAAAGATGTGAATAAATCACCCCCCGCTTCTTCATGATCGCCAGCACCTGCTCAAAATGCCGCAACTCCTCCCGGGCCAGGCGGGACATCTTGTTGAGCAGATCGGTGTTGTCCACATAGCGGTACATCAGGCTCAGCGCGGTGGAGGCCGCTTTCTTCTCGCAGTGGGCGTGGTCAATCAGCATCACATCCTGATTGGCCAGCGCATTCTCAATCCACTGTACCGGCGTGCGGCAGGGCAAAAATTCGTGTATCTCTTTCAGGGCGTCATTCATGGCTTCAGCAGCAGTCTGATTCATCAAGCGCGGCAGTATAGCGCAGCTAGCAGATCTCTCCGACCTCTGTCCAACTTAACTTTATAAGGGGTTTCCTATAGAATGCAGCGCCAGATCAAGGAGTCTCTGAATAAATCCTGAAACCCCATCGGTGATTTGAGGCGTTATTCAGAGGCTCCTGCGGCCTTTTCGCCAAAAAACCTCCCGCCAGGCAAGCTTGCCTCCGGCGCGGGACATTCCAACTGATGAGGGTCCATATCGTGTTAGAAGCCTACCGTGAACACGTTGCCGAACGTGA
This sequence comes from Marinobacter sp. GH_1, assembly GCF_048595985.1. NCBI lineage: Bacteria > Pseudomonadati > Pseudomonadota > Gammaproteobacteria > Pseudomonadales > Marinobacteraceae > Marinobacter > Marinobacter sp. GH_1. The sequence continues at coordinate 1,756,267 of NZ_CP184460.1, read as the reverse complement.
AGCTCTGGGTATCCCACCCAAGCCCCTGAACCCCGAGCAGACTGCTGGTCTGATTGAGCTGCTGAAAAACCCGCCGGCCGGCGAAGAAGCCACCCTGGTTGACCTGTTGGAAAACCGCGTACCACCGGGCGTGGACGAAGCAGCTTACGTTAAAGCTGCTTTCCTGACCGCGATTGTTAAGGGTGAAGCAACGTCTCCTCTGATCGACAAAAAGAAAGCTGTGCAGCTGCTGGGCATGATGCAGGGCGGCTACAACATCGCGACTCTGGTTGACCTTCTGGACGACAGCGAACTGGCCGAGCTGGCCGGTGAAGAACTCAAGCACACCCTGCTGATGTTCGACGCGTTCAACGACGTTAAAGAAAAGATGGACGCTGGCAACGCCGTTGCCAAGTCTGTGGTTGAGTCCTGGGCCAACGCCGAGTGGTTCACCAAGAAGAACAAGGTTCCCGAAAGCACCAAGATGGTGGTGTTCAAGGTGACTGGCGAAACCAACACCGACGACCTGTCTCCGGCTCCGGATGCCTGGTCCCGTCCGGACATCCCGCTGCACGCCCGCGCCGCTTACAAGATGGAGCGCGACGGCCTGAAGCCCGAAGAGCCCGGCGTAACCGGCCCGATGAGCCAGATCGACGAAATCAAATCCCGCGGCCTGCCGGTTGCTTTCGTCGGTGACGTAGTCGGTACCGGCTCTTCCCGTAAGTCTGCCACCAACTCCGTTCTGTGGTTCTTCGGTGACGACATCCCGGGCGTGCCGAACAAGCGTGCCGGCGGTGTGTGTATCGGTAACAAGGTTGCCCCGATCTTCTTCAACACCATGGAAGACGCTGGCGCCCTGGTATTCGAAGCACCGGTCGACAACATGAACATGGGCGATGTGATTGAAATCCGCCCGTACGAAGGCAAGATCCTGAACGAAGCCGGTGAAACCATCTCCGAGTTCAAGTTCAAGTCTGACGTGATCCTGGACGAAGTTCAGGCTGGCGGCCGTATCCCGCTGATCATCGGCCGTGGCCTGACCGCCAAGGCCCGTACCGCACTGGGCATGGGCGCAACTGATCTGTTCCGTCTGCCAAAAGATCCGGAAGCCGGCACCAAGGGCTTCACCCTGGGCCAGAAGATGGTCGGCAAGGCCTGCGGTCTGGATGAAGGCCAGGGCGTGCGCCCGGGCACCTACTGTGAGCCGCACATGACCACCGTAGGCTCCCAGGACACCACCGGCCCGATGACCCGTGACGAGCTGAAAGACCTGGCGTGTCTGGGCTTCCAGGCTGACCTGGTGATGCAGTCGTTCTGTCACACCGCCGCTTATCCGAAGCCGGTAGACGTAGAAATGCAGCACACCATGCCGGACTTCATCCGCACCCGTGGCGGTGTTTCCCTGCGTCCGGGCGACGGTATCATCCACTCCTGGCTGAACCGCATGCTGCTGCCGGACACCGTAGGTACCGGTGGTGACTCCCACACCCGTTTCCCGATGGGCATTTCCTTCCCGGCCGGTTCTGGCCTGGTTGCGTTTGCTGCTGCCACCGGCGTTATGCCGCTGGATATGCCGGAATCGGTTCTGGTTCGCTTCAAAGGCGAAATGCAGCCGGGCATCACCCTGCGTGACCTGGTACACGCCATTCCGCTGTACGGCATCAAGCAAGGCATGCTGACTGTTGAGAAGAAGGGCAAGATCAACGAATTCTCCGGCCGTATCCTGGAAATCGAAGGTCTGGAGCACCTGACCGTTGAGCAGGCGTTCGAACTGTCTGACGCTTCCGCCGAGCGTTCCGCAGCAGGTTGTACCATCAACCTGTCTGAAGAGTCCGTGGCCGAGTACCTGCGCTCCAACATCACCATGCTGCGCTGGATGATTGCCGAAGGTTACGGCGATCCGCGCACCCTGGAGCGTCGTGCCCAGCAGATGGAAGAATGGCTGGCCAATCCGAAGCTGATGCGTGCTGACAAAGACGCCGAATACGCTCACGTGGTTGAGATCGACCTGGCCGACATTAAAGAGCCGATCGTTTGCTGCCCGAACGACCCGGACGATGCCAAGTTCCTGTCCGAAGTGGCTGGCGACAAGGTGGACGAAGTGTTCATCGGCTCCTGCATGACCAACATCGGTCACTTCCGTGCCGCCGGCAAACTGCTTGAGCAGCACAAAGGCCCCCTGAGCACCCGTCTGTGGATGTCTCCGCCCACCAAGATGGACCAGGCCCAGCTGATGGAAGAAGGCTACTTCAACACCTACGGCACCGCCGGTGTTCGCACCGAGATGCCGGGCTGTTCCCTGTGCATGGGTAACCAGGCACGTGTAGCGCCGAAGTCGACTGTTCTGTCTACCTCTACCCGTAACTTCCCGAACCGTCTGGGTGATGGTGCCAACGTGTACCTGACCTCTGCGGAACTGGCAGCTGTGGGCGCGGTACTGGGCAAACTCCCGACTCCGGCGGAGTACATGGAGTACGCCAAGGACCTGAACAGCATGTCCAAAGAGATCTACAAGTATCTCAACTTCGACCAGATGGACGAGTACACCAAGAAGGCGTCTGAGGCTTCTGTAGCCTGAGACCCTCCGAGGTAACTTACCTCTGATCTGAAAACGCCAGCCTTCGGGCTGGCGTTTTTTTTGTGTCCCGGTAAACCAAAACAATTGCTGCCCGGGGAAATCCGCGCCTGTATTACGCCGGTGCGGGGTGGGTATGTCTTTTCTGCAGGGAAAAAGATGTCTGAGCGCAGCGAGTTGTTTTTCCCGGAAGAAAAGACATACCCACCCCGCAACCCGCCCCCAGAACCCGAATCCCGGTACAAAAAAGGGCTCCCCGTAGGGAGCCCTTGTCAGAACACTGATTGTTACCAGTGAATACTATTACCGCTCGATATGCTGGTATTCGCCGGCATCGCTGGTCGCCAGAGTCACCACTACGATGGCGATGAAGGCGGCGATGAAGCCAGGGATGATTTCATACACACCCGGGCCACCCATAAAGCTGCCGTTCCAGCCCAGAGCAATCCACGCCATTACCGTGACAGCACCTACGATCAGGCCAGCCAGTGCGCCAGCGCCGTTGGTGCGGGACCAGGTCAGGCCGAGAATGATCAGCGGGCCGAAGGCAGCACCAAAGCCTGCCCAGGCGTTACTGACCAACGCCAGAACCTGAGAGTTGGGATCAGAAGCAATGAGCGCTGCAACCAGACCCACCGCCACAACACAGGCACGGCCGATGTTCACACACTCCTTGTCGGAAGCCTCTTTACGCAGGAACAGGCGGTAGAAATCCTCGGTCAGGGATGAGGAAGCCACCAACAGCTGACTGGAGATGGTACTCATAACCGCTGCCAGCAGGGCTGCATACAGGAAACCGGTGATCAACGGGTGGAACAGCAGGTCCGCCAGGATGATGAAAATGGTTTCCGGGTCAGCCACGTCCATACCGTTGCGGATAGCATAGGCACGACCGAAAACGCCCAGGGAGATGGCGCCAATCAGAGAGATGGCCATCCAGGACATGCCGATGTTACGGGCCACAGACACTTCGTGCACGGTGCGGATTGCCATGAAACGCACAATGATGTGCGGCTGGCCGAAGTAACCCAGCCCCCAGGCTACCGCTGAGAGCCAGCCAATCAGTGTCAATCCCTCGGTCCACGATAGCAACGTCGGATCAACGCTGTTCAGGGTTTCAGACGCCTGAGCGAAACCGCCGCCGCCTTCACCAAACAATACCACTGCCGGCATTAACACCAGAGCCAGCATCATGATGCAGCCCTGTACAAAGTCGGTCATGCTCACCGCCAGGAAACCACCAACCACGGTGTACGCCAGAACGACACCGAGAGTGATCACGATACCTACGCCATAGTCGCTCAGACCGCCGAAGTTGAAGATGCCGGAAAACGCACTTTCAAACAGCTTGCCGCCTGCAACCAGACCAGATGCCGTGTAGACCGCAAAGAATACAACAATAACAATCGCCGATACCGTGCGCAGAGGCAGCGCCTTGGTAGGGAAGCGGTTTGCCAGAAAGGCAGGTATGGTCAGGGCATTACCGTAGTGAACAGTTTGTTCACGCAATCTGGGTGCAACAATTACCCAGTTGATGAACGCGCCCACAAACAGGCCGATACCGATCCAGGCGTCTGCCAAGCCGGTAACAAACAACGCCCCGGGCAAGCCCAGAAGCAGCCAGCCACTCATGTCGGAAGCACCGGCCGACAAGGCCGCTACTTTGGGGCTGAGCCCACGTCCACCCAACATATAATCTTCAGCTGTCGCCGAGGCTTTCCGCATGGCGTAAACGCCAATGCCGATCATAATCGCAAAATACGCAAATAGACTGATCCAAACGCCAATAGCCATAAGGCTCCTCCGGTTTATTGAGTCGGACTGAGTCCGCTCTTAAGGCACAGGTACCACATCACTGTTGGTTGACTGGCCGTTGTTCTTGTTTACCCAAAATCCATCCGAATTGGAGCGAGGCAAGCCCCCGCACAGCCACTCCTTCACTATAGTTATCATTCACACCTTTACGACCACGATTGCCGAGCAAAAAGTGCGATTCTACAGATGCATTAAGTTAGTATTACTACGGACCTACGGCTTACAAAATCCTACGATTCTTTTGCATAATCCTACGGGACTACCGAATTTACCGCCCAGTTCAGGCAACACTTTCATTAATCTGCAATCTGGAGGGCGTTGTGCCCTTGTATTTGCGCAACGCATTGGTCAAGGCACTCTGGGAGGAGAACCCGGTTCGGTAGCTTATTTCCGACACCGAGAGAGACGATGAAGCAAGCAGGTGAGCGGCCTGCTCAAGGCGGGTCTGCAGCAGAAACTGATGAGGGGTTATGCCCGCCACCTCCCGAAAAACCTCATGGAATCGACTGACACTGAGGCACGCCTCACTGGCCATTTCCTCGACAGTAATTTTTCGATGCAGGTTGGCCAGGATATAACGTCGGATCACCTCTGGGCTGATGCTTGCCCGGCTGGAAGACTGGACCTGACGGTCCACAATACGGTCCGCCATGCAGTAAAGAATACTCGAAGCCAGATGCTGCTGCAGGGTGAGGTTGTCTGGCGCGCGGTCAAATTCACCGGCGGTAAATTGGACCAGCCCCTGTAACCGGCTGTCCATCTGCAGGGTGCGCGGCTTCTCGAAAAACCGCATCATCCGTTCGTAATCCGCATGGGCCGGCGTATTGATAGCGGGGGTGAGCGGGTCAAGATTGATCACCAGAACGTGGTTCTGATCATCGCCACAGTAATCGTGGCTTGCCTCAGTGGGCACAACACAGGCTTTCCAGGTATCCAGGTGAGCCCCGGTGCCACCGACACTCAACTCAGCCTCTCCCCTCACCCCGATGACAATCTGGTGGTGTTCGTGCCGATGCTGGTGAGCGGCGATGGGAAGCTTGAGAAGTTTTGCGTTGAGCATTAATGCTGCCGGCCGTTAACTGAGAATGTACATCAATTAAAGCAGAACATTACAAAAAGTGCACGAAATCGACGCAACTATGGCCGTACTCCGGTTAATCAGGCGGATTCCGCCATTTTAACCAGGGCAGCCAACAACGCCGACACACTGGCCGATACCTGCTCCAGCGGCAATGCTGCATTAACCACATGGTAGTTGCCAGGCATCGCCGTAGCCCGCGCCAGGTAGGTATCGCGAATGCGCTGGAAAAAGGCCAGGGTTTCCTGTTCAAATCGGTCGAGCTCTCCCCGCTTTTTCGCCCGGGCCATACCGGTTTCCACGGGCGCATCCAGCAGGATGACGTGGTCTGGCCGTACCTCACCCTGAACCAGGGTTTCCAGCAACGCGATACGCTCGGCGGGCACACCCCGGCCGCCGCCCTGATAGGCAAAGGTGGCATCGGTGAAGCGGTCGCACAGTACCCACTGCCCCTTGTCGAGGGCCGGAAGAATCCGGTTATGCAGGTGCTGGGCCCTCGCTGCGAACATCAACAGCAATTCTGTGGTTTCATGAACCGGCTCCTCCCGGGGCGACAACAACAACTCCCGGATGTTTTCCGCCATAGGCGTGCCACCGGGCTCTCGGGTAACGATAAAATCGATGCCGAGGTCCTTGAGGGTGTTCGCAGCGTTTTCCAGCTGTGTGGATTTGCCAACGCCCTCGGTGCCTTCGAAGGTGATAAAACGGCCTCTGTTGTGCATCATTCTTCCCGGCTGTTGTTCAGGGTTCCCGGTGCCGGAAACGAGCGGTAGCCCTCACGGCGATTCAACTGATACTCCCTGACCGCCTTCTGGTGCTCCGCCAGGGTTCGGGAGAACTTGTGGCTACCATCACCACGGGCAACAAAGTAGAGGGTATCGCCGTCCTCCGGATGCAAAGCGGCGTGCACAGAGTCCCGCCCGGGCAGCGCAATCGGTGTGGGCGGAAGACCGTTGATTCGGTAAGTGTTATAGGGGGTGTAGGTCTGAAGGTCGCTGCGGCGAATACGCCCCTGGTACTGGTCCCCCATGCCATAGATAACGGTGGGATCGGTCTGCAGCCGCATTCCTTTTTGCAGTCGCCGCACAAACACGCCCGCCACTTCCCCACGCTCCCAGGGCACACCAGTTTCCCGCTCAACAATAGAAGCCATGATCAAGGCTTCATAAGGGGTATCGTAGGGCAAACCTTCGGCCCGGCTCTGCCATTCTTCCTCAAGCACGCTCACCATACGATTGTGGGCACGCTTGAGAATATCCAGATCAGACTCACTGGAGCTGAACATGTAGGTATCCGGAAAAAACCAGCCTTCAGGATGCTGATCTTCCGCGCCAACCGCCGCCATGACCTGTTCATCAGTCCAGTCACTGGTGACCTTTTTGAGCCGCTCAGAACGCGCCAGCGCAGCACGCATGTCGCGGAACGTCCAGCCTTCAATAAACTGGACCGACCAAAGCTTTACCTTACCTTCGACCATGGCGTCTACCATGGCAACCGGTGTCATGCCGGGCAAGAATTCATAGTCACCCGCCTTGATCCTGGTCTGGTCCGGATAGAGGCGGCCATAGAGCCTGAGCCAGAGCGCATCCGACACATAGCCTTCATTCTCCAGCTGCCGTGCCACCCGGCTGAACCCTGTGCCTGCCGGCACGTTAAACAGCACCGGCTCGTCCAGTGCGACGGGTTGCTTCAGGGTTTGCAAACCCTGCCAGGCCCACAAGCCACCGCCGGCAGCAGCGAGCACGAATACAGCAACAACAACGATCAGTAACTTCTTGAACACGCGAATCAATCCAGTCTTGCCGGTGAACCAACGATTGTCGCAAGTCGCTGGTCAACAGGCAAATCGTGCCCGGCCAGATTGCGAACCGGCACCACCCCGACAACACTGTTGCTGAGCCAAAGCCCCTGACAGCCGCCGCCCAACAGTGTATCAAGCGTCAGTGGCATCTCCCGGAATTCGTGGCCGGCAATTCTCAGCCGGTCAAGCACGTAACGACGCATCACACCCGCAACCGCCAGGGTTGAAGCAGGCGGTGTCAGCCATACGTCTTCAAACAGCATGAACAGATTGGTCCGGGTGCCTTCCACCACATGGCCATCACGATTGCTCATCAGCACTTCAAAGACATCCCCTTGAAGTTCCCTGGCCGCCATCACCTGCTCAAGTCGGTTCAACGACTTGATCCCGGCCAGAAGCGGGTTCACTGTCAGCGGAACACGGGAGAAATCGGCCACCACACCTTCCGGCCCGGGAACACTGGGGAAAGCGGAATGGGACACAATGAGAGACGGCTTCATGCGGGGCTCCGGGCGGTAGCCCCGCCCACCCGAACCACGGGTGAGGGTCAGCTTGAGCACCCAGTTTAAGGACGGGTACAGGCCGGAATATCGTTCCAGGGCGCGAGCGCAGGCTGCCTCAAGTTCCGGGCGCGCCACCGGGATGGCAAGCCGGCCGGCATCACGGACCATCCGGTCAAGATGATAACCCAACAGGCTGGCCTTACCGCCCATGATGGCAATGGTCTCGAACAGACCATCGCCGTAGGCAAGGCCCCGGTCTCCCGGTGGAACACCACCGTCTTCAGCCCAATACAGATCAAACACGGTAGGGTCAGTCTTCGTAACGACTTACAATCAGCGTGCCGTTGGTGCCGCCAAAACCGAACGAATTCGACAGAGCAATCCGAACGTCCGCCTCTCGGCTCTTATGCGGCACCAGGTCCAGATCACAGCCCTCGTCTGGCTCGTCCAGATTGATGGTCGGCGGTAAAACCCCGTCGCGCACGGCCAGTATCGAGAAAATGGCTTCGACAGCGCCGGCGGCCCCCAGCAAGTGGCCGGTCATAGACTTGGTGCTGCTCATGGCAAGCTTGTGTGCGTGCGCACCAAACACCGACTTGACCGCTGCCACTTCCGCTACATCCCCGACCTGGGTGGAGGTGCCATGGGCATTGATGTAGTCAACCTGTTCCGGTTGCAGACCTGCGTCACGGATGGCGTTGACCATGGACCGGCCGGCACCTTCGCCACTGGCGGGCGGCGCCGTGATGTGATGAGCATCATCGCTCATACCAAAACCGATCACCTCGCCATAGATGGTGGCTCCGCGAGCGCGAGCATGCTCCAGCTCTTCCAGCACCACCACCCCGGCACCGTCACTCAATACGAAACCGTCACGGCCTTTATCCCACGGACGGCTGGCTTTTTCCGGCTCATCGTTACGGGTTGATAAAGCACGGGCCGACGAAAAGGCCGCCACGCCAGAGCGGGTTGTTGCCATTTCCGAGCCACCAGCCAGCATGACATCCGCATCGCCATAGGCGATGGTCCGTGCAGCGTAGCCAATATTATGGGTGCCGGTGGTGCAGGCGGTGACAATGGCAATATTCGGCCCCTTGTACCCAAAGCGAATGGCAGCATTGCCAGAGATCATGTTGATAACCGAGGCGGGCACAAAAAACGGAGACACCTTACGGGGGCCGGATTTCTCCATCTGGATCACGTTCTTCTCGATGTACTCCAGGCCACCGATGCCGGATCCGATGGCAATACCAACCCGCTCCTTGTCGAGATCGCCAAACTGCTCCAGGCCACTGTCGTCCACCGCCTGCTGGGCAGCAATCAGTCCGTAGTGGATAAAGGCATCCAGTTTGCGCGCCTCCTTGCTGGACAGGTAGGGTTCAATATCAAGATCCTTTATCGCACCTCCAATACGGGTGCCATAGTCAGTTGCATCAAACCGATCAATTAGCCCGATACCGCTGCGCCCTGCCCGGATGGCAGCCCATGACGACTGTACATCATTCCCCACCGGAGACAGCATTCCCATGCCCGTGACAACAACCCGTCGTTTACTCATAACCCTGTTCACCCGATTATTCCGTGTAACATCCAAACACTGAGACTTTCGTTCCACCAATAAAAAAGCCGTCCTTCATCAACCCCAAAGGACGGCTTTAGCCTGGCTATCTGATCAGCAGAGTATCAGGTGTGCGCGACGATGTAGTCGATCGCGTCCTGAACCGTGCCCAGCTTTTCGGCCTCTTCATCAGGAATTTCAGTCTCGAATTCCTCTTCCAGGGCCATAACCAGCTCAACAGTGTCCAGTGAGTCAGCGCCAAGATCCTCTACAAAAGAAGATGTGTTCTGAACCTCGGACTCTTTCACGCCCAACTGTTCACAAACAATCTTCTTAACGCGCTCTTCAACTGTACTCATAATGTCCTCACTTTATGTGTCAACCAAGCAACTCTATGGCTGCCAGTTTAGTTTAAACCCTACCTGCAAACAAGCAGGGATTCTGTCAAACATGTTGTGCGACAAGGGGTTGCACATCAGCCCGCAACGAGCTTAACCCATGTACATGCCGCCATTCACATGAATGGTTTCTCCGGTAACGTAAGCAGCGCCTTCCGAAGCCAGGAACGCCACCACCGAGGCAACCTCCTCCGGTGACCCGAGGCGACCAGCCGGTATGATTTCCAGCATAGCCTCACGCTGCTTATCGTCCAGTTTTTTGGTCATATCCGTGTCAATAAAACCGGGCGCCACGCAATTGGCGGTAATGCCACGGTTGGACATCTCTTTCGCCAGGCTACGAGTGAAACCCTCCACCCCGGCCTTGGCTGCACAATAATTACCCTGCCCGGGGTTGCCCATACCGGCCACCACCGAGCTGATGTTGATAATCCGGCCCCAACGGGCCTTGGCCATGCCGCGAAGCACCGCCTTACTGGTGCGATACACACTGGAAAGGTTGGTTTCCAGCACGGCAGCCCAGTCATCGTCTTTCAGACGCATCAGCAGGTTATCACGGGTGATACCGGCATTGTTGACCAGGATCGCAGGCGCACCGGATTGTTCAGTCAACTGCTTCAGGCCCGCTTCAATACTTTCCGGTTCGGCTACGTTCATCACGATGCCATAACCCTGGTAGCCGGCTTCTTTCAGTCCACTGGTGATGGCCTCTGCGCCGGCTTCACTGGTCGCGGTACCAATGACTTCTGCACCCTGCCGGGCCAGCTCATGGGCAATGGCTTTCCCAATACCACGGCTTGCACCGGTAACCAGCGCAACCTTGCCTTCCAAAGACATAAACAACTCCGTTTATCAGGACTGGCCGAATGCCGCCAGGGCGCCGGCCAGAGAATCGGGATCTTCAATACCGTGCACCGGCAAACCGCGCTCAATCCGCTTGATCAACCCGGCAAGCACTTTACCAGCACCGCATTCAACCGCAACCGTCACTCCTTCATCACTGAGCGTGCGGATCGAGTCCGTCCACAACACAGGAGAGTATAGCTGCTTCAGCAGATTGCTCTTGAGCGTGTCTGCGTCTTTGACAACAGTAGCATTCACATTCTGGACCACCGGGATGACAGCATCGTTAAACCGGACATCTTCCAGGGCTTCGGCCAACTGTTCGGCAGCACCTTTCATCAGGGCACAATGGGACGGCACACTCACCGGCAGCGGCATCGCCTTCCGCGCCCCGCGGCCCTTACAGGCTTCAATAGCCCGCTCAACGGCAGCGGCGGAGCCGGCAATAACCACCTGCCCCGGGGCGTTAAAGTTCACCGCAGCCACCACATCGCCCTGGGCCGCCTCTTCACAGGCCGCAACAACGTCTGCGTCTTCGAGCCCCAGAATGGCAGCCATGCGGCCTTCACCGGCAGGGACAGCATCCTGCATAAGTTCGCCACGAAGCTGAACCAGTTTGACTGCTTCAATGAAGTCCAGACTTTCCGCGGCCACCAGCGCGCTGTACTCGCCCAGACTATGACCTGCGACGAAATCAGGACGTGGCCCATCCGAGACACACCACTGGCGCCACAGGGCAACACTGGCGGTTAACAGGGCCGGCTGGGTAACCATGGTCTGATTCAGCTCTTCAGCGGGACCGTGCTGGCACAGGTGCCAGAGATCGTAGCCAAGAACGTTAGACGCCTCATCGAAGGTTTCGCTGATCATTGGCCACGCCTCGGCAGCATCCTTAAGCATGCCGACCGATTGGGAGCCTTGTCCGGGGAAAATAAACGCTGATTTCATAAGCGGAATCTTATCGTCATTGATGGGTTACTGGAGATTAGCCAATAGTACAATTCAGGCCAATTATCCGCGATTAACCCTGAAAATGCGGGTCTACTTTAGTCGGGACCCGACCGGGACAGGCATCATAACATCAGATCATCGAGTCTTTCGTTGATCCTTCGTGGCACTTCGAGCTCCACTTCCCGAACGGCCTGGCGAATAGCAGCCAGCATGGCGCGCTCGTTGGCATTGCCATGGCTTTTAATGACCACACCCTGGAGCCCAAGCAGGCTCGCACCGTTATGACGGGACGGGTCCATCAACTGAAGGAGGCGGCCAATAATCGGTTTTGCCAACCAGCCCACAAAGCGACCATAAAGCGAGCGGGTAAATGCCTGCTCAAGAAGCTCGATCAGCAACCCGGCGACACCTTCGCCGGTTTTCAATGCAATGTTGCCGACAAAACCGTCACAGACTACTACATCGGCGACATCCCGAAACAGGTCACTGCCCTCGACATAACCAATGTAATTGATGGTGTCGCATTGGGCTAACATATGGGAGGCAAGGCGAACCTGCTCGTTGCCCTTGATCTCTTCCTCGCCAACATTAAGCAAAGCAACACGAGGCTCAGGCTGGGCACAAATGGCCGAGGCCATGAGCGACCCCATCAGCGCATACTGATACAGGTTCTCCGCCGTGGAATCGACATTCGCACCGAGATCCAGAACGTGGCAACGGCCACGGAGGGAAGGAATAAGTTTGGCGATGGCCGGCCGTTCAATACCGGGATACATGCGGATAATCGACCGGCCGAACGCCATCAGGGCGCCGGTATTGCCGGCACTGACACACCCCTGGGCCTCGCCGTCCCGGACAAGCCCGAGCGCAATAGCCATGGAGGAGTTTTTCTTATGACGAATGGCGTGGGAAGGGCGCTCGTTCATGCGTACCACATCCGCCGCCTCAACGATGCGAATCCGTTCGTGCCCATCAATCAACAAGGCCTCGAGCTCGCTCCGGATTCCCACCAGAACAAGACTCAAGGCCTCATTTTCACGCACTGCTTCCAGCGAAGCATGAACCACCACCTCGGCGCCACGATCACCGCTCATGGCGTCGATAGCAATGGTGACCGGTTTACTCACCGCTCGTCCATGCGTCACGGGTCAGAAGGGTATCCCGACGATCTTACTCGTCGCGAGCCTCAACAACCTGCTTTCCGCGGTAAAAACCGTCCGGAGAGACGTGGTGACGACGATGAACTTCGCCGGTGGTTGCGTCTGTAGACAGAGCGGCGGCGCTCAGTGCGTCGTGCGAACGGCGCATGCCACGCTTGGAACGGGTCTTGCGATTTTGCTGTACAGCCATGGTTATGCTCCTGACCTATTTACGAAAACGTTAATGCTTTGTCGTCTTGAGACCCGCCAGAACACTGAACGGGTTATCTTCTCTTTTCTTTACCTCTGGCTCACTGGCAACGTTTGATGGTTCCAGTGCCTCCAGGTCTTCCTTTGCCGGGCATTCGTCCCTCTCATGGAGAGGAAAGGGTGGTAATACCAGCAATAGCTCGTCTTCCACCATGGCCCACAAGTCTGCGCTGAAGTCCTCGAACAGAAAGGGTTCCAGTGCTTTCGGCAATCGTTGGGCCTGCTCATCGTTGATGACCAACCCGAGATCAAAACGGGATTCCAGTGTCGTATGCATATCAGTCATGCAACGCTGGCACTCCAGTGTGACCGGCGCAGACAGCTCGCCCGACACAACCCTTCGGCGCTCACTATCCTGATAAAAGGACAGCTTAACATGGCATTCACTGCCATCCTGCAAGCCAGGAACTGCTTCTCGAAAACGAGCGAGACCCTTGAGTGGAACTACCCCCTCAAGTGTTCTGTTCTGCTCAGCCAACCGGATAGGGTCAACGGATTTCGGCAGTTCGGCGATCGGCGCTTTAGACATAGGCGCGCAATTTTAGGGGCGCGACCCGCCTCTGTCAAAGACTTAATCCACTTTCTGTCGGGGGTTCCGCTCCGTGTAGGGGTATTTTACGATATGGACCGGTAAACCTGACAGATCCATCAATCCACCATCTCTATAAGGCAGCCATGACCTCACCCGGCCTTTTGCTAGCGTCATCATCCCCTTACCGCAAACGCCTGCTCGACCAGCTCGGCCTGCCCTTTGAGACCGCCAGCCCGAATATCGACGAATCGCCGCTACAAGGCGAACTACCGGATGCCCTGGCGGTTCGACTGGCCACCCAAAAAGCCCAGGCGCTTGCACCGGAGCACCCCGGAAAACTCATCATCGGCTCGGACCAGGTCGCCGCCCTGCCGGACGGCACACTGTTAAGCAAACCAGGCAGCCATGAGCGGGCGCTTGAACAACTCAGCCGGAGCAGCGGGAAAAGCGTGCATTTCCTCACCGGCCTGGCGGTGCTCGATACCCGGACAGGCGTTCTCGAACACTGCTGCGAAACCTTTATTGCACATTTCCGCGACCTTACCAGGGAGGAAATCAGCAACTACCTGCACCGAGAGCAACCCTATGACTGCGCTGGCAGCTTCAAGATGGAGGGATTGGGCATAACCCTGTTCAAGGGGTTGGAAGGGCGAGACCCCAACAGCCTGATTGGATTGCCACTGATTGCCCTGAACGAGATTCTGATCCGGCTCGGTAACAACCCACTGCTACACCCCGAACCATAATCCGGGGTGCAGCAGGCCGTTAACGCAATTCGAGGCGCGATTCCAACATACGGGTAGCGACACCCTCGCCGACCGAGACGCCCAACTGGTCCACAAGCTCACGGAAGGGCGAGCGACGGCGACTGTAGTCAACCAGCTTCTCCTCACCCACCAACTGACGGGCCACCCAGGAGGTGCTGCCCAGCCCGTCCACCAGCCCCAGCTCAACAGCTTGCTCGCCACTCCACACCAGACCGCTGAACAACCGCTCGTCGTCTGCCAGGCGATCACCCCTGCCCTCTTTTACGGCACTAATGAACTGCTGGTGAGTGTTTTCCAGCACGCTCTGCCAGAAAGCAACATCTTCATCGCGCTCAGGCGAGAACGGGTCAAGGAAAGCCTTGCTCTCTCCGGCAGTATAAAGGCGGCGATCCACACCGATTTTGTCCAGCATTTCACTGAACCCGAATCCACCGGCGATAACGCCGATCGATCCCACCAGGCTGGCCCGATTGGCGTAGATTTCATCAGCCGCCGCCGCGATGTAATAAGCACCAGAGGCGCCGATGTCCGAGATAACCGCGTAGACCTTCTTGTCTGGGTACTCTTCCCGTAGGCGTTTAATTTCATCGTAGACGTAGCCTGCCTGCACCGGGCTGCCGCCGGGGCTGTTGATCCTTAACACCACTGCCTTTGAGCGCTCAGCCTCAAAGGCATTGCGCAGTGATGTCACCAGGTTATCAGCGCTCGCCAGCTCGTCTGCGGCAATAGTGCCCCTGACCTCCACCAATGCGGTGTGGTGACCGGCAACGGAATCAACACTGTCACCAAGAGGCGAACGTATAAAGAAAAGCAGCGCAAACAGGTAACCAAACGTCAAAATCTTGAAAAAGATCCCCCAGCGACGGCTTCGGCGCTGCTCTGCCTGCAGCGACATCACCAGCTTCTCGATCAGTCGCCAGTCGCGCCCCGATTCCGGCGGCAACGCCGGCTCTTTACTGCCAAACAAACCTCGCTTTCGCGCCGGCGCACTCTGCTCAGGCTCTGCAGGCTTGTCACCCCAGCCCGGCTCCTTATCCGATTCCCAGTCACTCATCCGCTATTCCTTAACCACAAACGATCATAGCCCCAGCGTACGCCGAAGCTCATCAACAGAACTCACTACCGCGTGGGGATCATACTGTTCCAGCACGTCACGCTTATGCACTCCCCACTCAACCCCAATCGCCGGCATACCAATACGGCGAGCCATATCCAGGTCGTAGCGGGTGTCACCGATCATCACCGCCTGCTCAGGCCGGTAACCGTAGAAATCCAGAATTTCCTCAAGCATCAGCGGGTCGGGCTTGGATTTGGTTTCGTCAGCACACCGGGTAATGTCGAAATGGGTGCCCAGCCCGCTGGAGGTAAGTGCCACTTCCAGACCCCGGCGGCTCTTGCCGGTGGCCACCGAACAACTCCGGCCGGAGCCACGCAAGTCGGCCAGTATGTCCGCCATACCCTCGAATACGTTCTGGGGCGTGGTCACTTTCTGGAAAAAGTAACCCGCGTAACCCTCCCGAATCCGCATCATTTCCTCGCGACTCAACCCCGGGTACAGACGCTCCAGAGCCTCGATCATGCCCAGCCCAATAATATCCCGATAGGCTTCGCGCTCCAGCTCCGGGTACCCCAGCTCGGTTGCAGCCTGGTGCAAGCTGTCTGCAATATGGTCCACGGAATCAATGAGCGTTCCGTCCCAGTCAAAAATAACAACCTTTACATCCATCAATAACTACCCTTGCTACGCTGCTCAAGCTCTTTGAGCACCTTGGCGAATGGCTCATCATACGGCGCTTCGAGGCTCATTGCCTCATCAGATCCCGGCAATGTGAACTCGAGGGCCCTGGCATGAAGCATCAGCCGCTGCCCACCGATGGCCCGAAATGCCTTGAGACTGGCATCGTCCATATATTTGTCATCGCCGGCTATCGGGTGACCGGCCGAGGCGCTGTGCACGCGAATCTGGTGCGTACGACCGGTTACTGGCGACGCCTGCACCAGACTGTACCCCTGGTATTGCTGCAAACAGCGAAACAGCGTCAGCGATTCCTTGCCTTCGGGACTTACTTTCACCCGCCGCTCGCCATTCGGCATCTCATAGCGCAGGAGCGGTTCATCAACCCGACCAATGCCTGCTGGCCAGGTGCCCGCCACCAGGGCGTGATAATGCTTACGAATGCGTTTGTGCCGCAGTTCATCCTGGAGAAAACGCAACGCCGACCGTTTTTTAGCCACCATCACCAAACCGGACGTATCCCGGTCCAGCCGATGCACCAACTCCAGGAACTTTGCTTGCGGCCGGGCCGACCTGAGCACTTCGATCAAACCAAAACTCAGGCCACTGCCACCATGAACGGCAATACCCGAGGGCTTGTTCACCACCAGCATATCGTCATTTTCAAAGACCACCGCCGCTTCCATAACCGATTGCACCCGATCACCGGGCGTAGGCGACTCCGGCTTGCTCTTCTGGACAATCGGCGGAATGCGCACCACGTCGCCAGCCTGAAGGCGGGAATCCGGCCTTACTCGACCTTTGTTAACCCGCACCTCACCCTTGCGAACAATTCGATACACAATGCTTTTCGGCACGCCCCGCAGGCGGGCGAGGAGAAAGTTGTCAACCCGCTGGCCGGCCATATCCTCGTCCACCGTCACCCACTGGACACCCTTCTGCACCTGGCCTGCCGGCAACTCTCCGCGATGCCCATCAGAGGACACCGGTCCTGCCCGGCCCGATCCCCCACGGGACGGATTGCCGCGTTTTGGCGGCTGACGACGGGCTACTGGCTTGCGCGACATGGGATACCTTTTACTGGGTGATAAACGCGGGATTGAACGAACACCGCTTTACTGTTATATTCCGGCGTGCTCTGCCGTTTGTCTACGGCCTGACGAACTCTGGTCAGAAGCCGGAGCGGCAGCAGTATACCGACACTGATTAAGAGATTGAACGCCGAAGCCCAATCATTACCGGGCCCGGCGTGAAACAAACTCCCGGACCACAGGGCAGACCCAGAGAGGCTGCGGCCTGCTCCGGGAGAGGAAAAACCGACCGGAAAACCGTCGGGCGACATCGCGAAGAATCACTACCATGCAAACCCGGGCCGTCCAGCAAACCAATACGACGTGAGACCCAGGAGTTTGTGTGAACCTGAAAACGGATATTATGCGTCAACAGACACTCACCCTATTCGACCTCTCCCTGCTGTCAGGCAGGCGGATCGTCGGCGGTGGTCTCAGACTTACAGGATCAAGCCCCATAAGGGTCTGATCCGTCTGGCCGCCGGCCCGCCCTGCTGTAACAGGGCCCGCGGCACGCACATCCCGCTTCGCTGATGCGAATCCCCCCGGTTTTCTGTCACTAACAAACGACAGGAACCCTTTCTTTCCATGAAAAGAATGCTGATCAATGCAACTCACCCTGAAGAGTTGCGCGTAGCTCTGGTAGACGGCCAACGGCTTTTTGACCTGGATATCGAATCCAGCACCCGCGAACAGAAAAAAGCCAACATTTACAAAGGCCGGATCACCCGTGTAGAACCCAGCCTTGAAGCGGCGTTCGTCGACTTTGGCGCAGAGCGTCATGGCTTCCTCCCGCTGAAGGAAATCTCCAAAGAGTACTTCAAGAAGTCTCCCGGCCAGATCGAAGGCAAGATCAACATCAAGGACGTCCTGTCTGAAGGGCAGGAAGTCATCGTACAAGTTGATAAAGAAGAGCGTGGCAACAAGGGCGCAGCCCTGACCACCTTTATCTCTCTGGCCGGCCGTTACCTGGTGCTGATGCCCAACAACCCACGCGCCGGCGGCATCTCCCGCCGTATTGAGGGTGATGACCGTTCCCAACTGAAAGATGCCATGAACGGCGTACAAGTGCCTAAATCCATGGGAATCATCGTACGCACCGCTGGAATTGGCCGTACCACCGAAGAGCTCCAGTGGGACCTTGATTACCTGGTACAGTTCTGGGAAGCCATTACCCAGGCGGCTGGCGAGCGCAAGGCGCCATTCCTGATTCACCAGGAAAGCAACGTTATCATCCGGGCGGTTCGTGACTACCTCCGCCAGGACATCGGCGAAGTCCTGATCGACGCCGACGGCGTTTATGAAGATGTACTCAGCTTTGTACGCGCCGTGATGCCCACCTTCGAGAACAAGATCAAGCTGTACAAGGATGAGATCCCTCTGTTCAGCCGCTATCAGATCGAAGGCCAGATCGAAACCGCGTTCCAGAGGGAAGTGAAGCTGCCCTCCGGCGGCTCCATCGTGATCGACCCCACTGAAGCACTGGTCTCCATTGATATCAACTCCTCCCGGGCCACCAAAGGTCACGATATCGAGGAAACTGCCCTGCAGACCAACCTGGAAGCGGCAGAAGAAATCGCTCGCCAGCTGCGCCTGCGGGACATGGGCGGGTTGATCGTTATCGATTTCATCGACATGACACCCGCCAAGCACCAGCGCGAAGTCGAGCAGAAAATGCGTGAAGCCCTGGAAATCGACCGGGCCCGCGTTCAGGTCGGCAAGATTTCCCGCTTCGGCCTGCTGGAGATGTCACGTCAGCGCCTGCGCCCATCACTGGGTGAAACCCGCAGCGAAGTGTGCCCGCGCTGTGAAGGCCAGGGCACTATCCGGGGTATTGAATCCCTGGCCCTGAGCATCATGCGACTGATCTACGAAGAGTCGTCCAAGGAAAAGACTGCCGAAGTCCGCGCCATCGTGCCGGTGTCCGTGGCTACCTTCCTGCTGAACGAAAAACGCAAGCAGTTGGCCGACATCGAGGCACGCCAGGGCGTTTCCGTGGTGGTTGCTCCGGTGCCAAATATGGAAACACCGCACTTCGAGATCATCCGTCTGCGTCAGGATGAAGCAACCCCTGAGCACATTGCCAGCCATCAGGTTGCTCAGGAATACAACGAGCGGGAAGAAGAAAGCGCCGAAGTACAGACCACCGAAAAGCCGGTTCGTGAGCAGGCTGCCGTGAAGGCCATCCGCCCCACAGCCCCTGCCCCGACAGCACCCCAGGCCGCCGCTGAACCTGCGGAGCCAGAAGAAGGCCTGTTCCGCAAGCTCGGCAAGAAAATTGCCTGTTTCTTCCGCGGTGAGCAGGAGCAAACCGACACCAAACAAGCCGCCGGTAACCGTGACCGCGCCGGAGACCGTCGTAACCAGGGCCGCCAGGACCGCCGCAAATCACGGGTAGCCCGTGACGACCAGCGCCAGGGTGGCAATCGCACCGGAAACGACCGCCGCCAGAGTGGCCAGCCAAACCGCGCTGATGATAACCGCAACCGTAATCGCGGCAACCGCAACGATGACCAGTCCCGCGGTGCCCAGAATCGTTCAGGGCAGCAGGACAAGGCCGGCGATAACCGCGGCGCGGACACAAAAGGCAGTGAGAACCGTCGGGACAACCGCAAGGACTCACAGGGTCGCAACCAGAACCGCAATCGTCCGCAGCGCGATGCGAAAGACCAGAAAGACAATCGCGAACCGCAACAAGATGCCCAGAAGGCGCCGGCCGAGAACAAGCAGGGTGGTGACGACAAACGTCGCAAGCCACGCCGCCAGCGTAATCGCGACGGCTCACCTGCCGAGTCTCCGGCCAGCACACCGGCCGCTCGCAAGGCAGAACGCAGCGAAAGGCACCAGAAGGATACTCAGCCCGAGAAAGGCGTAGAGACCGATAACGAAGAGGCGAAGCAACAACCAGCCCAGCAACCGGTTGAACAGCCCAAGAAGGTTGAAGCACCGAAGAGCGCTGCCGCCGAAGACAAGGCCACGGTGGAGACACCCAAGGCTGACAAGCAGGAACAACCGAAAGCCGACAAGGTGCCGGAAGAGAAAGCCGAGCAACCTGCCCAGCCGGCAGAGCAAGGCAACCAGGCTGACGGCCAGAAGGCGAGCGAAACAACCGACGCAAAGGCTGACGCCGCGAAGCCGGCTGACGCGCCTGAATCCGGTAACGCCGAGAAGGACAAGGAGCCCAGGGAACCCCGCAAGGCTCGCCCGGCAAACCGTCAGCGCAAACCGAAAGCCGCAGACAAGGCTGCAGATAGCGCTAATGCTGAAGCGCCGGCCACCAAGACCGACAGCGAAGCAAAAGCAGCAGAGCCAACTGACAAGCCGGAAGCAACGCCGAAGTCCGAGAGCAAGCCTGCTGAAGCGACGGAAGCTTCAAAGACCGAAAGCAAGGCAGCAAACAGCGAAACGGCGAATGCCCCGAAGGCTGAAAAGGCAGAGCAAGCTGAAACTGCCGAAAAGCCCGGGGGTGAAGAACCAAAAGCTCAGCCAGAGAGCCCCGAGCCCGAGGCCAAGGCTGACCAGGCAGAACCTGAAGCTGAGTCTAAGACTGACGCAGAGCCCAAGGCAGAAGCAAAAGCCGAAGATGCGCAGAACGCCCCCGCACAGGACGAAATGCCAGACGTTCCGGTCACTCCGGGCCGTGCATACAATGACCCACGTGAGGTCCGTAAGCGCCAGCGTGCGGCCGCCGAAGCCAAGAAGGCCGGGAGTAACTGAATATGCTGACCAATTCGGATATCGAGGCGCTGGAAGACATACTGTTCGCCGAGCCCTGGGGAGATGAAGCCCTGGATTTCTTCGGGTTCCACGGTGTGGTGTGTGCCAGCGTTATCGGCCCGGTCAGCCTGGAGGCGGAAGATATCTTCCGCCTCGCCACCGGCGCAGACACCCTGCCGGACGGCAAGGTACCGGAGGTCTTCGCTCACTGCGTGAAGGTATTGGCTTCTGATATGGCCCATGCCCTGGACATGGGGCAACCCCTGGAATTGCCCGAACCGGAAGATGGCGATCCCATGAACGCACTGGAAAACTGGTGCGCCGGGTTTGTTGATACCTTCCTGGAAAATGAAGAGGCCTGGCTCGATGCCGCCAGCGAGGAAGACGTCGCGGACCTGATGGTGCCGATGCTTACCCTGTCCGGCCTGTTCGAGGACGAGGACTTCCAGAACGTGCGTAACGATGAGAAGTTATCAGGTCGCATGGCGGAAGCCATTCCGGATTCACTGACGGACCTCTACCTGCTGTTCCACGCACCGGACTAAGCGCTCACCGGTTGCCTGAAATGATGCCAGACGGGCTCCAGCCCCTCTGGCATTTTCATGATACGGCCCAGCTCACACCAGGGCGCACCGGGAAAATGAAAGTCGCTGCCCTGAGACGCCAGCAACTGCTCCCGTCTTGCCAACTCTGCCACAAAACCAAGATCACCACTGGACTGCCCGGATACCGATACCTCAATGGCCCGACCACCAGCCCGGCGAAAATCCGCTGTCAGTTCACGCAGGCGGGTTGCCGTCAGCCGGTATTTTCGGGGATGCGCAAGCACAGCGATGCCGCCAGCATCAGTGATCCATTGCACCACTTCAGATAATTCGGGCCAGCAGGCCTTCACATCACCGGGCTTACCGGAGCCAAGGTAGCGTTTGAACGCATGGGCGGTCTTTGGCACCACCTCGGCGTTTACCAGAACCTGGGCAAAATGCGGTCGTCCGGGCACATCGCCTCCGGCCAGGGCTGTCGCTTTCTCCAGCAACCCGTCAACCTTCAGGCGAGCCAGCCTATCGGCAATCAACCGCGCTCGCTGCCACCGGTTCTCGTTCTGCTGCGCCAGCGCCTCCAGAAAGGCCGGATCCGCTTCATCGAAGTCCAGGCCGACCACATGAATGGTGTGGCTGCGCCAGACACAAGACAGCTCAACACCGCTAATCAGTGACAGCCCCAGTTCCTGCCCCCGGGCGCGAGCCTGAGCGAGACCAGCAATGGTGTCATGGTCGGTCAGTGCAAGATGGCTGACACCCTGCTCTGCTGCCCGAGCGACCAGGTCCTCCGGCGTTAACGCACCATCGGATGCGGTGCTATGGCAATGCAGATCAATGCACGGTTTCGGGTCTTGAGGTATAGTCACAAACAGTCCTGAACTGGGCGATAGCCGCCAGTGTACCAGTGTTGGCTATCCGACCCTAACCAAACCGAGATTTGCACCGGAGCACCCATGTATTACGCCATTATCAGCGAAGATGTCCCCAACAGTCTGGCCCTTCGGATGACCGCCCGCCCGGCTCATGTTGCAAGGCTGGAAGCACTGAAAGCCGAGGGGCGTTTGCTGGTAGCCGGCCCCCACCCGGCCATCGACTCCCCGGACCCGGGCGAAGCCGGGTTCAGCGGCAGCCTGGTCATCGCCGAGTTCGAATCACTGGAACAGGCACAGGCGTGGGCGGATGCCGACCCGTACATTGAAGCAGGGGTGTATCAATCCGTTACCGTCAAGCCCTACAAGGTTGTGCTGCCCTGAGCTGGTGATAGCGTAACCAGACAACACTGCATGAGCGGATTGTAACCCGCGATTGCTTGAATACCCGTCACTGTGTGACAAAATTGCGTGTTTGAATGACCGTCAATAGACCATACCAGGGAACGTAATCCGTGACATCGCTCCGTCTTCTTCTCAGCCTTTTGCTTATCATCGCTTCGGTTTCCGTCGCTCAAGCCCGCACCGTATGGGTTGACGACAAGCTCTACCTGCCCGTTCGATCCGGAGCCGGCTCCCAGTTCCGGATTATTGAAAACGCGGTTCCCAGCGGCACACCGCTGGAGGTGCTGGAAGTAGGCGATGGTTACACCAAGGTGAGAACTCCCAAAGGCACTGAAGGCTGGGTTTCAAGCCAGTATCTCAGCAACCAGCCGATTGCCGCTGACCGGTTACGACGCGCCACCCAGCAACTGGAGCAGGCGCGATCGGAGCTCACGAGTGTCCGCGAGCAGTTGTCGGCCGTTACGGAAGAACGTGACAACCTGCAGAATGCCGAAAGCAGCCTTTCCAACCGCGCAGGTGAACTTCAGGAAGAACTCAACCGAATCAAGAATATCGCGGCGGACTCCATCAACCTGGAGCGACGCAACCGGGAGCTGCGCGAGGAGAATCAGAAACTGCGTAACGACCTGGAAGTACTGACGGCAGAGAATGAACGGCTTGAAGCCAGCAAGGATTCCGATTTCATGCTGCTAGGCGCCGGCCTGGTGCTCGGCGGTGTTCTGCTGGCCCTGCTCATTCCGATGCTCAAACCAACAAGAAAAACCGACAACTGGGCCTAAATGCCATGAAAGACTACTCGGAAAAACGTGACTTTCACCGGATGCAGGTAAACAGCCGCATTGAAATCACCAATGCCAGGGGCGATACATTCACCGGCATCTGCCGGGACCTGAGCGCCGCGGGCATGCAGCTGTTTATTGACGAGGCTGTCGCCGTGGGCAGTGAACTCAGAACCCGCCTGGAAGGCGCAGATAACCAGCTACCCCCGCTGGAGACCGTGTGTGAGGTCATTCGTTGCGAGCCAGAGGGCGAAGGTTATCTGATCGGCGTCAACATCACAGAAGTTACCCAATAAAAAACGGCGGCCTTCTGGCCGCCGTTTTTTATTTCTCCAGGACACCCCCAGGTCAAACCAGGGGCTTCTCGGATACGATGATGCCATTGTTATCGGCATACACGTAATGCCCCGGGTGAAAGGTCACGCCGTGGAAGGTAACCGGAATGTTCAGGTCACCAATACCACGCTTTTCAGTCTTCCGGGGAACCGTGCCCAGGGCCTGCACACCCAGGTGGGTCTGGCCAATTTCGTCCACATCCCGGATGCAGCCGTAAATTATCAGCCCGGCCCAGCCATTCTCTGCGGCTTTCTCGGCCAGCATGTCGCCCAGCAACGCATTGCGCTTGGACGCACCACCGTCTACCACCATTACTCGCCCGTTGCCTGGCAGACCTACCTGCTCCTTGACCACGGAGTTGTCTTCAAAGCACTTCACGGTAACGATTTCGCCGCCAAACTGGCGCACACCACCATAGTTGTTGAAGCCAGGCTCAACCACCTGCACTTCCGGAAACTCGTCGCACAGATCCGGCGTAATGATCTTGCTCACCTACTACTCTCCTTTTCCGAAATGTTAGCGTTTTCCGAGATACTCGCGCTCAGTCAATCTTCTCGTCAGCCAGGAAGAACCAGGTATCCAGCACGGAATCCGGGTTCAGGGATACCGTATCGATACCCTCGTCCATCAGCCACTTGGCCAGGTCCGGATGATCAGACGGGCCCTGACCGCAGATGCCGATGTACTTCCCAGCCTTTTTACAGGCCTGGATAGCGTTGGACAACAGGGCTTTGACGGCATCATTCCGCTCGTCAAACAGATGCGCAATGATACCGGAATCCCGGTCGAGGCCCAGAGTCAGCTGCGTCAGATCGTTGGAGCCAATTGAGAAACCGTCGAAGTGCTCCAGGAACTGTTCAGCCAGAATCGCGTTGGCCGGCAGCTCACACATCATGATAACGCGCAGGCCATTGTCGCCACGCTTGAGGCCATTCTCCGCCAGCAGGTTAACCACCTGTTCGGCCTCGCCCACGGTGCGAACGAACGGTACCATTACCTCAACGTTGGTCAGGCCCATGTCGTTACGGACTTTCTTGAGCGCCCGGCACTCCAGCTCGAAACAGTCGCGGAAGGTTTCGGAGATATAACGGGATGCGCCACGGAAGCCCAGCATCGGGTTCTCTTCGTCCGGCTCATACAGGGTGCCGCCAATCAGATTGGCGTACTCGTTGGATTTGAAGTCAGACAACCGCACAATGACCTTCTTCGGCGCGAATGCTGCGGCCAGGGTCGAAATACCTTCAACCAGCTTGTCGACGTAGAAATCCACCGGGGAGGTGTAGCCGGCAATACGCTTGTCGACTGTCTGTTTGATATCGCGGGGCAGGCCGTCGTAGTTCAGCAGCGCCTTCGGATGAACACCTATCATGCGATTAATGATGAACTCAAGGCGAGCCAGGCCAACACCTTCGTTGGGCAGCGCCTGGAAGTCAAAGGCCCGGTCCGGGTTGCCCACATTCATCATGATCTTGAACGGAATGTTGGGCATGGAATCCACGGTGTTTTCACGCAGCTCGAAGTCAAGGGCGCCTTCGTAGATCATGCCGGTGTCGCCTTCGGCACAGGATACGGTCACATCCTGGCCGTCTTTCAGTAACTCGGTGGCATCGCCGCAACCAACAACTGCAGGAATACCCAGCTCACGGGCGATGATCGCCGCGTGACAGGTACGGCCACCACGGTCGGTGACGATGGCGGAAGCGCGCTTCATCACCGGTTCCCAATCCGGGTCGGTCATGTCGGTGACCAGAACATCACCGGGTTGAACACGGTCCATCTCGTTAATGCTGGTGATAATCTTGACCGGACCACTGCCGATCTTGTGGCCGATACTGCGACCTTCCACCAGCACCTTACCGGTTTCTTTCAACAGGTAGCGCTCCATCACGTTGGCTGAGGCACGGCTCTTCACGGTTTCAGGGCGGGCCTGAACAATGTAGATCTTGCCGTCGTCACCGTCTTTGGCCCACTCAATATCCATCGGGCGCTGGTAGTGCTGTTCGATAATCATGGCCTGCTTGGCCAGCTCTTCCACTTCCGCATCAGTAATGGAGAAGCGGTTACGGTCTTCCTGCTCTACCTTGACGGTTTCCACGAACTGGCCTTCGCCTGGCTCGGAATGGTAAACCATCTTGATGGCCTTGCTCCCCAGGTTCCGGCGCAGCACCGCCGGGCGGCCAGCCTCGAGCGTAGGCTTGTGCACGTAAAACTCATCCGGGTTAACGGCGCCCTGTACAACCGTCTCGCCCAGGCCGTAGGACGACGTGATGAACACCACATCGCGGAAGCCGGATTCGGTATCCAGGGTAAACATGACACCACTGGAAGCGGTTTCACTGCGTACCATTTTCTGGATACCCGCCGACAGCGCTACCAGCTTGTGATCAAAGCCGTGGTGAACACGGTAGGAAATCGCCCGGTCATTAAACAGGGAAGCAAACACCTCTTTGACCGAAGTGCGAACCTGCTGCAGGCCAGACACATTCAGGAAAGTTTCCTGTTGGCCGGCAAAGGAGGCATCCGGCAAATCTTCTGCAGTGGCAGACGAGCGAACCGCCACAGCCATGTCTTCGTTACCATTCTGGAGTTTCGCAAATGCCTCTTTCAGGGCATTATCCAGACTATCGGGGAACGGAGTATCAACCACCCATTGGCGAATCTGGGCACCGACACGAGCGAGCTCGTTAACATCGTTTACATCAAGGGCATCAAGAGCCTGGTCGATTTTGTCTTTCAGGCCATCGGTGGCCAGAAACTCGCGATAGGCATAGGCAGTGGTGGCGAAACCACCGGGAACGGTAACGCCTGCATTGGCGAGATTACTGATCATTTCACCGAGGGAAGCGTTCTTGCCTCCAACCCGGTCAACATCGGACATTCCCAGGTGGTCAAACCAGATGATGTAATCTTCCAAAGCACGTCTCCCTTGAGTCTGTGTAGCGCGGAGTCTCGAATCTGGCGTGTATGATACTGTAACCTGCGGAAATTACCTAGGGAGCTGCGGAACAACTCCCGGCAATCAGCCAAAACCAAACCGGATACAGCCATGAAAAGAACCGCTTTTTTTATTTCGGACGGCACAGGCCTGACGGCAGAAGCACTCGGCCATGCCCTGCTTGCCCAGTTCGAGAAAATCGATTTTGAACGTATAACCGTGCCCTATATTGATGATGAAGAAAAGGCTCATGACCTGGTCAAGCGCATCGACAAGGCTGCGGAGGTAGACGGTGCCGCGCCCCTGGTTCTCGATACCATCGTTAACAGCAGTATCCGTGAAATCATCAGTACCGCCGACGGCTTCATGATCGACATTTTTGGCACGTTCCTGAGTCCGCTGGAGCAGGAACTTAATTCATCGTCGTCTTACACCGTGGGCAAATCCCACGCCATCAATAACGAAGGCAGTTACGAGCGCCGGATCAACGCGGTGAACTTTGCCCTGGATAACGACGACGGCGCTCGCACGCGACACTACAACGAGGCGGACTTGATCCTGGTGGGCGCTTCCCGAAGTGGCAAGACGCCGACGTGCCTCTACCTTGCGCTTCAATACGGCATCAAGGCGGCAAATTACCCCATTACTGAGGAAGATCTGGAGGATCAGAAACTGCCCGCGGCTCTGCGCCCCCACAAAGAGAAGATCTTCGGGCTGACGATTGAACCGGAACGACTGGCAACCATCCGGAATGAACGGCGACCGAACTCCCGCTACTCATCGATTCAGCAATGCATGCACGAAATCGAGGAAATTGAACTGATGTACAAGCGGGAGCGCATCCCCTACCTGAACACCACCGCCTATTCGGTTGAAGAGATATCCACCCGCATCATGGTCACAACGGGGCTGAAGCGCCACCGGTAACACCGGTGGCCCACACTTGCCTCAGAGTTCCTGAATGGCCATACCGAGGCCTTCAGCCACAGCGCGGTTATCCGGGTTGGTGACCACTGCCACACTGGCGTTTTCCGGCACCAGCCAGGTATCGGCCACCCGTTGCAGCTCGTCCAGCGTCACCGCGAGCACTCGCTCCCGGAACCGGGCGCGCTGCTCCGGCGTGCGGCCAAACAGCTTGTTATGGAACGCGTGGCGAGCGGCACCGGCGGGTGACCGCGGGCGGTCCAACTGGCCGATAACACCAAGGATGGCCTCTTCAAGGGACTGGGCGTCGTGGTTTTCCGTGCGCAGCCAGTTCAGAGCACCGTCGAAGTCATCAAGGGTTTCCGCCAGCCTCGGGTCTCGGTACGAGAAGAAACGGAATACGCCATTGACACTGTCCTGGCCGGCACCGCCACCATAGGCACCGCCCTTTTCCCGGATAGCACGATGCAGGAAGCCATTGCGCAGGAAACCTCCCAGAACCGTCAGCGCGGCAGCATCCGGATGGTCCACCGCAACGGTGCTGTAGGCCTTGGCACAGAAATTCACCTGCGTTGACGTCAACCAGGCCTCACGGGTGCTGTAATTGACCGGTGCCATGGCCCAGGCATCGCCCGTCCGGCCGGAATCACCCTGCCAGCAGGATTTGAGGTCATCCAGCATAGGCGCCAACTGACCATCCTCGCCAATCAACAGGAACTGCCGGTGCTGGTTGCGGATTTTGTCGTGCAGCGCCGCCAGGCTGGCACAGAATTCAGCCAGGGCTTGGTCATCCTTCAGGGATTTATCCAGCTCTTTGGTCCCACGGATACCCGCCAGGCCACCCAAACGGAAGGTCAGCCAGGAGCCGGCACTCAACCCTTGAGCCGCAGCGCCCATGGCCAGAGCGTGGCCACTGCCAGTCACGGCCTGCTCACGGCGCGCCCGCACCTGCGCAATAATCTCGCGGATACGGTCTTTCTCATCAAACCGGACGCCGGTGTATACATCCTTCAGTAACTGGGTAAGGGCCTTGCTGTTGCGGGCCAGGGCCTTGCCGCTGAAAATCAGGTAGCCGGACACGTCCTGGACATCATCAATACGCCCCTTGGCGCTGAATGAGGCACCAATGCCGCCGGATTCCGCGGAAATCCTGTCTTGCATCTGCAGGTAATCCAGTTCACCACAACCCACTTCGGAAACGAGGGTGGTGTAGTAAGGCAGCAGCAACAGCTCCTGCTCCGACAACGCCGGTACCGGCAATACAACCTGCTGGTACACCAGGCCATTGGTGCCCCGGGAATACACGGTTGCTCCGATGTCGGCATCGTAGCTGCCCTCTGGCTCGGGCATCTGCAAAGGTACATCGTCCAGGCCAACCTTTGGCAGAATCGAATCGTCATCTTTACGCAACTGGCGTTGTTCCAGAGCCTCGGCACGCTCCACAATCGCCTTCACCTCTTCCTCAGTCAGGCTGGCCTTACGGCGTGCCAGCGCTTCACGGATGGCCTGCTGGTGATGGCTCTCCAGCTTCTCATCCGGGCGCAGGGTCAGGGTCACCCGGTGCGGGTTATCCAGCAGCTTGCGGCGAATCAGGCCCGGCACGTAGTCCGGATCTTTGATTTTCTCACGCAGGGTGGCCAGCACCGGCTCCAGATCCAGCAGCTCCACCGGGTCACCGCCGTGCACCATCGGCGCAATAGCGCTCATGATCAGCTGCAAACCGTAGGGGAAGCTGTCACCGGCAATCTCGCGCTGATGCAGTTCCAGCTGATGAAGAATAGCCTCCAGGCGATCCTGGCTGATGCCCTCTTCCACCACGTTCTGCAACGTGGTTTCTACCAGGGTCTCCAGATCTGCGCGTTTCTCTGGCTCGCTACCTTCAATGCCGCAAACAAAGGTCATTTCCCGGTTGGAATCTTCCAGGCCACACATGGGTGACGGCGCGTGGCCAATACCGGTAGTTTCCAGGGCCCGCATCAGTGGCGAGGCACTGTTTTCCAGCAATACGGCAGACAACAACTGGCCTTCCAGGTTCTCCTGCAGGTCAAAGCTGTGGCCCAGTAACCAACCCATCACAATGTGTGTTTTGTTCTCTGTGCCTTCGCCGTCATTGACCGCATAGCCCTGCTCTACCCGCAGCGGCGCGAACATGCGCTTCTCGTCGTGTACCGGCAGCTCGATTTCCAGCCGATCAAACCGCTTGAGCGCCAGCTCCTCGAACTTTTCATGGTGCTCCCGGGCGGGAATATTGCCATAGGTAGCAAAAATGGCGTTGCTCGGGTGGTAATGATGCTTATAGAACTTCACCAGGTCATCGTAGGTCAGATCAACAATATGATCCGGCTCACCGCCACTGTTGTAGTGGTAGGTGGTGGTCGGGAACAGGTGGCTGGTGAGGTTCTGCCACAACTGGGAGGTAGGCGCACTCATGGCACCTTTCATCTCGTTGTAGACCACGCCGCGGTATACCAGGTCGCTGCTTGGGTCGTCCGGTTTGTCGAATTCCAGACGATGGCCTTCCTGGGCAAAATCCAGCGGGTCCAGCTTTGAGAAAAACACCGAATCCAGGTACACCGACAGCAGGTTGTCAAAGTCCTTGCGGTTCATGCTGGCAAACGGATAGGCGGTCCAGTCGCTGCTGGTGAAGGCGTTCATAAAGGTGTTCAAAGAACGCCGGATCATCATGAAAAACGGATCGCGGACCGGATAACGTTCGCTACCACACAGCGCCGTGTGCTCAAGAATATGAGCCACCCCGGTGGAATCCATCGGGAAGGTACGCAGCGCCACAAAAAAGACGTTCTCGTCGTTGTCCGCCGCCAGGTGAAGGTGGCGGGCGCCGGTTTTCTTATGGCGATATTCCTCAACCTCAAGGTTCAGCGTGTTGATCCGGTGACTGCGAAGTTTCTCGAAGGCCGGGTGAATTGCGTTATCGGTCGCTGCAGCCATTAAGACAATCCTGTGTATTGAACAATTGGAGAATTACAGGGTAACACGTAGTATCAGATATGATGCACGGAACGGACTCAACAAGGTAGCCTGCCGCATTATGACAGACCGCACCCCCAAGCATATCGACGCCCCGGAAGTAGCCGCCTGGTGGGCGGAAAGACGCCAGTACCTGGAGCGAATCCGCAAGGTACCGGAAATAAGACAGCGCTTCTGGCGAGAAGTTGCCATTTACCTGCTGCGCCGCCTGCTATGGTCGTTCGGGTTCTTCCCGATTTTCATCGCTTTCTGGCTACCGTTCGTTCTGTCCAGTTTTAATCCGGTGGTGATGGCGTCGGATATGATCCCCCTGCTGCAAGGGTTTGTGAATTCGAACCCTGAACAACAGGCCACCACCATCAGCACCTTGACCATTGCCTGGCTGTCGATCGGTTCTTTCTTCCTGGTTTTCGATTTCGTGCTGACGCCATTTCGGTCACCGTATCAATACGAAGCCGATGTGTACATGAAGTCCTGGGAGCAGCTCAATCATGACCAGCTTCCGGACAAAATGTGATTTGGCCAGCATTCTGGCTAACTTCAGACACTTTCTGTTACATAACGTTGCAGACAGTGGGTAAGATGAAACCATAAGAAAGTATCCGGTAAGTTTGGATCACGAGGTTTCGTCATGGTCGATTTCAGACCACTACTGTTCGTAAACGCCCTTGCGTTAATGCTCCTGGTTACCGCCGGCTTTGCCTCGGTTAGAAAAGACGTGCCCGAGGTAACCGTTCCCGGCGTGACCGAAACCATAGCCGCGGCGGCGGAGCCGGTCTTGGCACCAGAGCCACGGCCAGCGCCGGCACCTGCCTTACCGGAACCCGAACAGCCCTCGCAACCGGTATCTGAAACCGCCAGCGCCACCCCCTTCACCCTGCCCCCCATGCCGGAACAGCCGGAGATGGTTGCCGTGGCAGAGCCGGTTTTAGCCATCAACACCCGGCTGGACACTCCTCTGGCTGAACGCCCGGTTCAGCAATCAACCCCGGAACAGGCAAAAGAGCCGCCGCCACCGAGCACTGGCAAACTGGTCTTGCGCTCCAATGTGGTGGGCGACCAGGTCACGATCAACGGCAAGACTTATGGCGCCACCCGGCTTGATCTGGAACTGAAGCCTGGGCGCTATGACGTAACCATCGAAAAACCCGGTTACCAACCCTGGACCGACACCGTTGCACTGACCGCAGGCCAGGAGCTGACACTGGTGGGCCGCCTGGAAGCCTACACCACGGTCAATTATCGCAACGGCGAATGGGTTGGTGGCGTAAGAACCGGCGACGGCACCTGGCAGGATGAGGCCGGCCTTCGCTACGAAGGACACTTTGTTGACGGCAAATTCCACGGCACCGGTAAGGCCTGGTACCCCGACGGCAGCAGATACGAGGGCGACTGGGACAATGGCGAGCGCCACGGTGAAGGCCAATGGCGCAGCGCTGATGGCTCCGCCTATACCGGTCAGTTCGAACGGGATCAGTTCCACGGCAAAGGCACCCTGACCCTGGACAACGGCGACATCCTCACCGGCAACTGGAGCCGCGGCCGCATGAATGGACATGGCTCGCTCACCACTGCTGATGGCATGCTTTACGTTGGTGGCTTCCGCAACGACGAATTCCATGGCCAGGGCGCCCTGACCTACCCGGACGGCCGCTCCTATGAGGGCGAATTTTCCAACGGCGAATTCCACGGCAAGGGCTCAGAAGTGTTTGCCGACGGCAAGAAGTACGACGGCCAGTACATAGAAGGCAGATTCCATGGAAGGGGCCTGCTGCGCAACCCGAACGGCAGTTCGATAGAAGCTACGTTCCGGCATGGCGAACCCTACGGACAGGTGCGCCTGACCACTGCGGCTGGCGAAGTCTTTACCGCCCGCACCACAGAACCCGGTGTGTGTTATCGGGACAAGAGTTATCGGGCAACGCAATGCCCGCAACTGGAAGGCTGGTAACCACCCGGCCGCAGTAACCACGTGTTTGCAGTAACAGGTTGAGGTAGTGACATGGCAATCAAAAACGCTCTGCTGGTGGACGACTCTAAAGTAGCAAGATTTGCGCTCAGCAAACTGCTTGAGGGTCGGGACATGGAAGTAAACATGGCGGGCTCTGCCGAGGAAGCACTGGACTTCCTGAAAAGCCATGATCGCCCGGACGTGATCTTTATGGACCACCTGATGCCCGGCATGAACGGCGTTGAGGCCACCAAAGCCATCAAGGGGAACCCGGATACCGCCGGCATCCCCATCATCATGTGCACCTCGAAGAAGTCCTCCTCGTTTGTGGAAGAGGCCCGCAATTTCGGGGTGTACAACATCCTGACCAAACCCCCGCAAACCGATGGCCTCAGCCTGGTTCTGGACCAATTGGCCAGTGACGTGGAACAGGGAACACTGCCGCCCACGGTTACCACCGCAAACGACGCCGAATTGCCGGATACTGAAGACGAACTGTTGCACATACCCACAGATGCCTCAGTGGAGATGTCACCGAAAGGCGATATCGGCGCTAACGGACATACCAGCCCGAACGTGGTGCCACTGACCAGCGACCTGATCGAGCAGATTGCCCGTTCTGCGGTAAAAACCCACATCAACAACCGCCTGCACGAACTACTCAGTGACCTGTTTGACGAGCAGTTTGACCACCTGAAGCGGGCCCTGGACGAGAATCGGAGCAAACAGGACGCGGCCATTGAAGAACGGCTGAACGAACTCACCAAGCTGCTGGATGACCGCACCCGCAACCTTCGGGATGACGTTGCCGCCGAGGTCAACCTGAGCCTGAGCCAGGAACTGGCCCGGCTGAAGAAGGAACTGTCGAAAAACGCCGGCTTCACCGCTGAGCACATGGCAGAGCTGAAAGACCACATCACCAGCGTTCAGACCATCGACACCGAGTTCTGGCAGACCCTGCAGTCTGAGGCCATTCAGCAGGCCCACGAAATCTCCCGTGAAACCGCCGAAGACATTGCCCAGCGCACCATTGATCTGTATGTATCGCAACAGCGCTCTGCCAACTCCCGCATCTACACGCTGGGACTGGCGGTCAGCCTTGGCATATTCACTGTGGGTATTGCCTGGCTGTCAGGTTTGTTCGGCTAATAACCGCCTGACTTCCTGCCAACTTTCCGGGGTGTCAACATCCGGTTGCACCCCGGCAATATCAATGGCTCCAGCGCCTGAACGATTCAGTACCCGCCCCGCCCCGGCGTCCCCCGCGAGAGCCACCACTTGCGGCCACAATGAACGGGGTATCCAGGCAGGCACCCCCACACGATCCCCGTAACTCGCTCCCCATGGCCGCTCGGGCTCAGCGCGGGCCTGCGCTGCCAGCTGTTTCAACCCTTCGGGCGCCAGCAGCGGCTGATCTGCCAAGACCACAAACACACCCAGAGCCTGCCGCCCCAGTTGATGGATACCCGCCGCCAGTGATCCGGCCAGTCCTTGCGACCAATCCGGATGATAGATCCAGGTGCCCGGCTGCAGCGCGCAGCGGTATCTAACCAGGGGGTAACCACAACCGGCCACTACCCTGACCTGTCGGGACAACAACCGAGCCTGCCCAACGGCCCTGGACAACAACGATTCACCACCCGGCAGCATCAGGAGTTGCTTCGTGCACCCCATCCGTGAGGCTCGCCCAGCGGCCAGCACCAATGCCGGAAACTGCTGATCGTGGGAAACATCGTTGCTGGTTAAGATATCGTTCTCCTTGGTATGCGGGAATCCAGGCAAGCCGCAGTAAACTGCTGAATCACCCGATTTTTGCTAGAATTCCGCCACCATGCAACCAAATCAGCCGGACCACCCATGAACCACCTCTTTGTCGACAACATCACCGTGATTGACTTTGCCTACCTGGACCCGGCCCGGGGCCTTGTGGGTGAAAGCTGGATTACAGACGTAGTCCTGGGCGGTGAACTGGACGACCAGGGTATGGTGTTCGATTTCAGCCTGGTAAAACGCACCATCAAGCGGGTAATCGATGAACGGGTCGATCACCGATTGGTGATTCCACGTGGCTATGAAGGCCTGAATTGGGACGAAGAGACACCAGATGCTTTCATTTGGAACCTGACCGATGGCAGCCGCATTGAACACCGCTCCCCCGACGAGGCCGTGGTGTGGCTGTCATCTGACCGGGTAGTGCCGTCTGCCGTGGCGGCCCTGCTGGAAAAAGAACTGAAAGCCGTTCTGCCTGGCAACGTCACGTCGGTTGAGATCAACCTGCGGGAAGATGCGATTGAAGGCGCTTACTACCACTACGTGCACGGCCTGAAGAAGCACCTGGGCAACTGCCAGCGCATCGCCCACGGCCACCGCTCTCCCATCCGCATAGACCGCAACGGCCACCGGGACTACGACCTGGAAAACCGCTGGGCCAAGTTGTGGAAGGATATCTATGTTGGCACCGAAGAAGACGTGACCCGGCGCTTTGTTGGCGAAGACGGCGTTGGCTACATCACCTTCGAATACGAAGCCAACCAGGGCGAATTCGCCCTAACCCTGCCGGAAAGCCGCGTATACATGCTCGACACCGACACCACCGTGGAACTCATTGCCGCCCACATCGCCGACAAACTGAAGGCAGAGTTTCCGGAAGACGAGATTCGGGTGAAGGCCTACGAGGGAGTTGGTAAGGGGGCGATTGCCAAAAGGGTCTGACCCCGAACGGGGTCTGACCCACCTTTGCCCGTCTTGAGCACCCAATCAGAACCAATGGGTTTTCAGGGGTCTGTCCCCCTGGGGACTGACCCTTTTTATGGCACCAAATCTGAAGCCCCCAACCTTCTG
Organism: Marinobacter sp. GH_1; assembly: GCF_048595985.1. NCBI lineage: Bacteria > Pseudomonadati > Pseudomonadota > Gammaproteobacteria > Pseudomonadales > Marinobacteraceae > Marinobacter > Marinobacter sp. GH_1. The sequence goes on along the minus strand of NZ_CP184460.1, from coordinate 1,720,966 downwards.
ATGGCGGAGGTCTGGTTTTCCCATGGGCTCTGACTTGGTGCAATAGACGGGCAAATGGGGGTCAGTCCCCGTTCGGGGACAGACCCTTTAAAACCCCATAAAAAAACCGCCCGAAGGCGGTTTTTTTATGGCTTTCCGGTGGACTAAACCGTCAAGCCGAATTGGCGTCCCCTAGGGGGTTCGAACCCCTGTTGCCGCCGTGAAAGGGCGGAGTCCTAGGCCACTAGACGAAGGGGACTAGAAATTGGTGGAGCCAAGCGGGATCGAACCGCTGACCTCAACACTGCCAGTGTTGCGCTCTCCCAGCTGAGCTATGGCCCCTCAACGGATGCGTATATTAAGGATCCGCCCTTGGGGCGTCAACACCCGATTCCGCTTTTTTTAAAGTTTTTTGAACATCCCTGTTCGCGTCGTTCAATTAACCAACAAACCGCTCATCAAATACCCAGGGCGACGTATTCCTTCTCTACTTTCTTGGTTTCTTTCTTGGAAAAGCCGCCCATCACATCCAGTGCATGGCGCAAACGGGAGCGGGTCATGTCCGGGCCAAGCAGGGCCATGGAGTCCATCACCGACCAGGAATTGGGCGTTCCAGCAATGGCCACGAAGATCGGGAACATGAAATCCCCCATCTTAAGTTCCAGTGCTTTCGCCAGGGCCTTGATGTCAGCAAAGATGGTGTCCTTGCTCCAGTGGCGCTGGGCCTCCAGCTTCCACAGGGTGAACTGCAGCACCCGCTTGACCTGGCCTTCATCCAGCTTGTTATGGGCGAAGTCTTCCGGCTTCAGGTTCAGCATGCCGCTGAACATAAACTGGGCCATGGGCGCTACATCAGAGAACACCTCTGCCCTGTCCTTGATATGCGGCACCAGCGCTTGCAGGTCGTCGCGATTGAACCACCACTGGTGCATGCGCTCCATGAACTGCTCGTCGCTCAGCTCGTCACGAATCCACTGGCCGTTCAGCCAACGCAGCTTTTCCACATCAAACACAGGACCGCCGAGGGATACCCGCTGGATGTCGAAGTTCTCGATCATCTCATCCAGGGTGAACTTCTCACGCTCATCCGGCATGGACCAGCCCATCCGGCCCAGATAGTTGGTGACCGCCTCCGGCAGAAAGCCCATGCGCTCATAGAAGTTGATGCTGGTGGGGTTCTTGCGCTTCGACAACTTGCTCTTGTCCGGGTTACGCAGCAGCGGCAAGTGGCACAGCTCCGGCATATCCCAGCCAAAGTACTGGTACAGCAGCTTGTGCTTGGGCGCAGAGTTAATCCACTCCTCGCCGCGCAGCACATGGGTAATGCCCATCAGGTGGTCATCCACCACGTTGGCTAGATGGTACGTAGGCATGCCGTCGGATTTCAGCAGAATCTGGCAATCCACCTGGGCCCAGTCGATCTCGATGGTGCCCCGGAGCATATCCTGAATCTCGCACACGCCTTCATCCGGCACTTTCATGCGGATAACGTACGGATCACCAGCATCCAGGCGGCGCTTCACTTCTTCCTGGGGCAGCTCCAGGTCACCTTTGATGCCCGGGTTAAGCCCCTGGGCCTTGCGCTCCTCGCGAATGGCATCCAGCTCTTCCGGGGTGCGGAAGCAATAGAAAGCGTGGCCGGCCGTCACCAGGTCTTCCGCGTACTGACCGTACATGTGCTTACGCTCAGACTGGCGATAGGGGCCGTGTGGGCCGCCCACGTCGGGACCCTCATCCCAGTTCAGACCCAGCCAGCGCAGCGCTTTGAGAATATCCTGCTCGGATTCGGCCGTGCTGCGGGCCTGGTCGGTATCTTCAATGCGCAGAATGAATTGACCACCGTGCTGGCGAGCAAAGCACAGATTAAACAGGGCCACGTAGGCGGTACCAACGTGGGGGTCGCCAGTGGGCGACGGGGCAATTCGGGTGCGTACAGTCATGAAACCATCCTGAAAATAACTGACCAGTGAATAAAGCCGGCATTATAGCGGCCATGGCTGGTTTTCGCATGATCCGGTTTTGCACCGCGCATTTAAAGTGTAATATTATAACGTATCGCAAAACCCATCAGGACAGTCCTTCACCATGCAGATCAAAGCGTCTTACCTCGCACTCGGGCTGAGTGCCCTGGTTGCCTCGACTCCAGTCGCAGCAGCCAACATTGTCACCTCCATCAAACCACTGGAACTGATCGTCAAGGCGGTGGCCGGTGACGACGCCAAGGTAACCACCCTGGTGCCAGCGGGCTCAAGCCCCCACAACTACACCATGAAACCGTCCCAGCGCAGGGCTCTGGAGCAGTCCGATGTGATTTTCTGGGTAGGACCGGAGATGGAAACTTTCCTGAACCGGCTGCTGAGCGGTCGGGAATTCCAGGATCGCGCCATGGCCTTCATGGAAGGACCTGAAACCGATAAGGAAGAGGATCATCACGACCATCATGATGATCACCACGGCCACCACGATCATCATGACGATCATGGCCACCAGGAAGACGCGCATGCCCATCATCACCACCATGACCATGGCGACGGCGAAGACCCCCACATCTGGATTGATCCTGCGCTGGCACTGGAGATGGCAAAAGACGTTCGTACCAGGCTGGCCACTCTGGACGGCATGAATGCCGACCAACTTGATGCCAACCTGGCGCGTTTTGAAGAAAGCCTGGCCAAGGCTGAGCAGGACATTCGCGCTCGACTCAGTGGCGCACAGAATATCAGCCTGTTCGCCTACCACGACGCCTTCACCCGCTATGCGGAGCATTACGGCCTGACCCTGGACGGCGTACTGACCCTGAATCCGGAATTGTCTCCCGGCGCCCGGCATATCGCCGAGGTTCAGCGCAAGCTACAGCAAGCCAACCAGCCCTGCCTGCTCACGGAGCCCCAGTTCAACCGGCAGTGGTGGCGTTCCATCACCGAAGGCCTTGATGTCACCTTCAGCACCTGGGACCCGCTGGCGACCGACATCGAGAGCAATGCGGAGGGTTACATCAACTTCCAGTACAGCATCGCCGACGCCGTTAGCAACTGCCTGCCAAAATAACCCCACCTGACTCAGGGCCCGGCCATCCGTATAAACCGGCCGGGCCTCATTTGCACGTTGCTCTTTTCAGACACAGCGGGTAGATTTCAGATAATTGTCTATTCCCGTGTGATGAGTTCATCGTGAACAAACCTAGCACCAGCATTCACACATTCCCTCCGGCACTGCGGTCTTCCTTTGCGAACACCGGCAGGGCTTCTGTCCGTCTCTGATTTCGCTGAATCCCTCCAAACACCTCCCCGGATTCAGCACTTAACCAAACATACCTGAACCTTTTTTCCGGAGATTACTATGTCTGATTTACCTGCGATTACTGTTGCCGAAGAAGATTACAACCGCCTCAGCACCCTGCTGGAGCGCATGGCCGGCAAATCGGAAGTGGCCGACGGCCTGGAGGAAGAACTGAGCCGTGCAGACCTCAAGCCACTGGCGGATATGCCCGAGGGCGTGGTCACCATGAACTCAATGGTGCGCTTCGTAGACGAAGACGCCGGCAAAGAACACGAGATGATGCTGGTATACCCCCACGAAGTGGGAGACGCCGACCACAAGGTGTCTATCCTGGCCCCGGCCGGCGCCGCCATGCTGGGCCTGAGCATTGGCGACAGCATTGAATGGCCAATGAAAGGCCGCAAGCCGATTCACCTGAAAGTGGTCAGCGTTACCCGAAAAGCATAAGCAGTTTCCTTTACAAATATCAGCACTTGATATTTCTCCAAAGGCTCGACGGCCTCCGGTGTTAGGCTTCCACCAAGCTAACCGAATAATCCGAGGAGGCCGTATGGCAGAACAGCGTCACCAGGACTGGGACCCCAGAGCCAAAGACGTCCAGCAGGATCAGATCCGGGCCTACGATGACATTCGTCAGACCTGCCCGGCGGCCTGGAGTGACTACCAACAATGGACGCTGTTCCGCCACGCCGATGTGATGCGTGTTCTGGAAGACCACGACACCTTCAGCAATGCCGTCTCGGCCCATCTTTCCGTGCCCAACGGTATGGACCCGCCCGAGCACACGCCCTACCGCAAAGTGATTGAGCCCTATTTCGCCCCGGAGCCCATGGCCCGGTTTGAGCCTCAATGCCGGGACGTCGCTCGGGGGCTCGTCAATGATCTGCAAAAGAACCAGTCAGTGGATGTGGTCAACGCCCTGAGCCGCCCGTTCGCCCTGCAAATCCAGTGCGCCTTTATGGGCTGGCCCGACAGCCTGCACCAGCCCTTGGCGCAGTGGGTGATGAAGAATCACCGGGCAACCCTGGCCGCCGACCGTGCCGCCATGGCGGAAGTGGCAGAAGAGTTCGACGGCTACATCCGTGATTTGCTGGATACCCGACGCCAGGCTGGCGACCAGGCAGCGGATGACGTTACCACCCGGCTGCTGCGCGAACAGGTCAACGGCCAGCCGATGACCGATGAACAGCTGGTCAGCCTGCTTCGCAACTGGACGGTGGGTGAGCTGGCCACCATCTCCGCCAGCATTTCCATCCTGACCAACTACCTGGCACACCACCCGGACTTGTTCAACGATCTCAAGGCTGCACCCGAGCAGCTTCCCGAAGCCATTGATGAAATCCTCAGGATGGACGCGCCGCTGATCTCCAACCGGCGCATCACCACCCGCGACGTGGATATCGGCGGTCGCCACATTCCCGCCGGCGAAAAGATCACCCTGCTGTGGGCCTCGGCCAACCGGGATGAGGACATCTTCGGCGACCCGGACAACTTCTGCCCGCACCAGAACGCCCCGAAGAATCTACTCTACGGCGCCGGCATCCACATATGCCCAGGGGCGCCGTTGGCGAGGATGGAACTGAGAGTCTTCATGGAAGAGCTGCTGAAGCAGATTAATGGCATCGAAGTGGTCGGTAGCGACGCCCCCGAGCGGGCCATGTTCCCCACCGGCGGCTTCAACTACCTCCCCCTCCAATTTTTGGGGTCAGACCCCAAGACATTTTGACCCATCAAATGTGCTGGGGTCTGACCCCAGCTGATTCAGTCTTCGGTAAGCACCAGGGCTTCGCCCACCTTGTTCAGAGTGGCCATGTTCTCTACGGCAACCGCCAGGTCCTCTGGCGTCACCTTGCCCTTCTTGGAGGCGCTGGTGAGAATCCCCACGCCCAGAGGCTTGGTTATCGAGTACGTCCGGAGCAATCTTACAGCCACATCCCGCACCGTGGCTGAACTGAGTCACTTTGATGGCCAAGGTTTGATCCTTCTGAGTACTGAGAACTTTGATAGTATGGCTTTCCAGTAGATTGGATAAGGGGTCTGACCCCAAATTAGACAGGAACGCCCATGACCAAGCCAGATAACCAAGGCCCCGCCACCCGCATCATTCACAACCGCCGCCACGAGGATGCGTTCGGCAGCCCTTATTCACCGGTATACAACACCACCACTTACCGGTTCGAGAACACGGCAGCCTTGCTGGATGTGATTGAGAAGCGCACCGAGGGTAATCTTTATACCCGCTGGGGCACCAATCCCAGCATCAATGAGCTGGAACAGGGGCTGGCCGGGTTGGAGCAGGCGGAAGCGGCGCTGGCGTTCGCCTCCGGCATGGCGGCCATCTCCGCCACACTGCTCACCCATGGCCGCAACGGCATTGTCTGCGTGGGTGATCTGTATGGTGGCACCCAGGAGCTGCTGAAAAACCACTGCATGGCGCTGGGTATTGATGTGCAATTCCTGTTCCGGGAAGAGCTGGCACAGCTGGAAAGCCGGCTGGATGTGCCTGGGAAACTGGTGTACTTCGAGACACCCGCCAACCCGAACCTGGCGCTCCTGGATATTCGCGCCATCGCCGAAACCGCCCACCAACACGGAGCCCTGGTGGCGGTGGACAACACCTTCGCCAGCCCCATTAATCAGCAACCGCTTACACTGGGGGCGGATCTGGTACTGCACAGCGCCAGCAAATATCTGGGCGGCCACAGCGACATAACCGCCGGGGCTCTGATGACCTCAGCCGAATTGGCTAAACCGGTCGCCGCCTGGCGCAAGAACCTCGGCCAGCTGATCGCCCCGGAAACCGCCGCCCTGCTCTCCCGCAGCTTGCGAACCTTGCCGGTACGAATCCGCCAGCACAACGAAAATGCCATGGCGGTGGCCCGGGCCATGGAACAGCACCCGAAAATCACCAAAGTCCACTACCCCGGCCTGCCCTCCTTCGAAGGCCACGAACTGGCCAAACAACAAATGACCGGCTTCGGCGGCATGCTCAGCATTGAAGTGGAAGGCGGCCAGCAAGCAGCCGAACGTGTGGCGGATTCCCTGAAAATCTTCCTCCTGGCCACCAGTCTTGGCGGCGTAGAAAGCCTGGTCAGCCAACCCAGCGCCACCAGCCACCACAGCCTGAGCCGTGAAGAACGCCTGAAACGCGGAATCGGCGACGGCATGCTACGCCTGTCCGTAGGCCTGGAAGACCCCCAGGACCTGATCGCCGACCTCAACCAGGCCCTGAAGTAAACTTTGGGGTCAGACCCCAGAACATTTGAAGGGGTGAAATGTCTTGGGGTCTGACCCCAAAGATTGATTTAGTCCTGCGTTGGTGACGAAGTTTTGCGGTACTCGCCGGGGGAGCAATGCATCCAGCGGCGGAAGGCTCGGGTGAAACTGGCGGTGTCGGTATAGCCTAGGTGAATGGCGAGTTCGTCCAGCTTCATGGCGCTGTTCTTCAGCAGCTGCAAGGCCAGTTGGCGGCGTTCTTCTTCCAACAGTTTGCGGAAACTGGTGCCTTCCTGGTCCAGCTTGCGCCGGAGACTGCGCGGTGACATGGCCAAAGTGCCTGCCACCTCATCCAGCGATGCCACCAAACCCAGCGGCCCGAGTAGCTGCTGTCGCACCTGCCCGGCAAAGCCGCCTGTTTGTCGCCGCTCAAGTTGCTGACGACATTGATGATCAAGCACTTGCACCAGGTGCGGGTCGAAGGTGGGTAGTGGCCGGTCGGCATCGGCCCGCCGGATAACCAGGGTATTGCGCGGCTTGTGAAACGCCAACCTCACGCCGCTCAGCTCCTCAAGGCAGGAGGCATAGGCCAGTGGCTCGCCTTTTAGCTCGATTGCCTGCACATCAAACCCAGCCAGGCTCAGCTCTTTGAACAGATTCAGCCCCGTGGCCAGATCTCGTTCCAGCAAAAACTGACGTAAGTGCCGGGGAACATCGTCAGCATCAAACGCAACGCCGAAGTCATCACCCTCCACGAATGTGTACATCTGGCAGTAGGCGGTGCTGAGTGGCAGGTACCGCAAGGCTAATGCAGTGGCATCCCGCAAGGTACGGCTGGTGCGCAAGGCGAAGCCCCAGATACCGAAGGTCGACACGTTATACTGCAGGCCAATCCGGAACCCGAGGGCGGGCATGTCTGGCAGAGCCAGAATCAGGTTCTCGATCAGCCGCATTTCCTGGGCGCGGGTAATCAGGCCATCCGCAACCTGCAGGTCTTCTTCAGCAATACCGGTACCCAGCAAGCAGGTCTGGCGATCCACTCCTTGCCTGACGGCAAAGTTGATCATGACCTGGCTGATGGTAACTGGGTGCAAAAGGGTATCGGAATTTGACATAGCTCGGGAGTATGCCCCGCCCCCGCAAGCCGGACAAGCGCACAAGGTGCCAAGGCCGTTTATGCCTGTTGATTGGCCATAGCTGCCCTGTCTGCACTGGCGCGCCAAGTCTATTGTAGGCATTGTCAGAACAACCCGGAGCACCCGATGACCGAAGACCTCACCACCCTCAACAAGCAGGCCATCGCCGCCGCAAAACAACACATGGGCAAGGTAGCCTGGCCCACCGTGGCACTGACCTTTGCCACCGTCGTTTCTTTCGTGCTCACCCTGGCATTTTTCGTGGCCGGGGCTCTGCCTGTCTGGGCTGCCACGCTGCTGATCGGAGCGCTGACGTATTTCTCCTACACCCCGCTGCACGAGGCCGTTCACAACAATATCCACGGTGAACACGACCAGCTAACCTGGCTCAACCATCTGTGCGGTTATCTGGTTGCTCCCTTGATTGCCGTGCCCTATCAGTCACACCGGCTGGAGCATTTCACCCATCACCGCTACACCAACCAGCCGGATAAAGACCCGGACTTCCTCATCAGCGGCATGGGTAAGGGGCCTTTCAGCGCCCTGCTGACCGTGCTCAGGTTCCTCTGGGTACAGAACACCTTCTTCGCCCGCCAACATTGGGGCAGCGCATCCCGAAGGGAAAAAGTCATCTACTGTGCAGAGCTGTCTGTATCCATCGGTTGGCGAATTGTGTTTCTGTCGCTGGTGAGCCAGAGCGGCGCATTGGTGGTTATCTTGCTCGGATATTTGATTGGCGGCGCTTTCACCGCCTACTGGTTTGCCTACCGGCCGCACTTGCCCTACAAAGAGCCCAAACGCTACCGCAACACCAACAGCCTGATCATGCCCGCTTACATGAAACCGCTGGAGTGGTTCTGGCTCGGGCAGAATCTGCACTCAATTCACCACCTGTTTCCGAGAGTGCCCTTCTACCGGTACCACGCCCTGCACCGCGAGATCGAGCCGGTCCTGCGGGCCCATGGCACCCCGATCATCGGCATCTTCAACCGCCGCCCGCAGTAATAATTTGGGGTCTGACCCCAGGACATTTGAAGGGGCGAAATGTCTTGGGGTCTGACCCCAACTTGAATCCCGGAGGCCTTGCCCCAATGATCGAGGAATCTTCCGGGAACATTTCCATGAACAGAACCCTCGCAATGCAGTTGCCGCCCTGGCGCCAGATGGTGTCCGGTTTTGCTGTGGCTGTGTTTGCTCTGGTTTTTCTGTGTTCGATCACCCAAGCGCACGCCCAGCCGAGCCCGGCGGGCAAGGTGGTGGTCAATCACCTGGACCATCTGGTGGTTGCCAGCCACAACCCGGCGTTGGCGGTGGCAGAAACCGGCTCAACGGAAGATGAGCCACTCATCGATACCCCGGAGCACCTAGCCCAGCTTCTTGGCGCTGTGCTCTGGTCGCAATCCCGCTCTCCGGTACCGGCAGCCGACTACCGCACCGAGCGCGCCGCCTCCGTCACCGATTTCACCACGCCGCCCCTGCGGGCACCGCCCATCGCGTAATCCCCTGCACAGAACATCACACAGACCGGCCGTAACGCCCGTCTGACCGCGACCCTGTTTATCAAGGATTACCGATGAAATCATTACGTTCACGGGCCATGGTGTATGGCCTGGTGATTGTGCTCGGGCTACTGAGCGCAATGCCGAATCTGTTGCCGGCCACCCTGGCCGACAAGTTCCCGGACTGGTATTTGGAAAACACCCTTGCCCTGGGCCTCGACTTGCAGGGCGGCTCACACTTGCTGCTCGAGGTTGACGCCACCGAACTGCTTGCCAACAACCCGGGCCAACCGGAAGACCTGCTCCTCAAAGATGCCGTAGAACGCAGCCTGGAAGTGGTACGCCGGCGCCTTAACGAAACTGGCCTGGTAGAGCCCAGTATCACCCGCCAGGGCAAGAACCATATCCTGGTGCAGATGCCCGGCGTGGCCGACCCGGCTCATATCCGCGAACTCTTAGGCACCACCGCCCAAATGACCTTCCACTGGGTTGCCAAGCCGGATGAAAGCCGGCGCTCTGCCATTCTTCGGCTAACCGACGCCACTGGCGAACAGGAATACGTGCTGGAGAAACGAGTAGCCATGCAGGGCGAACACATCAGCGATGCCCAGATGGCCTTCAACCAGGACACCACCGAACCGGTGGTCAACTTCAAGCTGGACTCCGAGGGCACCCGCCTGTTCGGCGACATGACCCGCCAGAACATCGGCCGGCCACTGGCCATTGTGCTGGACAATCATGTGATCACCGCGCCGGTCATTCGCAGCGTGATCGCCGGCGGCAGCGGCGAAATCAGTGGCTCCTTCACCACAGCGGAAGCAAGCAACCTGGCCCTGTTACTGAGAGCCGGCGCCCTGCCTGCGCCCCTGCACGTCATCGAGGAACGCACGGTAGGGCCCGACCTGGGCAGCGACGCCATCGCCATGGGCGTGAGTACCGGCCTGCTCGGAGCAGCCTTAGTGATAGCCTTCATGCTTGGCATCTACGGCCGCTGGGGTTTGATCGCCTGTGCCGGATTAGCGGTGAACATCGGCCTGGTTCTGGGTTTGCTCAGCATACTCGGGGCCACACTGACATTGCCGGGCATTGCCGGCATCATCCTCACCATTGGCATGGCGGTCGATGCCAACATCCTGATCAACGAACGCATCCGGGAGGAATCCCGCAAAGGCAAGGTCGCCTGGATGGCACTCCGGGAAGGTTTCGGGCGCGCCTACAGCACCATTCTGGATTCCAACATCACCACGCTGATTGCCGTCAGCCTGCTGTTTATGTTCGGCAGCGGCCCGGTAAAAGGGTTCGCGGTAACCATCGGCATCGGTTTGCTCACCTCCCTGTTCACCGCCGTCGCCTTCAACCGCCTGGTCATGGAATGGTGGATCAAGGGCCGGGAGCGGGAGCCGCTCACCATCGCAGGGTTTGCCTGGCTGGACCGAATGAGCGAAAGGGGCATCAACTTCATGAAGGGCCGTATGATTGGCCTGGTGCTGTCTGGCGCTCTGTCGATTGCCTCCATCGCCCTGTTTATCCAACCAGGCCTTGACTACGGTGTGGATTTCACCGGCGGCACGCTGGTGGAAGTGCGCGCGCCCTCGGTCTCCGTGGATGAATTGCGAACAACGCTGCAAAGCCAGCAACTGGGCGCTGCGTCTATCCAGGAGTTCGGCCAGGATGGTGACTTCCTGATTCGGCTCCCAGCGGATGCCAGCTCCAACACAGGCGCGGCACACCCGGTAGACGCCCTGAAATCCGCCGTCACCAGCCTGCAACCGGATGCCAGCTTCCCGAAAGTGGATGTGGTCGGCCCGAAAGTCAGCGGTGGCTTCAGTGACGCCACCATCCTGGCCATCCTGCTGGCAGGCGCCGGTATGCTGGCCTACCTGTGGATTCGCTTTGAATCCCACTTCGCCCTGGCCGCCACCATCACCATCGCCCTGGACCTCACCAAAACCATCGGCTTCTTCGCTCTGGCCGGGGTGGAATTCAACCTGACCGCCGTGGCCGCCTTGCTGGCACTGATCGGTTATTCCGTGAACGACAAAGTGGTGGTGTTCGACCGCATCCGGGAAAACCTGCGGCAAACGCCCGACATGCCCATGCTGGAATTGCTCAACCGCAGCATTTCCTCCACCCTTACCCGAACCGTGTTCACTTCCGTGACCACCTTCCTGGCACTGTTGCCCATGGGCATCGCCGGCGGTGCTGCGGTATCCAGCTTCGCCCTGCCCATGCTGTTCGGCATCGTCATCGGCACCAGCTCCTCCGTGTTCATCGCCTCGCCCATCCTCTACAACCTGAGCGAACGCCGAACCCGAAAAGGCCTGGCCCAACTGCGACCCACCGCCGAGGAAATGCGCAAAGAACTGGAACTGATCCCATAACCTTCGGGGTCAGACCCCCGGACATTTCACCCGACGAAATGTCTTGGGGTCTGACCCCAATTTCAGCGGCTGACCAGGAAGTCGGCGAATTTTCGGGTAAGGAACCCGGGCAGGAGTTTGTTGGTGAACCACAGGCTGCGGGCGCGCCAGCCGGGGATGATCATAAAGCGGCGGCGGTCGATGCCTTTGCGGATTTGCGCCACGGCATCGTCGAGTTGCAAGGTGCCGGCCATCAGCTTCAGGGCTTCCGTCTGCTTTGGGCGATTGAGGCGCTCGGCCTCTACCATCGGGGTCTCCACCTCTGGTGGGCACACCACCGACACGTCAACACCCTTGGTTGCCAGCTCGATGCGCAACACCTCCGCCAAGCCAACCACACCGTACTTGGAAGCACAGTAAGCCGCATAGCCGTAGCAGCCCACCAACCCCGCCATGGAAGCCACGAGAACCAGGTGCGAACCGGCGGCCATATGAGGCAGCACGCCAGCCACCACATTACGAGAGCCAATCAGGTTGATGTTGATCACCCGGGCATAGGCGTCGTCATCGATAGCCTCAAAATCCGCAGCAATGGCAATGCCCGCGCAATGAATCACCACATCGGGTTGCCCGCCTTCAGCGGCTTGGGCGAAGGCGTTTCTAACCTCACCCGGCTTTGTTACATCCATAGCATAGGCGCGCACCCGCTCTGGCCCGGCAATAGCCGACAGCTCCGCTACCGCCTGCGCCGTTGGCTGAACATCAAACAACGTAACCGCCGACCCCGAACCCAGGTACGTTCGCGCTAAATGAAGGCCGATGCCGCTTGCACCGCCGGTGATATAGACCTGCTGCACCATGAGGTTTCTCCGGGTTGTCTTGTTATACCTTCAAGCATATCGCCCCCGGAAATCGCACCCCATGCCCCGGGCGCCCATATGGCCACCGACGGCGTGGCTATTGACCAGCCCTGCAGACTGTGTTGCCCGCCCCGTTTGTACTATTCCCCATGCTTGCCGATTGTGAAACACTTGGCCACTTTCATGGCACAGCAAAGGAGCAAACCATCACAATGGCCGTAACATCCGTCGCCCTGGTGGCACACGACAACAAGAAGAAGGAACTGGTTGAATGGGCGAACGAGAATCGTACCCGCCTGGCGCCGCTGCGCCTTTATGCCACCGGCACCACCGGCCGGCTGTTAAGGGAAAGCCTGCAACGTGACGATCTGCATAGCCTGTTGAGCGGCCCTCTGGGGGGCGACCAGCAGATTGGTGCCAAGATCGCCGAAGGCGAAATCGACTTGCTGGTGTTCTTCTGGGACCCACTGGAACCCCAACCCCACGACCCAGACATCAAAGCCCTGCTGCGCATCGCCGCCCTTTGGAACATCCCGGTTGCCTGCAACCGCGCCACCGCAGAGTTCGTGCTGACCTCCGCCTACATGACCGACGACAATCACCGGTCACAAAAACCGGATTTTTCCGATTACACCGGCCGTGACGTTCATTAACAGAAAATCACATGCATTTTCATTAACAGGAACTAGTATTCAGGTAAGCCCTTCAAGGGATCAGAGGGGAGTTACCGGTGTATTTCAAGTTCTTGTTTATAAGCCTGGCGCTGGCAATTAGCTGCCTGCCACTGACCAATGCCCATGCCGACAACCAAAGCAGCACGATACACATTGCGGTTATCGACGACATTCCCAGCACCACCATGGCGGTGCGATTGCTGGAAGCTGCCTATGCCCGCCTCGGCCTGAGCATGAAAACGCTGGTGTCGCCATCACGAAGAGCGCTGTTGATGGCAGACACCGGTCAGCTGGACGGCGACCTGTTCCGGATAGAGGCGGTGGCCTCTGACTACCCGAACCTGCTCAAAGTAGACTACCCACTGCTGGAGGGCGGGCTATACGCGGTTATCAGAAACCCGCACGCCCAGAAACTGCCGGAACCCAGCGACAAACCTCTGAAAGTAGCTGTGCGCCGGGGCGTCATCATTGCAGAGAAAACCGCCGAAGCGCTCGGGATGGAACCGGTACACACTGAAAGCTACGAGCAGATTCGCACCCTTCTTGAATGGGGCCGGGTGGACCTGGCCCTGGTGTCAGACATTGAAGGACTTTCTCCCCTGGCCACCGGAGACTGGAGCCAGTTCTCGATACTTCCGGAACCGGTCACCCGTTTTACGCTGCACCACTACTTGAACCGCAAGCACGCATCGCTTGCTGAAAAGTTGGCTGATGAACTTGCGGAAATGGATAAGGAAGGCCTCAAAGCCAGACTAAGGAAGCTGACTTTGAGCGAACAGAAAGACGGTGAATGGTGATTCGTTACAACGAATCAGGCCGCCTTTTTCAGCTTCTTCTTGAGCGACTTGATCTTGGCCTCGTGCTTGGCAACCTTGGCCTTGCGGGCGTTGATTTTCTTCTTGAGGTTCTTCACGGTTTTCTTGGTTTTTTTGGACATGATCTGCCTCCTGGGCGTGGTATCGGCTAGTTCCCGGGCTTGTGTTTCTTGATAAAGCCACGAATGAACTGCCTGATTTCGCGAGCGGCGCTGGCATCCAGCTGTTCACACAATTCAATGAACTGCTCGCGCTCGGCGCTGCTGATTCGAATCAGCAACTGGCTATCTTTCTTGTTGGGCTTCACTTTTTTGGTTTCACCTTTTGGGGACTATCAGTCACTGCGGATACTCCTGGTGAGGATGAAGCTCATGGTTGAAAGATATTTACATTGTGTATTCGTTTTCAGGGAAAGCAAGGTGGCGACCGCTTTGTTCATTCAACGCGCAAGGGAGCTGCTACTCGGAAAGTCCATCAAAACTGGGTACATCCAGGTAAAGTCGAGAGGAAAACTGAAACTCCTTCGTTCCTTGCATGTCCGGTAGAAATCGGCAACTATCAGTGCCATTCAATTGATCCGATGGACCCCGACCGGTCAAGCGTCAGAAGGCACTCAAGCTCAGTCCGGATCCGGATTTCTCCAAGCGAGAGCCTGTAAATAAATCTGTGTAACTGCCCAACCCATTACAGGTGTCCGTCCAGGCGGTCACCGAATTCGATAATAAAGCGATTCAATGCCGGCTTCCAATCCCGGATCGGCATGGTCCATTTCTTCGATGCCTGCTGGATCGCCAAGAAGGCCACCTTCAGTGCCGAGTCATCGCTGGGGAACAGTTTCCGGCGCTTGGTGGCTTTGCGAATCACGCTGTTCAGCGATTCAATGGCATTGGTGGTGTAGATCACCTTCCGGATCGCCGGCGGGTACTCGAAGATGGTAATCAAATTGTCCCAGTGGCTGTGCCAGGAACGAGAGATCTGTGGGTAGTGGCTGTCCCAGCGCTCTCCAAAGGCCTCTAGCGCCTGCCGTGCTTCGTGCTCGGTAGCAGACTGGTAGATCTGCTTCAGATCGGCCGTCACGGCCTTGTAGTCCTTCCAGGAGACGTAGCGCAGCGAGTTGCGAACCATGTGCACGATACACAGCTGCACCTTAGTCTGCGGGTACTCAGCAGCAATGGCATCCGGGAACCCTTTGAGGCCATCCACACAAGCGATCAGGATGTCTTCCAGGCCACGGTTCTTCAGTTCTGTCAGTACCGACAGCCAGAACTTCGCGCCTTCGGTTTCGGCCAGCCAGAGGCCCAGCAGCTCCTTCTGTCCTTCCATGTTGATGCCCAGAGCCAGGTACAGAGACTTGTTGATGACTCGCTTGTCCTGGCGGATTTTCAGAACGATGCAGTCCAGATAGACGATGGGGTAGATCGGATCCAGCGGGCGGTTCTGCCACTCATGAACCTGCTCGATCACTCGTTCTGTCACTTTGGAGACCAGAGTGGCCGAGATGTCCGCGTCGTACATCTCCTTGAAGGCATCCACGATGTCCCGGGTGCTCAGGCCCTTGGCGTCTAGCGCCAGGATCTGGTCATCCATCTGGGTCAGGCGGGACTGGCCTTTACGGACGAACTGAGGTTCGAAGGACCCGTCCCGGTCACGGGGAGCCTGTATCGGTACTTCGCCGTGTTGGCCCTTCAGGCGCTTGGCAGAATAGCCGTTACGACTGTTGCCAGTGCCACGACCCTCAAGAGCGTGCTTCTCGTATCCAAGATGCTCATCCAGTTCGGCGTTGAGAGCGGTCTCGACGGTGAGCTTGACCAGCTGCTGTGTGAGGGCTCCGAGATCTTTTTCAGACTTGATGTCCTTGGCCAGCTCGGCGGCCATGGCTTTGAGTTTTTCTTGGTCCAATTGCGTACCCACGATGGTATCCTTTTGAAAAGATTACTCAGTCGTGGGCAGTTACACAATTTGGTTTACAGCCTCTACAGCCACCGACAAACAGATCCCCGCTAAAAAAGCAGACAGACTATTGGAAGCTTGTTTCCGAAAATGTCGATCTTCACTGCATCTACACCAATCAACCACTAACAGCAGGAGAGTTTGCGCTCGACCACTTCATCCCCTGGTCGTTCATATGTCACGATGAACTCTGGAATCTCATTCCATCAGACCCGATAGCAAACATAAAAAAGGGGCGGGCAATCCCGAGCGAAAAAACACTCAAACCGTTTATTGATCAGCATCTAATCGCTATCGACATACACCACTCTAAGAACAAAAAAAGTTGGCCGCGAATCGTCCAACCTTACCTTGAGGGGCTATCCCTAAGTGCAGATGAGATATTGAACCCAGATCTGGTTGCAGCCTCGTTAGAAGGTAAGATGAAACCGCTGATGTCTCTGGCCAAGAACCTAGGATATCAATGACCTGTTATCTAAGGCATGCGATAGAGCACCGTTTCCCACCAGACATCGGGGCGCTGCAGCTGGTCAACTGAGGACGTTAACTGCAAGGTAACTGGCATGACAACGCTATCGCGTGCGAGGCCATCCAGCTCCGTCTTACTAACCTCATGGAATGATCGCTCACCATCTCCTGGCCCGTGTCGCAGAGTGATCACCAACATGCCAGACGGCGCCAGCAGTTCAGTCAAAATACGGAACGCCCGCTCCCGGGAAGTGGGCGCCAGGTGCATCCACACCGCAGACACCAGCACCAGATCAAACCGGTAACTGAGCTTACGGATCTCGCTCAGATCCGGCAGGGAATCATCCACCCACTGAATACTGCAATGGGCCGTTGCCGCCTCACCCAGGCGACGCAACTCAGCCGCAGGCTCCACTGCGACTACATCCCAGCCACGCTCTGCCAAGGCCAGTGCATCCCGACCGCTTCCGGCGCCGACATCCAGAGCCAGGCCGGTTTTCTTGTCCAACTGGGGGAGCCAGTCGCTGTGGACCTGTTCGAAGGTCAGGGACTGGTATTGGGTGAAGAATTTTTGAGCGTTTTTGTTGTAGGGTCCGTAACTCATGCCACCGCCAGCTTCGCCGCCTGCTGCCACATAAAGTTCGGCATGGGCGTCCGGAGTTTCCAAGTGATGCTCATGGGCTGCGAACCAGTGTGAGACACGTAATCGACCTCCCCGTAGTTCACGTACCCCATCGTGCGACCATATTCGTCTTTCGTTTGCTCTCTCACAAACAGAAAAAGCCGTATGTTGGTGTTACGGTGCTGAATATAGTCTTTCCCTCTACCATGCTCTGGCCTTGAGCTGTTCTGCGACTGCCAGTGGAACAACTGCTCGTTGATGGCGTAGTCGTGGTACATGGTGGTAGGAGAAAACTGCTTTTCGTTTTTGTCTAAGGTGACAAACAAAAGCATGATTCTCTGCTCTTGAATTACAAAAACCCCCTCCATCGATCGTGGCATAGCCTCAAACGTCGCCGCTCCAAAACCTGCCAGTATTTGCTCCCGAGAATAGCGGGCATGGAGGCGCAAGGGCACTTGCGGCAATTCCGGCATGATGGGTTGTTCATGCTTGGTTTTCGCCAACTTCCAGCCCAATACATCCAGCAGTTCCTGCTCCAGCCCCAACCTGCTGAGCTCTGCCAGGCTTTGGGGGAGCGATGAAAACTCCAACTCTGGCCCGGCTTTTTGCCAGAAATCGTAATGGCACATTAACGCTTGGCGATTATTCGTGTCGCCCCAATGAAATCCTGACTGGCATAGTTTCCTGAGGAGCAGCAGGTACTGGTGATCGTCGCAGATCAGAATCCGGTTGTAGATCGCCTTTTTCGCCAGCTTGAATGGCGAATCATCAGGAACATTCTCATCTCTGGCTTTGGATACCAGCTCTGCCCAACTCCCCCGCCGATAAAGCTCGTTAAGATCAATGTGGGGATGATGCGTTATGAAATTCTTCAAAGTCAGAGGTTGGTTGGAATGCTGGGGAAACTGGCGAATCAGCGATACAAGCCGTTTCATCGTCAGAGTGGCCTGGCGGATGTTATTCAGCACCATCTCTTGGGTTTTCTTGGTGAGCTCAATTCGACAACCTAGCGGCGCATGGGGGAAACCTTGCTTGAGCTCCTCCGTGATTGAGCTTTCGGACTTACCCACCAGTGCCCGGAATTTATTGGCAAAATCATATTCAGGCCGGGAGTTACCCACAAAATCCAAGACTGTGCAGCACTCTTTGTCGTCCGCCAGCCGCAGCCCTCGGCCGAGTTGCTGCAAGAAGATGGTCAGGCTTTCGGTTGGGCGCAGGAACAACAAAGTATCCACTTCGGGAATATCGACGCCTTCGTTGAAGATATCGACCACGCACAGCACATTAATTTGCCCTGAGCGAATGGCTTGCTGTTTTTGTTGGCGCTCGTGGCTGTTGTCGCTGGTGAGCACATCCGCTTTGATACCGTGCAGCAGGAACTGTTGCGCCATGAAGTTTGCGTGGTCATGACCCACACAAAAAGCCAAAGCCTTCATACTTTCTAATTCAGTGATGATTTCCCGCAAGCTTCGCACAATCTTTTTTACACGATTCTGGTTGTGCGTATACAAGTTCGTCAGCTGAGTAATGTCGTAACGCCCACGACTCCAAGGAATGGTGCGCAGGTCAGTGTCATCATCTATCCCAAAGTATTGAAAGGGGCAAAGGTGCCGGCGGTTAATAGCTTCCGGCAAGCGGAGTTCGGCGGCAATCACACCGCCGAAGTCGCTGAGGATATCCTCATTGTCATGCCGCTCTGGTGTCGCAGTGAGCCCTAGCAGTATCTCCGGCGAGAAGTGCTCCAGTACCGCACGATAACTGGATGCGGCGATGTGGTGCACTTCGTCGATAACGATGTAGTCGTAATAGTCTTCGGTCAGTTTCAGCTGATCCAGCTGGTTGTTCAGGGTCTGGATCGATACGAATAACTGTCGATAGTGCTCAGGCAACTGGCCGCCCACCCAAAGTTCGCCGAAGCCATTATTTCGCAGCACGCCACGATAGGCTTCGCGAGCCTGCCGCAGAATTTCTTCCCGATGCGCCACGAACAAAAAATGAGCGTTTGGTTTGGATTTCAGGAACCGCTGAAAGTCAAAAGCCGAGATCAGAGTCTTACCAGTGCCTGTGGCCGCCACCACGAGGTTTCGGAAGCGCTGGTGCACATCCCTCTCAACCGCCAACTGTTCCAAAATATCTTTCTGGTGCGCAAATGGTGTGATTTCGAAAAAGTGAGAGATTCCAGGCGCGTCCAGTCCTTTTTGTTGTTTTAATGCGCGATGGAGCTTTTCAGTACTTTCAGCCTGCCCATCAAACAGCTCAAACTCCTCAGATGCCCAATAGGTTTCAAAGGTACTGAGGGACTTGTTAATAATGTGCGGGATTTCCTTCGACGTGATCTTCAGGTTCCACTCAAGCCCATTGGTCAGAGCTGAACGGGACAGGTTTGACGACCCGATATAGCCCGTGTGAAACCCGGAGTTTCTGAGGAACAAATAGCTTTTTGCGTGCAGCCTCTCGCGTTCGGTGTTGTAACTCAGCTTCACTTCGGTGTTCGGCAGGCTGGCCAAGTACTCAACGGCCTTGGCATCGGTTGCGCCCATGTAAGAGGTGGTGATGATTTTCAGCTCACGACCGCTGGCCGTATACTCCTCCAACTCTTTCCGGAAAATACGAATGCCGGCCCACTTGATGAACGACACCAGCCAATAAATCTTGTCGGCGGAAAGAATCTCGCGCTTAAGTTCGGATTCCAGTGAAAGGCCAGCGTTGCTGCCGGAAAACAGCTCACTTTGGGTAAGGCCGGTGAGAGGAAAAATGTCTTCCACGTATTGTTTGAGGTTGGCTGCAACCGGGTTTTCCAGTTCGTACAGTGCCGTCAGGATCTTTCCTTGGCTATCCAGAAGGTTCTCTTCCAGAAAGCCCTCATCCGAAATCTTGCCCTTGAGCCACATCAGCAACTGATTGGAGAGTTCAATCTGCTCCTGAAGGCGGTCGTCGCCCGACGGCACGGCCTCAATGGCGAATTCCAGGATATTGGACAGGAACCGTGAAAGCCACACGGAGGCTTCGGCGCTGTTGAGCTGGCGCTCGCCGACATAGAACTTGTCTCTATCCAGTCGACTCTCGATGAGCTTGGTGATTAGCTGCTCGTAGATTCCGGTTTGCTGCATCCATTACGTTCCGTGCTGACGACGACCATAGGCGATACTCTGAAATCGCTGACCGTCATGATTGCTTGCTAACGAACTCATCACTGAACCTTAGCCTTCAAGGCTCAGACTTCCAAGAAATTCCATAGGCTTGGCAGAGCAGCCAACGTTGGCCTTTCACTTTAAGGTTCAGCCCCTACATTATCCACAATACCCTTAACCCATATCGAAAATCCCTGTTTGCCTTGATATTCATCAGTGTTTACCATCGCGCCCCTTTAACCAATGCACCAAATCAGGGCAAAAGAAGATCATGGGACGCCGGAACGAGCAGCTGCGCTGGCAGTTAGCGAAAGGATTGCTTAACGCACTGCATCTGGAACGGCTGGCTAGCCGGTACAGTCGCACCACGGTTATGGCTGTTTTCAACCTGGTGAACGCTGGTTTCAGTATCGCGCTGGTGTCTTTTGTTGCGCTTGTCACCCAGGAAGCGTTTATCTTTCCTTCGCTCGGGGCGACTGCCTTTATCCTGTTTTATGTACCCATGGCCCAACCCGCTTCTCCAAGAAATACCCTGTGCGGACATCTGATTGGCGCTCTCACTGGGCTTTTCAGCCTGTACCTTTTCGGTTTGCAGGATCAGTCCTCCGCTTTTATGACGGGTGTCGACTTGCCTCGGGTGGGGGCAGCCGCTGTGTCGCTTGGGCTGGCAAGTTGCCTGATGGTGGTGTTCAAGGTAGCGCACCCACCCGCAGGTGCTACGGCGCTGATCGTGTCTCTGGGGCTGATGCCAGACCCGGCTCAATTACCTATACTGATGGCCGGCGTCGCTTTGCTGCTGGCGCATGCTTTTGTTATGAATCGCCTCGCCGGCATCCCCTACCCGCTGTGGTCCGCAGCCACAACAGGGCCCGTCATGCAGGATAGGAAATCAACATGCTGAACTTTCTGGGAACGAACTTACCCATCATTCAGGCGCCCATGGCAGGCGTGCAAGACAGCCGGCTGGTGGCGGCGGTTTCCAATGCCGGCGGGTTGGGGTCGCTGCCTTGTGCCATGTTATCGGCGGCGGCACTCAGGGCAGAGCTTGAAACCCTGAAAGCCAGCACTGATCGGCCGTTCAATCTGAATTTCTTTGCCCACACCCCGCCAGAGCCCGACCACTCCGCGGAACAGGCCTGGCGGACGGCGCTGGCGCCCTATTATCGGGAATTCGGGCTGGACGAAGGCGTGATTGCCAATGGCCCCGGGCGGCAACCCTTCAACGCCGAGATGGCTGACATTGTGGATGAATTCCGGCCAGCGGTTGTGAGCTTTCATTTTGGCCTACCGGCGCCCGAGTTGCTGCAACGGGTCAAAGCCGCTGGAGCTACAGTGCTGTCATCCGCGACCACGGTAGAAGAAGCCCTTTGGCTGGATGGCAACGGTGCCGACGGCATTATTGCCCAGGGGCTTGAGGCCGGTGGCCACCGGGGTATTTTCCTGACACAGGACATGAGCACGCAGATGGGGACGTTTGTCCTTTTACCCCAGGTGGTTGCTGCGGTGAGTGTTCCGGTTATTGCAGCTGGCGGCATTGCCGATGCCAGGGGCGTAAAGGCGGCACTGGCACTTGGCGCTGCGGCGGCCCAGGTGGGGACGGCGTTTATGCTGTGTCCGGAGGCGACAACCCGGGCGGTTCATCGGGAGGCGCTGAAAAGTGAGGCGGCCCGGCATACGGCCATCACTAATCTGTTCTCCGGGGGCCCGGCAAGAGGCATTATGAACCGGGTGATGCGAGAGCTGGGGCCGGTTTCTGATGTAGCGCCAGCCTTTCCACTGGCTACCAATGCCATTGCCCCCCTGCGCACGGCGGCAGAGGCAAATGGCTCGGGCGATTTCTCGCCGTTATGGTGTGGGCAGAATGCGTCCGGTTGCCTGGAGGTTCCGGCGGCGGAATTGGTCAGGCGTTTGGCCGGGGATTTTTGATAACCAAGGGGTGAAGACATAGCCTTCACCCCGAGGAGATCGGGTTTATGGAATAAAGCCGATGGCACTGCAGTCGTCAGAGCTGTCTACGATCTGGCCGTCGACTCTGATTTGCACTGCGTCTCCAGCTCCTTCAGTGCTCGTGCCAAAAAGAATCTCCGCCACACCATTGCTGGCTATCCGGAGAATGCCGGAGGCTGGGCACGCTGCGCCGTTGTTAATTTTCACAACTTGTGGAGTCGATAGCTGGATATAGCCACCAATGGCAGAGCCGATCAGCTTACCTTTGGTTGTGAAATCTATGGTACCGTCGTTATCCTCCAGTCGAGTTTCCGCGTCGGTTATGGCCGCGTATCGATCACCAACTTTGAACTCAAACACGCTGACGGTATCAATGAAACTGGCGAAACTTCCGGCTATTGAGTAATCGGCGTCAGCCCGCCCCCTTATTTTGATCTGTTCAGAATTCGACAACCGCAAACCTTCGATGCCATAGGTCTCAGAGCCCTCCAAAACAAAATCGGACGCCTCGTCACCGCTAAAACTGGCAACGAATCGATAGTCGCCACTGAGGCTAACGCTGCCGAGCACTTGAGTGTTGATGACACAGTCCTGTAGTAACCATTTCTCATCAATCCTGCCATCAGCACTCTCATCCGTCACAGTGGCAGTGCCACCTTGCTCACAGCTGATCGTGTCTGATGAGCCAGTATGTTGAGCGTCAAGGCTTTCCATCACCTCAAGGATCAGAGCCTGCCCCGTATTAATATCATCTTGTAAGCCCAGGATACCGCTAACATCCGACTCAGGACCAACCTCCACCGTTTGCTCCGCCAGATTATCGCTATCCAGAGTCAAGTTTGGTCCGCCAGAACCGCCACCACCACCACCTCCGCCGCCACAGGCCGCCAACAAGGTAACGCTGGATAACACTGCCAAGCCACGCACACCCTTCCTTACAGCAATCATAATTATTCCCTTTGTACAATCACACCAACACTTTGTGTCTCGTCGGGCTAATTCCTTAGCCCACTACTTGCTTCTATATTCAAGCACAGTTCGGAGACCGCTTTACAATAATGGGTCACATCGTCAAGTATGGAAAGCTGACCTGGCCAATCGGTATAAAATTAGGAGTCTTCATGCCTGAACAGTCTTTCCGTTTCCGCTTTCGGGTTCGCTACGGCGAATGTGATGCCCAGGGGGTGGTGTTCAATGCCCGCTATGCGGATTTCGTGGATATTGCTGTGAATGAGTATATCCGCACACTGTTTGGTGATTACCAGCACCTGCTTGATCAGGACCTGGACATCCAGGTAGTCAGCATGACCGTTAACTGGAAAGCACCAGCGAAGTTTGACGATGTGCTGGAAGCCCGCATCAGGGCCGGGCGGCTGGGGAATACGTCTTTCACTCTGCACCTGGAATTCTTCCGGCACGGTGACGGGCAATTTATCGCCGATGCAGACATCACCTACGTGGTTATCCAGCCTTCAAAGATGGCCAAGGCCGTCATTCCAGACAGCCTGAGAGACAAGCTGGAAACCGGTGCGCCCGGGGTACTGATCAGCCATGCCGGAGAGACTGCGTAGTCATCTATGAGGAAATCGATCAAACGCACACTGGCGCTGATTATGGCACTGCTGATGGTGGGCATAGCCTATCTCTGGCTGACCTTTGTCAGCAGTTTTGGCTACAACCCAACCGGGGAATTGCCGGCCATAGACGAGGACGAAACCTATTCGGTGTTTGTTTACGGCACCCTCACCCGTCCCTGGGTGCGCTGGCTGGTGATGGGGCGCGCGGGAAGCAGTGAGCCCGCCGGACTGCCCGGATTCCGAAAAGAAAAACTCGACTTGAAGCCAGACCCCGAAGCCGTGACACAGGGTGAAGTGATTGAAGTGAGCGCCGGCGAGCTCAGGGCACTGGACAGGTACGAACGGCTGGGCGTGCGCTACGAAAGAGTGGAGTTAACACTGCAGGATGGCCGATCAGCCTGGGTGTACAGGCTGATGGAGCCACTGATCCTTGAGATGGAGTAAGCGCTATTTCTTCACCCACTGGCCATTGATCTGAACGAACTGCCCTGCCGGAGTTTTCTCAATAGCTTTCTTGCCAGCCACCGTTTCCACCTGCGTAACCGGTATGTCGTGCCGCTCGGCAATACGGGCATACTCATCCCGGCGGGCATGGTTAATAGCTTGTACCACCGCAGGCGCATCGCCCTCTGCACGCACCACTTCCAGGTAGCCCGTCGGGGTTTCACCCACCAGGCCCTGCTGTTTGACGGTTTCCAGTTTCTGCTTGGCCTCTTCCAGGCCCATGGCGAGCGCCGGCAGTGCCAGGCCGATGGCCAGAAGGAAGGCGCCCAGTTGCATCAGTCGTTTCATCTTCAACCCCTTGATCTGCCCTTGGTCAGGCCGCTGTTGTTCAGAACAGGCCTTTATCGCTGAACAGTTCATCCACTTCCCTGTCCACTTTTACGTAGATTTCGTGCTGGATTTTAACGTTCAGGTTCACGGTAATCGGCTCTTTCGGTGCCGCCATCTGTACGGTTGGCGTGCAGGCGATGAACGCCAATGGCAGGACCGATATCATCAGAACTCTCATGGCCAGCGGCCTGCGTGACCGCCACACATTGATCATGGTTTTGCCTCCTGCCCGGACTGTTGCAGCCGCTCCCGAACGCGTTCGGTAACGGCTTCGTTCACCCTGCCGCTCAGCTGTAAGCTGGTTAACAGCGCAGGAATGTCTTCTTCAAGATTGATGTTCAGCACCACCGGCTGGCCGCCGCGAACGCCCGGGCTTTGCCCTTCCAGCCGCAGGCCTAACATCAACTTTCCATTCTTATCGTAGTCTATCGTGCTATCCAGCACCGAATAGTGAAAGTTTTGCAAAGCTTGCACCACCAGGTCCAAGGCCTGGCTACCGCCCAGCATGGCCTGCAATCGCTCGCCCGGCAGTCGAAGGCGGCCGCCCGGAACGATAGCTGCCATGGTGCCTTGTTCAACCTCTACCGATGTGCCGGAGATCATCAGCGGTATACGGCCATTAAGCCTGCCGGAGCCTTCAAACCCTTCGGCCGGGTAGACTTCCAACAGCCGTTCAAGCGATAACTCGTAGACGTCTAACGGGACGTTAACGGGATGATTGGCCAGGTCGAGGGTTTGCGGTGCAACTCTCAGGCGGCCATTGAGAAATTCGGCTGTGGCCTGCTGAATTTCTAACTGGCCTGTGAGCGGCTCGGCGGCCGGCGCCCGATAATCCGCCAGCAACCGCACCGGCCCTATGCCAATGCCGGAGTTGATCTGGCCTATGGTGATGTCGCGCAGGCGGGCAGCCAGTGATTCGTCTTCAAGGCTGAACAACAAGCGGCCACTCATATCGGAAAACGCCGTTCGATCGAAGACCCCGCTCACGCCCGCCAGATTCAGCCGGGCATCCAGTGCGAGGGGGGCGTCAGGTTCCAGCCGAAAGCTGGCGGCCGCCTCAAGCCGACCATGGTTTAACGTAAGCAATGAGGGCCACTGGGCGAGTGTGTCAGCGAGTGTCGTGCCGGCCTGGCCAGCGGCCATGGCCAAGTCTACCTGGCCAGCCATGAACTGATCGGCCCGATTTCTGAACACTACCTCCGCCTGCAGGCCGGAATCTGATCGCAGCAGGCCCTCAAGACGGATATCCGAGACAGCACCACTCACTCGCCCTTCAAAGCGCCACCCCTGGGGGTTCAGGCTGGGGTGCCGTAAATCGCCAACATCAATAGAGAGCTGGCCAGCCACCTTAGTACGGTCCGCGAAGCCGCCAGCGCCGCCCAGGTTGATGGTGAGGGTTACATCGGTCAGATCCAGCCGCACGTTGTTTAACACAACCGGGGAATCTCCGGCGTTCTGTGCAAGGGTGGCGGCCGTCAGTCGGGAGCCGGGTTTGAAACGGACGATAACCGCCTTGTTGTCTGCCTCAACCGAGTTAACCACCTCAGCCCGGATGCCGGTCACGCGCCAATCCGCAGCCTCGATATCCGGCAGGGCAATGCCCATTCGCCCCTGCTGCAGCAAGAACGACCAGTCCAACGCGAAAGCTGACGGCACCCACAGCAAGCAGGCCAACAGGATGATCAGCGATCGCCATGGAAATCGTCCGCGCGGGATCAATACAACACTCCTTTGCTCACAATCAGGTAGTATGTGCCGATAAACGCTGGCCATGACTATACAGAGCCAGCAAGCTGAACCGGGCACAGAAACTTATATGAAGATACCAAAACGATTACAACCCCTCGTTGATGAAGGCATGGTGGATGAGGTGTTGTACCAATTGATGAGCGGCAAGGAAGCCCAGGTGTTTGTGGTGCGCTGCGGCGACCAGGTGCGTTGCGCCAAGGTATACAAAGAGGCCCAGAAGCGCAGTTTCAAACAGGCCGTTCAGTATCAGGAAGGCCGTAAGGTACGGAACAGCCGTCGCGCACGGGCCATGAGCAAGAAAACGCGCTATGGCCAGAAAGAGCAGGAAGACGCCTGGCTGAACGCCGAAGTGGATGCCCTTTACCGCCTGGCGGAAGCCGGCGTTCGCGTGCCAGAACCTTTCGGCTTTGTTGATGGCGTGCTGCTGATGGAAATGATTGCCGACGGTGAAGGCAAGGCCGCGCCCCGGCTGGACGACGTTACCCTCACCCCCGAACAGGCCCGCAGTTACCACGGCAAGGTGATTGCCGACGTCGTGCGCATGCTCAGTGCCGGCCTGATTCACGGCGACCTGTCCGAATTCAATGTTCTGGTTGATGCCACCGGTCCGGTCATTATCGACCTGCCCCAGGCGGTCAATGCAGCTGGCAATAACAGCGCGGAGCGCATGCTCGAGAGGGATGTGGACAACATGCGCCGCTATTTCGGCCGCTTTGCCCCGGAACTGCTGACTACCGATTATGGCAAGGAGATCTGGGCGCTTTATGAAGCCGGCGACCTGCACCCCGACAGTCAGCTGACTGGCTGCTTTGAGCACGACACAGAAAGCGCGAACGTGGATGAGCTGCTCGATGTGATTGAAGCCGCCAAGGAAGAAGAATGGGAGCGCCAGGAACGCCTGCGGGATGCCGAAGACGATGACTGACGTTGCCACCGGGCATTGTACGAAAGCCGGAGGGCCCTGCGGCGTTTAATCGTTTAGAATGGCAGGATCAATCTGCGGACCGACAAACATTTCGTTCCCTCATCTCTGCGATCCGTAAAAGGTACACCATGCTTTCAGAACGTTTTTATACCGTCCAGGACGGACGCATTGTTATTACTGCGCCCCAGGCCAGTCATTTTGCCAAAGAGATTGCCGGAGACTTCAACCCGATCCACGATCCGGACGCCCGCCGCTTCTGCGTGCCTGGTGACCTGCTGTTTGCCATTGTGGTCGGGCGCTTTGGGTTATCAGAGAACATGACATTCCGATTCCGCAATCTGCTGGGGGCAGAAATTCCCCTGGAATTCCGGGAAACCGGTGATAACACCATCGAAGTCTGCGACGAAGCCGGCAAGGTCTACCTGGAAGTGAGCCGCAGCGGTGCGGTAATCCGAGACGAGCAAGTGATTGATGACTTCACCCGCGCCTACGTGGCGGCCTCTGGCAAGAACTTCCCCCACACGCTCAAACCGCTGATGGAATCCCACGGGGTCATGTTCAACCCGGACCGCCCCATGGTGATGTATGAGAGCATGAGCGTGGCCCTCAAGCAGAACGATAACCTTCAGCCCGAGCTGGAGCTGAACAAGGCGGATCTGGAAGTAGCTGGCAAGCGCGGCAACGTGACCCTGTCATACCACCTGATGTCCGATGGCAGCTCGGTTGGTGAAGTGTCCAAACGCCTGATGCTGGGCGGGCTCCGGGAATACTGCCCGGAGGCCATGGCTGGTATTGTTGAGGAGTTTTACCGGCTCAAGGCCCGTGGTACCCGGCTGGGCATGGAAAACGCAGATTAATCGCCCTCAGCAACCCGCTCAAAGGTGTGCAGGCAAACGTCTACCGTGAGTGACAGGGAGTTCAGGGCAGCCGCCCGCTCCCGGCCTTCCGCGTTTGCCCGGTAGAAATGGGGCGTCATCGCCAGAAGGTCTGCGATGGGCTCCGCCCCCGCCAGATGCAGTGAAAACCGAACATCTTCCGAAGCCACTCGGCGAAATCCTTCCGGGGCTGGCATCACTTTCTTCGATTCGCTCCGGATTTCAGGATAGATAATTTCCCGCAGCTCCCGCAGGTGATCCTGCCCTGCGTCCACCTGAATCAGCTTGCCGCCCGGTTTGAGAACACGGCCGAATTCCGGGTACACGGGAAAGCCAAACAGACAGAGAATACGGTCCAGTGAGCCAGGTAGCACCGGCAGATTCGCATTACTGCCCACCACCCAGCTCGGCCGTTTGTCTTCACGGGCTGCCGCCAGTACTGCCCATTTCGAGATATCCAGACCCAATAACGCCAGGGCGCGTTCCTCGCCCGCCGCCCGGGCCAGTTGTCGCAGGTAATAGCCTTCACCACAACCGGCATCCAGGCAACTCAGTGTGGTGCTGGCCGGCGCATCGTCCAGCGTTGCCCGCGACACCGCCTCGGCAATCGGCTGGTAATACCCTGCCTCAAGAAAACGCTGGCGTGCCGCCACCATCACCTTACTGTCACCCGGGTCCAGCGAACGCTTCTTCTGCACCGGCAACAGATGCACATAGCCCTGCCGCGCCACATCAAAATTATGGCCACTGGCACACCGCCACGAACCCGACTCCCGCTGCAAGGCAGCGCCGTCCAGGGGGCAGGCTAAGGCGTCAAAGGCTGTGATGGTCATTCAATATCCTGTTGTCCGGTTCATCCACCGCGGATTATACATGCTGGGGTCAGACCCCAAGACATTTCGCCCGGTCAAATGTACTGGGGTCAGACCCCGGTACATTTTGTTACATTCGGGGATGGCACTGGGAGCCCCCTTGCAGCCTGCTTATTAGGGGTATTCCTGATAAACTAGAACGCTTGGATTTTCGTATGATCTGCGCCATTGCCGTTTACAGGTAGCTCTATGTCTTTTGTTCCATCGCCGATTCCATTTGCCGCCGATTCCTGCCCTTCCCGCCGCTTCTGTGTGGCTCCGATGATGGATTGGACCACGCCGCATTTTCGCTACCTGGCGCGGATTCTGAGCCGCCGGGCGTTGCTGTATACCGAGATGGTGACCACCGGGGCGTTGATTCATGGGGATACCGAGCGGTTTCTGCGCCATGATCCTTCCGAATACCCGCTGGCGCTGCAGCTTGGTGGCAGCCATGCCGGTGAGTTGGCTCATTGCGCAAAGCTGGCTCAGCAGTTTGGCTTTGATGAAGTGAACCTGAATGTCGGCTGCCCCAGTGATCGGGTGCAGAACAACATGATCGGCGCTTGCCTGATGGGCCATCCGGACAAGGTGGCGGAAGGTGTGGCGGCGATGATAGAAGCCACGGATCTGCCGGTCACCGTCAAACACCGCATTGGCATCAACGGCCGCGAATCCTGGGATGAGCTGTGCGAGTTTATCGAAACCGTTGCCGCCGCCGGCTGCAAGACGTTCATCGTGCACGCCCGCATTGCCATTCTGGAGGGCCTGAGCCCGAAGGAAAATCGCGATATCCCACCGCTGAAGTACGACTGGGTGTACCGTCTGAAACAGGCCTACCCTCATCTTGAAATCATCATCAACGGCGGCATCAAAACCTTTGATGAATGCCACGAGCACCTGGCCCATACCGATGGTGTGATGCTGGGCCGGGAGGCCTACCACAACCCCTGGCTACTGGCCGACGTGGATACCGAATTCTTTGGTGAGCCGGCAGCTGCCACCAGCCGTCATGATGCCCTGCGCGCCATGTTTCCGTTTATCCAGCAGGAACTGGACCGCGGGGTGTACCTGACCCACATTACCCGCCATATCATGGGCCTGTTCCTGGGCCAGCCAGGAGGGCGACAGTTCCGCCGGCACCTGAGCGAGAACGCCAACAAGCCGGGTTCCGGCCTGGAAGTGGTGGAGCAGGCTCTGGCCAAAGTCAGGGAACCGGAACTCATTACGGAAAGTTGATCATCCCCATACCTTTTGTTGTCTTGTTCCTGTCGTAAGCTGCCGTTATTGTAGGGGTTACAAAGGTATTCTGGAGCTGGATACCGCCATAACACCGCACAACCGGGACGACACGACGAATGAACAGCAAGCTGGACCAACTGAAGACCATGACCACCGTGGTGGCCGACACCGGCGACCTTGACGCCATTGCCCAATGGCGGCCACAAGATGCCACCACCAACCCCTCACTGCTGCTGAAAGCCGCAGCATCGGAAGCCTACCGCCCGATGCTGGACAAGGCCGTCGCCTTCGCCAGCCAGCGCGGGGGCTCTGGCGCCGAACAACTGACCATCGCCACTGACATGCTGGCGGTGCTGGCCGGTAAAGAAATCCTGAACCTGATTCCCGGCGTCGTCTCCACAGAAGTAGACGCCCGCCTGTCGTTTGACACCGCCGCCACCCTGGAACGCGCACGCCGGTTGATCGACTACTATGACCGCCAGGGCGTAGACACCAGCCGGGTGCTGATCAAGATTGCCTCTACCTGGGAAGGCATCCGCGCCGCTGAGCAGCTGGAAAAAGAAGGCATCCACTGTAACCTGACCCTGCTGTTCTCCTTTGTACAGGCTGCCGCCTGCGCCGAAGCCGGTGCCTATCTGATATCGCCGTTTGTCGGGCGCATTCTGGACTGGCACCTGGCCAGCACTGGCCGCGACAGCTACCCGGCGGCGGAAGACCCGGGCGTGCAATCGGTCACCCGCATCTATAATTACTACAAGGCCAATGGCTTCAATACCGTGGTGATGGGGGCGAGCTTCCGCAATACTGGCGAGATTGAAATGCTGGCCGGCTGCGATCGCCTGACCATCAGCCCTGCCCTTTTGCAGGAGCTGAAAGACGATCATGGCGAATTACCCCAGCAACTGAACGCGGGCAGCGCAAGCACCGCCGACAAACCGTACCACGTGGACGAGAAGCGGTTCCGCTGGGAATCCAACGAGGATGCCATGGCCACCGAGAAACTGGCTGATGGCATTCGCCGGTTTGCCGCAGACCAGATTGAACTGGAAAGCCGGGTGCGACAGTTAGCGACCGAGGCTGCCTGATCAACACCCCAACCTTTACCCAAGGGGCGCTGTATGATTGATCGCCTGAAAAAACTGTTTGCAGTGCCGGAATCCGAGCCTGTGCAAACCGACGCTCACCAACTGGCGGTGGCTGCCACAGCCCTGATGGTGCAGCTTGCCCGTGTCGACAATCACGAGGACGAGCGCGAGCTGAAGATTATTGTCGATTTCGCCGTTCAGGCCCATCAGGTTACCCGGGAAGAAGCGGAAGAGATTCTTGCCGACGCCCTGGCACACGCAGAGGATTCCACGTCGTTGTATGAGTTCACCGGACAGATCAACGACCACTTTGACCAGCCCCAGAAACAGGCCCTGCTGGAGAGTATCTGGCGGGTAGCCCTGGCAGACGGCCGTATCGACAAATACGAAGAACACCTTATTCGCCGGATTGCGGACTTGCTGCATCTTAATCATCGGGAATTCATGCAGGCCAGGCACAGGGCGGAAGACGCCGCCGGTTAACCCCAAGGAGATTTCATGTTAGCCATTCTTCACCCCAACACAGAACTGGACAGCGAAGCCTACCGCCAGACCATGCATTACCTGGAAAACCTGCCCGGTGTCAGTGTTCGCGTACACGAGATTCAAGGCGCCAGCCAGCGGCTGACGGAGATTTATCTGCTGGGCGACACCAAAACCCTGAGCAAGGAAGAGATTGAAGCGCTACCCGCTGTGGAGCGGGCCATCCGAATTTCTGATGACTACCGCATTCTGGGCCGCCACAAAGACGATCACCGCCAGAGCGGTTTCACCTACAACGGCGTCGAGTTCAGCCAGAACAACCTGAACATCTTTGCCGGCCTGTGTGCAGTTGACGTGCCCGAGCACGTTGAGCAGATGATGCAGGCACTGGAGGACAATGGCGAGGTCTGCACCCGTATGGGCGCCTACAAGCCGCGCACCAATCCATACTCGTTCCAGGGGCACGGCAAGGGCTGCCTGCCCTGGGTCTTCGAGAAAGCCGGCAAGCATGGCATCAAGGTGATTGCCATGGAGATCACCCACGAGAGCCATATCGAAGAAATCGACACCTGCCTGGAGAAACTGGGCCGGCCCACCGGCGTGATGCTGCAGATTGGCACCCGGAATACCCAGAACTTCGAGTTGCTCAAAGCCATAGGCCGGCAGAAAACCTACCCGGCACTGCTCAAGCGCGGTTTTGGTATTACCCTGAACGAGTCGCTGAACGCCGCGGAGTACCTGGCCAGTGAGGGCAACGCCAACGTGATTTTCTGCCTGAGGGGCATGAAAACCGAAGCCGGCCAGCCGCACCGCAATATGGTGGATTTCGCCCATGTACCAGCGGTAAAGCGCCTGACGCGCATGCCGGTGTGTGTAGACCCGTCCCACTCCGTGGGCAGCCGGGACCGCTCACCGGATGGTATTCTGGACGTGATGCACGCCACCGCTCAGGGCGTGATCGCCGGCGCCAACATGGTGCTGGTAGACTTCCACCCGAAACCGGAGAAAGCCCTGGTTGACGGCCCCCAGGCCCTGCTGATGAAAGAGTTGCCGGCGTACCTGGAAGATATACGCCTGTGTCATGACACCTGGAAGAAACGCCAGGCTATTTACCAGACCCTCAAGGATAGTGCTGCAGAATGATCGTTTATGGTCACCGCGGAGCCAAAGGTGAGGCTCCAGAAAATACCATGCCCGGTTTTATCCATGCCTATCGGCATGGTATCCGGCACTTCGAGCTGGACCTGGTGCTGTCAAAAGACGGCGTGCCAGTGCTGGTACACGACCTGACGGTAGATCGGACTACCGGGCAGAAGGGCAATGTCGGCCATTACACGGCCGCTGAGCTGGCCGACATGGACGCTCGGCGCAACACCAGCGCCTGGCCCCGCAAAACGGGCATTCCCACTCTCGAAAACCTGCTCGACCAGTTCGACGATCTGGAGCACCTGCAACTGGAAGTGAAGAAGGACAACCGGGCCCGCCTGAACATACTTTGCAACCGCCTGACAGAAGTTATCCAGCGCCGGAACCTTTACCAGACCGCCGCCATTACCTCATCCGATCCCTGGTTCCTCAGGGAACTGAGGCGCCGTGACAAGAACCTCCGGATTGGCCTTGTGGCCGAGCGGAAGTTCCCCAAGCCGCTGAACCTGGCTACCCGGCTGGGCTGTGAGTATTTCTGCGCGAACTGGAAGATTCTCAATGCCGACATGGTTGCCCAGGCCCACAAGCGTAATATGCATGTGTCCACCTGGACGGTGAACCGCATTCACGACATGCTGAAGCTGGAAGAGATGGGCGTAGACAGCATTATTACCGACTACCCCACAAGCACACGGATGTTCTTCGATAACCGCGCCAGAGCCGTTCTGAGCTTGCCAGCGAAGGAAGGAATGCCCGAGCCGGCGTAATACCGGCTCGGGTACGGAACTGACCGGATTAGAAGATCCGGTTCAGGCCGTTCAATGCCGCCACCCGATAGGCTTCCGCCATGGTCGGGTAGTTGAAGGTGGTATTGATGAAGTAGTTCAGGGAGTTCGCCTCCCCTTTCTGGTTCATGATCGCCTGGCCGATGTGCACAATCTCGGCCGCCTGGTCACCAAAGCAGTGAATCCCCAGGATCTCCCGGGTTTCCCGGTGGAACAGAATCTTCAGCATGCCCACCGCTTCACCCGTTATCTGTGCCCGCGCCAGGTCCTTGAAGAAAGCCTGACCAACATCGTATGGCACTTTGGCTTCTGTCAGCTCCCGCTCGGTTTTACCTACGGAGCTGATTTCAGGAATGGTATAGATACCCGTGGGCACATCATCTACGTATCGGAAATACTCGTCCTGGGTGATGTCTGACGAAGCCGCACGGCCCTGGTCATAGGCTGCACTGGCCAGGCTCGGCCAGCCAATCACATCGCCCGCCGCGTAGATGTGGTCCACCTCGGTACGGTAGTGGTCATCCACTGCCAACTGGCCGCGACCATTGGGCACCAGGCCCACATTCTCCAACCCAAGGTTTTCCGTGTTACCACTTCGCCCGTTGCACCAGAGGAAGGCATCGGCGCGAATTTTCTTACCAGACTGCAGTGAAAGTACCACACCGTGGTCGTCGCCTTTCACCGATTCGTATTGCTCGTTATGGCGAACCAGCACACCGTTGTTGCGAAGGTGGTAGCTGAGCGCATCGGAGATTTCGTCGTCCAGGAATGACAACAGGCGACTGCCAGGGTTGATCAGGTCAACCTTTACACCCAGCCCGGCAAAAATGGAGGCGTACTCGGAACCGATAACACCGGCGCCATAGATAATGAGGGTGCGCGGGGTGTGAGACAGGTTCAGGATGGAGTCAGAGTTGTAAATCCGGTGATGGCGGAAATCCACATCGGGCGGCAGATACGGACGGGAGCCGGTAGCAATAATGGCCTGCTTGAAGTGGATAGTCTCAACCGACTTGTTACCGCGGATTTCCAGCCGATGCGTGTCTACAAACGATGCACGGCCATTGATCAGGTCTACCCGGTTACGGGAATAGAACTGAGTGCGCAGCTTTACCTGCTTGCCGATCACCTTCTGCGCGTTCTGCAACACCCTCGGGAAGGAAAACCAGCGCGGTTCGCCGATATCCCGGAACATCTGATTGGTGTTGAAGGTGATGATCTGCTTCACCGAGTGACGCAGCGCCTTGGATGGAATGGTGCCCCAGTGCGTGCAGTTACCGCCCACCGTCGGTTTGTCTTCAATGATGGCGACTCGCTTGTTGTGCTTGGCCGCGTTCATTGCCGCCCCTTCACCGGAAGGGCCGGCGCCAATAACGACGACGTCGTAATGATGCTCTGCCATGTGCGCAGTGACTCCTTATCTACGCCATAAAATGCGTAGTTTTATTTATTGATGAGTGTCGCTTACTTTTCTGTGCGCGAGGCGTCGTAGGCCAGGTCTTCCGCTTTCTCAGAGGCCCCGGTCTCGCTGCGGCTTTCCTCACACTTCTGCGTGTTACCGCCACAAATATCACAGGACTGGCTGATGCCCAGGGCACCAATTCCACCGCAGGTGCCGCTGATGGGCTTACGGCCAAAGATGACGCCAATCGACATGCCTGCAATCAGAATGCCCACAATGAACAAAACGAGAAGAAAGGTACCCATACTGACCTCCTTTACTGAACCACGAAGGAAGAGAAAGCCGGTGTTTCATGCACCTCAAAGCCGCTCTCACCTCGTACAATGAAATAAGCGGGAATATTTTCCCGCGTTGCCAGCGCCCGTGCCCGCTCATACCCCATCACGGTAAATGCGGTGGCCAGCGCGTCGGCGGTCATGCTGTCTTCGGTAATCACCGTCACAGACGCCAACCGGTTGGTGATCGGCTTACCGGTCGATGGGTCTATTGTATGCGAGTAACGCTGACCATCCGATTCGTAATAGTTACGATAGTCACCGGAGGTTGCCATCGCATGCTGGTCCATCGCGACAATCTTATTAACCTGACGCGCGCCCTCCGATGGCTGTTCAATCGCCAGGCGCCAAGCGCCGCCGTCGGGCTTACGGCCATTCACCCTCACCTCACCACCTATCTCAACAAGGTACGCCTGCACACCTTCACGGTCCAGGTAACGGGCCACCACATCGACGCCATAGCCTTTGGCAATCCCGGATAAGTCGATGTACTGGGGCTTGGCACTCCGCAAAGCCATGGTTTCGGCGTTCAGCTCCAGATAACGGTATCCGATGCCTGCCAACGCTTCCTCAAGCACCGCATCCGGTGGCACGGTCTCAGGCCTCGCATCAGGGCCAAAGCCCCAGAGATTGACCACAGGGCCAATAGTGATATCAAACGCCCCATCGGACAGTTCGGCAATTTCAATGGAGCGCTGTATCACTTCAAACAAAGCGGGGGAAAGCTCCGTCCACTCCGACTGGTCCTGTTTGCGATTCAAACGTGACAACTCGGAATCCTGCTTCCAGGTCGACATGGACGCATCCACCGCGTCCAACTCTTTCTGAATACCCTGAGCCAGAGTCTGCAGGCGTTCCCTGTCTTCTGGCAATACGACGTTTATGTGATAGGTCGTTCCGAAGATACCTCCGGAAATCTCCCAGACTTTTTCCTTTTCCTGAAACGAGCAACCCGCCAGGGCAGCCATGATCAGCGTCATAAAGACGCTGATCACAACCACCCTGACGGGTCCAAACATGCGGGATGTCATCTGAGCCTATTAACCTCCGAAATCATCCAGCATGATGTTTTCATCCTCAACACCAAGATCTTTCAGCATCTTGATAACGGACGCGTTCATGATTGGGGGCCCACACATGTAGAACTCACAGTCTTCCGGAGCCGGGTGGTCCTTCAGATAGTTTTCGTACAACACGTTATGGATAAAGCCGGTAGGGCCATCCCAGTCGTCAGTCGGAAGCGGATCTGACAGGGCACAATGCCACTCAAAGTTCTCGTTCTCGGCGGCCAGACCGTCAAAGTCTTCCACATAGAACATCTCGCGCACACTGCGGGCACCATACCAGAAGCTGATCTTACGCTTGGAATTCAGGCGCTTGAGCTGGTCAAAGATATGGGAGCGCATGGGCGCCATACCGGCACCACCACCGATGAACACCATTTCCGCGTCGGTCTTCTTGGCGAA
The DNA here is from genome assembly GCF_048595985.1 of Marinobacter sp. GH_1. Classification (NCBI taxonomy): domain Bacteria; kingdom Pseudomonadati; phylum Pseudomonadota; class Gammaproteobacteria; order Pseudomonadales; family Marinobacteraceae; genus Marinobacter; species Marinobacter sp. GH_1. The sequence continues at coordinate 1,684,275 of NZ_CP184460.1, read as the reverse complement.
GAATTCACCGAATGGCCCCATTACAGTGACCTTGTCACCCGGCTTCAGGTTGAACACGTAGCTGGACATGATGCCTGGCGGGTGATTGGTTCCCGGAGGCGGTGTCGCAATACGGATGTTGAACTTCAGAAGACCCTTCTCTTCCGGGTAGTTCGCCATGGAGTAGGCACGGATGGTGTCTTCCTTGTTGATCGCCTTATAGCGCCAGATATCGTGCTTGTCCCAGTCTTCGTGGAACTCTTCCTCGATATCGAAGTCCTTGAAATCGATTTCGTAGGGAGGGCACTCCAGCTGCACGTAGCCACCAGCGCGGAAGTCCACTTCCTCGCCTTCCGGTAGCTTCAGTACCAGTTCTTTGATGAAGGTGGCCACGTTGTGGTTAGACACCACCTCGCACTCCCACTTCTTCACGCCAAAGAACTCTTCCGGTACTTCGATCTTCATGTCCTGTTTCACAGGAACCTGGCACGACAGGCGCCAGCCTTCTTTTTCTTCACGGTTGGTGAAGTGGGTCTTTTCAGTGGGCAGCATGGCGCCGCCACCTTCCAGAACCTTGCATTTACACTGGGCGCAGGTGCCACCGCCACCACAGGCAGACGACAGGAAAATGCCGTTGCCCGCCAAGGTGTTCAGCAGTTTTCCACCTGCTTCCGTTTTCATGGTGTGTTCCGGGTCGTCATTGATTTCAATGGTGACGTCGCCGGTGCTGACCAGTTTTGAGCGCGCTGCCAGGATCACCGCCACCAGTGCAAGCACGATGACGGTAAACATGACCACGCCAAGAATAATTTCGGTATTCATGGTCTCGCCTTCTCGTAGTTATCCGATGATCCGGGTGCGCATTACAGCGAGATGCCGGAGAACGACATAAAGCCGAGCGACATCAGGCCGACAGTGATGAAGGTAATACCAAGGCCACGCAGGCCGTTGGGAACATCACTGTACTTGAGCTTCTCGCGGATACCCGCCAGGGCACCAATGGCGAGGGCCCAGCCCACGCCGGCGCCAAAGCCGTACACCACACTCTCACCAAAGTTGTAGTCACGCTCAACCATGAACAGTGACGCACCCAGGATTGCGCAGTTAACGGTGATCAGCGGCAGGAATACACCCAGCGCTGCGTACAGCGACGGGATGTACTTGTCGAGAACCATCTCAAGAATCTGCACCAGTGCCGCAATAACACCGATGTAGGTCAGCAGTCCCAGGAAGCTCAGATCCACATCTGGCAGCCCCGCCCAGGACAGGGCACCTTCACGCAGAACGGTATTGAAGATCAGGTTGTTCACTGGCACGGACAGAGTCAGTACAACAACCACCGCAATACCCAGGCCAATCGCCGCTTCTACCTTTTTGGAGATCGCCAGGAAGGTACACATCCCCAGGAAGAACGCCAACGCCAGGTTTTCAACGAAAATGGCCGTAACCAGAAGACTCAGATAATGATCCATTAGAAGGCCTCCCGGGTTTTATGGGCTGACATCTTGAAATCAGGCTCTTCAACCTGATCCGGCTTCCAGGTACGCAGTGCCCAGATGCCCAGACCGATGATAAAGAATGCGCTCGGCGGCAGCAGCATCATGCCGTTCGGCACATACCAGCCACCATCGTTAACCGAGGCCAGGATGGTGAAACCAAGCAGTTCACCAGAGCCGAACAGCTCACGGAAGAACGCCACGAACAGGATCGCAATGGAGTAACCCAGACCATTACCGATACCATCCAGGAAGCTCAGCATCGGCGGGTTCTGCATGGCAAAGCCCTCGGCCCGGCCCATAACGATACAGTTGGTGATGATCAGACCAACGAATACCGACAGCTGCTTGCTGATTTCATAGGCATAGGCTTTCAGCACCTGGTCGACCACGATTACCAGCGACGCAATGATGGTCATCTGTACGATGATCCGAATGCTGTTGGGAATCTGGGTACGAATCAGAGATACCGCCAGGTTTGAAAACCCGGTTACCGCAATAACCGAAGCACACATAACCAGCGTAACGCTCAGGCTGGTGGTAACCGCCAGCGCCGAACAGATCCCAAGAATCTGCAGGGCGATGGGGTTGTTACTGAAAATCGGTTCAAAAAGAACCTTCTTGGCTGATACGTCAGACATGATCAGGCCTCCCCGTCGCGCAGATTTTTCAGGAACGGCGCGAAACCGTTCTCGCCCATCCAGAAGTTGATCAGGTTCTCGACACCGCGAGCCGTCAGCGTTGCACCAGACAGGGAATCAATCTGATGCTCGCTGTCCGGATTGGCACCGCCTTTGATCAGGCGGATCTGGGGCTCACTCTTGTCGTCACCGTAGATCTTCTGGCCAACCCACTGGCTTTTCCAGCGGGGGTTGTCTACCTCACCGCCAAGACCAGGCGTTTCCGCGTGGTCATAGAAGCCTAGGCCTTCGATGGTATTCAGATCACCTTCCAGTGAAATAAATCCGTAAAGGGTGGACCAAAGACCGGGGCCGTGAACCGGCAGCACCACACGAACCAGCTCGCCATCCTCCTCGAGGATGTAAACGGTGGCTGCGTGGGCACGACGACGCAGATTGGCGGTGTCTTGCTCACCCGACAGGCGGGTAGACATGTTCGGATCACCGGCAGCGCGGTACTGGTTGTAGCTCAGTACATCAGGTACGCCAAGCTCTTCCGGGGTGGTGAACCGGCCAGTACGCAGGTCAACCAGGCGCGGCTCGAACTGACCAAACAGTTCTTCGATACGGGCCCGATTGGCGCCAGGCTCAGCCATGCCGGCGGCCTGAAGGATGTTGGACTTGATGTCCAGCTCCTGATTCAGGGCCTGCTGCGGGCGCAAGGATACAGCTGCAGCAGACACAATCACGGAGCAAACGATACATAGGGCGAAAGCGACCTGAATGGTCTTTCCGACCGTCTCTTTTTTCTTAGCCACGTGCGAGCCTCCGTTTGATGTTGGCCTGAACCACGTAGTGGTCCATCAGCGGGGCGAACAGGTTGGCGAACAGAATGGCCAGCATAATACCTTCCGGAAAGGCCGGGTTGACCACACGGATGAGGATAGTCATCACACCGACCAGAATGCCAAACATCCAGCGACCGGTATTGGTCATCGCAGCGGATACCGGGTCTGTTGCCATGAACATCATGCCGAAGGCGAAGCCACCCATAACCAGGTGCCAGTGAGCCGGAATGGCAAACATCGGGTTAGTCTCGGACCCGACAATGTTCAACAGCAACGACATACCGATCATGCCGATCAACACCCCGCCGACAATGCGATAGGAGGCGATCTTCATGGCCAGGAGAATCAGGCCACCAATCAATATGGCAATGGTGGACGTCTCACCCATGGAACCCTGAATGTTACCCACGAAGGCATTCATCCAGCCGATCTGGGTTTCCAGTGCTTCCAGACCGCCAGAGGCAGCCCAGCTCAGAGCCGTTGCGCCACTGAAGCCATCAACTGCAGTCCAGACAGTGTCGCCGGAAATCTGCGCGGGATAGGCAAAATACAGGAAGGCACGACCAGTCAGGGCCGGGTTCAGGAAGTTCTTGCCGGTACCACCGAACACTTCCTTACCGATAACCACACCGAAGGTGATACCCAGGGCCACCTGCCACAGAGGGATGGTGGGCGGGCAGATCAGTGCGAACAGTACAGAGGTTACAAAGAAGCCTTCGTTCACTTCGTGACGACGCACGGTGGCAAACAGCACTTCCCAGAAACCACCCACCACAAAGGTGACGGCATAGATGGGAATGAAGTAGGCCATACCGTAGACGAAGTTGTCCCACCAGCCGGCACCGGAGCCGGTCACGGCCAGGGCGGTGATAAAGGCTTCACGCAGGCCGCCGTCGGCAATCATGGCATCCGGGTTGGCTGCCAGAAAATTGTTGGCCTGAAAACCAATGTTCCACATACCGAAGAACATGGCAGGAAAAGTACACAACCATACAGTGATCATGATGCGTTTGAGGTCTACGCCGTCACGCACATGGGCCGTGGTGGAAGTTACTTTACCAGGGGTGTAGAAAATGGTATCAACGGCTTCGTACAGGGCATACCAGCGCTCGTACTTACCACCTTTTTCAAAATGATGCTCGATTCCATCGAGAAACTGTCGGATAGCCATCGTATTAGCCCTCGATCTCGATTCGGGTCAGGTTCTCGCGGAGAATCGGACCGTATTCATATTTGCCGGGGCACACAAAGGTGCACAGCGCCAGATCTTCTTCATCCAGCTCCAGGGCGCCAAGCTTCTGTGCCACTTCGGTATCGCCAACAATCAGTGCTCGCAGCAGCTGAGTCGGCAGGATGTCCAGCGGCATCACCTGCTCATAGGCACCGACAGGCACCATGGCACGCTCACTGCCGTTGGTGGTGGTGGTGAAGTTGAACAGCTTGCCACCGGTCAGCTTGGACAGGTAGATGTTCAGCACCGAGAACTTGTTGGTGCCCGGAGACAGCCAGCCAATGAACTCACGCTTGGTGCCTTCTTCCAGCACCGACACCTGATTGGCAAAGCGGCCCAGGTAGGCACAGGGGCCATCACCACGACGCCCGCCGAATACCGACCCTGAAATGGCGCGGACTTCGCAGTCAGTGGCGATCTCGCCATCCAGCAGTTCCGGCAGGCTGGCACCCAGGCGGGTACGAACCAGGCGGGGCTTCAGGGCTTTAGGGCCACCGATGGCCACAATGCGCTCAACCGGTACTTCACCGGTCTCGAACAGTTTGGCGATATCGATCACGTCCTGATAATTGATGCTCCAGACAGTCTTGCTGGCTGAAACCGGGTCCAGGTGGTGGATATGGGTGCCCACATTACCGGCAGGGTGCACACCATCGAACTGGTGTACTTCGATGTTGTCTGCTTTTGGCACAGACACGTCGGAGCCGGGTTTGCCGGTCACAAATACCTTACCGTTGGTCAGGCGGGAGATGATGGTCAGGCCTTTTTCGAACGCCTTGCTGTTCTCGCCGATAATAACGGTAGGGTCTGCTGCCAACGGATTGGTATCCATGACAGAAACAAAGATGGAGCTCGGTGCGGAGTCGATTTCCGGAACCTTGCTGTAAGGCCGGGTGCGGAACGCTGTCCACAGACCGGATTCAACCAGGTTATCAACTACCTGCTGGCGTTCCAGGCCGGCAAGATCGGAATCGCTGTAGCGGGAATAGGTTTCCGCCTCATCGCCATCCACTTCGATGACAACAGACTGGAACACGCGACGCTCACCGCGGTTGATTTCTTTCACTACACCGGCTGCCGGTGAAGTATAACGAACGCCTTCGGTCTTCTTGTCCGTGAACAGCAGCGTACCGCGCTTGACACGGTCTCCCTCTTTCACAGCCATCGTCGGCTTCATGCCGTTGTAGTCAAAGCCGATCAATGCCACGTGGCGAATCGGTTTGCCGTCAGTAATGGTCTGTTCGGGAGCGCCGCTGATGGGAAGATCCAGGCCTTTTTTGATCTTGATCATTAGCCTCATCCAATCATCAGAAACTTTTCTGTGGATTTTAACGCCCGGCCCCGCCGCTCGGGGGTGAGAATATGGGTGCCAGACATACCCAAAATCGCGCCAATTATAGAGATTAAGGAAACCTATTTCCACCGGTAAGGAAAATGGTTTTATCCCTCCAAAGTAGTAAAAAAGCCCCGGCAGCTCACGCTACCGGGGCCTTTTGATCCGACTTGACTGAAACAGACTTAGACTTTAGTCACGTGCCCGCTTCGGAAAGATCGGGTAAGTTACGCCGGCCATCTGATTGACACAGCGGATAACCTGAGCGCTGTAACCGAACTCGTTGTCGTACCATACGTACAGAATCAGGCGCTTACCGTTGGCGATGGTGGCTTGGGCATCGACAATGCCCGCATGGCGGGAGCCTACGAAGTCTGTGGATACCACTTCCGGGGAATTCACGAAATCGATCTGCTTCTGCAGCTCAGAGTGCAGAGCCATGTCGCGGAGGTAATCGTTCACCTTCTCTACATCCACGTCGGACTTCAGATTCAGGTTCAGGATGGCCATGGACACGTTCGGCGTCGGCACCCGGATAGCATTACCGCTCAGCTTGCCCTTGAGCTCCGGCAGCGCCTTGGCAACAGCCTTGGCCGCACCTGTCTCGGTAATAACCATATTCAGTGCTGCACTACGGCCACGACGGCTACCCTTGTGGTAGTTATCGATCAGGTTCTGGTCGTTGGTGTAGGAGTGAACAGTCTCAACATGACCATCTTCAATGCCGTATTCGTCATTGATGGCCTTCAGCACCGGGGTAATGGCGTTGGTGGTACAGGAAGCCGCAGACAGGATCTTGTCTTCATCCGTAATCCAGTCGTTGTTGATCCCATACACGATGTTCTTGATATCACCCTTGCCCGGCGCGGTCAGGATCACGCGACTGACACCCTTGGACTTCAGGTGCAAACCAAGGCCGGCTTCGTCACGCCACTTGCCGGTGTTGTCGATCACAATGGCATTGTGGATGTCGTAGGCGGTGTAATCCACTTTGTCCGGGCCATCGGAATAGATCACCTTGATAAAGTTGCCATTGGCGATCAGGGCGGAGTTTTCTTCATCAACGGTGATGGTGCCATCGAAGGGACCATGCACGGAGTCACGGCGCAGCAGGCTGGCGCGCTTTTCCAGATCGTTCTCTGCACCGCCCTGGCGAACCACAATGGCTCGCAGGCGGAGATTGTTACCGCCGCCGGCTTTTTCAATCAGGATGCGGGCCAGCAGACGACCGATACGGCCAAAACCATAGAGCACTACGTCTTTGGTTTCGTTCTGGGCGTCCTGCTCTGACTGACTGGCATACTGGCCAACCACCGGGCCGATTTCACGCTTCAGGAATTCGGTGAGGTCACCGCCTTCAGCCTTGAACTTGACCGCCAGCTTGCCGATGTCCACGTGGGCGCGACCAAGATCCAGCTTGTCCATGGCCTGCAGGATCGGCAGCGTGTCGTGAACGGACAGCTCGCTGTTCTCAACCTGACGAACAAAACGATGGGCACGGATGATGTCGATCACCGACTGGTTGATGATCGCCCGGCCGTATACCGACGTAACAACGTTGTTCTTGCGGTACAGGCGGCCAATCAGCGGGATCATCGCTTCGGCGGTGGACTCTCTTTCTGTCCAGTTGGACAGGTGCTGGTTGATTTGTTCGTGACTCACGGTTGGAACCTCGTATAGCACTGGGAATAATTTTGAGGCGCACATTATCCAACTTAAGACGCCCGACGGCAAATAGCGATTTGTCGGTACCAGCCATGACACTGAAACCCCCGAACGCTAGAATAGCGCCGCTCGGTTCCAGACGCGCCAACTCAGGAGATTTGACAGCTCATGCCCCAAGGTTCCGCCCGTGCGGCCTCACCCGCCCCGTTGATTGCCCCGACGCTGCCGGATAAAAGCGCCGACCACCGCAAATGGGGCCAGCTTCACGGTTGCAGTGACGCCCTGGCCATCTGCGAGAGCGCCAAGCTGCACAAAGGACTGACCCTGGTGGTCACCCGAAGCACCGATGAGGCCATCCGCCTGGAACAAGCCATCCGGTTTTTCCTGAACCTGCCACCGGAAGAAGACGGCGCCACTGTGACCGAAGACGGCCTTGAGCTGTTGTCGCTGCCGGACTGGGAAACCCTGCCCTACGACCTGTTTTCACCCCACCAGGACATTACTTCCAGGCGTATCCGCACCCTGCACCGGTTGCCATCCACACGCCACGGTGTTCTGGTGGTGCCCGCCCGCACCCTGATGCATCGGCTGGCGCCGCCAAGTTACCTACAAGGCAACACCCTGCTATTAAAAGTAGGCCAGAGCCTGGATATCGACAGCTGGCGCATGCAACTGGAGGCTGCGGGATATCACCACGCTGAAAATGTGTATGAGCACGGCGAATACGCGGTGCGCGGGGCGATTCTGGACATCTACCCGATGGGCTCCAACCTGCCCTACCGGATTGACCTGTTCGACGACGAAATCGAAACCTTGCGCACGTTTGACCCGGAAACCCAGCGCTCCATTGACCGAATCGAACAGATCGAACTGCTGCCAGCCCATGAGTTCCCCTGGCACAAAGAGGCTCGCTCCGGCTTCCGCAACCGCTGGTTTGAACATTTCCCCCATGCCGACAAAGATGCGCCGGTGTATCAGGACGTCAGTAATGGCATTACCCCGCCGGGCATCGAATATTACCTACCGCTCTTCTTTGACCAGACCGCCACCCTGTTCGATTACCTGCCGGCCACCACACTGGTGTTTACCGCAGACGGCCTGAACGATGCTGTTGCGGCTTTCGATGCGGAAACCCGCGCCAGGCACGAGGACCGCCGGCACGACCGGCTGCGACCGATTCTGCCGCCGGCCGAGCTTTTCCTGCTACAGGACGAAGTGTTTGGCCAGATCAAGCGATACCCGCGCATCACCTGCACCCCCGACCCCATGGACGGCGCCGGTACTGCCAATTGCGGCGCCACACCGTTACCGGACGTGGCCATGGATGGCCGGGCCGCGGACCCGGCCGGGCGACTCAAACGCTTTATCAAGGAATTCCCGGGCCGCGTGCTGATTTGCGCCGAATCTTCCGGTCGGCGCGAAGCCCTGATCGAGAACCTGCGGGATCACAAGCTAAAGCCTGTCACCGTCAGCGGCTGGCAGGATTTTAGCGAGAGCGATAATGCTGCCCTGGCCATCACCATTGCGCCGATGGAACAGGGAATGGTGCTACCGGAGCAGAACCTCGCCCTGATTACTGAAACCGCCCTGTTCGGCGAACGGGTTCTGCAGCGGCGCCGGCGTGAAAAGCCCACGGAAGTGGACGACCACGGCTACCGGGACCTGTCCGAGCTGCGTATCGGCTCGCCGGTGGTGCATATTGACCACGGAGTTGGCCGTTACAAAGGCCTGGAAACCATCGACGCCGGTGGCCAGGCCGATGAGTTCCTGACCCTGGAATACGCCGGTGGCTCGAAACTCTACGTTCCCGTTTCCAGCCTGCACCTGATTTCCCGCTACGCCGGCACCGACGAAGAGCACGCGCCCCTGCACAAGCTCGGCACCGACCGCTGGAGTAATGCCAAACAAAAGGCCCTGGAGAAGATACGCGATACCGCCGCCGAGCTTCTGGACGTTTACGCCCGCCGAGAAGCCCGCAAAGGCTTCCAGTTTGAAGACCCGAAAGAGGCCTACCGTGCTTTCGCCGCGGGTTTCCCGTTCGAGGAAACACCGGACCAGCAGGTGGCCATTCAGTCGGTGTTCGAAGACATGACTGGCGAGCGCCCCATGGACCGCCTGGTATGCGGTGATGTGGGCTTCGGCAAAACCGAGGTAGCCATGCGTGCGGCCTTCCTGGCCACCTGGTCAGGCAAGCAGGTGGCCGTGCTGGTACCCACCACCCTGCTGGCCCAGCAGCATTACGAATCCTTCCGGGATCGTTTTTCCGACACTCCGGTCACCGTGGAACTGCTCAGCCGGTTTCGCAGTGGCAGCCAGACCACCAAAGCCATGACAGCCATCGAAGAAGGCAAGGCAGACATTGTGATCGGCACCCACAAATTGCTGCAGGGCGATGTGAAGTTCAAGAATCTGGGTTTGGTCATTATCGATGAGGAGCACCGGTTCGGTGTTCAGCAGAAAGAACGGCTGAAATCCCTGCGGGCGGAGGTGGACATGCTTACGCTGACCGCTACGCCGATCCCGAGAACCCTGAACATGGCCATGGGGCACCTGCGGGATCTGTCGATCATTGCCACGCCCCCGGCCCGCCGGCTATCGGTGAAAACCTTCGTGCGCCAGCGTGAAGAGGCCATGGTGAAAGAAGCCATCCTGCGGGAAATCCTGAGGGGCGGTCAGGTGTACTTTCTGCATAACGATGTGTCGACCATCGAGAAAACCGCCGAAGACCTGCGCCGGCTGATCCCCGAGGCCCGAGTGGGCGTGGCCCACGGCCAGATGCGGGAACGGCAGCTGGAACAGATCATGTCAGACTTTTACCACAAGCGCTTCAACGTGCTGGTGTGCACCACCATTGTGGAAACCGGCATCGACATTCCCAGCGCCAACACCATCATCATCGAGAGAGCCGACAAGTTTGGCCTGGCCCAGCTGCACCAGTTGCGCGGCCGGGTTGGCCGGTCGCACCACCAGGCCTATGCCTACCTTTTGACGCCACCGCCCAAGAGCATCTCCAACGATGCCAAGAAACGCCTGGACGCCATCGCCGAGGCTCAGGATCTGGGCGCCGGCTTCATGCTGGCCACCCACGACCTGGAAATCCGCGGCGCCGGCGAGTTGCTGGGCGAGGAACAGAGCGGGCAAATTGAAAGTATTGGTTTCACCCTCTACATGCAGTTGCTGGATGAGGCGGTAAAAGCCATTCGCGAGGGCCGTACCCCGAATGCGGAACTGCCGTTGAGCCACGGCACCGAAATGAATCTGCGCATCCCGGCATTGATTCCCGACGACTACCTGCCCGATGTGCACAACCGCCTGATGCTGTACAAGCGCATTGCCAGCGTACAGACCGAAGATGAATTAAAAGAACTTCAGGTTGAGATGATCGACCGCTTCGGATTATTACCGGAACCGGCCAAGAATCTGATCAACCAGACTCGGTTGCGCCTGAAGGCCGAGGCGCTGGGCATCGGGAAAGTGGACGCTGGCAAGGAATGGGTGCGACTGGAGTTCGGTGCAACCACACCGGTGGACCCCCTGGTGCTGGTTAAAAAAGTGCAATCCGCGCCGGACACCTACAGGCTGGAAGGCGCCAACAGCTTCCGCTTCCGGCTGAATGATGATTCAACCAGTGGTAAACTCGACGCCATTGCAGCCATGCTCACGGAATTGACGCCGGGCACCAAACCAGCCAAGGCGTCGTGAGCAAACAAAGACTCAGGTGGAGTAAGACTCTTGCAAGCCCAGCAATTCTGTTTACGGCACACACTGATCGGTGCCCTTCTGGCAGCGGCCCTCATGCTAGCCCCGACCGCCCTGATGGCCCAGAGCCAGTCAGGCAATACACCGCGGGACTACTACCGAGCGGAATTCGTTATCCTGGAACGACTGGTTGACCCGTCCGGCATTGAAGAAAAAATGTCCGGCAAACAGGTTGAGCCCACCAATCGGCCCGACAAAGCCCTGTGGGTAGACCAGGCCGATGGTCGCCGGCAATCCGATCTGAAGCTGGTGCCACAGAGTGAGCTGCACCTGAACCAGGCTGCCCGACGGCTTGAAAACAGCGGTAACTATCGGGTACTGGCGGCCACGGGCTGGTACCAGACTTTCCCGCCCGATTACGACGGCGAGCCGCTTGAGATTGCGCTGGGAGACTGGCTACAGGAAGCGGGCCAGCGAGCTGTGGAGGGTCATATCACCATTGACCGGCAACGCTTCCTGCACGTGGGCATTCATTTGAATCACTGGATGATTGACGAGAGCGCGCCGCGAGTTATGCAGGTAACACATAATATTTCAGAAGACGCCATGGAGCCTGGCGCCTCGGAAGCATCAGACCCATGGCCAGGCACAGAAGGCGACCCCAGCTTCGGCCTGTCCGAGACAACCACGTCGGCTTCACCACTTCAACTGGTCACCTGGATCAGGGAAACCCGCCGCATGCGCAGTGAGGAAATCCACTTCATCGACTCCCCCACGATCGGCGTACTGGTGTTCTTCAAGCGGGTGGAGTGAGCACCTCAAGCTGACCAAGACCGGCCATTGAGCGCTCAAGGATCAACCGAACCCCGGACATCCCCTGCTCAATGGCCGCTTCAATCTCGGCCATGGTAATGATGTGGTCGGATTTCCCCGCTGCCCAGTTCACCACCAGGCCCAGACTCACGTAACGCATTCCCAGTTCCGCCGCCAACACCGCTTCCGGCATGCCGGTCATACCCACGATATCACAGCCATCACGCTCCATTCGGCGTATCTCTGCTGCCGTTTCAAGCCGCGGCCCCTGGGTGGCGCCATATACACCAAGGTCCGAGAATGGTACGGCCGCCTTCCTGGCGGTAGCAACCAGTAACTCGCGGGCTTCCTGGTCATAAGGCCAGGTAAAATCGATGTGGGTGACGTGCTCCAGCTCCCCTTCAAAGAAGGTGCTCGGGCGGCCCCAGGTGTAGTCAATCAGCTGATCGGGAATGACCACATGAGCCGGCCCCATCTCAGGGTGAATACCGCCAACGGCGTTGACCCCCACCAGGGTTCGAACGCCGGCATCATAGAGCGCCTGGATATTGGCCCGGTAGTTCACCTGGTGGGGCGGAATCCGGTGCGGGTTACCGTGTCGGGACAGAAACATCACCTTCTGTTGCCCCAGCACGCCATGAACCAGGGCGGAAGACGGCTCCCCCCAGCGGGTGGATACGGTTTCCTCACCCACAATGGTGAGATCACTGAGGCTGGTCAGCCCGGTTCCACCAATGATACCAACCGGCTTGCTATCAGCGACTGCTGTCATTCTTGCTCTCCACCTGTTTGCCTGCGCTTTGCTCCCGATTATCCTCATTTCCCGGCTCGGATACTGACGACTCCTCGCTGTCATTGCCACTAACCCTCACGCCATCGGGAAGGTGCAGTGTGCGGGTCGGGAAGGCCACTTCGGCGCCATGGCTTTCAATAATGTCACTGATCTTCAGCAGAACATCCTCTTTGACCTCATGGAACCGGACCCATTGGGTGGTTTTGGTAAAGGTATAAACCATGATGTCGAGGGATGACGCATTGAAGGCCAGAAAATTCACAATCAGCGTCTCATCGGCGGCAATATCCTCATGGCTCTTGAGCATGTCACGTATTTCATCCACGATTTTCTTCATGGCGTGAACGTCTGCGTAACGAATACCGATGGTTTCCGAGATACGGCGATTGGTCATCCGGGATGGATTCTCCACCGCAATGGTAGTGAAGGCCGCATTGGGAACGTAAAGCGGGCGTTTGTCGAACGTGCGAATGGTCGTCAGGCGCCAGCCGATGTGCTCCACCGTACCCTCAATATTCCTGTCCGGGGAACGCACCCAGTCGCCGACTTTAAAGGGGCGGTCCAGATGGATGATAAAGCCACCAAAGAAGTTGGCCAGCAGGTCTTTCGCCGCAAAACCCACGGCGATACCACCCACACCACCAAAGGCTAGAACCCCGGAGATGCTGAAGCCCAGGGTCTGCAATGCGGTCAGAGCCGCCGTGATGATGATCACTGCCCTCAGCAGTTTGCTGATTGCGTTCACCGTGGTGTAGTCCATCGGTTTGCGCATTTTCATGGGCGAGATCAGAATCTTTTCTGCCTCTTTGACCAGCCTGAGCATGGCCCAGACCAACACCCAGACAAATCCGATCTGCAACAGCGTACCGTTCGCCTTGAAGATTTCAGCATCGGAGAAGTGATGGGCCACCTCAGCTGCCCAATAGACCCCCTGCAACCAGATAAACGCCACAACCGGCTTGCGGGCGGCATGGAGCACAGCGTCGTCCCAGAGATTACGGGTGGCACTGAACTTGCTCTCCAGGGCAACGATCACGCGGGATGCAATGAATGCCGCAGTGGCCGTTGCAAACACCAGCATGAAGATCAGAATACCGGCACGCCACCCTTCCGAAAGCATTCCGAAATCTTTTATCCAGCTGTTCAAAATGCTTAATGTTTCTCCGATCATCGTATCCCTCTGAACGTCAGTAATTAAAGAATCAAGACCCGTGTGCCCGGCGCAACGCGGTCAAACAGGTCCGCAACGTCCTGATTGCGCATGCGAATGCATCCATGGGAGCGGGCAACGCCCATAGGCTCGGTATCCGGAGTGCCGTGGATGTAGATAAAGCGGCGAAACGTATCGACCCCTGGCCCACGATTACGCCCCCATTCACGGCCGCACAGCCAGAGAATTCGGGACAGGATCCAGTCCCGGTCTGGGTGCGCCGCGGCCAACTCCGGCGAATAGCGTTCACCGGTGGGCCTGCGCGCGATAAACACCGTGTTCAGCGGCAGGCCGCGGCCGATCATGGCCCGCACATAGTGTTCACCGCGAGGTGTGCAACCGCTGGCGTTACGCTCCCCGGGACCATTCAGGGCAGTGGATATCCGGTAACGGGCTAACGCCTGCCCGCTGGAATCCACCAGCACCAGGGTCTGGTCGGTGATGGAAATCTCAATGTGCGAGATCGGGCTGGATGGTGTGTGTACAGGGGGCACGGCTCCCTCCGGTTAAAAACCAGAGGGAAGCCTACCCGAGGCGGGGAACCTCAGGCAACAGAGACTTTGCTCTCAGGTGGCGGAGTCAGCAATTTATCGGGCGCTTGCATGCCGGCTGCCAGGAATGGCACCAGCCTGGCGGCAATCTCCTGCACGGAGGTTTCAACACCCAGTTTGTTCTGCAGGATATCCCGCAAAGCATCACTGCTGGACATGGTGAACGCCGTGGCTCCCAGCATGAACTGGATGCGCCAGTAACGGTCAACGGCGGTGAGTTCCGGCGTAGCCTCTTTGAGCAGTCGCATGAACCGGCCAAACGGCTGGCTGTATTCCTGCTCCAGGAACTTTCGCAGATGGCCCTGGGACTGGGTGTAAGCCAGCCCCAACAGGCGCATGAAGATGGAAATGCCACGCTCATTGCGCTGGGGCATCCGTATGGCACTCTCAGTGAGCGCCCAGAGGGTCTGGTTTAGCGTGGGGGGATTGCCGTCACACCGCTCTTCCAGGTCGTCGAAGGCGGTTTCCAGAGTCGCCGAAAATGGCGTCAGAAATCGGGCAAAAACCGCGTGGATCAACGCGTTTTTAGACCCAAAGTGATAATTGACAGCGGCCAGATTTACTTTAGCCTTACTGGTGATCATCCGGAGTGATGTTTCGGAGAACCCCCGCTCGGCAAACAGCTCCTCAGCAGCGTCGAGTATGCGGTCAACGGTATCAGACTGCGCCATGTTGTTTTCAGTGCCTCTAGCAAACGTCTGTTTGAAACATACGTTTGAAGACCCGCCATGTCAAGTTCGCTCGGCCGGCACCGCGGCAACCGATTGCCAACCCTTATCGATGGCTTCCTGATTACCATCGAAAAACGCCTGCTGAACGCGGCTGTACGCCTTTTCTGCTTCCAGCATGTAAATCAGATACAGGCGCACATACTCCCGCCGGACAAGTTGCCTGGCCAGAACCCGCTGTTCACTCAAGCGGATAATATCGCTGAACCTGGGATGCTTCAGTGCAGGGTTATACTCCGCCATCCTGGCGCATTGCCAAACCAACCCCTCCTTGCCTTCCAGATGCTCCACGTGCTTCCGGGCATCACGCAGCAGGCGCTGCCGCTTAACCACAAGGTCCAGATAGGACGGCTTCTCAGTGTAGATCCGCCGGATGATCGGCACTCCCAGCAACAGGATGATAACGAAGGCTCCAAAGCCACCACCGGCAATCCAGGCCGGGATGAAACCGGTGAGCCCGGAGAGAAAAATGGTGGCGGCCACCAGTGCACTGAACACCCACAGGTCGCGACTCCGGCGGGCGGCAGCCATCTGATAGTTGGTTGGCCAGTCAGACATCGACAACAGGTCGAAATCCATCAGCAGCACCCGATCACACTGGCGCAGCATCAGTCTTAGCTTGCGCTGCTTTGATTCCGCCAGCGCTTTCTCTATGTCACCCTGTGACTCGCGCCCTGCCTCGTTGTCCTGCTCATCACCCCCCTCCTGTTCGGCGGGCTCCGGGGTTCGATCAGACTCCGACCGCGCCGCCTCTGATGCTTGCAGAGCCGCAGTGCGCTGAGCCGAGTTCAGGGCAGACCCCGCAGCGTCGGGCACCGGATCAGCCGCACGGCCCGGCCTCAGGACCGCGCCCGGAGCGTTGGCATCGTCTGTCAGGTTCTTTGCTGTTTGCTCAGCCATGAGGCCACCTTATCGGCTCGTTCCTTTTGCAAGTATCGGCCAATACGACTGTTTCTTGAATGTCCTGTTTGCCGACGCTTGTTCAGCGGGCTTTCTTGGCAACCGAACCGGCCACCGGTATCCTTGCTCCATCACATCAGGGTTCAGGAGCACCACTATGTTTACCGGTATTGTTCAGGGTATCGCCAAAGTCACCGAGATTATTGCATCACCGGGCCTGAATACTCTGGTGGTCGACTTTCCAGGGGCACGGGTTGAAGGCGTGACCATCGGGGCGTCGGTTGCCATTAACGGAACCTGCCTGACGGTCACTCGACAGGACGGAACCCACCTTTATTTTGACGCCATGCAGGAAACCCTGCGCCTGACCACACTCGGGGAGCTATCCCCCGGAGACACAGTAAACTTTGAACGGGCAGCTAGCATTGGCGATGAGATCGGCGGCCACCTGCTCAGCGGCCACATTCATACCACGGCTACCCTGGTGGACATCGTTCGGCCAGAGAATAACGTAACGTTGTGGTTCGAAATTCCTTCAGAGTGGCAAAAGTACGTGTTCCCGAAAGGCTATATCGCCATCAACGGCGCCAGCCTGACCATCGGCGAGGTTCAGGAGAACCGGTTTAACGTGCACCTGATCCCGGAAACCCTGCGCGCCACCACGTTCGGAAGCGCTGAGCAAGGGCAAAGGGTGAACATTGAGGTAGACAGCCAGACCCAGACCATCGTAGACACCCTGGCCCGGCTCGGCTACGACCGGCCGCCGACAGCCGGGAGCTGAGGGTTCACAGGCAGGCTTCAAAAACGACGAAACGCGGGCTTGCCGCCCGCTGTACCACACTGCTGAAATAGCGTTTCAGGGAGCGGTGATACCCCAGGTGGCGATTCCCCACCATCAACAAGGTGCCCTCGGGTTCCAGGTGCCGGGCAGCATCCCGGAATAGCCTCAAGGCGATGTGATCGCCTACTACCCCACCCTCATGAAACGGCGGGTTGAGCAGAATCAGCTGATAGTTTCCCGCGCCCCTGTCGACGCCGTCGGAATGGCAGACGCTGGCCCTTGCTTCAAACCCGCAACGCATCAGATTATGCCGTACACTCGCCACAGCCTGGGCGGACACATCGGCAAATTCCACACGGATATCGTCGCGGCAGGCCAGTGCCGCCAACCCCAGAACACCGTTACCGCAAGCCAAATCCAGTACCCGGGCACCCTTTGGGAGCCGGGCAACGGCAGGGGCTACAAGTGGCAGCAATTCACGGGTACCAATGTCCAGACGGTCCCGGGCAAACACCGCAGGCATGGCCTCCACGGCGACTGGAACGTCCGGAACGGAATAACCTTTCCAGAGCCCTGACCAGCCCGCCAGGCTTGCTTCTCCCCGGCGACAGACCACAACACGCGCCTTTTTGCGGGCTGGCAGAACGGCTTCGGTGGGCATGGCTTCGGCAAATACGTCAACACTGCGATCTGGAAGGTGCTTGATCATGCCCCCGGCAAGCAGGCAGCCATTGCCTGCCAGTGCGGAATTCACCCAGCGCAGCAGCCACGCCAGGTATTCGCTCTGACGCGGCACACGCATGACAATCAGGTCAAAGGGCCCCTGCGGTGGATTCAGCCAACTGGCCAGCTGTGCAGGGGAAGGTATACCCGGATTCAAAGGGGCGTTAGTGCTCAATGCACCCTCAAGAACTGCGCTGTCTGCCACCGATACCGGTGCGTAGTCAGACAACCCGAGCGTAAGTGCGCCAAACTGGTCATCTACCACCAATACACGATCGCCAGCGTGCACTCGGCGTATGGCTTCATCCAGAAGCAGCTCATCCGCTGCATCCCAGGCACGTAAGTTCGGGTCACTCACGCCGGGGCGACAGAGCACTCGCTGACCAGCAGAGAACTCTAACGTTGCGGTTGTCATTTTGGGCACTCTGTTTCAGGTTTGATGAAAATGACCGGTTTTAGGCTGTTTACTCTAGAAAATAATCCTAAGTTAGAGCTGTTCACGCCGAACACCCTTTCCGGTTACGTCGTCCGGCTCTTCATGCCCGGACGAACGGCACTTTTCCGGAGATACACTTTTGCCCCTTACCCCAGGGGCTTTTTTTATGGGCGCAACCCGGCACTGGCGCGGCGAAAAGCCCGATAAACCGTAAAGCGACGATCCTGAGCCAGTCGCTCTACCGGCCCGATATGCCGCTGGATGTCGCCCTCATAGGGCAGGAAACTGTTTGCCACCAGTCGCAACTCCCCTCCGGGCACCAGGTGACCAGCCACATCCCGGAGAAACTGCTCGGTCATGGACGTGTCGGTTTTGACCCCGCTGTGGAACGGCGGATTGGTCACTACCGCCTGCCACCGCCCTCCAAGGGTCGAAAGCCCGTCGGCAGCGTAGATCTGGCCATGCAGGCCTGCCCTGGCATAGGTGGCTTCGGAACAAAGCACAGCCTGGGCCTGGACATCCACGCCGTCCACTGTCACCGGTGAGCGCCCCTGCCGTTTGGCAAAGCCCTGCAACCAGCTACCGATCACGCCGGCGCCACAGGCAAAGTCGAGCACGCGCTCCGCCTTCAAGG
Organism: Marinobacter sp. GH_1; assembly: GCF_048595985.1. Lineage (NCBI taxonomy): Bacteria > Pseudomonadati > Pseudomonadota > Gammaproteobacteria > Pseudomonadales > Marinobacteraceae > Marinobacter > Marinobacter sp. GH_1. The sequence goes on along the minus strand of NZ_CP184460.1, from coordinate 1,665,835 downwards.
GCGACTCCGCCAAGGTTTCAAGCAGCATCCGCGTGCCCGCATCCAGCTCCCCTTCACTGAATACCCCCGGCAGTCCAGCCACGGCGATTTCAACGCCTGCACACTCGAGCTCGCTCCAGCTGATCCATTCACGAACATCAAACACCGACAGGGGCTGACTATTCGTGCCGACCCAGACCTGACAATGCCGGGCACTGTCCACCTTGCCCGTATCGGAAGCCACTTCGTTGAACTGTTTGACCGCACCACCGATGCCTTCTTTCTTCTCGCCAATCAGCACCAACCTGGCGCCATCACAACCCAGAAACCGAGCCATTGTCAGGCGCAAAGCCAGCTCCGCCCGGGCCTTGGGCAGAAAAACCACAACCGTGTCGTAATCTGCGGCGGCCAGACCATCGGTGTCGTAGCCAAAACAGGCCTTCCAACCAGACCGCTGTGCCAGTGCGCTGTATACGCCCGCATGCTCACTCATGGCCAGGCCACTGTCACCACATTGAGACAGTACAAGAGGCTCAGTAACACCCAGTAAGGCAAGCCGTCCCTGTAACAGATCTCGGTTACGAAGAAGAACGTCGTGGGTATTGGTCAGTGCAGACATGGATAGCAAGCCCGTTGGAGATCGTAAAAGGCGCTATGCTAACCGGAAAAAAGCCCTGAGTCTGCCATCGCGGCACATCAGGGCTTTATCAGAAAGGGAAACGGAACGGTAAATCAGAACACCAGTGGGCACCTGGTGAAGGCCTTACTTGTATCGAGCAACCGTGCCGACACGCAGTGCATCTTCCGGTGACATTCCCCAGTCTTCCTGGGGGCGAGGTTCGCTTCGCTTGCTGTCCTGCCGATTGCTACTCATAGCCGTGCCCGCGTTTCGGCGAGCTTCGATTGCACTCAGGGCCTTTTGCATCAGTTCTTTCATGGTCACCTCCCTCATTACTACAGTAGCTACTGTACCAAACACAGGGGTGACCATCTGTGATGACGCCAAGGGTCAACAAGTGACGCTCGTCACGATTCTTTGACACTTTTTGACATTTAAGGTGTCATGTTTTTTGACGACCTGACCGAACCGGTCGCTCCACCAGCGCCTGAAGATTTTTCTGACGAACCTTCTCCCGCTCCTCTTCACCGGTGATCGCCAGCCCCATGTCACGCAGCAGGCCATCGGCCACATCGTAGACAAACCCGTGGACGGTCAGGGGTTGGCCACGGCGCCATGCCTCCAGGAGAATGTTGTTCTGGCACACGTGGGCTACTTGTTCCAACACGTTCAGTTCACACAGGCGGTCCACCCGGTCTTCAACCGTCGGCAAGGCATCCAGAACGGACTGGTGGCGGTCCCGAACATCCTGTACATGGCGCAGCCAGTTTGAAATCAGGCCAAAGCCCTCGTTCAGCAGCGCTGCACGCACCCCACCGCAACCATAGTGGCCAACAACCATGATGTGTTTGACCTTCAGCACGTCAATCGCAAACTGAAGCACCGACAGGCAATTAAAATCCGTATGCACCACCACGTTCGCCACATTGCGGTGCACGAACAATTCCCCCGGCATAAGATCGACAATCTGGTTGGCCGGCACCCGGCTGTCTGCACACCCGATCCAGAGATATTCCGGTGCCTGCTGGTTTTTCAGGCGCTCGAAAAACTTCGGATCGCCCGCTTTGATACCGTCTGCCCAGGCACGGTTTTTCTCCAATAAATGTTGCAGGTGTGGCATTCACACGTCTCCCGGCATTGATTCCCGCCCGGGATTGAACGGGAATCAACAGCATAACGCAATAGTCAGTTGGTCTTGGCGTCTTCGGGCGACTGATGCATGGTGCTCTGGGCCAGGTCCAACAGCTCCCGCAAAGCCACTGAAAACATTGCGTATTCGGGCTCCCGGGCACTCTTCAGCTCGGCCAGCATGGCTTTCCAGCGATCAATCATGGGCTGATGCTTCACCTGCCAGGCGTCCACACTGACCATGACATCCTCGGGTTTTCTGGCCAGCTTAAGAACGCCCGTCGTCAGGGCCCGTTGCTGCCAATCCAGATCTTCCCGGAAGCTCTCACGGGCCAGCGCCTGCCAATGGGAATTCGGTGTCAGCACCGCAATCGAGTTGGCGAACCAGTTCAGATCAAGCCGCTCACCCAGGTCATAGTAGAGGTTGGCCACGGTCTTGAGTGGCATACCGGTTGCCTCCTGAGCTTCAATAATGCCGAGGGATGAATACAGATACCCGGTACCAGCCAGTACCTGGGCAAGGTCTTTTGGCAGGCCAGCACTGGCCAAATCCGAATGGCGTTTTTCCCAGACGGCACACGCCTGCTCACCCAGGTACTCTGGCAGGCTGGACGTGATCGCCCAGACACTGTCGGCAAAGCGTTCCATATGGCTCTGGATATTGAGCTCTGCCCGGCGATTGCGAAGCAGCCAGCGCACAGCCCGTCGCATCAGGCGCATCAGGTCCTGCATCAGTTCTATCTGCAAACTGGCCGACACATGGTAATCCAGTGCTTCAATGCGGTCCCACCAGTTGTCAATGCGGAAGACGTCGCGGGCAATAATCCAGGCCAGGGCAATGGATGCCGCATCCGCGCCCGTTGACTGGTTCAGCCGCTCAACAAAGGTGATACCCATGTGGTTAACCATATCGTTGGCAATCTGCGTCGCGATGATCTCCCGCCGCAACTGGTGCTCGCCAAGCTCTGAGGAAAACCGCTTGGTGAGTTCCTTCGGGAACACCTTGTACATTTCCCCGGCCAGCAGCGGGTCATCCGGCAGGTCGCTGTCAATCAAGGTCTGTTTCAGGTCGCCTTTGACATAGGAAATCAGCACCGACAATTCAGGTCGGGTCAGGCCCTTCTTGGCCAGTTTGCGTTCCGACAACGCTTCGTCGTCCGGCAGAAACTCCAGATCCCGGTTCAGCTTGCCCTGACCTTCGAAGGTATTCATCAGCCGGCGATACTCTTCCAGGCGTGGCGCCGTATCGATACTGGCGATGCTGATGGCCTGGGTCTGGCGGTAGTTATTCTTGAGCACCAATGCGGAAACATCGTCGGTCATTTCTTCGAGCATGATATTGCGCTGCTTGCCGGTGAGATCGCCCATGGCGACCGCACGGTTGAGCAGGATCTTCATGTTCACTTCATGGTCCGAGCAATCCACACCGCCAGAGTTATCGATGAAATCGGTATTCAGCCGACCGCCTTTCAAGGCGTATTCGATGCGCCCGAGCTGGGTAAAGCCCAGGTTACCGCCCTCTCCGACCACCTTGCAGCGCAGCTCACCGCCGTTGACTCGAAGGCCATCGTTGGCTTTGTCGCCTACATCGGAGTGGCTTTCAGAGGCAGATTTTACATAGGTGCCAATACCACCCACCCAAAGCAGATCCACTTCCGCCTTGAGAATGTGGCTAATCAGCATATTGGGCGGCACACGGTCGGCCTTGATACCCAGCAGTTTTTTCATCTCCGGGCTGACCGGAATGGACTTGGCGCTCCGGCTGAATACGCCACCCCCCTTGGAAATCAGCTTGGCATCGTAATCGGTCCAGGCTGAACGGGGTAACTCAAACAGCCGCTTACGCTCCTTGAAGCTCTTTTCAGCATCCGGGTTGGGATCGATGAAAATGTGAATGTGGTTGAAGGCCGCTACCAGTCGTGTTTTCTCTGAGCACAGCAATCCATTACCGAAAACGTCGCCGGCCATGTCGCCAATACCAATGGCAGAAAATTCGTCTACCGCGGGGTTGATGCCCATTTCGCGGAAGTGCCGCTCAACCGACACCCAGGCACCCCGGGCGGTGATGCCCATTTTCTTGTGGTCATAGCCATTACTGCCACCAGAGGCGAACGCATCGCCCATCCAGAAGCCGTATTCGGCCGCCAATCCGTTGGCAATGTCCGAGAAGGTCGCCGTGCCTTTGTCCGCAGCAACCACCAGATAGTGATCATCGTCATCGTGACGGATAACCCGCTGCGGCGGCTCAATGGCCGAATCCACCAGATTGTCAGTGATATCCAGCAACCCGCGAATGAATGTTTTGTAGGCAGCAATACCCTCCGCCTGGAACGCCTCGCGGTCCGAAGGATCTGGCAGGCGCTTGGCCACAAAACCACCTTTCGCGCCAACAGGCACGATGACGGCATTCTTCACCTGCTGGGCCTTGACCAGGCCCAGAATCTCAGTGCGATAGTCCTCGAAACGGTCGGACCAGCGCAGGCCACCACGGGCCACTTTACCGCCACGCAAGTGCACACCCTCAACCCTCGGCGAGTAAACGAAGATCTCGAACATGGGCATGGGCAACGGCATGTCCGGTATCCGGGTTGGGTCAAACTTCACGCTGATGTAAGGCTTCGGCTGACCGTCGGCATCCGGCTGGTAATAATTGGTGCGTAACGTGGCCTGCATCAGTTCCATGAACAGCCGCAGCACCCGGTCTTCACTGAGGTTCTCAACTTCATCAAGGCCGGCATTGAACTCAATTTCCAGCTTCTGCTGAGCCGCTTCGCACTTGCCCCGGCTCTGGAACCGGTCCGGATTGAAACGGATCTCAAACAGCTCCAACAGTGTCCGGGTCAGACTGACGTGGTTCACCAGGGTGTTGGAGATAAAGGTCTGGCTATTGGAGAAGCGGATCTGGCGCATATAGCGGGCATAAGTCCGCAACAGCGCGATTTCCCTCCAGCTCATGTAGGACGACAGCATCATCCGGTTGAAGGCGTCGTTCTCCGCCTCACCGTGCCATACCCGGCGGAAAAGCTCCTCGAAGATCGGACGAATGCGATGAATGTCGACCACGCTGCCGGAATGGGCCTGCAGGGTGAAATCGTGAATCCATACCGTCTTGCCGGTACGGTCGATGACTTCGAAGGGGTGCTCTCCGATGACGCGGAAGCCAAGATTGTCGAAAATCGGCATCACATCCGAGAGGGGTAGCGGCTCATCCGGATAGAACAGCTTGAAGTGCAGGGTGCTCTCGTCTTCCTCCAGCGCCCGGTAAAAACTCATGGCCAGGTCATCGTTACGGGCCGAGGCGACAATGTGCTCCAAATCAATAGCCGCCCGCCGGGGAGAGAACATATCGGTATAGCTCGCCGGGAAGCCACCGGCCCATACCCGGTACATCTCGTTACCGTATTCCTCTCCGTAGGCTTCACTTAGCGCCTCATACAGGCCATCACGCCAGGATTGCGCCAGTTCAATGACCTTGTCCCGGATTTCCGCCAGCGGCAACTGCCGGTTTTCAACCTGCGGCACCCGGATGGTGAACTGTACACGGGCCAGCACCGATTCGGAGAAGTGGGTAACGAACTCGATGTCTTCCGCTTCCAGCCGGTCCAGGAGTACCTGCTCAACCTTCAAACGCAGCTCGGTGTTGTAGATATCACGGGGGAAGAACGCCAGACAGGTCACAAACTGGCCGTAGACGTCTTCGCGCATGAACAGCTCAATTCGACGGCGCTCCTGGATGTACAGGATACTCTTGGCCACCCTCAACAGTTCGTCGGTTTCAATCTGGAACAGTTCGTCTCGGGGATACAGAGTGAGTATCTGCTCCAGCTCCTTGCCTGCGTAGTCGTCGGTCAGGAAACCGGAACGTTTCATGACACTCTGGAACTTCCGACGCAGCAGGGGGATTTCATCGGGCCGCTCGTTGTAAACCCGGGCCGTGTACAGCCCCAGGAACCGCCGCTCGCCAACCACTTCCCCTTTGCTGTTGAATTTCTTGACTGCGATGTAATCAGGGTACGCCGGGCGATGTACCCGGGAACGCTGGGCCGACTTGGCAAAGATGAAAATATCGTCCGTGCGGGTCATCTCGTGCCGGGTTCGCTGGGGCAGCTCATTCAGGCGAACCTTGTCAGGGCGCTCGTTGTTAACCCGCAGAATACCCAGCTCCGAATTTTCCACCCGGCGGACCACCATGCCCTGTTTGTCCTTCGCGAAGTCATACTCGTCATAGCCCAGGAACGTGAAGTGATCTTCCACCAACCACTGCAGGAAGGCCTTCGCCTCCTGCTTTCCTTCGTCACTGATGCCAGCCGTCGTGGCCTCGAGTTCGGAAAGAATCTCACTCACCTTGTTTTTGACAACCGGAAAGTCCTCCACGGCAATCCGCACTTCGTGGAGCACATTCTGCAGGGCATCCTCAAGGTTACGCAGATCTTCCGGCGCGCTGTGCCGGTCTATCTCCAGGACAATAAACGATTCGTAGGCGGCGCCCGCCGTCGCCTTTTTAGTGGATAACAACTTCTTGAGCTTGCCATCCTTGTCCCGCTGCACATTCAGGATCGAGTATTGAATCGAGTGCGTCCCGATCTCACGCTGATTAATGGCAATTCGTAGCGAATCAATCAGGAACGGGATGTCAGGGTGCAAGATGAAAATAACGGTATGAGTGGACTGCCATCCGTCGCTTTCCAGATCGGGATTGAATACTGAAACAGGTGTCGCCTCGGCATTACGTTTCTGGATAAACTGCCACGCCGAAAGCATCGCACCATAGGTATCCGAAAACCGGCGACTCACCAATTCCTCGAGAGGAACATGCGCATAATGCTGTCGGGCGAATTCCGCTATCTTTTTTGCCTCGGTCTTCGCAATCTTCTCTGAGAACGCATCGGCCAACTGTTCAAAAAACTGATCCTTGCTGGCGATTGTCAGCGCATTCATATCCAACCTCTGGTTTGTGTGAAATAAACGTAATCAGGGTATCGTCACATAAGCATAGTCAAGCCCTTGATTTTTGCCGGCCAGACACCAAAACTGCGGCAACTACTTACGCAGAATTTCGTCCCGCGCCCGCTGGACTATCAAGAACCAAGAGCAAAGAATTTCATGTCGTTACAGCAAACGTTTGGTGACCTCCGAGCACAACTGGCAAAACGCATCATCGGCCAGGAGAAACTGGTAGACCGGCTGCTGATTGCCTTGCTGGCTGATGGCCATTTACTGGTGGAAGGTGCCCCCGGCCTGGCCAAAACCACCGCCGTAAAAGCACTCTCCGACCACCTTGAGGGTGATTTTCACCGTATCCAGTTCACCCCGGATCTACTGCCCTCCGACGTCACAGGCAGCGAGATCTATCGGGCTGAGACCGGCCTGTTCGAGTTCCAGCGCGGGCCCATCTTTCACAACCTCGTGCTGGCCGATGAAATCAACCGCGCACCGGCCAAGGTTCAGTCCGCCCTGCTGGAAGCCATGGGTGAGCGCCAGATCAGTGTTGGCATGCAGACCTTCGCATTGCCCAAACTGTTCATGGTGATGGCCACCCAGAACCCGATCGAGCAGGAAGGCACCTACCCGCTGCCGGAAGCCCAACTCGACCGTTTCCTGATGCATGTGGTGATTCACTACCCGTCTGCCGATGCCGAGAAACAGATTCTGCACCTTGCCCGCAGCGACTACCGTCAGGGAATCCCGAACGTAGACATTCGTCTAACAGAGGATCAGGTGATGTCTGCACGTCAGGCGGTATCGGATATCTACATGGCAGAACCGGTTGAGCAGTACCTGTTAGCCCTGATTCTCGCCACCCGGGATGCCGCCAGCCTGGACCCGGAACTGGCCCGCTGGACCGCATTCGGCGCCAGCCCCCGTGGCACCATTGCGCTGGACCGTTGCGCCCGCGCCCTGGCCTGGCTGGACGGCAGGGATTACGTCACACCGGACGATGTCCGGACTATGGCCTTTGATGTGCTCCGGCACCGGATTTTGCTGACCTTTGAAGCCGAGGCTGAAGGCATGACCGCAGACACCGTGCTCCAGAGACTGATTGACCAGGTTCCGGTGACAGCCTGAAGTTACCTGCAGCAGGAGGCAGTAACGACAGCATGGCTAACGCAATTCCCGCCACCCACATCACCTTGCAAGAGCTGGTGAGACTGCAGGCTGACGCCCGGGCACTGAAGCTGCCTTCGGCACGGCCGGTGCGGTCCCGCCAGTCTGGCCTCCGGCAATCTCGCCAGCGAGGCCGTGGAATGACCTTCTCCGAAGTTCGCCAGTATCAGCCCGGGGACGATATCCGGAGTATCGACTGGCGGGTAACCGCCCGGCGTCAGGCTCCCCATACCAAATTGTATGAAGAAGAACGGGAGCGGCCGGTTCTGCTGATCGCTGACCTGGGCCCAACCCTGTTTTTCGCCAGTGCCGGCGCCTACAAGCAGGTACGTTGTGCCCAGCTCACAGCATTGCTCGCCTGGCTTGCGTTGTGGGCCGGTGACCAGGTAGGTGGACTGGTGTTCAACAGTGAGAAACTGGAAGTACTGCGCCCGGCACGGCGTCAGAAATCGGTACTGCGCCTGCTGGACCAGGTGGCCGGCCTGCAGCACCGGTCTGACTCACCGCCCGCCCCGTCCGCCGCTAACGAACACCGGCTTGATACCGCACTGGCAGAGGCCCGCCGGGTGGCCCATACCGGCAGTCGGATTTTTGTGATCAGCGATTTCATGACGGTCACAGACACAACAACCAGCCTGTTGGGTGCACTGGCCAGGCACAACAGCGTCAGCGCCATCCGTATTCTTGACCCTCTGGAAAACGAGTTACCACCTAGCGGGCGTTTCGCCGTTGCCGGCCCGGATGGCCCCATCTGGTTCGATGCCTCCAACACGGCCTTCCAGAGGGCATGGCGCGAAAAAGTAGCCTCCCACGAACGGCAGCTATCTGACTGCTTCCGCACCTCCGGGGTGCAGGCAGCCACGGTACTGACTCAACAGGAACCTGCCGCCGCACTACGTATTTTGCTGGGCCCGGGAGGTCGCATCGGATGAACGGACAGGACCCACTGGCCCAACTGCGGGATATCCACCTTCCGGACACGGGCGGAATCTGGCCGCCGGCGCCCGGTTGGTGGTTTCTGGCAATCGTGTGCGCCATCGGTCTTGCGGTCGCGGTAACGCTGTGGCGGCGGCAGCGCCGAAAAACCGCGTGGCGCCGTGACGCCCGGAGCCTGTTGACGGAACTTGAGGCCTGCGCCAGCAAAACCCCTGAGTGGTTTGGTAAACTCAACACATTCCTGAAACGGGTGGCTCGGCAAGTGCACCCCAAGCAGAATCCGCAAGCCATGTCTGGCGAACAGTGGATAAACTTTTTGCTGGCAACCGCACCTGACAACCGGATCGCTTCCCGCCCGGTGGTGGAAGCCATGGTCGCCAGCACCTGGCAACCCAGACCAACCGCCGATCCAAACCAGGCGCTGGATTTCGCAGCCCTCTGGCTGGAGGCACAGATATCATGAGCCTTGCTTATCCCTGGCTTCTGCTATTGGCACTTCTGCCTTTGCTGTTTCTGATCCGCCGACACAGCAATCAGGCAGCCGATGCACCGGTGATTCCTGTCGGCCACTGGCTTTCCGGGTTACCTGGAGTCAGCAGCAGTGGTCAGGCGACACCCCGATGGCGGCAACTGCTGTTGTTGCTGGCCTGGCTCTGCCTGGTGGTGGCCATTGCCAGGCCCCAGCATGTCGGCGAACAGGTCCAGATGCCGGTCAGTGGTCGTGACCTGATGCTGGTGGTGGATATCTCCCCGAGTATGGATGAGAAAGACATGGTCCTGCACGGTCGTGGCATCGACCGGCTGGAGGCGGTAAAACGGGTACTGGATGAATTTATTGACCACCGGGAGGGTGACCGGCTTGGGCTTATCCTGTTCGGTACCGAGCCCTATGTGCAGGCTCCCCTGACCTTTGACCGGGAAACCGTACGCACCTTGTTGCATGAATCCGGCATCGGCATGGCGGGGCGGGCAACCGCTATTGGTGATGCCATCGGCCTGTCGGTCAAACGACTGCGCGACCGGCCCCACGACCAAAGGGTGGTGGTAATGCTGACAGACGGCGCCAACACAGCAGGCCAGATCACGCCGGACAAAGCCACCGAGATTGCCCAGGCAGCAGGCGTCAGGGTCTATACCGTCGGCATCGGAGCGGATTCCATGGTCCAGCGAGGCCTGCTGGGAACCCGACGGGTCAACCCCTCCCGCGACTTGGACGAAGACCTGCTGACCCGAATGGCCGAGCAAACTGGCGGGCGGTACTTCCGGGCCCGCAGCCTGCCGGAACTTGAAATGATCTACGACAGCATCAACCAACTGGAGCCCATTGAACAGGACGGGCAATTCTATCGCCCCGTCACCGAACTTTATGTCTGGCCTGCCAGCGCAGCGGCCGGCCTCTGGCTGCTCCTGCTGGCGACACGGCTTGGCGGGAGTATCCGGCACAAGGCAAACGACCCGGGGGCAGACCATGGCTGATTTTCACCTGATCCGCCCACTGTGGCTGCTGCTGGCACTGACCATACCCCTGCTGTACCTGATGCGCCACCGGCTGCGGCACGGTGGCACCGGCTGGGAGCACTATATTCCGCCAGCGCTGCTGAACCCTTTGATCCGGCGTCAGGGGCAGCAACCAGGGGCCCGGACCATCTCTCCCCTGCTACCACTCAGCCTCGGCATCCTCGCCCTGTCGATAGCACTTTCAGGCCCAAGTTGGCGCCAGGCACCAACGCCGTTGAAACAGCCCGAAGACAGCCTGGTGATCGTACTGGACCTGTCGTTATCCATGTTGGCAACGGATGTTGAACCAGACCGTCTGACTCTGGCCAAGCGCAAGATCCGGGACATCCTGAGTGTCCGGGAAGGAGGCCTGACCGGCCTGTTGGTCTATTCCGGTGATGCCCATGTTGTGACACCTCTGACCGAAGATCGCCGCACCATAGAGGCCATGCTCAACGTGCTGGAGCCAACCATCATGCCCGCCCAGGGCAATCGGGCTGACCTCGGAATAAAGCGCGCTGTCGAGCTTCTGGAGCAGGGCGCTCCTGGCCAGGGCCGCATTCTGCTGATTGCTGATGACGTACCGGCCCGCCACCACAACGATATCCGTGCCCGGTTGCAAGGCACCCCGTACAGCCTGAACACTCTGGTAGTGGGCTCCCGGGAGGGTGGTCCCATTCCCCTGGCCAAGCGAGGCTTTATCAGGGATAACGGTAATATTGTCATCACCCGGGCCGATCCGGACAGCCTTGCCAGACTGGCTCGGGAAAACCGTGGGTTCAGCCACGAATTGACTCTGGGTGACACCGACATCCGGCAACTGCGATTGCAACCCGAGGTTAGTGATGACTGGTCCCGGGGTGAGGATGGTCTGACCGTTAACCGCTGGCAGGATGATGGTTATTGGTTGTTGTGGCTTGCACTGCCCCTGTTACTGCTGGGCTGGCGAAAAGGGGCGTTTGCCGTCTGCGCAATGGCCATACTGCCACTGGCCCTGACTCCCCGCCCGGTAATGGCATTTGACTGGGGCGGGTTCTGGCAGCGAGAGGACCAGAGAGGTCCGGAGTTGATCGAGCAGAACCCGGCGCGGGCCGCTGATCTGCTTCAGAAACCAGGCTGGCGGGGCTCCGCCCTGTACCGGGATGGCAGATTCGATGACGCCGCCCAGGCCTTCGCAGACCAACCCGGCGCCGCTGGCCATTACAACAGAGGCAATGCCCTGGCCCGGGCTGGACAACTGAAGCAGGCTCTCGACGCCTACCAAGAGGCTTTGAATGATCAACCCGACTTCGAAGATGCCCGGGCCAACCATGAACTGGTCAAGCAGTTGCTGGAACAACAGCAGGACTCAAGTTCGCAGAACAGTGATCAGAGCCAGGATAATCAGGACCAGCAAGACAGTTCCGGTGACCAGAGCCAGGATTCACAGCAGGGCGAAGGTTCAGAATCGGAACAGAACGATCAGGGCAATGACCCCGGCCAGTCCCGGCAGCCAGATGCTGATCAGCCCGATGACACCGATCAGAGCGATGGCGAGCCCGAACAGGACACAGCCGAGGGCGAGCCGCAGGAACCGTCTGACAACACAGAGCAGGACACCGGCGAGCAGACCGCCGAGGCACCAGCAGCCATCTCTGAGCAGCCCCTCACCCAAGGCCAGGAGCAATGGCTCAGACGGATTCCAGACAACCCGGGCGGACTACTGCAGCGCAAATTCCTGCAGCAACACCAACAACGTCAGACCACACCGGACGAGGGCGACACACCATGGTAAAACGCTTTCTAAGAACCATCAGCCGTCTGGGCTTGCTCGTGTTGCTGACAGCCTCTTCGGCCTTGGCAGACACCCTGTCGGTGGAGCCAGACCGCACCCAACTGTATCAGGGGGAAGTCCTTACACTGACGGTCAAAGGCTCGATGAAAATCGACATCAACCTGAACAACCTGTTCAACTTCGATCTTTCTCAGTTGCCATCACCGGATATCGAGAAGGTTGAACCGGATTTCGAAATTCTTGCCCGGAACCAGCGTTACAGCGTGCAAACGGTCAATAACGACATGGTTGGCGAGATTACCTGGACCTACCAGTTGGCGCCCACCCGCACCGGCACCCTGACCATCCCGGCGTTGACCTTCAAGGACACCAGCTCATCCCCTGTCACCGTTGAAGTGACCGACGGCACCCCACCCAATCAACCCGCCGCGGCCAGGGACAGTTTTATTGAGCTGGCAGCGGACAAAGCCGAGGTGTATGTTCAGGAACAGCTGGTGCTGACCATCCAGCTGTTTTTTTCCGGAAACCTGATTCGAGGCGAGCTTTCAGAACCCGAACATCCCGACGCAATCATCGAGCCCCTGGGCAAACAGCGGGAATACGCTCGCTACCGCGATGGTATTCGCTACCGGGTGGTAGAGCGACGCTACGCCATTTTCCCGCAACAACCGGGTGAGCTGACACTACCCCCCATTCGTTTTGAAGGACAAGCCCGTGACGCCTCCGGCCAGCTCCGCTTTCTGCGGGACCGCCAGGAGCTTTTCGAGGTACGGGTGAAGCCGGTACCCGACAGCTATCCCGCCAATCAAACCTGGCTACCTGCCAGCCAACTGAACCTGACCGATGAAGGACTGCCACCCTCCGGTGAACTTCAGGCGGGCACCAACCTGAACCGAAAACTGACACTGGAAGCCGTTGGCCTGCCGTCCGAAGCCCTGCCGGCACTGCCCCAGGCGGTACCCGATGCCATCCGCAGTTACCCGGAACAGCCACTGAGAAACACGGAAACCACCACAGACGGCCTGCGCTCGACCCTGCAGCAGGTCGCTGCCCTGGTGCCGGTGCAATCTGGCGAAGCCGTGCTGCCTGCAATCCGTATCCCCTGGTGGAACACCCAGACCGACGAGCTCGAATACGCGGAATTGCCAACACGCCGTTACGCCATCGCCGGTGGAAGCGCCGTGGTCGCCGCGCCCTTATCGGAGTCCGGACCAACGCCGGACTCGCTGCCGGAGGCAACTGTGACTACGCCATCTGGCGCTGCCGGGGTGTCACCATGGTTCATCTCCAGCCTCGTTCTGGCAGGCTTGTGGCTGGCCACGGCGGGGTTGTGGTGGTACTCCCGCAAGCGGCAGGCTCCAGCACATCACGAGAGTCATCCGGAGGATGCAAGCGAACGACAGGCTTTCGCCAAGCTCAAGGCGGCCATTGATGGCCTCTCGGCCCAGACCACCGGGCTTATGGTGACATGGGCAAGACTGCGATTTCCCGGTCAGGATTTCGTCACTGTGGAGGATGTCATAGACTTTAGCGGGGACCCGGGCCTGGCGAAATCGGTCGGGCGGTTTCAGGAAAGGCTGTTCTCCAATCATTCACCATCCCATGGCGACCTTGTAACCAAAGAGCTGACCAGGTGCCTGGAAGACCTGAGAAACCGTCAGGCGGTCCCGACCGACACAGCAGGTTTGCCGCCACTGTATCCGGCCGGCCTGTCACACTGACGGAGCCGGCCGCAGGGAACTCGGAGGCTCAGTTGGTGAGCTCCTGATTGATCACCAGCTGAACGGGCTCACCTTGGGCATCCGATGACAGCACCTGGGCCTCTACCCTGCCCTGCCAGTCTCCCGGCTGGGGGTTGACACTGCCGCTGCGACTGAGGCGCGCAATAATCACCACGTCTTGCTCGGCTGAAATGGTGGTTTCCGGTGACATCGCATAGCGATCATCCAGCCGGATATCCGCCGGCAAGGCGCCGGCGGTCAGACGGGCAACCGCCACCGGTGCCCCCTGGCTGGTACCCGCTGACCGGGCAAAAATGAACAATGCAGTATCGGCAGGGACCTGGTCCTGCAGATCTTCATCCAGCGATACCCGCAAAGAAACACCCGGGCCACTAGCCACCTCTGGTTCGGAGCGTTGCTCTGACGCTGGGGACTGCTGCCCCAGGCGCCGGTAGGACTCGTCAATGCCACCGCGAATTGAGGCAATCTGCGGGTGATCCGGCGCTACCTCGACAATCCGCTCCCAGTAGTCAATCGCCGCCCGATAGTCCTGCTGGCTGAATGCGCTGATGCCAAGCAATCCCAAAGAGTTCACCTCATCCGGGTTGAGCGATTGCGCCGCCTCAATAGATTCCAGAACCTCCGGAGTCAGCTCACCCTGGGTGGTAAAGAAAAGAGCTTGTGCGGCAAGACCGTGGGCGACAGCGCTGGATGCCGGGTCTTCTTCAACAACCGACGCCAACCGCTGGAACGCTCGGGCCGCATCTTCATAGCGTTCGATGCGCATGTAGGTCTGGCCCAGCATAGCCCAACCGTCAGCATTATCCGGATTGGCCTCCAGTCGGGTGCGCAACTGCTCGGCCAGTTCCGATACCCGGGCCACCTGCTCACCATCAGACGCATTCATCTCCTGCATGGTCAGGTACTGCTCAAGCTGCTCCATGGCTCCCCAGCGATCATAGGCCAGAAACGTACCCGCAGGCAGCAACAGGACTGTCGCCAAGCCCACCACCATCGCGCTTCGGCGCCCCGGAATGCGTTTCTCCGGCACCGCATTCTCCGGCACGTCATCCAGCATGGCACCTGCCAGCTCGTCTTTGAGCAGTCCATAGGTTTCGTCATCGAGAATACCCGACTCATGCTCGTTATCCAGCTCTTTCAGCCGGCTGCGATAGGCAAGCAGATTCTGGTTTCTCAGATCGGTTTCCAGTCTCGCTTTCGAACGATGAAAAAAGACCGGGTACAGTACAAACGCCAAAGCCAGGAGAATGAGTACCGTTGCGGCAATCCAGAATGTTTCGGTCATGGAGATATCATCACAGTTGAAAATGTATTACCGGAATCAGCTACGTGACGACTGATCCTTGTCAGCCAGCATCTGTTCGACTCGTGCTTTTTCCTCCGGGCTCAGCGGCGGCTCGTTCGAATCCCGCCCCCGGGACCTGAGCACCACACCCGCAACAATCAGCAGGCCACCAAACACCGCAATGGCAGGAAATGCCCAAAGTATGATGGTTCGACGATCAACCGGTGGTTTGTATTTGACGAACTCACCGAAGCGGTCAACCAGAGAGCCAACAATCTCGTCATTGGTGGCACCTGCCTGCATCATCAGGTAGACCTGGTCACGCATATCCTTGGAGATAGGCGCGTTGGAATCCGCTATGTTCTGGTTCTGGCACTTGGGACAACGCAACTCAGCAATCAGGTTTCTGAAGCGCTGCTCCTCAGCCTGGGTATCGAAATCGTAGAATTCGGGTGGCGCCTCTGCGTAGACAGGGAGTGCAAACGCCAGCAGTGCCGCCAGGATCACAGGCATAAATCGCATCAGCTATTCCCCTTGGCCTGATTGATCACAGGTAACAGGATCTCTTCCCACACCCGCTCGTTGACTACGCCCACGTGGCGGTAACGAACCACTCCCTGGGCGTCAATAACGAAGGTTTCCGGAGCGCCGTACACCCCGAGATCAAACCCAAGGGTACCCCGTGGGTCGAAAATAATGGTCTGGTACGGGTCGCCCAGGCGACCAAGAAAACGGAACGCATTTTCTTTCTGGTCCTTGTAGTTCAACCCGATGATGCGAATCCCCTTTTCGTTGGCCAGCCACATCAGATCTTCATGCTCATCCCAGCAGGCCGGGCACCATTCGGCCCATACGTTCAGCAAGGAAACGTCACCCCGGAACAGGGACTGGTCCAGCATTTCCCCTGGCTCCCGCAGGTTTTCCAGGTTGAATTCCGGTACCGGTTTGCCGATCAGGGCCGACTCCAGTTCCGAGGGATCCTTGCCAATGCCGGAGGCCAGCAAGATTCCCACCACCAGGGCAACCACCAGGGGCATGAAGAGCATTACCCGTCTCATGCGTTGGCCTCCGCAGGCTTACTGCCCGCAGCGCCGGTTTCACCAGTCGATGCGGGGTCTTTGGCCTCTGAGCGGACTCGAATACGGTAACGCTTGTCAGAAATGGCCAGGAAGCCACCAATAGCCATGACCAAAGAGCCAAGCCACAACCAGCGAACCAGGGGCTTGTACTGAAGGCGGATGGCCCAGGCTTCATCGCTGATGCGCTCACCGATGGCGATAAAGACATCGCGGAACAGTCCGGCGTCGATTGCCGCCTCGGTCATCACACTCATGCCCACCGGGTAATGACGCTTTTCGGGGTGTAGGCTGGCAACCTGCTTGCCATCCAGGAACACATCGAACTCACCATACTCAGCCCTGAAGTTTGGCCCCTGGCGCTCACCGATGTAGTTGAACACCACGGTGTAGTCGCCGACCTCAGCGGAACCACCTGGCACCATGCGTACATCCCGCTCGATGCCATAGTTGGACACCACGGTGGCCCCTGCAATGACCATTGCCAGGCCAAGGTGCCCGAAGACCATGCCGTAATAGCTGCGGGACTGGCGCTTCAGACCGTACCAGCGGCCCATTTTCGATGCGGACTTGTCCCATAGATCCCAAGCCGTGGCCATAGTTACCCAGACCGCGGTGAATACGCCGGCAAAGGCCCAGGGGGCAAAGCCGCCATACACCAGCATCACTGCGGTGGTAACCAGCACGCTGACCGCCAGGGGCCAGAGCAGCTTACGAGCCAACCAGCCACCGTCGGTGCGCTTCCAGCGTGAGAAGATCCCGGCGCCCAACAACAGGCCAGTGGCCACAGCCATAGGGCTAAACGTGGCGTTGAAGAACGGTTCACCGATCGACAGCTTGCCCAGGTTCAGGTAATCCAGCACCAGCGGGTACAGGGTACCGATCGCCACCAGCATGGTTGCCGCTACCAGCAACACGTTATTCAACAGCAGGAAGATTTCCCGTGACAATGAGCCATAGCGGGAGCGAACGTGCACCACCGGTGCCCGGAAAGCATACAGGGTCAGGCTGGCGACCACGGTGATGCCCAGCAAGGCCAGCAGGAACGTACCCCGCTCAGGGTCATTGGCAAAGGAATGGACTGAGGTCAACACACCGGAGCGGACCAGGAAAGCACCCAGCAAGCTCAGCGAGAAGGTCACGATGGCCAGAAGCACGGTCCAGCTTTTGAACACGCCGCGCTTTTCGGTGACCGCCAGCGAATGCATCAGCGCCGTGCCGGACAACCAGGGTAGCAGAGAGGCATTTTCAACCGGGTCCCAGAACCACCAGCCGCCCCAGCCGAGCTCGTAATAGGCCCACCAGCTTCCCAATGCGATCCCCAGGGTCAGGAACGCCCAGGCCACCGTTGTCCACGGGCGGGACCAGCGGGCCCAGGCGGCATCCAGTTTACCGTTTATCAGTGCCGCTATGGCAAAGGCAAACGCAACTGAGAAGCCCACATATCCCATATACAGCATGGGCGGGTGAAGAATCAGACCAATATCCTGCAGCAACGGGTTAAGATCGCTGCCATCAGCCGGAATGTTCGGCAAAAGTCGGTCAAACGGATTGGAGGTAACGATAATGAACAGGAAGAACCCGACACAGATCATGCCCATCACCGACAATACCTGAGACACCATGGTAGACGGCAACTTCCGGCTGAATACCGCAACGGCCAGTGTCCAGCCCGCCAGCATCAGAATCCACAGCAGCAGGGAGCCCTCATGCCCCCCCCAAACCGCACTGAACTTGTAGTACCAGGGCAACATGCTGTTGCTGTTGTTGGCGACATAGGCAACCGAGAAGTCATCCACCATGAACGCATGGGTCAAAACGGCAAAAGCCAGGCCGGTAAAAACAAACATACCGGTCGACAGCGGGCGGGCAAACGCCTGCAGGCTGTCACGGCCAGTCAATGCCCCGGCTAACGGGACAACAGAAAGGAGTACTGCCAGCAGCAGCGCGATAATAAGTGCAAGCTGTCCGAGTTCCGGATACATCGGGTTCCTCCAGCAACAGGGGGTCGGAGTCGTTGATTAGTAAGCGGTGGATTCCGCGGCTTTCTCTACGTCGGCAGCCTGGTGCCTGCCTTTCGAAGCCCGTTCCAGGGCCTCGGCTACTTCCGGCGGCATATAGGTCTCATCGTGCTTGGCCAGCACCTGGTCAGCAACAAACCGGCCTTCCGCGTTGAGTCGCCCCATGGCAACAACGCCCTGACCTTCGGCAAACAGATCCGGCAGGATACCCACATACTCCATGGCCACGGAGGCGGAGTAATCAGTTACCCGGAATTCCACCTTCAGGCTCTCCGGATCACGCACCACGCTGCCCTCTTCGACCATGCCGCCAGCCCGTATGCGAACATCCACCGGCGCCTTGCCATCGGCGATTTCACTGGGGTCGTAGAACAGATTGATATTCTGACGCAAAGCATAGGTAGTCAGGCCAACGGCAATGGCAAGCCCGGCCACCAGGAACAGCACAATGGTCAGTCGCTTTTTACGAATCGGATGCATGAATTACCTGCTCTTCAGTCTTGGGGAATTTCAACTCGGGTAAAGCTTGCCGCTGCTTTGCCCGTTGCCTTGGCAGATGCCCGGCTTTCTGTGTCATGTCTGCGCTGGCAATCTTCCAGGGCCGATTGATTTCGTTTCACCGACCAGATCATCAAGCCGGCAAGCAGAACGGCAAAGACCGCATAACATACCCATACGTAGGGTCCGTGGCCTTCCATCGCAATAAATGCTGAGAACGAATCAAACGCCATCGGTCATTTCCTTCCTGCCAGTACCATGTCTTTTACCCACCGGGTTCTCTGCTCGCGGATCAGAATCTCGGTCTTCATCCGGATACAGGCCAACCAGCCAAACAGCAGGTACAGCCCCAGAACGGAAAGCAACAAAGGCACCCACATTTCCATGGGCATGGAGGGCTTTTCGGTCAGCTTGAAAGTGGCGGGCTGATGGAGCGTATTCCACCAGTCTACGGAGTATTTGATAATCGGGATATTCACTACCCCCACCAGGACCAGGACGGCGACGGCGCGGGCGGCAGATTTTTCATCGTTGATCGCCCGGTCCAGGGCAATGACACCACCATAAAGGAACAGCAGTATCAGCATCGAGGTGAGCCTTGCATCCCACACCCACCAGGTTCCCCAGGTTGGCTTACCCCAAACCGCGCCGGTAAACAGGGACAGAAAGGTAAAGATCAGGCCAACCGGAGCAATGGCTTTGACAAACACATCCGCCAGCTTCATGCGCCAGACCAGGGTCACGACAGCCGCGACCGCCATGGAAATGTAGATGGACTGAGCCAGGAATGCACTGGGCACATGGATGAAGATAATCCGGTAGCTATTGCCCTGCAGGTAATCCTTGGGTGCAAACGCCAGGCCCCAAACCAGCCCCGCTGCCAGCAGGAGCAAGCCACCGGCCAGAAGCCAGGGCATAAACCGGGTCGCAATCCCGAAGAACCACTTGGGGGAACCCAATTTGTGAAACCATTGCCACATCAGTTGGTCACCGTCTTACTGTTCATTTTGCCAGCGGGCGTGCCCGGGGCGTTTAACTGTTGGACATGCTGATCCGCAACGCTGCCGCGGACGCGAACGGGGCCAGTGTCAGGGCCAGCACCAGAAATGCCCCCATCAGGGCCAGGTAGCCGGCCACCGGCGCACCCTCAGCCGCTGCCGCCACCGTGCCGGTACCGAAAATCAGCACGGGAATGTACAGCGGAATAATCAGTAATGACAAGAGCACGCCCGCAGAGCGTAGCCCCAGCGTCAACGCTGCACCAATGGAGCCGATCAGGCTGAGTACCGGCGTGCCGATCAGCAGCGTTAGACATAGAATTGCAACAGAGTTCCCGTCCAGATGCACCATAACGCCCAGAACCGGGGTCAGCACCACCAATGGCAGCCCGGTGAGCATCCAGTGCGCCAGTGTTTTTGCCAGGATAAGCAGGAACAGGGGCTGTGGCTGCAACACGAGCTGCTCCAGGGTGCCGTCATCAAAGTCGTGCCGGAACAGATGATCAAGGGACAGCAACACCGACAACAACGCTGCCACCCAGAGAATGCCCGCCCCAGACTGTTTCAGAAATCCTATCTCGGGGCTGACACCCAGGGGAAACAGGGTGACAACCATGACGAAAAACAAAAGAGGATTAAGCAAATCCTGCCGCTGCCGGAATGCGACCCGGACATCACGAGCAAATACCGCCACCATGGCACTGAGCGGCCCGACGCCCTGTTCCACCGGTTTTATCAAAGGGTGAGCCGAGCTATTCATCACACTGCCCCCCGCCCAAGGTAATACGCCCCATCCCCTCAACCTGAAGGTCATGGTGGGTGGTGACCAGAATGGCGCCGCCCTCTGCCGCTCGTTGCTTGAGCAGGGTTTCAATGGCCTGAACGCCATCCGCGTCGATGGCAGTAAATACTTCGTCCAGCAACCACAGGGGTTCGTCGGCAATCAGCAACCGGGCCAGCGCGACCCGCCGCTGCTGGCCTGCCGAGAGGTTGCGACAGGGAACATGTTCATACCCCGCCAGGCCAGTGCCGGCCAGGGCCTGGGCCAACACCTCGTCATTGACCGGGCGGCGTCCCGCCATCAGTGCCCGCAGGTTTTCCATCGGTGTCAGCAATGGTTTGATACCAGGCCGATGACCCAGGTACAGGGTGTTTCGGTGAAACGACTCGCAATCATGCCCCCGGGGTTGCCCGCACCACAGAATGTCTCCAGACCAGGCATCGTTCAAACCCGCGAGAATACGTAACAGAGTGGTTTTACCTGAGCCATTGGGGCCCTCGACACGGGTGAGCGTACCGGGCACTATGGAGAAAGACAGGTTTTGGAACAACAGGCGCTCATCCCGTTCACACTCGAGATCAACCGCCTGTAGTAACGGCTCGGACATCGTGGCCCCGTTTCAGGACGAAGGATGCGCAGCAGGCATCGGGTGCATGGATGAAGGTCACGCAGGTACCAACATGAAATCACGGCATTCACAGCCAGCGCGGCGTATTATAACGAAAGCGTTACCGGAATACTCTTGCCCGACATCAAATCCATGACAATGAAGCTGAACGGCGGACAACCTCCAGTCAAAACACCGGACGCGCCTGCGGCCCGGAGCTCATCCGGGCAGGCTACCCCTGAACTTCGGGACGGTGCAACGTCTGTGCCCCGGGCAGACCCGCTCAAATCTGCACAGCAGCAGCTAATGCAACTCCGGCTCAGCAATAATGAAACCGCCCTGGCCCGTGTGGCCGACATTATTCAACAGAAAGGTGGTGGCCATGAACTGCTTCTGGAGTTGCGTGGTCGTGCCCTGGCGGTCTCGACCGGCCCGGATTCCGCGGGCCTGTCCGCGGGCGATCTGATCAAGGTGATGCGGGCCGGCAACGAGCTGCGACTGCTTGGCAAACTGGCCCCGGGGCCAGATGCAAGTATTGCGCGGGCACTGGCCCAGAGGCTGCCCTGGCAACAGAATTTGCAGGCCGGGCTCGGGCAACTGCTGCAAAGCCTGACCAGTGGATTGAAGCCTGGGCTACAGCCTGGCCAACCACCGGCCGGGAATGCCACCCAGCCCTTGCCTGCCCTGGCCCAGCAACAACTGCAGAACCTGCTTGCCAGCCTACCCCGCTCGGATGCCCTGGCACCCGGCGTGGGCAAGACCGATGGTATTGCCCAACAGGTCCGGCAATGGCTAACCGAAAGTGGTGTTTTCGCAGAATCCAGGTTGTTGCATTCCAGCCAGGCCCAGGGTTCGCCGACCGATCTGAAGCTGGCCCTGGCTCGGGTTGCAGGCGCACTCCTGGCTGCACAGGGCCAGGGGCCCGAACACTTCAATCGGCTGCCCCCCCTTGCCAGTCACGACCTGGTTCAATCCCCTCTGCAATTCCCGAATTTCACTGCTTCTTCATCATCCAGCACTGCCGAACCTATATCGGTGGCACAGGCCCTGCGCCTGCTGGCCGGCATGCTGAACCGGATTACCGTCAATCAACTCCATAGCCAGGTGCTTACTGCCAGGGCCGGTGCCGAACCCGGCACACCCATCAACACGCTACTGATCGAATTGCCCTGGCTGACGCCGCAGCAGGAACCACGAATGGCTCAACTGCGGCTGGAACAGTATGAAAGGGACGAGGAGTCTGCCAGAACCACCGGTCATGCCACTGTCAGTGAATGGCGACTGGCGCTTTCCATGGATCTGGACGAAGCCGGGCCGCTTCACTTCGACGTTTCTTTCCGGTATCCATCCGTCAGTGCCCAGGTGTGGGCAGAGAAGCAGAGCACCCTGCGCCAGGTACACGAAGAACTGCCGCTGCTTCGGCAGAGCCTGACCGACCTGGGGCTGGAGGTAAAAGACCTGGATTGCCGGCGCGGCAGCCCCCAGCGTACACAAACCCGACTGGAACACCGACTGGTGGACACCAAGGCATGAAGAACAAACAGACTGACTCGGCCATTCCGGCAGCCGTCGCCCTGAAATACGAAGGCGAGCGGGCACCGGTTATCGCAGCAACCGGGACCTGGGAACTGGCGGAAGAGATTATCCGCATCGCCAGGGAGCACGACGTGCCGCTGTATGAAAATGCCGAGTTGGCCAGCATTCTCGCCAGACTGTCGTTGAACGAGGAAATCCCGGAAGAGCTTTACCGGGTGATTGCGGAAATACTCGCTTTCGCGTTTCACATTCGGGGCCGGACGCCCGGAGACGCCCGGCCAACCGAGGGCAGCGCTTCAGTTGATCAGTGAGCGAAGGGCCCAGGCCTGCTGCCAGTGATCCCCTTTGCGGGGCGCCACTGCGGTCTCGAAATAGTGCTTCAGGCGCCGCCGGTCTTCCGGCTGATCCTTGAGTGCAGAACCAATGATGTGGTGCATCAGGTGCTCCACAGTCATGGCTCCGCCACCGTAGTACCAGGCGTTCAGACTGGCCGCGTGGGCCACCGAGACAGCTTCGGCGGTTGAAAGGGCGGCGCCAGCCAGGCGGTCGGTGCTTCGTCCATCCAGGGTCTGGCCGTTGCGCAATTCGTGAAACAGCGTCACCAACACCTCAACCACTGGCTCATCCAGCGCCACCTCGACACCGGCACGCCGATTCGCCTTGGCCACCTCACGAAGGACGACGTCCATTTCATCAGCCAGGTGGCGGATAGGCCGAATTTCTTCGAAATCCATCCGGCGCTTGAGGGCGGCACTCATGCTATGCACACCCTCATCGATGCTGTTCGAGGTCGCCACCAGATTGAACCCTTCCCGGGCCAGGATGACCCCTTCCTCCCCGGCCAGTTCCGGAATCACCACAACCCGGTCAGACAATACCGACAGTATGGCGTCCTGCAACGCCTGGGGGCAGCGGGCTATCTCTTCGAAGCGAACCAGGCGCCCTTCCATCATGCCCCGTAGCAGTGGTGTTGGCACCAGGGCGTTCAGGGTGGGTCCTTCACTGTGCAGAATCGCTTCGTTCCAGCTGTACAAGAGCTGGCTAACCTGGCTGATGGCGCCGCCCTGAAGTGTCAACGTGGAGTTGCCAGAGATGGCTGCCGCCAACAGCTCGGACAGCCAGGACTTGGCCGTTCCCGGCTCACCAACCAGCAAACAACCACGGCTGGTGCACAGGGAAATAATAATACGGACCACGACACCACGATCGGCAACGAACTTGCGCTCGATGCCAAGCGTCTCATCGCCCAGCAGGAACTTTTCCACCCCACGGGGAGACATTTGCCAGCCAGGCGGAATCGGGCCCGGATCCATCGCGATCAGTTTTTCGAGCTCTTCCCGATAGGTCACCTCGGCCGGTTCCCGCTGGGCCGAACGGGCAGCTTGTTTGTTCTGTTTCATCCGATACTCCTGCGACCGCCGCGAACTTCCGGTGCCATCCGCTCTCTCGGTATGATGCGAGGCAACTCAGACAGCGGGATGATCCCCTCAATAACGTGATCCAGCGCGCTGTCCCGCATGGTTACCAGACCGGCATCCAGTGCCCGCCAACGCAGCTCACCGATCGGTGGCTGGCTGGAGATGGCGTTCCGGATATCGGATTCCACCTCCATATACTCAATAATGGCCACCCGCCCCTGGGTGCCACGGCCGTTGCATTTGTCGCAGCCTTTGCCCTCGAAACAGCGGAAGTCCGCAGGGGCGCCATCCGGGAACACCTCGGCCATAATGGCAGGGTCCGGTTTGGCCGGTTTGCGGCAATGTTTGCAGATGCGCTTGGCCAGACGCTGCGCAATCACCGCCAGCAGCTCACCGGCGATGGAGTTGGGGTGAACCCCGAGATCGTACAGGCGCTGGAGTGAATCCACGGCGTCGTTACAATGCAGTGTCGACAGCACCACGTGCCCGGTCTGGGAAGCCCGGATAGCTTCCAGAGCCGTCTCCTGGTCCCGGATTTCGCCCACCAGAATGACATCCGGATCTTCCCGCACGAAGGCTCGCATGGCATCAGCAAAGCTGAAACCAATGTCCGCACGCACGCGGGTTTGCTGGATGTTCTCAATGGAATACTCGATGGGATCTTCCACCGTGATCACCTTACGGCGGCCGTCATCGGCAAGGGTCTGCAAGCCGGCATACAGGGTTGTGGATTTACCCGAACCAGTCGGGCCGACCACCAGCACCAGGCCTGCCGGGTTATCCAGCAACCGTTGGTAGCGGCTGCCAATAGCGGGAGACATGCCGAGCTCGGCGATGGTCATGGCCCGCCCGGTCTGGGGCAATAACCGGATGATGGCATTTTCGCCATGCAACGATGGCTGGGTCTGGATTCTGAGATCGTACGAGGTATCTCCCAGCTGCAGGCGGGAGCGCCCGCCCTGGGGCAAACGGTGTTCGGCAATATTGAGTTCGGCCCGCAGTTTGATCACGTTGATCACACCCCGGATTTCACGGGCAGATAACTGATACTGCGGCAAGTCGCGCAACTCTCCATCCACCCGTAACCGGATTCGAACCCGGTTTTCGTACTGCTCAATGTGAATGTCGCTGGCTTTCTCACTGACCGCGTCCAGCAGGATGGCCTCATACACCGAAACCAGATAGGGGCTGATATTCCGGTTGTTACCCTTATCCTCACCCAGCAAGTCCCGGGAGCGTTCATTCTCGTTTTCCGGAACGGTCTTGCCGTGCTCTGCGACAAACCGGCTGCCTTTGACGGTCAGATCCAGTGCTGACCAGATTCTTCGGAAATCGGTAGGCGTGACCAGCAGGCACGTGATCCTGTGCCTGGGTGTCAGGCGCTCGAGTTGATCGGTGTGGGCGTCAGGGTCATCGGTGACCACGGTCAGGCTACCGTCTTCCTCTGCCACCGGGATCATCCGGGAAAGATCGAGGAAGGTACGGGAGAACCGTCTGAACAGCTCGGTTTGCAGGCTACCAAGCACTTCGTCAGCATCTGTAAAGGTCATTCCCCGCTGTTGGGCCAGGGACCGGTAAAGATCAATCTCTTCCAGGTTCAGCTTGCGCCGGACCACGTCCAGAATGCGTTCGTTCTTCCCGGCCGCTTCCGCCCGGGCCTGCGCCAGAACCGCTTCGTCCACAATCCCCAGATCAATCAGGATCTGTTCGGCATTGCGATTGAAATCCACCCAACCCAGGGTTCGAACCCGCTCAATTCGGGTGCCACTGCGCTGAAACATGGCCAGGCTCGGCACCGGGCCCGCCCGGCCTTCCAGGCACACCAGTTTTCCGCCATCCCGCAAAACGGTCACCATCGCCGCCGGCTCTGGAATAAAGGTGGTGCACAGGATCAGGTCACATAGCTCGTCGGTTGGTATCCCATTACCCGCGTCAGCAACCAGCACCTCGACGTTGTGCTTACCTCCGTGGGTAAAACGCTCTCTGGCCTTCTCGGCAACGACCGGATTGCGATCAACGTAAAGAACACGGTAGGCAAGTTCAGCGAGCACGGCGGTGAGATAGCCCGACCCGCCGCCAATGTGCATGACCACGTGGTCAGGCTCTATTTCCGGGCAAAGTGCCAGCAGATGTTCAACGGTTTCTTCTTTGGGAATGGAATGGCCAGTAATCGAGGGGCCAATATCAACACCGGAGACGAACGCCCGCCGGTCTACAGCATTGAGAGCCTCGGCGGCTCTCGGGTAGAGTTTCTTCATTCAGCAGCGCCTGTGACAGCTTTGGATCAGGCCGCCTGACGTTTCTTCAGTGCTGACACCAGTTCGGCCTCGGGGCGGGATATTCCGCACGTATTCATAAGATCGTCGATATCTGCACCAAGATCAACCAGGCGCGCTGCTTCGTCGTAGGAAATTCTCAGTGGGTCGTTCTGGCGCATTTCATCCAGGGCATTACGCAATTCGTGCAGTTGCCGTTCGCAGGCCACCAGGCGCTGGCCGACGCCCATGCTGCCGCTGGTCGTAGCGTGCAATTCACGGCCCAGGGTGTCGCATCGCTGTTTTGTTGAAGCTCGCAATGCGCTGATCTGACGCCCGTGGATGACACCCTGAACCAGGACCAGGCCAATCGCGACTGCAGTCAGGCCCCAGGGGAGCCAGGAAGGAATGGTATAACTCATGACAGACGTCTCCCTTGTGTGTCACCACGGAAGACGTCCATCGGGAGCGCTGGAAGGAGAGGCCCTTACAGCGATGCGATTTCAGCCCACTCGTGGTCTGACAACATTTTGTCGAACTCGACGAGAATAATCAGCTCGCCATTCTTGTTGCACACGCCCTGGATAAACTTGGCACTTTCCTCGTTACCCACGTTCGGTGCAGTTTCAATTTCACTGGCCTTGAGATAGACCACCTCCGCCACTGAATCCACCAGAATACCCATGACCTGGCTGGAGGATTCCATCACTACAATTCGCGTGGCATCCGTCACTTCTGCGTCCGCCAGGCCGAAGCGCCGACGGGTGTCAATAACCGTAACCACGTTGCCCCGCAGGTTGATGATGCCCAGCACGTAATCCGGGGCACCCGGTACCGGAGCAATCTCGGTATACCGAAGTACTTCCTGGATTTGCATCACGTTGATGCCGTAGGTCTCATCATCCAGGCGGAAGGTCACGTACTGCAGTACCTGATCATCCTGGGCCTGATTTACTTGTCCGCTCGGGGATGCCATAGCGCTCTCTCCTTCTCGGCTGCCCGGCGGGCAACCTGATCGTCAAAAATTCATCATCAGTGCCCAATACTATAGTTAAGGGCACAAACCGTGCCAGCCTTGCACGGTTTCTTTCAGTAACCAATCTGTACAGTTTCCGCCTGTACGCGGTCACCTCAACTCAGATCCAGATGGTGCTCCCGCTCGGCTCTCACCAACAGATGCGCCATGGTTCTGACATCAATCAACGCGCACATGTGATCAATCACGGTTCCAGCCAGCCAGGGCCGCTTGCTACGCGCGGTGCGCCAGCGAACCTCATCTGGCTTGAGGGTGAACGATTGGGCAACATCGTCACAGGCCAGGCCCCAATCGCTGTCATCCAGACGGATCACAAACCGATAATTATCACGGGCACCGGCAGGAACCCGCCCAGCCATAATCCATTCTGCGGTGTCGACCACCCGCAGATTATGGTCACGATCCGGGCGAATGCCCATGTACCACCGGGGGCTGCCGGGAATGGGCCGGATTTCTTCTTCAATCCGATGAATGGCACCAAGCAGGACCAGGGGTACCGCAAGCTGCAGGCCCGCCACCGTAAAAATCAGGCACTCAAACGGCCCATGGGACCACTCTGGCCGGGTCGGCGGTTCCGTGCTGGCTGGCACCGGCTCCGGGGTGGTTGCCACTGCGACCTCCGGCTGCCGAACCTCTTGCACCTGAGGCAGCACAACCTCAGCGGACACCGGCGGTGCGGGCGGCGCCTTCTCGATAACCGGGGCAGGCTCCCGTTTCACTATCTCGGCCGTTTTTTCCCGGACTCTGGCTCTGGTTTCGGTCTTGGGTTCCGGCGCAGGCTGAACCTTTTCGGGTTCTTGCACCTGGGCACTGCTGGTTGCCGTGTGCAGAAGTTCGTCGAGGTAGCTGGCGATCGCCGCATCAGGCGTGGCCAGCTGTGCCATTTTTTTGTCAGCCATGCCGCCGCTCCTTCGCGGTAGCGGTTAACGCCAGAACATCGTCAAGCAGGTGCCGGTAGGCTCGAACGCCATGGGTGTCTGCATCCAGTGCCGATGGAATAACACCGGCCTGGCTGGCATCCCGGAACTTGGTGTCCACCGGAATGGCAAAACGCCAGAGCTTATCGCCGTAGGTTTTACGCAACAGATTCAGGCTCTTCACTGAGGCCTGGGTACGGCGATCGTAAAGCGTGGGCACAATGGTGTACGCCAATTCATTCTTCTGGGAACGCATGATCATTTGCAAGGTGTGCAGCATGCGCTCCAGGCCCTTGATCGCCAGGAACTCGGTCTGTACCGGAATGATCAGGTGCTGGGCTGCCGCCAGGGCATTGACCATCAACACGCCCAACGACGGGGTGTTGTCCAGTATCACGTAGTCAAAGTCATCCCAGAGTTGCGCCAGGGCCCGGGAAACAATCAACCCCATCCCCTCCACGCCAATCATCCGTCGCTCAAGGGTGGCCAGGGCTGTGCTGGCCGGCAGCAACGACAGATTCGGACAACTGGTCTCGGTAATCAGCTGGGCAGGCAAGCCATCCGGCACCTTGCCCTGGTGCTGGAACAGATCGAAGACGCTATGTGCCAGCGAATCGGGGTCATACCCGAACCAGCTGGTCAGAGAGCCATGGGGGTCCAGGTCGACCACCAGCACGCGTTTGCCGCGTTCGGCCAACAACCCGCCCAGGGCTACCACCGAGGTTGTCTTACCTACACCACCTTTTTGATTGGCTACAGCCCAGATTCGCACTCTTGTCACTCCAGTTTGGCTATGCCCGACGGAAATACCGGCCGCTATTGACCATATCGGCACGCGGGCCCGAAACTTGACTGTCCGCTGTCCGTTTTACGCGGCAAGCCTTTGCCGATCCGGATGATAAAAAGACTGTAATACAGGAAGCGTGCCAGTTCGGCCATACGCATCTGCCACCGGCAGATTAGCGAACGGCACCACGAATACTGGCGTCTCGGGAAATCAGAAGCACAACCCGGCGATTACGGCGCCGCCCTTCCTCGGTGTCGTTTCTCGCTACCGGCTGGTACTGGCCGTAACCCACCGCCGCCAGACGTTCGGGCTCTACACCTTCCATCATCAACATACGAGCCACGGCCGATGCCCTGGCGCTGGAAAGCTCCCAATTGGATGGAAACCGGCTGGTTCTGATTGGCTGGTTATCGGTAAACCCCTCCACCTTGATGGCATTATCCCGGTTGCGAAGCACCGTCGCGATCTTCTCGATCACCTGGAATGCGTCATAGTGAGGTTCGGCGTCGCCACTACTGAACAGCATGCTGTTTGGCAGGTTGAGTTCCAACCACTGTTCATTGGTTTCCAGGCTGACCACGCCCTGGCTGATCAGTTCATCAAACTCCATAGTCAGTTGATCTGCCATGGTTCTGAGCGCTTGTGTGCGGCTTTCGGCATCCAGTTGAGGATTGCGCGGCGCCTCGGTGACCGGCGGGGGAATAACGTCTTCTGGTGAACTGGTCTGGACCCGCAGTGGCTGGTCGCCCACCTGGACAGGCTGCACCGAGCGCTGGGGGGCGTTAAACACGCCTGTCAGGGTTTCGGACAGAACTTTGTATTTACCCTCGTTAACGGAAGACACCGAGTACATGACAACAAAAAAAGCGAACAGAAGCGTGATGAAATCCGCATAGGAGATCAGCCAACGCTCCTTATTGTGCAGGTCATCCTGGGGTTGTCTGCGCCGACGCATAGGCTAGTCCGTCCTGATTACTGCAGGAAGCCCCGCAGCCTCAGTTCAATGGATTTCGGGTTCTCACCCTCAGCGATGGCGATGATGCCATCGATCATCATGTCTTCGTAGCGGGTACGTTCCTTGACGATACTTCGCAACTTGTTGGCGACAGGGAAAAACAGCAGGTTGGCCAGGGCCACGCCGTAGATGGTGGCTACAAACGCGGTGGCAATGCCGCTACCCAGAGACTGCGGGTCTTCAAGGTTGGTCATCACCTGAATCAGGCCCATGACCGCCCCAATGATACCGATCGTCGGCGAATAACCACCCATGGCTTCATAGATACGCGCCGCCTCAAGATCCCGCTGCTCACGGGATTCCAGATCCACTTCCATAATGCTGCGGATGGCTTCCGGCTCAGCGCCATCAACCAGCAATTGCAGCCCCTTGCGGGCAAATTTCTCCGGCTCCCGCTCTGCCAGGCCTTCAAGGCCCAGCAAACCCTGCTTACGAGCCTTGACGCTCCAGTCGATAACCTTGCCAATACCATCTTCCAGGCTGATATAGGGCGGCACAAACACCCAGCGAATCTGCGCCATGGCCCGCTTGAGCATGGGCCAGGAGGTTTGCAGAATGGTGGCCGCCAGTGTGCCCCCAACCACAATCAGCCCGGCGGGCCCGTTGAACAGGGACCCGACCGCACCACCTTCCAGCAGGTTGCCACCCAGGATGGCTACAAACGCAAGGATGATACCCAGCAGGCTCAGGATATCCATCAGCTCACGCCTTCAACCAGCCGGGGGCCCACTTCATCAAGCGGCAGGATTTCGTCACTCAATCCGGCCTTGGCAACGGCCATGGGCATGCCGTAGATGACCGAGGATTTCTCATCCTGGGACCAGACCACTGAGCCAGACTGCTTCATCATCCGGCAGCCTTCCTTACCGTCTGCTCCCATTCCCGTCAGGATGACGCCCAGGGTTTTCCCCGGGAAGCTTCGGGCGAGAGAACCGAAAGTGACATCCACACAGGGTTTGTAATTCAGCCGTTCGTCACCCGGCAGGATCCTGACTCTCGCCTGACCGCCACGATTTTCGATCATCATCTGCTTGCCGCCAGGCGCCAACAAGGCATGGCCAGGCTTCAGGATATCGCCATCTTCGGCCTGCTTGACCTGAATACGGCAAAGTTTGTTCAGGCGCTCGGCAAAAGCCGGGGTAAAGCTGGCAGGCATGTGCTGAACCAGCACAATGGGAGCCGGGAAAGAGGCCGGCAGCGCGGTCAAGACCTTCTGTAACGCAACCGGTCCTCCCGTGGAAGTGCCAATTGCAACCACGCTGTAATGTCTTGGTGCGGCTTTCCGGGAGGGCCGTCTTGGAGTTTCAGGCTCGCGGGTCGGCTCTGGCTGGACTGGGGCCGGGGCTGAGCGGTCGCGGGTTACCGGTCTGGCGGGCCGCTCTGGAGGCTGCGGGGCAGCCGGGCGCGAAACCCCGGGACGCGGAGCTGCCGGGCGTGCAGCCGGGGCCGCAGAACGACCGCTGGGCTTGCTGCCGGCCACGTCAAGAATCCGATCGATGAGGATTTTCTGAAGTTGGCTGGTATCCCGGGCAATTTCCTCGAAGTTCTTGGGCAGGAAGTCCACTGCCCCGGCTTCCAGGGCATCCAGAGTAACCCGCGCACCCTCATACGTCAGAGATGAGAACATCAACACCGGGGTCGGGTGCTTTTTCATGATTTCACGAACCGCCGAAATACCATCCATCACGGGCATTTCGTAGTCCATGGTAATCACATCAGGGCGCAGCTTTTCGGCCAGCTCCACCCCTTCACGGCCATTGGTTGCCGCACCAACAACCTCGATTTGCCCCGAGGCCGTGAGGATTTCCGTCAGCCGTTTGCGAAAGAACCCTGAATCATCAACGACCAGGACAGAAACTGTCATCCATTTCTCCTAAACAATCCTGCATGTTATCTGCCCCGGTACCGCTAACCGTAATGTTGAAGAAGGCTGGGTACGTCAATAATCAGGGCAATGCGGCCGTCACCGGTGATGGTGGCCCCGGCCATACCGGGCGTACCCTGTAACGCCCGCCCCAGGGGCTTGATCACCACCTCTTCCTGGCCGATCAGCTGGTCCACCACAAACCCGACCTGCTTTGTACCCATGGCCACAATCACCACATGGGCGTTTTCCGGCTCTTTCTGGCCAGCCGCGCCATGTACCAGCCAGCGCTTGATGTGGAACAGCGGGAATACCTTGTCACGCACCACAATGCATTCCCGGCCATCGACGATGTTCGTTTTCGACAGATCCAGATGGAAAATTTCAACCACGTTCACCAGGGGCAAGGCGAAAGACTGATCGCCCAGCATGATCATCAGCGTAGGCATGATCGCCAGGGTGAGCGGCACCTTGATAATAATGCTGGTGCCCTTGCCCTGTTCAGACACGATGTTGATCTGGCCGTTAAGTTGGCCGATCTTGGTTTTCACCACATCCATGCCCACGCCTCGGCCAGAAACATCGGATATCTGTTCCTTGGTCGAGAAACCAGCGGCAAAAATCAGGTTAAAACACTCGTTATCGGTCAGTCGATCTGCGGCGTCCTGGTCGTACAGCCCTTTCTCCACCGCTTTTCGGCGCAGAACATCAGGGTTCATACCCGCGCCGTCGTCAGAGATGGAAAGCAGGATATGATCCCCCTCTTGTTCCGCTGACAGGGTCACAGTGCCTGCACGGGGCTTACCGGCCTTTTCCCGCACCTCTGGCATTTCAATGCCATGATCAACGGAGTTTCTTACCAGGTGAACCAGCGGGTCGGACAGCGCTTCGACCAGGTTCTTGTCCAGGTCGGTTTCTTCCCCGTGCATCACCAGGTTGATTTCTTTCTTCAGCCCTCGGGCCAGGTCTCGTACCACCCGTGGGAAGCGCCCGAATACCTTTTTGATCGGTTGCATGCGGGTCTGCATGACCGCCGCCTGCAAATCGGTGGTCACCACGTCGAGGTTGGCGACCGCCTTGTGCATATGTTCATCTTCGCTCTCGGAGCCCAGGCGCTGCAGGCGATTACGGACCAGTACCAGCTCACCCACCATATTCATGATGTCGTCAAGGCGCTTGGTATCCACCCGCACGGTGGTCTCGGCTGCGGGCGCCGCATCTCTTGCCGGGGCGGAGGGGGCTGCCGGCTTGGCTTCCTGCCTGGCGGGTTCCGGCTGTTTTGGTTCCGGCTTCTTTGGCTCAGGCTTGGCCGCAGGCTCAGGTTTGGTCTCCGCTGCGGGGGCCGCACCAGGGCTCTTGCCTTTGCCATGCAGCTCATCCAGCAGGTTTTCAAACTCGTCATCGGTGATCAGATCATCACCAGTGGATGATTTTGCCGGCTCTTCTGGTTCCGGCTCCGGCGGGGTGTCGTTATCAACAACCGGGGGGCCAGCAAACTGGCCTTTACCATGCAACTGGTCCAGCAGGGCTTCAAATTCGTCGTCGGTGATCTCGTCGCCGTCTGACCCGGCGTCGTTGGCGGAGGTGTTTTCCGGTGCGGCCGCCGGCTGTTGCTCTGCACCTTTTTCATCGGCCAGGGCATCCAGCAGTTGCTCAAACTCTTCGTCGGTAATATCTCCGGAATCATTGCCCGCACCGGCGGCAGGTTCGGGTTCTGGCGTTGCCGGTGCCGGCGCTGCCGTGTCGCCTTCCGGCTTGGCAAGTTCATCCAGCGCAGCGATCAATTCGTCCGGAGCCGGAGTCGGCTCTTCACGGTTACGAACCTGATCAAACATGGCGTTGACGTGGTCCAGAGCTTCCAGCACCACGTCCATCAATTCGGAGGTGACCTTGCGCTTGTGGTTGCGGAGGATATCGAACACATTTTCCGCAGAGTGACAGCAGTTGACCAGCGCTTCGAGCTGCAGGAACCCGGCACCGCCCTTGACCGTGTGGAAACCACGGAAGATGGCGTTGAGCAGGTTGCTGTCATCCGGATGCTGCTCAAGATCTACCAGCTGCTCGGACAGCTTTTCGAGAATCTCGCCGGCTTCAACCAGGAAGTCCTGCAGGATCTCTTCGTCGGCATCAAACGCCATGCGTCACCCTCTATAATCGTTCAGAAACCGAGACTGGATAACAGGTCATCAACGTCGTCCTGCCCCGAAACTACATCATCACGCTCCTCAGCCTTGATCTGAGGCCCTACCCCTTTTTCGGCCGATTCTTCTTTTTCTTCAATCTGGTGCACGGTGCCGGTGAGCTGGTCCACGTGGCTGGCCATCACCACCAGGCCAAGCAGGTTCTCTTCGACTTCTTTCACAAGAGCCGTTACTTTCTGGATAACCTGCCCGGTAAGATCCTGGAAGTCCTGGGCCAGAAGGATTTCTGACAGGTTGCTGTACAGGGTATCGGAATCTGTGGCCAGGCCCGCAAAGAAGCGATCAATGCGGCCGTACAGCTCCCGGAATTCTGCCGGCTCCATTTCCCGACGACGCAACCGCTGCCATTCGTCTCGCAGGGCGGTCGCTTCGTCGCGCATGGTATGCGCCACCGGCATGCTTTCTTCGACCAGGTCCATGGTGCGATTAGCCGCCTGGCTGGTCATCTGGACAACGTAGGCCAGCCGATCCGAGGCATCGGACATCTTGGACAAGGCTTCTTTCTGCTCGGCACTGCGGGCGTCTATCTGAAAATTCCGGATAGCCTCGTGCAGGCTCCGGGTCAACCGCCCCACTTCCCGATAGAGGCTCTGGTCGCGAACTTCACTAAGCTCGTTGATCACCGACATCGCACGGGCGTAATCGCCGGAACTGATGCATTCGGCCAGTTCGGAGCTTTGCTGCTGGAGCTTTTCGGTTACCTCCGGGTCGAGGCCCTGATGGTTCTCGTTCTTGTCAGTCATGACAGCCATCCGACCTCTGGTTACTGGATTCGCTCGAAGATCTTCTCAATCTTTTCCTTGAGAACGGCAGCGGTAAACGGTTTGACGACGTACCCGTTAACGCCGGCCTGCGCCGCCGCCACAATCTGGTCACGCTTGGCCTCCGCGGTTACCATCAGCACCGGCAGGTTCTTCAGGTTCTCGTCTGCCCGCACCGCCTTGAGCAGATCAAAACCCGACATGCCAGGCATGTTCCAGTCGGTCACCAGGAAGTCGTACTTGCCGCTCCTGAGCATGGGCAATGCAGTGTTGCCATCGTCCGCTTCATCCGTATTGGTGAAGCCAAGATCGCGCAGCAGATTCTTGATGATTCGCCGCATTGTGGAAAAGTCATCCACAATGAGAATTTTCATGTTTTTGTCCAATGGGACCTCCAGTCAGTAACACCCGGATTTCATTAAGCCTTTTGAAAGTCTAGCAGGCCGCTGCTTTAACCGCTTATTGTGTGGTGTTTGGCCGCGTTGTAAAGCGCCGGTTACCAAAATCTACACAGTTACGCGCCGCGCGGTCAGCGCCGGCCCGGTTTATTCTGGCTCGTCTTCCCGCCAATCGGACAACCGCCCCCTGAGACGAAAGGCCGCCTGGCTATGAATCTGGCTGACCCGGCTCTCGCTGACGCCCAGCACCGCGCCGATTTCCTTCAGGTTGAGCTCTTCCTGGTAGTAGAGGCTCAACACCAGCTTTTCTCGCTCAGGAAGCTCTTCGATTGCCTCTGCCAGGCTTTTCTGGAATGCATTTGATGAAATGCCATCCAGGGGATTATCGCTGGCCTCTGTTTCTTCTATCGGCAGCTCCCCGGATTCATTGAGCTCATCAAGGCTAAAAAGTCGGCCACTGTTGGCGTCTGCCAGGGAAGCATGATATTCCGACAGGTCAATGCCCAGCTCTTCGGCAACATCGACATCCTGGGCCTCGCGCCCGGTGCGGTCTTCCACGGTTTTGATGGCTGCCGCGATACGGCGGGCATTGCGATGAACAGAGCGCGGCACCCAGTCGCCCTTGCGGATTTCATCCACCATAGCGCCTCTGATTCGAATACCCGCGTATGTCTCGAAGGTGGCACCCTTGCCGGTTGAGTATCGTTGCGCAGCCTCCAGCAGGCCAATCATGCCGGCCTGCATGAGATCTTCAAGCTGAACCGAGGCCGGCAAACGGGCCATCAGATGAAGGGCGATTTTCTTGACCAGCGGCGCATGCTCCTCAATCAGCTGAGAGGGGCCTTTTGCGCCAGCCTGATGGTAGATTCCCAGGTTTTTCGCCAATGTCATGTATCCGGTTTTCTTATAGGACTGGATTCAGATCAGACTTCGACGAGCCGCTCCACGAAAAACTCCAGATGCCCTCTTGGCGATGATGGCAGCGGCCAGCTGTCCACTTTCTCTGCCAGGGCACGGATCGCCAGCGACGCCTTAGCCCGTGGATAGGCATCCAGAACGGCCCGCTGCCGCTGAACGGCTTTTTTGACGGCTTCGTCGTAAGGCACGATACCTACATATTGTAGTGCTACATCAAGGAAACGCTCGGTGACACGGGTCAGTTTTTCATACAGATGCCGGCCTTCCTGCTCATTTCGCACCTGATTCGCCAGAATACGGAAACGGTTGGTGCCGTAGTCGCGATTCATCAGTTTGATCAGGGCATAGGCATCGGTAATGGAGGTAGGCTCATCGCACACCACCAGCAGCAATTCCTGGGAGGCCCGCAGGAAACTGACGACCGACTCGGAAATACCGGCTGCTGTGTCAACAATCAGCACATCAATCTGGTCACCCAGCTCGCTGAAGGCGTTGATCAGCCCTGCATGTTCCATCGGGCTCAACTGGGTCATACGCTGGGTGCCGGACGATGCGGGGACAATCTTGATACCACCCGGGCCGTTGACCAGAACGTCCTTGAGGTCGCACTCGCCACTGAGCACATCCTGCAGATTGCGATTGGCGGTAATGCCCAACAGCACGTCGATATTGGCAAGGCCAAGGTCTGCATCCAGCAACACCACCCGCCGGCCTTTCTGGGCCAGCGCGATACCGAGGTTGACGGACACATTACTCTTGCCGACACCGCCCTTGCCGCCGGTAACCGCAATCACCTGAACCGGATGTGGTCTGCTCATACTGTTATCAGTCTCTTACTGCGTTCTTGTGTGGGCACAAACGGCAGCGCACCGGCTGTACCACCGGGCCTCAGGCCCCTTCTGCAGCGGCCTGGCCGTGCTGCATTGTTTTCAGGCGTTCTACGCCCAACCGCACCAGAGGAATGGCCTCTGCCCGGTGCAGGTCTTCGGGAATCTTCTGGCCATCGGTATACCATGCCACTTGCAGGCCGGTTTCCATGACAAAGCCCAAAGACTCACCCAGTGTCAGCGCTTCGTCAATCTTGGTCATGACGCAGCCTGCAAGGTTAGCCATCTTATAGCAATGCCACACGGATTTCATGATGCGCGGCTGGCTGGTGGCAGACACGACCAGATGGGTACGGATATTGTGATCGCTCCGGGCCAACTCCGCCAGCTGTTCCTGATAACCGCGATCCGAGCTGGTCAGCCCGGCAGTATCAATCAGAACCAGGTGCCGGTCTGACAATTCGTCCAGAATGTCATCCAGGGAATGACTCTCGTCCACAACCCGGACCGGAACATTGAGGATACGGCCAAACACAAACAGCTGTTCATGGGCTGCCACCCGGTAGCGATCGGTGGTGACCAACGCCAGGGAATCCGGCCCGTGCTCCAGTACATATTGGGCTGCCAGCTTGCCAATGGTGGTGGTCTTCCCAGACCCGGTTGGCCCCACCAGCGCATAGACGCCGCCGGCCTCAAGCCAGTGTTCCCGAGCGGTACGTACGCCGGTGGCCAGCATCTTCAGGGATTGCTTCCAACCATCTTCCAACCTGCCGGCGCGATGCTGACGGGACAGAGAGGTTGCCAGTTCCGCGCCCAGGCCAAATTCCTGCAGCCGCTCTGCAAGCCTCTGCTGAACCGCATTGGATGCCGCGACTGCAGGCTTCTCGGGTACCGAGGTACGGCCGCTGACCATCTCTCTCAGGGAGTTGATTTCCGCTCTCATGCTCGCCAACTCATCCGAGTAGCCCGCCTCTGGTCGGCCACCCGCATTGCCCACCGAGGTCGATCCACCAGCCAACTCACCTGACCAGTCGGCAGCCGGCCGGTCATCAGCCAGTGCACGATCATATTCCGCGCCGACACCCGCCCGCTTCTCCCGCACTTCGCGAATGCGACTGCGCGATCGGTTCAACTCTTCTTCCAACCGACGATGCTGGTCTGCCTGCAGCTCCGCCAGGCGCGAGCCGTTGGTGGCCTGT
The DNA here is from genome assembly GCF_048595985.1 of Marinobacter sp. GH_1. Lineage (NCBI taxonomy): Bacteria > Pseudomonadati > Pseudomonadota > Gammaproteobacteria > Pseudomonadales > Marinobacteraceae > Marinobacter > Marinobacter sp. GH_1. Next base: position 1,627,657 of record NZ_CP184460.1, on the reverse strand, counting down.
GCCGCTTTCTCGCCAAGGCGCTGGCGTGCCATATTTTCGTCATAGTCCAGGGCCGTCACAATTTCGACGCCTCCGTCCACCCGGCGATTGGACAAAATAACGGCATCCGGCCCCATCTCATGACTGACCTGTTTCAGGGCTTCGGCCATGGTCTTTGCAAAAAACCGTTGTACTTTCATAACGCTTCATCCTCCACCGGCGTGCCCGAATCGGGTGTTCGCCTTGCCCTGCCGGCCTTACTGGCCAACAGAGGCGACTATCGTGATCTGTTTGTTATCCGGAATTTCCTGGTACGAGAGCACATGCAAACGCTCTACCCCATAACTGGCAAACTTTGCCAGCACTGGCCGCAAGGGCCCGGAAACCAGAAGAATCGCCGGCTTGCCCAGCATTTCCTGGCGCTGAACACTGTCCTGAAGAGACCGCTGCAGCTTTTCCACCATGTTGGGCTCAAGCACCAGGCCAATATCTTCCTGTCCGCCGGATTGTTGACTCTGCTGAACAGACTTAAGCAATAACTGTTCCAGATCGGGATCCAGAGTGATCACCGGAATCTCGGCATCGTTGCCACAGATGCTCTGAACGATCATTCGGCGAAGCGCCTGGCGAGCCAGGGTGGTCAACAGTTTCGGGTCCTGGCTTCTGGGGTGCACGTTAACAATGGCCTCGGCAATGGAGCGCATATCCCTGACCGGCACTTCTTCCCGGAGCAGGTTCTGCAGTACCCGCAGCAGGACGCTCACGGAAATCGTCGTAGGCACCAGCTCCTCCGCCAGTTTCGGAGCCATTTTCTCCAACTGGTCCAGCCACTTCTGGGCCTCTTCATGGCCGATAAGTTCATGGGCGTGCTTTTGCAGAATCTGGTTAAGGTGGGTAGCCACCACCGTGCTGGCATCCACCACGGTATAGCCCAGGGTCTGGGCCTGGTCTTTCTTGTCTGGCTCAATCCAGATGGCATCCAGGCCAAAGGCCGGATCTTTGCCTGCAATGCCTTCCACCTTGCCAAACACCTGGCCCGGATCAATGGCCAGCTCACGTTCCGGGTGAATCTCCGCCTCGGCAATGGTCACACCCATCAGGGTGATGCGGTAGACGTTTGGCATCAGGTCCAGATTGTCCCGAATGTGCACTGACGGCATCAGGAAACCCAGATCCTGAGACAGTTTTTTCCGAACCCCCTTGATGCGACTGAGCAGCTGCCCGCCCTGGGATTTATCGACCAGAGGAATCAGCCGGTAGCCCACTTCCAGACCAACGATGTCAACGGTCGCCACATCATCCCAGCCCAGCTCCCGGGTTTCACCGGGCGCCGGCAGCGCCTGTCCTTCTGCGCCGGACCGATCCTGAACCACCTCGCCACCGGCACGGGGCGCTCCACCAGCCATGCCGCCACGACCGGCGTAAACGCCCTCTTCTTCCACAGTCTGGCTTTGCTTTTTCCAGATCAGCCAGGCCGCACCGGCGGCAAGGCTGCCCAATCCCAGGAAGGCAACATGGGGCATGCCCGGAATCAGACCCAGGATAATCAGGATGACTGCGGCAATACCGATGGCCTTGGGCGCGTTGAACATCTGATGAATGATCTGCCCGCCCATGTCCTGGCTGGCCGTTACCCGCGTTACCATGATGGCAGCGGAAGTAGACAGCAACAGTGATGGAATCTGGGCAACCAGGCCGTCACCAATGGTCAGCAGCGCGTACCGCTGCATCGCCAGGCCAAAGTCCAGGCCATGCTGGAGCATGCCGATCGAGATACCACCAATGATATTGATCGCAAGAATCAGCAACCCCGCAATGGCATCGCCCTTTACAAACTTGGACGCACCATCCATGGATCCATAGAAATCCGCTTCCTGGGCAATCTCCGAACGGCGGCTTTTGGCCTCGTCCTGGTTGATCAGGCCCGCGTTCAAATCCGCATCAATGGCCATCTGTTTGCCGGGCATGGCGTCCAGGGTAAAACGGGCACTGACTTCCGACACCCGGCCGGCACCCTTGGTGACTACCAGGAAGTTGATGATCATCAGGATGGCAAACACCACCAGACCAACCGCATAGTTCCCGCCAATCAGAACCTCACCGAACGATTCGATCACCTTACCGGCAGCATCACCACCTTCGTGACCGTTGAGCAGGACAATCCGGGTAGAGGCAACGTTCAACCCCAGGCGCAGGAGCGTGGCAACCAGCAGTACCGTCGGGAACGACGCGAACTCCATCGGCCGAAGCGCGTACACACACACCAGCAGAATGACGATGGACAAGGTGATGTTGAAGGTAAAGAACACGTCCAGCAGGAAGGCCGGCATGGGCAGGATCATCATGCCCAACAAGCCCATAAGCATCAGTGGAATACCGATACTGCCCCGCGTCAGGGTTTTGACGTTACTCAGAACTAACGCTCTGTCCATGCTGGATACTTCTCCGCTCTGCCGTGCTTTTCAGAACTGTCAGGGTCGAAAATCTGACGCGGCGCGCCAATCTGGGAGAGTTGTCGCAAGAACCGTACCAGGCCTTACAGTTTTTGATATTTACCGCACGACCAGCGCCTGACGCGGGCGCCCAGATACGGTATCCTTGCGCCATTTATTGCATCCGAAATCAAGCCCGAACATTCGAACACACAGGTGACCCCAATGCCGATCCACGAAGTGAAGCACCCCCTGATCCGCCATAAACTCGGCCTGATGCGCCGCGCCGACATCAGCACCAAGAATTTTCGTGAACTGGCACAGGAAGTTGGCGCACTTCTGACCTACGAGGCGACCAAAGACTTCAACCTGCAGGAAAAAACCATTGATGGCTGGGCCGGGCCGGTGACCGTGGAACAGATTCACGGCAAGAAAGTCACCATCGTGCCGATTCTGCGCGCTGGCCTGGGCATGCTCGACGGCGTGCTGAGCCTGATCCCGGTGGCACGAGTGAGCGTAGTGGGCCAGATCCGCAACGAAGACACCCTGGAAGCTGAAACCTACCTGGAAAAATTGGTGGGCGAGCTGGACCAGCGCATGGCTCTGATTATCGACCCGATGCTGGCCACCGGTGGCTCCATGATCTCAACCATCGACCTGCTCAAGAAAGCCGGCAGCACCGAAATTCGGGCCCTGGTGCTGGTGGCCGCGCCGGAAGGCGTCGAGAAAGTGCTGGAAAAACACCCAGACGTTTCCATCTACACCGCCTCGGTTGATGAGCGCCTGAACGAGAAAGGCTACATCCTGCCTGGCCTGGGTGATGCCGGTGACAAAATCTTCGGCACCAAGCAGAAGGACGTCTGAGCATGCAGGAACACACCCATGAACCCGTGTGGAAGCAGGCATTAGCCGGCTCCCAGATGCTCCTGGTCGCCTTCGGCGCCCTGGTATTAATGCCCCTGATCACCGGGCTGGACCCCAACGTGGCGCTGTTTACCGCTGGCGTCGGCACCCTGATTTTCCACGTGGTCACCGGCGGCCAGATCCCCATTTTCCTGGCCTCATCCTTTGCCTTCATCGCGCCGATCATCGCCGCCAAGGGCCGCTTCGGGCTGGAAGAAACTCTTGGGGGCCTGATGGCGGCCGGCATCCTGTACATCATCCTGGCCGGCGCCGTGCGGGCACGGGGCACGGGCTTTGTCACCCGCCTGCTGCCGCCGGTGGTCATCGCCCCGGTGATTATGACCATCGGCCTGGGACTGGCATCTGTGGCGGTGCATATGGCCTCTGGCCGCACCGGAGACGGCGCCGCCGAACTGGTGCCCTACAACACCGCCATCGTCATCGCCATGATCTCCCTGGCCGTCACCATCGTCATGTCGGTCTGGGCCAAGGGCATCTTCCGGCTGATCCCAATCATGTTTGGCGTTATCGTTGGCTACACCCTGTCCTGGTTCGCCGGCATTGTAGACATTACCCCGGTCCAGGAAGCCCCCTGGTTTGCCGTCCCCAACTTTGTCGCCCCGGCCTTCAGCTGGGGCGCCATCCTGTTCATGATCCCGGTCGCCATTGCCCCGGCCATCGAACACATCGGTGACGTACTGGCCATCGGCAACGTCACCCGCAAAAACTACCTGCAAAAACCCGGTTTGCACCGCACTCTGCTGGGCGACGGCCTGGCCACCAGCGCCGCCTCCATGCTCGGTGGACCGCCCAACACCACTTACTCAGAAGTCACCGGCGCCGTGATGCTGACCCGAAACTTCAACCCGAAAGTGATGTGGTGGGCCGCCGGTACTGCCATCGTCCTGGCCTTCGTCGGCAAGTTCGGCGCAGCCCTGCAGACCATCCCGGTTCCGGTTATGGGCGGCATCCTGTGCCTGCTGTTCGGCTCCATCGCCGTGGTCGGCCTGAACACACTGATCCGCCACCAGGTAGACCTGTCCCAGTCCCGTAACCTGGTGATCGTTGGCGTAACCCTGGTGTTCGGTATCGGCAACATGGTGATTGGAACGCTGGAAGGTATTGCTCTGTGCGCGGTTGTCGCGATCGCCTTGAACCTGATCCTGCCAGGCGAGAAAGAAGCCTGGGGTAAGCGGATTCAGGAGCCCAAGGCTTAGTAGATGAAAGTGGTCAGGTCGACATTGAGCTCGGCCTGACCTCTCCACCAATAGCCGTCAGATTTCCATCCTGGCCTTGTCCGATACAATTCACGACCCCTCTGATTCCTATACTGGCCAATTCGGTCGCGAGCCGTCGGCATGGCCTCCCAAAAATCTCGAAGGCCATGGATGGCCGGAGCGAAGCGCTCAGGGACGAGCTCGTAGCGTTTTTTGGGAGGCCATGCCGACGGCTCGCCGCGCCAAACGATCAGGCTACAATAAGAACCAAACTCCAATATCAGATATCGCGCCGCATCTCCGGCGGTATCGGAAAATCAGGCATACCCGGTTTGGCCCCGCGCCCCTTGCGGAACTGCCGAAGCTGGAACACATAAGCCAACACCTGAGCAATGGCCATATACAAGCCATCGGGAATCTCCTGCCCCACATCGGTATTGTGATACACCGCCCGGGTCAGCGGCGGCGTCCGCAGGATCTCCACCCTGTGCTCACGGGCAATCTCCATAATCTTGAAGGCAATCTCATCCGCCCCCTTGGCCACCACCACCGGCGCTCCCATCGAATCCTGGTTGTACTTTAACGCCACCGCATAGTGGGTCGGGTTGGTAATCACCACATCAGCTGTCGGCACATCCTGCATCATCCGGCGCTGGGCCATCTCACGCTGCAGCTGGCGAATCTTGCCCTTTACCTCTGGTTTACCCTCGGTGTCCTTGTACTCGTCCTTCACCTCCTGCTTGGTCATGCGCAGTTTCTTCTGGTGGTCGTAGATCTGAAACGGCACGTCAATCATGGCAATGATGATGGTGGCACAGGACAGGAAAAAGAAGCTCCAGCCCAAAGTCCAGACCACATGGGCCATGGCCGGGACAACGGGCTCCTCAGCGATCGCAAGCAGGTCCTCAGTGCGCAGATTGAGAATCAGGATGGCCACCGCAAGCACCAACCCCACCTTGGCAATCGCCTTGACCAACTCAATGAGGGAGCGCATCGAGAACATCCGCCCCAGACCCTTGATGGGATTCATCCGGCTGCCTTTCGGGGCAATCGCCTTGGCGCTGAACAACAAACCACCAATGCCAATAGAGCCTGCGATGGCCGCCACCAAGAGCATGATCAGAATGGGAGACAAGGCAAATGCAGCTGCCTTGGCAGAAAGTATGAGTTGAACACTCATATGGCGGGTGTCGTAGATCGCGGCGCGCTCAATCACAAAGGCATCCCGCATGATGCTCTCAAGGGTTGCCCCAAGACTGCCTCCAAACATCAGAAGGCCGCCAGCACCAGCCAGTAACACCGACATGGTGGCCAGCTCTTTTGAACGGGCAGTCTGGCCGTCCTCCTTGGCTTTCTCAAGTCGTCGGGGGGTCGGCTCTTCGGTTTTCTCCTGGCTGTTATCGTTCTCTTCAGCCATGGCTATGGTTGCCCCTGCAGCTGTCGCATGAAATCGAAGGTTTCCCGGGTGTATTGCTCAAAGTGCGGCAGAAAATTGGCATGCAGCACCCAGATAGCAAACAATCCAAAAATCAGGCCAATGGGGAAACCCAGGGCAAAAATGTTCATCTGCGGGGCGGCGCGGGTCATCACGCCAAAGGAGATGTTGACGATGAACACGGCAGTGACGGCCGGCAGCGCCAGCAGAATGGCCGACACAAACATCCAGCTGATCCGGTGGGCAAGGTCCCACACACCCGCCTGGCCAAGCCCCTCCATGCCAATGGGCATGATGTAGAAACTCTCGATGAACACTTCGAACGCCACCAGGTGGCCGTTCATGGCGAGAAACAGCAGAGTGATGGTGATGGTGTAGATTTGCGCCAGCACTGGCACGTTGACGCCATTGGCCGGGTCCATCATAGAGGCAAAGCCAAGACCCATCTGCATAGCGATCATCTGGCCGGCAATCACGAAAAGCTGCCACAGGGCGGTCAGCGCAAACCCAAGCCCAACGCCGATCAGGATTTGCTGCAGGGTGATCACAACGGCATCCGCACTGAACGCCTCAACCTGGGGAACTTCGGGAATCAACGGGGCAATGAGGACCGTCATCAGCAGGGCCAGCCCCAGACGCACCCGTGCGGGCACCAGCTGGGTGCCAAAAACAGGGATAACCATCAGGAAACTGGCCAGCCGGAACAGCGGCCACAGGTGCTGGCCCACCCATTGGCCAATCAGGTCTGCACTGAACTCCGCCGGTACCATCCCGTCAGCCGATCAGGAAAGGGATGCTGGATATCAGGCGATTGGCATGATCGAGCAGCAGGGTCAGCATCCACGGGCCGAGCGCAATGATCACTATCAGTGTGACCAACAGGCGAGGTAGAAAGCTCAGGGTCTGCTCGTTGATCTGGGTAGCTGCCTGGAAGGTACTCACCACCAGACCGATCACCAGACCCGGCCCGATAATGACAGCGGCAAGCAACACGATCATCCAGAGCGCTTCGCGCAGAATGTCGATCACGGTCTCAGGGGTCATGGTTGGCCTCCTATATCCCGTAACTGGCGGCAAGGGTGCCCATAATCAGGGCCCAGCCATCCACCAGAACAAAGAGCATGATTTTAAAAGGCAAGGAGATGATGATGGGCGACAGCATCATCATACCCATGGCCATCAGAACACTCGCCACCACCATATCGATGATAAGAAAGGGTATGAACAGAATAAACCCGATCTGAAACGCCGTCTTGAGTTCACTGGTCACAAATGCCGGCATCAGCACCCAGAAGGAAACGTCTTCGGGGGTTTCATACTGCACATCGGCGATGCGCATAAACAACGCAAGATCCGACTCCCGCGTCTGCTCCAGCATGAACCGGCGAAACGGCTGGCTGGCCAGCTCCACGGCTTCCAGGGAGGTGACCTCCTCCTGCATGTAGGGCTGCAACCCCACCCGGTTGGCCTCTTCCAGCACCGGCTTCATGATAAAAATACTCAGGAACAGTGCCAAACCCAGCAGAATCTGGTTGGATGGCGTTGCCTGCAAACCCAGGGCCTGCCGAAGAATGGCGAAGACCACGATGATACGGGTGAACGATGTCATCATCATCAACATGGCGGGCAGGAAGGTCAGCGCTGTCATCAGCGCCAGGATTTGCAGGGTTACCGAGTATTCCTCGGTTCCGTTTTCTCCAGGCTGCACCGTAAAGGCCGGAATGCCTGGCAGGTCGGCAAAAGCCGCGGGCGCCAAAAACAACCCGGGGAACAGCACAAGCAATGGCAGACAGCGTTTGAGCAGAGCCACGGTCATAGCGTCAGTCTTTCCTTTCCGGTGCCGACCAGGACTTGCCGATCATGCCCTGTAACCGGCGGGCAAACTCACCAGTGGGAGGGTTGGCGGAATCCACAACCGGGTGGTCGAACACCTGCAGAGTTCGAATGGTGGAAGGGGTAATACCCAGCAATATCTGTTGGCCACCCACCTCTACCAGGGCAATCCGCTCCCGGGCCCCGATGGCCAGCACAGAGACCACCTTGATCGCGTTGTTATTCATGCCGGTCATGCCGTTCATACGCCGGATCAGCCAGGCACAGCCGTAGATCACCGCGACAACCGCCAGCAACCCGAGGCCCAGGCTGACAATGGTCCCCAGGGTATCCGGCGCGTTTCGGCCAGCGTCCCGCGCCGGCGCACTGGCCTCCTCGGCGAATGCTGGAACAGAAAAAACAAGAGGCAACAGGCCGTTCAGAAGCCGCACCATGTTACTTTTGCAACCGTTTGATGCGCTCACCCGGGCTGATCACATCGGTCAGGCGGATACCGAACTTTTCGTTCACCATCACAACCTCGCCGTGGGCAATCAAGGTGCCGTTCACCAGCACATCCAGCGGCTCACCCGCCAGTCTGTCCAGCTCGATCACGGAGCCCTGGTTAAGCTGCAGCAGGTTGCGGATTGGAATCTGGGTGTTGCCCACTTCCATGGAAATGGTCACCGGAATATCAAGGATTACGTCGATATCCGGAGCATCCCCACTGCCACCCATACCTGCGTCATCAGGGAACTCTTCCATCGGGGCGGTACGTACACTCTGCCCTGGCTCTTCAGTCTCCTCAGCTTCGGCCATGGCGGCCGCCCATTCATCCTCGCGGCCATCGGTATCGCTTTCTTCAGAACCGCCGGTTTCCTCCATGGCAGCTTCCCATTCAGCAGCCAGCTTTTCGTCTTCGCTGAGCTCCTTGTCGTCTTTCTTGTCGTCCTCAGCCATTGCGTCCCACCTTCAGTTGTTTCTTAACCTTGGGCAATGTCGCCCGCTCATGAATTCTCAGCGCCAGCTTTCCGTCACGGGTTCCCAGTGTGGCCTTGTAGATCGGAATTCCGTTAGCGGTGACCGTCAAATGCTCGGGTACCTCCACAGGAATCACATCCCCGGCCTTCATCTTGGCAATATCCCTGAGGGAGATCCTTCGCCGGCAAACCGTTGTATTGATCGGAACGTTCACTTCCTTGATATCTTCCTGCAGGGCGTTGACCCAACGTTCATCAACATCGTCGATATCGCTCTGCACCCCGGCATCCAGAACATCCCGAATGGGCTCGATCATGGAATAGGGCAAAGCAAAGTGCAGCTCGCCACCACCGCCATCCAGTTCGATATGGAAGGTACTGACCACCACCACTTCACTCGGGCTGACAATATTGGCCATCGCCGGATTCACTTCCGAACTCAGGTACTCGAACTCCACCTGCAGGACGGCATGCCAGGCTTCCTTCATGTCGTGGAAAACCTGGTTCAGCACCATCTGGACAATGCGGGTTTCAGTGGGCGTGAATTCACGGCCCTCGATCTTGGCGTGCCTGCCCTCCCCGCCAAAGAAGTTATCCACCAGCTTGAACACCAGCTTGGCGTCCAGAACGAACAGAGAGGTGCCACGCAGCGGGCGCACCTTGCACAGGTTGAGACTGGTGGGCACATACAGGGTGTGAATATATTCACCGAACTTCATGATCTGCACGCCACCGGTGGAGACGTCAGCATTCCGGCGTAAAAGGTTGAACAGGCTGATGCGGGTGTAGCGGGCAAAGCGCTCGTTGATCATTTCAAGGGTGGGCATACGGCCACGGACGATACGGTCCTGACTGGCCAGGTCGTAGTTCTTTACGCCGGTTTCATCAGTCTCTTCATAGGTATCAATGTCGCCGTCATCCACACCGTGGAGAAGCGCATCAATTTCGTCCTGTGACAATAAATCCTGCATACCTGACCCTGCCCTGAGATTCGTTTACCCGATCGGGTACCTATTGCACTACAAAGTTTCTGAATAGCACACGCTTGATCGACGGCTCACCTTCTTCCTCAAGCACCTGATTGACGGTCGCCAGCAGCTGCTCTGCGAGAGCTGACCGCCCTTCCGGCGTTTGCAGCTCACTGAATTCACTGTTCCCCAAAACCATCACCAGCTGGCTGCGAATCAACGGCATGTGCGTTTCCGCCGCGGCCAGGGCGGCTGGGTCCGACGCTTCAAGTGACAGGTGAACCTGGGCGTAGCGCTGGCGACCCTGGGCCTGAACTGTCGTCACCAGAGGGCGCTCCAGGTCAATATAGCTGCTGGCGACAAAGGCCGGCTCTGACGTTGATGCCCGCTCGCCTTCACCGCCACCCGGAAGGCCACCCCCGAGGAACCAGAGCGTTCCAACGACCGAAAGCGCAACCGCCAGAACAATGATCACCACCAGCATGATGATGAGCTTCAGTTTACCTTTCTTGGCGGGTGCCGGTGCAGCAGTGTTCTCAGCCATAATGTCCGCTTTGTCAGTTTTTTGTCAGTCAGGCAATCTGCACCTGACTTTCCATGATTAATGCAAGGGGCGGGCCAGAACTCCCATCCCCCCGGTTCAGAACCGCAGTTTAGCGTTGCCGGAGGGGATGGGCAAAGAGGATTGGAGAGTTAACGGAAAGCGGTCAGAAAACGAACAAAATCAGGCAAACACATCCACCTCACCCTTCCAGCCCAGGTCGAGGCCAGCCATCTCTTGCAGGGACTCATCAGTATCTCCGGTCAACTGCCCGCCACTCTCACCAGCCGACGCATGCTCTCCGGAACCATCTCCCTGCTCACCACCCTGCCTGCCGGGCTGGTCGGAAACATCAAACTGACTCAGAGACAAACCCTGCTCCCCCAGCATATCCCGCAGCCTGTGGGAGTTGAGTTCCAGCTGCTCCCGTACAACCGGGTTGGCGGCATGCACGGTGATGTTGGCCTGGTCATTCTGTACCCGAACCTTTACCTCCATCGGTCCCATATCCGGTGGCGTCAGGTGAATTTCTGCCACGGACATGTTTCGGGCGGTCAGCCAACTGAGCTTGCCCATCACCTTGTCGCCCCATTCCGCCTGTCCCACGGGCACTTCCACCGATGTGGCATACCCCTTCAGGGGCAAAGCGGCCTCTGCCGCCAGCCGTGCGGGTTGCGCTGCCTGTTGTGAAGCAACCTCCAGGGTTGCCTGGAATCTGGGGGCCGACAACAGGTTGGCGGGATCAACCGGTCTTGCACTCTCACCAGCCACGCCGGCAGACAACAGGTCGGTTAATTGCGTACTCAGATTCATGGCGGTGGTCGCCGGGCCTTGTTGTCCGTTCTGGCCATTGATGGCGCCTTGCATGCCAGCCATCGGCATCAGGGCGGGATTCATCAGGGGATCGGCATCGGTAGCCGGCAAGGGATTGCCTGCGGGCACCAGCAAGGACTGCAGGCTTGCGAACGTCATCGGCACAGAGTCGATCTGAGAAGGCTCTTCCTGTTTGGCCGCAGTGCGCTGTGAACCGGGCTCTTTAGCCTCTGTAACCGGGGAGCCCGGCTTGTCGGCACTTTCCGAGGCAGCGGACTCTTTGGGCGCATTGGCGTCTTTCTTGTCGGCACGCCGGGCTTCGCGCTTGTCCTGAACCGCGCGGTTCTGATCCTGTCGATCTGCCTGCTTCTGGTCCAGACGCTTTCTTTCCGCGCGGGATACCTCGTCAAACCGCGACTCAGAGCCGGAATCCCGATTGCCCGCCGGTTTGTTGGTCGCTGTGTCCTTCTGTGCCCCCGGAGCTGGCGCCTGGGGAAGAATCATCTGCTGCATGGCAACCTCTTGCCGCTTTATCAACCTGTATTGCCCGCAATCGGGCTCTGAGTGGAAGATTGCAAAAGAGATGCCAGAACAAGCCTCAGGTTGATTCACCGAAAGATTTCAGCCGTGTGGTTACCTCTGAGAATTCCACCTCTATGGCTTCTACAATGGGTTCTGCTTCATCCAGGTTGCCAGCTTTACCCGCCTGCTCCGCCTCCATACACAATGCCCCGAGACACGGAGCACCGATATTGATACAGCTGCCCTTGAAACTGTGGGCCGTTTTGGCGAAGGCATCGGCGTCGCCTGCTTCCAGGTTCTGCCTGAGGCTGTCCAGGCGCGTTCGCGAGTCTGCCAGATAGGTCTGAATCAATACTTCAAACTCATCTTCCATGACATCCTGCAATTCAGCCAACGCCTCTTCGTCAAGATGTGGTTTGTCAGTCATCTGCAATCCTCTGCGTATCGTTGTGGCCGGAAGGCGCATTGTCGGCGAGTGCGGTTGACTCCCAATCATAAACGATTTCTACATGATTGCCGCGCCCATGCACCCTCAACTGCCGGGTCATCCGGCGCAATAGTTCAAGGCCGCGGCCCGCGTAGCGTGTACCGGGCGGTAACCTCTGTTCCAACACCTTCTCAGAATAACTCTCAAAATCAAAGCCCTGCCCGCTATCCTCACAAACCACATGCAACCGACCGCCGGTATCCGTGGGCTGATGGCTCAGGGCAAACCGGATATAGTGGCCGTTGGTATGGGCCAGTCGACGTCTTCTTTCTTTGTAGTAGTGGCCAAATCCGTCGGGGGATGTTTTCCAATCCGACGGCAGTTCGAGCACGCCGTGTTCCAGGGCGTTGTTGTAGAGCTCGGACAACAGGGTGTAAACCTCACCGCTCTTGCGACGAAGACCAGGGACCTCCATACAAATGTGGAGCAGTAGGGGTAGCGGATTGAAATCCGCTAGCGTTCGCTCTCGCACTTCATAGACACAGTGCCAGTCGACCGGCCCGGACAGCGCCGATTCCGGCGCCCGGTCATTCCGTGCCTGGAGCTGTTCGTGATGAATGATTTCCAGCGCACACAGCGTCAGATCATCCGCGGCATCCGGTTTTCCGGTGAACATCCGGATGTGCTCCATCAACGCATCAAAGGGCTCCTTTGGTGGATCAAGATCCGCCAGAACCCGGTGTACGCCTGCTTCCCCGAATTGCTCACCCCGGACATTCCGTGACTCCGAGAAGCCATCAGTCATGATGACAACCTGGTCACCAGGTTGCACAGGCAGTACCGTCATGGAGGCCTGAAACTGATCGGGGGCCTGGACACCCAACGGCAAATGCCGGGAGGGGATGGTCAGGTGTTTGCCATTGGCACGCACCAACCAGCCATCCGGCAATCCGCCATTCCAGGCGCGCAGCTGGCCCAGCTTGAAATCAGCATCCAGCATGGCCCCACAACAGAACATCCCCACCGGCAGGATCTTTTTCAGCTTTCGATTGATCTCAGAGAGAATGTCCGCCGCGCCAAACCCCTTGGTTGCCATGCCGTAGAAAATCTCGGCAACGGGCATGGCACCGATGGCCGCGGGCAAGCCATGGCCAGTGAAATCTCCCAGAAAAATCAATGTACCGCCCCCGGGACGTTCCGCCGCAAACAGTACGTCACCATTGAAGACAGACAGCGGGGAAGCGTGATAGCGAATATGGGGGGCATTCAGGCATCCGGTATGGGCAACGTTGTCGAATACCCGCCGAGCGACCATCTGTTCCTCTACCAGTTGTTCATGCTGCCGGCGGATCTGGTCCCGCTGGTCTGATAACACCTGGTGCATCTTGCGCATGCGATTGAAGGCATTGATCTTGGCTTCCAGGATCACCCGGTTATAGGGTTTCACCAGAAAATCGTCACCCCCAGCCTCCAGGCAACGGGCCAGCTCACTGGCATCGGACAGAGAACTCAGGAAGATCAGGGGGACTAGACGTTCACCGGCCAGGGCCTTGATCTGCCGGGCCGCCTCCATGCCATCCATTCTGGGCATCAGCGCATCCAGCAGGACAATATCCGGCTGCTGATCACAGAACAGGGCAACTGCCTCTACGCCGTCCCTGGCCTCAACAACCTGATGACCAAGTCGCCGAACCAGGGCAGAGAGGATCAGCCGGTCACTGTCGCTGTCTTCAGCGATCAGTACCTTCAGGGCGTCGGCCTCAGCCGATGCTGAAGAGTTGCTCAAAATTGGAGATAGAGAGGATGCGCCGGACATCGCTATTGCAGTTCTCGATTGAGATACTGGCACTGTCTCCACCGGCATGGTCCCGCAACAGGAGCAACATACCCAGGGCGGAGCTGTCGAGGTAAGTGGTGTCGGAGAGATCGATCACATAACGGTTGACGCTGGCATCACTGTGCTCATAAGCGTCACGGAAGGCCTGATGAGTGCTGAAATCAAAACGGCCCTCTACCCGGATTGTCAGAGTCTGACCGTCGTCACTCCGGCGAGTTTCTATTGGCATTCCGTCACCCCCCGGCCCCTGTGTTCAACGATCATGGCAGTTCTCCCCGTTCAGCTTGTACCGTATCTGGGTAAGCATAGCCAAGTTAGCGAAAAATGCATCTGACATTACTGATTGAGATCAACCCGGCATGTCATCGGTTTCGGCGGGTGAAGGCGCGGCCAGCGGCTTCATCCGCCAACTTCTGATCCTTCATGTCCTGGTCCCGCTGTTCCTGTTGGCGGCAGGATTCAATGTACTTTTCCATACCCCGACGCCTCTCCCAGGCCTGCTGCCACTCTTTGCGGCGAACCTCGAACACCTGCTCGGCCTGCTGCAACTGGCGGTTCTGTTGGGCAATCACCTGATCGAGCTGGGCAATAAAGGCTTGCCAGGCCTGCAGGCGAGCCACGGGCACTATCCCCTGCTGGTTGGCACGGATCTGGTCACGGTATTCCTGCTGATAGCGTTCGAGGTTCTCCACCTGCTCCCGATGCGCTTCAGCCTGCTTGCGGGCCTCACCCATGCGCTCCAGGGCTTCCTGCTCCTTTCGTTCTTCCAGGGCGAGTACCGGTTCCAGCCGCCTGGAGCGCAACATCAACCTTCACCACGCTCAGCGGCGGGGTTATGGACGGCGGTCTTGCGCCGTTCTGGCGAGCGGCGCTCCGGAACCACGTCCAGCAACTGCTCTATGCTCTCGCTCAAGGGGGCGGACTCGTTCAGCCCCTGTTGCAGGAATTGCCGCATATTACCGATGTGCTGAATAGCAAAGTCGGTTTCAGGGTCAGAGCCCTTGACGTAAGCACCCACGCTAATCAGGTCCCGAGCCTGCTGGTAACGGGAATACACCTGTTTGAACCGCTGGGCGCGGGAGAAATGTTCGGCCTCGGTAACCTGAGGCATTACTCGACTGATAGACGCTTCCACATCGATGGCCGGGTAATGGCCCTCTTCGGCCAACCGGCGGGACAACACAATATGTCCATCCAGAATCGCCCGGGCAGCATCGGCAATCGGATCCTGCTGGTCATCGCCTTCGGTCAGAACGGTGTAAAAAGCGGTGATGGAGCCACCACCTGGGCGTCCGTTACCGGTGCGTTCAACCAACTGTGGCAATTTGGCGAAGACCGAGGGCGGATAGCCTTTGGTAGCCGGCGGTTCCCCCACGGCCAAGGCGATTTCTCGCTGGGCCTGGGCATAACGGGTAAGAGAATCCATCAACAGCAGCACCCGTTTACCCTGATCACGATAGTACTCGGCAATACGGGTGGTCAGCATGGCGGCCCGCAGCCTCATCAGCGGTGAATCATCCGCCGGTGCAGCCACCACAACCGAGCGGGCCAGACCTTCCTCGCCCAGAATGTCCTCAATGAACTCCTTGACCTCCCGGCCCCGCTCACCAATCAAGCCAACCACGGTGATATCGGCGTCGGTAAACCGGGTCATCATGCCAAGCAGCATACTTTTACCCACACCGCTGCCGGCGAACAGCCCCAGCCGCTGGCCCTGGCCCACGGTCAGCAAGGCGTTGATCGCCCGGATACCCACATCCATAGACTGGCGCACGGGAGCCCGGTTCAGTGGGTTAATGATGTCTCCAGTCAGCTGGACCCTGGCCTCAGCCTGCAAAGGCCCTTTGCCATCCAACGGATCGCCGGCACCGTTCACTACCCGCCCCAGCATTTGCGGGCCGACCGGCACCAGGCTGGCCGATGACAGTGGAATCACCCTGGCGCCGGGCTTCAAGCCTTCGATGGCCGTTAGCGGCATCAGGTAAACCTTGTCTTCCTCGAAGCCAACCACTTCTGCTTCCACACTGCCGCTGCCTTCACCCTGAATGATGCAACGATCACCCACCACCATCGGGCAGCCAACACACTCGAGCGTCAGGCCCACCATGCGGGTCAGTCGACCAGACAATTCAGGTTTGGGTTCAGCGACAATGGCGCCTTCCAGCTGGCGCAGGCGGTCAGCCAGGCGGTAGGTCATCGTCCTCGCCCTGCTCTGGTGCGGCATTCTGCAAATCGGTCTCGGGACTGGTCATGTCGGATTCGCTCAGGACGTCCCGATGAAAATCGCTCCGGTCCCCCATGATTGAACCCAGCTCTTCATCTTCGGCGCCGGCGTGATTACTCAACTGCTCCTCAAGCATTCCCTGTACCGCCCGCTGAAAGCGTTTTTCAACGGTGTAGTCCACCAGACTGTGGCGGGACTCTACTTTACATCCGCCAGGCATCAGGGTGTCGTCTTCGATGATCGAGGGGCTGACCTCCAACCGTTCGGCCACTTCGCGAACCGGCTCAAGGTCATCCGGGTGAATATGTATTCGAAGGTTGTCCGCGGTGGAAGGCAAGGCCGCGAGGGCCTTACGGACCACGTGGCGAATCTGGGAAGAGTCCAGGCTCAGCTCCCGGTATACCACCGCCCTGGCCAGCACCGTGGTCAGGTTGACCAAGACAGATTCCAACTCTTCCTCATGACGCTGGATCGGCAACAATAGCTCACCCAGCAAATGCTCCAGGCGATCAACCCGGGATTCCACTTCCTTTCGAGTCGCTTCTTCGGCCTGCTGCTGGCCCTGTTCCCGACCTTCTGCTTCACCGGCCTGAAGCCCCTGCTGATGACCGTCCGCTCGACCTTTCTCGAAGCCGTCCTGGTAACCCGCCTCCCGGCCTTCCTGAAAGCCGTCTTCCCTGGCCGCCTGGCGAATCTCTTCAAGATCCCCCGCCGTCAGCGGTTTAACTTCCTGCTCTTGAACCACCTGATTGCCCCGCTCATCAAGCAGGGGAAGTTCCCACCGTTCCCAGGCGGTCAGCTGTTCTTTTGGAATACGCTTGGTGTCCTGGTCTGAATCTTTCATCACATCATTTCTTCACCGGCACCGCCGAGGGATATCTCACCGGCTTCTGCCATACGGCGGGCCACGGTAATGATGTCCTTCTGGGCAGCTTCCACTTCGCTGACTTTCACCGGACCTTTCGCTTCCAGATCGTCCTGCAGAAGCTCAGCAGCGCGCTTGGACATGTTTTTGAAGATCTTATCCTGAACTGCGTCATCAGCGCCCTTGAGCGCAACCACCAGCACTTCCGAAGATACTTCCCGGAGCAGCGCCTGAATGCCGCGGTCGTCCACTTCCTTGAGGTTGTCGAAGACAAACATCAGATCTTCAATGGTGGAGGCAAGGTCCGGGTCCATGTCCTTGATGGAGTCCATCAGGTTGCCTTCAATGCCACGGTCCATGAAGTTCATGATATCCGCCGCCCGCTTGACACCGCCTATTCGGCTGGTCTGGGCCGCGGAACCGCCAGAGAACTGTTTTTCGAGGATGTCATTGAGTTCCTGCAGGGCCTGGGGCTGGATGCTTTCCAGAGAGGCTACTCGCATCATGACATCAAGCCGGACTTTTTCATCCAGGGTTGCCAGAATTTCGGCGGCCTGGTCCGGATCAAGGTAGGAAATGACGATGGCCTGAATCTGTGGGTGTTCGTAACGGATAATATCGCCAACGGCCCGTGGCTCCATCCATTTCAGGGTATCCAGGCCCGTGGTATTGCCACCCACAAGGATCCGGTCAATCAGGCTGGCGGCTTTGTCATCGCCCAGGGCCTGGGTCAGCATGGCCCGGATGTAATCGTCGTTACCAACCCCGAGCCCGGTCTGGCCGCCCACGGCCTCGACGAATTGGTTCAACACAAAGGTAACGTCGTCTTTACTGATGTCCCTCATCTGGGCCATGGCAACGCCTACGCGCTGGACTTCTTTCGGGCCCATGTGTTTGAGCACCTCGGCGGCGTCTGCTTCACCCAGGGACATTAACAGTATGGCCGCCTGCTCCACACGCGGAATCTTGCGCTGCTGTTTTCTGGGGGCATTATCCCCCTGGAACTGAGCATTCTCTTCAGTCATCGACATTCACCCACTGGCGCATGACCTGAGCAACCCTGGCCGGGTCTTCCGCAATCAGGCCTTTGAGAGCATTCAATTGCCTATCATAACTGTCTGTGGCACCCGGCAAAAGCAGATCATCCTGGGCTGACATGGCGTCTCTGAGAGCGTCGCCGCCCTCGATGCTGTCAAGGCCACCATAGCCGCCACTATCGGAATCATCACCGCGTTCTCTGGTTCCCGCGCCAGAAAGGCTCTTGAGCGTGGGCCGTAACAAGCCTAACACCAGAATCAGAATCACCAGACCGGCCAGAATCTGTTTCATAAGATCCCAGAACCAGGGCTGTTCCCAGAATCCCGGCGTGTCAAACTCCACCGCATCTTCCGGTGAAAACGCCGTGTTCATCACCGTCACACTGTCGCCTCGGGCTGCCGAGTAACCGACCGCATCCCGCACCAGCATACTCAGGCGCTGAAGTTCGGATTCCGGCCAGGGCTCGTAGCTAACCTGCCCGGTTTCCGGGTTCACCACCTTCATGTCATCCACTGCCAGAGCAACGGTTACCCGCTTGATACCGCCCAACTGCTGACGGGTATAGCTGACGGTGCGGTCCAGTTCGTAGTTTCGGGTGGATTCACGACGCACATTCACCGGAGGTGCCGCCGGAGCACCATCGCCTTCCTGGCCCGCTACCTGTTCGGGCACGGTTGCATTGCCCGGGGGCTGGTTGCTGAGCGCACCGGGAATACCGCCATTCGCGCCGGCACCGCGTTGTTCGCTCAGCTCACGTTCGCTGCGCACCGCCTGCTGTTCCGGGTTGTACAGTTCTTCCGCCCGTTCCACGGCGGAGAAATCGAGATCTGCGGTGACTTCCGTGCGGAAGCGGCCATTGCCGACAATCGGCGCAATCATTGACGCCACCCGGCGCGTCAGGCGGTCTTCAACCCGCGCCGTATACTCGTACTGGTCTTTCATCTGGTCGGCATTGGCCCGGGTTTCGTCCCCGGTCAGCAGATTGCCGTTCTGGTCCACCACCGTGACCTGTTCCCGGCTCATCATCGGCACGCTGCCGGCGACCAGGTTAACAATGGCACGGATCTGTTCCTGTTCGGGCCGGCGACCGGCAAACACTTCCAGGAACACCGACGCCGTCGGCTCCCGGGCATCGCGGATAAACACCGAACGCTCGGGAATGGCCAGGTGTACCCGGGCATTGCGCACACCACGCATGGTGGCGATGGTGCGGGCCAGCTCACCCTCGAGACCACGGCGATAACTGATGGTTTCCATGAACTGGGAGGTACCCAGCCCCCGGTCCTGATCCAGCAACTCGTAACCGATGGTGCGCCGATCGGTTACCCCTTCGGCGGCCAGTTTCAGGCGGGCGTTATGAACTTCATTGGAGGGAACCAGAAGCGCGCCGGTGCGCGGGTCCATACGGTACTTGATGCCATTGCTGTCCAGAATCGTCGTGACATCCTGAGGGTTGTAGGCAGAGAGATCCCCCACAACCGGCTGGTAGTTGGGCTCCTGGGCCCAAAGCACCACGGCAACCCCCAGCGCAACACTGGCCGCCAGGCCGACCATCAGGCCAACCTGTCGCAACAGGTTCAGGCGGTTGAAACCCAGCAGAAGGTTGCTGCGGCTTTCAGGTGCATCCGCGTCCTGGGTTGCCGGCACGTCAGAGGCAGTGGTTTGTGCTGGTACGCTTGCCATGCGGGTGCTCCGTTATCAGATCGGCATATTCATGATGTCTTCGTACGCTCGTACCACCCGGTTACGCACCTGGGTGAGGGCCTCGAAAGACACACTGGATTTCTGGGCAGCAATCATCACTCGGGTAATATCGACATTGGGGTCTCCCATGTCGTAAGCCGTGCGCAGGTCGTTGGCCTGCTTCTGGGCATCATTCACACTGTTGACCGCATTGCCCAGCATATCGCTGAAACTGGGAATTTCCCGGGGTTCCTGAACGTTGCGCGGGCCGTCAACACGGCCACGAACCGATTGATCCTGCTCAATACGCTGGTTCTGCATCATCTGGGAACGCAGGGAACGGATATCTGACAGAACGCTGTTGATGTCGGCACGCTGAACCATATTTCTCTCCACACTAACCAGGCTAAGCCCTCGGGCTTCACTTGTTCGTTACATGGAGAGGACTAAGCAAATGGCAGGCCAGGAACACTTTACCTTTCTAATTCAATAGATTGAGGATCATTAATGTCAGAGGGCGTTAATCAGTGACGGACATTTGACGGAGACAGGTAGCAAGGACAGGCGCATAAAAAAACGGCACCCCGTAGGGTGCCCGAAGGAGTATAGGTCTCGACAACAAACAAAAACGGCTTTTAGGCCAACGCAAGTTCGGACTCAAGGTCGATTCCGGCATCGCGCATCTGGGCCAGCTTGTAGCGGAGCGTTCTGGGACTGATCCCCAGTTGCTCTGCTGCCCGGTTACGACGGCCCCGTTCTTTCCTGAGCGTCTGGATAATAATACGGAACTCCTGCTGTCGCAGATCATCCCCCAGTGAACCGGCCTCGTGAAGCTCTTCACTGAGCGGTTCCGGTGCCGACTCCATCGGAACGGACTGGCTGGGTTCGGGCTCTGACGGCTGGTGATGAATCTGTGGTGCGACACTGTGCAAACCCGGTGAACTGAAATCGGCCCGGCCAGTGATCCCCAGCTCCAGGCACAAATCGCCCTCGTGAATCACATTGCCCTGCTGCAACACCAGCGCTCGCTGAATGGCATTATCAAGTTCACGAACATTACCAGGCCAGCCATGGCTGATCAGGGCCTTGCGGGCATCCTCCGCCAGGGCGATACCGGTAAGCTTCATTTTCCGGCAGTGCTTCTTGAGCAGGAATTTGGCCAGCGGCAGTATATCCAGCGGCCGTTCCCTCAGAGGCTGCCAGTGCATGGGGAACACCGTTAGCCGGTAATACAGGTCTTCACGGAACTTGCCCTCACGGACGTAATCCGCCAGGTCGCGGTTGGTGGTTGCCACGACACGAACATCCAGCGGGATGGTTTTTCGCCCGCCTACCCTCTCCACTTCACGCTCCTGCAACACCCGTAGGAGTTTAGACTGCAAGCCAAGCTCCATTTCGGAAATTTCGTCCAGCAGGATGGTGCCGCCATTGGCCTGCTCAAACTTGCCCGGGGACGACGCCACCGCACCGGTGAAGGCCCCTTTTTCATGACCAAACAGTATGGCCTCAAGCATGTTCTCGGGAATGGCGGCACAGTTAATCGCCACAAAGGGCTGATCTGCCCGGGGCGACTGCTGGTGAATATAGCGGGCCAGCACTTCTTTACCGGTGCCACTCTCACCGGAGATCATGACCGTGGAATCACTGCCGGCAACTTTCGCCGCCAACTGGAACATTCTTTTGCTGATAGGATCTTCCGCCACCGGTTCGTCACCGGATTTGGGTTTTGCTCCGCCAACCACCCTGGTGACCGCCTCCACCAGAACCTGAGGCTCGAAGGGTTTGACCAGATAATCAATGGCTCCGGACTGCATGGCAGACACCGCGTGGCTGATCTGGCCATAGGCAGTGATCAGCATCATCGGCAGCCCGGGATAATGACGCTGTACTTCCGCCAGCAGCTCGTGACCAGACATTCCCGGCATGTTGACGTCGCTGACCACCATATCGACGGGGTCGCGAGCCAGGGCGGCAAGCGCCTCCTGGCCGCTGGCAGCTTCCCGCACCCGGAACTTTGCCAGCTCCAGGGTCGTGACCAGCGCCTCCCGCAGGTCCCTGTCATCCTCAACAATCAGAATCTGGGCCTTCGCCATGGTATCTGCCTCCAACGTCTATTCGTTATGCTCTGTCGGCCAGGGTCGGCAGCTGCAGTGTCGCCACTGCGCCGCCCTGCTCCGGCGAGAAAATAGAAAACCGGCCATTATGGGCCTTGACCACCGCCTGCACCACGGCCAGGCCTAGACCGGTGCCGTGAGACTTGGTGGTGTAAAATGCTTCGGTGATCCTTCCAGACTGCTCTTTCGAAAAGCCCGGGCCATTGTCCAGCACCCGTATCTCCATACCTTGAGCGGAGGACGCCAGCTGAACTTGCACGTCGGTGGCACCGGCTTCCAGGCTGTTGTTCACCAGGTTCATGCAGGCGCCGACCAGGGCATCGCGGTTGCACATCAATCGGCACTGGTCATCTATCCGGCTGTCCAGTGTCACATCAATACCACTGGCGGGTTTCAGGCCCTCAACGGCCGCTGACAGGGAGGCCACCAGCTTGCCGGCCGACAACTCCTCCGCCAGGCGGGTTTCGCCACGGGCGAAAATCAGCATGTCCCGCACCTGCTGCTCCAGGTGAGTCAACCTCGACATCAGTCGTGAAGCGCACCGCTGACGCAGCTCTTCGTCCAGATCCGGCTGGCTCAGGTGACCGCCGTATAAAATGGCGGCAGACAACGGAGTGCGGATCTGATGGGCCAGGGACGCCACCATCCGGCCCATGGCAGACAGGCGCTGGGCATGGGCCAATTGCGACTGCAGCTGCCGGGTCTCGGTCAGGTCGGTTAACAGAATCAACTGGCCGGGCTGGTTTTCCATGGTCCGGATTTCAATGCTGACGCGCCGGCCATCTTTGAGGGACACTTCGTGACCGTCATCGCTGCGGGGAGAAAAGCAGCGTCGGATAACATCCACCCAACGCTCGCCATCCAGGGGCTCCCCCAACAGCGCAATGGCCGCCGGATTGCACTGGCTGACCACGCCTTGCTGATCCAGCACCACCACGCCAGCCGGCAGGGCCTTGAGCAGAGTCGACAACCGGTCTGCCAACTGTTCCTTTTCCTCCAACTCCTGTTGACGCTGAAGCGTCTCGTGGGAGAGTTCACCGGAAAGCTGGTTTACGCGGGATTCCAGGGTTCGGTAGGAGTCGGTAATCTGCCGGGACATGCGATTAAACAACTCAAGCGCAGAGTCCACGGCCTCATCACCCTGTTGTGGAAACAGAGCGGTGACCTTGTCATTAACATCAGCAGCGGCATTGGCACCTGACTTCTGGTGACCGGATTCCATGGCAACGCGTGCGTGACTCATAACCTTCCCCCTGACGAGCCCTGACCGGGCCAACGGATCTTTCGTTCAGGTTTGGTAAAGCCAACACTGTGCCAACTTGAATTTTGTTATATTTTTTAGAGTGTTAAGAAAAATACAAACTGGAGACCGACAAGTTTCCGTCGGTCAGAAATGCGAACGGCGCCGAAGGTTACAAACCTTTGACGCCGCTCAGGGGGAGCGATCAACCTTCGTCTGACTCTTCCCGAAGGCCGTATTTTCGGACTTTTTCCACCAGGGTGGTACGGCGGATTCTGAGTTTCTCGGCCGCCCGCGCCACTACGCCGGCAGCTTCATCAAGCGCCTGCTGAATGAGCTGCTTCTCCAGATTGGAGAGGTAATCCTTGAGATCGATACCGTTCACCGGCAACAGGGCCGGCGCATCCAGCCCCACCAGGCCGGGAATGGCCGATGGCATGCCGGTGTCCTCTACCGGACGATTCTCGTCATAGTCGTCCACGTAGCGGAACTTCTTGGGCAGCTCCTGCACACCAATCACGCCGTAGGGATGCATGATCGCCAAACGCTCCACCAGGTTCGCCAGCTCCCGCACGTTACCCGGCCAGTCATGGCGACACAAGCTCATGATGGCAGCGGAGTTCATCCGCAGTGAGCCGCGCTTCTCTTTCTCCATCCGGGAGATCAGCTCATTGATCAGCAACGGTATGTCTTCAACCCGCTCTCGCAGCGCCGGCATTTCAATGGGAAATACATTGAGACGGTAATAGAGGTCTTCCCGGAAATCGCCGGATTCAATCATGTCTTCGAGATGCTTGTGAGTGGCGGCAATCACCCGCACATCAGCAGACTGGGTACGGTTACTGCCCACACGCTCAAAGGTACGCTCCTGCAACACCCGCAGAATCTTAACCTGCATGTTCAGCGGCATATCCCCGATTTCGTCCAGGAACAGGGTGCCTCCTTCGGCCAACTCAAAACGCCCTACCCGGGCGGTAATGGCGCCGGTAAAGGCTCCTTTCTCATGCCCGAACAGCTCGCTCTCCAGCAACTCTGCGGGAATGGCGCCGCAGTTGACCGGCACAAAAGGCTTATCCCGGCGGGAGGAATGATAATGCAGGTTACGGGCGACCACTTCCTTGCCAGTGCCGGATTCACCGGTGATCAGAACGCTGACGTCTTTATCAGCCACCTGTTCCATCAACTGGCGCACCTGCTGAACCTTGCGACTGGTGCCCACCAGACTGCGGAACAACTGAACACCCCGCTGCTGCCCCCGCTCCTTGCTGCGACTGAACTGGTCGTGGTAGATCTGGGCCCGGTAGAGTGAATCCACAAACTTGGTGTAGTTCAGGGGCCATTCCATCCTGGCGATAATGCGGTTCGCATCGTCTTCTGACACGCCCTTGAGGTCCGGGTCACCCACCAGAAGAATCGGTAGCCCCTGGGCCAGTTTGCACACCCTCTGAACATGCGCGGTGCTGGCGGCTTCTTCGCCGTTGATCACGGCTACGCCGATACTTTCTTTGGTCTGCTCGTCGTCACTCTCCAAAAGCGCCAATGCTTCGTCACCGGCCAGCACCTGCTCTTCGCCGACAAATTCGAGAATGGTGATCAGGTCCCTGCGCCTGGAGTCATCCTCACTCAGCACCAGCACTTTGTTATTTTTGGACATTCACGAGAATCTCTTTGGGAATTTGTGCGGTATTTAAGACTGTATAAGCTCAGGAGTCAATTTTATGACGCTATCTTTGGCGGTTTGTTGAAACGTTCTGATAAGCACGGGCCGCCGTACGGTTTTCATTGACGCCCTTGAGCGATTCCCGGGCTTCATCCCGGGCCTTGACCGCAGCCTGGTTTGCCGCTTCCACGAACTGATTCAAAGCGTCCAGGCGGTCCCTGATCAGGGCCGGATCGATGCGCCCCTGTTCCAGCTCCCGCATTAACGGTTCAATTGCGGGTTTAACGCGGGCATTCAGTTCCGCAAGTTGCTCCCAGTCCTGGGCAGCGAGGGCCTGGTCCAGCTCGGACCGGAGTTGATCAAGACTTTCAAGAAGAGCCTGGGGTTCTGCCATGGGATGTACTCCACATTTCAACAGGATGTCGGAGCCTGGCAGTCGGTTGAGGCGGGTGCTGCCCATAAGCAGGCAGCACCCGGGGAAGGTTTACCGGCGCGCGGCCCTGCGGGCGGCGGCAGCGGTAAATTCGTTGCCCCGATACCCAGGCTCAAAATTATAGGCCGGGTAGCCGTTATCCAGGCCATCGATGTAGTAACGCTGTGCTTTCAGATCATACGTCATTTCCATGGTGGTCCAGAAGACCGGCACACTGTAATAGACAATGTTGTGGGCTTCGGATACACGCCAGAGTTCGCCAGCCTCGTTATATTCTTCCGTGGCCAGAATCTGCCAGCTGTCCTCATCAATGTAGTAAACGCGGCGATCATAGATATGGCTGATGCCGGTGCGTCGCTTCGCCTCGACTACCCACACCCGGTGAAGCTCGTATCGGGTCAGGTCCTGATTGATGTGGTTCGGCCGGATCACGTCATTTGGACGAACACTTTCATCGTGCAGTTTGTAGGCGTTGTAGGGAACGATCAGTTCACGCTTGCCCTTGAGTTCCCAGTCGTACTGGTTAGGGGCACCGTTGTACATGTCCTTCTGGTCGACTGAACGCAGTGACGATGAGTTCGGCAGATCCGTCTCATAGGCCAGATTCGGGGACCGGCGCAAACGGCGGGAACCGGAATCGTAACGCCATGCCAGTCGCGGTGAGCGAACCTGGTCAAGGGTTTCATGAACCAGGGTAATAGTGCCAGCCAGGCTGGACGGCGCGACAGTTTCGGTTTTCAGGTAGAAAATCTTGTTATCAATGTCTTCCAGCTCAGCACCGGGGCGACTGTAGGCGAAGAAATAGTCGTACTGGTTAACGACCGGGTTGAACGAGCCGTCCCGCTGCGGCGTAGCCGATGCACTGCGGAACGACAGTTCCTCACCCCGGTACCGGAGAATATGGTTCCAGATCGCTTCCAGGCCGTTCTGTGGAATGGGGAACGGACTGGTCATGATGGTGTCTCGAACACCGTTACCGTTATCCAGAAGTTCAGCTGTCAGTGCGTTGTGGTAAAACTTCTCGTAGACATGCTCGGGGAACGCTGCTGTTCGGCGGGCCTGGTACACCGGCATGAAAAATTCCGGGCCGTATTGCTCCAGCATCTGAATGTGGCCGTCCGACAGTATGTCCCGGTACTGGTCCAGATTGTCACGGGTAATAACGTACAGCGCTTCGTCTTCCGGGAACGGGTTAATCTCTACGGTGCCTTCGCGCCAATTGGCCGGGGGTGAAGCCAACCCGCCAGTCCAAGCCGGAATGGTGCCAGACTCGTTACCCGCCCGCTCTGCACCCACCGGCGTGAGATCATTCTTCAAACGCTCGGCCTCTGCCGGCGACACCTTTGCCAAGGCCGGACCTGAACACCCCAATACCGCCGCTGCAATAGCAGCAATTATCCGGTTCCGCATCCTTATTACCTCCAATAATGGACCACAAGACGATCAAAGCTTGTTCAATCTGTGCGCCTTTTTGCCAGTTTCAAACGACCGTTTCAAGTGATTGTTTGTAGTTTCTTGTGAAATGCAGCTATTACGGGGAGCCCAGGGGAGGAGAAATTTGCGCGCAAAAATGATAGACTCTGGCGGTTGTTCTAATTGGACTCTTGAACGCTCACGTAGTGCGGGTGGTAGATGGCATCACAATGGTACTCACTGGTAGCCCAAAAGCTTTTTCTGGCCAACACCTTACTCGCCAGGCTTGAGTCGGACACCAAGCGCTCCGCTGCGGAAACGGAAGCGCTGTCTCAGGGCTCCGCCGAGCTCCTGCTACGGGCAAGGCGAACGCTGCTGGTGATGATTGCGCGATACCATCAGCACAAAGCCGAAAAACCGCAGACACTGGCAGAACTGGAAACACTGTTTCCTTACGAGGTACACGAGACCCGGCTTTTGAGAGAACTGGCGGACACATCGGGAAGCTGGTGGAACCATCTTGATCAGGTTGAATCGGCTTTGAGCCAGCCTCCGACCACACGCAAGAATGTTACCGAAGAGAATATCATCGCGGTTTCAGTCGAACAGGGCCCGGACCGGTCCGCCGCCACACTCAGAAAGACCCTGACGGCCATGACTGAACTGGCCAAACGGCTTGAGGAACAACACAGCGAGTGGTAGCCCCACCCTGTTGGTTAAATTCCCACACCGAATCGAATACACCAAGACAAAGGTTGAACGAATGTCACCATCGTTTTTTGAAATCGTACAACTTGCCAATGGCGACTACGCCTTGCGCCGCATTGATGACGACGCAGCGCCGTTGGTGCGCATTTCCTTCTCGCAGGAGGCCAGGGAAATGATGGAAGACCGTGACATGAGCGTAGCCAAGGCGATGATTGCGGCAGGGATTGAGGCCGCCGGCAATATCGCACACGATATTGACTGGGACGATGACGACAATGATCTGGCCGAACCCCAGCCCCAATACACCCTCCACTGAACTCCTTTACCGATGACGCAGCACCACGCCGTGGCTGCTACCTTGCGCCGAAGCCTTTTGAAGGGACTCAAAGGCTGAACGCCCGAGCTTGTTAGTCCAGAGCACCACCGCATGACAGGTACCGGCACTCAAAGCACGCTCAGCCAGCTGCTGTGCTGAGTAATCGTTGGTTGAGCGCAATACCAGCAACTCACTGGCCACAATACCGTGCATTTTCTGCCACTTGCCAACCAGGGACTGTGGCGGGTCAATCAGTGCCAGCCAGCGCTTCTCCTGGTTCAGCTGGGTGAGCATAGGGAGCAGCAACTGGACGTTCTCTACCTGGCCTTCAGGAAGAATAATTTCCGTCACGTTACCGCCAAAATCCCTGGTTCCCCGACCGACGTCTGACGATGAGTGAAGGGCTGTGGACCGTGCTTTTCCTGTAGACACCGTGCGGGCGGGCATGATGGCCGCCGGCTGGAACGCCATGTTCTGAGTGAAGCTTAACTGTTCCATTGCTCACCTACCTGCGCTAATCGTTTCTTATTGCTGGTTATCAATGCAAATCTGATCGGCGGATCACGCCCACACCCAGACCTTCGATAAACAACTCCTGTTCGGCCAGATCAATTTCAATCGGGGCAAACTCTTCGTTTTCCGCAATCAACCAGACCTTTGAGCCGTCCCTGCGAAACCGCTTTACCGTCACTTCTTCACCAACCCTGGCCACAACCACCTGCCCGTTATGGACATCCTGAGTGCGATGTACTGCGAGCAAATCACCGTCGAGAATGCCAATGTCTTTCATGCTCATGCCGCGCACCCGGAGCAGGTAATCGGCGGATGGCGAGAAAAATTCCGGCTGCAAAGTGCAGTGCTCTTCAATGTGTTCCTGGGCGAGAATCGGGCTGCCCGCCGCAACCTGGCCGACAACCGGTAACCCCGGGTCCTGCTCCACTTCCGGCAGTCGAATCCCCCTGCTGGCACCGGGCACCATTTCGATGGCGCCTTTCCTGGCCAGGGCCCGCAAGTGCTCCTCTGCCGCATTGGCGGAGCGGAACCCCAGTTCGGCAGCGATTTCTGCCCGCGTTGGCGGGTAACCGGTTTCGTCTACGTACCGCCGGATGATATCCAGCACCTGGGACTGTCGCGCGGTCAGCTTCATGCATGTACTCCGGGTTTTTCATCCTGGTTTTATATACAGTGATTTGACTATATACAGTGTTTTATCCAGTGTAAAGCCCGATTGAAATTTTCTGTCATGTAATCGGGCCGCTGCATATCGGTGTGTTATGGTTTAAGTCCGCGAATTATATGGATGCAAGGTGCCAATGAATTCGACAGAGCGTTGTGCGATGCCGGAGCGGCTTCGTAATCATCAAGGAGAAGAGCGTAGAGTTGGCGTGGAGATTGAACTCTCCGGCCTGGGCTACGATGAGCTGGTCGAGCATGTCGCCCGCCTGCTCAAAGGCACCCCAGAGCTGGAGTCGCGTTATGTCAGCCGCCTGGAGACTGACGCCGGAACCTTCACCATTGAGCTGGACTCTGACCCCGTGAAGGATCTTGACCTGGCGGACGAACGCCTGCCCGAGTCAATCCGCGAACTGGGCACCCACGCCATGGATGTCATCGATTTTGCCGCCGAGCGCATTGTGCCTCTTGAGATTGTCGGCCCACCTCTGCCCTTTTTCAGACTGGGTCTGATCGAAGAACTGGTAGACGAGCTGCGCGACCTTGGCGCGGAAGGCAGCCGGGAAGCGATTTACTTTGCTTTCGGCCTGCAACTCAATCCCGAACTGCCGGACCTGGAACCCGCAACCATTGTCACCTACCTGCAGGCCTTCGCGGCACTTTATGACTGGCTCAAATCCCGGCATCAGATTGACATAAGCCGAAAATTTACCACTTACATCGAGCCCTGGAGCAGCCGTTACACGGATATGCTGATGGCGGAAGATTATGCTCCCGACCAGGCCTCGCTGATGAAAGACTACCTGAACTTCAACCCAACGCGGAACAAGGCCCTGGACCTTCTGCCACTGTTTGCACACCTGGATTCAGAGCTGTTGCAAGACTATGTGGACGACCCGAGAATCAAGAGCCGGCCGACTCTGCACTACCGGTTACCCGATTGCGATATCGACAACCCCCGATGGCATTTTTCCACGGTCTGGAACGACTGGGTGGTACTGGAGCGAATCGCAAACCATCCAGAGCACCTGAAAGAACTCAGGGAACTGTTCCGCGAAGCCCGGAAATTCAGTTTTCGCAATCTCACCCGCTCATGGCGCGACACCACGGAACAATGGCTTAAACAGCGCGGTTATGTCTGAGACCTCAGAAGCACCAGAATCGCCGGGGATCACCATTGGCATCAGCGGCCCCGCCAGGCGCAGCACCGCCCACAGACTGATCAATCTGGGCCTGCGGCTGCATGGCGCCCACACGCACTACATTCGCCCCGGATCCAGCACGGACGTCTCCCTGCTCGATGGCCTGGTGCTGTCTGGCGGCACCCACGTACACCCCAACCGCTATGACCAACAGCCACAAGTGACCGCAAGATACGACCTGAAACGGGACGAAACCGACTTCAGGCTGCTCAAGCAAGCCGAGGAAATAGACATTCCGGTACTGGGTATATGCCGCGGCGCCCAGTTCATCAATGTCTTTCATGGTGGGTCGTTGTGTCAGAACGTGACCCCGCTGCGAATGAAAACCCGTCACCGCCCTTTGCTGCTCCCCCTTCAAACGGTCCAGCTGGTCCAGGACAGCCGGATAGGCCGGCTGATGCACAGCACCCTGATTGGTGCGAACCGTATTCACAGCCAGGCGATTAAACACCTGGGGCGGAATCTCAGGGTAACGGCACTGGACAACGACCTGTTTGTGCAGGCCATCGAAAACACCGGGCAACAATGGTTGATGGGGGTTCAGTGGCATCCGGAATACCTGCTGTATCACACCGGCCACCGGCGGATTTTCAGCCACTTTGTGCATGCCGCCCGGGCTCGGAAACTGGAGCGGCTGCAAAGCCAAGATATGGCCTTTGGCCAACAAGGAGACTGATCATGAAAAAATACACCAAAGCACTGGCCGCAACGGTGTTCGTGGCCTCATTGGCACCACTGGCCGTTTCCGCTGGCGAAGTGAGCCTGAGTGGCGAGGGCAGCGTTCGCTACACTCCGGACAGCGCCCGTTTGCAATTTACCGCCAGTGCCGAGCACAACCTGCCAGAGCGGGCATCTGATCGCCTTTCCGAGACCATGGAGCAATGGCGCAAGGCCATACAGGGCATGCGCGACCAATTGGTGGACTACTCAGACGCCAACGTTAACCTGTACACCCGGTCGCTACCGGTTCAGGAGCGTGGGCAACAACCGGAGAGAATGGCGGTGGCAAGCCAGACGGTCAGCTTTTCCATCGACAATCTTGAACTTCTGAACCCCCTGTTGGAACAGGCCCACAAGGCTGGTCTGCAATACCATCTGAGCGAACACCAATTCTTCCATTCCGACGAGGAGCGCCTGCAACGCCAGGCACTGGCGAGGGCAATCGAGGATGCCCGCAGCCGGTGTGCCTTTGTGGCGGAACAGTTGGGCAAAACCTGTGGTGAGGTCAAAACCATCAACATCAATGGCGGGCACCGCCCGATGCCCATGATGATGGCGGAAGCAAGAGCCGCCAGCGACACCGTTTCCAGTATCGCCCCCCGGGAAATCCAGGCCAGCGTCAACGCCACCTTCAACCTGGATTAACAACCGTCGATCAGAAATCCCGGGTGTAGAAGATATCCAGCGAGGCGGCCAGGCCACTGGCCGCCTCCAGATAGAAATACCGGCCCAGATCATAACGCAGTGCGACCGTGGTGATCGGTTCGAATATCCCGACGCCGTACCTCAGGCTCAATTCATCGGTTATGTATCCGCTGGCCACCACCGAAGCCTCATCCCCGGAACCTTCGGTTTCCAGGGTGAGATTGCGAATGCCCAACTCGTCTCCAATGCCCTGGGTCAGGCGGCTTGCCTGGGTCAGCCCCAGCGACAGAGCAGCTTGCGCCATCTGACCGTCGTCACCGCGGCTTTGAGGCGGGCGGCCCAGAATGATGTAGGACAGCGCATCGCTTTGGGGCATGGAGGGTTCTGAGAATACCTCGGTTTCAGGGGCGTTCACGGGGCCGCTAAGCCTGATACCGGCAACAACAGTGTCTACCCTGCGCACTGCCTCGATGTCCAGGTAGGGTTCTGTCAGGGCACCAACAAACAGGATTCGCGCTCGCCGCAGTTCCAGATCCTGCCCAAATGCCTGGTATTGGCCATTCACCAGTTGTAGCGCACCCCGGGTATCCATGTCGTTGCCAATCCGCAGGGTCCCCTCGAGATTCCCGGTCACACCGAAAGCATCAAACGCTACCCGGTCTTCGCCGACCACCACAGTCACGTCCATCACCATACGCCGGATGGTCGGTTCCTCGGTTTCAACTCCGACAATCACCTCATCTTCGGAGATAGAAACCGCTGACTCCGGAAGCCCCTTGATCTCGATCTCACCACGGGGTACTTCCACACGCCCCGACACCGAGAGTTCACCACTGCGGAAAGCGATGGTGAGGTCTGGCCCAACTTCAACCCGGGCATAGGGTTCGAAATTCACCGGCAGCCTGTCGCCAACAATCGACAGCTCAATCTCTGGCTCCTGCTGCCAATTGATCATCCCCGAAAGTTGCCCGCTACTGCGGTCGTTACTGTTCCAGCGCCCGCTGATATCAGCGGAATCCCCGAGAAACTCGAGCACCAGAACCACATCATTCAGTGGGAGTGGCAGGCCCGGATCGTAAAAACGACCATTCGTAAGAGCCAGCTCGCCATGAATCATGGGGCGTAACAATGGGCCGGTAATCTCGCCTTGGCCGTTAACCTGACCTCCAATCTCTTCCACCCCAGCGAAGGCGGATGCAAAAGCCAGATCCAGTGAGTTCAGGCTGAAACGGCCCTGTACCGGTCGCTCTTCAGCCATCGGGTCAACCGCCAGCTCGGCATTAAAATCGCCCAGTTCCGGCCCTCGCAGGGCAACTGACAACTCAGCTATGCTGGGCTGAAGACGGGCATCAACGGTCAGGCGCTCATGACTCAGGGTTTCCCAGTCATCCAGCACCAGGAATTCGAAGGTTCCCTCACCGGCATCCAGTGTGATTCTGCCATCCGGCCCTGCGTCGGTCAGCGACAGATCCACGTCGGCATCCAGGTGCGCACTCCATCGGAAGGTATCAGGCAACAGTGGCTCAAGGGCCGTTGTCGGAAACTGGCGAATCTGGAAGGCGATGTGGGCATCCGGCAATAGCTGCTGATCGTCAGCGCACACCGAACTTTCCTGCCAGCGCCAGCAGTGAGCGCCGAGGCTCAGGTTGCCTTCTTCGGTGTAGGCAAGGTCAGCGGGAGACTCCAGTTGCCACGTCTGGCCCGGTCCGGGTATGTCGATTTCACCACGGTTCAGTGCACCCTGCCAGGCATCCAGGCTCTCACCCAGGGCGCCGGCGAATACGGCAAGCAGGGTCGCCTCACTGTGGCTGGCATTGACTGTTAGCTGATGCTCATCCCGGGTACCTTCAAGGCGCAGGGACACGTTCTCCAGCTGTTGGTCGGCAGCACGAATCTCATTAATCTCCAGTGCTGCATCCAGCACACCGCCTGTGGCCAGACTGGCATCAAGATCCACGGCCTCAATCTGCAACAGATCCTGCCAGCTCAATCCGCGGCCAGCCATGACAAGCTCGGCGGTGGGATCATCCACGGTGCCAGCAAACTGCAGGCTGGCTTCCAGTTCACCAGCCAGACCTTCGGCAAACATCGCCGGTTCAGGCAACAGGATGGACAAGTTACCTGCCAGTTGGCTGCCGTAACGACCCTGCCCTTCTACACGGTTCTCACCCACGACAAGCACAAGATCATCCAATTGCCATTCGCGACCGTCACTGACCAACTGGCCCCGGGCGCGAGCATTGTTCCCCTGCCATCGTCCCTGCAGATTCCAGCCCGCCGACATTCGGGGCAATGCATCGTCCTGAAGCCGGCCTTCACTGGTTACGTTGCCGTCCAACCGGGACTCCAGCATAGGCACCCAATAGCCCGGATTGAACTGATCCAGAACCAGGGCAGCCTGCCAAGCCAGCTGGGAAGAAAAATCGAGCTCGGCTTCTCCAGACAGGGAACCCGCTCCGGTCGTCATGTCGAGCTGGGTGATACGGACAGCCTGCGTATCGCCATCAAGGCGGGCCTTCAGCTCGGCGTCCCCAAGGGGACCGGCAACCCGGGCGTCAAGATCCGCCTGGTAGCGGTCTTCCTGGTAACTTGCCCGACCTTCCAGACGGTTCAGCGAAACCGGAGGCTCGTCCAGCTCCGGCACCAGGCTGTACCAGGGAAAGCGGTCCAGGGCCAGCCCCACATCAGCGGCCAGACCATCGGCCCAGGAGGCTTCGCCCTGCACCTCCAGGGTTCCGGGTGGCTCACCGCCCTCCCGTTCCGGGCCGGCCATGGACAGTACCAGATCTGTCACCTTCTCTGTGGTGACCAATCCCTGGATAGAAGTCTGGATATCACCCTCGGTACCCGGTAGTAGCGCCTGGGTGCGGGTCCTGAAACCGTTGGCCAGGGAACCGTCAAGGGTTAATCGCCAGTTCTTCAGCGTCAGTGTTTCCGGAAGATCATGATGGGCAAGAAAACGCTCGGATTCGAGTCTGATGGACGCTGGCAAACGGCTTTCCAGCGGCTGAACCTGCCCCTGTATATTCGCATTAAGATAACCACTACTGGCACCTCGCAACCGCAAGTCCCTGACGCTGCCACCCAGGTTAACGGTGATCTGCCAGTCATCTCCCGATGGCGGCGGCAAGGATACGTCAACATCAATATCCAGGGGCCAATCCCGCCGCATGTCAGCGCGACCACTCGCCGATACCCGTATCTCGTCCAGCTGATACAGCACGTGTTCAAGCTCCAGGCTGGCACCGGAGGCCCGGGATTGCAGCTCAAACCGGTCCCAGATGGCTCCGTCATTGACAGTCAGCGGCCCCAGGGCAACATCCCCGATCACCACTGCCAGCGGCAGGTTAATCCTGGGAAGGCTGATATCACCGGAACTTTCATCATCAGATTCAGAGGGCTGCAGGGTCACTGCAATCCGATCGGCCTTGAGCGTGTCCAGGCAGATGGTTTTTTCGAACAGGCAAGTCGGAGACCAGTCTACTTCCGGAGCCTCAACCACCACGCCTACACCATAGCCGTGCCATTCAAGGCGGTCGGCCTGCCACTGGCCAAGCAGGGAGCCTCGGTCGGCCTCGGTTTGCAACCCGGGAATCTGATCAATGGTCCAGGCCGTTCCCTTTTCGGTATGCAGGGCCAGCAAAATCAGCCCAACGAGCACCAGGGGCAAAAACAGCAACAATGTGACGACCAGCAACAGCCAGAACCACCAGCGCCGGCGCAGCGGCTTTTTGTGTTTCTTCGGCTGACCTTCAGCCTGCTCTGGTGGCACCGGTGGATGATCGGTCACAGCTCTGGCCCCATGGAAAAGTGAATACGCCAGCCGCCGCCAAACTCTTCGTCCAGGCCTTTCGCCAAATCCAGACGCAGCGGCCCTACCGGGCTCACCCAGCGAATCCCCAGGCCGGCACCTGTCGCCAGCCGGTCAAACACATCATTCACCGCGTTGCCCTTGTCGACGAACGCCGCCACCCGCCAGTTCCGGACAAACTCGTACTGATATTCGACACCACCGACCAGCTGAAAACGGCCACCGACGGCTACACCGTTGTCATCACGGGGCGACAGGGTTTCATAACCATAGCCCCGGACGCTCTGATCACCACCGGCAAAGAAGCGCAATGAGGGCGGCACATCGGAAAAACTGTTGGTCGCCACCCCACCAAAGTTGAAACGGGTCAGGAACCGGTGATTATCAGCCAGGGTATACAGCCCCCTGGCCAGCACATTCACGTGCAGGATGTCCGCGTCGGAAATGATTGCACGGTGGGCACCGGTCACATCAAACTGCAATCGGTAGCCCCGGGACGGGTCCAGGGGCGAGTTGGCCTGGAGTTTGGAGTAACTGAGCCCCGGCAGCAACAGGCTGGAGTTGCCCCGCTCATCTTCGCCAATTTTGAAGCGCTCGCCTTCCCATCGAATGGACAACACCTGCATCCAGCCGGTATCCAGCCGATGCCGCCACTGTTGCCCCAGCGTCAGCCGTTCCGATTCCACGTCTTCGATATGCTCCCGCTGGTAACCCGCGCCCAACCGTAGGGAGTCCGACATTGGGGGATCCAGTGGAAGTTCGTACCAGCCGCTGACATTCTGACGCAGCTCCGAAAGCTCCGTGTCTGCGCCACGGCGATGCCCCATTGGATTAATGTAGTGCTCACGCCAGTTGCCCCGAAAGCGTGGCCCAACGTCTGTTGAGAAGCCAACACCGGCGCCTACCGACCGGGGCGGCCTGGGGGTAAGGCCAATATCCACCGGTATCACTCCATCCTCTGCCCGGTTCGGTGAAGCATCAATATCCACACCGGAAAAGTAACCACTGTTGGACAGATCGCCGTTGAGCTTCGCCACTTCATCGGCGTGGAAAGGAATGCCTGGTTCAAAGGTCACAAACTGGTTCAGTAAACCTTCGTCAAAACCGTGGCCTTCCAGGAAGGTAACCGCGCCCAGGCGATACCGCTCTCCGGTACGGTAGTGCAAGGTAATATCTGCGTGATTCTCGGACGGGTCTACTTCCAGTCGGCGGGTCACAAACTCACCGTCAAAGTAACCCAGACGTCGCGCCCGATTCTGTATGGCCTGCCGAAGCGTGTTGTAGCGGCCATGATGAAGCACATCTCCTTCCGCCGGCTCTTTCGGAATCTGATCAACCAGTGCCGGATCTTCACTGCCTGGCCCCTCGATCAGCACTGACCTGGAACGAATGCGGACGGGCTCCCCCGGCACAACCGTCAACACCAGCTCGGCCAGCCCATCCGCATTTTCAGTGACTTCAAATGTGATCACCGGATTGTAGTACCCCAGGGCCCGAATGGCCTGTTCAACCTGGGCTATCGCCGTGGAGGCGTAACGGCGCAGGCCATCGGCTGAGCGGCCTTCTACCTCACCCACAAAAATCCGGGCATTGTCTCTCAAGTCACTGTGATCGCCCTCAACCTCAACCCTGACCTGACTGGCATGGCTGGCAGACGCGCTCAACAGCACCGCAAGCCCGGTCAGCTTCAGGATTCTCTGTATGTGATGTCGGGGTAACAGCATGCGGTGTTTGGGTTTCCCACCTGGATGATTGACGAATCCCTGAGTCAGGGGGTGAGTTTACCGATAGCGGATGCGCGCTTCTACGCCTGGCGCGCCAAAATCACAATTGACCACAATGCCATCAGGGAATGCTACACCTGCCAATGGCCATTGTGACCTCCGGAGCCATGCTCGGTTCCACGTGGTGCGATCAATCAGACAACCTCAGGAGTTCAGCGTGACCAGGGATCCAATCGGACTTGCACTCTCGATCATGAACCGGATATCCGGCAACCCTTTGCTCGATCGGCTGGGCTTGAGATCTCCCCTTGAACGTACGGCATACCAAGGCACTCGGACCGGTTTCCGGACCATTGCCCTGGCGGGTCGTGAGTTCAAACGGGTTCGCAACTGGCTACCCCGGAAGCGACTGCCACCCGGGGCCCCAGGCGACCTGTTTGACCTTAGCCTGGACGACGACCAGCAAATGATTGTCGACAGCCTGAAACGCCTGGCCCGGGATGTCCTCAGGCCCGCTGCCCAGGAGGCCGATGAACAGGGCCGATTGCCTGAAGCCGTTAAACACGAGGCCGCTGCCCTTGGCTTGCCCATGTACGCGGTACCCAGCGAATTCGGTGGGGTGGCCGAACAGCAGTCACCGGTGACCAGCGTGCTGATTGCTGAGCAACTGGCCTGGGGCGATATGGCTCTGGCAATTCGGCTACTGGCACCCTTCAGTGTCGCCCAGGCGATCAGTTGCTGGGGCAATGGAGAGCAACAGTCCCGCTATCTGCCGGCCTTCTGCGAGGATACGCCTCCGGTGGCCAGTCTCGCCATTGACGAACCAACGCCGCTGCTTGACCCAATGCAACCATCCACCACGGCTACCGAGACCGACCAGGGCTACCGGATTAACGGCGAAAAATCGTTTGTGATTGCAGGCGCCGAGTGCGAGTTGTTGCTGGTCTCGGCTGCCCTCAATGGCACACCCCGGGTCTTTATTATTGAAACCGCTGGCCTAAACTTGGCAATAGCGGATACCCCGGGGATGGGGTTGCGCGCGGCGGAGGCCACCTCAGTCCGGTTCGACAACCTGGACGTACCGGCCGACGCACTGCTCGGCGATGACGATTTCTGTTTTCAGGCTTTCATCGACAGAGCCGCCCTGATGCGCTGCGGCCTGGCCATCGGTACAGCGCGGGCCGTGCTGGATTATGTCATTCCCTACTGTAACGACCGCCAGGCTTTTGGCGAACCCATCAGCCACCGGCAATCGGTGGCGTTCATGATCAGCAACATGGCCATTGAGACCGACAGTATGCGCATGCTCACCTGGCGCGCCGCCAGTAGGGCCGAAACCGGCCGAAGCTTCCACCGGGAAAGCTGCCTGGCCCGTTTGCTATGCAATGAGAAAAGCATGGAGATTGGAACCAACGGTGTCCAACTGCTCGGTGGCCACGGCTTTGTCAAAGAACACCCGGTAGAGCGCTGGTATCGGGATCTTCGCTCCACCGCCACTCACCATGGCGGCGTTCACGCCTGACACCAAGGACATTCGCTATGAATCTCGACA
Organism: Marinobacter sp. GH_1; assembly: GCF_048595985.1. Lineage (NCBI taxonomy): Bacteria > Pseudomonadati > Pseudomonadota > Gammaproteobacteria > Pseudomonadales > Marinobacteraceae > Marinobacter > Marinobacter sp. GH_1. Next base: position 1,589,270 of record NZ_CP184460.1, on the reverse strand, counting down.
TTCCTGGAAAGTTTGCACCGATTGTTCATCAGGCCCAACAGGTGGCCCGGGAAGTTTTCCGACCGATTTCCCGACATTATGACCGCGCCGAGCACGCCTATCCCAAGGAACTGGATATGTTCGCCTCCATCATGGACGGCATGAACGATGGCGCGGCCGATGGTGGTGCCGGGGCTGGCCGCCTGGCCCGCTCCGCCGGAGACACCGGCACCGGCAACCAGAATGGCACCAACATGAAAACCGTTCTGGGTCTCACGGAACTCTGCTGGGGCGACGTTGGCCTGGCTCTGTCCATCCCTCGCCAGGGTTTGGGTAACTCCGCCATTGCCGCCGTTGCCAACGAGCAACAGCTTCAACAGTTTGGCAAGACCTGGGCAGCCATGGCGATCACCGAACCCGGTGTCGGTTCGGATTCCGCCGCCATTCGGACGACGGCCACCAAAGACGGCGACCACTATATTATTAACGGTGAGAAGATCTATGTGACCGCCGGTGAAAGGGCCAATGCCGTTGTGGTCTGGGCCACACTCGACAAATCCCAGGGCCGGGCCGCGATCAAGTCGTTCGTGGTGGAGAAAGGGACACCAGGAATGACCGTGGAGCGACTGGAGAAGAAACTGGGAATCCGCGCCTCAGACACGGCCGCTATCCGTTTTCACAATTGCCGGGTTCCGAAAGAAAACCTGCTGGGTGATCCCGAGATCAGCGTGGACAAAGGCTTTGCCGGCGCCATGCAAACCTTTGACAACACCCGACCGGTGGTCGCTGGAATGGCCATCGGAGTGGCTCGGGCCGCCCTGGAGCGCACTCAGGAAATTCTGAAGACAGCAGGATTGGACCTGGCCTACCAGCAACAAAGCTGGACAACCACCGCCGCTGTCCGGGAACTGCATTTGCTGGAAGCGGAACTGGAGGCCGCCAGGCTACTGACGCTCAGAGCCGCCTGGATGGCCGACAACGGCCAACCCAACTCCAAAGAAGCGTCCATGGCCAAAGCCAAGGCCGGCCGGGTGGGTAACCAGATCACGCTCCGCTGCGTAGAGCTGTGTGCATCACTGGGGTACCAGGAAACGGAACTGCTCGAGAAATGGGCCAGGGACTCCAAAATACTCGATATTTTCGAAGGCACCCAGCAGATCCAGCTTCTGATCATCGCCCGACGATTACTCGGAAAGTCGTCCTCCGAGCTGAAATAAGCTAACCTGTCAGGGACTTATATTATGCCCCTGACCAATGACAGGTAGCCCGGATGCTCAGGATTAACCGCGAAAACCTTCGGTCCAGCCATCAGTTGATCTGGTTCCTTATCGATTTCCTGATGCTGGGCCTACTGATCATCAACCTGGCCTTTATCATCTGGGATTCGATATACAGTTTCGTTGCGGTTCAGAACCTGCTGGAAGAAAACCTCCCCGCCGTCAATGCGATCTACCAGCCGATCCATGAACGCTTTATTTTCTATGATCTGATCTTCGTCTCCATCTTCCTGACCGAGTTTTTTGTCCGCTGGGGCTACTCCGTCAAAGCCAAGGTCTACGACCGCTGGTATTTCTACCCGTTCATACACTGGTACGATCTGGTGGGCTGCATCCCCGTTGGCGGCTTCCGCTTCCTGCGGGCGCTGCGGATCATTTCGATCATCTACCGCCTGCACCAATACAAGATCATTGACTTCACCAGCACTCGCTTGTACCAGTTTGTGTCGTTCTACTACGAAGCCTTCATGGAAGAGTTATCAGACCGGATTGTTCTGAAGGTTCTGAGCGGCGTTCAGGATGAGGTAAAGCGTGGTTCGCCCCTGTTCGAACGTATCCAGACTGACATTCTGTTCCCGAGACGGTCCATGTTGTCGGATTGGTTATCGGAACGCGTCGCCCTGGCTGCGCAGCACGGCTATATTCCCAATAGAGGTGCCCTGCGAGTCTATCTGGAAGACCGTGTAGACAACGCCCTGAAGCAGAATCTTGAACTGTCGAGACTGAAATACCTGCCGGTGGTTGGCCCAACCATACAGGACACGCTGGAAAATGCCGTTGGCGATATTGTTGCAAACGTGATCCACCAGATCCTGGAAGATCTGGCGTCTTCCAGCAATCACGCTTTTATCGAAGATATTGTGAACGTGATGCTGCCGGAGCCGGGAGAAGAGAAAGGAGCAGACCAGGAACAAGAGGCGTTGATCAACCTGATTCTGGAAGTCATTGACGCCATCAAGGACCAGGTACGAGTGAAACACTGGCGGGCAAACCTGCCGTAATCTGTCCCCCGGACAAATACCTTCAGAGCTTGCGGATAATAGCCTCACACAACTGGTCCTGATTGAAGCCCTCCCCTTTTATGGTCAGGTCTGCATAGCGGGTATAAAGCGCGAAACGCTCCTCGAACAACTCGGCCAGAGACTGGTCCGGCCGCCGTGAAATCCCCCGAAGGCTGTAATCGCCAATACGGTGAATCACCGTCTCCAGTGAAATGTCCAGGAACACCACAGTACCGTTGCGCTTCAAATGCTGCATTGCAGCATCACTGTACACTGCACTGCCGCCGGTACTGATAACCTGATTGTGAACGTCCAGCGCCAGCAGCACCTGCTCCTCGATCTGACGCAAGGCCACATAGCCGTCCTGATCAACAATCTCCTGCAGGGTACGGCCGGCCTGCTCCTGAATCAGCAGGTCGGTGTCGATGAACCCCATGCCAAGGCGCTTGGCCACCAGCACACCAATGGTGCTTTTGCCACTGCCGGGCATGCCGATGAAAATCAGATTGCGGCCAGTAGGATCCACCATCACACCCGATCCTCCGCCGCATGGCAGGCGGCTGCGGTAAACAGGACATCGGTGGAGGAATTCAGGGCCGTTTCAGTGGAATCCTGCACCACGCTGATTACAAACCCGATGGCCACCGCCTGCATGGCAACCTCGGCGGAGATGCCGAACAGACTGGTAGCCAGAGGAATCAGCAACAAGGAACCACCTGCCACTCCGGACACGCCGCAGGCTGCAACCGCGGATACCACGCAAAGCAGCAGCGCCGTTGGCAAGTCAACCGGAATGCCGAGCGTATGGGCTGTGGCCAGGGTAATCACCGAGATGGTAATGGCTGCTCCGGCCATATTGATGGTTGCCCCCAGCGGGATAGAAATCGCGTAGGTGTCCGGGTCGAGTTTCAGGCGCTCACACAGGTTGAGATTGACCGGAATATTGGCGGCCGAACTGCGGGTAAAAAAGGCGGTAATCGCGCTCCCCCGCAGGCAGGTAAACACCAGGGGGTACGGGTTCCTGCGTGTGTAAGCAAAGACGATCAATGGATTGGTCACCAGCGCCACAAACAGCATGCAGCCCACAATCACGGCCAGCAAATGACCATACTCGAGCAGGGCCGCCACACCAGACTCCGCCAGGGTATTGGCGACAAGGCCAAAAATGCCCAAAGGTGCCAGCCGGATGACCAGCTTCACGATACCGGAAACAGCGTCAGACAAATCGTTCAGAACCGACCGGGTAGCATCGCCGGACTGTCGCAACATCAACCCAAGGCCGATAGCCCAGGCCAGAATGGCAATGAAGTTCGCATCCATCAGTGCCGTGACCGGATTGGTAACCACACTCAAAACCAGGTTCTGCAGAATCTCAACAATGCTGCCCGGCGGATTGCCGGCCACTTCCGGCATATCCAGAGTAAGCTCAGAGGGGAACACAAAGCTGGCAACAACGGCCACCACAGCGGCCAGCAGGGTGCCAACCACATACAGCAACAACACCCCGCGAATGTGGGTAGGTTGCCCCTTCTGATGGGCAGCAATAGCCGACGCCACCAGTACAAATACCAGAATCGGCGCCACGGCTGTCAGAGCCGAAATGAATAATTGCCCAAGCAGCGATACTGACCGCGCCGCCTCTGGCGCAACAATGGCCAACAGTATGCCGGCAACAATGCCGATGGTAATTTGGGGGATCAAGCCCATTTGCAGTAACGGGCGGAGGAAAGCGGGCAGCCGGCTGGACATGTAAAAGCTCCTGTTTGTTGACTAAGGGGCCGTCCACCAGGCGGGCACACCCATCGGCGACCTTCAGATCGGTAAATCGTATTTTTTGGATACAAAAAGCAAAAAGGCAGATCAGTTAGTACTGATCTGCCTTTTTTATTGGTAGCGGGGGCTGGAGGTTATGAGAAGGACAGCAATAGCGACTTATAAATAGTCGCTAAAACACCTAACATTGCATTAAATCACATGATAAGTGATGATTGCTCATAATTTCGCCATGGCATTAAGAGCAATCAATGACAAAAGAAGTGGCGCAGGATTGGCACAGATCTTCGGTGGCTGTTGCGGACAATATGACCTTAAGGCTCGGAGAGCGCTTTGGTGACCTGTGTCATTGGGCGGTAGATCAAGGACTGGAGTTTCCGGTCGAGCTGAGTTTCCACATCCTAGGCTTAGACGAGTTCACGGTTGGCTTTGAAAACCTGGCGCAGGAGTTACGGCATCCTGAATCCGAGTCCATCCTCTCAGACTGGTCATTCAACCCAGTTGTCCACGAGCTGAAGAAATTCGCTGACGAGTTTGCCGCTGATTCAAGGTTACCCAAACTCTACCCCAGCATTGGGCACGGCGGGGGTGCTAAGAGGAACAAGCGACAGTTCAAAGATCTCGCAAGCCGAACTTTTTTGTTGAGCTTGATTGTTAACCCGCTGGCCGTTAACACGGATGAGGAAGTCTTTTGTAATCGACGGCGCTTGAGGATCTGGCTCATTGTTCAGGCAGCTATTCGGCTCATTGATTTTGGTTGTGTTGCAGATACCTCCGTTAGCAGTGCGGCCAGGTTCTTACAAGCCGACTCGCTCGACAGTCGTTGGGCATTAATCGACGAGTTGCTGGGTAGAACAAAGAAGCTGATCGGCTCCGCTCCAAATTCCTTTGAGAACTTCACCTCTGCAATGGAGAATGCGGCAGGTGTGATGAGGGAGGTAAAGTCTCGCCCGAAAAGCCATAACGAATTTCTCAATGCGATACTCTCCATAGCAAGCGGCTCGTGTCGCCAAATCGAATCGCGAACTTCAGCAAAAACCACTGCGATTCCCCTCCATTTAAAATCCAAATCCTCCCCGATTGATGAGTTGCCTTTCGAGTCTGGAGACTCGGCGTACAGTGTTATCCCCTCGGTTTCTGATGACGATGAGGGCGAAACCTTTTCGTACGTCACCGAAGTTGATCCAACGGATAGTGCCGCCCAGCAAACTCTCAGCTCCGGAAGTGTGTTCATGCAGACGATGGAACTGGCCCATTATCTGCCGTGGACCTGGGATAGCCTTTTGCCTCCTGAGGTTCAGTTGGTCGAGTCCTGGGTTGAGCGCACATTACAAACGATGGACAGGAGAGACCGGTTTGGCGGTGTTCTGGTTTGGGCAGCCATGCAGTTATCTCGGTCACTTCAGCTGGTTGAGCGAATACCAATTGGAACCGAGATGACCGATGAATGGAGTCTGAGCCCAGACTTCATGTTTCTGAAGCGGCGATCGCCGAGACGCCACAGTGCGTGGCGTCCTGATGAGGTTAGTCGGAATCTCGTCGAGCCATTCCGTGACGATCTAACCATCATCGTTCCAGAAAGGATTAAGCAGTCCCTGGAGTGGGTGGTTGATGCCAACGAGTCTAGTACGGAGCTAACCCTAGGGGCGGTTTGGAATAGGCTGTCGGAGATCAAGCTGGAAACCTGGTTCAATGGCCAGGCTGAGAAGCACTTTCCTCGGGTCACCAGCGCAAAGTTGGCGCAATGCAAAGGTCAGCAGTTATTCGGTCGAAGCGGAGACTTCAGCTTTTCGCGGTTGTTAGCGTCACACCCGAGAAGCGCACTTCCGGGAGCTTGTAGCTATGCTACTTGGGACGTTAAAGCGATCGAAAAAGGCTTACAGCTAGAAGTAACGCAAGGGCCCAACGAGCAAGATTCCATTCATGTGATGGGAAGTCTTCTGGCCCCCCTTGAGTCGGTTCTGTCCGAGGAAATTCAGCAAGCCACGGAAAAGCTCGAGCAAGCAAGAGAACGAGGGCTTGTTTTTTATCACAATACGCTGGCCCAGTACGTTGTAACGGCACTTTACGCTGCAAGCGGCGCCCGCCCGTTGAGGGATCCGTTTGAATCGATTAATCACTTCTCGTTCTCGCGCCAGTGCGTCTACATCAACGACAAGAATGATGACGGGCTTCATAACGGTCGTTTGGTGCCATTACCGCAGGCTGCGATGGAGTTGCTGACGCTCTATCTTAATCATCTGAACCACTTGAGTCAGGCTATCGGTACCCACCGCCCAGAGTTTGCGGAACAAATTGCTGAAACGGCCCAAGGACGTCCGGCCATGCCAAGCATACCGTTGTTCTTTCTTCTTGATGATCATCTTCGCTGGCACTCCATGGCTGATGCAGCTGATCTGGGTTGTTCGCTGTTCGACTGGGGGCTGCCCAATAACTTGTTTCGCCATAGGTATGCCCAGCGGCTATTGAAAGAAGGGGTTGACCCGGAAGTCATCGAAGGGTGGATGGGGCATGCGGAACGCGGGGCGGCAAGTTATGGTGATTTTTCTGCCCGATGTTGGGCAGAAGACGCTAAGAACTATCGCGAAGTGATTGAACAGGTGGTCCGTTCACTGCCATTTGCGCTTCCAGCATCAGTCCAGCAGCCTCCCCTGCTGTTTCTAGCCGAAACCCCACCAGGAAGCTATAGAGAGCCCGAAGTGTTTGGGCAGAGAGCCAGAGCCCGTGAGCGAAAGAAAAAACTCAAAGCCGCGATTCAACAAGCCCGTGCAGATATTGAGCTGATCCTGAATGGGCGATCACTCAACGAAATCCGTGATGACGAACTGGTCCGGCTGAGTAATCGGATGCTGCTGAGAGAAAACCACCTGCCGCACCCGCAGGCCAGTGTTCGTTTTCGGGTCTTTACCAAGCTCATGACACAACCCGAGCAAGAGACCGATTCTATAACTGAGCCCGAAGGTGGCGACCAGAAAGTACGGGATGGCGCGCTGGCCTCTGGCGCAGCAAGGCAGAAAATACTGAAAAAACGGATCATCAAGGTCAGCGATGAGCGATCATTGATGAGTCCAGACATTGCAGCGTCTCTGACGGTGTGTGACCGCTTGCAACACTGGGCTGAGTTAACAAACAGATCCTCTTACAAGGCGAAGCTGTCGAAAACCCGTGCCCTTTGCCTGGGCGCCGTGCTGTTGTCGGTGGAAAAGCGGCTCGGATACCAGCAGTTATTGCTCGATGTGATCAAGGGAGAGAATTTTCGTCTGATTCAACACAAGCGTCAGTATTTCTTTGAGTACAGCGAAACACTTACGTCGGATGATTTCGTCACGCCGGTTCAGAGGCTTGAGATCAGTTTTAAGGTCGCCAGCTTGCTGGCCCACGGGCGGGGTAAGAAGAACGGAGCCACTCTGCCGGCGCCCAAGGAGATAACCGAATTCAAGGGCCTGTTGGCGATCTATCATGACAACCATTCAGTTCATCCTGATCCATCAATGTTGGAACTGATTGACTGGCTGTGCAATGTCATCAATCAATCCAACCTAGCTGATATGCCTGGCATCGTTGCGGCAGCGTTGAGTGACCGCGCGCCACCCACCAGTGTTTCTCTATGGGATTTCGCCCGCATCCTTCATGACCGCGTTATTGATTTGCCAAGTGACGAGGCTCAGGCTGCCGAACCTCCGTCAAGACTTCCAACGCGCCTACGAGATCAGGAAACCGATAAGACTCGACTCCAGGAAAACGCCAAAACCTTCACTCAACTCGTTACGGCTGCGTTGAATGATTATGAAGCGAGACAGTCCAAAGCCCTTGAGTGCGATAAAAGTATTCAAACGATTTGCGAGAACTACCGCGGCTTGATCAGCCCGAGCGTGATTCTCAGTGGTCTATGGATTGCCGATCATGCTCGGCGTGGAAAGGCTAAATGGCGAAAGCAATTTGATCCTTTCGCCAAGAATACGTTGACGACGTATTGGAGTTTGTTGTCCCCGGCGGTTCGGGGTCTTTTGTATGACGTTGATTTGGTGGGCCTAGACAGCGATGAGATCACGGAACTGTGCGCTGAAATGCTGGAGCACAAAACTCTAACATCCCGGTACACCGGAGCGTTCGGGAAAAGACTCAAGGATTTTTTTAATTGGGCCTCACGGTACGGCGTGGCCTCTCCTGAGTGGGGTGAGCTGGATATCGCCAGTGATTATCGGTCGGTGAGCCCTGGGCTGATCACTGAAACTGAGTACCAGGCTGCGCAACAGGTCATTCAGGAAGACTGTAGTCTGAAGGTCGATGATAAGAGGATGCTGGGATTTGTTCTTCTCATGACCTACCGATTTGGCTTGCGAGCCAAGGAGGCAATCAATCTCTTGCGCAGAGATTGGTGCGAAGACGACCGATTCCGCTGGGTTTTGGTTCAAAATAATCAATACCGAAAACTGAAAAGCAAACCAAGCCGCCGGGCTGTGCCTTTGCTCTTCTCGCTGTCTGAGATCGAGCAGGATCTCATTGATAGTGTTCTGGCCCGCTATCAAACGATTGCCTGGCCAGAAACCAACCGGCCCATTCTCTGTGAAACCTCGGACAAAGGGGTTCCGGTGCTCACCAGTCTTGCGCCGCGGATATCCGAAGCGTTGATTCGTATTCTTCGCAGTGTCACGGGCAATCCCACACTGGTTCTTCATCACAGTCGCCACAGTTTTTACAACCGGATTGTTCCAGCGCTGTTCGGCCTCGATAGCCCTCTGTCGAATAAGCTGACGGACGCGCTCGATCATCCCGGCCTAAAACGTTTGATACTGGGTGAGGCGGTTGGCGCCTCACGTCGCAGTGCAATGGCAGCAGGCCGCTTGATGGGGCATCGCTTTCCGAGTACAGGGCTCAAAAATTACTGTCACCTGGTGACGGATTGGATCGATCAGTTGACTCCGGTTGTCCACCAGCGGACCCACAAACTACCCGGAGCTGTTCAAATCTCCGAACTGCCAACGAGACCGCCAACAGCATCTCCGGAGATGGTTACTGCGCTGGATTACCCGGCCCCTACTCTAGGTGCCCTCTTGAGAACGCTTCGGCTTGTGGGGTTGGGGCAACGCTACGAGCGGGCCGCAGAGCTCATTAAGATTCATCCTAACGTTCAGGCACAGTTGAAGTCGGTCATCAACCTCGCAAATGATCGCATGAGGTTTAGTTCACCCACTGACAAAAACGTAAAACTGAAGGGGGAGGATTGTCCTAATGCTCTGCTGGAGACCCTTTCGGATCAAGCCTGGAGTAGATTGATCCATCACGCTGAGTCTTTAAGTGAGGAAAAGGTCCTTGGTTGGAGCGGTGTCTCGGCCGATTACCTGGATGAACTTCGCTACATGGTGAGCCCAAATCGCCAGCTGCTCATGTACCAGGCTTCACATTTCGCATTGGCAAAACACGTTACGGATTTGTTTCAAGTACCGAGTAGTCAATTTAAGGTTGTTGCAAAAAATGGACACGCGGAGATCATGACCGAAATGCGGGCTGCTGGTTTCGATGTGCTTCCGGACTCCTCAATCAGCTTCAACCTGGATGGCTTTCCGGTGTATATGAATGATCGACGCACGAATGCTCGCGTGACCGACTATGGCGGCCTGATACTCTCGCGATCTAAGACTGGAATTGTGCGCAATTCTTTTGAGCTCGCTCTGGTATTTCTCGCTGTCGGTGTACTGATCCAAATAGACCTCGGCACCATCAGTACCGCCCAGGGCGACAGTCAGTGGCGCTCTACAGCGCCAACTGACTGCTAGCGATTCTTATCTGAACCTCCCCCTCGGTAACTGGCCGGATATCCTTCACGTAGCGTCTGACAACGCCTCTGAGGTCTTGTCTCTTGCACACGGTTACCTCAATAGCCTTGATGGGCGCGAGAAAAGCTTCAGCAGCGATGCGCAGCTGGTTTTCCTGTTCAGCGGTGTATGTGTCTGTGCGGTCCGTCTGAGGTTGCCCCATATCGTTGATTTTCCGAAGAAAGATGGATAAATCGTCCGCTTTGATCCCATCGGATAGTGCCAGAAAAACCTCGTCACTCGAGTCTATGACCTCCGATAGGGCCGGTTTGATTTTGCCCTGAATGGGAAGTGATTGGAGACCTGAATTGGGAAACGAACACTCAAACGGTGCGGTGATTGTCTGATTTTTATGTTGTCGACGGTACTCTGTGGCTGCCGCCCCCACAAACTTGCGTTGCTGGGCGGTAAGATTGCTCGAGGGCGGTGAGAAAATATCCGCTCCGAACTCCAGAATTGACGAGGTAAACTCTAACAGTACCTGACGCAGCTGCTCTATCGTATAATCGCCGACGTGCCCTGATGCCGAGTTTACGAGGAGAAGGATAAAAAATGGGTCTGCCGGATCCCAAGCTTCTATTAAGCAGTCTTGGGATGTAAATGTCAGTTCGTTCTCCAACATGAACGTTTCGGCATAATCCTCAAATAACGCACGCACCCCTCCGAGAAAATTATCGAGCGCAGGATTTTTGGTGCGCTTCCGATTAATACTATACACATGATCTGAAAGTGGACTAAAGGCGCTGTTCTTTAGTCGGATGGACGTTATGATGCTTCCTAACGAATGAAGTTCCTGCATGCATGATCCTCAACATGGGTAAACGTGGGAACACTTTGAATTTTCGTCTGTGTATAGACTTTTAACACACGCAGTGAGCCCACTGAGGAGTGGACGGCCATACGCAGGCGATCTTGTGTCGTTTTGGAAACTTTGGGGTTTTTTCCGCACATTTTTATGGGATGTCGAACATCGAATGCAGCAATGTTGAACGATGTCATTCCCAATCTGCTATGGATAAAACTGCTAAATTTGGGCGAAGATCAGGATTGAAGGCCTCCCTCCGATGGATGATCCCGCAGAGAAGACTGGCAACATCGAAAACTACATCCGGCATTTAGCCCGGCAGAATGGCGTGACTTATCAGCCGCTACATGATGACGACATTGCCACCGTTGCCACTCGCCTCGCGGGCGACGAGGTTGTCACTGACGATGTTGAGGATCTGATTGTTGCTCTTCGCAGAGCCAACGTGATCAGTGGCGAGCAGATGGTGGAATTGCTAGGTCGTTATTTGCGGTGCACCTACAGTTCATGAGGAGTGGTTGGGTCCCACACAAACATAAGCGGCGTTGTGCCTATTAAGGCCCGAATTGGGAATATTGCGATCGATCTTCTCGGACGCTCGCGTCCCGTTTTACAAGAGCTCAGTGTTTGTGAATTTACCATAGGAGCGGCTGAAAATTTTTGGCAGGTGTCATCGATGCCAGAGAGGAATGCCATCTCGTGCGACGGAATGAAGCAGACCAGGATTGGAGTAGTTGTCTGGATTACACCACTCACTCTCCCAAACTGGCAGGGCCTGAATCAGAACGCCGGTTTCAGTGAGCACCTCAAACGCCAAGTCAGCCATCGCCAGCTTTGTATCTACGAAATCACCGGGCTGTCCAACTAGAATAACCGCTACGTCCGCGTCGCTTTCGTCGTGATAATCGCCTCGGGCTCGGCTGCCAAACAGGATCAGCTGGATGGCATCGAACTTATTCGCCAATTTTTCGCGAAACACCAGAACCGCATTCCGGATGTCCACCTGGTCATCCATCACAGTTTGTTCCAGGCCGACCGATGTTGCCTGATCCCACTCCCGAACTGCCTCCGGCATGGGCGCGCTTGGATCACACTGGGCTATGAGGTCATCCAGGTGACAGGTCTTCTTCTCTGTCATGACGTCACCTCCGGTGGTCTCGGCGACCATGGATCACCACAGCTTTCAGCCTTTCGGTCCCTGTATTCGAGAACCGGTCCAGCGTCTGATATTCGCCATCCCACTCCTGAGCATGCCGGTACCGGACAACCTTTTCGGGGGTGAGCTCTACAATGTCATCAAAGCCGGTTTCGTAGCCTTCAACCAGCACCAGTGTTTCCGGTCGTAGCTTTCTTAGCTGTACGATCAGTTCTTCTGCCGTCACGTTAGACGCCCTCAGAGCATGGAATATTCGTCGTCATCCAGATTAGCGTGCACGCTCTTTTCATTCATCCGCTCTTTGCACAGATCAACGAGTGCGTGGTCATCAAATGATGTTGCAAGCCATTCAGGCAATGCGTCCTTATTCGGCAAAGGCATCCATCCAACAACCGTGACCCCTTCAGGAATATTGCCCCATTGCCTATCCACAGCATAAGCATCAGTAATGCCGCTGTTTCCACGACCAGACCAACATCCTAGGTACAAAGCGATCACAATCTCCCGATCTTCAGGCATTTGATCCTTGGGGTTAATCCACGACATGAGCCCGTCCTCAATCAAAATTGGCCGATTTATATCTCCATCACGATCGGCGGGTTCCGCGGCTCATACCGCGCGTTGCAGGTGCTTGCATTGATCAACTTTGCTTGTCCCTGCTGGTATTCCCCGTAGCCTTCATGGATGTGGCCAAAAATGTGCACTTTGAGTGCAAGTTCCTGAATGCAGGCCAGTAGATCAGCACAACCAACGTTCTGGCTTTTGAACCCCATATTGGCTTCGTCACCAATGCCTCTGGGTGGCCCATGGGTGATCAGCACATCAGTATCGCCCGGAATGAGCCGCCATTTCTGGTTTAGCGGTTCGCCCCGCTCCAGCATAAACGCCCAATCCATGAACGTGGGTGTCCAGGGAGAACCCCAGAATCGGACACCTTCGATCTCGACGCCGCTGTCCTGCAGATAAATGGCGTTGGTCAGGGCTTGCCGTGCCAGTTCCGGGGTTTCCTGGAAGGCCCAGTCGTGATTCCCGGCAATCACGATCTTATGCCGGTGCGGCAGCGCTCCCAGCCAGTCGTTAAAATCTTCGATGTTCTCCAGCGTGCCTTGCCCCAGACAGTCACCCGCATGAATGAACACATCGCCGACTGGGATCTCGGGGATTCGCCAGTGCAGACTGTGGGTATCTGATATGCAGACCAGCTTCATTCGGAGATCTCCGGTGGAGTTAACAGTTCGGACTCCAAAGACCAATCCATAAACGGTAACAGCCTCACGATATTGCGGGCATCGTCTACCCCGCGATGGTGGTTGCCCTCAAAGGTCAGGTCGTGGAATGCCAGGGCACTGCTCAGCCCGGTCTTTTTCTTCTGGCCCGTGGTACGGCGCCACAGTCGTTTGAGGTTCAAGTGTGGGTAGTTCAATGGCAAAGGCCTGGCATCGTCTAATTGGCTTTGTGCCAACAGATGCAGGCGATCGTAGTTCCCCCAGCTGCACCAAAGGAAATCCTCCGACGGGCTTCCAAGCCATTCGTTCAGTAACTGAATTGCCCGTGGGAAATCCGGCGCCTCAACAACCATCGACTGCGTGATGCTGGTGAGCTCCGCACAGAATCCACTGAGAACCGGGTATCGAGTGGGGCGCACCAGAAACGACTGGCTATCCAGCACCAGCCCTTCCCGGGTGGCCAGCGCACATCCGAGCTCAATGATCTCCATGTTCTCGACGCTCTGTGGCTCGCCATCGGGCGTGCGCTGGTCGCCCCAACAGGTAGCTTCCAGATCGATCACGAGAAGGGTTTCAGGTTTCATCACTCGGGCACTCGCACGGTGTGGCTGATTTTTGGGCCGTTGCCATCAGACATTTGTGAAGGCGTCACCCGACTTTAACCCAAGATGCCTCAAAAAAATCTCAAATACAATTGTATGCGTTGAGCATACTTGTTGATTTTATTGACTTTTTCAAAAAATAATTTGTAGATTTTTTTTGCCGGGCGGCCTATCGTTAAAGGAGCATTTTCTGGCGCGCCCATCGTTGGCGAGAGACCGAAAAATGATTCCGGATGGAGGTAAAGAATGGTCAAGCGGCTCACAGAGGGCGAATTGCTAAAAGGTCTGAATGCCCACACAGTTCATGCGGATGAGCTGGCTCAGCCCCTTGAGCAGGAGCTCACACCATTGGAAAAGCTCCGTGGGTCGGTGAAGAAGTATGACCACCCGACCGAGCCTGTCTGGGATGAGTTCTTTGACAGTGAAGGCGTCAGCGAGGATTTTATGGAGGATCGAGATCAACCGTCGAACCGAGAGCGTGATGAGTGAATAGCCAGTCGCGTCACGAAGGCTCGCTCGTCATTACGGGCATCGAGACCACACCCTTTCACGAACTGCCTTACCGAACCAGTGGCGCTCGGCAACCTCAACGATGCCGGCTGTCCTTCCACCGGGCCTTTGCAAACGGCATTCCGCCGGGCATTCAATCGTTGGTGTTCGTGTCGGATCTGCAGGGCCGCGAAATTGGAGGTGCCAATCGATTGCTTGGTGAGGTCGTCGCGGATGAGTTAAACGCCCTAGTGGAAACTGGCCAGACTCCGCGGCCGGCCGCCATCTTCGCTTGTGGCGATCTTTATGACTACCCGGATTGCCATAAACGCGGCGGCTCGGGGCCCGTGGATGCTGTGTTTGAGGCGTTTACCAGGGCGGCGTCACGCGTGATTGGCGTTCTGGGCAACCACGATGAATTAACCGACCCCCAGCGACTTTCAAATGCAGTCGATCTTCTTGATGGCGATGTTGTTGAGGATGTCTATGGGCTCACCGTTGGTGGCGTGTCCGGTATCGTTGGCGATCCACATCGCAGTCAACGAAGAAGCGCTGAGTCGTTCTTACAGGTGACGGAAAGTGTGACGGATAAAAAGCCCGATATCCTTCTGCTCCACCAAGGGCCAACCGACCCGAGTCGCCCGGACCGACGGGGAGATCACGATCTTGAGCTTTCCCTACGCTCTGGTTTTGAGGGCCTGACAGTGTTCGGCCATACACGATGGGAGGAGCCCTGGCTGATTCCGATGGGGGAGGGGCAAGTATTAAACGTGGACGGGAGAGTAGTTGTAGTGGTGCCAAACCAGGACACCGGTGAGCAAGAGCAGGACGAACGGTCTTCTAAAGCGTAAGGTCGATGACAAAGCAGCTGGCGTAGGCCTGGTCAAAAGAGCGGCCACGACAGTCGTAGATTAGAAATTTTTGGTTGTTCCGAAGAGATGGAGATACCCGCTTGCCCAACAACATCAATGCTACCGTGAAATTCCACGACCGTATCGCGGGTAAACTTTCGCGGCGGGGCGGACTTTTCACGTTTCAGTACGATCCAGAATTTCTTGCCGGCACCTCGGAGCCACTGAGCCTGAGCCTTCCCCTTCAACGCGAGCCATTTGTATCTGACACGCTCCATGGTTTCTTTAGCGGTTTGATCAGTGAGGGCTGGCTCCGGCGGCTACAGTCTTTCTCACAAAAGATTGATGAAACCGACGAATTGCGACTGCTGGTCAACAATGGCCGTGATCTCTCGGGAGCTGTAACCATCGAACCGATTGAGAACGCACTATCGTGAATTGCTTGACCTGCCTGCAACCGCTTCCTGAAGGCCATTACATTCAGCATCATTCATCCTGCCTGGAAACGCTGTTCGGCAGCAGCACACTCAATATCGAGCTGGCCGCGGACAGACGAGCGCTCACACAGTCCCTGCCATCGTTTGCTTCGGGTTATTCAATCGCGGGCGTCCAAATGAAGTGCCATCTCACCATCAACGATGGCGGGCTTAACCTGGCTGACGTGGGCGGAACTTTTATCCTCAAGCCATCGCCGGAACGGTACCCTTTTGCGGCCGAGAACGAGCACGCCTCAATGGTGCTGATGAGGAACCTTGGATTCGACGTGCCACCGTGCTCCCTCCTCTCATTGGGCGACGGCCACAAGGTCTTCGTCATTCGACGCTTCGACAGAACAACTGATGGTAAAAAGATCCACCAGGAAGACGCGATGCAGGCACTTGGGGCTTCTAACCTGCGATCTGAGAACAAATACACCGCCGCTAGCTATCAGGTGGTACTAGAGCTGGCAATTAAACATGGCGGTTTGCCTTCCGGCCTGGAGCTTTTCCGCAGGTTGGTCTTTAGCTACCTCATTGGCAACGACGATCATCATATGAAAAACATTGCCTTCGTGAAACAACCGTTCAGATTGGCTCCGGTATACGATGTTCTTGCCTCGTCCTTGTTCTCGAATTCACCTCTGTCGTCGACCATGGCTCTAAGTTTTTTGACCCATGGCGAACCGGAGTACTTACAACATATGGGAAATGGGTTTTATTCCGGCGGGGACTTCGTTCAATTGGCCGAGGCGGCCGGGTTGGATGCGCCAGTAGCTCGAGAAACCATCCTCAATCTTGTCGCAAAAATTAAATCTGAGGCACCAAAAACAGTTCAGACCTCCCTCATGCCACCAGACATGAAAGATCATTATTTAGATCTGGTTAAACGCCGCGCACGGTTCGTCGAACTTTTAGATCTCGGATAACAGCCCTTGCGCATACCGTTCCCAAACTCAGGATCCGGATTTCTCCAACTCTGGGTAGACCTAAATAGGGGACCGGGTTCATTCGGCGTTTCTTGAAGGCCCAGGACCGGATTATTTCTCGATGCGTTAGACGCCGCAGAAAAGTAAGAAAGGCCTACATATACCCGCTGTTTTTATTTTGCATGGCCCTCATGAACATTTTATGTCGTAAACCAGGTCGTAAAACTCCCTGAGGTATGTGTGCTAGTTCAGCAAAATCGTTAAAGACAACCTTTGAGAAACTCCCCGCTAAAGCAAAATTCGACCCTTCCCTCTGACTCAATATATTTACCATTCTCTAAGAAACCGATCTCTTTTTCTTGCCCGGGGAATTGGACTTTGGCGCTCAATAGAGACTCCAGTCCTCTTGTAAGATCTCGATAGGGCTGCTCAGATTCGGGAAAAAGATAAATCCACTCTTGAACAGATATCGAAATTGGGGGAGCAATACCTGTTACATAGTGTATTAAAGAAACCTTGGTCAGAGCCAAGGTACGCAGCCGCAACCCCATCAATGACAGATTCTGGGATGCTTCGATCAATCTATTTGGTATTAGTACGGTTTCCATTAAAGGCTCCCTCACTATTGATAAGATCACCTTCGCAAACAAGTTCGATATTGTAACGACCAATTTGTTGCCTCTCGCCAGAGCCCTTTGAAATGGACTATTTTTAGGCTGCAGTGTGTCTTTGTGTCGAGGGAAGTCCACTGTAAGGTAGGGTTCTACCCCGTTACTGCGGACATTCCTAAAAAGAGGCACACTGTGCCAAAGGAGTGTTCATGTCCAGACGCAGAAAATATAGCCCAGAGTTCAAACGCGAAGCCATTGCTTTGACCTGCCAACCCGGTGTGAGTTGTCGCCAAGTCGCCTTGGAGATCGGCATTAATCCCAATCTGTTGTCTCGTTGGCGCAGAGAAGCGGATGAGGAAAGTGACAAGGCCTTCAAGGGCTCTGGCTCACCCAGAGACGAGTAGGTCGCCCGTCTCAAACGAGAGTTGGCCCGTGTAAAGAAGGAGCGTGATTTTTTGCGCGAAGCGGCAGTGTTCTTCGCAAAGGAGTCGTCCTGAGGTATCAGGCGATTCAACGTTGTCGCAATCATTTCCCAATACGTCTTATGTGCCGATGCCTGAAGGTGTCGGCCAGCGGTTATTACGCTTGGGTATCTCGCCCCCAGTCCGCCAGGGCAAAGGCTAATCAGCACCTGTTGTCACGCGTCAGAGAGATTCATGATGACAGCGGAGGCATGATTGGCTCACCGCGTATGCACGAGGACCTGGCTGCCGAGGGTGCTTCAACAAGTCTGAATCGTGTTGCGCGATTGATGGCCATGCATGGCATTCAGGGATGGCCACGCAAGAAGCGCGGACGCCTGGGGCGTCGATCTTATCGGCCACCGAGTATCCGGAATCATCTGGTGCGGAATTTCTCCGCTCTGGAGCCAGACACCAAGTGGGTGACGGATATTACCGAGATACCCACTCAGGAAGGAAAGCGCTTTCTGTGCGTGGTCCTCGACCTGTTCAGCAAGCTGATCGTTGGTTGGTCCATGCATCACCGGCAAGATCGGCACATGGTGATCAGAGCGGTTGAGATGGCCGTTTGGCAACGTCAGGGGAAAGTCCCGGTGATATTACACTCAGATCGAGGCAGCCAATTCACCAGCGGCGACTACCAGCGATATCTCGGCAGCAACCGCCTGGTGAGCAGCATGAGTGCCGTTGGCCATTGCGGTGATAATGCCGCCTGCGAGGGGTTCTTCGGAATGCTCAAGCGGGAGCGAATTCACCACCGGCGCTATCGCACTCAGAATGAAGCGAGAGCTGACGTATTCGACTACATTGAGCGGTTCCATAATCCCAGGATGCGACGTAGAGTTGCTGCTCAGGACAGGAAGCTGTCCGCCGTTTTAAAACCATCCTTGGAAACGGGGTAGAACCCGAATTAAAGAAGAACACACTAAAATCATCCACAGTGCGAACACTAAAATGAAAAAATCAATAATCACCTGCTCAGCATTTTTTCTCACTTTGAATTTTAGCGTTCCGACTACTGCCGCCACTAATGCCAGCCCTCTGGTATTCCCCCCGAAAAATAGCGGTTTTCAAAAGTAGAATTTTCCGTAAGCTAAACGCAGGGAGATTCTGCATGAAGAAGTCACGTTTTTCCGACAGCCAGATCCTGTCGATACTCAAGCAAGCCGAGAACGGCGTACCGGTTCCGGAGCTGTGCCGTGAGCATGGCATGAGCAGCGCCAGCTTTTACAAATGGCGCGCGAAGTTCGGCGGGATGGACGCATCGATGATGGCCCGCCTGAAAGAGCTGGAGGACGAAAACCGTCGGCTCAAGAAGATGTACGCCGAGGAGCGGCTCAAGTCGGACATTCTCAAGGAAGCCATCGAAAAAAAGTGGTAAAGCCGTCTCGTCGCCGTGAGATGGCGCAGAAAGCCGTCAATGAGAAGCGCGTCAGTATTCGCCTGGCTTGCTGGATGTTCAGCATCAGCGAGACCTGCTATCGCTACCAGGCCAAGCTTAGCAGCGAGAATGCCGAGATTGCGGACTGGCTGATCCGATTGACCCATAACCAACGGAACTGGGGCTTCGGGCTGTGCTTTTTGCACCTGAGAAACGTCAAAGGGTTTGGCTGGAATCACAAACGGGTGTACCGGATTTATCGGGAGTTGGAATTGAACTTACGAATCAAACCCAAAAAACGTCTGGTTCGTGAAAAGCCGGAGCCATTGGCTGTGCCGGAAATGATCAATGACAGTTGGTCGATGGACTTCATGCACGATCAACTTAACGACGGACGTAGTTACCGACTGCTGAATGTGATCGACGACTTTAACCGGGAAGGCCTTGGCATCGAAGTGGACTTCTCGCTGCCGGCGGAACGGGTTATCCGATCACTGGAGCAGATCATTGAGTGGCGGGGCAAGCCGCGTTCTATTCGCTGTGACAACGGCCCTGAGTACATCAGCGGCAAGCTGTCAGCCTGGGCTGAACAGCGGGTGATCAAGCTGGCGTTTATCCAGCCTGGTAAACCCCAGCAGAACGCTTATATCGAACGCTACAACCGGACGGTGCGTTACGATTGGCTGGCACAGTATCTGTTCGACAGCACCGAAGAAGTCCAGGATTATGCCACTCGCTGGCTCTGGCACTACAATCACGAACGACCCAATATGGGACTTGGAGGAATTACTCCTCAACAGAGGTTGGCCATGATGGCCTGAGGTCTACTTTTGAGCCCGGCTAAAAATGGGGGGATTACCCTCTCTGCACAGCAAAATCAGATGAGATAGAACGTCAGTTAAAGATGGCGTTACAAAGAGATGACGTCAGAACGGTGCGCGGTTTAAAAGCTGCCCTAAGGAATGTCGAAAATAATTGTACCGATGAGAAGTTGTTGGCAGAGGCTGAAGAAGAAACTCGGAAGAGCCAAAAGGAGGTTGAAATTCGTCAACGGGAACTTGAGCAAGCATTTAAGGATGGTGACTCAGAAGACATTGAAAAACGTCAATTGAAGCTTAATGAAGCTATTGATGAGCTCGATGAACATCGCCAAGAACTCAATAGATTACTCGACAGTAGCCTGTAAAATCGGATGAACCCGAGGCCACTCCTATTCACACATACGGTAATCCCCCCATCCGGTTGTTCTGCTCAATGTGATGGTAAAGCAGGTCAAAGACCGCGCGTTCGGAGCTGGCGCACCTGGACAAATTCACCGGCATTCCTGACAGCGCCAGAAACCCCGATATATCTACAATCTCTCGCTCTCCGAACAGGAAAGAGGTGTTCGGGTAGTTATGACCGGCGATAGCCCAGAAAGCGGGTGACCCCATATCGTGCCAGAAAGGTTTTAAGCGCCCCGGGTGTAGAGTACAGAGTGCCGTCAGGCCGGTAATGTATGGAATCGGCATTGTTATCGCTCTACGCTGAGGGGTTACCCTGCCCGCCTTGCATCAAAGTAGCGCCGAGTTTCCGCGAGATGCTTCAAAGAGCCTTGCGCCATAAAGTCCATGGCTGACGCTCCAAGAAAAGGAGGCTCACTGGTTTCCAGGCGAACCCGGCGATTGGCGCGGTCGGCCGTCGGATACATGACTCTCAAGGATTTGTAGATGCCCAGGATGTAGCTGATGCGCTCGAAGGTATCCCGCGAGAGCTTTACGTGCGGCAACGCCTGATACCTGACCAGCGTGCTCTGGGACACACCGCCCAGCATCTGCATCATTTCTTCACGGGTGCAGTCCCACTCACGACAAATACCAAAGAATCCCTTGAGGGCTACATGCCCTTTGGCTTTTTCGTCATCGAGGGCCATTATGTTCGTCCCTTCTTTAGCTGCCCTCGATCCTCCATAAAGTCGTCACTGACGCCTTCAGAGTCCAAATACTCGTCCCAAATCGAGTTGGTCGGCCGGTCATAGCGCTTAATCGAACCTTTGAGGCGCTCCAGAGGTGTAAGCTCCTGAGGCAACGGCTCGGCCAGCTCATCGGCATGGGCGGTGTGGGGATTGAGGCCTTCTAGTAGCTCTTCTTCGGTTGAGTGTTTTATCGTCATGGTAACGTACTCCATTGTCACTAGCGGGGCAGATCAAGAAACCATAACCTGCTTTGATCACGTGGTCGAGTCAGGGTCAAAGTGCAACTACGCAACAACCTGACGTTAGTTTATGCCGTTGTCTCTTGATGGTGAGTGGAAACAATCAGTAACAATGGCCATGAAGGTAGCGGTGGTCGGCGTGATAAGCCGTAATTGAGTAAGTTATCGTAAGATCCCGACTACGATATTATCTGACTCCAGAATTTCACAAGGGAACTCGCGCCAATGCAGTGCAGATTTCGGAGCCGATCCCGGTTACCAATTTAGCGCCAGCTTTGTGTTGCTGATCCGAATGGAGGGCTTGGGACGTGCAATCAGACAACGAAATTCGTAATCAGCTTGTCACCAAGGTGAGTCAAGACTATATGGCCTACATTCTGTCCCAAGACATCCAGAGCAGCATTTCGAACTCACAGCCCGATAACGAAACTCGTCAGAAGAGCCGGCCTCTATCGCCGAAAGAAAGAGACATTCTCAAAGCCGGCGGAGCGCGGTTCACAGACGCTGACGGCCATACCAGCGAAGAAATAACCCGCCGCCAGATCCAGCAGCTCCAGAATGAGGTGTACGACATAATTCAGCAGGCGCTTACTTTGGACGAGGTAGCTCAACGTCTTTCCACATCAAAGGAAGCGGTTCGTGCCCTCCTTGCAAAGACGCCCCCAGTGCTTTACACGCTAGAATCTCCCAGCAGAGAGGTACTGTTTCCTCGTTGGCAGTTTACAGAGAAAGCCACTCTCCCCCACCTTCAGATCATTTTTCAGAACATTGGTCCAGGTGTAAACCCACTGACCCTGAACCGGTTTATGACGACCGAAAACGGTGATCTGCCGCTCGGCAACCGCTGCCTAAGCCCAAGGGATTGGCTCGCCTCAGGCCATGATCCCTCAGAAGTTGAGATACTCGCCAGAGACATCTCCGGGCAGGTATAATGAACACTCAGCACTAGATAACACGGAGGCTCCATGAATATGACAGCAGCCCTCATCGGTTATGGAAGCTTTGTCTTGTCGATACTGGCCATTGGTGTTGTTGGGTATTGGAAGGCTGATGCTCTGGAAGCTTGGACCCGGCGGAGGTTACAAGTCTAAACAAATACCCAAATGTGGCTATACCCAAGGACCAACATAGCATTATCTGTGAGTCATACCTCTTAAACACGCCTTACAGAAAGCCTCAATCTCCCTCTGCAAGTTCGCTGAAAATGCCAACAACTCGTCCTGGGTTGCCGGCTCATCAAACCCTTTGGCAACCTTCAGCTTCTCAATTTCCTCACGCTGCTCCTCGTAGACGTGGTGCAGCACCGAGGCGGAGACGTCCGTCCCCTCTTTTTCATTCATCTGCTTGCGCAGTGCTTTGAATTGATCGGGGGCCGGAACCAGCTTTCGTTTTGCAGCGATATCTTTGGGGCGTATCTCAAACCCCTCTCGCCACAAACCCACGGCATGATGCCGTGCCGCCGTCAAGGGCCGGTCTTCGGTAATAAATACCTTCGCCGCCCTGCCCCGCAGGTTCACAGAGAAATAACTCTTATCATGCTTGCAGCGATTTCCACGCCCGATGCCGAGCGTGATCCCCTGAAAACCTTCACCTCGGTTCGGCAGCGTAGAGTAGTGATTCTTAGAAATAAATTCACGATACTGAACCGCGGCGGAACGTGCTTGCCATCGGGCCTCACAGTATCGGTCCCGAGGTTGCTGATAGCGAAACCAGAGCTCTTCGGGGATGCGTTTACTCGGGCGGTTCAATGAAAAACACTTCTGATAGCGTTTGCCACGAATAGTGACAACCACCCTCCACCCGCAGAAACCTGAGGAGAGCTGACCTTTCTCGTAGAAATTGATCGCCATTGCTTGAAAGATGTCTCCTGCCGCAGTTAACGTAAAACAAACTAGCATGAATCATGCAGACATTTTGCTGGTTTTCTAGTGAAGCCATTAATACTGAAAATTCAGGCGATTGGATTGCTCTGCGAATAACCCACTCATGTACCTTAACGTAACGCCGATTATGCGCAGCGCGCTTGGCCCAGTTTCTCGTCGCCCATCACGACATATAGAATTTCCCGTAACGACTCACCTCCCGTGCACCACCAAAATCATAAATACTCCTGAAATCGGCGCTGACGATAAACGCTAAATAGGCACCGGCAGAACCGATTCCCAAAACCAACCTACAGGTGAATATCATGGCTAAACCACATAACGCACCCAGCACAACCGGCAAACCTTCTGGCGGCGGACGCGGTAACAACCCTCCCAAGGGGCGTTAGAATAATGTATCTCAGGCCGCGACAATCTGTGCGGCCTGAGCTTTATAGCCCGCCCAGTAGGTAGGGTAGAGGTTGAAAGCCGAAGTTGCCTCGTAACGCGCATCAATCAGACCAAGCTCACCAAATAATGCTAATTCGTCCTGTATCAATTCGCCCCAAATACAGGCGATGTCTGCCCGCATTATTGCAGATGACGCATCGTTGCCGTTGGGCATCAGGTTTAGTATGAACTGCTCAAGCTGATTAGATTTAGGCCGCGTGCCTTGTCGCCATTCTCGGAGTCGCGACTTTTTATTCTTTACAATCGATACGTTACGATCGTTACGAGTCTGACCGGGCGCAAGGGATTGCTTCTCCGTATCTAATCCTTGAGGGTTCGGTAAGCACTGCGCGATTCGTGCCCATGATAAATCGCCACCATCTGGCGCAGCATTTCTTCGCCAAGCATCCAACAACTTTTCAAATGGTAGTATCAGCTTTTCATCATCAAACTCCGGCAACATATCGCCAAAAAGACTGTTTTCAACTAACCACTGCTCGTGCTCGTCTAAGCCCGCTCTGTCTTTGAACCATTGAATTAGATCTAGTGAAAGGTTGCACAATAGCTGGTAGTAAAAATCAACCCTCAGGCGAGTGTAGAGCCCAAGCAGCAAACCAGCCTGGTCTTTGCGTGGCTGGTCGGCTCTGGATCTTAGTGCTATCCAAGTTTGAAGCCCTCGATCAATGATAGACGGCTCTACTTCAGTATGTTGCTTGAGAAAATCGCTCAGATATTCACACCAACGCTCATCAAAAGCTTCTGGTGTCGAACTATTTTTCTGAATGTCCAGGCCAGTCTGGAGCAGCTCCATCTCTCGCTCAGCTCTGCTCTTAATAAACTGCTCAGTAAAGGTTTCAGGCCGCGTTGCCGGAAAAGCCCGAAGATGCATCCCTCTGGCGATGCAGAGCCAGGAAAGGCCATTCTGGCGAAGCGTGGTTTCCATCCAGGGCGCAAGATAAGGGCTTGCTATGTACTCATACATTTCTGGCGTAACTACGGAATCCAAGATGCCTTTAATCTGGGAAAAGCTCCTCGGCGACACACCCTCTCTAACGGCCTTTCGCACGGTTTTCGGATCAATTGGCTTTGTATTATTCGGGCAACGGCTCAGCTTGCTTATTACTCCTGAAACACCTCCTGGCATGCCTAAGTAAAACAGAAACTTATCTGCAGGTGGCACAAAAGGTAGCGAACTTTCCGGTAGCCCTATTCGGATTTTTTCAACCATACAGAAATTAATTGGTGACTATTAAGTGGATGGGAATCACGTTAGTTGGGTTCTCCCACGATCACTCGGTTAAGCTAATTGGTTTTCTCTACATCTAGTGCAACGCTGGGATGCCGAGGGCGGCCTTACGGTGATTTCGCATGCCAACGGCGGCGCCTGGTAAGCCTCGCAAGACATGAGACATGGCGGCCAACGCTGAGTCTGCGACTCACAAAGAACTCAGCTATGCGTCGTTTTAGCTGCAGGGTTAAAGCACACGGATCAAGGTCGTGATGAGCCTAGAACCAGTTGACTACTAAGACTTGTCAGATACTCCCGTGCAGAGTCCTGTGTACTGAGCGTGTGAGCGTAAAGACAATTATAGGCAGTTTGACCATCTCGAGAGATAATCGCATTCACTATTTGTTCGTGCTCCTGGTGTGAAGCAGCTATTCTTTCAGTGAGCTGGAACTGTGCTCTTCTGAACGCCGCAGTCCTGCGCCGCATATTATTCGCAGTCTGCACCAGGACACGGTTATGGGCACCTCGATAGAGGGCGCCATGAAACTGCAGGTTAAGCTGGTCGTAGCAATCCGTCGCCCTGTTTATGACAGCCTCTTTCATGTTATCGAACAAGGCAAGTAAGTGTTTCAATTCGTCATCGTTCATACGTTCTGCAGCGAATCGGCCACAGGTAGCTTCCAGCACCGCCATTGTCTCAAACAAGTCTGACAGATCATCCTGACTCAAGTGTTTAACGATAAAACCCTGGTGCGGACGCTTTTCCACTAGCCCAGTTGCCACCAGTTCACGAAGCGCCTCTCTCACCGGGGTACGGGACACACCAAACCAATCCGCCAGACGCTGTTCATCCAGTCGTACACCGCTCACCTGGCGACCACTGACAATCTCGTCCTCCAGCGCTCTGACCAGCCGCTCTCCAATTGTAGTGCCCGTGGCCTGTTTTTTTGCCCTTGCTTCACTCGCCATATTTCAACGTTACTCTGCGATGACAGCGTTAATATCAAGATCCTTCCAGGCTGATAGCACGATCTCATCTGTTAGAATCGATGAGATGTCGACCGGTTCAACCAAAGCGCGCTGTTCGCCCTCGCCGATCGTGAGATGGGACATGTAAAATTTCCACGCTTCCGGCAGGAAGGTGCCGTGCAACTTCACGCTGTCAGGAGCTGTGTAGTAGGTCTGGACCAGTGCCCAGAACTCGACAGCGACAGGGTTGTCCCCCAAGGAGGCTTCAGCATATTTGGTCTTCAACAGATCAAAAGTTGCTTGCTTGTTGGCCATGCCCCAGGCCCACCCTTTGAGGGTTGCGCGAACAAACTTCGTCAACTTCTCCGTCTCTTCGTCATAGGTTTCCTGGCGAACTACCATGGCATCTCCAGGAAAGCGCGCGATTGCTTCTGGTGTTATCGACCTGGTGGGAATGCCTTGAGCAGGCAGCAAAAGAAGATCGCGTTTGGATCCTGCATAGGCCTGAATCCTGCCTTGCTCGAAGGACCTTACGGTGGTCGGGTCGCCCTCACCTGCAAGAACGAGCCGTATATCCCGCCCCTCAGAGAGACCGCTTTCAATGATCGAGGCCCGGGTCATGGGAACTTCGCCACCGGCAAGGTCAGACACTCCGATGATTTGGCCCTTCATGTCTGCGATAGTATTAATGTCGCTGCCCTGCGGCACGACAATATCAAACGAATCCGGATAATAGATCTGCATTATGGCCTTCAGCGGAAAGCCTCGCTGCACCGTAATCATCGTCGCCGCCGAAGAGAAAATGCCCCAGTCTGCATTGCCCGCCGCCAGCTGACGCGCTGCATCCGAAGAGCCTTTGGAGTAGTTCAATGTAACATCCAGTCCTTCTTCCGCGTAATATCCCATTTCCTGGGCAATGAAAATCGGAAAGACCTGCGCCGTTGGACCTCCTTGTGCGGTCACGCCGTCGAACTTGACGAGATCCTTGGCCAGAAGCGAGCCTGCAGCCCCTAGTGAAAGCAAAACTACGACTGCTGCTCTAACAACGAGGCTCGAGTTTATCTTGAGATTTGTCATGAGAATTCCCCTGATGGAAAGTGTTTAAAAGTTAGGTCGAAGGCAGCGCTAATCACAGAGAGGTCCAGAAGATCACTCTATGCTCCAACCATTCGATGAACTGGTAGACGAGAAGCGTGAAGAGAGAGAGCAGGATGATCAGTGAAAAGACGCCGGGTATATCGAGCTGGAAATTCATCGCATAGATCAGGTACCCGATACCGGCTGATGCCCCGACGAATTCACCGACGATCACTCCCAGGACGGCCAGTGTCCAGCACATCTTGACCCCAGCCATCATGATTGGCAGCGCGTTAGGCAATAGAAGGTAACGGAAGGTCTGCCAACGGCTGGCTGTGAGCGAATGCATCAGTTTGACGGCATTAGGCTCAATCGACGACAGGCCGGTCATGGTGTTCAGAAACATGGGGAAAAAGCACATGACCGCTGAGATGGCGATCTTGGATTCCATGCCGAAACCGAACCAGGTGACGAAGACAGGCGCCAGCACAATCTTTGGTGGCGCCTGCAAAGCGACTAAATAGGGGTAAATGGTGGCGCGAACGGTAGCAGACATGGCAACGCCGATCCCGAAAAAAGCACCTGCACCCATGCCGATCAGAAAACCCCAAAATATTTCCTGCAACGTGATCGAAACATTCGGCCAGAAGAAGTTGGCGGACATGACTCTCTGCGTGGCCACAGCTGTATCCCAGGGGGACGAAATGATCAGTTTGTGAACAAAGCCGCCCTCTGTCGCGATCGCCCAGACGAGGATCACGAAAATGCCAAAGGCAGTGGCCAATAAGCGATAGCGGATCTTTTCCCGACGTTGGGCGAGCTGCTCCTTTTTAACGAATGCGGTTAATGAGTCTTCTGTCATCCTGGTCTGGCTCAGGCTACCGTTATCAACAGTGCGGGTGTTTGCGATGTTCATCAGTGATCCACTCCAAGCATTCCACGGATTTCAAAAACGAGGTCGGAGTAGCGTTTTTCACGCATGACCTCAGCTGTGCGGGGCCGTGGCAGGTCAATCTCGACGATGCCTTCCAGACGGCCCGGCCGCGGCGTCATGACAATGACTCGGTCCGATAGAAACACCGACTCGCCGATGTTATGGGTCACGAAAACAACAGTTTTCGACGTCTTTTCCCAAATCCTCAGCAATTCGAGGTTCATGGTTTCGCGGGTAAACTCGTCAAGTGCGCCGAAGGGTTCATCCATCAGCAATATGCGCGGGTCATGGGCTAAAAGCCTCGCAAGGGCAACACGCTGACGCATGCCACCAGAGAGTTCTTTGGGGTAGCGCTCACCAAAGCCATTCAGGCCGACCATGTCGAGTAATTCTTCGCAACGTTGTGCCTGCTCCGCCTTGTTGAGGCCCAGAACAATTCCCGGAAGCGCCACGTTTTCGCGTACCGTGCGCCAGGGAAACAGCACGGCTGTCTGGAACATCATACCGATATCCGGACGAGGCGAACTCAGACACTCGCCTGCGACGATCAGATCGCCCTGCGAGCGATCCTCCAGCCCGCCAAGAATCGAAAGTAAGGTTGATTTACCGCAGCCACTAGGTCCCACCAGCGAAATGAATTCGCCCTCCTTTATCGAAAACGATACGTCATCCAACGCCACAAGTGGCCCGGTCGCTGTTGCGTAAATCTTGCTGAGGTCTTTCCCGTCTATTAAGCCACCTTGCATCTGTTCCCCCTAGCCCACTGAGAGCCGCTGTGTATACAAAACTTATATACAACTGAATCAAGTTCCGTGCCAAGCCTGTTTCGTCGTCATTCGATCGGTCGAAATTCAGGCTAAGCTTTTATAAATACAGGGGAAATATTCACACATGGTCACTTTGAAAAATGAGGAAGACTCTTATTTGAGTTAATTAGATCCGCACTAGCTTTGCGCAGGAATACTTACTGTGCTCACAATTGAAGCGGTGAATGACGCCTTTCACAAAGAGAAGAGACAACTGAAGCGACCGTTCGTGAACCGATTTATATGCCAAAAAGACCCGATGACTGTACGAGTTATCGCTTGAGCGTCATGCAGCGCTGCGCACTAGTTACCGGTCTCTCGAATGAGGAGCCTGCTAAACATCGTGGGGGTAGCCTCAATTTACCTATACACGGAAGAGATTATCCATATTGGGGACCCGGGGGCATCTAAACCCTGCCCCCACAACTGGAGCGACGGCGCAGGGCTAACTCCCACCTCGGGGCTCTGAAGCTCGGTGGAGAGGTCGGCATTGAAGGTACGGTCAAAGCCTCGGCCGAGGTCTCTGGTCAGAAAATCCCGCCACAAGAGGATGAACTGACCCAGCGCAAGCCCATCGAGCAAGCCATCCTCGCTGTCATCGCCCAGGACATTGCCGCTCCCTACCACGAGGATGCCCGCGGCTTCGTTGCCAATTGCCTGGGTACTTTCGCGAACATGGATCTTAAAATCCGGGATACTGAGGCTTTCGCACAGGACCCGACTGAGTGCTAGGTGTAAGGTCGTCGATATTCAACACCACAAGGTTGTAGTGGTTTAATGATTCCGGTCACCAACCTAGGCGGTAATCTCGCCACTATAAGCGAGGTGTCTGATGACCAGGAAACGACGATCTTTTACGCCTGAGTTCAAAAAGAAGAGAGTTGGGGCAAGCGCTGCCCCCCAAATCGCTTTGACAATATTGAATTCGGATAAGGGCATCCGAACTCAATTCTTGCGATAAGCCTCAATCTCCCGCTGCAAATTCGCAGAAAACGCGAGCAACTCGTCCTCAGTTACTGCCTTATCAAACACTTTGGCAACCTTCTGCGTCTCCAGCGCCTCACGCTGCTCCTGGTATACGTGGTGCAGCACCGAAGCGGAAAAGTCCGCCCCTTCGTTTTCGTTCATCTGCTTGCGCAGTGCTTTGAATTGATCGGGGGCCGGAACCAGCTTCCGTTTTGCAGCGATATCTTTGGGACGTGTCTCAAACCCCTCACCCCACAAATCCACGGCATGATGCCAAGCCGCCGTCAGGGGCCGGTCTTCGGTAATAAATACCTTCGCCGCCCTGCCCCGAAGGTTTACAGAAAAATAACACTGATCATGCTTACATCGATTTCCGCGCCCAATGCCTAAAGTGATCCCCTGAAAACCGACACCTCGGTGTGGCAGCGTAGAAGAGTGGTTCTTTGAGATGAAATCCAGGTACTTAAGGGCGGCGGAACGTGCTTGCCATCGGGCCTCATAGTATCGAGCCCGCGTTTCCTGATAGCGAAACCAGAGATCCTCTGAAATGCGTTTACTCGGGCGAGTCAAGGAGAAGTACTTTTGATAGCGTTTGCCACGAATAGTAGCAACCACCCTCCATCCACAGAAGCCTGAGGAGATCTGGCCCTTTTCGTAAAAATTGATTGCCATTGTTTGAAGGTTATCTCCCACAATTAGCGCAAACCAAATTAGCATCGATTAACAGAAATTTTGCTAATGTTCCGCGAAAGCAATTAATACTGAAAAAGCAGCCTAGTGGATTAGTCTGTGAATAATCCACTCAATCAAGACTCCAACCTGACGGCAATCAAATATCATCACCCGTTAAAGACATAAGGTTGTAAATCGTCCAGATTCACCACTACCAAAGGCTGTTCAAGCGGTGAAAGCTGGCGGCTCCCCCAGACAACATTTAACGATTGCAAAAGATAGTGAGTCAACGCACAGCGCACTGGAACTTTCAGCTCCTGATCGTCATCCATCCCGTAATCAAGAGCCACCAAGCGCTGCTGCCCAGGGGTTAGCCCCGGATTTGGTCCAAGGCGGACGAGAACCTGCTTCTGCCAGTTAGCGTCCAGCGCCGGGTCTGCATCCTCCAATGCATCACCAAGCAGCTCCGCGCCAGATGCCATTCTTGTTAAAACAAAATCACGAAAGGCTCGGTGTTTCTCACACCATGCGCGAACATGCCAACGCTGCCCGGAATACACCAGTGTATGGGGTGCGATGATCCGCTCCTCGCCCTGAGGGCTTGAAAGGGAGCGGTAGACTACTTCCAACCGGCTGCGTGTCTGAGTCGCCTGCACTACTTTTCGTAAGACTTCCGGAAGTACAGCCCGATGAGGGATGGACACCGACTCCGTAGGCGCAGGCACATCTTTCAAGCCCGCAAACGATGGATTCAGCGTGGCATGACGCGTCATCAACGAAAGATACTCATCCAGGCTGCCCTGGCTGAAACAGGGCTTGAATGTCTCACTCGGCACGTACCCGCGAACGCTCGCGGAATAGACCAGGTTACCCAGAGCTACATCGCCGTAATCTTTGAAAATGCCGCCGCTTGTGGTTCGACTGTTTATATCGAAAGCTCTTTGAAGGTGCTCTGTCGTCACTCGACCTTCCCAATGGGCAACCACCTCCAGAAGATGAAACTGATTTCTCCTGTCCCACGAAACGTCCCTGCCTGTCATCACAACCCTAACCGTTCAAAAATTGGACATATTGTAAGCCTGTCCAGTATCGCCAAAAGCAAAGGTTCCCGGTAAACCTATTACCAACGATTCAGGACAGGAAACCCAGATGAAAACGCTTCCAACCAATTCAAGTACAAAAACCCCGCTCGACAGATTACTGCAAGAGGATCTCGCCCCTCAGATTGGCCCAGAATCAGAGTCCGGCTGCCTTGTTTTAATACCCGCACAAACGGGCATTGGGAAAACCCACACCATCAAGCAGCTCATCATTGAAGAGCTCGTTGCCTCTATTATCAAATCTCGGCCTGCCCAAACGATTTACTACATCACCAATTCAGTCGACAACGTACGCCAAACCCACAAGGAGCTGCTGGAACTGATTGACGAGCAAAAAATTAGCGGAAGCCCCAGATTCTCCAACAGCGAAAAAAACATCTTGAATCGCAAAATCGTATATCTCCCAAACCAGGGAAGTCAGTTACTGGAAGTTCCCCCTGCATGCGTTGAACAAATCATCCAGCTTTTTGGCCTTCAATCAGACAAGAAGCTAAACCAAGGTTGGCAGCAAATTCGCAAACTCCAACGCCTCACGAACGAAAGCCCGAATTCAAAGCTTGCCCTGCAAGACACACTGAATCAACAGGCAACTGAAACCCACCGCCTACTGATCAGCTTGATCCAAACCCGTCAGCGTAGCGAGAACCCGGTTCAGCTATCACCATCAGACTTCGAATTGATCGACGAACTCATTCCCGGCGACCGCCTGCACCGCCAGGACGCGCGTATTTGTTTCATGACCACCCGAAAGTTTCTGGCGGGCTACCAGACCCTCAAAACCCGAATTCACCCAATACGGGACCTCGGTAACTCACTGTTACTGATTGACGAATTTGATCGCCAGAATGAAATCATCCTGCAGTTTATGGCAGACCAGAAATCTCTGGACCTCGTCGAGCTGACCCGCACCCTTCATGCCAACCTCCAGCAACACCAGCTCGAGCGGTCGAGCCGTTATGAAGGTATTGAGGACAAGTTTGATACCCTTCGGCCCGCTCTCGCAGAATTTGCCCGACGATGGAGTCTGCAGTTCGCCTTCAATACCGATGGTGCCAGTCTCGAAAACGAGAAGGTTCGTCTGTTTTCGGATCGAACCGTCACTCATGCCCACAGCTCCTCCCATTTATTCAGCCTTGTCACAAACGATGATTTGCGGAAAAACATCATTCGTACTGAAGCCAGGGATTTTGCAGCCCATCACCAAACGGCAGATGCCCGATTGAGCCGTTTCATTAACGAAGCAGACTGGTTATTTCGGCGCTTTATCTGGGTAATGCATTCATCGGTGTGGATCTATCTGAATAACCATGCAAAGTCTCAGAGGGAGAATGAATCTCTGAGATCTGCCACAGTCCAAGATGCCGTTCACTCAATTTTGCGACACTTCAATCTTCAAGACCTGAGTGACGCTGTCTTTGCCGCGTTCGATGCTCAAGCCAGCTTCACCGGTCACCGGGGGCACCGTACCCCATCAGACAACCGGTCGGCATCGCGAACCTATCACGACAATGGGCTCAAATTAACGGATGTTCGCCGAAACGACGGGACAATAGATACGGTAAGCTGTTACTACTCAGGGTTTACTGTCACGCCCTCCGGCTTGATCGCCCGCCTTGTGGAAAGCGGGGTAAAGATCGTCGGCATCAGCGCCACCGCCACCTCACGAACCGTCGTCAAGAACTTCGACTTGGACTATCTGAAAACACGCCTGGGCAACCAGTTCATAGAACTCACGGATACGCAGAAGACCGAGATCGGCAACTGGTACCGAACGCGAAGACAGTACAGCAAAGCCGGCGTACACATTGAAGCAGAATTCATGACTCCTGAATCCAGCCATTTACCCACGGCACTTGAGGCTTATATCAATGCCCCTGTCCGGAAACCGGGATTAGCCATAAACCACTTGCTCGATGCAGAGGACAGCGACACTTTTGCGCTCAACTGGGCTGGTAAGCTTTTTAATGCACTCGACCGGTTCATGGACGCAGAAAACAACCGGTATATGCTTGCGTTGCTCAACAGAACCGTCAGCCCGGCCAAACACCCTAAATTCATCGAGTTTCTGGAAGACTACCTCAACCGAAAAAGCGCGGGCTCCGGAAGGAGTTACAAACTATTCTGCGGAATAAACGCCCAAGCCATGAGTCACGGGGAATTCGATAGCGTCCTTAACCACCTGAGCAACACCAGCGACAAAGTTATTGTACTTTCTGCCTATGCCTCAATGGGCGAAGGGAAAAACCCCGATTACGAGGTAAACCACCAGCACGACCGTGAACAGCTTATCTGGGTGGGGGACGGCAACCCACCAGAAAAGATCAGAACTGACATCGACACGCTGTACCTGGAAAAACCAACCCATCAACTCCTCAGCGATCCCGACAACTACCAGGTCAACCAACTTCTTCTGTTCCATCAGATTATGGCGTTGCAAGAAGCGGGATGGATTTCGCTCAGCGAAGCGCGAGGCTGGGTAAAACAAACCCTGCAAGGCACGCATCATAACCAGCACCTGAAGCGATACTACGAAACCGCCGACTACGAATGGCTGATCCGCAAGGTCATCGAACAAGCAGTGGGGCGCACGGCTCGCACTGCCTTCAAACGCCCCATCATCCGGCTCTTTGCTGATGGCGATCTTCGGCCAATCCTGGCGTCTGACCACCGGCAGGACGACACCCTGTCTCATGAGTACATCGCGCTCAGAAAAGCGGCATCGGAATCCACTCAGCCAGCTTACGACAACCGTGAGTTACTCCGTTTACACAACAAAGCAGCCCTCTGCACTGCCGATACCTTAAGCCTGATTCGAGAACTGATGTCCGGGTTTCGTGGCGCAGCTCCCGAGAGTGCCATAAAAAGCTGGGAAAGCCTGCGCAACCAACTACTAACAGAACCCACCCTACCCTCACCGTCATCAGACTATCCGCGCTTGTACCTTCAAGCAGCAGACACTGATGGTTACCGCTTCTCCGGAAGCCTGGAGGTAGACGGCCAACTTGAATCCGATAAAGACTTGAGATTCTTTGAGCAAGCTATTGGTAGCCGGTGGATCAACGAATACGACAGTGGGCTCCCACCGCTCATGAAAAACACCGTAGTCCGCAGTTATTTCCTACGCAAAGGCTACGCAACACAGTGGCAGGCACAGCCCTACCACATGAATCCAGCAGCCTTCTTCAACCTGTATAAAGGGGCCCTTGGTGAGGAGGGGATCGCCGCCATCCTTGAACACGTCGGTTTGGCAGTCGAACCATTAACCTCCGATGTCTATGAAATGTGTGATTTCGTGGTCCGCCCCTACGCCAACCACCCCCCAATTGCCGTTGATGCGAAACACTGGCGTGCAGATGGCACCGTTGACAACCACAGACACAAAGCAGAGAAACTAGACGAGGCCCTCGGAATCAAGCAGTTCGCTTTCATCAACCTGTTCGGAACTCCCGATCAATCCTGCCGGTACCTCAGCCAGGATTTGACGCCCAGTGACCGAAGACACAGCCCCGTCATCGAAGTGCCAGGCCTGCTAAACCCTCAAACCGGCGAAATACTTAAAGATCACCTGACAACGCTTCTGGAATGGATGGGCGAGCACCAATGAAAACCGTATTAACTTCCTTCATCGAACATACCAACATCGACCATGCGGCGCTCCATGAACGCGTCACAGCCACCAGTGTCACTTATAACGGCTATTCCAAAAGCGAAGTAGAGAAACAGATACCAACGCTCGCCTCTCGTATTTATCGCGCCGGGCCCGTGTTATCTCTGGTCTGGCAGCGGAGCAAGCAGACTTACTATGTCCTGCTACCCCAAGGAAAATCGCTGCAACTAGACGATGCGGCGGTGAGCGTCAAATCCCAGGGGCTGGATACGCTTCCGAAATGGGTCATCACATCTCTGCTGGTTCGGGCCACACCGAGATTACTCGGGCCCCAAGAAGAATATCCTGAACGGCTGGAAGCCGATGGCCTGCACTACGTGGTTGATCGCAAACAGATCAAGGGAACAGGTAGCATGATAACCACCGTAAATATTGACTCGATCTGGTGCGAGCCAGCGAAAACACCCAGGCTCATCGTCAGAACCGTCACATTTACACCACTGCGAGCCCACGAAAAACCAGACGGGGAATTGCCCAGGAAAATTGCCAGGGAGCCACGCTACCGTTTGGACATGCTCGGCCAAAGCATCGTGCGTGACGGCTCCGGGGATTACGTGAAAAGAACCCTATGGAGGAAAACCAAAAACCGGGTCCCAGCCTTCCGGCTTAATGGTTTGGTGACCCTTGAGTCCTACTACAGAACCCGGCTGGGCGTAATCTCCCTTTTTCTGGATGACCTTAAGCGGGCGTACGGTGAAGCCTTCAGCATCACCCTGAAGGAAGTCGCACCAACCGTGCACATACCCGTGTCCGGCGCATCGATCACAAAAAGCTACGCCAGTTTGTTCGACCTCATGCGGCAACAACCCATCTGGATAACCAATGACAGCGATGATCAGGAAGCCTCCGCCAGGCTACAAGCGCTGCTTTTGCCCCACGAAGTCCAATCAGAGCTAAGTTCAACGATTCAACCAGACGGTCTGAACATTCTATTGGTGAATGACAAGGAACAGTACAAAGATGGCCAACCAGACCCCTACAAAGAGGCAAGAAGAGACCACCCCGATACGATCATCCAGTCCTGCTACCCGGATCGCCTGAAGCTAAACAGCGCTCACGTCGTGCAGGTACTGCTGAAAGAACTGTTCATCAAATCCGAAATCCAGCAACGTAAACTTCTGCTCGACTACCCAGCACTCCCTTCTGATGCCGCGTTCATCACCTCAGTCAGGCCAATCGATGAAGAGAACGTCAACAAAGTCCCCTGGCCAATGTACTACTGCAAAGTTGAGGGAAAGCGCCTTTGCCTTGGGCCATTGCCGCAATCCATGGAAGAGGCCATCAAAGAAAACCTCACGCAACTACAGTATAAAGCCGTTTTCACCGGCGCTGAGCGTGCCGACCTGATCTTTTGGCCGGAAAGCGGGGATGCGCTTACCATCACAGACACAGAGGCTCTGACCCTCCCTGACGAGCCCACCACCTACAACATAGTCAAAGAGCTCGACCACACTGCAGGTTGGGGCGTGCCCAGCCAGCTCATCTCAGAGTATTGTGAGCAAAACGCAAGTAACTCGGTCGTGCACGACCTGAAGGCTATCCTGGCGGACCATGGCGAGACCCTTCCCGCCAAAGTGTTCCGCAACCTGAGGTATCAAAGCAATGATGCAAAACATTTCTTCGACTACCTGTGCCATCGCGGATACCGGCTCAAAGCCTCAATGCAGTCCAAAAATACAGGCCCGCTTTCATCTACAGCCGGCATCTGGATTGATAAGTCCCGTGCGCTGTACTCTGTGGGGAATCCTGATTCCGCGCAGCGAAATCAGGACAACTTCAATCACATTTACTGTGTGGAGGACAACGGGTTTGAAGTTCCGGAATGGTTCTGGGCATCGCTGGAGGTGTGGCATGTGAAGCACCGAGGCGTGACCGTATACCCCTACATCTTTAAGCATCTGCGAGAATACGCTCGGCGGGAAATTTCAAACAAATAAGGAACCGTCTCTATCTACCTTAGACACACATTTGCACCAGAACTCTGCCTGGGGCTTTACCGCTATCAAGGTGTCCGGTTTAAATGGGGGCTACTACAGTCGGTTCTGTCGCCAGCCTCTGCTAGACCAGAAGTACGGCAAAAAAGATCTACTCGACCGCGCGGTATCCGGCGGAGCCTATGGGTCAAACCGTCGCAAATTCTGAGGGACTCATTACCAAATATCGCGCAACTGTCCAGCTTTCCTCAGCTCGGCCCAGCGTTTAAGCAACAACGCCCGCTGCCTCACCATCGGTGCGAGCGATTCATCTGCATCTCCGGCTCTCATGGCGTTGAACATGGTCCCGCGTACGCCTTCATATCGCCAATCCAGCAGCGAGCTATTCAGTTCCATGGTGCGATCTCGGTCCTTGATCCACAAACGCTGAGACTCGAGAAGCAAAGCTCGTTCATCCCGAGTAAATTGATCTTGGAGCTGCTGGTAGTATTTGTTTAATTCTCGGTCCCAAAGCTCATAACTGACAAAGCAGGGGATCGTCTTGGTGTTTATGGAAGTGCTATCAATACAAGATTGGACGTACTCATCGATGTACTCCTGAAACGCCTCAACGGTCTCAAAGTCCTCTAGGAAAGCAAATTTATGGATCTCTTTTGTCTGAAATTCAGTTGACTCAGCGCTATCGTCTCTTTGAATCCCAGATAATTTTGCGTTAATCACCTGCCATCTGCCGCCACTACTGGTTCTGGTAAGCACTGCAACCAATCTGTCGGGTGGACCTGACCAGGCTCCATTTACTGACACAAAGAGAACAAGGTCCAACTTCCCATCTCGGTTCATGTCTCGATATACGTGATCGTATACTTCCACCGAATACCATGACGCTCGTTCAAGGCAGTCTAATGCATCCCTTTCCGAATCGTAGCTGTAAACACCGCCCGTCAATCTGCACTGATCAGACTTGTTGGAGACTTGAAGGCCCAGCATGCTCAAGTGGAGGCTCTGGAACGTCTCTTGTGACACGAAATCCCGTTCAAAATCCCTACTTCCTTTTTTGATCCGCGAGTGGCGTGCGCAATAGGAAAGCCCCGCAAATACGTCGTTAAAAGTTATCTGATCAGGAACCTGGGCCAGACCTGCCAGATCACCTCCTTCCTCCGTAAGGGTCTCGAGAAACGAACAACCTCTTGGTAACAAAACCGACACGGTTTTAAAGCGGGGATCACGCCATGTTTGTTCCGCACTATCAGACTTCGCGACCCCAACACCTTGCTGGTCAAAGCCGCCTTCCTTTAAAAGTTCCTCAAACGCATCCATGGAGCGGACTTCAAGCGTTATTTTGAGATCGAGCACCTCAGGACTAATCTCCGTTTTCAACTTGGAGGCTTCAGCAAACCCGACCGGCAACACCGTAAGAAATAGAAGGCAAAGACTGAAAGCGCGGCGATCAAGGAACATCAATCCACCCCCAACGCCTTAAACACCGCATCCACCGGATCCGCATAAAAGCTCGTCTGGAACCGGGTAAACAGCTCCCCTGGCACCGTAGGGATATCCGCAGCACTGGTGATCGGCAGCGCGACGCGTTTGCCGCCGCCATCCAGGGCAACCTGTAAGCAGTCGGCCAGACTTTGTACCGGGTTCACACTGCCGCCGAGGCTCATTTCGCCGAGCACAACCAGCTGTGGCTGAACCGGGCGGCCCATGAGGCCGGAGGCGAAGGCGACCACGCTGGGCAAGGCCAGTGACTGCAACGGGCCTGCGCCTTGAAGATCTACCAAGTGCAGGTGGAAGTCATGCTCCAGCACCCGGGTGCCCCCGGAGATTCGGCTCATGTTGGCCTTGAAATAATCGAAGGCCATTTTTACCTGCTCTTTCAGGGTGGTGAGGGTCCAGAGGCCGGAGGTTGCCAGCTTGCCCGTACCCTTAGTGACCTGCAATTCGATCCGGTAAAGGCTGGGCGTGCCCTTCTTGCCAACATCGATCAGATGAACCACACCCGGTTTACCCTGCCCCTCGGGAATCAATTTGCCGCCACCCTGCTCTTTTACGCTGACGAAATGTTCCTCAAGGTTCTCATTGTCGATGTAGCTGAAATGCACATCGAAGAATTCCATGCCCCCGATTTTCTTCAGCTGCTCCTTCACCCTGCGGCGCACTTCCAGGGCATACTCCAGGCACTGGCGCACGGCCTCTTTGTCGAACTCACCATGGGGGTACAGCAGTTTCAGCAGGCCGGAAACCGTCTTGCGCACTGCAATCACGTCGCGCTGATTCAGGTTACTGCCCAGCTTGAAATACTTATCCAATGCATCGGCAAAGCTGCGTTTGCGCATTTCCCGGTAGAACTCAGCCAGGTAGTCCACAATCAGACCGTATCGATTGGTGAAGAACTCAGGCCGCATCTTGGGGATTTCCCAGCCAGGAATGTACGCATGGAAGCGATCAAAAAAAGCAGAATCGATCATCTGTTCCGGGAAGGGAGCCAACAGATGGCTGGTTTTGACGAGCGACTCTACAGACTGATTGATGTTGCCCACAAACACCATGGAGGCATTGGCTTCCATCTGCTCACGGCCGCGGGCGAAGGAGCCGGAGGCCATGTAGTCCTTCATGATCTGGACGCCATCCTTTTCCTTGAAGTTGATGCCCGCCACTTCATCAAAGGCCACAAGGTCCCACATGCCCACCAGGCCGATTTTGCGGCTGCTCATGTTGTAGAAGAGGTTCGCCACCGTCGTCTGACCACCCGATACCAGAATGCTATTGGGTGAGCACTCTTTGTAGATATGACTCTTGCCCGTGCCCCTCGGGCCCAGCTCACATACGTTGTAGTTGTTCTCGACAAACGGAATCATGCGCGCCAGCAGATGCCACTGTACCGACTCGTCCAGCGACGCGGGCTCCATACCAATTGAGCGAATCAGCGTCTCCCGCCACTGGTCAACGGTCAGCGCGGCCCGGCCGGCGAATAGCTCGGCCATATTCATGTTGGGCATCTGAATCGGCTTAAGGGTGCTTACGCCAAAGGGTGAGCCTTTCTGCCCTTCCTCATGGTAATAACTCAGAGTCGCGATCACCCAGATCCCGCCGACCAACAGCTTCTCGTTTTCTTTGACGATGCCCGCCCCGATCTCAGCATCCTTGATGCCCAGATTAGAAAAAGCCGCCTCATAGCAGTCTTTCTTCTCGTTCAGGCGAACGGTCACCCGGTCGATCACCTTGTAACTGCCCCGCTCCCGAACCAGCGATTTCACCTTCTCGGCTTCATCCGGGCGCACGTAGTTCTCAGACAGCACCGTTTTAACGTTACGCAGGCCCGTCTCGATGACTTCCGGGTCATCGGAGGCGCAATACATACCCAGCAGGTACTCCAGCACATAGACAGGCACGTTCGCGCCCTCTTTGATCTGCTTGGTCAGATCCTTACGCACCACCCGGCCCGCAAAGTGCTCATTAAGTAACTGATCCAGATCCTTATCTGACTGCATGGCCCCTGCCTTAGAAAAAATCATCGGTAAACGCCAGGTCAATCACCACCCGGTAACGTTCAATCTCGGTGTTCAGGTCTTTATCTTTGAGTATCAGGAAGTAATCCCGCTTGCGGTCAAAGTCCTTACCGGACAACGACAATCGCACTTGTTTAACCCGCTCAGTCATGGAATCTGAAGCGCTATCAAAGGTCACCACCTCTTCGCTGGACACCTGCTCCGCCCCTTCGTAGATCGCGACCGCTATGGTTACGGGAAGCACCTGATCGCTCACGGCTTCCGTCTGCATCAGGTCAAACCGCTGGATGTTATTGACCATCTTCAGAGTCGGCTTGGGCGAGATGACCTCCACCTTACGCTTGGAACGGCTTTCAGCCTTCTCACCGCGCAACTGCTTCACCGTCAGCACCGGCACCACGATTTCCTGCGGCATAGCGCCACCGTGGACAAACCGAGCGCCTCCCACAAAGTGGAAACGGTTGGCCCCTTTGGGAATCCAGAAGCGGGTATCGGACGCAGTTCCAGCAGTATGGCGGGTAGAGCCACACCAGGCATCTTTGGCATCCGGCAAGTCGTGGCCTATAACGTAACGCTTTTTACTCTTGAGCGCATTGCTTGGCTTGTCTGCAAGCGAGGTTCTGTCTGCGGCCTCCAGCTTGCTGTGCTGGAACAGGAAACCATGGTCTGCCGTCACCAACACCGTGCTGGTGTTGAAGTGCATCATGATCTTGCGGGTCAGTTCCGTCAGCTCTTCGATGGCGTGTTCCACCGCATTGAAGGTTTCAGATTCTGTGGAGGCGCTATCGCCCCTGGCATCCACCACGTTGTGGTAGACATACACCAGATTCTGATCTCTTAGGGCGTCACGCCCCTCTTCCCGGCTCCAGGCTTTTACGGTTTCTGCCTGCACCGCCATCCCGTTGTAACTGGCCAGAACCCGATTGCGGTTTTCGCTGCCCTTGGTGGATTTTCCGTCTACAAACACGTCATCACTCACGCCGTCCCGGTATTCCAGGGCTTGATGAGGCAACAGAGAGGCCATACCCAGCGTGGTATAACTGGGCAACACCCCTAACTGGCTGGAAAGTTTTGCCTCGCTGTAGCGCTTCACATTGATACGATCCTGCAGCTCCACCGCCGCCTCATAGCGGAAGGCATCACTGATGATCACCACCAGGCGTTTGTTGCGGGCCGAGTCCAGCTTGGGCTTCACCTGGGTGTCGTAGAAATGGTGTTGATTGGGCACACCGCGAATGGCCCAATGCTCCAGTAGCTCCTCGCCTTCCACCAAGTCACCCCAGTTGCGGGCGAG
Organism: Marinobacter sp. GH_1; assembly: GCF_048595985.1. Lineage (NCBI taxonomy): Bacteria > Pseudomonadati > Pseudomonadota > Gammaproteobacteria > Pseudomonadales > Marinobacteraceae > Marinobacter > Marinobacter sp. GH_1. The sequence continues at coordinate 1,547,776 of NZ_CP184460.1, read as the reverse complement.
CTGGTCCAGATACCAGTAGGCGTAACACTGCTCTACAGCATCATCCAGCGCCTTCAGAATCTCCACGTGAGCCTGACGGGAGGCTGCGCAGTAATGGCGGTACTCTGTGTCAAATCGGTACAGATCAGTTTCGTAGGCCTTATACAGCGCCTCAGCACTGGCGAAATGAAAACCTTCCGGATGAGCCTGGCGCAGTGCAAACAGATCGATCGCCGCAGAAAGCGCCGAATAGATGGTCCGAAACTTCCGACGAACGTCATCATCCTTGTGCCGAGACGCCCAGTAACCATCCAACCGGTCCGAAATTACACGGGCGAACAGGTTCAAATCCGCTAGCCGGGCTTCCGGAATGACTTTCACCAGATCGACAATAATGCGGTTCTCCGCTTCCCGGAAGGTGGCGACATTGGCCAGCACCTCAAGCGAGTAGTCCTCAATGCGGGACTTGATATTGAGGGCCGTGGAAACCCAGTCGGCGATCACATCATAAGCCGGGTAATAGCGAGAGCTGTCGCGCCAACGGGACAAAAGCGCCCGCGAGGTGGCTCTGGCATTGGCCGATGAAATGGCCACCGAGCGGGCCCAGTCCGGGACTTCTGAAATGCTTTCGCAAAAACCCGTGGCCAGCAGGCGAATTAGAAAATGCCCGAAGCTAAATGAGGCCTCACCGCGCAGCTCTTCTTCGGAGGCTGGATAACCCACCTCCTCCTGGAATGCCCGAACCAGTGGTGGCACCAGACCATACTTCTCTAACTCATTGATGGACTCCGGCACCTGCTCCAGCCCGCCATCAGCCTTCACCAGCTCATCGCCCAGCGTAAACAGGATATTAGCGATATCCGGCGATTCGGCCCGGGTAACCACGGCAATCATGGCCAGGTCCAACGCAACTTCATCAAAATCCGGCTGGATAAAGCGCTTGAGAGCGGCCAACCGGGCTTTGCTCAGAAACTTCTCACGCCGGGCAAGGTGCGCCCTAAGACTCTGCTGCCGCAAGCCCAGCTCATTGAAGATGATCGAAATGCGGTCTGCATGGAAGGCACGAGAATACAGCTTCATGTCCATAAGCCAGTCGTCTTCGGGCTCTGGCTCGGCGTAGGGGAAGTACAGCAGGTACTTGCCGTTCTGGTCTTCCAGCTCCAGCTTCAGCTTAACTGCCAGAGATGACTCACCCGACATATCCATGACCTGGACGCCCTGCAAGTCGAGATTGGCCAGCTCATCAGCAAAACTCTGCTCGGGGTCGTACCAGAACACCAGGCGGTGGTTTTCGGAGAAAAAAGCCTGATGAAGGCCCTGGCTGAGCTGTTTCGAATCCATGTACTGCGCCTTATCCAACCATCTGTTTATTCGATAGTTTAGTAATGTACCACAGGGATTACAGGTTGAGTTGCTTATGCCCGACCGGACCAGGATGCGGGATCTTTCCGAGCATGGAAAATGGCGGTAACAATAACTTCCTGGCCTTGCACCAGATAAAAAATGCGGTAAGGGAATCGGCGGATTGGGATTCGCCTCAACTCCCTATGAATTTTACGGTAAACAAGAGGATTTCTCTGGACCTTGTCCAAAGCCTCTTCGAGACACAAGAGAAAATCATGGCCAAGGCCCTCCCTTTTCTCTTCATAGAAATCGAAATGCACCCCGACATCCAGCTCCGCGTCCTTTCGAAGTGTGAGCGTATATCCCATTACTTTGACAATATCCGAGCCTTAACGTCAGCCCACGTACTGCCTCGATCCTGGTCTAGCTCGAACGCCTGCAATCGCTGGTCGAGTTCCAATTTCTGGGCATCAGTAAGCTCAACTTCGGAGCCTTCGGCGACCACGCTGTCCCATAGCGCCTCTGCAAGAATGATGCGCTCAGATACGGTGAGTGATTGTATTTCCATAATGGCTGCCTCTAGTCGTACAAGCTTTGAGCAATTCTACCACACCCTTCAAAAGACCAAGCCCGAAGACGAAGAGTCTTCCACCTACAGCATAAAACGTTGTGATAGAGGATCAAAGTCCCGCGATTTATGCAGTAACCGGCGCTTCCATAGCCTGCTTTCTGGAAATACTCAGCGACTCCCGATACTCCGCCGCTTCCGCTTTCATGGTCCAGTGTATTTCGTTCATGCCCTGCTGCTCCACCGCCTGGCGAATCTCTGCAACGTTCAGATTAAAGAACTCCTTGCGGGGATTAACCTTGTTCACTGATGCCTCATCAAACCGCCGATGCAGAGCCTTTTCCAGCGCTGGCGCATCGTCACTGTAGATCATGGCATGAACATCAAAGTCGAAGGGAACGGACGCATCACCCAGTTCTTTCACCCGATCTGCAGGCTCCAGCCGGCGCGTCATACCTATCTTGAATACATTCTCACCAAAGCTGCCAATGTTACTAATGACATAAACATGGCCTCGCCTGGTCTGTTGCGCCATCGAAATCGCCCGCTGCCCCCGGCTCTCTGCCTCTGCCAATTTGGATTCCAGCTCAGCGAGCTGGGCTTCGTACTCTGCACGCTGCTCACCGTGAGCAGAAGCCAGCTCCTTACGAGCAGTTTCCATGGCCTTTTGTAGCATTCGTTCTTCTTTTTCGGCCTCTTTAATGGCCTTCTCTATTTCGCGGCGAGCTTTTTCTTCCTCACGCATTTGCTCCCGAATGGCCCGCTGCTCCTCCCGTTCGATCTGCCTCAGCTCGTGAGTGGCAACCGCCCACTTAAGCTCCTCCAAGCGAGCCTCCAGGTATTCCTGGTTAATGCGAGCATTACGAAATGGCATACCGTTGTGATTCACCAGGGCGAAGGCATCGAGAATTTCCTGTTTGATCTTGCCGTAGTTGTCGTGCTTGACCTTGGCCAACGCCGAATCGACTTTGCCGTTGAAGGCATCCACGGCGAAATGTATTGCAAAAGCTCGTCGGTTTGCCTCCGCATAATCGCAGGCCCCCGCATTGCCATTTTTGACCATGTCCCGAACGCGCTTTCTTGCTCGCTTCAATTGCTCGCCGGCTTCCTTGTGGCTGTATTCCTCCGCCAGCTCATCCAGAACCGCATGATTAGGGATGATATAGTCATCTTTGTAGCCTTGGATGGTGTTGCGCATGGCAACCACAGTGGCCTCGTACAGGTCAGCCTTCCCCTTGGCCGCGAGCGCGTCACCAGCTACTTCTTCCGCCTGTCGTTTGGCGAAATCGAGTACCCTCTCAGCCTCTGCCCGACCGTCAGCCTCAATCTGATCGGCCTTCAGCCTTGCCTCTCTGAGCGCTGCCTTTGCTTCCGTACTGATTTGACCGGCCTCTTCCGTGGCCTCGCTCAGTCTTTTCTCAGCTTCGGAATACACACGTTCCGCATCATTCCTGACCGCCTGTGCCTGCATCTCCGCCTTACCCAGTAACAGCCGCGCGTGTTGTTCCATATCGGTAATGGGCTTGTATCTGGCATCCAGGTCGGCGCTGTATTTTTCCGCTTCCCTTTTCTTCTCTTCAGCCTGCTTCAAAGCCAGCATCGCCTCCGCCAGCTTTTTCTTCATAGCATTTCGGCTTCGCCTGGAAAGCCACGCGATCACGACCGGAGTAAAGAAAATAAGAAGGGTGACGATGGCGATGACAGCATCGACGGCTGAGGTTGGCTCTTCCATGTGTTTTCCTGATTATCGTTTTTGGTTTTTAGTAAATGCCTGAGCAGCGCAGGCAATGCTCATTTGAGGGGTCGAATAAAGCTGTCCCAAAAGTACTCGGCGACACCCTCGCACGTGAGCAAACTGTCACGACCGTACCCGGACATTCCGCCCATCATCGAACGGAACCCAAGCATAGTTCCATCGTCTTCTAACGTAACGGCATCATTACAGCTATTGGTCGAGACCCCGGATTGGCTGTAACAAATATCTCCCAGCGCCATACCTCCGCCAGTTTTCCATATGCCACAGTGACAAACTCTTTGCCCATTTTGGTAAAGAGAAGCCTCGAAGCTGTCAGCATCCTTCTGGTGAAAATCTTGCTCCAACTCGGGATTCCGAGCGCAGATCTCCTTTAAGGAATTTTCAAAGAAACGAGACAGGAACTGAATTCCCTCCCGACGAGCAAGGTCTTTATCCCTGTCACTGAATTCCTTTCGAATGCCCAAATTGCTGCTGCGAGGACCAGAATCGACCGGCTTTACGAATGATGGCGATGTAGCCGGGCGGGTATTGTCAGTAGGAGAGTTCTGGGCCGTGGCACCCAATTCCTTCAAAACAGATTTGATGGCCTGAGCGACTTGGTAGAAACCATCTTCGACGTGAGTGAATTTCGAGATCGGATAACCATCCTCTGGGGTGGCCATCAGCTTTCCGAATGGCAGATCATGCCAGTCACAGGTTTTCAGAATCACCGGAACGACACGCGCCTCACCTTTATTGTGCCGCTTGAGGGCGTGCTTCACTTCAACGTCGTAGCAATAATCTGAATTGATGAAGTCGGGGCTAATCAGCAAAAGGATGATGTCTGCATCTTCAAAGTGCTGGCCTATTTCCCCATGCAGTTCAGTACCGGCTGTTATGCGCCGGTCATGCCAAGTGGAAATGAGCCCTCGTCTTTTGAGCGGCATCAAATGCTTTTCCAGCTCATCCCTCAGAGCCTCATCCACATGGGAATAAGAGAAAACCAGCTTCGCCATACATCATCCTTAACTTTTCAGAACCTAAACCAATGATCGCAATCGCTGAAGAAACGCAACCAGCTTACCGCTGTTGAGATCCCCATGCCCCAAACCAAAATGCGACCAGAGATCTAAAACCTGTTGCTCTTTTGAGCTGGGCCGTCTAGAGCCGCCAGGCCCCACGGGGCAGGCTCCCGATGAAACACCAACATTGATGTCAGACGTATTCACTACCACCCGCACACATACCAGCTCGCCGGCTTTCTGACGTCGTCTTATCTGCTCGTGAAGCCAGCTTTCAGAAAGTCCTTCCAGAGACTGCTCCATTCCTGCAACGGTTACTGTAATCATAAATATGACTCCTTCGGTTCATTTCACCTTGACAGTCTCACAACAAAGCGACAGAAAGCGTCGCTTTTAGCATTTTTGGCCATCAGAACCGAAGAAAAATCAAACAACTGCTGCTCTTGGTAACTGAGAATTATTGAGCACGTTCCTAGTCTTCCAAGGTAACCAGTTCAGCTAACTTGGCCACGATTTCAGTCATTGGTTCCTCAGCAGTGCTCAGGCCGCTGCGTGACCCGAGCAAGGGGCTTACTTCACGAAGGGCCTCATATGTAGTGTTGTGTACGATGGGAACGAGCAGATCACGCGCCAAGAGTGCTGAAAGCTCTTTATCAGCGATACCTTCTGCATTGACTCGTCTCAGGAAAGCGGGGGTTACCAATACAATCCCGACCCGCGACCTTGCTAAACCCTTATCGATTTCGCGCAGTAGCGACGAACCAAGAAGCACGTCTTTTTCACTGAACCAAACAGAGACATCTTTCGATACAAGCAGATCGTGAAGCTCTTTTGCAGCTCCTTTGCGATCATCCCAAGCATGGCAAAGAAAAGTGTCCCGCAGGTCAGGAACTGATGCCCGCTCTTCAACGCTTTCACGTATGGGTGTAAGTGTCCTTACCTCCGAAGGTGTGTACATGACGGGTGAACTTGCCCGGGACCAGCGGGGTTTCGTGGTTCGGCCTGACCCGCCGCCACTACTTCTTCGACTGCCTCCGCTACTGTTAGGGCTACTACCCCCAAATGACGAGTACGGGTAGGACGAATAGGACGAATACGAGCGGTACCCACTGCGGCTACTACAAGCAGGGCAAGCAGCTGCTGCGCTCGCTGTACGGTGGCCATTTACTGGAGCTGTGCATCTTGCCATGTTGAATACCTCTCTAGAGTCTGGAGCGCTCGAATATTTTTTTGAGATCAAAGCTTAAGCTTGCGAATTTGGTGGGCCGAGATATTCAATACAAGGCCAACCTGGTTGTCGTTGAGGCCCTTTCCTTTTAAAAACTCGACTACTTCCCTACGGGTGTCGATGATGTTGTGCCTATCCGTGTGAGCCTGCAGCGGATCACCACCCTGCCGAATCAACCTCGTGTAATATTCATCCATACTCAAGGTGTAGCTCGGCAAGCACAATCTTGCACCACTTGCTGAGACCCGGCCAAGCAAGGCTGCTGAAAGGCCCAATAAGGAGTAAACCGCATACCAAGGGTCCGTCTTTTTACCTGAAAGTGCTTGGTCAAACTCACCTGCAAAATGATGTAACTGGACACGATGTTCCTCAAACGTCTCAACATCATCAATTTCACGGGTGATCTTTACTGCGACCCTTTTGAGCCAGGTTTTACGGATCCTTTCATTCTGCTCCTGGTTCGCGATATGAGAAGCCTTCGACCTGCCAAGGAAGCGGCGGACAACAAGTTCGAATGCAATTGGTTTATCGATCATCTTTACCTCTGGCGCCAGCAGGATGTACGCCCTTGGAGTGGAGCTGAAAGCGCAATGAAATGAACGGCGGTCTGCCTGCGACTTTTAGTCTTTTTTGGCATGTAGCACCTCCATAATGAAGACCACCAAGGTATGTGCCACATTAACAACTAGTCGGGCCTCGGCAACAACAATACCCGGCGGGCTAGAACCACGACCATGAGCAGATCCAATGTGTGACCTGAATGACCCAACGCCATCAATGATTGATGATATACCTTTTAGCACTTTGTGCTGATCTGCGGCCAAGGTGGCATCAGAGTTCAAACGCAGGTGTGGTTGCACCGCTGCCCACAGCGGCATAACGTTCAATTTATTTGGTGCGACTAGATTGAAATGCTCTATATAGAACTTCAGTGCCGATTCGATAATCGAGCAGGCAGCAGTGACTGCTGCGTGTGGGTCAGTTTGAATATGCTCTACCGCTCTCTCAAACTCTTTTTCAATAGATGAAAAATTGCCCGATTTTAGGTATTCCTCTAATGTTTTGGAAATTGGTGTCGACCCTGCTTGAGTAACATAGCCATTCTGTCGGTACGAAAGCTGGTTTTGGGCCAGAGCCGCTTTAATCCTCCCCTGGCCCTCCTCAATACTTGACGGCGAATCATCAAAAAACGAAATCGGTGGGGCTTGGTCCATGTAGCTTTGAATAACTCTTCCCAAGACCTCAAGAGCATCAATGCCAGGATCTTCATTGCATCGCTTCAACCAATCACTGCATTTTTTCTCACAGTTTCCTTCTGGAGCATCACCGGGAGCACCGCTTTCCATGAAGAGCGTTTCCAGCTTGGAATGACTGTAGTAATGAGCTGCGATTACCGAAGAAACAGCGCCTATTACTGAATTTGGAATAATGCTACCCAACCTCTGGTCTCCATGTGTCCCGAAAAGTAACCATCTCTTTGCAAATTCTCACCATGGCCCCGACACTTCGCTCCCTGGACCTCAGGACATGAGGACTTGTGGCTTCTGCGACAGTGCTCACTACGGCTTGCCCCCTGTGACAGCTTTCACCTCAGCTAACAAATCCCCGAACTTCCCATAATTCACCTTCACCCCATCATCCAGATCCAGGCTGATGCGCTGGTCGGCGTAGTGGCGGAGTTTTTCGTCGAATTCGGCGAGTTCGGACTGTTGTTTATGCAGCGTGGCGATTTCTTTTTCCAGGCGCTTGGTTTCGGCAGCAGAGGTGCTGGTTTCTTTGTCTTGCTCCAGCTTTTCAGTGTAGGCGTTGAGCTTGGCGCTGAGGGGGATGACGTATTCAGTACGCATCCGTGCCAACGTACCTTCGTTGTAGCGGTGCAGGTACACGAGGCACTCAAAGGCTTTGTGTTTGCCGGAGCTGAACAGCCAATAGATCGGGCGCTTTTTATAGGTGCGCAGGTGATCCTTATAGAACTGGGTACTCAGGTAGCGACGGATGGTGTCGAGTGCGGACTCGTCTCGCTTCGATTTTATGGCATGCAGGCAGAGGCTTTCTGCTACAAAATCCAGATTTTCCTGTAGATGCTCATCGCCCCAGACCACGCGGACAAATTCGCGAAAGCGGTTGGTGGCGTCATCAGCGAACCATTCCAGGTCGGTGAGCGGTAGGATGGCATCATCGTCCGGTGCAAAACATGGCGAAGGAATTTGCCCCAGGTAGTCCTGAATGGTTTCGCCTTTGCTAGCGAGGATCAAGCCGGACTGGTCCAGCGAGTAGCGGCCCATCATACAACCGATGGCGTAGGACACCAGCTCCCGGAGGGTGTCGCACCGAAACATACTTTCAAGTTCTGTTTCGAGACGGTCTCCACCGTATCGGTTGAAAGGATTGCAGATCAGAGTAATCTCATCAGTTCGCAGTTCGGCAGAGAGTTCCCCCTCCAAGCCGTAAGTGCTTATGAACATTTGGTTGTTCTCTTCTTCTAGACTGCGCATCTCACTAACCAGATCCCTCTGCCTCAATCGCATACTGTCAAAGGCTGACTGCAACAATTGACTATGATCTCGGGTGTTTACTAATTCGAGCCCTGAGAATTGGAGTGAGAATTCCGCTGAATCCCAATCTTTTTTTGCGATTTGAATGCTACGTTGGGTTCTCTCTAGAAGCTGTTCATTCATTCCGGTCATATCTAACATTGGTATAGCCGAAATATCCTCTAGCTGGAAGTTGACTGTCGGACTAAAGAACTGAAGAAAGTAATTTGAGACTTTGGAATTTAGTAGCGAAAGCAAAAAAACTGCATCATCTTCTGATTCTTGTAAAACGGCTGTTTCTTGGTACATTTCATCGGAGGCTAGGATCCGGAAGCTCGCGTGCCTTGAACCAATTTTCCCCCAAGTAATTCCGGGCAACCCCCAGAACTCTTTACGAATTATCCTTCCAGCAGGAGCAGATTTGTAATGCAACCTGGCATGATCTGACCAATCAATAACATGCATCACATTCCCATACCACTTACGATAACCGCCCCCCATCGCACAAGGTAACCAATGCTTATCAAACGCCCCTATTTCTTGCTTGCTGACTTCCCAAAAAAATCTGATGAACCGATCATTGTTAGTAGTTACGTTTTTTCCTTCAGCTTTTGCGAGATCTCCAACTAACCCCTTCCTACGCTCGAAAACACTTAGCGCATTTTCCGTGAGCCAATAGGCAATCGGTTTTCCCGGAACTTTCTTAAAATCCGCGGCAGAGGCTCGGTAAAAATGCTTCGACATGTCCTTTGTTTCTTGCTGGCTCATTACGCTCCCCTTTTGGGTAATACTTTCCGGTCTTTCGACACGCTCGCTGCAACGCCACCCGACATCGGCTTGAAGCCTTCAGTTAGCGACCGGTGGTAAGACTGAAATTGGCGCAGAACCAGAATGTCGATTTCGTCCGTGGTGCAGTTTTGGTGGTTGTCGCCTCTTGCCTGCATCCGCTGCCCATCAGCACTGTAGCCCCCGATCCTCTCATCTTGTGGCGCAGCATGAATCAGGCCGGCACCTTGTACTTTTGGACATTTGATAGTTTTTGACGCGAGTGTCCAGGTATCGAGAAAGTCAGAGTCTTTAACCCAGACTGTAGACCTGCCGTTAATCTTCCTTAGCAAGCGCTGAAGATTCCCCTCATAGTCGGCTATTGCGAACAATGAGAGGTTGGTGGAGTAGTAGAGGTCTACTTTGGCTTTGCGGAAGGCGATACCAAGATCTTTTAATTTGACCGTCACTGAATTGCCTCCAGTAACAGCCTTCTTTTTTCAGCCTCAGATTTCGCGTCCACCAAGCGAATGTATGCGCCCAAGTAATCAGGAAAGTCTGCGTTTTCAATCACGAATGCCGTTGTGGAGACCACTTCACCGCTGATGCTGTCGAATGCGCGGCTCCCCATGTGCGCCATGGTGATGATGGTGGCGTTGTGAAGTAGCCATTCCCGGAGCTTCTCGTAGCTGGACAGGAACATCCAGGACTGCATATTGATCTGCGCGTTGTATCCGTTGGGCCTGAGCAGTGAAAATGCTCGCTCCATAAAGATCGCGAAGAGATCTGACTTGCTGTTCGGGTAGGCATCTTTTGCGAACTTTTTCAGCGGCGCATTCATGCCTTTGCTGCCCATGTAGGGTGGGTTCGCAATAACCGCATCATACCGCTGGGCCAGCACCCAAGCCTGCTGAACATATGGCAGCAACATTTCCGCTGCTGGTTTCTGCATCACGTCACCCGTGTGAGCCAACTTCTCCAACTCTTCGAGTAACGCTTTCAATGAAGCTTCATCTTCCTGGGGCACTTCGATCAGCGAACCAAAGGTTTTGGCTTCTTCAAACCGCTCTAGCGTTCGTTGCAGCAGTTGGTAGCGTTCATCAGCACTCGCTCTGCTCAAGTCAGCCTGATCACTTTCAAACAGGCTCTGGGACCTACCTTGCTGCCAGTCGCCACCCAAGTTCAGATCCTGCCAAAGTTGAGGCAGGTTAAGATGGCCCGTTTCCTTGAGGGAGAGCACGTTGAGGGTGACGTCGCCTTCCGCTACCCGGCTGAACAGGCGGCGGTCGTCTTCCCTTGCCAGCATCATCAGGGCGAAGCCGGCCAACTGCCCTGCCCGGTCGTCGATGTCCAGGCCGAACAGGTTGTGTTTCAGGATTTGCTGCGGGATGTCCCGGCTGCGATAGCCACGTTCTTCGTAGATCGCTTTCAGGATTTTGTAGGCTTCCACCAATATGTGGCCAGAGCCACAGGCGGGGTCGAGAACTTTGATGCTCTCCGGGTTTATGGCATCGGGCACGGTTTCCGCAAGCTGGGCCTGTACTTCAGGGGGCTGCTCGCCGGGCGAGATAAAGTACGACATCTGCTCTCGCAGGGGGCTGTCCGGGTATGTTTGCAGCCACTGGCGGCCTATGGAGTTTTGTACCAGGTACTGCACTATCCAGTTGGGGGTGAACAGTTGGGTGGCGGCGGGGATGTCTTCGCTTTTGACCACCTTACCGATCACTTGGTCTTTTTTCTCCGAGATGTAGAACTGGTAGAGCCAGCCGATGATTTCCACATCCTGCCAGTCGTCTTCCGGAATGGCGCTGACCAGCTCCCGGATGAGGGAGTCGGTTTTGGTGAGGTTATCTGGCAACAGCAGTTCGGTGGCATCGTCTACCGCTTCAAACAGGAATGGCATGGCTTCGTGCAGAGCGTGGCATTGGGCCAGCAGGAGTTCGCGGTACAGTTCTTCGTCTTTATTGCCGTCCAGCTTCAGTTCCGCGACTTGTTGTGGGTCCAGCCCTGGCAGGCTGATGTCCAGGCAGTCGTCGAGGAGCTGCGGGGTACCGGGGTCACCGTTGGCGGTGCTGAGCACGCGGCGACCGTGGTCCAGAAAGTCATGGATTTCCATGTAGCGGATGGCGCACAGGCGATTAAACCAGCTGTAGGCGGCTTGCTCCATGGCCTGGGCAAAGCCCATTTGCTCAACCATGCGTTCCAGTGCCTTGCGGGCCGGGGCGATGGCTTTGGGGAAGGCGTTTTCGCCAATCAGGGCAATATCCCCCCGCTGCTCCATGGGCTCGGTGCCTTTGGCGGTGATGCCGTAGCGGGCAGTCTGTTTTGTGACCGCCGCGATAAAGTTGTTGCGGGCTTTGGGGGCGTATTTTTTGATGTTGGCGGTGTTCATTGTTGCAATCCCTGGTGTACTGCGCAGGTTGATGGGTGCCGTGAGTTCTTCATGATTCGGTTACCACGCTTTGATATGCCTGTTCTAGCGCGTCAAAGATCTCTTCCGGAACCCTGTACTGATATTGCTTGCGGCGATGTTTGGAGATGCGGCCGTTTTGGTCCAGGCAGAACAACACCAGTCTGGAGAGATCGGTGTTGGGTATATCAAAGGCCTGGTCTATGCGGCGGTAGATTTCGTCGTACCGAGTGAGGAAGACGGTTTCCTCCTTCAGGTGGTGTTCTATGGCCTGTTTGGTTGCCCGGGCCATGAATTCGGCGCAGCGGGTACCATCCCAGTATCGGTAGAGGGCTTCATGGCCCTTAAATTCGAACTGGAACTGGTTTTCGTCGATGTAAGTAACGTCCCAGTACTGCCTCGCCTGCTCCGAAAACGCCTGTAGCACACTCAGATATTCGGATTCATTCTGGCGTAGCACGATGGATACCGGCAGCACGAGGCCGTTTTGAAGGGCCCCTCGCTGGCACAGTACCTGATGAAACAAAAACCGGGACAGGCGACCGTTGCCATCCATAAAGGGATGCACGAACACAAAGCCGAACGATACGATGCTTGCCAGTACCAGTGGGTCCACCGCTTCCGGTGGCTGGTTTGCCAATGCCATTAGCTGTTCCATCAAGGAGCGTGAAAGTTCCGGAGCTGGCGGCACATAGGTAACCCCCAACGCACCACGCAATCCGTTACTGAGATAGTTCTGTTCCGTTCGGAAAGACACAGCCTGGGAGAACACATTGCTGATAACGGCATTTTGCAGGTCTACCAGGTAGTCTTCATCCAGTTTACGGGGGCTGTGGGCCTGTTTTAGCAGGTTCACGAAGCGGGTCGCCTTGTCTTCCGATGGTGCCTCGTTTTCAATGGCGTAGGAATCCCGGGTTTCGTGCAGGTAAGCCCAGGCCAGGGTGCGGTTGAGAATGTCTTTCGGCAGTGACTCGGTGAACTCGGTGGCTTTTTGCAGCAAGTGTTCATCAAGCAACGCCTGAAGTTCTCTGGTTCGCCGCACTGTGATGCAGTAATCCAGTGTGCCCAGGCCATTGAATATCACTCGCCAACGGGGATTCTTCTGTCCCCGGCCGGTAATGTAGGCTTTAGGGTTAAACAACGGCACGTAAGCCTGCTGGATGCTCTCCGTGGCGCGTCGAATCGTCTCACCGGTAAAGTGCTCCCACAGGAAGCAGGCCTTGCGCAGGTATTGGCTATTTGGGGCGGCATCAAAGGCCTGCCGGATCTCAGGTTCTGGGATAGCCGGTAGCGCCTGGGCCAATACCTGCAAGTTGATGCCTTCGTGTTTGATGGCAAACAGAACGTGCCCCAGGCGATCGTCCGGGGCCGGGGCCAGCTTTGCGGGCACGGCAATGGTCTGGCCAATGGTTTCCTTGCGGGTGACCGAGCGCACTTCCGCAGATATCGCCGGCGCTATGGCCGAGATACTGTCCTGATTAATAAGATGTGCGTAACCTGCGTACTGCATGATTTCCCTTTCTTCCGCCCGCCAGAACTTTATTTACACCAATCTCACTTTATTTACACTTTTGATGATCTCACCAATATTTTTTACAGACAAGGACGGGCGCTCATTTCAACCGTACCCGCTTGCCCGCCGCAATGGCGGTTTGTAGTTCGTCTTTCAAGGCGTTGACGAAGTTGTCTACGTCTTCCTGCCTTTCCAGGTAGATACCGCTGGCCAGTGTGTTGAACACTTTGGTGGCACTTACCTCAACCACGGGTTTGGGCATGGGCACCGGCGCGGGTTTGTCCGCGGAATCAGCAGAGGGCGCGGCAGTCGGCTTGCTGGCATAGTCGCCGGCGTCCTCCTGAGCGTCTCTCTGGGCCTTGGCCTGCTTCTCTGCTTCCAATTGTATAGCCCGCTCCAACTCGAACAGGCTGTCTTCTAGTTTTTCCTGGGCGGTCTGGGTTTGCAGCATGAAGATCTGGGCAATGCCGGTTTCGACGGCCAGTTCTTCTTTGATCAGCTGCAAAGGCCGCAACAGGCGGTTACTCAAGTCCGCTGTGGCGATGCCACTCTTGGCGATTTCTGCCTGTAGCTGGGCGATTTTTTCATCTACGCGATCGCTGGCGTGGTTGCGCTTCTCGTCGAGAACCCTGTTATTAACGGTTTCTACCATTTCTACCAAGTTGGCCACTTTGTGCAGCTGCCCATAGGGGGCATCGGCCTCTGCAATGCGCTTCATCTCAGCAAGCGCCTTGCGGGCCGCGTCGTCCTTCTCCAGTGCTTGCCGGTTCTTCTCGAAATGGGCGAGGCCTGTTTGCAGCTGCTGCCAGCTATGAATCTGCTTGGTGAAGAACTCGTGGACGTCCCGATAGTCCTCTTCCAAGTCGAGCAAATCGTCTTTTCTCTCGATCACCGCCTTGAAGAAATCGTAGCTTTCCCGGTTGGCCAATAGGCGTTCAATGGTGAGGATGGAATTTTCGATGACTGGCTTGCCGGGGAATCGACCTACATCGGTCTTGCTCTTGTAGCTTTTCAGATTGGTCAGCCAGTCGTTCAAATGGATCAGGTAAAACTCGAACAGCTCTTTCTCGGTGTCCGGCCCCAGGGCGTTGAACAGGTCCCGGGACAGGTCACGGGCTTTCTTCAGGATGGCATCGTCTGTCTGGCGCTTCTTCTGGACGGAGATTTCCCGGCGGCGCCGACTGTTGTTGAGATAGTCGAACACCTCATTGAGTGGCATGGACGGGCCGCCGGTATGAAATGAGATGCGTCCGGAAGCGGCCAGACGGCCCAGGATCAGCAGAATTTCACCATCCGGCCAACCATAGGGTCGCGCGGCAAAGCGATCAATGATGTCGCTCACCAGCAGTCGGTCATTGCTGCCGGCGCGGAGGGTGATGTATTGCTCTACCTCTTTGACGGCCTGGGGGTTGCCCTCTTCCCCGTCCAGCGCCATGCCCATCTGGCCAATGTCGTCTGCGGTAAGTACGGCACTGAGCTCCCGCATCGGATCTTGCTGGAGCACCTTCAGGAAGCCGAGTTTGGTGTAGGTGTTCTCCAGCAGGTATTCACAGGCCTCATCAAAGCGCACGGCAAGGCTGGAGGTAGACAGCTTCAGGTGCTGGCCCAGGGCATAGCATTCTGCCCGTAAAAGCATGTCTTCCAGGGTGTGGCGCAGGCGTTTGCGCCGTTCCTGGTTCTCCCGGCCACGGTCGGCAAGGATACGGGTGAGGTCTGAGTTGGTGCCATCATCGTTCAGGCGGATGAACTTGTTGGTTTTGAGCCAGGTGCGCAGTTCCTGGAAGAAGGTCTTGTCGTCAGGCAGTTTGATCACAGCCTGCCCGGCAACGCCTTCGCTGGATTTGTTGATGCAACCGGCTTCGGTGAGCTGGCTGTAGTCCAGGTCCAGCGGCGATACCACTTCCACACGCAGATCGGATTCGTAACGGCCATCCAGGGTGTGGCCATCCAGGTAACGGCCAATGCTGTAGTCGGTTTTGTTGATGTGGTAGCGGTACTTGTTTTTGTCTTTCAGCAGATCTTTGAAGATAAGGCTGGCCAGTTCCTTGTTTTCATCGGTGCTGGCGATGTCGGTGGCTTTGATCTTGCGGGTGATGTCCCGCTCTTCGTTGGTCAGGAACAGAAACTCATCGCCATTGCGGGTGATCAGGCTTTCTTTTTCCAGACGATGCAGAGTTTCTTCGATGCGTTTGCGCAGAGCCAGCTTGTCTTCATCAATCTTCTCGATGGACAGGGTAACGAGGTTGTCCAGAGTGCCTTTAATCAGGTCCACATAGCGGATCATGAACAACGTGCGCAGGATCTGAACGTCAAAGTCATCCAGGCTGGCGTTTTCACTGGCCTGGTCGATTGTGCGTTTCACCGCCGTATCCAGAAACCCTTCCACGGAGCGGTAGAAAGCATGCATGGGCACCAATGCACCAATGTCTTTGCCAGCCACGCTCATGGCTGCCATCTGAAAGGCGTCGAGCATGGACCGCTCACCGTAGGCCAGGTGGGCACCGGTGGCACCAACTTTACGGATTTCCTCAAAGACCTTTTGCACCAGTTGAAAATGGTACGGGGCAAAGGGGTAGTTCGCGACGAAGCTGTCCGCGCCATGGAAATTCTTCAGTGTGGGGCCGGAGCGATCAAAGGTAATCTGGTTACGGAGGATGTCGCCGCTTTTGTCCCAGGCGGCCCGCAGCTCGGCTTCTGCTTCAGGTGTTTTGCGTAGCAGACGTTTCTGGATGACTTCGTCGGTGTTCGAGCTCGACAGGGACAGGCGTGTCTTGAACCGACCGGCGATCTTGGAGAAATCGTTGGCTTTGGATGAAGTGAGGTCTCCCAGTATGGCTTCCATATCCGCCTGAGAGGTGACCACAATCCATGCCCGGCCGTTGCAGATAGTACCCAGGTTCTCGGTGATGGTTTGCAGCGTGAGCATTAGCTTGGTGTCCGAGCCAATGAACTGCCCTACTTCATCCACCATGAAGATCATGCGGTTTTCAGGGCCCTGGGAGTCCAGGTATTCCTTAACCCAGCGGCAGAAGTTTTCCACGGAAACGGAGAAGGTCTCTTCCGATTCTTCAAACCACTTATGGGCGGCTTCGGCAGACAGGTTCAGGGCCTTGGCGATGGCCCCCTCGATGTCGTCCTGATAGAACTGGTAACCGTCGCGTTCCTGTTCCCACTCTGACCCCGTCGCCTCTCGGAAGGCATCCTTGAAGGCCTGATACCCCCCTTTCTGTTCCAGATGACGTTCCATGTGGGCAATGTGGGGGTGGTCGCCACTAAAGCCCTGATGTTCGTTGAACACCCGCAGGAATACATTGAGGATCGGGTTACCGGAATCGTTGGAACTGGCTTTGGAGTCGATGTTAAAGAGGATGACGTCGGCCGGGGTAGACGCGGCTTTCTGAACGTCGGCGCGGATCATGGCGTCGCGCAGTTTGTGCTCATCAAAGAATTCAACGGCCTGCCTGGTATTGCCCTGCCCATCGTGGGCTTCTTTGTTCTCCATCAGGTAGGACAGAGCCTTCAGGAAGTGCGATTTACCTGAACCAAAGAAGCCGGAAATCCAGATACCCACCCGGTTGGGGATGGACGGGTCTTTAAGATCGGTGCTATAGCTCTCAAAGAAATCCCGGAAATGTTTTTCCAGCTCGTTGGTGACAACATACTCTTCCAATTCCTGCCAGACGGTGGCGTCATCCGACTGGTCTGCTTTGACCACACCATTGATGGAACGGTCCAGCGGTTTGAAGAAGAGGTCTTTAATGGTCATTACTGATCATCCTTGTAATTCGGTCAGGTACTGCGAATCAGGTACGGGGCACCAGTGAAAAGGCCCGGTAATAGTTGTTGCTGGGGATGCGATTAAACAGAGTCAGGCTCTGGCCGCTGTATTCACCCGGGTAAAACAGCACAACCGGCTTATGGCCCAGCAGGCCGTGAAGTTTATTGAGCAGGTTGTGGGCCCGGAGTACCGGCCAGACGGAGCCAACACCATGTATGAGGATGATGTCCTGCTCGGCAGCGTTTGTCTGTTCCATCATGTAAGGGGCGAACTTGTCCATATGCATGGGGCCGGCCAGGGCTTTGAGCAGCGCTTTGTCGCCTTTCTTCACCTGCATATCACAAGCTTTATCCAGGAACTTGCGGTCGGCCAGGTAGTCGCGCATGACTTCCAGCAGGTTGATGCTGGCGACGTTCAGGTGGCTGTGTTTTTTGGACAGGAAGTTGGTCAGAAAAACCAGGTATTCGCGCACCTTGAGTTCTTCTTCCGGCGCATAGTCAAAGACCCAGAAGCCAATTTCATTGCCCAGGCCCTGCCCCTGAAGGAATTCTTCGGAAAGGATCTTATCCGGAATCTGATTTAGCCGGTCCTGTAACGGCTGACTCATGCACGCGCTCCATCGATCTGGTTTTTCTATTTATGCCCGTTAAGTCGGGTTTGTACTGGACACATTCAGACACGCCTTGAGGCGGTATCGGCGGCTGTCTTCCAACAGCACATTTACCTCGGGCCGCACCAATATGTTCTGCAATCTGAGGCTGCGGGTACTTTGCAACAGCCCCACTTCGGCCAAGATACGGAATGCCACCTGGCCCATTTTCTTTTTGGAGGACTCTGTCCAGGTCCCTATGGTGGGATCTCGGTGGGCTCGATCCTCCAGAAAATCCATCCACTGGTACTGCGCCAATTTCTCCGCCCTCAAAATAAAGGCATCCCGCAGGACGGTTTCCACAAACTCCACTAACAACAAATTCCTCTCCAGCGCGGCCACAAAAGCAACCTGCGTGGCCAGCTCGTCGTCACCATCCCGCAGTGCCCGCCAGAATGGCTCATCCAAACGTTCAAGGCGCTTGCGCAAGGCGCTGGCCTGGCGTTTAGCAGTGGCCGGGCTGCGCTTTTGCAGGCGGTTTTCAACCTGAATCGCCTGCTTCCACTGTTCTTCGTCCGCTTGCGCCAGCAGCAACTCGGCGATGACCCGGGACTCTCTGACGAGGAGAGAGCCACCAATTAAGTCGCTGTCGTAGCTGAATTCTTGCATCTGGTTGCCGAATTTCCGTAGCAGTTTGCGATGGTTTGTATGCTACACGACTTTGGGGGATTTGACCCAGCCATCAAGATAACTCGGTAATGCGACAATTATCGTCGCACCTGGATCAGGAATTGCGGAAAAATGGGGTAGGTTGAGGATCAGACCAGACTACAGCACTAACAATTCCCCAATTACCTTTCGCATTGGGTCGGCGCCATTTGGCCGTCTGCATGGACCTGAGATAATCCAACGCTGCCTGATAATCGGTAAAACGCTGCTCACATCCTTTTTCACCAACAGTGTAGTAACCCTTTCTGCAGCAGTTTTCTCTGCCAAACCAGCTGCCATCTTTAGCAATCGGGACTTGAGACAGATTGCATTCAGTGGTTTTGCCTGATAACTGGCTATTCAGCTCATCTCTAGCGCCAGAATCAAGCTCCACCCAGATTACCGCACCACTTTTATGCCTGTACTTCACAGGCTTCGAGACGGGAGATACTTGATTCAAAACCCAGGCATGATTCCACGTGTAGTCGTCTCTGGTATAGATTTCCGGGCCAACCCTGTGCTTTACCTCGTTATCGAAGATATCTTCAAAGCCCAAGGGACCTATTGAGTCTGAAATGGATGCCACGCCGACTATCAGGCCACTCCCTTTTTCGATCAAGGCGATAGGCCCTCGCACAGATGTGTGAGTACTCCTCATCTCCCAGATTTTCTCCCCTCGGAGGATCTTGCCAATCCACGGCTGCGCAATTATCAAACCACGCGTGATTACACTAGAGCTTGAACCCGATCGTGTTGGCAGCGAACACTCAACGCCCATAAAAGACACCTCCACTGAATCGCATGCTAACGATATGCGATTAGATTAAAGCCCCATGGATTTGAGAACTTCATTCTCACTCACAGATTCAGGCGTTACTACTGCATCTTTCAGCATTAATTTTCCACGCAGCAGTCGATCAAGATGCACATCAAAAGCATCGAAATCTGGGTGGAGCACGGCCGGGAGATGAATGGTTACCGGTTTCTTTTGGCCGATTCGGTAAACCCGGTCTGACGCCTGAGCCTCTTTAGCTGGATTCCAGTGGCGCTCCAAATGCACTACGTGATTAGCGCCAACCACAGTTAGGCCAACGCCCGCCGCAACCGGTGACATAATCAAAATATTGAAACCTGAAGTTGCCTCAAACTGGGTGATCAGCTGCTTTCGGCTGAGAACGTCGGATTTTTTCGCCACAGCAGCCGTGTCTCCGTTGATAATAGAAACATCCAACCCGTAGATCTGATCCAGCCACAATTTTAGAAGTCTTTGCAGGCGCTTCGTGACCATGAACAAGATCACCTTTTCGCCCCTGGCTTTAATAGCATCCAGCGTTTTAAGCAATACCTGGAGTTTGGCTGATTGCTGCATTACTCGCCTTGCCGAGGCCGGATCATCGGCCATCAGTTCTGCCTCATGTCGGAGTCTAGGGTGCAGCGAGACTTCCCTTAGCTGCTGAAGAACGGCGAGAGCTTTACCTCGCATATCTTCTGTGGCTTGCTGCTGCCGGTAGCCTTTCAGAATATCTTCATAGGCTTGGCGCTGCAGGCCTTCCATAGTGCTGCCCAGGCCAGGGTCGTAAACCAGATTCCCCGACTCCGGCTGTGAAACACCGCACCGGATCGTTTTTGAGGGTAGACCGGTTAACTGGTCTTCTTTGACCCGCCTGAGCATAAAGGGGCCGACCGCGTCCCGAAGTTCTTGTCCCAACGATGCCCTGACAGAATCGCGATCATCTTCATCTGCAGTAAGGATTGGCTTAATCCACGTATCTCTGAATACCGGCCAGCTGCCCAGCAAGCCCGGCTGGGCTGTATCCATCAGGCACCAAAAATCACCCAAACTATTTTCCACAGGGGTGCCCGTTGCCAGCAATTTGAAATCTGCTTTCAGGCCCTTTGCAGCGCGAGTTTGTAGTGTGTTCGGGTTTTTAATGTTCTGCGCTTCATCGAATATCACCATTCCCCAGTCGATACGGCACAGGGAGAATTGATAGTCACGAAGGGTTTGGTAAGTTGCCAATACCAACCGCCGCTCTACATCCAGCCGTTTAGCTCCAGCATCCGGGCCTATTTGAAGCGCGTAGCGAATGGAATCTTCATCAAGAATCTGGTCATCCTCAAGCATCTTTGCCATTTGGACAGTTTCTCGTTTCTCACCTTTAACCCGATACTTGGCGAGATCACGGCCGGACTGGAGAACAACGATGTCTTTAAAGGGAGCTCCCTTGTACGTGACACCAACTTCATCCTCCCAGTTTTCTAGCAGGCTCAGTGGCGCGATTACAAGAATGGGTTTTTGCTGTTTCCCTGATTTCTCCTGTTTACTCAGGTATTCACCCGCAGCAACAAGGCTCATGTAAGTTTTCCCAAGCCCCATATCATCAGCCAAGAGCGCGCCCTGTAATCTGTATAGGTCATCGGGGTCTTCGCTCCGGGCCCGATCTAGCAAGCCGAGCATCCAGAGAACACCTTCTCTCTGATGGGGGAAAGGTTCTCGGGCATAGTTGCTCCAGTCAGGATCTGAGCTTACAGTCGATTCGAGAGCTTTCTGCCGCAGCTCATCGTGAAGTTCCTCCGCTTCCTTCAGAACAAGGCTTAACTTTTCCTGCTTCTCAGGAGTATCGTCATCCTGAGTTATATCCTTGCGCACAGGATTCCGAAGGGATTCCTTAATCTGAGCTAGCTGTTTGGAAACAGCTCCTCTGTCAGAAACGTCAAATGTTTCTCCGTTAAATACGATTGTCTCTGCGCCCTGGCCCCAAGCTGCGTCAAGTGCTTCCTGAAACTGGCATAACTCTTCTTCTGACTGAACGGACTGCGCCAATGCCTCCGGAGGCGCGGGCAATTTGTCCAGGGCAAACCAATCTTGCTTCTTTGCGTCGCCTTCTCCGAACTCCATGTGCTGAAGCTTGCCTACACCTTGAACTCTTATGGAGAAGCCAAGTTCCAGGTTTACGAGAGCCGCATCCAGAAACGCACTGGGTGTTTGAATAAATTCTTTTACTTTGTCGGCGGGTATTCGGCGATTTCCCAGAACCTCCTTAACGGCTTCTACCTTTTCGGGCTCTAAAAGCACTACCCGATTTCCGATTCTAAGCGCACCTCCGGAGTTGGAGTTAAGATCCAACTGAGCCCACCGGCGGTCGAGATCATCTGGTGCGGTTCCATCACCAATGCTGGGGCTAAGGAAAAGACCGCCATCGGGCATTTGAGATGCGGTGATACCAATGCCCTCAGGGATAACGACATCCAGTTTTTCAAAATGCCCGAGGTCAAGACGCATTCCATTCTTCTGGGCTGTTTGAAGTGCAGCCATCAGCCTCAGATTCTCGCTTTCGCCACGTTCTTCGGGCGGTAAACTCTGGTGGTACGCCAAAGCATTTAAAGCAAATAATTCCGCAGGGTTGAGGCGATAGACTTCAGTGGGCGTCAGAGACAAAAAAGGCCCTTTAAGCTGGTATGGCACTGGCCGGCCATCCACTACCGCTAATCCTGACACTCGAAAACCGCTATGCCCGGTTCTACCATGAATCTCAGTCTGGAATTGGCCGGAAAATTGCTTTGGCAACCCCATAATCTGCGCATGATCCTCATCCAAGGCCGCAATATGCTTTGCACTTACATGAAAACCGTTCGCCATGGGGTCCGCAAGGCCCTGCTCTTCTAACATCCTGAGAGCAATGAGCTGCATTTTCTTTAAAGTCGAACCATTCCCCTGCTTCAACTCATTCAGCTCTGCAAGGTCCAGATAAAACAACACTCCTGAAGAGTCTGCCCGGTGATAGAAGCCACTTTGCCCGTCAACCTCAGCCTTGTCACCGGACACCATCGAGCGGAGTAGATCAAACAAACCCATAAGAAGCCTCTGACATTATTTGAACTTATGAATAAACTCTGGCCGAATCATCCAGGTATGCAGGTCTTCACGCTTTACAAAGGGCGATAACGGGCCCGTGAACATTGTTATCAGATCTTTGAGTGGAATGTTTAGAAGAGTGGCGACATGGCGAGCTTTCACCCCGGGGTTATGGGCCATATAGCCCAAGACCGTTTGTTCTATTTCAGATAGTTGTGCTAGCTCTCTATTATCATGAGATCTCGATATTCTCGGGTCAGCGGGAGAGGATTTAGTTGACTCCGCTTCACGGTTACCACGCAAATACCGGTCGACAGCACTTAAGGGTTCTTTTTCTTTCTCTTTGAAAAGATCCTCAAACCTGGGTGCCCGCCTTCGCTCCATCAATTTTGGTGGCCTGACTTGCAGACGAGGTGGAAGCTCTTGCGGAGCTGGAACTCTGGTCTTAGGGGATTTAATAACCGGCATACCGTAGCGAGCCAGATGCCCCCGATACTCTTGTGCTGTCAGTAATCCTTCAATATCCAGCTCGATACCATGTTCTGCCAAAAAGTTTATCACCTTAGATTGCCAGGTCCCGTTGTGGGTAACGGACTCGTGTGGCAAGTCATACATGGCGCTATATTGGTCAGGTGTTCTTCTGGTCAAATCATGGTGAGTAAAACTGGGGAACTCATAAGACCAGACCATGGTTCCCGGCCTGGCCAAGTACACCCATATTTTGAAGCTATGTGATCCCTCAACGAGAAAAAAATCACCGCAATCCAAGTAGATAATAGCCTTATCTGCTAATGTTCCGTCAAGCCTCGCAAAATTGGTCTTGATGTCCTCACCAAGCAGCTTCTTTACGATTTCTTGGGCTTTATTCCCCAGCATTAGCCGTGTGGTGCGAATACGTTTTTGTTTGTATAGCCCCTCCAAAAACCTCTTTCTGGACGGAAACATTCGCTGGAGATCAGCCTTTCGACTTTCGATGCCATATTGTTCAAGGGCCTGTAAAAAGAGCTTGAGGTCCTCTTTAGATAACCACCCACGAACTTTCTCCACCCGCTCCTCCCCGAGCGGCTTCCACCACTCCTGGTAGGTTCGGGAACCACTTTGAATCCTCGGATCTCCCGCGATACCAAGAACGAATTCTTGCCACGGCTCAGAGACTTCATCGCCGGCTCTGTCAATGATGAGTTCAAGTGCCACGTGCCCAACTCGCTTGCCATCACCAAACGGAGCCAAACTGACCGACGGCTTCAGGAGTTCGTCGAAAATTTCATCCCATACCCCAACAGGCACCACCTTCAGAGCTTCAATATAATAATGCGCCCTGCAAATGTCTCCGTATCGTCCGGCGTCTAAACCGACCATTCCTAGCTCGGCGAATCGCTGTTCGAGCTCCTGGCCACTTTCGCGGACCTGCTCGGCAAGATTTGCCGGGCCATCACTACCTATAATCCAATCCGAGT
The DNA here is from genome assembly GCF_048595985.1 of Marinobacter sp. GH_1. NCBI lineage: Bacteria > Pseudomonadati > Pseudomonadota > Gammaproteobacteria > Pseudomonadales > Marinobacteraceae > Marinobacter > Marinobacter sp. GH_1. The sequence continues at coordinate 1,524,290 of NZ_CP184460.1, read as the reverse complement.
TAGCCTTGATGGCGGAAATGGGGTCACCGAACTCAGACTCGTGCCTTTGTTCTGGGATTCTTGTGACCTGAGATCGTATAGTCTCGCTTAAGGCCCTGAATAGACCTTTATCCACCGCATCCAGTTGGTCGAACTCTTTGAAATAGAGCTGAACGAGCTGTAAAAGTGTTAGGCGCGTGAGCCTAGGCTGTTGTTTATGGGTAAGCGCACTCAATACCGATTCACGACAACTGGCCCGAAATACAACCTGCTCGTGAATCCATAGCCAGGTTAATGCTCTTGCGCCCAACCGAGATTCCAAGGCATCGTAAAGGTCTGTAAAGTCAGCGAAACGAACAGAGCGTTTGATTCGCGCGCACATTTGATTGAACGCATCACCACCACCAGTAGCCTGTGCATGGAGTTTGGTTTTTTCGACTATTCGATTCCAGCCGATAGCAACATGGTCCGGCCACTCCAGCTCAATTCCGGGAAGTGGTGGTAACTTCATTGATTCAGGTCCACTTTCGCTCGAACTTTTTCGTAGTCGGAACTTGTCGGCCGGCGAATAGTAAAGCGAATATCAATCCGGCGATTCTGGCTAAAATCCTCCTCGGTTACCTGGTGCTCAATTACAGGCCGCGTCTCCGCGTACCCACTAACGGAAAACAGGGTATTACCGTCACCATTCCTGAGGTCGCCCAACTTGTCATCCGCTGGCAATGCGCTTTCCCAGAACTGCCAAAGAGAAATAGCTCTAAAAGTTGAGAGGCACCAGTTGCCTTTCGTGCCACACAATCTTCCTGTAAAAGGACGGCTGTCGGTGTGCCCCTCAACAAACACCGTATCAAGATAATCTGTGCGATCTTCTTTGGTGATCAGCTGATGAAGAACAGAGCCAATCTCATAGGCCGTTTCGCGGTACCGCTGCCCAATTTCATCGGCACCCGTGTCGAACCCGAGCAAATGATTGGGTATCCTCAGTACCGTACTGTTTTCACTGACCTCAACCTGGATACCGCGGCTTCGCAGCACGTCGGCAGCTTCGGAAAGTATGTTTCGACGAACCTCCTCTGCTTTCCTAAGAAGCGCAATTTCCTCCTCAAAATCTGCAACTTGCTCCTGAGCTTGGGCCTGAAGCTCCATTAACCGAAGAATCAGGATTACCGAGGCCAAGATAAAGATCACCAACAAGCCCGACATCACATCGGAAAATGACATCCAATATGGATTCTCCTCATCTACAGAGGTGGATTTGCTGGAACGAAGTAGGGCCATCAACGGGCCTCCAATTCATCAAGAATGCTGCTCATATTTTCGACAACCCGAAGCATTGAGTCTGCATAAGCCCTTGAGCTGGAGTTCCATTTCTCCATCCGGTCCTCGATTTGCTGGTTTACCTGGGACGAGTATGCACTGAGCCAAGACTCTGCTTGCTTCTCAATAGTGGAAACCTGATCAGCGAGGCTTTCTGATAGCTGACTGAATTCAGATTTAATCGAACTGAGCCAATCTCTTTGATGCTCCTTAAGCTCTCCAAACCCCTCATTCGTAAGTTTCGCTGCATCACCATACTGCTGAATGCTATCCCGGATGGTCTTCTGCAGGTCTTCGAGTAACCGGGACTGCTCACTCAGGCGCTCTGACAGCTCTGAATTTCGTTCACCAGCAGCCTCAATAGTCGAAACCGCCTGAGTTAACTGAGAGCCAAGCATCTCACTCGCTTGCCGCACCTGAGAGCTCAGCATTCCAAGCTGGTTTGAGCTGCTATCCAGATGTTTGCTACTTACGGACATAGAATCGGTGACCTGAGCAAGCTGGACGAGAATTTCACGATGTTGTTCCGCAAGCTGCTGGCTCTGGCTTTGCGTAGCGCGTACAGATTCAGCAATACTGTTGAAAAGGTTCTGCTGCTGATCGACTGCATTCTCGGTTTGATCTGCAAAGCGTTTTTGCCGCTCAGCCTCCCTCTCATCTGCTGAAGATAGCTGGGAATTAAGGCGAGACATCATGTCGTCAGTCAGTTGTTTGAAGCGACTCTCGAGGGCTTCCTGACTAGCCGTAGCTGAGTCGGCAACTTTGGCAACCTGCTCTTCAAAGCGTCCCGCTTGATGCCGACTGCTCTCGATTTGGCGCTCCTGCTGCTCATTAAGTTTTGAAAAGAGATCTCCCAACTGCGAGCTCATTCCGGTAACCGCGTTGTTCACATCTGCTGCAGCTTGTTCCAGAAGAGCACCCTGATTTTTTGCGGCACCACTTACGCCCTCAACAAAATCACCAACTAGACGCTCCAGGACTTGCGTAGACTGCTGACTGGCATTATTAACAAGAGACTCAATTGCAGGCGCCATGATTCGGTTCAGGGCTGTAGTGAATGCTTCTTCCATCGAATCACTAACACCTTTGATGCTTTCTTGCAGGCGATCTCCAATACGTTCATGCAGCTCCTGCAGGGCCTCTTTACTCTCTCGGCTGCTATCAGCGATATGGACCAATGACTGCTCAGCGGGAATTCTGGGGTAGAGAAAGTCTATCTCCTGCTGTACTTTTCTAATCTGACTTAATGCAGATCGTTCAAAGATTTTCTCAATCAGATTCAAGACTAAGCTCAGGCCAACACCCCAGACCGATGTCATGAACGCCACTGAAGCACCCTGGATCAGGTTGTCGATACCATCACGAAGATCATCTGTACTGGAGCCAGACACCAGGTTCAGGCTATCCAACCCCACTGTTAGCCCCACAAAGGTACCCAACACACCGATTGCGACAAGAAAACTTGGGGTGGCCGCTAGAAGTCTGCTTCCAGTCAGCCCGCTGGCTAAGGTCTTGGCATTAAAAAAGTGATCGGCATCGAGGGTGTTGTAAAGATTGCTATGATCACCCGAGACAACGAGGCTTTCGTCGAATTCGCGCCAGAGCTTCCCAACTTCATCGTCCTTCAGCTGTTCTGCTTTGTTAAGAACTTCCCGGCGGTTGGCGCTTAATGCTTTTTTATCCTGATCCTTGATCAGGCTCCAGAGTGCTGTCACACGTCGCTTGAATCGAATGAAATGTAGTCCTACAAAATACAGGGCAACCAAGAAAACTAGCATCATCAATAACCAGAAGATTGTCGCTAGGCCCTGTGGGGAACTCTCTGCTAGAGCAGGAAAATCAGGTAACAAGTGTGACAAAAGATTCAAGAATTCCATTCACATCCCTTTCTAAAATGGCATGATCGATAGGTTAAAACTAAAAGGTAGGGAGCTTCTTAAAGTCTAAATACTGCATGAACGTCTGCTCTCTGCCAAGAACTCTTGCGACCTTAAAGATGAAAGTCATCACGGTACCCTGCCGACATTTACTAACTGGAAACAGGATGTGAGCAGCGCAGCGTCAGGCTCCGACATCCGTTGTCGCTCTTCAAAAATTACTTTTGTGTTAGTCCGATGATCGTCCATTGAGACATAAAGGTGAAGAGCCGTTCTATATCTTTTAACATCTGATATGATTGTTTTTTTCGGGGCACTTGAGAAACACAATCAAATCTCTCAAAAGTTGCGCCACAATGACCGCAAGAATAGCCGCGACGGCAGGCGGAATTGGCAATGCAACAATAATGCTAATCAGAATGAACTTACCAATACCACTCATAGTTTCCCCTCCACGAAAATCTATTCTAATCCGGATTAGTATCTTTCGATCGAGCTATCGAGCAGTGCAACGATCTGGCCAAGACTATTTTCACAACATACCGGTTCGCCAGTTGTTCAGATAATCCTTCCCCCAGTTTTGCTTCCCATCGGAAGATCGGAAATGCCCCATATTGTTTTGCCGATAAACCTCTCCGGTGCGGTAGTCCTGATAGTGTCCGAAGTTGTTTTGCATGAGGGTGCCCCAGGTGCTATCCATGCAGGTGTAAATATGGTGACCAAGGTTGTTTTTTCGGCAGGTAAAGTTGTCCTTGGCAGAGACCAATTCCGCACCGAAAACCCAGACCAGAATGCCAACCGCAAACAAAGCATGTTTGAGCATGGGCCTTACCCTCCCTAGGTGACGTATTTAGTTTAGATTACCGCTTTGTTGCGACAAAGACGGTCGCACCCACGTCATAAACTTTCAAAGAAAATGATAGGATGCGTACCAGATAACACGACCGGTTGGAGTCTATGGCCTTTCGTTTTCGTAGAACCGTTAAGATTTTCCCAGGCGTTCGCCTGAACCTTGGCAAGCGTGGTGTGAGCGTTTCCGCGGGGGTGCGCGGTGCCAATGTCACGCTGGGACGACAGGGGCTGCACGGCAACGTGGGCATTCCGGGGTCGGGTTTGTCGTACCGTGAAAAACTCCTGAAAGAAGAAAAGTCTGGGCGGCGATCTGCCAAGGCTTCCACAGCGTCTGGCCAGGACACCGCCCTACCTCCTATCGTAGAACGTATCGCGCAAGTTCAACTGAACACTGTGTCTGGCGAGATCGCAATTCTGGATGCCAATGGTGTAGACCTTGGCAACGAAGCCATGGCGGTGGCCAAAGCCTATGCCAACGAGGCATTGAAGGAAAACCTGGCGGAACAGGTGGATGCCCATAACCGGATGATGGAACAGATCGGCTCTATCCATCTGGGCACTCCGGCGCCGGACCAGTTTCCCCAACTGGTGCCAGAGCCCTTCGAGCAAACAGAACCGGCTCGCCCGGAGGCCAGAAAGCTCGACTGGAAAGCCTGGCTCTGTCCGGCCCGACGCAACGCTATTTTGAACAGCAATGAACGGCGGGTATCAGAGTACCAACGGCAGCAGCTGCAATGGCAATCAGAGCGAGAGAATCATCGGCGAAAGGAGGGCCAGCGGGCTGCGTTGTATCAACGAGCTCAACAGGCGAGCGTGCCGGCCATGGAATTGGTGCTGGATGACCATTTGATGGATATCGACTGGCCACAGGAAACCAGTCTGTCCTTCGAGCTGAGCGCCGATGGTAACGTCCTGATGCTGGATGTGGATCTGCCCGAGATCGAGGATTTCCCGAAGACAGAATTGCGCCTGTATCAGCGGGGTATTGGAGTGTCCGTTAATGAGCTTTCCGATACCGCTGTTAGAAAGCTCTACATGGCCCATGTACATGGCATGGGATTTCGGTTGATTGGTGAAGGGTTTGCCTGCGCGCCTTCGGTAAAAACGGTGGTGCTTTCTGGCTTTACGCAGGTTACCAATGCGGCCACCGGCCGTGTAGAAGACAAGTACCTGTACAGCGTGAAGGTTAAGCGCGAAGCCTGGGGCACAATACATTTCGGCAACCTGGGTCAGGTCGACCCGGTTGAGGCCCTGGCCGCATTTGAACTGCGCCGCGATATGACCAAAACCGGGATTTTTCGGGCTATTGAGCCTTGGGACAGCTAACTAACGATCACTCAGAATCGGAACTCCGGACCAACAGAGAACACATGGATATCCGTTTCTCCGGTTTCGTCTTCATCGCCAACATTCAACAGCAAGTCCCAGTCTGCTCTTAAACGAACACGGTCCGAAATCTGGTAGCTCATGCCTAATCCAGTTCTTAATGCAACGCCTGTGTCATCGTCGCTAACTGAGACAGTCTGGAATCCATTACTGGCAGCGGCCTCATAGTTTAAGCGCCATAACATAAGACCAGCTTTGGCGAAGAACTTGAACGGGCCGGTCTCCGGCATCCCAAGCTGAAGCGTGGTATCTACAAAATGACCATTTACGGCGACGGCCACGCCTAATCCACTGATAAAACCAGAGGCTTCGAGGTCATCAATGTAGCGATAACCGAATTCGAGATTCACGAAATTGTTCAGTTCCGTTCCACCGTGAACCCGGAAACTCACCGCACTGTCATCACATGACGATTCCGATCCATCACAGAAATCATCAACGGTTGCCTGTCCCAAAGTGAGCCCCGCATAGCCTGGACGAGCTTCCATAGCGTAAACGGGTGCGTGGATTCCAGTCGCTAGCGCCACTAGTAATGCTGTTTTTCTTAGATTCATTTCGACATCCTTTATCGGCCTAAAAAATACCCCACCGTCAACATGTATGTGTCGACTGATGGCGACCGAATATTACACTTTTATTGCGACATATGTGGTCGCGATACGGATGAAAAATAATTCGACTAGGATCTGTCCTTGGTGCGTTTCAGGCCTGCTGCCAGTGTTGATGAAATCTCCTCCCGCAGCCAGGCCGGCTCCAGAATATCGCAGTGCACCGCCTGTGCAGTCAGCCACCAGCGCAGATCCTGGGTGTCGCCCACGGTGACGGCGATCTCGAAGGTGGAGTCATCAATCTCGCGGTTTATCTGGTCAAAACCCAGCGGCGACTCAATCAAGTGGTTCAGAGCGGGCTTGTCGCAGCGGAGCTTGAGGTAGACCGGCGAGTCAGAATGCAGAATGCCCATGGCGCCGGAGCGTATGTAGATATCCAGGTCGAAGTCCTCTGGCCGGTCTGGTTGCTCTTCCACTAATTCACCCGACGTCGCCCGGTGCAGCACCAACTGCCGAATACCTTCCCTGCCCTCAATTGTGCCGATCAGGTAGACGTTCGGGTCCCGGAAGATCAGTCCGAATGGATGCACAACGATCTCTTCCGGCACTTTCCAGCTGCGAGCCTGGTAAACCAGCCGGCATTTGTATTCCCGCAACAACGCTTCGGTAACGGTCTCCAGCACATCCGCATCAATCGCCGGGCGCTCTCCGCCCAAACCGCGATTAATCACTCTAACCCGGTCGGGCCACTGGCCGAGGGGATTCTTTTCACGCAGCAGTGTGCGATGGGCTTCATCGAAGTGAGGCTTCAAGTGAGACAGCGCCCTTGGCGGCAGCATGGGTGAGAGGTAGGCCTTCGCCAGTTCGAAGGTCAGTGCTGCCGGCAGGTCCAGCGCCGGGATGATATCCATAGTGGCGTTTCGATCGAACGACCAACGGTAAGGCCGTGACTCCTCATCAACCAGTAGTGGGAAGTCGGCACTCAGCTTTTCCAGATCCCGCTGGATAGAACGCATGGTCACCGAGAACCCCTGCTCTTCGAGCCTGCCCGCCAACTCGGTGGTAGTGATGGATTTCGGGTGCCGGGGCACCATCCGGAGCATGGTGAGGTAGCGAACGGCGGTGTTGGACATGGCGGGATCCTTGTCTTTTCTTGAAGTCGACAGCCTAAGCGACACGATATGACGCCAAGCCATGCTAGATTTTTGTGCTGGCCAAGTAAAGCCGCTTGCCAATCCTATCAACTACATGAGGAGCCCTGCCCTGAACCATAAAGACTTTGCCTTCCTCCTGGTAGAACACGGGTTTACCCCAAAGTCCTACGACTTCGACTCCACCATGCTGGGGTTCCAGCACGACATTTTTAATGCCCTGATTCATAACGACTCAGTATTCAGCGAGCAATCGTTCATTCGCGCTCAGCCCCATTGTCCTGATGCCCTATTGCGTTGTGGACTCATCGCCGAATCCGGTGACCTTGCTTCAGCCGTTCAGCATTTCTATGCCCGATGGTTTGCGGAGCTGCGCTATGAGAATCCCCTGCTGGAGTTGCTCAACCTGGAGATGCGCGAAGATGTCGCCAGCATTCACGTGTTGACCATCACCAATGCCAATGCAATGACGTTTGTGTTTAACATTCAGCGAGGTGGATGATGATGCTGATTCTGATTGCGGTGGGTTTGGTTCTTTGGACTGTGGTGTCGATGCTTTGCATCAGCTATTTCAATGACCACGGAGCCGGATGGGAGGAATGGGAGGCCTTCCCGGTGTGGCTGAAGATTCCGATTCTGGTGGTTGCACCGGTGTTTTTTATTTCCTGGTGGGTTCGTTAAAACCAACTAACCATCAGCGGGAATAACCTCCACATCACCCATCGGCTCCAGGATATGGGTACTCCGCACCGGCTCACACACCAGCGGGGCCGAGATATGGGTTCGCACCAGTCCTTGAAACGCATCCGTCTCGTGAAACTCCGGATCCAGCCACAAATCAAACTCCTCCGGCCGCAGCATCAGCGGAATGCTTTTCGGATGGATGTGGCTGAACCTCGGGTGCGGCGGCAGGGTGATGACGGTGAAGGAATTCACCTGCTCATCCCCGAAGTGCCAGGATTGCCATAACCCCGCCAGTGCCGTGGCTTCATTCTGCGGGTGAATGTTGTAGACCTGCTTGTCCTTCCATTCGTGGAACGCGCTGACTGGCACAATGCAGCGCTTGGTGGGATACACCTTCTTCCAGAGTGGGCTGCTGGTTAAGCGATCACTGCGGGCATTGAAAGTGTGAAACTTCGGGTTGGGCCGGAAGCCATAACCATTCGGGTTTGGTTCGATCAGTAATGACCAGATGCCTGGCAGCAGATACCGGTCGTCCGCCGCCGCAATAACGAACTCCCCGATTCCGCCCGGCGGCACGTTGTGCTGAGGTCTGGGTGCGACACCGGGCAGCCCCAGTTGCTCCATCAGCGTTTGGACTTCGGGGGAGTCGATTACGTTGTACCGACCGCACATTAATCACCCCTTTCGGGACACCGTCCCAGTTACTGTTCCACCACACTTTCTTCGAGAAATATCTCACGCATCAAGGGAGCAAAACCCTCCATGTAGTCGTCCCTTAGGCCTTGGGTACCGGTTACATGGGGAATGCTAACAACTGTTGTATGCGGAAATTGTTGGATAAGCACTTTAAATTGCCGGCCGCTCGTAGGGACATCCGAGACGTGATGTACAGCATTACCCGGCCGAGCTCCCAAAATCCGCTCAACTTCACCGCGAATCCTTATGTCATTAAGAGCTTCGATGAGCTGGCTACCCACAAAGAGAATGACTCGGGGGGCCCGACGCTCAATCAATTTCAAGATGCTCTCAGAATTCTCGACTAGCGTTTCAATGTCGATCTTTTCTGAGCCGGTGATTGAACGAGTCTGGGTCATAATCCAATTTGTCTGGAAGAATGACCGCTCAAAGCCAGATGCGTGACACGGATCTGTCTGAAGTGGCACGCCCCAACTTTGAATTAGAGTGACTAATTTGTTCCTGAACCGGGTACCATTAACTGACGGATCCGAGAAGAACGACTTTTCTTCTCGCTCCTTCTGAATGCCAGTCATTTCATTCGCTTCATCTTCTAGAGAAAAACCAAAATTATAACCACACACCATTATCCCGCCAGACATATTCTCTGGGTAGTTCAGCGTTATAACCTCGTGTTCGTTCTTATCCATTGATCAGTCCTTGTTCAACTAGTATTGAAGACACTGCGTGAAAGTTAGCCCAATTGGACGTCAAAGAGCTGCCGGCAGTCAATGCCTGGATAAACCTGTTCAGCCGGCTTCGGTCCATCTTCAGGCTCGCAAACCTCGTAGACTCTATGACGTATGCTGCGTCCGTGCGAGTGCACTGACCCACACTGTCTGAGATAAAGATGGTTAGCAGGTAATATGGCGAGTCCTCTACAGCGACCATACATACACACTTTTCTTCGCGGACATAGTCCGAATCATTCAAGAGGACGACTATCAGACTTTCGTCTTTAAGGTCTTCCGACGCAATATCAAACCACCGCATTGCTTCCCAAAGAAAGCTCTCGACTCCATGCCAGCGATCTGGGCCCGCCAAATACTGCGTAGCGAGACTCAGATGGGACATTGCCTTAGCCTTTTTGTCATCAACAAAGAGGAAGCGAGGCTCAGGAAACGTTAAAGCTATATCCGGGGCCGCAACCAAAAACAGCGTGCTTGTAAAATTCATGTCGCCTTACTCGTTTAATCAGCATTCCCACCTAGTATCGATAGACTGAGCGACTGTATATGTCGCTTTATTTTATTATCTTGTTCTATTCGAACAGATATGGATCACGCAGGAATGAAATCACCCGGTATCGTTTACGACCTGGGCACCGTCCTAAACTACTCGATTCGCGTCGCGATTAGCGGCTGGGATTCCAGACAACCTCTGCACTGGATCAGTTATAACGATGATGGCCCGATTGCCGAAGGGCGATTTCTGGAGCCACCAGGGTTACCCTTGTTTACGCTGGAAGATGATGCAGGTCGGCGTCTCTGTGATGCGCTGCCGGAGTCTGTCTCAGCGGTTGCCGCTTTAATGCCCGCGATGGACTTTGAGCTGGCACAGGCCTGCGCGACCTCCGAGGCGGCGCGTGAACTGGCCAACGATGCTCCCCTGCTCTTTATCCTGGCGGTCGGCCATGCACAAAAACAGTCATGGTCGCTCGAAGCGTTTAATGAGTTATTGGCCGGTAAGCGTTCCGACATCCTCAAAGCGATTGGGCTTCCGGGCAGCAAATCCCTCGTTCGATTGGTACGCCGCCTCGCCTTGTCCTCGCTATTACCCTGGGAGCTGGAGGATATTCATACCGCACTTCAGAACCCGGAATACCTGGGCTTGATGCGGCACCACCCTCACCTTCATCTGAACCACATTCGGCTGCTTAACCGCATTCGCCGGCCACTGTGGCCTGGGCTATTAAACCTGGTAGACGAGCACACCTCGGCAGTCGATATGTCCTGGCTGTGCCGGATGATTCGGGACACCTTGGCCATGGCCGGCCGGAATGAACAGGTTCTTGCAGGCATCCATTCCAGAGAAGCTCTTCAGGCCCAGCATGACCGCCTGGTTGAACGGTTCAACAGTGCAAACAGCCGAAACTCTGAAGAGAAGCGCCAAGACCTGGCGAAAGAGCTTTCTGAGGAACACGGCGACTATCCAAAGCCGCCCCTCGCCCCAATTAAAGGGATAGAGCCTTTGCGCTCCTGGCTGGAACTGTTGGAAGAAGGGGCATCCATGCGCCATTGCGTGGGCAGCTACGACGTTCCGGTTGCCCTCGGGGAAGTGTTCATTTACCGGATGGTCCACCCGGAGCGTTTAACCATATCGCTTGAGTGTCATAACAAGACGTGGGTGCTTGGCGAGGTTCGTGGGGTGTGTAATTCCAGCCCTTCGGAAGGTGCTTTGGATTGGATTCGGCGGTGGGTGAATACTGATCGCAGAAGTTAGATGCTTGCACCTTTCGAGCCTTCACCACCGTCTCGGGCAACGTTAGTCCGATCATTGCTCGTTCAAAAGGTCCAAGCTATTCTGGCGACCAAGCGGCGGAACTACCGTCTCCACCTAGAATCGGTCAATAAAACATTATGCGAGATAACAGACATGCCCCATCGCAGCCATCTGGCTTTACATTGATTGAGCTCGTCGTGGTTATCGTGCTTCTAGGAATTCTTGCTGCTTTTGCCCTGCCAAGGTATGCGAACCTGACAACCGCAGCCAACATATCGGTGCTTGAGTCAATTGGGGGAGCCGTATTGTCAGCTGCCAACATAGTTCATACCAAAGCGCTAGTGCTGGGAGTTCAAGGTGAGCCAAACTCAACGATTGATCTGGATGGAGATGGCGTTGACGATATAGAGCTTCGATATGGTTATCCGGCAGCCAGCCGGGCGCCAAGCGGCTTTCGTGATCCGAACAACGTTTTTAAAGCCATGGATAGTAATTCTACTATCGATCTGGCATGGGGTACCGACGCACCTCCTGCATCCTTCGTTGTGATTACTACTGCATCAATTCAGGGTTCACCAGGAGGTAAGGTCAACCGCAATGCGATAGAAGACACCAATTGTTATCTTCGTTACGACCACGCGGCTTCTCCAGGCACACCTCCGACAGTCACCTATGTCACCAACGACTGTTAACCTGTTACCGTCATCGCATCTCTGGTATGCGTCTGCTGGTGTTTCCTGCGGTCGCAAAGCGAACATTCAGATGTTGCGGTAACGCCCGCAGCGCACCGCACGGTCGCCCTTTCACTGGATATTGACGACGAACGGGGCGCTCTTGGCGATACATACACGATCCTTCATCACGTAGCAGCGAACCCAGTGAGAACCCGTGTACAAGGTTTGCTCTTCGTGACGCTTGCCCGTGCCAATGGTTCTGGCCGCCCCAATCTCGCCGCGAAGCCCTTTTTGCAATGCAGCATAAACACCCGTATTAACGATCTGCCACTTGATGATGTCATAGTCGGAAATCCGGTGAAGATCCGCCTCAAAATGGATATCCCGATATTTTGGCACCGGTGGCGCATTGTCTGGGAGAGGTGTTGTTGGTGTGCCCTTGCCGATCTTGGCTTTGATAACCACTTCAGCACCGGGTTGCGTAGCGAGCGGGAATGAAGGTTTCTCTGCGTGGGGCACCTTAAAGATATCTTTCGGATTAACGCTTTCCAGAATCCGCTCAAGATTCCCACCGCTCTGATAGTCCCGACGCACTTGGGCCTCAGTCACAACACGCTGCCCCAACAGTGCCTCAAGTGCCGCCACCTGAGCTGCAAAGTCCTGGGCATTCAGAATCTGGCCAAAATCCTGTATCGCCTTTTCCAGCCAATCGAAGAACGCATCCCGTCGCTCGGGATGATCCGGCCATTTGTCGGCGAAATTTTCCGCTGGATTGACCGGGTTCGGGATGGCGTAAGTGGATCCGGATCTCTGGATGTGGTCCTCCATGTGATTCAGGATTGATCGCAAAGCCTGCTCGACCGTGCTCTCGTTGTTGTAAGCTTTCGCTGCCAGGGTGGTGATGATGATGGAGATCGGCTTGTCATCGACGTTGCCGTTGTCGAGAAACATCTTGTCTCGATGGCGCTTGAGAAGCTGGATCGCCTGCTGGAGGGGAGTCTTGACGTCATAGTCGGAAATATCCTCAACATCGGCTTTACGGGCTTCTGCGATGACCATTCGCCGATTCTCGTATGCGGTCTTCATTTGCTCCCGAAACCAGTTGGCGTAGCCCTTTGGATTACTCTTCGGCCATTCCCCGAAGGGGGTCTCGTAGTTGTCGTCGGTCTGGTCAGTGATGCTGATGGCGTAGTCGGTCTGATCAACGTCGCTATAATTCCGACTTTCAAGCATGGCCCGCATACCTTTGGCATCGGGCTTAGCCGGGAGGACGTCGAGGTGAAAGCGAGCCTGATTGGCGTAGTTCAGAGTCCAGCAACGCTTGCCTTCCACCGGACGCTCATTGAACGACTGGGCCTTTGCGTAATCCTTAATCTCCTTACCCACATGGTATTTCAGGTCCCGCTGGGCCCACACCGATGGCGTGTTATCAAGGGCGCACACGATGTCGATGTCGTATTCGTCCGCGTCCGTCATCGGCTTGATCACGGTTCCCAACTCAAAGGATCCCTGGGGGTACACTTTAGGGTCGTAGTTTCGAAGCTCGGACGCCTCACGCTGGAGCCAGGCCCCGACCGATTCATAGCGGGACTTGGCTTCTTCAGCTTTGGTTCTGGGGATATCCAGGGCGGCACAGGTTTGCTCAAGGATGTCATTAATCGGAGAGGAAGGCAGGTTGTTCAAGGGCGAGACCTCTAGGCTCAGTGGGCATTCCTAATGATCTGGGGACGCAGGAGACAGATACAAGGCGTTACAAATCTTTGTTGTGAATCTTTTTCTCCAAGACATTAGTAATCAGCAATTTATATGAATATGATGCGATAAAATGAATAAATTTTTGACGGAAAGAACGAGCGAGCCGATGAAAAGGAGAAGTTGGGGTGCGTCAATTCGGAGCTGGATCTCCATATTTTTTGGCCTTCGGCCAACAAACCTAAGCGCCGGGGTGAAGGCACTGGGCTTGGGGGGCACATTATTGCTGGCGCTGGTCGGCTCATTTTGGGCTTGGGGAGTGTTTTCAATCCCGGTTCCCGGAACTGACATCGAGGTCGATACCAGTGTCTTTTCAAGTGAAACAGCGCTTTGGATCCAAATCCTTTTGGCGCTCGCAGCATTGGCCTGCTTCGTCATTGCAATCTTCTTCTTTGCCGCTCATCACCGGTCTCAGAGTAGTAAGCGCATTGTGTGCATCGAGCACCTTAGCTACGAAACCTCACAAGTTCGTGGGATTTTGAAAAAGCTACCAGCAGCGTACTCTGGTGTTCCAGAAGAAATGGTGTTCATTGATGGCCGAAACAAATCACCCAAGGACCACCTGAAAGTCCTTGAGGCGAAGATGTCTGAGGCGAAGGACAAGATCACCCACGGTTCCGGGCCAAATAATTACCTGCCGATGTACGGTGGTATCGCAGCTGTTCCCATGGTCGTGCTCGCGGGGTTTGTATGGGGCAATCAGAAGAAGATCCACATACGAGACTACGATCGATCCTCGGGGGGGTGGCATGACAATGACGAGCCGGACAACGGTATCCTGCTTCAATCAACTCGGCTGCCAGAGACACCGCAGTCAGACACCGAGGCAGGACTTTGCCTGGAATTCAGCATACTGATGGATCGCCAAGATATGAACGTGAAGTTTCCGAACGTCCCGATGTTCTCGATGAACTTTTCGAACGGAAAAGCGAGCCTCGACCAACTGTGCTCGGAGCACAAGCAGCAGCGTCTCATCAAAGAAGTAGTGGACTACATGAACACGCTGATTAAATGTTTCCCGCACCTAGAAGTGCTTCACTTGTTCATCACCGCGCAATCGTCCTTTGTGTTCCGGGTGGGGCAGGCTCTTCATCAGAATCACATCCCCAGTGTCCGGATCCATCACTACGACCGCAGTAAGCCCTTAGGAAGCCGACACACTTGGTGCCTGCAAATCAGCGGGCCCGGCAACTACGATATCCACTGAAGCAACAACCGATATATTGGGCCGCGCTTGAATCGCTACGGTCGCGATACATGCGGTCAGTCTCTTATATTCCGAGTTCCGGGCCGCGGCCTTGGTCGCAAAGCGAACGTTCAGATTTTTGGAATCTGCACGCAACATATGAGGCCGTCCAGCAATAGATCCGGGCCGAACGATACCACTGAAACGACCGGCTGAAATGTTTCTGGCCGGTCGGCTTCAGTTTACGGGAGCAACCACCCGACAGATACGAAGAGCAAGATCCTCACAGGTAATCCCGGGTGGACTGGACACTCGCATAGGCAAACCCAAGAGCCGCCATAGCCGTGGCATGAACCTGTGCCGCCGGCACCTTCACGCCGTTGAACTCCAGGTCCATCGTGGCGCAAGCATCTTCCAGCACAGTGACCTTGTAGCCAAAATCTGAAGCGGCTCGGCTGGTGGCTTCGATGCACATGTGACTCATGGCACCGATCACAACCACTTCCTCAATGTCGCTGGCATCCAGCAGCTCTTTCAGGTTGGTTTTCAGGAATGAGTTGGGATAATTCTTCAGAATCACCGGCTCATCACCTTTTGGTGCCACGGATTCGTGGATGTTGATGCCGTTTGTACCCGGGGTGAATACAGGCGCATCCGGGTCCGGAAACTCATGGTGAACATGCACCAGCAGGTCTTTGTTCTGACGCGCTGTATCTATCACCTGGGCAGCCTTGGCGGCTGCCTGTTCAATGTTCACCAGAGGCAGTTTGCCGGAGGCAAAGTACTCATTCTGGATATCGACAACAATAACGGCTCGCTTGCTCATTTGACTGTTCCTCATTGGATCATTTGTTTCAGGGGTGTTCTGGTCAGAAAGAAAGAATCTCACCATCCGCCGGGATCAATACCCGCTCATCAATCCCCTCGTTCTCCACGAACTCTGCCAGCTCTTCACGGCTCAGGGTCATATGGTTCACCGCATCCATGTGCACGGCGACAATGTCCGCATCTGGTAAAGCTCGGTGCACTCGCAGGGTATCTTCTTTGCCCATGATGATCGAGTCGCCCTCAAAGCCTGTCAGTTCCGCCGCCCCGGCATTCAACACAACAACGTCCGGCTGAAAGCGCTCCAATGACTGAACCACTTCATCACGCCACACGGTATCGCCTACCACGTAAGTGGTTTCCTGCCCCTCGGCTTCAAAAACCACACCCATGATTTCACCGAGCGCCTTGGCCAGCTCGGGAATGGCATAAAGGGTATTGGAGCCGTGTTGGCCGCCGGTTTTATGGAGTATCACGCCGCCGAATTCAGCCTCGCCATCCAGAATACGCACATCCTTGAAGCCTTGTGAGCGGATCAGCTCGGCATCCGCCCCGTTCTGCACAAACAGGGGAATGTTCTTCGGCAACAGCTTCTGGGCGGCATCGTCCCAGTGGTCCAGGTGGGTATGGGTAACGATCACCGCATCGGTACCCTCAATCACATCCTCAGCGGCCATGGGCAAGCCCACCAAAGGATTACGCAGCTCACTGCGGTAAGTGCCCGGAAAGCCCGGGTAAGCCCCCTGGTCCGCAAGCATGGGGTCAATCAGAAAAGTCGTCTCTCCGTAGGTGACCTTGATGGTGGCATTACGGATTTGCTGTATCTGGTGGGTGGATTCCCGGGTATCCGGTTCGGCGAAAGCCGCGCCAGTAAAAACAGTCAAAGCCAGCATCAGCGCGCCAGCGAAGGTTTTGATCAACATGGTGTTTATCCTCCAACAGGGTGTTCGTTGATGGAATAAAGTCTACGCAGATCTGATCACCACCAATATTGACCTGAAAGACAATGATCGAAAGAATCGGGCCAAGCAGTTATCATCGGGTTAAATGAACCACAGGAGTGACACCGTGGCGCTACCGAAAGTCGGGCTTATCCTTCACCCACAATTCAGCCCCTTCCATTTCTCTGTTCCTTACATGGTGTTCAGTATTGCCTTGCCCGACGGCCCCTTGTTCGAGTTGCTGATTATCACCCCAGACGGCAAGCCCCTCACATCCGAACGGGCCATGACCGTTCAGCCAGATGGCGGGCTGGAATTATTGGATGCGGTTGATATTGCGGTAGTACCCGGCTGGCACGATCTGAGCGAAGCCCCACCGCCGCAATTGGCGGAGGCTCTCACCCGCTGCCATGAACGGGGCGCACATGTGGTAGGCCTTTGCTACGGCACCTATGCGCTGGCCTATGCGGGTTTGCTGGATAACAAGAGAGCCTCGACCCACTGGCTGGCAGAACAGGACTTCCTCAATAGGTTTCCACAGGTGAATCTGGATACCAACGCCCTCTATGTGAAGGATGACCGGCTGGTCACGTCCGCTGGCACAGCGGCGGGGCTGGATTGCTGCCTGTTTCTGGTGCGGGAGTATTACGGTGCCAGGACCGCCAATACCCTTGCCCGCCTGATGGTTGTTCCGCCGCACCGGGAAGGTGGCCAGGCTCAGTTCATTGAGCAGCCGGTCGCGATTTCCACTCAGGATGCGCATATCAACCGACTACTTGACTATCTGCGGGAACATTTGGCCGAAACACACACAATCGATGAACTGGCCGCCCGCACCGCCATGAGCCGGCGCACCTTCACCCGCCATTTCCAGAGAGCCACCGGCATGACGGTAGTGGAGTGGTTGGTGAGTGAACGACTTCGGCGAGGACGGGAACTGCTGGAGACCACATCGCTGTCTGTGGAAGCCATCTCGGAAAGAATCGGCTTCCACACAGCAACGTCATTCCGGCAGCATTTCAAGCAACGTCACCACGTAAGCCCTCGTGACTGGCGCAGGACCTTTGGAGATGTGGCCTGATAATCCAGCCACCAGTTCAGCGGGCAGGTAACAGGAGTACTGCGGGAAAGCCCGAAATACCGGTTCGGCTAGTCGAAGTGAGTGCCACAATCTCTGGAATGGCTGACGGATAATGGCAACTGCTACATTGCCAAAGAAACGCGAGTCTTCGCATCCGCTCTGGGTTTTGTGGTGTATATCACACCCGCGCGAAGCCCTCATAGTAACGGCATAGCGGAGGCTTTTGTGAAGGCGTTTAAGCGGGGCGATGTATACCTGTACGACCTTCCTAATCCAGCCACAGTGATGGCCAGATTGCCGAAATGGATCTGAGACTATAATCGCAGCCACCCGCACAAGAGTCTGAAATGCCACCGGGGAATACCGGGCTGAACTGGCAAGATGGTGCTCAGTTTAGTTGGGGCAACTACAGGCATCAGTATTATCGACCTTGTTAAAATCAGAAGGCTGGCTGCCAAGAGAATTGTCGCCAACTGGTCATCCTAATTGTCGCCGAACATCCCCCCGGCAATCGAGGGGGGCTGCGTAGGGCCGTGTGGCCCTACGCAGCGTGACCTGATTGAGTCAAGGCCGGGTTGTCATGCAGGCAGTTTGGCTGCAAGCAGTTCGACCTTCTCGATATTGGGCGGAGAACTGAGCAAGGTCTCGGCGTTGGCCATCAAGGCCTCGGCGATCTGGCCGTTCAGATGTGCCTGGCGACCTGCCTCATCGGCAAAGGCATCGAACACACCGAACGTCGAAGGGCCAAACTTCAATGCGAACCAGGCAGTGGTGCCGGACTCGGCGTTGGCGAGCGGCAGAGCGCTGGCCAGGAAGTCGGCAAGCGCAGCCTCCTGGCCGGGTTTGGCTTCGAGGCGAACAAACAGGGCGAGCTTGGTCATACTGTAATCCTTTGGGTAAATGGGTTAGGTGAATGGATCAACGAGCCTGCAGTCTAAGTCGTCATGACAGCCATCTCTATAGACAATAATGACAACTTTGATATCATTATTGCCATGAAACTCCACATCCTTGTTTGTGATGGCGTGTTTGATCTGGGGCTTGCGGCGCTCACCGACACAGTGGGCTTGGCCAATGCGATGGCGGGCTCGCTGCCACAGGCTCCCGCGCACATAGAGCTCACGCTGGTGGGCGTGCGGCGTCGCATCCGAACTGCGCAAGGCTTGACGGTCCCCGTGGTCACTGCGCGTGGTGTGCCGGAACCAGACGTCGTGCTCGTGCCCGCGTTTGGTGACAAGATGCCTGACACGCTCTCGGCTCGGCTCACACGCCCCGACGTGCCCGATGCGGTCGCCGCGCTACAGCTGTGGTCCACCGCTGGCGCGCACCTTGGTGCCGCCTGCTCCGGTAGCTTCTTGCTTGCAGAGAGCGGCCTGCTTGATGGGCATCGTGCGACGACGTCATGGTGGCTGGGGCCGATGTTTCGGCAGCGCTATCCGAACGTCACGCTGGACGAGTCACGCATGATCGTGAACTCGACACGCTTCACCACCGCGGGTGCCGCTTTGGCCCACGTCGACTTGGCCTTGCGCATCATCCGGGAGCGCAGTCCGGCGCTGGCTGCCCTGGTGGCACGCTATCTGCTGGTCGAGACACGCAGTTCGCAAGCCGAGTTCGTGATTCCCGACCACCTTGCGCATGCCGACCCGGTGGTGGAGCGCTTCGAGTGCTGGGCCAGAAGTCAGCTCGCGAAGGGGTTCTCGCTGGCCGAGGCCGCCAGCGCTGCGGGCACAAGCGAGCGCACCTTAGCGCGGCGGCTGCAAAGCGTTTTGGGCAAGACACCGCTGTCGTATTTCCAAGACCTGCGCGTGGAGCATGCCGTGCATCTCTTGCGCACCGGAAACGCGAGCGTCGACCAGGTGGCCGCACAGGTCGGGTACTCGGATGGGGTGACCCTGCGGGCCCTGTTGCGCCGCAAGCTGGGTCGGGGTGTCAGGGAGTTGCGACGCGGCGGATGACCAGAGGCGTTTGGTATATGTACGGCTGGAGACCGCCGCGAAACTGACGCAGGCCAAACGGCGCATTTGGACAAACTGACAAAACTACTGCCCCACAGAATTTAACTTAACGATTCGTCCAGGAAATCCAGCAGCATCCGCACTTTTGGGGATAAATGCCGGTTATGTGGATAAATCGCCCAGATTCCATCGTCGGCTTCTTGATAATGTTCCAGCAAGTTCATAAGTTTTCCACAGGCCAATGACGGCTGAACGTAATAATCGGGAAGTTGCACGATCCCGATGCCTTTCAGGGCCGCGTCCAGCAACGCCCAACCGCTGTCGCACTTCATGTTGCCTTTAACGCGAACGTTGTAGGGCTTACCTCGGTCCTGAAAGCGCCAGTAATCCAGATTGCCTTGCAAACAATTGTGCCGGTCCAGTTCCGAAAGCGAATGCGGCACACCATAGGTGGATAAGTATTCCGGCGAGGCGCACACGTATAAGGTTCGTGACGACAACCGCTTGGCCATCATGGATGAATCTTCCAGTTTTCCCAGCCGAATCGCCAAATCGTAACCGCCACCGACCAGATCCAGCTTCTGGTTGGTCAGATTCAGCTGCACCTCCAACTCCGGGTAGCGCAGGATGAAATCGTTCACCAAGGGGGCGATCACCTTCTCGCCATAGGTCACCGGTGCGGTCAGCCGTAATTTTCCCTTGGGGATAAGTTGCAGGTTGGTCATGGCCCGCTCGGCCTCTTCCAGACCATCGAGTACCTGGCGGCAATACTGGTAGTAGGTTTGGCCGGCTTCCGTCACCGAAACCTTGCGGGTGGTGCGATACAGCAGTTTGGTCGAAAGCCGGGATTCCAGTGCGCTGACCTGCCGGCTCACCTGAGCTGTGGAAATGCCCAATCGTTTCGCCGCAGCGGTAAAACTTTCGGCTTCCGCGACCGCCACAAACTCACTGACCCCTTCCCAAATAAACATGTTCAGTTCCTTGCGTTACGACTTGGGTGAGCTTAGATACAAAATGCCGCCAGCAAACAAAATACGGTTCATTGTTACTATACAGTAAAGGTGATTTGCTTTATTGGCCGATTATCTATCTTAAGAATAATAATACAATGATCCCATCAACATGGCAGAAGAACCTGCCGAAGCCCGACAAAATCTGGAGCACACAACATGACTCAGACCATCAAATCTAAAGCCGCTATCGCCTGGGGCCCGAAACAACCTCTGTCCATTGAAGAAGTGGATGTGATGCCGCCTCAAGCTGGCGAAGTACGTATCCGGGTGATCGCTAGCGGTGTGTGTCATACCGATGCGTTTACCTTGTCTGGCGAAGATCCCGAAGGCATTTTCCCGACCATTCTCGGCCACGAAGGCGGCGGTATTGTTGAGTCGGTAGGCGAAGGCGTTACAAGCCTGAAAGTGGGTGACCACGTTATTCCGCTGTACACCCCTGAGTGCGGCGAATGTAAATTCTGCACCTCTGGTAAAACCAACCTGTGCGGGAAGATTCGTGAAACCCAGGGCAAGGGCCTGATGCCAGACGGCACCACTCGTTTCTCGTTAAACGGCGAGCCGATCTATCACTACATGGGTTGCTCAACCTTCTCCGAGTACACCGTACTGCCCGAGATTTCTCTGGCAAAAGTGAACAAAGAAGCGCCATTGGAAGAAGTGTGCTTGCTCGGTTGTGGCGTAACCACCGGCATGGGTGCGGTGATGAACACCGCCAAAGTAGAAGAGGGCGCCACTGTGGCCATCTTCGGTATGGGCGGCATCGGCCTGTCGGCGGTGATTGGTGCCACCATGGCTAAAGCCAGCCGCATCATTGCTATCGACATCAACGAGAGCAAATTTGAGCTGGCCCGCCAGTTGGGCGCGACCGACTGCATCAACCCGAAAGATTACGACAAGCCGATTCAGGAGGTGATCGTAGAACTGACCGACGGCGGTGTGGATTATTCCTTCGAGTGCATCGGCAACGTAGATGTAATGCGTTCAGCACTGGAATGCTGCCACAAAGGCTGGGGTGAGTCGGTGGTTATCGGTGTTGCGGGCGCCGGCCAGGAAATTTCCACGCGTCCGTTCCAGCTGGTGACCGGTCGGGTCTGGAAAGGCTCTGCCTTTGGTGGCGTGAAGGGCCGTTCCGAGCTGCCGGGCATCGTTGAGCGTTACATGCAAGGTGAGTTCAAGTTGAACGATTTCATCACCCACACCATGGGGCTGGAAGATATCAACAAGGCGTTTGATCTGATGCACGAAGGCAAGAGCATTCGTACCGTTATTCACTTCGACAAGTAATGAAATCTGGTCGCCCGCCAGTCAGGCGGGCGACCGTTTTGTTGAGAGGTTGCAATGACTATTGAAAATCTGAGCAGTAATAAAAGTTTTGGTGGTTGGCACAAGCAGTACAGTCATCACTCCGAGACGCTGAACTGTTCGATGCGGTTTGCTATCTACCTGCCGCCGCAGGCCTCCAATGGCAAAAAGGTGCCAGCGCTGTATTGGTTGTCCGGGTTGACCTGCACCGATGAAAACTTCATGCAAAAAGCCGGTGCCCATCGCATGGCTGCCGAACTGGGCGTCGCCATTATTGCCCCGGACACCAGCCCCCGCGGGGACGATGTCGCCGATGATGAAGGCTACGACTTGGGTAAGGGCGCCGGGTTCTATGTAAATGCGACTCAGGAACCCTGGAGCAAGCATTACCGGATGTACGATTACGTGCTCAACGAATTACCGGCACTGATTGAAGATATGTTCCCGGTGAGCGATCAGCGTTCCATCTTTGGCCACTCGATGGGCGGGCATGGTGCGTTGGTGCTGGCACTGCGCAACCCGGAGCGTTTCCAGTCCGTCTCGGCGTTCAGCCCGATCAGTAACCCGGTCAATTGCCCGTGGGGTAAGAAGGCCTTTGGCGCTTACCTCGGTAAAGACACCGCCAGCTGGGCCGAGTACGACGCCAGCTTGCTGATGCAAAAGGCGAGCAAGTTTGTGCCGGCGTTGGTGGACCAAGGCGAAGCGGACAACTTCCTGACCGAGCAGTTGAAGCCGGAAATGCTGGAAGCCGCTGCCAAACAAAGTGGCTATCCGCTGGAACTGAACCGGCATGAAGGGTACGACCACAGCTACTACTTCATCGCCAGTTTTATTGAGGAGCATCTTCGCTTCCATGCGAAGTATCTAATCGGCTGATAAATTTACACCTCATGTCCCGCGAAACCTACTACCGCCATAAACGAGAGCTACTGTCGACTTTTGGGATCGATATTTCGCACAGGGTGTGACCCGAAAACCCCTTTAAAAACAGACCTCTGAATATACATTATGCGCAGTTTAATATCAGTTTAAATAATATTATTACGGATTTTACCTTTACTCTCCTCGCATCCGAGTGGCTTAGTAGGAGCTTTCCCGATGAGCAAGACCGCCCAGGCGCGCGTGCTCACGCCCGAACAGTTCGCCCACCTCTTGGGTGAGATTAAAGAGTATCGTTACCCGGAAAAGAATACGGCGCTGATTTAGATCAGCTTCAAGCTCGGACTTCGAGTTCAGGAGATCGCGCTACTCCAGATCAGCGTGAAACCTGAACCAGTAAAGCCCTAATCCAAATATTCAGAGGGTCCTGCGATGAGCGCTGGTGCCACACGGCGATCACGTCGAATCCGGGGATCTCGGCATTCAGCTCAATCGGCCGCAACGAGTCGTCGGGCAGCAATCGCGACGGGATGAAGCCGACAAGGTCAGTCTCAGAAATCGTTGCTTTGGCCGCCGTGAAAGTTGGTACCGAGAGCATGGCTTGCCGTGGGTGCCCCTGCTCTTCAAACCAGCGATGGACGGCGCCGGTAAAATCCCCTCGGGAGGGGGAAACCACCACCTGAGGCATGCTGGCGATCTCGGCAACCGACATGGTACTGCGGACAGCCTCATTCCCGTTTCCTGCGACACAAACATAGTGCTCGGAATACAGGGTTAACGACGGATAACTCGGTGGCGCAAACTTCGGATTGGTCAACACCAGATCCACGGTGCCATCAAGCAGGTCATTTGCCATCTCATCCAGCTCAAGTTTTTTCACCGCCAGCCTCAGACCCGGCGCTTCCCTTCTCAGGCGCTGCATCAGAAAAGGCAGGATGGTTTTCTGCTCCAGATCGGTGGAGCTGATGGTAATGGTCCGCGTCGTTGTTGCGGGATTGAACTCATCCTGCTCCAGCAACTCGCCAACGGCATTGAGGATGAGATCCAGCTTCGGTCCCAACGTTCGGGCATACGCCGTCGGAGTAACGCCATTGCCGCTGCGGATAAACAGGCGATCATTGAAGGTGGCGCGGAGCTTTTTCAGCTGGTCACTGACCGCCTGCTGGGTCACCCCGAGTTGATCCGCCACACGGGACAGGTTGCCTTCGCGAAGCAGGCACTGAAGTGTTCGTAACTGTTTAAGGTCTACCCGGTTTAAAGCATTCACTTGTATCTCTTACATCAAATCCTTGTTTCAAATCCTATCGGCTACTCCCTAAGCTGGCAAACCAAGAATCCAGCAACCCTACCCGCAAGGAGGAGCCATGTTCAGCATCAACTACGTCCAGCCCGTTGGCGGCCTCGAATACGACCAACGATACAAGGGTCCAGGTGCCTCCGAGCTCACTCAATCCGTCGACACCCGACACATTGACGTCACAGACATTCGCAACCAGGCCAACGACTTCAACCTGGACGACCAGGGCTTCGAGGCGGCCCGGGTCGCCTTTGATTTTGACGACTACCAGAATGACGACGCCATTCGCGAACATTTGTATCCGCAGGTGATCGAGTACCTCCGTGATCAGCTCAAGGCCAGCGAAGTGCTGATCTTTGATCACACTTATCGGTCAACCAGTCGTCTGGACCAAACCATCCATAACCGGGCGCCAGTGAAGACTGTTCACAACGACTACACCGAGAAATCTGCGCTCCACCGCATGCTGGAAGAGACCGAACAACGACCAGAGCTTCGCGACCGCCCCTACCGGTTGGTGAACCTGTGGATGCCTGTCGGCCACCGTGTCGAGGAATCCCCATTGGCCGTCTTGGACATCAACACTGTGGCTGCGGACGACTTCCATCGCATCAAACTGGTCTACCCGGATCGCATCGGTGAGATAGCCGGGATCTCCTACAACCCGGATCATCGCTGGTACTACCTGTCAGACATGGAACCCGGCGAGGCCCTGCTGCTGAAAGTCTTCGATTCACGTTACCCCGAGGGCATATTTGGCACCCCACATACCGCGGCCGACTCCGTGAACACACCGGACAACGCCCGCAACAGAAACAGCCTGGAAGTGCGAGTCATCGCCTTTAGTTGAGGAAGTCATGAGCGAATTTCTTGTGTCATTGAACCCGTTGAATCTGGAGCCGGTCGGACAGGTGCCAATCACCTCCCGGTCCGAGCTGGCAGACATTGTGGGCCGGAGTCGGATCGCGCAGGCGAACTGGGGCCGGTTATCGCTAGAAGAGCGGGCAACCCGCCTGAGGGATGCCTACCATGCGCTGGCGCCTGCTCAGAATCAACTCGCCCGACTGATCAGCCTGGAAATGGGAAAGGATGCACGACGCGCAACCTATGAAGTCGCCGGCACTGTAACGAATGCCCCCTATTTCATTGAGGAGGCCGCCGCTGCCCTGCAAACCGAACAAGGCGAAGGCCGCAGCCGTATCCAGTATCGGCCGCTTGGGGTTGTTGCCGTCATTTCACCCTGGAACTATCCACTGGCCATGGCCAACAACTTGCTGCTCCCTGCCCTGATGGCGGGCAACAGCGTCATTCTGAAACCCTCAGAACACACGCCGCTGGTTGCCGATCAGTTCGTTCGCGCACTACAGGGCCATCTGCCCGAGCATCTGATTCAAATTGCCCACGGTCACGGAGACGTCGGTCAGGCGCTGGTGAAATCTGACATCAATATGATCGCCTTTACCGGGTCGATGGCCACCGGTCGCAGCATCATGGCGGACGCTGCCGAAGGCGTTAAACGCCTGGTCATGGAACTCGGTGGTAATGATCCCCTGATTGTCATGAAAGACGCCAATCTGTCGGCTGCTGCGCGATTTGCCGTTGCCAGCTCGTTCGAGAATGCCGGGCAAATGTGCACGTCAACCGAGCGAGTGTATGTCGACCGTACCGTTGCCGAGGAATTCAAACGCCAGGTGGTAGCGGCTGCATCGGCTTACCAGGTCGGCCCATGGGATCAACAGGGCGTCAACATAGGCCCGATCGCCAACACTACCCAGCATCAGCTTGTGCTGGGACATCTCAAGGATGCGGAGACAAAAGGCGCACGCTTTCTGCTCGGCAAGGCCGACTACCCAGCGCCATTTATTCAACCCACGGTTGTCGATGGCATGACCCCCGACATGCTCCTTGAGCGCGAAGAGACCTTTGGACCGGTCGTTGCCATGGCTGAATTTGATGCCATCGAAGACGCCATCGCCCGTGCCAACGACTCCATCTACGGCCTGGGAGCGGTGGTCTTTGGCGGCCGGGGCGCCGCAGCCGTAGCTGACCAGCTGGAGGCCGGCATGGTGTCAGTCAATGGCGGGGCCGGCGGCAGCCCCTGGGTTGGCGCCAAACAGAGTGGCTTTGGCTTTCATGGCTCGGCCGCAGGCCATCGCCAATTCGCTCAAGTACGGGTCATGAACTTTTAAGAGGTGACTATGAAACAGCATCAGGAATCATTATTCGTCGTTGCCCGCGAGCCGGGCGCAGAAAACCCGTCGCTACCGACTTGGGCAAATAGCGTGCCGAACCCAGCGGAACTGGACGAGAGCCGTGAGACCTCGGCGGTGTCACGGCGGGAAATTCCGGAAGTGCCCGGTGCCTATCAGTTGCTCAATGTCTTTAGTCGCGAAGAGTGTGACCGCCTCATCGAACTGACCGAAAACCTGGGTTACTTGAAAGACGCGGCGGTCTCACTGCCTCGTGAAGTTCGACACAACGACAACGTGACTTGGGTTGTGGATGAAGCGACCGATCGCCTGATCTGGCAGCGGGTGCGCGATGCCGTGGCCGACAACCTGGACCTCTTCAGCAACAAGCAGCCTCTGGGCATCAATCGGCGCTTCCGTTTTTATCGTTACCGTGAAGGAGATTTCTTCAAGTTTCACATCGACGGTGCCTGGCCCGGCTCCAGAGTTGTGGACGACCGACTGATTGCGGATGCCTTCCCGGACCGGTTCAGCCAGATGACGTTCCTGATTTTGCTCAGCGACGACTTCGAGGGTGGTGAAACCCGCTTTCTCGTCGATGCAGATGACCCTACCAAACCGGCAAGGCGAAGCGACAACGTACGCGAGATCGATGTACGAACGCCGGCCGGCGGCGTTCTGTGCTTTCCCCACGGCCATCACCCCCTGCACTGCTTGCACAGTTCAGCGGAGATCACATCGGGCACTAAATACATCATCCGTACCGACCTGCTGTTTGAACGCTAGCCGCGGGCGTGGTGGTCACCAAAGAATGCGAGATGCCAGTCAAACATCGGAATCACCATGTTCAGCAATTCGTTATGGCTTTGCATGATCACCCATTGTGGCGGAATATGACCCAGGAACAACGCGAAGCAAATATTTTCAGCTGGATCACCTCTGAAGCGATCGCCATGCGGATTCCGCGAATTCTTCCCGATAATCCCGAGGCGAAGTCTGTACTCGGCCAGCTAGCCAGGCTTTGCAGTAATTTTCCGACGGGCCGACGATCAGAGAGATTACGATCTCGAACGGCTGAACAATGCTGTTACTTTCGTTACCGAAGCCAAGCAACTTTGCTTTGAGTTCCCGGAAGCCTTTCGCATTCCTATCTTTCAGCTCCTCCTGAAATGGCCCTTTGGCGACTGCTGATCGCGCCTGATACAGGAACCTTGCCCATTCGGGATTGGCGACAACCCAGTCGAGATAACTACAGATAACTGAATACACAGCCTCGCGAAGGCTGTTGGTGTTGGCTAACTCCCGGTCCAGATGTTGTCGCTGATCATCCTGAGCTGCAAAAAAGAGTGCGCTTAAAATACCCTCCTTGTTGCCAAAGTGGTGATAGATCGCCCCTACACTCGTTTCGCAGCGGGCTTTGATGGCTTCGATCGTGGTGGCCTCCACCCCAAGCTCAATAAAACAATAGAGCGCCTGTTCCAGGATGTCCCTTTTCAGCGCAGCCCTGCGGCCCGGAAACCTGTTTTCTAAAATATGGAATGGGTTCATCAAATCGAAATTAGCCTGTTTGAACTAGCCGTGACATTCATTCTACCGTTTGACAGCTTCGGCAAAAACAAAATAATATTCTTTTACCGAATTTTGTTCTTTTATTTCACAACTGCCGAATTGTTTTGGCAACAGCGGCTTACTAATTGGGTAAATGATGGAAAAAACCATAATAACCTGTGACGACGGCTATCGGCTCACCGGGCATTTTTTCAGACCAGCAACAGACGTTCCTCGCGGTGCCGTTCTCATTGCCCCTGCCACCGGGTTTCGACATCAGGTCTATTTCAGTTTTGCTACCTGGCTGAGCGAGCAAGGCTTCGCCGTGCTGGCATTTTCCAATAGAGGCATTGGGGATTCTCGCAACGGTATTCCTCTAGCAGAGATCTCTAGTGACCTGGTCGATTGGGGTACGCTGGACCTGCCGGCAGCGCTAGAAAAACTCGTCGCTCTTGCACCAGGCCTGCCGGTAAGCCTTGTTGGCCATAGCGCCGGTGCGCAGTTGATCGGTTTAATGCCCAACTTCGCTCAAATAGACAGCTACGTTCTGATTGCAGCATCGTCAGGCCATTTCGATAACCTGAAACTGAAAACAAAGCTGGCCGCCAAACTACTGTTCCACGGTTGGCAACCGCTCTCCGTTGCAGTCAAAGGATACTGGCCGACCAAAATCATCGGTTTCGGTGAGGATCTTCCCGCCGGTGTCGCCAGGCAATGGCGACAGTGGTGCCGTTCGCCAGGGTACGTAGAAAACAGTTTTGGAGAGGAAATAAGGCAGCATCACTATGCGGATATAAAAGCCCCCGTTCTGTCGCTAACCGCAACAGATGACCACATTGCCGTGCCTGCAAACGTGGAAGACTTTCTGCGCCTGCTGCCCAACGCCCAGATAAAAAAACATTTTTTGGAACCAGGCAGTTTTGGCTTGAAAGAAATCGGCCACAGCGACCTGCTACGCAGCCGATGCAAAGCCTGCTGGCCGCATATTCTGGAAGGCTTGGAGTCCAACGGCTGAACCTGATACCTCCACTCCACCGCGTCAGCTTTGAATTCCGGGGCATAGGTTTGTTTAGGAATGCCCGCAGTAACGGGGTAGAACCCGTCAGGCAAAACCCTCCAGCACAATCTTGCCAACGGCGGTTCCTGATTCCAGTTCGGCGTGTGCGGCACGTAGATTCTCGGCGTTGATCGCTCCGAGGTACTTCCCTGCAGTTGTGCGGATGAAGCCTTGATCTACAAGCCGTGAGACCTCATTCAACAAGTCGTGCTGAACCTGCATATCATCCGCCTGGTGCATTGAGCGGGCGAACATGAATTCAATGTGTAATGATAGACTCTTCGGCTTGATCTTCATTACGTCCAGACTTGCAGGATCGTCGATCATGGCAATCTTTCCAAACGGCTTAAGCACCGCCACATAATCGTCGAAGTATTGATCTGTGGCGTTAAGACTGGCCACATGGGTTACAGAACCAATTTTGCCGGCAGACACCAGTGTTTCGATCTGGGGCTGCAAGGGTTCACGGTGATTCAAAACAAAATCCGCACCCAATGATTCAACCCAGGCCTTCGATTCCGGGCGAGATGCCGTAGCGAGTACTTTTGCGCCTGTCAGCTGTTTGATCAATTGAACTAGAATTGAACCCACGCCTCCTGCGGCGCCAATCACAAGTACCACATCGTCGCTTGGAGTGATGGACCCAGCCAACTGTCGCTCAAGTTGCAGGTGGTCAAACAGCATTTCCCATGCTGTTATCGTGGTCAGGGGCAACGCCGCAGCATCGGCGTCGGACAGGCTGGCAGGCTTCCGACCAACCAGACGCTCATCGACAACCTGGTATTCAGCGTTGCTGCCCTGACGGGTAACGTCACCGGCATAAAATACGGTGTCACCTTCTTTGAAGAGTGAAGCGTCCTCGCCTATTGCCACTACCTCTCCAACGGCATCCCATCCAAGTACTTTGATCTGGCCTGGTTCGGGCTCTGCCTGCTGGCGTACCTTGAAGTCAACGGGGTTCACGGCGATGGCTTTGACTCTGACCAACAGGTCCCGGCCTTTTGCGACGGGACGTTCCATCTCAACATTTTGCAGCGCATCAGGGTTTTCGATAGGAAGAGATTCCCGATATCCAACAGCTTTCATTATCTGTCTCCGCAATGATTTTCGAGTAGCGCGCAGTATGGTCGCCGTTTACACTCGGGTAAACGGGAAAATTTGTTAAACATATTCAAAGAATTTTTGAAAATGAGTCTTGATGATCTGATCGTGGTTTTGAGGGTCGCTGAATTCCGCAACATTACCGCTGCCGCCACCAGTCTTGATATGCGAGCTGCCACAGCCAGCGCCGCAGTAAAGCGCGTAGAACAGGAGCTGGGTGTAGAGTTATTCGTACGCTCCACGCGAAGGTTGCGGTTGTCTGCGGCCGGCGAGAAATACTTGCCTTACTGCAAGCAAGCGATTGACTTGTTGAGCCAGGCGCAACAGAACCTTCGATCTGAAGTTGACTCTGTAACAGGCGAAATCCGGCTTTCGGTTTCATCCGATCTTGGTCGTAACCGCGTTGTGCCCTGGATCGACGAATTGATGGCAACGCATCCAGGTTTGAACCTCAGAGTTCAGATTACTGACACCAACGTGGACTTTTACCGGGATTCGGTCGACATGGCGCTTCGCTACGGCGCGCCCAGTGACACCAACCTGTATGGCTTCAAAATTTGCGATGTGCCGCGCCTGCTTTGCGCATCTCCTGATTACCTGTCGCGTCATGGTCGCCCCATTCATCCTGATGACCTTGAGAACCACAACGGGCTGTTCTATCAGTTGCAGGACATCCCATTTGACCTCTGGACGTTCAAACGCGGAGACGAGGAGTATCGAGTCAAAATGACGGGCGATCGCGCCTCAAACGATGGCGATCTGGTTCGCCGGTGGTGCGTTGCTGGTCGCGGTCTTGCGATAAAATCGTGTCTTGATATGTCGGATGATCTGCTTGCAGGCCGTGTCACCACCATCATGCCGGGCTATGCGCCGCCGGTATCCGAGCTGTGGCTGATTTGTCCTACCCGACAGTCAATAACGCCGGCAATGAGGCTGTTGAGGGATGACCTGCGTGCAAAAGTAGGCGAACTGATGAATGCAATGATTGCCGGCGGCTTTTTTCCTCCGGATCGCTTGTCCGGAGGAAAAGATGAACAGCCTGTCGTATAAGTCAGGATGATGATTGATATATCTCGTCCGAATTAGTCCGCCCGGCCAACGGGCGGATATGCTACCAGCTCTTGTACACAAAATTTCCCGAGGATGCTATGAACACACTTTTTACTCCCCTGAAAATGGGCGCCAGTGAATTGGCCAATCGGGTCTTCATGGCCCCCCTCACCCGCGTCCGTGCCGACGCTGATCACGTTCCCACGGATATGATGGTTGAGTATTACGCCCAGCGTGCCTCTGCCGGCCTGATCATCACTGAAGCGACCATGGCTATTGAAGGCAATTCGGCCTTCTGGCGCGAGCCCGGTATCTATTCCGAGGCGCAAGTTGAAGGCTGGAAGAAAGTCACTGATGCGGTACACGCCAAAGGTGGCAAGATTTATCTGCAAATCTTTCACGGTGGCCGCGCCTGCCACCCGGTGTTAAACAATGGCAAGGATCCGGTAGCGCCCAGCGCCATTGCCATCACCAGCGATGAAGTGCACACACCGGAAGGTAAGAAGTCCTACACGGTTCCCCGCGCACTGGCCGACAGCGAAATCCCGGCCATCATCGACGGTTTCCGCACCGCCGCCGAGAATGCCAAGCGCGCCGGCTTTGACGGTGTTGAGGTTCATGGCGCCAACGGCTATCTGCTGGACCAGTTCCTGCGTGATAGCTCCAACCATCGAGAAGGCCCCTACGGTGGCCCGATCGAAAATCGCGCCCGACTTCTGCTGGAGGTGATTGAAGCCGTATCCGGAGTGTTCGGTTCCGAGAACGTCGGTGTTCGACTGAGCCCCCTCAACAGCTTCCAGAGCATGAAGGACAGTGATCCGGTCGGTCTGGTTACCTGGCTCGCCAAGCGCCTGAACGACTACGGCCTGGCCTTTGTTCATTTGATGCGCAGCGACTTTTTCGGGGAACAGCAAGCGGACGTCATTACTCCGGTCCGCGAACACTTCAAGGGCAAGTTGATCCTCAACATGGGCTACACCGGTGAAGAAGCAGAACAAGCCATCGAATCCGGATTGGCCGACGCTGTCGCCTTTGGCGTGCCCTTCATTGCCAACCCGGACCTCCCGGAGCGCCTGAAGCTTGGCGCCGAGCTCAACGAAGCAGATCCGGCGACTTTTTACTCCCAGGGTGCGGAAGGGTATATTGACTACCCTTACCTTGAAAGAGTTAGCTGAAGCATAATGTTAAGAGGGGGCTGTTAGCCCCCTTTTTCGTTGCGCAGAACACATGACCTTTGAAAGCACGATCTCCTTTCTTGTTTCTTCCAGTCTGAGGCCGGCGCTTACCTGGCCAACCCCACAATCCGTGGCGGCGACTTCTCTGGCCGGCTAGACCGCTTTCAGGTGCCGCCCGCAGGGCGAGGTGGTCATGATTTCGCGCCAGCGATCCCGCAGCAGGCGCTCGAGGTGGTCCCGAATCCAGATAATGCCGGGATCCCGGTCATGGCGGGCGTGCCAGACCAGGTACATGCTGGTGGGATCAACCTCAAAGGGCAGCTCTCCCATCCAGAGCCCGTTCACAAAACCGCAGTCCTGACTGATGAGCTCCGGCACCGCCGCAATCAGGTTTGTCTCCCGAAGCACCTGCGGCACGATGGAGAAATGATTGACGGTGGCGGCAATCCGGCGGCTTTGCCCCTTCTGGTCCAGGTAGCTGTCCACGAAACCATGGGCGTCGCCCGACATGGACACAAGCAAATGCCGGGCCTCCAGGAATTCCTCCATGGTGATCGGCTTACCCGCCAGCGGATGTCCTTCGCGCATCGCCAGCACGTAGCCACCCTCAAACAACCAGGTGCTCCGCAGGCTGTGGTCGTGCTGGTTCAGAACGCCAACCGCCAGGTCCACGTGGGCTTCGCGCAGATCGTCGTAGGTGCCATCGGGCGTGTACGGGACCGCGTGCAGATCGACACCGGGCGCCTCCTGCTCCAGCAATTCGATTAACTGGCGCCAGACCATCTCAACGATCACGTCGGTAGCGGCGATGCGAAATTTCCTTTTGGAATTAGCGGGGTCGAACTGAGTGGCTGAAACCGCGTTGGTTAGCGCGTACATGGGCCCGCCTACCTGGTCCCAGAGGCTCAAGGCATAAGACGTTGGCTCGATGTTACGACCTTTGCGGACAAACAGCGGGTCGCTCCAGATCTGGCGCATCCGGGAAATTGCGTTGGATACCGCCGGCTGGGTCATGGCCAGACGCTCGGCGGCTCGGGTCACCGAGCGCTCGGTCATGATGGCGTCGAAAATATAGAGGAGTTGCAGCTCCTGGGTTTTCATCGTGGGGTACCTGAATGATGGCAATGGACCCGGATAAGTCTGACCAGCATTGGCGGGCAGCGCAACCGGCACACAAAAACACCCTCCCATAACAAGAGGGTGTTGATTCGAGCCGGTGAATTACAGGTTGCCTTTGACGAAGGCCCGCAACTGGCCCAAGGTGCCGGCACCGGTCTGCCGGGCCACCACGCCGCCCTCGCGGAACAGCGCCAGGGTCGGGATGCTGCGGATTCCCATGCGAGCCGCCGTTTCTGGGCTGTCATCCACGTTGACCTTGGCCACCACCAGGTCATCGCCCAGTTCGTCGGCGATTTCCTCAAGCATGGGGCCAACGGTCTTGCAGGGGCCGCACCAGGGTGCCCAGAAATCGACCAGGACCGGCTTGTCGTTACGACCAACGGCCGCATCAAAGTTGCTGTCGTTTACTTCAACGATGTTGCTCATATCGTTTCTCCGTTTCCAGTAATGCCTGAGCCTAACCATGCGCCCTGCTCTTGCTGAAAACCAATTGTTCAGCGGTATACATGGTATTTCCCAGGGTGATGTACACCGGTTGTCAGTGACTGCCAAAGCGCTTGCTCAGCACCAGTCCGCCCCAGGCCAGGGTGCGATCACCGGTACCGTTCTTGATTTCGGAGCTCTGCACACGCAACACGTAGCTCAGCTCCATGTTGTCCCAGAGGGTGTGGGTGTGACCGGCCCAGACTTCCGCTAGCAGCACATTCAGATCATTGGCACTGAGTTCGTGATCAGAATCCCGGAACTGACCCTGCAGAAAAGCGTTGTAGGCCCTGGCCTTCACCGACAGGCCACCCCAGAAGTAGTTCTCCCGACCGCCGACCGCGGAGACGCTGGGCGCCCGCTCACCGTAGGCCATCAATTCCAGGTTGAAGCGGTTATCCGGCGACGAAATCAGCCCTCCCCGGAACACCAGGGCGGCGCCAAATTCAGTGAGGTATCCGACGCTCCCAAAGTAGGTCACCTTGAACTTGCTGCCCGGCTCACTGCCATCCAGGTACTGGTGGTAGGCCGCGTGGTACCGCAAGGTAGGCTCGCCCCCTTCGGAGATCTGGTGATCCCAGCCTTCGGGCTTGTCACTGCCGGTGGCCTTGTGAATCGCATTCTGACTGTGCTCAAACAGGTCTAAGCCCAGGGCACCAACGGTCAGCGAGGTGGTCCATCCCGAGGTGCCACCGGCCGGCGCTACGGGGAGTTGTTCGTGAAGCTCGAAGAGTCACTGGGGCACGCCATGCGGGAGGACGCACGGCGAACTGAGGACGAAGCGCCGGCGTGGACAGCGCCAACGGACAATCACTGATCACGAAAACAAAAAGGCCGGCTTGATGAATGCTTCCGAAAAGAATGTGGTTCTACGGCTTAATGAGCATAAGAAGAACCCATCAAATCCCTGGCGGCTATCTGTCAAATTGCATGGGCGTAGCCATGTTCCATCACAGCATTTTATCAGACCGGCGCGCATCTCTTAGCCCGGATTTCTCATAGTTACCCAGCAAGTCTCGCAGACTGAGCGGGTTACCGCCATGGCCGCTCAGATGCGGTCATGAACGCCTAATAATTGATCAGTTTCTATTGCTTGGACGCACTGCCCCCTTTCCCCCATTGCATCGGGCCGGGGGAGCCCGGGCATCTACCCCGGAACCAGGCGGCGTACCAGATCCGTGAGTTCGTCTTTGTAGGGGTAGCTATCACTCATCAGCACCCGGATTCGGCGGGTATTGCGGATGATGACCGCGCCAACCTTGATCAGCTTCAGCCGCAGGTTGTTGGCGCTCATCCGCTCGAACGGCGTCTTTTTCAGGTGCGCTCGTAACCGCTCGAACAAGGTGTAAGCGAAGCCGGACAGGATCAGCCGCCATTGATTGGTCCACCACTGAACGCTCGACGTTCGATCCGCGAACAGATACAGCTGCTGATCCTTGATCCGGTTTTCCATATCGCCTCGGGCGCAGTACTGTTCGTAATAGAGCTTAAAACCGTCGTCATAGCGGGAGCTGATGACAAAGCGAGGATTGGAGCCAAGCTCGCCTTCTTCCAGGCGGGCCACCACCCAGCGAGGGAACTTCCAGGAATGCGCCTGGTACCGGAACCGATAAGTGGCGGAGACTTTTTCACCGACTTTCTGGTGCGTGTCACGGACCAGTTGTGATGGCGCCTCCACGTCTTTAATCAACCGGCTGTTTTTGCTGATGCCGACCAGGTAATCCACATTATTCCGGTCGCACCAGCTCAATAGACGAGGCCGATAGAAGCCACTGTCACCCCGGAACACGATGCGTGTATCGGGCCAATATTGCCGGATAAACTTCACCAGCAGAGCCAGAATGGCCCAGCTGTGTCGGCTGTCACTGCGGTTGCTGGTGCGCAGGTAGCTCACCAGCAGGTGACGGCCGCAGAACACGTACAGCGGAAAGTAACAGTGGTGGTCGTAATAAGCGTTAAAGAACTTGCCGGGCTGGTCGCCATGAACGGGGATATCGGTACCGTCAAAATCCAGCACGATTTCCTTCGGCGGTGTCTCGTGCTGTTCGATAAAATGCTGCCATAGCAATTCGTGGGCCTTGACCACCGAGTGTCTGTCTACTTGCTGTTCCATCCGGCACAGCGTGGATTTACCGGCTAAATCGCTCTCTTTACCAACCGCGGTTTGCAGGGCCTGATCAAAACGCAGCGCCTCATGATCGTTCAGGTCTTCGTATCCTGCCGCCACGCCGAAGACTCGTTGCCGAGTCATGGTTTCCAGCTTGTGCCGCACCAGCATTGGATTCCGTGAATCGTTAAGCACCGAGGCCAGACGCTGAGT
Organism: Marinobacter sp. GH_1; assembly: GCF_048595985.1. Taxonomy (NCBI): domain Bacteria; kingdom Pseudomonadati; phylum Pseudomonadota; class Gammaproteobacteria; order Pseudomonadales; family Marinobacteraceae; genus Marinobacter; species Marinobacter sp. GH_1. The sequence goes on along the minus strand of NZ_CP184460.1, from coordinate 1,488,369 downwards.
CAGGCGGTGTTGTTTGTCGACTTCCCGAAGCAGGAGCAACCCGGCATCGGAGGTGATATGACCACCGGAGAAATCGGCTTCAATTTTACGGCGAACGAGTGGCGAGAAGGTCAGTTTTTCAGGTACCATTTTGGAAGCGGCTGTTGGTGCTTTGGTGATGGTGTAAGGTCCTGAAACTATAGCACTTTCAGCCGCTTCTTTTTATGCCGCATGAGAAATTCGGGTTAGCGCCAGAAAAATCGGCACACCAATCTGCGAGAACAGCGCCAGGACCCAAAGCCCGTTGCTGACAATCGACGGTACGAGGGGATGAACGGCTAGCACAACCAGTGCCATGACAATGCCGAACAGCCTCAGACCGCCGCTGTGGTATTTGTCGGTGGCATCAGTCACGGTTCGACGCAGCGCCCATAGCGAAGCTAAAAACACCGCTAGGCCGACCGAGCCAAGCGCGGCGTAGCCGGGCGGATAAGGCTCCCACAGGCCGACGTAGACTTGTCCGGCCAGCGCAACGCCAATCGTCACCGCACTCCACAAAATCACGATGTGAGCAAACCAGTATCTCAGCAGCACGGCACTGGTGAGGCTCTTCGGTTTTTCATTGCCGGCGCAGTCGAAATAAGTCCAGGCCAGCGCGAAGAGGGACAAGCCGCCCATGGTCACATTGAACAGCGTACCCGCGCTGACGCTGTAGACGCCCTTGTCGGCCAGCGTGACCACCAGTTTAAAGAAGCCTTCACCCAGCAAGATCAACATCAGAAGGCCGAAGCGCTCCGAGATGTGTCCGAGTTGAGGCACAAAGCGTTCGAAGCGGAGCGTGCCCACGCGCGGCAGCATGTACTGCAGCTGGATTGCTGCCACGCCGGCGGCAAAGACCCAGTAGGCAACCGGTGTCGGCAAAAAAGCCGACAGCGCGAACACCCCGGCCAACACGAAAAAATTCCGCGCCTGTTCCTGCGCCAGTCTATTGGCCGCGTTGTCGGTACAGCGCGCCCGCCAGTAAAGATAGGCCGTCAGCGCCCGATTCAACGCATAGGCCAGCGCGAAATACGTCCAGCCTTCACCGGCCACGTCGGGAATCGCCGCCGCGACGGTCATCATCGTGACAATCTTAAGTGCCATCACCACGCGATGCGGCATGTCCGTGGAGATATACAGCGAGTTATAGAGCGAGCTGTCTGCCCAGGCATAGAAAATTGCCAGGAACAGTCCGGTAAACACCCAGAATCCTTGCCACCCCAGATGATGGGACAGGTAATTTCCCAGAATGAAAATTGTCACTACATGGACCAGATCGAAGAAAAGTTCCACCCAGTGCACGTGGTCGTGGTTTTCATCGACATCCATGTGATGGCGCGGACGCCGCCAGAGAAGATCGCTAATTACCATACACTACCCCTTTTTCTTATTGTTCTGGCGGTGAATTATGCGCCGGCCAGAGACTAGCGGAAGCTACGAACTGTTAATCAAGTTCGACCACTATTTTACCAATCTGCTGATTTGACTCCAGATAGTGATGCGCTGCTACTATCTCTTCAAATTTAAAGCTTCGATCAATGACAGGCTTGAGTGTTCCTTCGGATAAACCCGAGTGGATAAATTGCTTTGCTCTGCGAAAACGCTCGATGTCTTTTATAACTTCAGTAAACACATACCCCCTAACTGTCAGACTTTTACGAAGTGCTATTTTTAAGGGAAAAGGGGTTGTTTCGGGACTTAATGCTCCGTGCACTATTATTGTTCCTTCAGGGCTCATTGCTTCAGCAATTTCAGCTATCTGCGGCCCACCGACAGCATCAAATGCCATTTTTAAATTGTTTGCTCCCAAGATGCTTCTCAAGCTATCCAGTAGCGGTTCTTCTTGGGTTGCAATCACATGGGCCGCGCCAGCCTTGAGCACAGCAGCCTTTTTAGCTCCTGTTTGAGTTGTAGCGATAGGGATACCCCCCAGAGAATTCACAATTTGAATCGCAGCCAATCCAACACTGCTCGATGCGGCGGTTATCAGTACTGCATCGCTTTTTTGCACGTTAGCAATTTCGACCAAAGCGCCATAAGCTGTCAGGTACTGCATCCAAGCTGCTGCGCCTTCAGCAAAGGTTAGCCCTGCCGGTTTGAGTGCCACATATTCACTTGGTACGACAATCTCTTCTGCGTAGCAGCCATTCTGGGAAAGCCCCATCTGAGGGACAATACAAACCTCTTCCCCAAGGCGTAAATGATTCACCTCTTCCCCGACTTCAATGACTATCCCGGATGCTTCATAGCCGATTCGCGAAGGGAAGTCAGCCTTTTCTATATAGTGGCCTCGCCTAAACATGGCATCAGCACGATTGAGCCCAACAGCTTTGACCGCAATACGAACATCAGTGGCCTGCAAACTTGGACTCGCCAGCGAGTCAATAGTTAATACCTCGGGGCCACCTAATTCATGGAAGCGAACAGTTCGAATTAGTTTTCTTGGGCTCATATGCATCCTCAACAATGTCTTTTTAAGCAATTACATCAATAACGACTTTACCCATGGACCCCAACTCTACGGCATTATGTGCATCCATGGCCGTGTCAAGGGAAAAGCGTAACGGATCGAGTATTGGCTTAATTTGTCCAGCTTCAACAAGAGCCGTAATTTGCCGCAGAATGTCACCATGATGTTTGCGCCCCTCTCCGCTGAGCTGTGGGTGTAACACAAAAATCGCTGACAATGTTGCAGAGCGTAATGACGACGGTGCCAGGTTATGTGAGCTGAATGCAGCACAGCTTAAAATATGTCCATAATGTGCAATGATACCTAATGAGGCATCGAGTACAGAGCCACCGACAGTGTCGTAAATGATATCGAATCCTTTGCCTTGGGTGTATGCGTCCACGTACTCAGCAGGGCTTGCAGTGTGATAATCAATTGGCGTGGCACCAAGCGCCTTGAGGAGTTGTTGTTTTCCAGTCGATGCAGTGGCATAAACGTCGGCACCTAAGGCCTTAGCAATTTGCACAGCTACATGCCCAACTCCGCCAGCTCCACCCTGGATAAGGATTTTCTGGCCCGCTTTAACATTCGCCTTGTCAACCAAACCTTCCCAAGCGGTAAGTGTAACCAGAGGTAAAGCCGCAGCTTCACGCATGGACAAATTTTTCGGTTTGAGAGCAAGTAACTCAGCATCTACGTTGGCATACTCAGCCAATGAGCCTTGCAGTCCTCGCACTCCGCCAGTCAGACCATAAACTGCATCGCCTACTGCAAAGTCGGTGACGCCGTCGCCGATAGCAACAACTTCTCCAGCCAAATCGGTGCCAAGTACTGCGGGTAATTCCGGCATGGCATAAGGCGCGATACCTCGGCGGATCTTGTAATCAATAGGATTGACGCCACTCGCAAATATTTTTACTTGCACCTGACCTGCTGATGGAGAGGGTAAGTTAATCAGGGCATCCCGGAATACTGTACCTTCTTCATAGCTATCTAATATCAAAGCACGCATTTGTCCGTTTAACGCAGTCATCAATAACCTCACAATCTGAATATTCAGCGGGTGGTTAAATCACCCGCTGGTTAATAGGTCTTTTATTAAACGAATTAAAATTCTTGAACCGTTGGGCGCAGAACAATCTCGTTGATATCCACATCCGCAGGCTGCTCAATTGCGTATGCGATAGCACGAGCAACAGATTCAGATGGAATTTCATTTTGCTGATAAAAATCTTTTACAAAGGCTGCACCCTGAGCATCTGAACTTCCATGTTTTAATTCAGATTCGACTGCACCTGGTGAAATGATTGTTGAACGAATTTTACCCCCAACTTCATGGCGCAAGCCTTCGGCAATTGCGCGAACAGCGAATTTGGTTCCGCTATAAACCGTGCCGCCGGGACTGAATACTTTGATACCCGCTACGGACGAAATATTGATAAAGTGGCCGGATCCCTGTTCCTGAAAGATCGGAAGCGCTGCGGCCACTCCATACAGCAGACCTTTAACGTTGATGTCAATCATGCGATCCCATTCGTCAACTCGAGTCTCAGCTAACGGTGCAATCGCCATTAACCCTGCATTATTGATAACCACATCAACTTTACCGAAGCGCTCTTGTGCAAGATTTACAAGGGCCTTCACTTCGTCCTGGCTAGTCACATCTGTCGCTTGAACCGCAACTTTTCCGCCTGCTGTGCGTATGTCAGCAGCAATAGCTTCAAGCTTGTCGATGCGTCGGGCACCTAAAACAACAGATGCGCCAAGACTGGCTAAATGCCTTGCCGTGGTCTCGCCTAAACCGCTGCTACCACCAGTGATCACAACGACCTTACCGCTGATGTTGTTTGCTAAAACACTACTCATAGTTAATATCCTCAAATCAGTTGAATGAATGACTATGTCTACCTGACATGCAAATCATCCCTCACCTTCAAAAACCAATAAATGGAAACGTTTTGATTTGACAATTCCAGATTTTGGAATAATATTTGTGTATGCATACCAAACCTGAGTGTGACTGTGATGCTTAACAGATTGGAAATGCTCCGGATATTTTGTACTGCTGCAGAGTCTCGCAGCTTTAAAGAAGCGGCTAACCGTCTGGGAATTTCTCCTCAGGCAGTGACGCGAGCAGTGAAGGAGTTAGAGCGATTGCAAGGGGAGCTTTTATTTCATCGAAATACGCGACACATACAAGTGACCCTGGTTGGAGAAAAATTTGCTGTGATCGCAAAAGAACGCCTGCGCGCTGTAGATGAATTGTTTCAAACAAGTGCCCCTGACTCGGGTAATGAATTACAAGGGCGGGTTCGTATCGCAGCGCCTGTTGGTTTTGGTCATAAATGCTTGATGCCAGCATTAATGGAACTCTCAACAGTACACCCTCAACTGGATATAGACCTGACACTCAGTGACGAGCGCGTGGATGTAGTTGACGAAAAAATAGATATTGGGATTCGTATCGGCTTCATGAGGGATAGTCGATTTATTGCCCGCCAGCTCGCCAAAATTAATCTGTATGTCGTGGCTTCGCCTGACTTAATAGATAGAGTGGGAAGGCCTGCGTCTATTGAAGATCTAAACCACTTGCCGGTTACAGGGTTAGTAGATCGCAATACGGGAAAGCTTTGGCCATGGGTTTTTTCCATGGACAGACAGTGGATGCCATCCATAACACGTTTTCGAAGTGCCGACGCCGAAGCTGAATTAATGGGTGTACAAAATGGACTGGGGTTTGCTCAAATTCCTGACTTTTTGGCCCAAGACTTATTACGCCAAGAGAAACTTGTGAGAGTGTTAGAAGAGGCCGAGCCTGAGCCTTGGGATTTATTTATTTATCGCCCTCAACGTGGTCCAGTACCACAACGTGTTCGATTGGTTTTTGATCACCTGGTGACAAGATTTAGTGTCCGCTAATGGCACAAAAGTAATATTCATAAAGCGACGGGAGGAGCCTGTAACCCGAGGGTGATCATCGACCGGGGCTTGCAGCGTCTGAGGCATCCAAAGGGACCAAGGACACAAGTTACGCACCTAGATCTCAATACTCTCAGCTATCTCCAGAGCATCCTCGACCTCGACACCAAGGTACCGCACGGTGCTCGACATATTCGTGTGCCCCAACAGCAACTGAACGGCTCGAAGATTTTTGGTCTTCTTGTAAATCAATGTCGCTTTGCTACGTCTCATTGAATGGGTTGCGTAGACGGAAGGGTCAAGTCCAATGCTCGTAATCCACTTTTTGACAAGACGGGCGTATTGATGAGTAGTGATATGGTCGAACTTTCGCATCCGGCTCGGCCACAAATAATCCATCCCTGAGAGTCTACGCAACTCGATCCATGCTTCGACCGATTCGCGCGTCTTTTTGGTTATCTCAAACTGAACAGGCTGACTGGTCTTCTGCTGGATGACTTGCGCCCGGTCCAGAACCTCACCGTTTCTGGAAATATCTCGAACCAATAGCTTTACCAGATCGCAGGATCGGAGTTTGCAGTCAATTGCCATGTTGAACATCGCCAGCTCGCGGATGTTCTTTGCTATCTCTAACCGAATACGGATAGCCCATATTTGTTCGAGTTTGAGCGGCAGCTTCTGGCCGACGAGCTTCCCTTTGTTCCAGGGAACTTTGCTGGTAGGAAACGTCATGACGTGGCCCTCTTCGGAGGGTAAGGGCCTTTAAGTATGGCTCAAAAGATTGTTCTCTGCTGGCCAACCTGGTCGCAAAGCGAACATTCAAATGGGGCAATAACGGCCGCAGGAACGCCTACGTTTGTTAGGTGGACTCAGCAATTGAGAAGCCTCATACCCCGGACATGTCTTAATAGGCTAGACTTTCCGTTTTGCATTGGTCGGAAAGGAGATAGTAAGTGGCCTGCATCAGATGGATCGTAATCAAAAATTTCAGGGGGATTAAGAAACTAAGTTGGCAACCGGAGCCAGGGATGAATTGCTTAATTGGTCCAGGCGATAGTTCAAAATCGACCGTTCTAGATGCTATTGATCTTTGCCTTGGGGCTCGCCGAAACGTGCCTTTCGCTGATACTGATTTTCATAGGATGGATACCTCCAATCCGATCCAAGTTCATATCATAGTGGGCATGCTCCCTGAGGAACTTTTGTCGATCGATGCCTATGGAATATTTCTCAAAGGCTATGACGCTGCCAAAAGCCAACTCTACGATGAGCCGCAAACAAATCTAGAACCGGTTTTGCAGGTCTCCCTGACAGTAGAAAGCGACCTTGAACCCTCCTGGACGATACATTCCGAACGTTCGAATGCTGAAGGCATTGTTCGCCAGGTCGCCTGGAGGGAGAAAGTCATGTTGGCGCCAACGCGGATTGGGACTAGCTCTGACTACAATTTAAGTTGGCAAAGAGGGTCAGTTCTAAACAAGCTGACGGAAGAGCGTGCGGATGCTTCAGCTGCACTGATCCAGGCAGAGCGTGATGCCCGTGAGGCATTTGGCACTCAAGCCAATAGCCAACTTGCCGATGCACTTGGTATCGTCACGGATACAGCAAGCGACCTTGGAGTGAATGTCGGTGGTAGCGCGCAAGCCTTACTTGACTCACATTCAGTCTCGTTTGGATCAGGAACTATTGCCCTCCACAACGCCGAGGGTATTCCACTTAAGGCTATGGGTGTAGGTTCTAGCAGGCTCTTAATTTCGGGACTACAGCGCCATACAGTCACGGGATCGACGATTGTTCTCGCAGATGAGCTGGAGTATGGATTGGAGCCACATCGTGTTGTCAGTCTATTACGGTCACTTGGCTCAAAGGACTCGGAGCCACAACGCCAGGTTTTTGCAACAACACACTCCCCTATCGCATTGAGAGAACTCAATGGTTCCCAGCTTACGGTAATTCGCCCAACAGCTGATGATCACTTTGTTGCAAATATAGGCCAGACCGACCAACTCCAAGGGACGATACGCCTGTTCCCAGAGGCCTTTCTCGCTCGGAGTGTCATCGTTTGTGAAGGCGCAACGGAGGTGGGTTTTTTAAGAGGAGTTGATGTATATAGAGCGGACCATGGTGCCCCTTCTTTCACCGCTTTAGGCGCATCCCTCGTCGACATTGGTGGCGGCCACCCAGACAAAGCTTACGAGCGAGCTTTAGCCTTTCAAAAGCTCGGCTATCGGGTCATGGTGGTGAGAGATGCTGATATCCAACCAAACCCCTTATTAGAAGCCGAATTTACTCAAAATCATGGGCAAGTACTGCATTGGCAGGCTCCCTTATTTCTTGAACAACAATTGTTTAACAGCCTACCAAGCGATGCTTGCATTGACCTTCTCTATCGTGCAATTGAGCATCACGAGGACTTGGTTGATAGCCACTTGAGGACGGTGTCAGATGGCACGATGGGATCCCAGACGATTATCGATGAGCAACTAACGACAGGCGCGCTCTCACAGGAAACCCGGGCTTGCCTTGGCAGGGCGGCCAGCCAAAAAAGAGGCTGGTTCAAAAGCATAGGAATTATGGAGGCAGTGACCAGAGACATTATTGCTCCTGCACTAAACCGATCAGCGCCAGATTTACTCACAATAATGAGTGAGCTTTCCATTTGGGTGGAGATGCGGGATGCCTGAAATCGATCTCTTGGCTATTGATCGAGGGTCCGTGATGGCTCCAGCCGGATGTGGGAAAACGGAACTTATAACTGAAGCGCTTAAGGCTCATTCCGGTTCGAAGCCAATTTTAGTCTTAACCCATACCAATGCCGGGGTAGCTGCTCTTCGAACACGACTCAATCGTGCTGGTGTTTCCAGCAATCGGTACCGGTTAGTAACAATAGATGGCTGGGCACTGAAACTCATCAAGATGTTTCCCTCCGTCTCTGGACATGACCCCAGCATCACTGACGTACTAAATCCTCGTCGGGATTATCCTGCTATACGCCAAGCCGCGAGCATCTTACTTCAGCGTCGTCACTTATGGGCATTACTTCAAGCCTCATACGACCGTGTGATTGTTGACGAGTACCAAGATTGCAACACTGTTCAGCATGCAATCGTTTGCGCTCTCGCCCAAGAACTTCGTACTTGCGTGTTAGGGGATCCAATGCAGGCGATATTCAGTTTTGGTGGGAATGTCTTGGTCGACTGGGAACAAGAAGTCAGCAGATTTTTCCCAGCTTCAGGGGAACTTAATACGCCCTGGCGTTGGAAAAATGCTGGAGCCGAAGATTTAGGGCATTGGCTTCTTTTCGCCCGTGGAGAGCTTCTTGCAGGACGTGCAATTGACCTGCGGCAGGCTCCATCCCTTGGCGTCGAGTGGCACCCACTCGGCAGCGGAAATGATGCGGAGGTTAGACGTCAGGCCGCGAAGACGACAATATCAAAACCTGGTGCGCGGGTACTTGTTATTGGCGAAGCGACCAACGTAACTGGGCATCATGACTGCGCAAAACAGACCCCAGGAGCTGTTGTGGTTGAGGCGGTCTCGCTGAACCAACTGATTGGGTTCGCAGAGGATTTTAACCCTGGAGCTGAGAATGGGCTCTCTGTACTCGCTGCATTTGCGCAAAGTACCATTACCGGTGTTTCTTCTGTCGAACTAGCTAAACGACTTGCCACGATCAATAGCGGACGCTCAAGAAAGTCGCCTTCACCGGCGGAACTAGAAGCTCTGAACTTCCAGAAGACCCCCTCTTACGACACCGCGGCCAGGTATTTGGAAGTTTGTCACACCATGAACGGCACCCGGGTTTTCCGCCCAGCCCTTCTTTTCAGTGGTATCGAATCGCTACGTTCAGCTCACCAAAAAGGAGTTACTTTAAAAGAAGCGGCTCTCCAAGTTCGGGAAAACTATCGAGCAAAAGGCAGAAAAATCCCTAACAGAGGTGTTGGCAGTACCCTACTGCTCAAAGGCCTGGAGGCTGAAGTCGTGGTCATCCTCAACGGTGACCAGCTGACAAAGCAGAACCTCTACGTTGCCATTACACGCGGAGCGATGCGGGTGATCGTTTGCAGTAGTAGTCCTATTCTAGGTATTTGAGAGATAGGGCCGCGTCAACTATTTAATGGCGCCAGACTAGAGAGTAGTTCTGTCCCGTTTCCAAGGACGTTTATAAAACTACTGCGAACTTACCGTCCCGGAGAGGCAGAAAGTTCCGCTTTCCGGTGGGAGCGTGTATCTTTGCAAAGCTCCCCAATGTTCGCTTTTGTTTCATCCTGGCTTGGACGGCAGCCATTGCGTTGTCACTCTAGTGTTGCGGCCGCGCCCTTGTCCTGACCTAAGGTCCCGCGCTTTGCCGGGCTATGTTTTTGAACAGAAAATGGTCGTTTGTTGGACACTCTCGTTCACCCCTCAAAATTACCCAATTTCGGCTTGTTTCGCGTCCAACAATCACGTACAACAATCTATGAACAGAAAAGGTGCCTTTTATGATCATAGGTTATGCACGCGTCAGCACCCAAGACCAAAACCCCGAACTCCAAGTGGATGCCCTGGAGAAAGCCGGGGCTGAACAGGTGTTTCAGGAAAAATTCACCGGAACTCTCCGGGAGCGACCTGAGCTGTCGCAGTGTCTCCGTACGCTCCGGAAGGGCGATATCCTGATCGTGTGGAAGCTGGACCGCCTCGCCCGATCATTGAAGGACCTGGTGGAGATTGTTCAGGACCTCCAGGATCGTGGGATTGGCTTTAAGTCCCTGACGGAATCCATCGACACCACCAGTTCAGGCGGCCGCCTGGTATTCCATATTTTCGGGGCCCTGGCTGAGTTTGAGCGAGACCTGATTCGGGAGCGGACAATGGCTGGATTGGAGGCTGCTCGGGCCAGGGGGCGCAAGGGCGGCCGGAAGCCGGCGTTGTCCAAGACGGACACACAGAAAGCCGCCGCGATGTTATTGGACCCGAAGATCACCAAGACTGAGGTGGCGCAGCATTTTGGAGTTAGCCGCACGACATTAAACGCTTCTCTCCGCAGGATAGAGCAAAAATTACTATGAAAAGAGTGTAAATTTTCCCCCGTAAAGCCTAAATACAGATCAACGTTCTAAAGGAAGAAATAGAATCCATGCCAACATTACGATGGCTGACCAGAGACGAAGATGAGCGCATTGCTGAGCGCACCCCGTATCGCCTGTTAGAAGAAGTTCCTGAGCTGAGCTATGGTGACCGGGGTACGATTAACATGCTAATTCAGGGTGACAATTTAGATGCGCTCAAGGCACTTTTGCCCTATTACGCTGGCCAAGTAAAATGCATCTACTAATGGGTTCGAAAGTAAGCGAACATCATTTATAATGTAGGCTCCGTTCGCCAAGCTTATCGGATATTTACACACATGCGCCACGATGACGGTCGTAAACTTGATCACAAAACATTAGAAGCCATTCGCGTTCGCGCCGTTCAACGGGTCATGGATGGCGAGAGTCCAGAAGTCGTCATCAAAGCGCTGGGGATGAGCCGAGCACGAATCTATGAATGGCTGGCTGCCTACCGCGAGGGTGGCTTTGACGCGCTCAAGGCCAAGCAGATTTCCGGTCGTCCCAAGAAACTGAGCGGTGCTCAGATCCGGGAGCTGTATATCTGGATAACGACCTTTACGCCGGACCAGTTGAAGTTTGATTTTGCCCTGTGGACTCGGGGCCGAGTGCGTGAGCTCATCCGGCAAAAGTTCAACGTCCGGTTAAGCGATGTCTCGGTCGGTCGTCTGCTTCGAAACCTGGGGCTGACGCCTCAGAAACCCCTGCATCGGGCCTACCAGCAAAAACCAGAGGCCGTGAAACAATGGAAAGAAGAGACCTACCCGGAAATTCGCAAGGAAGCAAAAAAAGTCGGCGCCACCATCTATTTCGGCGATGAAGCCAGCATTCGGTCTGATTATCACAGTGGCACCACCTGGGCACCCAGGGGTGAAACTCCGATCATCCGTAATACGGGCAGTCGCTTCAGCATCAATCTGATCTCGGCCATCTCGCCTCGCGGCGAGCTTCGCTTTAAGACCATTCAGGGCAACATGAACACCGATGCGTTTCTTGGTTTCCTCAAGGCTCTGGTGCAAGACGTTGACAAGCCGGTTTTCCTGATCCTCGATAACCACCCGGTTCATCATGCTCGTCGGGTTCGAGACTATGTTGAGAGTCTCGACGGCAAGCTCAGGTTGTTCTTCCTGCCGCCGTACTCGCCGGAGCTGAATCCTGACGAGTCTGTTTGGGGCTATATCAAATACCATCACGTCGGTAAAAAGATCATTAACAGCAAAGAACAACTTCGGAGCACTGTTTACCGGCAGCTTCGACGTTTGCAAAAATTGCCACGACTATTGAAATCGTTTTTTGGCCATCCGGATTTGGCTTCTATCTCTGGGTAATGTTCGCTTACTTTATTTCGAATTAGTAAGTGCAAGGCTGTCCTTGCCCACCCTTAAGGCCACACCTTGAATTGCTGCCCGTTTCCAGATCCACCCCACCATAGTCAGCACCTGGAAGCGCGACCTATTGGAGAGCGCGTCCGACCTCCTCGAAGGCAAGAGTATAGTCGGTAAGCAATTCGATGAACTCAGCACGGACGAACTGTACCGTGAGATTCGCCGACTGACGGTGGAACGCAATTTTTGTTGCTTAAGCTCCTGGGTGGCTCGTTCCACTTTGGCTGAGCTCCATGTATTTCACAGAGCCCTTCGGAAAATCCTTGCGAACCAAAAGCACTTCATCAACCTGTCACGTCAGTGACACGACAGTGTCATCTCTCAGCTTTACCGTTCAATTGTAACTCGCAATACGGCGAGCTTATTTATTGCAAAAGGTGATCCTGTGGCGCCAACTCAATCAACCAATGTGATGCTTCGAGTCGAGAGTATGGGCGTAACCTACCCGGGAAACGTCCTCGCGCTCAAACCCACCAACGTTCACTTTCACAAGGGCGAATTCACCGTGCTACTGGGACTTTCAGGCGCGGGTAAATCCACTCTGCTTCGTTCACTGAATCACCTGGTTAAGCCCACAACCGGGAAGGTTGTGTCTGGCGAGTTTGGTGAACTGACCAACCGTAGAATCCTGCGACAGCACCGCAGCCGCACCGCCATGGTGTTCCAGCATCACCAGCTGATCGAACGATACACCGCGTTACAGAATGTGCTGACAGGCAGACTTGCGTATCACGGTACTTGGCGAAGCCTGCTTCCCCTGCCCCGGCAGGACCTGGAGTTGGCTCTGCAATGCCTCGACCGCGTAGGTCTGGCTGACAAAGCGCTTTCCCGAGTAGATCAGTTGTCCGGCGGCCAGCAGCAGCGGGTTGGAATCGCCAGAGCATTGGTGCAGCAACCATCCATGATTCTTGCCGATGAGCCCGTTGCCAGCCTGGATCCGGCCACTTCTGAAAAGGTACTCGGCCTACTGCGCGATATTTGTCAGGAAGATGGAATCACCGCGGTTATTTCCTTGCACCAATTGGAATACGCCCAGCGTTTTGCAGACCGGATCATCGGCCTTTCGAACGCTCATATCGTTTTTGACGATGCTCCTGAAAACCTGAAATCGAAACACCTGGACGAGATTTACCACCGTTCACCCAGCGTGGTAGCTGCGGAAGGCAAACCAGCCATCCATAAACCTAAGACCACCCCGATAACGACAGACGTACTGGAGATAGCACAATGAAGACAATGATTCACTCTTTGCTGGCTCTGATAATGATGCTCGGCATCCATTGGTCAGCCCATGCCGCAGATACAGACCCTGATCTTTTGAAAGTTGCCTTGCTGCCGGATGAGAACGCGTCAGAACTGATCAAGCGAAACCAACCTTTGAAGGATTACCTGGAAACCACTCTTGGTAAGGAAGTAGAACTGATTGTTACCACCGATTACTCCTCCATGATCGAAGCCATGCGTTTTGGCCGAATTGACCTGGCTTACTTTGGTCCGTTGTCCTATGTGATGGCCAAGAGTAAGAGTGACATTGAACCCTTTGCCGCCATGGTGGTAGACGGGAAGCCGACTTATCGCTCCATCATTATTGCCAATGCGGACTCTGGCGTTGGCTCCTTCGCGGATATCAAAGGCAAGAAAATGGCCTACGGTGACCGCGCATCCACTTCCAGCCACCTGATCCCCAAGACCGTACTCCTTGAGAAGGCAGAGCTCGAAGCCGGAAAGGACTATGAGGCTCATTTCGTCGGTAGCCATGACGCTGTTGCGGTTAACGTCGCCAATGGCAATGCCGACGCCGGAGGGTTGTCCGAAGTTATCTTCGAGCATGTGATGGACCGCGGTTTGATTGATCGGAGCAAGGTCAAAGTGCTGGGCTACAGCGGTGACTTTCCTCAATACCCCTGGGCCATGCGTTCGAACCTGGCCCCTGAGCTGAAGAGCAACATTCAGAAAGCCTTTCTGCAGATCGATGACCCGGAGATTCTCGACAACCTGAAGGCTGAGGGATTCGCGGCAATTACCGACGAAGATTACGATGTCATCCGCGCTATGGGTGGCCTGCTCAATCTTGATTTCGCAAAAATGTGAGGAGTGCCCCATGAACTATACAACGACGGAACCGGCGACTCTGTCGCCGGCCCCGTCGGCCTCCGTGCTGGATGAGCACGCGAAAGGCTGGCGGAAAAAACTCGGACAGTCGCTGTTAGTGCTGCTCATCATTTTTGTCGCAAGTTGGTACGTAGGGCTGCTCAATTTCAATACACTTGCCAATGGCGTGCCAGCCATAGGCACACTCATTGGCGAATCTCTTCCACCTGACTTCACCAATGTGGCCAGCTGGGTGTCGCCGTTAATCGACACGCTTGCGATGAGCATTGCCGGTACTGCCATTGCAGTAACCTTGTCTGTGCCACTGGCATTCCTGGCTGCGCGCAACACCTCTCCACATCCGGTGGTGTTCCAAGTAACTCGAACCCTTTTAAACGGTTTGCGTTCAGTCCCGGAACTGATCATGGGCATCATCTTCGTGGCTGCTGTTGGTTTTGGGGCGTTGCCTGGCGTACTGGCGCTCGGTCTTCACTCCATTGGCATGGTTGGAAAGTTTTTTGCCGAAGCGATTGAGCATGTAGATGAGGCGCCAGTGGAAGCGGCCGATGCTGCCGGCGCTACTCGCTTGCAGGTGCTCTATCACGCCGTGCTGCCACAAGCACTTCCTCAATTCGCGGACGTGTCCATTTATCGCTGGGAATACAATTTCCGTGCCTCGACCGTAATGGGCATGGTGGGTGCCGGTGGTATTGGCTTCGAATTGATGGGCTCGCTGAGAATCATGCAGTATCAGGAAGTCAGCGCCATTCTCATTGTCATCTTGTTGATGGTCACCGTCGTGGACAGTCTCAGTGGCCGCCTTCGTAAGAAATTCAAATAAGGAACGTCGATGAAACCCAAGGTTGTGATAACCCATAAGATCCATGACAGTGTTCTGGATGAACTTGCCCAAGATTGCGAGCTGGTCACCAACCAATCCGGCGCCACGTTGCCCCAGGAGGAAGTGGCTGCGCGCGTTGCAGACGCTGATGCGATGATGGCGTTCATGCCAGACCGAGTTGGAGTGGAGTTCCTACAGGGGTGTCCGCGCTTGAAGGTGATTGGTGCAGCCCTGAAAGGCTATGACAACTTTGATGTGGATGCCTGCACGCGTCATGGGGTTTGGCTGACATTTGTACCGGATTTGCTAACCGTGCCTACTGCAGAGCTAACGGTCGGGCTGACGATCAGTCTCACCCGACAAGTCAAGGCGGCGGACCACTTCGTTCGATCCGGTGAATTTACTGGCTGGACACCACGCTTCTATGGGCAGGGGATCGAAGGCTCACGGATTGGTATTGTGGGTATGGGGGCCATCGGCCAAGCGGTGGCGCAGCGCCTGAACGGATGGGGAGCGGATTTAATCTATTCCCAGCCGGAACGTTTACCCGTGCAGCATGAGCAGGCACTGGGTTTGTCCCATACTCCCCTCAAGATGCTGCTGGCCCAGTCAGATATTGTGATCCTGGCACTGGCGCTCAATGAGCAAACCCTCCACACCATTAATCGCGAAACGCTAACAGGAATGAAACCGGGCGCATTCCTTATCAATCCCTGCCGTGGATCTGTGGTGGATGAGGGTAGTGTTCTGCAAGCGCTTCAATCCGGTCAGTTGGGGGGGTACGCCGCTGATGTGTTTGAGATGGAAGATTGGGCGAGAGAAGATCGTCCGAGGGAGATCGCCCAGGGGCTCAGGGCCCACCCCAACACGCTGTTTACTGCTCACATCGGATCGGCAGTCAGCCAGGTGCGTCTGGCTATCGAGCAACGCGCTGCTCGGAACATTCTGCAAGTGCTTCGGGGTGAGCGGCCGGGTGATGCGATCAATGATCCCAGTGGCCGCGAGAGCGGCCCATGCTGAATCTTGTCTGGCTGAAGAATTTCGTGGCGGTGCTGGACCACAACGGGTTTCAGGCCGCAGCCCGCCAGTTGGACATCGCACAACCCACACTGTCCCAGCACCTTCAAAAACTCGAAAACCAACTTGGCGTTTTATTGGTCCACAGGGGGCGCTCTGGCTGTGAGCCAACCCGGGCTGCCTTAACCTTGTTGCCTTTTGCCCGAAGTCTGCTCCGGCTGGAGGAGCAGGCGAGATCTTCCATTATGGAGGCTCGACTTCGCGTTGGGGCGAGCTCCAATATTGGGATTTATATGCTCCAGCCCTACATCCGTCGTTACAAGGAGCTGGGCGTAGGGCCCGAGGTGGATGTGGTAATAGATTCCAATCCGACTATTGCACGGCATTTATCGGACGGTGAGCTGGACGTGGCGATTATGGAGTGGTGGCATGATCTACCCGGATTCCATGCTCAGGCGTGGCGTAACGAGCCCGTTGTTCTAATCGTTCCGCCTGGTCACCCGTTAGCCCGTCGAACCGATATCGACCGCGATACGCTGTCTAACATGGCTCTGATCGGCGGCGAACCCGGCACCGGCACTGGCCGGCTTTTGGCGACCTACTTCGGTGAGCATGGGCCATTTCCGACGGTATCTATGCAGCTGGGTAGCACCGAAGCCGTCAAGCAAGCGGTTAAGGTCGGACTTGGCGCATCGTTGGTGCTTGAAAGTTCTGTACGGGAGGAGGTCCAAAATGGAAGTCTGGTGGCTATTCCCGTGAGTGAGCCTGGCCTTAGCAAGGAGCTGATGGTGATTTATCCGAGCAGCCTGGACAAACACAGGCCAGTATACTCGTTTGTTGGGCATCTCTGTGAATAGCTATTGGGTCCACCTCACGCATATCTAGCTGGGAATGCAGATACTGAGCCTCACGCTCACTTCGACAACGCAGTATTCCGTCATCTGCATATCGGCAGAATGGGATATCCGGATGACGAACGGTCAGCCAACGATCCAATGCATAATGCAGAAACAGGTTTGCCAGAACTGGCGATAACGGGCCACCTTGTGGTGTGCCAACGTTCCGTCGTTCCTGCTTACCATCTTTCGTCTGCATCGGTGCCGTTAGCCAGCGCCTCACATACAGCAGCACCCAGGATTCAGAGCAATGGTGGGGTCAGTTCACGAAACGGAAAAAATTGTACGCTAAGCCTTTGGCATCAATGATATCGACACCATTTTTTCCACAATTCATAAAGTTGCGCAGTAATTAGTCGACGACTGGCCCTTGCTAAATAATTTTCATTTCAGCATGAGTTGTGCTTTAAAAATTCAATTCTGCAACTACACTCATTGGGCGAACAGAGCGAGAAATCCGCCGTTAATTCCAATAGCGGGTACGCGAATGAATATCAGCTCTTAGGGAAATATTATGTTAAATTGTCTATTCACCGCTGAAGAACTAACCCCCCAATAACCCCTGCGCAAAATGCCCAGTAGCAAACGCCAGCCCCGCTGCGGCCGTACCCATGATCAAAGTCCGGAGTCCTGATCGCATTGCTGGTAAGCCATAGACGATACTTTTTAGCATTCCGATACCCAAGAAGACGACGCCTGCCAAACCAAGACTCGTCAGGAACTGAATCTGACTCTCCAGACCCGGGATGGCATAAGGCAGTAAAGGTAAAGCACCAACCGACAAAAATGCGGCGAAGGTAGTCAACGCGGCTCGGCGTGGGCTGAGTCCGGCACCCGAGAGTCCGTACTCTTCTCGCAACATGGTTGCTACCCACACATCGGGATTACGACTGATAGCCTCCACTACTTGCTCCAGCAATTCGCCGTCGAATCCCTTCGCCTGAAACAGCTGGCGAATTTCCTCACGTTCACCTTCTGGCACAGCACGGATATGTTCACGTTCTGTGCGTTCAGCAAATTTGATCTGATTCAACTGCGCCTGGCCCGCTTCGTAATTACTTACCGCCATGCTGAAGCCGTCTGCAATCAGGTTTGCAAAGCCGAGTACCAACGCAACCTGTGGCGAGAAACCTGCGCCGAACGCACCCGATACAACCGCAAACGTTGTAACGCAGCCATCGATGCCGCCAAGTACAGCGTCTGGAAGTGTCGATGCCTTAACGGGACCGGCAAGCCGTGCACGAACGGCATTTGGCTGGTGCTCGCTTAGCAGTCTGTCATTTTCTGTGGATGGCATGTTTCAGCCTCCTGTTCAGGACGCGATGCGGTGTGCTTTGAGATTATAGACTCTGCTCGGCATTGTGGCTTTGTCCATCAATACACATCTTCAAGATAACGCCCCTGGCCTCTCAGCGTTTCAATATCGATGTGCAGGGGTTTGAGAATGTCTCCTATCACCTGCCGCACGGCCGCTGCCATATCCCGGCCACCACAGACCAGTATCTGCGCACCGGTGCTAACCATCTGCTGTACCGCTAACTCATCCTGCTTTAGCCTATCCTGCACGTAGGTGCGCTCGTCTGCTCTTGAGAAGGCAGTGTTCAGCGCGCTCAGTCGATGATCGTCAAGATAGCGCCCGAGCTCGGGTTGGTAGAGAAAATCCGAACTGGAATCGCGACCGCCCCAGTACAGATACATAGGGTTGCGTCTGGTATTTTTTCGGATGAAACCGGTTAACGGACCAATGCCGGCACCTGCACCGATTAGGATAACTGGCTGGCTACCTGTAGCTGGCCGGAAGCCTGGATTGGGGCGGATAAAACCATCGATACAAGCTCCCGGCTTGAGGTCATGCAAGTACCCGGAGCATAGACCGCCGGGCTGCTTGCGGACGCATATCTCAACAATCCCGTCGCTAGCTGAGGACGCGAGCGAGTAGAACCGCGGGGCTTGACCGTCGGGGGGCATAACCCCAACTAAGTCTCCCGCCTCGAAGGGTGGCAGCGCTTTAAATCTTCTTGGAAAAACCCTTGGCCATCCGCCCTGCTCCGCCAGCTTGAACCGGAAGATACTGGTTGGTGCCTGCACCGCGATCCCGTAGTCCGCCCTTTCTACCAGTTCCAGTTTTACCGTAGCAGGATGCAACGCTTTGTAGTTCAACAAAAGCGGCAGTCCGATAAGTTCACCAACCCGGCTTCCCCACTCACTGAATTGGGCGGCAGAACACCGGTCAATCAACTCAATGGCGAGCAATCGGTTCATGCCTTTACGGGCGAGCACTGCATCCACCTCTAAGGCAAACTGACAGTAGCTCGGAAACTGCCGGTCACCAAAACCCAGTACCGTGTATCGCAGGTTCTTCTCAGCCCGGAATTCTTTGAGCCTGGCCATAAACTGCCGGGCCGATGCGGGTGCATCACCATCGCCGTATGTCGAAGTCAGCACGAACAGCCTGGAAGCCTGCGGATACTGCTTAGCCAGGGCATTCATCTCGCTGCAATGCACGCGGAAACCGGCCTTATTCAGGCTGCTATGGAGTTCCCGGGCAAATCCCCAGGTGGCATTACCTTCGGAGCCGACCAGAATAATTGTATCCGCCTGAGCGGCATCGGCGTTGTCAGGAAGCTGCCCTGAAGACCGGCGACGCTGCCACCAGATGGTTGCACCTGTTATCGAGAGAGCTGGCACAGTCAGTGCCGCAGCGCCAAGAATCAGGCCAAGCCACCATAGGCCTTCACCGGTGTGCAAACGTACAATCCAGTCCTGCAATACGCCGCTGTCAGAGCGCGGCTCGAACTGCAGCAACTCGCCCGTAGCCTGGTCCACGAATCCGGAGCCGCCGGCGGTTGACAGTGAATAGGCATCCTGCGGATCACCGGGATAGGGAAACACCAGTTCCCGGAGTTCGCCAAGATCGAAATTGCCTAGGGCTTTTAAGGTGCCCACAGGCGATGGTTGCCCGCCCGAGACCTCAGCCGGAAACCTTGGCCCGGTGTCAGGCGCTTCAGCCAGCAAACCAAAGCGCTGTGCGGACATATAGCTGCCGGTCAGCGCGGATAACAGTAGGCCGAGCACGGCAAACCGGGCCAATTCGGCATGGATTCGTTTCCCGCCAGAGCCGGAAAGCGGTCTTAATATATTCTTCCAACCCCCGGTACGCCGGGCTATCAAAAATATTCCCGAAAGACACAGAAGCACCATCAAAACAGCCAATACGCCGGCCAGCGCTCTACCGGCATCATCCAGCATAAACGCACGATGCAGATCCTTGATCCAGCCAAAGAATGCGGAAGGTTCGTAGGGCGTGCCCTCACCTGTTACCGGATTCACCAGATCCGCACCGGCCTGGCCGTCACGGCTGTAATAGACAATGACCTTGCCAGAAGGCTCTCGCACGATCTGCTCAGTCCCGGGATAGAGAGCAACGACCCGGTCTGCCAGCTCGGCAATACTGACTTCACCGGAAGCCGGAATGACCGCTGACACTCTATCCAGCGTCGGAGCCAAAGCCAACACAGCTCCCGTGACCGAGAGAACGATCAGGAACACGCCTGCAAGCAAACCCGGTAAACTGTGGAACTTGCGCAACATAATAGCCGATGCTCCTGGTGAATTATTGAAGCTCGTAGGTCAGAGCGCGCACGTAACCACGTCCTGAAACCGGCTTTCCGGACCCTTCGGTGGTCAGGGGGGCTATCACATCGGCTCTGATATCGCGCATATCTTCAACAGCAGAGTCGACTCGAACCTCATAGCCGTTGTCGATCAGCGAATCATCGAGGTTCAGAGTCACTTTCAGCGTGCGGCCACTGGTAACACTGGCGCCAGTCAAGCCGTCATACTCTGCAGGATCAAGCCCACTGCCCCGGGCCCAGCCTCCCAGGTGTTTGTAGTATTTAGATTTCTTCCCGGAAACCCAAAGGGTACCCTGATACTCTCCGGCGGCATCGGTAAGATACAGCGCCAGATAGGCTCCATCGCCGCCGTAATTCTGTAGTTCCGTAGTGAAGGTCACGTCACGGGCCTGGGCGAATACCGGTAAAGCCAAGGCGGCGAAAAGGCTGCAAGTGAGAACAAACGTTTTCATAAATGGTCTCCAAAAACCTGATGAACGTTAAAGGAACAGGGCAAATTCGCTCAGTTACTCAACGGTAACCGTGGGACGCCCCTTGACGATGCCGTTGCGTGGCGCCTGACTTTTGGGATTGTCCTGTCCATTTTTCCTGTTGCCGCGGTCCCTCTCCTCATCGTCACTGTCTTCACGCTCCCATTTCATCATGGTCAATGAAGCGGGCGCGAAAGAGGCTTCTGCCCTGACCCCATCGGCATCGAGGCCCCGGACTTCATAACAACCGTCGTCAACCTTTATTCGGTGAACTGTCCAGCCTTCGGCTTCCAGCTTTTCACGCAGATTTTCACGGGGCTGCCAACTCGCCACCGGATCATCGCAGTCGTCATCGGCCAGTGCGGTGCCGCTCAGAAGTAACAAAGACAGGCTCAGAATAATGGGTTTGGTCTTCATGGTGTCTCTCCTGCTGGTTGTGTTAAATCCACTCTAAGGCGCTAACCTGACAACGACCTGAACAAACGAGGCCATTTCAGCGGAACTGAAAAGCTTCTTTATGGAAGCGAGTCAGGCGGAAGGGTGCTGCCCGCAAGCCGTTTCTAATGGCTTCCCCCAGCCCTGCCGGGCCGCAGAACCAGACCTCTGCGCCTGCTGCCGAGCGTCCGTTGGTAGACAACGTCTCGGCAGACAACCCCTGCCCCTTGCTGCTGTCATGAATCTCGAGGTGTATCCCGGGAAAGCCATCGCAAAGCGCCCGAAGTCGATCCACCATGGGATCCTGGCCGGCGTTGCGCGTGCAGTAATGCAGATCGGCTTCAGGCACGGTGGCGTCGGTGGCGCTGCTTAGAGCTTCGAGCCAGGCCAGAAACGGCGTGATCCCGATGCCACCGGCTATCCAGATCTGGTGGGATTTGCGGTTGCGGCGATCGAAGTTAAAACAGCCGTAAGGGCCTTCTATATTTACGGTTTGCCCCACGCTGATTTTCTGGCTCAGATTGCGGGTAAAGTCTCCGAGGGATTTGATGAGGAAGGTAACAGTGCCATTTTCCCGATCCGCACTGGCGATGGTGAACGGGTGCGCACCCTCAATCCGGTCGAAGGTCACAAAGGCGAATTGCCCCGCACGGTGACCGGGCCATGCCGGCCCCATGTGGCAGGTAACTTCGGTGACGTCCCGGTCTGGTGTTTTGATCGCGGTGACCATGCCGCGAACCTGGCGACGACGACCAACTCTGCCGGTCAGAGATAGCCCGCTGGCGATGCTCCCGCCAAAGAGCAAAATGGCCATCAGTAGTCCGATTGGCTGCTGCCACCATTGCAGCGGAGTCAGCCACGCCGCGTGGAAAGCGAGCAACAGATAAAGCACCGGCATGCCGCGATGCAAATAACGCCAGTATTTGTAGGGAAACTTGCGCCACAAAGTGATCAACAGCATGGCGAACAGCAGATAGACGGCCAACTCCCCTACCTCTTCCGCAGCATCGCGCATGGTGTCGATGAACCCGGAATAATCCTGATCGTGCAGCCTGCCGGCCTTTCCGAAAATCGACTCTATAACATCGTCACCCATTTCAATCAGCCAATGAGCTGCCGCGAATACCACTGCCAGAATGCCCGCCCATTTGTGGGTGCGATAGATCTGATCCAACCCGCCCAGCGGTCTCTCCAACCAGGCTGGGCGCAGTGCCAGCATCATGGTCAGTGACATCAGAGCAATGGATAACAGCCCACTGAGCAGCAGGCTCTGGTCATAGACTGCCCAGGGAGAACCGGCCCCAGGACCTGCAAAGAGGTTCCAGGCCCATAGGCCCAAAACCAACACAACGAAAGGAAAAATCATCCGCATCATCACATCTCCTGCGATCGGTACCTGGAATATTCCCCCGAAGGCTAGCGCCCAAACCTGACAGCCAGCTGAAGGTCGGTGAAGAGAGATCGAAGCGTTATTGACCATTCAGGCTGTTGTCAGGTTCGAGCTGTAGTATCTTGATTTCAGGGCTGGGTCAGAGGTGAACAATGCGGGTTCTTTTGGTGGAGGATACGGCGGGATTGGGCGAGGCGGTCCGGGATCAGATTGCGGACGACGGCCACGCCGTGGACTGGGTGCAAACTCTGCGCTTTGCTGAGGCGAGTATCAGGACCACAGCCTACGACCTGATTCTGCTGGACCTGATGCTGCCCGACGGCCATGGCTTCGGCTTTTTGCGAACGATCCGGGCTACCGGAATAACAACACCGGTGATCATTCTGACCGCCAGGGATCAGGTGTCTGACCGGATTGAAGGATTGAATGCCGGTGCTGACGACTACCTGGTCAAACCCTTTGATCTTTCGGAGTTGTCGGCCCGCGTGGCCGCGGTGGCTCGCCGATATCGCGGCAATCCAAGCCCGATCATACAAGTGGGCGAGCTGATGATTGATCTTGGCGATCACCGCATCAGTCGCAACGGCCTGCCGGTAGAACTTACGGCACGGGAGTGGGCATTGTTTGAGGGCTTTATCCAGCGACCCGGAATGCTGTTATCGCGATCGCAACTGGAGGATCGTCTATACGCTTTCGGGGCCGAAATCGAAAGTAACACCATCGAAGTTTATGTCAGCCGTCTGCGTAAAAAGCTGGGGCGGGACGCTATCGTAACCGTCAGGGGAATGGGCTATCGCCTGGAAACACATGACCACTAGAACCAGCCTGCAAAAAACACTCGGTATCGGCCTGACACTCGGTGTCACCCTACTCTGGCTGTTGGGCGTGACCGCTTCGGGACTGGTGGCACAGCATGAAATGAACGAGGTCTTCGACAGTGCCCTGGAAGAAACCGCCCAGCGCATACTGCCACTGGCGGTCACCGACATCCTGAACCGTGAGAACGGCGCGGGCAATCAAAAGGCCCCAGCCCTGAAAGACCATGACGAATACCTGACCTATCTGGTACGGGACGAAGCTGGAAATATTCTGCTCCAGTCCCACGATGCCGACCCTGGCGTGTTTAGCAGGACCCCCGCGGAAGGGTTTTCAGATACTCTGACCCACCGGCTATATGGCGTATCTGCAGTCAGCTATACCATCTATCTTGAAGTGGCCGAACCCTTGGCGCACCGGCGTGAATCCGCTCTGGAGGCGGGATTAGCCTTACTGTTGCCTTTACTGGTGCTGATTCCGGTCAGCCTGTTGGGTGTCTGGTGGATTGTCCGGCTTTCCCTTCGTAAGGTGGTCGATTTTCAGCAAGACATTGAATCCCGCGGCGCGGGAGATCTGTCCCCTGTTGTAGAAGAGCAGTTACCCCGTGAATTTGAACCAATCGCCGGTGCCATCAACCGGCTGCTTGAGCGTTTGCATCGTGCTCTCGAATCAGAACGCAGCTTTACCGCCAACAGTGCCCATGAACTGCGAACTCCCCTGGCAACAGCGCTTGCCAAAGTGCAGCGACTGAAAACCAGAATGCCCGATGATTATCTCAAGAATGATGTTGCAGAAATTGAAGAAGCGTTACGCAGTCTCTCGGTGCTGTCCGGAAAACTGCTCGAGTTGGCAAAAGCAGAAGGTGGCGGTGCACTCTCACAAAGCCAGCAGGATCTTGTGCCCATCCTCGCGATGATTGCCCGGGATTTTGAGGCCCAGGCACCCGGGCGAGTTGTTTTATCCCTGCCGGAGCGCGAAGTGAACTCCTTTCTTGATCCCGATGCCTTCGCCATCCTGGTGCGTAACCTGATCGAGAATGCCCTTAAGCATGGTTCCCGTAGCGAGCCGGTGAAGATCAACCTGAACGATAATGGGGTTTTAAGGGTCTGCAATGGCGGTGCAAGAGTGCCACCGGAACAGCTCGCTCTTTTAAGAAACCGGTTTGCACGCGCCAAAACGGACGCTGCAGGTTCTGGCCTGGGCCTCGCGATTGCCGATGCGATTGCTAAAGGTGCCGGCATGACCCTGCATCTCAGATCGCCGGCAACAGGACGGCAGGATGGTTTTGAAGCGGAGCTGAATCTGGCATGTATCTGACACTCACCGACATTGTGCTGCTGACGAGCATCATTCAATCGCTGGCTCTTGCCGTTTTTCTCCTACTTCCATCCAACAGTGGGCTCATATCTAACCGACTCCTGGTTGCCACTCTGGTGTTCTTCGCCGCCGGGCTGGGAGAGATCTTCCTCTATGGCAGCGGGCTTGCGCTCCAGTACCCAAACTTCGCCTACCTCGGAACACTCATCGGACTTCTACAAGCCGGCACGCTCTATCTATATGCGCAATCGCTGATGTATCAGAATTTCCAGTTACGCGGGAAGCATCTCGTGCACACGTTGCTCTTCTGGGTGGTCGGCGCAATTTTTCTGATTGAATATTATTTACAGCCAAGCGAGACCAAAGTTCAGATTCTGCTTGAACGGGACCACCCGGGCGTACTTACCTCTCCCCTTCTTGCAGTCGCTATTCACGCGGTCTTTCTGGGCTACCTGTACGCGACTATTCGTGCGATTAACCGTTTCGGCCTTGGTATTCGACAGATTTTCTCGAGTATTGAAAACAAACAACTTGCGTGGTTACGGACGCTTCTGATCGGCTATGCAGTGGCTTGGACCGTGAGCATGATGTACTGCCTTACAGCGCATGTGTTTAGAAGCGTGCCTGGAACCGAGTGGGTGGCCGGCGCTGGCGCTGTAACGGGCTTCATTTTCATCAATTTTCTGATGATAAACTCTCTTCGCCAACCCGTTGTTTTCTCTGGATTGGCAGCAGACCAGGCCGCCTTGCTGGAAGAAGAGCCCACGCCGCAGTTTGATCAAACTTTAAAGGTCAGGCTCCAACAGTTAATGCACCAGGAAAAGCCCCACTTGCACCCCAACCTGACCCTGGAACAACTTTCACGGAAATTGGGCGCCCCTTCAAGAGAGGTTTCACGGGCCATTAACCAAGGCTTTGGCTGCAATTTCTTTGAGTTCGTCAGTCGCTATCGCATCGACGAGGCGAAATCGCGCCTGGCCGATGCAGCCAATCAGGCAAATATTCTGCAAACTATGTATGACTCTGGCTTCAACTCGAAGTCCGTATTCAACACTGCTTTCAAGAAAGAGACAGGATTTACCCCCAGTGAATATCGCCGACGAGCCCTGCAGGGCGATATCCGACCCTAGCCACGATCCTGAACCTGGCTACCCGGCGTTCGAGTACGCTCTCACCCGATACTGAAACCTCTATCCTTTTGAATTATATATTTTATTTCCAAACCATGGAATCGGTTCGGTTTCGTACCTGAGAACGCTTCTTTGACCTCCCTTCCGTACTCTGATTGCCAAGCGCCACCAAACCCGGTGCTCGTGAAGCTCAACGCACTATGAGGAGGTCATGTATGAAAACCAAATTACGCAAAACCACTGTTCCCGCAGTGGCCGCAGCAATCTTCAGCCTGATGTTTGCCGGTAGCGCCCAAGCTCATTGTGATGCTCTGGACGGTCCCGTGATTACCGAAGCCCGTGCGGCACTGGAGTCAGGCAATGTTAAGCCCTTGCTCAAATGGGTGCCGGCAAAGGATGAGGCCGAAATCAAAAGGGTATTCGCCGATGTGCGCCAAGTCCGCGGGCAAAGCGAAACTGCGAAAAACATTGCCGATCAGCATCTGTTCTCGACGCTCGTTGAGGTTCATCGTGCCTCCGAAGGCGCACCCTTTACCGGCATCAAGCCTTCCGGACAGATTGATCCGGGTTTAATGGCGGCGGATGCGGCGTTGGAAAACGGGCAAATTGATCGCCTCGTGGCAAATATAACCCGCAAGATCGAGAACGGTATTCGTGAGCGTTATCATGAGGCTCAGCGTGCAAGGGCCATGGCTGATCAAAGCGGCGATAAGGGGCGTGCCTTTGTCGCTGACTACGTCAATTACATTCACTATATAGAGGGCGTGCATGGCGCTGCTGGAGGGCAGGGGCACTAATTCCTATCTTCACGCAGACGCAAAGCAGGCTGACGGCCTGCTTTGCCGTTGTATTCATTTCCAGTTTCGCCTTCGGCTGAATTGGTACCATCATTCTATTAAGGCGCATCAAAAAACATAAATGAAGCCAACACCAATCTCCGCTTCATAATCATTCCGGGATATCGGGCTATCTGAGACGTCACTCCCATAAACTTCGTAAAGAGCTTCGCCGAAGATCTGCCAGTTCTTATTCAGGTAGTTCCGGTAATTAACATTGACCCCCGTCGAACGATACCCGCTATCAACGTCGGTTTCTGGAAGACCTGAGTCTATCGATTGCCGGGTGTTCACACCAAAGTCCCGGTTGGCTAACTTGCCATCGTGGAACGTTGCAGCCGCGCCAATTTCCCATCCAGTGCCATCAGGCTGGCAAGCCAGGCAGGTTCCTGCGCCGAAAATCCCCAACGTACCGATCTCTCCCGCTGAAACACGACCATCCAGGAAGTAACGCCAGTTTTCTGCAAGAGCGTAACGCACCTCAAGCAACATTGCCGCTCCAGAACTTGATTCACCCAGGCCATCCAGTCTGCCATCCTCGGAATCACCCTCTTCCCGGCCTTCTTCGTAGCCTACCGAGGCTTGAATCAACCACGCATCCCTGGCCAGTGTTCGCCACCCAATGGCCTCACCTGCCCAGAAAAAAAGGTGGTCACCCGTTCGCCACTGAACACCCCCAGCCGGATCGACCTCAAGCTCGAACTCGTCTGAACCCTCATAAGCCGTCTCATACTCAACGCCCAGGCCAAGCCCAACACCCCAGCCATCGCCATCGGTAAAATCAACGACAGAGGGAAGCGGAACCAGAGGGGTTCTCGTCTCCGTCGCATTTACCAACCCAAAACAAGAAATTGCGCCAAGAAATGTGGCGGTTTGCAGAACTGCTTTTATCATGGTTTTTCCCCCATCAAATCGTGAGGGGTTATACGGCGTACGCTTCATTATGGATGCATATTTTAGAGAGGCTGCCGGGCCATAAACCCGGCATTCAAATATCTATTACCCCAGTTTTACGTTCATGGTGATTTCTGCAGTGAATACCGTTTGCCCGTCTTCGTCGATGACAGAAACCGGAACGATTTTTTGTCCCGCACTATCCCAGTCAATTCCTTCTCCGTTTGCGATCGCGCGCAGGTCGGTTTTCGCTTTGGCCAGGTAATTCACGCTCATTGACTGAGGAATCCATCGGGCACCGCTCGGAATTGTCGCATCAGTCATCAGGCCAGCGACTAACTCGGCGGCGTTGCACATGGCAATGGCGTGGACCGTTCCCAGGTGGTTTGTGATTTCCTTCCTGAATGGCACCTTCGCCTCGGCGTAGCCTTGCTTCAATTCGACAAGCGTTGGCTGGATAGTGCTGAAGTACGGCGCTTGCTGACACATCATGCTGGAAAAACTTTCGGCACCAAAGGCGTTGAATGCTGCGAGTGCTTGGCTCATAAATCGTGATCTCCATGATATTTGGTAGCGACAAGTTACTAAACAGAATATCATTCTGTAAAAGAATAATGTTCTGTTTATGGAGAGGCTGTCAAGGAGTAAACTGCCGTATTAATCGATACAGGAATGAGCAAGAGCCCTTTATGCCTGACGACGATATTCTCGAAAAGCCGTTCCCAGGGCGCAGATCTGCGCTGAAGCGGAACATTCTTGAGAACGCCCTGGCTTGCTTCAATGAGCTTGGCGTGGAAGCCACGACCATCGACACCATCAAGGTTCGGTGTGGCGCCAGTGTTGGTGCTATCTACCATCATTTCGGAAACAAAGAAGGCATTCTGAGCGCCCTATTCTTCTGTGCGCAGGATAATCAGAGAGCGAAACTGACATCAGCTCTGGAGACGGCGAAAACACTGAAAGAAGCTGTCCACCTCATCGTTAAAAGTTATGTGGACTGGGTAACGAGTTACCCGGAGTGGGCTCGTTTCCTTTTTCAGGCTCGATCCGCTGTGGCTAAAGGGCCACATCAGCAGCAACTCAGAGAGCGCAATATTGAAAACTACCGTGAGCTGAGGGAGCTGTTATTCAGGCTGGATTCCGGCGCGAATGAGATTATTCAATGCCAGGAATTACTTCCATCTCTGATCATCGGGCCGGCGGAGAACTTTTGCAGGGCCTGGCTTTCCGGGCGGATCCAGACGTCACCCCTCGAGTATCGGGAACAGTTTGCGGAATCGGCCTGGCGGTCCATTCATAGGTAAGGGCCTGATAATGGCGTTGGAGTCGGGCAGTACCCCGCCCTTATATACATGCTCAGTAGCCTGCGACCGACGAAAGGCTTAGAATCCTGCCCTGACTATTCTCCGGCCTTTCTGGCCGATGCTTCTCATTACCGTATCAGGATCTGCCGATGTCTGACCCCTCCTAGTCGCATTAAAGGAGCACCCTCACATCATCGAAGACCGGTCTGAAACGGCAGAAAAACTTGCCGCCCAATCATTCATCCTATTGTACTTGGCAGTACTCATTGATTTTTTAAATAGAAATTAGAAAAATCAATATAACCATATGTTTTTTAATGAAAATATTGGATAACACAATATTGTGAGTCTGTTTGGTAAGTAGGCTGACGAAGTGGCCAAAGGCAAGTATCATCAGTCCATCGCCTTTCTTTAGGCGATAAAAAACCCCAGGACCGAAGCCCTGAGGTTTTACCAAGCGGTAGGGGCCTTCCGCCAAGAATAACCCCCTACCTATATCCACACAGCCAGTAAGACTGATGGGTTGAGAATAGTACAAAACGAGACGCTTGTATGCCAATACCCTTTGGATCTATCGTCCCGTGATCGTAACGCCTCTTACCGTCACCTCACTGGCTATCTCGTACAGGAGATCAGCCATGGTCATCAGACCCGCTGTCTACGTTCGAGCCTACTTCCGAATGGTCAACGGCACGCTTCAGCGTGTTTGCGCCCATTTCCGGAGTTGGCCAAACCGCTAAATGAGGATGATGCCGAGGGCATCCCTGGGCATCGCTAGAATCTTTTCATTGATGTGAGGTGACGCATGTCCAAAAAATACCGAAGCGCTGTAACAGGCCGTTATGTAACCGAGACCTTTGCCAAGAAACACCCGCGGGAAACCGTCGGTGAAAAGAGTAAACCGTCTCGGAAGAAAAAATAACGAAGTCGGCACAAGGACGTGCCCTGGAACCCGCTTCAGGCTCTGGTGGTCTCCCAAGTACACTGCGCATAATCGGCGTTACGTTAAGGTCGCAAAGCGAACATTCAGGCGGATAGACCAGCACTCACCTTTGGAGAAATTCAGCCTCTTTTTTGGCATGTCCGCAGTAATGGGGTAGAACCCATGATCTAACCTGAAAGTATCAGTTTTGCCGTTGCCAACTACAGTGCTGTTTTCGTCGTTATTCCGGCGCCCGGTATACGAGCGGGCTGAACAGACACGGCAACAGCTTTTGTGTAAGGTAACCGACGATTGGACACAGAACGAGCCGTGATTAAGCCCCCAGTAATATAAGTGGTCGATCAAATTGCTAGCCAACCTTGTGTATATCGCGTTCGCACTTGTCCTCCTTTTCGTTGGGGCAGAGGGCCTTGTCAGGGGCAGTTCATCACTGGCACTGCGGGCGGGTCTCAATCGCCTGATGGTGGGCTTGACCATCGTTGCATTTGGAACCAGCTCACCGGAACTGGTGGTAAGCGTGGAAGCTGCGCTTTCCAACCAGGGAGATATCTCGGTGGGCAATGTGGTGGGCTCAAATATTTTCAATATTGCTGTGATTCTTGGAATAACAGCATTGGTGTGCCCTATTCCGGTTCACCGCCAGGTTATCAAGATAGACGCTCCTGTCGCCCTGGGAGTCGCCCTCCTGTTGGTTTTGCTACTACTGAACCAAACTCTCAGCCGCCTTGAGGGCGTGCTTCTGTTTTCAGGAATTGTCGCCTACACATGGATGAGCGTCATTTTGGCCCGCAGAGAACCTCCCCCCGCCAGTGCGGATGAGGAAAACATTCTGGCAGTCAATACATCACGTCATTGGTGTGTCGATATTGCTCTGATCCTGGTTGGGCTGGCGATTCTTGTGGCTGGCTCCCGCCTACTGGTTGAGAATTCTGTGGCATTGGCGGTCAGTTTCGGAATCAGTGAAGCGGTGATCGGTCTGACGATTGTCGCGGCGGGGACCAGCATGCCGGAATTGGCAACCTCGCTGGTTGCAGCTTTCCGAAAGCAGCCTGACATCGCAATAGGCAATATCGTTGGCTCCAATATATTCAACGTCCTTGGAATACTGGGGGTGGCGTCGATTGTTTCGCCTATAGAAGCACCCGGGATTTCGACTCTGGATTACGGAGTGATGATTCTCTTTACGGTTTTGCTGATCCCGCTTCTGTATACAGGGCGCATGCTGCACCGGGTAGAGGGTGCTGTGCTGCTGGCGCTGTATTTCGGTTATCTTTTTCTCCTCTGGCCCGACTGATGGCCGAACAGGTGACTACGGATCGACGGCATGCCTAAAACAAGTTGAATCGCGTCACGGTGGACTTTCATTGGAGCTGAGCGTGTAAATCAGTTTTATCCACAGCAGGATAAGCCAGCCCCGGTGACCATCTACCTCTTAGAGTACGATCTTGCTGAAAAATCGTTCAATCCACTTTAACCGGGTCGTCGGCAAGGGAAAGTCGGCCCCGACTGAGCAATGGGAATATTGAGTTATTAAAAGGTGCGAGCCCTCGGCCTACATTTAAGGAGATAGAGAAGACCGGCGGTCGCAAAGCGGACATTCAATCATATTGGAGCAGATTCACTTTTTGGCTTTCTTTCTAGTAGTCAGCGTGCTGCTGCTGTTATGACACTGATCCAGCCAGCAAAGCTGAACGGGCATGATCCCTATGCCTACCTGAAGGGTGTGCTGACTCGACTGCCGACGCAGAAGAACACTGCCATCGTCGAGCTATTGCCCCACAACTGGAAGCCGACTATTTCCGACAAGGTATGGTGGCTTGACGCTGACGCTACTCCATCCTCCAACCCTGCCAGGCAACTTCTTCAACCGGCCACATAAACTCGTTGACTTCGGTTAGTCCGCGTTTCAAGATTCATTCGACATTTTGAGATAGCAGCATGACCAACGACAATCACCCTCTCCCTCGCGGACGGTTCCAAGTGCCTCTTGTAGTGCTTTCACTACTGGCATTGCTGCTTGTCTTTATCTCCTCAATTACCCACCAGCAAGCCTCAGCTACTAAGGCCAACCATGGTTTTATCGGAACCGTGGATCATCTGGTTGTTGCGAGTCATAACGAGTCCATCAGGGTACTAGGTGGCAATTCTGAGAACGATGCCGCAGTGGGTGGTGATCCGGACCTTTCCGACTGGTGGCCTGCCAGTCCGATGGTGCTAGGCGTCGGTCTTTGCCGCAGTAACTGCATCATCACCGCAGGAGCGGGACATCCCCCTGCATCTCCTCGTTTTTTAATCCCGCTTCTTCGCGCACCCCCTCTGGCGTAGTCCTCCGCTTTATCATGGCTGTGCATCTGGGCAGTCATACCGGTTAGTGAAGTTTTCTTCGAGGATTACCCATGAAATCGTTGCATACACGGGCCGTCGTTTACGGCCTGGTGATTGTGCTCGGGTTGTTGAGTGCGTTGCCGAACCTTCTTTCCCCTACAATGTCCGGGAAGCTCCCGGATTGGTACCAGCAGAATACGGTCTCCCTGGGGCTTGACCTTCAAGGTGGCTCACACCTGCTTCTGGAAGCGGATATCCAGGAACTGTTTGCCAGCGAGCACGAAGCGATGGCCGGCGAGTTGACCAACTCCCTGCGTGAAGCGGACATTCGATACGGGCGCATCCAGATGACTGATAGAGGCATCGAGCTACCGGTGCGCCAGCCCGAACGGGTGTCTGAAGCAGCCAGCCTTGCTCGAAAACTGGCAACGGATACTCCGGATGGCACGCGTCGGTTCGACGTTGATATCAACGGCGGACGGCTGGTGCTGACGCTGACCGAGTCCTGGCGTGCAGGTATTTCCCGAGATGCGGTGGAGCGAAGCCTGGAGGTAGTCAGACGGCGACTGGATGAAACCGGACTGGTGGAGCCCAGCATCACTCGCCAGGGTAGTGACGGCATTCTGGTACAAATGCCGGGCGTCGCCGACCCGAGCGAGATTCGTGAATTGCTCGGTACCACCGCGAAAATGACGTTTCACTGGGCAGCCCGGGCAACGGCGGAGGAAGATATCGCAACCATTATTCTGCCGGGTGCCTACGAAGACAGAGACTACAAACTGGAAGAACGGGTTGCCATAGCAGGCGAGCACATCCGTGACGCACGCATGGCTTTCAATCCGGATACCAACGAGCCGGTGGTCAATTTCAAACTGGATGACAAGGGTGCCCGGCTGTTTGGGGATATGACCCGGAACAACATTGGCCGGCCCCTAGCCATTGTACTGGATGGTGAAGTGATTACAGCGCCGGTAATCCGCAGCGCCATTGGCGCTAGTGGAGAGATCAGCGGTGGATTTACCACAACAGAAGCCAGTAACCTGGCTCTGCTACTGCGAGCTGGTGCCTTGCCCGTGCCCCTGTATGTGGTCGAGGAACGTACCGTGGGCCCTGACTTGGGCAGTGACGCCATCGCCATGGGGCTGACCACCGGTTTGCTGGGCGCAGCCATGGTGATTGCCTTCATGATCGGGCTTTATGGACGTTGGGGACTAATTGCCTGTGTCGGGTTGACGGTGAATATTGGGCTGGTGTTCGGGATATTGAGCTTGCTGGGGGCTACCCTGACTCTGCCAGGTATTGCTGGAATTATCCTCACCATTGGCATGGCGGTGGATGCCAATATTCTGATTAACGAGCGTATCCGTGAAGAATCCCGCCAGGGCAAGCCTGCCTGGATGGCCCTCCGAGAGGGGTTCGGCAAGGCCTACAGAACGATTCTGGATTCCAACTTCACGACACTGATCGCGGTCAGCCTGTTGTTCCTGTTTGGCAGCGGGCCGGTCCGGGGCTTTGCCGTCACAATCGGCATAGGCCTGGTAACGTCGTTGTTTACGGCAATAGCGGTCACCCGCCTGATCATGGAGTGGCGCATCCGGGGCCGTGCACGGGAACCGTTAGTGATTTCTGGCATAGCCCTGCTTGACCGCCTGAGTGAGCGGGGCGTGAACTTCATGCGCGGTCGCGTGATCGGTCTCATGGTATCGGCGGTGTTCTCCATTGCGGCAATCGCTCTGTTTGTGCAGCCGGGACTGAAATACGGCGTCGATTTTACCGGCGGTACGGTAGTGGAGGTACAGGCCCAGGGAGTCACTGTTGATAAGTTGAGAACCACGCTTCAGGCGAAAGACCTAGAGGACGCCGCCATTCAGGAAGCAGGCGCGGATGGGCGCTTCCTTATTCGCCTGCCAGCAGAGCAAGGAGTACCGGGGGCGACCGCGGAGCAAGTGGCATTGCTCAAAACCGCTGTTACCTCTGTCGAGCCAACGGCGGAATTCCCGAAAGTGGATATGGTAGGGCCTAAAGTCAGCGGTGGCTTTAGTGATGCCACCATTCTGGCTATTCTGTTGGCCGGTGTTGGTATGTTGGCGTACCTATGGTTCCGATTCGAGTCCCATTTCGCCTGGGCCGCCACACTGACCATTGCGCTGGATCTCACCAAAACCATCGGTTTCTTCGCCCTCGCCGGCGTGGAGTTCAACCTGACGGCAGTTGCGGCACTGCTCGCGCTTATGGGATATTCGGTCAACGATAAGGTGGTAGTGTTTGACCGCATCCGGGAAAACATCCGCAAGACGCCGGACCGCCCCATGCTGGAACTGCTGAACGATAGTATTTCATCGACGCTTACCCGCACTGTGTTTACCTCGGTAACGACCTTTCTGGCGCTGCTACCCATGGGCATTGCGGGTGGAGCCGCCGTTGCGAGTTTTGCCTTGCCCATGCTGTTCGGAATTGTAATTGGCACCAGCTCCTCGGTCTTTATCGCGTCGCCAATCCTTTATTATCTGGGGCAGCGACGGTCGAGGAAAGGGCTTGCTCAGTTGCGGCCGACTGCCGAGGAAATTCGCAAGGAACTGGAACTCATACCCTAGGGAGGTTACTGATGCCAGGGCAGACGCGTTTACAAAGGGGGATGATGAATGTTCGCCATTGTTTAGGTGCCCCTGGTCGCAAAGCGAACGTTCAGATGGTGCGATAACGCCGGCGCACACTAAGCGTTCGGTGATCCCAAATTGATTCGATGACCACCATCGGGCCAATTAAACCCAGTCAGTAACTTGTAGGTACTCCTCGCACCTTTTGACTGAGAGCGGCTTAGCATATAGATAGCCTTGTCCCGCATCACAGCCAAGGATTCGGAGATGGTTTTCTTGCTCTTTGGTCTCAATTCCCTCGGCCAGTACATCGAGTCCTAGGCTATGTCCCATCTGAATAATCGCTTTGGCAATTGCTCCACTTTCCTGGTCGTTAGGTAAGCCCCGGGTGAATGACTGGTCACTGTGGCCATCACAGCTGGGCTGGGCGATTCTGTATCTCCTGCTCTACAGCAGAGCTTGTGGGAGGGCCAGAATCCCCCTGCAGCTGGATATGCTCAGTCACGAGGCTCGACACATAGAAATCTCAGAGATGAGAATGAGTTGCATCCCATCTCGCTTACACTTACCCGGAGAGAGCTTTAGATAGCTTGGCTTGCCGGGTGGGAAGATTGACCGTTTCAGCTGCGATCATCCGGTCTCCGGAAAAGAGCCAGAATTCACAGGCATTGTCACTCTCTGTGGGACGCCGCTGAATTCGGTCGTATCCAGTGGCGATTCCAATACACTGGACTTTCATGCCGTTGAGATCTGACCAAAAACGAGGAGGAGAGGCAGGCGGAGACGGTTTACCACAAATATGAGCCGCCGCAATTTGTGCTTGAAGCATGGCATTGTGAATAGTTTCTATTCGGATGGGTGTATTGGTGGAAACGTTGACGGCTTTAGCGCAATCTCCGATCGCAAATATGTCAGGGTCAGAGCTACGCATGCCGCTGTCTACTATAATACCACCGTCGCAATCCAGGTTTGCGTCTTGCGCAAGTTCAGCATTGGGGATGGCTCCTATACCGATAACAACGACGTCTGCGGGTTTCGTAGTGCCGTCGGACAAACGGATACCGGAAACTCGGTCTCCCTCAGTGAGAATCTGGTTGACGCTAGCATTGAAGTAGAACATTACGCCGGCGGAGGCCATGCGGTTTCTGACAAAATTACTTGTTAATGGTGACGCTACTCGACACATCGCTCGGCTGTTGGCCTCAAACACAGAGACTTGTTTTCCCTGTAGATTGGCAGCGGAGGCGACTTCAAGCCCGATAACACCCGCGCCGAGAATGGCCACCTTCTCGCATTCCGGGGCTAACAGGGCATTACGTAATGCGGCGGAGTGGTCAAGATTCCTGAGATAGAAAACATTTTTTGCGCTCTCACCAGGTAAATCAATAGGACGTGGCCTCGCTCCTGTTGCCAAAATCAGCGTGTCGTATTTAATTTTCCTGCCGCCTTGAATCACTACTTGCTTTGCCGATCGTTCAAGCGCTATTACTTTACCGCCTTGTTCAAATTCAACTTTGTTGTCCCGAAAGAAATTAGGAGAACGGATCGGAGTTGGCGAGGGCAACTCATCTGAGGTCAAATAGGCTTTGGACAACGGGGGACGCTGGTAAGGCAGCGTGTTTTCCTCGCCCAAAATGGTAATCGTTCCGTCGAATCCATTCTGGCGGAGAGCCTCTGCGGCGGTCAGGCTGGCTATTCCAGCGCCAATGATAACTATTTTTTGCATATTCGCTCGATTCCTCTTTTGTTTTTGTAGCACTATAAAAGTCCGCGCAGTCGAGCTTCAGTGACTGCCTGAACCCGGTTGGTTACTTTAAGTTCGCTGAAAATCTTCTTCATATGCCATTTGACGGTATCCTCCGTCACGAGAAGCCGTTCAGCGATCTCTCTGTTGGTCATTCCGTTGCTTACGCATTTCAACAGAGAAATCTGCTTTATCGTGATAGTTGAGTGGGCATTGCCGGGCACAGGTGGCACGCTGGAGTCTTCTATTCTGACATCGGGATCCTTCGTAGCTTTAGCTTCAGAGTCGTCTGGCAGATCGTTAAAAAGATCCTGAGCAAGGGGGCTAAGAGAAAGTAGCGCTTCTTTGATCCAGAGCCGTGTGAAGTGACAGTTCAAATGTTCCGAAAGTAGGTTTGCATCAAGAATCATGCGCTTCGCCGATTTTGATGAGCCGAGGGCAAACGCTGCCAGGGCCTGACAATAGTGGGCGGCGATCCTGGTTCTAGCGTCTGAAATTGCGCTGGCGCTTTGTAGTGCTTGTTTGGCATATTTTTCGGCGACACCAAACTGTTTCCCAAGCCGTAGTCTATACATTGAGGTTACCAGGGCCATACGTGCTTGAATGGCCTGGTTTTGATTTGGCAGGAACGTCAGCTCACATTCATCGGGGAGTATGGGTGGACCCAATTCCTCGTTGTTCAGGAGAGTAAACTCAGCTAACTGAACTTTAGTCAGGATATTTAGACGAGAGAGCTCTCGCTCGCAGGAGGCTAAGCGGGATTGTTCCAACAAGGCCATGGCTCTATCTCGGAACCCTTGGTGGTACAGAAAACGGCTGTAGGCCTGTGTACACCCCCACAGAATATCTGTAACGCCATAGTTCAAAGCGAAATCGAACGAAGCCTGTGCAGATTCCTGGGTAACCAGGTGATGGTTCTGTTCGTGCAGGATTTGTAACTCAAGGGTGCCAAACATTTTATTTAAAAAAGTTTTTGGCACCTGAATCTTTTCTGCTGTTTTATTCGCCTGGATCAACACACTCATTGCTCGGGCGATGTCACCCTTGAACAGTTCAGCCTGAATTTCTGCAGTTTTAAGCCAGATAAAAGCGTAATGTTGATTGGATGACTGGATGGCCACAGCCGCTCGATGGGACAATCGCTCCAACTCTTCAAAATGGCGTCCACTGGAGGCAATGAATGCCTGGCAAGTAAGTGCTGCGCCTTTGCCAACCATGTTACGGTCGCCAAAGGCGTCTATCCATTTTTGACAGAGAACCTGACTCTCCAGTAATTCATCCTGTGTAGCTTTGCCTATCGCATTAACCAATTCCCGCCATCCTTCCTCATCAAGATTGCTCGCCCCCCTGGAGCTCGGATGAAGCGAACTAGTGTTCCGTCTGGTTAATTCCTAAGCGGAAGTGGGCTATAATTCGAGCTATTATTTACGAGCTCGGAGACTCTGTTTTGGCCCGGAAACCAGCACCCTTTAATCTTACGGTAAACGATCAACTCGAGCTGGAAAGCTGGTTGCGAACAAGCACGCTGAGTCAGAATCTTGTTCTGCGAGCACGAATCGTTTTGGCCCTGAATTCCGGTGAATCACCCAAAGTCGTTGCGGAGCAACTGGGAACCACGACGGCCACGGTATTCAAGTGGCGTAATCGTTACACCGAACAGGGTCTGAGCGGTCTTCGGGATGCACCAAGACCTGGACAACCCAGAAAGCTGGACCAGAAAAAGGTTAAAGCTATTCTTGATGACACGGTCAAAAAGCTGCCCAAGGAATCTACCCACTGGAGCGTCCGGTTGATGGCCGAATATGCCGGTGTTAGCCGCTGGCAAGTGCATCAGATCTGGAAAGCGGCTGACCTGAAACCACACCGGCTGAAAACCTTCAAAATAAGCAACGATCCAGACTTTGCTGAGAAGGTTTTCGATGTCGTTGGCCTGTACCTGAATCCGCCGGATAACGCGCTGGTGCTGTCGGTTGACGAAAAAACGCAGATCCAGGCACTGGATCGCACTCAACCAAAGCTGCAACTGAAACCCGGCCAGATCGAGCGCCGTACCCACGATTACAAGAGGCACGGGACGACCAGCTTATACGCGGCCCTGAATACCCTGAACGGCGAAGTGATTGGGCGCATTACACAACGTCACCGCGCCAAAGAGTTTCTCGATTTTCTGCGACAAATTGATCGAGAAACACCGAAAGAGCAGGACCTTCATCTGATTCTGGACAACAGCTCGACTCACAAAACACCAGAAGTGAAAGCCTGGCTGGAAAAGCATCCCCGGTTCAAGCTTCACTTCACACCAACCAGCGCCTCTTGGCTGAATGCTGTGGAGGGCTGGTTTGGTCAACTGGAACGCCGCGCTTTGTACCGTGGCATTTTTACCAGTGTCGGCGAACTTAAGAAGGCGATTCGTCGCTTTATCCAAACTCATAATGAGAAACTGGCAAAGCCGTTCCGCTGGCACAAGAGTGCAGAATCGATTATGACTTCAGTGACGCGAGCAAAGCTGAGTGTTATTGATAATAAATAAACGGATTACCCAGACGGGACACTAGCCAGTATTTCGTCTGCTTGACGAGCTTGTTGGCTGAAATACAAAATCCACGCGTAACCTATGCTCAAGGCGGCAATTTTTTTTATCGTGCGAGCCGGTACTTTTCCAAACCAGGTGCGAAGTACTTCGATTTCACCCTGTCTGAGTGCCACGTCCAGGATAATGCTGTCACTTACGACGCGAGCCCATCGATGGTCACTGGCTTCCAGAGCTGCATTGATTGAATGGAGGTACTCTCCCCTACGCCAATGCCAGAACGCGACCCGTTTCAGTACATACGAGCGACGTTCTCGTTGGGTGGTGTTAAATAAACTACGCAAATACTCTCGCAGCACAGGGTGCATATCCATACGATCAGCAGAAGTCCCGGTGGGAGCTAAAAGAGCATAATGTTCGTTAAGAAACGTAATTTCCCGGTCGGCCTCTTCTGTCTTATAGACATAGCCATAGCATTCAGCGCTGATTACTTCGAGCATCGCTGCATTGCAAAGAAAGGTCCTCGTACTATTGGGTAACGCAGTTAAGAGGTTGTCCCTGAAATACGAGCGAGTTTCCGGCCAAGTCGCTGCGGGGAGATTTGGGTTTGGGGTTCGGCACATAAGCCTGACAAGTGCTGGCCATCCACCGGTCGCTTTTATGATGTTGCTGGCTTCGGGGCCACCCATACCAGATAATTCACTAACCTCCTCTTCTGTAAATACAAGTTCATCAGCACCATACGTTACAACACCCGCCATCATAGACAAACGTGGCAACGCCCCGACGCGACTCGGTGCAATGAAAAATTTCACATTGCTCGGTGTTTCACAGATTAAATCCTCAATCAAATCCGCGGTATGTTTAGCCTCGCCAACCCCATCAAGGCAAATTCTTATCGTCTTTTTTGCATTACACAGTGCGTTTCGAAGAACTTCGATGGTGTCGATGTCACTTTTTATCATGCGCCAGGATTCAACTCCTTCGAGTTGATATAAAACTAACGCTGCAAACAAACTGCCATTAACGTCACATGAGTCAGGGCACGACCGGGTATTGATATAAACGGCGCTCTCACGTTCCAGTTCGCGAGTGTTTGCTGCCAAGGCCACTTGTACAGATTTTCCATAGCCTGGCGGGGCCCGATACAGAACTACCTTTGATTCAGGCGTAGCAGAAGGCCTCAGGCAATAGCGGTCTAAACACCCTTGAGTAATGAAATACTGACGAGCCCACATCCTTTCAGACATCCTCCGACACCAGTCTTCCAAGCTATGGCGGGTCATGACAATCCGATCTCCTGCTTCGTCTCCCCGAAACGCGAGGGCGCTATGGGGTGAAAGCATATTGATAGATGTCTAGTGCGAAAACTACCCCTTAGAGTAGTTGTTTGATCTCCGGTTCTGGCCAAACCTGTTCATGCCTACAACTTGTCCGTTCACCTGAGGGACTCGGTGTTCGCACAATGTAGAAAAATGATCAAGCTGAAAAACAATAAGGTGATCCTAATGTCAATGTCAGAAAATGTCTTAACAACAGAGTCTCTTCAGAGAGACCCTGATGCCGAAGGTTATGTGGACAGAAAACGCCACCTGTGGGTCCTTTCTGTGCTGTGGCCAGCGACGCCTCTTATTGGCCTTTATTTGGTATCCCAGACTGGATGGAGCATTTGGTACGGATTGGTGTTGATCCTTTGGTATGGCGCAGTTCCCTTGATTGATGCCATGTTTGGAGAGGATTTTTCAAACCCCCCTGAGTCGGCTGTGCCTCGGCTTGAACAGGATCGTTACTATCGGGTACTGACCTACTTGACGGTTCCTATTCACTATGCCGCCTTGATTGTCAGTGCCTGGTGGGTATCCACGCAACCAATGAGTGTTTTCGAGTTTCTGGCATTGGCCCTTTCCCTGGGAATCGTGAATGGCCTGGCTCTGAACACAGGCCACGAACTTGGCCATAAAAAAGAAACGTTTGACCGTTGGATGGCGAAGCTTGTCCTCGCCGTGGTCGGATATGGTCATTTCTTCATTGAGCACAATAAGGGGCATCACCGTGATGTGGCTACGCCGATGGACCCGGCGACATCCCGCATGGGTGAGTCCATTTACTCATTCTCACTGCGTGAAATTCCCGGTGCTTTCAAGCGGGCATGGGATTTAGAGGAACAGCGCCTCAGTCGTTGTGGAAAAAGTGTCTGGAGCCTGGAGAACGAAGTTCTTCAGCCTATGATTTTGACCGCTGTGCTTTATGCGGGATTGCTGGCGTTTTTTGGCCCGTTAATGCTGATCTTTTTGCCCATTCAAATGGCCTTTGGCTGGTGGCAGCTGACCAGCGCCAACTACATTGAGCATTACGGATTGCTGCGCGAGAAGATGTCGGATGGACGTTATGAGCGTCAACAACCGCACCACTCATGGAACTCAAACCATATTATGTCGAACCTGATTCTGTTTCATTTGCAACGACATTCCGACCATCACGCCCATCCTACAAGGTCCTATCAATCGCTTCGCGACTTCAAAGACCTGCCTTCCTTACCATCGGGATATCCCGGGATGTTCCTGGCCGCAATGTTTCCCTCATGGTTTCGTTCGATAATGGACCACCGGGTGCTGGATTGGGCTAAAGGAGATCTCGATAAGATTCAGATTCAACCCGGCAAGCGTGAATTCTATGAGCGTAAATTTGGTGGGACTGATTCTGAATCAGTCGATACCGCCGCGGCTAAATGATCGGCTAATCGGAACTTATATACCTCGTTTACTTTATTTACGTTGCAGAAAAAGAGCCTCTGACGTGCACCTGAAAGAGGGTGCGCGTCGGGCGCTACCAAAACAAAGACAATAATATCGTTTGAAAGGTGCTCTAGATGGCTAAATATCAATGCCCTGATTGTGGTTATGTATACGACGAAGTGGTTGGTGATCCGCACGAAGGCTTTCCTGCAGGAACGACATGGGAAAAAATTCCTGAAGACTGGTCCTGTCCAGACTGTGCCGTCAGGGATAAGGTTGACTTCGTTGCGCTTCAAGAAGCGAACCCGGAACTTTCGGTGTCCGCAACCAATACAGCGGTCCGCCCTGCCAGCCAAGCTAAGACCGAGGGAGCATCGCAGAAAGCAACGGGCGCATCTACTCCTTCAGCTAAAAATAAAACAAAGCCCAAAGCGAAACCCAAGCCTAACTCTTCAAAATCGCCGAAAGACTCGACTCAAAAAGATACCTATCGGAAGTGGGTCTGCATCACTTGCGGCCATATCTACGATGAAGCTCTCGGAGATGAAGCCGAAGGCTTCCCTGCCGGCACTCGTTTTGAAGATATTCCAGACGATTGGTGCTGTCCGGACTGTGGTGCCACAAAAGAGGACTATG
The DNA here is from genome assembly GCF_048595985.1 of Marinobacter sp. GH_1. Classification (NCBI taxonomy): domain Bacteria; kingdom Pseudomonadati; phylum Pseudomonadota; class Gammaproteobacteria; order Pseudomonadales; family Marinobacteraceae; genus Marinobacter; species Marinobacter sp. GH_1. The sequence goes on along the minus strand of NZ_CP184460.1, from coordinate 1,445,929 downwards.
TCCTCTATGAAGACTAGTAATCCGATTGAAAATAACAACAGTCTCGTTCGGCAAGAGGTGATTTTATAATGCAGATTGCTAGTCTGGCGGAGGTTGGGGTGACCAATGTGTCAACCAGCGATACGATTGATTCAACGTTCGCGGCCCTACAGCGGGCACAACTTGCGCGTCGCGGAAGCTTTACCTTGGAGGCTCGAATAGCGCAGCTCGACCAGCTGCGGGATTCAATTAAACGCCACGAATCAAACATCATTGCGGCTTGCGCGGCGGACTTTCGAAAACCCGCTCCAGAAGTCAAATTAACTGAACTCCTGCCGGTGCTTCAGGAAATTCGACACACTAAAAAACACTTGCGTAAATGGATGCGTCCGAAGCGAGTGGCTGCATCCGTTGGTGTTCTGGGCACGAAATCTTATGTTCGGCCAGAACCAAAGGGAGTGTGCCTGATTATTGCACCGTGGAATTATCCGCTCAATCTTGCGCTCGGGCCTCTCGTCTCAGCGTTGGCTGCAGGGAACGGAGCCATCATTAAACCCTCGGAAATGACACCACATACCTCAAAGGTGATTGCCAACATTGTCGCCGAAACCTTCCCTCCCGATCTGGTTTCCGTGATTGAGGGTGATGCCGCGGTAGCGCAGAAACTGTTGGCCTTACCCTTCGACCACATATTCTTCACGGGCAGTCCTGCGGTAGGCAAGGTGGTCATGGAGGCTGCCGCCACGAACCTTTCCTCAGTGACGCTGGAATTGGGGGGTAAGTCCCCGACCATTGTTGGCCCAGATGCCAACATAAAGAGGGCTGCAAGAAACATTGTCTGGGGTAAGTTTGCCAATAATGGACAGACCTGTATCGCCCCAGATCATGTTTTTGTGCACGTTAATATCGCAGATCAATTCAATGAAGCACTTAAAACGGAAATTGGGCGAGTCTATGGAAAAACACCAGAAGCCCAGAAATCGACCGCCGACTATTGCCGGATTGTAAATCGACGTCATTTCCAGCGAGTTTCAAACCTGATAGATGATGCCAAAAACAAAGGTGCAAGAGTCTTTGAGGGCGGTGTTACAGATGCTGAAGAGAATTTTATTGCTCCGACGTTGATTTCAAATGTATCCAGCGACATGGATATTTCACGTGAGGAGTTATTCGGCCCGATCTTACCCGTTATTGAATTCGACGATATTGATCTGGTTATCAAGAAAATCAACGATAACCCTAAACCGCTTGCGCTTTACATATTCGACAAAAACGAGTCTTTTGCCACGGATATTATCGAGCGAACGAGCTCCGGCGCTGTAGGAGTCAACCTTACAGTTGTGCATTTTCTACATCCGGGTCTGCCGTTTGGTGGAGTTAATAATTCCGGGATAGGGGCGGCACACGGTGAATACGGTTTCCGCGCTTTTTCGCATGAAAAGGCGTTGATGGAGGATAAACATTCTCTTATGCATCTTCTTTTTCCACCCTATACAGCCTGGGTCCGGCGTCTTATAGAGGCTGCTGTTCGTATTCTGGGCTGAGCATAATCAAATAATAAGAGAGTTATTATGTACGATTACATTATTGTCGGTGCGGGATCGGCGGGCTGTGTATTGGCCAATCGGCTTACGGCGGACTCTTCAAAGCGAGTAGCGTTGCTAGAAGCGGGCCCAAAGGATAAAAATCCACTCATACATATGCCTATAGGTATAGCACTCCTTTCCAATAGTAAAAAGCTGAATTGGGCTCTTGAAACCGAACCTCAAGAACATCTAAAGGAGCGCCGCCTGTTTTGGCCTCGTGGGAAAACACTTGGCGGGTCCTCTTCTATCAACGCCATGGTCTATATCAGAGGTCACAAAGCCGATTATGACCACTGGGGTCAAGTTGCCGGGACAGACCTCTGGGGATGGGATCGCGCTTTAAAATTGTTTCGTCGACTGGAAGATAATAAACGTTTTGGCGCAGATTCTTACCATGGGGAGGGCGGTGAGCTCACCGTAAGTGAACTCAAATCAGTCAATCCGTTGAGTCGAGATTTTGTTCGAGCGGCACCTCATGTAGAGCTCCCGATAAACACGGACTTTAATGGAGAGACGCAAGAGGGATTGGGACTCTACCAGGTGACACAAAAAAATGGTCGCCGTTGGAGTTCAGCGCAGGCATTTCTGCGTGTCGCGGAGAACCGGCCTAATCTTGATGTGCTAACGGACGCGCGGGTAACCCGGGTGGTAATGGACGGTAAGCGGGCAGTCGGCGTGACACTGAACCAGGGGGGCGAATATCGCCAGCTTAGACTCAATAACGGCGGTGAAGTCATATTGTCTGGTGGTGCGGTTAATTCACCACAACTACTTATGCTTTCGGGAATCGGTGATAGCGAAGAGCTTGGAAAACACGGGATCCCCCTTGTGCATCATCTCCCTGAGGTCGGCCAGAATCTGGTTGATCATTTGGATATTACGATCATGCACGCGGCGAACTCACGTTTGCCCATTGGCGTTGCTCCCAGTTTCCTGTTTCGGGGCGTGAGCGCATTATTCTCATATATCTTTGCGCGACGTGGATTTCTTACCAGTAATGTTGCCGAGTCCGGAGGCTTTGTTAAATCCGAGCGCTCGTGCGAACGGCCAAATGTGCAATTCCACTTTTTGCCAACTTACCTGAAGGATCATGGACGAAAAGTGATGGCCGGGTATGGGTACACCTTGCATATTTGCGATCTAATGCCCAGAAGCCGCGGTTTTATAGGTCTCAAAAGCCCTGACCCATTGGCCGACCCGTTGATTCAACCCAATTATCTCAGTAACCCCGAAGACATCAAAACAATGATCTCGGCCGTTAAATTTGGACGACGGATACTCGGGGCACCAACAATGGCTTTACATAGTAAACGAGAAATTAAGCCCGGAAACTCGGTGTCTTCGGACGGTCAGATTGCGGACTTTATCCGGGAAAATGCAGAGACTATTTACCACCCCGTTGGCACTTGTCGTATGGGCGCGGATCCGGATTCAGTCGTTGATCCGGAATTAAAAGTCAGAGGGATTGAAGGGCTAAGAGTTGTCGATGCCTCGATAATGCCCAGTTTGGTTGCCGGTAACACCAACGCACCCACCATGATGATTGCCGAAAATGCAGCCGACATCCTCTTGGGAAATGTTTAGGTTCAAACCCGGATTATGCCTTCTACATTGGACCTTAATGACGCCAGATACTCGCGTCAACCAACTACAAAAACGACAGGAGATAAACGTGCTTGGCCAAATGATGAACATGGAGCTCACCGTGAATTCCTTGATCGACCATGCTGCTCGCTACCATGGAGACGCTGAGATTGTGTCGATAGGAACGGATGGAAATCCCAGTCGATCTGACTGGGCAACTGTTTCGGAGCGGTCGCGACAACTTGCGTCAGCGCTTCGAACGGCAGGCTATGTCCAGGGGGATCGGTGCGCGACCATTTGTTGGAATAACGTGGGGCACCTGGAATGTTACCTTGGCATCTCTGGTGGCGGGATGGTGTGTCACACCATTAACCCGCGACTGTTTCCAGAACAACTCGTTTACGTTATCAACAATGCTCAAGACAAAGTCATATTCTTTGACAAAACGTTCCTTCCCATTGTTTCAAATATCCGAGACCGACTGGAGACGGTTGAGAAATTTGTATTGATGTCCGAACCGGACGAAGAAATTGCAGCGCAATTTCCAGGATTGTTGTTTTATGAAGAGTTTCTCCAGCGAGGAACGCCTAACGCGAATTGGCCTGAAATCGCCGAAAACCAGGCTTCAAGCCTCTGCTATACATCGGGCACCACTGGAAATCCCAAAGGGGTGCTCTATTCACACCGCTCCACCGTTCTGCACGCGCTGGTAGCTGCTCAACCCGACGCACTGAATTTATCGGCACGGGACGTGGTGATGCCGGTTGTTCCTATGTTTCACGTAAATGCGTGGGGGGTACCCTACATTACGGCGATGGTTGGAGCCAAACTGGTGTTGCCTGGTCCTGGCCTGGATGGACAAAGTTTGGTCAAGCTGATCGATTCAGAAAGCGTAACGATTGCGCTGGGTGTGCCTACAATTTGGCAGGGACTTCTCTCGGCTTTGGACGAGCTTGGCTCCTCGGCACAGTCGCTTAAACGGACGGTGATAGGGGGTAGCGCTTGTCCGCCCTCAATGATGTCGGAGTTTCGTGGTAAGTATGGCGTAGAAGTTGTCCATGCATGGGGAATGACAGAAACATCACCGATCGGAACCGTCAATGCACTGCTGTCGAAACACAATACTCTTTCGGAGGAAGGAAGAAACAAAATCCGTGAAAGCCAGGGACGGCCTCCCTACGGGGTGCAGCTCAAAATTGTGGGTGAAGACGGCCATCAACTGCCCGAAGATGGCATTGCTCAGGGAAATCTCCGCATCCGTGGTCATTGGGTGGTAGCCGATTACTTCGGTGTTGAACCAAATCAGACTCTTGAGGAAGACGGTTGGTTCGAGACAGGTGATGTTGCTTCGATCAATGATGATGGATTTATGACAATACGTGACCGCTCAAAAGATATTATTAAATCTGGTGGTGAATGGATATCTACAGTCGAATTGGAGGGAATCGCAATGGGCCATTCTGCCATCAATGAAGCTGCCGTAGTGGCGGCCTCCCATGATAAATGGGACGAACGACCGATCCTGTTGGCAGTAAAAATACCCGACGCAAATATTACTGAGGAGGAACTTCTTGCTCATTATCAAGGGAAAGTCGCCAAGTGGCAGATCCCGGATCGCGCGATCTTTGTGGAAGGATTGCCACGCAATGCCACTGGGAAAGTATTAAAAAACAAGCTGCGTTCTGAGTATGGGGAAGTATTAGTCAATAAACCGGCAAGCTAGCTTCAATGAGTGGCATTTGTGTTACGAAAAATTGCAGTTTTACCTAAAGCCAATTTGTTTTAATACCAAAAAGGATAATAAAAAATGAAACCTAAAATAATTAGTAAAGTCTCGTTAGTGGCGTTCCTTTTACTTTCACTTGCTGCGAGCCTGGCCAACGCTCAATCTGAGCCGGTTTACAGTAGAGGCGACTGGGTGGTTGGGCTGAATGCCACTAGAGTTCTAACCGATGAAGATTTGCGATCAGCCTCTGCGGGGAGTGCCCCCGTTCCAAATTCCAACCTGTCTATTAACAACGATACGACCGTATCATTCGACGTGTCGTATTTTCTGAGTAATCAGCTGGCATTTAACATTTTTGGCGGCATTCCCGCTAGTGCGGACCTCCAGGGCGAAGAGTCTCTCTCCGGTCTTTTTCTTGGTCAAACAGATTATGGTCCGGTAATTCTTTCGCTTCAGTATCATGTTTTGACGGGTAGCAACTTCTCTCCGTACTTTGGAGCGGGTGTAGGACGGATTCTCTTTTTAGATGAGAAGGATCGCGCACTAACCGACTTCGACGTCGAAGATACATGGGCCCCTGCGGTTCAGGCTGGTTTTCGCTGGAGGATACACAATAACTGGTCGGCAAATTTTGACGTTAGATATGCACCCTTCGAGGCGGATATCACCGGTAACCTGGGCCCGGCCCCTGTTCAGGCAAAAGTGGAAGTGGACCCCACTATCGTGAGCATCGGTGTTGCATATCGCTTTTAAATGCCAAGTATACCAACCGTCTGCATTTGCTGGTCGCTTTCAGCAACCTGCTGATTGATAAAAAACCTGCAGCGTAAGACCAATGCGCCCCTTTTCCGCCAAGATTGCGGAAAAGGGGCAAAAACCAGCGGTTATTCAGATCTTCCTTAGGTATATAGCCCCAGCCTTATGCATCATTTAAAGGTCTCGTATCGTTTAGTCGAGTAGTATATAGCCATCAGGACCGGCACGTCCTTACTATAGAAAACCTTTTCAGTAGTCCCGCAAGTTTCATTTAATCGAGCAAGTGTCTTAACATTAATACCGCTCGTAACTATCGGTTCTTGATGTCCACCATCAATAAGCCGGAATCTTACTGTGTTTGATTTACACACCGCTTGAAGCTTGCAGTCTGAAAAGCCCTGTCTTGGCTGCCACCACCCATCCGCATGAAAAAGCATATGCTCAGATGAACCAAAACAAGAGGTCGACACCGAATGGGCGATGTTGCTTATGAAGGATTGAGTGATCGGAACCTCTACCCATAATGGCCGATAGAGACTTCGCTTTTTCTTTGTGGGTAAAATCAAGTTCATATTTTCGTCGGTAATTGCAAGGTGAGGTTATTAGTGGGACATATAGAGAATTATTTCACCTACATGGACTCCCCCTGCGGTCAAGCAACGCCATTTGAATCCGAAGCGGTTTGAGACTGCGGCTCTACATTCGGCCTCTTTGTGGGCGTTTTTGCCCGGGCCAGGATGATGATGCGTGTGAGCGGGGACCTTATTCGTTAGTCGGCTTCGCTGAGCCGCAGAAATAAACAGGTTCTCCCACTCTCGGTCTGACCGTTCCGTCATCGCTTGCCGTTGCAAGACTCTTCTGGCAGGCTTGTTCTGCCTGTCGTTGGTGCTCGGTTTTAGCCCTCCACAGGCTGTGTCTTAAACTCGGTTTGATTCATGAGTAGTGCCCATATAATCCGGGCGTTCTTGGCCGCCATCGCAACGGCGGCCCGCTTGTATCCACGTCGTTCCACCAGGTCTTTGGCCCAGTCACTGAGTCGATCATTCTTATCCGGTAATTTTGCAATCACTGCCCGGGTGCCATGGATCAGCAGCGTTCGCAGGTATTTGTCCCCGCGCTTGGTGATTCGGCCAAGTCGCACCTTGCCACCGGTCGAGTATTGTCGGGGCACCAGACCCAACCATGCGGCAAAGTGTCGCCCACTTTTGAACTGTCTGGGGTCAGGCGCACTGGCCAGCAGGGCTGTTGCGGTCTGTGGTCCGATACCCGGTATGGCCATAAGGCGCTTGGCCTGCTCATCGCTCCGGGCCATCGCTTCGACCTCCCGATCGTAAGCCAGGATTTCTTCATCGAGCTGTCGAATGCGTTGGTTGATGTTGTTGATTAAGCGGCGAGCGAGCATGGGTAAGTCGTTTTCGGCATCCTCCAGGATTTCGGGAACCCGGCGCCGTGCGGCGTAACGGCCCTGGGGAATGATCAGTCCGAACTCGGCCAGCAGCCCACGAATCTGATTGATCTGCGCGGTGCGTTCTTTGGTCAGTCCACGGCGAATACGATGCAGGCACAGTACGGCTTGCTGGTCTTCGGTCTTGATTGGAACAAACCGCATATTCGGCCGACCTACTGCCTCACAGATGGCCTCGGCATCGTTGTCGTCGTTCTTGCTGCTCTTGCGATAGGGCGCGACAAACCGGGGTGCAATGATTCGGACATCGTGGCCGAGTTTGGTCATTTCCCGAGCCCAATGGTGGGCACCCGAGCAGGCTTCCATGCCAATCAGGCAGGGTGGGAGCTGAGCGATATAAGGCAACAGCTTGGGCCGGTTCAGTCGTTTGCGAACCACGACCTTGCCGTGTTGATCGGTGCCATGAATACTGAACACAGTTTTCGCCAGATCGATGCCAATGGTTGTAACATTCATGATGACTCCTCCTGCTTTTGATTGAAGATGTCAGACACCTTCAATGTGGCACATCGATGCCGTGGGAGCAGGGGGAGTCCATATCATTCGCTATGGTGCTCTCGGTTTACCAGAGCAACAGTAATGTGTCTGGCTACGGGAAATTCCGCCGGTTGTGGCTCACGCATCCTTTGCGCTCACTGAAAGCTGTCGGTCGTAGGATATGATATCCATAGGCCGTATGAGTTGTGCATTGCTTTCGCAATTTTGGGCAAACTAAGGGCACAGCTCTACTCGGTCGTCAATTTCAATTTATGGACTGACCGCTCACCAAGGACTTCAGTTCAATATCCGGATCCTTCAACATTTCAGGATTGACCTGCCTGCGTTGTTGAACGAGGGTCTTGCCGACCATAAAAGCGATGGGCAGGTTGACCGCATCAACAGCAATGACACAGCCATCGCGGAGATAGAACACCGCAAATCCCTTGTCTTCCGGGCTTCCGCGCAGCACACGCTGATCATGATATTGCGACAACCCCACCATCTGCAGACGCACGTCATACTGGTTCGACCAGAACCATGGAGCGCTATTATAGGGTTTCTTCTCGCCCATCAGGGTTGCCGCCACTGTCCGGGCCTGATCAACCGCGTTGGCGACAGATTCAAGGCGCTGCATCTTCTCGAAGAAAAGATTCCGGTGGCGGGTACAGTCGCCGATCGCCAGGATGGCTGGATCTTCTGTGCGGGTAAACTCGTCAACAATAATGCCGTCATCACAGGGCAGGCCGGCGGCCTCAGCCAGCGCGGTTTCCGGCACAACACCCACTGAAACGAGCACGATGTCGGCCGGTACAGTGCCGCCGCTCGCCAATGTCACGCCAGCCACATGCCCCTGATCGCTAGCTTCGAAACCGGTTACCGCCGTGTTCAGGCGTAGATCCACGCCAGCGTTACTGTGTTTGGTGTAAAAAAACTCCGACATTTCCGGGCCTGTTACACGCTGCATAAGACGCTCGGCCGCTTCCAGTACCGTGACATCAACGCTTTTTTTGGTAGCGCTGGCTGCCACTTCAAGGCCAATGTAACCACCACCCACGATGACCAAGCGTTTCCCCGGAACCAGTTGTTCACGCAGGGCATCCGAGTCAGCTATGTCATGTAGGTAATGAATGCCCTTCAAGTCAGCCCCGGGTGCGTTCAGGCGTCGAACGTGTGACCCCGTGGCCAGGACCAGTCGATCGTATTTCAATGTGCTCTGGTCCGACAAACTGATGGTCTTGTTGTCCCGATCAATTTGTTCGGCACGTACACCGAGCCGCAACTGATGGCCGGCGTTCTCGTACACCGAGCGCGGCTTGAGGTACAGCGACTCCTGATCCACCTCGCCTGCCAGGTAGTTCTTGGACAGGGGCGGCCGCTGATAGGGTGGATGTGGCTCTTCGCCCACCAGGACCACCTCATGTTGATATTTCTTTTGCAGCAAGGTTGTCAGGAGCGCACCTGCTGCGTGCCCGCCGCCAACGATGACTGTCGTCTCTTTCTGTTGGTTTGCCATAGCCTGTCTCTTTCTACTGTTCTTTGGAATCAGATTGATCAGAAGTCCAGATGCCAACTGAGCCCTGTGACGCCCGCGCGCGCGGAGCTCAGCCGACCATCTCCCCGGCATCCTCAAGTATCATCGCGGCACCTTTCTCGCCGATCATGGTTGCCGGCTGATTGGTGTTTCCGCCGACCAGCGTCGGCATGATGGAGGCATCGACCACCCGCAGGCATTGCAGGCCATGCACGCGCAGGCGCGGATCGACCACCGCCATCGGATCAACACCCATCTTGCAGGTGCCAACCGGGTGGTACGCTGATTCACCGCTGCGCCGTACCCATGCGGCGAGATCGTCGTCATTCTGCAGCGCCGGCCCGGGCAAGACCTCAACCTCGTGGTGCGGGGCAAACGCCGCCTGCGCCAGGATCTTGCGCACCAGGTGGACACCGCGCACCAGTCGCTCGACATCGGCGGACTCGGCCATGTAGTTGGGGTCGATCAGCGGCGCGGCAAACGGGTCGGCACTGTGCAGACCGACGCGCCCGCGCGACGACGGCCTAAGCCCGTAGATCATCACCGCGTAGCCATAACCGCTCATCGCGGTCTTCAGGTCTCGCCCGTGATCGTCGTACAGCATTGGCGCGAAGTGCAGCTGCAGGTCGGGTACCGGCTCCTCGGGCCGGGAGCGGATGAACCCGCCGGCCTCGGCGCCGTTGCTCGACAGCACGCCCCGCCGACCGCTCAGATACGTCAAAGCGCCCCACAGCCCCTTGAGCCAGTAGCTCGGATGCATCGAGATGCTTTGGCGGCTGCGGGCGCTGACGCGCACGAACACGTCGATATGATCCTGGAGATTCTGCCCGACGCCCTCCAACGCATGGCGCAGTTCTATGCCATGCCGGGACAGCTCCTCCCGCGGACCGATCCCGGACAGCATCAGCAGTTGCGGCGAGTTGAACGCGCCGCCGCAGAGCACAACTTCGCGCCCGGCACGAACCTGCGTCAGCCCCTTTGTATCGCGGTATTCGACACCGGTGGCGCGGGTGTCTTCGAGTAGCACCCGGGTGACATACGCGCCGCTGCAAACCGTCAGGTTGGAACGCGCCGTGGCGGGTTCGAGATAGGCCCGCGCGTTGCTACAGCGTGTGCCGTCTTTCTGGTAGGCGTAGTAGAAGCCCACGCCCTCCTGCTCACTGCCGTTGAAATCTGTATTGAGCCGGTACTTTGCCTGGGTCGCCGCCTCGACAAACGCCGTGCTCAGCGGATTGGTATAGCGGCGCTCGGCAACGTTCAGCGGACCACCCTGACCATGAAATTCTGCCTCATTCGGCGTAAGTTTGGGCTCGAAATGTTCCGATCGGCGGAAGTAGGGCAACACCTCGGCGTATGACCACCCTTTGCACCCCAGCCGTGCCCACTCGTCGTAGTCCCGGGCATGCCCGCGAATATAGACCTGCGCGTTCATGCCGCTGGAACCGCCAAGCATCTTGCCCCGCGGCTGAAAAAGCGCCCGGTCGTGCATGTGACGCTGCGGTTCGGTATTGAACTGCCAGTTGTAGCGGCGGCTGAACATTAGCTGCAGGAAACCCAGCGGCATGTTCACGAAAGGGTTGCGGCGGCTCTCCGGACCGGCTTCAAGCAGCAGCACAGAATGGCGACCGCTCTCCGACAGGCGGCTGGCGACAGCACATCCGGCCGAGCCCGCGCCAACCACGACATAGTCAAATTGTTCGGTCGTCATCCTGGTTAGCCTGTTCATTAACTTTTTGGTGTCAGCTGGACCATCAGCTCCGAATAGCCCCGCACGAAGTTGGACTGCACGCGCTCCGGCTCGCCGACGACTTCGATCTTGTCAAAGCGTTTGAGAATCTCTTCCCATAGGATACGCAGTTGCAATTCGGCCAGGCGGTTGCCCATGCAACGGTGAACACCGTAGCCAAATGACATATGGTTTCGTGCGTCCTTGCGATCGATAATGAAGTGATCGGGGTCTTCGAACTTGCGCTCGTCACGGTTGCCCGAGGCGTACCACATCACAACGCGATCGCCCTTTTTGATGGTCTGGCCGCCCAGCTCAACATCTTGCTTGGCGACTCGGCGCATATAGGCCAGCGGCGTTTGCCAGCGGATGATTTCCGACACCATGTTCGGAATCAGTTCCGGTTTTGCCTTCAGTTTTTCGAGCTCCTTTGGGAATTCGTTCATGGCCACCAGGCCACCACTCATTGAGTTGCGAGTGGTATCATTGCCGCCAACGATAAGCAGCGTCAGATTGCCGATAAACTCCATCGGGCGATTGATCAGATCTTTGGTGTCGTCGTTGCTCTGTAGCAGGCTGATCAAATCGAAACCGGGCTCTTCGCCCGCCGCGCGGCGCGCTTCCTTATCCCTCCAGAGCCTGGAGAAGGACCAGGCCATGTCAGCCGCGTCGTCAAACATGATCTCTTCATCGGCATACTCGCCGCCGGTTGCCGATGCTGCCCCGGCCATCCGATCCGACCACTCAACCAGCTTGTGACGTTCCTCGTAAGGAAAATCCAGAAGGGTTGCGAGCATGCGACCGGTGAGTTCCTTCGATACAGTGGGCACCCAGTTGAAGGGCTGGCCCAGAGGCAGGCTGTCAAGCACATCGCCGGTACGCGATCGGATCAGCTCCTCCATTTCCTTCAGGTTCTTCGGTGCCACCACGCCTTGAACCGAGCTGCGCTGCACATCGTGTTTTGGCGGATCCATGGCTATGAACATTTCCACCGACAGCCCCTCTGGAGGGTCACCCAGAATGATTTGCGGCTCGGCGGAAAACAGGTCGTGACTCTTATCCACGAACATGATGTCTTCAAAGCGAGTCACCGACCAGAAGGGGCCGAAGGGGCTGTTCTTCTGGTAATGGACCGGAGCCTCATCACGCAACCGTTTGAAATAGGCGCGCCACTGATCCTGCCGATATAAAAACGGATTGCTGACATCGATGTCCTCAAGGGCCAGCGTGTTAACGTCCGGGATGGCTGATTCAACAAATTCGGGCACGGGCCGGCGTGGGCCGAAGGCCTTCTTCTTGGCGCCCATTAACAGTTTCAGCCCCTGGATCTGCCTGTGCATCGGCACCACCCTGGAGGTAGCATTAATCACTCGGGACTGAATGTCGTCAAATGTTTTGGACAGTGTTGGCATGCGTCCTCCTATGATCACATCTGGAACTCGGGTAAATGCACGGTCATGCCGTCCATTTCATCAGTAATGACCACCTGGCAGCCCAGGCGCGAAGTGCTTGCCCGCTCCGGGGTCATTGACAGCATTTGCTCTTCCTCACCACCAGGCGTACCTGTCTTTCTGAACCAATCGTCCGAGACGATCACGTGGCAGGTACCACAGGCACACTCTCCCCCACAATCCCCGTCAATACCGGGAATCAGATTGTCAACGGCGATTTGCATTACCGAGGAACCAGCTTTGAATTCAGCAACATGTTCAGTTTGATCATGTTCTATAAAAGTAATCTTGCCCATTATTGTTCTCCTGCCAGTAGTGTTCAGTAATAGATATTGTCTGTCTGACGACACTCCTGTCAGGTCATTTCTTGACAAGCTGAGGTCATTTAAAGACAAAATGACGATCATTTAGGACGGGGAAGATCGATGATGACGACGCAGAAGACGGGTGATTTGCAAAAATCCGGTCCCGGTATTCCATCGAATTACTCACGGCTCATTGCACGTGAGCTCGATTTAACAGCCAAACAACTGCCACGTCTGCTGCTCGGCACCGGGCTTGGTGTGACGCAATTCCTGAGCGAGGAAAGCCTGCTTACCGCAGCGCAGCAGGTGCGGATTCTGCGCAACGCACTGGATTTGTCCGGCCAGCCGGAATTAGGGTTATGGCTAGGCAAGCGACTGACCCCGGCAACCCATGGTGCGATGGGATTCGTGGCCTACAGCAGCCCCGACTTTCTCACTGCGCTGCAAGCGATTCATACTTTTCTGCCCACGCGCGCGAGCTTCATCCAACTGCATTTGCGGCAAGTCAACGAGCGCCTGGAATGTATTCTGGACTACCAGGAGTCGCTGGACGATGACATACAGCGGTGCCTGTCGGATGCGATGGTTAAGGCCCTTTTTGAATTTGGCGAGTTTATAATTGGTCGCCCTTTGCATGAGGCTGAAATATGCTTCGCTCATCCTGAACCCCCGTATCAGGCAATGTATGCCGATTTTTTGCCCGGGCAGATTCGCTTTGATTGCGACCAGTTAAAACTTACGTTGCCGATGTCGTTGTGTCAGGAACCGAATGCCTCCGCCAATCACGAAAACTATCGTCTGGCCTTGCAACAGTGTGAATCGATGCTTGCGCAACTTCAGTCGGATAAACCGAGCTATCAGACCCAGCTGAAGATGATGATGTTGTCCCGACCGCCCGGAACGCTCAGTGAAGACGAAGCAGCAGCCTCGTTGTTCATGAGCAAACGCACCCTGGCACGCAAACTCAAACAGGAACGCAGCGGTTTTCGGAAAGTTCGCGACGAGATTCTGTCCCAGCAGACAGCGACCTACTTGCGTGACAGCCAGCTGTCAATCGAGGCCATTGCCGCGTTGATGAACTATCACGACAGTGCCAATTTCAGACGCGCCTTCAAGCGCTGGTTTGACCAGTCGCCTGAGCAGTTCAGGCAAAATGTCAGATCACAAACCGTGCATCCGCATGATTAGCGATCATAAACAGAGGCTACTTGCTTGCGTTTGTGAAGCCAGAACCTATGCCTGCCCCCCTTTATTGATCACACCGTCCATAGCGATCTGCCAGATCAAGTCGCCAATGGTGTCGAGTGAATGAGCCCCGTTCGGGTCGAACCAGGTTGCAACCCAGTTGAGCGCCCCAAGGCCGATCAGGCGAAGCAGGCGGCCATCAATATTCTTGCGGACCACGCCCTGCGCAATCATTGTTTCGAGGATACCGGCCCACAGGGACTCGTACTGGTCACGCAGTTCGATGATTTCCTCGCGAGCCTCCGGGCCCAGCGCCCGCCATTCAAACAGCAGCACGTAAACCGCGTCCGAATCGACCAACAGGGCTCGCAGATGCGCGTTGATACAAAGACGTAAACGCTCAACCGGGTCATCCGAACTGGCGTAAGCCGACTCGACCTCTGCGGTAACCAGGTCCCCCCCCCGGCGCATCAGCTCGACAAGCAGCGCTTCCTTGCTGTTGTAACGATAATACAGACTTCCGGGCAGCATATTGCAGGCCTCGGCAATCTCCTTGAGCGACGTCCTTTCAAAGCCTTTCTCACGAAAAAGCCTGGCTGCGTTAGACAAAACGTCGCCCTGGTCGCCCAGTTTGCTTGGAGGAGCCATCTGTCTGTTAACCATCGCTTAAGTATCTCCTCAGCAAGCCAGTTCGTTATTCATCAGAGCGGCCACCACCTGACTTGTTACACTGATCGTACGCCATTGCACGGGTGGCGTGCCATTTGCCTCAACAGATTCTTGACTTTTGGTTGGTTAACCAACCAAAATCCAGCAACAATGTTATTCGGAAGAAACTGACATGGCAATGACATATGACAATCAGCTGTTTCCCGCCACTTCCGCCCCTGTGCGAAATGCAAACCGGGGTGGGCAGATCTGATGACGGAGTCGAACAGAGCTCAGCACAGTGACGCTGTGACGACGGCGTGGCAGTTCACCGAACAGGTTCCCCACGGCAGGGATCTGGGTATGCAGGTTGTCTCTGTGAACGGAAACCAGGTCTGCATGCGCCTGACCCCACAGCCGTGGATGTTCGCCGAAGAGGATACAAAAGAAATCTGCACCAGCGTGCTCTACTCGCTGGCCGACTCCGCCGGAGGCTTGGCGGTATTCGCGGGGGCCCTGGAGTTGATGCCCATTGCCACGCTGGATCTGCGCATGGATTATCTGCGGCCCGCCATCGGCGACCGTGCCCTCTTGGCGGTGGCCACCTGTCGTCATTTAACGGACGAGGTCGCGTTCATCCATTGCGACATCCTCAGCGAGAGCGATAGTGCACTGTTAGCGACGGCAAACGCCACCTTCATGCGCAACACCCAGGGCCAGCGATTCCAGGCCGGTGGACGAAAAAAGGAGGGCGCATGAGCACGACTGGCGATTCGGCACAACCCATCTCAGGCCCTACCGAAAGCGGGAAAGAATGTTCCGACTGGCAGGCTCTGCTGGAGCGCATTCCCTACGCACGGCACCTTGGGCTTGAGGTTCAACGCGACGATGTAGGTCTAGTGGTTCATATGCCGTGTCGTGAAGCGCTCATTGGCAACTTTATGCTACCCGCCCTCCATGGCGGCGTGCTTGGCGCCCTGATCGAACTCACCGCGCGGGTCGCTGCGCAAAGCCAGGATACCGACAAACGTTGCCCACGCATTCTCGACAGCCACATTAACTACCTCCGTTCCGCGCAGGCCCGATCGACGTTCGCCAGCGCCGAAATTGTTCGACAAGGCAGGCGGAGCAGCCTGGTCCGGGTGACCTGCTGGCAGGGCGATAAGCGCAAACCGATCGCCAGCGGTCAGGTTCAGTTGTTGCTCCCGACAGTGGCGGCCAAAGAAGCAGATCTTCATGAACAATAAGCACAACAACCCTGAACGCGACCAATTCCAGGCGCCGGATGGCGCGGAGATCGCACTGTGGCGCTGGCCGCAATCCAAAGCGCGCCCCACGGTGCACTGGGCGCATGCAACGGGTTTCCATGGCCGCCTGTACCGCCCCCTCCTTGATGGGCTTGCCACGGACGTCAATGTCCTGGCCTGGGACATGCGGGGGCACGGGGCCAGCGCCGGTGCGGCGAACTTTTCGACATTCCGGGGCTGGGAAACCTACTATCGCGACATGACCGCTCTGCTGGGTAGCCTGGACGAGCCGGTCTGGCTCGCCGGCCATTCTATCGGTGCCACCACCAGCATCATGGCCGCTGCCCGACGGCCAGACAAAGTGCTGGGCCTGATTCTGGCGGAACCGGTGATCATGGATCCGGGGCAGGGCCTGAAGTTGTGGCTGGCCAAGCTGCTACGCCAGTCACATCGGTTGTCACTGGCCGCCGGAGCCGCACGTCGGCGCCGGGTATTCGACTCGCACGCTGCTGCGCTGGACAACTATCGGGGCCGCGGTGGCTTCAAGACCTGGCCCGATGCATGGCTGGAGGCCTACATCCAACACGCTTTTCTGCCGCAGGACGATCAAGTTCGCCTGGCGTGTGCGCCGGAGTGGGAGAGCACCACCTTTGCCCATACCGAACACAACCCCTGGCCCGGTATTCGTCAGTTGCGGTGCCCGGTTATCGCGCTGGCGGCGGAACGCGGGTCAACCTTCTCGCCGGCGGCGCAAAAACGTCTGCAGACCTTGTTGCCCTCGGCTGACGTGAGGGTTCTTGAGGGTACGACTCATTTTCTGCCCATGGAACAGAAGGAAGCCGTTCGCGATGCCATCCTGCAACTTGCTTTGTCCAGACACCGCGAGAACTGATACCCACACCTTGATTTTGCCAATCGGGACACCTGCCATGCGCTGTATGCTGACACTGTTTATCTCGCTGCTCATTCTGTCTGGTTGTCAGCAGTCTTCGGAACCGCCCCCAGAGGCCCGCGCCCCTATCCCCTGGGTAAAAACAGTTGAACTAAAGGACGCCGGCCCAACAACGCACAGATTTTCAGGAACCCTGCGAGGCCGCCACGAAGTTCCTCAGGCCTTTCAGATCGCCGGTCGGATTCAACATCGTTACATTGATGCCGGTCAACGCGTGGAAAAAGGCGACTTACTGTTCAAACTCGATACACGAGACCTTGTAGCAACGGCGGAGGGAGCCGCCGCGGATCTGAAGCGTGCAGAAGCGGCCCTGGCAATTACCACCAATGAGCTCCAGCGCCAACAGCAACTTGTGGGGCGTCAGTTTGTCAGCGAACAAACCCTGCAACGCCTTGAATTGGCAGAGCGTGAGGCGCGCAGCCAGGTGCAAACGGCTTCTGCACGCAATCAGCAGGCTCAGAATGCCCTGGGGTATGCGGAACTGAAAGCCGCCCATGCAGGCGTGGTCACTGAGGTCATCGTTGAACCCGGCCAGGTTGTGGGTGTCGGTCAAACCCTTGCCGTTCTGGCCGAAGATCAATCGCTGGAAGTCGAGGTTTTTTTGCCAGAGGGCAGTAGCCCGCCCAGGCGCGGTTATGTTCCTTTACCCAATGGCGAACAGCTTGCTGTGAGCCTGAGAGAGATTGCCGGGGCTGCCGACCCGGCAAGCCGGAGCTGGCGTGCCCGATACAGCCTGGAGGGGCCCTACCCCTCATCTTTAACCCTGGGTTCGGTGGTGAGTGTCCAGTTAGCACAGAAGCAAACCGCGCCCAGCCATCGCGTACCGCTGGGTGCCCTCGATGAGAGAGGGCAAACGCCGCAGGTCTGGTTGGTCTCCGATGGCACGGTGAAGCCCCTTGCGGTCGAGGTGATCGATCTGGGTGAAGAGTATGCGCAGATCAAGGCCGATATCAACGCGGGAACGCCCATCGTCGCGTTGGGGACACACCTGCTCACGCCTGGCATGGCGGTGCGGGAGCTGGCTCAATGAGCTTACCGAATCTTTCCGCGCTGGCAGTGCGCGAGCGTTCGGTCACCCTCTTTTTTCTTTTGCTGTCCGTTGTTGCCGGTTTCTACGCGTTCTCCTCCCTTGGTAGGGCGGAAGACCCTGCGTTCACCGTCCGGGCGATGGTGGTTTCTGTCGTCTGGCCAGGAGCAACCCCTGAGGTGCTGCAGAATCAGGTCGTGGATCGTCTGGAAAAGCGAGTTCAGGAGGTGGCGTATACCGATACCATTGAAACAACCATCCGGCCCGGGCAGGCCGCCATGGTTATCCGATTCCAGGATTCTACGCCCAGCGAAAAAGTGCCGGACCTCTTCTATCAAGTCCGCAAACGCATGCTCGATGAGAGGCCCAATCTGCCCCGGGGTGTGATCGGCCCCATCGTCAACGATGATTTCGCGGATGTGTATTTCTCCCTGCTGGCGCTGACGGCACCCGGGATGCCAATGCGTGAACTGACCCGAGAGGCAGAATCGATACGGGATCGCTTGCAACGGCTGCCCGGCTTGCAAAAAGCACAGCTCCTGGCGGAGCGTCCTGAGCGGGTGTATCTCGAATTTGATCAGGACCGGCTCAACAACCTCGGTTTGTCGGCAGAAGAGGTGTTGCAGGCGATAGAGGCCAACAACCGTCTTCAGCCTCTTGGCTTTGTTGATCTTGCCGGCCCGCGGGTTTATGTCCGCAGCAACATCGACCTGTCTGACCTTGAGCGCCTCACCTCAGTACCTCTGCGTATCGGAGACCAGCTTATCACCGTGTCTGATCTGGCCGAGGTGCGTTTAGGTTATGAAGATCCTTTGAGCTACATCGTCCGCTCCAACGGTGAGGATGCGATCCTGTTAGGTGTCGTCATGCGCGCGGGTGAAAATGGCCTGGAGTTTGGTGAGCGGCTGCGCGAGTTTGTCAGTGCCGAACAGGGCAGGCTGCCGCTGGGAATGTCAATACAGACCCTGACCGATCAGGCGGAAGCCATCACTCAGGCGGTTGATCTTTTTCAGGTCAAGTTTCTGGTTGCGTTGGTCGTGGTGATGGGGGTTAGCATACTGGCGATCGGTCTGCGCGCGGGTTTGGTGGTGGGCATTGCGATTCCTGTGACCCTCGGCCTGACTTTCTTGTTGATGAAAATGGCGGGCATAAACCTGGACCGCATCACCCTGGGTGCGTTGATTATCGCACTGGGTCTGTTAGTGGACGATGCGATCATCGCCATTGAAATGATGATTGTGAAGATGGAGAGCGGCTGGGACCGGGTACGGGCAGCCAGTCATGCCTGGAGCGTAACAGCCGCGCCCATGCTGTTTGGAACGCTGGTGACGGTGGCCGGATTTGTTCCCATCGGATTTGCCCAGTCCGGAGTGGGAGAATACACCGGCAACATCTTCTGGGTGCTCGCTTTTTCGTTGTTGATTTCCTGGGTGGTGGCGGTAACTTTTACGCCTTATCTGGGCGTCAAGCTCTTGCCCGATTACACCGGGCATACGGGCCAGGACCTCTACCAAAGCGCGTTTTATCAGCGGTTGCGTAGAGTGATCACAGCGTGTGTACAGTACCGGAAAACCGTCGTTTTTATCACAGTGGGTTTGCTGGCGATCAGTGCTTTCGGGATGGCAACCCAGGTGCAGAAGCAATTTTTCCCCAGTTCTGATCGCCCCGAAGTTCTGATCAGTGTCTACGCTCCGCAGGGGAGCGCTATTGCCACCACGGATCAAAGTGTCAGACGCCTGGAAGCGATTCTGATGGACATGCCGGAGGTGAAAAGCCTTTCCGCTTACATCGGTGCCGGTGCACCCCGATTCTTCGTATCGGCCAACCCCGAGCAGCCGGACCCGGCATTTGCCAAGTTGATTGCCATTGGGCAGGACGTTGAAGGGCGCGATCGCATCATCTCGGCGCTGGAAACCAGAATCGCGGCGGGTGAATTTCCGGAGGCACGAGTGCGGGTGACGCGTTTGCTGTACGGTCCCCCGGTGGTCTGGCCGGTCAGTTTTCGTGTGCTGGGTCCGGAATCCGATCAACTCAGAGAGATCGCGCACCAGATCCGCACTCTCATGACCGGGCATCCGAATATCGTCATGCCGCATCTCGAATGGGATGAGCGTGTGCCCACTCTCTATCTTGATATGGACCCGGAAAACCTGGGTTGGATGGGCCTGACCCCGGCGGAAGTTGCCCGGCAACTGCAGTTCCAACTCCGCGGAGTGGCCGTCACCGAACTGCGCCAGGGCATAAGGAGCGTTCAACTGGTGGCGCGTAATGCCCGTGGCGAAGTGATCATGCCGGAAGATCTTGAGATCAAAACCCGCGACGGCCGCAAACTTTCCGTACAGCAACTGGGCAAGTGGCAGGTTCGTTACGAGGACCCCGTCATAAAGCGTTACAACCGTGACCCCTTCCTGGCCGTTCAGGCCGATGTAGAAGGTGCCCAGCCACCGGATGTTACCAAGGAGATATGGAGTGCGATGACGGGCCTGCGCGAACAGTTGCCGGAGGGTTACCGTATTGAAATCGGCGGTACGGTGGAACAATCAGCCAAAGCCAATGCTTCAATCCAGACATTACAACCGGTGATGTTGGCGTTGATGCTGATCTTTATCATGCTTCAGATGCGTTCCTTTATCGGCACATTGACTGTTCTTGCCACCGCGCCACTGGGTCTGATCGGGGCTGTGCTGGCTTTGCTGCTGTTTAATCAACCCTTTGGCTTTACCGCGCTGCTGGGGCTGATTGGCCTGGGCGGCATCCTGATGCGAAATACCATGATTCTGACGCAGCAGGTGCAGGACAACTTCAAAGCAAGGATGGCTGCCCGGGAAGCCGTTGTCGAGGCGGCAGTCCAGCGTGCCCGACCCGTGGTACTCACCGCCCTGGCGGCCGTTCTGGCGTTTGTTCCTCTGACCTTTGACCTGTTCTGGGGGCCGCTGGCTTATGTCCTTATCGGTGGCGTGGCGGTCGGCACTCTGATCACGCTATTGTTTGTGCCGGCGCTTTATGCTCTTTGGTTTCGCTTACAGATGGAAGATTGAGGTAGGTTTGAATGAGCGCCAATTTTGTTAGCAATTACATTTCACTTAAGTCTTCCAGGAAGGTGATTGAGTTCTGAAATAACCCTTAGACACGACCTGTTTTGCCGCCAACACCAGAACCGGTAAAGTCAGGTGTTGAAGCAGCCAGGAGAGTCGTCGAAGTGGCCAGTAGGCACGGACGTCTAAGTTTTGACAGCATTAACGGTTTTTCCAGCATAGCGGCTGCGCCGTCGGGGCGCAGCACGATGTGAAGGTTGGGTTGGGTTGGGTCGGTTTTGGAATCAGGACTCGGTAGAGTTTCGGTACCCGGCCATCATTGCCATCATCCAGCCCGGGTACTCCTCGGGCAGGCGGCTGACTTCATCCAGGGCTATCAGTTCATCGTCGGACAAGCGGATTTGGGCCGCGCGGATATTGTCCCTGAGCTGCTCGGGCCGCTTGGCGCCAACGATGATGCTGGTCACAGGCTTCTGGTGTAGCAGCCATGACAGGGCAATCTGTGCCACATTGACCGGTTCGCCGTCGATCTGTTTGCCATCGGCAATCTCCCGCATAACCTTGATGACTTCGCTGCCCCGCTCGCGGTTGACGGGTGGAAAGTCAAACTTGGCGCGCCGGTTTTCTTCGGAAACGTCCGGCCCCTCGTATTTACCGGACAGGTAACCCCCGGCCAGTGGGCTCCACACCATCAGACCAACGTTCTCAGATTTCAGCATCGGAATAATATCCCGCTCCAGATCGCGACCTACGAGGGTGTAGTAGGCTTGCATGGATATGATCGGGCACAGGTTGCGGGCCCGGGTGATGCCGATGGCTTTCATCACTTGCCAGGCGGCCCAGTTGGACAGGCCCACGTAACGCACATGGCCTTGCTGCACCAGGGTGTTCAGTGCCTCCAGAGTTTCCTCGATCGGCGTGGCCGGGTCAAAACCGTGGATCTGGTACAGGTCAATATAATCCGTTTGCAGGCGCGCCAGGCTCGCCTTGCATTCGCTCATTATATGGCCGCGGGAAGCACCACGGGCATTGGGGCTTGCGCCCATGGGGCCGAGCATCTTGGTCGCCAGCACCACATCTTCGCGGCGAACGCCGAGATTCTTCAGGGACTGGCCGACGATGCGCTCACTGGCGCCGAAACCATAGATGTTGGCGGTATCGATAAAGTTGACCCCCGCCTCCAGGGCGATCTTCACGAGTTCGTCGGCCTGTTCCTGCTGCAACTGGCCGATCAGGCCCCAGATGTCCTCATCGCCGCCGAAGGTCATGGTGCCCAGGCACAGTTCGGATACGAACAGCCCCGAGTTGCCCAGCGACTTGTAGCCTGGACGATTGTCTCCATCGAACAGTGGTAAACTCTCAGTTGCCATGTTGCACCTCATCATGCTTTTCGGTTGGTGTTCCAGAATTCACTGTAAATACTGCCGGTTTCGGTTTGTTTGCACTCGCTTGTGTTACTGGGTGAAGATGGCCTTGTAGAAACGCATGGTGCCATCCCAGGAACGGCTGGCAGCCTCTTCATCATAACCAACCGGCATGCCGAACTCCTCGGCGATCTTGTCGGCGCCTGGGTTGGTGAATGAGTGCAGTACTCCGGGAAAGCTCACCAGTGTCAGGTCGACTTCGGCATCCTGCATCTCCTTGACCAGGCCCGCGACCTGATCCGAGGGGACCAGCTTGTCGGCACCGCCGGTGTACACCTGGATCCTGGCTTTCACGGACTCGGGTTCAGCCGTGAGGGGGCTGCCGAGCGCGCCGTGGAAGCTGACAACGCCGTCCAGATCGACGCCCATGCGCGCCATGTTGAGAACCACGGCGCCGCCAAAACAATAACCCTGTGCCGCAATTCGGGACGCATCAACACTTTCGTGGTTCTTCAGGATGTCCATCGCCTTCATGAAGCGCGCCTTGACCTGACTCATGTCCCGAGTGGCTTCCTGCATGAACTTCTGGGCGGTATCGGGATGGTCGGCTTGTTTGCCAGAGCCATACATATCCAGCGCAAACGCCGTATAGCCGGCCGAGGCAAGTCGTTCTGCCTGATTCCGGGCAAATTCATTGTGCCCCCACCATTCATGGACCACCAGAACCCCCGGACGCTTTTGCCCGAATTCATCATCCCAGGCCATGTAGCCGGTGAAGGTCTCGTCGCCGACTTGATACTCGATGGTTCTGGTTTGCGTTTCTGCCAGTACCTGCGTACTTGCAACAGTGAGTGACAGCGTGGCTGCTGCCAGTGCTGTTTTCAGGGTGCTCATCATCTGTTTGCTCCTTTTCGCTCGTTATGAGTCAATTTGCGTAGCGATTCTGTACATCAAAGCGCGATTCCTGTCCCGTCGTTACTGGCAGCGGGCGCGCAGCAGTCGCGTTGCGGCATCAAACACGGCGAGGTCTTCTTCGGTGCGCGCGGCAAGGTGGGCCCCTTCCAGCATCGCCAGGGTCGCCTGCGCTTCATCGGCGGGACCCAGGATGGCCGAGACGGATCCATCCCTTTGTCCCAGTTCAAACGTTGCCGTAATCCACTGCAGAACCATTGCGCGAACGGCGCCGACTCTGGCAATAACGGTGTCGGACAGGCTTTCGCGGCAGGTCGAAAAGGCAACGCACAGACACACGGTCTGGCCATCATGCAACGCCCCGCGGTACAGGGCAATGAGTGCCTTGAGGCGCGCGCCAGCGCTGGCATGGGCTGCGTCTATCTCGGTCAGACCCTGCTGCAGACTGGTCTGATAGCGCTCGATCAAGGCTTCGGAGAGCTTCGCCTTGGTGGTGAAATGATAATGGATCGAGGCCTTTCGAATGCCGATGGCCTCGGCCAGATCCGCGTAGCTGAACCCGTCAAAGCCCCGTGACCGGACGGTGTGCTCGGCAAGATCCATCAGGGCTGTTCTGGTATCACGGTTCATGGTTGTTCACCTGTCTGCCTTTTCAATCCCGCTATTGCCGGGCTTATACCCTCGGTGCCCCGGCAAATCGCAGGTGCCCCGTTTTCATCCAGATCTTGGCGCCGTCGTCCCCGGCCGTCACGGACAACCTGTGTCCTTCAGGGAGGCGCAGCCAGTCATGCCTGGCCAGCACCTCGCCATCCCTGATAGCCGAACCTTCGACCACCAGCAGTTCGATTCCGCCGGGCGCCTCAGAGGTCAGTGTCGCCCCCGCATCGAGCTGGCTGTAGGTCACGATCTCACGATCGTCCTCATGCAG
The DNA here is from genome assembly GCF_048595985.1 of Marinobacter sp. GH_1. Lineage (NCBI taxonomy): Bacteria > Pseudomonadati > Pseudomonadota > Gammaproteobacteria > Pseudomonadales > Marinobacteraceae > Marinobacter > Marinobacter sp. GH_1. The sequence continues at coordinate 1,422,042 of NZ_CP184460.1, read as the reverse complement.
CTTTGCGGTGGCAACGCCGCCCACTGGGGCGCCCAGCTCGGCCTCCATATTCTTGCTGAACTGGGTGCGGTCGGCCAGGTCGAACTGCCACAGTTTCACAAATATCGTACAGCCCGTTTCAGAGCCCGGAATATGTGACGTGGTTGGGGGGTTGCGCACGTAGGTGCCAGCAGGGAAGTCACCGTGCTCGTCCTGGAACACGCCATCGAGTACGATGAATTCTTCTCCACCGGTATGGGTATGCGCCGAGAAATGACTGCCCGGCGCATAACGCACGATGGTCGTGGCGCGGGCAACTTCGTCCCCGATCCGGTCCAGCATGCGCCGCTCCACCCCTTTCATGGGCGAGGGCTGCCATTCAATCTGGTCGGAATGCATAACCACCGGTTTGGAGAAATCTGCATTAATCTCCATGATATTCCTCCCTTTTGTGCCCTTCATGTTTTCAGCGCTTGCATTAAATCCGAAGGTTTCGGATTACCCGGCAATTGAAGGACGGGCTGCGACTTTTGCGCGCCAGGCCTGGAGATTGGTCAGAGACTCGGGAATGTCAACCTTCGCGAAATCCGCAAACCCCAGGCCGGCAAAGGCGGTGATGTCTGCGACCGAGAAGCTGTCGCCTGCGAGAAACTCGTTGTCCGCCAGAACGCTGTCAAGGTAGGCCATGGTTGCGCTGGCAATTTCTTTCTGTTTATTACCCCACTCAGCGCATTGCCAGGTTTCCAGATCCGGACCAAGCCCCGGGGTCGCGTGGTGGAAATAGGCACCCACGGCGTTCATCAGACCGTTTTCTGCCCGCAGATTCATCATTGCGATACGGGCACGCTCCGCTGGGGTTGTACCCATAAGGGACGGACCATCAAAGACGCCGTCGATATATTCGGTGATGGCATTGCACTGGGCGATGCAGGTGCCGTCGTCAAGTTCCAGCATGGGCACGGTGGCATCCGGGTTTTTCGTCTTGAACGCCTCGGAACGGTGCTCGCCGCCCATGACATCGACCGGGACGAATTCCACCTGGTTTGTTGCGCCTTTTTCTGCCAGAGCGATGCGAACGCGGAGCGGGTTCGGGAAGCCTTCGATATCGTAGATTTTCATTGATTGCCTCTGTTGGTCATTAAACATGCGCCAATTAATCTACCTATTAGTAGGTAGATGTGCAAGAGGCAATTTGATTGTTCTGCTTTTCTTTGCGCTGTTGACAAGACATTCCAAACGCCAAGAACAGCCCGGGCCTTCTTGCAGTACATAGCCAAACCAAAAAGCCAGCTTCTCAGTTAGACGATTTGATAAATATCGAAGTGTTTTTGTTGAAAGAAGCGTGTGCGAAAGAGCAGCCGTGAATGTTCGCTTATGTTTATCAGCGAACCTTTGGCAAGTCATCCCAGCAGGTCCTATACGCCGGCGACAAATGCCCCCGCCGCATCGCATAGGCAGCAGGCCCCACCTCTCTGGCCATGTAGACCGTAGCCCTGGATCTCCGGTTAATGGTATCCATCACCGCCATCAGGCGTTCCGATCTGCCACCGTCTGTCGCCTGCTCCAGGGCGACTTGGAAAAGATCCTCTTGAACCCCCGCTTCTTCCGCTAGCTCACACAGCATGACGCCGGCCTTGGCGTAATCAAACCCTTCGCGATACATCGGTCGAAGCAGATTCAGGGCCTGCTGCACAATAACCCGGGAGTCCTGGGTGGGCTGGATGAGCTTCACACTGGCACTGCATGAATACTGCGGTGCTGTGGCTTTGAAGGGATTGGTTCGGATGAACACCATCAGCTCTCCGGCATACTGCTGGCCTCCCCGAAGTTTCTCGGTCGCGCGTGTCGCAAAGTGCGCAACGGCTTCCTCCAGGTCGCTCAGTTTCTGAAGGGGCTGACCAAGCGATCGGGAACACATGATTTGCTTCTTGGGGGCAGGCACATCCTCCCACGGCACACAGGGCACACTATTGAGCTCCTGGGCGGTGCGTTCCAACACGACAGAGAATTGTTTTCTGAGCGTCGCCAGATGGGTATCCGCTAACTGTAACGCCGTGACAATGCCCATGGCCTGCAGCTTGGCACTGAGCTTTCGCCCGACACCCCAAACCTCCTCAACCGGCACCCGAGCCATCAGTCGCCGTTGCCGGGCGGGGTCTGTGAGGTCTACCACGCCTCCCGTCGCCGGATACTTCTTCGCGGCAAAGTTAGCCAGCTTTGCCAGTGTTCGCGTGGGGGCGATGCCCACACAGACGGGCAAGCCGACGTTCTGATACACGATGTTCCTGACCTCTCGGCCAAAGTCCTCGAAGGACACCACCCGGTCAATGCCGGTGAGGTCCAGAAAGGCTTCATCAATGGAATAGACATCCACCCGTGGGGCCAGGGCTTCGAGTGTGGTCATAACCCGTCGGCTCATGTCGCCATAGAGGGTGTAGTTGGAGGAGAATACCTGGATGCCGTACCGGTTAATTTCCGTTTTGATGTGATGAACCGGCACGCCCATCTTGATCCCCAGTGCCTTGGCTTCTTTCGAGCGGGCGACCACGCAGCCGTCGTTGTTGGACAGCACCACAACCGGCGTATTGCGCAGATCCGGACGGAACAGCTTCTCGCAGGAGGCGTAGAAATTATTGCAGTCCACGAGGGCAAATACGGCCTGACCCCGGCCAACCGATGCCATCCCTACCCTCCCCGCTTTATTGACCGGATGACGTTGGTCACTACCCCAAACACTTCCATCACCATGTCACCCTCGATTGTAATGGGCTTGTAGGCGGGATTGCGCGGAAGGAGGCGCACGGGTGGTGGAGTCAGGTGCAATTGCTTCACCGTCATCTCGCTTTCCAGGCTGGCGATGATGATGTCTCCATGTCCGGCCCTCAGTGACCGGTCCACCACCAGAACATCGCCGGGATAGATGCCCACCTCAGTCATGGACTCACCCTGAACCCTCACGAAGAAGGTGGCAGCAGGGTGCTGAATACAAAGCTCGTTCAGATCGATGGTCTTCTCAACGTAGTCTTCCGCCGGCGATGGAAAGCCAGCCGAGACCCTCTCCAGAAACATCGGGATGTTCAGGCGTGAGACGGATTCGTAGTCACCAAGCAGAATGCAGGACATGCTTTACACCGGATACTGGTTGAATATACAGTATTTTGGCGAGACAATATCAGCGGGTCAACCCATCATTGGGCACCATGCCCCATACTCAGAAGAGTGCAGCTGCCAGGAAGGCGGGAGGAGCCTGTATGAAAAGCGTAATACTGATGTTTGTTGGCGGCTTGGTAGGCGGCCTAATCGGGCCAGTGACAGCGCTGGTGGGTGTGGCAGCCGGTTATATGGTTGGTCGCGCCCTGACGCATCCAAGTGCATCCAAGCCTAATGAAAACCAGTCTCCTTGCGGTTAGATTCATCATGCCGGAGTTTTAACCCTCCACATGTTCCTGAATCAGTTTCAGCGCTTCCTCCATATGTTCAAACCGGTGGCTACCGTCCTCACACAGCATCGAATAAAAAGGGGTGAGGCCACAACGTGCTCACACCCCTCACTGTCGTTTTCATCCGCCTCATCCATGAGCTTCTATCGATGGCAGCCAATACACGTTGTTTCCGAGCCGCCCAAAACCCATTGGCTGGCGCTTTCGGTAGGCCTTCCGCTGATTATCAGCCATGGCACTCTGGGCATCGGCGTCCCGAACATAGCGGGCAAGCGTTATGGCAGGGTTGACACCGTAGCGTGCGCCGGGTGAGGCGCAGGTCCAGATGTGCCGGAGTGCAAGCGCCGCATCAGGGTCTACCTTGTCGAGATAAGCCAGACCGTAGGCGCAGGCCTCCAAGGTCATGTCGGCGTGGTCGCACAACCTAGCGGTTGCTGTCGGCTTACCCCATGCATCATAAGTGTAGGTTTTGCCAATGTCGTGCAACAAACCAGCGACGAAACCGAGCTCCTGAAGTTCTCGAGGCATGTCTGGTTCATTGGTCTTCGTCATGACCAGTACGTTCTTCGCCACGTCCAAGGAATGAGCCAGCAACCCGCCAGGCTCGTTATGATGGTAATTCCTGCTCGCCGGAGCTTTCAGGAAAACTTCCAACCTGTCACGGCGCTCCAATACTCGCTTAATGAACATCTGTAATGGGGCTGACCGCAAAGACCGAACCGCAGCCACCAGTTGATCCAGTGCCTCCGGCTTCGGGCAGAACGTTCGTGGCAAAGTCTGAAGCACCGGCAAGCCGGCAACATCTGCCTGCAACGGGCGGCGGATATCGGTCAGCAGGATCTCACTTTCCTCCGCACCAACACACACCTGACCTTTGACCACAACCAGATCCATGTGGCCCAGGTGCTCTGGAATCAATATAGAACCCATTACCGCCAGAACCACGATGTCGCTGGCACAGCTGCTCAACCGAAGCTTCAGGTACGGAATACCTTCATCGTCAAAGCAAGCAACACGCCCCGTTAATCGGTAGGTGCCTTTGAACGTCTCCTGGGTCAACGGGCGCAGATCATTCAGTTTCATCACCTACCTCCTTATCGTTTTCGATGACCCGGCTCTGAATTAGGCGCTCAAAGGCACTGCCATCCATCCGAGTCAGGTTCGGGATATAGCGGGAATAAACTTTGAACAGCATTTCCGTGGAGGAATGGCCGAGTGTTCTGGCCACCCATTCCGGGTTCTCCCCGGAGGCGAGGAGCAGTGTCGCCGCCGTGTGCCGCGTCTGGTAGGGACGACGCTTCTTTAATTTGAGATGATCCAGCAGCGGATACCAGACACGCTTGGTTACGTTGTTATGGTCCAGTGGCTCTCCCAGCCGATTGCAGAACACGAACTTACTGAGTTTGCCAGTCGCCTCGTACTGGGTCTTGAGCGCATCGTATACCGGGCCAAACATGGGGATTTCCCGCTGAGAGCCATCCGTTTTGGTGTACTCGGTCTGGCCATGGATAAGGGTTTCTCGTACCAGGATTTCCCGTTTTTCGAAATCTACATGCTCCCACTTGAGGCCATCAACTTCCCCTGTGCGCATGCCGGTGTAGAAACGCACCAGGTAGTAGTTGCGGTAATCCTCCCTGACCGTTTCGAGGATCTTTTCTACCTCGTTCAGGGAGAAGGGCTCGATGTGCACCTTCTGCTGCTTTAGCGGTTTGATGTTCAGGTAGGGGTTGGTGAAGTCAAACCGCTCAGCCGCCTCCGTCAGAATCATCCGCAGAATAGTCATGTGGCTGTTGATGGTTTTGGGCGCCATCAAACCACTCGCCCCCCTTCCCTTCCGCCGAGCCATCTTGTTACGCGCAGCCAAAATGTCTGGCTTGGAAATCTCGCTTACCCGTTTCCCCTTGAAGGCTGGCTTCAGAGAGCTGACCAGAATGGATTCCACATTACGAGTGTGGGAATTCCGCCACTGGATTTTGGATTCGAGGAACCACTGGTCAGCGAAGTCTGTGAACAGAGGAGTAGTAGATTCTGACTGACCAAGAACACCCTCGCCATTTTTGGGAAGGACCCCAGCGTCCTCAAGCTTTTTGAGGTTTTTGCTTCCCGGAAAGAACTCGGCGTAGTCAAAATCCCCAACCAATACTTTGGCTTCCATTCGCTGGATCAATGTCTCCAGCTGTTTACGGTTGCGGGCGGTGTCACTCAATAGAGTCTGCTCCCTGCAGCGTATTCCTTGATACCGGAAATCGATAAAGAGCTTCTTGGTATCGACTCGTGCTCGCACCTTAGCCATGACAAACACCTCCGCTTGCCATCGGGATGGCCAGATTGTTCTGAGCCATGCTGAGCATGTCTTCCTCGATGATCTCCCAGATGTAGAGGATTTTTCGGCCGCCAAATGGGCGGATATAATGTTTACCCTCTAACAGGACGCTGTCTTTCAGACACTGACGGATGGTCCGGGGGTCGTACTTGATACGCTCTGATAGTTCTTCAGTTGTCAGGTATGTGTTGTTCATGAGAACATCTCCTTTCGCCAATCAATGATCAGTTGATAACTTTTGTTATCACTTGATCATCAATATACGCCCCATCACGATAATTGCAAGTGGCGTTTGATACTTTTTATTATCAAAAGAGCTGAGAGATGATCCGTTTCCATTTGAAGGAATTGATAGCAGATAAGGAATTTGCCGAGAAACGACGAATCACTATTGGTGAAATTGCTAAGGACACCGGCATCAACAGGATGACACTGTCGAAAATCATCAACCATCCCGGCCACAGCACAGTGACGGACAATATTGATAAGCTATGCACTTATTTCGACTGTTCGGTTGAGCAATTGATCACGCACATCAAGGAAGCGGCGGATGAGTCGGAGGGATCTGAAGGCGAAAAGTGACTCTCTTTTTTTGGCATGAGGGCAGGAGCTAATGTCCCGTGCCCCAGAAGACTTACGGTCAACAACGAAGAGGGGCCAAAATGTCCAGATCGGAAATTGGCACGCATAGGGCACGGTGAGGGCACGGAGAAAATTTCAGGATCAGAAAGCAAAAAAGGCAGACCAGTAAGTAACTGATCTGCCTTTCTCTTATATGGTAGCGGGGGCAGGATTCGAACCTACGACCTTCGGGTTATGAGCCCGACGAGCTACCAGACTGCTCCACCCCGCATCAAACTGGCTGTTTACCGGGTCACCCCGATCAACGTGGCGCGAATAATACGGCGTGAAGTTGCCCCTGTCAAAGGAAATTACGGTTTTCCCGTAACTTAGCGTTCCAGAATCGCCGTCACGCCCTGACCACCCGCCGCGCAGATGGAAATCAGGCCTCGACCACTGCCCTTTTCTTCCAGCAATTTGGCCAGGGTTGCGACGATACGACCACCAGTGGCGGCAAACGGGTGCCCGGTTGCCAGACTGGAGCCTTTCACGTTCATCTTTGCCCGGTCAATACTGCCCAGCGGCGTGTCCAGGCCCAGGCGCTCCTTGCAGAAGACCGGATCTTCCCACGCCTTCAGGGTAGACAATACCTGGGCGGCGAAGGCTTCGTGAATTTCGTAGAAGTCGAAATCCTGCAGGGTCAGGCCTGCCTTCTCAAGCATGCGCGGCACGGCATAGGCCGGCGCCATCAGCAGGCCCTCTTTCTTGTCCACGAAGTCCACCGCTGCCACTTCAGAGAACGTCAGCCAGGCCTTCACTTCCATATTATTGGCTTTTGCCCACTCTTCACTTGCCAGCAACACGCAGGAGGCGCCATCCGTCAGGGCGGTGCTGTTGGCAGCAGTCATGGTGCCGTTTTCACGATCAAAACAGGGCTTCAATGTAGCCAATTTTTCAAGGGTGGTATCCGGGCGCAGGATGTTGTCTTTATCCAGACCCGCCATCGGTGTCAGAAGATCCTCAAAGAAGCCCTCGTCATAGGCCTTGGCCAGCTTCTGGTGGCTTTCCCAGGCCAGGCGATCCTGGTCCTCACGGGCAATATTCCACTCCTTCGCCGTGACCTGACAGTGATCTCCCATGGACAGTCCGGTACGCGGCTCGCCATTCTCCGGAATCTCCGGCATCAGGTGGCCAGGGCGGAAACGGCCAAGAATCTTCAGGCGCTCCTTGGCGGTTTTGGCTCGGTTCAAGTCCAGAAGAATCTCCCGCAAGCCCTCACCCACACCGATGGGCGCATCCGACGTGGTATCGGTACCGCCGGCGATGCCGCATTCAATTTGCCCAAGAGCAATTTTGTTCGCCACCAGAATGGCTGCCTCAAGCCCGGTACCACAGGCCTGCTGGATATCGTAGGCCGGCGTTTCCGGTGCCAGGCCCGAGCTCAACACCGACTCACGGGTAAGGTTGAAGTCCCGGGAGTGTTTAATCACCGCACCAGCGACCACCTCGCCCAGCCTCATGCCCTGGAGGTTGTAGCGATCCACCAGGCCCCGAAGCGTGGATGTCAGCAGCTCCTGATTACTGATTTTGCTGTAGGCGGTGTTGGAGCGGGCAAACGGCGTACGATTACCGCCAATAACAGCGACGCGGCGAATGCCGGGCACCTTTTTGGTAGCCCGAGAACCGGATTTCGTGCCAGTACGAGTGGTTTTTGGTGCCTGTGCCATAGCAAACTGTCCCTTCAGTGGTGATCATAAGTGGTTTGATTCAGGTTAGCCCAGAGTCTAGCGCCTGGCGCCCGTTGCTCATTGGCAACTCTGACAACGCCATGACTGAGTTGAGTCAATCCAATAACTGGCAGAAGCTTTACCCTTTGGGCTATTTCATACTCAACCAAACTCACAAGGAAGAACATCATGTCTGACCTCTACCTGAAACTGGTTAACACTCCGGTTGGCAAAACCGCCGCACAGTCACTGGGCTTGCCCTCCCCGGCGCCCCTCAGCCGCCTGAAGCGGGTCGACCAACCATTTATTGAAGGCGACGTATTGATTGGCGCAGGCGCCGGTGCCCGCGCTATCGCCACCCTTGGCTCAATCATTGGCGCCAGCCCGGCGAGCCTGCACCATGCCACGGGCATCGAAACCCTGGCGGACTCCGCTCAGGCGGGCAACAAAGCCAAGGCGCTGGATGTGTCCGGCGAAGTGAACGGAAAGTTCTCAGCCCTGGTATTCGACGCGACCGGTCTCAAAAACCCTCAGGAACTACGTGCTCTGTACGACTTTTTCCATCCGACCATCCGCAAACTGGCCTCCAATGGCCGGGTGCTGGTGATAGGCCTGGACCCTCACACCTGCCGGAAGGCACCCCAGGCCGCCGCCCAGCAAGCCCTTGAAGGCTTTGTACGCGCCGTTGGCAAGGAAATTGGCAAGAAGGGCTGCACGGCCAACCTGGCATGGATGGCTCCGAACGCCGAGAACCAGCTGGATTCCACGGTTCGCTTCTTCCTGTCTGCACGCTCGGCTTATGTTTCCGGCCAGGTGGTGCGTATTGGCAAAGCAGAGGAAGCCAAAGCCACCAACCCGGTGGCTCCGCTGGCCGGCAAGGTAGCCCTGGTCACTGGCGCCTCCCGGGGCATTGGCGCAGCCATTGCAGAAACCCTGGCCCGCGACGGCGCAACCGTTATCGGCCTGGATATCCCCCCGGCATTGGAGGAACTGCAGAAAGTAACCGACGCCATCAAAGGCAAGGCGCTGGCCTGCGACATTACCGAAGAAAAGGCACCCAAGCTGATTGCAGATTTCATTGAAAAAGAAACCGGCGGGGTGGATTTTGTGGTTCACAACGCCGGCATTACCCGCGACAAAACCCTCGGAAACATGCCAGAGCACTTCTGGGATATGACGATCGCTGTCAACCTGACTGCTGAGGAGTTGATCGATGAAGAACTGGCCGAGCGCAAGCTGATGCGCGACAACGGCCGCATTGTGTGCATTTCCTCCATCAGCGGCATTGCAGGCAACTTCGGCCAGACCAACTATTCCTGCGCCAAGAGCGGTGTGATCGGTTATGTGGAATCTATGGCAAAGCACCTGAAAAACGGCATAACCATCAACGCCATTGCCCCCGGTTTCATCGAAACCCAGATGACCGCCGCCATGCCATTCACCATCCGCGAGGCGGGCCGGCGAATGAACAGTCTGTCTCAGGGCGGGCAACCGGTAGACGTGGCAGAAGCCATTGCCTGGTACTGCAACCCGGCTTCTGCCGGCGTTAACGGCAACGTTGTGCGGGTGTGCGGGCAGTCGCTGATCGGCAAATGATGCCGGACCTTGCACCAACCTGAACGACGAAAAACCGGGGGCATCGAGCTCCCGGTTTTTTGTATCGGGGAAGCGGTCAGACTTTCCTTCAGGCGAAAAAAAAGCAGATCCGTTTGGATCTGCTTTTCTTCACATCTGGTGGGTGGTGCAGGGATCGAACCTGCGACCCTCGCCTTGTAAGGGCGATGCTCTCCCAGCTGAGCTAACCACCCGGGAAAAAGTTGGCGGAGCGGACGGGACTCGAACCCGCGACCCCCGGCGTGACAGGCCGGTATTCTAACCAACTGAACTACCGCTCCGCATCGGTTCAACGCTGCAAATAAACGCCGAACCTGAAACCGCTTGAAAATGGTGGGTGGTGCAGGGATCGAACCTGCGACCCTCGCCTTGTAAGGGCGATGCTCTCCCAGCTGAGCTAACCACCCACTTCGTGGCCTTACTGTTCTTCAGGCTCAAAGCGGTCACTTGTTGCGCCTGGCGCTTGTTGATTCAGCATTGCTGCATCAACCAAGTGAGACGCGCATTTTAAGCATTTCACTCACCGTGTCAAATGTTTTCCGGAAAATTCATGAATTTTTTCTGACCCGGCATTACCTGAGCATTTATTAATCAAAATCAGGAGCTTGTGTGCCGTTTGCGCCCGCCAGGAAAGTCGCGCACCTCCCCGGTTTTCTGGCCCGCCTGCTCGCCCTTCTGACGCAACGCCAACTCACTGACTTTGTCTCTCCGTTCATTCGGTATCGCCTGACTGGCCAGCGAACGGTTGAGATCATCCAGCTTGACCCTGACATCCCGCCAGGACTCTTCCAGATAGGGCACCAGGCGCCCCGCCACTTTCTCGAATCGAACTACCAGATTATCTTTGAGCGACATTGTTTTTATCTCACCGCAGTCAACCAACTCCAGTGTAGACAACCCTCGCTCAGAAAATCCACCAGCCGCCGCCGGATTCCTCTTCACGCCTCTGCTTACGTTCCAATTCCAGCTTTGCGTAATCCCGCTCCAGCGCCTCCAGTTTCTGATCCGCCTCCAGGGGCTCTGTGGGGCCACCACCGAACGGCCAGTACCAGGAGGCAGACTCATACTTACCCTGCTGTTTCAGTTGCTCAACCTCAAGCTCCCGCTCTTCCTCCAACGCCGCCTTTCGCTTCTTGTAATCCATGTCTTCATTGACCTCAACAATGGAAGCACCAGCATGATTCGGCGCCAGCAGGTCGCTGTTGAGGAACAGGGTGGAAACAATCTGACCAGACTGCATGGCGTAGTCACGGGTCACCAGCTGCAGATCGCCACTGGCCAGGGGATGATCCGGGTCCAGATCCGGATGGCGCCGCTCCGGCTCGGTCAGCTCGTTGTAACGCAGGTAATAGATCTTGCCGGGCTCAACCCGCAGCGTGGCATCGGCAATCAGGCTCAAGCTGAACGAATTCAGCCCCTCCAGTCCCAACAGCGGCCTGCGCATAGCGATGTGGCGCTCACCGGGTTTCACCTCAAGCCAGGTGTAGCTGTTGTTGCGGATGTTGAAGTAGTGCTTGTCGTCGATGTAGACGCTGGGCGACTCGATCTCATCCGCAGCCCATTGGGAGTGAGTGCGGTAGAAGTAAAGAACAGCATTGCGCTGATCCCAGGCATCGGTGTCGATATGGACAAAGTCATGCCCCGACACAGGATGCAGGAAAGCCCCCACACTCTTGCCAATAGATTGATAGATGGTACAGCCGGAGAGCGCCACCACACACAACAGGGCGATAGCGTTCCGAAAGTAAGGCACTCGTTTTTTCATTGTTATGCACTCTTCATCCCTATCGAGTTAGCCGATGATAACAACTGCCACTCAATAGAAATGAGAGCTACCGCAAGGGATGAATACAAATCGTTACATTCACCCCCTACACCTTGGAAGCCGAGCCTTCGGGAGAAGGCAAGAGCCTAGTTTCCGGAAACCTGCGAGCGAAGCTGGTTAACCTCTTCGGACAACCGGACCAGCCGGGAAGTAAGCTGAGACCGCGACGCATCCACCGCATCAACGGTTTTCTTGAGCTCAGACAGCTGATTCCTCAAAGCCCGGACCTCGCCGTCGCCCGCCATGGAGTCCACCTTCTGTTCCAGCGCCGCAATCTGGCCTTCCATGCCACTGATCCCCAGCTTCTGCTCCTGCTCAAAGCGCCTTATCCGGCTCTCAACCACCTGGTCCACATCACCGATCTGCTGACTCAACCGTGTCAACTGCTGCGTTGCCTCCTGGTTCGCTCGCTCCAGCGAAGCGACGGAATCGTCAAGCCGCTGCCGCACCTGCGCCACATCCGCCGACAACCCGGTGCGTGCCTGCTCCAACGATGCGGTCAAATCAGACGCAGCCTTGTTTGCCTGGGCAAGCTGATCATCAACATCCGCCAACCTTTGCTGGTGCTCATCAAGCCGTTTTTTGTTGCGCTCGTTGGCAATCACCCAGAGTTTACGGATTTCACTGTCTGCGGAATCCAGGCGCTCGTCATTAGCCGCAATCTTCTCCTCCAGGGAAGCTCCCCGCTCCTGCAGCGACTCCCCGGTTTCTGATAACTCACCCTCAAAGCGCGCCAGCGCCAACTTACTCTGCCGAGCCCAGTAATCCGCCTCTTCCAGCTGCCCCTCAAGGGCTTCAATACGCTCATTCTGAAAATACCAGCCGGCACCCGCGCCTGCGGCCACGACCACCAACAAAAGCCACATCAACAACCCACCTCCCGGGCCGCCACCGCCAGACGTCTTCTCCGGTTTTGGGGGCTTAGGAGGCTTCTGCCGGTTACTGGCGGATTTACCTTTTTGCCCATCAGGCTTTCTGGGCTCGGCGCCACCAATAGGGGGCTCAGCTCTCAGCTCGTCATCGTCCGGGCGAATGGGTTCCATTACTACTCCTGAATCGGGATGGTCAAAATGTCAGCCACGATAATACCCGCACTTAACAATCCGTTAAAATGAAGCCTTTTAAAGATTACCGGAACCACGCCCGCCCTGTGTTGCATGGTAGGTAGGCAAAACATACAATGGCCGGCTTTCCAATTATCACAGGACAGTTGCATATGCAGCCGCTTGTAGGACTCATCATGGGCTCGAAATCCGACTGGCCCACCATGGAACACGCCGCCGACATGCTCGAAAAACTCGGCGTCGCCTACGAAACCCGGGTGGTCTCCGCCCACCGCACCCCCGACCTGCTCTTTGACTACGCCAAAACCGCAGCCGACCGCGGCCTGAAAGTCATCATTGCAGGCGCCGGCGGTGCAGCTCACCTACCCGGCATGGTTGCCTCCCAGACCTCTCTGCCAGTCCTGGGCGTTCCTGTACAATCAAAGGCCCTGAACGGCCTGGATTCGCTGCTGTCTATCGTACAGATGCCTGGCGGCATCGCCGTTGGCACCCTGGCCATCGGCAAAGCGGGCGCCACCAACGCCGGCCTGCTGGCAGCACAGATTATTGGCACGTCTGACGATGGCGTCCGAAAGGCTGTTGACGAGTTCAGAGCAACACAGACACAAACAATTCTGGATAACCCTGATCCAAGAGATCAGTGAAGCCAACTCCCAAGGCTGGATGAGCAGTTCGGGGAAGGCTTTCCAAAACTGTGCGGAGCCATGGATGGCGGAGCCCAAGCGCCCCATGGATGGGCTTGAGCGTGTTTTGGAAAGCCTTCCCCGAACTGCTCACACCACCAATGTCAGAGCCGAAACCGTGGCAGGAGAAATTACATGAGAATTGGTGTACTTGGCGCCGGCCAACTAGGCCGCATGCTAGCCCTCGCAGGCTACCCCCTGGCCAAAGACTTCGTGTTCTATGACATGTCCGGCAGTCCCAGCGCCGGCCTTGGCGAAGTCATCATCGACCGTGACGGCCAATACCTGGACGACTTCATCTCCCGGGTTGACCGCGTTACCTACGAATTCGAACACCTGCCCGTCGCCGTGGCAGAAGAACTCGCCAAACACAAACCCGTGCATCCCTGCCCCAGGGCCCTGGAAGTTTGCCAGAACCGCGAAGCCGAAAAGACCCTGTTCGGCCGCCTGGGCATCCCCACACCCCAATGGCAAATCGCAGACAGCGCCGAGTCACTCAAAGCCGCTGCCGAAGAACTCGGCTGCCCGGTGGTTGCCAAGTCCATCACCGAAGGCTACGACGGCAAAGGCCAGGCAGTACTGAAAACACCGGAAGAAGCACAAGCCGCCTGGAGCAGCATCGGGCACCCACGGGTGATCGTCGAAAAGTTCGTCAACTTCAAACGTGAAGTATCGATTATTGCCGTGCGCGCGGAGGACGGCGACCTGGCCTTCTACCCCATTGCCGAGAACACCCACAACGAAGGCATCCTTCGTTATTCCATTGCTCCCGCGCCTTCGCTTCAGGCACACATTCAGCAAGACGCAGAGAAATACATCAAATCTCTGCTGAACGAATTGAACTACGTGGGCGTATTAACCCTCGAGCTTTTTGAGACCGATGATGGCCTGGTGGCCAACGAAATGGCGCCGCGAGTACACAACTCCGGGCACTGGACCATCGAAGGTGCCATGACCAGCCAGTTTGAAAACCACATTCGCGCTGTCAGCGGCCATGCCCTGGGCAACGTGGCAGCCAGAGGGCTTAGCTGCATGATTAACATCATCGGCGAGCATGGAGACATTGAACGCATACTGGAACTGCCCTACGCTCATGTTCACCTCTACAATAAAGGTGAGCGCCCGGGGCGCAAGCTGGGACATGTAAACATTCTGGCCGATAGCTACGAAGAACTGGTTTGGCGGGTCCGGAACTGCGCACAGTTCCTGCCCGGCAGCCCCGAGTTTACAAGTACTCTTACACCAAGGGGTTGATTTAGCTCAAATCGCCCCTATATTGCTGTGACGTACACATTCAACATAAACAGAGAGACAGGGAGAACGACCTCATGGCATTTGAACTTCCCGCACTGCCTTACGAAAAAAACGCTCTGGAACCGCACATGTCCCAGGAAACCCTGGAATACCATTACGGCAAGCACCACCAGACCTACGTCACCAAGCTGAATGGCCTGATTGACGGCACCGATAATGCCAGCAAACCCCTGGAAGACATTATCAAGAGCGCTAGCGGCCCACTGTTTAACAACGCTGCGCAGGTGTGGAACCACACCTTCTTCTGGAACTGCCTGAGCCCGAACGGCGGTGGCGAGCCCACTGGCGCTGCCAAAGAAGCGATCGAGAAAGCGTTTGGTTCTTTCGAAGAGTTCAAGAAAGAATTCAACGACAAAGCCGCCAACAACTTCGGCTCCGGCTGGACCTGGCTGGTGAAGAAGGCCGACGGCAGCGTAGCCATCGTTAATACCAGCAACGCGGAAACTCCGCTGACCGGCGCTGACAAGCCGGTACTGACTGTTGACGTTTGGGAACACGCCTACTACATCGATTACCGGAACAGCCGCCCGAATTACCTCGAAGGCTTCTGGAACCTGGTCAACTGGAATTTCGTTAACGAAAATCTGGCCTGATCACAGAGTAGTGCCGTCGGAAGCTGCCCGGCCGCTTCCGCCTGAACGCCCGCCAGGTCAGCCTGGCGGGCGTTTCTGTATCCAAATGCGACGAAACCGCAACAAATCGATACACGCCCACCCATGATTATTTGAAAAAATCGGCCATACTCCATGCAGTTGCAAAAAATCTGAACCATACTGTCGTACACGGCAGGCCTGACCCTGGCGCCTGCACCCAAGAACAATCCGGACAGATGAGCCACAAGACTCGGAATGCAAACCGCCTTCAAAGTTGAAAATCACCTGGGATACCGAATCCTGCGCTGGGTGCTGATTGTCGCCCTGTTGACAGGCATCCTGGTCAGCACCGTTCAGGTTGTTCTCGACGCCAGGCGGGTATCCATGGAACTGGAACGCCAGGCCAACCAGACCATGGCAATGGTTCGTGACGCCGCCACCCAGTCCGTTTTCAGTATTGATGACACCCTGGCCCAGCAAGTGGTTGATGGCCTTTTCGCGCTGGAGCCCATTCACCTCGCTCGCATTTCCCACCCGGATGGCGACCAATTGGGCGGCCGGCTCAGGCCGCTGCAAGACCGGGCATTCCGCCCCATTACCGACCCCATTTTCGGCAGCATTCGTGAATACCGCGAAAGCCTGCACCGAGGCACCAGCCCAGACACGATCTACGGCTACCTTGAAGTGCACTACGACACTGCCCCTATCGCTGAGAACTGGCTGAACCGGGCATTAATCACCTTTGGTTCAGGCATTGCACTGGCACTGATTCTGGGCCTTGTACTGTTCGTGGTGTTCCACTTGGTACTTACCCGCCCCCTTTTGCGCATTGTACAGTCCGTTCGCACAGTCGACCCGGCACGGCCCGACGACCGGCTGATTGCGGTTCCGGACGGACATCGGGCAGACGAGCTTGGGCTATGGGTGAACGCCACCAATAATCTTCTGGTATCTATCGCTGAGAGCCAGAAAAAGCATCAGGAAGCCGAAGATCGGGTCAATCGCCTGGCACGCTATGACACTCTGACCGGGCTACCCAGCCGCGACGCATTCATGGAAGACCTGCAACACGACATCGTGGCTGCCAGGGAATCCCATGGCACACTGGCATTGATGGTTTGCGGCATTGATGACTTCAAATCCGTGAACGAACAGTGCGGCTTCCGAACTGGCGACACCATATTGCAGACGGTCGCCAGTCGCCTGACCGCCAACCTGCCTTCGGAACGGTTCAGTGTTGCCCGGCTGGGCAGCGACCAGTTTGTGGTTGTTGAGAAGCGGCTGCGCGATGGATTTCAGGCGGCCGATACCGCCGAAAAGATTCTGGGCAGCTTCGCCACCCCGATCAACGCCGGCAACCATCGCATATCCATGACGGCTACCCTGGGCATTGCCCTGTTCCCCTCCGATGCTGACCAGGCCGACCGGCTTCTGCAAAGCGCCGAACAGACCATGGCACTGGCCAAACAGAACGGACACAATCATTTCCAGTTCTACGTTGCCAGCATTGATCAGGAGATCCGGGAGCGCAAACAGCTTGAGAAAGACCTGAGTAACGCACTGGCAAACCACGAGTTCCATCTGGTTTACCAGCCTCAGATCAACCTCGAGACCAAACGCATTATCGGTGCCGAAGCACTGCTGCGCTGGGAACATCCCGAGCGCGGCATGATTCCCCCGGATCACTTCATCCCCGTTGCCGAGTCCAATGGCGCCATCGTCGAGATTGGCCAATGGGTGTTGGACCAAGCCTGCTGGCAAGCCGCTCGATGGGCCAGTGAAGGTTCACCCCTCAGAATTGCCGTGAACCTGTCTGCTGTTCAGCTTCGCCAGGAATCCATCGTCGATGACATCCTGAACACCCTGAAACGCCACAGCATTCCCGCCGGCCGGCTAGAGCTTGAGGTCACCGAAACCAGCTTCATGACCAATCTCACCGACGCCGTGGCCAAGCTGCATCGCCTGCATCGGGCAGGCATCAGCATCGCGGTGGACGATTTTGGCACCGGATACTCGTCTCTCACCTACCTGAAGCAAATGCCGGTTCAGCACCTGAAAATCGACAAGCAGTTCATTCGGGACTTGCTGGTCAACGAGGAAGACACACGAATTGCCAACACCATCATTGATCTTGGCAAAAGCCTGAACCTCACCGTTGTGGCCGAAGGGGTTGAAACCGCTGAACAAGAGTACTATCTGAGCCAGCGTGGTTGTAAACTGGCCCAGGGGTACTTTTTCAGCAAGCCACTGCCACCCAAGGAATTTGAGACGTTTGTACAGACTTTCCATGCCCGTATCGTGGAAAATAACGCCTGAACCTTTCACCCTGAGGAGTAGTCATGGGAACGACCGTCATCGGCCTTGTTGTTATTGCCGTTGTCATACTGTACCTGGTGTTTATCTACAACAACCTGGTATCGCTGCGTAATCAGTTCAAGAATGGCTTTGCGCAGATTGATGTGCAGCTACAGCGCCGCCATGACCTGATTCCCAATCTGGTGGAAGCCGCCAAGGCCTACCTTGTTCACGAAAAATCGACGCTGACCCAGGTGATGGAAGCCCGCAACAACGCAGTCAGCGCCCAGAAAGACGCGGCGAAAGACCCAGGGGACGGCACCAAGATCCAGCGTTTGGGCAGTGCCGAGAACCTGCTGACCAAAGCCCTGGCAAACTTCTACGCCGTTTCTGAAAACTACCCGGAACTGAAAGCCAACGAAACCATCCAGCAACTGATGGAAGAGCTCTCCAGCACCGAAAACCGGGTAGCCTTTGCCCGCCAGGCCTACAATGACGGCGTGATGACGTACAACATTTTCCGAGAGAAGTTCCCGAACAATATTGTTGCCGGCATGTTTGCCTTCAAGGAAACCGCCCAGCTGCAACTGGAAACCCCGGAAGCGCGCCAGGTACCAAAAGTCAGCTTCTGAGGCCTGAATCATGGCAAACCCCGGTTTCTTCCAGCGCCAGGCCCATGTCCGGCGTAATACCGGCCTGTTAATCGTCCTGTTTCTGACAGCAGTCACCATGATTACCCTGGCCGTTTGCCTGGTCGGTTACCTTGTCACCCGCAGCCAAACCTCCGTTCTGCCTTTCCATTACTGGCTCACCTCCAGCCACGGACTCACCACCGCACTCGCGGTGGTGTTGCTTATAGGCGTTGGCTCGCTGGTGCGCTGGGCAGACCTGGCTGGTGGCGGTAGCCGGGTGGCCAAAATGGTGGGCGCCCGCCCGATTGAGCCCGACACCAACGATCCCGAAGAACGCAAACTTCGCAATATCGTGGAAGAAATGGCCATCGCCAGTGGTGTGCCCGTGCCAGATCTGTACGTGATGGACAACGAGACTAGCATCAACGCCTTTGTGGCAGGCTACACGCCTGGTGAGGCCGTTATGGTGGTTACGCACGGCGCACTTACCCACCTCACCCGAGACGAGCTTCAGGGCGTGGTGGGGCACGAGTTCAGCCATATATTGAATGGTGATATGCGCATTAACGTCCGGCTGATTGCGCTGCTGGCCGGCATTCTGATGCTAGGTCAGATTGGCCAGTTCCTGCTTCGGGCAGGTTTCTACAGCGGCGGCCGAAGCCGAAACCGGGATGGCCGGGCGCAGGCTGCAATGGGCCTGATAGGTCTAGCCCTGATGATCATCGGCTATGTGGGTGTGTTCTTCGGCCGGCTGATTCAGGCAGCGGTATCCCGGCAAAGGGAAATGCTGGCCGACGCCTCCTCCGTACAATTTACCCGTAACCCCGAAGGCATAGGCAGCGCCCTGTTCAAAATTGGCATGAAGGGCGGCTACCTGGACACCACCAGCCATGCCAGCGATATGAACCACATGTGTTTTGGCGAGTCGGCACGGATGAAGTTCAGCACCCTGCTCGCGTCCCACCCGCCCATCAACGAACGCATCAATGCGATCCAACCGGGTATGCTGGCACGCTTACGCAGCCGCCTGCGAGACACTGAACCAAGCCAAAAGCTGCGCCAGGACACCTCCAGGACTGCCGGTAAAGCGGGCCTGAACGACCTGGTCAATCAGGTTGTGGCGCCTGCCAGGGGCCGTAGTAGCTCATCACCGGTGCGCTCTTCCCTGGCACCCAATACGCCACAGCCGGCTGAAAAGCTGTCCACACGGGTAGGCACCGTCAGCGCCCAGAGCGAAGCCTTTGCCATCCAGCTTCTGGAACAATTGCCATCCACCTTCCGTAACCTGCTCTACACCCGCGCCGGCGCGATTCAGCTGTGCTATGCCCTGCTGATCTTTGATCTCTCGCCGAGCATCCAGAAACAACGACTGGCACTGTTAACCGAACACCCGCTACTGGGCGCTCAGCCAGACCTGCTGGACAAAATGCTGCCAGCCCTGGCAAGACTGGGTGAAACTGCACGCTTCCCGGTACTGGAACTGGCCATGCCGGCATTGCGAAAACTGGACCCGGAAGAACGCGACGCCCTGCTTGAAAACGTTCAGAAGCTGGTCGCAGCCGACAACCGGGTGAGCCTGTTCGAGCTGGCCCTGACCACCTTCCTGAACCGGCATCTCGGGCTTGGCGCAGAACAGGTTGTACCGGTTAAATACAGGAACTATCGCCAGGTGATGCCGGCCCTGCGGCGCCTGCTCAGCCTGTTCGCCCGCGCCGGCACCGACACCCCTGAGGACGCAGACAAACTGTATCTTGAAGCCATGGCCGGCTTTGGTAGCGGTCAGGAAGAAAGCAGAGCCGGGAAGGTGTCAATGCGAGAACTGAGAGAAGCGCTGGAAATACTGAATCGGCTGTCGCCGCTACTGAAGCCCGCCGTCATCGACGCCTGCGGCTACTGCGTGACCCACGATGGCAAGGTGGATGTTCGGGAGTATGAGTTAATGCGCCTGGTGGCAGACCAGCTGGATTGCCCGATGCCTCTCCGGGGTCTGTCCCCGAACGGGGACTGACCCACTTTTGCCCGTCTGTTGCACCCAAGTCTAACCACGTACCTAGCCTTCCAATATGGGTCAGTCCCCATTCGGGGACAGACCCTGGGGGACAGACCCTTTGACCCTATTGCCTACGCCCCTGGAACAGCATATCCACCGAGGGCTGGTCTTCCGGGGCGGGCAGGCCGAGCTTTTCGCGGACTTCAAGGTTTACGTCCCACAGCTGGTTAAACTTCTCGGTAGTGGCAGCCACGCTCTCGTCTTTACCGAGCATAATGGTCGGCCTCAGGAAGACCAGCAGGTTGCGCTTGATGCGGGTTTCAGACTCCGATGAGAACAGGCGCCCAAGCAACGGGATATCCCCTAGCAGCGGCACCTTACTCTTGTTGACCTGGAAGTCATCCTTGATCAGCCCGCCCAGAACCACGGTTTCACCATCATCGGCGAGCACGGTGGTTTTGATTTCACGCTTGTTGGTGATCAGATCAGAGGCGCCAGAGACCGTCGTGGTAGAGATATCCTCGGTGGTCTGCTCGACCACCAGCCGAACCAGGCCGTCGGCACTGATGGTCGGTGTTACTTTCAGGGAAAGGCCCACATCACGGCGCTCAATGGTGGTAAACGGGTTGGTGGTTCCATCACCGGTAACCGTCGACTGCCCCGTCCGGAACGGCACGTTCTGGCCCACAATAATCTCGGATTCCTGATTATCCAAGGTAATGATGCTCGGTGTCGAAAGCAGGTTGGCAGCGGATGAGGAAGACAGCGCCTGAATCAGAATACCCCAGGTGAGACCGTCCCGATCCCGCTGGCCAGCGCCAACGGTAATGCCGCCGCCCAACTGCGGCAGGGTATCGCCTACCAGCGCACCAATCACCGAGTTCAGCCCCAGCATGCCCTCACCACTGGTAAGGTTAGTGCCCATTACCGGGAAAGCGTTGGCAGACTCATCACCAGCCGCCAGTTGGACACCCAACTGATCTCCCAGCTCGTCACTGATCTCGACAATCGCCGCTTCAATCATCACCTGAGCCCGGCGCACATCCAGAGCGGCCACAATTTGCTCGGCTTCCTGCATCAACGACGGCTCGCCACGGACAACCAACGCATTCAAACCTTCATCGGCGAACACCGAGAAGCTTGCGGAACGGCTACCCGATGAGCCACTGCCCCCGGAACCACTGCCGGTACTCGATTCCCGCACCACTTCGCCCATCACGCCCTTTAGGATTTCGGTCAGGGCTTTGGAGTCAGCGTGCTTGAGTCGGATGACTTTTGTCGTGCCGCCAGTTGCCGAGGGCTGATCAAGCTGGCGAATCAAGCCCCGCATTTTGTCACGAAAAGTCTCGTCGCCCCTGAGAATCAGCCGATTGCTCCGCTCATCCGCAGTCACGCTGTACTTTCTCGCGGAACTATCACCGCTACCACGACGCAATTCATCGGGCGCGAGTTCCTGCAGGAGTTTGACCATATCGCCCACCCAGGCTTCCCTGAGCTGGATAACCTCAACCTCGTATTTGGAAGGGCTGTCCAGTTCGCGAACGATCTGCTCAATACGCTGAATATTGGAAGAATGGTCACTGACAATCAGCGCGTTAGCTGCTGCCACGCCGGCCAGATGTCCATACTTGGCCACCAGCGGGCGCAGGATGGGCACCAACTCCAGGGCATTGGCATTATCAATTTGGATAACCCGGGTAATCAGCTGTTCAGATGGGGTAACCTCGAATCGATCCAGAATCTCGGCAGACTGCTTTGCATCCACCTGCTGGATGATCTTGATCACTTCTTCCCCGGGAATGGCGGTGAAACCGTGCACATTCAATACCGCCAGGAACAGATCATAGATTTCGTGCTTGTTCATGGGCGCACTGGACAGTACGGTCACCTTGCCCTTAACCCTGGGGTCCACCACAAAACTGTACCCGGTAATATCCGCCACCTGAGTGACAAAGGCCCGGATGTCCGCATCCTTGAGGTTCAACCGCCAGGTTTCATCCTGTGCCTGAGCCACCGATAGGATTGGCAACAGCAGAAGAAACACGAGGGTCCGGAGTACGTTGGTCTTGTGGTTATACATCTGGCGATATCGTCCTGTTGTAATGTTCCCGATCAGCGCCACTGCTCGGGTATGGCATAGCTGACGGTCAGTATGGAGCCGTCTCGTTCTATCTCGATATCCAGCTGGGCCTGGCTTCGCCAGTCTTCCAGCAGGGATTTATCCTGTTCTACATCACCCAGGCGCTGACCGTTAATGGCAGTAATGACATCGCCCTGGCGCAGATTGACCGCATTGAGCATCGGGTTGGAGCCATCGTACACATACCCAGAAGCGCCGCTGTCATCCGCTGGCCGTAAGCCGTAAGCCGCCAATGCCGCAGCCCCTTCTGCATCCAGCTGCTGCCTGGCCCCGGCCAGGAAATCATCGGGCGATTCTGCCGCCTGAACCGGTGCGTCCGCAACCATTACCGAAGAGTCCAGCTGCTCTTCAAATGCGAGCGATTCATAGCGGCCGCCACGCCGAATCAGAATGCGGTCTGATTCCACCTCGGCCAGCTCTGCATTACCGGGCAGGGTTTCACCTACCCGGTAATACTCAGTTTCACCATTGCTTCCGGCAACTATAGCACCGGAGTCTTCCGGCCGCTGCCCTATCAGCACCCCCTCGAGGCGCAACCGAAGTCCGGTTTCCGGTGCGCTGCGGCGAACAACCTCTGCCACACCGGCCTGCCGCTCTGGCCGGCCGAAAAATTCGTAACCGGCGATGGAAGCCTGGGGCACCCGGTTCTGGGCGCCAGGTTGGCCACCCAACTGTGCCGGGACATCCGGAACCGGCCGATCAGACCATGCATACAACCAGGTCAGTTTGGCCGCCGAAATACTCAGATAAACCACCAGGGCGACCAGAATAATGTTTGCCAGGGCTCTGGATAGACGCTCCTGATGATGTACTGCCAATCCTGCCACGTCAGAACCCTCCCGGCAGTATTGGCTGACGAACCCGGAACACCACATCACCCGGGCGCGCACTGTCGGGCCATGGCTGCTGCGCCAGGTCGACCATGCGCTTATACACCCTGAGCTCCATCATGCCGTCCCAAAGAATGCTGGCATCCGCAGCGGGGCCATCGCCGCCCTGCTCCGATACCGTCAAAGCAACGCCACCCTCGGTGGTATCTACATTAGCCTGCATAGGCGGGAACTCTGCCTGCCCGGTCTGATTCCCCATAGGCCAGGTAACCAGCCCGCCATTCCAGCGCCCGACACCGTCGGCTTGCTGTAATCGGTTATCCGCGAAGACCAGGCGTAGTCGATCGATACTGACGTCCCCTTCAATCATCGCTCCGCCGCTCTGGCGAATCAGATCTTCGAATTCCTCTACCGCTATTTGGCCGCGGGCCGTCACATCCAGGTTACCCGGCCAACCGATACTAGCAGTTCCCTCCACCCGGGATTGTGACGACGCCAGGGAAATTCCAATCGGTAACTCCAATCCGGTCAGCGAGGGCCACCCCAACGTCCACTGCACCCGGGCCGGAAAACCGGCAACCACAACGCCTGCGGCGCCATCCCAGAGCCGACCCGACACCTGTTGCACCACTACCTGCGGCGGTAACTGGACATGCCGGGAAGCCTGATGCCAAACCCACCCCGCCGGCACCCACAGCACCAGCACCACCCCATACACCAGCAAGCCAAGCAGCAACAGCAGCAGGATCTTGGCAGGGCGCAGGAAAGGCTTGGCTTGGGGTTCAGTCATTGAGTTTTGCACGTTAATGAACGGGTAACCGAGTCTAACAAAGCCATTGGGCAACTTCATGACAAAAATAACGAAAAACCCCGCACCAGTGTGAACCAGCGCGGGGTTTTTCAGGGGTAGATCGGGCCAGACCTCAGAAACTGAGATCTGGTCGGGACCTGGCCGGCATTACATCATGCCGCCCATGCCTCCCATTCCGCCCATTCCACCCATGTCTGGCATACCGCCAGCTTTCTCGTCTTCAGGCTCGTCCGCGACCATCGCCTCGGTGGTGATGATCAGGGATGCTACGGAGGCAGCCGCCTGCAGGGAAGAACGGGTGACCTTGGCAGGATCCAGGATACCCATTTCCAGCATGTCGCCGTACTGCTCGGTTGCGGCGTTGAAGCCGAAGGAACCTTCGCCTTCTTTCACCTTGGCAACCACAACAGAGGATTCACCACCTGCGTTGAATACGATCTGACGCAGCGGCGCTTCCATGGCACGGCGCAGAATGTTCACGCCGGCTTTCTGCTCTTCGTTGATGGCGTCTACCTTGTCCAGGGCCGCAATGGCGCGGATCAGGGTCACACCACCACCGGCTACGATGCCTTCTTCAACGGCAGCGCGGGTGGAGTGCAGCGCGTCTTCAACGCGGGCCTTCTTCTCTTTCATTTCCACTTCAGAGCCGGCACCAACCTTGATCACGGCAACACCGCCAGCCAGCTTGGCTACGCGCTCTTGCAGTTTCTCTTTGTCGTAGTCAGAAGTGCTGTCTTCGATCTGCTTGCGGATCTGCTCAACGCGGGCTTCGATATCGCCCTGAGCGCCGGCACCGCCGATCAGAGTGGTGTTTTCCTTGGTCACGTTAACGCGCTTGGCAGTACCCAGATCATCCAGAGTGGTGTTCTCCAGAGTCAGGCCTACTTCCTCGGAAATCACGGTACCACCGGTCAGGATGGCGATGTCCTGCAGCATTTCCTTACGACGGTCACCAAAGCCAGGTGCTTTAACCGCGTTCACCTTAACGATGCCACGCATGTTGTTCACAACCAGAGTGGCCAGGGCTTCGCCTTCGATGTCTTCGGCGATGATCTGTAGCGGCTTGCCAGCCTTGGCAACAGCTTCCAGCACCGGCAGCAGTTCGCGGATATTGGAGATTTTCTTGTCAACCAGCAGGATGTACGGGTCATCCAGCTCGGCAGACATGTTGTCCTGGTTATTGATGAAGTACGGGCTCAGGTAGCCGCGGTCGAACTGCATGCCTTCAACCACGTCCAGCTCGTCTTCCAGGCCACGGCCTTCCTCAACGGTAATGACGCCTTCTTTGCCTACGCGCTCCATGGCGTCTGCAATGATCTTGCCGATGGTCTCATCACCGTTGGCGGAGATGGTGCCAACCTGGGCGATCATGCGGCTGTCGTCGCAGGGCTTGGCCATTTCACGAATGGCTTTAACGGCTTCAGCCGTCCCCTTGTCGATACCGCGCTTCAGATCCATCGGGTTCATGCCGGCAGTCACTGCCTTGATGCCCTCATTGACGATGGACTGGGCCAGAACCGTTGCGGTAGTGGTACCGTCACCAGCGGTTTCGTTGGCCTGGGAAGCAACTTCCTTGACCATCTGCGCGCCCATGTTCTCGAACTTGTCTTTCAGCTCGATTTCCTTGGCCACAGACACACCGTCTTTGGTCACGGTCGGAGCGCCGAAAGACTTCTCCAGAACCACGTTACGGCCTTTCGGGCCCAGGGTTACCTTGACTGCGTCTGCCAGGATGTTTACACCTGCAACCATGCGTTTGCGGGCGCTATCACCGAATTTAACGTCTTTTGCTGCCATGTCTTCTATTCCTGTTCGTTAAACCGAAGTTGAATAAGATCGGATTAATGAGCGTTCGTACTTATCGCTGCTGCGATCACTCAAGCACGCCGTAGATTTCGCTTTCGCTCATGATGAGCAGCTCTTCACCGTCAACCTTTACGGTGTTACCGGCATACTGACCGAAGACCACGGTGTCACCCACCTTGACCGCCAGTGCACGGGTTTCGCCGTTGTCCAGAATACGGCCATTGCCCACAGCAACTACCTCACCCTGGGAAGGCTTCTCTTTGGCGTTACCCGGCAGCACGATGCCACCCGCAGTTTTCTCTTCTTCTTCCTTACGGCGTACGACAACACGATCGTGTAGCGGACGAATTTTCATTGCTCGGTTTCTCCAATAGTCAGATTAATGTGGCAATGACAATTGCATGTTAAAAGTGTCTGGCCGGAACCCCGGACCGGACAAATTGCCCCGGCATCCAAGCCACTGATAGACAGCAGTTTTCAGCCTGAGACGAATCTGTGGTGAGTTAATGGGGTTGCCACCAACGTTTTCAACACCCGGAGCGAAAAAAATTTCACTTTTTTTCGTCGCCCTCACCGCGCTCCCGTGCCCGCTCGAGGCGTTCCCGATCGCTCTCCGTCTGATCCTGATATTCACCTTCAATAATGTCGCCATTGGCATCCCGATCAAACGGCCGCTGCGGCCCGAACGGTCCGTGCCCTTCAAACGGACCCTGCCCGAATGGCCCGGCACCGCCGCCAGCACCAAAATAAAAGCTCCGACTCTGGCCGGCTACCGTCATTCGCCTCAAAGCCTTCGCCGCGAGCCAGTGCCGGGACCCCGGCAGCAAACAGGCAAACCCCACCGCATCGGTAATAAACCCCGGTGTCAGCAACAAGGCCCCGCCCACGGCCAGAATCAGCCCCTCAGCCACTTCCTTTGCCGGCAATTCGCCGCTGTTCAAGCGCTGGTTCGCCCGCAATAACGTGGCCAACCCCTGCTGGCGCAACAGCCAGGCGCCAATGACGGCGGTCAGCAGCACCAGCCCGATGGTGTTCAACACCCCGATCAGGCCGCCGACCTTGATCAGAACCACCATCTCGGCGATGGGCAGAATAATGAAAAGAAAAAGGAAAACGGGCAAAATGCCTCCTTATAAAAACGATGCAGACACACAGAGAACGTAAACCACCTCTGAACTTAATTAGGGCAAACCATGAAACTTCAAGATTCAGTGATCGCAATCACCGGCGGCGGCCAGGGCCTCGGCCGCGCCATGGCAGAATACCTGGCAGCCAAAGGCGCCAAGCTCGCGCTCATCGACCTGATGGAAGACAAACTGGCGGAAGCCGCCGACGCCTGCAAACAAGCCGGTGGCGATGCAAAAACCTATGTCTGCAACGTCGCTAAAGAAAACGATGTTGAGAAAACCTTCCAGGCTATCATCAACGACTTTGGTCACCTGAACGGTCTGGTAAACAACGCTGGCATTCTGCGCGACGGCCTGATGGTGAAATTCAAGGACGGCAAACTGGAAAAACGCATGGAACTGGCCCAGTGGCAGTCCGTCATTGATGTAAACCTCACCGGCGTATTCCTATGCGGCCGCGAAGCCGCCACCCGCATGATCGAAAACGGTGACCAGGGCGTCATTATCAACATCGCCTCCATCTCCCGCGCCGGCAACATGGGCCAGAGCAACTACTCTGCCGCCAAGGCCGGCGTATCGGCCCTGGTGCCGGTCTGGGCCAAGGAACTGGCACGCTACGGCATCCGCTGCATGGGCATCGCCCCCGGCTTCATCGAAACCGAAATGACAGCCTCCATGAAACCCGAAGCCCTGGAGAAAATGACCGCGGGCATTCCGCTCAAGCGCATGGGTAAGCCGGAGGAAATCGCCTCTGCCGTGGCGTTCATCTTCGAGAACGACTACGTCTCCGGCCGTATGATCGAAGTGGACGGCGCACTGCGTCTCTAGTGCGCAGACGCATGAGGCTCTGAATGGACGAGTTCGACAAGGAACCGACAAAAGAGCAGAAAATCTGGCAGGTAGTGGCCGCCATTCCGCAAGGAAAAGTGGCCAGCTACGGCCAGGTCGCCGCCATGGCCGGCCTGGGCCGCCAGGCGCGCTTTGTTGGTCGGGCCCTGGGCAAACTGCCCGCCGGCCACAGCATCCCCTGGCACCGGGTTATCCGCAGCAACGGCCAGATCGCTTTTCCTGGAGGCACAGAAACCTGCCAGCTTCAAACCGAGAAGCTGAGACTGGAGGGGGTGGAGGTGTATAAAGGAAAGGTAAAGATGAAGGACTTTCAGTGGCAGCCCTAAGCCGAACGCCCAAGGCTGCCACCGAGACTAACAAAGACTCAGATCAAACCGCTTTGGCAGCAATGATCTTGTCGTGCCACTCAACCGGGCCAGTCTGGTGCACGGAGCTGCCACGGGAATCCACCGCTACGGTTACCGGCATGTCTTCCACTTCGAACTCGTAAATGGCTTCCATACCCAGCTCTTCGAAGGCCACCACTTCGGCACCCTTGATCGCCTTGGATACCAGGTAAGCCGCACCGCCCACCGCCATCAGGTATACCGCGCCGTGCTTCTTGATCGCATCAATAGCAACCTGGCCACGCTCGGCTTTACCGATCATGCCGGTCAGGCCGGTTTTCTCCAGCATGGTGTCAGTGAACTTGTCCATACGGGTGGCCGTGGTGGGGCCAGCCGGGCCAACCACTTCTTCACGTACCGGATCAACCGGGCCTACGTAATAGATGAAGCGGCCTTTCAGATCCACCGGCAGCTCCTCGCCACGTTCGATCATATCCACCATCTTCTTGTGGGCGGCGTCACGGCCAGTCAGCATTTTGCCAGACAGAAGAACAGTTTCACCGGGCTGCCAGTCTTTCACGTCTTCCGGAGTCACGGTGTCCAGGTTTACACGGCGCACGTTCTCACCCACTTCCCAGGTGATTTCTGGCCAGTCGTCCAGGCTCGGTGGTGTCTGCAGGGACGGGCCAGAGCCATCCAGCACAAAATGCGCGTGGCGGGTGGCGGCACAGTTCGGAATAATCGCCACCGGCTTGTTGGCCGCGTGTGTCGGAAAATCCTTAACCTTCACATCCAGAACCGTTGTCAGACCACCCAGACCCTGGGCGCCAATACCCAACTCGTTGACCTTCTCGAACAACTCCAGGCGCAACTCTTCAGATCGGTTGGACGCGCCACGGGCCTGCAGATCGTGAATATCGATCGGGTCCAGCAGGGCTTCCTTGGCCAGTTCCATTGCCTTCTCGGCGGTACCAC
Source organism: Marinobacter sp. GH_1 (assembly GCF_048595985.1). Classification (NCBI taxonomy): domain Bacteria; kingdom Pseudomonadati; phylum Pseudomonadota; class Gammaproteobacteria; order Pseudomonadales; family Marinobacteraceae; genus Marinobacter; species Marinobacter sp. GH_1. Next base: position 1,393,138 of record NZ_CP184460.1, on the reverse strand, counting down.
CAATACCAATACCCAGCATACCAGGCGGACACCAGCCGGCACCCATCTGCGGCACCATCTTCAGCACCCAGTCCACCACCGAGTCAGACGGGTTCAGCATGGCAAACTTGGACTTGGCTTCAGAGCCGCCGCCCTTGGCTGCCACGTGCACGTCTACCGTGTTACCCGGCACCATCTTGTAATGGATGATGGCGGGGGTGTTGTCCTTGGTGTTCTGGCGCTTGCCGTCCGGGTCTGCCAGCACGGAGGCACGAAGAACATTGTCCGGGTGGGTGTAAGCACGGCGCACGCCTTCGTTGATCACGTCGTCCAGCGGCATGTCGCACTCGAATTTCACATCCATGCCAATGTTCACGAATACGGTCACAATGCCGGTGTCCTGGCAGATCGGGCGATGGCCCTGGGCACACATCCGGGAATTGATCAGGATCTGGGCCATGGCATCCTTGGCAGCCTGGGACTCTTCGCGCTGATAGGCCTCGTACACAGCCTGAATAAAATCCTTGGGGTGATAGTAGGAAATAAACTGCAGCGCATCGGCTACGCTTTCGATCAGGTCGTCCTGGCGGATAACAGTGGTCATAGTCGCCTCATCAGCTTTCTGATTATCGGAAGTGTGCGGAGCCACCCAGGCAGCCCCTGCTTATATAAGGAAGCGTGAGTTTACCAGAAATGAACCCGATAGGACTCGACAAACCCGCCGGTGCCCACTATTTTTCAGAAAGGCCACTCCGACTGTGCGGGGAGGGATTCCGAAAGCAGAATCACACTTTTGGCTGATCAACACTTGCCAGACTGTCGCTATAGTCAAAGCTACAGAAATTGGCTCAAGTGCTGGCTACAATTTCAGACAACGAACGAATTCATAAAAGCAGAACAGGCAAAAGCACGGAATTCAGGGGCCGACCGGTTCCGTCTACGCCGGATATAACGACACAACAACAGGAAAAGGTTCCACCCATGTTCAAGAAAACTCTAATAAGTCTTGCCGTGGCTTCTTCCCTTGGGTTGACTGGTTGCTTCGATAGCGCCGGCGATGGGGGTAATGCGAATCCCAATTATAAGATCAGTAATCCTGAACTGGATGGCAAAACGTGGCCGCTGTTCAATCCGGTGACTGGCCAATTGCCGCTGCCCAATGACCTGATTTTCCGTTCGGACAACCCGGCGACAAGCATCAACGAAGCGGACGGCTCGTTCAGCGTGGCCGACTCCGCCCCCCCTGTCACAACAGCCCTTAATCAACTGAGCGGTGCATCATCCATCGCTCCCGCTGTTGTGCAGTTTAACGGTCAGATCGATGAAGATTCTGTTGATTCTCGCGCCTTCATTCTCACGGACCCAGCAGATCCTACCAGCGTTATTCCGAACCCAAACCAGAACGTATTCTTGATTGAGCTTGAATACGCAAGCGGTGATCCGGTTCGCGGTCTGGGTGCCGGCGAGTCGCCAACCATTCCGCTGGCCATCACAGCCCAGGTAGCTGCTGGTGCCGCTCCACAGGATCTGAGTGGCCGCAATCAGGCGCAGGCCGGAGCCTATCTCTTCGGTTTAACCCAATCACCTGATTATGTTGCTGAAGTAGTCACGCTTGACGGCAATTCCGCAATACGCATCAACCCGACCAAGCCACTTAACCCGTTCAAGCGCTACCTGGTAGTTGTCACCAAAGAAGTGCTCGACGTTAACGGCGACCCGATTGTTCAGTCGCCACTCTATCGCGATGTAGCTGATCCCACTCGAGTTCTGGGCAACCCAACTGCTCTTGCTCCTGTACGTCAGATCGTGGATGGCTTCTGGGAGAAGGTAGCGGCCAGCTTCTTTGGTGTACCCAATCAGGCGAGACCAACGGCGCTCACTGAAGAAAGCATCGCTATCTCTTACAGCTTCACAACTTCAAATGATCAGCGTGTTCTGCAGTACATCGCTGACCCAAAGACCTTTTTTAAAGAGACGATCCTCGCATCCATCCGTTTCGATGCGGTAAAAGAGGCGCGGGATGAAGGAGAAACTGACTTCTTTACTTTGTTTGGCATCGGTAATGCTGCCGTAGCTGCAGCAGAGCCCACTGCTGATGGCCAAGCGGACGCACTGGTTGGAGCATTCACCGCCGGTGAACTGTTGCCAACGCCCGCTGACCTCAGCTCTACCGCAGAGTTCGGTACCCCGCAGGATGTGACTCAGGTATCGGCAATCGCGAGCCAGTTTGTCGATTTCGGTGACGTTAATATTGTTCAGGGTACCATCGACCTTCCCTACTATCTCGGGGTTCCAACCGGATCGTCGGATGCCGAAGGTTCCGTAATTAACACTCAAAGCTGGAAAGCCAATGCAGCCTTGGCGGCTGTCGCCGGCGATCAGCTTGGCGTTGAACTTGCGCAATCAGACCCAATGGTTAGTGAGGTCGTGAACTATCGATTCCCGTTCCCGGCCAAGACTCAAGACGTCACCGTTCCCATCATGGTTCTCTACCCGGCCGATTACGATGGTAGCACGCCGCTTGAAACCGTCATGTACATGCACGGCATTACCACTGACCGTAGTACCGCACTTACCTTTGGTAGTGCACTTGCTCATAACTCCGGGGTTGCCGTCGTCGTTATCGATCAACCGGTTCACGGTGTGACTCCGTTCAGTGCGGAAGCTCAGGCTGGTCTGGCAACCCAACTGTTGACTGTGGGGCAAGCGAACGGGTTACCAGAAAGCTTGGCACCGACCGACACTAATGTTCAGGCGGTGATTGCTGGCCAACTGGCTATCGGCTTTGTAGTGGGCGCTACAGGTCAAACTCCTGAAGATTCGGCCGCGTTGATCCAGAGTGTCGTTACAGGCGGAACTTCCGGTGATGCAGCTCTCGATGGAGCCATTCGCGCTCTCCGCTCTTTTGAGAACACTGTTGCAAACGCTGGCTCAACCGTTCCAGGCATTGCCAAAACCGAGCATGAAAGGCACTTCGATTTCACCGCCAACGCTGCAACCCAGCCGACGGCCATGACAGCAACCTCCGGGGAGTCCGGTAGTCTGTTCATTAACCTGACGAACTTTACCAACACCCGGGACAAGAACCGTCAGGCAGTGGTTGACCTACTCAACGTTCGTGCATCGCTTGCGGGCCTCGACTTTGACGGCAACGCAGGTGCCGATCTGGATGCAGATAGCGTTTATTTTGTCGGTCACTCACTCGGCACGATCGTGGGAGCGCCTTTCGTTGCAGTCGCCAACGAAACCGCAGCCACTGAGGATGACATTATTGCCGCTCAACTGCTGACGCCTGGCGCCGGCATCGTTCGTATGCTTGAAAACTCCCCGACCTTCGCACCACGGATTCTGGGTGGCCTACAAGCAGCCGCAGGTCTTGAGCAAGGCGACGGCGCTCTGGAGACGTTCCTGAATGTATTCCAGGCTACCGTGGACTCCGTGGACCCAATCAACTTCACTGGCAGCCTGAATGCATCGGCTACACCGGTGCTGCTCTCTCAGGTAAATGGTGACAATGTAATTCCAAACGATGCGTTGGCAGCCCCCCTGGGTAACGCATTTGACGCTTACCTGTCTGGCACAGAACCACTCGCACGACTGTTAAATGCCAACAATGTCACAACTGCCGGTGTCCCGGTTGACCTTCCTGCGATAACTCGCTACACCGAAGGCACCCACAGTACGCCTGTGCTTCCGCAGGGCGGCCCTCTCGACGCGCTTGTCTTTACAGAGATGGTAAGCCAGACTGTGAGTATCATCGAAGAACTGGGAGGGGCTGGAACCGTTGTTCCTAACATTCTCGGTAACGCGAATTACGAGGATATCGTCCAGCAGGATTGAACACTTAACTCGTAAAAAAAAGAGGCGGCCTCTCAGGCCGCCTCTTTTTTTGTACCTCTAACTAGCGAATCGCACGAACTAGCAAATAGCACGGGCGTCCGTTGTTGCAACGCCCGCGCTCTTCCCGCCTTACTCAGTCATGATCTGGACTGTCCCGTTGGGAATGAGATTCGCCTCAATCTCACCATCACTGAAGTACAGCTTCCGATAATCCTTCTCCGAGTAACGCAGTCCCTGATCATTGAAGTATGGTGATCCCTCATCACTCGACTGGGAGTAGCTCACCAGTCCATAAGCCTGAGGGCCCTCGTCTGTGAACTCCAGACCGAAATGCCAACTGGTCCCCCTGGCCATCAACCAACCTTCGCCAGGCTGATCAGAAAGCCCCGCCGTGTTACCAATGGTCGAAGGGGCAATCCTTGGAAATACCGTGTCTTCGGCAACAGGCGAGGCCACTACGCCAATCGCATTAAAGGCGCCATCAATAGTCCCGTCACCTCCATGCCAGGGAAACGACTGAAGCTGCTCAACTGGGGTACCACCAGGCGGCACTCCACCGCTCGGCTGATAGTATTGCACCTGCCCGAGCGCCACATCGTAGGCAATTCCAACGGAATCCAGAGCTTCAAGCCCTTCGGCAAGCGCTATCAACATTGCATCATCCGCCGTACCTTTAGTAGCTTCTGACGGCGACGCGGGGGTTGCAACGGGATCGCTAGGATCAAACGGAACGGTCAGGTCCGCCCCAAAACTGTTCCGGTAGTTAGCAATAAATACCCGGAACACATGGGCGCCAACGCTATCCACATCATATACGCCATTCCAGTCCTGCAGGACATCACAGGCCTCCTCCACAGCCCTGGAGCCACCGCCCGAAAGATTCACGGGGTCGCTGCCAATCAACGTACAACGGTCCCGCAACTCGGGCAGGAACTCCTCTGCGTACCAGGTACGGTTGTTGTAGATCACGTTGATCAGATCAATCGCCCCAAACTTCCCATCTTGCCCAGCCGGCGCGCCGGCAGCAAATCCCGGATCAGAAGGGTTTTGCAACATTTTGATGCCGATACGGGTTCTTGGGTTCAGGGGCGTTTCTTCTGAGCCGAAGAGGGGGGAAAACCCTGTCAGGAAAGCATCCGGGTTGGTTGCCCAGTAACTGTCATTGGAGTTTTGCACCCAATCGGTACGAAGTAACTGAGGCCGTTTTTCATAGGGCACCAAACCGCCGCATTCACCCTCTACCCAATCATCGCGGGACTTACTTCCATCCAGCAAAGTCAGGCCTGCATTAAAGAGCTGATTGTATTCGGGGCTGACCTTTCGCTTAAAATCTACAACCGCCAGCGCAGCATCCGAAAGATGCGGCACCGAGCTGCTGTCAATGTAATAGGCGTTGCCCTGATCATCCGCGTAGGTGGTATTAGTCCAGAATGTGGTGCCGCAATTCTGGAACACTTGCCGGAACTCAGCCAAAGTACTGGCCCGGCTCATTTGCAGCCAGGTATCCAATAGCCGCTGAGTAGAGGCATTTGCATCCCGATAGGTGTATGCAGTACCCGCTGCGCCCCAGGCGGGGAGGCCGCCGCTGGTTACCGCATCAGCGGCCAACATAGGGCCATACTCTGAGAAGTAGAACGTCTTCTCAAGAATAGTTGGTGTTGGAGAGCCGTTGTTCACCTCGATTCTGTAGGTTTCTGAGGTTATGGGCCGCTCCTGACCATCCTTCAGGTAAGTGAAGTTATCGCCGTCTTTGAGTTTCAATTCATATAACGTAAAACGGCGGCTAGTGGTTACCGTATGAGACCATGCCAGATTCTCATTGAAATTAATCAATGGAATCGCGGTACCCAGCAGCCCCGCTCCGTTGGTATTCAGGTAGCCAGGAACGGTCATCTGGACTTGGTATAGCCTCCTGTGGCCGGTGTAGGGAAAATGCGGGTTTGCCAGCAACGCACCTTTACCCTGCTCCGTCAGGTCTCCACCAACACCCCAGGCGTTACTACCAAGCCCGAAATCCTGATAATCGATTTGATTGGCCGCGTTTGACGTTGCGTTTGCAACCAGTTTCCGTAGCATTTCATCGGAAGAGGTATCTCGTGAGGCCGCATCCATCACCGGTGTTGGAGAAGGTGATTCGCCGTCCGGCACTGCCAGGAATACGGCTCCCGTGGCAAACAAAGCGCCACTGGCGTATTGACCGACGATCCGGTAGTGAGCAAACAGATCAACAGGTGTGATCTCTTTTACCCAAGGTTGATTCCGGCACTCCGGAGGTAAATCTGCCGACTCTGTTTCTTTCACATATTTATTGTAGCCAGCGGTAAATCCCTCGATGAGGGCTCTGGTTTCACTACTGAGGCTCGGATATTCAGCTTCGGCGCCACTCAGAATTTTCTGGGCCTTAAAACTGAAATCATTGATGATGTTGATATCCCCGGGCCCTGGCCCAAAGTACTTTGCTCTTTCGCTCCTGGCCTTGACGATTGCCTCCGCCAGCAAACACACATTGTCCTGAGTTTGGGCGTAACCCGCGCCAAAGGCCGCCGATGCGAGGTTATCGGCCTTGACGTGAGGCACACCATTCGTGGTTCTCCGAATGGTGGCGTTGAACTTACCATCTGCGGGGAATAGCGTTTCGTCGACGCTTGAGCCAGAACCCGATGAGCTGCCGTCAAAACAACCGACTAATAACATGCTGGAAGCAAGCATTACTCCAGCAGCCTTCAACACACCCAGGTGGGCGTGTTGAGAACTATCGCTTAGCCATCTCATAGTAAATCGTCCATTGTAATTGTTGGATAGGAGCCAAAACCTGACTCACTATCACAAATTAGCAGACGACTTTAGTTTTTGCTCGAAAATGAACGACTATTCACTCTTTAATCCGACGCCGGAACGTGCCAGATCGGATAACCTAACTGCCGCTGCCCCACACCATCCCCCCGATCCCGCTCAACCACCATCCGCCGAGCCTTAATCTGCGGATGCTCCGCCGCCTCCTCAATCGTCAAAACTGGCTCCACACACGCATCTACCTCCGCAAAAATCTCCCGCCACTCGGCAAAAGTCTTCGCCGCAATCTTCTTCTTGATCGCCACTTTCAATGTGTTCTGATGCTCAGGGTTCTGGCTCAGGGCAAAGCTCTTCACCTCGCTGAGTCCGAGCGTGTCACACAACCGCGCGGAAAACTGCGGCTCCAGGCTGCCTACCGACAACCAACGGCCATCGCTGGTCTGGTAGTAATCGTAGAAGGTGCCGCCATTGAGCATGCCGCCCTCGGGCTTCTGGGGCTGGCCGCCGGCCAGGGCGGCGGCGCCGGCCATGGCGTTGAGGGCGAAGGCGGCGTCGGTCATGCTGATGTCGATGAAGGCGCCCTGCCCGGTTTGTTGGCGCTGAATGACCGCAGCGAGAATGCCCATCACCGCGTGGTGAGAGCCGCCGGCCACGTCGGCAATCTGGATGCCCATGGGGGCCGGGCCGCTGTCGGCGCGGCCGCAGTGGCTGGCAACGCCGGAGATGGCCAGGTAATTGATGTCATGGCCGGCGCGGTCTTTGTAGGGGCCGGTCTGGCCGTAGCCGGTGATGGCACAGTAGATCAGATTCGGGTTAATGGCTTTGAGGGTTTCATAGCCAATGCCCAGCCGATCCATCACACCCGGGCGGAATTGCTCCACTACGATGTCGTAGTCTTTTACCAGTTCTTTCACCTTCTCCACGCTCTCAGGCTGTTTCAGGTTGAGCTGGAGTGTCTGCTTGCCACGGCTGAGGTACGAGAAGGTAGTACTGAACTTGCCATCAAACGGGGGCATTACCTTGGCCAGGTCTACCCTGTCCGGCGCTTCCACACGCAGCACCTCCGCGCCCATGTCGGCAAGCATCATGGTGGCGTAGGGGCCGGGTAACAGGGTGCTGAAATCGAGTATTTTCAGGGCGTTCAGTGGGCCTGCCATGGTCGTCTCCATTGGTTGATCTGAGGTATTGTTATTACTGTGGCTCATGCTGCCGGGTTTTGCAGAGGGGGCCAACTGCCGGTTCCTTCATTCCCATTGGCAGAATCTTCCATCTTTCGCGAAATCAGATGGTTGCATTGTCCCTCGGGGCACTTATGATGAACGTCGTTTCCATCAATGGCACCGGTTATGTCCACGCTTACGGTTTCAAAGCATTTCGTTGAAGCATCCCTCTCCGGCGCGGAGCGCCTGGGGCTGGATAGCCGTGCGCTGCTGCAGGAGGCCGGCATTTCGCCGGATTTGCTGCGCATAGACATGGCCCGGGTAAGCAGCGACCAGTTCAGCCGGCTGATGCAGGTGATCTGGAACCGCACCGGTGACGAGTTTATGGGCATGGGGCCGCGGAAGGCCCGCACCGGCACCTTTGCCACCATGTGCGCCCTGGTGATTAATTGCCAGACGCTGGAAGAAGTCTACGAGCAGGCGTTCCGCTTCTCCCGCCTGTTTGAGCCCATGGTGAGCATGGAACTGGAAGTTAACGAAGACAACGCCCGGCTGGTGGCCCGTATCGAGGGCGAGATTCACGACCCAAGCTATTTCCTGCGCGAGAGCATCCTGGTGATCTGGCACCGCCTGGGCAGCTGGCTGATTGGCCAGCCGGTGGAGCTGGAGAAGGCGGAGTTCAACTATCCCCGCCCCGAGCATGGCGATGAGTACCGCCATATCTTCCATTGCCCACTGGCGTTCGACTCCGACTGCATCGCCCTCACCTTCAGCAAGCGCTTTCTCTCCGCCCCAGTGATCCGGGACAAGCCGGAGATGCGCCAGTTTCTGAAAACCTCGCCTGCGGATCTGTTATCCCGGCCAGACGAAAGCAACACCTGGACGGGTAGAATTCGGGGGCTGATTGGCCGGGATTTTTCCAAGCCTATGCCGGATTTTGACTGGATTGCCCAGGAGCTTCACACCAGCCCGCAAACCCTCCGGCGGCGGCTCAAGCAGGAAAATACGTCGTTCCAGGAGATCAAGGATCTACTACGGCGGGATATGGCCATTTACTACCTGAGCCATCAGGAGTTGCCGATCAACGATATTGCCGAGCGGGTGGGCTTTACGGAGCCTTCAACGTTTCACCGGGCCTTCAAGAAGTGGACCGGCGTCACCCCGGGTGCCTGGCGGGAGGGCGAACGGGGTGACCTGGCCGAATAACGGCCAGGACCTTGCAATCAGTGCGGATCAGGAGCCGGAACTGCCCTGCTGCAGGTTGCGAATCAGTCGGCCCAGGGTCAGGGCAATCTCGTTCACCTGGTTTCGGCTTTGAGCCAGCTGGAACAGCCGGGAGCCATCCCTCGGATCATAAATCCAGCAGGCGCCTACAGCGGGCTCACAGTCCCAGCGGGGCTGTGGGTTTACGCCAAATACCGGCAGCGAAACAGACTTCCGGACGGTTGTATCATCGGTGTTCCGGGTGATTTCCTGAATGTTCAGGTTACCGTTGGCAACGCTCACCCGGTACCGGATGTCTGCTGGCCGGTCCAACCGCACCACGGTTTTGTCCCTGCGCCAGCCGGCGGTTTCCAAGAGGGCATTGAGATGGATGGTCAACGCCTCTCGGTCTGAGTCGGCCAGGTACAGCTGGCGCAGGCTTTTCAGCTCCTGGCCGCCCGCCGGTTCGATAATGGCCACGGGCTCTTTGGCTTCGCCATTGCCGTTGGCCAGCGCCCGAACGTTGGCGCGATTTTCTTTCTCAATATCGGTGATCAGCTTCAGTGACTGCTGGTAGTGCTTCCCATCCACTCCAGCCCTGCTCACATAAGCTTCCAGGGCCGCCCGCGCCTCGTTGAGGTGGCCGGCCTGCAACATTGCTCGGCCGCGGTAGTAGAAATAATCTGCGGGCTTTTCGGTTTCCATCTTCTGCAGACGGTTCAGGTACTCGCTCGCCTCACCCCAGCGCTCTGCCGAAACGGCCTCTTCGGTAGCCAGCATCAGGCGACGGATCTCATGCTCCGGTGCCAACGACTGCCCGTGGGCAGAAACCGTGGCCAACGAGGCCACCATTGCCAGGCCTGCCACTAATGACCGTCCACCGGCCAGGCTTACAATTCTGGGTGACAACATACCGCTACTCCTGATTGTCATTTGTGCCTTCTTCCGCCACCTCAGGTGCGTCGCTACCTGCGTCTGTAGGCGCGCCAAGCTCGGTATGCTTCGGCTCGCCGGAATCGGCATCTTCGTCATCCGCATCCACCTCGGCCTGGTCCACAATGGCCTTGGGCAGTTCCTTCTTTACCCGAACCCCAAGTTCCACAAACCGGTTGGCCTGGGAGATCAGATTACCACGGCCACGAGTCAGCGTATTCATGGCGTTATCATAGGTGCCTTGAGCCGTGTGCAGCTGGGTGCCCAAACGCTCCATGGCCTCCACAAACACCCGAAGTTTGTCGTAAACGGCGCCAGCCCGGTCGGCAATCCGACGGGCGTTCTGGCTTTGCCGCTCGTAACGCCAGATATTTTCAATCGTCCTGAGGGTCGCCAGCAAGGTGGTGGGAGTCACCACAATAATCTTTCGCTCGAAGGCTTCTGCGAACAGGTTCTCGTCTTGCTGGAATGCTGCCACAAAGGCTGGCTCGATTGGCATGAACAGCAGCACGAAATCCGGAGAATGCAGGCCATTAAGCTGGCTGTAGTCTTTCTCACTGAGGCTCCGGATATGGCTGCGCACCGCCTCTACGTGTTGCTTGAGGGCTTCGTCACGGGCGCTGTCTTCCTCGGCCACTACCCACTGCTGGTAAGCCAGCAGTGACACTTTCGAGTCTACCACCAGGTTGCGCTGGTCCGGCAGATGTACGATGACATCGGGGCGCAGTAACTGGTTGTCTTCGTCCCGGTAGCTGCCCTGGGTTTCGTATTCTACGCCTTTGCGCAGGCCTGAGCGTTCCAACACTCGCTCAAGAATCAATTCCCCCCAGTTGCCCTGTACTTTCTTGTCGCCTTTGAGGGCGCGAGTCAGGTTCGCGGCTTCCTCGGTAATCTGGCGGTTCAGATCCTGCAGCGATTTAATTTCGCTTCGCAGGGCCTGGCGATCCCGGGTTTCGGTGGTGTATACGTCCTCAACCCGTTTGCGGAAGTCCTGGAGCTGGTCCCGGAACGGGTTGAGCAGGGAATCCAGGCTGGTTTTCGACTGCTGACTGAAGCGCTCGCTTTTCTGGTCAAAGATGCGGTTGGCCAGGTTCTCGAACTCCTGTTTGAGGGCGACCCGGTTTTTCTCAAGCAGCTCCATTTTTTCCGCTGCCGAGCGGCGCTCTTTGTCCAGGGTCACCTGTTGTTCCCGGAGCTCCACTTTCAGCTGGTTGAACTCATCGCTCAGGCTCTCGGCCCGCAGTCGGAGATCCCGGTTCTCCTGCTCCAGCTGGCTTAACCGGTCCCGGCGACTGGCCAACTCCGAATCTGTAGAGGCCAATCGGTTCTCCAGACTGGTGGCTTTCTGGCGCCAGGTCTCGAGACTGTTATCCCGCTCCAGCAGGGTTTGCCGCTGCTGCTCTATCTGCTGTTCCAGATGGCTTACCTGTTGATGGTGCAACGCCTGAGCCTGATCCGATTCGCGCAACCGGGCATTCTGATCAGACAACTCCTGTGCCTTCAGATCCAGCGCGGCACGAACTTTGCGCACTGCCAAAGCGGCCCAGACCAGGCCAGCACACAAGGCGACGCACGCCACCAGAAGCGTGATAATCCAGCCGGCCAGCCATTCGGGGCGTAGCTCCATAAGATTGGTCAGGGTATCGACCACAGCGTGAAACTCCTTTCGTAGCGTGTTAACACCAAAGATTTTCAATGGTTAGTGTTAGCGAACCAGTCTACCCCAAGCGCGGAACTTTTTGCCCGTTAAACCCTCATTACCTGTGCTGATCTCAGTTCCGCCCTCGACTGATCGGCATTTCCGGCAAGTGACGGAATCCGGTTCTTTACGGCTAACGTAAATTGCTCTACAAGGAACAAAAGGATCTCTCAACGGCGCAGGGTTCCGAACCCTGAACGCGCCAAGGCAGGACCAGCACATGCTCAAGGCACTCTGGAGAAAACTGGGCGTAGATAACATGCCGGCAACAGGTGCGGGATGCATGGATGACGCACTTTGCACCTCAGATGCGCACTCGGGGCGCGAGTCTGTACGGGTATTGCCTCACATCACCCACACCGGCGAATTTCACCTTGAGCGCCTGACCCAACTTCTCAACTCTCGCTATGGCCAGTCAGTGCCCACAAATGAACACAGCGCTGTGAGCGACCAGACGCTGAAAGACATCGTAGGCTTTGCCTCCCGCATTCAGGATCAGGATATCCAGCGCGAACTGTTGTTGTTCTATCTGAATTGCTCCCCGGTGATCCAGGAATTTCTCCGCTCGGAAACCGCCCTTGGCCAGGAACAACTGATTTCACCCTGAGTCGATTTTCAAGGCCTTAACCAACTGTAAAGTATTCACACAGGTCACGTGTAGTATACTTTGCCGCCTGATTCAGAAACACATTCACAGGCTGCATTCATAATCGGTCGCAGAAACCGCTTCCGCAGCCAGCTCAGGGGAAATCAATGGGTTACAGGTTCTTCCAGCCTCGGCGCTTCCTGATGTTCGTTATTCCAACCATGGCGCTTGTGATCACCGGCTGCTCGGCAGATCGTTACTTCATGGTCCCCAAAAATAACATGGAAGACCTTAGAACGTCGGTACAAACCCAGAGAGCCACGCAGGTGACGATGGAAAACAACGCCACCGTGCGGCATGAACAACTCCTCCACAAAAGCGACGCTGCCACACAAACCATTCTCGACGCTATCGCTACCCAGGTTGAAAGGCCCGTTTGCCCGCCGGCCGCAGCACCGGTTTGCCCCGCAGTTGCAGAGAACCAGGGGCGCGCCGACAGGCTCAAAGGCAAATTGATCGTTGGGGAAGTAGAAAAATTCTACCTGGCCGGCCCAGGGCATATCTACACGGCACGAATCGACAGTGGTGCAGAGACATCGTCCATTCACGCACGTAACGTCAAACGTTTCGAGCGGGATGGCAGCAACTGGGTACGCTTTGAGGTACCTGTGCCCGGTGCGGACGGCGAATGGGTCACCATGGAGCGGGAGATATCGCGCCGTGTTCGGGTCATTCAGGCCAGTGCCGAAGAAGCCGAACGGCGCGTGGTGGTGGAGCTCCAGTTTGCCATCGGCGACCACCAGCAAGTGGCCGAGTTTACCCTGGCCGACAGGACTAACCTGACCTACGAGGTACTGATTGGCCGGAACGTTTTGCGGGATGTCATGCTCATTGACGTGGGTAAGGAATACGCCACGGAACTTCCTGACTCCTACCGCAGGCGAGCGAATAACGGAGATGACTCATGACCGTCCGCTCCAGAGCGCCGTTCTACGCATTTGTTCTGTTACTGATCGCCGCCGGCATTTCCATTGCCACCTGGCGACACATCGAGCTTGGTGTCCCCTGGATGACGGGCGAGCAAAGGCCAGTCTGGATGATCGAAGCCCGGGTGGACTTTGTCGGCCAGGATGAGGCAGCACAGATAAGCCTGCACATTCCCGAGCAACCGCCGGGGTTCAGCATCCTCACCGAACAAGCAGCGTCCCCGGGCTATGGTTTCTCCATTATCGAAACCTCTGGCAGCCGGCGCGCCGAGTGGACCAAGCGGGATGTCTCCGGCCCCCAGACACTCTATTTCAAAGCCCAGTTTGTGCCTGATGACAGTGCCGGGGAATCCGCGCGGTCACGAAAACCGAGGCCAACCCCCACCTTTTGGGAAGAACCCCAGGCTACCGCAGTCCGCGAAGTACTGCGCCAGGCTAACGAACGCTCCAGCTCTCCGGAAAGCCTGACACGGGAGCTAATCCGGCTGCTTCAGCCTGACAGCCGAACCCAGAACACCACCCTGCTGGTGGCTGACGACAACTATCTGCAAATGCTGGTTCGAATGCTGAATCATGCTGGCATCCCAGCCCGCACCGCCGACGCACTCAAACTGGAAGATGCCCGCCGCCGCCAGCAATTGATGCAGTTCCTGCAGATACATAACGGTGACCGCTGGCTCACCTTTGACCCAAGAACCGCCGAACAGGGGGTACCGGAAAACCTGCTGCTGTGGCGCCAGGGGTCGGAATCGCTGCTTGATGTGGTGGGCGGCGACAACTCCCAGGTAAGCTTCTCCATGCTCCGGCAGACGGTGCCCGCACTTCAGCTGGCCACCCTGGAGGCCAACAAGAACGGCCTTGGGGTACTGGGGTTCTACCAACTCCCGATCGAAGAGCAAAGCATGTTCCGGATGCTACTGCTACTGCCCATCGGGGCTCTGATCGTGGCATTTATGCGGATTGTCATCGGGGTTCGCACCTCCGGCACATTCATGCCCGTGTTGATTGCCGTGGCGTTTGTCCAGACAACCCTGGTGCCCGGACTGATCGCTTTCCTGTCGGTCGTCGCTATTGGTCTGCTGTTACGAGGCTATCTCTCCAGCCTCAACCTGCTTCTGGTTTCACGAATATCTGCGCTGATCATCCTGGTGATCTTCATCACCGCCGGACTCAGTATTATCGGCTATCAAATGGGCTTCAATACCGGCATGACCGTCACCTTCTTCCCGATGGTGATCATTGCCTGGACCATTGAACGAATGTCCATACTCTGGGAAGAGGAAGGTGCCCGCGAAGTTATGGTACAAGGCAGCGGCAGCCTGTTTGTCGCAATTTGTGCCTATCTGGCCATGAACACGTCGCTGGCCGGGCACCTGACATTCAACTTCCCGGAACTGCATCTGGTGGTGCTGGGATTGATCCTGCTGATGGGGCAATACACCGGTTACAAGCTCAGCGAATTAAGGCGCTTTACCCCGATGAAGGCCTACGACTGATATGGACTGGATTTCCCCCAGAAAACTGAAAAAGCTTGGCATCCTGAACATGAACCGGCGAAATGTGGACTACATTTCCCGGTACAATGAACGGGAGTCTTATCCGCTGGTTGATAACAAGCTGAAAACCAAGCTGGCAGTCAGCGAATACGGCGTCAAAACCCCGGAGTTGTTGCAGGTAGTTCGCCAGCAACACGAAATATCCCATTTTCGGGAAATTGCCGAGGGGCTCGCTGGCTTCGCCATCAAGCCCGCCAAAGGCTCCGGTGGCAAAGGCATTACCGTGATCACCGGGCGAGATGGCGATGACTACGTCAAGGCCTCTGGCGCCCGTATTTCCGTGGCTATGCTCGAACGCCATCTGACCAACATTCTGGCCGGCCTCTATTCCCTGGCAGGAACGCCAGACGTCGCGATTGTGGAAGATCTGGTACAGTCCACCCCCTCCCTCGCCAGATACTCCTTCCAGGGCGTTCCGGATATCCGCATCATTATCTTCCAGGGTTATCCGGTGATGGCCATGCTGCGACTGGCCACCAAGGATTCCGATGGCAAAGCCAACCTGCACCAGGGAGCCGTTGGTGTTGGCCTGGACATAGGCACCGGCCGCAGCCTCAACGCGGTTCAGTTCAATCGCCCGATCACCCTGCACCCGGACACTGGCCTGGCATTGGAAAACATCCAGATTGACAGCTGGGAAGACATGCTGGAAATGGCGTCCCGATGCTATGAAGCCACCGGGCTGGGCTATATGGGCGTAGACCTGGTGGTCGACACCCAGAAAGGCCCCCTGCTGCTGGAACTCAACGCACGCCCTGGCCTGGCCATACAGATGGCTAACGGGGAGGGGCTGTTACCCAGGCTGAGAAACATCGAGGCCCTTAAGCGCCCCCATTTCAGCCCCAGGGAGCGTGTTCAGTACGCGATGGGAGCTTTCGGGAAATTCTGACAAGCGGCAGGCCACAAAAAACCGGAGCACTAAGCTCCGGTTTTTTGTGGCCGTGAAGGCTGCTCCGTCAGAGCAGCTCACCGCGTTGCAACAACAGTTTTCGTTCGTGTGTCAGGCCTTTCAACAGGCCCCATGTCATGATCAGCAGCACGACAGTGAACGGCAGGCCGGCACTGATGGCCACCGCCTGAATGGCCCCCAGGGCGTCGTCACCGCCACCAAAGATCAAGGCTGCGGCAATCGCACCTTCCATCACCACCCAGAACACACGCTGAGCCGTCGGTGCATCGGTCTTGCCACCGGCAGTAATGCTATCGATGACCAGTGAGCCAGAATCCGACGATGTCACGAAGAACACCAGCACCAGAACAATACCCACAAAGGAGATGATTCCGGTCAGCGGCAGGTTGGCGAACATCTGGAAAGTCGCCAGCGAGACTTCTGTCAGGCCGTCCTCTGCCAGTGCACCCATGCCTTGCTGGATCTGATCCAGGGCGGAGCCACCAAACCCACTCATCCACACGGTGGTAATCAGGGTTGGGATGATCAGTACCGCAGTTACAAACTCGCGCACTGTCCGGCCCTTGGACACCCGGGCGATAAACATACCCACGAACGGTGACCAGGAAATCCACCAGGCCCAGTAGAAGACAGTCCAGCCCTGGAACCAGGCCTCGTCTTCACGGCCAAACGGATTGCTCAGAGGCACCACGTTAGCCACGTAGGTGGATGACGTAATCCAGATGGTCTCGACGATGGCCAGGGTCGGGCCAGCGAAAATCACGAAGGCCAGCAGGACGCCAGCGGTGACCATATTGATGTTACTGAGCACCTTGACGCCGCCATCCAGACCGCGAAGCACCGAAATCAGCGCCAATGCCGTGACACCAACAATAATGGCCATCTGAACATTGATCCCGGCGCCCATACCAAACAGGTAGTCCAGGCCCGAGGCAGCCTGCTGCGCACCAAAGCCGAGGGACGTCGCCAAACCAAAGATGGTGGCGACCACTGCCAGCACATCAATGACATGCCCAGGCCAGCCCCACACTTTATCTTTCAGGAGCGGGAAAAAGGCTGAGCGGATGGTCAGGGGCATGTTCTTGTTGTAAGCAAAGAACGCCAACGACAAGGCGACTACAGCGTAGATTGCCCATGGGTGCAGACCCCAGTGGTACAGAGTCGCGCCCATGGCCATGTTACGGGCCTCGGCCGAGTTCGCCTCTACATTGAACGGCGTCTCATACCAGCCGGTGTAGTAAGCCACGGGTTCTGCTACGGCCCAGAACATCAGGCCAATCCCCATACCCGCTGCGAACAACATGGCAAACCACGACATTGTCGAGAATTCCGGCGTTGCCTCCTGACCGCCAATCCGTATTTTGCCTACGGGCATGAAGATCAGGGCCAGGCTAACCACCACAAAGATGTTGGCACTGATCAGGAAGAACCAGTCAAAGGATCCGATAATGTCCCACTTCATGCCGTCCAACGTTTCCTTGGCGGCTGTCGGGAACATCAGGGTTGCTATGACAAACAGCACAACAATGACTGATGTGACCGGGAATACCCAGTTATGGAGGTCCAGTCCAAACGGTCTTATGTTGTCCTGGCCTGCGACGTAATCCGTCTGATATTCGTCTTTCACTACCTCGCCCACGTTGGCGCCTCCTGGTCTGGTGTGACGATTGAATATTCGTTCGGGTTCATTAGCTGTGAATCTATCCTCATAGATTACAAGCTAGTCATCTTATTATTTTGAGCTCAAAACATCAAAAGTTGACATGTGTCATCACTGCACATTCAAGCATAGACCAGATTTCAGAAGCGAAAGTACAACCGGACATCTATCTGAACCCCTCCGCACTGCAAGCCGTAAGATATACTTGAAACCACGCCAATTTGGCGTGACCCGCACCGACCACAGAGGTATCCATGGCGAAAACCACCACCTTCCCGCTGCGCTACTCGGCCTATGTAATCAGCATTGCCGGTCTGATCATTTCCTTACCGATCACTTTGTGGGCAGGCGCTGGATACGTTATTCCATTGATTTTCGCTGGATTGACCACCCTGGGAACCTGGGATTTGCTTCAGAGAAGTCATACGGTAAGTCGCAACTATCCGATCATGGCGAACTTTCGCTACCTGTTTGAGTCCGTGGGGCCGGAGATCCGGCAGTACTTCATCCAGTCAGACACCGAAGAGCGGCCATTCTCCCGGGAACAACGCACCATTGTTTACCAACGGGCCAAGAACGTACTCGATAAGAGACCGTTTGGCTCACAACTCGGCATGTATGAGGAGGGGTTCGAATGGATGAACCATTCCCTTACACCAAGCAAGTTGAGCTCCAGCGACTTCCGTATTGTGATCGGCAAGAACTGTGACAAGCCCTATAGCGCCAGCGTATTCAACATTTCCGCCATGAGTTTTGGCTCGCTGTCTGCCAACGCCATTCTCAGCCTGAATTCCGGTGCGCGCAAAGGCGGGTTCTACCATGACACCGGCGAGGGCTCTATCTCCCGTTACCACAGGGAGCCAGGCGGCGATCTGGTTTGGGAAATTGGTTCCGGCTATTTCGGCTGCCGACATCCAGACGGCAGCTTTAACCCGGATATGTTCCGGGAAAATGCCTGCATTGATCAGGTTAAAATGATAGAGGTCAAACTATCCCAAGGTGCCAAACCCGGCCATGGCGGCATTCTGCCCGGTGAAAAAGTAACCCAAGAGATTGCCGAAGCCCGAGGCGTTCAGGTCGGCGAAGACTGCGTATCCCCGGCAAGCCATTCCGCTTTTTCCAACCCGGTGGAACTCTTGGAGTTTCTGGAGCAGCTTCGCGAACTCTCCGGTGGCAAGCCGGTCGGTTTCAAACTGGCCATTGGTCACCCCTGGGAGTGGTTTGCCATTGTCAAAGCCATGCTGGCAACCGGCAAGAAGCCCGACTTTATTGTGGTAGACGGCGGTGAGGGAGGAACCGGCGCAGCGCCCCTCGAGTTCATCAACCGGCTAGGCATGCCCATGACCGAAGCCCTGTTGCTGGTACACAACACCCTGGTAGGCACCAACCTTCGGGAAGACATTGCCATTGGTGCCGCCGGAAAGATCACCTCGGCCTTTAACATTGCCCGCACCCTCGCACTCGGTGCCGACTGGTGTAACGCCGCTCGCGGCTATATGTTCGCCCTGGGATGCATCCAGGCCCTTAACTGCCATACCGGACGCTGCCCCAGCGGGATAGCCACCCAGGACCCACGCCGGGGCAACAAACTGGACGTTCCCCTGAAAAGCGAACGGGTATTCAACTACCACAAGAACACGCTGGACGCCCTTCAGAACCTCTGGAAGCATCTGGCCTGAAACACCCCTCCGAACTGGGCCCCGAGCATATTGTCCGGCGCGTCTCCAAAACGGAAATACATAGCTATCTGGACCTGTTCCCGTTTCTGGAACCCGGCGCCCTGCTGGAAGGCAAAACCGGCCTGACGGTATTCGACAAATACTGGGAAGAAGCCCGGCCCGATACCTTTGAGCCGCCGGAATTCATCCTGAAACTGCGGGAAACCAAACTGCGATAATCCGCCGAAGAAAATCGCCCGCTCCCTGTTTATTTTTACCGTGGGCTGGTGTAGACTTCGCTCCCGCTAAGCCACTGAGATAAACCTCTTTTCTTGGTGGGCAGCAGTTTACGGGGCGTAGCGCAGCTTGGTAGCGCACTTGCATGGGGTGCAAGGGGTCGTAGGTTCAAATCCTACCGTCCCGACCAGAATTCCCTACACAAAACCCGGGCCGAAAGGTCCGGGTTTTGCGTTTCTGGAAAACAGTCTGACAAGTATTGATGTTCGATGCTTGTCAGACTGCAACGTTACTCCGTTTAGTCCACTTTTCTCAGCGCCGCAAAAGCAGTCCCACCATTGCCAACAACCTTCTGGACGTTAGTGAGCTTGTCTTTCACCGCGCTGCTGTCCCCTCCATTTTGTTCGCTTCCCCAGGTAACCACAGAACCATCCGCTTTAAGCGCCGCAAACGCCGACCGGTTTGAAGAAATAGTGACTACGTCCCTGAGTTTGTCCTGCACTGCACTGCTATCCGCGGACGGGTGATCTCCCCCCCACGTAACCACCGTTCCATCTGACTTGAGTGCGGCAAAGGCAGCGGTGGTGTGAAAAATAGCAGTCACGTCCGTTAGCTGGTCGTGCACCGCGCTGCTGTCGCCTCCAAAAGCCGACGCGCCCCAAGACACTACCGAACCATCTCCTCGGAGCGCGGCAAAGGCATTCTGAGTACCAACAACCGATCGAACGTCCGTCAGCTGGGCTTGAACTGAGCTGCTATCACCCCCGCTAATTGACCGGCCCCAAGTCACCACCGAGCCATCCTCCCGGACCGCCGCAAAGCCCCAACCATTAGAAAAAACAGACTTTACATTGGTGAGCTTGTCTTCAACCGCGCTGCTGTCGCCACCTTTTGCCGGATCACCCCAGGTGACCACCGTGCCATCCTCCTTTACCGCGGCAAAGGCTGCCGGGCTGGCAGCGATGGCCCGAACATTGACTACATCATCTTTCACCGCGCTGGCGTCCCCGCCATAGAGGGCATCACCCCACGCGACGACACCGCCGTCCTCTCGGAGCGCAGCAAAGGCCCGCCCAGTAACATGATCGGCATAGTTCCAGGCAGAATGAACGCTCCGAACATTGATCAACTCGTCTTTCACATGGCTGCTATTGCCTCCGAGGGCAGGGGTGCCCCAGGTGACAACGCTGCCATCTTCCCGGATCGCGGCAAAGGCGCCATTGTTACCCGTGATACTCTTCACGTTAACCAGTTGATCCTGTACCTCGTCACTGTTTCCACCCGCCCAGGCTCCCCAGGTAACCACTGTGCCATCCCCTTTCAGGGCCGCAAAAGCCCGGTTGGCACTGGAAATATCCACCACATCAGTAAGCTGGTAACGCACCGAAGAACTGTCCCCTCCATACTTGGTAACTCCCCAGGTGATTACCTCTTCTGCTGGGGCAACCACTTTTATCACCACATCGTCGCTGACGATTTCCTCACCGAGGCTATTGGTTAGCTTAGCTCGCGTCTGTGTCTCCCCGAGCTGGATCCCAAAATACGGAAGCGAGATAGAGGTAACCACACCACCGTCTTCAGCACCACTGCCAACTGAGACCATCAATGGGCTATGACCAGTCCAGCCTACATCTTTAGTGATATCCCGGGAGCTGCCATCGGAATAGACACCGTTTGCGGTTATAGTTGATGTACCAAGAGCGTACAGTTCCACTGAGGCCGGTACTTCGATGCTTTCCAGTACCGCCCCGATCACTGTCAGGGTAGCTGACCCAGTCATCGGCGCTCCGCCTGCCGGCGAGGGGTAGGAGGCCGTGATATTGGCAACCCCCTCCGTCACGCCGGATGCTTGCCCCTTGGCAATCACCGTCGCAATGCCCGTGGCATCTGAGGTCCAGCTAAGATTAGCGTTGCCCGTCACGTCCTCTTTTGAACCGTCGGTCATGGTGACGGTGGCAAAGAACGCTTTTTTATGCCCCACCGGCACCTCGGCCTCAGCCGGGGTCACCTCAAGGCTCACCACTTCCGCCTGGGTCACTGTCAGGGTCGCCGATGCCAACAGGGTAACTCCGTCAAACGTGCCGGACGCCTTGAGGATCGCAGTGCCCACGTCTTCGCCCGTGGCCCTTCCATCCCGCTGAATAGTCGCAACGCTGGTTGTGTCAGAGACCCAGCTGATTGCCGGGTCGCTGGTGACCGAGCGCGTCAAACCATCTGAATACTTCAGGTTGGCGGAGAACGGCTGTTCGATTCCTTTAGCAATGCTGGCCATCGCCGGCGACACGCTCATGCTCAATGGTATCGGGGCCGTGATGTTCAACATTATTTCGCCATCCACGGTCACGCCGTTAATGGTGGTACTGGCCGTGACCGATACCTCGCCAACGGCGTGACCAACCGCCTGACCATTGTTGTCGGGCTGTCCGGTGGTAATCGTCGCGATGCTGGCATCTGAGGTTCGCCAGCCGGTGGCCGGATCGTTAGTGACATCAAAGGCATCGCCATCAGACATGAGCGCCACTGCCTTGAATTCAGTTGTCACGCCAACCGGACTGTTCTTGCTTTTCGAGGTAACCTGCAATCCCTCGATCACCGCCGAGGTAACCGTCAAAGCCACTTCATCCCGCAGAATCAAGCCATCAGGCGTTTCATAGGACGCTCGAATTTTAACGGAGCCCTGGCGCTCGCCGGTGGCCAAACCCAAAGCGCTAATAGTGGCTATGGCCCCATCTTCTGATGACCACTTCGTGTTGGTATCACGAGTAATGTCGTACGTGGTGCCATCAGACAGCACCGCCGTCGCTGAGAATTGCTTACCAAGGCCTGCGGGCACGGTGTCCGAGGGCGGGGTCACCTGCAGCGACTGAACGATGGCGGGCTTCACCGTTACGGTAACCGAATCCGACACCGTTGAACCGTCCTTATCCACCAACTCTGCGGTAATGGTAGCGGTGCCCGGGCTGCGCCCGATCAACCGACCTTCGCTGTCAATGGTGGCGACATCCTCATGTTCTGACGCCCAGGTCAGCCCCGGATTCGTCGTTACACTCAAGACCTGACCGTCGTTCTGCACAGCGTCTGCCTGCATTTGAACGGTCAAACCCACTGCTACGGTCGCGTTTTTCGGGGTGACAACCAGCGACGCCACCTGCCCGCTCCGAACACTGGGCACCTCGCCCACACTGGGCACCTTACCAAGACCAGAGTCTCCACCGCCACAGCCGACCAAAACAGCACTAAATATGGATAACAAATAGACCCAAACGACTTTCATATTGACGTTCATTGATTACCTACCTGTCCGCTGGTTACTTTCCGTGTCTCTCTAACCGTGGTGGTAAACCGCACCTCAACCCGGCGATTTTTGGCGCGCCCTTCGGGGCTGTCATTGCTGGCAACCGGGTTCGCTTCGCCCAGTCCCTTAACGCTCAGACGGGAAGGCACAACCCCCTGCTGCTCGAGGTAATCCGCCACCGATTGCGCGCGCGCCTCTGATAACCGCAGGTTGTAGGCCGCAGGCCCCGTTGAATCGGAGTAGCCAATCAGCATAATGGCGCCCTGATCGTGCCGTTTAATCTGATCAACCAGTGGCAGAAGGGGACTAGTGTCCTTGATAACGGCTGAACCAACATCAAACAGGGCTTCTGAATCGAAGACGCGTGTTTTCTCAACCATCACATAGCGAGGGGCTGGTGCAACCGGCATCTGAGGTTCCGCCTTGGGCTCCACCACAGACGCCATTTCAACCGGCGCATGAGCCGCAGGCGCCTGTTGCCCGAAGTGATAGGTCACACCCAGCGAGGTGAAGTGCAGATCCGCCTTGTCGGTGGCGTTGTTGCCTACACCATCAATAAACTGGTATTCGCCGCGCAGCGACCAACGCTGGGACAGGCGATAGTCCACACCCACCGATGCCATCGGGTTCCAGTCACGACTTTTTAAGGTGTCAGGCCGCGGCGAATAGGTTTTGTCAATGCGCTGATAACCGCCTCCAAGCCGAGTAAAGAGTTCAGCATTGTCGGTCAGTGGGTAGCCCAGTTTGACAGCCAGCTCTGCGCCATAAGTTTCTGCCTCTACTTTGCCAGCAGGGTAGCGAGAATCCGGCGTGCCATAAGACGTTCCACCCGCTTCCAGGCCCAACCAGTCATTGAACTGATACCCGCCATAAAGCCCATAGCCAAAGGTGTCGTTACTACAGCTCAGTGAGTCTGATTCGCAGAAGCCATGAAAGGACGCCCACCCTGCGCGGACGCCCAGATAGGCGTGACCTTGCCGACGATCAGGCTGTGGCCTGTCAGAGGTGGTTTCCTGGCCTAAGCCGTGCTGCGTGGCAGCCTCAGCGAATACCTGGCCTCCAACAAGCAAGCTAACCGCTGCTCCCAAAAGTGTTATCCGTTTCATTGACCATTTCCTATATTGATTTACTTATCGGCAAACTGTGCCGGCCCTACAAAACCATTTTCAGCTGGCAATACATGCATCTCGAAAGTTCAACGAACTCGCGAGGGAACTTAAGGCTTGTAACTATTTCAGAGAAATAGCTTGCTTTGCGATAAGGTATATAGAAACAGAAAATGAATATATAAGATTATTCTCAAGTTAACGTTATTCTGGCCAATCTCAACGGACAACTATTTAAACAAGCCAGAATTAGAGGCCATCTAACATTAAAAAAACAGAAACCTTCTTAAAAATAAATGTAAAACTTGATTACTGATTTTCAGTTGATAAACCCGGGGACGATGATAGCAATAGCACTAAATAAGCAACTGACTAATGAGCTTTGCAAACCATCAATATCGCAACAATGATGCCGATAAATAGCCTGCAAATATATGTGTGCAACCAGCCACCCCATTACAGATGGCCGTTTAGGCGGTCGTCGAATTCAAGAATAAAGCGGCTCAATGGCTTTGAGCTTTCGCGGTCCAATTGCGCACCCACAATGATATCCTTTTGAAAAGATTACTCAGTCGTGGGCAGTTACACAATTTGGTTTACAGCCTCATTTCATTGGGGGAAGTCCATCCAGAACGGTGCAAGTAGAAGTAGTAAACTTCTCTTGTCGGCCAATGCATCGAAGAAGCTACCTTTTCTTCGCCCCATAACTTCTTGAGATTTTAAACTTCGGCTAGATCTTCTTGGCTTTTACGGTTTGGACAATCAGCAGACGAATCATTCAGTAAGTTACCTATACCGAGATGAAACAACTCTCGTGCATGAGGTACCAACAAACCCCAAGCCTCTTTCTTTTCAGGGCCATAATGTGGCGCTGATACACACGCTTTACCTTATTATCTTCAGTATGGTTAAGGCAACGTTCAGCCACCTCAGGCATAAGTCCCTGTGCAGTCATTATCGTGCCGGAATCTGACGAATTTGGATAACACCATCGAGAATCCCCGGCTGGAGCCGCCAGGTAATTCTTGACCGTTCACTAGAACTGCAAGCCGGTGGTAATCATCACTGCTGCGGCTCCCAGAAACGAAAGCTCTGAGGATACATGCTGCCCTCGAACTCCGACTGCAGGAATGATAGCGGGAGCTACGCCCAGGTGATTCAGCGGAATCTTGTCCCGATACTCGCCCCGATACCCGTGCATCAGCCCACCGGTCACCTTGGCAAACACTGGCCCCGGCCCGAAATCAAAGTACCGGCCGGTGAAGACATACGCTGAACGCTGACTGAAGGAATTCAGAAAGCTTGCTCCGCCAACCACCCAGTCGTCCTCACGGGCATATTCCAGCGAGACCAGTTTCTGGTCATTGTTGTGTTCCGGTTTGGGATTGTGGTGGGTTGTGAAAACGCTGGTCTGCAGCAACCAGCGGGATTCATTGGCGTGCGCAGTATTGGCTGCGAGAACCACAATCAAGAAAATCAGTAATCTGGTCACGGAATAGCCCCTCACTTCTGCAGGCTGAATGGTAACCACCCGAGTACCGAAGTTCAATTTGCAAAGGATTACGGCTTGAACAGCTTTCGACCTATGGGTAGCGCGGCGGCGATGGCAACACCGGAGGCGCCGAACGCCAGTGCGAAACCGCCCAACTCCAGCAGAAGGCCGAACATCAGCGGTGCC
Source organism: Marinobacter sp. GH_1 (assembly GCF_048595985.1). NCBI lineage: Bacteria > Pseudomonadati > Pseudomonadota > Gammaproteobacteria > Pseudomonadales > Marinobacteraceae > Marinobacter > Marinobacter sp. GH_1. The sequence goes on along the minus strand of NZ_CP184460.1, from coordinate 1,367,859 downwards.
AGAAAGTGGATGGCGCGGTTGGCCATCAATCGCATTCCCAGCGCACCGGAGCGCTTGGCGCGGTCAACCGACTCCGCAAGAATAACCATGGACAAAGGCTGGGTAAGTCCTGAGCCGATACCGACCAGCACCGCGAGCAATCCCATGACGACAACCTGCTCCGTTGCACCCAGAAGCGCGATACCTGCAGACACAGTGACCAGTGACAAAAACACCGTATTCACACGGCCGCCGGCGAGCTCGATGATCGACGCCATGAACGGACGAATCACCATGGACACCCCCGCCCTGAGGCTCACCAATATCCCGATGATCACCGGGCTGATTGCAAGGCTCTCCAGATAAACTGGAAGGTAACTACCGTAAACACCGAGGGCAAACATGCCCAATACTGTCACCAGAACCGACAGCTGTACGCCGCGATTGAATTGCATCAAAGCCCACTGGGCCCGGAATCCTGCCTGCTTTCGAGTAACCTGAATGCGTTCAGTGGCCTGGCCGGTCAACCAGAATCCTACCACGCCGGCTACCAGCGCAAACGCTGCCATCACCAGAAACACGTAAGCCGTTCCGCTGGCGTTCAGCAACAGCCCTGCCAGCAGAGGGCCGATCACCTGTCCGCCGGAAAGCCAGGTGGAGTACCAACCAAAATACTTCTCAAGGCGCGGACCCGCGCCCAGGTTGGCAATAATGGTTTGTGCCGCCAGAACCATCTGGAGATGCGCCAGACCAACCAATAGCTGTCCCAGGACCAATCCACCAAAACCAGGCCAGAGGTGCATGGCCAGAAGCCCCGCCACCATCAAGCCGGCACCGGTTATCAGCGTTGCCCGACCACCGAAACGGCTGACCACCCCACCCAGCGGAATAGCCAGGGCCAGGGGTAACAGATACTGGGCACTCAGAACCGCACCAAGGACCAAGGGAGAGGCGCCCAGTTGCAAGCCGTAGACCGGTACCACGACGATTAGCATGGAGTAGACCACGAAACAGAGCGTCAGCGACAGGCAGACTGCGCAGAAGGTTTGAGTGGCTTCGGCTTCGGTGGTTTTGCTGGGGGCGGGTGTGTTCAATGTGGGCCAGCGGTGCGATTGGAGAAGTGAATTTAGAGGGAGATGGTAGCGCAGGATGGGGTCGCTTGCTACGTGGCTACGAGGTCGCTACGGGGTCTGTCCCCGAATGGGGACCGCCCCCAAACGCACCAGGTATCGGGGTTGGGAGATGGGCCGAGGTAAAAGTGGGTCAGTCCCCTGCGGGGACTGACCCTTTAGCTACGGGGTCTGTCCCCGCATGGGGACTGACCCCAAACGCACCAGGTATCGGGGTTGGGAGATGGACCGGGGTAAAAGGGGGTCAGTCCCCGTTCGGGGACAGACCCTTGGGGACAGACCCTACTCGGCGGAGGCGATCAGGCTGGCGTTGCCGCCCGCGGCGGTGGTGTCTATGCACAGATGCCGTTCGATCACGTAACGCTGGTCCAGTTTGTGCTCGGTGATGATGGGCAGCAACGCACCATCGCGCCGGGCGAGGGCCTGTCGATATTGCTTGAGCAGAGGCTTTTCGGCCACGCTGGTAATGGCGGCATAGCCCTCAAGCTGGGTCAGTGCATCCGGGGCGATCACGCCGTCGGCGGCCACCACCGGCAAGCCGGCTTTGACGGCATCCGCCAGGGCTTTTTCGGCACCAGGTGCAATCACAACCACCTTGTTGCCCTGTGACAACGCAGTGCTAGCCTGCTCTAGCGCAGATTCCGCATCCGGCCCCAGGCACAGAATGGTGCCGCGGGCATGACAGGACAGGTGGTTTTGTTCGCCGGTTGGTCCTGGCATTTCTTCATAGCCAAGATCCAACGGCGCCGGTACGTTCTTGAACCAGGGGCGCAGAGCTTCTTTACGGCGATCCGCCGCCGGTACCTCGGCCTTTTCCAGCTTGTCGATCAGCTTCTGCACCTTGTCAGCCCCGAGTACCTTGTTGCTGGACTCAGACCGTTTGTGGACCACCTCCGCTCTCAGGAAGCGACGCACGTACTGCGGGCCGCCGGCCTTCGGGCCAGTGCCAGACAAGCCCTCGCCACCAAACGGCTGAGAGCCCACGATGGCGCCAATCTGGTTCCGGTTAACGTAGGTGTTGCCCACCTTGATGCGGCTGGCAATGTGCTCAATCCGGTTATCTACCCGGCTGTGAATGCCGAAGGTCAGGCCGTAACCCTTGGCGTTCACCGCATCCACAACCTTGTCGATGTCTTTGGCTTCAAACGTAGCCACGTGCAGAACAGGGCCAAAGATTTCCTCTTCCATTTCCTCAATGCCACTCACCTGAAGCACCGCAGGGGAAACGAACAGGCCTCTCTCGGGCACCTTGATCTTCTTCAGCAGCTTGCCTTGCTGCTCGAACTTCTGGCAATGATCGTTGATCTTCTTACGGGCGTTCTCGTCGATCACCGGGCCAACGTCGGTAGACAGCAGCCAGGGGTCTCCAATGCCCAGCTCTTCCATGGCGCCATAGAGCATTTCCAGCAGGTTGTCGGCGATGTCTTTCTGCACGTACAACATGCGCAGAGCAGAACAGCGCTGGCCGGCACTCTGGAATGACGACGCCAGAACGTCCCGCACCACTTGCTCGGGCAAAGCCGTGGAATCCACGATCATGGCATTCAGACCACCGGTTTCCGCCACCAGTGGCGCGTCCGGCTCCATGTGTTCGGTCATGGCTTTGTTGATACGTTGGGCGGTCATGGTGGAACCGGTGAAGCAAACGCCATTCACCCTGGCGTCGGAGGTCAGGCCAGCACCCACGGTGGCCCCGGTGCCCGGCAGCAACTGGATAGCCGCCTTGGGAATGCCCGCCTGGTGCATCAGTTCAACCGCCCGTACCGCCAGCAGTGAGGTCTGCTCCGCCGGCTTGGCGACCACCGCATTGCCTGCCGCCAGGTTCGCCAGGATCTGGCCGGTAAAGATGGCCAGCGGGAAGTTCCAGGGGGAAATACAACAAACCACGCCAAGGGCCTCGCCCGCCTCTTTGTAACGGACACCCTCGTTGGCGTAGAACATCGCGAAATCCACCGCCTCACGAATCTCCGCCACCGCGTCCAGCAGGGACTTACCCGCTTCCCGGGTAGTCAGGGCAAAGAGCTCGTGTACGTTCTCTTCATACAGGTCGCCTACCTTACGGACCATCTCGGCGCGATCCTCCGCAGACAGCGCCGACCACTGCTTGAACCCGTCCCGGGCAGCGTCCAGGGCAGCAGACACGTCTGCCTCGGAGGCGTAGGTAATGTGGCCGACCAGATCATCCGGGTTGGCCGGATTGCGCACCTCAACCACTTCATCACTGGCGGGCTCAACGGCCAATACCGGACCGCCGTGCCATTGATGACTCTTGTAACGATTGCGGCCCTCGTCGATTTCCTCAACGGTTACCGGGTCGGTGATGTCCCAACCTTTGGAATTACGGCGTTGCTCACCAAAGAGCTTCGACGGATGCACAATCGCCTTGCTGGACAGGTTGTGCCCCAGAGTCTTCACCACATCAATCGGGTCTTTGGCAATCTCTTCCGGAGTGATACTGGTGTCCACAATCTGGTTCACGAAAGAACTGTTGGCACCGTTCTCAAGCAGGCGGCGCACCAGGTACGCCAGCAGATCTTTGTGGGCACCAACCGGAGCATAGATCCGGCAAGGTACACCGCTGTCTTCAAGCACCTGGTCGTGCAGGGATTCACCCATGCCGTGTAGCCGCTGGAACTCAAACTTGTCGCGACCCAGGCCTTTTGCCAACTCCAGCACCGCAGATACGGAATGGGCGTTGTGGGTGGCAAACTGGGGGTAAATCCGGTCTGTCATGCCCAGCAACTGCTTGGAACACGCCAAATACGACACATCGCTGCAGGCCTTGCGGGTAAACACCGGGAAGTCTGACAACCCCATCACCTGGGCCCGTTTAATTTCGGCATCCCAATAGGCACCCTTCACCAGCCGCACCATGATCCGGCGGTCCAGTTTCTCAGACAATGCATAGAGCCAATCCAGCGTCTGGGACGCCCGCTTGGCAAAGGCCTGGACCACCACGCCAAAACCATCCCAGCCTTTCAGTGACGGTTCCGACAGAATCGCTTCAATCACATCTAGGGACAGGTCGAGCCTGTCCTGCTCTTCCGCGTCAATATTGAACCCCATATTGGCCGCTGCGGCCTTCTGGGCCAGTTTCAGGGCCCGGGGCATCAACTCATTCATCACCCGCTCTTTGTTACCGTATTCATAGCGGGCCAGCAGTGCGGACAGCTTTACCGAAATACCCGGATTGGTGCGCACATCACCTTCGCAGCGCTTGCTGATGCTGTCGATAGCATCGGAGTACGCCTGGTAGTAACGCTGGGCGTCAGCATCGGTACGGGCAGCCTCACCCAGCATGTCATAGGAATAGGTGTAGCCTCTTGCTTCCTGGGCCTTGCCACGCTCCTGCGCTTCTTCGATATCCCGGCCCAACACGAACTGTCGGCCCATTTCTTTCATGGCCTGCCCCGCCACGGTACGAACCACCGGCTCGCCAAGGCGCTTGACCAGTTTGCGCAGGGTATCCCCCACGCTCTGGCGCTCGGAGTCCTTCAACAGGTTGCTGGTCATCAACAAGGCCAGGGTGGCCGAATTGATCAGTCCGGATTTGGCCTTGCCCACGTGGGCGCCCCAGTTACCGGATGTAATTTTGTCTTCGATGAGATCGTGGATGGTCAGGTTGTCCGGAACCCGCAACAGCGCCTCGGCCAGACACATCAAGGCCACGCCCTCTTTGGTGGTCAACCCGTACTCGGAAAGGAATTTTTCCATAATGGTCGGGCGGGCACTGCCACGGACGCTGCGAACCAGATCGGCCGCCCGGGCAGAGATCGCCACCCGAGCGTCATCGGAGAGCTGAGCCTCAGCAATCAATCGATGAATAACCTCATACTCGTCCGCCAGGTAGTTGGCACGGATGGCCTTGCGAATGTTATGAAGCTCTGGCGTCATGGATTGCTGTGGACTCATGGGGGATACCCTCCTGCTTATTGGAATACTGTCCGCATTTTAACGAAGCCGCTATATACTATTTACCTATTCAGGGCGAAATTGGTTTACCTTTTTCCTTTTTTGGATTGAAATTACAAAACTATTATCCCTAATTCAGGCCAAGAACAGGAATTATTACCTGAACACAAAAAACAGACCGACTTTCTAAAAGGATAGCAGCCATGGCGGATCTGGACAGGATTGACCTCTCGATCATCCGGGAACTACAGAAGAACGGCCGCATAACCGTGACAGACCTTGCCTCCCGGGTAGGCCTCTCCAAGACTCCCTGCCAGATCCGGATGCGGCGCCTGGAGGAGCAGGGCTACATCACCGGCTACAGCGCCATGGTTAACCAGACCAAGCTTGGCTTGTCGCACGTAGCTTTTGCCCAGGTCACCCTGAACGACACCAGCAGCAAGGCGCTGGCGGCGTTCAACACGGCGGTTCGGCAAATCTCTGCAGTTGAGCAATGCCATATGATGGCTGCCAACTTCGACTACCTTCTTAAAGTCAGAACCAAAAACATGGCCGAGTACCGGCAAGTGCTTGGCGAACAGATCTCCAGCCTGCCCCATGTGCTGCAGACCAGCACCTTTGTAGTAATGGAAAGCGTTAAAGACCGCGGCCTGTGAGGAACAACGATGAACACTCTTGACCAGGCCACCGCCCAACGGATCGTGGACCGGGCCATGCCCGTCATTGGCCACTCGGTGAACGTGATGACACCGGAAGGCATCATCATTGCTTCTGGCGACTCACGGCGGGTGGGTGAAATGCACGAGGGAGCCAGAACCGTCGCCAAGACCGGAACCCCCCTGGTGGTAGATGAGGCCCAAGCGGGCGAATACCCGGGGGTCAGGCCCGGGGTCAACCTGCCCGTAGTGATGTCCGGATCGGTGGTAGCCGTTGTCGGCATTTCCGGCACCCCTGATAAAGTACTGCCCTACGCCGACCTGCTGCGAATTACCGCAGAACTGATTCTGGAGCAGGCAGCGCTGATCGAAGTGACTCGTCACCGCCGGAACCAGATACAGAATACCCTTCAGGCCCTGCTCGACGGTGAACTGGTTCCCGAGGACTGGCCACAACAAATCGGTCTGGACCTTCACAAGCCAAGAATTGCGGTTGTACTGGCGGCGAATAAGCCGACCTCACCCTGGCCACCCGATATGGCTACTTTGTCCAGAGACCTCGAACGCACCGAGCCCGAGGCACTGGTGTTACTTACCCGACAGCGATATCTCGCCTTCTTCTTTACCGAACGCCCGGCGGCAGAGGCCTTGAATGCGGCCTTGGGGCGCATCCCTGCAACGAGCCGGAATTCAGTGTCTGCCGCTACCGGCACGGTATTTCACAGCAATCTGAAAGCCTGTTATGAGTCTGCCGAAGCTACCCTGAAGGCAGGTAACCAACGCCAGCCCTCGGGTGGGCACTTCTCATTTCAGGATTTTCCACTGGCAGCACTCTGGCAAAGTCTGAGCCCCGGTTGGCAGCAACTCCAGCTTAACCAGGCCATTCGCCCCCTGCTGGCCCACCCGCGCCGGGAGCAATACCTCAAAACCCTGAGAACCTTTATAGAGGCAGACGGAGACATTCAACGCTGCGCGAGCCAGCTGCACCTACACCGGAACTCCGTTCGCTACCGGCTCAAGGGCATTGAAACCCTGACCGGCTGGTCCCCTTTTCGGCTGGAAGACCTGCTGTTTCTGTACATGGCTATGGAAAACCGCTGACCAAAGTTATGCATCTGCACAGTTTGGTCGCACAAAAATAGAGCATCTTTGGGCAAATGAATAACGAACAATTGGCAATCAGCTTTTACACTTAGCACCACAAGACCGACCAAAAGAGTCGGATAAAAACAGAGCCTTTCTGGAGATTGCCAATGCATCTGGTGCTGATTCTGGTCGCAGTCATAATTTTTATTGTGTTCGCCACCAGCCGACTGAAACTGAACCCCTTTATTACCCTGCTGCTGGCGTCTTTCCTGGCCGCATTCGCTTTTGGCCTGCCGCTGTCTGAAATAGAGACCACCATCCGCGCCGGCTTTGGAAACATTCTGGGCTACATCGGCCTGGTGATTGTTCTGGGCACCATTATAGGGGTTATTCTGGAGCGCACGGGGGCCGCAATTGTGATGGCGGAAACCATCATTAAACTGCTGGGCCAGAAGTTCCCCACGCTCACGATGTCTCTGGTAGGTTTTATCGTATCGATACCGGTGTTCTGCGATTCAGGCTATGTCATTCTCAACAGCCTCAAACGCTCCATGGCCCGCACCCTGAGCGTATCCCCGGTCGCCATGACCGTTGCCCTGTCCACCGGCCTGTTTGCAACCCACACCATGGTACCGCCCACACCAGGCCCTATTGCCGCCGCCGGCAATCTTGGATTGGAGAACAATCTTGGCCTGGTCATAGGTATTGGCCTGATCTTCGCCATCATCGCAGCGCTGGCCGGTTTGTTCTGGGCTTCCCGCTGCAAGAATATGACCAGCACCGAGCTGGAACAGGCTGAAGAGGCCTTTGAAGAAGCGCGCCAACACTATGGCGAACTACCCTCTGCCGGTAAGGCATTCGCTCCCATCTTTGTGCCTATTCTGTTGATCTGCGTTGGTTCGGTCGCCAGTTACCCTACCGCTCCGCTCGGTGACGGACTGCTCTACGAGATACTGAATTTCCTGGGCAAACCGCTTAATGCCCTCCTGATTGGCCTTGGCTTTGCCCTTACCCTGCTGCAAGGCAAGGGCAAACTGGACGAGTTCGGCCGCCACACCAGCAAAGGTCTTGAAGTTGCGGCACCGATCATTCTGATTACCGGTGCCGGTGGTGCCTTCGGTGCGGTTCTGGCCGCCACGCCGCTGGGAAGCTATCTGGGCGATACGCTTTCTACCCTGGGCCTTGGCGTTCTGATGCCCTTTATTGTTGCCGCTGCCCTTAAATCTGCTCAAGGCTCATCAACGGTTGCATTGGTTACTGCATCAGCGCTTGTCGCGCCCCTGCTACCGCAGCTGGGCCTGGACTCCGACATGGGCCGGGTGCTGACTGTCATGGCCGTTGGCGCAGGCGCCATGACCGTGTCCCATGCCAACGACAGTTACTTCTGGGTCGTGTCCCAGTTCAGCAAGATGACCGTCGCTACGGCGTACAAGTCCCACACGACGGCAACACTGATCATGGGCCTTGTGACCATTGCCGCCGTGTGGCTCACTTCTCTCGCGGTACTTTGATATGCGGATTGTGATTGCTCCGGACTCCTTCAAGGAATGCCTGGCCGCCGAACAGGTGGCCCAGGCGATTGCCCGGGGCTGGCGACAGGCAGCCCCGGATGACCAGCTTGTGACGGTGCCGCTGGCCGATGGCGGTGAAGGCACCACCCGGGCTCTGACGGAGGCGCGCCGGGGGCAGCTTCACACGGTTAAGGTCACCGGGCCTATGGGTGAACTCGTCTCAGCTCACTACGGTCTGGTTAATGATGGCGAGATTGCCATTGTTGAGGTCGCCGAGGCCAGCGGCTTGCACTGCGTGCCGGCCCGCAGCCGAAATGCCCTGACAGCGTCCAGCGTTGGTACCGGCGAACTGATTCTGGCCGCCCTCGAGCACAAACCCAAAACCCTGATCATGGGCCTGGGCGGCAGCGCCACCACCGATGGTGGCGCTGGCATATTGCAAGCCCTCGGGGCACGTCTTCTGGATCACGGTGGCCACCCCATACCGGGCGGCGGTAACGGCCTGGCAGAACTGGCCAGCCTGGACCTGGCCCCTGCTCTGGAGCGATTGGCCGGGGTAAACCTGGTTGTGGCCTGCGACGTCAACAACCCTCTGTTGGGGCCGAATGGCGCGGCAGCGGTGTTCGGGCCGCAGAAAGGCGCTGACTCCCGGCAAGTGGTGGAGCTGGATCGCAATCTGGGGCACTTTGCCCGCCTGGTGGAACAGCAAGGAATGGATATTGCCAGCTTTCCGGGCAGTGGCGCAGCGGGTGGAATCGGCGGCATGGTTGCGGGTATTCTGGGGGCGGAACTGCGCCCGGGTATAGAGCTGGTGATGGAAACCGTGGAGCTGGAAAGCCATCTGGCCCAGGCGGACCTGGTGATCACTGCCGAAGGGGCGATTGACTCCCAGAGCGCCTACGGAAAAACACCTGCCGGCGTTGCTTCGCTGGCAAAAAAATACGGTGTTCCGGTGATTGGCTTGGCAGGGAAACTGGGGGCGGAACTGGGAGAATTGCACCGCCTCGGGTTGTCTGCTGCCTTTTCCATTACCCCTGCACCGATGGAACTGCAGGAGGCCTACACCCAGGCCGCCGATAATCTGGAAACAACCGCAGGGCAACTGGCACGACTGGTGCACAGCGTTTCAGGCAGGCGCTAGCTTATCGGCAAGCCCCGTCAGCTCAATCTTGCCGCGGGCCAACCTGACCTGATCCTGCCGCTCCAGCTCCTTCAGCAGGCGGCTGACCACTTCTCTAGCCGTGCCCAGCTCAATCCCCAGCTCCTGATGGGTAATGGCCAGCACCCGTTGGCCATGACTCGCCCGCGCCAGCAACCATTCTTCCAGGCGCTCATCCATCCGGCGAAACGCCACCTCCTCCACCAGCAACATGAGATCGTCGAGGCGCTTTCCGTAAGACTCCATAATCGCCAGCCGAAACTCGGCGGACTGGTCCATCAGCCGGTCAAAAAGCCCTCGAGGGATGATCGCCGCTTCCGCCTCTTCCTCAACGATGGCCTCGGCCCGGTAGCCACGGCCGGTCATCAGGCAGCCAATCGACAAGGTGCATATATCATCAGCACCCATCCGGTACAACACGATGCCCTGCCCGGAAACGCCGGTCATCTGGACCTTGATGCTGCCATCAAGCACCAATGGCAGCCCCCGGCAATGCTCCCCGGCGCTGAAAAGCACCTGCCCTGGAGGAAATCGCATAACACTGATCGACGTCAGCGTGTCTTTGCGCAGGCTTTCGTTAAGGGTTTCCAGAATGCTGTGTTTCGCCATTATTGGCTCCGGACGCATAATCTTGGTTGCCTGTGTGACTTTATCACTGAACGCTCGTCGCCGCAGGCCTATAGTGCCAGCATCACCCGACATCAAACAGGAGAGACAAAGATGACGGTAAACATGGGTTCAGCGGACCGGATTATTCGCGCCATTGTCGGCATTGTTCTGATTGCCCTGGTGTTTGTAGGGCCACAAACGGCCTGGGGCTGGATTGGTGTGGTGCCCCTGGCCACCGCTGCCATTGGCAACTGCCCCGCCTATTCCCTGCTGGGGATCAAAACCTGCAAGACCAAATAGGCAGAAAGCGCACGCCAGAAAGCATAAAGGCCGGAGTGGGTACCCACTCCGGCCTTTCATCAACGGCTTACACTGCGTTCCCCGAGGCAACTTACCGGGCGGGGGAATTCAGCACATCCAGTACCTCTTCCAGCTCGGTGATCATTTGCCGGATCAGCTGCTTGTACTGGGAAGTGTCGTCTTTGACTTCCGAGCTGCTCAGCTTCTGCTTGGCACCACCGATGGTGTAGCCCTGATCGTACAACAGGCTACGGATCTGACGAATGGTGATCACATCCGCCCGCTGGTAGTAACGACGATTGCCCCGGCGCTTGACCGGCGACAACTGGGGAAACTCCTGTTCCCAATAGCGCAATACGTGGGCTTTTACAGCACACAAATCGGCCACTTCACCAATCGTGAAATAGCGTTTCCCCGGAATGGCGGGGAGCTCGTTGTTATGACTCGGTTCCAGCATACGCTTCTACTTTCTGCTTCAGTTTCTGACCTGGTCGAAACGTAACTACGCGTCGTGCACTGATGGGAATTTCTTCACCCGTTTTCGGGTTCCGTCCCGGGCGCTGCTTCTTGTCCCTGAGATCGAAGTTGCCAAATCCCGACAACTTAACCTGCTCGTTGTGGCTGAGTGCGCCTCTGATTTCGTCGAAGAAAGCTTCTACCATTTCCTTGGCCTCACGCTTGTTAAGACCTAACTCCTCGTACAAGCGCTCTGCCATGTCCGCTTTCGTCAAAGCCGCCATTTCTCAACTCCTCAGTGTTGCCCCCAGCTCTTCTTTCAAGGCATCAATAACGCCGTTGAAGAGCGAATGCACTTCATCTTCATTGAGCGTGCGTTCGGGATGCTGCCAGAACAGGCTGAGCGCCAGGCTTCGGTTGCCTTCACCCAGGCTTTCGCCTTCATAGACATCAAACACACGCAACGCCGTAAGGTGTTCACCAGCATGCCTCCTGGCCACATGCTCAACCTGGGCGAACGCCACATCGCTCCCGATAATAATAGCCAAATCCCGCCGAACTTCCGGAAATTTTGAAATATCTTTGAAATTAGGCACATATCCGGTAACGATCGAATTCAAGAATAGCTCAAACATCAGGATCGTGCCATTAAGTTCAAGATTTTTCTGAACTTGTGGGTGCAACGTGCCCAACCAGCCCACATGTTCACCGTCACGCAACAATTCAGCGGTCTGGCCCGGGTGCAGCGCCGGATGCTGGCTGGCGATGAACTGAATCTCGATACCCAGCACACGGAACAAGCTTTCCAACTCTCCTTTTACATCAAAGAAGTCCGCTGTTCTGCGACCGTTTACCCAGTTTTCCGGTGCCTGATTGCCCACCACCACACCGGCTAGCATCGGCTGCTGGTCGATCTCACCGTCATTTTTCTCAAACCTGAGACCGGTTTCAAACAGACGGATGCGGGGCTGCTGGCGGTTCTGGTTGTGCACTACTGTCTTCAACAGGCCGCTCCACAGGGTGGTACGCATCACTGACAAATCCGCCGAAATCGGATTGGCCAGAGCAATGCCTTCCCGCTCTGGATCGATCAGCTGTTGTACCTTCGGATCAACAAAGCTGTAGGTAACTGCTTCCTGGTAGCCCTGCGCCACGAAGAAGTTGCGAATGGCCGACAACGGCCGTACCGCCTCTTCCCTCGCCCGCAAGCCAAGGGAGCCCGTTGGCTCGGTCACCGGCAGGTTGTTGTAACCGAAGATACGACCGACTTCCTCGATCAGGTCTTCTTCGATGGAAATGTCCGGGCGGAAGCTGGGCACACTGATGCGCCAGCCGTCTTTCAGTAACTTGTCGATATGCAGACCAAGACGAGACAGGATTTCTTCCACCGTGGTGCGGTCAATCGCCAGGCCCAGCACATCGGCCAGGCGTTTTTCCCTCAGATCGATCACTCTCGCTTTCGGCAAGTGCTCCTGGCTTGCCACTTCCACGATTTCTCCGGGCTCGCCACCAACAATGTCCATCAGCAGGCGCGTTGCCCGCTCCATGGCATCGCGAGCCAGTTGGTAATCAACACCACGCTCAAAACGGTGGGAGGCATCGGTGTGCAAACCATATTCGCGGGCCTTACCCGCCAGGGTAATGGGGTCGAAATAGGCCGACTCCAGCACCAGGTCCCGGGTTTTCGGGCTCACCCCGGAGTGCTCCCCACCCATAACGCCGGCAATGGCAATCGGTTTCTGGTGGTCCGCAATCAGGAGGGTTTCCGGAGTCAATTCAACTTCCTGACCATCCAGCAGCACCAGTTTTTCGCCTGCCTTGGCCATACGCACAATGATACCGCCACTGATCTCGTCACGGTCGAAGGCGTGCATGGGCTGGCCCAGTTCCAGCATCACGTAGTTGGTGACATCCACTGCGGCATCAATGGACCGGATACCGGAACGGCGCAGCTTTTCCTGCATCCACAAGGGTGTTTCCGCCTGCAGATTTACGTTTCGCAGAACGCGCCCCAGGTAACGGGGGCAACCTTCCGGCGCCTCTACGCGGATATCCGGCACTTCCGAATGCACCGCTTCCACCGGAGCAATGTCTGATGCCTCTACCAGCAGGCTGTTCAGAACACCCACTTCCCGGGCCAACCCCTTGATGGACAAGCAATCACTGCGGTTCGGAGTGAGGTCAACATCAATGGCGATGTCGTTGAGCTTCAGGTAATCCGCTACGTCCTGACCAACCGGCGCATCAACAGGCAATTCCATCAGGCCATCGTGACTTTCAGACAGCGCCAGTTCGGATTCGGAGCAGAGCATGCCTTCGGAAGGCTGGCCACGCAGCTTGGCCTTCTTGATCTTGAAGTTACCGGGCAACACCGCACCAACCACCGCAAACGGCACCTTCAGGCCGGCGCGCACATTGGGAGCGCCACAAACCACCTGAACGGTATTGGTCCCGTCACTCACCTGACACACACGCAGCTTGTCAGCATCCGGGTGGGGTTCGGCGGAAATCACCTCGCCAACCACCACACCGCTGAACTCCCCGGCCACCGGCTCAAAGCCATCCACTTCCAGCCCGGCCATGGTGATCTGGTCCATCAATTCCTGGGATCCAAGGTTCGGGTTAACCCACTCGCGCAGCCACTGTTCACTGAATTTCATCGTTCTTGCCTTGTCCTGATGCGGTTTATGCGGTTGATTCTGAGCTCTGCGTACGTCGTCCTGCCCTTGGGCTTAACGGAACTGACGCAGGAAACGCAGGTCGTTTTCGAAGAACATGCGCAGGTCTTTCACGCCGTAGCGGAGCATGGCCAGGCGTTCAACGCCCAGACCAAAGGCAAAGCCACGATATTCTTCGGCATCAATACCGCAATGCTCGAACACTTTCGGGTGCACCATGCCGCAGCCCATCACTTCCAGCCACTTGATGCTGCCGTCTGCTTCCCGGCCCCACTCGATATCCACCTCCGCGGAGGGCTCGGTGAACGGGAAATACGACGGACGAAAACGTACTTTCAGATCACGCTCGAAGAACACCCGCAGGAATTCTTCCACCGTGCTTTTCAGATCCGCAAAGCTGACGTTCTTCTCAACCAGCAACCCCTCCACCTGGTGGAACATGGGGGTGTGAGTCATATCCGAATCGCAGCGGTACACGCGGCCCGGGCAGATCATCCGGAATGGCGGCTTGCCGGCTTCCATGGTACGGATCTGAACCGGAGAGGTATGGGTCCGCAGCAGAGTGCCGGGATTGAAATAGAAGGTATCGTGCATGGCACGGGCCGGGTGATGCCCGGGAATGTTCAGCGCTTCGAAGTTATGGTAGTCATCTTCGATTTCCGGCCCCTGCTCCACGCTGTAACCGGCGCGGGCAAAGATCTCTTCAATACGCTGCAGGGTGCGGGTGACCGGGTGCAAGCCCCCCAGGTCCTGGCCACGGCCGGGCAAGGTCACATCAATGGATTCGCTGGCCAGCTTCGCCTCTATGGCGGCTGTCTCAAGATCTGCCCGGCGCGCATTGATAGCTTGCTCAACCTGCCCCTTGGCTTCATTGATCTTCTGGCCGGCGGCAGGACGCTCCTCCGCAGAGAGTTTACCCAGGGTTTTCGCCTGCTGGGTGATCACCCCCTTCTTGCCGAGGTATTCCACGCGAATTTGATCAAGTGCCTGAAGGTCGCTCGCGTTTTCTACCGCGTTCAACCCGTCCTGAACCAGTTGCTCCAGGTTTTCCATTGACCCTGCTCCAAACCAGAAATGGGGTAGGTTAAAACAAAAATAGGGGAAGAGCGTGCCCTTCCCCTATCAGAGGGCGCATTCACGATGACATGAAGCACCCGGATCGATCAGTAATCGATGAAAGAGCTTAAGCGATCACAGGGATGCTTTGGCCTTCTCAACCACAGCGGCAAACGCCTGCTGCTCGTTCATGGCCAGATCAGCCAGAACCTTACGATCGATTTCAACATTCGCCTTCTTCAGGCCAGCGATCAGACGGCTGTACGACAGGCCGTTTGCACGGGCGCCAGCGTTGATACGGGCAATCCACAGAGCGCGGAAAGCGCGCTTACGGTTGCGACGGTCACGGTAGGCGTACTGACCAGCCTTGATAACCGCCTGCTTGGCAACGCGGAATACACGACTACGAGCGCCGTAGTAACCCTTGGCCTGCTTGAGAATCTTCTTGTGACGACGACGTGCTACCACGCCACGCTTTACACGAGCCATACTTTAATCCTTCTACCTTTACTTTCTAAGGAACGTTTCGCGCGGCTGGATCAGCACGCGGTCATGCGCTTGATAGATGCAACATCCGACTTGGCGATGAGCTTGGTGCCGCGCAGCTGACGCTTACGCTTCGGGCTCTTCTTGGTCAGGATGTGACTGGTGAAGGACTGCTTGTGCTTGAAGCCGGTGGCGGTCTTCTTGAACCGCTTGGTAGCTCCGCTTTTGGTTTTCATCTTCGGCATTTTTAAAACTCCGCATTCTATTATGAATAAAAACAACTGTGCCCCTGAACGACAAATCCCCCGCCGCTGCGGGGGACCCGTGCTGGGATCAGGCTCACTTCTTCTTGCGGGGAGCCACGATCATGGTCATCTGCCGGCCTTCCATTTTCGGCCGCATCTCAACCGTTGCAAGTTCTTCGATGTCGGTTTCAATCCGAGCCATGAGTTTCATACCAATTTCCTGGTGTGCCATCTCACGGCCGCGGAACCGAATCGTGATCTTGCCGCGATCCCCGTTCTCAAGGAAACGTACCAGGTTGCGTAGTTTGACCTGATAATCCCCTTCTTCCGTTCCTGGTCGGAACTTCAGCTCTTTGACCTGCGTCTGCTTCTGCTTTTTCTTGGCAGCCGCCTTGGCCTTTTTCTCTTCAAAAATTTTCTTGCCGTAGTCCATTATCTTACAGACGATCGGATCGGAATCCGTAACCTGCACCAGATCAAGGGTGGCTTCTTCCGCCATGCGGATCGCGTCCTCGATGGGTACTATCCCGACCTGATTGCCTTCGGCATCAATCAGACGGACTTCAGTTGCGTCAATGTTCTCATTGATAGGCGCTTTTGGAGTACGCCCACCCCGATTCGTTCGCTGTTTAATAATCAGATCTCCGTTTTGTTTCTGCCTTTTCGGTCGACGTCAGCTGCAAGCAGCTGTTCAAACTCGTCGACAGACATGGTGCCCAGATCTTCGCCTTTGCGAGTTCTTACTGCAACGGCGTTGTTCTCGATTTCTTTATCGCCAACAACGATCAGGTAGGGAACCTTGTTAAGAGTATGCTCGCGGATTTTAAAGCCGATCTTCTCGTTTCTCAAGTCAGCATTAACCCGATAACCCAAAGAATCCCACTTTTTGGCCAGATTCTGACAATAATCACGCTGGTTATCGGTAATATTCAGCACCGCAACCTGTGTCGGAGCAAGCCACGTGGGGAATGCGCCTTCGTATTCTTCGATCAGTATACCGATAAACCGCTCAAAAGACCCGAGAACCGCCCGATGCAGCATAACGGGAGTTTTCCGCTCGGAATTATCGGCCACATATTGGGCACCCAGGCGGCCTGGCATTGAGAAATCCACCTGAATGGTACCACACTGCCAAACCCGGCCGAGACAGTCTTTCAGGGAATATTCAATTTTGGGACCGTAGAAGGCACCCTCGCCCGGCAACAATTCCCAATCAACACCCTCGCGGTTCAGGGCTTCTTCAAGAGCAGCCTCCGCCTTGTCCCAGACCTCGTCCGAACCTACGCGCTTCTCCGGGCGAGTGGACAATTTGTACAGAATCTCGGTAAAACCGAAGTCCTCGTATACTTCGTGCAGCATTTTCATGAACGCCGACACTTCTTCCTGGATGGCGTCTTCTTCACAGAAGATATGGGCATCATCCTGAGTGAATCCACGCACCCGCATCAGGCCATGAAGAGCCCCGGAGGCTTCATTTCGGTGGCATGAGCCGAATTCTGCCAGGCGCAGCGGCAGGTCCTTATAGCTTTTCAGACCCTGATTGAACACCTGTACGTGGCACGGGCAGTTCATGGGCTTGATGGCGTAATCGTGCTTCTCGGACTCGGTGGTGAACATGCCATCCTTGAACTTGTCCCAGTGCCCGGACTTCTCCCAGAGCGTGCGGGACACCACCTGCGGTGTTTTGATTTCCTTGTAGCCATGCTGGTGCTGCTTGGCCCGCATGTACTGCTCAACTTCCTGGTACAGGGACCAGCCATCCGGATGCCAGAACACCATGCCGGGAGCTTCCTCCTGCATGTGGAACAGGCCCAGCTTCTTGCCAATCTTTCGGTGATCCCGCTTTTCGGCCTCTTCCAGGCGATGCAGATAGGTTTTCAGGTCTTTCTTGTTACCCCAGGCCGTGCCGTAGATACGCTGCAATTGTTCATTGCTGGTATCACCGCGCCAGTAGGCACCCGCAACCTTGGTGAGCTTGAACGCTTTCAGCTTGCCGGTGCTGGGCACGTGAGGACCACGGCACAGGTCAATAAAGTCACCTTGACTATAGAACGATAGATCTTCCTCACCGGGGATATCCTCGATGATCCGAACCTTGTATTCCTCACCCATTTTTTCAAACAGTTTGACCGCTTCCTCCCGGGACATGATGGAACGGGAGACCGGCAGGTCCTGTTTGGCGAGTTCTTCCATACGCTTTTCGATGCGCGCCAGGTCTTCGTTGGTAAACGGGCGCTCGTATTTGAAGTCGTAGTAGAAACCGTTCTCGATCACCGGCCCGATGGTTACCTGGGCGCCGGGGAACAGATCTTGTACCGCCATGGCCATAAGGTGTGCCGTGGAGTGGCGAATCACGTCTACGCCGTCTTCATCGCGCTCGGTTACGATGGCCAGATCCACATCGTTTTCGATCAGGTAGCTGGTATCCACGAGTTTGCCATTCACTTTTCCAGCCAGGGCGGCCTTGGCAAGGCCTGCACCAATATCGGCGGCCACATCATGAACGGTAACGGGTTCGGCAAAACTGCGATGACTGCCATCCGGCAGGGTAATGACGGGCATGATTCTCTCCTGATGGTTTCTCAGCGGTGATCTATACCAAAGATCACATGGTGGCCGGGCTCCGTGATACAAACCACGGGCCGGTTTGAGGGCGAGTCTAACAGAAAAAAACCCGGCAGCAACGCCGGGTTTTCACTAAGTGCCATGAGCTTTACGCCGTTTGAGGTGATGCGTCCTCCCTGGCTTTGCGCTTGAGCTGGCCAAACGCCACCAATCCAAGCAACAACAGCGCGGGAATAAACATCAATTCCCTCGGTGGCCGGTCGAGCTTTGCCTGAACTGCTTCGATATTCCAACCAAACTCAATACCGGCATCTTCCGCAGCGCTGCCAAAATCGACAAAATTCACCGCCAGCACGTCACCCTGATCGGACACGTCCAAACCGACGGCTGAGAGCCGTTCC
Source organism: Marinobacter sp. GH_1 (assembly GCF_048595985.1). NCBI lineage: Bacteria > Pseudomonadati > Pseudomonadota > Gammaproteobacteria > Pseudomonadales > Marinobacteraceae > Marinobacter > Marinobacter sp. GH_1. Next base: position 1,349,630 of record NZ_CP184460.1, on the reverse strand, counting down.
TCCGCTGACCCACCAGCCGGAATATCGAGCTGAACATAAGTGGTCACGTCACTGCCATCCAGCCCCATGCCCGATACCCGGAAAACCGTTGTGTCATCAACCGGCACCGTCTCGACGTACTCCATAATCGCACTGCCCTGCCGCTCTTCATAAGGCGGATAGATCATGTCCCACCAGAACCCGGGCCGGAACAAGGTGAAGGTAATCAACAGCAACAGCAGGCTTTCCCACTTGTAGCTGCGGGTAAACCAGAAACCCTGTGTCGCGGCAGAGAACACGAGCATGGCCGTTACCGCGCTGGCCACGGTAATCAGCAGGTCGACCCACCCGGTCAGGCCAATCAGCAACAACTGGGTGTTGAAGATAAACATGAACGGTAGGATGGCGGTACGGATATCGTAGGTAAAACCCTGAATACCCGTTCGGATGGGGTCTGCGCCCGAGATAGCCGCCGCCGCGTAGGCGGCCAGACCCACGGGCGGCGTATCATCCGCCAGTATCCCGAAATAGAACACAAACAGGTGAACCGCAATAAGCGGCACGAGCAAGCCATTCTGGGCGCCGAGGGTAACGATGACCGGCGCCATCAGTGTCGATACCACGATGTAATTAGCCGTGGTGGGCAAGCCCATCCCCAGTATCAGGCTGATCACTGCGGTGAAGATGAGCATTAACAGCAGATTCCCCCCGGAGAGGAACTCTACAAACTCTGTCATCACCAACCCGATACCGGTGAGGGTTACTGTGCCAACCACGATGCCAGCGGTGGCCGTGGCAACACCAATGCCCACCATGTTGCGAGCGCCGGTGGCCAAAGAGTGCGCCAGATCAACAAAGCCACTGACAAACTCACGGAGCACCTGGCCGCGGCTGCGGAAAAGTGTTTTCAGCGGGCGCTGTGTTATCACGATAAAGATCATGAACAGGGTCGCCCAGAATGCAGACAACTGCGGCGAAAAGCGCTCTACGGTGAGGCACCAGACAAGCACCACCACAGGCAGGAGATAATAAAGGCCGGTTTTGACGGTGGGGCCCACCTCAGGCAATGCGCCCATCGCCTTTTCGGGATCATCGACTTCCAGCTCGGGAAACCGGGTGGCATAGCCAACCAGACCCACATAGACCGCAACAAGCAGCGGCCCAAGCACCCAGGGCGCCGCCTCGCCAAGAACATCCTTGGTCCAGCCCACACCATAGTAAACCGCAAAGGTGAGCACAATCAGGCCGATCAGAATCACCACCCAATTCAGCATTCGCTGTGCCAGCGAGGGACGGTTCGGCCGCTCCATGCCTTCCATCTTCAGCTTGCAAGCTTCAAGGTGAACAATGTAAATCAATGCCACGTAGGAAATCAGAGCCGGCAGAATGGCGTGCTTGATCACTTCCAGGTAAGAAATGCCCACGTATTCGACCATCAAAAACGCGGCAGCGCCCATGATAGGCGGTGTGAGCTGCCCATTGGTGGACGCAGCAACCTCGACAGCACCCGCCTTGGTAGCCGGAAAGCCAACACGCTTCATCAGCGGAATAGTGAACGTACCCGTGGTGACCACATTGGCAATCGATGAGCCGGAAATAACACCACTCAAACCACTGGACACCACCGCAGCCTTCGCAGGGCCACCACGCATATGGCCAAGCATGGCGTAGGCCACCTTGATGAAGTAGTTGCCGGCTCCGGCACGTTCAAGCAACGCACCAAAAAGTACGAATAGAAACACAAAGCTGGTGGATACACCCAACGCCACCCCGAAAACACCTTCGGTACCCAGCCATTGATGAGACGCCAGCTTGTTGAGGCTGACCCCCTTATGGGCAATGACATCCGGCATGTAAGGGCCGGCAATCGAATAGGTGATGAACACCGCCGCGACGATGGTCAGCGGCAGGCCAAGGGCCCGTCGAGTGGCTTCAAGCAACAACACCAGACCTCCGAGCGCGACCCATAGATCCATGGTAATCGGCGCACCCGGACGGGTAGAAAGTTCGTTATAGAATACGAAAAGGTAAGATGCGGAGAAAGCAGCCGCAAGTGCCAGTATCCAGTCGTAGACCGGTACTTTATCGGCGTGTACTCCCTTGATCATGGGGAATGCTGAAAACGCCAGGAAAACCGCAAATGCCAGATGAATGGAGCGGGCTTCCGTGGAATTGAAAATGCCGAAGTTCAGAATGAACGGCAGCGGTGATGCAATCCAGAGCTGAAACAAAGACCAGCAAAGGGGCACGATAAACAGGACGACAGATGCCGGTCCGGTGAGAGCCCTGCCTCCGGTTTCTGTCTGCAACAGCTGATCGACCTTGGCGGCGTCAACACCCGCCCCGGTACCGGGGTCGTTCTTCGCCATAGAATGTACCTGTGATGGGAGATAACCTGGTTGGAATCAGCAGGGCGGGCCGGACGCCCACCCTGCCGGCGACGTGCCGGATCAGTCGATCAGGCCAGCCTCACGATAGTACTTGGCGGCACCCGGATGCAGAGGCGCACTCAGGGCGTCAGAGACCATCTCTTCCTTCTTCAGGTTACCGAACGCAGGATGCAGGCGCTTGAAGCTGTCAAAGTTCTCAAAGACCGCTTTAACCACTTCATAAACCACATCGTCTGCCACATCGGTTGATGACACAAAGGTTGCTGCCACACCGAAAGTGGTTACGTCCTGGTCAGACCCACGGTACATTCCACCCGGAATAACCGCCTTCCGGTAGTACGGGTTGTCGTCAATCAGTTTCTTGCTGGCCGCGTTATCCACGTTTACCAGGACACTGTCGCAGGAGGTGGTGGCTTCCTTGATGGCACCGGAGGGGTGGCCAACGGTGTAGAAGAAAGCATCAATGTTGCCATCACACAGAGCCTGGGACTGCTCCGCCGCCTTGATTTCCGCCGCCAGGGCGAACTTGTCCATACCCCAGCCCATTTCGTCCATCAGAACTTCAGCGGTTGCGCGTTGGCCGGAACCCGGGTTGCCCACGGATACCCGCTTGCCCTCCAGGTCTTCAAAGTTCTTGATGCCAGAGCCCTTGCTCGCTACCACGGTGAACGGCTCCGGATGCAGTGAGAAAACAGCCCGCAACTTCTCGTTCTTGCCGGCGTCTTCAAACTGGCTGGTGCCGTTGTATGCGTGGAACTGCCAGTCGGACTGGGCCACCGCCAGATCAAGCTCACCCCCGCGAATGGCGTTCAGGTTGTACACGGAACCACCGGTGCTTTCGACAGAGCAGCGAATACCGTGTGCTTTCCGATCCATGTTCACCAGCCGGCAGATGGCGCCACCAGCGGGATAGTACACACCGGTCACGCCGCCTGTGCCGATGGTCACGAAGCGCTGTTCCTGGGCGGAAACGGCTGTCGATGCGGCCCCGAGGCTCACGGCGGCAGCAACGGCAAACGCGGACGCTTTGAGTTTTAGTGTCATGTGTGCTCTTCCTTCTCTTCTTGGTCTTTATTGTCAGTTGCCCGTCTCAAAGTGCGGGCAAACATCCCGGTCGTTTAAGAACATAGACCACTTCGGGCCATAAATAAAGAATGCATTAGCTCGCTAACCGTCTGACCCAGCAACAAAAAAGCCCGCGAGTGCGGGCTTTTTTGCAGTTCTGGCGGTTATTTCGCCGCTCTTGCCTTGGCAAGCATTTTGTCCGGGCGCAACAGGAAGCGCGCCAACGCAGGCAGCAGCCAAATAGCGCCCACCATGTTCCAGAGGAACATGAAGAACAGCAGGAAGCCCATATCCGCCTGGAACTTGATCGGCGAGAAGATCCAGGTCACCACACCAAGACCCAGAGTCACACCGGTAAAGATAACCGCCTTACCGGTTGAGCGCAGAGTCTCGTAATAGGCATCCTGGAGCGTCTTGCCCTCCAGCAGGAACTTCTCAAGCTTGCTGTAGATATAGATACCGTAGTCGACACCGATACCTACCCCCAATGCGATCACCGGCAGGGTCGCCACCTTGATACCGATACCCGAGACCGCCATGATTGCCTCACACAGGATGGAGGTCAGGCCCAGCGGAATCACGATACACGCCACCGCGCGGATCGACCGGAACGTCAGGAAACACAGCAAGCTCACCACGCTGTAGACCAGCAGCAACATGATGTCTTTGGCATTGGCAATAACTTCGTTGGTAGCGGCCTCAATACCGGCGTTACCTGCGGCGAGCAGGAAAGTGTGCTCGTCGTTGTTGAAGTTATCGGCAAACTCCTCAACACGGTCAACCACAGTCTGCAGGGTTTCCGCCTTGTGGTCTTCCAGGAACACCAGCACCGGCGTCAGATCACAGGTGGTGTTGATCAGACCTGCCGGGGCCTCACGAATGGAGGCGTTGATGATGGTCTGGTTACGGGAGATCTCATACCACTTCCAGCTACCCTCGTTCAGAGCCTTGGTCACCATCTTGGAAACATCCGCCAGGGAAGCAGAGCTCTGCACGCCCGGAGTGTTCTGAAGCTCCCACTGAAGACGATCCATCGCACGCAATACGTTGTACTGGGTGCACTGTTCTTCCTGGGTTTTCACCATCACCACCAGAACGTCGGCACTGGTGGAATAGTTGTTGATGATGAAGGAGTTATCCTTGTTGTAACGGGAATCCGGGCGCAGCTCCGGCGCACCCTCGTCCAGGTCACCAACCTTCAGGTCCTGCTTGTAGTACAGACCCAGGCCAAGACCAATCACCGCAATCAACAGGGAAATCGGCGCCACTCCGGGATGGGAGAAGTAGGACATAACGCGCCATTTGCGATCCTGTTTTTCCCCGTGATTCTGCACATGCCGGACACCACCCTTCGAGATACCGATGTAAGACATGATCAGTACGTGCAGCACCAGGTTGGTGATGATCACGAACGCCACACCCAGGCCCGCCGCAATGGCCAGATCACGGATAACGTCGATTTCGATGAACACCAGGGTCAGGAAGCCGAAGGCATCGGAAATCAGGGCCAGCATGCCCGGAATATACAGGGCCCGGAACGCGAGCCTGGCTGAGGTAATGGCATCGAACCCTTTGCCGGCTTCAACCGCCATGGCGTTGACAATCTGAACGCCGTGACTGATACCGATCGCAAAGACCAGGAAAGGAACCAGCACCGAGTATGGGTCCAGCCCGTAGCCCAGCAGCTTGAGAGTACCGAGCTGCCAGAACACGGCAATGATCGACGTGAACACCGGCACCAGGGTGCCCGCAATGCAGCGGGAGTACCAGAACAACAGCAGCGTGGTCAGCAGGATGGTGATCCCCGCAAACCAGGCAATGGAGGCAATACCCTCAATCAGATCACCCACTTTCTTGGCGAAACCGACAATGTGGATATTGACGTTAGGATTTTCCGCTCCGTACTTATCGCGAATCTTTTCTTCGAGCTGGCGTGAGAACTCACCATAATCCAGCGCTTCGCCGGTTTCCGGGTTCTTCTCGTACAGTGGCGCGTAAACGATGGTGGAACGGAAGTTATCGGAAATCAGGCGCCCTACTTCGTTGGAACGCAGGATATTCTGACGTAATTGCTCCAGGCTTTCACGGGAACCGTCGTAGCCATCAGGAATGACCGTACCACCCTGGAAGCCCTGTTCTGTTACCTCTACCCAGCGTACGTTGGAGGTCCACAGCGACTTGAGGCCGGAACGGTCTACCCCATTCAGGTAAAAGACCTCGTCAGTAATCTGCTGCAGGGTTTCCATGTACTCGGCGGTAAAAATATCGCCTTCTTCCACGGCCACCGCAATCCGGACAAAGTTACCCAGGTTCTCCAGATCGTCCCGATGCTCGAGCATATTGACGATGTAAGGATGCTCAAGCGGAATCATCCGCTCAAAGCTCGCATCTGGCTGAATCTTGACAGCGTTGTAGCCAAGGAACAGCGTCAGAATGAAAAACGCAACCAGGATCGGTGCCCGGTTATTGAAAATCAGCCGCTCGAGAAACGGCTCCGCCTTTGGCGTTGTCAGGTAATGTTCACCCCTGTCGTGCATCGGGTTAGACATTAAAAAGCCCCTCTATCCATTAATCTGTTGATGCCACACCAGGGCGTTAATTCGGATTCCGACCACGAGCGTCGGTGAACTTGACACCGCCCTCGCCAACCAGAAGAAGATTGGTTCCTTGCAGGGGAACAACGGCCATCACACCTTCCCGATCGTTCCGGAAGTACACCCGGAAGCTCTCGCCGCCATTGGTACTCATAAGCACGGCGCCACCATTGCCCACCAGGGTAATCCTGCCGTCGTCTGCAACCGCACCGTTATTAATGGTTGCGCCGCCCTCGTTGGGAACCACCGTCCAGCTGCGGCCAAGGTCGGTCGAGCGGAAGGTGTTGCCCCGCAGACCAAACGTCAACACTTCGTTAACCTGGCCAGTACCCATAACCCCAAACAAAGATCCCTCATAGGGGCTTTCACGGCGTTCCCAGGTATCGCCACCGTCCACCGACACATGGATCTGCCCGGCTTCACCAACCGCTACCAGGGCACCACCGGTAACCTGAGTGATGCTGTTGAGGTGAAAGTTCTGAGGATTATCCAGGTTCGGCGCCCAGTCTTCCCAGTTTTCGCCGCCGTCCTGGGTTCTCAGGATCATGCCGTAAGCACCTACCACAAACCCGTGGCTGTCATCTTCAAACCAGACATCCAGGAACGGGTTTACCGGCCCGACATCCTGGTCTGCCTGCATGTTCTCAAGAGTAAAGAACAGGTCGTCAAGCGCCCACTCCAGATCCGTTTTCTCATCGTCTTCAGCCTGTTCGATCTGTTCTTCCAGTTCGGCAATTTGAGACTGCTTGCTTTCAATAGCCAGGGTTGAAGCCTGATTACCGTCCAGCTGCAAGGTCCAGTTCTCTCCACCGTCCGACGAATGCAACACCACGCCGCTATGACCAACCGCCCAGCCGTGCTGTTCGGTGCCGAAGTCCACGGCGTTGAGTGTCAGGGAAACCGGCACAGCCCCCTGCACCCAGGTGTGCCCCTCATCATCCGAGAAGATCACGTGCCCACGCTCTCCAACGGCAACAATCCGCTCACCGGCACGCGTTGCGTCATTCAGCAACGATTCCGGCGCCAGCAGTGTCGGGCGGGCAGGAGTTTCAAGAATATCTGGCACCGCAAATGCCGCGGGGGCTGCCAGTACCATGGAGAACCCCAGACAGGCAGACCCCAGTGTCTCGCATATGAACCTATTAGCCATTCAAATTGCCTTTACGTTGATTGTATCTTGTTGCGTTATCCCTGAGCCTCGCAGAAGCACAAACAAACCGGCAGCCATAAGGCCGCCGGTATATCTGGCACTACTACTGCCACTCCGGGATCAGACTGTGCGCCGAGTCCTTAGCGCACACTCCGCCGACGCAGCGAGGCCGGTGAGAAATAACGTTTATTCGGTACATCGTCGGTAAACACCCGAGTACCGGATTCTTCCGTATCCAGACCCAGCACGTGGTAACGGCGAGCCTGAAGGTCGTGGTACACGTCCAGCACTGTCCACACGCCGGGCAGCTCATAATAGTTCTTGGGGATACCCATGGTCACGCGCCACAGCTCTCCACGACCGTCGTACTGGTCCAGCAGCACGGTATTCCAGCTGTCCGCATCCACATAGAAACGACGCTTACCGTAAATGTGCCGCTCGCCCTGCTTGAGGGTGGCTTCGACCACGTGCACGCGGTGCAGCTCCCAGCGGGTCAGATCAGGATTCAGATGGGAAATACCCAGAATCTCGGAATACGGTGTGCCTTTTTCGCCAATCCGGTAGTTGTTATAAGGGATGTATATTTCCCTCATACCCTCGTAGTTCCAGTTGTAGCGATCCATGGCACCGTTAAAGATATCGGTGTCGTCCGCGGTGCGCAGGTTATCGGCCGCCGCGATCGGGGAATCGTACCCGAGGTTCGGGGCACGGCGAACCCGCCGCTGGCCAGCATTGTAACCCCAACCGTTGCGAGGGTTGATAATCTGGTTGAGTGTCTCGTGAATCAGAATGGCACCGCCGGCAAGGCGGGGCGGAGACTGGGTGAACGAGAGGTAGTAGAAAATGATGTTATCGAGATCGGCTTCGCCGCCTTCCGGGTTGTAGAAGTTAAAGAAGGCTTCCTGCTGCGAGGTCACCAGACCATAATCACCGTTGGTCTGAACCGCCACTTCACTGGAACGACGGGTAACGGAAATACCGCGCCACCGGGTCAGATGGTTCCAGACCACCTGCCAGGCTTTTTCTTCATCGGTACCGTGCAGGATCGGGAACGGGTAACCGCCAAACGCTCCGCTCAAGCCCTCGGCCTGTCCGACAATTTCCGCGTTGACTGCGTTCTTGCGGGTATTCTCGGCAACCCAGTCTGGCACGGCATGGGTGCGGCGCGACTGGTACACCGGAATACGGAATGTGGTTGGGTAGGTACGGAGCATGGCCCTGACGCCATCGGTCAGGTACTCGTCGTACTGCTCCATGTTGGAGGCGTTAATCGTGAACAACACCTGATCGTCCGGGAACGGGTTGATGTGGTGCTGCCCACTGCCTTCGTAACCAGCCGGGGGCTCTGTCAGCCCGCCAGTCCAGGCAGGAATGGTACCAGCTTCATTGCCAGCCTTGATGGACCCGAAGGGCGTCAGGTCCTGACCGAGGCGGTTTGCCTCAGCGGCAGACACACCGGCGTGAACCGGCGCAGCTGCAAACGAAAGCGCAAGCAGCCCGCCCAAAAATGCGTTCTTGTTGTATCTCATTGTGCAACCTTAAATCCGTCTGGGAGCCTCTACAGGGCTTTATTGTTATGGTCTGACGTAATCGCAGACTTTCCATCAGATTAGCCGATTGAGCAACATTGTCTATCGACCGAAAGTGCGATTTTGTATCTGGCTGTGACGACGGCTTTACAATCACAGCCAGGGTACGAGCCTGGGTCAGTCCGCCAGGCTCTTGTGAACCACCTCGTACACGTCTCGTGAAAGTTCGGTTTTGTCACGAATCCGCTCAAGGGCGGCCTTCATCTGACTGCTGTATTGCGGTGAAAACTTCTTCCACCGGGTAAGCGGAGACACCAACCGGGCAGCAATCTGCGGGTTGCTGTCGTCCAGTCGACACACCTGGTCCGCCAGGAACCGGTAACCACTGCCATCCGGTTTATGGAAAGCTGCCAGGTTCTGGCCAGCAAACACCCCGACCACAGAACGCACCTTGTTGGGGTTCTTCCAGTCGAAGGCCGGATGCTCCAACAACGCCTGGATCTGCGGCAACTGCCCTGCCCGGTCGCTGGACGCCTGCACCGAGAACCAGAGTTCAACCACCTGCGGGTCATCCTGGAAACGCTCGAAGAATTCTGCCAGGGCCCTGATCCGATCCGATTCAAAACCGGAATTCACCAGGGCACGCAAGGCGCCGAGCCGGTCCGTCATGTTATCCGCCTGCTCAAACTGCTCAACGGCCAGCGCCCGCCCCTGCTCATCATCAATGTGCAGCAGCCACGCCAACGCTGTATTACGAAGGCTGCGACGGGCGATGGCACCCGGCGTCAGCTGATAATCGCCCTGACCAGCGTTGCGCTGATAACAGGCCAACAGGTCATCGCGGAGCGCCTGGGCCAGATGCGTCAGAACCTGCTCCCGGGCGTCATGAATGGCCGGCACGTCGGCCTGCTCGGAAAGCTCGATCAGATAGGCTTCCGAAGGCAACAGCAGCATCTTGGCCACAAGCGCCTGGTCCAACTCGGTATCGTTCAACAACAGGCGATAGGCTTCCACCAGCCGTGGTTCAATTTCCGTGCCCTGAGGCGCGTCAACCAATGACTGGATAACATCGACCGCCAGTTTCTGGCCAGCATCCCACCGGTTAAAGCCATCCGGATCATGACTCATCAGGAACAACAGCTGTTCGCGGGTCCAGGGGTAATGAACCCTCACCGGGGCGGAAAAATCCCTCAGCAACGACGGCACCGGCCGCTCCTTGAGTCCATGGAACTCAAAGCTGTGTTGCGTCTCAGTCAGTTCAAGCACCCGCTCAGCGGGACCGTTGCTGTCCTCCGCCCCCATATTCAGAGGCAGCGGCTGCCCTTCGGAATCAAGCAGGCCGATCGCAAACGGAATATGCTGCGGCTTTTTCCCGGACTGTCCGGGCGTATCCGGAATCGACTGCCGGATATCCAGTCGATACACACCTTGTGCTTCATCGTAATGATCCGCTACCGCCAACACCGGCGTGCCCGCCTGCTCGTACCACAAACGGAACTGGCTCAGGTTGCGCCCGGAGGCATCCTCCATTGCCCGAACAAAGTCATCGGTAGTGACGGCCTGGCCGTCGTGGCGGTCAAAGTAGAGGTCACTGCCCTTCCTGAACAGCTCGGCGCCGAGCAGGTTGTGAATCATCCGCACCACTTCTGCGCCCTTTTCATAGATGGTCAGGGTGTAGAAGTTGGAGATTTCCATGTACGACGCCGGCCGAACCGGATGCGCCATGGGGCCGGCATCTTCGGCAAACTGCGCAGTGCGCAGCAAGGTTGCGTCTTCAATCCGTTTGACGGTGGGCGACCCCATATCCGCCGAGAACTGGGAATCCCGGAACACCGTAAAGCCTTCTTTCAGGCTTAGCTGGAACCAGTCACGGCAGGTAACCCGGTTGCCGGACCAGTTATGGAAATACTCATGGGCAACAATGGCTTCGATGCGCTGGAAAGCGGCATCCGTGGCCGTGTCCTGGCTGGCAAGCACGCAGGATGAATTGAAAATGTTCAGGCCCTTGTTTTCCATGGCCCCCATATTGAAATCATCCACCGCTACGATCATGAAGATATCAAGATCGTACTCACGGCCGTAAACCTCTTCATCCCAGCGCATCGAACGCTGGAGCGCATCCATGGCGTAATCGCACTTGCGTGCGTTGCGCGCCTCCACGTAGATACGCAGATCTATGTTGCGACCGGAACAGGTTGTAAAGGTGTCTCGTTTCTCAACGAGATCGCCCGCCACCAACGCAAACAGGTAGGCTGGTTTCGGGAATGGGTCTTCCCAGGTGACAAAGTGACGGCCGTTCTCAAGATCACCTTGCTCAACAGGATTACCATTGGACAGCAATACCGGGTAGGCGGATTTATCGGCTTCAACGCGGGTCTGGAAGCGCGCCATCACGTCCGGCCGATCCGGGTAATAGGTGATACAGCGGAAGCCTTCGGCCTCGCACTGGGTGCAGAACATGCCCGATGATTTGTACAACCCTTCCAGGCGAGTGTTGTTCTGCGGCTCAATCCAGGTGACTACGGTCAGCTCGAAGACCTCCGGCACCGCTTGGACCACCAGCTTGTCGCCCTCATTTTGGTATTCATCGCTGGCCAGGGGCTGACCGTTCAAGGCCAGAGATTCCAGAGTCAGGCCGTCGCCATCCAGCTCCAGCGGGGCGCTGCTCTGCGCAGCGGCGGGATTGCGGCGTATGGATAAGGTACTGTGCACCCGCGCGCCGTCCTCGAACAGTTCAAACCTCAGGCTTACATGGTCCACCAGATACGCCGGCGCCTGGTACTCGCTCAGGTAGATGGTTTGTGGCTGGTTGGTACGCATTCACTCTCTCCAGACGGTAAACTTCCGCGCTCAGTCAAGAACCCGGAACCGGACTTCGTAGCCGGTAAATTTTCGAATATTGATCACACCGGTATCGAGCATCAGGTACTGGCCCTTGATCCCCTCCAGCAGCCCTTCGACTTCCGGGGTTTTATCCAGATTATGGGTTTTCACTTTCGACGGCCACACCTGAACCGGATAACCAAGCCCAAGTGAGGCCTCGTCCACAACCCGGATACTGTCCTCACCATGTTGCGCCCGTAATTGCGCCAACTCGTCTTCAATAAGCTCCAGCATTTTCCGGCGCTCCTGAACCAGGTCCAGCTCTGGCACATCGCCCTTGAGCATCGCACGCCAGTTGGTCCGATCCGCCACATGGCTCTTGCACGCCACTTCCACCAGACCGGACAGGTAACGGCTGGCTACCCGCAGCATGGGAATGGCTGTCACCGCGCCCTGGTCGATCCAGCGAGTCGGCACTTGCGAGCCCCGGGTAATACCCACCTTCAAGCCACTGGAATTGGCCAGGTAGACCACGTGCTCCACCATGCAATTCGCCTCGCCCCACTCGGGCTCCCGGCAGGTACCCAGATGGTAATGGCACTTCTCAGGACTCATGATGCAACTGTCACAGGCAGCGAGTTTGCGGAAACAGGGATAACAGTAGCCCTGGTTGAAACTCTTCTTGGTGGTGCGGTCGCAGTGGATGCAGCGAATCACACCGTCAAAGTCCAGTCGCACCTTCTGGCCAATCAGGTCGTTCAGGGGAATGCGGGTGTCACCCACGGCCAGGGTGTAGGCCACCGGATCGCCGGCTTGCGCCGGCATCTTACGCAAGCGGCCGGTTACATCAATTGACTCGCTCAAACCTTGACCTCGACGAACTGGTCTGGATCCACATCGTTGCCGTTCTGGCGATCTTTACGGAACTGCACGGATGGATCACAGGCGGTACCGGCTTTCTCGCCCCGGTCCAGATAGCCCACCCGCTGCTCTTCGGGCACATTGTGTTTGTTCTCGTAATAGATAACCGCTTCCAGGCTGATTTCCCGCTGCTCTCGGGTCATTGCCCTTCCATCAGGCCATTTACCAAGCTCGATAGATTGCTTGAGGTTCCGGTATACAGTCGGATCCAGCCGTTCAATGAGTTCGTCGTAGGTCATTACCCACCTCCTGAAAAATCATTCATAAAAAAATCGGCAAATCCGTTTGACAGATGTAAATGATAACAATTATCATTATCTCACCAAATGACGACGGTCGTATCATTTGGTCTCTCTCATCAGGAGCTATAAGCTCTTTTAATGCCCCACCCTTTGGTGGGGCTTTTTTATGCCTTCACCGAAACCGCCCCCGGGCGGGCATCACCGCTGCCAACGCCAGACCACCCACAAAGCCTCCCAGGTGAGCCTCGTTAGCCATCCGGCCCAGGCCAATCACTTCCGGGATAGGCGTAAAGCCGATCACCATCCACACCAGGGCAAAGGTGACCAACGCAGGTGGAAACTGGAATCTGGGCCGGCGTTGCTGGCTCAGCCAACAGTAACCAAGGATGCCATAAACGACACCCGACAAACCTCCGAACAGGGGGCCAGACACCAGATACTGCAACAGATTGGCGGACAGACTGGTTACCAGGAACAGCGCCACCAGGCGGGCGCGACCATCAATCCATTCAATCTGGCTGCCCAGAAACCAGAGCATGACCGAGTTGAAAATGATGTGGGTCCAGCTGAAATGCAGGAAATCCGGTGAAATCAGGCGCCACAACTGCCCGCTTGCCACTGTCGCAGAGAGCGCATCCAACCTCCCGCCCAGGGAACTGAACAGGTCCCAGGAATAGTGCCTCGGATCGACGATCATCATGGCCGCGGCCAGGGGGTTCTGCCCCATGGATGTCAGCCACACCATGGCAACGGCGATGCCGATCACGCTCACAACAAACGGCGCATGCCGGGGAGCCGGCTGCCAGCGCCCGCTGGGGGTAATCGGAGATGATGTATGTTGGTCCAAACTAACCTCGCTGATACTTAGCGCGCCACGCTGTCTTCACTGGTGGGATAATCCGGCTGCTCGGGACGATCCACCTCTACCCAGACAAACTTGTCGCGGGAAAGTGCCTTTTCATCATCCAGCCGATAGGCCACCAGCCTGCCGTACTTTACGGCGCTGTAATCGATACAGGCCACATTCGACTTCAAAGGCGCCGGCTCACCATCCATCCAGTAATGCCCAACAAAGACCGGCGGCGCATCCAGCGGGTAAGTAATCAGTTGTTTGCGCTCATCCTCCCGCAAAGTCATGGACGCCACTTCCGGTGGCAATGGGTCTGGCTGGAACACCACATCGGCGTATGTTTGTGGGTTGTCGGCCCAGAACTTGGTGCGGAAGAATTCCCGAACATAGCCATCCCGCCCGGTAATCTTGACCCCTGGCGGCAGGCGCAAGTCAGTGCCACGCAACAAGGTGTCCATCACCTGGCCGGCGAAAGATTCGATGGCGGCCGAGGCATGAAGAAAGTCTTCATCAATACAGGCACCGCCCTGATTCTGCCGGAACTTGTCTATCAGATCCTGATCCCAGCAAGCATGCACCACCCGGAAGTGCTCCTCTTCGATAAACAGCGGAATGGTGTAAAACCACTCCAGAAAATCGTTCCACTCATGGGGATACGCATCGAACTGCTCAAGAGTTTCCTTGATCAGGCGGTCATGGCGAGGGTTGTGTTCGCGCAGGAATTGTTTGCCACTGCCAGGCCGAGCCCGGGTGCAGTAGCCAAGGGCATTGTATTCATGGTTGCCCATAACGATGCGGGCAGCACCGTGCTCCACCATGTCTCGCACCAGATGCAGGGCCTCACGGATTCTTGGGCCCCGATCGATGATGTCGCCAATAAAAATGGCCTGGCGCCGGGGATGCTGGTAAATGCCGTTCTGTTTACGATACCCCATCTGCTGGAGCAACCGCTCCAGGGTGTGGGCGCAACCGTGAATGTCACCAATAATGTCGTAACCGCGGCTCGCGGTTGAAGTCTGTCCCGCCATAATCAACTCGCTGCTATTTCGCTTGCCCAACCCAGCTTGTCACGGCAGGTGGCATAGAAATTGTGATCGGTCGGGTGGATCAGACGGATCTTGAACGGCTTTTTGGTAATTCGGATGATATCCCCGGGCGCACAGGCAATGTTCATCTGGCCATCAAAGCTGACTTGCGGGTAGGTTTCGTTGGTTTCACCAATCACCAGTTTGATTTCACTCTTGCCGTCGACCACGATCGGGCGACTGCTCAGGGTATGCGGGAACATGGGCACCAGCACCACAGCATCCAGTTTCGGGTGCATGATGGGACCACCTGCTGACAGGGAATAGGCAGTTGAGCCGGTAGGCGTGGCAACAATCAAGCCATCGGAACGCTGGCTGTAAACAAAGTGGCCATCAATGTAGAGGTCAAAACCGATCATCCGGGTAGACTTACCGGGGTGCAGCACCACATCGTTCAGGGCAGAACCGTAGCCCAGGGGCTGGCCATTACGTTCCACATGGCCATCCAACAGGAACCGCGATTCCTCGATATATTCACCCTCAAGCACCCGGGCCAGGCGCTCTTCGAGGTCAGATGGAGAAATATCCGTCAGGAAGCCCAGGCGGCCGCGGTTGACCCCCAGAATCGGGATCTTGGATTTGGCCAGTTCACGGGCAGCCCCCAGCAAACTACCATCCCCGCCCACGACAATGACCAGGTCGCAGATTTCGCCCAGCAGCTTTTTGCTGGCGACCTGCAGGCCATGGCCCGGAATCATGGTGGAGGTATCTTCCTCGATGATGACGTGGTAGTTGTTGGCCGTCAGGTACTGCTTGAGCTGCCGCAGAGACTCAACCACCTTGACGCTGCCCATGCGCCCGACAATGCCGATATTCCTGAACTGATCCATGAAGTATCCCGTGGTGTCTGAATGAGACAGGAAAGGCATGGCCCCTCCTGTTCTGTAACGAACAGAGCCACAGTTTAACGAATCTCAGGCAGATACTGAAAAAAGATCCGCGTCAGGACCGGTGCTGCTCGCAGTGATCATCTACCCCTGGCTGGAACTCTGCCGGCTGGGTTACCCGCATGATCGGCTCACCGCAGGCATTTCCTTCACTATCCACGTGGCGGCAAACCGGATGCTCATAGTGTGCCAGCCAGTCTTTGTAGGCCGGCTCGTTCATACCACAACGCTCGGCGGCATAGGCCACCGGATTGCTAAAATAGGTATCGATATCGTCATAAGGCAGTGTGATATGACCCACGCCGGGATGATAGGCAACCAGGAATACGGACTGGCTCTGCAACTGTTCCAGCAGCGAATCCTCGGGTGGTACCTGGTGGCGAAGCTCGTGGTTTTCCTGCTCAAGGGCAACAATTTTGTCATCCCGAAGCTCCAGCTCCCTTTGCTTGCGCTCCAACTGTTCACGCAACAGGACGGTCTCGGCGTCAGCATGAACGTCCTTGCGCTGGCGGGCGTCGCCCTCCGCCATTTTTTCCTGCATGGAGAGATATTGTTCGTTGCGCTGAGCCAGGCGCTGTTTGAGTTGTTCATTGCTGATCCGGGTGCGCTCGTATCGCTGTTCCAGATCTGACATTTCACTGCGCAAAGCCTGCATTTCGAGGCGATGCTCGCGCTGGAGGTCAGCCAGGGAGTCCCGGTGCACACTTTGGAGGGTTTTGATTCTGAGCCGCTGTTCACGGAGGATCTGGGCAACGCGGGCCCGGTCACGGTTATCCTCTACTGGCTGCTCCACACTCGCCGTGGTCAGAACCGGAATATTCTCTTCTTCCGGTTCCACTTTCTGGAAACGCAACGTATTGGCTTCAACCGCTTTGCGGATCAACTGGAAGTGGTTACTACCCGGCGTCATGTCCGGGTCCCAGAGTTCCTCGGCAAATGCCGGATCAGGGCACTGACTCCGGCAAACCAGCCGGATAGCACCACCGCCCATATCTGGCCCCTTGGCGCCTTTCTCTGCCAACGCCTCGATAGGCACATTCCAGTGGCTGTCGGCCCGCCCCTCGTCATCAAACCAGATGCGGAAGAAAACCAGCGAACGAACCGTCAACTCCGGTGAAAGGTTTACCAGCACCGCCCGAACATCTGTCTCGGCAAGATCAGACAGGCCAACATAGCCGTCCAGAAACGCGCCGAATTCAGACAACCGCATCTGCCGGGCCACCTGACTGCCCTCCATAAAGAAAACCGCGGAATATCCGTCGGCTGCCTGCCCGGCATTAACCATTCACTTTCTCCATGCTTCGGAAAACTCTTGTTATGGACGCCCGATGCGGGAAGAGAGTTCCATCCCCCTCCCGCGCTTCACCTCCATAGTCTAGCCAGACCTTAACCGAAACACAGAGAAAAACTGCAACGTTTTGTGATCAGATCTCCGCTGCCAGGCGGCTACCCTGATCAATGGCCCGCTTTGCATCCAGCTCTGCTGCCACATCGGCACCACCAATCAGATGCACCGGCAAACCGGCTGCTTCCAGGCCTGCCTGCAACTCACGCAGCGGCTCCTGACCAGCACACACGATGATGGTATCCACCGGCAACACTTTATCCTCGCCCTGCTCGGCACCTTTCGGTGTGATGGTGATGTGCAGGCCTTCGTCATCAATCTTGCGATAGCTGACGCCGGGCACCATCTGCACGTTGCGGTGCTTGAGAGAGGTACGATGAATCCAGCCGGTGGTCTTGCCCAGGTTCTTGCCAACTTTCGAGGCCTTACGCTGCAGCAGGTAAACCTCCCGCGCAGGCTCAGGCACCTGAGGCTGAACACCCTGAATACCGCCACGGTGTTCAACCGTCAGATCCACGCCCCACTCCTTCATGAAGTGCTCGGTGTTCAAAGAAGGCGATTCACCCTTGTGGACGATGAATTCAGACACATCGAAGCCGATACCACCCGCACCGATGACAGCTACCTTCTGACCAACCGGCTTGCGCTCCAACAGCGCATCCAGGTAGCCAATCACCTTCGGGTGATCAATGCCTTCGATCTCCGGTGTGCGTGGCTCCACGCCAGTGGCCAGGACCACCTCATCAAAGCCACCGGCTTTGAGGTCCTCTGCGGTAACGCGGGTATTGAGCCGAATATCAACGCCATGTTTGTCGAGCATCACCCGGAAGTAGCGCAGGGTTTCGTAAAACTCTTCCTTGCCCGGAATGCGTTTGGCCACATTGAACTGACCACCTACCTCACTGCCGGCGTCGAAGACCGTAACCTTGTGCCCACGCTCCGCGGCAACCGAGGCAAACGCCAGGCCTGCGGGGCCGGCACCAACCACCGCAACCGACTTCGGCGTAGCCGTCTTCACGTACGCCAGTTCGGTTTCGTGGCAGGCGCGGGGATTGACCAGGCAGGACGTCAGCTTGCCGCTAAACGTATGATCAAGACAGGCCTGGTTACAGCCGATACAGGTATTAATCTCCTCGGCACGATCTTCCACAGCTTTGCGGACCAGGTCAGCGTCTGCCAGGAATGGGCGGGCCATGGACACCATATCCGCATCACCTTCTGCCAGAACCTTCTCGGCAACGTCTGGCATATTGATCCGGTTGGTGGTTACCAACGGAATACTGACCTCGCCTTTAAGCCGGGCCGTTACCTTGGTAAAGGCACCACGGGGCACGGATGTGGCGATGGTCGGCACACGGGCTTCGTGCCAGCCGATACCGGTGTTGATGATGGTGGCGCCCGCCTTCTCGATTTCCTTGGCCAGGTGCACCACTTCTTCCCAGGTACTGCCGTCTTCGATCAGATCGAGCATGGACAGGCGATAAATGATGATGAAGTTTTCGCCCACGCGCTCACGAACCCGGCGAACGATTTCAATGGGCAGGCGAATGCGGTTCTCGTAACTGCCACCCCACTGATCGGTGCGGTGGTTGGTGTGTTTGACAATGAACTGGTTAATGAAATAACCCTCGGAACCCATGATCTCCACGCCATCGTATCCGGCGCGCTGAGCCAGGGCAGCGCAGTTCACGTAGTCGTCGATCTGCTTCTGGATGCCGGCTTCGTCCAGCTCTTTGGGCTTGAACGGATTGATCGGCGCCTGGATAGCCGAAGGCGCGACCAGCTCAGGGGAATACGCGTAACGGCCCGCATGCAGGATCTGCATACAGATTTTGCCGTCAGCCTCATGCACCGCCTGGGTAATCACCTTGTGCTTGTCAGATTCTTCTTCTGTGTTCATCTTGGCTGCGTGCTGGAATACCGCACCTTCGGTATTCGGGCCGATGCCACCGGTTACGATCAGGCCAACGCCACCAAGGGCACGCTCGGCGTAAAACGCAGCCAGACGCTCGAATCCGTTTTTCACTTCCTCCAGGCCGGTATGCATGGAACCCATCAGTGTGCGGTTACGCAGGGTGGTAAAGCCAAGGTCCAGTGGTTCAAGCAGATGCGGGTACTTGCTCACGCCCGGTGATGCAGCCATTGGTAATCTCCTCATCGATTGTAGGATCGGGCAACCATCGCGCCCGTTGTTATGGCCCCTACACTACCCAGCTCCCGCCAGCGCAACAATATCCAAAAAGAACATTTTATTATCCCTGGATAATACCGATAATACGATCATGACCAATACATCCAGACCCAACCAGAATTCGCTGGGCGACATCAGCCTGCTCTATGCTTCCGTGTTGCTGCGTGCCACTGAGGCCGAGGGAGGCGATGCCGAAAGGCTAAAATCCCAGTTCCATCTGAACGACCCTGAGCTGGCCGCGCCGGAAGGACGCATCAGCATTCCCAGGTTCATGCGCCTGGGCCAGGCTGCCATCGCCACAACGGGCAACCCCGCCCTGGGCCTGCGTATGGGCGCCCTGACCCGCCCCATCGACGCCGGCATTGCCGGCCTGGCCGCAGAAACCGCCAACACCGTACATCAGTCCCTTGCCACACTGATACGGTATGCGCTGCTAAGCAGCCGGAACTCCAGAGGCGAGCCAAGTCTGGCGGCTGAACACCGTAAGGCCTGTTTCTATTCGATCAGTCCATACAACCAGTACAACTACTTTGTCGTGGACTCCATCCTTGCCGCCTGGACCCAACTGATCAGACACATGACCGGCCGCTACGACATCCTGGAACGGGTGCGTATTGAGTACCCCTCGATCGGGCTGGACGAGGTATTCGAGAGCTGGTTTCGTTGCCCCGTGGAATTCGGCGCGAAGGAAAACTCGATTCGTCTGAAGGACAGCGTTTGGCTTCAGGCACCGAGCCAGGCGCACCAAGGTATGCACGAAAAACTGACCGCCTGGTGTGAACAGGAGCTACAGCAGATTCGCAAAGGCTGGAGTGTGGCTGACAGGGCCCGGTACCTGATGACGCCGTTATTGCGGGGAGAAACACCCACCATTGAAACCCTGGCCAACCGACTGGGAACAACGCCCTGGACACTGCAACGACAGCTTGCCAGTGAAGGAACCGGCTTTCGGGAGTTGCTGGACAACACTCGACGACAACTCGCACAAGACTATTTGCAGGAGACCAACAGCTCGCTTTCGGAAATCGCCTGGCTATTGGGATTCGCGAACCCACCAGCCTTCCACAAGGCCTATCGGCGCTGGTATGGCATAAGCCCGGGAGAATACCGGAAACACATCAAGGGAAGTAACTGAGGTAAAGCAAGGGGGGGGATAAAAATGGCGGAGCGGACGGGACTCGAACCCGCGACCCCCGGCGTGACAGGCCGGTATTCTAACCAACTGAACTACCGCTCCGCGTTTGTTGCCTAACAGCCTGTTTGCTGACTGCTCGGTGACAACGAGGGCGCATTATAAAGAGGCCCCCGTTTATGTCAACGCTTTTACTGAACTTTTTTCAGATTTTTCCAAACCCCCGGTTACATGGCGTCAACCATGGCATCTTTGCCCTGGGCCGTCTTCCGGTATTCGATGGGCGTCATACCAGACCAGCGCTTGAACGCCCGATAGAACGTACTGGGTTCGGAAAAACCGGTGAGGTACACAATTTCATCAATGGACTCATCGGTGGTCGCAAGGAGCTGCCGCGCCAGCCGATAGCGGAAATCCGCCAGTACCTGGTTGAAGCTGGTTTCGGCCTCGGTGAGCCGGGTGCGCAAGGTTCTTGGTTTGATACCCAGCCGTTCTGCAACGGCATCCAGGGTCACCTCGCCGCTGTCCAGCAGCTCGGCGATGATGCGCTCCACCTGACCGACAATGTCCTTTTTCTCTAGCCGCGCCACCTGTTCACTGGCAAAGCGCTCGTGCAGCGCCAACAGTTCTGGTTCGGCGTGGGGAGAGGCGTGGGACAGCATCGCAGCGGGGAAATACAACCGGTTTTCTTCTGCGCCAAAAACCACGTTACAACCCAGAACTTCGCGTACGTGCTCGGCTCCCTGCTCCCGCCCATGCTCGAACTCGATTCGTGATGGGTAGAAATTGCCATCGGTGATGGACTTGAAGAAGGTAATCAGCCCCTGTACGAAGCACTCATTGAAGTGCTTGAGCTTGCGAATCTCATCGGAGGCGGCGTCCAGCACCATGCAGGCTTCTTCGCCTTCAATGAAGAAATCGGTATTGGCGGCATCGCTCAGCAAGCGCTGATAGTTCTGAGCCCGGCGCAGTCCCTCTCCGAAGGTTGGGCTGCTGAGAAACAGGTATTCGAGAACCTGGCCCTTGTAGGCGGGCAACAGCGGCCCCAGGTGCAGGCCTATGTCCGGGTCGCCGGAGACATCCTCCACCGCCTGCCAGAAGTAAAGCTGGGCGCTGTGGGGAGTGCGAAGCTGGTCTGTGTAGACGTAGTTCTCGTCAACGCCGAGGCGGCTGAATATGGCATCGGTATCGACACCCTTTTTCTTCATCGCCTCATAAATCAGGCGCAACATCACGCCCGCATCACGTAGTTCCTGCATAGTATCCCGCTATTTTATTTATATGGTTACTACTTTGACCCACCGGACAGTGCTCATGGCACGGCGGGTCAATGCCCGATCTGGAGGGGTTTGCCAGACTGCGAGGCCGCCACGACTTTCGTCTTACATTAGAGCATATCAGGCCACAGACGCACAGTTGTACCAGAATGTAGAGAAAATCGGTAATTACGTTACTGATTCACGGGAAATTACCCGGCCGATCAGGCCAACAAGGGAGATGAATACCATGACAGAACCACTGATTTATCGCAGCACCCCACCCTCTCTGCTGCCCATGTTCGGCAGAGCACTGCTGCCAAAATCACACAAGCCCGGCGCCAACACAGAGATCCCGGAATTGCAGGCTGAGCTGCTGGGCGTGGCCACAGATACGCCGATGTTGTCCCGCTATCTGAACGTGTGCGGATTCAAGCCTGGCTCCACCCTGCCCATGACCTGGCCGCACATCCTTGCTTTCCCGCTGCACCTGAAATTGCTGACCGACAAACGGTTTCCACTGCCCCTGCTGGGCCTTGTGCATCTGCGCAACACCATCACCCAACACCGACCCATCCAGACCGGCGAAAACCTGGATATCCGGGTTACGTTGGGCAATCAGCAGAGCACGGAGCGCGGCATCGAGTTCGACCTGATCACCGAGGCGCGCTCTGCGGGCCGGCTGATCTGGGAGGAGGTAAGCACCAACCTGTTCCGGATGGCAAATGCTGAAAGTGGCAAGCCGAAAGCGCAACCGCCCAAACTCGAAACCTATCCGTTCAGCGAGTCCATCACGGCACCGGAGAACCTTGGGCGACGGTACGGGCAGGTATCCGGGGACCGCAACCCGATTCACATGCACGCATTGAGTGCCAAAGCCTTTGGCTTCCCACGGGCCATTGCCCATGGCATGTGGAGCAAAGCCCGGGCGCTGTCATTACTGGAACAGCAGGCTGACTGGCAATCCGGCCCTGTGCGGGTGAGCTGTCAGTTCAAGAAACCCCTGTTTCTGCCCGGCGCCGCCCAACTGAACTGGCAGACCGCCAGCGACGCCTGGGATTACCAGCTCCTGAACAGCAAAGGCGATGCGCCACACCTGAGTGGTCGTATTGAATGGCTATAACGGCGGGATAAACGCTTCGATCTGGCCGCTCACCGCCAGATCGATGCTCAACCTGCTGCGCAGGGCTGCCCCTCAGCATTGGCAACAGGCAGCGTGAAGTAGAAGCAGGCACCACCCTCTTCCGGACGCTCATAGCCAATGTCGCCACCCTGGGCCTGAATCAGGGACCGGCAGGTGGCCAGACCAATGCCCATGCCTTCATCCTTGGTAGTGTAGAAGGGATGAAACAGCTTTTCCTCGGCATCCTCCGGCACACCCACCCCGTGATCGAGCACCTGAATGCGCACACACTGGTCACCGCATCGGCGGGCGCTGACTTCCACAGGCGTGGATGATTCGGCACTGCGAGTGGCTTCAAGGGCATTACGGATCAGGTTAAGGGCAACCTGCTGCACCTGAATCGGGTCCGCCAGTACGTCTGGCAGGTCATCTTCAACGCGGACATCAATACCGCCCTCGTTGTTCCTCATATCCACTTCCGCAAACTGCCGGGTGTCCTCCAGCAGCACCGGAACAGACAGGACTTCTTTACCAGTGGCAGGCTTCTTCATGAATCGGCGGATGCGGCGAATAATCTCACTGGCCCTGTGCGACTGCGCTTCGATCTTGTCGAGGGTTTCCTGAAGCAACACAAGGTCCGGTTGCTCCTTGGCCATCATACGCTTGGACACCCGGGCATAATTGGTGATAGCGGTCAGCGGTTGGTTGACCTCATGGGCAAACCCTGCGGCCATCTCACCCATGGTGGTCAGGCGTGAGGTGTGGGCCAGTTGATCCCGCTGTTCCTGAACCAGGGCCCGCGCTTCCTCCAGGGCCAGTTCGTTGTCCAGTTCCACGGTAATGTCCCGAAACACAACCACCGCGCCATGCAACTCGCCGTCATCCAGTTTGGGGGTGGAACGATACTCCGCGGGGAAGCCACTGCCATCAGCGCGCAACAGCCGGATATCACGCTGGTTTTCCGCCACACCTTGCCGGCAGGTGGCCATCACCGGCAGGCTGTCCTGGCACTCCGCCGCCGTCGAAAAGTGCAGTTCGAAAAAACTCTTGCCGATCAGGTCTTCCGCCGGGCATCCCATAATCATGGCGGCTGCGGGATTGGCAAATTCGATGATGCCGTTCTCGTCAAGGCCGTAGATGCCCTCGCTGATGGAGTTCAGGATGCGCGCCTGATCGCTCTGCAGCTCGCGGTTCCGGGCCTGGAGTTCCCGCTCGAGGCGAATCACCTGGGCGTGGGTTTTAACCCTTGCAATCACTTCCAGGGACTGGAATGGCTTGGAGATGTAGTCTGCACCACCCAGGCTGAAGCCTTTCACCTTGGCCTGCAGGTCGTCCAGGGCTGACAGGAATACAACGGCACAATCTGAAGTTTCCGGATCGGCTTTCAGGCGCTCACACACCTCATAGCCGTCCATTTCCGGCATCATGATATCCAGCAGAATCACTTCCGGATGATGGCGGTGGGCAAGGTCCAATGCTTTCTCGCCTTCGTTGGCGATCAGAAGCCGGTAGCCTTTGTCTTTCAGGGTCTCGTAGAGGACTTTCAGGTTCTGCGGGTTGTCATCAACCAGCAGAACCGTCACCTCGGAGTTCTCACTGACAACTTCAGTCATAGAAACATGGCCGGTTAAAAACGTCATTGTATGATGACGATACCGACAGACCTAGTCGATAAGTTCCTTTACGGACAGAACCATACGCACCAGATGTGCCAATGAATGGGTGCCCATCTTGTGCATCACACGGGACCGGTGAATCTCAACAGTGCGCTGGCTGATCTCAAGCTCGATGGCGATCACCTTGTTGGCCTGGCCCGCAATCATCCGATCCATGATTTCACGCTCGCGGGGTGTCAGGCTCTTGATACGGCGAACGATCTCCTGGCGCTCATCCAGAGATTTCCGCTGCTCACGATCCTGCTCCAGCGCCGCCTCGATCTTCTCCAGCAGCGCTTCTTCGCGATAGGGCTTCTGGATAAAGTCGACGGCACCTTCCTTCATGGCATCGACAGCCATGGGAACGTCGCCATGCCCCGTCACGAAGATAATGGGCAGGATCGAATGCTTGTCGTTGAGTTTTTTCTGCAACTCCATGCCGTCCATACCCGGCATACGGATATCCAGCACAATGCAGCCCGCCATCTGGTCAGAATAATCTGCCAGAAAAGAGCCGGCGCTTTCATAGGTTTTCACCGGCTTGCCATCGGATTTCAGCAACAATTCCAGTGAATCGCGGACGGCCTCGTCGTCCTCTACCACATACACAGTCTGCTGGATATCAGTCATGGATCTGTTTTCTCCTGTCCGTTTTATTATGGAGCCGGTCAGTGGATGGACGGATCTTTGTGATCGTCCCTGGCATGTTCCTGCCGTTCATGTTCCCGCATTTTCTCGAGCCGTTGCTGGATAATGCCAAAAACGCTTTGCTTGGGGTACCTGCCTTTGT
This sequence comes from Marinobacter sp. GH_1, assembly GCF_048595985.1. Classification (NCBI taxonomy): domain Bacteria; kingdom Pseudomonadati; phylum Pseudomonadota; class Gammaproteobacteria; order Pseudomonadales; family Marinobacteraceae; genus Marinobacter; species Marinobacter sp. GH_1. Next base: position 1,324,623 of record NZ_CP184460.1, on the reverse strand, counting down.
CATCGGCCTTGCCCGCCGGTTTGCCAAGCAACAGTGTAATGGCCTCCTCCACACGGGCAACCGGGTATACGGCAAATTTGCCCGCTTTGGATGCCTTGACCACTTCGCTGTCCAGCATCAGGTTCTGCACGTTGGTGACCGGAATAATCACACCCTGGGAGCCGGTCAGGCCGCCCTTTAGCTCACAGGTGGCGTAAAAGCCTTCGACCTTTTCGTTAACGCCGCCGATCGGCTGCACCTCGCCAAACTGGTTCACCGAGCCGGTAATCGCAAGATCCTGCCGCACCGGAATACCAGACAGTGCAGAGATCAAGGCGCACAGCTCGGCCAGGGAGGCGCTGTCACCGTCCACTTCGCCGTAGTTCTGTTCGAAGGTCAGACTGGCCGACAGGTGCATCGGGTCGTTCACTGCAAAATGGGAGGCCAGCCAGGAGCTGAGAATCATCACGCCCTTGGAATGGATATTGCCACCCAGCTTCACGTCCCGCTCGATGTCCATGACACCGCCATCACCATAGTAGCAGGTTGCGGTTACCCGGTTGGAAAGACCAAACTCGAAACCGCCGGTCGACAGCACCGACAAGGCGTTCACCTGACCGACGCAGGTGCCGGTTGTGGTCACCAGGGTGGAGCCGTCCCGAACCGAATCGTAAAAATGATCCCGGATACGGCTGCTACGGTAACGGGCACTCTCCAGCGCGCGCTCAACGTGCACTTCAGAGATCAGTTTGGCACCCGCCTGTCGGGCCCAGAAATCGGATTCCCGTAAAAGGTTGGCGATGTCCGCTGCATGCAGCGAGAGCCTGTTCTGATGTTCGGCCATGCGCGCGCTGTGCTCGATTATACGGGCCACCGCTTTATTGGTGCAGTGCAGCAGCTTCTTCTCCACCACCAGACTGGCAATGAACTTGGCATACAGCAGCTGGCTCTCCTCGGTACGGTACATCTCGTTTTCGAAATCGGCCGTCACCCGGAACAGCTCGGCAAACTCGGAATCGTATTCCTGCAGTAGCATCCAGGTTTCGCGATCACCGAACAGCACAATTTTAACATCCAGAGGTACGGCTTCCGGCTCAATGGAAATGGTCCCTGAAAGCGTCAGCTCCCGCTCCAGGGAATTGATCTGCAGGGTGCGGGAGCGCAGGGCGCGCTTCAGACCGTCCCAGACAAACGGCTGCTCCAGCACCTTGATGGCATCCATCAGCAGGTAACCGCCATTGGCCTTGTGCAGACTACCCGGGCGAATCAGGGAGAAGTCGGTGAACACGGTGCCCTTGAAGGTGACGTTTTCAACGTACCCGAACAGGTTGTGGTAGGTGGGATTGTCTTCCACCACCACCGGCACCTCATTGGTTTTCTGGTGCACCAGCACGTTGATCACGTAGCGCCGGGGCGTTTTCTTGTCCAGTGAGGCGTAGGCGATCGCCGCCTGCTCTTCATCGTCCTCAAGGAAGATATCCAGGTTGTCGACCAGGTCTTTGCGAACGGCCTCAAGATAGGAAACCACGTCTGGCTGGTCACTGTAGCGTTTGACTAGCTCATCGATCTGGTGACCGGAAATGCCTTCGAGAGTTTCCTGATTCAATGCCTGTTGCTTCTCGGCGTACTCCTGCTCCCAATCGGCCAGCTTGCGAAGGGCCTGGCGGAGCTTCTTTTCAAGGGCGTTGATGGTGTCTTCAAACTTGTCACGCTGCTCATCGGTCAGCGCCTGGAAGCTCTCCACGGTGTGGGGCTCATCGCCATTCATGGCAACCAGCCGATAGCCACCCGGTGTGGTTACCGTGAGGCTGACTTTCTTGCGCCGGGCCTGCTTGGCCACTTTCTCGAGCTCATCTTCCTGCTTTTTGCCGTACTCGTTCTTGAGGTGCTCGGAGCGCTCCAGGAAGCTGTCACTGTCAAACGTCTGGGGAATCACCTTCACCAACCGCGACATCAGCTTGTCCATGTCCTGTTTGAGCTGGGTGCCCATTCCTGCCGGCAGTTGCAGCAAACGCGGATTGCGCGGCTCATCGAAGTTGGCCACGTAACACCAGTCGTGGCTCTGCTGTTCGGTATCGACGTGGTGTTCCAGGTACCGGAGCATCATGGTGCGCTTACCCAAGCCATTGCGACCGACCGCATACACGTTATAACCACCGTGGGGCATGGCGAGCGCAAAACGCACCGCTTCCTGGGCGCGGTTCTGGCCAACAATCTCGGCCAGCGGCTCCAGTTGCCGGGTGGTTTTGAATGGCAGATCTTTAAGAACGCAGGCTTTGTAGAGCTGATGCAAGGGCAATGACTTCAAGTTCGATTCCCGTTGAGTTCGGTTTTGAGTAGTAACTGTCGCTCGCATTGTAGTGTTTGAGCTTCAAGCTGTCGCCTATCCGCGCCGCATTTATCGGAAGAGGCCGGATTCGTGACAATATGCCAACCGGGTCACAAATTCCCCCTTGGTCATTTTTCAGGCAGGCCGTCGATTACTACACTTCCATGCCCGGACGGATTCCGGACACAACAAGTACAATACGGGTGATGGTCAAAGCAATGACGAATTATTCCGCAGATCGCCGCATCAAGGATCGTTTTTCGGCGTCGTGTCTCAGGGTGCAACTCCGTGAGAGGGCGTTCTTTGGTCGCGGGAAGCAGCCAGTGGCGGTAACATGCCTGGACCTCAATCGTTACGGTATGGCGGTGCTGTGCCCTCGGCCGGTAGACTCCGGGGCGCATTTGTTCCTGGATATTGAGGGTAAATACATCAGCGAGTCGCGCATTGATGCCCGAGTGGTGTCGTGCCAGCCGTTTCAGACGGGCTTCCGTGTGAGTCTGCAGTTCAGCTATTGTCTCGACAAGAAAGGCTACTCGAGAGCGATCGACAATGCGCTTTCCCGGATTGAGGGTTTTTACAACCGGTTCGCCAGTTAATCAGATCAGGCCAGCATCCAGGCTGGCCGCCACGTACATGCCCAGTTCCTCGCACTGTTGCTCGAATTCATCCCTGTAATCTCCCCTGCACAGCAATGGCTCCTGTATGCGTTTCCAGCGTAATCCGGTGGTGATGCTGTCGATGGCGCGGCGGGTGCCGGTGCCGTCGTGGCCGGCACGGATGTAGTAGGCAAAGGGCAGGCCCTGGGTCTTCTCCAGGCAAGGGTAATAGCTTCTGTCGAAGAAGTCTTTGAGGGCGCCGGACATGTAGCCGAGGTTTTCGGTGGTACCGAGGATGATGGCGTCGCAGGCGAGGATGTCTTCGGGGCCGGCATCGAGTGGGGCTTTTACCACCACTTCTACGGCTTCGATGTCGGGGTTACGGGCGCCTTTTTCTGTGGCGTTCCGGAGTTTCAGGGTATTTGGGGATGGGGCGTGGGCTACGATGAGCAGTCTCTTTTTGCTAGACATTTGCCGTCCGACTCCCTTCTTGCCGTTAACTCATGGAGCATGAGTTGTGGCAGGAACCCCCTCACGGGAAACGCTACGAGCACCCCTACGGGGTCCGGCCAGCAATCATAGATTGCTGGCGTTCGGCTGCGCATGAAGCTTCGCTTCATAATCGCTTGCCTCACCCCTGTGCGCTTCGCTCCGGCCATCCATGGCCTACGAGATTCCCGTGAGGGGCTCCCTGCCACAACTCGCTAGGCTCCGAATATGCCGTCCAACGTATCAATGCCGCATAGAGCCGTATGAAGCGGGTTACAGCAACTCGCCACTCGCTTCCACCGGCGCCTCGGCCGCTTCTTTCTTCACCGGCTTGGGCATCAGTTTGTCGCGAACCTTGGCTTCGATTTCGTTGGCGATATCCATGTTCTCTTCCAGGAACTTGCAGGCGTTGGCTTTGCCCTGGCCGATTTTGTCGCCGTTGTAGGCGTACCAGGCGCCGGATTTGTCGACGAAGCCTTCTTTTACGCCCATGTCCAGAACTTCGGCCATGTGGTAGATGCCCTTGCCGTACATGATCTGGAACTCGGCCTGCTTGAAGGGCGGAGATACCTTGTTCTTGACGACTTTTACGCGGGTTTCGTTACCGACCACTTCGTCGCCCTCTTTGACAGCACCGATGCGGCGGATGTCCAGGCGTACGGAGGAGTAGAATTTCAGGGCGTTACCGCCGGTGGTGGTTTCCGGGCTGCCGAACATGACGCCGATTTTCATACGGATCTGGTTGATGAAGACCATCAGGCAGTTGGCGTGTTTGACGTTGCCGGTCAGTTTACGCAGGGCCTGGGACATCAGGCGGGCCTGGAGGCCTACGTGGCTGTCGCCCATCTCGCCTTCGATTTCGGCTTTCGGTGTCAGTGCGGCAACGGAGTCGACGATGATCACGTCGATGGCGTTGGAGCGCACCAGCATGTCGGCGATTTCCAGGGCCTGTTCGCCGGTGTCTGGCTGGGACACCAGCAGGTCGTCTACGTTTACGCCCAGCTTTTCCGCGTAGATGGGGTCGAGCGCGTGCTCGGCGTCGATGAAGGCGCAGGTTTTGCCAGCCTTCTGGGCTTCCGCAATCACCTGAAGGGTCAGTGTGGTTTTACCGGAGCTTTCCGGGCCGTAGATTTCAACGATCCGGCCGTAAGGCAGGCCGCCAATACCCAGGGCTACGTCCAGCCCGAGGGAACCGGTGGATACCGCAGGAATGGCTTCACGGGGCTGGTCGCCCATTTTCATCACGGCACCTTTGCCGAACTGGCGCTCAATCTGGCCGAGTGCTGCGCTGAGTGCTTTCTTGCGATTGTCTTCCATTGGTACCTGACCCTCATTTGCCGGGGCTGCTGAGCCGCGATTGGGCCGACAGCAGCGAAATTCAAAGCGATGACACCGGAGGCATCCAGTGTTTTCCTGTATATTTGAACAGTATTAAAACATAAGCCTTCGCTGAGACCAACCCCTGCCCGGGTGAAAAACGTCACAGTGTTTTCAGAAACTCCGTAACCCCTTGCAGAACATACAAAACCGACTTTCGGCGCACCTGATCCCGGTCGCCGTCAAAGCACTGCGTGCTGGTTTCGATGCGGTCCGGGCCGGTGCCCCAGGCGAACCATACGGTGCCTACGGGCTTTTCATCACTGCCGCCGCCAGGGCCGGCAATGCCGCTGATGGCCACGGCTATGTCAGCGTCCGCAGCGCGGACAGCACCGGCGACCATCTGGCGAACCACTGGCTCGCTCACCGCGCCATGTTCGGCGAGCACCGATTCTTCAACCCCCAGAATGGCCTGTTTCGCCTCGTTGCTGTAGGTCACCAACCCGGCCATCAGGTACGCAGACGACCCCGCCCGGTCAGTCAGCACTTTGGCCACCCAGCCGCCGGTACAGCTTTCGGCGGTGGCGATGGTTTTACCGTGCTCGACGAGCCATTCACCCAGCGTGTTTCCAGCGCTCTCCAGTTGTTGGTCAGAGGCCTGCATAACAATCTCCCTGTGTCTGTTGCCAAACCCTTCGTTTCATCACGGGCATTATTTTCTTACAATCCCCGCTTTCACCCAAAAGTACGATCAACCGGACAAACCCATGTCAGTAGCCCAGACCGATCTTTCCAAGCACACCCCGATGATGCAGCAGTACCTGAAGATCAAGCGGGAACACCCGAACGAGCTGGTGTTTTATCGCATGGGTGATTTCTATGAGCTGTTTTACGACGACGCCAAGAAAGCGGCGGAACTTCTGGACATTACCCTGACGGCCCGGGGCCAGTCCGGGGGCAACCCCATCCCGATGGCGGGCGTGCCTTTCCATGCGGCTGAGGGCTACATTGCCCGCATGGTGCGCGCAGGTCAATCCATCGCTATTGCTGAGCAGATTGGCGACCCGGCCACCAGTAAAGGGCCGGTTGATCGTCAGGTGGTGCGCGTGGTGACACCGGGCACCCTGAGCGACGAGGCGTTTCTGGAAGACCGGCGGGACAACCTGTTGGTGTCGATTTTCAGTCATAAGGAGCAGTTCGGCTTCGCGTCGCTGGACATCTCCAGTGGCCGGTTTGCGGTCGCAGAGCTGGAAAGCCTGGAAGCTCTGCAGGGGGAGCTGCAGCGCCTGCGGCCGGCGGAGATTCTGATCAGCGAGGACTTCCCTTACAGCGATGTGCTGGAGGGCTTCACCGGGGTTCGTCGCCAGGGCCCCTGGTTGTTTGAGATGGATTCCGCCCGGCGGGTGATTACCCAACAGCTGCAGGTTAAAGACCTGACCGGTTTTGGCTGTGAAGACCTGCACCTGGCGATCTGCGCCGCCGGCTGCCTGCTGCAGTACGCCCGGGAAACCCAGCGTACCGCCCTGCCCCACATCCGCAAACTGACCCGCGAGCGTCGGGAAGATGCGGTGATCCTGGACGCCGCCAGCCGCCGCAACCTAGAAATAGACACCAACCTGATGGGCGGCCAGCAGTACACCCTTGCCTGGGTAATGGACCGCACAGCCACGGCCATGGGCGCCCGTGAGCTGCGCCGCTGGCTGAACCGGCCGCTCAGGAATGTGGAGGTCGTGCGCCAGCGCCAGCAGGCGGTGTCGGCTTTGCTGGACGGCTTCCATTACGAGCCAATCCACGATCTGCTCAAGCAGGTGGGTGATATCGAGCGGATTCTGGCCCGAGTCGCGCTGCGCTCAGCCCGCCCCCGGGACCTCGCACGCCTGCGGGATGCGTTCCAGACCTTACCGGGGCTGCAGGAGGCTCTAAAGCCCGTTAACTCACATCACCTGGTGAAGCTGGCCACGGTTATTGGCGAATACCCGGAACTGGCAGACCTGCTTGAGCGGGCCATTATCGAGAACCCGCCCGTGGTGATCCGGGACGGCGGCGTGATTGCCGAAGGCTTCGACAAAGAACTGGACGAACTGCGCAACATCAGCGAGAACGCTGGCCAGTACCTGTTGGATGTGGAAACCCGCGAGCGCGAACGCACCGGCATTTCCACGCTGAAAGTGGGCTACAACCGGGTGCATGGTTACTACATCGAGATCAGCCGGGCCCAGTCTGACCAGGCGCCGGTGGATTACATCCGCCGCCAGACGCTGAAAAACGCCGAGCGTTTCATTACACCGGAACTGAAGGAATTTGAAGACAAGGCCCTGAGCGCCAAGAGCCGGGCGCTGGCCCGGGAGAAAGGCCTGTACGACGACGTACTGGAAGCCGTCGCCGAGCAGTTGGCACCGCTGCAGGACGCTGCCCAGGCCCTGGCGGAACTGGATGTGCTCAGTAACTTTGCCGAGCGGGCCACCAGCCTGCGTTTCACTGCTCCGGAATTCACCGAAGAGCCGGGCTTTGATGTGGAGGAAGGCCGCCATCCGGTGGTGGAACAACTGCTCGACGAGCCCTTCGTGCCGAACAACCTGCTGATGGATGCGAAGCGGCGAATGCTGGTGATCACCGGCCCGAACATGGGCGGTAAGTCCACCTACATGCGCCAGGCTGCGTTAATTGCCCTGCTCGCCTACACCGGCAGCTTTGTGCCCGCCAACCGGGCGGTGCTGGGGCCGGTAGACCGGATTTTCACCCGCATGGGCTCTTCCGATGACATTGCCGGCGGCCGCTCCACGTTTATGGTGGAAATGACCGAAACCGCCAACATCCTGCACAACGCCACCGATCACAGCCTGGTGCTGATGGATGAGGTGGGCCGCGGCACCAGTACCTTTGACGGCCTGTCGCTGGCCTGGGCCACGGCTGAGCACCTGGCCAAGGACATTCGTTGCTACACCCTGTTCGCCACCCACTACTTCGAACTGACCCAACTGGCGGATGACCTGGAACATGCGGTGAATGTGCATCTGACGGCCACCGAGCACGACGACTCCATCGTTTTCCTGCACAATGTACACGACGGCCCGGCCAGCCAGAGTTATGGCCTTCAAGTGGCCAAATTGGCGGGCGTGCCCCAGGATGTGATTCGCAATGCCAAGGCGCAGCTCGCGCATCTGGAAGGCAGCGCCGGCCCGTCCAAGGGAGCTACAGGCGGTGCCGCTGCAGCGCCATCACCAGCCCCCAAAACGGCTAAACAACCGGCTGCCGTGGAATCGGTGTTTCAGGGCGATATGTTTGCCAGCGCGGAGCCGAGCGTTGTAGAGAACGCCTTGCAAAAACTGGACATTGATGGACTTTCACCACGGGATGCCCTCAATCAGCTCTATGAGCTGAAAGCTTTGCTGGCAAAATAACAGGAAACTGGGCCAAACTTGATCTGTGTAATAAGGTTATAGCAGCCCAACGCTTGCGGCTGCGGGGGGCGCTCCCTACAATATCGCGCACAAAATTATAGATGGGGCCGGAACATCAGGGCTCCTGATGAGACCGATTACTTTACGAACCAGGGATCTGACTATGGCGTTTATCGTTACTGATAACTGCATCAAGTGCAAATACACCGACTGCGTGGAAGTCTGCCCGGTGGACTGCTTCTACGAAGGCCCCAACTTTCTGGTGATTGACCCGGACGAGTGCATAGATTGCGCCCTGTGCGAGCCCGAGTGCCCGGCCGAGGCCATCTTCTCTGAAGACGAACTGCCGGCGGGCCAGGAAGCGTTCGTTGAGATCAACGCCGAGCTGGCTGGCAAATGGCCGAACATCACTGAGAAGAAAGACCCGCTGCCAGACGCTGAAGAGTGGGACGGCAAGCCTGACAAACTGAAGTACCTGGAGCGCTAAGAACCTCCAGCATTACTTCAACAACAAAAAGGCCGGACGACAAACATCGTCCGGCCTTTTTGTTTGAGCCCGGGTATTAACGGGCTCAGGGCAAGGAAGCCACCAAACAGACTAAGCCAGCAATTTCTTGGCTGCTGCAGATCGATAGAATGCTCCCAAACGCCGGCGTACCAGCGCTTCGAGGTAGCCCTCCTCGGCCAACACCTCCACGATGGGCAGCGCCAGGGATTCCACTTCGGTCACGATAACCTCTCGAGTCACCCCGACATCCTGCAACAGGTCCATGACCGGGCGATCGCCATACTTGGCAAAAAGATGCTCCACCACCGCCCTGGCGCAGCCTTCAAAGTAGCCGGTTTTCCGGAAATTCAGCCAAAACTCGTACCCCATCACCACGAACTCCTGCAACTCCACATCGCCCAGCCCCTCTTTAAGCTCGGCAATGGTGCGACCTTCCAGGGATACCCAGGCAGCCATCACGGTATCTCTCAGCTCATCATCAGACAGCGCCTTGTGCAGGAATTGCTCACTGCGGGAAATCAGCCCCGGCAAACTGTCTGCCAACCAGGCCTTGATGCGCCGCTCAAACGTTTCGTCCAGCCCGGGCACCGCCCTATTGGCCATTTTCTTGCCGAACTTCATCATTGAGCCAACACCAGGCACAGACCGGGTAATCAGGTTGTCTTCATAGAGGTAATTGACCAGACCGTGGTAGACCACGTTGGACACCAGCTCCTGGTAGACCGGGTGCGCCATGATCTCGGCAATAATGCGCTCACGTTGGTGACGCAGCTCCAGGGCTTCTTCGATGAACCCGCTGGCCTGTTCACGAGACAGGATCTCGCCCAGGGTGGTGTCAGACTGGACCGAGGCATTCATGACCTCGGTCGCCATTTCCGCGGCCAGCTCCGGAATACCGGCGTCCAGCTCCATATCCACCACAATACGCTGGATCACGCCCATCACCTGGTCCGCGCTCACCAGTCGGTTCAGGGTGACACTGCCCGCGTGATCGAGCAGTTCGTCCACCTCATTATCGATGAACTTTTTCAGTTTCGCCCCTTTGAGAGCAGACATCTCATGTTTGACGTGTGCTTCCAACAAAGTATCGGCAAGGCTTGGGCTTGTCTTTGACATAAACCGGGCATCCTTTTGGCTAGGGTCCTGAACGTTGCCAACGAGGCTAACACGAACTGGCCTGGCGCGGGTTCGCCGGAATTACCCCGGCTGGGGCAATGCAGGGCCAGTCTGGGCCGACAGGCCTGGAGGCTACTGGAAATCGTTGAAGGTATGGGGCTCGGCGGCCAGGGCCAGGCAGATACTGCCCGGGCCCACGTAGATGGCACTGGTAATACCCATTTGTGACAGCAACAGCTCTACCCCATTGCTTTCACAGGCATCGCGCAAGCGATTCAGGCCTGGCAGATCTTCGATCTCCGTCCAGGTCAGGCCGCAGGACAAGCTGACGTAAGGCGTCAATAAACCAGCCTCCACCCGGGCGACCGCGTAATTCATTACTTTCTCGACTGCCATATCAAAGTTGCGGGTTTTAACCACGGGTTTGCCTTCGGCACCCTGGCCAAAGATCACCGGGACAATGTTCAGGGCCTTACCCAGGAACGCGGCAAACGCCGAGACGCTTTTGTCACCACGGCGCCGGGCACGCTCGCGTATATAGTGCAGATCTCGGGGAATCACACAGGTATAGATCTTGTCGGTAAACGTCTCGACCTCATGCCGAAGGGCATTCTTGGAAAGCTTTTGCTCAATCAGTTTCAGAGTATGTGCCGCCAGCAAACCCTGCCCGGCAAAGATCTGTTTACTGTCGATCACCCGCATGGAGAACTTGCCATCCCGGCCAGCGGCCTTACGGGCCTCCTCGTAATGAGCCATGACCGAGTTCATGGCTTCCGCGGCGTTCTGGAAAATCTGGCTACGGCTTTTGGTGACGGTTTCGCAGATGGCCACATCGAACTCGGTCACGATCTTTTCCATGAACAGGTCATGGATCTGTTCGGCAGTGTAGGCTTTGGTTTCCGCTTCATGACCTTTGCCCAGCAGGCCACTTTGATAAAACTCCTGGGTACGAACCGGGCAATGTTTATCGGTGTAGGTCTGGCCGTCGATAATAGCGGTTACCGGCAGAACGAACAGGTCGTGCTTGCGGGCAAAGTCATAGGGCAGGTCACAGGCGGAATCTACAATCAGGCCTACTCGCATGCTGTGTGTCTCCGGGTGCGGGCAACACCTCACATGGGCATGCCCTTTATTGTCATTATTTTTGTCGCGCTACAGTTTTGCACAGATTGGTGAAAATTTCAGCACCCACCTCAGGCTGTCAAACCTCCAGTTCTTTCAGGTTATGTTCCAGTAGCCGACGGTTGTCTTGCTGCCATGGGTGGAAACCTTTCCGGAAGTAGGCCAGGAATTCCGGCAGGCACTTGCGCAGAACGCCGGGCTTCCCCCAGAGAAAATTCAGCCCGCCTAACCAGGTTTTCAGACTCCAGAGCTTGCCATCCGTCTTCAGCAGGCTGCAGGTGTTGATGAAGGTGTACTTGAAGAAATTCCAGGTGACAAACAGAAAGACAATCCGGCGCAACCGCTCATTGCCAACGCAGGCCCGGTATACGTCGAACGCCACCGACTTGTGCTCGGTTTCCTCAATGGCATGCCAGCGCCATAACCTCTGCATTGTCGGCGTAGCGCCCTCCATCCACTCAGGGTGGCTCAGAATAGCGTTGGCCAGCACGGCGGTGTAATGCTCTGCACCGCAGGTGCCTGCCAGCTGGCGGCTGGGTGGCAACCGCCCTACCCAGTCCATGTGCTTGCGGAAGCGCGCGTCGAGGGCATCGATATCATAGCCACGGGCTTTCAGGGCTTCGTTGTAATCTTTGTGCTCTCGGCTGTGCAGGGCTTCCTGGCCGATAAAGCCTTTGATCTCTTCCTTGAGCTTAGGGTCGGTAATCTGGTCCCGGTACAGGCGAACGGCGTTAATGAATTGCTGCTCTCCGTCGGGAAACTGCAGCGACAAGGCATTGAAGAATGCGGTGCGGAAGGCATCGTTGCCGTGCCAAAGGGTTTTCAACTCATCCCTTACATCAAAACGCAGATGCCTGGGTTTGACGGCGACGCCGTCCGGTGTGGAACTGATGGTCATTTCGGCCCCCTGTTGTCGGTTTGTTGTTATTAAAGCACTCGACATCGGATAAATTTTCACCAGTTCGGCCAGTGTACCCCCGTATTCCAGATAACCGGAAGGGGCCAGCCTGACAAATTCGACAATTTGTCATGAAATGACAAACTGTCAGCACACTGGCACAAACAAAAAAAGGGAGGCATCAAGCCTCCCAAGGACACACAGTGGGTTGGTGCCGCCATCTTCATAGCGGCACCGGGTTCAGTGTTACTGGCTCTTCTCGGCGCCCGGGGCCTCCGGGTCGGAAGTGAATTTCAGTAAATGAGTGCGTTCGATCAGGTAGTAGAGAACCGCACCGGTCGCCAGGCCCCAGCCTGCGCCATACACCGCCAGAACCACACCCATGGTGCCGGCAATGCCTCGCTCAGTGTTGTTCTCCAGCTGCTCCAGGCCCACCATCAAACAGATGTAACCGGTCAGCAGCAGGGTCAGCGACAGCGCAATCGGCAGCACCGGCTGGAAGAAGCTCACCAGCGGCAGGACAAACAGGGCAATAAAGCCGGTAATCCAGAAAGTACCACCACCGCTGTAGATGGAATCCATGGCGTTACGGCCATACTTGTAGCGTTCGGCCATGGTGGCGGTGACCGCTGTCCAGATTGGACCAGCAAGGCCAGGGTATGGCGCAAAGAACGCGTGGCCACCGTTACGGATAGCAGTTACCAGGTGAACACGGTCAATGCTGTTGTCGATGTCTTCGTCTTTACGCAGGTGGTCAACACGGTTCATCAGGGACTGCCCCACCACGATATCGCCGAAGGCAATCACGTAAGCGATGACCGCAGTCGGGATCGCATACAGGAAGATATTCAGATCCGGGAAACCTACGGTAAACGGCAGGTAGTTCCACAGCTGGTCAAAGGCCGGCTTGGTGATGCCCCACTGCACATCCGGTACAGCGTATTCACCGGTGGCAAAACCAACCAGGATCGCCACAACCATGCCCGGCACCATGCCGTAGTTGGCAATCTTGCGGGCAATATTGCTCTTATCGACGAAGCCCTTGAAGGACACCGAGAACATCAGGTAAAGACACACCAGGCCACCGACAATCAGGGAAATGGGCGTGTTGGCCAGACGGCCACCGGCCTCAATTTCGCCCATCAGGGCCGCAATACCCGCACCGATAATGATACCGCCCTTCATGGAGCGCGGAATCCACTCAACCAGTTTACTGCCCAGGCGGGTAACCCCCAGAATCAGGAAGATCAGGAACACCAGGAACTGCAGGGCGAACAGCGCCTGAATGGCCTCCGGGCCAGGCTCGTAGTCCGAGAGGAACAGCAGCACCACAGGAATACCCGGGGTTATCCAGCCGGGAACCAGTGGCACGCCCAGCAGCGCCGGCAGCATAAAACCGATACCGCAGATAACGACATAAGCCAGGGCCACCTCGTAGGGTACGCCGAGATAGGTTTCAAGCAGGGGAATCATCGCCAAACTGACCACAAACATGATCAGGGCCTGGACCATCTCCGCGAACTCCCAACGATAGTGGACGAACGGCAGACGGATTTTGAAAGGGCCCGCGGGCCAGAACGGCTGTTCTTCACCGTTTTTTCTGTGGAACATTTGCATTGCATTACCTCCGGGCACGCCGGTAAAGGGTGCCAGTCAATGTTATTTTTGTGACGAGGTGTGGCGGCACCGAAAGATGCCGCCGTTCAGGGGGATTAGTTCAGATCTTTGGCCTGGTCCCGCAGCACGAACTTCTGGATCTTGCCGGTGGATGTTTTCGGCAGCTCCGAGAAGACCACGGTTTTGGGTACCTTGAACCGGGCCAGGTGCTCGCGGCAGAAATTGATGATGTCTTCTTCAGACACATCACCTGCCTCTGGCTTGAGGGTGATGAAGGCACAGGGCGTTTCACCCCATTTCTCATCCGGGCGGGCAACCACCGCCGCTTCCATCACCGCCGGATGGCGGTAAAGGGTGTCTTCCACCTCGATGGTGGAGATATTCTCACCGCCGGAGATGATGATGTCTTTCAGGCGGTCCTTGATTTCCATGTAGCCGTCTTCGTGCCACACGGCCAGGTCACCGGTGTGGAACCAACCACCCCGGAAGGCTTCTTCCGTGGCACTGGGGTTCTTCAGGTAACCTTTCATCACGGTATTACCGCGCAGGAAGATCTCGCCGATGGTCTTGCCATCTTTCGGGACCGGCTGCATGGTGTTGGGGTCAGCCACCATGGTACCGCCCAGGGTGTGATAACGAACGCCCTGGCGCGCCTTGATCTGGGCACGCTCACGCAATGGCAGTTCATCCCATTCGGACTTCCAGGCACAGACGGTGACCGGACCATACACCTCGGTCAGGCCGTAAACGTGAGTCACCTTGATACCCATTTCTTCGATGGAGCCAATCACCTGGGCGGGGGGCGCCGCGCCGGCGGTCATGGACTTCACTTCGTGGTCGATACCGGCTTTCGCTTCCGGAGACGCGTTCAGCAGTGCGTTCAGAACAATCGGCGCGCCGCACATGTGGGTAACCTGGTGGTCACGGATCAGTTGCAGGATCTTCTCAGGGTCTACCCGGCGCAGGCATACGTGGGTGCCAGCCATGGCGGTGATGGTCCAGGGGAAACACCAGCCATTGCAGTGGAACATCGGCAGGGTCCACAGATACACCGGGTGCATGTCCATGGACCAAACGGCCTGGTTACCCAAAGCGTTGATGTAGGCGCCGCGATGGTGATAAACCACACCTTTGGGGTTACCCGTGGTGCCAGAGGTGTAGTTCAGGGAAATGGCATCCCACTCATCGGCCGGGAAGCTCCACTGAAACTCGGGGTCACCCTCCTGCAGGAAGGCTTCGTAGTCGAGGTCACTGACCTGAACGCCCTCACCGTACTCAGGGTCGTCCACATCAATCACCAGGGGCTTGTGCTCAAGGTGACGAATCGCATCTTTAACGACCTGGCCGAATTCGCGGTCGGCAATCACGACTTTCGCTTCACCATGCTCCAGCATGAAGGCAATGGCCTCGGCATCCAGGCGCACGTTCAGGGTGTTCAGTACTGCGCCGATCATGGGCACGCCAAAGTGGCATTCCACCATGGCAGGAATGTTGGGCAGCATCACCGCCACGGTATCGCCCCGGCCGATACCCCGGCCTTTCAGGGCAGAGGCCAGACGCAGGCAACGGTCATAGGTTTCTGCCCAGTTACGACGGATGGCACCGTGGATGATGGCCGGATAATCCGGGTACACACTGGCGGTGCGCTCGATAAAATCAATGGGGGACTGAACTGCGTAGTTGGCATCCCGGGGCGCAAGGCCCTGGTCGAAGATCGAAGTCATTGGCGTGGTCCTCTAACTCAGATGTTGTTCTTATGGCATATTCAGAAGAATAGCCAAAGCAGCTATACTCCAGATTGCCCGAAATGGTAGAAGATAGAACAAATACTAGAAACTCTACTATGGTATTATAGGATTATTACTATAACTTTATGAGCAACCCTAAAAAAGCCCGCGTTTTCAGCCAACTGGTCCCTAATGACCCACAACCCACTCTCGTGGTCGGTCGCACATTAGAGGTCCTGGCCAGTAATCATGCGGCCGATTCCCTCGTCCAACGCGCAGAACTGGACTATCCGGAGCACCTTTTACCGGTGAACGCGGCAGCGCTTGTTAAATCAGCCCTGGAACAGGGGCGAGCCATTGAAAACGTGGAATCCCGGTTTGCCGACCATATTTTTCTGTGGAGCTTCATTCCGGATCCAGACAGCGGGGAAGTATTGGTTCGGGGCCGTGATGCCACCAACGATATCCTCACCCTGGAAGAAGCCGTTCGCTCCAACCGCCTTTACCGGCTGATCACCGAGAACACCACAGACCTGATCTCGCGGCATGCCCCGGACGGACGATTCATTGATGCCACGCCAGCGTCCTGGCGCCTGTTGGGCTACTGGCCGGAAGAGCTCCGGGGCAAGGCCCTGGAAGAGGTGTTCCAGGGGGAAAACGTGGCCGAGCAACTGGCCCTGACCCGCCACCGGCTGCGGGAAGACGGCTACGCCACCATGACGCTGGAGATCATTCACCGCAACGGCAGCCGCCGCTGGTTCGAGATTGCCAGCCGCGCCATCCGGGAGACCTATACCGGCGCCGTGGTGGAGGTGATCAGCGTATCCCGTGACATCACCGCCCGGGTGGAATCCGAGGAGCAGAACCGGCTGCTGGCAGATGAACTGGCCCACACGGCCCGCCTGGCTACCCTGGGTGAACTGGCTTCCAGCATTGCCCATGAGATGAATCAGCCACTGGCGTCAATTGTGAATTTCGCGTCCGCCAGCCAGCGCTTTCTAAAGGAAGCAGACCAACATCCCGAGAAGCTGTTGAAGGTAGACGACGGCTTGCAAAAGATCGTGCACCACGCCAACCGCGCTTCCGAGGTGATCAAACGTTTGCGGGCGTTCCTGCGTAAAGGCCAGAAGCGCATGGGCCCGGTATCCCTGAATTCGGTGATTACCGAGGTTGCACGCCTGTGCCAGTGGGAGGCAGAGAAGAACGGCGTCCGGATCTATGAGAACCTGGCCGCAGACTCTCCCACCATCACCGCAGACCCGGTGTTGCTTGAACAGGTGTTGATCAACCTGATCCGTAACGGCATCGAGGCCAATGTGGAAGCCGGGGCAGACAAAGACAGTGCAGGCCCTTCCCGGATTGTGGTCAGCACCTGCGTCAACGACCAACAGGAAACCCTGATTCAGGTCATCGATGAAGGCCCGGGGCTGGACGACGAAGGCATACGCCAGATGTTCCAGCCGTTCTACACCAGCAAGGCCAAGGGGCTGGGACTTGGGCTGTCCATGAGCCGTTCCATCATTGAGGGATTTGGCGGCTTTCTGGATGCCACCCGCACAGACACCGGCGGCCTTTCGCTGATCTGCCGGTTCCCTCCCGGCAACACCCGATGCACCCACAAACCAACCCAGGAGTAAGCCCCCGATGTCTGGTACCACCCAGTCAAACGCCAACACCGTTTACGTTGTTGATGACGATGCCGGTATGCTGGAGTCCACCCAATGGCTGTTGGAATCGGTCGGGCTTGAAGTCAGAGCCTACAGTGATGGCCGGCAGTTTCTGGATGCCGTGGAAGACCAACGCCCCGGTTGCGTGATTCTGGATATCCGGATGCCCGGCCTTGGCGGGCTGAATGTTCAGGAAGAACTGCAAAAACGGGGCCTGGAGATACCGATTATTTTTGTCTCCGGCCATGCCGATGTGCCCATCGTGGTGCGTGCCTTCAAATCCGGCGCCTTTGATTTTATCGAGAAGCCCTTCAATGAGCAGTTATTACTGGACAGCGTGCAGCAGGCACTGCAGGCACCCGCCGAACCCGAGCCACCCGTTCGCTCGGATGCGGATACCGTAGCGCTGATCAGCACCCTCACCCGCCGGGAACGGGATGTCTTTCTGCCCCTGGCCCAGGGCTACACCAGCAAGGAAATCGCCGAACAGCTGGATGTCAGCGTTAAAACCATCGACCTGTATCGGGCCCGGGTAATGAAGCGCCTGGGCGCAGAGCGGCTGCCGGATGTCACCGGCGTTGCCATTGCTGCCGGACTGCTCGACCCGGCAAATCTCAGAACCGGTCCGGGCTGACCCCCGACTGCACCTCCCGGGCGATGGCACCCAACCGGTCAACAGCAGCTTCAATCCGACCGGTCCAGGGATTGCCGCCGTTCAGCCGCAGGCAGTTGTCGAACTTGTTGGCGGTGGAGAACATCCGCCCCGGGGCGACGTTTATATTCTCTCCCCGCGCCCGATGATACACCTCGGTACCCGACACCCCCTCCGGCAGCTGAACCCAGAGCACAAACCCGCCCTGGGGCCGGCTTACCGCGGTGCCCTCCGGAAAGGTTCTGGCAATAGCCGAACGAAGCCGGTCTGTGGACTCCTTGTAGTGCTGCCGGGCCGAACGAAGGTAACGGTCATAACCACCCTGTTCCAGAAAATGGGCGACTGCCAGCTGCGGGATGGTGGAAGTTGCCAGATTCACAAAATATTTGTGTTGCCGGGCGGCGGCCATATGCCGACCGGGGATCATCCACCCAAGCCGCAGCCCCGGAGAGATGGTCTTGGAGAATGAGCTGCAGTAAATCACGTTATCCGCCAGGTCAAAGGCCTTGGCCGGGCGCGGGCGCTCGCCGGTATGGAAAAGGTCGCCGTAGATATCGTCTTCAATCAATGGCACCCCAGCAGCCGCCAGCATGGAAACCAGCTGTTGTTTGCGCTCGTCGCTCATCCGGGCACCCATGGGATTACTGTGGTTTGGCACCACCACGCAGGCTTTCAAGGGCCACTGCTCCAGGGCAAGCTGCAGGCCTTCAAGACTGATGCCGTCTGACGGGTGGGTGGGGATTTCAATCACCCGCAGGCCCACCACTTCCAGCGCCTGCAGGATGCCGGGAAACGAAGGTGACTCCACGGCGACGATATCCCCGGGTTGGGTCACTGCCCGCAGGGCCAGAATGATAGCCTCCTGGGCTCCGTTGGTGGCAAGCACATCATCTGGCGCAATGGGCACTCCGATGGTGGCCATTCGCTGCGCAATCTGGCGCCGGAACGATTCCTTGCCCGGAAACGCATAGTCGAGGGTTTCCAGGCCTCGCCTCGCCGCCCATAACGTGCTCTGCTGAATCTGCCTGACCGGCAGGTAGTCCGGGTGCGGAATGGCCGTGGCCAGGGGCACCATACGCTTTTGTTCATCGGCACACAGGTCCAGGGTCATTTCCCGGGCAGACACCGGTACCGGACGACTGCGCTGTTCCGTCATTCTTGGTTCCGGCAAATCCCGGGCTGGCCGGCGCACGAAATACCCGCTGCGTTCCCGGGCCTGCAGGTAACCTCGGGCTTCCAGAGTCTGGTGGGCCTGCAGCACGGTTGAAATACTGACACCGAATTGCCGGCTCAATACCCGCACACCGGGCACACGCTCCCCTTCCCGGTATACACCATCAAGGATCAGCGCCTGAAGCTGGTCCGCCACCTGGTTGTAGAGCATGCCCATCGTGTTCTCCGCCGTGCCGTGCTTTATAAGCTCTATTCCACCAGAACCGACGCCACTATGAGCAGTACAGTTTCCCGGCTTTTTCGGCAGTACAGTTTGCATTTTTCTGCATCTGTACCGATTCAATAACACTGTAGCTGAATCTGTTATGGAAATCCGATGAAACCAATAATGGTTCCTGAATCAGAAAAGGAGTTTCATCATGGCAACGGCAACCATCCCAAAACCCGACTCGTGTTCAACGCGCCCCGTTCACCGCGCCACCCGGAACGATGTGCTGGGCCTCTATGCGACAGAGGGCACACCGGCCGCCGGCACACTGATGACAGCCATGCAGGCCTTGGCCCGTGAGGGCATCCGTGTGATACCCGTTGGCAACCGTCACTGGGTACTTCGGGGCGCCGCGCCGCTGCCCGAGATTCACTGTTACAGTGAGCAGGAGCTACATGGAATCTCAGTCTCACCAGCCAGACGCGTTCTACTAACAACCCACAAGGACAACCCATGAAGACAGAAATCTACCAGGTGGATGCTTTTACCAATGAACTGTTCCGGGGAAACCCTGCGGCGGTGATGCCCCTGAACAGTTGGCTTCCGGAGCAACAGATGCAGGCCATTGCCCTGGAGAACAATTTGTCCGAGACCGCTTTCCTGGTGCCACTCCCGGAGCAGGATGATGCAGATTTTCATATCCGCTGGTTCACCCCGACGGTAGAGGTGCCACTGTGCGGACACGCCACCCTGGCGTCGGCGTGGGTGGTGTTCAATCGTCTTGGCTGGCAGCACGACAGGGTTCGTTTCCAGTCGGAAAGCGGCCCCCTGGCGGTTACCCGCCGTTCCGATGACTGGCTGGAACTGGACTTCCCCAACCTGCCGTTTGAATCCCGACCAACCCCGGAGTTAATCCGGAAAGCGCTGCCAAACGCCCCCGAGCAGGCGTTCTACGTGCCGAATGACACCAACTACATGGTGGTTCTGGACTCGGAAGCTGCGGTAACCAAAGCTGCCCCGAACCTGGCGTTGCTGGCAGAACTGGGCAATCAGGGGCTGATCGTTACAGCGCTGGGAACCCAGTGCGATTTCGTCAGCCGTTACTTCGCCCCCGGAGCGGGTATCGATGAGGACCCGGTAACCGGTTCCATCCACAGCGTGCTGGTGCCCTACTGGGCCGAACAGCTCGGCAAACAAACACTGGAAGCCCGCCAACTCTCTGCACGCGGTGGCGTTCTGCGGTGCGAGCTCAGAGATGACCGGGTAGCCATCGCCGGCCAGGCGGCGTTTTATATGGAAGGGTCCGTTTACCTGCCCTGAGGCTGATATACTGCCCGCCATTTTCAACGAGTGGTGGGCAGTTCTATGGCAGGTTCAACATCCCGGTACGATGTCATCATCATCGGCGCAGGCGCTGCCGGGCTGATGTGCGCGGCCACCGCCGGATATCGCGGCCGCAAAGTACTGGTGCTGGACCACGCCAACAAACCAGGCAAGAAGATCCTGATGTCTGGCGGTGGCCGCTGCAATTTCACTAACCTGAACAGCACGCCTGCGAACTTTCTCTCCGACAACCCGCACTACTGCATCTCCGCACTGAAACGCTATACGCCGCAGGATTTTGTGGAACTGGTGGACCGTCACGGGGTGGAGTATGAAGAGAAAGCACCGGGCCAACTGTTCTGCAAAGACAGCGCAAAGGACATTCTCAATGTGCTGCTGACCGAGTGCGAATGGGCCGGCGCCGAGATCCGTATGAACACGTCGGTGTCCGGCATCCGCCAGCAGGGCTCCGGTTTTTCCCTGAAGACCAGCAGCGGCACACTCGGTTGCGAATCCCTGATTGTCGCCTGTGGTGGGCTGTCGATTCCCACCATGGGTGCCACCGGGTTCGGTTACGAGATTGCCAAACAGTTTGGCTTGATCGTACTGCCCACCCGCGCGGGGCTGGTGCCGTTCACCCTGCACCCGGAGCTGAAACAGCAACTGGCGCCGTTATCTGGCGTTAGCTGCCCTGTCGATGCCCACTGCCACCAGCAGCACTTCCGCGAACCCATGCTGGTAACCCACCGGGGCCTGAGCGGCCCCGCGATGCTGCAAGTATCCAGTTACTGGCAGCCGGGCGATGCGGTACACATCAACCTGTTGCCGGCTGAGAACATTCACGAAGACCTGCTGGCCCTGCGCAGCAGCAAGCCACAATCCACCATCGCGCACTATCTGAACCAGCACCTGCCGAAACGATTCGCCCAGGCATTCAACGAGCTGCACGGATGGAGCGGCCCCCTGCAGGGGTATCGCAACCAGGAACTGGAACAGGTTGCCGGCACGCTTGGCAACTGGACCATCAAGCCGGCAGGTACCGAGGGCTACAGAACCGCCGAAGTAACGCTGGGCGGAGTGGATACTCGCCAGCTATCCTCCAAAACCATGGCGGCCCTGGATCACCCGAACCTGTACTTTATCGGGGAAGTGGTGGACGTTACCGGCCACCTGGGCGGGCATAACTTCCAGTGGGCGTGGGCCTCCGGCGTGGCGGCGGGCAACGTGGCCTGAATGGCCTCAGAGATACTTCTCGATCGACAACCAGGACAACATCCGGGAAGCCGCCCGGCGCCAGAATCCGGTCTCGGGTTCCTGATAAACCTCCCCATCCCGGGATTGCCACACCAGGCTACCCTGCTCGTTCAGGCTCACCCGCCAGCTGTTCTCCGGCGCCATGGCGCGCTCAATATCTTCGGCTACCGCGCGCGCCAGTTGCGGGCTGCGAATCACCAGCACCGTTTCGCCGTTGAGGTAGATAGAACGCAGGTTCACGTTAAACGAGCCAATAAACAGCGTTTCCCGGTCAAACACCACGGCTTTGGAATGCAGACTGACCACACCGCTATCGCAGGCCTGTTCGTTGGCCACCCAACGTTTACAGGCGGGTGCGTCGGGTCGCAGCTCGTGCAGGTCAAAGCCCTGCTCCAGCATCTCACGCCGCCAACGGGCGTAGCCGGAATGATTGGTGACCAGATCATTGGTGGCCAGCGAATTGGTGATCGCCGCCACCTTCAGCCCGTGGTTGCCCAGATTGTCCAGCCCGTTCAGCTGCTCGTCTGCCAGAATCAGGTAGGCAGACTCAATCAGAATTTCCTTGCGGGCCGATTCGATCAGATCAAACAGGGCCTTTGCGGTGTTTCGCGGCTTGTCTACCGGCGCTTCCAGGTCTTCCGGTGGCGGATCGAACACCAGCTCGGCCTCCGCCTTCACCATGTCAGCGAACCACCCTGCCAGCAGGGATTCCGCCTGGTTCCTGCCCTGGGGTACCGACGCAGTAAAAGGCAGCGGCTCGGTGGTGGCACGGCTGAGTCCGGACAAGCGGTCACCCGCACGCTCCGATTCCGGCAGCTCATACAATTGCCCCAGCGGGTAAGACCAAGGGCTTTGCCAGTAGGCCTCAAAGTTATCGGTCATGGCGCCAGCCAGCGGCCCGAGCACCATGACGTCGCGATCCCGGAAATTCAGTTCCAGGTGTTCATCAAAGTACTCATCGCCAATGTTGCGGCCGCCGGTGATCCCTACATTGCCATCCACCACAAAGGTCTTGTTGTGCATGCGCCGGTTGATGCGGTCGAAGTCGGTGATAAACGACAACCAACGGCCAACGCCCTTGCGGGAAGGAGAGGGATTGAAAATCCGGATGCTGATGGCAGGGTGGGCCTCGATCATGGCAAACAGGGATTCCTTGCCGGCCACATTGATGTCGTCCAGCAACAGGCGAACCTGCACGCCCCGGTCTGCAGCGGCTACCAGGCGGCCAGCCAGGTACCGGCCGCTGGCATCGTCGTTCCAGATGTAATATTGGGCATCAATGCGCTGACTGGCGGTTTCAATCAGGGCGCTGCGAACCACAAAGGCATCGCGGCCCGTGTCGAGCAGCCCAAACGCAGAGAGTCGGGATTCGGGATCAAGGTGCATCCGGCGCTGATCCGTTGTGAAGGAGTCTGCCACCGAGGATACCGCCAAAACCGGGCCATGGTCGACCGGCGGCAATCCCCTTGCGCAGCCGGCAAGCAGCCCCGCAAACAATAACAGGCTCAGCCTGGTGATCAACGGGACTACTTGCCGGGTCAGCATGGCCGGGGGATTCCTTGTCAGCGAATGATAACCAGTGGTTTTTTAGCGGTTTTCAGCATGGTTGTGGTGGTACTGCCCACCAGGAACTGGCGAATTCTGGAATGGCCGTAGGCGCCCATCACCAGAATGTCGATGTCATGTTCCGCCTGATACGCGTGCAATGTAGGCTCCACATCCCCCGCGCGAATGGCCAGGGTGATATCGACACCCAGCCCGGACAACATCTGCTCTGCCTGCTTGAGCTGTTCCCAGCGGTCGGCGGTATCCGGGCCAACCATCACCAGATGCAGGGGCATGCCTTTGAGTACCGGGCTCTGGGCAATCAGTTCCACCCCCCGGAAAGCGGTGGGGCTGCCGTCGAACGCCAGCATGGCACTTTTCGGCTCACTATAGTCATCCGGCACCAGCAAGATGGAGCGATGCACACTTCGGATGACGGTTTCCAGCTGGCTGCCAATGTGGATATCACGGTCAGAGCTGCTTTCACCGTGCAGCCCCATCACAAACAGGCGGGTCTCTTTCTCAAGGGCCACCAGAGACTCAGTCAGATTTCCGTGGCGCTGGCGCTTGACAGCCTCCTCCGCACCGGCGGCCTTCACCCTGGTTTCGGCTTCATCCAGCATGTGATGGCCGTGCTCCAGCGCCAGTTTGGCCCGCTTTCGGTCCAGTTGCGCCAGTTCGTCCAGCAACTGCTCACGGCTGCCAAGCCCGATGTTGCCCGCCAGATCCGGCTCCGCCGGGTAGCGTTCTTCGTCCAGAACATGCAAAAGCATCAGGGGCGTTTCCATGTGCCGGCTGGCCCAGGCTGCGTAATCGCATACTGCAGGTGCTGCCCGGGAGCCATCGATACAGGCCACTACTCGTAACATACTTGCCTCGCCTTGGTTGTCCGTCTGCTCGTTATTGTGGCTGCGAATGTCGTTCTTTTCATTGCTGTCGATCATTGTCAGTGACCCATCAGGCGGTCGACGGCATCCGGCTTATCATGAACACCGAAGCGGTCAACGATGGTGGCGCTGGCCTGGTTCAGGCCAATTACCTCAACATCAGAGCCTTCCCGGCGGAACTTGATCACCGCCTTATCCAGCGCAGCTACGGCGGTGATGTCCCAGAAGTGGGCCCGGCTGAGATCTATTACTACATTATCGACTGCTTCCTTGAAGTCAAAGGATTCCAGGAACTTCTCTGACGAGCTGAAGAACACCTGGCCTACCACGGTGTAGCGACGGGTCTCGGTGTTTTCATCCAGCTCAGAAGTCACCAGCATGTAGTGGCCAATCTTGTTGGCAAAGAACAGGGCCGCCAGCAGCACGCCCGCCAGAACGCCAAAGGCCAGGTTGTGGGTGGCCACCACCACAATCACCGTTACCAGCATCACGATGTTGGTAGACAACGGGTGCTCCCTGAGATTGCGAATGGAATCCCAGCTGAAGGTACCAATAGAGACCATGATCATCACCGCCACCAGCGCGGCCATGGGAATCTGCACGAGCCACTTGTCCAGAACCAGCACCAGAATCAGCAGGAAGACACCGGCGGTGAGGGTCGACAATCGAGTGCGACCACCGGATTTCACGTTGATGATGGACTGACCAATCATCGCGCAACCGGCCATGCCACCCAACAAACCAGAGCCGATGTTGGCAATGCCCTGGCCCTTGCACTCCCGGTCACGGTCACTGGTGGTGTCGGTCAGGTCATCCACGATGGTGGCTGTCATCAGCGATTCGAGCAGGCCGACGACGGCCAGAGCAACCGAATACGGCAGGATGATCATAAGGGTTTCAAGGGTCAGCGGCACGTCCGGCCACAGGAAGATGGGCAGGGTATCCGGCAGTTCGCCCATGTCCCCAACCGTGCGGATATCCAGGCCCATCACCATGGCCACAAGGGTCAGGCCAACAATACACACCAGAGGCGATGGAATCAGCTTGCCCACGGTGGGTATCAGCGGGAACAGGTAGATAATGCCAAGGCCAGCGGCGGTCATGGCATACACATGCCAGGTCACATTGGTCAGTTCCGGCAACTGGGCCATAAAGATCAGGATAGCCAGGGCGTTCACAAACCCCGTGACCACAGACCGGGACACAAAGCGCATCAATCCACCCAGTCTCAGGTAGCCTGCGGCAATCTGGATCACACCTGTCAACAGGGTTGCCGCCAGCAGGTACTCAAGGCCATGCTCCTTGACCAGGGTCACCATCAGCAGGGCCATGGCGCCGGTTGCTGCCGAGATCATGCCCGGCCGGCCACCCACAAAGGCAATAATCACGGCGATACAGAAAGAGGCATACAAACCCACTTTCGGGTCCACACCCGCGATGATGGAGAAAGCAATCGCTTCCGGAATCAGCGCCAGGGCAACAACGATACCGGCGAGCAGGTCGCCTCGAATATTGGAAAACCAGTTCTGCTTGAGTGATTGCACCATGATTGGGGATATCCAACTGAACAATGAAAAATAAACGACTGCCAAGCACACGGGCACGGGCGGGTGTCAGGAAACCTGAAAAAGAAGTCTGGGCGAGGCCAGTTAAGGGGGCATGAACGCTATGGCGGAAGGATCGTCACGGTTATGGAATGCTTCGCTTTGATGAAAGTCAGATTACTGTCGAATCGGGGCGGCGAAGCTTACCAGAAGCGGGCAGGGAAAGTAAGGCAAGGGCGCCAACCGCCTCGCTGCCGGGTCATCCGGCTTTGCGAAAAGTCAGGTTGTAACGGCAAGAGCCCGTCAAAGGGTGGTGGCCCGCTTTGAGTGTCAGTACGCCGTGATAGAACAGCCGAGCCGGCCCTCCCCAAACCACCACATCGCCGTGCTCCAAGGGGATTTTCAGGGGTTTGTCTGATCGCCTCGGCCCGCCAAACTGGAAGGTTATCGGCAAACCGAGGGAAACGGAGACAATGGGCCAGGAGAAATCCTGCTCGTCTTTGTCCTGGTGCAACCCCATGCGGGCGCCGCGCTGATAACGGTTGATCAGGCAGGCATCCGGCACAAATCCCCGATACCCCGCCGCCTCGGCAGAGTTCCGCGCCAGCGTTATAAAGGACTCGGGGATCTCAGGCCAGGGCAGACCGGATTCCGGATCGGTGGACTGGTACCGGTAACCCGACCGGTCTGTCACCCAGCCCAGTTCGCCGGCACAGGTCATGGCGGCCGACATGCTGTGGCCGCCGGGCGTTACCATATGCCGAAACGGCGCTTTGCTGGCCACCTCACCAATGGCTTGTATCAGATCCGGGGCCGTGTTCCGGGCAAACCGGCGCAATACCACAACGCCCTCACCCACCAGTTCCTGCCAGGGTTCAGCATCACTGAAATCAAACAGATCTGTTGTCATAACCTGATCATTTTCATCAACATTCAAAACACCTCGGCGGTCAGGGTCTACACTCAGGATACCTGTTTTCCATTTAAGGCTCGCCCATGCTGCCGAACCGCCAGACCGCACAGGTGTCGCTCGCTTTTCTGATCGCGTCCGCCATCACTCTAGGCATGCTCATTCTCACCCTTGTGCTGGTGGGCCAGAGCTTTCGCGGCATGGAGCAGGCCAAACTAACAGCGGCAGAGGCCACGGCACGGCAACTGGCCACCAGCGTGGATGACCGCATCAACGCCATTACCCAACCGCCCTCCACCGCGCTGGCGGTGCTCCGACATGACCCGTTAACGGCGGCAACCACACTGGATCAGCGCCTTGAGCGGCTGCCGGTACTGGCCGACATCCTGTCCAGCAGCGCCATCGTCAGTGCTATTTACGCCGGCTTTGGCGACGGCGATTTCTTTCTCTTCCGCACCTTGAGCAGTTCAGGGTCCGTGCAGTTTCCGGACGCCCCCACTGGCAGCCACTTCCTGTTGCAAAGCCTCGAACGGGAAGGGGAGCAACGGGTTGGGGTATGGCGTTTCTACGATCAGGGGCTAAACCTGATTGAGCATCGGGTGCTGGAAAGTTATGACTACGATCCCCGCCAACGGCCATGGTATCAGGCAGCCCAGAGCGTCAGCGAACTGCAGCTATCCGCGCCATACGTCTTCTTTACCACTCAGGAAACCGGGCTGACACTGTCTCAGCGGGCCAGTGCACAGCCTTCCACGGTCCTTGGCATTGACGTTACGGTGAATGATCTTGGCGCCCAGCTCGCCCAACTGCGCCAGACGCCCGGCAGCCAGCTCGCCATCATCAATGATCAAGGGCAGTTACTGGCCAGTTCAGAGTTTGAGCAAGAGGCCGGTGCCGTTATCCAAACGGCCCGGCTGCAGCAAACGGAACGGGGCGTCGGCGGTTTTTCCGCAGAGGGGCGTGATTGGTATGGCGTTGCCGTGGCACTGGATGCCCTGCCGGATGAGTCACTGTCGATTGTGATTGCCATTCCCTCGGATGAACTGCTTGCAGAAGTCTGGGCCGCATTGGCCAGGCAAACCCTCATTGCTGGCGCCATCGCCCTGCTGTTGCTGGTCATCGGCTGGTTTATGGGGCGCCAGGTGGGCAAGCCGCTGGAGCAGCTGACAGACAGAGTCAGCCAGCTGTCACGCTTCCGATTCGACACTAAGGTTCGTTCCGAGTCTCACATCCGCGAGGCGTCGCAGTTGAGCATTGCGCTGGACGACATGGCCCATACCATCCGCAGCTTCCAGAACATTTCCACCGTACTGAACCGCGGCCAGGACCTGAACCAGCTGCTGCAGGATATTCTCGAGCAGATCGTTAGTATCGTGGGCCAGAAACGCGGTGCGATCTACCTGTTCAACATTCACGATCACAAACTCGAACTGACCGTGAATGGCGGCCTTGAAATACCCAAGGCACTCAGGTCTATTCCCCCTGCCGCCGATGACAACGAACTGATCCGTATTCTGCGCAGCCACATTCCCGGCCACTCGGTGTTTGCCATTCTCCGCAACCGCCGCCGCAAACTGATTGGCGTGTTGATTATCGAGATCGAGCACGGAGACAAAACAGAACTGAGCGATGACCTGATCCTGTTTGTTGACGAGATTGCCGGTTCTGCCGCCGTTGCCATCGAAACCCGTGAGCTGATCGAAAGCCAGCAGGCCCTGCTGGACGGCATCATTCAACTGGTGGCCAACGCCATCGACGCCAAATCACCCTACACCGGGGGCCACTGCGAGCGGGTGCCCAAATTGGCACAGATGCTGGCTGAACAGGCTGAGAGCGCCAGTGACGGCCCGTTTGCCCGCTTCAGGATGTCCGAAGACGAACGTTACGAATTCCGCCTGGCCGCCTGGCTCCACGACTGCGGAAAGATAACCAGCCCGGAATATGTGGTTGATAAGGCGGTCAAGCTTGAGACCATTCACAACCGGATACATGAAATCCGAACCCGTTTCGAGGTGTTACACCGGGATGCCGACATCCAGTACCTGAAGGCGTGCCTGGAAGCGAAAGATTCTGACGAGGCGCGGCAACAACGGGTTCAGTTGCAAGAAACCCTGCAGGGGGAATTCGCGTTTCTTGCGCGGGTCAATCAAGGCAGCGAATCCATGTCGGATGACGATGTCGCGCGCATTCACCAGATTGGCAGCCGCACCTGGCTACGGAACTTTAGCGACCGCCTGGGCTTGTCCGGCGACGAACAGCAAGCTCTGGAACACCAGCCAACACCCGAGCTACCCGTTATGGAAACCTTGCTGGCTGACAAACCCGGCCACTTGCGCAGCTGGGGCGACAATACTCCACCGGTGCGCAAAGACGATCCCCGTACCCGCTGGGGGTTCGATATGACCTTGCCGGAGCACGCCTACAATCGGGGTGAGCTGCACAACCTCACGGTGCGTTATGGCACCCTCACCGACGAAGAGCGATTCAAGATCAACGAGCATATCGTGCAGACCATCTGCATGCTGGATGCCCTGCCGCTGCCAGATCGGCTGGCCAATGTGCCGAGGCTCGCCGGCACCCACCACGAGCGAATGGATGGTAATGGCTACCCTTGCAGGCTGACAGGTGAAAACATGAGCATTCCGGAAAAAATCATGGCCATCGCCGATGTATTCGAAGCCCTCACTGCGGTAGACCGCCCCTACAAACGCGGTAAAACCCTCTCCGAATCCCTGGGGCTGATGGCGGTTATGGTGGACAAGGGGCACCTGGACAAGGACACCTTTAACCTGTTTTTGCAGTCCCGTATCTGGCTGACCTACGCACAACAGCACCTACGGCCGGAACAGATTGATCCGGTGGATGAAAGCCTGTTCATGAAGCGCTGACCAAAAACACGTATATTCTACGGACTGATTTACTCGCTAAGGATATCTGAATGCTGTTCGCAATGATTTTCGGTGGCCTGATCGGTTATGCCTTTGGCCGGTTTCCGGGATTCCTGGTGGGGGCTGCCATTGGTGCATTCCTGTTCCAGCGGATGAAAAGCCGGCTGATAGGCAAGATTCAGAGCCTGCAAAACAACTTCGTTGAATCTGTGTTTGCCGTCATGGGCGCCCTGTGCAAGGCCGACGGCGTGGTGACCCGGGACGAGATTCAACTGGCGGAGGCGATGTTTGAACGGTTTCGTTTGAACGAAGAGCAAAAAGCCATCGCCCGGGACGCCTTCAACCGTGGCAAGCAACCGGATTTCGACCTGGACGCGGAGCTCAACCGCTTTTTGCAGAACTCCGGCCGCCAGCCCGCCTTTCTGCAGATGTTCCTGCAGGTTCAGGTGTCGGCGGTGGCCGCAGATGGCCAGGTACACCCGGCCGAGCACGAGATGCTGGTGCGTATTGCCCGGGGCCTTGGCCTGCCAGAAAGCCAGGTAGACCAACTGGAGGCCATGCTGCGCGGCGCCCATGCCGGGCATGCCGGCGGCAGCCCGAACTACTCCTCGGGGCAGCAGATTGAGGACGCCTACAAGGTATTGGGGGTCTCCGCCTCTGCCTCCGATGCAGAGATCAAACGCGCTTACCGCAAGCTGATGAGTGAGAACCACCCGGATAAACTGGCCGGGCGCGGCATGCCCGAGAGCATGCGGGAGATGGCGGAAGAGCGCACTCGTGAAATCAGCCACGCCTACGATGTGATCAAAGACGCCCGAAAACAGGCATCCTGACGACAGACGTCAGAACCAACGGGGCACCTTTGCCCGGTAAACCTCATAGTCCTGGCCAAAGCGCTGAGCCAGGGCTTTTTCTTCCTCTTTTGCCTGGCGGGTAATCACCAGCACACCCGCCACCAGGCAAACCAGCGAAAACGCACTGGGCAATGCCAGAAAAAAGCCCAGCTGCCCGGTCATAACCGCCAGAAACAACGGATTTCGGGAATAGCTGTAGGGGCCTTGAGTCAGTAGCCTGGCCTTATCTGCAGTGGGTGCGATACCGGAGCGCCAGTCTTCGTGCATATACGCCTGCAGGTAATTTACCGCCGAAAACGATGCCAGCAGTAACACCGCACCGGCCAACAGAACCGGCCAGTGATACAGCCAGGCAAATACCCCGAGCCAGCCATCCAGGTCGACAAAAATCCGCGCCAGACACACCAGAAGAATCACCGCACGAAAGACATTGAAGATGTGGCGATGCCACCAGGTCGCTTTACCCCGGGCACCGTAATGAATGTGACTGAACCCCATACGGGCGTATAAGCCCAGTGTTCTGGCGGAGAACTGCAGGCCAATCATCAGAAAAAAGATGCCGAGAAACGTTCGAACAGCGGGTTCAATCAGATCCATTTATGCATTCTGGTTCAACAGGTTGGCCATCAGCTTACTGTCTGATTCCGGTTATTGAAAGTGATCAGAATCAATCACCCGTTCGCTGGTTTTAACGGAGCATGTGACGCGATACCCAAAATGACATGCCATCACGTTTTCAGGTGAGTTATCGTTAGACGATCTGATCAGTCTGGAGTACACCATGCAGTCCGAACACCAAGGTCCGTTCCATTGTTTTCGTGATGATGCCATGGGCGAGGATGACGCAACCGCCCTGGCGGCGCGCATTCGTGCTGGTGAGGTGTCAGCGCTGGACGTCACGAAAGCCGCCATTGAACGGGCTGAAATGGCACAGCCGGTGATTAACGGACTGGTTGCCACGGATTACGACCGAAGCCTCTCGCTTGCTCGCAGCCTCGCAAAGCCTGAGGCCCCGTTTG
The DNA here is from genome assembly GCF_048595985.1 of Marinobacter sp. GH_1. Taxonomy (NCBI): domain Bacteria; kingdom Pseudomonadati; phylum Pseudomonadota; class Gammaproteobacteria; order Pseudomonadales; family Marinobacteraceae; genus Marinobacter; species Marinobacter sp. GH_1. Next base: position 1,293,600 of record NZ_CP184460.1, on the reverse strand, counting down.
CCGGTGTGCCCACGTTTATCAAAGACAACACCGACGTTCAGGGCCTGCCAACGCGCCATGGCTCGGCGGCCGTGCCCAGCAATACCGCCAGCAAAACCAGCCCGTTCGCTGAGCAGATGCTGGCACAGGGCTACCTGTGTCTGGGCAAGAGCACGCTGCCGGAATTCGGCTTCAATGCCACCACCGAGCCAGCCCATGGCGCCGCCACCCGTAACCCCTGGAATCTGAGATATTCCTCCGGCGCCTCCTCGGGTGGCGCTGCGGCCCTGGTGGCCGCCGGCGTTGTGCCTGTGGCCCATGCCAACGATGGTGGCGGGTCTATCCGAATCCCGGCGGCCTGCTGTGGGCTGATTGGGCTGAAACCCACCCGGGGCCGTGTGGTGGATAACGAGGCCGCCAAAACCCTGCCCATCAATATTGTCAGTGATGGAGTGGTCACCCGCTCTGTACGGGATTCCGCAGGCTTCATTGCAGCCGCGGACGAGTATTTACGCAACCCGGCCCTTCCCCGAGTGAGCCATGTGCGGGGTCCGTCAGGAAAGCAGCTGAGGATCGGAGTGGTTCTGGACTCGGTGACCGGCCACAAAACAGACCCGAAAACCCGCAAAACCGTGGAGGCCACCGCGCGCTATCTCGAGAAACTCGGGCATATCATCGAGCCGATGGATGCTCCCATTCCAGCGTCTTTTCCTGACGACTTTGCACTTTACTGGGGATTGCTGGCCTTCGGCGTGAAACTGCAGGGGCGTAAGTTGATGCACCCTCAGTTCGATAAGCGGCAAGTTGACGGACTGACCAACGGCCTGGAGAGAATGTTCCGGAAGAAACTCTGGAAATTGCCTGCGGCGCTCTGGCGACTCAAGCGCTCGCAGCAGGACTATGCGCGGCATATGTCCCAATACGATGCCGTGCTAACCCCGGTACTCGGCCAGACGACACCGCCACTGGGGCACCTGAGCCCGACAGTGCCGTTTGACCAGCTGTTTGACAGGCTGACCCGGTACGTCTGTTTCACTCCGCTAGCCAACACCACCGGGGCGCCGGCCATCTCTGTGCCCATGGCACTCACAGACGCGGGCCTGCCCGTTTCCGTTCAGTTCATGGCTCGACACGGTGATGAGCGCACCCTGCTGGAACTGGCTTACGCGCTTGAAGCCGACCATCCACTGCCCCTCATCTCACGCCTGGGCGATAATCGCTACGCGGGTGATGTGGCACTGATGGCCTGACCCTGATGCCGGTTAGCCACTACCCGGTTTCTGCCCTGCCCCTTGGCCTCGTAGAGTGCCTCGTCGGCGCAGGAAAAGATTTCCTTGGTGGCATCGGCACGGGAAGGTGACACACTGCACACGCCAATACTGACGGTCAGGTGGAGCATTTCACCGGACACCCGGAAGGCGGTCTTCTCGATTTCCTTCCGAATCCGCTCTGCTACCCGCTCGGCACCATCTCCGGGAGTATCCGGCAGCAGTACCACAAACTCTTCCCCGCCATAGCGGGCAGCGAGATCCTGGGGGCGCGTCACGTGGCGCTTGATGCACTGGGCCACCATTTTCAGACAATCATCACCCACCAGATGGCCGTAGGTATCGTTGAATTTCTTGAAATGGTCGATATCCAGCACCAGCAGTGACACGACTTCCTCAAACCGGTAGGCATGAACAACCGATGACTGGAACGCCTTGTCGAAATGCCCCCGGTTTTTCAGGCCCGTTAGCGGGTCTGTGGCATTCAATTCCAGCAACTGCTCGTTCAGGGTTTCCAGATCCCGGGTACGTTCCTGCACCCGCTCTTCCAGCATGGCGTTGGCCTCCTGCTGCACCCGCAGCGACTTCTCCTGAGCCAGGCGAGCCTTGCGTTCTTCACGCAGGAGCCTCTGCTGCGCGGCAAATGAACGCTTCTTCTCCCGGTTCAGGCGGTCTGCCAGGGCCAGTGAGAGCAGGATGACACCGAGTGCCGAGCCCACCTGAGTGGCATTCTCTGTCAGCAGGTTGCGCGGCAGGAAGGTGAACTTGTTCAGGGCCAGTACAATTCCCCCAGACAGCATGAACACCCAGGCAACGGTGTAATAGCGAGCCGCCGGGTCTTTCTTGATCCAACGCACCACGCTCAGCACCAGCATGGTCGAACAGCCCACCGCAGCGATCAGAATGGTGGGCAGAATCATGTGCTTGTAGGGAATAAACAGACCTGCCCCAGCCATCAGGCCAGCGGCCATGATCATCGCCATGGTCCACCGGTTCAACAACGGGTGATTCTCACGGGTAACGCTGATAAAGCGGATACTGAAGGCCCCACCAAATACAATCACCAGATTCAGAAACACAATAATGGACTGATCGTTCCACCAGGTGCCTTCCGGCCAAAGGTACTGGAAACCAACCCCGTGAAGACTGGCCAGAAACAGGGGCATGGTGGTGATGTAGCCAACGTAATAGAGAAAACTGCGCTCGCCGACGGCCATGAACACAAACAGGTTGTACAGGATCATCACCAGGACAATGCCGTAGTAGATACCTTCCAGCATACTACGGCCCTGGTCGGCCGCATAAAACGCATCCCGCTCCCAGAGTGTCAGCGGCACCTGCATGGAGCTGGTGGTGTCCACACGAAGGTACACGGTAACCGTCTCGTTGGCTGGCAACAGCAAAGGCACCACAAAATGACGGTGGTGGATGGGCCGGTCGTAGAACGGCCGCTTGTCGCCCAGCAGAAGAGGTTCTTGAGCGTCAGGGAGGTAGACTTCGATGTGGTCCAAGACCGGGTAACCAATTTCCATGAAATTGACGGCTTCCACTCCGGTGACGTTGGTCACTCGGAAACGGAACCAGTACACGTCATCGCTATAGCCGAAGTTCGCACTTTCGTCGCCACCGGCGGTCCAGGATTCATCTGGTAACTGAGTCACCTCCGAGAACGAGGTTCGCCCGTTTTCCAACCAGTAATCGACATGGGGCGCCAGTTCCAGTCGCTTCGAGTGCTTGTCCCAGGTTGCCGGCTCTGCCAACACTGACGATGGCAGCAAAAGACTGAGGGCAAGAATGAGCAGTAACGAGAGTCTTGGCACAGTAGGCCTCGGGTATAAGCATTTAGTGTAGTTATGTGCTTATCAACGAGTATGCACCAAGCTTGGGCGCGGCGCCTGCCGCTACTACCAATCGACGCAAAATGACAAAAAAAGATACACAATGGTTATTAATCAAACACTTTTAGCCAATTGTTAAACGGGGCCTAAGAAAACACTTCAAGCACCTGGAGAAAGCTCTCTTCCGGCTCGGATACCAGTGTCAGCTCTTCGCCGGAGACCGGGTGCAACAACGACAGCCGGGTAGCCGCCAGCATCAACCGGCCCTCGCCAAACCGTTCAGCAAAATACCGGTTATGGCGCCCCCGGCCATGGTTAGCATCACCGATGATGGGGTGGTTGATGTGTTTCATATGGCGGCGTAGCTGATGCTTTCGGCCGGTTTTCGGGTATAGCTCCACCAGGCTGTACCGGCTGGAGGGATAGCGTTCAATGGCCACCGGAATCTCAGTGGTCGCCAGCCTTCGGAAGTGAGTGAGCGCTTCCCGCACAGGCTGTTCAGTTCCACGTAAACGCCGGTCTTCCGGCTCATCCTTCAGCGGGTGGTCAATCACGCCGGACTCGGGCGCCCACCCCCTCACCATCGCCAGATACGTTTTCTCCACCTCGCCCGCCATCATGGCCTGCCCAACCAGGCGAGCAGTCTCCGGATCTCTGGCAAACAGCAAAACACCCGAGGTGGGCCGATCCAGGCGATGCACCGGGTACACATGCTCGCCGCCATTCAGCGCACGGGCGTATTGCAGGGCAAACTCGGTTTCGTGTTTGTCGATGGGGCTTCTATGAACCAGAAGCCCCGCCGGTTTGTGGACCGCCAGCAGCCACTGATCGCGATAAAGTTCGACAAGAGGGTTGTCGGCGAATGGCATCAGGAATCCCGACCGAACAACGCCCGAACCCGCTGGCCGGCTTTTTCACCCAACACCAGTAGCGCCGGCGTCAGGAGCAATGTCAGCAGGGTGGCAAAGGCAAGGCCACCGGCAATGGCGCTGGACAACTGTGTCCACCACTGCGTTGAAGGTGCTCCCAGCCCGAGCGACGGCTCCAGCAGGTTGACGTTGACGCCCAGCACCATTGGCATCAGGCCCAGAATGGTGGTAACGGCAGTCAGCAGCACCGGGCGCAAACGTAGGCAGCCGGTCTCCAGGGCGGCCTCGTAGGCGGCCTTGCCCTCTTTCTTCATCTGGTTGAAGGTATCAATCAGGATGATGTTGTTGTTCACCACAATGCCTGCCAGGGCGATGATTCCCATACCCACCATCACCACCCCGAAGGACTGGCCGTTGACCAGCAGGCCCAGCAGCACGCCGGCGGTCGACAGCACAATCGCCGACAGGATCAGGAAAGTCTGGTAGAGAGAGTTAAACTGGGTGACCAGTATCAGCAGCATCAGGCCCACCGCCACCAGAAACGCTGTGGTCAGGAAGGTGGCCGCCTGCTGCTGGTCTTCGTTTTCGCCGGCGAAGCGAACGCTTACCCCCTCTGGCGGCTCTGGCATTTCGGCCTGCAGGCTGCGCAAGACCTCATCCATGCGCCGGCCCGGGGCAACGTCGGATTTGATGGTGATGGTGCGCTGGCCGTCTACCCGGACAATGGAGCCGGTTTTATCACCCGGTTCCAGGCTGACAAATTCCGACAGTGGCACTTGGCCGCGCGGGGTGTGGATGGTCTGGCGTTGCAGGTGGTCCAGCTCCCGCCAGTTGTTTGGAACCCGCACGGCAATATCGACTTCATCCCGGACATCTTCCGGCCGGTAGGTAGCCAGCACCAGCCCATTGGTGACCAGGCGCACGGCACTGCCTATGCTCAACACATCAGTACCAAAGCGGGCCGCTGCTTCCCGGTCTACCTGCAAGCGCCACTCAATGCCCGGCAGGCTGCGGTCATCCTCGATATCGGCGAAGCCACCCAATGCTCGCATCTGCCGCTGAATCTCATCCACATACTCATTCAGCTCGTCACTGTTCATACTGCTGACCTGAAGCTCTATGGGCTTGCCCTCTGCCGGGCCACCTTCCTGCTTGCGAAACTCCAGCTCGATACCAGGGATATCCCTGGTTCGTTCTCGAAAATCCTCTAGAATGTCGGTGGCGGTACGGCGTGTAAACCAGTCGTTGAACTGGAACTGCAACACCCCGATGACATCCGGCGCCAGCTGGCTGCTGGTTGACAGCATGGAACGCGCATACAGGGCTTTTACTTCCGGCATATTCTGCAAGCGCTGCTCCACCTGGCGCACAATGGCGTCTCTCTCCCACACAGACAGATCGCCCCGGGCGCGCACCTGAACCTGGGCAGAATCCGGTTCCACGCTGGGGAAAAACTCCACGCCGTGGTTGAAACGGCCATACGCCGCGTAGATCAGGATAATCACTCCCAACGCACCCAACAGGGTCAACCCCGGGCGGCGCAGTAAGGTGCCAAGGGTATTGCGGTAAATGATCATGAACCGCCCTTCCGTGGCGTCCTGATGCACACGCCGGCCGCCACTGACACCGCCCATCACTGGCAGGAACACCAGAGCCATGGCCAGCGAGGCGATCAGACAAATCAGCACCGTCATCGGCAGGAACTTCATGAACTCGCCCACAACTCCAGGCCAGAACAACAGGGGTACGAAAACCGCAAGCGTGGTGGCGGTTGAGGCTATAACCGGCCAGGCCATTCGCGAGGCTGCTTCTACCCAGGCGGTTTTCACCGGCTGACCATCGCTGAGGTTCCGGTCCGCCAGCTCAGACACCACAATGGCGCCATCCACCAGCATGCCCGCTACCAGAATCAGGCTGAACAGCACCACGATATTGAGGGTCAGCCCCATACTCCAGATCACTAGAATACCGGTCAGGAATGCGCCCGGAATGGTCAGACCCACCAGGAACGCGGAGCGGGGCCCCATGGTGGCAATGACTACAATGATGACCAGCACGATGGCGGTCATCACGTTGTTCAGGAGGTCAGACAGAATATCCCGAACTTCATCGGACTGATCCATGATGTAACGAATGTCCAGAGTGTCTGGCAGCCGTGGCCTGGCGTCGTCGATCAGCGCGCGGATTTTCTCGATGGTTTCAATGATGTTGGCGCCTGAGCGTTTGGACACTTCCAGCACCAGTGCCGGCTCGCCGTTAATTCGAGCAAAACCGGTAGGGTCTTTGAAGGTGCGCTGCAGCATGGCCACATCGCCAAAGGTGACCACCGAATCGCCGTCTACCTTCACCGGCATCGACATCACATCCTCGATGGTCTCGATTACCCCCGGCACTTTCAGGGCCATCCGGCCATTGCCGGTGTCCAGGGAGCCAGCGGCAACCAGCTGATTATTGCGCGTGACCAGAGAGGCCAACTGGTCGAAGTCAATGCCGTAGCTCTCCAACACCTGGGCATCCACCACAATTTCCAGAAGATCCTCGCGGTCACCGCCAATGTCGACTTCCAGAACTTCCGGAATCGCTTCGATGGCATCCTGCAGGCGACGGGCAATGGTGATGAGCTCACGCTCGGAGAGTGGGCCAGACAAACCGATCGACAGCACGGGAAACAGAGAGACGTTGATCTCATTTACCCGGGGCTCGTCGGCTTCCTGGGGCAACTTGGTGCGGGCTGTGTCCACCTTTTCTCGGACATCCTGCAGCGCTTTGTCGGGATTGAAGCCTGCATCAAACTCCAGCATCACCGAGGCGTGGCCTTCCGAGGCGTTGCCCCGCATCTCCTTGATGCCCTCCAGGGATCGCAGTTCCTGTTCCATGGGGCGCACCAATAGTCGTTCGGCGTCTTCGGGGCTGATGCCCTCCAGGGTCATGGATACATAGATCATGGGTATGGTGACGTCAGGGTTGGATTCCTTGGGAATCGCCTGATAGGCCGCCATGCCGCCCAGTAACAGAAACAGGAACAGCAACAAGGTGGTGCGGCTGCGGTCCATGGCCGCCGAAATCAGCGCTCGCATGGCCGTTAACCCCGCCGATCCGAGCGATCAACGGGCTCGACCTGTTCACCCTCGGCCACAAAACCGCCACCACGGGTAATCAGGCGAATCTGCTTCGGCAGGCCAGACACCCAGGCACCGTTGGTGGATACGCTCAAGAGCTGAACGTTCTGGAAGACCACAGCGTTGCTGTCATTCACATACTTCACGCCGGGCCGGCCGTCATCGTCCAGGCTCAGATACGCCGGTGAGATAAAAATCGCATCCTGCTCGGGCAACCGGATATTCAGGTTGGCCGTGCCCCCGGCCGCGCGTTTCTGTTCGGGATTCTCCACTACAATTTCAACGGCAAAACTGCGGGTTTCAGGGCTTGCCGCGCTGGCAACAAAACTGACGACGCCGGCAAGCCGTGTGCCATCCAGAAGATTAACCTCCACGGCCTGCCCCGGCTGAACATCCTTCACGGTTTGCTGTGGAATTCTGCCGGTGGCTTTCAGCCGGTCAATCTGCACCAGCTCCAGCATCGGCGTACCCACCTGCACCAGATCGCCCTGCTCCACATCTTTACGGTTAACCACGCCGTCAAACGGGGCCTCGGGCCGAAGGTGCCTGACCGCAAGTTCCGCAGTCGCCAGCTCCGCCCGGGCCGCCGCCAGGTCACTCTGCAGCCTGAGAATGTCGGTCTCCGCCGCCAGGTTGTTGGCTCTTAACCGGCGCCCGGCGGCAAGGTCAGCCTCCAGCTTTTGAATGTTGGCGCGCCAGCGCTCTACAACGGCGTCCCGGCCATCAACAGACAGCTGCAACAACTCCTGCCCGGCACGAACGCTTTGCCCCAGCTCTACCTGCATTCGCTCAACCGTGCCGGCTACCCGCGCACCCACCATCACCGAACGCCAGGGCTCAAGCTGGCCCTGTAGTTTCAGGGTTGGTTGGTAACGGGTTGCTTCAAGGGTCTCAATTTCAACCCGAATCCTTTCTGCATCCTGCACCTGTGGCTCATCCGGTGCCTCTTTACTGGCTACCTTTACATCGCCAGTCGCCATCCAGACAACCAGCAGCACAAGTATCAGAAGTGACAGCCCGAGAGAGCCCAATTTTGCTTTCGTCATGTAACACTCGCCACGGAATCGTTCTTATTGGTGGCCCTGACAACCCACGCTCGGCGGGCGAGGCCACATTTCCGGCAATAAACGGTTGCAACCGGATTTAAACGTGGGTTAGATTCTACACACATTGTTTGAATCAATTCAGAGCAGACTGTCGATTTTATGAATCTCAACGCAATGGTTGTCATCGTGAAGCTAGTCCTGGTGGTCGTGGTACCGTCCGGGGGCTTTTGCGTGGACAAGCGGGTGAGATAGCGACAACCTGACAAAGACACCAGAAACCCCCGGCACCGAAAGGTCCCGGGGGTTTCTTTTTTGCGGCAAAGAAAAAAGGGAAAAACGAGCATGAACGGCGCACAGCACATTCTTGAAGCGTTTCACCGCCACAACATCCATACCGTCTTCGGCTATCCGGGTGGCTGCATCATGCCGCTATACGATGCCCTGGTGGACGATGTGGGTGTGGAGCACGTGCTGTGCCGCCACGAACAGGCGTGCGCCCTGGCTGCCGATGGATATGCTCGGGCCAGTGGCGAGATCGGCGTTTGCATCGCCACCTCTGGCCCCGGCGCCACCAACCTGATCACCGGCGTTGCCAATGCCTATATGGATTCCATCCCCATGCTGGTGATCACCGGGCAGGTTCCATCCGGATTGATTGGCACCGATGCCTTCCAGGAAACCGACATTCTGGGTATGACCCTGGGCATCGTGAAACACAGTTACCTGGTAGACGACGCAGAGGCCCTGCCCGCCATCATGGAAGAAGCCATTAACCTGGCCCAGAGCGGCCGGCCCGGACCGGTGTGGATTGATATTCCCAAAGACATTCAGTTAACGGAGATCGAGGCGCCGGCTGCTGCAACCTGCGCTCAGCCAGATCCGCTTTGCCCGGAGATCTCCGAGGCGCTGGCCATGCTTTACTCAGCCAAACGCCCCCTGCTCTACAGTGGCGGCGGCGTATCTCTGGGCCGTGCTGAAGACAGCTTCCGTGAATTTGCCAACACTTCTGCCTTGCCGGGTGTTGTGACCCTCAAGGGGATTGGCAACCCGGGCAAGAACAATCCTCACAGCCTCGGCATGTTGGGCATGCACGGCTCCCGGGCGGCCAATAAGGCGGTTGATGAATGCGACCTGCTGCTGGTTATCGGCGCCCGCCTGGACGACCGTGCCACCGGCAAACTGGACGGCTTCGCGCCCAACGCCCGGATGATTCACATCGACGCCGACGCCGCCGAGATCAACAAGCTGCGCCCGGCAGACCTGGCCCTGCGGGGTGACCTGAACCGGATATTGCCTGCGTTCACCGAGGCCTTGAAGGAAAAGCCACTGGCCATTGCCCACTGGCAAAAGCAATGCAGAATCTGGCACACCACCAGTGGCTTCCAGGCGGCGGACAACGAGGAAGCCCTGGCGCCGATCACCGGCCCCGCGTTTATCCGCCAGCTTTCACGGATTACGCCGGATGATACGGTCATCGCCTGTGACGTTGGCCAGCACCAGATGTGGGTTGCCCAACATTATGAATTCGACCACCCACGCCACCATCTGACCAGTGGCGGCCTGGGCACCATGGGCTTCGGCCTGCCGGCGGCCATTGGCGCACAGTTTGCGAATCGTCGCGGCACGGTCATCAATGTCACCGGTGATGGCTCGTTCATGATGAACGCCCAGGAGCTGGCCACCATTCGCCGCTATAACCTGCCGCTGAAGCTGATCATTCTGGATAACCAGTGTCTGGGCATGGTGCGCCAGCAGCAGGAGTTGTTCTACGACAACCGGGAAAGCCACATCAATCTGGACGACAACCCGGATTTTGTGGCTATGGCGCGGGCGTTTGATATCCCGGCCCTGCACATTGAGCGCACCGATCAGATTCGCCGGGGCATTGAGACGATCCTGGCTTACGACGGCCCGATGTTGCTGCACGTGGCCATCAGCCGGGAGGAGAATGTCTGGCCGATTGTGAAACCCGGCGCCAGTAACCGAGAGATGATTGACGAAAACCGTCGCACTACCACCAGCAAGGAGCACGTAGCATGAGCGCGCAAGCACAAACAGAGTTACCGAGTTATACGTTGAACTGTCGGATGAATCAGGAGGCGGCGGCGCTGGAGCGGCTTTGCCAGGTGGTTCGGGTTCGGGGGTTCCAGATTTCGCGTATGTCTATGGAGTCTGCCGATGACTACCTGGATATCGCCCTGACCCTTTCCGGCAGTCGGCCTATTGCCATGTTACGCTCTCAGCTGGAGAAGCTGCATACGGTTGTGGATGTGGGCCTTCAGGAGCAGGGGGCGTCGGTTCGCTCCGTTTCGGCCTAAGGGGCTGGCTTGGGCTCCTAGCTTTTGGGTTTGCGGGCGGGTACGTGGGGTGTGGGGTATTTTTCTTCTGGGAAAAACAACTCGCTTCGCTCAGACATCTTTTTCCCTGCCAGAAAAATACCCCACACCCCACTACCGACGGGCATTTCTGGTATAGGCTTTTTTTGCCTGCGGCGGCTTTTTTTTAAACTGTTGAGCTTTGGAGCTTTGGGGCTTTGTGGGTTTTGCTGGTGAAAGACTGATTTCGTTTACAACATTGGATTGGGAGGTATTTCTATGACCACGGACAAACGACGTCGTTATTCCGCACCGGTTGTGGATGGTATTAACAAGTCTGCCAGTCGCGCGATGTTGCGTGCGGTGGGGTTTCAGGATGAGGACTTTCGGAAGCCGCAGGTGGGTATTGCCTCTACCTGGAGTAATCTGACGCCCTGTAATATGCACATCGACGGTCTGGCCCGGGAGGCGGCCAAGGGTGCAGATGCAGCGGGGGGCAAAAGTCTGATTTTTAACACCATCACGATTTCAGACGGCATTGCCAACGGCACGGAGGGGATGAAGTATTCGCTGGTGTCGCGGGAGGTGATTGCGGATTCCATTGAAACCGTGGCCGGTTGTGAGGGTTTTGACGGGCTGGTGGCGATTGGTGGCTGTGACAAGAACATGCCGGGTTGCATGATGGGGTTGGCGCGGCTGAACCGGCCGTCGGTGTTTGTTTACGGCGGTACCATCATGCCCGGTGAGAATCACACCGATATCATTTCCGTGTTCGAAGCGGTGGGTGCCCATGCCCGCGGCAATATGGACCTGATTGAGGTGAAACAAATCGAGGAAACCGCGATTCCGGGGCCGGGTTCCTGTGGGGGTATGTACACGGCCAATACCATGGCCTCGGCCATTGAGGCCATGGGCATGAGCCTGCCGGGCAGTTCGGCGCAGAATGCGGTGTCTGACACCAAACTGGCTGACTGCGAAGCCGCTGGTGCGGCGGTGCTGAAGCTGCTGGAAGCAGACATCAAGCCGTCCGACATCATGACTCGTGAGGCTTTCGAGAACGCGATTACCGTGGTCATTGCCCTGGGCGGTTCCACCAACGCGGTGCTGCACCTGCTGGGCATGGCCAGTACCGTAGGTGTGGAGTTGTCGCTGGATGACTTCGTGCGCATTGGTAAACAGGTGCCGGTACTGGCCGATTTGCGGCCGTCCGGCCATTACATGATGTCGGAACTGGTAGCCATCGGCGGTATCCAGCCGTTGATGAAGATGCTGCTGGAGAGGGGCCTGCTGCACGGCGACTGCATGACGGTGACCGGAAAAACCCTGGCTGAAAACCTCGCGACCGTAACCCCCTACCCGGAGGACCAGCAGATCATACGGGCCTTTGAAAACCCCATCAAAGCAGACAGTCACTTGCGCATTCTGTTTGGCAACCTGGCGCCGGAAGGCTCCGTGGCCAAAATCACCGGCAAGGAAGGCACCCACTTCTCCGGCAGGGCACGGGTATTCCATTCAGAAGAAGAAGCGCAGGAGCGCATCCTTGACGGCACCGTGGTGGCCGGCGATGTGCTGGTCATCCGCTACGAAGGCCCCAAAGGCGGCCCCGGCATGCGGGAAATGCTCAGCCCAACTTCCGCCATCATGGGCAAGGGCCTGGGCAGCGATGTTGCCCTGATCACCGACGGCCGGTTCTCCGGCGGCAGCCACGGCTTCGTGGTTGGTCACATCACCCCGGAGGCGGCCGTTGGTGGGCCGATTGCCCTGGTAGAAGATGGCGACATCATCACCATTGATGCAGTCAACAACTCTATCATCCTGGAGATCTCTGAAGAGGAAATGGAGAAACGCCGCCAGGCCTGGACGCCGCCCGAGCCAAGATTCACTCGAGGTGTTCTCGCCAAGTATGCCCGGGTGGTCAGCTCTGCATCTACGGGGGCCGTTACTGACCTGCCGTAGCCCGACTGGGGCTCCTGGCCTTCCCGGTTTGCGGGCTGGGTCTGGCTTGGGCTCCTAACCTGCTGGTTGGCGGGCGGGTACGCGGGGTATGGGGTATTTTTCTTCTGGGAAAAACAACTCGCTTCGCTCAGACATCTTTTTCCCTGCCAGAAAAATACCCCATACCCCCCTACCGACGGGCAGCACAGGGATTCCGAGGGTAAAAGCAACGAAAGTATCCCGAAGTGCGCGTAACCGCTGCACCGAATCAAGCCTTGCGCTTCCTGAGTGCAAAAACGACAAGTGCTTTTATCAAGCGACTACCCGCCAATGCCCGTCGGCGCGGGGTGGTTGTTGGATTTTTTGCCGGAAAAAGATGTCTGAGCGAAGCGAGTTGTTTTTCCAAAAAAAATCCAACAGCCACCCCGCAAGCCCGCCCGCAAACCCGGAAGGCTAGGGGCGGGCAAACTCAAAATTACCAGGCCTTATAGGGCAGGAACTTCCCGTTAAGTGTAACCACCACCCGGTCACCCTTGGGGTTCTCCTCCTTCTCGATATCCATGGTGAAATCAATCGCACTCATAATGCCATCACCAAACTTCTCATGGATCAGCTCCTTCATGGTGTCGCCATACACACCCACAATCTCGTACAAACGGTAAATCAGCGGGTCCTGGGGTACACCGCCTTCCCAGGCTTTCTTCGGGCACACCTGCAATGCTTCTGCCACCGGCTTGTCCAGGCCCAGGGTTTCGCACAGGGCGAACGCCTTGTCTTCGGTAAAGCTGTTCATGCCCAGGCAGGCTGAGGTGGTGAACACCGGGGACATGCCAATGGATTCAGCAATCGCTTCCCAGGTCATGCCCTTGGCAACTTTGGCTTCCAGGATTTTTGCAGTCATCAGTTCTTTGTTCATCATGGTCATTTCCTCTTGTGGACAATCAACATCAAGCATTCACCGCTCGCGCGGTGGTTTCGGTCTTGGTCTCGGATTCGGCCGGCACCGGCTCGGACGTCAGCTCATCGGTGCTGGGGTCTACTACTCTCGGGCTGCCATCTTTCTCCGGCAGCGCTGAGCCGCTGCGATTCACCAGGAAATCCACCAGGTAATGGCGAATCTTCTGGTGGGCAGGGTTCTGGAAGATCGTGGCCCGGGAGCGCGGGTGTGGCAGGTTCACCTTCACGCTTTCGGCGATGCGGGCGTTGGGGCCGTTGGACATCAGGAAGATGCGGTCAGACAGCAGGATGGCCTCGTCCACATCGTGGGTGATCATGAACACGGTCTGGCGGGTTTCTTCCCAGATTTTTACCAGCTCGTCCTGAATCACCCCGCGGGTGAGGGCATCCAGAGCCCCAAAGGGTTCATCCAGCAACAGCAGCTCTGGCTGGGTGGCGAAGGCGCGGGCGATGCTCACCCGCTGGCGCATACCGCCAGACAGCTGGGAGGGCTTGCGGTCCATGGCGTGGTCCAGACCGACCATTTTCAGGTATCGCTCGCTGTGTTCTCGCACCTTCTCTTTGGACCAGCTGGGCCAGCGGGCCTTTACCCCAAAGATGATGTTGTTCAGGGCGGTTTTCCAGGGCAACAGGCTGTAGTTCTGAAACACCACGCCGCGCTCCAGGCCCGGGCCTTTCACCTCTTTTCCGTTCATCACCACGTTGCCGGTACTGGCCTCGTCCAGGCCGGCCAACACGTTCAGGATGGTGGATTTGCCGCAGCCGGAATGGCCGATGATGCACACAAACTCGCCTTTCTGCAGGGCGAAGCGGATGTCTTCGAAGACTGTCAACTCACCGCCCTGGCCGTCCGGGTATACCTTCGACAATCCATCTACTTCCAGGAATGACTTACTCATATCAATTCTCCAGTCGGAGGGTTCTGGCGGGCGCCAGACAACCGGCGCCCTGCCCGATCATTCTTTGTATTCAACCAGCTTCTGAGCCTTGCCCAGGGCCAGGTCCAGCAGCATGCCCACCACCCCGATCATCAGGATGGAGAAGATCACACTGGCGAGGTCCAGGTTGTTCCACTCGTTCCACACGTAGTAGCCAATGCCGGTTCCGCCCACGAGCATTTCCGCCGCCACAATCACCAGCCAGGCGATACCGATGGAGATGCGCATGCCGGTGAGGATGGTTGGTGCTGCCGCCGGCAGAATCACCGTAATCGCGGTCTTGAACGGATTGAGCTCGTGGGTGCGGGCCACGTTGACCCAGTCCGACCGCACGTTGGCCACGCCGAAGGCGGTGTTCAGCAGCATGGGCCAGATGGAGCAGATGAAGATCACGAAGATGGCCGACGCATCCGAATCCTGGATGATGAACAGGGCCAGCGGCATCCAGGCCAGGGGTGAGATCGGTCGCAGCACCTGGATGTACGGGTTAAGCGCCTTGTACATCAGCGGTGACATGCCGATCAGGAAGCCCAATGGCAGGGCAATCGCCATGGCCGCCAGATACCCCGTCAGCACCCGGTAAACCGAGTAGGCCAGCTGAATGCCGATGCCTTTGTCGTTGGCACCCGCGTCATAGAACGGGTTAGACAGCTCCGCCCAGGCCACTTTGATGACTGCTGATGGCGGCGGCACACGAGATTCTGACCCCGAGACGCCCATCAGCAATTCATACTCTGACGTAGCCTCCGTCGCCGCGGGCGGCTGGGTGGCCATTTCCCACATGCCAAGTGCCAGGATCAGGAAAGACACCGACAGCAGTGCTGCCCTCACATTTAACGAGGCCATGGTCAAATCCTCCCGATGGCGAAGCTACGGGCATACTCTTCCGGAGTTTCCGGATCAAAGGTTTTGCCCATGATGGTGTGGGTTTTGTAGGTTTCGGTGGGTGCGCTGTACCCCATCTCGCGCATTAGCTTGCCGGTTTCACCCGCCAGGTAGACCTGCTCAGCGATGCCCTTGTAATCCACATCGCCCTCAATGTAGCCCCAGCGTTTCATCTGGGTCAGAATCCACATGCCCATGGAATGCCACGGGAACGGGTCGAAATCGATGCGGTCGGGCACGTTCTGCACCTCGCCCAGGCCATCGGCGTAGCGGCCTGTCAGCACTTGCTGGATCACCGGTACCGGCTGGTTCAGGTAGTTCCGCGGGGCAATGGCCTCGGCGATCTCTTTGCGATTTTCAGGCTCATTGGAGTACTGGGTGGCGTCGATGATGGCGCGCAACAGAGCGCCGTAGGTATTCGGATTCTGGCTGGCAAACTTCTGGCTGCAGGCGAAGGCGCAGCATGGGTGCCCTTCCCAGATATCTTTGGTGAGCATGTGAATGAAGCCGACTTTTTCCCAGACGGCACGCTGGTTGAACGGGTCTGGTGACAAGTAGCCATCCAGGTTGCCGGCGCGCAGGTTGGCGACCATCTCAGGTGGCGGAACCACCCGGATCTGAACGTCTTTATCCGGATCAATGCCGTTTTCAGCCAGGTAATAGCGCAACAGGAAGTTGTGCATGGAGTATTCAAACGGCACACCAAACTTGAAGCCCTTCCATTGCTTTGGGTCACGCTTGTCCATGTGATCCACGTGCAGCACGATGGCCTGGCCATTGATATTCTCCACCGCCGGCATGATGAACGGCTCCGGCGTGGAACCGGCGCCCATGGTCATGGCCAGGGGCATGGGAGTGAGCATGTGTGAGGCGTCGTATTCACCCGCCAGAGACTTGTCCCGAGCCACGGCCCAACCGGCCGTTTTGGTGACGGTAACATCCAGGCCATAGCGCTCATAAAACCCCATCGGAGCGGCCATAATGATGGGCGTGGCACAGGTGATCGGCACAAAGCCAACGTTCAGCTTGGTTTTCTCCAGCTTGCCGAGCGACTCCTTCACCGCCGCCTTGGCTTTGTCCATGGGGAACACGGAGCCCAGCAAAGCGGCTGCGGTCCCTGCCCCCATCATCTTCATAAAGCTGCGGCGGCTGTGATCGTTATGACCGAACACGGAGCGCACCACAGCGCTTTCGATGGCACGGTCCATCATGGCTTCGGAATCCATCCCGGCCGCAGAGCCTGTGGCTTGCTCGCCCCCTGTCTGGCGAAGGTTCAGCGATACAGACGGCAGGCTGTCACCAGGCTTACATTCCGGGCAACCACAGGTTTTCGCGTGGATAAGTGACTGGTCGCCGTCAAACGGGTTTCCAAGGCTTTTGGTTGTCATGGTGCACTCTCCCTACTCTCAGATAGTTTTTTTGCACTCTTGCGGTGCAACTAAGACTCTGGTTCTGCCCGGCCAGGATTTGGCCTTGGCAAACAGCACGTTCTGAGATGACTATTGCGGGGTTCGTGCCAACTTTATGAAAACCTCTACCTCATTGTTTTTATGGGGTTTAATAAAAACGAATGCTAACCCGTCCAACTACGATATTTCGTAGACCACGATTTCTCGTAGCGAGCGCTTCGATTTTTCGTAGTTGGCACAGGCTTTGTTTGGGTTTTACCGTCACTCAAGCGGAAGCCCGGCATGAACCAGCCCGAACGCATCGAAACACACCAATGGATCAACCACCTGCCAGAGGCTGCCCTTCTGGTGGATGCGGGCCAGGACCTGATCCTCGCTGCAAACAGCGCCATGGCGCGAATGGCGGGCACCGACAGACAATCCATTGCCAGCATGGCATGTACCCAGCTGTTCGCTGACCAGCGGCCCCAGTTGATCAACTTCACTGAAGAAACCCTGTTCCGAAGCCACAGCTGGAGCCGTGACTTCCACCTGAAACACCGGGACGGCCACACGGTTGAACTGGAAATTTCTTCTTCCTGCGTGGGAGAAGCAGAATCGCAAACCCTGTTATTGCTACTGCGCGACCGGCGACAACTGAGAACCCTGCGCGAACGCCACGAAGCCAATCATTACCACCGGGGCGGCTTGCTGGAGTGGCGGCGAGTGGAAGAACTGTTCAAGGATATGGAGCGGGAGAACCAGCTGATTCTCCACGCCGTGGGCGAAGGCATTTACGGGGTAGACGCCGAAGGCCGCACCACCTTCGCCAACCCTGCCGCCGAGCGCATGCTGGGCTGGCGAATGGATGAACTCATGGGGCGGGTAATACACCGCGTTGTGCACCACTCCCACGAAGACGGCAGCCTGTTCCCGCTGAAAGAATGCCCCATCTACGGCGCTTTCCGGGACGGCAGTATCAAGCGCGTTGGCGACGACTGGTTCTGGCGCAAAGACGGCACCGGGTTTCCGGTGGAATACACCAGCACCCCGATCATGGACAACGGCCACCCGGTGGGTGCGGTCGTGGTGTTCCGGGACATCTCCTCCAGACTGCAAGCCCAGAAGGAACTGCAATCAGCACTGGAAGAAGTCGAAAGCCTGAAACGCCGGCTGGAAATGGAAAACGCCTACCTGCAGGAAGAACTCAGCGCGGAGTTCCACTTCCACGAAATCCTCGGCCAGAGCGACGCCATCAAGGCCATCGTGCGGCGCATCGGCATGGTAGCTCCTACCGACGCTAACGTTCTGATCACCGGCGAATCCGGCACTGGCAAGGAATTGATTGCCCGAGCCATCCACCAGGCCAGCACCCGACGCGACCGCCCGCTGATCCGGGTAAACTGCGCGGCCATTCCAAAAGACCTGTTTGAGAGCGAGTTCTTCGGCCACATCAAAGGCGCCTTCACCGGCGCCGTGAACGACAGAATCGGCCGATTCGAACTGGCCGACGGCGGCACCCTGTTTCTGGATGAAGTGGGTGAAATCCCTTTGGAATTGCAGGGCAAGCTGTTGCGGGTGCTTCAGGATCAGCAGTTCGAACGCGTGGGTGAGAACAAGACTCGCGCCGTCGATGTAAGAGTGATTGCCGCCACCAACCGGGATCTAAAAACAGAGGTACAGGAGAAGACCTTCCGGGAAGATCTGTATTTTCGCCTCAATGTCTTCCCTATCGAATCCATTCCCCTGCGCAGGCGGCTTGAAGATATTCCCATGCTGGCCCAGGAATTCCTGAACCGGGCCTGCCAGAAGTTCAACCGGCCACCGCTGGTTCTGACAGAACGAGACGTGGTGACCCTCAAGGCCTACCACTGGCCGGGCAACGTTCGGGAACTGGAAAACGTCATCGAACGCCAGGTGATTACCGCCGATGGCCGCCTGGATCTGGACCTTCCCGGTTCCGAGACTCCCGCGCATACCGCAGCAAACTCAACGCCATCGCGCCACTACGACAGTGAGTTGTTGACCGAGGTAGACTTGAAGGAGCTGGAGAAACAGAACCTGATCAAGGCGCTGAAAATGACTGGCGGGCGCATTTTCGGAGACGACGGGGCGGCGGCACTTCTTGGCATCAAGCCAACGACCCTCAATTCCCGCCTGGGCAAGCTCAAGCTTGATGCCCGGCAGTTTCGGGCTTCTTGAGTGTTGACTTGGGTTTCTGGGTTGGGCTCCTAGCCTGTTTGGTTTGCGGGCGGGTACGCGGGGTATGGGGTATTTTTCTTCTGGGAAAAACAACTCGCTGTGCTCAGACATCTTTTTCCCTGCCAGAAAAATACCCCATACCCCCCTACCGACGGGCAGCACAGGAATACCGAGGGTAAAAGAAAAGAAGGTATCCCGAAGTGCGCGTGACCGTTGCACCGAGTCGAGCCTTTCCCTTCCTGAGTGCAAAAACGACAAGTGCTTTTATCAAGCGGATGCCCGCCAATGCCAGCCACCCCGCAAGCCCGCCCGCAAATTCGAAAGGCTGGGAGCCCAAATAAGACCTCACCTCCACACCCAGAGGGCTACTAACCAAAACCAAGCTGACTGAGCGCATAGGTGACTACAATCCATAACAACACCAGCACCGGCAGAAACCGCCCGACCAGGTAAATACGCCACTCCCACCAGCGGCTCTCTGTACCCAAAACCGTACGGATGCGTTGGGGCGGGATGAACCAGCAGAACAATGCGGCACCGAATACTCCGGAGAAGATAATCACGTTGCCACCAGCCACACGATCAATAACGTCCAGCACCGGCTCACCGGCAATGGTCCATTCAAGGGGCGTGAAACTGAGTGCTGAGGCGGTACCAAGCACTAGCATGACAACCGTTACGATACTCACTGCGGCAACGTTACTCAGCCGGAACTCCTCCGCCACCGCGGCAATCATCACCTTCAGGCCCGCCAGGCTGGAACTGAATGCGGCCATGAAGAACAGCGCGAAGAAGAGCACGCCAACCCAGTAACCACCACGCATGTCTTCGAACACTTGCGGCATGGTCACAAACGCCAGCTGACTGCCTTCGGTAGGCTCCATGCCCAGACTGAACACAAACGGGAAAATCATCCATCCCGCCAGCAAGGCAACACTGGTCTCGGTACCGGCAACGACCAGGCAAGCTCGGGGCACGTGGGTTTTGCGGGGAACAAAACTGCCATAGGTGACCAGATATCCCTGCCCAATGGCGAGAGTATAAAAGGCTTGCCCGAAGGCAAACGCCCACAGACGACCGTCTGCAAGCCGGCTCCAGTCCACGTCAAAGAAGAAGGATTTGGTTTGCTCCCAACCCGGCGTCGTCGAGGCAAACAGCATCAGCCCGATCATCACCAACAGCAGCACGGGCATCAGCATTTTCGAGAAGACCTCGATAGCCTTCACATCCCGAGCCAGGATGATGGCAGCCAGTACCGTTACGATCAGGAAGTACCATAGCGAGTTGTAACCGGCACTGTATTCACTGAACACGCGGAGGTCGTCCGTGGCAGCATCCACCGCATAGCCCAGCGTCCAGCCGGTAATCACCAGGTAATAGCTGGTGATGGCCATGGTGATCAGCACCACAAACCAGCCGTAGATGGCCCCAAACCGGTTCACCTGCCGGAAAGTCTGAACGGTACTGCCCTCAGACAGCCGTCCGGCTGCGACCTCCAGAATCATGATCGGCAGAACGACAACCACAAGCGCCAGCAGATAGGCCACCACGAAAGCCCCGCCACCGTTCTCCCCAACCATGTAGGGAAACCGCCAGAGGTTCCCGAGGCCGACGGCTGCAGCGGCCATGGAGAAAACAAATGCGGGCTCGGAACTCCATTGCTTTCGGGATTCTTCAATAAACTCGTGGCGCTTGGTCAACGGTACCTGGCTCCCCGTGATATGGCTTATTTGCACGGAAGCCTAACAAATCAGACGTTACGGTTCATGACTGGGGTCAACGCGTTCTTGGTTCCTGGTCATCGGGCTTGGGCTTGGGCGCCCAGCCTTCCGGATGTGCGGGCGGGCTTGCGGGGTGGCTGTTGGATTTTTTTTGGAAAAACAACTCGCTTCGCTCAGACATCTTTTTCCGGCAAAAAACCCAACAACCACCCCGCGCCGACGGGCATTGGCGGGTATTCGCTAAATAACTACATTTGTTTTTTTCCCCTTGGTATACCTGTGCTGCACGTCGGTAGGGGGGTGTGGGGTATTTTTCTAGCAGGGAAAAAGATGTCTGAGCGAAGCGAGTTGTTTTTCCCAGAAGAAAATACCCCACACCCCGCGTACCCGCCCCCACAACCGGAAGGCCAGGAGCCCAAACCACCCCCACACCAAAACCAGAAGGCTCAGAGCGGAACTCAGACCACCTCGATGGCCACCGCAGTTGCTTCACCACCACCAATGCACAGCGATGCCACACCACGCTTCAGGCCACGTTGTTTGAGGGCGTTGATCAGGGTAATGATGATACGGGAGCCAGAGGAGCCGATGGGGTGGCCCAGGGCGCAGGCGCCGCCGTGCACGTTGACCTTTTCCGCAGGTAATTTCAGCTCATTGATGGCGGCCAGGGTGACCACTGCGAAGGCTTCGTTGATCTCGAACAGGTCGACATCATCCAACGTCCAGCCGGCTTTCTTCAGCACTTTCTCAATGGAGCCGATGGGCGCCAGCGTGAACTCTGCCGGCAAGCGGGCATGGGTGGCGTGAGCCACGATTCTGGCTTGGGGAATCAGGCCACGGGCATCGGCTTCGGCGGCAGATGCCAACACCAGCGCGGAGGCCCCATCGCTGATGGAGCTGGAGTTGGCGGCGGTTACCGAGCCGTCTTTGGCGAAGGCCGGTTTCAGTTGCGGGATCTTTTCTGGCTTGGCATTACCGGGTTGTTCGTCGGTGTCGACCTCGGTATCACCACCCCGGCCAGAGACGGTAACCGGAACGATTTCATCCCGGAACCAGCCGTTCTCGATGGCCGCCAGGGCCTTTTGCAGGGAACCGATGGCGAACTCGTCCATGGCCTGGCGGGTGATGTTGAATTTATCAGCGGTGCGCTGGGCAAATACGCCCATCAGCCCGCCTTCGTAGGCGTCTTCCAGGCCATCCAGGAACATACTGTCCATCACCTGGCCGTGGCCCATGCGCATGCCGGCGCGGGCTTTCGGTAACAGATACGGTGCCTGGCTCATGTTCTCCATACCACCGGCGATCATGATGTTGTTGGTGCCGGCTTTGATCTGGTCGTGGGCCATGATGACGGCTTGCATGCCGGAGCCGCACATTTTGTTGATGGTGGTGCAGCCACTGCTGTCCGGAATACCGGCAGCGCGGGATGCCTGCCGCGCAGGTGCTTGGCCGAGGCCGGCGGGTAGCACGCAGCCCATGATGATTTCCTGTATATCGGCCGGCTGCAGCCCGGCACGATCAATGGCCGCCTTGATGGAAACCGCACCCAGTTCCGGTGAACGCACAGAGCTCAAAGAGCCCATCATGCCCCCCATCGGGGTTCTGGCGGAGCCAGCTATTACGATATCGTTGTTCATGTTTTATGTTCTCCTGCAACGGAATCTAGTTGGTGTTCTTATTTTGCTCATCGGTCTTGTTTGGGTTCCTAGCCTTTCCGGTGTGCGGGCGGGTACGGGGGGTATGGGGTATTTTTCTTCTGGGAAAAACAACTCGCTTCGCTCAGACATCTTTTTCCCTGCCAGAAAAATACCCCATACCCCCCTACCGACGTGCAGTACAGGAATGCCAAGGGTAAAAAGAATCGAAAGCAACCTCAGGTTTGAAGAGAGCGTTGCACTAATTCGATCATTTCCTTGTTTGGTACAAAAAATACCGGTGCGACTACCAAGCGAATACCCGCCAATGCCCGTCGGCGCGGGGTGGTTGTTGGATTTTTTGCCGGAAAAAGATGTCTGAGCGAAGCGAGTTGTTTTTCCAAAAAAAATCCAACAGCCACCCCGCAAGCCCGCCCGCAAACCGGAAGGCTGGGGGCCCAAGCCAGCCCCCTCAGCGCCCAAGTACCGAACGGGCAATAATCTCTTTCATCACCTCTGAAGTACCGCCGTAAATCCTCTGCACCCGAGCATCGATAAAGTTCCGGGAAATCGGATATTCGGTGGTGTAACCGTAGCCCCCAAATAACTGCAAACAACCATCGGCCACCCGGCACTGCATCTCCGTGGCGCTGTACTTGGCCATGGACGCCGTGGGCGCATCCAGTTTGCCGTCTTCGTATTCGCGGATGCACTGGTCAACAAACGCCTTGTTGATGCGGTAGTCCGTCTCCATACGGGCGATTTCGAAGCGGGTGTTTTGCAGCTGGCTGAGCTTCTGGCCGAACAGCACCCGCTCCTGGGCGTAGGCAATGGTCAGGTCCAGGGAGCCTCGGGCGGCGGCAACGCCCAAGGCGCCGATCACCAGGCGTTCGCGGGGTAGTTCCCGCATCAGGTACATGAAGCCCTGCCCTTCCTCGCCTAGCAAAGCCGATGAGGGAATGCGCATGTCAGAGAAGAACAGCTCGGAGGTATCGCCGGAGTGCTGGCCGATTTTGTCCAGGTTGCGGCCTTTGCTGAAGCCCGGCAATGAGGTGTCCACCAGGAACAAACTGATGCCCCGGGCGCCAGCTTTCGGGTCGGTTTTGGCGGCAACGATCACCATGTCGGCGTGCTGGCCGTTGGTGATGAAGGTTTTGGAGCCATTGAGGATGTAATCGTCACCATCCTTTACCGCACTGGTACGCATGGCCTGCAGGTCACTGCCCGCGCCCGGTTCGGTCATGGCGATGGCGCCGACGGCTTCGCCGGAGACCATTTTTGGCAACCATTGCTGGCGTTGGGCCTCGTTGCCGATGTGGCTGAGGTAAGGCGCCACGATGTCCGAGTGCACCATCACGTTGGTAGACAGCGCCCCGAAGCCCATGCGGGCCATTTCTTCGCCCACCACCACAGAAAACTGGAAAGGCGCCCCAATGCCGCCGCAGTCTTCCGGCACGTCGACACACAGCAAACTGGCGTTGCCCAAGGTGTTCCAGAGCTCCCGTGGCACGATGCCGCTTTTCTCCCAGGCTTCGTAGTGCGGTTTCACCTCGGCTTCCAGGGCCTTGATCACCGACTCCCGAAACATGGCCAATTCTTCTTGATCGACGTGGTTGGTCATATTACTCACCTGTTGTTATTCGTTCGCTTGTGGCGAATCCAATTGCCTGAACCCGCTTGTGGCGGGTGGTTTGCATCAATTCACTTGGGCGCCATGCGCAGGGCGCAGTCCAGACGAATCACTTCGCCGTTCAGAATCGGGTTGCGCACCATCTGGTCTACCATCATGCCGAACTCTTCCGGCTTACCCAATCGCTTGGGAAACGGCAGTGTCGCCGCCAGGCTCTCCTGCACTTCTTCCGGCATACCGGCCATCATCGGTGTCATAAACAGGCCGGGGGCGATGGTGTTCACGCGGATACCTTCACGGGCCAGCTCGCGGGCGGATTGCAGAGTCAGTGCCACAACCCCGCCCTTGGAAGCACTGTAGGCGGCCTGGCCAATCTGGCCCTCGTAAGCCGCTACAGAAGCCGTATTGATGATCACACCACGCTCGCCATCGGCGTTGGGCTCACGCTGGGCCATGTCCGCTGCGGCCAGGCGAAGGATGTTGAAGGTACCAATCAGGTTTACCTGAATCACCTTGCTGAAGCTGTCCAGTGGCATCACACCTTCCCGGCCCAGGATCTTCGCCGCCGGCGCAATGCCTGCGCAGTTCACCGCAATACCGCAGGGGCCATGGGCTTCCCGCGCAGCGTTGATGGCGGCCTCGGCACTTTCCGCAGAGCTGACATCGCACCCGACAAAAATACCGCCAATGTCTGCGGCCACCTTTTCGCCCTGCTCTTTTTGAAGATCCAGGATGGCCACCTTGCACCCGGCCGCCGACAGCGCACGCGCGGCGCCCTCGCCCAGCCCGGACGCCCCGCCTGTTACAATGGCCGCCACATTCTTGAATTCCATCATGCACTCCTATTCTCAGGATTGTATTTGTTGAAAATCGGACCCGAAAACTACTTTACGTTTACGTAAACTTTATCTAACCTTGGTCTAAAAAGGAAATCGTGATGAACGAAAAAAGAACCTTCAGCATCAGCGAGCTCTCCCAGGAGTTCGACGTGACAACCCGAAGCATCCGATTCTACGAGGATCAGGGCCTGCTCAAGCCCACCCGAAGGGGCCAAACCCGGATCTTCAGCACCAAAGACCGGGTTCGGTTGAAGCTTATTCTCCGGGGCAAGCGCATGGGTTTCTCCCTGGCAGAAACCAGAGAACTGTTCGACCTGTGGGACGAAACCCTCACCGGTAACGAAAAACAGCTTTTGAAGATGTTGGAAATCCTCGCCGACAGGCGCGCCCAGCTCGAACAACAGAAAAACGACATCGCCCAGGCGGAAATGGAAATCGAAACCGCCGAAACCCGGTGCCGCGAAGCACTGGACGAGCTGCAGAAGAAAAAGAAACAGCAGGACGCAGGGCAAAAAGCATCCAAACAAACCGTCACCTGAGCGTGACGAAGCACACAGACCCAATTCAAGAACAACAAGGTAGCCAACGATGAAATCACAATACTCAGAACTCAATTTCGGTCTCGGCGAAACCCTCGACATGCTGCGCGAACAGATCAACGGCTTCGCCGCTGCTGAAATCGCACCGCGCGCTGAAGAGATCGACCGCAACAACGAGTTCCCCATGGACCTGTGGCGGAAAATGGGCGACATGGGCCTGCTGGGTATCACCGTGGGCGAGCAATACGGCGGCTCAGACATGGGCTACCTGGCGCACGTCATCGCCATGGAAGAAATCAGCCGCGCCTCCGCCTCCGTTGGCTTGTCTTACGGCGCCCACTCCAACCTGTGTGTAAACCAGATTCACCGCAACGGCACCGAAGAGCAAAAGCAGAAATACCTGCCCAAACTGGTCAGCGGCGAACACATCGGCGCCCTCGCCATGTCTGAGCCCAACGCCGGCTCTGACGTTATCTCCATGAAACTCAGTGCCCGTGACGAAGGCGACCACTTCGTGCTCAACGGCAACAAAATGTGGATCACCAACGGCCCGGACGCTCACACCTACGTGATCTACGCCAAAACCGACGTAAAAGCCGGCTCCAAAGGCGTCACCGCATTCATCGTAGAACGCGACTACCCCGGCTTCAGCCGCCACCAGAAACTCGACAAACTCGGCATGCGCGGCTCCAACACCTGTGAACTGGTGTTCGAAGACTGCAAAGTACCCAAAGAGAACGTCCTCGGCGGCGAAGGCAACGGCGCCAAAGTCCTGATGAGCGGCCTCGACTACGAACGCCTCGTCCTCTCCGGCGGCCCGCTGGGCATCATGCAAGCCGCCATGGACGTGGTCGTTCCCTACATCCGCGAACGCAAACAGTTCGGCCAGGCCATCGGCGAATTCGAACTGGTACAGGGCAAAGTCGCCGACATGTACACCTGGATGAACACCGCCAAATCCTACGTCTACATGGTCGCCATGTCCGCCGACCGCGGCGAAACCACCCGCAAAGACGCCGCCGGCGCCATCCTCTACTCCGCCGAAATGGCCACCAAACTGGCCCTGGACGCCATCCAGCTGCTCGGCGGCAACGGCTACATCAACGAATACCCGACCGGCCGCCTGCTGCGAGACGCCAAACTTTATGAAATCGGTGCCGGCACGTCCGAGATTCGACGGATGCTGATCGGGCGAGAGCTGTTCCTGAACAAGTAAACGCCGTTCCAAGCCAGGGGCTTCCAGAGCGTTAAGGAAGCCAGCACCCAAAGTACGACGAGGGCCTGGTGGGGTGTCTTTCCGGGAATGTCTGTGGCCAAGGATGGCCACAGCCAAGCGCACATGGATGTGCTCGTAGCGTTTCCCGGAAAGACACCCCACCAGGCCCGACGCCCCGACACCCGAGGCTGGGAAAACATGACGATACTGCAAAGTAAAATAAACCCGAGGTCCGATGAGTTCCTGGCCAACCAGAACGCCATGGCCAAAGCCGTCGCAGACCTGAAAGAAAAAGTCGCCACCATCCAGCAAGGCGGCGGCCCAAGCTACCAGGAACGCCACATCGCCCGCGGCAAACTGCTGCCCAGAGAGCGCATCAACCGCCTCCTGGATGACGGCTCCCCGTTCCTCGAAATCGGCCAGTTCGCCGCCTACAACGTCTACGACGAAGAAGTCCCGGCAGCTGGCGTGGTGGCCGGAGTGGGCCGCGTCTCCGGCACCGAATGCATGATCATCGCCAACGACGCCACCGTCAAAGGCGGCAGCTACTACCCGCTCACGGTCAAAAAACACCTGCGCGCCCAGGAAATCGCCCTGGAAAACCGCCTGCCCTGCATCTACCTGGTGGACTCCGGCGGCGCCAACCTGCCAAGGCAGGACGAAGTCTTCCCGGACCGCGACCACTTCGGCCGCATCTTCTACAACCAGGCCCGCATGAGCGCCGACGACATCCCCCAGATCGCCGTCGTTATGGGCCTGTGCACGGCCGGCGGCGCCTACGTGCCCGCCATGGCCGATGAATCCATCATCGTGCGCGATCAAGGCACCATCTTCCTGGCCGGCCCGCCGCTGGTGAAAGCCGCCACCGGCGAAGTGGTCAGCGCCGAAGACCTGGGCGGCGCAGACGTACACTGCAAAATCTCCGGCGTGGCCGACCACTACGCCGAAAACGACGCCCACGCCCTGGACATCGCCCGGCGCTGCATCTCCAACCTCAACCGCCGCAAACCGGTGGACGTGGAAATCCGCAAACCCAAAGCGCCCCTGTACAGCGCCGAAGAAATCTACGGCATCGTCGGCACCGACTTGCGCAAGCAGTTCGACGTGCGCGATGTGATCGCCCGCATTGTCGACGGCTCCGAATTCGACGAATTCAAACGCTATTACGGCCAGACCCTGGTCACCGGCTTTGCCCACATCCACGGTTACCCGGTGGGCATCATCGCCAACAACGGCATCCTGTTCAGCGAATCCGCCCAGAAAGGCGCGCACTTCATCGAGCTGTGCTGCCAGCGCAACATCCCGCTGCTGTTCCTGCAGAACATCACCGGCTTTATGGTGGGCCAGAAATATGAGGCCGAAGGCATCGCCAAACACGGCGCCAAAATGGTCATGGCCGTGGCCTGTGCCAACGTACCGAAAATCACCGTACTGATCGGCGGCTCTTTCGGCGCGGGCAACTACGGCATGTGCGGCCGCGCCTACAGCCCGGATTTCTTGTGGATGTGGCCGAACGCCCGCATCTCCGTGATGGGCGGTGAACAAGCCGCCGGCGTGCTCGCCACCGTCAAACGGGAAGGCATAGAGCGCAAAGGCCAGGACTGGAGCAGCGACGAAGAAGCCAAATTCAAGCAGCCGATCATCGACACCTACGAACACCAGGGCCACCCCTACTACGCCAGCGCGCGCCTCTGGGACGACGGCGTGATCGACCCGGCCCAGACCCGCGAAGTGGTTGCCCTGAGCCTGTCTGCCACCCTCAACCGACCCGCCAAGCCAACACGCTTCGGCGTGTTCCGGATGTGATGGAGGACATCGCCATGACCGATCAGGAACCAGCGGTTCGCCTCAATCACCGCGCCAAGGGTGTCACCGAGGTTGTGCTCAACCGCCCGGACAAACGCAACGCCTTTGACGACGTGATCATCCAGCAACTGATCAAGGCGCTGGAACAGGTAGACGCAGACAACAACACCCACGTTGTCATCCTGCGCTCCGAAGGCAAACACTTCTCCGCCGGGGCGGATCTGGGCTGGATGCGCCGCATGGCCGACAACAGCCGACAGGAAAACCTGGACGACTCGCGGCAACTGGCGCGGTTGATGAACGTGCTCAACCACCTGTCCAAGCCGGTGATCGGCCTGGTGCAGGGTGCCGCCTTCGGAGGCGCCGTTGGCCTGGCCGCCTGCTGCGACATCGTACTGGCCACCGAGAAGGCCAGCTTCTGCCTGAGCGAAGTCAAACTGGGCCTCATTCCCGCCGTGATCAGCCCCTACGTGGTGCGCGCCATCGGTGAGCGCCAGGCCCGGCGCTACTTTATCAGCGCCGAAGTTTTCACCGCCCGGCAAGCCGAGCACTTCGGCCTGGTGCATGAAGTGTGTGAAGACGAGAGCGCCATGGAACGCCGCTGCGACGAACTGCTTTTGCAGCTTGCCCTCAATGGCCCGGAAGCCATGAAAGCCGCCAAAGATCTGGTATTCGCCGTCAGCCACAAGGTGATCGGCCAGGACGTGATCGACGACACCGCACAACGCATCGCGGACATCCGGGTGGGTGCAGAGGGACAGGAAGGCCTCAGCGCCTTTCTGAACAAGCGCAAGGCCAACTGGGTTCCGGAGGAATAACAACAATGTTCAGCAAAATTCTGATTGCCAACCGCGGCGAAATCGCCTGCCGGATCATACATACCGCCCATCGCATGGGCATCCGCTGCGTTGCCGTGTATTCCGATGCAGACGCAGACGCTCGGCATGTGGCCATGGCAGACGAAGCCTTCCACATTGGCCCGGCCCCCAGCTCCGAGAGCTACCTGAAAGCCGACAAGATCATCGAAATTGCCAAGGAAAGCGGTGCCCAGGCGGTCCATCCGGGCTACGGTTTCCTGTCTGAGAACACCCAGTTTGCCGAAGCCTGCGAAGCCAACGACATCGTCTTCATTGGCCCGCCCTCATCGGCTATTGCCGCCATGGGTTCCAAATCCGCCGCCAAGGCCATTATGGAAAAAGCCGGCGTACCGCTGGTGCCCGGCTACCACGGCGACGACCAATCCCCGGAAACCCTGCGCCAGGAGGCCGAGAAATGCGGCTTCCCACTGCTGCTGAAAGCCGTTGCCGGTGGCGGTGGCAAAGGCATGCGGGTGGTGGAACGCATGGAAGACTTCGACGACGCCCTGGCCGCCGCCAAACGGGAATCGAAGAACGCCTTCGGCAACCCGGACATGCTCATCGAACGCTACCTGACCCAGCCACGGCACGTGGAAATCCAGGTGTTCTGCGACCAGAGCGGCAAGGGCGTGTACCTGGCGGAACGGGACTGCTCCGTGCAGCGCCGCCACCAGAAAGTACTGGAAGAAGCCCCGGCGCCGGGCCTGAGTGACGAAACCCGCAAAGCCATGGGCGAAGCCGCCGTTAAAGCCGCACAAGCCATCAACTACGTGGGTGCCGGCACCGTCGAATTCCTGTACGACGTGGACGGCTCTTTCTTCTTCATGGAAATGAACACCCGCCTGCAGGTGGAACACCCTGTCACCGAAATGGTCACCGGCCAGGATCTGGTGGAATGGCAGCTGAAAGTGGCCTGGGGCGAGCCCCTGCCACTGGAGCAATCCCAGGTAAAAACCCGGGGCCACGCCCTGGAAGCGCGCATCTACGCCGAAGACCCGGACCAGGACTTCCTGCCCGCCACCGGCAACCTGCGCTACCTGAGCACCCCGGATGAAAGCGCCCATGTTCGGGTGGATACCGGCGTCACAGAAGGCGACGACATCAGCATCCACTACGACCCGATGATCGCCAAGCTGATCGTGTGGGACGAAACCCGGGACCAGGCCATCAACCGCATGGTCCAGGCCCTGGAGCACTACCGCATTGCCGGCGTGAAAACCAATATCCGCTTCCTGCACGCCCTGGCCGACGCCCAGCCGTTCCGGGAAGCGGACCTGACCACCGGTTTCATAGACGACCACCGGGAACTGCTGTTCCCGAAATCCAGGCTGGATACCCACAAAGCCCTGGTGCTGGCCGCCGGCTTTGTGCTGGAACAACGCAAATCCCGGGAAGTGATCAGCACAGACCCCTGGTCGCCCTTCGCCCGCCAGAACAGCTGGCGCATGAACTCCGAATACGCCCAGCCATTGCAGTTGCAGGTTGGCGACGACATCCACGACCTGAAAGTTCTGGAGCGGGACGACCGTTACCAGGTCTACGTGGGCGGCAGCGTGTACAACCTCACCATGCGCCTGGATGACGACTACCTGCAGGCGGTGATTAACGGCCATCGCATCAGCGTTCACGGCAACCTGCACAACGACCAGCTGGTGCTCTTCTACGAAGGCGACACCTTCAACTGCACCCTCTACAAAGAAAGCTACGGCTTTGAAGAAATGGCCGGCGAAGGCAGCCTGGCCGCGCCCATGAACGGCGCCATCGTGGCGGTACAGGCCAAAGTCGGCGACAAGGTTAAAGCCGGTCAAAGCCTGGTGATCATGGAAGCCATGAAAATGGAACACGCCATCAAAGCCCCGGCTGACGGAGTCGTCACCGACATCTTCTTCGCCGAAGGCGACCAGGTGTCTGAAGGTGCCGAACTGATCGCCATTGAAGTCACCGCAGACGCAGAAGAGGAGGCAGGCTGATGGCCTTTCCCAAACAGGTGCGCCTGGTTGAGATGAGCCCCCGGGACGGCCTGCAAAACGAGCCCGGCGCGGTGATTGCCACCGCCATCAAAACCGGCCTGATCGACCGCCTGGCCGACTGCGGCCTGAGCCACATCGAAGCCGCCAGCTTTGTGTCGCCCAAATGGGTGCCACAAATGGCCGACGCCGCCGACGTGATGGCCGGCATCACCCGCAAACCCGGCGTACGCTACTCCGCCCTCACCCCGAACCTGAAAGGCTTCGAGGGTGCCCTGGCCGCGAAAGCCGATGAAGTCGCCGTATTCGGCGCCGCGTCCGAATCCTTCACCAAAAAGAACATCAACTGCACCATCGCGGAAAGCCTCGAACGCTTCGCCCCGGTGCTGGAAGAAGCCCGAAAACACGGCATCCCCGTGCGCGGCTACGTCTCCACCGTGATGGGCTGCCCCTACGAAGGCGACATCGCGCCCGAACAGGTGGCCACCGTAGCCAAAGCCCTGTACGACATGGGCTGCCACGAAATCTCCCTGGGCGACACCATCGGCGTGGGCACCCCGCTAAAAGCCAAACGCATGCTCGAAGCCGTCGCCGCCCACGTACCCTTGGACAAACTCGCCGCCCACTTCCACGACACCTACGGCCAGGCCCTGGCCAACCTGTATGCGGTGCTGGAAGAAGGCGTCTCGATCATCGACGCCTCCGTCGCCGGCCTCGGCGGCTGCCCCTACGCCAAAGGCGCCTCCGGCAACGTGGCCACCGAAGACGTGCTATACCTGCTGAACGGCCTGGGTATAGCAACGGGCGTTGATCTCGAAAAGTTAGTAGCCACCGGCGACTGGATCAGCAACCAGCTGAACCGCCACAACGGTTCCAAAGTCGGCCAGGCCCTTGGAGGAAACTGCGGATGAGCAACAATAAGAATGTCGTCGCCCTGGATCTCCCCATCCCGGAGATCAGCGACATGCCCGAAGACACCCAAAAGTACTTCCAGATCTGCCAGGAAAAACTCGGCATGATCCCCAACGTACTCACCGCCTACAGCCACAACCTCAAACAGCTCGAAGGCTTCACCCGCCTCTACAACGAACTCATGCTCGGCGAAAGCGAACTCAGCAAACTCGAGCGGGAAATGGTCGCCGTGGTCGTCTCCTCAGAGAACAAATGCTTCTACTGCCTGGTCGCCCACGGCGCCGCCGTGCGGGTACTGAGCGGCGACCCAGCCCTGGGCGAACACATGGTGATGAACTACCGCAGCGCCAAACTCGACAAGCGCCAGCGGGCCATGCTCGATTTCGCCTCCCTGCTCACCCGCACACCCGCCCTGGTGACCGAAGAACACACCCAGGCCCTGCGAGACGCCGGCCTGAGTGACCGAGGCATCTGGGACCTGAGCAACCTGATCGGCTTTTACAACATGAGTAACCGCGTGGCCATCGCCAGCGACATGCAACCCAACCCCGAATACCACAGCCAGAGTCGCTAGCAAGTGCGTTGACTTGCCAGCCCTCAACTACAAAAACAAATGGAGGCAGAGACATGAGCAAGACTCTCCCGAGCTACACCAGCAGCACCGCTGACAAACCGCTACTGGGCATGACCATCGGCGATATGCTCGACCGCACCGCCGAAAAATTCCCCAACAACGACGCCCTGGTGTGCCTGCACCAGGACATCCGCTGGACTTACAAAGAGTTCGTTGAAAAGGTCAACGAAGCTGCCCGCGCCTTCATGGCCATCGGCGTCAAACGCGGCGACCGGGTAGGCATCTGGTCTCCCAACCGGTATGAGTGGACCGTTACCCAGTTCGCCACCGCCAAAGTGGGCGCCATTCTGGTGAACATCAACCCGGCCTACGGCGTGCACGAACTGCAATACGCCCTCAACCTGGCCGGCATCACCACCCTGGTCACCGCAGACAGCTTCAAAGCCTCCAACTACCGGGAAATGATCTACGAGCTGGCGCCAGAGCTGAAACGCAGCGCCCCCGGCAAACTTAAAGCCGATCACCTGCCAGACCTGCGCGCCGTGATCAACATGCACGAAGACAAACACGACGGCATGTGGACCTGGAGAGAATTCATCGGTTTTGCCGGTGACGTTTCCGAAGCCGATCTCAGCCAACGCCAGAGCGAGCTGCAGTTTGATGACCCCATCAACATCCAGTTCACCTCCGGCACCACCGGCAACCCCAAGGGCGCCACCCTCACCCACCACAACATCCTCAACAACGGCTACTTTGTAGGTGAAAGCCAGCGCCTGACCGAGAACGACCGCCTGGTTATCCCCGTGCCCCTGTACCACTGCTTCGGCATGGTGATGGGCAACTTGGGTTGCATTACCCACGGCACCGCCATGATCTACCCGGGCGAAGGCTTTGACCCGAAAACCGTACTGCAGGCCGTGCACCAGGAAAAAGCCACCGCCCTGTACGGCGTGCCCACCATGTTCATCGCCGAACTGGCCGACCCGGAGTTCGACACCTACGACCTCTCCACCCTGCGCACCGGCATCATGGCCGGCTCCATCTGCCCGGCGGAAGTGATGAAAAAGGTCAACGGCAAGATGAACATGAAGGAAGTGCAGATTGCCTACGGCATGACCGAAACCAGCCCGGTATCCACCCAGACCAGCTCCGAAGACCCGTTCGAAAAACAGGTCACCACCGTGGGCCGAACACAGCCCCACCTGGAAACCAAGATTGTCGACCCCGGCACCGGAAACGTGGTGCCCCGTGGCGAAATTGGCGAACTCTGCACCCGTGGCTACAGCGTGATGCTGAAGTACTGGAACAACGAAGAGAAAACCCGTGAAGCCATAGACGACGGCGGCTGGATGCACACCGGCGACCTGGCCACCATGGACGAAGACGGCTACATCCAGATCGTCGGCCGCATCAAAGACATGGTGATTCGCGGCGGCGAGAAC
Organism: Marinobacter sp. GH_1; assembly: GCF_048595985.1. Classification (NCBI taxonomy): domain Bacteria; kingdom Pseudomonadati; phylum Pseudomonadota; class Gammaproteobacteria; order Pseudomonadales; family Marinobacteraceae; genus Marinobacter; species Marinobacter sp. GH_1. Next base: position 1,259,724 of record NZ_CP184460.1, on the reverse strand, counting down.
ATCTACCCGAAAGAAATCGAAGAATTCCTCTACACCCACCCCGCCATCGAAGACGTACAGGTAACCGGCATACCCGATGAAAAATACGGCGAAGAACTGATCGCCTGGGTAAAACTACGCCCAGACACAGACCCGGTAACCGGTGAGGACCTGCAGGCCTTCTGCAAAGGCAAAATCGCCCACTTCAAGATTCCAAAGAACTACAAGTTTGTGGACTCCTTCCCGATGACCGTGACCGGGAAGATTCAGAAGTTCAAGATGCGGGAGATTTCGATTGAGGAGATGGGGTTGAAGAAGTAAACGACCTTCTTACTGCATCACTCCGGCCCAGGGTCACACTGGGCCGGCCTCCCTGCCCGGCTGTATACGCCCGAGTTCAAACAGGGCGTGGGCCACTGCAAATTCACGGTCGATAGTGGAAATAGACGACAACTGTCGTAGAACTCTGTGAACGTGGTCTCTCTTGGCTTGTAACCTAATGAAAATCATGGAATAGTCAGAACGTTAAATTGTAAATAGGCGCTCCACTGATTCGGGGAGAAACCGACAACTGGCGCTTATTTCCCGGTGCGTCATATTTGGTGGGCCGGTAGTAGTTTGATTTTGAAAATAATTTAATGAATGACTTTCCTAGTGCCTCGGGATAAGCGCATTTTGGATAGCTGTAATTTGTCGTTGAATTAGCTGTTAAAAACTAAAAAGGAGTCTCACAAATGGAAATGAACACCATTATCGGATTTTTTGCCGTTACATTTGGTATATACACTTTGATTGCTAGGCAGATAGCGCCCCACCAGTTCGCGAAGCTGGGACCAATGAAGGAGAAATTTGGTGATAGGGGTGGGCTTGCCGTCCATTTCTTGGGCTACACCCTCATGCCGCTCATCATCGGTGGCGTTTTGCTTTATAAGGCCTTTGTCCTGGGGCATTTTTAACAAGTGCGTCAAATACGTTCTGGACTTCCCCCAGTTCAGTGGACACGCATCGATAACTCCGCAGGAGGAGCAAACCGATGCCGAAAATGATCACGGGGAAGAAAACCCAGCAGTACACCACTGAGTTCAAGGTCAAAGCGGTGGAGTGGAGTCACCAGGCCCACCGCAGCGTCAAAAGCGTTGCCGAAGCGCTGGATATTCACCCGATGATGCTGTCACGCTGGCGCAAAGAATACCGTGAAGGAAAGTTCGCCATGAAACGGGTCAAGAAAGCGCCAGTAGACGCCAAAAACAAAATACAGGAACAGGATGAGATTGCCCGCCTGAAACGCCGAGTATCGGAGCTTCAGGAGGAAAACGACATCCTAAAAAAGTTTCAACGTTTTCAGGCCGAGGAACGACGGAAGCGTTCCGGTTCGTCTGGAAACACCGACGAGAATACAGCGTAAAAGCGCTGTGTCGGCACTTGAATGTATCAAGGTCCGGTTACTATGCCTGGGCAAACCGGAAGCCTGGCCTGAGAGCCACTGAGAACGCCGAACTGCTGTTGAAGATCCGCCGTGTATACGATGGCAGCAAAGGGCGCTATGGCAGTCCCAGGGTCTATCAGGCCCTGCGCCGGGAAGGCGAACAGGTTGGCGAGAATCGTGTGGCGCGCCTGATGCAGGAATGGGGCATGAAAGCGCGAGTGATGCGAGTGTATCGCCGAATGAGCAAGCGCCGTGACGAACTCAAAGCTCTTCCTAATCACCGCCTGAGCGTCGAGAAGCCCGTGGCGGTGAATCAGCAATGGAGCAGTGACGTTACCTACATCAAGCTAGGTCGAAAATACGTGTTCCTGGCGGTGGTTCTGGATCTGTTCTCGCGCAGGATTATCAGCTGGCGATTGGATGAAAGCCTGAATGCGGCACTGGCCAAAGGTGCCCTGAGAGAGGCGTTTGCAGCGAGGCGACCGGAAGCAGGTCTGTTGTTCCACACCGATCGAGGCACGGAATACCGGGCTCAGAAAACACAGGCGTTTCTGAACCAGAACAGCGTGCGCCACAGCATGAATCGACCGGGACAATGCACAGACAACGCTGAGGTCGAATCCTTCTTCAAAACGTTGAAGGGAGAATTGCTGCATGCCACCAGCTTTGTGACGATTCGGCAGTTACGGAAACATATAAAAGACTATATTGAGGGCTTTTATAACAGCCACCGGCTGCACAGTGGCCTTGGCTACCGGACTCCGATAGAGTTCGAGGGAATTAACTGATGGGGCGTGTCCATTTTATTGGGGGAAGTCCATTCCGGGCCTGACGGCCCTCCACCGGACGGCTTTTTCTCCGCTTCGCTGCGTAAAAGCCGCCGTTTACGCAGGCGTTAGCGGAGACAAACTCAAATTTGACGGATGTAAGATGCAAGAATTTTCGCTAGAACAGATGGCAGAGAGCATTCATTACGGAAAAACCAAGACCTACTTTGAGGAGGTGCTCTCTTCCTATCACAATCAGAACTATCGGTCGGCGGTCGTGATGCTTTGGTCTGTCGCGGTTTGTGATATTGTTTTTAAGCTACAAAGCCTTATTGATCTTTATAACGACGCTTCCGCTAAAGAAATTCTTGATGAGATCAGCAAAGTTCAGGATGCTGATCCGCGATCGTCAGCGTGGGAATTGAAGCTAATTGATGATGTGAATGAGAAAACTCATCTATTAGATGCATCCGAATACGAAAACCTAAGGTATTTGCAAAGACAGCGTCACCTTTCTGCTCACCCTGTCCTAAATAAAGAAAGGGAGCTTCATGCACCCAACAAGGAGACCGTGAGATCACTGCTTAGGAATACGCTTGATGATCTTCTTGTTAAACCTCCTTTTTACACGCAGCATATTTTAAACGAACTTCTAGCTGATATAGCTGAGTCTAGAGAAATTCTAAATACAAGAAAAAAAGTAAGAAAATATGTGGAAAGTCGCTATTTGAGCAGAACGAATCAGACGGTTGAATTGAGTATATTTAGGTCTCTATGGAAAATAGTGTTTAAACTAGAGAATGACGATTGCAATAAAAATAGGTTAATCAACCTTCATGTGTTGGAGGTTATAGCGACTAAAAACAAAGCACTGTTGCCAGATACCATCAGAGGCGATATTGACTTCTACAGTAATGTCGCAAATGGTGGTGATCCACTTCAGTATCTGACGTTTTTCCTATCCCAGAATCACGAGGTTTTCCCTTTGTTAAGCGACGCTGCTCGCCTGAAGGTAGAACATTGTGCGGCTAATGATGACGTAGGAAAAACAATTGGTTGGTTTACGAAAGATAGCTTAACTAAGCATGCTGAGGATATTGAAAGTTGGATAAAAAGTGAAGAACGACCCATTTTTAGCCCACCTCAATTCGACGTATTGCTGGAAATATCGGATACAGATGAATGGCAAAGTCGTTTTTGCAGAATTGCATCTACTTATTATGGAGCAAGCCAAAACTACGATCAGGCAGACTCTAGATTTCAGGTTGCAATACCAACATATATAAAGCTTTTTGACCGAGAATCAATTAAATATCTTGCTCAACAAATAAATAGTAACAGTCAGTGTCATGATAGAGGGCGTGCTCGTCACGATTATCCGATAATCAAGGAGCGAATCGATGAGCTGTTCCCAGAAGGTTTCAATTACAAAGATTATCCTTGGTTTAGTAGGAAGCTTGGTCTTGATGACTGAACTTGCTAACAAGTAGCTATTGCCGGACGCACTTACGCTAGCGCTCCAGTGCGCCGCAAAGCCAAGGCGTTAGTGAGGCAGTCGTGAGAAAGCAGATACCGCTCATTACGGCTATCACCTTAGTACTGCTTGGCATCGCGATTATGGTTGCCTCAAATACTTTGCGGCAATCGGAGCAAGACATCGCCGCGTGGCTTGAGCAGCAAACGCCGCGTGGAAGTTCCCACGCAGAAGTAATGGCCCACGTTGAGAAAATGGGTTGGTATGACTATCAGTTTCAGGGAAGCGACGACCACACTCGGAGTCCTTATATTCGCGGGCACTTGGGGGATTACAGGACAATATTCGTAACATCCGTAACCGTTTTTTGGGAGTTTGATTCCGAAACACGGCTGGAGAGTATTAGAGTATGGAAAACGGTCGACGCACTATAAATAACACCGTAGGCCAGTTCGTACTGGGGCTAGTTCTATGGATCTGGGCGTGGTGCCATCACTAACCAGCCGCTCAAGTTCGTTCCCGGCCTGGCGGCCGTCCACCGGACGCCCTTGTCAGGGCGCCGCTTAGCTTTTCGTTAGGCGATAATAGGATTTAACTTATTGATGAAGAAGCTGTTCTCAACTCGCGAGATTGAAGGCATATATTCAGGTGCCAACTCTGCCGTTTGGCATTCTCATCACTGCGCGCGTGTTCACGCTAAGAAGCACACCCGCGAAGAGGATTTCGTTGCGACATTAGTCACTGATGGCGTTCCTATTCTGGCAAAACGATGGGCCAGCCTGCTTGAGCCGAAAGGAATTTCGGTTCGAGTATCTGGAGTGTTTTGTCACGGACACCCTCAAGTGGCATTCGGCTCACCGCGTCGCCGTATCGAACTTGCCGACTTGCTCATCGTTCATCAACACATTGGCCGCAAGAAATCGTTCTCTAGGGCAATTCTCTTGCAAGCAAAAACGTCGACTGACGGCACCGCACATCTCAAGACCAATGACTCGCAGTTGGAGTTGTATTCAACTTGGCCAGCATTTGAATTCGTCACTGGAGGGCTACGTGCAGGGTTGCGTAACTTTGGGAAGAACTCCTCAGGTTCACGGTACGTGCTCGTCTTGAATCTACCGCAGTATCCCGAAGAAATAGACTGGCCGGATCAATGTCCTTGGGCGACGAGTAAAACCACACGAAACCTGGAAGCCGATACATCCTTAGCGAAGCTCTTGGGTAACATGTTGTTGTTCCAAGATGGGCGGCCATTCTCACTTCATAGACCACGTAGCGATTGGTCGAAGACGATCAAGGAATTGCTACAGGTAACCGGTAGCAAAACCTATCGAAGGTCAAATATTGGCCGTGGCGATACTCCGAGGGGATCCTACGATTCAGTGGAGTCGGTTCTCAACTGTGTTGGCAGCCGCGCTTTTCCGATAGCTAGCGGATTCCAGTCCAGCAGCCGGATGCCGATTTTAGAGCAATCCTTTGTTGTTGCGATGAAAACAGGTGAGGGTGATCAAAATATGCCACCAAATGAGCTTGAGAGTCCCGGCGAACAAGATCCCAGTGGAGTGTCCTCATTAATTATTGAAACCTTTGATCCGGAGCGAGACTAATGAGTTGCAAAGTCCAACTTGCGCCTAACACATATGAGCCTTCTCGGAATCAATAGGCAAGAGTCATTTTTTTGGCCGCGCCAGCGGCCAACCTAAATCCATGAGCGAGAACGCCTGCTTCGTCAGTCTCGCGGAGCTGTCAGGCACTTACAGCAAACACATATAGGGGCTCTCTTACGTGGCTTTAGGCCACTGCCTGACCGGTCGTTCCATCAGTGGGTCAGGGGCACCAGACATTCATCGGTTAACCGGTCACTGGCACTATTCAAACGACGGGCTGCATGGCTCCAGTTAGTGTCAGGCTCAGGATCGGTGTAAGCGCACTGGCTCATGGTATTAAGGCACGCCCACGGACTGGCTAATCAAGTCGCTCTGGCTTCAACATCGGTGACAGAAAACCGCTTGGGTATCGGTGTACCAGTCAGCAGACTTGCAGTCTTCGGTGTCATCCTTTCTGATCCAGTTAGACGTCTTGCTCAGCCCGTGGCGTGACTAACCTTTCAGGAACCGTTGTTCATCGAACACCCTTTTGTCTTTGAGCATGAAGTACACCGCACGCCCCAGTTTGTGGGCCAAAGCCGACAGAGCTTTGGGTTTGTTCATCCGCTTCTGAAGCTTTTCAACGTAGCGTTTGGCCTTGTCGTTGTTACGAATGAACAGCACCGCCGCTTCTGAGAACGCCCACTTCAAATGAGCATTGCCGATCTTGTTGCCCTGAGTGCCGTAGATCTTGCCGGCGGATTCGGCTTTGCACTTCACCAGGCGAGCGTAGGACGCGAACTTCTGAACGGATTCGAAACGCTGGATATCGCCGACTTCGTAGAGAATGGTCAGGGCCAGAATGCGACCAACTCCAGGAATGGTCTTCAGTACGTTGAGTGATGCCGGGGCGTGTTGCTTGGCTTGCTGCTCCAGGTGCCACTCAAGCTTTTTGAGTTCGTGCTGATAGCAGTCGACGATGGCCAGGTCCAGATCGATATTGCGCTGAACGTCTGGATCGCTAAAAGCGGCGGTCAGTTGTGATCGGCCACCAGGGTTGTTGAGGTTGGCTTTGCTGGGCGGCAGATTGTACTGGCCCAGAGTGTTCACTGCGTGGGCCTTGAGCATGGCGCCATGCCGGACAATGCGGGCACGGCGGCGCAATAGATCGCGGGTGGCGCGCATCTCCTTGGGATAAACGTAGGCCAATGGGAAATTGCCACCGCGCATGAGCATCGCGATCTTGAAGGAGTCGATGCGATCGTTCTTGGTTTTACCGCCGTGGATGGCTTTCATATAAAGGGCGTGGCCCAGGATGAAGTTGATGCCGTGTTCTTCGCACAGGTCCGATATCCAGTACCAGCAGTGCATGCACTCGACACCCACGACCAGGTCATCACGGAAAGGTTCGAGCAGGGCGAGTAAAGGTTCAGGCTGGGCTTTGATTTCCTTATGTAGAAGGACCTCGCCCTGTTGGTCGATGATGCAGACGTACAGACTACGGGCGTGCAGATCGATTCCACAATAATGGCGATGGGTGCTATGGTAAAAGTTCATTGAGTCTTCTCCCTTGTAGTGCTTGGTCGCCTTCCAGCTTAGCGGGTAACCGCTGGGCTGGGGAGAAGGCTCAATCAGTATCAAGGCCAGTCACGGCGACGGCTACTACATTGCGGCTTCGCCTCCATTCCGTAGCCGCGCATGCTGGCTGGCGTTAGGCCTATCGAGTAGCACTATGGATGTTCATCGTTTCATTATTAAGGCGTACCCAACAGAAGATCATCCAGAATTTCACGTGTGGCAAAAGGCCACGCTAGTGTTGTTTGTAGCAAACCCCGATCCATATGTAGCTGAACAGAAGGCTCTTGGTGAACTGGGGCGCCGATGTTGGGTTCCTGAGGCGTTCGAGCATAGGGACACTTTGATTCGAGAGGCGGTCTTGGAGCAGGGTGGAAAAGTCTGGGATGCCTATGTACAGGCCGAGCAGGGCAAAATTTTCTGGCTGGAGAATCTTGAAAGCTTACCTATGTGCAAGAAGGGCGAGGAGCTTTGGGGAACAGGGCCGAGGCTCACTGAGGCGTTTGTAGACAACTTAATTCAAGATAGTGGCGGTCATCGTCTTACAGCTGACGAAGCTGGTGAGTTTCGCGAAAAGAATGCGGACTATGTGCTGGGTAAGTATGTTCTAGAGCTCAAGCATTTCGAAAACGAAGGGCTTTCTGTTGAGACTAGGCAGCGAAAAATAGGCGAGTTATTTAAGCGCTATTTTGCAGAAACGCCTGTTCGTAAGATTGATCCATATACGCTTAGTGATCGAGATTTCCGGAAGTACTGGGAAATTGTGGGTGTTCCAATTCAAAAGAGGGTTAAGGCAGCGTCCAAACAAGTGAAAGCCACTATTGCTCGCCTTGGCTCAGAGCAGTTCGAAGGCGGTGTGATTCTATTGAATACTGGCTATTTAACAGTACCGCATGATTTTTTAGTTGCTATGGCAGAAAGATATGCGTCAAAGGACACAAGTTCCATCAGGCATGTTATCGTCATTAGCTCATGGACCATTACCAACGGCTTCGATACTGTAGTTAACTACGGGTTTCACCCTCACGAACCGACGTGCTCCGACCTTAAAAAACTGCGAGATGTTTTTTGGGAAACGGTGGAAAAGCTAATGACCCAGATGGTTACCGGAGAGCTTGACTCTGAAAGTGGTATGCAGCAACCGATGTCGCCCACTTACTTCAATCATCAAGGGGAAATGTTCACCTTCGGTGTTCCGCATCTGGAGTCAAGTCTCAAGCGGGGCAGAAATTATCCATACAATGCCATTAAGTCTGTTACGGGCCTTCGGCCCTCCTCGGGGCGCCCTTGACAGGGCGCCCCTTATGGCCGGCGTTAGCTCTACAGGAGAATCCGTGGAATCAGATGTCATAGAGGCAACTTCATTAGCAGCTTGGTTGGACCCTAGGATTGTGGTGCCTGCAATAGGTGTAATCCTTGCCTCCGTCATCGTGCCTATTTTACTGCATTACTTGAAGGCAAAAAGGGAGCGCGAGGACAAAATTCTTGAGATTCGGACTAAGGTCTACGCTGAATACTTCCGAAAATTTGAAGAGGCAGCAAAAGGCGTCGGAGTTGATTATGAGGAGTTTTCTAAGGTGACCTTGCGAAGTGCATTTCGGGAACTCCTTGAGTCTGATAGTTCGCCTGATGCGATTATCAAATTCCAGGATGAGGTTGGAAAGTTCCCCCACCAAATTCAGGACTCTCACAGGAAGGCAACAGAAGAGATTACTACTTTAAAGATCTTGGGTTCTGAAAGACTTTTCCAGTTGACGTCGGACTTCGAGCAGCTTAATCAAGAAATTCTTGAAATGTCGTCTGATTGGCTGGGAGAGATGCAGCAGGCTTTATCTGCACCGGATTTTGAAGCACCGATCGCAAAGAAAATGAAAGAGAAAGGTGAAAAAGCAAAGAGCCTTAAAAACGAAATCATCAAGCAAATGCGGTCGGAGCTGAATCTTGGTTAATTAGCTAACAAGTGAAGTCTGTCGGACAAATCACTCGCTGCGCTCGCAATTTGCCGCAGCTACAGGCGTTAAGTTTTCTAGGAGAGGAGAAATGTCGCAAAAATTACTACTAGGAGCTTTCCTTTTCTGGATTTCGATTCCTGGAGCCTCCTCAAAACCCGGGGCGGTTCAGGGATGCCAATAGGCACACACTCTGCTAGACTCGCCCTATGAAGCAAATTAACTGGAATGCTGAAAAGAACCAGCAGTTGATGAGCGAGCGCGGAGTTTCCTTCGAAGATGTCTTATTTGCTCTTCAGTCTGGTGGTTTACTGGATGATGGACCTCACCCCAACAGGGAGAAGTATCCGAATCAGCGCCTTTTGGTGGTTCGGATTGACGACTACGCCTGGCTGGTGCCGTACGTTGAAAATGATAGCGAAATTTTTCTCAAGACGGTCATCCCCAGTCGCAAGGCCACCAAGAAATTTCTAGGGAGGTAGCATGGCTAAGACCAAATTAGATCCCGAAGAGCAAGAACTGCTGGAGGCTTACGAGTCCGGAGAGTTCGAGTCAGATCTGGATGCCGATCGTCGGGAGTACTTGACGAAGGCAGCGGAAGAAACGTTCAAGAAGGACAAGCGGATCAATATACGCATCTCCAGTCGAGATCTGGAAGCACTGCAACGTCGAGCCCTGGAAGAGGGACTTCCTTACCAGTCCCTGGTTTCCAGTGTCCTGCACAAGTATGTCTCCGGCGGTCTCAAAGACATCTGTGCCAACAAGTCGGGCCAGCGGACGCGCTAAAGCGCGCCACCGCCTTCTGCGTTAGCCAGGAAAGACAGCACGGTAAAAACGATACTTCTTGGAAATGCTGGCGCTGGTAAAAGCACTCTCGCAAAGCGATTAATTGCCAAGCAGCCAGCCCCTCGCCTTTGTCTTGATGAGGTGCATTTCACAACGGGGCGCAGCGGCGCCCGATCCAAGATAGCATCACGACTGATGCTCATATTTGTTAGCTGAAACAGGGAAAGCATCGATTTGCTGTGGCAACCTCTGCGAACGGTGTACTTCAGGGAAGAATCGTATTTATGTCAGGAACAGAGTGTCGCGAAAAAAGTCCGCAAACAATTTCCGTAAGTCAGCGAAGCCCTGCTCTGGGCTTTAGTGTGTCATACAAAAAAAGCATTCCGATCCCCGGTCTGAAACCAAAGGCCCGCGAGGAGCTGGGATATCCGGGAGTTGGCCGTTGGACACGCAGTGCGCAGGCAACAGGATCAAAGATACAGTATCTCATCGGGCTGTTTTTTCTGCTGTTGCCACTGACTGTCTACGCGGTAACACTGGGCAACTATTTCCATCCTATTTTGTTGTGCGGTCCGTTTTTCGGCATTTGCATGCTTTCCTCTCGACTGAACACCACACGGAAGCTGCTCAAGTACGGAGCCACGTTGCTAAAACTGGACAAGGAACCTGAGGTTGGTGGCAACGCTTCAGGAATCATACGTTTTCTGAAGCCTCTGCGGGGAAACCAGCCAGTGGAGGTGAAGCTGGTTTGTTATAAGAAGGACGCAATCGTTAGTAATAATAATTTGTCGCGTGACGCTGAATACTGGAGCATAAAGCAGCAGATTCGGGTGAAGCCCGAAGGCAGGGAGCGTGTTGTGCTATTCAGTTTTGATGTGCCTTCAGGACTGCCCGTTAATGACCTGCCATGTTACTACTGGCTACTGGAATTGCGGGGGACGCATAGTCAGAAAAGCCTGTATCGCTCCTGGCGCATGCCGATCGACTCAACTAATAGTGACCGCACCGAATCGGGCTGAGAGGCCGCGCGAAGTGGTGATTCCTTGCTCCCGGACTACCCTAGAAAAGTGCGGGGTATGTGAAGACAAGGTCGCCGCCGGGATTGAACGGGCGATGAGCATTTCCCTGCTTCACATTGCAGACGCCACCGCCAAAGTCCTCAAAGAGGATGGGGTAACCTGCGTCCGGCTGCTGGGCACACGATTTACGATGGAGCAGACGTTTTACCTTAGTCGTCTTCAGGATCATAGTTAGTTGCCCTCACTCCGGGCCTCAATCTTGACGGCCCGATACGGCTCCCCCTCCTCAGTCTGCAACTGATAATCATAAGCCGCCTGCAAGCCGGTTTCGTCCTCGCCCTGCTCTTCTGCGCTCGGTTCAAGGGAGCGCGGGTAAAGCGGCGACAGCAGTGCCGCCAGTATGCCGATGGCGGCAAACATGGCAAACGCATCCGCATAACTGAATTCGTTCACCAACATACCCACGATGGGCGAGCCGACGGCCTGGCCAAGGGATACCGATATAAAGGGCAGCACCGGCCCCACAGACAACCGGCCGGGTAGCAGGCGGATGCCGGTCATCAGGTACAGGCCGGTCAGGCTCATGTAGGCCAGGCCGAATACCAGGGCGGAAAACACCGCAATCACTATATTGCCGGGGCTGGCTGCCAGCAGGGCCAGGCTGGCAGACAACATCATCAGCATCAGGGCCTGGGTGATGGGTGGGTTGTTGCGATCGGCAAGGTCTGCAACCACGGCACCGCCCAGCCCAGCCAGGCCTACCCCCAGCCACAACCAGCCGGTAGAACCCGATGGCAAGGCACCCACGGTAACCGCCAGGTCCGGCGCAAAAATCCAGTACGCGGCAGACACAAAGCCCATCACGAAGGCAAACCCTGAGAGCCGCAGCAGGCGCACCCACTGCAGGGCAGTAATGGCAGGCGGCGGCGCTGCGTTCGCCGGCATGACTCGTGAAACCGAGGGGATTAAATACCGGGTTGCCAACACCCCGATAATGGCTAAAACCGCGAAGGAGAAATAGGCATAACGCCAGGCCCCGGCCAGTAACAGAATGGCCGACGCGGCGCCCACCACACCCACACTGGTTCCGGCGTTCATCACCGAGCTCACGCGCCCATGCAGGGAGCGTTTTACCAGCGCCTGCATGGCGGCGGTCAGTGCCGGCATCATCAGGCCGGTGCAGATACCACAGGCGACTACGCCCACACCCAGCGACAAAACGCCCGACGCCTGGCTGATCAACACCAGGCCCACCGCACCAAAGCCGCCAGACAGCACCGCCGTGTTGCGGGCGCCCAAGCGATCAGCCGCCAGCGGCGCGACCAGGGTAGCCAGGATAAAACTGATGAGGGGAAGCGCGCCGATGATGCCGATCATGTCTGGCGAGAGTTCCAGCTCCGCCCGGATCGGCGGCACGAACAAGCCGAAGGCAAAGCGGGCCAGCCCGAAGCTGATGGCTATCAGGGCGGCACCCAGAAGAGCAAACGAGGTACTTGAAGGAAACTTCATGTCACCTCCGGCAGGCTACTGTAAATTTACGGCGGCACTACACAGCGTCTGGCAACGTTGCCACCAGGAAGTCCACCAGCGCCCTCACCTTGGGCGTAACAAACTTGCGGGTGGGATAAACCGCATACACCCCCAGCTCGGTAGAGCAGTATTCCGGCAGCAACTCGACCAGCCTGCCCGAGTCCAGATCGTCACGCAACAGGAAGCTCGGCTGGTACACCACCCCCTGGTGAGCCACCGCGGCGGCGCAACAGGTGTCACCGTTGTTGGCGTACATCCACGGGCGTACCCGCGTGCTGACCGGCCCCTCCGGCCCCTGAAACTGCCATTCGTTACCGCTGGCCAGGTTGCTGTAGGCAATGACCTTGTGGTGCATCAGGTCTTCAGGCGTTTCCGGGGCTCCGTGCGCCCGGATGTATTCGGGCGAGGCGCACACCATCAGCCGGGTATTGGTGAGGCGACGGCTCACCAGGGTGGAGGTTCGCAGGCTGGCAATACGAATGGCCAGGTCAAAACCTTCTTCAACGATATCCACGATGCGATCAGACAGCTCGATGTTCAGTTCCACCTCCGGAAACCGGGCGTGGAACTCACCCCACAGCGGGGCCAGGTGTCGAATACCGAAACTCACCGGTGCGTTGATGCGCAGCACCCCTTTGGCCACGCTGGTGCGCGAGGTCAGTTCTGCTTCGGCCTCTTCCACCCCCGCCAGCAGTTCCCGGCAACGAACGTAAAACACCTCCCCTTCCGCTGTCAGGGACAACCGCCGGGTGGTGCGGTGTAGCAGCCGCACGGTAAGGCGCGACTCCAGCTCGTTGATGTAGCGCGATACGGCAGCCTTGGACATACCCATGGTCTCGGAGGCGGCGACAAAACTGCCGGCTTCCACAACGGCGCAGAAGGTCTGCATTTCCAGTAATCGATCCATTTTATTGTTCCGCTTTTTGAAACAGTCAATCTATTAAACGTATGTTTATCCCAAAAATAGATCCCCGTAAAGTAGCCCCATACTCAACCACACAGAAGGAAGCACGATCATGAACAACGCACTCATCAACAAACTGCTCGATACCAACGCTGGCTGGGGCGCCCTCGCCCTGCGTATTCCGGTAGGCATTATCTTCGCCGCCCACGGTGCCCAGAAGCTGTTCGGCTGGTTCGGAGGCTACGGCCTTGAAGGCACCGGGCAATGGATGGATTCTATTGGTTTAAGCCCGGGCTACCTGATGGCCCTGCTGGCCGGCGGTACGGAGTTCTTTGGCGGTCTTGCGCTGATCATCGGCCTGCTGGTTCGCCCTGCCAGCGCGGCTCTGGCTTTCGCCATGGTGATTGCCATTTTCAGCGTGCACATCCAGAACGGCCTGTTCATGAGCAACAATGGCTACGAATTCGGACTGGCCTTGCTGGCGGCTTCTGTTTCGCTGATGTTCAGCGGTGCCGGGCGCGCATCGGTTGACCGGCTTGTGGCCGCTCGCTAAACAGTACACCGAACTCAACCCAAAGGAGCAATGCGCCATGACCAGTCTGTTCGTATCCCACGGCGCCCCCACCTTTGCACTGGAGCCGGGCCTGGCAGGCCCGGCCCTCACCCGGCTGGGGCAGCAACTTCCACGGCCGACTGCCGTGCTGGTGGTGTCGCCCCACTGGATGACACCCGAGGTGCGGGTAGGCCTTGCCGAAACACCGGCAACCATCCACGACTTCAACGGTTTCGAACCCGCGCTTTATGAGCTCGAGTACACGGCTCCAGGCCACCCGGCTTTTGCCAGAATGGCGCTTTCTCTCCTTGAGGAAGCGGGCTGGAAGCCAGTCGCCGACGCTCAACGCGGCCTCGACCACGGTGCCTGGGTGCCGTTGCGGCATCTTTATCCGGATGCGTCCGTGCCGGTATTTCAGGTATCCCTGCCGGATTGGCTCGACAGCCACTCTGCCTGGCGCCTGGGCCAGACGCTCGCCCCTTTGGAAAAAGAGGATGTTCTGATCGTCGGCTCCGGCAGCCTGACCCACAACCTGTATGAGGTCCGCTGGCGCGACGAACAGGCAAGCGAGTACGCCCGGGACTTCAGCCACTGGATTCGGGAAGCGGCGATTGCAGGCGATCAAGAGCGACTGGTAAACGCCCTGACCCTGGCTCCCCATGCTCGCCGCGCACACCCCACGGTTGAGCATTTCCTGCCGCTACTGGTTGCCCTTGGAGCTGCTGATTCCAATGCCCCGGCCACGGTTATTGAAGGTGGCATTGAGCACGGGGTGCTTTCGATGGATTCGTTTGTTTTCTGAGGGGCGGCTCCACACTGCATCCGAAAATTCCCGGTCGGCTTGAAAAGGGCCGACTAAAACCCGTTCAGAGTCCCCGTTTCTGCTCGTACATTTTCGAATCGGCGCGCCCAAGCAGGTTGCGCGCCGTGTGGCCGTCTTCGGGGTACAAGGCAACACCCACGCTGAGGGAAATCAGCACCCTCTGGTCTCCCAGCACCATGGGCGCGGCCATTACCTCGCGGATTTTGCCAACAGCAGCATCCGCAGCGGCAAGATCGCCGATGTCGGTCAACAACACGGTGAATTCGTCACCGCCCATGCGCGCTACGGTGTCTGTTTCGCGGGTGCACTGTTCCAGCCGGCGCGCGGTTTCGATCAGCAGCTGGTCGCCTGCCTCATGGCCCAGGTTGTCGTTTATCTGTTTGAAATCGTTGAGGTCCAGATACAACAGGGCTACGTGGCTGTTATGCCGGCTGGCTGACTTCAATGCGGTTTCCAGCCGATCGTAAAACAGTGATCGGTTAGTCAAACCAGTCAGGGGGTCGTGGTGCGCAAGAAAACGCAGGTGATCTTCCGCGCGCTTACGCTCGACAACGGTCGCAACCTGGGCGGCAACGAACTGAAGCAGCTCCTGGTCCTCAGCGCGGTAATGGGTGTGTTCTGAATGGCTCTCAATCACCAGCGCGCCCAGTACCGACTCGTTTGAGATCAGAGGCACACCCAGCCAGTTCTTGGGGCCAGGCGCGTTCAATCCATCCATCGTTATCGCCCCAAGACCCGGTTGATAGGGATCCCGTGAGGTCAGTATGGCCTGTCCGGAGCCGATCACCTCGGCCAGCGCGGTGCCGGGTTGCATCGAGCCTTCAATCCAGTCATTGGAGCCATCGGCTGACCAGTCCGGAACGGTCAACACCGCCTTCACCGGATCATAGAAAACCAGGTGCAGATCGTTGTGCGGAAACAGCTCTGTAATCACCTGCCGCACACCGTCGCAGATCCCACGCAGGCTATCGGCAGCGTGTGTGGCTTCCGATATTCGGTAGAGCGCATCCCGGGTTTGATTGGCGCGCCGCAGAGACGTCACATTGCGGGCCAGGCCAATTCGCAATCGGTCGTCTTCTGACCAGCGCGCAGACCATAATATATGAACCGCATGGCCCTCTTTATGGAGGTATCGGTTTTCAAAGTTGGTGTGGGCCTGGCCCTGCATAACGCGCTTGGCTTCTGCGCGGGTGCGCTCACGGTCATCGGGATGAAGGTAATCGAAAATCAACGTGCCGATCATTTCAGAGGCGGTGTACCCCAGTAGTGCCTCGCAGGCGTCGCTGACAAACACAATGTTCCCGAATTCATCCACAACGAATACTGGATCCAGCAACAGATTAACCAGCTTGGGATACAGGGTTTCAAGATCGACAGGCATAGGCGCAGCCATTTACTTCACATGTGAAAGCATATTTCACTAGCATA
Source organism: Marinobacter sp. GH_1 (assembly GCF_048595985.1). NCBI lineage: Bacteria > Pseudomonadati > Pseudomonadota > Gammaproteobacteria > Pseudomonadales > Marinobacteraceae > Marinobacter > Marinobacter sp. GH_1. The sequence goes on along the minus strand of NZ_CP184460.1, from coordinate 1,243,928 downwards.
ATCGGGAATGGGCGCAACGGATAGCCACTTAGCGGCCAAAGGGCAAACACACAAAGCCCGTCTATTCTCAGCCCTTCAACTGGCGGACGGCAGGTTGCCCCCGAGCATGTTTTCAACCACGGCGGCGTTATAGAAGGTTTCCACCGTGTGTATTTTGTCATTCCGGACACGAAACCAGACCGCAAGCCGCACGTCTCCGATCGGTTTGAAGTGGGTCTGGTAGTCCAGAATGGCGTAAACGTGTTCGCCGTCAGCGCTGAGCTGGCGAATAACCAGGTCTTTCTGGATGGCCGCCATGCCGAATTGGTACGCCAGCATGTCGTCGGGCCGGAGGAAACGCATGTTCGGCCCCACATATTCAAACCCCTCTTCAACCAGCAAGGCCTTTGCCTCATCAAAACGCTGGGCCTGAATGTCTGAAATGAACTGCGCCACGATGTCTTTGGGCTGCATGAATAGACTCCGTTTTCAGAGTAGAGAGGATTCAGTACCTGAATCTACCAAATTAGTGCCTCAACATGTCAGTGCTATTTGAGCGACTCATCTGGCGCGCGTAAAGAGCACATCCGACAAAAGAATGATCCCTACAGCATGCGTTTTTCCGTTTGATTGCTAAGCTTGTGATGACCCCAAAATAATAAAGGAGAACACCATGTTAGACAGAGCATCCAAACCCTTTGTCAGTCTGGTGGAGAAGTACCTGCCAGACCCCTACCTGTTCGTTATTATCCTCACGCTACTGTCGTTCATCGCCGCCATGGTCTTTGAAGGCCATGGCCCGTTGGCGGTGATCGAGATGTGGGGTAATGGCTTCTGGAACCTGCTGACGTTCTCCATGCAGATGCTGCTGGTGCTGGTTACCGGGTTTATGCTGGCCAGCACACCACTGGTGCGCGGCATACTCAACCGGATTGCGGGCCTGGCAAGAACGCCTGGGCAGGCGATTGTGCTGGTTACCTTCGTGGCCCTGATTGCCAGCTGGATCAACTGGGGGTTCGGCCTGGTGGTGGGGGCGCTGTTTGCCAAAGCCCTGGCTCGGCAGATTCGGGTGCACTATCCGCTGTTGATCGCCAGCGCCTACTCCGGGTTTATCGTGTGGCACGGCGGGCTGGCGGGGTCCATTCCGCTGGTGATTGCCACCGATGGACACTTCACGGAAAACGTGATCGGCGTTATCGGTACCAGCGAAACCATTTTCGCGTTTTTCAACCTGGCCATCGTGGTGGCCCTGTTTATCGTGGTGCCGCTGGTTAACCGGCTCATGTTGCCCGAGGAACGAGACAGCGTGTACGCAGACCCGAAAGTGCTGGACGACGAGCCAGACACCGCCGTTGTGATCAATCGCCCGGCGGACCACCTGGAAAACAGCAGGATTCTGGCGTGGCTGATTGGCTTCAGCGGCATCGCGTTCATCTTCCAGTATTTCATTAACGGTGGCGGCCTGAACCTGAACATCGTCAACTTCATGTTCCTGTTCCTGGCAATCATTCTACACCAGACTCCCAAACGCCTGCTGGCCAGTCTGAACGAGGCGGTTAAAGGTGGTTCCGGCATCGTGATTCAGTTCCCCTTCTATGCAGGCATCATGGGGGTTATGACTGCATCCGGCCTGGCCGCCAGCATTTCCTCGGGCTTCGTTTCCATCGCCAGCGCGCAAAGCCTGCCTTTCTGGAGCTTTATAAGCGCAGGCCTGGTGAACATCTTTGTGCCGTCTGGGGGTGGGCAATGGGCGGTGCAGGCGCCGGTCATGCTGCCAGCTGCCCAGGAACTGGGTGCCGATATCCCCAGGGTTGCCATGGCGGTAGCCTGGGGTGACGCCTGGACCAACCTGCTGCAACCTTTCTGGGCCCTGCCCGTGCTGGCGATTGCCGGGCTGAAAGCCAAAGACATCATGGGCTATTGCCTGATGCTGCTGTTTATTACCGGCGCCATCATCAGCATCGGCCTGACCTGGCTTTAACCCTCCCCCTGCCGGCTGTTGGCGAGGCTCTTCGCCAACAGCCGGTACTTTCCCGGCGATATCCATAAATCCGGTTGTCGATTTCCATCAGCCTCGCCCGACTTACCAGTGAAGACAATCCACAATCACTGGAGAAAGCTGGTATGAGATACATGCTGATGCGCAAGGCCGATACAGACACTGAGAACGCCGTATTGCCGACCGAAGAGATCCTGCAAGCGATGGCTGACTACAACGAACGCATGCTACACGCCGGGGTGTTCGTTGATGGCAATGGCTTGCGGCCAACCCGCGAAGGATGCCGCATACAGTTCCATAATGGTGAACCAACGGTGGTGCGCGGCCCCTTTGAGCACACCCACGAACTGCTCGCGGGCTACAGCGTGCTTGAGGCAGATTCCCTGGAAGACGCCATCGCCTGGGCAAAGCAGTGGCCCCGGGAAGATTCTGGCGGCAACGTGACCCTGGAATTACGCCGTTACTTCACCCTGGAAGACTTTGAGCCAGGCGCGGCCCTCGAGAAGCACCGCTCCATGGGAAATTTGCCCCGTGAAATTAACGTGCATGTGGCCTTTGGCGGCAATTGCCGGGAGGCGATGGAATTCTATGCTGAGGTAACCGCCGGCCACCTGGAAGCCATGATTACCTATGGAGAAACACCGGCAAAGGCGGATGTACCCGAAGCGATGCACGACCGCATTGTTCACTCCTCCCTGAACCTGAGGGGGCGCCGATTGATGGGGGCGGATATGGCAGGCGACTGCTATCAAGCACCCCAGGGCGCCCAGGTTCACCTGGATTACGCTGATACGGAGCGGGCAGAGCAGGTTTTCCAGGCGCTGTCTGAGGGAGGCACAACAATCATGCCATTTGAAGAGACGTTCTGGGCGCACCGGTTTGGAATGGTGAAGGACCGCTTTGGTGTTCAGTGGATGATCAGTGCAGAACTGGAGCAGTGTCAGTAGGCCCGGCGTTCGGCCAGGCCAGTGCGCTACCCGGCAGGAGGTGTGGGGGTAATGTCCCACACCTCCTGTAGTCCGGTGTGTTTGATGAACGCCGTACCGGAGGGATTCACCCCAGGTTTTTGCGCAGGAATTTCTGGATTTCGCCGACGATCCCGCTGCGGAACGCCAGTACGGTCAGCACGAAGATGCCGCCGAGGATCGGGTTCACCCAGTCCCGCAGTGGCCCCTGGGACAACTGGTATTCGATGTTGACCACAAAGGTGGCGCCCACCACCGGGCCGAGCAAGGTACCCATGCCGCCGACCAGTGTCATCAGGATGACCTCACCGGACATGTGCCAGTGGGCGTCGTTGAGCGAGGCGAGCTGGAACACCACCGATTTCATGGAACCTGCCAGGCCCGCCAGCGCCGCCGAAATCACGAACGCCAGCACTTTGTAGCGGTCCACGTTGTAACCGAGTGACACCGCGCGGGGTTCGTTCTGCTTGATGGCCTTGAGCACCTGGCCATAGGGGCTGCTGACAATGCGCTGAACCAGCAGGTAGCAACCGATAAACACGGCCAGCACGAAGTAGTACATGTTCAGGTTTTTCGACAGGTCAATCAGCCCGAACAGGTGGCCCCGGGGGATCCCGTGCATGCCATCTTCACCGCCGGTAAATTCCGACTGAACAAAGAAGAAATAGACCAGCTGGGCCAGGGCCAGGGTGACCATGGCAAAGTAGATGCCTTGCCGGCGAATGGACAACAAGGCGAACGCCAGGCCCAGGGCCGTTGCGACCAGCGTGCCTGCAATAATGCCCACTTCTGTGGTCAGGCCTGAATAATTGCTGAGCAGGTAACCGGTGGTGTAACCGCCGGTGGCGAGAAACGCGGCATGGCCAAAGGACAACAGCCCGGTAAAACCGAACAGCAGGTTAAAGGCCACCGCAAAGAGTGCGAAGCACAGGATCTTCATCAGGAAGACCGGGTACATCGCGAATGGCGCCGCCAGCAGCAAGAGCAGCAGTACGCCGTTGAGGAGCATCTTCCGGCGATCCTGGGCCTTTTGCTGGTCGATGATCGCCTTTCGCACGTCGGCGGGATTAAAGGATTGGCTCATGATTATGCTTCCTTACCGAACAGGCCTGAGGGTCGGAACATCAACACCACCACCATGACCAGGAAAATAACGGCAGACGACGCGGGTGGATAAAAGGTTTTGGTGAGGCCTTCAATCACGCCCATCATAATGCCCGTGATAATCGCCCCGCCAATGGAGCCCATACCGCCAATCACCACCACGGCAAACACCACGATCAGAGTATTGGCGCCCATGCCGGGCGTGACGGAGTAGATGGGTGCGGCAAGCACACCGGCAAAAGCCGCCAGCGCCACACCAAAGCCGTAAGTGAGGCTGACCAGCAAAGGCACGTTGATGCCGAAGCCTTGCATGAGTTGGGAATCTTCTGTGCCGGCCCGCAAATAGGCCCCCAGTTTGGTTTTTTCGATCATGAACCAGGTGCCAAAACACACCAGCAGCGCCACCACAATCACCCAGGCCCGGTAATAAGGCAGGAACATAAAGTCCAGTTTAATGCCGCCCTTGAACATATCGGGCATGGCATAGCGCAGGCCAGACACACCGTAGATATTGGTGAGCACGCCCTGAATAATCAGCGCCACCCCGAAGGTAAGCAGCAGGCTGTAAATGTGATCTTGCCCGGCAATTCGCCGCAGCAGGAAATATTCAATCAGCACCCCGAACACGCCGACCAATAGCGGCGCCATAAACAAGGCGACCCAATAGTTGACGCCCAGGGTGTTGAACATAACCACCGTCAACAGGGCACCCAGCATGTACATGGCACCGTGGGCGAAGTTGATGATCTTCAGCAGGCCGAAGATGATGGCAAGGCCCAGGCTTAACAGGGCATAAAAGGCGCCATTGATGAACCCGATCAAAAGCTGACCGGAGAGCACAGCAAGAGGGACGCCGAAAATCATGGTCATGGGTTTAACTCCACAAGCAGCACGTACGTTGGTATTGAGCTTGTTGGCTCAGTGATATGCCGGGCGCACCCTGCCCTGTTGCAGGGCGCGCCCGGCTTTCCTCAGCCTCAGTTAGTCACCAGTTTGCACTTGCTCTCAGAGAGTGGGCGGTAGGCTTCGTCGGCCGGTATGGTCCGCAGGATCTTGTACAGATCCCATTCGTTCTTGGACTCCGCCGGTGTTTTCACCTCGGCCAGATACATGTCGTGCACCATCCGGCCGTCTTCGCGGATACGACCATTGGTGGCGAACATGTCGTTGATGGGTGTGTCCATCATCTGCTTGCGAACGGTTTGGGCATCGTCCGAGCCTGCCGCGGCCACCGCATTCAGGTAATGCAGGGTGCTGGAATAGATACCCGCATGCACCATGGTGGGCCGCACACCGGTTTCTTTCATGAAGCGGTCTGACCACTCACGGGTGTCGTCGTTCATGTCCCAGTACCACCCGGTGGTGAGCTGGATACCTTGCGCTGTGTCGACACCCAGCGCATGCACGTCGGTCAGGAACAGCAGCAAGGCGGCCAGGGTTTGGCCCGCCTGGGTAACACCGAATTCACTCGCGGTGGTGATGGCGTTGGTGGTGTCTGAACCGGCGTTGGCCAGGCCAACGACATCCGCACCGGAAGCCTGAGCCTGCAGCACGAAAGAGGAGAAATCCTGGGTCGGGAACGGATGGCGAACAGAACCGACGATCTCACCTCCGTTGGCCTCCACCACGCGGGTAACGTCTGCTTCCAGGGCGTGGCCGAAGGCGTAGTCTGCGGTCATCAGGTACCAGCTCTTGCCGCCCTCTTTAACCACCGCACTGGCGGTTCCGTTGGCCAGCGGATAGGTGTCATACACATAGTGGATGTGGTTGGGGGTACAGTGCTCATTGGTGATGCTTGAGGCGGCAGAACCGGAGACAATGCCCAGTCTGTCGTTTTCTTCAAGGATCTTGCTGACTGCGATGGTGACAGACGAAGCCACCAGGCCGGCAACCATGTCTACCTTGTCGTTTTCCACCCAGCGGCGAACCGTGCTGGAAGACGCATCGGGGTTGTTACGGTCATCGGCACTGAGAACTTCGATCTTGGCGCCGTTCACAGTGCCACCGAAATCCTTGATGGCCATCTGCAGGGCCTTGAGGCCATTGGGGCCCGCCAGGTCACGATAGGTACCAGACATATCGGCCAGGTAGCCGATCTTCACCGTATTGTCGGAAATGGCCGCCTGCGCGCCACTCACCATCAGAGCTGAGGCAACGGCTGAGGTCAGAAGCTTTTTGGTCATTGTCATTATTGTATCTCCGCTACTGTCTTGCGTTGGTTGATGTTGTTGGAGTTATTGGTTTTGTTGCACCTGTTCTATCCGGAGTTCAGACCCCCAAATAGCCGTCCAGCACCGATTGTTTGGCACTCAGTTCATCGGCGTGGATTTCTTCCACAATCTGCCCATGCTCAACCACGTAATGCCGGTCAGCCAGCGGGGCTGCAAAGTGGAAATTCTGTTCAACCAGTATGATGGTCAGGCCTTTCTCTTTGAGCGCCATCAGCACCTCGCCCAGCTTCTCTACGATCACAGGTGCAAGCCCTTCTGTGATCTCATCGAGCAGGAGCATGTTGGCGCCGGTGCGCAGGATACGGGCCATCGCCAGCATCTGCTGCTCACCACCGGACAGCTTGGTGCCCTGGCTGAACCGACGTTCATACAGGTTGGGGAACATGTTGTAGATGTCTTCCAGGCTCATGCCGCCACTGCGCACCACCGGCGGCAAAGTGAGGTTTTCCTGGACGTTGAGAGATGAAAAAATGCCCCGATGTTCGGGGCAATACCCCACTCCCAACCTCGCAATATGGTGCGGCGCGCACTGCATGGTTTCTTCGCCGTTGATCATGATGGACCCGGTGCGGCGGCCCACCATATTCATAATGGCCTTGAGGGTGGTGCTGCGGCCGGCGCCGTTGCGGCCAAGCAGGGTGACCAGCTCGCCACGCTTAACCACCAGGTCGACCCCGTGGAGAATGTGAGATTCGCCGTAAAAGGCGTGCAGGCCAGACACCCGCAACTGTTCGTAGTCTTTCTGGGGATTCTGGCTCATTGTGCTGCCTCCGCCTGCTCGGCGGGACTCTTGCCACCGCGTTCTCCGCTGCCATCGCTGCCCATGTACACTTCACGCACCCTCGGGTCTGCAGAGACCGCTTGATAATCGCCTTCCGTCAGCACAGCACCCTGGGCCAGTACCGTAATGCGGTCACACAATTTGCTGACCACACTCAGGTTGTGCTCCACCATCAAGACGGTGCGGCCTGCGGCGGCCTTGCGCACCAACTCCACCACCCGCTCTACGTCTTCCGAGCCCATGCCCTGGGTTGGTTCGTCCAGCAACAGCAGCTTGGGCTCCATCGCCAGGGTGGTGGCCAGTTCCAGCGCGCGCTTGCGGCCATAGGCCAGTTCTACGGTGGTGGTGTTGGCAAATTCGATAAGGCCGACGGAATCGAGCAATTCCATGCAGCGCTGGTTCAGCCTGTTCAGGGAGGCGCCGGATTTCCAGAAGCTGAATGACGTGCCCTCTGCGGTTTGCAACGCAATGCGGATATTCTCCAGCGCCGTCATATGGGGAAACACCGCCGATATCTGGAAAGAGCGGACGATACCCTTACGGGCAATGGCGGCAGACTTCAGAGAGGTGATGTCTTCACCGTGGTAGAGGATCTGGCCTCTGGTCGGGCTCAGGAATTTGGTCAGCAGGTTAAAGACCGTGGTCTTGCCCGCGCCATTGGGCCCGATCAGTGCATGAATATCACCCTGCCGGACCTGCAGGTTGACGTTATCAACCGCTACAAATCCTTTGAATTCCTTGACCAGGTTACGGGTCTCGAGAACGAACTGTTCACTCATGAGCCACTTCACCTTTTGTTATTGTTGTATTTAACAATCAACCCACAGATTAGATTGACGTATACGTAAACGTCAAGAACAAACTTGGTTATTTTTCCGGCGGTATGGAATAGGTCATGGTGGAGTGCGCAACGGGCTCTTCCGAGCCCTCGGAATACACAAACACTTCACCCACACCGATGGTTCGCCCCACCTTGAGAATGGTCGCCCTGGCCCAGATAGGCGCGTGAGCCACGGGCTTCCTGAGGAAGTTGATGTTCAGGTTGGTGGTGACGGCCAGAGGCACCAGGCCAATCTTGCTGAGCAACGCGGCATACATGGCAACATCGGCCAGCCCCATCATGGCGGGGCCAGACACGGTCCCCCCGGGGCGCAGGTGTTCTTCGTCTACCTCCAGCTTCATTTCTGCCCAGCCATCACCCAGTTCCTGCAGGGTGCCGTATGAGGCCCCCTGCGGAAACTGCTCTTCAAGGAAATAGCGCAGCTCCTCAAAGGTAATCTTCATACGGCGACTTCCTCTTTGGCCCGGTTGCGCAACACAAAGCGTTGGATCTTGCCGCTGGGTGTTTTCGGCAACTCTTCCACAAACTCGATTTCCCGCGGGTAGGCATGGGTCGACAAGCGGTGGCGAACCAGTTCCTGCAGCTCTTCTTTGAGCACGGCGTCGTCTGCCGGCTCCTGACCGGATTTGATAACCACATAAGCCTTGATGATCGAGCCACGCTTTTCATCCGGCTTGGCCACCACACCGGATTCGGCCACCGCCGCGTGCTCCAGCAGTGTGCTTTCCACATCCGCTGGCCCTACGCGGTAACCTGCTGTGGTGATAATGTCGTCGTCACGGCCGCTGAAGGAGAAACTGCCATCGCCATGGCAGATCACCATGTCGCCGGTCAGGTAGTAGCCGTTCACGAACGGGTCTTTCTCGCCCCAGGTGTAGCCATCAAAATGGAACAGCGGCGACGCCTTGAGATCCACTGCCAACTGGCCGATTTCGCCCTCGCCCACTTCTTCATTTTTTTCGTTCAACGCCACTACTCTGTGGCCAGGCGATGAGAACCCCATGGAGCCCTGGCGAATCGGGTGGTCCAGGCCGTGGAAGTTGCAACAGGTCATGCCGGTTTCAGTCTGGCCATAATGATCCTTCACCGGGCAGAAGTGACGTCGAGCAATCCAGTTCACCACCTCCGGATTCAGGGGCTCGCCGGCGCTGCTGCACACCCTCAGGCCAAGATTCTCCCCTTCCGGAAGAACCTGATCGTTCGCCTTGAGCAGACGATAGGCAGTCGGCGCCGCTGCGAGGTTGGTGATCCGGTACTTGCGGATCATCTCGTAGGTGGATTCCGGGGTGAACGGATTGGGATTGAAATGGGTGGCGTGGCCCATCAACAGCGGGCCGGTGACTGCGTAATAGAGGCCGTAGGCCCAACCGGGATCAGCCACGTTCCAGAATACGTCGTCATCGCGCAGGTCGATGGCGTATTTCATGTAAACGTAGAACGCCAGCAACGCCTTGGCGGGCACGGCTACACCTTTGGCCTTGCCAACGGTACCGGAGGTAAACATCTGCAGGAACGGATCGTTGCCAGTGATCATTACCGGCTCGCACCGGTCTGACTGCTCCGCCAACACCGCATCGAAATCGCGCACATCCGCACCGGTGGCCGCCGCGTTCAGGCACAGTACCGGCGGGCAGTTTTTGACTTCTTCCAGCTTGGGGTAGTTATCTGGATCGGTCACCACCAACCGGGTGCTAGCCTTCTCCAGGCGATACTCGATAGCGCCGGAACCAAAGGCGGTGAACAGCGGCTGGTACACGGCGCCCAGGCGCAGGGTTCCGGCAATCACAATCAACAGCTCCGGCCCCCTGGGCAGAAGGCCGGCTACCCGGTCACCTTTGGTGACTCCAAGAGACTTCAGGTAGTTGGCGAAACGTGCAGACGCGGCTTTGAGCTCAGCGAAGGTCAGGGTTCCGTCACCGCCGCCGATTTTTTCGTAGTAGAGCGCAACCTTTTGCGGGTCAACGGCCCATCGGTCACAAATTTCGTGGCATACGTTCAGGCCACTCTCCAGGCGTCCGTCCAGGATGTCCGCTTCCAGTGCGGCCGCATCAAACTGGTTGTACACGTCATTGTATTGCGGAAGGCTCATCGTACACTCCGTTTGTTGTCGTTGTTGGTTGTACAAACTTCAATCAGGTTTAGCACAGCCTTCACTTTACGTAAAGGTAAACTTTTGGTTAAATAGAGAGCCTATTAACATCTGGAGTGATTGTTATTTCGAAGGGTTGGAAGCTGCTATGTTAGATACTATCGGTTTTACTGACATGCTCCCTCTCATCAACAGCGAACAGCACCAGAGCGCGGAGACTAGTTACGATGAGCGACGCCCCCTCCCGAGAGAAGGAATTGTTCGAGGGACTCAAAGCCCTTTCTGACAGTGCCTTTCCAAAAGAATGTGCCACTTGCGGTCGCGTTTACCGGTCACCACAGGATTTTGTGCAACAGTCAGATGACATTGCTGGCCGGTCCGGTCTTAAGCTCGGCTACGACGATGACGACCGCCCGGTAGTTGAACTTTTTCGCAACTGTGTATGTGGCTCAACGCTGATGGACTTTTTCTCAGACCGGCGGGAAACATCCCGGGCGGGCCTGAAACGACGCCAGGTATTCGGCAAACTGCTGGCCCACCTGGAAAGCCGTGGAATGGACAATAAAACCGCCAGGCACGAATTACTGAAACTTATGCGGGGGGACGCAAGCGAAAAGATCGAGAGTCTGGGCATTCAGCTGAAAGCGCGCAGCTATAAAGCAGACGACGGTAACTCAAACGATCCTTTGTAGGAATGCATGCGTCTCGCATATCTTTGACCGCTATTGTGTATTTTTCGTCCAGGTGAACTCCATCTGATGCGCTGTCTTCTCCGCCAACTCAACACTGTGCAACCTGCTCACCAGATGCAGGCTCATATCAATACCAGCGGATATGCCGCCAGAGCTTACAATACGACCCTCATCAACCCACCGAACCCCCTCAAGCACATCGAGTTGGCCGAACAATCTTCTGAGCTCCGGAATGTCTTCCCAGTGCGTCGTCACCTTGCATGACAAGGACTGAACGGCATTGGCCAATAGAAAGACGCCGGTGCAAACGGTAGCCATAATCTCGACGGACTCAGCTTGGCGCTCAATCCAGTTGGCCACCGTCTTATTTTTCATTTCTGAAGTATGAACACCGCCAGCAATAATCAGTACATCCAGCGGCGGGTGATCTTTGATTGAATAATCTGGAAGGACCTTGTAGCCACCGCGGGCCGGTACGGCTTCGCTGTTCTCAGCAATCAAATAGACAGAAAACGGCGCTTCCGCCCCACACAGGCGCGACGCTGTTGAGAAAACTTCGAATGGTCCGGAAAAGTCCAGAACTTCAGCCTCAGGGTAGATATAAATGCCAATATTCACTTAGTTCTCCAAAAATACAAAGCGGCTGTTATAAACGGCGGAATTCAGTTCTTCAGATAACAGTCTTATAAACTCCTTCACCTTAACCGGCAGATAGGAACGCGCTGGATAAACCGCATGCACCGGAAAACTTCGCAGGGGTCTATCTGGCAGCAAACGAACCAGCCTGCCGCTTTCAATATCTTCCGCGAATACCCACAAAGGGCCAAGGTGTATGCCATTGCCCTCCAGCACCAGTCTGCGGATTGCGGCGACACTGTTGACTGTCATGTTGCTTCTGATCTTCAAATGCGAATAGCGACTGCCATCGGCAAATTCAATATCACTTCTTGCCTGACTGGATGAGTACAGAATGAAATTGTGCTGCTCCAGTTGTTCCAGGGATGTGGGCGTGCCGTGTTTATCCAGATACTCAGGGCTTGCCACCAGCACTCGTTTATTGTGGCCCAGATGTTTTGCGATCAGGCTGGAATCCGGCAGGTCGCCGATTCGCACTGCCACATCAAGATCGCTCTCCAGCAGGCTCTCAAAGGGGCTGCCCAGTGACAGTTCTATCGACAAATCCGGGGCGAGTTCCTGCAGTCGGCAAGCGACGGGAACCACAAATCTGGTACCAAAATCCACCGGCGCAGTGATACGCAATTTACCGGTGAGAAGAGACACGCCGCTTCTGATTTCCTCTTCCAGTGCTAGTTGATCGTCAATGATCACGCGCAAGCGCTCATAATAGCGCTGCCCAAGCTCCGTCGTCGTGGTCCGTTGCGTGGAACGACGCAGCAACCTGACCTGAAGGCGATCTTCCAGGGCAGCAATCTGCCGGCTGACAGAGGAAGGCTCAAGGTTCAGCGATTCCGCAGCCTTTTTGAAACTGCCTGATTCCACCACCCGAACAAATATGTGCTCGACACCACCCATACTTATTGCACTCCATGCATTTAACCAATTCAGATTAGCACTCTTCCTGCTTTTCGATCAATTGCATAGTCTGAATCCAGGGTGATCGGTATTGCAAACAGGACCGAGTCCCCTCACTAACTGCAGGAGAGAAATCATGGCAAAGATCAATCTTAATGGAAAAGTGGCTCTTGTGGCCGGCGGCTCCAAGAACCTCGGCGGCCTTGTCAGCCGGGAGTTCGCCGCAAGTGGAATGGACATCGTAGTGCACTACAACAGCGATGCCACTGAAAAAGATGCAGACGAAACAGTAGATGCCATCAAAGGTATGGGGCGTAACGCAATTGCAGTCCAGAGCGACCTCACCAAAGCCGCCAACGTAGAGGCGCTTTTCCAACAGGCGAAGGACCACTTCGGTGGTATTGACGTAGCGGTTAACACCGTTGGGAAAGTGCTGCGCAAACCCATCATTGAAACGACGGAAGCAGAGTTCGACCAGATGATGGCCATTAACGCCAAGTCTGCGTATTTCTTTATCAAAGAAGCGGGCCTGCACCTCAACGACAACGGCAAGCTCATTACCATCTTGACGTCTTTGTTGGCCGCATTCACTGACGGCTACTCAACCTACGCCGGTGGCAAAGCGCCCGTTGAACACTTCACGCGCGCCGCAGCAAAAGAGCTTTCCGGGCGGGGGATATCAGTCAACAATGTTGGCCCCGGCCCGATGGACACACCGTTCTTCTATGGCCAGGAAACCCCGGAGCGCGTGGCTTACCACAAGTCACAGGCTATGGGTAACCAACTCACGATGATTGAGGATATCGTTCCCATTGTGAAATTCCTGGCAACAGAAGGCTGGTGGATAAACGGTCAAACCCTCTTCGCCAATGGCGGCTACACTACCCGATAATAAGCCTGGCCCTGATCGCCTCCGGTAGTATTTACCGGAGGCGACGTTTTTATCCAAATGGTCCGTACCCGGAGTGATTGGAGGCAAGCATGAGAACACTATTGGTTATCGCTGGAGGCATTATTCTTTGGGCTGTCATACAAGGGCTGACCAAACTACTCCATCGTCCAGCAAGCAGTAGCTGGATACCCACCGGCATTTTCGCGATCATCTGGCTCATGGTCACGAGTTGGAATGTATGGGTAGGGATAACACAAGCCGGTTATACGTTTCTGGAGGAGCTGCCCATCTTCCTGCTGACCTATTTGCTGCCCGTTACCGTTGCAGTTCTTATCCAGCGCAAATCCATATCAGCGTGACGATGCTGGTTTGTGGCGACCAAGCGGCGTTAAATCGGTCACCGTGCGGTCGCTGGTTATGCCCTGGGCCTGGCATTGGATGGCGTATTCCGAAAAAGGCTTATATGTGTTGGACGTCGTGCGATTTGAGCCCGTTAATTTCCGTCATGATCCTTTCAATAACCTGTGTTCGCACCGCAGGTTTGATCCTTTCTTCTGGATAACACCTGACCAGATCAATATGACTTACGCCCTCGTGCGCATGGAACATGTGGTTTTCGACCCGTTGCGTTGCACTGCTCCCGAAAGCCTCGTTCATTTGGTGACTTTGGTCGCACCCGAGCAAGTCTCCCTGCGAGAAGAAATTAAGGCACACATCAACATTTGTCGGTACGTTACGAGGATCAAACCCCCACCGTCCGGGGAATACTCGCCCCAGCCCTCCTGCGGCGATGCTGACGAGCAGGGCAATCTCCACACCTCGTCGCTCAAGCTCGCGTGCAACCTTGACCGCATGAAACCCGCCCTGACTATACCCGAGAATCACGAGCTTCCGCCCCTCGCGACGTGATGCTTGCAATTCATCTGATATCGAATCAACCGAGTGCAGGTGGCCGTACATTGTCACGTCTGACAACCCCTTGCTTCTGAGGTAACGCAGCAGGTTGCGCTGCATCAGTCGTCGGGCCATGAAGCCGTGAATCACCGCAACTCGCGGACCAGCGTAGCCGCTGTTTGTCTTTGGTCGGTCAGGGATCTGCAACCGTTGAACTAAGCTCAGAAGTTTACTATCCAAGAAGCGTCACCTTGCATGCCTAACGCCCGCAATCGAGCGCTTGTCGCGTGGATTGATTTGTTATGCCACCTGAACCAAAATATACCAATTATTGGTACTAGCGAGATAGCATCATGCAAAAGAACACCAGCATCACTCTAGGCCAACATTTTGATGCGTTCATTGCGGAACAACTCAAAACTGGCCGATACAGCTCAACCAGCGAAGTTGTTCGTGCAGGATTGCGCCTGCTTGAAGAGTCCGAAACCCGCCTGACTACGCTCCGCAAACTTCTTAAGGAAGGCGAAGATAGTGGCTTTGAAGACTACTCTTATGACTCTTTCATTCGCGAACTGGACAACGAAGAGCGCTAATGCTGAATTTCAAGCTTTCCAGGAAGGCCAAAGCTGATCTCAAATCTATTGCACTGTACACGGAGCGTAAATGGGGCCGAGATCAACGAAACCACTACATTCTCCAGTTTGACCAGTGCTTCCACCTACTGGGCGAAAACCCGAATCTGGGGCAAACCTGCGATGGGATCCGCGCGGACTACCGACAGTATCCCCAAGGAAGTCACATCATATTCTATCGGGTAGCGACCGACAGTGTCGTTGAGATTATCCGTATTCTACACAAACGCATGTTACCAGATGGGCATCTCCTTTAGGGCATAACGCCCGCCAGGGTTCGCTGGCGCACGCCTCACCTATCGGCTTTAATTATCTGAGTTACTCATTCACAACAGCCAGGCGGTACTTGCCTGCCGGAGTTTTGGCTCTGGTGTATGTCAGCAAGGTGTGGGCATGACAGGAGGTCATTACCATGAAGCGCATCGCCATTTGCTTTGACGGCACCTGGAACCGGCCAGAGGAAAACATCGGCGAGGATTTCCCCACCAATGTTCTGCAGTTTGCCCGGGCTATTCGGCCCACGGATGACCAGGGCGTGGAGCAGGTGGTGTTTTACGATTGGGGCATTGGCTCTTATCACGACCAGCTTCGGGCCGGTGCGACGGGCAAGGGGCTGGAGAAGAATGTGATGGATGGCTACCGGTTTCTGGTTCACAACTACGAGCCGGGTGATGAGATCTTTCTGTTTGGTTTCAGCCGCGGCGCCTACACGGCTCGCAGCCTGTGCGGCATGATCAATAACTGCAGCATTCTGAAGAAGGTTCACGCCAATCAGATTGAAAACGCGTTCAAGCTGTACAAAACCAAGAAGCATCCCGCCAATGGCGAACATGCCATGGCCTGGAAGAAGACACATTCGTTAGAGCTGCGCACTCCTATCAAGTTTGTGGGTGTGTGGGATACCGTAGGTGCCCTGGGGCTGCCGTTTACCTTTTTCGGGCTGATTAAGGATAAAGACCTGTTTTATGACAGGGAGATTGGCAGCAACATCGCAACGGCCCGGCACGCGTTGTCTCTGGATGAGCAGCGGGAGGATTTTGAACCCACGCTTTGGGAGCCGAGGAACGGCACAGACATCCAGCAGGTGTGGTTTGCCGGGGTGCACTCGGATGTGGGCGGCGGCTACGGCCCGGACAAGTCGAATCAGATTCTGGCAGACATTCCGCTACTCTGGATGGCAGACGAGGCAAAGAAACAGAAACTGTTGTTCAATAACAATCTGCCCTCCCAAACCCATGTAACGGCCGAGCAGCACAATGAATACAAGGGCAAGTACCGGCTGCTGGGTAAGCTGGTTCGCACCATCCCCGTACCCGAGGCCAACCTGACCTACGTACACCCCAGCGTTAAGACGCGCTACAGCAGCGGTTACCGCAGCGAGCCGATTGAGCAGTACATCAAAAGCCATGGCCAGTGGCCACCACTCTGGGGCGGGTGATCAGCCCTTTGTGTTTCGTGCTAGTCTGGTGAGATTAACTGGAGCCCCAAGTTGGTTAATTAAAGCTGAGACCCACGCAATGCATCTTCCATTCTGGCTGACAACGGCCCTATTGTTTCCGGTATTGCTGTACCAGGGGAAACGCACCCGGCGTACCACGCCCCGATTACCGGAGGCCTCTGGCTCTCCGTGTGGGCAGTATGGCGAGGGCGAGCCCGCCAGGCGCGTTCTGGTGATCGGAGAATCCACCGCCGCCGGCGTGGGTGTTGATAACCACGAACAGGGTCTGGCCAGCCAGTTGGCGAAGCATATCCATGAACGTACCGGCCAGGCCATTGCCTGGCATACCTTTGGGGTGAACGGTATTCGCCTGGGAGCCTTGAACAAGCAGCTCGCGAAGGCGGACCTGCCAGAAGCAGACCTGGTGATCCTGAGCATGGGGGTGAACGACACGACCGGGTTTACCCCGAGGTATCGTTTCCGCCAGCAATTACTGGAGTTACGAGATTTACTCGGTACACGTTACCCAGCGCCGTTGGTGCTGCTCAGTGTTCCGCCCATGCACCTGTTTACCGCACTGCCCGCGCCGTTGCGGCACGTTATCGGGTGGCGGGCACGGTTGCTGGATCACCTGTACAAGACACTTGCCAGCGAAACGCCGGAGCGGTTCTCTTACGCTCACTACCCTGTCATTTCAGACCCGGAATTGCTGGCCAGTGATGGCTATCACCCCGGGGAGAAAGGTTACCGTTACATCGCGCAAGCCCTGGCAGCCCTTCCTTAGGAGTTTCATGGCAACACAATCCACGCCGTCATCCGATAAACACACCAAGTCACCTTCCGAGCGGGACCTGTACTTGGATGCCCTGCGTGCCGGTGCTTTGCTGGTGGTGGTATTCGGGCACTGGATAGCCACCCTGCCCCGGTTTGATGGTGGCCTGGAAATTCAAACAGAACACCTGTTAAAGATCTGGGAGCCGTCAGGGTTTATCACCTGGTTTGTGCAGGTGGTGCCGCTGTTCGTGTTTGTATCGGCCACCGTCAGTGCCGATGGTGTGGCGCACCGGATGGCTCAGGGGCACCGGCAGATGCATTGGTGGGCAGGGAGAGCGCTGGCGCTGGCCAGGCCTACGGTGACGTATCTTGCCGCCATTACCCTGATTGCCCTGCTTTCACTCTACACCGGCGGCCGGGTGTTGGGGCCGTTTAACCAGTCGCTCACCATACACTTGTGGTTTCTGATCATGCTGCTGGCCGTGCAGGCGCTGTTGCCCCTGAGCGTGGAGGCCGACAGGCGCTGGGGCCTGGGGGCGGTCGTTGGGCTGGTTGTGGCAGCCGCGGTGGTGGATGTTGTGCGGGCCATGCCCGGCTCAGCGGCGGATATTCTGCGCCTGGGACAGCGGGTAACGGATTCGGCAGACAGCATCGGCTGGATCAATGCCGTGCTGGTTTGGCTGTTACCCCAGCAGCTGGGCATCGCCTGGAAGCGGGGTCGCTTCAGGGGCGTGTGGACGGGTCTGTTTTTCCTGGTGCTGGGCGGCTTCTGGCTGGTGGCTGCCCTGGCCAGTGGATATCCCATCGGCATGGTAGGGCGGGATTTTCACGGCGACAGCAACATGCTGCCCCCCACACTGGCGCTGGTGGGCGTAATGTGGCTTCAGGTTGGCGCGGTTCTGTTCTTCGAGCGGCCGGGGCGCTGGCTGCTGGACAGGCGCAGAATCAGCGGGGCGGTCACCATGCTCAGCGCCCTGAGTATGCCCCTGTACCTCTGGCACAAACTGGCAGAACTGCCGGCCGCCTGGCTGGGCGACCGTTTCGGGTTGCCTGTAGACGCCGGTTTGCCCGGTGAACCCGGCTTCTGGATGGGGCGATTCTGGTGGATTGTTCTCTGCAGCCTGATGGTGGTGCCGGTCATCGCGCTGGTGGTGGCTTTTGAAATGCGACGCAAGCAAGGCGTTGTGACAACCTCCAGGCCCCGAATCATCCTGGCCGGCGGCTTCTCGCTGATGGCCGGGCTGGTTGTCAGCCTGGCACTCGGTGCGCTACCGGGCGCCCTGATTGGTCTGCTCGGAGTTGCGGCTGCGTCCTGGCTGTTGCGGGTGCATCCCCAGCCAGGACGATAACCTGATCTTTACAGCGCCGCCTTACAAAGCTGAGCCGCTCAGTCCGCCTTGTAGAGCCGGAGGATGCTGGAAAAATCCAGCTCACCATTACCCTGCCCCGCATGCAGCTGGAACAGGTTGCGGGCCAGTGAGCCCATGGGGATAGACGCCTGGTTCTTCACCGCGTTATCAAACGCCAGGCCCAGATCTTTGGTCATCAGGTTCACCAGGAAGCCACCCTGGTACTCCCGCGATGCAGGTACGCCCTCCATCACACCCGGCCAGGGGTTGTACACGTTCAGCGCCCAATTGCCACCAGAGCTCTGCTTCATGATTTCTGACAGTACCGCAGGGTCCAGGCCGTTCTTGGCGCCCAATGCCAGCGCCTCGCTGGTGCCCGCCATCAGGATGGCCAGCATCATGTTGTTGCAGATCTTGGCCACCTGCCCGGCGCCGTGGGGGCCCGCGTGGAAGATGTTTTTTCCCATGCCTTCCAGGACAGGTTTGGCGCGATTGAAAGTGTCTTCTTCGCCACCGCAGATGAAGGTGAGGGTGCCGGCTTTGGCGCCGCCTACGCCGCCAGACACCGGGGCATCGATGAACGCCAGGCGCCGTGCTGCAGCGGCTTCCGCCACGGCGCGGGCAGTCTCCGGGGCAATGGTGGAGGAATCAATCACCAGGGTGCCTTCCGGCAAGGCTGAGAGCAGGCCGTCCTCGCCCAGGTACACCGCTTCCACATGTTTGCCGGCCGGCAGCATGGTAATGATGCATTCTGCACCCTCGGCCGCGGCCTTGCCGGAATCCGCGGTGCTGGCACCTTCGGCCACCAGCGCCTCAACGGCGGGCTGTGACAGGTCGAATACGGTCACGTCATGCCCGGCCTTGAGCAGGTTAGAGGCCATGGGCGCGCCCATGTTGCCCAGGCCGATAAAGGTAATCTTCGCCATGTTGCTTCTCCTTGTTGTTGTAGTGAAGCCAAGGGGCAGTGGTTAGCCCTCGGCTTCCTGGCTGAAAAACTCGTCTACCCAGCTGTTGTCGATTTCCCCCAGCGAGGCGTAGCGCCAGCGGGGTTGCATGTCTTTATCAATCAGCAGGGCGCGGATGCCCTCGGCGAATTCGCCTTTTCTGAGGCATTGCTTCGCCATGACCAGTTCGTTGTCCAATACCTGGGCCAGGCTTTGCAAACGGCTGCGGTGGTAATGCTGCCAATGCAGCGCCAGCGACGTCGGGCTGGCCGAGGCCAGGCCTTTCACAGATTTGCCCAGCCAGTCGTTGCGGCTGCCGAATTCCTGCAGGCGACCAACTACCTGTTCCAGGGAATCGGCATCGGTGGCTTGCTGGATCTCGTCGAAATGCTGCCGCACCGGTGATTCCAGCACAGCATCCTGGCTTTGCTGCTCGTACCTGCGCAGTACCTGACTGACCACGGCGTGGCTATCGGCACCTTGCCAGTCGGCTGCAACCAGAGTGTCGACCACCTGCGCTTTGAGTTCCTGCTTCACGAACCGGTCCGCCATGCCGGTGAACAATGCATCAGCCGCGTTCATCCGGGCGCCGGTCAGGCCCAGGAACAGGCCGGTTCGCCCGGGCATGCGATTGAGGAACCAGCCGGCGCCGATGTCCGGGTAAAGGCCGATACTCACTTCCGGCATGGCCAGCTTGGAATGCTCGGTAACCACCCGGTGGGAAGCGCCCACCATCAGGCCGATGCCGCCGCCCATCACAATGCCATTGCCCCAGCAGATCACCGGTTTCGGGAAGGTGTGAATCTGGTAGTCCAGTTCGTATTCCTCGGTGAAGAACTGGTCGCCCTCGACGAGTTTTCCCGGCTCGGTCATGCTGCGGTACAGAGACACGATGTCTCCGCCGGCGCAAAAGGCCTTGTCACCCTCGGCTTCCAGCCAGACCGCGCACACCCTTTCGTCTTCCGCCCAGCGGGTCAGTTGGGGTTTGAGCAGGCGGATCATCTCCATAGACAACGAGTTGAGGTTGCGCGGTGTGTTCAGCCGCGCCACGGCAATCAGCTCACCACCGGTGGTTGTCCACTCTTCAAAAATAATGGGTTGCTCGCTCATAGCAGTCTCAACGGTTATTGGTTCTTCCAGTCCGGCTTGCGCTTTTCCAGGAAGGCATTCACGCCTTCTTTCTGGTCTTCGGTGTGGAACAGTTCGACGAACAGTTCCCGTTCCATGCGCCAGCCATCGCTGTGGCTGCGACCGTCACGGGCACTCATCACCAGTTGCTTGCAGCGCGCAATGGACGACGGGCTCTGCTTGCAGGCGCCTTCGGCCAGTTTCAGGGCGGCTGCCAGCCCCTCGCCAGAGGGCACCACTTCTTCCACCAGGCCAATCTGCAGGGCTTTCTGGGCATCTACGCGCTCGCCGCACAGGATCATGCGCTTGGCCCAGCCTTCACCCACCAGCCAGGGCAGGTTCTGGGTGCCGCCGGCACAGGGCAACAGGCCAACGCTGGCTTCCGGCAAGGCCATCTGGGCGTGCTCCTCGGCAATGCGGATATCACAGGACAACGCACACTCCAGGCCACCGCCCATGGCGTAGCCGTTGATGGCGGCGATAGACACGCCCCGGAAGGCGGTGAGCGTGGCGAAGGCTTCGCCAAAACGCTGGGCCATGTCGTTGGCGCG
The DNA here is from genome assembly GCF_048595985.1 of Marinobacter sp. GH_1. Lineage (NCBI taxonomy): Bacteria > Pseudomonadati > Pseudomonadota > Gammaproteobacteria > Pseudomonadales > Marinobacteraceae > Marinobacter > Marinobacter sp. GH_1. Next base: position 1,223,112 of record NZ_CP184460.1, on the reverse strand, counting down.
GGCAAGATCCCCGTCGGCGAAGGTTTTCAGGTCCGCCCCGGCGGAGAAGAACTTTTCGCCCTGGCCGGTGACGACCAAGGCAAAGATGTTGCGGTCCTGGTTGAGCTCTTCCACCAGTTTCGCCAGTGCTGCCAGGGAATCCGCCGTCCAGGTGTTGGCCGGTGGATTGGCGATGGTCAGGATGGCAATGTGGTCGCGTTTCTCAAGTTGAATCAGGTCACTCATGATCGGTTCCTTGTTTTGTCTCTGGCCGGTTACTGGATGGCTTATACCACGCCATCCTCCAGCAGCCGGCGGGCGATAATCAGGCGCATGATTTCGTTGGTGCCTTCCAGGATCTGGTGCACCCGCAAATCCCGCAGGTAGCGCTCGAGCGGATACTCACGGATATAACCATAGCCGCCGTGCAGCTGCAGGGCCTCGTTGGCCACGTCAAAACAGGCGTCGGTGGCGAAGCGTTTGGCCATGGCGCAATGCAGGGTGGCTTCCGGGTCGCCGCTGTCCAGCTTGAAGGCCCCCAAACGTACCATTTGCCGGGCCGCTACCAGGTTGGTGGCCATATCCGCCAGCTTGAACTGCAGGGCCTGGAACGCCGCCAGGGGTTTGCCGAATTGCTGGCGTTCATGCATGTAGTTGCGCGCCCGCAACAGGGCCGCCTGGGCGCCGCCAAGGGAGCAGGTGGCAATGTTCAGGCGACCGCCATCCAGCCCTTTCATGGCAATGGCAAAGCCGTCGCCTTCCTCACCCACCCGGTTACTGGCGGGAATGCGCACATCTTCCAGGGTGACCATACGGGTTGGCTGGCTGTGCCAGCCCATTTTCTCTTCGTTCTTGCCGTAGGAAATGCCTTCGGCATCGGCCGGAATCACGAAAGTCGAGATACCCTTGGCGCCGCTGTCGGCATCGCCGGTTCGGGCCATCAGCACCAGCACATCGGTGGCGCCGGCGCCGGAGATAAACATCTTGCTGCCGTTGATCACGTAGCTGTCGCCGTCTCGCACCGCGCGGGTACGCAGGCTGGCGGCATCGGAGCCGGCCCCGGGTTCGGTCAGGCAGTAGCTGGCCAGCCATTCGCCGCTGGCCAGTTTGGGCACAAACGCCTGCTTCAGATCGTCCGAGGCAAAGCTGGCTACCATCCAGGTGGCCATGTTGTGGATGGTGATAAACGCAGCGGTGGAGGGGCAAGCCATGGCCAGCTCTTCCACGATCACCGAGGTGTCCAGGCGAGACAGCCCCATGCCGCCCAGGGATTCGGGCGTGTACATACCCATAAAGCCCATCTCACCCGCCTGCTTCATCACCTCCACCGGGAAGATGTGTTCGGCATCCCATTGGGCCGCGTGCGGTGCCATGGATTTCTCGGCGAAGGCACGGGCGGCATCCCGGAAGGCCAGTTGATCTTCGGTCAGGTTGAAGTCCATTACCCGGCTCCTCCGTTAGCGAAGCTGAATTGAGAAGTTTGCCTCGGATGAGGTGGCTTCGCTGGAGAACCACCGGGATGTCACGGTTTTGGTTTCGGTGTAGAAGCGAACCGCCTGCTTGCCATAGGCGTGCTGATCGCCGTAGAAGGAACCTTTCCAGCCGGTGAAGGAGAAGAACGGCAGGGGCACCGGAATCGGCACGTTGATACCCACTTGGCCCACATCAATCTCATGCTGGAACCGGCGCGCGGCGCCACCGTGGTTGGTGAAGATAGAGGTACCGTTACCGTAGGGGCTGTTGTTGATCAGTGCGATGGCTTCGCCCAGGTCGTTGGCGTTCATGCAGGTCAGAACCGGCCCGAAGATTTCCTCCTTATAGATATCCATCTCCGGAGTCACGTTGCCGAACAGGGTTGGCCCAACCCAGTTGCCATCGGGCAGGCCATCCACGGTGCAGTTCCGGCCGTCCAGCAGAAGTTGCGCACCCTGCTTCTCGCCAGTGGCGATCAGTTGTTCAATACGCTCCTTGGCCTTGGGGCTGATCACCGGGCCGTAGCTGGCACCGGAATCGTTCCAGGCACCGGGGCGCACTTTCGCCATGGCCTCTTTCAGTTCCGGAATCCACTCCTGCGCCGCGCCCACGAATACCGCGACGGAAATGGCCATACAACGCTGACCGGCGGCTCCCACGGAGGCGCCTACCAGGGCATTGATCACTTGCTGTTTGTCGGCATCCGGCATGATCACCATGTGGTTCTTGGCGCCCGCAAAGCTCTGTACCCGCTTCATGTGGCTGGTGCCGGTTTCGTATATATAACGACCCACCGGAACCGAGCCGACGAAGGAAATGGCTTTGATGGCTGGGTCTGTGAGCAAGGTATCCACTTGCTCTTTCGCGCCATGCACCACCTGCAGAACGCCCTTCGGCGCACCCGCCTGCTCGAACAGTTCGGCCAGGCGCATGGGGGTCATCGGGTCTTGCTCGGAGGGCTTCAGGATAAAGGTGTTACCGCAGGCGATGGCCATGGGGAACATCCACAGCGGGATCATCGCCGGGAAGTTAAACGGGGTGATGCCCGCACACACGCCCAGAGGCTGAACCCAAGAATGGGTATCCACTTCGCGGGCTACGTTCTCTACCGTCTCCCCCATCATCATGGAGGCGACATTGGCAGCGTGCTCCACCACCTCAATACCGCGCCAGACATCGCCCTTGGCGTCGTCAAAAGTTTTGCCGGTTTCCTGGGACAGGATTTCGGCAATCTCATCGTGGTGCTGTTTCAGCAGTGCCTGGTAACGCAGCATCACACGGGCACGCTCGGACACCGGGGTTTCTTTCCAGCTCTTGAACACTTCCCCGGCGTTATCGATGGCCCGGCGCATTTCGGCTTCGGTGGCACAGGGCACCTGGGCGATCACTTCGTTGGTGGCAGGGTTGGTGAGGTCGATCCAGTTTTCGGTCTGGCTCTGGGCAAATTCACCGGCGATGTACTGAGGTATCTTCTTCATGCTGATAATCCCTGTTTGTTGTTATGCGGGAGCGCCGTTTCCCAACGGGAAGCGGCACGATATGAAAAGAGCGTAGCATGGGGTTTGGCAAAGGGTGATTGACTAAATTTCGCCCATGATGGATTATTTTTCGATGCCACAGGAACCCAGAACCCCGAAAACCACCCAAACCTCGCAATGGCCGGTGCCGCCAGACAGCGTGCGCTATGTGGTGCCGGAACCAATTGTGCGCTTGCTAGCCAAGCACCCATTAACCCGCGAGCTGTACCCATTGGCTTTTGGCCACTACCGCAGGGCCGCTGGCCATCACATGCACCGGGAACACCATCGTGACAATCTTTTGATCTATTGCACTGAAGGCCAGGCCTTCCTGAATGTCGCGGGCGAGCCCCTGACGGTTAACGCGGGGGATCTTCTGCTGTTACCCGCCGGTGCCAGCCATCGCTACACCGCCGCACCGGACAACCCATGGACCATTCACTGGGTGCACTACACCGGGCCGCTGGCAGAAGATTTCAGAAATTACATGGGCTTTGATGGCAACAACCACGTTCGCCATCTGGGCCGGCAACCGAGGCTGTTGGTGGATTTCAACGGACTGTTGTCGGTTCGCCAGACCGGTTTTCGCGCCCGGGGGCTGATTCACGCCAGCAACCGTTTGCGACAACTGCTGGCCGCCGTGCCCCTGAATGCCGATGAGACCGGCCTGGCACAACAGGCGGAGCTGGAGACCATCCACAACTACATGCGGGAACACCTTGAGGAACGGCTAACGTTGCAGCAACTGGCGGAGCTGTCCGGCCTGTCGCCGGCGCATTTTGCCACCCGCTACCGGGCGCAGACCGGCACCTCACCCATTCAGCACTTCCTGCACCTGAAGGTGGAGCGGGCCTGCCAGTTGCTGGATACCACCAGCCAGAGCTTCGCCGACATCAGCCGGCAGCTGGGTTATGACGACGCCTATTACTTTTCCCGGTTGTTCAAGAAGGTGATGGGCAAGTCCCCGAGTGACTATCGCCATACTGCAAGGCATTGAGCCGTTCATTTCGCGCCCTGGAGAATGGAATCATTCATACCTTCGGGGTTAAGCCCGAACAACTTTAATCATCACGCTGCCCAAGCCAACGCTCGATACCCGCCAGGCAGTCTTCCAGAAAACGGATGAAAGCAGCGACCATGGATATATCCTGGGCCTCTGAATTCTGAAATCGGGCATCGATTGCCAATCCCATACTTAATAGGGCAGGCTCGTCCAGCATTCGGAGCCCCCCCAGGCTTCGGTGCACGAGTTGCCCCATTAGGACTTCATCGTTTTCCATGACGGCTTCCCTAAGCTCGTTTAAGCCACCTCGCAATTCCGAGAGGAGCGTTATGAGCGTTCTTTCCGTCATCTCCGAGTCACCAAAAATGTCCAGCAGGTTGTAATAACCGGGAGGACGATCATCGTCAGCGGGCGGCCGGATAATATCTGCCAGTTGCTGGCTTAACATATTGCTCAACGCATTCAGCCGGATTGGCTTGCCAATCACATCATCCATCCCAGCCTCAAAGCAGCTTTCAATTTGCCCATCCAGCAGATTCGCCGTCATACCAATCACGGTGGTTCTCGGCCAGCCCGTGTTCTGCTCCACGGCTCTTAACCTGCGCGTAAGCTCGAAACCGTCCATCTCTGGCATATGGCAATCGGTAAGCATCAGGTCGTAGTGTTTTTCTTTAACCAAACCCAACGCAATGCAGCCGTTCTGAACAATGTCGTAGGCTATTCCCAATCGATTCAGCTGCTCCGCCAATACCGATCTTATTAATGCATCATCCTCGGCGACCAATATCGTCACGGTCGCGGGCCAGTTAGTATTAATTTTCGGCTTTGCATCTTCTACCGGCATTTGCCTGGCGGACCGCCCGAGGCAGTGCTGAACCGCATCGAGAACACTAGACAACTTGAATGGGTTGCTGCTCAGCACGTTTCTGGACTCATTATCCAGAACCAACGGTTCTGACGTTACGTAGACGATGTCGCTCCTCGGGTATGCTCCACGCTGATCCCGAATTTTCAGATCGGCGCTCTCGACAGACGTGGCGATGTCTGCACCGAAATAGATGAGAATCTCCTGGAGCGCCTCTGTCAGGCCCATATCGTCCAAAGACACATCAACCTTTACGTTGGAGAGTGGCGTATCCTTCGGTTCTCGCACCGTAATGTCGATCGGCAAATCAACAACGACTCGCGTACCCACCCCGGGTTCGCTGATGAGGTTTATTTTGCCTCCCATCAAACTGACTAACTGACGGCATATTGGCAAACCCAACCCCGTGCCGCCCAGATACCGGGTTCTTGCGTCATCTACTTGAGCAAATGGTACAAACACTTCCCCTTGCATCTGCTTATCAATCCCGATGCCGGTGTCTGTCACCTGCAATCGCACCGTCTGGGAGCAACCCCTGTCTTCAATCACCTCAAGCCGAACTTCGATACCACCAGCCTCGGTAAACTTTGTGGCGTTGCTCACCAAATTGAACAGGATCTGGCGAAAACGCAGGCTATCGGTCAAGAACAACGCTGAGAGCCTGGAGTCCAGATAAAGCCTTAAACTCAGTTTTTTCGCATAAATTCGGGGCGACAGGACACTTAACGTTGAATCAACCAAACGCCGTAAATCAACCGGCTCAGGATGAATGGCCAACTTGTCGGCATCGAGCTTAAAGAAATCCAGCACATCATCGAGAATCTGCAACAGCGACTCTGAGGCATCCGCAACCAGTGACACCAGGCGCGCCTGACCAGCGCTGAGCTCGCTGTCATTGATCAGCTCCAGAGTGCTGATGATGCCACTCATGGGGGTTCTTACTTCATGGGATATGGCGGCCAGGAAACTGCGCGTGGATTTTGAGGCCACCTCAGCTTTCTCTTTTGCTTCGGCCAGGGATTCTGCCTGTTCGTGCTGCTTGGTTACGTCAACCCAGTAACCATTCCAGTGAACATCGCCACATTCGGTACGTCGGGGTACCAGATAGGTGGCGATCCAACGCTGCCCCCCAACGTTGTCGATGATCGAGAACTCTCTTGAAATAGGTTCGAAAGTCGCCACGGAGGATAACAGGCACTCTTCGATCACTGATCGCCCGGGCATCCCGTTCTCTGAGAACAATATAAACGGATTTTGTTCTAACTCCGCTTTATCAACTCCGAGGATCTTCAGCGTATTCCCGATAATCAATGGCACGGAAATTCGCTTGTTTTTATCCAGTTTAACTTTGTAAATGACAGCAGGCAGATTCTGTGTCACATCCAGAAGACGCTGTTCTATGAGCTCCCGGCGAGCAACCTCCCGACGATACCTGCGCAGGCAAAGTGACAGACAAAAGATAACCAGCAACAGAAAACTGGTGACAACGGCAAACAAGGAATGGAAACGATTCCAATCCGTTGCCACCACGAACCCACTTGTCTCTGTGACACTCAACCCTGACCGAGACAATGCCGATTCGAAAGAACCTTTGGCAGAAGACGGCCCAAGAAGGAAATCCTGGACGAACCGGTCACTTGGTTTGCGGAACACCTCTGATGCCGGTGGTTCCTGGCACAACGGTGTGGCGCCCACACCTGGCACTCTGCAGACAAACGATTCCTGCATCAACGGCTTTGCAACCGCCACCATAATGACAGCGATGGCAAAAAAATAGACCACCCTGTAACTTCCTTGCCTCCCTTGCTTCTCCATCATTCACCTTGTGCCCGGGCGGGATAAGTCAGAGGAACAGAGTATTCAACCACCTGTCCCAAATCGTTGATCAGCGCGTAAGTGAGCTTGCCGCTGTCTATGCGGTCGCCTTGGTAACCGAAGAAGAGTGCGCGCTCAGCCCCTGGCGCCAACATCCCTTCCCAATCACCGCTGAGTTCGTGCAATTGGCCCTGGATCTCAAGGCTCAAGGTGGAGAACGAGGCATGCAACGACGATCCGTTGTTTACCCGCACAAACCATTTGTTGTCTTTACGACCGATTGTGAACTTCAGTTTTCCCGCCACTTGCCTGTCTTTATCTGCAACTCCTTCCGGCCGCACAAAAACTTTCATTTGTGTTCTTGTAGCTACTTGTAAACGAACACTTTCCTCGTCGAACTCACCCGCTTTGAGCGCAGGCACCTCGTAGAGATTGAGCCAGAAAACACTCTCTCTATTCGCAGGCAGGGATGAACCATCAAAAATCAGCCGCAAACTCTTTTCTTCACCCGGATCAAGCTTGAATACCGGCGGCAGCGTTATGACTGGTGATATATCGGTATCCGGGGTGGCATAGGGTGAACCATCACCGGTCCAGGCCTGAAGCAATACGGGATGCGAGTATCCGTTCAACAACCGAAGGGTTTGTTCCGGTTGAGCCTGGGTCAGCACAACACGTGTGCCCGATATCGCCAGGCCAGCCTGAGCGTTGAACGCAAACAGGCAAGCCACAACGGTTGCACCACATAGCCTCCGCAAGCCTCTCACTGCACCCTCACTAACACTTGTGCGCGCGCTTTCACCTTGCCTGGCGTTACCGTTGAATTGGGGAGTTTTTCCAGGGTTGCAGACATTTGGTGACTGTATTTGGTTGTCCCAAAGTCGGAAATCTCAGTCACCTCCGCACCGGCGAGAACGGGGTACCAGCCCGCAAGCCTGCCGCCGCCTGTCGGGTTCTCGCCGCAGACTTCCGGCGCTGTGCCAACGCAATTCACCCCGTGCCAACCGAGGAAATTCATGCGCTCCCCTGTCGCCATATGCTCAAGGCGAATACCCACGCCCCTGGCGACATTAGCGTCAACACCATAATCATCCGACAACAGGTAAGACACCCCGCCATAGCCGTTGATCAGGTCGCTCTCATGCAGTTGGGTGTTGAAGTAGGACGCCTGCGACACCTGCAAGCCGAACGCGGTCTGACCAGCGTTGGTTCCGGAGGCGACACCTGTGTCGCACTCAACATCAACCCGTATCGGGCTGCTGGGCGCCGCGCCACTCTCCAACTCGGCTACCGAAACGGTCGGAAACAGCACAAATGGCGTGTTGTTACGTACAACGCAACCGGCTCTTCGATAAATGGTAGCTCTCGGATTTCGGTAGATCCCAAAACCCACAAACTCGTTGGAAAACCCTGCATACGTGACCCTAGAATCATCGCCGGCCACCGGCCCGTTTGCATTCACGCCCGGCATGGAAAAAACGTAATAGACGAAAGGCTGAGTGTACGTATAAGCCTGACCATCCGTATCCCAAATGCCTCCCGGAGGTCTCCCTGGCACTTTGATGAGCTCAACTGCCAAGGGACTCAACTGTCTGAAATAGAATTCGTACCGATCCGTGTCCGGGTTGTAGATTGGTTTGGCAGGAAATTCCTGGTAAAGCCGGTTAACTACCTGGCCGGTTTCCGTCAATGTGGCTCGAAATGCAACGTTATGCCATAGGGTGTAGTACGCGCCCGGATACTCCGGCACTTCGAACTCACCGCTGTAACGGTTATCCCCATTGGTCGCGAAGGTTACCCGAAAGTTGTCAACGTCTTCCTGCGTCTCACAGTAATAAAGTACGTCATCAGGGCTTCCCGCCTGCCCTCCACTAAAAGACTGACTGGGTACCACCGTACTGGCCGCAATCACCGAACCCATTGGCTGCAAATAGTTGCTCATGATATTGATAGCCGTAATCCCCATGCCGGAGGCGTTACCGTCAGAGCCGCGGTTCGTCCAATCAGGCCCACGATAACAACGTGCATCCGCAGCACTGCTCCACACCAACACAGCAGCCAGGATCAAACCCAGAGACTGCTTCGAAAAGAAGTTATGCAACTTTCCCCCTCAACGGCACAACGCCGTTACCCTGACAATCGGTGTTTTAACACTGGTCTCCGGAGGTAGCTCGTACGGGAGCGAACAAGCATGAGAACTGCCCTCACCCCAGCGCACTGTCAGAACACCTGCGTCCTGCTCCAACCTTCCATACACCTGGCTCGCCTGACCAACCATGCCGACCACATCACCGGATTCATTGACAACCGTGGCCCCCATGGGGATCTGGGCGCCACCATCCCGCTTGGCGGTAATCAGCGCACCGCGCCCACGCGTCACCCTGAAAGGCACGTAGACACTTGCACCGGCATAGGGCGCAACCTGACGGCTGGTTTCCTGCAACTCAGCGCGAGTATCAATTCCGACTGGATCAAGTGAGATGTGGTTGTAGCGGTAAGGTGACAGAGAAGGCACAATCGCATAACCATTACTGTCAATGGTTACGCCGTTGGCATTCCGGACACGTGCACCTTCTGCGCCCTTCGCCTCCACAAGCGCGAAGGTATCCGACAGATAAGGGCCAAAGGTAATGCCGCCACCGTGCACCACAACCCCACCGGTAGCGGATGCACCAGCCTGCCAGTAATCCCGGCCCTGGGCGTAATTTCCGGCCAGGGTGCCTTTCGAGAACCTGTGCTGAACGTTAACCCCGGCTTCGGTACTGTTGTGTGCTGTATCACGGGAAGCATAAACACCGTAACCAGTCGACAAGTCGTCTCCCGCCACGCCACTTACAGCCCCCTGAATGGACGTGTCGCCACCCCTGTTCTGGTTTGCTGACAGGGAAAAACTGGGGCTGTTACTCGCTGTGCCCAAGGGCATGGATAACGACACCGTCAAGGAGTGATCTCGATTCTCGTCGCCGGTGCCCAGGCTTCCAACCTCCTGCCGGTTGGCAGACATATTCAAATTCACCCGGTTAGCAAACCGATGGCTGTAACCAAGCTGATATTCGTAGTCCCGCCCGCGGGAGGTGTCGTAGTAATCCCGGGTAATGGCGTTAGCGTAGAGACTGCTCCGATCCGTCAAATGCTGGCTGACGCTCATATCGAAACGAGAGCGCTGCGATACGATCGACGAGCTGGATGCCGCACCCTCATTGTCAGTGTGACGGGCCAACAGGACCTCCGAAAGGCTACGGTAACCCCGGGTTGAATAACGATAAGTGGCCAGGGAGAAGTTGGTGCCCGTTGAAGAGAAGCTCCGGCTGTAACTTGCGCGTCCCATCAAACCCTCTTGCCTGCCGTCGCTGGGCAACTCAGCCGATGAGTAGGAAAAATCAAGCCCAAACGCCCCGATGGAACTGCCAAGAACACCGCCCAATGTGACGGATTCGTAGCCGCTGGCACCCTGCACACCACCGTTGAGGGTAAAGCGATTACTGAGACCGTATTCATACACCAGCTCACCAAATGGGTCGTCTCCGTCGCCGATCTCGCGCGCCAAACCGCCAGCCAGGCTATACCGTGACTGCCCGGGGCGAAGTGACCCTGGTACTGAGGAAAAGGGAACGTTGAAGCGCCTGACCGCACCATCGGCCTCCAGCACCTCCACCTCAAGATCGCCATTGAAGCTGGTGGGATATAAATCGCTGATCTCGAAACTGCCTGCAGGAACCGTCGTTTGATAGATCACCCGGCCATTCTGCCGGATGCTGACCCTGGCATTGGTGTTTGCCACACCCCGGACCACCGGAGCATAACCACGCTGGGAGCTGGGTAACATTCGTTGATCTGAGGAAAGCTCGAAGCCCCGATACGCCACACCACCAAACTGACGACCAGACGTGTAGCTATCCCCCATGGTCAACTCACTTTGTATCGTCGGCAGTGCTCGCTGAACGTAATTTCTGGCACCGCTCCATCGGGTTTCACCACGATCATCGACGCTCAGGTTCGACTGGCTCCGAAACCGCCAGAGACCTGCATTAACGCCCGCATTGAGGGAACCAAATGAACTGCTGTTGGACGCACCGCCGTCACGATCAACGCGAAAATGGCTTGCACTGTAATTGGCAAACACCATACTGGCACCGCTATCCAGAAGATTCGGATCGACATAGCCCCTTGGCGTATTTCGCATCAAACTTTGGGGCACGTTGATAGCCAGCGCCAGGGCGCCGGCATCAAACTCTGTGGATGCTGACTCAATGCTCTTCTCAACCATCAAGCATGAACCCTCGTCTTCATGGGAGATATGCTCGGGCAGAACTCCCGCGCCAATCAGGATGCTTCTGTCCAGGCACGGCAGAATCCTTCCGTGTTCCGCCTCAACCATGAGTACGTCGAAGCGACCCAGAAAGTTTCCATTTAATCTCAGGTCAACGCGGTATTGCCCTGGGTCAACGTGGGCATGGCGATTGAAGCGCCCTATGCCCCCGGCTCCCAGGGCTGTTCCGATCAACATGCTGTCGTCGAAGACGTATTCGTCGTGTTGTGTCACTACGCTGTCGCCTGCCACACCGGCGTATGCCGGAAATGGATTGCAAGCCAGCATTGCCACCAGCAGCGGGAGTGCGTAGTTCCGCCTCGGCAGATCATCAACACACTGGCTGCAACCGTGCAGTTTTCGGTACATGACAAGACTCCGGCCCTTACAGCGAAACACTCTGAACCCGATTGCCGCCATGATCATCGATAACCATCATGCGCAATTCGGCCGGCTCACCCGTAACATCCCCCTCCAGCACCCAGCGCTCTGAGGAAAACGGCTCAATCATGCCCCCGCGGCCCAGATCTAACGATTGCTCGCCAGCAACGACTTCTGCCCGGCGAAAAGACACGTGATAAGGCGTGGGGTTTCGAACCAGGATCTGCGTCTGATTACTGCCGATTCGGGAACGTGTTGCCGAGAGTCGCTCCAACGCGCGGCTCGGTTGCTCCGCAATTCCACTCGGTCGATAAAATACTTTGACCCGGTGTCGGGTGAGCAGAACCAGTTTGTTCTGATCAACTTGCTCAGATCGGATAGATGGAATCTCAAGTACATTCAAAAAGAACACAGATTCCATATCAGTTGGCAGTTCGCCGGCGTCACCCGTAAAGACCATCCGAAGCGACTGACCTTGCTTTGGCAAAACTTTGGTAACGGAAGGAACAACCGCAAATGGCGCATCCGAGGTATCGGGTGAAGAACGCGTATCACCTGTATCCAACCAGGACTGTATTACAACCGGGGAATCACCGGTATTTGAAATCCTTAATGTTACTTCCCGGGAGCTTTCATCATATATAACCCTGGTACCAACCATTATAATTGCGGCCTGAACACTCGCCATTAACTGGCAGGATAATAATGCGATCAAAAGCAGAGTTCGCCTCATGATGCTCCCCGGAATAAATTAGTTTATGCTTTCATTAAATTCGAGATAACAAGGAGGGAAATACTCCCTCCTTATATAGCGGACCTCTTGCAAGCAACCACTTATCAGTTTAAGTATTACTGATAGCTAATGGCGTATTGCACGGCACTGGTAACGCTTCCCGGGGTAACGGAGGCATCATCAGCATAGTACTGCACGGCAAAGTCATGGCTCGCACTGGTAGCGCCGGCGTCAACAGTCAGCCCGGAGACAGAATTGATACCATTTACCAGGGAAATCGCAGCTCCGCCCGGTGCATCAAGCAGCTGCAAAGACACGCCGGCGGCGGTGCCGGTATTCGCCATATTGTCACCAGAGAGCCCATTGGGAACAAAGATGGTCTCAATGCTTACTGCCTCGGCATCAGTAGTACAACCTTCCACAGATATGGTGAACGATGTCTCTCCCGCAACATCTCCGGCAGCAGAAAAATCTGAAACACTAACTGTCGGCAGCAATACTACCGGTGATGCTGCATTGCCATTTACATAAACCTGACAGGTGTTGTCAGCAACTTCACCCTGGAAGGTAATAGTATTATCTGAAGCAGCAGCAGTTGCGGACAGCATGGACAGTGCACTTACCAGAATTACCTTTTTCATAACTCTTTCCCTCACACGAATTCGTCATATATAGAAGATTAAGAGCAGCTGAGGGTATAACGGGATAACCTCAAAACTCGCCGCCAATGTTACGCAGTCGTAATGAGACAAAAAATGAGAAGAATCTGAAAAGAATTAAGCAGGAATGTGCAGTTATACTTATAAGTTAAAATAACTATATCCAGAACAAACAGGCAACGTTGAGGTAAGAATTTTTCATTTCGATTTGAGGGCAACAAACGCTCGCCGTGTGCCATGAACGCTGCGGATTCTTACGAGCATATCCTGAACCTGACTGGCGTCACCTCCCGAGGCGTCGTCACCCCACACCACGAGTGTCTTATCGGTTTTTAGTGCTGCAAATGCCGAAGCATTGCTGAAAATTGTTTCTACATCGACAAGCTGTCCCTGAACAGCGCCTGCAGCACCACCACCATCAGGGTCTCCCCAAACCACAACACTGCCATCGGATTTAATGGCAGCAAATGCCCGCTCGGTGCTGAAAACACCCGTGATGCACTGCAGTTCACCGTTAACTGCGCTGCTGTCGCCCCCAGCGAGCTCATCCCCCCACGTTACAACGTGCCCATCAGCACACAGTGCAGCGAAGGCAGAATTGGTGCTGTATATATGCTGCACCTCCACCAGCCGGCTTTGGGCCTCCCCGACGGCACCACCGCAGCTGTCGAGCCCCCACGTTAATACCCGACCATCGTATCTCAGAGCCGCGAACGAGTACCTATTGGCGAAAATGGTCTTTACTTGGTTGATCTCGGAGGAAACATCACCCATGTCGCCTCCAGCATAATCACATCCCCAGGTAACGACCGTCCCATCACCTCTCAATCCGGCAAACGCACTACCCGTGCAAAAGACCTTTTTTATTCCCCAGAGCCGATTCTGAACACGGTCAGTGTAGCCGCCCCAATCTGCATCGCCCCATGCAACCACGTGCCCGTTGCTTTTCAATGCGGCAAACGCTGTTCCTGTGCTCGTAATATCGACCACATCAACGAGCTGACGCTGAACCTTGCTCGAATCACCGCCAGCATACTCACTGCCCCAAGTGACAACCGTGCCGTCCGCTTTGAGCGCCGCAAATGCCGCTGCCGTACTGTATATCTTCGTCACGTTCACGAGCCTCTCTTGAACGTGAGAGGTGTCACCCCCGGCATAATCCGCACCCCAGGCCACAACCGTTCCATCGTTCTTGATGGCAGCAAAAGAGGCTCCGGTACTGCACACCGTTGTTACATCATTGAGCTGGTGCAGAACGTCACTCGCGTCTCCCCCACAATAGCGACTCCCCCAGGTCGTTACCCTGCCGCCCAGTCTCACTGCAGCAAAGGCGCTATTGCTGGTAGACACGGACATCAAGTCGGTTAGCTGACTTTGCAGTGCATCCAGGCAACCGCCGGCGGATTCAGCGCCCCACGCGACCGGGCTGAAGCCCGCCTCACAGGCCTCAGTTGGTTCTGAGTGATTCAGCCTCCAGATTTTGAGCTCGCTACCGTTCATCACACCGACTAACTCCCGAACTTGTGCTATTGGAATTTAATGTAAGCACGCAGGGGTAGCGGTTAAATAAGATGATTCTCAAAAGCACCTTATTAGCGGTTTCAGGTCAATTATTTTTGGTTATTTAACAGTTTGAGAAATACGGGCGGGCGGGAGGGACACTCGAAAACATCCCTTTGATTCACGGTACAAATGACAAGAATATAAACGAGAAGAACACGACCAGGTGAACAGCCCCATTAACAATAGTTGCTCTTCCCCCTATCAGAGTAGTAGCCGTGAGGAACAACGTTAATACGAGCAACGCCATTTCCTTGGGCGGCAACCCAAGTGACATCGGCAGGCCAAGGTACAATGACAAGGCTGCAATAACAGGAATGGTCAAGCCAATGCTTGCCATGGCGGAGCCAAACGCCAGGTTGAACCCTATCTGCATTTGATCACGGAGTGCGGTTCTCAGTGCAGCAATGGTTTCAGGTAACAACACCATCAGTGCAATCAGCACACCTACCACGGCATGGGGTAAACCCAGCGAAACGACTTTACCTTCTACGATCGGCGCCATGATTTCAGCGAGGCCAACCACAGCGGCGAGGGAGAGCACCAACAAGACGACGCTGCCAACAAGGCCGGCGCGGGAATGGTGTTTTTGGTCAGTTTCACTGCCTTTCGTGTCGAACTCATCGGGCATGAAGTAGTCGCGATGCCTTATTGTCTGCACGAATACAAACAGGAAATACAACAGTAAAGCCATGCCTCCAGCGAAGAGCAACTGTGCCTTGGAGTATGTTGGGCCTTCCGTGGAAAAGGTAAAGTCCGGCAGGATTAACGTCATGGTGACCAACGTCGTAATGACTGCCAGAGCCGGAGTGGTTCCCTCAACGCGGAAGCTGAGGGTGTGGTATTTCAGGGCTCCGACAAGAAGGCACAGGCCAATCACGCCATTACAAACGATCATGATGGTGGCAAAAACAGTATCGCGGGTCAGACTGCTTGCGTCCCCGGACTCTGACAACATCAAAGAAACGATCAACGACACCTCAATGACAGTCACCGCAAGGGCGAGAACCAATGCACCAAATGGCTCACCAATTCCGTGAGAGACCACCTCCGCGTGGTAGACTGCGACCAGAACAACGCCAATAAGGGTGAAAACTGCCAAAAAAGCAACGGCCGGCCCCATGGCTCCACCCCAAACCATAGCCAACAAACTCAGCGCAAAAACCGGAAGAAGCAAACTCCATACTGGATGCTCCCCGAACAATTTCTTGAACATGTTCACTAGTGGCCACCAAAGAGCGTTAAACATCAGGCCTGGCTAATCATCATTCCCTTGCAACTCATATGCACTGAGACGCCACGACATTTATGTCAACACGGCGCTGTTGTGCTCGCTCCTGCTCCGTCACAACCCCCTCGTCCAAAGCTCCTCCCCCGCGAACATGAAGGCGGGTTGCATTGACTCCGTTGGCCAACAGAATATCACCAACAAACTCTGCTCGCCTTTGCGACAGATGCTGATTGTAGGACGCACTGCCCGAGCTGTCAGTGTAGCCAACAAGTTCAATTTCAAGTGAAGTCTGTTGACCCAACATATCGATAACGCCAGCAAGTGCGTCGTAGTCCGATAATGACGCCACTTGCTCATTAATCCGAAAGAATATCGAATGAAGTGTTTGCCCCTCCCGAAGGACCTCATCACCGTTGGCGGTGCATCTGTGCTGAACTACTGCGCCACCGGTTGCGGACGTCAACTGAAAGGAGAACTGATCCTGCTCCTGGAAAACCTCTCCGACATGTCGGCTACCGTTTTTTTCAGAACCAAAACTGAATACCAAACCAGCGATCAGCGCAAAACTATCGTACCGGGCCTCCCCGCCACGACCGATTGAATCAATATACTGGTACCCAATGTTAATTCCGGCATTGCGATTGATTCGGTAATGAAACCCAATTTCGCCAAGGGGGGAGAGCCCTTCATCGCTTCTCCCAAAAGCCCCCGAGGCTTCAACATCCCAGAACGCGAGCCCAAACCTTCCGTAAGCGCTCATTTCCTGTTGGAAATACCAGTCGTAGCGAAGGGCGGATTCGTAAAGCAAAGACCGTACTCTGTCAGAGATTCCGCTGGCATTGAACTGGTTGTGTGTTTGATAACCCAGCTCCCACTGAAAGCGAGGTGAAAAGCGAAGCCCCGTGTAAGCACCAACAAGCCCTCCACCAGAACTGTCGGCCCCTTGATTCTGCCCGGTGACTGTTTGATAGCCTGCTTTAATGCCCAGGATCGGCGACGGATAGATTGGCGTATCGCTGGCGCCTATCGCACCAGCAGGAGCTGAGAAGACAGTGATCAAGCATACACTCAAGGCAATCCCCCTGCTCCGACTGCGAATTTCTGAGCGCATTCTTGTGCCTCCAAAGTGCATTTGCCGTCGCGCGGCCCCTCAAATCGGGCGACACAATACCGGTGATCTACAGCACAAAACATGGGAATAATCTCAAACTTCAATTAAACCGCTACGTGCGGTGATTGAATTTCACACGAGGGCCATGGCGATCAGCATGAACGCCATAGTTCGATGGGCGAGGCTACTCAGCTCCACTCAGTATATTGACCCAGATCAAGTAACAACCTCAGTCACCCCCTTTTGGGACTGCCGGGCTGAACCGTAAGCCAATGCGTTCGTATAAACCGAATGCCAGTCATTTTTCTGATTTTGTAACGGTAGAATCCGCTGCGAATAGCGAACTGAAACAAACCGATGGACGGGTATGCAACGCGCTAACCAAACCAGCTCCAGGCAATTGGTCAGCCGTGTAATAATCAAAGGCAGGAGTCGAGACTGAGCATGACCGAAGGACCAGCGATCAATGTTGTAATCGCAGACGATCATCCCGTTGTACTCGCGGGCATTAACTCCATCCTGACATTCGATTCTCGGATACAGGCCAATATTGTCGGCACACCGGAAAGTGTCGATAATCTTCTCGATGTTCTTAAAAACAACTGGTGCGATCTGTTGATCACAGATTACAACATGCCCGGAAGCAGCTTCTCTGATGGGCTTGATCTGATCAGTTTCCTTCGTCGCAATTACCCGATTATGAAAATAATCGTTATAACGACGATTCAGAATATCGGTGTTGCGCAGGCCATGCTCAAAAAAGGCGTTAACGGGCTCTTTGACAAACGCGAGAGATTAAAAGATCTCGCGGATGCCGTTCGAACTGTTACCCAGGGTAAGACGTTTATTAGCAGTGAGCTGAAAACGCGCCTTACGAACTATCAGGCGGACCAGCGGGGAAATCGGGAAACCCTGACGCATCGGGAACTGGAAGTTCTCCGCCTGAGTGCAAGCGGACTGTCCGGTAAACAAATCGCCCTGCACCTCAACCGCAGTGAGAAGACCATCAGTCGCCAGAAACGAGATGCCATGCAAAAGCTCGGTCTGAGTCACGACACCCAAATTCGCGAAGCTGCGGAGAGGCTGGGATTGGTTTAACCTCCCCCGGCGCCTCCTTGTGAACGTAAGGTTACGACCAATCGAATAGCAGAAGATCAGAGAGTATTTTTATGTACACGCCCTCCCTTCATAATTAGCCGGAGGGTGTTTTCTGGTTCATTCAGAAACTCCAATCCCTGCTCCGGGTTGCCATCCACCACCAACAGGTCTGCCAGAGCCTCGGGCTCTATGGTGCCAAGTTTGCCCTTGTACGGGCTTCTTGGTCCGGACATGGCGAGTAGTTCACCATTACGGCCGGTCGCCATGGCCAGTGTGGTGAGCGAGTCGTAGAAGCGCGTGAGTTTGGCCAGGTGCCGCAACTGGTTTTTGGTGTTCTGGGGGCTGAAGAGTATATCGGTGCCCCAAGCTGTCTTGACGTCAAAGCGTTGGGCCATCTCGTAGGCACGCACGGTGCCTTCGGCCACCATACGTTGTGATTCGCGGCGCGCGGCATCGGGATAGACATTGGAATCTTCATCCTGCAGGAAGGGTTGCAGGCTCCACCAGGCGCCCTCGCCGGCCATCATCCGCACGCTTTCCTCATCAGCCAGCTGGCCATGCTCGATGGACTTTACCCCTGCGCGCAAAGATCGCTGAATGCCCTTGGATGTGTAAACGTGTACGGCCACGTAGGTGCCCCAGTCGTCTGCTGCCTCTACGGCGGCGCGCAGTTCCCGTTCGGTAAACTGGGTGCTGTCCAGCGGGTCATAGGTGGAGGCCACGCCACCGCCGGCCATCAGTTTGATCTGGGAGGCACCCAGCATCAGCTGTTCACGGGTGCGCCGGAGCACTTCCGCTTCGCCGTCGGCAATCACGGCAACGCCCTGTTTTTCCTGCTCACTCAGAGGCGAGGCTGTCCCCCTCGGCACTTCGTGCCGCATGCGAAAATCGCCATGGCCGGAAGTTTGGGAAATCATGGCACCGGCCGGGAAAATTCTTGGACCATCCACAATGCCCTTGTCGATAGCGCGTTTTAGGGCGAACGAGGGGCCGCCTACGTCTCGAACCGAGGTAACACCACGCATCAGGGTGCGTTCGGCCTCTTTGGCTGCAACCAGATGCACGTAGCCTGGGTCTGCGGTCATGGCTTCCAGCTGGCTGATGCCCGCCAGCGTGGTGTGCCAGTGGGCGTCAATCAGCCCCGGCATGACAACACGACCGCCGCAATCAATGACCTCTGCATCACCGGCGTCTGTGCCGTTGGTTAGCAGGGCCTGAATACGGCCGTCCTGAATGCGAATGGCTACGCCGTCACGCAGTGGCCCTCCGCTGCCATCAAACAACCTCAGGTTTTTCAGCAGCATCGGCCGGTTGTCGTCTTTTGGCTGCTGGCTCAGTACGCTCGGGGCGTGCAATGCCGCAAACATCGCCATCACACCGGCCATACCTCCGATGAATTGGCGGCGACTGATGTCCGTCATCATGCGCTCATGGAACTGTGTCAATAAAGGTGAGCCACATTGGCAGGCGCCGTGGGCGTGGTGGTGATGCAACGGATGAAATTTAACGGCGTGGGGTATCGCAGGCATCAGACAGCTCCTTGTGATTTGTACCCGATTATAGACAATCTGGGCTATGCTGCGAGCCGGCCTGGCCGCCTTTGAATCCATCTACACAGCGATCTCTGCATGCAGCCACTGGATAGTAAAGTTGTTGAACAAGCCTTGCATTGGTGTGATGAGGGGCATGACTTCTGGTTCTGTACGGTGGTGAGCACCTTTGGCTCCTCACCCCGAGCGCCGGGTTCCTGGCTGATCGCCCGGCAGGATGGTGCCCACTACGGCTCGCTTTCCGGTGGGTGCGTGGAAGAAGATTTTCTGGCCCGCCTGCAGGACAACACCTTCAAAGGGCGCATTAATCGCATTCGCTACGGCGCTCCGGACGGCCCAAACAATCCCCGCGTAACCCTCCCCTGTGGCGGAGTACTGGATGTTCTGATTGAGCACTGGCCAGCATCTTCGGCTTCCCGAGAGCATTTTCTGGCGCTGCAGTCAGCACTATCGGGAGACGGGCCGATTGCCCGGGTGGTATCACTGGAAACCGGAGACATTCACCTGGAACCAGAGAGCGAGTTGGGCGCACGGGTTACCGAAGAGACAGACCGGGCCCGCCTGAGATTGCGTGTTGGCCCGGTTTCGCGATTGGTTATTGCAGGGTTGTCACCGGTTGCCACCGCCTGCGCAAGCTTTGCACACAGCTTGGGCTTTGAAGTCATTGTGTGCGACCCAAGGCCCGAGGAAGTTCGGCACTTCAACCTGGCGGACGTGACACTCCAACAGGAGCTGCCCTCGGTGTTTATTGCCCGTGAGGGCTGCCATCGCGCTACCGCAGTGGTCGCGCTCACCCATGACCCGCGCATTGACGATACCGCCATGATGGAAGCCGTGAAAACCGACGCTTTTTACATCGGCGTGATGGGGTCCATGAAAACCTCAGAAAAGCGGCGGGAACGTCTGGTGCGCATTGGCGGACTGACCGAGCAACAGATCCGCAGGATTCATATGCCCGTAGGTTTGAATATCGGCAGCAAAACGCCCGCAGAAATTGCCCTGGCGGTCATGGCAGATATTATTCGGGTGCGGCAGGGCATCTCGCGCCAACAACTTTGATCTTGCTTGTCTGGCCTTTGCATCGCTTCTACAGTTAAGCTCAAATGCTCTTTAGCCCCCTATTCAGCGAAGGAACCGATTGATGGTCAGAAACACAACCACGGCTCTCGTTATTACTATGGCGAGCGCGGCACTTGCCGGATGCAGCAGTTTCCAACCTGTTACCAGTGGTACGGAAGATCCCTGCGCTACCCTTCAGAACATAGTGGCGGATTATCCCACCGGCTTCGCTGATTACCGGGGAAGCAGCAGCAACTTCAATTCTGTGACCATCTACCGGGCAAAAGAGCAACTGATCAAGGGCCATTGCGAGATCTGGGCCTGGGGCAACGGAGACTCCGCCTATACTTGCACAGTGTCTGCTCCGGATAAGGAGGTTGCGGAAACCATGCACGCCCGTGCCGCAAGCGAACTGTCTGAGTGCCTTGGGCCAAATTGGCAAGCCGAAAAGGGCGTTCGAGAGCGTGATGGCAAGCCCGCGGGCGAGCGAATTCAGTTCACAAGTGGCGAGCCCAAGGCACCGGCTGTCGCCTTGCACCGGGTAGAAGACCACCGCCGACATTCTGTGTACCTGTTCATCGGGACCGACGCCCGCTCCCCGCAACAGACTGACTGAGGCGCGCATGTACTCTGACTCACATCAGCCAGACGCGTCTCCCGGCGCCAGTGACTACCTTAGCACTGATCAGGACGGCAGCTCCGGTATCACCCGGCTCCTGCACCGGGTTGCCCAGCAGGACCGAAAAGCGTTTGCCGAGTTATACGAAGCCACCGCCCCGAAACTTCTGGCCACCGTGCTGCGTATCCTCAAGGACCGGGCTTGGGCAGATGATGTGATTCACGACACCTATGTCAAAGTCTGGCATAAGGCGAACCAGTTCGATGCGGAACGTTCCTCACCGATCACCTGGCTTGCAGCCATTGCCCGGCATGGCGCTATCGACGAACTGCGGCGGCATCCGGCAAGGCGGGAGACCGCAAGCGACGAACTGGACAGTATTGCGGACCATTCGCCGACTGCCCATGAACAAATCTCAGATCAACAAACGGTAAAGCACTTGAACCATTGCATTGACCAACTCGAAAAAGATCGCCAGGACATGGTTCGTCTGGCGTATCTGAACGGTTGGTCCCGGGATCAGTTGGCGAAGCATTTTGACCAGCCGATCAACACTGTGAAAACCTGGTTGCACCGAGCTTTGAAACAGATCAAAAGGTGTCTTGAACCATGAACGAACGCGACGACCTGGATATGCTGGTTGCAGAGTTCGTTCTGGGAACTCTGCCAAAAGAAGAGCGGGATGCCTTGCAGGCTCGCCGTGCCCGCGAACCTGAGCTGGAAGCGTTGATTCAGCAATGGGAGGCCCGGCTGGCTGGCATGCTTGATGGGGTTGAACCTGTAGCGCCCGGCCCGGAGCTGTTTGCCAGAATTCAGCGAACGATCGACCAGAAAACTGACCAGCACTACGCTGCGCCAGAAGCGCGGAGCGCAGCACCAGACAACGTCGTCAGCCTTCGCAAACAGCTGACCCGCTGGCGCTGGAGCACGGCCATTGCTTCGGCAGCGGCGCTGTTACTGGTTGCCGTGCTGGCCACCCAGCCGGAGCCGGACCCACAAGCGCAATCCTTCGTGGCGGTATTCCAGCACAACGATGAACAGCCTGCGTTCCTGTTGACGGTGGACCTGACCAGCCGCCAGCTGAATATCCAGCCGGTAACCGCCGAACCTCAACCAGACAAATCTTACCAGCTGTGGATGGTGGCAGAGGAGTATGGCCCCAACCCACGATCGGTGGGCGTGATCGGCGAAAACTTCACCCTGGACCAGGCTGCACTGCGTGATTACGACCCGGAAACTCTGCGTGGCGCCACCTTTGGCATCAGCCTTGAGCCGAAGGGTGGTTCACCCACAGGGCAACCGACTGGGCCGGCTATTCACGGCTTCCTTTATCCCACCTCTGCCGACCAAGGCAAAGGTCGCAACTAAATTGTGATGGCGCCTGAAACTTTTCAGGCGCCGCTCCGTAGCTGCTTGTACTCCCATCAAAAACAAGGTGATGGATGGGTACAACCGAACCTAAGGAGCACACAATGAAAAAGCACATCAAAACCACTGCATTCCTGGCGGCCACCCTGGTTTCCGGCGCATTCGCCTCCGGCTCAGCGCTGGCGATGGATCACAGCAACAAAGTGGGTGTCTGGGGCGATGACCAATCTGTATCCGAAGGCACGGTAACCGCCAAGAAAGTGGTGACTGAAGAGAACGGCTGGCTGGTTGTGCACCGCACGGACGAAGCCATGAAGCCCGGCCCTGTGGTAGCCTACGCTCCCCTGAAGAAAGGCAAAAATATGGATGTCGCGGCCATCCTGACCGAAGAAGTCGCCAGCGGCGACAAGCTGATGCTGATGATTCACAACGAGGAAGGCGGCAGCAAGACCGGTATTTTTGAATACACCCTGGGTGCCAAGGAAGACGGCCCGATTCGCCGGGATGGCAAGCTGGTAATGACCGTGATTACCGCTCAGTAGTCTATTCAAGCTTTTGTGATGTTCTCTCCACAACACCCTGGCAGCATCTCCTGTCAGGGTGTTTTCTGAGTGTATGGTGAGGTCATTGCGTTACCAGGGACCATCAACCCGGATTAAGAAATTTAAGAAAATTCTCAAAACCACAAAGCCCTGAGCACGTGTGGAGACAATTAGACTAGACTTGGCGTACATCGATATAAATCGCTTTCGCTCCAGAACACGAGGTCAACGTGCGGGAAAAGGTAAAATGTTTGCCGTTCATATTAGCTGTCTGCTTGAGTGTCAGCGCGTATGGTGAGAACAGACCGTCCTCTCTGAACTTATCTGAATCCTGGCAAGCACTTCTCCAAAACGACGATCTGCTGTCCGCAAATCAGTCAGCCAGTCTTCGGGCGGAAGCCTTGGCATCAACGGCGAACAGCTTGTATCTGCCCCAAGTTGACCTGGTGGGGTCTTACACGCGGCTCGACTCCCAGATAGAACTGGATGCGCTGTCTCTGAACCCCCTCAACAGCGCATCGGAAACCATACCAGGGCAATTGCTGATCGACTTGATTGGCGGCCCCGGAGCTTTCCAGACACCCGTCACAAGCCGCAACATAACTCGAAGCTCAATAAACACTCTGTGGCCGATTTATACCGGCGGAAAAATCACGGCCAAGAAAAATCTGCTTCAACTCGAGCAGACCGAAGCATCACATGTCCTGGAGGAAGTCCGGCGGGCCCGGTTTACGGAGCTGGTTGCGACCTACTTCGGTTTGGTAATGGCGGAGCGCGCGTTGAACACTCAGCAACAGGTAGAAAGCGCTCTTGCCAGGCATCTGCATGTGGCAACAGCCCTGGAGGATCAGGCACAGATTTCCGGCGTGGAGCGCCTGGCTGCGGAAGCCGCTTATGACAGAGCCAGGATTACCACCCGAGCGGTTGAGGAACAACGAGACACGGCGCACAACGCGTTTGCGTCGTTGATACATATGGATTTCCAGGATAACGGGCACCGGGTTGAATCGCGCCGGCTGGATCCAACAACGCCTCTGTTCACCCTCCCGCAATTACCTCCGCGGGATACGTTCGAGGCAGGGTTAAGCGAACACCCGAGCCTGCGGATTCTGTCCACCAAGCATGAGCAGGCGAAGAACATTGCCCAAGCGAGCCGGGGCCTGTATCGCCCGGACGTTTTTCTGTTCGGCAGCTACAACGTGTATGAGAACGATTCTTTGGCGAGCGATCTCACGCCGGATTGGCTGGTTGGCGTGGGCGTCCGAATCGCGCTGGTGGATCGTAGTGGCCGCAACGGCAAGGTAGGCGCAGCCGACAACACCGTTCGTGAGGTCGATTCACTGCAAAAGGCCACTCAACGAAGGCTGGAGTTGCTACTCGACCGGAACTACCGTGAAGCCCGGCAGGCCCTTGCTGAGCACCGGGACCTGGCATCGACCGTGGCCCTGGCAGAGCAGACGCTAAGATTGCAGGAACGCGCATTTGCTGAAGGGCTCGGGCGCTCGCTTGATGTCATCGATGCCCAAACCTTCCTGGCGACCACACAGACCCGTCGTGATGCAGCGGCTCTCCGTTTCGTGCTGGCATTTACTCAGTTACTGACCCTGAGCGGCGACTATGAAAGCCTGTTTTCCTACGTGCTTGAAGGAGATGAAATTCAGTGACTGCGAAACGAATTGCCATTCCTCTTATCGTTGTTGTCATCCTGTTGGGTATTGTCATCGTCTTCTGGAAAGCCTACGCACCTGCCCCCATCCAGTTACAGGGGCAGATTGAGGCCAGGCAACATATGGTGGCGTCCAAAATTCCGGGGCGGGTTGCAGACATTAGCGTCCGCCGTGGGGATCGCGTAGAGGCAGGCACTGAGGTTTTCCGCATCGACAGCCCGGAGCTTGAGGCCAAACTGACTCAGATAGAAGCGCTTGAAACCATAAGCCAATCTCTCGCTCAAGCCGTTGAGGGTGGAACGCGTGAAGAACGTATCGCCGCAGCTCGCAGCGAGTATGAAAAAGCACTGGCCGCCGAGGCACTGGCAAAAACCACCTTTGAACGTATTCGTGCGCTTGCAGATGAGGGTCTGGTTGCCAGGCAAAGAGCCGACGATACGTTCACACTGTGGAAGGTGGCCGAGAAAACACGGGTTACGGCATCTGAGATATTGAAGCTGGCCGAAGCAGGCCCACGGCAGGAAGCCCGCACCGCGGCGCAAGCCGGTGAAGCAGCCACCTCAAGTTTGAGAGACGAAGTTGCTGAACTGCTGGATGATACTGTGGCGCGGGCCCACAGAGGTGGCATTGTCAGTAATGTGCTGTTGAACGAGGGAGAGCTTGCCCCCCAGGGTTTCCCGGTCATCATTGTCACCGATCTTGATGATTCGTGGGCATTGTTCAACGTCAGGGAAGATTTGCTCAGCCGAGTCACAGAAGGCAGTGAATTTGACCTGAAAATCCCTGCCCTTGATCAATCCGCACGATTCCGTGTCAGCCATATTTCTGTGCTCGGGGACTACGCAACATGGCGCGCAACAACGCCGGGGCGCGGATTCGACATGAGAACGTTCGAGGTAGAAATGCAACCTGTAGAGCCAATCACTGGATTAAGGGCGGGCATGAGCGTTCTTCTTGAGATGGCACCGTAAGCTCGGCAACGGACCGGAGAGCCCGATGGGTCGTGAGCATCTGACTGGCTGGAAAGCTCTGCGGGAGCAGCCCTGGCTGCTTGCGGTGGTCGTTTGGCTGCCGCCGGTTCTGTTCGTGTTGTTGATCAGTATCTTCCGGATTGGAACACCGCAATCTCTTCCCGTAGGTGTCGTCAATCTGGACCATAGCCATGAATCCTACACGGTTGAACGTCAGTTGGACGCGAGCCCGGGGCTGAGCCTGTTAAGGTCATACGCCTCAGCGTCCGCTGGCGCAGATGCCCTTCAGCGATCTGAAATCCTTGCCCTTGTTATCATTCCGGAAAACTTTGGCCGAGACCTTCGGCTTTCGATCAGCCCGACGGTGACCGCCTTTTACAACAATCAATATCTGTTGTCCGGCAAATTCATCAATTCATCGTTAATAAGCGCCTCCATGGATCTGGCCGCGCGCACGGGTGTTGGCCTTAAGATCAGCCATGGCCAGACTGCCCCTGAAGCCATCACCTCGGCAGTGCCAGTGCGCCCGCAAGTCACATCGCTCTATAACCCCAACATGAGCTACGCGCGCTTTCTGGTGACGTCAATATCGCCGGCTCTCTGGCAAATTATCATCGTTATCTCAACGGTTCTGACGTTAAGCTGGCGACTTGAAAAACAAACCATCCCGGCACCATTGATTGAGCGGAGCAAAGCGATCACTGCCGCGCTTGCGCCTGTCAGCCTGCTCCTCTGGCTCCAGGGGTTGCTGATGCTCGTATTGTTCCGCCTCTTTCTGGGGTGGCAGCCATCCGGCAACATCGTCTGGCTTCTTCTTGGTTTGGCCCTGACCATCTTCAGCGTTCAGGCCATGGCAGTGCTCATTGTCGCTCTCGTTCGGGACCGGGTAAAAGCAATGAGTGTTAGCGCTGCGTATCTCGCCCCTGCGTTTGCATTTATGGGCATTACCTTCCCCCGAGGTGATATGAATGTGATCGCATGGGCCTGGGGAGGCTTGATGCCATCCACTCACTACATCAAATTGCAGGTGGACATTGCCGACCACGGCGCCTCCCTGCCTCTCATTGTCAGCTCACTGATTGCGTTGCTGCTTTTCCTACTTGTCTTGCCAATAGCGCTGAAGCTACTTCCGGCAAGGCTTGACCCCAAACTTGCAGAGCAGGTGAGCTAATGATCCGTAACACCAGTCTGTGGGGGGCCTGGAAAGCCGAACTGTCGAATATCATCCACGACAGATCGGTGATGCTGGTTATGATCGGTGGCATCTTGTTCTACGCACTGCTTTACCCGCTGCCCTACCAGAAGAACGTTCCGGGGCAACAGGCCCTGGCGGTTCTGGATCAGGACCGTTCAGCGCTCGCCCGGCAATTGATACGCATGGCCGACGCAACGCCCCAGTTGCGCGTGGCGGCCGTCCCACAAAGCATGAGTGAGGCAACCGTCCTGTTAGAGAACGATGTCGTTCACGGGCTGCTGGTCATCCCCGCCAACTTCGAGCGAGACGTCTATCTCGGGCGCCCGGTGAATATCGCGTTCGCCGGTGACGCCAGCTATTTTCTGATTTATGGGAATATTGTCGAAGGTCTGCTGAAGGCAACAACCACGCTTTCCGTTGAAACACAGATTATCAGCAGCTTCCGAAAAGGCAGCAGCCCCGCCAACATTCCCGGTGAAATCATGCCGTTCAGGATGTCTCCACATGGGGTGTTCAACCCAACGGGCGGATACATCAACTACATTGTTCCGGCCGTCTTTGTTCTGATCCTGCACCAGACCCTGTTGATTGCAGCAGGCACGGTCACCATCAAGGATCGGGCCCGCCGGTTATCAGGGCTTGTCACTACCCCGCTCCGACAGGCACTTCCGATCAGATTAGTAACGTTTGTGTTCGCCTACCTGATCCTGGCGCTTTTGTATTTCGGCTTTTTCTTTCAGCTTTATGGCGTCCCGCACGCTGCACCGCAGTTCGCATTAATCGGTTTCAGCCTGTTGTTTCTCACTTCAACAACACTCTTTGCAATCCTGCTCGGTTACCTCTTGCCCAGGCCCGAACTGACGACCGTTATTGTTCTGCTGTCGTCGTTGCCCATCGTCTTCACGGCAGGGTTTGCCTGGCCGGCGTCTAATCTCCCGGAGTGGCTAGACTCACTCACCATGATGATTCCCGCCAAACCCGGCATTCAGGGCTTCCTGTCCCTCAATCAGATGGGGGCCCCAATCCAAAGCCTGACCTCCGAGATTGCGTACCTGTCCGGCCTCTCGTTGTTTTTTGGGCTGGGCA
This sequence comes from Marinobacter sp. GH_1, assembly GCF_048595985.1. Classification (NCBI taxonomy): domain Bacteria; kingdom Pseudomonadati; phylum Pseudomonadota; class Gammaproteobacteria; order Pseudomonadales; family Marinobacteraceae; genus Marinobacter; species Marinobacter sp. GH_1. Next base: position 1,195,321 of record NZ_CP184460.1, on the reverse strand, counting down.
TCCTGCTGCTCGCAATGTCAGAAAGAAGACGCAGCAGCAACCGGATGAATGCTGAATCAGCCGCCCGCTCCTACTAGGGAATGGTAGTCCGCCCGAAAACGAGCAAAGCTCAAATACCGTCCCCGATGATCCACCAGCTCCATGGCATCAAACGTCTCCACAAAGGCCCGTGATTCACCCGTGCTGATCACCCCGCGGTAATCACCCGTCCAGTCCATAAACTGGACCAGATCCAGTAGCAGCGTCATCTCCAGGGCGCCGTTGGCCCGTTCCAGATAGCGGTAGGCCAGTGCGTAATGTTCGAAACGGTAGCTGACATTGCTGGCGTCGTTTCTGGTGGCGTCTCGCAGGGGGTCATAGTCGTAACGCCGGTAGGCAGGTGCTACGGGGTCACCGGCCATCAGGGCGGCCTGGCCTTCCGCAAACCAGTAGGGCAGCAGAGATGCAGCGGCGTTGTACCGGCTCAGGTTTTCCTGAACGTAGTGGGCCAGCTCATGGGTGAAGATCTGCCCGGCCTCGTAGGGCCAGCTTCGGTGGTAGGGAGCGACGGCCACAGCGGCGAGGGTGCCAGATGCAAGATTATTGGTGCTGACTCTCGGACTCAAACAGGCGATCACCTGCTCCGGGTATGGCACGGCTGAGCTGCGCTCATCTACGAAATCACGCCAGCTCATTCTGAACCGGTTGAGCACGCCGTCTATGCGGGTACTCACCTCTGTGGCGGCGGCGCGAAAGGTATTTTCGCTGTAGGCGGGCGAGCCATAGACACGCACCCTTCGGTCCGCCGTTTCAAAATACAGGGTGTCGCCAATGCACACTTCCGTCTCGTAATTCAGGCTCCATCTGCCCTCGGGGAAGTAGCGCCCGGTGTCTCGGGCATCCAGGAAATAGCCACGGCTAAAGTGCTGTTCATCCCGGTCGTAGTAGCGATCCCCGGATGTGGCGCTCACCTTGCAGCCAGACAACGTTATGGCTGCAAGAGTCAGCAACCCCACTGTCCACAACCTCCTGGATTTTTCCATGTTTTTACTCCGCGACCTGTTGTTTGCCTCTATTATTCGTCAGGCCGCGCTTTGTGTCCGTCAACCCATGTAAAGACCGGGTAAAGGCCCACCAGACAAGGCGTTTGCGCAGAGTGAAATCAGCTACGTACAACCCCCAATCCCAACATTGAAATTTTTGTAGCGCGCGCCGGGTTCTCGTGTTAAAAATCGCTCGAATCCCACCAAGAACTGCGTGCGTCCTGCACGCTTTGTATCCATCCCTTTTCAGTGAGGGACACCATCCAATGTTCAAGTTGTGTAAGCCACAGGCGCTTGCCGCCGCTGTTGCGTTGTCTCTGGGTGCCTCTTCGGTTTTTGCCGCCGGAGAAGTGCGTGTTTATAACTGGTCTGACTACATCGCCGAGGACACTCTGGCGAAGTTCACAGAAGAGACCGGCATCAAGGTTATCTACGACGTATACGACAGCAACGAAGTGCTCGAAGCAGCCTTGTTGTCTGGCCGTTCCGGATATGACCTGGTGGTGCCCTCCAACCACTACGTAGCCAAGCAGATTACTGCCAGGGCCTTCGTGGCGCTGGACCACAGCAAACTGCCAAACATGGCCAACCTGAACCCGGACCTGATGGACAACCTGGAAAAGGTCGACCCGGGCAGCCAGTTCTCCCTGCCTTACCTGTGGGGCACCAACGGCTATGGCTACAACGAAGGCCGCATCCAGAAAATCCTGGGTGACGAGGCGCCTGTAGACTCCTGGGCCATGGTGTTTGATCCGGAAGTGACCAAAAAACTGGCCGCGGGCGGTTGTGGCATTGCCATGCTGGACTCCGGTGAAGAGATGGTCCGTGCCGCCATGGCTTACATCGGCCTGGACCCGAACAGCAACAACGCCGACGACATCAAAAAAGGTGGCGATGTGATCCGGGCTGTGCGCCCCCACATCACCTACTTCCATTCGTCCCGCTACATTGGCGATCTGGCCAACGGTGACCTGTGCGTGGCTGCCGGCTACTCCGGCGACATCCTGCAGGCTGCTGCCCGCGCTGACGAAGCAAAGAACGGCAACGTCATCCGCTACACCATCCCGAAGGAAGGTGCGGTGCTGTGGTTTGACATGATGACCATTCCGGCCGGCGCGCCGAACGTGGACAACGCCCACAAACTGATGGACTTCCTGATGCGCCCGGAGATCATCGCAGACGTCACCAACTACGTGTGGTACGCCAACCCGAACAAGGCGGCGGACGAGTTTGTGAACCCGGAGATCCTGGAAGACACCAGCATCTACCCCACTGATGAGGTGATGAAGAATCTCTACATCATGGAAGGTCGGCCCCAGGATGCCCAGCGCCTGATGACCCGTACCTGGACCAGCGTGAAGTCTGGTCGCTGACGGTGGCCGTAACCAACAGCACCTCCGCGCAAGCGGAGGTGCTTCTCAGCATCAAGGGCATTTCCAAGAGCTTTGACAGCACCCTGGCGGTGGACGATGTCAGCCTGGACATCCATAAGGGCGAGATCTTCGCCCTGCTGGGTGGCTCCGGTTCCGGCAAATCCACCCTGCTGCGCATGCTGGCAGGCTTTGAAACTCCGGATTCCGGTCGCATCGTGCTGGACGGCCAGGACATCACTGCCCTGCCCCCGTACCTGCGGCCCACCAACATGATGTTCCAGTCCTATGCGCTGTTCCCGCACATGACGGTAGAGCAGAACATCGCCATGGGTCTGAAACAGGACAAGCTGCCGAAGAACGAAATCGCCGACCGCGTGGCGGCCATGCTCAAACTGGTGAAAATGGAAGCCTACGGCAAGCGGCGGCCACAACAGTTGTCTGGCGGACAGCAACAGCGCGTGGCCCTGGCCAGATCCCTGGCCAAACGCCCCAAACTGTTGTTGCTGGACGAGCCCATGGGCGCGCTCGACAAAAAACTGCGCACGGAAATGCAGCTGGAGCTGGTGGATATCCTGGAAAAGGTGGGCGTAACCTGCCTGATGGTCACCCACGACCAGGAAGAAGCCATGACCATGGCCAGCCGCATTGCCATTATGTCTCATGGCCGGATTGCCCAGGTGGGCTCACCCATTGATATCTACGAGAGCCCGAACAGCCGGATGACGGCGGAGTTTATCGGCTCGGTGAATATCTTTGAGTCGAACATCCTGGAAGACAACTCTGACAGCATTTCACTGACCAGTGATCTGCTGGATGCACCGGTGTTTATTGACCGGGGCGTAACCACGCCCGCAGAAACCACCGAAACCCTGATTGCGCTGCGCCCGGAGAAAATCTACCTGACCACGGAGAAACCCGAGGGTGATACCAACTGGAGCTGCGGTACCGTAGACAACATTGCCTACCTGGGTGACATCACGTCTTATTACGTGAAGCTGGCCAGTGGCAAGCGGGTTCAGGCCACCATGGCCAACGTGGAACGCCGTGGTGAGCGGCCCACCTGGGGCGACCGGGTCTATGTGTCCTGGGAAGCCTCCAGCCCCATCCTGCTCTGGAACTGACGCGATGAATCGAAAGCTGTTTCCTGCCCCGGTGGTGGAGCGGGTGCGTGCGGTGCTGTTCCATCGCCGGGTGGTGTTCGGCGTACCGTTCGCCTGGCTGCTGCTGTTCTTCCTGCTGCCGTTTGCGCTGGTATTGAAAATCAGCCTGACCTCGGCGGTGATGGCCATTCCACCCTACGAACCGGTGTTCCGCTTTGTCGACAACACCCTGTCGGTGGTGGTGAACTTTGGCAATTACCTGTTCCTGGCCTCCGACAGCTTGTACGTGGCCGCCTACTGGGGCTCGGTGAAGACGGCGTTCCTGGCCACCCTGTTCTGCCTGCTGATCGGCTACCCCATGGCTTACGCTATAGCCCGGGCACCCAAGCACTGGCAACTGGTGTTCCTGCTGATGGTGATGCTGCCGTCATGGACCTCGTTCCTGATTCGGGTATACGCCTGGATGGGCATTCTCGGCAACCAGGGCCTGCTGAACACGTTCCTGATGTGGCTGGGGCTGATCGACTCGCCCCTGAAAATGCTGAACACCAACTTTGCGGTGATTCTGGGCATTGTCTACGCCTACCTGCCGTTCATGATCCTGCCCATCTACACCAACCTGGTGAAGCTGGATATACGTCTGCTGGAAGCGGCGTCTGATCTTGGCTGCCGCAGCCTGACCACCTTTTGGGCCATTACCCTGCCGTTATCGAAGGCCGGAATCCTGGCGGGCTCCATGCTGGTATTTATACCCGCCGTGGGCGAGTTTGTGATTCCGGAACTGCTGGGCGGGCCGGATACCCTGATGATCGGCAAAGTGCTGTGGGAAGAGTTCTTCAACAACCGCGACTGGCCGGTGGCGTCTGCCCTGGCGATTGTGATGCTGGCACTTCTGCTGGTGCCCATTGTGCTGTTCCACCGCTTCCAGGCTCGGGAGATGGAAAAGAATGGTTAGGTTAAGAGCTCCTGGTTTCTCCAAAACGATGCTGGTGCTGGGCATGCTGTTCCTGTACCTGCCGATGGTGGTATTGATCGTGTACTCGTTCAACGCCTCGCGGCTGGTGTCGGTGTGGGCCGGTTTTTCCACCAAGTGGTATGGGGCTCTGTTCGCCAACGAGCAGATCCTGTCTGCCGTCTGGATGAGCCTGCGCATTGCCTTCTACTCCGCCAGCATGGCGGTGTGCCTGGGCACCCTGTGCGCGTTTGTGATTGCCCGGTTCAAGAAAATGCGCGGCCGCACCCTGCTGTCCAGCATGATCACCGCTCCCCTGGTGATGCCGGAAGTGATCACGGGCCTGTCGCTGTTGCTGCTGTTTGTGCAGATGGCCCAGTTGATCGGCTGGCCAACCGACCGTGGCATGGCGACCATCTGGATCGCCCACACCACCTTCTGCAGTGCCTATGTGGCGGTGGTGGTGAGTGCGCGGCTGCGAGAGGTAGACCTCTCTATTGAGGAAGCCGCCATGGATCTGGGTTGTACGCCATTGAAAACGTTCTTTGTGATTACGCTGCCGGTGATTGCACCGGCCCTGGTGTCGGGCTGGTTGCTGGCGTTCACCCTGTCTCTGGATGACCTGGTGATTGCCAGCTTTGTCTCCGGGCCCGGGGCAACGACGTTGCCGATGGTGGTGTTTTCATCTGTACGGATGGGAGTGTCGCCGGAGATCAACGCGCTGGCGACCATCATTATTGCCGTGGTGTCGGTGATCGCGTTTATCGCGTGGTTCTGGATGCGGCGGGCGGAGAAGCGGCGGCTCAGGCCCCGTTAACGCCCCATGGCACAGAACTCATTCAGGAGGGTAATAGCCCTCCTGAAAATTCTTCCTTCCACTGTCGATTCCCAGCCCAGCGACACGACATCCCAGTGAAGGCCAGTAAAACCACTGGAGCGCGCCCGTGTGGGATCTATATTGGTAAGCACAATCAATACGAACACACAGAGCGCAGATCGACACATCGAATGGAGGAGTACCATCATGGAACATCCCAAGAATACCGTTTGCCTCTGGTACAACGGCGATGCCGAAGACGCAGCTCGTTTCTACGCGCAAACCTTCCCCGACTCCTCGGTGGGAGAAATACTCCACGCTCCCGGAGATTTTCCCTCTGGTACCCAGGGCGATGTGCTGACCGTTAAGTTCACGGTACTTGGCACTCCCTGCCTGGGGCTCAACGGCGGCCCCGCCTTCCAGCACAACGAAGCGTTTTCGTTTCAGGTCGCCACGAGAGATCAGGAGGAAACGGACCGGTACTGGAATGCGATCGTTGGCAATGGTGGCGAAGAAAGCGCTTGCGGATGGTGCAAAGACAAGTGGGGGATCTCCTGGCAGATCACGCCGGTGGCGTTGACAGAAGCCATAGCCGACCCAGACCGCGCCGCCGCCCGGCGTGCCTTCGAAGCGATGATGGAGATGGGCAAGATCGACATCTCGGCGATAGAGGCGGCCCAACGGGGGTGACGGAATCAGGCTCAGCTCGACAAAATATGCCTCAGGCCATCACACTCCACCATCGGGTCATCACAGTTCACCACGATGTCGGAACGGGCGATGACATAGGCTTTGCCGGTTATCTTGTTTTCGACCACCTGGTATTCCCCCTCCTGCTCGACCGCCGTGAACTGGCCAATAAATCCGGTTTCCCGCAGGGAGATGGTTTCCAGTTTATCGCCGGGTTTGATTCGGCCTTCGAGATTCATCAAGGCCAGCCGCGCCGAGGTTCCGGTGCCGGTAGTGCTTCGGCAGATAACACCGGGGTGCACGTAGGTGGCGGAGCGGGAGCGGTAGTATCCCTCGGCCACTTGTTCTACCGGGCCCATGAAGTGCAGGAACGGCAGCGGGCCCACGTCGCCCAGAGTGTAATGGGAGAAACCCCGTTCAGCCTGGATAGCCTCAACGATGGCATGGGCGGTTTCGGCCAGGTGGCGTTCTTCGTCCAGGGTCAGGTCGAAGCCCAGTGATCTCGCATCTACCAGGGCGTAAAAGCCACCACTGTAGGCCACGCTGTAGCGGACCTGGCCGATGCCGGGCACGTTGATACTGGCGTTGTGGGTATGGATGTAGCTGGGCAGGCCTTCGCAGGTGATGGCTTCCACCACGCCGTCATGCACGGTGGCCTCAATGCTCACCAGGCCGGCGGGGGATTCCAGTTTGAAGTGTTGTTTGCCTTCCTGTTTGCGGACGATTCCGGCTTCCAGAACCGCCGTTGCCGTGCAGATGGTGTTGGAGCCGGAGTAGATGGGGTAACCCATGACTTCCATAATGATGTAACCGGCGGCGGCTTCCGGATGGGTGGCGGGCACCAGCAAGTCGACAGACATTTCGGGGATGCCGTAGGGTTCTTCCAACAGCAGCCGGCGCAGGCCGTCGGCGTCATCCCGCAGATATTCCATCTGGGCTCGCACGGTATCGCCGGGCAACGCGGTGATGCCACCGGTCACAATACGGCTGACATCGCCGCCGGCGTGGGTATCCATCAACTGAATAGTGAGTTCCGGTTTCATCCGCCTTCCTCCAGCGCAAAAGCTTGGCCGTGTGCTTGCCATTGGGCATCCGGCACGATGACGATCTTGCCCAGATAATTACCACCCCGATTGACGAAGTACTCCTCCGCCCGGTGCAGTTCCGACAGTTTGAAGGCGCCGTGTAGCACGGGCTTTAGATGGCCGTCGCGTATCCAGGTCATCAGCTGGTTTGCTTCTTCACGGGTGCCGTGGGATACCCCGAAAATCTGCACCTGATACAGGTAGATTCGGGTCCAGAGGATTTCACTGATGTTGCCGCCACTGGCTCCTGCGATGCTCAGGCGCGGGTAGGTGCTGCGGGCGTTCATGTCGAAGATCATGGCATCGATGAATATGTCCGTCATTTCGCCGCCCACCAGATCCATCACCGCATCGAGGGGCTTGCCGCCAGTTTCTTTCTTGACCCGGTCTACAAAGGTGCTCATGTTACTACGATCCAACACCGCTTCGGCGCCAAGATCGAGCAGGGGTTGGGCTTTGTCTTTCTGGCTCAATGCGTAAGGGACAGCGCCGATGATCCGGCAAAGCTGGATCAGTGCGGTGCCCACGCCGCCGCTGGCACCGGTCACCAGCACCCGCTCACCGGCCTGAACGTTGGCGGAGGTGAGCATGTGGTAGGCGGTCTGGTAGGAACACATGCCCATGGCCGCCAGTTCGGCATCGGCCAGCTCAGGGTTGGGGATATGGTGAAACTGATCGGACGGCAGGGCCACGTATTCGGCGTAACCGCCATCGGAGCCATGACCATAGTAGTCCGGAGTGAGATTGATATCGGTGCGGTCGTTGGCGTAGATGTTAAAGTCCAGGAGGCCCCGCTCTCCGATACGGGCTTCACTGACGCCCTCGCCCACCGCCACAACGCTACCGGCGATGTCGGCGCCCTGAATACGCGGAAACGTCAACGTGGGTTTGCCTCCCATCTGGAACGACGTCATCTCCCCTTTTTTAGTGGGGTAGAGTCCTTCCCTGGCTTTGCGGTCGGTGTTGTTCTTGGCGGTGGCGGTTACCTGCACCAGTACCTGGCCGGCAGCCGCTTTGGGCACTGGCATGTCCTGGTATTCAAGTTTGTCGATGCCGCCATGGCCGGTGAGGACCATGGCTTTCATGGAAGCCGGGATCTCGGACATTGGCTCCTCCCTGTTCTGGTGGTTTCAGTGATCTTCAGAGCATAGGAGAGATCTGGGGTTGTGTCAGGGGGTGTTGGCTCTTGCTTTTATTGCCCATCCGTTTGGTTTGGGGGCGGGCTGGGAGGTGGGGCGTGTTTTTCTTCTGGAAAAAATAACTCGCTTCGCTCAGACATCTTTTTTCCTGCCAGAAAAACACGCCCCACCTCCCGCCGGCATAACTTTGTGGGAAAAGCCATTAACTGAATTGGCTGGTTATCGGGCTATGACTTTGTACACCGGGCGCAAGCGGGGTATTTGTTTGAGGACTACCTGGATGACGGTCATGAGCGGCACCGCCAGCAGAACGCCCACCGGGCCCCAGAGCCAGCCCCAGAAGAAGATGGATACGAAGATGATGACCGGGTTGATGGCCATGCGAAAGCCGTGAATCCAGGGTTCCAGGAAAAAGCCAACAATGGTGGTCAGTAGGATAAAACTCAGCGGCGCGATGGCCATCATCCAAAGCGTATCCAGGGTAATGGCGGAAACCACTGCCAGCAACGCAATCGTGAGCATGTTGCCGAGATATGGGATAAACCGGGCAAGGCCAGCGATCAGGCCCCACATGGCTGGGTCTGGCAAACCGATGGCCCAACAGATAAGCCCGGTAAGCACGCCAACGGATAGGTTACTCAACCCCAGCACGGCGAGATACTGGGCAATCTGTTGCTGGGAGTCGTGGGTGATTCTCAGAACAGTCTTGCGCTGCGGCCTTGGTAACTGTTTGACGAAGTTAAAGATCAACCTGTCACCGCTCACCAACAGGAAGTAGGTTAACGCCAGTGCCAACGCCAGGCCTGCCACACCGTTGCGGGCTTTGGACATCAGCTGGCTCCGCCAGGATTCCGTTTGCAAGACAACCGTTGTGGGCTTCGACTGGTCGTTCTCCGACAGCTCATCCACGGACTTTTCCACCTGCTCCGCTGACTGGCTGACCTTATCGAGCTGGCGCATGATTTCGCTGTCACCCACCAACAGCCTGGATATGCCCTCAGGTGCTTTCTGGGCCCACTCAAGGGCCGGGGTTGCAACCGCAGCGCCAATACCCACGATACCTGCAAGCACAACCAACACCAGTACCAGCGAGCTCACCACTTTTGGCAACCGCCAATTGATATAGGCTTTCTTCACTAGCGGCGAGAGCAGCAAGCTGGTCAGTACGGCCAGAACAATAGGCAGGATAATCTGGTGAGCAAGATAGAGGGTATACAGGATGCCCAGGATAAACAGGCCATAGATGGGCGTAGAGAGCTCAGCCAGCACGCTCTTCCCGGGCTGGTTCTCGGGAGAGCGGTTTTCTGTTGGGGAATCATCCATGCTGTTTCAGTACCTTCAGGTCAGGATAGCGCCGTGTCATCCACAACGCCGATTAGGCCCGCACAGGCGAGTTGCGGGCGACTTGCTAGTGTAGCGTTCCAGCATCTTGCTTGCATTATCAAACAATTACCATTCGCCCGAGCACAAAACTGAACCGGGGGCATTGCCGACAGCGTATACAAAGGCACGAAGCCTGAGTTGAACCGGAGAACCAGATGCCACCGCGTTATGACACCCTTTTCTACGACGGACGCTGCCCACTGTGCGCCAAGGAAATCCGCACGCTCAGAAAGTTACAACGTGGCGATCTGATCTTTGCCGATATCCACGAGCAGAATGCGCAAAACGCACAGTTGCCAACACGTGAGGAACTGCTCAAGCGGCTGCACCTGATGACCTGGAACGGCGAATGGGTAATCGGCTTGCCGGCCAATGTTCGTGCCTGGTCTCACACACCGTTTGGCTGGTTGCTCAAGCCTCTGTTGTGGCCTGTTTTATATCCGCTCGCAAAACGGGTTTATGAAACCTGGGCAGATCGTCGGTTCGAAAAGAAGTATGCGTGTTCGGTTGGCCCATCGTGACCAGTATTTAATGCATTATGCATTGAACTTGAAATATTAACGCATGCATTATGCTCTACGATAAAAACAAAAGTCATCAAAGGAGCTACCATGCGTTTTTCTCTGAACACCGGTCCCTGCGCACTTGCCGCCGCGATCGTTCTCTCTACCACACCGCTGCACGCCCAGGCCAGTCTTCTCTCAGGGCTGCTCGGGACATCTTCAACAACGGAATCCACCAGCACAACCGCCAGCACAGAAAACACCATTGCCCAAAGATACATAGTAACTGTCGACCCAACCCTGCCCTCGCTTCTGGGCGTTGGTGGTGATCTGTCTGCCGGTATTCAGGCGCTATTAACAGCCGTTGGCGGCGGGAACATTCTGTTTCTGTATGAGAACGTGATGACCGGTGCAACGGTGCAGCTCACCCAAAGCCAGGCCGACCTGCTGCCCGCCCTGCCCGGAGTGCTCGCAGTGGAGCCGGACACCTGGATGACAACGTCCTCCACGCAAACCCAACAGGATGCCACCTGGGGACTGGACCGGATTGACCAGACCACCCTGCCCCTGGACACCCAGTTTACCTACCCCACCGTTGCCGGGCAGGGTGTCAACGTTTATGTTCTGGATACCGGCATCCGAACCACCCATGCCGACTTTCAGGGCCGGGCCAGCGGCGTGAACTTCCACGATGACAGCGGCCTGGGCGGCGTGCCGCTGATTGGCGGAATCATCGATCTGTTGTTGGGCGGGCTGATTTCCTTCGGCGACGAGGACACCATCTCAACCTACTCCGCCGAAGACTGTAACGGCCACGGTACCCATGTTGCCTCTACCGCAACCGGTTCACTGTTCGGTGTCGCCAAGGAAAGCCAGGTGATCGGCCTGCGCGTGCTTGGCTGCAGCGGTTCCGGCGCCACCAGTGCCATTATCGAAGCGCTGGACTGGATGGTAGAGAACGCCGAGAAGCCGGCGGTTGCCAACATGTCCCTGGGCGGTGGCAATTCAGCAGCACTGGACAACGCTGTTCGTGAAGTCGTCGCCTCCGGCATTCCGGTGGTGGTCGCTGCGGGTAACAGCAACGCCGATGCCTGCAGCGGTTCGCCCAACCGTGTAGCAGAAGCCGTGACCGTAGGTTCTACCGACAATCAGGACCGTCGCAGCAGTTTCTCCAATCACGGTTCCTGCGTGGACATCATGGCGCCAGGCACCGACATCACCGCCGCATGGCACACCGGCGACACCGCCTTTAACACCATCAGCGGCACCTCTATGGCCTCTCCCCACGTGGCAGGAGCCACCGCGTTGCTGCTCAGCCTGAACCCAGGGCTGACACCGGAACAGGTTGCCCAGACGCTCCGCAACCAGGCAAGCCAGAACCAGCTGACCAACCTGAACGGGTCACCGAATTTGCTGGTGAATGTGAACCCTTGAGGTAGAGAGCCCGCCAGCTACTTTGGCTGGCGGGCGTTACTTTCGTTTTGTGCGATGAGCAGGGTTCACCGGGATAGCGACAGTACACCTACGCCAACTGGCTGATCTCTGCCCCTTCCGGAATCAGAGACGGCGTCTGTGGCTCCCGGCCCTTAAGCATATTCGCGAGGCGCCGCTCACGAACCGTATGAACGGAAGGGTCAAGCCTCAGAACTTTCAGCGGCATCGGATCCCCTTCCTTGAGCTTGTCGAATAGCTCAGCCTTATTCAGATAGAAAGCACCACTGCAATTTTCACCGTTAAACTGAAAATCAAACTCAACCAACAGGTTGCATTGGTAGTGTCCCTCGCCCAATGGCCGGTTGTATTTGTCATACTCCTGATGAAACTGGCAGTCCGCCTCTTTTCTCGTCAGAATGCCATCCACCTCCACGCCGTGTTTACGCAAAAGGGCCTGTTCGTAGTAATAGCCGATGCTTGAGTACGTGGCGACAAATGAGAAAACGAACAAGGCCAAACCGATCAGCGCGAAAAAGGCTCCGAAGATCATGGCGCCCCATTCGCCAAAGCCAAGATAGAAAACGCCTCCCCCAACAACTCCGCAAACGAGCCCCATGCCCAGCATCATGAAGAAGATATCGAGATTATCTTTGACTGCTGCCCTTAGAAGCGGCCAGTCAGTAGTGCCTTTTCTCCGCATGTTGCTCTCCGCCAGGATCGAAAAAACTAACCGGCTAACTTGGGCAGAAATGACGTGTTCACCCAATAACGTTTGAGGTTGGATTCATCCACCAGAACCGGCACGGTCTCCTGGTGAATGTGGTCGCTGGGATCAAACCACAGGTTGTCGCTTCGAAACACGTGCAGCTCCCCCGTTTGTGGGTGTTGCCACTGGCAGACAATGCGAAAAGGATTCCGGCCGTTGACCGTGAGGCTGGTGTTCTGCTCAACCGACGCAAACTTTGCGAGCACTTCGGTGCCGTGTTCCTCCAGATAAGCCTTGGAGCGACCTTTCAAAATGCCGAACAGCACCATCCCGCCACCGACCAACGTAAACACCAGGCCGAGCCCACCAACGATCAACGACATCCCCCACAGGGAAAAGAAGCTGTTGATCTGCGCATTCTCCGGCGCCGAGGGCTCATACAGCACAGAAACCCGCTCACCGCGCCTGAAGGAGGGAGGGTTTGAACCGGAACGGGACTGAAACTCAATCTCTCGGCCACTGGCATCCTGAAATGCCACGACCGGATAGTAGCTGGTGGAATCGCTGGAGCGGGAGAGCACCAGTTCGGTCACTATCCCGCTGGTTTCGGTAGCCCGGTCGATGAAAGCGGAGGTGCTGTTGTAGCTGGCAAGGGCGCCAAATAGCATGGCTACGCCGATGACAGTGAAGGTGTACTTGAGGATTTTCAGAGTTTTCATTTTTTCGTTCCTTGAAAATTGTTGCTTCCGTGTTTTGAGCTGGCTTTTGATAAAACCTGAGCGTTAAACCGGCAGGATTATACCGCGCCCCCAGCAGAAATGGAGTAGATGGGTAATATTCGCGTCACATCATTATAAAAAAGTCTCCCTATCCGAATATGGGGTTTTCTTCATAGAGCTTAAGTACTGATTCCGTTAGTATATGCCCACGTTAAAGTTCAATGGCGGAAAGGAAGCCGACGGCATGCCGAGATCTAGATATTTCATACACTTTCTCCCTGTCGCATTAATCACCTCTGTAAACTTGGTTGGTTGTAGCGGATATTCCGACTCAAAAAAAGACGATATGGTTCACAGGCAAATGGAGGCCATGGTCTTTGTTGAGGGTGGCGCATTCATGATGGGCAACCCTGGTGGCTGGGCAATGGGTGCGGATACCATTCCCGCCCATGAAGTGGTGTTGGATGATTTCTTTATCCAGAAGTATGAGGTGACTCAAGGAGATTACGAGATATTTTTAGACGCATCCGGCCACTCTATGAAAGCTCGCTTCTACGACGACAAACGCAAAGAATCCCCAGAACGCTTCAGCGCAGAGCTTCCCGCCCCAGTATCATGGCACGATGCAAAAGCTTTCTGCCTTTGGCTCGGAGAACAGTCTAACCAACCCGTTGACTTACCGACAGAAGCTCAGTGGGAGTACGCGGCGCGCTCTGGCGGAAAACCTGTTCGGCACGCTACAGATAATGGAGAAATAGAACCGGGACGTAACGTCAGCATTGCAAGCGGCCCGAAAGCAGCGCTCTACGGTGATAAACGAGCAATGCCGGATGCTCCCGGTCGTTATCCCCCTAACCCAGCTGGATTGCATGACATGACCGGCAATGCTGCAGAATGGGTCAACGACTACTATGCACCAGACTATTATCAGAACTCCGAGCGGATGAACCCACAGGGTCCAGAGTCAGGAGAGCCTGTCACTATCGCGCCAGGCCTCCAAGAACCTGAAAGGGTAATGCGAGGAGGTGACTACCAAGGCCCCATCATCAATAGCTCAACAGTGTCTCGCAGAGTGGTTCCAGAGTCGAGCATGCCCCTGAGTAGTGGATTCCGTTGCGTAAAAAACTAGACTCCGAACCACTCTAGATTAGGCGTATAAACCCGAAAGCCACTCTTCAGTCTCCTGAGACTTCGACGACCGATACAGAAAACGCAACACTAGATCAACATAGTTGCTCTTCAGATCAACCACGCCCCCTTTGCCGTTATCTGCACGCCCCATACGTCGAAGCACCTCCATAAACTCGCGATGGGACTGGATCGTACCCAGAACAAAAAATGCTGCGGATGCGAGCCGTTCAAGGTCTTCATTATTTTGTCGCATAGCTCTCGAGGCGTTGACTGAAAACATATATAGAACTTCTGCCTTAGTCTCGGGTGTATAGTTGGAAACCTGACCCTCACTCATAAGTCCACTTGCCGCTTCCAATGATTCCAAATAGCTTTCCTGAACCGATCTCCAATAATCTTGAAGGCGATCCAGAGGCCAGGCCGCAACTCCAATCAGATCTTCTCCACTGACCGCCTGAATCCGCTGAATCAAGGACAACATGGCAAACGCCCTGACATCCATCCATTCAAGAAACCGGAAATCCGATTGCTCCAACGACCAACGAACAAACTTAATAAGTTCAATCACCTGCGGACCATTCAGCTCTGCAGCTACCCCACCGCCACCTCCAGGGCCAAGAACCAGGTGCCCTTTTAAGGTCAAATAGAGCCGATTGCTTTCCGATAATCCGACCTTGAAATCAAAGCCCGCACCGACCCCTGCTGAAAGTGAAATCTCAGGTTTCACCTCTAACAAGGACTTGAACGCTTCATCGGCCTTGCCCCTCCGTTCTTGTTCTTGCGTCGAAACCTGCTCATCCTCCCCCGAGGACTGCCTATCTTGAACTGCGGCATACGCTGCCTTCCACTTAACACTAAACGCCGCCTCGTTCTGTAACGACGCCCCAGCAAATACCTCACCGTTGGCGTCGCCGGTAATACCTACATTTCCTGGAGCACTGGAGGCTCTAACATTAGCGGCCAAAGAAGCACAAGCTCCGGCAAATCCTTGAATTGAGTACTCCGCGTCGACCCGAAATAGTCCGCAATGCAGTGGAACAAGATCCCCCTTCTGATCCTGATATTTCAGGATAAGGGGCCTGCCGTTCACATCTGGCAGTTGAGCACTGAGAGATGCTTTGCCTTCAAGAAGACTGTAGGTCCCCTCCACCTTGCCCCCAATATGCGCTTCTTTTTTGGCTGGATTGTAGGATGCGGCCAGTCCAGCTTGCGAGGCAAAACGGAACATTTGGGCCTCAGCCGCTGCTGAGAAACGACCATCCTCAGTAGAGATGTCTTCTTTAAACAACTCGATATTGAGCTGATTGAAAAAATTATCCTCCTTGCTTTTCCACTGAGCTAGCTTCAGTTTCAGCTCAGGGCTCGCACGAACTGCATCCCGCGCCTGCTCACTCGCTTCCCGGAATCGACTGGAAGACATGGCTTCCTTTACGTCAGCCATCGTCATAGGCCGCCAGCCCTGACGAAACTGCTGAAGACTCTCACGGGTAATATAGCGGTACCCAGGTTCTCCCGTTCGCTTGATCTCAACTACATTCCAGCTTCGTGTGTCGCCGACGTTCGGACTGGCGAAAACATCGTTGGAGGGAGGCGGGCTAGTTCCAACAATACGACTAAGCGCCGCTTCCTGCTCTACAAGAAGGCGTTTTTTCTCGCGCTGGAGTTCACGGTATTGATCCACTTCGCGTGTATCAATAAGGCTCCACAAGGATGGTGTTGGGTCACTGGTAACCAAGTAATGAACTGTTTCGCGCCACCATGCCGGAGCAGGCGCTGCTTCAATTTCCGCCAATCGCTGCTGCCGCTGCACCAATGCTCCAATCTCAGAATCTCTGATAAATTCAGGCCACTGAGTTCTCTCCCTTAGAACTGCAGATTCATGGGCCAACTGGGCCATCGTGTCCGAATCATAAGAATCGGATGCCTGAGCTACCCGATACGCAACTTCTGCCTCCAAGGCAGCTCGAAGAAACTGGAGTCGTTCATCAAGCGATTCATAGTTTGCCCGCTCGGCGCTCACCTCTTGACTGCGCGCATCCAAGACCGTTTCGATATCGGATAATGTCTGTTCGAGTTCATTCGACAGAGTCCGAAAGATCCTAACAGTAAGTAAATCCTTGGACTCATTAGACGGCCGACGGTGAAGTGGACTGAGAACGTCACGGCGCACTTGGTTCAGTTCACTTCGAATGCGTTCTCTTCGCCGCTCCTGCCTATGCAGACGCTCTTGAGCGAGCTGCCAACGAGCTCGATACTCCGCAATCAGCTCCTCGACCGTGGTGCTAGATGCAATTGGGGGAAGGGCATTGAGATCCTTTAAGGCCTGCCAGGCTTCAGTCTTAGCCTCCGCTACTCGCTCATCCGATTGGCCCTCTGCGCTCTGCAAGCCTATCAAGGGCAGTTGTAGTTCTTCGACCGCCGAAATCAAATCATTACATTGACGTTCCGTGAGAGCATGTACAGCCCCCTCCTCACCTGTGATGTGCACCAATTCAACGTACTCCAACTGGCATTCAGTGCATGAAGCATCGGTAGAGGTATTATCATTGGCAGATCTGGATGGAGGTAGGTTGCCCGGATTATGGGCGTCGCCATTTTCGGCGGGAAGATCCAATTTCCAACCTTCCTGAATTTGATCGGGATTCTCAATCATTGGATTGAGCTCCTGAATTTGCGATACCGATACGTTATGGAGCTGCGCAATCTGCGAGAGAGTATCACCGAATTGCACTTCATACTGTCGTGACATTAACTATCTTCCTCATACCTTCCATGGCTTCGAGCCGTTCACTGGCGGACAAATGCTCTTGACTCAATACCTCACGAAACCCAGTAGCGCAGTGAAATGCATCACCATGAAGGAGCGCTAGCCTTAACCAACGTTCCAAGCTTGATAGTTTCGAAAATCCAAAATTCTTCGCTTCAAGAAAACGCTCCAGAACCCACACAACAGGGTCTTCGTATCCGCTCAACTGATTTTCATAATAGAATGCATAGCCGCGTGATTCCGCCGCCAAACGGTATGCGGGCACAAGCTGAAGTTGCTCATCACTAATAACAATATTGTTAGTCTTGGAGGCAAAGCCCCCCTTACGTGATGGAGCCGATGAACGCCACACTTGGCCGTCATGCCAAATCAATCGCTCATCGGGCAACACAAGGCTCTCTCGTTGAGAGTTATCCATTACACAAAGCAGCGCCGCCAACATCCGAGGTTCGTAAAATCTGAGTAGTCGCTCCTGCGATGAATCCATGCAGAAAAGCCATTGCTGACTCCGCTGGAGCAGATCCGATGCCCCCAATGAAGACCCAATTAATACACCCAGGGAACGACGCTCCATGCGGGAAACAACCTGCTTACCAAACGCCTCACTGGATCGTAGATCAACCAAAACCGGTCCGTTGAACCAACTTGCCTGCCAGCAAGAACCCTCGAAAAGGCTCCACCATTCAATCGGCTCTTGATTCTGGCCACCATAAAGAAAGCTCATAAAATCAGGATCCGATGCCAAATCAATAATTGCGTAACTCGCCTCTTTCGGCTGTTCCCCTATGGGTGCGACACTATCCAGTGTGCTTATGTAGTTTGCAGCGTCCATTCTCATCATACTCGCAGCTAGAAACAGACAAACTGCCAGCGGCGGCAGCCTCTCTTAATAGGCTAATCCTCGATGCATTAATGCTAGCCTCAGGCCTCAGTGAGGGCGTTGCTAATTTCGGAGATTCGGCAACAGATTGTTCGTAAATCGCGGGTGATGCAGCCAACTCGGGAAGCTTCACCCCAACCCCACTACCACTCCCAGGCCCACCCCCGGAGTTCATCCGCACCAGCGGCCCAGAAATCGTCACCCCACTCGGGTCCACCTTCACAAAGCTGCCGCCGGCTTTAAGCGTTACCTCAGCGCCGGCTTCAATCACAATTTTCATACCAGCCTTGTGATGGATTTCGGTGCCGGCTTCCACCAGCTGGTTCTTGCCCTGCTTGCTGTGGTGGCTGCCGTTGACGTTAAGGCTGTAGTCGGCGCCGATGCTTTCCCGGTGTTCGCCTTCGGTGGTGTGGTGGCTATTGCCTTTGGTGTGGCTGAAGCGGTTGTTTTCCACCGTCAGGTGGCTGTCGTTCTTGATGACTTCGGTGCGGTTGTTTTCCGTCAGCAGGTCCAGGTCTTTCTGGGCGTGGACGTAGATCTGTTCCTGGTCCGCTTCGTCTTCAAACCTGAGTTCGTTGCTGCCCTCACCCTTATGGGTCTTGGTTTTCAGGGTGGTCCGGGTTTTGTGTTCCGGCAGCGCGTACGGCGGTGTGTTGGTAGCGTGGTAAGTCCTGCCGGTAATAATGGGCTGGTCCGGGTCACCGTCCAGGAAGGACACAATCACTTCGTTGCCGATTCTCGGTAAAGCCATAAAGCCGTATTGGCCGCCGGCCCAACCCTGGGCTACGCGTAGCCAGGCGCTTGAGTGTTCGTCGTTCTTTGAATAGCGGTCCCAGGGGAACCGGACTTTCACCCGGCCGTACTGGTCACAATGGATCTCTTCACCCTCGGGGCCGGTGACGATGGCCATCTGGGGACCGTCCATCATCGGCTTGTGTTCACACAGGGGCCGCCAGGTTTTGTCCGCCGGAATGGCGGTGAAGTCATTGTGGTAGCTGGTGGGTTCGCTGCCACCCTCTTCTTCCATGGCCTGGGGCTGTTTACCGGTGTGGGTGATGGCGGTCAGCAGCCATTCCCGGTTCAGGCTCTGACTGTCGTGTTCCTGCAGTTCCACTTTGGCGCCGGGGGTAAAGTCCGGGCGGTTGCTTTCGCCCTTGGCCAGGGAGGCGTCGTTTCTCAGAGCGTCCAGTCTGGCCTGGGTGAAGGGCTGGCCGCTGGCGTCGGCTTTGTAACGGCCGGGGTAGTCGTAGTGTTGATAGTCTTCTCTATGGTTAACACCGCCAGCACTTTGTTCATGCATCAGGGCGTAGGCTGGGTTTTTGAAGGTGTAGTCCTTCATGGCCACGGAGGCGGCTTTGATGCGCTCTTCGTAGGCGAAGCTGAATACACAGGCCTGTTTGCTGCTGCCGCCGGCCTGGGTGTTGCAGGGGACCGGGTCGAGTTTCGGGGCGTCGCCGTGGTGGTCGGCGATGATTAACGCCGGTTGTTCTTCGCCGTCCACGCTGCCGTGCTGGTAGCGGTAGTGCCAGCCTTCTTCGGCGGCCAGGCGGTTGATGAACTGCAGGTCGCTTTCCCGGTGCTGGACACAGTATTCCCGTTCTTCCGGGGGGCGTTTGAAATCGAAGACCGTGTCGATGATGCCCCGCTCTTCCAGCAGGGTGCGCACGATAGCATCGGTGGTCTGGGTCTGGAAGATGCGGCTGTTGTGCATCAGACCCAGGCGCCAGGCCGGGGGCTGGATGACCACTTCGTAGGCGGTGCGGCGATGGCCGGTGTTGCCGCGGACGAATTCATTGACCACGCCGGTGAAACGCCGCAGGGGTTGGCCGTCTTGCCACACCACCAGGTCCACCGGTTGTTCCAGGATATCCGCCGCCTGCACGTCCGGGTCAGTACTGGCCAGATGCACTCGACCCTGAAACAGCTGGGAAAGGCTTTCGGTCAGCGCGAAGCTGACGACAACAAAGTGATCTGAGGGGAATTCGCCTACACGGGCGGTGAACTGCAATCCGCTTGCCTGGGGCATGACTTCGGTCCCTGAAGATTAATGATGAACTGCTTACTCGTCCTGAGCGTGCATGAGTATAACCAGTGTGGATTGTAAGGCCAACCTTGCATCTGCCCACATCTGCGACTTTTGTTGAACTCTGTGAACGGTTACTCTTGTCCCAATGCCTACAACAAGAGAGCGACCATGGCTATGTACACCATTGAAATCAATGAGACTTTTAATGTCCCTCGCAAAAAGGTATTCGCCCTGTTTGCAGATCACCAGCGTTTCGGAAAAATGCTTGGCGCACCGGTCAAACGGATCAAAGACAGTGACCAGGCAGACCCGAACGGCCTTGGCTCTGTGCGCAAGATCGGCATCGGCCCCCTCTCTCTGGAGGAAACCGTACTGAACTTCGAGCCCGATACGCTGATTGAGTACGCCATCACCAGCATGAGCCCGATCAAGAACCATCTGGGCAGGATTCGCTTTTCGGAGACCCCGGATGGCCAAACCCAGCTGAACTACACCATCACCTTTGAAGACATAGTGCCGTTTTCCGGGAAAGTGGTCAGCGTCGCTCTGGAGCAGGGCCTGCGCCGAGGAATCAAGCGGGTCCCCAAGCTGGCCTGATGCCATAAGAGCCCCGGCCCGGGCAGCCGGCGTGACAAACCGTTACTTGATGAATATCAGATAATTGACCTGAGGCAACACTTCACATTTGTCAATTCTGTAACCTCCCGCGCAACTTGCAATATCCGGCCATCAGGGGCCTAACGGGCTTCCTGATGGCACAACCAATCCTCTGCGGGAGAGCGAAATGGCGGCTGAACCGATTGTGCTTTTCGACAACGGACACCACAAGTGCCTGATGTTTGATTCACTGGTGACTGGCGAAGGCGTCCAGTCGAACCAGTTCCTGGTTGTCGATGGCAAACATGAAGCCCTGATTGATCCCGGTGGAGACCTCACTTACACACCACTGTCCGTAGCCGCCTCGAAGTATATGAACATCCGCGACATGGATTATGTTTTTGCGTCTCACCAGGACCCAGACATCATCGGCGCCATCGATCGCTGGATTGTTCACACCCGCGCCAAGATTGTGACTTCCAAGCTGTGGGCCAGATTCCTTCCACACCTGGTGTCCAGCTATGTCACCAATCAGCTCAGCGGAAGCGTTTACGACCGCATCGTCAGCATTCCTGATGGCGGCGCTAACGTCCGGTTCGGTGACAGCTACCTTCAGTGCCTGCCTGCGCACTTCATGCACTCCGTGGGCAACCTCCAGTTCTATGATCCGGTCTCCAAGATCCTGTTCTCAGGTGATCTTGGCGCCTCTATGGGCAGTGAAGATGACCACGAACCGGTCAAGGATTTCGACAAGCACATCCCCAACATGATCGGTTTCCATCGGCGCTACATCGCCTCCAAGAAGGTGTGCGGCCTTTGGGCCAATATGGTTCGCGGCATGGATGTGGCTATGATCGTGCCCCAGCACGGCAAGCGTTTCGAGGGGCCAGTGATGGTCGACCGCTTCCTGAACTGGGTCAGCGAGATGGACTGCGGGATTGATCTGGTTTCACAGGATAACTACCGACAGCCGGTGGAATACGTCTGATTCGCTCGGTTTATGGTTCCGTGAATCACGGCTGGCGCGCAGCCTGTGCTCGTGCCAGCCATTCATCGGCCAGATTTTCGTCTCTGGGCACACCCAGGCCCTGGCGATAGGCACTGGCCACTTCCTCCATGCCGATGGCATCGCCAGCTTCCGCGGCTTCCAGATACCACTCGAACGCCTTTTCCAGGTTCTTCTCGGTTCCGAGACCGGCGGCATACATGTTGGCCACATTCAGCATACCCTGGCTGTTGCCTCGCTCAGCCAGCTCGCAGTAACGGTCAAACGCTTCGTCATATTGCCCCATTTTGTATACCGCATAGGCCTGCAACGCCTTGACCATATCCCGGGCTATGCGGGTTTGTTCATCATTTTCCTGGGCACTGATCCCCGTAACGGGGGCCAAAGCCATGGCAATGACCAGTAAAACCGTTGGCCGGACAACGTTCATAGCGAAACTCCACCGAGACTGATACACCATGACACGCTAACAGCCGGTGCCCACCACGTCGCCGCTACCAAAGCATCATTCAACTGGTACCTTCGAACCGCCAGCCGGCAAAATAGGCTGTCACCCAGGCCGCTAGTTGAGTAAAATCCGACCTTTTACAGAAAACCCAAGAGGCACCACAGATGGGCAGAGCCTACCAGAACCGCAAAGAATCCATGGCCAAGACGGCCGCGGCAAAAACCAAGGTCTACAGCAAGTACGGCCGGGAAATCTACATGAGCGCCAAGTCTGGCGGCACAGATCCCCAGGCCAACCTGTCGCTTCGCGGGCTCATTGAGCGGGCAAAGAAAGACCAGGTTCCCGCACACGTGATTGAAAAAGCCATCGACAAAGCCAAGGGTGGCGCGGGCGAAGATTACTCCCCGGCTCGTTATGAGGGTTACGGCCCCGGCAACTGCATGGTGATTGTCGACTGCCTGACCGACAACCCCAACCGCACTTTCGGCGATGTGCGCCTGGCCTTCACCAAGACCAAGTGCAAAATCGGCACCCCTGGTGTTGTGGCACACATGTTTGACCATTGCGCCATTTTCGCCTTTTCCGGCCAGGATGAAGAGGCCGTTCTGGAAGCACTGATGGAAGCCGATGTCGATGTGACAGACATCGAAAACGAAGATGGCAAGATCACTGTCTTTGCCCCCAACACCGAATACGCAAAGGCCAAACAGGCCCTGGAATCGGCGTTTGAAGGCATCGAGTTTGATGTTGACGAAATCCAGTTCCTGCCCAAAACCACCACCGTGGTGGAAGGCGACGATATTCCGATGTTCGAGAAGTTCCTCGACATGCTGAACGATCTGGACGACGTTCAGAACGTGTTCCACAACGCGGAACTCCCGGAAGAGTCATAAGAGTTGGAGCTGGCTATGGCTGGAACACAAACACCCCACAAAGCCCGCGTGGTGATTCTGAAAACCGGGTCTACCTACCCGCAGATCAGGGATCAGTTCGGGGACTTTGATGCCTGGTTTTCGCGGGCGCTTTCCAGCCATTTAGAACTCACGATTGCAGACGTCACTCAAGCACCGCCGCCTGGGCAACCTGGCGACTGGCAAGGCATCGTCATTACTGGTTCACCGGCGATGGTGAGCGAGCGTGCGGCCTGGAGTGAAACGACGGCAGCGTGGGTTCGGCAAGCGGTTGAAGCGGGCGTTCCGCTTCTGGGCGTGTGTTATGGGCATCAATTATTGGCCCACGCGCTTGGCGGCAAAGTGGATTATCACCCAGACGGCCGGGAGACCGGCACCCAGGCGGTAACCCTGTTTGACAGCGCCCAGGACGACCCACTGTTCAGCCAGCTGCCGAAACAGTTCCCGGCCCAGCTGACTCACAAACAGTCGGTAATAGAACTGCCTCCGGGCGCTGTGCTTTTGGGCCGCTCCACCTTTGAACCCCATCAAGCCTTCCGGGTTGGCAAGAATGCCTGGGGCGTTCAGTTCCACCCGGAGTTCAACGAACAGATCATGAAAGCCTACCTGGAAGTCCAGTACCCTGATCTTGAGACCGAAGGCCTGGACGCAAACGCCTTGCTGAGTTCCGTTCAGCCAGCACCCACGGCCAGCCAATTGCTCCGGCTTTTCGCCGACTGGGTGATCAAACAGCAGCACTGAACCAGCACCCATGCCCATTCGATGGAACGAACCCACCATGATCCTCAAGTTCATTGTCGGCGTTGTCCTGCTCAGCCTGATCGGCCTTGGCCTCTGGCATTCCTTCAAGCCCCTGCCGCCCGGCATTCGTTATCAGGGCGATGCCGCACCACTGGAAGACGCTGAGCTGCTGACAGACACCACCCGCCATTTCAGTGATGGGCAGTCAACGCTGGATCATGAGATATTCGACGAAATCTTCCGCCTGATCGAACAGGCAGAAACCTTCATCTTGCTGGACATGTTCCTGTTCAACAGTACCGGCCCCGAGGACATCCACCTTCGCCCCCTGGCCGAACAGCTCACCCAGGCTTTGCTTGAGCGAAAGAATGCTCAACCAGACATGGATATTGTTCTGATTTCAGACCCCTTGAACACCTTTTACGGGGGCACCCACTCACCTCACTTTGATACCCTGTCTGCCGCTGGCGTTGAGGTTGTTGTCACGGATCTGGCACCGCTGCGCGACAGCAACCCGGCCTGGTCATCCCTATGGCGATTGTGTTGCCGGTGGCTGGGCAACAACCCGGATGGTGGCTGGCTGCCCAATGCCCTTGGCAACCAACCCGCCACCATCCGAAGCTATCTGGCGCTACCGAATTTCAAAGCCAACCACCGGAAGCTTCTGGTGGCCGACGAAGGCGACCGGTTCCGGGCGGTTGTCACCTCTGCAAACCCCCACAATGGCAGCAGCCGGCATAGCAATATCGGGCTGGCCTTCAGTGGCCCCGCGGTTCTGGATGTCATCCGAAGCGAACAGGCTGTTATCCGGATGTCCGGTGCCGACAGCAGCACACTCGAGCGCTGGCTGGAACGGATGACTCAAGACAGCCAGCTGCCCGACCCTTCACAAGGCACCATCAAGCTTCTTACCGAGTCCGCCATCCGGGACGCCGCTCTGGATATGATCAATCGAAGCCAGCCGGGGGAGCAGTTAGACATGGCCATGTTCTATCTGTCGCACCGCCCAATCATCAACGGGCTGCTGGAAGCACAGCGCAGGGGCGTCGAGATCCGCCTGCTGCTGGATGCCAACAAGGATGCCTTTGGCCACGAGAAGAACGGCATTCCAAACCGACCTGTTGCCCGTGAACTGCACGAGGCCGGCATTCCGGTGCGCTGGTGCAACACCCGGGGCGAGCAGTGCCACAGCAAACTTGTCATCTACCGTGGGCAGAATGAGCAAATTGAACTGCTGCTGGGCTCCGCCAACTTTACCCGTCGTAATCTGGATGACCTGAACCTGGAATCCAACGTGTGGCTGGCCGTACAACAGGATGACCCTGTCGCGCAGAAGGCCAACGCCTTCTTTGACGACTACTGGACACACGGCCCAGACAACGAACAGGCCCTGAGCCTGCCCTATTCAGCCTGGGCCGATCACTCGAGGCTGAAGTACTGGCAATACAGGGTTATGGAAGCCACGGGACTCTCCACATTCTGAGCTTTAGCATGAAAGCGTGAACGTTTTGTATGTTGAATCAGTACACATTCCCATCTAAGGTTTTTCGATAACCCAAGAACCAAGGAGTCTGATATGAACAGCCTGAGACGTCACATGAAACAGCTTTCCCTGATCATGGTCATCTTGATGTCGTTCGCAACCACCTTCTCCGTCTCGGCCCATGCCGGCATGGTGGGCACGGGCGAGCTGATTCAGCAGCAACAGACCGACCTTGACCGCCAGCAACTGCTGGACATGCTCGATGACCAGAACGTGCAGGACAAACTGGCGCAGATGGGTGTCAGCGAAGCTCAGGTTGCCGAACGTATCCAGAACCTGACACCGGCCGAGCTGGCAGACTTCGAGCAACAACTGGCTGAGGCCCCCGCCGGGGAAGGCGTTGTCGGCGTTATCGTGCTGTTCCTTCTGGTATTCATCATCACCGACATGCTGTGTGCCACGAACCTGTTCTCCTTCATCAATTGCATTCGGTGACACCTTCCGCCCCCATCAACAAGTCCGGCTTTGCCGGCAGGTTTGCAGCCCTTCTGGGGCTGATCCTGCTGGCAGGCTGTGCCAGTACACCGCCCTGGCCAGAGACTGCAGCCCCTGCGCAACAGGACAGCACAACGCTGGACCAGGCGTTGCTGGATCACGTCCCTTTCTACCCCCAGGAAAAGTACCAGTGTGGGCCGGCCTCATTGGCAACCATGCTGAACACCCAGGGCCTGGCAACGGACCCGGAGATCCTGAAAGAACTGGTTTACCTGCCCGGCCGTCAGGGGTCACTACAAGTTGAAATGGTCGCCGGCGCCCGCTCCCACGACATGGTGGTGTATCCACTGAAGCCCAACCTTGAGGCAGTGCTTGGCGAGGTGAATGCAGGCAACCCCGTTCTGATCATGCAGAACCTGAGGTTCAATTGGTGGCCACAGTGGCACTTTGCGGTAGTGGTGGGCTACGACAGTGAAGAGGAAGTCCTGATTATGAACACAGACACCCGGCGCCATTACCGGATGCCCTACAAGGTGTTTCACGCCACCTGGAACCGGGCCGACCGTTGGGCGGTGGTCGTTCTGCCGCCAGACACACTGCCCGCAACAGCGGAAACCCTGCCCTACCTGCGAGCGGCCCACGATCTGGAAAGCACCGGCCACACCCGGGCCGCTCAGCAAGCCTACCAGGCCGCCGAACAGCAGTGGCCAGACCAACCCGCACCGATCATGGCCCAGGGTAATCTGGCGTACGACCAGGGCAATGCCGAGGGCGCCGCATCACACTTCCTGCGCGCCGTTAACCGATTCCCCGGATTCTCGGAGGGTTGGAATAACCTGGCTTACGCCCTCAGCGCCCGGTCTTGCCCGGAGCAGGCCAGCAAGGCTCTGGCCTGCGCGGCCAACCTGAACCCGGAACGTTTTGGCCAGGCACCTGAGCTGCCAAAAGGCACAACCGGAGGCAGCCGAAGCTCCTGCCCACCGATACCGGATTGCCCCGCTGACACGATAGAGCGCTAGCCCGGCTTGCGAATCAGTACCACGTCTTTACGAGGCACTTCATACTGCCAACCGTAGCGGTCAGCCAGCCAGGCGAACGTCTGTTCCCGGTAAAACACCACGTGAGTTGGGTCGCGCCGATAGTGCCAATGATCAAACCGATCATCATCGGTCTGGAAACACGTCATAATCCCCAGCCAGCCCCCCGGCTTGAGCAACGAATCCAGTTGCCTGAACACCTCAGCAGGGCGGTACAGGTGCTCTACCACCTCGGTACAGGTAATGAAATCGTACTGCTGCTCGAGGGCCGACGTGGCAGGGTGGAAGAACGGATCGTACAGCGCCATGTCAAAACCCGCCACCCGCATCATGTCCGTAAGCGCCGGCCCCGGCCCGCAGCCGAAATCCAGTCCCCGGGCACCATCAGCCAGCTTCGCCAACAGGGGCTCTGACAGCTTCGACAGAAACCGGCGATAGCCGGCGTCCCCGGTGTCATTGTTATGCAGCGCGTATATGGCGCGCTCCTCATCTGCCGTCAGGTGACACTCAGGGGCCATAACCGTTGCCAGGCATTGCCCACAGCGCAGGTAGCGTTTTTCCATAACCGTGCGAAACGGCTGCAAAGTGCCCGATTCACACACCGGGCACAGGAGCCGGCCGCCATCACCCTCTACCATTTTGGCAATTCCCAACCTGTCGAAAGTTTCATTGTCATATCCGGCCATGAAACCAGTTTGTGACCAGCTGCCGGAAAGCCACTCCCTTACGGTGCCTATACTGGCGCCTGAAGCAGCCTGTAATAGGCATGAATAATAACAACTGTATGGTTTATGACGAAACGCCGGGGTAATCCGGCCCAGAGACAAAACATGGATACGTTGAACAGTCTTGCCCTGGAAGTGCCAATTGTGTCGGCCCGCTATGCTTACCGGTTCATCCGGTTCATGGAAAGCCGGGGCGTAAAGCGCCACACCATTCTTGAGGATACCGGCGTTACTGAAGACATGCTCGAAAGTCCGGAGGCCAGCCTGTCGATAAACCAGGTTCTGGCGGTGCTCGGCAAAGCGGACTGGTTAATGACCGATGAACGAGCCGCCTTCGAGTTCGGCCAGCAACTGGATCTCCCAAGCCATGGGCTGCTGGGGTTCGCGGTACTTGGCCAGGAGAATCCGAGGCGGTTGATCAGCATGATCGTGCAGTATCTCCGGGTGGGGCTGCCGTTGATGGATATGGAACTGGCTTCCACCGGCTCTACCTTTCGAATCCGGCTGATAGATACATGGGGGCTTGGGAGCCTTCGCCCCTGCCTGACCAAAATTTACATGGGTAGCATTCACCGGGTATCCAGCCAGGTGTGCAGCCATTTCAACTTCCAGTTCGACTTCCCCAGCGTCATACCCGAAGAGGACTGGAAACGGCTGGCGCCAGGCTGCGAGTTTGAATTCGATGCCAACGTAAGCCAGGTCACCATGCCGCTCAATGGACTACCGATCCGGAAAGACGACGCCAGCCTGGAATTCCTGGTGGCCCGCACCCGCCACGACCGCAAACAGCAAACCCTGGAGGCCGACGAGACGGTCATGCAGGTGCGGGAACTGATCATGAGCCAGCCCGGCCGCCCCTGCACCACTGAAAACATTGCCCGGCGCCTGGACATCAGCCCGAGGACGCTCAGGCAACACCTGGCCAGCGCAGGCACCTCGTTCCGCGAACTGAGAAACGACATCCGGGAAAGCTTTGCCACGCTGTACCTGAAAGACACCAATGTGCCACTGGAATCCATTGCTGAAAAACTGGGCTTTAGTGATCAGGCCGGCTTCACCAAAGCTTACCGGTCATGGACCGGCCATACGCCCGGCGACGTTCGTCGCAAGGCACGCAAAAAAAAGTGAACAGGGTTCAGCTATTAGGTTGATGCTGTTCACGCTTTAGGCAATCCCTCCCCTCTTCTCCGTTTTGGACAAAAACCCTGCCGGGGCAAGCAATGACCCACGCCGCCCCAAGACCGTTAAATGACCCTGCACTCATGCGTGCCCCGCACGTGTGGCAAAGGGATCTTTGCAAGTCCGATTGAGCGGTCCGTCATCGGTGTTGTCTGCAACCCGACTACAACAACTACAGATAGACAGAGGACGAACTCATGAAACTCAGGAACCTCAATACGAGTGTCCGCAAGCTCGGCCCGGCCGTTGCGGCAGCGGCCTTGATGGCCGGTGGTGCAAGCAACGTAGCCGCAGAGCCGGTATCCATTGAACTGGCGTTCGAATGCCCGTTCCCCCTGATCGGAACCCAACCTATCCGCGCCCAGATCAGCGCAGACATTCCCACAGTGGCCAACGTTGGTGAGCCCACCCCGCAGTTTGAAGTCACCGCCATTACCGTAGTGAACGACGACGCCCGCACCGGGCTCAAGCTGGTTGGCTCGGAAACGGTCGAAGGCATCGCAACCAGCTTCAACACCGTGGTGACCGCCAATCGCAGTCTGGAACAGATTGTCGAACTGACGATTCCGCCCACATTCATTCCCAATGTAAGCGGCGAATTCGATGTTCCAGCCTCAGGCCAGGCGCCTGAAGTGCTCTTTACCGAAGACGATATCGGTGAAGCTGAGATTCGCGTTGGCGGGCTTACCCTTGACCTGACAGCCCGCACCCCGAATGGCGATATTGCGCCGGCCCCCATCGGCGAGATTCTCACCGACTGCGTGCAACTTCCGGATCAGGACAATCTGCTGCAAACCATTCTGGTTAGCGGTGAGGTGTCCGAAACGCCGCGTATTGGCGTAAACCGGGAAGACCTGGCCTTCGGAAACGTGCAAGCGGGTTTGACGGCAGAGCAAACCGTCACCGTTTCCAACACCGGTAATGCCGCGCTGGGCATTAACAACGTTGTCATCAGCGGCACCGATGCCGACGCCTTCCTGCAGACCAACAACTGCGCAAGCCTGGCTCCGAGTGAATCCTGTGACGTGAACGTGACCTTCGCTCCAAGCACCGAAGGCACTCGCAATGCAACCCTCACCATCGAGTCGACCGATGCCGACAACCCTGCGGTTGATGTGGCGCTGACCGGCCGTGGTGTACTGGCCCCGACACCGGAAATCGGCGTTAATCCAGACGCTATTGACCTGGGCCGAATCCAGCTGGGCCAGAGCGCATCGGCGGAAGTGACCATCAGCAACAGCGGTAACGAAGTCCTGCTGATTGACAGCATTGCGCTTGAAGGTGCCGGCGCTGCAGACTTTGTTCAAACCAACAACTGCACAACCATAGCCGCCAACGAAAGCTGTACCGTTGAGTTGAGCTATACCGCCAACGCGGTTGGCGTCAGCAACGCCAACCTGGTGATCCGTTCAGACGACCCGGAAACACCGGAAGTCAGCGTTCCTGTCTCCGCTGAGGCCTTTGAGCAAACCGGTTCAGAACTTGAGCTGCTACTCGGCCTGGAAGGCTCTACCTTCATTAAGTCCTCGGGCGGCACCCTGCCCCTGAACGGTTCCATTGCCACCCTGCTGGATCTGGCGACGGGCACCTTCGAGGCCGACCTGGAGCTGGACCCAACCTATGGCAACTTCTCCATCAAACTGCTTTTCAGCAGGCTGAATGCCTCAGCCAATGTTGAATTTGAACAGGCTGACGTCACCACCGGCACGCTGATCAACGGCAAGCTCACCGCCAACTCACAGCTGTACGTGAAAGTGCCCAAGGTGGCTATCAAGATTCTCGGCCTGCCGCTTCGGGTTGGAGGGGGTTCCGAGTGTATGACTCGCGAGCCCGTCAGCATCGACCTCGCTTCGGTTGAAGGCTCCAACTTCTCGCCAGCGACCGGCGGCACCGTCAACGGTGTCTACGATCTGCCACCGCTGGAGAACTGCGGACTGCTGACTGGTCTGCTCAACCAGTTCCTCACCGGTTCCGGCAACACCATTGAACTGGAGTTGACCCCGGAACAGTAAGGAAATCCGGCGTAGCCGGATAACACAGCCACAGCTGGCGATAGCCGGCTGTGGCTACGTCATTGGAAACGTCGAATAACAAAACCAAAAAGGAACAATACAATGAAAAGCCTGAAAAAAACTGCGTTAGTGCTGGCCATGGCGGGCTTGCCGTTTGCCGCACAAGCCGACCTCAAGCCTCTTGACGACGCCCATATGGGCAACATCACTGGTCAGGCCGGTGTCACCATTGAGCTGGAAACCCGGGTGGACATCGGCGAATTCCGGTACACCGATGAAGGCTCACTGTCCATCAAAGACATCAAGATTGGTGGCGCCAACCGTACAGATCTGTTCGAGGAGATCACCGATTTCCGCGACGCCCTGTTCGGTCAGACCAGTGATTTGATCGACAACATCAAGATCGATATCGACATCGCGGATGATGGTGACGCACTGATCAACATCTTCCCGATCACCGCGGCGCCGATCGATTTCGGTATCAGCACCGGTGACTGGACGCTGGAGGGTCATACCGATTCGACCTTACTGGCCAGCAACTTCAACATGGTGGGTGCCTTCACCAAGGTTGGCATCCGCGTTGATACCGCCACCGACACCCTCAACCTGAATACCCAGGTGGGCATCTCCGAGCTGAACGTTGATTTCGACTTCCTGGCCTTGGGCATCCGCGGCCTGAAGATGACCGGCGCTGACTACATGGGCACCCGGCTCGACGGCTCCGCCGCGAATCCGGGCGTTCTGACTCTTGGAGCCACCATTGATATGGACGTGTACAAGGGTACCCGCCTGGGTGGTGCCGGCGACGCCCTGGCCATCGACCTGAACACCTTCGCGGCGGACATGTCGATTGATCAGGTGCTGGTGGGCGGCACCTCTATCGGCTCGGTGATGATGGACAACCTGGTGGTTCAAGACACCACCATGCGCATCTACGGCCACTAAAACCGAAAAGCCCGGCAGCTTGCCGGGCTTTCCCTCACTTTCTGAAAAAGCGTGGATTACGCTCGATAAACGAATCAATCCAGCGTTCCAGGAACGAGTTCCGTTCAGGATTTTTCAAGTACCGCCAACCCAGAATTGAAATGATCAGCGCGCCCAGTGCGTCAACGATCAGATCCCACATGGTATCGGTCAGCCCGGAAGGGTCGCCCAGCATTGGCTTCTGCATGTTCATGCCAAACAGGCTGTCCATGGCAAATTCGAAGATCTCCCACAAGGCACCAACGCCCAGCGCGAACATAAAGGCAAAGAACGCTACAAACCCGGGCTTCATGTGAACGTGGATCTTTTCGGTCTCGTTCATGATGTGAACCAGCAAGAAACCGAGAATCCCCAGCAGGAAGCCAGACATGGTATGCAGCGCCATGTCCCACCACCAGAACCGGTTGTAGTAGTCGTGAATCTCCCCAAGGAACAGTGACGCGAACACGAACCCGATGGCCGCCAACTGCAGTTCCGGGGGAATGTGAATCCGGAACCGCCGCTCAAACAGTATCGGGAACAGCGTGATCACAATGATCATGCTGGTCAGGAACGCGGTAAACCAGCGCTGCCCCCAGATCGCAAGCACCGCCTCAAGCAACAGAATGGATTGCAGAAACAGGGTGATTCTCTGGTGAGTAATCCGAATTCTCATACCTTAATCCTGGTCGGTCAGCCCGGCTGCGGCCCGCAGCAGCTGGTCCATTTCCGAGGCATCCAGTGCCTCGGCTGAAATCAATTCCACCCGGGAAAGCTCCCTGGGCTCGCCCGGCAGGATGGTAACAGCGCCGTCCACAACGTTTACAACGCGCCAGCCATCCCGGGTATGAATGACGGCCTTGAAGCGCTGCAGCCGGTCATCCATGGCCATCGCCAGTATCGCATTTTCGTCCAGCATCAACTCAGGATGAATCCGCCAGCCAATACTATTGTGACCTTGCCCCCGGTTGGTAACCAATTGCCATGGGTTCTCATGAATTGACGGCGGTGGTGGTGTATCCCCCTCCTTGGCATGGTGATGATGGTGCGCATGAGGCTCAGACACCTCGGGTAACGCGGCCGTGCCATCAAGCCAGCCAACCGAAAGGTGGCCATGGTTGGTGTGATACACCGGACGGCCCTCCGGTGCGAGCCGGGCCGCCCATTGATCAAATGCGTGCACCTGGTTGTCTGTGCACAAGTCCGTCTTGTTCGCGACCAATATATCCGCCGCCGCCACCTGGTCCCGGAACTGAACGTTGTCCTGCACCCTGGGGTCTTCCAGTTTGCGGGGATCGACCAGAGTAATCACCGGGCCCAGCTTCAAGACATCCTGATAATACTCGCCCGTCAGGGTATCCAGAATCTGGGAGGGATGGCCAAGACCGGTGGGTTCAATCAACAGCCGGTCGGGCTTGGCACGGGCAATCAGCTGGTTAAGGCCAATCTGCATGGGCAGGCCGGCAACACAACACATGCAGCCGCCGGGAATTTCCCGTACCACGGCTCCCTCGGTCTCCAGGATGGCGCCGTCGATCCCAACCTCACCAAACTCGTTCACCAAAACCGCCCAAACCTCGCCTTCCGGCTTCTGCCGGAGCAAATCAAGGATGGCGGTGGTTTTGCCTACACCAAGAAAACCAAGGATCAGATTGGTAGGAACAGGACGGACGGGATCAGACATGAGTGCGGCCTCAAAAGCGTTACAACATAACAAAAATGAGGCACCCAGTACCAGTGGGGGCGCAACAACAAAAGCCAAACCATTCGATCAGCTCAGAATCGCCATAGAAGCCAGGCCAAAGCAACGATTACAACAATAAACCAGCGAGCATAATGATCCGGCTTGTCATGCTCGTCGCGCTGCGAGGCTGCTACCACCCGGTCGGATTCGTACTGGTCAATCAGAACTCTGGCCCGGTAAACATCCTCATCGTCCACATGAACATTGCTGAATCCGGCAGCACCAATCTCCCCCATCGCACCCTGCAGGTAGTGCCCGCCCACATAGGTGTCGATGCCATTGGCCTCCAACATGCCGGCAACAATGTGTGCCTCGGTGATATCCCGGGCCCGATAGGCTATTTGCAAGATGACTTTCCTCTGTATGCTTGGCCATGGTACGAATATAGTTTCAGCATAGTTCCCTTTTTATAGAGCCCCAAAAGGAAAACCCATGCTCTGGATTCTGCTCGCTGTTGTTGCGCTCATCGTTCTCTCAACCTTCTTGCTGTTCCGGGTGCATGACCTTTCCCACTACGATGGCGGTGACTGGGCGGTGCGGGAAGTGGCTCCGAACCCCGCCCACAACGAGGTGATGGAACGCATCAAAGACATGGGGCGAGCGTCCCGGGGCCTGAAGGGCAAAGCCCGCCTGATTGCACTCAGAAATCATCTGGACAGTCTCGGTGAAGGTGTAGAGGTTAAATCCGAGATTCGCCACAACGATCAACCCCGGGGCGAATGGGTGATTGCACCGGGTGCCGATACCCGCCGCCGGGTGCTCTACATTCACGGTGGCGCCTGGGCCGCAGGAAGCCCCCGCAGTCATCGCGCCATTACCGACCGGTTCTCACAACTGGCCAATGCGGCGGTGTTTGCGTTGGATTACCGATTGATGCCGGAACACCGTTTTATGGACGGCATTCGCGACTGCCGCCAGGCCTATACCTGGCTGCTGAACCACGGCCCGGATGGCGAAGAGAAGGCGGAGTTCATGGTGGTAGCGGGCGATTCTGCCGGTGGTAGCCATACCCTGTCTCTGCTGGCCTGGATTCGGGACAACGGGGTGCGCCAGGCCGATGCAGCTGTTGCCCTGTCACCTTCCACAGACCTCACCCTGACCGCCCCCAGCAACCGGGAAAATATCCGTACCGATCCCTTACTTGGGCCGGTTTTCGGAGGGTTGTCGAAGATTCCGCTACCGGTACTCTGGTGGGGTACCCTGGCGGCGTTTCGCATTTCCCCCACCAATCCCGTGGCGTCGCCCCTGCGCGGAAACCTTAACGACTTGCCGCCCACGCTGATTCACGCCAGCAGCACGGAGATGCTACTGGACAACGCCACCCGATATGCCGCCAAAGCCCGGGCCGAAGGCTCTCCGGTGCAACTTCACACCTGGCAGAACATGGTGCACGTATGGCACATCTTCTCACCCCTGCTGCCGGAAGCGGAACAAGCCTTTGAGGACATCGGTGAGTTTCTGAGCCAGGTGGAGAAGCAACACGCCTGAGGTTGCCTCAGACGGGGGGCGCAGCCTTGTCGTTGCACTGACGGACCACGGAGGCCACGTCGCTCGCCGGCACCGGACGGCTGAACAGGTAACCCTGGAAGCGCCCGCAGCCCATCGCCACCAGCGTTGAGAACTGGGCTTGCTCTTCCACCCCCTCGGCAACCAGGCGCATGCGATGATTCTTGCCAATGGCAATGATGCTCTCGACCATGTTTCGGGCAGGCTCGTCATCAATGATGTTATCCACAAAGCTCTTGTCGATCTTCAGTTCATCGATCGGCAGCTTGCGCAACAGGCTCAGGGACGAATAACCGGTACCGAAATCGTCCATGGACAAACTGATGCCTTCGCGCCGAAGGTGTTCCAGCACTGGGATGACCTGGTCAAAACCTGCCATGAAAACCGTTTCGGTGATCTCCAGGGTCAGGTAGTGGGGGTGCACGCCATGCTTTTGCAATTCAGACAACACCAGATCGGCAAAGCCTGACTGCATAAACTGCATGGCGGAGATGTTCACCGACAGCTCCAATGGCATTCGCGCCTGGTCAAGAATCGTCCGGAAGTCTGAGAGACTCCGGCCCAACACGTAGTTGCCGAGCTCCACCATCAAGCCACAGGATTCTGCCACTTCAACAAATTCATTGGGCGGCACATACCCGAGCTCTTCATCATCCCACCGGGCCAGCGCCTCAACGCCCACTACCCGGCCACAGGCGTCCAGCTGCGGCTGGTACGCCATAAATATCCTGCCCTGGTGAATAGCCCCACGAAGTCGCTGTTCAATGTGCACGCGCCGCAAATAGCCTGCCTCAAATTCGTTCCGGTACAGGCACACATCGTTGCGGGTCCTCTTGGCCTGGTATAGCGCCAGGTGGGCACTTCGAATAACGCTGTTGAATGAATCTCCGTGGTCCGGAAACGCAGCAGCCCCCACACTGGCGCCCAATTGGAGCCCCATTGGTCCGGTGGCCATATGGCGGGCCAGCCCTCGCAGCAGATCGCTACAGAATGCCAGCAGCTTCTCAGGCTCATGGATACGGCTGATCACTGCGAACTCATCACCGCCAAGTCGCGATGCGCCGTATTGTTCACTGGTCAGCTCACGTAAACACCGGGCGAACTCGCTCAGTACCTTGTCGCCGTGTTCCTGCCCGAATCGATCGTTGATACCTCGAAAATTATCGATGTCGAGCAAGACAACGCCAAAGCCCTCGTCGCGATTCACAAGCTGCTGGATCTGGTCAATCATGCCTACCCGGTTGAGTAACGACGTCAGGTCATCGTGACGAGATTGATACATCAGGGCCGAGCGGCGTTTTTTCTCTGCGCGCTCGATCTGGCGCACGAGATAGAAGAGCAGGAAGAATAGGGCGACAAACACCGCCAACAACACCAGGGCACGATCCAGAAAGGTACTCCAGACCGAACGAATATTGGATTCAGAAACAATCCAGAGTTCATAGTCCGGGGAATACCAGGCGCCACCAATGAACGTATCACCGTCTCTATGGCTGTAATAGATACTGGGTTCCGGGCTTACTTTCAGTTCCTCAAGAGACGCATCATTGGCCGCTATCAGGCCTTGCCTGTCCTCTTCACGCTGTTCCGGTGTCCGCTGGATGTCGGCGTACATATCCGGCGTGACGCCTTCGCTGGACATAAACTGCAAATAGCCATCGTGCTCCCGGAAGATCATCACAGAGTCGTCCGCTCCGGTGTGCAGATTGTTCCCGAACACCCCTTTTTCGCCATCGGCGCGGATTCCGGCAGACATCACCGCAATCACTTCGCCGCTGGCATACCTTATGGCTTTGCGGGCGGGAATAATCCAGGCCCCGACCGCCGGCAAATAGTAGGTGCGGCCCACCACCAACCGATCAGACTCCATAGCCCGCTGGAAGCCGTCCCGGGATTCCTCCTGCTCCAACAGGTTCGGCATCAGGCTGACATCCACAGTGGATGTCACTTTCACCAATTGCCCATCCGGCAAGGCCATACCGAAACCTGCGAGCGCCGGGCTGGCCTCCATGATATTGTCGAGAAAGGGCAACACCTCGGGGGTGGCGTTGACAAGATCCAGGCGCACAAGCTCAGCGGCGGCTACGTCCAGGATCAACTCCTGGGTACGTAACACGTTGATGGCAGATTGACTGATCAGCTCAACGCGGGACTGATGGTGAGCTTCCTGGGCACGCAGTGTGGATTGCCAGATACTGGTCAGGATAAACGACAGGACAAGCACACCAACAGCAACAACCAGCCAGAACAACATCCAAAGATTGCGCTTGAAGATTCCCAAATTAACTCCGCCGGAGTGGTTGTTGTTAAAGCTATTCCTCTGTTACTGACGTGAGTATAGGCAGAAAAACGGACTTCGCACGATCACTTGAATTTCACAGACCTGAAAACGCCAGCTGAAGGGCGATGGCGAGCATCATCAAACCAATAACACCATCAATCACCCGCCAGGCGCCCGGCCGCGACAGTAACGGTGCCAGCGAAGAACCCAGCCAGGCCAGCCCACCAAACCAGATAACGGACGCGCTGCTTGCGCCTGCAACAAAACTGGGGGCACTCGATTGCTGAGCACCCACCGCAGGAATCAGCAATAAGGTATCCAGATAAACCTGAGGGTTGAGCAGGGTGACCGCCAGAGTAGTCAACAGCACGCCTTTCAGACTTCTTCGGGCCTCTGCCCCAGCTTGAAGCGCTGCCCTGCCCCGTCCAGCCCTGACAAATGCCTGAATCGCCAACCAGCCCAGGAATACCACACCAAGCCAGCGCAACATCTCCAGAGCTTCTGGCATAGCCATCAAGGCAGCGGTTACTCCAAACATACCCAGAGTGAACAGCAGGATATCGGACGTCATGCATACGCCGGCCGACCACCAGTGATGCTCGCGACGAATCGCCTGGCTCAGTACGTAGGCATTCTGTGCACCAATTGCGACAATAATACCGCCACACACCAGCAAACCGGTCAGATAACTTTCAAACACGCCCGCTCCTCCGAAGATTGAGGGGCCAGACTAACCGCAAACCTATATACTTGAAATTCATCCTGCTAATAGTGCATTAATTATACTTATGATTGATTACAAGCTGCTGGAAGCACTGGCAACCGTGGTTGAATGCGGCGGATTTGAGCGTGCCGGGGACACCCTGGGGCTCACTCAATCCGCAGTTTCCCAGCGCATTCGTACACTGGAGATCAGACTGGGCCAACCGGTGTTGGTTCGCAGTCCCACGCTCGCGCCAACCCCCGCCGGCCGGCGGCTGCTCAATCACGTTCAACAGGTACAACTACTCGAAAGAGACCTGGCCAGAACTTTGCCCGCTTTGACCGAACGAGCCAGCCGATTACGCATTGCGTTGAACGCGGACAGCCTGGCGACCTGGTGGGCCCATGTCATCGGCGAAGTATGCATTGAAGACGAATTGCTGCTGGATCTGGTGATTGAAGATCAGGATATTGGCCTGCGGCGGATGCGGGAGGGCGATGTTGCAGCCTGCCTTTGCAGCAGCCCACAACCCCTTGCCGGCGCTCGATGCGTTGCGCTGGGCACAATGCATTATCTCCCCCTGGCAACGCCCGACTATGTCCGCCGCTATTTTCCGGACGGCATCAATCCTCAAAGCCTGAAACAAGCCACGGCAATTGTCTTCGGGCCAGATGACCTGCTCCAACACCGCTTTCTTGCGCAATGTGGATACGATGGCGCCTTTCCCCACCATCTGTGTCCCTCATCGGAGGGTTTCGTGAAGCTCGCCTGCGCGGGGCTGGGATACGGCATGATCCCGGAGATACAGGCAACCCGGGAGCTGAAATCTGGAGAGCTGGTCAGTCTCGCCCCGGGACAATCACTGGAGGTGCCACTCTACTGGCATTTCTGGCGCCATAGCGGAGAAGCTCTGGAACGCCTGACTCAGGCACTTACCAACAACCGATTACTTGAGAAAAGTCCTCACACGCAGGTCAGGCCCTGACACCAAACCAGTGCGGATACCTCAGCAAGCAGTATATCGCCAGCATGTCATAAACCGCATGCCACACCATGACCAGCTCAAGACTGCCGCTGAGCTGGTAGGCGGCACCCAGCACCAGGCCCAGGCCCGTAGCGACCAGAAAGTAGGTGAATGACACATAGTGTACAAGGCCGAACAGCACAGACGCCGCCAGTACCGCCGTCCAGGGCCCGGTGTATTGCAGCAACCAGCCCTGAACCGCGCCCCGGAACAGGAGTTCTTCACCAACGCCGGCGAGCACAGCCAATGCCAATAATACCGGCCAGCGGTAACCGGACACAAAATCATAGAGCGCTTGCATCTGGCTGCTGAGGTCATCGGGGAACAACCAGGAGTTCTGGGTCAGCAACAGCAGCGAAAGATAGGTAACAGCAGCACCAATCACGCCAAACAAAACCGCCTCGGCAAGGCTCAAGCCGCCAGACAGTATCGGAATACCGAACAGCCAGATGGCCAGAAGGCCAACCACACCAATGCCGCCCTGAAACAAAAGGGCGGCAGATGTTGAGATTGAAGAGCTCCGGCGGTCAGGCATGGATCAGTTAGAGAACAGATCCTTGACCGGGAACAGGTCATCGTAGACGGGCGCCTGTTTCTGGGCCTTTGCCTGGAAGGATTTCATCATGTCGGTGGGGCGGAACATGCCAGACTGCCAGGTAGCCATGTACTTGAGGCTGTCTTCCACACTGTGATCACGGCTGAAGTTAATCATCTCCTTGCAACCGGTTACCGCCAGGGGCGAATTGGCCGCAATCTGCGCTGCAATGGCCATGACGCCCTCCAGCATCGCTTCCTGGGATTCGTATACCGTGTTTACGAAACCAAGACGATGAGCTTCCTCTGCCCCGAACTTACGCCCAGTGTAGGCCAGTTCCCGCACCACGCCCTCGGGCATCAGCTTGGGCAGGCGCTGCAGGGTGCCCACATCGGCGGTCATGCCCAGCTCGGTTTCCTTGATGGTGAAATAGGCATCCGCGGTGCAGTAACGGCTGTCGGCCGCACACACCAGATCCAGGGCACCGCCAATGCAGCCGCCATGAACCGCTGCCAATACCGGCAGCCGCACTCTTTCCAGGGATGTGAGGGTATCCTGCAGCTGCAGCACCACCCGGCGAAGGTTCTCCGCCATCCGGCCCGGATCACCGCTCATGGGCACGGATTTGGGATCGGAGAATACGCCCAGGTCCATACCGGCGGAAAAGTGTTTGCCGGTGGAGGAAATCACAATCACCCGGGCATCGGTATTGGCTTCGATGTCCTGCACACAGCGGGGCAGTTCCAGCCAGAACGCCTTGTTCATGGTGTTCAGGGCTTCCGGGCGGCTGAACTGCACGTGGGCAATCTGGTCTTTTACTTCGATATTAAAGCTTTCGTAGTTGGCTAGCTCAGACAAGGTGTGACTCCTTTGATTCTGTCGTTCTTGGATTGTGTTAGTACTGGCTGACAAACAGGGCAGCTGCCAGTGCCAGGCTGAGGAACGCCACGATCAGGTTGATGGTCATTCCCCAGCGGGCGTTATAGCCATTGGGAAATTCTTCCGGGCTCAGGGTTTTCAACACCGCTGCAAACTGGCGGGTGGCGTAAAAGGCTGTTGCGGCACCCAGCAGAATGAACAGCATCCCCAACCAATACATGGCCACCAGGTTCATGCTGTTGCCCGTCTCCGGTGCCAATGCCGCCAGCAGCAAACCCGCCCGCTCTACCAGAAAGCCGAAGGCGGTCAGCCCAAGGCTGGTGCGGTTCCAGGCCAACAGAGTGCGCTCTGCGGCGAACAGTACCCGGGGGTCTTTCAGGTCAGACATGGTGCGGCACGTATCCTCTAGGCAAAAGGTTTCGTATCATTAGGGGGCACATTACCGCGAAACGAGGCACGATGGAATTTACTTTCCTGGGCACATCCGCCGGAACACCAACCCGGTCACGCAATGTCACCGGACTGGCCCTGAGCCGCTCCGGCCCCAAACCCTGGTACCTGATCGACTGCGGTGAGGGTACCCAGCACCAACTGATGCGCACCCGGTATTCGGTGATGCAGCTACGTGCCATTTTCATCACTCACATCCATGGCGACCATATTTTCGGCCTGCCCGGTCTGCTCACCAGTGCCTCCATGCTCGGCCGCACAGAACCGCTGGATATCATTGCCCCGCCACAGGTCCGCCGCTTTATTGATGCGGTGATTGAAAACAGTGATTCGAGCCTGAGCTACCCGCTGAACTTCATCAACTCCGAGGCGCCGGATTTCTACTGGCAGGATGACCGTATGGGCGTTACCAACGTGGCGCTCTCCCACAGGGTAGCCTGCCGGGCCTATGTTTTTACCGAAAGAAATCTGGAGCGCCAGTTAAAGCAGGAGAAACTGGCGGCGGACGGCATAGAGGCTGGCCCGGCCTGGGGCGATCTGCAAAAGGGCAACGACGTGTTGCTGGATGACGGCCGGTTACTGAAGAGCGACGACTACACGCACATACCCAGAACCGCCCGGCGCATCATTGTGGGTGGCGATAACGACACACCGGAGCTTCTGAAAGAGGCCAGCCAAGGCACTCATGTACTCATCCACGAAGCCACTTATACACAGGACGTGGCCGACCGGGTTGGCCCCTGGCCCCAACACAGCTCAGCCCAACAGGTAGCCCGATTCGCCCAGAGCGTGAAACTGCCTAACCTGGTGCTGACTCATTTCAGCTCACGCTACCAGTCGGTACCTGGCGGCACGCCCCATATTAATCAATTGGCAGCGGAGGCGTTACAGCACTACAGAGGCCACCTGTTCCTGGCCAAAGATTTCGATACCTATCGTTTGGACAAAGACCTGACGCTGAACAAGCTCGATGACCACTGATTACCCGTTGTACCCGGGCGGCATCACCACCCATTCCGGGTCTTCAAATTCACCCAAAGGCCGGATCTCCACGAACGGCGCCGCGCTTTTGATGATGTCCATAATCCGGGGGTCCTTGGTTGCGTCCATGGCATCCCGGTCTGCCTTGCTGTCCCAGCTGGCGATGGCAATCAGCTTGTTCGGCTCGCCGATCTTGCGGTGCAGTTCAGTGCCCCGCGCCCCCGGCGCCTGCTGAATCAGCTCGCTGGCTCTTACCCAAGCATCTGCATAATCCTCCGCCGTGTGGCCGTCCTTCACGGTGACTTCAAAAATATACTTCATAAAGCTGCCTCTGATTTGCCGACCTGTCGTTTCATGGTCCAGACTTGAAGACATAAGTTCAAATTCTGAGCAATGGAGACTGAACCATGTACAAAAAAATACTCGTACCTGTGGATCTTTCTCACATGGACAAGATTCCCAAAACCCTGAGCACCGCCATCGACATGGCAAAGCACTATCAGGCAAGCCTGTGCTACGTGACGGTCACCAATAGCACGCCCGGCGCCGCCGCCCACAACCCGAAAGAGCTTGCCGAGAAACTTGCCGGGTTTGCCCATGAGCAAGGCCAAGCCCACGGCATAAAAACGGACGCCAAGGTACTTGAGTCTGTCGATACGGCCGTGGAACTGGATTCCAAGTTACTGGGCGCCATCAAAGATACTGGCGCAGACCTTGTTGTGATGGCATCGCACACGCCCGGACTGGGAGATAAGCTGCACCTGCTGCGTTCTAACGCCGCTGAGATCGTAAAACACAGCGACATTTCGGTTTTCGTGGTTCGCTGATCGTTGAGGTAGACTGGCCAGACACGCCTGGGGAAGTTGTTGATGTCTGCGCCTGTCATTTTTGCTGTCTTTGCCACCACTCTGCTTGCCGGGTCGTTGTTTTACCTGTTTTTCTATCGCACCTGGCGGCGAAAGCGGGAACTGCAGCAGCCCTTCCCCAAGCCCTGGCGCAGCTGTCTGAAAAAGCAGCTCCCCGCCTACAAACGGCTATCACCCCAGCAAAGAAAACGGCTTGAGCGCCTGGTGCAGCTGTTTGTCTCAGAGAAGGACTATTACGGCTGCGATGGCTTTGAGGTAGACGACAGAGTACGCGTGACCATCGCTGGCCACGCCTGCCTGCTGATTCTGGAACGGCCGTTTTCAGACTACGACGAGGTGCAGAGTATTCTGGTGTATCCGGACGTCTACCGGGCTCAGGGCACTGAGAGCGACGGCCTGGTGGTAAGCCACAGTGACCAGGTCCGCGCCGGCGAAGCTTCCTCCCGTGGCCAGGTGGTACTGGCCTGGAGCGAGTGCGAAAACGCCATCGCCGAGCCACACAGCCCCCATAATGTGATCCTTCACGAATTCGCCCACCAGCTGGACTACCTGGACGGCACCGCCGATGGCGCACCACCACTGTATGGCGAGCAGGCCCGGAACTGGCAGGAAACCATGACCAAGGCCTGGGACCACCTGCAACATCGGCTGGCACACCACCACAAGCCCTGGCTTGACCCTTACGGCGCCACTGAACCCGCTGAGTTCTTTGCGGTACTGACGGAAACCTTCTTTCAACAGCCGGAGCACCTGCTTGAAGCCCAGCCGGATGTCTACAAAGCCCTGTGCGGCTATTATCGGCTGGACCCGAGAGACTTCAGCCGCCAACGCCCTTAACAGCCATCACCCTTTACACCAAGCCGGTCCAGGTACAGGTGCAACTCCTGCTCGCTGATGTTCACGTATTCCAGCACTCGGCCGTAGAGCATCACCGTAGGCACATTGCGGCCACCCAGCTCCTTCTGGGTTTCACTGAGGACGTAAAGTATCGTCCTTTCGGTTTTTGTGAGACCATCCCGCGCATCGGGGATTACCTCGTCTATTCCGCGTAAACTGCTCATATTTCTGAATCCGGTAAGCTGCCCATGGAAATCAAAGTCAATTATCTC
Organism: Marinobacter sp. GH_1; assembly: GCF_048595985.1. Classification (NCBI taxonomy): domain Bacteria; kingdom Pseudomonadati; phylum Pseudomonadota; class Gammaproteobacteria; order Pseudomonadales; family Marinobacteraceae; genus Marinobacter; species Marinobacter sp. GH_1. Next base: position 1,151,919 of record NZ_CP184460.1, on the reverse strand, counting down.
GACAACCTGAGGCTTGAGGCCAAATTCGACGATTTCACCGTCGTCTCAGACCAGCCCGTCCGCTACAAGGGCGATGGCTCGGCACCCGGCCCCTTTGATTATTTCCTGGCCTCGTCCGCCATGTGCGCAGCCTACTTTGTGAAGGTTTACTGCAACGCCCGGGATATCCCCACAGACAACATCCGCCTGTCGCAAAACAACATTGTAGACCCGGAAAACCGCTACAAGCAGATTTTCAAGATTCAGGTGGAGCTGCCGGAAGACATTTCCGATAAGGACCGCCAAGGCATAATCCGCTCCATCGACCGTTGCACGGTCAAAAAGGTGGTGCAAACCGGTCCGGACTTCCAGATTGACGTCGTCGAAAACCTGGGCGAAGACGCCCAGGCCCTTCTCACCGCTGCACCGGGCACCGACTCCAGCACCTACATCGAAGGCAAAGACCTGCCCCTGGAAACCACGATTGCCAATATGAGCGGCATATTGGCAGACCTGGGCATGAAAATCGAAATTGCCTCCTGGCGCAACATTGTGCCTCACGTGTGGTCCCTGCACGTGCGCGATACCGCCGCCCACATGTGTTTTACCAACGGCAAGGGCGCCACCAAGGAGGCCGCCCTGTGCTCTGCCCTGGGTGAGTTTATTGAGCGGCTGAACTGCAACTTCTTTTACAACGACCAGTACTTCGGCCAAGACATCGCCAACAGCGAGTTCGTGCATTACCCGAACGAGAAATGGTTCCAGCCCGGCCCGGACGGCGAGCTGCCCGAGGGCATCCTGGACGATTACTGCCTGGAGATCTTCAACCCGGATGGCGAACTGCTCGGTACCCACCTGTTCGACACCAACTCCGGCACACCGGAGCGGGGTATCTGCAGCATTCCCTACGTGCGCCAGTCGGATGGGGAAACCGTGTACTTCCCCTCCAACCTGATCGAGAACCTGTACCTGAGCAACGGCATGAGTGCCGGTAACACCCTGCAGGAAGCCCAGGTACAGTGCCTGTCGGAAATCTTCGAGCGGGCGGTGAAGAAAGAGATCATCGAAAACGAAATCGCCCTGCCGGACGTGCCCGAGAGTGTGCTGACCAAGTACCCGGAGATCGTTGAGGGCATCAAAGCCCTGGAAGAACAGGGCTTCCCGGTACTGGTGAAAGATGCCTCTCTGGGTGGTCAGTTCCCGGTGATGTGCGTGACCCTGATGAACCCAAAAACCGGCGGCGTCTTTGCCTCCTTCGGTGCGCACCCCAGCTTCCACGTGGCACTGGAACGCAGCCTGACCGAACTGCTGCAGGGCCGCAGCTTTGAAGGCCTGAACGACCTGCCCGCGCCTACGTTCAACTCCATGGCGGTAACTGAGCCCAACAACTACGTTGAGCACTTTATCGATTCCAGCGGCGTGGTGTCCTGGCGCTTCTTCAGTGCCAAATCCGACTACGATTTTGTGGAGTGGGATTTCTCCGGCACCAACGAAGAAGAAGCCGCCACCCTGTTCGGCATCCTCGCGGACATGGGTAAGGAATGTTACATGGCGGTATTCGAAGACCTGGGCGCTCCGGTGTGCCGCATTCTGGTGCCGGGCTACTCCGAGGTGTATCCGGTGGAAGACCTGGTGTGGGACAACACCAACATGGCGCTGGCATTCCGGGAAGACATCCTGAACCTGCACCGTTTGGATGAAGACGAACTGACCGATCTGGTGCAGCGCCTGGAAGAGGCTGAGCTGGACGTGTACATGACTATCGTCACCCTCACCGGCATCGAGTTTGATGAGAACACCGTGTGGGGCCAGCTGACCATTCTGGAACTGAAACTGCTGATCTACCTGGCGTTGGGCGAACTGGAAGAGGCCCAGGAGCTGGTGGATATGTTCCTGCAGTTCAATGACAACACCGTCGAACGGGGCCTGTTCTATCAGGCCATGAACGCGGCGCTCGAAGCCACGTTGAACGAAGAACTGGAGCTGGACGACTACCTCTACAACTTCCGCCGTATGTTTGGTGACGAGGTGATGAACGCCGTGGTCGGCTCCATTAACGGCACGGTGCGCTTCTATGGCCTGGAGGAAACCGGCATGGACCTGCGCGGCCTGGACCGGCACCTGAAGATGATCGAGAGCTACAAGAAGCTGCATGCGGCCAGGGCCCGAAAGGCCGGCCTACAACAGTAGGCCGGATACCGGCTTTCACTTGGCCATCAAGTACTCAGCCAGCGCCTGATAGGCAGGCAATGAGGTGGGATCAATTTGAGCGTTGGCAGCGCTCGGGAACGAAGCAAACCGCACAATCACCATATCCGCCGTGGGGTCCACATAGATAGTCTGGCCGTGAACCCCGCGTGCCGCAAAGGCGCCGTGATTGTTGTGGAAGACCCACCACATACTTCGGTAGCTGCCGCCGGGCAAGGTAGCGTAGCCAGCTTTGGCGAAAGCTTCTCTGTCTCCACCTGCACGAATGTTATCGACAACCTCGCGGGGGAACAGCGCTTCGCCATTAACCTTGCCTCCATCCAGCAGTAGCTGGCCAACTCGTCCCAGGTCTCTCAAACCGGCACTCAGGCCACCACCGGCGAAAGGTGTGCCTTTGGCGTCCACGGTCAGGTAGGCATCTTGCTCTGCAGCAATCCTTTGCCATACCCGTTCCGAGAGCAGTTGTGCCATATCCTTGCCGGTCACCCGGGAGATAATCCAGCCCAACGCATCGGAATTGATGGTGCGATACCCGAACACATCGCCATGATCCCCATTCTTCCTGACCGTTTGAAGATACTCAAAGTATCCATTTGGGCCGGAATAGCCCTCGGGCTTGGGCAGGGGGCTGGCAGCCCTGGAGTACATCCAGATATCGGCATTCGGATCAGCATAGTTCTCGCTGAATTGAAGCGCCGTGGTCATATCCATAACCTGGCGAACCGTCGCGCTGCCAAAGGCACTGTCCTTGAGTTCCGGAATAACGGCACTGACGGTTGCGCTTTCGTCCAGATCACCCTCCACCACCAGAATCTCGGCTAGCAGTCCGGTGAGCGATTTGGTCATCGACATCGCTGCGTGCTTGCCGGCCTCTTCCAAACATCCTGAGTAGTACTCGTACACGATCTTGCCGCCGTGCAGAATAAGCAACCCATCCGTGTAGTTGGCCGCCAGCGACTCGGCCCAACTCATTTCAGCTTCTGCTCCCATTGGCACGAAGCTCACCGAATCAATTCCCCGGTCCAGGGCATATGTCAGGGGTACTGGCGCAGACAATCCACGGCTAACCTGTTTGGTCGGCATCAACTCACGGATATGACACACGGTCCAGCGCATCTTCGGAAAGCTGAAAAAATCGGATTCCGGCTGCATAACCAGTTTATCTGCCGGAGGCGGAAAGCCTTGCATCCAGCCGAGACGCACAGGATCAGAAGCTTCCGCAGTCAAAGCGGTTTCGCCGAGCGCAGGGCTCCCGGATAGCACAGCACACAGCGCCAAGGTCTTAAAGAAGCTCGAAAACAAATAACGATCAGCCATATCCTTCACCCTGCCCTCAAAGCCATCCTTTTATCCGGTGATGAACACCGCGTTACCTGAAATCCTAGGCTATTTCAGGGCAGAGCGAACGACATTTATTGCAACACTATTCCGTTACCACCGCTTCAAAGCCGCCGTAGATCAGCCGCTTGCCATCAAACGGCATAGGATTCACATCCGGCTGCAGGCGCGGATCGTCCATAATCTTTGGCATAGCTTTATCTCTTACAGCGCGAGACGGCCACTCAATCCATGAAAAAACCACCGTTTCCTCGGGCTGACACTTCACGGCCATAGGAAACGACGTGATCTTGCCGTCTGGCACATCATCCCCCCAACACTCCACCATTCTGGTAGCGCCGTATTCCTTGAACACCGCTGCGGCCTCGCTGGCGTGCTGGATGTACTTCTGTTTGTTTGCGGTTGGCACGGCGGCCACAAATCCATCGATATAACTCATGACTTTTCTCCTGATTCAGTCTTTCGGTGGCAGCTCCCGTACCTGCCGCACTTCAATGCTGCCGAAGCGTGCCGGTGGAATCCGGCTGGCCAGGTGCAGGGCTTCGTTCAGGTCTCTGGCTTCCAGCAGGTAAAACCCGGCCAACTGCTCTTTCGTTTCGGCAAACGGGCCGTCGGATATCAACACCTCACCATTGCGAACCTGCACGGTGGTGGCCGTGTCGGTTGGCTGCAGAGGCTGGCCGGTGACGTAATTTCCCTGTTCGGTCAGCCGCTCTACTCCGGCCACACACTCCTGGTTCAGGTCATGCCACTGCTGATCGGTCATGGCGTTGATAATGCTCTCCTGGTAATACACCAGAGCAACGTATTTCATGGATTACCCTCCTTCTGCCAGTGGGGCAGGATCTGGTTTGAACTGGGTTCGCCCGCTTTGCGCGATAAACGTCTCCTGCGGGGGGGGGGTTCTACTGTTTAGTCGAGCCAACACCCCGGAAATCGACAGGTCGGGAATATTTTTTCAAACACCGCCAGAAAGGGATTGAAGCCGTCGCTTCAGAAAACGGCGCTCCGGCCCCTGAGTCGCAAGTTCCAGGGCACGCTGGTAGGCAACGATCGCAGATTCGAAATCACCGGCTCTGCGCAACAGGTCGGCACGGGCCGCATGGAACAGGTGGTAGGTCAGGATTTCCTTGTTGCCCAGCAAGCCATCCAGGAGCGCCAGTCCGGCTTCCGGCTCATCCCGCATGGCAACGGCCACAGCGTGGTTAAGTGCTATTACCGGCGATGGGTGTTGGCGATACAGGGCATCGTATAACCGGGCAATTCGCCGCCAATCCGTGTCTTCCGCCCGGCGAGCCTGGGCGTGCACCGCCGCTATGGATGCCTGCAGGGTATACGGAGAGGCCGGCGTTCTCGCCAGTGCCTGCTCCAGCCACTTCAGCCCGAGTTCGATCTGCTTCTGGTCCCACCTTGAACGGTCCTGATCCTCGAGCGTAATCAGATCGCCCTGCTCGTCCTCACGGGCGCTTCGGCGGGAATCGTGCAGTAGCATCAGTGACAACAGGCCGAACACTTCACCCTCGGGAAGCAATCTTGCCAGCACCTCAGCCAGCCGAATGGCCTCGCCCGACAGGCTCACATCCACCAGCGAATCGCCATCGCTCCGGGAATAGCCCTCGTTAAACACCAGGTAAATGACCCGAAGCACCCCGGGCAAGCGCTCGGAAAGCTGCCTCGGTTCCGGCACCTCGTAGGGAATCCCCGCCTCACGGATCTTCTTCTTGGCTCGTACAATCCGCTGGGCCAGGGTGGCCGGCTTTTGCAGAAGGGCGCTGGCTACCTGCTCTGTGGTCAGGCCGCACATTTCCCGGAGGGTTAGCGCAACTCGTGCATCCAACGATAACGCCGGGTGGCAACAGATAAACAGCAATCGAAGCTGGTCGTCTTCGATACCCTCTGGAGCGGCAGCTTCAGAGTTTTCTTCGTCTACCGCCATCAGATGCGAATAGCGCCTGGCGGTCTGACCCCGGCGGATATGATCAATGCCCTTGTGATGGCCGGCCCGGATCAGCCAGGCAACCGGATTATCCGGATGCCCTTCTTCAGGCCACTGGCGCACAGCAGCGGCAAACGCCTCCTGCATGGCTTCCTCGGCCAGTTCAAAGTCGCCTAACAAACGAATAAGGGTAGCCAGCACCTGCCGGGAATGCTGATGGTATAGTTGGCCGATTGCCGGATAGTCTGATGACATTGATTGCACACTGCCGTCCATTGCCTTGAGCGAAGGAAACACCACACATCATTTGATAGCATGGCACATAGATTTTTCCATGCAGGAAGCATTAACAAATGGCAACGCGAATCACCCTACATTACTGCACCGGCTGTAACTGGATGCTGAGATCCACCTGGATGGCCCAGGAACTCCTCACCACCTTCGACGGCATGGTCGACGAACTTACCCTGAAACCCGGCACCGGCGGCATCTTCGAAGTCTGGGTAAACGACACCCGTATCTGGTCCCGCAAGGAACAGGGAGGTTTCCCGGACATCAAGCAATTGAAGCAATTGGTGCGGGATCAGATAGCGCCGGAGCACTCCCTCGGGCATTCAGACAAACCAGCGTAATTCAGGCCAGGGAGGTTAACGGTGGAGCTTCTTGGGAACCCACCACAGGAAAAAAGCCATCCCGAAAAGCTCCACCAGGGATTGAAACACCACCACAACGACGGCCAGCTCATACGAGGCGGGTAATGACAGCGCCAGTGGGAGGACGACAAACGAATTCCGGCTGCCAAAGCTGAACGCCAACACCCTGCCCTGCTTGACCGGTAACCGCGCAACCCTGGCGACGACCACCGACAACATCCCGGCAGCCAGCAAGAATGCGGCAAAGAGCAGCAATAGCCAGGGAAGAATTCCAACCGACGCCAAGACCAGATTCACTTGCGCAGCTGCAATACAGAAGACCACCAGGGCCAACAACGGTACCGGCAGCCAACCAAGAGCTATCACAACAGATTGCCGGTTTTTGCTCCGCGCCACCCAGGTTTCCGTCAGATAAGCCGCAATCAGGGGCGCGACTATCAACCCGGCGAATGCCAGTATCAACTCCTGCTGGGCCACACTGGCGGTGATCTCTGTGCCCAGGAACAACCACACGTAAAATGGCAACAGCAGCAGCTGGAACAAAAGGCTAATGGGCGTGAACGCAATGGCACTTCTGGTGTCACCGCCCCCCAGATGGGTAAAGGTGATAAACCAGTCAGTACAGGGCACCAACAAGACCAGCAACAGACCCAACTGGACAGCTGGAATAGCCGGGCCAAGCGCCATTAATCCCCAGACGATGCACGGTAGCAAAAGAAAGTTGCCAATCACCGCCGCGAACATATATCGAGGCGCTGCAAACGCATCCCGCAGGCGCACCAGAGGCACCTGGGTAAAAGTCGCGTAGAGCAAAGAGCCCAGCAGAGGCCAAAGAATCCATTCCAGACGCCCACCAAGGTCGGGCATCCACACTCCCACCAAAAGGCCCAGGCAGATAGCCATCAGATAGATAAAGACCTGATACTCTTCCATCACTTCACGGGCCAACAGCAAAGCCTCCTGGTTCAACAGTCACGATCAGTGCAACACTCATGTGCGCTACCAGAAACAACAACATTAAGGATCTCACCATGCCCCGCATCGCCTTCCTGTTACTGAGCGTCCTCCTGATTTCCGCCTGCAGCCCTTCCGGCACCGACAGGCCGCCGGCATCCGGAACCCTGACACCCGAAGCGCTTGACCGCCATGGCGAAGAATTCCGGGAAGACGTGATTGAAGTCACCGACGGCGTTTACGTTGCCGTTGGCTTCGGTATCGCCAATTCCATCATGATCGAAGGCGATGATGCCGTCACCATTGTCGATACCATGGAGTCGCTGGAAGCGGCGGAACGAATCGCCGAGCGTTTCAGGGCAATCACTGACAAACCGGTGCGGGCCATTATCTATACCCACTCGCATCCAGACCATATCCATGGGGCGCCAGCTTTTATCAACAACGGCGACCCGGTCGAAATTTATGCTCACCACTCTCTGGAGAAAGCAGTCGACCAGACCGTGAGTGTACTCCAGCCCATCATCACCCAGCGTTCTTTTCGTATGTACGGCAGCCGGCTGCCCGATGCCGACCGAACCAATGTGGGTATCGGCCCCTTTGTGGATTTACAGGAACACAGCACCCTGCAGATTCTGCGACCGACTCAGACCTTTCAAGACGAGCTGAGCATTACCGTAGGCGGTGTGGAGATGATACTCAAGCACGCACCTGGCGAGACCGACGACCAGGTGGTGGTGTGGCTACCAAAACAGAAAGTGCTGCTGCCGGGCGACAACTTCTACCGCGCCTTTCCCAACCTCTACACCATTCGCGGCACCAGCTACCGCGACCCGAAAACCTGGGCTGACAGCCTGGAAATGATGAGGGATCTGGAGCCGGAATATTTGGTACCCGGCCACTCACGCCCGGTGACAGGCAAAGCGGAGATCCGCAAGCACCTGACCGACTACCGGGATGCTATTCGCTATGTTTATGATCAGACCATCCGAATGATGAATGCCGGCAAAACCCCTGACGAAATCGCTCATGAAATCCGTCTGCCACCCCGCCTGGCACGGTCCCCGTTCCTGCAGGAGTTTTATGGCAAACCGGAGTGGTCTGCCCGTATGGTCTTTGGCGGAACACTTGGCTGGTTCGATGGCAACCCCAGCAATCTGCACCCTACGCCACCCGGAGAAAAAGCCAAGCGCATGGCCCAACTGGCCGGCGGTGAAGATGCATTGATGACTGCTGTGGAGAAGGCTGCCAGTAACGAAGACCATCAATGGGTGCTGGAGCTGACGGACTATGTGCTGCGGCTGAGTCCGGAACACCAGGCCGCCACAGAGCATCGCATTCTCGCCTTGCATGCCCTGGCGTCAGCCGAAACCAATCCCGGAGCCCGCCATTACTACCTGACCTCCGCCGCCGAATTGGCGGGCGACATCATCCTGCCACTGATGGCGGTAACTCCCAACGATACGATGCTTGAAGGCATTCCCATCAGGGCCTTCTTCGACGGTATGAGTGTCAACCTTGAAGGTGAAGCCGCATGGGACATCTATCAATCCGTCGTGTTTGAGTTTCCCGACCTGGAGCAGAGCTTCACGCTCACGGTGAGAGGTGGCGCGTCAGAACTCCGGAAGGGCGTCTCGGAAGATGCCAGCATCCATGTGCGCATTGACAGCCTCGACTTCAAGCGGATGCTTGCCGGCATCCGCAACCCCGCATTGGCCATTCTGTCGGATTTTGAGTATGTCAAAGGGGGACGGATTGGCTTTACCCGGTTTATTCAGCTGTTTGAGCCGAATCTGGAAACCTGATTCAACGCAGAACAGTAACCACCAGGTCACCGCAGACAGAGGCAGGCACCATTTACCTGGAGCGTGGCGTAAAGTCAGTGATGATGCATCCCGGAATGGTCCATTGCCTTTTCTTTGCCGTCCAGGGGATGCACCTCCAGCTCTACGGCCATGCCCTCAGCACCGTCAAAAGCCAATTCCACAGGAATGAACTCACCCTCCGCCAATGGCTGGGTGAGCTGTTCCAACATCAGATGGTAGCTGTGAGGTTTCAACTCAACGGTCTCCCCGGCGGGAATCACCAGCCCGCCTTTGACAGGGCTCATGCGCATCACTCCGTCGTGCATGTGGGTTTCGTGGATCGACACGTTACCCGCCCGGGGTGATTGGGCACTGGTGAGGGTGACATCCTGATTGCCGTGATTACTAATGATCATGTAACCCACGCCCATGGGCGTGCCCGGGGGGGTTGGTCGGCTCCAGGGGTGCTCTATGTGAATGTCGCCCTGGCTGTAATCGTGAGCCAGGACAGGAGCAGCCAGTGTCGCGGCAGCCAACAGGAGGCCGACGTTGAATAAATGTGTGCGTTTCATGGGTACTAACTCTGTTGTTATGTGGTCTTGAAGTCTTTTCGAAGTAAGTGTTGCCATCACTTGCCGTGATGGCAAGTGTGTTTTAACCCGTTTTCATCAAATAGTGTTGGCTGGTCACGATGCGTTATTCAGGGCCTGGACCATCGCCCCCAGAAACCGCGAGGCTTCCCCGCCGGTTGCCGCCCGATGGTCGAAGGTAAGCGACAGCGGCAGGATGCGACGAATGGTCGCAGTGCCGTTATGTGGCACAACCTTATCCCGGATTCGCCCAGCCCCCACGATGGCCACTTGTGGCGGGCTGACAATAGGGTTGGCGTACTGGCCGGTCATAGTTCCGAAATTGGACAGGGTAATGGTGGCGCCCTGCATCTCTTTCGGCGGTATCTTGCGGGTGGCTACCGCCTCGCGCAGGTTCTCCAGGCCCTGGCGCAGGTCCTTCTGGCTACGATGGGTAATGTCCCGCAACACCGGCACAAACAGGCCGTCCGCAGTGTCTACGGCGATGCCCACATGCACCTCGTTCAGGAGTTGCCGGCTCAGGTTGTCGCCATCAAACCAGCAATTCAGTTCCGGCACAGCTTCGCAGGCCTTGCCGATGGCCTGCACCAGGCGCATGGTGATGTCGGTGCCCTTTTTCCAGTCACCGATATCCACGTCCTCAAAGATAGACACCGGCACTACCTGGGCGTGGGACAACGCCATGTTCTTGGCCATGGTGCGACGGGTGCCGCGCAGGGGGGCGGCGTCGCCCAGTTGTTTCTGGTGGCTGGCCTGTTTGTGCACGTCGTCAGTGGTGATCAGACCACCCGGGCCGCTGCCCTTGATGGATTCCAGGCCAACCCCCAGTCGTTCTGCCAGTGCACGCACTCCGGGTGTGGCGCGATTGGCCCGGGCCCGCTTGCTGGAAGGGGCCGCACCGACGATAAACTGATCTTGCTGCGCGCCGTTGCCATCGCCTTTTCCGGATGATTTCAGTTCCCCCACCACAGTGCCTGTGTCGTCACCCTCTCCTTCAAAAGCCAGCAAGGGTTCGCCGGTGTGAATGATGTCCCCGGGCTCGCCATAAAGTTTGGCAATGGTACCGGCCTGGGGCGACGGCACTTCAACGATGGCTTTGGCGGTTTCGACGCTGACCAGTACCTGGTCCACATCCACCGTGTCACCCACCTTGATGTGCCATTCGACGATTTCGGCTTCGGGGAGGCCTTCGCCCAGGTCTGGGAGTTTGAAGTTTTTCATGGTTATCCTCCTAGAGCGCGATCACCTGTTCGACGGCTTTAACGATGTCTTCTACCTGGGGCAGGTAGTACTGCTCGTTTCGGTAGTAAGGCATGATGGTGTCGTAACCGGTGACTCGCACCACCGGGGCCTGAAGGTCCAGGAAGGCGCCTTCGGCGATTGAAGCCGCTACTTCGGCACCAACACCGCCGTTGCGGCAGGCTTCGTGAACGATCACCGCACGGCCGGTTTTGGCCACCGAGCACAGCAGGGTTTCCCGGTCCAGGGGGCTGACGGTGGCGACGTCGATCACCTCGCAGCTGACGCCCTGCTCCGCCAGCTTGTCGGCAGCAAGCAAGGTTTCCTGCACACAGGCGCCCCAGGTGATGAGGGTGACGTCATCGCCTTCGCGCAGGGTGAAGCAAGTATCCAACGGTAGCGCCTCACCGTTGTCCTCCACGCTCTGGGTCACTGCCCGGTAGATACGCTTGGGCTCCAGAAAGATCACCGGGTCCGGATTGCGGATGGCCGCCAGCAGAAGGCCATACGCCCGTTGCGGGGAACTTGGAATGACCACTCGCAGGCCGGGGATGTGGGCAAACAGGGCTTCGGTGCTTTCCGAATGATGCTCGGGCGCATGGATACCGCCACCGAACGGTGCCCGAAACACCAATGGGCAATGCAGGCGGCCGCGGGTGCGATTACGCATGCGGGCGGCGTGGCTGACAATCTGCTCCATGCCAGCGTAGATAAAGCCCATAAACTGAAACTCCGCCACCGGCCTCAAACCCTGAGAGGCCATACCGATAGCCGTACCGGCAATCAGGTTTTCCGCCAGGGGTGTATCCATCACCCGCTTGAAGCCAAAGGCTTCTTTCAGGCCAACGGTGGCCCGGAACACGCCGCCATTGGTGGCGATATCTTCGCCCAGCACCACCACGTTAGCATCGTCTGCCATCGCCCGGTGCAAGGCCATATTGACGGCCTCCACCAGGGTCACGTCTCGGGTTTCAATGGATCGCTTTGCCCGGCTCATACGTCACCTCCCCGGTATTTGCTGGCGATCTGCTCACGCTGGGGGTGCAGCGCGGCGGGGAGGGTTTCAAACAGATAATCCAGCATCGCGGTGGGTGGCTCAGCCTCCATCGCCAGGTACTCTTCAACGGCCCGCTCAACCGTTTGCTTACATTCGGCCTGAAGGGATTTTTCTTTATCCGGGCTCCACAGGCCGCTGTCATACAACCAGTTCTGCAGGCGTTTGACGCCGTCTTTCTCCCAGGCGCGCTTGAGATCTTCGGCGGTTCGGTAACGGGTGGCATCATCGGCGGTGGTGTGATCCCCCAGGCGATAGGTAACGGCTTCAATCACCGTCGCGCCCTTGCCGCCATGGGCCCGGCCCAGAGCTGTATCCAGAGCCTCAACCGTAGCGAAGTAGTCGTTACCATCGACAATGTGGCCCGGCAATCCGGCGCTGATGGCTTTCTGCGCGATGGTTTCCGCGCCGCTTTGCAGGCTGCGAGGTGTGGAAATGGCCCATTGGTTATTGATCACTACGAATACAACGGGCAAATGCCAGGCGCCAGCCAGATTGATACTTTCCAGAAAATCACCCTTGGAGGTACCACCATCACCGATGCAACAGACCACGGCCCGATTCTCATCGCGAATCTTCATCGCCGCCGCCACGCCCACAGCATGGCAACACTGGGTGGCAATGGGCACCGAGATCGGCAAGTCTTCCGCGCAATTCTGCCAGGCGCTGCCACGCTCATCACCGCCCCAGTACAGCAGTAATTCCGTGAGACTGACGCCGCGAAGAAGATGGGCGGCCTGATCCCGATAATAGGGCACAAACACATCGGACTTCGCCATACCCTGGCCAATAGCTGTACCCACCACCTCATGCCCGAGCACAGACGGGTAGGTGCCGCACTTGCCGGTGCGTTGCAGGGCAATGGCTTTGGAATCGAAGGTGCGCGTCAGCACCATGTTGCGGTAGGCGGCCAGAACCCTGTCGGTGTTCCCGGCCTGGGGCGGCAACTCGCCCAGCGGTTTGCCGTGGTCATCCAGATAGCGGGTGCTATCCACATGGAATTCGTGGATTTGTCTCATCCCATCCTCCTGTCCCCCGGCCTCGCGATAGAAGCCTGGCTGCACAGAGAGCCTGCTTGTGGCGGGCGCCGGCAGCGTTTGGGGTGGTCGTCTTGTTGTTGGTGTGGGTTACACATCTGGGATCTTGATCAGGACATCTCTACCGATGTCCTGATTAAGTATTAGACAATAAAAACACGAAGGGCAAACTGCGAAAGGAAAGCCTCTGACTGGCTCAATCGTGCCAGTGTTCACCGGAATTCTTTCGGCTGAGCAACCAGTATGTGATACCCAGAGCCAGCGTGGTTGCGGCAATACCCAGCAGGTACATGGGAGTAAGCGTATCGAAATCCAGAACAATGACCTTCCGGGAAATCGCCATCAATGCCGTGGCAACAACCAGCTGAACCGGAAACACATTGGTTCCCAAATAAAGCCGGATGTTGATGAAAATCTCCACCGCAATCAGCACCGCCATGAAGGCACCGAAGGTGAAGAAGATATCGTTGATATCCAACAGCAGAAAAGGTGGCGTCAGCAGGCGTGCGTAGATGATATACACCACATCACCCACACCCCACAGGATTACCGCCACCATCAACACCGCCAGCACGCGTATGGCAAAGCGGATAATCCGGTGCAACCCCCGAAAGAAAGGGTCGGGGAAATCAATCGGCAGCTCCTGATGAAGTTCATGCTTCCGGGCAGATTGCTCCGGCAAAACGTCCTTTTCTTTATCCACCATGGCACCGCTCCTGTGCTGCCGATGACGACGGGAATCAGGCTTTCTTCACAAACTCCGACTTGAGTTTCATAGCACCAACACCGTCAATCTTGCAATCAATATCGTGATCCCCATCCACCAGGCGAATGTTCTTGACCTTGGTGCCTACCTTAACCACCAGACTGGACCCTTTAACCTTCAAGTCCTTGATCACAGTGACCGTATCACCATCCTGAAGTTCATTACCGTTGGAATCCCGAACCACCTTACCGGCCTCGGCCTCAGCCTGTTCCGCCGCGCTCCACTCATGCCCGCACTCGGGGCAAACCAGCTGAACGCCGTCTTCATAGGTGTATTCAGAATTGCACTGGGGGCATGGGGGCATTTGAGACATTATCATTTCCTGTTAATTAAATGAGCACAGGATTATACCACTACCGCCCGGGAGACACCCTCGCAAGAACGGTCGGATTCTCCGACAGCGGCAACGCCAGAATCACCCCCTCATTGGAAGCCGGAAAAACCCCGGTCAGCGCCGTCACATTCACCTGATGCGACACCAAAATCACCGCCGCCCCCGGCTCAAGCTCATTCACCAACGCAATCGTTTGCCGCGTTTGGGTATCGCCATCACCTCGATTCCGAAAAAACGAATTCAACGCCGGCCACCCCGTCACCTCACCCATCTCCATTTCCCGAGCCGTATCCAGACACCGACACCACTGACTGGAAAACACCCTGGCCTCGGCAATACCCCGAGACTCCAGAAACGGCTTCCACGAACGCGCTTGCTCCCGCCCAACCGAGTTGAGATTGCGCTGGGTACTGCAATCCTCCAGATCAAACCCGCCGGGATCGCCGGTACCCGGCGCAAGAGCGTGACGCATCATCAGCACCGCCCGCCCTTCGCGCAGGGCTGTCCAGGCCTGCTCCTCCGAGGCGACACCTTTGACCGGCACTAATCCAAGAATCATAAGAAAAAAGACCAACCTAGTTTTCATACCCCTTCCCTCGAAATCAGCAAAATAATCGCGGAGGTACTGATATTGTTAACAAGCGTGTTTAGGGATGGCTTCCAAAAAATTTCGAAGGCCAAGGATGGCCTGAGAGAAGCGCACATGGATGTGCTCGTAGCGGTTTTTTGGAAGCCATCCCTAAACATGCCCAACACCAAACCGCGACGGCACAAACGTAAATACGCGGCGCAAACCTAACAAGCCCACCCGATGAACAGTTAAAATGCACCAACGACAAGCCACCAAAGGAACACCAAAATGCCAATCTGGGTCGACGCCGACGCCTGCCCCGTCCCCATCCGGGAAATTCTCTGCCGCGCCGCCACCCGCTGGCAAATCCAGACCACCTTCATCGCCAACCACGCCATCACCCTGCCGCCGAGCCCCTACATCAGCCGCCGCCAGGTACCCCAAGGCTTTGACGTCGCCGACAACGAAATCATGGACCAGATGACCAAAGGCGACCTGGTCATCACCCAGGATATCCCCCTGGCTGCTGAAGCCATCGAAAAAGGCGCCGACGTTTTTAACCCCAGAGGCCAGGCCTTCACCAAGGAAAACATCCGCCAGCGCCTGGCCATGAGAAACTTCATGGAAGAGATGCGCAACGCCGGGCAAGTCACCGGCGGGCCCGCCCCCTTCGGCCAGGCAGACCGCAAAGAATTCGCCGATCAACTGGACCGCTGGCTGCAACGCAACGGCCGAAGGTGATAATGATTCTATTTTAACTCAGTCAAAAATCCGCTAACCTTCCCGCCTTCAGTGAGATCAGCCACGGCGAGAAGGAAGCGGAACATGGCCACAAGCAGCCAACACACCAGCAGCTTTGCGGCACTCGGCCGCCTGTTGCGTTATGCCCGGGGTTATCGTCGGCGGATCATCGCCGCCACCACCTGCTCCGTGATCAACAAACTGTTTGATATTGCCCCCGAAATCCTGATTGGCGTGGCCATCGATGTGGTTGTGAACCAGGAACAGAGCTTTGTCGCCCGGCTTGGGTTTGAGACCGCCCAGCAACAGATCACCATCCTGGCGGTACTGACCTTTTTCATCTGGGCGGGCGAATCCCTGTTCGAATACCTGTACCAGATCCTCTGGCGCAATCTGGCCCAACGCCTGCAGTCGGATCTTCGGCAAGACGCCTATGAGCACGCCCAGCGTCTGGATATGAGCTTCTTTGAAGCTCGAAGCTCCGGGCAGCTGGTTGCCACCATGAATGACGACGTTAACCAGCTTGAGCGTTTTCTCGATGGGGGTGCCAACGCCATGATTCAGGTGGTGGTCACTGTGGTCGCGGTGGGTGCCGTGTTCTTTGTGTTGTCCCCGCTGATTGCCCTGCTGGCGTTTACACCGATCCCCCTGATTATCTGGGGCGCCTTCTATTTCCAGCGTAAAGCCGGGCCGCTGTACGCCGATGTGCGCGAGAAAGTTGGTGATTTGTCCAGCCGTCTTGCCAATAACCTCGGCGGTATTGCCACCATCAAAAGCTTTACCGCGGAACTGCGTGAAGCTCGCCGACTGAAACAGGCCAGCGAGGCCTATGTGGAGGCCAACCGGCAAGCCATCCGTATCAGTTCAGCGTTCATACCCGTGATTCGCATGGCCATTCTCGCCGGCTTTCTGGCGACCTTTACAGTCGGTGGCATGATGGCATTGAACGGCGACCTCAACGTCGGTGCCTACGGCGTGCTGGTATTCCTGACCCAACGCCTGCTCTGGCCCCTGACGGGCCTCGCTGAGGTTATTGACCTGTTCGAGCGCGCCATGGCCAGCACCCGACGAATTCTCGATCTGCTGGCAGAACCGGTCAACGTTCGGGACCAGGCTGGCAAAGACCTTGAACAACCGGTTCAGGGCAGCGTGGCGTTTGACCAGGTGGGCTTTCACTATGCCAGTAGTGGTGCTGGTGTTAACGGCATCAGCCTGGAGGTACCCGCCGGCAATACCCTGGCCTTGGTGGGCGCAACCGGCTCTGGCAAATCAACCCTGATCAAACTGCTGTTGCGATTCTATGACCCCACCCACGGCGAGATCCGCCTGGATGGTCAGGCTATTCGGAACGTGAGCCTGAAATCCCTGCGGGACGCTATCGGTCTGGTCAGCCAGGATGTCTACCTGTTTGAAGGCAGCATTCGCGACAATCTGGCCTACGGTAAGCCCGACGCCACCGATGAAGAGATTATCGAAGCGGCCCGAACAGCAGAGGCCTGGTCGTTCATCAGCCAGTTACCCCAGGGCCTGGATACTCCGGTTGGCGAACGCGGGGTACGCCTCTCCGGCGGCCAGCGCCAAAGACTGTCTCTGGCCCGTGCGCTGCTGAAAGATCCTCCGGTTCTGGTACTCGATGAAGCCACCAGCGCCGTGGACAACGAAACCGAAGCGGCAATTCAGCGTTCGCTCCGGCGCATTGGCCACAACCGAACCGTGATCATGATCGCCCACCGATTGTCGACCATTGTTGACGCGGACAACATCGCGGTGATCGACGGAGGCCAGGTGGTCGAACAAGGCGACCACAAGACACTGCTGGCGCTAAACGGCGCCTACGCTGCGCAATGGCGCGTTCAAACCGGCCAGGTGAACAATGCTGACACCTGATATACATTGATAGTAATTCGCATTTAGATTATCCTGCCCGCCAAAGCCAAGGGAGAGTCTGAATGCCAGCGTTTTTTGAAGTCGACCAACTGGCGGTTCGCCTGGGTGACACCGCCATATTGCACAATGTCAGCCTGGCGTTTCAGGAAGGCGAGGTAACGGCGCTGCTCGGTCATAACGGCTCGGGCAAATCCACCTTGTTGAAGACCCTGGCCCGGCAGATATCGCCCTCCCACGGCGAAGTCCTGCTCCATGGCCAGTCTTTCCGGGCTACAGGTGCCCGAGCATTCGCAAGAACCGTGGGCTACCTGCCACAACATCCCCCGGCAACCGACGGACTCACAGTGAGAGAGCTGGTCGCACTCGGACGCTATCCCTGGCGCGGCCCCCTCGGCCGTTACACTGCCGGCGACCAGACACTGATTGATCAGGCCATCCATGACACCGGCCTGGCACGATTCGCTGGCCGCGCGGTCGACACCCTGTCGGGTGGCGAGCGGCAACGGGCCTGGATAGCCATGTTGCTGGCCCAGCAAACCCGCTGCCTGCTGTTGGATGAACCCATTTCCGCCCTGGATGTGAAGCACCAGGTGGAGACCCTGCGCCTTGTCCACCGCCTTGCCGAGGAGCGGGAACTGACCGTCATTGTGGTATTACACGATGTGGATCTCGCGGCCAGATTCTGCGACCGCCTCGTGGCCCTGAAGGCCGGACAGGTTGTGGCGGATGGAACGCCCAATGAGATTATGGACAGCGGCATATTGGAATCCATCTACGGCGTCGCCATGGGTGTAATGGAACGGGCGCCCGGCCAGTGGGTGTCTTATGTGCACTGAACAACGGGCTCACCGCCCACTGGCGTATCTCTGCTTACTTGCATTGATGATCAGCCAACCCGCGCACCCCGGAACCTGGAGCCACGAAAATGGCTCAATCACCCTGCCCCGGCCGCCTGAGCGCATCGTTGCCCTCAACTGGGCCGCAACCGAGGCGCTTTTGCTATTGGGGGTGACCCCGGTGGGCGTGGCAGACCGGGACGGCTATAGCGCCTGGGTCCAGGCCCCGGAATTACCCGGCGGCATTGCCAATGTTGGTACCCGGGTCGCTCCCAGCCTGGAAGCGATTGCCGAGCTGAAGCCAGACCTGATTGTCACCAGTGCCGAAATGGCGCCTGCGGCCGAATTACTGGAACGCATTGCCCCCACCTACGTCATCAGCGTCTACAAAGAGGGCTCCGCCCCCTTCGCCAAAGCCCGGGAAATGCTGACCACGCTTGGCGAGATGCTGAACCTCGAACACCAGGCCGAGGCTATCCTTACGGATATTGACCAAACTCTCGAGGAGCAACGCACCCGCCTGGCCGAGGCCGGCATGAATCAGCAGCCGGTGGCCCTGGTCAACTTTCTGGATGACCGACATGTTCGTATCTACGCGCACAACGGCCTATATCAGACCACCCTCAAAGCCTTGGGGCTGCGCAATGCATGGCCACACGAGGGTAACTATTGGGGGTTCTCTGTGGTTGGCCTGGAGGCCATTGCGCCCTACCACGACAGTCGTATCGTTGTCATTTCACCCACCCTGCCCGGGCTCTCGGATCACCTGGCAGGCAGTCCCTTCTGGACCTATCTGCCGCCCGTCAAGCGAAACCAGGTTTATCAAATTGAGCCGGTGTGGCCATTCGGCGGGGTGTACCCGGTAAAACGCCTGGCGATCTTGCTGGCTGATGCCCTGTTGGAGGGAGGCCGCAACAATGTTCGCTGACTCGGCACGCGTACCTGCAACCGCCCCGTCCCTCCCCAGAAGACTTCCGGTTGCCATTGCCCTGCTCTGGCTTGTCGCCCTGGCGGCCAGCTCCCTTCCCTGGCTGGGCCAGATGACACCAGGCGAGCTGTTCGCGGCGTTCTGGAGCTATACCGAAGATCATTACCCATCTGTGCTCGCTCACTACAGCTGGGCCCCCAGGGTCTCAATAGCCGTTCTGATCGGCTGCGGACTGGGCCTGGCAGGCGCTGTTACTCAGCAAATCCTTGGCAACCCCCTGGCCTCGCCCACCACGCTGGGCGTGGAAGCCGGCGGGCAGTTCGGGGTGACCATTGCCACCCTTTTTGTACCGGGTTTGCTGGCCTTCAGCCCCGACCTTGCCGCCGTGGCGGGTGGCCTTCTGGCCATTGGCCTGGTGATCGCGCTGACATGGCGCCTGGGCTTTTCACCGGTCACCGTCATTCTGGCGGGGCTGGTGATTACCTTCTTCCTCGGCGCCATGAACATGGCCTTTCTTCTGCTCAAAGGCGAATGGCTGGGCAACCTGTTTATCTGGGGTGCAGGCTCACTGGTCCAGAATAACTGGGAGCCCTTCCTGGAGTTGCTGCCGCGGGTACTGATTCTTGCGGTTGCCATGCTGATGTTGATGCGGCCACTGGCACTGCTGCAATTGGGGCAGGCTTCGGCTTCGGCACTCGGGGCCAAGGTTGCGCTGGTTCGGGGCGGCGCCCTGATTCTGGTAGTCCTGATGAGTTCCGTAGTGGTCAGCCGGGTAGGTGTGGTGGCATTCGTGGGGCTGGCCGCCCCGGTGCTGGCCAGGCTACTGGGCGCCCGCACGCTGGGTGAGAGACTGCTTTGGAGCACGGTCACCGGCGGCGGGCTCTTGCTGCTGGCAGACACCCTGGCGCACTGGGCAACAACTCTGGGTAACGGCTCCATTGTACCCACCGGCACCACCACCGCCCTGATCGGCGGCCCCATTATCCTGATGGCGTTGCAGGGCATTCGAAACACACACCATATGCCCGGCGCAGATTCGAGCCCGGCCGGGTTCATGCCCACCCGCAAGCCAACACTTCTGATCGCCGGCATTCTAATGGCGCTGCTGGTGCTGACCATTGCTGTGTCTATGGCTTGGTCGCCCGGCCTGAGTTCCTGGAACTGGACACCGGTTTCGAACTGGAGCGATGCCTGGGTGTGGCGTGGCCCCCGGCTGATGGCGGCCATTCTTGCCGGCATGGCTCTGGGCATGGCCGGCACCCTGATACAGCGCATGACCGGCAACCCCATGGGCAGCCCGGAATTACTGGGTATTAGCGGTGGTGCGGCTTTGGTGATGGTGGTCCTGGTGCTCACCGGCCTCGACATCGGCCGTGGCGGCCAACTGGTCGGAGCCACTGCGGGGGCCGCTGCTGCATTGGGCCTGTTGATTCTGCTGGCCCGCCGTCATCGCTTTGCCGGCAACCAACTGTTGTTGGGCGGGCTGGCGCTTTACGTCTTTATGGATGCCGGGTTGAGACTGGTAATGGCTTCCGGGGGAACCGTTGCGTCGCGACTGCTGAACTGGATGTACGGCTCCACCTGGTTGGTGTCTGAACCGGAAGCCATTGGTTTGCTGGCACTTGTGCTGGGGCTTGGAGCACTGCTTTCGCTGGTTATACGACCGCTTACCCTTTTGCCTCTGGGGGATTCGGCCGCATCATCACTGGGGCTGCCGGTTGCGCGGGCCCGGCTTCTCCTCCTGCTGATGGCTTCGGTACTCACTGCAGCCGCCACCGTGGTGATCGGCCCGCTGAGCTTTGTTGGGCTGATCGCACCCCATCTTGCCAGGGTGCTGGGCCAGCAAACGGTGGGGCGTCAGCTTGTGGTTGCGGCGCTGGCAGGCGGATTGCTGCTGGCCATCGCCGATTATCTGGCGCGGGTCGTCGTGTTTCCCAACCAGTTGCCATCCGGGCTATTAGCGGCCCTGGTGGGCGGCCTGTACTTTCTCTGGGGATTGAGCCGCCATGGCCGTCACTGAGGTTTGTGGTGATCCCTGGCTGGCCAGTTATCGCCATCTGTTAACCGGACATGGCCTGAGCCCACAGAACACCCTGAACAGCGCACTGGCTCAAGACGCCGGGCAGCGCCCTGCGCTGTTTTCCCTGGCACAGATTCTGGCTAAGCCGGAGCTGCTGGAAAATCAGCTGCTGGAGGATTATCCGGACGCGTGCCGCCCCAGGATGCACAAGGCCCGCGTGTCGGTGCTACACCAGAGCCTGGCTTTGCAGGTCATCGCCCCCCGGGTGCTACAGCTGTTCCGGGATGGAGTCTGCGCCCCCCTGAACCCCGATCGAATTTTCCTGTGCCCGCTGGAACTCGCTGACGCGCCGTCTCGCTGGGTTAACTTGAATGACGGCCAGACACCCCTGGCGCCCGGGGCATTTATTGAGATAACCGCTGATCAGATGCAGGCGTGGTATCCGGTCTTCCGGCAGTCTTTCGGGGTCAGTCCCGGCGCCTACTGGAGCAGTGTTGGCTTGGCACTGGGTGCACCATTTTCCGCGGTCTGGAATCAGGTGGACCCGGAAGCGCTCTGCGCCCTGGCCACCAGCTGGCTGGCCCGGTTTGAGTGTGAGGCAAACAGATACATCGACTGGATACCGGCTGAATTCAGCCAACAGCGCTGTGCACTGCCTCAACGGCGAGGCTGCTGCCTGAAGTACCTCTTACCCGACGGCGGATACTGCGGGACTTGCGGGATCTACCGTCGCGACCGCATGGGCAACGTCAGGGAATCAGCATCAGACAAGCCAGGGCCACCGACATAACACTGATGGCAGACACCGCAATTTTCAGCCCTTCCCGTACTTCATGCTCCATAGCCATACTTGCTCCCATTCCAATGGACAAACAATGGATCACCTGATCAGCCACAAACACCATTTGTAAACGATAACCTTTATCATTACAATCCGCGTTACAATTTTTACACCTGACCCCCAACCCATCAGAGGAATATCCAGGAATGCAGTTGCCCAATTCCACCAACAACAAGGAATACAAGCATCCGCCGCGCGGTTCGTGGACCGCAGGGCTCCTGACGCTAGCAGTGACAACCACACCGGTTCTGGCCCAGGAAACGCTTACTCCAATCGATGTCAGTGGCGAGCGTATTGAAGACCCATCTGCCCCAGTAGATGGGTATATTGCGACCTCTAGCCGGGCAGGAACGAAAACCAACACCCCGATTACCGAAATTCCACAGTCTATCTCTGTGGTTACCGCCGATCAGATGCAAGACCAGGGCGTTGCCAGTGTTCAGGAAGCCTTACGCTACACCGTGGGCGTAGGAGCCGAGCAGTTTGGTCTTGATAGCCGGGGCGACTGGCAGTCCGTGCGCGGCGGCGATCCAGTGATCTTCCTCGATGGCATGCAAAAGACTTTCGGTTTCTATCAGAGCCCTCGCACAGAGCCTTACCTGCTGGAACGCATTGAAGTCATTCGTGGGCCCTCTTCCGTGCTTTACGGCCAGGGCAACGTGGGGGGCCTGGTCAATCTCGCCACCAAACGCCCACAGGCAGAACAGTCTACCGAACTGAAACTGCAGGTAGGGAACCACTCCCGAAAGCAGGCGGCAGTCGATTCAACAGGGGCGCTTAATGAGGACGGCACGCTGCTTTATCGTTTTATTGCCCTAGGCCGTGATAGCGACACACAGGTCAACAAGGTTGAGGACAATCGAGTAGTCATCGCACCTTCGATCACCTGGCGCCCGACTGATCAGACCGAGTGGACTGTTATGGCGCTGCACCAGGAGGACCGTTCAGGCACCACCACACAGTTCCTGCCTATCGAAGGGACCCTGAAACCGTCACCATTTGGCCTGCCACAGATCCCCATCGATCTGTTCATCAGCGAACCAGATTTCGACCGCTACAACACTAAGGAAAACGCGGTGACATCGTTGTTAAGCCACCAGCTCAACAACGTTTGGACAGTGCGGCAAAGCCTCCGTTACTCGGAGACCGAGGTAGACTACCAGAGCATCTACCCTCAATTTACTCCTGCTCTCAAGGAGAACGGGGATATCGCTCGGGTCGCCTACGCCAACAAGCCAAACCTGGACACCCTGACCGCAGATCATCAGGCAGAGGCTTTGTTCTCAACGGGCAATGTGGATCACACGGTACTGCTTGGCTGGGATTACCAGCATGCGGTCAGCAGCAGCCGCCGAGCCTACAAGGCAGACATCGGCGACTTGAACGTGTTTAATCCGGTCTACGGAAACTATGACCGTTTGACCGAAAGTGATTTCAGTGACACGCCGGAAAATACCATCATCCAGAGTGGGTTCTACGCCCAGAATCAGATGACCATTAATGATCGCTGGATTGCCGTGCTGGGCCTTCGGCACGACAGCGCCCGCAACAAGACCGAGGGCGGCTCGGCCTTCACCGACGAGGAGGTCACCGGCAGGGCTGGCCTGATGTACAAGTTCAGCAACGGTATCACGCCTTTCATCAGCTACTCGGAATCCTTCAAACCGGTCACCGGTCTTGATGCTTTCAACAATCCGTTCGAGCCGTTAAAAGGTGAGCAGGTTGAAGTCGGCGTAAAGTATCAGCCGGCTGACTCCGCGAGCCTGTATACCGCTACGGTATACGATCTGCGCGAAAAGAACCGCCAGGCTCCTGACCCCGTGAATCCGAACAATCAGATTCAGAATGGCGAGACCAGCGCCCGTGGCATCGAATTGGAAGCAAAAGTGGACGTGAATGCCCACTGGGACCTGATCGCCAACTACGCCTACACCGATACCGAGGTTGAGGAGGGCAACAACAAAGGTGCCCGACTGCCAAGCATTCCCGCCCACACAGCATCGATCTGGAGCCAACATGACCTGCGTTCAGTTGGTATTCCGGGGCTTCGGGCCGGTGCCGGTGTGCGCTATGTCGGGTCAAGCTGGGATGGCACAGACCAACTCAAGACCCCCGCAGAAACCCTGCTGGACGCCATGATTGCCTACGGTCGTGACAACTGGGAACTGGCTTTGAACGTCAACAACCTGACCAATGAGACCTACTTCACGACCTGCTTGGCTCGGGGCGATTGTTTCATAGGCACCAAACGCACAGTAACGGGCACCTTGAGTTACCGTTTCTGAGTCCTTCCTGACGAACACAAAAAAGCCACCGCAAACCGGTGGCTTTTTTGTGTCGTACACTCTGGTATCGTCTAGATTACTCACTAGTCGTCGGCGTGGCACCGCTGACACTACCTTAGCTTGGAGGAGACCTCATGAACCGCTCGACTATCTTCATCGCCGCGGGCTTATCAGTACTGGCAGCGTCCCCAGTATGGTCTGACCAGACGTTCTCATCCAACAAAACCGATTTCCGGATAGAAACCGTCGCCCAGGGCCTTGAGCACCCCTGGAGCCTGGCTTTCCTGCCCGACGGCACCATGCTGGTCACCGAACGTGAGGGTCGGCTTCGCCAGATTGAAAACGGCAATCTTGTGCGAGAGCCGGTGAAGGGATTGCCGGAGCTGGTTGCCTCCGGCCAGGGCGGCCTTCTGGATGTGGTGCTGCACCCGCAGTTCACCGACAATCAGACCCTGTTTCTGAGTTACGCACACCGCAACAGTGACGGCATGACTACCCGGGTTGCCCGTGCCACCTACAACGGCGAAGCGCTTGAGAAGGTTGAAGTGATTTTTGAAGCTTTACCCCGCTCCAGCAATGGCAGGCACTTTGCGGGCAGGATGGTTTTTGACCGGAGCGGCCATCTCTACGTGGCCATCGGTGACCGGGGTGAAATGGACAGAGCCCAGGACAATCGGGACGATGCCGGTGGTGTTCATCGCATTTCCACCAACGGTGACGCAACTCCAGACAACCCTTTTATAGATGATTCCCGCACCAACAACACCTTCTACACCTACGGCAACCGCAACATCCAGGGCATGACCCTGCACCCGGACACCGGTGAAGTCTGGAGCCATGAACATGGCCCCCGGGGTGGTGACGAGATTAACATTATCAGGGCGGGGAATGACTACGGCTGGCCGAAGGTCACCTACGGCATCGACTACTCCGGCATCCCCATCTCAGACAAGACCACTATGGACGGTGTAACCGATCCACTGCACTACTGGGATCCGTCCATTGCCCCCTCTGGCATGGCATTTTATACCGGCGACCTTTTCCCCGAATGGCAGGGGGATTTGTTTGTCGGTGCCCTGAGGAGTCAAAAACTGGTGCGTCTGACCATTAACAACGAACAAGTGATTGAGGAAGAAGATCTGCTCACCAATCTCGGTGAGCGAATCCGGGATGTGCGCATGGGGCCGGATGGCGCCCTGTGGCTGCTGACCGATTCACGCCAGGGCAAGGTGTACCGGGTGGTGCCGGCCGAGTGATCAGTGCGGATCGTTGGTGCGTTCGGTTTTCTCGAACTGGGGCAGGTTGTCGGTGATATCAAACCAGTCAGACTTTGACCCCACGTAGACGTGCTGGGCCGCCTTTTTTCCCAGGGGCTCGTTGATCACGCCCACACGCAGTCTCAGGATACCGGGGATGGCGTCAACACGGCTGTATAGCTGACTGCCACAACGGGGGCAGAAAGCCCGGTATTTGCCGGGCCGGGATTCGAATTCACGCACTTGATCCTGTCCGGCAACATACCGGAAGCGCACCGTCTGAACCGGCACACTGGCTGAGAAAGCACTGCCGTGCGCCCGACGGCACTGGCTGCAATGGCACAGGGCAACCGGGCCAAGTGGGCCATCGTATTCAAACTGGATATCACCACAAAGGCATTGGCCGGTGTACATCACGCGCTCCCGATTCTGGCTCACAAACTATGGGCGCTGATCATACCGTGTCGGGCCCGGAATGCCACCCCGGGCCAGCCATTGCGTGACTCTCAGCCGCCGTACTGACTGTTCAGGTAAGCCATGATCCGGCCTGATTCAAACAGCTGCTGGCCAGTATTGGGGTCTTCCAGGTAAGGCACCTGAACACGGCCGTGTTGCTGAAAAAACGCATCCCGCTTGCCGCCCGGTATGGGCCTGTACTCGCCTGGCTTTAAACGTTGTTTGGCCGGGCCGATTTCGGTCCAGTGCTCCTTGCCCAAGTTATGCAGTGTGTAGGGAATCTCCAACTCGCACAATCTTTCCCGCACCAGACGCGAATACGGGCTACCCTCAAAACTCCAAAGGTGCAGCCCCTGCTCCGGGCGGCTACCAGAGGTGGCACGCAAGCCGCGCAGTTCACTGGCGGCCGATCCGATTGAATTTAAAGCTGGCTGCCAGGCTTTGGACTGATAGTAGCCGGGCACAGACCGACCGGCATACTGACTGAACAGGTACGCAACAATATCCTCAGATTCGTAGATCACCTTGTTGGTGTTCTGATCCACCAACAACGGAAACTGCTGTTTGCCGCCCAGGGCCTCGGCTTCCGGGCGGAAGAAACGGCCGCCTTTGGGGCAGGGTCGTATTTCCACATCCAGGTGCAGCGCGGTCAGCACTTCCCGCACACGGCGACAGTAGGGGCAGGCTTCCATATCATACAGAATGATAGGTTTCTCCGGCTGCGGAATAGCCTTGATCACCAGGCATCCACGCCAGGCAGCAAAGGAAGAGGTTGCCACGGATTCCAGTACGTTCACCTGATGTCTGATCGCTTTGAGCATATTGTTCCCTTTGTTCGTTGTATTCGGTTCACGGGCTCTGGGGCGGCATTGTCTCACAATCGCTGTCTGCCCCATTGGCCTGGGTGTCAGCAAGGTCCGGTCAAAGCTAACCCCATGATTCTGAAAGGCACTTACGTGCTGTCACAAAAACTCAATATAAACAACGACTCTACTGCCATTTTTTAACGTCATGTATAGCTTTTCTGCATAGTACAAAACCACGGGATGAGCTATTGTACAAAGAGAACATAACAACGGGCTGGTGTGATGCTGATTCAGGGTTTGCAGGCGAGGACCTGCGCTTCAAGGTGTGTAACCTCACCCAAGCGGCTGGTATTGGCCATTGCGGCTGCCTGCACCATGGCAAGCACGCCGGCCCTGGCCCAGGAAAGCAATACCGCTGCCGCAGCCTTTGCGGAATCCCGTCTCTGGGCCAGTCAGATCAAAGACTACGCAAACAAGTCCCTGAATAGCGAGCAGGCCCTCAGTGTTGCAGCCATTCCCCTTAACGGGCCGGGCATTGAGCAGTATGTGAACGCTGACGAACTGATGAGCCCTGGCTCCATCATGAAACTGGTCACCACCTACGCCGCTCTGGAATTGTTGGGCCCGACTCATCACTGGAATACCGACTTCCTGACCGACGGTACCATGGTTGGCGATACCCTGCAGGGCAACCTGTATGTGCGTTTCGGTGGCGACCCCAAACTCACCTTTGAGCGACTTTGGGGTACCCTTCGGGAACTGCGCAGCATGGGTATTAACCGGATTGAAGGCGATCTGGTTCTGGATGGCAGTTATTTTCGGGTGGATGGTGGTTTCCCTGCCTTTGAAGACAACGGCAACAATCCCCACGCGCCGTTTCTGGTGGAGCCCTCCGCTTACCTGACCAACCTTAACCTGTTGCATTTTCAGGTGCGCGCAGATGAACGGGGTACCCAGGCTTGGACTACGCCCGATCTTGGTGAAGTCACCATTGATAACCGGGTAACCGCCCTGCCGGAAGGCCCCTGCCCCGCTCGCAGCCGCTTTGACTGGAAACCGGTGTTCCATAACGATCACAGGGTAACCGTTCAGGTTACCGGCGAACTTCCGCAGGGTTGCCGGACCACAACCTATCTGTCTTTGCTGCCCCATGAGCGCTATTCCGCCTCCCTGATCCGTTCCGTGCTGTCTGAAATGGGCGTGATTGTCAGTGGCGGCGATCGCTTCGAGACTACACCGGATGAAGCACGCTTGGTTATGCGCACCACCTCACCAGACCTCGTAACCATGGTGCGGGACATCAACAAGTGGAGCAGTAACGTCATGGCCCGGCAAATGCTGCTGACCATTGGCGCCGAATTTCGCAAGGATGATGAACAGGATGACCGGGTGGCGGGCATCCGCGCCATCTATGACTGGCTAGAAGGGCTTGGCATCAATACGGCGGGCATGGTGATTGATAATGGCGCAGGACTGACACGCCACGGCCGGATTACCGCGCGCCAGGGCGCCCAGATTTTGCAGCACGCCTGGAACAGTCCCTATTCTTCAGACTTGATGGCCTCCATGCCGATCATTGCGATGGATGGCACCATGTCCCGGCGCCTGAGAAATACCGGCATGGACGGCCAGGGCCGGATCAAAACCGGCTACCTTGAGCATGTGCGCTCCATCGCCGGCTTTACTCGTGATGACAGGAACACCACCTGGGCCATCGTCGGCATGGTCAATAACAACCCGGCATGGAATGGCCAGGCGGTGCTGGATCGCGTGCTTTACTCCCTGCATTTCCGGCCACCGGTCGGAACGTCCCTGTCCCAGTCACCGGCTGATGGCTCGGGGCCTTCCATCCAGTAAGGCACCGGCCAGTAAAAGCCTGAACCTACCGGGATACCCCGGCCATGTCAGGCAGCTTGTGCGCGATGCCCTTGTGGCAATCGATGCAGGTTTGCTCGCCGTCTGCCAATGCCGTTGAGTGCGCCTGGGACGCCCTTGGATCCTGCAGCGTGAAGTCCATCGAATCGAACTCATGGCAATTACGACACTCAAGGGAATCGTTGGCTTTCAGCCGCTGCCACTCCCGCTCCGCCAGCTCACGTCGCTTGGCCTCGAATTTCTCCGGGGTGTTGATGGAGCCAAATATCCAACCCCAGACTTCTTTCGAGGCTTCCATCTTTCGGCCAATCTTGTGAGTCCAGCCGTGGGGCACGTGGCAATCTGAACATTCGGCACGTACACCTGATCGGTTAGTGTAATGGATGGTTGTTTTCAGCTCCTGATACGGGTTGCTGTACATCTCATGACACCCTATGCAGAACTGCTCGGTGTTGGTCACTTCCAGCGCCGTGTTGAAACCACCCCAGAAGATGATCCCGGCAATAAAGCCGCTGAGCGTCAGGAAACCGAGGCTGTAGTGCACACTGGGCTTGCGCAACAGATTCCAGTAGAGCTTCAGCCGTTTCATCATCAGCGATCTCCTCTGTTGGAGGCACGGATCACTTCATCCACGGCTTTGAAATCTGACTCCACCAGCGGCTGGGCATCGGTTTGGGGCACATGGCACTGGGTACAGAAATAGCGCCCCGGCGTTACCTCAGCCCGCACCTGAAAGTGACGATCCATAAAGTGAGTCACGCTCACCATGGGCGCACCCGCCTGCACGGCTGCCTCGCGGCTGTGGCAATCCAGGCAACGGTTGAAGTTCTTGTCTACCTGATAGTCGCGGATGGCATGGGGAATCACCGGCGGTTGCTCCGGATAGTTACGCACTTCCCGTTTCACCTCTCTGGGATCACCGGCGATAGGCGGTGCGGGCAGATCTTGTCCGAGAGTTCCGCCTTTGCGCAGTCCATCCGGTGAAGAGGGTGACAAATGATCGCTCTCGGCATACGCCAGGAAGGCCAGGGAGGCGGCCAGAAAAAATACAAGCGTTCTCATGGTGACGTCTCCTCAAGCCAGGTTAACCAGTTCCAGACGGACAGCGCACTTCTTGAAGTCGGTCTGTTTGGAAATGGGGTCAGTTGCGTCCAGCGTGACCTTGTTGATCAGCTTTCCGGCATCAAAGAAAGGCACATACACCATGCCCTTGGGCATACGAACACGGCCACGGGTTTCCACCCGAACCCGGACTTCTCCCCGGCGGCTGATCACCTTCACCTCACTGCCGCGCCGCCAGCCCCTGTCACGGGCATCATCGGCGTTCATGTACAACAGCGCATCCGGTACTGCCTTGTGCAGCTCGGACACACGGCGGGTCATCGAACCAGTGTGCCAGTGCTCCAATACCCGGCCAGTGCACAGCCAGAACGGGTATTCGTCGTCCGGAGATTCCGCAGGCGGCTCATGGGGTACCGCGAAGATTCGTGCCCGGTTGTCCGGGTTGCCGTAAAACTGGAAACCACTGCCCTCCGCCACGTATGGGTCTGACCCTTCGCGATAGCGCCACAGGGTTTCCTTGCCGTCAACGACTGGCCATCTCAGGCCGCGGGTGGCGTGGTAGGTCTCGAAATCGGCCAGGTCTTTGCCTTTGCCGGCACCAAACTGGCGGTACTCCTCGAAAATGCCCTTCTGGATGTAGAAACCAAAGTCTTTCGACTCCTGGTTCTCATATTCCGGATGCAGGTCGTCCAGTGGATAACGGTCCACATTGCCGTTGCGGAATAGCACGTCAAACAGGGTTTTGTCCCGCGTTTCGGGTGCCTTGGCAATCAGATCCTCTGGCCACACATCGGCCACTTTGATTCGCTGAGACAGGGCCACGGTTTGCCAGAGGTCTGAGCGGGCGTCTCCTGGTGCGTTCACAAGCTGGCGCCAGAGCTGAGTCCGGCGCTCAGCGTTACCAAACGCCCCTTCTTTTTCAACCCAACCGGCGGCGGGCAGAATCAGGTCTGCGGCCTGCGCCGAAACCGTGGGATAAATGTCGGAGACAATGATAAAGGTGTCGGGATTACGCCAGCCCGGCAGGGTTTCCTGCATGGTATTGGGACCAGCCTGGATATTGTTGGTGACCTGGGTCCAGTACACCTTCAGTTTGCTGTCTTTCAGCATCCGGCTTTGCAGCACTGCGTGATAACCTGGCTTGGCCGGGATGGTGCCCTCCGGCAGTTTCCAGATTTTCTCGGCCTTGGCCCGATGCTCCGGATTAGCCACCACCATATCGGCTGGCAGGCGATGGGCGAAGGTGCCTACTTCACGGGCGGTACCGCAAGCGGAAGGCTGACCAGTCAGCGAGAACGGGCTGTTGCCCGGGGTGGCAATCTTGCCTGTCAGCAAGTGGATGTTATAGATCAGGTTGTTCACCCAAACGCCGCGGGTATGCTGGTTTACGCCCATGGTCCAGAAGGTGGTGACACGCTTGTCCGGATCAGCATATAGCTTTGCCAGGCGTTCGAGCCGTGTTTCAGAGACGCCGGAGATCTCGGCGGCCTTCTTCACATCGTACTCACGGACATGCCGGGCAAAATCCTCAAACGACATGTCTTCCCAGTCGTTGGCATTATTGGCGTTCTTGGCATTCTGCTCGCGCGGGTCTTCCGGCCTCAGACCGTAGCCAATGTCGTCTGCGCCACGCACAAACCGGGTATGTTTACTGACGAAATCCCGGTTCACCGCGTTGCTCTGGATGATGTAATTGGCAATGTAGTTCAGAATTGCCACATCGGCGTGGGGCTCCATCACCATCGGCAGGTCGGCCAGATCAAAGCAGCGATGTTCGTAGGTTGAGAGCACGGCCACTTCGGTACCGGGATGGGACAAGCGACGGTCCGTTACCCGAGTCCAGAGGATCGGGTGCATTTCCGCCATGTTGGCGCCCCAAAGCACGAAGGCATCAGCGCTTTCGATGTCGTCATAGACCCCCATCGGCTCATCGGACCCAAAGGTCCGCATGAAGCCTGCCACCGCCGATGCCATACAATGGCGGGCATTAGGATCGATATTGTTGGAGCGGAAGCCGGCCTTGAACAGCTTGCTCGCCGCGTAACCTTCCCAGATGGTCCACTGGCCGGAACCAAACATGCCAACGCTTTCCGGTCCGTGCTCCTTGATGGCACTGGTGAATTTTTCTGCCATCACATCCAGGGCTTCGTCCCAGCTGACCTCCTGAAAATCGCCCTCTTTGTGAAATTTACCGTCGCGTTTACGCAGCAAGGGCTTGGTCAGCCGGTCGCGACCGTACAGAATCTTCGACAGAAAGTAGCCCTTCACACAGTTCAGACCACGGTTCACTTCCGATTGCGTGTCGCCATGGGTCGCCACAATCTGGTTGTCCCTGGTTGCGACCATCACACTGCAACCGGTGCCACAAAAACGACAGGGCGCCTTGCTCCACTTGAGCTCAGTGAGCTCAGCATTCGTGATCAGATTACTGGCCGCCGCCGGTATCGACAGGCCGGCAGCAGATGCCGCCATGGCCAGCGCATTGGCTTTTGCGAATTCACGTCGTGTCAGGTTCATGACATTGCTTCCTGTTGTTCTGTTTCTGACTGTCCTGTAGCAATCAACTGTTGCCTCGCCTCTTCGGGCGACATCACTTCGTGGTAAACCAGAATGCATTCCAGAACGCCTGGCGCACTCTCAATCAACTCCATGGCACCGAGCAAATCCTGATGGCTACTACCCTCTGCCAGAACCACCAGTTTCCCAATCGGGTCTCGAGTGCCCTCCTCCAGGCCCGGCGTTTGCTCAAGCAGTTCAAGAACAGCATCCAGAGACTCCGGGCGCACGTGTACCAGAAAACTGGCAATGTGAATTTCGGCTTTCTGCGAATCAGGCATGGGCTGGCTCTCTCTGTTCCTGAGTAATCAGACTGATGGCATCTTCAGGGCACACGGCGACGCAGGCACCGCATCCGGTACACTCGTCTTCGGCAATCTCCGGGACGGCGACATGAGCAAGCCTGGGTGGAAATCGGATGGCCATTGGCTCGCAGGCGTCGCGGCAGGTCTGGCAATGGATATTGGCTTTGGCAAGGCAGTTATCCTGCACCTGGGCACGCCAGGGGAATGCCTCACGGGCCAGGTCAAACACCGGTTCCGGGCAGGACCTGGCGCATTCCCCACACAATGTGCAGCCTTCGCCGGTAAAGCGGATTTGCGGAAAACCGCCATCACCACGAAACAGCACGTCTTCCGGGCAGGCCTCAATGCAGCGATCGCAACGGGTGCACTGGTCAGTGATGGCCTGGCTTGTCCAGGGCGCTCGCCACTTCGACGCAACCGCTCTGCCGCCGCGCAGAAAAAGCCGGCGGGACTCGTTCACAGCCATGTTCGCCCCTATCCCCCGGGTGGCCCCGGCGGGCCCATGAATACCTGGGACATCCAGACCAGGAAGCCGTAGCCGCCCACCACGGCAACGGCCAGGATGGGAAACAGGAAGACGATGATGAAGACAAATAACCGGAATTCGCTGCTCTTGCGCTGCTCCGGCGTCAGTTGTTGGAGGTCGTCCATAAACCCGCCTTTTTTATGTGTGTATTCATTACCCTAGTCAAACAGAGCAAACTTGGCAAAAATCAAATTTGGTATTTCTTTGGGGGTATAGACAAAAAAGCCCCGGACGGGGCCGGGGCTTTCATCTGGGTCCTGGAGGCAGGAATCAGGTCGCTGGCGGCACGAAATCGTCCAGCAGCGTCAGACCAGCTGTATTCTCGGTATCTTCAGGAGCGAGACGAGCAACTGCCGTATAAACTCCACCGGCTGCGAGACTGATTTCACCGGAACGGAAGAGCACCTCGGTGCCATCGGCGGAGGTGATAAACACGACATAATCACCGGCCGGCACTCCAAGATAGCCCGACGAGTCACCATAGGCGAAGTCATCCAGTGCCGGCATGGCATTGCCCTGATTGGTACCGGCATCCGCCGCAGGAACCAGGAATACATCCACCAGCGGTGCTTCTACCGCGCCGTGGATAACCCGGAGGCGAGCCTCTGTGGCAATACGGCGGTTGTCGTCTGCAAAGGCCAGGGCTTCGAGTGTTCCCGCCCCTACAGAACCGGCTGCCAGAATGGTCAGAAGGCTGCCGTTACCGAGGGGCAGGTCTTCATCCAACACAGTAGCCAGGTCGCCAGTTGCTGTCACCGCGACGCGGTTATCGCCGGTCTCCAGTCCCACATACTCTCCCAGTCTGGCGAAAGTCGGCACTGTCTCGCCAAAAGCTACGTCGGAAGCTGCAGCTGAGCCGTCAGGATCTTCGTTCAGATAAATATCAACATTAGGTGCATCTGAAGAGTTGTGAACCGCGCGAATGCCTGCTCCAGTGTCCTTGTCCAGAATTTCAGACGTCTCGCTGCCATTAATCACTAGCAGGCTGACCGGAGACTCGCCGTACACCGTGTTATCGATAGCGGCAATCAACAGATCAGAGCCTGCAGGCAATTCGACGGCACCGCTGTCATACACCACATCGGTGCTGCCCTCGGCGGTCACACGGATCTGGTAGGTTCCGGCGTCCAGCTCCAGCGGCCCAACGGAATCACGGAATGCAAAACTGAAAGCGGGTTCTGCTGGCAGGTCGGCGCCATCAGCGGTCACATAAACAGACACAGCCGGCACCAGACTGTCAGCCGCTGGTGACAGGTGGGCCACCCTCAAGCGAGCCGAGTTCGGATCATCCCGCTGGCCATCGTCTGTCAGCACCACCGGCTCGATGTCGCTGCCGCCAACGGTACCGGTCGCAATAATATCGTATCGGGTGTTTGCCTCAAACCGGGTGCTTCCGACCTCGATGACGGTCAACTGATCGCCTGTTGGTAAGAGCGCATCAACATCAACTGAATAATTGCCGCGATTTGGCCGCAAGGTCGCAGCCTGCTTGAAGTCCGCACCGGTAACCAGCGCCTCGCCATTGAAACTGACGTTAACAGAAGGGGCGTCGGATACGGCATGAACAACCCGAACATCGGTTCTTGGAGTACTGCTCGAACCATCAAAACAACCAGAAAGCAAAACGCTGCCGGCCATCAAAACCGGTAAAGCCACTATCGTTTTCATTGTCGCTGTTCCTCACTGTACAAAGCTTGACGATCGGTTTATTTGGTTCGAACCTGCATCAGTTCAGTCCCTGACTAATGCGTCAAAGCAATCTACGGGGAGGGTAAAAAAACGGATTCACAGTTTTTTACATTCGAGCTCACGAATGTGAGCTGAATACAATTTTCTCTATGCTGGCAGGCACTCAGAAACGATCCTCTACACGCGTCATTTTATCGGAAGACATGACACCTCCTCGGCAATTGTGAGCGAACAGCATCTGAAATTTTCGCCAATCCGTACCTAGACTAAAGTGATTAGCGCGCAGATAGGCGATCGCAACATCATAATAGGGATGTAAAGTTTTACCACCGAGAGACAGGCACCATGGATCAGCGGCACCGCACGAAAACCCTGAAGCTGACAACGCTTTCCCTTGTCGCCCTGTTCGTCCTGGCTGGCTGCAGCTCTACCCGCATGGCCTATCGCTATGCGGACTGGGGTGTGGTTTGGTGGGTAGAAGATTATGTCACCCTGAGCCGGGCGCAGAAACAGCAGCTGAACCAGGACTTGGACAGCCTGCGCCAGTGGCATTGCTCAACGGAGCTACCCCGCTACCGCGCCTGGCTGGACGAACTTGAGGCCGACATAGCCGATGGCGCACCGGATATCGACACCATTGAGTATCACCAACAACAACTACTGGTCTTTGTACCGGATTTGTTGGATAGAGCCGTACCAGTGGCTGTGAATCTGCTGGCCAGCCTGTCTGATGACCAGGTGACCGAGCTGGCCAGGAACATGGCAGAAGATCAGGCTGAGCTTGAACAGGAAATGCTGGCAGGCGACCCGCAACAAACTGCCAAGGCGCGGGCAGAGCGAACCGCCAAACGGGTTGAACGGTGGCTGGGCAGCCTGAATGGGCAGCAGCAGGCTCTGGTTGAAGAGTGGTCTGCCGATCGCGGTCAACAAACAGAAATCTGGCTCCAGGGCCGTAAGAACTGGCAACAGACCCTGCTGGAGACCATGGAAGGCCGGGACCAGCCCGGTTTTGATGAGGCCATCCGCGAACTGGTGATTAACTCCGAAAACGCCCGAGGTCCCGAATACCAAGCAATGATGAGGGAAAGCCAGCAGGCCATGGCGAACCTGATGTATGCGTTGATCAAGGCTGGCGACCAACAGCACCGGGAGCACCTACAGGCCCGGGCAAGCAAATTGAACCAGGACTTCACCGCCCTGACCTGCTCCTGATCTGGCCAGCTAACCACCAGACACAAAAAAGGGCCGAAGCTAACGAACTCTCCGGCCCTTTTTCGTTTCGGCGGATATTAAACCGTCAGGTAACCACCATCAGCATTAATGCAGGCACCGGTGGTGTAGCTGGAAGCGTTGGACACCAGGTACAGCACGGTACCGGCCATTTCGTCCGGATCTGCCACCCGCTTCATGGGAATGTGAGCCATGGCCTGTTTCTTGATAGCCTCGTTGGTGGTCAGGGCGCTGGCGAACTTGGTGTCGGTCAGGCCCGGCAGCAGGGCATTCACCCGCACGTTCTGCTGGCCAAGCTCCATAGCGAAGGATTTAGTCATGGAAATCACCGCCGCCTTGGTCACCGAATAGATGCCCTGGAAGTGACCGGGGTTCACACCGTTCACCGAGGCCACGTTAACAATGGAGCCGCCACCGTTTTTCTTCATCAGCTGGGCGCCACGGGCACACATGAAGAAGTAGCCACGGATGTTCACGTCCACGGTTTTGTGAAAAGCGCTCAGGTCGGTATCTTCCACCGGGCCAAAATACGGGTTGGCGGCGGCGTTGTTTACCAGGATATCCAGCTTGCCGTGCTCTTTTGCAATATGCTCCCACACCGCTTCAATCTGGTCCATCTCGCCGATGTGGCAGGCGAAGGCTTCGGCGCTTCCACCATCGGCACGGATGCGGCTGGCCACGGCTTCACAACCGTCAATCTTGCGGCTGCTGACGATCACGTGGGCGCCGTAGTGGGCCAGCGTGCGGGCGATGCTCTCGCCGATGCCACGGCTGGCACCGGTTACCAGGGCGACTTTGCCAGTCAGGTCGAACAGGTTTACGTTGCTCATGGATTTCCCTCAGATTATCGGAATGTCACCAGGGCGGGGTCTTCCGCTTCCAGGTGGCTATAGTTGTTGAATACGGCCAGGCTGCGCCGGGGGCCGGAATACAGAATGCGGGACACGCTGGTGTTGGCAATCACGTTGTTCATCTCCAGCGCCTTGTGGTCGGACAACTCCAGCAGGTGCTGGGCAATCACTGCAATGGGCCCGCCGGAGGTTGAGACAATGACATCGGCACCGTCCGCCAGCTCAATCAGTTGATTCAGCGCACTGCTCACCCGCTGCCGGAAACCCTGCCAGGATTCCGCGTATTCGTGGTCATACTCGCCACTCACCCAGCGGGCGACCGCTTTTTCAAAGGCCTGCTGAAATGCCCTTGCCGGCTTCGGGAAACTGGCCAGGTCCCGGGCCATCACCTGTTTGTCCGCCCATTCCGGGCGCAGGCGCTCCACCACTTCAACGTGATCAAACTCGTTCAAGCCTTCCATCACCTGCATATCCGGCAGGCTTGCACCGTAACCGGTGGTGATCGCTTCCACGGTTTCCCGATGGCGCTGCAGGTTACCGCCAAAAATGGCGCCGGGCTCCACCTTGTCGGCCAACCAGCGACCCAGGATCCTGCCCTGCTCCCAGCCTCGCGGAGAGAGCTGGTCATAGTTCTCTTTGCCAAAACTGGCCTGGCCGTGGCGCACCAGATAAATCGTGGCCATTACAGCGAGCTCTCGCTGATCAGGCGCTGGCACCGTTTCTCCAGATAATTGGCAGCGTGGCCGAAGGCGGCAAAGCGCTTGTCTTTGGTCTGTCCATGATAGAAGCGGTAATAGATCTGCTGGACAATCACTGCCAATCGGAACAGACCGTAGATTTCGTAGAAATCGAACTTTTCAGACCGGAAGCCGGATTTCTCCATATAGTAGTCCACCACTTCCTTGCGGGTCAGCATGCCCGGCCGGTGGGTGGGTTGGCGCCGCAGCATCTGGAACGGGCCTTCGTCGTCCGCTTCAATCCAGTACGCCAGGCTGTTGCCCAGGTCCATCAGCGGGTCACCGATGGTGGCCATTTCCCAGTCCAGCACGCCAATCACTTCAAACGGGTTGTCCGGGTTCAGAACCACATTGTCGAAACGGAAATCGTTGTGGATGACAACCTGGGCGATGTCGTCCGGCATCTTGTCGTTCAGCCACGCCATCACTTGTTCAAAGTCACCGACATCCTCGGTGCGGGCCTTGCGGAAACGGTCGCTCCAGCCTCCAATCTGGCGCTGCACGTAGCCGGCACCCTTACCCAGTTTGTCCAGGCCGGCTGCCGTGGCATCCACGGTGTGCAGGTCCACCAGCTTGTCGATCACGTTCAGGCACAGCTTGCGGGTATCTTCCGCACTCAGCTCGAAATCCTTGGGGAAATCCTGGCGCAGGATGATGCCCTTGAGCCTCTCCATCACATAGAAATCACACCCCAGCACGCCGTGATCATCGCAGATGGCGACAATGTTGGGCACATAGGGGTAAACCGGCTTCAACGCGTCCATCACCCGCGCTTCCCGCAGCATGTCGTGGGCCGACTTGGCAATCTTGCCGAACGGTGGCCGGCGCAGTACGTAAGACTGCTCGCCGTAGTCCACCTGATAGGTCAGGTTGGAGGCGCCGCCGGGATACTGCTTGATACTCGGCTGCCCTTCCAGGCCGGGAATGGCCTGTTTCATGAACTGGTCGACGGCGCTGATATCCAGCTCTTCGCCTTCCCGGATGTCTACGGCCTGGTCGATCTGAGTCATTCAATCTCTCCTGTGATGTATTCAGGCGTTCGCCTTGCCACCCATCTTGCTCATCCAGCGCTTGGTTTCCTGGTGCATCAACCAGTCAAACGCCCAGGGCGCATGGCGCTTGAGCATCCACATCCGGCGCTCTTTGGCGTGGGGCAGTACCCAGAAGTCTTTGTCTTTCACGCTGCGGAAGATATCTTCGGCCACGTTTTCGGCGGTGATGTTGGACCGCTTCATCAGCTTGTTGACGTTCTGCTGGATGCCGGGAATATCCGACCGCATGGTGCTGGCCAGGTTGGTCTGGAAAAACGCCGGGCACACACAGCTGACGTGAATACCGGAATCCCGCAGCTCCTGGCTGAGGGTTTCAGACAGGGCAATCACCCCGGCCTTGGACACATTGTAGCTGTCCATCAGGGGCGCCAGCATAAGCCCGGCCATGGAGGCCACATTCACAAACGCGCCGGAACCCTGTTCCTTGAACAGCGGCGTAAAGGCTTTGCAGCCACGCACAACGCCCAGTACGTTGATATCGAGGATCCACTCCCAGTCGCCTATGGTGGTGTCTTCGATGGAGCCTGCGGAGGCAACGCCAGCGTTGTTGACGACAACGTCCACGCCGCCCCATTTCTGAACCAGGTCATCACGGACTTTCTC
Organism: Marinobacter sp. GH_1; assembly: GCF_048595985.1. Taxonomy (NCBI): domain Bacteria; kingdom Pseudomonadati; phylum Pseudomonadota; class Gammaproteobacteria; order Pseudomonadales; family Marinobacteraceae; genus Marinobacter; species Marinobacter sp. GH_1. The sequence goes on along the minus strand of NZ_CP184460.1, from coordinate 1,112,913 downwards.
GAAGTCACTCAGGCGGCGAACGTCGCACTCAACGAAATAGCCCTCGCCGCCCGCGTTGTTCAGTTCCGCCTCAACGGCCACGCCCTGCTCCGGGTTAATGTCCCCAATGCAGACTTTCGCGCCTTCTTTGGCATACCGCAATGCAATCGCCCGACCCAGGCCACTGGCCCCGCCGGTTATAAATACTCGCTGTGTCATCTGTGTTTCTCTCCGTTATGTTTGGGAGTTCACTTTCTTTTTCATTAGAGTAAGAGCTGCTACCCGACATCAGCTCCCAAATGGTTGCGTTAGCCGTTCAGAATCCCCCGACCATGCCTGCAGGAGCAGGTGGGAGAAGCTTTATGAAACTGTGCGGAGCCAGGGATGGCGGAGCCCAAGCGCCACATGGATGTGCCGAAGGAGCGTGTTTCAGAAAGCTTCTCCCACCTGCTCCCGGCACCCAATGTTTGGATTAACGGCTCAGGACTTATACTTCCGGAGCTCCAACCGAGCCACCATCGCCCGATGAACTTCGTCCGGGCCATCGGCCAACCTTAGTACCCGAGCGTAACCGAACAATGCCGTCAGCGGGAAATCATCGTCACTGACACCAGCCCCACCGTGAACCTGAATCGCGTCATCCACAATCTGCTGCAGCATCGCCGGCACCACCGCCTTGATCATCGACACCTCCTGCAGCGCACCCATAATGCCCTTGGTATCCAACGCCCAGGCACACTTCAACGTCAACAAACGCGCCTGCTCAATGTTCATGCGGGCATTGGCGATGACATCCGGGTTGCCACCCAACTTGGCGATGGGACGGCCGAAGGCTTCGCGGGTCATGGCGCGCTTGATCATGAGCTCCAGGGTGCGCTCAGCGGCGCCGATGGCGCGCATGCAGTGGTGCACGCGGCCCGGCCCCAAACGTCCTTGAGCGATTTCGAAGCCTCGGCCGGGGCCGGCGATGATGGCGCTTTTGGGCAGGCGTACGTTGTCGAACAGTACCTGGCCGTGGCCGTATGGCTCATCGTAGGCGCCGAAGACCGGCAGCATGCGCTCGATGGTGATGCCCGGGGTGTCCAGTGGCACCAGCACCATGGAGTGGCGGCGGTGTTTCTGGGCGTCCGGGTCTGTCACGCCCATGAAGATACCCACTTTGCAGTCCGGATGGCCGATGCCAGTGCTCCACCATTTACGGCCGTTGAGCACCACTTCGTCACCTTCAACCATCGCGGTGGCTTCCATGTTGGTGGCGTCGGAGGAGGCAACCGCCGGTTCGGTCATGCAGAAGGCGGAGCGGATTTCGCCGCTCATCAATTTTGGCAGCCACTCGGCTTTCTGCTCTTCCGATCCGTAGTGGATCAGCACTTCCATGTTGCCGGTGTCTGGCGCGTTGCAGTTGAAGATTTCCGGGGCGATGAAGCTGCGGCCGGTTTCCTCGGCAATCAGGGCGTAGTCGGAGTTGAGCAGGCCACAGCCGTATTTGTCGTCCGGAAAGAACATGTTCCACAGGCCCTGGGCCTTGGCTTTTTCTTTCAGTTCTTTGATGATCGGCAACACCACCCAGCGGTTTTCCAGGGAGGCAAGCTCCTTGTGGTACTGCTCTTCAATGGGAAAGATCTCGTCACGCATGAACTGCTTCACGCGTTTGAGGTAATCCTGGCCTTTTTCGGAAATATTGAAATCCATGGTGCAGCTCCTCGCGCTTGCCTGCCCCAACCGGGGCGCACTTTTGTTCAGATGGAAAACAGTCTAGGAGCCAACGCGCTATTACGCGACTGAATTGTTCTTATCGTTTATCATTACCCTTACTTATTCCGAAACCGGACGCGCCTTATGGCCCTGAATCGACTGGACCTTAACCTGCTGCATGTTTTCGATACCATTTATCGGGAGGGCAGCCTGACCCGCGCCGCCAGGGCGCTGCACCTGACGCAGCCCGCGGTGAGCCATTCCCTGGCGCGGCTGCGGGATCACTTTGATGACCCATTGTTTACCCGCCAGGGTAACCAGATGGTGCCCACTCCGTTAGCACGCCGGTTTCTGGAGTCGATGCGGCCGGGGCTGAATCAGGTGCAAAGCGCGGTAAACCAGTTCCATGCCTTTGACCCAGCCAGTCAGCGCAAGACTTACACACTGGGGTTGCGGGATGTGCTGGAGTCTACCTTTCTGCCCCAGTTGATGGGCAAACTGGCACCCTACCCGGACATGGAGATTGTCTCCCAGCGGATACCAAGGCGGGATATGGAAACCCAGTTAGCCGCCGGCAAACTGGATTTCGCCATTGATGTATTGCTGCCGGTCAGCAATCAGACCAGCCATGAACTGCTTCGGCAGGACCGCCTGGTGGTGTTGGCGCGCAAGGGGCACCCGGCCATTAAAGACGGGCTGGATATGCCGGCGTACCTGAAGGCAAAACATGTACTGGTTTCGTCCCGTACCGAGGGCCCGGGTATTGAGGACTTTGAGCTGTCCCGGCACGGCGTGCAGCGCAGCATAAGGCTGCGTTGCCAGCACTATTATGCTGCCTGCCGGGTGGTGGAGAATTCCGACTTGCTGTTGACCATGCCGGAAACCTACGCACGGATCATTGCCGAGCGGGGGGAGATAGAAGTGATGAGCCCGCCGGCACAGATGCCCTCCATTGATGTGCATCTGTACTGGCACAAGGCTTATGAGCGGGAGCCTGCGCTGGTGTGGTTCCGGGACCTGCTACGCAGCCTGCCACAACATCAGTAGGCGCCTACCAGGGCAAGGAAGCCGAAGAAACCGGCAGCGGTAATGCCCAGGGAAAGCACTACAATTCCAAAACCCCACCAGATTGCGGCGGCGTCTGACACTGGCACGTCGTGGCCCCGCAAGGTGCGATAGAAAGCCCAGGGGCCGAGCACAAACGAGCCCACGACAGCAAACACCAGGCCAACTGCAATGCCGGCAAAGGTCCAAGTAGCCAGCACCATGGCCCGATCCGAACTCTGCTCTTTTACACCGTGGTGTTCCAGAAACTTTTTGCAGAAGAACCACAGCAGGGCAAACAGGGCAACCACAAAGACCAGGCCGCCAACAAGCGTAATAATCCGGTACAGCACAGAGTTATCCTTTACATTTAGGTGGTCAGTCCGGGAACACGGGCTCCGGCAGGCACTCAAACCCCGGCTTGGCGAACAGGTAGCCCTGATAGAGCGCAATTCCCTGGGAGCGCAGCCAGAAGTATTCCTCTTTGGTTTCTACGCCTTCCGCGATAATCCGACCACCAAGATGGCGCATCATGGTGATGATTCCAAGCACAACCGCCTGTTTATTGGAATCGTCATGAATATTCCGCACCAGCGCCATATCCAGCTTCAGGAGATCCGGCGGGCTCAGCATCATGATGTTGTAGCGGGAGTAACCGGCCCCGAAATCGTCAATCGCAGTGCTGAACCCCATCGATTGGTACGCCTCGATGATGGAGGACAGATGCTCTACGGAACTGAGATCCTCGTTTTCAATCATCTCGAAGATGATTTTCCGGGTATCAAAGTTGTAGGTTTTCGCCGCCGCCAGAGTGGTCCGGATGCAATATTCAGCCTTGTACACCGCGTTCGGCATGAAGTTGATGCTGAGAAGCGGCTGCATGTCGAGCTTGGCTGCCAGCTTGACCGCTTTGACCCGGCAAATCTGGTCAAACGCATAACGGTTGTTTTCATTGACCCTGGACAGCACCGACATGGCGCCCTCTCCTTCGGGGCCGCGCACCAGCGCCTCGTAGGCAAACACCGTTTTGTTGTCCGCGTCCACGATGGGCTGGAAAGCAAAACTGAACGCAAAATCCAGACCGTTCCCACAGGCACACTGCTCACAATGTGACTCATCAAATAGTACTTCGGGTTTATTCACACGGGCTCCGGAACAAAAAACAGATACATGTCACTTGAAGCTTAAAAGAATCAATTAGTTTCCACTATAGCTATCAACCAACGGGTCGTAAAACTTCGTCAATTAATTAAAGCCACCACCACTGGCATCTGCCAGCCCGAGGACTACACTGGGGTTGTTGTTCAAAACCCGCAAACACCGCACGTTAGGAGGCTCCGGAATGGCCCAGACCACTCGCATCGCAGTTACCCCCGGAGACGGCATCGGCCCGGAAGTTGTCGCCGAGGCAGTCCGCTGTCTGGAGACCCTGCGCGCGAAGCACAACCTGGCACTGGAATGGACCCGATTTCCCTGGCCATCCCATGCCTGGCACGAAGAGTACGGAGAATCCTGGCCGGAAGACGCGCTTACCCAGCTAAAGGCCTATGATGCCATCCTGCTGGGCGCCCTGGGCGATCCCGGCCCTATGGACGACACCAACCGGTACCTCCTGCCAGACAGCATTTCCCTGGCTCCCCTGCTGGACATGCGTAAAGGTTTCGACCAGTGGGTGTGTGAACGCCCTGCGCGACTGTTGCCCGGCGCCAGGCAGTACCTGAAAGATGATCGCGCCAAGGACATCGATATGCTGGTGATTCGCGAGAACAGTGAAGGCGAGTACGTCAGTCAGGGCGGGCGACTGCGTCAGGGCAAGCCAGACGAAGTGGCCACCCAGATGGAGGTCTTCACCCGCCGGGCCACCGAACGGATCATCCGTTACGGCTTTGAGCAGGCCCGCAAGCGGGCTGGTGAGCGGGTGCAGGAAGGCCGTACCCGCGCCTTCCGCACACTGGATGGCCGAAGCTGTGAAAGCCAGGTGTGCCTGGTGACCAAGCGTAATGCCTTACGTTACTGGGGTGACATGTACACCGAAGTCTTTGAGGAAGTCAGCCACGACTTTCCCGACGTGGCCACCCATCACGAGCTGGTAGACGCCGCCTGCATGAAGTTTGTTCAGTGCCCCTGGGCCTTTGATGTGGTGGTGGCCAGCAACCTGCAGGGCGATATCCTGACCGACCTGGCAGCCGTGCTTTCTGGCGGCATGGGCGTTGCGCCTTCCTGCAACCTCAACCCGACCGACCCGCACATGCCATCCATGTTTGAGCCCACCCATGGCAGCGCACCGGATATTGCCGGCCAGGGTATTGCAGACCCCACCGCCATGCTGTTTACCACGGCGCGCATGCTCGACTGGCTTGGCCGTAAAGACCCCAAACTGGCACAGGCCGGGAAGGAGCTGTTCGACGCAGTAGCCGCTGACCTTGCCGAACAGGGTAACCAGCAACGGGCTACCAGCCAGATTGGCGATGCCATTTGTAAACGCCTGCAGGCCTGACTAGTCTGCTAAAGAGGTATTTCATTCACTTCGGGAGGTGCCCATGACCGACCACAAAGGCAAATTGTCTCCCCTGCTCAAGCAGGCTACCGGCATTACTGCCGCCAAGGGCGAAGGCGCCTATATTATTGACCCCGAGGGCCGTCGGTATCTGGATTTCACCTCCGGCATCGGTGTCACCAGCACTGGCCATTGCCACCCGAAAGTGGTGGCCGCTGCCCAAAAACAGGTGGCTACCATGATTCACGCCCAGGCAACCACGGTGATGAACCCCAGGCTGCCGGAACTGGCGGAAAAACTCGGAGAGCTGACACCAGACCCTCTGAATGCCTTTTTCTTCTCCAACTCTGGCACCGAGGTGGCCGAGGGTGCGGTTCGACTGGTTCGCCAGGCCACCGGACGACCCAACGTGATTGTATTCCATGGCGGTTTCCATGGCCGCACCATGGGGTCATTGTCCATGACCACCTCCAGCGTTGCCCTTCGGGCCGGTGTCAGCCCGATGATGGGTGGCGTTGTGGTTGCCCCCTTTCCACACGCTTTTCACTATGGCTGGAGCCTGGATGAAGCCACCGACTTCTGCCTGCGGGAGCTGGACAGAATCTTCGTGACCTATTCCGCCCCTAAGGAAACCGCAGCCATGCTGATTGAGCCGGTTCAGGGTGAAGGCGGCTACGTACCCGCCAACGCCCGCTTCCTGAAGGGCCTTCGGGAACGGTGCGACAAACACGGTATCATGCTGGTGTTCGATGAAGTTCAGGCCGGCTTCGGCCGCAGCGGCAAGTTCTGGGCACATGAGCATTTTGGTGTCACCCCGGACGCCATCATGATCGCCAAGGGCCTGGCCAGCGGCTTCCCGATCTCTGCCCTGGCGGCTTCCGAGGAAACCATGTCCAAAGGCTGGCCCGGTTCACAGGGTGGCACCTACGGAGGCAATGCCGTGGCTGCGGCGGCGGCTATTGCTACCATTGATGTCATTCGCGAAGAAGGCCTGGTGGAGAATGCAGACCGCATGGGCAAACGCCTGTGGGACAACCTGCACGCCCTGAAAAAGGATTATCCGGAGATGGCCGATGTCCGGGGCAAAGGCCTGATGGTAGGAGTTGAAATGCGCCGGGGCGACTGCCCCGATGGCGAACGCGCCGGCAAGATCCTCAAGGAATGCGAAAACCGGGGGTTACTGATGCTGCGCTGCGGGCCTTACCAGGAAATCGTCCGATGGCTGCCGCCACTGATCGTCACCCAGAACCAGATTGATGAAGCGACCGGCATCTTCGAGGAGGCTCTGAAAGCCACCGCCTGAGACCCATTTCGAGAAACGAAAAGACCGGATGACATCCATCATTCGGCCTTTCTCACAGAACCTATCCTGGAACCGCGGCGGTATCATCTGTCGGCGGTGACAAACTCCAGGCGCCCGGGAGCAACCCGGATATCCACGGGTACAATGCCCAGCATCCGCTGGGCAAAGTCTTCTTCATTGAGGCGATACACCGGCATGGTTTCCAGCATCTGGGCCACCACCCGCATCACGTTGTCCGTGACCGGCGCCAGGTCGCCCTTGAAAAAGGGTGAATCAATGGAGCTCTCCAGAAGCTGGAGCCGGCGGATGTACACCGCTTTTTCCTGACTGTCATACACTGGTGCACCTTCAACCTTGAGCGCCAAGTCCACCGGCAGCTTGGCCATCAGTGCGTTCAAAGCCACCTGCCCCCGAAGATCAATCACCGCCACATCGCGACCATCCGGCCCCAGGGTAATATCTGCATCACTAAGACTCAGGCTGAGCGGCGATCCACTCTGCAAATGCTGCCGATCATAGTCGGCCACGGCCCGCTTGAGATGCCGCTCAATCTCGCCCTCGGAGATGGCATAAGGTGAAATGCTCGCACAACCACTGGCCAGTACCGCCAGCACCAGAACCGGGAACCAGGCCCGAACCTGCATGAATGTTTTCATTTTTCTTCCTCTGAAACCGAGCCCCCTATCCTGCGGCAGGCATGCCTTCCACGCAAGCCGTGTTGATTAACGATTGGTGAGGGAGTCAGTCGTTCTCAGCACGGGCCTGCACGGTTGGGGTCAGCCGTTCATCAAACGTTACGGTCAGCACGATGGGCTGACAGCACACCTGGCAATCCTCGACATACTCCTGTTCAGCCACCGAGGGGTCGACGCTGATTTCCAGCGTCTCCCAGCAGTAAGGGCATTGAACGAGAACTGAATCAAGCGCAGACATGCGAGCTCAGAACTGCTGCTTGGCCATCCAGGGGATGATCCGGTCGAACGCCTCTTCCATCCGCTCACAGGTCGTCGAGAAACTGAAGCGCAGGGCATTGGTGCAGTGCTCACCGAAGGCGTCACCCGGCACCACACATACCCCGGTTTCCTTCAGCATCCGGAGCGCCAGATCAGAACCATCCACATGGGGCGGCAAATCTGGAAAAGCGAAGAACGCGCCGCCGGGCTTGTAGCCGGTCAGATAGGGAGTCTGGTCGATCAGCTCCACAATCTTGTCCCGACGCTCGCGATAAATATCCACCATGTCGCGCACGCACTGCTGGTCTGCCGTCAGGGCAGCGACACCGGCAAACTGCGACGGTGTATTGGCCACCGAGGTGGTAAACATATGGTAGCGCCTTAGCGACTTGATTGCCGCCTGGCTGGAGATGACCCAACCAACCCGCAAACCCGCCATGCTGTAGGTCTTGGAGAAGCTGCTGATGCACATGATGTTATCCAGATCCATAGAACAGTTCAGGACGCTGGCAAAATCATCATCATCAAAGATCAGGTGGTCATAGACCTCATCTGCGTAAACCTGAATCCCGCGATAGGCGCACTCCTCGAGAATCGTCTCGACCGTACTGCGGGGATACACCGCTCCGGTCGGATTGTTGGGGTTATTCAGGATAAGGGCGAATGTCCGTGCCCCCATGGCCCGGATCACATCATCCGGGTCCAGCTGGTGGTTGTTCTCAGCCCGGGTGGGCACAAACTTCACCTCACCGCCGGTCATCCGGATAAGGGGTGCATAGAGCAGGAACGACGGGTCCGTCACGATAAACTGCCGACCGGGCGCCGAAGTCGCCGAAATGGCCAGGTACATGGCCTCGGTGGCACCGCTTGTCACCAGAATATTGTCGCGGGTGAGCTTGCGATTGTAGCGCTTGCCATAGTAATCCCGCAGGGCCACCAGCAGTTCCGGCAGGCCGGCATCCATGGTGTAGCCGGTTTGGCCGGCGTTCAGCGCGTCAATGTAGGCATCAATAATATGCTTTGGTGTTGGCAGGTCTGGCTGCCCTATCGACAGGTGAATCACATCCTTCATGGTGGATGCCATATTCACCAGCCGGCGAATCCCCGAAACAGGAATGGCCTGCATGGCCGGGTTCCAGCTGGCCTTGGTCTTGCGGTACTTCACTTTCCGCGGCTTGGTCTCGCCGGTATCCTTGTTCGCGGATTCCGCCATACGCACCTCCCGATAACAGGGTAAATAAAGACCTACCCCTGCAGGTTAGTCAGTAAAAATCAGCGGTACAAGGCCCGTGGGACTAAAGACTGAACAAACCCGCCGAGGCAATGGATCCGTCAAGCCAGGTTGACCCACACCCACTCGCCTACCAGACTACAACGATGGACTAAAACCAATCATTGCGATTCCTGCGGAGGTGAAATGACAGCGTCCAACAAACCGGTTGTCACTGTTCTGACAGCGCCTGGCGAGGCACCGCCTCCCGGCATCGAAGCCGTTCAGGCCAGGGCGGAAGTTCGCTTCGCCTGCGATGAACAGACACTCCGGGACACCCTGCCGGGCACCGATGTCATGATGGTGACCGATTTCCGGACTGAAGCTCTGGAAGCCGCCTGGCCAACCGCAGACCGGTTGAAATGGATTCACGCCACCAGTGCCGGTGTCGATGCACTCATGTTCCCGGCGCTGATCAAAGGCAACGTTACCGTGACCAATGCCCGGGGCATCTTCGACCGGACCATTGCGGAATATGTGCTGTGCAGCATTCTGATGTTCGCCAAGGATTTCCCCCGGTCCATCCGCTTACAACTGAAGCACGAGTGGAAGCATCGAGACACGGAGCGGGCCGAAGGCAAGCAGGTGCTGGTGGTGGGCGCCGGCTCCATCGGCCGCCAAATCGGCCGACTGGTTAACGCCGCAGGCATGCATGCCCATGGCATTGCCCGCACACCCCGACAGAAAGACCCGGACTTTGTAGCGGTGCACGGCAACGATGAATTGTATGACCAGCTGAGCCATGCGGACTTTGTGGTGATTGCCGCACCACTGACACCGCAAACCGAGGGACTGTTCGACAGCAAGGCGTTTGCGGCGATGAAGAAGTCGGCCAGGCTGATCAATATTGGCCGCGGGCCCATTGTGAAGACGGATGATCTGATCCAGGCGCTGGACGACGGCGAAATTGCCGGCGCGGCCCTGGATGTGTTCGAGGAGGAGCCGTTACCGGAGGATCATCCGCTCTGGGAGCGGGATAATGTGATCATGACGGCGCATATGGCGGGCGATTTCATCGGCTGGAAGCGGGCGCTGACGGACCAGTTCCTGGAGAACTTTGACCGCTGGCACAAGGGTGGCGAGCTGTTCAACCTTGTTAACAAGGAGCTTGGGTACGCCGGTTAACCTTTGTGATCGCCGCTCGGGTTCTTTGCCTTTTGGTTAAAGCCCGGAGCGGCTAACCGGTAGGGCTTTCCAAAACACGCTCCTTCGGCACATCCATGTGACGCTTCGGCTCCGCCATCCCTGGCTCCGCAGAGTTTTGGAAAGCCCTACCGGTCATCCGCTCCTACGAGCTAGCCGTTCGGGGTGCCTCCAGCTCGCTTTGGTTCGAATCCACCGATGCCGTCAGATTGAGCGTGTTGGGGTGCGCCTTCCAAAACCTTGCGGAGCCAGGGATGGCGGAGCAGAGCGTACATGGACGTATTCACAGCGTGTTTTGGAAGGCGCACCCCAACACGCTCACACTCCCAAGCTTAAACCCGATTGGCCGCAGAAAACTCCCGCTGCAACGGCAACAAATCAAAAACGCGGCTTTCGTCGTTGGGGTCCACCAGCTCCGTGGCGGACTTGTATACCCGAGGCGTGGTGTAGAGCATATTCAGAGCCTTGCCATGAGGCATCGCCATGTAACGCTCCGGCTCGTTTTCCTCCAACCACTTCCGAACCCGCGGCGCCATGTTGTGGGCCATCTTCGGGAAGAAATGGTGTTCGATGTGATGACTGAACCGGAAATGCAAACGGTCCAGAACCGGGTTGCTGCGCAGGCTCATGGAGTTATCCAACGGATTGTTCGTGGGCGTTTGCGGCCGCAGGAAGTGATTGGTCAGGATATAGCCCTGCCCCAAGGCATTGGCCGTCATGAACGGAATCAGCACCGTGAACACCGCCAGCGGGCCCGAGACAACCGCCAAAGCAACCCACAACGCCAGACACAGAAACACCTGAGCAATGGCCAGATTGCGGTTAAAGCCCTTGAACTGCTTTCGGTGTTTCGCCTGAATCCACAGCACCAGTTGGGCGTGAAAAGTGAACGAATAGGTCAGGAACAGATAGCTGTACCAGGTGCCTGAACCCGGCGCCAGCTTGTGAAACTTCTTCTGCCCGGGATTGGTTTTATAGCGGCGCAGCGTGCCGAAGCTGTCCGGATCTGTGTCGCCGGTGTTGGTATTACCGTGATGCACCACGTTGTGCCACTTACGCCAGAACTCCGGTGGCACCATCAACGGACCAAACCCCAGCCAGCCAAAAAAATTCTGCCAACGCCGGCTCATGCCCAATGCCCCGTGCAACACCTCATGAGCCAACAAAGCCTGGCAACCAATGGTATGCCCCACCAGCAACGCCAGGCCAAGATTGGCATACCACGGCAACCCCGCCATCAGAATCGCCGCCAGCCCACCCCAGATAACGGCCTGCAGAGGCAAGAACCAGATAACCCGCCAGGTCTGGGCCTTGAACGTATCAGCGGGCAGCTCCTTCTTCATCCGGTCCCGAAGCTCCCGCTCGTCCGGCTTACCATACACCACGGCCTCCGCCGCTCCCGGTTTCACTGCTGCGTTCATTTTGCACCTTTGCTTAGTTGAATTTCGACAATAATAAATTTACAGCGTACATGTGTGCGCCGAATTTATAACAAGAAAATCAACTAAACAATGGCTACAGCGGATTTTTGTTAATCATTCCAGACATAGGGGGTTACATATGTACTCTAAATTCACTGCCGGACTACGGGGGAGAAGGTTGGAGGGCTTTTCTGAAACCCTGCGGAGCCATGGATGGCGGAGCGGAGCGTACACGGACGTATTCACAGCGTGTTTCAGAAAAGCCCTCCAACCTTCTCCCCTCCACCAAAACTCGAGAACAAAAAAACGGGCGCCCGAAGGCGCCCGTTCTCAATACATCTGCTAAAAGCTGAATCTCAGCCCCCCGAGAGCGACTGCTCCGAAGGATCAAGCTCCATCTGCTGAATGGCAATCACCGCCTGAGTCCGGTTACGAACACCCAGCTTGCGGAACACCGCCGTGATGTGCGCCTTGATGGTAGCCTCAGACACATCCAGATCATAAGCAATCTGCTTGTTCAGAAGCCCCTCAGCCAACATACCCAACACCCGGAACTGCTGCGGCGTCAAAGACGCCAGGCGCTCCGAGAAATCGGTGGATTCAGACTGCATCCGCTCAATCTTGTCGGCTATGCCCTCAGGCAGCCAGACATCGCCCTCCAGAACCGCCTGAATGGCCAGGGTAATGGTTGGCAGCGGTGCACTCTTGGGGATAAACCCGGAGGCACCGTAGTCAATCGAGCGACGCATGGCCTGCAAGTCTTCGGAACCCGACACAACCACCACCGGCAACCCCGGGTACTGGCCTCGCATGAACACCAGCCCGGAGAAACCATGGGCACCCGGCATGTTCAGATCCAGCAGGATCAGGTCTGCATCCGGGTGCGACTCTACCGCCGCCTGCAGTGACTTGATGCTGTCAACCTCCACAGTCTCGACATCCGGCACCGCCTGATTGACCGCTTGTTTCAATGCAGCCCGAAACAACGGGTGATCATCAGCGACGATAATTGTTTGTGTCATTCAACAGAGTCCTCACAGGTTAGGGCTGTCAGCCGCCGGCGTTACTGGAACGCCCGGCTGCTGATCAGATCATCCACTACGCCCGGATCAGCCAGGGTCGACGTATCTCCAAGCTGATCGTGCTCGTTTGCAGCAATCTTACGCAAAATCCTGCGCATAATCTTGCCAGAACGAGTTTTCGGCAGTCCAGGTGCCCATTGAATCACATCCGGAGACGCAATCGGGCCGATTTCTTTACGAACCCACTGAACCAGCTCCTTCTTCAGCTCGTCAGACGGCTCCTCACCCTGCACCAGGGTCACGTACACGTAGATGCCCTGCCCCTTGATTTCATGGGGATAGCCAACCACGGCAGCCTCGGCCACCTTCTCGTGAGCCACCAGGGCGCTTTCAACCTCGGCAGTACCCAGGCGGTGGCCAGACACGTTCAGAACGTCATCCACCCGGCCGGTGATCCAGTAGTAGCCGTCTTCATCGCGACGGGCACCGTCGCCGGTGAAGTACATGCCCTTGTAGGTGCTGAAGTAGGTCTGGATGAACCGCTCGTGATCACCGTAAATGGTGCGCATCTGACCCGGCCAGCTGTCCAGGATGACCAAGTTACCCTCGGTCTTGCCTTCCAGGATGTTGCCTTCGTTATCCACCAGCGCTGGCTGCACACCAAAGAACGGCTTGGTGGCGGAACCCGGCTTCAGGTCGACCGCACCCGGAAGCGGAGAAATCAGGATTCCGCCAGTCTCGGTCTGCCACCAGGTGTCCACAATCGGGCACTTGCTGTTACCGATGACCCGGTGGTACCACTCCCACGCCTCGGGATTGATCGGCTCACCGACCGAACCCAAGAGTTTGAGACTTTCTCGAGTAGTGCCGTCCATGCAGGACTCACCCTGGGCCATCAGCGCACGGATTGCAGTGGGCGCGGTGTACAGGATGTTGACCTTGTGCTTGTCGACAACCTGGCCCATGCGGGAGCTGTCCGGGTAGTTGGGCACACCTTCAAACAGCAAGGTGATGGCGCCATTGGCCAGCGGGCCATACAAAATGTAGCTGTGGCCGGTCACCCAACCGAAGTCGGCAGTACACCAGTAAACGTCACCGTCGTGGTAGTCGAACACATACTGGTGGGTCATGGAGGCATAGACCATATAACCGCCAATGGTGTGCAGAACGCCCTTCGGCGCACCGGTGGAACCGGAGGTGTAGAGCATGAACAGCGGGTCTTCCGCGTTCATCGGCTCCGGCTTACACTCGGCCGGCGCATCTTTGATCAGGTCTTCGTAACGAACGTCACGGCCTTCGGTCCAGGGGACCTCTTTGTTGCCGGTGTGGGTAACCACGATCACCTTATCGACCTTGGCGTCTTCCTCGTGCTTGAGCGCGTGGTCCACATTCTTCTTCAGCGGGATGGCACGGCCACCGCGCAGACCTTCATCAGCGGTAATCACAAAACGGGATTTGCCGTTAACCACCCGGGCAGCGAGCGCTTCCGGGGAGAAGCCACCGAACACCACCGAATGAATCGCACCGATTCGGGCGCAGGCCAGCATGGCAACCGCAGTCTGCACAATCATCGGCATGTAGATGGTGACCACATCACCTTTCTTAACGCCCTGCGCTTTCAGCGCATTGGCAAACTTGCAGGTCTCTTCGTACAGCTCCCGGTAGGTCACGTTGCGGGATACCGAAGGATCGTCGCCTTCAAAGATGATGGCCGTCTGATCGCCACGTTTCTCCAGGTGGCGGTCCAGACAGTTGGCGGAGGCGTTCAGTACACCGTCTTCAAACCATTTGATGGACAGGTTGTTGTAATCGTAGGTGCTGTTCTTGACCTTGCTATAGGGCTTGATCCAGTCAAGGCGCTTACCGTGCTCACCCCAGAACGTATTCGGGTCTTCTACGGACTGGCGATACATTGCTTCATACTGCTCTTTGCTGACCAGTGCACGCTCGGCAACTTCCGGACTCACCGGATATACCTGTTTATCAGTCATTGTGCTCCCCCTTAATCAGAGTCTGTTGTCATTGTCGGTTTTTTAAAATTCAGGGTGGTCGGGCGATATTTGCCCTTAAGACAGATGCATGTAGTTCAACATGTGTGCCACCGCACAATGAATTAGACTAACGTCCTAACCTACCGCCATTTTCGGGCTAACCTGTTCAGCAATGCGTCGATCAAGGCAGGGCTTAGCAGCCTCAACAGCGGCTTTATCAAGAATAGTTGCAGATCGGGGAATGGCAATACAGGACGTCGGGAGAGCCGGCCCGGCCGCTGGCCGGACCCAGGAATGATGATCAGGCAGCTTTTTTGCGCTGCGAGGAAGCCCGAAGACTGTAGACCTTTCTTTCTTTCAGGGCATAGCGGTTCAAACCCGCCAGGTGGATCTTGCGCAGATAGACTTCCCAATCAATTTGGCGTGCGTCCACCGGGAAAAGCCCCTTGTCGACCTCACCCATTCTGGCAGACAACGCCTGCAGTTCATCGTTGTGGAAGATGTAATCCGGGGCTGTGTAGAAACCAAAAATAGTGGCCAGTGACTGGGTGGTATCCAGGTTCTTGAGCATTTTCAGATCACGGGAATTACCCAACAACTTCAATACCTTATCTGTCACACTCAGGGGCAGGCGCACACCGCTCACCACCAGGTCAAACAGGGTACGGTTAACCGCAATGAACGGCTTGCTGGGCTGCCGGTAGAACAGATGATCGTAGGCGGCGTAATTGGCTTTGGATTCCGCCATCAGGTGGTCGATGAACTGCCCCAGTGAGACCGGATTGGAGCTGCCACTGCAGCACTGGTAGATCCTGCGCCGACCAGGTTCTGCCAGGGCTTCGGAAAGCGACAAAACAATCGCATTGGCCACCAGGTCCACCGGAATGACATCAATCACACCCGAGCGCTTACCCGGGAACAGGGTCACCTTCTCCCGGGCATAGGCCAGGATAATGGCATCCGCTACCTTGACGCCTTCAATCCAGCCAGGGGCAGGCTCTTCCAGGGCACTTTCAATGATGGAGGGCCGAACAATGGTCAGGCTGCGGCCGTTCAGCGCCTTCATCAACAGTTGTTCGCCCAACCACTTGGTAAAGGTATAGGTGTCGCTCCAGCCGTAGCGGTTTGCTTCCCGAATACCCAGGTCCACCAACTTCTTTTCAAGGGTTTTACCGGAGTAACGGGCGCGAACATCGGCAATCTTGTCTTGCAGTAACTGCACCAGCTCTTCAATCTCGTAATACCCCTCGCTTGAGCGGGGAACTGACTCACCTGCGGGCTTGATCACCGATTCGGTGACCGGCCCGGAATTCATGCCGTTAACATAGCAGGTAGACACCTGCAGAACTGCCAGCTCCGCATTCTCTCGGGCCAGCCCGGCGATATTCTCAAGACACAGGGTGTTGATCGTCAGGGCTTTGTCC
Source organism: Marinobacter sp. GH_1 (assembly GCF_048595985.1). NCBI lineage: Bacteria > Pseudomonadati > Pseudomonadota > Gammaproteobacteria > Pseudomonadales > Marinobacteraceae > Marinobacter > Marinobacter sp. GH_1. The sequence continues at coordinate 1,097,171 of NZ_CP184460.1, read as the reverse complement.
AGCTCCTCCCGGAAGTTCACGCTGGCAGCAGAGTTGATCACGGCATCCAGTTCTCCGGCCAGTTTCTGCCAGGCGTCCTCACCCATACCGAAACAAGGTTCCGTCACTTCACCGGTAATGCAATGAACCCGCTCCTCGAGGAAGGTTTCAAACCAGTCCGCATCGACACTCCTCAAGCGATCAAATACCGATGACGTGGCAATCTCATTATCAAAGCGGCTGCGGGCGTCAGGATGACGTTTATTGCCCCGAATCAGCAAGTAAATGCCACCAATGTCCGGGACGGACCTGATCAGCTTCTCCAGAACCACCTTTCCCAGGAAGCCGGTGGTTCCGGTAATCAGCACCCGCTTGCCGCGGAGCTGCCCGAGCACCTTCGACGAAGAGTCTTTTTGATTCACTTGCTGGTTTGCCATAGTAGAACTCCTTCTCTGAGATCGATGTCACCAGCGATCAACGCCGGTCAAAAGTCGCGGGGGGCCGGTTTCCTTTGCCCCGACATGTATGCATCCGTTTTGCATCCGCCTGTCAGAGCTGCCTGCATAATGCGGGCCACGATTTCGGTCAATTCTTGCACAACGATCGTTACAGGGCGGTGACAGACTGCAAAATTACGACACATAAACCCTTAAAAAAATGACCAGCAAGTGGGCACATACTCTTGGCTCGTTCACGATCGGGAAGGATCCCTGCCTGCCAGTGAACGCAAGAGGTCATCCAGGGAAACATCCGAAGGTTTCTCCCGCAGCACACGAAGTAATTGATCCTGCTCGCCAAAACTGACTCGATCGTACAGTGGTCCCTCCACCCCTTGAGGCAATGCAGCGGGCTTCGGCTGAGCCGAGGGTGACGCCAGATCCTCGGCCAGGTGCCGCAGGTGGGCCGCCAGCCTATCCCGGTCAACCTGGCGCAGATGCTCCCATTTCATTGATGCCAACCCGGTTTGTACGATCTCCACGGTATCGGCATCAGGGTTGCGCCCCAACAGTGCAAACAGACGGGTAAATGCGTCATACCGGAGCATGGCATCGTCCGGCTTTGCCGCCAGCAATTTTTCCAACTGCCCGACCAGGGCGCGACATTGCTCGCCAACGGATTCACCACCGGGAATGGCGGCATCAGCCTGCCCGGCTTGCCGGCGCGCGGCCTGATGCCAGTAAGCCGCTATACCGGCTTTGCGCCGAGGCAGTGCCGCCAGATGAACATTGAGCATTTCCGCCAGGGTGTGAAACTGCCGGCAGGAGGGGTCAGAGGTGGGCAGCAGGGTCACCGGGTGTTGATTGAGCACAGACTGCCGAAGCGTTTCATCCCGCCAAAGTGCCCCCAGGTAATGCAGAGTCCACTGCAGGTGCCGCTGGCAGGCACCGTTCAGACGCTGGAACACCGACCTTGCCTGGCTGGCGCCCTGGGCCATATTGACAATCACGGACGGTTTGCGACGGTATCCGCGGCGCTTAAGAACCTTGATGAGGGAAAAAGCATCGGTGAGCGACGCCGGGTCTGGCGTGACCACCACGCAAGCCAGCTCCGCCGCAGCGATCATGTGCAGCCCGACTGACTGGAGCCCCGATGCTGTGTCGATAATCACGTAATCATAGCGGTGCTCCAGCTCATACAGCGATTTCAGGAGCTTGAGACTGTCGCCATCGGGCATTTCCATGCAGTCCTGCACTCCCGAAGCACCGGGGACAATATCCAGCCCGTAGTGCGTTTTCAGCACCGCACCAGCCAGACCACACTGGCCGGCGATCACATCGGCAAGCGTGCGTTCCGGATAAAGCCCCACCAAAAGACTCACGTTGGCAAGGTCTGTGTCCGCGTCCAGCAACAGCACTTTCTGCCCGGCTTTGGCCAGGGCAAGCGCCAGATTGACGGCAACGGTGGTCTTTCCCACTCCACCTTTACCGCCTGTTACCGCGATGGTTCTTGGTTGGCGCAACTTTTGCCTTCCCTCGTAGCTTGAGCAACCGAAAACAGACGAATCCATAGGCTTGTCACTATAAGCGACATTTTAACCTGTAAAAAGGGTACACATATCACAGACTTGAAATACCCTGCTTAAAAAATCAGCAATAAAGGTTTAACACATGTGAATTATTGTCTAAGCTCACTGACTTATAAGAAGAATGAACACCCTGTCATAAAACTCTGATACAGAACAGGGAACCTTGCCCCGCAAACACAATGACGCGGAGCAAGGACAAAGGGCGCGCGATGACTAATGCGATGGATATTGCAGCTGATCTTCAACTACCGAGCCTGCCGGAGGTAACCCTGCGGGCGCTGAAAGCATGTCATGCCGGAGACAGTTACCGCGAGATCAGCCAGATTGTCGCCACGGACACCGCACTCGTCGCCCGACTTCTGTCATTGGCCAACTCCGCGCTGTACAGAAGTAATCCTCCCATCCGCTCCGTTGAGCAGGCACTGCTTCGTCTGGGCACCCGCCGCTTCCAGACCCTACTGCTGACATCGGCATTGCGACAATTGCTATTTGAACTCGGCGGCGACGAGTGGCAGCAACTGAGGGATTTCTGGCGCCACTCTCTGACCACAGCCCTGACCGCCCGGGCCCTGGCCACACTGACACGCTACCCAAGCCCTGAAGAAGCGTTCCTGCTTGGCATGGTTCACAACATTGGTGAACTGATCGCCATCAAGACCCAGCCCCAGGAACGCAAACAGGACATCCTCAACCACCAGAATGAGATTGCCGCCCATTTTGTAACCGTATGGGGGTTAGGACCGTTGGCGGCAGACGCCATGCGATATCAGCAGTCGCTACCAACCCAGCTCCGGGACGCCAGCCACCTGGTGAAACTGATCAGCCTGTCGACCCGGCTTGCCCTCTCAGACTCAGCGGGCATTGCTGCTGCAGGAACGATCTTTGGGTTGCAGGAAGACCTGACACGGGAAATCTGCGACAGAATCAACGAAGAAGTAGCCACCATGGCGGCCTCCTTCGGAATTCCTCTGGACACCGCCTACCAGAGTGAGGAAGGCGCCCGGCAGCTCAGGCAAACCCTGATACACCAGGCGATCGCCAGCAAAACCCTTGAGCTGCGAGCCACAGACAGCACGACCCCGTGCGATCTGATCGCCAGTACCGTCAGCAGTCTGGGCGTCCTGACCGGACTGCCGGCCCTGTGCTTTGGCCCCGAGGCAGAGGAGCTCAGGCTGCTTTCCGGTACCGGCACCAACCTTCCGGACCTGCGCCTGTCGCCCCAGCCTGGCGGCAGCGTCCTGACCGATGCGTGGAACGGCGGCACTCTGGTCAGCCTGAACGAACGTGAGCCCAGCGTACTTGACCGGCAACTGCTGGCCATTCTGAGAACGCCGTCTCTCCTGGCGATTCCTGTTCAGCAGGGTGGGCAAAAACACGCGATCTTTGCCCTGGGCACCGACTCCGAATCAATGGAGGTCACTACCCAGCTGGTTCGGCTGTTCATCCACGAGCTTACGCAGCTGATTGAAGGTCAGACAACCGAAGGGCCAGGCGTCGACAGCCAGATCGCCCACGACCGGATACGTCGCCAGGTACATGAAGTCAGCAACCCCCTGACCATCATCAAACAGTACATTTTCCAGCTTCGTGCCCGGATGCATGATGAGACCGTCCAGGAAGACCTCGACATAATTCAGGAGGAACTGGATCGGGCAGGCTATCTGTTGCTGCAAATCAGCACCGGCGATGCGCCCGGCACCACCAGCGATACAGACCTGAACCGGGAGCTTGAAAGCCTTGCCCGCATCCTTCAGGACAGCCTGTTCAACGGCGACGACCGCACCCTCAAACTGAGGCCGTGCCGTGAGGACACCCAGGTGCAGGGCAGCGCCTCTGCCGTCCGGCAGATCATCATCAATCTGATCCGCAACGCCGTTGAGAGCCTGGAGCCCGGCAATGGCGAGATTTCCTTGAGTACAGCAGCACCAATATTCCAGAACCAGCGCCGCTGGGTTGAATTACAAATTACCGACAATGGCCCCGGCATTCCCGAGGCCGTCAGGCGCAACCTGTATGCGCCGGTAGCCAGTTCGAAGGGCCAGGGCCACAGCGGCCTTGGCCTGAGCATTGTCAAGCAGCTGATTGATGACATGGAGGGCATCATCGCTTGTCACACGGGGCAGGAAGGCACTACCTTCCGGATTCTGCTCCCGGCGGCAGGCCACAACAAGCATGGTACCGACTGACGAATTAGCGGAAGCAGACCAATGGCATTAGAGCAGAGCAAGCAGCCCTTCCATGGGTCCGAACCGGCCAGGATTCTGATAGCCGATGACGAACCACGCCTCCTGGCCAGCCTGGCCAAATTACTGAGAGGCCGAGGTTTCGAGGTAACCGAAGCCAATGGCGGAAAACAGGCTTGTGAACAACTGGCCAGGAAGGCCTTTGACCTGGCACTGCTCGACCTCAACATGCCCGACACCGATGGTTTTGCGGTGATGGAGCGCATAGCCAGCCACCAGCCGGATTGCGGTGTGGTTGTGGTCAGCGGCGAAGGATCTTTCGGTACCGTCAGTCGGGCATTGCGCCGGGGAGCCCTGGACTACATACGCAAGCCGTTTGATCCCGAGGAACTGCTGACCACGGTTGAGGGCGTACTGGGCAAACAGTCTCTGATCAAAGCCCACGAAATGATCCAGACCCGGTTGGAGAAATCCGAAGCCCTGCACCGCTACATCGTCAACAGTTCACCGGATATCGTATTCATGCTCGATAAAACCGGCCATATCTGTTTCATCAACAACAAGGTGGAAAGCCTGCTGGGCTATCAGCCTTCGGAGCTCTGCGGTCGTCATTTTGGGCACATTCTGGACGACCGGGACGTGGCCAGGGGCACCTATGCCCTGCAGGGGCCGGATATCTCGGTGGATAACCCCAGAACGCTGGAAGTGCGCCTGAAAACCCGAGGCAGTAGCAAGGCAACCCGGCATTTCGAAATCACCGCCTTCCCGGTAGACCCGCAAACCTGGCCCCAGACCGGCGACACCCGGGGCGGCTCGACCACCCAGCCGGCCCGTTATTACGGCATCGCCCGGGATGTAACAGAGCGCAAGGAGGCCGAAGCGTTCATCAATTTCCAGGCCTACCACGACCTGCTCACCAGACTGCCCAACCGCGCCCTGTTCAAGGACCGCCTGGAGCTGGCCATCACCCAGGCCCGGCGGGCCAAGCAAAAACTGGCGGTTATGTTCCTGGATCTGGATCGGTTCAAAGTGGTCAACGACACCCTGGGCCACGCCATGGGTGACCGCCTGCTGCAGGCCGTCACCCACAGGCTGGAGAAGTGCCTGCGGCGTGGCGACACCCTGTCGCGCTTCGGCGGTGACGAATTCACCCTGCTGCTGCCCTCGGTAAACAGCCCGGAAGACGCCCGGGGCATTGCCAGAAAACTGATACAGACCCTGAAAGATCCTTTCCAGCTGGGTAACCATGAAGTCTTTGTGGGGGTCAGTATTGGCATCGCAGTGTTCCCGGATGCTGGAAACTCCATGGACCAGCTGATCCAGAACGCGGATATTGCCATGTATCACGTCAAAGCCCGCGGTAAAGATGGCTATCGTTTCTATTCCGACAGCATGAGCATCAATACCGCCAACCGGCTCAGCCTTGAACGGGATTTACGGCTGGCCCTGGAGCGGGACGAACTCAGGGTGTTCTACCAGCCTCAAGTCTGCTCCAAGTCCAACCAGGTGGTGGGGCTGGAGGCTCTGGTGCGCTGGCAACATCCGGAACGGGGGCTGATCTATCCGGGCGACTTCCTGCCACTGGCGGAAGAAACCCGGCTAATCGGCAAGCTCAGTGAGCGGGTGCTGGACCAGGCCTGCAGAGACGTAGGACACTGGATCAACAGCGGGCATCCGAACCTGCGCCTGGCGGTCAACCTGTCACCCAGCCAGGTAGAGCATCCGCGCTTTGTCGAGACATTGCTGGAGCAGGTCCAGTCCCATCGTTTTCCTGCCGGCAATCTGGAAATCGAGATCACCGAGAACGTGATCATGAACGATCTGGAACAGATCAGCCGGAAACTGAAAGAACTGGCGGATTGCGGTGTACGCATCGCCATTGACGACTTCGGCACCGGCTACTCCTCCCTCAACTATTTGCACCGGTTGCCCATCCACACCCTGAAAGTGGATCAATCCTTTGTCAGGGCCATTCGCAGCGGAGAGGACGGCGCCTGCATAGTGAACGCCATCGTTGCCATGGCCCACGGCCTGAAACTGGAGATCGTCGCAGAGGGCGTGGAAACAGACGACCAGCTCAACTACCTGACAAGCCTGGGCTGCCATCAGGTGCAGGGATTCTTCTACGGCCCCGCCCGACCAGCGGCCGATATTGACCGGCTGCTGACCCGCGATGGCCTGGCCTTCGCCCACACCGGATAACCGGTTTTCGATTGTAGGACACTCCTAACTAAAACATTGACCCGGTTTGCAAAGTGTTTCGATACGTTACTTTGTGTATCTGGAATTGCGCAGTACTGCACATCTTTGAACCCACCCCTTCTCTAAGCTCAGGTTATCAGTAACCGATCACCGGACTGTCCGACAGGCTGTCGGAATAACAATCACAATAACGGTGACGTTCAACCAGCGAACAAGAAGAAGGCAGCAGTCATCATGCGCGACAAGTACAAGTACATCGGCCCCGTCTATGACTTTCTGAGCAACCTGTACAGCGGCAAGAACATTCACCGCTGTAAAACCGCCATGCTCGACGTGGAAACCGTCAAACCCGGTGACCGCATCCTGTTTGCCGGCGTTGGGCACGGCCGGGACGCCATCCGCGCCGCCGAACTGGGCGCCGATGTGACCGTGGTCGACTTGTCTGAAACCATGCTCCGCAAGTTTGCCGATGCCCAGCAGAAAGAAGCGCCGAACCTGACCATCCGCCGCATTCACAGCGACATTATGAAGGTGAACGAGTTCGAGCAGTACGACATGGTAGTGGCGAACTTTTTCCTCAACGTGTTTGACGAAGACATGATGGTGAAAGTGCTGGAACACCTGATTCGCCTGGGCAAGGCTGACGCCAGCGTGGTGGTTGGTGACTTCTGCTACCCGACCGGCAACATCCTCTCCCGCATGTTCAAGAAGCTTTACTGGTACATGGCGGTGTTCATCTTCTGGCTGTTTGCCAACAACGCCTTCCACAAGATCTACAACTACCCGGAACACATGCAGCGCCTGGGCCTTCAGGTTACCGAGAAAAAGCATTTCAAACTTCTGAACATGGATTGCTACTGGTCGATTCTTGGCCGCAAGCAAGCCTGAATCTCTTCCGACTCAAAATAACAACAGGTTACCGGGAGCTTCATCATGTCAGATCAGATTCTTGCCCTCGACAACATCAGGGAACTGGCAGACGGCCAGTTCAGCTTCGCCGAGCGCGTCAACTACCTCAAGAAATACGGTCAGCACTCTCAGTCGTTCTCAACCCTGCAGCCGGGCATGCAGTATTTTGATGTGCCGGGTATGGGCTACATTGCCTATATGCGCAAATGGGGCGGTACCTTTGTCCTGTCCGATCCAGTGAGCGCACCCGAGCATTTCCCCGCCATGCTGGAGAAGTTCCAGCAGACCTTTCCCAACGCCTGCTACATCCAGGTTTCGAAATCGGTGGTGGATTTTCTACACCTTCGCTTCGGCCTGTATGGCACCCAGTTTGGCTGCGAATCCCGGATTGATCTCAAGTCCTGGTCTCTGACCGGCAAGAAAAAGCAGATTCTGCGCACTGCACTGAATCAGGCTGAGAAGAGTGGCATTACGGTCATGGAGCGGTTCAGTGACGACCACACCCGAGAAATCTCCGAGGCCTGGATACGCACCCGCAAATGCAAGAGCAACGAGATCCGCTTCCTGATTCGCCCCATGGAAATGGACTACCGGGAAAACGAGCGACACTTTTACGCCTACCAGGACGGCAAGGCGGTGGGCTTCATCTATTTTGATCCGATCTACCGCAACAACGAGATCATCAGTTACGTACCGAATATCTCCCGCGCCAACGCCGATTTTCGACAGGGCATTTTCTACACCCTGATGGCCCACGCCATGGACACCTTCAAGGCCGAAGGTGTGCCCTTCCTGGACCTGGGCCTGATTCCGCTATCGCTGGACCAGGCCACCGAACACCAGGAAAGCCGATTACTGAAACGTTTGATGCACGGCATCTACGAGAAAGGCAATTTCCTATACAACTTCAAAGGCCTGGAGTTCACCAAATCCCGCTTCCGGGGTGACAACTTCAAAACCTACTGCTGCCATAAACGCGCTATTCCGGCTCTGGAATTCCTCGCCATGTTCAAGCTGACCCGGCTGTTGTAACGCCGGGCCAATGCTCGCAAACCCGCGCCACTGAAATCCCCATTTCGGCCATGAACAGGGCAACATCCGGCGGGGCGTCCCCGGTGAAGCGGGCCTCTGACACTACGCCACCGGTATCCGCTCTGGGGGTTTCCGCTGCCGCCAAACGCCCGGATTCACCCAGCAAAAAGGCGACCCGGCGAGCGATGGCGTCACCGGAATCCACCCATGCAGTGACCTCCGGCAGGCTTTTCCGGAGCCAGGGTAACAACAGCGGATAGTGAGTACAGCCGAGCACTACGGTATCGACACCCGCCTCACGCAGTGGCGCCATAGCCGCATCCAGTTCTGCCTGGGGCGGTTCTGCGCCTTGCACCAGCTGCTCTGCCCAGCACACGAGCCCAGGGTGGCCAAGCCGCACCACGTCGCAGTCACTGGCAAACTCGGCAATGAGCTTGTCCAGATAGGGTCGCTGTACCGTTGCCGGCGTTGCCAGTAGCCCAACCCGACCATTTACGGTGCAGGCGGCGGCGGGCTTGATAGCTGGCACCACACCCACAACCGGCAGCTCCGTCATGGCCCGCAGGTGCGGAAGCACCACCGTGCTGGCGGTGTTGCAGGCCACCACGATGATGTCACAAGGCGACTGTTGCAGACTTTGCCGGATCAGAGAGCAGCAGCGCTCAATCACCACCTGTTCGCTCTGACCGCCGTAGGGAAAACCAGCGTTGTCCGCCAGATACACCAGGTCCGCACCGGGAAGCGACTGGTGAATTCGGGCAGCCACGCTGAGCCCGCCAACCCCGGAATCGAATACCAGCACCCGAGGAGACGCCCCGGCCATCATCCGGCATCGCTCCCATTCTCGGCAATTTCCTGTTTCATGGCACTGATCAGGCGGCCGGCAATGGTGGTATCGGGCGGAATGGGTGGATGATCGTCGGCACTGAACCAGCCGGCATCCGCCAGCTCATCTTCCTGCAGGCTGAGTTCGCCACCCTGAAAATCGGCAAAAAAGCCCACCATCATCTGATGGGGAAAAGGCCAGGGTTGGGAACTCCGGTAGCGGATGTTGCCAACGTCCAATCCGGTCTCTTCTTTTACTTCCCGGGCCACGGCCTGCTCAAGGCTTTCCCCTGGCTCGACAAAACCGGCAATCAGGCTGTAGAAATTCCGGGTCACCCTGGAAGAACTCGCCAGCAGGAACTGGCTGCCGCGCCGGATAACCACAATCACACAGGGTGCGATTCGGGGATACCAGGGAATATTGCAACGGCTGCACCAGCGAGCCCGCTCCCGGGGATGTGACTCGGTTCGCTCTCCACAGCGACCGCAAAAGCGGTGATCCTGCCACCACTGCAATACCTGGAAGCCGGTACTGAGCAAATCTGCAGGCGCGTCGGGTGACACCAGCAGGGCGTCCCTCAAGGTAACCAACTGGGCGCCAGGTAGCCCGGAGTCTGGCAAGGTACAAACAAACAGACGCCGGCCATTCCAGGTACCCAGCGCAAGGGCCTCCGGGCGACTGTCGCCCATTTCCGGACCGCCCCAGGCCAACAACCAGCCGTTATCCGGCTTAAGGACATTGTTTCCGGAAAACGCCAGAAGCAGGTCCCCCTGCACTGGGGCGTCCTCATGCCAGCCCGGCAACCACTGCTCGCTTTTGCTCACCATGCTTTTGCCTTATCAGCAACCGTTTGTCTGAGCGGCAATGTAACACATCACAATCACTACCAAGAATCTGTATACCGCTTTCCGCACCCGCCTCAACCCGTTAAACTTGGCGCCTGTTTCCAGTACCGGAGTAACATCTTATGCGACTTTATCAGGGCATTCGCAGCCTGATCCTGTCTCTTTTCCGCAAGATCCTGTTTTTATGGGTCAGGACCGATGTCAGCGGCAATACCCTGGAGGCCCTGGGGCTCGATCCGGACAAACCGGTGTGCTATGTGCTCCAATACAGCTCGTTGTCCAGCCGCCTGGTGCTGGAGCAAGAGGTCATCCATGCCCGACTGCCCGGCGCAACCGACAGCCTGCCCGTAAAAAACGGGCCGGCCCACTCCTTTTTCTATCTGTACAAACGCATTGGCGGGCCGTTCAGCGGAGGTCGGCAAACCCCGGTTCCCACCAAAGAGTTCACCGGCCTCGTGCAGTTTGGCCTGGAGCATCCCGAACAGGACGTACAGATTGTTCCTGTCTCATTGTTTTGGGGCCGTTCTCCGGATAAAGAGAAATCCCTGGTCAAGCTGTTGTTGTCAGACACCTGGTCGGTTGCCGGGCGGCTGCAGAAGTTCCTGATCATTCTGGTGCATGGTCGCAACACCTATGTGCAGTTTAACCAGCCCCTGTCACTCAAACAGGTGGTCGACGAATACCGGAACAACGAAGAAAAAGCCAAGCGGAAACTCGCACGTATTCTGCGCACCCATTTCCGCCGGGTTCGCCAGGCGGTGCTGGGGCCTGACCTGTCTCACCGCCGTACCCTGGTGGAAGGCCTGGTGCGCACCCAGGCTGTCAAGGAAGCGATAAGGGAAACCGCCGCCAAAGACGACATCCCGCCTGAAAAGGTTCGCGCCAAAGCCTACAAGTACGCGGACGAAATTGCCGCCAGCATGTCCATCGTGACCATCCGGTTCCTGGAACTGGCGCTGGCCTGGCTCTGGAACCGCATCTACAACGGCATCGCCGTCAACAACATCAAGGTGGCCAAGGAAGTCGCCCAGGACCATGCCGTGGTCTATGTTCCCTGCCATCGTTCGCACATCGATTACCTGTTGCTGTCCTACGTGCTTTACAAGAACGGCCTGATGCCACCCCACATTGCCGCCGGCATCAACCTGAACATGCCCATTGTTGGCCCTATCCTGCGCAGGGGCGGGGCTTTCTTCATGCGCCGCAGCTTCCGGGATAACCCGCTGTACGCCACGGTTTTCAACGAATACATGCACGTGATGTTCACCCGCGGCTACTCGGTGGAATACTTTGTCGAGGGCGGCCGCTCCCGCACCGGGCGCATGCTGCCACCACGTCCGGGCATGCTGTCGATGACGGTGCGCAGTTTCCTGCGGGATCACCGCAAACCCATCGTCTTCGTGCCGGTTTACATCGGTTATGAGAAAGTGATGGAGGGCCGCTCCTACCTGGGCGAGCTGCGCGGCAAGAAGAAACAAAAGGAGAGCGTCTTCGGCCTGGCCAAGACGGCCCGGAAACTGACCAACTCGTTCGGCCGGGTAGCGGTGAACTTTGGTGACGCCATACCACTGGCCGATGTTCTGGACGAAGTCCATGAAAGCTGGCGCAGCGAGGCTTACGACGCCGAGTACCGGCCTACGTGGCTCACCGAGGCCGTGGATGAACTGTCCAAGCGGGTAGCCAGCAACATCAACGCTTCGGTGGCGGTCAACCCGATTGGCATGACCGCCACGGTTTTACTGGGCACCGAGCGCCTGGCCATGGATGAGGGGCAGCTGATCAGGCTGATGGACCAGTATGCCCACTTGCTCAGGGCCTACCCGTACGCCAACACCGTCACCTTGCCAGAGGGTTCTGCGCGGGAATGGGTTGCTTACTGTGAGAACATGGGGCTGATCACCCGCCAACCCCAGAAACTGGGCGATATCATTGCCCTGGAAGGCGCCAACGCCATTCTGATGACTTACTACCGCAACAACATCCAGCACCTGTTTGCACTGCCGGCGCTGATTGTCAGCCTGTTCGAGAACAAAACCAGCCTGCGCAGAGACAAGGTTCTGTTCCTTACCAGTGTTGCCTACCCTTACCTGCAGTCCGAACTGTTCCTGAAATTCGGTCAGGATGAAGTGGAATCGGTTATTAACAAGTGGATCGACGTGCTGATTGATCAGGGCTTGGTTATCCAACTGGATGACGAGCGCCTGGGCCGCCCCGAAGAAGGCACCGAAGCCATGCTGCGGGCCCGCATCCTGTCCCGGTTTATCATCCAGACCCTGGAGCGCTACCACATTACCCTGGGCATTCTCCGCAAGTATGGTTCGGGCAAACTGACCGCGGCGGAACTGGAAGAGCAAAGCACGCTGCTGGCCGAGCGGATGTCTATCCTGTTTGGCCTTAATGCGCCGGAGTTCTTCGACAAAACCCTGTTCCGGAACTTCATCGCCAATATGCAAAAAACCGGCGTGCTGACCACCGATGACAACGGCCTGCTTTGTTACGGAGAAGGTCTGGATGAGGTGGCCGAAGATGCCCGGCTGGTATTGAGCGTTGAGAAAAGACAAGCCATTCAGCAGGTCACCATGCTGGATGCGTAAGTCTTTGAGGCGGGCCGGCCCGGGTTATCTCAGGCCGGCAGCGCCTTGATGGAATAGATATCGTATCGGCTGCTTTTACCTTCCAGCCGCGTAGTGGGCTCCGGCCCCGCCACCGCGGGCGCCTTCCGGGGGCGTTTCACAACCACCCGGTAACGGGCACAGGCCAGGGCTGCGGCAAGCAGCTGTTCAGAATCGTCATCGTCTCCCACAACCTGCCGGAACACCTGCATTTCCTTTTTGACCAGGGCGGCTTTGTCCCGGTGGGGGAACATCGGGTCCAGATACACCACATCCGCCGCATCCTTGCCGGCGCTCTCAAGCCAGTCAATGGAACTGCCGGCTTCAAGCTGCATGTGCGCCACCAGGGGCGCGCAATCGATATTCAGTGCGGCCCTTGCCAGGCCATCTGCCAGCAAGGCATGGATCACCGGGTTTCGCTCCAGCAGGGTTAACCGGCAACCCAGGCTGGCAAGCACGAAAGCATCCTGGCCGAGGCCGGCAGTGGCATCCAGTACGTGCAGCTGGGCCCTGGTTTTCTGCAAACCAACCGCCCGGGCCACCAACTGGCCGGTACCGCCGCCATGCTCTCGACGGTAGCCCATTTTGCCGGTCACAAACTCCGCCCGCACCGGTCCTGGCGCCCCTTTGCCGGTCAACTGGAGGGCAAGCCCTTCGTCGTCCATGTACAGCAGCACCGGAAATTCCCGGACCTGTTTGGGTTTGACGATACCCAGCCAACGCAACTCCAGCTCTTCCGCCAACTGTCGTGCAGCCATCTGGTCACCCAGCGGGCTGCAACCAACGGCAACGGTCGCCGTCAGGGAGTGGCAAGTATCATGGGAAGGGTTTGGCATCAGACGAGAATGTCGATACCGGAAATAACCGAGCCACCCTCGAATTCCTGCCCGGCGGCGGCCACACCGGCAAAGGTCGAAAGCGCTCTTGAGGCTGGCAAAGGCAGCTCGTCGGCGCGGAATCGTTCAAGCCGGGCATCCTCAGCGGCCCTGCGGGCTTCAACGCGACGATCGGTCGCTTCACTAGCCGTCTGGTTACCGGGAGCAGTATCCCGGCTTTGCTGGGGCGCATTCAGGTCACGGCGAACCGACTCGGCGCCGGGGGCCTGGGGAGAAGCGGCCGGGGACCTGGCGACATCGGTACGCTCTCGTGCCGGGTTGTTGTTACCCGTTTGAATCAGGGAGGAATTGGCCGGATTAATACCACCGATCATAATGCGCAACCACAGAAACGGTTCAAGTGTGTTGCTGCATTATGGAAGAACCAGGGCCTCTTGGAAAGGCAGGCGGCAACATTTCTGATCAGAAAACGACCTTTCACGCACGACCGGGCAGTTTCTTCCAGGCCACTTCATCCCGGATATAGACCGGCTGCGCCAGCTCCGCCGGCACCGCGATGCCATGGCGAAAATCCTGTTCTGCCAATCGTGCCACCATGGCGGCCCGGGGCACCAGGGTGTCATCCACCGCTCTGATCCGGCAGACCACCACTTCGGGCATATCGCCCTTTAATGTCCAGCCCTGGCCGGCACCAGTCCAGTTCGCTGATACGTCTGAGTCCGGCAGGCTCACCGCCCCGGGCGGGCAGACCCGCTCCTCGCCGATCAACACCGGCAACCCCTGCTGACACAGGAAGGTACCCCAGTACACTTCGCCCATACGGGCATCAAAGGCCACCGCAATGTGTTCACCATCGGCCAACTGGTGCTGTTCAATGGCGTCCAGGGCGACAGCCGACAGCGACGACACCGGCACAACCGGTAAGTTAAGCCCCCAGGCCAGCCCCTGGATAACCCCGGTCGCAATACGCAAACCGGTGAAAGAGCCCGGGCCGCGGGCAAAAGCCAGGGCGTCAAGATCGTTCGGGGAAAGCCCCTGTTCGGCGAGCAGTTCGCGAACCATGGGCATTAGAAGGCGGGTGTGGCCCCGTGGGGCCAGTTCAAACCGCTCGCTGATCTGGCCATCCAGCCATAGAGCGGCGGAGCAGCCCTCAGAAGACGTATCCAGTGCTAAAAGCTTCACAGAATCAAGCCTCCCGGGCTACTCCGGTTTCGATTACTTAAGCTGGGACAGGATCTGGTCGCGGATGCTGTCCAGGCTACCAATGCCTTCCACGCGCACGTACTTGGGCGCGTCGGCAGGTGCCTTGCTGGCCCAGTCCTGGTAGAAGCCAATCAGCGGCGCCGTTTGCTCGTGGTAGATGTTCAGGCGTTTGCGTACGGTTTCTTCCTTGTCGTCTTCACGCTGTACCAACGGCTCGCCGGTCTCGTCGTCCTTGCCCTCTACTTTGGGTGGATCGTATTTCACGTGATAGATACGGCCACTGCCCTCGTGCACGCGACGGCCAGACAGACGGCTGACAATTTCTTCGTCTTCAACGGCGATTTCCACCACGTAATCGATGGCGATACCCTGGTTCTTCAGCGCTTCAGCCTGGGGAATGGTGCGTGGGAAGCCGTCCAGCAGGAAACCGTTCTTGCAATCCGGCTGCTGAATACGCTCATCGATCAGGGCGATGATGATATCGTCAGACACCAGACCACCGGAGGCCATCACTTCCTTGACCTGTTTGCCCAGCTCGGACTCGGCCTTGACGGCGGCACGGAGCATGTCGCCTGTAGAGATCTGGGGGATCTCGAAACGCTCGGTAATGAACTGAGCCTGAGTACCCTTTCCAGCGCCTGGCGCGCCTAACATGATGATTCTCATAACGTTGTGCTCCCGTTGTCTTATATTATCGTTTGAAAAGTTGCGGCAAAAACCGTCGCCTTTGCGACAACCTCTCAGGGCCTCCAGGCCCACTTGCTGGCGCGCCTGCCCAAAATTGAGGCAGCATTATACGAAGTCCGCCCCGACAGAGAAAGTCGACCTCCGTATCATGGTTGGAATTACCGGAACACAGGGGGCTTCAGGCACAGAAGCCTGACGCCGTTTTGCTCAGGATGCAAGCGACGACGCCAGCACATCCAGGTCGGTTGCAACGGCCTGGATTTCCTCCTGAACCAGCGCCAGTGTTGCTGGCTCCAGGCCAAGCGCTTCTGTCAGTGCGGGGATATCATCCGGGTTGAACTCGTCGCCAATACCCTGCTCTTTCAGCAGGGCATTCGCCAGTTGGACCATCAAAACATACTCTTCATGCTCACCATGGTAACCCGGGTGCTGGTGCATGCCTGCAGCCTTGATGACAGGTTCCGGCAGTTGCCAGAGCCGATGCAGAATACCGCCAATGGCGCCATGGCCAACCGCCAGGATATCCTGGCGCTCGCTATGGCCAAACACTTCCTGTTCCAGTGAATGCATGCTTGCTTCAGGGTTGATCTCCCGAAGAGCGTTCAGTTCCTGAAATTCAGAGGGAAACAGGTGCCCCACCAGCAACAGGCCAAAGTTGTGCAACAGCCCGCACAGATACGCCAGCCCCTTGTCCCGGCCCGAACGCGCCGCCAGGCTTTGGCACAGGAAGGCACAGTAAAGTGAGTGACGCCAGAAATTATCCATGCCCAGCATTCCACCCCTAGGCACATCAAAAGCCCTCACCGATGCAATACCCATGGCAATATGGGCGACCCGATCAAACCCCAGCACCCGGGTAACGGCCTCCTGAACAGAGTTGATCTGGCCAGGGTAATTGAACAGTGCCGACCTTGCGTAGCGCATGATCTGGGCCGTCATGCTCGGGTCAAACTCAATCAGTTCCGCCAGCTCTCTGGCGGTGGCTTCCGTATTGGCGGTCAGGCGCAGAATCCGCAACGCCAGCGCCGGCATGGGCGGAAGACGATAGAGTTTCTGCAGTTTGTCAGCCACTTCGTCGAGGCTCAGCGCGCCACGGGAACCATTACCCTGCCCCCGGATAACCAGGTGCCCTTCGCGAGCACCCGCCAGTGCCAACCGGAACGAGCGGCCATCCATCACAACCAGGGTATCGTTGGTGCCAGCTGAGAACACCACTTGGTCGGCGGTGGTGAGATCTTCGTCAATCAGCACCGGCAGATCCCAGGCATTCCCGACCGGTGGCACGAATCCTGGCTCGCAGTCGCCAAACAGCCTCGCCGTCTGGCGCGCGGTCAGCGGCTGCAGGCGACGCCCGGTAAACTGATGCAGGGTGTCCATATCCAACGTACTGTCGAAGCGATGCACCGCCATGACCACACCATTGATGTCGATCAGCAGCGTGGGCTGGATAAAATCATGCTGGGGCTTGCCAGAGGCAAGAACCGCCGCATCGAGATTGCTTACCGGTGCAATTTCGATCTGCTGATAGCTGATACCCTTACGGGCGAGGTAATGCGACAGTCGCTCTGACAGTGCCAACGGGGAAGACTCCTTTATCCGGTTCAGGGCTTTCTGGCCCCGGCGTTATTATGCACGTTAGCCCGTATTACGCATACCAGCGGCGATGCCTGCCATGGTGACTTTCAGCGCCCGCTCCACCATATCCGGCACCTCACCTTTGCCCTCACTTTCGCGGTCGCGTTTGAGCAATTCCGCCTGAAGGTAATGCAAGGGGTCGGTGTAGGGGTTGCGCACTCTCATGGAATGGGCAAACACCGGTTCGCTCTCCAACAGGGCTTGCTGATCCTTGAGCTCCAGCACACGCTCGATACAGCCGTTCAGCCGTTCCCTGAGGCTACTCCCCAGGGCCCTGAGGCTTTCATCCTCCACCAGGGTCTGCTCGTAATAACTGGCAATGCGCAGGTCGGCTTTGGCCAGCACCATTTCCAGCATGTCGACATAGGTGCGGAAAAACGGCCAGCCCCGCATCATCTCGCGCAGCTCTGGCAGGCGCTGGTGCCGGGCGGCTTCCTCCAGGGCCACATCGCTGCCCAGCCAGCTGGGCAGCATCAGGCGCATTTGGGTCCAGGCAAAAATCCAGGGAATGGCTCGCAAACTCTCCACGCCACCGGTGGCTTTCCGGCGCGCCGGTCGACTGCCCAGGGCCAGCTTACCCAGCGCCGTTTCGGGTGTAACCTGCCGGAAATAAGGCACGAAATCCGGGTTCTCCCTTACCACTTCCCGGTAAGATTTGAGGGAACGCTCCGTCAGCCAGTCCATCATCTCGCGCCAGCTGTCCTCGGGTTGTGGCGGTGGCGCCAGGGTCGCTTCAATGACGGCAGTGGTGTACAGGGTAAGGCTTTGTACCGCCAGCCGGGGCAAACCGAACTTGAATCGGATCATTTCCCCCTGCTCGGTAATCCGGAAACTGCCGTTCACCGATCCCGGCGGTTGCGACAGAATCGCCCGGTTCGCCGGGCCGCCACCACGGCCCACCGTGCCGCCGCGACCGTGGAACAGGGTCAGGTGCACGCCATACTGGCGGGCCACCTGGGTGAGTTTTTCCTGGGCCTGGTACTGGGCCCAGGCTGCCATCAGCTGGCCGGCGTCCTTGGACGAGTCCGAATAGCCGATCATCACCTCCTGGCGGCCCTGACAGTATTCGCGGTACCAATCAACCTGATACAGGGCAGCCATGCTGTCTGGCGCGCCCTGAAGATCGCTGAGGGTTTCAAACAGCGGCACCACACGCATCGGGAACTTCATTCCCGCTTCCCGCAACAGCAGGATCACGCTCAATACATCCGAAGGCTTGCTGGCCATGGAGATAACGTAGGAGCCCAGCGCTTCCGGGGTCTGGCCCGCCACCACCTCGCAGGTAGCCAGCACTTCCTTGACGGACTCTGAGGGTTCCCAGTTGCGGGGCACCAGTGGCCGGCGGCCTTGCAGCTCGCGCAGCAGGAATGCCTGCCGGTCGTCTTCCGACCAGGACAGATAGTCTCCCAGCCCCAGATAATCCACCATCTCTGCCACTGCCTCCGCATGCCGGGAAGCCTCCTGCCGGATATCCAGGCGAATCAGCGGCAGTCCGAATGTGTGAGCACGGCGAATGGTGTCCAACAGCGGGCCGTTGGCAATTTGCGCCAGGCCGCAATCCATCAGCGATCGATAACACAGCTCCAGGGGGGCCGTCAGGTCTTCGTTCTCAAACAGGATACCGGTCTCGTCCGCCACCCGGCCTTTAACGCCGGCCTCGGCCCAGTCCCGGGTACGGACCAGGCGCTCCCTCAACTCGGCCAGTACCTGACGATAGGGTTCCCGGCAATCACCAACCCGCGCCCTCAGTTCATCACTGGCCTGCCACATGGATAACTCGGCCCTCAGAGCCTGAATATCCCGCAGGTAAAGATCGGCAGCCATCCAGCGGCCCAGCAGGAAGACCTGACGAGTCACATCGTGAGTCACGTTCGGGTTACCGTCTCGGTCCCCTCCCATCCAGGAGGCAATGCGAATCGGGGAATTCTGCAGGGGCAGGCCTTTGCCCGTTGCATCAGAAAGTGACTGGTCCAGGCTTCGAAGGAATCTGGGCAATGCCTGCCAGAGGCTGTTCTCGATGACCGCAAAGCCCCACTTGGCCTCGTCCACAGCCGTCGGCCGCTCATGGCGGATTTCGTCGGTGTGCCAGGCCTCAGTAATCAGCTGTGACAGGCGGGCCACAATCTCATCACGCTCCGCCGGCATCAGATCGTCGTGGTCGAGCCGGGCCAGGCAATCCGACATTTCGTCGTATTTGAGAATCAGGGTACGGCGGGCAACTTCCGTCGGGTGGGCGGTCAGCACAAACTCGATCCGCAGGTCCGCCACCCGCTGGTGCAATTCCTCCGGATCAACGCCTCCGGATTTCAATCGCTCGAAGACCTCGCCCAGGGACTCCACCATCAGGTCGGAAGGGTGTCCCTGCTTACGGCGAATGCCATGGTACTGCTCGGCCAGGTTCGCCAGGTTGAGAAACTGGTTGAAGGCGCGGGTGACCGGTAACAGTTCATCGTCGCTCAGTTGCCCCAGAAGTGTTACCAGGCGCTGCCCGGAGCCACTCTCCTGCCGACGGTCGGCTTTGGCGGCCGCGCGAATTTCCTCAATCCGCTCGTAGCAGTCCTGCCCGGGAAAACGCTGGATGCTCTGGCCCAGCAATTCGCCCAGCAGACGCACATTTTCTCGCAGATCGGGGTGCAGTTCGGTCACGTTGAGTTCCTTCTGAATTGACGGAGACGAAGTAAACTTACGATACTAAGGATCCGTTCGAAAAGTCTATTGGCGATTCAATCCCCTCGCCCCAAGGAGCCACCATGAAAGTGACCGATTTGCCCCAGCACTGGGAACAGGAAAAACAGGCGATGGAACGTACACACGAATACAATCTGCGCCTGCCCCTTGAAGACGCCGCCCGGGTAGCCGCGCTGGCGGAACTCTATCCAGATCGCAGCGAAAGCGAGATTCTCAATGACATGATTGCCGCTGCCCTGGACGACCTGATTACTCAGGGGCCGCTGAAGGATCGCCTGGCAGACAAGGGAAAGTAATATAGATGAGCAGACATCAACCCAAGCGCACGGCGCCTGGGTTGATGGAAACCCGGTGGTGAGCTGAATCGGTGCTGGCGTCAGGCCACGGATTCAAGCTGGCGGGCTTTGATCCGCTTGATATGCTTCTGGCTAAGGGCTACAAACCGCGGAGTCAACCCCTGGTCTTCGTAGATCTCAAAACCATCCTCATCATAAGCAACCACTTTGTCGCCCTGAACGTAGGGAAAGCTGGTTTCCAGCTCATCAAGCGCAGCGGAGATCAGATCACGCATCAGGTCTTGAGAGGATTTCATCGGATACATCGCTGCCACTTTCTGCAACAGCTCGTGATGCTGGTCAGACAACGATAGGTACGCGGCATCACGAGTGAGCCGACCACGACCGTGCTTGTCCCAATGCTTGACCAGATCTTTGATTTTCATGGTGCCTTCACCCCTGCATCTTATCTGACGGTACAGCGCACCGATATGGTGCAAGCCGTACTAGAAGTGTAGACGAAGAATGACATTTCAGTGACTGAAAATTGGTAACGGATTGTACTTATCGGCTACTGTTCCGAGGCACTGACCGTTAACGGTTTTCAACCCCCTTGACCTTCTGCCATATGGCATCCAGCGCTTCAAGGGACTCCTCATCCAGATCACGCCCCTCACTTTCCAGCACCGCCTCGATCGCCCTAAAACGTGCGTCGAATTTGCGGTTCGTTCGGTTCAGGGCCTGCTCAGGATCCACTTTCATGAATCGTGCCAAATTCACGCACACGAACAGCAGATCACCCAGTTCATCCTCGACCGCATCCTGGTCGCCACTACCATTCTGGGCGGCCTGCCATGCGTCTTTCAGCTCATCGATCTCCTCGTGAAGCTTGTCGAAGACCGGGCCAACCTCAGGCCAGTCAAAGCCATGGCGCGAAGCCCGGCGCTGCAATTTTTCGGCACGGGCCATGGCCGGCAGGGTTCGTGCAATGCCATCCAGGCGGCTGACCGAAGACTCAACAACAGGTTTCTCGGCCCGCTCCTCCGCTTTGATACGCTCCCAGCTCTCCTTGATCCAGGCTTCGCTGGGACGGTTGCTCGGGTCAATGCGGCTTTCCAGAGTGCCTTCAGGGAAGACATGGGGATGCCGGCGAATCAGTTTGCGGACCAGGTGATCAACGATGCTATCGAAATCGAAATGCCCTTCCTCACGCCCCATCTGAGCGTAGAAGATCACCTGGAACAGCAGGTCTCCCAACTCATCCTTCAGATGCGGGTAATCCGCCTGTTCAATGGCGTCGGCCACTTCGTAGGCTTCTTCTATCGTGTGGGGCACGATGCTGGCGAACGTCTGCCGGGTGTCCCAGGGGCAGCCCGTGTCTGGCTCCCGGAGCCGGGCCATCAGGGTTTTCAGGTCATCAATGGAATAGCTCATCCGCGCTTTCGCCTTACGTCGATGATGTTCGGCAGGTTGCGAATCTGGGCCAGCAACCGCGCCAACTGTTCCAGGCTGGAGATTTCCACCGTCACCCTCATGGTAGCGATGTTCTCATCCTTGTTGGTCAAGGTATTCAGGGCCAGCACGTCACTGCGGGATGACGACAACACATGGGTTATATCCCGCAACAGCCCCGAGCGATCGTAAGCTTCGATTTCGATATCGACAGGGTACACAGAGGCCGGCTTGCCACCCCAGTTCACCTCGATGATCCGGTTGGGCTCGAATTCCCTCAGGCTGAGGAAGGTCAGGCAGTCCTGTCGGTGCACGGTGACACCACGCCCAACCGTGATATATCCGCCAATCGCATCACCCGGTAGCGGTTTGCAGCACTTGGCCACCTGGGTCTTGAGTTTGCCCACACCCAGAATCTGGATGTCTGACTCGGTGTCATAATCCTTCTTGCGGGCAGTGGTCAGCTTCAGGTCGAGCTGTTCAGACTTCGGCTCCAGCATCTGCTGGGCCACGTTCGCCACGTGCGCAGGCCGCAAATCGCCGGCCCCAATGGCGGCGAACATATCGTCTGGCGAGTGGTAATTCACCTTTTTGGCCAAATCCCCCAGATCAACATCGTACAGCGACAAACGCTTGAATTCGTCTTCCAGGATAGCGTGGCCGTCTGTGATATTACGGTCACGATTCTGTTGCTTGAACCAGTGGGTAACCTTTGCCCTGGCCCGGGATGTCTGGATATAGCCCAGGCTTGGGTTCAGCCAGTCCCGGCTCGGCGCCGGGTTGTTGGAGGTGAGGATAAATACCTGGTCGCCGGTTTTCAGCGGATAGGTCAGAGGAACGATCCGGCTGTTCACCCGGGCACCCCGGCAGGCGTGACCGATTTCGGTGTGTACCCGATAAGCGAAATCCACCGGTGTGGCACCCTGGGGCAGGTCGACCACGTGGCCCTCGGGGGTGAAGACATAAACCCGGTCCGAGGCGACGTCTGACTTCAGGTGATCAGCCAAACCAGACAAGTCGCCCAACTCTTCCTGCCACTCCAGCACCTGCCGCAGCCAGTTGATCTTGGCGTCGTAACCGGTGGACTTGTTGTTCTTGTCGGTGCCCTTGTACAACCAATGGGCACAAACACCTAACTCAGCTTCCTCGTGCATGGCATGGGTGCGGATCTGCACTTCCATCACCTTGCCTTCGGGGCCGATCACCGCGGTATGGAGCGACTGGTAGCCGTTCTCCTTGGGGTTGGCGATGTAGTCGTCAAACTCGTTGGGAATATGCCGCCACAAGGTGTGAACAATGCCCAGAGCGGCATAGCAGTCCCGCACTTCCGGCACCAGGATGCGCACCGCACGGACATCATAGACCTGGGAAAAGTCGATACCCTTGCGGCGCATTTTGCGCCAGATACTGTAGATATGCTTGGCCCGGCCGGAGAGTTCACCCTTGATACCGGAGGCCTGAAGTTCGGTTTGCAGGGTCTCGATTACTCGCCGGATATAGCCTTCACGGTCCAGCCGCTTCTCATCCAGCAGCTTGGCGATCTTCTTGTACGCTGAGCTGTGCAGGTACCGGAAAGACAGGTCTTCCAGCTCCCATTTGATGTGACCAATACCCAACCGGTGTGCCAGGGGCGCGTAGATATCGAAGACTTCCCTGGCCACCCGCATGCGCTTCTCTTCCGGCGCATCCTTGACGGCCCGAATCGCACAGGTCCGCTCGGCCAGTTTGATCAACGCAACCCGGACGTCGTCAATCATGGTAACCAGCATTTTCCGGACATTGTCGAGTTGCCCTTCACTCTGGCCCAGCACATTGC
The DNA here is from genome assembly GCF_048595985.1 of Marinobacter sp. GH_1. Classification (NCBI taxonomy): domain Bacteria; kingdom Pseudomonadati; phylum Pseudomonadota; class Gammaproteobacteria; order Pseudomonadales; family Marinobacteraceae; genus Marinobacter; species Marinobacter sp. GH_1. Next base: position 1,073,965 of record NZ_CP184460.1, on the reverse strand, counting down.
CCTTGAGCGGGTGGTGCACCGACGAAATGGCTGCCATCTGCTGCACACCATTGATCAGCCCGGCGACTTCGTCACCGAATTCCTTGCGGATCTCTTCCAGGGGTACCCGCTCTTCACGCACGGCCCGGTACAACACCGCAGCCACCAGACTGGCCTGGTCCAGATGCAGTTCGGCCAGCACCTGTGCCATTTCCAGACCCGTACGGAAACTACTGGAGCCGGGCGCCCAGAGGCGATCCTCTCTGAATGCCTGCACGGCAATCCTGGCCGCTTTTTCACAGGCCTGCCGGAGCTGCTCCGGATTATCCAGGTGCGTCTGTTCAGCGATGTGGCGAACACAACGATCAATGTCGATCTCGCCATCACCAGTGACCGAATAATCTTCCCGAACTTTTACCATAGCAGAGGCATACCCGCTGATTTTCCGGTTACCCGGGTCGCGATCCTGGCGCCCCGGCATCTGACTGTCGACTGATCAGTCAGAGTCATTCACGCTCAAAAAGAGCAATGGATTCGACATGGGTAGTGTGGGGGAACATATCCATCACACCTGCGCGCACCAGGCGATAACCGTTGCGCACCATGACGCCGGCATCTCTTGCCAGAGTGGCCGGATTACACGAGACATAGACAATCCTGCTGGCCCCGAACGCCGTGAGGTACTTGCAGATGTCTTCCGCGCCAGACCGGGGCGGGTCGATCAGAATCTTGTCGAAACCCTCTTTGGCCCAGCTTTGCCCGGTAAAGTCACCGTGCAGATCGGCCCCAAAGAATTCCACATTATCCAGACCATTGAGCTGTGCGTTCTCGCGGCCACGCACCACCATGGCATCATCGCCTTCGACGCCAACCACCCGGCCACCTTTGCGAGCCAATGGCAGGGTAAAGTTACCCAGGCCACAGAACAGATCCAGCACCCGCTCACCGGGCTGAACATCCAGCCACTCCACTGCACGATGAACCATATTCTGATTGATACCGGCATTGACCTGAGTGAAGTCCATCGGATGGTACTTCATGGTCAGATCAAACTCGTCCAGGCTGTAGCTCAGGCGCTCACCATCACGACCGGACGATTCCGGCCAGATGCGGTGCACCGTATCCGGGCCCTTGGGCTGCAGATAGATATGCAAGTCATGGGCCTGACCAAAGGCAATCAGCTTTTCCCGATCTTCGGGAACCAGTTCGTCCATATTACGGAACACCATGGCCGCCACATCATCACCACAGGCCACTTCTACCTGGGCAATCCGGTCGAAAGCCACCATGCCATGCAGCAGTTCCCGCAGGGGCTTGATGCGATCACCAATACGCGGGTCCAGCACCACACAACGGTCAATATCCGTTAGAAAGCTGTTACGCTTTTCCCGGAATCCTACCAGCACCGACTCCCGGGCTTTCACATAGCGCACGCCCAGGCGGGCTTTGCGACGATAGCCAAGGGTAGCGGGTGAGCGCATGGGTTCAACCCACTCCTGGGGTTCGATGCCCCCAAAATGGGCAAAATGCTCCCTCAGCGTGTCTTCCTTGAACCGGATCTGCGCATCGGCGCTCATGTGCTGAAGGCTGCAGCCACCACAAAGGTCGGCAAAGTCACAGGGCGGTTGCTGGCGGTCTGGAGCCGCTTCCAGAACCTCCAGGGTACGCAGCTCATCAAACTTGCTTCGGGTGCTGACCATCTTTGCCATCACCGTTTCACCGGGCAGAGCACCGTCCACAAACTGGACTTTACCTTCGGCCCGGGCAATGCCCCGGCCGTCGTGGCCAAGGGTTTCAATTTCACAACGCACCGGTTCCTGGGGCAGAACCTTGCGGCGACGCTTACTCATAGGGGTTAATCTCTCTTGTGTAGCCGGCTTGGATGACCGGTTCAGGCGCCGGGAAAAACACCGGTAGACAGGTATCGGTCTCCGCGGTCACAGATAATGGCCACGATCACCGCGTTTTCAACCTCACGGGATAATTTGAGGGCAGCGGCAATGGAGCCACCGGACGACACGCCACAGAAAATTCCTTCTTTGGCGGCCAGCGCCCTCATGGTGTCTTCTGCTTCTTTCTGGCCAATGTCCAACACCTGGTCTACCCGGGCAGCGTCGTAAATCGACGGCAAATAGGCCTCGGGCCAGCGGCGGATACCGGGGATGGATGCACCATCTTCTGGCTGCAACCCAATAATCTGAATATCGGGATTTCGCTCTTTCAGATAACGGGACACGCCCATAATGGTCCCGGTGGTCCCCATGGAGCTGACAAAGTGAGTCACCTTGCCCTGCGTCTGCTCCCAGATTTCCGGGCCGGTGGTGCGGTAATGGGCCAGCGGGTTATCCGGGTTGCTGAACTGGTCCAGCACCTTGCCCTTGCCCTCGGATTCCATCCGCGCAGCCAGGTCCCGTGCCCCTTCCATGCCTTCTTCCTTGCTGACGGTCACGATCTCCGCTCCGTATGCCCGCATGGAGGCGCGGCGCTCCTCGCTCATGTTCGCCGGCATGATCAGAACCATCCGGTAACCTTTGATTGCCGCAGCCATGGCCAGGGCAATACCGGTATTGCCGGATGTCGCCTCAATCAGGGTATCGCCCGGCTTTATTTCACCACGGCGTTCGGCTTCCTGAATCATGCTAATGGCCGGCCGGTCCTTCACCGACCCGGCTGGGTTGTTGCCTTCCAGCTTGGCCAGAATAACATTGGAGGTTTCCCCCGGCAGACGCTGTAAACGAACCAGAGGGGTATGCCCTACATAATCTTCAATGGTCGGGAAAATCATAGCGAAACCCTGTGATACACTTTTGGGTTCGAATCATACGCGTTATGGCCGCATTGTCCCAATACAGCTTGTCGCTATATCCATGACCCGCGGCTATAACTGTTTGTTCCCGGAACCTCTACCACAGTTTTCGGGATTCAGATCAACTATGATCATTACACAGGGAAGTGCCGGTTTCGGGCAAGATAGGCCCGGCCAGGCTCAGGAAACTAGCAGGAACATATTATGCGGCGCTGGGGCATTCGCAAAAAAGTATTGGTGGTAACGCTGGTTCCCACCTTGTTGACCACTTTGTTACTGGGGCTGTTTTTCACTTACAGCTGGGTCAACAACATCGAGAACCTGCTCCGGGATCGAGGTGAATCCCTGTCCCGCCAGCTTGCTGCCGGCTCCGAGTATGGCCTGTTCACTGCCAACCGCAGCCTGCTGAGCAGCCTGTCCAACGCCCTGCTGGAAGAGCAGGATGTCCGTTCGATCACGTTCTTCTCACCTGACGGCCGGCGTTTGCTCCATACCGGCCCGGGGGGCGCCGATGCCATCGACGAATCCTCCCTGAAACCCGACCTGGCGGTAAAGATTACCCGGGGCAGCAGCACCCGGTTTGTGACACCGGTTTTTCTCCAGGACCTGATGATTGAAACCATGCTGGACCCGGACGTCCGGCAGTCGGCTACCCGGCTACAGGAACCGCTGGGCTGGGTTGCGGTGGAGATGTCCCATGTCCGCACCGAAAAGGAAACCTACAAGGCGCTACTGATTTCCCTGCTACTGGTGATTGGCGGGGTACTGCTCAGCATGGCCATAGCCCTGCGCCTGAGCCGGGCCTTCACCGATCCGGTGTTCCAGCTCAATGAAGCCGTAGCCCGGCTCAAGGAAGGTAAGCTGGATACCCGGGTGTACACCAGTGCAGGCCCCGAATTCGAACAGCTGGAATCCGGCCTGAATGACATGGCCTCCGAGCTCAGCAAGGCCCAGGCGGAAATGCAGCAGAACATCGACCAGGCCACAGAGGACCTCCGTGAAACCCTTGAAACCATTGAAATTCAAAATATCGAACTGGATTTCGCCCGCAAGGAAGCCCTGGAAGCCAGCCGGATCAAGTCCGAATTCCTGGCCAATATGTCCCACGAAATCCGCACGCCCCTGAATGGCATCATCGGCTTTACCGAATTGCTGCTGAAAAGCCCCCTGCCCCGCCAGCAACGGGACCACCTGAACACCATCCGGAAATCGTCCGAGATTCTGCTGACGATCATTAACGACATCCTGGATTTTTCCAAGATCGAGGCCGGCAAGCTGATTCTTGACCGGGTACCGTTCCAGCTAAGGGATATCGTGGAAGAGGTGATGGTCATGCTGGCACCGGCGGCCCATGCCAAGAACCTGGACCTGGTGCCGCTTGTCTATAACGATGTACCGGACAACATCATGGGTGACCCGCTGCGGGTAAAGCAGGTCATCACCAACCTGGTTAATAACGCCATCAAATTCACCCAGACCGGTGAAGTGGTGCTGCGGGCCAGCCTGGAAGACGAAACACCCGACAGTAATCGGGTAACCCTGCGCCTGAGCATCACGGACTCCGGAGTGGGCCTGTCCCGGGCCCAGCAGCAGTCGTTGTTTAATGCCTTCAGCCAGGCCGACGCCTCAACCGCCAGGCAGTATGGCGGCACCGGGCTTGGACTGGCCATTTCCAAGCGACTAGTGGAGGAGATGGGCGGCAAGATTGGCCTGGAAAGCGAACTCGGCAAGGGCTCTACCTTCTGGTTTACCCTCACGCCGGAACTGTCTGCCGCTGCCGATACCAGCGCGCCGAAAGACGCCCTGCGCGGCGAGCGGATTATCTACCTCGAACAGCAGAAAACCACCGGGCTCGCGGTCGAACACCTGTTACGGGACTGGGGCGTGGCGGTACAACGGGTGTCCTCGCCAGCCGCCCTGGTAGAACACGTGGAGGAGGCCCAGCGGAAGCAGGAAGGCTACGCCGCCGCCATTATCGGCATTACCCGCCACCTGCTGAACTCCAGCCAGTACTGCAACATGGTGCGTTCGCTGGAAGTGGAGCGGGACTGCCGAACACTGCTGCTGACCCCCACCTTGGAAACCCACGACACGCCGCTGTCCGGACTGTCCAGCGGACACCTTACCAAACCGGTGTGCCGGGACGCCTTCTACGACGAGCTATTGCTGTTGATCCACGGCATCCAGGCCAGCAACCAGGGAGCAGGAGAAGTGTCCCTGCCACTGAGAAGCAGCGGCCCTTCGAGAGTCCCTCGTGTACTGGCCGTGGATGACAACGACGCCAACCTGAAACTGGTGATGACCCTGCTGCAGGACTGCCGGCTTGAAGCCGAGGGCGCCTCAAGCGGCTTCGAGGCACTGACCAAGGCCAGGCAAAAGCCCTTCGACCTGGTGTTCATGGACCTGCAAATGCCAGGCATGGACGGCGTGGAAACCACGGCACGTATCCGGGACCTCGACACGGGATCACACCACACTCCAATCATCGCGCTGACCGCACACGCCCTGGCCGACGAGCAGGAACGGCTGACCCAGCAGGGCTTCGACGGTTACATGCCAAAACCGATCAGCAGCACACAGCTGGTCCAGTTGATTCGCGAATACACGGGTTATGACTGCAAGAGCAGCAACGACAGTTTCAAAATCTCGGAAGTCCGGGATACCCGCCGCACCCTGCGGCCATCAAACCGTCGCATGCAGCAGGACTGCGTGAGTGTTGATGAAAGCATTCAACTGGCCGCTGGCAAGGCCGACCTGGCGGAAGAACTGTTCAGCATGTTGTTGGAACAGCTGCACACCGACATCGAGCGGGTAGCCGATCTGTGGAACAACAATGACACCGACGAGCTGCTTGAATGCGTACACAAGCTCCACGGCGCAACCCGCTACTGCGGCGTACCGGAGCTGAGAACCGCCGCCAACCGTTTTGAAACCGCACTGAAGTGCCAGGCGCCGGATATGGAACTACAGAAAGACCAGCTATTGGCAGCCATGGACCGACTGCAGATCTGGAGTGAACAAACCGACTGGCAGCAACTGTTCAGGGAACAGCAACGCCAGCCGGAGACCACCTGAGGTCGGATCAGGGCCGGGCGCGCTCAAGAATGGCGCGCATCTCCCTGACCGCCTCTTTCAGTCCGGTGAACACTGCCCTGGCAACAATGGCGTGGCCGATGTTCAACTCGTTAATACCCGGAATCGCCGCCACCCGCTCGGTGTTGTGATAATGCAGGCCGTGGCCAGCGTTCACAATCAACCCTTTCTTTCGGGCATAGGCGACGGCATCGGCCAGCTGTTTGAACGCTTTTTCCCGAACGGCCGGGTCCTGCGCTTCGGCGTATTCGCCGGTGTGCAGCTCGACAACCGGCGCACCACAGCGTACCGCTGCGTCAATCTGAACCGGGTCCGGGTCAATGAACAGTGACACTTCGGCCCCGATCTTTGCCAGGCGATCGCAGGCCTTGGCCACACGTTCTTCCTGGCCGTCGACATCCAGGCCACCTTCGGTGGTCAGCTCTTCGCGCTTCTCCGGCACCAGGCAGACACATTCCGGACGCACCTGTTCGGCAAAAGCCAGCATGGCGTCGGTTACCGCCATTTCCAGGTTCATCTTGGTTTGCAGGACTTCGCGCAGCAACAGTACATCACGATCCTGAATGTGACGGCGGTCTTCCCGGGGGTGAATGGTAATACCATCGGCCCCCGCTTCCTCGGCCACCAGTGCCGCCTGAACCGGGTCCGGGTAGCGGGTGCCGCGGGCCTGGCGTAATGTGGCCACGTGGTCAATATTCACACCGAGCAACACTCTGGAATTCATGGGGTTCTCCCTGATGATGAAACGGAATGGCTGAACAGATTGCGGCTGTGTAACGGCTTACCCTGCAACAGATAGTCCATCAGAATACGCATGATCCGCTTGGCCGTCCTGCGCGGCACCTCACCGGAAAAGTCGCCTTCGGCCAGGGCCAGCAGAGCCTCGCCCGGAATCTGCTGCAAGCGAACCCCGGACGCAGTGGCAGACACAATACCCTGCACCGGATCATAACCGTAGTACCCACCGGCCTCCACAGGCAAGCCGGTATCGGTGGCTTCGTCCCAGGCAAAGTCATAACCGAGGGCCCCGGCAAACGCCCGTTCAAAGTGCCGCAATATTGGCTCTACATCGGTTTTGGCCGCCAGTGTCGCGAGAGACTGCAGGCTTTCTATGTAACTCGCAAACAGGGTGGGATGAGGGTCTGCCGCTGGCAGAATGCGCTGAAGCAATTCATTGATGTAGAGGCCGCTGTACAAGGCACGGGGTTGCGAAAGCAGCGGCGCCGATCGAACCTCAAGCTGCACCAGTGTTTTCAGGTCACTTTTGCCGGTCCAGTCCACCATTAACGGCTGGAACGGCTGCAGCTGGGCCTTGAGGGGGCTTTTGGCACTGTTGGCGCCGCGCGCCACCAGACTCATTCGGCCATGGTTCAGGGTAAACAGATCCACCAGCAAGGCGGTTTCCCGCCAGGGACGCCGGTGAATCACATAAGCGGGCTCCTGCTGCACCGCTCCCTTCATAGCGACCTCAGAAATCGCTCATACCAAGGCTTTTCAATGCCCGGTCGCTGTCGGCCCAGCCGCGCTTTACCTTCACCCACAAACGTAACATGACCTTGGAGCCAAACATGCGTTCCATATCCACTCGGGCTTCCTGACCAATGCGGCGCAGGCGCTCGCCCTTGTCACCGATAATGATTTTCTTCTGGCCTTCCCGTTCCACCAGAATCAGGGCCGAGATATGCAGGGTTTTCCCCTCGTGCTTGAACTCTTCGATCTCTACTGCCACGGAATAAGGCAATTCAGCCCCGAGTTGGCGGGTAATTTTCTCCCGCACCATCTCCGACGCCATAAAGCGCTCGCTGCGATCCGTAATCTGATCGTCCGGGTAGAAGTGCACACTCTGGGGCAGAAAACGTCCCACAGCTTCCTCCAGTGGCTGGAGGTTGGTTTCTTTCAACGCAGACAAAGGGATAATTTCGGCAAATTCCCGCTTTTTGGACAGTGCCTCAAGGTGCGGCAGCAGTTTGTCCCGGTTCTCAACCTTGTCCACCTTGTTAACTGCAAGGATAACCGGGCATTTCAACCGCGACAATTTCTCCAGCACCATGTCATCGGCTGTGGTCCACGCCAGCTGGTCCACCACGAACACCACCACGTCCACGTCGATCAGGGCAGACGACGCCGCTTTGTTCATATAACGGTTCAGCGCGCGGGGCTCGTCTTCGTGCATACCGGGGGTATCCACATAGATGGCCTGTACCGGCCCGTCTGTCTTGATACCCAGCACCTGATGTCGGGTGGTCTGGGGTTTGCGGGAGGTAATACTCAGTTTCTGGCCCAGGATATGGTTCAGAAGCGTGGATTTTCCCACGTTCGGCCGGCCAACAATGGCGACAAAACCACAACGGCTGTCCGGATTCTCTGGGCGGGTAATATCATTCATCAGGAGTTCTCCACGCCCAGTTGCTTTAGGGCATTGCGGGCAGCCTGCTGTTCAGCAATTCTCCGACTGCTACCGGTGCCGCTGGTCTTTCGATCCAGTGACGGTAGGGCACAGGAGACGTGGAACGTCTGCTCATGGGCTTCACCGTCGACGGAGATCACTTCGTAACGAGGCAGCGGGAACTGCCGGGATTGCAGGTATTCCTGCAACCGGGTTTTCGGATCTTTCTGGGTGTCCTGAATGTCCAGATTGGCCAGGCGATGCTCGAACCAGCGCAGCACCTGCTCACGGCAGGTATGAAAATCGCTGTCCAGGTAAATGGCACCGATGATGGACTCCACCGCATCCGCCAGAATCGACTCGCGCCGGTAGCCACCACTTTTAAGCTCACCGGAGCCCAGCCGGAGATACTGGCCCAACTGGAATTCGCGACCAATCTCGGCGAGGGTCACGCCTTTGACCATCCGCGCTCGGAGCCGGCTCAACTGACCTTCACGGGCTTTCTCGAAGTGCAGGTACAAGTGTTCTGCAATCACCATATTAACGATGGAATCCCCAAGGAACTCCAGGCGTTCATTATTCTGGTTCCCGTAACTTCTGTGGGTCAGGGCCAGCAGCAACCGCTCGGGCTCCTTGAAGGTGTATCCGATACGACGCTGCAACTGATCCAGATCTGGTTGTGAACTCACTGTCCCTTTAACTCATACTCATGCTGGAAATGAACGATGGTGTCCACATTTCCGAATAGATGGTTGCGAACCTCGTAGTCAACCTTGATGACCACGAACTCGCCATTTTTTTCAACACTGATCTGTTTGGCGTCAAAACCCCTGACGTTATTGACACTCAGGCGCCGGTTAATCAGGTTGCGCACTTCCGCCGGCCCCATTCGCGACAAACCCTCGGTGCCATCAAGACCCTCCAGTGCCTCCTGGATAGTGAAATCGTCCAGATAGGCAGGGCCGATTTTCAGCCCCAGGGCCAGAAGGCTGCCAAAAAACATCGCCACAATCAGCATGGTCAGGGCGCTACCGCCCTGCTGCTGTAATCCGACGGGATTATTCTTTTTCATCATGTTTGTCTCCGGCACAACGGGGTTAGTCAATGCTACCCACTCGATCAAAAGATGGCAGACTTGTCAGCGATTTCCAGTGCATCCAGATGGCGAAGGCCTTCCCGACCACAAGCTCATCGGGCACTGTGCCCCAGAACCGGCTGTCGTTACTGTTGTCCCGGTTGTCCCCCATGACGAAGTAATGGCCATCAGGCACCAGCCATTCACCTTCGCCGTTGCCTGCAACCCGGCCCAGGGTCAGATACACATCGTGCTCCACACCACCCACTTCCTCACGCCAGCGCTCCATTGGCGGAAGACGGGCCACAAACTCCCTGGCCACCGGTTCATCATTGATGAACAGCTGTTTATCGCGATAGCGCACCCGGTCACCCGGCAAACCAATCACTCGTTTGATGTAGTTGGTGGCGCCATCCTCCGGATAACGGAACACCATGACATCACCACGCTCGGGATTACCCATCGACACCACCTTGGTGCCGGCCACTGGCAACCGGAGCCCGTAGGCGTACTTGTTCACCAGGATAAAATCACCAACTTCGAGGGTCGGCAGCATCGAACCGGAGGGAATCTGAAAGGGTTCTACCAGAAACGAGCGAAGCACCAGAACAATGGCCAGCACCGGGAAGAACGATCGGCTCAGGTCGACCAACCAGGGTTCACTGATTTCGGCATTTTCATCAGACGCGGCACTGCCAACGTCAGGGCCAGCTGCCTGCCGACGTTTACTGAAAAACACTATATCCGCCAGCCAGATCAATCCAGTCGCGAAGGTCAGAACCACCAGTACCAGCGGAAAATCAATATCCATCCGGGAGCCTTAGTTTTAGTTATCCACTTTCAATACAGCAAGAAACGCTTCCTGAGGCACCTCGACATTGCCTAGCTGCTTCATACGTTTTTTACCTTCTTTCTGCTTCTGAAGCAGTTTCTTCTTCCGGCTGACGTCACCACCGTAACACTTGGCGGTAACGTTCTTGCGCAATGCCTTGACCGTAACCCGTGACACCACCTGGGTTCCGATTGCCGCCTGGATGGCGATATCAAACATCTGCCTGGGAATCAGCTCTTTCATCTTCTCGATCAGCTGGCGCCCCTTGCGGTGCGCCAGATCCCGATGAACGATCAATGCCAAGGCGTCGACCCGTTCACCGTTAATCAACACGTCCAGGCGAACCAAATTGGCCTGCTGGAACCGCACGAAGTGGTAATCCAGCGAGGCAAAACCTCGGCTGGCAGACTTGATCCGGTCGAAGAAATCCATCACCACTTCCGCCATCGGCAACTCGTAGGTGAGCTGAACCTGGGTCGACATGAAGTGCATGTTCTTCTGAACACCCCGCTTCTCTTCACACAGGGCAATAACATTACCCAGGTGTTCCTGGGGCACCAGGATATTCGCCTCCACGATGGGCTCACGCATTTCCTCAATAGAGCCAATATCCGGAAGCCGCGAGGGGTTGTCCACCGACAGAGTCTCACCCTGCTTGGTAATGACTTCATAGATTACCGTGGGCGCGGTGGTAATCAGATCGATATCGTACTCACGCTCCAGCCGCTCCTGGATAATTTCCATATGCAGCATGCCCAGGAAACCACAGCGGAACCCGAAACCGAGGGCGTCAGAATTCTCAGGCTCAAAAAACAGGGAGGCGTCGTTCAGCGTCAGCTTTTCGAGGGCATCCCGGAAGTCGTCATAATCGTCAGCGCTGACCGGGAACAGGCCTGCGTATACCTGCGGCTGAACCTTCTTGAAGCCCGGCAGCATCGGGGTTTCGTCGGCGAACTTTTGATGCACGATGGTGTCGCCCACCGGTGCACCGTGAATATCCTTGATACCCGCCACCACAAAGCCTACGTCACCGGCTTCCAGAACATCAGTGTCGGTGGGCTTCGGATTAAAGATACCTACCTTGTCGGCATTCCACGCTTTCTTGGTGGACTTGATGACAATCTTGTCGCCTTTACGCAGAACGCCCTCGGTCACCCGAACCAGGGATACCACGCCCAGATAGTTATCGAACCAGGAATCGATGATCAGCGCCTGCAGAGGTGCACTGCGGTCACCCTTCGGCGGCGGAATCTTCCTGATCAGATCCTCAAGTACATCTTCCACGCCCAGACCGCTTTTGGCACTGCAGCGCACCGCATCGGCGGCTTCGATGCCGATGATATCCTCAATTTCCGCCGCCACCCGCTCCGGCTCCGCCTGGGGCAGGTCCATCTTGTTCAGTACCGGCACCACTTCAAGGCCCTGCTCAATGGCGGTATAGCAATTGGCCACCGACTGGGCTTCCACACCCTGGCCTGCGTCTACCACCAGCAGCGCACCCTCACAGGCGTAGAGGGAACGGGATACCTCATAGGAAAAATCCACGTGACCGGGGGTGTCGATGAAATTCAGCTTGTAGGTTTCGCCGTCTTTGGCGGTGTAGTTGAGCGTCACGCTCTGGGCCTTGATGGTGATGCCCCGTTCCCGTTCCAGATCCATGGAATCAAGAACCTGTTCAGCCATTTCACGGTCTGTCAGGCCGCCACAGATCTGGATAAAACGATCCGCCAGTGTGGATTTACCGTGGTCAATGTGGGCAATAATGGAAAAGTTACGGATTCGGCTCAGTTCAGTCACAGACAATGATTACTCATATAAGACGTAGGATTGAGCCCGGAATGGCCGCTACCGGGTCCGGGAACGGCGTGATTTTACCGGTAACGGGCCGCCATTGCCATGATCAGGAAATAAGCGGCTTCTCGTACTGCCGGATCAGGAACCCGATCAAGGCATCTTCGTCCAGCGGGTAACTGAACAGATTGCCCTGGCACTGGGCGCAACCGGCGGATTTCAGGAACTGGAGCTGCTGCAGGGTTTCAACCCCCTCGGCCACAACCGTCAGATGCAGTTTCTTGGCCAGCGCAATGACAGCAGACGCCACATCCGTGGCACTGACGTTGTAGGGAATGTCCCGGATGAACCGATGATCAATCTTGATAACGTCCAGCGGGAGCTGCTGTAACGCGACCAACGAGCAGGAACCGGTCCCGAAGTCATCCAGGATCAGGCAAACCCCGAGATCGTTCAACGACACCAGTAATTCGCGCAGCATACGCGGGTCTTCATTCAACAGCTCTGCCGGCATTTCCAGTTCCAGACGCTCCGGAGACACACCGGTTTCCGTAATGACCTGACGAATCATGTCCAGGAAACCGGAGTCGGTCAGCTGTCGCACCGACAGATTGACCGCCATCTTCAGGGATTCGAAACCTGCCCGCTCCAGCGCCTGCACCTGAATACACGCTTGCCGCAGGGCCAGCTCCCCCAGCCGGACAATCAGACCGGTCTCTTCCGCCAGGTTGATGAACTGCTGCGCCGACACCAGCCCCTTTTCCGGATGGTGCCAGCGGAGGAAAGCTTCCACGCCGATCACCCGCTGGCTGATCAGATCAATCTTGGGCTGATAGTGCAGAACAAACCGATCGCCATCCAGGGCCGTGGCCAGCTCTTCCTGCTGCAGCAAGCGCCGGGCGGCCTTGATATTCATGGCCGGGGTGAAGAACTGATAAGTGTTGCGGCCCAGCTCCTTGGCCCGGTACATGGCCAGGTCTGCGTATTTCATCAGGGTACCGGCATCCTCGCTGTCGTGAGGGATCATGGTGATACCGATACTCACGGTAATACCCACTTCGTGGTCGTTCAGGCGGATTCGCTGGCACAGGCGCCGGAGTATGGACTCTGCCACCTTACCGGCGGCATCCGGCCCACTGATCTGGGACAGCAGCACCACAAACTCGTCACCGCCCAGGCGGGCCACCGAGTCTTCCTCACGCACACAGCCTTCCAGCCACAGCGCCACCTGCTTCAGCAGTTCGTCCCCGGCGTCGTGCCCCAGAGTGTCGTTAATGCGTTTGAAACCATCGAGATCCAGGAACATCAGCGCCGCTGGTTCACCACTGCGGCGACTCCGGCGTACCACGTGGTTCAGCCGGTCCCGGAACAACTGACGGTTTGCCAGCCCGGTGAGCGGGTCGTAGAACGCCAGGCGGTGCAACTCGGATTGGGCAGCCTTGAGCTGGGTCAGGTCCCGCAGGCTCAGTACTACACCATTCACACCAGGCACCGACAACATGGCGGTATAGGTGCCTTCCATGTCACGCCACTGGCCCTCAGCATCCCGGATACGAGCCCGCACGACCGGCATCTGCTTGCCCGGCGCACGCATGGATTCCTCAAAGCCGCGCTGCAGCAGGGGCAGGTCGTCCGGATGCACCTGGGCTTCCAGCTGCATGGAATGAACCTTGTCGGGGTCGAAGCCCAGGATGTCCCGACTGGACGGGCTGGCATAAAGCGGCTCACCACGACGATCCATCACCAGCGTGACATTGGCAGCTCCTTCGGTAATGGCCCGGTAACGGCCAGCGCTGATCTGGGCGATCAGCCGGGAACGAATCAGCGCCAGCACAAACAGGCACAACAAAGCACTGATGGCCAACCCGGACCCCAGCACAATCGGTGGGCGAGGGTCTGCCGCCAGAAAGTCGAAGGCAGGTGTTGAACGGGTTTGCAACAGCCAGTCCCGGCCGCCGTGGGAGATGGTCTGGCTCATTTCAAAGCTGAATTCATTGTCCAGCGATCCCAGGTTGGAGCCATACATCAGAGTATCCCGGGCGACCACACCGCTGTCGTAGATCCGCACGTCAAGAAAGGGAGAGATAAGGCCGACAATGCCATCAATCAGGTTATTCATCCGGAAGGCACTGAACACATAACCAGACAGCATCATTCGCCGTTCTGCGCGGATGTCCGGAATTTCTCCGCCCTGGTACACCGGGTAGTACATCAGGAACCCGGCCTGGTCTTCCGCCAACGATTCCTGAACCAGAACCACCTTCCCCGTCACGGTTGGCACAGCATCGTCCCGGGCCTTTTCCATTGCTACCCGATGGATGGGATCACTGAAGGCATCATAACCCAGCGCCCTGCGGTTGCGATCTGTGCCCGGTTCCAGGTACACCATAGGGTAATAGAACGGGCCTGTACCAAGCGGCTTGACCAGATAGTTATAGACACCTTCGGCCCGCACCGAAGCAATGTGATCGGCCATATCCCGAACGCCAATCCGCTGCACATAACCGATACCCTGAATACCCGGGTAGTAACGGTCGATATCGACTTTCTCGACATACTCCCGCCACTGCTCCCTGGTGACTTCCCCGGCTACCGAGAACAAACCGGAACTGCCTGCCAGCACCTGCTCATAATTGAGCAACCGCTCTTCAATGGCGCTTTTCAGCTGCAGGGACTGGGTTCGAAAGTGGGCCTCGGTGCGGTCTTCCACAAGGCGGATTGAAACCTGCCATAGAAGCACGGTGGCGGCTACGGCAACAACGAACACAAGCCAGGCAATCCAGGCATGGCGTAATTGCAGAAGCTGTCTGAGGGGAAGTTCCTTGCTGGTCATCATTGTTTACGGTCCGTTCCATGACCCCATTTATTATCAGTTCGAGCGATTATAGCAAAAGCCCCCGGGCCTGTCGTCAAAGACACCGGGGGCTTGCGAAACGCCTGTTTTCTAGGGTGTCAGGGCTTCATCACCAGATAGATGGCACGGCCCTGGCGGACGATTCTGACCGAAACCGCCCGGTTTGACGGCAGCTTCCGGGTGGCGTTCCGGAAATCCTCCACTGAGCGCACCTGTTCGCGATTAATCTCGGTGATGATGTCCCGGGAACGAATCCCGGCTTCCGCTGCCGGCCCCTGGCCTACCCGGGTCACCAGCACGCCGCCCTGAACACCGGCAGCACTGGCCTGCTCCGGCGTCAGGGATTCAACCGCCAGGCCCAGCGGGTCCTGTGACGGCGCATTGTTTTCACCAACCACGGGGTCTGAGCTGTCATCGCCATCTTCCGGCAAGCGGCCAATGGTCACATCCAACTCAATTTCCCGGCCACCCCGCAGTACCGTCAGCCGGGCCGATTCGCCCACCGGCGTCCGGCCCACCAGCGGCGGCAGGTCTGATGACAACTGAACCGGCTCGCTGTTGTATTCCAGCACGATATCTCCGGATTCCAGGCCTCCCTTCTCAGCCGGCGACCCCTGCATGACTTCCGCAATCAGCGCGCCCCTCGGGCGTTTCAGGCCAAAAGATTCCGCCAGGTCCCGGTTTACTTCCTGAATCAACACACCAAGCCAGCCCCGCGCAACACTGCCCTTGTCCCGGATCTGGCTGAATACGTTCATCGCGTCATCAATGGGAATGGCGAAGGAAACCCCCATGAACCCACCGGAGCGGGTATAGATCTGGGAGTTGATACCCACTACCTCGCCATCAAGATTGAACAGTGGCCCACCGGAGTTGCCGGGGTTGATTGCCACGTCTGTCTGGATGAATGGCACGTAGTTTTCGGAGGGCAATGAACGGCCAAGGGCGCTGACAATGCCTGCCGTAACCGTGTAGTCAAAACCGAACGGAGAACCGATAGCAAAAACCCATTCGCCAACCTTGAGGTCACGTGAACGCCCCACCTTGACCACGGGCAGATCCTCACCGTTCTCAATCTTCAGCACGGCCATGTCTGAGCTGGGATCGGTGCCGACAATGGTAGCCTGGAATTCACGACGGTCGTTCAACCGCACTATGACCTCGTCAGCACCTTCCACTACATGGTTGTTGGTGAGTACATAACCGTCTGTTGACACAATGAAGCCGGAGCCCATGGAACGCTGGGGCTGCTGCGAACGGGGCGAGCCGCCGAACGGTGATTGCGGGCCACGAAAAAATTCCTGAAGGAACGGCGGCAACTGCTCAAGCTGCCTTTCATCGAACGGCGATCCCTGGAAACGGGAGCCCTGATTACGCGGCTCACTTGTGGTGCTGATATTCACTACCGCGCTGGAGTTCTCTTCAACCAGTTCGGTAAAGTCCGGCAAGCCGCGCGCGGCGAGGGACTGGCTCCAGAAAACTGAAACCATGACGGAAAGCATCAGTAGGGCCGCCCAGTAGTGTCCTGCGCTCCGGACTGGAGCAAGACGGGCAACCTCTGTGTTTGATCTCGGCATGTGGACCCCCGTGTTCTGCTTGTAATCACGTCGTAATTCTGGGGCCGGAAACCCGTTTTTCAACTTACAAAACGGTAGGATTCACAGACATGTCACGGAATGAGCACTGTTCGCTCTGATCAGCCGCGGCTGGTATTGATCACCACTCCGACGCTGCCATCGACGTACCCACCAGAATCCTGCCCCCAGCCCTGTAAGCGCGCCCAAGATGGCCGCAGCGTCAGTACCACCCAACCATCGATAACCGGCGATACTGGCCAGCACCATCAGCAGCAGCGGAGCACCGTACACAGCCAGGGATGCCGCGAGGAGTGACTGTTCATCGATACCGATCACCACCTCATCCCCCACCCTGGCACCCACGGTATTCTCCACCAGAACCTGATTTGCCCGCCCTCCGGATACCTTGGCCAACACCCTCTGGCCGCAACCGGCCCTGGCGGAACAGCTCTCACAGGCACTGGCACGGATGGTTTGCACCCAGACGCTGTCGCCACTCAGAGCCACCACTTTGCCAGTCTCGGTGATCACAGGCCTGATAGCTCCAAGGCAAGGGCGTCATCTATTTCAACGGCGTCTGCCACTTTCCGGGCAGTACGCGGGGGAATCTCGCCCACAACGGCAACCAGAAACGGTCTGTCGGCGACCAGGATCTCGCGCATGTATATGGTGGTTGCCCCCACCCGCGAGGCCCCTGTCGGCATTTTCAACTGGCCAACCGGTTCGACAAACACCGAAAAGGCCGCCAGCCCGTCAGAAAACGCGACCGCTTTGCCCTTGCCAGACCGCGGCGCGGCCGCTGGTGCGAAGCCCTCCGGCCGCCAGTTGAGAGTCCAGCCGCTCATGCGGCCGACCACCGATTGCTGAGGGTCTCTGGTTGCCAGTGTGCGGGTTATTTCGCGCCCTCGGGTCTGTATTTCCAGCTCCTCGTCGGCGATTTCATCGGTAATTTCGAGACTGGTAAACTGAAAGTGCTCCAGCACTTCCCCGTCACCGTCACGCACCTGGCTCTTGACCAGCAAGCCGGTGTCTTTTTCCATCCACAGCCGATGACTGTAACGCTCGTCATCACGGGCGGTTAACGCGATGGTCACGACATCATAACCGGCGATGCGATCTTCACCAGCAAGCTCCGAGCGATACCATTGCCCAAACGGCATCAGCTGACTTGTGAATGCCTCGGCAAACGGGCCGGAGGGAATCACTTCATCAAGGCTCACCCGACCACGGTCAGGGAGCACACAAACCACATTCATACCTTTACGGACTATCTCGCCACTGCCGCCATCCTGCATGACCAGTCGCTCTTCCACCTGGCCATCCCGAAACCGATGGGCAATCTTCATGGAATGGACCTGATCCCCACGGGCATAGACGAAGACACCTCGGTAAGAAGTCATGTTCAAAGCCGGGCCCAGGCGCTCCAGCCACGACATCGCATCAGCGGGATCTGCAGAAGCAAGTTCGTTGCTCGTCTCAGCATTGGCTCCGTGAACAGGCAGCATGATCAACACTCCGGCAAGCACACCGGCGAACACGCTTCGGCCCAGGGACACCAAACTGCTCACCACCCACTTCATCGTCCGTTCCCCAACGTCAGTAGCCACTGCTGGCACTCACCAGCCGGGCATAACCAACAGAACCCCGGCCTGCGCCAACACTGTTATGCTGTGCGTGTTCGAGCATAAACTGGCGCATCTGTTTAAGCTGCTCTTCGTCCAGGCGCTGCAAGGCAACTTCCTCTACCCTGGCAGATAAAGCCAGTGCATCCTCATCAGACAGCTCAGTCACTGCCACCGCAGCCACCGGCTCCTGGGTTTGCCCATCCCATCCGGCGCCGGCGCCAAATCCGATGACCAGAGCCATAACGACCATCGCCGCCACCGGCCATCGCCAGTAGGAGCCTGCGGCAACCTGAGTCTTGAGCCTTGAAGGTTCAGGGCGTACATGACCATCGAGGGCCTCACGTACAGCCACCGCCACATCGACGCCCTCTTCAGGGCCATGACTTTCATGCATGAGGTCACGAACCTGTTGCCAGCGTTGCCACTGGTTTCTGACCTCATCCTGATTACCATGAGACAACAGGCGACGAACCGATAGTTCATCTGCTTCGTCGTCCATCATCGCGGACAGGGTTTCTCTGAGACGCTCATCCATCGGATGCAACCTCATTTACGTCACTGAATGATTGAGCAAGGGACCCAAGTGCCGGTCCACTGCATCCCGGGCCCTGAAGATCCGCGACCGAACAGTTCCGATCGGGCATTCCAGAATCCGGGCGATATCCTCATAACTCAGGCCATCATATTCCCTGAGCAGAAAAGCGGAGCGAAGTTCCTCAGGCAGGCCTGCTATTGCTTCCGACAGTGCTTTTTGCAGCTGCTCCCGCTGCAAAAGCCGTTCCGGGGAAGCAACATCCCGCAGCCGACCGCCGTCGTCGAAATTCTCGGCGTCCGCCGAGTCCGCAGACCCCTGGGGCCGGCGACCGCGGGCTTCCAGGTAGTTCTTGGCGGTATTAACGGCAATCCGGTACAGCCAGGTGTAGAACGCGCTGTCGCCACGAAACCGCTCGACCGCCCGGAACGCTTTGACAAAGGTTTCCTGGGTCAGGTCCATTACTTCCTGGCTGTCGTAGACGTATCGACTGATGATGGAGGCCACCCGCGACTGATACTTGACCACAAGCAGATCAAAGGCCGCACGATCGCCATTGCGAACCTTGCGCACCAACTGCAGATCCGTCTGACTGTCGGTCTGCTCACCCGGTTTCCAGTCGTTATCAGGAGTCATGGACGACGTAACAGAATGTCCTGTCTTGGTAGCCAACGGAGTGGCCTTGATAAGATTTGCTGCTTGTGTCATTCGGCTCTTCCGGCGTTCGATCATGAACCCATGGTCCTGGACAGCAACCGGCGGGCGGCTTATCCATCAGGCCAAATAGACAGCAAGCGTAAAGTTTAGTTCAATACACGTCCACATTATGGCCCGCGATAACGACTCAATGCCACAGTCCTTCGAATACGACGTTCTCATTATCGGCAGCGGCGCTGCCGGTCTGACCGTAGCGCTCAATCTGCCAGAGCACCTCAGCGTGTGCGTGGTCAGCAAGGCAGACATCAGCTCCGGCGCCACACTCTGGGCCCAGGGCGGCATTGCTGCGGTGATTGATGATGCCGACTCCGTTGAAAACCATATCCTGGATACCCTCAACGCCGGCGGCGGCCTGTGCCATGAAGATGCCGTGCGCTTTACCGTGGAGCACAGCAAAGAGAGCATCCAGTGGCTGATTGATTCGGGCGTAAAGTTTACCCGCCAGGACGACAGCGAAGACTACCACCTGACCCGGGAAGGTGGCCACAGCCATAGGCGCATCATCCATGCCGCCGATGCCACCGGCCATGCGGTGTCGACCACACTGGCCAGCCAGGCCCAGGCTCGCCCCAATATTGATCTTAAAGCGGGCCGGGTAGCAGTCGACCTGATCACCAACCACAAACTCGCCCTGCCAGGCAACCGATGCGTAGGCGCTTACATACTGAACCTGGAAGACAATCACGTAGAACTGTTCCGCGCCCGATTTACCGTGATTGCCACCGGCGGCGCCTCCAAGGCCTACCGTTACACCACCAATCCGGACGGTGCATCCGGCGACGGCATCGCCATGGCCTGGCGGGCCGGGTGCCGGGTGGCCAACATGGAATTCAACCAGTTTCACCCCACCTGCCTGTACCATCCACATGCCAAATCGTTTCTGATTACCGAGGCGGTTCGCGGTGAAGGCGGCGTACTGAAACTGCCAGACGGCAGCCGATTCATGGACCGTTTCGACAAACGTGCCGAACTGGCGCCCCGGGATATCGTCGCCCGGGCCATCGACCATGAAATGAAACGCCTGGGTGCCGACCATCTGTACCTGGACATCAGCCACAAACCGGCGGATTTCATCAAGCACCACTTCCCCACCATTTATGAAAAGTGTCGGGAGTTTGGCATCGACATCACCAGGGAGCCCATTCCGGTGGTGCCGGCCGCCCATTACACCTGCGGCGGCATTGTCAGCGACGAACGGGCTCGCACCGACATCAACCAGCTGTATGTGGTGGGCGAAGCTGCCTTCACCGGCCTGCACGGTGCCAACCGCATGGCCAGCAACTCCCTGCTGGAATGCCTGGTGTACGGACGCGCCGCTGCCGCCGACATTGCCCGGAGGGAATCCGACATACCGGAGCCGCCCGTCGCACCGGACTGGGATGAAAGCCAGGTACGGGACTCCGATGAAGACGTTGTGATTTCTCACAACTGGGACGAATTACGTCATTTCATGTGGGACTACGTGGGCATTGTGCGCACCACCAAACGTCTGCAGCGGGCCAAGCACAGGGTGGATCTGCTGTCCCGGGAAATCGGCGAGTTCTACAGCAATTACCGGGTTACCAATGACCTGATCGAGCTGCGTAACCTGGTGACGGTTTCCGACCTGATCATCTGCTCGGCCCTGCAGCGAAAGGAAAGCCGCGGCCTGCATTACACACTGGACTACCCGGGCCTGCTGAACGATCCGCAAGACACGGTTCTGGTACCCACCACTTATCGCACGCTGTCTCCCTGACGGGCTGACAGGGAGACTCCACTCTTTTTCAAGGCAACCGACTATGTCAGACACCAATGCGTCCAACGACCATACCGAATTTCACCGCCTGTGGTGGCACAGCCGCCGGGGCATGCTGGAACTGGATGTTCTGCTGCTGCCCTTCCTGGAGGAAGCGTACCGGGATCTCGAGCCGGACGACCAGGCCCGATACAAGAAACTGCTGAGCTGCGAAGACACCGATATGTTCGAATGGTTCATGCAACGCAGCCGGCCGGAAGACCCGGATCTTCAGCGCATCGTTGATATCATCCTGAACCGTGTCCAGCCGGATTGATCTGACTCTCTCCCCCTCCGGCATCACGGGCCTGCTGGCCAGTGCACCCTGGATACTGCTCAGCGCTTTTGCCCTTGGTGCGGCACTGGAAACCAGCCTCTGGTTACTGATGGTAGTGCCGGTCACAATCGCTTTCGCCTGGCGAAACTTCCGGCGCTATGGCCTGTTACGCAGTCCCAGGGCCGTCAAGGCCCTGCGCACCGACAGCGGCGGCATAACCTGTCAGTTCGGCGATGGCCACGAGACATCCGTTCGGGTCTGCGCCTCAAGTACCCTGGGTGCGTCCTGCCTGATCTTGAAACTCCACCCCCAAGACTCCAAATCAGGTAGCATCATGGTAATGATTACCGGCAAGATCGGGCCATTCCAGGCCAATGCTCCCGAGCCTGAGTTCCGACGCCTGCGCGTATGGCTGAGAATCGGCCATACACGTAACGCACATTGAACTCCGCTGACCCAACATGGAGATCACGATGAACCCCACGGAAAACCCTCGGCCACACTATTCGTCTGACGCCGGGTACACCCAGCTCACCAACAGACTGGTGGTGTGCATCAGCGGCCCGGGCGCCGACAAATTTGTCCAGGGCCAGTTTTCCCAGCATGTGGATGAGGTGACACAGACCCAGTCTTTGCGGGCAACCGCCTGCACACCCAAGGGACGAGCCTACTGTGTGACCCGCATGGTGCGGCATGGCCAGGATCTGGTGATGGACCTGGATACAGAACTCGCGGATGACACCCTGAGCCACCTCCGCAAGTACCTGATGCTGTTCCGCGGAACCAGCATGGACGTGCTGCCTTCCGCCCGAATCCTTGGCCTGACCGGTAAACCAGCCGCCATCGCTGCCTGCGGAGACGCAGCCGAATCGCTTTCCCGGCCGGGGCAGACGCTGGCCACCGGTTCCGGAATCCTGATTCGAATCGAGGATACCAGTGACCAGACGGCCCGCTACGAATGGTGGCAGCTTGAGGGAGATCAACCCCTACCGGAGGAACTGCCCGAGTTGCCCATGGCACATTGGAACGCTGCCAGCATTTCCGCCGGCGTGCCCTGGCTAACGGCCCAGACCCGGGAGGCCTATGTTCCGCAGATGCTCAACCTGCAACACCTGCAAGGCGTTCATTTCAAAAAGGGCTGCTACACCGGCCAGGAAGTAATCGCCAGAATGCACTTTCTGGGGCAGCTCAAGAAGAGCCTGTTCCGCTTGCGTTTTGAGGGTTCCGACACTGCGCCGGAACCCGGCACCAGGCTGCTGTGCGAGGGCAAGAGCGTTGGCGAGGTAGTTAACGCAGAGCTCACGTCTGACCAGGCGGGAGAGATGCTGGCGGTTATCCGGCACGACGCTCAGCAAGGCACCCTGGCGCTGGAGGGCATGGACTCGGTGACCGTGACCATGCGCCCCTTGCCTTACCCGGTGCCCGAGCAACAGCCCGCAACGCAGGCAGATACATAAGTTGACAGGAAAAACCGGAAAAATTTGCTATAAATTAAACCACATACCGGTTTACCCCGTGCGCGCGAGCGGCGCACCCAGACAAGCGGAACGTTACTGACCATGGCCAACATTGTAGATACCATCAAGGCTGACCTGACCGACGCCATTGAGAACGACAAACTGGTGCTGCCAACCCTGCCGGAGGTGGCGCTTCAGGTTCGGGACATCGCCGAGTCCGAAGACTCCGCAATCGCTGACCTGGTCAAGGTCATCAGTAACGACACAGCCCTCTCTGCCCGGATTATCCGGGTGTGCAACAGCCCGCTGTTCCGGGGTAGCCGCGCGATTGAAAACCTTAACATGGCGGTCAGCCGCCTTGGCATGGCCTACACCAGCAACCTGGCGATGGGTCTGGCCATGGAGCAGATGTTCCAGGCCACCTCAGACATGGTCGACAAGCGGCTGCGCGCCACCTGGCAAACCAGCACTGAAGTGGCCGGCGTATGCCACGTTCTGGCCCAGCATTACACCAAGCTCAAACCGGATCAGGCCACGCTGGCGGGGCTTGTGCACCTGATTGGGGTGCTGCCTATTCTGCGCTATGTGGAGGACAGGGACATCCAGATCAGTAGTATCATGCTGGATAATGTCATTGATCAGCTGCACCCGCGCATTGGCGCGCTGATTCTCAAGAAGTGGGATTTCCCGAGCGATCTTCAGAATGTGCCGCTGGAGTATGCCAATTTCCAGCGCGAGGTGCCGGCGGCGGATTATGCCGATCTGGTGATGGTGGCGAATCTGCAACTTGTGGCGGGTACCGATCACCCCTGGACGGAGATGGACTGGAATACCATTCCCGCCTTTGGGCGTTTGGGGTTGGATCCGAATATCGACATGAGCGAGGAGGAGGATCTCAACGCTCAGATGGAAGCGGCGATGGCGTTGCTTCAGTGACAACTACCGATACTTTGATTGGAAGGTCGCTCCCGCTTCTGCCGCGAGAGCGAAGCTAGCGCTCGCTCAGCCAAAAGCACTCGCAGGATGCTTCTTACTTGGACTGGATCTACTACGGATTCAGCCTAAGGTCTCCTGAAGTTATCAGCCAAATTGCAGTTCCACTTCAGAATACGCATGTTTCCCCAAAACATGTCCGTTCGATGACATCTGTTTCGTTTTGTAAATTGATTTGCACAATTATCGACCATGTCCTAACTTCATTTTGTACAGGGATTAATCAGTTTCACATGGAGTGGGTTTATGAATCGTACAATCATTGTTCCTATCCTTATCTTTCTCGGCTCTGCTGCAGCTCTCGCAGATAACTCGACTGAAATTCCGGCCAGTGCCAGCCAGACTATACAGCCCTCAAGTGCCGCCATTGGTTCGCTCGGAGAGTTTCTATCCGACCAACGGCCTTCCTCGCTCAATAACTCAGAACGACAGATTAAAACACTTCCTGAGGCAGCTTTATCCAAGAAAACAGCCGCTCACAAGCCTCTAACGCAAACCGAAGCGCCAAAAATCAAGGCACGACCGGTCATCGAAGATCCAAGCTTCGGATTCTAAAAAGAAACTTAGTTGGCGCCCAGCCACGCACATGCCCAAACCACATGGAGGTGACAAATGTCATTTCACGCTCAGATCGTGTCCTGCCTGATTGCAAGCACAGTGATTGCCACTTCAACCCATGCCAACATCAGGGATTATTACGAAGAACCCGGCTTGAATCCGTTTAAGGAAACCATCAACCAAAACTTCGGAGAACATATAGATCCGTTCTCGGGCCAACTACAGTTGAGTTATACGGATCTGATTGTTCCAGGGAACGGCGGTTTTGATATCCACATAAACCGGATCTACAACAATCCTCAGGATGCATTTTTGCCCTACAGTCCGTACGGATATGGCTGGAGTATGCACTTTGGCCGCATCGTGGCATCTGATCCCCATACCGACAAAATCTGCAATCAGAACCTCTGGTCAGTATCCGTAAGAGACAACCCATCGCTCGAACTTGCAGACGGCAGCCGCCAACTGCTTGTTCTGGCGAACCAACACAGTCCTGAGCTGATCACAAAGCAGTGGTGGAGTGCCAACTGTAATAATAATAACGACGTAATCGTTAAGTCTCCGGACGGCACCACTTACACCATGGATTACCGGGACCACGACTCTACAGGGCTCAAGATTTACACCACCCGGGTTGAAGATGCCAATGGCAACTGGATGGAGATCGACTACAACACTAACCTCTACGGCATCACCTATATTGAGTCGATTACAGCCAGTGATGGGCGTACCGTGGAATACAATTACACCAACGTTGGCGGTGATAATACTCGGCTTACATCTATCACGGCCAATGGCCAGACGTGGAGTTATGTCCACTCCTACACGAATAACACGATTCCAGAATTTCCCCAACTAACCACGGTCACCCGCCCCGATGGTGAGAGCTGGCAGTATACCTATTATCCGATGACCACCAACGGAGATGCCGGTAGCTTAGCCGTAGACACGGTAACCTACCCTTCGGGCGGCACCATCGATTACGACTATGATTATGTGTATTTCGATTTTGGCGCCCAGAAAGCAACAACAGTGGTAACAGGCAAGCAGAATGGTGGCCGCGATATAACACCCGGAACCTGGGCTTATAGCTACATACCCGCCTACGATGGCCAATATGGGTATGATGAAACCCATGTGGTGACCCCCGACCATGAGCGGATCTTTTATCATATTGGTTACACCACCAGCGCGAATGTCTGGGAGATCGGGACCAAGCGATACGAGGAAGTGTACGACCTTCAGGGGAATAAGCTGGAGCAGTACAGCTACCAGTATGGCAGCATGCTTCTTTCCACTGAAAATTTCTGGCATGGGCGTGATACCAGCAGGATTGACAATAACACTCAGGCACCATTGCTGACCAACGTGAGTCACTGGCGACAGGGCACGTCCGTTGAAACGCAGTATTCCAACTTTGATGCCTACGGAATGCCACAAAGCATCGTCGAGACAACGAATACTACAGCCACAACAGATCGCTCTCGTACTCGCACCTACAGCCACTCTGCGAGTAACTGGATATTAGGTCTCGTCACACAGGAGATGATCGACTACCCAAACAACGCACCAGTCACACAGTGGGTCATCAACAGGACCTATGATTCATCTGGCAATCTTCTGACAGAAGATAAGTCGGGCGTCCTGACAACGTACACCTATACACCGGAGGGAGATGTTGCAACAGTAACCGATGCCAACGATCACGTTACCAGCTTTTCAAACTATTACCGGGGAGCGCCTCAGATCATCGTTACTCCTGAGGGAATCAGCGAATCGCGAGTGGTTAATGCGAACGGAACCCTAGAGTCAACAACAAACGGACGAGGACATACCACGACCTATACCTGGGACGGTCTGAATCGTCTGACGGGGATCACTTTTCCGATACACGCAGACGTATCAATTGCTTACAACGACGATTCAGCGGTTCTTACTCGCGGAAGCTATAAGGAGACTCGCTTATTCGACGGGTTCTGGCGAGATCTCGGGCTCAAGAGGGAGGACACAAACGCCAATACTTTTGTGGAAATGACCAAGGCCCGCGACGCCATTGGCAATATTACCTTTGAGAGTTACCCAAACAGCGCCCAAGGCAAAAACATCTCGTATGATGCACTTCAACGCGTAACGAGCATCGATTTTCCTGACCAGACATCAAGAACCTACTCTTACCCAAGCGGGTTCGAGGTTCGCGAAACAGATGAAAATGGCAACGAAACCATCAAGATCATTGCAAGCCATGGCACCATGAACGACAACTGGCTGCTCGATATAACTTCGCCGGAAAACATCGGTACGAGTATCCGCCGTGATGGATTAGGAGAAGTATTCAGGGTTTTTCAAGGCGAAATCCAGGCAGATGGGGGGCTTTTTGGCTACGCCCGCCAGTACATACGTGATGCACGCGGTTTCCTTGTGCAGGAGGTCCATCAGGAAACCGGCGCAACCGTTTACGGGCGGGACAATTTGGGCAATATGACCAGCAAGGAAATTGGTACCAGTGGAATTATCGAAACGCGAACCTACGATGGTATGAACAGGCTGGAAACCATCTCCTATTCTGACGGAACTCCAACAGCCACGTTCACCTATGACAACAACAGTAATCTGACTTCGGTGGCCAGTTCCGCAGCCATTCGCAGCTATACCTACGACGAAAACGATAACCTCGACGGTGAATCGCTCACAGTCGGCAGTGCCACGTATGAAACCAACTACGGCATAGATAATCTTGATCAACTGACCTCGGTCACCTATCCCAGTGGACGTACTGTGAATTACGGCACCAACGCCCTTGGCTGGCAGACTCAGGCAGCACCGTATGTAACATCCGTAGACAGGCACCCTTCAGGTGCCGTATCCACTATGACCTACGCCAATGGCGTGGTGACTACCCAGACCCTGGACAATCGGCTGCGCCCGGATACTCTGGTTTCGGACAACGGCCAGGTGGATTTTGTGGACCTGGATATGGGTTACGACAACGTTGGGAATATCACCAGCATCGTCGACAACGCCGGGGCACTTCATAACCGCGCTATTGGTTATGACGATGTAAACCGAATGACCTCCGCAACCGGCTCCTGGGGCACGGAAACGATTACCTACGATGGCCGTGGAAACATCGATACGCGAGACCGCAACGGCAGCTTGCAGGATTACTATTACAGCGACGACAAGCTGGCCTATCGTGTCTTCCCCACGTTCTATTTCACCCTGACCCACGATGCCCGTGGCAACATGACCAGCGACGGGCCGAACATCATGGTGTATGACGGCGCAAAGAATCTCGCCTCGATCGACAATGGGGCCAAGGTGATCGATTACACCTACGACGGTGCCAACACCAGGGTCAGCCGGAGTACGCCTACAGATACCACTCACGTGCTGTACAGCCTGATGGGTGATCTTTTGGGCGAATATGACCCGTCGGCCGGTTTAAAGGAATACATCTACGTGGACTCGCAGACCGCTGCGAAGGTTGTTGATGACACCGCTGTCGTCGGCCAGTAACCGTTAGGGAGGACAACACCATGAAACACTCTATTCTCAATACCCTGGCCGCCCTGGCGGTGCTCGCCTTTACCGCCTTGCCCCTCAGCGCCGCTGAGGTGGTGACCTACTACCACAATGACCATCTGGGCTCGCCCATTGCGGCAACGGACGACACAGGAGCGGTTGTCTGGCAACAGGCCTATGGCCCCTGGGGGCTCAAGCTTACTACTAACACCGACGAGCGTGGCTACACCGGCAACTGGCTGGATGAAGAGACGGGCCTGGCCGACCACAAGGCCCGTTGGTACACCTCGTCGATCGGACGTTTTACCGGCATAGATCCGGTGGAGTGGCACGAAACGAACATTCACTCGTTCAATCGGTATGCGTACGGAAACAATAATCCCTATAGCTATGCGGATCAGAACGGGGAATTGGCTTTCCCTGTTGTCCCAATCCTGGGAGTCATTGCTCTGGAGGCCTTGGGAGTCGGTCTTGAAGTGGCAACGATGGAGGAGACTTCAGACTCGATCAATCGTTCTGGTGCCGGAACCTTTGGCGTGACAGGCGTCAAAGTAGTTGGCTCATCAATGAGAATGGGTTTGATGGGTTCCAAGGTCACGAGGAATATTGATGACGTTGTGGCGAGTGCTCTACGTCCGGCACGTCCTGGTTCTCGTGACACTCGTTCTTTACAGGCTTTAAAGAAAAAGGTGGATCGTGGAGACCAAGCATTTTCCGGCCTTCCAAAAACGCAAGAGACTGCAAATAGACTTATCCGTCAAACATTAAGCGCTAGAAACCCCATCGTCAGAACTAAAACACGGAATGGAAAAACTGTTCGAGATGTATTTAACCAAAGTACGGGAAGAGGTGTTCGCACGATCGACGGAAAATTCGACACGTTTGTAAATCTGAAAGCGGATTGACTATGAATAACTCGATTCCTTCGCAGAACCTGGGACTTCTTGAAAATCTGATTGGTAAAAAGATAATTTCTGTACAGCGCCAACTTTTTAAAAGTGATATGGATTTGTCTGAATTTGAACAAAAGGGCGATGGACCGGTTGAATTTACGATCAGCGATGGCTCGAGAGTGCATTTCTTTTCGAACACAGAAGCTTTCAGTGTTGGCATCGCATCAGGCGCTATGAGTCGCTACGGAGATAGTTATGAGCAAAGAGATGTTTCAAAGAATTCCTTCTGGGCCGAGAGATTAGGTCAGGAAGTTAAGCAAATACTGCTCCTCAAGGCTATGGATTCGACAGACGAATTCCCGGGCGAGTTTGGAGTAGAGCTTTTTTTCTCCAACGGTACGGGAGCCTTGATCGAGTATAGAGATGAGGAGAACTATCCAGATATGATTCAAGTTTCCGAAAAACACACAGGCGGGCCTTGTGTCGTGCGAAAGATTAGTCATTGACGCACGTCACGGGAAGATCTCTGGTCGCCTTCACTGCCAAGCTGGAAGAGTACATAAACGGAATACCGGGAGATTGCCTATGGTGCAAGCGGGTTGTGGCAAATCATCCCTGCCAGGCGTGAGATGCTCGGGCTTAACGGCCAGGAATTGGATCAATTTGTAGCACAGGCCATTATGAGCTTGTATTAGGCTGCGCCACCGGCAACGGCTTCATCAAACAGCTCAAGGAGCCTTGTACGTTCCTCCAACGGCGTCAGTCGTCCTCGCTGCTGTCCGGGTCTTCGCCGTACAAGGCTTCGAGCTTTTTTGATAGCACCAGAAGCGAAGTGGTTTCAGCCAGAGCCTTGTCTTTGCGGCGCGCCTCCGCTTTGAGCTTTCTGATGGCCTTCCGGGACTCTCGTTCCTGTTTCTGAGCCGCTTTATCCTGGTCTTGTTGCATGCCAGCGCCCTGAAGGCAGGCTTCATTCCAGCGCTGCACTTGTTCCGGATACAGGCCTTTCTCACGGCAGTAGGCGCTGAGTTCGGCTTCGGACATAGAGGCCGTTTCAACGACAATGGCCAGCTTGGCCTCCGTGGACCAGTCCTCCCCAGTATTACGAGTACCTGGCACGGGCATTCCTTGTTCTCGACACTGTTTCAACCAACTATACAGAGTCACATCGGATATACCTTCCTCTGCCGCCACCGACACGACACTTCGGTTATGCGGAGGCTACAACTTCTTCAACACGGCGACTTTACGCTCTTCGGAATAGCGTGGCATGAATGCTCCCATGCCGCCCCTGACTAGTTAAATTCATGCGAAACCGCCAACTGGACAACTAGGCTGACAGAGGGGGCTTGTTGTACCTTTCCAACAACTCATCCCGGCTAGGCAGTGCCCAATCAACTTGAGCTATTCCCTGTTTCTCCAGCCAGTCATTAGCTTGCGAGAAGTGCTGACAACCGAAAAACCCTCGATAAGCACTCAGCGGTGACGGGTGCGGTCCTTCCAGAACCAGATGACGATTGCGGTCTATGTGCCGGCCTTTCTTTCTGGCGTAGCTGCCCCAGAGCAGAAACACCACGCCCTCCCGCTCCCGGTTGACGGTTTCGATCACTTTGTCGGTGAAGGTCTCCCAGCCTTTGTTCTGGTGTGCGCCGGCGTTGCCCTGTTCGACGGTGAGCACCGCGTTCAGGAGTAATACGCCCTGCTCTGCCCAGGGTTGCAGGCAGCCGTGGTCTGGGGGGGGGATGGCCAGGTCGGTTTCGATTTCTTTGAAGATATTGACCAGCGACGGCGGCGTGGGCACGCCCGGGCGGACGGAGAAGCAGAGGCCGTGGGCCTGGCCGGGGCCGTGGTAGGGGTCCTGACCGAGGATGACGACTTTGACCTGGTTCAGCGGTGTGCTGTTTAGGGCGTTGAAGCAGTGTCTCTGCTCCGGGAACAGTACTTTGCCCGCCTGTTCCTGGGCGGCCAGGAATTCGGCCAGTTGCAGCATGTAGGGCTGACGGAACTCGTCCGCCAGCCAATCATCCCAGCCGCGGCCGGGCTTCAGTTGTTGAGCCAGTGCCTCGGCAGGGTGCATGGGCTTACTCGCTTTCCGGTTTCTGTTCGGCTTTGTGCTCCGGGCGCATGGCCGGGAACAGGATCACGTCGCGGATGGACGGCGAGTTGGTCAGCAGCATGGCCAGGCGGTCGATACCGATGCCCTCACCGGCGGTCGGCGGCAGGCCGTATTCCAGCGCCATCACGTAGTCGTCGTCGTAAAACATGGCTTCGTCGTCGCCGGCGTCTTTCTCGGCCACCTGGGCCTGGAAGCGTTCGGCCTGGTCTTCGGCGTCGTTGAGCTCGGAGAAGCCGTTGGCGATTTCGCGGCCGCCGACGAAGAACTCGAAGCGTTCGGTGACGAACGGGTCGCTGTCTTTGCAACGGGCCAGCGGAGAGATCTCTTTCGGGTACTCGGTGATAAAGGTGGGCTGCATCAGGCGATGCTCAGCCGTGGCCTCGAAGATCTCGATCTGCACCTTGCCCAGGCCCCAGATGTCCTTCACGTGGATACCCAGGTTCTTCGCCACGGCACGGGCCTGTGCGTCGTCTGCCAGTTGCTCGCGGGTGATGTCTGGGTTGTAGCGCAGGATGGCGTCCACCACGGTCAGGCGCTCGAACGGCTTGCCGAAATCGTATTCGATGGTTTCTTCGCTACCGTCTTTCAGCACCCGGGTGTTGATCACCGTGGTGGTACCCAGCACCTTCTGGGCGATGGTGCGCAGCATGTCTTCGGTCAGGTCCATCAGGTCGTTGTAGTCGGCGTAGGCCTGGTAGAACTCGACCATAGTGAACTCGGGGTTGTGCCGGGTCGACAGCCCTTCGTTGCGGAAGTTGCGGTTTATCTCGAACACCCGCTCAAAGCCGCCAACCACCAGGCGCTTGAGGAACAGCTCCGGGGCAATGCGCAGGTACATGTCGATGCCCAGGGCGTTGTGATGGGTCACGAACGGACGGGCGGTGGCGCCGCCGGGGATCACCTGCAGCATGGGGGTTTCCACCTCCATGAAGTCGCGCTCGGTGAAGTACTGGCGCATGGCGTTGATGATCTTCGACCGGGCATGGAACACGCGGCGGCTGTCTTCGTTCACCATCAGGTCCACATACCGGTGACGGTAGCGGGCTTCGGTGTCGGTCAGGCCCTTGTGCTTCTCCGGCAACGGGCGCAGGGACTTGGTCAGCAGCAGGTACTCGTCCATGGTGACGTACAGGTCGCCCTTGCCGGATTTCGACAGGGTACCGCGCACACCCACGATGTCGCCCATATCCCAGTGCTTGGTGTCTTTCTGGACATCCTTGGAGGCGTAGATCTGGATGCGGCCCGTCATGTCCTGAACTACCTTGAACGCCTTGCGGTCGAGCATCATGCGGCCAGCAATGGCCACTTTGATACCCAGGGACTCCAGCTCTTCCTTGGATTTGTCACCGTATTTTTCCTGCAGCTCGGCAGCGGTGGCATCGCGACGGAAGTCGTTCGGGAACGGATTGCCCTGCTCGCGCATGGTCGCCAGTTTGGCGCGTCGCTCGGCAATCAGCTTGTTGTCCTCGGGCTGTGCAGCGTTCTGGGTGTGTTCAGTCATGTTGGCTCACTAAGAAGTCGGGATTGTCCGGGTGTGGGTGAACGGCGCTGGTTACAGCGCCATCTTCAGACTGGCTTCGATAAACTTGTCGATGTCGCCATCCAACACCGACTGGGTGTTGCTGGTTTCCACCTTGGTGCGCAGGTCCTTGATACGGCTGTCGTCCAGCACGTAGGAACGGATCTGGCTACCCCAGCCGATGTCAGACTTGGAGTCTTCGGCTTTCTGTTTCTCTTCGTTGCGCTTCTGCATTTCCAGCTCAAAGAGCTTGGCCTTGAGCTGCTTCATGGCCTGGTCTTTGTTCTGGTGCTGGCTTCGGCCGGCCTGGCAGGCAACAACGATCCCTGTGGGGTTGTGGGTCAGTCGTACCGCGGATTCGGTCCGGTTAACGTGCTGACCACCGGCACCGGAGGCGCGGTACACATCGACCCGCAAATCCGCCGGGTTGATTTCGATTTCAAAGCTGTCATCCACTTCCGGGGACACAAACACGGAAGAGAAGGAGGTGTGGCGACGGTTACCGGAATCGAACGGGGATTTGCGCACCAGGCGGTGTACGCCGGTTTCGGTGCGCAGCCAGC
This sequence comes from Marinobacter sp. GH_1, assembly GCF_048595985.1. Lineage (NCBI taxonomy): Bacteria > Pseudomonadati > Pseudomonadota > Gammaproteobacteria > Pseudomonadales > Marinobacteraceae > Marinobacter > Marinobacter sp. GH_1. The sequence goes on along the minus strand of NZ_CP184460.1, from coordinate 1,041,026 downwards.
CGTAGGCGTAGTCGCCCTGGATGTGAATGGTGGCACTCTTGATACCGGCCACTTCACCTTCCTGAAGCTCAACGATTTCGGACTTGAAACCGCGGCGCTCGGCCCAGCGCAGGTACATGCGCAGCAGCATGTTGGCCCAGTCCTGGGCTTCGGTGCCGCCGGAGCCGGCCTGGATGTCGAGGTAGGCGTTGTTGGCGTCCATTTCGCCGGAGAACATACGGCGGAACTCGAGTTTTTCGAGCTCTTTATCAAGGCCTTCGAGGTCGGCCTCGATTTCCTGGACGGTGCCTTCGTCATCCTCTTCCACGGCCATGTCGAGCAGGCTTTCTGCGTCTGCCAGGCCGTTGGTGAGGTTGTCGATGGTTTTGACGATCAGCTCAAGATCAGAGCGTTCTTTGCCCAGGTTCTGGGCCCGCTCAGGATCGTCCCATACGGTGGGGAGTTCGAGTTCCCGTTCTACTTCGACCAGTCGTTCACTGCGCTGATCGTAGTCAAAGATACCCCCTCAGCGCTTCGGTGCGCTCGCGAAGCTCTTTGATCTTCGTCACTATGGGATTAATTTCCATGAAACCTTGTCTCGCTTTGGAAAATGGTGCGATAAAAACAGAGGGCGGATTCTACCGGAATTTGCGGGGTAAATCAGCAGGCGGAAAGTACGGAGTATTCAGGCTGTGGGCTTGAGCTCTGGTGCAAGCACAGTGTGAGTGAGAACCTTTCCGCCCACCCCGCGCCCAGACATAGCTCTGGGGTTCCCCACTCGCCGGCTACAAAGGGGTCTGACCCCTCGGGGTCAGACCCCACCCTTCTCTAGCGCCGATCTCCAACGAGAGTTCAGCCCAATGGCTCCAGATAATCCACCAACAACTGAAGGTTGGTTCTCCCCCGAAAAGTATTGGCATCCGGCTTATAAACCACCCGCGCGCCACTCCGGGTAAAGTCCGGCACTTCCGGCCCGGTGTTGAACGCAATACCATCAATAATGCCGCCGCCCTCAACCGGCTGCAGCACCAGTTTTAGATGGTTCTCACCGACAATCCGCTGGCTTACTACCCGGAACTCGCCATCAAACACCGGCTCCGGGAAATGCTGCCCCCAGGGGCCGGCGCGTTTGAGCAGGTAGGCGGTGTCCAGGTTCAGTTCGTCCGGTGTCAGGGGGCCGTCAGTGGTGATGGCGGCTTCCAGGTCTTCCGGTTTCAGGGTATCGCGCACGGCCTGGTCGAAGGCGTTGCTGAACCGTTCGAGGTCGTCCCGGGCAATGGTCATGCCGGCGGCCATGGCGTGGCCGCCGTATTTTTTCATCAGGCCCGGGTTTTTCGCGTCTACCACAGCCAGGGCGTCGCGGATGTGCAGGCCGGGGATGGAGCGGGCAGAGCCTTTCAGGTGCTGGCCGTCGTCATCGGGGGCGAAGGCGATGGTGGGGCGATGGGTCTGTTCGCGGATTCTGGCGGCCAGGATGCCGATTACGCCCTGGTGCCAGTCCTGGTCGAACAGCGCCAGGCCCCAGGGCAGGCCTTCAATATCCAGAGACATGGAAGCCAGCAGGTCCTGGGCCTGGGTTTTCATATCTTTTTCGATGCTGCGGCGTTCGCGGTTGAAATTGTCCAGCTCCCGGGCCAGGCGCAGGGCTTCGTCGCGGCTGTCGGCGAGCAGGCAGGCGATGCCGATGCTCATGTCATCCAGCCGGCCGGCGGCGTTCAGGCGCGGGCCAACCACGAAGCCGAGGTCCGTAGCGCTGATTTCGGTGTAGTCACGGCCCGCCACTTCCAGCAGGGCCAGGATGCCCGGCCGGGCTTCGCCCTTGCGAATGCGGCGGATGCCCTGCTCGACAAAAATCCGGTTGTTGTGGTCCAGCGGTACTACGTCTGCCACGGTACCCAGGGCCACCAGATCCAGCAGGTTGCCGAGGTTGGGCTCCGGGTCTGGCAGGAGGTTGTTGTCCCGTAGGTATTTGCGCAGGGCGGTGAGCACGTAGAACATCACGCCGACACCGGCGGCGTTCTTGCTCAGGAATGGGCAACCCGGTTGATTGGGGTTAACGATGGCGTCGGCGTCTGGCAGTTCGTCACCGGCCAGGTGGTGATCGGTGATGACCACCTTGATGCCCAGTTCCCGGGCAGCACGCACACCTTCGATGGCGGAAATACCGTTATCGACGGTCACCAGCAAGTCGGGCAGGTCGCCCTCTTCCTGTAACCGGTGAATGATGCCCGGCGTCAGGCCGTAGCCATCGGAGAAGCGGCTGGGCACCCGGAAATCGATGGCTGCAACACCGAGCATGGACAGCCCGAGCATGGCGACGGCAGTGCTGGTAGCGCCATCGGCATCGAAATCCCCCAGCACCATCACCCGCTGCTTCTGGGCAACGGCCTCGGCCAGCAGTTCAACCGCGCGATCTATGCCACGCAACTGCATGGGCGACGCCAGGTGTTTCAGGGTGTACTGGAGCTGGTCGTCGGAATGCACACCGCGGGCGGCGTACAGGCGGCGAAGAATGGGGGGCAGGTTTTGCCCCCAGCCCGTCACGTCGGACGGCTGGGGACGACGCAGGATTTTTTTAGGAGTCATGCCGGATCAGGCGTTCTTCCAATGCTTGGCGATAAAGCCCTGCACCTCGGACACGTTGTTATCCAGCACGGTGTAGCGCTCTTCCCGCTCAAACAGGTCCGCCATGTGGGCCGGCAGTTGCGGCTTTACAACCAGGCCAGACTCGGCGATGGCGTCCGGGAACTTGGCCGGGTGAGCGGTACCCAGGGTAATCATCGGTACAGTGCTGTCGCGGCGGCAGTTGCGGGCGGCGCGCACGCCGATGGCGGTGTGCGGGTCCAGCAGGTATTCGTTCTTCTCGTAGATGTCCCGAATGGTGTCGCAGGTGGTTTTGTCGTCCACTGCGTCGCTGTCGAACAGCTTGCGGGCGTGCTTCCAGCGGTAGTCTTCGATGCTGACCGGACCCTTGGCTGCCCGCTCCAGCAGATCTTTCACCGCCGCACCGTCACGGCCGTGCAGGTCGAACAGCAGGCGCTCGAAGTTGCTGGACACCATGATATCCATGCTCGGCGACAAAGTGTGCTCCAGCTGATGCTGCTCATACTTGTTGCCGCTCATGAAGCGATGCAGGATGTCGTTGCGGTTGGTGGCAATCACCAGCTGGCTGATGGGTAAGCCCATCTTCTTGGCCAGGTAACCGGCAAAGATATCCCCGAAGTTGCCGGTGGGTACCGAGAACGCCATGCTGCGGTCCGGGCCACCCAGGGCCAGGGACGCCTGGAAGTAGTAAACAATCTGGGCCATGATCCGCGCCCAGTTGATGGAGTTCACCGCTGCCAACTGGGTTTTGCCACCCAGGAATGACTGGTTGCCGAAGCTTTCTTTTACCATGCGCTGGCAGTCGTCGAAGTTCCCCTTGACCGCGATGTTATGGATGTTGTCACCCTGCACCGTAGTCATCTGCCGGCGCTGTACTTCCGATACTCGCTGGTACGGATGCAGGATAAAGATATCCACATGCTCGCAACGGCGGCACCCTTCGATGGCGGCAGAGCCGGTGTCACCGGAGGTGGCACCCATAATCACCACGTGCTGCTTGCGCTTCTCAAGGACGTAATCCAGCAGTCGACCCAACAGCTGCAGGGCAAAGTCCTTGAACGCCAGCGTGGGGCCCCGGAACAGCTCCATCACCCACTCATTGGTGTCCAGCTGCACCAGGGGCGCGACCGCCTGGTGACTGAATACGCTGTAGGTTTCGCCCAGCATCTTGCGAAAATCATCCGCCGGAATGGCGTCTTCCACAAACGGGTACATCACCTTGTAAGCCAGCTCTGCATAAGGGAGCCCACGCCAGCTGCGGATTTCTTCCACACTGAAGTGCGGCAGTGATTCCGGCACATACAGGCCGCCGTCTGTAGCCAGGCCTGTCAGAAGAACGTCTTCAAAGCCCAGAGCGGGCGCTTCACCCCGTGTACTGATGTATCTCACGTGCGTACCTGTCAGTTAAAGTTTTCAGCGCGAATACGGACAACCTTGCCATCGATGTCGGCCAGGGCTTCCATTTCCTCGATGGCCAGGTTCATCTGGCGTTCCTGAACCGTGTGGGTCAGGATGATGACCGGGATGCGGCCATCCTTGAATTCGGACTCTTTCTGCATGATCGATTCGATGTTGATGCCATGCTCACTCAGGATCGCGGCAATCTTGGCCAGCACACCCGGATGGTCAAAGGCCTGAATACGCAGGTAGTAAGCCGACTGCACATCTTCCATTGGCAGGACCGACAGGTCTTCCAGAGCCTCCGGGCGGAAGCCCAGATAGGGAACACGCTGCTGACTGTTGCTGGCAACCGCGCGGGCCACGTCAACAATGTCTGCGATCACCGCAGATGCTGTGGCCTCGTCACCGGCACCGGGGCCGTAGTACATGGTCTGCCCTACTGCGTCGCCGTCTACCAGCACCGCATTGAGCACGCCATCCACCTGGGCAATCAGGTGACTTTGCGGCACCAGCGTTGGGTGGACACGCAATTCAATACCGTCATCACGGCGACGGGCAATACCCAGGTGCTTTACCCGATAGCCGAGCAGCTCGGCATGGGAAATGTCGTAAGGCGTAATGCCGGAAATGCCTTCGGTGTAGGCTTTCTCGAACTGCAGCGGAACGCCAAAACCTGACGCTGCAAGGATGGTCAGCTTGTGGGCTGCATCGATGCCTTCCACATCGAAGGTCGGGTCTGCCTCTGCGTAACCCAGGGCCTGAGCTTCCTTAAGCACTTCACCAAATTCACGACCTGCGCGCATTTCGGTCAGGATGTAGTTACCTGTGCCGTTGATGATGCCGGCAATGGTGTCGATGCGGTTGGCCGCCAGGCCTTCACGCACCGCCTTGATCACCGGAATACCACCGGCAACGCCGGCTTCGTAGGCGACAACAACGCCGGCTTTCTCGGCCGCCTCAAAAATCTCGTTACCGTGCACGGCAATCAGCGCCTTGTTGGCGGTAACCACATGCTTGCCCTGGGCAATCGCGGCCAGTACCAGCTCTTTGGCGGCATCATAGCCACCAATCAGCTCAACCACTATGTCAATGTCAGGGTCATTCACCACATCGAAGATGTCGGTGCTGAAAGGAACGCTGCCAAGCTCCAGGTCATCCCGGCTATGGCGACTGGCCACCCGGGTAATCCGGATATTGCAGCCCGCACGCCCCGCAATAATCGCGGCATTGCGAGTCAGGACATTGAATGTACCGCCGCCAACGGTTCCCAGTCCGCAAATTCCGACATTAACGTCTTTCAAGCTCTCACCTCTGATCCCGATGGGGTGCTGATGGATTGCAACAAAGGGCAATAGTATACCGATTCGGGGCCCTCTGAATAAGCCCCGAATCAGTTGCAGTTAACACGATAAACGTCGGAGCTGTGCGACAGCTCCGGGGAAAATTACAGAATCCCGAGACCTTCGGCCAGGTTTCGCGCAGGTACGTAGCCCCGGACCATGTTACCGTCTTCGAGAAGAATGGCCGGCGTACCGGTGACCCCTACCTGACCACCCAGGCGGTACTGTTCTTCAACCGGGTTATCACAGGTTTTCTGGGCCACAGACTTGCCACCCTTGGCGGCGTCCATTGCTTCCCGCTGATCTTCGGCGCACCAGACCGACTCATACTTTCTGAATGATGGGGTTCCCGGGCCAGAACGGGGGAAACCGTAGTAGTTCACGGTGATACCGTATTCGTTTAACTGCGGCACTTCATCGTGCATTTTCCGGCAGTAGGGGCAATCAATGTCGGTAAACACATCAATCACCGCCTTCTGCTCACCCTTGGCCGGGTAGGTAATCACACCCTTGCCGGCAAACGCCGCCATCTGCTCTTGCCGCTGCCCGGCCCGCGACGCCTCTGACACGTTGGCAATACCGTTGTCGGTAATCTTCAACAGATCACCGGTCAGCAGGTATACACCGTCGGCCGTGGTGTAAATGGTGTCGCCATTGTTGCTTTGCACTTCGTAAAGGCCTGCCGCCTCAGACTCCCGCACCGAGGTCACTTTCAGACCAGGCACCGCATCCATCAGGCGCTTGGCAATTTGATCCTCGGTGTCGGCAGCACTCGCCCCGGAAACCCAGGTCAGTGACATCACCAGACCCGCCACAACGGCCACAATATTCAGATTCATCGGTTTAACTTACCTTCTGTGTTTGTAATTTCGAAACCTTGTGATGCGACACCGCCACTCAGCAAAAGTTCATCCGGCTAACATACCAGATTAACCCCGGGGATGGTGCGCCTGGTGCAAATCCTGAAGCCGCTGACGCGCCACATGGGTGTAGATCTGAGTCGTGGAAAGATCGGAGTGTCCCAGCAACATCTGCACCACCCGCAGATCGGCCCCGTTATTGAGCAGGTGCGTGGCAAAGGCGTGTCGCAGGGTATGCGGTGAAATGGGCTTGCGAATGCCCGCACGAACGGAATAATGCTTGATTCTGTGCCAGAAGGTCTGGCGCGTCATGGCCGTGGCCCGATTACCAGGAAACAGGGCGTCGCTACTTTTGCCTTTCAACAATTCGTTTCGGGCCTCTTTCATGTACCGAACCAACCAGTCCACGGCCTCCTCGCCCAGCGGCACCAACCGCTCTTTACCACCCTTGCCACTGATACGAACAACCCCCTGGCGCAAATTGACCTGATCAACGGTCAACCCGGTCAGCTCCGACACCCGCAGTCCGCAACCGTATAGAATTTCCAGCATAGCCCGGTCGCGCAGCTCAATCGGCTCCTGTGGGTCCGGCTCTGTGAGCAAGGCATCTACATCATCTTCTGTCAGGGTATCCGGCAGCCGCCTGGGCAACCGCGGACTGTCGATTCTCAGCGTCGGATCTTCGGCGATCAAACCTTCACGCAGCAGGAAACGATAGAAACGACGAATACCAGACAACCGCCGGGCCGCGGTACTGGTTTTGATACCATCCGCCAACCCCCTCGACATCCAGGCCAGCAGATCGGTGCGCCGGGCAGCACGGAGCGTTGGCGAACCGGGCTGGGCCTGCAACCAATCGGCCAGCCTGAACAAATCGCTGGCGTAGGCTTGACGGGTCTTCTCACCCAAGCCGTCTTCCAGCCAGATGGCATCGGAAAACCGGGCTATCAGTTGCTCATCGTCTGGCCGGGGCAAGGTTATACCTCTTCACTTGCTGCCTGTAGGCATTACAGCATAAAAAAAGCAGCCCCTCGAGGCTGCTTTTTTTGCAACTGATTAGCCAGGGGCTTGAATCAGTTAAGCTTTTCCTTGATACGAGCTGCCTTACCAGACAGATCGCGCAGGTAGTAAAGCTTGGCCTGACGCACGTCACCACGACGCTTCACGCTCACGCTGTCAATCAGCTTGGAGAAGGTCTGGAAAGTACGCTCAACGCCCACGCCGTAAGAGATCTTACGAACGGTGAAGGAAGAGTTCATGCCACGGTTGCGCTTGCCAATAACCACGCCTTCAAACGCCTGCAGACGCTCACGGTTACCTTCAGTTACGCGAACCTGAACAACCACGGTGTCACCCGGCGCGAACGCAGGGATTTCCTTGGTCATCTGTTCTGCTTCAAGTTGACTGATGATGTTGTTCTTGCCGCTCATCGTAATGCTCCTGATACCCAATCTTTCAATGCCCTGATGACTCAGAGACACCCGGTTCGTTCAAAATTTCTTCCAGAAGCTGACGCTCTTCTTCCGTAAGCACCCGCTTTTCCAGCAGGTCGGGGCGTCGCTCCCGGGTTCGCCTCAACGATTCTTTCAATCGCCAACGCCGGATCTGTTCATGGTGACCGCCCAAAAGAACTTCCGGCACCGCCTGACCTTCGTAAACCTCGGGCCGGGTATAGTGCGGACAATCCAGCAAACCGTCAGCAAAGGAATCCTGCTCCGCTGACTGCGCATGACCCAGCGCTCCGGGGATGAGGCGTGTTACCGCATCAATCACAGCCATCGCCGCCAGTTCGCCACCTGAGAGTACAAAATCCCCCAGAGACACTTCCCGGTCGACTTCCGCCGATATCAGGCGCTCATCAACGCCTTCATAACGACCGGCAACGAGAATCAGCTGCTGTTCGGCGGCCAGAGACTCCACCACCGACTGATCCAACCTTTCACCTTGTGGCGAAAGGTAGACCACACAGGCCTTGCCGGGTGCCGATGCCCTGGCCTCATGGATGGCATCCCGGAGGGGCTGAATTTTCATCAGCATTCCGGGGCCGCCGCCATAGGGCCGGTCATCCACCGTGCGATGTCGGTCGTGGGTATAATCCCGGGGATTCCAGCAGCTGAAGGTCAGTAACCCTTCACGAACTGCCCTGCCGGTAATACCGTAATCCGTCACCGCAGAAAACATATCCGGGAACAGACTGACCGCGCCAATCCACACCCGTCAGAACTCCGGATCCCAGTCGACCACCATGCGCGAGTTGTCCAGATCCACCCCGTGAACCACCTGATCAGGCAGATAGGGGATAAGCCGTTCGCGCTGGTCAATGGAGCTCGCCGTTGCGCGCACCACCAGGACATCGTTGGAGCCTGTTTCCAGCAGGTGATGCACCTTACCCAGGCACTCACCTTCAACCGTGAACACTTCAAGCCCCTCCAGCTGGTGCCAATAGAATTCCCCTTCAGGCAATTCCGGCAACTGCTCGGTTGGAACCCGGATCTCGGCACCGCCATAGGAGCGGGCCAGCTCACGGTCATCTATACCTTTAAGCCTGACGACGATCCCCTGCCCCTGGCGGCGACCTTCCTCAAGCTTTACCGGGATACGCTTACCGTCAAGAACCAGAGTCCAGTCACGATAAGTGAGTATCCCTTCCCGGGGCTCAGTGTAAGAGAAGACTTTAAGCCAACCCTTGACCCCGAACACCGAGGTGATCTGGCCGATCACAGTTTCCTGTGGATGCTGTGTCATGCCTGTCAAACCCCGGTCTTCACGTGCAATTAACCAGCAGTTTTGAGCAGCTGGGCAACGCGATCACTTGCCTGGGCGCCCTGGCCCAGCCAGAAATCAACGCGCTCACGATTTACACGCAGACGCTCTTCCTGGCCGCGGGCAACCGGGTTAAAGAAACCAACACGCTCAATGAAACGGCCGTCACGGGAGTTACGGCTGTCAGTGACTGTCAGATGGTAGAACGGGCGCTTCTTGGAGCCGCCACGAGCCAAACGGATTGTTACCATTTCGACCAATATCCTGTTCTGTTGTACGAACTTTGTACGATTCTCACCATGCCGACTGGCGGCTGACGAGAAGACCCATACTCGAAAGGGGCGCTATTCTATGCCAAAAAAGCGCCAATGAAAACAGGGAAACGCTCGGTTTCCCCATTTTATATGTAAGGCTTTTTACATACGGCCGAACGGGGGCATGCCACCACCACCGCCGCCGGGCGGCATCATACCACCAAGACCACGCATCATGTTGGCCATTCCGCCTTTCTTGCCAAATTTCTTCATCATCTTCTGCATCTGCTTGTGCTGCTTCAGCAGTCGATTCACATCCTGTATCTGGGTACCGGAGCCGGCGGCAATGCGGCGTTTGCGGGAGTTGTTGATCACATCCGGGTAACGGCGCTCCTTGGGCGTCATGGAGCAGATGATGGCTTCCATCTGGCCAACCGACTTGTCATTTACCTGCTGCTGCGCCATCTGGGCCATCTGCCCCATGCCCGGCAACTTATCCAGCAGGCCACCAATGCCGCCCATATTTTTCATTTGCTGGAGCTGGTCACGGAAATCTTCCAGATCAAAGCCCTTACCCTTCTTGATCTTTTTGGTAAGTTTCTCGGCCTTCTGTTTATCCAGCTTGCGCTCTGCTTCCTCAATAAGGGAAAGCACATCCCCCATCCCCAGAATGCGGGACGCAACACGGTCTGGATAAAACGGCTCCAGGGCATCGGATTTCTCACCAACACCCAGGAACTTGATCGGCTTGCCAGTGATATGGCGTACAGACAGCGCCGCGCCGCCCCGGGCGTCGCCATCGGTCTTGGTCAGCACCACACCGGTCAACGGCAGGGCATCGTTGAACGCCTTGGCGGTATTGGCGGCATCCTGACCGGTCATGGCGTCAACCACGAACAGGGTTTCCACCGGGTTCACGGCCTTATGCAGCCGACCGATCTCACCCATCATCTGCTCGTCTACGTGCAGACGCCCGGCGGTATCGAGAATCACCACATCGATATGCTTGCGGCGCGCCGCCTCAATCGCCCCGTTCGCAATGTCCACGGGGTCCTGTTCGGTGGTGCTGGGGAAAAACTCGACACCCACTTCACCGGCCAGGGTTTCCAGCTGCCGGATGGCCGCCGGCCGATAGATATCGGCACTGACCACCAGCACGGATTTTTTCTGACGCTCTTTAAGGAAGCGGGAGAGCTTGGCGACCGTCGTGGTTTTACCAGCCCCCTGCAGGCCGGCCATCATGATCACCGCCGGCGGCCGGGTAGACAGGTTGAGGGATTCATTGCCCTCGCCCATCACACGCTCCAGCTCCTGCTGGACAACCTTTACAAACACCTGGCCCGGCGTGAGGCTGCGCTGGACTTCCTGACCAATAGCCCGCTGCCGGACACCTTCGATGAAATCCTTGACTACCGGCAGCGCGACGTCCGCTTCCAGCAGCGCCATACGAACTTCGCGAAGCGTGTCTTTGATGTTGTCGTCGGTCAGGCGTGCCTGGCCGGAGATCTTGCGCAAGCTACCGGATAGCCGGTCCTGGAGGTTCTCAAACATGTTGCTCTTCCGTACCCCGGAGAAATTGTTCACACAAATCAAGAAGCCAGCCCGGGCTGCTTGATTCCTGTTGCATAATCGCGACATTATACCCAGACTACGGAGCCTCTGAACAACTCCGTGCCCGCTTTCATTACAAGGCAACACACTAAGGATGTCATGGGAACGCTGATTCTCGCGGTTACCGCACTCTTTCTTTACAGCGTTGGAACCGCCCTGCAGGCTCTGCATTTCAGGGGGCGGGTACAGAGTAATCTGGCCATCACCACCCTGATTGGCATCCTGGCACTGATTGGCCATGGCCTGCTGATTGCCCAGACCGTGCACATGGATGGCGGCTTCGATTTGAGCTTTTTCAAAAGTTCCGTGCTCATTTCCTGGCTGATCGTGTTTTTGTTATTGGGACTGAACCTGACCAAGCCCGTCGCAAGCCTGTTCCTCGGGGCCTACCCAATCGCGGCACTGACGATTGTGATGACACTGATCACCCAGACCCCTTCCCGCCTTGTGCCGGACCAGAGCTATGGCATGCTGTCGCACATTGCGCTGTCAGTGACAGCCTACAGCCTGTTCACCCTGGCGGCCATTCAGGCGGTACTGCTGTATTTCCAGAACCGGCAGCTCAAACACAACTACAACAGCCTGCTGGTCCGCAACCTGCCACCACTGCAAACCATGGAGTCCCTGCTGTTCGAAATGGTCTGGGCGGGCGTTGTCCTACTGGTACTGGCCATTGTCACTGGCGCAGTCTTCATCGAAGACCTGTTTGCCCAGGACCTGGCCCACAAAACACTATTTTCCATGCTCTCACTGATGGTGTTTATCGGGCTGTTGGTGGGCCGCTACACCAAAGGCTGGCGGGGGATGACCGCCAGCCGGTGGACTCTGGCGGGGTGCGCTCTGCTGATGCTGGCATTCTATGGCAGCAAATTCGTGCTGGAACTTCTGTTCCAGAGAGGCGGCTGATCACCCGAATAGCTTGACACTACAAACCAACTCACCCTATTTTCCACTCTTGTCGTCAACATAAGGGCTTTTCTTTTGAACGAAACATCGCTGACGGCGCTGTTCATTCTTCTTGTCGGTCTGATTATCCTGTCGGGCTTCTTCTCAAGCTCAGAGACGGGAATGATGTCCCTCAACCGGTACCGCCTGAAACACATGGCGAAAACCGGCCACAAAGGCGCACGCCGAGCGCAGAAACTCCTTAGCAGGACCGACCAGCTGATTGGCGTCATCCTGATCGGCAACAATTTCGTGAACATCTTCGCCTCGGCCATCGCTACTGTGATCGCCATCCGGATCTGGGGTGATGCCGGCATTGCTGTCGCCACCGTACTGCTCACCATCGTTATCCTGATCTTTGCTGAAGTGACCCCGAAAACACTGGCCGCCCTGTTCCCGGAGAAAATTGCTTTTCCCGCCAGCTACGTGCTGAGGCCGCTACTGAAAATCCTCTACCCGCTGGTGTGGGCCGTTAATCTGTTTACAACCGGCATTTTGCGTCTGCTCGGCGTTTCCTCAGCTCAGGCCACAGAGGACCACCTGAGCCGGGAAGAACTCAGAACGGTTGTTAATGAGGCCGGCGCATTGATACCCGCCAAACACAAAGACATGCTGGTAGGCATTCTGGACCTGGAAAAAGTGACCGTGAACGACATTATGGTGCCCCGCAACGAAGTGGCGGGCATCGACCTGGACGACGACACGGACACCATCATTCGCCAACTCCGAAGCAGCCAGCACACTCGCCTGCCTGTGTATAAGGGAGACATCAACAACATTCAGGGAATACTACACCTGCGCAGTGCCGCCAAACTGCTGCAGGAGCCGGAGATAAACAAAGCTATGGTGATGCAGTTAAGCCAGGAGCCCTATTTCATCCCGGAAAGCACCCCCCTGAACACTCAACTCCTCAATTTTCAGAAAGGCCGCCGCCGCTTTGGCATCGTGGTGGATGAATACGGAGAAGTTCTGGGCCTGGCCACGCTGGAAGACATCCTTGAAGAGATTGTGGGCGAGTTCACCACCGATTACTCCGCCACCTCACAAGACATTATCCCACAGGATAACGGCACCTATATCATCGACGGCGGTGCGGCGGTCAGATCCATCAACAAGACCCTGGGCTGGAAACTGCCCACCGACGGTCCGAAAACCCTGAACGGCCTGATCACCGAAACCCTGGAAAACATTCCGGAAACCAACGTTTGCCTCAAGGTAGGCGGCCATCGAGTGGAAGTGCTGCAGATCAAGGACAACGTGGTGAAAGCGGCGATTGTGCACCCCAAACGCCTCGGCAAACGGTCTCGGCCGGCCCTGGAACCCCGCCCGGCTCGGTGAACCGGACACGGCCGATGAGGCCGGCTTTTTGAATGACGTCCCAGGTTAGCGTTTATTCATGTTAATCCAACCAAAAATGCGCTAAATTTAACCAATAATTCAGAATAGAAGAAGAGCAAGCTCGGTCATGTATCCGGTTGAGGCGTAAACAGGAGTCGGCCATGAACAAGCAGTCCGGCATACATTACCTCCGCGAGCACCGGGAAGCAGCCAGCTCCCGGCCGGTTCCTGCGGAGGTAACCCGTATCCGTGACACGGTTGTCGCGGGACTGGGAGATTTGCTGCAAGGGGCTTTTGACGCTGTCGATGATTCACTCTTCGAACTGGCGAATAATGCCCGTAGTAACAACGAGCAGAACCGGTACTTTGAAGCGATGCGGGAAATCCGCATAAAGCGCAAAGGGGTTGAGCGGCATTTCCAGAACGCCGTTGCCCAATTCTTTGCTAATCCCCCCCACGCCGGACAGCTGCAAACGCCGGACACCACCCAACAGGCAAGTGCAGACACCCTGTCGCTGGTCGGCAATGACGACCTGGAAGAACAGGTTGCCCTGAATGCCATGATCACCAAGGCCAAGGCACACTTCCAGGGCCCCCTGATTCAGTTGCAGGCGCGATTCACCGAAGTGTACCCGGACGCCACTGAAGAGGTGCCGGTTAACCCAATGGCACCGGAACACCTGTGCAGCGCTTTCACCGAGGCCATCCAGGCGCTGGAGATCCAGATCAGGGAGCGGCTGATCGTTCTCAAGCAGTTTGACCGCTACGTGGTGTCCAACCTGGGCATGCTGCTGGATGAAGCCAACCGAATACTGATCCAGGCCGGCGTCATCCCCAACTTCCGATTCCACGGCAAGGCTGGCCAACAGCAAAAAGCCCCGGGCAAGCCAGCGCAGGGCGAAGCGCCCAAGGCCGGAGGCGGTGAGGCCGCCGCTTACGAGCAGAGACCTGAAGACACCGCCCTGTTTGATCAGATTCGCCAGATGCTGGCGCTGCAGAGGGCCAATTCAGGCCTGCCTCCACGTAGTGCGGACCCGGCCCTGCGGGTAGTCGGAGGACCTGAACTGGCAGATATGCTCAATTCCCTGCCTAGCTACGACAACCTTCAGGACAGCGAAGATCTAAGCACCGGCAAACCGGTGGAACTGGATCTCCGGCAGATCGTGCAGCAATTGCTGGCAAGAGCCGAAGGCCAGGATGGACGCAAGCCGGCCCTGAATGAAGTAGACGAAGACCTGATCAACCTGGTCTCCATGTTGTTCGAGTTCATACTGGATGACTACAACCTGTCTGCTCCGGTACAGGTACTGATCAGCCGGCTGCAGATTCCGATATTGAAAGTGGTCATCAAGGACAAGAGCTTTTTCAGCAAAGCTACCCACCCGGCCCGCAAACTGCTCAACTCCCTTGCCCGTGCCGGTATTGGCTGGAGCTCCAGTGATGAAAAAGCCAGAGACAAGCTCTATGGCCAGATTCATAACGTTGTGCAGCGAATTCTCAATGAATTTGACGGCGATGTCGCCCTGTTCGAAACACTGAACCAGGAGTTCGAACAGTTCCTGGAGCGCGAAAACCGCAAGGCGTCTCTGGTGGAACAACGTACCCGGGAGTCTGAACGGGGCCGCATCAAGTCCCAGAAGGCCCAGGAAGCGGTCGACCGGCTGATCAAAGAAAAAGTCTCCCGATACCGCCTGCCCGAGCCGGTTCACGATATTCTGATTAATGGCTGGAGCAGGGTCATGTTTCTCGCTTACCTGCGTGACGACACCGAGCACCGCTGGCACGAGACGGCCCGGGTGGTAGACGACCTGATCTGGTGCCTGCATCCCCACGAGGAAGACGAAGAGCGGGATCAATGGGTCCGGGTTGTTCCTGCCTTACTCAAGACACTCCGGGCCGGGCTGGAGGAAGTGTCTTACAACGCTTCCCGTCTGGACCAGATGATGGGGCAGCTTAAGCACGAACTGGCGGAAGCCTTCCGCACCAATGCGGCCATCGAGGCACGCCAGGACAGCCCTGAAGAGATCGAAGAAGAAGCGCCCACCGTGCATCAGACCGCCGTTGAGCGCCAGCAGGAACTGGAAGATGCTGCCATTGCGGAGTATGTAGCGAAGCTGGATGACATCGAGATCGGCAACTGGGTTGAGTTCAAGCTGGTCAACGGTACCAGCTTCCGATGTAAACTGTCTGCGGTTATCGAAGAGGCCGATTGTTTCGTGTTCGTTAATCGCATGGGCCTGAAGGTGATCGAGAAAACCAGGGTGGAGCTGGCCCACGAAATGCGCCGGGGCCGCCTGACGCTTCTGGAACAGGGTGCCCTGATTGACCGCGCCTTGAATGCCGTCGTGGGCAACCTGCGCACCAAAACCGCCTGATTGCGATGTCAGAGCCAGGCCTTCGACCTCCGTCGATCCCGGCGTCCTATCGGCTGATTCTGGCCATCTCCCTGGCCCTGACAGTGCACACCTTGCTACTGGCCGGGCTTCCCTCACCCCTGAGGGAAGCCCGGGAGTTCAGTCATCGCCTGGTGTTTACTCTCCAGTCCCCGGCCTCCGAAACCAGCACCGCATCCAGCCCCAACGCCGCTGAACCACAACCCCCGAGGCATCCGGATTTTACCGTTGAGGCCCCTGAGCAAATCACGACCGACTCAGCAAACCGACCTGTTGCCGAGCCAGTCTCGACCCAAACCGCCCGGCCCACCCCAGAACCAGCAGCCAGAACCGAAACCAGCCGGCCCCGCTCACAACGGCGTCCGGCCAGTCCTGAATCGATGGCATCCACACCGTCAACCTCAACCACCAAAGACGAGCCGGAAGCGATTCAGCGGATAACCCTGTCGCCGTCAGAGCAGGACCCGTACCTGATTCTGCTGGCCACCCATCTGGCGGAACAACTTGAACAGGAGCGAGTGCCTGCAATAGCGGGCCTGCAGGAGACACTCACGATGGAACTGGAATTAAGACTGCTCGCCAATGGCGCGCTGACCCGGGCACGGGTTGTGGAATCGACGGGTATCCAGGGGATTGATGATGCAGCGTATCGTGCCGCGCTGGCTGCCAGCCCCTATCCGGAGCCAAAAGGAGAAGAGCGGGACCGCTTCGAGGTAAAGCTGGTGTTCACCCCGAAGCGCCGCTAAAAGAAAGCTCAGGCTTCGGCTTGCTTGACCGCGTCTTTAACCGCCTTGGCCAGCTCACCGCTCTCGGACATTTCCAGAACAATGTCACAACCGCCCACCAGCTCACCACCAATGTAGAGCTGCGGGTAAGTCGGCCAGCTTGAATAGACTTTGAGGGCTTCGCGCAGCTCCTGATTGTCCAGAATGTTCACGAACGCAAACCGCTCACCGCACGCCATCAGAGCCTGAACGGTACGGGCGGAGAAACCGCACTGCGGTGCCTGCGGAGTGCCCTTCATGTAAAGAATGACCGGGTTCTCTTCGAGCTGGCTCTTGATGGTTTCATTGATATCCATGAACTCATACCTCTGGTTGAAATCAGGTTTACCGTTACACGGCACTTAACCGCCATTGTACACGGCTGGTCGATTAGCCACCAAACCGATGTGTTTGACCCAGAGCAACCACCCCACCCCCGGCGTTGTTTTACGGGTTGTGAAGGGCTAGACTTGATGCCCTTTTCAGATGCTAACCGTACAGCAGTTTCCTTGAAACAGGGGCCTTTCATGGCGGCAAGACATTTTCTGACTCTGAACGACATGACCACCAGTGAGCTGGAACAGCTCCTTGATCATGCGTCCAGGCTTCGTAAAGAGTGGCATGCGGGTAAAACCCGGGATTCCCTGAAAAACCGGGTATTGGCGATGATCTTTGAAAAGTCGTCCACCCGCACACGGGTATCCTTTGAAGCGGGCATGACCCAGCTCGGTGGTACCGCCATGTTCCTGTCGCCCCGGGACACCCAGCTTGGCCGGGGCGAGCCCATCGAGGACTCCGCCATCGTGATATCCAGCATGGTGGATGCGGTGATGATTCGGACCTTTGCCCACGAAACCGTTGAGCGCTTTGCCTCGGCTTCCAGCAAGCCGGTGATCAATGCCTTGACCGACGAATTCCACCCGTGCCAACTGCTGGCGGATATGCAAACCTACCGTGAACATCGCGGCAGCATCCGCGGAGCTACCGTTGCCTGGATTGGTGATGGCAACAATATGTGCCACTCCTACATCAACGCGGCGGCCCAGTTCGATTTTCACCTGAACGTGGCCTGCCCGGAAGGGTATGAACCAGACAGTAACCTGCTGAAAGCCCACAGTGATCGCGTAACCGTGGTGCGCACACCGGAAGACGCTGCAAAGGGTGCCAACCTGCTGGTCACCGACGTTTGGGCCTCCATGGGCCAGGAAGACGAGCAGAAGGCCCGAGAGAAAGCCTTTCAGGACTACCAGATCAACCCGGCACTGATGTCTGTGGCCGCCAAGGATGCCCTGTTCATGCACTGCCTGCCTGCCCACCGTGGCGAGGAGATTTCCGCCGACATGATGGAGCACCCGGGTTCAGTGGTGTGGCATGAAGCGGAAAACCGCCTGCACGCCCAGAAGGCCCTGCTCGAGTTCCTCATTCTTAACCGCCTGGACTGATCCATGCCTGAATCTTTGCTGCCACCGGCCGACTGGCTGCTGGAAGTCAACAACCTGTCCTGCGGCTATGGCGGCGACTCTGTCGTTAAAGACGTTAGCTTCGCCCTGAGCCACGGCGACATTGGGTGCCTGCTCGGCCCCAGTGGCTGTGGCAAAAGCACCATTCTCAGAGCCCTGGCCGGCTTCTTGCCTTTAAACAGCGGGGAAATCCAGCTCCAGTCCCAGGCAATCAGCCTTCCCGGGCGCACCCTGGCTCCTGAAAAGCGTCGTATCGGCATGGTGTTTCAGGATTATGCGCTATTCCCGCACCTGACCATCGCCGATAACGTCGGGTTTGGCCTGAGGAACATGACCAAGGCCGAACGTCGCCAGAAGGTCATGGAGCTGCTCAACCTTGTACACCTGCAGGACCTGGCAAATAACTATCCCCACGAGCTATCCGGCGGCCAGCAACAGCGGGTCGCCCTGGCCAGGGCACTGGCGCCAGAGCCAACGCTGATTCTGCTGGATGAGCCGTTCTCGAACCTGGATACCGACCTTCGGCGCCGGCTGAGCCTGGATGTACGGGATATCCTGAAAACACTCGGCATCAGCGCTATCCTCGTCACCCATGACCAACAGGAAGCGTTTGCCATGTGCGATCAGGTGGCCGTGCTCAAAGACGGCACTCTGCAGCAATGGGACGTACCCTACAACCTGTATCACGAACCCGCCAACCGCTTCGTAGCCAGCTTCGTTGGCCAGGGCGGCTTCATTCCCGGTACCGCCCTGGGGCCGGACACCATTGAATCCGAACTGGGCGTTATCCACGGCAACCGGGCCTATAAATGGAAGCCGGGCACGTTACTGGACGTTCTGATTCGCCCGGACGATATCGTCTACGATGAGCACTCCGACCTGAAACCGAAAGTGGTGGAGAAAACCTTCGCAGGCACGTCAACCCTGTATCGGTTCCGGTGCTCGGAAGATACCGAATTCGAGGCCCTGTTCCGGAGCCACCTGGACTTCCACATGGGTGAACACGTGCCGGTGCGTGTCGAAGCCGATCACCTGATTGCCTTCGAACGCACCAGTTGAGAGAGCGGGTCAGTTGTTGCAGACCCGCTCGACTGCATCCAGCCAGCCTGCATACAGCGATTCCCGAAGCGCCGGCTTCATATCCGGCCGGAATTGCCGCTCGCACTCCCACATATCGGAAATCTGCTCCAGGCTTTCGAACACTCCGGTCTGCAGTCCTGCCAGATACGCCGCGCCCAGGGCGGTGGTTTCTGTTACCTTTGGCCGATCAACGGTCACGTTAAGAATGTCACAGAGAAACTGCATTACCCAGTCGTTTACCGCCATGCCGCCGTCTACCCGGATCGACTCCAGGCGCGCGCCATCGTTACGAATGGCCCTCACCAGATCCTTGGTCTGGTAACACACTGACTGCAGTCCGGCGGTGACAATCTCAGCAATACCGGTATCACGGGTCAGGCCCAAGATAGCGCCCCTGGCATTCGGGTCCCAGTGGGGAGCCCCCAACCCGGTGAACGCCGGCACCAGATAAACCGGGTTATCCACACCCACCGTTTCGGCATGGCCGGCCGACTCGCTGGCGTGAGTAATCAGGCGTAGACCGTCCCTGAGCCATTGCATGGCGGCGCCAGCAACAAAAATACTGCCTTCGATGGCATAGCATGGCTTACCGTTTAGCCGGTAAGCCATGGTGGTCAGTAACCGGTTTTCCGAACGCAGGGCGTCGTCACCGGTATTGAGCATCAGAAAACAGCCCGTTCCGTAGGTGCTCTTGGCCATACCAGGTTCGAAACAGGCCTGCCCGATCAGCGCGGCGTGTTGATCACCGGCAATGCCCGCCACCTTGACCGGTGCCCCAAGCCAATCTGCGTGGGTATCGCCATATTCATCCGCACAGTCGAGCACTTCTGGCAGCAACGCTTTGGGCACCCGAAAAAGCGCCAGCAGATCATCGTCCCAGTCCTGTTTATGGATATTGAACAGGGCCGTTCGTGATGCGTTGGTGGCATCGGTGCAATGGGACTGGCCATTGGTCAGGTTCCACAACAACCAGGTATCGACGGTACCAAACGCCAGCTCACCGGCTTCAGCTCGCTTGCGGGCACCTTCCACATTGTCCAGCAGCCAGGCAACCTTGGTGGCAGAAAAGTATGGATCAATCAGCAGGCCCGTACGTTCAACCACCAGGGCCTCATGGCCATCCGACTTGAGCTTGGTGCACAACGAAGCGGTGCGGCGATCCTGCCAGACAATGGCATGGTGGATCGGCTCGCCGGTCTCACGGTCCCATACAACCGTCGTTTCCCGTTGATTGGTAATCCCGATGCCGGCCAGGGCAGACGCCTGGACCCCGGCTTTGTCCAAAGCCTCGCGACACACCGCCAGGGTGCTGTCCCATATCTCCACGGCGTCATGTTCAACCCAGCCGTCTCGGGGAAAATACTGGTGAAACTCCTGCTGGGCGACTGCCACCTGCGTACCCCTGGCATCGAAAACGATGGCCCGGGAGCTGGTGGTACCCTGATCAATGGCAAGCAAATAGCGGGACATTCAGATCTCCTTTTTTTCAGGAGAGTCTACCAGTCCGAGAGCAGTCCGAGTGTGAATAACCACTATTGGCGGGAAATTTTGCATAAAAAAAGGGCCGGATAAATCCGGCCCTCAAATGACGAATGAAACAAGGAAAGTTCGTAAGAACTACAACCTCAAAAGTCATCCCTTACGCTGTCTATTCTCAGCCCGGAAGCTGACGGATTCAGTAGCTATTCTGTAGAGCTTTGTTACATCAGGTGAGGTCGTGAGCACTGGCTCACAAAATGGCGTCATCCGGCTTACGTCTTGGCCAAACCAGGCTGAATCGCGCGCCCCCGAGCTCGTCACTGCGCCCAACAAAGGCCTGACCGCCATGCCAGTAAAGAATGCGCCTTACGATGGACAACCCCAGGCCATAGCCACCCGAGGTTCTGGTGCGGCTGTCATCCAGCCGGGCAAAGGCGGTGAACACCTTCTCCCAGTCTTGCTCGGGGATCCCCGGGCCGTCGTCTTCCACGTCAACCCGGCAGTTGTCCTCGTCAAGATGGCAGTTCACCAACACCCGGCCAGCAGCATACCGGCCAGCGTTGCCCACCAGATTCTGGATAGCCCGGTGGATGTACCTGGGCTCCACATCCGACAGGGCCCAACGCTCGGATTCCTCATCTATACGACACTCAATCCGGATCTCCGGGCGGATCATCTGTTGTTCAGAAACCACTTGCCGAACCAGGTCTGTTACCGAGTCCTCCCGCAAGCTGAACACCGGCCCACCCTGCTCCAGGCGGGCGTAGGTCAGTATTTCATCAATCAGCTCATCGAGCTCCTGGATATCACCATCGATACCGTCCAGCTGCTTCTCGAGAACCTCCGGGCTGCTTCCGGATTCGATCATCTGGACACCAAAGCGAATTCGGGCTACCGGAGTGCGCAACTCGTGGGAAACGGCGTGGATCATTTCCCGTTGAACCTGAACCAGCCGCTGTATGTGCTCCGCCATACTGTTAAACGAACAGGCAAGCCGCGACACCAGTGTGCCATCCTCAGACTCCACCCGGGCGCCCATTTCGCCACGGCCAATACGCACTGCCACAGATTCCACCTTCCGGAGATGGCCATCGACAAACCTCATGGCCAGGAACAGAGCTGCCGCCAGCACCGAGCCCACCACGATGCCAAGCAAGACAATCATTGGCCAGGCCCAGGGATTGAACGGTGACGGCATGCGAACAACAACCAGATCACCTTCCTCAAGACGCAGCAGCACCTGGGTGTTTCGGGTGCCCTGCTCATTGAAAACCACCAGCCCCGTGTTGGCGATGTCTTCAATAACGTCCTGATTGGGCAACGCCTTCAGGTCCTGTACCGGTTCAACACGCACGCCCAGGGCCTCCGCCAGTTGCGAGGCAACATCGGCCCGCTGCTCAGCGCTCACCGTTTCCAAATGCCATCGAACCACCAGGGCAACTGCCTGGGCCATTTCCCGGTATGGTTGCTCAAGGCGCAGGCTAACGAGGCCACCCTCGAAAGAGCGAACCAGATAACGAAACCCAACATCGGTACGTTGCGCCACCACCTGCCCATACCCCAGCCGCTCCATGGCCACTTTGTCCAGGTCGAACTGTTCCGGCGGGCCAGAACGCAGGTCGAACAGGGAGGGCATCCAGTGATACTGCCTTGTGGGCGCGGGCGTCGCCGCCAGCCAGCGCATCAAAGGGTCCGCGAACCGTTCATGCCAGAATTGATGACGAACGGAGTTGATACCGTTGAACAGAAGAACACACAGCAGAATGACCAGCGCGGTGACACCGGCCAGGCGAGCATAGACTGTCAGGAAAAATTTCAGGGACATTGGGCCTACCCTGGTAACACGGCCTGCCCACCAGGGAGGACAGGCCGCGGAAAAACGGTCAGGCTTCTTTTACGAACAGGTAGCCTTTACTGCGCACCGTTTTTATTCGACGAGGGTGAATGGGATCATCTCCGATTTTCGGCCTTATACGGGACACCCGAACATCAATGGAGCGGTCCTGGCCGTCGTACTCGATACCACGCAAGGCGGTAAAGATCTCTTCACGGCTGAGCACCCGACCGGCATTACTGGCCAGCAACCAAAGCAGGTCAAATTCTGCGCTGGTCAGGTCAATGCTTTCTTCACTGAGCCAGGCCTCCCGCATGGAGCGATCAACCACCAGGTCATTGAACTGCAGGCGCACAGGCTCCTCACCACCTTCCTCCGGATTACCGGCAGGGGCGGTTTCCATCCGCCGGAGCATGGCCCGGATTCGGGCCAGCAGAACCCTTGGCTGTACCGGCTTGCCGATGTAATCATCAGCCCCCATTTCCAGACCAAGTACCTGATCCAGGTCGTCGGTTCGGGCAGTGAGCATGATGATGGGGCCAGAATAGAAGGGCCTGACTCGACGGCAGATCGACAGGCCGTCTTCGCCCGGCAACATGAGATCCAGCACAACAAGATCTGGCTGCTCATTACGGATTCGTTCAACTGCGGCTCCACCGTGAGTTTCCAGGGAGACTGTCAGCCCGTTGTTTTCGAGGTACTCGCGGGTAAGGTCCGCAAGCCGTTCATCGTCCTCTACGATCAGGATTCGCCAACTCTCGTTTGTCTGTTCCACGCCATCCATCTCTGTTTTTTTATTCCGGTTTTTGGGGTCGTCCACCCGACAATACAGGCAACGTACCGTTACAGCAATTATACATGCTATTCAGAAATATACATGGAACGGTCATAGGGTTACAGCCTGTGACACAAATCCGGTTTGTGGCAGATCCCGGCCATTGTCATACAGACGTCACCGGCAGTTCACCTCACTGTCACAGGAGCTTCATAGCCTTGGCTTGTGATTGAAACAAGAGGCCAAGGCCATGACAGCACAAATCGCCCGTTCCCAGCCGCGCCGTGGGCGCCAGCTGAAAACCACCCTGACACGGTGCCCACAACTCATCGAAACCGCCCAGCGACTGCGTTACAGGGTTTTCTCCGAGGAGTATGGCAGTGATCTGGGCGCCACCACGCCGGGTATAGATGCCGATGCCTACGACGCCCTTTGCGACCACCTGATCGTTACCGATGCCGGCACCGGTGAAGTGGTTGCAACCACTCGCATCCTGCACCAGAGCGACGTGCCTTCGGTTGGCGGCTTCTATTCATCAGGCGAGTTCGATCTGAGCAACCTGGGTAAATTGCCGGGCACCCTTGCGGAACTGGGCAGGACCTGCGTTCATCCCGATTACCGCAATGGCGGCACCATCACCCTTTTGTGGGCAGCCCTGGCAGAATACCTGGATAGCCGGAACGTGGACTATCTGATTGGCTGCGCCAGTATCAGCATGGCCGATGGCGGCATGAAAGCCTGGCGGATAGCACGGCACCTGCAGAATGAATACCTTGCCGCGCCTGCATTCCGGGTAACCCCACTCCGGGCCCTGCCACACCTGACCCGCGCCGAACACGAACACAGCGATGACGTGCCAGCCCTGATTCGCGCCTACATGCGCCTTGGCGCAAGGGTCTGTGGAGAACCCTGCTGGGACCCGGACTTCCGCTGCGCGGACCTGCTGGTGGTTCTGGAAGTCAGCAAACTGACCGCCAGGTATAGCCGGCATTTCATGGGGCGCACTGCCTGAAGGCAAAGGAGCAGCAGATGGGGTGGATACGATTACTAATCCGGCTTACTGGGTTCCTGGTGTTTCTGGCAGGCACCTGCGCCCTGGCCATCACCCTGAAACTGGTCGACCTGTTCCGGCGACAACCTGTCGACCGTTCACCCTGGGCCGCTTTCTGCTTCCGTCGGGCCTGCCAGTGCCTCGGGTTCCGTATCCGGGTGCACGGCCAGCCCACGGAAGCCCACGCACTCTACGTTGCCAACCACATCAGCTGGTCTGACATTCCCATATTGGGGTGCATAACGCCGTTGAGGTTCCTGTCCAAGGCTGAGGTGGGCAACTGGCCAATTATCGGCTGGCTCGCAAGGCAAGCCGGCACCTTGTTCATCCAGCGCGGAAGCGGCCAGGCCAGGCGAATAAAATCGGAGATCAGCCGATGCCTGAATACCGGCGAGTCTGTCCTGGTGTTTCCGGAAGGCACCACCAGCTCGGGACTGGCAGTGCTGCCGATCCACGGTTTTTTGCTGGCCGCCGCCCGCGACGCCAACACACCTATCCAGCCAATAACCATCGGTTACCGCAGAGCACATCGTCCGGATCCGATCGCCCCATTCATCGGTGACGACAGTTTCCATACCCACCTGATCCGGCTGCTCAGGCAACCGCCGACCCAGGTGGATGTGGTGATTCACCCGGCCATAGACCCGGCCCGCTCGGAATCGAGTATCGCCCTGACCGCTTTAATCCATCAGCAGATCAGTGCCGGTTTGAAGCATATTCACGCAGGCGAATTCGAGGCCACGCCCACCGGCCTCAGAACAGCGGGCGCCCCTGGGCTACCTCGTCTTCCGTAGCCTCTCTGCGACCGACGATCTCCAGGTCAAAATACAGGGTAAAGCCAGCCAGCGGATGGTTGGCATCTACCTTCACCAGGTTGCCATCGATGGACACCACCTGCACCACCTGGGCCTGGTCGCCGGAGTTGGTCTGGAACTTCATACCAACCTGCAGGTTCTCCACACCTTCAAAAAGCGAGCGGGGCACCTTGCGGACCAGGTCTTCGCGGTAGTCTCCGTAGGCCATTTCAGGGGGGATAGTGACTTCGAGACAATCGCCCACCCGGCGGTCTTTCACCGCTTCCTGGATGCCCGCTATGATTTCCGGGGTGCCGTACAGGAAATGCAGTGGCTCACTGCCTTCCGAGGTATCCACCAGCTCACCTATACGGTTCTTGAGCACGTAATGGACAGTGAATACTTCGGGCTTTAGTTGCGGCTTATCGGCTTGCATCAGCTTGTTTTGTTTCCTGTTTCTTTACGGGTTCGAGTTTTTGCAGGCCATGGATTACCAGCTTCCGGTCCAGCTTTTCCCGGAATCCTGACGGCTTTTTCAAACCCATTCGATCAAGCAGGGCGTCATAGCGCCCTTCTTCGTCGTCCGCCTTAAGGGCCTGCCAGATGGTCGCCAGTTTACCACGGGGAGTAGCCGTTGCGGCTTTCAGCCCCTTAAGGGCTTTCCCTAACTTCAATTCCTCGTCGGTGAAATCCTTGCCAAACGGGAAGGCCGGGAACCAGTCGCCTTCCCCCCCGGCCTTCAGGGCCCGGGCGACTTTCTCAGGGGTATTCTGGCGCCAGTGTGCTGGAAGTTTGAAGTCCGCTTTTACCTTGCCCGCTTTCTTGGCCTGCGCCAGCAATGACTCCTGGAATCGGGAGTCGGCAATCCGGATCAGCCTGAGGAACACTTGTTCATCGGACTGCCCGCGAAGGTCCGCGATGCCGTATTCGGTAATCACGATATCCCTCAGGTGTCTTGGGATGGTGCAGTGGGCATAGTTGAATACAATGTTCGAGACGGTCTTACCACCGGAGACCCGCGTGGCCCTCAGGGCCAGGATGGAGCGAGCCCCCGGCAACTCATGGGCCATGGCCACAAAGTTGTACTGGCCGCCAACACCACTCACCACACGGCCATCCGCCAGCCCGTCCGACACCGCCGAACCGTTGAGGGTGTACATCATCGCCGAATTGATAAACCGTCCATGGACCCGCTGTGCCACCTTGAGCTTCTGATCACCAAAGCGATGGTCATACAGGTGGTTGATAAAATTAACGCTGGTCATGCAGATCTTGTCGCGCTGGTCGTCTGAAAGCTCTCTCAGGGCCTGATAGAACTTCTCCGGGCCAACGTAGAAACCACCGTGCATGGCAATCCCACCAGCCAGCCTGTCACCCAGCGCCAATGCCTCGAGCGCCTTGCGGGTGTCGGCATTGGATAGATCTGCCTCAACCGACACCTCCTCATTGAGTCGTATCCTTCCGCCCTTGAACTCAACATGGTCGCGCAGCACCCCGTGCCGGACCAGCCAGTTCACATCCCGCGCCCGCAATGGTGAGGCAATCAGGCCTGCGTTGTGCAAAACGTCCAGGGCCTCCAGGCTTGGGGTCTCGGTCAGTTCACCCCGGTTGATCAGGTTCTGCAATTCCGGATGATTGTAGACTTCGCGCTTGAGAATACCTTCCTGAAGCAGGTAGACAAAACCGTCCACCATCATTTCGCTGCACCCATACAGTCCCTGTTCAAAAGGTTCTGTACCACCATACTCCTGCACCACCGGAAACTGATCCTGCACCTGCAGGTGGTCGAACACGGCTTTCCAGGCGTCATTATGTTTGTGTCTGATGATGGCGCTGTGCACCAGGGCGGCGCCAAGAGACCCGATCCCCACCTGCAGGGTGCCGCCATCCTTCAGCAAGCTGCTAGCGTAAAACCCGATCAGGTGGTCCGCCGGGCTCACCGCCATCTGGGGCGCGGAGAATAACGGATAGTCGGAGGCCCGGTGAGACAGGATCACGTCAAACTGGCTGGCTTCAACCTCGGCGTGATGCCCGAACCACGGCAGGTGGTGATTGAGCTCTGCCACCATGGCCACCGGAGTGCCAGCGGCTTCCCGTTCCCGAAGCAGCGGCAGGATGTCCAGGGTCAAATCCGGATTACAACTGAAGCTTAGGTGTCCTGGCTGACCATGATCTTCACCAGGCGACATCAACTGGCCCAACACATTGACCCCCTGCGCCATCAGATCCCGGACGGCGTGGGTATAGTTGGTGCAAACGTAGTGGCGCTGTTGGCTCTGATTGTTGAGATAACTGCCGGCCTTGAAGAAGAATTCCGAGACAGTCACGTTGTCTGGCAACCGGTTCCGATTGACGTCTCGCGCGTAGTCCAACTCAGGAATGTTGCCATAAAGGCGCTTGGTAAAAGGCCCCAGAAAACGCTTTTCCAGCGACGATGCGCCCTCGGGAGCCAGCAACGACAACGCAGTGACTATATGCAGCTGGATTTCCGGATCATCCTTGGCGCGCTGGTAAAGGGCATTCGCAAAGCGAACTGGCTTACCAAGACCGAGAGGCAACCCCAGCGTAATGCGCTTGCCTACCCGTTCGATTACCCGGTCCACGCACGCATTCGCGTCGTCGTAATAGACTCCGTTCTGTTCTGCCATCACCAGCTCTCCACTGTTTGAGAATCGCAACGGGGTCGATGATCACACGACAGAATGAAGCTGACAATGCGTCAGGTCATGAGATTGGCTGATTGGTGGGAGTAACGTGGCAAGATACGGGTAAAACAGGGGCCTTGAAGGTGGTTCAGAAGCGCCAGCGCAGGTTAAGGGCCGCACCCTCGTTCAACAGACCAATGCCATGATCAGGCTGCGCGGGGTCAGATGCGTAGACCTTCTGCTGCGCGCGGCGGCTCAATCCGATACTCAACAAACGCGAACCAATAGCCGCAAAGGCATCCATGTGGTCGTCTTCATAGTCTCCAGACATCCATTCCTGAAGCTCGTAGATTTCCTCGGCCGATACCATGTCATCACGCTCAGCCATCATACGATCGGCCAGAATAGGCTCAGCGGCTTCGGCGCGCACTACGAACGCGACGAAGTTGAGGGCCAGCAGGGCGATAAACAGACGAATGATCATGATGACAACAAGCACCCGGAAAAATGATTTCGGAACATTAACGCTTCAGTACCAAAGTCTAATGATTGTCCCTGAAAATGGTGTGACTTTGTACACAAATGCGCCAGTAGCTCGACGCAAACTGGTCACTTTTTTGTCAACAAATGATCACTTATATTGCAATCTGTAACCGCCCTGCCCCGAGAAACCGGAAACAGGGCAACCTCACCGTAGGCTACCCCACTCAGGGACAGGGGTAGGTAAACTCATCATGAATAGCCTCCACCGCCGCCACCAGGTCGGGGCTTAGCCGGATATCCGCAGACCCGACATTTTCCTTCAACTGGTCCATGGTGGTTGCACCGATAATGTTACTGGTCACAAACTCGCGGCTATTCACCCAGGCCAGCGCCAACTGCGCCGGGGTCAGCCCATGGTGGTGGGCCAGCTCCACGTAGGCACGGGTTGCATCAGCAGCCCGCTCCCCGGTGTATCGGCTGAAGCGTTCGTAAAGCGTCAAGCGGGCCTTTTCTGGCCATTTTCCACCCAAATACTTACCTGTCAGCATACCGAACGCAAGGGGTGAATAGGCCAACAAGCCGGTGCTTTCCCGGTGGGCAAACTCCGCCAGGCCCAGCTCGAAAGACCGATTCAGGAGGCTGTAGGGGTTCTGGATGGAAGCCACCCTGGGCCACTGTTTCTCGCGAGCGAGGCGCAGATATTCCATGGTCCCCCACGGCGTTTCATTGGACAGGCCAACGTGGCGCACCTTGCCCTCTTTGACCAGCTCATCGAGGGCGCCCAGAGTTTCCTCGATGGGGGTCGAGGTTTCGTCCGGGTTACGCTGATACCCCAGCTTGCCGAAGAAATTTGCACTGCGGTCTGGCCAGTGCACCTGGTAAAGGTCGATGTAATCGGTTTGCAGGCGCGCCAGACTGCTCTCACAGGCTTCGCGAATATGCTCCCGGGTCAGTCTCGGGCCGCCGCGCAGATAACTCAAACCATTGCCCGGTCCGGCCACCTTGGTGGCAATCACCAGATCCTCCCGGCGCCCTCTTCGGGCAAGCCAGTTGCCCAGATAGGTCTCGGTCAGGCCCTGAGTTTCCGCCCGTGGCGGCACCGGGTACATCTCGGCCACGTCGATGAAGTTGATACCCGCCCCGATGGCGTATTCCAGTTGTTCAAACGCTTCCTGCTCGGTGTTCTGCTCCCCCCAGGTCATGGTTCCCAGGCAGATCAGACTGACATCGATGTCGGTTTGTCCAAGTTTTCGCGTTTGCATGAGATCTCCTCGTGCACATAGAAGACGTAAAGGGAATGTCACAAAGTTGTCGCATGGCTGTCATGCCGGATTTCCATAGTAGAAGCATGACAGCGACATATTCAGGACGCACCGTGACCAACCCCAAGCTGACTGACCGGCGCCCGCAACACATTACCATTGTTTCGGAGACGTTTCCGCCGGAAATCAACGGCGTGGCCAACACCTTGAAGCACCTGTGCCAGGGGTTGATGCAACGGGGGCACAAGATCACGGTGGTGAGGCCAAAGCAGGCCCATGAGCAGAAAGGGTTGTTTGAAAGCACCGGTGACGGCCTCTTTACCCGTGAGCTGGTGGTCACCGGCCTGCCCCTGCCCGGATACAGCGATCTGCAGTTTGGCGTGTCGCGCCCGGCCACCCTGAAAAAACTCTGGCAAAGCCAACGACCAGACGCCATCTACGTTGCCACCCAGGGACCGCTGGGCGTAGCGGCGGTATCCGCCGCCCGAAATCTTGGCATCCCGGTGTCGTCCGGCTTTCACACCAATTTCCATAGCTACTCCCGTTACTACGGTGCCGGCGGTCTGGAACGATTACTCTGCGCCTATGGCCGCTGGTTCCACAACCGGACCGCCATCACTCTGGTACCAACCCGCAAAATGCAAGCGGTTACGCAAGCCATGGGCATCCACCCGACTGGCCTGTGGAGCCGCGGCGTGGACTGCCATCGCTTCACTCCCCACAAGCGTGACCACGACCTGCGCGCCCGCTGGGGGCTGACCAACAGTGACCGGGCAGTACTCTACGTGGGCCGACTGGCCGCCGAGAAGAACCTGCGCATGGCGGTCGCCTGTTTTGAACGGATCCGGGGCCTCCATCCCAATGCCCGCTTCATTCTTGTGGGAGACGGCCCAATGCGCAAACAACTGGCGGAACGCCACCCGGAATACATTTTCTGCGGCACCCAGCGCGGAGAGGATCTGGCCAGGCACTATGCTTCGGGCGACCTGTTCCTGTTTCCAAGCAAAACCGACACCTTTGGCAACGTGGTCCTTGAAGCCATGGCCAGCGGGCTCGGAGTGGTCGCCTTTGACGACGCGGCAGCCGCTGAACACCTTCGCCACGAAGAAAATGGTCTGAAAGCAGAGCTGTCGGAGGACGAAGCCTTTATCAACCACGCACTGCGACTGGCTGACCAACCCACCCTTCTGAGCCGGGTTCGCGCCCAGGCCCGCCTGGATGCGCTGGATCTGAGCTGGAACAGCCAGATTGAACAATTTGAACACCTGGTACTCAACCAACCGGCACAGGCCCGATACCATGGCATCAACAAACAAGGCATCTCGCTTCTTTGACCTGGCAGACCAGCGCGAGTATGCGCTGTGCCAGGCCATCAACCGTGCAGTCAGGTTCCGGCCTGTACTGAGCTATTTCCGGGTCGTCAGCCGACTTGGCGACGGCTGGTTCTGGTATGCACTGATCCTCGCCCTGCCGCTGCTGGCTCCGGAACAGGGGTTGGGGCTGGCGGTGCTGATGGCCTTTACCGGACTCACCTGCACCCTCACCTACAAAGGCCTGAAACACAAACTTATCCGGGAGCGCCCGTTTATCTCGTTTCCGGCCATCAATTGCGGCACACCACCGCTGGATCGATACAGCTTCCCTTCCGGGCACACCCTGCATGCAGCCTGTTTCCAGGCCATGCTGTTCGTCGCCATGCCAGTGGCCGCCTGGTATGTTCTGCCCTTCACCCTATCGGTAGCCGCCTCCCGGGTGGTTCTGGGCCTGCACTACCCGAGCGATGTTGCCGCGGGGGCTGTCATCGGCGCAGGCATGGGCTGGGTGTCAGTCCTGATGTTCGGAGCGACTTTCGCCACGCTTTAGTGTCCCTGAGAATCTGGTCTAAACTGGTTCCGAAGCCTTATTGCCGGAGCCCGTCATGAAGCACGGAAAACCCTTCATCATTGCCGTGGCCACCGCAGCAGCACTGGTGTTACTCTGGCCTGGACCGGCCGACACACCGCCAGGGCAGGTCGACGACGGTGCCCCCAATGATCCCCTTTCACACGCCCCTGCCGACACGCCAGTACCGATCGATCTGACCCCCGAGCAACAGGCATTGCTGGAAGACCCCAGAATCATTCAGTTCGCCCAACGACTCGATTTCGAGGAAGAGCTGCAACGCTTTTTCCAGGAAGCAGCCGAACTGGACGCCCAGCAACGACAGAACCGGGCCGACCAACTGGAACAGCAGCTGGCCCGCTACGAGCAGGAAACCCAGGTCAGCGCGCCAGAAGCGCTCATGGTGAGGCTCGCCCTGCTACAGCTGCTGGAGCAGGACGAAGCGGCCGCCAAGGCGGCGGCCACAGAACTGATCGAACGCTATCAGGCCCGGTCTGAGGCGCGCCTTGAGGCCTGGCGGTCGGCCCCCAAACCCGAGTTTGATCGCTACAAGGTCCGGGAGAAAGCGATTGTTGAAGAGGTCATGGCCCTGGACCGAATACCCGGAGGGCTGACCCGAGACCAGTATCTGCGTCAACGCCTGCTAGAAGCGCGGATCGAGACCATGGGCCAGCCCGAACCAGACCCTCAGAGCAACTGGTCCAGCGACCAGTAGAGCAGATTGAACGGTTTGTTGTAATCCGCCACCGTGTCGGTCTCTGAAGCCTGCATAACCGAACCGCTGCCGTTCATCACGTTGTTCACGAAGTGGTCCAGTTCCAGGCCCAGTTCCTGAATATCCGAATTGGCGAACTCGATGATTGAGGTGCAGTGGCTTTCATTCACATCCCGGAACATGGGCAGGTAGTAACCAAAGTTATCCAGCCCGGCCAGGGTATTTTTCAGGCGTTCGGTATCCTGCGCCCATTTCTGGTGAAGCAGGGTCTCCTTGGTAGCCTGATCCGGCGCCTGTTCGATGTCATCGAAGAAACGTTCGTAGGAATAGGATGAGTAGTTCAGGTCGCGCCAGAAATGAGTATGCCCCATGCGGTCCTGAGGTAATGCGCTGGCCAGGGCGGGATACAGCGACCCCAGGTCATTCAGGTTCAATCCGGGCAAACCAGACTTCAGATAGGCCAGAGGCCCATTGACCTGATCCAGCCCCCACACCTGCCGGATCAAACCCTGCAGCAAGACCGAGGGGTACTGTTGTGGATCTGCCCCTACCGGCGCATTGAATGCCGGCCCGGAGTCGTTGATCAGAAAACTGCGGGTGGGCGCCATGTCCCGGCGGGCCGGATAATAGTTTGTCAAGCCACCGATGCCACCTGCGCTGCAGCCAGTTGTCAGCATCTGCCCGGGCCGCTGAAGATTGTCTTTCAACCAGGAAATCACCGCCCGGCTATTACGCAGCCCGTTGTGGTGCCAGACCAATGGTTCAGCCTCACCCTCCGGGTCCTGGTACACCGCTACCCGGTCACCGGAGTAGATGTCGCCAGTGCAGTAAGGCACGTAGACCATATTCCAGTTCTGGGTTTTCACCCGGCTCCAGGGGTGCAGGCGCACTACAAACGGGCTGACCAGGCTTGCGCCGGGGTTCAACAACGACAGGTAGTCGTCCGGTATGCCATCGGGGTTCCGGGCACCACGAATGCCAGTCTGACCGCTGCAACTTTCATAGTCCCAGCAGGCACCGCCGCCTTCAAAATAAACCACCGTATTGGAGGTGTTGGGCACCCGGTTTACAAAGAACTTGTATTCGGAACCGTTGCCACATACCGCCCCGGTTTCCGGAGCCAGTGGAACCGTCTGCCACTGGTAGTAGGCACCGGGCGAAAAGCCGTCGTTGTACCCGGGCGGATTTGCCAGCAGGGGGTATTCTCCCTGGCGTTGGTCAGAGGTAACCGGATTATCCGCTCCGGGAGGCGCAACCAGATTGCCGAGGGTTCGCCAGAACCCGTAGTCGCCAAGTTCCGCAGCGGCGGGGGCGGCAAAGGCTAATAATAACAACCCGGCCAGCGCGCTATGGCGACACCGGGACCACCTGTCAGGCTTGTTCATATTTTGCTCTCCTGCACTTGTTATTTTAATGGGCGGGCTTGGCCCGCAACGATTACAGCAGGAAATCGTCAACCTAAAACTAGATATGACACAATGTCACGTCAAAGAGAGCGCAAGACCGATTTACACTAAAAAAGGCGGGGATATAGCCACTTGGGAAAAGATCAGTCGAACAGCCTCAGCTGGGTAACCGGTGCCTCATCGTTGCGAAAACGCACACCCACCCCCAACAAACGGACCGGGCGATCAGCCCGGGTAACCAGTTCATCCAGCAGGGGCTGGTAATCGGCAACCTCGGGTTCGGCCACCGACTCCCGTACCCGCTCCAGGGTATGGGTTGAAAAATCACTGTAGCGGATTTTCACAAACAGCTTGTGGATGGGTTTCTGCCGCCCTTTCCTGGCGAGTCTCAGATTGAGATCCGCCACCAGGGCGGGCATCACGGTTTCACAGGCGGTCTTGTCCGGCAGATCCTGGGAAAACGTCCGCTCCACGCTGACCGATTTCGCCACCCGCGAAACGATTACCGGCCGCTCATCCCGGCCTGCGGCCATTTCAAACAACCGGTAGCCCTGCTTGCCGAATTTCTCAATCAGGGTGTCCACCCCCAGCAACTGCATGTCACCGCAGGTTTTCACGCCCATGGAATGCAGCTTTGCGGCCGTCACCTGGCCCACACCAAACAGTTTTTCCACCGGCAGGGATTCGACAAATTCCGGCACCTGCTCCGGCGTGATCACAAACAGGCCGTCGGGCTTGCGCCAGTCACTGGCAATCTTGGCCAGAAACTTGTTCGGGGCCACGCCGGCGGAGATGGTAATCCCCACTTCCTGCCGGACCCGCTCTCGCAAATGCCGGGCCATCAGGGTGGCGCTGCCCCGGTGTTCGGTTATGTCAGACACATCCAGAAAAGCTTCATCCAGTGAGAGAGGCTCAACCAGATCGGTCATTTCCCGGAGAATGGCCATGACTTGCTGAGACGCCGCCCGGTATCGCGCCATATCCGGTGGCACGGTCACCAGCCCCGGGCACAGCCTGCGGGCTTCACTGCCGGGCATGGCCGAACGCACACCAAAGGCCCTTGCCCGGTAGTTGCAAGTCGTCACCACGCCCCGGCCCTCGGCGCCGCCAACCGCCAGGGGCACGTCCCTCAGCGTTGGGTCGTCGCGCATCTCGACCGCCGCATAGAAGCAGTCGCAATCCACATGAATGATCTTGCGCTGGGGCATGGTCCGTGGGCTCGCGTAAACAATCTGTACATTTATACAGCCTTGTATCTTAAGCTAACATGCAGAGAATGTCAGGAACCCTAACATCAAACCGGAACGTCATCTGCGAGGCCCCATGACCAACCCCATACCCGAGTCTGACCGCACTGAGATCGAAGCCGCTGCTTTCAGGCGCCTGGTGGAGCATTTGCGCCAGAATACCGACGTGCAGAACATTGACCTGATGAACCTGGCGGGCTTCTGTCGCAACTGCCTGTCCAAATGGTACCGGGCAGAAGCACAGGAAAGGGGCTTTGAGCTATCCGATCCGGACGCCCGGGAAGAAATCTACGGCATGCCTTATGAGCAGTGGAAAGAAAAATATCAGATTGGTCCGAAGCAGGATCACAAATAATGAACATCAATGAGACAGTGCGCATCCACCTGGCTTCCCTCGACGCGGGCCACGCCAATTTTGATGACACCCTGGCGCTGATCGACCAGCATTTCGAGTTTCAGCCCACGGGCTTCAACAATGGCCCGCTGAGAAACGATGCCGGTGAAAATGCCGGTTCCTGCCGGGTGTTCGCACTGGGCCAGTACTGCAACCTGAGCGAGGCGGATACCCTGAACCTGTTTGCCCAACACTATCAGCAGGTGCTGGGCGACCCAACCGGCGACAGCCATGGCAACATCCGCCAGTTCATCAGCACAGGCTGGTCTGGCATCCGGTTTGATCAGCAGCCACTGCGAGCCCGCAACGAACCCAACCAGTAAGCCACCAGGGAAGACACTGATTCATGAGCGATACCGCCGCCTCCGGGCTAAAACAGAGTTTCCAGCTGAAAAGTGCCTCTGTTTCGCTGACAGCCCTGGAACTTTATTACTTCGACAACGACGAGTTCGAAGCCAATCTCCGGGACAAGATCAGCCAGGCTCCGGGATTTTTCAAAGATATACCCCTGGTGATCAGCCTGGAGAAATACGAAGGGCTGGACAGTGAGCTGGACTTCTTCAAGATGATTGGTACCTGCCGCCGCCATAACATCCATGTGATCGGCGTTCGTGCCGGCAACGACGACCAGCGCCGCCTGGCACGCGGAGCCTCACTGGCGCTGTTTCCCGGCAGTAGCCTGCGCGAACAGGCGCCGGCCCGGGCGCAACCTGATGAGGCCACCAAGTCGGAAGCCGAGACCTCCAGCCCCGCTGACGTTCCCACCAGCGAACCGGCGCCGGCCAAGATCATCAGCCAGACCGTTCGCTCTGGCCAACAGGTCTATGCGCCGGAAGGGGACCTGATCATTCTGGCCCCGGTTCAGGCCGGTGCCGAAGTGCTCGCCGCGGGCAATATCCACGTGTACGGACCACTCAGGGGGCGCGCGCTGGCAGGCATCCACGGAGCTGAAACCGCCCGGGTATTCTGCCAGTCACTTGAAGCAGAGCTTGTGTCCATCGCCGGACACTATAAAATCTCCGAAGATCTTCAGGACAATGGCTGGAAAAGCGCTGTGCAGATCCAGCTCAGGGACGACCTGCTGGTGGTGACGCCACTGGACAAGGCCTGATGTTGTGACAGCCAATAACAACGTTGAAGACATGACGAATCCACTGCGAAACAGGAACTGAACCTTGGCTAGAATCATTGTCGTTACCTCAGGAAAGGGCGGCGTTGGCAAGACCACCACCAGCGCCTCAATCAGCACCGGCCTTGCCAAGCGCGGCCACAAGACCGTCGTAATCGACTTCGATGTGGGCCTGCGCAACCTGGACCTGATCATGAATTGTGAGCGCCGCGTGGTCTATGACTTCGTCAACGTGATCCAGGGCGAAGCCACACTCAACCAGGCGCTGATCAAAGACAAACGGGTAGACACGCTGTTTATTCTGCCCGCCTCCCAGACCCGTGAGAAAGAAGCACTGACCAAAGACGGTGTGGAAAAGGTCATCAACGAACTGTCGGAAACCTTCGATTACATCGTCTGCGATTCCCCGGCGGGCATTGAACATGGCGCTCTGATGGCCCTGTACTATGCCGATGAGGCCATTGTGGTCACCAACCCTGAAGTTTCCTCCGTACGGGATTCCGATCGCATTCTGGGCATCCTCCAGAGCAAGTCGCGGCGCGCCGAGATGGGACAGGACCCGGTCAAGGAACACCTGCTGCTGACCCGCTACAACCCTGACCGGGTAGAACGCGGCGAGATGCTGTCGGTGACCGATGTCGAGGAAATTCTGGCGATACCGCTGTTGGGCGTGATCCCGGAGAGCCAGGTGGTACTAAACGCCTCCAACCAGGGCCTGCCAGTGATTCTGGAAGACCAGAGCGATGCCGGCCAGGCCTACGACGACGCCGTTGCCCGGCTTCTGGGAGAGGAGCGGGAACACCGCTTCATGACCTCCCAGAAAAAAGGTTTCTTCTCACGGATGTTCAAAGGGGGCTAAGGGATGAGTTTTCTGGATTATTTCCGAAGCAAGAAGACCAATACTGCGAGCGTTGCCAAAGAACGGTTGCAGATTATCGTGGCCCACGAACGGGGCCAGCGTGACATGCCGGATTACCTGCCGCAGCTCCAAAAGGAGCTGCTGGACGTGATTCGCAAATATGTGCAGATCAGTGACGATATGGTTCAGGTGGACGTGGACCGTAACGAAAGTTGCTCGGTACTGGAACTGAACGTCACCCTGCCGGAAAAATAATCACTGCGCCCGCCTTACCAGCGGGCATAGTGGTCTTCCATCAGTCCCCGCAGCCCGCCTACGGGGACTGACTGGCCCGCCTCATCTCTGACCGTTCCCCGGAACGTGCCCACAAACTGCCGGAAATTGGAGGCAAGCACGCCAGCGTTCAGGCGTTCCTTGCGCGTGCCTGCAGGCTCAAAGCTCAGGTCCACCAGGCCATCCTCGGTGGTAACCCGCCAATCGGCACCCGGCCGATACCGGTCAAATTCGAAGCGGGCGGCGCCCAGCTTCACACACCGGCCATCCAGCCACAGGGCGTTCTCGGTCATCCCGGTTTCATTCACACCGGCCGCCAGATTAAGCCCCACAGACACCCCTCGCTCCGTTACCCCGGCCAGACAGGCCCAATTCCAGGCAGTTTCCCGGCGCATGAAGCCACAACTCCAATCGATAGAGCCGCGGGTTTGCTCATCACAGCGCCATACCTGCTGGCCCCAACGCACCTCCCCCTCAACCGGAACCCCGGCCGATTTGCGGGTAAAAACCCAGCCATTGTAGCCCGCCGGGCAGACCAGCCTCAGGGGTTGATCGGTGTCTTGCAACTCCAGGTCCACCTGAATGTTACCCGGGGCCGTCACCCGGATGTTGCGGCCTCCGGTGGCCGGCTCTATGGCCAACGACACGCCACCTTTGCGGAACCGGGCATGACCATGTTCAGGATAGGGTTCAATATCGGTGTGCCGGGCCAGCGGCTGCATGAACGACTGCTCAAACATTTGACCGCTTTCAAAATCAAACAGATAGAAAAAACCGTTGCCCACCAGTTTCAGGTCCACAATCGCCATGCCGAACACCCAGCCCGGCGCCATGGCACTGACAAACTGGAACTGGTTGAACCGCCAACGGCGAGCCAATCGGGACCGCGGCCGGTCCATGACCGTCCGCAGGTCAAAATCCATGTAGTTAATGGTCTCAACCGGCTGTTCCAGCACCCCTGGTGCAATTCTGCCCTTGGTATCAATCAGGTTCTTCTTGTTCATAATTACCGTCAGATCAGGCCATTCATAAGTTGTAGCGCAACAGTACGCTACCTGGTTCACAATCCCTTATTCCTGCCGAAAAGCAGAAACCGGCTCCATGTTAGACTCAGCACACCTTCATCACGGAAGTGTAGCTTATGACAATAACCAGAGCCCATGGCTTCAAAGGCATGGTGGCAGGCGTACTGAGTACACTCATGTTTCTGACCCTGCCGAGCCTGGCCAGTGACCACCCGCCTCTCCCGCCAGAGGATGCCCGGGAGTGGACCCTGCGCAAGGAAGTCGACAACGTTCGTATTTACACCATGGACCAAAGCAATTCCGGCTTTCAGGCCTTCAAGGCCGTGGCCGATCTGGACGTTCCCCTGGAAAACCTGATGGCAGTGATGATCAATCCCGAATCCTGCAAGGAATGGGTCCATAACTGTACCGAATCCTATGCCTTTGGCCAGGGCGACTTCCACGATCGCTACGCTTACTCCGTTAACGATATGCCCTGGCCGGTGACCGATCGGGATTACGTGTTGCGCATACGCACCCGGGGCAACGGCGACACCGGTGAAGTGGTGATGGACCTGAATGCCGTGCCGGGTATGCGGGCGGAATTCAACAGCCGGGTTCGGGTTGATCGCTCAGACACCCTTTACCGTTTCACCCCGAACGGCGACAAAACCCGTATGGTCTGGGTTCAGCACACGGAACCCAACGGAGCCCTCCCCGGTTGGCTGGTGAATAATCTGCTGGTCGACATTCCAGTGAAGTCCCTGCAAGCGCTGGAGGCCGTGGCCAAAGAAGACAAGTATCAGGGCTACCAACTTGAATGGGGCGAAAACGGCAATCTCCAGGCGGTCGTCCCCGCTGACCGCTGACCAACCGAGACCAAGGGTTGATCAAGACACAGAGACAGGGGTGACGGACAGCCAAGGAACGGCTAAGCTTCATCAAAAGGACTGCAAATGGAAGAAGCCCACCAATGAGCGTTCTCGCCCATGAGATCATGACCCCGACCGTTAAAGCCGTACCGCACCACTGGACCATGGACCGGCTGGCGCGTTTTCTGACGGACAACGAAATCACCGGCAGCCCGGTAACAGACGACAACGGCGATATTATCGGCATCGCGACGCTCAAGGACATCACCGAATTCCGTTGGAATGCGACTCGCTCCGAGGGCCAGCCCAGCCTGACCCCGGAAGAGCAGGAAGAAGCCCGTCGACTGCGCATGGTCATCTTCGAGGAAATGGGCAAGGTGCCGGTTGAAGTGCGCGATATCATGACACCCATCGTATTGTCGGTTGACGAAGATACCCCGGTGCGAGACATTGCCAATATCATGATGCGCGAACACCTGCACCGTATTTTTGTCACCAGGGATTCAAAAATTACCGGTATCATAACCACTTACGATATGCTGAAGCTGATTTCCCAGAAGGAACTGACGCAACGCTGCGCCGAGAACGACTGAGCCACCAGAGAGGTAGCCCTACCTATGCCAAGAGCACCGCAAGCTCGCCGAAAAATGTACGTCCTCGACACCAACGTCCTGATACACGACCCGAACGCCCTCCTGAACTTTGAAGAACACGACGTCATCATCCCGATGACGGTCCTCGAAGAACTCGACAGCCTCAAATCCGGCAAGCAGACCGTCGCCGCCGATTGCCGCCAGGCCATTCGCAACATCGACAAATTGTTGGGCGATGCCAGCCCGAAAGTGATTGAAAAAGGGGTACCGATTGTTCGCGGTAAAAAGGCAGAGCCTTTGGGCACCCTGTCGATCATCATGAGCACCGAGGGCATCGGCACTCATTCCCTGCCGGAGCACCTGAACGACAACAAGATCATCAATACCCTGGCCGCCCTTCAGGCCCGGCATAAATCCCGCGACATCATCCTGGTCAGCAAAGACATCAACATGCGCCTGAAAGCCCGGGGTTTTGGCGTAGAGGCTCAGGACTACCACAACGACCAGTTGCTGGACGACATCGATCTGTTACCCAAAGGCTACAAGGAGTTCCAGAACTCCTTTTGGGATAACATCGCCAAGGTAGAAACGGTACAGCGTGAAGGGGTCACCGAACACCTGCTCAAACGCGAGGGCGAACTGGCCAGACTGAACATCAACGAGTTCGTGATTGATGAGCACGGTTTTGTCGGCCAGGTGGTGGACATCTCCGACGACCAGCTGGTGATCAAAGATCTGCACCAACACGACCTGATGAACGAGGAAGTCTGGGGGCTGGTGCCACGGGATATCTACCAGGCCATGGCTCTGCACCTGCTGCTGGACCCAGACATCCACCTGGTCAACCTGACCGGCTCCGCCGGCTCTGGCAAAACCATCCTGGCCCTGGCCGCCTGTATTGAAATGACCGTGGCCAGCAAGCTTTACAAGCGGATCATCGCCACCCGGTCCACCCAGGGGCTGGACGAAGACATCGGCTTTCTGCCGGGCACCGAGGCAGAGAAAATGGAGCCCTGGCTGGGCGCCATCGTGGACAACCTGGAAGCCCTGCACGAAGACGATGAGAACATGACTGCCAGCGTCGACTACATCCTCAGCAAGGTACCGCTGCACTTCAAATCCATGAACTACATCCGCGGCCGCAGCTTCCAGCACAGCCTGATCATTATTGACGAGTCACAGAACCTGACGCCGCACCAGATCAAGACCATCATCACCCGCGCTGGTAACGGCTCCAAGGTGATTTGCCTGGGCAACCTGGCGCAGATTGATACGCCTTACCTGAGCCCGCTAAGCTCCGGCCTGACCTACATGACCGAGCGCTTCAAGGGCTTCCGCCACGGCGGCCACATCCACCTGCAGGGTGTACCGAGGTCGGTGCTGGCGGAGTTCGCCGAAGCTAACCTCTAGCCCCATCGCCGGCTCCGTCTGCCGGCCAAATCTGACACTTGTCGCAGAGGGCCTTTTGGCCCTCTCGCCATTTTTAGCCGGCAGACTGGCCATCGTGCCGCCCCTCTTTCCGCCTTATTGTGAACTCTGTCACATTCCGACACCTGTCGTTACAACAACTCACAATAAGGCAAATCGATGAACCATCTGACCAAGTTCGCAATCACCGGCTTGAGCGCTGCCCTTCTGACTGCCTGTGGCGGCGGTGGTGGCAACGACGCCGCATCGGAAACCAACAATCCCGGTGTACAGGCCAGCACGCCACAAGCCAGCCAACCGCAACCGACCGCCAGAGCCATCAGCCGCCCCATGCCGGCCAGCACCAGCGCGCTCGAGCCCGCCTCGTGCAACCAGGGAACCGACCTGGCTGGCGGCCGGAGCTACCGGGTAGAAATGCCATCCCGCGTGGACGGTGCCGCCATCGTGTTCGAGGTATTCGAACCCTCGTTGTTCGACTGCGATACCAAGCACCCGCTGATACTGCAGGGCCATGGCTTCAGTGGGTCACGCACCACAACCGCAGGTGATGATCCGCTGGCACCGATCAAGCCACTGATTGACGCGGGCTACGCCGTTATCAGTATTGATCAACGCGGCCACGGCGAAAGCGGCGGAACGGTTCGGGTGATGGACCCGGACTTTGAAGGCGAAGACCTGGTGCAGATTGTCGACTGGGCCGAAACCCACCTGGACTACCTGAAGTACCGAGACAACAACCTGCTGCTGGGTGGCGTGGGTGGCAGTTACGGCGGTGGCTTCCAGTATCTGCTGTATAACGTGGACCCGGATCAACGCATGGACGCCATGGTGCCCCAGATCACCTGGCACGATCTCACCTACAGCCTGAACCAGGGTAGCGTCACCAAGAACTACTGGGCAGCGTTCCTGTCCCTGGCCGGTGATGCCGGCACCGGCGGCGCCATGGACCCGTTTATTCGGAGCACGCTGATTGATGGCATTGTCGGCAATCGGTTCCCCGAGGCCGCTTTGGACTTCTTCCACTACCACAGCCCCAGCTACTTCTCGGACAACGAGCGCGGGCTGGAGCTGTTCGACAGCGGCAACAGCCAGGAGTACCTGCTTGACCCGATCACCGGCCAGCTGCCCATCACCAGCGATGGCCGCTATATCATCAAGACACCCCAGAGCACGCCCTACCCGGTGGATGTGTTGATGTTCCAGGGCATGCGCGACAGCCTGTTCCCGTTTAACGAAGCCTTTGAAAACTACCTGTCGATGAAGAAAGCCGGTGGCGACGTGAGGCTGCTGACCTACCCGTTCAGCCATCACTACCTGGCACCCAACGTGGGGCTGATTCAGGAAACCCTGGCCAGCTTTGATTTCTACTTGGACGCAGTGCCCGAACTGCCTGCCGCCGGCCTGAACGCCCTGGCCAGTTGTGGTGATATCGAGATCAACCGGGCGACCGTGGCCTGGTTCAACGAAAAGCTGCTAGGCAAAGGTAACGCAGACAATGTGATCACCACCGGCCAGCAGATCTGCTACACCCTGTCACCCGGAGATGCGGTATCAGCACCGGAGGTGACCGTAGGCGGTCAGGTCTTCCCGATTGCCCGTGACATTCTCGGAGCGTCATTACCGGTTTCCGCGCTGATCGGCCCGGCCGGCGTGTTGCCCACCATCGTTCCCCTGACCACCATGCCGGAGGATGGCGTGATTGCCGGCATCCCCACCGTCGATCTCAATGTCAGTCTTGGCCTGGATACTCTGGATAATGCCTGCCTTGAAAGTTCTGATCCGATTCTGAGCCTGGGCACCTGCGACGCCATCCTGTTTGTCGGGGTTGGCGTGATCAAGAACGGATTTGGTGCACCGGAACTGATTGACGAGCAGGTCCAGCCAATTCGCGGCCTGGGCAGCCACCAGGTTCAGCTCACGGGCATTGCAGAGCGGCTGAGCGAGGGTGACCGCCTGGTACTGATGATTTACGGCCAGCACCCGACGTTTGTGGGTGCCTTCTCCCGCGACCTGGTGGTTTCGACGGTCCAGGTTTCCGGCGAAGTGGCACTGCCGATCCTGACCTCCGACGGTCAAGAGCGGCTCGCATCGATCCGATAGAACTAAGGTAGCTCCCGGCGCCAGCGCGCCGGGGGCATTCCGGTCCAACGGTGAAAGGCCCGGTAGAACGTGCTCGGCTCGGCGAAGCCGAGGGATAGTGCAATATCCGCCAGGGACTGGCGGGATTCTCGCACGGCCGCCAGGGCAAGTTCCTGGCGCACCTCATCCAGCAAGCTGTTAAACGTGTAACCCTGAGTCTCCAGCCTGCGCGCCAGCGTCCGCTCACTGATACCCAGCGCTCCCGCTGCCTCTGCCCGACGGGGTAACGTGGGTCCGACACGGGCCACCAGCCATTGCCGCAGATCCTCTGCCGACACTGCGCCCTTTTCCAAAGCCGCCAATCGCCCGGCATTGTATTGCTCGTGTACCTGAGCCAGGGCCGGGTCTGCCTGTGGCAGGGGCTTGTCCAGCACCTCATGACTCACCAGCAGCCCGCTGAATGCCTGCTCAAAATCCACCGGGCAGCCAAACACCTCCCGATAACCGCGAACCGGCCCCAGCCGGGCCTGGCTGAACTGCACCCGCACCGGCCGCACCGCCGATCCCGCTATCCAGTCTGTCAGGCTGACCACCGCCGACAATACGGCCTCAATCTGGTGGGGACTGAACGCCAGCCGGCCCTGCCTTGGATGGTAGACAATCCAGGTACCCCGGCTACCGGGCAACATCTGGAAGCGCCCACCGTCGGAGATAAGACGCTGATACTTCTGCACCAGGGTAATGGCTTCACGCAGCGTCGCCGCACTCTGCATGGCGAAACTGACAGCATCAATGCTGGCCGGGCGCACGCCCGTGCCCACTTTCAGGCCAAAGCCTGGATCGTGGGTACAGCGTTCGGCGGCGTGCCAGAGCCGGGTAATGAAATCGATGGGCCAGCGCTCCCAGGCCAGTGCCTGTGCTGGCAAGCCTGCAGTTTCGAGCAACACGGTGTCGCCAACCCCCAGACGGCGAGCGGCATCGATCACGGTGTTGACCCACCCCATGGAAACGGTGGCTTCTAAAGTCAATTATTCTGGCCTCTGAAGTCAATTCAGATCCGATCATAGCGTTATATGGTCTGTAACAACAAAACCAAAAACACATTTTGGACATGCACCATGGCAAAACCTGATTGCTCAGACATCCTGATTGCCGGCGGCGGCCTGGCGGGCATGGTTACCGCCCTCGAAGCCCTGCGGGCGGGCAAGACTGTTACCATCGTTGACCGGGATACCCCCGAACGCTTTGGCGGCCTCGCGTTGTGGGCCTTTGGCGGCATGGCGCTGATCGACACCCCGCTACAGCGGCGTATGGGAATTGCCGACTCCCCGGAACTGGCCCTTCAGGACTGGCTGCGCTTTGGTGAACTGGACCCCAATGATGAATGGCCCATGCAGTGGGCCCGCTACTACGTTGAACATTCCCGCTCCGAGGTGCACGACTGGCTCGCCAACGAGGGCATTAAATTCATGCCGGCGGTGAACTGGGTAGAACGTGGCCGGTTTGGCGATGGCAATAGTGTGCCCCGCTACCACGTCACCTGGGGCACCTCCCGGGAATTGGTGCGCTGCATGGTTAACGCCCTGCATGAGGAAAATGCCAGCGGCCGCCTCACCATTCATCACCGCCACCGGATCACCGGGCTGGACCATCAGGCGG
This sequence comes from Marinobacter sp. GH_1, assembly GCF_048595985.1. Classification (NCBI taxonomy): domain Bacteria; kingdom Pseudomonadati; phylum Pseudomonadota; class Gammaproteobacteria; order Pseudomonadales; family Marinobacteraceae; genus Marinobacter; species Marinobacter sp. GH_1. Next base: position 996,372 of record NZ_CP184460.1, on the reverse strand, counting down.
GCGAGGTCTGTGGCGCCATTGCCATCAACGAAGAAACCGGCGAAGAGGTCCTGTTTGAGGCCGCCAATGTGGTGCTGGCCATGGGCGGCATCAACGGCAGCCACGCCGAATGCCGGGCCAACTGGCCCAAACATCGCCCGCAACCTGCCACCATGCTTAACGGTGCCCACCCGTTTGCCGATGGCAAACTGCATCACTGGGCCAAAGATCACCTGGGCGCGCGCATCACTCACGCCGGCGAAATGTGGAACTATGCAGCGGGCTTCCCCCACCCCTATCCGCATTTCCCGGGCCACGGCCTGTCTACCATTCCATGTAAATCCGCACTCTGGCTGAACCACCGGGGCGAGCGCATCGGGCCGGAGCCCCTGGTGACCGGCTTCGATACCCACTGGCTTTGCCAGCGCGTGGCCGAACAGGAAAAACCCTGGACCTGGCACCTGCTGAACCGGCGTATCGCCCTGAAAGAATTTGCCATCTCCGGTGCCGAACACAACGCCCGCATCCGGGACAAGCAATTCCCCCTGTTCCTGAAAGAACTGCTGCTGGGCAACAAACCACTGGTGAATCAGATGCAGAACGAAAGCCGGCACTTCCTGGTGGATGACACCCTGGAAGGGCTGGGGAAGAAAATGAACGCCCTGACCTGCTCTCTGGACATTGACGCTGCCACTCTGAAAGCCACCGCCGATGCCTTCGATGCCAATTTCAGCAAAGGCAGCCAGCTGAACAACGACCCGCAAATCCGCATGATACGCCACGCCCGCCAATGGGGCCCGGACCGGCTGCGCACCTGCAAACCGGCACCACTGCAGAAGCCTGGGGCCGGCCCCTTCATCGCCATTCACATGCAACTGACCACCCGCAAGAGCCTGGGCGGCCTGCGCACCGATCTGCAAAGCCGGGTGCTGGATGCCGGCGGCCAGCCCGTCCGAGGCCTTTACTGCGTGGGCGAAGCGGCCGGTTTTGGTGGTGGAGGCAGCAACGGCAAGCGATCACTGGAAGGCACCTTCCTGCCCGGTTGCATTCTGACTGCCCGGGCGGCCGCCCGTTCCATCACCCACGGAGGCTGACACCATGCCCTTGAGTTATCCGGCCACTGCCGCCGACTACCAGATCCTCGCCCGCCGTAAACTGCCCCGTTTCCTCGCAGACTATCTGGACGGCGGTGCCACCGAAGAGCAAACCCTGCGGGCCAATGTCAGCGGCTGGCAAGAGATCGCCCTACGCCAGCGTGTTCTGATTGATGTCGACAACGTAGACACCCGCGCCCAGCTGGCCGGCCAATCCTGCAGCATGCCAGTTGCCCTGGCGCCCCTGGGGCTGGCCGGCATGATGGCTCAGCGCGGCGAAGCCCAGGCGGTAAAAGCCGCCAATGCCGCCGACGTGCCGTTCACCCTCTCTACCGTTGGCATCTGCCCACTGGAAGAAGTGAAAGCCGCCGCCAGTGCACCCTTCTGGTTCCAGTTGTACATGATTCGTGACCGGGAGTACGTAGACACCCTGCTGAAAAAAGCCTGGAATGCCGGCTGCCAGACCCTGATTTTCACCATCGACCTGCCCCTGCCCGGCCCCAGACACCGGGACACCCGCAACGGTCTGGACAGCAGCGGTGCCCGTTCCGTCGCCCTCAAGGCACAGCAACTGCTGTCGCGGCCGGGATGGCTTTGGCAAGTGGCCATAAAAGGCAAACCGCTGACCTTCGGCAACCTCAGCGACGCGGTGCCCGAGGCCAGCAATCTGGATTCCTTCAAACAGTGGGTGGATACCCAGTTCGACGCCTCCGTTACCTGGCAGGCCATCGAATGGCTGCGGGAACGCTGGCCCGGCAAGCTGATCCTCAAAGGCATCCTGGAGGTGGACGATGCCAAGGCAGCCGTCAACGTAGGTGCCGATGGCATCGTGGTCTCCAACCACGGCGGTCGCCAGCTCGACGGTGTAGCCGCCACCGCCAGCAAACTCCCTGATATTGTTGCCGCCGTTGGTAAAGACACCGAGATCCTGGTGGATGGCGGCATCCGCAACGGCGTGGACGTTTTCCGCGCCCTCGCCCTGGGGGCCAACGGCGTGATGGTTGGCCGGCCCTGGGCCTGGGCCCTGGCGGCGGAAGGCCAGGCCGGATTAACCCGACTCCTGAACACCTGGCAGCAGGAACTGAAACTGGCCATGACCCTGACCGGCGTCACCCGAATTGCCGACATCAGCGCGGCCCACCTGGACCTGCCAAACACACACACATTGACCCAAGCTGGAGAACAACAATGACTAACGGCGCTCAGGCACTCATGAAAACCCTGGTGGATTCGGGTATTGAAGTCTGCTTTACCAACCCCGGCACCAGCGAAATGCATTTTGTCGCCGCTCTGGACAGCGAACCCAAAATGCGAGCGGTACTGGCACTGTTTGAAGGCGTGGCCACCGGTGCCGCCGACGGCTACGCCCGGATGGCCGACAAACCCGCCGCCACCCTGCTGCACCTGGGCTGCGGCCTGGGCAATGGCCTGGCCAACCTGCACAACGCCCGCAAAGGCAAGGTGCCAGTGGTCAACATTGTTGGCGACCATGCCACCTACCATGTGAAATACGACGCCCAGTTGCAGTCTGACATCGAAACCGTGGCCCGCAACATCTCCCCCAATTTTGTGCGCACGTCACAAAGTACAGAAGCCCTTTGCCAGGACGCCGCCGAAGCCATTACTGCGGCCCGGGGTTTGCCGGGCCAGGTCGCCACGCTGATTCTGCCGGCAGACGTGTCCTGGGGCGAAGGCGGCAAACCTTGTGCCGCACCCACTCAACCGCAAGCGCCTGCCGCTGAAGATAACGCTGTTAAGGCGGCCGCCGAGGCCATTGGCAGCGGCAAGAAAACCGCTCTGCTGCTGGGTGGCCGAGCGCTGCGTGAGCCCGCCCTGCTGGAAGCAGCCCGCATTGCCGCCCACAAGGGTGTCACCCTGTTTGCTGAAACCTTCCCGACCCGTATCGAACGGGGCGCCGGCCTGCCGCCGGTGGAGCGGATTGCCTACCTGGCAGAACTCGCTACCCTGCAGCTTTCCGAGTTCGACCATCTGATTCTGGTGGATGCCAAGGCGCCGGTATCCTTCTTCGCCTACCCAGGCAAACAGAGTTACCTGGTGCCCGACAACTGCACCGCGCACACCCTGAGCACTCCGGAACAGGATGCCACCGCCAGCCTCAAGAAGCTGGCCGATACCCTGGGTGCCAGCAGCGCCCAACCAAAGCTGCAGGCGCCTGGACGCCCCGGCCTGCCCAAAGGCAAACTCACCGCCGAAAAAGTTTGCCGGGCGGTGGGCGAGCTGATGCCCGAGAACAGCATCATTGTGGACGAATCCATCACCTCCGGCCTGATGCTCAACGCCATGACCGCCGGCTCGCCGAGGCACGACATGATCACCCTCACCGGTGGCGCCATCGGGCAAGGCATGCCGAACGCGGTCGGTGCGGCCATCGCCTGCCCCGACCGCCAGGTTTACGCGCTGATCGGTGACGGCACCGCCATGTACACCAACCAGGCCCTGTGGACCATGGCCCGGGAAAACCTGAACGTGACCACCATCATCTTCAACAACGCCTCCTACTCCATCCTGAACGTGGAGCTGGAACGGGTTGGCGCAGAAGAAGCCGGGGCCAAGGCCAAGTCTCAACTCGACATCAGTGGCCCGGTGACCAACTACGCGCTGCTGGCCCAGAGCATGGGGGTGCACGGCACCCGGGTGACCACCGCCGAAGAACTGATCAAAGCCATGGAATACGCCAAACACAACCCCGGCCCCCACCTGATCGAAGCAGTAGTGCCGGAATCCCTGAATGGCGTGAAAAGAAAGGTTCTGCCCTGGCTGCTGAAATCGCTGCCGAGCCTGCCAAGGCCTCTGACCAAGGCGCTTAAGAAGAAGATTGCGCCCTGAGGGGCTAGATGAAAGGGCGCAGCCACCGAGAATGGCTGCGCCCGGCTAAAACCTCACACAAGACTCTGATCTGTACTACACACGGTAGCGGCTGACCTCGGCCGTCAACTCACCCGCCAACGATTTCAGACGCTGGGTGGACGTTTTTGCTAACTCAAGGTAATTCCGGAGTTCCTGGAGAGAATACCGGGCCGGCATTTCGGCCTGCAAAAAAAAAGATTTGCAAGCCTATAGAAAAACGCACTGAAGGTTTATTTAGGAAACCGCGTAGTTTGTTACAGCACAGAGAGCGGAACGAGCTTTTCATCCTGCATAGTGAGGAAACCCTTAACTCAGGCAGCGAATTGAATCACTTCTACTTCGTGGTTCTGCTTGATCGCCTCCTCCGCCATTGTCAGAATTTTCGCGGAGATTGCCTCATCGAGGTAATACTCACCACAGTTATCACACACCTCAGCGGGCACATTTTTGACAACAATGGTTGCCTCCCCTCGTGTCATAGTGACGGTGGTGGTGCCAGAATGGGTTTCGCCGTTTTTACAGATTGCGCATTTCATTCAGTTTCTCCTGGTTTTGAAGTCTTCATTCCAGATTTTCGGTGATGGCACATAAGCAGTTATCACGTAACACTCATTGTTCTCCTGATTCTGTGCCACAACAACATGAACAGGCTTATCGTCTACCCACCCCAGGCGCAATTCACTCGGGTGGGGTCTATCGTCAGGATAGCCCGTTATCCTTTCACCGGTCTGTATAGTGAATATGACTTCTTCCGTAGACAGCAATCTCTCGAACATGCGCCTGAGTGCATGGCCGCTAAACTTGACTGACGTACATTGTTTCATCCCTGAAGTACTCTCCCTGATATCGATACTGCATGAGGCAGATGGTCCTCTTTGACTGTGACTTTGTAATCGCTGAAATTCCTGGCAAGCGCATTGCCAAGTGGTGAATCGTGTTTGAATACCAGCAATGTACGAGACCGCTCTTCAGCAACGCTAGCTACATATCCATTCGGTTGCCACTTTAGGTTACAAACGCTCACCAACGCCCCTGCAACGTCGCCACAATCTTCCGGCTACCCGCATTATCGCGGTGTTCACATACATAAATACCCTGCCAGGTGCCCAGGGCCAGATGGCCGTGACTGATGGGCAGCGTCAGTGACGGGCCGATCATCACACTCTTGATGTGGGCCGGCATGTCGTCCGGGCCTTCCATGGTGTGTTCATAATGCGGAGCATTCTGGGGCACCATAACGTTGAAATGGCGCTCCAGGTCGCCCCGCACATCGGGATCGGCATTCTCGTTGACCGCCAGGGAAGCAGAGGTATGCTGGATAAACAGGTGCAGTAGCCCCACTTCGCAGTTGGTCAGTTCCGGCGCCTGGGCCAGAATTTCATTGGTGACCAGGTGAAACCCCCTGGGCAGCGGGGCCAGTTCGATGGTGTTCTGGTGCCAGATCATAGTACCAACTCCGGTTATTTTTGCAGTTCGTCCCAGGGGTGTACGGGCACTACCGCGTCTTCCGACACTTCGCTCTCGAAGGAGCTGCGGAAGTAGTCCATGGCTTTTTCAGCTTCGCCCAGCTCGTCGAAGCGGGCGATGTGATAGATGGCCTCGCCTTCGTTCACCAGTGGCAGGTTGTTCACGCAGATCACAATGCCGGAACAGGGCGAGGTAATAGCCACTTCGGTTTCGCCGAAGGGGTCCGCCACCATGGCCAGTTTCTGGCCTTTACGCACTTTCTGGCCAAGGCTGGCCACCGGGCGCATGATACCGTCCATATCTGCCCGCACCCACTGTGAGTTGGCGGCGGTTTCCGAGCGTTTTTTCGGCGCTTTCGGGCCTTTCTTGGCAGGTACCATTTCCAGCTCCCGCATCACCCGAATGATGCCTTTTACGCCGCTGGCAATCACTACATCATCAAAGCGCAGCGCTTCGCCACCTTCAAAGGTGATCACCGGAATATCCAGTGAATCAGCGTAGGCCCGCAGGCTGCCTTCCCGCAAACCGGCATTGATAATAATGGGCGCGCCAAAGGCTTCGGCCATGCGGGAGGTTTCCGGGTTTTTCAGCTCGGCGCGAATCTGCGGCAGGTTGAACCGGTGAATGGCCCCGGTGTGCAGGTCGATAATGTGGGTGACCTTTTCCATAATTTGGGTACGCAACAGGTAGGCAATGCGGCCGCCCAGCGAACCGGTTTCCGAGCCCGGGAAGCAACGATTCAGGTCCCGGCGGTCCGGCAGGTAACGGGTGCGCTGCACAAATCCGAAGATGTTAACGATAGGAACTGCCACCAGCGTGCCCCGCAGGTGCCGGAGCGCGCCGTTTTTCAACACCCGGCGGATGATTTCCACACCGTTGATTTCATCGCCATGAATCGCACCACACACCATCAGCACCGGGCCGTCACGGCGGCCGTGCACCACTTCCACAGGAATGTGCAGCGGTGTATGGGTATAGAGTTTGGCCACCGGGACTTCCACAGTCTCACGGGTACCGGCTTTTACCTGTACGCCAGCGATTTCAAACGGTGCTCTTGCCATGCGCGCTTATCCCCTGCCCCGGGTTTTGGTTTTCCAAGGTTTGTAGTTCTTTTCTGTCCAGTTAATGATCATGCCTGCCACGTTCTTGCCGGTGGCATTCTCGATGCCTTCCAGGCCCGGCGAGGAGTTTACTTCCATCACCAGTGGGCCACGGCTGGAGCGCAGCAAGTCCACACCCGCCACGTTCAGGCCCATGGCCTTGGCGGCGGTAATGGCGGTGCGGCGCTCTTCCGGAGTAATCCGCACCAGAGAAGCCGTGCCACCCCGGTGCAGGTTGGAGCGGAACTCACCCTCGGCGCCCTGGCGTTTCATGGCCGCAATCACCTTGTCACCGATCACAAAACAGCGGATGTCAGCGCCGCCGGCTTCCTTGATGAACTCCTGCACCAGGATGTCTGCCTTCAGACCCATAAAGGCCTCAATCACACTCTCTGCCGCCTTGCGGGTTTCCGCCAGCACCACGCCGATACCCTGGGTACCCTGCAACAGCTTGATGACCACCGGCGCGCCGCCCACCATCTTCAGCAGCTCCGGCACGTTGTCCGGTTTGTTGGCGAAACCGGTGACCGGCATGCCCACGCCCTTTCGGGCCAGCAGTTGCAGGGAACGCAATTTATCCCGGGAACGGGTAATGGCCACGGATTCGTTCAGCGGAAACACCCCCATCATCTCGAACTGGCGCAGCACGGCGGTGCCGTAGAAGGTGACCGAGGCACCAATCCGGGGAATCACCACGTCGAAGTCTTCCAGCACTTCTTCGTGATAATGGATCAACGGGTTCGCAGAGGTGATGTTCATGGAGCAATGCAGGGCATCGATCACCTTCACTTCGTGGCCACGGTTAATGCCTTCCTCCACCAGACGCCGGGTTGAGTACAGGTGACGGTTTCGCGACAGTACCGCAATTTTCATATTCAGATCCTTAATGCCGGTTTGCCGGCCAGGTAGGAAGCTTCAGGGTAAACGAGGGAGCGGCCCGCCATGGCGGTACGGCCCAGCAACATCCGGAACCGCATGGAATCCCGGTTTGTCAGTGTCATTTCAATCGGCCAGCTCTGATCACCCACCACCAGGGTGGTCTCAATCACCAGCCGCATTTCTTTGTGGCCACCGGAATCCGACACCGTTCGCTCATCCAGCACTTTGGCATCGCATTCCACCACGTGGTGCAGATCGTTCTGAACGGGATGAACCCAGAACTTCACTCTGCGCTCTCCGTTCTCCGTGTAGGGTTCGGTGCGAAAGGTGTGCAGGCACGATGTGCGCGCACCGGTATCCACTTTCGCCTTGATGCGGCCAATATCCAGATCCGGCAGGGCCACCCATTCCCGCCATCCCAGAGCGATCTTGCTATCCGCCTGGATGGGTTGAGTGGTCTTGATTGCTTCAGTTGTCTCGCGCGACATCCGGGGAGTCCTTATCTTTCTGTTGTTCCGGGCCCATCAGTTGCACACGGAAGGGCGCGGAATGGCTACCGGCATAAATGCTGGTATGGGGGAACGGAATCTCGATACCCTGCTGGTCCAGTGTTTTCTTGATGGCCACCATCATGCCACCACGGCCCTCGAAGAACTTGTCTTTGGGTACCCAGAAAGAGAATTGCAGGTCCACGGATGATGCTCCGAAACCAGTCACGAGCACGAAAGGTTTGGGGTCCTCAAGACAAACCGCATTCTGTTGTGCCAGTCCCAGCAGCAAGTCCCTGACCCGCTCCACATCCTCTGCGTAAGCGATACCCACACTCAAATCAATTCGCCGAATCGGGAAGCGGGACCGATTCACTACCCGGCTTTTGATCAGGGTTTCGTTAGGCACCCGCACAAACAGATTGTCCGGGGTTCGGATCTTTACACTCAGCAGGTCGATGGCGATAACCTCGCCTGCGGTGGCATCAACCTCAATCATATCCCCTATCTCAAAGGGCTTTTCCATCACCAGGAACAAGCCGCTGATGATGTTGGAAGCCGACGTTTGCGAGGCAAAGCCGATGGCCACAGTCAGAATACCCGCGGCACCAAGCACCACCTCCAGGGAGAAACCGGCCTCTCGCAGCGCGGCCATACCGAAGATAATGAAAACCAGATAGAAAAACACCCGGCGGATAATGGCTTGATGGTGTCTGGTGGTGCGTTTCTCGACCAAACGGCCGACATTACGCGACACCAAAGAGCCGATCAAAAGCCCCAGCAACAGAAGGACGGCTGCCGACAACCACTTACCCCACGCGATACCGCTGGCAAGCTGAACGACGGTGGATTGTATTGCCTCTAGCACTCAGAAACTCCTTAACTCGTCATCAGCCGAAGATATGATCAAACGCTCGAACCAGCCTGCGCCCCCGGGCCATCTGTTCGCGGGCTGGTGCGATAAGTTCACATGGCCCTGCCACTGCGGTAACGGATGATTCAATGTGTAGGCTGGCAGAATTCATATCGGTGTCGGATTCCACCGTTACACCTGGAGTCCAGAGCCGACCTTTATCATTACGGTAGACTGGTAACAACGGCGTTGGCAGGCTGAAGCGTTCCACCAACAATGATTTCTGGCGACGATTGATAATGGTAACGGGCGTCAATGCCCGCCACGGCCGCTTGGGGACAGCCTCAAGTGCCAGGCGCCCATAAGTGGCTGATGCATAACACAACTCACCTTGCATGGTGTTACGCCCCAACCAGGTCATGGACGGAGTTGCCAGGGGCAGCTCCATTAGCTCCGACGCTGAATCTCCCACACAGATTTTCATCCACAGCGTGGTGCCCACATAGATAACGCAGGTTGCTCCAGCCGGGATGGTTAGTGGCTGGTGGGGTTTGATCACCGTTGGCAACGGTGCCATGGCCGGTATGTAACGTAACATGCCGTTGTCACCGGTGCGTACGAAGCGCTGCTCTGAAATAGCACCGGATGGCAGCGTATGCCCGATGGTCTCGTACCAAGTGATCGGATCGGTATCTGGGACCAGCTTCTGCACCCGTACCTGCCATTCCATATCCAGCAGTGTCACCCATAAACGGGTATAGCCGAGTTCGTGTTGTTGAGTCTGGCCGGAAGCCAGTTGATAGGGGTGCGCCCAGACACCATCGCGCTGGCTTTCGGTAACGTCAGTCATGCCGAGGAAAAAACTCCTTTCTGGATAGCCGGCTGGTCTGCTTAACTATAATCCAATCCGGTAGTTACAGCGAATATACCAATCAACGATTTACCGGCTGTAATTTCCACTATGCATTACACTCAGGGGAGTCTCTCCCGATGACAGAACTGGTCTGGTTCCGCAACGATCTTCGCCTGGCCGATAACGCCGCCCTCACCGCCGCCTGCGCCCGCAGCAAGCCCGTGAAGGCCTGTTTCCTGGTGACGCCGGGGCAATGGCAGGAGCACGACTGGTCCGCTGCGCGGGTTCAGTTCGTGCTTGAGCACGCCAATGTCCTGGCCCGCCAGCTGGCCAAGCTGGGCATTACCCTGTCATTTCTGTACGCGGATACCTTCACTGAAAGCCTCGACAAGCTGGAAGCATTCTGCAAACAACATCAGATTGCAGGCCTGCACTTTAATGAAGAGTACGGCGTCAACGAGCGCCGCCGAGACAAACAGGCCTACGACCGGCTGACAAACCTGGGTATTCGGGTTGCCAAGTACCGCGACCAGACCGTAGCCCCGGTGGGCCAGATTCTGACCCAGCAGAACGAACCCTACTCGGTATTCACCCCGTTCTCCCGCCGCTGGCGCAGCTGGATAGAGGAAACCCAGCCCACCCTGTACCCGGCGCCGTCGTCCATGGGGCCAGAGGTAGAAGCCGAGCAAACCGACACCCTGCCCGCACCGTTCAAAGATGCACCGAAACCCTTGGTGGCCAACGGCGAAGACGCCGCCCATCAGCAACTGGACCATTTCCTGACGGAAAGGGCCAAGGGCTATAAAGATAACCGGGACTTCCCGGCCGTGGACGGCACCAGCCAACTCTCGCCTTATCTGGCCAATGGCGTATTATCCGGCCGCCAGTGCCTGATTGCCGCACGGCAGTCCGGTATTTCGGGCGAAGGCATCGAGACGTGGATTAATGAAATCGCCTGGCGGGATTTTTACGTTCACATTCTTTATCACTACCCGCGCGTCAGCATGCACCGGGCATTCAAACCAGAAACGGAGGCGCTGGTATGGAATGAGCCGGGAGACCACTTTGAAGCCTGGAAAGACGGCCGAACAGGCATCCCGATTGTGGACGCGGCTATGCGTCAGCTAAAGACAACCGGCTGGATGCATAACCGCCTGCGGATGATCACCGCGATGTTCCTGACCAAGAACCTGTTTATCGACTGGCGGCTGGGCGAAGCCTGGTTCATGCAGAATCTGGTGGATGGTTTTCTGGCTTCCAACAATGGCGGCTGGCAGTGGAGTGCCTCAACGGGCACCGATGCAGCACCTTATTTCCGGGTGTTCAATCCGGTAACACAAAGCGAGCGCTTTGACCCGAAGGGGGAGTTTATTCGGCAGTGGGTGCCTGAGCTGGCCAAGCTGGATAACAAACGGATTCATGAGCCGGCAAAGGGGGGCATTATTCCAAAAGGCTATCCCAAACCGATTGTCGATCTGAAAGAAAGTCGCAAGGAAGCCATCGCAAAGTTTCAGGCGCTAAAGGACTAACTCAGAAGTTGGCAGGCGGGGTTGGGGGAGGCCTTTCCAAAACCCTGCGGAGCCAGGGATGGCGGAGCGGAGCCTACAGGGATGTATTCACGGCGTGTTTTGGAAAGGCCTCCCCCAACCCTGCCTTACTCCGAAATCACGAGGAACACACCGGACAATCAGGATCTTTAGCCAGCTTCATTTCCCGCCATTCCATCTGCCAGGCATCAAGGATTAGCAAACGACCTACCAATGGTTTGCCCACTTCCGAGATAACCTTTATTGCTTCCATGGCCTGAGCTGAACCGATCATGCCTACCAACGGGGCAATAACACCGGCTTCGGAACAAGTCAGGTCTTCATTGCCTTGCTCAGGATACAGACAATGGTAACAAGGACTATCCGCCTGCCGCGGATCGTAAACAGACAACTGCCCTTCACCACGGATGGCAGCACCGGATACCAGCGGGACCTTGTTGGCGACCGAAGCCCGGTTCAGGGCAAAGCGAGTATTGAAGTTGTCGGTGCAATCGAGGACCAGAGTGGATTCGGCAACCAGCTGTTTGAGGTCGTCGCCATCCACCCGCCGATTCACCGCATTAACGGTGATCTCCGGGTTAATCGCCCTTACCCGCTCCGCCAGGCGCTCCGCTTTTGAATCGCCAAGCCAGCTCTGCTCAAACGCAATCTGCCGTTGCAGGTTAGCCAGTTCGATCTGGTCGTCGTCTACCAGGGTCAGATGGCCAACGCCGGCTGAGCCCAGATACAACGCAACCGGGCAACCCAAACCACCGGCGCCGATGACCAGCACATGGGCGGCCTTGAGTTTTTCCTGGCCGGCGATGTCGAACCGGGGCATCAGGATCTGGCGGCTGTATCGGAGCAGTTCTTCGTCGCTGAGCATGAGAGATCTCGCTACTGGTCGCTGGCAGGTTTCCGGGCCAGGGTCATTCGGTCATTTCCGCCGTAGTCCCGGCGGGTTTCTATGTTGCGCCATCCGGCTGCGGCAAACAAATTCCGAACAGCTTCACCCTGGTCGTAACCGTGTTCCAGTAGCATCCAGCCGCCGGGGTTCAGGCGTTTGAGGCCTTCGGTGACCAGCAACCGGATGTCATCCAGGCCATCATCACCCGCCACCAACGCGGATGGCGGTTCAAAGCGTACGTCGCCTTCATGCAGGTGACCGTCACTGGCGGGTATATAGGGCGGGTTGGAGATCAGCAGGTCAAAGCCACTTTCGGGGATCTGGTCGAACCAGTGACTCTGCACTACGGTGATCGGCAATTGCAGGGAGCGGCTGTTTTCCCGGGCCAGTTCGACGGCCTCCTCAACACGATCGCTGGCCATGATCTGCCACCGCGGCTTTTCACTGGCCAATGCCAGGGCAATGGCACCGGTACCGGTGCCCAGGTCCAGCACACGGGCGTTTTCAGGCAGAGGCAATTCCAGCGCGGCTTCCACCAGGCACTCGGTGTCTGGCCGGGGAATCAAGGTGGAGGGGCTGACTTTCAGGGGCAAGGACCAGAATTCCTGCTGTCCCAGCAGGTAGGCGATGGGTAAGCCCTTGACTCGTTCAGCCACCAATTCGCGAAACGCTTGCGCCTGATCAGGGGCTACTTCCCGCTCGGGCCAGGCGCGGAAGCTGGTACGGCCCAGGCCGGTTACGTGGCTCAAGAGTAATTCGGCGTCCAGTCGGGGGGATTCCCCACCGATCTGTTCAATGGCGTTATTCAGAAGGGTTTCACAGGTCAGCGAGGACTCACTGCTCATTGGCCAGTTCTGCCAGCAATTCAGCCTGGTGTTCCTGTTGCAGGGGGACCACCACGGCGTCGAGATCCCCGGCAATCACCTCATCCAGCTTGTACAGGGTGAGGTTGATGCGGTGGTCAGTCACCCGGCCCTGGGGGAAATTGTAGGTGCGAATACGTTCCGAGCGGTCGCCACTGCCCACCAAACTTTTGCGGGTTTCCGCCATGCTCTTCTGCTGTTTCTCCAGCTCGGCATTCTGCAGCCGGGACGCCAGCAGGCTCAGGGCCTTGGCGCGGTTCTTGTGCTGCGAACGTTCTTCCTGGCACTCCACCACAATACCGGTGGGCAGGTGGGTAATGCGGATGGCAGAGTCGGTTTTGTTGACGTGCTGCCCACCGGCGCCGGAGGAGCGGAAGGTGTCTACCCGCAGGTCAGCTTTGTTGATTTCGATGGCTTCGGATTCATCGGCCTCCGGAATCACGGCCACGGTGCAGGCGGAGGTGTGAATGCGGCCCTGGGATTCGGTTTCCGGCACCCGCTGCACCCGGTGGGCTCCAGACTCAAACTTGAGCGTTCCGTAGACGCCATCTCCTGACACCCGGGCGATGACTTCTTTATAGCCGCCGTGCTCACCCTCGTTCTCGCTCAGCACTTCCACCTGCCAACGGTGTTTTTCCGCATAACGGGAATACATGCGGAACAGGTCGCCGGCAAAAATCGCGGCTTCGTCACCGCCGGTACCGGCGCGCACTTCCAGGAACACATTCTTGGTGTCGTTCGGGTCTTTCGGCAGCATCAATCGCTGCAGCTCTTCATCAAGCTCTTCACTACGCGCTTCGGCGGCGGCCAGTTCTTCTTCCGCCATGGCACGCATGTCGGCATCGCCGTCTTTGGCCAGCTCTTTCGCTTCCGCGATGTCATCATGGGACTGACACCAGGCCTGGAAGCACTTCACCACCGGTTCAATCTCAGCAAATTCCCGGGACAGTTCCCGGAATTTGTCCTGGTTAGCAATCACCGAGGCATCGCTCAACAACGCGTTGACCTCCTCGAACCGTTCAACAAGCTGTTCGAGGCGGGACTGGATCGATGGCTTCATAATTTTTCCGTGGTGGTGGGCTCGTCAGCTTCCAGGGCATCAAGCTGATACAGCTCCCGCAGGCATTCGGTAACTTCGGTGCGGCCCTCGGCCATGGCTTTACGCACTTGCACAGAGGGCTGGTGAAGCAGTTTGTTGGTGAGGCCCCGCGCCAGGCTGCGCAAGACGGTCTCGGGATCGACGCCGTTGCGTAGAGCACGCAGGGCCTTTTCAGATTCGACATCCCGCAGCAGTTCGGCACGCTGGCGGAACACCTTCAGGGTAGAGACCGCATCCAGGGCCCGGAGCTGATCCAGGAATTCCTGCACGCCACTGCTGATCAGGTTCTCGGCTTCGCGGGCAGCACCTTCACGGGAGCGGATGTTTTCTTCGATTACCTGCCGCAGATCGTCGACGGTATAAAGATACACATCGGCCAGCGACCCAACCTCCGGCTCAATATCCCGGGGTACCGCAATGTCGACCATAAAGAACGGGCGATGCTTGCGCTTCTTCAACGCGCGCTCCACCGCACCCTTGCCAAGTATTGGCAACGGGCTGGCCGTGGAGGAAATGATGATGTCGACGTCCGCCAGGTGATCGGGAATTTCCGACAGCACAATGCCCTTGCCACCGTGCAGTTCGGCCAGCGCCTGGGCTCGTTCCAGGGTGCGATTGGCGACCAGGAAGTCTCTCACGCCGGCATCGGCCAGGTGGCGGGAGACCAGTTCAATGGTTTTGCCCGCGCCAATCAGCAACGCCTTGTTGCGGGACATGTCGGCAAAGATATGATGCGCCATGCTGACAGAGGCATAGGCCACTGACACAGGGTTTTCCCCGATGGCTGTCTGGGTTCGAACCCGCTTGGCTACCGAGAACGTCTGCTCAAACAGGCGGGACAGGAAAGAGCCGGTGGCACCGTGCTCGCGGGCCAGGGAGTAGGCATCCTTTAACTGCCCGAAGATCTGCGGTTCGCCCAGCACCATGGAATCCAGCCCCGCCGCTACGCGCATCATATGGCGAACGGCCTCGGAATCCCGGTGAACGTAGAGCACTTCTTCCAGGTCGGCCACATCCAGCTCGTGAAAACCGGCCAACCAGCGCAGCACCGTGGGCGCGCAGTCGTCGTCCCCGGCCAGATAAAGCTCCGTGCGGTTGCAGGTAGACAGAATAGCCGCTTCGCTGGCACCGGACGCCGCCCGGAGTTCCGAGAAGGCTTCCGCCATCCGCTCCGGGGTAAAAGCCACACGTTCGCGGATCTCCACGGGTGCGGTTCGGTGATTGATTCCCAGTGTCAGCAATGCCATTTCGAGGTTAAAAAACCTTATGCCAGTCGTGGATCATATTGTGCCATTCTACCGGTGAGGGCCACCGCCTGCCACCCGAAAACACGCCGCCTTCGGGAACTGCGGACAGGTTGGGCAAGTTATAATGCTTATGCCATTATAGAGGCTCGGCCACGGCCTAAACCCGATCTGCCTCAATTCTACGGCAGAACAGAACATACTCTGACGTACTGCCGACAGCACACGGGAAGTTGCATGCAAAAATCCGCACCGTATCTGGTTACCAGCCTGCTGGCCTTCACCATTGCCGCCCTGCCCGGCTGCGCCAGCTTTTCCGAAACAACAGAACCAAAGGCTGATGAACCTACTCCCATAGTGGTCACCCCGACGCCACAGGAAGAGATTCGTTATGCGGATTTCGAGCCGGAAGTGCTTTACCAACTCCTGGCGGCGGAGATTGCCGCCCAGCGAGGGCGCTACGACGTAACCCTGGTCAACTACCTGCAGGCAGCCAAAACCTCAAAAGATCGCGGCGTCATCACCCGTGCCATGCGCATTGCCCAGTCCCTGAATGCCGATAACGCGCAGCAGCAACTGGCAGACCTATGGCTGCAACTGGAGCCCGACAACCTGCTGGCACACCGGGTTTCCGCGATTCAGGCGGTCAAACGCCAGGATCTTGAAACCGCTCTGGTCCACATGGAACGCATTATGGAGCAGGGAGAGGACGCGGACTTTGACAGCCTGGCGGCGATGTCTGCCAACCTGCCACCGGCCCAGCAACGGGAACTGCTGCAGCTATACGAGCGACTGGCTGAACGGCACCCGGGCAATCCCGAGCTTGAGTACAGCATTGCCCTGCTCCTGAAAATCACCGGCGCCCCGGAGCAGGCCCTGGAGCGCATTGAGCGGCTCACCAACCAGCAACCCAACTTCCAGCCCGCCATCGCACTCAAAGGCGACCTGCTGTACCAGACCGGTCAAACAAGAGAAGCCCTGACCTACCTGACCACAAACACCCGGCGATTCCCGTCCAACCGGCAACTGGGCACGCTTTACGGCCGCATCCTGATTAACGAGGGAGAACTTCAGGCTGCCCAGGACGAGTTCGAGCGACTGGTCAAACGCTATCCCCAGACCCCGGGGCTGCGGCTGTCATTCGCTCTGGTTGCCCTGGAAAATCGTCAGCCGGAGCTGGCCAGAGAGGAGCTTACGGAACTGATCGAACAGGGCCACCACACCGATGAAGCCAGCTACTACCTTGGCCGCATAGAGGAAGATGCGGGCAACATCACCCACGCCATCGGTTACTACATGAGCGTAGAAGGCGGAAACTACTTCTTCCCCGCCCTCGCCCGGGCAAGTGAACTGCAAGCCGAGACAGGGGATCTGGAAAGCGCACTTGCCAAGATTGACACACTGAGGGAGTCAAACCCGGGACAGGCTGAAAATTTCTGGCTCCTTGAAGTCAACCTGCTGCTCGACCAGCAGCGCGAACAAGACGCCATGGCAGCCGCCAACCATGCCCTTGAGGCCTTTCCTGAAAACATTCAAATCCGTTATGCCCGCGCCATGCTGCACGACTCTCTCGGCAACACCGAACTGGCGGAAGAGGACCTCAGGGCCATCTTATCGAATCAACCAGACAACGCGGTGGCGCTGAATGCGCTCGGGTATATCCTGACCATTCGTACCGAGCGCCTGGATGAAGCCCGCAGTTACATCGAACAGGCACTGGCCCTGGACCCGAATAATCCCGCCATTCTCGACAGCATGGGCTGGGTACTGTTTCGCCAGGGCGACACCGAAACCGCCCTCGAATACCTGGCCGACGCCTGGGCCGCCTACCCGGACCCGGAAGTAGCCGCCCATTACGGCGAAGCCCTCTGGGTCAGCGGAAATGAGGAACAGGCCCGCGTTATCTGGGAGGAAGGCCTGGAACAGGATCCGGACCACGACATTCTGATTGAAACCATCCAACGCCTGACCGGCAACGGAAACTCCTGATGTTGAAGAATTTATTCGCCGCCCTGCTGGTACTGAGCCTGCTGGGCGGCTGTACCACCATTCAGCTGGAACCACTCCCGGAAGGCATGACCGACCAACCCCCAGCCAACTGGGCTGAACAGTCCCGCACACTGGGTCAATTCAATCACTGGCAGCTTTCCGGGAAACTTGCGGTGCGCCAACCATCGGACAGCGGCACCGCAGTGATTAATCACTGGGAACAGCAAGGCGAGCAATACGACCTGGCGCTATCGTCGTCCTTTCTCGGAATGGGTAGCACCAGCCTGCGCGGAACACCGGGATTTCTCGAACTGCAACTGGCTAACGGCGACACCTACCAGTCAACGAACCCGGAACAGCTCGTACAGGCCGCAACTGGCTGGCAGCTGCCCATCGACAACCTGGCCTGGTGGATTCGTGGCCTGCCGGCACCAGACGGCAATTTCCGGTTATTGTTCGATGACCAGCAACGGCTAGCCATCATTCGCCAGGACGGCTGGGAAATCCGCTACGATCGCTGGCAGGCGTTCATTGATGACCTGCCTCGGCTCCCCGCCCGAATCACCGCCCTGAAGGACGACAAGCGCGTTCGAGTGGTAATCAGCGACTGGCAGAGAAAGGACTGAGCACGTGAGTAGCAGCATTACCCTGCCTTCGCCGGCCAAGCTCAACCTGTTCCTGCACATCGTGGGCAGACGACCCGATGGCTATCACGAACTGCAAACCCTGTTTCAGTTTCTCGATTACGGCGACGAGATCACCTTCACCCTGACCCCGGGGGATGCCCGCATACGCCTTGAGGAACCGGTTCCCGGGGTACCTGACAACGACAACCTCATTATTCGCGCAGCCCGTGCCCTGGCCGAACGCGCCAGCCATGCATTGCCCGGCGTGACGATCCGCATTCAAAAACGACTTCCCATGGGCGGCGGCCTCGGTGGCGGCAGCTCTAACGCCGCGACCACCCTGGTGGCACTTAACCACCTCTGGGAACTGCATCTTGATGAAGACGAGCTTGCCGAGCTGGGCCTGGATCTGGGCGCCGATGTGCCGGTGTTCGTTCGCGGCCGCTCCGCCATTGGCGAAGGGGTGGGCGAAAAGCTCACGCCCGCCAATCCGCCGGAAGACTGGTTTGTGGTCCTCAAGCCTGACTGCGAAATAAACACCGGGAAGATTTTTTCGGAAGAAGGGTTGACAAGGGACACCCCAAAAATGAAAATAGCGCCCGCTTTTGAGGGAGACGCCTCGAGGTACCGAAACGACTGTGAGGATGTAGTTCGAAAACTGTATCCTGAGGTTAAAAAGAGCCTGGAATGGCTTTCACAATTCGGACCTGCAAGATTAACCGGAACCGGGGCTTGCATTTTTGGACGTTTCCCGACAGAATCCGCAGCCCGGATTATCTGGGAAAGCAAACCCTCCGGCATCACGGGGTTCGTAGCTAAAGGGGTGAACCATTCACCTCTGCACAAAAAGCTGACAGAGCTGAAATGATGCCAAGAAAGCACGATGATATTGGGGTGTCGCCAAGTGGTAAGGCAACGGGTTTTGATCCCGTCATGCGCAGGTTCGAATCCTGCCACCCCAGCCACCTTTCTCCCGCTTCTTCTGAATCAAACGCCGATACTGAGAAGGATGCTGTCGTGTCCAAATTGATGATCTTCGCTGGCAATGCCAACCCTGAACTGGCGCGCGATATTGCCAGGAAACTGCATATTCCCATGGGCCAGGCCACCGTTGGCCGTTTCAGCGATGGTGAGACCACCGTTGAGATCAATGAAAATGTTCGTGGTCACGACGTTTTCATTATCCAGCCCACCTGCTACCCCACCAACGACAACCTGATGGAACTGATCGTGATGGCCGACGCCCTGCGCCGCGCTTCCGCCACACGGATCACCGCCGTTATCCCTTACTACGGATACGCCCGCCAGGATCGTCGCGTTCGCTCTACCCGGGTAGCCATCAGCGCCAAAGTGGTTGCTGACATGATTTCCAGCATCGGCGTCGACCGTGTGCTGACCGTCGACCTCCACGCTGACCAGATTCAGGGCTTCTTCGACATCCCGGTGGACAACATCTACGCCACCCCGGTGTTGCTTGAAGACATCGAAAAGCAGCGGTTCGAAAACTTTGTCGTGGTATCTCCGGATGTAGGCGGTGTTGTACGTGCCCGCGCCGTTGCCAAGCGTCTGGATGATGCCGACCTGGCCATCATCGACAAACGCCGCCCGAAGGCCAACGTTTCCCAGGTAATGCACATCATCGGTGACGTCAAAGACAAAACCTGCATTCTGGTTGACGACATCGTCGATACCGCCGGCACCCTGTGCAAGGCAGCCAACGCCCTGAAAGAGCACGGCGCCTCCCGCGTAGTCGCCTATATTACCCACCCGGTGCTGTCCGGCCCGGCTGTCGAGAACATCAACAACTCGGAGCTGGACGAACTGGTGGTGTGCGACACCATTCCACTGGGTGACAAAGCCAAAAATTGTGCTAGAATCCGCCCCCTCAGCATGGCTGGACTGCTTGCGGAATCGATTCGTCGCGTGAGCAACGAAGAGTCCATCAGCGCCATGTTTGAGAACGTCTGAACGGGCCAAGCTCCGTAACACTCAGACTTTAAAGGCAGTTTTCGGGTCGGGAGTCCAACAGGGCTCCCGACTCTTTTAGTCGATCGGAAAAATCCGGTCATTCAAAGAACTCATCTGTCCCGAGCCTGGTCGCGGGCCGTTCAGATGAACAACGAGGTACATACCATGTCTCAGGAATTCCTTATTGAAGCATTTCCTCGTGACGATCAGGGGAAAGGTGCGAGCCGCCGCCTGCGTCGCGAAGAGCGTAAAATCCCGGCCATCATCTACGGTGGCGGAAAAGACGCAACGCCGGTCTCCATCTGGCACAACGAGCTGAAAAAGGCCCTCGAAAACGAAGCCTTCTTCTCTCACATTCTGACCATCGACATTCAGGGCAAAAAAGAAAGCGTGATCCTGAAGGATCTGCAGCGCCACCCGTACAAGCTGCTGCTGACCCACGCCGACTTCCTGCGCGTAGACAAGGATCACGAGATCCACGTTAACGTACCGCTGCACTTCCTGAACGAAGACACAGCGCCGGCCGTTAAACTTCAGGGTGGCATTGTTTCCCACACCATGACCGAAGTGGAAGTTATCTGTCTGCCGCAGAACCTGCCTGAGTTCATCGAAGTTGACCTGACTGACGTCGCCATGGACCAGGTTGTCCACCTGAGCGATCTGAAACTGCCGAAAGGCGTTCGTGTTGCTGCCCTGCTGCAGGGTGAAGACCACGACCAGCCGGTTGCCTCTATCCACAAGCCGAAAGGTGCCAAGGCGGACGACGCCGCGGACGCCGAAGGCGAGGAAGGCGGCGAGGAGTAATCACTCCGGGGGCAAAGGCGAATGGCACAGGATATTGTCATGGTGGTTGGCCTGGGAAATCCCGGCGCCGACTACGAGAATACCCGCCACAACGCCGGCGCCCTGTTCGTCGAAGCGCTGGCCCGCCATGCGGGCCAGACGCTACGCCCCGAACGGAAGTACCACGGGCTTTACGCCCGCATTCAGTGGCAGGGTCTCGACCTGCACCTCCTGAACCCCAGCACGTTCATGAACCGCAGCGGCATTGCCATCAAGGCCCTCGCGGACTTCTTCAAGATCTCTCCTGAACAGATTCTGGTTGCCCACGACGAGCTCGACCTGCCTCCCGGCACGGCCAAACTCAAGAAAGGCGGCGGTCACGGTGGTCATAATGGCCTGCGGGACACCATTGCCCACCTCGGCACCAACGACTTCCAGCGACTACGCCTTGGCATCGGCCATCCCGGCGACAGCCGTAAGGTCACCGGCTTTGTACTGGGCCGGCTCGGCAAACAGGAAGCCGAGCAACTGGGCGCCGTGTTCGACGAAGTCATGCGAGTATTACCAGAAGCCGCCAACGGCAAACTGGCTGCTGCTATGAACCGGTTACACAGTTTCAAACCGACCCCCTGAGCAAGGCACATCCCCTTACTCGCACCCGTACCGATACCCCGGTATAATCCGCCCAAATTTTTCAGTTCCAGCAGAGGCATTCCATGGGATTTAACTGCGGCATCGTCGGCCTTCCCAACGTCGGCAAATCTACCCTGTTCAACGCACTGACCAAAGCCGGCATCGGCGCAGAGAACTTCCCGTTCTGCACCATCGAACCCAACGCCGGCGTGGTGGCCATGCCCGACCCACGCCTGACCAAACTGGCCGAAATCGTAAAGCCCGAGCGAGTCGTGCCCACCACCATGGAATTTGTCGACATCGCCGGCCTGGTCGCCGGCGCCTCCAAAGGCGAAGGCCTGGGCAACCAGTTCCTGGCCAACATCCGCCAGACCGACGCCATTGCCCATGTAGTGCGCTGCTTCGAAGACGGCAACGTCATCCACGTGGCCAACAAAGTTGACCCGGCATCTGACATTGAAGTGATCAACACCGAGCTGGCGCTGGCCGACCTGGACACCGTCGAGAAAGCTATCAAGCGCGTGCAGCGGGTAGCCAAGAGCGGCGACAAAGAGGCCAAGGCCCAGCTGGAAATGTTCGAGAAGCTGCTGCCGGTGCTGAATGAAGGCAAACCGGTGCGCAGCATGGGCCTGGACAAAGACCAGATGGCCCTGGTACGCGAGCTGTGCCTGCTCACCGTCAAGCCCACCATGTACATCGCCAACGTGAATGAAGACGGCTTCGAGAACAACCCACACCTGGACAAGGTTCGCGAAATTGCCGCCTCCGAGAACGCGGTGGTAGTACCCATCTGCAACAAGATGGAAGCCGAAATCTCTGAACTGGAAGACGAAGAAAAGGCCATGTTCCTCGATGAAATGGGCATGGAAGAGCCCGGCCTGGACCGCGTGATCCGCGCCGGTTACGGCCTGCTGGGCCTGCAAACCTACTTCACCGCAGGCGTAAAGGAAGTGCGCGCCTGGACGGTTAAAATCGGCGCTACCGCCCCCCAGGCTGCCGGCGTTATTCACACCGACTTCGAACGCGGCTTCATCCGCGCCGAAGTCATCAGCTACGACGATTTCGTGCAGTACAACGGCGAAGCCGGCGCCAAGGATGCCGGCAAATGGCGCCTGGAAGGCAAGGAATACATCGTTAAGGATGGCGACGTAATTCACTTCCGGTTTAACGTGTAATTTTTCCGGATTTTTGGCCCCAAAGCCTTGACACCTTGGACCCAAATACCGAAAATACGCGCCTCGTTTGGGGCATGCCCTGAAACGAAATGGCAAGGTAGCTCAGTTGGTTAGAGCACAGCACTCATAATGCTGGGGTCGGCGGTTCGACTCCGCCCCTTGCTACCAGTATTCTTAAAAGCCCGGTTCGAAAGATCCGGGCTTTTTTCGTTCTGGCCCAACCCCGTTGAGAGCCCGATTGCGTGTTTTACAGCACAGGATAGCAGCCATGCCGGAATCCCTCGTGTCAGGACTGTCGCTGGATCGCCTCGAGCGCATCAGCCGGCACTTTGAACAGAACTATATCCAGCCCGGCAAGCTACCCGGTTTTGCGGCACTGGTTGCGCGACACGGCAAGATTGTCTGGAGTGAGGCCCAAGGGCTGAGAGATATAGAGCGCAACCTGCCCATGGAACGGGATACGGTGTTCCGCATCTATTCGATGACCAAACCCATCACCAGCATTGCGATGATGCAGCTGTACGAACAGGGCAAGTTCCTGCTGAACGACCCGGTGCACAAGTACATTCCCTCTTGGCGCAACCTGCGGGTGTACAAGGGTGGCCGCTACCCGGATTTCAAAACCGAGCCGGCAACCACCACCATGACCATCCGGGACCTGATGACCCACACTTCGGGGTTGACTTACGGTTTCACAGAAAGAACGGAAGTGGATGCCGCCTACCGTCAGCTGAAGCTGGATGGCAGCTCCATCCTGACCCTGGACAAGCTGGTGGATCGGCTGGCCGACCTGCCACTGGAGTTTTCGCCAGGGACCGCCTGGAACTACTCGGTGTCTACAGATGTGATCGGCTATCTGGTCCAGCTGCTCTCCGGCCAACCCCTGGATGACTATTTCCAGGAGCATATATTTAAACCACTGGGTATGACCGAGACGGGCTTTCAGGTGCGCCCGGACCAGCAAGACAGGTTTGCCGCCTGCTACCTGCATCAACCCGGCGACACCATGAAACTGCAGGATGACCCGCAGCGCTCGAAGTATCTGAAGCAGCCCCGTTTTCTCTCTGGCGGTGGCGGGTTGGTCTCCACCATTGATGACTATTACCGGTTTGCCCAGGCCTTGTGCCAGGGTGGCGAGTATCAGGGCCAGCGGATTATCGGGCGAAAGACCCTTGAGTTCATGCGCCTGAACCATTTGCCCGGGGGCAAGGATCTGCCGGCGCTCTCCATTGGTGGCTTCAGCGAAACGCCCTACGCGGGCAGCGGCTTCGGGCTGGGCTTTTCGGTCAAAACCGATGTCGCCAAATCCGCCACTATCGGCTCAGAAGGCGAGTTCGGCTGGGGTGGGCTGGCCAGCACCAGTTTCTTTGTCGATCCGGTGGAGGACATGGTGGTGATTTTCATGACTCAGCTAATGCCCTCTTCCTCTTATGCGATACGTCAGGAACTCAGAGCTCTGGTATACGGAGCCCTGGACTGATCTGTGGCGATTGACAGGCATCATCCTCTTCTGGAAACCTCTGTGCCATACTTCAGGGCCTCAAACCAATAACGAACAAACCACCAGCAAGGAATGTTGTGATGAAAGCGGAAACCCTCGCACTGCACGCCGGCTTCAAGAGCGACCCGACCACCAAGGCCGCCACCACACCCATTTACCAGACCACATCCTACACCTTCGACGACACCCAGCACGGTGCCGACCTGTTTGACCTGAAGGTACAAGGCAACATCTATACCCGCATCATGAACCCCACCAACGCGGTTCTGGAAGAGCGCATGGCGGCGCTGGAAGGCGGTATCGGGGCCCTGGCCGTGGCCTCCGGCATGGCTGCGATCACCTATGCCCTGCAGACCATCTGTAAAGTGGGCAATAACATCGTCAGCACCAGCCAACTCTATGGCGGCACCTACAACCTGTTCGCCCACTCCCTGCCCAACCAGGGCATCGAGTGCAAGATGGTGCCCCACGATGATTTTGCGGCGGTGGAAAACGCCATCGACGACCAGACCCGCGCCCTGTTCTGTGAGTCTATCGGCAACCCGGCCGGCAACGTGGTGGATATCCAGAAGTGGGCGGAGATTGCACACAAGCACGGCATTCCGCTGATTGTCGATAACACCGTCGCCACCCCGTTCCTGTGCCGACCGTTTGAGCATGGCGCCGATATCGTCATTCACTCCCTGACCAAGTACATCGGCGGCCACGGCACCACTGTAGCGGGTATTGTGGTGGATTCCGGCAAGTTTGACTGGAAAGCCAGTGCCGACAAGTTCCCGATGATGAACCAGCCGGACCCGTCCTACCATGGCGTGGTTTACACCGAAGCCCTGGGCGAAGCCGCCTTTATCGGCCGCTGCCGCGTGGTGCCACTGCGTAACACCGGGTCTGCCCTGTCGCCATTCAACGCCTTCCTGATCATGCAGGGCCTGGAAACCCTGGCCCTGCGCATGGAGCGCCATTGCGACAACGCCCAGAAGGTTGCCCAGTTCCTGCAGGATCACCCCGCCGTGGAGTGGGTGAACTACGCCGGCCTGGCCAACAGCCCCTACAAGGCCACCTGTGACAAGATCTGCGGCGGCAAGGCCTCCGGCATTTTGAGCTTTGGCATCAAGGGCGGCCGCGAGGCCGGCGCCAGGTTTATCGATGCGCTGGACATGATCCTGCGCCTGGTAAACATTGGCGACGCCAAATCCCTGGCTTGCCACCCGGCCACCACCACCCACCGCCAGCTCAACGCAGACGAGCTGAAGAGTGCCGGTGTCAGTGAAGACCTGGTGCGCCTGTCTATCGGCATTGAACACGTAGACGACATCATTGCCGACATCACCCAGGCCCTGGACAAATCCCAGGCTTGATAACCATCAACCGGGTACGACCAAAGTCGTGCCCGGTTACCCCGTGATTGCCCGTATCTGCCTTGTAACTGCTCGCCCCGCCGATTAACCTTTAAGGTTCTCCATACCTTTTCTGCGAGAGTCTCCGGCCCAATGAGCGAAAGCGCAAAGCCCCGCATTACCAGTGGTTCCAAATTCCGTAACGAACACGGCTTTTCCGCCATCAAGGACGGCGTGAAAAGAACAGCCTCCAGCACGGAAGACAAACCTCTGGAGCGCAAGCCAAAATGGCTGAGAGCGCGAATGCCCGGTGGCGAACGCTACGATGCCGTGCGCCGGAATGTATCGGAACACCGCCTGAGCACCGTATGCCAGGAATCCCACTGCCCCAACATCGGCGAATGCTGGACCAACGGTACCGCCACCATCATGGTGATGGGCTCGGTGTGCACCCGGGCCTGTAAGTTTTGCGCGGTCGACACCGGCAACCCCAAAGGCTGGCTGGACCCGGAAGAGCCTGAGAACACCGCCAGGTCTGTGGAACTGATGGGCCTGCGCTACATCGTTCTGACCTCGGTAGACCGGGACGATCTGGACGACGGTGGTGCCGCGCACTACGCCGCCTGCGTCTCTGCCATCAAACAGCGTACTCCGGAAGTGGCCGTTGAAGCCCTGACCCCGGATTTTGACGCGGTGATGAGCGACGTGGAAAAAGTGGTGGATTCCGGCCTGGACGTGTTCGCCCAGAACGTGGAAACCGTCAAACGCCTGACTCACCGCGTGCGCGACCCCCGGGCCGGTTACGAGAAAACCCTGAGCGTGCTGGCCCACGCCAAGAAGCACCGACCAGACGTACTTACCAAGACCAGCCTGATGCTCGGCCTGGGTGAAACCGAAGAAGAAATCATGGCAACCATGGATGACCTGCGGGCCATTGGCGTCGACATTCTTACCCTTGGCCAGTACCTTCGCCCCACTCCCAACCATCTGCCGGTGGAACGCTACGTGACCCCGGAAGAGTTCAACCGTTACCGCGACATCGGCCTGGAGAAGGGCTTCATGGAAGTGCCATCAGGCCCCATGGTGCGCTCCAGCTATCGGGCTGACCGGGTGTTCGACAAGAACAACCTGGGGCTGGCCGTGCCCGACGTTCCGCAGGCGAGCAACGCCATGCAGATTCCCGTTAAAGCCATCGACTGAGGCGCCCATGCTGACACTGCTGCGCAATGCCCGGCTGAAGTACAAGTTCTGGTTGCTGAATATTGTAGTGTTTGCTGTGCTCTGCCTGCTGGTGCTTTACGCCATGCAGCTGATCGCTGACCAGTCAGGTGCGACCTTCTCACAGGTGTTTGCCGACACCGCACCGGGGTTTGCCCTGGTGGTTGCCGCGCTTATGGCACTTGAGATGGCCGGCTCCCAATTACTGATTTCCTTTATAGAGCGGCACATACACCGCCTCAAAGACACCATGGTATCGGTTCAGGCCAGCGGCAATCTCAGCGAGCGGGCCCCGGTGGATTCCACCGATGAGATCGGCGAGATGGCTACCGCTTTCAATGCCATGCAGGATCGTACCGTCGAGGTTGTTCGCAGCATGAAGGAGGCTATCGAACGGCTGAACCGGGAGGTTCAGGAACTGACGCTCGCGGCCGAATCCCGGCGAGATGATCTGGCCCGCCAACAAGCTGGCGCTGATCGCTCTGCCGAAGTGATCGAAACCATGCTGCAGAGTTTCGTCGGCATTGCCGAGCAGTCTGGCATTGCCAAAACCCTGTCCCACGAAGCCCGCGACACCGCCCTTGCCGGCCAGGAACGCGTGGGCAGGAGCGCCGACAGCATTCGCCAGCTGGAACAGGTTATCCGCAACTCCGCCAGCAGCGTCGAATCCCTGGCCGAGAACAGCCAG
Organism: Marinobacter sp. GH_1; assembly: GCF_048595985.1. Lineage (NCBI taxonomy): Bacteria > Pseudomonadati > Pseudomonadota > Gammaproteobacteria > Pseudomonadales > Marinobacteraceae > Marinobacter > Marinobacter sp. GH_1. The sequence continues at coordinate 969,234 of NZ_CP184460.1, read as the reverse complement.
GCCATTGGCCAGACCATCACCGAAATCAAGGGTATTGCCGAGCAGACCAACCTACTGGCACTGAATGCTGCCATTGAAGCCGCCCGGGCCGGAGAGCAGGGCCGGGGCTTTGCTGTGGTCGCGGACGAAGTGCGCAAGCTGGCCCAACGGGTGCAGGACTCCACCGACCAGATCCAGACCAGACTGGACAAGCTGTTGGCCGCCATGAACACCTCGGTACAGCAGATGACCGGCAGTTCAGAGAGCGCTGCCCGCTGCGTGGAGGAGTCGGAACTGGGGCGCCAGGCACTGGAAGCCATCAATGAAGTGGTTACCCGCATTGACCGGACCAACCAGGAAATCGCGGATATGTCCGCCGAACAGACGGCCGGTACCGATGACGTGCTGGCCAATGTCCAGGGTATCCGGGACACCACCCAGAGCATGGTCACCCAGCTTTCCGACAGCGCCGAGATGACCCGTCGACTGAAACACCTGATCGAATCGCTCGAAGACGCGGCATCAAAGGTCAAAGTTCACTGAGGTTTGTGGCACACTCTGCAGTCGTTTTTCGCTGCAGAGTCCTGATACATGAACCGCATCGGTGCCTTTTACGATCGCTTTATCCTTCCCCACCCCTGGATTGTCCTGGTCCTGTTCGGAGCCATCCTGGCCCTGGCAGCCTTGCGCTTTGACCAGTTCCGGCTCGACGCCTCCGCCGAATCGCTGGTGCTTGAGAATGATCGCTCACTGGAAGAGTACCGGCAGGTAAACCGCACCTTCACTACCTCGGACGACTTCCTGGTGGTGACCTATACGCCCCACGAGCCACTGTTTACAGCAGAAGGCCTGGGCCGCCTCAAAGCCCTTCGGGACGAGCTGCAGGCACTGGAAGCCGTCAGCTCGACCAACAGCATCCTGAACGTACCGCTGCTGCACAGTCCGGACCTGACGCTGGATACCGTCGACACTGAAATCAAGACCCTGGACGAACACGAGGTTGCCCCGGATACCGCGCGCCAGGCGTTGCTGGACAACCCCATGTACCCGAACCTGTTGCTCAGCGAAGATGCCGGCACCACGGCCATTCAGGTTAACCTGCCCACACCCGAGCGCTATTTCGAGTTGCTGAACCAGCGTGACAACCTGCGGGACAGGGTGAACTCCGGCAACGCCAGCGCCGATGACCAACGGCAACTGGAACAGGTCAGCCAGGAATTCATTCGTTACACCGAATTCCTGGGCAAGGAGAGGGATGCCACCATCAAGAAGGTCCGGGTGATCCTCGATAACCACCGGGAGCACGCCAGCATTCACCTGGGTGGCGTACCGATGATTGTGGCCGATATGATTCGCTTCATTCAGAACGACCTGTCTACCTTTGGCCTGGGTGTACTGGCGTTCCTGCTGCTGACTCTGGCGATTATCTTCCGGCAGTGGCGCTGGGTTCTGGTGCCCCTGTTGTGCTGTGGCTTTACCGTGTGGCTGATGATTGGCTTCCTTGGCTGGGCGCAATGGCCCGTTACCGTCATCTCATCCAACTTTATCTCCCTGCTGCTGATCATGACTCTGTCGCTCACCATTCACCTGATTGTGCGCTACCGGGAGTTCCAGCACGACGAGCCAGGTGCTGCGCCCCGGGATGTCCTGCGCCGCACCGTCATGGCCATGATCAAACCCTGCTTCTATATGGCCATCACCACCATTGTCGCCTTCGGCTCCCTGACCTTCAGCGGCATTCGACCAGTGATCGATTTCGGCTGGATGATGACCCTGGGGCTATCCGTAGCCTTCATCATCACCTTCCTGGTGTTCCCTGCCCTGCTCAGCCTGCTGCCGCCCCCTTTGGACAGCCGGGTAACCTCGGACAGGATTCCGTTCACCGATGCCTTTGCCCGCTTTACAGAGCGGTTTGGCGGCACCGTGCTAGTGGGCTCCGGGGTGATTGCCGTGCTGTGCGTGATTGGCCTGAACCGGCTGACCGTTGAGAACAGCTTTATTGATTACTTCAAATCCTCCACCGAAATCCACCAGGGCATGATCACCATAGACGACCGGCTTGGCGGCACCACCCCGCTGGACGTGGTGATTACCGATGAGCCGCCACCTGAGAACTACAGCGACGACCCCTTCGCCAGCGATTGCGACCCGTTTGTGGAAGACTGTGACGAAGAAGACTACCGGGACACCTGGTATACCTACCAGAAAATGCGCCAGCTTGGTGACGTGCACGACTACCTGAACAGCCTGCCAGAGACCGGCAAGGTGCTGTCGATCAGCACCACCCTGGACCTGCTCGCCCAGATCAACGGCGGTACGCCGCTGAACGCCGTTGAGCTGGCATTTGTGCCCGCCGCGGTACCCGACGATTTACAGGACATTCTTCTGACACCCTACATATCGGAAGAACAAAGCCAGGCCCGGTTCAGCATCCGGATTCTGGAAACCATGCCGGATTTGCGCCGGCAGGACCTCCTGGACCGCATACACAACCACCTGACAACGGAACTTGGCTACGCCCCGGAACGAGTCCAGCTCTCGGGTATGACCGTCATGTACAACAACATGCTGCAAAGCCTGTTCGACTCCCAGATCAAAACCATCGGGGTGGTTTTCGCAGCCATTATGGTGATGTTTTTGATCCTGTTCCGGTCACTCAAACTGGCGCTGATCGGCATGGCCCCGAACCTGATAGCGGCTGGCTCGGTGCTTGGGTTGATGGGCTGGCTGGGGATTCCTCTGGATATGATGACCATCACCGTGGCTGCCATTACCGTGGGCATTGCGGTGGATGACACCATCCATTACATCCACCGGTTCAAGACCGAGTTAGCCAAAGACGGTGATTACCTGGCCACCATGCACCGATGTCACCGCAGCATCGGCCAGGCCATGTTCTTCACCTCGTTGACCATCATCTCCGGGTTCTCGATTCTGGTGCTGTCCAACTTCATCCCCACCATCTACTTCGGCCTGTTCACCGGCTTTGCCATGTTCATGGCCCTGGTCGGCGCCCTGACCCTGCTGCCAAGGCTGATCATCCTGTTCAAGCCTTTCCCTGCCCCATAATAAAAAACCCCGCCGGAGCATCGCTCGGGCGGGGTCTGATTCAGCCGGTTTTACTGGCCAGGCTGCATCATCTGCTGTTGCTGCTGCATCTGCTGCTGCATTTCACGCATGCGACGATCCAGCTCATCACGCTGTTCTTCAGTGAATACCGCATCTACGCGGGCCTGCATCAGTGCAGACAGCGCCGCGATCTCGCCCGTTACATCACCCAGCTTCTCGGCGTTATCCCGAATGGCGGATTCGCTGTAGTCCGCCTTGATTTCAGCCTGCAGTGCCTGCTGCAGTGACTGGGCATTCTGACGCAGCGCACCTATATCGCCCTGCATTTCGTCGATGATGCCGCGAATCTCAGTTTGCTGGTCATCAGACAAACCCACCATCTCGGCCAACTGGTCTACCTGGTCAGGCTGGCCAGGGGCGGCTTGCTGGGCAAAGGCAGGCATTGACAGACTGACGGCCACCAGGGCAGAACCGATAATTTTTGCAATCTTCATAAATGTCTCCAAATGGCCGGTGGCCACGCTCTAACCACCGGATTTCGTTGCTTTCACTGTTCAAGGCTGTACACACTAAAACATTCCGGCCCCACTTTTCACCCCGATCACCCTTCTTTTTGTACACACTTCCGAAAAAAACTCCGTCGGCTCCCGGCACACGGGGGTCGCAGCGACTATGAAAATTTGGTCATTCCCCTGCATAATGGCGCCTTTAAACAGCGAGCGGAGCACACACCATGGCGATTAACTGGTTTCCCGGGCACATGCACAAGGCCCGAAAGGAGATCAAAAAAGTCATGCCTCAGATGGATCTGATCATCGAGGTAGTCGACGCGCGCATTCCTTTCAGCAGTGAGAACCCGCTGGTGCCCTCGCTTCGTGGTGACACCCCGCTGATCAAAATCCTGAACAAGCGTGATCTGGCTGATCCGGCGATCACCGATCAATGGCTTCAGTGGCTGGAGCAGGAACGGGGCGTTCGTGCCATCACCCTGACCCATAACGAACGTAAGGAAGCGTTGGGTATCCTCAAGCTGGCCGAGGAACTTACCCCCGGCCATGATCGGCAGAAAAGCGCGCTTCGGGTGATGATCCTGGGCATTCCGAACGTTGGCAAGTCCACCCTGATCAACACCCTTGCCGGCCGGCCCGCCGCCAAGACCGGCAACGAGCCGGCGGTTACCCGGGCCCAGCAAGCCATCAAATTGCCAGACAACATACTGCTCTATGACACGCCCGGCTTCCTATGGCCCAAACTGTCCCCGGAACAGTGCGGTTACCGGCTGGCCATTTCCGGCGCCATTCGCAGCGCTGTGCTGGACTTCGAAGATGTGGCGATGTTTGAAGCGGACTACCTGGTCAAGTCCTACCCGGAACTGGTGATGGCCCGCTACGGTCTGGAACAAAAGCCGGCCGATGGCCTGGCCCTGATGGATGCCATTGCCGCGAAACGAAAGTTCTTCCGCCGGGGCGGTGTGCCAGACCTCCACAAAGTGTCCGAGATCCTGCTCAATGAATTCAGGGCCGGAACCATCGGCCGGATTTCCCTGGAAACACCTGAGATGGTAGAGAGAGAACTTCAGCAGGCTCGGGCCGATGAAGAGGCCAGGAACGCCGAGAAGCAGGCCCGAACCGAGCAACGCAAAAATAGGTCGTCCTGAAGGAATACCCACCGATTGAACACCGGACCGGTTAGACTAAAGCCTTCTTAAAATCCACGCATAAGACTAGACTCTTTTGCTATACTTGATTTTGATCAATGTGTGAGAATCCAGATGTTTCAGCATTATCACCCATGGCGGTCCGCTAAACTTTGAGCGTATCCGGATTGGCCATGGTCTTGCTTCCTGAGCAGGGGCAATCCTTGCCAACCAGGAATGAGGACGGCTGCGCATGACGGCAGCCTGATATGGATCAACCCGGATGGTTCGTCAATATGGCCCAGGCAATTCGACTTCACCAAGTGTCTCCCCTCAAGGCCTCCTGCCAGCAGTGCAGCCTGAGCAACCTGTGTCTTCCCCTGGCAGTGGAAGAAAACGATCTGGAGCGATTGGAAGACATTGTCCAGCAGGGACGGATTTTCAATCGCGGCGAGCACATCTTTGATCAGAGCACGCCGTTCCGCTCGTGCTTTGCGGTCAAGAGCGGTTCCATCAAAACATCCATCATTACCGAAGGTGGCGACGAGCAAGTGACGGGCTTCTTCATGCCCGGCGAACTGGTGGGGCTCGACAGTATGAGCAGCGAACACTACGCCTGCACCGCGAAAGCCCTGGAACGCACCAGCGTGTGTGAGTTCCCGGTAGACAAACTGGAGGAACTCACCGGCAAGTTGCCGGAACTGCAGCACCACATGTACCACCTGATGAGCCAGGAAATCCAGAATAGCCATCAACTGGCCATGCTGCTGAGCAAGAATACCGCCGAAGAGCGCATCGCTGCCCTTTTGCTGTCTCTATCCAGCCGGTTCCGCCGTCGCAGAATGTCGCCCACCAACTTCAGCTTGCCCATGGCGAGAAACGATATCGCCAATTTCCTGGGGCTGGCCGTGGAAACCGTGAGCCGGGTGTTCACCCGCTTCCAGAATCAGGGCATCATCCGGGCCAGAGGCCGGGAAGTAGAACTTCTTGATGTTGAAGCCCTGCAGATGGTCACCCGGGATTTCGCTCGCCAGGGCTGCCAGCAGTAAGCCCGGGGACCAACAGCGCCGGCAGCTTCAGGAGCTCGCCGGCGCCTTGTCTGCTTCTGCCTCCGGCGAGGTTTTCAGCATCGCCACCTCCTCTGACAACCAGGTTCGCCACGGCAACTGTTTAATGCCGAAGGTGTTGCGAATCTTGCTGCACACCATCGTGGTGTTCACCGGCTCCAGGTGCCCCCACCCGGGCACTTCATCTACTATCCTTATGTCTTCGGGAATACCGGGCATCCCGGCAATCGCCAGCCCCAGCTCATAGAGGTTGATTTCTTCAGCCCCGGCGTACTGATAGGTGCCCCATACCTCAGCGCCACAATCTACCTGCAGAACCACCGCGGTAATCACCCGTGCCAGATCCTGCACGGCCACCGGCTGGCCTTTGCAACGCCCGGGCAAATGCAGCCCTTCATTACCAGCGGTGCTTTTCTGAACCTTCTCGATAAACCGGGCGAGGCTCCAGCCGGTTCTGAGCAGAATATGCCTGGGCAATACGGTGCGAAGCGCCTGTTCACACTCCCACTGCCAGCGGCCCAGTTCATTGACTGGTTGCCCGGGATTGGAGGCAATGTAAGCCGCCTGCTTGCGGCCATCAAAGACATAGCAAGACGACAGCTGTAAAAGGGCCATGTTCCGGTCACGGGCAAACTCCGCCAGCGCCAGGGGCAGGGAAAACGCCGCCTGGTGCGTTGCCTCGCGATTATCCTCGGCCTTTTCGGGGTCTACCAGCCACAGGGCATTCACAATCAGGTCAGTGTCTTCAGGAATCCAGTTTTCCAGAGCGTGCAAGTCGGCATTGGCCGGGTCGCTGACCAGCAAAGGGCTGACCTGAAGATGGGTTCTTCGCAGCCGCTCCAGCAACACCCTGCCAAGAGGGCCATAGTCGTGAACCACAAGTACATGCACGTTGAATCACTGCCTCCGGAATATCACTGATATGACGGGCGCTGGCAATCACTCAGGCCAATGGCCCGGGCAATCCATTTGCTGCACTATCATGCAACTTCAAGCGCCGGTGTAAAACCATTCTCACTGACGAGCATACAACAACAGGAACCTCTATGCTGAAACAACAAAGCCATATCGTGGCCCCCATCCCGGACGAACTGCGCACCCGGGCCCTGTATACCGTAAGCGAGCTCAAGGGGCGCGGTAAAGCCGATAAGGAAGCCATCGAAAAGCTGTACAACCTGATTGTCGAGCTGACTGAACAGGGCCTGGATTTCTTCTTCCTGGAGCCCCTGCGGCGCCTGAATGCCAGCAGCATGATGATGGGCATGGCCAAAATGGGCATCAGCAGCATGCTTAAAGGCAGCAAGATGGTTGTTCACAAGGTGCTGAAAAAGCTCGATGACCGGAGCCTGGCGGCAATTCTCGATTTTATCGAAGAAATCATTCACGAACCTGAAGCCCACTGAACTCGCCCAAGAGCCCTGAGGGCCTGCCTTTTACTCGCAGACCCTGGGCACCCTTGCGGTAACGCCGGTCAGCAGCTCGTAGCCTATGGTACCGGCACAGCTTGCGACTTCGTCGACGCTGACCGTCGTACCCCACAGCTCCACCGGATCGCCTTCACGGGCCTCTGGTGCACCTGTCAGGTCGACTGCCAGCATATCCATGGATACCCGGCCCAACAGGCGAACGCGCTTGCCACGAATGGCTGCCGGCGTTCCGGTACCGGCATGGCGAGGATAACCATCACCATACCCGATGGCCACCATACCCATTCGGGTATCCTCCTGAGCCACCCAACTTGCACCGTAACCCACGGATTCTCCAGCGCGAACAACCCGCGTGCTGATCAATGGCGCCTCAAGAGTCATCACTGGCCGCAGTCCCAAATCCGGGCCGGTCTTGCCGATCATGGGCGAGGCCCCGTACAGCATGATACCGGGCCGACTCCAATCATAGAGCGGCTGGCCCGGCCGAAAATGGGCCGCAGAATTGCCGACACTGCGCATTAACGCTGGCCAGGCAGCCGTGGCGTTCTCAAACAAACGGGTTTGATGATCGGTCATACCGCTGGTGAGGTCATCAGCACAGGCGAAATGGGTAACAAACCCCAGCAATGGCCCCGTTGTCGCTGACGGCCTCAAGGCGGCAACCACGGAATCCAGTTCTTCCGGGCGAAACCCCAAACGGTTCATGCCAGAGTTCACTTTCAGCCAGAATCGGGGGTTTGGGCCCGCAGCCAGCCAGTCAAGTTGCCCGTGGCAATGCATCACGGGCTCAAAACCATGCTGTACGCAATCACGCAAGTCGTCAGGGGTATGCACGCCCTGTAGCAACACGACGGGCTGCCCGAGGCCGACGCTCCGGATTGCCAGCGCTTCCTCAATACAGGCTACGGCAAATTTTTCGACCTCGCCGGCCAGGGCCCGGGCAACGTTAACAATCCCGTGGCCATAACCATCCGCCTTGACCACTGCCATGGCACGCGCGCCACCGGCCCTGGCCTGAGCCAACCGATAATTATGCCTTAGAGCATCCAGGTCAACGCGGGCAACGGTACTGCGTGGCATTAATAATCACCACCGTAATCGCTGTAATCGCCGTGGGCCAGATCTTCAAACTTGGTGTATTTACCGATGAACGCCAGGCGAATGGTGCCGATAGGACCATTCCGCTGCTTACCAATAATAATTTCCGCGATGCCCTTATCCTGGGTGTCTTCGTTGTAGACCTCATCCCGGTATACGAACATGATAACGTCGGCATCCTGCTCGATCGCACCGGATTCCCGCAGATCCGAGTTCACCGGCCGCTTGTTGGGCCGCTGCTCCAGGCTACGGTTAAGCTGTGACAGCGCCACCACCGGGCAGCTCAGCTCCTTGGCGATACCCTTCAGGGATCGCGATATTTCCGAAATCTCTGCCGTCCTGCCCTCGGTATTGCCAGGCACCCGCATCAACTGCAGGTAGTCGACCATGATCAGGCCGATTTTGCCGCCATTTTCCCTGGCAATCCGCCGTGCCCGTGACCGCATCTCCGTCGGGCTCAGGCCCGGCGTATCGTCAATATAGAGGGGTTTGTCCTTGAGCAGGCTCACCGCAGAGGTCAGCCGAGGCCAGTCATCTTCCTCCAGCTTACCGCTCCGGACTTTGGTCTGGTCTATCCGCCCCAGGGAAGACAGCATACGCATGGCCAGAGCGTCTGCCGGCATTTCCATACTGAACACCAGTATCGGCGTGCCGGTACTGATCAGAGCGTTCTCGACAATGTTCATGGCGAAGGTGGTCTTACCCATGGAGGGCCGGCCTGCAACGATGATCAGGTCCGCTGGCTGCATACCGGAGGTCTGGTCATCCAGATCCCGGAAGCCCGTAGTCAAACCCGTGGTCTGTTCACCGGATTCAAACAGCTCTTCAATACGGCTCAGCGTTGTCGCCAGAATGGGATTGATTGCCTTGGGGCCAGAGCCTTCCTTCGACCGGGATTCGGCGATCTGGAATACGCTGCGCTCGGCCTCGTCCAGAATCTCGCTACTCTTTCGCCCCTGGGGATTGAACGCAGAGTCGGAAATCTGGCCAGAGACCTCCACCAGTTTTCGAAGCACCGAACGCTCACGGACAATCTCGGCATAGGCACGGATGTTCGCCGCACCCGGCGTTTTCTCTGCCAGCTCGGCCAGATACGACAAGCCACCGGCATCTTCAATGTCACCGGCACGCTCCAGAAACTCGGCCAGGGTAACCACATCCAGGGGTTCACTTTCACTGGCGAGGCGCTCCACGGCACCAAAAATCAACCGGTGGTCCTGGCGGTAAAAGTCAGCAGCAGAAATGATCTCGGAGACTTCATCAAAACGCCGGTTATCCAGCATCAAACCACCGAGCACCGCCTGCTCCGCTTCAACAGAATGGGGCGGAACCTTGATACGGCTGGTTTCCGGATCAATGGATGCAGGTTTCAAAGTGGGATTGGCCATAAACACCAGACAACGTTGAATTGAATAACAGGAAACAAGAATACCAGAAAGCAACGGGCCCGAAACCGTTTCCGGCTCGGGCCCGTCTCAGAATGCTCAAGCCGTTGGCTTCAACACTCCATGCTTACATCAATCAACGATGACCGATTACTCGGCAACAACCGCCAGCTTGATGGTTACTTCTACGTCTGAGTGCAGCTGCAGTTCGATCTCGAACTCGCCAGTGGTCCGGATAGGACCTTCCGGCAGACGAACTTCGCTCTTCTCGACTTCCGTGCCACCGGCAGAAACCACGTCTGCGATGTCACGAACACCGATAGAACCAAACAGCTTGCCTTCATCACCAGCCTTGGAGGTAATGGTGAAGGATGCACCTTCCAGAGCTTCGGCACGGGCCTGGGCAGCAGCCAGCTTCTCAGCAGCCGCTTTTTCCAGCTCAGCGCGACGCTCTTCGAACGCCTGTACGTTTGCGGCCGTGGCAGGAACAGCTTTGCCGTACGGCAGCAGGAAATTACGACCGTAACCGGCCTTAACCTTTACCTTGTCACCCAGGGAGCCAAGGTTTGCTACTTTCTCGAGCAGAATAACTTCCATCTCGTTAACCTCTTCGTGCTTTATTCAGCTGGCCCGGCGGGTTGTATACGCCCCCGGATATCCAGCCAGCTATCCACAAAAGCCAGAACCAATAACAGCAACATCAGACTCGGACCCAGCAATACCAGCGCCAGATAAAACATGGCCAGCCAGTTACCGCTCAACTGCTTACGACCAACAACACCGTGAACCAACCCCAGCGCAGCGATGAACAGCGGCGTACCCGCTGCCCAGGCCAACAGCATGGAATTGAGCCCCAACACCGGGCCAATCACCATGGTGAGTGCACAAACCACCGCAATGGCCGGCGACAACCTCAGGGCATGGAATTCCTTGCGGAATCCGCCGGGGTTATAGAGCCCCGCCTGCCAAGCCCTCGCCAGCATGGTCATACCAACCGCTGTCGCGAAGTAAGTGCCCGCCATACTGGCGTTCATGGTGTCCCGGATGATCAGCTCAAGATCGCTGCCCAATGACCGGGCCACTTCGGCGTTGTACTGCTCGTAAAAGCTGACACCGGTCTGAACCAGATCGTTCAGCAGTGCCGGATACATGACGGGCAACATCAACCCGCTCAATATCGCCAGAAAAGCACCCGACAACAGTGCTTTCTCCCAGGCCAGGGTTGTTCGCAGGATGGATGCCATCAGCATCACCTGCAGCAGTACCACCAGTGACGTTGGATCCTGGCCGTAAACGGCCCAGCCCAACGCCGGCATTAATGCCCAGAGGCCGATATTCAACCCCTGCCGGATGCCCAGTCTGAGAATGACCAGGCCAATAACCGCTGCGCCAATCCAGAACAACAGGGGCACTGCAGTGGTAACTGCTGCAACCCCGCCAGCCTGCAGGGGACCGCGCATTACATATTGTGCCAGTGCACGCATGGTCCCGGGTCCTGTCTATCTGTGCTTAGTGGTCGTGGCTGTCCGTATACGGCAGCAGTGCCAGGTAGCGGGCACGCTTGATAGCGGTAGCCAGCTGACGCTGATAACGTGCTTTGGTGCCGGTGATACGGCTGGGCACGATTTTGCCGGTTTCAGTGATGTAGCCTTTCAGGGTGTCCAGATCTTTGTAATCGATCTCTTTCACACCTTCTGCCGTGAAGCGGCAGAACTTACGACGTCTGAAAAAACGAGCCATAACGTAACTCCTAACTCCGGTTGATTACTCTTCTTCGTCCTGGGATGCGCTCTGACGATCTTCAGAGTCAGCTGAACGACGCGGACGATCGTCTCCGCCGGAACGACGGTCCTCACGGGACTCGGCAGCTTTCATCGGAGACATGTCGGTAACAGCCTCATCGCGACGCAGAATCAGGTCACGGATGATGGCATCGTTGAACCGGAAGTTATGAGTCAGCTCGTCCATAGCGGCTTGTGAACACTCAGCGTTCATCAGCACGTAGTGAGCCTTGTGGATCTTGTTGATCGGGTAAGCCAGGTGACGACGGCCCCAATCTTCCAGGCGATGTACCTTGCCGCCATCTTCAGTGATGACGCTGGTATAACGCTCGATCATTGCGGGCACCTGCTCGCTCTGATCCGGATGTACCATAAAAACGATTTCGTAGTGACGCATGAGTTCTCCCTACGGTTTAAACAGCTTTCTTCTGCGGCGGGCGCGGTTAAGCCCCGTTCCCGAGCATGAAAGCAAGGAGGTGACAGCAAAGCTGCCGGCTTCTTTTTGCTTTTATCAACAAGGCCTTAAATATAAAGACCCGATCAAAAGCCAGGTTCTGCCTGCCTGCATTCAGGCAATACAAAACCACCCCTTGGAAAAGGGGTCACGTATTCTAGGCGTATGGGCGGTGTTGTGCAAGACTTAACCGAGCCGCTGGCGCAGGGCTTCATACAGGCAAACTCCGGTCGCCACCGACACGTTCAGGCTATCGACATGCCCCAGCATGGGAATGTTGATCAACTGGTCGCAGTGTTCCCGGGTTAAACGGCGCATACCCTTACCCTCGGCGCCCATCACCAGGGCCACCGGCCCCTTGAAGTCTGCCTGATACAGGTTTGCACTCGCCTCTCCGGCCGTACCAATCAGCCAAACGCCGAGTTCCTTGAGCTCGCGCAGGAAGCGAGCCAGGTTGGTCACCCGAACAAACGGCACGGTCTCCGCTGCACCACAGGCAACCTTTCGGGCCACCGGGGTCAGCGAAGCGGATTTGTCCTTGGGCACAATCACCGCCTGCACTCCCACGGCATCTGCCGTACGCATACAGGCACCGAGGTTGTGCGGGTCGGTCACCCCGTCCAGCACCAGCAGGAATGGTGGTTTGCCACTGGCGGCCAGCTGGGCCAGCAAGTCCGCTTCGGTCCACTCACGGCTTTCCGCCACGGCGGCAACAATACCCTGGTGAACACCGGCGACCCGCTCATCCAGCTCACGACGATGCACCACTTTCCAACGCACACCCAGGCTATCCAGGGTGTCGGTAACCGATTTAACCCGCTTATCCTGCCGCCCGGTCTGAATCCAGACTTGCTGCAGGCGCTCCGGTTCCCGCTTGAGAACGGCATCGACGGCATGCCAGCCAAATACATATTCCTGTGACACTGACGCTTATTTCCTGTGCAACGGTTTACTTTCGGGGCTTACGGGCTTTACCGCCGGCAGAGGGCTTACCCCTGCCAACTTTTCGGGACGCCGCCCTGGCCGCCTCGGCTGCCAGCTTCTCCTTGGCACTCTCAGGCTTGGCAGATTTACCGCGCTTTCCACCCTTTCCGCCCTTACCGGCACGATCACCTTTACCGCGGGTCTCGCGTTTGGACATGTCCAGGGCGTCACGATCTGCTGTCCGCTTTCTGGGCGTACTGACCAGTTCCAGATCGATCTTGCGATCTTCCAGCCCTACCCGAACAACCCTGACGCGAACCTCATCCCCTAACCGGAAGCTCACCGCGGTGCGCTCACCGATCAGGCGGTGCTTGGCGGAATCGTGGTGAAAGTAATCGCCACTGAGGGTGGACACGTGCACCAGCCCCTCAATATAGATATCCGACAGTTCGACGAAGAAACCGAAGGGTGTGACGGCCGCAATCACACCATCGTGCTCCTCGCCCACGTGATCCCGCAGGAACTCGCACTTGAGCCAGGCCATCACGTCACGGGTGGCATCGTCGGCACGGCGCTCGGTCATCGAGCAATGCTCACCCAGCTGCTCCATACGGGCATAGTCGTAGGGATACACCGCCAGCTCCGGATCGTGGCTTTTCGGCGACACCACGTCTTTCTGAACTTCCGGATTGTGAATCCGGGACTTGATGGCCCGATGAACGATCAGGTCCGGATACCGGCGAATGGGCGAGGTAAAGTGGGTATAGCTGGGAAAGCCCAGACCAAAATGGCCAGCTTCTTCCGGGCTGTATACCGCCTGACTGAGGGAACGCAGCATCACCATCTGGATCACATTGGCATCCGGACGGTCGGCAACCTGGGCCAACAGCTGCTGGTAATCCCCGGAGGTTGGCTTGTCACCGCCCCCTAACTGCAAACCGAGCTCACCCAGGAACAAGCGCAGGTTATTCAGACGCTCCTCAGAGGGCCCATCGTGCACCCGGTAAAGCGCCGGCACCTGATGCTTTTTCAACAGCCGGGCCGTGGCCACGTTGGCGCAGAGCATGCACTCTTCTACGATCTTGTGGGCATCGTTGCGGTGCACCGGCACGATTTCCTCAATCTTGCGCTCGGCATCAAAAACGATTTTGGTCTCGGTGGTCTCGAAATCAATCGCTCCACGCTCAGTCCGGGCACGGCGTAGCAGCTTATAAAGCTCATAGAGGTTATGCAGATGCGGCAGCAAATCGGCGTAATGGGCCGACAGCTTGTACCCCTGCTCCGAGTCCGGGTGCTCCAGCATGGCACTGACCTTGTTATAGGTCAGCCGGGCATGGCTGCGCATCACCGCCTGGTAGAAGGTGTAGCCACTGATATTACCGGCTGCGCTGATGGTCATATCCGCCACCATACACAACCGATCGACACCCGGGTTCAGTGAACACAAGCCATTGGAGAGCTTCTCCGGCAGCATGGGCACCACGTGGTCCGGGAAGTACACCGAGTTACCCCGACGAATCGCCTCCTCATCCAGCGGCGAGCCAGGGCGTACATAGTGCGACACATCCGCAATGGCCACGACCAGCCGGTAACCGCCACGGGGCCGGGGCTCACAGTAGATGGCGTCATCAAAATCACGGGCGGTTTCATCATCAATGGTGACCAGCCGCATGTTGCGGATATCCACCCGGTTCGCCTTGTCTTTCTCGGCAACCTCTTCGGGAATGCCCGCCGCCTGCTCGCCCACGGCGGTTGGCCAGCTGTGTGGAATCTCGTAAGAGCGGATTGCTACGTCGATTTCCATCCCCGGAGCCATATGCTCCCCGAGAACTTCAACAATACGCCCTGTTGGCTGGGTGCGCACGGTGGGCTGGCGCAGAATTTCCACCACCACGTACTGGCCGTGCACAGCCTTACCGGCGTGCTCATCCGGCACCAGAATCTCGTGATTGATGCGGGCATTCTCGGGCACCACAAATGCAATGCCACTCTCCTTGAAGAAGCGACCAACCGTCTGACTGGTGCGATGCTCCAGAACCTCGACAATTACCCCTTCACGGCGACCACGATCATCCACGCGGTCCACCCGGGCAGCCACCCGGTCACCATGAAACACCTGGCGCATCTGGCGCGCGGTGAGGAACAGGTCTGAGCCGCCGTCATCGGGAATCAGGAACCCGAAGCCATCTTTGTGCCCAGTCACCTTACCCGTGACCAGATCCGCCTCTTCAATGGGCAGGAACGCATCCCGGCGGTTACAGATCAACTGGCCATCACGGCACATGGCAATCAGCCGTCGCCGCAACGCCTCGATACCTTCCTCGGACGTTTGCCCCAGTTCCTGGCACAACGTTTCATGAGTGGCCGGCGCACCGCGCTCTTTCAGGTGCTTGAGAATAAACTCCCGGCTCTGGATGGGGTTTTCATACTTCTGGGCCTCACGTTCAGCGTGAGGATCCCGTCCTTCTTTCTTCCTGGAAACCATTCGGATCCTTGTTATCAGGCCGCAAACACTGCGGCGGAATTCATTATTCCAGCAGTATAACGTCGGTAGGCGGTACCTGCCTAACCGCGGGCTGATTTATAGGCATAAATACGGCAAAAAGATTTTTGAAAAAATATTTGACAGCGTTCGGGGGAATTATTAAAGTACGCGCCATCGGTTGAGGGGCAACGCCTCAACACTGGCAAAACGCTAGGTTTTCAACAAACTAACAGCGATTTTGCAAATCACCTGCCGAGGTGGTGAAATTGGTAGACACGCTAGCTTCAGGTGCTAGTGGGGGCAACCCCGTGGAGGTTCAAGTCCTCTCCTCGGCACCATTCCTTCATCAGGAATGGCAAGAACGAACTCCCAAGAATCAAGCGATCACACCGACCTTCAGGTTATCGGTGGTTTTTCCGTTTCTGAAATGCCGCCCTATTGGCCCTCCTGAATATCTCGACTAAGCCAAAGCATATTTCAATCAGCACTAAGCCCCGCCAACTCTTATCGACTCACTCCCAGCTCAGGCTATTTGCCCCATAGAAGCTGCTCCGGTAATCTCCACTTAAAAAGAGCATCAAGCCACTCCCTTTGCCCAAGACCTTCAGCAGGAAAGCAAAAGGCACTTCCGGAAAATACAATGCACCAACTTCTCTACAGGTATGTAGATGCCACTGCGTGGAATCGTAAAGGGCTTTCCCCCTTCAACTTTGCGATATGCATTCTAATTATTGTCTCGGTTTTCCTGGCGGTCATTGAGACCGAACGCCCCATCAGAGAAGCCTACCCGTATCTTTTTCTGGTATCAGAGCGGATTTTGTTCGCCTTGTTTGTCATTGAGTATGGTCTTCGGGTGTATGTCGCTCCGGAAAATCCAAAGTACTCTGGCAGATTTGGACGACTCC
Source organism: Marinobacter sp. GH_1 (assembly GCF_048595985.1). Lineage (NCBI taxonomy): Bacteria > Pseudomonadati > Pseudomonadota > Gammaproteobacteria > Pseudomonadales > Marinobacteraceae > Marinobacter > Marinobacter sp. GH_1. The sequence continues at coordinate 953,024 of NZ_CP184460.1, read as the reverse complement.
GCTACATGAAATCCGGATGGGCCGTTTTCGATTTACTGGCACTTCTATCATTCATGGCACCTTTCGTCTCCAATTCTCTGGCTTTCTACATCAGGCTGACCCGCATATTCAGAATACTTCGGGTATCCAGGCTCGGACGCTTCACTCAAGCCTGGGATCTGCTCTGGGAAGCTACAGCCAGACGCAAGTTTGAGCTGCTCATGAGCGCAACTATCGCGTTTATTCTTTTACTAGTATCCAGCGCCTTTCTTTATCTGTTCGAGGCTGAATTACAGCCAGAAGAATTTGGAAGCATACCCAGGGCTCTATGGTGGAGCGTAGCCACACTGACAACCGTAGGGTATGGAGACGTCACGCCAATCACTGCTGCAGGTAAGTTCTTCGCCAGCCTGACGGCCATTTCAGGCATTGGCATTGTTGCCATGCCGACCGGAATACTGGCCGCTGCATTCAGTGACGCGTTCCAGGCACGTCAAGAAGCAGGCACAAACAAGGAGTAATGCTTTCTGTAGAGCCAAGAGCGAAGTTGCCCGTGCAACCAACGCTCAAATCACTCCGCCAGCAAACCCACCAGGTAATCCGACAGGGTCTGATACTGATAATCCACCCTGGCATAAGCATTTCTGGGTGCATCCTGGAACCGGGCACCACAACCGGCCACGGTTGTCACATCCAGCAGGTACGCCGTCTGGATCAGGTTTGGCAGGTCGGGGTTCAGGCTGTCGGCATCCAGCCGGGGGTAATAGAGCGACCACTGGAAGGCGCCATCACCGGGGCTGACCCCATCGAGATTAGCCGTTGCCGTGTCCAGGAACGGCAGTTTCAGCAATCGCTCTATGGCCAGTCCGTCCACGTCACGGGCGTCGTACTCATAGGCGCGGGGCCCGAAGTTGTTAGCGGCCTCTGTATTGCCGGCGTAATCAAACGGGAATAGTCGGGTGACATAGGGTGCCGCCTCATCAACCGGTGTTCGGTCGGTACCTTCAGGTTCGCAGGCGTCATCGGGCGTGGTGAAACTGAGTTCTGCTTCCGTCGCTTCCTCCGCCAGTACCCGGTAACCGGTCACCCAATCCGGCGCATCGGCTTCCAGCTCTTCCGATGGCGAGTTGGCCGCCAGTGTCGTGAAGGTTCGCCGCTCACCTCCCGCACTGCCAAGGCGCTCAATCAACTCCACCCCGGCATCATCCTGGCTCCAGCTCCAGGACAGTTCCGGCGTTCCGTCCAGCTCTGAGCTTTCCGGAGAAACCGCCAGGGTTTGCTTGTGGCAGCTGGTTACGGTATCGAAGTACGCTTGCTGATTGTCCCAATCGAAGACAATTCGCTCGTGGATGGCCTCGCCCTCTTCCTCATAGCGCTGCCGACTTTGGCGGGAGAGAGAGGCTGACGGCAGCCACTGGGTTTTCAACTGCGCCATATAACCATTCACCTGAATCAGGCGGGCGAACTCAGGCATGGAAGGCACCAGGCAGCCACGACTGGACACAGAGAGCAGCCGGCCGTCTTCGGTGTAATCAAAAAACAGTTCCGCGGAGACATCGAGATCGGAGGTACCCGTGGGCAGATCCTGCCCCCGCCTGGAATCCGCCGATACCTGCAGGCGGGTCAAGAGCACTGGATTGGCCAACTCCACTGGCACGTTAGGCAATGCCAGTGAATCGGTGTCCAGGTTCTCGTAATTGCCTGCCGCAGCCGCATCAACGATGGCGATGACATCGCCTGCATTCTGCACCAGGGAATACCCCAACAGGAAAACGGCATCCTTACTCAGTTGCCGCTCGGTACCGTCACTGCCGGGGCGAGAGAGCACTTCATTGTAGCTATCCGGAATCTGGCTGGCCATGAAGCGAGCCAACGCTCTGGCGTAAGCGTGGGCGCGATGATCACCGGCAACGATATAGTCCTGCCAGAGATTCAGACCATCCAGGTCCGCCAACTGGCTTTCATTGACCGGGCTCAGGCTGTTGCGGCGGGCGGCGTCGGCGCGGAACCGGGCCAGGGTGCTCAGAGGTGTCACGTTACGGATGCTGGGGCTGGCCGACATCAGGTAAGCCTGCTCAACAACTACGTCGCCGCGGGAGGTTTCCTCCAGAGTTTTTCCGGGAATGGCCAGGGCGTACAGCGGGTAATGCCTGGGGTCCAGATTAGGCCCAACGGATGGGTCCACGCTGAGTGCCGAAATATCGATAGAGAACCTGCCACCCGCTCCACTCATGGCCGTGGGCTCGCCTTCGTCGAGAGTCACCACTGCGCCGTTGGCCAACTCCACTTCCAGCGGGCCCGGGGTGAATTGGCCATCACCATCAATATCCAGCCAGACTCGAGCATTGTTGAGGTAACCGTCAATCACGCGCCCCTGATATGGCCCAGGCTCGCTGTAATCAACCCCATCGAAATCTCGCCCGTCAACCGGCAAGCGATCGGATTCTTCACCGCAACCGGCGATAACAAGAGACAGCAAAGGAACAGTAAGGGTGATCAGGCGTTTCATCGCGGCAACCATTTATCTTTATTAGTGCCGCTACTTTAGGAGATGTAATCGGTGCAGACCTTGACAGGCTTGGCAAATTGTAAAGTTTGGTAACAGGCAAGCCCCGGAATGTGCCGGGGCTTGCACTTACAGGGCTCCGATCAGAACGACCGGGCCACGATTTCCTTCATGATTTCGTTGGTGCCGGCATAGATGCGCTGAACCCGCGAGTCTGCCCAGGCCCGGGCGATCGGGTATTCCCACATGTAACCGTAGCCGCCATGCAGCTGCACGCATTCGTCCATCACCTTGCACTGCAGGTCGGTGGTGTGCTGCTTGAGCATGGCGGCGGTGGGAATGTCCAGCTTCTTGGTCAGGTGCAGCTCCAGGCAGCGGTCGGTAAACACGCGGGCGGCGGTGATTTCGGCTTTCAGTTCTGCCAGCTTAAAGCGGGTGTTCTGGAACGCGATAACCGGCTTACCGAAGGCTTTGCGCTCTTTCACGTAATCCAGGGTCCACTGCCAGGCGGCCTCGGCGGCCGCCACAGCGGTCAGCGCCACCTGCAAGCGCTCCGCCGGCAGTTCTTGCATCAGCTGGAAGAAGCCCTGCCCTTCCATGGCGCCCAGCAGGTTGTCTGCGGGTACTTTTACATCCTGGAAGAACAGCTCGGAGGTATCCTGGGCCTTCATGCCTACTTTGTTCAGGTTCTGGCCTTTCTCGAAGCCTTCCCAGGCGGTTTCCACCAGCAGAAGGCTGGTGCCCTTGGCGCCTTCCTTGGGGTCAGTCTTGGCAACAACGATTACCAGGTCTGCCAACTGGCCGTTGGTGATAAAGGTTTTGGAGCCGTTCAGAATGTAGTGGTCGCCCTGGCGAATCGCAGTGGTTTTCACGCCCTGAAGGTCAGAACCCGCGCCCGGTTCGGTCATGGCGATGGCGGTGATCATTTCACCGGAAGCCATTTTGGGCAGATATTTCTGCTTCTGCTCTTCTGAGCCGTAGTTCAGAATGTAGGGCGCCACGATATCGGAATGCAGCCCCCAGCCGATGCCAGACAAACCGGCCCGGGAGATTTCTTCCATAATCACCGCCGAGTAGCGGAAATCGGCGCCAACACCGCCATACTCTTCCGGCAGCATCGGGCACAGGAAGCCCAGCTCGCCCGCCTTCCGCCAGAGCTCGCGGCTGACTTGGCCGTCTTTTTCCCATTGCTCGTGATAAGGCGCGGCTTCCTGCTCCAGGAATTTGCGGACGGAGTCCCGGAAGCCTTCAAGATCGGCGTCGAAAAGAGTACGTGGAATCATGCTGAACCTCGGTGAACGGGTTGGTTTATCGTTGTGTTCAGCAAGTCTGTGGCGGGGCGGGTTTTCGCTCAATGGTGAAAACCATCAATCGCTTTGGCCAAAACCATCGCCCCGGACGGGCGCAGATCATTAGTCCGCGCTCTCGCCCCAACGGGGTACCAGAGTTTGCGGCAGGTCCAGGTGATCCAGAATCCGCGCCACCATGAAATCCACCAGGTCGTCCAGGGATTGCGGGTTATGGTAGAAGCCCGGGCTCGCGGGCATGATTACCGCCCCCATGCGGGTCAGTTTAAGCATATTCTCCAGGTGAACCTCGGAATACGGTGTCTCCCGCAACACCAGGATCAGCTTGCGGCGTTCTTTCAGCGCCACATCGCCGGCCCGCTCGATCAGGTTGTTGCTGGCGCCGGTCGCCAGCGCCGACAGGGTGCCTGTGCTGCAGGGGCAGATCACCAACGGGGCCTTTTCTCCGGAGCCGGAAGCTGGTGGCGAGAACCACTCTTCCCGGCCAAACACCTGCACCTGCCCCGGCTTTGCCTTGGCATAGTCCGTGAACGCCTCAACCATGGCCGGCTTGGAACCCGGCAGCCGGAACTCTGCCTCGGTGGCGATTACCACCTGGGCAGCCTTGCTCACCATCACATTCACCCGGCAGCCATTGGCTGCCAGGCATTGCAGCAGTCGCAGCCCGTACTGGGCACCAGAGGCACCGGTAAAGGCCAGATTGATGACCGGCGAGTTATCAGCCACGACGTTTCTCCAGTTCGGCAACCAGTTTGCGATGAATACCACCAAAGCCGCCATTGCTCATAACCACAATGTGGCAGGTTTCAGGCAGCTGTTCCAGGGCCCGGGCAATCAGTGCCTCGACCGAATCTTCCACGGCATGGTGATCCAGCTCACCGTGTTCAGCCCGCCAGCCCTCGACCAGTTCTGGCAGCCAGGTCATCTCGCTGAGGTTACCCCAGAGTACCCGGTCAGCAGCAGCGGCACTGGGAATCAGGGTTTGCTGATGCACGCCCTGTTTCATGGTGTTGGACCGGGGTTCGATGATTGCCAATATCGGCTCATCCCCCACCCGGTTACGCAAGCCTTCCAGCGTCAGGGCGATGGCCGTGGGATGATGAGCGAAATCGTCATACACACGCACACCGCCTACTTCGCCCACCAGTTCCATGCGTCGTTTCACGCCGGAGAACCGGCACAGGGCTGCCACTGCATGGTCCGGGGTGACACCCACATGGCGGGCAGCGGCGATGGCCGAGAGCGCGTTGCGCACATTGTGCATGCCGGTGAGATTCCACTTCAGGGTGGCCACCGGTTGCTCGTGGTGAATCACCATGAACCGGCTGCCATCCTCCGCCAGCAGTTCAGCGCGCCAGTCTGCGGTGCGGCTGATCTCGCTGCCGATGGCGGTATCCTGCACCGGGCTCCAGCAGCCCATGTCGAGGGCATTGTCCAGGTGCTTGTCAACCGCCGGGCGAATGATCAGCCCCTGGGAAGGCACGGTACGCACCAGGTGGTGGAACTGGCGCTCGATGGCTTCCACGCTGTCGAAAATATCGGCGTGGTCGTATTCCAGATTGTTCAGAATCAGGGTGTTCGGGCGGTAATGGATGAACTTGGAACGCTTGTCGAAAAACGCACTGTCATATTCATCCGCCTCAATCACGAAAAAGTCACTGGTACCGAGGCGCGCCGAAACCGGGAAATCCTGGGGCACGCCACCCACCAGGTAGCCGGCATCAAACCCGGCCTGGTCCAGAATCCACAACAGCATAGCGGTGGTGGTGGTTTTGCCATGGGTGCCGGCAACCGCCATCACCCAACGATGGCGGAGCACTTCCCGGGCCAGCCACTCGGGGCCAGACATGTAGTCAATGCCGCGATTGAGCACCGCTTCCACTTCCGGATTGCCCCGGGACATGGCATTGCCGATCAGCACCAAATCTGGTCTGGGCTCGAGATTCTCGACCCGATAGCCTTGCATCAACTCGATGCCCTGAGCCTCAAGCTGGGTACTCATGGGCGGGTAAACACCCTGATCGGAGCCGGTCACGGTATGGCCAAGCTCTCTGGCGATAACCGCCAGGCTACCCATAAAGGTGCCGCAGATGCCCAGAATGTGTATGTGCATTAACGTGTTGCCTCCGGTTTGAAACCTGCCAAGCCTCTACCATACTTTCTGCGGGGTCAAGAGCCGGTATGTGCTCATGAAAAACCGCCGTGTTTGGCGTATCATCTGCGCCATCGTTGAACCAGCAGGAGGCCTTAGCCCGAGATGGCTATCAAGAACGCATTTTATGCCCAGTCTGGCGGGGTTACCGCCGTTATCAATGCCAGCGCCTGTGGCGTTATCCAGACCGCACGCAAGCACACGGATAAAATAGGCAAGGTGTTTGCCGGTCGTAACGGCATTATCGGCGCCCTGAAAGAAGAGCTGATCGACACCAGCCTGGAATCAGACGACGCCATTGCCGCGCTGCTTCACACCCCGGGCGGCGCCTTTGGCTCCTGCCGCTACAAACTGAAAAACATCTCCGAGAACCAGCGCGAGTACGAGCGGCTGATCGAAGTCTTCCGCGCCCACGACATCGGCTACTTCTTTTACAACGGTGGCGGCGACTCTCAGGATACGGCGTACAAGGTCTCACAGATTGGTGAAAAAATGGGTTATCCGATCACCTGCATTGGTGTGCCCAAGACAGTGGATAACGATCTGCCGTTCACCGACTGCTGCCCGGGCTTTGGCTCGGTAGCCAAGTACATTGCCACCTCTACCCTGGAAGCCAGCCTGGACATCAAATCCATGTGCGAAACTTCCACCAAGGTGTTCATCCTGGAAGTAATGGGCCGGCACGCGGGCTGGATTGCAGCGTCTGGTGGCTTGGCCGGCCAGGGTGAAGGCCAGCCGCCGCACATCATTCTGTTCCCGGAAATTCCGTTCAACCGGGAGAAGTTCCTGGAGCGGGTCGACCAGTGCGTGAAAGATTACGGCTACTGCGTGGTAGTCGCCTCTGAGGGTGCCCAGTACGAAGACGGCCGCTTTGTGGCCGACGCCGGTGCCAAGGATGCCTTTGGCCATACCCAACTGGGCGGTGTTGCTCCGGCACTGGCCAACATGGTCAAACAGGCCCTGGGACACAAGTACCACTGGGCCGTTGCTGACTACCTGCAGCGGGCCGCCCGGCACATTGCCTCGGCCACTGATGTAGAGCAGGCATATACCGTAGGCAAGGCCGCAGTGGAAATGGCAATAGCGGGCAAACAGGCGCTGATGCCCACCATCGTTCGCGAGCAGGCGAAACCCTACCGCTGGAGCATTGGTGAGGCCAACCTGAGCGAAGTGGCCAACCAGGAAAAGAAAATGCCGATCCACTACATTACCGATGACGGCTTTGGCATTACCCAGGATTGCCGGGACTACCTGCAGCCGTTGATCGAGGGCGAGAGCTTCCCGCCATTCGAGAATGGTCTGCCCAAGGTTGCGCACTTGAAAAACCAGCTGGTCGAGAAGAAGCTGAGGACTGAGTTCAAGCTCTGATCTGGTCGTCATGAAAAAGCCCGGTCACCTCACGGTAGCCGGGCTTTTTTTGTACCTGAAAACGGATGGCAATCAGCGTGCTGTTGCGGCCTCATGGTCGCGAACGTAGCCATAAAAATCATCGAAACCGCCAACGTATTCGGAACCGACGAGAATCTGGGGCACGGTATACACAGGGCGGCCGATCTGGTCGGCAATATCCTGCTTGCTCATTCCCCGCTCGATCATATCGATCCAGATGTACGGGATGTTTCTGGATTCACACAGGTCCCTCGCTCGAACACAAAAACCACAGCTTGTACGGCCATAAATAGTGACCTGCTCCATAACAACCTCCTGAATCCGGGTGAGCCCCAGGGTGAAACGAATGGTTCAATACTTGGTTTGAATGATGACATGAGAAGCAACAATTGAAAATTGATGCTTCTCATGGCTGTGATAGTAAGGGGCGATACTAACCCTCTGCGTTAAGTCATCAGGTTTTCAGCCGGCCCAGTTCCCGGTCAAGCACTTGCACCTGGCCGTCCAGCGCGTCACCGCTCTGGCGGACCCGCTGTGCGAGCTCCCGCAGATCGTTGGCCGCATCGCCAATCTGGGTCAGGTTGCGGTTGATCTCTTCGCTCACCGAACTCTGTTCTTCGGCGGCCGTGGCCACCTGGGTGACATGCTCGACAATGGTACCAATCCGCTCCACCACCGTGGCCAGTGAGTGGTCCGCTTCGCGAGTGCCCTCTACCGCAGTGGTTGCTCGCTCAACACCACCCTGGATGACGGTTACCGCGCCGTCCACATCGCCTTTGAGGCGTTCGATCATATCGCTGATTTCGTCGGTGGATTCCCGGGTTTTCGACGCCAGGGTTCGCACTTCGTCGGCCACCACCGCAAAGCCCCGGCCCTGCTCGCCGGCCCTGGCCGCTTCAATGGCCGCATTCAGCGCCAGCAGGTTGGTCTGTTCGGCAATGCCGCGAATCACTTCCAGGATTCGGTTAATCTCCTCGCTGCGCTGTGCCACGTGGCCGATGGCGGAGCTGGCCTGTTCCATATCTCCCGCCAGCGCATCGACGCCCTTGAGCGCCGCGCCCAGGGTATCCTGGGTAAACCGGATGCCATCCCGGGCGGCCCGGGCATTATCAGCAGCCTCACCGGCAAAGCCTGCTACTTCGCCGGCGGCGGCAGACATCTCGTTCATGGCGGTGACGACGCTGTCGATGTCCTGATGCTGTCGCGACGTCTGGTCGTCAGTATCACGGGCGATGGCGCCCACGTCTGCAGCCTGACCTCGCACCTGGGCATTGACCTCTTTCAGGTCATTGATCATTTCCCGCAGGCGAGCCAGGAAAGCGTTGAAGCCACCGGCCAGGTCAATCAGCTCGGCGTGGGTGTCTATATCAAGTTCACGGGTAAGGTCCCCTTCAGCGCTGGCCAGGTTGCGCATCCGGTCTCGAATTTCATCCAATGGCCGGGTGACTGAACGCACCAGCAGAATCAACACAGCAATGGCAATCAGTACCACCACCACACCCACCATGGTCTGCCGCGCCGCCGTATCAGCCACTTCGGAAGACAACAGACCGGTGATTTCCTCAACACTGGCCAGGGCCACTGAGCGCGGCAATTCAATCAACAACGACCATTCGGCGCCGGGTAACTGCACTTCCACCGGATAGGCCACCGCCAGGGTCTGCCCATCATCAAACCGGCCGCCACGCTGGTGCAGGCGGACAAATTCGTCAGCCAGGTCTGGTACGGCTTCCTGTAATGGCCGGCCAAGGTGGGACTGGTAATGGCTGGATGCGGCAATCAGCCCACCCTCGCTTAACAGTGACACCCGGGACTCACCATCAAACAACGCCTGGCTGACACCAGCAATCGTGGCTTGCAGTGTGGACAGGTTAATATCCACACCGGACACACCGGCAAACTCACCGTTGTTCTGAATCGGCACTACCAGGCTGGTCATCAGCTCAGAATATCCCTCCTCGATTTCGTACTCGTACGGCTCCATCAGGCAGGGTTTGAGGGAATCCCTGGAACACAGATACCACTCTGCTTCACGAATGCCGAATTCGTTCCGGTTGTCGAGGTACTTGGTGGACGGGTCTTCGGTGCGGCTGAACAACACATTGCCCTGAGGATCACGGTAATAGTAGATCTCCAGGGTACCTTCATCACTGCTGTGTTCCTCTACACCGTCGGTGAAATAGATGTCCATGCCATCGTATGCGTCAGGTTCAAACTGGGCGTAGATGGAACTTAAATGCTGCTGTTCGGACAGAATGGTTCCGATGGTTTCCTGAAGATCCCGGCGGCTGATGCGGCCGGAACTGTCCGTTTCAATGTTGCGGGTGATCAGGCTGCGCACCACTTCCGGCGTCTGGTAGGCGGTTTCGAACAGGCCGGTCACCAACTCACCGTACTGCCCGGCCGTTGCGCTCAGCTGGTCCATGACAATATTCTGCACGGTATCGCGGGTTTCCCGGGACAATCGCTCTTCCATCGAACCAAGTGATAACTGGGCAGTCACCACAATACTGATGCCCATTACCAGCAGCAGTGAGATAACCAGACCATAGAGCTTGAAGCGAAGCGACAGGTGTTTCATAAACCGCGAAACCTTTGTTAATGAACCTTTACTGACAATACTAGAGCATGGAGGCGCCCTTGGCGTACCTGACCCTCTTTTTCACCGCATTCGCCGCCGCCACATTGCTGCCAGCCTATTCCGAGCTGCTGCTGGGCACTCTGGCCAGTCAGGGCCTGCCGCTATTCTGGCTGTGGTTCTGGGCCACACTGGGCAATACGCTGGGGTCAGTCGTTAATGGTCTTATCGGCCGGCAGGTGGATCGCTTTAAGCATAAACGATGGTTTCCGGTCAGCGAATTGCAGCTGCACAAGGCCCGCAACCGGTTCAATCGCTATGGGCAATGGTCATTGTTGCTGGGCTGGCTGCCGATTGTTGGAGACCCGCTGACCCTGGTAGGCGGCATCATGCGGGTGCCCTGGCTCAACTTTGTGATCCTGGTGGGTATCGGAAAGGGCCTGCGCTATGCCTTCGTGATCTGGGTAGTGCTGGAGGCCACCGGATTTGCCTCATCGGCGCCATCACCATAAAGGTATTTGCGCAACAGGTCTTCGCCGTTGAACTCTGCGTGCATCACCGCGATGAAGGTATACACCCCGATCAACTTTCGGTTGAGGAACACGAATTCCTTCGGGGGCACCCGGAAATACCGACTGATGGCTGAGCGCGCTGCGTGTTTGGCTACCCGCGAAGGCAAGTCACTCTGCTTCCAGCGGTACTGGCCCCTGGCGTTCACGGCATAGTCCGGCCACTGGCTGCGGTCCCGGGCCAGGGGCTCCAGCACCGACATACACACCGAACCAAACTTCTCCAGGACTTCTTCTGGCCAATCCCGGCTCATGAACCGGAGGGTAACGCCACCCTCAATCACCTGCTCCAGATCCTGCTCGTAGGACGCGCGAATCATCTGGATAACCGGATCAAGAAAGGCCGGTGAATAACTTTGAACGGCACCAAAGTCCAGAAGCACGATGCGGTCATAGTCTTCGTCACCACCCTCCTCGCCGGCAATCCGGATGCGGTAGTTCCCGAAGTTCGGGTCTGTCTGGATTTCGCCCCAGTCAAACAGCTCCCGGAAGAACAACTCCAGCGCCGCCTCGCCCAGGGCACTGCGGCGCTCCAGCGGCAAATCCCGTACCGCCGGGGAGCCAACGGAATGGCCGTGCTCGTAGGTAGAAGCGATGATATGGTCGGTCGAATACTCCTGTAATACCCTGGGCACAACAAACCTTGGGTCGGAGCCCAGCATGTTGCGGAATTTCTCGGTGGTCCTGGCCTCCAGGCGGTAGTCCACTTCCCGGTGCATCATCTGCCGGACTTCTTCCAGCCAGTCATTGAATTCCGGGCCGAAGCTCACCAGCCGGGCCACCTTCAATAACTGCGCCACGGCATTCAGGTCACTGTCCACGGCATCAGCAACGCCGGGGTATTGCACCTTGAGCACCAACTCCAGGCCGTCACTGCGTCGCACTGCACGGTGCACCTGGCCAAGGGAGGCAGCACCGATTGGTTCCGGATCGACATCCAGCTCTGCGAGCTTTTCGGCACCAATCTCAGCCTTCAGCACCCGCTCGATCGCCGGCCATTCCAGCGACGTGGTCTGGTCTTCCAGGGTGTGCAGGGCTTCGGTCACCTCTTCTGGCAAAAAATGCTCGCCATAGAGCGCCATCACCTGGCCAATCTTGACCACACTGCCTTTCAGCCGGCCTAACTCATCCACCAGGAAACGCGCCTGGCTCGACAACATCGCACGATGGCGCTGCTCCCGAGTGTCCTTGTTGCTGAACCAGTTGGTGGCCATGTGTGATGCCATACGGGTACCAGCGAAAAGCCCGGCCTTGGTCAGGGAAAGCCTGCGCTCGAAGCTGCCGGTTTTGATGCGGGACACGGATTTTCCGGGGCGTCTGGAAGACATGGATAACCTGTATGTTCAGAAAATTTTGGCGTTTCGACCGCGCCCGGAACAGTTTTCCCCGGCGCCGTTACTGCATTATACGGATCGCAAGCGGTGACAACCTAACCTCTACGCCGCAAAAGCTCCGTTTCCGCAGCCAATGTGGACAAATATTGTTCACCGTAAATATGTTCAGGTCGATGGTTACGATTTAACACAATCTCAAGTCACAATGCGTTCTAGAATTGGTTAACAGGAACAATGTGACTTTCGTCAATTACAATAAAAGCCAAGACATGAAGCCTTCAACAACCAGAACACCAGATTCTGAACTTTCCCAGTTCCGGGTGAAGGGTGAGATCCCGGTACCGGCCCTTATCAACGGGCTTACGGCCGCTGCTGTGCCGTTACTGTTGTTTTTTTCCTGGCGCTCAATGCAGCAGGGGGATTCGGTTACTGCCCCCTTCCTGATTGGCTTCGCTATATTGTTGGCGATCAACAGCCTGGTTTTTCTGTTCGTGGGCCACAAGACCTTTCATCGCCGGGTCTTTATTACCCTGATCACCGCGCTGTTTACCTATCTGGCAACGCAAGCGGTGGAGGATGGCTCAGCGATTATCTGGCTGTTTGCCTACCCACCGATTATTTTCTATATCAGTGAGGCCCGGGTCGGTATTTACGCCTGCCTGGGTGGTTGGCTGGCCGTCCTGGTGTTGTTCAGCCCGATTGGCGATGCGCTGTTTGCATCCCCCTACAACGCCACCTTCCGCCTTGTCATGATCATCGTCCTGGCGTTCGTCATGGTGACCTGTTACATCCTTGACCAGAGCCGCCGGCGCAGCAAACTCGGGTTGATCAAGCTGGCCAAGGAGTTTGAATACGCTGCGAAACACGATGCGCTGACCGGGCTGGCCAATCGACGCGAAGGCCTGGAACAACTGGATAACGAATATCAACGTTACCTGCGTAGCGGCCGCGGCTTTTCCGTCCTGCTGATGGACATCGACCTGTTCAAGAGTGTGAACGACACTCACGGCCACCAGGCCGGTGACGAGATGATTGTTCTGGTCGCAAGAACGCTGGCCAGCCAGTGCCGAAAGGTGGACACCATTGCCCGTTGGGGCGGCGAGGAGTTTCTGATTCTGCTTCCGGAAACATCGTTAGCGGATGCCTACGCCTCCGCTGAGCGGATACGGCAGGCAGTATCCAGCCAGACCATTACTGTGGATGGCAAGGTTATTCGGGCCACGATAAGCATTGGCGTGGCAACGATCCAGGGATCGGAGTCGATTGACCGCCTGCTGCAGCGATCAGACGAAGCGCTTTACCAGGCCAAGTCCGAGGGCCGCAACCGTACCTGCCAGGCCAGCGTCGCCGCCTGAGCATCATTGCCAGCCCTGTCGTAGCTCCACCTGCTGGCGGTCGAGACCGCTGACCAGCTCGTGAACAAGCCTATGCTCCAGGCTGTACACGCTGGCTTCCGGTTCGAAATCACTGACCTGGCACATGGACATACCGGCGTAGCCGCAGGGATTAATGCGGCTGAACGGTTCCATATCCATATTGACGTTGAGCGCCAGACCATGGAACGAGCAACCCCGGCGTACCCGCAACCCCAACGAGGCAATCTTGGCGCCGTTGACATAGACACCCGGCGCATCCTGCCTTGGCGCCGCCTCGATGCCCGATTGCGCAAGCGTGCGAACAATAGCCTGCTCGATATGATCCACCAGCTCCCGAACACCCAGTTTGCAACGGGGCAGATCGATCAGTAGGTAGATAACAAGCTGGCCGGGGCCGTGATAGGTCACCTGCCCGCCCCGGTCCACCTGAATCACCGGGATATCGCCCGGCAACAGAATATGCTCTGCCTTGCCCGCCTGGCCTTGGGTAAACACCCGCGGGTGCTCAAGGCACCACAGCTCATCCACGGTGGTTTCGTCCCGGTTGGCGGTGAAGGTTTTCATCGCCTCCCAGGCTTCCATGTAGGGCTGCTGGCCCAATGAACGGACAATCAGATCAGCCATGGCGTCAGAGCACCATGTGCACGCGACCGCTCGCTTTCAGATCTTCGAACAGGGCCTTGAGCTGCGCTTCTCCAGTGGCCACAATCTTGAGCTGCACAGAGGAAAATCGACCTTTGCTACTGTCCGTCACCGAAATATCGGTTTCGCTGATACCAGGAGCGTGCTGCTCCACAACTTCCACGACAAACTCGGTGAAATCCGGAGCGGAATTGCCGATCACCTTGATGACGTAGTCACAGGGAAACTCGATCTTCGGCGCTTTAGGCTCACTCATGCCAGATACTCCCCGATGCCCGGCTGGCTATCACCGACCACCTTAATTGAACAGTTGTACGAAAAACAGTTTGATAGCATCCCAAAGCCGTTTGAAAACGCCACCCTGCTGCACATCAGTCAGTGCCAGTGCAGGCTCATCCACCAACACCTCACCGTCGAGCATAACCTGGATCCGGCCCAGCTCATCCCCCACCTTGATGGGTGCCTTGATGACAGAATCAAGGTCTACGGTTGATTCAAGCTTATCCCGGGCACCACGGGGAATCGTTACAAACACATCCTCCGCCAGGCCTACAGAAATCTGATCGCTCTTGCCACCCCAGACCTTGGCATCCACCAGCTCCTGACCGGCCCGGAACAGGCGCTCCGTCTCATAGTAACGGAAGCCATAGTTCAGCATCTTCTGAACTTCGCGGGCCCGCACCTCGGCACTGCTGGTTCCCATCACGGCAGCAATTAGCCGCGTGTTGTCCCGCTTGGCAGAGGCCACCAGGCAGTAACCGGCTTCTTCAGTATGGCCGGTTTTCAGGCCATCCACACTTTCATCCCGCCACAACAGACTGTTCCGGTTCGGTTGACGGATGTTGTTGTAGGTAAAGCTTTTCACCGCATACAACGGGTAGTTCTCCGGGTAGTCCTCAATAATGGCCTTGGCCAGCAGGGCCAGGTCATAAGCGGTGGAATACTGATTAGGATGTGGCAACCCGGTGGCATTCTCAAAATTGGTATTGTTCATACCCAGCTGGCGCGCCTGCTGGTTCATGATATCCACGAAGGCATCTTCACTACCGGCCACAAACTCCGCCAACGCGACGGAGGCGTCGTTGCCGGATTGAATAATCACGCCCTTAAGAAGGTCTTCCACGGATACCTGTGTACCCTCCCGAACAAAGGTCCGGGAGCCGCCGGTTCGCCAGGCCTTAACGCTGATCGGCACCATGTCCGTCATGGCAATTCGGCCTTCATCCAGCTCGCGCTCAACGATATAGGCCGTCATCATCTTGGTCAGGCTGGCAGGCGGCACTCGTTCCTGGCTGTTATGCTCCATGATGATACGACCACTGAGAGGGTCCTTCAGCACCCAGGAACTGCCTGCGATCTGGGGCGGAGACGGAATCAAAGCCGACTGGGCAACCGCCTGTCCCACCAGCAGGGTGGCCAGGGACAAGACAAAAACAAAGCTGCGAATCACTGAATTAAAAGCCATGGGTAGGTTCATTCGTCGTAAGGTGTATTTTCTTCTGGGGTTTCAGGAATCAGTGGCTGTCGGTCAGCACAATAGACTGACCAAAGCCCCGGGATTCCAGTAAATTCTGTGCATGACGGGCCTCGGACTCATCACTGAATGGCCCTATCTGGGCCCGGTGAAAGCGGCCAGAGCCTGTTGTCACTTCGCGCACTCGCATCGGGGTTTCGATGACGCCCCGCGCCTTTGCCAGCAAGGCCTCCGCGGGGTCGCGCTGGCTGAACGAGCCGAGCTGAACAAACAGCCCACTGTTCCCGCCCGCCGATTGGCCAGGCACCGGAGCAGCGGCTACAGCAGGTGCCCCGACACCCGGCTTGAACGGTTTGCCGGCCAGCGTCATGGAGCCGTCTTCTCGAACGGTGATCGCCGCCACCTCAACCCTTGCGGTGCCCTTGGATTTGTAGCCAAGTTTCTTGGCCGCCGCGTACGACAGATCAATCAGCCGGTCATCGTGAAACGGCCCGCGATCGTTCACCCGAACAATCACAGACTGGCCGTTTTCAAGGTTCGTCACCCGGGCATAACTCGGTATGCGCAGGGACTTGTGGGCGGCAGACATCGAATACATGTCGAATATCTCGCCATTGGACGTTTTGTGACCATGGAACTTCTCGCCGTACCAGCTGGCGATTCCCCGGGCGACGTAGCCGTCGTTACTGTCCATAACCCGGTAGGTTTTCCCCCACACCTTGTACTGCGCCATATTGCCGGCATTCCGGGGCTGCTCGTAACGGGGAACCGCATCTTGCAGGCCCGAAACATCGAAACTCCCGGAAGGCGCTCTATCCTGTTTGATCGTATAGCGTGATGAGTGATCCGGCTCTGAAGATGTCGACTTGGGCGTACTGGAGCAACCCGCAAGGATCAGGCTTACCAGCACCCCCAACCACATTGTTCTTTGTTCCCTGATCATTATTTTCGGCAACCCATGCATCTTCATCCGGCACCCAGCCTTAGTGACCTGTAATATTGTAACGGGTTCCCGGCAGTATTCACCATTACCGGCAAGCCATCATCGCTTACACCCTCTACGCAGAGATCATACGGCGATGGGTATGAATCGACATCAGCACCCCGAACGCTGCCATCAACGTTACCCCGGACGTGCCACCATAGCTGACCAGTGGCAGGGGCACACCCACCACGGGCAGCAATCCACTGACCATGCCAACGTTCACAAAAACGTAGATAAAGAAGGTCATGGTCAAGGCACCGGCCAGCAGACGACTGAATGAATCCTGGGCGGTGACCGCAATATACAGGCAACGAAGAATGATCAAGAAATACAGGGTCATCAGCAGCAACATGCCAATAAAACCGAATTCCTCGGCCAGCACTGCCACGATAAAATCCGTGTGACTTTCGGGAAGGAACTCCAGATGGGACTGGGTACCCTGCAACCATCCTTTGCCATCCATGCCACCGGAACCAATGGCGGTTTTGGACTGGATGATGTTCCAGCCGGCTCCCAGAGGGTCACTCTGGGGGTCGAGCAATGTCAGCACTCGCTGTTTCTGGTAGTCCCTCATGACGAAAAACCACATCATCGGCGCAGATACCGATACCAGCGCAAAGAACGCTGAAATCAGCTTCCAGCTCATGCCAGCAAAGAACACCACAAATATCCCGGCCATACCCACCAGCAGTGAAGTACCAAGGTCGGGCTGCTGAACAATCAGGGCCATGGGCACCAGTACCAGGATCAACCCAACCGCGACGTGGGACAGGCGCGGCGGCAGAAAATGCCGCGACAGATACCAGGCAGCCATCATCGGAACAACCAGTTTCATGAATTCCGAGGGCTGAAACCTGGGCAGCCCGGGAATCGCCAGCCAGCGCTGAGCCCCTTTAGCCCCCACGCCCACCAACAGCACGGCCACAAGCCCTACCATGCCAGCCGCATATAACCACGGAGCCCAACGCCGGAATACCGCCGGGTCCAGTTGGGCAAAAACAAACATCACCACCAGCGCCACACCAAACCGGATGCCCTGAGCCTTGACCACTTCGATGTTACGGTCAGCGCCACTGTAAAGCACGAAAAGGCCACCGCCCATGAGCAACAACAGCATCAAAAGCAGCAAAGGATCCAGATGGATGGCCGACCAGAACCCCCGCGAACGGCCAAGATGGTGATTCGCCGGGTTATTGAGCAAGCTCCCCAATGCCATCAGCGACTCTCCTCGCGGTTAACCTGACTGATTACCGATGACTTCTCCGCCGCTGGTAACTCCTCAAGCCAGGCATCAAACAGGGCACGGGCAACCGGTGCGGCCGTGGAGCTGCCGCCACCACCGTTCTCAACGATGACAGCGACAGCAATCCTGGGGTTATCCGAAGGTGCAAAGCCAACGAAAAGCGCGTGATCCCTCAGGCGCTCGCGCACCTGCTCTTCGTCATACTCTTCATCTTCTGCGAGACTGAACACCTGCGCAGTTCCGGTTTTTCCCGCCATCCGATAGCTGGCCCCGCGGGCAGCGGCACGCGCTGTGCCCCTGGCACCATGCATCACCTCTTCCATGGTCTCCACCACGTATTCCCAATCATCGGGATTCTTCAGTATCAACGGCTCATGGGTTTCTGACGGAAGAAACTCATCCACTGAACGGTCACCGCGAATATCCTTCAGCAGCCTGGGCTCAACCCATACGCCACGATTGGCGATCAGTGTGGTTGCCGTTGCCAGCTGCAGGGGCGTCGCCAGCATGAAACCCTGGCCGATGCTCATGTTCACGGAATCCCCCGGATACCACGGCTCATTTCGGGCGGCCCGTTTCCAGTCTGCGGTGGGCAACAGACCGCTCAGCGCCCCCGACACATCCAGGGTGGCATCTTCGCCAAAGCCGAAATGCGCCAGGTATTCGGACATCACGCTGACGCCCATTTCAACGCCCACCTCATAGAAGTACACGTCGTTGGATCGGGCCATGGAATACTTGAGATCAACCCAACCGTCACCCGACCTGTTCCAGTTACGGAAACGCCGGCCGCCCTCACGCAACTGGAAGTACCCGGGGTCCCATATTCGCCTTTCCCGATTGGTCACGCCGCTGTCCAGGGCGGCAATCGCCATCATCGGCTTGATCGTGGAACCTGGCGGATACTGGCCACGTAGCGCCCGGTTGAACAGGGGCTTGTCAATATCTGTACTGAGATTGCGGTAGTCCTCAACACTGATCCCGGTGACAAACTTGTTGGCATCAAAGCCCGGCACGCTGGCCAGCGCCAGGATACCTCCAGTCTCCGGTTCGATTGCCACAATAGCGCCGCGGCGCCCCTCGAGCAGCTCATAGGCCTTGCGTTGCAGGCGCAGGTCAAGGTGCAACTGCAGATCCTCACCGGGCACCGGGTTTACCCGCTCAAGCACCCGCAGAATACGACCCCGGGCGTTGGTTTCGACGTGCTGGTAGCCCACGGTACCGTGCAACACCTGCTCGTAGAATCGCTCAATACCGGATTTTCCAATGTAGTTGGTTCCCGCGTAGTTCACCGGGTCAATCCGCTGCAGCTCTTCCCGATTGATTCGGCCAACGAAGCCCAGGGCATGAGCCGTCAGTTCACTGTGGGGGTAATATCGAACCAGTTCAGCGCGAACCTCCACGCCGGGGAACTCATGCCGATGCACCGCCATTCGGGCAATTTCCTCTTCGCCCAGATCGTAGCTCAGAGGCATTTCCTGGAAGGGCCGGCGGGGTTCACGAAGTCGCCTCTTAAACCGCTCTATGTCCTCCTCGGCGATGTCCAGAATCTCGGACAACCGGGCCAGGGTGGCCTCCATACCCGCCACGCGCTCTGGCACCAGTGTAAGGCTGAACACCGGGCGATTCTCTGCCAGCAGCAGATTGTTCCGGTCGTACACCAGGCCCCGGGGCGGTGGCACAGACTGGACCTGAACCCGATTTTTGTCGGACAGCGTGGTGTAGATCTCATGTTCGACAATCTGTAGCTGGTACATCCGCGCCAGCAGGCCGATCATCATTAGCAGGACGAACACCAGCATGACCACGGCACGGCGCTGGAACAGCCGGCGCTCGGCTGCAGTATCCTTGAATTCGCCCCAGGCCATGGAAACTCCTAGGCCCGGTGATACGGGTGGTTACGGGTGATCGACCAGGCGCGATAGAGCTGCTCGGCAAGCACAATACGCACCAGGGGGTGGGGCAAGGTAAGCGGTGACAGAGACCACTGCTGGTCAGCTCGCTGCCGGCAGGCATCGGCCAGGCCATCGGGGCCGCCAACCAGAAAACAGACATCCTGACCGTCTTGTTGCCAGCTCTCCAGCTGACTGGCCAGTTTTTCCGTGGACCAGGGCCTGCCGCCCACTTCCAGGGCGATGACCCGGTCACGGGGGGCGACCGACGCCAGGATGGCATCGCTTTCACGCTGCATAAGCCGCGGAATGTCCGGGTTCTTACCCCGGTGAGCCATGGCAATTTCGGTCAGTTCCAGGGGCAGCTCCGGCGGCATCCGGCGAGCATAATCGTTATACCCCGTACTGACCCAGTCGGGCATCTTCTGCCCCACACAGATCAGACGCAGTTTCATGGTTACTCGTGACCTGCCGCACCCAGGTCCGGCGCGTCACGCCAGAAGCGTTCCAGGTCGTAAAATTCGCGGGTTGCAGGCATCATGACATGCACGACCACGTCTCCCAGATCCACCAGAATCCAGTCGCTGCCACCCTCGCCTTCAACGTTGTTTGCCCTCACGCCCTGATCTTTGGCTTCAGATACGACGGAGTCTGCCAGGGATTTTACGTGACGGCTTGAGGTGCCGGATGCAAGAACCATAAAGTCGGTAACACTGGTTCGATCACGGACATCAATCACGCTGACGTCCTGTGCCTTGATATCTTCAAGTGCGGTTACGACCAGATCTTTCAGTTGTTCTGCCTGCATAATTACCCTGTTTTCCGGGCTCTGGCCAGGATGACCGCCCGATAAGTGATATTCAGACGCAATTGTACCATTAAAAGTTCCTGGCGGGGCACGCACCGTAAAGACCGAGCGCCTGGATTCTCTGCCATACAGAATCCGGGGTCAGATACCGGGGAGAGCGCCCGTCTGCGATGCGTTGTCGGATACCCGTTGCAGAGATATCCAGCAGGGGCGGATCCAGTTCCAGCACCGCCCCGCAAGGCCCCGAGCTTAGAGCCTCAGGTCCATCCGCCCGGCGTTCACGCACCAGGCGAGCCGCCTCACTACCAACGGGCAAATCCGAACCAGGGCGCTTCACAACCACAATGTGCGCCAGGCCCGGAATGTCGGCCCATTCACGCCAGCGATCAAAAGCGGCAAAGGCATCGGTGCCCACCACCATCACCAGGGGCTCATCCGGCCCCAGCTCAAGGCGCAACTGACGCAGGGTGTCGGCGGTATAGGAGGCGCCAGCCCTGCGCAGTTCACGGTCATCCACACGCAGCCCCGGCTCGCCCTCGATGGCCAGCTGGATCAGTGCCAGTCGCTGCTCAGAACTGGCACCGGTACTGCCCCGGTGGGGCGGAATATGGCAAGGCACCAGATGCACCTTTGTCACCGCCAGGGCATCGGCTATCTCCAGCGCAAGGCGCAGGTGGCCGTGATGGATCGGGTCAAAGGTGCCGCCGTAGATCACGTGCATGACATCATGTCCGGATGTGGCCGTCGCCAAACACCACGTATTTCTGTGACGTCAACCCTTCCAGACCTACCGGTCCACGGGCATGGAGCTTGTCGGTCGAGATACCGATCTCCGCACCCAGACCGTATTCGAATCCGTCAGCGAACCGGGTAGAAGCATTCACCATCACCGAACTGGAATCGACCTCGGTCAGGAACCGGCGAGCACGGGTGTAGTTTTCGGTAATAATGCTCTCGGTGTGCTGAGAGCTGTAGCGGTTGATGTGATCTATGGCGGCATCCAGCCCGGCCACAACCCGCACCGCAAGAATCGGCGCAAGGTACTCCGCGTGCCAATCTTCTTCCGTGGCAGCGATCACATCGGGCAGTACCGCCCGGGTGCGTTCACAGCCACGCAGCTCAACCCCCTTGGCCACAAACTCCCGAGCCAGCAAAGGCAGCATGTCATCGGCAATTTCCTCATCCACCAGAAGGGTTTCCATGGTGTTGCAGGTTCCGTAACGGTGAGTCTTGGCATTGACGGCGACCCTCAGCGCCTTCTCCGGGTCCGCGTGGCTGTCTATGTAGACATGGCAAACACCATCCAGGTGCTTGATGACCGGCACCCGGGCGTCACGGCTGATTCGTTCGATCAGGCCTTTGCCGCCCCGCGGCACGATCACATCCACATACTGGGGCATGGTAATGAGTTCACCCACTGCGGCCCGATCGGTGGTCGCCACCACCTGTACCGCCGTTTCAGGCAAACCGGCTTCAGCCAGCCCGGTCGCCAGGCAGGCAGCGATGGCCTGGTTGGAATGAATAGCCTCAGAACCGCCGCGCAGAATGGTAGCATTACCCGACTTCAGGCACAGGCTGGCTGCTTCAACCGTCACGTTGGGGCGGGATTCGTAGATAATACCAATCACCCCCAGAGGCACCCGCATCTTGCCAACCTGAATGCCGGATGGCCGGTAGGTCATGTCGGTAATTTCACCCACGGGATCTGGCAAGCCTGCCACCTGTTGCAGCCCCTCAATCATGGTGTCAATGCGGGCCTCGGTAAGCTCCAGGCGGTCGAGCATGGCATCGTCCAGGCCATTCGCCCGGCCAGCTTCGAGATCCTTCTGGTTGGCCCGCACCAGCTCGGTACGGGCAGCGCTCAACGCCCTGGCCGTTGCCAGCAGTGCCTGATTGCGAACGGCGGTGGTTGAGCGGGCCACTTCCCGAGCGGCGGCCCGAGCCTGTTGACCGAGTTCTGCCATGTAGGCTGCTACATCCATCGGATTACCTTTATATTTTGCATACTGATTCCGGAACTGGAACGCTACTTTACCTTTCCCGTTTCAAGTCCGCATCCCAAACGACTATTATAGCGCTGCACAGATTCAAATGGATGCGCCAGCAAAGGATAGATAACATGCCCCAGTCGGCTGAAAAGTTCCTGCCAGGCCGGCTCTCAAGAGCCGGTTTTGTTGCCCTTGCGCTCACCAGCGCAGCCGGCATAATGCTGGGCGAATTCCTGCTGGCAGCTTGCGCTGCCATGGCGGCGGGCATCAGCCTGGCCAGCAACCCACGTTTCACCAGCCACCATGCCCGGTTCTGGAAACACGTCAAAACAGCCAGCTATTCAATCCTGGCAATCCTGTTGCTGGCCGCACTCTGGCAGGGGCCCTGGGCGCTCAGCCACTGGCTCTATGCACTACCGCTGGTGACTTTTGCCCTGATGCCAACTTATATTGCAGCTCTGATCACTGCGCTCCTGACCTTTGCCATACTGGTTTCCACCCAATGGGCCGTGATTCTTCCCGACCGCCACCAGATGATCAGCGCCTTTGTGCTGACAACGCTGCTCTCCACGCTGCTGATCTTCTTGCGAGAATACAAGGCCCGGCAGCTGGCACCGCTGAGGCGAACCGACGAACTCACCCAGGCCGCCAGCCGGGAGTACCTGTCTGCCGACCTGCACAAGGAAATCCAGCGTAGCGAGCGTGAGGGCACCGACATGTCTGTGATGATGATCGGGCTGGACACCCACCTGAGCGACAATGATCCGGACGAAGACATTCGCGCTATCCTGCCCAGAATTGGCCGTTACCTGCATTCACAGCTTCGGGATTTTGACACTTACTACCGGGTAGCCGACCTGCAGTTTCTGGTTATCCTACCTGGTATCAATACCGCGGGCGCCGCCGCCAGCGCCGAGAAAATCCGCAATGGCCTGTGCAAGCTGCTGGCATCCCACGGCATGAAACTGACCGTCAGCACCGGCATTGCCGGCCTGAACATCGGCGACGACGCCGACAGCCTGCAACACAGTGCCGCCAACGCGCTACGCCGGGCGCAGCAACAGGGGGGCAACCGCACCCAGGCCTACAGCAACTGGCTGCATCCGGATGTCCAGAGCCCCACCGGCACCCAAGGTGACGCGCGATGACAGAAACAAGACTCAGAACCTGGACTCACAGCTTCGGCTACGGACTGGCGGCCCTGTTTATTTTCTCGCTGGCACTGCAGAACCTGCGCTACGGCTTTTACGAGTTATTTTATCTCGCACTGGCGATGACCTGCCTGTTGCTGGCCGGGCTGATCTACACCTTCGTGTGTCGCCGCCAGCAGCTATCGGCCCCCGGGCACCTGCTGATTCTGGCCGGCCTCAACGCAGGCCTGGTGGCCGCCATTCTGGTTCTGGACAGCCCTGGGGTAACTCATTGGGCGATGCCGCTCCTGATCCTGAACCTTCTGGTTCTGCCGCTGCGCCAGGGGCTAAGCCTGTCTGCATTGCTCCTGGTTCCGGTAATGGGTGCTGTGTGGTTCGGTCATCCCGCCGCCTACGCCCTGATGACCTCCGTGGGCCTGATCCTGACACTCGCAGTCGGCGCCCTGTACATCTGGCACTATGATCACATCGCCCAATCTGCGGAGGATCTTGCCATTACCGACCCGGTCACCGGCGCCCACAACTCACGGTTTCTTGACGAAACCCTGCAAAAGGAAATCAGCAGAGCGATTGCCACGGGCCACCCCTTGTCAGTGATTAACCTGAGCTTTGATTACACGGACGAAATACGGGACCTGCATGGCAAAGCGGGGCTGCAGAACCTGTTTAAATCGGTCACCGAGCATCTGTTTGGCGTTATCCGGGCGGGCGACAGCCTGTACACCCTGAACGATTCCGAGTTTTTCCTGATCCTCCCCTTCACGCCAGAGGAAGGCGTACGCGTAATCGCCGAGCGGATTCGAAGGACCATCGGCGAAAGGGAGTGGAGCGGCATTGGCAGGCTGTCTGTCAGCTTGGGCTGCACCACTCGCGGCAACGGCGATACCAGTACGGTCTCACTCCGTAACCGGGCCAATCAGGCAATGCATCAGGCACGTAAACGGGGTATGGATTCGGCCTGGTTCAGCCCGGGAGCGTCCGTCGACATATGATTGAAAGCTGGCTGGCTGATGCGGCAGCCTGGGTAGCAGACAACCCCGGCTGGCTGATACTGGCACTCTTTGCCACCGCCATGGTGGAGTCCCTGGCAATTGCCGGCATTGTTGTGCCCGGCGTTGCCATGCTGTTTGGTTTTGCCGCACTGGCAGGAAAATCCGGCATGCCCCTGTCCGAAGCCCTGGCCTGGGCAGGCATGGGAGCGGTTATCGGTGACCTCATCAGTTTTACCGTGGGCCGCTTCTTCAAGGGGCGGCTGCATTCGGTCTGGCCCTTCAGCCGTTACCCGGGGCTGATTACCCGGGGCGAGTCTTTTTTTAATGCCCACGGCGGCAAAAGTGTGATTGCCGGGCGTTTTATCGGCCCTATCCGCCCGGTCATCCCGCTGATTGCCGGTGCGCTGCACATGCCATGGCGCCGGTTTCTTACCTTCAACCTGATTTCCGCGGTCGGCTGGGCCCTGGTCTATGTGCTGCCGGGCTATGCCGTCGGCAGCGCCCTCGCCAGCGAAATAGAGCCACCACCTCATTTCTACCCGGTTATTGGCATCAGCGCAGCGGTGCTGGTGGCTTTGTATGTGGTGGTTCTTCAGTTCCGGCTTGGAGTTGGCGAGGGCAGCAGGCCCTACCGCTGGCTGGAGTCATTCATGGCCCGTTACGACACCACGCATCGATTCTGGCGGCTTTACACCAACAAACGACCTGCCCGCAAAGGCGAATTCCCCCTGCCATCGATTGTTTTGGCTACGGGGTCGTTGGCGATGTTTGTGATCCTGACCCAGTTGGTTACTTACAGCCGGCGGATTAACGAGCTGAACCAGCTGGTCGCTGCCTGGTTTGAAGTGCTGCGGCAACCGCTGCTGGATATTCCGGTGATCGCCGCCACGCTCATGGGCGACCCTCCGGTACTGATCAGTGCAGCCGTACTGGCCGTGGCCGTTCTGTCGTTCAGGGGGTATTACGCCGCTGCCCTGCACATTGCCCTGGCGGCGATTCTCTGCTTTGCCTGTGTATGGCTGGTCAAAACCGGCCTGATGGTGGAACGCCCGGATCAGGTGCTTAGGCCACCGGCCTCAGGCGCTTTTCCCAGCGGCCATACTGCAGGGGCAACGGTGCTGGTCACCATGGCCGCCAGCTTCATCGCTGGCGAAAACAGGATGCGACAGCGCTGGCAAACCTATGTATTGCTGTCCTTGCCCCTGGTGCCCATTGCCCTGAGCAGGCTCTACCTGGGGGTACACTGGTTTACCGATGTACTGGGAGGAGTATTACTGGGGATGGCCATTACCGGCGCCATTCGCGCCAGCTACAGTCGCTACGACCGGGTACCCATCTGGCCGGATGCCCTGACCTGGGCCGCGGTGATGCTCTGGCTGGCGTTCGCCGCAGGTTACCTCATCACCCAGTGGGACACTGCCAGCCTGGCCTATTCGCCCTTGCCACCGAACTAGTTTTGCTCCAGCGCCTCAAGCAATTCCTGAAGCCGCTGTAGCCGCTCAAGGGGATCCTGCAGTTCTGCCAGCCGCTGTTTTTCCTGCTTGTCCAGGGGCAGCAGCTCCGTTAGCCGCCAGCCTACGTCCCGGGCATCCTCGTAGTCCACGTCCATACCCAGATCCTTGACAACCGGGTGGCGGAACAACGCCCTCAGCACGGAAGGCAGTTCATGGAAACGCTCAGGGACTTCGCTTTCGGCTTCTGCGATCAGGCACTCCACGTCCCCCAGGTTCAAGCCGTCTTCCTGCTGCCAGCTTCGAACAACAGACACTTTCAACTCACCTTCCACAGTGATCCCGAGCAGCCCGCTGTCTAATTGCTGGAAATCGATAATCCGCACGTAGGTTCCGATGTCGTAGAACGCCGCCTGGCGGGCTGTCTCCCCGCCCTCACGAAGCAGGACCACCACAAACCCACGGTCTTCTTTCATACACCGGGAAAGCATATCGATGTAACGCGGCTCAAACAGCTGGAGGGGAATGCGCCCCTTGGGCAAAACAATTGAATTCAACGGAAACAGGGGAACATTCATAATGGTGTCATTCACTGCAGGGCAGACTCCGTCATCAGGCAGTAGTTATCGGATGGACAGGAGCTTTTGCACCTCATCTACCCGTTCACGGGCCTCACTCAAAAGCTGTAGGCTCCGGGAGGCATTGAGATCCAGTTCCCCCAGGCGGCGCCAGGCTGGCACCTGGTCAAAAGCGGGCAAGCCGGCATTCTGACTGGATCCGATCATGGAATGCAACTGCGCCACGATCACAACATCAACCAGCTGGGGCGCAGACTCCCGACACTCATAGCTCCAGTCTTCCGCGTGGCGGGCGGACTCGATAAACGCTTTCGGAAACTGCCAGTTCTCCAGAACCGCACACCCTACATCGGCCCGCAACTCCGACATGGCATGCTGAAGGTTCTTTTCATCAGCAAACAGGTTCACATGGTGCTCGGCCTGCACCAGGACCGGAACGATACCAATATCGTGCAGCAAGCCCGCCAGCAGGGCCTCTTCCGGATCAATCCGGGTGGCGTGATCCGCCAGCACCCAACACAAGGCCGCCACCTCCCGGGAATGCCGCCAAAGCTGTTCCATTTCCTTCTGCAGCGAGGCCCGACGAGTCTTGAACACCTCGCGCATGGCAAATACTGTTACCAATTGCCGGGTGGTTCGCATACCCAAACGAACCACCGCCTCCCGCACGTTCCGGACATCACTGAACCCCCGGTACAACGGACTGTTGCAGGACCGCACCAGCTTTGCCGCCATGGCGGGGTCGGCTGAGACCGCCTTGGATACATCGAGCGCCGTCGAGTCTTCGCGGTCCACCACCCGGCGCACTTTCCAGGCCACATCCGGCACACTGGGCAACTTGAGCTGATTGGAGCGGAGTTCGGCGTAAAACTCCATCAACAGATGATGTTCTTCACTTTCATCGGCGCCGCCATCCCCGGAATCCATTTCCACCTGGGCGACCGGCGCCGATCTCAGCATCTGGTTCAGAATCTCCTGCTCAATGACCAGAAACTCGCAGGGTTTGACCGCAGTAACGTCGTACATCCTGGGCTGCAACCGGGCAATGGGGTTGAGTGCCTTTTCCGTTTCAGCCTCAATCACCGTTTTGCGCCCGTCCACAGACTCGAGCTCTACCTTCCCGGATATCAGGAAAAAGTCCAGGCCGTCGCGAACGCCCCGCTCTATCACCCGTTGGCCGGGCCCATGGGTCCGGCGTTCAGCCCGGCTGGCTAACAACACCAATTGGTCGTCCGTCAACCGCCCCAATGGCTGGAAATCCTTGAGACGACGCAGCTGCAGGCTTTCCTGGCCACCCATAGACAGACTCCCTCGCAATTCTGGTCAAAATATCCCGTTACTTGTTACGTATTGTAAACACGCACTGGCAAAACAGCCATGCGACCAGCGTTTAATCTGGTATCCTTTGTGCTCAAGTACAACCAGATAATCAGGGAGACAGCAGCACACCATGCCCCAGTACCGTTCCCATACATCAACCGCTGGCCGCAACATGGCCGGTGCCCGGGCGCTCTGGCGCGCCACCGGCATGAAAAATGAAGACTTTGGCAAACCCATCATCGCCGTTGCCAACTCCTTCACCCAGTTTGTGCCTGGCCACGTTCACTTGAAAGACCTCGGACAACTGGTCTGCCGTGAGATCGAAGCGGCTGGCGGCGTTGCCAAAGAGTTCAACACCATCGCGGTGGATGATGGCATCGCCATGGGCCACGACGGCATGCTTTACTCCCTGCCCTCCCGGGAAATAATTGCCGATTCCGTCGAGTACATGGTTAACGCCCACTGTGCCGACGCGCTGGTTTGCATTTCCAACTGCGACAAGATCACCCCTGGCATGCTGATGGCCGCCATGCGCCTGAACATTCCGACAATCTTCGTCTCCGGTGGCCCGATGGAGGCCGGCAAAACCAAGTTGTCCGAGCACAAACTGGACCTGGTGGATGCCATGGTGATCGCAGCGGACCCGACGGCCACCGATGAAATGGTCGAAGAATACGAGCGCAGCGCCTGTCCTACCTGCGGTTCCTGCTCCGGCATGTTCACTGCCAACTCCATGAACTGCCTTACCGAAGCCATTGGCCTGGCGCTGCCCGGCAACGGTTCCATGCTGGCCACCCACGCCGACCGTGAACAGCTGTTCCTGAACGCCGGTCGTCAAATTGTGGAGAATGCCAAGCGCTATTACGAGCAGAACGATGCCAGCGTGCTGCCACGCAGCATTGCGTCTTTCTCCGCATTCGAGAATGCGATGGTCATGGACATTGCCATGGGCGGCTCCACCAACACGATTCTGCACCTTCTGGCAGCGGCCCAGGAGGGCGGTGTTGAGTTTACGCTGGCCGAAATTGACCAGCTGTCGCGGAAAGTCCCCCAGCTGTGCAAGGTGGCCCCCAACTCCCCGAAATACCATATGGAAGATGTACACCGGGCCGGCGGCATCATGGGCATCATGGGTGAACTGGAACGTGGCGGGCTGATCAACGTCGATTTGCCAACAGTACACAGTAAAACCATGAGAGATGCCCTCGAAGTATGGGACATCATGCGTTCTCCCACCGCGGAAGTGGTTGAGTTCTACAAGGCCGGCCCCGCTGGCATTCCCACCCAGACCGCCTTCAGCCAGAGCACCCGCTGGCCCAGCCTGGACGGCGACCGTGAAAACGGCTGCATCCGGTCCGTTGAAAACGCCTACTCTTCCGAGGGTGGCCTGGCGGTTCTGTTCGGCAATATTGCCCAGGACGGCTGCGTGGTAAAAACAGCCGGGGTGGATGAGAGCATCTACGTGTTCGAGGGTAAAGCCAGGGTATTTGAAAGCCAGGATGCGGCAGTTGCCGGCATTCTGAGCGACGAAGTCAAACCCGGCGAGGTCGTCATTATCCGGTACGAAGGCCCCCGTGGTGGCCCAGGCATGCAGGAAATGCTGTACCCCACCAGTTACCTGAAATCCAAGGGCCTCGGCAAGGAATGCGCCCTGCTGACGGACGGCCGCTTCTCAGGTGGCACTTCCGGATTGTCCATCGGGCACGCGTCACCAGAAGCCGCCGCCGGTGGTGCCATCGGCCTGATCGAGAATGGTGACACCATCCTGATCAACATCCCGGAGCGCAGCATCAATCTGCAGGTCAGCAACGAAGAACTGGACAAACGTCGCAAAGACCGTGACGCTAGAGGCTGGAAGCCCGAACTCGCCCGCGACCGCAAAGTCTCTGCGGCACTCAAGGCTTACGCGCTGCTGGCGACCAGTGCCGACAAAGGTGCTGTGCGGGACCTGTCCAAGCTGGACTAGGCCCCCACGCACTAACAAAAAAGCCCGCCTGACGGATGCCTGGCGGGCTTTTTTGTGGCTATCGTCCGGTCACCACAGTGACCAGCCGCTCTTCTCTTCTTCCTCTTCGGGCTCCGGCTCGGTCGCGGCAGCGGCGCTCTCCTCTGCAGCCGGCGCAGCTCCAGCTCCGGCCTGGCCCGCGGCGCTGGCCACCGGCTGCACAGCGGTCATACCCAGGGCGCGCTCGGTTGCCTCATCCAGCGAACCGGTTACCTCAAGCCCCTGGTCACGCTGGAACTTTTCCAGTTCGGCTCGGGTATTACTGTCCAGTTCCGGGTTAACGTTTTCTATATCGTAACCGGCACCGTACAAAGCATGCTTGAGGGCGACTACGTCGTTGGCATAGGCCGGGGATGTTAATCCCAGGAAGGCGATAGTTCCGGCGGCCATAGCCGCCATTCGTATGCGATGGCTGAAAGGATTCGTCATTGACACCTGATCTGCTCCTGATACCTCAGGGATATCGGTCTATTTATTATTATGTGGCGCCCATCTCCACAAGCCCGGGCGACCCACAGACCCTAACACAGATCAGTCGTCTTCTGCCGAACCTGTCGCACGTTTCGGCATATTCCCGGTGCTTTCGTTGCCAAATTCCCGGATAAAGATACCCCAGAACGCCATGAACAGAGCCGCCACCAGCGGGCCCATCACAAACCCGTTAATGCCGAACATGACAAGCCCGCCCAAGGTCGACAGCAAAACCAGGTAGTCGGGCATCTTGGTATCCCGCCCCACCAGGATTGGCCGTAACAGGTTATCGGCCAGGCCAATTACCACCATACCGTAGACCGTCAGAATGACCGCTGGCACCACGTCACCGATGGCAGCCAGGTAGACCGCCGCCGGAATCCACACAATGGCAGCGCCAACGGCCGGTAGCAGGGAGAAAATGGCCATCACCACCCCCCACAGGAGCGCACCGGAGATCCCCAGAATCCAGAAAATCACGCCACCCAGGGCACCCTGAATGATGGCAATCAGCAAATTGCCCTTGACCGTTGCCCGGGTAACTTCGGCAAACTTGGCAAACAGCAGGCGCTCCCGCTCATCACCCAGGGGCAATGCCTTGATCAGCAGCTCTACCAGTTGCTGGCCATCCCGAATCAGGAAAAACGCCAGATACACCATAAGCGCCAGGCCGAGGAAAAACTGGAAAGTGTTCTGGCCGATGCCCAGCGCCTGCTTGGCAAGGAACTGGCTGCCACCAACAAACGCACTGACCACGCGATCCCGCAATTCACCGAAACTGATATCAAACTGGCCCAGAAACGCCTGAATGGCAGGGAACGACCGGTTGACCTGGTCAATGTATTCACCAGGACGGATCTCACCGCTCTGGATCTTCTGGTATAGCCCCATGCCTTCGGTAATCAGGGCCGCGCCCAGCCCCAGAACCGGAATCACCACGATAACAATACAAACCAGCAGGGTAATTATCGCATTGATATTAGGCCGGTGGCCCAGCCGGCGGGTCAGCCACTGGTTGACCGGGTAAAAGATCAGGGCAATGGCGATGGCCCAGAATATTGGCCCGAAAAATGGTTTCATCAACAACGCGAAGGCGATGGAAACGCCCACCAGCATCGCCAGAAAAGTCCGTGTCTCAAGTTTTGCGTACATAATCCCTATACCCTGAAGCGAACGGTGCCCATACCGGATGGAACGTTTCACGAAAAAACAGACTAACACGATAGCGTGGCCACTATAGCCACCTTCACGATATAGTATCAGGTTATCGATCAGCCAATTAACAGGTCATGTTGTTGGATTCAGACGCTTTTACCGTTGAAACAGCCCTTGAGGCCGCGACAGAACTCCAGAAGGTTCTGGCTTCGCGTATGCACCGCCGTAAGGTGATGGGGCAGGAAGTTCTGGTGCCTGGTCAACTCGGTGAAGCCCTACATCTTCCGCGCATCATCAACCGCTTGCAGAGCAAACAGCAGAGGCAACGGGACAGAGGGCTGGAAGACTTCCAGGAACTGTGGCCAACCCTGTCCGAGTATACCCGGCACCGGGTCATGGACAAACTCGGCTGGTACGACCCGAAAGACCTGGACTGGGAGGACAAACGCTCAAACCGTCGCCCCGTGGTCGATCCTGACGCCTGATACGTATAACTGCTGAACCCGAACCAATGCAGGATCACTGTGGCGACTTTGAACTGTCACATTTTGTCCTTATGTTCTATGGATCAGGAGGATTATTATGACAAATACTACCCATTACACCGCCATCCTGGCCGAAGGCAGTGCCGTGCCGACACTGTTATGCGGCCATTGCCGTTCCATTCTTTCCAGAGCCAGGATTTTCAGAAACCAGGGCGACGGCCATCAGGACATCCATTGCCATACCATCGGCCTGTGCTCGGCCGACGACTGTGGCGCCGTCAATTGTTGTGACGATGCTTTGGCCCGGATTGACAACCCTGAACGCCTGTTTGATATCGCGTCCTGATTCAAACCGGCAACGCACTGTTACGCAACTCAAACACACAAAATTTCCATCTGATTTATCCTGATTTCCGACGATTGCCGTAAAGACAATCACGCAACCAATCAGTCAGGACAGTCGATGGCATGCGTATTCTGAGAACCGACGAAGCCCGCTTCGCAGGCCTTCCGGATTATCCCTTCCAAGCAAATTATCTGGACGTTGAGCCAGGCCTGCGCATGCACTTCGTCGATCAAGGTCCGACCAATGGAGCACCGGTGGTCATGCTGCATGGCGAGCCCTCCTGGTCCTACCTTTACCGGCACATGATCCCCATGGTCGCAGAAGCAGGTTACAGGGTACTGGCACCGGATCTGATCGGCTTCGGAAAATCCGACAAACCAGCCAATGTGACCGATTACAGCTACAGTAGCCATATGAGCTGGCTGGCCCGCTGGCTGGAAGACCTGAACCTCACCAACATCACCCTGGTGTGTCAGAATTGGGGATCACTGCTTGGCCTGAGACTGGCCGCAGAACATCACAGACGTTTCAGCCGGATCATTGTCGGTAACGGCATGCTGCCTACCGGAGACTCGCCGGTGCCTGCAGTGTTCCGTGCTTGGAAAGCGTTTGCCAGCCACAGCCCCTGGTTTCCCGTGGCCCGCATCATACAGCTGGGTACCGAAAGGGCTCTGAGCCCGGGTGAGATGGCGGCATACGAGGCACCCTTTCCGAGCGCGGCATTCAAAGCGGGCGCCCGCGCCTTTCCGGGCCTGGTTCCGGTTTCACCGGATGATCCAGCCAGCGCCGCCAACCGTGAGGCCTGGCGGATCCTGGAGAAATGGCGCAAGCCCTTCATCACCTGCTTCAGCAATGGCGATCCGATCACCCGGGGAGGTGATCGTCACATGCAAAGACGCATTCCCGGGGCACTAGGACAGCCCCACATTACCCTGCGCGGTGGCCATTTCCTGCAGGAGGACTCCCCCAGGGAGTTTGCCCGGGTCATACTGGATGCCCTGAAAGCTGAAATGGCGGCCTGAGCCCCCACCCATTCAACCAAAAACGGTCACTGTCTGGCGGCTCAGCGCCACCAGTTCGCCGCTCTCAGTCCAGATACCGGCATGGGTATGGCCGTAACCGGCACCTGCCTGATCAATCGTGGCCCTGTAGAGCAGCCACTCTCCCGGCTTCATGGTCGGCCGCGGGTGCACAATCTCCAACGCCCAGCTCAGGGAACTCGCCGGTGCAGGACCTTTCAAGTGCGGCAATAACGCAGGCGGCCAGGCATCCACCAACGCCACAATGTGCGCGTCGGTCAGAGCAGAGGGCGTTTCCCGGAACTGCATCCAGCCCCCCATATCACGACCACCCTTGCCGGAAAACGGCATGTTGCCGAACGCCCAACGCATGTCGATATGCTGGGTAAATTCCGGGGTAACTCCGGGAATGTATGGCAACTCCTGGCATTGGTTTACCGGAGCAGCCGCCGGGGCAGGCGATGGCGCTACCTGAACCGACGACTCCCGGTCACCGCCAAAACTCGCCAGGCATGCCAGTCTGGTCTCACCGTTCTGCAGAATTCGCCCCTGAACCTGAGAGACCGCCTTGCCCTCACGCAACAGCTCTGCCTCAAACACCGCAGGCACATCCGGTTCCACCGGCCCGACAAACGACACCTGCATCGCCCGCATCGCCCTGCCAGAAGCAACTTTCGACGCCATCACATCGAACGCCAGTGCCGCTACCAGCCCACCGAAGGTAGCCCGTCCCTGCCCCCAACTGGCCGGGATCACAACGTCTCGGCCCTCGCGCACCGAATTCAGAAGCTCATCGAACGTCATACTCTTCCATTCCTGTTAATTAGCCTGCAAACAACCAAGACTGCCGCAGTTTACCGAAGCTGGCAAGCGGCTTCCCCGGCAACTACCTACCCTATTACCGGCAATAGTCATGTTAAAGACTGCCCAAACCGACTATAATGTTTCAAAATCATGCATTGCATTTGTAATGCGATACCCTCCGAATACCGAGTACATTCATGTCAGAATTGTCTTTTGCCGAACTGGGGCTGGATCCAGCAGTACTGGAAGCCGTCTCCGCAGTTGGCTATGAAACCCCGTCGCCCATCCAGGCGCAATCCATTCCAGCCCTGCTGGCCGGCAACCACCTACTGGGCGTTGCCCAGACCGGTACTGGCAAAACGGCCGCGTTTGCACTGCCGCTGCTGAGCCGTATTGATGCCAGCGTTGCAGAGCCCCAGATTCTGGTGCTTGCTCCTACCCGGGAGCTGGCCATTCAGGTGGCCGAGGCGTTCACCACCTACGCCAGCAAGTTCAAACACTTCCACGTTCTGCCGATTTACGGCGGCCAGGACTTTGCGCCACAGATCCGCGGCCTGAAGCGTGGCGCCCAGGTCATCGTGGGTACGCCAGGTCGGATGCTGGACCACCTGCGCAAAGGCACCCTGAAGCTGGGCAGCCTGAAGGCACTGGTGCTGGATGAAGCAGACGAAATGCTGCGCATGGGCTTTATCGACGACGTAGAAGCGATTCTGGCGAAGACACCGGACACCTGTCAGCGCGCCCTGTTCTCGGCCACCATGCCGCCGCAGATCAAGAAGGTTGCGCAAACCTATCTCAAGAATGCGACAGAAGTAAAAATCGAGAGCGAAACCCGCACGGTTGAGCGTATCTCGCAATTCGTATTACCGGTCTACGCCGAGCGCAAACTGGATGCCCTGACCCGCATCCTGGAAGTGGAGCCGTTCGACGCCTCCATTATCTTTGTACGCACCAAGGCAGAAACCACCCTGCTGGCTGAAAAACTGTCAGCCCGTGGCCATGCGGTTGCGCCCCTGAGTGGTGACCTCAACCAGCGCCAGCGTGAACAGACCGTAGAAGACCTCAAGCGCGGCAAGAAAGACATCATCATCGCCACTGACGTTGCTGCCCGTGGCCTGGACGTACCCCGGATTACCCACGTGATCAACTACGACGTGCCCTACGACACCGAGGCGTACATCCACCGGGTTGGCCGCACCGGCCGTGCGGGCCGCACCGGCAAGGCGATTTTGCTGGTCACACCGCGCGAGCGCAGCTGGCTGCGCACCCTGGAGCGGGCCACCAACTCTCCGATGGAACCGTACCAGCTGCCGTCACCGGCTGCGCTGCAGAAAATGCGAGTAGAGCAGTTTGAAGAGCAACTGCTGGGCTTCACCAACGATCCCCGATCTGCCAAGGCCATTGCCCTGCTGGACGACATTGCCGAGCGCAATGACATGGACATGGCGGCCGTTGCTGGCGCCCTGGCCTGCTTGCTTGAAGCCTCCCAGCCGGATTCACTGCCGCTGGAGCAGCCCGAAGCCCTGCCGGAAGTGTCCGCAGCGCCCCGTCGCGACCGCAAAGGCCCGCCTCCAGGCAAAGGTGGCTTCCGTAAAGGCGCTCCTGGCAAGAAATTCAGCAAAGATGGCAAGCCCGGCTTCCGCAAGGGCCCACCCAAGGGCAAGCCTGCTGGCAAGGGCGGCAAGCCCTCTGCCAATGGCCCCAAGCGCGCCCCGCGCTGAAGGCCAGAACCGCTAGCCGGTCAGGCTGACCGGCTACGCTGGTAGACGACGAAACTGTAGTCGTAAGGATTATGATCAGACGCGGAGAAATCTTCGCGTCCGATTTCTTCCCAGTCATCCCAGTTCACTTCCGGAAAGTAAGCGTCGCCATCTACCTCGGCGTGCACCTGTGTGATGTACATCCGGTCGACCATGGGCAACGCCTCGGCGTAGATCTGGCCACCGCCGATGATCATTACCTCATCACCGCCCTCCAGTTCCGCCTGGGCTTCTGCTCTGACTAACGCGTCATTCAATGATGCCGCCGCGACCGTGCCGGCCGGCGCTTCCCATGCCGGGTTTCGGGAAATCACCACGTTCATCCGTCCCGGCAGTGGCCTGCCAATGGAATCCCAGGTTTTCCGCCCCATGATGATCGGCTTACCCATAGTGGCTTGCTTGAAGTAACGCAGATCGCCAGGCAGATACCAGGGGAGCTTGTTGTCCCGCCCAATGACGCGGTTCCGGGACATCGCAACAATCAGTGCCTTTCTCATATTTGGTCCTCATAACTTGGAGTTAGCGAGGAGCGGGAGCTGGTTTTCAAAACACGCTCAAGCACATCCATGTGACGCTTGGGCTCCGCCATCCCTGGCTCCGCACAGTTTTGAAAACCAGCTCCCGCCCCTCGCACCCAAACTTCACTGTATGACCTCATTTACTGCGATCCATCTCGCAGCGTGATCGCTGGCAAGCGGGTGGGGCTTTCCGAAAATCTGCGGAGCCAGGGATGGCGGAGCCGAAGCTGCACAGGGACGTCTTGAGGCGCTTTTCGGAAAGCCCCACCCGCTTGGCAGCAGCCCCCCATACTCGCGGGCCCGTCTGACGAAAACACCGCCAGACCATCAATCAAATCGCAATAGGGGCCTTGATGACCGGGTAAGGGTCATAGCCTTCGAATTCGAAATCTTCCAGCTCGTAGTCGAAGATGGATTCCGGCTTGCGCTTGATGACCAGCCTGGGCAAGGCACGGGGCTCGCGCTTTAGCTGCTCGAACACGATATCGTCGGTCAGGTGATTACTGTACAAGTGACAGTCCCCAAACGTGTGCACAAACTCGCCAACATCCAGATCACACTGCTGGGCAATCATGTGGGTCAACAAAGCGTAAGACGCAATGTTAAAGGGCACCCCCAGAAACAGATCCGCGCTGCGCTGGTAAAGCTGGCAAGACAGCTTGCCGTCCGCCACATAGAACTGGAACAGACAGTGGCAGGGAGCCAGCGCCATGCGCCCTTCCCGCACGTTCTCCTGCGGACTGACCGACTCGTCCGGAAGTTCCGCCGGGTTCCAGGCGGAGACAATCAGGCGCCGGGAGTTGGGCTTGGTTCGGATTTGCTCGATAACCTCGCTGATCTGGTCGATCACGCGGCCGTCGTGGCACTGCCAGCTGCGCCACTGCTTGCCATAAATTGGCCCCAGGTCGCCGTTATCGAGTGCCCATTCGTTCCAGATGCTGACCTTTCGTTCCGCCAGCCAGTTGTTGTCAGTGGAACCTTTCAGGAACCACAACAATTCGTAAATGATGCTGCGTAGGTGGACTTTCTTGGTGGTCACCAGGGGGAAGCCATCCTGCAGATTGAAGCGCATTTGCCGGCCGAACACGGAGCGGGTGCCAACGCCGGTGCGGTCGCCCTTGTCGAATCCGTTGTCAACAACGTCTTGCATCAGGTCGAGGTAAGCTTTCATGCAGCGTTTCTCCGGTAAGCAATAACAATCAGGGCAGCGCCAGCAATGACCATGGGCAACGACAGCACCTGCCCCATGGTCAGCCAGTCGAAGGCCAGGTAACCCAGTTGCGGGTCAGGCTGGCGGAAGAATTCGGTAAAGAATCGGAAACTGCCATAGCAGGCCAGAAACAGGCCAGAGACGGCCATTTTCGGGCGGGGCCGGGAGGAGAACCACCACAGGATGGCGAACAACACCACCCCTTCCAGGGCAAACTGATAGATCTGGGAGGGGTGCCTGGCCAGGCTGTCGGGGGCGGTGCGGAACACCATGCCCCAAGACACATCCGTAGGTTTGCCCCAAAGCTCCCCGTTGATAAAATTGCCGATGCGGCCCGCGCCCAGGCCCACCGGCACCAGCGGCGCCACAAAATCGGCGATGCTCCAGAACCCGGCCGACGTTTTACGCCCGAACCACCACATCGCCAGCATGACGCCCAGCAGGCCGCCATGGAACGACATCCCCCCTTCCCACACCCGCAACAACCATAGCGGGTCGGCCAGGAAGGCATCGAAGTTATAAAACACCACATACCCGAAACGGCCACCGAGAATGACACCCAGGGCCATATAAAACAGCAGGTCACCTACTTGCTCTTCATTCAGGGGCGACCAGGGTTTGCGGCTACGCAGGCGGCCAAGCCACCAGCCGGCGGCGAAGCCAACCAGGTAGGTCAGGCCATACCAGTGGATTTTCAGGGGGCCGATGGCAATAGCCACCGGGTCAATCTGCGGGTGTTGCAACATGAATACGCTCTCAACTCAGCAGGAATCGGAGGCCGACGAGGATCAGCACAACGGCAAATATCTTCTTCAACAGGCGGCCATCCAGCTTGTGCGCCAGCTTTGCGCCGAAACGGGCAAAAAAGACACTGGTGGCAACAATACCGACCAACGCCGGCAAATAGATAAACCCAACACTGAAATCAGGCAGCTGCGGGTTCTGCCAGCCGGTCCAGATGTTGCCAGCAGCGCCGGCCAAGGCAATCGGCAAGCCGCAAGCCGCGGACGTGGCGACAGCCTGTTGCATGCGCACGTTACACCAGGTGAGGTAAGGCACGGAGATTGTGCCACCACCAATTCCGAAGATGGCAGATGCCCAGCCCACAAACCCACCGGCCACCCCGAGCCCGGCGTTTCCAGGCACATCCCGACCAGGCTTGGGGTTTGCTTCCAGCAGCATTTTCAGCGCGACCAGAATCGCAAAGGCGCCAATGATGGTTTTCAGCATCGGGCCACTCAGCAGCGACGCAGTCCACGCGCCGGCCAATGCCCCGACGATGATTCCGACCGTCATGGGCCGCACCAGTTCCCACCGGACAGCCCCATGGATATGGTGGGTGCGTATGGAACTGATAGACGTAAAGACAATAGTGGCCAGAGAAGTACCAATAGCGAGGTGAGCGGCGATCTCGGAACTGAACCCCTGGAAGCCAAAAGTGAAAATCAGCACCGGAACGATAACCAGGCCACCACCGATTCCGAACAGGCCAGCCATGGTGCCTGCCAGTGCACCTAGTGTCAGGTACAGAATGAATATACCGATCAGGGTCATGTTTGTTTGCTTAATCCCGGGAATAAATCAGGCTGGTATGATACGCATTGTTGCCAACCGCTGCAGCCTCCCAATTCAATTAAAGGATTGCCATCGACCATGTGCCTCATTGCTTTCGCCATCGGACAAAGCCCGGAATTTCCCCTGGTGGTGGCAGCCAACCGGGACGAGTTCTTCCGGCGCCCCACCGCCGCCATGGACTGGTGGCAGGACAACAACGGCCAGCAAATTCTGGCCGGACAGGACCTGGAATCCGGCGGCACCTGGTTGGCGGTCAATACCGACGGCACGGTAACAGCCGTGACCAACGTGCGGGAGGGAAGCCCCGAGGCTGGCCGCCAAAGCCGTGGCGAACTGCCCTTACACGCACTGAGACTCTCAACCAGTGAACTGCAATCCTCACTGGATGCAGAGCCGGGCCGCTACGCTGGGTTCAACCTGGTGAAGCTGACCGGGCTTGGAGGCTGGTATTACAGCAATCGGGACGCCCACCCTGGCCGGCAGGTATTCCGGGGCGTTTATGGCCTGAGTAACCACCTGCTGCAGACCCCCTGGCCAAAACTGCTGAGGCTACGCAAGGCCGTTGGCCACTGCGTGGAACAAGCGCGCAAAGACCCGGCGCCGCTGCACAAACAGCTACTGTCACTCTTACAGGACACCACGCCAGCGCCAGACCAGAGCCTTCCGGATACCGGCGTTGGCATGGAAACCGAGCGATTTCTGTCTTCACCATTCATCGTCGGCGACCACTACGGAACCCGAGCAACCACGGTTGTTACCGTGTCCCGACAGGGCCAGGTGTCAGTCACCGAGCAATCCTGGGGACCGAATGCCACAACTCTGGAAAAACGCCAATTCGCCTGGCAGCGATAGCTCAGGGACTCTGATATAATCCGCGCAATTTCCGAAACACCTG
The DNA here is from genome assembly GCF_048595985.1 of Marinobacter sp. GH_1. Lineage (NCBI taxonomy): Bacteria > Pseudomonadati > Pseudomonadota > Gammaproteobacteria > Pseudomonadales > Marinobacteraceae > Marinobacter > Marinobacter sp. GH_1. The sequence continues at coordinate 913,067 of NZ_CP184460.1, read as the reverse complement.
ACCGGAGGTCGCCCATGGCCGGTGAGAATAACAGCAGCACATCCATTGCCGACTTTGAAAAATCCCTGGACGAACTTGAGCGATTGGTTCGCGATCTTGAGCAGGGAGAGCTTTCGCTGGAGCAGTCACTGGCAGCCTTCGAGCGGGGCGTAAAGCTCACCCGAGAATGCCAGACCGCCCTGAAAACCGCCGAGCAGCGTGTTGAACAGCTGGTTCAGAACAGCGATGGCTCCCTGGAGACCCGTCCCTTTTCAGCGGATGATGCCAACTGATGAGTGAGCGCCTGTCCCTGGCTCTGGAATTTCTGGAGCAATCCCGCCAGCAAATCGACCAGGCACTGGAACGCTCCATTCGCGATGGCGCCGCCTCACCCAGGCTGGATGAGGCCATGCGCTACAGCGTTCTGGGCGGTGGCAAGCGCATTCGCCCGGCACTGTGCCTGGCCGCAGCCCGCGCCATCGGCGCCGATCCGTTAGCGGCGCTGGCCCCCGCCTGTGCGCTGGAACTGGTGCACGCCTATTCCCTGGTGCACGACGACCTGCCCGCCATGGATGACGACGACCTCCGGCGTGGCCGACCAACCGTTCACATCGCGTTTGACGAAGCCAGCGCCATACTGGCCGGCGATGCGCTGCAAACCCTGGCCTTTGCACTTCTGGCGGAGGCCCCGGAGCTGTCAGACCAACAACGCATCGCAATGATTCGGGAACTGGCGACCGCCAGCGGACATCAGGGCATGGTTGGTGGCCAGGCCATTGATCTGGAATCGGTTGGCCGCCAACTGACCATAGAACAGCTTGAGTCCATGCATCGCCATAAAACCGGCGCCCTGATCGAAGCCAGTGTTCGCCTTGGCGCGCTGACATCCGGTTCGGTCACAGATCAACAACTGGCCGCCCTGTCTGATTTTGCCAGCGCCCTGGGCCTGGCGTTCCAGGTGCAGGATGACCTGCTGGATATTGAAGGCGATACCGAAGTCATCGGAAAGCGACAGGGCTCGGACGCCGCCAGGGAGAAACCCACCTATCCGGCCCTGCTGGGTATTTCCGGTGCCAGGGAACACCTGGAGAAGCTGCTGGATCAGGCCCAGAGTGCCCTGGACAGTTTCGGCGACGAAGCCGAGGTGCTGAGGGCCATGGCCGATTATGTGGTGGCCAGAAGCCACTGAACCGCGCTGACAAACAAGAATCGGCCGGTTTGACGACACCGTTTTGTAACATCTGGCCCGGGAAGTGTGAAACACACCTCCCTGTTCCCTTATAATGCCAGTCATAGAATCCATATTCCGATAAAGACCCGAGCTGATGCAGGACACATACATTTTCAGGGAAATCCCGTCGCAGCGGCCCAACACGCCCATTCTTGACCGGATTGACGTGCCCGCCCAGCTGCGCACCCTGCCCGAGGAAGATCTTCCCCAACTGGCCAGAGAACTCCGGGCTTTCCTGCTCTGGTCTGTCGGCCAGACCGGCGGGCACTTTGGTGCCGGCCTGGGCGTTCTGGAACTGACCGTCGCCCTGCACTATGTCTTCAATACGCCTGAAGATCGACTGGTCTGGGATGTTGGCCACCAGGCCTACCCCCACAAGATCCTGACGGGTCGCCGGGAACAGATGGGCAGCATCCGCCGCAAGGATGGCCTGGCCGGGTTCCCGAAACGCGCGGAAAGTGAATACGACACCTTTGGCGTTGGCCACTCCAGCACATCGATCAGCGCCGCACTGGGCATGGCCATTGCAGCCCGCATGCAGAATACCGGGCGCAAGAGCATCGCCGTAATCGGCGACGGCGCAATGACCGCCGGGATGGCCTTCGAGGCCCTGAACCACGCCGGCCATCTGCATGCCGACATGCTGGTCATCCTGAACGATAATGACATGTCGATCTCCCGCAACGTGGGCGGGTTGTCCAACTATTTTGCCAAGCTGCTGGCCAGCCGAACCTACAACCAGGTTCGGGACAGCAGCAAGAAAGTGCTGAAAAGCACCCCGCACCTGATGGCGCTGGCGAAGAAAACCGAAGAACACTTCAAGGGCATGATTGCCCCGGGCACGCTGTTCGAGGAGCTGGGCTTCAACTACATCGGCCCGATTGATGGCCACGATCTGCCATTGCTGGTTGAAACCCTGGAGAACATCCGGGAGCTGGACGGCCCGCAGTTCCTGCATGTGGTCACCACCAAAGGCAAAGGCTTTGCGCCCGCAGAGGCGGACCCCATTGGCTATCACGCCATCAACAAGATTGAACCCGTGCCACCGAGCAAACCGGAGCCGGTCAAACCGAAGCAGGCCAAACCAAAATACGCCAACGTCTTCGGACAATGGCTGTGCGATGCCGCCGAGCAGGATGAGCGCGTGGTCGGCATTACACCCGCCATGTGTGAAGGCTCAGACCTGCTGGCGTTTTCCGAACGCTACCCGGACCGCTACTTTGACGTCGCCATCGCCGAGCAGCACGCGGTCACCCTGGCCGCCGGACTGGCCTGTGACGGCGCCAAACCCGTCGTGGCAATCTATTCCACATTTCTGCAACGGGGCTATGACCAACTGATTCACGACGTTGCCATCCAGGATCTGGACGTGCTGTTTGCCATCGACCGGGCGGGGCTGGTGGGCGAAGACGGCCCGACCCATGCCGGCGCGTTCGACATCAGCTATCTCCGCTGCATCCCGAAAATGGTGGTGATGACCCCCTCAGATGAAAACGAAACCCGCCAGCTCCTGCACACCGGTCTTCAGTACCATGGCCCAGCTGCCGTGCGCTACCCCCGGGGCACCGGCCCCGGTGCCGAAATCCAGCAGGCGCTGTCGGCTCTGCCCCTCGGCAAGGGTCGCGTTGTCCGCGAGGGCGCTCGGGTGGCCATACTTAACTTTGGCACCCTGTTGGGCTCAGCCCTGGAAGCGGCCGACAGCCTGAATGCGACAGTGGCGGATATGCGTTTCGTTAAACCACTGGATGAGAGCCTGGTACTGGAACTGGCCGAACAACATGACCTGCTGGTAACGCTGGAAGAAAACGTGGTGGCCGGCGGTGCCGGTAGCGCAGTGACCGAATGCCTGAATAAACGGGAAGTGATGCTGCCGGTGCTGCAGCTGGGCTTGCCTGACCGCTTCGTCGACCATGGCAAGCACGGGGAATTGCTCAAGGAATGCGGGCTGGACCCGGAAGGTATCCGTAGCGCCATCGCCAGTCGGATTGACCGCCTCGGTAACGCCGCCCTGACCGCCATCAAGTGATCACTGCTGGCTGATAGCGCAGCCGTGCTATCAGCCGACTCTGCCAACCGGCTCAATCAGGCCGGGTCGTCATCCTGATGAGTCTCGAGCCAGTGGCCGAGCTTGCTTTGCTTGGTATTGAGATAGTGTTCGTTGTGCGGGTTGCGACCCACGTGCAGGGGAACCCGCTCCGAAATCTGAATTCCGTAAGACTCCAACGCCTTGACCTTCCTGGGGTTGTTGGTCATCAGCTTCAGGCTTCGGATCCCCAGGTGCTCGAGCATGTCCTTGCACATGCTGTAGTCCCGCAAATCCGCACCGAAACCCAGCCGCTCGTTGGCCTCTACGGTATCTGCGCCCTGGTCCTGCAACCGGTAGGCGCGAATCTTGTTCAGCAACCCGATGCCACGGCCTTCCTGGCGCAGGTACATCAGAATGCCACGGCCTTCGCGGGCAATGCTGCGCAATGCTTCTTCCAGCTGATACCCGCAATCACAACGCATACTGTACAGGGCGTCGCCAGTCAGGCACTCGGAATGGGTACGTGCCAGCAGCGGCTCATCGCTATCAATATCGCCCAGCGTTAGTGCCACATGCTCCTTTCCGGTGTCCGGCTCCTCAAAGCCGTGCATGTCGAACACACCGAAGGGGGTGGGCAAACGGCAGGTCTCAATGTAACGAACAGCCACTGTATTTCCTCGTGGTTCTGACAAATTGGGCGGGCATTCTATCATGCGGCTGCTTGCCTGGCGTAGTGTTGGCACGTTTACTCTCCGAATACAGTGTGGTCGGAAAGAGTACGGCCAAGGCCAGAGAGCAGATCATTGTTCCGGCGCGCGCCAGTGTCCCGAGCGGCCACCCTTCTTTTCCAGCAGCCGCACACCATCCACCACCATCGCCTTATCAACGGCTTTGCACATGTCGTACAGGGTCAAAGCGGCAACACTGGCAGCCGTGAGCGCCTCCATCTCGACACCGGTCTGCCCCGACAGCTTGCAACGGGTAAGGATATGCACAGAGGCGCCATCCGCCCCCGGAGACAACTCCACTTTCACCGATGTCAGATTCAGGGCATGGCACAGGGGAATCAGGTCATGGGTCTTCTTGGCCGCCATGATGCCGGCGATACGGGCGGTAGCCAGCACGTCGCCCTTGGGATGCTCACCATCAATGATCATTCGCAGGGTTTCCGGCGCCATGCGGATGGTTGCTTCCGCCCGGGCCTCCCGCTCGGTGACGGCCTTGCTCGTCACATCCACCATTCGGGCTTCACCCTTATCATCCAGATGGGTCAACTTGCTCACGCTGTACTCCCCGCTCGTTGTTGATCTGTCACTGTTTAACCACTGTCGCACAGGCTGATGCCGGCGGAAATCCGTAATCTCCGCCAGCGGCTCACCACCAGAAACCGATACCGGCAATGCCCTGGCCGCCCCGCTCACGACACAGTGTTTCATGACCTGGCCCCAGCCCCCCCAGCCCGTAGACTGGAAGCCTGGCATTGGCCACCAGGAATTCGAACTGCTCCCAGCCGATTCCGGGTTGCCCCGGATGGGTGGGCGTTTCCAACACCGGGCCCAGCGTCGCGTAATCCGCACCCAGAGCCGCCGCATGGTGCAGCTGCCCCTGGTCATGGCAGGACACCCCCAGCCATCGATCGGCCGGCACAGGGCGCCTTGAGAGCGCCTGAGCTTCACGCCAGGGCAGGTGCAGGCCGGCAGCTTTCGGAAACGCACCAAGCAAGCGCGGATGCCCATGCAAAACCAGTCCGACACCGGCACCGGAACAGATCGGCAAAGCCTCTGCCGCCAGTTTCAGGTAATCGTTATCCGGCAATTGAGGCGCCCGAAGCACAACCAGCTGCCCCGCCATCCCGCCAATCGACCGTTCCAGCCTGCTGATACCGTCCTGCCAGGATGCCATAGGGCCAACAATCGCGAGGCGCTGCGGTAAATTGAGTGCCCTGATGATCGGGCGGTTGGCGGCGGGGAAATCCGCATCGGCGAGCTCGCACGGGCGCAGCCAGCTGATCGGTTGCCCTTCCCGGCCCTCTGGCTGCCCCTCGGCTTCGGTGGTTCTCCAGACATCCAGGAAAACCTGTTTATCGCCGTAATCATGTCGAATACCGATCACCGGCTCCAGGCTGGCCAGGGGCACCTGCAGGCCGGTTTCCTCGGCAATCTCCCGAACCAGGGCCTGCTGTACGGTTTCCCCCGACTCCACCTTGCCACCCGGGAACTCCAGCAGTCCGCCCTGATGCACGTGATCCGGACGGCGGGCAATCAGAACCCGGCCGTCACGGATAATGACGGCGACGGCAACGTGGATCTGCTTCTTCCCCGCCAGGGTCTCAGGCTCAGGTACGGTATTCGGCATTGATGGTCACATAGTCGTGGGAGAAGTCACAGGTCCACACGGTTTCCTGAACGCTACCGCGCTTGAGGTCGATGGCAATGGTGATTTCTTCCTGGCTCATTACCCGCTGACCCCGGTCTTCGGAGTAATCATCGGCACGGCCACCATTGCGCACCAGGCAGACATCCCCCAGATAGATTTCCAAAGAGCCCAGGTCCAGGTCCGGCACACCCGCGCGCCCCACCGCCGCCAGAATCCGGCCCCAGTTGGGGTCCGAAGCAAACAGCGCGGTCTTCACCAGCGGCGAGTGCGCGACGGTATAGGCCACATCGAGGGCCTCCTGCTGGCTGGCCGCACCGCTGACATCGATGGTGACAAACTTGGTGGCACCCTCACCGTCCCGGACAATGGCATGGGCCAGGTCCAGGTATACCTGGCGAAGGGCTTCTCTCAGCGTCGGCAGGTGCGGGCTGTCTGCGGTGATTTCCGGCCCGTCGTACTGGCCACTGGCCATCAACATGCAGGCATCGTTGGTGGAGGTGTCGCCATCAATGGTAATCCGGTTGAACGACTTCTCGCCCAGCTCCGACGCCAATGACTGCAGCACGTCGGGTGCAATGCGGGCGTCGGTGGCGATAAACCCGAGCATGGTGGCCATGTTTGGCCGGATCATGCCCGCGCCCTTGCTGATGCCGGAGATGGTCACCGCATGGCCACCCAGATCCACCCGCACAGACGCACCTTTGGGCCGGGTGTCGGTGGTCATGATGCCACTGGCGGCTTCCGCCCAGCGATCTTCCCGGGCACTGGCCAGGGCTTCCGGCAACGCCTTGACAATCTTGTCGACCGGCAAGGGCTCACCGATCACACCGGTTGAGAACGGCAACACTGCGTCAGGGCTAACGCTTGCTTCGGCGGCCAGCGCTTCACAACAGCGCAGAGCATCGGCCATGCCACGTTCGCCGGTACCGGCGTTGGCATTGCCGGTGTTGATCAGCAGGTAGCGGGGTGCGCCCTGGGCCAAGTGTTTACGGCTGAGTGCCACAGGAGCCGCGCAAAACTGATTGCGGGTAAAGATGCCCGCTACCCTCGCCTCCGGCACCAACTCAAACACCACTATGTCTTTACGCCCGGGCTTTTTGATACCCGCACTCGCAATCCCCACCTTGATACCCGCCACCGGGTAAAACTCGGGTAAGGTTCCGGGACCTACTGCCATGCCTGCCTCCTGAATCTATCCGAAACTGTAAACGACAAAACCCGCATACCGCCCATACACTGGCCGATTGCGGGTTCTGGTGCCGAGGTTGCTGCTCAGGTTTTAGCTGACCTTACCGCAACACTGCTTGTACTTCTTGCCAGACCCGCAGGGACACGGCTCGTTTCGCCCTACCTTGCGCTCCTGGCGAACAAAGGTCTCCGGGGTGCCCTGGGCCTGGTTGCCCTGGCCAGCATCCTCACCCTGGGTGGCACTGGTCTGATCGTGCCGCAACTTGGCCCGGGCCATTTCCCGCTCCAGCTCTTCCTTGCGGCGGCGCTCGATCTCTTCCATCTCTTCGCGACTCTGAACCCGGACATGACACAACACACGGGTGACGTCACGCTTCATGGTGTCCAGCATGGTCTCAAACAGGTTGAAGGCTTCGCGCTTGTATTCCTGTTTCGGGTTCTTCTGAGCGTAACCGCGCAGGTGGATACCCCGGCGCAGGTGGTCCATGTTCGACAAATGCTCCTTCCACAGGGTGTCGAGCACCTGCAGGAACACCTGTTTCTCGAACTTGCGCATGGGCTCTGCGCCAGCAATCTCTTCTTTCGCCTTATATTCGGTGACGATAGCGTCGAGAATCTTCTGGCGCAGGTTTTCCTCATACAGCTTGCTGTCTTCATCCAGCCACTGTTGAATCGGCAGATCAATCGCCATTTCAGATTGCAGCTGCGCTTCCAGCCCGGCCACGTCCCACTGTTCCGGCATGCTCTGGGGCGGAATAAACTCGCTGACCATAGCGTCAACCACATCGCTGCGAATGGTGTCGACCATCTCGGAGATGTCGTCAGACGCCATCACCTCGTTACGCTGGTCGTAAATCACCGTGCGCTGATCGTTGGCTACGTCATCGTATTCCAGCAGGGTTTTACGCATGTCGAAGTTACGACCTTCCACCTTGCGCTGGGATTTCTCGATGGCGTTGGTGACCATACGGTGCTCGATGGCCTCACCCTTTTTCATACCCATGGCCTGCATCAGGTTCTTCACCCGTTCAGGCGCAAAGATCCGCATCAGGTTATCTTCCAGCGACAGGAAGAAACGGGAAGAACCCGGATCGCCCTGACGGCCGGCACGACCCCGTAACTGGTTGTCAATCCGCCGGGATTCGTGACGCTCGGTACCGATAATATGCAGACCACCGGCATCCAGCACCTGATTGTGGCGTTCGGTCCATTCCGCCTTCATGCGGGCGACTTCTTCCTCGGACGGATTATCCAGGGCGGCCACTTCGTATTCCCAGTTACCGCCCAACACAATGTCCGTACCACGACCGGCCATGTTCGTTGCAATCGTCACCGCGCCGGGGCGACCCGCCTGGGCAATGATCAGTGCCTCAGAGTCATGCTGCTTGGCGTTTAGGATCTTGTGCTCGATGCGGGCCTTCTTGAGCAGCATGGACAGCAGCTCGGAGGCCTCGATGGACGCGGTACCCACCAGGATAGGCCGACCTTCACCCGTGACATCCTTGATCTCATCAATGATGGCGTGGAACTTTTCTTCCTGGGTCAGGTACACCAGGTCGTTGTAGTCAATCCGCTGAATGGGCTTGTTGGGCGGAATCACCACCACGTCCAGACCGTAGATCTGACGGAATTCGAAAGCTTCGGTGTCTGCGGTACCGGTCATGCCGGCCAACTTGTCGTACAGACGGAAATAGTTCTGGAAGGTGGTCGACGCCAGGGTCTGACTCTCGGCCTGGATCTTCAGGCCTTCTTTCGCCTCGATGGCCTGGTGCAGGCCTTCGCTCCAGCGGCGGCCCGGCATGGTCCGGCCGGTGTGTTCATCAACGATCACCACCTGACCACCCTGAACGATGTAGTCGACATCCTTCTGGAACAGGTGATGAGCCCGCAGGGCCGAATGAACGTGGTGCAGCAGGCTCAGGTTGGCTGCCGAGTAAAGGCTTTCGCCCTCCTGCAGCAGGCCTCGCTCCAGAAGTAATTCTTCAACCTTCTCATGACCGGCCTCGGTGAGCTCCACCTGGCGTGACTTTTCGTCGATGGTAAAGTCGCCGGAGCTTTCTCCGGATTCACTGACCTCGCCTTTTTCAAGGCCCGGAATCAGCGTATTGATGGCCTGATAGAGCTTCGAGGAATCTTCGGCAGCACCGGAAATAATCAGGGGGGTACGGGCTTCGTCGATCAGGATGGAATCCACCTCATCCACGATGGCAAAGTTGAGACCGCGCTGAACCTTGTCATCAATACTGAAGGCCATGTTATCGCGCAGGTAGTCAAAGCCGAATTCGTTGTTGGTACCGTAGGTGATATCCGCCTGGTAGGCGGCGCGCTTCTCTTCCGGTGGCTGACCAGCAACGACCACGCCAATGGTCAGGCCAAGGAAGCGATACAGCTTGCCCATCCACTCGGCATCACGGCTTGCCAGGTAATCGTTGACGGTGACAACGTGAACGCCCTTGCCGGGCAATGCGTTGAGATAAACCGCTGCGGTGGCCACCAGGGTTTTACCCTCACCGGTCTTCATCTCGGCAATGCGGCCTTCGTGCAGGGTCATACCACCAATCAGCTGTACGTCGTAATGACGCATGCCCATCACCCGGCGGCTGGCCTCGCGAACGGTGGCAAAGGCTTCGGGCAGCAGGGCATCCAGGGCTTCGCCCTCATCAAGACGCCGGCGGAATTCAGCGGTCTTGCCCTGCAACTCGGTGTCCGACAACCCGCCCAGCGCCTCTTCAAGTTGATTGATGCGCGTAACGGTTTTTCGCATCCGCTTGATTTCTCTGGCGTTTTTACTGCCGAACATCTTCGTTGCAAGCTTTGTGAACATAGACCACTGCTTCTTCAGTTAAACGGAGGAAGCCGGCATTCTAACCTTATTTGGCGACAGGACAAAAGGTGGGGTTCACGGGAATGGAATCAGCGGCTTGCGCGCTGGATATATTTCTCAGGATTTTCGGACTTGCCATTGCGGATCACTTCAAAATGCACGTGGGGGCCAGTAGACCGGCCGGTGCTTCCCATCAGTGCCACAACCTGCCCTTTCTGGACCACATCACCGGTTTCGACCTTGATGGTCTTGGCGTGGGCATAACGGGTAACCAGCCCGTCGCCGTGATCTACCTCAACCAGATTGCCGTAGCCAAAGCGGTCACCGGCAAAGGTCACAACGCCGGCACCGACAGTGATGATATCACTGCCTTCCTTACCCGCCAGATCCACTCCGGCATGCCAGCGGCGCTTGCCAGTGAAGGGGTCGGTACGGTATCCGTAAGGGGACGACAACCAGCCCCAGGTAATGGGACGGCCCTGCAGATACAGCTCGTCTTCGAGCTTGTTGCGGGACGCCACCTTATCAAGCAATCGCAGCTGCTTTTCACGATCATCCAGCGTGCGCTCCAATTGCTCGATCATATCGGTCAACTCAGGGGCACTGTAGGACTCACCACCCATACCGTCTTCGGGGCCACCAACAGCCGCCGGCTGATCAAAGTTGAATTCATCGCTGGCCACCAGCCCGGACTCAACGAAGCGCTGACCAAGGGCATCCAGTCGCAGAAGCCGCCCCTGGATATCACCAAGCCGGAGTGTCAAAGCGTCCACCTGCTGCTGCACGTTCTCCCGAACCCGCGTCACCTCGGCCCGCTGCTCCTGAAGCTTGTCTTGCCAGGTAGATACCAGTTCGGTCTCTGTGGGCTTTTTGGCTTCCGCCTTTGCCACGGCCACCTGATAACCCGCCCAGCCAGCCGCCAACAGCAGCGCCAGCACAGTAAACACCAGAGCTGCAACAATACCGGCGTTGAGCGCGATTGCCCGGGAACGGCCGTGGCGTTTGCCAACGAATATTACGTTCATATCGTCATTCGATTTCATTGAAGAGCCGCATACCTGTCCCTGTAGTGCTGCGGCCCGGAAATAAATATCCGAGCGGTTCTGCTATCCTTGGCAACAACTACGTACTGATAAATCGCAGCGCCCGGTAGACATACTCATTACCCACAATGTAAAACGAGTGTGTTATCAGCGCTACGCACAAAGCGTGCCGAAGTGTAACCAATCGTAAACAGTCCCGTCGAGAAAAAAGCCGGTTATGAGCAAAAAAAATGACCAAAAAATGATCTTTGGCAAAGTGGCTTCCAGCCCCGGCTCTACTCTGAAAGCCCTGCTGACCAAAGCCGAGCTTCACCAGCAGGCGGAACAACTGGTGCTCGACGCGGTTCCGGAGGAGCTGGCAGACGGCACGCGTTTTGTCAGCTGTACCGACGGAGAACTGGTGCTGGCCACCGACAACGCCAGCAAGGCTACCCGGTTACGGTTCCGGCAACACGAGATCATGGAAAAGCTGCGGGAGCAGGAGTTGTTCAGGTTTGTCTGGAAGGTTCGCATCAAGGTGTCACCCTTGAGGTACCGGGACAAACCGGAGGCGAAAATGACGCCCCTCAGCAAAGAAAATGCCCGGCTCCTCAAAGAGGAAGCCGGGCACACGAAGGATAAAGCACTACGCGAGGTTCTCGAAAAACTCGCAAGCCACGTCCGGGATTAAGGCTTCCGGCCTTAACCCACCGCGAGCACAGGTTTCATGTAAGAGATAGGAGCAGTGGCTTCATCATCGAAGGTCACCACTTCCCATGCGTCTTCTTCCGCCCTGAGCTTGCGCAGCAGCTTATTATTCAAGTCGTGACCGGATTTGATACCGCGGAACTCACCGATCAGGCTGTTGCCCAGCAGGTAGAGATCGCCGATCGCGTCCAGAACCTTGTGCTTGACGAACTCATCGTCATAACGAAGGCCATCTTCGTTAAGGATCTTGTAGTCGTCGACCACAATGGCATTGTCCACGCTGCCACCCAGCGCCAGGTTCATCGCACGCAGCTTCTCGATATCGCGCATGAACCCGAAGGTACGGGCACGGGAGACTTCCTTCACAAAAGACGTGCTGGAGAAATCCACCGTTGCGGTCTGGGCACGACCCTTGAACACAGGATGGTCAAAGTCGATACCGAAGCTGACCTTGAAGCCTTCAAACGGCAGGAAGGTCGCTTTCTTGTCACCTTCTTCGATGGTGACCTCCCGCTTGATGCGGATAAACCGCTTGGCGGCATCCTGTTCGGAAATGCCGGCAGACTGCAGCAGGAATACGAACGGCCCAGCTGAACCATCCATAATCGGCACTTCCGCCGCGCTCAGTTCGACATAGCAGTTGTCAATGCCAAGACCAGCCATGGCTGAGAGCAAATGCTCTACGGTCGCCACACGGACACCGTCATTTACCAGCGTCGTGGACAGCATGGTCTCACCTACATTTTCCGCGCATGCCCGGATCTCAACCATTGGGTCGAGGTCCGTACGGCGGAAGATGATGCCCGTATCAACCGGAGCCGGCTTCAGGGTCAGGTAAACCTTTTCCCCTGAGTGCAGGCCGATACCGGTCGCACGGATGGTATTTTTGAGTGTCCGTTGTCTGATCATCGGTTCATCATTCCGTCACAAAAAGTCGATATTCTGAGCAAAAAACTGCCCGGAGAATATCAGAATTCAAGACTGAGTACCATTTAGCCAACATGACTTTACTTAAAAATTGCAATAGTCATCCGCTATGGCCAACCAGCTCACGTTTATTCCGGACTAAAGGTTCCATCTGGCTGCGTTGAAACCGATACCCCCGAACACAGGTGAGACAGATTATCAATCAGCCTGCCGGCGAAGGAATGCGGGAATATCGAGATAGTCCACGCCCTGCTCTTCGCTTTCTTTGCTCTGGTCCAGCGCCACATTGCCCTGCGAAACCGCACGACGACGCAGCACAGCAGGCCGATCCAACTGGTTGTAATCGGTCTTGCCGTCCAGTGTGCGTGAGTTGTCCACCACCTTGGTGGGCTTCTCACGCTCACCGCCGAGACCCGTCGCCACCACGGTGACCTTGAGCTCGTCGGTCATTTCCGGATCGATAACCGTGCCCACCACCACCGTGGCGGCGTCTGAAGCAAATTCACGAACGATGTCGCCAACTTCGGAGAATTCGCCCAGGTTCAGATCCATGCCGGCGGTAATGTTGACCAGGATGCCCTTGGCGCCCTGCAGGTTGATGTCTTCCAGCAGCGGGCTGCGAACGGCGGCCTCAGCGGCTTCACGGGCGCGGTTCTCGCCGGTGGCGCGGCCGGTACCCATCATCGCGTTGCCCATTTCGGACATCACGGTTTTAACATCGGCAAAGTCAACGTTGATCATACCGTTGCGGGTGATCAGGTCAGCGATACCCTGAACCGCGCCCAGCAACACGTCGTTGGCGGAGGCAAAGGCGTCCAGCAGGCTGGTCTTCTTTCCCATGACCGCCAACAGCTTCTCGTTCGGGATGGTGATCAGTGAATCAACGCTCTCGCCCAGCTCTTTCAGGCCGGACTCGGCCACGCTCATACGCTTGCCACCCTCAAACTGGAACGGCTTGGTGACCACGGCAACGGTCAGGATACCCAACTCCCGGGCCACTTCCGCGACAACAGGCGCGGCACCGGTGCCGGTTCCACCACCCATGCCGGCGGTGATAAAGACCATATCCGAGCCGCTGAGCGCCTCGGCAATACGATCACGATCTTCCAGGGCAGACTGACGGCCCACTTCCGGGTTGGCACCAGCACCCAGACCTTTGGTGATATTGCCACCAAGCTGGATAATCTGGCGGGCGTCCAGGTCTTTCAGTGCCTGGGCGTCTGTGTTGGCGCAGATAAACTCCACACCTTCAATGTCGCTGTTAAGCATGTGACGAACGGCGTTACCGCCACCACCGCCAACACCGACAACCTTTATAACTGCGTTTTGCTGAACACTATCAACGAGTTCAAACATATCCCCTACTCCTTCGTGCTGTTTCCGGTCTTTCCAGACCGGTTTCATTCGATCGTTTTGTGTTTTTCGAGATACCTTCGTGTACTACCTGCTGATTCACCGTCAGAAGTGACCGGTAAACCAGGCTTTCATGCGCTCAATCAGGGAAGGTGCATCCTCCCCTTTGAGCACCGGCGCCCGGCCAAGATCCATTTGCCGGAAGCCATGAATCAACAACCCCACACCAGTGGCGTAGATCGGGTTGTTGACCACTTCGGTCATGCCGGAGACCGCCTGCGGACAGGCCAGCCTTACCGGCATGTGGAAGATTTCTTCGGCCAGCTCCACCACCCCTTCCATGGTGGACGAACCGCCCGTAATCACGATGCCTGCGGGAATCATGTCTTCGAATCCCGACCGGCGAAGTTCCGACTGCACCAGGGTGAACAGCTCCTCGTAACGGGGCTCCACCACTTCCGCCAGCGCCTGCCGTGACAGGTCTCTGGGCGCCCGGTCCCCGACACTGGGAACCTTGATGGTTTCGTCGGCACCGGCGAGCTGAGTCAGCGCGCAGGCGTATTTGATCTTGATCTCTTCGGCATTTTGCGTTGGCGTGCGCAGCGCCATGGCAATGTCATTGGTGACCTGATCACCGGCAATGGGAATCACCGCGGTATGGCGGATCGCACCGCCGGTAAACACCGCGATATCGGTGGTGCCCCCACCGATATCCACCACACAGACACCCAACTCTTTTTCATCCTCGGTCAGAATCGCGTGGCTCGATGCCAGTTGCTCAAGGATGATGTCGTCTACCTCAAGGCCGCAGCGCTTCACACATTTCTCGATGTTCTGTGCCGCGTTTACCGCGCAGGTCACCAGGTGCACCTTGGCTTCCAGGCGCACACCGGACATGCCCATGGGCTCCTTGATGCCTTCCTGGTTATCGATCACGAATTCCTGCGGCAGGATATGCAGGATTTTCTGATCAGCGGGTATGGCAACCGCCTGGGCCGCGTCGATCACCCGGTCGATATCGGCCTGAGTCACTTCCCGGTCGCGGATGGCCACGATACCGTGGGAGTTCAGGCTCTTGATATGACTGCCCGCGATGCCTGCGTAGACCGAATGAATTCGGCAGCCAGCCATCAGTTCAGCTTCCTCCACTGCCCGCTGGATGGCCTGAACCGTGGTTTCGATATTCACCACCACCCCCCGCTTGAGGCCGCGGGACGGGTGTGAGCCGATACCAACCACTTCGATGGTTCCATCCATCTTGCGCTTGCCGACAATCGCAACCACTTTGGAAGTTCCGATATCCAGGCCGACAATCATGTTTTCCGTTTCAACCGATGACATGTGTTTCACCAAACCCCAGGTTCGTAATAATCGTTATCAGGATTTCGGCGCGGCGGTTGCCACGTCCGACTTCCACTGCACCGCCACGCCGTTGGAGTAGCGGGCATCAACCCGACTGACTTCGTCCACTCGCGAAGCCAGGCGGTTCTCATAAACCGTAATAAAACGCTCAAAACGTTGCTCGACCTTGTCACGCCCCAAAACCACCTCAATGCCGTTTGACAGCGTGAGTGTCCAGGCGCCCCGTTGTTCCAGGGACAAGCCAGCAAATCCGAGCCCGTAACCGGCCAACTGGTCACTCATGGTGCGGGCCATGGAAATCACCTCTCGCACCCGCTCATCCGGCCCCGCCAGCCTGGGCAATCTGCCCGCCACTTCCGGGTTTGGCGGCAGGAATAGCTCGCCTGACCTGCTTACCAGCCGGCCATCCGTCCAATACGCCAATGGCTTTTTCTCCCGGATGTCGATCTCCAGCCGCCCTGGCCAAACCCGCCTGACCGCCGCCGAGGCTACCCACGGCCGACGTTCCAGTTCGGCTTTCACCTCCGCCAGATCGGTGGCGAAGTAACTCTTGCCAATCCAGGCGCCGGCAGCACGCTCCACGGCCACCGAGCTGTCGCCAACAAAGTCTCCGCGCACATCCACCGCAATGATCTGCTGGTCCATGGCAGTAAGCAGCCGGTCGGTTGCCCAGGGCACCATGGCCGCCAGCAGAACAATGGTCGCGCCCAGCCCCACCTGTAGCCAAGGCACCGCCGACAATACCCCTCGCAACACACCAAACCGGTCCCGCTCCGGTCCGACCGAGGTTGCCCCCCGTCGCCGGGGCGGCTCGGGCGGTACCGCCCGGCTCCGGATCAGTAATGTTTCAAGCATTCGTCGCCTCCGGCAGCGTGTCCTTGAGAATCCGCACGACCAGTTCTTCGAAGCTGATGCCTGCTGCCTTGGCGGCCATCGGCACCAGGCTGTGGTCAGTCATACCAGGGACAGTGTTCGCCTCCAGCAACCAGAATTCGCCGTCAGCATCCTGCATGATGTCGACCCGCCCCCAGGTTCTGCACCCGAGCACCCGAAAGGCGTCCAGCGCCAGGTGCTGCAACCGGACTTCATCGTCCGGGGCCAGGCCACACGGAATCCGGTACCGGGTATCATCGGCCAGATACTTGGCGTCGTAGTCGTAAAAGGTATGGTCTGTACTCAGGCCAATGGCCGGCAGAGCTTTGTCCTGAAGCAGGCTGACGGTAAATTCCGGCCCCTCAATCCACTGCTCCACCAGCACAAGATCATCGATTTCCGCTGCCTTTCGATAGGCCTCCGCCAGCTCTTCGACATTGTGAACCTTGAAGATCCCGATACTGGAACCTTCGTGGGCCGCCTTGACACTCAACGGTGTGCCCAGGCTCCGGATAATCTCATCCGCCTCCGCGGCGGAGGTCATGGCCCGGAATGCAGGCGTTGGCAGACCGCAGCCCTGGAATACATACTTGGTACGTAACTTGTCCATGGCCAGGGCCGAGGCCAAAACCTCGCTGCCGGTGTAGGGAATGCCCGCCTGCCCCAGAATCGCCTGCAGGGTGCCGTCCTCGCCGCCCCGGCCGTGCAGGGCAATAAACACCCGGTCGTACTCCGGAGCTTCGACGGTTTTCAGCAGGCAGCCACGCACGTCAATACCAAAGGCATCAACGCCGGCCGACTGCAACGCCGACAACACAGCCTGGCCACTCTTCAGGGACACCGCCCGCTCTGCGGAATCGCCCCCCATGAAGACCGCCACGCGCCCGAAGGCTTTCACCAGTTCCGGTGATGCCTGATAGGGCTGTGCGTTGGTATGACTCAAATCACTCACTTGCTCACTCCCGCCGCAGCCAGTCGTGCAGCAACGCCACCAATATCGCCGGCACCCTGGGTAATCAGCAGGTCGCCGTCTTTCAGAGCACTTTCCAACAGGTTTTCGATTTCCCGGTTTTCCTCGACGAACACCGGCTCAACCTTGCCACGCTGCCGGATACTCCGGCACAGGGCACGGCCATCGGCACCGGGTATTGCCGGCTCGCCGGCTGAATACACATCCATCAATAACAGGCCATCGAGTTCCGACAACACACGTACAAAGTCTTCGTACAAATCCCGGGTACGGGTGTAGCGATGGGGCTGGTACAGCATGACAATGCGCCGGCCAGGCCAGGCATCGCGTGCGGCACGGATAACCGCTTCCACTTCAGTGGGATGGTGCCCGTAATCGTCCACCAGCGTTACCGACCCTTGCGGAATCCGGTATTCGCCATACACCTGGAAGCGCCGGCCGACACCGGCAAAGCCCGCCAGGCCCCGACAGATTGCCTGATCATCCACCCCTTCATCGGTGGCAACGGCAATGGCAGCCAGAGCATTCAAAACATTGTGACGGCCCGGCATTTTCAGCTCGACCGTCAGGTCTGAGCGATTCCCTGGGCGGCGCACAACAAAATGGGTTCTCAGACCATCTGAACTGATCTGCTCGGCCCGGTAATCCGCATCCGGGTTGTCGATGCCGTAGGTAATGATGGCCCGGGATATCCTCGGAATGATTTCCTGCACGTAGGCGTCATCCACACACATCACGGCAATGCCGTAGAATGGCAGGTTGTGCAGAAAGTCCACGAACGTCTGTTTCAGTTTTTCAACATCACCGCCGTAGGTATCCATGTGGTCGGCTTCGATGTTGGTCACCACCGAAATCACTGGGGTCAGGTGCAGGAACGATGCATCGCTTTCGTCAGCCTCTGCCACCAGGTACCGGGAGCCACCGAGCTGGGCATTGGTACCGGCACTGTTGAGCTTGCCGCCAATGACAAAGGTCGGGTCCAGGCCCGCTTCCCCAAGAATCGAGGCAATCAGGCTGGTGGTGGTGGTCTTGCCGTGGGTGCCAGCGATGGCAATGCCATGGCGATAGCGCATGATTTCCGCCAGCATTTCTGCTCGCGGTACGATCGGCACGCGGCGGCTGCGGGCGGCTGTCACCTCAGGGTTGTCGCCAGCGACAGCAGAAGAGACGACCACGACGTCTGCCTGCTCACTGTTCTCCGCCCGATGGCCGATCTGGACTTCTACGCCCATGGCGCGGAGGCGGCCGGTAACCGGACTCTCTTTCAGGTCCGACCCGGACACGTCGTAACCCTGGTTCTTGAGCACCTCTGCGATGCCACTCATGCCCGCACCGCCGATACCAACAAAATGGATACGGCGAATACGGCGCATTTCGGGCACCTGATAGACCAGCGGCGGATTGGTTACTTCAGCCATTGGCGGCCTCCAGACAGTAATTCACGACTCTCTCCGTTGCATCAGGGCGGGCCAGTGAGCGGGCGGCCGTCGCCATTGTCGAAATTCGTTCCCGGTCGCCTGCGAGATCTTTCAAGGTCTCCGCCAGCACATCCGGAGTCATCATCTGCTGGGGTATCAGAATGGCTGCCCCTGCTTTTACCATGTGTTCGCCATTGCGGGTCTGGTGGTCGTCCACCGCGTGGGGGAAAGGGACCAACACGGCCCCGACGCCAGCGGCGCAGAGTTCTGATACCGTCAGGGCTCCAGCCCGACACACCACAATATCTGCCCAGGCGTAGGCTTCGGCCATGTCCCGGATAAACGGTTCAACACTGGCCGAGACACCGACAGCCTCATAGGCGTCCCGGGCTTCCTGCGCATTTTTTTCACCACACTGGTGCCGAACCTCCGGGCGCAGTTCCTCCGGCAACAACGCCAGTGCAGCTGGTACCTGCTGGTTGAAAACCCGGGCACCCAAACTGCCGCCCACAACCAGAACACGCACCGGCCCGGTCCGGCCCTTGAGGCGGCGCTCCGGCTCGTCGATTTCGGTGACATCTTTGCGCACCGGGTTGCCGGTGCAGCGGGTTACCACGTTCGCCCCAAAGCTCCCGGGAAAGGCTTCGAGCACCGTATCCGCAACCCGAGTCAGCCAACGGTTGGTCATTCCCGCGATGGCATTCTGCTCATGGATCACCAGGGGCACACGCTGCAGAAAGGCAGCGATGCCACCCGGGCCAGTCACAAAGCCACCCATGCCCACAACGCAATCCGGCTTGATCTTTCGCAGCACGGTGAACGCCTCACCCAGAGCACGCATTAAGCGGATCGGTGCCAGCACCAGGGCCAGTTTGCCTTTGCCACGAAGCCCGGAAATATGAATCAGCGACAGAGGAATATCCGTCTCGCCAATCAGCCGCTCTTCCATACCGCCCTTTGCGCCCAGCCAGAACACCTCGTGGCCTCTGTCCTGCAGCGCACGGGCGGTCGCCAGCGCGGGGAATACGTGGCCACCGGTGCCACCAGCCATCATCAGAAAACGACGGGGCTTACTCATACACAGCACCTCCCCGCGTTTTTTTTCTGGTTTGTTCTGAATTCATTCGCACCTTATCAAGCCGTTCAATTTCAACCCTTGCCAACACGCCGATACCAATGCAGGTCATCATCAGGCTGGATCCGCCGTAGCTCACCAAGGGCAGCGTCAGCCCCTTAGTGGGTAACAATCCCGTGCTGACGGCCATATTGATACCCGCCTGCAGACCCATCAGCAGGGTAAGGCCATAACTGAAGCACGCACCAAACGGCATACCCGCTTTCTCCGCCCGCCGCGCGATCACCAACCCGCTCACCACCAGTGCGGTGAACAATGCCAACACAATCAGCGAGCCCAACAAACCAAACTCTTCGGCGATGATGGCGAAGATGAAGTCGGTATGTGCCTCCGGCAGATAGAACAGCTTCTGGATCGAATTGCCCAGGCCAACACCGGCCCATTCGCCCCGACCGAAAGCAATCAGCGACTGGGTAAGCTGGTACCCGGTATCAAACTGGTCTTTCCAGGGGTCCAGATAGCTCACCACCCGCTTCAGACGATACGGCTGGGTAACCACCAGAACGGTTCCCAGCAACGCCAGGATGCCGATCAACGGAGCAAACCGGGTTAGCCGAACGCCGCTAAGGAAGATCATGCCCGCTGCGGCGGTGACCAGCACCACGGTGGCGCCGAAGTCTGGCTGAATAACCAGCAGCACCGACGCCAGGCCCAACACCACCAGGGGCTTCAGAAACCCGGACCAGGTGTTCAGCAACTCATTCCGGCGCCGAACCACGTATCCGGCCAGATAGGCGATCAGGCAAAGCTTGGCCACCTCGGATACCTGCACATTGAACAGTCCCAGAGGAATCCAGCGGGTTGAGCCGTTGACTGTGCGCCCCATGGGTGTGAGCACCAGCACCAAGACGAGCATGCCGACACCCAGCAGCAGCCACCCGCTGCGCTCCCACCAGGACACCGGCACATTCACGGCGACCAGGGCCATGAGGCAACCGAGCGCCGCAAACAGCACCTGCCGGATCACGTAGTGATAACTGTTGCCCATGGTGGCCGCTGCCATATCCATGGAGGCAGACGAAATCATCACCACGCCCAGCACCAGAAGCGCAACGGATGTCACCACCAGCACTGGCAGGGGCTGGAGATCACCTAACCAGGCTTGTGGCCGGTAACTGGCTGCACCCACTTGCATCACTGGGCCTCCACCAACACACGGAACTGGTCTCCGCGATCGTTATAATCCCGGAACATGTCAAAACTGGCGCAGGCCGGTGACAACAGCACCCGGTCGCCTGGCTGCGCCAGCCGGCGCGCTTGCTCGACGGCCTCGGCCAGCGACTCTGCCTTAACGATGTCAACACCGTCGGCCAACGACCTGGCAATGGTGTCGGCATCACGCCCCATCAATACGACCGCACGGCAGTATCTGGCTGCGGGTTCCGCCAGGGGTTTGAAGTCAGCGCCTTTGCCATCGCCACCGGCAATCAGGATTACCTGGCCGTCTTGGGGCGTCAGGCTTTCGATCGCGGCAACAGTGGCACCCACGTTGGTGCCTTTGGAATCATTGATGTAATCAACGCCATCCAGATGCCGGACAAACTCACAGCGATGGGGCAAGCCGGTAAACTCACGTGCCACCCCAAGCATGGTCTCCATTGGCAGGCCCGCTGCGTGACCAAGGGCCAATGCGGCCATCACGTTGCTGATGTTGTGCCGCCCCATCAGCTTGAGCTCGCTGGCCAGCAACAGGTTGTCGAACCCGAAGGTTATCCAGGTTCCCTGATCGTCGTCCCGGGTGCTGAAGGTCTCCGGGTTCACCCGATTAAAGCCAAAACAGATAAACCGCAGGTTATCCCGCGCCATGGGAGTGCTCAGGGCGTCGTCAAGATTCACAATGGCGTTCTTACAGCCCCGGTAAATCCGCTGTTTTGCCTGAAAGTACGCCATTTTGTCCGGGTAACGGTCCATGTGATCGTCACTGACATTGAGCACGGTGGCGGCCTCGGCGTTCAGCTCTTCGGTGGTTTCCAGTTGAAAACTCGAGAGTTCCAGCACATACAGGTCTGCGCCCTGACCAAGGAGATCCAGGGCGGGTGTACCGATATTGCCGCCAACCTTGACGTTCCGCCCCGCCGCCCGGGCCATTTCCCCGACCAGAGTGGTGACCGTTGTCTTACCGTTGGAACCCGTGATGGCTATGATGGGTGCATCTGCCGCGTCGGCAAACACATCAATATCACCGCGAACTCGAGCGCCATTTTTGGCGGCAGCGGCAATGGCTGGCTCCGCAATGGCAATACCCGGGCTGACGACCAGTTCGTTAAAACCGGCAAACAACGAGGGATCAAACGCTCCGAGATAGACCGGTATATCCGGCCAGCCCGCGCGCAGTTCTTCCAGCCCGGGCGGGTTTTCCCGGCTGTCAGCCACAGCAATGTCGCGGCCCGTTCCGGACAAATAGCGCACGCAGGAGAGCCCGGTTTTACCGAGCCCTACTACCAATGTGCGACGATCCGAAACAATGACACTCATAGCTGTAACCACTTCCTATCGGATTTTCAGACTGGCGAGGCCAATCAGTACCAAAACCACAGTGACCACCCAGAAACGCACAATAACGCGCGGTTCGGGCCAGCCTTTCAATTCAAAATGGTGATGCAACGGCGCCATGCGGAAGATGCGACGCCCGGTCAGCCGGAACGAAGCCACTTGCAGGATCACCGAGATGGTTTCCATCACAAACACGCCGCCCATGATGAACAGCACGATCTCCTGGCGGACAATCACGGCCACCACGCCCAGGGCAGCGCCCAGTGCAAGTGCACCTACATCCCCCATGAACACCTGAGCCGGATAGGTGTTGAACCACAAGAAACCAAGCCCCGCCCCGACCAGCGCACAGCAGAACACGATCAGCTCACCGGCACCCGGCAGGTGTGGAATCAGCAGATAGTTGGCGAACTGGGCATGACCAGACACATAGGCAAAGATCGCCAGCGCACTCGCCACCATCACCGTCGGCATGATGGCCAGGCCATCCAGACCGTCGGTCAGGTTCACGGCGTTGCTGCTACCAACGATCACAAAGTAGGTCAGAAGAATGAACATCACCGGCCCCAGGGTCAGTGATACGTTTTTCAGGAATGGCAGATACAGCGAGGTCTCTTGGGGCAGCGATGCCGTCATGTAAAGCACAATAGCTGCGGCAGCGCCGATGACCGATTGCCAGAAATACTTCCAGCGCCCAGGCAGGCCACGGGGATTACGCTCAACCACTTTACGGTAATCATCAACCCAGCCAATCGCACCAAACAGCAGCGTGACAGACAGCACCACCCAGACGTAGCGGTTGCTCAGATCCGCCCACAACAGGGTGGAAATCGCAATCGCCACCAGAATCAGCGCACCGCCCATGGTCGGTGTTCCGGCTTTGCTGAGATGGGTCTGCGGACCATCATCACGCACCGCCTGGCCAATCTGGTACTGGCTTAGCTTGCGAATCATCACCGGCCCGATCAGCAGCGATATCAACAGCGCTGTGAGCACGCCCAGAATGGCGCGCAGGGTCAGGTACTGAAACACCGTCAGTGCGGAAAAGTATTGCGATAGAATCTCTGTCAGCCAGAGCAGCATGTGTTTTTCACCTTTGTCTGAATCCCCTCCACCACGCGATCCATGGCGGAACTGCGAGAACCTTTCACCAGAACTGTTATAGCGCCCTGCCGGCCATCCACGATGGCCGGCACAGCCTGCTCATGACTCTGGAAAATTTCAGTGCCGGCACCAAAACCGGCCTCGTATGCCTCTGCACCCGGGCCTACCGCCAACAGGCGCTCAATGCCTTTGGCCTGGGCATGGGCACCCACCTGCCGGTGCAACTCGGCAGCCTCCGCACCCAGCTCCGCCATGGCACCCAATACCGCCACCCGAGTACCGGGGTAACCCGCCAGCACATTCAGGGCAGCGATCATGGACGCCGGGTTGGCGTTGTAGCTGTCATCAATCACGGTCAAATCGGCTGCGGGGTTCAGTACCTGCAATCGCCCTTTCACCGCCTGCACCCCTGCGAGGCCGTCCACGATCTGTTGGTCCGTGGCACCCAACGCACGACATGCCGCCAGGGCCAGCAGACCATTGGTGATGTTGTGTTCCCCTGCCAAAGGAATGCGCACGTTGCAGCGCCAGCCTTCGGGGCCGCTAACCTCAGTTTCAAACCCCTCTGCCATCGGAGTGCTGGCAATTGCGTGATAGTCAGCATCCGCAGCACCCAGGCGAGAAACACTCAGCACCCGGCGCTGGCCCGCCCGCTCGCGCCACTGGTCAAAAGCGGGGTCGTCGCGATTCAGCACAACCACGCCATCGGCGGGCACGCCATCAATAATTTCACCCTTGGCCAATACAATGTTCTGGTAGCTGCCGAAGCCTTCCAGATGTGCCTGGCCGGCGTTGGTCAGGATTGCCACTTCGGGACGAACCACCGCCACCGTGTGGGCAATTTCTCCCAGGCCACTGGCACCCAACTCAATAGCACCAAACCGGTGCTCTGGTGCCAGGCGGAACAGGGTCAGCGGCACCCCGATGTGATTATTCAGGTTGCCTTCGGTGGCCAGAGTCGGCCCCATGCCCGCAAGAATCGCCGACGTCATTTCCCGAACCGTGGTTTTGCCACTGCTGCCGGTCACAGCCAACAAGCGAGCACTGCTTTCATCGCGATTTCCGGCCGCGAGCCGCGCCAGCGCATCCACCGTATCGGCGACCACCAGCTGTGGGATCGCCAGGGAGCTGTCGGCGGTATCCACAACCGCCGCAACCGCTCCCTGCTCCATGGCTTGCCGGACAAATCCGTGACCATCAAACCGCTCGCCTCGCAGTGCCACAAACAGCTGCCCTGGCACCACAGACCGGGTGTCGGTGGAAACGCCGTCAAACCGAACCGCATCAAGCGCTGAAACGGATCCGGCAACGGTTGCCTGCAACCAGTCGCGGGCCTCCGCCAGCGAAAAGGCGCGCATCATGCCACACCCCCATTCAGCTTCAATAGGTGGCGAACCTGCTCTGCATCACTGAACGGAAGCTTCTGCCCGGCAATCTCCTGCCAGGCTTCATGTCCCTTCCCGGCGATCAGTACGAGGTCTTCCGGCCCGGCCATGGTCACCGCTGCCGCTATCGCCTCAGCGCGGTCATGAATAACCTTGAAACACCCGTCCTTTGAAAAACCCTGCTCAATATCACGGACAATCCGCGCCGGGTGTTCAGATCGAGGGTTGTCATCGGTGACGATGATCACATCTGCCTGTTTCTCCGCCTCGCGGGCCATTTCCGGACGCTTTCCGGGGTCCCGGTCACCACCACAGCCGAACACGCAGATCAGCCGGCCGGTGACGTGGGAGCGCAGGGCAGCCAACGCATTGGCGAGGGCGTCCGGCGTGTGGGCGTAGTCCACGACCACGTTCTTGCCATCGGCACCGGTAAACCGCTCCAACCGCCCCGGTGGCGGGGTCAGCCCTGCTGTTGCGGCGACCGCTCGGTCAACCGGCACCCCCAGCGTCAGGATCGTGGCCAGTGCCGCCAGTACGTTGCTCGCGTTAAAGCTGCCCAACAAGGGCACCTGCAAATCAAACTCGCCCCACTGGCCATCAACGCGGGCCCGGAAGCCGGTGGTCGTCGGCGCAAAATCTTTCAACCAGAGCTCGGTCTGGGCCTCATGCAAACTGTAACGGACCCGGTCACACTGACCATTGAGCTGTTCATACAGCTGCCGACCGAAAGGGTCGTCAAAATTGATCACGGAAAAATGCAGCTCTTCCCGGCGGAACAGTCTGGCCTTAGCCTCGCCATAAGCTTCCATGGTGCCGTGGTAATCCAGGTGATCGCGGGTAAGGTTGGTGAACACCGCTCCGGTCATGGTCAGCTTGTCAATCCGCCCCTGATCCAGTGCGTGGGATGACACTTCCATCACCGCCGCACGACCGCCGTCGGTGCGAATCCGGTTAAGCACCCGGTTGACCTGGACAACGTCCGGGGTGGTATGGGTCGCGGGCTGAAGATTACCCGGCATGCCATACCCCAGCGTACCGAGCACACCACAGGGGGTGCCGGTTGCTTTCAAAAGTTGTGCGATGTACTGGGTAACCGATGTTTTCCCGTTGGTACCGGTCACGCCGATCAGGCGCAAATGCCGGGAGGGATGCTCGAAAAATCGATCCGCAAGCCGCCCCAACTGGGCCCGCAGCCCAACGATTGGCACCACCAGCGCACCATGGCGTTCATGGCATTCCCTGGATTCTGCAGACTCCAGAAGTATCGCGGTGGCACCCGCCGTTATCGCCTGATCAACGTATTGATCCGATGACGTTCGAGCCCCGGCCAGTGCGATAAACGCATCGCCCGGCGTCACCGCCCGGCTGTCGGTCTTCAGGCCATGAATCGTGACATCAAACACCGATGGCACGTCGACAATACCCTGTAACAAGTTGCTGATAGATGTGATGCACATGGTGTTACCCTCTCTCTCCGGGAGCCTGACGGGGCGCTTTGGCCCCGCTGACTTCCAGTTCTGGCTTCACATTCAGCAGTCGCAGTGCGTCCCCCATCACCCGGGCGAATACCGGGGCCGCCACTTCGCCACCGTAGTACTCTCCGGATTGAGGCGCATCCACGGCCACAACCGTCACGATACGCGGATCATCAATCGGCGCCATGCCCGCAAATATCGCTTTGTACTGGCTCTTTTCATAACCCCGGGCGCCCACGAGATGAACCGTGCCGGTCTTGCCTCCGGCGGCATAGAGACCCGGCTGGCCGCGACCACCCGTTCCCCGCGCCACGGCCTCTTTCAGCATACCGCGCACGGCAAACGCCACGTCTTCACTCAATACCCGCTGCCCCTGGGGCGGAGCATCCTGCTTCATCAGGCTTAACGGGTAACGGATGCCACCATTAGCAATCACCATATAGGCCTGGGCTAACTGCAAGGCGTTCACGCTCATGCCGTAACCGTAGGACAGCGTGGATTCTTCAACCGGGCGCCACCTTGGCGGTGCCGGTAAAACACCAACGGCTTCCCCTGGGAAGCCGATACCGGTTGCCTGCCCCAACCCCATCCTGGCGAACAGATTCCTCAACACATCGCCCCCAAGCTCCGTGGCAATCTGGCTGACCCCCACGTTACTGGATTTGACGATCATTTCTGTCAGGTCCATGGTTCCGTAATTTCGCGCATCCCGGATGGTAAAACGACCAAATCGGCGAAAGCCGGGTGAGGTGTCTATGGTGCTGTTAACCTGGTACTTGCCGGATTCCAGTGCCGCCGCGATGGTAATCGGCTTGATGGTGGAGCCTGGCTCAAACAAGTCGGTGATTGCTTTGTTGCGCAGATTATCCGCGGATAACTGGGCCCGGTCATTGGGGTTGTATGAACCCTGGTTAACCATTGCCAAAACTTCACCGGTATCCACGTCCAGCATGACCAGCGTGCCGCCCCGGGCGTTATGGGCAGTTACCACTGCCTTGAGTTCTCGGTAGGCCAGGTACTGAAGCCTCAGGTCCAGGCTGAGCTCAAGATCCCGGCCGGGGCGGGCATCCCGGATCAGCATCAGGTCTTTGATGACACGCCCACGATTGTCCTTGAGTACCCGCTTGCGCCCGGGCTCGCCGGTTAGCCACTGGTTATAGGCCAGTTCAATCCCTTCCTGCCCCAGTTCGTCGATATTGGTGAAACCGACCACATGCGCAGTCACCTCTCCGGCAGGGTAGTACCGACGGTATTCTTGCCGGGCATAGATGCCACCGATCCCAAGATCCAGCGCTTCACGCGCCAGGCTGGGCTGAACTTTCCGGCGCAGATAGATGAATTCACGACCCGCAAACGTACGCAAACGCTCCCGCAGCGAACCTTCGGTCATACCCAACAGGCGAGCCAGACCCGCCAACCGGGGATCATCAGGATCAGTTTCAGAGGGGTTTGCCCACAGTGTCTGAACCGGGGTGCTGACCGCCAATGGCTCACCATGGCGATCGCTAACCACGCCACGATGAGCGTCAATCGACT
The DNA here is from genome assembly GCF_048595985.1 of Marinobacter sp. GH_1. Taxonomy (NCBI): domain Bacteria; kingdom Pseudomonadati; phylum Pseudomonadota; class Gammaproteobacteria; order Pseudomonadales; family Marinobacteraceae; genus Marinobacter; species Marinobacter sp. GH_1. The sequence continues at coordinate 885,682 of NZ_CP184460.1, read as the reverse complement.
CAACCCGGATGGTCCGGACATCGCCCTGCTGGCGCAGAAACTCCTTATCCACCACATGCAGATCGACCAGACGCCAGCCAATACCCAGCATCACGAGCAGAAAAACGCCCAGCACCGAGCCGAAGCGCCAGGCCTTCAACCCCGCGGACAAACGCTGCTGCCAGTTTGCTGCCTGCTTTCCCTGACCGGACAAATCGATCACCCTGATGTGTTTGTTATGATCGTTATTTCGCCGCAACCGGAGACATCAGCGGCACAAGAACTATGTCCTGTCGCCCCGGCACCACCATATTGAAACGTTCTGCCGCCAGGTGTTCTACGCGCCCATGAGCACTCAGCGCACTCTGCTCAAGCAAGAGCTGACTCCATTCCCGCTGATAAGCATCACGTTGCTGCTGCAACCCGGACAACGTATTGAATAACTCCCGGTTTTCGTGGGCACTGACAACAACACCGATGGCAGACAGTGTTAATACCGCCACCAACGCCAGAGTCACCACCACCCGGCTCTCCCGCGTGGTGTCGAAAACCTGCCGGGACAGGCGCACGGCGGTTGCCACGCCGTCACGAACCCGCTGCTTGCTGAGCTTGGTGGTCTTGGTTGGTTGTTCGATGGCTACCGCGCCCATAACGTCGCGCTCCCCTGCGAATTCGATTAGTTGGTTCGTCTTTCCAGTACCCGCATGACTGCACTACGGGCACGGACGTTTTCGGTAATTTCCTGCTCATTGGCCTTGCTGGCCTTACCTACCAGGCAAAACTCGGAGCGCTCCTGGTCAGCGGTCACTGGCACACCCTTGGGTATCATCGGGCCACGGGCCAAATCCCGCATGAAGCGCTTTACCAGGCGATCTTCAAGCGAGTGAAAGCTGATCACCACCAGGCGACCGCCTGGCGCCAGGCGCTCGACCGCAGCAACCAAACCGACTTCCAGGTCTTCCAGCTCCCGATTGATAAAGATGCGGATAGCCTGAAACGTTCTGGTGGCCGGGTGTTTGTGCTTTTCTTTCTTGGGCACCGCCTCAGCCACCAATTCCGCCAGCTGGCGGGTTGTTTCAATGGCCTCTTCCTGCCGGCGGGCAACTACCAGACGCGCGATACGGCGAGAAAAACGTTCTTCGCCGTATCGCCAGATCACATCCGCAATGTCTCGCTCGTCTGCGGTTGCCAGCCATTGAGCAGCGCTTTGCCCCTCCTGAGGGTTCATCCTCATGTCCAGCGGACCATTGCGCATAAACGAAAAACCGCGCGCGGCATCGTCCAACTGTGGCGACGACACCCCGAGATCCATCAACACGCCCTGTACCGTCGGCCACTGCTGACTGTCCAGAGCCCGACTCAACTCAGAAAAGGAGCCGTGATACCAGGAAAACCGGCCATCTTGTGCTGCCAGTTCTTTGGCAACCTGAATGGCTTCCGGGTCTTTATCGATACCCATCAAGCTGCCCTGAGCGTCCAACTGGCCCAGAATCAGACGACTGTGACCGCCCCGACCGAAGGTGGCGTCCACATAACGACCAGCTGGATCATTGATCAGATAATCGACAGCCTCATCCAGAAGCACCGACCGATGCCGGAAAGGTTGATCTGACGCCTGCTCTGTTTTGGTCATAGCGACAGCGCCTCCATTTCCGGCGGCATATCGTCATCGCCAGAAGACTCATCCAGCCAGGCAAACCAGCGCTCCTCGCTCCAGAGCTCCAGCTTCTTGCCCTGGCCAATCAGCATCAACTTTTTCTCCAGGTGCGCGTAGCTTCTCAGCGTCGGCGGCACCAGGATGCGGCCCGCGGAATCCAGCTCCATGGGCGCCGCATTACCGAGAATCAGCCGCTGTAAACGCCGTGCTGCTTTATTCATGTTCGGCAGCGCTTCAATTTTGGGCCTGAGGGTTTCCCACTCCGGCTCTGGATACAGCAAAAGACAGCGCTCTTCATCGGCATTGGCGGTCAGAACAATACGGCCACCACAAAGCTGCGCGAGTTCCTCACGCACCTTTGTCGGGATCGCCAGGCGACCCTTCGCGTCCATATTGATGGCATGACTGCCAAGAAAGTTGCTCATTTATGCCGTATCCAAGGCTGCTATTTCCACAAAAAACCACTTGAAACCACTTTTTCCCACTTCCGCACACTATAGAAACACGCAAAAGACAATGCAAGCGCCGCATTCGGCACCACACAGGCGAAAGTTCCTTTAATGACAAGAGGTTACAAAGGGGAAACTTAGAAAATCGTTAAAAAGACGTAAAGAAAAGGAGAAAAAACAAGCACCTGCAGAAAACTCTAAAGAGCCTTTCTGAGGTTTAAGATTTTTTGGCTATAAAGGCCGAATTGTGAGAAGGATAGGCATTACATCAAAAGAGAAAATGGCGAGCTCGCCGATAAGCCGGGTTCTGTCTTGGACAGTCATTCATCTAGGACCTGCGTCACCGCAGGCCTCAAGCAACCTACCCGAATCCAGCGCGGGCCACGCCATTGGATTCCTATTTGGTCTTGCTCCAGGTGGGGTTTACCATCGCCGTGGACTGTTGCCAGCCACGCGGTGCGCTCTTACCGCACCATTTCACCCTTACCGGCGCCCGAAGGCGCTTAGGCGGTATACTTTCTGTTGCACTTTCCGTCGGCTCGCGCCGCCCAGGCGTTACCTGGCACCTTACCCTGCGGAGCCCGGACTTTCCTCCCCCGATCGAAACCGGCGGCGACTGCCTGGCGAGCTCGGTGCCGACAATACCCCCGCATCCGCCGCCATGCAAGGCCTTAATGATCTTTCAGCTCCAACGCGCGCTGGTAGAGCTCATTTTTACCCAGACCACTGACTTCCGCCGCAATCCGGGCCGCCTTCTTCACCGGCAACTCCTTGATCAACAACTCCAGCAGTTTATCGGTGTCCAGAACGGAGGCTTCTCCAGCGGGTGTCGGCGCCGCGCCACGGACCATCACCACAAACTCGCCCCTGGCTCCATGAGGATCACTCTCAAGCTGTTCAAGCACCTCATCCGCGCGACCACTGTAGAAGGTCTCAAAGGTCTTGGTCAGCTCTCGCCCCAACACACACTCCCGATCCGCCCCCAATACCTCAGCCAGGTCTTTCATAAATTCGATAATGCGATGTGGCGACTCATAGAACACCAAAGTCGCTGGCTCCCGCGCCAATTCCGTCAACGCAGCCTGCCGGCCCGAGCGCTTGGCTGGCAAAAAGCCTGCGAACAGAAACCGGTCGGTCGGCAACCCCGCCACAGACAAGGCGGCAACCAGCGCACACGGGCCAGGCACCGGCGACACCCGGTAACCCGCCGCGCGAACCTCGCGAACCAGCAAGTAACCCGGGTCCGAGATCAGCGGTGTGCCAGCATCAGATACCAACGCTACCTGCCGCCCCGCCGCCAGCGCATCCAGAATCCCTGCTACCCGAGCACGCTCATTGTGGTCATGCAGCGCCAACATTTGTTTGCTCAACCCAAGATGCTGGAGCAACCGTCCGGAGTGACGGGTATCCTCCGCAGCCACCAGGTCCACTTTTGCCAAGGTCTGACGCGCCCTGTCAGAGAGATCGTCCAGATTACCAATTGGCGTTGCAACCACATACAGAACACCATCCATCTCTTTCCGGACATTTTCCGAACCGGACATACACATACTCCCACCGATAGAAGACAGGAGCTGCGTCACTCCCGTGCAACCCGGCACCCATGACAGGCATGTCATGTGAAATGGGCCGGGAGCTGGTAAACTTGCCACCAATAAAGCGGCACCACAAGCCTAATGATCCGGAGACTCCGAGCCTGCTATGACTAAATACCGCAGCCATCGAACACTTTTTGCCCTGATCACCCTGGTCATCCTTCTGACTGGGGGTTGCGCCACCGTCAACCTGGACAGCCAGGTTGCAGACACACCAGAGCGTGCACTCGAGCTTGCTGCCAGCGAACGAAACCCCGTAACAGCACAGCGTTACCTGCTGCGGATGGCCAGCAACTTTCAAGACCAGGGCAACCACAGGGCAGCGCGCCGGATTCTCCGCAACCAGCAGCTGGACACTATCGACAGCCAGCTAACCGGCCAGAAATTACTTCTGTCCATGGCCAGCGCCGTTGAACTGCAAGACAGCGACTGGGCGAATGAACTGGTCGGCAATCTGTCACCAGACCACTTCCTCGGCTACCCGTCAGACATCATGGCAAAAGCCGCGCAGCTGCAGGCCGAGACATTCGCCTTCAATGATGACCAGCTGTCCGCCGCGCTCACGCTGATGCTGCTCAGCCAGACTGACACCCAAAGCGACCCACAGGACACCCACGACCAGATCTGGCAATACCTCAGGACAATCCCCGGGCAAGCGCTGAATGAAGCTTCAGAAACAGCCATCGGCTTCGAAGAACAGGGCTGGCTGGAGCTGGCCACCACCTTGCGCGCCCGCGATGTCGGCCTTGACGAACAGGGGCGTCTGATCAGGGCCTGGCAGAATAACTGGCCAGGGCACCCCGCGGCACAGATCCTGCCCACAGACCTTCGCCTGCTGTCGGAACTGGCCACCAGCCGGCCGGAACGCATCGTACTGGCACTTCCCCTGCAGGGCTCTCTGGCAAGTGCCGGGCGCGCAATCCGGGACGGCTTCCTCGCTGCCTATTTCAGTGATGACAGCGCGGACCGCAGCAAAACCGATATCCGCATCGTCGACACCTCCAGCAAACCTTTTACGGCGCTGTATGAAGAACTGGCTGGCCAGAACATTGACCTGATTGTTGGCCCCCTCGAGAAAGACGCACTTGCAGGCCTGAGTGCGAGAAACACACTTGCCGTTCCAGTGCTCGGGCTGAATTACCTGCCGGCGGACAGCCGTGTGCCCGACGGGCTTTACCAGTTCGGCCTATCAGCCGAAGATGAAGCCCGGCAGATTGCCGACCAGCTGGCAGCGCAGTCGCTCCGCCAGATCCTGGTGCTCATTCCCCGGGGCGAATGGGGTGATCGTGTGGAACAGGCATTGCTGCAACGCATGGCTACCCACAACGGTTCCGCGCTCGACATTGAACGGTTCTTCCCGGAGGACAACTTCCGGTCAGTTACCGCCGACCTGCTCGGGGTCACCACATCCCGGCAGCGGGCTATCCAGGTGGAAAGAACCATTGGCCAGAACGTAGAGTTCGAACCCCGTCGCCGACAGGATGCCGAGGCCATTGTACTGGTTGCGCAACCCAACGTGGCACGCCAGTTCAATCCGCTGTTTGCGTTTTACTTCTCTGGCGATCTGCCGGTATATGCGCCGTCCATTGTCTACGAGGGCACCCCCGACCCGGGGCGCGATCGCGACCTGAACCGGGTGACGTTTACCGACATCCCCTGGGTCCTGGCCGAGGACAACCCAATGCGCACTCAGGCCGAGCAGAATCTCAGCGGCACACGCGGCCAACTGGGCCGGCTGTTTGCCATGGGGGCCGACGCCTGGCAGTTGAGCAAACGGCTGCCGCTGCTGCGGCAGGTGGAAGGCGCCGCCATTGATGGTCAAACCGGCACCCTCACCATGTCCCCGGACGGCGCCATCCACCGCCATCAACTTTGGGCACAGTTCCAGAACGGGCGCCCGGTACTGGCCCCGGAACTCAACGAGGCTACTTCCCGGGAAGGCGCTCGTGAAACTGAGCAAGTTGATAGCCAGCGCCTGTAGAGGACATAAGCCATGGAAGGCAAACGCGCCATTGGAAATCATTACGAAGGGGTGGCCGCCCGCTATCTGGTGAAAAACGGTATTACCATTCTGGAGCAGAACGTCTACAACCGGGGCGGAGAACTTGACCTGATTGGCCGGGACGGCGATACCCTGGTGTTCTTCGAGGTTCGCTATCGCGGCGATGGCAGCCTGGTCGATCCAGCAGGCTCCATAACGTATGGCAAGCAGCGACGACTGCTCCGGGCTGCCTCTTATTACCTGCACAGGCATGGCTTGTGGAACATCGCCTCGAGAATTGACGTCGTCGCGATCATGCCGGGTACGGTGCGCAAATACCGGGTACAATGGATCAAAAACGCAATCCAGGCAGAATAACCGAACCAATGACCGACACCGCACAAAAGATTAACCAGTGGTTTGCCAACCACATGGAACAGACTGCCCAGGCCGCCAGCACCGCTGGGCCGGATATCGAGGACGTGGCAGATGCCTTTGTGAATACTCTGCTGCAGGACGGCAAACTTATCGCCTGCGCCAATGGCAACGCCAATATCCTGGCCCAGTATTTCTGCACGGCACTGCTGAATCGCTTTGAGCAGGACCGGCCGGCACTGCCCGCCATCAACCTCGGTGCGGATGCCACTACCTATTCGGCCATATGCAGGGATAACCGGTTCAACGACACCTTCTCCCGACAGGTTCGTGCCATCGGCAAACCCGGTGACCTTCTGTTTGTCATTGTCGATGACGGCCACAAGGCCAACCTCATCCAGGCGATCCAGGCCGCCCACGACCGGGAGATGCAGGTGGTCGTTCTGAGTGCCCGGGAAAAGTCAGACATCACCTCGCTAATGCACCCGGAAGACCATGAAATTGCACTGAATGATCTGGCACCCCATGAAGCCACCCCGTTGATGCTGCTGATCATCAACACCCTGTGCGACCTGGTTGACCACAAACTGTTTGGCGGATAACGAAAAAGCCGGCTTTCGCCGGCTTTTTTACTTCACCACTTTCAGGGTTGGTCGCCCACTCGGGCGCTCATCGGATCGCCTGTCAGCCGGCGCATCTCCATCCGCTCCGCCATCAGGGTCCGGTGAACCCGGCTCACTGCCGAACACCATCCCCTCACCATTTTCCTTGGCGTAGATAGCCATCACGGCCTGCAACGGGATAAACACCTGCATGGGCACCCCGCCAAAGCGGGCACTGAACTCAAGCGCGCCATTGCCGATCACCAGCCCCCGCACGGCGCCGGGACTGATATTCAAAACAATCTGACCGTTGGCGACGTGCTCTGTCGGCACCTGAACGCCCTGCACACCCGCATCGACGACGATGTAGGGAGTACAGTCGTTATCCAGAATCCACTCGTTCAGGGATCGCACCAGGTATGGACGGCTAGACGTCATAGTGACACTCATATCAGGCACTGCAACCACTCCTGCCCCGCCATGCGGGCTTGCCGATCAGCTTCGGATGTCTTCTTCCAGGTCTGAAAGGCTTGCCTTGAAACCTTCCCGGGCAAAGATGCTGTCCATGTATTTCTGAATAGGCTTGGCCTGCTTGTCACTCAGATCAATGCCCAGCGCCGGCAGGCGCCAGAGAATTGGCGCGATGCAGCAATCCACGATAGTGAACTCTTCTGACAGGAAGAACGGCATTTCCGCAAACAGAGGCGCTGTTGCCAGCAGACTCTCTTTCAGCTCTTTACGAGCCGCATCTGCCGCTTTGCCCGTCGGCTGCGCCAGAACCTGATCAACCAGGCCGCACCAGTCCTTCTGAATACGGTGAATCATCAGGCGACTGTTGGCCCGCGCGACCGGGTATACCGGCAACAGTGGCGGGTGCGGGAAACGCTCGTCCAGATACTCCATCATGATGTTGGGCTCGTACAGCACGAGATCCCGGTCCACCAGAGTAGGCAGGGCGTTATACGGATTCAGATCCGCCAGTTCTCCAGGCGGGTTGTCCGGATCCACGTCTACGATATCAACGGTTACGCCCTTTTCAGCCAGAACAATGCGAACACGGTGGCTGTAATGACTGGCCGGATCCGAGAAAAACGTCATTGATGACCGCTTGGTCACAACGCCCATATAGCTACCTCACGATTCTAAAAATCGAAACAATCCACAAACGCAAAATTCCAGCGGACCTTACCGACCCGCTGGAATTCAGGATCCAGGATTATACCCTAAATCTTAGTGCACGTCTTTCCAGTACTCGCGGTTAAGCAGGTACGCAAAGATGAAGAAGATCGCCACAAAGATCAGCACGAAAATCCCCAGACGCTCACGCTCAACCTTCACAGGATCACCCATGTAGGACATGAAGTTGGTCAAGTCCCACATGGCGCGGTCGAAGTCTGCTGCTGACATGCTGCCTTCAATCGCATACTCCGGGCACACATCGGCATTGTTGATGTTGCCACTGAGCGGCTCTACCGAAGCGCCAACGCCAATGCGCGGCTCCACAGCACACAGTCCCTGCATTTCTACCATCACATGCGGCATACCAACGTTGTCGAACACCACGTTGTTTACCCCCAGCGGACGGGAATCGTCCTTGTAGAAACCACGAAGGTAGGAATATACCCAGGACTCACCACGCACACGGGTAACCAGAGTCAGATCAGGTGGCGGAGCACCGAACCAGCCTGCGGCCATGTCCTTACCCATGGAAATCTTCATCAACTCACCGATTTTGGCACCGGTGAAGATCAGGTTCTCCTCGTAAAGCTCGGCCGGAATCTCCAGGTCGTCAGACACCCGCTTGTAACGAGCGTACTCCATGGAGTGACAGCCCATGCAATAGTTAGTGAACAGAGCCACGCCCCGCTGCAGTGATTCCTTGTTGGTGTGATCCGGCTTCATGGTGTCGAGAGGACCGCCGGGAGCAGCCGCCAGCCCGAGAGCCGGCAGGATTGCGATGAAAAGACCAAAAATCAGCTTTCTCATTATCCTGTCACCCTCTCTGGTACTGGCTTGGTTTTTTCCATGCGCGTATAGAACGGCATGAGAATGAAGTACAGGAAGTACAGCACTGTCAGAATCTGGGCGACGATGGTACGACCCTCGGTGGCCGGAACGATACCCAGATAGCCCAGGACGATAAAGCTGACGACAAAGATGGCCAGCGCAACCTTACTCATCCAGCCCTTGTAGCGGATAGACCGCACCGGGCTCTTGTCGAGCCATGGCAGCACGAACAGGATGGCAATTGCTGCACCCATCACAACCACACCCCAGAACTTGGCATCGAGACCAAAGAGATCAACGGTTACCGCACGAAGCATTGCGTAGAACGGAGTGAAGTACCATACCGGTGCGATGTGTGCCGGCGTCTTCAGACTGTTCGCAGGTTCGAAGTTCGGCTTCTCCAGGAACAGGCCGCCCATCTCCGGGAAGTAAAACACAACGATGAAGAAGATGAAGAAGAAGACCGCCACACCCAACAGGTCATGTACGGTGTAGTACGGGTGGAACGGAATGCCGTCTTTGGGAATACCGTTTTCGTCCTTGTTCTTCTTGATATCAATACCGTCAGGGTTGTTAGAACCCACTTCGTGCAGCGCCAGAATGTGCAGCACCACCAGACCGAGCAGTACGATCGGCAATGCAACCACGTGCAGGGCAAAGAAGCGGTTCAGGGTAATACCGGAAATCAGGTAGTCACCACGAATCCACAGAGACAGGTCTTCACCAATTACCGGAATTGCACCGAACAGGTTAACGATAACCTGAGCACCCCAGTAAGACATCTGACCCCAGGGCAGCAGGTAGCCCATGAATGCCTCTGCCATCAGCACCAGGTAGATCAGCATGCCGAAGATCCAGATCAGCTCACGCGGCTTCTGGTACGAGCCGTACATCAGACCACGGAACATGTGCAGATAGACCACCACAAAGAACGCTGACGCGCCGGTGGAGTGCAGATAACGAAGCAGCCAGCCCCACTCGACATCACGCATGATGTACTCAACGGAAGCAAACGCACCTTCCGCAGACGGATTATAGCTCATGGTCAGCCAGATTCCGGTGACCAGCTGGTTCACCAACACCAGCATGGCAAGCGAACCGAAGAAGTACCACATATTGAAGTTCTTCGGAGCGTAATACTTACCTACATGCTTGTTCCAAGCATCGACAACCGGCAGACGCTCGTCTACCCAATTAAGCAGTTTGTTCATTACGCTGCCTCCGGATCAAGACCAATGGTCATGGTCGCATCGTCATCAAACCGGTACGGCGGAACCTCAAGGTTCAGCGGAGCCGGCTGATTGGAGAACACACGACCGGACAAGTCGAATCGGGAGCCATGGCACGGACAGAAAAGACCACCCAACCATTCACTACCCAAGTCAGCCGGCGCCACTTCCGGGCGATAGCTTGGCACGCACCCCAAGTGCGTGCAGATACCCACCAGGACAATAAACTCCGGCTTGATGGACCGCTGTGCGCCGGTGATGTAAGCCGGTTGCTGAGGGTCTTCGGACTCAGGATCTTTCATTCGCGGAGACAGCTTTTCAATGTTCTCAAGCATCTCGTCGGTGCGCCGGATAATCCACACCGGCTTACCCCGCCATTCGACGGTAATCTGTTGTCCAGGTTCGATCTTGTCGACAGTTACGGTTACCGGAGCACCGGCCGCTTCCGCTTTCGCACTGGGATTCCAGGACGCCACGAAAGGGACCGCTGCACCGACGACGCCGACACCACCCACCACGGACGTTGCACCGATCAAAAACCGGCGTCGACCTTGGTTCACGTCGCCATTACTCATTATGGTTTTCTCCCATCAGGCGAGGCACAGACGCGGAAAAACCGGCACTGCGCTTCGAAAAGGACTTCACAACCCAAAAATATAAGCGCTGAAATGGTAATGAAATTACCCCTCGCTTACAAGCCGGAAAGGCTCAACTGAGAGCCTATCCCTGCGTCAGATCAAAAATCTGGCGACCTTCAAGGCATAAAAAAACCCGACCATAGGATCGGGTTTTTCCATCGGCAATGGCGCCGATTAACGCTTGGAGTACTGCGGACGCTTACGCGCCTTGCGCAGACCAACCTTCTTACGCTCAACCTTACGGGCGTCACGGGTTACGTAACCCGCTTTACGCAGCGCAGGGCGCAGAGTTTCGTCGTATTCCATCAGCGCACGAGTCAGACCATGGCGAATTGCGCCAGCCTGGCCACTGATACCACCGCCCTTTACGGTGATGGTGATGTCGAATCGATCAGCAGACTCAGCAACAACCAGCGGCTGACGAACGATCATGCGAAGAGTTTCACGACCGAAGAAATCTTCGATGGTGCGACCGTTAATGGAGATGTTACCGCTACCCGGCTTGATAAAGACGCGAGCCGTGGATGATTTGCGGCGACCAGTACCGTAATTTTGTGCTACAGACATATTCGCCTTCCGTTAGATGTCGAGTTCTTTGGGCTGCTGGGCGGCATGAGCATGCTCAGCGCCTGCGTACACTTTCAGCTTCTTGAACATGGCGCGACCAAGCGGACCCTTCGGAAGCATACCTTTTACGGCCTTCTGAATGATTTGCTCGGGAGCCTTGTCAACCAGCTTCTCGAAGTTGATGGATTTGATTCCACCCGGAAAGCCGGTATGGCTGTAATACATCTTTGCCGATGCCTTTTTGCCGGTAACCTTCACCTGGCTGGCATTGATAACAATGATGTAGTCGCCAGTGTCCACGTGAGGGGTATACTCAGGCTTATGCTTGCCCCGCAGACGAAGGGCGATTTCGGTTGACAGACGACCCAGCGTCTTGCCGGCTGCGTCTACAACGTACCAGTCACGTTTTACTGTTTCTGGTTTCGCACTCAGAGTCTTCATTGATTCCGCCTTGAACGCTATATAAGAAACGTTAAAAACCACCACCGGTAAATGCAAGGCATCCGGAGGAGGTTCATACCTGTATGTTGACGTCGCCACCATTCGGGGCTGAGATAGTGACATCGCCTTGAAAAGCCAGGGCGCGAAGTATACTCGAAGCAGTCAGGAAAACCAACCCTGCCTCACTGTGTTTCGTCAATCCCCTATTCTGCACTGGCATCAACACCAGCCGTACAACTGTCGAACGTTATCATACAAGGCTTCAGAGAGCGTTTCGGCCGACTCGGCCCTCAGCTCCGCCAACGCCTGCAGTACCCTCGGCAGGTAAATCGGTGAATTCTGTCCCTTGGCCACACCGGCCGGAGCCATGTCGGGCGCATCGGTCTCGATCACCAGGGCCTCGACCGGCAACCTGGCAATCGCATCGCGGGTTTTACGCGCCCGATCGTGGGTGATCACACCACCAACCCCGATATAACAGCCAAGATCCACCAGCTTTCTGGCTTGCTGGTAACTTCCGGAGAAGCCATGAACCAAGGCCCGGCCAGACCAACCGGAAGAGCGCAGCAACCCATGCACTTCATCATGGCTGCGCACCGAGTGAATGACCAACGGCAACTTCACCCTCGCGGCAATATCAACCTGCGCCTGGAACCAAGGCAATTGCGCGGCGAGTTCACCATGAAGAGCATCAAGGCCACATTCTCCCAGCGCTACGCAGCCCTCGGGGAGGTCGGCGAGCTGCGCCTCGAGGACAATCAGATCCTGCTCACTGTGCTCTCCAACAAACCAGGGATGAATTCCCAGGCAAATCCAGAGCCCCCTATCCGGTGAAGCCAGCGCCTGAACCCGCGCCCAGTCCGCCCGGCGAACACCCGGAATGACCAACGCCTCCACTCCCCGGCCTCTGGCCTCCGCCAACACCTGGTCACGAATCCCATCAAACTCGGGGAAATCGAAATGACAATGGGCATCAACCAGCTGCATGGAGTCCTCCGGTGGCCGATCAGTGTTCCCGGGTTTTATGGAACTGGATATCCGGATAACGTTCCTGAGCCAGATTCAGGTTGACCATGGTCGGTGCAATGTAGGCCAGCCGGTCACTGCCATCGAGGGCCAGGTTCTCCTGATTCTTGCGCTGGAACTCATCGAGTTTGCGCTCATCACTGCAGCTCACCCAGCGTGCAGTGGCAACATTGATCGGCTCGTAAACGGCCTCAACCTTGTATTCACTCTTGAGGCGACTAACCACCACATCGAACTGCAAGACGCCTACTGCACCAACAATCAGATCGTTGTTCTTCACCGGCCGAAACACCTGAACAGCACCCTCCTCAGAGAGCTGGATCAGGCCTTTCTGTAATTGCTTCGCCTTGAGCGGATCCTTCAGGCGGATACGGCGGAACAGCTCCGGCGCGAAGTTCGGAATGCCGGTGAACTTCATGTCATCGCCGGCGGTAAAGGTATCGCCCAACTGGATCGTACCGTGGTTGTGCAAACCGATAATATCGCCAGCGTATGCCTCCTCGGCATGTTCACGGTCACCCGCCATGAACGTCAGAGCGTCGGAGAACCTCACTTCTTTACCAATCCGCACATGGCGCGCCTTCATACCCTGATTGTAGCGACCTGACACGATACGCAGGAACGCGACCCGGTCACGATGCTGTGGGTCCATGTTTGCCTGGATCTTGAATACAAAACCGGAAAAAGCATCCTCCGCCGGCTCGACCTTGCGCACATCCGTTTCGCGCCCCTGGGGCGCAGGCGCCCAGTCAACCAGGCCGTCCAGCATATGGTCCACACCGAAATTACCGAGTGCTGTACCAAAGAACACCGGGGTTAGTTGCCCGGCAAGGAATGCCTCATGATCAAACTCATGAGACGCACCCTTAACCAATTCAATTTCGTCACGCAGGTCAGCGGCATAGCCGTCAATCGCTTCATCGAGCTCGGGGTTATTCAGGCCTTTGACAACCCGCTTTTCCTGAATGGTGTGGCCCTGGCCAGTCTGATAGAGGATCACTTCATCCCGATACAAGTGGTAGACACCCTTGAAACTCTTGCCCATGCCAATCGGCCAGGTGATGGGGGCGCAGGCAATTTTTAGAACATCTTCCACTTCATCCATTAACTCGATCGGGTCCCGGGTGTCGCGATCCAGTTTGTTCATGAAGGTGATGATTGGCGTATCACGCAGGCGGGTCACTTCCATCAGCTTGATGGTGCGTTCCTCAACGCCCTTGGCGCTGTCGATAACCATCAGGCACGAATCAACCGCCGTCAGGGTCCGATAGGTATCCTCAGAGAAGTCTTCGTGACCTGGGGTATCCAACAGGTTGACCAGCTTGCCACCATAAGGAAACTGCATCACTGAGGTGGTGACCGAGATACCCCGCTCTTTTTCCATCTCCATCCAGTCGGACTTTGCGTGCTGGCCGGACTTCTTGCCCTTGACCGTTCCGGCTTTCTGAAGCGCCTGACCGAAGAGCAGCACTTTCTCGGTAATGGTGGTTTTACCGGCATCCGGGTGCGAGATAATCGCAAAGGTGCGGCGCTTGGCCACTTCCTGGGATAGGTTAGACATAAACAACGGAAACCTGATTGGGTTGGGTGAAAAACGGGCTATTATACGGGGTAGCGTGGGGTCAGGTGAACCGATAGACCATTACGCGGGCATCTTCTCGGCCAGTGGCATCCGGGTAGTAGCCGGGCCTGCGGCCGATTTCCTCAAATCCCTCGCTGGCATACAACGCAGCCGCCGCTTCGTTGCTTTGCCGGACTTCCAGAATCATCTGTACCATTCCGTCCCGGATAGATTCAGCCACGGCGTAGCGCAACAAGTAACGGCCAGCTCCGTGACCCCGCAGGGCAGGATGCACGCAGACATTCAGCAGGTGAGCCTCATCAACCATATAGTTGACTACGGCATAACCTACCAACTCATCGCCTTGCATCAGCGCCCACAGTCGATATTGCGGCTTAAAACAGTCCTGGAATACAGACACCGGCCAGGGGTGAGAATACCCCAGGCGCTCCAGTTCCATCACTCGGGGGAGATCGGATTCCACGAGGCTGCGAACCCTCAGGTCCTGATTCTGAACCTGGCGAAGGATCTGTGTCGACATCAATCCTTCGCGCCCAGGGCGCGAATTTTTTGCCATAACTCTCGCTTCAGTACCGGGTTACCTGCCAGGGCTGCAAGCGAGGCATCAAATACCACTTCCGGCCTGCGACCCACAACGTCGGAAAGGATATTGGCCGCCGCACCAGCCTCGGGACCAAAACCAAGTGTTATGACAGACTTGTCAGAGACATGGGACAGCGATTGCTGCAGCAAGCCCGTCAGATCTGCATCACTGTTGAGCGATACCCTCACATTATTGAACAGCGGCCATTGAATGACCCCTGACTTGTCCGGGGCCTGCTCACCAAGACTGCGAAGAATATTGCGAGCCAGCGCTTCCTGCATGCTGAAACTGGCTTCCTCTGAGAGATTGGCAAGCAAAAGAACTCTATCTCCCACCCAGAACTGCAGACACAGCCGTGCGATATCTTTGATCGAAGCAACCCGTGGGCTGACATTGGGCTGATTTTCACCCAACAGTTCTGCGGCCGAGTCTGGCTCGACGGAATCCACAACTTGCGACTCAGCCTCGGCCAGCGGCGCTGCTTTATCTGGTTTACCAGCGCCGGTCTCCATCAGATTTTTGAGTTGCGCCAGACGGTCTTTATTGCCGGGATCAACGGCAGGGCGAGTGGGCACGGCACGCTTGGTTGCCGGCGCATCAACAACGACCGGGGCTGGCTCGACTTCGGTAACGCCGAAATCATACTCCGGGCTTGCCGCCGCGCCAGGCAGCGGTGCGCGGGCATACCACAGCTGAATGCCGGCGGCCCCAAGATAGAACTGCCTTTCCGCTTCTGTTCGGATCACATCATGCCTCTGACCGGGGACAAGTGCCACATAACGTCACTATCAGACATCGGCCACCTGGGGGTGCTGACGAATACCACCTCTGGCAATCAGGTTCAACGCCTCGATATAGGCCTTTGCTGATGCGATGATGATATCAGTATCAGAGCCAACGCCATTGACAATACGCCCGCCACGCTCAAGGCGCACGGTCACTTCGCCCTGGGCATCGGTGCCACTGGTTATATTATTCACGGAATACAGCTGGAGATTACAGCCTGAATCAACCAGCGACTCAATCGCCTTGAATGTTGCATCCACCGGACCACTACCCTCGGCCTCAACCGTGTGTTCCTTGCCATCCATGGTCAGGGTCAGATGAGCCTTGGGTACAACACCGGTTTCCGAGCAGACCTGCATGCAGACGAGACCATAACGCCCCTCCTCGTCTTTCTGACGCGTGTCGCTGGCTATGGCCTGGAGATCTTCATCAAAAATCTCGTGCTTCAGATCAGCCAGGGCCTTGAAACGGGTAAACGCTTCATTCAGCTCGGACTCGGTATCGAACTGAATGCCCAGTTCCAGTAACCGGGTACGGAAGGCGTTACGACCGGAATGCTTACCCAGAACCAGGCTGTTGGTATGC
This sequence comes from Marinobacter sp. GH_1, assembly GCF_048595985.1. Classification (NCBI taxonomy): domain Bacteria; kingdom Pseudomonadati; phylum Pseudomonadota; class Gammaproteobacteria; order Pseudomonadales; family Marinobacteraceae; genus Marinobacter; species Marinobacter sp. GH_1. The sequence goes on along the minus strand of NZ_CP184460.1, from coordinate 869,600 downwards.
CAGCCCACGTCTTGCGCGCGCATAATCTCATAGGTTTCCCGGTGTTTGAGTACGCCATCCTGATGGATGCCGGACTCATGGGCAAAGGCATTGGCGCCCACAATGGCCTTGTTCGGCTGTACCGGAAAACCGGTAATGGTCGACACAAGCCGGGACGCCGGCACGATGTGCTGGGTATCGATTCGTGTATCAATACTGAAGAGATCCTGGCGGGTACGCACAGCCATCACGATTTCTTCCAGAGAAGCATTACCGGCACGCTCACCCAGACCGTTAATGGTGCACTCCACCTGGCGGGCACCACTGGTAACCGCAGCAAGAGAGTTAGCCACAGCCAGCCCCAGATCATTATGACAATGGACGGAAAAAATAGCTTTGTCAGCGTTGGGGATACGGTTCAATAGCTGTCGGATTGTTTCAGCGAACTGCTCGGGGATCGCATAACCGACAGTGTCTGGAATATTAATGGTTCGGGCGCCGGCATCAATCGCCGCTTCGATAATTCGGCACAGGAAATCCAGCTCCGAACGACCGGCGTCTTCACAGGAAAACTCCACGTCATCGGTATGGCTACGAGCGCGCTTTACCGCCCGGATCGCCTGCTCCACTACCTGATCCGGCTCCATCTGAAGTTTATGCTTCATATGGATCGGTGAGGTGGCAATAAAGGTATGGATACGGCCGCTGTCCGCTGGGCGGATGGCCTCCGCCGCACGATCAATATCTTTGTCCAGGGCACGAGCAAGACTACATACCGTGGAATCCTTGATGGTTTCTGCGATGGCCTTGACCGCTTCGAAGTCGCCCTGACTGGCAATTGCAAAGCCGGCCTCTATCACATCCACGCGCAATTTCTCGAGCACCTTGGCAATACGCAGCTTCTCGTTCTTGTTCATGGTGGCGCCAGGGCTCTGTTCGCCATCACGGAGAGTAGTGTCAAAAATGACCAGGTGATCAGTTGCGGCCATTGGAAGGCTCCCATCAAAACTTGGTTCGGATAATGGTAGGGAGTATATCACTTCTCCCGAGGCACGAATAAAAAAGCCCCAACATCAAGGATGCTGGGGCTTTGGTATTAAGAGCCTGACGATGACCTACTCTCACATGGGCGAACCACACTACCATCGGCGCTGGTCTGTTTCACTTCTGAGTTCGGGATGGGATCAGGTGGTTCCAGACCGCTATGGTCGTCAGGCAAAACGGATGATCACTGGGAAGGACGAGATGGAACGTGATGTTGATTTCTATGGAGCGTGGCGTTTGCCCTGCTCTGCGTTATCCGCAATTGTCTTGGGTGTTATATAGTCAAGCCGCACGAGCAATTAGTACTGGTTAGCTCAACGCCTCACAGCGCTTACACACCCAGCCTATCAACGTCCTGGTCTTGAACGGCTCTTCAGGAGGCTCAAGGCCTCAGGGAGATCTCATCTTGGAAGGGGCTTCCCGCTTAGATGCTTTCAGCGGTTATCCTGTCCGAACATAGCTACCGGGCAATGCGTCTGGCGACACAACCCGAACACCAGCGGTTCGTCCACTCCGGTCCTCTCGTACTAGGAGCAGCTTTCCTCAAATCTCCAACGTCCACGGCAGATAGGGACCGAACTGTCTCACGACGTTCTAAACCCAGCTCGCGTACCACTTTAAATGGCGAACAGCCATACCCTTGGGACCGGCTTCAGCCCCAGGATGTGATGAGCCGACATCGAGGTGCCAAACACCGCCGTCGATGTGAACTCTTGGGCGGTATCAGCCTGTTATCCCCGGAGTACCTTTTATCCGTTGAGCGATGGCCCTTCCATACAGAACCACCGGATCACTATGACCTACTTTCGTACCTGCTCGACGTGTCTGTCTCGCAGTCAAGCGGGCTTGTGCCATTACACTAACCGTACGATGTCCGACCGTACTTAGCCCACCTTTGTGCTCCTCCGTTACGCTTTGGGAGGAGACCGCCCCAGTCAAACTACCCACCACACAGTGTCCTCAACCCCGATAAGGGGTCAGAGTTAGAACCTCAAACATGCCAGGCTGGTATTTCAAGGTTGGCTCCACCGGAACTGGCGTCCCGGGTTCAAAGCCTCCCAGCTATCCTACACAAGCATGCTCAAAGTTCACTGTGAAGCTATAGTAAAGGTTCACGGGGTCTTTCCGTCTAGCCGCGGATACACCGCATCTTCACGGCGATTTCAATTTCACTGAGTCTCGGGTAGAGACAGCGCCCCCATCGTTACGCCATTCGTGCAGGTCGGAACTTACCCGACAAGGAATTTCGCTACCTTAGGACCGTTATAGTTACGGCCGCCGTTTACCGGGGCTTCGATCAAGAGCTTCGCACGAGTGCTAACCCCATCAATTAACCTTCCGGCACCGGGCAGGCGTCACACCCTATACGTCCACTTACGTGTTTGCAGAGTGCTGTGTTTTTAATAAACAGTCGCAGGGGCCTGGTATCTTCGACCGGCTTCCGCTCCACCCGCAGGGGCTTCACGTACACACCGGCGTGCCTTCTCCCGAAGTTACGGCACCATTTTGCCTAGTTCCTTTACCCGAGTTCTCTCAAGCGCCTTGGTATTCTCTACCTGACCACCTGTGTCGGTTTGGGGTACGGTCTCGAATAGCCTGAAGCTTAGAAGATTTTCCTGGAAGCAGGGCATCAATGACTTCGCGCCCTTGGGCACTCGTCGTCGCGTCTCAGGATTGTGGACCCGGATTTGCCTAAGTCCACTCCCTACTCGCTTAAACCGGGACAACCGTCGCCCGGCTCACCTAGCCTTCTCCGTCTCTCCATCGCAGCTATCCAAGGTACGGGAATATTAACCCGTTTCCCATCGACTACACCTTTCGGTCTCGCCTTAGGGGCCGACTCACCCTGCGCCGATTAGCGTTGCGCAGGAACCCTTGGTCTTCCGGCGTGCGGGTTTTTCACCCGCATTGTCGTTACTCATGTCAGCATTCGCACTTCTGATACCTCCAGCATGCTTCTCAACACACCTTCGCAGGCTTACAGAACGCTCCCCTACCCCGCATACAAAGTATGCAGCCGCAGCTTCGGTGACCAGTTTGAGCCCCGTTACATCTTCCGCGCAGGCCGACTCGACTAGTGAGCTATTACGCTTTCTTTAAAGGATGGCTGCTTCTAAGCCAACCTCCTAGCTGTCTGAGCCTTCCCACATCGTTTCCCACTTAACTGGTACTTTGGGACCTTAGCTGGCGGTCTGGGTTGTTTCCCTCTTCACGACGGACGTTAGCACCCGCCGTGTGTCTCCCGGATAGTACTCACAGGTATTCGGAGTTTGCATCGGGTTGGTAAGTCGAGATGACCCCCTAGCCGAAACAGTGCTCTACCCCCTGTGGTATTCGTCCGAGGCGCTACCTAAATAGCTTTCGGGGAGAACCAGCTATCTCCGGGCTTGATTAGCCTTTCACTCCGATCCACAAGTCATCCCCTGGCTTTTCAACGACAGTGGGTTCGGTCCTCCAGTGCCTGTTACGGCACCTTCAACCTGCTCATGGATAGATCGCCCGGTTTCGGGTCTATGCCCAGCGACTAATTCGCCCTATTCAGACTCGGTTTCCCTACGGCTCCCCTAAACGGTTAACCTCGCCACTGAACATAAGTCGCTGACCCATTATACAAAAGGTACGCCGTCACAGAACAAGTCTGCTCCGACTGCTTGTACGCATACGGTTTCAGGGTCTATTTCACTCCCCTCACAGGGGTTCTTTTCGCCTTTCCCTCACGGTACTGGTTCACTATCGGTCAGTCAGGAGTATTTAGCCTTGGAGGATGGTCCCCCCATGTTCAGTCAACGTTTCTCGTGCGCCGACCTACTCGATTTCACTGGACTCAGGTTTCGGATACGGGGCTATCACCCACTATGGCGGCACTTTCCAGAGCCTTCTCCTACCAGTTGTCCAGCTTAAGGGCTGGTCCCCGTTCGCTCGCCGCTACTTAGGGAATCTCGGTTGATTTCTTTTCCTCGGGGTACTTAGATGTTTCAGTTCCCCCGGTTCGCCTCTTACACCTATGGATTCAGTGTAAGATACCTGGCCGAAACCAGGTGGGTTTCCCCATTCAGAGATGTCCGGATCACAGCTCGTTTGCCAGCTCCCCGAACCTTATCGCAGGCTTCCACGTCTTTCATCGCCTCTGACTGCCAAGGCATCCACCGTATGCGCTTAGTTGCTTGACTATATAACCCCAAGACAACTGTGTTCCATCCATCGACCGCCTGGTAAACCAGGAAGACGATAACTGGAGACAGTTCCTTGAAGCGATATAACAACCACTTCAACGACAACACCGGATAACGCTTGAAATCGCTATCACTTTGAACAGTTTCTCTCGGAGATAATGAGAGAAATCTATTCGTGTTCTATCTCGTCCAATTTGTTAAAGAGCAAATCTGACCCAGTGATCAGAAAGAAGGACTTCGCTTAACAACCGATGTCATTAAATCGAAATACTTGTTTCTGCACACTGCTAACCGGAGTTAGTCAGTAAAGTTTGGTGGAGCTAGGCAGGATCGAACTGCCGACCTCCTGCGTGCAAGGCAGGCGCTCTCCCAGCTGAGCTATAGCCCCTCATCGAAACCACTCACCAAGCCGGCCAGATGCCGTACTCGGAAAATCGTTCAGATCTAGGCGCTTTCAGGTGTAGCGTGCGAGTAGCACGTGAGCCTGGAAGCAACGACGAGCTGAGCGATTTTGGTGGGTCTGGGTGGACTTGAACCACCGACCTCACCCTTATCAGGGGTGCGCTCTAACCACCTGAGCTACAGACCCGGTTTTGCTTGTCATACAACAAGCCAAGTCGGGTCTGAAAGACCCTTTTGCTCTCTTTATTAGCCAACCAAGTAATTCGTGTGGACTCTGACCGAAGCATTCGGCTTCGTTTAAGGAGGTGATCCAGCCGCAGGTTCCCCTACGGCTACCTTGTTACGACTTCACCCCAGTCATGAACCACACCGTGGTAATCGTCCTCCCGAAGGTTAGACTAACTACTTCTGGTGCAATCCACTCCCATGGTGTGACGGGCGGTGTGTACAAGGCCCGGGAACGTATTCACCGCGACATTCTGATTCGCGATTACTAGCGATTCCGACTTCACGGAGTCGAGTTGCAGACTCCGATCCGGACTACGACGCGTTTTAAGGGATTGGCGCACTCTCGCGAGTTGGCAGCCCTCTGTACGCGCCATTGTAGCACGTGTGTAGCCCTGGCCGTAAGGGCCATGATGACCTGACGTCATCCCCACCTTCCTCCGGTTTGTCACCGGCAGTCTCCCTGGAGTTCTCAGCATTACCTGCTAGCAACCAGGGATAGGGGTTGCGCTCGTTACGGGACTTAACCCAACATCTCACGACACGAGCTGACGACGGCCATGCAGCACCTGTCTCAGAGTTCCCGAAGGCACCAATCCATCTCTGGAAAGTTCTCTGGATGTCAAGGCCAGGTAAGGTTCTTCGCGTTGCGTCGAATTAAACCACATGCTCCACCGCTTGTGCGGGCCCCCGTCAATTCATTTGAGTTTTAACCTTGCGGCCGTACTCCCCAGGCGGTCAACTTAGTGCGTTAGCTGCGCCACTAAGACTTCAAGAGTCCCAACGGCTAGTTGACATCGTTTACGGCGTGGACTACCAGGGTATCTAATCCTGTTTGCTCCCCACGCTTTCGCACCTCAGTGTCAGTGTTGGTCCAGGTAGCCGCCTTCGCCACTGGTGTTCCTTCCTATATCTACGCATTTCACCGCTACACAGGAAATTCCACTACCCTCTACCACACTCTAGTCAGACAGTTCGAAATGCCGTTCCCAGGTTAAGCCCGGGGCTTTCACATCTCGCTTACCTAACCACCTACGCGCGCTTTACGCCCAGTAATTCCGATTAACGCTTGCACCCTCCGTATTACCGCGGCTGCTGGCACGGAGTTAGCCGGTGCTTCTTCTGCGAGTAACGTCAATCCCTGAAGGTATTAACTTCAGAGCCTTCCTCCTCGCTGAAAGTGCTTTACAACCCGAAAGCCTTCTTCACACACGCGGCATGGCTGGATCAGGGTTGCCCCCATTGTCCAATATTCCCCACTGCTGCCTCCCGTAGGAGTTCGGGCCGTGTCTCAGTCCCGATGTGGCTGATCATCCTCTCAGACCAGCTACGGATCGTCGCCTTGGTAGGCCTTTACCCCACCAACTAGCTAATCCGACTTAGGCTCATCCAGTAGCGCAAGGTCCGAAGATCCCCTGCTTTCTCCCGTAGGACGTATGCGGTATTAATCCGGGTTTCCCCGGGCTATCCCCCACTACTGGGCAGATTCCTAAGCATTACTCACCCGTCCGCCGCTCGTCAGCGGGGTGCAAGCACCCCCTGTTACCGCTCGACTTGCATGTGTTAAGCCTGCCGCCAGCGTTCAATCTGAGCCATGATCAAACTCTTCAGTTTAAATCATACAAGAACTCGAAAGTTCTTAATTCTTGCTCAAGACAAAACTCAATTTCGACGAGTCACTGTCCTGATATTTCGTATCCGAAACACCTCGGCCAGCGCCCACACGAATTACTTGGTTAACTTTTTAAAGAGCGTTTGAGCTGTTGCTCAATCAAGGCCGCGTATTCTACATCGTTCCGCTGCCCTGTCAACCGTTTATTTCGAAGAATCTTCAGATCAAATTTTCGAATACTTTCAAACAGTTGCTTTCGTCTGGAAGGTTGCCGTCAGCGGCTTGTCCCTCAGAAGTGGTGCGCATTCTACAGGCGCCACAAAAACTGTCAACGCCCTTTTTCGAAAAACTTTCCCCTCATTCGGTTTCCACCTATGCCACTGGTCAATACGCCACCAAAATGCTTACTTTCCAATCAAGCTCTGGACTTTCGCAAGGGAACCAACGAAGAAACACCAAACCAGTATGCCCTGATAAACAGCAAAGCCAGAAGCAACAGCCCGTATACCACCATTTCGGTCACATCGCTTCTTGCCTGCCACAAAAAATGCAGCCAGGCGAAAATTGCCGACAGGTAGATCAAGCGGTGGACCGGTTTCCATCGACGACCCATCCGCTTCATCATCGCTTTTGTTGACGTTAATGCGAGAGGAATCATCAGGAGGAAGGCAACAGCACCCAAGGCGATGTAAGGCCGGCGTGTGAAGGTCGCCCACAAATCGCCCCAACCGAGAATCAGCTGCAAGAACGCAAACACATGCAACACTGCGTAAAAGAAGGCAAACAAACCCAGCATGCGCCGGTGGCGCAACCAACCGGACCAGCCGGTCATTTTCTTCAACGGCGTTATCAGAAGCGTCACAAGCAATAACTGGAAGGCCGCAATACCCAGCCGTTCTGTTATCTCCTGACCAGGATCCGGCCCTATTCGGCCAACCACAACATCGGACACCAGCCATATCAGCGGCATCAAGGCGACGCAAAAGACGGTAACTTTCGCCACAACGCTCGACACCATTCGTTCGGCTGCAGGCAACATCAGTAGAACTTGGCCAGGTCCATCCCTTTGTAGAGATGCGCAACCTGCTCTTCGTAACCATTAAACATTCGGGTTTCCATCCAATTCGGACGGAGCACACCAGAGGGTAAACGCCGCTCTCTCTTCTGACTCCAACGCGGATGATCCACCTCAGGGTTTACGTTGGCATAGAATCCGTACTCACTTGGCGCAAGCAATTCCCAGGTCGTTTTAGGCTGCTCTTCCAGAAACCGAATCCGAACTATCGATTTAATACTCTTGAATCCGTACTTCCAGGGAACCACGAGGCGGATCGGAGCGCCATTCTGATTAGGCAGGGTTTCGCCATAGAGACCAATCGCCAGGAAAGAAAGCTCGTTCATCGCCTCATCCATACGTAGCCCCTCCCTGTACGGCCAATCTATGGTACTGAACAGGGAGCGCTGCCCTCGCATCTGTTTTGGGTCATGCAGGGTTTCGAAGTACACGTACTTCGCTCGCGAATTCGGCTCCAGGCGGCTTAATACTGTCGCTAACGGCACGCCAACCCAGGGAATCACCATAGACCAAGCCTCAACACAGCGGAGCCGGTAGATTCGCTCTTCATAGTCGTGGGGCTTCAGCAGATCTTCCAGGGCGTAACGACCTGGCCGGGCACACTCGCCATCAACCTCCACAGACCAGGGGTCCACAGACATCTCGTGGGCATACTTGGCAGGGTCGCCCTTGCCGGTGCCAAACTCATAGAAATTATTGTACTTGGCTACTGCATCAAAGGGCGTTTTCTTCTCGTCGGTCGAGTACTCCGGCGCTTCACGGAAGGTCAACGGTGTGGTTGTCGGGCTGCCACCTGCCCGCAAAAGGCCGGGCGCAGCGAGGGCTGCAGCAGAGGCAATAGCTCCGGTCATGAATTTACGTCGGTTCAGATAGACAGACCGGGGAGTGACTTCGGATTCGGGCAAAGACCATGAAGGGCGCCGTTTGATGAGCATGGGCTGACTCCAGAGGAAGCGGTTTGAATAAGTGACCGTAGATTCCCGGAAGCGAGTAGGGTGAGGCGTTACCGCCTCATCCCTCTCACAGAACCGTACATACGGGCCACGTATACGGCTCATGCCATTAACTTACCCCGAACTCGGGGACAGTGATGCCGGTTTTGACCTTCGCAAGATCCATCAACTTCAGGTCATTGTGCAGGTAGGTGTTGGGCAGGGCCAGACTGGCCAGTGGGGACGCCGCGTTGCGCCAGCTTTGCATCTTGATATGCCGGAACGGGGGTTGGTAACCTAGCTGTTTCAGCCTCCGATGCAGCCGACTCGGCTTTTTCCACTGCTTGAGCTGGAGGCAGCGCAGGCGCCGCCTTAGCCAACTCATCACCTGCTTTAACACCCGCGCGCAGTTCGCCACCCGGAAGTAGCTGACAAAGCCCCGCAACACCGGATTCAGCTCACGTATAATGGCCGCGAGTCCGATGCCCCGGTTTCGCTTCGTCAGTGATTTCAGCTTCTGCTTAAGCCTGACCACCTTCTTTCCCTGTATGCGGGTGTACTTGCTATGTATCACCACGCCCAGGAACTTAACCCCTTCATCACTATGGGCGATGTGGGTTTTGGTGGTATTGACCGTCAGCTTCAACTCATTTTCCAGATAGCGCCGGGCAACCCGTAACGCATTCTCCGCGCCCGCTCGTGAGCCGCACAGGATCAGGATGTCGTCCGCGTAGCGAACGATCCGGTGCCCCCGCGCTTTCATGAACTGGTCGAAGGCGTCCAGGTAGGCGTTTGCGATCAGCGGACTGATCACGCCACCCTGAGGGCTTCCCAGTTCCGTCTCTTCGAGGTGGTATCCCACCATCACGCCACTTTCCAGGAACTGGCGCAGCAGTGACAGGACACTGCCGTCCGTGATCCGTTGGCGGAATTGGCGGATGATCAGGTCATGGTTGAGTGTGTCGAAGCATTTCGACAGGTCCATATCCACGACCCACTCACGCCGGTATCGGCGGATGAACAACTCCGCCTTGCCAATGGCATGGTGACCACTGCGTCCCGGACGATACCCGTAGCTCGACGGGTGAAAGCCCGGGTCGAAGATCGGCTCTAGGATGCTGCGCAACGCCTGCTGCACAACCCGGTCCCGAACCGTTGGAATGCCCAGTAAACGCTCACCACCATCGTCCTTGGCAATGGCGACGCGCCTGACCGGCTGCGCCCGATAGCGCTTTTCCTTCAGCTCGAGCAACAGGCACGACAGCTCCACCTCCAGATTCGCCTCAAACGCACCCAGGCTCTGCCCATCGATTCCGGCCGCGCCCTTGTTGCGTTTGATGTGTCTGAAGGCTTCATACAGGCGCTGTTTTGACAGCAATTGCCCGTACAGACTGTAGTATTTCCTCATGCCTGCTCATCTCTGTGGTGACGGCTTCGAGGATCGGTCTGGCTGCCGGTCTGTTTCAGGCGATCCGTCCGGGTACTAGCGCTCTGGCAATCTGCCGCCACGGTATCGCTCTACTCCCTTGTCCGGAGAACACCAGAGCCACTGCGTTCCCGCAGCACCCCAGTGCACGTCCCTGCCCCGTCGGGCAGCTTGTGAACACAGCGTCCACCTCTCACTCGTCGTCCGTCATTCTCGTTAATGACTTCCGCCCTTCGCATCCGATCAGAGCTTTTGACCCTGACCGGTCCGCTGAACCTCCGCCAGCGGTCATTCCGGTTTTGTCCTCCACGCTGTTACCAGGCTTCTCAGGCCGGAACTTCCTCACTACTACGGCTTCATCTGCCACCTCGCACCGACTGCGGCCTCGGCTTTCACCTTGCGCCACAGCCTCCGGCGTCGCCGGATTCGGTGTCAGGCTTCCCCGGTTACTGCACCGGCTCCCTGTTAACGATGCCACCCTCAAACACAGCCCAGGTCTGACTGAGTATCGGGCTTCGCGTTATTTCGCACGCTGACCCACCTGAACTGCCGAAGCAGGTTCACTTGCGTTGTGTACCGTTAACTTCCTATGGCTTCCTTCAGACCCCACCGTTGGCCAGTGGCGCCCTTGCCAGTCGGATTGTCTTCCCCTCAGTCGGGGTGACGCCATCTTCTTTCAGATGGCCGGGTTTGCCGGCTTCGCCGGGCAAACGAAATTCCCGCCCGGACGTCCCCGGGCGGGTGCACTATAGCATCAGGCGCGTTTTGCCTTTTGTCTGAACAAGGCGCGCACCGGACCAGACAGTGCATATATCAGGAATGCCGTAAACAATACGGTTGCCGGGTCAAGGGCGATCACCACAAGAATCAGCACTACCAGCAGGATGGCCGCGAATGGCACCCGCCCCCGCATATCGAGATCCTTGAAACTGCGGTAAAGCACATTGCTGACCATCAATAGGCCGGTGCCGCCGACAACAATAATCGAAAGCAGGGTCAACCAGGTGGCTGGCTCATACTGATGGAAGCACCAGACCAGACCCGCCACACACGCTGCAGCTGCCGGGCTCGGCAGCCCCACAAAGTACTTTTTGTCCACCGATCCAATCTGGGTGTTGAAACGAGCGAGGCGCAGGGCAGCTCCGGCAACGTAGATGAATGTAATAGCCCAGCCAACCTTGTCGAGGCCGTTCAGAGCCCAGAAAAAAGCCACCATTCCGGGCGCAACGCCGAACGCCACCATGTCGGCAAGGCTATCGTATTCTTCCCCGAACTTGCTCTGGGTATTGGTCATCCGCGCTACCCGGCCATCAAGGCCGTCGAGAATCATGGAAACAAATATCGCGATGGCGGCATTATCGAAAACACCATTGGCCGCCGAGACAATGGCATAGAACCCCGAAAACAGGGAGGCCGTTGTCAGCGCATTGGGCAGGAGATAGATACCTTTACGGCGCACCTTGGCACCCTCAACCACCTCTTCTTCAATCACTTCACCAGCCGCAATATCTGGCTCGGGACCACCCTGTGACTCGGGCTTGTCGACAGTTTTTTTATCTTCAGTCATTCCATAAACTCCGGAAAGCATTTGGGCGGAGTATATACGAAAAACGCGGCCACTAGGGCCGCGCTTTCAAACCGTACCGGAAATTCCGGATCAGTTCTTTTCTTTGTCTACGATCTTGTTCGCGGAAATCCACGGCATCATGGAGCGCAGCTTCTCGCCTACAGTCTCGATCTCGTGCGCCGCGTTCTGGCGACGACGAGCGGTCATGGACGGATAGTTCAGGGCGCCCTCAGAGATGAACATCTTGGCGTATTCGCCACTCTGAATGCGCTTCAGTGCGTTGCGCATGGCTTCACGGGACTGCTCGTTAATCACCTCCGGGCCGGTTACGTACTCACCGTACTCGGCGTTGTTGGAGATGGAGTAGTTCATGTTGGCGATGCCACCTTCGTACATCAGGTCAACAATCAGCTTCAGCTCGTGCAGACACTCGAAGTAAGCCATTTCCGGAGCGTAGCCTGCCTCGGTCAGGGTTTCGAAGCCGGCTTTAACCAGCTCAACCGCGCCGCCACACAGAACCGCCTGCTCACCGAACAGGTCGGTTTCGGTTTCGTCTTTGAAGGTGGTTTCGATGATACCGGTGCGGCCGCCGCCTACGCCGCTGGCGTAGGACAGAGCAACGTTCTTGGCGTTGCCGGAAGCGTCCTGGAAGATGGCGATCAGATCAGGAATACCACCGCCCTTGGTGAACTCGGTGCGCACCGTGTGGCCCGGTGCCTTCGGGGCAACCATGATCACGTCCAGATCTTTACGGGGAACGATCTGGTTGTAGTGGATCGCGAAGCCGTGAGCGAAGGCCAAGGTAGCGCCCTGCTTCAGGTTCGGCTCGATTTCCTCGCGGTACAGCTGGGCCTGGAACTCATCCGGAGTCAGCACCATGACAACGTCGGCGGAAGCAACGGCCGAAGCCACGTCGCTGGTCTTCAGGCCATAGGCTTCGGCCTTGGCGATGGAGGAAGAGCCGGCGCGCAGGCCAACTACTACGTCAACGCCAGAGTCTTTCAGGTTGCACGCGTGGGCGTGGCCCTGAGAACCGAAACCCAGAATGGCAACTTTCTTGCCCTGGATGATAGAAAGATCACAATCCTTATCGTAATAAACCTGCATGAGAAACCTCTATTATATGTAATGGCCCTGCCGGGCCATGATGTTCAAATTTGCAAAGCAGCCTCAGAGGCTGAGCACCTTTTCGCCACGAGCGATACCTGACACGCCGGTACGCACCACTTCAAGGATTCCGGAGGTACCTACCGCCTGGATAAAGCCATCCAGCTTTTCGCTGTCACCCGCCAACTGCACCGTGTACACGGAACTGGTCACGTCCACGATCTGGCCTCGGAAGATATCCACCGTGCGCTTGATTTCCGCACGCTGGGAGCCGGTCGCCTTGAGCTTCACCAGCATCAGTTCGCGTTCAATGTGCGAACCTTCGGTGAGGTCGACCAGCTTGACCACTTCAATCAGCTTGTTCAGCTGTTTGGTGATCTGTTCGATGACCTTATCAGAGCCGGTGGTGGTGACGGTCAGGCGGGACAGCGTCTCATCCTCCGTCGGGGCCACGGTCAGGGTCTCGATGTTGTAGTTGCGCTGCGAGAACAGACCAACTACCCGAGACAAGGCACCGGGTTCGTTTTCAAGCAAAACAGAAATGATTCGACGCATGATCACACCCTCTCCGTTTTGCTGAGCCACATGTCTTTCATGGAACCACGGGCAACCTGCATAGGGTACACATGCTCGAAGCGGTCAACGTAGATGTCCACAAACACCAGCTTGTCTTTCATCGCCAGAACTTCCTTGAGCTTGGGCTCGAGATCTTCCTTGCGCTCGATGCGAACACCGACATGACCGTAGGCTTCCGCCAGCTTGATGAAATCGGGCAATGACTCCATGTAGGATTCAGCGTGCCGGGACTCATAGTTCATGTCCTGCCATTGCTTGACCATACCCAGTGCCTGGTTGTTCAGGTTGATGATCTTCACAGGCAGATTGTATTGCTTGCAGGTAGACAGCTCCTGAATGTTCATCTGGATACTACCCTCACCGGTGAAGCACAGCACTTCGTCATCCGGGTGAGTCAGCTTGATGCCCATAGCTGCCGGCAAGCCGAAGCCCATGGTGCCAAGGCCCCCGGAGTTGATCCAGCGGTTGGGCTTATCAAACTTGTAATACTGGGCCGCGAACATCTGGTGCTGACCAACATCGCTGGTCACAAAGGCGTCGCCGTTGGTGAGCTTCCAGAGCATCTCAACCACTTCCTGCGGCTTGATGACGTCCGGACTGGTCTCGTAACGCATCCCGTGGAATGCTCGCCACTCTTCAATCTGCTTCCACCAGGCCGCGAGCGCATCCGCATCCGGCTTGTCTTTGGACTCTTTGACCAATGACAGCATTTCTTTCAGAACCGCATCCACCGGGCCCACAATCGGCACATCGGCATCAATCGTTTTGGAAATAGACGCGGGATCAATATCGATATGGATGATGCGAGCGCCAGGGCAGAATTTCTCGGTGGCATTGGTTACCCGGTCATCAAAACGCGCACCGACGCAGAGAATCAGGTCTGAGTGGTGCATCGCCATGTTGGCTTCGTAGGTGCCGTGCATGCCCAGCCAGCCAAGGTGCTGTTTGTCAGTCGCCGGATAACAGCCAATGCCCATCAGGGTATTGGTGATCGGGAATCCCAGTGTCTTGGTCAGCTCAGTCAACTGGCTGGAGGCCTTACCCAGAATCACCCCACCACCGGCGTAAATCATCGGGCGCTTGGCTGCCATCAGCATATCCACGGCCTTCTTGATCTGGCCTGCGTGGCCACGAACCGCCGGGTTATAGGAGCGCAGTTTCACTTTCTTGGGATAGGAATACTCATAGCGCTCGTTCGGGGTGGTCATATCCTTGGGGATATCCACCACCACCGGGCCTGGGCGGCCGGTCGCGGCAATGTAGTAGGCCTTGCGAATGACTTCGGGAATCTCTTCCGGATGACGCACACTGAGGTTGTGCTTCACCACCGGGCGGGAAACACCCATCATATCGGTTTCCTGGAAAGCATCTTCACCAATCAGGGTGGATGCAACCTGGCCGCACAGAACCACCATGGGGATGGAATCCATAAAGGCGGTGGCAATGCCGGTAATAGTGTTGGTGGCTCCAGGACCCGAGGTCACCAGTACGGTACCTGGTTTTCCGGTTGCACGGGCGTAGCCGTCGGCCATGTGGACCGCCGCCTGCTCGTGCCGAACCAGAATATGCTTGACTTTGTCCTGCCTGAACAGCGCATCATAAATATGAAGGGCTGCACCACCCGGATAGCCGTATATGTATTCGATCCCTTCATCTTGCAGGGAGCGGATCAGCATATCGGCGCCAGACAATAACTCCACGATTTTCTACCCTCTTCTACGAGTGAATGAGCCGGGTTTCGCCCCGGTTGCCTGGATTTTCGGTTTCCCTGCTTCTTTTGAAAGCGGAACCGGCACTCCTCCACACCATGAAAAAGAGGTTGTCTCCTGGCCAGCCGCCCTCCTGAGGGTTGCGGAGAACGACCAATCAACGGGTTGCACGTAAGCAACAACCAGCGCCCGCCAGCGCGTGGCGAACTCAGTGTGGTGATTAACGGGGGATACTCGCTCGGGATTGCCTGCCGTATTGACCCCAGTCTTCAGGCAATCGGTAATTCTGACAGCGGGAAACTCACTGTCAATAGGCGCTGTGGCTTAATTGCGACCATTTTCCTCTACACTCTGCCATACTGACCGGATATAACGTGCAAGAGATTTGAACCAGGCAAGGGAAAATCCATCGTTTCGGTGGCATGATATCCCCAGGCAGTAGACAAGAAACGGGCAGAGACATGAATCGAAAAATCCTGATGCTGACACTTCTGATGGCGATGACACCGGGCCTTGTGGCCGGCGCTTCAGTGTATAAATGGACAGATGAGAACGGCGTAACCCACTTTGGCGACCGCCAGCCAACGGGCGCGAACTCGGAGCAGGTGAATGTCCGCTCCGGCACGACCAGCAGAAGCCAGTCAGGCCAGCGCCAGAGTGCCCAGGAACAGCTGGGAGAACTGCAGGAGCAGCAGCGCTCCCAGGAACAGCGCCGTCAGGAGACCGCTGTTGAGGAAGCGCGCCGCAAGCAGCGGGAAGCCAATTGTGCCACCGCCCGGTCAAACCTGGACGTGCTGAACAGCAACGCGCGAATCCGGGTTGAGGAGAACGGCGAGATGCGCTATCTGGCGCCGGACGAAATTGAAGAGCAACGTCGCCGATTCCGGGAGATTATGGAAGAAAACTGCGGGCCGGAAGGCTCTGCACCGGCCCAACGCTAGTTTTCTCACCACAAAAAAGGCCGGGCAACCACGTTTGGTTGCCCGGCCTTTTTTATTGGCTGACGCCCGGCTTTGTCAGGCCTTCGAGAACACCAACTGGTCGTTCTCTACAGCGGCACGAATAGTGTCGCCGGGCACAAAGCCGCCCTGCAGTAGCTTCTGCGCCAGCGGGTTTTCAATCATCCGCTGAATCGCCCGCTTGAGAGGACGTGCACCGTAGACCGGGTCGTAGCCCACTTCCGCCAGCAGTTGCATAACCGCATCGTCCAGTTCAAGCTTCATATCCTGATCTTTCAATCGCCGCGCCAGATTCTCGATCTGGATACGGGCAATACCTTGAATCTGGCTTTCCGCCAGCGGATGGAACACCACCACTTCGTCTACCCGGTTGATGAACTCAGGGCGGAAGTGCGTTCCAACCTCCTCCATGACTGCCGCCTTCATGGCGTCGTAGTTTTCCTCACCCGCCTTTTCCTGAATGATGTGGGATCCCAGGTTGGAGGTCATCACGATCACGGTATTCCGGAAGTCGACCGTACGGCCCTGGCCGTCGGTCAGGCGACCATCATCCAGCACCTGCAGCAGGATATTGAACACATCAGGATGGGCCTTTTCGACCTCATCCAGCAGCAGCACCGAATACGGCCGGCGGCGCACCGCCTCGGTCAAGTATCCACCCTCTTCGTAGCCCACGTAACCGGGAGGCGCACCGATCAGACGAGCGACGGAGTGCTTCTCCATGAACTCGGACATATCGATCCGCACCATGGCCTCTTCGGTATCAAACAGGAACGATGCCAGGGCCTTACACAGCTCGGTCTTGCCCACACCGGTCGGCCCGAGGAACAGGAACGAGCCATTCGGCCGGTTGGGATCAGACAACCCGGCCCGGGACCTACGCACCGCATTGGAGACCGCCTCGACCGCTTCATGCTGGCCGATCACCCGGTCATGGAGGGCGTCTTCCATCCGCATCAGTTTATCCCGCTCGCCCTCAAGCATCTTCGATACCGGAATGCCGGTCCACTTGGAGACAATTTCGGCAATTTCCTCGTCGGTTACCCGGTTGCGCAGCAACTTCATTTCCATCATTTCAGCCTGGCTGGCCATATCCAGCTGGCGCTCCAGTTCCGGGATGGTGCCATACTGAAGCTCGGACATTTTGCCGAGGTCACCCGCGCGGCGGGCGTTTTCCAGGTCAATCCGGGCCTGCTCCAGCTGGCTCTTGATCTTCTGGGAGCCGTGGAGTGCCGCTTTCTCGGTATTCCAGACTTCTTCCAGATCGGCGTATTCACGTTCGACATTGCCGATCACCGAGGACAACTCTTCCAACCGTTTTTTGGAGGCCGCATCGGTTTCTTTCTTCAGGGCCTCACGTTCGATCTTGAGCTGAATCAGGCGCCGCTCCAGACGATCCAACGCCTCGGGTTTGGAATCCATTTCCATGCGAATCTGGCTGGCTGCTTCATCCACCAGGTCAATGGCCTTGTCCGGCAGCTGGCGATCGGTGATGTAACGGTGGGACAGTTTCGCGGCGGCGATGATCGCGCCATCGGTCACTTCCACACCGTGGTGAACTTCGTAACGCTCTTTCAGGCCACGAAGAATCGCAATGGTGTCTTCCTCACTGGGCTCGGTCACCAGTACTTTCTGGAAACGGCGCTCGAGCGCTGCGTCTTTCTCGATGTTTTCCCGGTATTCGTTCAGGGTGGTGGCACCTACGCAGTGCAACTCTCCCCGTGCCAGCGCGGGCTTGAGCATGTTGCCGGCGTCCATGGAGCCTTCGGCTTTGCCGGCGCCGACCATGGTATGGATCTCATCGATGAACAGGATGATCTGACCTTCCTGTTTGGACAGTTCGTTAAGCACGGCTTTCAGGCGCTCCTCGAACTCACCGCGGAACTTGGCGCCGGCGATGAGTGAACCCATGTCCAGAGACAGCACCTTTTTATCCTTGAGGCCGTCCGGCACTTCACCGTTGACGATGCGTTGGGCCAGGCCTTCAACGATGGCCGTTTTACCCACACCCGGCTCACCAATCAGCACGGGGTTGTTCTTGCGGCGGCGCTGGAGTACCTGGATGGTGCGGCGGATTTCGTCATCGCGGCCGATGACCGGGTCCAGTTTGCCGGCTTCGGCGCGCTCGGTGAGGTCGATGGTGTATTTGGACAACGCCTGACGATTTTCTTCGGCACTGGCGTCGTTGACGGTTTCGCCGCCGCGCACGGCATCAATGGCTTTTTCCAGGGCAGCCTTGTCCACGCCCTGTTCTCTCAGCACACGGCCAAGGGAGCCGCGGTCTTCGACGGCCGCCAGCAGAATCAGCTCACTGGAAATGAACTGGTCGCCGCGCTTCTGGGCCAGTTTGTCGGCCATGTTGAACAGCCGGCCCATGTCGTTTGACATGGACACGTCGCCGGCGTTGCCCTGCACTTCCGGCAGGTTTTCGATTTCTTTGGCGATGGCCTGGCGCACGCGGCCGGGCTCTACACTTACCTGCTGAAGGAGGGGTTTGATCGAGCCACCCTGCTGGTCGAGCAGGGCCTGCATCAAGTGGACGGGCTCGATGAAGTTGTGGTCTTTGCCGACGGCAATGGACTGGGCATCGGCCAGGGCGCTTTGCAGTTTGCTGGTGAGTTTGTCGATTCTCATGTGTTCGTTTCCCCGAATTTTGTGCGAATACCAGTTGGTGGTTGGTGAAGGGTATTCGTGTTGCTTTGACAGTTAATGTAGGGGCAACCTGGGGGACTTCAAGTTGGCTTGGGGCTATTTCGTCAGAAATTTGACGGCGGTCAGTCTTGGCGTGGAGTTTGGTTCGTTACGGGCATGCTATTACGTCGTCGGGGCTGGAACAGGGAGCGCTTTCCAGAACACGCCGTAAATACTTCCCTGTAGGCTTGACTGCAGCATCCCTGCTGCAGACAGTTCTGGAAAGCGCTCCCTGCCCCAGCCCGATGCTTCGGAGTTTTTCGCCCGAGACGTCTTGGGTTTGATTATGATTTCATCCAGATCAACGTCGCCATTCTTCCGGTTTCACCGTCTCTTCGATACGAGAAGAACCAGTCGCTGTCGTTGACGGTGCACAAACTGCCGCCTGAGATGGACGTAACGCCGGCTGCTTTCAAACGCTGACTTGCGAGTTGGTAGATGTTAGCCAGGTAGTGGCCGGGCCGTTGTTTTGAGGGGGTGAATGCCTGATCGGCTTCGGGGTTGTGGTCGAGGAAGGCCTGCCGGACTTCGGGGCCGACTTCGAAGCTGTCGGGGCCTATGGCGGGGCCGAGCCAGGCCTGGAGGTTGGACGGGGGTACCGCCATGGCAGTGATCAGGTTTTCGAGTACGCCCCCGCACAGGCTGCGCCAGCCGGCGTGGGCTGCGCCTATGATGGCGCCGTCGGTGTCTGTCAGGATGACGGGCAGGCAGTCGGCGGTGAGTATGGCGCAGGCGATGCCGGGGTGGCGGGTGTAGCTGGCATCGGCTTCGGGTATTGAATCTACGTTGTCTGGCGTGAGTTCTAGCACACCGGTGCCATGAACCTGGTTGAGCCAGCCGATGTTGGTGGCATCCAGACCGGTGAAGGCGGCCAGGCGGTTGCGGTTTTCAGCCACGTGATCCGGGTTGTCGTTAACGTGACCGCCCAGGTTCAGGGCTTCCCAGGGCGGCAGGCTTAAGCCACCTTTTCGGGTTGTGCACAGGGCCCGCACATGAGCTGGCGCGCGCCAGCTCGGGGTTAGGGTGTTGTTATCAGAAATCACTGTTTTCCAGCTCCCGGGCGTGTTTGCGCAGGGCTTCGATAAGTTGGACCATGTCTTCCGGCAGTGGTACTTCCCAGCTCAGGGTTTCGCCGGTTTCCGGGTGTTCCAGGGTCAACCTTCTGGCATGCAAGGCCTGGCGATTGAATGCTGCCAGGGCCTGGCGAAGCTCTTCCGTGGTGCCTTTGGGCAGGCGCAGGCGACCGCCGTAGGCAGGGTCACCCACCAGAGGGTGGCGCACGTGGGTCATGTGCACGCGGATCTGGTGGGTTCGGCCGCTTTCCAGTTTGCACTGGATGTGGGTGTGGGCGGCGAAACGTTCCAGCAAACGGTAATGGGTAACTGCCGGTTTGCCGGAGGGAACCACCGCCATGCGCTTGCGATCCTGGGGGTGCCGGCCGATGGGCGCGTCTACAGTGGCGCCGCCGGTCAATGAGCCGACTACGACCGCTTCGTACTCCCGCCCCATGGTGCGGGTTTGCAGCTGGTCCACCAGGGAGGTGTGGGCAATCAGGCTGCGCGCCACCACCATGATACCAGAGGTGTCTTTATCCAGCCGGTGCACAATACCAGCCCGGGGCAAGTTTTCTACCTCTGGCGCGTGGTTCAACAGGGCGTTGACCAGGGTACCATCGGCGTGGCCGGCGGCAGGATGTACCACAAGGCCGGCCGGCTTGTTGATCACCAGCAGATGCTCGTCTTCATAGACAATGTCCAGACTGATGGGCTCAGCTTCCCAAGTCACCTGTACTTCCGGTTCAGCGTCCAGGTCGAGAACGTCATCCAGCATCACCTTGTCTCTGGGCTTGCGAACGGTGCCGTTAACGGTCAAGGCGCCGCTTTTGATCCAGGACTGCAGGCGCGAGCGGGAATGCTCGGGCATCAACTCGGCGGCGGCCTGGTCCAGGCGCTTGTCGCTAAGCTGCGGGGGTACTATGTAATGTCCGGTAATCCGGTTATTGGAAGACATTCAGCCTCTTTTTGCTACAATGCGAAATTCATTCAAGTTGTGACCATTATACGGGATTCCGGCATGAGATCAGTTGTCCGATTACTGCTACTTTCCACAATGATAGCGCTGGCCACTGGCTGCGCTTCCAAGAAGGACGTGGAAGTGCTGCCGGAGAAGACCTATTACGATAATGCCCGAAAGGCGATGAACTCCGGCAACTTCAATGAAGCCGAGCAGAACCTGGATGCCCTGGAAACCTACTACCCGTTCGGCCGCTATGCCGAGCAGGCCCAGTTGGACCTGATCTACGCCCGTTACCAGAATCTTGATCTTGAGGGGTCCCGGGCAGCAGCGGATCGTTTCATGCGGTTGAATCCGCAGAGCGAGCACCTGGACTACGCCCTCTACATGCGTGGCCTTGCTTCCTATAATCTCGATATCGGTCTGGCGGCGCGATACTTCGCCATTGATGTTGCCGCCCGAAACCCTGGCGAGCAACTGCAGGCCTTCCGGGATTTTTCTCAGCTTCTGAACCGCTACCCGGACAGCGAATACGCCCCGGATGCCCGCCAACGTATGATCGCTGTGCGCAACCGGATGGCGGAACTGGAACTGCACGCTGCCCGCTATTACATCAAGCGTGAGGCATACATCGCGGCAAACAACCGGGCCCGCTATGTTGTCGAGAATTACCCGTCTTCACCGTCCGTGGAAGAAGCTTTGATTCTACTGGCCGATACCTTCCGGTTAATGGACCTGAAAAAAGGCGCCAGCGACGCCATAGCCACCCTGCGCACCAACTTTCCCAACAGCGAGGCGTTTGATGAGAACGGCGAATTCCAGTCTGACCGCCTGCGCCGCCAGAATCGTTCGCTCACCAATGTGGTCACCTTTGGCCTGATTGGCGACGAATAACCATCCAGATGTCAAAAGGGCCGGGAGCATTCGCCACCGGCCCTTATTTCTTTCAAGGGGAAGCAATCAGAAACCAAGCTTCCATCCATTGGTGATCGGATAGCGACGATCCTTACCGAAACCCCGCTCGGTAATACGCACGCCAATCGGCGCCTGGCGCCGCTTATACTCATTGATATCCACCAGGCGCACCACCCGCTCTACATCCGCACGGGCAAACCCCTCCGCGACAATCGCCTCGGCACTGTAATCCCGCTCCACGTAAAAATGCAGAATCTGGTCAAGAATGTCGTAGCCGGGCAGGCTGTCTTCGTCTTTCTGGTCTGGCGCCAGTTCGGCCGACGGCGGGCGGGTAATCACTCGTTCGGGGATGACCGGTGACAAGCTGTTTCGATACCAGGCCAGACGGAACACCAGGGTTTTCGGCACATCCTTGAGCACATCGAAACCACCGGCCATGTCGCCATAGAGCGTGGAATAACCCACTGCCATCTCGCTCTTGTTACCGGTGGTCAGTACCAGAGAGCCAAACTTGTTGGACAGGGACATCAACAACACGCCGCGCAGGCGAGCCTGGAGGTTTTCTTCCGTGGTGTCCGGGCGCGTGCCCTCAAAGGGTTTGGCCAGGGTCGCCATAAAGGTGTCGTACATGGGCTCAATGGAGAACACATCGTACTGAACGCCCATAGCCCTCGCCTGAGCTTCCGCGTCTTCCAGGCTGGCGCTTGACGTATAACGGAATGGCATCATCACCGCCCGCACCCGCTCCTTGCCCAGGGCATCCGCCGCCACGGCCAGAGTCACCGCGGAATCAATGCCGCCGGACAGGCCAAGTACCACAGACTTGAAACCGTTTTTATTAACGTAGTCCCGAACACCGGTGACTAGCGCGTTATAAACATTCGCTTCCAGTGACGGCTCCGGAGGCAGTGGCTGAGACACCGGCTGGCAGTGATGTTCACACAGAAAATCCACCGGGAACAGGCCACTGGAGAACTGGGGAATTTCGACTTTCAAAGTACCCGAGTGGTCATAAACCATCGAGCCACCATCAAACACCAATTCGTCCTGCCCACCCACCAGGTTGACATAAACGATACTGACACGATTTTCCGTGGCTTTTCGCTCCAGCAACGCCTTGCGGCGGGCCTGCTTGTCGATGTCGTAGGGAGACGCGTTCAGGTTCAGGACCAACTGGGCGCCAGCGGCCGCCGCATCTTCCAGGGGGCCATCTTTCCAGAGGTCTTCACACACGGTGATACCCACCGGAACTCCTTTGATGTCGACCACCAGGGTCTGCGAACCTTCGGCAAAGTAGCGCTTCTCATCGAACACCTGGTAGTTTGGTGGGCAGCGTTTGAAATACCGGCCCCGGATTTCCCCGGCGTCGATGATCACTGCCGCGTTATAGAGCAAGCCCGCCGAGCGGAGAGGCGCACCAATGACCATGGCGGGGGCCAGATTCGCCTGCTTCAAACGCTCAAGCGCTTCTTGCACTCGCAAATCCAGGCTCGGCCGAAGCAACAGGTCTTCCGGCGGGTACCCTGTCAGGCAAAGCTCCGGAAACAGCACGATATCGGCCTGATGCTGCTCCTCTGCCTCACGGGTGGCCTGAATGATCAAGTCGGTATTGCCAGGAATATCCCCCACCAGAAAATCCAGCTGGGCCATCACCACCCGTAGCTTACGGGGCGCAGCAGTGTCTTCGGTGGTTGTACCGGTTACCGTCATGATCAGGGCTCCTGTAACTTATTGCCGTTAAAAGGCTATTATAACCCTCCATAGACAAGGATTTCTCCTGACCAAAGGCAGATAACCATACCCATGGTAACCGACGCATCTTCAGCCACAGCCGCGCGCTCTCCTTTCGGGCCACGAGCACACCATCAGCAGGTGAGGCTGTTCCGTATCTACAATCATTACCGGCTGGTGATCAGCCTGATGCTGGTCGGCCTGCTGTTTGTGGACCCATTCACCACCGATTCCAAATTTCGCTGGCTGGATTATTACCAGGCAGGCGCGGTGTCTTATCTCGCCATCAACGCCTTTGTTGGCCTGATGCTGCTGGCCGGGCTGCAGCCACGGCAGCGGCACATTACCCTGTCTATTCTGATCGATATCCTGATAATGCATGGGCTGTTGCTGGCCAGCACCGGCATCACCAACGGCCTTGCCAATCTGGTCATTGTCTCCGTTGCCGCTGGGAACATCCTCAATCCCAGCCGCATGGGCACTTTCTACGCTGCGCTCGCAGCCATCTGTTCCCTTGGCATCTCCAGCTGGGCGGTGCTGGCGATCAACGAATCTGCAGACGACATTGTTCGCGCCGGCTCACTGGGCATCCTCTATTTTGCCGCTGCCTTCGTTTTGCAAGGCATCTCGAAGCGCATGATGCGCAGCGAGGCTCTGGCCACCAGCAGGGCCCGAAGCATTGCGGAGTTGGAGCAGATCAACCAGCAGATCATCCAGCGCATGCGAACGGGCATTCTGGTACTGGACCGTTTTGGCCAGGTCCGACTGGCTAACGCAGCGGCGGAAGAGCTGCTTTTCGGGTCGGTCACCAGCCAAAGTAGCGCAGAGCACCACAACCGATTACTGCCCAAACCGTTGCGCAAAGGTTTGGAGGCCTGGCTGAAAAACCCCAACATGCGCATCGAACCGTTTCAGGCGTCGCCCACCTCCCCCCTGCTACAGGCCAACTTTACCCAACTGGATCAGGAGCGGGGTGACCAGATTCTGGTGTTCATCGAGGATATGAGCAAAGTCACCCAGCAAGCCCAGCAAATGAAGCTGGCGTCGCTAGGGCGCCTGACCGCCGGCATCGCCCATGAGATCCGCAACCCCCTCGGGGCCATCAGCCACGCAGCACAACTGATGGAGGAGTCGCCCAACCTGGACAAAGGCGACAAACAGATGCTGGATATCATTCGCCGACACTCGAAGCGGGTGAACGGCATTATTGAGAACGTGCTCGACCTGTCCCGGCGCAGGGCCGCCAACTCAGAGCAAGTGGACGTGAGGGACTGGCTTAGCGAATTCACCCAGGACTTCCAACAGACCCGGGACGACGGCTCCAAAGCCATTATTGAGTTACTGGCAGACGACGCGGTGCCGCCCGCTCGCTTTGACAAGAGCCAGATTGAGCAGGTCATGGTGAATCTGTGTGACAATGGTTTGCGCTACAGCAAACAGCAGACCGGCCAAAACAGGATACAATTAGTGGTTGGCGCCACCGCCGATGGCGAGCGGGCTTACGTGGATGTCCGGGATTTCGGCCCCGGCATTGCACGGGAACACCGACACTCGGTATTTGAGCCCTTTTTCACCACCGACAAGAGCGGCACCGGCCTTGGCCTGTACCTGGCCCGGGAACTTTGCGAGGCCAACCAGGCGCATTTGTCGCTGGTGGAGAATGAACAGCCGGGCTGTCGCTTTCGCATTACCTTCGCGCATCCCGGGCGGATGATTTAAACCGGGCGCGGGGCAGCGGGCGTTTGAAATTCAACAGGGAACCGAACACAAATAATGACACACCAAACAGCGCTGATTGTTGACGACGAACCGGATATCCGGGACTTGCTGGAAATCACCCTCACCCGCATGGGGATTACCACCTACACCGCACCGGACCTGACTACAGCCCGGGCCTTGCTTGAACAACACAAGCCCCAGCTGTGCCTCACCGACATGAACCTGCCCGATGGCAATGGCATAGACCTGGTGCACTGGATTCAGCAGCACGCCCCCTGCACGCCGGTGGCCGTGATCACCGCTTACGGCAACATGGACACGGCTATCGAATCCCTGAAAGCCGGCGCTTTCGACTTTGTCTCAAAACCCGTGGAACTGCCCCGCTTGAGGGAACTGGTGAACAGTGCCCTGAAGCTGAGTGAACCCAGAAACCACGACACTGCCGAAACCGACGAGCCGGGGCTTCTGCTCGGTGAGTCTCCACAAATCCGCAAGCTGCGAAACCAGACCCGTAAGCTGGCCCGCAGCCAGGCGCCGGTGTTTATCAGCGGCGAATCCGGCAGTGGTAAAGAGCTGGTCGCCCGCATGATCCACATGCAGGGGCCAAGGGCCGATGGCCCCTTTATTGCCGTTAACTGCGGCGCCATCCCTTCGGAACTGATGGAAAGCGAGTTCTTTGGCCACAAGAAAGGCAGCTTTACCGGTGCGGTCGAAAACAAGGAGGGCCTGTTCCGGAGCGCCAACGGCGGCACCCTGTTCCTGGACGAAGTCGCCGACCTGCCTCTGGCCATGCAGGTAAAGCTGCTGCGCGCCATTCAGGAAAAAGCCGTGCGACCCGTGGGCGACACCAAGGAAGTGCCGGTGGATATCCGCGTACTCAGCGCCACCCACAAAAACCTGCCGGAACTGGTACAGGAAGGCAGTTTCCGTCAGGATCTGTTCTACCGTATTAACGTGATTGAACTGGCGGTACCGCCTCTGCGCGAGCGGGCGGAAGACATTTCCCTGCTGGCCGACCATATTCTGCAGCGCATCGCCCGAGAGTACGAATGCGATCCGGCCAAACTAACGCCAGCCGCAATAGATCGCCTGCAGGGATACGATTTCCCCGGCAACGTGCGGGAACTGGAAAATATTCTGGAGCGGGCGTTTACGCTGTGTGATGAAGATTTGATTGATGCGGCTGATTTGCATCTGGGTGGTGGTGCTATCCCCGGAACCCCGGTATCGGAGCGCAGCTCTGACACCGGCACATCGGAGGCTCCGGCTCCTGTGCCTGAGGGGGAGATAGACCTGGAGGGCTTCCTGGAGAACATCGAGCGGCAGGCGATTGAGAAGGCGCTGGAGGCAACCCGGTGGAACAAGACGGCGGCGGCCAAGAGGCTGGGGATCAGTTTTCGGGCGTTGAGGTATCGGTTGAAGAAATTGGGGATGGAGTAATTCCAGCTAGGCCAAACTGGTTCACAGATTTACTCAGCATCGAACTATAGCATTTGCCGAATACATGATCGGAAGGATCCGGTCTCTCACACAAACGCAAGGAAGCACCATGAACGCTCGCTTCTCAGGGTTTACCCTGCTCGAACTACTTGTCAGCCTAATCGTACTCACAACGCTTATCACAATGGCTTATCCAAGCTTCTCTGGCTTGATACAGAAAAGCAAACACCAATCCGAAGTCCGTGAACTCTATCAAGCCCTTCAGTTTGCGAGATATACCGCGATTTCGCACAACGCCTTGGTGACGATTTGTCCGATACACGAGAACAAATGCACCAACAATTGGAATGAGCCCCTTGGAGTATTTCTGGATCCCCTAAATCAGAAAGAGATCACGAACGAAGAATTCCTAAAAAAGATGCTCCCAGCACCAAAGCACAATAAGTTACTAGCTTTCCCGACCACCAAAAACTTCTTTCAGTTTCGGGGTACCGGAGAAACCAAGGGGACACCTGGGCGGATTGAAGTTACCCTTAATGCCCGGGAAGACATAGAGCGCTCCAGAAGCAAAATTATCGTCAGCTGGAGCGGGAGGCCTCGCATTGTTCATGAATAACCAATAAACAATGAACGCTTACAACGACTCGATCATCTGCCATTGAACGATCTGTTTTTGCTGGTTGCGACCAACTTCAGTTTCAATCACCAGATTTCGACCCGGAGTTATATCAGACAGCGTATAACGCTTATCTTTGCTCTCAACTGCTGAGGGAGAAAAGTGGAAGTATTCACCTGAAGCAACAACGACTCTGGTAACAGCGACGGAGTCCGCGTTTTCCACCACCACAACTCGCTCATTAGCTAAAGCAAGGGGGGAAAACAGCATTAGAACCAGTATGAATATTTTTTTCATGAACAGTACTCCTGAACCATTTATACGCTTACCAACACCCTGTTTCATCTGCCTCGCGCTGCCCGGTATGACTCAAGGCCAGCGTTCCGCACGCATCAGCAGTCTGGGCGCCTTGAGGTGTTGCGGTGATTCGGAACGTTGTTGTCGAGGAGTTATCGCCATCCAGGGCAAATGAATACCTATCATCCATATTGCTTTCTGTTGTGCAGCCCCGCACAGGTAACGCTGCCGGATAACTCATGGACGCTGTAAACTGCCGCTCCATCGCCTGCGCCAGTTCAATCACGCAGCCCGCGGCCGTTGTTCGGTATGAATTGAGCACATATCGCTGATAAGAAGGGTAAGCGATGGCAGCAATAATCCCGATAATCGCCACCACAATCATCAACTCGATCAGGGTGAATCCCTGATGGTGACGCCGTTTTAAAACCATAACCTAATACCTCGAAAATGATAAAAGAGCGACCCTGATAGCTGGCCGCTCCTTGCCCTGACTTGATTACCGCAACTGACGCCAGAATTGACGGCCAGCACCATCCCGCGATTCATCAGGGAGTTCCCAGACGTCACCGGTTGAGCCAACCACGAACTTGTATTCGCGATCACTCAACTGATGATCTTCAACCACTGCAGGAATCGTTGGGATACCAACTGGTGAACGAATACCGCTGGCTGGAACCAGACCCAGACCAGGCACATTAACAAAGCTCTCTTCACCGAAGCCGTCGCCACTGAGGTCCCACGGTGACTGGCTCAAGCGAGCACCGTTGAAAGCATCTATTTCCATAATCCAGCCAGTGCCGTCACCCGGTTCACAAGGGTTGGGATTTGGCTCAGGTATCAAGGTTGCAAATACGGCTCTGCTGCCTCGGATAATCGGGTTCTGCACCAGTCGTTCGCCATTGTTCTGGCCATCATAGATAAGATCAAGCCTCCAACCTTTTCTATTACTACCAACAACAAGATCCGTAGATACCCGGACATCAAAGCCGTGCTCCGTCCCCTCATAGATAATTGACTGCTCGATCAAGTCCGACCGAGCAACGGTATCGTCTTCATCGCGAATACCGTAGAGAGACTGAGTGGGAACATTCGCTACAGCATTATCACCAACTTCAAAATACTTACCTGTGCCAAAGACCAGATGAATAATGCCAGAAGAGTCTCTTGCCGCATTGGGGCGCACGGTGATTGGCTGCTTTTGCCCTTCCGGTGACACCGCTTTGAACAGCGGACCATCATTGCCTCCAGACCTGAGTTTATTGATCACTCCCCACTGACCAGGGCCCTTGGGGTCAAGATCATAGCGCCAGAGATTGCCCTCTAAATCACCAGCGTAAATCCGGTCTATCCTTCGATCGCCAGTTACATCAAGCGGCAATGGTTCAAACATCGCGTTACCGGATGGGTTGGACCCTGTCGGCGTCCAGGTGGTGATCTCCTCACCGGTCAATGTATTTAGAATAATCAAAGATGCCCGGTTATTAACGCTGTCGTACCCGTTGGGAATAACCGTTATCCATTCGCCGCTTGCGGCTTTGCCAAGAATAGGGTCTCCCAGAACATAACCAAGATTATCGTTATGAGATGCATCGATTTCCCACAAAACTTCCTGGGAATCTATGTCGATAGCAACAACTGCCTTGCCGCCTGCACCCAGACTAGCAACCAGGATTCGACGCCAGTTGGTACCATCATAGACATGGCCAATGCGCGGAGAGCCGTCAAAATAATACTCTCGATCATAATTTTGCTTGGCAAGATTGGGGAGACGAGACATTAGCGCATTGGGAACATACGAGAATACCTCTTTGCCACCATCAGCGGAGCAACCGTCAGAAGCCGCAGTTTCGCCAGAGCGACAAGGCAACCGGGCATCAAACACATGCAGCATGCCGTTATTGGAAGCCACGGCGAGTAAAGGAGCTTTGGCGCGATTAGCATCCAGAAACGCATTATACTTGGCTCCGCCCTCAGTCTCTGGGAATAACTGATAGTTAAAATTCTGGTTTCGAATATACAACGGGCTGGAATTAACGATGTCACCTAGCACTCGTGTCCGCCGGCGAAGATCGTCAGACTCAGCTCCCTCGTTGGATTGATCCCCGCGCAACCACCCAACGAGATCATCTACATCAATCCCACCAGCAGAAAGTACGGAGATCTGAGCGGCACTGAGGCCACTCCCAGAAGTTGTAAAGGACTTAGTATCACCCTTGGCCCAGTCAACAGATCCAGTTGCGGAGCTATCCGGAACCCATGTCAGTATATTCCGACTTGATGGGGCTGGTAATTTATCCTCGGCATTCCAAGCCGGAGATTCATCTAACAAAGAATCTTCATCCGATTCTCTTCGATTAACCCTGTAAGCCTTTAGCTCACCAGTCCAGTCACGAGAGTCGAAGCCCGCAACAAAAATAGCTGTATCTGTCTGGAGACTGGTTGAACTTGCTGCTGCTGAAGCAGCGCTTCCCCTCGCTTCCTGCACGATCTGCGAGAATATTTCGTCCATTATATTTTTAAGCTCTGCCTCTGAAGAAGCGTCATAAGCGCTTCCAGTACCGCCCTTTTCAGCCAGAAGATCTAGCCCGGATTTCTCATGACGGGATAAAAGAAAGCGGCTGAAAGTGCTATGATTTCAAGAGCCTAACCAATCCACCAAGCACCAACAGCCGCTTCCAAAATGGTACCTGAAAAACTGACCTTCTCGCCACTCTCTCGCCGTCAAATTGAAGCCGACTTCTCCGGTGGCCACATTACCTCCGATGCCGGATTGCTCCTACTTCGCGAAGTCGACAAACAACACCAGCTCACTCAGCGCCTGGCTACGGTTCTGAACGATGCCCGTAATCCGGTACTGGTTCGCCACAAGCTTCAGACCATGATCCGGCAGCGGGTCTTTGGCGTGGCCGCCGGGTACGAAGACCTGAACGATCACGAGGCGCTACGCACTGATCAGGCACTTCAGACCGCGACCGGTGAAGATGCCATTCTGGCGGGCAAATCGACCTTGTGCCGCATGGAACAGCGCGTGGACCGGCAGGCGGTGGTCAAAGCCCACGAACTGCTGTGGCATCACTTCATTGAACAGCACGAGACTCCACCCAAGGAAATTGTGCTGGATTTTGATGGCACCGATGTTCCGGTGCATGGCGACCAGCCCGGCAAGTTCTTTAACGCCTACTACGATCACCATTGTTACTTCCCACTGTACGTGTTCTGCGGTCGCCATCTGCTGGTGAGCTACCTGCGCACCAGCAACCGAAGCGACAGCCGCCACAGCTGGGCCATTCTGGCCTTGCTGGTGAAGTTCATTCGGCAGTACTGGCCGGATACCCGCATCGTGTTCCGGGGTGACAGCGGCTTTTACCGTCCCCGATTGCTGAGCTGGTGCGACCGGAACAACGTGGACTATCTGGTCGGCATCAGCAAGAACAGCCGGCTGCTCAAGGAGGTAGACGTACCCTCGATGCTGGTTCGCAAGGCTCACAACGAACTGGGTGAAAAAGTCTCCGCCACCTACCGGTTCCAGTACCAGGCCCGAACCTGGAAACACCCCCGCTGGGTGATCGCGCGTCTGGAGGAAGGCGAACTGGGTGCCAACCCCAGGTTCATTATCAGTTCCCGTTACGACGACGGCGTTAAACTCTACTACGAGCAATACTGTGCCCGGGGTGACATGGAAAACCGGATCAAGGATCAGCAGTTGTGTCTGTTCGCAGATCGCACCTCCAGCACGCGGTGGTGGACCAATCAGTGGCGGTTGCTCCTGTCGGGCTTTGCCTACACGCTGTTCGAGCGATTACGGGCCCACTTGAAGAAGACGCCCTTCGAGAGAATGAGCGCCAGTAACCTGCGGCTGAAGCTGATCAAGGTGGGCGCGGTCATCATTCGCAACACTCGGCGCATACGGGTGTTGATGAGCGATGCCTATCCTTACAAAGACGAACTCTCTGACCTGGTGCGTCAACTGGTTCCGGGATAGAAGCCCGGGCTCCCCCGGCCCGACTCAATGGGGGAAAGGGGGCCGTGTGTCCGGACAACAGGAATTGATCGATTATTGATCAGTCACGGCCGCCAATGAGCGGTAATGGCGGTAACCCGCACAGTCTGCGAGACTTGCTGGGGACCTATGAGAAATCCGGGCTAGCGGGTTACCAGTTGGGAAGTCAGTTTGACCTGCAAACAAACCGCCTACGCCAGGCGGCATAGCAAACCCAATCACATAGAGAGGAATATCTGTATCGTCATGGAATGTTGCAACCGCGTCTGCAGCCTGTCTCACAGCCTGCACCGGATTCTGTCCTAGAGGCGTCCCATCAGAACTTACCGACGGCAAACCATCAGTTATCCAAATAGCCGCATTAGCATCGCAACTCTGTGGTATGGCGGCCCTATTCGCTCTTCCTTGAGCATTGTTAAAGTACGTACGTTCACCCAAAAAGTAATCGCGGGCGGTCAGCATTGTACCCTCGAGCGGCGTTAATCCTGCAGCGACAAGTGGCCAGGATGAATCCGTCATGGGGTTACCGGATCCATTCCAATCCACTCTCTGCGGTTGCAGCTTGGTGCGCAAACGATCCCAATGGTTTGAGTCCAGAGTGCCGTCAGCATTTCGCCCGCCGATTGGAACATGCAAATAGCCAAGACCTGGCGCTGTAGTGCTTCTCCACTCCACCTGATTAAGTGGAAGGAAAAGCACACTCCTCCCCCAAGAGCTAATGCCCCGCTGCCTCAGGATATCTGTCATATAGATATCCACCGTGCCAAGGTTCGTCAACCCACCAGAACTGGTCATTTGTGACCAGGTGTGCCGGAACCATTCGGGCGGGTCATTCGCAGTATCTCGAGTATTGGTCTCTTCGGTAAACAAAACCCTGTCACTCGTTGGCAGCCCATTCGTGCCGTCAGCGGTATTCCAATCGTAACCAACTACCCCTGTATTGAAGAAAACCCATCGATTCCCTCCGCGTGGGTCCGGTATACGATTAGTTTTTGTATCTGAGTTCCAGGCCTGCTCGGTCCCGGGTGCATACCAACTGGGATTGGCGTTATTGGAATAGCGAACATCCAACAAGCGCTCCACCAATCGCCAACGGACGGTACCCCCGGAATTAAAATCTTCCCTTCTAGTGCTTGCGGGGCTTTGTTGATAGGACAGCAATCCCAGATTTATCTGGTCCATATAATCGTCTATCAAAGCCAACCCAGTGCGCTTAACAATACTTGCCTTACTTTGCGTGTTTGCTGCACCGGCTACACACACGGAGGGATTTGTAATCTGTCCCGGCGTGCAGCTTGAAAAGTCTAATGCCACCCGGCCGTCAATTAGTCCCTCCTGCATACTCTCAGAGGTATCCGGAATAAGCAGAACGTTCGGAGGCAACCCCTCCCCCGTCAAAAACAAAGGTTTTTGGGCGACGGCAGCATAAGCAGTGGCTGACGAAAGCGTTACCGATGCCATCAATGCGCTAGCGAACATAACGCCCAGCTTTCGGGCACCGGCAGATAATTTAAATTTGTTCATAGTGAGCACTCCGTTGAGTTGACTCAAAGTCGAGACGCAGACTGCAAGATAACAATCGAGTTTTCCGTACCACCCTGGCCTATGACGGTAATTCGGAACAGGCTTGGCAGGGGGGGTTGGTCAGCCACCAGATTCGGGGCTTGTGGCAGTTCTTCGATAACGAACCTTGGGCTGGCGAAGAGTTCGTAATCATAATCATCCGATGAGATATTCAGATCGAAATCGTACACAGAGCCTGCGTTGCCGGTGTCGTTGAAGAACGTAATCCAGGCATCAGGGTTTCCAGGGTTATCACGTTCCGATATTGCATTGCGGAATCCGCCGGCCCTAAGTTCGCGCTCGCCCTCGGACATTGCGGCCTCAGCAGCTTGGAACGCCATGTTCCGGTCTACCATATTTCCAGTCATCCGCTCTTGCAGAACAGAGTTCCTGGCTCCAGCGAGGGCAAGAATTGTTAAAATGAACAGCAGCAGCAATGAAATGATTAGCGCTGAACCTTTCTGACTTTCACTTTTCTCAAAAATATCGAAAGCACCCATCATAGCACCATATTTCTAACAGCAACCGTGGTGGTGAATACCTGATAAAGACGGTTATCAGGGGCATTAAATAGTGAATCCCGGAACAACAACCCCGTTTGCGCGGTTTCTAATATCTGGCCCTCTTCACCGCTATAGGCAAGAAGATGAATCCTTATCGTTGCTGCCTGTTCCCATTGGTTCGCAGTCATACTTTCATGATTAACGTACTGGTTAACACGACCATTTCCGTTGCTGTCGATACCATATTCCAACCGCATGTCGTACACACCCTCAACGACTTCATCCAGATCGCCTCGGGACAAGACATAGAGACTGGGAATCCCTGCCGGATTATTTCGGATGTAATAACTGGAGCTCGCCATCTCAAACACTTCGATCGGTCCGAAGAATGCGGAGTAAACACCACGAGCCTGGGAGACGCTCAAATTGCCGGGAGTATCGTTGGTCGAACGCTGCAAATTGCTGGAATTCTGTGCCGATCCTGTTTGAAAAAGATCACAGGTATACCCGTCGGCACCTACCACGGTGATAATCGTCCCTTTGGCGATACCATTATTACTGGTCAAGTTGATTGGTGGAATCTGGCCACCACCTCCCGCGGATCCATTCCCTGAAGCCTCCAGATTCAAATCAAGTCTACGGGCTCCGTTGATGGTCAAAACGTGGCCTCTAACATGTCCGCCCAGATCATCCGGATCTATGAAAGAGAAAGGCTCGGAACCAGCCATACTGGCTGCATCGTAACCCGTTCCACTGGGATCAAGCAGATTGTTCACGGAACCAGCCGGGCAGCCATTCATGCCGGCCTCTCGGGCCTGACGGCTCAATATCTCTACCGCAAACCGGCCTGTCTCCTGGACTCGCGCTAGTGCTTCCTGGGTACGATTGGTTTGCTGTGTTCCCAGGAATATGTTGATTACACCAGCAATAAGCAGTAGCCCAAGCAATACTGCAATCATTAGCTCTATGAGGGATAATCCAGCCTGCTTCGACTTGGACAGATTTGACGGTGCGAAGGTTGAAATGCTCACAATGCCGTCCTCGTGACAAACGTTTCTGTATCGGTACCGCCAGAGCGACCATTGGTCCAACGCACGCGTATTGTTGCAATGCCCGACCCGCCGTCGACGTCTACGGCCCCACGCCCCTCCGTTAGGGCGCATGCCAAGGCAATTTGCCAGGATTCGAGATCATCCTCTGCAACGGTTCCTCCTCCCTGGGGCACGCCACAAGTGACAGCATCTCCGAATGAAGAGTTATAGTCCCCATCGAGAGCCGCCCTTTTGTTCGCGCGCAGACGGTCTGTCATATCGTAGGCAAGACTGGTTGCCTGGGAGCGCATATAAGACTGCTGATTACCCACTAAGGAGTTCGCCTGCAGCGACGCAAGCCCCAATAGGCCTATTGCCAGAATGAGCACAGTAATGAGTACTTCAATCAGTGAGAAACCTTTCTGCATCACGGGCCTTGAACCGTGGAGATAACCCGAGGCTTGAAACTTTATGTTGTCGGACATTCGTCCCTCCGAGCCACGCTGATAGCGCCAGACGCCCCAACCAACAACACTCTGTCATCTGAAGAGCTCGCGCCTGAAAGATGAATACATTCGATCGCATTAGCTCTATTGCCCAGGGCCGCGAATGTAACCCTGTTGAGACTGGCTGGCTTTGTTGTCATAGTCGGCCCGGCGTCCGGCGCATCCCATACCCGAAGGATGGTTCCTGTACAGGCCGCCCCCTCTCGGACTGACCAGCCGCCCTCCCATCCACTTGCTGCTGCGCAGACAGAGACAGGAGCTCCCCGTTTCACGGCTTCACTGCGGGCCAGGTTCAAGGCAGCGACCATTTCGTTGGCCAGACCAGTCATTCGATTACTCTCAGCAAGATTACGAAAACTCGGCACTGCAACCGTTGTCACAATGACAAGCACAGCTAAGGTGACGAGGAGCTCAATGAGCGTAAAACCCCGGTGTTGAATCAGCGGTGACATTGATTACTCCATTATTAACCCAATTTCATTCTAGGCAGGGGGACTGAAGGGTGCAGTATTGAGATGACAAACGGTTATTGCACAGGGATAAGCGGGATGCTTTAGGAAAAAGTGTGACGTAGCTCAACTGTGATTGAGGTCAACTGACCTCAACCACATCAATCCGCAACTCCTTAGGCATGGAAAACACAATATTTTCCTCCCTGCCCGCCACTTCCTGAGGCTCTTCCCCACCCAGCTCCTTCAGCCGGCTAATCACATCCGCCACCAGCACTTCCGGTGCCGAGGCACCTGCCGTTACACCGACGGCCTGTTTGCCTTCCAGCCATTGCGGATCAATCTGGGCAGCTTCGTCGATCAGGTAGGCTGGGGTGCCCATACGTTCGGCCAGTTCCCGCAGGCGGTTGGAGTTGGAGCTGTTGGGGGAACCAACAACGAGCATCAGGTCGCAGTCTCCGGCCAACTGCTTGACGGCATCCTGGCGGTTCTGGGTGGCGTAGCAGATGTCGTCCTTGCGGGGGCCTTCGATGTCCGGGAATTTGGCGCGCAGGGCGTCGATCACTCGGGCGGTGTCGTCCATGGAGAGGGTGGTTTGGGTGACGTAGGCCAGGCGGCTGGGGTCTTTCACTTCCAGCTTTTGCACGTCGGCTTCGTCTTCTACCAGGTAGATGTCGCCGCCGTTGCTGTGGTCGTACTGGCCCATAGTACCTTCTACTTCCGGGTGGCCGTGGTGGCCGATGAGGATGCACTCGCGGCCGTCGCGGCTGTAGCGCATGACTTCCATGTGGACTTTGGTGACCAGCGGACAGGTGGCGTCGAACACTTTCAGGCCGCGGCGGGCGGCTTCGTTCTGTACTGCCTGGGACACGCCGTGGGCGCTGAAGATGACCAGTTTGTCGTCTGGCACTTCGTGCAGTTCGTCAACAAAGATGGCCCCGCGGTTGCGGAGGTTGTCGACGACGAATTTGTTGTGGACGACTTCGTGGCGTACGTAGATGGGGGCGCCGAATACGTCGAGGGCGCGGTTTACGATTTCTATGGCGCGGTCTACGCCGGCACAGAAGCCACGGGGGTTAGCGAGTCGGATTTGCATCATCTTGCCTTTGGAGTTTCCGCCTGGTGGAGTTGGTCGCCCGCGTGCTGCGGGGAGGAGCTTTCAGGGACACGCTGTGAATACGTCCGTGTACGCTTGACTGCAGCATTCCTGCTGCAGACAGTCCCTGAAAGCTCCTCCCCGCATCCCGCTATATTCGAGTTAGCTGTTCAGGGCCGCGCCTTGGCCATCAATGCGTAGGCCCAGCCGGCTCCACATCAATGATCTTCACTTCAAAGTTCAGTGTATGCCCTGCCAGCGGGTGATTAAAGTCCACATCCACCTGATCACCTTCCACCCGTTTGATCACACCGGGCAGCTCCTGCTGGCGCGCGTCGGCGAAAGACACCACCACGCCGGGCTCCAGCACCATGTCGGCGCTGAATTCGTGGCGTTTGAAGGTCTGTACGTTGCTGGGGTTGTGCTGGCCGAAGGCTTTTTCCGGTGGCACCTGGAAGGTTTGGTGGTCGCCGGCTTTCAGGCCCATTAAGTAGGCCTCGAAGTTCTCCGGCAGGTTTTCGTCGCCGATTTCCAGGGTGGCCGGTTCTTTATCGAAGGTGGTGTCCACGGTTTCGCCATCCTCAAATTTGAGGGCGAAGTGGAGTTTTACGCGGGTTCCCTTGTCGATAGGTAGGTCTTTCATGGGAATCAGTTGCTCCGGTTGGCATCGCCGCTGTCGTCAGCGGGTTTGCGGAATGCGTCGAGTATCATCATGGCGGCACCGATGGTGATGGCGGTGTCGGCCAGGTTGAAGGCCGGGAAATGCCAGTCCTGCCAGTAGAAGTGCAGGAAGTCCACCACGTAGCCATGCACTACCCGGTCGTAGACGTTACCAAGGGCGCCACCAAGGATGAGTACGATGGCGATGGCCATCCAGGTTTCGTGGCTCTGGAGTTTTCTGAGCCAGCCTACCAGTACCACGCTGACCACGATGGCCAGGGTTACGAAGAACCAGCGCTGCCAGCCGGCGGCATCCGCCAGGAAGCTGAAAGCAGCGCCCGTGTTGTGCAGCAGGGTCAGGTTGAAGCTGGGCATCACCGGTACGGGGTTGCCGTAGGTGAGCATGGCGGTGGCGAGGGCTTTGGTGCCCAGGTCCAGGGCTATCACCAGCACCGCCAGCCACAACCATTTTAATTTGCTACCCACACGGGCTTCAGTCATCACAGCGTCCATCAGGCGTAGGCGCGGGTTTCGCCCGGGCCTTCCACGTTGGTGACGCAGCGGCCGCACAGGTCGCTGTGCTGCTCATTGGCACCCACATCTTCGCGGTGGTGCCAGCAGCGTTCGCACTTGGCGTGGGCAGCCGGCTGCACTTTCACCAGCAGGCCTTCCAGGTTGGTTTGCTCGGCGCCCGTCGCTTCGCTCACCGGTTTCACGGTAGCTTCTGAGGTAATCAGTACAAAGCGTAACTCTTCGCCCAGGTGGTTCAGGCGCTCGGCCAAACTACCTTCGCAGTACAGGGTGACTTCGGCACTCAGAGAGCCTTTGATCTCGCCACGGGCACGGGCTTCTTCCAGGCATTTGTTGACGGCTTCTTTCACCGCGTAGATCTCGCGCCAGTAATCGCGGCCTAGCTTGAAGTCGTCCGGCAGTGCGGTCAGGCCTTCGTACCAGGTTTCGTAGAACACGGTGTCGCCGCGCTTGCCTGGCAGGTGCTGCCAGATTTCATCGGCGGTGAAGCTCAGGATCGGCGCAATCCAGCGCACCAGCGCTTCGGCCACATGATAGAGCGCCGTCTGGCAGGATCGCCGGGCCAGGCTGTCGGCCTGGGTGGTGTACTGGCGGTCTTTGATGATGTCCAGGTAGAAACCGCCCAGGGTGGCCTCACAGAAGTTGTACACTTTCTGGTAAATTTTCAGGAAGGCGTAGTTGCCGTAGTCTTCGTGCAGTTCGTTCTGCAGCTGCAGGGCACGGTCCACCATCCAGCGGTCCAGGGCAATCATGTCTTCCGGCGCTACCATGTGCTGCTCCGGATCAAACCCGGTCAGGTTGCTCAGCAGGAAGCGGGCGGTGTTACGGATACGGCGATAGCCGTCTGCCGTCTGGCGCAGGATGTCCTTAGAGACGCTCATTTCACCGCTGTAGTCGGTGGCGGATACCCACAAGCGCAGGATGTCGGCACCCAGTTCGTTCATCACTTCCTGTGGCGCGATCACATTGCCCATGGATTTGGACATCTTGTAACCTTTGGCGTCCACGGTGAAGCCGTGGGTCAGCACCTGCTTGTACGGGGCCACGCCGTTCATGGCGATGGAGGTTTTCAGGGACGACTGGAACCAGCCACGGTGCTGGTCAGAGCCTTCCAGGTACATGTCGGCCGGGAACTGGCCCAGCTCTTCACGTACCCGCAAAACCGAGTCGTGGGTGACGCCAGAATCGAACCATACGTCCAGGGTATCCAGCACCTTCTCGTACTGGTCGGCGTCTGCGCCTAGCAGTTCGCTCTGATCCAACTCGTACCAGGCGTCAATGCCGCCGGCCTCAACCGCCTGAGCGACTTTCTCGAACAGTTCCTGGGTGTCGGGGTGCAGTTCCTGGGTTTCCTTGTGGATAAACAGGGTAATCGGCACCCCCCAGGTACGCTGACGGGAGATACACCAGTCGGGGCTCTGCTCGAACATGGCTTCAATGCGATTCTGGCCCCAGCCCGGAACCCAGCGGACGCCTTTGATGGCCTCCAGGGCATCGGCACGCAGGTTGAGCTTGTCCATGCTGATGAACCACTGGGGCGTGGCCCGGTAGATCAGCGGGGTTTTGGTACGCCAGCAGTGCGGGTAGCTGTGGCGGAATTTCTCCGAACGTACCAGCTTACCTTCACGCTCCAGCGCGCTGCACACCGGCTCGTCGGCCTTGTATACGTGTACACCGG
The DNA here is from genome assembly GCF_048595985.1 of Marinobacter sp. GH_1. NCBI lineage: Bacteria > Pseudomonadati > Pseudomonadota > Gammaproteobacteria > Pseudomonadales > Marinobacteraceae > Marinobacter > Marinobacter sp. GH_1. The sequence goes on along the minus strand of NZ_CP184460.1, from coordinate 830,372 downwards.
CAAACTCGCCAGCAGCTTCGGTGTAGGTGCCGTCGGCTTTAACCAGATTGATGGTGCCAATGCCGTAGGCTTTGCCTACTTCAAAGTCTTCCATGCCGTGGTCTGGTGCGGTGTGCACAGCACCGGTACCGGCATCCAGGGAAACGTGGTCGCCCAGTAGCACCGGAACCTGTTTGTCATACACCGGATGGTGCAACAGCTGGTTTTCCAACGCGGCACCGGCCACATTGGCCAGCACCTGATAATCTTCCACGCCCCAGCGGGCCATGATGCCCTGCACCATGTCGGTGGCCAGGATCATGCGCTCCGGGCCGTTGCCGGCATCCAGCTGCACCAGGGCGTATTCAAGATCGGCGCCGATGGACACCGCCTGGTTGGCGGGAATGGTCCAGGGAGTAGTGGTCCAGATCACCAGGGATACATCACCCTGGCCGCCGTCGGTTCCGAAGGCTTTGAGGACTGCGTCCTGATCCACGGCGGTGAAGCGCACGTCGATCTGGGTCGAGGTTTTATCCTGGTATTCAACTTCGGCTTCTGCCAGTGCGGACTGACCAACCACACTCCAGTAAACCGGCTTGAATCCGCGCACCAGGTGGCCCTTGGCCACGATCTTGCCCAGCGCCCGCACAATGCCCGCTTCAACTTTCGGGTCCATGGTCAGGTAGGGCTTGTCCCACTCGCCCATCACACCCAGTCGAATAAAATCGGCTTTCTGGCCTTCAACCTGCTTGATCGCGTAATCACGACAGGCCTGGCGGAAGGTTTTGTAATCCACCTTCACGCCGGCTTTGCCGATTTCCTGCTCCACCTTGTGTTCGATGGGCAGGCCGTGGCAATCCCAGCCGGGCACGTAGGGTGCGTCATAGCCCATGAAACTGCGGGATTTCACGATCATGTCTTTCAGAATCTTGTTGACCGCATGCCCGATGTGAATGCTGCCGTTGGCGTAGGGAGGGCCATCGTGCAGGATGAACTTTTCCCGGCCTTCACGCTGCTTGCGCAGGTTGCCGTATACGTCCAGGTCCTGCCAGTGCTTGAGCATGTCCGGCTCACGCTTGGCCAGGTTGCCGCGCATGGGGAACGCGGTTTCCGGCAGATTCAGGGTATGCTTGTAGTCGCTCATGTTTGTGTGCGTACTCTTTGGTTGGTCAGTTGAATCAGGTTTCCGGCGTGGCGGGGTTATTCGCCAGCCAGGCCCGGGCATGCTCAAAATCCCGGGCGATCTGTTGCCGAAGTTCGTCAACAGAGTCGAATTTCACTTCGTCCCGCAGGCCATGGCAGAACACCACTTCCAGGTGCTGGCCATAAAGTGTGCCAGCAAAGTCGAACAGGTGCACTTCCAGTGACGGCCGCTTGCCGTCTACCGTGGGGCGCAGGCCGATATTGGCCACGCCATCGCGCCATTCACCGGTTTCAAGCCGGGCCCGCACCACGTACACACCACGCAGTGCCGGCATCTTATGCAGCAGAATGTTGGCTGTGGGGGCGCCGATCTGGCGCCCCAGCTGGCGCCCGTAAACAATCCGGCCGTGAATGCGATAAGGGTGCCCGAGCAAACGTTCCGCTTCCTTAAGGCCGTTCACATTCAGGGCATTGCGCACGCGGGTACTGCTGACCCGCTCGCCATCTACCGTCACAGTGCGGGTGTTTTCGACGGTAAAATCATGCTCTTGGCCCACCTGCTCCAGCAATCTGAAGTCCCCGGCCCGGTCGCAGCCAAAACGGAAGTCATCGCCCACCACAAGATGGCGCACCGCCAGGCCCTGGATGAGCACATCTTCCACAAAGCCCATGGCAGAGTAACTGCGGAATCGCTCGTCGAAACGGATGCACAGCACCACATCCACGCCCTCCGCCAACAACGCTTCGAATTTCTGGCGAAACGGCATCAGTCTTGGTGGCGCGTCAGCACCCTGAAAAAACTCCCGGGGCTGAGGCTCAAAAATCATCACCACCGAGGGCACATCCAGCTCAGCGGCTTTCTGCTTTACCTGATCAATAATGGTTTTGTGGCCCAGGTGCACGCCATCAAAGTTGCCGATGGTCGCCACACAGCCATCGGCGAGCGGCGAATCCGCTTGCCCGGACAGGCGCTTAAGATTGGTCAGGCCTCGAATCAGACGCATGTACTGCGAACCTTAACTTGCCAGCTGGCTTTGTGGCGCACCTGCCCGAAAAGCGAGATGCGCTGGTGAGAAAACGCGCGATTATACCCCATGCAGGGGTGCGGTAGAAATCTTGAGGCTGCTTACTTCTGGCGGAACTGGCGAACCCGCACACCTACCAGGGCCAGAGCCACAAAATAGGCCGCCACCCCGGCAACGACCAGAATCCCCATATCCGTCGCCCGCTGCAGCCCGCTCGCTGCAAGCCAGTCTGCCACCGGGGCATTCAGCCAGAACACCACCGCCGCCAGGGCAGCATTGGCCACCAACAACTGCATGAGGAATCTGGGCCAGCCCGGCTGACTTTTCCAGACGCCTTCTTTGCGCAATCCGCGCCAGAGCAGGTAGCCGTTCAACCAGGCGGAGATGGACGTCGCCAGCGCCAGGCCAGCATGTGCCAGGGGCACAATTAACGCCAGATTGAAGGCCATGTTGGCCACCATGGCAATGACACCGATCTTGACCGGAGTTTTGGTGTCTTCCCGGGAGAAAAAGCCCGGCGCCAGCACCTTGATCAACATGAATGCCAGTAGGCCGGCGGAATAAGCCCGCAGGCTCTGGGCCGACATGGTCACATCACGATCGGTCACCTCACCATAATGGAACAGGGTGGCAATCAGCGGCTCTGCCAGCAGCGCCAGTGCCAGCGCCGCCGGCACACCAATCAACAGCACCGCGCGCACGGCCCAATCCAGGGTGGCGGCAAACTGATCTTTGGACGCCGCCGCATGCTTGCGCGACAGGCTGGGCAGAATCACCGTGGCAATGGCAATGCCGAATACGCCCAACGGCAGCTCCGCCAGTCGATCGGAGTAATAAAGCCAGGATACGCTGCCGGTTTGCAGGAACGACGCCAGCACGGTATCGAGCAACAGGTTGATCTGGCTAACCGACACGCCAAATAACGCCGGCGCCATCAGTTTGAGAATGCGGCTGACGCCTTCGTGTTTGTAATCCACCCTCGGCCTCGGCAGCAGCCCCAGGCGCATCAGGAACGGTAACTGGAAAAACAGCTGCAGGGCACCGGCGATAAATACGCCCCAGGCCAGCGCCATGACGGGTTCATCCATTAACGGGGCCAGGAAAATAGCCGCCCCGATCATGGACAGATTCAGCAACACCGGTGTAAACGCCGGAATCGCAAACCGGTCGTAGCTGTTCAGAATGCCACCGGCGAACGCCGTGAGAGAGATCAGCAGCAGGTACGGAAAGGTAATGCGCAGCATATCGCTGGCCAAAGCAAACTTGACCTCATCGCCCAGAAAGCCCGGCGCAAATATCGTGGTCAGTACCGGAGCCCCGAGCATCGCTACCAGCGTAACCGCCAGCAGCACCAGGCCAAGAGAGCCAGCCACCGCATCCACTAGGCGCTTGACCTCGGAGATGTCGCGTTTTTCCCGGTAAGACGACAGCACCGGCACGAAGGCCTGAGAGAAGGCGCCTTCAGCAAACAGGCGGCGCAGGAAGTTGGGAATCTTGAACGCCACGAAGAAGGCATCCGCTGCGGTGCCGGCCCCGAAATAGCGAGCAATCACCATATCCCGCACCAACCCCAGCACCCGCGAGAGCATAGTCATCACGCCAACCACCCCGGATGAACGCAGCAAGCCGGGCGCTTTCGGCGGCTCCTGAACTGGGGGCTGAGAATCTATTGGTCGAGGTTCCGATGACATGGTTATGGGCGTCCAGAAATCCAGAGTTCAAGCCGGAACGGCGTTTCGGTAATCCGCAAGGTGCCAGCCACAGCCGGATCAGGCCCCATGCAGGCGATGCGGGAGTGTATCACAGGCCTTTTCAACGCGGGGATTACTGCGCCGCCGGCCTTGACATTTGGGGCTTTCGGCGGCATAGTTCCGCGTCATTTATTCCGACGCGCTGGTTTTGGCGCGCCTGCGATGTAAACATATTCAGTAGTTACAGCAACGAATTTCAGGAGTTTTACGGTGGCAAATTCCCCGCAAGCCAAGAAGCGCGCTCGTCAGAACGAGAAAAACCGCAAGCACAACGCCAGCCTGCGTTCCATGGCACGTACTTACATGAAGAAAGTAGACGCCCAGATCAAAGCCGGCAGCTACGAAGGCGCTCAAGAAGCCCTGAAGACCGCTCAGCCGATTCTGGACAGCATGGTCAACAAAGGCATCTTCGCCAAGAACAAGGTTGCTCGTCATAAGAGCCGCCTGAACGCCAAGATCAAGGCCCTGAAAGCTGCCTGAATCTTGCGCTCATAAAAAACCGGCTTCATGCCGGTTTTTTTGTGCCTGAAATTTACCTGTTATACGAACAAATCAGACCACAACCAGATTATCCCGATGAATCATCTCTTCGTCAGAGACATAACCCAACACATCGGCAATGCGATCACTTGAGCGGCCGGCAATGGCCCTTGCTTCGTCAGCATCGTAGTTTACCAGCCCGCGGGCAATTTCCCGACCATTCAGGTCAACACATGACACCATCTCGCCCCGCCGGAACTGGCCGGCAATTGCCTTCACGCCTACCGGCAACAAACTGCGACCGCCCTGGCGCAACACCTTTACCGCACCATCATCCAGCGTCAACTTACCCCGGGTTTGCAGATGGCTGGCAATCCACTGTTTGCGAGCCGCCATTCTGCCCTGCTCTGGAAGCAACAACGTGCCAATCACATCTCCCTGGCGCAGGCGAGAAATCGCATGCTCAATACGCCCACCGACAATCACTGTGAAAGCTCCGGAACGGGCGGCCAACCGGGCGGCCCGAAGTTTGGTCAGCATACCGCCACGGCCGAGCGCCCCGGCGCCACCGCCGGCCATCGCATCCAAATCACGATCCTCGGCTCTACGCTCGGTAACCAGCTCGGCGTCCTGGTGCTTACGGGGGTCCTTGTTAAACAACCCCAGCTGGTCGGTCAGGATGATCAGACCATCGGCTTCGATCAGATTGGCCACCAGCGCGCCCAGGGTGTCGTTGTCACCGAAACGGATTTCGTCGGTCACCACCGTGTCGTTTTCATTGACGATGGGCACCACACCATAATCCAGAAGGGTGCGCAGCGTGCTACGGCCGTTCAGATAACGCTTGCGATCCGAGAGGTCATCGTGGGTGAGCAGGATCTGGGCGGTGTGAATATCATGGCGCTTGAACTGCGCCTCCCAGGTTTGCACCAGGCCCATTTGACCAACTGCCGCAGCGGCCTGCAACTCGTGCAAATGCTGGGGCCGCGAGCTCCAGCCCAGTCGACTCATGCCTTCAGCCACCGAACCCGAGGACACCACCACCACTTCCACGTCTTCGGCAATCAGCTCCGCAATCTGGTCTACCCACAACCCGAGGGCCGCGACATCCAGCCCCTTGCCATCATCGGTAAGCAAGGCACTACCAATTTTGATAACCAGACGTCGAGCCTTTCGGAGCTGGAGGCGTTCACTCATGATTGTGATTCTGTCCCTTGGGGTTGCAGTTTACTCAGGGGCGTAGACGACTTCGACGTCGTAATCGTCGTCGTCAAAGTCATCATCGTCATCGGCTTCTCGCGCAGCCCTGCGAGCCTGTCGATCAGCTTCAATTCTGGCGCGTGCCTCTTCGTCCATCCGGCGGCGACGAGCGGCCTCCTGCTCGGCAACTTCTGGGTTCTCAGCTTCCTGCTCCGCTTGCTCTTCAATCCAGCGCATCACCGCCTGAACCAACGGCTTGGTGCCTTCACCACTCAATGCCGAGATGCGGAATACCGGACCTTCCCAGCCAAGCTCATCCACGATGGCCTGGCAACGGGCTTCACGATCTTCTTCTGGCACCATATCGACCTTGTTCAGCACCAGCCAGCGGGGGCGGCTCGCCAGGGTTTCACTGAACTTCTCCAACTCGTGAGCAATGGCCTTTACCGCCTCCACGGGGGACGAACCATCGTAAGGCGCCACATCCACCAAGTGCAGCAACAAGCGGGTACGCACCAGATGTTTAAGGAAGCGGATACCCAGCCCTGCGCCCTCGGCAGCGCCTTCGATCAACCCCGGAATATCCGCAATAACAAAGCTCTGATGAGCCTGAACACTAACCACACCCAGATTTGGTACCAACGTGGTAAACGGGTAGTCAGCCACCTTTGGTTTTGCCGCAGATACCGAACGAATGAAAGTAGATTTTCCGGCATTGGGCATACCCAGCAAACCGACATCCGCCAGAACCTTCAGCTCCAGGCGCAAATTACGGGTCTCACCTTCCGAGCCTTTGCTGGTCTGTCGTGGGGCACGATTGACTGATGACTTGAAACGGGTATTCCCCAGGCCATGAAAACCACCTTGGGCCACTTTCAGGCGCTGACCTTCTTTGGTGAGATCGCCCAGCACTTCGTGGGTATCCATATCGACAACGGTGGTGCCCACCGGTACCGGCAGAACAAGGTCTTCACCCTTGTTACCCGTGCAGTTACGGCCAGCACCCGGCTCGCCATTCTGGGCCTTGTGTTTGCGCTGGAAGCGGTAATCGATGAGCGTGTTCAGAGCGCTGTCTGCCTCCAGATAGACGGAACCGCCATCCCCGCCGTCACCGCCGTCGGGACCACCCTTGGGTACATACTTTTCCCGCCGGAAACTCAAGCAGCCATGGCCGCCTTTACCGGCTTCAACAATGATGGTGGCTTCGTCTACAAATTTCATACGCCTGATGCCTTTGCATAAACTAAAAAGCCCCGCAGCCTCATGGAAGCTTTGCGGGGCTCCGGATTCACCTGAGGGCTGATCAGATCAGCATATCAGGCTCATCCAAGGTTCGACAGAACCGGATCGCCGCTGCTTACGCAGCCGGAACGATGCTCACGAACTTGCGGTTCTGCGGGCCTTTGGTCTCGAACTTCACCTGACCTTCCGCTTTCGCGAACAGGGTGTGGTCCTTGCCAATGCCTACGTTGCTGCCAGCGTGGAAACGGGTGCCACGCTGACGAATGATGATGCTGCCTGCAGTGACAGTCTCACCGCCGTAGCGCTTGACACCAAGTCGTTTCGACTCGGAATCGCGACCGTTACGGGTACTACCTGCTGCCTTTTTATGAGCCATTACCAGCCTCCTTCATTAAGGGGTTATTCGAGGGCTTAGCCCTGGATACCCGTGATCTTGACTTCAGTAAACCACTGACGGTGGCCCTGACGCTTCATGTGATGCTTACGACGACGGAACTTGATGATGTTGATCTTGTCGTGACGACCGTGGCTAACCACTTCAGCGGTCACCTTGGCGCCATCAACTACCGGGGCACCGACTTTAACGTCGTCACCGTTGGCAACCAGAAGAACACGATCGAACTCAACAGAGCCGCCGGTTTCAACTTCCAGCTTTTCCAGTTTCAGAGTTTCGCCTTCTTTTACACGGTGCTGCTTACCACCGCTAACAATAACTGCGTACATTCATAGTCTCCGCGATTGACCCATCCCTGCTCTTATCCACCTGGTTCTAAGGGAGGCGCTCTGGCGACCCTATTGCAGGGAGCGCAGGTTGGGATGAGTTGGGCGCGTGATTGTACGAAAAGCCGCCGGGCAATACAAGTCAGATTCCCGGGCAAGTTGACACTGTAGGCAGCAATACCTAGCATTGCCGCGTCCTGCCCGAAAACTCAACGAAAACACCAGCAAGGGACGTACCAGCCCGATGACAGCCCAGCGTATCCACGACACCGTGGCGGAAGACTTCAGCCGCGTCAATGACCTGATAATCCAGCGGCTTGCCTCTGACGTCCCGATGGTTGAGAAGATCGCTCAATACATCATTGAAAGCGGCGGCAAACGCCTGAGACCGCTTCTGGTACTGCTATCCAGCCGGGCCGCAGGCTACAGCGAAAGCGAACACCTCAAGCTGGCCGTCGTCATTGAATTCCTGCACACCGCCACCCTGTTGCATGACGACGTAGTGGATACCTCCGACATGCGCCGGGGCCGCAGCACCGCCAACGCAAAATGGGGCAATGCTCCCAGTGTATTGGTAGGTGATTTCCTCTACGCCCGAGCCTTCGAGATGATGGTGGAACTGGAAAGTCTGCCGATCATGAACGTGCTGTCCCACGCCACGGCGGTGATTGCCGAAGGCGAAGTAATGCAGTTAATGAATGTAAAAAACCCGGATCTTACCGAAGAGCAGTACATGGTCGTCATTCACAACAAGACCGCCATGCTGTTCGAGGCGTCCTCCCATACCGGCGCGCTGCTGGCGGGTGCCGATGACACACAGGAAGCTGCACTGAAAGACTACGGCAAGCACCTGGGCCTGGCGTTCCAGCTGGTGGACGACGTTCTCGATTATCTGGGCGACGCCGAAGCCATGGGCAAAAACGTGGGCGACGACCTGGCCGAAGGCAAAACCACTCTGCCTCTGATTTACGCCATGGCCAACGGCAGCGACGAAGAGCGACAACTGATTCGACAGGCCATCCGCAAGGGCGGTCTGGACGACCTGCCCAAGGTACTGGAGATTGTCAAAGCCTCCGGCGCCATTGAATACACCATGGCCAAGGCAAAGGAACAGGCACAGATCGCCTGCAACCTGCTCAACTCCCTGCCCGAGTCTGAGCACCGGAAGGCCTTGGAGTTGCTGACTGAAGTGGCGGTAGCCCGAGTCAGCTGACTATCGAGCCGGGCGGCAAACCATCAGGCGCCGCCCGTTCTAGTGCCTTAGCCAACCTGCTCGCGGCCATGGGGCGCATCGAAGTCCAGCTCTGGGCCCACCGGCACCACCTGTGTCGGGTTGATCGTGCGCTGGCTGACATAGTAATGCCGCTTTATCTGCCGAATATCCACGGTCTCGGCCACGCCGGGCACCTGGTACAACTCCCGCACATAACCTGACAGGTTCGGATAATCCCTGATCTGCTGTCGATTGCACTTGAAATGGCTGTAATACACGGCATCAAACCGAACCAACGTGGTGAACAAGCGCCAGTCTGCTTCGGTAAGCTGACTGCCGGTCAGATAGCGCTTCCCCGCCAGGATCTGCTCAAGCCAGTCCAGAGAATCAAACAGCGCGCTGTAGGCTTCTTCGTATTTGTCCTGTGCAGTCGCGAAGCCGGCCTTGTAAACACCATTGTTAACGGTGTCATAAACCCGCTCGTTCACCGAATCGATCTGCTGGTGCAGCTGCTCCGGGTATAGATCCAGACCGGAATTCACGCCTTCCAGGCCGTTAAACGCGGAATTGAACATCCGGATGATATCGGCAGACTCATTACTGACAATGGTTTCCTGGCGCTTATCCCACAACACCGGTACGGTCACCCGCCCGGAATAGTCTGGCGCGGCCCGCGTGTAAATCTGATGCATAAACTGCGACTGGTAGAGGTGATCATGGTGAGCCGGGTCATCCTCCCGGAACTCCCAGCCATTCTCCACCATATCCGGATGCACAACCGACACCCCAATGTGTTGCTCAAGCCCCTTAAGCTTCCGGAAAATCAGTGTCCGGTGCGCCCAGGGGCAGGCCATCGACACATACAGGTGGTAGCGCCCACTCTCCGCTGCAAAACCGCCCTCCCCGGCCGGGCCGGGCGAGCCGTCCGCGGTCACCCAGTTACGGAACCGCGCCGCTTCCCGCTCAAACTTACCACCGGTTTTCTCGGTGTCGTACCACTCATCGTGCCACTGACCATCAACCAACAAACCCATAAAACCTCCCCTGGGGTCAGACCCCTGTGAATAACTGCAGACTTATCAACAGGGGTCTGACCCCAATTTATCAACAGGGGTCTGACCCCAATTTATTTGTCCACATTAATTCACAGGGGTCTGACCCCGTTTACAAATGTTGGAGACAGGTTACCGGGTGGGCTGGTAGGCTGATAGCAAGCATTTCTGGCAAACACTTTCAGATTATTCGAACATGCATACAGCCATTACGATTGACGCACTCAAAGTGCTGGACGCCATTGACCGCAAGGGCAGTTTTGCCGGGGCTGCCTCGGAGCTGTTCCGGGTGCCATCCGCCATCAGTTACACGGTTCAGAAGCTCGAAGAGGATCTGAACGTCAGTATCTTTGACCGCAGCGGCCATAAGGCTGTGCTGACCTCGGCGGGGCGGTATCTGCTCGAGGAGGGGCGTTCACTGCTGGAAGCCGCTGAGAACCTTGCCCATACCACGCGGCAGGTGGCCCAGGGCTGGGAAACCCGGCTGCGTATTGGCTTTAACTCGCTGCTGCCGGCTGAATGCCTGTTTCCGGCCATTCGGGATTTTCATCAGCTCGGGGTTCCGGTTGATGTGCAGATTATCGAAGAAGTCTTCGCCGGTGCCTGGGATGCCCTGCAAAGCCGTCGCGTTGATATGGTTGTCGGGGCTGACCTGCTGAGCAAACCTGCCGGAGCTTTCGCCACCAAATCACTGGGGGAGGTACCGTTTGTGTTTGCCGTAGGCGCAGAACACCCTCTCGCCAGTGAGACCGGCCCGCTGGCCGAAGCGGATATTGCACAGTATCCTGCAGCGGTAGCGGCGGATACGTCGCGCTCGCTGCCACCCGGCCATGCGGGAATATTCCGGCGCCAGAGAACCCTCACCGTCAGCAACATTGACCAAAAAATTCTGGCCCAGGAGGCAGGCCTGGGCGTTGGCTGGCTCCCCTACCCGCGAATCCGGGAACAGCTTGCTCGGGGCTCGCTTATTGCCAAAGAGACGAGTGAACCCCGCGCCGCCATCAGCGTACATCTGGCCCGCCACAGCGAAGACAAAGGCAAGGCACTGATGTGGTTCTGGGACAGACTCAGCAACGATGAGACCATCCACAAATGGCTTCAACCGGAATAAAATCGGGGCATCGGGGCCAATAGGCCCGATCATGCCATGGGCTATACTCCAAGGCCCGCAACCTTAACCGTGACACACAAGGGAGTGCGCTGGATGCGTCAGCTGTCGGAACTGGATGCCTCGTTTCTCTACCTGGAGTCAGAAACCACCCCCATGCACATTGGCGGTGTGTACCTGTTCGACGCCAGCGGCCTGAGCGATCCCCTGGCCTTCAGTACGTTTGTGTCATACCTGCGTAGCCGCCTGCACGTAGTGCCCCTGTTCCGGCAAAAACTCAAGGAAATCCCCCTGCGCCTGGGGCGCCCCTACTGGATCGATGACCCCGGCTTCAGCATTGAGCGGCACCTGGCCTACGTTAATCTGGGTGAACATGGTAAACAGGCGAGCCTGATGTCTTTGGCGTCAAAAATCATGGAAGAGCCGCTCAAACGTGACCGGCCCCTTTGGCACATCACGTTTGTCGACGGCTTTCGCATTGACGACCCGGAAGGCGACAAACAAGGTTTTGCGCTGATCGTCAAGCTGCACCATGCCGCCATTGATGCCTTCAGTGGCGAGGAGATCATGGGCAAGTTACTGGAATACACACCGGAGCCCCGACCCATCGCACCACCACGCCCCTGGCTGGCACGCCCGGAGCCATCCGAGGAGCGTGTATTTCTTCAGGCCGGCGCCAATATGCTCAAAACCCCCATGCAGGTTGCCTCACTCGCTTACAACGCAGCAGAAGCCACCGCCCGGGGCCTGGTCAAGAAACAGCTGCAGAAGCTGCCGGTACCCTTCCCCCTGTTTACCGCACCCCACAGCCCGTTTAACCGGCAGATTACCGCCAACCGACGCATAGTCTCCGCCAGTGTCAGCCTGTCCCGGCTCAAAGCGATCAAGGCAAGCCTCGGAGATGTCACCCTGAACGACGTTGTGCTCGGATTATGCGCTGAAACCCTGCGCCGTTACCTCAAACAACAGGGTGGCGACACAGACAAGTCGCTGGTAGCGATGACGCCGATTTCCGTGCGCTCCAGCAGCCTGCGCAAGGCCACCGGCAACCAGATGTCTGCGATGCTGCTGGATCTTGCCACTAACGAACCCAATCCCGCGGCCCGGATCCGGCGAATCCATCAGAACGCGGTGGAGTCTGAACCCTACCGAGAAGCCATTGCCGCCGACCGGCTGACAGAACTGCTGCCATCCACCCTGCTGGCGCTGTCTGCCCGGCTATATTCCGAACTGCAGGTGGCGCAGCGTTATCACCCGCTCTTCAACTTGCCGATCACCAATGTACCCGGACCACAGGTTCCGCTGTTCCTGCAAGGCGCGCGACTGATCCGGCAATACAACACGGCCCCGCTGTTCGATAGCCTTGGGCTGGTCATTGTGGCCGTAAGCTATCAGGGGCAACTGACTTTGAATTTTACCCTGTGCCCGGACGTGGTTCCCGATGGAGACAGTCTGAAAGACCTGATTGAGGATAGCCTGACCGGGATCGAGGAATGCCTGCATGACCTCGGCCCCGATCAGGGCCTGGAGACTCCGCACGGCAGCGGCCAAAACCTGACCGATGAGGTACTAGGGGCGCTTGAAAACATGATCAAGGGCGGGCTTCAGCGCTTTCGCCGATAGCTCGGGCCGGGCACCAAACGCCCGGCCCGCCGACAATATTACTCAAACGCCCAGCGAAGGAAGGTTCGCTTCTCTTCCTCGGTAGCGTCTTCCCACAGAGCTTTCAGGCGCTCCAGCGTGGTCGAGCCAGGTTCGCTGCCGGCGCTACCGCCAGATGCCGCCAACGGCGTGCGAGAAGCGCTGCCCTGAGACGCCCCATCCCACTTGCTGGATTCAGCCACCAGCGCCCCGTTACTATCGATAATGGCTGCGGAAAAGTCTGCCATCATGGCTTCAGCCTGCTGCCGCGACGACGGCTTGTCGAAACGGAAGCGATATTCCGCTCCCGGTTGGGCATCGAAGCGCACCACTTGTTGCTCGCTCTCAACCGTGTGAACTTTGGATTCACCATCACGAACCACACCAGTACGGGCCCATATGGTCTTGTAGGTAAAGACGACCTCGGTTTCGCCGGGCAACAAGCCGTAGTCCAGAGCCAGATCGTCCAACATGAAGCGGGTCATGCTTCTGCCGTTGATGGCAGCTACCTGGATTTCACCCGGGGCTTTCAACACTGCCGGGGTCGCCGCCCCCTCGGGGTCGCCCTGCCAGGCATCCACTCGTGTCAGTGATGATGCACAACCTACCAGGGTAACGCTCAGCATCAGGGCAACCAACTTGAAAACCCTGGAAACGTGACACATACTCATTTCATCTCCTTTTCCTTGAGAGGCCTGGGCGGCCATGACGGGATCACACGCTCTCGCATTCTGACCATCCAGGCCATGGGGAGCAAGCAAAGCTTTGATATACGGGCGCCAAGCACCGGAGGTTTTTACCGGGCTCATGCAACGCCGATCACAAGAATGTAAAAAATTGTTGAATTAAGCGGCAATTGGATTAATTTTAATCAGGTCGGCAAACAAAACGCGTTGCCCGAGAAGAAAAGAATAAGCGGGCTCAGGAGCAACCATGGACACTCAGCGCAGGACCGGGGAACAAGGCCCGGCACCCTTTCGCAGCAGTCGTTTTTTCTGTGTAGGTAGCAAATGGTATTTCACCACCCGGGAAGGCTTTGACAGCGGTCCCTTTGCGTCCCGGGAACGTGCAGAGATCGGCCTCAAGCGATTTCTGCACGTGGTCAGGATGCTACCGGAAGAACAGCAACTCCATTAAACCTGGCCGAACGGAAGCTCCGGCTGGCCCATCCGCCGGGTAATGTTCTTCAGATGATGAAGGGCATTACCCATACATCGATACCCCACAAGCAGACCAGGGCCATGAATCCGGCCACCACATCATCCACCATGATCCCCAGCCCTCCTGGCATCCGGGCATCCAGCCAACTGATGGGCCAGGGCTTGACCACATCGAACAGCCGGAACAGCAGAAACGCCATCAATACACCGTAGATCTGGTCCGGGAACAGGCCAAGGGCTATCCACATGCCTACAAACTCGTCCCAGACGATACCTCCATGGTCATGCACCTTGAGCGCGTCTGCGGTTTTCCCACACAACCAGATACCCACCAGGAAAGCCGCCAGAACCACCAGCCAATAGGCAACCGGGGGCAACCAGGCGAAGGTGTACCATACCGGTATCGCCGCCAGGCTCCCCCAGGTGCCGGGCGCCTTTGGCATGGCGCCACTGCCGAAGCCAAAGGCCAGAAAATGCACTGGGTGTCGCAAAAAGCCCGGTGGCAGTATAGCCGTTGGACTGTCTGGTTCATGCATCAGATCTTCGTCCTTCAAACCGATCTCCCAAAATGATCAAATCCGGCGGGTGATTCCGTCATGTCCGCTCCCGTAACGCGCAGCCCCGACGCCTGCTGAATACGCCCTATAATAATCAACCCACCCTGCACCTCCGGTGCCAGGGCAGCGTATTGATCAGGCGCGATGGCCACGCACAATTCATAGTCGTCGCCTGCGGTCAACGCCAGACTGAGCGCCGCACCCCCTTTAAGTCGGCGCAACTCCGGCAACATTGGAATGCTATTGGCGTCCAGCTCAGCACCCACACCGGACTGCTCGAGAATGTGTTCAAGATCCGCCAGCAAGCCATCGGAGATATCGATCGCCGCTGAAGCCCTGCCAATCAGCTGTTGGCCAAGCGCCAGCCTGGGCTCAGGAAAATGGTAGCGAGCCAGCACGGCTTTCTCGTCGGAAGCTGGGGCGGTTGCCTCCAGAAATTCGAGTGCGGCGCCGGCGGCACCCAATGGTCCGGACACGCAGATAAGATCACCCGGGCGGGCGCCAGAGCGCCGGATAGCAGAGCCTTGTGTCACCGTACCGTGTACCTGGATGGAGACCGCCAACGGCCCCCGGGTAGTATCGCCACCGGCCAGGGAAATCCCGAAAGCATCGCTGGCCTTAGCAAGCCCGTGGGCAAAATCCGCCAACCATTCAGGCTGCGCCTCAGGCAATGTCAGTGCAAGGGTAAAGCAAACAGGTGTAGCGCCCATGGCAGCCAAATCACTGGTGGCTACCGCCAGCGCTCGCCATCCCAGACAGAAAGGGGAATAGTTAGCAGGAAAATGAACGCCTTCAACCAGCGTATCCACTGAGAAGACCAGATCCCGGCCCTCGGGAACGCGCTGGATAGCGCAATCATCCCCGGGGCCGAGCACAAGCTGATCTGTCATGGCCTTGTTGGCCAGGGGCACAAAGAAGCGACGGATCAGCTCGAATTCACCCATGAATCAACGCGGGCGAGTCTCTGCCAGGCGCAGGCGCTGGCTCAGTTTATCCAGAATACTGTTCACAAACTTGTGGCCTTCGGTACCGCCAAAACGCTTGGCCATCTCGATGCCTTCGTTAATCACCACCTTGTAGGGCACATCAATCCGATGCTTCAGCTCATAGGTGCCCAGGCGGACAATCGCCAGCTCAACCGGATCCACCTCTTTCAGGGGCCGATCAAGGAAAGGCTCGATCAGTTTATCCAGCTCGGCCTGTTCCCGATGGATGCCCCGCAACAAATCCCGGAAATACATGATGTCTACTTTGCTCATGTCATTATCGACCATGAACTCCGCTTCAATGTCAGAGATCGGCGTTTTGCTGAAGTGCCGCTGGTACAGGCCCTGCATGGCAAGGGCCCGTGCCCTGCGCCGATCACCAGCCTTGGGCTGGCCGGTTTTCCCCGGCTGGGGGGAGGTATCACCCGCTTCGTTCATTACTCACCCAACTTTTTGAACAGACTGACCATTTCCAGGGCAGTAATGGCCGCTTCCGCGCCTTTGTTGCCGGCCTTGGTGCCTGAGCGCTCAATGGCCTGTTCGATCGAATCGACGGTCAATACGCCAAAGGTAACCGGAACGTCGGTTTCCAGGCTGACCGCGCCCAAACCACTGGAGGCTTCGCCGGCGACGTATTCGAAGTGCGGCGTGCCACCACGAATAACCGCGCCCAGGGCGATGATGGCATCGTAGTCGGAGGTTTCGGCTACGCGCTTGACGGCCAGCGGCATTTCATAGGCACCCGGTACCCGGATGATGGCGATGTCGTCTTTGGAAATACCGTGGCGCAACAGGGTGTCTACAGCACCATCTACAAGACTTTCAACCACAAAACCGTTAAACCGGCCAACCACCAGCGCGTAACGGCCGCTGCACTGGGTAAAATCACCTTCAATTACTTTGATATCTGCCATCTTGGGCTCCTTCGCGAGCTGCGGCACTCAGAGCCGCAGCCGGGTTTATCATTCGGGGGTGTAGGGTACGTATTCCACAACTTCCAGATCGAAACCGGAAATGGCAGAGAACTTTACCGGCGGGCTCAACAAGCGCATTTTGCCTACGCCGATATCCCGCAGAATCTGGGAACCGGTTCCGACGGTGAAGTACACGCCAGAACTGCCCTTCCCGGCAGATGCTGTGCCCTCGTCGTAGAATTCCTGGATTCGGTCTTCCAGGTTATAGCTGTCTTCAGCGCTGTTCAGCAGAACCACAACGCCACGCCCTTCCTCAGCCACTTTCTCAAGGGCATGATGCAATGGCCAACTGCGCGAGTCCTTTCGGCGTGCACCCAGCAGATCCCGAAGGGTATCGGTGATGTGTACACGCACAAACACAGGCTCTTCAGGAGCAATATCTCCCATCACCATGGCCAGGTGGGTAGCACCCTGAATGTTGTCTCGGTAGGTACGTAACTTGAAAAGACCATACTCGGTATCCAGGTCATGCTCTTCCACGCACTCCACGGTTTTTTCATTCATGGTGCGGTAGTGGATCAGATCTGCGATGGTGCCGATTTTCAGGTCATGCTCTTCTGCGAATCTTTCCAGGTCTTCACGGCGCGCCATGGAACCGTCGTCATTCATGATTTCACAGATCACGCCGGCAGGCTCGCAACCGGCAAGAGCCGCCAGGTCACAGGAGGCTTCGGTGTGCCCGGCCCGGCTCAAAACACCACCAGGATCAGACATCAAGGGGAAAATATGGCCCGGCTGAACCAGGTCTGACGCCTTGGCATTGCGGGCAACCGCCGCTTGTACCGTGCGGGCGCGATCAGCCGCAGAGATACCGGTGGTCACGCCTTCACGCGCCTCGATAGACAGCGTGAACTTGGTGCCGAAGCCGGAAGCATTCTGCTGCACCATCAACGGCAAGCCCAGCTGTTCGCACCGGTCGCGGGTCATCGGCATACAGATCAGGCCCCGGCCGAAGCGAGCCATGAAATTGATCGCTTCCGGCGTGCAATGTTCTGCCGCCATGACCAGATCGCCTTCGTTCTCGCGATCCTCATCGTCCATCAGGATCACCATTTTGCCCTGGCGGATGTCTTCGATGATGTCTTCAATGCTGTTCAGTGCCATACGG
The DNA here is from genome assembly GCF_048595985.1 of Marinobacter sp. GH_1. NCBI lineage: Bacteria > Pseudomonadati > Pseudomonadota > Gammaproteobacteria > Pseudomonadales > Marinobacteraceae > Marinobacter > Marinobacter sp. GH_1. The sequence continues at coordinate 813,033 of NZ_CP184460.1, read as the reverse complement.
TTCTGCACCCTGTCACCCTGGCCGCATCTTGCTGCGACCGAAGGGAATGAATTGAATGATTAGCTGCGGGCCAGGATCAGCCTCTGATCCTCACCCACCTGACGCCGATCCAGCACTTTCCATTGCACTTTATCAGCCATTGTTTCAAGCGGCAGATGAGCGGTTGGTCGCCCGGTGCTGCCCAGAAATACCGGCGCCTGATACAACCAGAGTTCATCCACAAGGTTTTCCCGAATGAACGTTCCGGCCAGTGTTGGCCCCGCCTCTACCAATAATTCGTTGATGCCAAGTTCGCCCAGGGCATCCAGCAGCTCAGCAAGGTCAACACCATTATCTTTCCAGGCCACACCGGTCAGGCTAACGCCCAGCGCGGCCAGATCCTGCGCCGGCGCCGATGCCAGTGCCGAACTGGCGCAGAACACCTGAACATTGCCCCCCTGGAGAATACGCGCCGTCGCCGGTGTGCGGGCGTCCCGGTCTGCAATAACCCGCAGAGGCTGGCGTGAGGGGTCCGTGGCATCACCAATCTCCCCCATTTCATCCCGACGCACCGTCAACGATGGATCATCCGCCAGAACGGTACCTACTCCCGTCAGGATAGCATCGCTGATGGCGCGCAGCCGCTGCACGTCCCTCCGGGCTTCGGTCCCGGTGATCCACTGGCTTTCGCCAGAGGCCATGGCAGTACGGCCATCCAGGCTGGCGGCCATTTTCAGGCGAACCCAGGGCCGGCCAGTATTCATGCGCTTCATAAAACCGGGGTTCAAGCGAACCGCTTCATCGGCCATCAACCCCTCGGTCACCTTGATGCCGGCATCCCGGAGCATGTCCAGCCCCCGGCCAGACACTGACGGATTGGGATCTTTGGTTGCGGCAAATACCTGCGCCACACCAGCATCGATCAGCGCTCTGGCACAGGGCGGCGTTCGGCCATAATGGCTGCAAGGCTCCAGGGTGACATACGCGGTCGCCCCACGGGCATCCTGGCCTGCCTGACTCAGAGCGCGAACTTCTGCGTGAGCCTCTCCGGCACGTTCGTGCCAGCCTTCCCCGACGATGCGGTTGCCCTTGGCAATCACGCAGCCAACCCGGGGGTTGGGGTGGGTAGAATAGCGACCACGCCAGGCCAACTGAATGGCCCGGGCCATCATCGCCCGGTCACGGTCTGCAATCATGCCTTGCCTTTTTCGGACTGCTTGTCGGCCAACGCCCTTGCCACATCAGCCGCGGTTTCACCATTACCCTGAGACAATCGCTCAATCTCTTCCTTGAACTCGTTGATGTCCTGAAAGCTGCGATAAACAGAGGCAAAGCGAACGTAGGCCACTTTGTCGAGCTGACGCAACTCGGTCATCACTTCCTCACCGAGCTGCATAGACTTTACTTCACGCTCACCAGTGGAACGCAGGCGGTACTTGATGCGATTCAGGGCAGCGTCGATTTCCTCAATGCTGACCGGCCGCTTTTCCAGCGCCTTCATCAGGCCTGCCCGAAGTTTTTCTTCATCGAATGGCTGCCGGGTGCCGTCCTGCTTGACCACGCGGGGCATCACCAGCTCGGCGTTTTCAAACGTAGTGAACCGCTCCCGGCAGGACAAACACTCCCTGCGGCGGCGAACCTGATCACCTTCAGCCACCAGGCGGGAATCAATCACCTTGGTATCGGCCTCACCACAGAAAGGACAATGCATAATTCAGATGCTCCGGAAAGGAAGAACCCGGGGCTCCGCAAGAACGCCCGGGCAGTCTTGTTACGCTATCACTTAGCCATAGACCGGGAAGCGGGCACACACCGCTTCTACCTGCTCACGCACGCGGCTGATGGTTGCTTCGTCTTCGAGGTTGTCGAGGATGTCACACATCCAGCCGGCCAGATCACGACACTCCCCTTCCTTGAAACCACGAGTGGTGACTGCGGGGGTACCAATGCGCAGACCAGAGGTCACAAACGGCGAGCGCGGGTCATTCGGGACAGCGTTCTTGTTCACGGTGATGTGCGCTTTGCCAAGCGCGGCATCGGCGTCTTTACCGGTGATGTCCTGCTTGATCAGACTGACCAGGAACAGGTGGTTCTTGGTGCCACCGGAAACCACGTCAAAGCCACGCTCGACAAACACGTCAGCCATGGCGGCGGCGTTCTTTACTACCTGCTGCTGGTAGGCCTTGAACTCGTCGCTCATGGCTTCCTTGAAGCACACGGCCTTGGCGGCAATCACGTGCATCAGCGGGCCGCCCTGGCCACCCGGGAACACGGCAGAGTTCAGTTTCTTCTGCAGGTCTTCGTCGTCACAGGCCAGGATCAGGCCGCCACGTGGGCCGCGCAGGGTTTTGTGCGTGGTGGTCGTAACCACGTGGGCGTGAGGTACCGGGTCCGGGTACACGCCAGCAGCGACCAGACCGGCCACGTGGGCCATGTCAACAAACAGATACGCGCCTACCTTGTCGGCGATGGCACGGAAACGGGCAAAGTCCAGCTCCTGCGAGTAAGCAGAGAAGCCCGCGATGATCATTTTCGGCTTGTGCTCAACCGCCAGCGCCTCGATTTCGTCGTAGTCCAGCAAGCCGGTGTCGGTGTTGATACCGTACTGAACGGCGTTATAGATCTTGCCAGAGAAGTTGACGCTGGCACCGTGGGTCAGGTGACCACCGTGGGCCAGGCTCATGCCGAGAACGGTATCGCCGGGCTTGAGCAGGGCCATGAACACGGCAGAGTTGGCCTGGGAGCCGGAGTGCGGCTGCACGTTGGCGTAGGCGGCACCAAACAGCTCCTTGGCGCGGTCAATAGCGAGCTGCTCGGCAATATCGACAAACTCGCAGCCACCGTAGTAGCGCTTGCCCGGATAGCCTTCGGCGTATTTGTTGGTCAGCACACTGCCCTGGGCTTCCATCACCCGCGGGCTGGTGTAGTTTTCAGACGCGATCAGTTCGATGTGCGCCTCCTGACGCTTCTCTTCCGCCTGCATGGCGTTCCACAGTTCGTCATCGAAACCGGCGATTTTCATATCACGATTAAACATGGATGTGCTGCCCCTGTCTGTATGGCTGGCCCGGCGCTGCCTCTGTGCATGCCGTAACCCCTGAAAAATTGGGCCGCTATTCTATCCCGAAAGCGGGTTAAAAATCATCCTTTATGCCGTCCGCAGATACCGGCACACCGGTGATCCCGGTTTTTGCTCAATTGCTATCCCTTTGGGGTTTAGATACCTTACGGGGTTCTGTTTTCAGGCAGGTTGTGAGTGGGCCTGCCTTAGTGACTTTTTGCCACGGAATCCACGGAAGGACACGGAAAGAAGATTAAAGATAGTTTTGCCACGAAATCCACTAAATGACACGAAAGGAAAAGATAAAAAGCTTTTCTTTTATGCAGTTAATTTTCGTGTTCTTTCGTGGATTTCGTGGCAAAAAGTATTTGTCTTTCATTTTTCCGTGTCCTTCCGTGTTCTTCCGTGGCAAAACCCAGCAAAAAGAGGTTTAAGCCAAGATGGCCCAGTACGTATACACCATGAACCGCGTGGGCAAGGTGGTACCACCCAAGCGGGAGATTCTGAAAGACATTTCCCTGAGCTTCTTCCCGGGCGCCAAAATCGGCGTGCTGGGCCTGAACGGCTCCGGTAAATCCACCCTGCTCCGTATTATGGCGGGTGTCGACCAGGATTACATCGGCGAAGCCCGGCCCCAGCCCGGGATCAATGTAGGCTACCTGCCACAGGAGCCGGAGCTGGACGAAGAGAAAACCGTCAAGGAAATCGTCGACGAGTCCGTTGCCCACGTGCACAACGCCCTGGCCGAACTGGACCAGGTATACGCCGCATACGCAGAGCCGGATGCCGATTTCGACGCCCTGGCCAAAAAGCAGGGCGAACTGGAAGCCATCATCCAGGCCACTGACGGGCACGATATCGAACGCAAGATGGAAGTGGCCGCCGATGCGCTGCGCCTGCCAGCCTGGGATCAGAAAGTCAAAGTGCTGTCCGGGGGCGAGCGCCGCCGTGTGGCCCTGTGCCGCCTGCTGCTGTCTGGCCCGGACATGCTGCTCCTGGACGAGCCGACCAACCACCTGGACGCGGAGTCCGTGGCCTGGCTGGAGCGCTTCCTGCACGATTACGACGGCACTGTGGTCGCCATCACCCACGACCGTTACTTCCTCGACAACGTCGCCGGCTGGATTCTGGAACTGGACCGTGGCCACGGCATCCCGTTCGAGGGCAATTACAGCCAGTGGCTGGAGAACAAAGAAAAACGCCTGGAAATGGAAGCCAAGCAGGAAGCCTCGCACCAGAAAGCCATCAAGCAGGAGCTTGAGTGGGTGCGCTCCAACGCCAAGGGCCGCCAGTCCAAGAGCAAGGCCCGCCTGGCCCGCTTTGAGGAGATGAGCTCTCAGGAGTTCCAGAAACGTAACGAGACCAACGAACTGTATATCCCGCCCGGACCACGCCTGGGTGGCAAGGTGATCGAAGTGGAGGGCATCAGCAAGGCCTTCGATGATCGCCTGCTATATGAAAACGTGTCTTTCAGCGTACCGCCGGGCGCCATTGTTGGCATTATCGGTGGTAACGGCGCGGGTAAATCCACGCTGTTCAAAATGATTGCCGGCATGGACCAACCAAACTCCGGCACCATTACCGTGGGCGAAACCGTGGAACTGGCCTACGTAGACCAGATGCGCGACCTGGACGGCAGTAAAACCGTGTGGGAAGAGCTGTCCGACGGCAACGACATCATCAAGGTTGGCAACTACGAAACACCTTCCCGCGCTTATGTGGGCCGCTTCAATTTCAAGGGCACCGACCAGCAAAAGCGGGTAGGTGATCTCTCCGGTGGTGAGCGTAACCGCCTGCACCTGGCCAAGCTGCTAAAGCAAGGCGGCAACGTGTTGCTGCTGGACGAACCCACCAACGATCTGGACGTGGAAACCCTGCGCGCACTGGAAGAAGCCATTCTGAACTTCCCCGGCTCCGCTCTGATCATCTCGCACGATCGCTGGTTCCTGGACCGTGTGGCCAGCCACATTCTGGCGTTCGAGGATGACGGTGAGGTGGTGTACTTTGAAGGCAACTTCACCGATTACGACGCCGACTTCAAGAAGCGCAAAGGGGAATCTGCCATGCAGCCCAAGCGCATGAAGTACAAGAAGCTGGCGTAACTGTGGTACTGAGCCGGCGTTTGCCGGCTCGCTCCTCCCGCCCCGATTTGCCCGATACGGAATTCTGCCATGGCCAAAGCCAAAACCGCCTTTGTATGCACCGAGTGCGGTGCGGATTACTCCAAGTGGCAGGGCCAGTGCACGGCCTGCCAGGCCTGGAACACCATCAGCGAAGTACGCGGCGTTTCCGGCCCAGGCAAGGGCGCCCGCAGTGCCCGGTTTGAGGGCTACGCCGGCAGCCTGTCTGAGGTCAAAAGCCTCGATGAGGTCAGCTTGGCCGAGCAGGCCCGCATCAGCACCGGCATGCAGGAGTTCGACCGGGTGCTGGGCGGCGGCCTGGTGGAGGGCTCCGCAGTGTTGATGGGCGGGCACCCCGGCGCGGGCAAAAGCACCCTGCTGCTCCAGGCGGTTTGCCAACTAGCCGAGCAGCACCCGGCGCTTTACGTCACCGGTGAGGAATCCCTGCAACAGGTGGCCATGCGCGCCAAACGGTTGGGCTTGCCCACCAGAGACCTGAAAATGCTCTCGGAAACTTCTGTGGAGCGGCTGATACAGGTGGCGGAAATGGAGAAGCCTCGCATCCTGGTAATCGACAGTATTCAGGTAATGCACGTGGCCGATATCGAATCCGCTCCGGGTTCGGTTTCTCAAGTCCGGGAAAGCGCCGCTTTCCTCACCCGCTTTGCCAAGCAAACCGGTACGATTTTGTTGCTGGTTGGCCACGTTACCAAAGACGGCAGCCTGGCCGGCCCGAAGGTGCTGGAGCACATGATCGACTGCTCCATCCTGCTCGAAGGCTCCAGCGACAGCCGCTACCGCACCCTGCGGGGCATCAAGAACCGCTTTGGTGCAGTGAATGAGCTGGGCGTGTTCGCCATGCTGGAACAGGGCCTGAAAGAAGTGAAAAACCCCAGCGCCATCTTCCTGAACCGGGGCGAAGACGCTGCTCCCGGCAGTGTGGTGATGGTGGTCTGGGAGGGCACCCGGCCGATGCTGGTGGAAATCCAGGCACTCGTGGACATGGCCCAGGGCAGCTATCCGCGCCGTGTGGCCGTGGGTACCGACCAGAACCGGTTGGCGATGCTTCTCGCGGTGTTGCATCGTCATGGCGGTATGCATGTAGCCGATCAGGATGTGTTCGTGAACGTGGTGGCAGGTGTGAAGGTCAACGAAACCAGCGCGGACCTTGCCCTGTTGTCGGCGGTGGTGTCGTCGTTCCGGAATCGGGCGTTGCCGCAGGATTTGGTGATTTTCGGAGAAGTGGGCCTGTCCGGTGAGATCCGGCCGGTGCCGAATGGCCAGGAGCGGATTTACGAGGCAGCCAAGCACGGCTTCACTCGGGCTTTGGTTCCCAAGGCTAACGTTCCGCGCAAGCCTGTGGAAGGCATGAAGGTCATTCCGGTGACCAAGCTTTCTGATGCTCTTTCGGCTTTAGAGGAACTTTAGGCTCTAGCACCCAGCCTTCCCAGGCTTGGAGTTAGGGCGGCGTTGGGTGACCTTTCAAAAAAACGCTACGAGCACATCCCTGTGCGCTTCGCTCCGGCCATCCATGGCCTACGAGATTTTTTGAAAGGTCACCCAACACCACCCTCTCTATCAGTCGTGCAAACCGCTAATCCAACAGAGAAATACAAACACATCCGCATCAGTCAATCAGATGCGCAAACTCCCGCTCCAACAGCGCCTGATCCCCAAGATTTAACTCAACCAGCCGCTTCAAATGCGTGGCACTTTCAAGATCAATATACTGACACCGAAATCCCAGCCGGTGATCCTCCACGTGCTTCAACTCCACCGCCATCACAATCGCGGCTTCATGTTCATTCAGGTGAATCACCACCTCACAAGGCTTGTTCAGCGGAACCTTCCAACCTTCCGGCCGCTGGACCAAAACGCCCTTCAGGGAAATATCCAACACCTCGGTTGACCAAACCTGATCCTGACAATGCAGCTCACAGGGCGCGTCAAAACTGATTCGGTGGAAACGGCGTTTTTCGGATGATTTGGTAGACAAAGGAAAGCTCCGGCCAGAAGTTCTTACTTCCTATGACTATAGACCGGACACAAAAGGGAGTACAGCTCAGAACCTCCAAAGAGGGGGAGCAGGCATGCCACCGCCCCACAACACTGCGCCCATTCCAAAGAGGATAGTTCCAGAGAGCTCAAAAGCGGGCTGGTGGGACGGCCTCCGAAAAATCTCGGAGGCCATGGATGGCCGGAGCGAAGCGCTCAGGGATGAGCTCGTAGCGTTTTTTCGGAGGCCGTCCCACCAGTCCGCAAACACGGAACTCGCAGGCTGCCAAAAGACGGCAATATCAAAAACCAGACTACTGGTGATACTGCCCGCTAAGCTCAACAACCGCCTCAATGAAGGCCCCGGCATGCTCCGGATCCACATCCGGCGTAATCCCATGCCCCAGGTTGAAGATATGCCCGGAACCCGAGCCATAACGCTTCAGGATATCCGCCACTTCCTGGCGAATCCGCGCCTTCGGCGCATACAACATGGCCGGGTCCATATTGCCCTGCAGAGCCACTTTATCGCCCACGCGAGCGCGGGCATTGCCAATGTCCGTCGTCCAATCCAGGCCCACGGCGTCGGCGCCACAATCAGCAATGGACTCCAGCCACTGACCACCATTCTTGGTAAACACAATCACCGGCACCCTGCGGCCTTCGCTCTCGCGAATCAGACCATCAACAATCTTCGTCATGTAACGCAGGGAAAATTCCTCGTAGGCCCAGCTGCTCAGCACACCGCCCCAGGTATCAAAAATCTGTACCGCCTGGGCACCGGCCTTGATCTGGCCGTTCAGATAATCAATCACCGAGTCTGCCAGGTGGTCCAGCAAGCGGTGCATTACCTCCGGCTGGCCGTACATCAGTTTCTTGGCTTCAGAGAAGGTCTTGGAGGAGCCCCCTTCAATCATGTACGTGGCCAGGGTCCAGGGGCTGCCGGAGAAACCGATCAGCGGTACCCGGCCGTTGAGTTCGCGGCGGATGGTGGAGACTGCGTTCATCACATAGTCCAGATCCGACTCGGCATTCATCTTCGGCAGGGCGTCGACGTCGGCCTCGGTGCGAATCACCTTGCGGAATTTCGGGCCTTCGCCGGTTTCGAAATACAGGCCCAGACCCAGGGCGTCGGGAATGGTCAGGATATCCGAGAACAGGATGGCAGCGTCCAGCGGATAGCGCTCGAGCGGCTGCAGGGTAACTTCGCAGGCCAGCGGCGTGTTCTTGCACAGGCTGAGAAAATCACCGGCTTTTGCCCGGGTTGCGCGGTACTCCGGCAGGTAGCGGCCCGCCTGGCGCATCATCCACACCGGGGTGCGGTCTACAGGCTGGCGCATCAGGGCGCGCAGGAAGCGGTCATTCTTCAGCTCGGTCATATGGTATCCCGTTCTCGTCGGTAAATGGTCAGAGATAATGGGGAGCAATGATACCCCGTTTATACGAATAAAAAAGGGCGGCTTACCCGTAGCAAGCCGCCCTTCTGACTCTGATCAACTCAGAGTTATACGTCGAGGTAGTCCAGAATGCCTTCCGCAGCCTGGCGACCTTCCCAGATGGCAGTGACCACAAGATCTGAGCCGCGCACCATATCGCCACCGGCGAAGATCTTCGGGTTGCTGGTCTGGAACGGGAACTCGGCTTCCTCCGGCGCTGCAACACGGCCGGAATCATCGGTGTTCACCTCGTGTTCACCAAACCAGTCAGCGGGGCTCGGCCGGAAACCAAACGCCACCAGCACCGCATCCGCAGGAATGACTTCCTCACTGCCCGGCACGACTTCAGGGCGGCGACGGCCATTTTCGTCCGGTTCTCCCAACTGGGTAGACACAACCTTGACGCCCTCAACACGGTCTTCACCGATGATGGCGATAGGCTGCCGGTTAAACAGGAACTTCACACCTTCTTCCTTGGCGTTTGCGACTTCCCGGCGCGACCCCGGCATGTTGGCTTCATCCCGACGGTAGGCACAGGTGACGCTCTCCGCCTGCTGACGAATGGAGGTCCGGTTGCAGTCCATGGCGGTATCACCACCACCCAGCACCACCACGCGCTTGCCCTTCATATCGATGAAGTCTGACGCTTTTTTCTCGAACCCAAGACGGCGATTCACGTTGGAAATCAGGAACGGCAAGGCGTCATATACACCCGGCAGGTCTTCGCCCGGGAAGCCGCCCTTCATGTAGGTGTAGGTGCCCATACCCATGAACACCGCATCGAATTCCTCCATGATGCTCTTCAACTGAACATCTTTGCCCACCTCGGTGTTCAGACGGAATTCCACGCCCATCTCCTCGAACACCTTACGGCGCCGGGACATCACGGACTTTTCCAGCTTGAACTCGGGAATACCGAAGGTCAGCAGGCCGCCAATTTCAGGGTAACGATCGAAAACCACCGCCTTGACGCCATTACGCACCAGGATATCGGCACAGCCGAGGCCAGCGGGCCCGGCGCCGATAACGGCAACTTTTTTGTCTGTCCATTTCACATTGGACATATCAGGTTTCCAACCCAGCGCGAAGGCCGTGTCGGTAATGTATTTTTCCACCGAACCGATGGTTACCGCACCGTAGCCATCGTTCAGGGTGCAGGCACCCTCACACAGGCGATCCTGGGGGCACACCCGGCCGCACACTTCCGGCAGGGAGTTGGTCTGGTGGCACAACTCCACGGCCTTCATGATGTTGCCTTCAGACACCAGCTTCAGCCAGTTCGGGATATAGTTGTGTACCGGGCATTTCCACTCACAATAGGGGTTACCGCAAGCCAGGCAGCGGTGAGACTGAGACGCCGCATGGGTTTCGGTAAACGGGTGATAGATCTCACCGAATTCTTTCTTCCGCTTTTTGGCAGGCACCTTCTTTGGGTCTACCCGCCCAACTTCCACAAACTGAAAGTCATTGTTGAGACGTTCTTTCATGTTGCTACTCTCATCAGCTCAATTTCGACGGGGGCTGCGCCCGTTGGCGCAGCCCATCAACCTTTGCGTTGCCCAGCCTTATTCCGGACGGGCACGGGTGCTGGCCAGCAGGCTGCGCAGGTTCGCAGCCTTTGGCTTCACCAGCCAGAAGCGGCCGATGTAATCGTCGAAATCTTCAAGTAGGTGCTCCGCCCAGGCGCTTCCGGTTTCGGAAATATGCTCCCGAATCACACCACGCAGGTGATTCCGGTAGGCCTCCATGTCTTCCCGCGAAATGCGCTGGATCTCAACCAATTCGTGGTTGTACTTGTCCACGAAGGTGTTGTCCAGGTCCAGCACATAGGCGAAGCCGCCGGTCATGCCGGCACCGAAGTTATATCCGGTGGAACCGAGAACGGTCACCAGGCCGCCGGTCATGTATTCACAACAGTGGTCCCCGGCCCCTTCGACAACCGCATGGGCACCAGAGTTACGAACGGCAAAGCGTTCACCGGCTGTGCCAGCGGCAAACAGCTTGCCCCCTGTCGCGCCGTACAAGCAGGTGTTACCCACAATGGACGTTTCCTGGGTCTTGAAGTCGCTGCCGCGGGGCGGTTTCACAACCAGCTTGCCGCCGGTCATACCCTTACCCACGTAGTCGTTGGCATCGCCTTCAAGGATCAGGTTCAGACCACCCACGTTCCACACACCAAAGCTCTGGCCTGCGGTCCCGGTAAGATCCAGAGTGATCGGTGCATCCACCATTCCCTGGTTACCGTACTGCGCTGCAATTTCGCCAGACAGCCGCGCACCAATGGAGCGATCGCAGTTGGTAACCTTGTAGCTCCAGGCCCCGCCGGACTTCTCGGCGATAGCTGCAGCGGTGTCTTTCACCATCTGCTCCGCCAGGCGGCCTTCGTCGAACGGGTGGTTGCGCTCAACCTGACAAGTCTGGGGCTTGTCCGCCGGGATGTGATCATTCTGCAGCAGACGGGTCAGATCCAGCTTTTTCTGGCGCTCGGTATTGCCCGGCAGGCGCTCAAGCAGATCGACACGGCCAACCAGTTCCTCGAGACTGCGAACACCCAGCTTGGCCATCCACTCGCGGGTTTCTTCCGCGACAAAACGGAAGAAGTTCATGGCCATCTCAACGGTGCCCTTGAAGTGCTCTTCCCGCAGGTAATCGTTCTGGGTAGCAACACCGGTGGCACAGTTATTCAGGTGACAGATACGCAGGTATTTACAACCCAGGGCCACCATTGGCGTAGTGCCGAAGCCAAAGCTTTCAGCGCCCAGAATGGCTGCTTTAACAACATCCAAGCCAGTCTTGATACCACCGTCAGTCTGCAGGCGAATCTTGCCCCGCAGGTCATTTGCTCTCAGCGCCTGCTGGGTTTCGGTCAGACCCAGCTCCCACGGCGAGCCGGCATAGCGAATCGATGTCAGCGGGCTGGCCGCAGTACCGCCATCGTAACCAGATACAGTAATCAGGTCGGCATAGGCCTTTGCCACACCGGCGGCGATAGTACCCACTCCAGGTTCGGACACCAGCTTCACCGACACCAGGGCTTCCGGGTTCACCTGCTTCAGATCGAAAATCAGCTGCGCCAGATCCTCGATAGAATAGATATCGTGGTGCGGTGGTGGCGAAATCAGGGTCACACCCGGCACGGAATAACGCAGGCGAGCGATCAGATCATTCACCTTGCCACCAGGCAACTGACCGCCCTCACCGGGCTTGGCACCCTGGGCGACTTTAATCTGCATGACATCGGCGCTTCGCAGGTATTCTGCGGTTACACCGAATCGGCCAGAGGCAACCTGCTTGATCTTCGAACGGCGATTGGTGCCATGGCGGGCAGGGTCTTCACCACCCTCACCAGAGTTAGAACGGCCACCCAGAGTATTCATGGCTACTGCCAGCGCCTCGTGGGCCTCGGGAGACAAAGCGCCCAACGACATGGCCGCCGAATCAAACCGGGGGAAGATATTCTCAACCGGCTCAACCTCGGAGATATCAATCGGCTTGAGATCTTTCTTGAATACCAGGAGGTCACGCAGAGTGGCCACCGGGCGCTCGTTCACCAGGCCAGCGTATTCCTGGTAATGGCCGTAATCACCACTGATAACCGCATCCTGGAGCTTGGCAACCACGTCCGGGTTAAAAGCGTGATATTCCTGGCCGTGAACGTACTTGAGCAAGCCACCTTGAGACAGCGGCTTACGGGGCTTCCAGGCAACGGCTGCGAGCTGCTCCTGATCCTGCTGGAAGTCGAAGAAGTCCGCGCCTTGAATACGGCTGGGCACACCCTTGAAGCAGAGATCCACAACGTTATCGGCCAGACCGATGGCTTCAAACAGCTGGGCACCGCGGTAGGAGGTGATGGTGGAGATCCCCATCTTCGACAGGATCTTCAGCAAGCCTTTGTTGATGCCCTTACGGTAGTTGTTCTTGGCTTCAATCGGATCCATCAGCAACTCGCCGGTCCGGATCAGATCGTTAAGGACCTGATAGGCCAGGTACGGATAAACCGCAGTGGCACCAAAGCCGAACAGTACGGCGAAGTGATGGGGATCCCGGGCCCAGCCGGTTTCCACAATGATGTTGGAATCGCAGCGAAGGCCCCGTTCAACCAGGTGGTGGTGCACAGCACCGGTCACCATCATGGCGTTGACAGGCAACTCGCCTTCCACCAGGTCCTTGTCGCTTAGAATCAGCAGTACCTTACCGTCGCGGACCGACTTTTCAGCCTCATCGCACATCCGGCGAACCGCCTCCTGAAGGCCTTCCTCCGGGCGGTAGCTCATGGCAATTCTGGCCACTTCAAAGCCCGGGCGATCGTTATTGCTGAGCTTGAGGAACTTGGCCGGCGACAACACCGGGGTTGTCAGAATAATCCGGTTGGCGTGTTCCGGGGTCTCCTCAAAGACGTTTTGCTCCGCACCCAAGCAGGTTTCCAGCGACATCACGATGGTTTCGCGCAGCGGGTCGATAGGCGGGTTGGTGACCTGGGCAAACTTCTGGCGGAAATAATCCGCCACATGCCGCACCTTGCTGGACAGCACGGCCATCGGCGTATCGTCACCCATGGAGCCCACAGCTTCTTGCGCGCTTTCAGCCAGCGGACGCAACACCTGGTCGCGCTCTTCAAAGGAGATATTGAACATCTTCTGATGAACCAGAAGCTCGTCCGGCTCCATCAGTTTGAATTCAGGGGTGGCCTGGTTGAGCGTGGTTTCAACCCTCAGGGCGTTTTCTTTCAGCCAGCGCTTGTAGGGCTGCGCGGTTTTCAGGCGCTGATCGATATCCGCGGTGTGCAACACTTCCCCAGACTCGGTATCGATGGCCAGCATCTGGCCCGGCCCCACACGGCCCTTGGCTACCACGTCATCGGGCGAGTAGCCGTAGGTGCCCACTTCCGACGCCAGGGTGATGAAGTCGTCCTTGGTAATGACCCAGCGAGCCGGGCGCAAGCCGTTGCGGTCTAGCATACACAGAGCGTAACGACCATCAGACATAACCAGGCCTGCAGGGCCGTCCCAAGGCTCCATGTGCATGGAGTTGTACTCGTAGAACGCCCGCAGTTGGGAGTCCATGGTGTCGACATTCTGCCAGGCCGGCGGGATCATCATCCGAACGGCACGGAACAGGTCAACGCCACCGGCCAGCAATATCTCCAGCATGTTATCCATGCTGGATGAATCCGATCCAGCCAGGTTAACCAGCGGCTGCAGGGTTTGCAGGTCTGGCAGGTCCGGTGAGCTGAACTTGGCGGCACGGGCAATGGCCCAGTTACGGTTACCGTCGATGGTATTGATCTCACCGTTATGGGCGAGGAACCGGAAGGGCTGGGCCAGCGGCCACTTGGGCATGGTGTTGGTGGAAAACCGCTGGTGGAACACGCAGATGGCGGTTTGCAGGTCCGGATCGCCCAAATCCTTATAGAAGTTGGCGAGGTCCGCCGGCATCATCAGGCCTTTGTAGGCCAGGGTGCGATGGGACAGGCTGCAGATATAGAATTCGGAATCGTCCGCCATTTCCCGCTCAGCATGGCGGCGACCCACAAACAGGCCGATAGCAAACTCCTGCTCGGTTTTTCCGCCCGGCTCAACAAAAACCTGTTCGATCCTGGGCAGGCAGTCCAGGGCCATCGGCCCGAGACAACTGTCGTCCACGGGCACTTCGCGCCAGCCCATGATTTCCAGGCCCTGGTCGACCAGGTTTTTCTCGACTGCAGCGCGACCAACGGCCGCTTGACTTTCATCCTGGGCTAAAAAAACCTGGCCGACTGCAAATAAGTCTCCAGGTTTTTTCCCGAACGCCGCCTGAGCAGCTTTATAGAGGAAGGCCTTGGGGCTCTGAATAAGCAGGCCACAACCATCACCGGTTTTGCCATCTGCTGCGATGCCTCCACGGTGGGTCATGCAAGTCAGTGACTCGATAGCCGTTTGCAACAGCTTATGGCTCGCCTCGCCCTTCATGTGGGCAATCAGGCCAAAACCACAGTTGTCCCTGAACTCATCGGGATGATACAAGCCTGTTGTCATAAGCGTTCTCTCACGTGTAAATGCTTTCCCGCCAGCCATCTGCGCACCAATACAGTGCACAAAATGTACTGACACCGAAAAAAAGGGGGAAGCGATTTTACACACGTGAAACTACGTATACAATTTTTTTCGCAGTTTTACGGCTTGAACAGGCCCGAGGCGCACCAAAAAGGTGCGCCTAGTAACTTTCGAAGGACCTCACCCAGGGCTCCGTAATCCCCAGGGCAGAGGGCAATCGCCCGGATGCCTCCCGGGCAGATTCGCGGTTTGGATACTGGCCATACACCAGCATAAACCAGGGCTGACCCTGACGCTCTCCGAGCGTGTAACTCAGTTGCGCATCATCTGGCTGGCGATCAAGAACATTCAAAATCGTGCGCTCCTGATTACCAGCGACGAGCTGGAGAGTCCAACCTTCACGTTGTCTCAGCTCCGCCAGAGGCACAAAGTTTTCAGGCCTCGCCGGGGTAAAAGCCGGCTCCGAATCCGGTTCCGCTATTGGCTCTGGCTCAGGTTCAGATTCAGATTCAGCTTCAGGTTCAGCTTCAGGTTCAGGTTCAGGTTCTGGCTCTGGCTCTGGTTCTGGTTCTGGTTCTGGTTCTGGTTCTGGTTCTGGTTCTGGTTCAGGAGCAATTTCTATGAGCTCCTCCGATCTCGTCAAGACCAAATCTTCTGTGTCATGCCTGTTCGGTACTTCCGTTTCAGGAAGGACTTCAAGGGTAGAAGATTCCACTGTGTCCCTCCCTGCTTCGCCCACCTCAGGACCAATAGTGATGCTCCTGCGAACAGTCTCGTTCCGGGGCTCCACAGCAGCAGAGCCCGCGACAGATTCATCATATTGCCGCGCTACAAACCACCACGACACCAGTAACAGCGCCAGCGCCAAAGCCGGCCAGCGCAAGGAGGCAAGGGGGGGCCAGTTGCGTGCCACTGCACGACTTTGTGGCCCAACCATATCAAGCCAGATACCGGGAGCAACCCGTTTCAGGCGTCCGAAGCTGCCTTGACTCAGAGCATGAAGTTGCTTGACACGTGGGGGCGAGAGTAGTTCTTCCTTTCGCCCGCCGGCCCGATGAACCCGGGGCTCAAGAAACGCAAAAATTTCTTCACGGGTTAATGGTGGGAGGCTGATATGGTGGATGTGGGCGGCAAGGTCTTCAGCCCGGAACTGGTCCTGCAACCCGTCCGCGCCAGAAAATACCAGCGCAGCGGCCAATGATCGATCAGCGGCAAGGAAACCGGAGAGGAGAAGATTCAGCAGCTCAGGCGCCACTCGGTCGGCATCATCCAGGATCAACACCAGGCGCTGCCCACGCTGGGCGCGCGCTTCGGACCAGCGGAAAAACTGGTAAGCCAGTTCCCGGGGCTCCGACCCTGCCGGAACACCTGAGCGGGCAATTTTCCGGAGATCGCGAGCCAATGCCTGGGCGCTGGTCAAAGCTGCCGTGGGGATACGATGAAAATCGAGACGCGATGATTCGCTGCGAACCAACTCCGTGAGTATCCGCGTTTTGCCAGCACCTGGCGCACCCGTTACCAGCAGCGCCATATCCCCGAAACCGCAGAGATGACGCAGTGACTCCAGTGCATGGTGGCGCATGGCGTCCGGGAAGAACGGCGTCTCCATGTCCAGCGGATTATCGCGCAAGCCGTAGCGTTGCTGGAGGCGGGGAAACAATCCGCCACTGTCTATCGCGTTCAGGTTATCCTGGGTCACAACTCATCCCTGCCCGTTGCTCAATCACTGCGTGATACGACGCTTAATCGATAAATTCCAACAAGGTCTCTCTGAGATTATCCGGCGAAGCATCAGCGGTTACGAAGGCATCGCCCAAAGCGCGCATCAAAACCAGGCGAAGGTTGCCATCCACATTCTTCTTGTCAACCGCCATCAGAGACATGAAATCGTCCGGCGTCATGCCTTTCGGTGCCCTCTCGGGCAAGCCCGCCCGGCGTATCAGAGCCACCGCCCGCTGATGATCATCAGCGCTGATCATACCTTCCCTCCGAGACAGATCAGAAGCCATCATCATCCCGGTTCCCACAGCCTCGCCATGGAGCCAGCTTCCATAGCCTGCATAGGTTTCGATGGCATGACCGAAGGTATGGCCAAGGTTCAGGATTGCCCGTAAGCCCCCTTCCCTTTCGTCAGCGGCGACCACGTCTGCCTTGCACTGACAGGAACGAAAAATGGCCTCACCTATTGCCTCAGGCTCTAACCGAACCAACACTTCAATGTTGCCTTCCAACCATTCCAGAAACGGTACATCACGAATAAGACCGTACTTTATAACCTCGGCCAGCCCCGCCGACACTTCCCTGGGGGGCAGCGTAGTGAGCGAGTCGGTATCAATAAGGACGATGTTCGGCTGATGAAAAGCGCCAACCATGTTCTTGCCCAATGGATGATTGATCCCGGTTTTGCCGCCAACGGATGAATCCACCTGGGACAGCAGGGTCGTGGGCATTTGGATAAACGGCACACCTCGCTGGTAGCAGGCCGCTGCGAACCCCGCCATATCACCGATCACACCACCACCCAGGGCCGCAAGCGTGGTTTTCCTGGAGTGCCGGCGTTCCAGCAGTTGGTCGAAGATGAGGTTCAGAGTCTGCCAGTCTTTGAACTTCTCGCCATCCGGGAGCGTCACCACGTCGATGGTTTTTCCGGGGAAGCAGGCCTTCGCTCGCTCAAGATACAAAGGCGCTACCGTTTCATTGGTGACAATCATCACCTGACTGCCCGAAACCCAGGGCGTCAAGTCAAAAGCCCCCAGCAACCCCTGGCCGATAACAATGGGATAACTGCGGTCACCCAGCTCTACTTTAAGCTCTTTGAGTACCTGGTACATGTTGACGACCTTCTTTCCGTCTCTGCCGTTTGTGTCTTGGGGTTTTGGGATTGATTCGATTCACCAGCTGGCGCACCACCAATCGCGGACTCTTGCGATCGGTGAACATCACGATATCAGCGAGCTTGGTGTATAGCGGGTCCCGGACTGCGAACAGCCTTCTCAACACACCCTCGGGGTCATCGTTCTGAAGCAGGGGGCGATTTCGATCTTTTCGGGTGCGCTCTACCTGCTGCTCAATCGACGTTTTGAGATAGATCACCACTGCATTTTTCCGCAACAATGCATGGTTTTCCGGGCGCATGACCGCACCACCTCCGGTCGCCAATACCGTTCCCTGCGTTTCTGAAAGCTCATCCAGCATGGCGGTTTCGCGCTGCCGGAATCCGTCTTCTCCCTCGACATCGAATATCCAGGGAATATTGGCTCCGCACCGCTCTTCGATTATCCGGTCTGAATCAAGAAAACGATAACCCAGCTCTTTGGCGAGCATACGGCCAATCGTACTTTTTCCGGCTCCCATAGGGCCGACCAGGACAACACGTTCGGGCAAAGACATAATTTCCGCTCAACAGGGTTCAAGCGCGTGAGAATAGCACAGGGCAAGACATTCCATAAGCCGGAGGCCGATACAAAGAAAAAAGCCGCCGGGGTTAGCGGCGGCTTTTTATGTGCGGAGCGATTACTGAATCAGATCGTTTTTGATGATCTTGGGTGTGATGAAGATCAGCAACTCGCTGCGCTCATCAATGTGCTCCGTACGCTTGAACAAACGGCCGAGGTAGGGAATATCTCCCAGGAACGGCGTCTTGGTGGTTTGTGTCGCCACTTCCGACTGGAAGATACCGCCCAATACAACAGTTTCTCCGTTGGCTACCAAGACCTGGGTGGTCACGGAGTTGGTGTTGATAGAGGGTATACCAGCCGTTACCTCGCCCCGGGAATCCTGGTTCACGACCAGATCCATAATGATCTTGTCGTCCGGAGTGATCTGCGGGGTCACCTCCAGAGATAGCACGGCTTCTTTGAACTCTACGTTAGTCGCGCCGCTGGACGTCGCTTCCTGGTAAGGAATCTCTTCACCTGACTTGATGGAAGCACTCTGTCGATCGGCTGTTACCACGCGCGGCTGAGAGACAACCTCGGCGCGACCGTCTGTTTCCAGAGCCGAAAGTTCCAGGTCAATAAGGAAGTCATCGCTTCCCCAGCCGATAGCGAAAGATGAAGCACCGTCACCAGAAACACCCAAATCAACACCCAGCGCCCCTGGGAAGGAAATTGCGCCACTACCGCCGGCTGCAGCATCACGCGCCTCCTGGAGTGTACCCAGCGATCCGCCAATGCTGATCACATCATTACCACTGACATCGTAAGCGGCGCCGCCCCAGCGAACCCCAAGATTCTCAGCCACATTGGTCTGGGCGCGAACGATACGAGCCTCAATGGATACCTGACGAACCGGCACATCCCAGGTGCCCACTAGGCGACGGATCTCTTCCAGCTTCTGCTGGGTTTCCCGAACGCTGATCGTGTTGGTACGAACGTCTGAAGACACAAAGCCGCGGGATGAAATCAACTCTTCATCCGCGCGAATCAGCGCCACAATATCTGCCGCTTTCGCGTAATTCACCTGAATAATATCCAGGCGAACCGGCGCAAGTTCGGCGATTTGCTTACTGGTCTCGAGCTCAAGCTTTTCGCGGGCGGCGATTTCCTCTGCCGGAGCCACCAGCAGAACGTTGCCAATTTGACGCTTGTCCAGCCCCTTGGTCTTCAGAATAAGGTCAAGCGCCTGATCCCAGGGTACATTCTGCAACCGCAGGGTAATGCTGCCACCAACGGTGTCACTGGCCACCAGGTTCAGGCCGGTAAAGTCGGCAATCAACTGGAGAACCGAACGTACTTCGATGTCCTGGAAGTTCAAGGACAGCTTGTCGCCGGTGTACGGGAATTTCTCTTCGCGACGGGTCTCCGCCTCTTCTTCAGTAAGTTTCTCAACGCTAACGGTAAACTCGCGACCTGACTGATAGGCAATATAGTCATAATTGCCTTCCGGGCGAATCTCAACCACCGCATTGCCGTCCTCAACGAAAGTATCGATCCGGGTAACAGGAGTGGCAAAGTCTGTAACATCAAGTCGACGACGAAGATCTGAAGGGACATCCAGCCCCGGCATGGTCAGCCGGATGCGACCAGCCTGCTCAGACAGATTCACCGCCGCAGAGGCACTTCCAAGATCAACGATGACGCGCCCCTCGCCTTCCTTGCTCCGGCGGAAGTCCACGCCTGCAAGGGCATTGGAGGAGGCAGCGGCCGTCGATCCTGACTGGCGCTGCTGGGAAGCTGCCGCAGTGGCCGTAGCTCCACTGGCGCCGCCAATAGTCATGACCAGCGAATTGTTTTGACGAACTGTCTCGTGGGGAGTCAATTCCACCAGATTGAAGATCAGCCGAGTGCGATCTTTGGTTTCCACCACGGTCACGCTTTGCGCATTGCCGGACCCAAGCGGAATACTCCGCTGGTTAAGCCCACTGGTGGTGTCCTTGAGGTCCACAGCGATGCGCGCCGGGCGCTCAATCGTGTACCCGGTAGGCTCGGGCGGTGGCCCATCGAATTTCATGGTCACTTCCAGGCGTTCTCCCGGCAGCGACGAAAACGACACGTCTTCCAGCGTGACCGCGCTGGCCAGGCTGCTCCATAACCCGATGGCAATCACGCCCACGCAGACATTGAGTTTTTTGAACATCGCTAGCCTCGACCTTAAACCATTTTGTTCGTGCATGTTTTTTTCGTTCATCCTGTATCGCTCCCGGCCTTATCCTTCATCCAAAGACAGGGAACGCGGGCGCTCGACCCAGCCACCCCGGCCATTTGGAACGATTTCAATCAATTCAATGCGGGTTTCACTGATACCGACAATCCGGCCGTAGTTCTGACCCATATAATTTCCGCTTCGCACCCGGTGGATGCCGCCACTGCCGTCACGAATCAATGCAAACAATCCGCCGCCGACACCCTGAAGCGTACCAACCATGGTCAGAGATTTAAGATCGAAGTTCTCAAGAACCTCTCTCGGCCGGTCCAGATCTGGCTCGACGTCACTGACCGGTTCGTCGTCCACCATGGTCAACTGAACGTCAACAGGCGGCTCAAAGGGGGCACGACGATCGGCTGCTGAATAACTGAACGCCTCATAAGCCTTGAACTCTGGCAGGGGCTCCACGTGCCCCCGGGGCTTCGCCCGGGTATCGGCCATGAACTTGTCCAGATCCGAGAAACCGTTGCCTTGGGAACAAGCCGTCAACAAAGACGCCAGACACACACCCAGCCAGGCTTTTACCGCATGCTTTCCTGTCATGCTCACTCTCCAGCCCGGTAGCGGTAGGTTCGCGCAACAACTTGCATATCAAGCCGTTCGCCATCACCGCCAATTGGTTGAATGGTTAAATCGTGCAGCGTCACAATCCGTGGCAGGCTTGCCACGCTGCTGACGAATGTCGCCAACTCGTGATAGGCACCGGATACCCGGATATTGATCGGCAGTTCCGAGTAGAAATCACGCCGCTGCTCAGGCTGCAGCGCCACCTGCTGCAGAGACAGACCACTACCCAATGCGGTATTGGTGATATCTTCCAGCAAACCCGGCACCTCAGTCTCACTGGGCAACTGGCGTACCAACGCGCCAAACGTCTCTTCCATCTCAGCCATTTGGGCCTTGAACACATCAAGGTTGGCCACCTGATAGGCCTTACGCTCATATTGCTGCTTGAGCTCCTGCTCGGTGCGCTCGACCCTGTCCAGCTGGGCATACTGATCCTTGATGAAGAACCAGTATCCGCCGCCAAGAATCAGGCCAAAGATAATCAGAGCAACAATTGCTTTTATCGGTGCAGGCCAGATACCGGCATTATTGATATCGAGGTCGTTGATATCAAATTCGTTCAAGCTCTTGAGTGAGTCCGCGAGGCTCATTAATTATCCTCCCCTTCGGGCTCTGGTGTCTGCTGCTGAACAGACAGGTTGAACTGGCTGTAACCTGCACGACGAGCGTCGGCTGCAGCCACATTGGTGAGATTGGGATTGGTGAACCAGTCAGAGTCATCAAACTGACGCATCAGATTGGATATACGGCTGTTCGACTCCGCCATACCCACGATTTCGATGCGTTCTCCCGTCCGCTTCAGATCGGTGTAGAAGAGGCCATCAGGCAAGGTGCGAACCAACTCATCAAACACCCGAACGATGACCGGACGTGTGCCCTGGAGATCTTGGATTACCTGCATCCGAGCCAACAACTCATCGCGCTGGCGCTTGAGGTTCTCGATCTCTCTGATCTGCTGATCAAGCTGTTTTGCAGCGGTTTCAATATAGGCGTTTCGGGATTGCTGATAAGCAATCCGGCTGTCCATATCCGACTTCCAGAGGAATGCCAGGCCAGCCGCCACAATAGCTGCGCCAAGGATCATGACCACGAACTGCTTCTGCTTCTCAGCTCGCAGTTCCTCACGCCATGGTCTGAGGTTAATCTTTGCCATCAGTCGAAACTCCTCATTGCCAGGCCGCAGGCAATCATCAACGATGGGGCATCATTGCTCAGGGCTGATGCATTCACCCTGGAACCCACGGCCATGTCGGCGAATGGATTCGCAACCAGGGTTGGCGTACCGGTCTTCTCCTCCACCATCTCGGTCAGGCCCTGAATGGATGCCGTACCGCCTGCAAGAACGACGTAATCAACAGCGTTGTACTGGCTGGCACCAAAGAAGAACTGGAGAGCGCGTGCAACTTGCTGCACAACCGCTTCACGGAAGGGGGTAAGCACCTCCGGTTCGTAGTCGTCCGGGAGCCCGCCCTGCTTCTTGGCCAGGCCGGCTTCTTCAAGTGACAAGCCGTAGCGGCGCTGAATTTCCTCGGTAAGCTGCTTGCCCCCGAAAATCTGCTCACGGGTATAAACTGTCTTACCCTCAGCCAGCACACTCAGCGTGGTCATGGTTGCGCCGATATCGACGATGGCAACCACCAGCTCTTCGCCCTGGGACTCCAACTGGGGCTCGATCAGTTTGTACGCCCTTTCCAGTGCATAGGCCTCGACATCGACAATCTTGGTGGTCAGGCCGGCAATCTCGAGAGCGTCCTCACGGATATCCACGTTCTCTTTTCTGCACGCAGCCAGCAACACGTCGACCTGGTCCGGATTCGTCTCAGACGGACCCTGCACCTCAAAATCGATAGCTACCTCATCCAGCGGATACGGGATGTACTGATCGGCCTCGAGGGTGATCTGGTCTTCCATCTCGAACTCGTTGAGGCCGCCATCCATCTGGATGAGCTTGGTGATAACTGCAGAACCTGACACAGCCACGGCAACCTGCTTGACGCCGGTACGGGATTTAGAGGCCACTCGCTTGAGCACCTCACCCACCGCTTCTACATCAGTGATGTTTTTCTCGACAACTGCGTTGGCCGGCAACGGCTCAACCGCATAGCTTTCAACCTTGTAACGGTCGCCATGCCTTGACAGTTCCAGAAGTTTGACCGAGCTGGAGCTGATATCCACGCCCAGCACCGCACTGGATTTTTTTCCTAGCAATCCGAACACGCGCTCACCCTATACCTGGTTTAATGCACCCGGCTAAGGCGCCTCTGAACCAATCCCTGATACGGCAATCATGACAGAGACGCTTTATGTGTTTTTTATGTAAGAGAATTCTTCAAGTTTTCCGTCTACAATGCAGGCTCTTTGTTATTCAAGAGATCTTGCATTCAGTGAAGCGACTTAACCTTCCTAAAGCAATTTCTCAAATAATAGACCTATATCCAACTGTTGTCAGAAAAAAATGTCTCATTTGCTGCGCACATCTCGTGTTTTCGCCTGGTTCCTGCTCACCGGCCTGAGTGTCGCCATTATTATCGCCTCAGCCTTCTATTTATACCTTCGGCCCAGTCTGCCCCCTGTTCACCAGTTGCTGGACGTAAAACTTCAGACGCCGCTTCGGGTATACAGTGCAGACAACAGATTAATAGCAGAATTCGGCGAAAAGAGAAGGGCACCGATCACAATCGAACAGATCCCTACAATTCAGTTACAAGCCTTTCTGGCCGCGGAAGACGCCCGATTCCACGACCATTTCGGTGTCGACATCAAAGGGTTGACGCGGGCTGCCATCGAACTGGTGTCCACCGGCAGTATCCAGTCCGGCGGTAGTACGATCACCATGCAGGTTGCAAAAAATTACTTTTTGTCACGCGACCGCACCTTTATTCGTAAGTTCAATGAGATACTTCTGGCTCTTCAGATCGAACGTGAACTTGATAAAGACAAGATCCTGGAGCTGTACCTGAATAAGATCTACCTGGGCAACCGCGCCTACGGCATCGCCGCCGCCGCCCAGGTCTATTACGACAAACCCGTCGACGAGCTCACCCTTGCCCAGATGGCCATGCTGGCCGGACTGCCGAAAGCACCTTCTGCCTACAACCCTCTGGCCAATCCAGAACGAGCCCTGATACGCCGAAACTGGATTCTTGGAAGAATGCGGGACCTTGGCTACATCTCAGAGGAAGACTGGTCAGAAGCAACCGAAGCCCCGCTTACCGCTACCTACAACATGCGGGAGGCCGAGGTAGACGCCGATTACGTCGCCGAGATGGCACGAACGGAAATGGTTCGCCGTTTTGGTGAAGCCGCCTACAATGATGGCTACAGCGTGACACTGACCGTTGACGGAACCAAACAACAAGCGGCAACGGAAGCCCTTCGCACCGGCCTTGAAAACTACGATCGGCGTCACGGCTTCCGTGGCCCCATCGGCCAGTTTGACGTTGCCGGTATGTCTACAGCAGAGCTGTCCAATCAGCTACTCAACTACCCGAGGGTAGAAGGCCTCATCCCTGCAGTGATCACCTCAGTCAACGATGATGAGGGCGCAGCAAGGGTTCACACCCGCCACCTCGGTCCGGGAAAAATGGACTTCGAAACCATGACCTGGGCTAAGCGATACCGCACAGAGAACCTGACAGGACCAGCCCCGGAGAAGCCATCCGATGTCGTTAATGTCGGCGACGTGGTCTATGTGAAGGTAACGCAACTGCCGCAAATTCAGGAGCAAACCCCTGAAACCGACGGCAACGAGCCTCGGCTTGAACTGCAGGTTGCGCTCTCTCAGGCCCCGAGGGTGGAAGGCGCAGTGATTTCCCTGTCGGCAAAAACCGGCGCCATTGAGGCCCTTGCCGGCGGCTACAGCTTTAGCCAGAGCAAATACAACCGGGCAACCCAGGCTAACCGCCAGCCGGGTTCTACGTTCAAGCCTTTCCTGTACCTCTCTGCCCTGGAGAACGGCCGCACACCGGCAACCATTTACAATGATGCACCCATCGTATTTGAGGACTCAGAACTCGAAGGCGCCTGGCGCCCCCAGAATTCATCGGGCCAGTTTTATGGCCCAACGACACTCAGGGAAGGCCTCTATCGCTCGCGCAACCTGGTTTCAATCCGGCTGCTGAGAGATCTGGGCATTCGCCAAACACTGAACTATCTGGATCAATTGAAGATCCCGACCGCCAACATGCCAGCCAACTTGTCTCTCTCCCTGGGGGCTGGCCAGCTCACGCCAATGGAGCTGGCGCGCGGCTTCGCCGTTATCGCCAACGGCGGTTATGACGTGGAACCGTATCTGATTAAAACCATCCAGGAACCGGATGGCACCGTTGTCTACGAGGCACCTGAAACCGTACTTTGCGACAGCGACTGCGAACAGCAACTGACAGATAACGTCAGTGAAGGCCCGCTCACAGAGAGCAACAGCGACACACCGGAAACGGATGGCATTCTGTTGCCGGCAAGCGCTCAGCAGTCTGCGGAAAAACGCGTGATGAAACGCCTGGCCGACGAACGCTCGGTTTATATCATGCACACGATTCTTCAGGACGTGGTCCGTCGCGGCACTGGTCGCCGCGCACTGGCGCTGAACCGCAAAGACCTGGCAGGCAAGACCGGAACAACGAATGAACAGAAAGACACCTGGTTTGCCGGCTTCAATCACGACATTGCAACAACAGTGTGGGTAGGCTTCGACCAGCCCGCCCCCCTCGGCCGACGGGAGTTTGGCGCAAGCACAGCTCTGCCAATCTGGGTTGACTACATGAAAACCGCCATGCAAGGCGCACCGGAATCAACCATGGCAAGGCCCAACGGGATTGTGAGCATTCGCATCAACCCCAGAACCGGCGAACGGGCACGCCCTGGAGAGGATGGCACCTTTGAAATCTTCAAAGAGGAAGACGCCCCAGCGCCGCTATCACAGGACACCAACGGCAACGGGTCAGGTGCCAACGACTCTGACAGCCTGCCCGGACAGATTTTCTGATCCGGCGCAGGCGAGCCAGGCAATGGGCAGACACAAAAAAACCGGCGGGATCTCCGCCGGTTTTTTTGTTGAAGCCGAACAACTACATCCAGATCAGATGATGTCGTCCATGGACTTCAGCGGGTAGTGCGCTGGGTAAGGATTGCGCGCCACACCAGAGTCTACGGCAGCACGGGCAACCGCAGCGGGCACTACGTCAAGCAGACGAACGTCCATCGGCTTGGGAATGATGTATTCCTTACCGAACTCCAGGCTGTCGACACCGTAAGCGGCACAGATTTCCTGAGGCACGGGCTCTTTAGCCAGTTCACGGATAGCATGAACCGCTGCCACTTTCATTTCCTCGTTGATGGCGGTTGCACGAACGTCCAGCGCGCCGCGGAAAATGAACGGGAAGCCCAGAACGTTGTTCACCTGGTTCGGATAGTCCGAACGGCCGGTCGCCATGATCAGATCATCGCGGGTAGCCAGAGCCACTTCCGGACTGATTTCCGGATCCGGGTTGGAGCACGCGAATACGATCGGGTTCGGAGCCATCTTCGCCAGCTGCTCAGCACTCAACAGGTCCGGACCAGACAGACCCAGGAACACGTCGGCGCCGTCAATGGCGTCATCCAGTGTACGCTTGTCCGTATCGTTGGCGAACATCGCCTTGTACTGATTCAGATCGTCACGACCAGAGTGGATCACACCCTTACGGTCGAGCATGAAGATGTTCTCAGAGCGAATGCCGCAGCTGATCAGCAGCTTCATGCAGGCGATGGCAGCCGCACCGGCGCCCAGACAAACTACCTTCGCCTCTTCAATTTTCTTGCCCTGCAGCTCGAGGGCATTGATCATGCCAGCTGCAGTCACGATGGCAGTACCGTGCTGGTCATCATGGAAGATGGGCACGTTGCACTTTTCGATCAGCGCACGCTCAATCTCGAAGCACTCCGGTGCCTTGATGTCTTCGAGGTTGATACCACCGAAGGTATCCGCGATACGCTCAACGGTTTCAATAAACGCTTGCGGGCTTTCGGAATTGACTTCGATATCGAACACGTCAATACCAGCAAAGCGCTTGAACAGTACGCCCTTGCCTTCCATTACCGGCTTGCTTGCCAGGGGGCCGAGATTACCCAGACCCAGGATCGCAGTACCATCAGAAATCACAGCTACCAGGTTGCCCTTGGCCGTGTACTTGTATGCGTTCTCGGGGTCCTTCGCGATCTCGCGGACCGGTTCGGCAACCCCGGGGCTGTACGCCAGGGAAAGGTCGCGGGCAGTTTGGGTTGGCTTGGTGATTTCAACACTCAGCTTACCCGGCCGCGGTTTGGCGTGATATTCAAGGGCTGCTTCTTTCAGATCTTGAGACATTGCCACTGTTCCGTTTGTCACGTTTAAAGGTAATAACCGCCGGGGCTCGCCCAACGGAGCGCGACATTATGGCGCGACCGCCCCGAAACGACAAGCCAAAACCGAATATTTTATGACCAGTCAATAGTGCATTTTGCGTATAAGACATCGAAAAAACCGACGTCCAGACACAAAAAAAGCGCCCTGAGGCGCTTTTTTGCAACATTTCGGTGCAGATCAGGCTTTCTTGCCGCCGATACGGCTGCCGAAACGCTTCTGGAACCGATCAATACGACCGCCGGTGTCCATAACCTTCTGCTTGCCAGTGTAGAACGGGTGGCACTGGGAGCATACGTCCAGCTGCAGGTCGTGGCCTACAGTGGAGCGAGTCTTGATCACGTTACCGCATGAACAGGTGGCGGTAATGTCTTCGTACTTCGGGTGAATACCTTCTTTCATGGCGAACCTCTGTCGGTCATGCCGCTACCTGATCACCCGCCGAAAACGGCCTACATGCCAGGCACCGCATGTTTGAATCAATTGGAAAGACCGTGCACAATCATGCCCGGCCATAAACAGACCGCGAATCTTACTGACAAACCCGGCCACAGGCAAGTATCTTGACTCCTCACAAGACTCCAGAACACAACGCCCGGCGCCAGAAGGCCCGCCATCAGGATACGCAGATACCGTGACACGGCCAGCTATCGCCCGCATCGCCCTGAACCGCCCCCTGCGGCGCCTGTTTGACTACCTGATTCCCGACAGCCTTGAGCTCGCACCTGGCCAGCGGGTTACCGTGCCTTTCGGGCGCCAGACTTTGACTGGCCTGGTAGTAGAGATTGGCGTTGAGCCCCCGCCCGGCGTCAACCTGAAGGCCATCAAAGGCACACTGGAAGCCTGGCCAGCCCTGCCAGAGAACACCTTCAAACTGCTGACCTGGGCCAGCGATTATTACCAGCATCCATTGGGGGAATGCCTGTTCACTGCTCTCCCCCCAGCCTTGCGAAGAGGTCGCCCCGCTCAGGAGAAAGCGGATGAAAGCTGGCACCCGGCAGCAACAGAGGCCGTCTTACCAGCCAACGCACATCGGCAAGTCGCCCTGTTCAATGCCATCAAGGAATCACCCGGCATTAGCTCCAGCGCGCTGGTGAAATCCGGCTTCAGCCGGGCCCAGATTCGCAATCTGCAACAGAAAGATCTGATCACCGAGGGCGCCAAAGCCATAACTGCGCCGGCCACCAAAGACCTGCCGGCCCCGACCCTGTCCGCCGCCCAACAGGCAGCGTCAGCTCAGATGCCGGAGCACACACACGAATTCTCTGCCACCCTGCTCTATGGAATAACCGGTAGCGGTAAAACCGAACTTTACCTTCATTATTTAAAAACGCACCTCAACGCGAACGAGCAGGCACTGGTACTGGTACCCGAGATCAACCTGACACCACAAACACTCGCCCGCTTTCGCCGCTACTTCGGCAACCGCATTCAGGTATGGCACTCTGCCCTGAATGACGGTGAGCGCCTGAGCACCTGGCTGAAAATCCGCAATGGCGAACCGGTGATCCTGATCGGCACCCGCTCGGCAGTACTGCTTCCTTTTAGCCACCTTCGCACCATCATCGTCGATGAGGAGCACGACAACTCCTACAAACAGGGCGAAGGTTTCCGGTATTCCGGGCGGGATGTTGCCGTCTACCGCGCTCACCTGAACCGGTGCCCGGTGATTCTCGGCTCGGCCACACCGTCCCTGGAATCCTGGCATAACGCGCAACAGGGCAAATACCAACTGATTCGACTGGAAGAACGGGCCGGCAACGCGAAGCCGCCCCAGCTTGAATTACTGGACATCCGAAGCCGGCCACTTGAAGCGGGATTGTCCCGCCCGACCCTGAATTCGATCAAAGAAACGCTTGCGAGGGGCGAGCAGGCGCTGGTCTTCGTCAACAGACGGGGGTTTGCCCCTGTGATGATGTGCTTTGATTGCGGCCACCTTGAAGAATGCCCACGCTGCGACACCCGCCTGACCTACCACCGCCGCGACCACGCCATGCGCTGCCACCACTGTGACTTCCAGATGGCTGCCAGCCACACCTGCCCAAAATGCCAGAGTGAAAACTACAAACCGGTTGGCCAGGGCACCGAGCGCACCGAAGATACCCTTGCCGAGCAATTTCCGGACACGCCAATCGTGCGGGTAGACCGCGACAGCACCCAGCGTAAAGGCAGCATTCAAGCCATCCTTAAAAGAGTGAACACTGGTGAGCCGTGCATTCTTGTCGGCACCCAGATGCTGGCCAAAGGCCACGACTTCCCCAACGTCACCCTGGTGTGCGTGGTAAACGCCGACGGCGGCCTGTTCAGTGTTGATTTCCGGGCGCCGGAACAGATGATACAGACCCTACTGCAGGTCAGTGGCCGCGCCGGCCGGGGCGACAAACCAGGAAAAGTGCTGATCCAGACCTGCCACAGCGACCACCCGCTTCTCACCAACTTGTGCCGGGGCAACTACGCTGCAATCGCAGACCAACTCCTAGCTGAGCGTGAAACAGGCGCCCTGCCACCCTACCGCGCTATGGCGATCGTACGGGCCGAAGCCGACACCATGCAAAACAGCCTGCAACTTCTGGACACCCTGAAACCCATGGCGCAGAGCCCCGGCATCGAAATCTGGGGCCCGTTACCTGCCGTTATCGCCCGCAAAGCAGACCGCCACCGGGCCCAACTGATTCTGTGCAGCGATAGCCGTGGCCACCTGAACCGCGTGCTGACACAACTCTGCCAATACCTGGACCAGGCCAGGCTGCCCTCCAGTACCCGATGGGTGGTTGATGTAGATCCGCAGGAAACCGGCTAACCTGTTCAGCCAACAAAAATGTGACGCAGTCGATAACCTGCAAATCGTTACAATCTTTTGCAGAAATCCGCACCCGTAAGCATTGCGTTCGCGCCGACTGTGCTATGATTTTCAGCAAACTACCTAATAAAGCTGTAACAACACCTGAGGTTGCGGTTCTCGTGCAGGGAATGCGCAGCGAAAAGGCTTTTGCTGTAACGAAAACTGGAGATATAAAAATGTCAGGGAAATTCCTTGCGCGTGCGTCAGCGTTGTCGCTGGCTTTTGTTTTGGCCGCTTGCGGGGGAGATGAAAACTCCACTCCTCTGGCCGGTGGCAGTGGGACCGGCGGGAATAATGGAGGAACGGGCAACGGTGATGGGGCCCAAACAGCTGTCCTTGAGCTTGGAAGCGGCAGCGGCTCTAGCTTCCAGTCGGGTCGAATTCAGGCTTCTGCGACAGAGCTGTCTTTTGGGGGTTCTGCACGTCTCGAATTCAACGTGGTTGATGCGCGAACCGGAAACACCATTTACAACGCAGAACCGACTTCGGCAGCAATCTCTTCGCTTTGCCAAAATGCTGATTTCGACCGATTGATCACCTCTAACTCTGGCTCATTTACGTTTAACTATAATGCTGCATGTGAGGGCTCCGACACAATTACCGCAAGGCTGGATAATGGCGCGAGTGCGACCGTCGTACTCTCAGTGGCCTCAGCTCAAGTAGGCGAGCTTGAATTTGTTAGTGTTGTACCAGATTCAATTGCTTTAAGCGGAAATTCGAACGCTTCCAGACCAAGTGTCTCAGAAGTCTCTTTCAGACTTACTGCGAATGGTGGTGAGCCGATTACAACCGGCAAGGAGGTCCGATTCAGGCTTTCCACAACAGTAGGAGGCATCTCGCTTTCACGTGAATCAGTCGAAACTGATGGCAATGGGGTAGCTACAACACGAGTAAATGCCGGCTCCGTCCCCGGTGTTGTAAGCGTCACCGCAAGTCACACCACCGACTCAGGCGCGACGATCCAAACCACTTCCGCCCCTATATCTATCAGTGCAGCAATCCCAGACCAAGACAGTTTTTCGATCTCTATTGAAGAAAATTTTCTTCCAAACGCCCGCAACTACGATGGTATTGAGGTCCCAATTACTATTCGCGCCGCAGACAGAAACAACAACAGGGTCAGAGATGCTGTAGTTAACTTTCTCACCAACGCTGGATCTGTTCAAAGCGAGTGCACCCTAGTTGATGGTGCTTGCTCAATTGAATGGATCAGCCAGAACCCCCGCAGCTCAGACGGCGTTGTTTTAATACTAGCTCGAACCGTTGGTGAGGAGAGCTTCCGCGATGTTAACAGTGACGGACAATATACTTTCGGGACAGATCAATTCAACACAGTTGCAGATGATTTGGGGGAAGCGTTTCTAGATAGAAATCAAAACGGCGTTTACGACCCTGGTGAAGAGTATTTCGATTACAACAACAATGGCCAGTATGACCCGCCCAACGGCATCTATAACGGAACAGCCTGCGTGACGGAAGAGAACTGTACGAGCTCTCTGCTGGAAATCACGCAAACAGGCAAACTTTTCCTTGCCAGTGACGACATCATGATCACGTTTACAACGCCGGTCGCGCCAGGACTTGTATGCGCACAGGTTGCCGGCATGTTTTGGAACGACGACTTGGGCACTACAGTTGCAGGCCCACCGCCAGGAGGCACCGATGTTTCGTTCGCGACAACAAACGGAACATTGGTTGATCCAACCAGCTTCACGTCCACCACGTCATACAGGACAACACCGATCGAGCTATGCGTAACGGTCGAGGCCGACGGCACATCATCTACAGGCACCTTCACCGTCGAAGTGACTCCTCCAGCACCATTTAACGGCGACCCTTTCACGCTACAGGCACCGATTACTGATTAATCAATAATTTTCCTAACAGAGCCCGGCCCCAGCGCCGGGCTTTTTGCTTACACCCAAACTTTCCGCGATAATACGCCTCTTCTGATTTCAGCGGGCGCCCTGCCCTGTATCCATTTCCTGAAAACCGAGTCATCTGACGCATGAAAGAGACCGTATCCGAGCTTCTCCAGTCCGCACTGGCTGCCCTGCAGTCTGAAGGCACTCTGCCGGCTGACCAGACCTTTACCCCCCAGGTTGGCAACACCAAGGACAAATCCCATGGCGATTACGCTTGCAACATTGCCCTGATGGCCGCCAAGGCGGCTGGCTGCCCGCCGCGAAAGCTGGCCGAGGCCCTGGTGGCGGCGTTGCCGGAGAGTTCAGCGGTGGAGAAGGTGGAGATTGCCGGGCCGGGCTTTATTAACTTTTTCATGAGCACCGCCAGCGCGTTCGGAATAGTGAATACCATCCTGGGCGAAGCGGAACAGTTTGGCCGTAACAACTCGGGCAAAGGTGAGAAGGTTCAGGTGGAGTTTGTGTCGGCCAACCCCACCGGCCCCCTGCACGTGGGCCATGGCCGCGGTGCCGCTATTGGCGACTGCCTGTGTCGCCTGCTGGAAGCCAACGGTTACGACGTTACCCGTGAGTTTTATTACAACGACGCCGGCGCCCAGATCAACAATCTGGCGCGGTCGGTTCAGTCCCGCGTGAAAGGCCTGACCCCGGAGCATGAAAGCTGGCCGGAAGACGGATACCGGGGCGACTATATTGTCGACGTGGCCAACGCCTATATGGCCGGCGAAACGGTGATTGCCGATGACCGGGAAGTGACCGCCAAGGCCGACCCGGACGACCAGGACGCCATCCGCGACTTTGCCGTGGCCTACCTGCGCCGGGAGCAGGACCTGGACCTGAAAGCCTTTGGCGTTCAGTTCGATGTGTATTTCCTGGAATCTTCCCTGTACGAGGACGGCAAGGTGGAGGCCACCGTTGAGCGCCTGAAGGCCAACGGCTACACCTACGAGCAAGACGGCGCCATGTGGCTGAAAACCACCGAGTTTGGCGATGACAAAGACCGGGTTATGCGTAAAAAGGATGGCGGCTACACCTACTTCCTGCCGGATGTGGCCTATCACCTGGACAAGTGGCAGCGTGGCTTTACCACCGTGATCAACGAACAGGGTGCAGACCACCACTCCACCGTGACCCGTGTGCGCGCCGGCCTGCAGGCACTGAAAGCCGACATCCCACAGGGCTGGCCGGACTACGTTCTGCACCAGATGGTGATGGTGACCCGCTCCGGCCAGGAAGTGAAAATCTCCAAGCGGGCCGGCAGCTACGTAACCGTACGGGACCTGATCGACGAAGTCGGCCGCGATGCCACCCGTTTCTTCCTGGCCGCGCGCCGTGTCGATTCCCAGTTGACCTTCGATATCGACCTGGCCCGCTCCCAGACCAATGAAAACCCGGTGTATTACATCCAGTATGCCCATGCCCGTATTTGCAGCGTGCTGCGTAAGCTCGCAGCCGAGGGCGTACAACGGGGCATGACCGAATGTGTTGGCGATCTCAGCCTGTTAACCCTGGACGAAGAGAAAGAACTGGCCAATCAGCTGGCCAAGTATCCGGAGCTGATTGCCAACTCCGCCACCCAGCGGGAGCCGCACCACCTCACCCATTACCTGCGTGAGCTGGCCGGCCAGTTCCATACCTATTACAACGCCCACAAGGTGTTGATTGAAGATACCTCCCTGCGGGATGCCCGTGTCAGCCTTTATCTGGCCGTGCGCCAGGTGATCGCCAACGGCCTGGATTTGCTGGGCGTTAGTGCGCCAGAGGAGATGTAAAAAGACCATGGCCAGAGACTACGCCAAGAAAGACCGGCCTGCGGGAAAAGGAGCGGCTTCGTCCAGAAAGCCAGCGCCGAAGCCCCGTAAAGCCTCCCCCGCCAAGCGGAGTGCGCCATCGCACTCCCAGCACGGGGCGCTGTCGTTCAAATGGATTCTGTCTCTGGCTGCGGTGGGTGGTTTTGTCGGCTTTATCGTGTATCTCAACACACTGCCTACAGGCCAGGAATCCGCCAGGCCGAGCGAACCCGCACAGCAGTCTGCCCAGCCCACAACACCCGCGCCCAGCACCGCCAAGCAGGAGCCAAGCCGGCCACGGGAGCAGAATTTCCGGTTCTACGATATGTTGCCGGAATCAGAAGTGGTGCCCCCTAAGGTTCAGGAGTACTCCCCCAACCCTGCTCAGCAGGACTTCAATTATATTGTCCAGTCCGGCTCTTTCCGCAGCCAGGCGGATGCCGAACGGCAGCGGGCTCAGATCGCGTTCCAGGGTTTGCGAGCGCAGGTTCAGCGCATTGATCTGGAAAGTGGCAGTGTGTGGTATCGGGTGAATGTGGGGCCATTTGAGTCTCGCAGCCAGATGAATGCGGCGGTGGATAAGCTGGTTTCTATTAATATTCAGCCGCTGGTTCGGAAAATTCCGCGCGAAGGTTAAATTTCTTGTAAGCCCGCCGACTCTGGAATCACTCGAAAAGATAACCGCGCCGGAGATTGGGACAGGTTTGCGGGGGTGCTTTTCAAAACCTTGCGGAGCCATGGATGGCGGAGCAGAGCGTACATGGACGTATTCACAGCGTGTTTTGAAAAGCACCCCCGCAAACCTGTCCTCCACCTCAAGCCGGCCCTCTTGAATTCCCGCCAGAAGCCTCCATAAAGCTCCAAGACACTTTTACATCAGGCAACTGGAGCCAAAATGACTACCATAGTTTCCGTCCGTCGGGACGATGAAGTCGCCATGGGCGGCGATGGCCAGGTTTCTCTGGGCAACACCGTCATGAAAGGCAATGCCCGTAAGGTTCGCAGGCTCTATAACGGCCAGGTGATTGCCGGGTTTGCCGGCGGTACCGCCGACGCGTTCACTTTGTTTGAACGTTTTGAAGCCCAGTTGGAGAAGCACCAAGGTAATCTTACCCGGGCTGCGGTAGAGCTGGCCAAAGACTGGCGTACCGATCGCGCTCTGCGAAAGCTGGAGGCCCTGCTGGCCGTGGCCGACAAAACCGCCTCGCTGATCATTACCGGTAACGGGGATGTCATCGAGCCTGAACAAGGGCTGATTGCCATTGGCTCCGGTGGCCCGTTTGCCCAGGCCTCGGCTCGTGCGCTGCTTGAAAATACCGACCTGAGTGCGCATGAAATCGCCGAAAAGGCGCTCGAGATCGCCGGTGATATCTGCATTTACACCAATCAGAACCGCACTCTGGAAGTGCTGTCCTTCAAAGACTGACCGGAGCGACCATGTCTGCAATGACTCCCCGTGAGATTGTCCACGAGCTCAATAAACACATCGTGGGTCAGGATGAAGCCAAGCGTGCCGTAGCCATTGCCCTGCGTAACCGCTGGCGCCGCATGCAGCTGGACAGCAGCCTGCGTGACGAAATCACTCCCAAGAACATTTTGATGATTGGTCCCACCGGCGTGGGTAAAACCGAGATCGCCCGGCGCCTGGCCAAGTTGGCGGATGCGCCGTTCCTGAAAGTGGAAGCCACCAAGTTCACCGAGGTGGGCTATGTGGGCCGGGATGTGGAATCCATTATCCGGGACCTGGCGGATATGGCGGTGAAACTGCTCCGCGAGAAGGAGATGAAACGCCACGAGAACCGTGCCCTGGATGCCGCCGAGGACCGTATTCTGGATGCCTTGCTGCCACCAGCCCGGGATTTCAACGAAAACAGCCAGCGCGCCAGTAACGATTCCGCCACCCGCCAGATGTTCCGCAAGAAATTGCGGGAAGGCGAGCTGGATGACAAGGAAATCGAGATTGACGTTCGCAGTGGCGGCGCCGGCGTTGAGATCAT
Source organism: Marinobacter sp. GH_1 (assembly GCF_048595985.1). Classification (NCBI taxonomy): domain Bacteria; kingdom Pseudomonadati; phylum Pseudomonadota; class Gammaproteobacteria; order Pseudomonadales; family Marinobacteraceae; genus Marinobacter; species Marinobacter sp. GH_1. The sequence goes on along the minus strand of NZ_CP184460.1, from coordinate 777,267 downwards.
GGCCCCTCCTGGCATGGAGGAGATGACCAACCAGCTTCAGAGCATGTTCTCCAACCTGTCATCTGACAAGCGCAAGACCCGCAAGATGAAAGTGGCGGATGCCATGAAGCAGGTTAAGGATGAGGAAGCCGCCAAGCTGGTGAACGAGGAAGAGATCAAGCACAAGGCCATTGATGCGGTTGAGCAGAATGGCATTGTGTTCATTGATGAGATCGACAAAGTCGCCAAACGCTCCGAGAACACTTCATCAGATGTCTCCCGCGAGGGCGTTCAGCGTGATTTGTTGCCGTTGATTGAAGGCAGCACGGTCAGCACCAAGTATGGCGCGGTGCGCACCGATCACATTCTGTTTATCGCCTCCGGCGCCTTCCACCTGTCCAAGCCGTCAGACCTGATCCCGGAACTGCAGGGGCGTTTGCCGATCCGGGTAGAACTCCAGGCGCTGACACCGGACGACTTCAAACGCATCCTGACCGAACCAGACGCCTCTCTGGTGCAGCAATACGAAGCCCTGATGGGCACCGAAGGCGTGAAGCTCAACTTCAGCGAAGATGCCATTGCGCGGATCGCAGAGGTGGCTTTCAAGGTGAACGAAACCACCGAGAACATCGGTGCCCGTCGCCTGCATACGGTGCTGGAACGCTTGCTTGAAAGCCTGTCGTTCGATGCCGGTGACAAGGTAACGGATGGCTTCGAGATTACTGCGGAGTACGTCGATGAGAAGCTGGGCGAGTTGTCTGAAGACGAGGACCTGAGCCGGTATATTCTGTAACCGGCTTCGCCCGACACTGAAAAGGCCGGATGTGTTTAACGCATCCGGCCTTTTTTGTACCCTGGCGCTTTTTTTACTGGGCTTTCGAGAACAAATGAGTGACGTTGCCGATACTTGCGGCTAACTTGCCCTTCTCCGCCTGCTTCTTGCGCCCCTTGGCCACATACAAGGGCAGCATTTCGCCATACAGGCTGGTGCTGATGGTGCGTTGTTCGTCTTCCAGGCGATCCCGACGCAGTTTGATGCCGTACTTGAGCAGTTTTGGCTCCAGTTCATCGGCCCGGTTCAGCAGATCTCTACGCGTCATTTGATAGGCGTGTTCGCACACCATCCGCCGGCTCTGGAAGCTGAACACGTTGGAGAAGAACAGCTTGGCGTCGTCCCGGGTGGGCTCGAACAGCAGGATGTCTTTGTCCGGGTAGTCACGACCATACTGGGCAATACCGGACTGCATCCGTGAGTAGACCATGGTGCGGAACGTCTGGGACAACAGGTTGGGCATGCCTGAGCGCGTGAGGTCGCCAGGCTTCATGGTGCCTGCACGCACCGCTGCGCTGGCGTCGATAGGCACCTGAGGGTTCACCGCCAGCACCAAATCGGCGCCGTCTTCGAAGGCGACCGAGGCATGCAACCCCTTACGCAAGGTGCCGTCCACATAGTAACGACCATCGATGTCGACCGGCACATACAGCCCCGGCGAAGCCGTGCTGGCCTGGACCGCCTTGGAAATGGGTACGTGGTCATACCCCGGGGCACCAAAGCACACCGCTTCCGTGCTCTCCACATCCGCAGCCACCACGTACAGGCTACGCTTTAGCTGACGGAAATCGTTGGTGCGGCCAAGCATGGTAAACGCCCGCCGCAGGTATTCGTGCAGCCCCTCGTTATCAAACAACCCGGCTGGCGCGGCTTGGGCCAGAATGGTCAAGGCTTCCAGAAGGCTCTGGTCGTAGGGGTTATTGATAAAACGGCTGACAGCCGAAGACAACAAACCGGGAACCGCCAGCAAGCGACTACCAATCTCCCGGAATGCAGGGCGATAGAATACTTCCGGGTGGAACGGGTGAACCTCGGCTTCATTGCGCACGAAGATACGACACAACTGGGCCGTGGTCATCTGATTGGCCAGGTTAGCCGCCACAAAGGAGCCAGAGTTAACCCCGACATAAACATCGATGTTGTTGAAATCCAGGCCATCCAGGGCTTCGTCCAGCGCCCTTAGCGCTCCGATCTCATAAATGCCACCCAGTGGCCCACCGCCCCCAAGGGCGAGGCCAATGCGCGGTGCTGGCTTGAGCTCGGTCGCTTTGGTCATAGCCTGTCCTTCGTAGGTACTGCAGTAAGAATTACGTTACTAACCTATCAACGGATTTTAGAGTAAGCACCCTATTACTGTCACAGTCGGTCAGGAAACCGCCTGCTCTGCCATCGCAGCGCTGGAGGATTTCACCGGTCGCAAATACCGGCCAAACCCGGCATTACGCAGGGCCAGGTCGACACAGCTCTTGATGACGTGGGGGGAATCCAGCAGCAGAACATCTTCCAGCAACTGGATAGCCCACTCCCGATCAATGCTGCGGATAACGGATTTCACCTTCGGCAGACTGGCCGCGTTCATCGACAGGGAATCATAGCCCATCGCCATTAACAGCAACGCGCCACCCGGGTCGCCGGCCAGCTCGCCACAGATGCCCACCGGCTTACCCACGGAGTGGGCATCCTGGGCAATGCGCACCAATGCCTGTAAAACGGCCGGATGATAGGAATGGTAAAGCTGGGCAACACGCGGGTTGTTGCGATCTACCGCCAACAGGTATTGGGTCAGGTCGTTGGAACCCACCGAGAGAAAGTCCACGCGCTCAGCCAGTTCACGAATCTGGTAAACGGCAGCCGGCACTTCCACCATCACACCCACTTTGGGCATGTGGATGTCGTAGCCTTCTTCGCGCACTTCGTGATAAACCCGGTAAATCAGGTGCAGGGATTCCTCCACCTCGGAAATGTTGCTGATCATCGGCAGCATGATCTGCAGGTTGTTCAAGCCTTCGCTGGCCTTCAGCATGGCCCGCACCTGAACAAGAAAGATCTCGGGGTGATCCAGGGTAACCCGGATGCCCCGCCAACCAAGAAAGGGGTTTTCCTCCTCAATCGGGAAATAGGTCAGGGCTTTGTCACCACCGATGTCCAGAGTACGCATGGTCACCGGATTAGGCGCAAAGGCTTCCAGTTGTTCCCGGTAATACTCCCGCTGCTCCTGCTCAGACGGAAAGCGGTCCTTGATCATGAACGGGACTTCGGTGCGATACAGCCCAATGCCTTCGGCCCCGTGAGACAGCGAGCGCACCACATCGGTCATCAGGCCGGTATTTACCAGCAGCGACACCCGATGGCCATCGGTGGTTTCGCAGGGCTTGTCCCGCAGCACCTCAAGCCCACGGATCAGCTCGTCTTCTTCCTCACAGATGGCCTGGTAGAAAGCGCGAAGATCCGATGACGGCGAGGCAAAAATCTGCCCTTCAAAGCCGTCCACCACCAGTTCGCGGCCGTCCAGCTGGTTGACCGGAATATCCACCAGCCCCATCACCGTGGGCACACCCATGGCGCGGGCCAGTATGGCCACATGGGAGTTACTGGACCCTTTGACGGACACAAGGCCAACCAGTTGCCCTTTCGGCACTTCGCCCAGCATGGCTGGCGTCAGTTCTTCACTGACCAGTACCGTGTGCTCCGGGTATTCCTGAAGCTTTTGCTCGCCTTCCTGCATATGGGACAGCAGCCGCCGGCCGAGATCCCGGATATCCACCACCCGCTCTTGCAGGTAAAGATCATCCATCATCTCGAAATGACGGATGTACTGCTGCACCACCTGTTTCAAAGCACCCTGAGCCCAGATGCCTTCGCGAATTTTGATCGCAACTTCGCCTGGCAGGGCACCGTCATCCAGCATCCGCAGGTAAACGTCAAACAGGGCCTGTTCTTCGGGGCGCAGTTGCGAGGCCAGGCGGTTCGCTACCCGCTCGATGTCTTCCCTAACGGCCTGCACGGCAGACTGGAACAGCTCCAGTTCCTGCTCGATGTTCTCGGTCGGTTTCTCCGGCACCACATCCAGATCGGCGGACGGATACACCACCACACCAGTACCAATCGCGACACCAGGGGAGCCCGGCACACCATTGAAACTGACATCCTGGGTTTCTTCCCCGGTCAATGACAAGCCGCTTATGGCCCCGGTGGCCTCGCTGTGGGCAATGACACCCGCCAACTGGGCAGAGACCGTGACCAGGAACGCCTCTTCGCCCTCATCAAAACAACGGGAGCTCTCCCGTTGCTGAACCACCAGCACGCCCAGTACCCGGCGATGGTGAATGATGGGCACGCCCAGGAATGAACGGAAGCGTTCCTCACCCGTCTCCGGGAAGTAACGATAGCGGGGATGGGCAGGGGCGTCTTCAAGATTGATAGGCTCCTCACGGGAGCCTACCAGGCCCACCAGGCCCTCAGAATAAGCAAGACTGACCTTTCCAACAGAGTCTTTGTAAAGACCCTCGGTAGCCATCAGGATGTAACGGTTGGATGCCGGATCTAAAAGATAGACGGAGCAGACCTCGGTATTCATGGCCTTTTGCACCCGCGAGACAATGATATCCAGCGCCTCCTGCAAATCGCGGGCGCTGTTTACCTCTTGTACTAGACTTCGCAGGATGCTCAGCATGGAGTCAGTCCGTCATTTCTGGTGTTCCTTCAAACGCCGGTTCTGCTCACTCCGTTGCCACTGTTCCATGTTGTGGAACAGCCTGGGAGCCAGTTCTCTCAGCGCGCGCCTATACACTTCTCTCTTGAATGAAACTACTTGTCCTAACGGATACCAGTAGCTTACCCACTGCCACCCGTCGAATTCCGGTGAATCGGTACCATCCACGCGCACATGCGCGTCTGGCGACATCATCCTCAGCAGGAACCATTTCTGTTTTTGCCCCACACAAACGGGGTGCGAGTTATGGCGTACCATCCTCCTCGGAAGCCGGTAACGCAGCCAGCCCCGGGTGCAGCTGATGATTTCCACATCGCTGGCACTCAGGCCGATTTCCTCTCCAAGCTCCCGATAAAGCGCATCCTCCGGTGATTCGTCGTGCTTGATACCACCTTGTGGAAACTGCCAGGAGTCCTGCCCTATTCGCCTTGCCCAGAGAACCTCTCCCCTGTGGTTGGCCAGAATGATTCCGACGTTGGGTCTGAAACCGTCTGAGTCGATCACGGCACAGTCCTCATTAAAGTCGGCACCGGTTAAGTTTTAACCGGCGAAAATTGTCCAAGTTGCTCTCATTCTTACAGAATCCCAAGGCTTCGGCAAACGGAGCCGTTAGCGGCAGGTCATGGTAGACTGTGGCTCCTGCTTCAGAGCCTGTCACAATGGGAGGAAACGGCTTGACGCTCGCAATATTTGATCTGGACAACACCTTGCTGAACGGTGACAGCGACCATGCCTGGGGTGAGTTTCTGGTGGAAGAGGGCATGGTGGATGCCGAAGAGTACAAGCGCGCCAATGACCGCTTTTACGAAGAGTATCTGAACGGAGAGCTCGACGTATTCCACTATCAGCGCTTTGTCCTGGCACCACTGACCCGGCACAACATGGACGAACTGGAACGCTGGCGCGAAGCCTTCATGGCCAAGAAAGTACAGCCCATGATGCAGGATAAGGCGGCGAAGCTACTGGCCGACCACCGCGAACAGGGCCATACCCTGATGATTATCACCGCCACCAACCGATTCATTACCGAGCCAATTGCTGAACTAATGGGCATTGAGCACCTGATCGCCACCGAACCCGAGCTGGTCAACGGCAAATTCACCGGTGAAGTGGCTGGCACACCAAGTTTTCAGGAAGGCAAAGTGGAACGGCTGAACGACTGGCTGGCAGCTCACGGTGAGAGCCTTGAGGGCGCCTGGTTCTACAGCGACTCACATAACGACCTGCCGCTGTTGCGGAGGGTGGAGAACCCGGTGGCGGTTGATCCGGATCCGACGCTGGAGAAGACGGCTGTGGAGAATGGCTGGAAGGTTATGTCGTTACGGGTCTGACAGGGGGCTGCTCCAGGGGTCTGTCCCCGCATGGGGACTGACCCACTTTTGCCCGTCTGTTGCAACCAGATCGAACCATGGTGCTGGAGTCCAAAATGGGTCAGTCCCCGTTCGGGGACAGACCCCTAGACAATGGTACTGGATTCCAAGATGGGTCAGTCCCCATGCGGGGACAGACCCTTAAAACCTAGAAAAACCCTGTCAGAGACCGCACAAAGCAGGACTTGATGTAGTCCGTTTCCGGAATCCCCGGCACAATCGGGTGGTCCGGCGCCTGGTGACCTTGCTCCAGCAGCTGCACAAACCGGTCAATCTTGCGGCCACTGCCACGAATAATGTCGATCAGCTTTTCCTGGGACAGATGCATGGAGCAAGATGCTGACACCAGCAATCCATCACGCTCCAGCAGCCTGAGCCCCAATTGATTCAGCCGGGCATAGGCCTGCTCCCCAGCTTTCTGGTCACGGCGGCGGGGAATCAGCGCGGGCGGGTCCAGTACCACAATGTCGAACTTTTCTTTCTCATCCGCCAGAGCTTTCAGGGCATCAAAGGCGTCGCCTTCAATAGTGTCCACATTCTCCAGCCCGTTCAGCTTGGCATTGTGGTGCACCGCATCCACCGCCGATGAGGACGCGTCCACACAGGTCACCTGGGATGCCCCGGCACAAGCGGCCTGAATACCCCAACCGCCCACGTAACTGAACACATCCAGCACTTTCTTACCCGGCGCATAGGCCTGCAGGCGTTGCCGATTCATACGATGATCATAGAACCAGCCGGTTTTCTGACCACCGGCCAACGGCACCTCAAAGCGAGCACCGTTCTCCTCCACCAGCACCGTATCCGCTTCCGGCCCATGGGCAAACTCCACATAGGTGTCCAGCCCTTCAACCTTGCGCATCTTGCCGTCGTTCTTCAGCACAATAACCCGGGCATGAGCCAACCGCTGCACCGCACGCACAATGGCATCCTTCATCTGCTCCATGCCCGCGGTGGAAATCTGCACCACCACGACATCATCAAACCGATCCACCACCAAGCCAGACAGCCCATCACTGTCACCAAACACCCAACGGTAAAAAGGCTTATCAAACAAACGCTCCCGAAGACTGAGCGCCGCCTCCATCCGATCCGTCAGCCGCTTAGGCGTCATGCCATGGTCCGCATCCCGACTGATCAGCCGGCCGCAAATCAATGCGTGAGGGTTCACAAACGCCACACCCATCGGCTTGTCGTTCGATGCACGCACCTGAACCTGCGCGCCGGACTCAAACCCCGGTAGCGGGCTGCGTTGAGTGTCTACTTCGTTGCTGTACACCCACAAATGGCCGGCACGAAGACGGCGTTCTGCGCCCTTGCGCAGGTAGAGAACGGGAAAATCCATCGAATAGTTACCTGAGAGTTCGGTTAAATAGAGGACCGCGCCATTGCTTGGGCGTGCTTCCGGGGACAGGCCTCACGAAACTGTGCGGAGCCATGGATGGCGGAGCCCAAGCGCCACATGGATGTGCCGAAGGAGCGTGTTTCGGGAGGTCTGTCCCCGGAAACACGCTTGCACCAGGAGCGGATCTTACTCTTCTGCTGCCACATGCTCACCATAGGCTGCCGCATCCATCAGGCCATCAAGCTCGCCTTTATCAGCCAGCTTCACCTTGAACATCCAACCATCGCCATAAGGATCTTCGTTCACAATCTCCGGCTCGTCTTCAAGCTTCTCATTAATCTCAATCACCTCACCCGTCACCGGGCTAAAAACATCCGAAGCCGACTTAACCGACTCGGCCACACCGGCCTCCTCGCCACCATTCACCGTCGCACCAACCTCCGGCACACCGATATAAACCACATCACCTAACTGCTCCTGGGCAAAATCGGTAATCCCCACGGTGGCTGTGCCATCGGCATCCACCCGAACCCACTGATGAGTTTCGATGTATTTCAGATCTGCAGGAATATCGCTCATGATTTTGTGTGTCCTGTTGAAATTTTTCGCGCAGTTTAACCGAAGATCCTAGCCCCAGCGAACCTCACGCGCCAACTTCACAAACTCGGAAAGATAATCCACCGACTCATCCCGCTCCCGGAAGCCCAGAAAAATCTGTTTGGGCATACCCTCTTTACCCAGCTTCAGCGCAGTAATTGGCAGGTTTCTGGCGTACTCATCCACCAGCCAGCGCGGCAACGCACTCACTCCCCGGCCCGCAGCCACCATCTGCAACATGATATCAGTGGTTTCGATGGTCTTGTGCCGGGCGGGCGCGCAGTGGGCCGGCAGGAAAAACCGGGTAAAAATATCCAGCCGCTCCACCGCCACCGGGTAGGTAATCAGGGTTTCTTTCTCCAATTGGTGGGGCTCTACCCACGCCTTGCCCGCCAGCGAGTGGCCTTCAGGCACCACCAACACCTGCTCGTAGTCGAACACCGGCTCAAAACATACTCCCGGCTTGTGCAGCGGATCTGGCGTTACCAGAAGATCGATGTCATGGCCGAAAAGCGCCCCCATACCACCGAACTGGAACTCTTGCTTTACATCCACATCCACATCCGGCCAATACTGCAAGTAAGGACCCACTACCTTCAGAAGCCATTGATAGCAAGGATGGCACTCCATTCCCACACGCAGGCTCCCGCGTTGGCCCCTGGCAATCTGTCGAACCTGCATTTCCGCATGTTCAAACTGGGGCAACAGGCGGTTCGCCAATCCCAACAGCTGACTGCCCGCCTGGGTAAACCGCAATTGGCGCCCTTCCCTCAGCCAGACCGGCGTGTCCAGCTGCTGCTCCAACTTGCGAACCGCATGGGACAGCGCGGATTGAGTCAGGTGCAACTGTTCCGCTGCCGCCGTCAACGAGCCATGGCGCTCCACCGCTCGCAATATCTCCAGGTGATGTCGTTCAATCATGGCCAACCCGTGAATTATTCTCATGAATAGGTGAAATAATACCATTTTTATTCATGTCATCACCCACCTAACCTTGAAGGCCTTCAACAAACCACGGAATTCAAGGATTCAATCATGGCAATCACTCACAACCTGGGCTTCCCCCGCATTGGCGGCCAGAGGGAGCTGAAATTCGCACTGGAAGCCTACTGGGCTGGCCGGCAGACCGAGCAAGAATTAGCCATCACGGCCGCCGACCTGCGCCGGCGCCACTGGCAGCAGCAAGCCGGGCTGGACTATGTACCGGTAGGTGAGTTCTCACTTTACGACCAGGTATTGGATATGTCCGTCTCCCTCGGCAACCTGCCAGCACGGGCCAAAGACAAAGAAGGCTCGGAACTGGACGCCTACTTCCGTGCCGCCCGGGGCCGGGGTGCCAACGACAGCCCCTGCTGCGCCACCGCCGCTGGCGAAATGACCAAATGGTTCGATACCAACTACCACTACATCGTGCCGGAGCTTCATGCCAACACCCAGTTCGAGCTGAATCCCGAACGCCTTCTGGCCCAATTGGCTGAAGCACGGAAACAGGGCGTTAATGCCAAGCCCGTGATCATCGGGCCCGTTACTTACCTGTGGTTAGGCAAAACCTCGGATGGCAGTCATCGCCTGGATTTGCTGGAGCGCCTGCTGCCAGTCTACTCGCAGCTACTGGAAGCCCTGGCCGATGCCGGTGCCGAATGGGTGCAGATTGATGAACCGGCCCTGGTGACCGATTTGGACGCCAACTGGCGCTATGCGTTCAACCTGGCCTATCACCAGTTAAAGGCCAATCGCCCGAAGCTGCTGCTGGCTACCTATTTCGGAGAGCTCCGGGATAACCTGCAACTGGCTTGCGAATTGCCGGTGGCCGGGCTGCACATCGATGCTGTGAGCGCCCCTGCTGAAGTCAGCCGCGTGGCAGATTGGCTGCCCAGCCACAAGGTGCTTTCCCTTGGTGTCATCAACGGCCGTAACATCTGGAAATCCGACCTGAACGCCATATTGGAGTGGCTGGAGCCGCTGAGTGAGAAATTGGCCGACCGCCTGTGGCTGGCGCCGTCGTGCTCGCTGCTGCATGTGCCGGTAGACCTGGATCGTGAGCAGGAGCTGGATACTGAAATCCGCAGCTGGCTGGCCTTTGCTGTGCAGAAACTTGATGAGCTGAGCACGCTGGCGAAGTCCCTGAACGAAGGCCACGCCAGTGTTCGCGCAGAGCTGGCCGCAAACCAGCGGGCCATTAACAGCCGCCGGAAATCCGACCGTGTTATCAACCCGGAGGTTCGCCGTGCCATCGCCGCAGTGACGCAGGAACTGGGCAACCGCCAAAGCCCCTATCCCCAGCGAATTGCCAGGCAGCGTCAGATCCTGAACCTCCCGGCGTTCCCGACCACCACCATCGGTTCTTTCCCGCAAACGCCGGAGATCCGCCAGGCAAGGTTGCAATTCCGTAAAGGCGAACTGACCGGGCAAGCCTATACCGAGCAGATGCAGGCAGAAATCGCCCGATGCATCGAAGAGCAGGAAAAGCTGGGACTGGATGTGCTGGTTCATGGTGAGCCAGAGCGCAACGACATGGTGGAATACTTCGGTGAGCAGTTGGAAGGCTATGCCTTTACCCGCTTCGGCTGGGTGCAATCCTACGGCTCCCGCTGTGTAAAACCACCCATCCTGTTTGGAGACATCCGCCGGCCAGCAGCGATGACGGTGGACTGGATTCGTTTTGCCCAATCCCTCACCGACAAGCCGGTAAAAGGCATGCTGACCGGCCCGGTGACGATTCTGAACTGGTCCTTCGTGCGGGACGATCAGCCAAGGAAAGACTCCTGCCTGCAACTGGCCCTGGCCATTCGTGAAGAGGTACAGGACCTGGAAAAGGCTGGCGTGAACATCATCCAGATCGACGAAGCCGCGTTGCGGGAAGGCTTGCCCCTGCGCCAGTCAGACTGGGCAACGTACCTGGACTGGGCGATTAACAGCTTCCGCATCGCCGCCAATGGCGTGGATGACAGCACCCAGATTCACACCCACATGTGTTATTCGGAGTTCAACGACATCATTGAGGCCATCGCCCACATGGATGCCGACGTGATCACCATCGAGACCTCACGGTCGGACATGGAGTTGCTGGATGCTTTCCGGAACTTTGAATACCCGAACGACATTGGCCCGGGCGTGTACGATATTCACTCCCCCAACATTCCGGACAAGCAACACATCATCAATCTGATGACCCTGGCGGCAGAACGCATCCCGGCAGAACGATTGTGGATCAACCCGGACTGCGGTTTGAAAACCCGTAAATGGGAGGAAGTGACGCCTGCGCTGGAGACGATGGTTGCAGCGGCCCAGGCTTTGCGGGCCTGACGCTCGAACACGGACTGTCCCTGTATATTCACAGGCCGGCGAACACGCCGGCCTGTGAATATACAGGGACATAATAATCGGCTAGTAACCGGTACTCTTCTCGTCCAGATCAAACTCGAACCCATTCGCCCGGCATACTTCCGTGGAGTACTGCCCGGAAGCCTCAAGCTCAAACCAACGGTATCCGGGCGCCAGCGGCTCTACGGCAAATTTGCTGGACCCAGTGGCGAACTGGATGCAAGTGGAGGGCGTGGCGAGCAGCTGCACGCTATTACGCTGCTGTTGGAGATCCTGGTGGATGTGACCCCAGAGCACGATTTTCACTTGCGGGTGCCTGTCGATCACCTGCCAGAAAGCATCGCGGTTCTTCAGGCCGATTTTTTCCATCCAGTCAGAGCCAATATCCACCGGGTGATGGTGCAGGCACACCATGGTGGGCAACTCCGGTTGCTGCGACAGTGACTCGTCCAGGAAAGCAAGCTCCGGCTGCGAAAGCTCACCGAAAACCTTGCCGTGCACGGAAGAGTCCAACATCACAAAATGCCAGCCTCCCTGCACGAGCTGTTTTTGCTCCGCCTGAAACTCCGCTGCGATGGACGCCAACAAGTCGGAATCGTCGTGATTGCCGGCAATCCAGAGCGAGGGGCAGTTAAACGCTTTCAACTGCTCGCCAAAATACCGATAGGCCTCAGATGACGCATCCTGAGTAAGATCACCGGTCGCGAGGATCAGATCCGGCTGGCCATGGTTGCGCAAGACTTCATCAATCACCGCCGCCAGGCTGTCCCGGGTATTGACCCCAAGCAACGCGCCATCTGCCGACGCCATCAGGTGCGGGTCGGTCAGCTGCAATACCTTCAGGGGGTGAGCAGTATGCGCAATGGTCATTCAGGGCCTGTTGTCTTGAGTGCAACCGTTTGATATTTCAGACAAGTGTACGACGGCTGCGTTCCGTTTTATCAGTTTTAAATGGAAGGTAGGTCACATTCTGGCCCGCCACCACAAAGATTTTGCAGTTTTTGACAACTATGGCACAGGCAAAGCCGGGAGCAAGTCAGACTTTCAGCGCACTGTGGCGCAGTTCATGACAGAGACAACGAATTCAGTCGCAGCCTTCGCCCGCAGACCAGGCGGCGTGCTCCATAGGCAGGTGTCCAAACCGCAGGCAGTAATCCAGCCAATCGGCCAGAAACCCATTAACCTGAACCTTCTCATCCGGGTGATGCATGAACCGGTTCGGGTAGTCGTTTACCGGCGCAATCTGGCGCTGCCGGTAGCAACTGATCACTTCAGCCATGAGCGCGTCATGGTATACACGCACCGTCATTTGCGGGTTGTTCAGCCACCGGCCACTGTTATGCACTTGCTCGAGTAACAGGGTTTCGGTGAACTTTGCGGTTTGCAGCACTTCGATGCGCACCCGGCCCAAATACTGGTTTTCCCGGTGCAGCTCAAACTCGCAAACGGGCTTACCATCAGCCTCCAACTGGCGCAGTTTGCGCAGGCGCTGGTAGTTGCCATCACACAGCGCACCCAACTGACGCAGATCCGGCACATACGGCTTGGGCCGTTTTACCCACTCGGTCATGCCCGCCACTCCCGGCGCAGCCTGTCCCGGTTCAGCTGCAGCCATTGGATAGCGATGATGGCGGCAGCGTTGTTGATGCGGCCATCGGCAATCATGGCGAAGCACTCTTCAGCGCTGACCACGTGGCTGAGAATATCTTCGTGTTCGTGCTCCATACCGAAAACACCGCCAGCCTCGGCCGTACTGACCTGTCCGCAATAAAGGTGAATCATTTCGGTGGTGCCACCCGGAGACACCAGGTAATCGCAGATTTTATCAAGTCGGCTAAAGCTCAACCCTGCCTCTTCCTGCCCTTCCCGCTGGGCCACGTCTTCCGGGCTTTCGCCGTCTTCATTCATGCCGGCCACGAGCTCCAGCAACCAGGGCGACTGGTTACGGCCCAGAGCGCCGAGGCGAAACTGTTCCAGCAGCACGACTTCGTCCCGTTCCGGGTCGTAGGGGAGCACGCAGGTGGCGTCGCCCCGAACGAAAAGTTCGCGGGTGAAGGTGGGCATGTCGCGGCCGTCAAAGCGCGGGTGAGTCAGCCAGAGCTTGTCCATGCGGAAGAAGCCCTGGAAAACGGTTTCGCGTTTTTCGACGGTGACGTCGCTGGCGTTGAACTGGAACGGTTTCGGCATTCGTGTTTCCGGTTTGGTGTTCGGCTTGGAACGATAGCCTTTGGGGTTGCTTGGGTGCAAGTGTCTTACGGCTGGCGTAATGGTTTGGTTCTGGCCCTAGCCTGCTCAGGTTGGTGCATCGCAGTCGTTGGGTATTGCTTTCCAAAACACGCTCCTTCGGCCCATCCATGGGGCGCTTGGGCTCCGCCATCCCTGGCTCCGCACAGTTTTGGAAAGCAATACCCAACGACTGCAGCCGACGCTTGTGCGACACGCCCCAACATTGCCTGACGCCCTCTTGGGAGCGATTACTGCCAAAGCCCAAGAGAGTTGGGGTGGGGGTGCCGTTCAGGAGTGTGCGGAGCCAGGGATGGCGGAGCCCAAGCCGCACAGGGACGTCTTGAGGCGTCTCCTGAACGGCACCCCCACCCCGACTCACAACGCCTAACCAGCAGGCTAGGCGATCTAGAGCGCCAAAGTCAGACCTTGTCGTAAAGCTTGGAGCCGGACTCCACGAACTCCCGCGATTTGGCCTGCATCCCGGCATCAATCGCCGATACCTCGTCGATGCCCTGCTCTGCCGCGTAATCCCTTACTTCCTGCGAGATTTTCATGGAACAGAACTTCGGCCCACACATGGAGCAGAAGTGGGCCACCTTCGCCGATTCCTTGGGCAGGGTCTCATCGTGGAAAGCGCGGGCGGTGTCCGGGTCCAGGCCGAGGTTGAACTGGTCTTCCCAGCGGAACTCGAAACGGGCCTTGGACAAGGCATTATCGCGGATCTGGGCCCCCGGATGGCCCTTGGCCAGATCGGCCGCGTGGGCGGCGATTTTGTAGGTGATGATGCCGGTTTTTACATCATCCTTGTTCGGCAGCCCCAGGTGCTCCTTCGGGGTAACGTAGCAGAGCATGGCGCAGCCGAACCAGCCAATCATGGCCGCACCAATTCCGGAAGTGATGTGGTCGTAGCCTGGAGCAATATCCGTGGTCAGTGGGCCGAGGGTGTAGAACGGCGCTTCGTCGCAGCATTCCAGCTGCTTGTCCATGTTCTCTTTGATCAGGTGCATGGGTACATGGCCGGGGCCTTCGATCATGCACTGGACGTCGTGCTTCCAGGCAATTTTGGTGAGCTCGCCCAGGGTTTCCAGTTCGCCGAACTGGGCGGCGTCGTTGGCATCCGCGATAGAACCGGGGCGCAGTCCGTCGCCGAGGCTGAAGGACACGTCGTAGGCCTTCATGATTTCGCAGATGTCTTCGAAGTGCTCGTACAGGAAGCTTTCCTTGTGGTGCGCCAGGCACCACTTGGCCATGATGGAGCCACCGCGGGACACGATGCCGGTGGTACGTTTCGCGGTCAGCGGCACGTGATGGAGCCGCACGCCGGCGTGGATGGTGAAGTAGTCTACGCCCTGTTCTGCCTGCTCAATTAACGTGTCCCGGAAGATTTCCCAGGTCAGGTCTTCGGCCACGCCGCCCACTTTTTCCAGGGCCTGGTAAATGGGCACGGTGCCGATCGGCACCGGCGAGTTGCGGATGATCCACTCGCGGGTTTCGTGGATGTTCTTGCCGGTGGACAGGTCCATCACCGTGTCGGAACCCCAGCGGATACCCCAGGTCAGTTTTTCGACTTCGTCTTCGATGGACGAGGTGACCGCCGAGTTGCCGATGTTGCCGTTGATCTTCACCAGAAAGTTACGGCCGATGATCATCGGCTCGGTTTCCGGGTGGTTGATGTTGGCGGGAATGATGGCGCGGCCACGAGCCACTTCGTCGCGAACAAACTCGGGAGTGATCTCCGGCGGCAGGTTGGCACCGAAAGATTGGCCGGGGTGTTGATCCGCCAGCAAGCCATTGTCACGAGCTTCCTGCAGCTTCATGTTTTCCCGGATGGCGATGTATTCCATCTCCGGGGTGATGATGCCCTGGCGGGCGTAATGCATCTGGGAAACGTTCTTGCCCGGCTTCGCTCGCAGGGGTTTACGCTCATCCATAAAGCGCAACGGGTCGAGCTGGGGGTCTTTCATGCGCCGGCGGGTGAATTCGGAGGTGTAGCCATCCAGCTGCTCCACATCGCCCCTCTCGGCAATCCAGTTGGCGCGAACCGGGGGCAGGCCTTTTCTCAGGTCGATGGAGGCCTCAGGGTC
This sequence comes from Marinobacter sp. GH_1, assembly GCF_048595985.1. Taxonomy (NCBI): domain Bacteria; kingdom Pseudomonadati; phylum Pseudomonadota; class Gammaproteobacteria; order Pseudomonadales; family Marinobacteraceae; genus Marinobacter; species Marinobacter sp. GH_1. The sequence goes on along the minus strand of NZ_CP184460.1, from coordinate 761,798 downwards.
GGTGTAAGGCCCGGAAGTGTCGTACACAACGACCGGCGGGTTCTTTTCGCCGCCCATTTCCGTGGGGGTGTCTCCCACAGTAATTTCCCGCATAGGCACGCGCAGATCGGGTCGGCTACCCTGCACATATATTTTTCGTGAGCTTGGTAATGGTTTGATTGCTGCGGAGTCCACTTTCGCGGAGTCGCTGAGGTAAGCTGGCAAGTCCGTCATGATCTGCTCCCGTTGAGGCTGATGGTGTCGGGTCGCGTATGACGGAGTTACGACAAGATGCCACCAAAGGCATGTTGACGCGGTTCATATGGTCTTAATTCCTACGCCGGTATTATCCGGATCAGGTCGCGGGTTCTGCGTTGCAATCTCAGCCGATCGCCATGTTCTGGCAATTCGGCACCCCGTCAAGACGCGATAAGTATTTTGTTTTGCTCACAAAATGGTTGAGCTATGCAAGTGTAGAGGCCGGACTGATTATTGTCCATAATGGTCAACCAATACCTTTGGGTCACTATCAGGGCAGCTCTATCACTCTGCGCGATGGCCTTCCGATTCCCGTATCCCGATCACGGATGCCCGGAGATAGCATGTCAGGAGAAACAATGAAGAAACGTTTACTTCCAGGATTGATCACCCTGCTCGCAGCCCAGCCTGCCTTTTCTCTGGATCTGATGGAAACCTACGAGAAAGCGCTATCTTACGATTCGGGCATTGCCTCGGCGCTGGCACAGTTCCAGGCGCAACAGGCGGCCAGCGATGTCAGCAGGAGCACACTTCTGCCACAAGTCGGCGCGTTTGCTGAGGCCAACCACACAGATTTCGACGCCAAGAATGGCCCGGGAGACAGCTATAAGGCCCTGAACTACGGCGTTCGGCTGAGCCAACCGGTGTTTCGTGCCGACAGCTGGTTCCGCTACGATGCCAGTCAGTTCCAGACCGAAGCCGCCCAGGCTCAGTACAACCTGGCCCAACAGCAGCTGATTCTGGACGTCGCCACCGCTTACTTCAACGTGCTGCGTGCCCAGGATACGGTGACAACCGCACGCGCCACCGAAGCAGCCATCCAGCGGCAGTACGAGCAGGCTCAGGAACGCTTTGATGTCGGCCTGATTGCCATCACCGAGGTCTATGAGGCCCGCGCCAGTTACGATGACAGTAAAAGTCAGCGCATCGCCGCTGAAAACCAGCTCAACGTTGCCCGTGAACAACTGGCGCGTTTGACTGGCGAATACGCAGAGGATCTGGAAAACCTGCGCGAGAACTTCCCGCTTGGCCGACCGGAGCCGATGGATCCTTCAGCCTGGGAAAACACCGCACTTGAGCAGAACTGGGTTATTCAGTCTGCGCTTTATCAGTTGAATGCCAACGAGGCCAACCTGAAGGTCGCGAAATCCGGCCACCTGCCTACGCTTGACCTGTTTGCGTCTTATGGCAAGTCTGAACTGGATGGCGCCAAGAATACCCAACAGGAAGGCACACAAGGCGTTATTGGCCTTGAGCTGAACGTTCCCCTCTACATGGGTGGCGGCACACAAGCCGGCGTGCGCCAGCAGCGCTCACTGGTTACCGCCGCGCAGGAAGACCTGAACACAACGCGCCGGGATGTTCGGGTTAACACCCGCAGCCTGTACCTGACCGTAAATAATAACGTTGAAACCGCCTCAGCCCTGGAACAGACCATCATCTCCCGCCGCAGTGCGCTGGACGCGACCCGTGCCGGTTACGATGTGGGAACCCGGAACATTGTGGAAGTGCTGGATGCCGAGCGGGCGTATTACGTGGCCCTGCGGGATTATGCCAATGCCCGTTACGATTACGTAATTAACACGTTACAGCTGAAACAGGCGGCAGGCACTCTGAGCCCGCAAGACCTGATTGAACTGAACAACTGGCTCAGCGCCAGCGCCAGGGGCATCGAAGCTCTGGCAGAAGAAGATCTGACCCTGGACGACCCCACGCAGTAATGGCACCGTCGTCCGTGTGATTCCGGTGGCGACTGCCCCGGAATCACAGCCTTTCTATTATCCCCTCAACCACTCTGTCTAATGCGCCCCGGTTTTTGTTAACCACCGCCAGTGCTCGCTCCCCATAGGCTTTGCGTTCCGCCGGGTTGGCAAACAATAGATTGATCGCCCGAGCCAGATCGTCTGCCCCCTGAACCAACTGCACACCCTGGTCTGCCAGCAACCGTTCGTAGATGGTCTCGAAATTGAACACATGAGGCCCGGAAAACACCGGGATACCCCAGGCTGCCGGCTCCAGCGGATTGTGACCGCCCCGTTCGATCAGTGAACCTCCCACAAAGGCAAGGTCGCTGGCGCCGTAGAGCATCATCAGCTCGCCCATGGTATCAGCCAGATAAACCTGCGCGCCCCCGGCACTCTGCGCCTGAGATCGCCGTGCAACCTGAAAGCCCAGCTCCTGTGCCATGACCGCCACGGCGTCAAAGCGTTCCGGGTGGCGCGGCACAATAATCAACAGGGCATCAGAGTGTCCCGCAAGCACCAACCGGTGAGCCTGAAGCAGCTGTTCATCCTCGCCACTGTGTGTGCTGCCGGCGATCCAGACCGGACGGGGGCCAAGCGTGGTACGAAAACGTTCAGAGGCAAGCCGGACATCCTCCGGGATGTCTACATCGAACTTCACACTGCCGGTCACCTCGACGTGGCTTGCGGCAACCCCAATTCGACGAAAGCGTTCTGCATCCGGTTCTGCCTGGGCCGCCACCCAGGTGATGCTTTTCATGATCGGCGACGCCAGCCCCCTGACCCGCTCGTAGCCCCTGGCAGAGCGCTCCGACAGCCGGGCGTTGATCAGAAACGCCGGCACGTTTTTGCGGCGGCACTGGCTGATCATATTGGGCCAGATCTCGGTTTCCATGATGACCAGAATGCGGGGATTGACCCGCCGAAGAAATCGACGGATGGCGCCCGGTGTGTCGTACGGCGCGTAGGCATAGGTTACCCTGTTACCAAACATTTTCCGGGCCTGGGCAAGGCCGGTGTCGGTCATGGCGGTCATCAGAATGGTGGCACCGAGATTGCGCGCCAACAGTCGACGCACCATGGGGCCGGCGGCGATGGTCTCGCCCACGGAGACCGCATGCACCCAGATTACGGGCCCGGGTATGGAAGGCACGTGGCCCAGGCGATGCTGCCAGTCTTGCCTGAGCGCCGGCGCCTTGCGGCCTTGCCACCAAAGCCGGATGAGAATAAACGGCAGAGCCAGGCGAATCAGCAGGGAATAGATAAACTGGAACACGCAGGACTCCCGGCAAAACAGTGCGTTATCATAGGGCGAAAAATGTCGAGGGGTTGCATCTTGCCCCCGGGTTAAACGTTTGTCGATGCAGGATTCACGATTTTGAAAAAGAAGTACCGCAAACTTCCAAGGAATACCGACTATTCAGCTTACCGTCATCCTCGCTGGTGGCCAACCTGGCTGGGTATCGGGTTGATGTGGCTGGTAGCACAGCTTCCCCTCCGTGTTCAGTGGTGGCTTGGCAAGGTGATCGGGTTGCTGGTTTGGAAGTTAGCTAAAAGCCGGCGGCACATTACCGAAGTCAACATCCGGCTGTGCTTCCCGGAACTGAACGCGCAACAACAGACCGCCCTGGTGCGCAACTCCTTCATTGCCAACGGCATTGGTCTTATGGAAATTGGCATTGCCTGGTTCCGGGACCCAGCCAAACTAAAAAGCATCACTCGAGTGCATGGCATTGAGCACTATCACAAAGCATTGGAAGCTGGCCACGGAGTGTTATTACTTGGAGGGCATTACAGCACTCTGGATTTGGGCGGAGGGCTGACAACTGAGTTTATTGAGGCTGATGTGATGCAACGGGATCACAACAACCCCCTGATGAATGCGGTAATGACCCGCGCCCGGGGCCGCCGATACGGTTCTGTGTTAGGCGCACGCGACCTTCGCGGCCTGTTCAGGAGCCTCAAGAAAAATCGCGCCGTGTGGTACGCGACAGATCAGGACTACGGCCGCAAGGACATCGTGTTCGCCCCCTTCTTCGGCATTCCCGCCGGCACCATCACAGCCACCTCGCGAATTGCCGAACGCAGCGGCTGTAAAGTCGTGCCCTTCAGCCATTTTCGCCGCGATGACAAGCCCGGCTATGACATCTATTTCCACCCCGCCCTTGAGAACTTCCCAAGCGGTGACGACCTGGACGATGCAACCCGGATCAACGCCGTCATCGAGCAGGAAATCCGCAAAGCGCCAGACCAATACCTGTGGATGCACCGGCGCTTCAAAACCCGCCCTGACCGCGAAGACCCCGGCTTTTACGGGCGCAAGCGCAAGGAATAACCCGTGAGCAATCACTCGCAAGCACCGGTTGTCTGGCTGCTGACAGACAACAAGCCCGGCCACAAAAACCAACTCAAGGGGCTGGGCAATCGCCTGCGGGTGCTGACCGGCGCGGCGCTCTACTGGATCAGTGCCGAAGAATACCCGGTACCTCTGTGGCGGGCCCTGCTGGGTGTGGCCCCAGCTATGGATACAGCACTGCCCAAACCGGACCTGATTGTGGCCGCAGGCACCGGTACTCATCGTTTATTACTGGCACTTCGGCGCCTGGGCAAGGCCAAAGCCCTGGTACTGATGAAACCGGCCTTCCCACTGGGCTGGGTAGATGGCGCGATTATCCCGACCCATGATGAGGTAAAGCCCGCTAACAACATCCTGCACACCGAAGGCGTGATCAACACCATCACACCCCTCGCCCGGCTGACCAGCAAACCGGAAGCCCTGATCCTGGTGGGTGGGCGTTCGGAACATTTCGATTGGGACGACGATGCCATTCTGAACCAGGTCAGTGACCTGATAGCCCGCTACCCTCAGTGGCGCTGGACCATCACCGATTCCCGGCGCACACCAGAAAGCACCACCGATCGGCTGGCCGAATTGCAGAGCCCGAAAATCTCCGTAGTGCATCACACCCGTACCCACGACGACTGGCTCAGCCACCAGCTCGCTGCTTCCCGCGCGGTCTGGGTAACGCCGGACAGCATTTCCATGGTGTGCGAAGCCGCCACTTCCGGCGTGCCCACCGGCCTGCTGAGTTTGAATGCGCGTGCCAACAGCCGAGTGGCGAACGGAGTAAAACGCCTGACAGAGCGGGGGCTGATTGCCCACTGGGCAGACCATGCCAGCGTGATGGCCGAACAGGCAGAAAGGCATGAACGACTCTGGGAAGCCGACCGGGCTGCCCAATGGGTGGCGGGTAACTATTTGGCTGCTTTTCAACAATCAGGAAAGGAGGCCAGGCAATGAAGATTCTCCAGGCTCTTCCTGCGCTCTATAGCGGTGGCGTGGAAAGAGGCACGGTGGAATTCGCCGCCGAGCTGGTCAAGCGTGGCCATGAGTCTTTTGTGGTCTCCAACGGTGGGCCCATGGCAGAGCAAGTGCGCGGCCAGGGCTCAACCCACATCCACATGCCCATCCACCGGAAAACGCCCGCGTCTTTCGGGCAGATTCTGCCCATGCGCAAGCTGTTGCAGGAGCTGCGGCCTGACATTGTTCATGTCCGCTCCCGCATGCCCGCCTGGATTATCCATCTGGCCCTGAAGACCCTGCCTGCCGACCAACAGCCCGCCGTTGTCTCGACCTTTCACGGCATGTATTCCGTTAATCCCTACAGCGCCATCATGACCAGGGCGGACCAGATCATTGCCGTCTCCAATTGCGTGCGGGATTACGTGTTGAAGAATTTCGAGGTAGCGGAAGACAAGCTGACGGTGATCCAGCGCGGCGTCGACATCGACGCCTTCCGCAACCGCGCCATCAACGACCAGTGGCTGGACATCCTCCTGTCCCGCTTCCCCCAACTGGCCGGCAAGAAAATCATTATGATGCCCGGCCGCATTTCCCGCTGGAAAGGCCAACTGGACTACCTTGAAGCCATGGCCCGCATTGTCCGCCAGCGGCTGGACTGTCACGGCATCATCGTGGGCGGGGCCGAACCGGGAAAAGAACGATTCCTGCAGGAGCTTGAAAAAGAGCGCAGCCGGCTAGGCCTGACCGATAAAGTCACATTCCTCGGCCAGCGCAACGACATGACCAACCTGTATCTGTTCGCTGATGTGGTTTGCCACATGTCCACCAAGCCGGAACCCTTCGGACGCACGGTGACCGAAGCCCTGGCGTCCGGCACGCCAGTGGTGGCCTACAACCGGGGCGGTGCGGCGGAAACGCTGCAGGCATGCTTTCGGGACGGACTGGTGACGCCGGATGATACCGGGGCGTTTGCCAGTGCGGTGTTGGGATTGCTGGATAAGCCCCGGCCAGAGATTGAGTTGCCGGAGCGGTTTTTGTTGCGGGCGCAGACGGAGGCGACGCTTCGGGTATACCAGCAGGCCCTGAACGGGAGGCCCGATTGAAGGTCGCCCTGATACTCGCAACGCCTGGTAGTGCCTGGGGTGGCATGGAAAAACATGTGGCGGACCTGGCGGAAGCCCTCACGAGCCTCGGGCATGAGGTGCACATAATCGCCCATCCCGACTACCGCTCGCACTTCCCATTCGCCGAGTTTCATCCGTGCCCGATGAAGCTGAGCCGAAACAACCCCTGGCTTCGTTGGTGCGTTTCCCGGATATTGAAGCGGGTTTCTCCCGATATCGCCCACGCCCACGGCAATAAAGCCGCCGTCATACTCGGCAGGTTGCCTCGTCAGACCTGGCAAACCGTAGGGACGATTCACGGAAGCAAATCAAACCTTCGCCCTTTCCTTGTGCTGGACAAAGTCATTGCCGTCAGCGGGTCGATCTACGAGGGCCTTAGTCACCGGTCCCTTCATCTGATTTACAATGGAATCCGGAAGGACACCCCGGAATCGCCCCCCGGCAACTATCCACTCCCCGAAACAACGAACGTCATTGCTGCCGGGAGGCTGGAGCCAGTAAAGGGGTTCGACATGCTAATCCAGGCATGGAGTATGATCCATGACCGCTTTCCGACGGCACACCTCACCATCTTTGGTGACGGCTCTGAAGCCAGAAACCTGCATCGGCTGATTGGCGATGAAAGACTGAGACACTCGGTGACGATGGCAGGACACCAAACAACGCTGGCATCGGCATTGTCCAATGCAGACTTGATGGTTCTCAGCTCAAGGCGGGAGGGGTTTCCTTACGTTTTGATCGAAGCCTTGATGGCCGGACTGCCGGTGGTCTCAACCCCGGTTTCCGGCAGTGTCGACCTGCTTCCCGAGAACGCGCTCGCCAGGGACATTTCCGCGCAGGCTATCGCCGACGTCATCGCCAGCGCACTGAACAACCTGGATGGTCTTCAAGAATCTGAGCAATCCGCATTTGACTATGCGCAGACACATCTCACGCTCAGGGGCATGGCAGAGGCAACCGTCAGAGTGTATCAAGCCGAATAGCACCTGTGAGAGCGTCTTACTGCTCCTCGCCACCGGAACGACTGATTCTCTCGAGCATCTGCAATTCCCTTGCCTTCGCCAACCGCATGAAATTACGGTTTGCGGCCACTACTGAAACACTGAACCCGAACCAGCCATTCAATACCTGACGGTGGATCAGGTAATACTTCAAAAACTTCAAAGGAAATTCGACCATCAAACGCGGGGTCGAAATTCGCCTGCCCTTCTCATAGAGGAACCGGGCCTGCTCACTGGACAGTTGAATGTACTTTCTCTCCATCTGCTCCAGAGAAATCAATGTCCTGTGCAAGACATCGCCTTTGAACTCCAACACGCTACCTGTATGCACTCTAGGCCGATCATCGTTACTGTGTTTTTCCGCATGGATCGCAGCCCGTTTCCGATTGTAGAGCCGCAGGATCTTCTTGGACTTGTCGTGCCGAAAAGGGTGCCTCGGGTTGGGGGACGACAAAACCCAACGCATACGATAACCAGCGATATCCGGAGAGATCGGCTTGGAAAACAGCTGCTTGATGTTTCGTACCAGGGTATCGGAAAGCACTTCATCAGCATCCAGATCAAGTACCCAGTCGTTCGCACACAGGCTGGCGGCATAGGCCTTCTGGCTCGCAAAGCCTTCCCATTCCCGATAAACCACCCGGGCGCCCGCGGCCTCTGCTAGTTCACAGGTTCGGTCTGTACTACCCGAATCAACAACGATGATTTCATCAGCCCAGTCCTTCACCTTCTCAAGAGATTCCGGCAGCCTCTGCTCTTCATTCAACGTGATGTAGTAAACCGATAACGGCAGTTTCATCATAAACACCCGCAAACTGGACCCTGCTCGGCCCCAAACACTGCCGAGAGAGCGCACCTGTGATAATATTCAGCCATCAGAAAAGGACAATGCTGACCGAAAGCTACGCGTGGAGCAAACACATGATTCACCCCGTCATTATGGCCGGAGGCACCGGCTCTCGCCTTTGGCCGTTATCCAGGCAACTGAACCCCAAGCAGTTCCTGAAACTGACGGACCAACATCTATCCATGCTGCAGCTGACCGTGGCCCGGCTGGATGGGATGGAATCCGCCGATCCACTGCTGATCTGCAACGAAGACCACCGTTTTCTGGCGGCTGAGCAAATGCGCCAGGCGGGCTACAAAGATGCCCGAATCATTCTGGAGCCCTGTGGGCGCAACACGGCACCGGCCATCGCTCTGGCCGCCCTGCAACTGGTCAAGAACATCGATGAAAACCAGAACCCGCTGATGCTGGTTCTGGCTGCGGACCACCTGATCAAAGACATCGCTGCGTTCCAGAGCGGCATCCAGAAGGCCATTCCTCTGGCTCAGGAGGATAAGCTGGTGACCTTCGGCATAGTACCCGGCCATGCGGAAACCGGTTACGGCTACATCCAGCAAGGCCCGAAATTGGCCGCCGACAGTTTCAGTGTCAGCCGGTTTGTAGAGAAGCCTGACCAGACTACCGCGGAAGAATACCTCGCATCCGGTGATTACCTCTGGAACAGTGGCATGTTCCTGTTCGGCGCCCGCACCTACCTTCAGGAACTGCAGAAACACCGCCCGGACATTCTCGCCATCTGCCAGGCAGCGCTGGACGACGCCAGCGAGGATCTGCACTTCACCCGCGTGAATGAAAGCGTATTCGCCGAGTGCCCGGAAGATTCCATCGATTACGCCGTGATGGAAAAGACCGATAACGCCGCCGTGGTAGCGCTCGATGCCGGCTGGAGCGATATCGGCTCCTGGTCCGCCTTGTGGGAAGTTTCCGAGAAAGACAGCTGCGGAAACGCATTCAGCGGTGATGTCATTGCCCATAACACAGAGAGCACTCTGGTCCGGGCAGACAGCCGCCTTGTGGCCACGGTTGGCGTGAAAGATCTGGTGATCATTGAAACCAAAGACGCCTTGCTGGTCGCCCATAAAGATCAGGTCCAGGATGTCAAAAAGGTGGTTGAACGCATCAAGAATGATGGTCGACACGAGCACATGAATCACCGGGAAGTCTACCGGCCCTGGGGTGTATATGATTCCATCGATAATGGCCACCGCTACCAGGTGAAACGCATCACCGTGAAGCCCGGCGCCAAGCTGTCTGTCCAGATGCACCACCACCGGGCAGAACACTGGATTGTCGTCAGCGGCACCGCAAAGGTAACCAATGGCGAGGAGTCGTACCTGGTGACCGAAAACCAGTCCACTTACATACCGGTCGGCCAGATCCATTGCCTTGAAAACCCCGGCGTTATTGATCTGGAACTGATTGAAGTGCAGTCCGGATCCTATCTGGGCGAAGACGATATTGTACGATTCGAGGACCGGTACGGCAGATCATGAGCAAATTCAAGTATTACCTGATTGCCGGCCTGTTGCGGATGGTTAGCTATTTACCCCTGGGAGCCGCACAGTTCATCGGCAAATGGCTGGGGCTCCTGGCCTGGAAACTGGGCGGCAGGCCAAAGAAGATCACCGACATCAATCTGGACATCTGCCTGCCGGAACTCACCGAAGAGCAGCGCAGGGACCTTTCCAGAGACTCGCTGGCCCATACCGGCATGACGGCCCTGGAGATCCCGCTGATGTGGGAGTGGCCCGTCGATAAGTGCCTCGGGTTGATCAAGGAAACGGAAGGCCTGGAGCTGGTTGATGAGGCCCTGGCGACCGGCAAAGGATTGATCTTGCTCGCGCCCCACCTTGGCAACTGGGAGCTGGCCGGCCTGTTTTTCTCCTCCCGCTATAAAATGGCCGCACTATACAGCCCTCCGCACATCAAGGAATTCGAAGATTACATGATTCGGGTGAGGGGGCGCCTGGGCTCCGAACTTGTGCGCGGCGACCGTAAAGGCCTGATGCGCCTGATGGGTATTTTGAAGGAAGGCGGCGTAGCCGGCATTCTTCCCGACCAATCTCCCCGGGGCAAAACCAACGCCTACGCGCCCTTTTTTGGCATGGACGTGATGACCATGACCCTGGTCGGCAAGTTGGTACAGAAAACCGGGGCCAATGTTCTGGTGACCTACGCCGAGCGCCTGCCCAACGGCGAAGGCTTCAAGATTCTGGTCACTCGGGCGGAGCCTGGCATTGGTGCCGATGATACAGTGGCCGGCGCCACCGCCTTGAATCAATCCGTGGAAAAGGTGGTGCGAATGGCCCCTGAACAGTACCAGTGGGAGTACAAACGTATGCGGCACCGGCCGCCGGGGAACCCGAATCCTTATAAGCCCGGGCAGATTTGCGACTAACCGCCCGGCTGCCAGGAACTCCCTTAGGATTGCAAGGTTGCGGAGTAGAGTCCCAGGTAACGCTCCGCTACCGATGCAGGGCTGAACGCTGTTAAGCCAGCCTGGGCAGCGTCTGCGAATGCGGCGGCCTGCTCTGGGTTATCGAGGATAAACTGAATCGCCGAAGCCAAAGCCTCCGGGTCACCCGGAGATACCAGAAGACCATTCGCTTTATCGGAGATCAGATCAGGAATGCCTCCGGCTTTGGCCCCAACCACCGGCACATGATGTTGCATGGCCTCAAGAATCGTTGAGCCAAGCCCCTCGGAGAGTGAGGGGAACACGAAGACATCCAGAGCTGCCAACCAATCCCCGACGTTATCTTTATGCCCCAGAAAACTGACGTTGGGCAAACCCTGTGCCTGGGACTTGAGCCACTGTTCATCTGGCCCTTCTCCCAGGAAAATGAACTGCACGTCTGGCCTGAGGCTGCCCAGCAAACGCGCTGCCTCAATCGTGATGTGATAACCCTTGTGCTTCAGGAGGCGCCCCACTTGGCCAACCAGGCGTTTGGCGGGATACTGCTGCCGGATAGCTTCGACGGCGTCTGGTGCGGCGGGAAAGCCTGAGAAACTCGAGGGAATGATGACAGTGTCCACGCGGCCCAGTCGCTGTTGTACAACTGATTCAATGGCCGAACTCAGGCAGACGACGGTCGCGGCTCCGCCATAGGCCGCAGACGTCAGGCGCCCGGTTCCGATGGGATTATCGACTCGCCGTGTGACGACGTAAGGCGTTCTACGCAGGCGGGACTCGATCCAGGCCCAGTAGACTGATTTACCGTCGTGGCAATGAACGAGGTCCCAATCCCCCTTGCCGTGGCCCAGCAGAAAATGTGCAGTCTCTCGCCTACCGAGCGATTGGATGCTTTCCAGCTCAGCCCATAGACGACTCCCCGGCCGGGCCACCAGCGATTGCTGAATGCCACGCCTCGCCAGCTCCCGAATCAGGTTTACGGTCTGTCGCTCACCACCGGAAAAACCTCCGGCCAGATTTACGTGGCAAATGTGCATACCAACTCGGCCCCGTCGATGTTTTAATGGCGGCAGTGTAAGAGATCGACCATGAAAAGGACATAACACTGTGAAGCTACTTGTAATCAGCTCCTATGTAGATACCTGGAACTCTGTTCGGCCAGAAGCCGAAATGCTGATCGGGCTGGCAAAATTGGGTGTCGAAGTTGAGCTGATGACACAACCGGATGCGGAGTACCGCTCCCGATTTGAAGAAAACGGCATCAAGGTACACGGTTTCCATCCCCGAAAGAAAATAGAGCCTGAAGCCATTCGTCGAATTCGTCACCTCCTGATCGAAGGCAAGTTTGACGCCGTGTACTGCTTTAACAACAAAGCCATCGCTAACACCAACCTTGCGGCAATCGGCCTGCCAGTCAAAGTTATGACCTATCGAGGCCAAACCGGCAATATCAGCCGCTGGGACCCAAGTGGCTACCTGACCCACTTAAGCCCACGGGTGGATCGAATTATCTGCGTTTCCAAAGCAACCCGCGATGACCTACAAAAGCACGTCTGGGGCAACAAAGACAAAGTTTGTACGGTCTATAAAGGCCACGATCTCGACTGGTACCAGGATACTCCGGTAGACCTCAAACAATTCGGCGTACCGGATGGCGCCTTTGTGGTTGGGTCGGTGGCAAATATCCGCCCCAGAAAAGGACTGCCAATTCTGCTGAAAGCCACACACCTTTTACCCGCGGACAGCAACATCCACCTATTGCTCGTGGGCCGGGGAATGGACAATCCAGCGGTTCAGGCTCTAATCCAGGCCAGCCCGATGGCCGACAGAATTCACCTGACTGGATTCAGAAAAGACGCGCCAGCCATCATTGCGTCCTGCCAGGTATCCGTGCTGGCTTCGACCAAACGCGAGGGGCTTCCAAAAACGGTGATTGAAGCTATGGCCTATGGCGTTGCACCAATCGTCAGCGATACCGGAGGAAGTGCGGAGCTCATTGAAGATGGCGTTTCCGGCATACGCGTAACGCCCGGTAGCGCTGAAGAAATTGCTGCAGGCATTCAGCGGCTGCATGAATCCCCAGAACTATGCGCAAATATGGGCCAAAGCGCTCGAGATAGAATCGCCTCGCACTTTCACGTACAGCATTCGTCTGAAGCCCTTTTGAAGGTGCTGAGCGAAACCGTCAACGGCGAGTTTTAATCCAGAGTGCTGCGTATTTGTTGAAGGCATAAATGGCGGTGGTGACGGCCAGCAAAAACCCATGCCGGCCGTCCAGAAAACCCCTTTGAAGCAGATACTTCCGGACAAATGCGCCTAAACTGTGGGTGCAGGCGGAAAACAGTGAGGCTTTCTTGCCACGGCGGGCCCGCCCCTCGGCCCAATCCTCTGCATAACGGACGGATTTCGCCATGTAATCAGGGAAATTGGTCGCGGTATAGTGCAGTAGATCCCCGCCCAATGTCTCCACGCTGGCGCCTGGGCAGTGTACCTTTTCATGCACCAGCGCATCGTCATAACCGAATTCTTCACGGCGGTACAACCGGACTACTTTATCGGGATACCAGCCAGAGTGCCGGATGAAACGGCCAAAAAACCACGACAACCGCTTTACCTGAAACACCTTCTTCGCCGGAGCCTGTTCGATGGCGCGCTGAATGGAGGAGGCCAGCTCCGGGGTGACCACTTCGTCGGTATCGATCCAGAACAACCACTCGCCCTGCGCGTGGCTTTGGGCCCTCTGACGCTGCGGACCAAAGCCTGGCCAGTCGTCCGATTGGAAAATGCGCGCCCCGAATTGCTCGGCGACGGCCAGCGTATCGTCCGTCGAACCAGAGTCCAGCACTACAATCTCATCGGCAAAAGCCAGACTCTCCAGGCATTTGGCAAACTCAGGCCCTGCGTTTTTGGTAATCAGTACCGCGCTGAGTTTCACTGGCACGCCTCCAGAACCCGCTGCACGGAAATACCGGTCAAGCAGTTGTAATGGCCAAAACGGCAGGTGCGCTCAAAGCAGGGACTACACTCCACCGGATGCCGGACAATCGTCGCCTTATCCGTCAGCGGAGGCGTGAAATCCGGGCTGGTGGAACCGTAGATGGCAACCACATCAGCACCAGATGCGGCGGCCACGTGCATCAAGCCGGAATCGTGACTGACCACTTTGCGGCAATGACTGAACAGGTCCACGGTATCTTCCAGGCGGGTTTTGCCACAAAGATTGAACACGCCCTCCTGACCATTGGCAATCTGCTCACCCGGCTCCACATCTTTCGGACCGCCCATAACCCAGACCTGAAAGCCCTGCTGCACCAGTTTTTCAGCGAGCGCCCGGTGGTTTTCAAGAGGCCACTGCTTTGCCGGGCCAAACTCCGCACCGGGGCAGATGGCAATGGCGGGGCGTTCCGGGTCCAGGCCCAGTTTGCCCATCACGTCGTTCAGGTTAGTCTTGTTAATCGTCAGTGACGGTTGTGGCACATCAAACCGATAGGTTTCGTAATCCGCCTTGCTGGCCCCAAGCCCCATGTAGCGCCACACGGTTTTGTCGGTGATGGTAGAGCCGTCTCGAGTTGGGTGTCTGCGCCGGGCATCGGTCAGTAGAATCGAGCGCCCTTCCCCACTGAAACCCACTCGCTCGGGAATGCCTGCAAAGAAAGGGATCAAAGAGGACTTGAACGAACGCGGCAGGACAATGGCTTTATCATACCCTTTCAGCGTTCTGGCCAGTCGCCACTGAGCCTTCAGGGCCAGCTCGCCACTTTTCCAGGGTGCCGCAATGCCTGTGTTGACCTCAGGCATACGGGCGATGATCGGGAGCGACCACCCGGGAGCCAGCACATCGACTTCTGCTTGCAGGTCCTGCTGCTTGAGGGACATGAACAGCGCCTGGGCCATGACCATGTCACCCACCCAGGACGGCCCTACCACCAGGTATTTCATCGGTCCAGCCAGGCCAGATAGCTCTCAACACCGCTGGCCACATCAGCAAACTCAGCGGTGTAGCCAACATCACGCAAAGCGGTAATATCGGCCTGCGTAAAGCTCTGATAGCGCCCTTTCAACTCATCCGGGAAGGGAATGAACTCAACACTGCCCTTGCCGTGGTAGCGGATAACAGCCTCTGCCACATCCAGAAACGACTGGGCGCGCCCTGTACCCAGGTTGAAAATGCCGGATTGTTCGGGGTTGTCGTAGAACCAGAGGTTGACCTTGCAGACATCATCCACGTAAACGAAATCCCGCTGCTGACCACCATCAGAGTATCCATCCCACCCCTCGAACAGCTTGGGGTTCTGGCCGGCCTTGATCTGTTCATGCAGGTGATAGGCCACGGACGCCATCTTGCCCTTGTGCTGCTCCCTCGGGCCATACACGTTGAAGTAGCGGAAACCAACAACCTGGCAACGGGCGGAGGGCAGAATCTTGCGCACGTACTGGTCAAACTGCCACTTGGAATAACCGTAAACGTTAAGCGGTCGCTCGCACTCGCGCTCTTCGCGAAATTCATCACTGGCTCCGTAGACGGCGGCACTGGACGCATAGAGGAACGGCACCTTGCGATCAAGGCACCAGTGCAACAACACCTTGGAGTAGGTGTAGTTGTTCTCCATCATGAACTTGCCATCCCACTCGGTGGTGTCTGAACAGGCCCCCTCGTGGAAGATGGCCCTTATACCCACCGGCAGGTCATTCGCTTTGACCCGCTCCAGGAACTCGCCTTTGTCCATGTAATCCGTGACATCCAGCTCCGCCAGGTTCCGGAAACGGGTACCGTCGGTCAGATCGTCCACCACCAGAATATCGGTTTCGCCACGCGAGTTAAGGGCGTGAATAATGTTGGCTCCAATGAAACCGGCACCGCCAGTGACGACAATCATGGTAAGGCTCCTGAAATTTCTGTGCGGACAGGCCAGAAGATGGCCGCTGTGTTCAGCCGTAATACTAACCTCTTTTGTACCTGCCTAAAACAACCAGAGCCCGAGTCTCCATCGGCCAGAACCATGATGAACACTGGATTAACGGGCGGTTAGTCTGTGAAAAAGCATATGGGACGCCTGTTGCGGCCATGGTACACTTCGCGTTTGGAACTGGTGCTGCCGCACCGGGTCGACTTTGGGATTGTTCATACCGGAGGCTCACATGTCCCAGCAAAGCAGTTACCTCGCCACCCTGGAACGGCACCGCAAAACCTTTGCAGTGATGGAAGAACACCAGGAAGCCGTCGAGCAACTGTTGGAGCTGACGCGCCAAAGCCTGAAACGGGGCGGCAAGATCATTTTCTTGGGCAACGGCGGCAGTGCTGCAGATTCGCAGCATTTGGCGGCCGAGTTCATGGTCCGCTATAAAAAAGAGCGCGGCCCCCTGGCCTCCATCGCCCTGACCACAGACACGTCCATTCTGACAGCACACCCGAACGACTACGAATTCGAGACCGTATTTGAGCGACAAGTTCTGGGCCTGGGAAAGCCCGAAGATCTGGTGATCGGCCTGACCACCTCCGGCCAGAGTGAGAACATCAACCGGGCCCTGAAAGCTGCCAACGACATGGGCGCCGCAACCGTTGCTCTGACCGGCCGGGATGGCGGCAAGGTAAAAGACATCGCCAGGCTGTCCATCATCATCAACAGTGACGAAACCGCCCGCATCCAGGAGGCCCATATGTTCATCGGCCACTGGCTGTGTGAAGCGATGGATGAGGTGGTGCTGTCCGGAGGCCTTGACTGATGCTTGATCTGGCCCGGCTGGACCAGCTTCAGAACGCCTCTGTGCTGGTGATTGGCGATGTCATGCTCGACCGCTATTTCATTGGTGACACCAACCGCATTTCACCGGAAGCACCGGTGCCGGTGGTACGCGTCGCACACACAGAAGACCGGGCCGGCGGTGCCGCCAACGTTGCCAGAAACATTGCCCACCTTGATGGCCAGGCCGCCATTCTAGGCATCATCGGCAACGACACAGACGGTCGTTTGCTGAAAGATCTTCTGGTCAAGGAAAAGGTCCATTCCGAGCTCCTGGAACTGGACGACGCACGCACGATATCCAAAACTCGCATTATCTCCCGCCATCAACAGATGGTTCGGCTAGACATGGAAGACACCTTCCCCGTCGCCCAGGCCGAAAGCGTCAAGCAGCGTTACGGCGAACTGGTTGAGCAATACAATACCGTCATCATCAGCGACTACGCCAAAGGCACCCTCGCCTGTGTTGGCGGCTTGATCCAGGCTGCGCGAAAGGCCGGCAAACAAGTGCTGGTGGACCCGAAAAGCAAAGACTTCTCCCTGTATCGTGGCGCAACCGTCATTACCCCAAATCTGAGTGAGTTCAAGGCCGCCGGCGGAGATGCCTCCTCAGATGACGCCATGCTGCGCTCGGCCCGCGCCATGCTGGCCGACGCGGGCATCGATACCATGCTGCTGACCCGTAGCGAGCAAGGCATGAGTCTGATCACCCCGACGGAGCACCACCATTTCCCGGCGGAAGTCCTGGAAGTAAGCGATGTCACCGGCGCCGGTGACACTGTGATTGCTACACTGGGTACCTTGCTGAGCGCCGGGTTTGATCTGAAAGACGCCGCCTGGCTGTCCAACCTTGCGGCTGGCATTGTGGTCGCCAAACTGGGCGCCGCAACCGTTTCCCCGGAGGAACTGGCTGCCCGCGCCAGCCACCAGTGGTCGGCCAAGACCAGCGGCTACCACCCCAGTGTCGAGCAGAGCCTGCTGCACATTGATTACGCCCGACAACAGGGCGAACGGATTGTCTTTACCAACGGTTGCTTCGACATCCTGCACGCCGGCCATGTGCGCTACCTGGCCCAGGCCCGAGCGCTCGGTGACAGACTGGTTGTCGGGCTGAATTCCGATGCCTCCGTGCGTCGCCTGAAGGGCGAGGAGCGCCCGGTGAACTCACTGGAAGACCGGATGGAAGTGCTATCCGCCCTGGCCTGCGTGGACTGGGTCATCCCCTTCGGTGACAACACTGAGGAGAACGACACCCCGGAGCAACTCATCAAACGGGTGAATCCGCAGGTGCTCGCCAAAGGCGGCGACTACTCAATCGACACCATCGTCGGCGCGGACTTTGTTCAGGAAAACGGCGGTGAGGTTGCCATTCTGCCCACGGTTGAAGGCCGTTCCACCACCGGGCTGATCAAGAAAGTTCGAGGCTGATTTGTCTGCGCCACGCTCCATCTGCCTGCTGCGCCTGTCGGCCATTGGCGACACCTGCAACGCCGCTGCGGTAGTGAATGCCATCCGGCAATATTACCCGGAAGCTGAGATCACCTGGGTGATCGGCAAGGCCGAAGCCGCACTGATGGCGGGCATGGACGGCGTCAACTTTGTTGTGTTTGACAAGAAACAGGGCTTGGCCGCATACCGCAACCTTCGGCGCCAGCTCCAGGGCAAACGATTCGATGCCCTGCTACTGATGCAAGTCGCCCTGAGAGCGAACCTGGCTAGCTTGTGTATTTCTGCCAAGCGACGAATCGGCTACGACAAAGCCAAGAGCAAAGAGCTGCACAGCCTGTTTATCAATGAGCGGATCGAGCCAACGGACAAGGTCCACGTGCTGGACAATTTCCGGCAGTTCCAGAAAACGCTGGGTATCCCCCTCGAAGCACCCGACTGGAACATTCCGGTTAATGCGGAAGAGCGGGACTGGGCCAAAGCCCAGCTCGACCCGGGCACCCGCAAACACCTTATTATCACCCCCGCCGCCTCTAACGCCGAGCGCAACTGGCTGCCCGAGCGATACGCGGCCGTGGCTGACCATGCCGCCAGCAGGGGTTTTTCCGTCTATCTGTGTGGCGGGCCGGCCAATCATGAAAAGCAATTAGCTGCCAACATTCAGGCCCACGCCAAACACTCCCTGCATAACCTGGTTGGCCAGTCGAGCCTGAAGCAATTGTTCGCCCTGATTGGCGAGGCCAGCCTTGTGCTCGCACCAGACACCGGCCCGGCCCACATGGCCGTTGCCGCCGGCACGCCGATTATCGGCCTGTATGCTCACAGCAACCCGAAACGTACCGGCCCCTACCTGTGGCAAAACTACGTGGTAGACGCCTATACCCCCGCACTGAAACAGATGCGAGGGGCAACGCCGGAACAAAGCCGCTGGGGCCAGAGGCTCAAGGGCGAAGAACTGATGGAGAACATCACGACGGAACACGTTATCGACATGTTGGACCGCTGTATTCAGGAACAGAACCTATGACCAACAAAGCCGTATTTCTGGACCGGGATGGCGTGATCAACGTGGATCACGGCTATGTTTATCGCAAAGAAGATTTCGAGTTTGTCGATGGTATATTCGAGGCCTGCCGGCACTTCCAGGAACAGGGTTATCTGCTGATTGTCGTCACCAACCAGTCCGGCATTGCCCGAGGCATGTACTCAGAAGCTCAATTCCAGGAGCTAACAGACTGGATGGTAGAACGCTTCAAGGAACAGGATGTGACCATCACCAAGGTTTATCATTGCCCCCACCATCCGGACTTTGGGCCTGCTGATGAGCGGGATTGCGATTGCAGGAAGCCTAAGCCGGGGATGATCTTGAGGGGGATTGAGGAGTTTGAGCTGGAACCAAAACTTTGCCTGATGGTTGGTGACAAAGTCTCTGACATGACCGCTGCAGAATCCGCAGACTTAGGCACTGGCATTCTCCTCAACGACGAAGTGGAAAAGTTGAGCGAGGGCAACCGTTTCTGCCGCATAAACAACCTCAAGCAACTACTCACACCTCCTGAAGGCGTCTGTAATTGCCCCGAAGAATCGTGAACCAGTTTCGAGGCTATTGTAATGAAAAAATTGATTGTCGATCTCGACGGGACCATCACGAAGGGTGATACATCCGATTACCGCAACGTTTCACCAAACCTGGACGTAATCGACCGGCTTCGTTTTTATAAAGAACTCGGTTACGAGGTAATTATTCAGACAGCTCGAAATATGAGAACGTTCGAAGGTAACGTCGGGAAGATAAACATACACACGCTACCGATCGTGACGGAATGGCTGGATCGCCACGATGTGCCTTATGACGAAATTCACGTAGGCAAACCTTGGTGCGGCTTTGAGGGCTTCTACATTGACGACCGCGCTATACGTCCGTCCGAATTTACCCAGCTGACTCCGGAAGAAATCGAGGCGCTAATCGAACAGGAAAAGCACTGATGTTCCTGATAATGTCTGCGGCCTATATAACCCAAGAGCTTCGATCAGAATTCGGAGCACTGCCTCCCAGCTTCCTGCCTCTGGGCAACCGTCGGCTTTTCCAACATCAGGTGCGCCTCGCACCAGACAACACGTCGGTGTTTCTTACCGTTCCTGAATCGTTCAAGATTTCATACTTTGATCAGGCATGGCTTGACCAAAATGAGATCACTGTTATCCCGCTCCCCGACGGACTCAGCCTTGGGGCTTCTTTGGTTGCAGCGCTGAACCTGATCGAACAAGGGCTTGAGACACCTCTGCATGTGCTCTTCGGTGACACGCTGGTTGATCCACTGCCTCACGGGGATGATCTGGTTGCAGTGGCCAATGTTGAAGACAACTACGACTGGGCAATCGTAACGGAAAATGATGACAACTGGCTCACCAGCAGCCAAAACACCCTTGCACAGCAAGAACACGAGGTTGTCACCGGATATTTCAGGTTTAGCAGCCCGCGACAATTGATCAGATGTATTACGCAGTCCAACTGGCATTTTCTTGAGGGGTTGGGCCGATATCGAAAAGCTGTTGGCCTCAGCACCAGCAAAGTACCTAACTGGCTGGATTTCGGGCACGCAAATACTTATTACCGATCTAAATCGGCACACACGACCCAGAGGGTCTTTAACCACCTCAAGATAACACCTGACTGGATCGAAAAATCTGGCAATCATGGTGACAAGATTGAAGCAGAGGCAAACTGGTTTGAGAGCCTCCC
The DNA here is from genome assembly GCF_048595985.1 of Marinobacter sp. GH_1. Classification (NCBI taxonomy): domain Bacteria; kingdom Pseudomonadati; phylum Pseudomonadota; class Gammaproteobacteria; order Pseudomonadales; family Marinobacteraceae; genus Marinobacter; species Marinobacter sp. GH_1. Next base: position 741,200 of record NZ_CP184460.1, on the reverse strand, counting down.
CCCAATGGTTCGCCGCTTCACGCCCCAGTATCTTGGCCGACCGGAAAACAGAGAAAGCGGGGCCTACCGGCTCGAATACCTACACCACACCGCACTCAACGAGCTCTTCGTCTTTGCGGATGTCCCTGCACTTTTGTGGAAAAAAATCTTCAAAGAATGCCTGAACTTCCTCGCTAACTGCGCATCACATCCAAAACCCCAAAAGAATGCCCCCTCATCCGATTTGAGGCATCTATTTACAGTCAAAACGGAAAACAGGCTGAAAACCTTTTGTGAGGAGCGCGGCTTGTCTGCCGACAGTCTGTTTACATTCCGCCCCCAGAGCTCGAGCGGGCAAGGGCTGCGACTATCAGTCAATGATCTCGTTCGAGGAAGCGCGGCAATTCTTCCAAAGGACGACGCTCGCGCTACTCTAATCCACGGCGACTTTTGCTTCAGCAACATCCTTTACGAGTTCAGAACCAATAGAATCAAAGTTATTGACCCAAGAGGAATGACGCATGACGGGACTATCAGTGCTTATGGAGACATTCGCTATGACTTGGCCAAACTCAGTCACTCCGTTCTGGGAATGTATGATTGGATAATCGCGGGCTATCACAACACTAGTCTGAGCGGTGATAACATATCGATCGCGTTGCCAGAATCAGCGAAGCACCACGACGTTCAACAGCTTTTTCTGGAAATGCTAGGATCACAGTTTTCAATTACCCCCCCCGAACTCTACGCCATGCAGGTACAACTCTTTTTGTCCATGCTGCCGCTGCATGCAGATGATCCTAATCGACAGAATGCCCTGTTTGCCAATGCCTTCAGGCTTTACGACTTGATGGAGCGCCACTCTCAATGATTGTAATTCCAATGGCTGGCCTCAGCTCGCGATTTTTCAGGGCAGGTTATGACAAGCCTAAATACATGCTGGAAGCCCACGGTAGGACCCTTTTCGACCATTCCGTTCTGAGTTTCAAAAACTATTTTGGCTCTGAGACATTTCTGTTCGTAATCCGCGACGTTCACGACACTCTGAATTTCGTCACCGATAGGGTTAAAGCCTTGGGTATCAAGAGCTACCAAATCGTAACTCTTGATGAGGAAACTCGAGGACAGGCTGAAACGGTTTATCTCGCGCTGAAACAGTCCATGAATACCGATCAGTCCCTGACGATCTTCAATATTGATACATTTCGACCCAACTTTACTTTTCCAGCTGAAAGTAAAAAAGGAAGCGGGTATTTAGAAGTCTTCCAAGGACCAGGAGACCATTGGTCCTTTGTTGAACCCGATCCATCAGAGAATGGACGGGTGTGCAGAACAACAGAAAAGGTCCGCATTTCTGACCTTTGCAGCACCGGACTGTATCACTATTCAAACTGTCAGGATTTTATCGACGCTTTCGAATCATACAGCCAACTGCCCAAAAGTCAGTGGGCCAAGGGAGAGCTTTATATTGCGCCGCTGTACAATCTGACCATCAATCAGGGAAAGAATGTTTATTACCATTTGATCAACAGAGACGATGTTATCTTCTGCGGCACGCCGTCAGAGTATCAGGAATTTACGGCCTCCAGACCAAATACAAAACCATGATTAACCACAAAGATATTACCGTTGTCGTGCAAGGACCTGTCCAAACTTTCCAGGACAGAGCCCAGGAGCCAGGGATTACAAAAAAATGTCTCGAATCGGTTCGCTCGCAGCTCCCGGGAAGCCGCATTATCCTCTCCACGTGGCCATCCCAAGACTTGAGTGGATTGGACTATGACGAGCTGGTGATTTCAGAAGACCCAGGGCCCAACGTAAGATTTCTAAAATCGGACGGAAATCCTCAGTATTTCAATAACAATCGCCAAATTGTGTCGACTCGTGAAGGATTAAAAAAGGTAAGCACCCGCTATGCGATAAAGCTTCGGAGCGACAATTTCCTCACCGGCAACTCCTTCATAGAACTTCAGCAAAAGTATCCCAATCGGAGTAAATCTCATTGCTTCCTGAACGAACGGGTTGTTGTCGCTAACGTATTCACACGGCAATATGCGAAGGGCTTCCGCGTACCATTTCATCTATCCGATTTTTTCTACTTTGGACTGACGGAAGACCTGTTAGCGCTTTGGGATTTGGAACTATTTCCTGATGCCATGGACTCCGAAACTGACAGAGAGAACGTATTATTCGACGGATTCGCAACTGATTGTACTCAAGCCTTCTGGATTCGGGCCCTCCAGAAGTTTGACTCCTCGATCTACATCAATGGTCTCCTGGACAACAGCCCAGAAAACCTTGAAATATCCGAACAGTGTTTCGCCAACAACCTGGTAATAGCCTCCCCTGCCGACCTCGGCTTGGGGCTTTGCCAGAAGTTTCTCGGAACCGCCCGAATCTCACGTACCAAAGGGCAATGCGCCCAGTGGCAACACTGGGAGTGGCAAGAGATTTATCGCCGTTACTGCGACCCGGATTTCCCTAAAGCACCGGCTTCAGTGAAGGCAAACCTGTTTCTGAAACGCTTGGTCCATGTGCATCCTGTCAAGCTGGAGACCATCGTCAAGCTCTACAAAAACAGACGCAGCAGTGAGTCAGGCGGCATCAAATGACCCCAGCACAACATGGCCTGGCATCCGCCCTCAAATATTTACTGCTTATCGTCATTGGCACCTTCCCTGCACTCAGCGTCATCGTTGATGGGTACGGCAGTGCCCTTTGGTATCTTTTGGGGCTCGCCGGAATCGTCTCATTTGCGATCAGCGCCAACGTTCGCAGGAGACTTTGCTTTGAACCAAAGGCCCTGCTATTCGTTGCCGCACCTTTTCTCTTCTTTATGTGGTCAATCATTATTTACTGGCTCGTTGATCCCAGCGATTTCGCAAAATCCCGTGTGGAGCGACACGCCCTGCTCTTGATCAGCATTCCTGTCATCGCACTCCTGTTTCACGCGCGGTTCCGGGCAAAGGATCTGTTACTGAGTTTTTCGCTGAGCGGTCTGGTGTTTCTGGCGTATTGGATTGTGCACGACGGCGAGGGCAGGTTAGACGGACTGGTTCATGCCATCCATTTTGGCAATATCGCCCTTATTACCTTGATACTCTGCGTTGGAGGATTACTCACCCAGAGCAAGCGTCACTGGTATGTGATAGCCGCGATGGGAAGTGTTGGCGCACTGATAGCCTTTATGGAGTCCGGATCCCGGGGCGGCTTGGTTGCTTTGTTTCTGGCACTTCTCGCCATTGGATTCTGGTTCAGTGTTACCCGAAACCAAATCCGTTACTTTGTCATTACACTCGCTCTCGTCGCTTCGGTTGCCATCGTCTCAGTCAAATTTGTTGACCCAATATCCGAACGATACGAGTTAACCCTGAATGAGATTGATAAGTTCTCAGAAGGTCAGATGTATACCTCCATGGGAATGCGCCTACTCATGTGGGATGCCGCGCTGAACGTTGTCACCGAGGCCCCTTTTATTGGCTCAGGTTTCTCGGGATACCGAACGGAAATCCTGACCCGGATTTCCGAAGGGCAACTAAAACCACTCATGTCAGATTTCTCTTCCGAGCCACACAATCAATACCTGTATCAGCTTGCCTCTCACGGCCTGATAGGTCTGTTTCTTCTACTTTTGATGCTGACCCTTCCCTTGTTCTACTTGGCCACACCTCGCCCTGGCAGCCATCTGAACCACCATATTCTGCGTGTTACGCTGGCTGTGATTTTTCTATCGTTCATCTTCTTTGGACTTACCATCACTCTGTTTGATCAGAGGAGAATTCTTCAGAACTTTGGATTGTATTATTCTGTCGCAGCCTGGTTCATCTGTAACACTAACAGGAAGAGTCTACATTGAGAGCCGTCATCGCTATCAGGCAAATCCAAAGACACACGGGTGCGGTTCGGAACGTTATCGAGCACTGCAAGTACCTCAAGGCCCTGGGCTATGAAACTACGATCATAGCTGAACGGTATAACCGAGAAATCCTGGATGAGTGTGGAGCGGATTTTGTTCGCATCATGCGATGGCCAATCAAAGGGGCCTATCGCCGAACCTGGTTTGATAAGCGTGTACAACACTGGCTGAGAGCAAACCCCTACGACCTCTTTTTCAGTCATGGTGACAGCCACAGCAATGACATCCTGGTGATGCACAACTGTGTCAGATTGCATGAAGAAACATGCGGCACACCTGAACTTGATGTTGCAGCATTCCATGACTCCGTCATCTCGGCAGGAGATTATCGGGCGCTCATCACCAACTCCAAGCTTATGGCCGATGATTTCCAGCAGCGATATTCAGTGCCCAACGACAAACTACGAGTTTTCTATCAGGGCGTTGACACCAGTCTGTTCAACGTGTCTGACAAAGAAGCACTCCGGTGTAAAGCTCGCCGAGAACTGCAGCTCCCTGAAACATCCAAGGTTGTTGGACTGATCACCTCCGGAGACTTTACCAAACGAAACGTTCGTTTCTTTCTGGAGGTCGCCGGATTTCTTGCAGCAAACACATCCTTTCCGATTGAATTCCTTGTCGTGGGGAAATCCAACAGTACTCGTTTTGCCGACCAGATATCAGTAAACGGCCTGCAGTCCCGGATTCGATTTATCGACCCGGTACCAAACGTCCACGAACTGTTTCATGCCTTGGATTTGCACATATTCCCCGCCTTACTGGAAGAATATGGCCGTGTAGTTCTGGAGGGGCTGGCCTGTGGAGTGCCTACAATCGCAAGTGACAACGTCGGCGTCGCTGAGTTGATGCAGGATCACTCAGTGCCAGAGGTAATCAGTGGCTACAACCTGCAGGAGTGGGGTAAAGCCGCGCAGAACATGCTGACAGACCCTGACGCAGGAAAGCGAGCTAGTCAGGCGGCGGCAAGTCTTGCCCAACAGTATTCAATGGTAAACCAAAAACAGGCTATGGCGGATCTATTGAGCTCTCTCATCAAACGTTAGTGGATGCGTTGTACCCCTCAAGGAAAAACTGCCATTCACGCTCCAGCTCTTCGCCATAAGCCTTATTCAGGGAACGCTTCAACCGATCTAACGTATTACCTTTCCAGGAAGTCCGATAAGGGGTTCGGGAGCGCAGCTCACCTTTATCAAAGTCTATCAGGTGGGTTGAAGTCTCTCCGACCAGGATGTTGAAACAGTTCAAATCCGCGTGATACACACCCGCATCATGGAATTGACGAATCACTTGCCCGATTTCGCGCCAACGGGTTGCGTCCAGGGACAGAGCAACATCCCCTAATGGGCGAACACCTTGCAAGCGTTCGATGATAATGGCCGAGGAGTAAAGTACCCCCTTGCGCTGGTACACAACAGCCACGGGCTTAGGAACAGGAAGCCCCAAAACACGGAGCTGGACTAACAGTCGGAATTCAACGAACGCGCGCACGCGCACCTCGCCTGCGTATAGGTACCGATCACGTATCAGCTTTCCGACCAATCCTCCCCGACGGTAATGGCGAAGCACCCAATGTTCCGGGCTGCGCTCAATAAACCAGGCGCTCCCACGCCCCCCCGAAGAAACCGGTACCGCGCGCTCACCCCAATAATCAGGGTCAAACCAATCAGGGTCGAACTGCTCTGCCCACTCAGGCACCACCAGTGCGTTGATGCCATCGCGACTTATGTGTACTTCCGTATCTGAGCCCACCACCGAACCTCTCACAAGGCCATTCACCAACAACTCTAATAAAAAAGCCGCCCCACGGGAAACTTGGGGCGGCTTCTACACTGATCGAACACGATTTCCGGGTTAGCGAACTGCCGTCAGCCACTCCTGATGCGCAGCAAGCTTCCCCTTAACCGCATCAAAATACATGCTCTGCAGCTTCTCGGTAATCGGCCCACGCTTGCCTTCACCAATCTGACGACCATCCAGCTCGCGGATTGGCAGTACTTCGGCAGCTGTGCCGGTGAAGAAGGCTTCTTCGGCGACGTAGACTTCGTCACGGGTGATGCGACGCTCTTTCACCTGCAGGCCCAGGTCTTTGGCGAAGTCGATAATGGTGGCGCGAGTGATGCCTTCCAGACAGGAGGTAAGCTCCGGAGTGTGCAGCACCCCGTCACGCACAATGAAGATGTTCTCACCAGAACCTTCAGCCACGTAGCCTTCGTTATCCAGCAACAGGGCTTCTTCGGCACCGCCGGAGATGGCTTCGTTCAGGGCCAGCATGGAGTTGATGTAGTTGCCGTTGGCCTTTGCCTTACACATGGTGATGTTCACGTGGTGGCGGGTGTAGGACGAGGTGCGAACCTTGATGCCCAGCTCTTTGGCTTCCGGAGACATGTAGGACGGCCAGCTCCAGGCGGCCACCATCACGTGCACTTTCAGGTTGTCGGCACGCAGGCCCATGCCTTCTGAGCCCAGGAACGCCATGGGGCGCAGGTAGGCTTCGTCCAGGTTGTTCTCACGAACCGCAGCACGCTGGGCTTCGTTAATCTCATCCTTGCTGAACGGCATTTTCATGTTCAGGATGTGAGCGGAGCGGAACAGGCGGTCGGTATGCTCTTTCAGGCGGAAAATCGCCGGGCCGTTCGCGGTGTTGTACGCACGCACGCCTTCAAAACAGCCGAGGCCGTAATGCAGGGTGTGGGTGAGGACGTGGGTCTTGGCATCACGCCAGGGAACCATTTCTCCGTCCAGCCAGATAACGCCATCGCGGTCAGCCATCGACATTCTGTTCTGCTCCTAAAAAAGCGGTTTTCGGGGAACCGGCATTCTAGCAGGATTCTCTGCCGGAATTGAATGTTGCTTAATCGGCGAGCATCACTTTTTGCCACATGGATTGTATGTAAGCCCGCTCATCGTGAAAGGCCTCTCCCTCCACCTGGCTGTTCAGGTTCTGCAGGGCCCTCCGGTGTATGGTGGATCTCAGGGTTATGAACACCTCTCTGAGCTTTTCGGTATCTTCCACCGCCATCACGCCGGCACGGCCCAGCTCTTCCATCTGCCGGATGTTGTCACTCCACTGGGTCAGCTCAGGGTGCTCCGCACTCCAGGCCAGCATCAGGTATTGCACCAGGAACTCGATATCAACAATGCCGCCGTTGTCGTGCTTGATGTGGAACACCTCTGCCCGCCGGGCCTCGGGCGTACCAAGATTGGCGCGCATTTTTTCCCGCATATCCACCACTTCCTTGCGCAGCGCCAGCTTGTCTCGTGGCTGACAAAGAATATTATGGCGAATGGCTTCAAAGGCTTTCAGGGTATCCGGGCAGCCGGCCACCCCACGGGCCCGGGCCAGAGCCTGGTGCTCCCAGGTCCAGGCATCATTCCGCTGGTATTTTTCAAAGGCCTGCAAGGTGCTGACCAGCAACCCGGAATTGCCCGAAGGGCGCAGACGCATATCCACTTCGTACAACTGGCCGGACGGGGTCTGAGTGCTGAGGATGTGGACGATGCGCTGGCCGAGGCGGGTATAGAACACGGCATTGTCGATGGGCTTGTCGCCGTCGGTGGCCAGTTCCGGGTCTGCCTGGTGCACAAACACCAGATCCAGATCTGAGGTGTAACCCAATTCGATGCCACCGAGCTTGCCATAACCAATGATGGCGAAGTCGGTATCACAGGCGGAGCCATCAGCCCGGCGCGGATAGCCGTGCCGGCTCACCAGGTTTGCGAACGCCACATCCACCACGTGGTCCAGCACCACCTCGGCGATCCAGGTGAGGTAATCACTCACCTTCATCAACGGCAGGGTGCCTTTGATCTCAGAGGCAGCTACCCGCAGCACATGGGCCTTTTTGAAATACCGCAGCGATTCCATCTGCTCTTCCAGGTCTTCATAGGGAATCCGCAGCATTTGCTGGCGCAGGTCGTCCTGTAACTCTTCCTTGGCGGGGGGCGTGTACAGGCTTTCGGCGTTCAGCAATTCGTCCAGCAACAACGGGGTTTCCGCCAGCAAGCTGGCGATCCAGGGGCTGTCGCTGCACAGGCGTACCAGCTGGGTCAGGGCGCCGGGGTTCTCCAACAACAGCACCATGTACGCGGTGCGGCGCAGAATGGCCTCAACAAGCTGAAGCACTCGCTCAAGCGTTTCTGAGGGATTCTCTACGCCAGTCAGGGCACTTAGCAGCAGCGGCATGAATTCATTCAGGCGCCGGCGGCCCTGGGTTTGCAGCGTTTGCACGGTGCGGCTGTCCCGTAAGTCCGTCAGTTTCTGGACGCTGTCTTCAGGGCGCTCGAACCCCTGCTCAGAGAGCCACTCCACGGCAGCAGGCGTTTCCATTTCCGCCAGCCAAAGCTCGAACCAGCCATCCTCAATGCCGGCTTCGCCCTCCTGCTCCTCTTCCTCCGAGGCAATGATATTGGAAAAATGTGTGGCCACACGCTCACGATGCTCTGTCAGGGCCTTCTGGCAGGCGGACCAATCCTCGTAACCCATGATCAGTGATATCCGAGCCAGAGAAAGTGCATCGTCGGGCAGCTCCTGAGTCTGCTTGTCTTCCATGCCTTGAAGGGCATGTTCCAGGTTTCTCAGGAACACATAGGCATCCCGAAGCTCCCGAACCACGGTGGAGGGCAGTAGCTCCAGCTCCTCTAGCTCTTTAAGGATCACCAGCAGTTCCCGCTGCTGCAGCTCCCGGTCCCGGCCGCCCCGAATCAGCTGAAACGCCTGCACCACAAACTCGATTTCACGGATGCCGCCGCTGCCCAGCTTGATGTTGTTTTCCAGCCCCTTGCGGCGCACTTCTCGGCTGATCATCGCCTTCATATTGCGCAGCGACTCAAAGGCACTGAAATCAATATACTTCCGGTAAACGAAGGGCCGAAGGCTACTCATCAGCACCTCCCCTGCCCGCTGGTCGCCCGCCACTACCCGGGCTTTCACCATCGCGTAGCGTTCCCAGTCACGGCCCTGGTCCTGATAGTAGGTTTCCAGCGCTGCGAAACTCAGGGCCAGGGCGCCGCTCTGGCCGTAGGGGCGCAGGCGCATATCCACACGGAACACAAAGCCGTCGGCGGTGATCTGGTCCAGCGCCTGGATCAGTTTTTGCCCCAGACGAATAAAGAACTGCTGGTTATCCAGGGCTCGCCGACCACCGCGCGTTTCGCCCTTGCCCGGGAAGGCGAAGATAAGATCAATATCAGAAGAGACGTTCAGTTCACGGCCGCCGAGTTTGCCCATGCCCAGCACCACCATTTTCTGGGGAGCTTCCTCGCCGGTTACCGGGTCTTTGCCCCAGGGCGTTCCGGACTCTTCACAAGCCTGTTCGTACAGCCAATCCAGCGCGCCATCAATACAGGTATCGGCGAACGCACTGGTGGCGGCGATGGTTTCCTGAAGGTCGGCCCATTTAAGGAGGTCCCGCCAGATAATCCGGAACTGGATCTCCCGCCGGAATTGCCTGAGTGCGGCGTGCAACGCCGGTTCAGAATCCACCGAGCCCAGGAAAGACGCCCAGCGCTCCGCCAGCCAGGATTCGGTGGTGGGTTCTTGCAGTGGCCGTGCCTGTACCGCCGAGCGAATCTGCTCAGAATGTCGCTCTATGGTTTGCCGCAAGAACAGGCTTCGGGCAAAGGCTTCGGCAATATCGGCTTCCGTCAGGTCTGCGTCATCGGTCAACCAGCCTGGAATCCCGTCCGGGAATATCGAAGCCCAACAACCTGACACATCGTTGGCCAGTTCCGCTGGCAATGAACCCCAAGGCTCAGACATAACGCAAACCCCTGTCTCTCTGATATATTTCCGGTACTGTATAACGAACTCGCCAAGGACTGAACAGGCACGCCAACTCTATGATGCGCAATCGCCGCCCACTGAATCCCGAACATACGCAGTCTCACCTGCCCATGGGCGGCCTGATCCGCAATCGTATGCGGCGGCTCTTTGTCATACTGGGCTGCTTGCTCATCACCCAGATACTGATTATCTGGGCGGCAGAGCCTCTGACGCTGTTCGAGGCAGCGTGGATGACCATGACCACGCTGGTTACCGTGGGCTACGGCGATTTCGCACCAGAAACCACCGTTGGCCGCCTGAGCACCATCCTGCTGATGTTTATCAGTGCCATCACGCTGCTGACGTTGATCGTCAGCGACTATATTGAATACCGGTTCTACCGCCGTGAACGAATCCTGACCGGACGCTGGATTTACAACATGAAAGATCACATCGTAATCATTAACACCCCTCGCAGTGGCGGCGAGCAGTACTTCATGCGCTTCGCCTCCCAGATCCGATCCGTGCCCGAGTACCACACGGTACCCATCATGCTGCTGACCCGTCAGTTCCCGGGTGGTTTACCTGCAGAACTGTCCGATTGCGGAATGGTCCATTTTCACGGCGCGGGTAACGATCCAGAAGCCCTGAAAGCGGTGCATGCCGGCAGCGCCAAACACATCATTGTGCTCGCCGCAGACGAATCTGATCCTTTCTCAGACAGCCTGACCTTCGATATTGCCCACAGACTGGTAGAATCCAACCTGGGGGGTCGAACCACCGTGGAATGCGTGAGTGATCACAATCGCGACCGTTTCAAAACACTTGGGGTGCGCACCACGATCCGTCCGGTTCGCACCTACCCGGAGATCATGGTTCGCGCCGTGGTGGCGCCGGGTTCCGAGAAGGTGCTGGAAGACATGTTCAATTACGAACGCGACCATCCTCACCGCTATGATCTGGAGTTGGACGACCTGGTCTGGGCAGACATTGTCAGCGCCCTTGTGCGCCACGGCATTGGCACTGCCCTAGCGTATATCGATCACGACAATGAAGTGATTTGCCACCCTCCCACCAATGAAGAGGTCGAGGGCAAGGGACTGATTGTGCTGGTCCGATCAACAGACACTCCATCTGTATCTGTGGTTGAGGAGGCCCTGGACCGGTACCGGGAATTCCTCAAGCAGTGGCAAGACCTGCACAATGATGACAAGCAGACAGCCGACACAATTAACCCAAAAGAGTAAGGTAACCAATGTCATACCTGGACTCCGAATTCTACCAGCCCATTTTTGAGGCCATCGCCACCGACGACCAGGCACAGATTCAGGCAGCAGCCGCCACCTTCAATGCCGCTGACCTTGCGGAGTTTGTTGAAGAAAACCCGGATAACGAGGAAGGCATCCGCCTTCTTCGGGCCCTGACAACAGAGCAAAGCGCCAAGGTATTCGGTTATATCGGCCCCAACACCCAAACGTTGATCGCCGAGCTGTTGCCCACCCAAGACCTGGCTGAGCTGGTAACCGCCATGCCCTCGGACGAACGGGCCGACTTCTTCAACCTGCTGGATGAGAACCGCCAGCACACCCTGTTCCAGTCCCTCGCCAGCAAAGAACGGGAAGACCTTCGGCGCCTGGCAAGCTTTGAGGAAGGCACCGCCGGCGCCCTGATGAGCTCGGAATACGCGGTGATCAGCACCGGCATGTCGGCCAGCGCGGCGATTAACCTGCTCCGAAACACCGCGCCGGATAAAGAAACCATCTACCAGGCGTACGTGATCGATGACCAGCACAAACTGGTGGGTGCAGTTTCCCTTCGGAACCTGATTACCGCAATGCCTGGCACGCCGGTGGATAACCTGATTGCTACTGGCCTGGTGACCGCCAGCACCGACACTCCCCAGGAAGAAGTGGCCCGACTGATATCACGCTACGACTTGCTGGCATTGCCAATTCTGGATCAGGACGAACGGCTGGTGGGCATCGTCACCTACGATGACGCCATGGACGTAGCGGAAGAAGAAGCCACCGAAGACATCCACAAAGGCGCCACGGTGGGCAAACTGGAAACCGGCCTGAGGGATGCAACACCGTTCTCGCTCTACCGCTCGCGGGTGCAATGGCTGGTGATTCTGGTGTTTGCCAATATCTTCACCGGCGCCGGTATCGCCTATTTTGAAGACATTATATCCGAGCACCTCGCCTTACTGTTTTTCATGCCACTGCTGGTCGCCAGCGCCGGTAACGCCGGCGCTCAGTCTGCCACGCTGATGGTTCGGGGTATTGCCACTGGAGATGTAACAGTCGCAGACTGGGGCAAACTGCTGGGCAAGGAAACCCTCGTTGCCAGCGCCTTGGGGGTTACCATGGCCGCCGCCGTAATGCTGGTGGGCATTATGCGCGCCGGGCCTGAAATCGCCGTGGTTGTCGCAATAACTATGATCGCCGTGGTGATGGTGGGCAGCCTCATTGGTATGCTGCTGCCTTTCCTGCTGGACAAGCTGAAGTTCGACCCTGCAACGGCCAGTACCCCGCTGATTACCACCATTGCCGATGTTAGTGGTGTGCTGATTTACTTCAGCGTGGCCACGGCCCTGCTCGGACTCAGTTAGTGGCAGACGCTGCCAATGCCAACTGAAGCGCTCCAAGACGGGGCGCTTTATCTATCAGCTCTGGCAAAGCGTATTGGCCTATTATTGGCTGAATTTCATCCCACAGCGCTTGTACTCCCGCTTGTATAGCCGCGTTTTTTACCCTCAGCAGAGCAGGCTCTGGGCAGTTTAGCGGTTTTTGCAGAAGCCAACTGAGACTGAGTTGTTGGAGAAACTCCGTGACAGACAACTCGCCAGGAGCCTGGTCCAGTTCCGGTCGATAGATTTCGGCCAGGTAGTATCCCTGCTCGGCTTTGCTCACCAGATTCAGAAACACTGGCACTTCATCTGCCAACATCCGGGCCCAGGACATCAGTGCTGCTGGGTTTCCGGATTTCAGCTCGAACTCCACTTCGTGGAGCGCTCGGGATTGCCCGCCGCCCACAATCTCGCCGGAGTCTACCGCCACTTCAACAACCGCATCCGCGGTTTCCAGCATGACCACCTGACGGTTGAAGTTGGTTTCGAAAGCCACTTGGAGTTTCTGTAGATCCAGCAGTTGTTTCAAGGGCGTACTTTCGAGCAGCGACAGATCCAGCTCAGGCCCCGGCAGCGGCCACTCCCACTCCTGCCGGCGATGGGCGCCATCAACAAATTCGCCCTGGGTTTTCAGAGTCTGAATGTAGCGATTTCCGGATTGCCTTACACGAAGTGCCGCCCTGGCCCTGTTGAGCGCTGCGTCCGGCGTATCGTAGTAGCGATTCACCAGGAGTTTTTGACCACCAGGCTTGGCCTCAGGCTGCGCAAGCAACCACTCCAGGGCTTGCGCCTGCGCCCGTTCCGATAGGGTCAGTTTGATTTCAAGTTCGACGGCCATGACAGACTCCAAAAAACGGGTCCCTAAAAATACAAAAACCGGTGACCTGAGTCACCGGTTTTTGAGACTACTTGATTAGCTGGTTAGCTGATCAGAAGTAGTAGGTAGCACCAACGGCAGCGACGGAACGCTCGCTCTTGTCAGCAACACCGTATACGCCGTTATCGCCGCCACCGAGGTAGCCTTCGAAGTAAACGTACATGTTGTCAGACAGGTTGTGCAGCGCCTGCAGGGTAACGGTGTCGATGTCGACGTCGCCCATGGAGGAGTTGGAGTCGTACTGGCTCAGCTCATAAGACAGCGCGAACTGGTTTTTGCCCAGAGTGTAGACACCCATAACACCGAAGGTATCTGCAACGTCTTTGCGGGTGTGGAATTCACCGGTCAGACGCAGGTTGTCCAGGTTGTAGCTGGCACGCAGACCGTAGGTGTTTTCGTTATTCTCGCCGCCACGACCACCGTCGTTGGAGTCAACAGCAACAGCCAGTTCCAGGGCATCTACCTGGTACATGGCAGCCAGCTGCCACGGGTAGGATTTCTTGGAAACAGCAGGATCGGCATCACCGTTCACCTGAACAGCCGCGCCAATAGTCAGGCCGCCGAAGTTCGGAGACAGGTACTGAACCATGTCGCCTTCACCGGTGTCGTACTCAACGCCCTGGCTCAGAACAGCAACTTCGTAAAATTCTGAAATTTCGGTAGTGGCGATTTCGTAGATAGTGTCGTCTTTACCTACCCACAGCTGACCAAAGTTCTCACCACGTACACCGATGTAAGCTTCGTCAATCTCGTAGATACCAGATCCACGGGAGTTGTTGTCATCAGCGTTGAAGTGGAATTCAGCCTTGAAGAAGCCCTCAATACCAGGAGCGATCTGGTGGTTGTGCAGAACGCCAATGGTAGAACCATTGTCGAAATGCTCAACTTCGGAACCGCCACCGTCGACGTTATCATGGGTAACGGCCAGCTGGATGTTACCGTAGATAGTCGGCAGGTTGCTTTCCTGGGCCAGAGCAGCGCCAGAGAAGGTTGCAGCTGCGATAGCAGAAGCAAGGATAGTTTTTTTCATGTTGCGTCTTCCTTTTTGAGTTAACTCAGGTTTTCGACGGGTTCTAAATCCCGATTTTTGCTGGCAAAAACAGCCTGGGCTGCGCTTGCCGGACTCCTGATCGCCTCCCATTTATATCCTGCGGGACACGACATTTTTTCTTTTTATATGACTCAAGCCATCAAGCTGAGCCTTACATCTCAACCACTTAACAGCTTTTCTTAAAGCTCTTAGTGATGACCCTGTTTTAATACAATGAATGTATTTTTGCAAATTTTTAACAACCGGTTTTTAGCCTTTTTGGTGCCTGCAAGGCAACCCTTTATGCCCAAAAGTTTGCCAGCTTTCCGATATGCAGATCACTCAAATTCGAGGCCAGAACAGGTTTTTCCAATCTAAAACATACAGTTAAACCATGCCAAGCCGTTTCCCAACATCTTCGTCAAATCATATGCCCGACATTGCGGCACCAGAAACGCGCACACAGAGGGTACGCGCAACATTTCGGGGCATTAACGTTTCTGCGCAACCTCCAGCAAAAAGGTGACTGGCCCGTCATTGATAAGCGCGACTTTCATATCCGCTCCAAACTCCCCTTCTTCCACGCGCTCGCACCCCATTTGGTTACGGGCACTGATCAGGAACTCGCGATACAACGAAACAGCCAGCTCCGGTGCAGCAGCCAGTGAAAAGCCCGCCCGGGTGCCTGAACTGGTGTCGGCCGCAAGCGTAAACTGGGGAACAACAAGGATGGAGCCGCCCGCATCCTGAACGTTAATGTTCATACGGCCTTGCTCGTCCGGAAAAACCCGGTAGGAAAGAATTTTTCGGCACAGCTCCTTTGCCTCACTCGGTGAGTCGTCCCTTTCAACGCCCAGCAGTAACAAAAGCCCCTTGCCAATGCTGGCAATTTTCCGGCCGTCAACCGTTACGCTGGCTTCCGATACTCGCTGGATAAGTCCTTTCATTCAATCCCTTGAGCAACAACTTCGAGGGTTAAAAATCAGAAACGTCGAGAGTGTATCGGCGCGCAACACCGGCCGCAACCCCTCAGATCAAGAAAAGATAATCCAGTCACCCGGCGGGCGAGTCAGATTGTGACACCACATCCTCAACGGCCCGAATCAGTGCATCGACAATGGCAGGTTCAGACGCGGAATGCCCCGCATCGCGGATAATACGTAGGCCTGCTTCTGGCCAGGCCAGACTGAGCGCCAGGGCGTTATCCAGCGGACACACCATATCGTAGCGGCCATGGACGATCACACCGGGTATTCCGGAAAGCCGCGCAGCATTTCGCACGATCTGGTCTGGCACTAAAAACGCCTGGTTCACAAAGTAATGGCATTCAATCCTTGCCAAAGCAATCGCAACATGTGGGTGAGCGAAGCGTTCAACAACCCGAGGGTTGGGATGCAAGGTAGCGCAACGCCCTTCCCAGACTGACCAGGCCTTAGCTGCCTGAATCTGCTCAAGCTCGTTGGGGCTGGTCAGCCTGCGGTAATAGGCCGACACCAGATCATCACGCTCCACGTCGGGGATGGGTGACACGAAATCCTGCCAGTAGTCCGGGAACACGCGGCTGGCGCCTTCCTGATAGAACCATTGGATATCTTTGGGCCGGCACAGAAAAATGCCACGGAGTACCAACCCAGAGACCCGCTCCGGGTAAGCCTGAGCATACACCAGGCTGAGGGTGGAGCCCCAGCTGCCGCCAAACAGCAGCCAGCGATCAATACCCAGAAACTGGCGAACGGTTTCCATGTCCTCCACCAGCTTGTCTGTGCTATTGCCTTCCAGTTCCGCAAGCGGGGTGGATCGCCCTGCCCCGCGCTGGTCCATCAGAATGATCCGGAAGCGTTCAGCATCAAAATATCGCCGGTGATTATCCTCACAGCCACCACCTGGCCCCCCATGCACCACTAACACAGGAATACCCTCCGGGTTGCCGGACTCTTCCAGGTAAAGCTCATGGGGCTCTTCCACCGCGAGGTGGTGACGAGCGTAGGGCTGGATTTCAGGATACAGGCTCAGCATGACGAACTCCGTTTAGGGATAACGGTAGTCTAGCTGAGATTTAAGGGGAGAAAGCAATGGCCGTCCCTGGCCATTCAATTCTAATCTTACTTCTTACCGGCGCGCTTACGCTCGTTCTCGGTCAGCAGTTTCTTGCGCAGACGGATCGACTTGGGCGTTACCTCTACCAGTTCGTCGTCATCAATGAACTCCAGCGCCTGCTCCAGGGTGAACTTGATGGGCGGTACCAGGCCGATCACTTCGTCTTTACCAGAGGCACGCATGTTGTCCAGCTTCTTGCCCTTGGTGGGGTTAACCACCAGGTCGTTGTCGCGGCTGTGGATACCACACAGCTGGCCTTCATAGATCTCCTGGCCCGGGTCGAGGAACAGCTTGCCACGGCTCTGCAGGGTTTCCAGCGAGTAGGTCAGCGCTGTGCCCGTGGCCATGGAGACAATCACACCATTCTGGCGGCTGGTTACGTCACCCAGTTTGATCGGGCCGTAGTGGCTGAAGGTAGACGTCAGAATACCGGTGCCCGATGTCATGGTCAGGAAGGTATTCCGGAAACCAATCAGGCCACGGGCGGGAATGGTGTATTCCAGGCGGATACGACCCTTGCCATCCGGGATCATGTTGGTCATGTCGCCCTTGCGCAGTCCCATCTGTTCCATAATGGAACCCTGGTGCTGCTCTTCAATGTCAATGATCACGTTCTCGTAAGGCTCTTGCTTGACGCCATCGATCTCCTTGATCACAACCTCCGGGCGGCCCACGGCCAACTCGAAGTTCTCACGGCGCATGTTCTCGATCAATACGGACAGGTGCAGCTCACCCCGGCCGGAGACCTTGAACTTGTCGGCAGAGTCCCCTTCTTCTACCCGTAGCGCCACGTTGTGCAGCAGTTCTTTTTCCAGACGTTCCTTGATGTTACGGCTGGTCACGTACTTGCCTTCTTTGCCAGCAAACGGTGAATCGTTGACCTGGAAGGTCATGGATACCGTGGGTTCGTCAACGGTCAGCGCCGGCAGTGCCTCAACATTGGCGGGATCGCATAAGGTATCAGAGATGTACAGCTGATCCAGACCACTCACGCACACAATGTCGCCAGCCTGCGCTTCTTCAACTTCCACACGCTGCAGACCGGAGTGGCCCATGATTTTCAGGATACGACCATTACGCTTCTTGCCATCGGCACCGACAGCCACCACCGGAGTGTTGGTTCTGACCTTGCCACGCATAATGCGGCCGATACCGATCACGCCCAGGAAGCTGTTGTAGTCCAACTGGGAAATCTGCATCTGGAACGGGCCGTCCAGATCTACGGAAGGCGCGGGCACATGGTCGACAATCGCCTGGAATACGGCATCCATGTTGTCGTCCAGGTTTTCATGCTCCATGCCGGCAATGCCGTTCAGGGCACTGGCGTAAACAATCGGGAAGTCCAACTGCTCGTCGGTGGCACCAAGGTTATCGAACAGGTCAAATACCTGATCCACCACCCAGTCCGGGCGCGCGCCGGGGCGGTCAATCTTGTTAACCACCACGATCGGGCGCAGGCCAGCGGCAAACGCCTTCTGGGTTACAAAACGGGTCTGCGGCATCGGGCCATCAATGGAATCCACCACCAACAGCACACTGTCTACCATGCTCATGACTCGCTCAACTTCGCCACCAAAATCCGCGTGCCCCGGGGTGTCCACGATGTTGATGTCGTAGTCTTTCCATTTCAGCGCGGTATTCTTCGCCAGAATGGTGATGCCACGCTCTTTTTCCTGGTCGTTGGAGTCCATAACGCGCTCGTTTTCGAGCTCTTTACGGTCCAAAGTTCCAGACTGGCGCAACAATTGGTCAACCAGGGTGGTTTTACCGTGGTCAACGTGGGCAATAATGGCAACGTTTCTAAGCTTATCAATCACAACGGGTATCCTGCAGAATTTAGCGGCGAGCAGTATATAGAAAAGTCCATGTCGATAATATGAAGAATAGTGCCTAATATGTAACCAATCGACTAATGCACCGTTATCAGGCAGGATAAGAATCAATGCACCAATAAAGTGCACACATTCAATGCAACCAATGCCTGTAAGCTGCACTCCGGTGCGCCAGAATCGCCCCAAAGCCTTGCCGCTGCGCTGTTCTGGCGCAAAACCGAAAAACTGGCAAGCCCCTTGCTTAACCTTGTGCAGCCGTAATTGAAAGGTAAGAGCCAATAGCTTCTGTTAAGCTGCCCTGACCTGAAAAAGATCGGGCTTCAGCCCGCTGAACGATCCGGCATAACGAACACGACATCACTACGGAGCATGCACAATGTCCAAGACGATTGATTTGATCAAAGAACACGAAGTGAAATGGATTGACCTGCGCTTCACCGACAGCCGCGGAAAAGAGCAGCACGTCACCCTGCCCGCCACCGAAGCCGATGAAGATTTCTTTGCTGACGGCAAAATGTTTGACGGCTCCTCTATTGCTGGCTGGAAAGGTATCAACGAATCCGACATGATCCTGATGCCGGACGACGAGACCGCCGTACTGGATCCGTTCACCGAAGAAACCACCGTCAACATCACCTGCAACATTGTAGAGCCGTCTACCATGCAGGGTTATGAGCGCGATCCCCGCTCTGTTGCCCGTCGTGCCGAAGAATACCTGAAGTCCACCGGCATCGCCGATGGCGCGCTGTTTGGCCCGGAGCCCGAGTTCTTCGTGTTCGATTCCGTTAAATGGAACGTGGACATGCAAGGCGCGTCTTACCACATTCACTCTGAAGAAGCTGCCTGGGTTTCCGGCGAAGACTTCGATCGCAACAACATCGGCCACCGCCCAGGCGTGAAAGGCGGCTATTTCCCGGTTCCGCCGGTCGACAGCCTGCACGACCTGCGTGGCGCCATGTGTGCCGCCATGGAATCCATGGGTCTGGAAATTGAAGTACACCACCACGAAGTGGGTACCGCTGGCCAGTGTGAAATCGGCGTTGGCGCCAATACCCTGACCCGCAAGGCTGACGAAGTTCAGATCCTGAAGTACTGCGTACACAACGTGGCCCACGCCTACGGCAAAACCGCCACCTTCATGCCCAAGCCGGTGGTTGGTGACAACGGTTCCGGTATGCACGTACACATGTCCCTGAGCAAAGACGGCAAGAACCTGTTCGCTGGCGACAGCTACGCAGGCCTGAGTGAAGCCGCCCTGTACTACATTGGTGGTGTGATCAAGCATGCCAAGGCCATCAACGCCTTCACCAACCCGGCCACCAACAGCTACAAGCGTCTGGTTCCGGGCTTCGAAGCTCCGGTTATGCTGGCCTACTCTGCGCGTAACCGTTCCGCGTCCATCCGTATTCCGTACGTAAACAGCCCGAAAGCACGTCGTATCGAAGTGCGCTTCCCGGACCCGGCAGCCAACCCGTACCTGGCCTTCGCTGCGCTGATGATGGCCGGCCTGGACGGCATCCAGAACAAGATCCACCCTGGCGATGCCATGGACAAGGATCTGTATGACCTGCCGAAGGAAGAGGCTCTGAACATTCCGAAGGTTGCCGAAACACTATCTGAAGCGCTGGACTGCCTGGAAGCAGACCACGAGTTCCTGACCCGTGGCGGCGTGTTCACCGAAGACATGATCGCAGGCTACATTGACCTGAAACGCGGTGAAGTTGAGAAGCTGAACATGACCACTCACCCGGTTGAGTTCCAGCTTTACTACTCCTGCTAATGCAATGCACCAATAAGGTGCAGGGCATTTAAGCCTGAAAGCCCCGCCCCGTGCGGGGCTTTTTTGTGCCGTTTTTCTCAAATCCCGCCAAACACCCCGCGCCCTTAACGATATGTAACCAAGGGATCGCCCTCCGGCGTTGAAATGCCTGCACCCGCCGCCGATAATCGAGACAGTTCACTACCGCAGGTTATTGTCATGAAAGCACCGCTCACGCTCGCAACCGGCTTGTTACTGCTGGCCACCGCATCCGCCCACGCAGAGGTTTACCGCCATGTGGATGCCCAGGGCAATGTAACCTTCTCGGACGAGCCCATGCAGGGCGGGGAAGAAATCGAGGTTAAACCGGTAACCACCATCACACTGCCAAAGCCTGACGCGGTGAGAGAAACCGAACAGTTGCTTGAGGAAGTGGAGCGCGAAGGTGCAGCCTATGAGAGCCTTTCCCTGATCTCCCCTGAGAACGACCAGGCCTTCCACAGTGGCAACGGCGACGTCACCTTTGAAGTGCGTAGCACACCGAGCCTGCGGCGCGGTCATCGCTATGAGGTTACCCTGGACGGCCAGCCAGTTGGCCAAAGCACCTCAGGCTCCATCACCGTCCGCAATATTGACCGGGGCACCCATCAGGCGGGCGTGCACATCGTGGATCGCGATGGCATACAGGTGAAAAGCGGCCAGCCAATCACCTTTACCATTCACCGACCTTCGCGCCTGAACTGATATTTACGCACTACTTTAGTGCAACCGCACCACGATAAAGCCATACTTTGGGCAGCGAAGGGGCAAAACCCCGGCTGCCTGTAGCGACAAGCTCCCCATCTGCACCAACCTACAGCACCCGGATGCCCTCCGGGCCCTGCTGTGCCCGTACTTAGACCATCGTCGTATCTCAGCAGGCAAAACTGGTTCGTTTTTTGCAAAACCGGGGTAACCACTATGAGTTTAAAACGGAAACCAAGCATGTCGTTCCAACCATCCATCTCGCTGGGAAGCGGTTATAAGAGCATTCTGGACAGCCTGACCACGGCCGTTCTGGTGCTGGGAAACGACCTGACCATCCGTTACCTGAACCCCGCCGCCGAAAGTCTTTTTGAAACCAGCATGACCCGTAGCCAGGGCCTGCCCCTGAAAGACGTTCTGCTCGATTCTGCGGACGCTCTGAAAACCCTGTATGCGGCAGCAGGCAATGGCCAATCCTACACCCGGCGAGAAGCAGAGTTCGCTTTACTGAGCGGCTCAAGACTGACGGTGGACTATTCGGTGACACCCATCAGCCTTGAGCCCATGGAGCTGTTGATCGAGATCCAGCCCCGGGACCGGCTGATGCGCATCAGCCGCGAGGAAGACATCATCTCCCAACAGGAGACCACCCGGATCCTGGTTCGCGGCATGGCCCATGAAATCAAGAACCCATTGGGCGGCATTCGTGGCGCGGCTCAACTGCTTGACCGGGAGCTGAACGATGAAGACCAGCGCGAATACACCCGGGTAATCATTGACGAAGCAGACCGCCTGCGCAGCCTGGTCGATCGTATGCTCGGCCCCAACAAGGCGTTGAAGATTGCACCCACCAATATCCACGAGGTGCTGGAGCGGGTACGTACTCTGGTTGAGGCTGAGAGCAAAGGCCGGGTCCGCCTGAAACGGGATTACGACCCCAGCATCCCCGAGTTCCCGGGCGACAAGGAACAACTGATCCAGGCGTTCCTGAACATCGCCCGCAACGCTATGGAAGCCGCCTTCGAGAACGAAGGCGCCACGCCTTCCGATGTACCGCCGACCATCACTTTCCGTACCCGTGCGCTTCGCCAGTTCACCATCGGCCACCGTCGTCACCGGCTGGTGTGCCGGGCCGACATCATCGATAACGGCCCGGGTATTCCAGCGGATCTTCTGCAGAACATCTTTTATCCCATGATCAGTGGCCGGGCCTCAGGAACCGGCCTTGGCCTTTCTATTACCCAAAGCATCATCGGCCAGCACCGAGGGCTGGTGGAGTGTGAGAGCGAGCCCGGAAGAACCGATTTCATCATCTTCCTGCCTCTGGAGGACAACCAATGAGCCAACCGGCAAACGTCTGGATTATCGACGACGACAAGAGCATTCGCTGGGTGCTGGAACGCGCCCTGAACCAGGCCGGTATGCAGCCGCGGGTTTTCGACAGCGGCGAAAGCATCATGATGCGACTGGAACACGAACAGCCCGATGCCATCGTCAGCGATATCCGCATGCCCGGAGTAGACGGCATCACCCTGCTTTCACAGATTGTCGATAAGCATCCGGATGTGCCGGTGATCATCATGACCGCCCATTCGGACCTGGAGAGTGCGGTTACCAGTTATCAGACCGGTGCCTTCGAATACCTGCCCAAGCCCTTTGATGTAGACGATGCCGTAGCCCTGGTTAAACGCGCTGTGGCCCACAGTCATGAAAAACGGGCCGCCAGCGAACCCCAGGCCGACAGTGCCCAGCGCAACACCGAGATCATCGGTGAAGCCCCGGCCATGCAGGAAGTGTTCAGGGCCATCGGCCGCCTGTCCCATTCCAACATCACGGTATTGATCAACGGAGAAAGCGGCACCGGTAAGGAACTCGTCGCTCAGGCCCTGCACAACCACAGCCCCCGGGCCCGCAACCCGTTCATCGCCCTTAACATGGCTGCCATCCCGAAAGACCTGATTGAGTCTGAGCTGTTCGGCCACGAAAAGGGCGCCTTCACCGGTGCCGGTGCAGCCCGCCAGGGGCGGTTTGAACAGGCGAACGGCGGCACCCTGTTTCTGGATGAGATCGGTGATATGCCAGCCGACACCCAGACCCGTCTGCTGCGAGTATTGGCCGATGGCGAATTCTATCGGGTAGGTGGCACTACCCCGATTAAAGTGGATGTGCGTATCATCGCCGCCACTCATCAAGACCTGGAAAAACTGGTTCAGGCAGGTAGCTTCCGGGAAGACTTATTCCACCGCCTGAACGTTATCCGCGTGCATCTGCCCAAGCTGGCGGAGCGGCGGGAAGACATTCCCCGCCTGATGCAGCACTTCCTGAAGCGGGCCGCCAAGGAACTGGCGGTAGAGCCCAAGTTGTTGCGCCCGGATGCCGAAGAGTACCTGACCACCCTGCCCTGGCCCGGTAACGTCCGCCAGCTGGAAAACACCTGCCGCTGGCTGACCGTGATGGCCAGCGGGCGCGAGATTCATGTAGATGACCTGCCCCCGGAACTCCTGCACCAGGCAGAGAGTGAGCACAGCGCCACTGGCCAGACCTGGCAGGAAGGCCTGAAAAACTGGGCAGAACAGGAACTGAAGCGCGGCAAGAAGTCGATCCTGGACACCGCCGTACCGGAGTTCGAGAAGATTATGATTGAGGTCGCCCTGAAGCACACCGGCGGGCGCCGCCGGGATGCGTCCGTGCTGCTTGGCTGGGGCAGGAATACGCTGACCCGGAAGATCAACGAACTGAAAATCGATTCTGCTGAGGACTCGGAAGACTAAGCAGCCGTCAATCCTGGGCGACGGACGCCGCTGGCTGCGTGCAGATTTGAACCAGCCCGGCATCAATGGCGAAGAAGACCAGCTTCGCCATCGACTCGATTCCAAGGCTGCTCTTAATGGCGGTCACCGTATTGGCCACGGTTTTCTTTTCGATTGCCAGGGCATGGGCAATTTCATCATTGCTTAACCCGCGAGCCAGCATGGAAAACACTTCAAACTGGCGGCGCGTCAACTGCTGCAGTTTTGAGGACTCAGACGCCTGATCATTGAAAGACGATTTCATGATCAGATCGTATTCAACAAAAATTTCACCTTCGGCAACTCGCTGAACGGCCTTGATCAGGGTGTCGGTCTCGCAGGACTTGGTGATGTAACCCATGGCGCCCACCTGAAGGGCGCGCTTAACGATGGGAACTTCGTTGTACATGCTGAAAAACAGGATACGCGCGTCTTTCTGATCTTCCAGAATACGGGCCGCCGCTTCTATGCCGCTGATGCCCGGCAACCCTACGTCCATGATGATCAGGTCCGGCTGATGCCTTCTGCTGAAGTCGCAGGCTTCCTCCCCAGATGCCGCCTCCATAATTTCACAGGGTTCCAGGGCCATCGACAACAGGCTGACATAACCCTGTCGCACCACCGCATGATCATCCGCAATCAGAATTTTCATCTCGGACTCTTTTGTTGTTGGTATTCGCCAGCCAAGATTATCACAACCCTCTCGGGCGTTTGTTCCCCCCTGACACGAAAAAAGCTCCGGCCGCAGAGCAACCGGAGCATCAGAAGAAAAATGCCGGGAAAAGGAAGGAAACCCGGCCAAGCGATATGACTAACCGAGGGTCATATCAAAACCTCACTGTTGCGCCAGCAACCACGGTTCTCGGAGCGCCGGGGCGGATGCCGTCCTGCACATCCGAGATATACAGCTTGTCTGACAGGTTGCGCCCCTGAACCCACAAGGTTGCATCCGTGGTGGTCGGCAACTTGTAGCTTGCCCGTGCCGAGAACAGGGTACGGCTCGGCACCTTGCCCGCCTCGCCGTCAGAGGTCAGCTCACGGGTATTTTCGATATCACTGTAGAAGGACCCCAGATGGCTGACAGTGGCGCTCAAGTGCCAGCCGGCCATGTGATCCATCCCAAGGGTGAAGCTGCCTGCCCGGGTCGGGATTTCTGGCACGTGATTATCGTCCAGGGGTCCGGTGGTGAAACGGGCATCGGTGTAATTCAGCGCAGCTTCGGCGAACAGGTTGTAATCCGCCAGATAGAAGGCAGAGGAATCGATTCTGGCGCCGACATCGACGCCGGTAATGCGCGAATCCGCTGCGTTTACAAACAACGCATCACCGAATTCGTCCACATCATCACGAATCAACGTGTCCTTGATGCGATTGTGGAACACGGCGGCATCCAGGCTGACGCCTTTGATTGCGCTGGTACGGACACCCAACTGGCTGTTCACGCCGGTTTCCGGGGTGAGCGGAAACTCATCCGAGCGAGCCGAGGCAGGCGCATAACCGCGATGGATGCCGGCGTAGATCTCTGATTGCGCAAACCCTGTGTAAAGCAGACTTATGCCGGGCAGGAACAATGCGTTGGAATCCTTTTCCCGAACACCTTCGTCACTGCTACCAGGGCGAAACACCGTGTCTTTGTATTGGTTGTAGGTTTCATAACGAAGGCCCGGGGTCACCGTCCAGTCGCCAAAGCTCATGCTGTTCTGGATATATCCGGAAACCGCTTCAGCATCGTATTCCACCAGGCGCCCGTCACGGGTGTAACCATCCTCGCCAGAGACGGCAAACAAACGGCCCCGGTTGCCCTCATCCAGTTTCTCACCCGGCAGACCAACGGGGCGGCGGTCCTCAAAGCTGTGGTTCTCGTAGCGTACGCCGGTCTGGATACGATGGGTCAGCCCAAGCGCTTCGATGTTGGCCCACTCCAGTCGGCTCTCCAGCCCAAGGTTCTCATAACGGCGATCCCGGCCTTCCATCACGCCGCCGTCTGCAGGTGCCGTGCCGCGGGTCTGGAAACGCGGGCGGTCCAGGTCTGTAAAGAAGACTTTACTGGACACGCTGACATCGTCCGTCACCTGCAGGTTATGGGTCAGGTCGTACTTCAGGTAGTTCACCGAAATGTTGTTATCTTCGCGCCCCTCATCGAAACGGCTCTTGTTGCGGGGCGCGTCACGATACTCCTGCAGGGAGAGGTTCGCTTCGTCGTAACCATCGCTGCGCTCACGCAAGTAGGTCACAGACGCCGCCAGCTGGTTGCGTTCATCAACCTGCCATTCCAGGCCAGTGTAGAAATCGTCGTACTGATGCTCTTCTACATCAAAGGTTCCGTCAGCACGCTTGCCGGTGTAGGAGAGCACCATGCCGACATCGCCTTCAGTGCGGCGATGGTGAATATGCTGCTGGATGGTGTCCTGGTTGCCCACGCCCACTTCGATGACGGTTTCCGGCACCGGGGTAGGTTTCAGGTTACGGAAATTGACGATGCCGTGGTTGTTCAGAGGGCCGTGGACAATCTGCCCGGCGCCCTTGTAAACCTCAACGCGCTCCAGGCGCTCCAGCGGCGGGGTGTAATGCGCACCGGAATCGAGGTATGCACTGTTGTTGATCGGCGTGCCGTCTTCGAGCAAGAGCACCTTACGGGAACGGCGCGGCGGTGCACCGCGAACACCAATACCGGAGCGCCGGCCGAGGACATCATCATCAATGGTGCGCACGCCCGGCACAAAGTCCAGGGCATCATGCAGGGTGTAGGGCTTATACACATCGATCTGGTCACGGGTCAGCACGCTCGCGGCACCCGGCATGCCCTCAACAGACGTGGGCACCAGGCTACGCACATCCAGTGCCGGCAGATACACTGCCTCGCCTGTCTGCTGGGCCATCACAATGCCCGGAACGGAAGCCAGAACGGCGAAACGCACCGCGCGGGTTATTGGTTTCAACATCAAACTCATCGTATTCCCCTTAGCACAGGTTTTTATTGCTGTTGGGGTAACCTTAGAGTGGGTAACGATTCGGGAGAACTGAACGATGGAACCTGAGGAGGCCTACTTTGGGTCGGGACATTTTCCCGTTAAAGCCGGGCGTTACCGCAGTGAGAAGGCGACGGGCAAGGTCACCGTCAACTCGGGCCGGCCATAATCCGCAGGCACTCCGGGTAACGGTACCGCCCTGGACAACATATCCCGCACCTCGTCATCCAGGGGGCGAAAGCCCGCACTCTTTACCACCCGGGCGTCTGCCACCTGGCCTTGCCGGTTAACCGTAAAGGTCACCTCGACCACACCTTCCCGACGCATGCGGCGGGCAGAATCGGGGTAACGTTTATAGCGGTTCAGGTGGCCCAGTAACGCTTGCAGATAACGGGCTTCATCGTTCACCACACCACCGGTATCTGCCTGTGTCGCGGGGGTTGCCGAGGCATCTTCGGCGGGGGCCAAGTTAGGCTCTGCGGTGGGTGCCGGGTCGGCGCCACTGATTTCGGGCACCTCCTGCTCCTCTACGTCCCTATCGGGTTCTGACGTTGTCGATACTGGCTCGACAGGCTCCGGCTCTGGCTCTGGCTCTGGCTCTGGCTCTGGCTCTGGCGTTGGTTGTGGCTTGGGCTCTGGTTCTGGCAGGGGTTCTGGCTTTGTTTCTGGCGACGGCGCGGGCATGGGGGCCTGCAAGGAATCAGGCTTCTGCAGGGGCTCCTCTTTCGGGGTGGCCTGTACCGGCTCCGGATCAGTGTCAGAAGGATTTTCAGCAGGCGACATGTCAGCACTCGCCAGCGTCACGAAAACACCATCGGTCCCTTCATCCGCGGCCACATCCAGCACCGGCTGGTGCGCCAATACACCCTGCACGATCAGAAAGGCTCCGGCATGAAACGCCAGTGCACAGAGCGCACCCGCAAACAGATACCGACGTTTCAACCCCATCACGGGCTCCGCCGCGTGGACAGGTGCACCGATTCAAACCCTGCTTCCGACACCCAGGCCAACACCGGCTGCCATTGCTCTGCCGTTAACGCTTGATCAATCCTGACCAGCACCGGGGATTGGGAGCGCGCCGCTCCATCCACACCCCAGCCATCCGCCAATACCCGCGAGAGCTCGTCGTGCTGGACCGGGGTGCCATTGAGAAAAACCTCACCACCTTCCGTCATCAGAATCTCGACCTGCGCTGACACCTCCGGTCCGCCGGAGTCCATGGCTGGCGGAACAAACGGCAAACCATCAGACGCCCGAATCTGACCGGCCAGCATGAAGAAGATCAGCATCAGAAAGACCACGTTGATCAGCGGTATCAGATGATCGTCATTACTGGCCGCCGGAGCGCTGCCACGTTTGATGTTCATTCTGTCGCCCCAGTGTTCACCGAGACGCTGGCTGCACCCAACCCCCCTACCTTATCGAGCAACCAGACCACCTGTTGTATTGAACTCGCTGGATTGGGTGTGAGGATCACGGATCGGTCGCCTCCTGCGAGCAGGTCACTCAGCTGCCTGTCATCCAGAAACACGAGCGGCTCATCCGGCAGGATTGGTCGGCCATCCGGTGCCATCCCCAGCATCAACGGTGGCTCACCGGAGACCTCCGAGCCCTCGCCCGTCGACACCATCAAGTCGAGACTTTGCCACTGGATAAACGAGGAGGTCAGCATGAAAAACAGCAGTAGAATGAACACCACATCAATCAGTGGTGTCAGACCAATCAGCTTTCGGGAGGGTGCCGCAGGGCGATCAAGCTGCATGGCCCCGCCGCTCATCACTGGCGTTAAGAGGATTAGCCGCCGGCTCAGACACATTCACCGCGCCGGAAGTATTGCCAACCAAGGGTCCGGTAAACACCGCGGTCAGCGCATCTTCCATCTCATCCACCAGGCGGTCCGTTTTACGCTCAAGGTAGCTGTGCAACATGACCACGGGAATGGCCACAATCAGGCCCGCAGCTGTGGTCAGCAGCGCCTGCCAGATCCCTCCCGACAGCACCGACGGGTCCACCTGGTTACCGGCCGCTTCCATCTGCTGGAACGCCAGAATCATTCCCATTACCGTACCCAGAAGGCCCAGCAATGGGCTTAATGTGGCAATGACTTCCAGCGGCTTCAGATAGCACTTGAGCGACGCCAAGTGCCGGGACGCCTGGCGGGCCAGCTCCTCCCGAACCAGCGGCGCGTCACCATGGCGCATCACCGAGGCCATGGCACTGGCCACCAATGCCGGAACCGGCTGCTGGCACGTCATCAAGAGACTGTGGGCGTCACGCACTTGGCCGTCCCGCCACAAAGACAGACTGTCCGAAACTTTGGTTTTGGATTGCCAGGTGGCCAAAAACAACTGCAGGGATTTGCCAATAATCAACGTGACGGCAACCATGGAGAATACCAACAAGATCGCCACCACCGGCCCGCCAATACCCAGCAATTCCACCAACCCGGGCGTCAACACACCCATTTCCACCAACGGACTCAACCACTCAGACATCACGTCACCCAATCCCGCGCAAATGGCACTGATTCAGCCTGAGCCTGACACAATGCCAGGACCGCCTGAACCGCCCTTTGGTCGCCACTTCCCCAACTTTGGTTGTACTACGGAAAGACGCTAGGTATCCCGACTTGTCCGCTGATACTGTCGAAACGAGTGGATGAGGAGAACAACGCGATGAAATTCTGGATAACGCTACTGGTGGCTGGCATCACACTACCCTTTCAGGCTCACAGTGAAGGCGACCTGACCAGACAAACGCCCATCGTAGTGGAAGTCGAACTGGGCACGACCGAGGGTGAGATGCGATTCAGCCCATCACACCTCGAATTTGAGACTGGTAAGCTCTACCGGCTGGTGCTGATCAACAACAGCCCCCAGCCACACTATTTTTCCTCCAATGGTATGGCACGCTCGGTATTTACCCGCAAGGCACAAACCTACGCACCCGACGGCCAGCGCACAGCCGAAATCAAAGGCCACATCCATGAAATTGAGGTATTTCCAGGCCACAAGGCGGATTGGTGGTTTGTGCCGGTACAAACCGGAGAGTTCAACGACCTGACCTGCCCGGTAGCCGGTCATCAGGAGGCAGGAATGACCGGCAGCATACGCATTTATTGATAACGCCGGTGGCTCAGTTAGCGGGTACTTCCCGCCAGTAGATGATGCGGTCGTTGCCTCGGTAGACGCCGAAGGTGGCGGTGGCGGAGGGGTCTGCTAACACCCCATCGTTGTTCCAATCATCCTCCAGCCACTCCGGAACATCCCAGGTCAGCAGATCGGTGCCCTGGGTACCAAGAGGTTCCAGGCGCAATGGCCCGGCTGTGCCCTCGTCGAAAACTCCGGAATCCGCCAGCAGCGCATGGTGAGTTTCGGCCGAATCAATATCGGTCGTTGTCCACGTGGTGCAACTGTCCGCATCACGGGTAACAAACCGCCCGCCCTCGAAAGACTCCACCCTGAACGGCATAAACAAGGCCTCCACCGTTTCCGGGCCGTAAACGTTCTCCATGATCAGCCGGCCGTAGCGGATCTCAAAAGAGGCCTCCGGTTCGAAGTCATAGGGGGCCGCCTCGGCCTGAACACCGTCGGTATCCTGAACCGATGTGACGGTAAATTCTAACTGCGGCAAGAATGGCTCTATACGCGTGACCGGGCTCTTCGGATACTCGAACTGATCGTTCGGGTTGAACGAGAACAATATAAGTCCGGGTTCCTGTACGCTGAGTGCGGCCGCCTCCTGAGTGACAGAAAACGCCATTGGGTCGCCATTGGCATCGGTTGCAGCAAGGTCCTCAATGGGAACAAGTGTTGAGACGCCGGCCACCGATAGGCGCCTGAAGCCGTCGAACGTGTAGTTTCGGGTTCGCCCGCCCTGTACAGACAACGGCTCAAGCAGCGCGGTGGGCGCCATCAACCAACCGAACGGTTGTCCCGTGTAAGTGAACTGCCCTGCCCCGCACTCCGCTTCAAAGGCGCCTGGGTCCACCGTGACCCGGAAGCGGTCAGGATAGAAGCGCCCGACCGGAGCACTCCGGCCCTGCGGCAGATCCCGCCCCAGATAAGCCCCGGGCGCCGGGCTTGTGAGAAAGCGGAATACCCCCACTTCGGACTGATTTACAGCTACCGTGGTTTGCGCATCAGCGGCTCGAGCATGATCGTAACTACCAGGAGAAACCTCACCGGTCTCGCCACCGGCAGGGGCCACCAACTCCACCTGTAAAGGAATACCCGGCAGTTCGAAGTTTGGCGTGACCGGATTACCAGCACAGAAATCCACATCTGTGTCACTCTGCCAACCTGCTGCAGTAATGGTCAGGTCAAAGAATTCCCCTGCCCTGCGGAACAATGGGCAGGTCTCATCACCCTGGGTACAGGACGATGCCGCGGAAACACAAAAACCGGCGGGCACGCTGACAAAGCTGTCCGCGCCGGGCATCAGCAGGCCGGCATCTTCGGTTGCCTCGCTGCCCCGATACAGTGCGTTGAGCTGCATCTGCCCTGCATCCGGATAGATCACATCGATCTCCGCAACGCCATCACCATCAAATGACAAATCAATTCCAGCTGGTGCGGAAGCGTCTATGCCAACCGGCGCCCCATTCACAGACACCGCTCGACTGACGTCTCGGCCACCCGGGCCAGGGTCTACATATTCGGACCAAAACTCCACAGCTTTGGTTTGGTTTGCAAACGCCGGCACACATTGCTGAGTGACATCGTCCTGACGGACCGCCCGCACTTGAACAGGGCCGGAGGGTCGGTGTGAAATCAGATCGGGAAGGTCAAACGCCAGGCCCGATTCAAAGAAGGGCAGGTCGCAATTTGACGCCGACAAGGATCCACCTATCTGGCAAAGTGTCACGGCCTGGGGGCGTGTTGAAGGATTTGATCCAACAACATCGAGCCTCACGGTTCCGGGCGACGTGTTCTGCAACGTCGCCTCCCCGAAGCCATTTACCAACGACACTACGTTTCCACCTTGCCAACCGTTGGCGGGGGCCAGTGTCGCCTGTACCGGGTCGGTGAATAGCTCAGAGCAATCGGCGTTGCCGCATGCTCGAACCTGTACCGTCTCGGGTTGACACGTCAGGGCAACGCCGTCATGAATGATCTCGAAATGGTCTACCTGTTGCCCTACGGGATTCAACTTTAAGGCGCACAGTTCAATGTTTCCCAGCTCATGGATGTTGGTGGAGCCACCAGTGGAGCCCGTCAAGGAGAGCAGAAAATTTTCCGGCACCGCAGGCTGGCCGGGCTCCGCCAGCGCATTGAACGGGGCAATAAGCGTCTGGAAATTGTTACCACTTCCGGAAGTATCCCGCTCTACCGACACAATGGCCTGGTTCGCCAGCCTGGAATCAACGGTGATTCGATAGCGCTGGGCCGTGGGGTTAGTACCGGCCTGATCGATGCCCGGCGAAAGCGTGTTGGTACCTCTCAGGTAACGATAATTGCCCTGAAAGGCGCCGCGAATGGCAACGGCGTCTGCCCGGGAACCGGGGCCTCCCTGCCGCCCCTCAGTGGGATTGGAAAAGTTGCCAAACTCATCCAGCCCGATCCCGAGCCAACCGCCTGCAAACCCGGGGTCGCCATTATCTCGCTGGGCATACCCCAGTGAACCACCGAAGCTGCCTGGCTGCGGCGTTATTGCAGAATCTGACAACACAATCGCCAGCCCATCTGCACCACTGCCACCGTAAGCAAAATAGTCGAACTCGAGAATCACCAGATTGTCTGCGCCCGGGATCTCTCGCTGCAGCGTCGCTGCTGTCGACTGATTACTGACGGCTTGGGTCATTCTTAATCGATTGTTGACGACCGATGGGGTGAAGCTTCCACTGGCCACAGAAGTAACCCAATCGTCCGCAGACAGGCTTCCGCCGTCGAAGTCATCGACAAAACAGGTCAGGCCGTCACTGGGATCTGTGACAGAGATGATGATTTCATCCTGCCCAAAACTCTGAACGGAAGCCCCTAAACATCCGAAAAATATGCTGCAGTCCCGGTAAACCGATTCAAATCGCACTGAGTAATCACCAGGCGAATCGAACGTTACAGTGCGGTTTACTGGTGAGCGCTCGCACAGGGAGACATCGCTGGTAGACGATTGGTCTTGTACACCATCAATAGACCATCGATCCTCCCACCGGAGGAAACGAAGAAAGCCAGCACTCGGGCACCCTTCCCCCGTCACACTCAATGAGACAGCGTCCCCAACTTCAACTGTGACCGGGCCAACACTGTCACCATTGGCGGAAAGCTCCACACGTCTGGCACACAGTCCGGCCAGCAAGCCCTGCTCAATGCCGCTGTAGTCTGCCACCGGGCCGGTATTGCCGGTGCTGATGCCGCCACCGGCTGCCAGGCCACCCGTGATCACAGCATTATTGCCAACGCTGATCGACCCGGCGGCGTAGAGTAGCCCATTGACCTGGGCGTTGTTCCCCAAGGTCAGGCTACCTCTGGTCACCAATAACAACTGGCCCGGATCACCGCCCGCATTGATTGCAATGTTATTCCCAAAGGCTTGCGAACCATTGATAAAAATCCTTACCTGGGCACCGTCTGCGACATTCAATTGGTACCCATTACCAAGGTTCGCACTACCGAAATAATAGTCTCCGGCGGCCAGTGTCGTGCCTGATACTGGCCATGGATTGTTGGCCCAGGGCACCCCCGAAAGGTCCAAGGTATTTCCGGAAGCCTGCAGGTTGCTGTTGACACCACTGGGAGCACCGAACACATCAGAACATTGGGCCGCCCAAGCTGGCGGCGCTGCCATGAACAACACGAAGAGTACTGCCAGCATGGCCCAGGAGAAGTGGGGGGACCTCATCGTACTCTAACCTCCAGGACTCGTTCCGCGGCATCCGCGCCTGAACCACAGACACCCCTGCTCGTGATTGTGTAGAGCGTGTCCCCGCCGCTGCCCCCCGTACCCCCGGATGGATCCTCTGCGGAACAAGCCAGCAACGCCGAGCAGCTTGAAAGGGATGCCTCGGTGAAATTCAGCACCCAGGAAGCCGGACAGGACCGCCCTCCATAGAGGACGTCAGCAACCGCGAGCTGAGCACCGCTTTCTGCGGAGAAAAAGGCACGCTGAGACTGGATTTGCAGACTTACAGCGTTGCTGGAACTTTGTTGCAACTGAGCCATCCCGATGACCAGCAGCGCCAGCACGGTGATAACAAACAGTGCGACCGGCAAACCGGCACCGGCCTGATTGTGAATCGATTGCTCAGGGTACATTGCGAATTTGCACCTCCTGGCTCATTCGAGTGGTCTCGTCACCATTCAGGTTTGCCAACTCAAATTCAAAATTCACAACCGCCGCCCGTTGCAACGAGGGTGGCGTTACTTTTAGGTTGAACGAACCGCCGACCAGGTTGGCACTCATAACCTCCCGAGTTCCACCGGCTCCGTTCAGGGCAGCAGCAGAAGGCTGAGTAGAGCCTGGAGAGTACCCGCTGAATCGATAAAGCCATTGCCCAACCTGACAGACACTGACCGGGCTAGCGATGGCGTAAACGCGTTTTTCCGGTGAGCGCTCGCGAAAACGATGACTGGCGGACAGTTCAATGGTTGTATCACTATCCGCGACCGCAATAATGGCCGGTGAAACCGGCCCAGGATTGGAGGTGTCGTAGAGATCGGACTGGGCCGAGCCGTAGCCGTACACCACCAGCCGGGCACCGGCGGGGACTGCTCGGCCGAAGGGCACTATGCTCACTTCATCAAAGCCTGGGCCTGTTGTCAGGGATTCATAGCCGGTGCCGGCGATTACCGGCAGCCATTCCAGACATTCGCCGTTCTCGCGAACGGACAGGGGAAACGCTTCGCGCACCTCCCGGGTGATTTGCTCACTGATCACCACGCCTTGCAGCGCGCGCTGTTGCCGTTCGCTTACGTCCAGCGCACCACGAGTGGACAGGGCAACAAACTGCACCGAGATGGTGGCCACAATGCCCAACAGCACGATGACCATCACCAGCTCGACCAGGGTGAACCCCTGTTGCTGGCGCATCAGAAATTCCCCCGGTAGGCGCTGAACAGGTAGGTGTTCCCGGAGGGATCGGTAACGGTAATATCGATGCGTTTGGCTTCATGATTGCTCAGGCCCACTTCGGTGCCGGCACAGGCCACCGAAATAGACACCTGAAAATTGTTGTAGCCCGATAACGATTCCTCCTCGCTGTTCTCGGGCGGCGCGTTATTCAGGGTGTGATAATCGTCCACATCGTTGAAGGTACGCCGTGTTTCGCCATCCGGCCCAAGGTTGTTGCAATCCGCGTCGCCGGCATCCACCGCTCCGCCGCCCACAGGGGAATCATGGGCAAAGGATTTGGAGAGGATTTCGTCCATGTAGAGTTGCGACAATGCCACCGCACGGGTCTGATTTAAGGGGTCAGCGCTTCGGCCGGTGATCAAGGCAAAGGCACCAACAACGCCGGCGATAGCAATGCTGATAATGACAATGGTCATCACCAGCTCCACCAGGGTCGCGCCCTGCTGGCGAACACCGGGGCGCCGGCAAGACCTCATGAACAAGGCCCCTGATACACGGCGCCAAGGGAGCTCAGACACAGGGTAAAGTCACTGTCGCCTGAGATCTGGAATTGGAGACTTTGACCGCTGAACGGTGTCGCCAGGCGCCCCATTCGGTCAAAGTTGATGGTAAACCCGCCGCCAGGAATCGGAGTGAGCCCGGATTGACCGGCTACCTGATACGCCATACTGGCGCCCTCACGGCGGATGGAAAACAGGGAATCCGCCGCCTCGAACTCAAAAGCATTCGAGGTTTGGCGGATGGTTACGGAATTGGAGGGATTGCCCGCCAGCGCTGCTTGTTGGGCAAGCAGCGTGGCGGAGGCTAGTTGTTGGGTGGCCAATAAGGGGGCAAAGGCTGAGCTTCTGACGAATAGCCCGACACCGAGAATGGAGATCACTCCGATGAGTATAATCACCATCACCAGCTCAACCAGTGTAAACCCTTGGGGTCTTCCGGTAACGCTCAAAGCCACAACCCTCTCAGTCACCATCAACACTCAAAAAGTTCGACAGCCAGGTCAACCCCCATGCAACTTTCGACCTCAGAATTAGCAGTCGTCCGTATCAACTGTTATGGCAGGTCTTACACCGGGGCCAGTAGCGTTTGCATAGGTAATCAAGCAATTATCTCCGTCCGAGGGAGCCCCTGCAGCGCGAATCTCTCCAGTCGTATCCGTATCGAAGTCACCGTCTAACTGCGCAGCCAAGAGAATGGAAGCAGTTGTTGGATACCCATAAGCGAGCGCTATTGCCGTGCCCTCAAGAGTAACCTCTTCGCCTGTTTCTGCGTTTGCATCACAAGCATTGCTGGCCAAACAAGCCGAGTACGCTATTGAGGCAGAGGAGCGTATTGCTCCTGCAGCCCCTTCAATGGTTGCGCGACGTGCATCACTTCCCAAATCCGCAAACCGCGGCAAAGCAAACGCCGCCAGAATACCCAAAATCACAATCACCATAACCAGTTCGATCAGGGTGAAACCTTTCTGCTTTCTTGTCTGAATTGCATTCATCATTGTCATTACCTCTTCTGGGGTCTACTCAAACTCGTTTTTCGATATCAGTTGATGACGGTCACTATGGAGCCGTCAGCGGTGTCGTAGGTAATCGTGCTGTTCTGGCCATCAAGCTGGTACTCGTACTCACATGCGGTTGTGTTGGACACAGCGGCCCAGTACTCCGCGTTGGCGTTAGCGGCCGAGCGCTGGTCGATGGTCGGAGCGTTGGACTGCATCAGACCTCGCCAGATCTGTACGCAGCGCGCCTGGTTTGGTGCAGTGGTCGTTCCGTCAGTTGAGGTGGCCCAACCATCTTCATTAACTGCTACATCGCCGTCGCCAAAACCATCAACAGCACTCACGGCTCCAGTCTGGCCATTCGCCACCCACTGAGCCTTAGCCAAGGCCACACCCGCGCTCAAGGCACCAGCGGTACCCTTGATACTCGCCTGATGCGCCTGCTCCGAAAGCTGCGCAAACCTCGGCAGCGCAAACGCCGCCAGTATCGCCAGGATGGCAATCACCACCACCAGCTCGATCAGGGTAAAACCCTTTTGTTTTTGCCTGCTGTTGTACTGCATCATTCGTCAGCCTCTTGCCTGTGATCTGTCGTGTTATCCCGTCAGCGGCTGGCGTCCTGCCCGCTCACTGTGGTTTCTGTCAACGGCACCGGTGCCAGTTTCAGGCCGGTTGGCCGCTGTGCTTGCACCCGCAGGTTGTTCCGGCTGCGGTTTGCAAATTCGGTTGTCACTGTCCAGGCGAAGGGGTGGCCGGGTTCTGCGAGCTGCCCTTCAATGGTTATCGGCTGCTTTGGGTTATAAATTAACCAACCCTTGCCATCTTCGCCTGTTTCTTTTTGTTGCCCAGGGCGAAAGCACCAGCCACCTTGCTTTGGCTCCCCTTCGCTACATTCGCCCGAGTACATGGGCCATTGGTGGTCCAGCCAGTCAAAGGGGTTACGCCCTTCCAGTTCTTCCAGACTGCCCTGCCGGCTCAGCATGGTTTCGGCCCCTTTCACCACCAATGCCGCCCGCAACTGGCTCAACACCATGTTAACGCTCTGTTGTTCCGCCCGCTGCAGCTCGCCTTCCAGTTTGCCCAGCAACACCCACCAGAGGGTGAACAGCACCAGCAGGGCAACAAACAGCCGCATGCGCCGGGCGTTAGCCAGCCCACTGGCGGAAGACCAGACCGGTTGGCGCACTAGCCGCGCCCCATGGCGGCGGCTCCCAGGTCCCATATGGGCAGGAACACGCCCAGCGCCAATATCAGTACCAGGATGCCCATGGCCACAATCAGAATCGGCTCTATGGATTCCGCCAGCCGTTTCAGGCCGTAGTCCACGTCTTCGTCGTAGAAATCCGCCACGTTGTTGAGCATGTCATCCACCGAGCCGGTTTCCTCGCCCACGGCAATCATCTGCAAAATCAGCGGGGTGAACATTTCGCTGGCGCGTGCGGTGCGCAGCAGGCTTTCGCCGCGCTCGATGCCCAGGCGCATATCCTTGATGTGGTGCGCTATCCAGGCGTTGTCTGTGGCATCGGCGACCACGGTCAAGGCATGGGTCACCGGCATACCGGCTTTCAACATGGTGGCGAAGTTCCGGGCAAACCGGCTGAGGGTAATCAGCTCCAGCAGGGGGCCGATAATCGGGAGCTTCAGTTTGTAGCGGTCCCAGATTTCCCGCCCCTGTTCTGTCTGCTTCCACTGGCGCACGAGCACACCGGCAGCGGCGAAACCAAACAACATCACATACCAGTAATTGAGCAGAAAATTAGACGTGCCCACCAAGACCTGGGTAAGGAAGGGCAAGTCGGCCCCCATGCGGCTGAACACCGAGGCAAACCTGGGAATAACCAGAAAGTTCACCACCATCAGGGCCGCCAGCAGGGCCACCACCACAAAGGTGGGGTAACGCAGGGCCTGTTTTACCCGGCGTTTGGTGTCCCGTTCCAGTTCCAGGATTTCCGACAGGCGCTTGAACGCGTCATCCAGCATGCCCGTATTTTCGCCCACGTGGATCATGGCGATGAACAGGTCGGAGAACACTTTCGGGTGCGCCTGCATGGCCGTGGCCATGGTATTACCGCCTTCGAGGCGATTGGTGATATCTTCCAGTACCTCCGCCAGCACCGGTGAACGGGAGGTTTCCGCCAACCCGCGCATGGTGCGGATCAGCGGGATGCCCGCTTTGGTGAGCGCGTGCATTTGCCGGCAGAACACAATCAGTTCATCCAACGTTACTTTTTTGCGGAAGATGGCCAGGTTGTTTACCCGGTCCATGCCGGATTGCGTTTGCACCTGTTCCTGAATGGCCAGCGGGGTAATACCACGGCGCATCAGCTCACTGGCCGCCGCATCCACATTGGCGGCGGTCAGTGAACCTTGCTGGACAACACCACGGTTGTCTTTACCCCGGTAGCTGAACTGCATCAGTCATCTACCCCTATGGCGCCGTCGGCTGCCAGATCGTCACCTTCCAGCAATGCACCTTCTGTAGTGGCCGCCACCCGTGCAACCTCCTGTAAAGAGGTCACGCCCTGCAGGGCATAGTCCATGGCGCACTGGCCAAGCGGTCGGAACAATGGGCTCTTGCGGGCAGCCCGGGTAAAGTCGGACACGTCCTTTCTGCGCAGGGCATCCAGCATGTCTTCGTTCATTTCCAGCATTTCGTACACGCCCACCCGGCCCTTGTAACCGGTATTACTGCATTGGTAGCAGCCACGGCCGTGCACGAAGCCGGCCTCGATATCCAGTGGGTCCAGGTCGAAGGACTGCAGCCACACCAGTTCCTGCTCAGAAGGCTGGTAGGTTTCCTTACAGTTATCGCACACTCGGCGCACCAGGCGCTGGGCCACCACGCCCAGTAGGGAACTGGCCACCAGGAACGGCTCAGCGCCCATGTCGATCAAACGCATGGCACTGCTGATGGAATCGTTGGTATGCAGGGTCGACAGCACCAGGTGGCCGGTCATGGCGGCGCGCAGGCCGATTTCCACGGTTTCGTGGTCCCGCATCTCACCCACCAGGATGATGTCCGGGTCTTGCCGCAGGGCGGAGCGCAACACCGTGGCGAACTCCAGCCCGATTTTCGGGTTTACCTGTACCTGGGTGATGCGAGGCAGCCGGTATTCCACCGGGTCTTCGGCGGTGATGATCTTCACTTCTGCCTTGTTCAGCTCGGTCAGGGCACCGTAGAGGGTGGTGGTTTTACCACTACCGGTGGGGCCGGTGACCAGAATCATGCCATGGGGCTTTTTGATCAGTTTGCGGAAGCGGTCCAGCAGGTGTGACGGCATGCCGGTGCTTTCCAGATCCAAAGTGCCCTGGCTCTGATCCAGCAAACGCATTACCACCGATTCGCCGTACTGAACCGGCATGGTGGATACCCGCACATCAATGCTGCGGCCTTTCACCCGCACGTTGAAGCGCCCATCCTGGGGCAGGCGCTTCTCGGAGATGTTGAGCCCGGCCATCAGTTTCAGGCGCAGAACAAGCGCTGCATTCACGCGCTTTTCTTTCATCACCTGTTCTTGCAGTACGCCATCCACCCGTTGGCGAATGCGCACGACGGTCTCGTCGGGCTCGATATGGATATCCGAGCTTCTGGCCTGTACGGCATCTTCGAACAGGGTCTGCAGCAGTTTGACCACCGGGGCGTCGGCGCTTTCGGATTCGGCGGACAGGTCAGCCAGGTCGAAAGCGTCATCACCCAGTTCGTCTTCCAGCTCTTCCGCCAGGGAGGCGATTTCATCGGTGCGGCGGTAGACCATTTCCAGGGTGTTGAGCAGTTCGCTCTCCCGCACCACCGCCTGTTTGATGGGCTGCTTGAGCACCCGCACCAATTCGTCGTAGGCGAAGATATCCAGCGGGTCGGCCATGCCCACCAGCAACTCCCCGCCCTGTTCCGCCAGCACAATGGCCCGGAACCGGCGCGCCATGGCTTCTGGCAGCTTCTTAACCAGTTCGTTATTGAACTGGTAATGGCGCAGCTGAACAAAGGGCACGTCCAACTGGCGCGAGAGGATGTTGAGCAGGTTGTCTTCGTCGACATAGCCCAGCTCGATGAGCGTTCGGCCAAGCTTGCGACCGGTACTTTTCTGCTCCCGCAGGGCGGTCATCAACTGCTGTTCAGTGATGACATTATTCTGAACCAGCAGGTCGCCTATGCGGATTTTCTTTTTCGGTTCCGTACTCATGATTCCGCCTGCAAAACTGATATGCGTTGCCGCGCGTAGTCCGCCAGTGAAGCAGACATTCCGGGCATGGCCGCAGCCTGTGTGAAGGCCTGCAATGCACTTCGGTTGCGCCCTCCGGTTTCCAGCGCAATGGCCAACCCCAGCCACCAGGTACCCTGGCTGTCGTCGTGGGCGATCAATTCAGACCAGTGGCCGGCCGATTCGTCGGCCTCGCCGGCCTGCTGTAACAAGGTGGCCAGGGTAATGCGATATTCCACCTGTTCAGCCACCGGGGGCACCCGCGCCTGCAAGGTAGCGATCGCCAGGTTCAAATCGCCCAGTGCCAACTGGGCGCGGGCTTTCAGCAATCTCAGGCCAGCATGTTCGTTGGTCACAGAGTCCGGCAACCATTCCAGGGCACGACCTGGCCTATCCAGAACCAGCATCTCCCGGGCAAAGATCTCCCGGCTTCGGGGAGCCGTTTGACGGGTGGTCAGTTCCGTCAGTGCACGCTCTGCATCACCATTGCGACCGGTTGCCAGCAAGCTGGCCAAGTCACGACTGGTGCGCAGGTCCACCGCTTCCGGCGTTTCCCGTTGCTGCTTTACCGATGCTTCCGGCGCACGATCCCAAGTGTTCACCTCCCGATCAGGGGTTTGTGGCTGCGCTTGCGCCACCTGAATAACCTCGGGCTCGTCCTGGTCCGCCGCGGGCTCCGCATTGGCCGGCTCGGAGCGCTCCGGCGTGGGCTCGGTTACCAACACGATCTCCGCCGTGGATGCACTATCAGGGGTCGACACCTCGGTTTCAGAAGCAGGCTCAACAGGGATCGGTTCGACGATGACCTCTGGCAGGGCGGCTGTCTCCGTGATCTCTTGTGATTCCGGGGCTGCCGAAACCCTGGCGCTATCGGCGACAACGGACTGCTCTTCAGAACTACCTGACAGCATCCACCAGGCACCTACGCCACCCATCAACGCCAGTGCCACCGTCAAAACAATGGCAATCGGCATCCCGGACGCTGCCGAATCCCGGGCCACAGGCTGGCCAGTGTATGTGCCGGCCACACGGGGCGGATTCTGCCGTTCCTCTGCGGCCCTCAGGGCATCATTCAACAAGCTCATACCCACCTCCGGAGCCAGCTAACGGGGCGGGCACTCTCTGTGTCTTTCACGGCCTGCAGAGCGTGCTTTCTGGCCACCTGGCGGTCTCCCCGCCCCCAGGCCGCCAGCATGGATTTGTGGGCCAGGACATTCACCAGCCGGGGAATACCGCCGGATGAACGCCAGATGACTTTTAATGCTGCCGGGGCAAAAATGTCCGCTCCGTTATAGCCGGCCCGGGCCAGGCGATGCCGCAGGTACTGGCCCACGGATTCCTGACCCAGTGGCTGCAATCGGGTCTGAAAGGTGATTCTCTGGCGCAACTGGCGCAGGCTGTCCTTCGCCAGGATGGTGTCCAGCTCCGGCTGGCCAAACAGCACAATCTGCAACAACCGGGTGCTTTCGGTTTCCAGGTTGGTCAGCAACCGCAGAGCCTCAATGGTTTCTTCGGGCATGGCCTGGGCTTCATCAATCACCAGTACCGCCGGGCTTTGTTCCATGGCCAGGGCAATCAATCGCTGGTTCAGCGCCTTGAGAATCTGGTGGCCGTTACTACACCCGGCCACGTCAACACCCAGTTCCTCGGCAACCGCCTCATAGAGGGTCTCCGGCGGCAGGTTCGGATTGGGTATGTAAGCCGTGCAGGCGGTCTTATCCAGTTCGTTGAGCAGCAAGCGGCAGAGCAGGGTCTTTCCGGTGCCCACCTCGCCAGTCACCTTGATAAAGCCTTCCCGTTGCTGCAACGCCACCAATAACAGCTCCAACGCATCGGCATGACTGGGCGCCCGGAGGAAATACCGGGTGTTTGGCGTCAATGCGAACGGTGCTTCCTGCAGTCCAAAGTGGCTTTCGTACATCAGCGGGGGGCCGTCTCCGCCTGGGGTTTAACCGACTCTGCCGAGTTCAGCAGATCTCTGAGCACGTTCATCCGCTCCCGGCTGGCCTGCACATCCGCCTGCATTTGGCCAGTGTTGGCCACCATGGGCCGTATCAGGATGACCAACTCACTCTTGCGGGATTCGAAGCGGCGCTGCTTGAACAATTCCCCCACCAGCGGGATATCGCTGAAGAAGGGCACGGCAGAAGTAGTGTCTTCACTGGTGTCCTGAATCAAACCACCAATCACCACAATCTGACCACTCTCTGCCCGAATCACGCTGTCGGTTTCACGCACCGTGCTGCGCGCCAGAGGCAGGGTGACATCCCGCTCGCCAATGGTGATGACCTTTTCCTGGTCATTCACTTCGCTGACTGATGGATGCACATGCAGTGTTATCGCGCCGCTGTCGGAAATCTGCGGGGTAACGTCCAGGGAAATTCCGGAGAAGAACGGCGTCAACTCAACCGAAGTGGACGTTCTGTCGGTGGCGGTCACCGCCGAGTTGTTATCATTGAAATCAATATCGGTGACGAAGAACTCGTCGGTACCTACCTTGATGACGGCTTTCTGGTTGTTGATGGTGGAGATGCGCGGGCTCGACAGAATCTGCACATTGCCCTGCTGACCCAACAGCTGAATAAGACCGGTAAAATCGCCGGCGCTCACCGTGGCGGAGAACAGCCCGCCAATATCCGGGGTGCGGATCGGCTGACCCGCCAGCGACTGGGCCGTGAAATAATCGGCACGACCGGCGGAGCTCTGGACGTCAGCCCAGTTGATGCCCTGCTGGTAGCCCTCGTTCAGAGTAACCTCCAGTATTTTCGCTTCCAGAACAACCTGACGCTGCATGATCAGTTCAGTCCGGCGCAGGTAATCCTCCACCATCCGCAAATCGTCAGAGCCCGCCCGGACCATCACCAGGCCCGCGCCAGCGTTAACCACTACCTGGCCATCATTACCCACGATCATAGCCACCGTCTGGCGAATATCCCGCCAGAAGTCAGACTCGGTATCGGTCGATATGGTGGTGCCCACCAGGTTTCGGGTTTCATTACCGGTATTGGAATTGGAGTTTGAGTTGGAAGCACCGTTGCCACTGCCCCGGGCGCTGCTGACCTGGCCCGAACTGACACGGGTTTCTGAGCCACCGCGGCGTTTGAAATGCAGGTAGTCAATGGGGAAAAGTCTTGTCTGTATCCGGTCTTCCGCCACCCGAAACAGCCGGCCATTACGCTGGATATCCAGACCGTATAAATCCGCAGCAATCTC
This sequence comes from Marinobacter sp. GH_1, assembly GCF_048595985.1. Lineage (NCBI taxonomy): Bacteria > Pseudomonadati > Pseudomonadota > Gammaproteobacteria > Pseudomonadales > Marinobacteraceae > Marinobacter > Marinobacter sp. GH_1. Next base: position 697,841 of record NZ_CP184460.1, on the reverse strand, counting down.
CATGACTTCCGGGACGGTGACATCGCTCAGGCGCAGATCAACCGGTGTCGTAACGCCCGGATGGACCACCACGTTATAGCGGGTACCCTCCACCAGCGCTTCAAAGAAGCTGGAGGCTGGAACGCCGCGGGCATTCACATCAAAACGCTCGTCCTGCTCCTGCGCACTGGACAGGGGCGGTAGCAACTGACTGCTGATTTCCGCGGCTGATACAGGAGCAGGATCACCGGATGCGGAACCCGAGGCAGGGGTTTGCCGCTCGGCTTCGGCCAGCACCTGGTCAATCTGATCGGCAACGTCTGTTGATGTGGCGGCAGACGTCCGCATCAGCGGGTTATTGGCGCAGGCAACCAGCGTTAGTGAGAGCATGGCAGCTGCGAGAGGTCTGAGTGTTGTCATCATGGTCCGACTGTCTGTCATGGTGTTCTCCGCACCTGCGGGAGCGGTTCCGGATACAGGGTTCTGGGTTGGCCGCGATCTGTTACTTCTACCCGATCTTTGAAGATACGGCGCACACGTATGTTGTCATGGCTGTCGCCCTCTTTCAGGGCTACACCCTCAATGACGGCAATCCGCCGCTCCTTGCCCAGGAGGATCGAGCCCAGCCGAATTTCCCGGACCGGCGATGCCACCACCGGCTGCGCGTCAGCACCGGGAGGTCGGGTCGGGTCTTGCAAGGCATAGGCCTGGAGCGACCCAAGTGACACCAACGTCATCATCAAATATCTGAACAAAGGATGTGCCATCTCAAACTCCTAGCCACGCGGCATCAAGGCTCAGGGTGCGCACACGGATGGTCGCTTCACCCTTGGGCCAGGCACCGGCCTGATAGTCCAGCTGTATCCACCCCAGGCGCTCATCCATGGTTTCGAGCCGCTGTAGATACGCCAGCACATCGAGATAACCACCACGGATGGTCAGCTCCACGTCGTGGGCATAGAGCAAGGGCTCTGCAGCTTGCCGATTACCCGCCTCTGGCTGGGCACCGTCATAAACCGGTGTTGGCGTGCGCAATGTCATGGATTCCAACTGCAAGCCCTGTTGAGCTGAGAGCATGTCCCGCAACAGCGTGACCATGTCCCTCGGTGCGATCAGCTGCCCGGTAGTCTCGGTAATTTCCTGATCCAGCCGCTCCAGGCGGCTTTGCCGGGAAGCCAGTCGCTGGCGCAATGCCTCCGAAGGGTCACCGGCCAACTGGCTGTTGAGGGTTTCCTGTTGGCTAAGCAAGCTGTTCTGCGTAGCCGTTAGTGCCTGCACTCGGTTATTGAGTTGCTGCTGCCGGGTTTCCACTGGGGTAACCAACAACTCCCAGCCCAGGACGAACATGAGCACACAGGCAGTCACGACGATCAAAACCCGCTCACGGATCGGGCGGTCGTTGTACCACTGCGCAGTGCTGGCCAGGGAATCTGTCAATTTACTCATCGCCCCGACGCCTCTCCCGGTTGTGTTGCAACACGAAATTCCACCCACTGATGATCAGCTTCGTCGTCTGGCCGCTGCAACCGGAAATCGCCAAAGGTTTCACCAACAAACGCCGGCTCGTCACCCAAGCGCGCGAGGTAGCTGGGCACCAGTTCCGCCGCCCGAGTCCTGCCCTCAAGACGCATGGCCGAGGGAAGCGATTGCAAGCGCACGGCTGTCAGCCACAGGTCCTCAGGAACCTGGCGCGCCAGGGCCGAAAGCCGCCCGGAAAAACCACCGTGGTTGTGGGTTGCCAGCCCTTCCACCCGTTCGAGCAGACGCTGCCTGCGAGCAATTGTCTCGGTGATCCGCGCCAGCGAGGCTTCCAGGTCAGGATCTGGTTGCCTTGCCTGCACCTGGTCGGCCATGGTGGCAACCGCCGTTTCCAGATTCCGGTTCTGCTGTTCCAGCCGCTCTACCTGCTGCTCCAGCGTCTGATTGTGCCAGCGGCCAAAAGCCATGACGGCCACGAGTATCAGCAATACGATCCCAACCAACGCTCCGGCCGTACCGGCATGCAGCCGCTGCCTTGTAGGGCGAAGTTCCGGGGTATACAGGTTCACCTGTTGCCTGATCATGCCTGCCCCCCCTGGCCAAGCGCCGCACTCCAGGCGGGCAGGCATCGGCTATCAAGCGCGTCAGACAAGCCAAACTGGCTCCACTCAGGCACCTCGATACCGGCCGCCATGTAAGATGAGAGCATGGAGTTCAACGGTAATACCGAATCCCGGGCCACCAGTTGGATGGTCGACGGTGGCACCTGGCCGAGCTGGCTCTCGAAATAGTCCATGGAACGCTGGATCTCCAGCGCCAGGGATTGCACAGCACTCTCCTGGCTGGAGGCGTCCCGCAGATCATCATAAGACAGCTCAAGGCGGCGGGAGAGATACAGGGTATCGCCCTGGCATATGACCATCTGGCCATAGCGGTCACGAAGATGAACCAGAGCCACCCCCCTATTCGACTGATCCAGGCGGGCCGCCAGATTTCGCAAGGCCAGCTCGGCAATATCGATTCGATCCAGCTCAAGGCCTGCATCCGCTACCAGACCAATCAGCTCGCGAACCAGAGATTTGCGGGCTGCAACAACGTTCACCAGCGGGCCACGCCCACGGGACGCGTCTTCCGGAAATGCAAACACATCCGACACGGCGTCGGCCGGGCTGAAATCGAGGAAGTCCTTGAGCTTCCATTTGAGCGCATCGGCCAGCTCACTGTCCTCAACACCCTCCGGACGCTCAACTTGAAACACCTGATATTGATCAATGGGCAGGACCAGAACCGCAGGCACACCAGCCCAGCCCTGGTCGTCCACCAGCTTGCTGAGCGTGTCCTGCCGTTGTGCAGAAACACACTCAACAAAGCCCAGCGACTGCCCGGGCGAAGCAGCGGCTCTGGCCCAGGCAATGCCATCCGGGCGCACCTCAAGACAGACAGGCTGTCCCGAAGGCTTGCGGCGGATCAGTTTTTGTAGAGTCGTAACAAGATTCAGGATCATGGATTCCCAGGTCGTGGCCACAGCTCTGCTGCCGGCCGGCGTGCACAAGGTGTTTAAATTATCAGCACTTTTAACACAGGCTTACATGATAGTTGAGAAAGTGAACGTAACTCTACGTTTCACCGACTGATTTCACGGAGATTTTGCAACTCGTTAACAAAAAAACCCGCGCAGAGCACGGGCTTTTTGATTGTCGATGAGCTGGATCACATTCAGAACGGAATGTCGTCATCAAAATCATCAATCGGTTCCGGCATGCCACCGCCCTGCTGCCCTTGAGGGTTATACCCTCCGGACGGCTGCTGAGCCTGACCACCCTGCTGCTGGGGCGGAGCATTATACTGAGATTGGGGTTGCTGCTGCGGACGACCCTGGGGAGCTCCCTGGTTCATGCCACCCTCGCCACCGCGGCTGTCGAGCATCTGCATCTGGCCGTTGATGTCTACCACAATCTCGGTGGTGTATACGTCCTGTCCTTCTTTGTTCTGCCACTTGCGGGTTTGCAGGCGACCTTCGATATACACCTTGGAACCTTTACGCAGGTACTGGCCGGCCACTTCCGCCACCTTGCCGAACAGCACAACCCGGTGCCATTCGGTTCTCGGTACCATCTGGCCAGTCTGGCGATCCTTGTAACTTTCATCGGTAGCCAGGTTGAGATTCACAACCGCGTTGCCATTCGGGGTATAGCGGGTATCCGGATCCTGGCCCAGATTACCAATGAGAATTACCTTGTTAATGCCTCGTGCCATCTTCTGCTCCTGATCGATTTTCCGGAACACGTGCGGTCCATGCACGCATCCTTTGTTTAAGAACCTTTACCCTGCCGCACAAATTCAAAGTGCGCAAGCTGATCTTCATGAAAATGCTGACGGTCCACTTTTAAGTAAGCGGTTGCCGCATCTTCCACAATCACCACGTCCTGCACACCGGGCAGGCGGCGCAATGTCTCATCAATCTCATCAAAACCGGCAGGCAGCACCTGCTCCAACTCAACCACAAAGCTCGTGGTGTAATTCGGCGCCGGCATCGTCAGTGCTACCAGAAACCAGGCAGCCAAACCACCGGCCATTAACCAGAGAACCCCTTCCAGGCCGGCAGATTGTAGCAAGTAACCGCCCAGGGCACCGCCGAGAAACGCACCAAAAAACTGCGACGTCGAGTAAACCCCCATAGCGGTCCCCTTACTGGCGGCCGGAGCTTCTTTGCTGATCAATGAGGGCAGGCTCGCTTCCAGAAGGTTAAACGCCATAAAGAAGAAGAACAGTACGCCCCAGGCCAGCCAGAGACTCTTCTCCACACCGGTCAGTGCGGCCGTTGCCAGCGAAAGCAGGGCGATGGCACCGCAAAGCACCGGTTTCATCACCCGCTTTTTCTCGCCAATGATGATAAACGGCACCATGGCGAAGAAGGATGTCACCATCACCGTCAAGTAGAACCACCAATGGGAAACGCTGGCCAGCCCCAACTGATCCTGAAGCATGGTGGGAAACACCAGAAACAGCGCTGTCAGGGCAAAATGGAGGATGAAGATACCGAAGTCCAGCCGCAGCAGGCGACCGTCCCGCAGCACCCGCCCGACCATCTCCCTCGCGGGATGGGTATCCGCGCTGATTCTGTGGGCATGGGGTGTTGGCACCACTCTGGCTACGATGAACAAGGCCACCATGGCCATGGCTGCCGTTGCATAGAAAATGCCGGACAATCCCCAGAGCGAGCCCAGGAGGGGCCCAACCACCAGTGACACCGAGAACGACAGACCAATGGAAATGCCCACCATAGCCATTGCCTTGGTGCGCTCTTCCTCGCGGGTCAGGTCGCTTAACAGGGCCATCAACACGCTGGCAATCGCGCCTGCCCCCTGAAGAATCCGTCCGGCAATCACAACGTATATGGAGTCGGTGGAGGCTGCCAGCAGGCTTCCAGCGGCGAACAGCACCAGCCCGATATAGATCATCCGCTTGCGGCCAACCCGGTCAGACAGCAAGCCGAACGGAATCTGCAACAGGGCCTGACTGAGACCATAGGCCCCAATTGCCAAACCAATGAGCGCAGGCGTCGCGCCCTGCAGATCACTACCGAGCAACACGAACACCGGCATGACCATGAACAGGCCAAGCATACGCATTGCGTACACCGAGGCCAAAGCCGTAACAGAGCGTTTTTCAAGCGCGTTCATGCTTACCTGTGCCGGATTGAAAAAATTGGGAAGGCAGCTACTGGCTGCGAGCGGCGCATTGTACCAGATGCGCCCCGGGTGAGGGACTACCCAAGACAGCATACCCCAGGCGGCACAACTCCAGTTTCGCCGGGGGCTACCGAAAACGATATAATGGTGGTTTTACTCAAGCGAGGTGTTATGGACCATATCCAGATCAAAGGCGCACGCACGCACAACCTGAAGAACATCGACCTGGATATGCCAAGAGACAAACTCATTGTCATCACCGGGCTGTCAGGTTCAGGAAAATCCTCACTGGCCTTCGACACCCTCTACGCCGAAGGGCAGCGCCGGTATGTAGAGTCTTTGTCCACCTACGCGCGGCAATTCCTGTCGATGATGGAAAAACCCGATGTTGATCACATCGAAGGCCTGTCACCCGCCATTTCCATTGAACAGAAGTCCACATCCCATAATCCCCGCTCAACCGTTGGCACCATCACTGAAATCTACGACTACCTGCGACTGCTTTTTGCCCGGTCCGGCGAACCCCGTTGCCCGGACCACGGTCAGCCGCTGGAGGCCCAGACCGTGAGCCAGATGGTCGATCAGGTCCTGGCGATGCCTGAAGGCAGCAAACTGATGATCCTGGCGCCGGTGATCAGGGACCGAAAAGGCGAGCACCTCCAGGTGATTGATACCATGCGCAGCCAGGGCTTCATCCGCCTTAGGGTCGACGGCACGGTTTATGACATCGATGATGTTCCGGCGCTGGACAAGAAACGCAAACACCAGATTGATGTCGTGGTAGACCGCTTCAAGGTCAAAGAGGGCCTGGAACAGCGATTGGCGGAAAGTTTCGAAACCGCCCTTGAGTTGGCCGATGGCATCGCGCTGGTCGCCCCAATGACCGGAGACGGCGAAGAACAGACCTTCTCGGCACGCTATGCCTGTACCCAATGCGGGTATTCACTGAGCGAACTCGAACCCAAGCTCTTCTCCTTCAACAACCCAGCCGGCGCATGCCCCACCTGTGATGGTCTGGGAGTGCGCCAGTTCTTTGATGCCGAAAAAGTTATCCAGAATCCGGAAGCCACGCTGGCCTCCGGCGCGATCAAGGGCTGGGACCGGCGCGCGGTCTATTACTTCCAGATGCTGACCAGCGTGGCCGAGCATTATGACATCGACCTGGAAACGCCGTGGGAAGACTTGCCAGAACCGTTTCAGCGAGCACTGCTCTATGGCTCTGGCAATGAAGACATCAGCTTCCGGTACGTCAATTCCCGTGGCCAGATCATGGAGAGAGCCCACCCCTTTGAGGGCATCATCCCGAACCTGGAACGCCGCTACCGGGAGACAGACTCCCAAAGCATGCGCGAAGAACTGGCCCGCAACCTGAGCACCCAGCCTTGCAAAGACTGCGGTGGCACCCGGCTTCGCCGCGGCGCCCGCAATGTCTTTATCGAGGAACGGACACTACCTGAAATCACTCACCTGCCGGTAGGCGACGCTCACCGCTACTTCAGCGAGCTGACTCTGCCTGGCCGTAAAGGTGAAATCGCCGAAAAAATCCTCAAGGAAGTGCGGGAACGCTTACAGTTCCTGGTCAATGTCGGCCTTGAGTACCTGACGCTGGAACGCAGCGCAGACACCCTCTCGGGCGGTGAGGCACAGCGGATTCGCCTGGCCAGCCAGATTGGCGCCGGGCTGGTGGGTGTCATGTACATCCTGGACGAACCGTCCATCGGCCTGCACCAGCGGGACAACGACCGCCTGCTGGCCACCCTCACCCACCTGCGGGACCTCGGCAACACCGTGATTGTCGTTGAACACGACGAAGACGCCATCCGTGCTGCCGATTATGTCATCGATATTGGCCCTGGTGCCGGCGTACACGGTGGTGAAATCGTTGCTCGCGGCACCCCTGAAGAGATTATCGCCAACCCGGCATCGATGACTGGCCAATACCTGAGCGGAGAGAAAAAAATTGCCGTGCCAGCAACCCGCAACAAGGGCAACGGCAAACACCTGGTCCTGTCCGGCGCCACAGGCAACAACCTTCAGGACGTCACGCTAACGCTGCCACTGGGGGTCATGACGTGCGTAACCGGGGTCTCCGGCTCCGGTAAATCCACCCTCATTAACAGCACCCTGTACCCGGTGGCTGCGGCCAAGCTAAACAAGGCCACCAGCCTGAACCATGCCCCCTATAAAAACCTCAAGGGCCTGGATCACCTCGATAAGGTTATCGACATTGATCAAAGTCCGATCGGGCGCACCCCCCGGTCGAATCCGGCGACATACACCGGCCTGTTCACCCCCATCCGTGAGCTCTTTGCCGGCACCCAGGAAGCACGGTCTCGCGGCTACAAGCCCGGCCGATTCTCCTTCAACGTCAAAGGCGGACGCTGTGAAGCCTGCCAGGGTGACGGCGTAATCAAAGTGGAAATGCACTTCCTGCCGGACGTCTACGTGCCCTGCGACATCTGCAAAGGCAAGCGCTACAACCGCGAAACCCTGGAAGTCCGCTACAAGGGCAAGAACATCAACGAAGTGCTTGAGATGACCGTTGAGGAAGGGCGAGAGTTCTTCGACGCCGTACCCTTTATCGCCAGAAAACTGCAAACCCTCATGGACGTGGGCTTGTCCTACATCCGTCTTGGACAGAGTGCGGTCACCCTATCGGGTGGTGAGGCCCAGCGGGTAAAACTGGCCAAGGAACTGTCCAAGCGCGACACCGGCAAAACCCTGTACATCCTCGACGAACCCACCACGGGTTTGCACTTTTACGACATCCAGCAACTGTTGAACGTCCTTGAACGCCTGAGGGATCACGGCAACACCATCGTGGTCATCGAACACAACCTGGATGTGATCAAAACGGCTGACTGGATTGTCGACCTGGGACCAGAGGGTGGTTCTGGCGGCGGGCAGATTATTGCTGAGGGAACGCCGGAGGAGGTAGCGGACAATCCGGCATCCCATACCGGGCGTTATCTCAAGCCTATGCTCAAGTAGGTTTTCACCACAAAAAAAACCGGGAACCTTTCGGAACCCGGTTTTTTTTGAACTAGAGCGTAGATTTTACTCTTCGCCTTCGTCCACCTCTTCAGCCTCGATGTCCAGAGGACGGCCAACCAGCTCAACGAATGCCATAGGGGCATTGTCGCCAGCACGGAAACCGCACTTCAGAATACGAAGATAACCACCCGGACGCTCGCTATAACGGGGGCCCAGCTCGTTGAACAGCTTGGCTACCGCAGCATCGCTACGCAGGCGTGAGAACGCCAGACGACGATTTGCAACCGAATCATTCTTTGCGAGCGTGATCAACGGCTCAGCTACACGACGAAGCTCTTTAGCTTTCGGCAGCGTTGTCTTGATCAGCTCATGTTCAACCAGTGACGCAGTCATGTTACGGAACATGGCCTTGCGATGCGCACTGGTCCTGCTGAACTTACGACCACTCTTACGATGACGCATTGCTCTGATTCCTTACCTTAAACTAATCGGCGATCAACCGCCCAGAACCCGGTCATCACCACGAAGGCTTGCCGGCGGCCAGTTATCAAGACGCATGCCCAGAGACAAACCACGGGACGCAAGAACGTCCTTGATCTCGGTCAGCGACTTTTTGCCAAGGTTAGGCGTCTTCAGCAGCTCCACTTCGGTGCGCTGGATAAGATCGCCGATATAGTAAATGTTTTCTGCCTTCAAGCAGTTAGCTGAACGCACAGTCAATTCCAGATCATCAACCGGGCGCAGCAGAATCGGATCGATTTCTTCCTCTTCTTCTACACGCTCTGGCTCTTTCTCATGATCGAAATCTACAAACACAGCCAGCTGCTGCTGGAGAATCGTGGCCGCCCGGCGAATCGCTTCTTCCGGATCGATGGTGCCATTTGTCTCCAGATCAATAACAAGCTTGTCCAGATCTGTACGCTGCTCAACCCGTGCGCTTTCGACGGCATACGCCACTCGGCGAACCGGGCTGAACGTAGCATCAAGCTGCAAACGTCCGATGGCACGAGTTTCATCCTCGTCCAGACCACGCTGATCAGCCGGCTCATAGCCGCGACCGCGGGCAACACGCAAACGCATGTTGACTTCGCCGTTCTCGCTCAGGTGACAGATCACGTGCTCGGGGTTAGCGATTTCCACATCGTGGTCCAGCTTGATATCGCCGGCGGTCACTACACCCGGGCCCTTCTTGCTGAGCGTCAGCTCAGCATCGTCACGGCCGTTCATCTTTACGGCGACGCCCTTGAGATTCAGAAGAATCTCGATGACGTCCTCCTGGACACCCTCAATGGCGCTGTACTCGTGCAGGACACCGTCGATCTGTGCTTCAGTCACGGCGCAGCCCGGCATCGAAGACAAGAGAATGCGACGCAGTGCGCTACCCAGGGTATGACCGAAACCGCGCTCAAGCGGCTCCAGTGTCACCTTGGCGCGCGTGGCGCTGGATTCTTTCACGTCAATGGTACGAGGTGTCAATAACTCATGTACTGAACGCTGCATAGACGCCCCTATCTGCTATCGTTGCTAACTGGGCTTTACTTGGAGTAAAGCTCGACGATGAGGTTCTCGTTGATGTCGGCCGGCAGTTCAGTACGCTCAGGTACTGACTTGTAAACGCCGGACATCTTGTTGGCGTCAACCTCTACCCAGCTTACCGGTGCGCGGCTACCAGCCAGATCCAGTGCACCTTTAACGCGCAGCTGGTTTTTGGCCTTCTCACGCACACTCACAACGTCGCCCGGCTTGACTTGATAGGACGGCACGTTGACCGGCTTATCGTTCACCAGGATCGCCTTGTGAGAGACGAGCTGACGGGCTTCTGCACGGGTAGAACCAAAGCCCATGCGATACACAACGTTATCCAGACGACCTTCCAGAAGTTGCAGCAGGTTTTCACCGGTTGCACCCTTCAGGCGAGCGGCCTCTTTGTAGTAGTTGCGGAATTGCTTCTCAAGTACGCCGTAGATACGACGGACTTTCTGTTTTTCACGAAGCTGTACGCCGTACTCGGACAGACGACCGCGACGCGCGCCGTGCATACCCGGCGGAGTCTCGATGTTGCACTTCGAATCGAGCGCGCGTACGCCGCTCTTCAGAAAAAGGTCTGTCCCTTCACGACGAGACAGCTTGCACTTCGGGCCTATATAACGAGCCATATTTCACTGTCTCCTGTGTTAGACGCGGCGCTTCTTGGGCGGACGACAGCCGTTATGGGGAATCGGCGTCACATCAGTGATGTTGGTGATCTTGTAGCCACACGCATTCAGCGCGCGAACTGCAGATTCACGTCCGGGCCCAGGACCCTTAACCTCTACGTCCAGGTTTTTAAGGCCGTATTCAGCAGCCGCATTACCGGCTCTTTCAGCTGCTACCTGCGCAGCAAAAGGTGTACTCTTACGTGAGCCGCGGAAACCGGAACCACCTGAGGTGGCCCAGGACAGGACGTTGCCCTGACGGTCCGAAATGGTCACGATGGTGTTGTTGAAGGACGCGTGAATGTGCGCGACGCCATCAACAACCGTCTTTTTCACCTTTTTACGGGTACGTGTACCTGGCTTTGCCATGTTTGCCTACCTGTTACTTACGAATAGGTTTGCGAGGACCTTTACGGGTGCGGGCGTTGGTCTTGGTGCGCTGGCCACGGACCGGAAGTCCATGACGATGACGCAGACCACGGAAGCAACCGAGATCCTTCAAACGCTTGATGTTCATCTGTACTTCACGACGCAGATCGCCTTCGACGGTGAACTTGCCCACTTCGGTACGAAGTGCTTCAAGCTGCTCGTCGCTCAGGTCTTTGACCTTGACGTCCGGCTTAACGCCGGTTGCATCGCAAAGCTTCTGGGCTGTTGTCTTGCCAACACCAAAGATGTAGGTGAGCGAGATAACAGCATGTTTGTGATCGGGTATATTGACACCGGCTATACGTGCCATCCAAATTACTCCGCGTTCAAAGCTTTGCTGTGTGAATTTTCCGCCACAAAAAGGGCGCGAAATAATAGCGCCTGACCCGCTCGCGAGTCAAGCGCTACTATTCCGAACCCCTTTTACAATGTCAGAGCGATTTCTTGGAAATCAGCCCTGGCGCTGCTTGTGACGAGGCTCCGTGCAGATGACTCGAACCGAGCCATTGCGACGAATTACTTTGCAGTTACGGCAAATTTTCTTTACCGAAGCGCGTACTTTCATTGTCGACTCCAGTTTTCAAGGGGAACGGCTGTGTCAGCCGTTCCGACCATAGCCCTTGAGATTGGACTTCTTCATCAGCGATTCATACTGATGCGACATCAGGTGCGACTGAACCTGAGCCATGAAATCCATCACCACGACTACAACAATCAGCAGTGAGGTACCACCAAGATAGAAAGGTACATTACCTGCCACCATCAGGAACTGAGGGAACAAGGACACTGCTGCAATATACATAGCCCCGAACAACGTCAGACGGGTCAGTACACCATCGATGTACTTGGCAGTCTGCTCTCCTGGGCGAATGCCCGGGATGAACGCGCCGGAACGCTTGAGGTTATCCGCAACTTCCTTCGGGTTGTACATCAGTGCTGTATAGAAGAAGCAGAAGAAGACCACTGCTGCTGCGAACAGGATGATATACAACGGCTGGCTCGGAGCCAATGCCTGAGAAATGTCACTCAACCATTCCATGCCCTCACCCTGCCCGAACCACTGGCCCAAGGAGGCCGGGAACAACAGAATCGACGAGGCAAAGATCGGCGGAATAACACCGGCCATATTGACCTTCAGCGGCAAATGACTGGACTGCTGGGCAAACACCCGGCGGCCCTGCTGCCGTTTGGCATAATTGATGGTTAACCGCCGCTGGCCCCGCTCCATGAACACCACGAAGCCAACCACCGCGATCGCCAACACACCAATACCGAGCACTACCAGCAGGCTCATTTCACCGTTACGGGCCTGCTCCAGAGTCTGACCGATGGCGCCCGGCAAGCCGGCGACAATCCCTGCGAAAATCAGCAGTGATATACCGTTGCCAACGCCACGCTCGGTGATCTGCTCACCGAGCCACATCATGAAGACGGCACCACACACGAAAGACACCACTGCCACAAAGTGGAAGCTGAAGCTGTCGTTGAAGGTGACGCCCTGAGAGGCCAACCCTACAGAAATACCAAAGCCCTGAACCAGGGCCAGGACAACCGTACCATACCGCGTATACTGGCTGATCTTGCGACGACCCGCCTCGCCTTCCTTCTTCAGCTGCTCAAGCTGCGGACTGACCGCAGTCATGAGCTGCATGATAATAGAAGCCGAAATGTACGGCATGATACCGAGTGCGAAGATACTCATGCGCTCAAGCGCACCACCGGAAAACATGTTGAACAAACTCAGGATGGTTCCCTGGTTCTGATCAAACAGTGCCGCCAACCGGTCCGGGTTGATGCCTGGAACGGGAATGTGGGCACCGATCCGGTACACCAACAACGCCAGAAACACGAACCAGAGCCGCGAACGCAGCTCTGCAAATCCCTTTCCGGCGCCCGCAGGCAATGATGCTGTCTTGGCCATTTAGTCCTCGACTCGTCTTAGTCTTCGACTTTCCCACCCGCGGCAATGATTGCCTCGCGTGCGCCTTTGGTGACACGTAGCCCTTTAACGGTTACAGCGCGATCCAGCTCACCGGACAGCATAACCTTGGCTTCGCGAATTTCTTCGCGAATGATGTCAGCCTTCTTCAGTGCAGCCAGATCGACCACGTCGCCTTCAACCTTCGCCAGCTCGTTCAGGCGAATTTCGGCAACATAGCGCTGCTGGCGGGAAGTGAAACCAAACTTGGGCAGACGACGGGCCAAAGGCTGCTGACCACCCTCGAAACCAGGCGCTACAGAGCCACCGGAACGGGATTTCAGACCTTTATGACCGCGACCACCAGTTTTACCCAGACCGCTACCGATACCACGACCAACACGCTTGGCGGAAGGACGTGAACCAGGTTCCGGAGCAAGTTCGTTCAGACGCATCTTAGTTCTCCTCAACCTGCACCAGGTAGTTAACCCGGTTGATCATGCCGCGAATAGAAGGTGTATCTTCCACCTCAACGGTATGACCGATTTTACGAAGACCCAGGCCTTTCACACACAGCTTGTGCTTGGGCTGACAGCCGATCGGGCTGCGGGTCAGAGTTACTTTGATCGTTTTTGCGTTCGCCATGACTTCAACCCAGAATATCTTCGACGGATTTACCGCGCTTGGCTGCAATATCTTCAGGCGCCTTCATGGCCTGCAGACCCTTGATGGTAGAACGTACAACGTTCACCGGGTTGGTAGAGCCGTAGCACTTGGACAGTACGTTGTGTACGCCGGCCACTTCCAGTACCGCACGCATCGCACCACCGGCGATAATACCGGTACCTTCGGATGCAGGCTGCATGAACACCTTGGAGCCACCGTGCTGGGCACGAACTGCGTACTGCAGGGTGGTGCCGTCAAGGGCCACGTCTACCATGTTCTTGCGAGCAGCTTCCATCGCCTTCTGGATGGCAACCGGGACTTCCCGGGCCTTACCACGACCGAAACCAACGCGTCCTTTGCCATCACCCACCACAGTCAGTGCGGTGAAGGCAAAAATACGGCCGCCTTTAACTACCTTGGCGACGCGATTGACCTGAACCAGCTTTTCCTGGAGCTCAGGCGCCTTCTGTTCGTTAACGCTCATCTTCTCCACCTCTTAGAATTGCAAGCCAGCTTCACGGGCTGCGTCGGCCAGAGCCTGTACACGACCGTGATAACGGTAACCTGAGCGGTCAAAAGCGACCTTCTCAATGCCTGCCGCCTTGGCACGCTCAGCAATCAGCTGACCGACCTTCTTGGCAGCGTCCACGTTACCGGTTGCACCCTGGCGCAGTTCCTTATCCAACGTGGAGGCAGTGGCCAGCACTTTGCTGCCATCTGCAGTCGTAACCTGGGCGTACATATGACGCGGCGTGCGGTGAACGCACAGACGGTCGGTACCCAGTTCACGGATCTTCATGCGCACTTTGCGTGCGCGACGCAATCTTTCGTTATTCGCGCTCATAGTCCCGCCTTATTTCTTCTTGGCTTCTTTGCGTCTGACCTGCTCATCCGCATAACGAACACCCTTGCCCTTATAAGGCTCGGGCGGACGGAACGCGCGGATTTCAGCAGCGACCTGGCCAACCTGTTGCTTGTCGATACCGCGAATCACAACTTCCGTATTGGACGGAGTTTCAGCGGTAACACCCTCGGGCAGCTCGTACTCAACCGGGTGAGAAAAACCCAGTGTCAGATTGAGCTTCTTACCTTGCGCCTGCGCACGATAACCTACGCCCGTCAGCTGCAGCTTACGCTCCCAGCCTGTGGATACGCCGGTAACCATGTTGTTAACCAGCGCACGAGTAGTACCAGCAAGAGCGCGGGACTGTTTCGCACCATCGCGGGCCGCAAAGCGAAGAGAACCCTCTTCCTGCTTCACTTCAACCGCTTGGTGAATGGTGAATTGGAGAGCTCCCTTGGAGCCCTTCACATTAATTTCCTGTCCGTTCAGCTTAACCTCAACACCGGAAGGCAGCACGACAGGATTATTGGCAACCCTGGACATGTGTATCTCCTAGAATACGGTGCAGATGACTTCGCCACCCACGCCTGCAGCACGTGCGGCGCGGTCTGTCATAACGCCCTTGGACGTTGAGACAATCGCGACTCCCAGACCGCCGGAAACCTTCGGCAGTTCCCCAGCGCCTTTATACTGGCGCAGACTCGGACGGCTGACCCGCTTGATCTCTTCGATAACCGGCTTGCCGCCGAAGTATTTCAGAGTGATGGTCAGCTCGGGCTTCGCGTCAGCTGAAACAGAAAAATCTGCTACGTAGCCTTCGTCCTTAAGGACCTGGGCCACGGAGACCTTCAATTTTGAAGACGGCATCGTCACATCAGCTTTCGATGCCATCTGGGCATTACGGATACGGGTAAACATATCCGCAAGCGTGTCTTGCATACTCATTAGTATGAGGCTCCTGATCTTTTTAGTTGTGCAGCGGCGTGCCGCACCGCTTACCAACAGGCACCTGACCGAAGTCAGGCGACCTATCTTACCAGCTTGCCTTGGTCAGGCCCGGAACGTCACCGCGCATGCCGTACTCACGGAGTTTGATCCGTGACAGTTCGAACTTGCGCAGAACGCCGTGGGGACGACCAGTCACCTGGCAACGATTCCGAAGACGTGAGGGACTCGCATCACGAGGCAGCTGTTGCAGCTTCATTTGCGCGTTCCAACGATCTTCTTCGCTGGTATTCGGGTTTTTGATAATCGCCTTGAGCTCGGCGCGCTTGGCTGCGAATTTAGCCACAGTCTTTTCGCGCTTGAGCTCACGGTTTTTCATTGAAACCTTCGCCATGTCACTCGTTCCTTATTTCTTGAACGGAAAGCCAAAGGCTTTCAACAGTTCGCGACCTTCGTCGTCGGTACCGGCAGTGGTGGTGATGGTGATATCCAGCCCGCGGATCTTGTCGACTTTGTCGTACTCGATCTCAGGGAAGATGATCTGCTCACGAACACCCATGCTGTAGTTACCGCGACCGTCGAAGGATTTCGGGTTCAGACCGCGGAAGTCACGAATGCGGGGAACCGCAATGTGCACCAGGCGATCAAAGAAATCCCACATACGCTCACCGCGCAGGGTCACCTTACAGCCAATCGGCCAACCTTCACGGATTTTGAAACCCGCTACGGATTTGCGCGCCTTGGTAACAACCGCTTTTTGACCCGCCAGGCGCTCAAGATCCGCCACCGCGTTTTCAATCAGCTTTTTGTCACCAACCGCTTCGCCAACACCCATGTTCAGGGTGATTTTCTCGATACGCGGCACCTGCATAACGTTCTTGTAACCGAACTCTTTCTGCAGGGCGGGTACCACTTCCTTAGTGTACTGCTCTTTCATGTTAAGCATCGTAACCACCACCGCTTACTGGTTATCGACAGCTTCGTTCGTGGACTTGAAGATCCGCACTTTGCTGCCGTCTTCCTTGGTCTGGAAGCCAACACGATCGGCTTTGCCGGTCTGCGGATTAAAAATAGCCACGTTGGAAGCCTGGATAGGCGCTTCTTTTTCGACGATACCACCCGGGGTGCCGAGCATCGGGTTCGGCTTGGTGTGCTTCTTCATCATATTGATGCCAGAAACAATCACACGGCCGTCGTCCTGAACCTTCAGGACTTTACCACGTTTGCCTTTGTCTTTCCCCGTGGTGACGATTACTTCGTCATCTCGTTTGATCTTTTTCATAACCGGCCTCTGGTCCTTTAAAGTACTTCGGGTGCCAGTGAGATAATCTTCATGAACTTCTCGTTACGCAGTTCACGGGTAACCGGTCCGAAGATACGGGTACCAATGGGAGCGTCCTGATTGTTCAGAAGTACCGCCGCGTTACCGTCAAAACGGATCAATGAACCGTCCGGACGACGCACACCCTTACGGGTACGTACTACAACAGCCTTGAGGACCTGGCCTTTCTTCACCTTACCGCGGGGGATGGCTTCCTTAACGGTTACCTTGATGATATCCCCAACGCTCGCATAACGCCGGTGAGATCCGCCCAGGACCTTGATGCACATAACCTGACGTGCACCACTGTTATCCGCGACTTCAAGCATTGTTTGAGTCTGAATCATGGTTGTTCTCCGGGCGAATTACACCTTGGACGCGCGTTCGGTGACTTCCACCAGGGCCCAGCTTTTGGTCTTGGAGACCGGGCGGGTTTCCTGAATGGTTACGATGTCGCCGATGTTGCACTGATTGCTTTCATCGTGCGCATGGATCTTGGTCGAGCGCTTCATGTACTTGCCGTACAGAGGATGTTTCACCTGACGCTCAACCAGGACCACGATGGACTTGTCCATCTTGTTGCTCACGACCTTGCCGCTCAGAGTTCTGGCAGTTTGGGTAGCTTCGGTCATGTCACTGTCCTGCCTTTTCATTCAATACCGTTTTAACGCGAGCGATATCGCGCTTCACCTTGCCGAGGAGGTGAGACTGATTCAGCTGACCTGTCGCTTTGCGCATGCGCAGGTTGAACTGCTCCTTCAGGAGGTCGATCAGCTCTTTGTTCAGCTCCTCGACTGACTTTTCACGCAGCTCTGTTGCATTCATCACATCACCGTCCTCGTTACAAAGGTGGTCTGTACCGGCAGTTTGGCCGCTGCAAGAGTGAAGGCCTCACGAGCGATTTCCTCGGAAACACCTTCCATCTCATACAACATACGGCCTGGCTGAATTTCAGCCACCCAATACTCGACAGAACCTTTACCTTTACCCATCCGTACTTCAAGCGGCTTACCGGTGATCGGCTTGTCCGGGAAAACCCGGATCCAGATCTTACCGCCCCGCTTGATACGACGTGTCATAGTACGACGTGCCGCCTCAATCTGGCGCGCAGTTATACGCCCGCGACTGGTCGCTTTCAATCCGTATTCACCGAAGCTCACCTTGTTGGCGCGGTGAGCAAGACCGGTGTTACGGCCTTTCATTACCTTGCGGAATTTGGTGCGTTTTGGTTGCAGCATAAGAGTGCCCCTTTACTTAGAACCTTTCTTCCCAGAGGCTTTCTTGTCAGCACGGACCTGCTCCATACCACCAAGAATCTCACCTTTGAAGATCCATACCTTTACGCCGATAACGCCGTAAGTGGTGTGCGCTTCATAGGTTGCATAATCAATATCTGCACGTAATGTGTGCAGAGGTACACGACCTTCGCGATACCACTCGGAACGTGCGATTTCAGCACCCCCAAGACGACCGCCAACCTGAATCTTGATACCCTTGGCACCCTGACGCATGGCGTTCTGAACCGCACGCTTCATAGCGCGACGGAACATCACACGACGCTCCAGCTGACCGGCAACGTTTTGCGCTACCAGGCGGGCATCCAGGTCCGGCTTGCGGACTTCTTCGATGTTGATGTGCACAGGCACACCCATCATGTCGCTGACTTCGCGACGCAGACGGTCAACATCTTCACCCTTCTTACCGATAACAATACCGGGGCGGGCGGTATGGATCGTGATCCGGGCGTTCTGAGCAGGGCGCTCGATCACGATCTTGCTGACAGACGCCTTAACCAGACGCTTGTCCAGGAACTCGCGAACCTGAATATCATTCAGCAGATTCTTCGCGTAGTCCTTCTTGTCGGCATACCACACTGAGTTGTGCTCTTTGATCACACCCAGGCGCATGCCGGTTGGATTTACTTTATGACCCATCTGAGCATCTCCTACTTGTCGGCGACCTTGACGGTGATATGACAGGTGCGCTTGAAAATACGGTCAGCGCGCCCCTTGGCTCGAGCTTTGATTCGCTTGAGCGTTGGGCCCTCATCCACCATGACGGTGGAAACCCGCAGATCATCTACGTCCAGACCTTCGTTGTGCTCAGCGTTGGCAATGGCGGATTCAAGAGCTTTCTTGATCACAACCGCTGCCTTCTTAGGGCTGAAAGTCAGAATGTTCAGGGCGTCCTCAACAGCCTTGCCGCGTACCTGGTCGGCAACAAGACGTGCTTTCTGAGCTGAGAGGCGAGCGCCCTTGTACTTGGCTGCTACTTCCATTTCTATTACCTCACAATCAGCGTTTAGCTTTCTTGTCGGCCGCATGACCACGATAAGTACGCGTTGCCGCGAACTCACCCAGTTTATGTCCGACCATATCTTCGGTGACATAAACCGGCACGTGCTGCTTGCCGTTGTGGACTGCAATGGTCAGGCCTACCATCTCCGGAAAGATTGTTGACCGGCGGGACCAGGTTTTGATCGGCCGCTTGTCACTTGTTTCCAGAGCTGCCTCGACCTTCTTCAACAGATGCAGGTCTATAAAAGGACCTTTCTTCAAAGAACGTGGCACAGCATTTACCTCTATGTAGTCGTTTACTTGGCTGAACGACGACGTACTATCATCTTGTCAGTACGTTTGTTCTTACGAGTCTTATGCCCTTTGGTCGGAACACCCCACGGAGTAACCGGGTGACGCCCGCCAGAGGTACGCCCTTCACCACCACCATGTGGGTGGTCAACTGGGTTCATAGCAACACCACGTACTGTTGGACGTTTACCGCGCCAACGTGATGCACCCGCTTTACCAAGCTGCTTGAGGCTGTGCTCGCTGTTGGACACTTCACCCAGCGTTGCACGGCAATCTACAAGCACCTTACGCATTTCACCTGAACGCAGGCGGATAGTGGCATAAGCCCCTTCCCGAGCTACCAGCTGTACGGATGCGCCCGCGGAGCGAGCCAGCTGGGCACCTTTGCCAGGCTTGAGTTCGACGCAGTGGATCACAGAACCAACCGGAATGTTCCGGAGCGGCAGAGTGGAGCCCACCTTAATCGGCGCGTCGACGCCGGACCGCACAGGATCACCTGCCTTCATACCTTTGGGAGCGATGATGTAGCGACGCTCGCCATCGGAGTACTTCAGCAGCGCGATGTGCGCAGAGCGGTTAGGATCATATTCCAGGCGTTCAATAACCGCCGGGATACCATCTTTGGTCCGCTTGAAATCAATTACACGGTAGTGCTGTTTGTGGCCACCACCAATGTGACGAGTAGTAATGCGGCCAGCGTTGTTACGACCACCTGACTTACTCTTAGTTTCTACCAACGGCTCGTAAGGACGTCCTTTGTGCAGATCCGGGTTGTAAAGTTTTACAACGTGACGGCGTCCGGCAGATGTTGGCTTGGTTTTGACGATCGGCATATTACGACCCCTTTACCTTATTCCACATCCAGAAAATCGATGTCCTGACCTTCTGCCAGCTTGACGTAAGCCTTACGAATGTCATTACGCTTGCCGAACCCGCGGATAGTGCGCTTGAGCTTACCCTTACGGTTCAGAACCTGAACACCTTCGACGGTGACGTTGAACAGCTGCTCAACGGCTTTCTTGATCTCCGGCTTGGTGGCGTCTGGTGCTACACGGAATACCACCTGACCACGCTCGGCTGCCAGAGACGCTTTCTCTGATACGTGCGGCCCCAGCAGGACCTTATAAATACGTTCCTGATTCATCCCAGCATCTCCTCGATCTTCTTCAGAGCGGGAACAGTTACCACAACGTTCTCGTAGGCAACCAGGCTGACCGGATCCAGACCTGCCACGTCGCGAACATCCACGTGAGGAATGTTGCGGGAAGCCAGGTGCAGGTTCTGCTCAACGCTATCGGAAAGAATCAGAGCGTTAGATACGCCCAGATCCTTCAGCTTGGCGGTGAACGCCTTGGTCTTGGGACTGTCAACGTTCATATCGTCAACAACCACCAGACGCTCCTGACGGACCAGCTCGGAAAGAATGGAACACATAGCCGCACGATACATCTTGCGGTTAACTTTCTGTTCGAAATCACGGGGCTTGGCCGCAAAAGTTACGCCGCCTGAACGCCAGATCGGGCTACGAATGGTGCCCGCACGAGCGCGACCGGTGCCCTTCTGACGCCACGGCTTCTTGCCACCGCCACTGACTTCGGAACGTGTTTTCTGAGCCTTGGTACCCTGACGGCCAGCTGCCATGTAGGCAGTTACCACCTGGTGCACCAGTGCTTCATTAAAATCTTTGGCAAACGCAGCGTCGGAAACAGAAATCCCCTTGCCGCTACCAGTAATTGTCAATTCCATCGCACCGCTCCTCAGGCTTTAACTGCAGGCTTGATGACAACGTCGCCGCCAGTCGCACCAGGTACGGCACCACTTACCAGCAGCAGGTTGCGCTCGGCATCGACACGGACGATTTTCAGGTTCTGCACAGTGACCTGCGCGTTACCCATCTGACCGGCCATCTTTTTACCCTTGAATACCTTGCCCGGAGTCTGGTTCTGACCAATAGAACCCGGAGCACGATGAGACAGGGAGTTACCGTGAGTAGCGTCCTGCATGGAGAAGTTCCAGCGCTTGACACCACCCTGGAAGCCCTTACCTTTGGACTGACCAGTGGCATCAACCACCTGACCGTCTTCAAACACAGAGACTGTCAGCTCGCCGCCTGCAGCGAGGTCTTCACCTTCGCCATCAGCCAGACGAAATTCCCACACGCCACGACCAGCTTCAACACCTGCTTTCGCAAAGTGACCAGCAGCAGCCTTGCTCACGCGGGAGGCACGACGAGAACCTACGGTTACCTGCACAGCGCGGTAGCCGTCGTTTTCGAGAGTTTTCAGTTGGGTAATGCGGTTGGGCTCAACCTCGATTACCGTTACGGGCAATGCCTGCCCCTCGTCCGTAAAAATACGGGTCATACCGGCCTTACGACCGACAACACCAATTGCCATGTTTCACCTCTTAAGTGTACGGGGCTTGCACCCTCTATGGCCTGTGACAGTTACACAGACTAATACCGGGCGGTATTAGCCGAGGCTGATCTGAACGTCTACACCTGCTGCCAGGTCCAGTTTCATCAGAGCATCCACTGTCTTCTCCGTCGGCTCAACAATGTCGAGCAAACGCTTGTGGGTACGAATTTCATACTGATCACGCGCGTCTTTATTGACGTGCGGAGAGATCAATACCGTGTACTTTTCCTTGCGCGTCGGCAGAGGAATAGGACCACGCACCTGAGCGCCGGTCCGCTTGGCGGTATCGACGATCTCCTGCGTGGACTGGTCGATCAGGCGATAATCAAATGCCTTCAACCGGATTCGAATCTTTTGGCTTTGCATGATGCACCAAACTCCACTCGTAGCAGCTACTAGTTAGCCGACCTTCAAAAAAAGGAGCCGCATTGTATGCATAATACCCAACCCTGTCAACATCATTGATATTGACGGAGGTCAGGCAGACTTTGCGACTTAAACAGAAAAAGGGGCTGAACCAGTCAGCCCCTTTTTCCTGATCAAACGAGCAGATTACTCGATGATCTTGGAGACCACGCCGGCACCAACGGTACGGCCGCCTTCGCGAATCGCGAAGCGCAGACCATCCTCCATGGCGATCGGAGCGATCAGGGTAACAGTCATTTTCACGTTGTCACCCGGCATTACCATTTCAACGCCTTCCGGCAGTTCACAAGAACCGGTTACATCAGTAGTCCGGAAGTAGAACTGCGGACGGTAGCCCTTGAAGAACGGAGTATGACGACCACCTTCTTCTTTGGACAGTACGTACACTTCACACTCGAACTTGGTGTGCGGCTTGATGGAGCCCGGCACACACAGAACCTGACCACGCTCAACGTCGTCACGCTTGGTACCACGCAGCAGAACACCTACGTTCTCACCGGCACGACCTTCGTCCAGCAGCTTGCGGAACATCTCAACACCAGTACAGGTGGTCTTGGTGGTGTCGCGGATACCCACGATTTCCACTTCGTCACCTACTTTGATGATGCCACGCTCTACACGACCGGTAACAACGGTACCACGACCAGAGATGGAGAATACGTCCTCGATCGGCATCAGGAACGGCTGATCAATCGCACGCTCCGGCTCAGGGATGTAGTCGTCCAGGGCTTCTACCAGCTTCTTAACAGCGGTAGTACCCATCTCGTTGTCGTCTTTACCTTCCAGAGCCATCAGCGCAGAACCGGTGATGATCGGAGTGTCGTCACCCGGGAAGTCGTACTGGCTCAGCAGGTCACGAACTTCCATCTCCACCAGCTCAAGCAGCTCTTCATCGTCTACCATGTCCGCTTTGTTCAGGAACACAACGATGAACGGTACACCAACCTGACGGGACAGCAGGATGTGCTCACGAGTCTGCGGCATGGGGCCGTCAGCTGCGGAGCAAACCAGGATAGCGCCGTCCATCTGGGCCGCACCGGTGATCATGTTCTTAACATAATCCGCGTGGCCCGGGCAGTCTACGTGTGCGTAGTGACGGGTCGGAGAATCGTACTCAACGTGAGAGGTCGCGATGGTGATACCACGCGCACGCTCTTCCGGTGCGTTATCGATCTGATCGAAAGCACGGCTCTCACCAGTACCCCATACTTCGTGACATACACGAGTCAGGGCGGCTGTCAGAGTGGTCTTACCATGGTCAACGTGACCAATGGTGCCCACGTTTACGTGCGGCTTGTTACGCTCAAACTTTGCTTTAGACACGGTTACACCTCTTCCTGTTTCTTAAGTCCTGGGGATCAACCCTTTTTAATGATCGCTTCGGCAATGTTCGAAGGAGCTTCCATATAGCGGGAGAACTCCATCGCATAAGACGCCCGACCCTGTGTTGCAGAACGCAGGTCGGTGGCGTAACCGAACATCTCCGACAACGGAACTTCAGCACGGATGACCTTGCCCGCAGGGCCTTCATCCATACCCTGCACAAGGCCGCGACGACGGTTCAGGTCGCCAACAACGTCACCCATGTAATCTTCAGGGGTAACAACCTCAACCTTCATGATCGGCTCAAGAAGGGCAGGATTCGCTTCGAGGGCGCCTTTCTTCATCGCCATGGAACCAGCGATTTTGAACGCCATCTCGTTGGAGTCAACGTCGTGGTAGGAACCATCGTACAGCGTTGCCTTGATACCCAGCAGCGGATAGCCGGCCAGACAGCCGTTCTGCATCTGCTCTTCGATACCCTGCTGAACAGCCGGGATGTATTCCTTCGGAACCACACCACCAACGATCTCGTTCACGAAGATGAAGTTTTCAGCATCTTCATCATCCAGAGGCAGCGGCTCCAACTTCACTTTTACGTGACCGTACTGACCGCGACCACCAGACTGACGAACGAACTTACCTTCAACGTCAACCGGCTTGCGGATGCACTCACGATAAGCAACCTGCGGCTTACCGATATTCGCTTCTACCTTGAACTCGCGACGCATACGGTCAACGATGATATCCAGGTGAAGCTCACCCATACCGGAGATGATGGTCTGGCCGGACTCTTCGTCGGTGCGAACACGGAATGACGGATCTTCCTGGGCCAGCTTACCCAGAGCAACACCCATCTTTTCCTGGTCGGCTTTCGACTTCGGCTCAACCGCAACGGAGATAACCGGCTCCGGGAACTCCATGCGCTCAAGAACAATTCTGTTGTTCTCATCACACAGGGTGTCACCCGTGGTCACGTTCTTCAGGCCGATCGCAGCCGCGATGTCGCCCGCCAGAACTTCTTTGATCTCTTCACGGTCGTTGGCGTGCATCTGAACCATACGGCCCACACGCTCTTTCTTGCCCTTCACGGAGTTGAATACCGCGTTACCGGACTCAAGCTTACCGGAGTAAACCCGGAAGAACGTCAGCGTACCCACGAACGGGTCGGTAGCGATCTTGAACGCCAGAGCGGCGAACGGAGCATCGTCGTCAACCGGACGGGTTTCCTCGGTACCCTCGTCATCCACCTCACCGCGGATGGCTTTAACCTCATCCGGGGCCGGCAGGAATTCGATGACCGCATCCAGCACCGCCTGCACGCCCTTGTTCTTGAACGCAGAACCACAGGTAGCCAGAACGATTTCGTTGGCGATGGTACGAGTACGCAGACCCTGCTTGATTTCTTCGTAGGTCAGCTCTTCGCCTTCGAGGTATTTCTCCATAAACTCTTCGTTGGCTTCAGCGGCGGCTTCGATCATCTGCTCGCGCGCTTTCTCGGCCTCAGCAACCATGGACTCAGGAATATCGCGAAGCTCGTAGGTCATACCCTGATCAGCTTCGTTCCAGTAGATTGCCTTCATGCGAAGCAGATCCACGATACCCTCGAAATCGTCTTCGGCGCCGATCGGCAGCTGGATGGGCACAGTGATAGCACCCAGACGGTTACGAATCTGCTCAACAACGCGCATGAAGTTGGCGCCTGCACGGTCCATCTTGTTGACGAAAACCATGCGGGGAACTTCATACTTGTTGGCTTGGCGCCATACAGTCTCGGACTGCGGCTCAACACCTGAGGAACCACAGAACACAACCACGGCACCATCAAGAACACGCAGGGAACGCTCTACTTCGATGGTGAAGTCAACGTGCCCCGGGGTGTCGATGATGTTGATACGGTGCTCGGGATACTGCTTGTCCATACCCTGCCAGAAGGTTGTAACAGCGGCAGACGTGATGGTGATACCACGCTCCTGCTCCTGCTCCATCCAGTCTGTAGTGGAAGCGCCGTCATGGGTCTCACCCATCTTGTGACTACGACCGGTGTAATAAAGAATACGCTCGGTGGTAGTAGTCTTGCCCGCATCCACGTGCGCACAGATACCAATGTTTCTGTAACGTTTGATAGGAGTCTTGCGTGCCACGATATAAACCTCGGCTTGTTAGAAACGGAAGTGAGAGAATGCCTTGTTGGCTTCTGCCATGCGATGCACGTCTTCGCGCTTCTTCACTGCGGCACCCTTGCTATCGGCCGCATCAAGAATTTCGCCAGCCAGACGCTGCGCCATGCTCTTCTCACCGCGCTTCCGGGAATATTCAACGAGCCAGCGCATCGCCAACGCGTTCTGACGGGAAGGCCGAACTTCTACCGGCACCTGGTAAGTAGCACCACCCACACGACGGGACTTAACCTCAACCATCGGCTGGATGTTCTCCAGGGCCTTCTCGAACATTTCGATCGGCTCTTCTTTAGATTTCTCGGCAACGATATCCAGAGCACCGTAAACAATGCGCTCTGCAACCGACTTCTTACCGCTTTCCATCACATGGTTGATGAACTTGGCAAGACGTGCACTGCCGAATTTAGGATCGGGAATGATTTCCCGCTTTGCTGCAACTCTTCTTCTAGGCATCGATAAGCCCTTATATCTAAAAGGTCTTCAGGAACCCCTGAGATAGCCAAATGCTACTCAGCCTTACTCTTACCGTTCTTACAAGCAACGATAAAAGACACCCGCTCGGGACATCAGGACTTGGGTCGTTTTGCACCGTACTTGGAGCGGCCCTGCTTACGGTTCTGAACACCTTGGGTATCCAAAGTACCGCGAACAGTGTGATAGCGCACACCCGGAAGGTCTTTTACTCGACCGCCACGGATCAGCACAACACTGTGCTCCTGAAGGTTGTGACCTTCACCACCAATGTAAGAGGAAACCTCGAAGCCGTTGGTCAGACGAACACGGCACACTTTACGGAGTGCTGAGTTCGGCTTCTTCGGCGTTGTGGTGTACACACGAGTGCACACACCACGGCGCTGAGGACAAGCCTGGAGAGCAGGAACATCGCTCTTGGCTACCTTGCGCTTACGAGGCTTACGCACCAACTGATTAATCGTTGCCATGTAAGCAAACTCCAAAAAACCATACCAATGAAACTTACCCCCTGTGCAGGGGGTAAAATTTAAGGGACGCAAGTGTAAGCCTGCGCCCCGACTCAGTCAAGATGACTGTTCTCTTTTTAACCACCCTCGGGATAAGTAACTACCCCGAGAATGGCACGCCGGCAATCAACCTTCTCGGTTGAGCTCCGCGCTCAGAGCTTCTTCAACATCTGCCGCGGTCACGCCCTGCTCTTCCAGGTCACGCTTGCGACGACGTTCGCTGTGGTAAGCCAGACCAGTACCCGCCGGAATCAACCGGCCAACCACAAC
The DNA here is from genome assembly GCF_048595985.1 of Marinobacter sp. GH_1. Taxonomy (NCBI): domain Bacteria; kingdom Pseudomonadati; phylum Pseudomonadota; class Gammaproteobacteria; order Pseudomonadales; family Marinobacteraceae; genus Marinobacter; species Marinobacter sp. GH_1. Next base: position 671,198 of record NZ_CP184460.1, on the reverse strand, counting down.
GTTTTCTTTCAGGCCACGCAGGAAGTCACGCTTACCGGTCACCGCACCTTCTGTGAGGACCCGGGTGGTTTCCTGGAACGAAGCCGCAGAAATGAACGATTCGGTGGCCAGCGATGCCTTGGTAATACCAAGCAGCAGACGCTCGAATCTGGCAGGCTCTTTGTCCGCCTGATTCGCCTTTTCGTTCTCTTCCAGCACCTGAGTGATTTCCACCTGGTCGCCAGACAGCAGGGTGGTATCACCCGGATCGGTAATTTCCACCTTGCGCAGCATCTGCCGAACGATAACCTCGATGTGTTTATCGTTGATGACAACACCCTGCAGGCGGTACACATCCTGGATTTCGTTGGTGATGTACTTGGCCAGCTCGACCACACCCAGCAGACGCAAGATGTCGTGCGGGTTGGACGGACCGTCGGAAATCACCTCACCCTTCTCAACCGTTTCACCTTCGAAAACGTTGAGCTGGCGATGCTTCGGAATCAGAACCTCATAGGCATCGTCATCTTTCGGCGTGATGACCAGGCGCTTCTTGCCTTTGGTCTCTTTACCGAAAGACACCACACCACTGATTTCCGCCAGGATGGCAGACTCTTTCGGGCGACGAGCCTCGAACAGGTCGGCAACCCGCGGCAGACCACCGGTGATGTCCCGGGTCTTCGAGCTTTCCTGCGGAATACGGGCAACTACGTCACCCAGCTCGATCTTCGCGCCATTAGCCATGGTCACCAGCGCGTTAGCCGGTAGGAAGAAGATCGCGGTACCACCGCCTGGCAGTTCTACTTCTTCACCCGCATCGTCAATCAGCTGGATAGCCGGACGAATGTCCTTACCAGCAGCAGGACGCTCTTTCGGGTCAATCACTTCCATGGTGGACAGACCGGTCAGCTCGTCAGCCTGGGTACGGACAGTAATGCCCTCTTCCATGTTGACAAACTTGGCCGTGCCTTTCGCTTCGGCGATGATCGGATGCGTGTGCGGATCCCACTTAGCAACTACAACGCCGGCCTCAACCACGTCACCGTTCTTCACAGACAGAACGGCACCGTAGGGCAGCTTGTACCACTCGCGCTCACGACCCTGCTCGTCGGCAATCGCCAGGGCCGAAGAACGGGACACCACAACCAGGGAGCCATCGGTCTTCTCGATGGACTTCAGGTTGTGCAGACGTACCGTGCCGCCGTGCTTGACCTGAATGTTATCCACGGCGGAGGCCCGGCTGGCCGCACCACCAATGTGGAAGGTCCGCATGGTCAGCTGGGTGCCTGGCTCACCGATGGATTGGGCAGCGATAACACCGACGGCCTCACCCACGTTAACACGGTGACCACGGGCAAGATCGCGGCCGTAACACTTGGAGCAGATGCCGTGACGAGTCTCACAGGTAATCGCAGAGCGAACCCAGATCTCATCCACACCGGCGCGCTCGACCATCTCGACGGTTTTCTCGTCCAGCAAAGTGCCGGCCGGAACAACAGCGTTGTCCTTGTCGGTTGGGGTGAATACGTCACGGGCTGTCACACGCCCCAGAACACGATCACCCAGCGGCACAACAACGTCGCCACCTTCAATGTGCGGCGTCATCAGCAGACCTTCATCGGTACCGCAGTCTTCCTCGGTCACCACCAGGTCCTGGGACACGTCAACGAGACGACGGGTCAGGTAACCGGAGTTCGCGGTCTTCAGTGCAGTATCCGCCAGACCTTTACGAGCACCGTGGGTGGAGATGAAGTACTGGAGTACGTTCAGACCTTCACGGAAGTTCGCGGTAATCGGCGTTTCGATGATGGAGCCATCCGGCTTGGCCATCAGACCACGCATACCGGACAACTGACGAATCTGGGCAGCGGAACCCCGCGCACCGGAATCGGCCATCATGTAGACGGAGTTGAAGGATTCCTGCATCAGGTCTTCGCCGTCTTCACCCTTCACAGGCTGGCCGTCAGGACCAATAACCTGCTCTTTGGACAGACGCTCCATCATCGCCTTGGACACTTTATCGTTGGCGCGGGACCAGATATCGATCACCTTGTTGTACTTCTCACCCTGGGTCAGCAGACCGGATGCGTACTGGTTCTCGATGTCTTTTACTTCGTCAGACGCCGCATCAACCAGCTCATACTTCTCCGGCGGAATCTCGAAGTCGTTGAAGCCGATAGAAATACCGGAACGGGTTGCATAGTGGTAACCCATGTACATCAGTTGGTCAGCAAAGATGACAGTATCTTTCAGACCAGCGTCCCGATAACAGGTGTTGATCAGGTTGGAAATCGCCTTCTTGACCATAGGACGGTTGACGATTTCAAACGGCAGGCCGTCAGGAACGATATCAAACAACAAAGCACGGCCAACGGTGGTATCAACCACACGGTAGGCTTCGGACTTGCTGCCATCTTCGGCATAGGCCACTTCCTTAACCCGCACCTTGACCTTCGCCTGCAGGTCAACCTTGCCGGCACCATAGGCACGATGGGCTTCTTTGACATCAGCAAACACCATGCCTTCACCCAGTGCAGCGTGGCGCTCGCGGGTCATGTAATACAGACCCAATACCACGTCCTGAGACGGTACGATGATCGGCTCACCGTTCGCTGGAGACAGCACGTTGTTGGTGGACATCATCAACGCACGGGCTTCAAGCTGGGCTTCCAGGGTCAGCGGTACGTGTACCGCCATCTGGTCACCGTCGAAGTCGGCGTTGTAAGCCGCACACACCAGCGGGTGCAGCTGGATCGCTTTACCTTCGATCAGAACCGGCTCGAACGCCTGGATGCCCAGACGGTGCAGGGTGGGCGCACGGTTCAGCAGGATCGGGTGCTCGCGGATGACTTCGTCCAGGATATCCCAGACCACGCCTTCCTCGCGCTCGACCATTTTCTTGGCGGCCTTGATGGTGGTCGCCAGGCCACGGTGCTCAAGCTTGGAGAAAATGAACGGCTTGAACAGCTCCAGGGCCATCTTCTTGGGCAGACCGCACTGGTGCAGGCGCAGGTACGGACCCACCACGATCACGGAACGGCCAGAGTAGTCGACTCGCTTACCCAGCAGGTTCTGACGGAAACGACCCTGCTTACCCTTGATCATGTCAGCCAGAGACTTCAGCGGACGCTTGTTGGTGCCAGTGATGGCCCGACCACGACGACCGTTATCCAGCAGGGCGTCAACCGCTTCCTGCAGCATACGCTTCTCGTTGCGCACGATGATATCCGGAGCGTTCAGTTCCAGCAGGCGCTTGAGACGGTTGTTCCGGTTAATGACCCGACGGTACAGATCGTTCAGGTCGGAAGTGGCAAAACGGCCACCGTCCAGGGGAACCAGCGGGCGCAGATCGGGTGGCAGAACCGGCAGAACGGTCATCACCATGTCGCCCGGCTTGTTACCGGAGTACAGGAACGCCTCAAGAATTTTCAGGCGCTTGCTGAATTTCTTGATCTTGGTCTCGGAGTTGGTCTGGGGGATCTCTTCCCGCAGGGCGTCAACTTCCGCCTGCAGATCGATAGCTTCGAGCAACTCTTTGATGGCCTCGGCACCCATACGGGCGTCGAACTCGTCACCGAATTCTTCCAGGGCCTCATAGTACTGCTCGTCATTCAGCAACTGGCCCTTCTCCAGGGTGGTCATACCCGGATCGATAACGATGAAGGATTCAAAGTACAGAACCCGCTCGATATCTCGCAGGGTCATGTCCAGCATCAGGCCGATACGGGACGGCAATGACTTCAGGAACCAGATGTGAGCGACCGGGCTGGCCAGCTCGATATGGCCCATACGCTCACGGCGCACGCTGGCCAGTGCGACTTCAACACCGCACTTTTCACAGATAACGCCGCGATGCTTCAGGCGCTTGTATTTTCCGCACAAGCACTCGTAGTCTTTGATCGGGCCGAAAATCTTGGCACAGAAAAGACCGTCACGCTCCGGCTTGAAGGTACGGTAGTTAATGGTCTCAGGCTTTTTTACTTCGCCAAAAGACCAGGAACGAATCATGTCAGGCGAAGCCAGTCCGATACGGATGGCGTCGAATTCCTTGCTCTGATTCTGGCTCTTGAGAAGATTCAGCAAATCTTTCATCAGTAAAAGCTCCGGATGGCGTTAATCTCGGGCGGGCACACGAGGTGCCCGCTCACGCTGCCAAAAACAATTCGGCTCACTCGGATTCCAGCTCGATGTCGATACCCAACGAGCGGATTTCCTTGACGAGAACGTTGAAGGATTCGGGCATGCCCGGCTCCATACGATGATCACCATCGACAATGTTCTTGTACATCTTGGTCCGACCGTTGACGTCATCAGACTTGACGGTAAGCATTTCCTGCAGGGTATAGGCGGCACCGTATGCCTCCAGAGCCCAGACTTCCATCTCACCGAAACGCTGACCACCGAACTGAGCCTTACCACCCAGCGGCTGCTGGGTTACCAGGCTGTAAGAGCCGGTGGAACGAGCGTGCATCTTGTCATCGATCAAGTGGTTGAGCTTGAGCATGTACATGTAGCCCACAGTCACCGGACGGTCAAATGCATCACCGGTGCGGCCGTCGTACAGCTTGACCTGACCACTGGTATCCATGTCGGCCAGCTCAAGCATACGCTTCACCTCGGCTTCCTTGGCACCGTCAAAGACCGGCGTTGCCATCGGGACACCGTCACGCAGGTTACCGCACAGCTCCAGAATTTCCTTGTCGCTCAGGCTGTCGAGATCAACCTTGGTCACTTCGTCTGAGTGGTTGTAGATCTCATCCAGCAGCTTGCGCAGTTCAGCCACTTTACGCTGCTCTTCCAGCATCCGGCTGATCTTTTCACCCAGCCCCTTGGCGGCTGCGCCCAGATGGGTTTCCAGAACCTGACCAACGTTCATCCGCGAAGGAACACCCAGCGGGTTGAGCACGATATCAACGGTGGTGCCGTTTTCGTCGTAAGGCATATCCTCAATCGGCATTACCGCGGAGATAACACCCTTGTTACCGTGACGACCGGCCATCTTGTCACCCGGCTGGATGCGACGCTTGATGGCCAGGTAAACCTTGACGATTTTCAGCACGCCCGGAGCAAGGTCATCGCCCTGCTGCAGCTTGCCTTTCTTGTCGTCGAAGCGGGCTTCGTGCTCTTTCTTGCGATCTTCCAGACCCTGCTCGGATTTCTCCAGAAGTTCGTTCAGAGCTTCGTCTTTCATGCGCAGCTTGAACCAGTCCGGACGCGGCAGATCGGCCAGATAGGCTTCATCAAGCTTGGCGCCCTTCTTCAGACCCGGGCCACTGATCACTTCCTGGCCGTTGAGTGCTGCAGTCAGACGCTCATAGGTAGCGCCTTCGACAATGCGGTACTCGTCTTTCAGATCCTTACGGTACTGATCGAGCTGCTCTTTCTCGATGGACTGAGCGCGGGCATCTTTTTCGATACCGTCACGGGTGAATACCTGAACATCGATAACCGTTCCGCGGGTGCCGGTCGGAACACGCTGAGAGGTATCTTTAACGTCAGAGGCCTTTTCACCAAAGATCGCACGCAGCAGCTTCTCTTCCGGTGTCAGCTGGGTCTCACCTTTCGGCGTGACCTTACCCACCAGAATGTCGCCCGGGCCCACTTCCGCACCGATGTAGACAATACCGGACTCATCCAGCTTGGACAGCGCGCTTTCACCAACGTTCGGAATATCCGCAGTGATTTCTTCGCTACCCAGCTTGGTGTCACGGGCCACACAGGTCAGTTCCTGAATGTGGATCGTGGTCAGCCGGTCTTCCTGAACCACCTTTTCGGAGATCAGGATGGAGTCCTCGAAGTTGTAACCGTTCCAGGGCATGAACGCGATGCGCATGTTCTGGCCCAGCGCCAGCTCACCCAGATCCACGGAGGGACCATCTGCCAGCACGTCGCCACGGGCAATCACATCGCCCTGACGCACGATGGAGCGCTGGTTGATACAGGTATTCTGGTTAGAGCGGGTGTACTTGGTGAGGTTGTAGATATCCACACCTGCATCACCGGCCTCGGTTTCTTCGTTGTTTACGCGCACCACAATACGGGCAGCATCCACGCTTTCAATCACACCGCCACGACGGGCGGTCACGCACACGCCGGAATCCTGGGCAACGGTGCGTTCTACACCGGTGCCGACCAGCGGAACCTGTGATTTCAGCGTCGGAACCGCCTGACGCTGCATGTTCGCACCCATCAGGGCCCGGTTAGCATCGTCGTGCTCAAGGAACGGGATCAGAGACGCCGCCACCGATACAACCTGGCGTGGAGATACGTCCATGAAGTTAACCGCTTCCGGCGGAGCGACGGTAAATTCGTTCTGGTGACGCACGGTAACCAGCTCGTCGGTCAGGCGCTTGCCATCATCGGTAGCAGCACTGGCCTGAGCGATCACATAGTTGCTCTCTTCAATCGCAGACAGATACACCAGCTCATCGGTCACCACGCCGTCGACGACTCTACGGTACGGACTTTCCAGGAAGCCGTAGGAGTTGGCACGGGCATAGGTTGCCAGCGAGTTGATCAGACCGATGTTCGGGCCTTCCGGAGTCTCGATAGGACACACACGGCCGTAATGGGTCGGGTGAACGTCCCGAACCTCAAAGCCGGCACGCTCACGGGTCAGACCGCCCGGACCCAACGCGGAGATACGACGCTTGTGAGTTACCTCAGACAGCGGATTGTTCTGGTCCATAAACTGGGACAGCTGGCTGGAACCAAAGAACTCCTTGACTGCGGCCGCAACAGGCTTGGCGTTGATCAGGTCCTGCGGCATCAGGCCTTCGCTTTCAGCCAGACTCAGACGCTCTCGAACAGCGCGCTCAACCCGTACCAGGCCTACCCGGAACTGGTTTTCAGCCATCTCGCCAACACAGCGAACCCGACGGTTGCCCAGGTTGTCGATATCATCTACCTGGCCCTGGCCATTACGAATGGCAATCAGGGTTTTCAGCACGTCGATGATATCGTCGTGGGTCAGCGTGCCCTCACCGGTGCTCTCGTCACGACCAAGGCGACGGTTGAGCTTCATCCGGCCAACGCCGGACAGGTCGTAGCGCTCCTCAGAGAAGAACAGGTTGTTGAACAGGTTCTCCGCGGATTCCTTGGTGGGCGGCTCGCCCGGGCGCATCATCCGGTAGATTTCAACCAACGCTTCCAACGGAGTTCGGGTCGGGTCGATACGCAGGGTATCAGACATGAACGGACCACAATCCAGATCGTTGGTGTAAAGAGTTTCAATATCCTTAACACCAGCGCCGAGAATCTTGGTGATGACTTCTTCGGTCAGCTCGGTGTTACATTCCACCAGCACTTCGCCGGTAGACTGATCGATCATGTCCTTGGCAAGAACACGGCCGTACAGGTATTCAGTGGGAACTTCCAGCTCGGTAATGCCGGCCTTTTCCAACTGCTTGATGTGACGCGCCGTAATACGGCGGCCTTCTTCAGCAATGACGTTGCCTTCCTTATCTTTGATGTCAAAGGTCGCAATGTCACCACGCAGCCGGCTGGGCACCAACTCAAGCTTGCAGACTTCTTCACCCAGAGCAAACTTACTGGTTTCGAAGAACATGTCGAGCATCTGCTCAGAGGTGTAACCCAGAGCGCGCAGGAGGATCGACGCAGGCAGCTTACGACGACGGTCGATACGAACGAACACGGAGTCCTTCGGATCGAATTCGAAGTCAAGCCAGGAACCACGGTAAGGAATCACTCGGGCCGAATACAACAGCTTGCCGGAGGAGTGAGTCTTGCCTTTGTCGTGATCAAAGAAGACGCCAGGCGAACGGTGCAGCTGGGAAACAATAACACGCTCGGTACCGTTGACCACGAAGGTACCGTTTTCAGTCATCAGGGGCATCTCGCCCATGTAGACTTCTTGCTCTTTGATGTCCTTGATCGCCTTGTTGGACGATTCCTTGTCATAAATGATCAAGCGGACTTTCACCCGCAGCGGCGCGGCGTAAGTAACGCCCCTGAGCTGACATTCCTTGACGTCGAACACTGGCTCGCCGATTCGATAGCTCACATACTCGAGCGCGGCGTTGCCAGAGTAACTGACAATCGGGAATACGGATTTGAACGCTGCGTGAAGACCGGTTTCCCGGCGGTCTTCAGGAGCGGCTTCCATTTGCAGGAAGTCCCGGAACGAATCCAGCTGAATAGACAGCAAATAGGGGACGTCCATCACGGAAGGCAATTTACTAAAATCTTTGCGAATCCGCTTTTTCTCAGTGTAGGAGTAAGTCATCTGCATTCCCCAGCTTTAGACCTGATACCTGGTATCAAGAAGCAATCAAATGTTCTGCTTCGGGGCCGAATTGCTCGGCTTATCGCGCCGTCTTGAACAAGACTCTGGCTGTAGGTTATAGATCTGACATTAACCCGTAAAAGCACACCAGACTCTATAGCATATACAACAGAAAAAGGCCGGTGGCACAGAGCCACCAGCCCATCCATGCTTAACGCACGGTGTCGATCAACAGCCGACTATTACTTGAGCTCAACAGAAGCGCCTGCTTCCTCAAGCTTCTTCTTGGCTTCTTCAGCCTCGTCCTTGCTAGCGCCTTCCTTAACAGTAGAAGGAGCGCCGTCAACCATTTCCTTGGCTTCTTTCAGACCCAGACCAGTCAGCTCACGAACGGCCTTGATGACGTTGACTTTCTTCTCGCCAGCGCCAGTCAGAACTACGTCGAACTCGGTCTGCTCTTCAGCAGCTTCGCCACCAGCGGCAGCAGCAGGTGCAGCGGCAACAGCAGCGGCAGCAGAAACATTGAACTTCTCTTCCATAGCTTCAACGAGCTCAACAACTTCCATTACGCTCATTTCAGCAATTGCATTCAAAATATCGTCTTTAGACAGAGCCATGACTTTCTCCGAAAATGTAAAAAATGGTGTTCAACAGAATCAAGCAGCGTCTTGCTTCTGGTCGCGGACTGCAGCTACAACACGTGTGATCCTGCCCGGAATATCGTTCAGGGTACGTGCAAGCTTGGTAACTGGTGCCTGTGTAACAATAGCCAGCTTGGTCAACGCTTCGTGCAGCGTCGGCAGCGTGGCCAGGCGATCGATCTGTTCTGCGCCCATCAGCTCACCGCCGACAGCCAGACCCTTGATCTCAAACGCCTCTTTCTCTTTGGCAAAATCCTTCAGCAGGCGCGCAGCGGCACCCGGATCTTCCATAGAGAAAGCCAGAATGGTCGGGCCAACCAGCGCCGGATCGATGCACTCAAACTCAGTACCTTTGATAGCAATCTTCGCCAGGTTGTTACGAACAACCTTCAGACGAACATTCTCGGCACGAGCTTTGGCACGAAGGGCAGTCATGTCACCAGAGGTGACACCACGGTAGTCAGCCAAAACCACAGACAGAGCAGCTCCAGCAGTCTCGTTGACTTCAGCGACGATCGCCTTCTTGTCTTCGAGTCTAATTGCCACTGGATTTCTCCTCGATTTCGCCAGCGTTATGCCGGCAAACCCATCATTGTCCTCAACGAGGACGCCTAACGGTGTTTGGGTTCAGAGAGAACGTCTTCACACCGTCTGCGCAGGCGTTGCTTTAACCCTTGCAGCCCTTGTTACCAAGGGCTTCGGGGGCCTGCGGTCTTTGACAGCCTTGGCTTCCGCCCAGACTACAAAGTAACTACCAATCAGAGACTCAGAGTACCCTGATCAATAGTCAGACCAGGACCCATCGTAGAAGAGATGGTGATCTTTTTCAGATACACACCCTTGGACGATGCAGGCTTGGCCTTTTTCAGGTCTGCCACCAGAGCTTCAAGGTTTTCCTTGATGTTCTGGGCAGAGAACTCAACGTTACCCAGCGGAGCGTGGATAATGCCGTTTTTGTCAGTACGGTAACGAACCTGACCAGCTTTGGCATTCTTAACCGCTGTCTCAACATCAGCGGTTACGGTGCCAACCTTCGGGTTCGGCATCAGGCCACGGGGACCGAGGATCTGGCCCAGTTGACCAACAACACGCATGGCATCCGGAGTGGCGATAACCACGTCGAAGTCCATGTTGCCTTTTTTGACTTCATCAGCCAGGTCGTCCATGCCTACGATGTCGGCACCGGCCGCGGTCGCTTTCTCGGCATTGGCACCCTGGGTGAACACAGCCACACGCACGGATTTACCGGTACCGTGAGGCAGAACAGTGCTGCTACGCACAACCTGGTCGGATTTACGTGCATCAACACCCAGGTTAACCGCTACGTCTACAGACTCTTTGAACTTCACGTTCTGACCCAGTTCGGCCAGCAGCGCAACCGCTTCGTCTACAGAGTAGGCGCGGGTGGAGTCTACTTTTTCACGAATCAGCTTTTGACGCTTGCTCAGCTTAGCCATCTTACAGACCCTCCACGTTCAGGCCCATGCTGCGGGCAGTACCAGCGATGGTGCGAACGGCTGCTTCCATATCGGCAGCAGTCATGTCCGGCTCTTTGGTCTTGGCGATTTCTTCCAGCTGAGCACGGGTAACCGTACCCACTTTGTCAGTGTTCGGACGACCAGAGCCACTCTTAATGCCAGCGGCCTTCTTCAGCAGGACCGGCGCAGGCGGGGTCTTGGTGATGAATGTGAAGCTGCGATCACTGTAAACGGTGATAACGGTCGGAATTGGCAGACCAGGCTCCATGCCCTGAGTCTTGGCGTTGAACGCCTTACAGAATTCCATGATGTTAACACCACGCTGACCCAGCGCAGGACCAACGGGGGGACTCGGGTTGGCCTGACCGGCAGCAACCTGAAGCTTGATATAGGCTTCAATCTTCTTTGCCATGATAGATCTCCTGTGGGTTCGAACGCCTTTCGGCTCCCCGGTTTTTCACAACTGCTTTAAGCAGACACAAAAAGCCCGCGTCGCCGTAGCGCGCGAGCTTTCAATTTTCAAAGCCGCCATCAGTCTTTTTCGACCTGCCCGAACTCCAGCTCAACCGGAGTAGAACGGCCAAAGATAAGAACGGCAACCTTCACTCGACTCTTCTCGTAGTCGACTTCTTCTACCACACCGTTGAAGTCTGCAAACGGACCTTCAACAACGCGAACAATTTCACCTGGCTCGAACAGCGTCTTGGGCTTGGGCTTGTCTGCACCACTTTCAACACGACGCAGAATAGCCTCAGCCTCGCGCTCAGTAATCGGAGCCGGCTTGTCTTTGGTACCGCCGATAAAGCCCAGTACCCGAGGTGTATTCTTGACAAGATGCCACGAGGCGTCGTCCATTTCCATCTGGACCAGTACGTAGCCGGGATAAAACTTGCGCTCACTCTTGCGCTTCTTCCCGTCCCGCATTTCGACCACTTCTTCAGTCGGAACCAGGATTTCGCCGAACTTGTCTTCCATCTGCTCGAGCGCCACACGCTCTTTAAGAGTGCGCATTACATGCTTCTCAAAGCCAGAATACGCATGAACGACGTACCAGCGCTTAGCCATTGCCCACTCCCGTTAACCGATAAATCCGGCGACCAGCCAACTGATCAGCGAATCCATGCCCCACAAAATAAGCGCCACTACCAGAACAAACACAACCACAATGATGGTGGTCTGAATCAACTCTGGCCTGGTCGGCCAGACGACTTTCCGGATCTCGACACGCGCTTCTTTTAACAGGGTGGCAAAACGCCGCCCCCGCTCGGTTTGCAACGCCACAAACGCAGCAACCAAGCCTAGCGCAACAAGAGCCAGAACCCGATATAGCACGGACTCGGCACTGAAGTACTGATTACCGACAACGCCGACGGCAATCAAAACGAAAACAACCAGCCATTTCACGGTATCGAAACGGCCGGCTGACTGAACGGCTTTTGACTCCATAGGAATCAACTTATGTATCCGGATGTTGAAAAATGGCAGGCCAGGAGGGAATCGAACCCCCAACCTGCGGTTTTGGAGACCGCTGCTCTGCCAATTGAGCTACTGGCCTGCACCGAAACAACTCAGCGCAACAAACAACGAGTAACCCGAAGGTTACTCGATGATCTTGGAGACCACGCCGGCACCAACGGTACGGCCGCCTTCGCGAATCGCGAAGCGCAGACCATCCTCCATGGCGATCGGAGCGATCAGGGTAACAGTCATTTTCACGTTGTCACCCGGCATTACCATTTCAACGCCTTCCGGCAGTTCACAAGAACCGGTTACATCAGTAGTCCGGAAGTAGAACTGCGGACGGTAGCCCTTGAAGAACGGAGTATGACGACCACCTTCTTCTTTGGACAGTACGTACACTTCACACTCGAACTTGGTGTGCGGCTTGATGGAGCCCGGCACACACAGAACCTGACCACGCTCAACGTCGTCACGCTTGGTACCACGCAGCAGAACACCTACGTTCTCACCGGCACGACCTTCGTCCAGCAGCTTGCGGAACATCTCAACACCAGTACAGGTGGTCTTGGTGGTGTCGCGGATACCCACGATTTCCACTTCGTCACCTACTTTGATGATGCCACGCTCTACACGACCGGTAACAACGGTACCACGACCAGAGATGGAGAATACGTCCTCGATCGGCATCAGGAACGGCTGATCAATCGCACGCTCCGGCTCAGGGATGTAGTCGTCCAGGGCTTCTACCAGCTTCTTAACAGCGGTAGTACCCATCTCGTTGTCGTCTTTACCTTCCAGAGCCATCAGCGCAGAACCGGTGATGATCGGAGTGTCGTCACCCGGGAAGTCGTACTGGCTCAGCAGGTCACGAACTTCCATCTCCACCAGCTCAAGCAGCTCTTCATCGTCTACCATGTCCGCTTTGTTCAGGAACACAACGATGAACGGTACACCAACCTGACGGGACAGCAGGATGTGCTCACGAGTCTGCGGCATGGGGCCGTCAGCTGCGGAGCAAACCAGGATAGCGCCGTCCATCTGGGCCGCACCGGTGATCATGTTCTTAACATAATCCGCGTGGCCCGGGCAGTCTACGTGTGCGTAGTGACGGGTCGGAGAATCGTACTCAACGTGAGAGGTCGCGATGGTGATACCACGCGCACGCTCTTCCGGTGCGTTATCGATCTGATCGAAAGCACGGCTCTCACCAGTACCCCATACTTCGTGACATACACGAGTCAGGGCGGCTGTCAGAGTGGTCTTACCATGGTCAACGTGACCAATGGTGCCCACGTTTACGTGCGGCTTGTTACGCTCAAACTTTGCTTTAGACATTCGACCAATCTCCCTAATCAACCAGGATCGTAACGTTGACCGGATAAAAATGGAGCTCATGACCGGAATTGAACCGGTGACCTCATCCTTACCAAGGATGTGCTCTACCGACTGAGCTACATGAGCATTGAAACCAAATTGGAGCGGGCAGTGGGAATCGAACCCACGTCATCAGCTTGGAAGGCTGAGGTAATAGCCACTATACGATGCCCGCGAGCAATTAGTGGTGGAGGGGGCAGGATTCGAACCTGCGAAGCTTTCGCGTCAGATTTACAGTCTGATCCCTTTGGCCACTCGGGAACCCCTCCCGTACAGATCTGCAACCGCAAATCTGCTCAAAACTTAAAGTGGAGCTGGCGGACGGAATCGAACCCCCGACCTGCTGATTACAAGTCAGCTGCTCTACCAACTGAGCTACGCCAGCTCACATTCGCCTGTTCAGCGAGGGCGGTATACTACGGATTTTTTTCTGGTGATGCAACACCTTCACAAGCGTAGATTTCAACGAAGTCGAAATTGCTGTGACTTTCCGCCTCAACCGCCTGAACCACCTCGGTTTCCCTTGCTGGCTCAACATCAAAAACGAGGGCGTATCCTATACGATTTCGGGGGAAGTTGACTAGCACTACATTGAGATTCTGCTGTTTTTTTTCCTCCAGCACAGACTCTGCTGCTGCCCTCGACTCAAACAGGCCAAGCGAGATGGCGTTTCGGTACTCACCCTCTGTCACCACATAAGACTCCACGCCACGACTAAAGAGATCGCGAAACTGGGATAGCGCCACCTCCCTGGGCTGCGGAGGGATCATCACCCAATTCAGCGGCGGCAGCTCCCGCTCTCGCTCCTCAATGCGGAAATGCTCGCCAACCCGTTCTGCAAATGCAGTGGCGTCCTCGCGGGAGTCAAACCAACCGACCCTGACACACTCCGTGGGAGGTAGCGGAGCCTGCTCACTCGAATCGGACACTTTCAGGCTTGCAACGCGAGGCAAAATACCACCGGCCGACGCCTCATAGGTGACCGGCGGAATCAAGCCGGGGGCAAACCAGACAGCCAGGTTGGCCAGCAACAACACCAACGCAACCAGCCTCATGCCTGCGATTCCTGAAGATCGACGATTTCCACCCCCTCCAGCACCAGACCAGGCCGATGCTCCGCCTTCAGACCCAACGACTGAAAACGACCCGCATCTCCGCCGGTTAAAACAACTCGTTCCAGCCCGAGTCGACCAACATCACCATGCAGACGCTGAACGAGGCTCTCTGTCAGCCATGCGAGACCGTGGTTTGCGCACTCACCGGTGGACTGGCCCGGCGCAGCGTTGATCTGTTCGTCGTATTCGAATCCAATGCGGGCGGCATCCAGCTTGAGGCTCCGTCGCATCATATGCAGCCCTGGCAGAATATACCCGCCCAGGTGCTGGCCCTGGCCATCGACATAGTCAATAGTCACTGCACTGCCCGCATCCACGACGGCGAAACTGCGCCGGGCGCCAACCCACGCGGCCACCATTGCGTGCCATCGGTCGGCACCCATTTTGGCCACTTCCTGGTAGGAATTCCTGAGCCCGTCCCGGCTCACCTCCGCCCAGTGGTATCGAACCGGGGCAGAGGTAACGGTTGCCAAGCGCTCCTCTAGGCGCAGTCGGCTCTGTTCCGATGCGACTGTCGATACGGCAACACGATCTATCTTGCGGGCGTACGTTATCAAATCAGTAAAAGTCACTGTTTCTTCCAGGGCTCCCCCACCGTCATGCACGACGACTCCATCGGCCATGAGGCGCCATTTTACCCGGGTGTTGCCACAGTCCAGCAAAAGAATCATGATCGCACCCGCAAGCTGATATCTCCGGCCCTGACGGGCACCAGCCCCTCAGGGGTATCAACCTGATAGTTGCCTGCGGCATCAATACCAGCACCTCTACCCTCAACGCCGCCATCTCTGGCCACCAGATCTTTGCTGAAAAAGATATCCCGTGCCTGCCATTCATCCCTGAACGGGGCAAAGCCCTGACGTTCGAACTGCGCGATAATCTCTACTACCTCCGACACAATGGCCGCCGTCAGAGCATTTCGCGTCCAAACGACATCCGGCCATGCCTCGGCCAGACTTATCCATGGCTGGTCGACCAACTCAGCCTGCTTCATATGCACGTTAATCCCTATACCAGCAATAACCTGCACTTCTCCGTCCTGAAGCTCTCCCTGAATCTCAACCAGTATCCCGCCGAGCTTCCGGTCACCGTAGAACAGATCATTGGGCCACTTCAAACCGGCATCCGTTGCCCCAAAGGTCGACAGGGCCCGACTGACCGCCACCCCCAATACAAGGCTCATACCGTCGAGGGCAGAAAACCCGCCCTGAACACTCAACCCCAGGCTCAGATAAAGGTTTTCTCCTTGCGGACTCACCCATTGACGCCCCCGGCGGCCACGACCTGCAGTCTGGCTGTCAGCCACCACCACCGGCACGCCTTTCAACTCCGAGGTCAACCGTCGCGCCACTTCCGCGTTGGTTGAGTCAACGGTATCCAGAACATCAAGGGCAATGACGTTATGCAGGCGCTCCGGCAGTGCTTGCCGAATGCGGTCACTTGCCAGGAGATCCAACGTAGAGATGAGCTGATAACCCTGCCCGCGGATGGTTCTGATTTCCACGCCTTCGGCTTGCGCCTTGCGAATCTGCTTCCAGACCGCCGTTCGGGAAATACCGAGCGTTTGCGCCAGCGATTCGCCGGAATGGATTCGACAATCTTCAAGAAGGGATAGCAGCGAGCTGGATTTCATGAAACAACTTCCGGAGGCGACATGGAACAGCCCGGATTAAACAACAGGACAGCCAAAAACACAAAAAGGACAGTCGCCTTGACTGCCCGTTTGCCATAACCGGCCCCCTGAATCGTCAGGGTATGGGGGTTGCGGTCAGGTTCGCACGGATATCTACATTCTGGAATTTCGCTCCGTAGACAACCGTTTGACTGCCGCCGACAGGATGGATCAGATCGATGTTATTGATTGAGAGCTCCTTGAAACGGGTATCTGCCTTTACCGCAAAACCAAGGGGGCGGTTAGCAACGTCTCCCGGGCCTGGATTGGCTACATACCGGTACCCAGCCGCCGACCCGGGGCTCATGATTTTCTCATCGCCGCGGCTTCCCACGACGCCCTGGGCGTCAGGCCCATCCTCTTTTTTGGTAACCCTGGTCTGGTAGACATCCACCGACAGATCGGTTCGAATCCCGAAGCGATTGTCTTCAACGCCATCACCATCAAAGTCACCGCCATCACTGGTATAGATATCGTTAACCAACAACTTCATACCGGTGTTGTTTATTGGCCTTCCCTGACTATCCACGGCGCGATTACTCTCCCACATCAAGGCGTTCTTCTTATCGTCGCCCTCGGCTCGAGCCAGAACCTGCACCATGTCGATGGTCACACCCTCGCTGCCCCGAGTCTCCCACTGCCCGCCGGCGGCCACACAGGCCCCCTCAGAACTACCAGCCCCCCCGACACAGATATCTCCGACCCCTCCGGGCTTCACCAAAGCCGTGCTGCCGGTCTGATATTTTTGAATTCGTAACCGTCCCATACTGGCGCCGTGGTCCTTGGTGCCCACCCGCACATTGCCGATATCCATGGTGCTCCAGGACTCCCCGGTGCCAATGGCCAGCCCCTCTTCGGTCACATCCAGGGTCATATCCCGGACGTGACCGTCATAAGTCATTTCCGTCAGCCAAAGTCCCTTCTGGGCGATTTCGCCATTACCTTCATCATAGGGAGCCGCGATCACCGCTGCCTTACCATCCCGAATCTGGATGTCGGAATTGATTGTGAGCCCCTCTCCCGAGGCGCCGCCGGCACCCAGGGTTATATGCCCATCCAGTTCAAACTCATAGGCGGGGTAGAATCCCAGCGCCAACAGCAACTCGGTACCGCCCTGAAGCGGTGCGTCATCACTGCCAACTCTCAGCCCGTTGATACGATAACCCGCTTCCAGGCCTTCAAAGCCAATTCGCAGGCCATCGTAGAACCGTGTGCCATTACGTACTTCGTTGCGCGTGACATTGACGGTGACATCCCCCGATCCCCAGGATTGCAGACCGCTGAAGATCACACGATTGCCATCTTCCGTGTAGCTCAGATCAGCGAGGCGCAAACTCCACTCCGTTGCCATGCGCAGTCCCTGCGGGCCGGCGTCAGGGTGCCCTCCACCCTGGAGATACAACTCATTGCGATAGGTTCGACCGTTGAATATCTGGTCTTCCAGTAAAAACGACAGATTCAGCGAGCCAAAGCTTTGGCCGCTACTGCCCACCTCTATAGAGCCGATATTCAGATTACCCTGCAATCCACCAAGGGTAAGCGCAACCGCAGGTCGACCACGCCCGTCCTCTGAAACATCCAGGCGAAGGTCGCGTATGCGATAGTCACCGGTGATATCCCGCAAAGCCAGGCCGTTGCCATCATCCAGATAGATAAACGATGCCGTGTGGATGATGGTTTCATTATCCAGCCTTAACCCCTCACCCGACCGGCCACCGGCCCGAATGTCGGTCACGGAGGATAGCTCGTAGTGCCCCTGCAGCCCACCGTAGCTTGGCAAGGGCAGCCCCGTGGCAGAACTAAAACTTTGGCCGTAATTGCCCGGTTCGTTGCTGTAGCGAATGGCACCAACGCTCCAGTTGCCAATCACCTCCGGGGAAACCAGCTGCAGCGTGTCCCCCACAACATCCAGCGTAACCCCAAGAGCCTGGACGTCCATGGTGATATCATCCAGGAAGACGCTGTTGCCATTGGTTCGGTATCCCAATCGCCCACCCGTCATGGTGTAGGCGGTATCGAAGGTGTAACCACTGCCGCCCACAGCCCCACCTTGTCGAATACGCAGGCTACCCTGCAGGGAGTGATCAAAGAATATCCCCCCCATACCCACACCGGGGGCTCCGGCCAGGCGTATATCTGAAAACTCGACTCTTCGATCCTCTACCAGATAATCGAGGTTCAATGATGCATCGGCCCCAATGTCAACCTTTACCCGATGGAACGCCCCCGCATTATCTCCCCTGGACGATCCAACGCGCATACCCTCAAGATGCACACCCTTGCCATCATCATAATAGGAGAGGCGGTCGGCGGAGAGGTTCAACTCCATCTCCAATGTGATACCGCTCTGCCCCTGAATCTTTGATAGGGCGGTATCATCCAACCGCTCCATGGCAGCCACAGGGTTAACGAGCACGGGCACCATCGATACCAATAAAAGAGGAGCCGTGGAAAGACGAGCATCTGTCATGGCCATTAGGCTTTTCCTCATGGGTTTCCGTCCGGAAAGACCAGCAGGTTGCCCTGCATGATGACATCACCCTGCATCTGCACCGCAAAAATATCGGTCTGGATGAACCCCGGATCGGTCGGCCTGGCAGTACTGCTGGCTGCGACCTTGAAATGCACATCGGTAAACCGAACGGTATCTGGCAATCCCAGTTCAATCACATCCCGATCAAACAGCTCGCCGTCGCCGCCAAACCCGGAATCGATCTTTCTTACCCTTAGCGTTAACCCCTCGAACGCAAACAGCCCCCGAATTTCATCAAGAACCATCCAGCCACCGTCTTCTTTCAAGCGATAGGCAAACCGGGCACCGCATTTTTTGTCCGTTTCATCGCAACGGCCAAAGTAAGCATTCTCTACCGGCCCGCCCATTTCATTGATGCTGATGTCACCCGACAGATAAATTCCGCCCTGTCCCGCTACCTTCGACAAGGCCTCATCTTCCAGCGGAGCCATCTCGGCTCTGGCCGGCAAGGTGAGGACTGCCGCCAGAGACAGCGCGAGTACAGGGAGCGCATATGGAATAGTCATGGCGCCAGATCCTTTGTCTGTATTTGCAAATGCTGTATCAGCATGCCCTCAACCCGTGCAGCGCCGAAATCACGGTCGCCAACGCTGAAGTTGCCGATCTGGAGGTTACTTCGATACTCAGGGTTGCTGTAGTAATCCTGGTAGAAATCCCAGGTTTGGGCATTACTCCCGGCCCTCAGTCCGTTTGCAGCAATTTGGCCGGCGCCCGGGGAGCGAATGGTTTCCACCTCCAGGATGAAATTTCCGCCGCCATCAACGTCGAAAAATATCGGCTGTAAACTGTTACCAATCGCCAGCTCCAAGGCAAAATCCGACATGGTAATCCGGGAACCACAAGCGGTGCCGTCTTGGGTACAGGCATTGATGGACACTTCGGGTGAATAGAAGTTGAGCTTGAACTGCCCCGCCATCTGGCTGCGCTGGTCATCACCCCACAAACGCAGATAACTCCCGTCAATAACAGCACTTCGGGCATGGATATTGAGATTCGCTGAACGGTCATCGCCAACGGCGACATTCATCTGCATACCGATATCTGCCCGCTCGCCAATCCAGTCAGCTGTGGCCGGTCGACTGGAACATTGGCCACTGCCGGCGGCGGCAGAGGCGCCCATGCAGTCGAACCCTTCAGCTCCCGGAATCTTGCTCGGCGCGGCCAGTTCAAGAACCGCCTTATCGGGAACACCAATGCCATTTCCGTCAACAATATCGATTCGCCAAGGATTAACCAGCCTGCCAAGATTCACCGGCGTCAGGTTTTCCCCGTAATTTGAATTGGCGCCTGCGATATACAGGTGATTGACCGTGATATCCACTTCCCGACCATCGGTGCTCTTGATACCGGATATACGGAAGATGCGAGCCTGGTTGCCGTCAGCGTCCGGCCGGTCAGTGCCGTGGGAAAAGGTAAAGTTATCGAATACCAGACCAATACCTGCGCCATCTATCTCAGACATCTCCGACTCGGCGAGCCGCTCCAGCTCCGCCAGGGCGGAGGCCGGAGTAATAGCAACCAAAACAAGAAACACGCCAGCAAAGGCATAGCCGAAGCCTGCTTTACAGGACAGCCTACGCCCGTTCATCAGAACAGCCCCCGGCCGCGGTCGATATACTCAGTACGATACCGGTCGGTCCCATTCAGGGCTTCGTTCAGGTTAACCTCGGTGGCACCGTTCGGAATATTAAAGAAGGCTCCTGAGGTCGCCCGGATAAAGTCCTCCACCGTCAGATCGCTTTTCTTAACGTCTTTCAGCCAATCCAGATCTTTGGTCTGGAAAGAAATGAACGCTCCGTCCGCAGGGCCGGTGAGCCTACGCTCTCCGTTTACCTCTTCTACCTGCCCTATAGGGAAGCTGTTGTAGATATCCAGATCAAAACAGGCGTCAATGCCCAACACCCTGCAGCCATCGGCATACACGTAGATATCACCGGAGCCGCAGCTAAAGAATGAACAATTGGGAACCTCTATCTCCGAGCTCGAACCCCAGCCAATCAGGTTTTTAACCGACCAGCGGGTGAAGCTGCCCGCGTTCTCCAGAACGAATTTTTCGCCGTTGGGGATACCGATGTACTCTGCTCTTATTGGGTCAAGCTCACCCACCCGAGGATCGTTATCATCGCCGTAGACCAGCTGCGCTTTGGTTGCCAGGGGACTTCCGCCTTCCAGAAGAGGGGTCAGCAAAACAATCAGTTGATCAAAGAAGTTACCGCTGGAACTGGCATCCCGCAGCCCTTCGCCCCGATCAATAATGTCCACATTCACATTACCCGTCAGGGTTTCGATCTTACCCGACAGCACTCCCATTGCATCACCAAAGCCAAGGCGAACACCAACCACTTCGTTGGTCGCCTCATCAAATGCAAACTCGAAAAAGGGGTTATCGATCATGAACGGAACGATTTCGTTCTCGTTATAAGAAGAGCCATCCGGACGATATTGTCTCGCCGCCTTGGGGTTACGTTGATAGTAGGCCTGGTTGTTGATATAGCCGAGCGCAAAATCCCTTATCAAGACGTCCGATGAGCCGGCCTTCTCACCTTCCCGTTCATAACGGCCAAGCTCCAGAACATCAACATTGGTCTGGATTTCTATGTCCATGCCAAGGTTAACGCGGGTATAAGAGGTAGTGTTGTCCGGATCGGGATGGTATTGGCGATCAACCGAAAGGAATGCTTGCCCGGTGACTTCCGACATCTGCTCATCGGAAATAGGCTGAAGACCTGCTTCGGCGGATACCGGCAGGGAAACAATGGCAACAACAAGTGCCTGCAGTTTTTTACTCATAGCCACACCCTGCGCCGTTTCTTGTTATTGACGGCATCGATTGAATGACTGATGAGTGTCTCTGAAGCTGGCTCTTTTTATATTCTGGGTCGGCCAGTCTTTACCGAATGTTAACTTTGTTTGCAGGTTGTAGCTGTGCGGCGAGTCATACTTTCGAAAACACAAATAAAAAAGCCCCAACATCAAGGATGCTGGGGCTTTGGTATTAAGAGCCTGACGATGACCTACTCTCACATGGGCGAACCACACTACCATCGGCGCTGGTCTGTTTCACTTCTGAGTTCGGGATGGGATCAGGTGGTTCCAGACCGCTATGGTCGTCAGGCAAAACGGATGATCACTGGGAAGGACGAGATGGAACGTGATGTTGATTTCTATGGAGCGTGGCGTTTGCCCTGCTCTGCGTTATCCGCAATTGTCTTGGGTGTTATATAGTCAAGCCGCACGAGCAATTAGTACTGGTTAGCTCAACGCCTCACAGCGCTTACACACCCAGCCTATCAACGTCCTGGTCTTGAACGGCTCTTCAGGAGGCTCAAGGCCTCAGGGAGATCTCATCTTGGAAGGGGCTTCCCGCTTAGATGCTTTCAGCGGTTATCCTGTCCGAACATAGCTACCGGGCAATGCGTCTGGCGACACAACCCGAACACCAGCGGTTCGTCCACTCCGGTCCTCTCGTACTAGGAGCAGCTTTCCTCAAATCTCCAACGTCCACGGCAGATAGGGACCGAACTGTCTCACGACGTTCTAAACCCAGCTCGCGTACCACTTTAAATGGCGAACAGCCATACCCTTGGGACCGGCTTCAGCCCCAGGATGTGATGAGCCGACATCGAGGTGCCAAACACCGCCGTCGATGTGAACTCTTGGGCGGTATCAGCCTGTTATCCCCGGAGTACCTTTTATCCGTTGAGCGATGGCCCTTCCATACAGAACCACCGGATCACTATGACCTACTTTCGTACCTGCTCGACGTGTCTGTCTCGCAGTCAAGCGGGCTTGTGCCATTACACTAACCGTACGATGTCCGACCGTACTTAGCCCACCTTTGTGCTCCTCCGTTACGCTTTGGGAGGAGACCGCCCCAGTCAAACTACCCACCACACAGTGTCCTCAACCCCGATAAGGGGTCAGAGTTAGAACCTCAAACATGCCAGGCTGGTATTTCAAGGTTGGCTCCACCGGAACTGGCGTCCCGGGTTCAAAGCCTCCCAGCTATCCTACACAAGCATGCTCAAAGTTCACTGTGAAGCTATAGTAAAGGTTCACGGGGTCTTTCCGTCTAGCCGCGGATACACCGCATCTTCACGGCGATTTCAATTTCACTGAGTCTCGGGTAGAGACAGCGCCCCCATCGTTACGCCATTCGTGCAGGTCGGAACTTACCCGACAAGGAATTTCGCTACCTTAGGACCGTTATAGTTACGGCCGCCGTTTACCGGGGCTTCGATCAAGAGCTTCGCACGAGTGCTAACCCCATCAATTAACCTTCCGGCACCGGGCAGGCGTCACACCCTATACGTCCACTTACGTGTTTGCAGAGTGCTGTGTTTTTAATAAACAGTCGCAGGGGCCTGGTATCTTCGACCGGCTTCCGCTCCACCCGCAGGGGCTTCACGTACACACCGGCGTGCCTTCTCCCGAAGTTACGGCACCATTTTGCCTAGTTCCTTTACCCGAGTTCTCTCAAGCGCCTTGGTATTCTCTACCTGACCACCTGTGTCGGTTTGGGGTACGGTCTCGAATAGCCTGAAGCTTAGAAGATTTTCCTGGAAGCAGGGCATCAATGACTTCGCGCCCTTGGGCACTCGTCGTCGCGTCTCAGGATTGTGGACCCGGATTTGCCTAAGTCCACTCCCTACTCGCTTAAACCGGGACAACCGTCGCCCGGCTCACCTAGCCTTCTCCGTCTCTCCATCGCAGCTATCCAAGGTACGGGAATATTAACCCGTTTCCCATCGACTACACCTTTCGGTCTCGCCTTAGGGGCCGACTCACCCTGCGCCGATTAGCGTTGCGCAGGAACCCTTGGTCTTCCGGCGTGCGGGTTTTTCACCCGCATTGTCGTTACTCATGTCAGCATTCGCACTTCTGATACCTCCAGCATGCTTCTCAACACACCTTCGCAGGCTTACAGAACGCTCCCCTACCCCGCATACAAAGTATGCAGCCGCAGCTTCGGTGACCAGTTTGAGCCCCGTTACATCTTCCGCGCAGGCCGACTCGACTAGTGAGCTATTACGCTTTCTTTAAAGGATGGCTGCTTCTAAGCCAACCTCCTAGCTGTCTGAGCCTTCCCACATCGTTTCCCACTTAACTGGTACTTTGGGACCTTAGCTGGCGGTCTGGGTTGTTTCCCTCTTCACGACGGACGTTAGCACCCGCCGTGTGTCTCCCGGATAGTACTCACAGGTATTCGGAGTTTGCATCGGGTTGGTAAGTCGAGATGACCCCCTAGCCGAAACAGTGCTCTACCCCCTGTGGTATTCGTCCGAGGCGCTACCTAAATAGCTTTCGGGGAGAACCAGCTATCTCCGGGCTTGATTAGCCTTTCACTCCGATCCACAAGTCATCCCCTGGCTTTTCAACGACAGTGGGTTCGGTCCTCCAGTGCCTGTTACGGCACCTTCAACCTGCTCATGGATAGATCGCCCGGTTTCGGGTCTATGCCCAGCGACTAATTCGCCCTATTCAGACTCGGTTTCCCTACGGCTCCCCTAAACGGTTAACCTCGCCACTGAACATAAGTCGCTGACCCATTATACAAAAGGTACGCCGTCACAGAACAAGTCTGCTCCGACTGCTTGTACGCATACGGTTTCAGGGTCTATTTCACTCCCCTCACAGGGGTTCTTTTCGCCTTTCCCTCACGGTACTGGTTCACTATCGGTCAGTCAGGAGTATTTAGCCTTGGAGGATGGTCCCCCCATGTTCAGTCAACGTTTCTCGTGCGCCGACCTACTCGATTTCACTGGACTCAGGTTTCGGATACGGGGCTATCACCCACTATGGCGGCACTTTCCAGAGCCTTCTCCTACCAGTTGTCCAGCTTAAGGGCTGGTCCCCGTTCGCTCGCCGCTACTTAGGGAATCTCGGTTGATTTCTTTTCCTCGGGGTACTTAGATGTTTCAGTTCCCCCGGTTCGCCTCTTACACCTATGGATTCAGTGTAAGATACCTGGCCGAAACCAGGTGGGTTTCCCCATTCAGAGATGTCCGGATCACAGCTCGTTTGCCAGCTCCCCGAACCTTATCGCAGGCTTCCACGTCTTTCATCGCCTCTGACTGCCAAGGCATCCACCGTATGCGCTTAGTTGCTTGACTATATAACCCCAAGACAACTGTGTTCCATCCATCGACCGCCTGGTAAACCAGGAAGACGATAACTGGAGACAGTTCCTTGAAGCGATATAACAACCACTTCAACGACAACACCGGATAACGCTTGAAATCGCTATCACTTTGAACAGTTTCTCTCGGAGATAATGAGAGAAATCTATTCGTGTTCTATCTCGTCCAATTTGTTAAAGAGCAAATCTGACCCAGTGATCAGAAAGAAGGACTTCGCTTAACAACCGATGTCATTAAATCGAAATACTTGTTTCTGCACACTGCTAACCGGAGTTAGTCAGTAAAGTTTGGTGGAGCTAGGCAGGATCGAACTGCCGACCTCCTGCGTGCAAGGCAGGCGCTCTCCCAGCTGAGCTATAGCCCCTCATCGAAACCACTCACCAAGCCGGCCAGATGCCGTACTCGGAAAATCGTTCAGATCTAGGCGCTTTCAGGTGTAGCGTGCGAGTAGCACGTGAGCCTGGAAGCAACGACGAGCTGAGCGATTTTGGTGGGTCTGGGTGGACTTGAACCACCGACCTCACCCTTATCAGGGGTGCGCTCTAACCACCTGAGCTACAGACCCGGTTTTGCTTGTCATACAACAAGCCAAGTCGGGTCTGAAAGACCCTTTTGCTCTCTTTATTAGCCAACCAAGTAATTCGTGTGGACTCTGACCGAAGCATTCGGCTTCGTTTAAGGAGGTGATCCAGCCGCAGGTTCCCCTACGGCTACCTTGTTACGACTTCACCCCAGTCATGAACCACACCGTGGTAATCGTCCTCCCGAAGGTTAGACTAACTACTTCTGGTGCAATCCACTCCCATGGTGTGACGGGCGGTGTGTACAAGGCCCGGGAACGTATTCACCGCGACATTCTGATTCGCGATTACTAGCGATTCCGACTTCACGGAGTCGAGTTGCAGACTCCGATCCGGACTACGACGCGTTTTAAGGGATTGGCGCACTCTCGCGAGTTGGCAGCCCTCTGTACGCGCCATTGTAGCACGTGTGTAGCCCTGGCCGTAAGGGCCATGATGACCTGACGTCATCCCCACCTTCCTCCGGTTTGTCACCGGCAGTCTCCCTGGAGTTCTCAGCATTACCTGCTAGCAACCAGGGATAGGGGTTGCGCTCGTTACGGGACTTAACCCAACATCTCACGACACGAGCTGACGACGGCCATGCAGCACCTGTCTCAGAGTTCCCGAAGGCACCAATCCATCTCTGGAAAGTTCTCTGGATGTCAAGGCCAGGTAAGGTTCTTCGCGTTGCGTCGAATTAAACCACATGCTCCACCGCTTGTGCGGGCCCCCGTCAATTCATTTGAGTTTTAACCTTGCGGCCGTACTCCCCAGGCGGTCAACTTAGTGCGTTAGCTGCGCCACTAAGACTTCAAGAGTCCCAACGGCTAGTTGACATCGTTTACGGCGTGGACTACCAGGGTATCTAATCCTGTTTGCTCCCCACGCTTTCGCACCTCAGTGTCAGTGTTGGTCCAGGTAGCCGCCTTCGCCACTGGTGTTCCTTCCTATATCTACGCATTTCACCGCTACACAGGAAATTCCACTACCCTCTACCACACTCTAGTCAGACAGTTCGAAATGCCGTTCCCAGGTTAAGCCCGGGGCTTTCACATCTCGCTTACCTAACCACCTACGCGCGCTTTACGCCCAGTAATTCCGATTAACGCTTGCACCCTCCGTATTACCGCGGCTGCTGGCACGGAGTTAGCCGGTGCTTCTTCTGCGAGTAACGTCAATCCCTGAAGGTATTAACTTCAGAGCCTTCCTCCTCGCTGAAAGTGCTTTACAACCCGAAAGCCTTCTTCACACACGCGGCATGGCTGGATCAGGGTTGCCCCCATTGTCCAATATTCCCCACTGCTGCCTCCCGTAGGAGTTCGGGCCGTGTCTCAGTCCCGATGTGGCTGATCATCCTCTCAGACCAGCTACGGATCGTCGCCTTGGTAGGCCTTTACCCCACCAACTAGCTAATCCGACTTAGGCTCATCCAGTAGCGCAAGGTCCGAAGATCCCCTGCTTTCTCCCGTAGGACGTATGCGGTATTAATCCGGGTTTCCCCGGGCTATCCCCCACTACTGGGCAGATTCCTAAGCATTACTCACCCGTCCGCCGCTCGTCAGCGGGGTGCAAGCACCCCCTGTTACCGCTCGACTTGCATGTGTTAAGCCTGCCGCCAGCGTTCAATCTGAGCCATGATCAAACTCTTCAGTTTAAATCATACAAGAACTCGAAAGTTCTTAATTCTTGCTCAAGACAAAACTCAATTTCGACGAGTCACTGTCCTGATATTTCGTATCCGAAATACCTCGGCCAGCGCCCACACGAATTACTTGGTTAACTTTTTAAAGAGCGTTTGAGCTGTTGCTCAATCAAGGCCGCGTATTCTACATCGTTCCGCTGCCCTGTCAACCGTTTATTTTTCGCTGTTTCCGCTTCCGAAAACCGCCGAAAAACTGTCCGGCTTACTGCCTGTTTCGAGGTGCGCATTCTACACTGAACCGCCTTCCTGTCAACCGCTTTCTGAAGAATCTTTCGAACTTTTTCTTCAGTGCTTTCAAGCAGTTATCGCTGAGGTTTTGCCTCTTCTCAGTGGCCAGCCCCTCAAGCGAGATGCGCATTCTACAGACCTCTGCTGAGGAGTCAACGACCAATCTGAAATTTTTTCAAATTGGTCGCAACCAGCCTCACTTCACTCGACAATGACCACCCGGGCAATCTTCTTTTTACCCGCCTGGACAACGCAATCATCACCTTTGACAAACCTGCGATCACCTTCAAACTGTTTGCCATCTATATAGACAGCACCACGACCAAGAACATCTCTAGCAGCAGCGCCATTCTTTACCAGCCCAGCCAGGCGAAGGACGGCTGCCATCGGCATTTCATCCTGCCCCTCGAGAGAGACTTCTACCAGTGGCACGTTTTCCGGAATCTCCCCAAGCGCAACCCGGTTGCCGGCAGACTTGTGAGCGGTTTTCGCGGCCTCTTCGTCATGGAAGCGAGTAATCAGCTCTTCAGCCAGGAGTTTTTTATAGTCCTGCGGGTTGGCACCAGCTCCTACCTCAGTACGGAACTGCTCCACTTCCGCCATTGGCCGGAAGCTCAGCAATTCGAAGTAACGCCACAGCAACTCATCCGGCATCGACAACAGCTTGGTGTACATCTCTCCGGGTGAATCACTAACCCCAACATAGTTGCCCAACGACTTGGACATCTTCTGCACACCGTCCAACCCCTCAAGAATCGGAACGGTAATAATGGCCTGGGGCGCCTGACCATAATGCTTCTGGAGAATCCGCCCCATCAGCAAATTAAACTTCTGGTCAGTACCACCGAGCTCCACATCAGCTTCAAGCGCTACGGAGTCGTAGCCCTGAATCAGCGGATACAGGAACTCATGAATGGCAATTGGCTGCTCAGCTCTGTAACGCTTGGTGAAATCATCACGCTCGAGCATCCGTGCAACCGTATACTGGCCCGCGAGCTGGATCATGCTCGCGGCATTCATCTGGCTCATCCATTCGGAATTGAATACAACCCGGGTTTTCTCCGGGTCCAGAATCTTGAACACCTGCTCTTTATAGGTAATGGCGTTCTTGCGCACCTGCTCTTCTGTTAAAGGAGGACGGGTTGCGCTTTTTCCGGTTGGATCGCCGATCATTCCCGTGAAGTCACCAATAAGGAAGATGATTTCATGGCCAAGATCCTGAAACTGGCGAAGCTTGTTGATTAGCACGGTGTGGCC
The DNA here is from genome assembly GCF_048595985.1 of Marinobacter sp. GH_1. Classification (NCBI taxonomy): domain Bacteria; kingdom Pseudomonadati; phylum Pseudomonadota; class Gammaproteobacteria; order Pseudomonadales; family Marinobacteraceae; genus Marinobacter; species Marinobacter sp. GH_1. The sequence continues at coordinate 642,810 of NZ_CP184460.1, read as the reverse complement.
GAGGTGCAAATCAGGTGCGGTCGGATCGAAACCCGCCTTGATCCTCAGCGGCCGATCTTCTTTAAGCTTTGCAATCAAATCCTCTTCGGGAATCAGCTCGTCAATACCGCGCTTGATAACGGCCAACGCTTCCTCAATTGTTGCCATGAACCTTTCGTCCCCAGTTTGACTTGGTGTCAGGGTTTGCCGGCGGCAGTTACAGACCTCAACAAAACAAATCTGTGTTTAACCGACACCCTTGCTAAAGTGTGACTGCTCAGTTTTCAACCAAACCGAGCAATAAAAGGACCGGCATTATACCAGCGGCAGGCAGTTTTGTACGACCAGACACCCGCTCAACCGTAATGTTCGACACTGTCCTGATAATGTCAGATGCGGTAATCTGTTTGACTTTACTTGATCTAGCGCTTTAATTAGCTAGTACAACTTGCTGGAATACCGATGAAAACGGGTGAGCCACGTGCTTAAAACATTCCCCAAAACACATATTACTCTGGCAGCAGCAGCGACGATTGTTGTCTCTGCCGCTGTGCTGATGAGCCCCAGCGCTGACGTCGAAGCCAAGCGCATGTCCTACACCATTGACCTCGAAGAGGGCCTGGCGTCTGGCGCGGCATCGAAAGACACCAGGCCCGCCCAGACACAGGAAGCCACCGACACTCAGCCCTCAGAGGACAAAGCGCAAAGTGCCGGCGAACCAATCGCTCAGGCCGGGCGCACATCGAAACCCGATGTCCCGAAGGTCGACTGGCAGGAATTTCGTGTAAAGTCCGGCGACACACTGTCTTCGCTGTTTCGCAAAGCAGGTTTCAACGATGGCATCATGCTGTCGGTCATTCATGGTGAAGGCGAAGCAGGCAAGCTTCAGCGCCTTTACGCCGGGGAAGACATTCGCTTCGGTGTTGACAGTGAGGGGCAGCTAGTGGCCGTGGAGCTGCAACGCAGCCGCTTGGAAACTCTCAAGATCTCAAAGACCGACAACGGCTTCCTTGGCAACACAGAAGTTCGCAAACCGGAGCCGCGCCCGGCATTTGCCGCCGGCGTCATTGACGGTTCCCTCTATCTTGCTGCCAGGGACGCAGGACTGAATGACCGGCTCACCATGGAACTGGCCGGGATCTTCGGTTGGGACATCGACTTTGTCTACGATGTCCGCAAGGGTGACAGCTTTGAGGTAGTGTACGAAGAGCTGTACATCGACGGTAAAAAATTTGATACCGGCCGGATTCTTTCCGCACGTTTCATCAACCGCGGTACTGAGAATGTGGCTCTGCTGTATACAGACAAAAACGGCGAGAGTGACTATTACACGCCGGAAGGCAAAAGTATGCGTAAGGCGTTCCTGAGGGTTCCAATCAACGCCCGCGTGTCATCGCCCTTCAACCTGCAACGCCGACACCCCGTGCTGGACGTGGTCAGACCCCACGAGGGAACCGACTATGCCGCGCCCCCGGGCACACCGATCAAGGCAGCCGGCAGTGGGCGAGTGCAGTTTGCCGGCTGGAAAGGCGGCTATGGCCGCACCGTGGTTTTGCAGCATGGCGACAACATCACCACCCTGTATGCTCATATGAGCCGACTGGGTAAAGGCATCAAGAATGGCACACGGGTAAAACAGGGAGACACCATTGGCTATGTTGGCTCGTCCGGAATGGTGACCGGCCCTCATCTGCATTACGAGTTCCGGGTGAATGGCGTTGCCAAGAACTCCCGTACCGTGAAACTGCCCGACGCCAAGCCCGTACCAAGCGCTGAAATGGCAAGATTTCGCCAATTCACCGAGCAGCGGCTGGCGCAGTTCAATGGTTTCCGCGAAAGTGGTCGCCAACTGGCTCTGGCGTCGGACAACTGATTATGACCTACTGGCTCGGCCTGATGTCAGGCACCAGCATGGACGCGGTTGACGCGGTGCTGGTGTCTTTCACTGGCCGGCATCTGGATATTCATTCCACGCTTTCGCTACCCTACCCTGAACCACTCAGACAAAGGCTCCTGCTGGCCACCCGAAACCAGTCAGACACTGACGAACTCGGTGAATTGGACACACTGGTGGGCCACCACTTTGGTCATACCGCAAAGGAACTGATCCGGCGCTCCGGCCTGAAACTCCGGGATATTCAGGGCATTGGCAGTCACGGGCAAACAGTACGCCACCAACCTGCCGGCCCTGCCCCCTTCTCACTTCAGATTGGCAATGCCGCCTGTATTGCGGAAAGCACCGGACTGACCACGGTCTCGGATTTTCGCAGCAGAGACCTGGCCGCAGGTGGTCAGGGCGCCCCACTGGTTCCGGCCTTCCATCAATGGCTGTTTACCTCGGACGAGCAGGACCGCTGTATTCTGAACCTCGGAGGTATCGCCAATATCACCTGGCTTCCCGCAGCCGGACGAAAACCCGTGGTCGGTTTTGATACCGGCCCGGCAAATGCCTTGCTTGATGCCTGGTGCCTGGACCAGACCGGGCGTCACTATGATGAATCCGGACACCTGGCAAGCGAGGGCGCTGTGCATTCGGAGCTGTTGAGCAGCATGCTTTCCGACGCCTATTTCAGCAAGCCAGCTCCGAAAAGCACCGGCAAGGAGCGCTTCAACCTTGACTGGATCCGTACCCACCTGCAGCGGTTCCCCGATCTGGCTGCAGAAGACGTTCAACGGACCCTCTTACAACTGACGGTGATTACCGTTCTGAAGCAGTTGCCACAAGAGTCCGCCAACATGACGGTTTACGCCTGCGGCGGCGGAACGTTCAACCGGTTAATGATGAATGAACTCAGAGTTGGACTGGGGTCGGTAGCGCTGACCACAACGGCTGATCTGGGGTTGGACCCGCAATGGGTAGAGCCAGTGGCATTTGCCTGGCTGGCCAGACAAACCCTTGAAGGCCAGCCGGGAAACCTGCCTGAGGTAACCGGCGCCAGAGGCCCGCGGGTGTTGGGCGCGATTTACCCGGCTTGAGGCTTCAGATGGAAAACGAACTGCCGCAACCGCAGGTGGAGCTGGCGTTTGGATTCTGAACAACAAACTGTGAACCCTGAAGGCCTTCCTGATAATCAATGGTGGCGCCTACGAGGTATTGGTAGCTCATGGAATCAACCAACAGCTTTACTCCATCCCGCTCTATGACGGTATCGTCGTCTTCCTGATTCTCGTCGAACGAAAATCCGTACTGGAACCCCGAACAACCGCCACCTGTTACGAACACCCGCAGTTTGAGATCAGGATTCTCCTCTTCCTCGATCAACTCGCGAACCTTGGCAACAGCGCTGTCGCTGAAGAACAACGGTGTGGCTATTTGCTGTTGAACTACACTCAAGGTATGCCTCCGGGAGATAAAGCGGTCAGAGGATTATGGTATTCCCGACTAAAACAGTCAACTATTCGGATTTACCCTCACCCTCTGACTCCGCACTTAGCACAGACTCTTTATCGTGAGTCAGCAGGCCGCTGGTTTCATCCTGACGAACCAGATTACCGTTCACGGATGCCCCCATGGCCATCTCGATAAGACGATAGTATACGTTACCGTTAATGGCAGCGTTCTCTGCCAGTTCGAGGTGGCTGGTGGCGCGCACGTCACCGTTCACCTTGCCATTGATAATAATGTGTGGCGCAGTGATATCGCCGGTGATTTCACCCACTTCCGACAGCCGGACCACAGCGTCACTGCCCTCTTCCGCCAGCACCCGACCTTTGATTTTGCCATCCACGTGCAAGCCGCCCGAAAAGCGTACATCACCCTCAATGGTTGTTCTGGATGAAATCAAGGTATCGAAATGGCCAACGGAACGGCGCGGTTTCTGTTTTTTCTTGCCCAGCATGTATCAGCTCCCAGTTAACTGTGCCCAATCAAATGTTCGTTCTGCCTGTGAGGCATTCCGCCCCTGCGCCTGCGCCACCACCTGGATTTCGTAGGGCTCAAAGCCTTGGGGAAGGTTCAAGGTACCCTCTACATCCTGGAAGTACCGAAACCGGAACCTGACCCCCAGATCCTCGATGTCGTCGGACAGATCGCGCAAGGCAATCACTTCTTTCTCACCGTCCAACCGGCCTATGATATTCACGGCCACCTGCCCGGCAATAAAACTGTTGTTATTGCCAACCTGAGTTAGCACCATCTTGAACCGATAGGTGTTATCGCCACGGGCGGACGCCAGCGTAAAGCTGTCAACCTGCAGCCCTTTGCTCGTCTCTGAGGGCGCCATGATATTCCGATAGAACGTCAGGTCTGCCTCCAACTCCGATATTCGGGTTTCGAGCCCAACGATGGTGTTCCTGGCTTCCCGCAGCGCCTGTTCGTCAATCGCCCGCCCGCGCTCAAGATTCACCAGATTCTGCCGCGCGGTGCGGAACTGATCCCGCAGACTGCGCAATTCCTGCGCCAGCTGTTCGTTTGAAGCTTCGGCAGATGAAAACCGGAACCCGCCCTGCGCCATTCCAGCAGCGTAACCTGCAATGGCGGCAACCACGGTAAAAGCCAGCAGGATCATCGTCCGGCGCAGGCGGTAGCCCGGCCGGTGACGGATCACCACATACTCATCGTTCGGTTTGCGGGTATCACTCACCTTGTCTTGCCCTCAAGGAAGAAGTGCCGGAGCCTTCAGGCCCTGGGTTTCGTCAAGACCAAACATGATATTCATGTTCTGCACTGCCTGCCCGGCAGCGCCTTTGACCAGGTTGTCGATGACCGAGGAGACAATCACCACATTGCTCTGCTCCTGGCGATGCAATGCCATCCGGCACTGGTTGCCGCCGCGAACACTGCGGGTTTCCGGGTGACTGCCAAAAGGCATGACATCCACAAATGGCTCGGTCTTGTAGCGCTCTTCGTAGAGGGCCTGGAGCCGATCAAAATCCGCAGGCTCCGACAGCTCCGCATACAAGGTGGCCTCGATACCCCGAATCATCGGTACCAGGTGCGGCACGAAGGTTACGCCCACCGGACCGGTAGCTGCCAGACTCAGGCCCTGGCGAATTTCCGGCAGGTGCCGATGCCCGGAGGCACCGTAGGCCTTGAAGCTTTCACCGATCTCACCATGTAGCATGCCGATGTTGCCCTGGCGACCGGCACCGCTGGCACCGGATTTGGCATCGGCAATCAGCCGGCTGGGGTCTACCAACCCCTGTTCGAGCAAGGGGAGGAAGCCAAGCTGCACCGCCGTGGGATAACAACCAGGGTTGGCGACCAACTGGGCCTGGCGAATCGCGTCACGTGCTACCTCAGGCAGGCCATAAACCGCTTTTTGTGCCCACTCCGGTGTTTCATGGGGCATACCGTACCACTGGGCCCAGACATCCAGGTCTTTCAGGCGGAAATCCGCAGACAGGTCTACCACACGAACGCCGGCGGCCATCAGTTCCGGAACCATGCGCATGGCAACCCCGTGAGGCGTGGCAAAGAACACCAGGTCGCACTGTGCCAGCACCGCCGAATCAGGCTCCGAGAAGGCCAGGTCAAAATGCCCTCGCAGATTGGGGTACATGTCGGCCACCGGCATACCAGCCTCGGAGCGCGAAGTGATGCATTTCACTTCTGCGTCCGGATGAACGGCAAGAATCCGCAACAGCTCAACACCGGTGTACCCGGTTCCCCCAACGATGCCTATTTTAATCACACTCATCTCCAACGTGGTCTGGTCAGAATTCCCGAGTAGTCTACCATGATAATCCAAGGACTTATTGCAGCCTGCAGACCCATGGTTACAATGTTGTCAGAATCCTTCTGAAGGACCCGCCCATCGACCCGGAACCCGGTGCTCATGCGTAACATCAGGCAACAGATCACTGAGAACCTGATCCCCGTTTTCCGGAGGAAACTGTCGGGTGTCGATGCACTGCCACAACTGGCTGTGCTTGGGCTGTTGTCCGGAATTGTCACCGGGGCGGTGATTCTGTTGTTCCGGCTCGCCATTGAATGGCCGCTGGAACATTTCCTGCCCGGTGCGGGCTCAGAGAACTTCGAGCAACTGGATATTCTGACCAGGGGGCTGCTGCCGCTGGCCGGCGCCGTTGGTCTGGGCATTCTGTTGCACAAACTGTCCATTCACGATCGCAAGGTGGGCATCGTCCACATTATGGAGCGCCTGAACTACCATCAGGGCTACATATCGTTCAAAAGCGCCATGGTTCAGTTTGTTGCCGGGGTTACCACCGTAGTATCCGGCCAGTCGGCTGGCCGGGAGGGCCCTGCGGTGCACCTGGGCGCGGCGTTTTCAAGCCTGTTCGGGCAATGGCTGAGGCTGCCCAACAACAGCATACGAACCCTGGTGGCCTGCGGCTGTGCAGCCGCTATCTCGGCGTCTTTCAACACGCCGATTGCCGGCGTGATCTTCGCCATGGAAGTGGTGATGATGGAGTACACCATTGCCGGCTTTACGCCAATTATTCTGGCGGCGGTCAGTGCCGCCATCATTACCCAGATTGTCTACGGCTCGGAGCCAGCCTTCAGCGTGCCCGCACTGACTATGAACTCTCTGCTGGAAATTCCATGGATCCTCGCGATTGCCGTGATCATCGGAATTGCCGCCGCGGCCTTTATCCATCTGGTGGACAACATGGGGCGCCATCACCACCGGCCGGTACTGCTCCGTATCACGGTGGCTGGCCTGCTGATGGTGCCGTTTGCGATCCTGGTTCCGGAAACCATGGGTATTGGTTACGACACGGTCAGCGAAACCATTCACGGCGAGCTGGGGTTCTGGCTGCTGCTTGGCGTGGGCGTGGCAAAACTGGTGATTACCGGGTTGTCTATCGGGCTTGGTATGCCAAGTGGCGTGATCGGCCCGACCATTTTCATGGGGGCGACCCTTGGCGGAGCGATGGGGCTGATCGGCGCCCAGATCTTCCCCGAGCTGGCATCGTCGGTGGGCTTTTACGCCATGCTGGGCATGGGGGCGATGATGGGGGCGGTGCTACAGGCACCGCTGGCCGCTCTGATGGCCTTGATGGAACTGACTCGAAACCCGAACATCATTCTGCCTGGCATGCTGATCATCACCACCGCCAGCCTGGTGACCAGCGAAGCTTTCGGAAAAAAATCCCTGTTCCTGACCATTCTGAAAAACCAGGGCCTGAGTTACCAGAATTCACCAGTGATCCAGGCGTTAAGACGAGTGTCTGTGGGCGCGATCATGGACCGGAGCATTTTGCGTACGGATCGGGAGCTGACCCCGGATGAAGCCCGCAAGGCACTGAAGTCGGAACCCAAATGGTTGCTGGTCGAGGGCAGCAACGGGCCAACCGCTCTGTTACCGGCAGTGGATCTTGCCCGCTACCTTGAAGACACCGAAAAACAGGTTGCCGAAGAAGGCATCGCACCCCCAGACACCGTCGACCTGATGGAAATCCCGGCCAACCGGCGGGATGTGGCGCCAGTGCAATATCAAGCCACCCTGGAAGAGGCCCTGAACGAATTCGACTCGACCCAGGCTGAGGCGCTGTACGTACAACGCCATGTAGCCCCGATGATTCAGCGGGTTTATGGTGTCGTGCTTCAATCAGACATCGAAAGCTATTACCAATACCGACGGAGTTGATGGATGTTGTGGGTCAAAGCGTTTCATATCATTTCCCTGGTGTGCTGGTTTGCCGGCATTTTCTATCTGCCCAGACTGTTCGTGTACCATGCAGCCTGTGAGGACCAGCCGGGCCGCGAACGCTTCAAGATCATGGAGCGCAAGCTGTACCGGGGCATAACAACACCTTCAATGATCGCCACGGTGGTCTTTGGAATCTGGTTACTCAGTTACAATGTGTCCGGTTATTTCAGCATGGGCTGGATGCACGCCAAACTGGCTCTGGTCGCGCTGCTGGTCGTCTACCATTTCTATTGCGGCCACTTGGTGAAAGTCTTCCGGGATGACAAGAATACCCGCAGCCACGTGTTCTATCGCTGGTTTAACGAGGTTCCGGTATTCATTCTGTTAGCAGTGGTCATTCTGGCTGTTGTAAAACCCTTTTGAGGAGAGCAACCATTAATAGCTACACCCGCCCCCATGTTCTGGTGCTGTCAGGGCTGGACCCCTCCGGTGGTGCTGGCATTCAGGCCGATATCCAGGCGATTACTTCCCTTGGCGGGCACCCCCTGCCAGTGCTGACCTGCCTGACCGTGCAGGACACCAAGAACGTGTATGGCGCCGAGCCTGTCAACGCTGAGCTGATCCGGCAACAACTGCAGTGCCTGGCAGCAGATGTGCCCATCCATGCCATCAAGACCGGCGCCCTGGGCAATGCCGATGTGGTCGATGTGCTGGTGGAGTTTCTCGACAGCCAGCCGGAGTTACCGCTGATTGTCGACCCGGTCATCAAGGCAGCTGGCGGCGGCGATCTTGCCGATGAAGCATTGGTTCAAGCCATGAAAACCCGGCTGTTTCCCAGAGCGGAAATGATCACACCCAACGGTGTTGAACTGGCCCAGTTGGGTGGCAGCGAAGACCCGGACCAGGCCGCGCGAAACCTCATTGACGCCGGCTGTCAATCGGTTCTGGCTACAGGTGGTCACGGCACAGGCATCCACATCATCAACACCCTGTACAACCATGCTCCGGAACCCATGCACTGGGAAGTGGAGCGGGTGGGCGCCAATGAGTTCCACGGCACCGGTTGTACCCTGGCGGCCGCCATCGCGGCCGGGCGCGCCAGCGGGCTATCGGCCAGGGCATCGATATCCCAGGCGCAGAACTACGTTCATCGCGCCCTTCTGCACGCGCTGAACGTAGGCAAGGGTCAACGGGTTCCCGACCGGGGCATTCTGTGGGAACGCTGAACCGGATGCTAAAACCTGGCCTGTATGCCATTACCGATAACGCACTGACCCCGGCAGATCAGCTGATTGCCGCCGTGGAAGCGGCATTGCAGGGCGGAGCGACATTGGTACAGTACCGCGACAAGGTAGGCACCAGTGCCGAGCGATTGCGCGAGGCAACGGAGCTGAACGTTCTGTGCCGCCAGGCCGGCGTGCCCCTGCTGATTAACGATGACCCGGAACTGGCCCTGCGGGTGGGCGCTGCGGGTGTGCACCTGGGCCAGGAAGATTGCACCCTGGCCGACGCCCGGCATGTTCTGGGGCCAGAGGCCGTCATCGGCATTACCTGCCACCATCGGCTGGACCTTGCCCGCAACGCCAAGGCGGCAGGGGCCGACTACCTGGCGTTTGGCCGGTTCTACAGCTCGGCCACCAAACCCGGTGCACCACCTGCAGAAACGACTGTATTGACGGAAGCCAGAGCGCTGGCGCTTCCGATTACCGCGATTGGCGGCATCACCACCGACAACGCCGAAGCCCTGATCCGTGCCGGCGCAGACCTGATTGCGGTAGTGGGAGGTCTGTTTGGTGGCACTCCGGAGGACATCCGGCACAGAGCGGAAACCTTTACCCGGCTGGTGGCCAGGCATCACCCTCTTTTCTCATCTTCAAACTGACAGGAGCTATCCGTGACTCACTCTGAAACGCTATTCGAACAGGCCCAGAAATACATTCCGGGCGGCGTAAATTCACCGGTGCGGGCCTTCCGCGGTGTTGGCGGTACTCCGGTTTTCTTCAAGCATGCCGAAGGCGCTTATCTGTACGACGAAGATGACCGCCGTTACATCGACTTTATCGGCTCCTGGGGCCCGATGATTCTTGGCCACTCAGACCCGCGCATTAAAGCGGCCCTGCACGCCCAGGTGGATCTGGGTGTGGGCTATGGCGCTCCTACGGCCATCGAAACCGAGATGGCGAAAAAGGTGTGTGAACTGGTGCCCTCCATTGAACTGGTGCGCATGGTCAACTCCGGCACCGAAGCCACCATGAGCGCCATTCGCCTGGCCCGTGGCTACACCGGCCGGGACAAGATTGTAAAGTTTGAGGGTTGCTACCACGGCCACGTGGATTCGCTGCTGGTGAAGGCCGGCTCCGGCGCTCTCACCCTGGGCGTACCCAACTCCCCGGGCATTCCCGCCAGCCTGGCCGAACACACCATTACCCTGAACTACAACGACATCGATCAGGTACGTGAGACCTTCAAGGACATCGGCGATCAGGTGGCAGCTATTATTGTCGAACCTGTTGCCGGCAACATGAACTGCATTCCGCCGGTACCTGGGTTCCTGGAAGGGCTGCGGGACGTCTGCGATGAACACGGCACGGTGCTGATTTTTGACGAAGTAATGACCGGCTTCCGGGTGTCACTCGGCGGTGCCCAAGGCTTCTACGGCGTTAAGCCGGACCTGACCGCCCTGGGCAAAGTGATCGGTGGCGGCTTGCCGGTGGGTGCTTTTGGCGGCAAGCGGGAAATCATGGAGCACATTTCTCCACTGGGTCCGGTCTACCAGGCCGGCACCCTGAGCGGCAACCCCCTGGCCATGACCGCGGGCCTGACCACCCTGAATGCCATTTCTGAGCCCGGCTTCCACGACAAGCTGACGGACAAAACCAACAAGGTGCGTGATGGCCTGAAAGCCGCCGCCGACGAAGCCGGCATCCCGCTGACCGTCCAGTCCGCTGGCGCCATGTTCGGCTTTTTCTTCACCGATGAGCCCTCGGTGACCACCTTCGAACAGGTGATGGCGTGCGATGTGGAACGTTTCAAGAAGTTCTTCCAGGGAATGCTGAAGGAAGGCATCTACCTTGCGCCCTCGGCATTCGAAGCGGGCTTTACCACAGCGGCCCTCAGCGATGAGGACATTGAGTTCACCCTGGCCGCAGCCCGGAAAGTCATGGCGACCCTGTAACAGGGTCGTCTTGTCAGCTCTGGCCACCTCGGGCCAGGGCTGATGGTTTTCAGAATACCCCTTCCAGCGATACTGTATAGGTGTGACGACGGTAATCGTACCGGTCAATCCGGCTATTCTGATCCCGGAACAGCCACTGGTTACGCACCAGCCATTGCCGACTGATTGCGTACTCCGCCATCAGCCCGAACTCCCGCCGCACATCCCGGCGCCGCTGAGTGGCCAGTGTGCCTTGTTCGAGCCATTGGTGTGGATCTTCGTAACGACTGTGCCGCACGGCAACCTCCGCCCCTACCGAAAGAGCCGGCCCAACCGGATAAATCGCCTCAACGCCCAGTTCATGATGGACCGGGGATACGCTGGCGAAAAACTCGTCCTGTTGAAAGTCTTTCCGATGATTGCGCTGCCAACGATAGAATGCTTCAACAAGCAGCCAATCAACGTTTTGTTCGGCACGGACTTCAAACTGGTACCACTGGCCATCATAGGCGGCGTAATCCGGGCCACCATTCACCTGATCCGCTGACACCGACCATGAACAGCCGGACAGCCAGTCGGATAACGGGCAAACGCCGGAACGGCCGAACAGGCTCAGGCCTACACGGGTTTCCAGCTCATCATTGCCCAGCCAGGCCCGTGAGGCACCGGCACGCAGGCCAAGTTCCCACTGGTCAAAGCGGCGCACCCCGGCCGCCCGGGCCTGAACCACAGACGTGTCGTCCGCCCGGCCGCGGGTATAATCCTGACCATAAATCACGCCATCCCAGACCACCCGCCAGTGCTCGCTGACCGGCTGGCTCAGAGTGCCCGCCGCCACCAGCTCGGCGAAAAAGCTGCCTCTGTCGCTCGGCGAGTCGTCGGGAACGCCGGCCACATTGCTGTCGTAGCCAAGCCCGGTAGCCAAGTAGCCTTGGGCAATCGATTTCATCGAGGACGAGTCAGAGGGGGCGTCTTCGGCCAGTTTGGCCAGCTGCCGCTGTGCCAGCTCACGGATGGTTTCTGGCGCTTCCTGACGGGCAGATTCCTGAAACCAGCGTTCTGCCTCGGCCGTTCGGCCATCCGCCAGGGCAACCAGACCGAGATTGTAGTGGGCAAGAGCCTGATTTGGCCCCTGCAAAAGCTGGAGAAACAGAGCTTCGGCGGCCGGATAATCACCGGTTTTGTAGTATGTGACCGCCAGGTTGTAGGTCAGGGCCGGGCTGTCGTGACCCAGCTCCCTGGCCGCTTCAAACTGCTGCCGTGCGGCGGGATAATCGCCCTGCTGAAACTGTTCAATGCCAGTGGCCATGGCCTGCTGCGCGGATTGATCCGGCTCGGCAACAACGACAGCGGAGATGGCCAACAGGCCCACAAAACGAAGGGTCTTGAACAACCGAAAACCTCAGGCTCGACATCAACGGAACCGGCCGGGGCAGCCCCGTTCCGGGCGAGCCCTGAGGTTAACACAGATAAAAGATCAGGGACGTGACGATGGTGACGGTAGCTCAGGCCTCAGTTCGTCAAGATCCCGTACAGTTTCCGGCAGACTGTCACGCCCGATATCCGGATTTCCACCCCGGACTTCCCGGGCACGCTCGGAGACCGACTGGCCAAATTCCCGCCCCCGCTCTCTGGCATCCTCTGCCGTTGCCCTGCCGGGCGCCAAGGTATTACCCCGTTCATGGCGGCGCAATCCGGGCAACTCCGGCAGGCGTATTTCCCGAGTCACGGCACCGGTGAGATCTTCGCTGTCGTCCACCATTCTCATGGTCACATCAAGGTCGTCAGCCAGCGCCAAAGGGGCGCTCACTACCAGCACGGCCGCCAGCATCAAGCGGGAAGAGCTGGCCCGCCACCAGGATTCACAAACGCTCATGTTGCAGGCTCCTCGTGATTTGTCCGACTGCCGGAGGCTGCCGGGCCATCATCGTTCGGGTACTAGGGCACCATCGCCCTGAAAACTTTCTGACGACCATTTGCATCGAGTTCGGCAACCAACTCGCCGGCGCCGGGAAACAGAATCGTCAAGGGTAACTCCAGCACATTGTCGCCCTGTACAAGACTCACCTGCCAGCTGACCCGATGCTGACCGGGCAAGCCTGACAACTCTACATGGGGCGGCAGATCCAGTGTCAAGGTAACATCATCCAGGGCTTCACCGGCATTAAAGGCCAGCCGTACTGTCCGTTCCACCGGCGCCATCTCTGACGGAGCCGCCGCTTCTTCGGCCGGGGCCGTGGCTGCCACTTCCGGCTCAAGCGCGGGTTTATCTCCCCCCTGGCCGAGCATCAGACCCAGCACCAGCGCGGCCGCAACGGCACCGCCCCAGGCCACATGAACCTTGTGATTGGAGGCCGGTGCGGGAAGCTGGCCGAACACCCGGTTTTCAAAGCCCGGTGACGCTTCCGGCAGCCTGCAGCGTGAAGCCAATTCGGACATCAGCGAGCGCTCGAACACCTCGTGCTGCTGGCACAGAGCACAACTCTCCAGGTGCGCGCGCACCACCTGCGACTCATCGGCGGGCAGCTGGCCCCGAACATAGTCGGGCAATTGTGATTGGATTTGCCGACAGGACATAGTTATCACCTCAATGTTCCAGACGCCCGGAATCATCATCCGGTTCCATTGCCAACTGAAGATGCTTCCTCAAGGCAGCCCGACTGCGATGCAGCCGGGATTTGACGGTTCCGATGGGCACGCCCAACACTTCCGCCACATCTTCCTGGCGCCAGCCATCCACATCGTGAAGCAACAGCAGGGTGCGCTGGTCCGGCGACATCTGTTCCAGCGCCCGGTCGAGCATTGGGCCAAGCCGCTCTTTGTTTAGCTCCAGCTCGGGCGACTGATCGTCCGACATCTGGCTGTCGAGCCAATCAGACTGACTCTCCGCCTCCATCAATTCGCTCACCGGACGATCGGCCTGGCGCCCCTTCTTTCTGACGGAATCGATGAACTGACGGTACAACACCCGGTTTAACCACGGCCTGAGCTGATCCACGGATTCCAGCTCATCCAGGCGCGGGTAGAGCTTCACCACCACATCCTGCACCAGATCCTCGGCGTCCTGAAGGCTACCGGTTAATCGATAGGCAAAGCTGTGCAACGCCGTCAGGTGCGGCTGCACCAGGCGCTGAAATCGCTTTTGGGCGGATGGGCGAAACGGAAGAATGGCCAAAAAGTACTGCCTGATGACGGTTTACGGAAGCGCGCAGTCTATAACAGCCCTGCCCTTATCGGCGAATTATGACCAACTCATGTGTAAATGTTAATCAAATCGAGGGGAACCCGCAGCGATTCCGGATCGTGAAGTCATTACTGGCGATTGCAACGCCGGATAAACAACGCAACGGATACGAACCGGAGGATTTATGAAGCGTTCAACCCAAGTTTTCGCGGTCTCCGCCCTTGCGGCCGCATTGGCCGCCTGTGGTGGGAGCGGTGACGGCAGCCTCTCTTCTGGGCAAACAGGGACGGTATCCATGGGGCTCACTGATGCTCCCACCATGGATCTAAGCAGCGTGAACGTGGCGTTCAATGCGATCCGGCTCAAACCGGTGGATGGACAGTGGCAGGAGTTCAGCCTGGACGAAGTCGGGATTATTGACCTGCTCACCCTGCAAGGCGGCGTGACCGAGCCTCTGATTACCGACGAGGAAGTACCTGCCGGTGAATATGAGGAAATCCGCCTGATTGTCGATACTGAGCAGTCTTGGGTGACCAAGGAATCCGAAGGTGATGCCCGCTATACCCTGGCGGTGCCCTCCGGCGAGCAAAGCGGCCTGAAACTCAAAGGCAGCTTTGTTGTTGCCGCCGACACCAGCCAGAGCTTCACCATCGATTTTGATGTTCGCAAATCCATTGTGAACCCTCCCGGAAAGGCGCTGGCGGATTACATGCTCAAGCCGGTACTTCGCCTGGTCAACAACCTGGAGGTGGGTGAGCTGACTGGCGAGGTGGATTACGCCACTATCCTGCAAGCTCGCAATGAAGACCCGGAGCAGCTCGACTGCAGCCCGAACTATGAAGGTGCAGTCTATGTCTACGAGGGTGAGATTGACGAGCCGGTAGATCTGAACGTCGAGCGAGACGGCCTCAATCCGCTGATGGTGGTGCCGGTCAACGAGCAGGAAGATGGCAACCTGTATGAGTGGACCGCCGCCTTCCTCACCGAGGGCACCTACACCATCAGCTACAGCTGCCAGCTGGATGATAACGAAACCGACGACGAGATCGAGTTTGAGGGTACCCAGACCCTCGACGTCATCGCCGGCGAAACCACTGTGGCTGACCCCATCCCGCTGCAGCCTTAATAGCGCTGCATTGACGCAAAGGCCAGGGACGGCCTTTGCTCTCCTGACATTCTCCTATCACAAAGCCCCGGCACGGGCCTCAGCCTGATCGGCCCCGGCCACATTACCCCTGGCCCGGCGAATATCCGCCAGCAGCAACCAACCCGAGCGCTGCATCCTCGAATCGTTACCCGCCAGCGACAGACCTTTCAGCGTGAACTGTTCTGCCGCCCCCAGATTGTCACCAGACACATAGGCTTCCGCCAGCTTGAAATAAACCTCTGAGGAACGCGGCGCTATGCGTTGTGCCCGCTCCAGGCGGGCGATAGCGCCGGCAGAGTCCCCCTGCGCCAGGCGCTGGTCGGCGTCACGAATCAGGCTGACCGCTGCGGCCGGCAGTTCGTCACCGGACTCCCGATAACTGGGCGAGCGGGTAGCGGGCGCCTCCGGCTCACTCACCTCGGGCTGCTCGCTCTTGCGCCATACCCGGGGCTCAGACTCTTCTTGCGGTTCCGCGGTTCTTGGCGGTTCCGGCGCACTCGAGCGATCGTCGCCGCCCATAGGTACGTAGATAGAGCCACCCCCGGGGCCGCTGGCGCAACCTGCAAGACCCAGCGCCATGGCCAGGCAACCGGCGCGGGTAATCGTTGTTTTATTCATCGGAACAATCCTTCAAACCAACTGCGTATTTGCCGGCCGAACTGCCCTTCGCAGTCCAGGCGCTGCCGGGGCTCACTGCCGGCGATAAATGGCACCAGACGGGCATCCTCACACCGCTCTCCCGTCAATGCCTGTTCGCGGGCATTGACCCAATGATACTGGACACCGTCCGGCATGACCGGTGAAAAGCCATGCTGTGGCAACTGCGCCATCATTGCAGACCACACCGGCAAGGCGCCAGAGGCGCCGGTCAATACCGTGGGGCCGTTATCGTCACGCCCCACCCAGGCCACCGCCAGATAATCACCACTGAACCCGGCAAACCAGGAGTCCCGGCCCTGATCGGTTGTGCCGGTCTTTCCCGCCAATGTCAGGCGATCAGGCAGGGTGAGGTATGCAGAGCGGCCCGTCCCCTCCTGCATGGTTTCCTGCATGGCGTACTGCACCAGGTGCACAGCAGCGGGATCGGCAACCCGGTCGACCTTCAGGCTGTAGCGAGACAAAGGCTCGTTGCGGGCATCGGTCACTTCCCGAATGGTCCGCAAGGGTGTGTTGAAGCCCGAGGTAGCCAGCCCCTGGTAGAGCTGGGCCACTTCCGCCGGCGTCAACGACATCGAGCCAAGCAGCAGCGAGGGATAGTCCGAAATCGGTGTGGTCACCCCAAATGCCCTCAACACTTTCTGCACGCGCGGGATGCCGACATCCAGCCCGACACGCACTGCCGGGAGGTTGTAGGATCGGGACAGGGCCAGGTGCAGGGGCACTTCGCCACGCTCCTCACCATCAAAGTTCTTGGGCTGCCACAACCGGCCGTCGTCAAACTCCAGGGTAAACGCGCGATCCTGTACCGGCGTAATCAAGGTATACCGGTCGGCCTGCTCCAGAGCTGCCAGGTAGGTAAACGGTTTGATCAGCGAGCCAATCGGCCGGCGGGCGTCCACCGCACGGTTGAAACCGGCAAACTCCGGGTCTTTTCCGCCCACCAGCGCCAACACCTCGCCGGTGTCCTTGGCGGTGACCACCAGGGCCGCCTCAAGAGCCTCGCGGGTCTCACCGCGGGCCAGCCGGGGCAGAGTATCGCGAATCGCCTTTTCTGACGCATCCTGAACCGCTGGGTCCAGGGTGGTGAAGATGCGCAAACCCTCGCTTTGCAGGTCTTCTTCACGGTAATCGCGCCCCAGGTGCCGGCGCACCAAGTCAATGTACGCCGGGTAACGGTTGTCGGTATAGGACGGCCGGGCGCTCACACCCAGGGGCTGGCCGATAGCGCGAGTAGCGTCATCAGCGCTGATTAGCCCGGCCTCGGCCATTTCCGACAGCACCAGGTCTCGCCGAGCCTTGGCGCGCTCCGGGTGTCGGCGCGGATTGTAGTAACTGGGGCCTTTGACCATACCGATCAACAGGGCAATCTGATGAACGTCCAGATCTTTCAGGGGCTCCCCAAAGAAAAACTGGCTGGCCAGGCCAAAGCCGTTGATGCTGCGGTTGCCTGCCTGGCCAAGGTAGACCTCGTTCAGATAGGTTTCCAGAATGTCGTCTTTCTCGTAATGCCATTCCAGCAGGATCGACATCAAGGCTTCATTGCCCTTGCGTACCAGGGTCTGGTCGCGGGTCAGGAAAAAGTTCTTCACCAACTGCTGGGTCAGGGTACTGCCGCCCTGCACAATCTGCCCGGCTTTAACGTTGGCCAGCATGGCCCGGGCAATAGACAGCGGCGCAACGCCGTAATGATCGTAAAACTGTCGATCCTCAATAGCCATCAGGCCAAGGGGCAACAGTTCCGGTACTTCATCCAGCCGAACCAGCACCCGGTCCTCCCGGTGGGAGGGGTAGATACCGCCGATCTGGGCCGGTTCCAGCCGGACAATCGGGGAATCCGGGCCGGCGACCACCGAAAACGACTGAACACGGTCTCCCGACACCACCAATGACAATCGGCGCCTGGGCTCTTCACCATCGGGGAACCTGAAACCACGAGCGCTGATCATAAACCGCCCGCCATTTCGCTGATAAGTCCCGGCCCGAACGCCATCTCCGGCCCGGTAGCCGGCCAATTCCAGCTCCCGGGCAAGGCCTGCCGCGCTTACGCTCGCGCCATCATAAAGCTCCAACGGCCGGGCGTAGACACGGGACGGCACTTCAAAACGGCGGCCCTCAAAACGGGAGGTTACAACCGCATCCAGGTACACCATCCAGCCGGCCAGAAGCACCAGGCCCAGGGCCCCGACACGAAACATGAAACGCCAGAAACCGCTGCGTTTGGCCGCTGGCCTGGATTTGGACGATTTTTTACGGGGGGAACGAGATTTGGTCATGGCCGGATTATAACGAAGCGGGCGACCCCTTCGGCAGGTCTGTTGTGTGTTATTTCTGTAATCCGCCCGTTATAGTAGGCCAATCAGAACAGAGCGATAAAAATCAATGAGTTCAGGGAACCAGGAGCACACCGTGAGCGCGACCCCATCGGAAACACTGATCAAGGCACTGCAAAACCCGGCACTGTATGACCACCCGGTACAGGGCTTCCAGGTCATTGAAACCCATATTTCACAGGTGTTACTGACCGGCAGCTACGCCTACAAGATCAAAAAACCGATGGATTTCGGCTTTCTGGACTTCTCCACCCTGGCGCGCCGCAAGCACTTCTGCGAGGAAGAACTCCGACTCAACAGCCGCCTGGCCTCGGAACTGTACCAGGACGTTTTTCCCATTACCGGCACACCGGAGCAACCTGTTATCGGCGGCGAGGGAGAAGCCTTTGAATACGCCATCCGCATGCGCCAGTTCGACCAGGACCAGCTGTTCGACAAGCGCCAGGAGCGCGGTGACCTGCCACCGGAGATGCTCACCAACCTGTCCCGCCAGGTAGCGCAGTTCCACGATAGCTTGCCTGCCGTTGCCGAAGATAAACCCCTGGGCACCCCGGAAGCGGTGTACGCCGCGATGCAGGAAAACTTCGACCAGATTCGCCCGATGCTGGACGACAACACCCTGCTGCTGCAGCTGGACAATCTGGAAGAATGGACCCGGACCACCTTCGAGCGGCACCGGGAGCTGATTGCCAGCCGCAGGGCCAAGGGCATGGTGCGGGAATGCCATGGCGACTTGCACCTGGCCAATATTACGGTGTTCAACGATCAGGTCACGGTGTTCGACTGCATCGAATTCAATGAGCCGTTCCGCTGGATTGATGTCATCAACGATCTGGCGTTTCTGCTGATGGACCTGGAATCCCGCCGTGAACCGCTGCTGGCCAACCTGGTACTGAACAGCTATCTGGAATACCGGGGCGATTTCGAAGCCTTGGCGCTGCTCCCGCTCTACAAGGCTTACCGGGCGATGGTCCGGGCCAAGATTGCCTTGTTCACCATGGCTAACCCCAGCCTGGGCGAGGGCGAAAAAGCCGGCCTGATGCAACGCTACCGGGATTACGCCCAGTTGGCGGAAGATTACGGCGAGATCCCCAACCATTACCTGCTGGCCACCACCGGGCTTTCAGCCAGCGGCAAAACCTGCGTCAGTGCCGCCATGGCCGGCGAGCTGAACCTGATCAGGCTACGCTCAGATGTTGAGCGCAAGCGGTTGCACGGCCTTGGACCGCTGGACGACAGCAA
This sequence comes from Marinobacter sp. GH_1, assembly GCF_048595985.1. NCBI lineage: Bacteria > Pseudomonadati > Pseudomonadota > Gammaproteobacteria > Pseudomonadales > Marinobacteraceae > Marinobacter > Marinobacter sp. GH_1. The sequence continues at coordinate 623,558 of NZ_CP184460.1, read as the reverse complement.
ATCTGGCGTTGGCACGGACCTGTACAGCCCGGAAGTCACCGAACAGACTTACCAGCACCTCGCCGATCTGGCCCAGGACCTGCTGGCCTCCGGGCTTTCTGTCATCGTGGATGCCGCCTGCCTGAAAGAACGCGAACGCACCCTCTTTGCCAAGGTGGCCGAGGCCCAGGGCGTGCCCTTTGCGCTGCTGCACTGCGAGGCCCCGGAACAGCTAAGGCGGGAGTGGGTGCGCAAACGCAAAGGCGATGCCTCGGAAGCCACCGAAGACCTGCTGGATGCACAGCAACGCTGGTTCGAGCCACTGACGGTGGAGGAGAAAACCCACACCGTGCACCTGCATACCGACCAGGAGCATGTAGCAGAAGCAGTTGCAGACCGAATTCGGCAGCACTTTGGCTTGCCACCGAGCCAAAGCGTCTAAACTTACCTGCGTACGCTTGGCATCATTCCATTCGAGGTGTGAGATGGACGACATTCAGGAACACGAACTGCATCAGATTGATCACCCGCTGTATGACATACTGCGCAGCGAAGACATCAAGGCGTTCAATGCCGAGAAAGCAAAACTGAGCGACCTGCCCAGTTTTGCCCATGGCGACTTCCGGGGCCTGGATTTACGCGGCCTCGACGCCAAGGGGCTGGATTTGCGCCACGCTTACTTCCGGGGCGCCGACCTGCGCGGCATCGACTTTTCCAAATCCCGGATGGAGGGTGCCAGCATCGCCAGCGCCAAGATCTCCGGCTGCTATTTCCCCCATCGCCTGGAGGCCGATGAAATCGTGATGTCACTGAACCACGGCACCCGCATGCGATACGCCCTGCTGCCAAAATGACGGAACAGAACCATCCCTGGGAGACCGTTTGCCCGGCAACGGAACTGGTTCCAGGTCGGTTTATTGAATTCCGGCTGAAACAGAAAGCCCGTGAACCGGAAGGCATGCCCCTGACCGGTTTTGTGTTTCTGGATGGTAGCGAGCCGAAAGCCTACCTGAACATCTGCCCGCACCTGGGCATCGAACTGAACTGGATGCCGGGCAAATTCATGGACGCCGACAACCTGTTTATCCAATGCTCTACCCACGGCGCGTTGTTCAAGCCCGGCACCGGTGAATGCATTGCGGGCCCTTGCCAGGGCGATGCCTTGACCGCCCTGGAGGTACGCCAGAACGGTGACCAGATCGAAATCAGGCTTGGAGACTGACCGGCACCGCTTCGGTCAGGTCCAGCCCGCCTCCCGGGTTGCCATCCGGTCCCGACAGCGCGGCGCGATAAGCCAGCACCTCGACCCCGGCGGCCTTCGCCTGGCGTAACAACTCGCCATAGTGGGCATCAATATGATCCGCCGGGCGCACCCTTTCGATTCCTGTGTGGTTAACCACAAAGAAGAGTACCGCCCGGTCGCCTTTTGCAACCTGCGCCATCAGTTCCCGAAGGTGCTTCTGGCCCCTTTCGGTCACCGCATCCGGGAAATAGCCGCTTGAACCGTCCGCCAGCGTGACATTCTTCACCTCAACCCAGGCGTCTGGCCGCGCCGGATGGCCCGACAACAACAAATCTATCCGGCTTTTCTCATCACCGTAACGCACTTCTGCCCGGCACTCTGTGTAACCGGCCAGCTCCGGTACCCGCCCGGCTTCAATGGCCTCCCGTGCCTGGGCGTTGGGACGGGCGGTATTCACGCAGGCAAATACCGCCGGGGCGGTTTCCACCAGCTCCCAGGTGTACTTCAACTTGCGCTTGGGATTATCGCTACGGCTCAGCCAGACCCTGGCGTTATCGGGCTGGCAGCCCAGCATGGAGCCGGTGTTCGGGCAGTGGGCCGTTACCTCCTCGCCATCGGGCAATCGCACATCGGCAAGGAAGCGTTTGTAGCGGCGAATCAGCCGCCCTTCCACCAAAGGTTCAGCAAACTTCATGTGATCTCCGCAAAAAGTCGTTGTCACAAGGCTGGCCACCCTGAGACTAATCTGCTATTTTCCGCAAATTCCCGTTTCAGGACGAATGCTTTTATCCAGGGTTAAACCGCGCAGCAACCGTGCTGGCGCGGCGGAAGCAAAGCGTTCTTGTAGTAGTACAAACAAGAGGCCGGGTTCAATGGCAAACACTGCAGAACAACCACGCGAACGTTTTACCAATTTCACCCCTTATGAAATGAAAAAGGGTGAAGACTACATGAGTGCTGACATGCTGCAGCACTTCAAAAATCTGCTCCTGCAATGGAAACAGGAGCTGATGGAAGAAGTGGACCGCACCATGCACCACATGCAGGAAGACGCCGCAAATTACGCGGATCCCAGTGACCGTGCAACCCAGGAAGAAGAATTCAGCCTGGAGCTGCGCACCCGGGATCGCGAGCGCAAGCTGATCAAAAAGATTGACCAGACCATCGACCGCATCGACAAAGACGACTACGGCTTCTGCGATCAGTGCGGCGTGGAGATCGGCATTCGTCGCCTGGAAGCTCGCCCGACGGCCACACTGTGCATCGACTGCAAAACCCTGGCGGAAATCCGCGAGCGCCAGACTGGCATCTGAGCCCCACCGATAGCCGGCCGCATGAGCAGCCGGCTTACTGAGTCTCTATGGAGCAACCACGGTACCGTGGGCGTTTTGCCCCTTCCCCGACAGGACCGCTGCATTTCGGCTCCCTTGTAACCGCCCTGGCCAGTTGGCTGGAAGCCCGCACCGCCGGTGGCGACTGGCTGGTTCGTATCGAAGACCTGGACCCGCTACGGGAGCCCCCCGAGGCCACCGGCCAGATTCTCTATTCCCTGGATTGCCACGGGCTGTTTCCCGACGAACCGGTACGATTTCAATCCCGGCGCCACGACGCCTACCAGGCTGCCATTGGCCAGCTTCTGGCGCGGCATCAAGCCTATCGTTGCCGGTGCTCCCGAAAACTGCTCCAAAAACACGGCGGTTATCATCCGGACCACTGCCGAGATGGCCATCCAGCACCTGGAGATACCCCCTACGCTATTCGATTTGCCCTGACCGACGAACTCAGCCACTGGCAGGACCTGCTGCTGGGCGATCAGCAACAGAAAGTAGCGGCAGAACTGGACGACCCGGTGCTACTGCGTAAGGAGGGCTTCTATGCCTACCAACTGGCGGTGGTGGTGGACGATATCGACCAGAACATCAGCCACGTGGTGCGGGGCTCCGACTTACTGGACATGACCGCGCAGCAGCAACAGATTTTCCGTGCTCTTGGCGCCCAGCCACCGCAGTGGCTGCATATTCCCGTCATCGTGAACGATCAGGGCCAGAAGCTGAGCAAACAGACCCATGCTCCGGCGCTGGATGACCAACAGCCCGCAGCCAACCTGGTCAACGCACTGGCAGCCCTGGGCCAACAGCCGCCGTCCGCGCTTCTGAACGCAACGGTGGACGATGTGCTCGCCTGGGGCCGGGAAAACTGGCGCCGGCACGCTATCCCCCTGACATCCCGGCAGGCCCGTGGTATAACCCCAAACACACACTTGCGTCCGGACCACTGAGCCGATGTATATCTACCGCCTGGTCTTTTTGCTGGTACTGGCCATTTATATTTTTTCTCCCAACATTCTGGACTGGTGGACCTCACCAGATAACGCCTGGTACAGCCCCTACGTGATCTGGGGAGGCCTGATTGCCATCGGCTTCTGGCTCGAATGGCGGCGAGACCCAAATGAGTTTTAGCGCCAGCGGCCTGCTACTGGCCAGCCTCCTGTACCTGATTCTGTTGTTCGGCATTGCCTGGAGTACCGAGCGGGGCACTCTGCTGCGCCAGTGGGTACGGCATCCTCTGGTTTATACCCTCAGCCTTGGCGTCTACGCCGGCATCTGGGCAGTCTACGGCGCCATCGGCATGGCCGCGGAATCCGGTTACGGCTTTCTGGCTTACTATCTGGGTATCTCCGGGGCCTTTCTGCTGGCACCGGTGTTGCTGAACCCGATCTTGCGCATCGGCCGCGCTTATCAACTGACGTCCCTGGCTGACCTGTTTGCCTATCGTTATCGCAGCCAGTGGGCCGGCACCCTGGTGACACTCTGCTCAGCCGCCGCCATTCTGGCGCTGCTGAGCATGCAGATTCAGGCTGTTGCGGTATCGGCGTCCCTGCTCGCGCCTGACACCTCACCCAAAGCCATCAGTGTGATGTTCAGCCTGATCGTCGTGCTGTTCACCATGCTCTTTGGCGCACGCCGGCACCAGAGCTCTGGCAACCATCAGGGGCTGGTGCTGGCCATCGCCTTTGACTCCCTGGTCAAGGTGGTTGCCCTGCTGGTGCTGGGTGGTGTGGTGTTATTCGGTGTGTTCGGCGGCACCGACGGGCTTGAAGAATGGTTGGCCCAGGCCTCACACCCCGAGGCAACCATGACCATGGCGATCAATGACGGCAGCTGGCGGGCCCTGCTGCTGATGTCGTTTGCCGCCGCGCTGGTCCTGCCGCACATGTACCATATGACCTTCAGCGAGAACCCATCGCCAAGAGCCCTGGCGAAAGCCAGCTGGGGCCTGCCCCTGTATCTGCTGCTGCTTGGCCTGCCTGTGCCCCTGATTGTCTGGGCCGGTCAGGCCCTGGGTGTTGTTGTGCCCCAGGCGTTTTTCAGTATCGGGGTGGCCCAGGCACTGGAGAGCCCAGCGCTAACACTGTTGATGTATATCGCAGGGCTTTCCGCCGCCAGCGGACTGATGATCGTCAGCACCCTGGCGCTGTCGGGTATGGTTCTGAACCATGTTGTGCTGCCCCTGAAAACCCCCAAAGACCAGGGCGACATCTATCAGTGGCTGCAGTGGGTAAAACGCCTGCTCATTGCCGTTATCCTGTTTCTGGCGCTGCTATTCCACGAAACCATTGGCCAGAACCTGGACCTGTCCATCCTCGGAGCAATCTCGCTCTCCGGCACCTTGCAGCTGCTACCAGGCGCCCTCGGCGTTATCTACTGGCCGGAGGGCAACCGGCGCGGCCTGATCGCCGGACTGCTGACCGGCCTGGCCATCTGGATGACCACCCTGGTGCTGCCGTTTTCCTACGCCGCCGACCTGCTGTCCTGGCTGGACCTTCCGGTCACTCCGGGTTATGACAACTGGCATCTGTTCACGTTCATCAGCCTGACGGCCAACATTTCGGTGTTTGCACTGGTCTCCATCCTGAGCCCCGCGTCTCCGGAAGAAACCAGCGCGGCACAGGCCTGCTCCCTGGGTGCGCTGTCTCGCCCACAGCGTAGGGAACTGCTGGCAACATCTTCCAACGACTTCGTTCAACACCTGACCGACCCGCTGGGCCCGACCGTGGCCCGGCGGGAAGTGGAGCGCGCACTGGGGCAATTAAAGCTGCCCAACGTGGAGTTTCGCCCCTACCAGCTCAGGCGCCTGCGGGATCAGGTTGAAATCAACCTGTCGGGCTTGCTGGGCCCTGCCGTGGCCCGGGATATTGTCAAACGCCATCTGGGCTTCAAACCCCTGACCCACGGCGGCACCGGCCAGGACATCCGCTACGTGGAACGGGCGCTGGGCGACTACCAGAACCAGCTCACCGGCCTGGCGGGGGAGCTCGACAACTTGCGGCGCCACTACCGGCAGACCCTGCAGAACCTGCCGATACCCGCCTGCTCTGTCGGTGAGGATGGCGAAATCCTGATGTGGAACCACGCCATCGAATCGCTCACCGGCATTTCTGCCGACGAGGTGGTCGGCGCCAAACTCATGGCTCTGCCGGAGCACTGGCATACCCTGCTGGACGACTTCAACCGGGGCGACGACCTGCACCGTTACAAACACCGGCTGGACCTGCGCGGCAAGCCCCACTGGCTGAACCTTCATAAGGCCGCCCTGAGCGGGCCAGACCATCCAGAGGGTGGCTCTATCATTCTGGTGGAAGACCAGACCGAAACCCGGTTGCTGGAAGACGAGCTGATGCACAGTGAACGGCTGGCCTCCGTGGGCCGACTGGCCGCAGGTGTTGCCCACGAGATTGGCAACCCGGTCACCGGTATTTCGTCGTTGGCCCAGAACCTGAAACTGGAAACCGACGACCCGTCCATCCTGGAAACCGCAGACCAGATACAGCAGCAAACCCGACGCATCTCCGCCATTCTGCAGTCACTGATGAACTTTGCCCGAACGGGCAACCACGCCCATGCCAACCGCTATGAGCCGGTCAGTATCCACCGCTGCGTGGAAGAATCCATCAACCTGTTGTCGCTGAGTGACAAGGGTATGGGCATCCGGTACATGAATGAGTGCCCGGCAAACCTGCAGATACTGGGGGATGAGCAACGCCTGGTGCAGGTCTTCGTCAACCTGCTGGCCAACGCCCGTGATGCCTCGCCAGACGGCGGCACCATTCGGGTCAGTGGAAAGGGCGATGGCTACTCCGCTATCATCGAAGTGATTGACGAAGGCACCGGCATTCCCGCTGACCAGCTGGACCATATCTTTGAACCGTTTTACACCACCAAAGCACCGAACAAAGGCACGGGCCTTGGGCTTTCGCTGGTGTACAGCATTGTTGAAGAACACTATGGCAACGTACAAGTGGAAAGCCCGGCCGATACCGAACGCCAGCTGGGAACCTGTGTGAGGTTACGCCTGCCCGCCTACGAGCCAGACACCGATACCGGCAACAGCACCCCGAACGAAAGGTCGTGAACGCGATATGCCCCGTATTCTGATAGTTGAAGATGAAGACATTATCCGCTCCGCGGTCCGCAAGCTTCTACAGCACGCCGGTTACGAGGTGGCGGATGCCGTCTCCGTTGAGGAAGCGGACAACCTGGAACCGGACGGCTTTGACCTGATCATCACAGATCTGCGCCTGCCCGGCGCGGCGGGTACCGAGATGATCAACCGGGCGCCCAACACCCCGGTGCTGATCATGACCAGCTATGCCAGCCTGCGCTCCGCCGTGGATTCCATGAAACTCGGCGCCGTGGACTACATCGCCAAGCCCTTTGATCACGATGAAATGCTCGCAGCCGTGGAGAACATCCTGGCCCGCCAGAGTACGCAGCCTGCTGAGCCCGGCAGTGGCGAGAGCACCGGGCAGCACCAGGCGACCGAATCCGACCCGGCAGCCATCATGTACGGCCAGTGCGAGCCCATGCAGAAGGTGTTCACGCTGATTCGCAAGGTGGCCCCGACCGAAACCACCGTCCTGATACAGGGCGAGTCCGGCACCGGTAAGGAGTTGGCGGCCAGAGCCCTGCATCTGCTCAGCCCCCGGGCTACCAAGCCGCTGATTTCAGTAAACTGCGCCGCCATCCCCGAAAGCCTGATTGAATCGGAGTTGTTCGGCCATGAGAAAGGCGCCTTCACCGGCGCCGTATCCGCCCGTACCGGTCTGATTGAAGCCGCCGATGGCGGCAGCCTGTTCCTTGATGAGATAGGAGAACTGCCAGCGGAAGCCCAGGCCCGGCTACTGCGGGTGCTGCAGGAAAGCGAGATCCGCAAGGTCGGCTCCACCCAGAGCCGGAAAGTCGATGTGCGCATGATTGCCGCAACCCACCGCAACCTGAAAGCAATGACCCGCACCGGAGAATTCCGGGAAGACCTGTATTACCGGCTTAACGTAATGCAAATCCGAATTCCGCCCCTGCGAGAACGCCGGTCAGACATTCTGGGCCTGGCCCGCCGTTTCCTTAAGCGGCAGGCAGAGAAGCTCGGACGGCCGGAGCTCAGTCTCAGCCCGGAGGCCATGCAGGCGCTGGAGCGGTGCCGCTGGCCAGGTAACGTGCGGGAGCTGGAAAATGCCATCGAACGGGCCTCCATTCTCACGGACGGAGACATCATCACCCCCTCAGTGCTGGACCTCGATAACGAGGGCAGTGACGAATACATTCCCGAAACCCTGGTAGAAGGCAACAACGAGCAGACCCGCACCCGCGAGCCGGACTCCGCCAACGACCTGTCTCTGGAAGACTACTTTCAGCATTTTGTGCTGGAGAACCAGGACCGGATGAGCGAAACCGAGCTGGCCCAGAAACTGGGCATCAGCCGGAAATCTCTGTGGGAACGGCGCCAGCGTTTGGGTATTCCCCGCAAGAAAAGTTCCTGAACAAAGAAATGAATCCAAAATCATTTGTTACCAGGCGTTCCCCAAGGTAACACTTCCGGCTCAGGTTACGTGAGACAGGTAACACTTTAGACGTATACGGGGTAACACTTATTTCTCACAAAAACATAACCCTCTGTTAATTAAAGATTTTTAAAAACTGGCACAGCCTTCGCACTCTTATTAGCGCACAACAACAAAAACAAAAGTGACAACGCAGCGGCAAAACAAAAACAAAAAGCTGCATGAGCATCCAGCAACAAAAACAAAAACAGGATGCAAGCGAACTGAGTGTTTTGGGTACTTTGCTTTTTAGTGGTCCCCAGGCATGTGCGAGTTGTAGATGTAGAGAAGAATCGCTCCAGAAGCGGCACTGCACCTACCAACATAGCCCGCATTTTGCTCCTGACCGCTCTATGTATTCAAAGCTTTCCGTTTGCGTTATTTGATGTCCTTACTGTTGGGACAGCACGGTGGGGTAAAAAAATCAAAAAGAATCCCGGCAACAACAAAAACAATGCAGATCGTCAACGCTTTCAGGGCGGGTTCGTGAAAACGGATCCGCCTTTTGATTATCTGACCCACAGACCCACCCTCACCGCCCCAACCCCTGAACAAAAATCACCTTTTCTATTTCCGTTTCTGCCTAAACATGTGCAATTCCTGCGCAAACCGTTAAAATCCCCGTCTTTGCGCATCGCAATCACGGAATTTCATGCCTAAACGACTTGTAGAAAAACTACGCTCCTTCATTCCCGGCAACGGGAAAAAGAAAGCCCGACGCTACCAGCGGCAGGAGATCCCCCGGGATCAGCACACCGTGTCCCGCTCGATGATCAGCGAGCCCGCACGAAAAGTCCTGCATCGGCTCAACAAAGCCGGCTATGAAGCTTATCTGGTGGGTGGCGGCGTGCGCGACATCCTCCTGGGCGGACAGCCAAAGGATTTCGACATTGCCACCGACGCTACCCCTGAGGAAGTTCACGACCTGTTCCGGAATTCCCGACTGATCGGGCGCCGGTTCCGGATTGTGCACGTGGTATTCGGCCGGGAAATCATCGAGGTGACCACTTTCAGGGGCAACGCCCGGGACACCGAAGATGAACCGGCAGCCGACGAGCACAGAACCAGTGAGCATGGCCTGCTGTTGCGCGACAATGTCTACGGCAACCAGGAAGAAGACGCCCTGCGCCGTGACTTCACCATCAACGCGCTTTACTACTGCATCCGCAACTTCACCATCATCGACTACGCCAACGGCGTTGACGATCTGAAAAATCGCCAGATCCGCCTGATCGGTGACCCGGAAACCCGCTACCGTGAAGACCCGGTTCGCATGCTTCGCGCCATCCGCTTTGCCGCCAAACTGGGTTTCGAGATTGAACCGGACACCGAAGCTCCCATCCGGGAACTGGCGCCACTGCTGACTCACATCCCATCGGCCCGGCTATTTGATGAAGTGCTCAAGCTGTTCTCGGCGGGCCATGGCGAAGCTACCTACGACTTGCTCAGCGAGTACGGGCTACTGGCGCCCTTGTTCCCGGAAACCGCCAAGGCCATCGACGCCGGGGAATCCGACGAACTCATTCGCCAGGCACTGCGCAATACCGACGCCCGGATTGCCCAGGGCAAATCCGTCACTCCTTACTTCCTGTTTGCCGCCATGCTCTGGCCGGCCCTACAAGTGGAATGGCGCCGCCGCCAGGATAATGGCGACCCGGTGCAGCCCGCCCTTCATGGCGCCATCGGCAAAGTCATTGGCCGGCAGGTGCAGGCCACGGCCATTCCGAAACGCTTCTCAGGCCCGATGAAAGAGATCTGGGAAATGCAGATGCGCCTGCCCAGGCGCCAGGGCAAGCGGGCTTTTGGCACGCTGACCCACCCGCGCTTCCGGGCTGCGTACGATTTCCTGCTGGTACGTGAATCCGCCGGCGAGATCGAACCGGGCCTCGGCGACTGGTGGACGGAATTCCAGCGCCTGGATGAACGCGGGCAGGAAAAAATGCTGTCGGAACTGGGCTCCGCCAGCACCCCGCGTAAACGGCGCCGCAAACGCAGCCCGGTCAAAAGGCCACCGCAAGCATGACGGTAGTGGCCTATGTTGGGCTGGGCAGCAATCTGGAAGACCCAACTGCACAGCTGGCACGCGCGGTTGCCGAACTGGCCAGCCTGCCCAACACCTCCCTGATGGCACAGTCTGCCTTCTATGCCAGCCGGCCGGTTGGCCCTCAGGATCAACCGGACTTCGTGAATGGCGCCGTGCAACTGTCCACGGAGCTGTCGCCACACCAGCTACTGGATCATCTTCAAGCCATCGAACAGGCTCATGGCCGGGAGCGACTGCGCCACTGGGGGCCCCGAACCCTGGACCTTGACCTGCTGCTTTACGGCAACGACAGCATCCACGACGAACGACTGACCGTACCCCATGCCGAGCTGGCCAACCGGGACTTCGTGCTGCAGCCCCTGCTCGATCTGAATCCCGAGCTGGTGCTGCCCGATGGCCGAAGCATTGAAACACTGCGACAAGCATGCCCGGACAACCAGCTTCGATTATTGCCCCCAAAGGCCGGAAGTCACTGACCCCAAGCCAGACTCCCATGCTACTCTTGTGTCAGATATACCCCGGCATTAATCTATCGCTCTGAGCTCGGACGACCCCGAGCCAGAACCGGCCCATCCACCCAAAAGGCAAGGATCTTATGGCAGTTACCATCAATACCCTGCGGGAATACAAGCAAAAGGGCGAAGCCTTCTCTGCCCTGACCTCCTACGATGCCACCTTCGCACATGTGGTCAGTGAGGCCGGCGTTGACGTTATCCTGATTGGTGATTCGCTGGGCATGGTTCTGCAGGGGCATGACAGCACCCTGCCGGTCACAATGGAACAGATGGTTTACCACACCAGCTGCGTTGCCAAAGGCAACCAGGGTTCACTGATCATGGCCGATATGCCTTTCATGTCTTACGGCACCGTGACCGATGCCCTGGACAACGCCGCAGAACTGATGCGCGCCGGCGCCCACATGGTCAAGCTTGAAGGCACCGACTGGATGAAAGACACCATCGAAGCGCTGAGCGAGCGCGGTGTGCCGGTATGCGCCCACCTGGGGCTGACGCCACAATTCGTCAACAAGTTTGGCGGCTACAAGGTTCAGGGCCGTGACGAAAAGGCTGCCGAAGCCATGATCGAGCATGCCTGCGAGCTGGAAGCGGCCGGCGCCGATGTCATCCTTCTGGAATGCGTACCCGCCCCTCTGGCTGCCCGCATCACTCAGGCCGTCCGGGCCCCGGTGATCGGCATTGGCGCAGGCGCAGACACCGACGGCCAGGTACTGGTGCTGCACGATATGCTGGGCATCACCACCGGCCGCAAACCCCGCTTCGTGAAGAACTTCCTGGCGGAAACCAACTCTATTCCGGAGGCCATCGCCGCCTACGCCCAGGCCGTCAAGGCGCGTTCATTTCCAGCCGAGGAGCATACGTTCAAGGCATGAGAACCGTACATTCACTCAAAGAACTCCGAACCATTCTGCGCAGCTACCGGCAGCAGGGTAAAACCATTGGCTTGGTGCCCACCATGGGCAACCTGCACGAGGGCCACGTTTCGCTGGTACGGAAGGCGGCAGAGGCTGCGGATATCGTTGTCACCAGCATTTTTGTCAATCCGATGCAGTTCGGCGCCAACGAAGACCTGGACACTTACCCCCGCACACTCGCCGACGACCAGGACAAGCTGGCCGCCGCTGGCAACACCCTGGTGTTCGCGCCCTCGGCGGACGAGATTTACCCCGAAGGCCTGGCCCGACAAACCAAAGTGGTTGTGCCGGAAGTCAGCGAAGGGCACTGCGGTGCCAGCCGGCCAGGGCACTTCGAGGGTGTGGCAACGGTCGTCACCATGCTGTTCAACATGGTTCAGCCCGACCTGGCAGTGTTCGGCGAGAAAGATTTCCAGCAATTGGCCGTCATCCGCAAACTGACCCGGGACCTGATGATCCCGGTTGAAATTATTGGCGCCCCCACTGTTCGCGAAGAGGACGGGCTGGCGAAAAGCTCCAGAAACGGCTATCTCAATGAAGAGGAGAGAGCCATTGCGCCGGTGGTGTATCAGACGTTGACCAACGTGGCTGCGCAACTGGAACAGGGCCGTTCCGATTTTGACGATCTGGCACGGGAAGCGAACGACACGCTGGCCAAGGCCGGGCTACGCCCGGATTATTTCAACATTGTGAATAGCCAGACGCTGAAACCAGCCATCGAAGCAGATCAGGAGCTGACACTCCTGGTCGCGGCGTTTTTAGGGACCACCCGGCTAATCGACAACCTTAGCGTCACCCGATAACACCAGGAACCACCGCCTGAAGACTGTCCGGCGGCGAACAGAAAGGAACCTCTGATGCCCGACAAACCGGCACCACTGACTCACCTTCCGGAATGGCGGGTTCTGGCCCAATTCAAGGATCAGCTGGCCGGAACGCCGATACGGGATCTGTTCAGGGACGACCCGCAGCGAGCCCAGCGGTACCTGGTGAGCGGCGCCGGTCTGACCCTGGACTTCTCCCGCAATCGGCTTACCGATGCCACCTTCAACGCGCTGATGGACCTGGCCCGGGCCTGTGGCCTGGAGCAGCAGCGAAACGCGCTGTTTGATGGCGGCATCGTCAATCGAACGGAAAACCGCCCCGCCCTGCACACGGCATTGCGCCAACCCCGCGGCCAGGACGTTCGGGTACACGGTGAAAACATTATTCCGGAAGTGCACGCCACACTCGACAGAATGGCAGAGCTGGTGTCCGCCATCACCGAGGGCCGCCATACCGGTTATACCAACAAACCCTTTACCGACGTGGTGAGCATCGGTATCGGCGGCTCGTTCCTCGGCCCGAAACTGGTGGTGGAAGCCCTGAAACCCTTCTGGCACGGCCAGTTAAACTGCCACTTTGTCGCCAACATCGACGGCACCGACATCGCCGAAACCTTGAGGTCGCTGAACCCGGAAACCACCTTATTCCTAGTGCAGTCGAAGTCGTTCCGCACCCAGGAAACCCTGGATAACAGCCTGTTGGCCCGCCAGTGGTTTCTCGACAAGAGCGGCAGTGAGCCAGCGGTGGCCCGGCATTTCCTGGCGGTGACCGCCAACGTGGACGAAGCCATCCGGTTTGGCATCGACCGCAACAACATCTTCCCCATGTGGGACTGGGTAGGGGGCCGCTACTCACTCTGGTCGGCCATCGGCCTGCCCATTGCCCTGACCATCGGCATGGAGCACTTCCGGGCGCTGCTTGAGGGCGCTCACGCGATGGACTGTCACTTCCGTGAACAGCCAGCAGCCAGCAACCTGCCAGTGATCATGGCCATGCTGAGCGTCTGGTACAACAACTTCTGGGATGCACAGAGCCACGCCGTTCTACCGTATGACGAATACCTCAAGCATCTGCCGGAGCACTTGCAACAGCTGGATATGGAAAGTAATGGTAAGCGGGTAACCCAGAACGGCAACGCGGTAGATTACGAAACCGGGCCAATCCTGTGGGGCGGCGTTGGCGCCAATGGCCAGCACGCTTACCACCAGCTGATTCACCAGGGCACACGGCTGATCCCGGCTGACTTCATCATCCCTTTACAGTCCCACAACCCGGTGGAACATCACCACGCTACCCTGTTTGCCAACTGCCTGAGCCAGGCCAGCGCGATGATGGCCGGGAAAACCCGGGCCGAGGCGGAACAGGAACTGTTGCAGGCGGGCCTGGCCTCGGCTGACGCAAAAGCTCTGGCACCCCACAAGGAAATCCCGGGCAATAAACCCAGCAATATTCTGGTGATGGACAAGATTACCCCGACAACCCTTGGGGCCGTGATCGCGCTGTATGAGCACCGCACCTTCGTGCAAAGCGTGATCTGGGATATCGATTGCTTTGATCAGTGGGGCGTGGAACTGGGCAAGCAGATTGGCAACCAGATCCTGCCCCGGCTGCTCGGAGATAAATTCGAAGGCACCGCCGGCGACAGTGCCACCGACCAGATGATCCGGCTATTCAGGTCAGCCAACCGCCCGTGAAATCTGGCGCCCCTGCCAGCTGAAGTCGACCGGCCAGAGCTTCTGGTCACGCTGGTAGTCCTGCCAGAGCTGCTGGTAAGTTTGCCGGCAGGCCGGATGCATTTCCGCCCCGGCAATGTCTGCCAGCGGCCGCAACACGAAAGCGTTCTTGAGAATCTCCGCCCTCGGCAGCTCGACACCGTCGACCACCCCGACAGAATCATCATAGGTCAATATATCCAGGTCCAAGGTTCGAGGGCTGAATTTCGGCGCAGATCGGGTTCGGCCGTTGTCGGCTTCCAACTTCTTGAACCGGCGGGACAGCTCTCCCACCGAAAGCCCGGTGTCGATTCCCACCACCAGATTGAGGAAATCGGAACCTTCAAAACCGACGGATTCACTCTCGTAAACCGGCGAGATGGTCAAATCTCCAAACCACCCTGCCAGCGCGTCCAGTGCCACAGTGACATGGCGGTATCGCTCGATGTTAGTACCAACGCTGATGTAAACCCGGCTCATGCCCGCGTTCCCCGCACAATCCGGACGCCCACGGAGCGCGCAGCCGGCACGGCCCCGGGCTTGTTCAGGGTCAGCCGTAGCCAGCGAACACCAAATTCCGACTGCAACAGCGCAGCAATCTCCTCCGCTGCCCGTTCCAGCAGCTGGGGTTTCAGGGTTTGCAGGCATTCACTCACCCGCTCACTAACGGCCGCGTAATCCAGTGCATCGGCGACATTGTCGCTGGCCCCGGGCGCACGGTTGTCCCAGGCCATTTCCAGATCCACCAGTATCCGCTGGGTGATTTCCCTCTCCCAATCGTAAACGCCGATCACGGTGTCCACTGCCAGGCCCTCGATGAGCACTGTGTCTACCAAACCTTCTGCCAAACCGGACTCCCAGTGTGTTCCACTCAAGGCTGATTGAATAATGTGCAGGCAAACGATAGTGTGGGAGTTTGCCTGTGTACTGAGCTTCAGGGCGGGCATTTTCTCACAGAACACCCGGCGCCGTCTGCGCGCCCGTGATATGGCCATGAACCTGACCAGTAACCCAGTTCTGATTGTCGCACTCTGCTTCGGCGCCTACCTGGCCGGCTCCGTGCTGTTTGCCATCCCGGTATGCAGGCTCTGGCACCTGCCTGACCCAAGAGCCCTGGGCTCCGGCAACCCCGGTGCCACCAACGTATACCGGGCCGGTGGCTGGCAACCTGCGGTGGCTACACTGGTACTGGATGCATTCAAAGGCTGGCTGCCAGTGTGGCTATCACACATTGCGGGTATGTCGATACTGGTTCAGGCCATGGTGGCACTGTGCGCGGTCACCGGCCACATGATCCCCCTGTTCTATCGTTTCAAAGGCGGCAAGGGCGTGGCCACAGCACTCGGGGCCGGTTTGGCGTTGGCTCCGGTGACCACCGGTATTATGGCGCTGCTTTGGCTGCTGATCATGTGGCGCTGGCGCATTTCAGCGCTGGCCTCCCTGGTGGCGGTTACCAGTGGGCCGGTTATCAGCGCGCTGATTGAGCCGGAAACCCTGCCACTGTTCGGGCTGCTGACCCTGCTGATCGTTGTGCGCCACCGCAACAACCTGATCCGCCTCGCCCAGGGTCGAGAAACCGGGCTCTGAAGCCCGGCCGGGTTAATAAACCAGGCCGTTCGCCCGCGGCTCGTTAACCGGCGGCAAGGTATTCATCGGCCAGCGCGGCACAGACACAATGCGCTCACCGTCCCTTTGACCGCTCTTGAGCCGCTGGGCACCGGCATACGCAATCATCGCGCCATTGTCAGTACAGAACTCCGGGCGGGCGTAAAACACCGAGCCATTGAGTTTCGCGGTCATCTTTTCCAGCCCTGCCCGCAACCGCTTGTTGGCGCTTACTCCACCGGCAATAACCAGGCGCTTGCAACCGGTTTGCTCCAACGCCCTCCGGCACTTGATAGTCAGGGTATCCACTACCGCCGCCTCAAACGCCAGGGCGATGTCTGCTTTTACCTGCTCATCGAAGGCATCGTTATCTTTCGCATCGTTCACCGTGTTCAGGGTAAACGTTTTCAAGCCGCTGAAGCTGAAATCCAGCCCGGGACGATCCGTCATTGGCCGGGGGAAACGGTAGATCCCCTCGCGGCCCTTTTCCGCCAAGGCTGCCACCCGGGGGCCTCCCGGGTAATCCAGCCCGAGCATCTTGGCAGTTTTATCAAAGGCTTCGCCGGCAGCATCATCCACCGACTCTCCCAGCATCTGGTACTGTCCGATACCATCCACCCGGACCAATTGGGTGTGGCCACCGGACACCAGCAGAGCAACAAAAGGAAACGCTGGCGGGTTTTCTTCCAACATTGGCGCCAGCAAATGCCCTTCCATGTGGTGGACACCCAGTACCGGAATACCCAGCGCAAAACCCAGAGCATGGGCCACGGAACCACCCACCATCAGCGCCCCGACCAGCCCTGGGCCGGCGGTATAGGCTATCCCTTCAAGATCGTTACGATCCCTGCCAGCCTTGGCCAATACCTGGTCACACAGCGGCAAGAGCTTGCGAACATGGTCGCGGGACGCCAGCTCAGGCACTACCCCGCCATAATCCGCATGCATAGCAATCTGGCTGAACAGCGCGTGGGCCAGCAAGCCCTGCTCGGTGTCATACAGGGCAACGCCGGTTTCGTCACAGGAGGTTTCAATACCAAGAATCAGCATAGTCTGGGCCGCGTCCGAAATGGGAATGTGGAACTGGCGGCATTTTAGCAGAAACCCGAAAGGCTCCGGCAGTTTCGTTGAACAGTCATTGACCTGAACATATCCAACGGCTATCATTGCCGCCCTAAATTATGCACTGGTCGAGTTTTAGCCAATCTGACCAGGTATCGAGCCCGCGTGGCCAAGGCCGGCGGGACCAATTGAAACCGAATCTATCAGGTAGGTGATTTTCGAATGCCAGCTGTTAAAGTGAAAGAGAATGAGCCGTTTGATGTAGCACTGCGTCGCTTCAAGCGTTCCTGCGAGAAGGCCGGTGTACTGTCTGAAGTACGTCGTCGTGAGCACTACGAGAAGCCGACCGCTGTTCGTAAGCGTAAAGCAGCTGCCGCCGTTAAGCGTCATCTCAAGAAGCTTCAGCGTGAGCAGCGTAAGTTCGAGCGTCTGTACTGAGTTCAGCGCGCATCGACAGCAAGACTGATTGCCGGAACGGCGTTTCGCCTTCTCCGGCAAACTGAAAATGCCGCCGAGGCCTGGCTTCGGCGGCATTTTTGGCTATGGTGAATACCGGTTTGTATCAGGCACCCCGACTGAAGTGGAGCCACCATGAGCGGACTGATCCCTCAACGATTTGTTGAAGACCTGCTTGATCGGATTGATCTGGCAGAGCTGATCGGTAGCCGCATAACCCTCAAAAAGGCTGGCGCCAACTACAAGGCCTGCTGTCCGTTTCACGACGAAAAAACACCGTCGTTTAACGTTCGTCCAGACAAAGGCTTTTACCACTGCTTCGGATGCGGCGCTCATGGCGATGCCATCAGCTTTATCCGCGAATTCGACGGTCTGGGCTTTACCGAAGCCGTAGAAGAACTGGCGAAACGGGCCGGGCTGGAAGTGCCTTATGACCGCGCTGCGCGACAGGAAATGCAACAGGCCAGAACCCTGACCGACGCCCTGGATTTCGCCAGCCGCTTCTACCACTCGGCCCTAGGCAGCCAGCAAGGCGCTTACGCTCGGGACTACCTGAAACAGCGCGGCCTGGACGATGCCATCATCGAGCAGTACCAGATCGGCTTTGCGCCCGGCACCGGAACGGCGCTTTTTGACGCCGCACCGAAAGATCTGAAAGAGCCGTTACTGGAAACCAAAACGGTTTCAGACAAGTACGGCCGACCAAGAGATCTGTTCCGCAATCGGGTGATGTTTCCGATCCGGAACACCCGGGGCAAAACGGTGGCCTTTGGCGGCCGCACCCTCGGAGACGACAAGGCCAAATACATCAACTCCCCGGAGTCGGATGTGTTTCATAAAAGCCGGGAGATCTACGGCCTTTATGAGGCCCGGCAAGCCATCCGCCAGCTGGACAAACTGCTGGTGGTTGAAGGCTATATGGACGTGATCGCGCTGGCCCAGAACGGCATACACGATGCAGTGGCAACCCTGGGCACCGCAACCAACCAGGACAGTCTGACCGCCTTGCTAAGGCAAGTCCGGCACATTGTGTTCTGCTTTGATGGCGACCAGGCCGGTTTCCGTGCTGCAGACCGCGCCATGGAGAACGCCCTGGAACTGATGGCCGACGGCCTGCACCTGCAGTTTCTGATGCTGCCACAGGGTGAAGACCCGGACACACTGATCCGGAAGGAAGGCGCAGACGCCTTCAGACAGCGGATTGAGGCGGCAACGCCCCTGTCACGTTACCTGTTCGACCGGCAGAGCGAAGGTTTGAACCTGGAGCTGCCGGAACACCGAGGCGAACTGAGAGCCCGGGCAGAACCGCTTCTGAACAAAATGCCCCGCAGCACACTGCGGGACGCCATGTGGCACGAAATGATGCGCCTGTGTGGCGGCCGGAAGCCCTGGCAGGAGCGGCCTAAAGGCAATGACTTCAAGGCGCGCGGATGGCGCGGCGAGCGGCAGAGCCGGCCGACAGAAGAACGCATAGATGTGAAGCTGAGCAAAGACAGCACGCTTTGCCTGGCACTACTGGAAGCACCGGAAATGGCGGCGGAAGTCAAAGCATTGGCTGACAGCAACCGCCAGCTGGAGCAGGCCGGGCGGTTCGCCCGCTGGCTGATGGAACAGAATATCAGTACCCGCAAAGCATTAGTCGCGGGGCTGGCAACGGACAAACAGGCCAGAGACAGGTTCTACAACCTGTTTGATGGACTGGAGCATATACCGGCCCGGGAAAGCATACTGGCAGCCGCCAGAGAACTGCTGAGCCCGAACGAAGAGGCCGCGCGCCAGCAAAGACTGGCAACCCTGCTCCGGAATCTGGCCACGCTCACCCCGGAACAGCGGGAAGAGCTGAGAACGCTCAGCAAGGGCAACGTAGATTGAATCCTGCGTTAAATCCCGTTGCTGGGGCATGACCACTTGAAACTGACGCCACTGATCACCATCTAACCATTCGGTGGCACAGCAGATACGCGGCAGCTATAATGGCTGTTTAACTTTTTTCCTCTTTAAAAGCGAGTTCACAGGGTGTCTATGTCAGGCAATTCGCAGAAATCACGTTTGAAAGACCTCATCGCACGAGGCAAGGAACAAGGTTACCTGACTTACGCCGAGGTAAACGACCACCTACCGGAAGATATCGCAGATCCGGATCAGGTTGAAGACATTATCCGGATGATCAACGACATGGGTATCCAGGTGTGCGAAGAAACACCCGACGCCGATACCCTGTTAATGACCGAAGGCGACTCCACCGCCGACGAAGCCGCCGCTGCTGAAGCCGCCGCCGCTCTCGCCGCCGTAGAAACCGATGCCGGCCGCACCACCGACCCGGTACGCATGTACATGCGTGAAATGGGCACCGTTGAACTGCTGACCCGTGAAGGCGAAATCGTGATCGCCAAGCGCATTGAGGAAGGCATTCGCGACGTCATGGCCGCCGTAGCCCACTTCCCCGGCACCGCCGGCACCGTGATTCAGGCTTACGATCGTATCATCGAGAACGAAGGTCGCATCAGCGACATCGTTACCGGCTTCCTGGACCCGGACGACGCCGAGCCGTTCATGGGCGAAGACACCAGCGAAGACACCTCTGCTGACGACAACGACAGCAGCGATGATGACGACGACACTTCAACCGAGGAAGAAACCGATAACGGTCCGGACCCGGAAGAAACCCGCCTGCGTTTTGAGTTGCTGAAAGAAAAACTGGATGCCGCCGACAAGGCGCTGGCCAAGCACGGCCGCAGCCACAAGAAAACCCAGGAAGCGCTGAACGAATTGGGCCAGGTATTTGCCCCCTTCAAGCTGGGCAACAAGGCGTTCGACGAGCTGGTAAACGTGGTTCGCTCCACCAACGATCTGGTGCGGGAGAACGAACGGGCCATCATGCAGATCTGCGTACGCGACTGCAAAATGCCGCGCAAAGATTTCATCAAATGGTTCCCGGGCAACGAGACCGACCTGGAATGGGCGAAAGAAATCGCGGCCACCAAGAAGCCATACGCCGCCGCCATTGGTGAGCGCATCGACGAGATCGTGCGCCTGCAGAAGCGCATCCAGAACGTACAGACCGAAGTGGATCTGGACGTAGTCGATATCAAGGAAATCAACCGTCGGGTGTCCATCGGCGAAGCCAAGGCCCGCCGCGCCAAGAAAGAAATGGTCGAGGCCAACCTGCGACTGGTGATTTCCATCGCCAAGAAATATACCAACCGTGGCCTGCAGTTCCTGGACCTGATTCAGGAAGGCAACATCGGCCTGATGAAGGCCGTGGATAAGTTCGAATACCGCCGTGGCTACAAGTTCTCCACCTACGCCACCTGGTGGATTCGCCAGGCCATTACCCGCTCCATCGCGGACCAGGCCCGTACCATCCGGATTCCGGTGCATATGATTGAGACCATCAACAAGCTCAACCGTATCTCCCGCCAGATGCTGCAGGAAATGGGCCGCGAGCCCACGCCTGAAGAGCTGGGCGAGCGCATGGACATGCCGGAAGACAAGATCCGCAAGGTACTGAAGATCGCCAAAGAGCCGATCTCCATGGAAACCCCGATTGGCGACGATGAAGACAGCCATCTGGGCGATTTCATCGAAGATATCCAGGCCCTGTCGCCGGTGGATTCCGCTACTGCCGAAGGCCTGCGCGAGGCGACCCGCTCGGTGCTGGCCGGCCTGACCGCTCGCGAATCGAAAGTACTGCGCATGCGTTTCGGTATTGAAATGAACACCGACCACACCCTGGAAGAAGTCGGCAAACAGTTCGACGTAACTCGGGAGCGTATCCGTCAGATCGAAGCCAAGGCCCTGCGCAAACTGCGCCACCCTTCCCGCTCCGATCACCTGCGCGGCTTTATTGACGACCAGGGCAACGGTTAATCCGCAAGACAGTAGCGGGCGCCACCCCTCGTGGGTATAATGGCGCCCGCTTTCCCTTTAGGGCCTATAGCTCAGTTGGTTAGAGCAGGGGACTCATAATCCCTTGGTCGCTGGTTCGAGTCCAGCTGGGCCCACCATATTTCAAGCACTTACATCACTTCTCCCCCCTCTCCTCGCTAGGTGTCAACCAAACGTCAACGGCGCTTTTTTACTGCTAACCTGGACGATACGACTCTGAGGTTCTGTTATGCTTCCGGGCTGATATACGGGGGTATCCATGACCGAAATATACAGGGACACACCAATGGCGAAAGCCATTTTCGAAATGTTCGATAACCTGGCTGACTTCCTGGAAGATCGAGGAGCAAAGCCTGGTAGCTGTAAGGCGTATATTTTCGGCGGGTGTGCTCTCCACCTCCATACTAACGCTCGTGGTAGCAGTGATCTGGATATTGAACTCGAAGCTATGGAGAGGATTTCTCCAAATGAGCTGGTCCTTGCGCTGGATGAAGTCTTTTTTGATGATCCGGAAACCGGCCCCTCATCTATCGTATTCGATCCGAATTTCACTCCGACCCTCGCACCGTTGCATGAGGATTACCAGGAAGACGCCATTTGGCTTAACCGGAACGAGGAAGACTCACCGATCTGGGTCTACCTGGTTCAAAAAGTGGACCTGGCTGTTTCGAAACTCGGGCGCTATGGAGACCAGGACATCGATGATATACACACGCTGTTTGACCATGGACTCTCCATCGAGGAGTTCAAAAACCGTGCCGAGGAGGCCCGTAAGTACTTTCCCGGCAACCTCGACAGATTGACAGGGAATATCACCCACGTTATAAAAACGTATACAAAGTGATCAACGCGGATATTTCATGAATTCCTTACTTAACGTCGCACACAAAGGACTCGACCGTGTGACAGACCAAGAGGTTGTAAAAGCGGCCCTTGAAGTCTGGCATCAGGGCTATGTCCCGACGCTTTCAGGGTTGCCCCTAGAAGAGCGACGCCTGGCCGGCTATCTGGTTGACCGTTTATCCAGGTTCAACTGCCTGAGTGCCGAGCAGAAGAAAGAACTGCAAACCGTCGCCTCTGATGCGAAGGCGAACCTTCCTGAGCGTTTGTCACGGGAGCGTGTCGACGGGCTGGCCCGATCCTGGGGGCTCGATCACGATCTCAGGCCGTTTATGAAAGCCTTACTCCCCTTCCAAACCCGGCACTATAAGCGCGGTCTCGATAAAACCGCTGCCTGAAGATACCATTTAGTCCGAAGGGCCCTGGACTAAGGGGGCGTCGGATACGTAGAAACGGCCACACATGAATTTTGGTCCCTGGTTCGAGTCCAGGTGGGCCCAACACTACTTGCAGCTTTCTTCCCTCTCCTAAAGCGAACTCCATCGTTTCAAATACTTTTCGATTTTTTCCCAGTAGAACCCAACTTTTATACCAGATGGTAGATGCTCCGTTTGTGTCGCTCTCCTACTCTGTTCGGGCACTTAATTCCGTGATCAGAATGGATGTCGACCATGAACACAAAGAAGAATCTTCTGGGTTTAGCAGTTTTAACCACCTCACTGGCGCTGGCGGGTTGTGGTGGTTCCAGTTCCTCTGGGAATCAGCAGGTGGAAGAGGATATGACGCCGGATGAGCCGACTTTCCCGGCAGCGTTTGCGTTCAGTCAGAATCCGGCGACGGCGCTGGATGAGATGAAGGAGTTGCCTGAGAAGGCGTTTCCGGCCGAGCTGTATAACCTCTTACGCCAGCAGCTCATTGAAGGCGGCACTGCGTCGAGCACAGACAGGCTTTCGTTTTGGATTGATACAAAAGATGCCTTCACCAACTATCAGTGTGGCGTAGGCACCTTTGGCGCTCTAGCAACACAGCCTGACCCAGCCGTCGGAACACCCGCCAATTCCTTTCAAGTGTCTTCCAAAGATACTGCGAATAACGAAGAAGAGCTTGGGGCATACCCGGATGGCGTCGGTACGGCAGCGCTCTTCAGAGAAGTCGCCCTTCTGATCTTCAATGATTGTGAACTCGTCGACCCGGCCGATTCAAGCACCGTCGTCGCCACGATTAATGGCCAGGTCGCACTTATACGGGAATGGGTTGGAGAGAGCAGCAACGGGGATATGGGTAACAGCCGTATTATCATGGATAACTTCCACTTTAACTTCGGCACGTCTGGCCTTGAAGCCAGAGAGCCGGTTGTTGTGACCAAGGGTAACACCACCTACAGCTTGGCTTTTGGCTTTACCGAAACCCATGTCTTTGGCGAGTTCTCCCAGGCCCAACAAAACGCACTGAGCAATTTTGAATACGCTCAGCCGTTCAGATCACGCCTGTTCCAGCAGCGTTTAGCCGATAACAACTTCAAAGGCATGTATGCCTTCGATGCAGCGAACCTGAGCATCACCACCACACCCGATGGTGGCACAGCATCGCAGGTGCAGTTCAACAACTTTGCGTCTGTTTTTGTGGCCCCAACTGAGTTGGGTAACAACACGCCAGACGATATCTACAAGTTGTACGTCGAATCACCCTACCGCGGTGATGAAAATGCCGAAGCTAGCTCTATCGTATTCGGTAGTGATGAGGACGCCGAAACGGTCTTTATCGAAACCCTGTCAAACGGTGGCAATGATAAGTTCATTACCGCGGACTTTGAGTTTGTTGGAGACGAAGCCAGCTTCTTGAGAGGCAGATCAGACCAAGCGCGGCTGGATTGCCCAACAAGTGCCACGATTGGCTATTCCTCTACACCCAGCGCACCACTGGTCGCGGGCATCAGTTTCCTTTTAGATGGCAACTCGCAGGAAACGACTCGCGTGTATGTGGATGAGAACAATACTCAAACCAACCGCGATCCAGCTGTGGCAATATCGACAGCAAGTGAAGATAACGTCTGTCGCGATGGCGAAAATGGCCCAACCAGGTTCATTCCTCTTCCGGGGCTCGGGCCAATTTCCTATGATCCATCCGTGGTGATTTAACTAGTCTTCTTGCGGCCGCCATTGGATTCTCAAGTCCGTGGCGGCTTGCCTGAACCATTTCCAACTCACCTCATCCAGCCATACACCTTGGCATTGATCATCCAAAAGGCACTGTCGCGCCCAGGCAATCCGTTCGGCCGTTTTATCGGGCAACGGCTGCCAGCTCAACCCATCCCAAAAAAGCCCCTTGTGGCTCACTCTATCCCCCCTACCCCAGGCATCACGCTCCCGCCCTTCAACGTAGCGAATCTCAACCGGCTTTTCCGGCAGCATCCTTCCGAGCAATTTGCCGTACAGGTGGGCAGCGGTGGTCTGGCCAATATCCGGCTGCGCGTTCACTTCGATCACCCAGGCGCCGATATCACGCCATGAATGACTGATGTCCGGCATGATCAGATCAATGCCGGCCAGGTCCAGGCGGCACAATCGCGCTACTTTGGCTGCTAGCTCGGCGTTGTCCGGGTGAATGTCGGCGTAGACCGGAACCGGCTGGCCACCGGCGGCGACATTCGGTAAATGCGACAGCACAACAACCTGGCCTGTTGCCGGCACACTGGTTGGCTTGAGGTTCTGAGCGTTGAGCAAGTCTTTCGCGGATTCCGCACCAGGCAAAGGCTTGAGCGGGCTGAGGCCGGCGCCGGAACGCTCCGGCCGGGCGTTTTCACGCTCTATTAATCTCGAAACAGTGTCTTTTCCATTACCAATCACACTGGCGGGCACTCGCTCTATCGCCCATACACATTCTCCGCGATGCACTGTTAATCGATAATCCCGACCCTGCACCTGAGGCTGAACAAGAACCTGATCGGTTAGTTCCCGGCACTGCCGGAAGGCCTCCGCCAGCGAAGGCAGGTCTTCCAGGTACAGATGAACGCCCTTACCACCGTCCAGATCGGCCGGCTTGCACACCAAGGGAAAGCCCAGTGCCTCGGCGACAGGCTTCAGCTGCACCTCCTCCATGATCAGTGCCTGCCTGGGCACCGGAATGCCCGCCTTGGCAAGGAAGTCGCTGGTGGCCGCTTTGTTTCTCACCAGATTGGCCGACATCACCGGGGTTGAGGAGGTAAACGAGCTGTCGAGCCACACACCGGATGCACCAATGCCGATCTGAAACATGTGATGCCCCAGACTAACCACTGGCAAACGCGCCTCGAAAGCGGCGAAGAGAAACCTCGAGATGTTGGCCGAGGTCGGGGCACAGTCAGCCAGGGGCTTCATGACGGTTTCAAGGCTGGACATTGCCTCACGAACAAGGGTGTCGGTTTGGGGGGCCATGGACACCGTCAACAGCCACTTCAAAAGCGATAAACTGGCGTTCTCCGTACCCTCGTATGAGGGGAAGTACACCAGGTAGTAATTGGGCATATCCGGCGAAGGCAAAGCCTTCGGCGCCTCGAATACCGGCAACCCGGCGAACCGCACGATTCGATGGTGCCAGTACCCAAGCCATTCCAACCAGGTCTCAGGCCCGACGGGGTGAGCCGAAGGCTCCGGTAATCGGCCAAAACCGGGTTCCGGAAAGGCGCGTTCGAGCAAAGTGACAAAAGCCCGTGAGACCGGCTCCGAAGCATTCGAAGGCGGGCGGATGTTCACGCAGAAGCCAGGCTGACGGGTCACATCTGAACCACCGTAATAGCGCGTAACCGGTGGCTGCATATCCCAATCGGGTCTCTGCAGCATTCAGTGCTCCTGCGGGTTGGGGACGCATTTGCGAGCCACCACTCGGTAAAGGCGCCATGGCATTTGCACAGATTCTTGCGAATCAATACTCGGTTTGACGCCCAGGTAACTTCTGACGGCCTCAAGGGTCAGGCTGTCTGAAACGCCCTGCAGACGAAACAGCCCACGGCAGAATTCGCACAGTTCGGTTTTACTGGCGAATTGCCAGTGGCAATCCACCATACCCGCTGACAGGACATCCCATTTTGATGGTTCGAACTGCAAAACGAACCCAGGCCCGAGATAATCGCCTTCATGCCCCATGCCGTTGTACTTACCCACAAACTCGTCGAGAAACCGGGCTTCAGGAGAACCGGACCCGACATCCAGCACAGACAGCAAACCACGGGGTACCAGTGTGCGGTGACACGCATTCAGAAAAGGGCGCTTATCCAGACAGTGATGGAGCCCCGCCAGGCTTATAAACGCATCAATCGATAGGTCCGGGAAAGGCAAGTCAGCCAGATCGCCACCTTCAGCCGGGCCGGTATTAAAGCCAGAACTGGGGTCGAAGCCATGGTACTCCACCGTTGCGGGCAGAAAACTCCGCAGGTACTCCCCGCCAGACGGCGCATCAGCTATCCGGAAGGCGGGACGGGCTGCAAGGTCTGCTATAAGGGGCTCTAAAGCCCGTTTAAACTCAAGCACCCTCGCATGAGGCACAGTGAGCATGGCCTTATGGTAACTGCCACCCCGGTGCCGGAAAATTTCAGCGTAATCTGCAAGCACCTGTCCGTATCTCCCAGCGTTTTGAGCTAACATTAATGGGCCTGCCACCAAGCGGCATCTACCACATGGTATAAGTGATCCGGAAATTCCCTGATTTCGTTTAACTGGTGGGATATATCCGGTGGAGCCCGATGTCAGACAACAACCTCAAGGAACTCATCTCGGCCGTTGCCGCCAGGCAAGCGGAATTTGCCGACCTGATCGTCGCTCTGGCGCCAGATCTTAGCTCACAGGCCATTCTGCCGACTGATCTTGCCCTGGAGCTGTCTACGGCGCTGCACGACCTGGAAGAGCGTGCAACGGGCCACGACCCGCTATACAGACTGGTCAACGACCACACGGCCCCCGCCCTGGCGCTGAATGAGTCTGGCCAGGTTGTTGCTCTGAACGTGGGCGCGGCCCAGCTGTTCGATATGCAATCCGGTGATGGCCTGGTAGCCCTGGGCATCAGCCCGGAGGCCTTTCATCAGTTCAAGGAACGCCTCGCCTCCACCCAGGGCCCCACGTTGTTGAAGGCCTACCGAAAAGGCAGTGACGAACATACCCTGCCCCTGATTCTCGTGGGCATGTACCAGCAGAAACTGAAAACCTTCGTGCTGAATGCCTTGCAACAACACTGGCCGGAATCCATTGATCTGGCGTTCGCAGACGTGTTCGGCCTGTCCGCCAGTGAACGCCATATCCTCGCGCTGCTATCACGGGGCTGCTCGTCGGAAGAGATCGCTGAAGAGCGAGGCAGTTCGGTGGCAACCGTCCGGCAGCAAATCAAAAGCCTGCTACAGAAGCTGGGCGCTAAAAGTCAGGTACAGGCTGCCACCATGGCCGCTTCTGCAGCGACCGCCATGGATACCGTGAAAGCGAAAGGGGATTTGCTGTCTGCCCATTACGACGATTATCCCATGAGTATTCATGAGGTGGTCCGTGATCACCGGCGAATTGGCTGGCGCCGGTTTGGTCGCCCCGGCGGGCAACCCGTGCTACTCCTCCATGGCCCCTCCTTCGGTGCCGGGGACTTTCCGGACGAACGGCGACTGGCTTCGCAGTTTGGGCTGGATGTCATTGCCGTCGAACGCGCCGGTTATGGCAGGACCGAACCCTCGGACAAATCCGAAGACCCACTGGAAAGCCAGTGCCACGATATACTCGCCGTGCTAGGCTCCCTGTCGATCTCTCGGATAACCATTCTGTCCCATGAAGTCGCCCTTATCCCCGCCCTTGCGCTGCTGAAACAGCCAGGCATAGCGATAAACGGCATTGTTTCCGTCTCCGCAGCTCCGCCTTTCAAGGAGCTGGAGCAGATTAACGCCATGCCTGCTCACCAGGCGATTTTCATCCAGGCCGCCCGCCACGCGCCTTGGCTGGCCAGGTTGATGGTTCGGCTGTTGATCCTGAGAATGAGGAAGCTCGGGCCGGAGCAGTGGCCCAAAGTGATTTTCGAGGGCGTGGAGCCAGATGAGCATATAATTCGCAAAAACTCCCTCAGACAAGGGGTGATCGCGGCCTACGGGTTTTATATCAATCAGCTCGGGGCCGGGTATCTGGAGGACCTCAGAATTATGATTCAGGATTGGGGGCACTTGCTGGACGCTCCGAACCTCCCTCTGACACTTATTCACGGCGACTGCAATGCCAGTACCCCGGTGCCTCACCTGAGTATTTTCCGGGGCATTAACCCTGACCTCACCATCGAGCTGGTTGAAGGCGAGGGGCTAACATTGGCGGTCTCGCAAACCGAACGGCTCTACAAAGCCCTTGCGACAATGGCAAACGCCTCCGGTAACCGACTCGCACGAGAACACGGATAGGTCCCTTTACAGCCACACCCGATCAGACGTCAGGTAACTTTACACTCTCGACATTTGGCGAGACAAAAACCCCATATCGATCAATGCACTGAAACCTTGGCCCGCCGATTGCTTTACCCACTATGACATCCGTATGGAAACCCGACACTACACGCCCTTAAGGAATGGGTAGTGAAAAGATCGATACAGGGTGCCGTTGGTCACCGACAGGTGCTGATCTTAGGGAGTGTGTCATCATGAAAATCAAAACTATGTTATTCAGTGCGTTACTGGCCTTCAGTGTCAGTGGCAGCGCTTTTGCGTACACCATCGCGGGTGGTACCGACGTTGGAGGAATCGATTCATTCTTAGGAAAGATCGAAAACATGAATCCGTCGGACCCCGCCACGGAAGCAACGTGGGCATCAGGCATCGTTGGTACCACATTGACGTTTACAGGAAAATCAGATCCCGCGAGCTTTCAGGTCACCGTTGAAGACTCGGGTATCGTCGCGTTCAAACTGTTGACCACACCGTCCTACTTTCTGTTGAAAGACGCCCGCACACACGTTCTGTTCAAGAACGAGCCCAACATGGATTGGGGCGTGTTCCGGCTTCTGGACTACTTCAAGGACAAAGAAGATCTTCAGCTCAGCCATCTGACTGAGTTCAACGGCGGTACCGTTACTGTACCCGAACCGGGCACGCTGGGCCTTCTTGGTCTCGGCATCCTGGGGCTGCTGACGGTTCGCCGGAACCTGCAACGCACTGCATAAGCAGCTAGAGTCGTTGCCGTCTCTTCAGAGCCCTCCTATCGGGGGGCTTTGTTTTTATGATCGTGGCCCACCATAGAAGTAGCTGTCAGGTTTCTTTACGCATCAAACAAATTACCGCGCTCATCAACACACGGCTGCCCCCCAAAATACGTGAAGCTCATCACAAAACGGACAACTTGATCCCTCCCGCACTTCTCGGGCTGGCTCGCAAACCCAATGCCAGACAGTGACTTATATCAATCTTGACCCTCAAACGCCTCTTTACCTGTCACCAAAGCCACACCACGCAGTGCGCCGTCCAGCTTATGATCACAGAATAATGATAAATCGGTCACAAGACCGACAAGCGACTAAAAAAAACAACGGAGTATTACAATGCACGGCTTTGATTTCGCAGGTAAGCGGATTCTCTGCGCCTCTGTTTCGGCGATCAGTCTATCCCTGTCGTTACCCGTGTGTGCCAGCATGGGAAACCTTGGTACCACCTATGGCGTGATGCCCACTGATGTTGCCTCAGCGCAGGCACTGTCGATGTTTAATACACAAGTGTCTGCCACCTATTACAACCCCGCCTATCTGACCAAGGACCCCCGGGGTGAGCTCACTGCCGGCCTGCTGCATGCCGAACAGGAACTGCGCGCCAGCGGCCCAAACCGGGATGGTGACGTGGTTTCCAGCTCCCCAAGCCAGCACGTCTTGATTGGCATGAAAACCAATCTGGGCTCACTGACCCGTTTCGGGCACCCGCTTTACCTCGGTTTCATAGCGGGTGTGGAAAAATATGGAAAAGAGATGCTCGCGTTCTCGTCTGAAACATCCGAGACGGGGCAGTTTCTGCAGTACGGAAAAGAACCTCTGTTTCTTAATCTGGGCGGTGCCACGCGAATTTGGCGCGGTATCGACGCCGGGGTTTCGGCCAGAATCACACTGGAAGCTGAGGCCGAACTGATCGCCACCTCCAACCTGGCAGGCGATACGGAGAAAGAGAAGCTCAGCGTGAATGCCAAGCCGTCGTTGAAGAGCATTCTTAGCGTTAATATCGATTACGCAGATACCTTCTGCCCAGACCAGGCATGTTTCCTGGACGGATGGGAAACGGCGATTTCCTACCGCACCAAATCGACATCGTCTACCACCATATCGTCCAACGTGATCGTCAGCCAGACCATCCCAGCCCCGGGTTTGAGCTTGGCGGTTTCCACCATTGATTCCTTCCAGCCGGAAACGCTCAGTATTGGCACCCAATACCGGGGCGATGGTTGGCGAATCGGCGGTAGCGTTGAGCAGCAAAAGTGGTCAGAGCTTGAAAGCGTATTCGCCAACGACAGTGTAAAAGATCAACAGGGTGTTGCAGCCGCCAGCCGGATGAGGTTTGACGACATCCTCGTTCCGAGACTGGGTGGTGAGTACAACCTTAACGAAAACTTTGCGTTTCAAGCAGGCATTGCTTTCGAGGAGTCTCCACTCAAATCGGATCGCAATCCGGAAGTGAACTACCTGGACACAGACAAGATAGTGGTGGGCCTGGGGCTCAGTGCCACGTACGATCGTACCCGGCTGCTCGCCTACCCAGTTCGATTCGACATTGGCTACCAGTACCAACAATTACAGAAGCGCGATTTTACGATCGTCGACTTCAACGGCAACGAAGAAGCGGTCACGGCCGACGGCGACATCCACGTCGTCAGTGGCTCAGTTACCCTGAAGTTCTGAGAGGCGCACCATGAAAAAAACAATTCTTGCACTGTCAGTGGCAGGTCTCGGTTTGGTGGGTTGCGGTGGCGACAATCAGACCGTCAACCAGCCAGCCGCAGCCCCGGAACTGTATTTCGCCTATCCGGCCGACACTCCGGTTATGGCGAACGGGCAACAGCTTTTTACCAGTACGGTACCCGTGTCAGCACCCATTTTCCTGCGATTCACTGATCGAATCACCACTCCCGAGGACGAACTTGCCAATACCCTGTCCCTGAAGGATAGCCAGGGCAACGCCGTTCCATTAGGAGCTGCGACGTTAACCGCCGGCGACAAAGGACTGGCTGTGAGACCGCTTGAACCGCTATCCCCGCGACAGGTCTACACACTCACCGCAGACGGCCTGGAAGTGGCGGGCCAGGCTGTCACACTCACAAGCGATGGCATCGTCTTCAAGACCGAACCGGCAGTCAAGGGGCCACTGCTAAGCCAGGCTGAGGATATCGACTTCCGAATTGCTCGATTTATCCCCCTTGATGACGACCGATACCCTGCAACCGACCTGTCGGTGCTTCGGGTTCAGTTTACCGAACCGGTGAAAGCCTCAACCTTGGTCTATGGCCACACTTTCAGCCTGCGCGATAGCAACGGTGAACTGGTGCCAGCTGAAGTGTACCTCCGGGGCCACCGGTTGACGATTGATCCGGACGACTACCTGGACCCTTCGCAAACCTATTCCATCGAAGTGACCGACGGCATTGAAAGTGAAATACTTGGCGCCAAACTGAACGTGCCGGCAGAAGCCCCCTGGACATTCCAGCCGCTGGACACTCGTTCGCCGAACGGCGAACGTCAGTTTGCCGCCCAGAAAGCGGCCACCAATCCCGGAGAAGTTGCCCTTTCCGGAGCAGAATTCAATACCGTGAACCTGCGATCGCAACTCCTGGGAGAGGAGAATCCTACCACTGCCAGCGGCGTGGTATTTGCTGAGCTGGGCTACATTCCAAAGTTCGAAAGGGAAGGCAAGAGTGTGCCCCTGGCGATAAGCCGGGGCTCACTGATGACGGGCTCAAGCGTGGAGGTCAACGTTGCCGGCGCTGTTCCTGCCGGCTTTGAGTCCGATGCCGTGAGCGTTCGCTTTATTTCGGACGCAAACGGGTTCCTGATGCCAAATCCCTACACCAACGCAGAGGATGCTCCCCGGCTTGTCGAACTGTTCATCGATATGGCCCTGAACACGGAAAACCCGACTGCCAACGCCGCATTCGCCCAACAAATGCTGCACGTTCAACTGGTGGGCACAGCCATCGTGGAAAACGGCACTTTGACCATTGAAGCGGTCGGCGTTATCGAACCCGACGTCATGGGAGTGGACAAGGCCTCAGGGTTGATCTCGTTCCGGCTGGAGGGCTTCCGCTTTGAGGCAGATGCTCCAACACAGGAACAGTTCGCGGACCAGGAGGCTCCGTTTGTTAAGAGTTGGTCACCTGCGGCTGCCGACGTGGACAAACTGCTTCCGGGCGACCCTCTTACGGTGTTCTTCTCTGAGCCTTTGCTCCCGAGCACGGTAACAAGCAGCTCCGTTACTCTGTATCCGGTGGACAATCCGAACGAGCCAACGCCGGCTTCGCTGACACTCAACGGATCGGCACTGTCAGTGGCACCGCATTCTCCTCTTGAGGGAGGCAGGGAGTACCGGTTGTCACTTTCCGGCAGCATCACCGATATTGCGGGCAACGCCCTGACGCCCACTGAAAAGATGTTTACTCGTCCGCGTACCAATCAGGACAACCCGAGCAACCAATCACCCGTGGTTTTAACCTCGTTGCCCGGTTACCCATGCGCCAAGGTTAACGTTCCGGCGAATCCGGAGGCCGGCAACCAGGGCCGGTGTGCTGGCGGCAAAAGCACAGATGATTTGCTGCCAATTCACACGCATCCTGGCCAGCAACCGATCATCGTGCGTTTCTCGCAGATCATGAAGAGCGACTCGATCATCGCTGACGATACGGTGCGAATGGACGAGTTCAAAGACGGCACTTGGCAAGCTTTCACTGACTTTGTCGTTGAGACCAGCCCACAGGAACTCAAAATAATTCCAAATGACCGCTGGCAATCCGGCACACACTACCGGTATCGCCTCGAATCTGGTCAAGATGGCATCCGATCGGTCGCCAATCTTCCACTCCAGACCCAGGTACTGAGCCAATCCATTCGCACCCCGGTTCGGACCTTCGGCGGCCCGGCTATGGAGAATTACTTCGTGGGCGGCCCAGAGAATCCGAGCGTTCTGACCCCTCTGCGGAACCTCCCAACGGCCGATATCAATAGTGATTTTCAGATCACCAATCCTGAACAGAAGGTTCAGCCAGGCGAATCTGGCACCTACGCCGCTATCGAGAACTCGGGGCAGGTTCGATACAAGCCCGGAAGTGTGGACAGCACGCTGGTCGACAATGCGAATATCGGATGCCGTGTCGGTCAGACTTGTGAACAAGAGAAGTTCATTTACATGACCGCGATGTTGGACGTTGCCGTCATCGGCCAACCGGATGATCAGGGAAGAGTACCGGTGAAGCTGTACCCCTCAGTGCTCTACACCTCAGAACTTGATGTGAATGTGAGCATTTCCGATCTGGTGGCCTGGCTCGTCGGCAAACATCACAGCATAAAGACCGGCCCGATGCTGATGCGCATGCGTTATGAAGGGGAACAAAGGAACGAGCTGATCAGCGGCTATTTGTTTACCAATGGAGAGGGAGTGCTTACGTTCGAAACCGAGCTGGACCTCTATATGGACGCGCCTTACCTGAAGCCGGAAATCCCCCTGACGGAACTTGACCACAATATGCGAAGCTTTCCGATTAACAACCTCAAGCTCTCGGGGCCCGTCACCTTTCTGGACGATGGGCGCATGCAGATTGTGCAGAGAAACACCGCAACTGTTGACCTGCCGAATATCGTGATTGACGGGAACACCCTGGGCGGTTTGGGCAACATCCTCGGCTTAGGCCCCCGCACCTCGCTGGCGCTGACAATACCCGAACAGCAGCTTTACCTGAACTACATATCGCCATCCACCCAACCGTAAAACGCAAGGCCGGCACTCGCCGGCCTTTTCTTTTTCAGTAGTCGCCCACCCTTCCCAGGCCATAGCGTCAGTACCGAGTGTTCATGCCTACTGATGTCGAGCGCATGCCACATAGAAACATTTACTCACAAATCCCCAACAAACCTGACCCGAATTGATCTACACAGCTCCCTGCTTTTGTCTAACCATGTAAGTGGGAAATTCTGTGTTCAATTCGACGCAAATTTGCGTCATCCGGGCCAACGTCCCAAAAAGACAAGCGGGCTAATATCCAGCATAGAGGTGTAAATACGAAAAAACGGCCAGAATAATTGCCGGCTCATGAACACCTGAATGACAAAAATAACAGGAGCTTTACACATGATAGGTTCTCACCGCTTTGCCCTGCGGGCACTGTCCGTGGCCATTGTCACAACAACTGCCGGCCTTTCTTTCAATGCTCACGCCAGTATGGGAAACCTGGGTACCAGCTACGGCGTAATGCCCATTGACGTAGGCACTGCTCAATCGCTCTCCATGTTTAATGATCAGGTGTCCGCGACCTACTACAATCCTGCGTCACTGACCAGTGACCAGCGCGGCGAGTTGACCGCCGGCATTCTCCATGCAGAGCAGGAGTTACGTTCAAAGAACCCCAACGCCGATGGCGACGTGCTATCAAACTCCCCCAGCCAACACGTGTTGATCGGCATGAAAACCAACCTGGGCTCGCTGACCCGCTTCAAGCACCCGATCTACCTGGGCTTCGTGGCCGGCGTGGAGAAATACGGCAAGGAAATGTTGGCCTTCGGGTCCGAGACCAGCGAAACCGGTCAGTACCTTCAGTATGGCCGTGAACCTCTGTTCCTGAATATCGGCGGTGCCACTCCGATTTGGCGCGGTATTTCCGTCGGCGCCTCGGTCAGAATCACTCTGGAAGCCACCGCCAACCTGGATGCGGTTTCTACCCTGGGCGGCGAAACCAGCCGTGAACGCCTGGCCGTCAGCGCCGAGCCTTCCATGAAAACCATTCTGGGTACCCGAGTCGATCTGGGTAGCACCTTCTGCCCGGACAGCAACTGTTTCCTGGATGGCTGGGAGACCGCGTTCACCTATCGTACCAAGTCATCGGCCTCCACCACCGTGGACTCCAACATCATCGTCACCCAGACCATTCCCGACCCGGGCCTGAGCCTCGCGGTGACCACCATCGACTCCTTCCAGCCGGAAACCTTCGCTATTGGCACACAGTATGTCGGCGACGGCTGGCGAGTGGGCGGCAGTATCGAGCAGCAGAACTGGTCGGAGCTTGAAGATATTTTCGCCAGCGACACGATCAAAGACCAGGGCTCTGTTGCTCCGGGCAACCGTATCCGGTTTGACGACATTCTTATTCCCCGCCTCGGCGGCGAATATCAGTTGAACAAAAACTTCGCGGTACGAGGTGGTGTTGCCTATGAAGAATCACCGCTGAAAACGACACGCAATCCCGAACTCAACTACCTGGACACCGACAAAATCATTGTTGGCCTTGGCATCAGTGCCACCTATGACCGAACCCGCCTGTTGGCTTACCCGGTGCGGCTTGACCTGGGCTATCAGTACCAACAACTGCAGAAGCGCGATTTCACGCTGGTCGACTTTGACGGCAATGAAACCGATGTGACAGCAGACGGTGACGTCCACGTCGTCAGCGGCTCCATCACCCTGAAGTTCTGAGGAGAGGAAGGCCATGAAATACAATAAGACACTGGCACTCGTTCCCGCAATTCTGCTCGCCGCCTGCGGCGGCAGTGATGAACAGACCATGAGTGAGCGCTCCGCGCCCGGTTCTGTGGTGTATTCCTTCCCGATGGACGGACAAGCAGATGTGAGTCCGAAAACCGAGCTGGTACTGCGATTCTCACATGCGATTACCGATGACGAAGCCACAATACGTGAGAAAATCAGCATCAGTTCTGGCGATACTTCTCAGGACTTTACCGTCGAAAAAATCGACGGTGGCAAAAGCCTGAAGCTCCAGCCCACTGGCAGGTTAGATATCCTGACCCGCTATTCCGTCACCTTCGAACAGCCGCTGGCAGCGGAGGGCGGTCGCACCGTCGCTACCCCTAATGCGGTCGGCGAACCGGGTATCCAGTTCGACACCCGGGGTGACTTTACCGCTATCGCCAACCTGACCAACACCGACGAAACCTTCCGAGTGGCCTGGAAGGTGCCGGATCAGGGAAGCGCCTTCCAGGCCATGAACTTCTCCACCTTTCGCCTGGCCATGACCCACCCTGTCCATCCGGACTGGAAAAAACTTGGCGGCACCATCGAGCTGCTGGATTCAGACAACCAGGCGGTACCGGCCACTGTTCTGGTCAAAGGCAACCGCATTACGGTTGATCCCTGCGTCACAGCAGAACCGGAAGACTGCGGCAGCAAGGCAGACGTTCTCGAAGCCGGCCAGACTTACACTCTCAAGCTGAACAACCTGGCCAGCCTGACCAATGGCCCGGATGGCGACCGCTTCAGCCAGGAATTCAGCTTCCAGCCCCGTGATACCGGCCCAACCGTGGTGCTTCAACAGGCGGCGGTGGATTCCGGCCTTGGTGAGGGAGTATCAGAAGATGCCGCCCAGCGTTCTATCCTGAACGGCCAGATTATCAATGGGGTAACCCTGAACTCGGTGCTTCAAGGCGTGGCTGGTCCTTCCCAGCAAACCGGGGATCTGTACGCCGAGCTGGGCTTTGCCCCCGCCTTCCGGGCGGATGAGGCGCTGCCCTTGCGAGTGCCCAAAGGCAGTATTCTGAACAGCACCAGTCTGGATGTACTGATCGGCGGTGCGGTGCCGATCCTGAATGCAGACTCCGGACAACTGCAGACCACCGGGAACATCAAGGTCACCATGTTGTCAGATGCCTCCGGTTACCTCAGCCCGAACCCCTACACGGACAACCAGAATGCCCCGCGTCACATTACCCTGTTTATGGATGTTTCCATGAACACTGAGGAAGCGCAGCCCAATGCCTCGCTGTCTCAGGATCTGATGGGGGTGGAGCTGCGCGGGATTGCGCTGGTACAGGATGGTGTGCTGACGATTGATGCCATCGGCATGGTGGAGCCCAACCTTCTGGGGCAGGAATTCACCGACTCCACCATTGCCTTCCACTTGCAGGCGGCTACGGACGTGGATTCAGTTCTGGATGCGGAAACGCTGCGGGAGCTGGACAACACACCACCGCAACTGGTGAGCTGGATGCCAGGCTCTGAGAATGCCACCCCAGCTACCCGTCAGTCGATGCAGCGACCGGGTGATCCAGTGATTCTATTTTTTGACGAGCCACTGGATGCCGAATCTATCAGCAACGGGATAACGCTCAAGGCAAATGGAACACCCGTCGCCTTCGATCATAACCTTGATGGCACCGCTCTTGTGCTTAATCCCGAGGGTGGTTTGGAACACGGAGCACCTTACTCTGTTGAAGTGAACGGCCTCACTGACCTTGCAGGCAACCCTGCGGCACTCGCACCACTGAACTTTACTCTTGAGGCTTTGGATAATTCCGAGACCACTGTTGAGTTTGTTTCACCAATTGCACTGACCACCTACCCCGGCTATCCCTGTGCCACCACACCCGTTGATCTTGATTCAGCTAACCCGAATCACGGCCAATGTCTGGATGCAGCGCCCGACGGCCCGGCCGGTCAGATATTACCGATCACTTCCATGCCGGAGGATCGGCCCATTACCGTCGTATTCTCTCAGTCCATGAACTTGGACAGCATCCGTTTAGGTGACACTTTCAGAGTGGAAAAACGCGGCGAAGCCGGCGACTTTGCCGAAGTCGCCGGTCGACTGGAAAAGAACAATCAGCGCATTCGATTCTATCCCACGGAAGGTTGGGAGCCCGGCAGCTATTACCGTTACATTATGGCCTCTGCCTCAGGCATGAACTGTGAGTCCGCCATCTGCTCAGAGCAAGGCTATCCGCTGCAAACCGATCTCCTGGTTGATCCAGAAGATATTGGCGGGCCCGATATGGAGATCTACTTCCGTGGGACGGAGGCGGTGAACAGTGTGTTTACGCCGCTTCGCAACCTGCCCGTGCGAGACACCAACTCCAACTATGTGATTGACTGCACCTCGCCCGGTGCGGCTGATTGCCTGGAGCCTTTTGCTCATGAGGAAGATGGTGCAGGAGGTTTCCTGCCCTCGGCAAACGCAGCCAAACTGGGAGTTATTGGCAATCAGGCCAGTGCACTCGGTATTCCAGTTGGTGCCAGCGTCGGTTGCTCAGCCTCAGAGGAATGCCCGGAGAACAAATTCATCTATCAAACCTACGGTCTTAATACCGAAATCGTGGGAACGGTAGTGTTGGACGAGGAGACCGGGGAGAAAGCAATTCGGGTTCTGCTGTATCCGACCATGCTGGCCACAACCTCCGCAAGTGTTTTCCTCGACGGCTTCGGAGAACAGGCAACCGGCCCGCAAATTCTGCGTATGACCTACGGCGAACCAACCGAAGACAACCCTATGGGACTGGTTGAGGGCTTGATTGTTGAGGGTGAAGACGGACACCCCACTTTCATGACTACGGCTGATCTGACCCTGGACGCGCCGAACCTCTCATTACCAATTGCTTCAGCGCTCTCACACGATCTCTATAGCAAGCCGGTAACACTTGAGCTAGATGGGCCCATTGTGTTCTTTGATGATGGACGCATGCAGGTTGAGCAAAGAAATAACAACAGCCCAGGCATTGATGTCCGAGTTAACGTCACTGTCCCCATTATTGGTGAGTTCCTGAGCTATGCAGCATGTGTCGAAGAGCGAGGGTTGACTGGCATAGTCACGTGCCTTGCAGACTCGTCAACAGAAACGGAAAGAGGAGACATCACCATTCCTCTGGTCATACCGGAACAAGGCGTTTACCTGAACTTCATCTCCAACCCGGTAAAGGAAATACCGGCTCAGCGTTAACCCAGGCCCCTGCCAGCAAGGCCAGTCTCCGGACTGGCCTTTTTGTATGAACAAAGGTCAGCTGTTCTTTGCCATCCGTTCTTTTATCTGGCAGCCATTTCCTGATAATCTGGTTGCAACTTGAAACCTAAAACAACAATTCCGGGAGAGCCCCATGCAAAACGGCACACACTACCGTACCTGTCATCTTTGTGAGGCCATGTGTGGCGTCGCGATTGAGGTTCAGGATGGCAAGATTGCCTCCATCAAGGGCGACGAGCAGGACCCGCTCAGCCAGGGCCATATATGCCCGAAAGCGGTTGCCTTGCAGGATTTGCATGAGGATGCCGAACGCCTGCGCAAGCCAATCCGCAAAACCGCCGACGGTTGGCAGGAGATCTCCTGGGATGACGCCTTTGACCTGGTAGCCGAGCGGCTGACCGATATTCGCAAGCGCCATGGCCGCAACAGCATTGGCGTGTACCTGGGCAACCCCAACGTACATAACCACGGCACCCTGATGACCACCATGCCGTTCTTGCATGCCATTGGCACCCAAAACCGCTTCTCTGCCACTTCCAACGACCAGCTACCTCACATGCTGGCCAGCCTGGAAATGTTCGGGCATCAGATACTGTTCCCGATTCCGGACATCGACAATACCGACCTGTTCATCTGCATTGGCGGCAATCCGATGGCCTCCAATGGCAGCCTGATGACGGTGCCGGACGTACGCGGGCGGATAAAAGCCCTGAAACAGCGTGGCGGCAAGCTGGTTGTGATTGACCCCCGCCGCACGGAAACCGCCAAGCTCGCGGACCAGTTCCACTTTGTTCGCCCCGGCACCGATGCCCTGCTGCTGATGGCCATGGTACATACCCTGTTTGCGGAAAACCTGGTCAACGCCGGCGCGGCCGAGCGGCTGGTGAAAGACATGGACCTGCTGCGGTTGGCGGCGCTTGGCTTCAGCCCGGAATCGGTCGCAGAAGCCACGGGCATTGCCGCAGACGACATTCGCCAGCTGGCCCGGGATCTGGCGAACACCCGCAAGGCTGCCCTGTATACCCGAATGGGTACCAGCACCCAGGCGTTCGGTGCCACCACCACCTGGCTGGCCTACTGCATCAACATCCTGACCGGCAAACTGGACATTCCCGGCGGTGTTCTGTTTACCCAACCCGCTGTTGACCTGGTGGCACTGGGGGCCTTGTCTGGCCAGAATGGCCACTTCGCCAAGCGGCACAGCCGGGTTCGCGGGCTGCCGGAGTTTGCCGGCGAGTACCCGGCCAGCACCATGGCTGATGAAATGCTCACCCCCGGTGACGGGCAGATTCGTGCATTCGTGACCGTGGCCGGGAACCCGGTTCTGTCGAATCCTAATGGACAACGGCTGGATGAGGCCCTCGAAGGTCTCGAGTTTATGGTGTCGGTGGATTACTACCTGAACGAAACCACCCGCCACGCCGACGTGATACTGCCGCCCACCGCCGCGCTTGAGCGCAGCCATTACGATCTGATTTTCAGTATGTTTGCGGTTCGCAACGTGGCCAAATACAGCGAAGCCCTGTTTGAACCTGTACCAGACGCTCGCCACGACTGGCAGATTCTTCTGGAACTGGCCCATCGCTTGGAGAAAGCTCGCAAAGGCGGTCGTTTGCCACTGCGCTCTGAGCTGGGCTGGAAGGCATTCAAAGCCTTGGGGCCAGACCCGATTCTGGACGCCCTGCTGCGCACCGGCCCCTACGGCGCCAACCTGGGCAAGGCAGGCAAGCTCGTCCAGCCGGCACTGGACCTGGCCATGGACAGCTTGCCCAAGCGCCACCCCCTGAAAGGCCTGGCCAAACTCAGCCCCCTGAATCGGCGCTGGCAGGAGTTACCCAAAGGTTTGTCATTGTCCTTGCTGAAAGACTATCCCAGCGGCGTTGATCTTGGCCCCCTGCAACCCTCGCTGCCAGAGCG
Source organism: Marinobacter sp. GH_1 (assembly GCF_048595985.1). Lineage (NCBI taxonomy): Bacteria > Pseudomonadati > Pseudomonadota > Gammaproteobacteria > Pseudomonadales > Marinobacteraceae > Marinobacter > Marinobacter sp. GH_1. Next base: position 582,777 of record NZ_CP184460.1, on the reverse strand, counting down.
CCTGTATACCCGGGATGGCAAGATACAGCTGGCACCACGCCGATATCTTGCCGATGTAGAACGGCTGAAAGCCTTGCTGGAGCCCGGCAAAGCCGATGACTTGCAGCTGATCGGCCGGCGCCATGTGCGCAGCAATAACTCCTGGATGCACAACAGTCAGCGACTGGTGAAGGGCAAAAGCCGCTGCACACTGATGATGCACCCAGTGGATGCCGAAACCCGTGGGCTGACCGACGGCCAGCAGGCGGAAATCGGCTCCGGCGGCCGATCAGTGGTCCTGCCGGTGGAAGTGACCGAAGATATTATGCCCGGCGTGGTGTCCATCCCCCATGGCTGGGGTCATCATCGCCCGGGCACCGGCCAGTCCACGGCGGCGGCCCATGCTGGCGCCAGCATCAATGACGTGCTGAACGACGCAGATGTGGACCCGGTTTCCGGCACATCCGTGTTAAATGGGCAGGTAGTGAGTGTCAAAGTCTGGCAAACTGAGGCGCAACTCAAGCAGGCCTGACACATTCACCACAGGGAGACACATCATGCCCAGAGGGCTCCAACTGGTCATCATCGTTATTGGCCTGGTGGCCATAGGCATTCTGCTGTTCTACATCTGGCGCCAGGCCGGGGCGATCTCGGAACACCGGTTGCGCCAGAAAAAGTCGGAGGAGTTTCGGGCCAAGCGCCGGGACGAGATGATTGAGAGCATCCGGATTATTGCCATGGCGGTGGAGGAAGACCAGGTGGAGTACTCCGAGGCTTGCCTGCGACTCAAGGGCTTGCTGGACCACGTTGCCCCGGACCTGCTGGAAAAATCACCTTTCCGGGTGTTTCAGGAGGTTCACGACAAGATTCAGCACATGCCGACTCATCGGGCCCGGCAGGCCACTGACACCCGCTTTGTCGAGAAAATGGATAAAGAACGCCATGCCGTCGAACAGGCCCATTCAGACGAGGTGCGCCGGGCAGCAACCGCCATACGGCACCATCGTTTCGATTGATCGGCGCCTATTTTGTAATTTTTTGTAACGGATGGCCGGGCGCCCAGAGAGATATAGCAAAGCAAATCAATAGTTTTGCTTTCCGTGCAAACCTGACGTTGCGCTCATGGATTGCGAAGCAGCGTTTGGTGCTTTCCTTTTCCCGTAGCTTGTCTAACTTTAAACAAGGACGCTGCCCCCACGCATCCGGGGCAGAAACCTGTGTTGTTGTCTCCTGATAAGTTTGGACGACTCTGCAAAGCGGTTGAATTTGCCGGCCTTCCAAGGCCGGCTTTTTTACGAGCCTTGGCCCATCATGCCGGCCATGGCCATAATGCTGTCTTTACTGTTGACCAGCTCATCGAACTGTTCCTCCACAGCCTCTCGATCCAGACCCAACTCCTCGTATACCGAGGCGTCTGCCAGCTTTCCTGCCCCCAGGGCCACCCCTCGCTCTGTCAGCAACTGGCGCCCCAGCCAGAGTAATCGGGCGTAATCGCTGTGGGGGCCATCGTAGGTAGGATTCTTTTGATACCGGATGGCCAGGGTTACTTCGTCGGGCATGCCCCAGTTTTCCATCAACTGGGCGGAGATTTGCTCACGGGTGATGCCCAGAAGGTAATGCTCGATCACGCTGGAATCGATATGCGGGTTCACTTCCAGAGAGCGGCAAACCAGTTTGAAATGGGGAGGAAACACCTGGGCCAGCACCAGGTGGCCAAAGTTGTGCAACAGGCCAGCCAGATACGCCAGGCCAAACATCGGGCGCCGGCCCCTGGGCATCATACTCGCCAGAATGCCAGCCGATTGCGCCTGCCAGATGGCCTGCTGCCAGTAATCCACGTAGCCATCCGGATGGTCTTTCGGGTGTTTGAGTGCCCGCCCAAGGGCCAGGCCCATAGCAAGGTTCATCACCAGATCAAAGCCCAGCACCCGCGACACCGCATCGTGCACCGAGCGCACCTGCCCCGCCGCGGCATAAAACGAGGACGACGCCCAGCTTACTACCTGGGCTGCCAGGCTGGGATCGCTCTCTACCACATCCACAAGGTCACCCATGACCGCGTTCGGGTTTACCCGAAGGTGAATAATGCGCTGGGCGGTCTCAGGCAGTGGCGGCAATTCCAGGGTATCCTCCAGCCGTTGCTGGATGCGCAGGCCAGTAAATTTTTTCAGCGCAGAATGCAACTGGTCCCGATCAGCACCGTGATTGTCGAGATTCACAGAGATGGTGTCGGTATCCACCGCAAAGTCATGGCGTTCGGCCTTGGCGGTCAATTGGCGGAAATCCGCCGCTGGCATCATGATCGCCAGTTTCTGATCCGCCAATTCCAGGGCGACGGATTCCAGTTCATCCACCCTCCGGTCGATCACGGTCGGCCAGCCAGTTAACGATGGCAAGGCGGGCAACTCCTGTAATCCGGAGCGCTGGCGCACCCGGACCTGCTCGCGCCGCTGCATCATCCTCAGATCACGGCCAAGCTGTTTGTTCAGCACTTCCAGATCCAGCAAGTCATCCCGCCGGCAAATAGCCTGCAGATTACCTTCGCTGTCATTCAGCAGCACCATACGCAACAGGTGCTGCGGCTGAATCTGGTTCGCATTTCTCAGCGACACCCCTGCGGCGCTGTCGCCAAGCGCTTGCTGAACAGAAACAGGGAGCTCCATAACTTTCTCCAAAAGAAGGTTTGATACCTATTTGGCTGCATTGTGCAGCTAATTTCAAGCAAACTCTGGGCAAAAAGTGGGCCAGGCCACAATGAGCCAACAGAGTATGGCCTCGGCCTCACACCTCGCCGTACCGAATATTCTCCCCGAGCCATCGCCTGATTAGAGCGGACACCACCGCTGGCTGTCGCATGAGCGCGGGCGCCATCGCTTTGACGGGTTCGATCCAGCCCTTGTCCCGTTCAAAATCCGCGAGCCTGAACTGCATCAGGCCCGTCTGGCGGGTACCCAGAACTTCACCCGGGCCACGAATCTCAAGGTCTTTTTCGGCAATAAAGAAACCATCCTGGCTGTCTCTGAGCGCCTGCAACCTTGCTTTTCCGTTATTCGACAAAGGCGGGTGATACATCAACACACAGAAACTGGCCTGTTCCCCCCGGCCCACACGCCCCCGCAGCTGATGCAGTTGCGCCAGCCCAAGACGCTCCGGGTTCTCAATGATGATCAGCGACGCATTGGGTACATCAACTCCCACCTCAATCACGGTGGTGGCCACCAGCAAGTCCAGCTCGCCACTCTTGAACCGTTCCATTACGCTGGCCTTATCTACGGCTTTGAGCCGACCATGGACCAATCCGATTTTCAGATCCGGCAATCGCTCCGCCAGCTCCTGCGCTGTCACCTCCGCAGCCTGACACTGTAGCGCTTCGGATTCCTCAATCAGCGTGCACACCCAATACGCCTGGCGGCCTTGACGGCAGGCGGTGCGCACCCGTTCAACAATATCATCACGGCGGGAATCCGGCAGCACAACGGTTTCTATCGGCTTCCGGCCAGGCGGCAGTTCGTCGATCACCGACGTGTCCAGGTCGGCGTAGGCACTCATGGCCAGGGTTCGGGGGATCGGTGTTGCGGTCATGATCAACTGATGCGGGGCCAACTGACCGCCGACGCCTTTCTCGCGAAGCGCCAGGCGCTGGTGCACACCAAACCGGTGTTGCTCGTCAACAATCACCAGGGCCAGGCGCTGGAACTGAACCTCGTCTTGGAACAGCGCATGGGTACCGATGGCCACCTGCGCCTGGCCGGAAGCAACCGCTGCCAGAGCCTCCTGCCGGGCCTTGCCCTTTACCTTGCCAGACAACCAGGCGAGTTCAATCCCTAAAGGGGCAAGCCAGCCCTGGAAGTTCCGGTAATGCTGCTCGGCCAGAATCTCCGTCGGTGCCATCAGGGCTACCTGAGCGCCCGAGCCAATGGCTTGTAGCGCTGCCAGAGCTGCCACCACGGTTTTTCCGGAACCAACATCGCCCTGAACCAGGCGCAGCATGGGCACCGGCTGACTGAGGTCTTGCCGGATCTCCTTCATCACCTGCTTCTGGGCGCCAGTCAGGCTGAACGGCAGTTGGTCAAGGAACTGCTCCGGCAAGTCACCGATCGGCAACAGTGGGAGCGCCGCCCGGGCCTGAATCTGCTCACGCACCTGCAACAGGCTGAGTTGATGGGCCAGCAATTCCTCCATCACCAGGCGCTGCTGGGCCGGGTGCCGGCCCTCCATCAGCAAATGCACCGCCGCATCGGCAGGAGGAGAATGCACCAGTTTGACCGCGTCAGTAATACCAGGCAGTTGATAGTCTGATAACAGTGACGGCGGCAACCAGTCCTTGATCGGGAAACGGGCCAGGTAACCCAGTGCCTGCTGGCACAGGCCTCGCACCCGGGGCTGCTGAATGCCCTCGGTCAGCGGGTAGACCGGAGTCAGTGTCGCCTCACCGGCAGCTGCCATGGGTGGCGGATTAACCTCGTATTCGGGGTGATAGAACTCATAACCGGCCCGGCCGGGGCGAACCTCACCGAAACAACGAACCCGAGCGCCTTCAGTCAGCTGGTTTTTCTGGGCTGCGTTAAAGTGGAAGAACCGCATCACCAGAAAACCACTGTCATCCCGCAGGGTAACCTGAAGCGATCGACGGCGCCCCATTACCAGGTCGGACTTCATGACTTCGCCTTCGACCACCGCCACGTCGCCGATGCGCAAACTGCCCATGGGGACAACGCGGGTTCGGTCTTCGTAACGATAAGGCAGATGAAACAGGAGGTCCTGAATGGAATGGATACCCAGCTTGGCAAGCGTTCCCGCGAGGGCGCTTCCTACGCCCTTGAGCTGGGTAACGGAGATGTCGTCCAGTGACGTCATAACAGCCCTCAGGCGCGCTCAGCAACCACCGGCGTTGCCGTTTTCGCCTTCTCCATTACGCGGCACTGGCTGGCCGCCAGCGACAACACATCAATGGCTTTCGGGCGGGGGAAGGTTACGCGCCAGGCCAGGGCGACTGTGCGGAAGGGTACCGGCGGCGCAAACGGGCGCACCGCCAGGATATCTTCCTGGTATTTGATGGCGGTGGCGGCAGACAGGGGTAACACGGTGATCCCTAACCCTGAAGCCACCATGTGCCTTATGGTTTCCAGAGAACTACCTTCAGTAACCAGTTCAGGTTGGCCGTTATCAGTGCGCTTGGTGATGGCATCAACCAATGGCGGGCAGGATTCCAGCACCTGGTCCCGGAAACAGTGGCCCGGCCCTAACAACAGAAGCTGCTCCTTGGACATCTCTTCCGCCGTGATCTGGTCTTTCGCCGTCAGCGGGTGGTCGGCCGGTAGCAACACCACGAAGGGTTCATCATACAGCGGCAGCGTGACCACCTCCGGCTCTTCAAATGGCAAGGCGATGATGATGGCATCGAGATCGGAATGCCGGAGTTTCTGGCGCAGGTTGGCGGTGTAGTTCTCTTCTATGTAGAGCGGCATTTCCGGCGCGGCGCGGCGCAACTCCGGCAACAGGTGTGGGAACAGATAGGGACCAATGGTGTAGATGGCACCCACCTTGAGCGGCGAGTTGAGCTGATTCTTGCCGTCCTGGGCCATGTCCTTGATGACACCCACCTGGTCCAAAACCCGCTGGGCCTGTTCGATAATCCGCTGGCCCACTTCAGTGACGCGGATACTGCTTTTGCTCCGCTCAAACAACGGAATGCCGAGCTCATCTTCCAGCTTTTTAACCGCCACACTCAACGTGGGCTGACTGACGTGACAACGCTCTGCCGCGCGGCCAAAATGCCTTTCCCGGGCAAGCGTAACGACGTATCGTAACTCGGTGAGTGTCATGGTGAGCTCCGGTCACAGGGTGCAGGTCGAAGTTTCACATACTTTATCAGCGAAAGCATAAGGATTGAAATTGTCTATGGCAATGACCGATCGCAAACATTCAACGCGAATCCTGGTGGCGGGCTGCGGCAAGCTGGGTGGCGACATCGCCTCCTTGCTGGCAAAGACGGCTGACGTGTACGGCTTGCGCCGGAACCCACACAAGGTACCGCCCGGGGTTACAGGTATAGGTGCCGACCTGACCCGGCCAGATACACTGAAGGGCCAACTGCCAGAAAATCTTGATGTGGTGATTTACTGCCTGACACCATCAAGCTACGACGAACCGGGTTACCGGGATGCCTACGTCACCGGACTACAGAACCTGATCAATGCCCTGGGTCCGAATAAATTAACCAGACTCCTGTTCATCAGCAGCACCAGCGTGTACGCCCAGAACGACGACAGCTGGGTGGATGAACACAGTGAGGCCAGGCCAGACCGCTTCACCGGGCAACTCATTCTCGAAGGCGAACAGACCGCCCTGAACAGTATTCACCCGGCCACCGTGGTCCGGTTCAGCGGTATTTACGGCCACAGCCGGCAACGCTTTCTGGAGGAGGTTCTTGAAGGGCGAATGAACCCAGAGCCCCCTGCCCCGTTCAGCAACCGGATTCACGAGCAGGATGCGGCCCGGGCGGTCGCCTGGCTGACAGAAAATGCCATGAAGGGAGAACCACTGGACGATCTCTACATTGGTAGTGATTGCGAGCCGGTGCGGCTGGATGACGTGGTAGCGTGGGTTCGGCAGCAGGTGCCGTGTAAAGATCCGGTGGAGGGTGCCCGTAAGGGCGGCAGAGCTGGCAGCAAGCGATGCAGCAATCAGCGCCTGCTGGCCACCGGCTTTGAGTTCCGGTACCCCGATTACAAGGCAGGATACCGGGAACTCATCGACGGCCTTAGCTGAGCACCATCACGGCTTCCATTTCCACAGGCACACCTTTCGGCAACGCTGCCACGCCCACGGCAGCCCGTGCCGGGTAGGGTTCCTGGAAATAGGTCGCCATGATTTCATTCACGGTGGCAAAGTTGGCCAGGTCGGTCATGTAAATGTTCAGTTTGACGATGTCTTTCAGCTCACCGCCTGCGGCCTCGCACACAGCCTTCAGGTTTTCAAACACCTGGCGGGTCTTGGCGGCGAAGTCACCTGCGACCACTTCCATGGTTTCCGGGTCCAGCGGAATCTGGCCAGACAAATACACGGTGTCCCCGGCTTTCACCGCCTGGGAATATGTACCAATCGCCTGAGGGGCGTTTTCAGTCTGGATGACAGATTTGTTGGTCATGACCTGTAATTTCCTCTCGTTCAAAACGCCAATCGTCACCCTTCGCCGTGGCCACTGTCAACCATACCTCGGTCTGGTCAGTGGCGAACCCGACTGATGTGGGTCACCGCCCGAATGTTGCGCACCCGGCGCATCACCCGTGCCAGGTGTTTACGGCCATTCACGTGAACCACCAGGCTGACAATACCAAACTTGGCATTCTGCTCTTCCACGTTAATCCGCTCGATGTTGCCATCGGCCATGGCAACGGCGTTGGCCATTTCTGCAATCACACCGCGCTGACGCTCCAGCTCTACGCGCAGCTCCACTGAGAACTCATCGGTGATGTCTTTGGCCCATTTCAGGTGGGTCAGGCGGGCACGGCCTTCGTCGTCTTCCGGCAGACGGGAGCAAGTGTCGGAATGAATGACCATGCCATTGCCGGAATCCATCATGCCGACCACCGGGTCGCCCGGAATCGGCTTGCAGCAGTTGGCAAAGCGCACCAGCATGCCTTCGGTACCGCGAATGGTCACCGCGCCCTGTTTGTCGACCTCCACATTCTCCAGATTAGCCGGACCATCCAGCGCTTCGTTGCCAGATACCAGCTGCCGCGCCACCAGGTAAGCCATGCGATTGCCCAGCCCGATATCGCCGATCAGGTCATCAAAACTGTTGACTTGATTGTGGTTCACCACAGCCTGTTTCTGGGCATCGCTAATGTCCGCCAGTTTTGCACCGAATCCTTTCAGGGACTTCTTCAGCAGGGTTCTGCCCAGCTCGATGGACTCTGCCCGCTTGCGGGTTTTCAACACATGTCGAATGCTGCTTCGGGCCTTACCGGTGACCACAAAGCTCAACCAGGCGGGGTTCGGCTTGGCGCCGGGCGCAGTGATGATCTCGACGGTCTGACCACTTTGCAGCGGCTGGCTCAGGGAGGCGAGGTTGCGGTTGATCCGGCAGGCAACCGCAGCGTTACCGATATCTGTGTGAATGGCGTAGGCAAAGTCAACCGATGTGGCGCCGCTGGGCAATTCCATGATGCGCCCTTTGGGCGTGAACACGTAGATCTCGTCAGGGAACAGGTCAACCTTTACGTGCTCGATGAACTCCATGGAGTCATCCGCCCGCTCCCGCATTTCCATCAACCCTTTCACCCATCGATCAACCCTGGACTGATTGATGTTGGTGACTCCGGAATCGTCGGTTTTGTACATCCAGTGCGCGGCGATACCGTTATTGGCGATGTGCTCCATTTCCTCGGTGCGGATCTGGATTTCGATGTTCACGTGCATGCCGAACAGCGTTGTGTGCAACGACTGGTAGCCGTTGGCCTTGGGCATGGCAATATAGTCTTTGAAGCGGCCCGGCAGCGGTTTGTAGAGGCTGTGCACGGCACCCAGAATGCGGTAACAATCGTCTTCCGTGTCTGTGATGATCCGAAACGCATAGACATCCATGATTTCATGGAAGGATTTCTGTTTGAACTTCATCTTGTTGTAGATGGAGTTCAGGTGTTTCTCCCGGCCCTGAATGCGCCCGGGCAAACCCCGTTCTTCCAGTTTCTCCTGCAGCTTGCCCCGAATCTCATCAATGATCTCTCGATGACTGCCCCGCAGCTTGTCGACCGCCTTGGAAATGTACTTGGACCGCATTGGGTACAGCGAGGAGAAGCCAAGATCTTCCAGTTCTGTGGAGATGGCATGCATCCCGAGCCGGTTCGCAATCGGGGCATAGATATCCAGGGTTTCGGTGGCAATGCGCTGGCGCTTTTCATAGGGCATCGGCCCCAACGTGCGCATGTTGTGCAGGCGGTCTGCCAGTTTGACCAGGATTACCCGGATATCCTTGGCCATGGCCAGCGTCATTTTCTGGAAGTTCTCGGCCTGGGCTTCGGCTCGGGAGCGGAATTCAATCTGGGTCAGTTTTGAGACACCATCCACCAGCTCAGCGACATCTTCACCAAACTGTTCTGTCAGCGCGTCTTTGGGGATTCCAGTATCTTCGATAACGTCATGGAGCATGGCCGCCATCAGGCTTTGATGGTCCAGTCTCAGCTCGGCAAGGATGTGGGCTACGGCCAGAGGGTGGGTAATGTAACGGTCGCCACTTTTACGCATCTGCCCTTCATGGGCCTGCTCCGCGTAATAGTAAGCCCTTCGCACCTGATTGATGCGACTGGTATCCAGATACGAACTGAGCTCTTTGGCCAGTTCTTCTACCGTTGCCTCTTCCGACACCGCGCCTCCAGTGTTCTCTGTTCGCCAGGGACAAAAAAGCCCGAATGCATGCATCCGGGCCTTCCCTTGTCCTTCCAGCAGGTTTCTATAGCTACACTATAAAACTGCGGTGACAGATTTCAATGGGTCTCAATCGCTGGCAGGTAAATGTACGCACTCCTGCCGGCGATTTTACTCGTCGTCGTCTTCGGTCAGCAGATCGCGAGTAACTTTACCTTCGGCAATTTCACGCAGGGCGATAACCGTCGGCTTGTCATTCTCTTCAGCAACCATAGGCTCTGAACCTTTGGTGGCAATCTGGCGGGCGCGCTTGGTGGCCAGCATGACCAGCTGGAAGCGGTTATCAACGTTTTCCAGACAATCTTCAACGGTAACTCGTGCCATTATCTTCCCCGACAAAAAGAATCACTGATTTAGCAGACCGCGTAGTTTACTGCCCCTGGTTCAATTTGTATACAGGGAAAACCAGATTCAGTCCCGACTGACAAGACCCGCCAGCAGTTTGCCGTGGCGCAACTGTTGCACCGACATTTTCAGCCGCTGGGCGCGGGTGATGGCCAGCAGGTCGGCCAATGCCACGCCGAAATCGTCGTTTACCACCAGGTAGTCAAACTCGGCAGCGTGCCGGCACTCTTCTTCCGCCTCTGCCAACCGGCGCTCAATCACCTCCGGCGCATCGGTGCCGCGGCCAATCAGGCGCTCACGCAGCACCTCCGCAGAGGGCGGCACAATAAAGATACTGACGCACTCGGGAACCAGGCGGCGAACTTGCTCGGCGCCCTGCCAGTCAATTTCCAGGATGACATCCTGACCTGTCGCGAGGGTCTCGCGGACCCACGCATGTGAGGTGCCGTAGTAATTACCGAAAACATCGGCATGCTCCAGGAAGTCGCCCTCGGCAATCATCGCCTCGAACTCATCACGGCTGACGAAGTGGTAATTCACGCCGTCTTGCTCGCCGGTGCGCATGGGCCGGGTGGTGTGAGACACCGACACGCCCAGCTGCGAATCCTGACGGAGCATTTCCGCGACAAGGCTGGTTTTGCCCGCGCCCGAGGGAGCGGAAATTACAAACAGGGTACCCTGCTCACCGGCCTGGCTCATGGCTTACTGACTCCAAATACAGTTTGCGCAGCCCCAGGGGCCTGCGAGAAAACCGTGAATTATACGGGGTTTGACTTATATGCGCATCCCGAGCCGTGTTCTACTGATAATATAGCGCGTTAAACCCAGACACCGGGGCCATCAGCCCCTCACCCTGAATCTGCCGATTATTGGAAGCCCGGAATGGACAAACTCCTGATCATCATGGACCCGAAACACAAGCACCAGACCGCACTGAGCCGGGGTATTGAACTGGCCCGGGCAACCGGTGCCAGCCTCGAAATCGTGGCCTTCGTGCATGAATATCTCGACGCCCTTCCCGCCGACCCGGTGGTCCAGAACAATGCACGCACGGCACTGATCGAGTTACGCCAGGAATGGCTGGAGAAAATGCTGGCACTGGCAGACTGCGACGACCTGAACGTGGTCGCCCACACGGTCTGGGCCAAGCAGATTCACCAATGGATTAACGAGCATTGCGAACGCGAGAATATCAGCACCGTGGTGAAAACCGGGCATCGATCCGAGACGTTCCTGTACACACCCACCGACTGGCATCTGATTCGGGAGTGCCCGGCGCCGGTGATGCTGGTGGCAGACAACAAATGGAAGAAAGCACACCCGATTCTGGCCGCCATTGACCTGAGCTCGGAGAAGCCAGTTAAACGGGCCCTGAACAACCGGATTATTGATCATGCCTGGCGGCTGGCCAAGGCCATGGATACCGACCTACACCTGGTGCATGCGCTCCACACATCGGTGGTGCTGGCTGATCTGGACATCATTGATACCGCCGCCCATACACGCAAGCGCGAGGAAGAACTGAAGCCCAGAATCGAACACCTGCGCAACACCTGGCACCTGAACCCGGAGCAGGTTCACATTATCGCTGGCCCGGCACAAAAAGTGATCCCGAGTGTCGCCAACAAAATCAAGGCTGATATGGTGGTCATGGGCACCACCGGCAAAACCGGTCTGGCGGCTAAAGTTGTCGGCAATACGGCTGAGAAAGTGCTGACTCACCTGAGAACCGATCTCGTGGCCATTAAACCGGCCGAGAAAGAATAAGGCAGAAAGGGGCCGGTCTACTCCGGCCCGCGACAATCATTCAAGGTTTTGCACCTGCTTAAAGAATAAAAATATAAAACCTTTAAAAAGCAGGTGATTAAAATGTTTTCTCTTGTGATAAATGATCGGTACTACCCAATTTACTACCCATGGATAGAAACTTTATCTCTGAGTAGCCCACATAGTTACTACTCATGATTATAAGCTGGGATAAGTGGGAAACTGGGAATTCCTGATCTTTTTCCGGTTTCCCGTCACCTCGTCTCAACCGAAGAAAACCTGCCAGCAAGTCTAGCAAGAGCGGCGCTCCCAGCGCACCTCTGCTGATACATCGAAGTTTGTACTGACAGTACAAACTATTGATTTTATTAGATATTTTTTTATTTTTCCTCTTGCATATTTGGAACTTCGTGCGAGTATTTTAGAAAACGCAGGAGTTCAAAATGACCAAGTTGAAGACCATTTGTTTTGCTGTAACTACAGCCGCACTCGTGGGTTGCGCTGCCACGCCTCGACACTATGACGACGAATCATCCCGCGCACTGAACCTGGCACGCGCTGGGGGCATCTACGATCAAGACCTGCGGGATTCACCAGACGGCACCCGCTCTTATCGCAAAAGCCTGTTGATGGGCGCCCTCAACCTGGCCAGTCTGACGACCTCATTAGACGCGCCGCTTCGTCATCTTACCGGCACCCAGACGCTGCTCTTCAACGCCACTGACATCATGATGACGCCGGACAACCCTTCGGCGCGACCCAGCCTGATGGGCTGGATGCCGGAATCACTGGCGGCGAACGAGGATGACGCCTATGACCACTATGTTGCCGTCGTGGATGAGGCCATCACCCAGGCCGCCGAATCGATGGCAATTACGGCAACGAAACTCACAGACGTGAAGACGCCAGAAATTGACGGGCACCCGCTCATGCTGTGGTCGGTGACAGCGGAGCGATATGGCTGTGCCGATAGCAACTGCGTCATCGCCTACAACATCCAACAACCGAATCACTGGAAGACACCAAGCTATGTCATCGGCGGTGAAGCAGCCAGTTACAACATCGCTGCCAACCACCCCGAGAAATACTCCCGACTGGTATTTCGGCAGTCCGGCCATGAACTCACCTTTCCAGTAGATGAATTCTATGGCGCTGTCAGCGCCGGCATGCCTCCCTGGATAGTGATGTACTTTCCACCAAACACCGTGATCCAGGATGGAGAGCCGCTCCCCTATCCGGTGTTGTATGAACAGGGCCAACAGTTGATGTTCAGGGAGCCCGATCATGAGTGACTGGCACGATGAACTTGAGTTGGCACTGCTGCCGCTGGAGGACCTGAGAGTCGATAGCGTCTACATGACTTTTGTGATCAGCAGCGCCTTGGGCGAGCACGGCATCCTTCATCAATGCCGGATCGGATACGCGGAGGACCGGCTGAGCCTAATGATCACCGCTCCCCATTGCTGGATCGAGCTCGAACAGGGCTGGTGTATCGATCTCCGACTCAGACAGTGGCTGGGCGATGAGGACGACCTCCCTCATGGCGTATTCCAGCCATCCAGCTACCCGCGAGTTCGATACCGAGGCACGGCGTTGGTGGTTCCACACCTGGACGTGGAAGATTTGAGGGCGATGACGAACGATGCCTACAGCAAGGTGAAACTGCCATGGCTGGCCGGGCAAGCCGCAGCGGCCTGATCCCGGGCAAAACTTGCATTTTCTCAGGTTCTGGTAGCTTCGAAGTAAAGAACGATCGGGGACTGACACCATGGTGAGAGTGGGAAAAATCGCAGCAGTGGGGCTCGCCGGGATCGGCGTTGTGGAGCTCGCCTTTAGGGGTACCGATGTAGCGCTTTACGCATGGTATCTATTGTTCGTGCTCTGGGTGGTCGCACTGTTCATTCGCTTCGCACTGGCCGTAGTCGATGCCTACAAGACGGTTTTCGCCAAGGGACCCGATGGGGAAATGACGTTTCCTGAATTCGAGGAAAAGATGGCGTCGTTTAGGCGAGGCACTGGAGAGGAGACAGTCGGCGCGAGCAGCAAGGCAACTTCCGGCAACGGAAACGATGGCGGTACGGAGGGTTTCCCTGATGACGACAGGATCAACCAGTTTTATCGAGCGAACGATCCGTTCGGGGAGTTTCTCGACTCTTGAAGTGGTTCTTTATGGGTACAGATCAGGAGAACCAGGGGTTCGAACCCGGTAGCGACCACCGGAACCACCTAAACCAGACCGGCCAGAGAGAACCACTTATAACAGACTGAGGAACCGACGATGTTTATTCGAGCCTACCTTCGGGCATCCACGCAGGAACAGAATGCGGAGCGAGCCCGGGAGTCACTGGTTCAGTTTGCAGCCAACCATGGCCAGCGGATCGCCGCGTTCTATGTGGAGAACGTGTCCGGCGCCACCTTACACCGCCCCGAGCTGATGAAGCTGATTGCAGATTCCGGCGAGGGCGACATTGTGCTGGTCGAACAGATCGACCGGCTGGCTCGCCTCAAACAGAATGATTGGGACTCTCTCAAACAAAAACTGGCCGCCAAGCGGTTGGCCATCGTCTCCCCGGAATTACCGACCAGTTGGCTCGCCCTGGAAAAGAAAGACGACACCGGTTTCACCGACTCCATTCTACGAGCGGTCAACGCCATGATGCTCGACATGCTGGCTGCCGTGGCCCGCAAAGATTACGAAGACCGACGGCGCCGCCAGTTCCAGGGCATCCATAAAGCCAAAGCGGAGGGTAAGTACCAAGGTCGACAGCTAGACCTAAAGCGCAGGCAGCACATCGCCAGCCTTCTGCGCAGCGGCCACAGCTACAGCGAGATCCAGGAAATGCTGAGTTGCTCGCGGCACTTGATCGCGTCTGTCGCCAAAGAACAAAGACAGGCCGATGTGGTGGCCTGAGACCAACAAAGGGCCCTCAAAGGGTCATCAACTATTGGAGACCTGAATATGCTGAACCTATCTGCCACACTGATTGCATTCCTGAGCTTTGTCGCAGTCGTACTTTTTATCTGCGTTATGGCCTACCGCAACGCAGACCGTCTGGAAGCGTTTGCAGAGGGCAAATTCCGGAAAAGATCATCCCGCCACAATGGCGGCCCGAAATAAATTTGGGGCAAACCGGTGTTCTTGACCAAAACGGGCAGTTTGAGAGCCGTGCCTACTGCGTCGTCCATGGCAGCATGATCGTGAAGTCGATATGAGGTTATGCACATGACGGACAAAACAGCCATGCTTCCCGAAGGCTTTCTAGATTTGCTAGAACAGGAAGAAAAGCGGAGGCTACAGCGGGAGGGCGAGGGGCTTTCGGCTCTCACAATGCTGATCGACGCCGCTCACAGCGGTGGTGGCCAGGCCCGGCATATCCGGCGATTCCTGCTTGGCCTATATAACGCCAGCCACTGGCCATTCGAGTTGAACCGGTTGAGGGCCTTGGATACTGAACTGCAACAGGCAGTCCTGCAGGTTCTGGCGCTGGATTGGAATGGCCGGGAGGTTCACACCTATGTGCCGGGTGGTGACGAGTTGTTTCAGTCTTGGTGGGAGCGGGAATCGGGAGACTGATAGCTTTATTGAGCTGCTCTTTTTGAAATTCACCCCGTCTCGCATTTCGTCTTATCTCATAGTATTAAGCAGCAGAAGGTCGTTGCTGACTTCTGGACTCTAACCTTTAATGCTTTTGTCGTTGGGAACATCGCATGCGGAAAGCAGTTGCCTGGCATAGGCTTCTGCGGCGGCGAGCACCCATTTCTTCGTCGCTCCCAATACAACCAGAATGTGTACGACAATGACAGCCAAGGCAACGAGTGCAGCGGTGTTTAACTCTATGATGGAAAACGGGGCGCTTTGCAAAGGTACGGTCAGCACAACGACGACTACAGCCAGCACCAAATCCACCAGCAGTGCCACAGGTCGTAAAGCCCAGAAATTCCTTCGGAAACCGTAGTTCATGTTCTCTTCGAAAATGAGTTTAGCCGACTCTTGGCCTCGCGTCGTTTGTAAAAGCCAATCGTTTGCTGATGCGTAGACCTCATCTGCTGTTTCGGGATCATTTAACTCCTCTTCAGAGCTGGGCAGAACGATGTTCTGAATATGTGTGGATAGAAAGCGGTGATACCGTTCCTTCGTCAACTTGTTGAGTCGCTTATCTCGGTGGCGCAGCATAGAAATAGATGGCATGCCTCCCCACGATTGGAACAGCTTGGATTCCTGACGCTTTCCTCGAGCTCGACCGACTTGGGTCAGCCAGGTCGCACCTCCAAAATACGCGGCAACACCAATAAGCGTGGCAGCTTTTGACTCAAGCCCGGGGAAAAAAATCAAAGCGACGATACCAACTGGCAGAAGCGCCAATAGTGCGGGCTGGAAGCGTGCGCGCCGGTTATAAGGGTCTGTGACCAGTTCAGTAAGGTTCATGCTCTTCCCTCACCGATTTCCCTTTCAGCGAGGACTGCACGATAGCCATCTGGTGTGTGTATCAACAAGATTGAGGGAGCAAGACGGGCGAGCCCCATAGCCTGTGCTGATTGATTGTCGAGCGCTGACGGTCCGCTTGGGGCCAAGTGGCTGTGCCAGGTACCGAGACAATACAAAGTTGCATTTGTTGTTCTGACGTAGTTATCGAGAGTGCGCCTGAGGTCTTTCACACCGAGCACAAACTTATGTCGTGATCGTTGACTGTCTTCGGGGGCTGCCAGTACATCCACCACGTAAAAGCTCCGTGTTACCTCATCTTGTCGGCCAAGGAGCACTCCTCCTGTCTCAACGCTGGCCCAATGAGCGACCTCCCGTTCTATTTTTTCGTGCGCGCGGGCGCTCAAACGAATTGTCCAACCAGTTTCGTTTTCCGTCCTGACGATGCGCACGGGGGCAACAGGGACATGCTCCCAACTAACACCGATTCCGGTATCAGAGAGCCGACCAATCAGGAGTTCACCTTCTGTAGGCAACCCTTCTTGTTGACGGGATAGCAAATACTCAGACATTCCAGCCGCATACATCGATATCCTCCCGTCCGAGACCTGCATTGTCGCTGAGCCACACCCTTCACCCACAATAATACGCGGAAGTTCGATATCGCCGCCCTCGGGATAAAGCTGCTGCCCTATTTTGTCGTCGCCAGAGGCCAGAGCATACAACTCCGTGAAGATGTCTCCGATGTCAGGGTTACGATTAACACCCTCGGTTGCTATGACACCGAGGCTACCATTTGCATAGAGCAGAGCTTCAATTACTCTGTGACGAAACGTCTGTGTGCAGAGTGCAGCGCGGGCGCGAAGTGACGCTGTCGTATTGATGATTGCCCACGTGTCTTTATGGTATGCCTGTTTTGACAGAGCGCGCGAGTGGAGTGCATCAACTATATCATCGGTGATTGCCGTCACGTTCTGCGAAAGTCCGGATAGGGCTTCTTTTAGTAGTCGCGCCTTCATGTCCATCAACATGACCTGCTTGTCAGCATCAGCGGGCGCTATCGCGTGGCGAGCCGCATTGTGGGGCACCATCATGGCCGAGTCTATGATCGTACTCGGCCCTCGGCCGGCTCTGCCTAAATGCAGGGCTATTTTCGATCCGAGACTACCCGCCCCGATCAATGTCCATGCGGGAGGGGTGTCTTCAGCGGGAAGACCGGATAGTGTAGATAATAGCTCTCGCGTGATGTGGTCACGATGAGCACAGGGTCTTACCGGTGTGTCATCTCCATTAGGAAATGCCTCATTGGCGTAAAAGTCCAATGTATAGCAGCATATTTCGATGTTACTAGTGGTCCCAATGATATTGCATGGACGACGAGCACACAGCACAACTGCTATTGGACAGGCTTCCCTAGAACGGTATTTTTTGACGCACTTTGCAAGCCTGTTTAGCCCATCGGTAAGCTCCCGAACACATCCGAACTCTCGTGCCTTTTCCTTCAGGTCACTGAGATTTTTTACGTTATCCGGTACATAAACATCGCAAACAATAGGGTCACCAGAGGGTTGCTTGCCTGGCCATACAATCAATGCCAAGCTATCTCCGCGCTGGAACTCCTCGTTATGGGTAGTCCATGTTACCGCATTACGTATGGACTTCTCATTCACAGGAACCTGGTCATTAAAAACTTGGCCGAATAGCCAATGCCCATGACGCCGAAAGTAACCCATACGGTTGAATTGGAATCCGCCATTGCGGCTGACTTTCGCTCGTAGGCTAGAGCTGTCAGCAACCAAGAAATCTTGAGTATCATCCCTGCGCTGGGGCTCCCAGCCTTGCTCAGGATCAATCAAACGCCCTTCAGCGGCATGCTCAAGCCATAACACCGTTTGATTTAAAATACCGGCAATACCATGTTGTTGCATGAACTCCGTAAGCTGTCCGTCTTGAATACACGGCACTGGTCGTTTATCAGAGGTAAGCCATGGCTGAATATGTGCATGATTTCGGCTGAAGTCAGCTCGCAGGGATAACTCCGGTGGGTCCAGTGGATATAGCCGGGGGAACTTGAGATGAATCTCTTCAAATCGCCTCACCCCAGACGGGCTCTCACCTGTAGCCCTCCAAGCATTGGGCATAGGAACCTCAAGTATCACATCAAGATGAAAAACGTCATCCTGGGTGTAAGGCTCACTAACCTGGTTCACCTGAGGGTGGGCTTTGATGATCGCAATCGCTCGATCAACTTCCCGCTTCTGTGAATGGTGAGTATCTCCTGAATTACCCATGGCCAACCGGCTGACTCCCAACCAGACCCGAACTCACGATGGCAGCTGAAGTCAGTAGTTTGGCTCTAGGCTTAGGGCCATTGCTTCCAATTTCAATTTCCAACGCCTTTGGCGAAAGGTCCCCCACACACTCAAAGCTCCCACCGCAGTCATCTGCAATATTTTCGTACTCTCGCTTTGCGCGAAAGCAGGGTGGATCATTTGAGTCATTCAGCACCGGCTTACTGCTCGCAATCAGGATCGCACCAGGCTTGGCCTGAGACAGAGCGCTTTGCGCATCCTGACAAACCTGGGCATCTTCTCCTTTGTCGCTCCAGCTGTCGTATGACAAGCTGCGCCATGAACAGTGGTGCGGCGTCAGTAATACGTCATACGAGAGCACGTCAGGGTCTTTCTTATGCTGTTGCCACAATCTTTCCCAAATGGCCACTTCGGCATCGCCTCCCGTTAAATAGAGGCACTTACCCGGTATTCCGCCCCCGGCGATCGAAAATTGAAGAATAACGCTAGATTTATTCTTCGAAAGCTCCTCTTCATCGTCATTGATCGGAAGCGGCGCAAGCAATGTCGCTGAAAAGCTGTCATCTAATGAGCCATTCATAAAGCTGAAGGTTTCATCTACTTTGACGAGTATGTCGGTCAAATCATCAGTTTTACCGTTGTCGTCCTCACCGAGGATCAAAATCCGCTCCCCGTCTGTTCTAGCCCCTCCATCGCGAAACTGTTTTACGCGCCGTCTGGCTTCACTGTTCCACAACCTCGCATCCTCACAGAGCGTGTGATTTCGGCTTGCGCGACGGAACACGATTGGAGAAGACCACATTTCCCGAATCAATATTTTGTCATCCTTCTTCGACCATTCATCCGCCGGGCCAAGATGGAAGTGATTACCTAAGCCCCGGCAGTGGTCTTGGTCGGGGTGACTGAGCAGAAAGGCATCGACATAAAGTCGATCCTGGCTATCTCGGGGTAACAGCTTTCGGAGCTGAGCAGCTACATCTGGCTTTTCACCATCTGGGTCGTCTGCGTCCGACCTGATGTTGATGTCGACGAGCAAGAATCTGCCTGACTCCAACTGGAGCAGCGTCATGTCGCCGTTGTCCACAGGGAAAAATCGCATAATCGCAGTCATCACAAGCCACTCCCGTCAAGTCAATAGCCAGCAAGCCATCCCTCTGACTCTTGTCAGAATTAAAGCCAATGAATCACATTAAAGCAATGGTCTACGACCTAGTCAACCTCATTTTGATCACAATACGTGTTCAAATTAGATTTGATATGGCACAATTTCTACTATCGTGCTAATTTAGCTCTAAATTTCCGTCAGGTAACCAAATGACCAGCAACCATCTGGACAACGTCAGTCAGGCGCAGAAAGAGCGCCTGTTTCACATAGACTTCCGCCTCCGATTTCTAGGCGCCGTGTCTCGCGCTGACCTTGTAAACCGCTTTGGCGTCAAGGCCGCTGCCGCCACGCGCGACCTGTCACTCTACAAGGAGCTAGCCCCGGGCAATCTCGAGTACGACACAAAGGCCAAGATTTATAATGCCTCCGGACAGTTCACCCCTCTATTTGACTGCTCCCAAGGCCAGGTTCTGGCCGCGCTCTGTCAAGGTCTCGGCGACGACTATGTCGGCGTCCACCGCGCCCTGATAACTGCCGAGACTCCTACACAGCTAAACCTGCCCCAGTTGGATGTTCTCTCGGTCATCAGTCGGGCCATTTATCAGAAAAAAGCGGTGCACGTTCATTACCGTTCCCTTTCCAGCGGGCACACAAACCGGGAAATTGTCCCCTTCGCCCTGGTCGATAACGGTCTGCGTTGGCATGTGCGGGCTTATGATCGCAAGCGGGAGCGCTTTACTGACTTCGTGATCAATCGCATCGCCAAGCCCAGGCTCATTGCTGGAAAAGTGCTACCCAGCCATGAAACCAAAGAAGCGGATATCCAGTGGAACCGCATCGTCGAAATGCACCTGGTACCCCACCCGCAGCTAAAGCATGCGGAAACCATCGAGCATGAATACGGGATGTACCAAGGCTTGCTGAAAGTGCAGGTGCGGGCAGCGGTCGCTGGCTATGTGTTGCGCCGGTGGAATATCGACTGCTCTGAAGACCATAGCCTGACGGGCGCCGAGTACCATCTGTGGCTGCGTAATCACCAAACGCTCTACGGAGTCGAGAACCTGGTCATTGCGCCTGGCTTTAAATCTCCATCGACAGACCAAGTCCACACCGAAGACCAGGCTGTGATATCCACCATGGAATGGGGAGACGTTGAATGATCAAACTGGAAGACATCAAAAAAGACGCGCAAATTCGCGGCATCCAAGGCAACGAAATTGTCCGGGTCGTACAAACTGAACCGGTCGGTGAGCATGCGCTCACCATATACTACAAGGACAGCCAGGGCCGCCTGAACGAACAGATGCTTTTTCGTTCCGACGAAGCACGCCTGGAACTGGCGGAAGCGGGCCGGCCTTGGGCATTTGATGCTCCGGGGGCTGACTTCAAACTCGGCCTTGAAGCCTACCGTATCACCCAAGCCGCGTTGTTCGACCCCATGATGGCCGTGCATACATCCAACGTCGAGCCATTGCCGCACCAGATTTCAGCAGTGTATGAGGCCATGCTGCCCCGTCAGCCCCTGCGCTTCGTACTGGCAGACGACCCCGGGGCAGGTAAAACCATCATGGCTGGCTTGCTGATTCGTGAGCTGCTCATGCGTGCGGATGCCAAACGGATCCTCATCGTTTCTCCTGGCGGGCTCACCGAACAGTGGCAGGACGAACTGCTAGAGAAATTTGGCGTCCAGTTCGAGATTTTCAGCCGCGAAAAGCAGGAGCAATGTGCCTCCGGCAACTTCTTTGATGAAGCCAACCAACTTATCTGCCGTCTGGACCAGCTCTCCCGCAATGAGGATTTCCAGGAGAAGCTCAAGAATACCGAGTGGGACCTGATCATTGTCGATGAAGCACACAAGCTCTCAGCCAATTACTTTGGCAACAAGGTCAACAAAACCAAGCGGTTCCAACTCGGTGAAATGCTGGGCTCCATAACCCGGCACTTTCTACTGATGACCGCAACGCCCCACAACGGCAAGGAGGAAGACTTCCAGATCTGGCTCTCTCTGCTGGATGGTGACCGCTTCTACGGCAAATTCCGTGAAGGCGCACATAAGGTCGATGTCTCCGACATGATGCGTCGCATGGTCAAGGAAGAGCTGCTCAAGTTTGATGGTACTCCGCTATTTCCGGAACGCCGGGCCTATACCGCCAACTATGAGTTATCCGATGCCGAAGCCGAACTTTATGCCGAAGTGACCAACTATGTCCGCAACGAAATGAACCGTGCGGATAATCTTGATGGTAAGCGTAAAGGCACTGTTGGCTTCGCTCTCACCCAGCTCCAGCGCCGCCTGGCGTCCAGCCCCGAAGCCATTTACCAGTCGCTGAAACGTCGCCGCAAGCGCCTTGAAGCCCGGTTGGACGAAATGAAGCTGGTTGCACGGGGCGAAGGGCTTAAAAAGGCTGGCCGGAATGGCGTGGCGGAAACCCTGGGCGAATATCAGGTCACGAAGCAAATTGATGTGCCTGACAACATCGATGAGATGGATGAAGAGCTGAGCGCCGAAGAGTACGAAATGGTGGTCGATCAGGTGGTTGATCAAGCCACTGCCGCCGAAACCATTCCGGAACTGGAAGCCGAAATCGTCATCCTGAAAGACCTGGAATACCAGGCTATGACTGTGGTGCAGTCTGGCAACGACAAAAAATGGGAAGAGCTTTCGCATCTGCTACAAGACCAGCCAGAGATGTACACCGCCGGTGGTAGCCGCCGCAAGCTCATCATCTTTACCGAACACAAGGACACACTGAATTACCTTGTTCAACGCATCAGTGGGCTACTGGGTGACCCCGGCGCCGTCATAACCATTCATGGCGGCACCAACCGCGACGAACGCCGCAAAGCTCAGGAAGAATTCCGCAACAATCCTGACGTACTGGTACTGGTGGCGACGGATGCCGCCGGTGAAGGTGTGAACCTGCAAAACGCCAGCCTTATGGTCAATTACGACTTGCCCTGGAACCCCAACCGGCTTGAGCAGCGCTTTGGCCGTATTCACCGCATCGGCCAAACCGAGGTCTGCCATCTGTGGAACCTGGTAGCCAATGAAACCCGGGAAGGCGATGTATTCCAGAAGCTGTTCGACAAGCTGGAAATCGAAAAACAGGCGCTGGGTGGCAAAGTCTTCGATATTCTGGGTGAAGCCTTTGAGAACAAATCCCTGAAAGACCTGCTCATCGAGGCGATTCGCTATGGCGAATCTCCCGAGGTGAAGGACAAGCTCAACCGGGTGATCGACGGGGCACTGGACACCGATCACCTGAAGGAAATCCTACGCCGTAATGCCCTCGTCGAGCAGCACATGTCACTGGAAGACCTTTACGCTGTGAAGGAGGAAATGGAAAAGGCTGAGGCGCGCAAGCTCCAGCCCTACTTCATCCGCGCTTTCTTCACTGAGGCGTTTCAGACACTGAGCGGGGAAATGCGCCCCAGAGAAGCAGGTCGTTACGAGGTCCGTCACGTACCGGCAGCGATACGTGAGCGGGACCGTATTATTGGCGAGAGCCGTACTCCCGTACTGAAAAAGTACGAAAGAATCTGTTTTGAAAAGCAGCTTGTCCGAGTGCCGGGCAAGCCCATGGCCGACTTAATCCACCCGAGTCATCCGCTGATGCACGCCGCGACGGACCTGATTCTTCAGGCACACCGCAGCAAACTCAAGCAGGGTGCCGTGCTTGTAGATCCGAACGACGAGGGCACTGAGCCGAAAATTCTTTTCATGGTGGATCACACCATTCGCGAGAGCATGAGCAGCGGCGACAAAGACAGCGGCAAATCCACCATCGCCTCCCGCCGGTTACAGTTTGTGGAGATTGATAAGCATGGCAATACCACCCATGCGGGCTGGGCACCTCATCTTGATTTACAGCCCATCGACGATTACGACCACAAGCTGGTTCAGGATATTCTGAATGCACCCTGGATCACCGGAAACCTCGAAGGCCTGGCCCTGAACCACGCCTCCCAACACTTGGTGCCGGAACACTATCAGGAAGTTAAAACCCGCCGTGAGCGGCAAGCCGACAAAGTGCTGGCTGCCGTACACGAGCGATTAGTGAAGGAAATCAGCTACTGGTCTGATCGCTACATCAAACTCACCGACGATGTAACCGCAGGCAAACAGCCGCGCATGCAGCCAGAGATGGCCCGTCGCCGAGTCGATGAACTCACCGAACGCCTGAACCAGCGCAAGAGGGAACTGGAAGCCATGAAAAGCGTGGTCTCCAGCACCCCGGTCGTAATCGGCGGTGCTCTGGTCATCCCTCAGGGGTTACTGGCCATGCGCAAGGGCGAAACCACCTTTACCGCCGATGCACAGGCCCGCGCGCGTATTGAACAGGTGGCCATGAAGGCAGTTACAGATCATGAGCGGGCTTTGGAGCACACTGTCAAGGATGTCTCCGCCGAGAAATGCGGCTGGGACATTACGGCCAGGCTCCCGGCGAATCCGGACGGCTCATTGCTGCCTGACCGGCATATCGAAGTCAAAGGCCGCGCCAAAGGCCAGGAAACCATCACCGTCAGCCGCAACGAGATTCTGTACGCCCTCAATCAGGCCGACAAGTTCTGGCTCGCAATCGTCATTGTGGACGGCGACAGCCACGAAGGGCCGTTTTACGTGAAAAACCCCTTCACAACCGAACCGGATTTCGGCGTCCCTTCGGTGAATTACGAGCTCAAATACCTGCTATCAAAGGCAGAGCAGCAGGAGTCAGGCTTATGAAGCTAGAAAAAATTACTATTAGAGATTTCAAGCGCTTCGCGAATCTTGAAATTTCGAATATTCCTTCGACCGCCAAATTGGTACTACTTACCGGACCAAATGGAAGTGGCAAAACCTCGCTTTTTGAAGCCTTTAATTATTGGATGAAAATATCAGCGCGCCAAGACTGGAACTACGATCCTGACTACTATTTGAGACCAATAGACAGTCTTGCGATGACTCCAGAAAAGGCGAAAAGAACTAGAAACTTGGCTCAGGAAACCTGGGACAAGATTACTCCGAAATTTCATGGATTGAATGAGGAAATAAAACACGATCAAGAGGCTTGCAGAAAAGCTTTTTATATCCGATCAGCGTATCGACATTCTCCGGATTTTACTATCGATGGGCTTCAAAAGCTTGATGACATCCTCAATGACTCAAGCAGAGCTTCGAAGCTAGTGCTCTCCGAGTCTCGAGTTCAGGACAACTATCAACGCCTTGTCGGCATGAGTTTGGAAAGTTTATACGACAATGAGCAAAGAGATAGAACAGCCGGACAGATTACTGATGAATTAATCGGCGAAGTAAAGAAAGCCATGCTCAAAGTTTTTGATGGACTAGTTCTTGAAGGGCCTGGCAACCCCTTAGAGGGCGGCACATTTCGTTTCACAAAAGGTGACTCTTCAAATTTCCACTATAAAAATTTGTCAGGTGGAGAAAAAGCTGCATTCGATCTTCTTCTGGATTTCATTGTTAAACGTAAAAAGTTTGACGACACCATATTTTGTGTTGATGAGCCAGAGTTGCATATGCACACGAGACTTCAAGCGACACTACTCGAAGCAATGTTCGATTTAATCCCAGACAACTGCCAGCTATGGCTCTCAACGCACTCTATCGGCATGGCCCGCAAGGCCGCTGAACTCAATTCAGCCAACCCAGGGCAAGTAGCGTTCATTGACTTCCATGAACAAAATTTTGATCAGCCCGTGAGGTTAGAACCAATAAAACCTGGCAGGCAGTTCTGGCAACAAATGTTCCACACTGCCCTTGATGATTTGGCAGAGCTTGTTGTACCTGAGTATGTCGTTTTTTGTGAAGGCCGAAAAGTTAATCAGACGGGAAAAAAGCCAAGCTTTGACGCAGCTGTATATCAAAAGATATTTAGCCCGTGGCATCCAGAGATTGAATTTATTCCTTTAGGCGGCACCAATGAAGTTCAGTTTGATGGGAAGGCGTTTGACTATCTACTTACCAAACTCGCCCCAGGAATAAAAACCTGGAAAGTTCTTGACCAAGATGATCGAAATTCAGTCGAAATTGATCAATTAAAGGATGAAGAAACATACGTCCTATCTCGCAGGGATATCGAAAGTTTTCTGTGGGATGACGAAGTTTTACTGAAACTTTGCGAAATTCACAACTCGCCTGAAGCTTTTTCAGAAATACAGCTAGAGAAACAGTCACAGATTCAGTCTCTCCCAGGGCGAGGCAAGCCCGCTGATGACATTAAGGCCATATCCGATAGTTTATACAACAAGTGCAAGCGAGTACTCAACCTGCACGGTTGTGGAAATACAGCTGAGGCTTTCTCCATAGAAAAACTTGCACCATTAATTCAACCCGGAATGGCCATTTACAACGAGCTGGCTGAAGCGGTATTGGCTCCTTTGAGAATACAGGATAAATAATGGTTCAAGTTAAATCTCCTAGAAAATTAATCGAAGTAGCGCTGCCGCTCGATGACATAAATGTCGCTGCCGCCCGTGAGAAGTCCATTCGGCACGGCCACCCCAGCACTCTGCACCTGTGGTGGGCCCGTCGTCCATTGGCAGCGGCTCGGGCTGTGTTGTTTGCACAATTGGTGAACGACCCCGGCTATCAGCGGGAATTGGGACATGGCGTTAACAAAAAAGAAGCGGAAATCAAGCGGGAGAAGCTGTTCCAGATCATCCGAGATCTGGTGAAATGGGAGAACACCAACAACGAAGAAGTGCTCGGCCGTGCCCGTGAGGCCATCTGGGAGAGCTGGCGTGAAACCTGCCGCCTGAACCGGAATCATCCTCAGGCCTCGGAACTGTTCAATCCGGAGAAACTGCCTGCCTTCCATGACCCCTTTGCCGGTGGTGGTGCCATTCCCCTGGAGGCTCAGCGCTTGGGTTTGGAAAGCTATGCCAGCGATCTAAACCCGGTAGCGGTGATGATCAACAAGGCGATGATCGAAATCCCACCCAAGTTTGCCGGGCAGAAGCCGGTGGGGCCACGGCCAGAATCCGACAAGCAAACCAAGAAGTCAGCGACCAGTGACGCCTTTGAAGATTGGGCTGGGGCCAAAGGTCTGGCTGAAGATGTGCGCCGCTACGGCCACTGGATACGGGAAGAAGCCTTCAAGCGTATTGGTCACCTCTATCCCAAAGTTCGAATTACCTCTGAGATGGTCGCCGAGCGACCTGATCTAAAGGCCTATAAAGGCGAAGAGCTGACTGTTATTGCCTGGCTCTGGGCCAGGACCGTCAAAAGCCCTAACCCGGCGTTTAGTCATATGGACGTCCCTCTCGCCCGCTCCTTTGTCTTATCTAGTAGGAAAGGTAAAGAGGCATGGGTAGAGCCCGTCGTTGATGGCGATCGTTACACGTTCGAAGTGAGGTTCGGCGAACCATCTGATGAAGCCTTACAGGGAACAGTCGTACGAAGTGGTGGTACTTGTATACTGTCTCAAACAGCCATCCCGTTTAAGTACATTCGCAACGAAGCCAAGAATGGCCGAATGGGTCAGAAGCTAATGGCGGTTGTGGCTGAAGGAAAGAAAGGACGAGTTTATTTGTCCCCAACCGAGTCTGACGAAGAAGTCGCCAATTCAGCTGAGGCTCAGCGGTTCACTGAGACAGAAATCTCGCACTGGCCCGGAAGAACGAATGTCGTCGAGTATGGCATGACTAAGTTTCTGGACCTATTCACCCCCCGCCAACTGGTGGCCTTGACCACCTTCTCCGATCTGGTGCAGGAAGCCCGTGAAAAAGCCATTGCCGACGCCAAAGCCGCTGGCCTGCCGGATGACGGCCAAGGCCTGGCCCAAGGCGGCGCTGGGGCTACGGCTTATGGGGAGGCTGTGGCGGTGTATTTGGGCTTTGCAGTCGATAAGGTTGCCGACTCGGGCTCAACAATTGCCAGTTGGACGTCACAGCGGGACACGATTCGAAGTACCTTCGCAAGGCAGGCCATTCCAATGGTCTGGGATTTTGCAGAAGTAAACCCCTTGTCCGACTCAACAGGTAACTTCATCGGAAGCATTAGCTGGGTATTTAAGGTAGTTGACCTTTTACCAGCCACTGCCTCTGGCGGCGCACAGCAAAGTGATGCAGCGACGCAGTCAATCAGCCTCAATAAGGTCATTTCATCTGACCCCCCCTATTACGACAATATTGGTTACGCTGATCTGTCTGACTTTTTCTATGTCTGGATGCGCAGAGCATTGCGAGGCATTTACCCCACATTGTTCGCGACCATGGCAGTACCCAAAGCCGAAGAGCTGGTTGCTACGCCTTACCGTCATGGCAACAAAGAGAAGGCTGAGACCTTCTTTATGGATGGGATGACCCGCGCCATTCACAACATGGCTGAGAAGTCTCATCCAGCGTTTCCGGTTTCCATCTACTACGCCTTTAAGCAGTCAGAAACCAAAGAAGGCAGCACCACCAGTACCGGTTGGGTTACCTTCTTAGAAGCTGTAATTCAGGCTGGCTTTTCTATTGATGGTACGTGGCCTGTTCGAACTGAACGCGAAGGACGTAGCATCGGTATCGGCAGCAACGCCTTGGCATCCTCCATCGTCTTGGTCTGCCGCAAACGCGAAACCAACGCGGATTCTATCTCTCGCCGCGATTTCCAGCGCCAACTGCGCGAAGAAATGCCCGAAGCCCTGGAAACTATGATCGGCGGCCAAACCGGTCAAACCCCCATAGCTCCGGTGGATTTGGCTCAGTCCGCTATCGGCCCAGGCATGGCCATCTACTCCAAATACGAGGCGGTACTGAATCAGGACGGCTCGCGCATGAGCGTGCACGACGCCCTGGTGCTGATTAACCGCGCCATTACCGAATACCTGAGCCCAGATTCCGGCAGCTTCGATGCCGACACCCAGTTCTGCTCAAGCTGGTTTGAGCAATACGGCTGGAACCATGGCCAGTTCGGCGAAGCAGACACCCTCGCCCGCGCCAAGGGCACGAGTGTCGATGGCGTTAAAGCGGCTGGAGTGGCCGAATCCGGCGGCGGCAAGGTGCGCCTGCTACGCTGGAACGATTACGAGTCCGACTGGGATCCCGCCAAGGACGATCGAACGCCCGTGTGGGAAGCCTGCCATCAGATGATCCGTCGCCTGAATAACAGCGGCGAATCAGCTGCCGGGGAACTGCTCGCCAAAATGCCGGAGAAAGGCGAAGCCATTCGCCAACTGGCCTATCACCTGTATACCTTATGCGAACGCAAGAAGTGGGCCGAAGAAGCCCGCGCCTACAACGAACTGATCGGCTCCTGGCACGCTATTGTCGCCGCTTCCCACGATTTGGGGCACAAAGGTGAACAACACGGACTGAACTTTTAAGAGGCACTTATGCTGAACAAACTTACTCTAAACGGTTTTACCGTCTTTACTGATACCGAGCTGAGATTCGCCTCTGGTTTAAACGTGGTGATTGGTGAAAATGGCTGCGGTAAGTCCCATTTGCTCAAGGCGGCCTACTCGGTCATCGCCAATAGTGCGGAGGAGGGGAAAAAGCCCACTGCCGGTGAACCGACCAAAGTGGCGCTGCAAAAGTCCATTGCCGATAAATTGGTCCATGTCATGCGGCCAGAGTCACTAGGGCGTCTTGCCAGTCGGATTCAGGGGCGGAAGCGATGTGAATTATCTTTTCAGTTCAACGACGCCAACTTGAATTGCGCGTTGAGCTTCGCAACGTCGAGCAAATCAGAGGTTCAGGTCGATAAGCTGCCCAAAAAATGGCATGAAAAAGCACCCGTTTTTTTGCCTACCCGAGAGCTGCTGACAATCTTTCCAAACTTTATATCCGTTTACGAAAATCATTATCTGGAGTTTGAAGAAACCTACCGAGATACATGCTTGTTACTGGGGGCGCTCGCCTTGCGAGGGCCCAGAGAAAAACAGGCCGCCGAATTGCTGAAACCACTGGAAGAAGCGATGGGCGGCAAGGTGGTGCTCGATAAGAATGGTCGTTTTTATCTTCAGCTGCCGGGTAAAGGGAATATGGAGATGCCTCTGGTGGCAGAGGGTCTGCGTAAGCTTGCAATGATCGCCCGCCTGATCAGTACGGGCTCACTATTAGATAAAGGCTATTTGTTCTGGGATGAACCCGAAACGAACCTAAACCCCAAGTTGATTAAGCTCGTTGCACGTGTGATCTATCACCTCTGTCAGCAAGGTATTCAGGTCTTTATCGCAACTCACTCCTTGTTCCTACTCAGGGAGTTGGAGGTGCTTTCTCAGAGCAGTGAATTCAAGAAGATCAAGCATCGCTTCTTCGCTCTGAGGCCCGAACCGAACGGCGTTGAAGTGGAGCAAGGTGATCGAGTGGATGATCTGAATACACTTGTTCTCCTAGATGAAGAGCTGTCCCAGTCTGACCGCTTTATGGAGGTAAACCCCTGACATGAGACAGTTCCACGAGGGCCGTTTAACATTTACCTTTCCAGACCCACTTGAGGCAGCCCAATATGACAGTTGGGCATTCTATCGAAACCAGTTCAACAGTGCTTTCGGCGGTACCAAGGCAATCGACTTCATTTGTATTGATAACGATAAAACCTGGTTAATTGAGGTGAAAGACTACAGAGCCAACCGGCGAACCAAGGCCATCGATCTGGGCGATGAAATCGCACTAAAAGTCAGGGACACACTTGCAGGACTTGCCGCAGCAAAGTCCAATGCAAATAACCAAAGCGAGCGGGCTTGTGCCCGAAAGGCTCTCAAGAAAAACCGGTTGAGGGTCGTATTGCATCTTGAGCAACCTAGGAAGCCGAGCAAGCTATTCCCTCAAGCAGTTGACCCTTCAAAGCTGGTTATGAAACTAAAGCAGGTTTTGAAGGCGGTCGATCCGCATCCGGTCATCGTCGACCAGACATGTTTGAAGCCTGATATGCACTGGCAGGTCACAGGATAATACTATGAGTTTGAAACCATGGCGAGAGATCGCCCGCCCACATAAAGACGTTCTGGAAGGCTCTTTCAAGCAATCCGAATTTGCCGCTGACATATCTCAGGTGGCCGGCGGAACCGCGCCTGATGAGTATCAGAACGCCGAGAAGTTTTTCTCACGAACCTATATTACTGAGGGGATGCGCCTTTTGCTGATCTCCGTGGCGCAGCGTCTGGCAGGTCATGGTGGTGATCCAGTCATTCAGCTTCAAACGGCGTTCGGTGGCGGTAAAACACATACCATGCTGGCCGTATTCCACCTGGCCAGTCGTGAAGTCAGCACCGACAAACTGATGGGCATTCCCCCTGTGCTGGATGAAGCGGGTATCAGCGAGTTACCCCGAGCGCGCATGGCGGTGATTGATGGTATCCGCCTGTCGCCCAGTCAGGCCCGGACTTACGGCTCTACGACAGTCAATACTTTATGGGGAGAACTGGCCTGGCAGTTGCTTAGCGAAGAAGGCTTTGCCCTGGTCGCCGACAGTGATGCGGACGGTACATCGCCGGGCAAGGACGTGCTGAAAGAATTATTAAGCCGCGCAGCGCCCTGCGTAATCCTAATTGATGAGTTGGTGGCGTTTACCCGACAACTGGAGTTAGGTAAGCAATATAAAGCCGGCACCTTTGACAGCAATATCAGTTTTATTCAGGGGCTAACGGAAGCGCTAAAGGCCGTACCCAATGCGATTCTTCTTGCCTCATTGCCCGAATCTGAGCTGGAGGTGGGCGGAACCATGGGCCAGCGCGCTCTTGAATCGCTGGAGACATATTTTGCCCGTGTAGAGTCTGTGTGGAAGCCCGTGGGCTCGCGTGAGGCCTTCGAAATTGTGCGCCGGCGCCTGTTCGAAAGCTCCGGTGAACGTGCCGAGATCGAAGGTATTAGCCGACAATTTTCGGACTTCTACCGGAAGCACGCGGATAAGTTCCCCGTGGAGACCCAATCCAACGAATACTTTGAGCGACTGTGCTCTTCCTACCCGATTCACCCTGAGGTATTCGATAGACTTTACGAAGACTGGTCCACTCTGGACAAATTCCAGCGAACACGTGGTGTGCTTCAGTACATGGCCATTGTGATTCATCGCCTTTGGAACTCTGACAATCGGGACGCGCTTATCATGCCCGGTTCGTTGCCGCTGGAAGACACCAATGTGCGCAACAAGAGCATTCACTATCTGCCCCAAGGGTGGGAGCCGGTTATTGAAAAAGAAGTGGATGGCCCGCGCTCTATCCCCGCCGACATTGATGGCCACCACACTTTGTTCGGCGGAGTCCAGGCTGCCCGGCGTACTGCACGTAGTATTTTTCTAGGCAGCGCCCCTTCCAGCCAGGAACAGATGATACGCGGCATTCAGGCCGAGCGAATTTTATTGGGCACTGTGCAACCGGGACAAACTATCGGTGTGTTTGAAGATGTACTCAAACGGCTCCGGGATCGTTTGCACTATCTGTACGCCGAACAGGATCGCTATTGGCTGGATACCAAGCCCAACCTGCGACGGGAAATGGAAAGCCGCAAACAGAATATCAGTGAGCGCGATGACCTGATTCCCATGCTGAAAGAGCGCGTGAATCGGTCGTTTGGTAAAAACCACCACTTCGGTGGCATTCATGTGTTCACGCCATCGGTAGATGTGCCCGATGACTACGGTTCTGGCCCTCGCCTGGTGGTACTACCCACTCAGGCTGGTTACAGCCGCACTGAGACAAACCAGGCCTTTGGCGAGGCAGAAAAGATTCTGCGCTACCGTGGCGAGCAACCCCGTCAGAAACAAAACCGCCTGATCTTCTTGGCACCGGATTTTGACGTTGTCAGCCGCCTGAAGGAGCAAGGCAGAATTTTCCTGGCCTGGCGTTCAATCGTGGCAGATATTGAAAGCGGCACGCTCAACCAGGATCTGTCGCATCTGAACCAGGCCAAGCGTAATCGTGACGGAGCAGAACAATCGCTTACCCAGCTCATCCGGGAAACCTGGAAATGGCTCCTGGCTCCCGTTGAGGATTTTGTGAAGGGACGTCCCGAGTTGAACTGGGAAGTGGTGTCTATTCCGCCGACAGCCCCAAATCTCATTCAAAGTATTGAGGATAAACTGCGTGAAGAAGAATGGTTGGTCTACGAATGGTCGCCGATTCACCTACGCAAGGTGCTCAATGACTGGTACCTGAAGGATGGTGTGACAGAAGTCAGTGCGCTGAAAGTTTGGCAAGACAGCTGTCACTATCTCTACCTGCCCCGGTTGGTCAACGACCAAGTGTTTCGCAACGCCATCAGCCAGGGTGTAGAAACTGAAGATTATTTTGCGTACGCATCCGGAAAGGAAGGGGATCGCTACCTGGGCTTTAGCTTCGGACGAGGATCCATTGCCCCGTTGGACGATTCATCGCTGCTGATAGAGCGTGAGGCGGCAGTTGCCTATGCTGAGAAGCAGCGTCAAGCGCAGCAACCCCAACCTCTGCCTGGAGGAGACACGGGAGACCCTACGAGCGTTGCTGGAGGAATCGGCGGCACACAAGGTGGTGGCAGCTCTCCGGTCAATACTCCACCAGGGGTTATCGACGATACCGGTGGTGCCGGAAGCAGTGGTTCCGAAGTGGTAAAAACGCATTTTTATGGAACCACAGCGTTGGACCCAGTGAAGGCGAAAATGGATTTCGCCACCATCGTCGATGAAGTGGTGCAGCAGTTCACGGCACAATTGGGTGTTGAGGTGACAATCTCAGTCGAAATCGAGGCCAAGAAGAAAGATGGTTTCGACGAGTCATTGCAGCGCACCATCAAGGAAAACTGCAATGTACTGAGGTTCAGCTCTTCTGAGTTTGAAGAGGACTGATTGAGAAGCTCATGAAGGCCGTAACTTGCGCTCGGTTGCGGCCTTCGCGTCATCCTGCCCCTACTTTTTCGAGGTGTCCTCAGTTTTGACTGTCCTGGCGAGCGGGGCCAGTGTTTCCTCCAGATAGGCCTCCAGTTCAGCCATTAGATGGATACTGGATTTCAGTGTTCTCCTAAGTTGCGTCAGATTAGCGTTGAGCCGGCGGATCAGTTCAAAACCATCTTCGATATCTGCAATGAGGGACTTTTCCCAGTCCTGGGCACGCACGAATGCCGACTTGAAATGGCGGTACCGACCTTCTTTGGAAATATGTTCGCTGTAAACGGCATGTCCGGTTCCGCTTTTCTTTGGCACGAATGAATTGTAATACCAAGACAGTTCCAGCTTTCTTCCCCTCAGCCTTACACGGCAGCCATGATGGCCAGGGTAACCCTCCGTCTGATCGGTTCGGTGAGCAATATTGTGCTCCCAATATACATCACAAATACGTTGGGCTAAGTATCGATATCTGGCCTGTTCAACGTCAATCAAGTCCATAAGCGTTTGCAAAAATGCTTTAGATTGCTGAGTCGCTGCCTGGGTGCCCCGTGTGTGATCAACCCCTTCAAGTCGACTTGCATGACACCAGTGGTCGACTACCTGCTGTTTGTTCAATCGCGTCATTCACTTACTCCTCTCGTTCTGAATGCACGAATGATGCTAACCGGATTTGATCATTACGGTGGCCCGTGCTTTTGCCCTTTTTGGGCGCAACGGCGAACTTGGGATGAAAAAGTCATAAAATGCCAAGGGACTTTCCAGTTCCTTTCCACATAACTATCTGATTTGGGACTTCTGCGCTATGCTCCCATCCCCCAAGGCATAGGTGGCATGGGCTAAAAGCGTGGATCTCCGTTATTTATTTGGGACCTACCGCCCCATTTGCTGGGAAGACTCAGGTATGCAACGGCCTGATGTAACCGGGCTGACTGTCGTCGCTACAACAATTCCCGCTATTTCCTCGGGACACTTACAAGGGGCTTGGAAGAGGCCTTTTGGAGCCCCGGTGTGATACGGGGATAACCCGTGAAGTAACAGGGCCTCGAAAAGGCTCTTTAAGAGGCTGTTTTGATCACGTCCAGCATTGACTTTCACATGTGAAAGTTAATGAGCATTACCGCTTCACAAAATGATGCCGTGATGGTGGCGGGTAACAGCGGCCGTTCACATTTTCACCAGATTTTTCCCGTAAACCGATGGGGTTCACATGGAAATCGCCCAAATAACAAAAATTAATCTTTAAATTCAGCTGGTTATAAATTTTTTCTCTTTGCGCCCAAAATGGCCAACTCCACGGTTCTGGTGTGAATTCAGGACTATTCATAATCACTCCTGTCCGTCAAACAACGAATCAGGAGTGGATTATGCAAAGACAGTATTTCAACGAAACGAATGAACGTTTGCTCACATATGAAGAGGTTTGTGCCGTCACCCAGCTTTCGCAAGCCACGCTTCGAAGGCACGTGAAAGCAGGTCGTTTCCCTGCCCCCATCAAGCCAAACCCGCAGGGTCGAGCCGTCAGGTTTCGGATCCAGGATGTTAGAAACTGGCTGGATCGGTTGTGACGGAGGGACAAATGAACTTTCAATTGAGAGACTCTGGCCTGTACTGCCTCAGCACTGATGAATGGCAAAGGGTTGGTGGGTGGATTGAGGTTGTTGCCCGAACCCGCCTTTCCAATAAAAAACACGGCCACGGCGCGCTTCTGCAGTGGAAAAATATGGACAACGTCCTGCTGCGCGAGGTGGTGTATGCGAGGACTCTGAACGGTGATAACGCCCGGCAGATACGAGAGATTTTGGTGGACAGCGGCTACCCGCTCGAACCCGGCAATATAAGCTGGACGCGGCTGCAACGCTATTTGCTTGAGGAGATGGCGAAAGCGCCTCCGGCCATCACCGTCGACCGCACCGGATGGCATCGAACCGTGTTCGCGACGAGTGGCTGGACAGCTGGCCAAGCTGAGGAGCACCACCACTTTGTCGGGCAGCTTTCGACCTCACCGCTTCTCCAGGAAAGCGGGTCTTTGCAAGATTGGCAAAATCAAGTGGGGAAGCTCTGTAAGGGCAACCCACTGGCGATACTCAGCGTCGGGGTAGCCCTCGCCGCGCCCCTGCTAAAACATGCGGAGCTTGAAAATGGAGCTTTTCACTTGATTGGTAATAGCTCTACCGGGAAAACGACGTTGCTCCAGGTGGCCGTGAGTGTTTGCGGAGCACCTACATTCTTAAGGAGCTGGGTAGCGACTAGCAATGGCCTGGCAGCTGTGGCTGCTGAGCACAACGACATGTTGTTGGCCCTGGACGAAATTGGTCTGGCTCGTCCGGAAGATGTTGATGTGGCGACGTATCACATAATGACCGGCGCCAGTAAGCTGCGTGCGAACATATCTGGGGACCTTGCTGCACAAACGCACTGGCGAACGCTGGCGTTAAGTACCGGTGAGGTATGGCTGTCGGAAGTGTTTCAGGAAATAGGGAAATCGGTTAAAGCCGGCCAAGAGAACCGACTTGTCGAGATTCCGATATTTGGACGATTTGGCGCATTTGATGAATTGCATGGGTTTGCCAGCTCCCAGGAGCTGGTCGATGTGCTGAAAAGCCGCACCAGGCACTACCACGGCACGCTGTTCCGGCACTGGCTTGAGCGTCTCACAGAAGATGTGGATGACTTGCCCGGCTATATCCAGAATGAGGTCGCCCGGTTGACGGACCAATGGAAGACCTCTCATATGGCTTCGCAAGTCGTCCGGGTGATTAGGCGGTTCGCACTGATCACCGCTGCTCTGTGCCTAGCCTGCCGGAACTACCTACTCCCCTGGTCGGAAGCGGAGTCAGTTCGAGCGGTGCACCAAGCAGTTGGAGCTTGGCTTCGGAGCCGAGGTCACATCTTCAATTCGGAGGAGCACCGCGTTTTGGCTCGCCTTCGCGATGCAATTTACAAATGGAATCACCGCCTCGTTGACATAGAGCGGGGGGATTACGGAAGAGCAATTGGTCTGCGACGCAAAGTGGCCGGTGAGACGCAGTGGCTGATACCCAAAAATACTCTGATCAAGGAGCTTGGCCTTCGTAGTCGATACACTCGGGAAATTGAGCCGCTTATCCAGAGAGATTTCATGGAAACCAATGAGCAGAGCCGTGGCACCATGAAAATCAAGCTGCGGGATCGATCGGAGCGTTTTTTCGCCCTGTGGCCTGATCGCATCAAGGCGTATTGGGAAGCGCTACCGGATGGAGATGGACTTTCCCAGTTTCCCACTATTCCCACTGGTGATTCGGAGGTAGAGGAGGATGATTGATAAAACCTTCAGTCCGCCTTCGGAAGAGGTGCGCACCAAGCTGCTGGCTCGTTCTGGACAGTGTGAGCGGCTGGTCCGGGAGTCAGACCGTCGAGCGATTACCGGCGTCAGCCGAACTCAATGGTGGTCGCTGGAACGAAGGAAAGTTGCTCCGGCACGACTAAGGCTGGGTTGCAACTCGGTCGCGTGGCGGTTATCGGATCTGCTGGCCTGGATCGAGCAACAAGGGGCCTGATCTGGCCCCTTTACTCTCCAGAGCTGACTTCACCTCTCACGATGGGCGCCAGCCACTCGCAGAGCGCCTCGTGAGCCTCTTTTCGTTCTTCAAAATACGCATGCCGATTATAGATTTGATCAACCCGGTTGCCGGCCTGTTGGTTCAGGCAGCGCTTGGCCAGATCATCATCGAATCCCAGCTTTCCAAGCATAGTTCTCGCGGTGCCACGCAGGTCATGGACCCGCCTTTTATCAAATGAGAAGAACCTCTCCTCGAACAGTTTCTTGAGTGCGTGGTTTAATGTGTTCTCGCAGACGTGAGGGGTGCGAGCCTTCTTGCTGATCCGCCTAGCCGGGAAGACCCACTCACTGCCACAAGACCGTACTTTCAGCTCCTCAAGCCATCCCATTACTGGCTCGGTCAACGGGATGTCAATCGCCCTGCGTTTCTTGGTTCGCTCGGCTGGCAAGTGCCAGACTTTGTTATCCAAATCGAATTCCGACCAAGGTGCTGCGAGAAGCTCCATCTTTCTTGTGCATGTGCCAATGAGCAGTGCACAAGCCAAGTAATTCTCCCGGGAGAACTTGGCGGGGATGTCTCTGAGCTTGTCGAAGAACTCTTTCACCTCGAACTCTGTCATTGGGTAGTTGGCCGCCTTTTCCTCTCCACCCGCATCCCTGGGGCGAAACGGAGTGGCCGGATTGAACCGCGTGACATCCAGCTTCATGCCGTGATCAAACACCCGCTTCAGCATTCGCATTACGTCGTTTGATATAGTTGGCCGAGGCGGGTTGTCATCGTACCCATTAGCGATATCCCGCAATATTTCACTAACGTCGACAGGCCGAATCCGTTCCAGGTCCGCCTTCCCGATGCGCCAAGCGACCTCACGATCGTAAAGACTCTTCTCTTTTTGGTGGGTCGCAATCTCCCGCTGGCGCAGCTGGTGATAGTCTGCATACAAATCGTTCAAGGTCTTGAAGGGGTTTTGGTTGACCTTCTGCCTTTCCTGTACCGGGTCAGCACCCTCACGCTTGATCGCCAACCTCAGCTTCGCCGCTTCATCGCGGGCGTCGGCCAATGACCAGTCATCCACCTTGCCGATGGTGTATTCGCGCCGGAGCTTGGTGGCTGGGGTGGTGTAGCGCAGCATCCAGTAGGCATCGCCGCGCTTCGGGGTCATGAGGTAGAGACCATTGCCGTCGGCATGCCGTACGGATGGCTTCTCTTTGATCAGTTTCTTGACGGTCTTGTCGTGTAGCTTGCCCACCTTCCTGCCTCAAAAATTGGGGAGTACAATCTCGCCGACACAATATAGCGAGAAAATACTCCCCAATCTACTACCCATCACCACCCAAACTTGGCAAAACTTACACGAACGCGGTGACCGTTAAAATTTCATAAGTCTCTGATATTTAATGGACTAAAGAACAACAATGAACACCCAAGAACATCACTCTATGTTCTGCACCTGCTCCCGAATTTGCTCGATCAAAACCTTGAGGTCCACCGCCGCGCGGGTAACCGCCGCGTCAATACTTTTACTGCTGAGGGTATTGGCTTCCCGGTTCAGCTCCTGCATCAGGAAATCCAGCCGCCGGCCGATGGCATCATCGTTTTTCAGGGTATCGGTCACTTCACTGATATGAGCCTCCAGCCGGTCCAGCTCCTCGGCCACATCACTCTTCTGCGCCAGCATCACCATTTCCTGGGCCACACGCTCCGGCTCCAGCTCCACTTTTGCTTTATCGAAGCGATCCCGCAGATTCTGCTCCTGGGCGGCCAGCAGCTGCGGCATTTTCTCCCGCACTTCTGCCACCAGCTTGCCCATG
The DNA here is from genome assembly GCF_048595985.1 of Marinobacter sp. GH_1. NCBI lineage: Bacteria > Pseudomonadati > Pseudomonadota > Gammaproteobacteria > Pseudomonadales > Marinobacteraceae > Marinobacter > Marinobacter sp. GH_1. The sequence goes on along the minus strand of NZ_CP184460.1, from coordinate 544,281 downwards.
GTGGCCAGACGATCCTCAAATAACGGCCTCAAGCGCTCGCCCTCCCGTTCGCGAACGGACATCAGCTCTTTGACCGTGTCTTTGAAAAGGCCGGCAGCCGCCTCTTTCGCCGCGCTGTAGTCTTTCTCCGGCAAAGACATCACGCCTGGCCAACGCAGAATATCCAGTGCATTAATATGGGCGGGGTTATCGAGAATGCGGTTGATGTGGTTGGCTGCCTCGTTCACCGCCTTGGCCATCTCATCGCTGATCTCGAAGCTCTGCACCTCGTTCTCGGCAGACTGCAGGCGCATGGAGATATCCACCTTGCCCCGCTTTAAACCCTGACTACGCAGCTCTTCTCGAAACCGGTTCTCCAGTTCCCTGAACGCCTCCGGCAAACGGAAAGACGGCTCCAGGTAGCGGTGATTTACGGTACGGATCTCACACGTGAGCGTACCCCAGTCACCCTGGGTATCCTTGCGGGCAAAAGCAGTCATGCTGCGGATCATATTGGCTCCATAACCGATGAACAGAAGCATCGAGTTTAACAGGGTATTTGCCCGGGCGGCGAACCCGACCAAAGATCACCCTGCAGGCCACCGCCCCGGGCATGCTACGTGTTATACTCGCCGACCTTTCAAAGATTCCGCCCGGCACCGCCCGGACATGTATTTTCATAAACAGGACACACTATGCGACCAAGTGGCAGAACGCCCGAGCAACCCAGAGACGTCCGCATCACCCGCAACTACACCCGCCATGCCGAAGGCTCGGTTCTGGTAGAGTTTGGTGATACAAAAGTCATCTGTACCGCCTCTGTTGAGAACAAGGTACCGCCGTTCCTGCGCGGCGAAGGCAAAGGCTGGATCACCGCTGAGTACGGCATGCTGCCCCGTTCTACCGGCAGCCGCATGGGCCGCGAAGCCGCCCGCGGCAAACAGGGTGGCCGCACCGTGGAAATCCAGCGCCTGATCGGCCGCAGCCTCCGCGCCGCGGTTGACCTGGAAGCCCTGGGCGAGCACACCATCACCATCGACTGCGACGTTATCCAGGCCGACGGCGGCACCCGCACAGCGGCCATCACCGGCGGCTGCGTGGCACTGGTTGACGCTTTGAACCACCTGGTCGCCACCAAACGACTGAAGAAATCTCCCCTTGTTCAAATGGTGGCAGCGGTCTCCGTTGGCGTTTACAAAGGCACGCCGGTAGCGGACCTGGACTATCCGGAGGATTCCGAAGCGGAAACCGATATGAACGTGATCATGACGGATAAGGGTGGCTTCATCGAAATTCAGGGAACGGCGGAAGGCGCTCCGTTCGAGCAGGCCGAACTGGATTCCATGCTGGTTCTGGCAAGAAAGGCGATTAACGAACTGTTCGAAATTCAGAAGACGGCGTTGGCTGAGTAAGCCGCCCGCGTGCCCGGAGGGGGAGACCTTTCCGGGACACGCTACAAGCACATCCATGTGCGCTCCGCTCCGGCCATCCCTGGCCGGAGAGGGTCCCGGAAAGGTCTCCCCCTCCGAGCCCGCTCCTAATCAGTAGCCGTCTGAATCAGAAGCCTATTTCGATGTCGTAATCCATGATCACCGGCGCGTGATCAGAGAAACGGGTGTCTTCATCAATCCAGCCATCACGGATGGTCTTGCGAATACCCGGCGTCAACAACTGGTAATCCACCCGAATACCCGCCTTCTTACGGGAGCCCTCGGTTTGCTCCGGCCACCAGGTAAACTGATTGCTCTGTTTGTTGATTTCCCGGAAACCATCAATGCAGCCCATCTCATCAAACAGGCGATCAAGCCATGCACGCTCATGGGGCAGGAAACCGGAGAAATCCGTCTTGTGGTACAGCGGGCTGGCGTCCGTCACGTGGTGGGCGGTCTGCAGGTTGGCGCAGAAGATGAACTGCCGGCGCTTGCGCAGGGTCTTCTGCATATGCAGGCCGAAGGCTTCCATGAACTCGTCTTTGTGATCGAGCACGGTCAGGTCATCTTCACCAAGCAGCTCGTCTTCCCGGCCAAGGGCGCAGGGCGCCAGCACGCAAGCCACGGAGACCTTGTCGAAATCCGCCTGGATAAAGCGACCTTCGCGATCTGCCTGCTCATTAGCAAACCCGTACATGATGGCCTTCGGAAAATGGCGAGTGTAGATACCCACACCACCGTGTTCGTTCAACTCACCATCAATAAAGTAGGCCTCATAGCCTTCCGGAATCAGGTTTTTGTCTTCTACTTCATAGGCACGCATGCGGTGGTCCTGCACACAGACGACATCAGCGTCCTGCTCTGCAAGCCAGTCAAAAAAACCCTTCTCAACGGCCTGTTCAAGACCATTGACGCTGATTGTAACTACCCGCATACATGTTCCCTGATTCGGTTTGTGTGTATGATACCGGTTTTACGCTTTAATTAAAGATCAAACCCCGCCAGAAGCCTTGCCATGCACGACTATCAGCAAAATTTTATCGAGTTTGCCATTGAGCGGAATGTTCTGCGCTTTGGAGAGTTCACGCTCAAATCCGGCCGAACCAGCCCCTACTTTTTCAATGCCGGGCTATTCAATACCGGAAACGACCTGTTGCAGCTAAGCAAAGCCTATGCCGCAGCCATCGAACGCAGCGGCCTGAATTATGACATTATTTTCGGCCCCGCCTATAAGGGCATTCCGTTGGCCACAGTGACCGCTATGGCCCTTGCAACAGACGGTAACAGCAAACCGTTTGCCTTCAATCGCAAAGAAAAGAAAGATCATGGGGAGGGTGGCAATATTGTCGGCGCCCCACTACAAGGTAAGGTACTGATTGTGGATGACGTAATCACTGCCGGCACCGCCATTCGGGAATCCATCGACCTCATTCGTGCCGCTGGCGCGGAGCCCGCCGGCGTGCTGATTGCGTTGGACAGGCAGGAGAAAGGCAATGGCGAGCTATCCGCCATCCAGGAAGTGGAGCAGGAATTCGGCATCCCCGTTGTCAGCATCATTCGTCTTGAGCAGGTACTGGACTACCTGAAGTCCAATCCGGAGTTTGCCGGCCACGCGGAAACAGTGGCCAGCTACCGGGACCGTTACGGAGTCTGACCATGCACCACCGTGTGTCCAAATCAACGGTTATTGCCAGCCTGGCCGCAGCAGGACTGCTGCTGTCCGCCAGTGTGCAGGCCAATATGTATCGTTACACGGATGACAACGGTCAACTGGTGATCAGCAGCACCATCCCGCAGGAAGCCACCAAACGCGGTTACGACATCCTCAGCGCCAATGGCCGGGTGATTGAAACCATTCCACCGGCCCCCACAGCCGAGGAAATCGCCGCCCGGGAAGCGGAGAAAGAGCGCCAACGTCAGGCCGAGATTCAACAGGAGCAGGATCGCCAGCTGTTGAAGCGCTTCAGCCATCCAGACCAGGCTGTTCGCGCCATGCATCGGAAAATTCGCGAGCTGGAAGGGATCATCCAGTTAAAGCGAGGCAATATTTCCGTGATTTCCAGCCAGCTTGACAGCGAACAAAGCCGGGCAGCCGATATGGAGCGGGCTGGCAGGGATATTCCGGAAGCTACTCTGGAACGGATTCGTCGGCTGGAGTCACAGATCCGCGACGTGGAACGGGAAATTGCCGCCCAACAGCAAGACATCAGTGCGATGAAAAAGGAATTTGAGGCGGATATCAAAAGATTGGAAGTCGTTACTGGCCAGGAGCGGACACTCCCCCTCGAGCCGGAATAAACGTTTGTATTGGCGGAAATGACAAAGGGCGCTCACCAGAGCGCCCTTTGTGGTTACAGCTCGCCGTTATGATCAGGCGGAAGCTGTTTCCTTCTTGGCTGCCGTCTTGCGAGCCGCAGGCTTACGAGCGGCCGGCTTCTTGGCAGTGACTGACTTCTTGGCATCCTGGGCAGCTTCCGCTACGTCTTCAGCAGCGCCGGAAACGGCGTCAGCGCCTTCAGCCGCTTCTTTCTCCAGCTTGGCAACCAGTTCGGCGGCGAAGTTGCCGAAACGGCTGTTCAGGCTGCGCAGCTGCTCGAACAGGTTCTCGGAGTAGCCGGTGTAGCGCTTGCGCAGGGTCTTTACACTGTATTCGCGGGCTTCTGCTTCCAGCTTCTCTGCGTAATCAAACGGCTTGGAAGCCAGCTTCTTCTGCTGCTCTTCAGCAGCGTTGATGCCCTTCTCAACGATGTCCTGCAGTTGTTCCTGGTAGGATTTAAGTTTACCCATGGTAGTTCTCCTTGATATTAGGATCGTTTCGGCACCACAAGCCCTTGCTTCTGCGTGCCTTTGGTAACTTTCACCTGCCAAGGTACGGATAAAAATTAGAATGTTCATACTAAAACCAATTTTCGGTTTTTACAGATAGTTCACTTGATCGAAAGGTAGTGGCTGGCATAATCGCATCTTGTTTCAGGTAGCCCGTCTCCCGGTTTTATTCAGGCTCCATACGATCAGTAACCAGAGAGCCCTCCACGGCTCCGTATGCGAGTTGACCATGAAAATTCTACTGCCACCACTACCCGGCCAGGCTGTGCTTTGCCTGCTGATTATTGCCCTTGCCTCCATGATCACTGGCTGTCAGGAAGACACTCGCGCCAGCAAACTCGACACACAGCGCGCCTCGGAAGTCTCAGATGCCCGGCTGAAACAGGCACAATCAAACCTGCTGGCCACACTGGGGCAATCGCCCACAGCGAAGGAGAGCCAGTATCCTGCGGATAATACCGAAAGCCCCCGCACCCTGGCCTGGAATCCGCCAATGACCCGCGAAGATGGCTCGTCACTGGCACCGGGCCAGATCTCTGGGTATCGCATCTATTACCGGATGAAGCACAAGAATGATTTCAATATCATTCCGCTGAACGATGCCAGCACAACCCGTTACCGCCTTGAGGACATGCCCCCCGGCGCCTACGAGTTCTCGATTACGACGGTCGATGTGGATGGGCTTGAAAGCCGACGCTCAGACCCGGTGGAAGTCAACCTGATCTGAGCGCAAAGGAAAGGTGCCAGGTTACCAGCGGAAGATCACCCAGCTTGGAATCAGCAGGTCAGACTCAGTGTCCTGTATCCAGCCACCACCAGATGGTACCAGGTAGTATTCGGGCCCGACGTTAGGCACCACCTTGATTTCCATAAGCTGGCCATTCACGCGGTATTCATAGAACACTTCATTCTCCCCCGGCCGGATCACAATTTCCGGCCCGCCTTCCGGGGGTTGGTAATCGGAAATAACCACAGGCTCCTGGGGCGTGACCACCGGGGTGGCATCCAGCGAGCCTTCTTGCTGCGCCATCACCGGTAATGACACAAGCCCAGCCAACATGGCGGAACAGGCGATTCGTTTCATTTTCGTGGTACCCTTTCGTTCATCTTTCTGGCTAGAGTTGCACAAGCCAACCCACGCTTCAATCAGATTCCGGACCGGCTTTGATATGACTGAGAAAAAGACCCCACCCGTGGTTCTTGTTGACGGATCGTCCTACCTGTTTCGCGCTTACCATGCGCTGCCACCACTGACTACCAGCAAAAACCATCCGACCGGAGCCATCAAGGGCGTTATCAGCATGCTTCGGCGTCTTGAGCAGGATTTCCCCGGCTCCAAGGTGGTGGTGGTGTTCGATGCCAAAGGCAAAACCTTCCGCCATGACATCTATGAAGAGTACAAGGCCAACCGGCCACCCATGCCGGAAGATCTGGCCGTTCAGATCGAACCGATCCACGAAATCGTCCGCGCCATGGGGCTCCCCCTATTGATTGTTCCGGGCGTGGAGGCCGATGACGTCATTGGCACCCTGGCCTACGAAGCCACCAGCAAGGGTATCGATGTGGTGGTCTCCACCGGCGACAAAGACATGGCCCAGCTGGTGAGCGATCACGTGACCCTGATCAATACCATGACTGAAACCGCCATGGATCGGGAGGGGGTGATCGAGAAATTCGGGGTGACCCCGGAACAGATCATCGACTACCTGGCCTTGGTGGGTGACAAGGTGGATAACATTCCGGGCGTGAACAAATGTGGCCCGAAAACCGCGGTGAAATGGCTGCAGACTTACAACGATCTCGACAACCTGATCGAACACGCCGACGAGATCAAAGGCAAGATCGGTGAATACCTGCGGGAAGCCGCCGGCACCCTGCCCCTGAGCCGGGAACTGGCCACCATCCGCCTGGATGTTGACCTGGATTTCGGCCTGGAAGATCTGCAGGAGCGGGAACAGGACGACAATTCCCTGCTGGAACTGTTCAAGGAGTACGAATTCCGCAGCTGGATTGCTGAGTTGGAGAACACCGAAGGTTCCGCCAGCGACCAACGTGAGCGCTCCACCGAGCAGGAATCCGCAAAACCGGTAGAGAAACAGTATTCCTTGGTTACCGAGCAGGGAGAGCTGGATACCTGGCTGCAACGACTGAAAGCCGCCGACCAATTCGCTTTCGACACCGAAACCACCAGCCTGCGCTATATGGACGCCGAAATCGTGGGTGTGTCTTTTGCTATCGAGCCGGGGGAAGCGGCCTATGTACCTCTGGGCCACGATTACATGGGGGCACCGGATCAACTGGACCGCGACCATGTGCTTAACCAGCTCAAACCCCTGCTGGAAAGCCCGGACGTGAAAAAGATCGGCCAGAACCTGAAGTACGACAAGAATGTGCTCGCCAACCATGGTATCCAGCTGGAGGGCATCGGCGACGACACCATGGTGGAGTCCTATGTACTCAACTCAGTGGCCACCCGCCACGACATGGATAGCCTGGCCCTGGAATACCTCGGTGAGCAGACCATCACCTACGAATCCATCGCCGGCAAGGGTGCCAAGCAGCTCACCTTCAATCAGATTGATCTGGAGAAAGCAGGCCCCTACGCAGCCGAAGACGCCGACATTACCCTTCGCCTGCACCAGGCTTTGAGCCCGAAACTGAAAGAAACCGGCAAGCTGGAATCGGTGTACCGGGAGATCGACCTGCCGCTGGTACCGGTGCTGTCACGCATGGAACAAAGAGGCACTCTGATCAGCGCCAGCACCCTGCGCCAGCACAGCCAGGAACTGGCCGAGCGCATGGCGGAACTGGAGAAAGAGGCCCACGAGGTGGCCGGCGAAAGCTTCAACCTGGGCTCCACCAAGCAGCTGCAGGCCATTCTGTACGACAAGTTCGGCCTGCGCGTGATCAAGAAAACTCCGAAGGGTGCACCCTCCACCGCCGAGCCAGTATTGCAGGAACTGGCCCATGAGCACGAACTGCCCCGACTGATTGTAGAGCACCGCAGCCTGAGCAAGTTGAAGTCCACCTACACGGACACCCTGCCAGAGCTGATCCATCACCGCACCGGCCGTGTACACACCTCCTACCATCAGGCGGTAACTGCCACGGGGCGCCTGTCGTCCTCCGAGCCGAACCTGCAGAACATTCCTATCCGCACTCCGGAAGGCCGCCGCATTCGCCAGGCCTTCATCGCGCCGGAAGGCTACAAACTGTTGGCGGCGGACTATTCCCAGATAGAGCTGCGAATCATGGCGCATCTGTCTGGTGACAAGGGCCTGCTGAGGGCCTTCGAACATGGTGAAGACATTCACAAAGCCACCGCCGCCGAGGTCTTCGGCGTGAGCCTGATCGAGGTCAGCTCCGACCAACGCCGCAGCGCCAAAGCCATCAACTTTGGCCTTATCTACGGCATGTCTGCTTTCGGCCTGGCCCGCCAGCTGGAGGTCGACCGCAAGACCGCCCAGGAATACATCGACCGCTATTTCGAACGTTACCCGGGCGTACTCAAATACATGGATAACATCCGCAAACAGGCCCACGACGATGGCTACGTGGAAACCCTGTACGGCCGCCGCCTGTATCTGCCGGAGATCAACGCCCGGAACAAACAGCTGCAACAGGCTGCCGAGCGCACCGCCATCAACGCGCCCATGCAGGGGACCGCTGCCGACATAATCAAGCGGGCGATGATCGATGTGGACCAGTGGCTGCACACAGAGCATGCCGACGATGCCTGGATGACCATGCAGGTGCACGATGAACTGATCATCGAAGTGCGGGAAGAGGCTCTGGAGACCGTGCGCAAGGGCCTGGTGCAGCGAATGCAGGCTGCCGCCAAGCTGGACGTACCGTTACTGGTAGAAGCCGGCACCGGCGACAACTGGGACCAAGCTCACTAGACCTGAAACCTGGCCCGATAACGCCCTGTTTTTGTTCATTTTCACTGGAAAAGCACAATGACAGGGCACCCTTTCCCCTTCACTCCACCTTCCCGCTACGTTTAAGCGCCTCCCGATCACGGCACGAAAACTGCACAGATCTGAGGGTCTGGGCTCTTTGATGCCCTATGCCGTGACAGCGATGCGAGGCCTTTCCATGAATTCCGTAGCGAATGAACGCAACTGGTTATTCGACCCATCCCACCTGAAACTGGTGCAACAGTGCCGCCGGCTGATTCAGTCTGAATTCGGGGTAAAGCTCCACCTGAACGAAGACCACCTTGCGGAGCACTTGGCTGAATACGCAGGTAAAACCCGATCGAAGCATCTGGTGCATACCTGGGAAGCGCTTAAACAGAGGGTGCCGGAGCTGGGGCAGATAGATGCAGCGCCAGCCGCTGCCAAAACTTATCGCGGGCAGGAGATTGCTGGTTCAGAGGAGGAGGCAGGCGGGGAAGAGGCCCGACCACGGAAGAAACAGGTTATCTATCGTGGTCAGGTGGTAGGCTGACCCGGACAGGCCGGATCAGCTATCGAGAAGGACAGCCGCTTAGAAGGCCTTGCTGAACTCGATGGCGGCGCTCCAGGCGCTCAGGTCGTATTCGGCTTGGTAGTTGGATTGGCTGATTGGATCGCCCGTTGGATCGTCGTGACTATACTCACGGTCATCAACCTTGGCAGTACCGTCGAATATCAACGTTCCGACGGCCGCGTCGACCGTCCAACCACTTGCAACATCCTTCCATTGCGCACCCAGCGTCAACCAATGGCGGTCCGTGGACGGAATCCGTGCAGTGACGTATTGGTCAACAGGAGATTCATCGAAAGCATAACCCGCTTTGAACGCCCAAGCCGGAGTTGCCTGCCAGATGCCCCCAACATTAACCTGCCAGGTGTTCTTCCATTCTTCCGTCACGTGGTTGATTGGATCAGGAGCCTGACCACCATTGAGCGCGCCCAGGATTCCTGAGACCTGGCCCGTCGCACCCTCGCGACTAACGATATCCAGTTCCTCAAATCGGCTCCACCGAGCATAGGTTGCGCCCGCAAGCAGCGTCACCTCGTCAGTCAGCTGGTGGCGAGCACCAAAACCAATACTTTCCGGAATTGCCAACGGAACTTCAACTCTCTCGGTAGCTGTCGTCACTGGCGTGAAAGGGGCCCCGGGAAGGCCCGTGACTTCCATATCTCCTTTAAGGTTAAGCTCCGTACCTGTTTGAGCGGTCAACCCGAATTGTGTGCGGTCAGAGAACTCATACAGAAAGCCCACCCGAAAAGTCACACCAATATCATCGCCTTCCACATCGGCGTATGGCTCTGCTCCAGTTGCCGCCAAAGGCGATGCGCTCAGGTCCTGATAACGGCTAAGGCGACCTTCTGCATATAGCACATTGAGACCCAACCCCATCGACAGTCCCTTGCCATTATTGAGAGCAATAGATGGGGTAAATGCGATCGCAGTCAACTCAGTTTTATCAGCAAAAAAACGACCGGCAAAATCATTTTCATAATCTGCAGCCAGTCCGTAAGGTGCATGAATACCAAAGCCAACATCGATAAAGTCGTTGATTTCATGGGCCAAGTAGAAATTAGGCAATACTGCTGGGTCGGCGATATCTCCGCCATTCCTATAATTACCCCCATCAACCGGCTGCCCATCGGCACCAATAGCTCGGATACTGGAAGTCTTCGCCTTGGCATCAATATCCAACACCGCGGCACCAAACGAAATATTGGTCCCAGACAACTGGCTCATGCCAGCGGGGTTAAAGAATACAATAGTGGCATTCTCGGGGTTAGCCGCCGCACCGGCATTAGCAGTGCCCATGGCACTGGCGCTCTGCTCGTTCAGGGCGAATCCGCCGGCCAAAACAGTGGCTGGGGCGGCGAGAGCTGTCACGGTAGCGAAGCGGATGGCCTTTACGAGGGCATTGGTATTCTTGTGCATGCTGTCTCCTTTGTTAGTCGCGCGCGGAGTATACGCAGGGCAGCACAATGGCCTCAAATGCCAAAACTACTGGTTGCAGGCACTAACAAAGTACGACTTTGGTATTAAGGCGGCCCCGGACAGGGCCGCCTGGAAGGAGGATCGCTGTTCGGTTTCGATCAATCGTCCTGAATGGTGAGCTTGTCGACCGAAGATGACAGCTTGTCGGCACCCTGGGCATCGGCACCGAGCTTGATCATCAGGCGCAGATCGTTGGCGGAATCCGCGTGGGCCAAAGCATCCTCATAGGTGATGGAGCCTTCGGCGTACAGCCGGTACAACGCTTGATCAAACGTCTGCATACCGGATTCGTTGGACTTGGCCATCAACTCCTTGAGTTTGTGCACTTCGGCTTTCCGAATCAGGTCCGCCACCAGCGGCGTGTTGATCAACACTTCGATTACGGCCTTGCGGCCTTTGCCATCCGGCGTCGGCACCAACTGCTGAGCCACGATGGCGCGGAGGTTCAGGGAGAGGTCCATCCAGATCTGGTTGTGCTGTTCCGGCGGGAAGAACTGGATAATCCGGTCCAGGGCCTGGTTGGCGTTGTTGGCGTGCAGGGTGGCCAGACACAGGTGGCCGGTTTCTGCGAACTGTACCGAATACTCCATGGTCTGGCGGGTACGCACCTCACCAATCAGGATAACGTCCGGCGCCTGGCGCAGAGTGTTTTTCAGGGCCACCTCAAAGCTTTCGGTGTCGATACCCACTTCCCGCTGGGTGACGATGCAACCCTGGTGCTGGTGCACGAATTCAATCGGGTCTTCGATGGAGATGATGTGGCCGCGGCTGTTGCGGTTACGGTGCCCAAGCATGGCAGCCAGGGAGGTGGACTTACCGGTACCGGTGGCGCCCACAAACATGATCAGGCCACGTTTGGTCATGGCCAGGTCTTTGACAATCTCGGGCAGCGCCAGGTCGTCAATCTGGGGAATTTTCACTTCAATCCGTCGCAATACCATACCGCACAGGTTGCGTTGGAAAAACGCGGACACCCGGAAGCGGCCAATGCCCCGGGCACTGATGGCGAAGTTACATTCGTGGGTTTCTTCGAATTCGGCGCGCTGTTTGTCGTTCATGGCGCCGTAGACAAACTCCCTCGTCTGCTCTGGCGTCAGCGCGTTCTTGGTGACCGGGAGCACTTTCCCGTTTACCTTCATGCTCGGCGGCACACCCGCTGTAATAAACAGGTCCGAACCGCCTTTTTCCACCATCAGCCGTAACAGTTTTTCGAATTCCATTTGTCTACCTATACCGTTTTGTTCTCACCACGTTGACTCCCCGAACAGTGTTCGAGGAGCGGGGCGGGCGGCCTTCCCGGGACTGTCTGCAGCATGGATGCTGCAGTCAAGCGTACAGGGACGTATTTACAGCGTGTCCCGGGAAGGCCGCCCGCCTCGCTCCCTCCCCAAAGGTGGAAGCAAGGAGCCCGAAGTTAAAAGTTATCAGGCATCTTGGCCTTGGCCCGCGCTGCTTCAAGGGAAATAAGACCCTTCTGCAACAGGCGCTCCAGGCACTGATCCAGCGTCTGCATGCCCAGGGAACCACCCGTCTGGATAGACGAGTACATCTGGGCAATCTTGTCTTCACGAATCAGGTTACGGATCGCAGACGTACCAATCATGATCTCGTGGGCGGCAATCCGGCCGCCGCCCATCTTCTTCATCAGGGTCTGGGAGATAACCGCCTGCAGGGATTCCGACAACATGGACCGCACCATGGACTTCTCCTCGGCCGGGAACACGTCAACCACCCGGTCGATGGTCTTCGCAGCGGAGGTGGTGTGCAGGGTGCCGAACACCAGGTGGCCGGTTTCTGCGGCGGTCAGGGCCAGTCGGATGGTTTCCAGGTCCCGGAGCTCACCTACCAGGATGATGTCCGGGTCTTCCCGCAAGGCGGAACGCAGGGCTTCGTTAAAGCCCAGGGTATCCCGGTGCACTTCCCGCTGGTTGACCAGGCACTTTTTCGAGTCGTGCACGAATTCGATCGGGTCTTCGATGGTCAGGATATGCTCATAGCGGGTGTCGTTGATGTAGTCCATCATCGCCGCCAGGGTGGTGGACTTACCGGAGCCGGTGGGCCCGGTGACCAGCACCAGGCCACGGGGTACGGACGAAATGTCCTTGAACACCTGCCCCATGCCCAGATCTTCCATGGTCAGAACCTTCGAGGGGATGGTCCGGAATACAGCGCCGGCGCCACGATTCTGGTTGAAGGCGTTTACCCGGAAACGGGCCACACCCGGCACCTCGAACGAGAAGTCGGTTTCCAGGAACTCTTCGTAATCCTTACGCTGCTTGTCGTTCATGATGTCGTAGATCAACCCGTGCACTTCTTTGTGCTCCATCGGGGGCAGGTTGATGCGGCGCACGTCGCCGTCGACACGGATCATGGGGGGGCAGACCGGCAGACAGGTGCAAATCCGATGCGCCCTGTTTCGCCGAAAAGGCAAGCAGTTCAGTAATATCCATAGGATTCCTCGGAGGGCTTTTTCTTTTAGTCCAGAAGCGGCAAACTCACACTATGAGCAGCATAGCAGACAACATCGGGAGCGTAACCCGACGCATACAAAAAGCAACATTGAAGGCAGGCCGGGAAGCCGGCAGTGTGCGCCTGTTGGCAGTCAGCAAGACACGCCAGCCAGACGAACTCCGGGCCGCCGCCAACGCCGGGCAGGTCGCCTTTGGTGAAAACTACCTTCAGGAGGCGCTGGACAAGATTGAAGCCCTGAAGGATCTCGATCAGATTGAGTGGCACTTTATTGGCCCCATCCAGTCCAACAAAACCCGGCAAATTGCGGAGATGTTCGCCTGGGTGCACAGCGTTGACCGGCTGAAGATTGCCCGCCGTCTGAGCGAGCAGAGACCTCCCGGTTTACCACCATTGAATCTGTGCCTGCAGGTCAACATCAATGACGAGGACAGCAAATCCGGCTGCACCTTGTCCGAACTGCCCGAACTGGTGGATGAGATCGGCGATTTGCCTAACGTAAAATTGCGAGGGCTTATGGCGATTCCCGATCCAGACCAGTCCGAGGCAGATCTGCGGATGAGTTTTCGCAAGCTGGCCAATACCCTGCGGGAGCTTAAACGGGGATCTCCTGAGGCCGGCCCGATGGACACACTGTCTATGGGTATGTCGGATGATCTGGAGATCGCCATCGCAGAGGGAGCAACCTGGGTTCGCGTAGGTACCGCTCTATTTGGGGCAAGGCCATCCAAACACAGCCAGAGCTGAAACCGCTGGTTCCTGCTATCATCGCATTCAACGGATTAACTGACCAAAGCCCTGGAGCAAACCTTGAGCAAATCACCCACGATTTCTTTTATAGGTGCCGGCAACATGGCCAGTGCCATTATCGGCGGCATGCTGGAGAGCGGCTACGAGGCCGGCAATATCTGGGTAAGCGCCCCGGATGATAGCCACCTGCAATCCATCCGGAAGCGTTTTGGCGTCAGTGTCACCACGGACAACCGGTACTGCGCCCAACAGGCGGATATTGTGATCTTGGCCGTTAAACCCCAGGTGATGGCGGATGTCTGCCACGACATCGCCCCGGTGGTGCAGAACACCCGCCCGCTGATGGTTTCCATCGCCGCGGGCCTGACCGCTGAGACTCTGGACAACTGGCTTGGCGGCGGCATGCCGCTGGTTCGCGTGATGCCCAACACACCGTCGCTGGTTGGCAAGGGTGCCGCCGGGCTGTTTGCCAACGCACAAGTCAAAGACGCACAGAAGACATCGGTACAGTCGATGTTCGAAAGCATCGGCTCAGCGCTGTGGGTGGACGACGAAGACCAGTTGCACGGCGTTACCGCGCTATCCGGAAGCGGCCCGGCGTATTTCTTCTTGATGCTTGAAGCTCTGGAAGGCGCCGCCACCGAAGCCGGCATTGCACCTGAAACCGCTCGGGCACTCGCTATTCAGACCATGGCGGGCGCGGCCGAAATGGCGGCCCGGAGCGACGATGACCCGGCGCAGCTCAAACGCAACGTCATGTCCCCCGGCGGCACCACCGAGCGTGCAGTGAATACCTTTGAGGAAGGCGGCCTGCGGCAACTTGTGAAAAAGGCCTATGGCGCGGCGTTTGATCGCTCCCGGGAAATGTCCAAAGAACTGGCAGATAAACAGTAACCGTTAACGGAGACACAGCTTCATGCTGGCAGATATTGTGATTACGATCCTGCTGATCGCGTCTACCTTCTACATGACCATCGTACTGCTGCGCTTCCTGCTACAGCTGGCCCGGGCCGACTTCTATAACCCGATTTCCCAGTTTGTGGTGAAGGCCACCAATCCGCCGCTACGCCCGCTACGCCGCTTCATTCCCGGCTGGGGCGGCATTGATGGGGCAGCGCTGGTACTTGCTGTCATTATCCAGGCCATTACCTTCTTCCTGATCCTGGTGGCCCTGAACGGCGGGATTCCCGGCATCAATCCGATTACCCTGCTCGTCTGGGCCGTTTTGAATGTGCTCAGCCTGATTGTCAAAATCTACTTCTGGTCAGTGATTGCCGTGGTGGTGGTCAGTTGGATTGCCCCGCAAAGCAGCCACCCAGCTATCCAGCTGGTAGCGCAGATTACCGAACCGGTCATGCGACCGGTGCGTAGCATCATGCCTTCCATGGGCGGGTTGGATCTGTCACCTATTATTGTTTTCCTGATTCTGAACGTCATTTCTGTGGTGATTGACCATATGAAGATCGCTGCGGGCCTCGGCTCCATCGGCCTGGGAATGTAACCTGCCTCACAGATATACATTCAGTTACAGTTTTCTCTAATTCAAAACACCAAGGGCTTCAGCGTCAACAGCATGATTCTGAAGCCTTTTTTTGACAGATCCCGATAAACCGCAAAAAATGCCGACTGGCGCATCCCACCCAACTGACTAAAAAGGCTACTATTAACGTCATTTAATCTCGGAAGTCGCGCAGAAGGATTATCCAATGAATCAGCAGGGAACTCTGTCGCAGCAGGTTGAGGCATACCACAACTGGAAGAAAGAGCTGATCCGGCAGATTGGCCGGTACCGGCTATGGCTGCAAGATAACAATCTGTTCTCGGAAGACGTCAGCACCCGAATTCGCCATGGCCTGGAACTGCTCATTGAAGATGAGCTGACCATTGCCTTTGTAGGTGAGTACTCCCGCGGCAAGACCGAGCTGATCAATGCCCTGTTTTTCTCGGAGTACGGTCAGCGCATGCTGCCGTCCCAGGCAGGCCGCACCACCATGTGCCCCACGGAGCTGTTCTTTGATCGCAGCGCCAACCAGAACTACCTGCTGCTCCTGCCCATCGAGACCCGGACCGGCGAACTTTCCCTGCAGCAACTGCGCAAGCAACCCGAACGTTGGGTAAAGCACGACCTGGACGAGCGCAACCCGGAAGTCATGCGCGAAGTGCTCGCCGAAGTTGCCCGAGTTAAAAGCGTGACCCCGGAAGAGGCACGCCAGCTGGGC
Organism: Marinobacter sp. GH_1; assembly: GCF_048595985.1. Lineage (NCBI taxonomy): Bacteria > Pseudomonadati > Pseudomonadota > Gammaproteobacteria > Pseudomonadales > Marinobacteraceae > Marinobacter > Marinobacter sp. GH_1. The sequence goes on along the minus strand of NZ_CP184460.1, from coordinate 528,659 downwards.
TTCGACGAAGCCATGCTGGAACACGATCGCAACAATCCCGGCAACGTGCTGGTGCCGGCCTGGCGCAACGCCCAGATCAGCATTCGCCACCCGCTGTTCGAAAGGGGCCTGCGTATTCTGGACACACCTGGGCTCAACGCGCTGGGCTCCGAGCCGGAACTGACCATCAGCATGCTGCCCCGTGCACACGCGGTCATTTTTGTGCTGAGCGCAGACACCGGCGTAACCGCCAGCGATATGACCATCTGGAAAGACCATATCGATACCGAGCACGCCGACCACCGGGCCGGCCGGTTTGCGGTTCTGAACAAGATTGATGTGTTATGGGACGACCTGCAGGGCGAGCAACACACCAGCGATGCCATTGAGCGGGTACGCACCTACACCGCCGAACACCTGGGCATCCGCCAGCAAGACGTAATCCCGCTGTCGGCTAAACAGGGGCTGCTGGCCCGCGTGCGCAAGGACAACGAGCTGTTCGGGCGTTCCAACATCGGCCAGCTGGAGCAACTGATCATCCAGCGCATCCTGATGCACAAAGAGCAGTTGATTACCCAGAATCTGATCAACGACCTTCTGGGCATGCTGCAAAACAGCCAGGCCGCGATGCAATATCGGCTTGAGTCGCTGGAAGAAGAGCGCCAGGCCTGTGCCGGCGCCACCATGGACAAGGCTGCCCTTGGCCGACTGGCAGAGCGCGCCCAGAAAGATTACGACTTCTACTACAAGAAGCTGATCACCCTGCGTTCATCCCGACGGCTCATGGATTCCCAGGGCGAAATGCTGAAGAACCTGGTGGCCGAGGATCGTTTTGAGAACCATGCATCCAAGGTTCGCCACATGATGTCCAAGAGCTGGACCACGGCTGGCATGAACCGGGCCATGGACCATTTCTTTGAATTACTGGAAAGTGACCTGACCAATCTGCTGGCCGAGGGCAGGCTGGCGGAGAAGATGGTAGGCGCCATCTACCGCCGTTACAACGAAGACACCCGGGCCAGGCATCTGGAGCCTATCCCACTGCGGGCGGGCCGCCATGTGATCGCTATTCGGGAGCTGCGCAAGAAAGCCAAGCGTTTCCGCATCAGCCCGAAAAACCTGCTGACCGAACAATCGCTGCTGGTGCGGCGTTTCTTCAATGTCATGGTGGGCGAAGCCCGCACCCTTCACGGTCGAGTTCGCAAGGATGTAGAGCGCTGGCCCCAGGAAGCCCTGCTGCCGATCATGCAGTATTCCATGGAACAGAAACAGCTGCTGGAGCACCAGATCAGACGCCTGCGCGATATGGTTCGCAGCGACCGGGACAGCCGCGCCGAGCGCCAGCGCCTGGATAACGCCATTGCCGACCTGCGTAAACAACTGGAACTCGCCGATGCCATGATGCGGCAAATCCGCAAACCGGCCCCGACCATGATTCAGCAGAAAGTGGTCAATATTTCAGGCGCGATCTGAATGGCCGGGGCCCGCTCGAACATCGCGCGGGCCCCGATAACGACACCGCAGTCACGCGCCGGTTGCAGCAACCCCCACCCGCCTTTAAACTGCACTGCTGTCGCGCATTTCTGAACACTCCAAGGCCAATGGCCAGACACTTGTGGACCGGACCAGGAACTCATCACCGCCATGCCTGATTCCCTGCCCTCGGATTCCGTGGGCCTTGTAAGCCCTCAAACCATTCATTTTGACAAGCCTATCGAGCTGGCCTGTGGCCAGACCCTGGACAGCTATGACCTGGTGGTGGAAACCTACGGCACCCTGAACCCGGAAGCCAGCAACGCGGTGCTGATTTGCCATGCACTCAGCGGCCATCACCATGCCGCAGGCTATCACAGCATGGACGACAAAAAGCCTGGCTGGTGGGACAGTTGCATTGGCCCCGGCAAACCCATCGACACCAATCGCTTCTTTGTGGTCAGCCTGAACAACCTGGGTGGCTGCCACGGCAGCACCGGCCCCAATTCCAACAATCCGGTAACGGGCAAACCCTTCGGCCCGGATTTTCCGGTGATTACGGTTGCCGACTGGGTAAAAAGCCAGGCTTACCTGGCTGACCACCTGGGCATTGAACAGTGGGCCGCAGTGGTCGGCGGCTCGCTGGGCGGCATGCAGGCGTTACAGTGGAGCCTGGATTACCCGGAACGGTTGCGGCATTCGGTGGTGATTGCGTCCACGCCCCGGCTCAGCGCACAGAATATCGCCTTCAACGAAGTGGCTCGCCAGGCCATTACCTCTGACCGGGAATTCCACGACGGTCGATACTACGATTTTGACGCAGTGCCTCGTCGTGGTCTGATGCTGGCCCGAATGGTCGGCCATATCACCTACCTGTCCGACGCTTCCATGGGCGAGAAATTCGGCCGGGAACTTCGGGAAGAAGCCTACAAGTTCGGTTTCGACGCCGAGTTCCAGGTAGAAAGTTACCTTCGTTACCAGGGCGAGCGTTTCTCAGAAAGCTTTGATGCCAACACCTACCTGTTGATGACCCGGGCCCTGGACTACTTCGATCCGGCCTATGCCGCCGGCGGGGATCTGGCCAAGGCTCTGGCACCGGCAAGCTGCGAGTACCTGGTGCTGTCGTTCAGCACCGACTGGCGCTTTTCGCCCGAACGCTCCGAAGAGATGGTGAACGCCATGATCTCTGCCCGCAAGAAGGTCAGCTACGCCGAAATCGATGCCCCCTGGGGCCATGACGCGTTCCTGATTCCAACCCCCAGGTACACCGATGTTTTCACCGCCTATATGGACCGGGTAGCACGGGAGGTGGGCGCATGAGACCAGACCTGGAAATCATCCAGCAATGGGTCCAGCCAGGGCATCACGTACTGGACCTGGGTTGCGGCAATGGCACCCTGCTGGACTTTCTTCAGCGGGAGCGAGGCGCCACGGGGTTTGGCCTGGAGATCAACCCGGACCACATCACCACCTGTATGGCGAAAGGGGTGAGCGTGATCGAGCAGAACCTGGACACCCAGGGGCTGGACAATTTTGACGACGGCATGTTCGACGTGGTTCTGATGACCCAGGCCCTGCAGGCGGTGCGGCGGCCAGACAAAGTGATCGAAGAGATGCTCCGGGTCGGCCGAGAGGGCATCGTCACCTTCCCCAACTTTGCCCATTGGCGCCTGCGCTGGGGACTGGCTCTGAGTGGCCGTATGCCCGAATCCGACGCACTACCGTATAAATGGTATAACACCCCCAACATACGGCTATGCACCTTCAAGGATTTTGAAGCCTTGTGCCGTCAGAAAGGCATTCGCATCAAGAGCCGCCGGGTGGTAGACGGTCAGCATCAGAACAGCTGGCTGGCCAGGCTCTGGCCGAACCTGTTGGGGGAAATTGCCATCTATCGAATCACGCGGGAGAACCCATGATGATGACTCGTTCGATCACTCGCCTACTGACCCTGACCCTGGGACTGCTGTTATTCGCTCAGGCGCAGGCCGGCCAGGAAGACTTCGGTGACTATCAGGTGCACTGGAGCGTTTTCCCAAGCACCTTCCTTGACCCGGAAGTCGCCAGGGCCAACAACCTGCAACGCAGCCGGGGCATTGGCATCATCAACATTTCCATTATGACCGAAGGTGAGCATGGCCAGATCCGGCCGGTTGGCGGGCAGGTACAGGGCCAGGTTACCAATGACATCCAGCAGGTGAATTTCCTGGCCTTCCGTCGTATTCAGGAGGGTGATGCAGTCTATTTCATCGCCCAGTACCAGTACCGTTCCGGCGACCTGATGACGTTCAACATCACGGCCCGGCCCACTGGCCACAACCGGGATCTGCCAGTTCGTTTCTCCCATACCCTGTTCAATGACTGACACCATGAGCCAGAAATTTGTCATCGCCAGCAATAACAAAGGCAAGATTGCCGAACTGACAGAACTGCTCAGCCCCTTGGGGTTGCAGCCGGTTGCCCAGGGCGAACTGGGCGTGAGCGAGGCCGAAGAACCGGCGGTCACCTTCGTTGAAAACGCCATCCTCAAAGCCCGCCATGCCGCCCGGGAAACCGGGCTGCCGGCCCTGGCAGACGACAGCGGCCTGGCCGTGGATGCCCTCAATGGCGAGCCCGGCGTGCGCTCGGCGCGGTACGCCGGCGACGCCGCTTCCGACGCCGACAACGTGGCGGCACTTCTGGATGCCTTGAACGACGTTCCCGCCGCACAACGCAGTGCCCAGTTCCATTGTGTTCTGGTGTATCTTCGACATGCCGACGACCCCACGCCGATCATTTGCCATGGCCGCTGGCCCGGGCAGATCCTGACCGAGCCCCGGGGTGACGGCGGCTTCGGTTATGACCCTGTATTCCTGGCGCCGGAGTTCAACTGCAGCGCCGCAGAACTGACCCGGGCACAGAAAGGCAAGATCAGCCATCGGGGCCGGGCCCTGGCCAGCCTGCTGGAACAACTCCAGGCGGAGCGGTAAACCCATGACCGCCACCCCGGTTGCGGTCTGCCCGCCACTGAGCCTGTACATCCACGTGCCCTGGTGCGTGCGCAAATGCCCCTACTGTGACTTCAATTCACATGCCGTCAAGGGGGAAATTCCGGAAACGGCCTATCTGAACGCCATTCTGGAGGATCTGGATCAGGACCTGTTCTATATCCTGGGGCGCCCTATCGAAACCGTCTTTATCGGCGGCGGTACTCCTTCCCTGATGAGCGGCGCCTTCTATCAACAGCTGTTCGACGGGCTCCGCCAACGCCTGGCTTTTTCAACCGATGCGGAAATTACCCTGGAAGCCAATCCCGGCACGCTGGAAGCGGGCCGCTTCGAATGTTTCCGCGCAGCCGGCATCAACCGGCTGTCCATCGGGGTACAGAGTTTTCACCCGGAACACCTGCAATCCCTCGGCCGTATCCACGATCAGGCGATGGCCCACCGGGCCATCGAATCCGCCCGGGCTGCCGGGTTCGACAATTTCAACATCGATCTGATGCACGGCCTGCCGGGGCAAACTCCGGAACAGGCGGTCAGCGACCTGCACGCCGCACTGGCCCACCGGCCAACCCACCTGTCCTGGTACCAACTCACCATTGAGCCGAACACCGAATTTTTCTCGCGACCACCGGCGTTGCCGGACGACGATCGGCTCTGGGACATTTATCAGCAGGGGGCAGCCCATCTTCGGTCAGCGGACTTCGATGATTACGAGATCTCGGCCTGGAGCTTGCCCGGCCGGGAAAGCAGACATAACCTGAATTACTGGAGCTTTGGCGACTATCTGGCGCTGGGTGCCGGCGCTCACGGCAAAGTCAGCCTGGCCGACGGCCGGATTCTGCGGTACTGGAAAACCCGGCAACCAGACGCCTACCTGCAACGAATCGGCTCCCGCACCTCCGGTAGCGAAGAGCTGGCACCGGAGGACCGGCCGCTGGAGTTCATGATGAATGCGTTACGCCTGAAACGGGGCACGTCGGAACAACTGTATCTTGAGCGTACAGGTTTACCCTTGTCGTCAGTTGCGGTACAACTTGAGCAATTACGCAAACAACATCTGCTGACCCCTGATCGCCTGCAGGCGACCGAGCAAGGACAGCGTTACCTGAATAGCCTGCTGGAGCACTTCCTCTGATGAATTCAGCTCAGCACACCGTGCCATCCGGGCCTCACCCAATGAAACCGCCCATGAAGGTATCCATCGTGGTGGCGGTGGCGCTGTTTCTGGTTCTGATGGCCATCAACCAACCCCTGAAGACCGGTTCTGCCCCTCAGGGCATTGTCAGCTTCCAACTGGCAGGCACGGCAGACCAGGCCTACGCCATTATCCGCAGCTGGCGCGAGAACGGCTTGATCTGGGCAAAAGCGTCATTGTGGGTAGACTTTCTGTTTATCGTGGCTTACCTGGCCGCGCTGTTGCAGTTGACCAGACACTTCACCCGGGACAGGCCCGGCATCCGGGAGCGCAAGGTCGCACGCTGGGTGCGCGCGCTGTTTATCACGGCAGGGCTGAGTGACGTGGCAGAGAACATTGTACTGCTGAACAACCTGAGCCCGCCCACAGACTCCATGAGCATGACCGCCACTATCCTCGCGTTGATCAAATTCACCGGGCTGCTGCTCGGAGTGGCCGGACTTGTCATCATCCGGGCTGCCCGCCGGCATCCGCTGAGCCACTCCTGACACCGTCCCGCCTCAATTGGTGCGATAGAACAACAAATCCCAGACTCCGTGGCCAAGATTTTCGCCACGCTTTTCGAATTTGGTGATCGGACGGTCATCCGGGCGCGGTGAGTAGCCGCCCTGCTCCTGAGTATTGGCGAACCCTTCCGAATCGTTCATCACTTCCAGCATGTGCTCGGCGTAGTTTTCCCAGTCTGTCGCCAGGTGCAGAATGCCACCAACGCGGAGTTTGTGACGAATCCTCTGAACAAAGTCGTGCTGGATCAGGCGACGTTTGTGGTGCTTTTTCTTGTGCCAGGGGTCCGGAAAGAACACCATCACACGGTCCAGGCTGGCATCTGGTAAGCACAAGTCGATGACGTCATTGGCGTCGATATTGTAAACGCGCACGTTCTCAAGTCCGCGATCCTCCACCTCTTTGAGCAAGGCTCCAACACCGGGCAAGTGCACTTCCACACCGATAAAGTCCTGCTCGGGGGCCGCTTCCGCCATATCCGCCAGGGATTTCCCCATGCCAAACCCAATCTCCAGATTCAGCATGTTGTCCCGGCCAAACACTTCCCTCGGGTCGATCATGCCGTTGTCGCGGGTCAGGCCGTACTTGGGCCAGCTGCGTTCATAGGCTTTTTTCTGACCCTCGGTCATCCGGCCCTGGCGCAAGACAAAACTGCGAACACCGCGGCGGGTGGTGATCGGGTTGTCGCCGGAGGCATCGTGCGTCTCATGCTGGTCAGTCATCTGTGGTCCTCAACCGTCAATGCGGATCTGATTTAGGGAACGTTACCCGCCAGTTTACCAGAGTAGACCGCCTCAAGCGGAGACAACCGAGCTTTGCCCCTGTTGACGGTCCAGTTGCCGGTAGCCGAGCGCTTCCATCAGATAGTTTCGGGTTACCGCTGGCTGGTCATCCAGGTCCGCCAGGGTGCGGGCCACTCGCAGAATCCGATGCAACGCCCGCGCAGACAACCCCAGTTTCTCCATGGCTCCGGACAGCAGTTTCTCGCTCTCCGCGTTCAGATGGCTGGCCTCGTGCAACGCCTTGCCAGCAAGGGCCGCATTGAGCACGCCCCGTTCTGACTGCCTGGCCCGGGCCCGTAGCACCCGTTCCCGGACGCTGGCGCTGGACTCTCCGGTTTCACCCGCCCCCAACAACACGCCCCCGGCCTGCACCGGCACTTCAACGTGCAGGTCAAACCGGTCCAGCAACGGCCCGGATATCCGGGAGCGATAGCGCATGACCTGCTGCGGCGTACACTGACACTCCATGGTCGGATGCCCACTGTAGCCGCACGGGCAAGGGTTCATAGCAGCAACCACCTGGAATCGGGCAGGAAAAGTGACCTGCCGTGCAGCCCGACTGATGGAAATTTCACCGGTTTCCATAGGTTCCCGCAATACCTCCAACACGCGGCGCTGGAACTCTGGCAACTCGTCAAGAAACAGTACGCCTCGATGGGCCAGGGAGATTTCTCCGGGCCTTGGGCTGCTACCACCTCCCACCAGCGCCACCGCCGAAGCGGTATGGTGCGGGGAGCGGAATGGAGCCTGCCGCCAACCACCGGGCTTGAGGGGGAGGCCGGCGACCGAATGCACACTGGCCACCTCCATGGCCGCGGCGTCGTCCAGGGCTGGCAGTATGCCGGGCAGCCGGCTGGCCAGCATGCTTTTGCCGGTGCCTGGCGGGCCAAACAGCAGAAGATTGTGCCCGCCGGCAGCCGCCACTTCCAGGGCCCGTCGGGGAACCTGCTGGCCCCGGACGTCCGCGAGGTCCAGCCCCTCGTCCCGGGGCCCGGCTTCTGGCTGGGCTCGAGCTACCGGGGATATCCGGGCGCGACCAGACAAATGCTCACAGACGGTCAGTATGTGGCTGGCGGCAAACACGTCATCATCGCTGGCCAGCGCGGCCTCTTCAGCATTGTCTTGGGGAAGCAACAGCGCGCGACCGGCGCCTCTTGCCGCCAGTACCGCCGGCAATACGCCTTTCAGGGGCCGTAATGCGCCATCCAGGGACAACTCGCCAATGAACTCGAGGTCTTTGAGACTTTCGGCGGGAATCTGCCCGGAAGCGGCGAGGATGCCAAGGGCGATGGGCAGGTCGAAGCGTCCACCCTCTTTGGGCAGGTCTGCGGGGGCCAGGTTAATGGTGATTCGACGGGCGGGGAATTCGAACCCGGCGTTGATCAAGGCACTGCGAACCCGGTCTTTGCTCTCACGCACACCGGTTTCCGGCAATCCAACAATCGACAGGGCCGGCAGTCCGCCAGACAGATGCACTTCAACAGTCACTGCCGGTGCAGACACACCGATACTGGCACGGGAATGGACAATAGCAAGCATGGCAACCTTCCTTGGCAATCAGTTTCTTACAAGGCCCGGCCGCTGCATCCTGCAGGCCGGGCCAGACCGGTCATTATGAGGACAGTTTCTGCTCGAGTTCGGCAACCCGCTTCTCAAGCGCTTCTACTTTTTCACGGGTTCTCATCAATACCGCCTGCTGGGCATCGAACTCTTCGCGGGTGACCAGTTCCAGCTTCGACATGACCGTCATCACCGTTGCTCTGGCCTGGGCCTCAAAATCGTCTTTCGCGGCCCGAGCCATATCCGGTACGAACTGGCCAAACTGGCCCTGTAACTGAGCAAAAAAGTCCTGTGGCCCTTTCATAAATCACCTCTGAGAGTCTCTGTTTCCCGACGCGGCAAAAGCCGTGGCTGAGTCGCTATCCGCTTTGGTGGGAGTGTATCACACCGCCGCCCCTGCCATACTGTGCCCTGTCCGCATTATAATGGTGGCGGATGGCAAACCCGGCCATGCTCTTTTTTGAGCCAAGGGCGGGCTCATCGCACCAGGTTGGTGCGCGTTATTGCGCCATTCTGGAACAAGATATAACCAACAAACTGATTTAAAACAATTTTTTTGCGTTGGCACACCCGATGCTAAAGCTCTCGTACGCAATCCGCACAATTGATGTGCGAGGTGGCAGCATCCCGAACTCAACAACCGGCCGCTGGCCCTCACTGTTGGGACGGCTTTACCAAGGAGAAAGCAATGAAACTTGTGACAGCGATCATCAAGCCTTTCAAATTGGATGATGTCCGTGAGGCACTATCCGAGATTGGCGTACAAGGCGTAACCGTCACTGAAGTCAAAGGCTTCGGTCGGCAAAAAGGCCACACAGAGCTCTACCGTGGCGCGGAATACGTGGTGGACTTCCTGCCCAAAGTCAAAGTGGAAATCGCCATTGGCGACAACCTGCTTGACCAGGTCATCGAAGCCATCACCAAGGCGGCCAATACCGGCAAAATCGGCGACGGCAAGATCTTCGTGACCGAACTGGCGCAAGCCATCCGGATTCGAACCGGCGAGACTGGCGAAGAAGCGGTCTGACAGCAGACTGACTCTGAAAAAAGCCAACGCAAAAAATTTATAACCTAAGAGCCTTGTGCGGAGGGCCTCCTATGGAAAGCACTGTTTTTGAAATACAGTACGCATTAGATACGTTTTACTTCCTCGTGTGTGGCGCATTGGTCATGTGGATGGCAGCAGGCTTTGCCATGCTCGAATCCGGCCTGGTGCGCTCAAAGAACACCACTGAAATCCTGACCAAGAACGTCGCCCTGTACGCCGTTGCCTGCACCATGTACATGGTCTGCGGCTACGCGATCATGTACGGTGGCGGTACCTTCCTGAGCGGCATTACTGGCATGGGCGTTGAAGAAGGCTTCGAGTATGAGGCTGCAGCAACCTACGCGCCATCCGCTGACTTCTTCTTCCAGGTGGTCTTTGTTGCCACGGCCATGTCCATCGTATCCGGTGCCGTGGCCGAGCGCATGAAGCTCTGGGCATTCCTGATCTTCGCGGTTGTGATGACCGGTTTCATCTACCCGATGGAAGGCGCCTGGACCTGGGGCGAAGCTGACGTCTTCGGCATGTATAACCTGGGCGATCTTGGCTTCAGTGACTTTGCCGGCTCCGGTATTGTTCACATGGCCGGTGCGGCTGCGGCCCTGGCTGGTGTGCTCCTGCTGGGTGCCCGTAAAGGCAAATACGGCCCGAACGGTGAGATCCGTGCCATTCCCGGCGCCAACCTGCCCCTCGCCACTCTGGGCACCTTCATCCTGTGGATGGGCTGGTTCGGCTTCAACGGTGGCTCGGTTCTGGCGACTGCATCTGCAGAATCCGCGAACGACGTCGCCATCGTATTCATGAACACCAACGCCGCAGCGGCTGGTGGCGGTCTCGCGGCTCTGATCCTTGCCCGACTGATGTTTGGCAAAGCTGACCTGACCATGCTCCTGAACGGTGCACTGGCTGGTCTGGTGACCATCACTGCCGGCCCGGACACCCCCACTCCGCTGCTGGCAACCATTTTCGGTGCCTTTGGTGGTCTGCTGGTGGTGGTGAGCATTGTGAGCCTGGACAAGCTGCGCATTGACGATCCAGTTGGTGCCATCTCCGTTCACGGCGTCTGCGGTCTGCTCGGCCTGCTGCTGGTGCCGGTTACTAACGGCGACGCCAGCTTCAGCGGCCAGATCATCGGTGCCATTACCATCTTTGTCTGGGTCTTCGTGACCAGCCTGATTGTCTGGAGCATTCTCAAGGCGGTCATGGGCATCCGGGTATCCGAAGAAGACGAGTACGAAGGTGTGGATTACTCCGAGTGTGGCATGGAAGCCTATCCAGAGTTTGTCAGCGGCAAGCAGTAAACCGGTCTGACAACCGCGGAAAACAAGAAGGGCGCCAAATGGCGCCCTTCTTGTTTCTGTTACTGGCGTCCCGTCACTAACAGACGCCCTGGAACAATTGGTCATCCGCGTGCCGCAGATACAACATCAATTCCATTTCCGCTTCGTGGACACTGTCAAATGGCCCCTGGATCGAGCCCTCGCGAGTCTGGAAAAACCACTGTCCGTTGACCAGCGAGAACCGCTCACTACGAAACCAGTGACGATCCTGTTCACCTTTGCGCGTTTCCATAACAACTCTTTTCACTCCGAACACAGCACGATGATCAATAAATGACCACACTGTTTCAGCATAGCTCAGAGTGCGAAGCTGTCTAATTTTTGTCAGGCCTCTTCGGGGCGCACCGCATCTTCCAGCGCATCCACCATAAACTGAGGCATCGCCAGGGCTCCATGGTGAATGCCGGCGTTGTAATAGCGGGTCACGAACGGGCGATTGTTGGCGTCTTCCTCACGGAAATACTTCAGCGGGTTATCCTTGCTACCCATGGTGCAGCTCCACCACCCGGTCGGGTAGACAGGCTGAGGGAACGGCAAAGTCTGTACGTGGCCGAAGCCGGCCTTCTGCATATCGCTGTGGATGTCTTTGATGATGCTGTCCGTGTGCAACAGCGGCGATTCACTTTGCTGCACAATAATGCCGCCCTCCCGAAGCGCCGCCATGGCGTCCCGGTAGAAATCCAGGGCAAACAAGCCTTCGGCGGGGCCCACCGGGTCGGTACTGTCGATAATCAGCAGGTCGATGCTGTTGGGCTCAATATCCCGCATCCACTTGATCCCGTCGCCAAAAAAGAAATTTGCCCGGGGGTCATTATTGGCCTCACACAGCTCCGGGAAGTATTTTTCCGACATGCGGGTAACCCGCTCGTCGATTTCCACCTGCCAGGCCTCCTCGACACCGGGGTGCTTGAGCACTTCCTTCAGGGTTCCGCAGTCTCCACCGCCCACTATCACCACTTTCTTCGGGTTCTTGTGAGTGAACAACGCCGGGTGGGTCATCATCTCGTGGTACAGAAAGTTGTCACGGGTGGTCAGCATCACGCAACCGTCCAGCACCATCAGGTTGCCAAAGGTTTCCGTTTCATAGATTTCCAGCTTCTGGAACGGCGTCTGCTCTTCGTGCAGCTTGCGCTTGACCTGCAGGGAAAATGCCGTGCCCTGATCCTGGAACACCTCGGTAAACCAGCCTTCGTTCAATACCGTCATCTGTACCTCCCATTCATTGCGCCACCACGGGGTCGGGGCCTGTTCAAAGGGGCGTATTGTAGGGGGCCCAAGGCCATAGCCAAAGTACTATTCCCCCTCGCCGCCCCGTATTTTTCACATTTCAGGCCACTCGTGGCCTGGCAATGCTTTCGATCCGGCCTGTCAGGTCCTACAATGCAGCCTGACAACGGCCTGCGGGCCATTCCGGTTTCCTGACAGGATAGCAACAATGCCTGAAACCACAGCCTTACCTGCCCACAAGGTTTATAACATCGCTCACTGGAGTGATGGCTACATCGCGGTGACTCCCCGGGGTGAAGTCGAGATCTGCCCGGACCGGGGGCGGACCGCAGCCCACATCAACCTTCCTGACCTGACCCGGTCTCTGGCCGAGTCCGGGGTTGCCCTGCCGGTACTGATCCGTTTTACCGACATACTGCACGACCGGGTGAACAAGCTTTGCGGCGCCTTCAACAAGGTGACCGCCGAACAGGGCTACAAGGGCCGCTATACCGCGGTCTACCCGATCAAAGTGAACCAGCAGCGACGGGTTGTGGAAGAGCTGTTGGCGGCACAACCCGCCGCCTCGGCCGGACAGGTCGGGCTCGAAGCCGGCAGCAAGCCGGAATTGATGGCGGTATTGGCCCTTGCCCCCAAAGCGGGGTCAGTGATTGTCTGCAACGGCTATAAAGACCGTGAGTATATCCGCCTGGCCCTGATCGGCCAGAAGCTGGGCCACCGGGTGTTTATCGTGGTGGAGAAGCAATCGGAACTGCCTCTGATACTGGAAGAGGCCGAGCGTCTTGAGGTATCACCCCTGATTGGCGTGCGGGCACGATTGGCCACCATTGGCAAAGGTAACTGGCAGAACACCGGCGGTGAAAAATCCAAGTTCGGGTTGTCCGCCAGCCAGGTTCTGGATGTGGTGAATACCCTTAAACAGGCTGGCGCTCTGGGTACCCTGCAGCTGCTGCACTTCCACCTGGGTTCACAAATTGCCAACATCCGCGATATCCAGACCGGCCTGAAGGAATGCGCCCGTTTCTACACGGAACTGCACCAGTTGGGCGCACCCGTCGGTACCGTGGATATCGGCGGCGGCCTGGGCGTGGACTATGAGGGCACCCGCTCCCGCAGCAGCTGCTCAATGAATTACAGCGTGTTTGAATACGCCTATAACGTGGTGCATGTGCTGCAAGCCGAATGCGATCGCCAGGGCATTCCCCACCCGGACCTGATCAGTGAATCCGGCCGGGCCCTGACAGCCCACCACTCGGTTCTGGTCACCAACGTGATTGATCGGGAATCTCCAGACCATCGGGAAGTCACTGAACCTGAAGCAGACGCTCCAGCACCACTGCATGACCTTTGGCGCGACCTTCTCAGCCTGCAGGATGATCACTCACCCCGGTCGCTGGCCGAGATTTACCACGATGTGCTGCATGCGATGAACGATGTCCACGCCCAGTTCGCCCATGGTCTGCTGTCACTCAGCGAGCGAGCGCAGGCCGAAACCCTCTACACCACCTGCTGCCGCCTGCTTCGGGTTCAGCTGGACAGTGGCAGTCGGGCGCACCGGGAAATCATCGATGAACTCAACGAAAAGCTCGCTGAAAAGCTCTTTGTTAACTTTTCCCTGTTCCAGTCCCTGCCGGATGTCTGGGGCATCGACCAGATTTTCCCGGTGATGCCGATCAATGGCCTGAACCGCCCGCTGAGCCGGCGCGCGGTGATTCAGGACATTACCTGTGATTCGGACGGCCGGATTGACCAGTACGTGGACGGCCAGGGCATCGAAACTACCCTGGCATTGCCGGAGGAGAAAGAGGGCGAGCCACTGCTGATGGGGTTCTTCATGACCGGCGCCTATCAGGAGATCCTGGGAGACATGCACAACCTGTTCGGCGATACCCACTCGGTGGATGTGCGGCTGAACAACCGGGGCGAGTATGACATTGGCAAGCCCATTACCGGCGACACCGTCGCCAAGGTGCTTCGTTACGTCAACTTTGAACCGGAGAACCTGATCAAGTCCTACCAGGATAAGTTTGCCGCCAGCAACCTGGATAAACCCACACAGGACCGATTACTGGACGAACTGAAAGCCGGTCTTGAGGGCTACACTTACCTGGAGGAGTAGCCCTCAATCACCGTCGGTCTGGTGCAATCTGCGCCAGGCCGAGGGTGAAATCCCCTCCCATTTGCGAAAGGCTCGGCCAAAATTGGATGGGTCGCTGTAACCCAGGTGTTCCGCAATGTCGTCGATACTCAGGGGTGAGTGTCGCCTTAGACAATCCAGCGCACGTTGATGGCGCACGGTTTCCTGTAGCAGCTGGAAACGGGCGCCTTCTGCAGCCAGCTGGCGCCGGAGAGTGCGAGCAGACACATGTAACTGCCCGGCCACATCCTCCAGACTCAGCAGGCGGCCGTCACGAACCGATTCCAGCATCCTGACCACTCGTTCCGTTACTGAGGTGGATGCCTCCATCTGCCGCATTTCTTCCTCGCATTGAGCTTCAGCCACGCGACGAGCCACAGGATTGGACAAGGATAACGGCAGGCTCAGAAACTGCTTTTGGAAGCGGAGCTGGTTAACACCGGTGCAGAAACTCACGGCATTGCCAAACATCGGCTGGTAAGGCCTCACATTGGCTGGTTGCTCGTAGTCCACCAGGCACCGCCCGCCCTCCAACAACCGCTGACCAAACAGCAAGTTGTTCACTTCCATCAGGGAAGCCAGGACCACCTCGATGTTGAAACGATGTAAATCCCGGGTGTCGTGCTTGATATCGAGCTGAATGACAGCTTCATCGCCTTCGATAAAAAACGACAGGGCCATGTAGGCAAAACGAATCCGAAAATATTTGATCAACACCCGCAGCGCCTGCTCGAGGGTGTCGCAGCTGATGGCGGCCTGAGACAGCGCACCATGGGCGGTAAATTTCAGGCGCCGGCCAAACTCCAGCCCCAGGCTGTCGTCCTTGCAGCGAACAAAGGCTTGACGACACAGCTCCGTGAACTGGTCCAGGGTAATGAAATTATCCGGGTGACCCAGTTGTGGCTGGCGGATACCGGCAGCGCTGACCAGCTCTTGCTGGGCAACGCCCCGCTCCTCTGCCAGCTGGCAAAGAATCTCTGCGTAATGGGCCCGGATAACAGGCAGGGTGCCACCAGAAAGCAGTGCGTTCATGGTTTGAACTTTGAGTCGTTATTATGGTTGTCAGACTAGCGCCTGCTCTGGGATCCGGCAATCACTCCACTGACACAACTCCGCCGACAATGCGGCCAGATTTTTTTCACCCAAGGCAATCCACTTCTTGCAGCCTCCCGTAAATAACCCAACTGACAAACCAGCGGCGAGTGCCTAGAATGATGACTGTAATCAGCTCAACTCATGCGACTGTCAAGGAGCGTCCGGTGACCACACTGGATCAGCAACCAGCCAAAGCCGAGGGCCGGAAGGACCCTTGGGGTGTCTTGCTGGAAAAAGTAGGCAAACACCAGGATAGAGCTGCATACCACGCTTTGTTCGAACACTTTGCGCCGCAGATAAAGTACTACGCGATTTCTAACGGCATGGCCAGCCACGCCGAGGAACTGGTGCAGGAGGTGTTCATTTCCATCTGGCGCCGCTCCTGCCTGTATGACTGGCGTAAGGCTGCGGCGTCTACCTGGATCTTTACCATTGCCCGTAACCAGCGGATTGATATGCTGCGGAAAATGCAGCGAACCAGCGCTGAAATGGCCGTGGAAACCGAGGATCTGTGGCAGATTCCTGGCGATAACGAGGATGAACCGGTGACCTCCCTGCACCGTTTGATGTCGGAGCGCCGGATTCGTGAGTCACTCAGCCAGTTACCGGAAGAGCAGATTACCGTCATCGCTAAGGTGTACATGGAGCACAAATCTCACCAGATGGTGGCAGATGAACTTCAGATCCCCTTGGGAACCGTGAAGAGCCGGGTACGCCTGGCACTGAACAAGTTAAAAGTGATTTTGCAGGATCAGAACGTATGACACGGCACCACCCCGACAGTCTCAGCCTGATGGAATATAGCGCTGGCAATCTGACTGAGCCCCATGCTCTGTGCATCCGGCTGCATCTTGAGCAGTGCCCACACTGTCGGAGCCGGGTGGACACCCTGAACAGCCTGGGCGCGGTGATGATGGAACAGCAGCCGAAGGTTACTGTGTCGGACAGCAGTTTCGAGCAGTTGATGGCGCGCATTGACTCAACCCCCCAGGATACTTCAACGGGTGTGCAGGCACCGCGATTGAGCCCGCTACAGAAGTTGCTTGGTCAGGACATCAACGAGCTGCCCTGGAAACGTCAGCTGGGCGATGTCAGCATACTGGATATTTCAGAAAAATTTCCCGGCCAGGGCGAGCGGGTGGTACTGCAGAAACTGGTGGCAGGCGGCAAGGCCCCGGCCCACACTCACCGCGGTGATGAGACAACGATCGTACTGCAGGGTGCATTCGCCGACCAGAAGGGCGTATTCAACCAATGGGATTTCGTGGTGTTGAATGAGCAGGACGAGCACAGGCCCGTTGCCGTCGGGTGTGAAGACTGCATTACGCTGTCTGTGCTCAGCGCCCCGGTTAAGCTGACGGGCACCTTCACCAGGATGCTGAACCCGTTTATTCGGTAAGTCTTTCGACCAGGCCGTTGGATACACGGAGGCAAGTTGCCTCCGTTTTTTATGGCGACTGAAAACCCGTCACTGCAATCCAGTCATGGTTTAATTGACTTGGGCGCCCATCCCCCTAAACTGGTCCATAGAAGGTAACAACTCCAGCCCCATTCAAAACGCAACAGCTGACACATGCCCGACATCATCGTCATGTTTTTCCTGCTCGGCCTGGTAGCAGGAACCGTCAAATCTGACCTGTCCATTCCACGAGAAGCCTACGACATTCTCAGCCTGCTGCTGATGCTCACCATTGGCCTGAAAGGCGGAATGGCCCTGTACGGGAACCTGGCACCAGGCCTGCTCCTGGAGATGCTTGCGGTAGCAGGCCTGGGTTTTGCGTTACCCCTGCTGATGATCCCGATCCTGCGTTATGGCGTCGGCCTGTCAATCGCCGACACCGCCAGTTTTGCCGCCCACTATGGCTCGGTCAGTGCAGGCACTTTTGCCGTCGCCCTGGCGTGGGTTGAAACTCGCGGCCTCAGCTCCGGCGGCCAGGTCACGCTCTATCTGGTGCTTCTGGAGTTACCTGCCATCATGGTCGGGCTCTGGTTCTACAGACGTTTTGGCAAACGCACCGGCGATGCCAAGGGCACGCCGCTCTGGCAGGAAACCCTGACCAACCGAAGCGTTATCCTACTGGTGGGCGGCGTGGTCATTGGAGCGCTTTACGGGCCAGGACAGGGCACCGGCGTCACCGCCCCCCTGACCAGCGCCTTTTCCGTCATTCTGTCGCTGTTCCTGCTGGAGATGGGGCTGGTGGCCGCCGAAACCCTGCGCAACCTGAAGCTGATCCACTGGAGAATCGTACTATTCGGGCTTGCAATGCCCCCCGTGCTGTCGGTGGCGGGGCTAACGGTGGGCACCCTGCTCGGGCTCGACACCGGCTCTATCGTCATCCTCGCCACCCTCACCGCCAGTGCGTCCTACATCGCCGCACCGGTGGCGATTCGCCACGCCGTTCCCGATGCCAATATCGGCCTGGCCATGCTGGCTTCCCTGGGCGTCACCTTTCCATTCAATGTGCTCGTCGGCATCGGGCTTTATTACTCCATGCTCAGCTGGGCGGTGCCGCTATAGTGTCCCGCATGGCGCCGCCTACCAGGGTAACTCCGAACCATCCCAACTGAAGAATCGACCGTTACTGCTGTCGTCCAGGGCGCCCAATACCCGGATCAGGTTATCAGCCGTCTGCAAGGGCTTATGTACCGTCAGTTTGGACAGTGACTGGCTGAACGGTGAACTCAGGGCCGACTCGGTGGTCCCCGGATGCAGCGCCACGCAGGCAATGGGCTTGCACCGGCGAGGCAGTTCGATGGAAAGATTCCGCACCAGCATATTCAGGGCGGCTTTTGAACTCCGATAAGCATACCAGCCGCCAAACCCGTTATCGGATATCGACCCCACCTTGGCCGAGATGGCCGCCACGCGCTTGAACTCACGATGCCGCAGCCAGGGCAGCAGGGCCTGGATCAGCAAGGTAAATCCGGTGGCGTTGACCGCGAAAGCGCGGGCCATGTTAGCGGCCGTCACGTCTTCCAATCGCTTCTCGGGAAAAAGCCGGTCGTCATGCAGCAGGCCAGCGGCGTAAATCACCGTGACGATCGGGCCGGAACCGTCCAATGCCGTTTTCAACTCGGCTTTATCAAGCCGCTGCTCATCTTCCGCATCCCAGGCCAGCAATCTCACACCGGGATGATTTCTGAGATCGTCCGGTGCCCGCTGAGGATCGCGGCACAGACCAATGACGGCCTGTTCCGGGCAAGTCTCCAGATAGCGTTTTGCCAACGCCGCACCAATTGCACCGGATATACCGGCAATCACGATCGTCATTCCCACGCCCTTCCACTATCAATGGATACCATGCCGGTGATACGAAAATTCAATGCCTTCGGGCCACCAGCCAGCAAACCAAAAAATTCAAACGCTCGTATGAAGAGACACTTCCGGATTGAAACAACGACATCCGGCAGTCATTCAGACTGCTATATCCAAACAGGAGAGTATCCATGCAATACCAGGCACCAGCGAACGATCTTCGCTTTCTGTTGTTTGATGTGTTGGGCGCAGACAAACTGCACGAACTGGAAAAGTACGCCGATGCGACTCCGGATCTAATTTCGGCGGTGATCGATGAAGCCGGCAAACTGGCGGCAGAGGTCATCCAGCCTACCAACCAGGTGGGCGACCGCCAGGGTTGCAGCTACGATCCGGAAACCAAATCGGTCAAGACACCTGACGGCTTCAAAGAGGCCTACCGGAAGTTTGTGGAAGGTGGCTGGACCGCCCTGGATGCACCACTGGAATTCGGCGGGCAGGGCCTGCCCCACACTCTGAAGTTTGTCGTGGACGAAATGGTGTGCTCCACCAACCTGTCCCTGGGCATGTACCCGGGCTTGACCCACGGCGCCATCAGCGCCCTGTACGCGCATGGCTCCGAGGAGTTGAAGCAGACTTATCTGGAAAAACTGATTTCCGGCGAGTGGACCGGCACCATGTGTCTGACCGAGCCCCAGTGCGGCACCGATCTGGGCCTGATCCGCACCAAGGCCACACCCAATGACGACGGCAGCTATGCCATCGAGGGCACCAAGATCTGGATCACCGGCGGTGAGCACGACCTGGTCGACAACATCGTGCACCTGGTGCTGGCCAAGTTGCCGGGCGCACCGGACACCACCAAGGGCATCTCCCTGTTTGTGGTACCCAAGTTCCTGCCGGATTCCGGCGAGCGCAACCCGGCCTTCTGTGGTGGCCTTGAGCACAAGATGGGCATCAAAGGCTCCGCCACCTGCGTAATGAATTTTGAAGGCGCCAAAGGCTGGCTGGTGGGCGAGCCCAACAAGGGTATGAGCGCCATGTTCACCATGATGAACGAAGCCCGGCTGATGGTGGGCATGCAGGGCCTTGGTCTGGCCGAAATGGCGTACCAGGAAAGCCTGGCCTTTGCCAGGGAACGCCTGCAAAGCCGTTCCCTGAGCGGCCCCAAGAACCCGAACGGCCCGGCTGACGCGATCATTGTGCACCCGGACGTACGCCGCATGCTGATGCGCCAGAAGGTGCTGAACGAAGGCATGCGTGCGCTGGCGCTGTTCACTGGCCACCAGCTGGATCTTTCCGTGGCGCACCCGGATGACAGCGTGCGTGAAAACGCCGATGACCTGGTACAGCTGCTGACCCCGGTGGTCAAAGCCTTCCTGACCGACGAAGGCTACAACAACGCCAACTGGGGTCAGCAGGTTCTGGGTGGCTCTGGCTTCACCCAGGACTGGCCGCTGGAGCAACTGGTCCGGGACGGCCGAATTGCCCGCATCTATGAGGGTACCAACGGTATCCAGGCCATGGATCTGGTGGGTCGGAAGCTGTCCCTCAAGGGTGGCCAGCTGGTTCGCGCCCTGTTCGCAGAGCTGACCGGTTACCTGAAGGAAAACCCGGAGGCACCGTACCGCGAAGAGCTCAAGGGGGCGTTGAAGAGCCTGGAGCAGGCCACCCTGTGGCTGGCCCAGAATGCACCGAAAGATCCGGAACAGGCCGGCGCTGCCGCCACCCCGTACCTGCGGATTATGGCCCTGACCGTCATCGGTTATCTGTGGTCCCGCATGGCCGGCGTCGCAGGCCAGCAGCTGCAACTTGGCGAGGGCAACAAGCCGCTGCTCGAAGGCAAGCAGGTGTCTGCCCGCTATTACTTCGAGAAGCTGATGCCAGAGGTGGACTGGCTGCTGAAAGACATCCAGACCGGCAAAGACAGCCTGATGGCAATTGAAGACGAGCACTGGGTGGCTTAAACGGCAATACCGGTCTGGCCAAAATGGCTGGCCGAAAATGACCGACAGTTGGCAACTTCTGACCTTCTTAAAGACAGATCAGAACTTGATAATAGTCACGTTGATTAGTGTCTCTGAACTAGTCCAACCCGCCTCTTGCCGAGCCGGGTACCTTCTTGAAGCCGCGCTCTTGCGCGGCTTTTTTTATGGTGTTTTCCCGCCCGCCGCTGTCTCGGTTACAATGCGCTTCTCTTTTCTCCCTGCATTCCGGAGGCTGAATGACCGCCGATGATTATCCGTTCCGCTTTGGCGGCATAGAGCGCCTCTATGGCCGCAAGGCCCTGAACGCTTTCCGTAATGCCCACATAGCCATCGTCGGCCTCGGTGGTGTTGGCTCCTGGGCCGCTGAATCGCTGGCTCGCAGCGGCATCGGCACGCTCACCCTGATCGACATGGACGACATCTGTGTGTCCAACACCAACCGCCAGCTGCATGCCCTCGAGGGCCAGTATGGCCGCACCAAGACCGATGCCATGGCCGAGCGGCTGAAGGCCATCAACCCCCAGGCGGATATCCGGGTGCATTTCGGATTTCTGACCACCAAGAACGTGGCAGAGTTGATTACCGAGGATATGACCGGAGTGGTGGATGCCATCGACAGCGTGAAGGCGAAAGCAGCGCTGATTGCCCATTGCCAGCGGCGCAAGATTCCGATTGTCTGTGCCGGCGGGGCCGGCGGCCAGATGGACCCAACCCAGATTCAGGTGGCAGACCTGAGCAAGACCACCCAGGACCCGTTGTTGGCAAAAGTGCGTAATATGCTGCGCCGGGAGTACGGGTTCTCCCGGAATCCAAAGCGGCGTTTTGGAATTGAGGCGGTGTATTCACTGGAACAGCTCACCTACCCAGCCGCCGATGGCGAGGTATGCCTGCAGAAACCAGCCACCGAGGGTCCGGTGCGGCTTGACTGCGCCTCCGGCTTCGGCGCAGCCAGCCCGGTAACCGCCAGTTTTGGCTTCTTTGCCGCCTCCCGGTTACTGAACCGGATTGCCCGCAAAGCCAATCAGGCCGATTAACGGCAATCCAGCACCAGCTTGCCCCGCACATGACCGCCTTCCAGCAGTTCGTGGGCTGCCTGTACCTGATCCAGGGAAAATACCTGCTCAACATGGACCTTCACATCACCGTCTTCAATCAACTCGGCGATTTCATCCAGATGGAAGGCATCTGGCCGTGAGCGCATGCCATGGGCTCGAACGCCCATGGCTTCTGCGGCGCTGACCACGTCATCGGCAGTCACCGTCGGGATGGTTACCAGCACGCCGGAATCACTGAGGGTTTGCAGGGAGCGTTTGCCAGTCTCGCCCCCTACCAGGTCCAGCACTACGTCCAGGCCATAGCATTCTTCGGTGAAGTCAGTGGTGTGGTAGTCGATCACCTCATGCACCCCCAGCTCCGCCAGAAAATCCCGGTTACGGGAGGACGCCGTCACGATGACGTGGGCGCCCCGCTCCAGGGCAAACTGAACCGCAAAGTGCCCAACACCACCGGCCCCGGCATGAATCAGGATTTTCTGGCCAGACTCCAGCTCCGCCACTTCAAACAGGGCCTGCCAGGCCGTGAGTGCCGCCAGGGGCACGCCGGCCGCCGCGATCAGGTCCAGCTCTTCCGGCACAATGGCGAGATCTTCAGCGTCGGCAATGGCGTACTCGGCGTAGGCTCCGCCGGTGACCGGGAAGCCGATCATGCCCATCACCCGGTCGCCCGGCACCAGTGTGGTCACGCCCTCGCCCACTTCCACCACCTCACCGGCCGCGTCGTAACCGGGTGTCCAGGGCAGGCTGTTTTCTATCTGGGTGGCGACGAACCCCATGCCCTTACGGGTTTTCCAGTCGATGGGATTGAGGCCAGCGCCGTGTACGCGAACCAGCACCTCGCCCTCACCCGGTTGCGGAATGGGCGATTCTGTCACGCGCAGCACATCACGCTCACCAAAGCGATCATAGACCACGTGGCGCATGGTGCCGGTTTCGGTCAGATCAGATGATTCCATGGGCGTCTCCAGACAGCAGTGAACGGTGCCGTTACCGGCCTGAACTCTCAGACTAGCAGAATTTTACCGGCCCGGCCTCAACCGGGCAGGCCCCGCCCGCCGGCAACCAGCGCGCTGCCAAGTATCTCGGCGAAGGCCTTGGGCGCCCGGGCTGGCCGCTGGGATTTCATATCGACACAGGCATGGGTAGAGAGCGCCCGCAGCAAGGTTTTGCCATCGGCCGGGCGAATCAGCTGAAACTGCCGGGCAGAGCGGAAACGGCCATCCCAGTCAGTGAGCCAGGTACCCAGCACCAGTTCATCCCCGGCATTGGCAGAGGCCAGGTAATCCAGCTCAGTGCGGGTAATCGCCATGGCCTTGCCGGTTTCTTCGTGCAGGGCCCAGGTCATGCCCAGGCTGTCGATGTGCTGCCAACTCACTTCTTCCAGCCAGCGCACATACACCACGTTATTGGCGTGCCCCAGGCGGTCGGTGTCCTCCGGGCGAACGGTGATGGTCATGGTAAACGGGTCAGGCAAGTCCCAGTTCAGTGCCTGTGTCATGGTTGCTCTCCAAGGCCAGGAATAGCGTGCAACGGTAGCCGGCCAATACGGTCATTGTGAAGTGAACCAAAGTATAGAACGCCATCATGGGGATTCACCGAGGTGATTTCCTGAAGGTGGCTGCCGCGGGTATCGTGCAGGCTGGTGATCATCTTACCGCTGGTATCGAAGGCAACCACCAGCCCATACTCCTGTGGCTGGGGCTTCAGACTGTCAGGCAACTTGGCCACCAGATTCTTCAGCCAGGGTTTGCGATGCATGCTGTCCACCTGGGCATTACGCAGGGTTGGAAACGCAACCCAGTAGCGGCCCTGATCATCCACCGCCAGGTTATCGGGAAATCCCGGCAGGTTGTCCGCAAACACTTCGGCCTGGCCGGCCCTGGGCCCGGTGATCCAGTATTTCAGGATGCGGTACTTCCAGGTTTCGTTAACCAGCACATAGTCACCCGCCGGCGACACCGCCACACCGTTGGCAAAGTGCAGATTGGCCAGCAGGACTTCGGTACGGCGGGTACGGGGGTTATAGCGAAGCAGCCGGCCGTGGGGGCGCATCTCCAGCAAGTCCAGAATGTAGTCCGGCTGGCGGAAGCGGGAGCTGGCGTCAGTGAAATAGATACGGCCGTCCGGTGCTATGTCCACGTCGTCAGTAAAGCGGAACGGCGTGCCTTCGGCCTCGCGGGTCAGTACCGACAGGGTGCCGTCTGGGGTGATGGACAACAGGCCTTTCCAGGCATCAGCGACAATCAGGTTGCCCTGGGCATCGAATACCATACCCAGTGGCCGTCCGCCGGTTTCCAGCCAGTTCTCTACGGTGCCATCCGGAAACACCCGCACGATTTTGCCGTCCTGGGTGCCGGCGTAAAGCACGCCGTTTGCATCAATGGTGGTATCTTCCGGACCATAGACCTGGCCCCGGGCCAGCAAGTCTGCCAGGCGCAGGCGTTCATTGGGCGCCAGCACACCGGTCATGGCCGGAGGCGATGGTGCCTCCCAGGCCTTGCTGTCAACCGGCGACGGCGTGAGCAGGAAACTGCCCAGCAGCAGAAAGATGACCAGCAGGCCTATCAACAACCATTTCATCATGAGCGCCCGATCCATTGGTGATTGTTAGACGGAAGGCAATATCAAAGCACCCTAACCTTAGCAGACATTACCGGGTTTCTGGCAACGCAGGACAGGCCGTCAGGATCCGAGAAAACGACGACACAAAGCCGCAAAGGTATCGGGCTTTTCAGCATGCAGCCAGTGCCCGGTACCCTCGATTATCTTCAGTTCGGCGGCTGGGAACAGTTGCCGGATGGTGTCTTGATGTTTGCTTTGGATATAGGCGGAATCAGCGCCTTTGATAAACAGCACCGGACCATTGTACGGGCCCTCACCCTCCGGCGCGGCGGCCAGCTTCTGATAACAGGTGTCAATCACAGGTAAATTCAGACGCCAGCGGAACAGCTGGTCACCATCACCGGCCTGCTCTGCCGGTATCCGCTCCAGGTTTTTCAGCAGGAACTGCCGCACGCCCGGGATTTCAACGAATTCAGCCAGGCGCTTGTCCGCTTCCTGGCGGGTTGTTACGCCAACCAGCTCCAGGTTCTTCATGCCGTCCAGAACCGCATCATGCCGGGCTTTGTAGGTGACCGGTGCGATGTCCGCGACGATGATCCCCTTGACCCGCTCCGGATAAACCAAGGCGACCTGCATCGCCACCTTGCCACCCATGGAATGACCCAGCACCCAGGCCTTGTCCAGATTGTGAGCGTCCATGTAGGCCACCACATCGGCCGCCATGGCCGGGTAGTCCATGTCGTCAGTGTGGGGTGAGCTGCCATGATTGCGCTGATCGAGGGCGTGAATCTGCCAACCATCTTCCAGGCGGCGGGCGATACCTCCAAGGTTCTCAAGGGAGCCGAACAGCCCATGCAGCAGGATCAGGGGCTCGCCCTGGCCGGTAATACGATGATTCAGTTCAACGGTCATACGCTGACAGCCTCCGGTGATGGGGATGAACCGGATACACTACCATCGCCAGACTCGGGGGCAAGGAGAAATTAGGCAGGCAAACCGCAGGCACAAAAAAGCCGGGATGAACCCGGCCAGAAGGTCACAGACATTACGACGGACAGCTCAGCAGTAGAAGATGCTGTCCAGATACTCCGCCAGTGCCAAAACGTTTTTACGCTCGGCCTCGTTATGGGGTACAAAGATTTCCCGTTCCATACAACACCTCCATTTTGCCTGTTGGCTACTTCAACCTGATGCGTACCATGCTATCGTTGAAGCTATGGCAAGCCGTTGACTGGCTGTGCCAATCGTTTGACATTTTGTATCACTCTGACACACAACCACCCGGAGCCAACCATCGGCATGCACGCGCAAACGGACCAAGCGGATACCCCGCAGGTTGCGGCCTCCAGCACACTGGCGCTCGTGCATTACCTGGATACGCTCGGGCTGTTGAATCGCCCCCGGATTGAAACCCTCACCGGCCTTAGCCTGGAAGCCCTGGAAGATCCGGATTTGCGCATTCCCGCCAGCACCCACTACCAACTTTGGGATCTGGCCGAACAGCTGACCGGAGACCCCGGTGTTGGACTGCACGCCGGGCAGGTGGTTGACCCTGAACGAATGGGCCTCGTCGGGCATGTTTTCTTCAATTGCGACACTCTGGGCGAGGCCGTCGTGCAGTACGTGCGCCTGCACCGGCTGATCAACGAATCGGTAACCCTGAGCTTTGAGCAAACGCCGGATCAGGCCATCCTGACCTGGCAGCCAGACCACCCCGATCACTACTGTCGTCAGGATATGGATCGCACCCTGGCGGCGGCGCTGTGTCGAACCCGTCACTTTATTCACCGGGGCATTGAAGCCGACTGGCTGGAAGTGGCCCATCCGGAACCCGGCTATGCCAGCGAGTACCGGAAACTGTTTGGCGGGCCGGTTATTTTTGGTACCGGCATCACCAGAATGGCGTTCTCCAGCCAGCACCTCGGGCACCCGATTCCCCATCGCAACCCGTATGTCTATTCCGCCGTGCTGAAGCAGGTCAATGCGGTGCTGGCCCGCCTGCAAACGCGGAAGTCTTTCAGCCGCAAGGTTCGCCGCCTGATTTCACGGCAAATGGCCACTGATCGCATTGATGCCGACACCCTGGCCCGGCAGTGCCACATGAGCCGCCAAACCCTGTACCGCAAGCTGAAAAAAGAGGGCCTGAGTTTTCATGATCTGGTGGAACAGGTGCGCCAGGACAAGGCCCTTCGGTATGTAGCTGACGACCAGTATGCCCTGGGGGAAATTGCCTTCCTGCTGGGTTTTTCTGAACTCAGCGCCTTCAGCCGTGCCTTCAAACGCTGGACCGGCATGGCACCGGCCCAGTTTCGGGCAAACCATCAGGAAGGTAACGAATGACTCCGGATAATCTGTCATTGCTGGCCATCCCCCTTGCCGCACTGTACCTGGCAGCCCTGGCCTGCATTTATCGGATCCTGCTCAGCTATCGCACCGCCCAGGGGGCCATTGCCTGGATCATCGCACTGGTAGGCCTGCCCTATATCGCGGTGCCACTGTTTGTTCTGTTCGGCCGAAGCCGCTTTGGCGGTTATGTCAAAGCCCGCCGGATGGGGGATCAGTCTCTGACCACCCTGCTGGACCAGTTCGAGAAGCAGACCACGTCGATCTCCAACCCCGGCCACGAACATTTCAGCGATGAGCTTCAGGTACTGTGCAAGTTGAGCCGGCAACCGTTTACCAGCGGCAACCAGTGCACACTGCTGAAAGACGGAACCGCAACATTTGAGGCCCTGTTCGAAGCCATGGAGGATGCCAGGCAATACATTCTGCTGGAGTTCTACATCGTGCGCTCAGACAAGGTGGGGCAGCGCATCAAGGCGATTCTGGAACGCAAGCTGGCGCAGGGTGTCGAGGTGTGGTTTCTGTACGACGACATCGGCAGTGTGTTGCTGTCACGGCGCTGGCTTGACGAACTGTCAGCCGCCGGCGCGCGCATCGCTTCGTTCGGCAACGGTAACGTGCGCCGCCGGCGTTTCCAGATCAATTTCCGGAACCACCGGAAGTTACTGGTCTGTGATGGCAAGGTGGGCTTTGTTGGCGGCATTAACCTGGGCGACGAATACCTGGGCACGGCGATGGACCAGGAACCCTGGCGCGATACCCACTGTCGCATTGAGGGCCCGGCGGTGACCGGTTTGCAGCTGGCGTGGCTGGAAGACTGGCACTGGGCCAGCAATATCCGCCCGGAACTGGACTGGCACCCGGGCTTTGACACCGGCGGTGATCAACAGGTTCTGGTGCTGCCTACCGGGCCTGCAGACACCTGGGAGACCTGCACGCTATTCTTCCTGAACAGCATCAACAATGCCCGCACCCGAATCTGGATTGCATCGCCCTATTTTGTCCCGGATTTTCAGATCATGAACGCCCTGCAGCTGGCGGCGCTGCGGGGGGTGGATGTTCGCATCCTGATTCCGGAAAAAACCGATAACCGGCTTATTCGCCTGGCGGCCTATTCCTACCTGGTGCAAGCCAGCCAGGCTGGCATCGGGATCTATCGCTACCAGCCCGGTTTCATGCACCAGAAGGTGGTGCTGGTGGATGACCGTTATGCTGCCGTGGGCACGGCGAACCTGGACAATCGCTCCATGCGCCTGAACTTCGAGATCACGGCGGTGAACACCAACGAGGACTTCGTCCGCTCGGTCGACTCCATGCTCCGGGAAGACCTTGAGTACTGCCAGAGAATGACTGAGCGGGACTACCAGGACCGATCCATCCTCTTCCGACTCAGCTGTCGCGCGGTGCGACTGCTGGCGCCGTTGCTGTAGCGGTTATTCTGGCTCCGGCAAAAACATTGTGCGACCATGGCCTTTCCGACGGTTCACCTGCTGTAAACAGATAACCCATGAACGCATTCAAGCCCAGAGAAACCCTGACCGAACAAGTCGCCCGCCATATTGAAAACCTGATTGCCTTTGAACAGCTGAGATCCGGTGAGCGCATCTACGAAAGCTCCATGGCCAAAGAGATGGACGTCAGTCATGGTTCCATCCGCGAGGCGCTGTTACTGCTGGAAAAACGGCACCTGGTCCGCAACGTGCCACGCAAGGGGGCGTTCGTTACCCCGCTGGACGAGCACTTTGTACGAAGTCTCTATGAAATTCTCGAACTGTACCTGACCCACACCGGCCAAAAACTGGTGCGACAATGGCAACCCGAGGACATGGCCCGGCTTGAAAATCTGTATCGGCAAATGAAGGACTGCTACCAGAAAAACGACCTGATGGCTTTTCTGGAACTGGGCATTGAATACACCAAGGCGTCACTGGTGTACGCGGACAACTACTTTATCGTCTCCGCCATTGATGACCTCTGGCCCTCGGCCAAACGCTGTGCATTTGTCGCCTTTCGCCAAGGCGGGGCACAAGTACTGGAGGACAATCTGGCACACATGGAAGAATCCATCCGGGCCATTGGCAACCGTGACGAAGCCGCCCTGGCCGACATCCTGCACCGATATGCCATCCAGCAATGTGAACAGGTTCTGGCGGCCATCAACGCGGGCTGATCCAGGCGCTGGCTGGCGGTTCAGTAGAACAGCTGGGTAAACGAGAAGCCGATGTTCAGGTAGGCCGTCCAGTTATCCTCGTTATTATAGGCAGCGGCCAGTTGCACTGGCCCAAGCAGGGTATCCACGCCAGCAAAAGCACTCCAGGACCGCACCGTGTCACCCCAGCTGGCATCACGCATACTGTCCCAGGCATTGCCGGTTTCAAAACCGGCGCCGGCAAACCAGGGCATGACCGGACCACCAAACTCCCGCCGACCGTACACAGACGCCAACACGGCGTCGTTGCCGGTAATTTCCCCCGGGGCATAGGCCGAGAGCTGGCGAAAGCCACCCAAGCGGGCGGCGTTTTCAATACCGGCATCACCGCTGAAAATCTGGCGGGTATACAACAGCCCAGTCAGGTTAAAACGCTCCCAGGTGCCCGTACCCAGCAGCATCGCCGTCACGCCATCAAAGTGCCGATCTGAACCGAGATCTTCCCGCTCCACCCGCCCGCGGATCCCGGCAAAGGCGCCGGATTTCGGGAAGAAGGCATCGCTCAGGGAATCGTGCACCAGCTGCAGGCTGACATGCCCCTGGTGGACATTATCGGCAGGTGCAACCGGAACGCCCACTTCGTCCTCTACCGTGGCGTAGCCACGGACGTAGGCCAGCCGGACTTCACCGTTGCCTCCCAGCTCCATACCCAGTGCCAGGTCCACTTGCCGGAAGGTGACATCCACTTCCGAGATGCGCCGCCCCTGATCGTAAATGCTGTAATCGTCCCGGCGATACTCCACGCCGACAACGGCAAACCGGTCATAGCCGAAGGTCAGCGGCTGGTACCACTGGCTTCGGACCCACGGCTGGGTTCCCAACTGAACGCCGGTCAGCCATTCGGCGCCCAACCGGTTCAGCTCGGTCATGCGCAGGCCGGCTGCCAGGTTGAAGCGGGTATTTCCCTCAAAGTTATCTTCATAGTTGAGCCCGAACGACAGGTAATTCGGTCCCCAGCTTTTCTCCCGCGCCCTTATCACAAGGACCGGCCCCGCTTCCGTGGGCGCCAGTGACCAGCCCACGGATTCGTAATAGCCAAGGCCATAGATACGTTTCAGGTCTGCCTCAAGCTCCGGTACGTCCAGCACTTGCCCCGGTTGCTGGCGAATCCGCTCCCTCAGGAAGTCCGTCGCCAGACGCTCGCCCTGGGCGATCTCAACCCGAACCACAGGCCCGGGCACCCAACTGCCTGCGGCACGGCGCGACTGGTACGCCACCCACTGTTCCTCCGACACCGACAGCCGGTTCAGGGCAACCGCATGCTCACGGGCGGCGGTGGCACCCAGTTCAAACAGCACCGGCGCATCGTAAAAATCGGCGGAGCCAAAGCCTTCGAGGTCCGGGTGCACCAGCACGTCCTGCTCGGTCAGCAGTGCCAGTTGGGCATCGGTATTCCTGCGGGTTATCAGGGTAGTCAGTTGCCCCACCACCGAGAAAGCCTCTCGCAATTGATCGGCGCTCATCATCGGATCGGTGATATCCACGGCAATGACCACATCCGCGCCCATCTCCCGAGCCACGCTGACTGGAAGATTGTTGGCAACACCTCCGTCCACCAACAGCCGACCATTGCGCTCAACTGGCGCGTAAACACCCGGAATGCTCATACTGGCCCGAATCGCTTCGGCAAGATTACCGTCTCCGATGACCACCTCTTCCCCGGTTTCAAGGTCGGTGGCCACAGCTCGGTAGGGAATGGGTAACTGGTCGAAATTTTCAACCAGGGCGGCATTGCGGGTGAGTTCATTGAGGATGAAACCAAGATTCTGCCCGGTCACCAGGCCTCCGCCCAGGTGCACACCCTGCGTGCTGACCCCCAGGCCCGGCACCAGTGGCAAACGCCAGTCGTCCTGTTTGCGACGGACCGGCTTGAACGCCCGGCCGGGATCGTCGCGGAAGCTGGACAACCAGTCCAGCTCCAGAAACCGCTGCTCAATCTCGGATACCGACATGCCCGAAGCGTAGAGTGCCGCCACGGCGGAGCCGGCACTGGTGCCTACCACCACATCCACCGGCACCCGCATTTCTTCCAGCACCCTCAGAACACCCACATGGGCCATGCCTTTGGCACCGCCACCGCTGAGCACCAGCCCAACTTTCGGGCGTTCTGAGGGTTCCGACGCCAGTACTGGCGCCCACAACAGGGGCACCAGAATGAACAACAGAAACAGATAATACCGCCGGTCAGGCAAATCCCGGTCAGCTCTTGTCGCGGTGTTTGTCATCGTCGGCCAGGGAAAGGTGGGAAACGTCCGGAACCATCGGCGGTGGCAGATCTCGTTTTACGCCCAGATCGGAGCCAGGAGGCGCCAGGCTCCAGTCATCCAGGTGCTCGAACATGGGCGCTTCCGGGTCTTCATGTTCCACCAGGGTGACACCCACCGGGTCCAGGGTCAGGCCCGAGCCCGCGAGGATATCATCCACTTTGTCACCGGCCACCGGCAGGCGATCTCCGGGTTCGGTCGCCGGCACGTTGCCCTCAGAGGCCGGTTTCGGCGGGGCCGATGGTGTTTCAGTCTCGGCTTGCTGATCAGCCTGGGAAACCGGCGCAGGTTTCGGTGCCGGGGCCGCAGCCTGGGTAGCCCCGGCCATCGGCTGTACATGGGCAATCATGCCATGCTTGCGCAGTACCGCCTGGTACTTCTCTGCCTGAACCTGTTCCAGCTTGTTACGAATAACAACGGGCTGGCCACTGAACATGCGGTCCAGTTGCTCCACGCTGGCCTTGAACAGGGCCCGGGCGTTGTTACGGGCAGTCTCAACATCAGTGCCTGGCGCGCACTCACCCTTGAATACAAGCTGGAACATGGCTATCCCTCTCACTTTCCCAATGGTTCTGGCTCCATGATAGCGGAAAACCAGCTCTGCGGCAGGCAGGCAAACACCCCGCAGCGCGGAATTATGTCCAAAATGCAAACAATTGAAAAATACCGGGAATCAATGACGAAATTTTCAACACTCTCTGCAATAATCAAACGTAACCAAACTTTACACTTGGTAACATAGAAGTTATCTCATCCGTTTTCGGGAGTGCTCGTTATGCGCACCAGACTATACGCCTTCGCATCCGCGGTTGCGTTATCGATGCCAGCCAGCCAGGCA
The DNA here is from genome assembly GCF_048595985.1 of Marinobacter sp. GH_1. Taxonomy (NCBI): domain Bacteria; kingdom Pseudomonadati; phylum Pseudomonadota; class Gammaproteobacteria; order Pseudomonadales; family Marinobacteraceae; genus Marinobacter; species Marinobacter sp. GH_1. The sequence goes on along the minus strand of NZ_CP184460.1, from coordinate 496,823 downwards.
CACGCCGAAAATCTTGACGTTTTGATGAGCCAGGTTTTTTCCAACCAGGAAGCCACCTACATCGGTTTTGAAAGCGTGGAACGGGAAGATATCCCGGAACAAGCCGCCGTCGACCGTAAATATCTGATCGTCGACTTCCGACTCGCTGAGCAGAATCCGGAAAGTGAGCAGCTTCAGGCCAGCGTCCACAAAGTCTGCATGACCCTGCTGAAAGACAGGGCGCTGGTTCGCTCCCTGTCAGACTCCGGGTACGACATGGTGTCAGTGGCGTTCGACCGCAAATCCCAGTTCGACTGCCTCTAAGCCGCTGGTCAGCTCAACGCTGGCCCAGCAATTTGGGGAAGGCTTCAAGGGCCGTATTAACCGCATCCAGATTGAACGCCTCTACATCCGCCAGCAGTTTTTCGCCGTAGCTGGTCACCGACGGCGAACGATGACGCTGCCCCCATTCGATAATTCGTAGCGCAAAGTCTTTCATCTGTTCCGGGTCGCCGCTTTCACGAACATCCTGCCACTGGTCACCAAAGTCCTCCGCCAGCTTCTCCCGCAGCCAGCCTCGCTCCTGCATACTCATGGTCTGGGCCAGCAGCCGCTCGGCTTCCTCCGGCGTCCCGTCATCTTCCGCCTGCTCTACGGTAGCCTCAACCCGGGGCAACACGAGAGTAAAGGTGGACCCAACATCCGGTTCACTCTTTACCGTCAGTTCACCGCCCATCATTTCCACCAGCTTCCGGCTGATGGCCAGACCCAGGCCGGTGCCCCCGTATCGCCGGGAGCTCTGACCTTCCTGCTGCTCAAAGGCATCGAAAATACGGTCCTGCTGATCCGGCGCAATGCCAATGCCGGTGTCGGCCACGGTCACTTTCAACCGGTAGTAGCGGATATCCGCGTCCTCACCGGTGGATTCCTCCAGTTCTTTGGCCACGGCCCGCACTGTCACTCCACCCTCATGAGTGAACTTGATGGCATTGCCCACCAGATTGAACAACACCTGGCGCAACCGGGTTTCATCCAACATCATTGCCGAGGGCATGCCAGAGCCTACGCTCACCTCCAGGGTAATGCCCTGCTCGGTCGCTCGCAGATCAAAGATATGCCGGACATCGCTGAGCAGCCGGCGAACCGAAACCGGGCCGAAGTCCAGGCGCATCTTGCCAGCCTCGATCCGTGACAGGTCAAGAATGTCGTTGATCAGCATTAACAGGCTGCGGCTGCCAGCGCGGATGGCGTTCAAATAGTTGCGCTGCTGGGGATCAGTCACCGAGTTGTAGAGCAGATCGCTGTAACCAATGACCGCATTCATCGGGGTTCGGATCTCATGGGACATATTGGCCAGGAACTCACTCTTGGCCCTGCTCGCCGTTTCCGCCTCCCGGGCCAGGCGTTCGGCCTCAAGCTTGGCCGCTCGCAGTTCATCTTCACTGCGACGCAAGGCATTCTCGGACCGAATCCGTTCATCCACTTCCAGCGACAGCTTGCGGTTCCAGTAGAGGAAAATCAGTACCACCACGATGGCAATCAAAATGATGCGCCTGACCACCGTGTAGTCGGTTTCCTGTTCGATATCCAGGTGTATCCAGCGGTTATACACCGCCTCGGTTTCCGATGCCGGCAGGCTGCTCAGGGCCTTGTTGAGGATGCGGTGTAAAACCGGGTTGTCCTTGCTGACCGCCAGCCGCAGGTCATATTGATAGGGCGTGATGCTGGTAATCCGCAGGTTCGACAGGCCCAGTCGGGCAACCGTGTAACTCACTGCCGGAATATGCGTGACCATCACATCCAGGTCGCCGTTGGACAGCGCCAGAAGCCCGTCTTCCACGGTTCTTTGCGGGTAAAGGTCCAGGTTTGGATGATTGATTAACAGATAGTCATGGCTGGCCTGGCGATTGACCACACCGACCCGCTCATCCCGCAGCTCCCTCAGATCACCAATGAACCGGCCAGTATCCCGGATGGCCAGGGCAATCGGTACCGACACATAGGCCCGGGTGAACAGGAATTCCTGTTCGGTTCGGGGGGTGCGCGACATGCCCGGCAGAATATCCACTTCACCCGCCTTCAACATGTCCTCGGCCGACTGTCGGGAGCTCGCAATCACCCGGTTGAAGCGAACATCCAGGTTCTCCTCCAGGCGTTTGACCAGGTCAGAGGCAAGGCCCGCCGGGCGGCCGTCCTGCTCGAATTCAAACGGTGGCCAATCGCCACGCATACCCACTTTCAGCCCGGGATGACGCTTCAACCACTCAAGCTCCGAAGCGGTCAGGGCCACGCCACGTCCCTCAAGGGCTGGCATATTCGCCTGCAACCAGGACTGGCGAATATCCCGGTGCTCGTTGTGACTCAATGCCTGAACGGCCCGGTCAAACACCCGGAAAAGGCGGTCACGGCTGGTCGGTACCTGCAACACAACATCCACCGGGCGATTGTCCAGCAGAACGGCCAGACCGATACCATTGATCATTGCGGATTCAAGGTAATCCGAGACCACCGGTACCGGTCCGAGGAAGGCGTCGGCTTTGCCGGACAAGACCAGGCTGATGGCCTCCCCCAGACTGGCGACGGGCACCGGAGAAAAGTTATCAATCGGGTCCAGCAGTGGGAACTGGTTGGGATCGCCACCAATAATCGCGACGTTGGCAGATTCCAGATCCGACAGCGTCCGGTAGGCGGCATCACCGGCATTCACAAAGATCCCATAGGTCAGCGACATCATCGGTGAGGTGTGCCGAAGGCCCGGGATCACCGGCGATCCCGGAATGCGGGTGGTCAGAACCAGGTCGGCATCGTCGCCCTGGTCGACCGCCATGAAAGGCTCAACCGGCACGCCAAGCTTATCTGACACGCGAGCGAGATAATCAATCCAGATACCCGCCAGCGCACCCTCACCGGTATCGAACACCAGCGGCACCTGGCTCTGCCTGACAGCCACCCGGAAGCCTTCCTGCTGGCCCAACCACTCCAGGTCTGCCGCACCCAGAACCGGCGCCGGCGACGCCTGGGGCGGTTCCGCCCACACGACCCCTTGAATCAGGACAAACAAGAGGCCATACAATAACTGTGGAAGAGACTTCACTGGATATCCTCGGTGGTTCCACTACATTTCAGGGAACAATACCTGCAAATGTGGAAGATTTCATACTGCCTCACCGCACACAGGAGAAGCCTGTCTTATGGACACCAGCAAACACACTCTAAGCGTCCTTTTTCAGCAGCTTGGTTTACCATCAGATCAGAAAAGCATGGAGAGTTTTATCGCCCGGTATTCTCCACTGCCTTCGGAAATTGCCATCCAGGACGCCCCTTTCTGGTCCGAAAGCCAGTCGCAATTTCTTGAGGAGGGCCTTGAGGAAGACAGCGACTGGGCCGAGATTATTGATGAACTGGACGCCCTGCTGCGGCACTGATCGGCGCCGTCAATCCACCATGACCTGATTGCGGCCGGCATCTTTGGCCTGATACAGGGCCCGGTCGGCACGATCAAACACGGTATCTTCGGCATCACCATCCCGGAACTCTGACACGCCGGCAGAAAAGGTGATTGAAACCGGCTTGCCGCCAAAATGGAACGGCAGTTTTCCGACATGCTCACGAAACTGCTCTACCACGTCCCGGGCAGCCTCCAGCCCGGTCTCTGGTAACAGCAACACGAACTCCTCACCACCGAACCGGGCGATGAAATCCGTGCTGCGCAGGCGGCTTTTCATCTCCCGTGCCACCAATTGCAGTACCCGGTCACCGGCTTTATGGCCAAAGGAATCGTTGATTTTCTTGAACAGGTCAATATCAATCACCGACACACTGAGCGGGTGTCGGTAACGCTGCCAGCGGTTGTATTCGAACGATAGCCGCTCCTGCCAGGCTTCCCGGTTGGGCAGCTGGGTAAGCAGGTCGGTCATCGCGCGTTCCCGCTCCCGGCGAACCTGCGCCTGCATCTGCTCGGAATGAGCCTCCATGGCAGCGACCTTCTCCTGCATGGCATTGAGTTGCTGCGCCAGCATTTCCTCCCGCTCGGCATCCCGCGTGCAGAATCGTTCCAGAGCACCGCCGATGAACTCCAGTCGCTGGCTCACAGACTGCTTGAGGCTCTGCAAGTCCTGACTATGTTGAATGTCCTCGGATACTTTGCTCAACTCCGACCGGATTTCCCGGTCCAGCGTTGCGGTATCATCGTGTCTGGAAGCGTAGGCATCGGACTGTTCCGAAAAGTGCTGGCGCAGGGTTTCCAGGCGCTCGTCCAGCCGTTTGAGGAATGTCTCGAACTCCCGCTGGCTGCGGGTAACCGCCTCGATCACCAGCTCCGCCACCTGATTCAGGCCTTCCCGAAGGACCTCCCAGTCGTTGCTCGATAGCAGGGTTTGCTGAAGCGTCCTGGCCTGCGACTCCACCTCTGGCTCCAGGCTGACCTGGTTCAACAACAGCCCCAACAACTGGCCTACACGGCGGGCGATTCTGAGCCGATGCCCCTCTTCAGCGATATCATGCTCACTTCCCCTCGGCTCCGCCTGCGCGACGGCCGGTGTGTCGGCCTTTGGGCCCTTTGGCTCGGCTTCATCAAGACGGGTAATGGCTTTGTCAATCTGATCCTGCAGGGTTTTCCAGGCATCGATATCGAACTTTTGCTTGCGCAGGTCGGATCTCAGGCGATTGAGCAGGTTATCCAGTTCCGGAGTCTGGCCTTCCGAGGCGAGGCTGGTTCGCACCAGCATGCGCTCAAGCACATTGCGCTCGGCTAACCACTGTTTTTCGCGCTGCTCTGCCTCGTCCAGTTCCCGAAGATACTTATCCTTCCAGGACTCCTCAGATGCCATGAAACACTCCCTCAAGAACCGGTATGATCATTGTCGTTGCGATTGATATGGTTGGTCGAACGTCGACGCGCCCGGGGATGACTCTGATCGTACACCCGGGCAAGATGCTGAAAGTCCAGATGAGTATAGACCTGTGTGGTGGCGATGTCCGCATGACCAAGCAGTTCCTGCACCGCACGCAGGTCGCCGCTGGACTCCAGCATATGGCTGGCAAAGGAGTGCCGCAGCAGGTGCGGATGCAAGCGCTGGTCGGCACCCTGCACCATGCCCCAGCGAGCCAGGCGGGCCTGGATACTGCGCTGGCTCAGGCGACCGCCCCGCTGGCTGACGAATACCGCAGTTTCGCCCTCGTTAGCCATGGCTGCTCGGTGCGCCAGCCATTGATTCAGAGCCGCGACGGCTTTGCCGCCGACCGGCAGAATGCGCTCCTTGTTACCTTTACCCAGAACACGCACCTCCCGGCCTTTCAGGTCCAGGGCGGGCAGGCTCAGGCTGGCCAGTTCTGCCAAACGGAGGCCCGAAGAGTACATCAGCTCGAACATGGCCAGATCGCGGATTTCCAGGGGGTCGTCGGGATTGATGTCCAGCAGCTGGCTGATCTGGTCAACGTCTGCCACCTTCGGTAGCCGGCGACCGCTCTTGGGGGCCCGGACATCCAGAGCGGGGTTATTCCGGGCAAGCCCTTCCCGAAGCAGGAACTGATAGAAACGCCGAATGGCGGACAGGTGCCTGGCAATGCTCCGGCCGCTTAAACCGTCTCTGCTCAGCCGGGCGACGTAGCGGCGGATGTCATGAATGGTCAGCTCTGACCAGGCCGGGATGTCAACTTCGATCAGCCAGGCGACCAGGCGATCAAGGTCTCGTTGATAGTGATCACAGGTGCGGGGGGAATGGCGCTTTTCGGTGGCGAGATGCCGGACAAACGCAACCACCGGGGCGGCCATCGCCTCGGGTGGTCGGGTGTCCGTCGCCAGTCCTGTCACCCCTGGCCGCTCTCCACAGCCAGACCAGACACCGGGGCATCTGTGCGATAACGATCAAGCATGGGGGGCAGCAGCCGGCTCAGGGTATCGCTGATATAGCTGAGAAACAGCGACCCCATGCTCTGATCAAAATAACCCTGCTCGCAGCTGCCGACAGCAAATACGCCAACCAGTCCCTCGTGACGCAGCGGTACCAGGGCCACCGAGGCAATCGGTTCATCCCGGTCCGGGAACAGGAACTCCCGCTCGCTTTCCCGGAACTGGCCGCACACCGCACGGTCACCCTCCAGCAACGAGCCCAGACGCTCCCGGGCCTGGACGGAGTTGACGATGTGCAGGGCTCCCTCGCCTTTCTCCGGCTGCGCCGAATCGCTGAACAGCAGTACCGAGGCAGCATCCAGGCCAAAATCGCCGCGGATGCTGTCATCGACGGCGGCGGCTATATCGTTGAGTGACCTGGCTTCGATCACCTGCATCAGCAACCGTTTGCTTTTCTCGAACAGCCGGTCGTTATGACGGGCGATCGATACCAGCTCCACCAGTTCACGGCGAAGGGTATCACGCTGCTCACGGAACAGATGAACCTGGCGTTCCACCAGCGAGATGGCCCGGCCACTGTCGTGGGGCAGAGTCAGGCTGCGCAGCAGTTCATCCTGATCAAGAAAAAAATCAGGATTGGCGCGAAGATAATCGGCCACCTGCTCCCGAGTGAGTTCGCCGGCCTTCTGGCGGGCCGTTTGTTCTGTCATCGTGTTCTCCTGAGCCGTCAGGACCTTGTTTTATTGGTTCGGGAACTTCTGCGACGCCGGGGCTGGGGATCGCCCGGCAGACGAAGCTGCCCTTCAAATACCGTTTTAGCGGGGCCTTCCATCATAACAGGGGACCCATTCCCCTGCCATTCGATCACCAGCCGGCCACCCCGCAGCTCCACCTCCACCCGGGTATCCAGCAGGCCTCGCAGCTGGCCTGCCACCACCGCAGCACAGGCTCCACTGCCACAGGCCAGGGTTTCTCCCGAACCACGCTCAAATACACGCAAGCGGGCATGGCCCCGGTCGACGATCTGCAGGAATCCGATATTGGCCCTTGAAGGGAACCGGGGATGCTTCTCCAGCATGGGGCCAAGGGTGGCCACCGGCGCCGTGTCGACGTCATCCACCAACAGTACACCGTGGGGATTGCCCATGGAAACCGCCGACAATTCCACGCTCTGGCCATCAACATCGACGGTGTACACGGTCTTCTGACAGTCCGCGGCGAAGGGAATGGCGGGCGGATTGAGTTCCGGCACGCCCATATTGACCATCACCAGGCCATCCTTGCCGATTTTCAGCTCGATCACGCCCTTGGCAGTCTGTACCCGGATCACCCGCTTGTTGGTCAGCCGCTGATCACGCACAAACCGGGCAAAGCAGCGGGCGCCGTTGCCGCACTGCTCCACTTCCGAGCCATCGGCATTAAAGATACGATAGCGAAAATCCACATCAGGCAGACCCGGCGGTTCGACCACAAGCAACTGGTCGAAGCCGATACCAAAGTTCCGATCCGCCAGCTCCCGGATCAACTCCGGACGCAGGCGGAAAGGCTGGCTTATGGCATCCACCACCATAAAGTCGTTCCCCAGCCCGTGCATCTTGGTAAACCGGAGCAACGGCCCCTGGCCCCGTCTTTGCGGATTCATTTCTTGCTCCCCGTTCATTCCGGTAGGCAACTTTCAGGGCCAAGCTGATCGTCCAGGGTCTCCCGGCGGCGCACCACATGCACCTGATCGCCGTCAACCATCAACTCGGGCGGGCGGTTACGGGTGTTGTAATTGGATGCCATAACGAAACCGTAGGCACCCGCCGACCGAACCGCAAGCAAATCGCCCGCCTTCAGCCGGAGTTGACGATCCTTGCCCAGAAAATCGCCGGTTTCGCACACCGGCCCGACCAGATCCCAGGCTTTTTCCTCGCCATCCTGATGGGGCTGTACCGGGATGATGGCCTGCCAGGCGCTGTACAGTGCCGGGCGGATCAGGTCGTTCATGGCGGCATCGATAATGGCGAAGTTACGATGCTCGGTGCACTTCAGAAACTCCACGCGGGTCAGCAATATACCGGCGTTGGCGGCAATGGAGCGGCCCGGTTCCATGATCAGTTCCAGCTCCCGATCACCCAGTCGCTCGGCCAGTGCCTTGACGTAATCCGCTGGCTGCGGGGGCTGTTCCTGATTGTAGGTCACGCCCAGGCCGCCCCCCATGTCCAGATGGCGGATATGAATGCCCTGGTCCGCCAGGGTATCGATCAGCACCAACACCCGGTCCAGGGCATCCAGAAACGGAGAGACTGACGTCAGCTGGGAACCAATGTGACAGTCCACCCCATGGACATCCAGGTTTGGTAACGCTGCGGCACGGGCGTAAACCTGGGGGGCCTCGGCGATATCGATACCAAATTTGTTTTCCTTCAGTCCGGTGGAAATGTAGGGATGGGTGCCGGCATCGACATCCGGGTTCACCCGAAGCGATACCGGTGCCCTCACGCCCAACTCTCCGGCCACTTTGTTCAGGCGGTCCAGCTCGGTGTCAGATTCAACGTTGAAACAGCGCACGCCCACTTCCAGCGCCCGCTTCATTTCCCATTCCTGCTTGCCAACGCCGGAGAACACCACCCTGGCGGCATCGCCACCGGCGCGCAGCACCCGCTCCAACTCACCGGCAGAGACAATATCAAAACCGGCGCCAAGTCGCGCCAGCACATTGAGCACCGCCAGGTTGCTGTTGGCCTTCACGGCATAGCACACCAGGTGCGGGCGGCCATTCAGGGCGCTGTCGTAGGCCCGATAGTGACGCTCGAGGGTGGCCCGGGAATATACGTAAGCCGGGGTGCCAAATCGCTCAGCGATTGACGCCACCGGAACATCTTCGGCGTACAGTTCGCCGTTGCGGTAATTGAAGTGGTCCATGTTGATCCTGAATATCTGGATGGGTTACTGCCAGGGTTGGCCGCTCAGTGCTCCGGCGCATCGTCGGTGTCGGCGCGCTCGTCGGCCTGCCCGGACTGGACCGGATCTGCCTGTGGCGCTTCGCGGTACAATGGCCCTTTCTGGCCACAACCGGCAAGAAACAACAGCAATAGCATCACGAGCGCCCAAGGCCGGCGAGATAGTCCAACCTGCATACCCATACCCCTGAGTGAATAATGGCCGAAGTATACCCGACACCCGCCCCTGATCGCGAGGGACCCGATGGCTTACGGCAGATAACGGTTGAGGGCGTCTTCCAGCCTGGTACGGTAATACAGTGACTGACCGGTCTGGATATCCCGCTGATACAACTGCGGGTCCAGATCATGGGGCAGGTGCAGGTCGGTGAGATACACCGGATAAGATTCACCACTTTGGCGCAGCGAACGGATGTAGTGTGCGACGGCGGGAATCAGACGGTCCCCGTATTCCTGCACACTGAATTCCTGATCGTTGCAGTAAATATCGAACCGCAATGTGCTGTCGCCCTGCTGAACACCGACGGCCTGAACCTCCAGGCCCGAAAGTGGCACCGTGGTGCCCTGATAGGGCCGGAGTTCAGCAATCCAGCGGGCGTCGCGACGTACCATTTCATAGCAACGGATACCGCCCGCCGGGTCCAGGTTATCTGCCTGACGCAACAGGCGCCGTTCCACCAGGTTTTCCAGGAAGCGCATTAACGGACCAAGCAGGTGGTTGCGATGCCCTGCCCGGACCGAACGGGCCCACAAACTGCCATGCTCATCGACAACCCAGAGCTGGCCACGGTCACCCTGAAGCAACCAGAACACCTGTATATTGCCCGCTTCGGACGCCGCGCAGACCGCCTTTAGCACCGGCTCGTCCCGCAGGGCATGGCGGTCCGGCACTATTGGCAGATACTCATCCTGCGGCTGCAACAGCGCTGCCAGCAGAGCTTCACGACTGTCCAGGGCGACAAACCCCGGTTCCCGGCCGCTGAACTGCAGCAGGAAATAGCGATGATCCATCTCGATGATGTAACGCAAGGGGTGCGGCCCGGTGCCGCCGGCAAAGAAATGGCGCAACACATCTCCGAACAACTCCCTCACCCGGCGTGCAATGGCGCTGCCATGCCCCCGACTGGGGGCCGCCACGCGGATTTCCGGCAGCTCGGCCGGGTTCATGGCCACCTGAGCCAACACGTTTTTCAGGCACTGGATCAGGGTATCTCCGGCGGCATAGTGCTGCAGACTGATCTCATGCCAGCTGTTCAGAGTAATCTGATCAATGGTCAGCACCAGGTTATCGCGCCCACCGCTGAACCCCAGTGAATCGGAACGGGCACTGAGCTTGTGTAGCCCACGTTCGGTCAGGTGGGCTTGCGGGTCCACCGCCACATTAATCAGCAACAGGTTTTTCAGCGGGCGCACACCTCGGGACAGCGCCTCTCTGGGCGCCGGAGACATGGGCATAGGCAGAAAGCCCGACAACACCTCCACAATGTCTTTCAGTTCGGCCACCGAGGCAACACTCTTGCCCGCCCGGACATTGAGCCGGGTGGAGCGATGCAACAAGCCGTTGCAGTAACACCACACCAACAGCTCCGCCAGATTGCCTGCGCGGCGGATCACCGGTTGCCAGAAGGCGTCGGAGGGATCTTCAAGATCCCGGTACAGCAACCACCCATCACCTTCCCCGCCCTGTTCGGACTGGTGGTGAAAAGACAGGTTTTCCTCCGCCAGCGACGGCACCAGACCAGGGTTAACCAGTTCGATCTTGCCCGCCTTGCGCTGAAAGGCGGCGTAGAGTTTGCGGCCCAGCAGGTTAATGTCATTGGCGCTGATAGCCGCCTGGGTGTGCTGCTCCCGGGCCATGCGCGACAACAGGCGGTAACTGTGGGTAAGCTCCGCCACGATGTTCCGCCTGAGGCCTGTCACCTCTTCTGCCCGCCAGCGCTGGCGATCGTCCAGGGCGCTGAGGCGGTCTTCGCCCCATTCCCACTGCTGCACTAGCTGTCGTAGCAGATCGATTCGCCATTGGTCCCCGGCCATTCCGGCCCGGGTGAGCGGCAAACCCGCCTTCAGGTACAGGCTCCGGCGCACCAGGTCGAGGCGCTCCGGAGCACCACTGGTTAACAGCCATTGCTCCAGGCGCTGATACAGCATGACGTAGGGGTCCAGAACATCGGCACTGGTTTGCCCCTGATACACCGCCTGTTTGAAGCTGGCGGACAATAACGGCTGGGCGGTATCGGTGGCGTAACACTCAATCAGAAACAACTTGAGAATGGCCTTCCAGGGAGCATCAATGCCTTTGTAGAGCTGCCAGATACCGGCGCCGGGGAACTCCTCATCGGGAATCGACGGCACGGCGCCAAAATCAATGTACTCGCTGGCCTTGATGAACCGGCACTCCAGCAAACGCCGGCGGCATTCCCCGTAGTCCGCCTCGGCCTCCGACGGGATCAGCCACCAGAGCGGATAGCGCCCAGCCAGATGAATGCTGGTCCGGTAGAATTCATCCAGCAACAGAAAGTGCTGGGCACTGCCACAGTTCTCTCCGGTGACCTCGGCCCGCTGCCGGCCGGCCCGCCAGTCAGCGGCCGAGAAGACAAACACGTGGAGCTCAACGCCCAGCGTTGCCGCCCATTGCGACAGCTTTTCGGCCTTGCGCTCCAGGCTGCGGATGCCCTGTTCAGACAGATCATCCCGATGACAAAGCCAGGCATCCAGATCACTGGCAACCGAGTGCCCAAGGGTGCCGGGACTGCCCATCAGGAACAGACTGTCGAGATCGGCCTTGCGAAGCCCTTGGTCGCGAACACTGAAACTTCGGGCAAAACGGCGCGCGGAATTCAGCACATCGTTACCCGGGGTATAGCCGGCCAGGCCCTGGGGGCAGCTGCCATCAAGATAGCCCGGCAAAGCGGGATGATTCAGATGAAACGCCAGCGGTAACAGTTCAAGCACCACCTGCTGCCGGTAAGTCAGGGCCGAACACGCCCGTTCCCAGCGCTGACGATTGACCAATAGAAACCGGTCCCGCAGCCGCCGCAGGGTTTTTCGGTCGATGCCGTCCTCAAAGTCGAGAACGATGGGCGGTGCGAGAACGGTCAAGAGGGCTCCGGCAAGTGGTTATTTTCGGTCAGATAGTCAGTATGATGAATGAATCGTGGCAAAACCGGTAAAAAAATAAAAGGATGACCCGTTTCCGGTGAACACCGGAAATGGCACCTCCTGAAGAGGCACCTGCGCTGTGAAAGAATTCATTATTCAACGTTATCGGCCGGATCTGTCTGGACCTGTCATTCAGCCAACCCTGCTGCGGGTGGACGACGATGGCCGAATCGCCCACGTCGACCGCCATGCCGAGGCCATGTTCGGCTACGACGCCGGGGCGTTGATCAGACAACCGGTGCAACGCATTCTCGCCTCCCGGCAGGACGATCCCTTTGCCCCGGCCCACCGACACCATCTGGACAACGGCCAGACCGTGCTGGTGACCTTCCGCCACAAGGATGGCTTCTTTTTTACCGCCATTCTGGGCTTGCGCATGGAAATGCGTGATTCAGACCAGGCCGCCAACGCCACCATTTCCCTGAAAGACAGCGGCGACATGGACAGCCGCCTGTTACGACTGGCAGAACAAGGCGCCGGTTTCGGGCTCTGGGAGCTGGATATGACCTCCAATGAGATCAGCTGGTCTGAGGGCATGTACCGTTTGCTGGAGTTGCGCCCCGGGACGGAATTGTCACCCGAACAGGCTTTGTTCTACTGCCAGGTCGGCCAGAACCGCGTGCGTGCCCTGTTCCGCCGCTGCATGCGCACGGGCCGCCCGTTCAGTATGGAGCTGTCGGTATTGACCAGCCGGCAACGTCTGCAACGAGTCATCCTGTCGGGCCGCGCCCTGAAAAGCGGCGGCCGGATCCAGAAGCTCGGTGGCGTGATGGTCAACCACAGTGAAGCCATGCTACACGACCACGCCCGGCAGCAGGCCCAGAGGATTCTGGAAGCAACCGCCAACGCCACGCCAGACCTCGTGGTCGCTGTCGACACCAGCCTGAACCTGTTGCATTTCAACGCTCCCTGGGCAGAACAGTTCCGAAACGCCTTTGGCGCCGAACCAAGGCCCGGCGACAACCTTAAAACCCTGCTTGCCGACTTCACCAACGAACGGCGCATGATTGAGCGCCTGTGGCAACGGGCCTTTGACCGGGAGCACTTCGTGGCCGAGATGCCCCTGAACCGCCAGGGCGAAGGCCTGCCAGTCTACGAATTTCATTTCCAGAATATTCAGGGCCTGCAAGGCGAGGTGGTCGGTGCCGTCCATGTTGCCAAAGACATCAGCAATCGTGTCCAGCACAGCGGCAGCGGCGACTACCGGATGCGCCATGACCCGGTGACCGGATTGATGAACCGGCGCTCCTTTGTCGAGCATCTGGAACGGGCCATGAAGCATAAGCGCAAACGCCAGTCGATGGACGGCTTGCTGCTGCTCGACCTGGACAGTTTTGAACAGTTCAACGAACAGGCCGGCAGTGGCACCTGCGATCGGTACCTGCGTGAATTGGCCGGTATGCTCGGGCTGCGGGTGCGCCAGCGGGACGCCCTGGCCCGGCTGTCCGGTGACACCTTTGCCCTGTTCATAGAGAACTGCCCGGAACCCAGGGCCCGCAAGATTGCCGAGGAAATCCGGGAGCAGATTGCCCAGTTCCAGTTTGAATGGCAGGGCAGACAGTTACAGACCACCGCCAGTGGCGGCCTGCTGATTCTCGGAACCGACGCTCCGCTCCAGCCTGAACAACTACTGACCCAGGCCGCCGACCTGTGCCATACCGCCAAGACCTCCGGGCGCAACCGTATCCACACCACCCAGGCCTTGCCCGGCGAGTTGGCCAATCGGGGCACCGACCGCCAGCTTGAACAGCTGCATCAGGCCCTGGATAACGGCCAGCTGATTCTGGAGTTTCAATCCCTCAAGCCGGTGGCCAGCGTCACCTGGGGTGACCACATTGAAATCCTGTGCCGGATTCCGGGTACAGGCGACGACTCGCCCCTGCTGCCGGAGCAGTTCCTGCCAGTAGCAGAACGGTTTGACCTGGCCAAGCGCCTGGACCGCCAGGTTATCCGACAGACTCTCCAGTGGCTGAGCCAGCATCGACTGTTGGAGCCAAGGCTGAAGTACTGCGGCTTCAACCTGTCGCTGGCCACCATTCTGGATGACACCTTTGCTGATTTCATGGAACAACAGGTGCGCCAGACCCCGTTCCAGGCCCATTGTTTCTGCCTGGAGATCCGTGAATCCCACGCCACCCAGTATCCCGATGAGGTAGCCGTATTATGTGACGCCCTGCACCGGGCGGGGTGCCGGGTTGCCCTGGAAGGGGCGGGGGCATCCGTGGAAAGCTACAGCCTGGCCGCCAACCTGCCGGTGGATATCATCAAACTGGACCGGCGCATCATGAACGATCTGGAACGTGATCCGGTGCAGCAGATCATGGTGGATGCCCTGCATCGGATTGCCGAAACCGCCGGCAAGGAAACCGTCGCCACCTTTATCGAGAACGATGAAACCCTCAGGAAAGTCCGAACCCTGGGCATTCACTTTGGCCAGGGTTACCGTTTGTCACGGCCGCGGCCGCTGGAAGAGCTCAAACCAGCGGAGGTAGAACTCAGCACCGGCCGCATAGGCGGGTAAGCGGTTGCTGGGAGCAGCCCGCAGGCTCCTCCCAGCACACGCGCTGGATTACTTCAGCGCCGCGCGGGCGCGGGCCACCGCCGCACGCACCTGGTTCGGTGCGGTGCCGCCCAGGTGATCACGGGCCTGCACGGAGCCTTCCAGGGTCAGCACGTCAAACACATCCTCACCAATCACGTCAGAGAACTGCTGCAGTTCTTCCAGGGTCATATCGGACAGGTCACGGCCTTCGGCCACACCAAAAGCCACGGATTTGCCGACGATCTCGTGGGCATCCCGGAAAGGCACGCCTTTCTTGACCAGGTAATCGGCCAGATCGGTGGCGGTAGAGAAGCCCCGCTTGGCCGCTACCCGCATGTTATCGGCCTTGGCTTCGATCGCCGGAATCATGTCGGCGTAGGCCTTCAGGCAGCCCTTGATGGTATCGACGGTGTCAAACAGCGGCTCCTTGTCTTCCTGATTGTCCTTGTTGTAGGCCAGCGGCTGGCTCTTCATCAGGGTCAGCAGGCTGATCAGGTGGCCATTGACCCGGCCGGTCTTGCCGCGCACCAGCTCCGGCACATCCGGGTTCTTCTTCTGGGGCATGATGGAGGACCCGGTGCAGAAGCGGTCCGGAAGGTCGATGAAATCAAACTGGGCCGAGGTCCACAGCACCAGCTCTTCACTGAACCGGGACAGGTGGGTCATCAGCAGCGCGGCAAAGCTGCAGAATTCGATGGCGAAGTCCCGGTCAGACACCGAATCCAGGCTGTTTTCAGTCGGCCGGTCAAAGCCCAGCAGCTCGGCAGTCAGGTTGCGGTCGATCGGGTAAGTGGTACCGGCCAGGGCGGCAGCGCCCAGGGGCATCACATTCACCCGCTTGCGACAATCCTGCAGGCGATCGGCATCGCGCACCAGCATCTCGTACCAGGCCAGCAGGTGGTGGCCGAAGGTAACCGGCTGGGCGGTCTGCAGGTGGGTGAAGCCGGGCATAATGGTGTCCGCTTCACGCTCGGCCAGATCCAACAGGCCAGCCTGCAGGCGGGCCAGTTCCTCGGCAATCACGTCGATTTCGTCCCGCAGGTACAGGCGGATGTCGGTGGCTACCTGGTCGTTACGGCTGCGGCCGGTATGCAGCTTTTTACCGGTAATGCCGATGCGGTCGGTCAGCCGGGCTTCGATGTTCATGTGCACGTCTTCAAGGCTGACAGACCATTCGAAGCGGCCGGCCTCAATGTCTTCCTTCACGCCTTTCAGACCATCAATAATCTGGTCTCGCTCAGCGTCAGTGAGCACACCCACTTGAGCCAGCATGGTGGCATGGGCGATGGAGCCGGTAATATCATGGTGATACAGGCGCTGGTCAAAACCGACCGACGCAGTGAAGCGCTCAACAAAGGCGTCTGTGGGCTCGCTGAAGCGGCCACCCCAGGGTTTTTCGGAGGATGTGGTCTGGTCAGACTTTTTCTGATCCGTCATGGTTTTAGTCCTATAGTAACATGTAACTCTTGCTTAAGCGTCTGTTTTTTCGTGGAATTGTAAAAGTGACACTTTTTGCTATTTTTCGGGTAATTTTGTCCTCATTATAACGCTTCAAGATTCTGGAATCGCGCTAAATATCGTAGGACGACTGGGGGTTGCCAAACATATCTTGGGTGGTGGCTGTTCGAACTCGGCATGGGGAAAATTTTCCTAAAGCCTAAAATCGTTCGTAAAGGTCGCAAAGCGGACATTCAAACTCGCGGGTAACACTTGCACTGTGTGCACGCAAGAAATGAAGTCGAAGGTGCAATGTAGTGGGCGTCGCCGTTCGTTTAGGGTGACGCTATCAGGCGTCTATTGCATCGGGGGCTTGCCAAGGTTTACCGCAGCAACTCACTCAGGTTACGCTCCCAACGGCTGATAAACCCGTCTTCCGTATACTTCGAAAAGTCGTCCACATGCCAGATCGACACATGCTGAGGAACGTCAGCCAGCTTGCTGTGATCCGGCTCAAGCGTGGTAATCAGCAGCGTCGGTAACTCGCCGGTCAGCACCTGCTCGAATGCCACTTCAGGCAGGTAGCTAGCCTGGCCGAGCGGGGTCAGCTCCTGTCGCCGGACAGCGAACTGCAGGGCCTCCAGCGCGCCGATTTTGCGGTCCAGCTCCAGCTGGATGCCCCGCAACTGCTGGCTCGAGCTGTCGAAACTGCGCTTCAGGGCGTCGGCTTGCCTGGACATGGCGTCCGGGGACAGGCAGCTCTGCTCGACATACGCCAGCAGGTCCCGGTGGATAATCCCCAACATCACCAGTGCGTTGGCCGGGTTCAGCCAGAAGTATCCGGGCTCGCCGCCGGCCATATCGTTCACCGCCACGCGCTCCCCGCCCGGCATCATCGCGGTCGCGGCATCAATCGGGACCACCGAGATATTCTGCATCCGCAGGTAGGGGTAGATATTGATCTGCGGCCAGACCGAGTGAATGCTTAAAACCAGACCCGCCCGGGGGAACTGATCCGCAGGCTGGCGGTCCAGCCAACCGGGTACACGCTTTACGCTGTAACGCGACGGGGCAATGTGCAGGGTCAGAAATGCGGTGTTCCGGGTCAGTGCCGAGGCCATGCAGCGACCAAATGGGCGGGAGTTTGTCAGAGACCATGATTCAGCAAAGCATTTACCAGGCTGGTATAGGGCGCCTCCACCTCCAGAGCATCACACCGTCTGAGAACAGCTCCAGCGATACTTTCCAACTCCAATGGACGGCCTTTTTCCCGGTCAATCAGCATGGATGTTTTAATCGCGTTAAAACTACTGATCAACTCAAACATTTCTTCCAAATCTTTACGGGTCAGGTTTACACCATCCGCTTTCGATGCCTCTACCGTTTCACTCATCATCCCAAATACAACGTGCCGGAACTGGGGGTGGTGAGTCAGGCTTCGAGTATCCAGGCGTGTCAGGGCCGAGAGTGGATTTACGCCGTTGTTGATGACCAACTTGCGCCAGAGTTCATACCGGATGTTTTCGGTCACAGTGGTGGGAATACCGGCTTCGTTAAAAGCAACTTCCAGAACCTTGAGAAGATCCGCACGCGGGTCGTCTTTAGGTTGTTGTGCGGGCCAGGCGCCCATCACGATCTGGGCCACGCCTTCGGCAAACACCATACCGGGTTCAGTAATATGGCCGCCAATGCGCACGGCAAGGCCACCAAGCACACGCGCCTCACCCACCACTTCGGCAATCAAGGGTTCGTTATCAACGCCATTCTGCAATGACAGCACCGGTACGGAACCGGCACGCAGCCAGTCGCAAAGTTCGGCCATTACGGCACCGGTCGCCGTGGATTTGAGGGCAATGGCAACCAGATCAAAATCATTCGGATGGTAATCCCGAATGAGCGTCTGATGATCACAGGCAGGAAGACCATGCCGGAGTACCTGCCCTTCATAATCAACGGTCAGGCCATCCGCTCTCAGTGCCTGAAGGTGACCACCGCGCGCCGTCAGCACAACCTGGTGGCCAGCTTCAGCCAGCCTTGCGGCGTAGTAGCCTCCGATGCCGCCGGCACCGATCATCAGAATTTTTAACGCAGCCACTGCAACCTCGATACGTCAGGATGTTGGTCAAATAGGATTCATGGACAACTTCCGAGTATATCAGGACCGAAACCCAGGCAACGTTCAACTGCCTGGCCAATCGCCAGAAGCCGGCCTTCCTGCCATGGTCCTTTTAACAACTGCAAACCAACTGGCATCCCGGCTTTATCTTTCCCCACTGGCAGGGTTAGTCCACACAGGCCCAGATAGTTGACCATGGCGGTGTTACGCAAGGCCTGCATGTTTGCCGCCGCATAGGCCCCCGGTTCATCCAGACTATCCACCGCAGGCGGTGTCAGCGTAACCGTCGGCATCAGCAGGGCATCGATACCCTGCAATTCGTTGGCGGCGCTGACTGACAGGCGCTTGATGAGGTCCAGCCTGTGGATATATTCCCAGGCCGGCAGCTCCCCAGCGGTGCGCAACCTTGCCGCTACGTTTGGATCCAGCGCGGGCATAATCTCCGGCAGTTCTTGCCGGATAAAAGCCGCCAGTTCCGGCGCCGCCACACCACCCTGAAGAAACAGTCCATAGATTTCATCGAGCCCCCACAAATTAAATCGAACCAGCCGGGCACCCGCCCTTTCCAAGGACCTCAAAGCCTGCTCTACGGTTTCGGCAATGCCGGGGCTGCAGTCTTCCCAAAAGAACGCTGAGGGGACACCGAAGGTGAGACTGGCAAGGTCCGGGACCGCGGGCAGCTGTCTGCCTTGTTTCCGAACAACCGGGTCCAGAGCACTGAAGGCATAGGCCAGGTCATCGACACGGTGCGCCAACAACCCGGGCGTGTCCAAGGTACTCGACAGGGGTACAATCTGCGATGTTGGCCATCGCCCGGCAGTCAATTTCAGCCCCGCCACGCCGGTCATCGTTGCGGGCACACGAACGGAACCGGCGGTATCGGTGCCCAGGGCCAACGCGGCAGTTCCATTGATCAGGGAAACACCCGCACCGGAACTGGAGCCACCAGGAACACGGTGAACACGCTTGTCCCAAGGGTTTCTGGGGGTTCCCCAGTGGCTATTAGTACCGAGCCCTCCGAATGCCAATTCCACGCAATGGGTTTTACCCACCACGGGCGCCAGTTGGGACTGGAGGGCGTGAATGAGGGGGCCTGCCTGCTGCCAGTGTTCTGGCAAGGCACGGGAGCAACCGGCATAGGTTGGAAAACCGGGCACACCGAACAGATCTTTCACCGACACAGGTATGCCCATCAAAGGCCCGGTGTTACCGCCTGAAGCCCTTACCTTGTCTCCGGCACGGGCAAGTTCGAGCGCAGACTCCGGGCGCCAACTGACATAGGCACCGTGATCACCCGTCTTAGCGGCATCAATGGCCGCTTCGACCAGCTCCTCACCAGTCCGGGTTCTGGACTCAAGCTGTTGTGCCAGCTGCCTTAACGGCGTTGACAATAGTGGCGCTTGAGCCATTACGATTCCTTGGCAAGGTCAATAGCTTGTGCGGCAAAACGGGCGCATTCGATGTCTTCATCTTCGCTACCCCCAGATACCCCGATGCCACCGACCAGAACGCCATCCCGGTAGAGCGGAACGCCGCCGCCAATCATGGTGAAGTCGCCGGCCTGGTTGAGGCCATCCAGCACCCTGGCAGGGGCTGAAGCCAACACGTTTTCAAGATCTACCGTGTTGAGGCCCATACCTGCCGCCGTGATGGCTTTTTTCTGCGACAGCTCGGAAGACACGAGAAAGGAGCCCGCCATTTTAAGGAAAGCCAACTGACGCCCTGAGGCATCGACAACCGACACCGTCGCCTTGATGCCCAGCTCTCCAGCCTTGTTAATGGCCGCCTGAAGCAAACTTAGCGACGCTTGTTCAGTCAAAGAAAACGAGGGTTGTACGAGTGTGAGTTCCTGGTTGTTATCCATAGTTGCTATCTCATCCAGCCAAATCCGGACAGCATCTGTGCCGCATTGTTCATTCCACTGCTGAACATCCGTTGCGGAAACTGCGAGCCCCCCAGGGTAAACGCGGCATTGAGCAGGCACACCGTCGGGTCATCCAGGCGATTGGTTTGGGTGGAGCCCGCAGCATCGCCCTTGAATGACATCACGGCGACCCACTGCTGATCCTGTGCCCAGGCACTGAGTAGCTCCCGTAAATGCCGGTCGTGCAGGGAAACACCGTCTGCTTCTCTATGGCAAGGCTTGTCATCGAGGCAGATCACAAGGACATCCTGTTCCCGAAGCACCTCCAGACACCGCCCGACTCGCCGGTATTCAAGCTCACTCATACCGGTATTAAGGATGAGTTCCGTTAACTCCCCCGGCTCCTCTGCCAGAAGCACCCGGAACAACTGGTGCCTGCTCGATACGTCCCGTGAATGCACTTCCGGCTCAAAACCCTGGTCTGAGAGCAGCGCCTTTATCCTGCCCGAGGTGGAGCCGCTGCCTTTGAGCTGCAGGATTTCCGGGGCATTTTGGCCGGCACTGGAGCTGATCACCACCACGCTTTTGTACTGCTTGCCCCAGATCATCCGTGCAGGCCCTGAGCCGGCTTGTTCCCGGGACTGGATGTTGTCCGCATCGCAGGAGACAAATAACACTGGAAGTTTGCTCATTTGCCTTCTCCTAAAAATCCGCAATCATCGCCGGGGCTTATCGCCCCAGCTTTTTCGCCGACTGCCCGCCAATGCCGAAATGTTGCTTGGGCATCTCGTTGAGAATGACGCGCACACTTTCAACCGGCGCTCCGAGGGAACGGACAATGGCGTCGGTTACCTCGTGGATCAGCATCTCCTTTTGCTCGTCGGTACGACCTTCCAGGATGTTGATTTGGGCAACGGGCATATAACCTCCTTATTCGAACCGGGCCGTGACAGTACCCAGCCCCTGGTAGCGAACGCTGATGTTATCTCCGGCTTCCACCGCAATTGCCGCTGTGATTCCGCCGGTCATAATAAAAGTACCGGCCGGAATGTGTTCACCGCGCTCAGCCAGTAGGTTAGCAAGCATGGCAACGCTAGACGCCGGATGGCCCAGCACAGCAGCACCAGCGCCCACGTCTACCACTTCACCGTTCTTTTCCACCACCACTCCTAGGGTTTTAAGGTCTAGATCGGCCAAGTTCGCCATAGTGCCACCGGTGATAAACCGGCTGGAGGAGGCGTTGTCAGCCACCACGCTCACCAGGTCGAACTTGAAGTTCTCGTAGCGGGAGTCGATCACTTCCACCGCCGGGATCACGAAGTCGGTGGCGGCCAGGACGTCACCGATATGGCAACCGGGGCCATGCAGGGGCGCCTTGGTCACGAAGGCGATTTCGGCTTCGATTTTCGGATGAATCAGTTCCTTGGTATTGACCACACCGCCGTCCGGCACGCTGAAGTAATCTGCCAGGAAGCCGTAGATCGGGGTTTCCACGCCCATCTGGGCCATCTTAGCCCAGGAGGTCAGGCCCATTTTCATACCAACCACCTTGTTGCCGCGAGCTTCCTTACGGCGGCGGATTTCCCACTGCACGTCGTAGGCGTCTTCGAAGGTCATATCCGGGTAATCGTTGGTGACCTTGGTGATATCGCGGGCGTTCAGTTCGGCGCTCTCTACGCGCTCGGCCAGGGCCAGCATCTGTTCATTAGTCAGGGTCTTGCTCATGCCTTTTGCTCCTCTTGCGCCTTCAGCAGGTCCAGCGCCACGTCCACGATCATGTCTTCCTGGCCACCCACCATCCGGCGTTTGCCCAGTTCAACGAGAATATCCACGGTCTTCAGGCCATACTTCTGTGCAGCCACTTCGGAGTGGCGCAGGAAGCTGGAGTACACACCGGCATAGCCCAGCGCCAGGGTTTCGCGGTCTACACGCACTGGGCGGTCCTGCAGCGGGCGCACGATGTCGTCAGCCGCGTCCATCAGGGCGTACACGTCGGTGCCATGGTCCCAGCCCATTTTGTCGAAGGCGGCAATGCACACTTCCAGCGGGGCGTTGCCGGCACCGGCGCCCATGCCGGAGAGGCTGGCGTCGATGCGATCACAGCCTTCTTCCACTGCGACGATGGAGTTGGCCACCCCCAGCGCCAGGTTGTGGTGGGCGTGGATGCCCGTTTTGGTTTCCGGTTTCAGAACATCCTTCAGGGCTCGGAATCGGTCCCGGATGTCGTTCATGTTCATGGCACCGCCGGAGTCCACCACGTACAGGCAGGTAGCACCGTAATCCTCCATCAGTTTGGCTTGTTCTGCGAGGCCCTGCGGGGTCTGCATATGGCTCATCATCAGAAAGCCCACGGTGTCCATGCCAAGCTTTCTGGCGTGCTCGATGTGCTGTTTGGAGACATCGGCTTCAGTGCAGTGAGTTGCCACACGTACGATGCGGGCACCAGCTTGGTAGGCGTTGTCCAAGTCATGGACGGTACCGATACCGGGCAGCAGCAGGGTGGCAATCTGGGCGTGCTCCACCACTTCGGCCACCGCTTCGATCCACTCCAGGTCGGTGTGGGCGCCAAAGCCGTAGTTAAAGCTGGAACCTTGCAGGCCGTCGCCGTGGGCGACTTCGATGCTGTCGACTTTCGCTTTATCCAGGGCCCGCGCGATGTCCTGCACGTTTTTGATGGAGTACTGGTGACGAATGGCGTGGCTACCGTCGCGCAGGGTCACGTCGGAGATATAGAGTTTCTTGCCAGGGTTATAAGTCATGATTCAGTCTCCTCACTTGACCAGCGATTCGGCAATGCGCTCGGCGGTGCCGAGAGCTGCGGAGGTCATGATGTCCAGGTTGCCAGCGTACGCGGGCAGGTAATGGGCGGCGCCTTCCACTTCCAGGAAGATGGAGGTTTTCAGGCCACTGAAGCGGCCGAGACCCGGGACGTTCATCGGCTGGTCTTCGGGAATGACGTCGAACTGGACTTTCTGCTTGAGGCGGTAGCCTGGCACGTAGGACGACACGGCTTGCACCATTTCTTCGACGGAGGCTTCGACTTCCGCCTGGTCAGCTGCATCCGACAGCACGTAAACCGTGTCGCGCATCAGCAGGGGTGGCTCAGCCGGATTCAGGATGATGATGGCCTTGCCTTTCTGGGCACCACCGACCACTTCAATAGCCTTGGAGGTGGTTTCGGTGAACTCGTCGATGTTGGCGCGGGTGCCGGGGCCAGCAGACTTCGAAGAGATCGAGGCTACGATTTCGGCGTAGTGCACCTTCGCCACGCGAGACACGGCCGCCACCATCGGGATGGTGGCCTGGCCACCGCAGGTAACCATGTTCACGTTACCTTCGTTCAGGTTCTGCTCAAGGTTCACTACCGGCACGCAGTACGGCCCGATGGCCGCGGGCGTCAGGTCCACAATCTTGATGTTTTCTTTATGGCCACGCAGGAACACTTCGTTGTGCATGTGGGCACCGGCGGAGGTGGCGTCAAATACGATGTCGATGTCGGCAAATTCCGGCATGTTTACCAGGCCATCTACACCTTCGTGGGTGGTGGCCACGCCCATGCGGTTGGCACGGGCCAAACCGTCGGATTCCGGGTCAATACCGACCATGGCGCCCATTTCGATGTTCTTGCCGTTACGCAGGATCTTGATCATCAGGTCGGTGCCGATGTTGCCCGAACCTATGATGGCGGCTTTGATTTTCTTGCTCATAATCATGTCCTCGTTTGGTCCGGATCAGACAAAGCGCACAGATGCGCTGCCAATCCCGCCAATGTCCACACGCATGGTGTCACCGGCTTTCACCGGCTCCAGCGGTACCAGGGAGCCCGACAGGATGACTTCACCTGCCTTCAGGGAAATACCAAACTCGCCCAGGGTGTTGGCCAGCCAAGCCACGCAGTTCACTGGAGAGCTCAACGCGGCTGCGCCGGCGCCGGTGCTGATGATGGAACCGTTCTTCTCCACCACCATGCCGCAAGTCACCAGGTCAACATCCCGAGGGGAGACCGCGTTGTCACCCAGCACAAACAAACCGCAGGAAGCGTTGTCGGCAATGGTGTCCTGAATGGCGATCTTCCAGTCCTGGATGCGGGAATCGACAATCTCGAAACAGGGCATCACGCATTCGGTGGCCGCCAGCACGTCGGCATTGGTCACGCCGGGGCCGGCCAGATCTTTCTTCAGGACGAAGGCAATCTCTCCCTCAGCCCTTGGCGCAATCAGCCGGTCGCTGATGGGCACCGCTTCACCGCTGTTGAACACCATGTCGTCGGTCAGGTAACCGAAATCCGGCTGATGAACGTTCAGCATGTTCATCACCGCTTTGCTGGTAACGCCGATCTTCTTGCCGATTACCCGGGCACCGGCCTGCTGCCGGCGCTCAAGCATGCGCAGGGAGATGTGGTAGGCATCCTCGATGCTGATGTCTTCGCCACGGCTGGTCAGCGGGGAGACCGCTTCCCGCTTGACCATGGCCTCGTAAAGTTCGTCGCCGAACTGCTGGATTTTTTGCTGGTCCATTGGATAGCCCCCGGCTCGTTAGAGCTTGATGCAGACGTTCTTCATTTCGGTGTAGAACTCCAGGGAGTGCACACCGCCCTCACGGCCGATACCGGATTGCTTGCTGCCACCAAACGGTGTGCGCAGATCCCGCAGGAACCAGCTGTTCACCCAGATGATGCCGGC
This sequence comes from Marinobacter sp. GH_1, assembly GCF_048595985.1. NCBI lineage: Bacteria > Pseudomonadati > Pseudomonadota > Gammaproteobacteria > Pseudomonadales > Marinobacteraceae > Marinobacter > Marinobacter sp. GH_1. Next base: position 472,248 of record NZ_CP184460.1, on the reverse strand, counting down.
TTCAACCTTACCCGCTACACGATGGGCGCGGCTCACGTTCTCGGTCCAGATGGCGGAGGCCAGGCCGTATGGCAGGCTGTTGGCCAGCTCGATCGCTTCTTCCTCGGTATCGAACGGGCGGATATGACAGCAAGGGCCGAAGATCTCGTCGGTTACCACGGCGGAATCGTCCGGCAGGCCTGTCCAGATCGTGGGCTGTACCCAGGCTCCCCCTGCATACTCTTGCGGCATCTCGGGCACGCCACCGCCAGTAATCACCGTGGCACCGTCTTCCACCGCTTTCTGGTAGTAGGACAGCACTTTCTCGCGGTGCTTGAGACTGACCAGCGGGCCGAAGTTGGCCTTCTCGTCATCGGGCGGGCCAATGCGCAGCTTTTCCGCTTCTTCTTTCAGACGGGAAACAAACTCGTCGAAAATGGAGCGTTCAACGTAAACACGCTCGGTACCCAGGCACACCTGACCACAGTTGACGAAAGCGGAACGCATAGTGCCTTCGATAGCCTTGTCCATGTCGCAGTCGGCGAATACCAGGCCGGCGTTCTTGCCACCCAGCTCCAGGGAGATGTCCCGAATGCCTTTGGCAGCAGACTTCATGATGGTCTCGCCGGTGGTGGTTTCGCCGGTAAAGGTGAAACCATCTACATCCTGATGCTCCGTCAGGAACTGACCAGCAGAATCCCCACCAAAACCGTGTACCACGTTGTACACGCCATCAGGCACGCCGGCGTCTTTCATTACTTCACCCAGCAGCGCGGTAGTTGTTGGGGTTTCTTCGGAAGGCTTCACCACAACGGTGTTACCACAGGCCAGTGCCGGGCCCACTTTCCAGGTCATCAACAGCAGCGGCAGGTTCCAGGGGCTGATCACACCGATCACGCCTTTGGGGCGACGTACGGCGTAGTTCAGGGCGCCGGTGCCATCCGGTGTCGCCATTTCAAAGGATTCCGCCGCCACGTTCTTGACCATGTCTGCGAACACTTTGAAGTTGGCCGCACCCCGGGGGATATCGATGTGGCTGGCCATGGACTTGGGCTTACCGGTGTCCAGACACTCTGCTTCCAGAAACTCGTCAAAGCGGTCGTTAATGCCATCGGCCACCTTGTGCAGGATGCGGGTACGCTCATCCAGGGTCATTTTGCCCCAAGGACCATTCAGCGCCGCCCGGGCAGCCTTCACGGCTGCGTCCACTTCTTCACGGCCGGCTTCATGGACCTTGGCAAACACCTGGCCGGTCACCGGGTTTACGTTATCGAACAGTTTTCCGTTGGCTGAGCCTACGTATTCGCCGTTGATGTAGTGTTTGATCTCTTTCATTGTTGCTCGTCCTGTTCTGTATCTTTTGGATCAGGTCAACACCGTCAGGAAGCGTTCGTTCAGCACGCGATCGTGATAGAAAATCGCTTTGCCAAGATCTTCTGCTTTCCAGGTAATCGGCTTGTGATCCGGGTAGGTGTAGTCGCCGCCGCAGAACACTTCGTTGCGGTTTCCGGACGGATCGAAGAAGTAAATGGTCTTGCCATGTGTCAGGCCGTGACGGGTCGGGCCGATATCGATCGAGGTATCGGTCATGGAGATCAGGTCCGCGGCCCGCAGTACGTCTTCCCAGGTTTCCAGGAAGAAGGAGGCGTGGTGGAACTTGCCCGGGTCGTCACTGTGGATGAAAGCAATGTCGTGCTCTTTCATCGAGGAGGTCAGGAACTGGGCAATGCGGGTACCTTCCGGATCGACCACCTGCTCGACCAGGTGGAAGCCCAGTACGTTCACGAAGACGTCGTACACGGCGGCCAGGTTGGGGCCATAGAACAGGCAGTGGTCAAAGCGCACCGCTTTCATGCCCTTCAGGCCACGGGGCCAGGCTTCCGGATTGACATCGCTGACGCCCCACTTGCCGGTGTATTCCTTATCGGCATACAGCTCGAAAGCATGGCCGGATGCCACAGTGAACCGAATCCGGCGGCCGCAGTCTTTCAGCTCGCCTGCTGGCAGGTGTTCCACTTCCAGACCGTGGGCAACCAGGTCTTTTTCCAGCTGGTTGAGGGCGGCTTCGTCCAGCACCTTGAAGCCCATAAAGTCACAACCCGGCTCGTCGGTTTCCCGCAATACCAGGGAGAATTTGTCTACTTCGGTCCAGGCTTTCAGGTACACCCGGCCCTGGTCGTCACGATCGGTTTCGATCATGCCCAGCAGCTCGGTGTAGTGTTGGACGGCTTCATCGATATCCAGAACCCGTACCTGTACGTGACCGGGACGCATTACACCTTTTCTCATGACAAGTACCTCTTTGTGTTTGTTATTGCTTTAGTGGCAACCTGTTCCCGATTATAGGGATTAGGGTTCCGGATAAGACCCACTCATACGGGCGCTCAAAATCCCGAAAATGGAAGCTTGAGCAGGCATACCGACCACCTTCATGCTAGAGTTCCAGGCAATAACCTGCTGATTGCGTTAACAATCATCCGAGAAGCCCTTAAATGAACTACCAGGACCTGTTTTACTTCATCAAAGTCGCCGAAAAAGGCAGCATTGTTGCGGCTGCAGATTTTCTGAAAATCCCGACCTCAACCCTGTCCCGCCGACTTCAGACACTTGAGCAGGATCTTGGCTACAAGCTGGTTCACCGCAGCGCAAAAAAGTTCGGCCTTACCGATTCCGGCCAGCGCTTCTACAAAAGCCTTGCCGGCATATTTACGGACCTCGAGCTGTCCGCGGAGAACGTCAAATCCGAGCTGGCCAGCATTTCTGGCGACATCCGCATCACAGCACCGATTGCCGCCGGGCACTTTTTCGTTAAAGAGTGGGTTTTCGAGTTTATGAAAGAGAACCCACTGGTCAGCGTTGACCTGATGTTTACCAATGAACCGATTGACCTTGTCGCTCACGGCATCGATGTTGCCTTCCGGCTTGGCGGCGTGACGGTAAACGACTGGATCATCCGTGATCTTCATGCCACCGAACTGGTGGTGGTCGCCACTCCCCGACTGCTTGAGCAGTATCCGGAGCCAAAAGAGCCATCCGACCTTGACCAACTGCCCCTGGTTGGCCTGAAGCGTCAGCCGTACTGGCGCTTTCACGACCAGGCCGGTCATTCGGTTACTTACTCACCGAAGCCCAAGCTGCGAACTGACGAGATCCGGTTGGCCGCCGATGCAGTCCGGGCGCATCTGGGCGCCTGCTGCCTGCCCCGATACCTGGTTCAGGCAGATCTGGAAGCTGGCACCCTGGTGAGCCTGTTGGGCGACTGGCTGTCGGAGACCCGCACCATTCACATGCTCTACCCCAACCGGAACCAGCTGCCCAACAAGATCCGCTCCTTCGTGGACTTCGTCATTCGCAAGTCCGCTGAACTGTAGCCCCGAGTCAGTCAGCCTCACCCAGAAAATCACTGACCAGCCTGGCAAAGCGGTTGGCGTGTTCAATCTGGGTCCAGTGCCCACAGCGGCCAAATACATGCAGCTGCGCCCGGTCAATCAGTTCCGCCAGCTTCAAGGACGCTTCAAGGGGAATAACCTCGTCTTCACGGCCGTGCAGAATCAGTGTTTCATGGGGCAATGCGCGAATCGCTTCTTCCGGGCTGGCCAGGTTATCAACCCAGCGCTGACGCGGGGCCGGGAACATGGCAGCAAACGATTCCTGGAAGCCCGGGCGAATACTGGCCTGATAGCGCATTTCCGCCAGCTCATCAGTGAGCAGGCTCTTGTCGTAGGCGAACACATCCATCAACCGGCGCATGTTTTCAGGTGATGGCTGGTAACCCCAGACTTCGTCCAGGCCCTTGGTAATTGGGAAACTGACACCCACCGAGCCCATCAACACCAGGCGACGCACGCGCTGCGGGTGCTCAATCGCCAGAGACAGGGCCAGGCCACCACCGAACGAATTACCCACCAGGTCAACCTGCTCCAGCCCCAGTTCGTCCATTACTCCGATGGCATGGGCTACCCAGCGTTCACGGTTATAAACCTGGTCTTCCGGGCGTTCGCTGTATCCAAAACCCAGCATGTCCGGGGCAACCACCCGTCGTTCTTTGGCAAGCTCCGGAATCACCAGGCGCCAGTTAGCCCACGCGGTTACACCGGGGCCTGAGCCATGGATCATCATCAGCGGAAAGCCCTCGCCCTGATCATGGACGTTGGTGCGGTAGCCGGCGGCAATGATTTCGCGCCCGATTTCGGGGCTGTCTACAGGAGCATTCATGATGGCCTCACAGTCAAATTCAGGTGTTCTTCAATTCTGTTCAGGTAGCTTCTCTGCCCCGGGCCCCAGGCCCGGGGACAATCAGAGGATCAGGTCATAACCGTCAGGAAGCGTTCATTCAGCACGCGATCGTGGTAGAAAATTGCCTTGCCAAGATCTTCCGCTTTCCAGGTAATCGGCTTGTGATCCGGATAGGTGTAGTCGCCGCCGCAGAACACTTCGTTGCGGTTTCCGGACGGATCGAAGAAGTAAATGGTCTTGCCATGTGTCAGGCCGTGACGGGTCGGGCCGATATCGATCGAGGTATCGGTCATGGAGATCAGGTCCGCGGCCCGCAGTACGTCTTCCCAGGTTTCCAGGAAGAAGGAGGCGTGGTGGAACTTGCCCGGGTCGTCACTGTGGATGAAAGCAATGTCGTGCTCTTTCATCGAGGAGGTCAGGAACTGGGCAATGCGGGTACCTTCCGGATCGACCACCTGCTCGACCAGGTGGAAGCCCAGTACGTTCACGAAGACGTCGTACACGGCGGCCAGGTTGGGGCCATAGAACAGGCAGTGGTCAAAGCGCACCGCTTTCATGCCCTTCAGGCCACGGGGCCAGGCTTCCGGATTGACATCGCTGACGCCCCACTTGCCGGTGTATTCCTTATCGGCATACAGCTCGAAAGCATGGCCGGATGCCACAGTGAACCGAATCCGGCGGCCGCAGTCTTTCAGCTCGCCTGCTGGCAGGTGTTCCACTTCCAGACCGTGGGCAACCAGGTCTTTTTCCAGCTGGTTGAGGGCGGCTTCGTCCAGCACCTTGAAGCCCATAAAGTCACAACCCGGCTCGTCGGTTTCCCGCAATACCAGGGAGAATTTGTCTACTTCGGTCCAGGCTTTCAGGTACACCCGGCCCTGGTCGTCACGATCGGTTTCGATCATGCCCAGCAGCTCGGTGTAGTGTTGGACGGCTTCATCGATATCCAGAACCCGTACCTGTACGTGACCGGGACGCATTACACCTTTTCTCATGACAAGTACCTCTTTGTGTTTGTTATTGCTTTAGTGGCAACCTGTTCCCGATTATAGGGATTAGGGTTCCGGATAAGACCCACTCATACGGGCGCTCAAAATCCCGAAAATGGAAGCTTGAGCAGGCATACCGACCACCTTCATGCTAGAGTTCCAGGCAATAACCTGCTGATTGCGTTAACAATCATCCGAGAAGCCCTTAAATGAACTACCAGGACCTGTTTTACTTCATCAAAGTCGCCGAAAAAGGCAGCATTGTTGCGGCTGCAGATTTTCTGAAAATCCCGACCTCAACCCTGTCCCGCCGACTTCAGACACTTGAGCAGGATCTTGGCTACAAGCTGGTTCACCGCAGCGCAAAAAAGTTCGGCCTTACCGATTCCGGCCAGCGCTTCTACAAAAGCCTTGCCGGCATATTTACGGACCTCGAGCTGTCCGCGGAGAACGTCAAATCCGAGCTGGCCAGCATTTCTGGCGACATCCGCATCACAGCACCGATTGCCGCCGGGCACTTTTTCGTTAAAGAGTGGGTTTTCGAGTTTATGAAAGAGAACCCACTGGTCAGCGTTGACCTGATGTTTACCAATGAACCGATTGACCTTGTCGCTCACGGCATCGATGTTGCCTTCCGGCTTGGCGGCGTGACGGTAAACGACTGGATCATCCGTGATCTTCATGCCACCGAACTGGTGGTGGTCGCCACTCCCCGACTGCTTGAGCAGTATCCGGAGCCAAAAGAGCCATCCGACCTTGACCAACTGCCCCTGGTTGGCCTGAAGCGTCAGCCGTACTGGCGCTTTCACGACCAGGCCGGTCATTCGGTTACTTACTCACCGAAGCCCAAGCTGCGAACTGACGAGATCCGGTTGGCCGCCGATGCAGTCCGGGCGCATCTGGGCGCCTGCTGCCTGCCCCGATACCTGGTTCAGGCAGATCTGGAAGCTGGCACCCTGGTGAGCCTGTTGGGCGACTGGCTGTCGGAGACCCGCACCATTCACATGCTCTACCCCAACCGGAACCAGCTGCCCAACAAGATCCGCTCCTTCGTGGACTTCGTCATTCGCAAGTCCGCTGAACTGTAGCCCCGAGTCAGTCAGCCTCACCCAGAAAATCACTGACCAGCCTGGCAAAGCGGTTGGCGTGTTCAATCTGGGTCCAGTGCCCACAGCGGCCAAATACATGCAGCTGCGCCCGGTCAATCAGTTCCGCCAGCTTCAAGGACGCTTCAAGGGGAATAACCTCGTCTTCACGGCCGTGCAGAATCAGTGTTTCATGGGGCAATGCGCGAATCGCTTCTTCCGGGCTGGCCAGGTTATCAACCCAGCGCTGACGCGGGGCCGGGAACATGGCAGCAAACGATTCCTGGAAGCCCGGGCGAATACTGGCCTGATAGCGCATTTCCGCCAGCTCATCAGTGAGCAGGCTCTTGTCGTAGGCGAACACATCCATCAACCGGCGCATGTTTTCAGGTGATGGCTGGTAACCCCAGACTTCGTCCAGGCCCTTGGTAATTGGGAAACTGACACCCACCGAGCCCATCAACACCAGGCGACGCACGCGCTGCGGGTGCTCAATCGCCAGAGACAGGGCCAGGCCACCACCGAACGAATTACCCACCAGGTCAACCTGCTCCAGCCCCAGTTCGTCCATTACTCCGATGGCATGGGCTACCCAGCGTTCACGGTTATAAACCTGGTCTTCCGGGCGTTCGCTGTATCCAAAACCCAGCATGTCCGGGGCAACCACCCGTCGTTCTTTGGCAAGCTCCGGAATCACCAGGCGCCAGTTAGCCCACGCGGTTACACCGGGGCCTGAGCCATGGATCATCATCAGCGGAAAGCCCTCGCCCTGATCATGGACGTTGGTGCGGTAGCCGGCGGCAATGATTTCGCGCCCGATTTCGGGGCTGTCTACAGGAGCATTCATGATGGCCTCACAGTCAAATTCAGGTGTTCTTCAATTCTGTTCAGGTAGCTTCTCTGCCCCGGGCCCCAGGCCCGGGGACAATCAGAGGATCAGGTCATAACCGTCAGGAAGCGTTCATTCAGCACGCGATCGTGGTAGAAAATTGCCTTGCCAAGATCTTCCGCTTTCCAGGTAATCGGCTTGTGATCCGGATAGGTGTAGTCGCCGCCGCAGAACACTTCGTTGCGGTTTCCGGACGGATCGAAGAAGTAAATGGTCTTGCCATGTGTCAGGCCGTGACGGGTCGGGCCGATATCGATCGAGGTATCGGTCATGGAGATCAGGTCCGCGGCCCGCAGTACGTCTTCCCAGGTTTCCAGGAAGAAGGAGGCGTGGTGGAACTTGCCCGGGTCGTCACTGTGGATGAAAGCAATGTCGTGCTCTTTCATCGAGGAGGTCAGGAACTGGGCAATGCGGGTACCTTCCGGATCGACCACCTGCTCGACCAGGTGGAAGCCCAGTACGTTCACGAAGACGTCGTACACGGCGGCCAGGTTGGGGCCATAGAACAGGCAGTGGTCAAAGCGCACCGCTTTCATGCCCTTCAGGCCACGGGGCCAGGCTTCCGGATTGACATCGCTGACGCCCCACTTGCCGGTGTATTCCTTATCGGCATACAGCTCGAAAGCATGGCCGGATGCCACAGTGAACCGAATCCGGCGGCCGCAGTCTTTCAGCTCGCCTGCTGGCAGGTGTTCCACTTCCAGACCGTGGGCAACCAGGTCTTTTTCCAGCTGGTTGAGGGCGGCTTCGTCCAGCACCTTGAAGCCCATAAAGTCACAACCCGGCTCGTCGGTTTCCCGCAATACCAGGGAGAATTTGTCTACTTCGGTCCAGGCTTTCAGGTACACCCGGCCCTGGTCGTCACGATCGGTTTCGATCATGCCCAGCAGCTCGGTGTAGTGTTGGACGGCTTCATCGATATCCAGAACCCGTACCTGTACGTGACCGGGACGCATTACACCTTTTCTCATGACGATTTCCTCTAATCTTTTGTTCTTGTTCAGTCGGCAAAATTGCCGGCTCCAGGATGACATTCGATAACCAGGTCCTTTGTCGGGTAGATGCGGCAAGCCAGCACTTCCCCGTTCTCCAATGCCTCAGGCGGACAGTGGCGCTTACTCATCTTTCCGCACTCATAACTGCCGCTAATTACTTTGATCATGCAGAAGCCGCAGCCTCCACCCCGGCAACCCACCGGCACACACTTGTAGCCCTTCGATTCCATGGCCTTGAGTACGCTCTGCCCTTCCTCGCAGCTGAAGCGGTCACCGGTCGTCCGGTTATATACCTGGTACGCAACCATCGCCCTCTCCCGGTCAGATTTTCTTGAACAGAGCCGAACGCTGGGTCTCTTCCGCACCGTCGGCCGCTGTCAGGAATTTCTCCATGAAGATGTCCCGCTCGAACAACCGGCCTTGCATCAGGGCGGTGATCGCTGCATCGATCATCGGAGGTGGGCCACACAGGTAAGCCTTGTTACCGGAAAACCGGCCGCCAAAGTGTTCCTTGGCGGCGTCGTGCACATAACCCCGGAAGCCCTGCCAGTCGGCATCGTCCTCGGCCTGGCTCAGGGCCGGCACGTAGGTAAAGTTGTCGTGGTCACGATCCAGTGCTTCAAACAGTTCGCGGTTGTAGAGCTCTGCGAGGTTGCGGGCGCCCTGGAACAACACGATCTTGCGTTCGTCGTTCTGCTCCAGCAGGTCGAGAATCATCGATTGCGGGCTGGAAAGCCCTGAACCACCCGCGATGAAGATCAGATCACCAGGCTGGGAACTGCGCACAAAGAACTGCCCATAGGGGCCGGACAGGTTCAGTTCATCGCCTGCTTTCAGCTGCTCGTGGATGTAGGTGGTTGCAGCGCCCCCTTCAACCAGGCGAATGTGCAGTTCCACTTCATCGGGCTTGCCTGGCGGGTTAGCGAGTGAGAACGCGCGGGCACCCTCAACTCCGGGCACTTCGATGTTGATGTACTGGCCAGCCTGGAAGGTCATCGGGCGGTCCAGTTTCAGGTGCAGACCCTTGATGGTGGGCGACAGGTCAACAATATCCGTTACTGTCGCTACGTAATCCTCCACCGGGTAGCCCTCGAAGTCCGGGTCGACATCGATATCGGCTTCGATGGTCACGTCGCTTTCCACTGTGGCGCAGCAGGCCAGCACCTTGCCTTCGCCTCGCTCCACGTCCATCAGGGCAAACGGTGAGGCGTCGCCAATCTCGACGTCGCCCTCAAGCACCTGCACCTTGCAGGTAGCACAGGTGCCGTGACCGCAAGCGAAGGGCAACCACACACCCTGGCGAAGGGCCGCCTGGAGGATAGTCTGGCCATCCTCGACTTCAATCTGCTCGCCAATCGGCTCGATAGTAACGGTATGACTCATCGCTCTGCCCTCAGTATCCGGCGTTCGCCATGCCTTTCAGGCCCGGCGTGGTAACCGTCAGCATGCTTTTGTGATCAATGCCCTGGTCTTTCAGGGTGGCATCCGCATTCGGGGTGAACAGCTCATCGTTCAGCAGCCATTCAGCATTCAGGAAGTCCGCTTTTGCAGATTCCGGGTGTGCTGCGGTGGCCGGCTTGAGGATCTCCTCCACCAGGGCACGGAAGGTCATATCCGGCTGCACCAGCAACGCAAACGGCGCGCAGAACAGCAGGTGGTCGGGCCAGTAGATATACAGCAGCTGCATGCCGTGAAAGTTTTCGACCTTGTCTTTCGGTTCAAACTTGTAGTCGTAAAGTGCGCTTACACTCATGATGGTCACCTTGTTGTTTTTGTGGGTGGTTCGCCCGGCGCCAGTGGCTACCGGGCGACTCCCGGGTCAGTATCAGGCGGCGTCCTGGTTCTCATCAGCAGGCTTTTCGCCCTTGATGGACATCCAGCGCTTGTGGTCCGGCGAACCGAGGTACTCGAAATTGTCCTCGCCGATGTTGATGTGGTAGTACTTCTGCACCACGGTCTCGACATCTGCGCCTTCGCAGTTACCCTGATAGATCTGATGCACCGGCAGCCAGGCCTGCACATATTTTTCCGGCTCGTGCTTGAAGATGTCGCAGCAGGCTTCGGAGCAGAAATGGTAACGCTCGCCTTCATGAACCAACTGACGATGGCTCAACTTGGTAGGCGCGCCCATTTCGGTGAACAGGTTCGGTACCTGGCACACCTGGCACAGTTGCGGCAGGGTGTTGTTGTAGAAGCGACGGCCAGCGGCGGCCTCTTTCGCCAGGTACTCGTAACGCGGACGGTAGTACTTGTCGAAAGTGTCCGGGTACTTTTCAGACATCCAGTCCATTTCTTCCTTCTCTGGAACCCAGGTATGGAAGTTGGTGGCATGGCTATACTGGTAGAAAGTGGTCCACAGCTGGTGGCTCAGGTGATGCTTGGCATCGTTGGCCACCTCCTGGTACTTGGGCGGACGGATGCCGTAACGCTCCAGATCCTGGAACAGGGCTCCACCGTTCTGCTCGTAATACACTTCCCAGGCCTCGGCCCAGCTCATCACCTTGTTCGGCAGCATGTAGTCCATCATCAGGCTGACCAGGCTGAGCAGGCGGAATCCGCGCCAGAACCACTTATCGATCCAGCGCTGAACAATGGGCACATTGTCTTCGTGCTGCTCCAGGATGAACTTGATCACCTCAAGGCCCAAGGTCATGTGGCGTGCTTCGTCTGACTGGGCAGAGAAGCCGAAGGTCACGGTGGCCATGTCGCCGTTGTATGCGGCGCCCGACATAAACGGAACAAACACGAGGTTAGTCAGCACATACTCGAACGAGAACGAAATGGCGGTCAGGAATTCGAACGGGCCAGCGGTGCGGGCATCGTCAAAGAACGACTTGGGCACCGACAGGAACCACACCCGGTCGTGCATGTGCGCAGCATCATGCAGGCCGTTAAAGTGCTTGTTGTAATGACTCATGGCGTGTTGCTGGGTCTGCGAATGACGCAACTCGTCAATCGACTGCATCTGACAAGCCACCCGCGCACCAGCACCACTGAACTGACGACCTGCCTTGGCATAACCCTGGTAGGCCCCATGTTCCAACGGAGATATGCCACCTATGAACAGCTTCAGGGCGTTGACGTAGCGAGCGTCTGAAATGTTCTGGTGGCCATTATTCTGGGCAAACGCATCAAAAATGGCGTACAGCTTCTTCTCTTTTTCCGCCTGATACTTCCAGTACGAATCCATGGTCAGACGGAATGGGTCTTCCCACTGAGACCAATCGGTAATCTTGATACCTTCAAAGTCCTCGTGCGGAAAAATGTCTTCTTTTTTCTGGTAGGTAGGCTCCCAACTCATGTCGCGGGTCAGATACTGGTATTTGTCTTTGAGATTCAATTTCTTGTTTTGAACAGCCATGATGATTCTCCCAATTAATTCCACTCAAGAATAAAATGGTCATCGTCCTCATCGACATTGCCGCCGATGCTGATGACGTTTACGAGCATTTCCTGAACATCCCAATCGCGAGCCAGCTTTTCTTCCATCGTTTCCCGGTTTATCACCAGGCGCTTCTCAGCCTGGATCCGGATCAACGCAGGCTGGTGCTGTATTTCCGCATGAGGGTTATCCTCCATAACCGCTTCGGCTAGATAGCGAGAGTCGTCGTTGTCCTGAAATACAATGAATACCAACTGGCTCATGCTGAGACTCCCCTACTCTGCAGTCCGAATTTCTTCAGGCGGGTAGAAAGCTCCGCCCGTGCTTCATCCAGAGCGTCAATACCCACCGAGGCTTCTGCCAGTGGTTGGAGAGCGCTATAGATCTGCGGCTCCCACTGATCGATCCACGTCTGGAGCAGTTCGCAATTGGCTTCGCTCTCACCGGCGACGGCTTTGATCATGGCGTTGGTCCAGCGAAGGGATTCTTTGTACCAGTCGCGCATGAACTCGGTGAGCATGGAAACGTCTTCCGCACCCTGAGTCGCAAGCCAGGCATCCATTTTGTGGTACACCAGGGTGTACATCAGTCCATCCAACAGAATGTTCTGAACCAGGGTCAGTTCGAACCAGTCATCAACAACCAGGGTGTCCTCCACGAGTTTGCGCATGGGCTGCCACAGCTCGTCATCCATCCAGTAGCCTTTGGACTCGTCCAGTGCCTTACCGGTACTACCGTCAATCAACAGAGCAATGCGAGACAGGTACTGACCAATGCCCAGACGATCCATCGCGGCGTAGATGTGCATCTGGGAAACGGTGGTGGCTACAGCGTCACCCGAGATCTTGCTGTTGTTCATGTTGGCGCCCAGTTCAACATGACGAAGAGGCACCAGCAGGCGCAGCAGCTGCTTCTGAGTCTCTTCCGGCAGGCGCGTCAACAAGTTGCGCTTGTCGCAAAAACCAAAGCTGGTCTCGGCGGACTCCTGCATTTTGGCCCGGTTGCCTACGTAGACGCCGTAGTAGTACTGGCGGGGATCAGACACCGCGTACCAGTCGTCCATGCGGATGGCGGTACGGCGATCATCATTGAGCTCGTATCGGGAATCCCATTGGGGGCGATAGTGGAAGTTGGTTTTCGCCTCCAGGTCGTAGCTCGCTTCCTGATAGCGAGTCGCCGGCTTGTCGCCAAATCGGCGCGCAATGTGGCTGTAGGTGTGACGAATGGGCTCCACCGAGGTGGTTTTGATTTCGATATTCATATCAACCTTTCCGTTTTGTTTTTGTGGATCAGATTGTGGGTGTTGCTAGTATTCAGTAACGTTGGCCGCGCTCTCCGAAGCGCCACTTCATCATGTCCTCGTCAATCTCGCGGATCATTTCCGAATCCATATGGACTACGTTGTTGTGCTTGCAGAAAATTTCGAAGGCTTCTTTGGGTAGCACCAGTTCAACGAACAGCTCCGGATGACCAATGGCAAAGTCAAATTCCACGAATTTGTCGCCGGGCTCGCTGCGGACCCGGATATAGCGGGTCATTTCGTCAAAGGTTTTTTCGTTGGTTGCGTTAGTCATGGTTAGCCCCGATTGTGTTTTTTGTTGGCTGACAAGTATTGAGCAACGCCTGTGCCACTTTTAGTCTTTGTGCGGAAACACAATCACAGGAGACTGATTCAAAACACCTTTTCTATTCACAGAAAATTTCTACGCTGAGACCTAGGGACATCAGGCCACCCAAACCACCATCGATTTTTCATCAAATGATCAATAAAAGGAGACACCTCCTCAAATGGTCGACTAGCCGCCAATTACCATTTCAGCTGCCAATTTTTACTATTTGGTTGATTTTTGACTTCGATCATGTGCTAGATGATCAATTAATGAGCTCCACCAGAGCCACTCCCCACCCACAACAATTAACGGGGGTCTCCGACCATGGCTGTCAGTTATAAGCCACAACTGAACTACACGGATTTCAAGGATCTGACGGAGCAGATTCATTTCCACAGCTCGGAAGGCAAAATCTGGTTTGGCGAGCAACGCATGTTGCTGATGAACCTGACATCACTAGCGGCCTTCCGTCGCGAAATTGTCAATAGCATGGGCACAGAAAGAGCCAAGGGCTTTTTCTTGCGACTGGGGTACCTGTCCGGCCTCAAAGACGCAGAGCTTGCCCGCAAGTTACGTCCTCACTGCAGCGAGCTGGACATTTTTCTTGCAGGGCCCCAGCTCCACTCCCTCAAAGGAATGGTGAAAGTTGTTCCCCTGGATATTGACCTGGACCAGGAAACGGGCGATTTCTATGGCCGGCTTGAGTGGATCGACTCCTGGGAAGTTGAAATCTGCAAAACCGAACTCGGCCAAATGAAGAAGCCCGCCTGCTGGGTTTTGCTGGGCTATGCCTGCGCTTACACTTCCTCATTTATGGGGAGGGAGATCATCTTCCGGGAAGTCAGCTGCCGCGGCTGCGGTGACGAAACCTGCATGATAGAAGGAAAGCCCGCGGAAGAATGGCCCGACGCGGAAGAGTTCTCCCGTTACTTCAAAACAGACCCAATGATCGAAGAACTCTACGACCTTCAGGAACAGTTGAACTCCCTACGCAGCACGCTGCAGAGACAACAAGGCCAGTACTACGGTATCGGGCAGTCTGCTTCGTACAACAAAGTCTGCAAAATGATCGACAAGGCAGCGCAGGGAAGGGTTTCACTGTTACTGCTTGGCGAGACAGGGGTTGGCAAGGAGGTCATCGCACAAAGCGTTCACCTGCGCAGCGAGCGCTCTGATGGCCCCTTCATCGCGGTGAACTGTGCAGCCCTTCCGCCAGACCTGATCGAAGCCGAACTGTTCGGTGTAGAGAAAGGTGCATACACCGGCGCCAATCAGTCCCGGGAGGGCCGCTTTGAAAGAGCGGATGGCGGCACAATCTTTCTGGACGAGGTCATTGAGCTAACCCCCCGGGCACAAGCCACGCTTCTTCGGGTACTTCAGGAAAGCGAACTCGAAAGAGTCGGCGACAATCGCACCCGGAAGGTAAACGTCCGAGTCATCGCAGCCACCAACGAGAGTCTCGAACAGGCGGTTGAAGACGGCAAATTTCGGGCAGACCTGTTTTATCGACTGAACGTGTTTCCCGTACACATTCCACCATTGCGAGATCGCCAGGAAGATTTGCCGCTCCTGGCCAGTCACTTCCTGGAAAAGTTCCACGCCCAATACAACAAACGAACACTGGGACTCTCAGACAAGGCTCTGGAGCTATGCATGCAATACCGGTGGCCAGGCAACATTCGTGAACTGGAAAACGTGATCGAGCGAGGCGTGATACTTACGGACAACAACGAGACGATCAGTCAGGACGCTCTATTCGTGAGCCCCCCTCAAATCAGCCCGGATTCTGTTGAACACATTGATGATGACGGAAACATGCGTTCTGGCAAGCCCGGTGGGTACGGCGGAAGCTGGTCGGACCAAGTGATCGAACAGGGTATCAGCCTTGACCAGGTCGAAGAAACGTTAATGAAGCAAGCGATGGAACAAGCCAACCAGAACGTATCAAAAGCTGCGAGACTGCTCGGGCTTACTCGCCCGGCACTAGCCTATCGCCTAAAGAAGTCGGGCATTCTCGCTGAGAACTAAGACTGTTTGAGCGCGACACGGATGTTGCTGCTTTCGTAAACTGATCAAATCAGCAACTGGAATCTGAAATTCATCATTTGATAAAAGTCAACGCTGAAAATGATCATCCACACAATTGTTAAGATACTACCTGCCCCAGAAAACCCTCTGTTATTCAGTATGTTAAAAAATCAATAATAATCTGGCACAGGCATTGCTGAATCTCCGTCAGTCGCTTTACTTCACAAAAACAAAGACGGTGACAGAACAATGCAAGAAGCCCCTATGCGCTCTGTGCGCGCCTCCGGCGTTGCACTGGTGTTTACTAGTGTTCCGTCTGGTTAATTCCTAAGCGGAAGTGGGCTATAATTCGAGCTATTATTTACGAGCTCGGAGACTCTGTTTTGGCCCGGAAACCAGCACCCTTTAATCTTACGGTAAACGATCAACTCGAGCTGGAAAGCTGGTTGCGAACAAGCACGCTGAGTCAGAATCTTGTTCTGCGAGCACGAATCGTTTTGGCCCTGAATTCCGGTGAATCACCCAAAGTCGTTGCGGAGCAACTGGGAACCACGACGGCCACGGTATTCAAGTGGCGTAATCGTTACACCGAACAGGGTCTGAGCGGTCTTCGGGATGCACCAAGACCTGGACAACCCAGAAAGCTGGACCAGAAAAAGGTTAAAGCTATTCTTGATGACACGGTCAAAAAGCTGCCCAAGGAATCTACCCACTGGAGCGTCCGGTTGATGGCCGAATATGCCGGTGTTAGCCGCTGGCAAGTGCATCAGATCTGGAAAGCGGCTGACCTGAAAC
The DNA here is from genome assembly GCF_048595985.1 of Marinobacter sp. GH_1. NCBI lineage: Bacteria > Pseudomonadati > Pseudomonadota > Gammaproteobacteria > Pseudomonadales > Marinobacteraceae > Marinobacter > Marinobacter sp. GH_1. The sequence goes on along the minus strand of NZ_CP184460.1, from coordinate 456,263 downwards.
CACACCGGCTGAAAACCTTCAAAATAAGCAACGATCCAGACTTTGCTGAGAAGGTTTTCGATGTCGTTGGCCTGTACCTGAATCCGCCGGATAACGCGCTGGTGCTGTCGGTTGACGAAAAAACGCAGATCCAGGCACTGGATCGCACTCAACCAAAGCTGCAACTGAAACCCGGCCAGATCGAGCGCCGTACCCACGATTACAAGAGGCACGGGACGACCAGCTTATACGCGGCCCTGAATACCCTGAACGGCGAAGTGATTGGGCGCATTACACAACGTCACCGCGCCAAAGAGTTTCTCGATTTTCTGCGACAAATTGATCGAGAAACACCGAAAGAGCAGGACCTTCATCTGATTCTGGACAACAGCTCGACTCACAAAACACCAGAAGTGAAAGCCTGGCTGGAAAAGCATCCCCGGTTCAAGCTTCACTTCACACCAACCAGCGCCTCTTGGCTGAATGCTGTGGAGGGCTGGTTTGGTCAACTGGAACGCCGCGCTTTGTACCGTGGCATTTTTACCAGTGTCGGCGAACTTAAGAAGGCGATTCGTCGCTTTATCCAAACTCATAATGAGAAACTGGCAAAGCCGTTCCGCTGGCACAAGAGTGCAGAATCGATTATGACTTCAGTGACGCGAGCAAAGCTGAGTGTTATTGATAATAAATAAACGGATTACCCAGACGGGACACTAGCGCCACTACACTTACACTATTGCTGACAGGATGCGAAGCCCCGCTCAACCTTGAAGCGGTCAGAAGCATTGAGAATCAGCCCACCAAAAGAACCGATTTCTATCAGGCCATGGCCAGCAACCGGAACACTATTGTTGTTGCTGGCAACGATGGCGTTCTTCTCTCCAGCAGTGATCAAGGGAAGAGATGGAAACGGCATCCTGAAATCACCGGGAACAGCTTCCTGTCGATTACATCGTGTCCTGATCAAAGCTTCATTGCGCTTAGCTTTGACAATAACCTCTGGCATGGCGATGCGTCCGCCCAAAACTGGGTAAAACATGCCCTCCCCAGCCAGGAGCAGATGATGACTGTTGCCTGCTCGCCTGATGGCAAGTGGGTGACTGCAGGGAGCTTCACAACGGTTCAGCACAGTGCAGACCAGGGCGAATCATGGAGCGAGGCTTCCCTTTACGAAGATGCCATCATCAATAACCTCCAATTCATCAACCAAGATCAGGCCATTGCAACTGGTGAATACGGGCTTGTTCTGAAGAGCGAAGATGGTGGTGAGAATTGGGATATTGCCGGGAATGCCCCTGACGAATTCTACATTCACACCAGTTACTTCAAGGACGCCGATAACGGTTGGATAGGCGGCCTTAACGGCTTCATCTACCAGACCAACGACGGCGGTCAGAACTGGGAACAGATGTCGACAGCAACCAATGCTCCGATCTTCGGTTTCATAGCTGGAGACACCAGCCTTTATGCGTTGGCAGACAACGCCACTGTACTGCAACTGCAGCAGGATACCTGGAACAAGATCTCCGAATCCGAACAGCCGCTCTACCTCAGGGCCGGGCTGGCTCTGCCTGACCAGCGTCTTCTCGTAGCCGGAGGCCGAGGCCTGCTATTCGACATTAAACCCCAAACGGCCCTTGCCGCCAGCACAGACTGAGGTAACTGACCATGTCCAAACTGCATCGCTTCACGCACCTGATGCACCTGCTGGAAGTGTGGATATTCAACAACCCACGCAAGGTGCTCTCACTGATTGCTATTCTGACCCTGGTTTTCGCCCTGCGAATTCCCGGTTTGAAAATCTTTACCGACTTTGCTGACCTGCTGCCCCAACAACACCCCTACATTGAACTGCACAACTCCATCAAAGACAGTTTCGGTGGTGCTAATGTTTTGGTGGTAGGGGTTGAGTTTGAAGAAGGCGATATTTTCACGAATGAAAATCTCGCTCGCATCGATCGAATTACTCAGGCCGTCGATAGCCTGCCGGGTGTAAACCACAACCTGGTATCCAGTGTCACCCATCGAAACTCCCGAAAAGTATGGCTCACCGAAGTAGGTAGTATTAACTCCGAGCCCTACTACGACTCCACTCGCGGTCTGTATTCCTCCGATGAACTGGAATCCATGCGCGCTGATGTTGCAGCAAACCCGCGGGTCTATGGGCCTCTCGTGTCACCCGACTTGAAGATGGCGCTGGTCAAAGCGCAGCTGATCGAAAGCAAACTAGATTATGAAACAACGTTTGCCCAACTCCAGGAACTGCGAGCTGAAGAGGCATCGGAAGGCGTTACCATCTATGCCACAGGCCAGCCGGTATTAGTGGGTTGGGCCTACACCTATATGGATCAGATCCTGCAAATTTTTGTGTTCACTGTGCTCGCCATGCTAGCGCTGCTCATCTTCCACTTCCGTAAAGCGTACGGTGTGCTCATCCCCCTAGGCGGCGTTCTTGTCTCCACAATATGGGGGCTTGGGATTATCAGCTTCCTGGGTTACAACCTTGACCCTCTCGGCCTGGTAATCCCCTTTTTGATTGCTGCGCGAGCCATGAGCCACGGGGTTCAGCTGGTTGAGCGTTATTATGCCGAAACCCAGGAACTGGGTAACGGCCCGAAAGCTGCCAAGGCAACCTTTGACAGCCTGTTCCGTCCAGGATCGCTAGGGGTGGTGTCTGACGCCATCGGTCTATCCCTTATCGCCATTGGCTCTATCCCTCTCAACACCCACCTTGGCATCTATGCCTCCTTGTGGGCCATCACCGTGGTCTTCACCGTTCTGGTAGGTGTACCACTGCTGCTCTCCATCCTGCCAACACCCAAGAACCCGAAAATCCGGGAAACGGTGTTGCGCCATATTGGTAGCACCAGTTCGCGCATGGTCACCAAACCGGGTTCTGCCCGAGTCATCCTGGCCGTAGGCGCCATTGCGATGCTCGGCGGACTCTTGGCCGCATCCAATGTCCAGATTGGCGACTCCGAGCCCGGTTCTCCAATTCTCTATCCAGATCATGACTACAACGTCTCGTCCCGGATCGTGAACGAGCGTTTCCCTGGATCAGAAGAACTTTATATCGTTGCTGAAACCGATGAAAAAGGAGGGCTGAAACGCCCGGAGGTACTGACAGCTTTGGCCGACCTTCAGGCCCATATGCTGACTGACCCGGAGGTAGGTGGCGCCAAGGGACTGCCAGACCTGGTCAAGCAGGTAAACCGCCTGATGCACAACGACGATCCCCGCTGGTTCCAGATTCCCCATGATGCAGGTTACGTGGGCGGTTTGATGTTTACCTACATGGCGTCCAGCCCGATCCCCGGAGCTCTGGATGAGTTCAACGATACCGACGACCGCGTTGCCAACCTGGTTTTCTACTACAAGGATCGTCAGGGCGAAACCATTCGCCGCGCCATTCACATGGCAAAGGAATGGATTGCAGAGAATGGCGATAGCGTAGAAGGACTGACCATTCGGCTGGCCGGGGGCACCCTGGGCGTAGCGGCCGCAATGAACGAATCAGCATTCGAGACCAATGTAATCGTTCTGCCGCTTGTATTCCTGCTGATCTTCGCTTTCGTCATGCTGTTCTACACCTCATGGCACGCCGGCCTCATGATGTTGATGGCTATGCTGTTTGCCACCACCCTGACCTACGCTTATATGGGCCTGAACAGCCTGAGTATCGACATCAACACGGTGCCGGTAATCGCCGTGGGCATAGGTGTCGGTATTGATTACTCCATCTACATGATGGATCGCATCCGGGAAGAAATGGCCAAGTTTCAGAACCTCCGGGAAGCTGTGCAGCGTTCTATTTCTACAACCGGCATGGCAATCAGCTTCACCGCACTGACACTGATGGCAGGAATCATCATGTGGGTGATCTTCTCTGACCTGCGTTTCCAGTCCGATGCCGCGTTATTGCTGTGCGTAATGATCATCATCAACGGTCTTGCCGCAATGCTTCTGGTGCCCTCATGGGTGCTGGTCTTCAAGCCACGCTTTATCACCGACGTCTACGCAGATGAAGACGGCATTCTGCATTCCGAACACAGAAAACCGAAATCAACTCCGGCTGCTGCTCCCGCCAGGAAGCAGGAGGACGGATTTGTGCCAGGAGAACCGTACCGGGCGTAAACCGGTACGAAACTCCAAAAAAACCTGTAACGAGGACAAGCCATGCAAATAAAAACAAAAGGCCTGAGGTTCTGGTGCTACACCCTTGCGGGTGGTGCCTGCCTGGCGCTGACTCCATTGACCACAACCGTAGCGGCAGAAGATACCCGCGTTAACGGTTACGTTGAAAACGCCACCTACGGCCGAGAAGGCGTGGGGCTTTCGAAATTCCGCAATACCTTGCAACTAGAGCTGGAGAAAAAAGCCGGTGATGTGGGAATTTTTAGCAATGTGGGCTTCAACGCCACACTCCGGGGAAGTTATGACGGAGTTTATGATCTGAATGATGATGAGTATGGACGAAACGCAGGGGGTCCGGTTCAGTTACAAGATCTACCTCAAGGCACTGTTCCGCATGGAAGTGGTGCTGGCAGTCCTGCAAGTGCTATTCCTTTGCCCCCTGGTAACGCTTTTGGCTTTGATGTTAGCCAGAACCCCAATGATGGCATGGTGGTTCTGGGGGAGCATTTGCATTCACAGAACAACGGTGTCGCCTTCGGCGTTCCGGTGCGCCCTTGTGACAAAGACGACCGCGGCTGTATCAACGGGTATCTGGACAAAGACTCCAACGACCTGAGATTCCAGGAGTTCAACGATCGCGCCGACTTCATCCGGGAACTCTATGCCGACTTCGATATTAACTTCGATAACGGCAACATCCTGAGTACACGACTGGGTAAACAGCAGGTTATCTGGGGCAGAACGGACCTGTTCCGGGTACTCGATGTCATCAACCCGGTGGATTACTCCCGGAACAACATCTACGACGAACTGGAAGATATCCGGATTCCCATGTGGATACTGCGGACTGACTACCGCATGGGCCCCACCGAAGTGTTCGACGGTCTGGCATTTGATGACCTGAACTTTCAGGTGGTGTGGAACTTCGACAAGTTCCGCCCCCATGACATTGGCCAGTGCGGCCAACCAAACGTGATGCTGGATGCCGGCTGTTTCTTCCGGGGCATGAACAACCTCTGGGAAAATGGTGGAACCGTGGCAAACTTCGCGGGGGCTACTCCTGACGGGGGCCTCGCAACAGACTTCGGACCCGGCCAGATCGGTATCCGCAAGGCACACATGCCGAGCTGGAGCCTGTCAAATACTCAGCTGGGCCTGAAGCTTGAAGGGGTTTATGGCGATCTTGGATTCTCTCTCAATGCCCTGACCTATCGCTCCCAATTGCCCTCTCTCAGAGGGGGCATTCCTGCAACCAATGGGTTCACCGGAGAGACTGCTGTCTGGCCGAGCCTGATCGCTTTCGACATCCACTTCCCGCGCGTGAATCTCGTTGGTGGCTCTCTGGACTATTACTCTCAGGGAATTGACACGGTATTCCGCGTAGAAACGGCTTACACCTCGGGTGAGGAATTTGCCAATACCCTTCGCAAAGAGCTCTATTCCGAATCAGATGTACTCCGTTACGTAATCGGCGCGGACAAAAACATCTTCATCCCGGCCCTGAACGAAAGCCAGGCCTTCCTGTTCTCCGGACAGATTTTCGGGCAGCACATTCTGGACCACGAACGTGAGCAGAGAACCTACGGCGAAGCTGGCATTCCAGATTATGAACACAACTGGACCGCCACCTTGTTAATGCAAGGGTTCTACATGAATGGTCGCCTGACCCCGAAAATCATCACAGCACATGACTTCCGAGCGCAAGCTACCGCTATTGCGCCGTCTGTGGACTGGCTGGTCAATGACAATTTCAAGCTCACTTTGGGCGGGAATTTCAAAGTGGGGACCGGAGCCCGGAAATTCGACGACTGTCGTTCATGCAACCCCTGGGATCCGTTCACCCAAACACCTGGCGTTGTGGGCCAACAACCGGGTGAATCTGCCGGCGTCGGCAGCTATGAACCTCTCGCTCGCTTCAAGTCCGGCCCCATCGGTATGGCCCAGAAAGAAGACGAAATCCAGCTGACTGCCCGTTACAGCTTCTGATAACAAGAGGATAAAAACATGAAACCAACAACAAAACCGACAATACTGTCACGGTGCCTCGCAGCTGGTCTTGCTGCTGGCATGTTTGCCACTCAGGTGCAGGCAAACGAGGATGTTATTCAGAACTCCTTCTTTCCCTATGAGAACGAGGTTCCGAACCATGCGGGCCTCAATGTTGGCATGACCATCGACCAGTCCAACGTGGCCCAGTTCAAGGATGTCATCGACCCTGCCTTCTACACCTTTATCGAAAATGGCTGGACATCGATCACCGTAGGCGATACCACTTCTTTTGGCCTGAATGAAGGCTACGTAAATGCCACTCGTGATTCTCTGGGTAAGGTATCCCTGGGCGACCAGCTCGGTGAGATCAACGGATGGCAGGCTGGCAGACCATTCCCTGAGGAACCGGATGAAAGTGACCCCCGGGCCGGTGAAAAACTCGCATGGAACTATAAATATGGCTACAACTGGGGTGATAGTGCTGCCGTTTATCCGTTCTACTGGAAGTATCGGGATATGGATTCCGGCAAGGTGGAACGTACCATCAAGTTCAATTTCCATTTCCTGAACTTCAAGGGCCGAGTGAACCAGGAACCAGTACCAGAGATTACGCCAAACCCGTCTGACCTGTTCCGCGCTACCTACGTGCAAGCTTTGGATCCGGCTGATGTTCGCAACACCCAGCTGTTGATCCACCGCGCTTCCGACGACCTCAAGCGGGACAATTCATGGCTGTATCTGGGCTTCCAGCGTCGTGTACGCCGTCTGGCTACCGGTCAGGTTACCGATGCGTTCCTGGGTTCCGATCTGATGATCGAGGACTTTGAAGGTTATAACGGTCGCATTTCAGACATGAACTGGACCTATAAAGGGACCCGTCAAATGCTGATGCCCTTCTATAACCACAATGACATGAAGCTCGATACAGAGACTCACCAGGACGACGATGGCTACCAGGTTGTTGCCTTTGGTGGCCAGGGTGGCTGTTTCCCGGAAATCACCTGGCAGCTGCGTAAGGTTTACGAAGTAGAGGCTGTTCCTGTTGATGAAAGTCACCCATTGCAAAAAAGGGTGCACTACATGGACGCCCAGACCTTCACTATCCCGCGCACGGTGTCTTATGACCGCAAGGGCAGCATGTGGAAAACCTTCACCATTGGTCAGGCGCATCCGGACCATCACCTGCCCAAGAACAAGGGCAGCGGCGTGTCTATCGATGACAGCTTTACCATGATCGATGTACAGGCCAGCCATTGCACAACCGGACAGTTTAAAGGTCAGGTTGATCCGGAGCTCTCCAAGCCGCAGATGTTCAACGTCCAGCATATGCGCGCAACGGGAAGCTGATCTCTTCGTTGTTGTCGCTCTCTCTGGGCCCGCTCTTGCGGGCCCCTTTTTAATTTCAGAGCAGGCAAAAGAGATCACGGCATGAGCCTCTCCCGGGCTTGTGCACCTTACGGAGAATGTATCATGACAAAGACGGTCAACCAGACCTCCAACCATCCGATCACTGTCGTGATTTCACGTCGGGTTAGGAAAGGCGAGGAGTTCGCATTCGAGCAACTCAGCAGCCAAATGACCGAAAGAGCAGCCCACTTTCCGGGTTACCTCGGAGCTGCCATGTTCCGGCCGTCCTCACCGGATGATCCCGAATACCGGATTATATTCAAGTTTAGGGATCGAGAAACTCTGACCGCCTGGGAAGAGTCTCCGGAAAGAGCTGAGCTCCTTGAACAACTTGAAGCTTTGCTGGCAAAACCCAGTGAGCGTGAAGTGACTTCAGGAATCATCACCTGGTTTACCCTGCCCGGACAGAACCCGGTTAAACCGCCTCCCAAGTGGAAAATGACCATAGTCAGCTGGCTGGCGTTGTATCCTGCGGTTACGCTCGTTTTCGTGCTATTCGGTGACCTTCTGGCCCAGATCCCGCTGCTGCTGCGCACCATGGCAGTTACCATCGTAGTCATGTTGCTGATGAGCTATGTGCTGATGCCACGGATGACCCGCTGGTTTGCCTTCTGGCTGTTCCCGAAGAAGAACCGGGATGTCCGTTAACGGCGAGAAGGATCTTACCCGGCAATGACCAATCTGCCTGTTAACCGGTCTCAGTGGCTTGCGTTGGCCCTGATTCCGTTATTGTCTGCAGCGTTGCTGTTCAGCCCGGCAGCCGGTTGGTTCGATGGCCCCCAACGGCTCTCGGCGCTGCTGGTGATGGCCGGGCTTGTGCTGTTTGCCACAAGCGCGGTGCCGGAGTTTGTCACCGCCCTGCTGGTGCTGACCCTGGCCATGCTGTTGTCGCTGGCTCCGGCCGACGTGGTGTTTTCCGGGCTCACCTCGACCGCCTGCTGGCTGATTGTTTCCGGGCTGGTGATCGGCATTGCCATCTCGGAAACCGGCCTGGCCCAACGGGTGTCAGACCTGTTTACCCGGCACCTGGATGCCAGCTATACCCGGTTGATCGCCGGCATCGTGGTGATCGGTATTCTGCTGGGCTTTGTGATGCCCTCCTCGGTGGGGCGCATTGTGCTGTTTATTCCCATCGCCCTGACCATCGCCCACAGCTGTGGCTTTGAGCCTGGCAGCAATGGCCAGAAAGCCGCTGGCCTGGCGGCGGCCTTTGGCAGCCATCTGCCCACCTTTGCCATTCTGCCCGCCAATGTCCCGAACATGATCATGATTGGCTCTGCCGAGAAGATTCATGGCTGGAGCCCGATGTTCGGGGAATACCTGTTGCTGCACTTTCCGGTGCTGGGCATCCTCAAGGCTATCCTGCTGGTGGTTGTGTTGGTGCGGTTGTACCCGGACAACCCAAAGCCGGTTCCGCAAGCAGGATCAAGCCGGCCTTTCAATTTCAAGGAATCGCGGCTGATGGTAATACTTCTGGTGACCCTCGGGTTCTGGCTGACCGACACCTGGCACCAGATCTCCGCGGCGTGGATTGGCCTGGCGGCAGCGACCCTGCTGCTGATGCCCGGTGTTGGCATGATCTCTACACAGAGCTTCAACCAGAAAGTGAACATCAGCTCAATTCTGGTGGTGGCCGGCCTGCTGGGCATTGCCGGGCTGATCAACCATCAGAACATCAGCGGTATTCTGGGCGGCCACGTGCTGGGCTGGCTGCCATTGGAGCCGGGGCGGGATTTTGCCAACTTCCTTACCTTGTCACTCACGGCGACCGCGACCGGGATGGTCACCACCCTGGCGGGCATTCCGGCAACGCTCACCCCCCTGGCTGGCCCCATGAGCGAAATGACCGGCTTCAGCCTGGAAGCGGTGCTGATGACTCAGGTTCTGGGCTTCTCCACCATCATTTTTACCTACCAGTCCGTGCCCCTGATGATGGCCATGCCCCTGGCCGGCATCCCCATGGGCCATGCCGCCAGGTTGTGCCTGATACTGGCCGCCCTCACCATCGTGATTCTGTTTCCGCTGGATTACCTGTGGTGGAGGTGGCTGGGGTGGATCTGAGGCGACAGCGCGCCCCAGCCCCGGTTTTGGTTGTCCCTACAGGTGGTTCATCAGTGCCCGCAATTGTGCGTTATCGGGGTATTGTTGCAACAAGGCTTGGGTCACTTGCCGGGCTTTGTCCTTCTGGTCCAGCTGGAACAGCGCAACCGCGTACCGGTAGCCAAACAGCCACTGGCCGGGCACCAGTTGATGGGCCCGTTCCAGATCCGCCAGCGCCGCCGGGTAGTTTTGCAGGCGAATACGGATCAGCCCCCGCAGGTGAATCAGTTGGGGTTCATCAGGGCTGTGTTCCAGGGTTTGATCAATGGCCCGGACCGCTTCCAGGTTGCGGTCGCCGGCACGGAGAATATCGGTCAGCAGGATGGTGGCGGGCACGTAGCCTGGGTCTTTGCCCAGAGCACGGTTGAGCTGTTGCTCTGCCTTGTAGACATAATCCCCTGCCATCAGGTATCGGGCTTTGAGCACGCTGCCCGCGGGCAGGTCTGACTGCATATCAACGTAGTGCTCGTATTCCCTCTGAACTTCGCCCCAGCGCTCAGGGTCCGGCAGGGTGCCGGACCACACCATGGATTCAAAGGCCGCCAGCCTGACCGCCAGGGAGTCATCAGCCAGACCATTTTCAGCAAGCTCCCAGGACTGGCTCATGTCGCCGTGCCTGAGCACACGATAGGCGCTTTCGCGGATGACCGCATGATCGCTCTTTGCCAGGCTTGCCAGGACCGCCATGTGCCGGGCCACCAGCCCTTGCCCGTGCTGTTCCAGCAACGTTGCCCGGCGAATGGCAGGCTCATGATCATCGGCCAGATAGGCCAGAACCTCTGACAAGTTACGTTGCTGAACGTGATGCCAGGTATCCGGTTGGTAAAGATCCGGGTACCAGCTGCCGACGGTTTCCATTGACCAGGCGCGATCCTGGTTCGTGTGGCACGCCAGGCAAACATCCGGGCTGCCGGATGCCTTGGACACATCAGGCCGGGGCACCATGAAGCTGTGCTCCCGCCGGTTGTCGATCCTCATAAACGAGGCTTCGGGCATGTGGCAACTGACGCACTGCGCACCCGCGCTGTTACGCGGATGGTGATGATGATCCGGGGTATCGTAGTCACCGGCGTTGTGGCACTGGGCGCAGACACCGTTGCCCTCCATCTTCAGGTTGCCGCTATGGGGGTTGTGGCAATCCGAGCAGACAACTCCAGCCAGGAACATCTTGGGAGACTCTGAATAAGTCTCCTTAGAGTTCTCCGGCCTACAATGAGGCAAACGGAGAACGACATGAAGAAATCACGGTACTGAATATGTATGTCTTCCGGAATCTCACCGAAGTCCGGCAACTAACCGAATCGTGGATGGCCGAATACAACGACGAACGCCCCCACGATTCACTGGAAGATCTGACGCCATGGGAATATCTGGCGAAACACCAACGGGCGGACAACTCTAAGCAGCGGTGCAACTAAAACAGGGATGTTTACACACCACTGCCGATCACTAAATTGTCCGTTTCATAATCCATCAGTTTTCCCTTCATTTTTCTATTGATGATGGTTCTAGGGTTGTTGGCAGAGAGGCCGTGTTCGTTTTAGGAAAGGTTGCTGCGTGCATTCTGCAGCTGAAAGTCCGACTAAAAATGCTTTTTAGGAGCTGCTCCATGCTCTCGGGGTAGGGCTTCCGGGAGGCTACAATTATTATTCAGATATGAATTATTGCCACTCCTAACTACTATGTGCGATTTTTAATCAACCGCATAATCACAAGATGGCATAAGCACTAGTTTGAAAGAACTCGAATTGAACTCTTCAGGCAAAGGAAGCCGTCTGGAGAGGATAAATTTCGCCATTCTGCGGAGGGGAAATTATCTCTGGTAGGGCGCAGCACGAATGTTCGCTTTTGTTTAGAAGCGGGAGAAAAATATTCTGGCCAAAATCTGCGTAGCGCTACTCACCCAATTTCCCCCTAAAAACTCTAACGTTTTTACTTTCCAAGATTGCCGAGAGCCGGCGATTTTCGAGTTCAAGAGTCGCGTTTTTCGAAGCAAGTTCGTTGCGCTGCTCGGTCAAATCTACGATTTTTTCCCGAAGTTGACGATTCTTGAAACGCTCTTCCTTGAGTTTCTCCTGCTTCTCATCACGCTGTCTCTGGATCGCCTTGTTGGAATTGCCCCGGATGCGCTCCAGCAAGTCTGGGTAGTCTTTGTGGATCAAGGCACGACTGACTCCGGCCTCTTCGGCAACAGCGGCCACCGAGACTTTCCTGCCCTTCTCAACGACCTTGGGCTGGTCTTTTTCCAACCGAACAATGGCCAGCCGAATACGCTTGTGAGTGTCTGATTCAGATGGCTTCGACATCGGCCACTTGCTCCTTGAGGCGATTGATGTCTACACCGAGATCCGTTAAAACCCTTTCGCAGCGTTCCATGGTGCGCTCGACGGTCTTTGATCCTGAGTCGTCCAGATCATCGATCTGGCGTAGCTCAATCTGTTGCATGTAAAGTCCTTCCCAGAAAGGCTTGTGACTATCATCAATACAACCGTGCTCGCAATCTTCGCATTGGCCACCCGCACAATCCACGCCGGTATCGTTGGTACACCAGGCAATGCCGGTGGACCGCAGGTAAACCAGTTCGCTGATGGCCTCAATCATCTCTTTCCGATCTTTGTAGGTACGCACTTCTTCCGAGCGGTTTCGCATTTGGCGAATATGACCGGCCATGCCACCTGAAAGAGGCGTATCAGGCTCCAACCAGTGACCGACAATGGCCTGGCGCTTGCCGTCAAAGGCAGCGTAGATTTCGTCGTAGAGCTCAAGATCCTGGGCCTCGTTCATTGCGTACAGGATGGTCATATCCAGGCTCCAGTGCTTGAAGTGATCCCTTAAATAGCGAAGATCGCCTAGCTTGTGATGGACGACATAGTTAGCAAACGTGCGCCGGAACTGATGGGAAGCAAGTTCCCAATCTATCCCGAGGTCCTTCGTAAACTTCCCGAGCCTTCTATACAGAGCAATTCCACTGAGCAGGTGGATGCTGTTTCTCTTACCCGGCACTTTAGTGAGCCCAATGCAGCCAGAGCAATGCTGGAGGCGCGTAACTTCCTTGAGATCTCCCGCTGCTTTGGCCTCTTGCAACACCTGCTCAAGCTCATCCTGCAAGGGCTCCGAAAGCCGCTCCAGTACCTTGACCGCCTGAATCGCGATTTCGGGACACAGCCATGAGGTCTTGCCCGCATGGGTTTTATCAGATCGTGAGCCGAGGAAGTAGAACCGCTTACCATCCCGTATCTCACTGTACCACTCGCCTCGACGGATATTGCCGAGTTCATGGGCTCGTATGCCGGTCGTGGCCAGAATGATCACGAAGCAGCCGTCACGCAAGTCGCGCAGCGTTTTGCCCAGTACCCGTAGTCCCAGATCCCAGCCTCGGGTTTTCAAAAATTCGACCTGATCTTCCCATTGATCGCAATGATTTTTCGAGCGCGACTGAAAGCAGGCTAGGGTGTCCCGGTGCTGCAACAATTCGTCGGCTCGATTGAGCAGAGATTCAGCGTGCTGGAACAGCTTTCGAAGAATATAATCGGGAATGATATCGGTCTTAGCCTTGTTTGATCTCTTATGTCCGGCCAGCGCATAGGCAGAGCTTTCAGGCCAGGGATGATCAAAACCGCAAAGCGTATCTCGCAGGAATTGCCAGCACTGTTCGACAGCCGATAACTTATGCAACTTCGTCTGGCCGGCCAACAGCTTCCCTGGCCTCGTCGAAGAAGTAAGGCTGTTGACGTATTGCACATAGCGCGCAGCTACCAGGGGAGTGACCTTCACCTGAGTGTTGATGCCCTGATCGTGTAACCAGTTAAGCCAACAAGCCAAGTCTTCGAAAAAAATCTTGATCGAGCTATTACTCAGCGCCTTCTCCCCCCAGATTTTGCGTGCCACGGCGATCTTTGCTTCGCATCGCAGTTTCTCGCCGGTGATCCGAGTAAAATCCAGTTTTCGAGCGTTGTCCCTGACGGAGTCGGGGCTGTTAGATTTGGGCAACCACCACTCGGGGTCCTGGTATCGGGAGAGCACGTACAGCACCTTGTCGGCTCGATCCGTGGTGATAATGCCGTGGAGTCCTTCACTACGGGGCAGAGCCCGTAGCAGACGTTCACGGTCGGCCAGTACCTCTGCGCCGGTAATCTCGATCATATCGCCATCCTCGCCATGCTCAGGTCCCGCCAGAACGGATGCGGCTGGTATTTGGCCCTCTCCCGCTGTTTGCTCACAAAGACTGCATCAAAGTGTGGTGCAATCTCTTCGTCGATAAGTCGAATGACTTGCTTGAGGTATTTGGCCCAGCGCTTGCCACCAAAAGTGTCGTAGTTGCGCAGGGCTGCCCAGTAGAAGCTGAACAGGCGATGAAGGTCATCGCCAGTCACCACAAAGCTCTTGCATCGGAAGCAGCCCAAGTAGTCTTGACAGGGCTCTCCGTCTTTCGGGGCGCGGTGACCTCGGCGGACATCCTGACAGGATGCAACGGGGGTTCGATCGCTGGCAATGATCGTCGGCGTGCTGAGCAATTCTTCCACTCGGGCCTCGCCTAAGAAACGCATGTTGGTTTCCGCTTCTGGTGGTGCTTCCCAGTAGTGGGCATTGCCAGTTTCCACGGCATGTCGCCCTGTTCTGGCCGTCATCAGAGGGTCTTGGCCCGACATTTCCCAAACGCGGTTCAGCAGCGTCTGACGCAGCCGGCTGACATTCAACGTGAGCGGCTTGCCATCGTCCGTTTGAAGCTGGTGCTGGTCAACGAATGCGTTGATGTTGTACTTCAATAGTGAGCTCGTAAGTCGGCGTGGTTTGTCCACGTACTTGCCACGAGTTCCCTTGTAAACCAGCAGCCGATTTGGGTCGTCAAACTGGGCGCGTGTCGTGGCGTTCCTCGTAACGATCAGATCAATGGCATTAGCCGCATAGAGATGGATACTGGCCATCTCAGACACTTCCTCAGACTTTCTGAGGGCAACCACATGCGTGGCGTTACCTCGGCGCTTAAAGCTCACTAGCAGCCTTAGGTTGGATTTGAGCGGGTGAGGCTGCACGCAGTCCGTGGTCAGCTCCAGAATGGGCGTCAGATTCATTCCGGTAGACAGCGCGATGGACAAGACGCAGACGGACAAATCATAGCCAGTCAGCGGCTCTGAGTGGGCCACAATCCGCTCCATCTCAATGCGCAGCGCTTTGATCAGAAACCGCTTCTCATTCTTGCTGAGCACCTTCTGACTTTTCACTCGCTTGTTGGAATTCGGAAACGGATTGGCAGGCCAGGCGGTCTTCATATCCGCCTCTGGCCAGAGCCCGAACCGATGGCAGGCCCTGAGTAGCGATTTGGTGGCGCTGAAGCAGCCCTTTTGCCCAGTGTATTCAAGCGGCTCGTTTCTCAGGTATTGAATAAATCGCTTGATCGTCTCGGCGTTGAGATCCGCCATGGTCAGCCGTTCACCGCTAGCGGCATGGAATAACGACAGAAAGGGCGCAAAGTAACGAAAGCCGTTGCTCCAGTAACCCGCAATCGTGGAAACACTGAGGGATTTGCCCTTCGTCTTGACGCTCTCGGCAACCAGCTTTTCGAGGGTGCGCTGACACGCAGCGGTAATTTCGTCAAAGCCCTGACCGTAAAACGGCCCGAAGTCGGCGTTTCTGATGCCTCTTGTGTTTTCGGGAAGGGCGACCAACGTATTCTCTGACTCTGAGGATCGCGGTGCATCGCTGGAGTCGGTCGTTTCTCTGTTCGCCCTCTCACCAGCCTCCTGAACCTTAAAGTCACCCTCTAACGTGAAATCCTTTTTCATGCGCAGGCCGCCTCCTTCGCCGTTTCCTCAATTTCCTCCTGGTAACTCGTGCGCAAGTCGTCTTCGATGTCGTCGAGGAAATGCAGGTATTTTTCAGTGGTCGTTATGCTGCTGTGGCCGAGGCGATCTCGGACATAGATCAACGGATTGAACGTGGTGCTCTTCCGTGACATCAGTGATTTCAGGGTATGCGTCGCGTAGGTGTGACGCAGTATGTGAGGATGGCAGTCGAACGAAAGTTCCAATCTGTTCAGTTGATTGTTGAGCGAAGTTCGAATGCTCCAGGGAGTGCCCTTGGCGGTTACAAAGAGGGTTTTTGGGTCTGTCCCGTGTTTTCGGATCGTTTCGTGACGCTCGTGAATGACGTAATCCCAGAGATCCGCCATCAATGATATCGGCACATGGATCGTCCGTGGTTTGTCTCCCTTGGTGCTCATCTCTTGGGGATCAAGTTCAACCACCACATGACTTCGAGCCGAGATCGACTGGGGCGCAGATATGTAGTGAACTGGAATTGTCAGCAGCTCCTCTTTACGCAAACCCGTCAGCAACGCCAACCGAACGATCAATCGGAGAGTTTTGTTCTTGATGGTTCTCAGCAGCTCATCAACCTGCTCTTTGTTGAGGACTTTGATCTTGGTTGGCGTGGTTTTCAGCAGCACATCAGGCTTTACAGCATACCCCCCGGACGTGTCTGTGTGTGCCAGAAAACCCTTTGTCTGCCGGACTCTCACCGTTTCAAGGTCATACGGCAATGTGCTTACCCAACCTTGTTTGAGGGCAAACTGATAAAACTTGATCACGAGGTGAAGTCGTCGGTTTACCGTGGAGGCGCTGAGGTTAAATCGATCAAAGGAAACGTCGCGATACAGGGCTAACAGGGTTTCGTGGTTTCGGTGATCAAGCTCTCTCCAATCAAACCCATTGGCTTCAATGAACTCGAAATAATCACACAGATCCCTTCCAAACGTTTCCCAGCTACGTCGGCTTTGCACACTTCCACGTTTTAAGCAGTGATGAACGAGAAATTCCATTCCTTCGACAAACACATCATGATTGGCTTTGAGAAGAATCGGGAACCCTTCATAGGAATGACCCCTGATTTCAAACTCTGGCGTAGCAAGAAGGAATTCCACCCTCGGACCTCCAATACTGTATTTTTATTCAGTATAAAGGAGTGGTTTAAGACTGCAACAGGAGGGTTACATTTTCCGTGGGACAAAACATGGTCTATCTTTCCTGCTGACAGCCCGGCATTATCACGCCGGCAATGGATAAGTGAAAATTTGCCGCAGTATAGCATTCCGACCCCGGTTAAGGAGACACCCCTGGCAACCGACAAAGGCATCAAAGAAAAGGATACCGCAGACTTCTACGTGCCCGATCTTTGCCGGGTACGGGCGGTGTTCCTGCTGCTGGTCACCAGTGAGCTTTTTGTCCTGGTGTTGTCCATTGTGCAGGCCGAGCGCGGCTGGATAGACTGGAACTACTTCGGCTTGCTGTCCCTGTTCGTGCAGTGGACCACCCTCACCAGTGCCGCACTGATCTGCCTGCTGCGGCCATGGCTGGCGCAAATGAGCGTCGCCCGCGCCACCCTCGCTATTGTGTTCATCGTGCTGCTGGATGTGCTGGCTTTCAGCCTGTTTGCCGATAACGTCTTGCACCCACAACCGGGTGTTGCGCTATGGCAGGGCATTGCCAAGAAACTGTTGGTGGCGCTGCTGATCGTGCTGATGGTGCTGCGCTACTTCTACCTGCAACACCAGTGGCAACAGCAGCGTGAGGCCGAAATGCAGGCCCGGCTGACCTCGCTGCAGGCCAGGATCCAGCCTCATTTTCTGTTCAACAGCATGAACACCATTGCCAGCCTGATTGCCAGTAATCCGGAACAGGCCGAGGAGGCAGTGCTGGATCTGTCCGAGCTGTTCCGGGCCAGCCTGCGCACCGATGATCAACTGGTACCGCTCAGCCGCGAACTGGAGCTGTGTCAGCGCTATCTGGCCATTGAAGCCCTGCGCCTGGGAGACCGGTTAACGCTGGACTGGGATATACAGCCGGGTCTGGAGCAACAGGCCATTCCTCCGCTGACCTTGCAACCGCTGGTAGAGAACGCCATCTACCACGGCATTCAGCCCAGACCCGAAGGGGGCACAGTGCGGATCGAGGTTTACGGCAAAGGCCATTTTGTATACTTGATGGTCCAGAACCCGAAACCGGAGTCCAGCAGCCGTCAGCACCAGGGCAACCAGGTGGCCCTTGTTAACATCCAGGCCAGGCTCCAGGCTTTGTTCGGCGAGCCAGCGGTTCTCAAACACAGCCATCAACACAACATCTACACCGTTACCCTCAGGCTGCCCGCAAGGACGGCAAGCTGACAAAACAGACCAGGCGACCGCAGGAGCACCATGAACCAACAACCGCAGCGCATTCTGATTGCAGACGACGAACCCCTGGCCCGGCAGCGCATTCAGCGCCTGGTGGAGGAGCTGCCGGATTACCGGGTGTGCGGTGAAGCGAGCGATGGCGACGACGCCCTGCGCAAGGTGGCCGAACTGGAACCGGATATCCTGCTGATGGACATTCGCATGCCGGGCATGGACGGCATGGAAGCGGCGCACCAGCTGAGCCAGCTCACCAACCCGCCGGCGTTGATTTTCTGTACTGCCTACGACCACTATGCCATCCAGGCATTTGAGGTTCGCGCCATCGCCTACCTGCTCAAACCGGTGCGACGGGAGGCACTGGCAGACGCCCTGGCACGGGCAGGAAAGGTCAACCGGGTTCAGCTCCAGGCCCTGACCCACAACAGCGACCTGACCACCGAACAGGTTGCCGTGCGCACCCACCGGGGAACAGAGCTGATTGATCTTGCCGACATCCGCTACTGCGAAGCGGACCAGAAATACGTGACCCTGCACCACAGCCGGGGCGAAACGGTCTGTGATTACACCCTGAAAGAACTGGAACAGGCGTATCCGGAAAAACTGTTGCGCATTCACCGGCATACCCTGGTCGGCGTGCGTTTCATCCAGGCCCTGCGGCGCAACAACGACGGCCAGAGCATGCTGGCACTGAACGACTCAGACACGCTGCTACCGGTCAGCCGCCGCCATGCCAGCCATGTCAGGCAGTGGTTGCAGGAGCACCAACCCTCCCCCTGACGGGGTACAGGGCCGTCTACGGCGGGACTTTTTCGCTGTCACAAGGTAACCTTGGGGCACATTTTTCCCTACGACTGTGAGTGCCATGTCAACACGAACCCTTCGCATTGCAACCCGCAGCAGCGCCCTGGCGTTGTGGCAGGCGGAATTCATCAAATCCGAACTGGAAAGGCTGCACGATCACATCACCGTGGAGTTGGTGAAGATTAAAACCCAGGGCGACAAGATTCTGGACGTGCCCCTGGCCAAGATTGGTGGCAAGGGCCTGTTTGTGAAGGAGTTGGAAGAAGCCATGCTGGACGGCCGGGCCGACCTTGCGGTGCATTCCATGAAAGACGTGCCCATGGAATTCCCGGAGGGCCTTGGCCTGGTGGCTATCTGTGAGCGCGAAGACCCGACCGATGCGTTTATCAGCAATCAGTACGGAAATCTGGACCAACTGCCCCAGGGTGCCGTGGTTGGCACCTCAAGTCTGCGCCGCGAAACCCAGCTCAGGGCCAACCGCCCGGACCTGGAAATCAAGATGCTGCGAGGCAACGTCAACACCCGACTGGCCAAGCTGGATGCCGGCGAATACGACGCCATTGTTCTGGCCAGCTCTGGCCTCAAGCGCCTGGGCTTCCACGACCGGATACGCTACTGCATGCCGGATACTGTCTCGCTTCCGGCCGTCGGCCAGGGCGCGTTGGGTATTGAATGCCGCATCGATGACAGCGAGCTGCGGGCATTGCTGGCACCACTGAATCACGACGATACTTCTGACCGGGTGAAAGCAGAAAGGGCCCTGAACCGGCGCCTCGAAGGGGGTTGCCAGGTTCCCATTGCCGCCTATGCCCTGCTGGAAGATGACAACACATTGTGGCTGCGTGGGCTGGTGGGTGCGGTCGACGGTACTGAGATTTTCCGGGTAGAAGGCCGCGCGCCCCGCGCCGAAGGCGAACGCCTGGGCCGGGAACTGGCGGAACAACTGCTGGCGATGGGTGCCGACAAGGTACTGGCTGAGATCTATGGCCACACCCCAAGCTGATCGGAATAGCCAGGCCCTGCCCGTGCAGGGCCGGCGCATACTGATTTGCCGGCCGGAGCCCGAAGCCAGCCGCCTGGCACAGGCTTTTCAGGCCGCCGGCGCCGAGGTTCGCCGGATGCCCCTGATGGCCAGGGAACCGCTGCCTGACACACCAGAGCGCCGGTCGACCCTTCAGAATCTGGACCACTTCGCTCACATCATTGCCGTCAGCCCCTACGCCGCCAGCTTGCTGCTTGATGAGATCAATCACTGGTGGCCTCAGGTGCCCATGGGCATCCAGTGGTATGGCGTGGGTGCCGGCACCGCCGCGGTTTTCGCCCACCACGGTCTGAGCCCGAACAAGCCAGACAATGGCTGGACCAGTGAAGCTCTGCTGGCCCTTCCGGGTTTGCAGAGTCTAAACCACGAAAAAGTGCTACTGGCACGCGGAGAAGACGGCCGCGAGCTGATCCGGCAGACCCTGGAGCAACGAGGTGCCCGTGTAACGGTTCTGCCGCTGTACCGACGCTTCCGGCCGTACTATGCTGCCAACGACTTAGAAGACAATTTCGCTGCGTTCCGGCCGGAGGTGATTATTGCGCTTTCCGGTGAAACCCTGAACAATCTGGTAGAGGCCAGCAGCGCCTTCCTGGCGACCCTGAACAATGCGCTGCTGGTGGTTCCAGCAGAACGAGTCTCGGAGCAGGCCCGCAAGGCCGGCTTCAGGAACGTACTGGTTCCGGACGGCCTGGCTGATCAGGATCTGGTGACCAGTGTGGCTTCCTGGTTGATGCAGGAGGCCGGTGACAACGGTAAACCAAGTAAGGATGCCCGTGACTGAAACAACAAAGCAACTGCCCGCTCCGGTTAATCCGGCCAATCCCGCCCGCGTGCGCCTGTGGCCAGTATGGCTGATTGCCATTCTCGCGCTGATGATCGCCCTGGCCCTGGCGTTCTGGAACTGGCAACAATGGCAAACCCACAAAACCACCATGCTGGTCATCCAGGAATTGCGCCAGGATACGGCACAACTGGAAGACCGTTATGGCAGCCGTGGCAGCGAGCAGAGCCAGCGCCTTCAGTCACTGGAGAATAACCTTTCAGCCCAGCGCGAGCTGATCGCCACCCAGCAGCGACAGATTGACCACAACGCCCGGGAACTGCTTGAGGCCGGGAATCGTACCCGTACCGACTGGCTGCTGGCCGAGGCAGAATACCTGCTGCGCATCGCCAACCAGCGCCTGTTGATTGAGAAAGATATCCGGGGCGCCCTGTCGGCCCTGGAATCCGCGGATGAGGTTCTGCGGGAATCTGATGACATCGGGGTTTACCCGGTTCGCCAGCAGCTGGCCCGGGAAATTCTGTCACTACGCGGTATTCAGGGCGTCGACCGTACCGGGCTGTACCTGAAACTGGAAGCCGCCATCGCCAGCATCCACGACCTGACCGACCAGGCCCTGATTCACGACCAGGCTCCGGGCTTCCGGATGACCGAAGACCCTGACGCCCCGACCGATGGCCGCAACATGTTCGTCCGTGGCTGGAACCGTTTTCTCGACACCCTGAAACAGGTGGTCGTGGTACGTCGTCTGGACGAGCCCGTCAAACCGCTGTTGTCGCCGGACCAGAGTGCCTGGGCTCGCCTTAACCTTCAGTTGATGCTGGAAGAGGCGGAAATGGCCGTGCTTCGGGGCAACCAGCCTTTGTACGAACGGGCCCTTAACAAGGCCATCACCACCGTCAATGACTGGTACGATGAGACCAACCCGGCCATCCAGGGACTGGCCGATACGCTGACGGAACTGGCGGACCGCAATGTGGACCCAACCCTGCCGGATATCAGCCAGTCTCTCGGCTTGCTGAAAGAGCGGCTGGCCGGTCGGCTGGCGACCGGTAATGATGACGCTCCCGAAACCGAACGCGGGGGCAATGACTCATGATCCGGCTTCTGCTGCTCCTGCTGGTCGCGCTGCTGGTTGGCACCGCATTATCCCTGGGGCTGACCTATGATCTGGGCTATATTCGCATCAGCCTGGGCCACTACCTGATTGAAACCAATTTCTGGGTGGGCCTCGGGCTGGTGATTCTGCTGGTGGTGCTGGCGGTTTCTCTGCTCAATACCCTGCGGCACCTTCGCCAGGGCACCGGCATGATGGCGGGCTGGGTATCCCGGGGCAATGAGCGCCGGGCGCGGCGCCGCACCACCCAGGGTCTACTGGCACTGGCCGAGGGCAACTGGCCGCGAGCCCGCAAGCTGCTGGCCACCTCGGCAGACAAAGCCGACACACCGCTGATCAACTACCTTGCTGCCGCCCAGGCGGCCTTTGAAACCGGTGACCACGAAGCGGTGGATGAGCTGCTGCGCAAAGCCTATGACAGCACCCCTGGCTCCAGCATGGCGGTAGGGCTAACCCAGGCCCAGCTGCAACTGGCAGGCAATCGGCTGGAGCAGGCCCTGGCCACCCTGCTGCGCCTTCGCAAGGAGTCCCCCCATCATCCGTTTGTGCTGAAGCTACTGAAGAACACCTACCTGCGCCTGGAAGACTGGCGTGAGCTGTCCCGGTTGATACCGGAGCTTCGCAAGCGGGATGTATTGCCAGGCAAAGAGCTGGACGAGCTTGAACGGCAGGTATGGCATAACCTGCTGGAAAGGGCCGCAGAAGACACCCAGAAGCTGCGCAAAGACAACCCGGAGGCGTCTCTGGAACCGCTCACCCGGCTATGGGACGAACTGCCCGGCTTTGTGCGCCGGGACGAATACACCATCCGGGATTACGCCAGCCTGCTGGCCAGGCTGGGTGACGAAGCCCAGGCCGAAACCCTGTTGCGCAAGGTGCTGAGAAACCACTGGAGCGATGAGCTCATCAACCTGTATGGGCGGATCAAGGGCAACCAGCCCGAAGAGCAACTGCTGATTGCCGAACAGTGGCTGAAAGACCGTCCCAATAATGCGGAGCTGTTGCTGGCCCTGGGCCGCCTCAGCCTGCGTAACGAGCTCTGGGGCAAGGCAAAAGAGTATTTCCAGACCAGCCTGCACCTGCGCCGTAGCCGGGAAACCCTGGCCGAGTTAAGCCGGCTGAATGCTCACATGGGTGAAGAGGAAGCCAGCATCAAGCTGCTGATGCAGGGCCTGGAAAGCGATAACAGCCTGCCAGACCTGCCGATGCCAAGGGCCTGACACCGGAACCCAAAAGGCCGGATGGTTACCATCCGGCCTTTTCGTTTCACCACGGCGGCGTTCACTCCCGCGGAGCGTATTCCAACACATCCGAAAAGAACGCCTGCTTTGGTAACCCTTCAGCCATCAGCGCATCCATCAGGGTGTAGACCATTGCTGGCGAGCCACTGGCATGCACTTCCACATTTTGCCAGTCTGCCCCGGATGCCAGCACGGCACCCACCAACTGATCGTGATGGCCACCCCAATCGTTGTCCTCGTCGTCACCGACCACCGGGAAGAAGCTGAACGGTGGCCAGTCGTCATGCCATTGCTGGGCCAGCGACCGCAGGTACATATCCTCGTGCTTGCGCACCCCCCAGTACAATTTGACCGGGTGCTGGAAACGGGTTTCCTGCAGGAATTCACACAGGCTTTTCATCTGTGCAAAACCGGTGCCTGCCGCCACCATCAGCACCGGTTTGTCCGGCGCGGCTGCCAGGCATGCCTTGCCATGGGGCAACTCCACGGTGACATCCTGCCCGGAGGTCAGGGCATCAATCACCTTCTGGGCAGACACCCAGTCTGGCGAGGCCTGGATGTGCAACTCGATATTGGCGGCCGACGGACTGCTGGCAATCGAAAAATAGCAGGGCTCGGCGCCTGGAAGATTCACCGACAGATACTGGCCGGCGTGAAAGGCCACCTCGCGGCGCTTCGGCAACTGTAATTCAACCCGATACACATCGTGACTGATGGAGCGCACGCCCACCACTTTCGCCAGGTATTGCCGGGGTTGATGATTTCCTGATGCCATAACGGCGGGTATCTCCAGTTTCAGATCAGTCAGCGCCAAGGCTCGACACATCATTAAACGCTCACCGACCGTGATTAGTTTCTGATTACGGGTATTCAGTGCCTGGCCGGACACCAGCCGGGCCTCACAGATTTCACAAACGCCATTTCTGCAGGCGGCCGGCACCTGAATACCGGATTCAGCAGCGGCCAGCAGCAAGTCCGTATCGTCCGCCACCTGAAAACTCAGGCCGGATGGCTGAAGCCGAATCCAATGCATCCGGCTGCTCCTGTCAATCGGGGCGGGCGGCGGGAATTTCAATGCCGAGGCTGTCCCACATGTCGTCCACCCGCTGCTTGACCTCATCGGTCATGGTGATCGCGGTGCCCCACTCCCGATCGGTTTCACCGGGCCATTTGTTGGTGGCATCCAGGCCCATTTTTGAACCCAAGCCAGACACCGGCGAGGCGAAGTCGAGATAGTCGATCGGTGTATTCTCCACCATCGTGGTGTCCCGAACCGGATCCATCCGGGTGGTCATGGCCCAGATCACATCTTCCCAGCTGCGGGCGTTCACGTCGTCATCGGTGACAATCACGAACTTGGTGTACATGAACTGCCGCAGGAACGACCATACGCCCATCATCACCCGTTTGGCATGGCCCGGATACTGTTTTTTCATGGTAACGATGGCCAGCCGATAGGAGCAGCCTTCCGGCGGCAGGTAGAAATCCACGATCTCCGGGAACTGCTTCTGCAGGATCGGAATAAACACTTCGTTCAACGCGACCCCGAGCACCGCCGGCTCATCGGGCGGCCGGCCGGTGTAGGTGCTGTGGTAAATCGGATCTCGGCGGTGCGTGATTCGCTCCACGGTAAACACCGGAAAATGGTCTACTTCGTTGTAGTATCCGGTATGGTCCCCGAACGGTCCCTCGGGAGCCATGTCATCCGGGTAGATAAACCCTTCCAGCACAATTTCGGCACTGGCCGGCACCTGCAGGTCACTCAGACCAGCCTTTACCAGCTCGGTACGGGCACCCCGTAACAGCCCGGCGAAGGCGTACTCGGACAAGGAATCCGGCACCGGGGTAACGGCGCCGAGAATGGTCGCCGGGTCCCCGCCCAGGGCCACCGCCACCGGGTAGGGCTTGTCCGGGTTGGCCCGGCGGAATTCCTGGTAGTCCAACGCCCCGCCCCGATGGCTGAGCCAGCGCATGATCAACCGGTTGCGGCCAATCACCTGCTGCCGATAGATACCCAGATTCTGGCGCTCTTTATTGGGCCCACGGGTGATCACTAACGGCCAGGTTACCAGCGGGCCAGCGTCACCGGGCCAGCAGTGCTGCACCGGAATCTGGTACAGGTCGACCTGGTCTTTGTCGATCACCACATCCTGGCAGGGTGCCGAGCGGAGCACTTTCGGACTCATGCGCATCACTTGCTTGAAGATCGGCAATTTTTCGATGGCATCCTTGAAGCCCTTGGGGGGATCCGGCTCTTTCAGGAACGCCAGCAGTTTGCCAACCTCCCGCAACGCCGCCACGTCTTCCTGGCCCATGCCCAGGGCCACCCGCTTGGGGGTGCCGAACAGGTTGGCCAGCACGGGCATGTCGTAGCCTTTCGGGTTTTCAAACAACAACGCCGGCCCACCGGCCCGCAGTGTGCGGTCGCAGATTTCGGTCATTTCCAGGTGGGGGTCGACTTCTACGCTGATGCGTTTCAGCTCACCCAGCTTTTCCAGCTGACTGATGAAGTCTCTGAGGTCGTTGTATTTCATGGTGTGCTCCGTTTCTGTTTACGGTACTACGGAGTTCGGGCTTTTCCGGACTGCCCTTGTGTTTAGCCTTTTTATTTTTTAGTTCGGAGTTTGAACAAGGCCGGGAGAGGAAGTCAAAACGGAAAACGGTGGTTTTCCTGATGGTTTTGACTCCCTCTCCCGGCCTTGTTCTTTGAACTTTGGGGGGGGGACGCCCCAAGATCAGACGCGCATAAAAACCAATATCAACGACGCTTCATGGACTGGAAGAACTCGTCGTTGGTTTTGGTATCACGCAGCTTGTCGAGCAGGAACTCCAGTGCACCGGTGTCGTCGTCCATGGAGTGCAGCAGCTTGCGCAGAATCCACACGCGCTGGATGTCTGCTTCGCTCATCAGCAGGTCTTCACGGCGTGTGCCGGAACGACGGATGTTGATGGCCGGGTAGACACGCTTCTCGGCAATCTTGCGGTCCAGGTGCACTTCCATGTTACCGGTGCCCTTGAACTCCTCGTAGATAACCTCGTCCATCTTGGAACCGGTATCCACCAGCGCGGTCGCCAGGATGGTCAGGCTGCCGCCCTCTTCCACATTCCGGGCCGCACCGAAGAAGCGTTTGGGCTTTTCCAGGGCATGGGCGTCAACACCACCGGTGAGCACCTTGCCGGACGACGGAATCACCGTGTTGTAGGCACGGGCCAGGCGGGTGATGGAGTCCAGCAGGATGATGACATCTTTCTTGTGCTCGACCAGGCGCTTGGCCTTCTCGATCACCATTTCCGCTACCTGCACGTGACGGGCCGGCGGCTCATCGAAGGTGGAGGCTACAACCTCGCCGCGCACGGTACGCTGCATTTCAGTCACTTCTTCCGGGCGCTCGTCAATCAGCAGCACCATCAGGTGACATTCCGGGTTGTTGCGGGCGATGGACTGGGCGATGCCCTGCATCAGCAGCGTTTTACCAGCCTTGGGTGGGGACACGATCAGGCCACGCTGGCCTTTACCGATCGGGGCTACCAGGTCGAGCACCCGAGACGAGAGGTCTTCGGTACTGCCGTTGCCCACTTCCAGGGTCAATCGCTCCTGGGGGAACAACGGGGTCAGGTTTTCAAACAGAATCTTGTTGCGGGCGTTGTCCGGCTTGTCGAAGTTAATCTCGTTAACTTTCAGCAGGGCGAAGTAACGCTCACCATCCTTGGGAGGACGGATTTTACCAGAGACGGTATCGCCGGTACGCAGGTTGAAACGGCGAATCTGGCTGGGTGAAACATAGATATCGTCCGGGCCTGCCAGGTAGGAGGCGTCGCCGGAGCGAAGGAAGCCGAAACCGTCCTGCAGAATTTCCAGTACGCCGTCGCCGTAGATGTCTTCGCCGCTCTTGGCGTGTTTCTTCAGGATGGTGAAGATAACATCCTGTTTGCGCGAGCGAGCCAGGTTGTCCAGGCCCATTTCTTGCGCGATATCGAGCAATTCGGGCACAGATTTCTGCTTGAGTTCAGTAAGATTCATAATTTGTAGGATTGTCAGGAATGGAAGTAAACGACTGTTGGAATGACAGGGGTGCCCCTGAACGCATTGATCAAAAAAGCTGAAACATGGTGCTGGCTAGATGGAGCAACCGGTGCAGATGGAAGCCGGATTTGTTTGCTGAAGCCAGAGAGTGGGAACAACCGTTCGCCGGGCAAGCCGCATAATCGACCACCTTGAAGGCGTCTGTCAAGACCTCTGCCCAAAATTAAGTCAGTTTCATGATCTTCCGCCACCGGCACACCTCCCTCTGATGGGTTACTCCCTTCCCATCTGCGGCCCGTATACGGATACTGATACTACTATTACTGATGAACGCATCTCGAATGCAGTAGAGCGGAGCCAAGCCATGAGCACTGAGCTTACCAATGAACTCAAACCTCTGAATATTGCTATTTTGACGGTATCTGACACACGGGGTTTCGAGCACGACACTTCCGGGCAGTTCCTCGAAGACAACGTGATTGAGGCCGGCCACCGACTGGTGTCTCGCCGGATTCTTCCGGACGACATATACCTGATACGCGCCATTATTTCACAATGGATTGCGGACCAGGACGTTCAGGCGATCATCATCACCGGCGGCACCGGCTTTCACGAACGAGACAGCACACCGGAAGCGGTCAAGCCCCTGCTGGACAAGGTCATTGAGGGTTTCGGCGAGGAATTTCGCCGGTTATCGGCGCTGGAGATCCGTTCTTCCACGATTCAGTCCCGGTCATTCGGTGGCATGGCCAACAACACCGTTATTTTCTGCCTGCCGGGTTCAACCGGTGCCTGCAGGACTGGCTGGGAAGGCATTCTGAAAGACCAGCTGGACAGCCGGCACGGCCCCTGCAACTATTCCGGACTGGTCATGCGCAAGCCAGAGCGTGCTTTCAGCCGGCTTCAGGAAGTCATTGGCAACCGCGCAGAAAAATAACCGGGAGGTACCATGGCAGGCTCTGACCTGATCTCTGTTGACGACGCTCTCAACTACATATTGAGTCGCGCCACCGCTGTCACACAATCCCAGGCGGTGCCGCTCAGCGAGTGTTTGGGGCGGGTCCTGGCCGAGAACCAGTATGTGCCGGCGGACGTTCCCCCGGCTGACAACAGCGCCGTGGATGGCTATGCGGTGTACCACTCAGACGTCGCACCCGGGCGGGCGCTGGTGGTCTCTGACCGGGTGCCGGCGGGCACGGCCCCCAAACCACTGGCGCCCGGTACCGCTGTGCGAATCTTCACCGGTTCAGAGATTCCGGAGGGCGCGAATGCGGTGGTGATGCAGGAGCGGGTGGAACGTGCCGATGACAACATCCTCATCGTGTCCGAAGTCAACGAAGGGCAGAACATCCGTCGTCGCGGCCAGGATCTGACCCAAGGGGAGCTGGCATTGCCCCGGGGCACCCTTATTCGCCCCCAAGAAATGGGCTTACTGGCCTCGATGGGCATCGCACAGGTGCCGGTACTGGACCGGTTGCGGGTGGCCATCCTGAGCACCGGCGATGAACTGGTACAACCCGGCGAGCCGCTTGCCCCCGGCCAGATTTACAACAGCAATCGCTACACCCTGCTCGGGATGCTGGCACAGGCGGGATGTGAGGCTATCCTCTGCGAGACCGTTCGGGATACTCGCGACGGCACCCGCCAAGCGCTGCAAGAGGCGGCAAGGAAAGCCGACCTGATTATCACCAGTGGCGGCGTGTCGGTGGGCGAAGAAGACCACGTGCGCGCAGTGCTCGAGGAGTCCGGCCGGCTGTCTTTATGGCGGATGGCCATCAAGCCTGGCAAACCATTGGCGTTCGGCAGCATTGACGACACGCCGGTGCTTGGGCTGCCCGGCAACCCGGCCTCTGTGTTGATTTCCTTTATGGTCATCGTGATGCCCTACGTTCGCAAACGCCAGGGGCGACCCGACGCGTTGCCGATCGGGGAGTGCCTGCCCGCAGACTTCACCACCCATTCACCGTCCATCCGACGGGAGTTTGTGCGCGCCCGCAAGACAGGCAACGGGGCCACCGCTTCCGTGTCTGCTGCCCCGAACCAGAGCTCCGGCGTGCTGAGTGCCGCTTGCTGGAGCTCCGGCCTGGCGGTGGTGCCGGAAAACAGCACCATCAATATCGGTGACCCGGTGATGTATTACTCTTACCCTGAACTGATGAGCTGATCATGACTGACCAGAACCTGACTGTTCGCTTTTTCGCACGGCTTCGCGAGGAGCTTGATACCGAGAGCCTTGAGTTGCCGGCAACTCCGGGCCAAACCGTTGAGGGCGTGTTGTCAGAACTGGCCGCTCGTGGCGGCCCCTGGGCTCAACTGCAGGGCGACCAGCCGGTCATGGCGGCCGTCAATCAGGCCATGGCCAAACCATCAACGCCAGTCACGCCGGGCGATGAAGTGGCCTTTTTTCCACCGGTGACCGGAGGTTGAAATGATTTCTATCCAGACGGAAGATTTCGATGTCGGCGCGGAATACCAGGCGCTGCGCGCCTCCGGCTCCGGCACGGGTGCGGTGGCGACCTTTTCCGGGCTGGTGCGGGACTCAGGGGACCTGTCCGGGGTGACCGGGTTATTCCTGGAGCATTATCCCGGCATGACGGAACAGGTGATTCAGGGATTGATTGATTCCGCCTCCCAGCGCTGGGATGTCCGCAAGGCGAGGGTGATTCATCGGGTCGGGCGGCTGGCGCTGTCGGATCAGATCGTGTTTGTCGGCGTTTGCAGTGCTCACCGGGGGGACGCATTTGCAGCCTGCGAATTCATCATGGATGCCCTGAAAACGTCAGCCCCGTTCTGGAAAAAAGAAATCACCGGAGACACCGAACACTGGGTTGAGCAAAAAGACTCGGACCTGGACCGCTCCAGGGCCTGGAAATAAAGCCCACCTTGCGACTGACGGCCAGCGAGGTAATTGAGGTACAAAAAAACCGCCCGTGAACCGTGTTCAGGGGCGGTTATCTTCAACAGCGGATCAGAGGTTGCTGTCGAGGAAGGCTGCCAGCTGTGATTTTGACAGGGCACCTACTTTGGTGGCGTCCACATTGCCGTTCTTGAACAGCATGAGGGTCGGGATGCCACGGATGTTGAACTTGGGCGGGGTCTGTTCGTTTTCGTCGATATTGAGTTTGCAGACCTTGAGCTTGCCGTCGTATTCGTCGGCGATTTCTTCCAGAACCGGGGCAATCATCTTGCACGGGCCGCACCATTCAGCCCAGTAGTCGACCAGTACCGGGACGTCAGATTTCAGTACGTCCTGTTCGAAAGAAGCATCGGTGACATTAACGATATTTCCGCTCATTACCTTTTCCTGATTCAGGCGCTCCGGGGCCTGTAACGCAGCCGCATCGGAGTCGCTGTTGACTGTAGCAGGCTGTACAAACCGTGATCGGAATGTCGCCTGCCCGGATTTCGTTAGACGAATACTTTACGCGATTGCCGGCCTCAATGTGAAGCAGGATCTGTGTGTACCCGGGTTGATCCGCATCAGTATTCACCGCAGCCCGTTACTGACAGCGCCCCAGGCTTTCTTTTATAGTACGGCCATTGCACCGACAAGTTCACACCATACAGGACGCCAACCCACGTGACGGCCGCATCCCCCGCCGAGAACACTACACCCTCCCCGGATATGCTGGCAGCCATTGATATGGGCTCCAACAGCTTCCACATGGTCGTGGCCCGGCTGGTCCATGGTGAAATTCGCACGGTCGAAAAGATGGGCGAGAAAGTCCAGCTTGGCGCTGGGCTGGACCCCTATAACCGGCTGACGGAAGAAGCCCAGCAAAGGGCTCTGGAATGTCTCAGCCGGTTTGCCCAGCGCCTGCAGGGCATGCCTGCCGAGGGCGTTCAGATTGTCGGTACCAACGCTTTGAGAGTGGCCCGCAACGCCCCCGAGTTCATTGCCCGGGCAGAAGAGGTCCTCGGTTACCCGGTTGAGATCATCGCGGGACGGGAAGAAGCCCGCCTGATCTACCTTGGCGTTTCCCACACCCTGGCCGATGACGAAGGTAAGCGACTGGTCATCGATATTGGCGGCGGCAGCACCGAATTCATTATCGGCCAGCGATTTGAGCCCCAGGAGCTGGAAAGCCTGCATATGGGCTGTGTGTCGTTTCGCAATCGCTATTTCCCGGACGGCAAAATTACCCGGCGGCAGATGGACAAAGCGATCACTCACGCCGAACAGGAGCTCCTGAACATCCGCCAGCACTACCGCTCGGTTGGCTGGCAGAGTGCCGTCGGTTCCTCAGGATCCATCAAGGCGATCTGCAGTGTGCTGGCCAACCTGAAGATCACCGATGGCACCCTCACCCGTGACGCAATGGAAGAGCTGCGTAAACGGCTTGTCGACATGGGCAGGGTCGAAAAACTGGCAGACCTGGGCGTGCGCCAGGACCGGCAAAGCATTTTCCCGGCCGGGTTTGCCATCCTGCTGGCGGCGTTCCGATCACTGGATATTCAAGCGATGACCTTCGCTGATGGCGCGCTGCGGGAGGGGCTGCTGTACGACATTGTAGGCCGTATCCAGCACGAGGATGTGCGGGAGCGCACCATTGCCGCGCTGCAGGAGCGCTACCATGTGGACCAGGCTCACGGCGCTGCCGTTGAGCAAACGGCTATTGCTGCATGGCAGCAAGTGGCCGATCAATGGGGCTTGCATACGTCAGCAGACGAGGATGTACTGCGCTGGGCCTGCCGGCTGCACGAGATTGGTCTGACCATCTCCCACAGCCAGTACCACAAACATGGCGCTTATCTGCTGCGTTATTCGGACTTGCCCGGGTTTACCCAGCAGTTTCAAAAAGATCTGGCCACCCTGGTGCGTGGCCATCGACGGAAATTCTCCTCCACCGTGTTCGAGGGCATAGAGCCGGAAGACAAGCCGCGCCTGCGCTACCTGTGCGTTTTGCTGCGGCTGGCCGTGTTGATCCAACACCCCAGGAATCTGGAGCAGCCACCGGAATTCGTCCTCCATGGCCATGAAAACAAGCTGGTGGTGGAGTTTCCGGAAGGCTGGCTGGATAACCGGCCACTGACCCTGGCAGACTTGGAGAACGAGCGGGATTACCTGTCCAAACAGGATTTCACCCTGGAAATCGGCACCCGGTAAACTATCCAGCCAGTTCGGCCTCCAGATTTTCCACCGTTTCGCTGACCTCCAGCCATTCGGCCTCGGCCTCCTCCAGGGCCCGCTTGAGTTCGGTCTGCTCCGCCAGCAGCGCCTTCAGGCGTACTTTCCCGCTGTCTTCGTACACCGCAGGGTCGCCCAGAGAAGCTTCCACGCCTGCCAATTGCTGCTGCAGCTGATCCATCCGGGCTTCCAGAGATACCTGTTTTTTCCGCCACGGGCTCAGCTTCTGGCGAAGTTCCGCCTCCTGGCGTTTTCTGGCCTTGCGCTCTTCGGCCGTCAATGCCTGGGCACTGCCCGCCTTCTTTTCAGCCTCTGAATCTTCAGCTACCTGGCGTTTGGGGGGCTCGTCCTCATCCTTCCTGCGGTCTGCCAGCCAGCGTTCATAGTCTTCCAGGTCGCCGTCGTATTCCTGGACTGTGCCATCCGACACCAGCCAGAACTCGTCTACGGTATTGCGTAACAGGTGCCGATCATGGGACACCACCACAATGGCACCATCAAAATTCTGCAATGCCATGGTCAGGGCCTGGCGCATCTCCAGGTCCAGGTGGTTGGTGGGCTCATCCAGCAACAGCAGGTTGGGTTTCTGCCAGGCGATCACCGCCAGGGCGACCCGGGCTTTCTCACCCCCGGAGAACGAGCGAATTGGGCTCAGGGCCTCATCGCCATGGAAATCAAAGCCGCCCAGAAAGTTCCGCACCGATTGCTCGGACGCACGGGGCGACAACCGCTGCAAATGCAGGAACGGGCTGGCATCCAGATCCAGGGCTTCCAGCTGGTGCTGGGCAAAATACCCGATGGCCAGGTGCTCGCCACAGGTACGCTCACCCGACAGAAGGGTACCGGTGCCCCGCAGGGCATCCATAAAGGTTGATTTGCCCGCACCGTTGGGGCCGAGCAAACCAATGCGCGAGCCGGGCAATAAGGTGACGTTGATATTATTCAGGATAGCCGTCTGGCCATGGCCGGCCACACCGTTGCGAATGGACAACAACGGGTTGGACACCTTGTCCGCCATCGGAAATTCAAAGCTGAAGGGCGAATCCACATGGGCTGGCGCGATTCGTTCCATGCGCTCCAGGGCCTTGACCCGGCTCTGGGCCTGGCGGGCCTTGGTAGCCTTGGCCTTGAAGCGGTCAATGAAACGCTGGATCTCGGCAATACGGGCCTGCTGGCGCTCGTAATTGGCTTGTTGCTGGGCCAGGCGCTCGCTGCGCTGCACTTCAAATGCCGAGTAGTTGCCGGTGTAGAGTTCCAGCTTTTTGTTATCAAAGTGCACCAGGTGTGTGGCCACCCGGTCCATGAAATCCCGATCATGGGAAATAAATAGCAGGGTGCCAGGGTATCGACGAAGCCAGTTCTCAAGCCACAGACAGGCGTCCAGGTCCAGGTGGTTGGTGGGCTCATCCAGCAACAGGAGGTCTGATGGCCTCATCAGGGCCTGGGCCAGATTCAGACGAATACGCCAGCCCCCTGAAAACGCCGATACTGGCCGGCCGACATCGCTGTCGGCAAACCCCAACCCACGCAGCAACGAGTCGGCCCTTCTGGGCGCAGACCAGGCTTCATGTACATCCAACTCGCCGTGCAGGCGGGCAATGGCGTGATGATCATCCCGGGCTTCCGCATCGGCCAGCTCACGCTCCATACGGCGCAACTCAAAGTCGCCATCCAGGACAAAGTCCCGGGCAGATCGCTGGCTGGCCTCAACCTCCTGCGCCATGTGGGCAATACGGCAGCCCCCTGGCAGCGACACACTGCCCTGCTCCGGCGCCAGATGGCCCAGTAAGAGCTGGAACAGGCTGGATTTTCCGGCACCATTAGCGCCAACAATCGCTACCCTCTGGCCGGGCTGCACCGTCAGGCTGACGTTTTCTAGCAACCAGACGCCGCCTCGTTGTAAACTGAGATCGGTTATCGTTAACATAGACTGTCTTTATCCATGGATTTCAGCCAGGGAAGCGCCCTGCCATGACCGTTCCGCAGACAGAATCATTGAATCTGCCCGCAACAATGGAACCGGATAATCCCCTGTGGCGTTATGCACTGGCCTGCTGGCAAAACCCGGAGCTGGCCGAGGCCTGCCTGACGTTGCAGGCCTGCGACTGGAGCGTTACCCGAATTCTCTGTGCCGGCTGGTTGGGGGTGAACGGGCACCTGTTCACTGGCGTTGAGGACGCTAAGGTAACAGAGTGGCGATCCCGTGTAACCGGCAGCATTCGTTCGGCCAGAAAATCCATTCCCCGGCATCATATTGGTTGTCGTGATCTCCGGGAAGCGCTGGCCCGGGCCGAACTGCAGGCCGAGCAAACCGAACTTGCCCTGGCCTGGCACACACTGACACCCAGGTACCCGGAGACTGGCAACATGCACGATCGCAAAGCCGCCATCCAGCAAAACCTGTTGGCTGCAGCACCGCGCCAGGAAGCAGACACCCTGGCCCCCATATCACTGGACACGCTGGCTGACCATTTGGCGGCTGCGGCAGGAGAATCCCGGCCATGATGATGAAGTGGCTTATACGGCTATCGTTTCCGGCTCTTGGTCTGTTGTTGTTGCTGATTTTTTTTGGCCTGGGGGATCCGGGCAAGGTCTCCGAGCCTGCGACCGAGGAAAAACCCGAAGCCATCCCCTCGTTTGAAGGTTTGTTGCCAGCACCTATCCCCACCGAGGGCCCGGAAATTGTCTTCAAATGGCAGGATACCGAAGGTAACTGGCATTATGCCGACCAGCCCCCGGCTCAGGGCCCCTGGAATGCACTGGCCATCGAGCGGCCAGGCAAGACCCTGCGTAACGAACGCCGGGCCGACAATGACAACGACTGGCGTTCGCCTTATCGGGCACCCTTCTCCCTGGCCCCATCGCCCGGGGATAACGGCACCTGACGCCAACGGCATCGCACTGTTACCACAGTTTCAGTGGCATCCTGCCGCTGAACCCGTTACCTTTCCTGTTTGCCAAATCCAAGTGGGCCGTCTGGCCCTGTTACACGCGCAAAGGATACCCGTATGAAGAAAACCCTGTTAGCTATCGCCATGACCGGCCTGGTTGCCGGCTGCTCTACCGCCCAGGATTCCGCAAAGGACCCCGCTCTGGACACGACGCCGGAGAAAGTCAGCTACGGTATGGGCCTGGTGCTTGGTGAGCGCATGAGCAATGACCTGCCTGACCTGCAAATGGATCAGTTCCTGCAGGGCATCCAGCACGGCCACGCCGGTGACGAGGAGACCAAGCGCCTGACCCGGGAGCAAATTCAGGAAGCACTGATGGCCTATCAGGAGGAGCTTCAGAGCCAACAGGAACAGCAATACAACGAACTGGCCAGCCAGAACCTGGAAGCCGGCGAAGCCTTCCTGGCCCAGAACGCTGAACGGGATGGTGTGGAAACCACCGAGTCCGGCCTGCAATATGAGGTCATCGAGGAAGGCGACGGCAACAACCCGACAGCTTCAGACCGTGTACAGGTACACTACACCGGCGAGCTGATCAATGGCGATGTGTTCGACAGCTCCCGTGATCGTGGCCAACCGGTTACCTTTGGCCTTAGCCAGGTAATTCCGGGCTGGACCGAAGGCCTGCAACTGATGAGCGAAGGCGCCCGCTACAAGCTCTACATTCCTGCCGATCTGGCCTACGGCCCGGGTGGCAATCAGGCCATCGGACCCAACGAAACCCTGATTTTTGATGTGGAACTGCTGGCAGTCAACCCGGAAGGCGAATAACACCGGGCAATAAAAAAACGGCCTGAACATTCAGGCCGTTTTTTTGGAAGACTCTGTTGGCTGCCCGGAATCAGGCTGAGGCCATTTTTCCAGCGTGGGCGTTATGCAGATGCTCGATCAGGAAGTCTTCCATCTCGAAGCGGCTTTCCAGCACTTCACCCAGCTTGGACATCTCAGCGAACAGTTCCTTGACGTCGGCCTCCGTCAGCAATCGCCCATCAACGCGATCGTTGAAGTTCAGGGCCACTCCGGTTGTCTGTTCGATTCGGGGGTAGACCTTTGCGGCCAGCTCCAGACCGCCATCGTTGAACTCACGGGCTTCCTGGATCAACTGTTCGTAGACCTCGAAGTGCCCGGCAGAGACATAGTCGACCAGCACCTCACAGAGACGCACAAATTTATCTCGCAGCATCTCGGTCTGGGAGAAATCGGT
The DNA here is from genome assembly GCF_048595985.1 of Marinobacter sp. GH_1. Classification (NCBI taxonomy): domain Bacteria; kingdom Pseudomonadati; phylum Pseudomonadota; class Gammaproteobacteria; order Pseudomonadales; family Marinobacteraceae; genus Marinobacter; species Marinobacter sp. GH_1. Next base: position 420,198 of record NZ_CP184460.1, on the reverse strand, counting down.
CTCAGTCGACAGATCGCAGTAACGCACCAACAACTCCTGGCGCTCTTTCAGCCAACGGTCGATCAGCTCGCTGACTCCGCCCCAACGCTCCCTGGCGTTTCTGCAGTTCTCCAACATGACGTCTGTCTCCCCTCAGTCAGTCTGCCTGATAAATGGCCGTTCACTTGATTGTCGTCATGACTGAATCAAGTTACCCCAAGGCCATGGTGGCCCGCAACCGTTTCAGCCCTGCAACCAGTTTTTCGGCCGGTATCGGCGGAACATCATCACCAGGCCAACCAGCACCAACAAGCTGAAGAACACGGCTGTCCAGCCAGGAATGCTCAACCCGAGAAAGCGCCAGACCACCTCGGCGCAATCACCGGTGCCTTTCAGGGCCGTCTGCAGCACCTCAAACCAGGGCAACACCTCAAGCATGTAGTCCACGGACGGGCCACAGGCGGGCACCTGATCCTCCGGCAGGCTTTGCAACCAAAGTTGCCGGCCAGCAATGCCCAGCCCGGTACCGGCGGTCAGCACCAGAAAAAAGCCATACACCCGGTTACCAAAACCGGCGGGACCATGGAGAAACGCAATCAGGGCTACCAGCCCTGCGCCCATGAAACCAAAACGCTGCAACCAGCACAACGGGCAAGGCTCCAGGCCCATGACGTGCTCCATGTAAAAGGCCACGGCCAACAGAGCTGCGCACAGAAGAAAAACGACGCCGAACACCCATCTGCTTGTCAAATCAACACCCCGGAATCATCATGTAAGCTGATGCTGCCAATCCTAACCCATGAAGAACATTGCGCCTATGACCTTTCACCGAAAATACGCCCTAACGCTGTTACTCGCTGTCGCTTCCCTGATCGCCTGGCCGGCCATGGCCGAGGAGGAGCCGGAGGAACGGGGGGTAACCGACTACATCGCCATGGAGCCGGCTTTTGTGACCCATGTGGGCGAACCCGGCAACAAGGTCATTTACCTGAAAGCGTCTGTAACCCTGCGGGCCTCGCAGGAGACGACAAGAGCTGCTGTAGAGGCCCATATGCCAAGATTACGGCACGAATTGGTAATGTTGTTCGGTGAACAGACCGACGTTGACCAGCTCACTACGCAACAGGGCCAGCAAGCGTTGAGAGGGGAGGCAGCACAGCGCATCAATGCTGCCCTGGAAGAACAGAAAACCGGTGAGCGCATCACCGGCGTCCTGTTTACGGAATTTGTGGTACAAAGGTAGGTCAGGCGATTCGGGAGAACAGGTCGTCGCTGGAGGGCTGCTCGGCAGCCACTTGGCCGGCATCATCCCAACCCGCTTCCCAGGCGGCGATGATCACCTCACCCCGATACGGGCATCGGTTTTTATCCATGCCCATGGAGCCCGCCATGTACCCCTGGCGATACGCCTTGTTGAGGGCTTCCACATCCCATCCGAGCTTGATATCTCTTGCCATGGCGCCGTCTCCTTACCTGTTGTAAACAAAAGTAACAGCAGGTAACGAAGCCGGCAAACCCTTCTGTGGTTTCTGTGCGTCACGTCCCTTTCGGGTTGTGACTCAACCACGGCTCACGAGCGAAGATACTCTTCCAGGAAGGTGGCAAACGGAAGTTTATCCGACTGTTCCTGGGCATCCTGTTCGGCCAGGGATTCCCGCGACATGCGCTGGTAATCCGCCAGCACGTCCGGAGCCAGTGGTTCGCTTCTGAGGGTTTCCTGGTGCTGCCGGGACAACGCCAGCACCCAGTCCCGGTGACCAAGCCCGGAGGCTTCCATCGACGCCAGTACGCGGGCTGATGGCACAGACCATTCCTGCCCCTGCAACTTTTCACGCTGGGCTGCCAGGGCTGAACGGTAGGTCTCGTCCTTACCCCAGCTGTCCAGCAAATCCGCCAGCGGCTGCAAGCGATCCAGCAACTCACGGGCAGCATCACCCACCGGCACCCGCTGGCCACCCTGGCACACCCCCAGCTCCTGCCAGCGGCCTGATGCCACCACATCTTTATAGTTGTCATCCAGCCGCTGACATTCGTCATCTCCGATTCGGGGAGAATCGGTCAGCAGGCAGTCAAGCAGGAACAGATCCAGAAAATCGATCTGCGCTCGGTTGACCCCTACCGGCGAGAATGGGTCCAGATCCAGACAACGTACCTCTATGTATTCAACTCCACGGGCATCCAGCGCCTGGATAGGTTTCTCAGCGCGCTCGGTGGTGCGTTTGGGACGAACGGCGCTGTAATACTCGTTCTCAATCTGCAACACACTGGTGTTGATCTGGATAAACTCGTCGTTACGACGGGTGCCAATGGCTTCATAGGCAGGCCAATTGGTATGGATAGCCTGGTCCAGGGTACGGGTGTAGGTGCTCAGCTCGTTGAAACAGATGTTGAGGGAGGCCTGGGCATTGTTGTGGTAACCCAGATCACCCATCCTCAGCGAAGTAGCGTGTTTGCCATACCAGGTTCGCTCGTCAAACCGGCTTAGGTCATGCTTCACGCCGGCAACGAAACTGGCGTCCAGGGCTGGTGATGCACCGAACAACAGCATTAACAGCCAGCTTCGGCGACGGAAATTGCGGATCAACCAAAAATACTGGTCGGATTTGAAATCCTTCAGGGCATCCTGATTGCCGGTCAGTTGCTGCCACTTACGCCAGAAACTGTCGGGTAACGACAGGTTGTAGTGGGCCCCGGCAATACTCTGCATGATGCGACCGTAACGCACAGCCAACCCCTGCCGATAGACATGCTTGAGCTGGCCAATGTTGGAGCGGCCATACTCAGCGATGGGAATGCTCTGATCGCCATCAATCTCACAGGGCATGCTGGCCGACCAGAACACTTCGTCACCGAGATTCTGCTGGACAAACCGGTGGGTGTCTCGCAGCGATGCCAGCATCGCCTCAGTAGAGCTGAAAACCGGGGTGATCAGCTCGAGCAGGGCTTCGGAATAATCGGTGGTAATCCGTGGATGGGTCAGGGCCGAGCCCAGCGCCTCCGGGTGCGGTGTCTGGGCAATGAAACCATTGGCATCCACGCGAAGGCCTTCTTTTTCGACCCCTTTGAGAAAACCGTCCCAATCGCTGGCCGCAAACTGGTGAAACAGGGAGTGGCGGGATTCAGCCATGGTGAGCTCCTGTTGGCGCGATTGCCCCCTTGTGAGGGGCAACCGCGTTGAATCGATGAGGTGATTTAACGACCGTTCTTGCGGGCAGAGGCCAGCGCCTGCGCCAAAGCGCCTGCCATAGCGCCCTGCGTCTGGCCTTGACCACCCTGGGGTTTGCGACCACCGGAGCGACCTGCGTTGCGGTCGGCGCCCCGGGCTGGCTTGGCCTGGGTCTCGGCACCGGGCTGGTCATCCATACGCATGGACAGCCCGATCCGTTTACGGGGAATGTCCACTTCCATCACTTTGACCTTAACAATATCACCGGCCTTGACCACTTCGCGCGGGTCTTTTACGAAAGTATGAGACAAGGCGGAGATGTGCACCAGGCCATCCTGGTGAACGCCAATGTCGACAAAGGCACCGAAGTTGGTGACGTTGGTTACCGAACCTTCCAGCACCATGCCCGGTTTCAGGTCATTCAGGGTTTCCACCCCTTCCTCGAAGTTGGCAAAGCGGAACTCGGGGCGCGGGTCGCGGCCCGGCTTTTCCAGTTCGGAGATGATGTCTTTGATGGTTGGCAGGCCAAACTGTTCGGTAACGTAGTCCTTAGGGTTCAGGCTGCGCAGAAACGCCGAGTCGCCAATGATGTCTTCCACCTTGCGACCATTACCCTTCGCGATGGCCTCAACCACACCGTAGGCTTCCGGGTGCACCGAGGAACGGTCCAGCGGGTTGTCGCCGCCAGCAATACGCAGGAAGCCAGCCGCCTGCTCAAAGGTGCGCTCACCCAGGCGGGAGACCTTCAACAGCTGCTTGCGACTGACAAACTTGCCGTTCTGGTTGCGGAAATCGACGATATTCTGGGCAATGCTCGGGTTAAGGCCGGATACCCGGGTAAGCAGAGGCACGGAAGCCGTATTCAGGTCGACACCAACGCCGTTTACACAGTCTTCAACCACCGCATCCAGGCTACGGGACAGCTGCACCTGGGAAACGTCATGCTGGTACTGGCCAACCCCAATGGACTTGGGTTCGATCTTTACCAGTTCCGCCAGCGGGTCCTGCAGGCGGCGGGCGATGGACACCGCACCACGGATGGTAACGTCCAGGTCCGGCAGCTCCTTTGAGGCAAATTCCGAGGCGGAGTAGATGGACGCACCGGATTCGTTCACCACAATACGGGCCAGCTTCAGTTCCGGATAGCGTTTGCACAGGTCGCCCACCAGCTTCTCGGTTTCCCGGGACGCGGTGCCGTTGCCGATGGCGACCAGCTCAATCTGGTATTTCTGGCACCAGGCCGCCAGTTGGGCAATGGAGGGCTCCCATTTGTTCTGGGGCGCATGGGGGAAGATGGCCCCGTGGTCCACCACCTGGCCGGTGCCATCGATCACCGCGACTTTCACGCCGGTACGCAAACCGGGGTCCAGGCCCAGGGTTGGCCGGGGGCCGGCCGGGGCCAGCAACAACAGGTCTTTGAGGTTGGCGGCAAACACGTTGATGGCTTCGGCCTCAGCGGCTTCTCTTACCTGAGACATCAGGTCGGTTTCAATCTGGGTAGAGAGCTTCACCCGCCAGGTCCAGCGCACCACTTCCGACAGCCATTTGTCGGCGGCCCGGCCGTTATCCCGAATACCCCAGCGGGCGGCAATGCGCTGCTCGGCAGGATGGGGCTGGCGGCGATCATCTTCGACATCCCCCACCACCAGCGAGTAAGTCAGTATGCCTTCGTTACGTCCGCGCAGAATGGCCAGGGCCCGGTGTGACGGTACCTTTTTCAGGGGTTCCACGTGATCGAAATAATCCCGGAACTTGGCGCCTTCGTTCTCCTTGCCGTCCACTACGGTGACTTTCAACTGACCTTCCTGCCAGATGAAGTCACGCAGCGAACCCAGCAACTCGGCGTCTTCGGCAAACCGCTCCATAAGAATGTGGCGGGCGCCTTCCAGCGCGGCTTTGGTGTCTTCCACGCCAGCTTCCGGGTTCAGGTAACCGGCGGCGGTGGCTTCCGGGTCCAGCGTAGGGTCGCCAAACAGGGCGTCAGCCAAGGGCTCCAGCCCGGCTTCACGGGCAATCTGGGCCTTGGTGCGGCGCTTGGGCTTGTAGGGCAGATACAGATCTTCCAGGCGGTTCTTGGTGTCTGCCTCCTGGATGGCTGCGCGCAGCTCATCGGTAAGCTTGCCCTGCTCATCAATGCTGTTGAGGATGGTGCCGCGGCGGTCTTCCAGCTCGCGCAGGTAACGAAGACGCTCTTCCAGGGTTCGCAGCTGGTTGTCATCCAGCGAGCCGGTCACCTCTTTCCGGTAACGGGCAATAAACGGAACGGTGGCCCCTTCATCCAGCAAGGCAACGGTGGCATTAACCTGTTGCTCGCGTACGCCGAGTTCGTCGGCAATGCGCCGGGAGATACTGTTCATGCAACCTCTGTGTATTATCGCGTTCGGAATTAATGCGCAAAGGTACAGCGGCTTACTGCTGCAGGCAAGCGGACTGGTTACGGTGGTTCAGGAATTGTACAAGATCATTCCAGGGCATGGGGCGGGCAAAGTAATAGCCCTGGATCTCATCGCAGTGCTGCTGGCGCAGGAATTCCAGCTGGCTTTCGGTTTCAACACCCTCCGCCACCACACTGATCTGCAGGCTGTGGGCCAGTCTGATGATAGCCCGGATAATGTGCTCGGCGTCCGCCGACTGCCCCAGTTCCTGGACGAAGGATTTGTCGATTTTCACCAGGGAAATGGGCAGGTGTTGCAGATTGCTCAGGGATGAGAAGCCGGTACCGAAGTCGTCCAGGGCAAAGCTGATACCCAATTGGTTCAATTCACGCAGGCAACGCTGCGCATAGTCCGGGTCATGCATCATGGCGCTTTCAGTCAACTCCAGCTCCAGCAGGCTGGTGTCGACGTTAGCGTTGAAAATAATCCGGAAGATGGTTTCGGTCATCTTGCGGTCGTGGAACTGGCGGAATGACAGATTGACCGCAAACACCAGGCCGGGAAAGCCCATTTCGGCGCTTTCCTGCAAGCGTTTACACGCCTGCTCGATCACCCAGTAGCCAATGGGGACGATCAGGCCACTGCGCTCCGCCACCGGTATGAATTCGTCCGGACCGACCAGGCCCCGCTTGGGATGATTCCAGCGCAGCAGGCACTCGACACCGCGAACCTCCTCAGTCGCCAAGTCAATCCGAGGCTGATAATACAGCTCCAGTTCCTTGGCTCGCAATGCGTTGCGCAAGTCCGCCTCTAGCCGCAGCTGGTAGCCGGCAGAAATATGTAACTGGCGGTCATAGAAACGGTAGCTGGTGCCCGGGTCCCGTTTGGCCTCAAACATCGCCCGGTTGGCCCGCCTCAGCAGTTCTTCCGGGCTGTCGCCCGCCTCGGGATAAGTCGCCACGCCCAGGCTGGCGCTGACCACAATCGTCTGGCCGTCAACCGTCAGCGGCTCATCCAGTGCAACCACTACCTTACGGATAATCTGGGTAATATCGAGCGAGTCTTCCACCTTCTCGATAATAATCGCCAACTCGTCGCCGCCGATGCGCATCAGCGAATCCACCCGGCGCATCTTCTGGCGCAACCGCTCCGCCAGCCGGAACATCAACTGGTCGCTTTTCTGATAACCGAAGGATTCGTTGATACTGCGAAAATCATCAACATTCAGATGCAGGAGTGCCAGCCGGTGGCCGGCTCTCTCCGCCCGCAACAGGGCCTGCTGCAAGCGGTCGAAAAACAGGTCCCTATTGATAAACCCGGTTGCCACCTCACGGCCTAACTGGCCGTGGGCCGACTCGGACAGCTGCACGCGATACCATAGATATTTCACCGCCCGGCGAAAGTTCCAGCGATCCAGAGTCTGCCGGCACAGGTAGTCGGATGCACCGTCGCGCAGCAGCTCGCCCCCTCGCTCTTTACAGGGTTCCGCGCTCAGGGCAAGCACCGGCTTGTCTTCACTGGAAACGGACAGATACTGCAGAAATGCCTGTTCGTCACCACCGTGAAAAATGCAGTCCCAGACAATGACATCGAAACTGGCGTTGCGGATAAGATCATCACAATCCACCAGGTCCGGGCACCATATGGCGTCCGGACTGATTTCCGGATCGTCGTCCAGCAGCGCGGATAACCACAGAAAATCCGCGTATTCCGGGGTCAGTACCAGCAGGCGTAGACGATCAGGTCTGGTGTCCAGAGACAGTGTCATCGAGCAAAATCCATGTGTCGGCCAACAGCAGAGTCCATTCTAGGAAGCATAGCTGATAGATCGTCAAGGTACAGAAAGTCTGGCTGGTGTAGAATAGCCCCACGCTAAATACCTCCCCATGGTTCCCTATTTGGTCTCTACATTGTGAACAAGCTCAACCCGAGACAACGCGAAGCGGTTCGCTACGCCGAAGGCCCTCTGCTGGTGCTGGCCGGGGCGGGTAGTGGCAAAACCAGTGTAATCACCCGCAAGATTGCCTACCTGATTGAAGAGCTGGGCATTCCGGGGCGACACATTGCCGCAGTGACGTTCACCAACAAGGCCGCCCGGGAAATGAAGGAACGGGTCAGCCGGATTGTTGACCGGGGCAAGGCCCGGGGACTGATCGTGTCCACCTTTCACAACCTGGGCCTGAACATCATCCGGGAGGAGCATGCGCATTTAGGCTACCACCCCGGTTTTTCCATCTTCGATGCCGAAGATGCCAAAGCCCTGCTGCAAGACCTGATGATGCGGGAAGCCAGCGCCGAGGCCGGCGACGAGCTGAACGACGTACAGATGACCATCTCGTCCTGGAAGAACGCCATGCGCAGCCCGTCGGAAGCCTACAGCAAGGCGGCAGATGAGCGTGAGCAGCGTATCGCTATTGTCTACAAGCACTACAACGAGTATTTGAAAGCCTACAACGCGGTGGATTTTGACGACCTGATCCTGCTACCAGTGCAGTTGTTCCGGGACATCCCGGACGTGCTGGCCAAGTGGCGCAGGAAAATCCGATACATGCTGGTGGATGAATACCAGGACACCAACGTGTGTCAGTATGAGCTGGTCAAACAACTGGTCGCAGAGCGGTCAGCGTTTACCGTGGTGGGCGACGATGACCAGTCCATTTATGCCTGGCGTGGAGCCCGGCCGGAAAACCTGGCGCAGCTCAAGGAAGACTTTCCCAGCCTGAAGATCGTTAAACTGGAACAGAACTACCGGTCCACCGGCCGTATTCTGCGCAGCGCCAACACCGTGATTGCCAACAACCCCCACGTGTTCGAGAAGGCCCTGTGGAGTGACCACACGATTGGTGAGGAAATCCGCATCATCCGTTGCCGTAACGAAGACGCAGAAACCGAGCGGGTGGCCACGGAGATCCTCGACCAGAAGCTCAAGAACGGGCTAGATTTCAAAGACTTTGCTGTACTCTACCGGGGCAACCACCAGGCCCGGTTGCTGGAAATGAAACTTCAGGCGTATCAGATTCCCTATCGGATTTCCGGCGGGCAGTCGTTCTTCTCCAAGAGCGAGATCAAGGATGCGATGTCGTACCTGCGGTTGATGATCAACCCGGATGACGACGCCGCCTTCCTGCGGGTGGTGAACGTGCCTCGCCGGGAGATTGGCCCGCGCACTCTCGAACAGCTGAGCCACTATGCCCGTTCACGCAATGTCAGCCTGTTCAAGGCGCTGGGCGACATGGGCGCGGAAACCCACGTCACCGAGAAAGGCCTGGACCGGCTGCGCCGCTTCGCCCACTGGGCGGACAAAACCTGCGAGCGGCTGTTTTCCGAAGATCCGATACCGGTGATCAAGCAACTGTTCACCGACATCGAATACGAGGAATGGCTGCACCAGCATTCCGGCAGCCCGAAGCAGGCCGAGCGGCGGATGGAGAACATCTGGTACCTGGTGGAATCGATCCAGCGCATGCTGGACGACGGCAAGGGGACCGCCGATGAATTGGGCATAGAGGATGCCATCGCCAAGCTCATTCTGCGCGACATGATGGAACAGCGGGAAGAGGAAGATGACAGCGACAAGGTGCAGTTGTTGACCCTTCACGCGTCCAAGGGACTGGAGTTCCCCCATGTTTTCATCATGGGCCTGGAAGAGGAAATCCTGCCGCACCGAAGCAGCATTGAGGAGGGCAACATCGAAGAGGAGCGTCGCCTGATGTATGTGGGTATCACCCGGGCCAGGGAAACCCTGGCGTTGACCTATGCCGCCTCACGCAAGCAGTACGGCGAGAAACTGGAGACCATTCCCAGCCGGTTTCTGGACGAGCTGCCAGAAGACGACGTGAAGTGGGAGGGCCTCGGCGATCAAGACAAAGAGACCAATCAGAAAAAAGGCAAGGCAACTCTGAGCGCCCTGCTCGGCAATCTCCGCGAGTAATATTGCCGGACAATATTACATTTTACATTTTTTGAAACTTTTTCCTCTCCCCGCCGTATGAGTAAGTAGTGGTCGCATAGACCACTGCATGCCAAACAAATACAAAACAAGGGAGCATACGATGAATCGAACAAAAATCGGGTTTTACAGGGGCGTCCCCATTTTGTTGGGCGCTGCCTATCTTTCAGCCTGCGGCGGTGACGGCGCTGAATCGGGCAATACCGCCGACACACGCACCGAAGCGCCAGCAGTCGCGGACGCGGCTCAACCGTCGCCCAGGCCTCTGCCCGCCATCCCGGAGAATTACTCACCTATCGGTGTGTTCAGCGCACCGTTCGCCGAACCCACCATCGTGGTAGATGGTGAAGTGGTCGAAACCGACAAAAAATGCATCACCACCGAAGACGGTCTGCAGGAATGCAAGCCAGCCGCCGGCACCATGGCGCTGCTTCCTGACGACCGCCTTCTTTACCTGAATGCGCTGGAGGGAACCGAAAACGTTGAGTTGTCCATTGTTGCAGAATTCGGCGAGGTATCGGTAAACGACCAGACCCGTGTGCTGTCACTGGGTAACGACGATCGCCCCGACTGGCTGAAACCCTCTCCGCTACGCGGTGGTGCCAACCCGGACGGCAACGACAGTGAGACGTTGCTTGGCGGAACGCCGCTGGACGGTTTGCTGGACACCGCCGACAACACCAACCGGAATGATGGCGCCCTGTTCTGCTCTGACGTGATCGGGCTCGCGGATGGCAGTGTCATGGCCGTGGGCGGCACCGACTATTATTCCGAGCCGGGCATTGATGGCTTACCCCTGGGGGTAGCTGAGCTGGAAGGCATCAAGAATTCCCGGATCTTTGATCCGACCACCAATACCTGGCGACAAACGGGAGACATGAACTTCGGCCGCTGGTATCCCTCCATGGTCACGCTGCCAGACAGCAAAATCTTTGTTGCCAGTGGCGTCACCAAACTGCTGAAGCCGGTTTATCCCGAGGAGCCCATCAACTCCGGCCGCAACGTGGTGCAAACGGAAACCTTCAACCCCTGCACCGGCGTGTGGACCCAGAACCCCAGCACCGCTGATCGTTCTCTGCCTTTGTACCCCCGCTTGCACCTGCTGCCCAACGGCCACGTGCTCTACAATGCCGGCGGCCAGGCCTTCAATCCGTTTGGCCAGGGTTATGACCAGGCACTCTGGAACATTGTCGCCACCTTTGACCCTGCCAGCCAGCGTTGGAATGACATTGGCTATGCCGGCCTGCCGTTGCGGCTGGACGAAGTCGGGTTGGGACAACTTGCCAGCACGCTCAATCTGACCAACCTGACCGAAGACCAGCTCCGGTTGTTTACCGAAGACCTGTTATCCAGAACGGATGGACTGATCAGCTCCGTCACCGATCTGCTGACCAGCCCGGACGATTCGCTCCTGACAACCGATACGCTGGTTAAGGCCATCGGCGGCGGTATGCGGGGCTCCACCTCCTCGACCATGCTGCCGTTAAAGCCGAACGAGAACGGCGAGTACAACGACGTTGAGCTGCTCACTGCCGGTGGCGTGCCCAGCTATGCACTGCTGACCAGCCCTGGCGGCTACCTGCCGACCGATCAGAGCCGGATTGACCGGATTGAAACCAACGGCGACCAGATTGGCTATGAATCACGGCTGACCGGCGCCCTGAACCAGCCGCGCTGGTATGGCACCAATGTGGTGATGCCCGACGGCAGCGTGATGGTATTCAGTGGTGGCACCCGAGACGGCGTCGTCTTGCCGGGGCTTGAAGGCGCCATCATGACCGCTGAGCGGTTTGATCCGGAGACCGAAACCTGGACCGAAATGGCCAGCGGCCATCGCCCACGCACCTATCACAACACCGCCGTGTTGATGGCCGATGGCCGGGTCATGATTGGCGGGCACGCTCCGATCAACACAGCGTATTTGTCTCACATCAGCCTGGAAGACTTCGGACTGGCCCCGAACGATGGCCGGGACCCAAGCTTCGAGATCTACACACCGCCCTACGCCATGCGTAATGATCGGCCCACCATACTGTCTGCACCCGAGCAGCTCAGTGTTGGCGATAGCTTTACCATTCAGGTGGACCAGGCCCAGGACATCGACAAGGTGTTGCTGATCCGGAGAACGGTGATGACTCACCTGATTGATGGCGATCAGCGGGCGATTGAGCTGCCAGTCAAGGCTCGCAACGGCCGCAACCTGCAACTGGAAATGCCCGGGAAACAGAGCGTTGTGCCTGCGGGGCAGTATATGTTGTTCGTCAGCAAATCCACGCCGGAAGGGCGGGTACCCTCGGTTTCTGCGCCAATTGCGGTGGTAAACGAAGCGCTCCAGTGCCAGGGCGATGCCACCATGGCGCAGCTGGGCCAGGACATGCTTGAGCTGATGCCTGGCGTATCCGGCTAAGGAGGCGATCATGCAGATGACGAAAAAGGCGCGGACATTGGCTGAGGCCGCTGTGTTTGCACTGCTAGGCTCAGCTTTGCCCTCAACCTTGCTGGCGCACGGAGCCGTTGAGGTAGACAATGCGCCCGAGCACATCCTGCAGGCGAGCATCAGCCAGTCTGCAGCGATCCCCGGGCTGTCTGCGGTTATCCTGGACGCGCCGCAACCGGGCATACTGGTGTCTTATCGTGGGAGCAGTGTCCTTACCGTGGAGGACACAAAAGGCGAGGGGCTGCTGAGGTTCGGCCCGGAAGGTGTGATGGCTAACCGTTCGAGCGCGGACTGGCCCGGCCTGAGCGAGGCAAGACCGGGTATGGTCAACAGCCACAACAAGGACAGTTCCTGGGTAAAGGTGTCTGCGACGCCAAGCTTTGGCTGGCTGGATCCACGCCTGGCCGTTGAGAACGGGGAGGGAGACTGGCGGATTCCCGTCATCACCGCTTCGGGCGCTCAGTCTGAGATCAAGGGGCGGCTAACCAGGAACCCATTACCCAAGGATGACCATCACTGACTGGCACAAAATGAAACCGCCCCTCAAGAGGGGCGGTTTCATTCACGGGTACTCGAGCTGAATTACTGGCTTTGCTCAATAATGTATTCGATAGAAGCAACAATTTCTTCGTCCGAGCAGCTGGCACAACCGCCTTTGGCCGGCATGGCGTTGAACCCGTTAATCGCGTGGTCAATCAGGGTGTCCATGCCCTTGTCGATGCGCGGCCCCCACTGATCAGCATTGCCGATGACCGGAGCACCGGCGGCGCCGGTGGTGTGGCAAGCCATACAGGCTGCGTTATAAACTTCGCTGCCGGAGCGAGGGCCGGAGCTTGCGGCGGCCGGTGCAGCTGCGGCTTCACCACATTCCTCACCCTGCAGGCACACCTGACCAACCGGTTTGATGCGGTTACGGATCTCATCTTCAACACTTGCCAGTGCAGCACCAGCGGCCAGACCAAAACCCAGAACAACAACAGCCAGGACTCTCTTCATCTTCACAATGCACCTCGCATTTGAGCGTTATAATCTTTCGGTTGCCGCATTATAGCGATTGAGCCCCCGCAAAAAAACCAAAGGCCAGAGACAGAATTTGATTTCAACCATTTTAGTGACAGTTTCGTAGGCTATAACGGAACTGAAGCCAATTCCGGTTACCATACCTGCTAACCGTGTGGTTTAACATTATTCTGGCCAGAACAGGGAGTCGCATGTCTGATCATACCCCCCACCGCCTGCGCAAGCCGCTGCTGATCGCAGAGTTCTCAAGCCTCGCGATTCTGTTGGTTTCGATGGCCTGGTTTGGCAACCAGTCCACCGCTGAGACCCCGGTGAACGCTGCCTGGCTTCTTGTTCCAGCGGTAGCCAGCCTGGGTGTGTTCCTCAGTTTTATCGGCCTGATGTATCTGCGCTGGGTGGCATCTGCCAGCAACGAGGGCAACACCCGGCATAAACTGATTTTCCTCCTGCTGGCCCTGAGCCTGCTGGGGATCTGGATTTACAGCATTGCCAATACCTGGATCAGTCTGACGGCCGCCAATTGAGAGGATTCGATGAAAGGAAATCACAACGGTTTTCCGGCCAAAGTTCTGGCTACGATTTTGGTGACCACAAGCGGTGCTGCGCTGGCCGATGAGGGCACCGCTGCCGAGCAGAGCGCTGTTAACTGCGCCCTGATCCGTGACGGTATCCAGCGCCTGGCCTGCTACGATGCCCAGAACGATCCTGATGCGGCCCGCGAATCGGCCAACCAAGAGGCATTGCAGAAAGCCGAGCAGGAAGCCGACACTCTGGTTGCTGACGACGTCAGCCGCGAGGAGATCGCCGGCGACGCCCTTGGTGACGATCCGGATACCGGCGTAATGGCGGCACTGGTGGACAATTATCTGACCGCCGAGCAAGCCATTTTTTCCTTCACCGGTAGTTTTGTAACCCACCGGCCAAACTATATCTTGCCGATTACTTACGTAGACGACCCAAATCCGAGGCCGGTCAGCCCCCGGCTGGGTACCGGGGGGTATGACTATGGTCTGGAGAGCGAAGAGGCAAAATATCAGATCAGCTTCAAGATCCCTCTCCTGACGGGTATTTTCGACGACCGCACGACGTTCTGGTTCGGTTATACCCAGCAGTCCTACTGGCAGGTGTACAACACCAAGGATTCGGCACCGTTCCGGGAGACCAATTACGAGCCGGAGATTTTTTTCCGTCATCGCCTCAATTGGGATCTCGGCCCGGGGACGCTAAGCGCGATTTCCCTTGGTTTTAACCATCAGTCCAATGGCCAATCGGAGCCTCGCTCGCGTAGTTGGAACCGGATCACCGGCGCGGCAGCGTACAGCTATGACCGATGGCTGTTCATGGTGCACCCCTGGTATCGGCTACCGGAAAGTAGCAGCGATGACGACAACTCGGATATCGAGAAATATCTGGGGTATGGCAGTTACCATGCCGTCTATAAGCTGACAGAGGACCGGACGTTCTCGCTGAAGCTTTTGAATAATATGCGGTCTAGCAATCGGACGTCGGTTGAGTTTGGCTACAGTTTCCCGATGGGGGATACGTTGAAGGGCTTTTTCCAGTACTACAACGGGTATGGGGAGAGTCTGATTGATTATAATGAGCGTATTGAGCGCTTTGGGGTGGGTATTATGCTGAATAACTGGCTGTAGTAAATATAGTGCAAGACCGGGGTAAGGGGGAGGGCTTCCCAAACGGAAACCTTGGGGTTGGGAGTCAGGCAAGATAGAGTGGGGAGCCTTCCAAAACGGAAACCGTGGCTTTCCTGATTGTTTTGGAAGGCTCCCCACTCTATCTTGCCTCGGAGAAATTTCCTGGTTTCCTACTTGTACTTTAGTTGGTGTTCAACCTGTCCATTTCCTGCAGTAACTCTTCCGTTTTCGCCTCCATCAACGCTTTGTCTGCCCTGGATTCCACGTTCAGGCGAACCACCGGTTCGGTGTTGGACATCCGGAGGTTGAAGCGCCAGTTGTCGAATTCGACGCTCAGGCCGTCTACGAAGCTGACGCTATTGGCTCCCACGGAGTATTTGGCTTCGATGGCGGCGATGACCTTGGGGGGATCGTTGATGGTGCGGTTGATTTCGCCGCTGGCGGGGTAGGCTTCGATTCTGGCGTCGATCAAAGAAGACAGCGTCTGGCCGGACTGGCACAGGCGCTCGGCGATCAATAGCCAGGGAATCATGCCGCTGTCGCAGTAGGCGAAGTCACGGAAGTAGTGGTGGGCGCTCATTTCGCCGCCGTAGACGGCGTCTTCGTCGCGCATTCTCTGCTTGATAAAGGCGTGGCCGGTTTTGCTTTCGATGGCTTCGCCGCCGGCGGCTTTGACCAGGTCCAGGGTGTTCCAGGTGAGGCGGGGGTCGTGGATGACTTTGCCACCGCCGGTTTTGCGCAGGAACTGGTCAGCCAGCAAGCCCACCACGTAATAACCCTCTATGAACCGGCCATTTTCGTCGAAGAAGAAGCAGCGGTCGTAGTCGCCATCCCAGGCGATGCCCATGGCGGCACCGTGTTCGATCACGGCATCTGCGGTGGCGGTGCGGTTCTCCGGCAGGATCGGATTGGGTACGCCGTTGGGGAAATGGCCATTCGGCTGGTGGTGCACTTTCACGAATTCGAATGGCAGGTGCTGTTCCAGCTCGTCAATTACCAGGCCGGCACCACCGTTGCCGGCGTTGCAGACAATGGTCATGGGCTTGAGGCTGGCCGCATCGATGTAGCCCAGCAGGTGGTCTACGTAGGCACTCATCACTTCCAGCGTCTCGTAACGGCCCTGCTCCGGCGCATTGGCGAAGGGCTCCAGAACCCGATCCCGAATGTCGTTCAGGCCGTTGTCGGAGCTGATCGGCCGTGACTGGGGGCCAACCATTTTCATGCCGTTGTGGTCTTTCGGGTTGTGACTGGCAGTCACCATGATGCCGCCGTCCATGCCGTAGTGGCTGGTGGCAAAATACACCTGCTCGGTGCCACACAGGCCGATGTCATATACATCCGCGCCGGCGGCCATCAGGCCGGAGCTCAAGGCTTCTGTGATTTCCGGGCTCGAGAGCCGGATGTCGTAACCCACGATGACTTTTTTTGCGCCGGTAATGGCCACGTAGGCCCGGCCAATCTTTTCAGCCAGCGTGGGGTTAAGCTGGTCCGGCACCCGACCGCGAAGGTCGTAGGCCTTGAAACAGGACAGGTCCATTGTCAGTGCTTACTCCGCTGCAGAAGATTGAAGCTGAATGTAATTCTGGATACCCATCTGCGAAATCATTTCCAGTTGGGTTTCCAGCCAGTCGATGTGCTCTTCTTCGCTATCGAGGATGCTGCGGAACAGTTCACGGCTGGTAAAGTCCTGCACCTGCTCGCAATAGAGGATGGCTTCTTTCAGATCGGTGTGGGCAATGTGCTCGAGTTTCAGATCGCACTCGATCATTTCCTGGACGTTTTCGCCGATCAGCAGCTTATTCAGGTCTTGCAGGTTGGGCAGGCCTTCGAGGAACAGAATGCGCTCGATCAGCTGATCGGCGTGTTTCATTTCATCAATGGATTCTTCATATTCCTTGGCCGCCAGCTTGGTAATACCCCAGTCCTTGTACATGCGCGAGTGCAGAAAGTACTGGTTGATCGCCGTCAGCTCGTTGGCGAGCACTTTATTCAGGAACTGAATGACCTTTTTATCGCCTTTCATAGCCGGAGTCCTTTGATTTGCTGAGTTGTCAGCTAGTCAGGATAGCCGGTTTGTAGCCGATAAAAAATGTCTGTGGCATTTTTAAGAGGGTTTCGCGCCCCGAGATGAGGAGTCTGGCGCCCGCCAGTGTCAGGCGGGCTGGGCCAGCATGTTGGCAAGGGTCAGGTAGTCAGGAGAACGTGCTTCTTTCAGGATTTCCCGGGCCGTACAGGCGCAACGACCACACTGGCGACCAACACCCAACTCCTTGCCCAACTGACGCATGGAGCTGATACCGTTATCTGCCGCTTCGCGGATTTCTCTGTCTGTTACCCCGACACACAGGCATACATACATAGGAGACACTCACCAACTGAAAAACGTTAGTGATAATTATTGTCATTACAAACGAGAATTGCAACCATTTGTACTTAACTTTTTGCTAATAAATGTATCAGATCATCCAGAAGGCCAGCGGCAGGAACAACGCCGTGAATACGCCCGTCAGCCCCATCCCCAGAGAAGCAAAGGCGCCGGCAGTATGACTGATCTCAAACGCACGGGCCGTGCCAATGGCGTGACCATTGAGGCCAAGGGCAAAACCGATGATGCGGTCGTCGGTAATCCGAAGCCAGCGGGCGCACCAGTCCACGAACAGTGATGCCAGCACACCGGTGATCAGCAGCCCGCCCAGTGTGAGCGACACCGACCCGCCCAACTCCTCAGTGATACCCATGGCAATGGGTGCGGTAACCGACTTGGGCGCCAGCGATGCCAGAACCATGGGCGCCGCTCCCATCAACCAGGCAATAGCCAGGGCATAGAACGCCGCCAGGCTTGCGGCCAGGGGCAGCGTCACCATAATCGGCCGCCACAGCGCCCGGATGTGATGCATTTGTTGATACAGGGGAATACCAAGCGCAACCGTTGCCGGCCCCAGCAGCACCGTTAGCCAACGCGCACCCGCCTCGTAACGTTCAAAGCCCAGGCCACTGGCGGCCACCACCGCCGCCAGCAACAGCGCTGCAATCATCACCGGCGGCAACCACAACGGGCGCCGCAGCCTGGCAAACAGCCACTGGGCCACGATAAAGGCGCCCAGGGTCAGACCGATGGACAACATGGGGCCAGCCGTCCATGCTGCCAGCAAAGCGTTGAATCCGCCCGGTTGATCAGTCATGTTGATCACCTCGGGCTTGCTCGGTCGTCAGTTTCTTCATCAACAGCAACGTGGTGAATACACTCAGCAAGGTGCCTAAAACCAACGCCACCACCACGGCTGTCCAGTGCCCGGCAAACTGATCCGCTATAAAGAACACACCAACAACGCCGGGCGTGATCAGTAACACCAGAACCGATATCAGCCCCTGGCTGGCTGCCGCCAGCTCGTCGGTTACCCGCCCGCGAAGCATCAGGGTAAAGGTTGCCATCACCATACCCAGAACCCCGCCGCTGATGGGCAGCCCCACCAGTACCCGCACCGCTTCACCCAGCAGAAAAAACACCACCAGAACCAGAAAACCCCGCAACACCACCATGCCGCTATGCCCTGCCAAGTCAAAATTGCTCTACACTATTGCCCTGCCACCCAAAACACAGGACGCTCAATGGCACTGAAAGCCACTATATTCAAAGCCACACTCCATATCGCGGATATGGACCGGCATTACTACGCCGACCACCACCTGACCATCGCCCGCCACCCGTCAGAGACCGACGAGCGAATGATGATCCGGCTGCTGGCCTTTGCCCTGAACTCCACAGATACGCTGGAGTTTACCAAAGGCCTGAGCACCGATGACGAACCGGAGCTGTGGCAGAAATCCCTGACCGATGACATCGAACTCTGGGTAGAGCTGGGCCTGCCAGACGAAGACCGGGTTCGCAAAGCCTGCAACCGGTCGCAGCAGGTCATTCTGTATACCTACGGTGGCCGCGCGGTGCCGGTGTGGTGGGAGAAACACCATAACAAGCTGGAAAGATTTGGCAACCTGACCATCGTCGACCTTCCCGCCGAAAGCACCGCCGCACTGGCTCGCCTGGTGGAGCGCTCCATGACCTTCCAGGTGTCGATGCAGGACGGCGAAGTCACCTTCAGCAATGACACCGATCTGGTCAGCATCACCCCGGAACAGAAACTGCCAAAGGTATGAAAACAGAGTTGCCGCAAGGGGCTGGACAGACGCCCCCGGCGCACGTAAGATTGCGCACTCGAAATTGACGAGCAATCCGCAGTTTCGAATGCGCCCGTAGCTCAGCTGGATAGAGCGCTGCCCTCCGGAGGCAGAGGTCAGAGGTTCGAATCCTCTCGGGCGCGCCATGAATATCAAGGACTTGCGTGAAAACGCAGGTCCTTTTTTTGGCTTGTGCCCAAATGGTGCCCTGACAGTGCCCAGCACTTTTTCACAGATTAGCTTCCGATCTTTTTCGTGACCTTTGCCATACTTGCCCCTCTAGAGGGTTTGGGCACAGTTTCTCGCCGCCCCTGCAACCTATCTCGTTACCATGACCTCTTGAACAGACGAGCAAAATCCGCAAACATCATAAAGACCGCCCCAGGCCAGCAAGGGCGACAACAGCCGTTTGTTAAATGCTTAATGAACACTGACTTTAGAAAAAACGTTGATCACTACAACCCCAGTAACGATAAACGCCATACCCAAAACGCTTGCCACGTCTAACTTCTGACCAAAGATTAACCAGCCGGCTAAAGAAATCAGTACTATTCCTAAACCAGCCCATACTGCATAAGCAATGCCAACCGGAATAGCTTTTAAGGTGAGAGAAAGAAAATAGAAAGCAATGGCGTATCCTAAAAGCACAATCAAACTAGGCCATAACTTTGTAAATCCTTCGCTTGCTTTCAAACTTGAAGTTGCCACCACTTCAGCAATAATTGCAACACTAAGAAACAACCAATTTTTCATTCACACACCTCAACAGTAATACTAAGATGCATGCTACCCAAGAAATCGGAATGTGTGCAGTCTTGTTATATCCTCTGCTCTATGCGCAATGATCTTGTACCACTTTGATGAAAACTCTATGCGATGAGCTTTTCGCGCGTGTTTTTTT
Source organism: Marinobacter sp. GH_1 (assembly GCF_048595985.1). Lineage (NCBI taxonomy): Bacteria > Pseudomonadati > Pseudomonadota > Gammaproteobacteria > Pseudomonadales > Marinobacteraceae > Marinobacter > Marinobacter sp. GH_1. The sequence goes on along the minus strand of NZ_CP184460.1, from coordinate 400,543 downwards.
TCAAGCAAGTAATAGCCTCACTCGCACTATAGGCAAGGAGAAATCTCATATATTCCCCCCTTTCAAATGTTGTCACGCATTGGTACCAAAACTGAAACGCGACCGATACTCTGCAGGAGTCAATCCTGTCCAGCGTTTGAACATGCGTCGAAAGTTGGCGCCGTCACGGCAATCCAGAGACTTTGCCACTTCCGAAGGTTAATCAGTATTTCATGACAGCCGGTATCGATGAGTGACGTCAGAGTTACGTCGCCACGTACTTTAAGGACGCCTCCGGAACCTATCTCTGGTGATGAACATTACTAAGATCATAATGAATTAAAAGTTGGAAGCAGGTAACAGGAGTACTGCGGGAAAGCCCGAAATACCGGTTCGGCTAGTCGAAGTGGGTGCCACAATCTCTGGAATGGCTGACGGATAATGGCAACTGCTACATTGCCAAAGAAACGCGAGTCTTCGCATCCGCTCTGGGTTTTGTGGTGTATATCACACCCGCGCGAAGTCCTCATAGTAACGGCATAGCGGAGGCTTTTGTGAAGACGTTTAAGCGGGGCGATGTATACCTGTACGACCTTCCTGATCCAGCCACTGTGATGGCCAGATTGCCGAAATGGATCTGAGACTATAATCGCAGCCACCCGCACAAGAGTCTGAAATGCCACCGGGGAATACCGGGCTGAACTGGCAAGATGGTGCTCAGTTTAGTTGGGGCAACTACAGGCATCAGTATTATCGACCTTGTTAAAATCAGAAGGCTGGCTGCCAAGAGAATTGTCGCCAACTGGTCATCCTAATTGTCGCCGAACATCCCCCCGGCAATCGAGGGGGGCTGCGTAGGGCCGTGTGGCCCTACGCAGCGTGACCTGATTGAGTCAAGGCCGGGTTGTCATGCAGGCAGTTTGGCTGCAAGCAGTTCGACCTTCTCGATATTGGGCGGAGAACTGAGCAAGGTCTCGGCGTTGGCCATCAAGGCCTCGGCGATCTGGCCGTTCAGATGTGCCTGGCGACCTGCCTCATCGGCAAAGGCATCGAACACACCGAACGTCGAAGGGCCAAACTTCAATGCGAACCAGGCAGTGGTGCCGGACTCGGCGTTGGCGAGCGGCAGAGCGCTGGCCAGGAAGTCGGCAAGCGCAGCCTCCTGGCCGGGTTTGGCTTCGAGGCGAACAAACAGGGCGAGCTTGGTCATACTGTAATCCTTTGGGTAAATGGGTTAGGTGAATGGATCAACGAGCCTGCAGTCTAAGTCGTCATGACAGCCATCTCTATAGACAATAATGACAACTTTGATATCATTATTGCCATGAAACTCCACATCCTTGTTTGTGATGGCGTGTTTGATCTGGGGCTTGCGGCGCTCACCGACACAGTGGGCTTGGCCAATGCGATGGCGGGCTCGCTGCCACAGGCTCCCGCGCACATAGAGCTCACGCTGGTGGGCGTGCGGCGTCGCATCCGAACTGCGCAAGGCTTGACGGTCCCCGTGGTCACTGCGCGTGGTGTGCCGGAACCAGACGTCGTGCTCGTGCCCGCGTTTGGTGACAAGATGCCTGACACGCTCTCGGCTCGGCTCACACGCCCCGACGTGCCCGATGCGGTCGCCGCGCTACAGCTGTGGTCCACCGCTGGCGCGCACCTTGGTGCCGCCTGCTCCGGTAGCTTCTTGCTTGCAGAGAGCGGCCTGCTTGATGGGCATCGTGCGACGACGTCATGGTGGCTGGGGCCGATGTTTCGGCAGCGCTATCCGAACGTCACGCTGGACGAGTCACGCATGATCGTGAACTCGACACGCTTCACCACCGCGGGTGCCGCTTTGGCCCACGTCGACTTGGCCTTGCGCATCATCCGGGAGCGCAGTCCGGCGCTGGCTGCCCTGGTGGCACGCTATCTGCTGGTCGAGACACGCAGTTCGCAAGCCGAGTTCGTGATTCCCGACCACCTTGCGCATGCCGACCCGGTGGTGGAGCGCTTCGAGTGCTGGGCCAGAAGTCAGCTCGCGAAGGGGTTCTCGCTGGCCGAGGCCGCCAGCGCTGCGGGCACAAGCGAGCGCACCTTAGCGCGGCGGCTGCAAAGCGTTTTGGGCAAGACACCGCTGTCGTATTTCCAAGACCTGCGCGTGGAGCATGCCGTGCATCTCTTGCGCACCGGAAACGCGAGCGTCGACCAGGTGGCCGCACAGGTCGGGTACTCGGATGGGGTGACCCTGCGGGCCCTGTTGCGCCGCAAGCTGGGTCGGGGTGTCAGGGAGTTGCGACGCGGCGGATGACCAGAGGCGTTTGGTATATGTACGGCTGGAGACCGCCGCGAAACTGACGCAGGCCAAACGGCGCATTTGGACAAACTGACAAAACTACTGCCCCACAGAATTTAACTTAACGATTCGTCCAGGAAATCCAGCAGCATCCGCACTTTTGGGGATAAATGCCGGTTATGTGGATAAATCGCCCAGATTCCATCGTCGGCTTCTTGATAATGTTCCAGCAAGTTCATAAGTTTTCCACAGGCCAATGACGGCTGAACGTAATAATCGGGAAGTTGCACGATCCCGATGCCTTTCAGGGCCGCGTCCAGCAACGCCCAACCGCTGTCGCACTTCATGTTGCCTTTAACGCGAACGTTGTAGGGCTTACCTCGGTCCTGAAAGCGCCAGTAATCCAGATTGCCTTGCAAACAATTGTGCCGGTCCAGTTCCGAAAGCGAATGCGGCACACCATAGGTGGATAAGTATTCCGGCGAGGCGCACACGTATAAGGTTCGTGACGACAACCGCTTGGCCATCATGGATGAATCTTCCAGTTTTCCCAGCCGAATCGCCAAATCGTAACCGCCACCGACCAGATCCAGCTTCTGGTTGGTCAGATTCAGCTGCACCTCCAACTCCGGGTAGCGCAGGATGAAATCGTTCACCAAGGGGGCGATCACCTTCTCGCCATAGGTCACCGGTGCGGTCAGCCGTAATTTTCCCTTGGGGATAAGTTGCAGGTTGGTCATGGCCCGCTCGGCCTCTTCCAGACCATCGAGTACCTGGCGGCAATACTGGTAGTAGGTTTGGCCGGCTTCCGTCACCGAAACCTTGCGGGTGGTGCGATACAGCAGTTTGGTCGAAAGCCGGGATTCCAGTGCGCTGACCTGCCGGCTCACCTGAGCTGTGGAAATGCCCAATCGTTTCGCCGCAGCGGTAAAACTTTCGGCTTCCGCGACCGCCACAAACTCACTGACCCCTTCCCAAATAAACATGTTCAGTTCCTTGCGTTACGACTTGGGTGAGCTTAGATACAAAATGCCGCCAGCAAACAAAATACGGTTCATTGTTACTATACAGTAAAGGTGATTTGCTTTATTGGCCGATTATCTATCTTAAGAATAATAATACAATGATCCCATCAACATGGCAGAAGAACCTGCCGAAGCCCGACAAAATCTGGAGCACACAACATGACTCAGACCATCAAATCTAAAGCCGCTATCGCCTGGGGCCCGAAACAACCTCTGTCCATTGAAGAAGTGGATGTGATGCCGCCTCAAGCTGGCGAAGTACGTATCCGGGTGATCGCTAGCGGTGTGTGTCATACCGATGCGTTTACCTTGTCTGGCGAAGATCCCGAAGGCATTTTCCCGACCATTCTCGGCCACGAAGGCGGCGGTATTGTTGAGTCGGTAGGCGAAGGCGTTACAAGCCTGAAAGTGGGTGACCACGTTATTCCGCTGTACACCCCTGAGTGCGGCGAATGTAAATTCTGCACCTCTGGTAAAACCAACCTGTGCGGGAAGATTCGTGAAACCCAGGGCAAGGGCCTGATGCCAGACGGCACCACTCGTTTCTCGTTAAACGGCGAGCCGATCTATCACTACATGGGTTGCTCAACCTTCTCCGAGTACACCGTACTGCCCGAGATTTCTCTGGCAAAAGTGAACAAAGAAGCGCCATTGGAAGAAGTGTGCTTGCTCGGTTGTGGCGTAACCACCGGCATGGGTGCGGTGATGAACACCGCCAAAGTAGAAGAGGGCGCCACTGTGGCCATCTTCGGTATGGGCGGCATCGGCCTGTCGGCGGTGATTGGTGCCACCATGGCTAAAGCCAGCCGCATCATTGCTATCGACATCAACGAGAGCAAATTTGAGCTGGCCCGCCAGTTGGGCGCGACCGACTGCATCAACCCGAAAGATTACGACAAGCCGATTCAGGAGGTGATCGTAGAACTGACCGACGGCGGTGTGGATTATTCCTTCGAGTGCATCGGCAACGTAGATGTAATGCGTTCAGCACTGGAATGCTGCCACAAAGGCTGGGGTGAGTCGGTGGTTATCGGTGTTGCGGGCGCCGGCCAGGAAATTTCCACGCGTCCGTTCCAGCTGGTGACCGGTCGGGTCTGGAAAGGCTCTGCCTTTGGTGGCGTGAAGGGCCGTTCCGAGCTGCCGGGCATCGTTGAGCGTTACATGCAAGGTGAGTTCAAGTTGAACGATTTCATCACCCACACCATGGGGCTGGAAGATATCAACAAGGCGTTTGATCTGATGCACGAAGGCAAGAGCATTCGTACCGTTATTCACTTCGACAAGTAATGAAATCTGGTCGCCCGCCAGTCAGGCGGGCGACCGTTTTGTTGAGAGGTTGCAATGACTATTGAAAATCTGAGCAGTAATAAAAGTTTTGGTGGTTGGCACAAGCAGTACAGTCATCACTCCGAGACGCTGAACTGTTCGATGCGGTTTGCTATCTACCTGCCGCCGCAGGCCTCCAATGGCAAAAAGGTGCCAGCGCTGTATTGGTTGTCCGGGTTGACCTGCACCGATGAAAACTTCATGCAAAAAGCCGGTGCCCATCGCATGGCTGCCGAACTGGGCGTCGCCATTATTGCCCCGGACACCAGCCCCCGCGGGGACGATGTCGCCGATGATGAAGGCTACGACTTGGGTAAGGGCGCCGGGTTCTATGTAAATGCGACTCAGGAACCCTGGAGCAAGCATTACCGGATGTACGATTACGTGCTCAACGAATTACCGGCACTGATTGAAGATATGTTCCCGGTGAGCGATCAGCGTTCCATCTTTGGCCACTCGATGGGCGGGCATGGTGCGTTGGTGCTGGCACTGCGCAACCCGGAGCGTTTCCAGTCCGTCTCGGCGTTCAGCCCGATCAGTAACCCGGTCAATTGCCCGTGGGGTAAGAAGGCCTTTGGCGCTTACCTCGGTAAAGACACCGCCAGCTGGGCCGAGTACGACGCCAGCTTGCTGATGCAAAAGGCGAGCAAGTTTGTGCCGGCGTTGGTGGACCAAGGCGAAGCGGACAACTTCCTGACCGAGCAGTTGAAGCCGGAAATGCTGGAAGCCGCTGCCAAACAAAGTGGCTATCCGCTGGAACTGAACCGGCATGAAGGGTACGACCACAGCTACTACTTCATCGCCAGTTTTATTGAGGAGCACCTTCGCTTCCATGCGAAGTATCTAATCGGCTGATAAATTTACCCTGTGCTCTTTTTGTAGACTAGTATACCGGGGCGAATCCAAATAAGATCTATAGCCCCATTGCTGGCGATCCAAGTGCTGAAGCAATGGGGCAACTTGATCGTTTGCCGGGTTCTTTAAGAGTGACTCTTCTTAGGAATGCCCGCAGTAACGGGGTAGAACCCGTCAGGCAAAACCCTCCAGCACAATCTTGCCAACGGCGGTTCCTGATTCCAGTTCGGCGTGTGCGGCACGTAGATTCTCGGCGTTGATCGCTCCGAGGTACTTCCCTGCAGTTGTGCGGATGAAGCCTTGATCTACAAGCCGTGAGACCTCATTCAACAAGTCGTGCTGAACCTGCATATCATCCGCCTGGTGCATTGAGCGGGCGAACATGAATTCAATGTGTAATGATAGACTCTTCGGCTTGATCTTCATTACGTCCAGACTTGCAGGATCGTCGATCATGGCAATCTTTCCAAACGGCTTAAGCACCGCCACATAATCGTCGAAGTATTGATCTGTGGCGTTAAGACTGGCCACATGGGTTACAGAACCAATTTTGCCGGCAGACACCAGTGTTTCGATCTGGGGCTGCAAGGGTTCACGGTGATTCAAAACAAAATCCGCACCCAATGATTCAACCCAGGCCTTCGATTCCGGGCGAGATGCCGTAGCGAGTACTTTTGCGCCTGTCAGCTGTTTGATCAATTGAACTAGAATTGAACCCACGCCTCCTGCGGCGCCAATCACAAGTACCACATCGTCGCTTGGAGTGATGGACCCAGCCAACTGTCGCTCAAGTTGCAGGTGGTCAAACAGCATTTCCCATGCTGTTATCGTGGTCAGGGGCAACGCCGCAGCATCGGCGTCGGACAGGCTGGCAGGCTTCCGACCAACCAGACGCTCATCGACAACCTGGTATTCAGCGTTGCTGCCCTGACGGGTAACGTCACCGGCATAAAATACGGTGTCACCTTCTTTGAAGAGTGAAGCGTCCTCGCCTATTGCCACTACCTCTCCAACGGCATCCCATCCAAGTACTTTGATCTGGCCTGGTTCGGGCTCTGCCTGCTGGCGTACCTTGAAGTCAACGGGGTTCACGGCGATGGCTTTGACTCTGACCAACAGGTCCCGGCCTTTTGCGACGGGACGTTCCATCTCAACATTTTGCAGCGCATCAGGGTTTTCGATAGGAAGAGATTCCCGATATCCAACAGCTTTCATTATCTGTCTCCGCAATGATTTTCGAGTAGCGCGCAGTATGGTCGCCGTTTACACTCGGGTAAACGGGAAAATTTGTTAAACATATTCAAAGAATTTTTGAAAATGAGTCTTGATGATCTGATCGTGGTTTTGAGGGTCGCTGAATTCCGCAACATTACCGCTGCCGCCACCAGTCTTGATATGCGAGCTGCCACAGCCAGCGCCGCAGTAAAGCGCGTAGAACAGGAGCTGGGTGTAGAGTTATTCGTACGCTCCACGCGAAGGTTGCGGTTGTCTGCGGCCGGCGAGAAATACTTGCCTTACTGCAAGCAAGCGATTGACTTGTTGAGCCAGGCGCAACAGAACCTTCGATCTGAAGTTGACTCTGTAACAGGCGAAATCCGGCTTTCGGTTTCATCCGATCTTGGTCGTAACCGCGTTGTGCCCTGGATCGACGAATTGATGGCAACGCATCCAGGTTTGAACCTCAGAGTTCAGATTACTGACACCAACGTGGACTTTTACCGGGATTCGGTCGACATGGCGCTTCGCTACGGCGCGCCCAGTGACACCAACCTGTATGGCTTCAAAATTTGCGATGTGCCGCGCCTGCTTTGCGCATCTCCTGATTACCTGTCGCGTCATGGTCGCCCCATTCATCCTGATGACCTTGAGAACCACAACGGGCTGTTCTATCAGTTGCAGGACATCCCATTTGACCTCTGGACGTTCAAACGCGGAGACGAGGAGTATCGAGTCAAAATGACGGGCGATCGCGCCTCAAACGATGGCGATCTGGTTCGCCGGTGGTGCGTTGCTGGTCGCGGTCTTGCGATAAAATCGTGTCTTGATATGTCGGATGATCTGCTTGCAGGCCGTGTCACCACCATCATGCCGGGCTATGCGCCGCCGGTATCCGAGCTGTGGCTGATTTGTCCTACCCGACAGTCAATAACGCCGGCAATGAGGCTGTTGAGGGATGACCTGCGTGCAAAAGTAGGCGAACTGATGAATGCAATGATTGCCGGCGGCTTTTTTCCTCCGGATCGCTTGTCCGGAGGAAAAGATGAACAGCCTGTCGTATAAGTCAGGATGATGATTGATATATCTCGTCCGAATTAGTCCGCCCGGCCAACGGGCGGATATGCTACCAGCTCTTGTACACAAAATTTCCCGAGGATGCTATGAACACACTTTTTACTCCCCTGAAAATGGGCGCCAGTGAATTGGCCAATCGGGTCTTCATGGCCCCCCTCACCCGCGTCCGTGCCGACGCTGATCACGTTCCCACGGATATGATGGTTGAGTATTACGCCCAGCGTGCCTCTGCCGGCCTGATCATCACTGAAGCGACCATGGCTATTGAAGGCAATTCGGCCTTCTGGCGCGAGCCCGGTATCTATTCCGAGGCGCAAGTTGAAGGCTGGAAGAAAGTCACTGATGCGGTACACGCCAAAGGTGGCAAGATTTATCTGCAAATCTTTCACGGTGGCCGCGCCTGCCACCCGGTGTTAAACAATGGCAAGGATCCGGTAGCGCCCAGCGCCATTGCCATCACCAGCGATGAAGTGCACACACCGGAAGGTAAGAAGTCCTACACGGTTCCCCGCGCACTGGCCGACAGCGAAATCCCGGCCATCATCGACGGTTTCCGCACCGCCGCCGAGAATGCCAAGCGCGCCGGCTTTGACGGTGTTGAGGTTCATGGCGCCAACGGCTATCTGCTGGACCAGTTCCTGCGTGATAGCTCCAACCATCGAGAAGGCCCCTACGGTGGCCCGATCGAAAATCGCGCCCGACTTCTGCTGGAGGTGATTGAAGCCGTATCCGGAGTGTTCGGTTCCGAGAACGTCGGTGTTCGACTGAGCCCCCTCAACAGCTTCCAGAGCATGAAGGACAGTGATCCGGTCGGTCTGGTTACCTGGCTCGCCAAGCGCCTGAACGACTACGGCCTGGCCTTTGTTCATTTGATGCGCAGCGACTTTTTCGGGGAACAGCAAGCGGACGTCATTACTCCGGTCCGCGAACACTTCAAGGGCAAGTTGATCCTCAACATGGGCTACACCGGTGAAGAAGCAGAACAAGCCATCGAATCCGGATTGGCCGACGCTGTCGCCTTTGGCGTGCCCTTCATTGCCAACCCGGACCTCCCGGAGCGCCTGAAGCTTGGCGCCGAGCTCAACGAAGCAGATCCGGCGACTTTTTACTCCCAGGGTGCGGAAGGGTATATTGACTACCCTTACCTTGAAAGAGTTAGCTGAAGCATAATGTTAAGAGGGGGCTGTTAGCCCCCTTTTTCGTTGCGCAGAACACATGACCTTTGAAAGCACGATCTCCTTTCTTGTTTCTTCCAGTCTGAGGCCGGCGCTTACCTGGCCAACCCCACAATCCGTGGCGGCGACTTCTCTGGCCGGCTAGACCGCTTTCAGGTGCCGCCCGCAGGGCGAGGTGGTCATGATTTCGCGCCAGCGATCCCGCAGCAGGCGCTCGAGGTGGTCCCGAATCCAGATAATGCCGGGATCCCGGTCATGGCGGGCGTGCCAGACCAGGTACATGCTGGTGGGATCAACCTCAAAGGGCAGCTCTCCCATCCAGAGCCCGTTCACAAAACCGCAGTCCTGACTGATGAGCTCCGGCACCGCCGCAATCAGGTTTGTCTCCCGAAGCACCTGCGGCACGATGGAGAAATGATTGACGGTGGCGGCAATCCGGCGGCTTTGCCCCTTCTGGTCCAGGTAGCTGTCCACGAAACCATGGGCGTCGCCCGACATGGACACAAGCAAATGCCGGGCCTCCAGGAATTCCTCCATGGTGATCGGCTTACCCGCCAGCGGATGTCCTTCGCGCATCGCCAGCACGTAGCCACCCTCAAACAACCAGGTGCTCCGCAGGCTGTGGTCGTGCTGGTTCAGAACGCCAACCGCCAGGTCCACGTGGGCTTCGCGCAGATCGTCGTAGGTGCCATCGGGCGTGTACGGGACCGCGTGCAGATCGACACCGGGCGCCTCCTGCTCCAGCAATTCGATTAACTGGCGCCAGACCATCTCAACGATCACGTCGGTAGCGGCGATGCGAAATTTCCTTTTGGAATTAGCGGGGTCGAACTGAGTGGCTGAAACCGCGTTGGTTAGCGCGTACATGGGCCCGCCTACCTGGTCCCAGAGGCTCAAGGCATAAGACGTTGGCTCGATGTTACGACCTTTGCGGACAAACAGCGGGTCGCTCCAGATCTGGCGCATCCGGGAAATTGCGTTGGATACCGCCGGCTGGGTCATGGCCAGACGCTCGGCGGCTCGGGTCACCGAGCGCTCGGTCATGATGGCGTCGAAAATATAGAGGAGTTGCAGCTCCTGGGTTTTCATCGTGGGGTACCTGAATGATGGCAATGGACCCGGATAAGTCTGACCAGCATTGGCGGGCAGCGCAACCGGCACACAAAAACACCCTCCCATAACAAGAGGGTGTTGATTCGAGCCGGTGAATTACAGGTTGCCTTTGACGAAGGCCCGCAACTGGCCCAAGGTGCCGGCACCGGTCTGCCGGGCCACCACGCCGCCCTCGCGGAACAGCGCCAGGGTCGGGATGCTGCGGATTCCCATGCGAGCCGCCGTTTCTGGGCTGTCATCCACGTTGACCTTGGCCACCACCAGGTCATCGCCCAGTTCGTCGGCGATTTCCTCAAGCATGGGGCCAACGGTCTTGCAGGGGCCGCACCAGGGTGCCCAGAAATCGACCAGGACCGGCTTGTCGTTACGACCAACGGCCGCATCAAAGTTGCTGTCGTTTACTTCAACGATGTTGCTCATATCGTTTCTCCGTTTCCAGTAATGCCTGAGCCTAACCATGCGCCCTGCTCTTGCTGAAAACCAATTGTTCAGCGGTATACATGGTATTTCCCAGGGTGATGTACGCCGGTTGTCAGTGACTGCCAAAGCGTTTGCTCAGCACCAGTCCGGCCCAGACTTCCGCTAGCAGCACATTCAGATCATTGGCACTGAGTTCGTGATCAGAATCCCGGAACTGACCCTGCAGAAAAGCGTTGTAGGCCCTGGCCTTCACCGACAGACCACCCCAGAAGTAGTTCTCCCGACCGCCGACCGCGGAAACGCTGGGCGCCCGCTCACCGTAGGCCATCAATTCCGGGTTGAAGCGGTTATCCGGCGACGAAATCAGCCCTCCCCGGAACACCAGGGCGGCACCAAATTCGGTGAGGTATCCGACGCTCCCGAAGTAGGTCACCTTGAACTTGCTGTCCGGCTCACTGCCATCCAGGTACTGGTGGTAGGCTGCGGAGTACCGCAAGGTAGGCTCGCCCCCTTCGGAGATCTGGTGATCCCAGCCTTCGGGCTTGTCACTGCCGATGGCCTTGTGAATCGCATTCTGACTGTGCTCAAACAGGTCTAAGCCCAGGGCACCAACGGTCAGCGAGGAGGTCCATCCCGAGGTGCCACCGGCCGGCGCTACGGGGAGTTGTTCGTGAAGCTCGAAGAGTCACTGGGGCACGCCATGCGGGAGGACGCACGGCGAACTGAGGACGAAGCGCCGGCGTGAACAGCGCCAACGGACAATCACTGACGGCTATCTGTCAAATTGCATGGGCGTAGCCATGTTCCATCACAGCATTTTACCAGACCGGCGCGCATCTCTTAGCGCCAGAAAAATCGGCACACCAATCTGCGAGAACAGCGCCAGGACCCAAAGCCCGTTGCTGACAATCGACGGTACGAGGGGATGAACGGCTAGCACAACCAGCGCCATGACAATGCCGAACAGCCTCAGACCGCCGCTGTGGTATTTGTCGGTGGCATCAGTCACGGTTCGACGCAGCGCCCATAGCGAAGCTAAAAACACCGCTAGGCCGACCGAGCCAAGCGCGGCGTAGCCGGGCGGATAAGGCTCCCACAGGCCGACGTAGACTTGTCCGGCCAGCGCAACGCCAATCGTCACCGCACTCCACAAAATCACGATGTGAGCAAACCAGTATCTCAGCAGCACGGCACTGGTGAGGCTCTTCGGTTTTTCATTGCCGGCGCAGTCGAAATAAGTCCAGGCCAGCGCGAAGAGGGACAAGCCGCCCATGGTCACATTGAACAGCGTACCCGCGCTGACGCTGTAGACGCCCTTGTCGGCCAGCGTGACCACCAGTTTAAAGAAGCCTTCACCCAGCAAGATCAACATCAGAAGGCCGAAGCGCTCCGAGATGTGTCCGAGTTGAGGCACAAAGCGTTCGAAGCGGAGCGTGCCCACGCGCGGCAGCATGTACTGCAGCTGGATTGCTGCCACGCCGGCGGCAAAGACCCAGTAGGCAACCGGTGTCGGCAAAAAAGCCGACAGCGCGAACACCCCGGCCAACACGAAAAAATTCCGCGCCTGTTCCTGCGCCAGTCTATTGGCCGCGTTGTCGGTACAGCGCGCCCGCCAGTAAAGATAGGCCGTCAGCGCCCGATTCAACGCATAGGCCAGCGCGAAATACGTCCAGCCTTCACCGGCCACGTCGGGAATCGCCGCCGCGACGGTCATCATCGTGACAATCTTAAGTGCCATCACCACGCGATGCGGCATGTCCGTGGAGATATACAGCGAGTTATAGAGCGAGCTGTCTGCCCAGGCATAGAAAATTGCCAGGAACAGTCCGGTAAACACCCAGAATCCTTGCCACCCCAGATGATGGGACAGGTAATTTCCCAGAATGAAAATTGTCACTACATGGACCAGATCGAAGAAAAGTTCCACCCAGTGCACGTGGTCGTGGTTTTCATCGACATCCATGTGATGGCGCGGACGCCGCCAGAGAAGATCGCTAATTACCATACACTACCCCTTTTTCTTATTGTTCTGGCGGTGAATTATGCGCCGGCCAGAGACTAGCGGAAGCTACGAACTGTTAATCAAGTTCGACCACTATTTTACCAATCTGCTGATTTGACTCCAGATAGTGATGCGCTGCTACTATCTCTTCAAATTTAAAGCTTCGATCAATGACAGGCTTGAGTGTTCCTTCGGATAAACCCGAGTGGATAAATTGCTTTGCTCTGCGAAAACGCTCGATGTCTTTTATAACTTCAGTAAACACATACCCCCTAACTGTCAGACTTTTACGAAGTGCTATTTTTAAGGGAAAAGGGGTTGTTTCGGGACTTAATGCTCCGTGTACTATTATTGTTCCTTCAGGGCTCATTGCTTCAGCAATTTCAGCTATCTGCGGCCCACCGACAGCATCAAATGCGATTTTTAAATTGTTTGCTCCCAAGATGCTTCTCAAGCTATCCAGTAGCGGTTCTTCTTGGGTTGCAATCACATGGGCCGCGCCAGCCTCGAGCACAGCAGCCTTTTTAGCTCCTGTTAGAGTTGTAGCGATAGGGATACCCCCCAGAGAATTCACAATTTGAATCGCAGCCAATCCAACACTGCTCGATGCGGCGGTTATCAGTACTGAATCGCCTTTTTGCACGTTGGCAATTTCGACCAAAGCGCCATAAGCTGTCAGGTACTGCATCCAGGCTGCTGCGCCTTCAGCAAAGGTTAGCCCTGCTGGTTTGGGTGCCACATATTCACTTGGTACGACAATCTCTTCTGCATAGCAGCCATTCTGAGAAAGCCCCATCTGAGGGACAATACAAACCTCTTCCCCAAGGCGTAAATGATTTACCTCTTCCCCGACTTCAATAACTATCCCGGATGCTTCATAGCCGATTCGCGAAGGGAGGTCAGCCTTTTCTATATAGTTGCCTCGCCTAAACATGGCATCAGCACGATTGAGCCCAACAGCTTTGACCGCAATACGAACATCAGTGGCCTGCAAACCTGGACTCGCCAGCGAGTCAATAGTTAACACCTCGGGACCACCTAATTCATGGAAACGAACAGTTCGAATTAGTTTTCCTGGGCTCATATGCATCCTCAACAATGTCTTTTTAAGCAATTACATCAATAACGACTTTACCCATGGACCCCAACTCTACGGCATTATGTGCATCCATTGCCGTGTCAAGGGAAAAGCGTAACGGATCGAGTAATGGCTTAATTTGTCCAGCTTCAACGAGAGCCGTAATTTGCCGCAGAATGTCACCATGATGTTTGCGCCCCTCTCCGCTGAGCATTGGGTGTAACACAAAAATCGCTGACAATGTTGCAGAGCGTAATGACGACGGTGCGAGGTTATGTGAGCTGAATGCAGCACAGCTTAAAATATGTCCGTAATGTGCAATGATACCTAATGAGGCATCGAGTACAGAGCCACCGACAGTGTCGTAAATGATATCGAATCCTTTGCCTTGGGTGTATGCGTCCACGTAGTCAGCAGGGCTTGCAGTGTGATAATCAATCGGCGTGGCACCAAGCGCCTTGAGCAGTTGTTGTTTTCCAGTCGATGCAGTGGCATAAACGTCGGCACCTAAGGCCTTAGCAATTTGCACAGCTACATGCCCAACTCCGCCAGCTCCACCCTGGATAAGGATTTTCTGGCCCGCTTTAACATTCGCCTTGTCAACCAAACCTTCCCAAGCGGTAAGTGCAACCAGAGGTAAAGCCGCAGCTTCACGCATGGACAAATTTTTCGGTTTGGGAGCAAGTAACTCAGCATCTACGTTGGCATATTCAGCCAATGAGCCTTGCAATCCTCGCACTCCGCCAGTCAGACCATAAACTGCATCGCCTACTGCAAAGTCGGTGACGCCGTCGCCGATAGCAACAACTTCTCCAGCCAAATCAGTGCCAAGTACTGCGGGTAATTCCGGCATGGCATAAGGAGCGATACCTTGGCGGATCTTGTAATCAATAGGATTGACGCCACTCGCAAATATTTTTACTTGCACCTGACCTGCTGATGGAGAAGGTAAGTTAATCAGGGCATCCCGGAATACTGTACCTTCTTCATAGCTATCTAATATCAAAGCACGCATTTGTCCGTTTAACGCAGTCATCAATAACCTCACAATCTGAATATTCAGCGGGTGGTTAAATCACCCGCTGGTTAATAGGTCTTTTATTAAACGAATTAAAATTCTTGAACCGTTGGGCGCAGAACAATCTCGTTGATATCCACATCCGCAGGCTGCTCAATTGCGTATGCGATAGCACGAGCAACAGATTCAGATGGAATTTCATTTTGCTGATAAAAATCTTTTACAAAGGCTGCACCCTGAGCATCTGAACTTCCATGTTTTAATTCAGATTCGACTGCACCTGGTGAAATGATTGTTGAACGAATTTTACCCCCAACTTCATGGCGCAAGCCTTCGGCAATTGCGCGAACAGCGAATTTGGTTCCGCTATAAACCGTGCCGCCGGGACTGAATACTTTGATACCCGCTACGGACGAAATATTGATAAAGTGGCCGGATCCCTGTTCCTGAAAGATCGGAAGCGCTGCGGCCACTCCATACAGCAGACCTTTAACGTTGATGTCAATCATGCGATCCCATTCGTCAACTCGAGTCTCAGCTAACGGTGCAATCGCCATTAACCCTGCATTATTGATAACCACATCAACTTTACCGAAGCGCTCTTGTGCAAGATTTACAAGGGCCTTCACTTCGTCCTGGCTAGTCACATCTGTCGCTTGAACCGCAACGTTTCCGCCCGCTGTACGTATGTCAGCAGCAATAGCTTCAAGCTTGTCGATGCGTCGGGCACCTAAAACAACAGATGCGCCAAGACTGGCTAAATGTCTTGCCGTGGTCTCGCCTAAACCGCTGCTACCACCAGTGATCACAACGACCTTACCGCTGATGTTGTTTGCTAAAACACTACTCATAGTTAATACCCTCAAATCAGTTGAATGAATGACTACGTCTAACTGACAAGCAAATTATCCCTCACCTTCAAAAACCAATAAATGGAAACGTTTTGATTTGACAATTCCAGAATTTGGAATAATATTTGTGTACTCATACCAAACCTGAGTGTGACTGTGATGCTTAACAGATTGGAAATGCTCCGGATATTTTGTACTGCTGCAGAGTCTCGCAGCTTTAAAGAAGCGGCTAACCGTCTGGGAATTTCTCCTCAGGCAGTGACGCGAGCAGTGAAGGAGTTAGAGCGATTGCAAGGGGAGCTTTTATTTCATCGAAATACGCGACACATACAAGTGACCCTGGTTGGAGAAAAATTTGCTGTGATCGCAAAAGAACGCCTGCGCGCTGTAGATGAATTGTTTCAAACAAGTGCCGATGACTCGGGTAATGAATTACAAGGGCGGGTTCGTATCGCAGCGCCTGTTGGTTTTGGTCATAAATGCTTGATGCCAGCATTAATGGAACTCTCAACAGTACATCCTCAACTTGATATAGACCTGACACTCAGTGACGAGCGCGTGGATGTCGTTGACGAAAAAATAGATATTGGGATTCGTATCGGTTTCATGAGAGATAGTCGATTTATTGCTCGCCAGCTCACCAAAATTAGTATGTATGTCGTGGCTTCGCCTGACTTAATAGATAGAGTGGGAAGGCCTGAGTCTATTGAAGATCTAAACCACTTGCCGGTTACAGGGTTAGTAGATCGCAATACGGGAAAGCTTTGGCCGTGGGTTTTTTCCATGGACAGACAGTGGACGCCATCCATAACACGTTTTCGAAGTGCCGACGCCGAAGCTGAATTAATGGGTGTACAAAATGGACTGGGGTTTGCTCAAATTCCTGACTTTTCGGCCCAAGACTTATTACGCCAAGAGAAACTTGTGAGAGTGTTAGAAGAGGTCGAGCCGGTGCCTTGGGATTTATATATTTATCGCCCCCAACGTGGTCCGGTACCACAACGTATTCGATTGGTTTTTGATCACTTGGTGTCAAGATTGAGTGTCCGCTAATGGCACAAAAGTAATATTCATAAAGTACGAATACTACATTAGCTCACTTTACTGCTTTCAACAAAAATCGCCTTCCCGCAATACTGCCTGCTTGATGCTGACATCCCACAGCTCGCTTTTGTAAAATTTGGATTCGCCTCGATCCTCTTTGACAACGTCATCAGAGAAGCTATACATAATGAACCCGTGGCAGTAATTTTCCTCCTCACCATATCCGCGCTCTTCTCGATCAGCGTCTGGTATGTGCTATTGAGGCTGGGAGCTATTGTTAATGTTCGGAGCATTTTCCTTGCATCGGTATATTCAGTAGCGATTTGGCATGGGCTTGTCTACGTGCGTCAAGCTCTTCTCGGGATCTATTACTCTTTCGATGAAAACCTATCGCTACACTTTGACCTGATGAACTATTCCCTCGGATTAATGATATTTGTTTTTGCCTCAGCACTACTCGTCCTAGGTTATTTATTTGCCTACATAAAAATGATCTCTCGATCCAGCTCCTGGAAGGTGGCCACCGGAATCCTAGTTGGGGCAGGTGCATCTTCCCTACTCGTTCCGCTTGCGATGGTGCCGATCCTGTACCTGGTTTTTAACTTCGGTTACTGGATCGGTCTTTTAATGGGCTGACTCGACCTGTTGAAGTAAGGTAAATGCCGGTCAGCAGTCGACACTGGTATTAAAGCCACAACATGGCCGGAGATTGACACCACAAATTGGCCGCTCGGGTGGTCAACTCGATCGCTTCTGAATGTTCGCTTTTGTTTAACAGCGGGAACAAGCGCCACCACATCCCGTAAGCAACGGTCAAAACCAACCTTTCTACAATGCCCAAGAAACTGACAGCGTCCCAAAGCTGAAGTTGTCTTTATGACGCTCGTCTTCACTGGTTGAGGCACGCAGTGTGACCGAGGCCAGCAGGTGATCCCACTGCCAGGCAGCGCCCAGACCAAGCTGACCAATCAGCGGCCCTTCGTCAAAACGATAAGCCCCGGCATTGTCGTCGATGTAGGAATAGCCTACATACTCCACGCCCAGCCCCACATATACTGACCAGCTACTGCCTGAATCCTTGAACGAGCCCGGCAAAGCGATGGTTGAGGAGGTACCAGCGTAGTCCGGTACAAAATTTATAGGAAGGTTTCTGCCAAGCTGCCAGACCAACCCGGTTTTAGCGGAGGTTCGAAAACTCGACAGTAGTCCGGATCCGATCACCGACACACGCTGTTCAATGTTGCCGCCCTGCCCGAGTTGCAGGAGTTTCCGGCCATGCGCAGCCTGAATGCCACCCACCACATCGGTTCCAAGCTGATTCCCCCACCCTTGCGGCTTGTCGCTTCCCGTGGCTTTGTGCACCCATTTCTGAACCGACTCGGCACCGCTTTCGGGCCCAATAACACCAATGTGAGCACCAAAGCCGGTAATCGTATCGGCGTTCCAGCTCCATAGTGTGCCGCTGAGCGACAGGTGGCCGGCATAGGGAATGTCGTCGAACTGCGGACCTTCAACCGTAATATCTTCAGGCGTAACCATGAATTGCCGCAAACTCAGGCTTACCGCCTGCTTTGAATCAGCAGTTCCAATACCTGGCAGAAAGCGCAGCTCATCACGCAGAGTCCGGGCAAATCTTGCCGACTTTCCATCGTTCTCGTCAGCGGTGTCTGTCAGATACGAAAAGCGTACCCCGTTTGTATAGCCGCGATCGGTTCCGGTAAGCAGGTCGTTATCCCAGGACAGGTTAACAACTTCTGCCCTGAGACTGGCGGGCAAAACACTAATAACGAAGAGCAACAGGAAGGCATATTCGCAGCGACGACTCAAATCCAGTCTCTCCGGTTAATACTATGAGTTAACGAGCATGGCCTACTGTCGAGTCATACCTGTTACAACGGCCACTCAATCCAGATGTGGAGACTAAGTCGCTTTCCCTTGCTTTTCTAGTTCCCTCCCATCGACGCGGTCAGCTCTTACGGATTAACGTGCCGCCAGACTAGGTAAGAACACCCGATTACTTTGAAAGTTCAGCTGTAGTCAATCGACTTTACAGGCACCGGTTCTTTGCTGTCAGGTAAGCCTGAATTACTAAACTTTATTCTAATCGCCCCAAGTGTCAGCCAGGTGGTTAGCCGAACATCCCCCGTCATTCCCAATGACCTGTGATGCGGCCAACCCTTGACTATTAACGAGTGCCGATGGGTGATACTCTCTCGCAAAATATAACTTTCTACAGGCGGACTTTCGGACTACCCCGCTCGACTACTGTCCAATTTCGGACAGTTAAAACCAGACATTTTTTCTGAGCTTGAAGTTCGCATAGTAAACTGCAAAACTAGAAATTAAGCGGTTGGGGCAGTGGTCATTCTGTCCAGTTAGAGCCATCTCTAACCTGACAAATGTGTGCCCAAACTTGGGATAAAACGTGTAACTATCGGTGTTAAAAGAACTTTTTTTGAACTTCCGCCCGGCCTGCAAGTTACTGACGAACAACGACTTAGACCCACCGACCTCACTCCAAACCGACCCCAATCGGCGCCCTCCGGAGGCGGAGGTCAGAGGTTCGAATCCTCTCGGGCGGGCCATATTCAATAAAAAAGCCCACCTCGCGTGGGCTTTTTTGTGGAACTCTGGTTCACCCGAGAGCAGATGCAGAACTTTCGTTCGCCCCTCCCCCTCACGCGTTATAAACCACCCGCCCCAACTCACTGATGTCATACCCCCCCAACGCCTCTGCCCGCTGACCAAAGCGCGCGCATCGGGCGAACGCCAGCAAGCGCTGCATGGCGGGCTCAAAGTAGTGACGCCGGCGCATGGCGAGATCAAAATGCTCCTGCTGCAGAGGAATAAACGCCAAGCCCTGGCGGCGTGCTGCCGCTTCGATACCCAGACCAATATCCGCTTCGCCCTGGCGAATGGCCAGCGCTAGGTCGTCCTCGCTGAGTGACGGGTGAACAGCCCATCTGAGTTGTTTCGCGTCAATACGGTGGCGAGCGAGTAAACTCTGCAGCAGGTGGCTGACGCCGGCGTCGGGCTGGCGATGGGCGACCCGTATGCCGGGGCGGGCGATGTCCTCTAGCCGTACCAATTGGTGAGGGTTGTCGGCGGCCAGCAGAAGCCCCTGCTGACGTTTTGCCCACCGAATCAACACCAGGTCGCGCATGCCGCTCAGACCGAGGGTGGCCGGGTCGTTGTAACACTGGCTTTCTTCGTGCCAGATATGCATGCCGGCGAGCATGGCGCGCCCATCCACCAGTCTCTGCACGCCATCACCGCTCCCCTGGCACAGCAAAGCGAGTTCCGCGCCGCTTTCCTTCACCGCCCATTCCAGCAGCGGGTCCTGGCTGCCCGCCAGAACGGGCGGGATCGGCGTGCTGACGGCATCGTCACCCTCCAGGTGGTTCATCAACCACAGATCCAGCCGCTGGCGCGGGAAGAGAAGCTTGCCTGTCACCCGTACACAGGGAATCACGCCCTGGCTGACCAGGTCGTAAACCTTGCGCTCTTTGAGCCGCAAATACTCGGCGGCCTCAGCGGTGGTGAGATAAGCAGGAAGCGGCATCATTTTCTCCAGCGGCGCAGGGAAAGCACAGGACTGTTTCACGCTGCATGAATTCCGGAAGGCTGTGCAAAGCGTAGTTAAAAACGCCACGATGCTCAAATAATAAGGAGACGCAGCAGTGGAAAATAATGCGTTCTATGTGGCGTTGTCGTTGCTGTTAAGCCTCGACGCCTCGCTAATCCAGATCGTCGCGCTCTCGCTACAGGTGTCGCTTCTGGCCGTGCTGATTGCAGCGGTGCTGGGGTTTCCGCTTGGCGCTGCAGTGGCGCTGTGGCGCTTCCCGGGACGCGGCGCCGTGGTCGTGGTGCTGAACGCACTTATGGGACTCCCGCCGGTGGTGGCCGGGCTGATGGTGTATTTACTGCTCTCCCGCGCCGGGCCGCTCGGTGAGTGGGGGCTTCTGTTTACACCCGGCGCCATGGTGATCGCCCAGGTGGTGCTGGTGCTGCCCATCCTGGCTGCGCTGTCGCGCCAGAAGGTGGAAGAGATGCTGGGCGAGTACCGGGAACAGTTCGTGTCTCTCGGTATGTCCCGGGCTCGCATGATGCCCACCCTGCTCTGGGATGCCCGTTTTGCGCTGCTGACGGTGCTGCTCGCCGGGTTTGGCCGGGCCAGCGCCGAAGTGGGCGCGGTGATGATGGTGGGCGGCAATATTGATGGGGTCACCCGGGTAATGACCACCGCCATTGTGCTGGAAACTGGCAAAGGTAATCTGCCCCTGGCGCTCGGGCTCGGCATTGTGCTTTTGACGCTGGTCATGCTGATTAACGCCGGCGCCTATCTTGTGGGTGAACTGAGCAGGAGGCGGACAGGATGACATCACTGAACGCACCCTTCTTCTCCAGATCCGTTCTGCTTCCACCACCGGCCCTGTCCTTCCAGGGTGTCGCCTTCCATCATGAGGAAAACACATTGCTGGGCCCCTGTTCCTTCACCCTGGACGGCCCCGGCCCTACCCTGGTGATGGGCCCCAACGGCGCCGGCAAAAGCCTCCTGCTGCGCCTGGCTCACGGGCTGCTGTCGCCCACCCAGGGCCGGATTATTTGGTCGGATGAGGGCATTCCCCGTCAGGCCATGGTGTTCCAGCAACCGGTGCTTCTGCGCCGCTCTGCGGTGGCCAATCTCCGGCACGCTCTGGCGGTCAACAACGTCCCCCGTCGGGCACGGGCGAAACTGGCACTGGATGCCCTTGAACGCTTCGGCCTGTCGGCCTGCGCACACACACCCGCACGGGTGCTTTCGGGTGGACAACAACAACGCCTTGCGTTGGCGCGGGCCTGGGTGCTCTCGCCGCAGGTACTGTTTCTTGACGAGCCCACCTCGGCGCTTGACCCGGCCGCGATTAAGGCCGTAGAGGCCTCCGTGCTGGATTTTCACCAGCGAGGCACACGCATTGTGATGACCACCCACGATTTACATCAGGCCCGTCGGCTCGCCGGTGACGTTCTGTTCCTGTCTGGGGGAAAAGTGCGCGAACACACGGCGGCTGACACCTTCTTCAGCAACCCCGTATCCCGCGAGGCGCAGGCGTTCGTTACTGGAGAACTGGTGGAATAACTCCACCTCAGGACTTCGACATCAAGTAACCGGAAAATCACTCCCAACGCACGGAAGGAAAAACAAGATGAAAAAGACCCTGAATCTGCTGTTTGCAAGTGTGATGGCGATGGGCATATCGCTCGGTGCGCACGCCGAGGGATACATCATTCTCGCTTCCACCACCTCGACGGAAAACTCGGGGCTGTTCGACTCTATTCTGCCCAAATTCAAAAGCGCCAGCGGCATCGACGTGCGGGTTGTGGCCGTGGGCACCGGGCAGGCCTTTGAGCTTGCCCGCCGCGGCGACGCCGACAGTCTTCTGGTACATGACACCAGCGGCGAAAAGCGATTTATTGACAACGGACATGCCACCGGGCGGGCGGATGTGATGTACAACGACTTTGTACTGATTGGTCCAGCAAACGACCCCGCCAATGTCCGCAACGCCGGAACCGCCGCCGAGGCCTTCGCGGCCATCGCCAATGCCCGGGCCCCGTTCACATCACGGGGTGATGACAGTGGCACCAACCGCGCCGAGTTGCGCCTTTGGGAAAACGCCGGTGTCGAGCCCGATGGCGACTGGTACCGGGAGCTCGGCAGCGGCATGGGGCCAACACTTAACACGGCTGCGGCCATGGACGCCTACGTGATGTCGGATCGCGCCACCTGGGTAGCGTTCGGCAACCGCCAGAACCTGACCCTGCTGTTTGAAGGCGACAACGTGCTGTTCAACCAGTACGGCAGCTTGTTGCTCTCGGAACAGAAACACCCCCACCTCAAACACGATCTGGCCCGTCAGTGGCACAACTGGCTGATTTCCAAAGAGGGACAGCAAGCGATTGCTGACTTTAAAGTGAATGGACAACAGCTGTTTTTCCCGAATGCCAAATAGGCTAATCTCTGGCTATGTCCGTACATAATGCGGTATGCGGAATCCGTGAGAGAGCCAGAATAATAATGACCATTGATGCCATACTTCCAGACCCGAAAGACCCTCGACTGTCCCGGGCAGTCGAGGGTGTTGGTGAAACCGGCCAACCGAAAGCCATCAGCGTTATTGAAGAGCGCCCCCTGACCATCTACCTGAACAGCCAGGAAATCGTCACCGCCATGACCATTGGCGATCACCCCGAATACCTGGCCCTCGGTTTCCTGTTGAATCAGGGCATGCTGAAAGAGACAGATCAGGTCACCGGGATTGATTTCGACGAAGAGCTGGAAGTCGTCGTGGTGCGCACCGCCGGTGTCACCGATGTCGAGGACAAGCTGGAAAAGAAAACCCGCACCTCCGGCTGTGCGGTCGGCACGGTGTTTGGTGACATGATGGCAGGGCTGGACGGGCTTTCGCTGCCAGACACCCCGGTACACACCAGTACCTTTTACGATCTCTCCTACCAGATCAACCACACCCCAAGCCTTTATATGGAAACCGGCGCCATCCATGGCACCGCGCTGTGCCAGGGCCGCAGGATTCTGGCGTACATGGAGGATGTCGGGCGCCACAACGCGGTCGACAAGATTGCCGGCTGGATGCATCAACACAACGTGTCCGCGGCTGACAAGGTGCTCTACACCACCGGCCGTTTAACCTCCGAAATGGTGATTAAAACCTCCCTGATGGGCATCCCGACCCTGATCAGCCGCTCCGGTTTCACCGCCTGGGGCGTGGATATTGCCCGCCAGGTGGGGCTAACCCTGATCGGTCGGATGCGGGGCAAAAAATTTACCTGCCTCAGTGGCCAACACCGCTTGGTGTTTGATCAGGACCTGTCTCAGGTTCCCGATGAGGACAAGAAAATGCGTCGAAAAGGGGCTGAGCATGACTGAGTGCGCCGTGATTCTGGCCGGGGGCCAGGCCCACCGAATGGGCGGTGGCGATAAAGGCCGGTTGATGCTGGGGGGCCGCTCCCTGATTCATCGGGTTATCGAGCGGATAACACCGCAGGTAGACGCCGTAGTACTGAATGCCAATGGCGATCTGTCCCGGTTCGATGATCTGGGATTGCCGGTGGTCGCCGACTCCATACCCGACTACGCCGGCCCACTGGCGGGCATTCTGGCGGGCATGGACTGGGCGGCAGAACAGGGCCATGAGTGGCTGATCAGCGTTGCGGCGGATACCCCCTCTTTTCCCCTGGACATGGTCGAGCGCCTGTCCGAATCTGGCGCCCCGGTGGTGCTGGCAGCCACACCAGACCCGGAACGTGGGCGGATACCACAGCCCACATTTGGCCGCTGGCAGGTGGCGTTGCGCCATGACCTGCGAGCGGCCCTGAACGACGGTGTGCGCAAAATTCGCCAGTGGACTCTGGCCAACGGTGAAACCCTGGTGATGTTCGATGAGGCCGACTTCTTCAACATCAATACACCGGAAGACCTGGCTTGGGCGGAGCAGCATCTGACGTGAACGTGATAGGTATCGTAGGCTGGAAGAATTCGGGCAAGACCACCCTGGCCAGCGCCGTGATTCACGAGTTGTCCAGCAGAGGTTTAACCGTTAACGCCATCAAACACGCCCACCACCTGGTGGACATAGACCAACCCGGAACCGACAGCTACAAGCACCGGCAGGCTGGCGCTCAGGAAGTGATCCTCGCGGGCGGCCAACGCTTTGCCATCATGCATGAACTCCGGGGCGCCCGGGAGCCAACTCTGGATGAGTTGCTGGCCAGGCTGGGCCCCTGCGACTGGGTCGTGGTTGAGGGATTCAAAACCAACGCCCATCCCAAAATTGAAGTTCACCGGCAGGACAGCTCCCACGCCCCCCTGTATCCGCAGGACCCAAGCATTGTAGCGGTGGCGGCGGACTATGCCGCGGATTTCCCGGGCCCGGTCTTCGACATCAACGATGTCACCGGCATCACTGACTTTATTCTGAAGCGTGAACAACCATGAGCAACGCCGCCAATAACGGGAGCCCCACGACACCGCTCCGCAACGACTGCTTTGCCCTGCCGCCCGGGGTGAACTGGACACCGGTAGACGAAGCGCTGGCGCGGCTGCGTTCCCGCCTGCACCCGGTGGTGGGTGTGGATCAAGACGTTCCGCTGGCTCAGCTCAACGGCCGGATACTGGCCAGGGATGTCTATGCCCCCAGAGCCCATCCCCCGAGCAGCAATTCCGCCGTCGATGGCTATGCCCTTGCCGGCCCTCTAACCGAAGTCCCTTGCGTGCTGCCACTGATAGATGGCCGAAGTGCGGCCGGTGAACCCTACAAGGGCCAGGTTCCCGAGGGGCACGCCATACGCATACTGACCGGCGCGGTGATGCCGGCAGGCACAGACACCGTGGTGCTGGAAGAAGACTGCGAGGTCATCGATGGCCAGCTCCACCTGAATGGCACGTTAAAGGCCGGCGCCAATCGGCGCCAAGCCGGCGAGGATATCCAGGTACAGGATTGTATTCTGACCGCCGGCACCCGGCTGACGCCCACCCAGATTTCGGTACTCGCCAGCGTCGGCATCGAATCGGTGGATGTTTACCAGCGGCTGCGTGTTGGCGTGTTGTCCACGGGAGACGAAGTCAAGCCCGTAGGTGCTCCGGTCACTGACTGGCAGATTTACGACGCCAACCGCCCGATGCTCAGCGCCATGGTGACGCAACTGGGCTATGAACTGGTCGACCTGGGCCATGCGCTGGACCGGTCCGAGGACGTTAAAGCAGCACTGGAGCGCGGTGCGGAACTCTGCGACCTGATTCTTACCAGCGGCGGCGTTTCCGCAGGGGATGAGGATCATGTGTCGAAAACCCTGAAAGCCCATGGCGAGATCAGCAACTGGCGCATTGCCATCAAACCCGGGCGTCCCCTGGCTCTGGCCATGTTCAAAGGCACACCCGTGGTGGGCCTGCCGGGCAACCCGGTGGCAGCCTGGGTGTGTGCACTACGCTTTGCCGCACCGGCCATGGCATTGCTGGCCGGGGGTGAGTGGTTTGAACCCCGGAGTTATCCGATTCCCGCCAACTTTTCCAAGAACAAAAAACCGGGGCGCAGTGAGATGTTGCGGGCACGGGTGCGGGACGGGCAGGTTGAGGTATTCGGTTCCGAGGGCTCCGGGCGGGTCACCGGACTGGCCTGGTCTGAAGGTTTGGTGGAGCTGGACGAAAGCGCGCAGAAAATCGAGCCGGGAACGCCCGTTCGCTTTATTCCTTATGGCAGCTTCGGGTTGTAATTACTCGACGCTGCCGTGCACAGCGAAGGCTTCCAGTGAGGCATCCTGCGGGGCCCGGGAACGGTAGGTTTCCTCAACCCCCAGTTCGGTCAGGGTTCGGCTGACCATCAGCAGGGTGTTGTCTTCGAAGTCCTCACACATGCTGCGCATCTGATCGATTTCTTCGCAAGCCACGGGGTAGGCCGCCTCTATGTCTGGCGCCCCGTATTGCTCGACAAAGGTTTGCGCCAGGGTCCGGCGCAACCCCTCCAGTTCGGTTTCGGTAATGTCACACACACCCACGAAACTGGCTCGACCACCGGATTCGATGCTGTACCAACCATTACTGAAGGCCTGCCGGGCTTTGCCCTTCAGCTCCGCGTCGGTCCAGTTGGAGAACTCGAATCCGCCCGAAATAGCCCATTCGCCGCTCGGCGCCGGATTCTCGAACACATTGTCATCGGACACATCCAGTCGCAGGGTTCGGGCCAGTTTCATAGGTGCTCCGCGAATTCAATCAGGCTTACGGTTTCTGTCATCACATCTTCCCGTAACAACATCCGGCCTTTGTCATCGAGGCCAACGAAGAGTCCCGGTCGCGGGTAGTCAATCTGCATGCCAAGGGTGTCGCAACGTGGTCGCCAGTCGGTATGTATGCGCTCGAATCCGCTATCCAGAAAGTAGGTCAGCCAGAGCAATGTGTGCTTGGACCAGCTTTCCAGCAGCGACATGGGGGTGATATCCACACAGCCTTCTTCACACAGGCAGGTTTCGTCCGGATTGTCACCGGGCTCGTTACCAGCCATGGTGAACGGCACATGAATCCCGATTACCAGCCAGTTCGGGTACGCCTTCGGATCAGACACGTCCGCGGCAAAGCGAACACCACCGCACACGGCACCATTCACCTTGATACGATCCGGCCACTGGAAGTGAACCGGCACCTCTGGCGGCGCCAGCGCACCCAGGCTCTCAGCCAAGCCGATCTGGGCCACGTAGACAGCCTGAATGGCCTCTTCCAGTGGCGTTTCCGGTGCCAACACAAGCGCGGCACGCAAGGTATCCTCCCCTTGCGAGTAGAAGATGGTGCCAGAATCGACCCCGGCGATGGCACGGCTGACCGCCTTGTCAAAAGGGTCGGTATGCTTGGGCACCACCTCGCCCGTCAGCAGTGGCGGGAACTGGGGAGATTGGTTCATAACACAGCCCGGGCATACACATCAGAGGCAACAATTTCGTCGGCGATTCGCTGGAATGCCCTGGCCTGGGGGCTTTCCGGTTTCGACACCACAATCGGCACGCCGCCGTCGGATCCGACCCGGATATCCAGGTCCAGCGGGATTTCGCCCAGGAAAGGCGCCCCAAGCTTTTTCGCTTCCGCCCTGGCGCCGCCAGAACCGAAGGGATGATGCTCCTTGCCGCAACCGTCGCAGACAAACGACGCCATGTTCTCGATCAACCCGAACAGGGGCACCTCCATACGGTTGAACATGTCGATGCCCTTGCGCGCGTCCATCAGGGCAATGTCCTGGGGTGTCGACACCACGACGGCGCCAGCCACGAAGAACTTCTGGCTCAGCGTCATCTGGACATCGCCGGTGCCCGGGGGCAGGTCCACCAGCAACACGTCCAGCCTGCCCCAGTCCACCTGATTCATCATCTGTTCCAGGGCACCCATCAGCATCGGCCCACGCCACACGATTGCTTCGTCTTCGGTAGTCATCAGGCCCAGCGACATCAGTGTTACGCCATGATTGCGCAAGGGCAGAATAGTGTGCCCGTCCGGGCTGGACGGGCGGCCGGAAACCCCCAGCATACGGGGCTGGCTGGGCCCGTAGACATCCGCATCTAGCAGCCCCACTTTGAGCCCCTTCGATGCCAGCGCCACCGCCAGGTTGGAGGCCACGGTGGATTTGCCAACACCCCCCTTGCCCGAGGCAATGGCGATGATCCGGCTGATGCCTCTCGGATTCTTGTCCTGCGGCCGAGGCGCATCGGTTCCGATCAGATTACTTTTGTCGGCGTTAACGTATTGAACCATACAATGTCCCGATCAGATTTAGTGGTCGCGATAGTCATCACTGGTGCGAACCCGGGGGCGCTCGCCGCTGGCCATGGGCGCACTGTCACCATGGAACTGGGCCTTCACCCGGCAATCGTCACACATCTTGATGAGCTGGACGTTGTCAGACTTGGTGTACATCCAGTGTTGGTTTTCCAGCTTTTCAACAATCCGGTTAATGGTGCTGGCAACACCAAAGGGTTTACCACACTGGATACATTCGAAGGGATCTTCACCGTGCAGGGCACGGGCGCTCAGTGCCGCCTTGGACAGGTCCAGTTGTGGTTTCAGAGTGATGGCGGTTTCCGGGCAGGTGCTCTCGCAGACACCGCACTGCACGCAGGCGTTCTCGGTGAACTGAACTTCCGGCCTGTCCGGGTGATCGCCAAGCGCACCGGTCGGGCACAGGGATACACAGGCAAGGCACAACGTGCACTTGTCTGAATCAATTTCGATGGCGCCGTAGGGCGCGCCCGCCGGCAGGGGGATGGGCGCCTCAATTTTGTCTGCCATAGCGGTGACGGCAACTCTGGTGATATCCCGGCGGCCACCCACCAGCAACACAGGTTCACTCAGGCGACCGGCATTGTCACCGGCTTCACCTAGATGTTCCGCGGCAATGACCCGAATACGGCTGGGAGAATTGTGGGTGCCCACCAGCATGGCCTTGGCCAGTTCCACTTCAGCGGCGACAGCCCGACGATCCAGTTCGCTGTCGGCCAGCATCAGCACTTCGGCATAGCCTGCACCAAAGGCCGCCAGTATCTCTGCATGACCAATGCGGTCAATCTGTTCCAGGCCAAACGGAATCACGTCGTCCGCCAGCCCGTCGTGATACCTGGCCAGGTAGGCAATGGCCTCGGCACCAGCACCCAGGCTATGAAAGACCAGCCGTGGTGCCTCGCCCGCATGCTCCCGGTAGGTCCTGGCCATCACGTCGAGCGCTTTGGTAATGGACTCAAAGGGGGTTTCGTTCATGGTAATGGCGGAGGTCGGGCAAACCGCCGCACAAGTCCCGCAACCGGCGCAGATATCGGAATCGATCTGAATGTGATCGCCGGCTGAAAATATCGCCTCCGTGGAGCAGACGTCCAGGCAACGGGTACAACCGGGCTGGTTCGCCCGCGAGTGGGCGCACAGGGATTCTTCCAGACGGAAATACACGGTTTTCTCAAACTCACCCACCCGCTCTCTGGCGGTCAGGGCAATGCGCTCCAGCTCACCGCTTTTGGCCGGGTCAGCCCAGAAATAGCCGTTGCGCTTCTGGTAGTGTGGAAATGCCGGGGCACCGCCCCGCAGATCGATGAAAATGTCGCACTCGCTGCGGGCCGTGGCCTTGGCGTCGCCATAGGCCGGTGCACCCCGGCCCGCCGGATTGAGCATTTGCAGCTGGGCAAATTCCAGCTCGAAATTGCCCAGCGCCCCCTTGGCCGAGGCCAGTTTACCCCTGGCTACGTCGTACCTGGCAGAGGGTAACTGGACAGGGCCGGCATCGCTCACAACACAGGTAACGCCAAGCTCATCCTGCACCAGTTCCGCCATCCGGATGGCCTGGTCGGTTGGGCCAACGATACAGCAGACGCCACTGGACTGAATGAGCTTTGCCGGCGCCATGGCCGCTGGCAGCTGCGCCCCGGCCATCAACGCGGCCTGCTTGGCATGCAGGCGTTTGGGATTGGCATCCGGCGCGCTCCAGCCGGCACGGTCCCGGATATCGATGGTGCTCAACGGCGCGGACTGGCCCACTTCCGCTTGCACATCCTCTCCCAGGCGCTCGAATAACGCCGCTTGCTGGCCGCAGGCAATGAGCACTTCACCAGCACCGCTCAGGTGTTCGGCGGCCGTAGCCATGTCCTTGCCACACAACTCATCCACAACAATCACCTGCCCGGCCGCCGAAGCCGCTTTCAGCGCCTCGGGACTGACGGCCTGCGTTTTTTCGCAGGTGCATAACAGAAGGGTTTTAGTTGGCGTCATCAGGAAAATTACTCTTTTAGTTATTTTTGTACGTATTGATTTCAACCGTGGCTCTTCGAGCATGCCACAGCTGTTTGGCCTTGGACAATCGGATAATTGGATAATTGCCGGGGCTCTGCTAGCTTCAAGAGACAATAAGAAAGAGAAACATCATGAGCAGTCGTACGGACAGTTGGAAACGAGAATTGCCGGTCGGCGCGGTGGTTCGGCGTACCCCCGGAATCACCCGGTGGGCACGTGATATCTGGACACCCGTTGCTGTGATTCCCGGTGCGCCAGAGGCGTTCTGGAAAGAAATGGTCCGCAATGGCGATGTGGTGGATTACCACGCCGGCACCGTGACCATGGAGCTGTTTCGTGCTGATGTGGAAGGTTACCTTGTTTCCCTCAACATGGCCGTCCCCTCTGTTTGGGTCGTGTTGGACAGAGATACCACCGGTCAGTCCCCGGCGGGATGGGTCGTCACCACCATCACCGCCAGCGCCCATGAAGCCCTCGATACCCTGGACAGCGGCGAAAGCATCGTCGAACCCGTTCCGATCCCAGAGTCACTGGCGGCCTGGATCAAAGAATTTATTGATATGCACTTCGTCGATGAGCCCTTCAAGAAACGCCGCCGCGACCGGGTTGACGTAGATGCCGTCGAAGAGGGCAAAGGCGACCCCCGTATTCGTCAGGAGAGCGACGTTTACCGGGCTCCGACAAACATCAAAAAACCGAATGTGCAGTGATGACTGAATCACGTTTGCAAAGATGGTCGCGCAAGAAAGCCGAAGCCAGCAAGCAGGCTGGCCCCACCACCCCCTTACCTGTTGAGAATGAGCCCCCCGCCGAAGAGCAGGAGCTCGCAATTAACCAGGCGCTGCCTGAGCACGAAGTGCTCGAAAAATACGGCTTGCCGGATCCGGACACCATCACACTCGGCACCGACATCACCGGGTTCATGCGCAAGGAGATCCCCGAATTGTTGCGCCGCAAGGCACTGCGCGCACTCTGGAAATCCAACCCAGTCCTGGCGGTGCTGGATGGCCTCAACGACTACGACGAGGACTACACAGACGCGGCAACCGCAGGCGAAGCCGTCAAGACGTTGTACAAAGTCGGCCAGGGCATGTTCGACAAAACGGCGACAAAGACCGAACCAACAATAGAACACGCAGAACCGCAGACCGGCGAGCCGGAACCAGTCAATACCCGGGAAACTTCGCCACCGGAGGGGTCTTCGGAACCAGAGCCAGCCATTGACTCTTCAAGCCAGCCCAGGCAACCACCATCGCTGTCGGACGCGCAGGATGAAGAGGCAGAACCGGCCCCACGTTACCGGCCAAGAATGAGGTTTGATTAAACACCACCACAAACCGGACATGTCTCGAGACTGGTTGCGCCATCGCCCTTTCGGGACTATAAATCTAGATAGCACAAAATTTGAACAACAACATGAAGGAACGTGATTTGGCCAACACTGCTGAAAGCCTTTGTCCTCGCTCGATCAGTGAAGAGGATCGAGCCAGAGCCCAGATTTACCAGCTACTGGGCACCCTGTTGAGCAACCCACCGTCAAGTGAGTTGCTGAGGGGGCTGGCGACTCTCAAGGGCGACGACACCCTCATTGGGTCTGCCTCGAAGAACCTTGCGGCCCTCGCCCAACGCACCTCGGCCACCGACGCGGAGCGAGAGTATAACAATCTGTTCGTGGGCCTTGGCCGTGGAGAGCTGCTGCCTTACGCCAGCTATTACCTGACCGGGTTCCTGAACGAAAAGCCTCTTGCGAACCTTCGCAGTGATTTGATGGCAAGGGGCATCCGTGCCCGTGCCGACGTCAAAGAGCCGGAAGATCACATGGGCACGCTGTGTGAAACCATGGCGGGCATTATCACCGGCGAATTTGAGTGCGACAGCGACCTGCCGTCGCAAAAAGCGTTTTTTGACGCCCACATGGCAAAGTGGGCGCGATTGTTTTTTACCGATCTGGAGCAAGCGCAAAGTGCCATCTTCTACGCCCCCGTGGGCTCGCTTGGTAAAGCATTCATGGCCGTAGAAGCAGACGCCTTTGCAATCCAGTAACCGGGATCAGCTCGATCCCCTGAACCAGGTGGAGATGTTGTATGAACGACCGTAATAAAGAAAACAGCCGCCGACATTTTTTGCGGATGGCCGTTGCCGCTGCCCCCGCTGCAGTTGCAATGACGGTAGCACCGAACGCCGCAGCCGAGGTCGTTAAAGACGTACCGAAAAGCAGCGGCCTGCGCGACACAGAACATACGCGCAAGTATTTCGAATCGGCTCGCTTTTGACCGGAGCCAGGCCGTTCAAGATTGCGTGATGCTCTTGGATGACCCTGCCCCCGGTAGAACGAGAACAATAAAAGAGAGAGGTATTGGACATGTTAAGGAAGAAAACCAACGGGGTAGCGAAAGGCCCCCGGGCGGGTTCTTTACTTTCATCCCTCGCTGCAACCACCATGGACCGACGGGGCTTTTTGACCGCCTCCGGAGTTGCCGTGGGCGGGCTGGCTGCGTTGTCGTTACCAACCACACGGGTACAGGCCTCAACGCCATCGACTGAAGGCGGAAACGTCGTTCGCAGAAAATCCGTGTGTACCCACTGCTCGGTAGGCTGCACGGTGGAAGCGGAGGTTCAGAACGGCACCTGGATTGGTCAGGAGCCTGGATGGGACAGCCCCTTCAACATGGGCGCCCACTGCGCCAAAGGCGCTTCGGTACGGGAGCATGCCCACGGTGAGCGCCGTCTGAAGTCACCCATGAAAATGGTGAACGGTCAGTGGCAGAAGATCTCCTGGGACGACGCCATCAACGAGATTGGCGACAAGATGCTCCAGATTCGCGACGAGAGCGGCCCGGATTCCGTCTATTGGCTCGGCAGCGCGAAGTTCAACAACGAGCAGGCCTATTTGTTCCGGAAGTTTGCCGCTTACTGGGGCACCAACAACGTCGACCACCAGGCCAGGATCTGTCACTCCACCACCGTTGCCGGTGTAGCCAATACCTGGGGCTACGGGGCGATGACCAACTCCTACAACGACATCCACAATTCCAAGGCCATCTTCCTGATAGGGGGCAACCCGGCCGAAGCACACCCGGTATCGCTGCTGCACATTCTTAAAGCCAAGGAAGAAAACAACGCACCACTGATTGTCTGCGATCCACGCTTCACCCGAACGGCCGCTCATGCCGACGAGTTTGTGCGCTTCCGCCCAGGTTCAGACGTCGCGCTGATCTGGGGCATTCTCTGGCACATATTCGAAAATAAATGGGAAGACAAAGAGTTTATCCGCACCCGCGTTTATGGCATGGAGCAGATTCGCGAAGAGGTTAAACGCTGGAACCCCGAGGAGGTAGAGCGAGTAACCGGTGCACCCGGAGCGCAACTGGAGCGGGTTGCCCGTACCTTGGTCAACAATCGCCCGGGCACG
The DNA here is from genome assembly GCF_048595985.1 of Marinobacter sp. GH_1. Lineage (NCBI taxonomy): Bacteria > Pseudomonadati > Pseudomonadota > Gammaproteobacteria > Pseudomonadales > Marinobacteraceae > Marinobacter > Marinobacter sp. GH_1. The sequence continues at coordinate 367,372 of NZ_CP184460.1, read as the reverse complement.
GTGATCTGGTGCATGGGTGGTACCCAGCATACCAACGGCAACAACAACACCCGTGCCTACTGCGTACTGCAACTGGCTCTGGGCAATATGGGCGTAGCCGGCGGCGGCACCAACATTTTCCGCGGCCACGACAACGTACAGGGCGCAACCGATCTGGGCGTACTGGCCGATACCCTGCCCGGCTACTACGGCCTGACCGCCGGTTCCTGGGCCCATTGGGCACGGGTCTGGGAAGAGGACATGGACTGGCTGAAGGGTCGTTTTGCCACTTGGGACAAAGATGGCAAATCCCGGGCCATGATCAACGAAAAAGGCATTCCGGTATCCCGCTGGATAGATGGCGTTCTGGAAGCCAAGGAAAACCTCGAGCAGCCCGACAACACCCGGGCCATGGTGCTGTGGGGCCATGCACCTAATTCGCAGACCCGTATGCTGGAAATGAAAGAGGCCATGGAGAAGCTCGACCTGCTGGTTGTGGTGGACCCCTTCCCGACGGTGTCAGCGGTGCTCCATGATCGTAAAGATGGTGCTTACCTGCTGCCGGCCACCACCCAGTTCGAGACTACAGGTTCGGTGACCGCCTCGAACCGCTCTCTGCAGTGGCGTGAAAAAGTGATTGAGCCTCTGTTCGATTCAAAGGTCGACCACGAAATCATGAAGCTCCTTGCGGACAAGTTTGGCTTCACCGATCGCATGTTCCGCAATATCGCCATTGAGGGCAACGAGCCACTGATTGAGGACATCACCCGCGAGTTCAACCGTGGCATGTGGACCATTGGCTACACCGGCCAGTCGCCAGAGCGCCTGAAAAAACACATGCAGTATCAGCACCACTTCGACAAGACCACCTTGCGCGCAGTGGGCGGACCCTGTGATGGAGACACCTACGGTTTGCCCTGGCCCTGCTGGGGCACAGCGGAGATGAACCACCCGGGTACGCATATCCTGTACGACATGTCGGTGCCAGTCTCCAAAGGCGGCCTCACCTTCCGGGCGCGATTCGGGGTGGAACACAACGGCCAGAACATTCTGGCAGACGGTGTTTACTCCAAAGACTCCGAAATCAAGGATGGTTACCCGGAATTCACCATGCAAATGCTGATGGATCTGGGCTGGGACAGCGATCTGACCACAGAGGAACGGGCTGCCATCGAAGCTGTTGGCGGACCAACCGCGAACTGGAAAACGGACCTGTCAGGCGGTATCCAGCGGGTGGCCATCAAGCACGAATGCGCGCCCTTCGGTAATGCCAAGGCCCGCACCATCGTCTGGAACTTCCCGGACCCCGTGCCACTGCACCGTGAACCGCTGTATACCAATCGTCGCGACCTGATCGAGGACTATCCAACCTACGCTGACAAGACCTTCTGGCGAGTGCCAACGCTGTACGAATCGATTCAGAAGAATGACTTCAGCAAGGACTTCCCCATCATTCTGACCTCCGGTCGACTGGTGGAATACGAAGGGGGTGGCGACGAAACCCGCTCAAACCCCTGGCTGGCAGAACTCCAGCAGGACATGTTCATTGAGGTGAATCCGCGCGACGCGAATAACATGAACATTCGCGACGGCAGGGATGTCTGGGTGTCTGGCCCGGAGGGCGCGCGCATCAAGGTGAAAGCAATGGTTACCGAAAGGGTTGGTGAAGGCGTGGCCTTCATGCCATTCCACTTCGGCGGTCACCTGCAAGGCGAGGATCGCAGGCACAAATATCCAAAGGGTGCCGATCCTTACGTATTAGGTGAATCCACAAACACCGTTCAGACATACGGGTACGACTCGGTCACGCAGATGCAAGAGACCAAGTGCACCCTGTGTGCCATCGAACCAGCATAACAAGAGGTGTAGACCATGGCACTTGAAGGACAAGCAAGAGCAAAATTCCTTTGTGACGCCGAGCGCTGCATCGAATGTAATGCTTGCGTGACAGCCTGTAAGAACGAGCACGAAGTCCCCTGGGGCATTAACCGCCGCCGCGTGGTCACCATCGAAGATGGTAAACCCGGTGAGCGGTCTATCTCGGTAGCCTGCATGCACTGTTCAGACGCGCCCTGTATGGCCGTTTGCCCAACAGACTGCTTCTACCAGACCGCAGACGGCATCGTGCTGCACTCCAAGGACCTGTGCATTGGGTGCGGCTATTGTTTTTACGCCTGCCCCTTCGGCGCGCCGCAGTTCCCCCAGGCGGGCAACTTTGGCAGCCGTGGCAAGATGGACAAGTGTACGTTCTGTGCAGGTGGTCCTGAGGAAGACCATTCAACCACGGAGTTCAACAAGTACGGTCGCAACCGTATTGCAGAGGGCAAGCTGCCGCTCTGTGCGGAAATGTGCTCAACCAAAGCCCTGTTGGCCGGTGATGGCAACACGGTTTCGGACATCTATCGCCAGCGAGTGGTGAACCGCGGTTTCGGTTCCGGCGCCTGGGGATGGGGCACAGCTTACGAGAAGAAGGGCGCTTAAGCCCGCCGGACAGTTCCGGGGCCCCAGGGCCCCGGAACTGATTGCGGCGACGTCTTCTTTTGGTCCATTCCGCTGGAGCACTCTGATGAAAACAACACTATTGGGTGCCGCCCTGCTTGCAATGGCGACACTGCTTTTCAACCCTGCCTGGGCGGATAATGCTCCGGCGGTTGATCGAACCGCGACCGGGGGCGCGCAAACCCTCGAAGATATCATGGCTCGCCAGCAACAGCTGAAAATGGACGAGTCGTTCCGGTCTGAAAACCTCGGCAACCCGGCCAACGCCAAGCCGATCACGGAGCAACTGGGCACCCGGGGCGGCGTGTCAGACTCCGATGTCTGGCGGGGCATCCGCTACAACCAGAGCGATATCAAAACCCAGGCCAGGGGCCCCGGGGCCGATGTGCTGATTCAGGACGGCGGCATGCCCTGGTACAAGCTCCGGGAAGGCCCCATGATCACTTACGGCGGTGGCGCCCTTCTGGGCATCATTCTGCTGCTGGTGGTGTTCTACTTTGTTCGCGGCAGAATCATGATTGATGGTGGCCCCTCCGGCACCAAAATCGAACGATTCAAAGCCATCGAACGCTTTGGTCACTGGCTGCTGGCGGGTTCGTTTATCGCACTGGCCCTGACCGGCCTGATCACCCTGATGGGGCGAAGTTTCCTGATTCCGGTCATCGGGCACGAGGCCTATTCAACCCTCGCCGTGGGCTCCAAGTGGTTGCACAACAACATTGCCTGGGCCTTTATGCTGGGCCTGATAATGACCTTCTGCATGTGGGTAGTGCACAACATACCCAACAAGCTGGACTGGCAGTGGATCAAGGCGGGCGGCGGCATCTTCACCAAGTCCCACCCCTCCTCGAAGAAGTTCAATGCCGGCCAGAAGATCATTTTCTGGACCGTGATGCTGCTGGGTGTCTCTGTGTCCCTGTCAGGCCTGTCGCTGCTGTTCCCGTTTGAAATGCCCATGTTCGCCGGCACCTTCAGCGTCATCAATAGCGTTATCGGTACCGACTTCCCGACCGCGCTGACACCCCATGAAGAAATGCAATACGCCAATATCTGGCACTCAATCGTTGCCTTCGCGATGATGGTGGCCATCATCGCCCATATCTACATCGGCTCGGTTGGCATGGAAGGCGCGTTTGATGCCATGGGCAACGGCCAGGTTGATCGCGAATGGGCCCGCCAGCATCACGACCTGTGGGTGGAAGAGGTTGAAGCGAAACAAGGCAAAGGGGGTTCATCATGAAAGTTATGGCAGCCGCGTTTGTCGTGGCCCTGGTCATTGCTTTTTGTGCGCCGGTGGTACTGAACCAGTTTGGCTGGTCCTCTGCGGAACAAGGCAGCTCCACGAGTGTGCGCCTTGACTGACGAGACAGAGGTATACCAGATTGACGCCGTCGGTCTGGTATGCCCGCTTCCGGTTTTGCGTTTCAAAAAACGCACGCAGAACCTGCCAAGCGGCACCCTTGTGGAATTCCTGGCGGATGACGTCAGCGGCCGTCGCGATTTACAGGCGTTGTGCGAGATCACCGGCCACAGGATTGAATCGGTCCACGAGGAAGATAACGGTGTGATCCGTTATCGTATTTGCCTCGCCTGAGACCAAGCCCACCGCGTCGGCCTCGGCGATCACGCCTGTGATATCAGCTGCCGACGATACTGATCCGGTGCAACGCCAAACCACCGCTTGAATGCCCTGCGGAAATTGGCGCCATCGTGGTAATTAAGCAGCTCCGCAATGGCTTCAACAGACACCGAGCTGTCGCGGAGATATCCGATCGCCTGCTGCGACAGGATGCCGTCCCTGAGCTGTCGAAAGCTGGTGCCTTCCGCTTTCAGTCTTCTGGCCAGTGTGCGCTTGCAGATAAACAACGCGGCGGCGGCCTCTTCCTCTGTCAAGACGCCCGGCGGATGGGAAAGCATCATTTTCTGTACCTGGTATTTGCAGCTCTCACGGTCTGACTGCAATTGCGCCAGCATGCCTTCACACTGCTTCAGCGCCATCATGTAGTTCTCATGGTTGGCGGACGCATTGGGCTCCTTGCACACGTCGAGCGGGATGTTCAGCGCCAGGGAGGTTGCCCCAAACGTAATCGCACCGGGAATGTAGTCAGCGTAGCAATCCCGGTAAGCCGGCGCCTCATGCAGGAAACCACACGCCACCTCCTTCACCGGCCGGCCCACGATAAACTCGGCACAATCAAAAAAGATCACCGCAAAGCTTTCACTCAGCACCCGCTGCAGCTGCTCGGGCAGCTCCATATGAAAATGGCAGGTCAGCTCCAGCCAGCCATCCCTGGTGGCCATTTCCAGGCGGGCGAGGTTCATCCGGGTTGGCAGGAAGACCTGGAAAGCCCGAATGGCCGTCAGCAGGTCCGGGCTGCTGTTGACCAGAAACCCCATGGCGCCGTGGGTGGGCGACGTCAGGCGCCGGCCCAGGCGTAACCCGAAGGTGTCGTCATTCGCCAGCTGCAAACTGTTTTGCAGTATCTGCAGTTGCTGCTGCGGGGTCAGCAAGGTGTCTTCCTGCAGGAGCTGATCAACCGACAACTGAGTCATCGCCAGCAGGTCTGACACGCCTCGGGCCTGCAAGCCCAGCTCCCGGGCAATCAAACGGCTGTAGTTCGAGGGAATACACGGCTGGCTCAGGTCAATGTCGCGCATCGTTATTCTTGTATCCATGTATGAGCGCCGGATAACCGTCCGCTAATGCAGACAGGCGGATGTTTTGAGTGTCTTTAAATGACCCCGCTCTGTCAATTAATGACCTGCCACCCACCTCTCACTGAACGTAATCTGGCCTTCACTGAGTTAACTCCAAAAACAACAGAGGTAAAGCACCTATGGGTCAGATCACATTTATCGAGCACAACGGCACCACCCATGTGGTCGAGATTGCCGAGGGCCAGACGCTGATGCAGACCGCCGTTGACAACGGCATCCCCGGAATCGACGCCGATTGCGGCGGCGCCTGTGCCTGCGGCACCTGCCATGTGATTGTTGATCAGGACTGGATTCAGGCCACCGGCAACATCAATGCCGATGAACAGGGCATGCTCGGCCTCACACCGGAGAAAACCGACACCTCCCGTTTGTCTTGCCAGGTCACCGTCTCGGAAGCCTTGGATGGCCTGATCGTGCGCCTGCCCGAGTTTCAGATGTAAGCGGCCAACAGGGTTGTAGATGCCGGCGGGGCACATCCGGCGATGACCAAACAACGGAGTTAAACGAGGTATTGCATGAGCCTTCTGAGTTCACTGATTGAGCCCGCACTGAAGCCGGTTATGGATAGGGCTGCGGCGATGATTCCTGTTCACTGGCAAGTCCGCGGTGCCCACGCCGTTCAGAGCGTCAAACAGCGGACCGGCAGGAGCCGGGCCGTCCCGGTATTCCAGGAGGTTCCGCTACCGGATGTATCGACCCTGGCACTGCAAGACATCGACGTCAGCAACCCCTTCCTTTATCGACAAGGCCTTTGGCGATCCTATTTCAAGCGGTTGCGGGATGAGTGCCCGGTGCATTTCCAGAAGCACAGTCCATTCGGTCCGTTCTGGTCGATCACTCGCTATGAAGACATCCTGTTTGTGGACACCCGCCATGACCTGTTCTCCGCCGAACCCATCATTTCCATCGGGCCCCAGCCGGAGGGCCTGGAAATTGAAACCTTCATTGCCATGGACCCACCCAAACACGACGTTCAACGACAAGCCGTCCAGGGCGTGGTAGCACCGAAGAACCTGGCACAAATGGAAGCGCTGATTCGCAGCCGCACCGCCGACGTGTTGGACCACCTGCCGGTGGATGAGCCTTTTGACTGGGTACAACGGGTATCGGTTGAACTCACGTCCCGTATGCTGGCCACCCTGTTCGATTTCCCCTTTGAGCAGCGCCACAAATTGGCTTACTGGTCGGATGTGGCCTCCGGCGCGCCGGAATCCACCGGGGGGCACGCCAACCGTGACGAGTTTTTCCGGGCGGCCGCCGATATGGCGCAGCAGATGTCGTTGTTGTGGCGAGAAAAGGAGGCACGGAAAGCTGCCGGCGAAGAAACCGGATTCGATCTGATCAGCTTGCTGCTGGCCAACGAGGACACCCGGGATATGATCAACCGCCCCATGGAGTTTATGGGCAACATGGTGCTGCTGATCATCGGCGGCAACGATACCACCCGTAATTCCATGACCGGAGGCGTGCTGGCGCTTAACCAGTTTCCAGAGGAGTTCACAAAACTCAAACAGAATCCCGAGCTGATTCCCAATATGGTGTCCGAGATCATCCGCTGGCAAACACCCTTGGCCTACATGCGCCGAGTGGCCAAAAAAGACGTGACACTAAACGGCCAGATCATCAAAGAGGGTGACAAGGTGGTGATGTGGTACGCCTCGGGCAATCGGGATGAGCGGGCCTTCGAGCAAGACCCGGACCAGTTCATTATTGATCGGAAAAACGTGCGTAAGCATCTTTCCTTCGGTTTCGGCGTGCACCGCTGCATGGGTAACCGCCTGGCAGAATTGCAGCTCAGGATCTTATGGGAGGAGATACTGAAACGCTTTGACCGTATTGAAATTTTGGCAGAGCCCGAGTACGTTCAGTCCAATTTTGTACGAGGCTACAGTGCGATGACGGTAAAACTCTCCGCCAAGCCCTGACGAGGAGGGTTAACACCGGATGGGCATCACCTGTTAAACTGCTTTCGGAGCATGCCCGCAGGGCGTGCAGTACGCAATCAGGTTTAAAGCTTGTCGGAACGGTTTTAGGGCGAGCGGGGTTTATTGAACGATGGCAAAGCAACAGGCATTCACTCCAACTCACAAGGTGCTGCTTGGCATCACCGTGCTCATGGTGCTGATTGCCAGCTTCTGGTCCACACAAAGCTCATCCGCGAAGATACCCGCCCTTCCGGTTGAGCCCCTGGTTACCCCTACAGATCCCTCTGACAGCGTTGAGACGCTGCCCAATACGCTTGCCGAATCCCGTTCAGACACCCGCACCCAGCACCACGAAGTTCAGCCCGGCGATACCCTGAGCAGTATTTTCAGCCGCCACGGGGCACCCACGTCTGATCTGTACAAAATCATGGAAACGGATGTGGAATACCTGGCCCTGGAAACCCTGCAACCCGGCACCCAGCTGCGGCTGACCTTCGACGATCAGGACAGGTTCACCGAGCTTGCCCTTGTGCTTGATTCCGCCCGCACCGTTTTCTATACCCGCACCGACGATGACCAGTTCGAATACCGACGGATGGAAGCAGACACTCATTGGGTGTCTGAAGTGCTGAGAGGTTCCATTGAAGGCAGCTTCTACGTTTCTGCGGTAAAAGCAGGGCTCACCGCGCACCAGATTGCCTCGGTCAACCAGTTGCTTGAACACCGCCTGAATTTCCGGCGGGATTTACGTGCCGGCGACCAGTTTGCCGTCATCATCAGCCATGAAATGACCGATGATCAAAGCACCGGTAAAACCCGGGTTGAAGCGGTTTCGCTGAAGCGGGGGAGTCGCACACACACCGCGTTCCGGTTTGAGGACGGCAATTACTACGACCAAAACGGAAAAAGTGTGCTGCCCGCGTTTCGCCGCTGGCCCACCCAGACGCCTTACCGGGTCAGCTCCCACTTCAATCTGAACCGCAAGCACCCGGTAACCAAGCGAATCGCCCCGCACAACGGCGTTGATCTGGCCACCCCCATTGGCACCCCCATTTTCAGTACCGGCGATGGCATCGTGCAGCGAGTAGGTAACCATCCTTTCGCAGGCAAGTACATCGACATCGACCACGGCAACGCTTACAAAACCCGCTACCTGCATCTGCACAAGATTCTGGTCAAGAAAGGACAGTCCATTCAGCGGGGTGAGAGAATTGCGCTGTCTGGCAATACCGGGCGCAGCACCGGCCCTCACCTGCATTTTGAGCTGCATGTGAATGGACGGCCGGTGAATCCTCTGAAAGCAGATATACCTACTGCAGCGGACATCCCCAGTGAACACGCCAAAGCGTTCAAAGAGGACGCTTCCTACAAACTCGCTGTTATGGAGCGGGCGGGTAGTCGGTCTAATCTGATGTTGGCGGGCGCTCGGGTTTCGTTTGACTGAACCCGACCATTCAGCACGGGTAACCATCAACCGCTTATAGCCCAAGGATGCTAGCTATGCCCGAAAGCCTGGCCTGGTTTCCAGACAACCTCACCCTGCCGGATTCCGCCTTACCACTGCTGATCAGCACCACGCTCCTGATCCTTGGTGTGATTGCCCTGAGGGTTGTCATCGCAGGGGTTATCCGGCGCAACGTGGCGTCTTCTGAACTGCGCGGCCGGCTCTTGGTCAATTCCCGAAACGCACTGGTGTTACTGGCGGTGTTCGGCCTGGTCTTTATCTGGGGCGAGCAGCTTCGCTCCCTGGCCCTGTCGATTGTCGCCATCGCGGTAGCGTTTGTAGTGGCCACCAAGGAACTGATTCTTTGTGTGTCCGGCTCCATTCTCAAAGGCGGTGCCGGCTCATTCAGCATTGGCGATCGTATTCAGGTAAAGGATTTTAGGGGTGATGTGATCGACCAGACCCTGCTGACCACCACGCTGCTGGAAGTTGGGCCCGGCAAGGCCAGCCATCAGCGCACCGGGCGGATGATCGTGTTGCCCAATGCGTTGTTTGTATCGGAGCCAGTCACTAATGAGAGTTTTACCGACCACTGGGATTTTCATGTCTTTACTGTGCCTTTCAAACGCGAAGATAACTGGCCAGCGGCCCGGGAGGCCCTGTTAAATGCCGCAAACCACCACTGCGAGCCGTATCTAGATATTGCCCGCAAGTACATGAGCAAAGTGGGTACGGCCCGAGGACTGGAAGTGCCCTCTGTCGATCCCAGGGTCACGATCCAGGCTCCAGCCGCCGGAGAGATTCATCTAACCGTCCGCTTACCCACCCGCACTGGGCAACGCAGTTATATCGAGCAGGCCATTCTGTCAGAGGTTTTTCTGAACAATGATTTTTCTGCCAAGAAAGCTGAGCCCGAAACAAGCAAACCCACGAAGGAATAGTTCAAACTTCCAGTTGTCAAAAATAGTCGAACCTTGTCGTTTTGATCTGCTTTCAGTGGTCGCATCTGCTGGTCAGACCCTCGCAACTACCTTCATACCCCGTTCGCATCCCCCCAGATAACCGGCGCCAAACAGGTTGTAGTGATTCAGGTAATGGTAGAGGTTATAGATCTCGCGCTTGGTGGTATAGACCTCTGAGCGAGGATAAACACTGTCATAAGCGCTATAAAAGGCCGCACCAAAGCCGCCAAACATTTCCGTCATGGCAATGTCCGCTTCCCGGTCACCCTGGTACACCGCAGGGTCAATTAACCAAGGGCCGTCGTAATCGAACAACACGTTGCCATTCCACAAATCACCGTGCAGAAGGCTGGGGTGCTCGCAGTGGCTGTCCAGCCAGCGGGTAAGCGCAGCGCTACTTTGGTCAAGAACGCGTTGAAACCTTTCTCTAATAACCGGATCAGCAATCCGGCTGACCTGGTACCGGAGTCGATAGTCGACAAAGAACCGCCCCCAGGAGTCCATATACTCATTGGGTTGCGGTGACAAACCGATGTAATTATCCCGGCCCCAGCCGTAGTGTTCCCGCTTTTGTTGGTGTAATCGGGCCAAGCCTTCACCGAGCAGGGTCAGGCATCGGTCGTCCGGGGCAACCGACACGATCTGGGTCATCACCAGCTGGTGCTGATCGACCTCAGCCACTTGCGGAATTCTCAAATGCTCGACACCAACCTGCACCAACGCTTCGCGAAGGCTTTCGAGCCCCTCCGCCTCGCGGGTTAATGCATCAGAAAATCCGGTGGTGTTGGTTTTGACGAACATTCGATCACCTCGACCGTGGGGGCAAAAGTGCCTCCTTACTAGATAAAATTCTGCATATCGGCACAAAACGTAAAGCATAATTTTTACCTGCAAGTAAAAATAGGGTTGTCCGGCCAATCGCCATAACCCTGGGTCTAGCCTATGCTTCGAGGAAAGCCATTCAAGGAGCCTCCATGGAACTGCCCGCCTACCTGAAAGTCATGGCCAACAAGGGCGCCTCTGACCTTTTCTTTTCTACCGGTTCACCGGTGATGATGAAGGTCGAGGGCAAAACCGGCCCGATCACCCAGAACCCCCTGGCCTCGGGCGCGGTCCGGCAACTGGCCTATTCGGTGATGAACGACAAGCAGCGGGCCGAGTTCGAGAAGAACCTGGAACTGGACATGGCAATCGGGGTGAACGAGGTTGGGCGCTTCCGGGTGAATGTGTTCTGGCAACGCGGCGAAGTCAGTATGGTGGTGCGCCATCTGCGCAACGACATTCCCTCCATTGAAAGTCTTGGCCTGCCATCGGTGCTGAAAGAACTGATTATGGAACCCCGTGGATTGATACTGGTGGTTGGCTCTACCGGCTCCGGTAAATCCACCACCCTGGCCTCGATGATTGACCACCGTAACGGCAACCAGTCTGGCCACATTCTGACGGTGGAAGACCCCATTGAATACACCCACAACCATAGGAAAAGCGTGGTTAACCAGCGGGAAGTGGGGGTAGACACCCGCTCCTATAACGAAGCCCTGCGCCGGGCCATGCGGGAAGCGCCGGATGTCATCATGATTGGCGAAATACGCGATCGGGACACCATGAAACACGCCCTCACCTATGCAGAAACCGGCCACCTGTGCATCTCCACCCTGCACGCCAGCAACGTGGACCATACCATGCGCCGGATTGTGAACTTCTTTCCCGAGCACGCCCACAAGGAGCTGTTCATGGATATGAGCATGCACTTGAAAGCGGTGGTGGCCCAGCGACTGCTGAAGGGCAAAGACGGCAAACGGGTGGTCGCCGTGGAAGTAATGCTTGCCAGCCCCTACATTCGGGATTTGATCTCCAAGGGTGAGATAGATGGCATTGCCGACATCATGACCCGGGGCGGCGAACGGGGCATGAAGACCTTCGACCAGGCCATTCTTGAACTTTACGATCAGAGCAAGATTACCCGGGAAGAGGCACTCAGCAATGCCAACTCCAGGCACAATCTTGAGGTGAAGATCCGCCTGGCCAGCGGTGGCTTACAATCGCCCAGCGACCTGCTGAGCATTGACGAAAGCTGAGTTTTACAACGAAAAACGCCCCGATTAACGGGGCGCTTTCTGGACCGGAGACCTGATCAGATCTTGGTCATTCTCAGGTAAGGACGCAGTTCGTTCCAGCCCTGCGGGAACATTTCCTTGGCCTTTTCGTTGTCGATAGACGGCGGAATGATTACTTCACCACCCTTGCGCCAGTCGGCGGGCATCGCACACTTGTTGGCATCCGCAAACTGCAGTGCGTCAATGGCGCGCAGGATCTCGTCGAAGTTACGACCAACCGCCATCGGGTAGGTCATGGTCAGGCGTACTTTCTTGTTCGGGTCGATGATGAACACGCTGCGCACAGCGGCGGTTTCGCTCTCGCCCGGGTGAATCATTTCGTACAGCTGAGCAATCTTGAAGTCTTCGTCGGCAACGATCGGGAACTGCAGATCACAGCTCTGGGTGTCGTTAACGTCGTCAATCCACTTCAGGTGCTCTTCTACCGAGTCGGTAGACAGACCCAGAGGCTTGACGTTGCGAGCTGCGAACTCTTGCGCCAGCTGGGCAGTCCGGCCCATTTCAGTGGTGCATACCGGGGTGAAGTCCGCCGGGTGGCTGAAGAAGAACACCCAGGAATCGCCTGCCCACTCGTGGAAGCTCATCTTGCCTTTGGTGGTGTCTACGTTGAAATCCGGGGCGGTTTCGCCGAGTCGAATTGTCATGTCATTTCTCCTGTCGGGTTTTCACATCAGTGGTTTTGTTAACAGCAAGTTCAGAGTAAGCGAGTCCTTTCGTTATATCAATTTCAATATATCTATAGGTCTATTAGTTTTAAGCAAATGATCGATGGCTTGATCATCCTGCCTTCTTATCCAGCAAATCACGGATGGATTGCGGGTCGTGCCCTGCTTCGTGCGCGGCCTTAAGCAACATCGGGATGTTGCATTGCGGATTCTGGGCGCGGCTCTGGGCCCACATATGCACCGCTCGCCGGCCGGTCCTGCAAAAGCCCAGGATTGGTGTCGGCGCCGCATCCAGCGCCTTGCCGAACGCTTCGACATCGGCGGCGGTGTACTCGCCGGAGGCCACCGGCACACAGAACCATTGCAACCCCGCGCGCTCCGCTGACTCACGAAAAACATCCTCACTTTCGTAGCCTTCTTCGCCCACCCGCCGGTTGCAAATCACCGCTTTGAAACCCTGCTGGCGAACGCTCTCGAAATCCTCAGGGGTAATCTCGTCCGAAATCGCAAATCCGGGTTCAACAAAATGCACTTTCATTACTTGCTCTCCTCTGGGTCAACCTGCTCAAAACCGGTTGACCGGTACTTTCAGATAAACTTGACCGTTTTGCTCCGCCTCAGGCATTTCTCCGGCGCGCATGTTTACTTGCACCGAAGGAAGAATCAGCCGCGGCATATCCAGGGTGGCATCCCGCTCGGTTCTCAGGCGCACAAACTCCTCTTCCGCCATACCCTCGCGAACGTGGATATTGCGTGCCCGCTGTTCAGCGACCGTGGTCTGATGCTGATACTCATCCCGGCCCGGGGCTTTATAGTCGTGGCAGAGGAAAATGCGGGTCTCGACCGGCAGTGCCAGCACCTTCTGCACTGATTGATAGAGCACCTTGGCGTCTCCCCCCGGGAAATCACACCGAGCCGTGCCGGAATCCGGGGCAAACAGGGTGTCCCCGACAAACGCAGCCTCGCCGATGACATAGGTCAGGCAGGCCGGTGTGTGGCCGGGGGTGTGAAGCACATAACCCTCAAGCGCACCGATCCGGAAACGGTCACCTTCTTCGAACAACTGTCCGAACTGGCTGCCGTCCCGGGCAAACTCGGTACCGGCATTGAAGGCCTTACCAAAGATTTCCTGAACCTCAATGATGCGCGCGCCGATACCGGTCTTACCGCCAAGCCGCTCCTGCAAATACGGCGCTGCCGAGAGGTGGTCCGCGTGGACATGGGTTTCCAGAATCCATTCCACCACCAGGCCGTTGTCCTGGACATAACGCACGATCTCGTCGGCTGAGCGAACATCGGTACGGCCAGCGGCGTAATCGAAATCAAGCACCGAATCGATAATGGCACAGGCATCACTGCCCGGATCTTTCACGACGTAGCTGAAGGTATTGGTCGCTTCGTCGAAGAAGTGGGTGACTATTGGCTGTTGCATAGTCGTTTCCTCCTCGGAATGGTGTGGATCACTCGCCGACCACTAAACCATACATAAAGGAATAACGATATACCTATTAGCAATATACATTTCTATATCGATTATAGGGGAAGGTAATCGACCAACTATTTTCGATAGCAATCAATGAATAACGAGGACGGTGAGTAGGAGCGGCTAGTGCCGTTCCTCAAGATCTTCGTAACCGGTGATCATGGGCTTGATCTGACTGGTCACCGTCGTGCCAATGGTGGCCATGTAGACGTGGGCAGACAGTCCGGGCACTACCCTGAATTTGCATCTCACTCTTTCGCCCGACAGTGACAATGTCACTGAACTCGCTCCCATCGCCGCTCTATATTGGTAAGCGACATACTCACTCAAGGAGCCCAACCAATGACAAATATTCTCAAACTTTTCACCCTGGCCGTTCTGGTTACACTGGCACCGATGCACGCGATGGCCGCTAGCCACGGGAACAAAGGTAACGCCGTAGAAGAAGTTCTGGTGATTCTGTCCAGCGACTCCCTCCAGACTCAGGGCATGGCTATGGTGCTGGCCAATACCATGGCGGAGAAAGGCGCCAAGGTTAACGTGCTGCTGTGCGATGAAGCCGGTGACCTGGCTCTGAAATCCTATGAAGGCGAAGCCCTGGCACCGCGTAACGTGACGCCCGGTCAAATGCTGCGTGGACTGTTGAAAGCGGGTGGTACTGCACACGTTTGTGCGCTGTACCTGCCTAACAGCGACCACGGCAAAGACGACCTGATTGACGGTATTGGTGTCGCCATGCCGCCGCAGATGGCCGACCAGATGCTAGACCGCAAAATGCGCACCTTCACCTTCTGAGGTGATCGGGTAGCCGCGTTATAGCGACAACGCCAGCCCCAGGGCTGGCGTTTCAGGTTCTAAACAGACAACTGAGGTAAACAATGGCCCAAGCTGAATCCTCCCGCCTGCAAAACTTCCCCGTCTCATGGTTTGCCACGGTGATGGGCCTGGCCGGCCTGACCATTGCCTTGCATCGGGCCGAGGCGGTCTTTGGCCTTCCCTCAACCGCCAGCCTCACCGCGTTGGTTCTGACCATAACGGTGTTTACCAGCCTGGCATTGCTCTATGCCCTGAAGGCGGCACGATACCCTCAGCAGGTGAAGGCAGAACTGAACCACCCGATCAAACTCAATTTTGCTCCGACCATTTCCATCGGGTTGATTCTGATCAGTATTGCTCTGCTCCCTCACCGTCAGGGCGCGTCTCTGATTATCTGGGGTTTAGGCACAGTACTGCATCTGGGTTTCACGCTTTACGTGCTCTCGGCATGGATTCACCACACTCACTTCGAGATCAACCACATGAACCCGGCCTGGTTCATCCCGATTGTCGGTAACATTCTGGTGCCCATTGCCGGGGTGCAACATGGTTTTACCGAGCTTTCCTGGTTTTTCTTCAGCATTGGCCTGGTGTTCTGGCTGGTGTTACTGACCATCATCTTCAACCGGATGTTTTTCCACCACCCGTTGCCTGGCAAGCTGCTACCCACATTGTTCATCCTGATCGCGCCGCCGGGAGTAGGCTTCGTGTCCTGGCTCCAGCTTACCGGTGAACTCGACAGCTTTGCCCGGGTGCTTTATTACAGCGCCCTGTTTCTCACCCTGATGCTGTTTACCCAGGTGTCGCGATTCCTGAAGTTGCAGTTTTTCCTGTCCTGGTGGGCTTATTCGTTTCCGATGGCCGCCATCACCATCGCTACATTGACCATGTATCAGCGCCTGGACAGCCCGTTCTTCAAATGGCTGGGCGTTGGCCTGCTGTTAATTCTGGTGGTATTGATCGCGGGGCTTGTGCTGAGAACGGCGATTGCCGTACGCCGACGGGAAATCTGCATTGAGGAATAACTGGAAGAGAATGGGTGCCTGCCATCGCAGGCACCCCAACGATTAAGGACGGTAGATTTTTTCCGGGTTGGCTTTGGTAGACCAGGGCATTCCGGAATTCTGCCAGCCATTCTTCAGGCGCATGCCCTTCTGGGGGCCTTCTTTCAGGGAGTCCCCCTGGAAGCCGTGATCCACATACTTCACGTTGGTAAAGCCGCGCTCCAGCAAATAGTCTGCGCTGGGCTTACCACGGGCAGAACCTGAACGACACATGGTGATGATCAGCGAATCCCGATCCAGGCCCTTTTCGGCCAGCGCGGCGTCCACCTCGGCGACGAAATTTTCATTGATGTCCATGGCGAAGACGGCTTTTTCTTCATTGAACCGGGTGCGATCCACCACCTGGAACGGAATGTTCAGGTCCACCGCATCGGTAAAGCCGATGAACATGATTTCCACCGGGTCCCGTACGTCAATGAACAGCACCTGGTCACCCTGTTCCTGAACCATGTCGAGGGTTTCCTGTGGTGTCACTGACAGCGCTTCCTCTGCCTGGGCCGTGGTCACCAGGCCAAAACTGAACAGCAACATCACGAGTAACGATTTCATGGCAATCTCCTGTTTTGAGTCTAGGATCTCTCTTCGAGCATAACGATATAACCTAACATTTGACACCCACCAAACCGCTTCGTTCAGCGGCGAAATGTCGCAGCTAACCCTGAATATCCACGACAAAAAGTGAAAATTGACAGACATCAATTATGACGCCAACTCTGACCGGTTTTCCGTGCAGTTGCCGGGGCATTTGTTAACTTTGGTTCAGAGAGACCAGACCTGTCTCATAAGGAGAGTGAACCATGATAAAACGTCCGTTAACCAAAGCCCTGATTCTGAGTCTTGGATTCATGGCAGGTTCCGCTGCCGCGGATCAGCTGCTCGACCGGGCCAGAAGCACCTTCGAACCGATTCCCAAATACCCGCCAGTGATTGACGGCAACGAGCTGACCCAATCCAAGGTGGAACTGGGCAAGATGCTGTTCTTCGAACCGCGCCTGTCTTCCAGCCATCTGATCAGCTGTAACACCTGCCACAACGTCGGTTTAGGCGGAGATGATTACTTGCCGGTGTCCATCGGTCACGGCTGGCAGAAAGGCCCCCGTAACTCCCCGACGGTATTCAACGCGGTGTTCAACGCAGCGCAGTTCTGGGATGGCCGGGCAGCCGACCTTGCCGAACAGGCCAAGGGCCCGGTTCAGGCGGGCGTGGAAATGAGCAGCACGCCGGAGCGAGTGGTTTCTACCCTGAAGAGTATGCCGGATTATGTTGAGCGCTTTGGCGATGCCTTCCCGGGACAGGATGACCCGGTAACCTTCGATAATATGGCCATTGCCATCGAAGCTTTCGAGGCAACCTTGATCACTCCGGACTCAGATTTCGACAAGTACCTGCGTGGCAACACTGAGGCGATGAATGAAAAAGAGAAAGAGGGACTGGCCCTGTTCATGGATCGTGGCTGCGCGGCCTGCCACAGTGGTGTGAACCTGGGTGGCCAGGAATACTATCCGTTTGGTCTGGTCGAACGCCCAGGCGGTGCCATTCTGCCCGAGGGTGACCGCGGCCGCTTCGAAGTGACCCAGACAGCCACCGACGAGTATGTGTTCCGTGCCTCGCCACTGCGCAACATCGAACTGACTGCTCCGTACTTCCACTCTGGTGCGGTTTGGAGCCTGGATGAAGCCGTCGCTGTAATGGGTACTGCGCAGCTGGGCACTGAGCTGAACGACAGCGAGGTTCAATCCATCGTTGCCTTCCTCAAGACCCTGACCGGTAACGTGCCGGAAATCCGGTATCCGATCCTGCCGCCGAGCACAGCCACTACCCCCCGGCCAACCGATATGGTGCCGTGATCGTCTGATCGGCTGACATCGTTTACAGCGCGCCTACGGGCGCGCTTTTTCGTTCAGGGCACGGGGCCATACGAACAAATCCCCACCTTTGTCCTGTTGTGTCCGTCCTGATAAGCAAGCTATCGTCTGCCTTTACCTGCAGCAGATGAGGTCCTATGAATCCGACCATTGAACTCCTGAAATCCCATCGCTCCATCCGCAAATTCAAGGATCAGCAGATTCCCCGGGAACTGTTTGAAGACCTGATCCGTGCCGGGCAATGCGCAGCTACCTCCAACCACGTCCAGGCCTACACCATTATTCATGTGGTCAATCCGGAAAGCCGTCGGAAACTGGCAGAACTGGCTGGGGGGCAGACCTATGTGGAAAGCTGCTCGGATTTCCTGGTGTTCTGCGCCGATATGAAGCGGGCCACCGAATCGGCAGAGAAAGCCGGAGCGGATGTGATTCGTGGTATGACCGAGCAACTGCTGGTGGCCAGCATTGATACCGCCCTGATTGCGCAGAATGTGGTGGTAGCGGCTGAATCGGAAGGACTGGGTATCTGCTACATTGGCGGTATTCGCAACAACCCGCAGGAAGTGAGCGATCTACTCAAATTACCGGAACATGTGTACCCGGTATTTGGTCTGTGCCTGGGCTATCCGGACCAGCAACCGGAAGTGAAGCCGCGCCTGCCTCTGGCAGCCATTCTCAAGGAAGACAGCTACGACGACTCAACTGACGAGCGGCTGGTCGCCAGCTTCGACGATACAATGGCCCGCTATTACCGCGAGCGCACCGGCGGCAACAAAGACACCAGCTGGTCCGAACAGCTCAAGCCGCTGTTTACCAGCAAGCTCCGGCCGCACATGAAGGAGTTCCTGAATAAAAGAGGCTTCGGCCTGAAATAGGTCGGTTTTTTCGATCCTTTAATACCAAGAAACACGATTTTTACGAACCAGACGTTCGACTAAAGTATGAACCCTTTTATTCGTTTGCTACCGAAAGGGTCATACTATGGCGAGCTTCGATACAGATGTACTTCTGATTGGCGGCGGCGTAATGAGCATTACGCTGGCGTCTCTTATTTCACAGCTGGACAGCTCGCGCTCAATGACACTGGTCGAGCAGGGCCGGCAATTGGCCGGCGAGAGCTCCGACGCCTGGAACAATGCCGGAACGGGTCACGCAGGCTACTGCGAGCTCAACTATACCCCGGCACAGGGCGATGGCAGCGTCGCCATTGACAGGGCGCTGGCCATCAATGAGCGGTTTGAGGTATCCCTTCAATACTGGAGTTCACTCGTCGAGAAGGGCCTGCTGCCGGGGCCTGAAAACTTTATCCGCAGCGTACCGCACCTCAGTTGGGTGCAAGGCCAGGACGACTGCCGGTTCCTGCGCGCCAGGCACCGCGCATTGCAGACCCACCCACTTTTCCAGGGTATGGAATTCACTGATCAGGATTCGACGCTCTCAGACTGGCTGCCTCTGATCCACGGAGCGCAGCAAACATTCACACCCTCGGCAGCCACCCGCGTAACGCATGGCAGTGATGTCAATTTCGGCTCGCTGACCCGCCTGCTGGGGCGTTCACTCACCCAGTCCGAGGCCTGCGATATCCGCCTTCAGCGCCGGGTGACGGGGCTTGAACGTCACAACCGCGGATGGCGGGTGACGCTTACCAATCATGAGAGTGGCGAACAACAGGTTCTCACGGCCCGCTTTGTCTTTATCGGCGCCGGTGGCGCCGCGCTGCCCCTGTTGCAAAAAGCGGGGGTTCAGGAAGCCCGCGGGTATGGCGGCTTCCCCGTTTCCGGACTATGGCTGGCTTGCAATGACCAGAGCCTGGCTCTCCAGCACAACGCCAAAGTCTACAGTCAGGCCCCGGTGGGTGCTCCGCCCATGTCTGTTCCGCACCTCGATACCCGTTTTATCAACGGTAAGGCTGCTCTGCTGTTCGGTCCCTTCGCCGGTTTCACAACACGCTTTCTCAAAGAAGGTGGCGTGATGGATCTGGTTCGGTCAGTAAGACACCACAACCTGAAGCCGCTGCTTGATGTGGCTATCCACAACTGGCCACTGACCCGCTATCTGATCAAGGAGTCGCTCAGCCCGAAATCATCGCGCCTTGAGCAGCTGCAGCGTTTTATCCCGGACATTGATCCCGACGCCTGGAAGCTGGTGAGAGCCGGGCAACGGGTGCAGATCATTAAACCCGATAGCCAAGGCCGCGGTTTACTGGAGTTCGGCACGGAAGTCCTGAGCACCAGCGATGGCAGTCTGGCAGCGCTGCTGGGCGCCTCCCCCGGCGCGTCCACCTCCGTCGCCGCCATGCTCGATGTGATAGAGCGCTGCCTGCCCGAACTGGTTCAGGGCGCCTCCCTACAAACCCTTCAGGCACTGATCCCCAGCTACGGCCAGTCGCTGCAGCAGGATCACCAGCTTCTGGCAGACAT
Organism: Marinobacter sp. GH_1; assembly: GCF_048595985.1. NCBI lineage: Bacteria > Pseudomonadati > Pseudomonadota > Gammaproteobacteria > Pseudomonadales > Marinobacteraceae > Marinobacter > Marinobacter sp. GH_1. The sequence goes on along the minus strand of NZ_CP184460.1, from coordinate 347,415 downwards.
CCGCAAGCACACCCTCAGTACCCTGGCATTGGGTAATGGCATGGAAAACACTCAAACTGAACGGAGCCTTTACGCATGATGATTGGCATACCCCGAGAGCGAGTCCCGAATGAGAACCGGGTCGCTATCATACCCACCGGTGTTTCGACGCTGCTCGAAGCTGGCTACGAAGTCATCGTCGAGAGCGGCGCTGGATTGGCCGCACACTTTACCGATGACGATTATCGCCATGCCGGCGCAATCATCGCTGACGATGCCAGTGCCCTGTATCGGCAAGCATCCGTCATTCTAAAAGTGCTGGCCCCCACCCTCGAGGAAGCCGATCTTATTCAGGAAGAGAGTACGATCATCAGCTTGCTGAACCCATGGTTCAACAAGCCACTTCTGGAGCGGTTTGCGTCCAGAAAAGTACAGGCATTTGCGCTAGACCTCGTGCCCAGAACAACCCGGGCGCAGCCGATGGATGTGCTGAGTGCCATGGCCGGCATCAGTGGCTATCGAGCCGTGCTCAGCGGCGCCATGGCACTGCCACGATACTTCCCGATGCTGATGACCGCCGCCGGCACCATTCACCCGGCGCGGGTACTTGTCATCGGTGCCGGCGTCGCCGGATTGATGGCCATCGCTACCGCGCGGCGCCTGGGCGCCGTAGTCGAGGCTTACGATCTGCGACCAGAAGTAAAAGAGCAGGTTCAGAGCCTGGGAGCCGATTTTATCGAAATTCAGGTGCCATCATCGGAGACCACTGGCGACAGCGGCTATGCAAAAGCCCAGAGCGAAGCCTTCTATACAGCACAGCGCCAGCAACTGGCAGATTGTGTTGCACGGGCGGATATGGTGGTCACGACCGCGGCGGTTCCAGGCAAACAGGCACCGAAACTGATTAACAGCGACATGATTCATCGCATGAAGAGTGGCTCGGTGATTGTCGACCTGGTGGCCGATAAAGGTGGCAACGTAGAGGGCACCGTGCTGAATAAAAAAATCGTGGTGGATGGGGTAACACTTGTCGGGCACGCCAACCACCCTTCCCGGGTGCCGGTTCATGCCTCCCAACTGCTGACCAGGAACATAACCGCCTTCCTTCTCAACATGACCAAAGCCGGGCAGCTTGTTCCCAACTTTGACGACGACATTGTGTCCGCAACCCTGGTCACCCAGGGCGGACAGGTGCTTCACGGCGCTGAGCCTTCCGCCCCAAAAAACGAACCCACCGAAAGCAAGGAAACCGCCTGATGGAACTGTTTGTTCTCAGCTTCACCATTTTCATTCTGGCACTGTTTGTTGGCATTGAACTGATCAACAAGGTGCCACCAACACTCCACACGCCATTGATGAGTGGCACCAACGCCATTTCCGGGATCGTCATCGTGGGCGCCATCATCAGCGCTGGCAGCTCGGACCTCTCTCCCAATGTTGCCGGCGTACTCGGTTTTATCGCCGTGACTCTGGCAAGCATCAACATTGTAGCCGGCTTTATGGTTACAGATCGCATGCTGAATATGTTTAAGCGAAAGGGATAATCATGTTTGCACTAATCAACCTGTCTTACCTGGCTGCGGCGGTTTGCTTCATTCTTGGCATTAAAGGCATGACCCGCCCGAAAACCGCGGTTCGCGGCAACCAGATCGCCGCCATCGGTATGCTGATCGCCGTTGTTTCCGCCCTCCTGCACCAGGGAATCATCAACTACACCGCTATCCTCGCCGGTATGATTCTAGGCGGCAGTATCGGTATCTGGCTGGCCCGGCGCACCGCCACCACCGAAATGCCTGAACTGGTGGCCAGCCTGAACGGTATTGGCGGGGGCGCGTCGGTCGCGGTGGCCGCCAGCACCTGGATTCAAACGGTTGCCTCGTCCGGTGCGGGCAGCAATGGCTGGACGGCAGCGATTCTTGTCTCAATCATTATTGGTTCGGTGACATTGACCGGCTCAGTGGTGGCCGTGTTGAAACTGAAAGGCAACATTGGGGACAGCCGCAATAACCGCCTGTGGCACAGCGTCACACTGATCACACTGGTCGCAGCTCTGATTGGTGCCGTTCTGTTCACGACCGAAGCCAGCACCAGCCCGCTGGCACTGGCTGCACTTATCGGCCTTTGCCTGCTGCTCGGGGTTGGGCTGGTCCAGCCGATTGGCGGTGCCGATATGCCGGTGGTGGTGGCACTTTTGAATGCCTACTCGGGGCTTGCCGGCGCCGCAACCGGTTTTGTGCTGGGTAACCAGGGGCTGATCATCACCGGTTCTCTGGTGGGTGCATCGGGGCTGATCCTGACGGCCATCATGTGCAAAGCCATGAACCGTTCCCTGCCCAACGTGCTATTCGGTGGCGTCTTCGGCGCCACTGGCAACAGCGCCAACAAGCAGGACGAAGGCGAGTTCTATGATGGCAAGGTGAAATACGCCACGCCTGACGATCTGGCCCTGCTACTGGATGGCGCCCGCAATGTGGTCATGGTGCCGGGTTATGGCCTGGCGGTGGCGCAGGCCCAGCACGCGGTCAAGGAACTGGCCAACCAACTTGAGGGCCGTGGTGCGAAAGTCAGCTACGCCATTCACCCGGTTGCCGGGCGCATGCCGGGGCACATGAATGTGCTGCTGGCGGAAGCTGAGATTCCCTATGATCAGCTGAAGGATATGGAGGCGATCAATCCGGAACTGCCTCAGGCCGATGTGGCCATCGTGCTGGGAGCCAATGACGTGGTGAACCCGGCCGCCGCCGAAGATCCGAACTCGCCCATCTTCGGCATGCCGATCCTGGATGTTCACAAGGCAAAAACCGTGGTGGTGGTCAAGCGAAGCCTGTCCGCTGGCTTCGCGGGCATTCCCAACGGCCTGTTCATTCGGGACAACAGCCTGATGGTGAAAGGTGATGCCAAGGAAGTACTTCAGGCAACCACCACCGCAATCAAAGATCTCTGATCAGGCGTCCTCAAGGATGAGGACAACCAGTTCCTTCGGGCCATGGGCCCCGTACGCGAGCACCTGCTCGATATCTGCGGTTTTGGACGGGCCGGAGACCAGCAACAGGTTCGTCGGTAAACCGGCGGACCAGTTGTGCTTCTGCATCATGCCGTACAAGTTGTCTTCCACCTCACTGGCCTTAAGCAAGGCTATGTGCAGCGGCGGCAGCAGGCTCATCAAGCGAGGTTCGTGGCGATCCGGCCAGAGCACCAGAGAACCGGTGGCTGCAATGCCCCCCACAGTACCAGTTATGCTGGCATCCACCTTCCAGAACAGCTCATCTTTCCATTCCTCGATGGGCCGGTCATAGACCATCAACTGAACTTTCGCACTGCTTCTCTGCCAATGCACCGCCAGCTGTCTGCCATGGGCGGTGCCTGGGGCGTATAGCAGATTGCCCAAACCTCGGCTCTCCAGCAATTCCTGCACTTTGGCAGGCCACTGGGCACTGGTGACCTGATGAACCTCGGTGTGTACCGCTTCCATCAAAGAGCGCAGGCGGGTAATCCGGTCTTCCGGGGCATACTGCCAGGGGTTGGTAACCAGACCCTCGTCGAAATCATCAGGCCGGGGCGTGGTGCCGGCCAGGCCGGCACGAAGTTTGTTCAGAATATTGCTGCGGGCGCTCATCACCGATCCCCCTGATTCAGATGGGCTTTGGCCAGATCGTGCAACGACCGGCGGGCCGGCACCGGTGCTGAGTGGTTCTCGGTCCACGGGCCGACGTTTTTCGGTGCCAGCTTGCGCAAGCGGGTCGCGCCCCACAGGAACAACCGGTAGAACATCGGCGAAGTGTTCAGTCTGGCCCAGAAGCGCCAAATCACACGCTCTTTGCGGGAGTATTTGGCACCGCCGTCTTTCACTTTCGGCTGCTCCGCCGGGCTTTTCACGTTCTCCTGCCGCAATCGCTGTAGCATCTCCGGAATCGGAATCTTCACCGGGCACACTTCGCCACAGGCACCACACAATGACGACGCGCTGGGATGATCCGGCACCTTGTGCAGGCCCACCATGTGCGGCGTAATGATCTTGCCGATCGGCCCCGGATACACCTCGCCATAGGTATGGCCGCCCACCCGGGTATACACCGGGCAATGGTTCATGCAGGCGCCGCATCGGATACAGTTCAGGGTCTGGCGCAGCTGGGCATCGGCAAAGGCGCCGCTGCGGCCGTTGTCGAGCAGCACCAGGTGGACTTCTTCCGGGCCATCCAGCTCATCCGCCTTGCGGGGGCCGGAGATCATGTTCACGTAGGTGGTGATGGGCTGGCCCAACGCGGAACGGGTCAGCAGCGACAACAGGGGCACCACGTCCCGCAGGTTTTCCACCACCTTTTCAATGCCGGTGACGGCAATGTGCACCGGCGGCGCGGTGGTACTCATGCGGCCATTGCCTTCATTTTCCACCAGCAGCAGAGTGCCGGTTTCGGCGATGGCGAAGTTAACACCAGACACCCCAACGTCCGCTTCCAGAAATTTCTGGCGCAGGGTGCGCCGGCCGATCTGGATCAGCTCGTTCACATCCTCGGTTTCTTCCACGCCCAGCTTGTCATGGAACAGTCTGGAGACCTGGAAGCGGTTCTTGTGAATGGCCGGCATGATGATGTGGGAGGGCTTTTCGCCATCCAGCTGGACGATGTACTCGCCCATGTCGGACTCCAGGCACTCGATGTTGCGCTCGGCCAGGTAGTCGTTCATCTCCATTTCTTCGCTGACCATGGATTTGCCTTTCACCACCTGAGAGCCCTGTTTCGCCTCGATGATGGCGTGCACAATGCGGTTGGCTTGTTCCGTGGTCTCGGCCCAGTGCACCTTCACACCGTTGTCGGTCAGCTTGGCTTCCAGCTGTTCAAGTAGATCCGGCAGCTGAGACAGGGCCCGGGCTTTGATGTGATTGCCCAGCTCCCGCAGGCCCTCGCGCTCGTGTTCATCCGGGAACGCATCGGCGCGCTTTTTCATCAGGGAGTCCATGGCCACCCGAAAGTTGGTGCGCAGCTGGTCGTCCGCGAGGGCGCCCACCGCACGGCCACGGAAGCTGTCGGTCAGTTCTTTGACCGGTATGCGCTGGCTCATGATGTCACCTCACCGCTGACCCGCTCCCACAGGAAACTGGCCAGATGCCGGCCCCGGAAGGCCTGTTGCTGTTTTTCCAGGGAACCATTGATGTTGAGCAGGCAGCCGCCATCGGCGGTGATCATTTCCGCCGCGCCAGATTCCCGCAGCGAACGGGTTTTGTCCAGCACCATGGCGCCAGAGACTTCCGGCATACGCACGGAGAACGTCCCGCCAAATCCGCAGCATTCGCTTTCGTGGTCGTGGTCCAGACGCTCTACGTTCGCCAGCTTGCCCAGCAGCTCACGGGCGTGCAGGTGGGTATTCATTTCCCGGCGGGCAGAACAGGAGGTGTGCAGGGCAATCTGCGTGGGCTGGCCCAGATCCTGCCAATCCACCTTGCACACATGCAGCAGAAACTCGGTCAGCTCGAACGTGCGCTCGGCCAGGCTTTCCACTCGCTTGAGGGTATCCGGCTCTTCAGCAAACACCTCCCGGTAGTGCTGCCGGAACATGCCGGCGCAGGAACCAGAAGGCACCACCACCGGCAAGTCGTTATCCAGCAGGTTGAGCTGTGCCCGCGCCACCTCCCGGGCCTCGTTCACGTAACCCGAAGTCCAGGCGGGCTGGCCGCAGCAGGATTGCGCCTGGGGAAAGTGCACGCGAATGCCTTCCCGTTCCAGCAGGCGGATGGCATCCAGCCCGGCTTCGGGGAAGAACAGATCCACCACGCAGGTACCAAACAGCGTGACCTCCGTCGGCTTGGCCGGGTAACTTCGGGGCTTGGGGCGCTCCGGGGCCACACGGGTGGCGTTCGGGGCGGCATCGTAGAACAGCTCACTCATCAGTCATTGCCTCCGGGCGATGCGGCCATCGGCCGCTCGCCCGTCATCGTTAGGTCAGCGTTACCGGCTCATTAACGGGTCCATCAAACCCAGGCCATAGGCCGCCAGCAGCGCAATCAAACCAGTAGCCAACAGGTAGTATAGGGTCGGCCACACGGTCTTGCGCAGGGTCTGGCCTTCACGGCCCAGCAGGCCAACCGTGGCTGAGGCCGCTACCACGTTATGGATGGCCACCATGTTACCGGCGGCGGCACCCACAGCCTGCACAGCGACCATCAGGGCAGTAGACAGGCCGAGGCTTTCCGCGACACCAAACTGGAACTGGCTGAACATCATGTTGGAGACGGTATTGGAGCCGGCCAGGAAGGCACCCAGCGCCCCCACCGTCGGAGCCAGCAGCGGGTAGATGCCGCCAACCGCATCGGCGGCCCAGGTCGCCATGGCCAGCGGCATACTGGGCAAATCGGACATGTTAACGCCCGAGTTGATCAGGATCCGCACCATCGGCACCGTAAACAGCAGAACAAAGCCTGCACTCAGCAACACACCGCTGGATTCCTTGACGGCATTCCCAAGGGCACGAGCGCTCATGCGGTGAATGAAGAACGTTGCCAGAACAACCATCACCAGGATACCGCCCGGCAGGTACAGAGGCTGAACACCGGCATTGATGCCTGCCTCACCCAGAATATTCGAGAACGATACACCAACGCTGGTAAAGGCCTGTTTGATCGGGTCGACGGTCCGGCTCAGTACCAGCACGACGCCCACCAGTACATAGGGCACCCAGGCGCGGAAACCGCTCATCGGCTTGGCCGCGATGTCTTCGAGCTTCATCTCGATACTGCCCAGCCACTCGGAGGGCCAGTCCTTGCGGTCGGCAAAATCCCAGGCGTTTTTGGGCATCAGGAAGCCCTTCTTCGCCGCCATGGTCACGATCGCCAAACCAATCAGGCCACCCAGCAGAGACGGAAATTCCGGCCCCAGAATCACACCGGTCAGCGCGTAGGGAACCACAAAGGCAACACCGGCAAACAAGGCAAACGGCAGCACCTCCAACCCTTCTTTCCAGCTTTTGTTCCTGCCGAAGAAGCGGGTCATCATGGTCACCATCAGCAATGGCATAACCACACCAACAATGGCGTGGGTAATGGCGACTTCCGAGGTAATCAACTGCAGGTAGGCCTCCCAGTTGGAGCCCACGGCCTCCAGTCTTTCGGTAATCGTGGCACGGTCGAGACCCGTGGTTACCCCAACCACCACAGGAGTGCCCACGGCACCAAAGGACACCGGCGTGCTCTGCACCATCATGCCCAGCATCACCGCCGCCATGGCCGGGAAGCCCACCGCGACCAGCAAGGGCGCGGCAATAGCCGCCGGCGTCCCGAAGCCGGAGGCGCCTTCAATAAAGCTACCGAACAGCCAGACAATGATAATCGCCTGAATACGGCGGTCCGGGGTGATGTTGGTAAAGCCCGCCCGAATGGTGGTGATGGCCCCCGAATGTTTCAGCGTGTTCAGCAGCAAAATAGCGCCGAAGATAATCCACAGCAGACCAATGGTAATCACCAGACCCTGCAGGGTAGAGGCCAGAATTCGGTTCAGGGTCATATCCCAGGCGCTGTAACCGATCAGCGCAGTAACCAGGAACACCACGGGCATGGCGCGGCGGGCAGGCCAACGCAGGCCAATCAGGAGGATTCCGGCCAGCAGAATCGGGGCAAATGCCAGCAGGGCGAGCAATCCGGACGACATGATTTTCTCCAGGGTATTGTTGTTGGATACTATTTTTGGATAATTGGTAATACCAATTTACAAGTCTGTCCAAGTACGTTATTTGAACACCCTTTGGGCTGTCAAAAGCATGGCGTTCGACATTCGTCTAATTGCCTATGGGTTTTACTGGGAAAACAAGAACAAAGAAGGCTAATATTTATTGGTAAGACCAATTTATTGATCAACCGGAGCCGTACATGGCCATCAATCAGGTGGCGCCCAGGCGCCTAGCCGACACCATCGTTGAACAACTGGAAACCATGATTCTGGAAGGCACATTGCAACCGGGCCAGCGGTTACCTCCGGAGCGGGTGCTGGCAGAGCAATTCGGCGTGTCCCGGCCATCGTTGAGAGAAGCAATCCAGAAACTGGCTGCCAAAGGCCTGCTCCACAGCCGCCAGGGAGGGGGCAACTTTGTCACCGAAACGCTGGGTGCCAGTTTCAGTGACCCACTGATCAAGTTGCTGGAAACGCACCCGGAAGCCCATCGCGACCTGCTGGAATTTCGCCGCACGCTGGAAGCAGACTGCGCCTTTTACGCAGCGCAAAGAGCCACCGAAGTTGACCGCCAGTACCTCACTCAAGCCTGGACCGCCCTGGATGCCTGTTACCGCGACAGCTCCGGCAACAACCTGGAAGCCGAAGGCGCAGCTGATGCCCGCTTCCACATGGCCATCGCCGAGGCCAGCCATAATGTGGTGCTGATGCACACCATGCGTAACCTGTTCAACATGCTCAAGAACAACATCGTGACCAACATCGGCGGCATGTATGCCAGAGCCGCCAAAACCCGGCAGGGCCTGGTAGACCAGCATTCCCGGCTGTTTCAGGCAATTATGGAAGGAAGGGCCGAGGATGCCCGGGCCATTGCCGGCCACCATATCGAGTTTGTCCAGCAGACCATCTCGGAACACTCGGAAAACGAACGGCGAAAACAGCGGGCCTTGCGCCGGGAACGGCACAACGCTGACGAACAGGCATAAAAAAGCCGGGGAAAACCCCGGCCAAAGCAATCACACGATGCACCAACACTATGCGTGTCGTCCTGATGAGTTTTGACGATAACCCGCCTACATGACCATTCAATGACAATGCCTGTTAATCCGGCAACTTTTCCCAGATGGTCAGTTCGGAAAAGCTGTGCTGGAATTTGTTGCGGGTTTCCCGGATCACGAACGGCAGGCTTCTGGGCTCGCCCAGCAGCCTGAAATGAGGCCCCAGCATGTTTTTAAGGCCATCGAGCGTGGTGAAAGGCTCGCCGTTCTTCATAAAACCGCCCACCCATTCGGATTTCGGCGTGTACTCCTCAAGCCAGGTATACGGCGAGGCAATGACCAACAAACCAAGATCGTTGATGCGTTCGTGAATACTCTCCAGAAACAACGAAGGTTTGTACAACCGATCAATCAGGTTACCCGCCAGCACCAGATCGTAATCCCGGTAGTCAGACCCAAGATTGCACGCATCTCCCTGATGAAACGCCACACGTTGCGCTGCCTCCGCCAGCCCCAGGGTCGACAGCGCACGGGCCTGATAACTCACCAGATCTCCTTCCTCCGGTCTCGCGTAACGGGCCTCGCCGTCAGCCACGACTTCCCGGCATTTGTCGATAAACGTCTGCGAGAAATCCACTCCGTCCACATGGTCAAAATGCCGTGCCAGCTCCAGCGTCGTGCGGCCCACGGCGCACCCGATGTCGAGGGCCCGGCACAGTTCCCGGCCATCAAGGGCTTCCATGGCGGCGTCCGCCAGCTCTTTGGGAAAATTTGCTTCACCGTGCCAGGACTCTCCGAAGTGGAACTCCAGGTATTGCGCCAGAGTGGTGTTGTCTTCGTAATAGCCCGCCGGTCGGTTCATGGTTGTCTCCTGGTTAAAGCTCTTAAATTCACTTTTCCACCAATTTTGGATAAAGCGGTTCCACCAGGGGCTTCAAACCCTTGGCGTCGTCGATAAACAACTGAAGATGCGGGAAAGGTATTTCAATCCCGGCAGCATCCAGTGCCTCTTTAATCTGCTCCAGCACATCCGCCATGATTCGTGGCTGCACGTCCAGATTGTCCGGTGTAATCCATATCTTCACTTCCAGATCCACCGACGAATCCCCCAGACTCTTCATCACCACCCGAGGCTCCATCGCGCCACCTTTCAGGACCTCAGGGTGGGAGAGAAGAACGGGCATGATCACCTCCCGCGCGGCCCGGGCCGATTCCTTGTAGGCGATGCCCACCGGAATGTTCAACCGGGTTGAGCCCTCGGCACTGTAATTGACAATATCCGACGACGCCACGCTGTCATTGGGAATCATGGTGAATATGTTGTCCCGTGTGCGGAGCCAGGTTGTGCGCAAAGCAATTTTCACGACCTTGCCATCCTGACCGTTGATGCTGACCCAGTCACCGATCCGGAAAGGACGCTCTATCAACAACGTGATACCGGCGATAAAATTCGACAGAGTGGACTGTGCCGCAAAGCCAACCGCGATACCGACAATCCCCAGGCCCGCAACAATCGACAACACGTCAAACCCGAACTGGGCCAGAATCGCCACCACCGCAAAGGTCACCATCAGCACCGCGAACAGGTTCTCAATCAGCTGCCGGATGGATGGATCCATGCCATATCGGCCGATTGCCTCTTTCATCAGTCGAGCCAGTACCAGCCAACCCACAAAGAAGCCCAAGGCCATGAATCCCGCCCTCGCCATCGCTTTGAGAAACCCTGGGCCAGCCCCGAACTGGGCCAGAATCACCAACAACGCCCCAAGGGCAAACAGATATTTCAGGCCGGTCCGAACCTGTGAAAACAGTGCAGACTGAGATCGCCGCTTGCCAACAACGATTCGCAACGTACCAATAATCAACAGGTAACCACCGATAAACAGGCCCAGGTAGATAGCCGACACCAGCACCTGGCTGAACACGTAGACCGCCAGCTCAGCCCAATCCACCTGCCCACCGGCCATCGCCTCCAGAGTATCGCCCAGGTTCTGTTTCAGTTGTTCTCCTACTGCCCCGGTAAAACCTTCAATCATGTTGGCTTCCTGTTTGTCATCGGTCAGTAACTGACGCCCGGTGCTTCGCGCTGTCATCGCTCAAAGCATAGTCGCGGATCTTCCCGTTGCCTGTTTTCCGCAAGCCACAGGATAAAAACCGGTCGTACAAATCACACGCCATCGTCACAGATGTTCGCCAGATTGTCGGTAGCGCGCTTCGCGGTCAACCATTTCAAATCCAAGGGATGCAGTAACGCTGACGGCGTCAACGCCGATCAGGGTGATGGTCAGGGTTGCTGGAACCCGGAGCGAACCCCGGGCGCTGGACTACAACACCGAATTCAAGACTCCTGAGCAACAGGCCAGCTTCTATGTCCCGGACCCCTACCGCGCTTCCGACCATGACCCGGTGCTGGTGGCGCTTGAGATGGACACCCGCACCGCAGCCGACCGGGCAGACCTGAACGGCGACGGCCGGGTGAATGGCCGCGACCTCGCCCGCTTTATTCTTGCAACCCTGTTTGGTAAGGCCCCGGCGCCAACCTACGACATAAACGCAGACGGCAAAGTGGATGGCCAGGACTTCCTGGCTCTAGTGCACGCCATTCGAGGCCGATAATCCGGTCGCACAACACCTGCCCGCTGGCAGGTGTTGTGCCCTTCAAACTGCAACAAAATCATCACGGCTTTGACACCTCAACAACGCAGACTCCCTGTAGTCACCCAACAAGGAGTTCAGGCATGATCCGCAAAACCCTATGGATTGCATTACCCCTCGCTGCGCTGGCCGGTTGCAACAGCGACAGCAATAACAACGCCCCGGAAGCCAGCAGCTTTACCGCCAACATCCTGCACATCAACGACCACCACTCCCATCTGGAAGAAGGCTCCCAGTCCCTGATGATTGCCGGCAAGAGCACGTCCTTTCCGATTGGCGGCTTTCCACGAGTGGCCGGAAAAATTGCAGAGCGGGAAGCGGCCCTGGACAACGTTCTGAAACTGCACGCGGGCGATGCCATAACCGGCACCCTGTACTTTTCATCGTTTGAGGGAGAGGCCGATGCCCGACTGATGAACCAGGTGTGTTTCGATGCGTTTGCACTGGGCAACCACGAGTTCGACCGGGGCGATGAGGGGCTGAAGAAGTTCCTGGATCTGCTGGATAGCGGAAGTTGTCAGACGCCGGTACTGGCCGCCAACGTCAAGCCCCAGGTTGGTACTCCCCTGGCACCGATTGCCGAGGATGACTACATCCAGCCCTACGTCATCAAATCAATCGGTGGTGAGCAGGTGGCCATAGTCGGCATCGACATAGCCAATAAAACCCGCAACAGCTCCAGCCCGCTGGCGACCACCGAATTCCTCGATGAGATGGAAACGGCGCAGGCCATGATTGACGAGCTCGAGGCGTCCGGCATCAACAAGATCGTGTTGCTAACCCATTATCAGTACGAAAACGACCTGAACCTGGCAGCGTCGCTGTCCGGTGTGGATGTCATCATTGGTGGTGATTCCCATAGCCTGCTCGGAGACTTCGATGCCTACGGACTGTCTGCTGCAGGGCCCTACCCAACAGAACTGACCAATGCCGATGGTAACAAAGTATGCGTAGCCCAGGCGTGGCAGTATTCCCGAGTGGTTGGCGAGCTCAGCGTTACCTGGGACGAAAACGGCGTAGTGACCTCGTGCAGCGGCACGCCCCACCTGCTCCTGGGTGATAACTTCACGCGCAAAGACGCCGAAGATAACAACTACCAGCCGGAAGGCAGCGAGCGCGCCGACATCCTGGCGGCCATCGACGCCGATGACCAGCTCAGTCTGGTAACCCCAGACCCAACATCCGCACAGCTGCTGGCCTACTACACCAACCAGCTGGATGACTTCCGCAACCGGATAATCGGAACCGCCACCGAAGATCTCTGCCTGGCCAGAATTCCCGGCCGGCCCTATGGGGATGACACGTGCGAAGGCGAAGACCCCAACCGCGGCAGCGACATCTCCAACCTTGTCGCCCAGGCCTTCCTGTTCCTTAGCAAGAACGCCGATGTGGCCATCCAGAACGGTGGTGGCGTCCGAACCGACCTGTTTGCTGGCAGCATCACGATTGGCGACGCCTACACACTTCTGCCGTTTGCCAACACCCTGACGGATCTGGCCATGTCTGGCGCGGAAATCCGGGCGGTGTTGAACGAAGCGGTTGAGTTTGCACATGTTGAGGGCGGCTCCAGCGGAGCCTACCCCTACGCGGCAGGGCTGCGCTGGGAAGTGGACATGAACCGGCCGGAAGGCGAGCGCTTGTTCAACATTGAGGTCAACCCGCGTAATTCGGCCGAATGGCGCGCCCTGGCCGATGACGAGGAATTGAACGTGGTTACCAACAGCTTCACAGCCGGCGGCCGCGATGGCTATGTGACCTTTGGCGCGGTGTCTGACGACGGCCGGGCAACCGATACGTTCCTGGATTATGCCCAGTCGTTTGTCGATTACGTTCTTGAGGTAGGCTCCCTGAGCAAGCCGTCCGCAGACGAATATTCAACCCAGAACTATATACCAGCCCTCTGAAGCAGCGCCCTGGTAACCTCCGGCCAGTCATTCCCGACTGGCCGGGCTTCACCTACCCTCCCGGTATACTTCTTCGCTATTCTTGAAATAGGCCGCCGACATCACCATGGTTGCCTGTCCATTGATTACAACAGCCACCGGAGAACTATGCCTACCCTGCCCGATTATTCCCTGCTCGAACTGGCCTCCGTCCGCGAAGGTGATTCGGTGAGTACCACACTGGCAAACAGTGTTGCCTACGCCCAACATGCCGAAACACTGGGCTTCAAGCGCTTCTGGCTGGCCGAGCACCACAACATGGAGGGCATATCCAGTTCCGCCACGTCTGTGCTGGTGGGCCATATCGCTGGCCGAACCAACACCATTCGGGTTGGCTCTGGTGGCGTCATGCTGCCCAATCACCCGCCGTTGGTGGTGGCTGAACAATTTGGCACCCTGGAATGTCTTTATCCGGGGCGCATTGACCTTGGCCTGGGCCGGGCACCGGGTACCGACCCGATCACGGCCAGGGCACTACGCCGTGAAGGCTTGGGGGCAGAACAGTTCCCGGAAGATGTTGCCCGCCTGCAAAGTCTGCTCGGCCCACTGCAACCGGGCCAACCGGTCAAGGCCATACCCGGCGCGGGCACCGAGGTGCCGATCTGGCTTCTGGGCTCAAGCCTGTTCAGCGCCCAGCTGGCAGCAGCGCGGGGCCTGCCCTATGCCTTCGCCGGGCACTTCGCTCCAAGGCTGTACCGGGAAGCCCTGAGGGTTTACCGGGATAATTTCCAGCCCTCCCCCCAATTAAACCGGCCTTACGCTATGCTCGCCATTCCGGCCATTCCGGCCGACTCCCTGGATCAGGCAAAGTTTCTGGCCACCACCAGTTACCAGCGCATTCTGTCTCTGTTCCGTGGCCAGCCCTTGTGGATGAAACCGCCGGTTGAATCCATGGACGGCCTGTGGAACGCCGGTGAGAAGCTCAGCGTACTGGATTTCCTGGCGTTGCAGGTGATGGGCAACGCCGATGATATCCGCCACCAACTCGATAATCTGCTGGCGGATATCAACGTAGACGAACTGATGTTCACCGTCGATATCTATGATCCGGCGCAGCGACGCCATGCCCTTGATATCCTGGCGCAAACCCGGGATCAGAGCACCCCTTCGATGGCTTCCATTAACTGAGGATCGTCCGGGCGAACCCGGCTGGGGAAGCTGGCGGTAACCTTGCCGTCCCGATCCAGTACGTATTTGGTGAAGTTCCAGCGCGGCGGCTGGCTCTGACGGTTGATCTCGCGGAATACCGGGTTCGCCTGGGAACCGGTCACCGGCCCGGGCGCGATCATGGTGAAGGTGACGCCAAAGTTGACGAAACAGACCTCGGCGGCTTCTTCTTCGGTGCTCGCCTCCTGCCGGAAATCATCGCTGGCGAAGCCCACCACAACCAGGCCCTTGTCGCGGAATGTCTGATGCAGCGCTTCGAGGCCCTCAAACTGGCCGGTATAACCACAGCGGCTTGCGGTGTTCACCACCAGCATCGGCTGGCCGGCGGCCAGGTCACACAGGTTGACGGAATCCCTGGAGTGCAGCTTGCGCTGGTCATGGTCGAGAAAGGCGGGGCACTCGGCGGCCCAGGCCGGCATAACCGCAAACATAAGAGCGATCAGCGACCACCGCTGCCATAGTGTCATGTGCATTGTTAGACTCCTGTTCTGCTGAATACAGAGATACGACAGAGATGGGCAATCCGCTCATAACCTGGCTTCACGGCAAAACCCACGATTAACTACCGGAGAGATTCCCGTGTCTGCACCCGAAACTTTCGTTTTTCTTTCCCATGGGCTCGAAAGCGGCCCCGGGAGTACCAAAATCCAGGCCCTTAAAACGGTGGCGGAGTCGTTTGCCGGCGTCCACGCCGAAGCCGTTGATCATCGTAGCACCAAAGACCCGGCCCAGCGCTTTGGGCAAATGCGCGATGCCATGGCGGCAGCGGGTGCCGACCCGGCCCGGACCATCCTTGCCGGTTCGAGCATGGGCGGCTGGGTGTGCGCGCAGACCAGTGCAGACACACCGGTACTGGGGTGCTTCCTGTTGGCGCCAGCCCTGGCCCTGCCCGATTACCCCCAAAGCCGGCCACGCATTCAGGCCCGGTATACCCAGATCATCCACGGTTGGCAGGACGACGTGGTACCACCCATGCCAGTCGTCGAACTGGCCCAGGCCCAGAAACTCCCAATCCTGCTGCTACCCGATAACCACCGGCTGGAGCATAGCGTTGCGCGGGTTGCCGATGAGTTCCGTGCCTTTCTCATGAACGCCGGATTAAACCCGCGTCATCATTGACCGATGTCATCCAATCGCGGTGCACGACCGAATCATTTTGGTAGGGTGGTTCTGCTGCCCTCGCCGTTGCCTGAACCTCGGTTCCGGCAGGGCAATCCATAAATGATGAGAGAGAAAGGAGTTACCAATGAGCGATTTCAATAAAAGTCGACGGGTATTCCTGCGCACTGCCGCGTTAGGTGTCGCTGCCGTTCCACTGGCACGGGTGGCCACACACGTTCCGGCAGCCCGAGCCGAGAAGCCGAGAGCGGAGGACGGCCATGCCCTGGACTACGTGAACGACGGTAGTACCAGCGGTCATGAGAAATATCAGGATGGAAACAAGTGCTCCAACTGCGCGTTTTGGGCCGGGGAAGTTTCCGGGGGGTGGGGCGGCTGTCGTCACCCGCAGTTCAGCGATGTTCTGGTCAACGCCGACGGCTGGTGTAACACCTGGGTACCCGGCGGCTGATGCCATTTCACAGGCGGCCGTAACTGGCCGCCTTCTGGTTATATTTTGCTCAGAAAATAATCCGGCATTCCCTCCGCCGTGCCACCTCCCGGCTGAATAAATCGAAATTTCATAAACTTGCGATGCCGAAAAACCTGTCGCCTGAATTATCTGATTTTGGCCATTTCCTTGCGAAAACCCTCATGTTTTGCCAGTCTTTAATAATGTAACAAAGGATTTCAGCAAAAAAACAAACGGAGACAGCGCGATGAGCAACACAAGTAAATTCAGGAAACTGGCCGGTTTTTCGGCGTTCGCCTTTGCAGCGATCACTGCGGCAAACTCGGTAAACGCAGCCAACTGGCGCTATGCCCATGAAGAATACGAGGGTGATGTTCAGGACGTTTACGCCTACAAATTCAAGGAATACGTTGAGGAGAATTCCGACCACACGGTCCAGGTGTTCCGCTTCGGCGAACTGGGCGAGTCTGATGACATCATGGAGCAAACCCAGGCTGGCATTCTCAACTTCGTAAACCAGTCACCAGGGTTCACCGGCTCCCTGATTCCCGAGGCACAAATCTTCTTCATTCCCTACCTGATGCCGACCGACATGGAAACGGTCATCACGTTTTTCCGGGAATCCAAGGCCATCAACGAAGACTTCCCGGAGCTCTATTCCGAGCAGGGCCTGGAACTGCTGAAGATGTACCCTGAGGGTGAAATGGTGGTCACGGTCGATGAGCCAGTCACCTCACCGGAAGAATTCCGCAACAAGAAAATCCGGGTAATGACCAACCCGCTGTTGTCTGAAACCTATTCCGCCTTTGGTGCCACACCCACGCCGCTGCCCTGGGGTGAAGTGTACGGTGCCCTGCAGACCAACATGATCCAGGGTCAGGAAAACCCGATTTTCTGGATTGAATCCGGTGGCCTGTACGAGGTATCCCCGAACCTGGTATTCACCGGCCACGGCTGGTTTACCACCGCCATGATGGCGAACCAGAATTTCTACAACGGCCTGTCTGATGAAGACAAAAAGCTGGTTCGCGATGCTGCGGACTACGCCTTTGAGGAAATCATCGTGCACATCGATGGCCTGGCCGATGAAGCCCTGGAGAAAATCCAGGCAGCCAGTGATCGGGTTACCGTTACCCGCCTGAACGACGAGCAGATTGAAGCCTTCCGCGCCCGCGCACCGCAGGTGGAAGAGCGCTTCATCAACATGACCGGCGAACGTGGTAAGCAGCTGCTTGACCAGTTCAAGGCCGATCTCGAAGCCGTTCAGGGACAGTAAGACGGCAGGATTCAAGGGGTGGCAATTAGCCACCCCTTGATGTCCGGCCCTGGTTTAACCCCCGCCCCGCCGGGGTCTTTACCGGCCGGGAGCAAATGATTCTGGAGTGGAATCCATGTCTGAACATCCCCAGGAGGTTGTTGAAGACGATACCGGTACCTACGAGTCCGGTTTACCGGGCTTTCTGGGCACCATCGATGAATGGATCGCCAAGGTCGAGGCCGTCATGCTCGCCGCTGGCGTTATCCTCATGGCTATCAACACCTGCGCCAACGTGATCGGGCGTTTTGTGTTCGGCGAAGGCCTGTTTTTCTCTGGTGAGATCAACCGCATCCTGATCATTCTGATCACCTTCGCCGGTATTGGTTACGCCGCCCGCCATGGCCGTCACATCCGGATGTCCGCGGTATACGACGCTCTGCCCGCCAAGGGCCGAAAGGTACTGATGATCTTCATCGCCCTGTTCACTTCGGTGGTTATGTTTTTCCTGTGTTACCACGCCTACGGCTACATCGAAACCCTGTACGGCCGTGGCCGCATTTTGCCCGCCCTGGGCATACCCATCTGGATCATCTATATATGGGCGCCCATCGGTTTCGCCATTACCGGCATCCAGTATTTCCTGACAGCCATCAAGAACCTCACCAGCAAGGACGTCTACCTCTCGACCGGCGTGGTGGATGGCTACGCTGATACCGAGTCCGAGGTCTGAGACAGCCGTAACCCGATAAGGAACAGGAAGATTACTTATGGCAACCATTCTGATGTTGATCATGATCGGGCTACTGCTGCTGGGCTTCCCGATGATGATCCCACTGACCACCGCAGCGGTGGTTGGTTTTGTAATGATGTTCGACGGCTTCGGCCAGATGCAAACCTTCATCCAGCAAATGATGGGTGGTATCCGGCCGGCGTCGTTGATTGCGGTCCCCATGTTTATTCTGGCCGCCGACATCATGACCCGGGGCCAGTCGGCCGACCGGTTGATCAACATGGTGATGTCCTTCATCGGCCACATCAAGGGTGGCCTGGCCATCAGTACCGCCACCTCCTGCACACTGTTTGGGGCGGTTTCCGGGTCCACCCAGGCCACGGTGGTGGCGGTAGGCTCGCCTCTGCGCCCGAAGATGCTGAAAGCGGGCTACTCTGACCCGTTCACGCTCGCCCTAATCATCAACGCCAGTGATATCGCGTTCCTGATTCCCCCGAGTATCGGGATGATTATCTACGGGGTTATCTCCGAGACCTCTATTGCCGAGCTGTTCATTGCCGGTATCGGTCCGGGCGTTCTGATTCTGTTCATGTTCTCGTTGTACTGCCTTTTCTATGCGTACAAGCACAATGTACCAACCGAAGAAAAGGCCACCTGGAAACAACGGGCGCTGTCGGTGCGGGATGCCTCCTGGCCGCTGATGTTCCCGGTGATCATTGTTGGCGGTATCTACGGCGGCATTTTCAGCCCCACCGAAGCTGCTGCCGTGTGCGTGCTTTACGCCTTCCTGCTGGAGTTCGTGATCTTCCGCTCCCTGAAGCTCAGGGACGTTTACAAGATCGCCAAGTCCACCGGCCTGATCACCGCCGTGGTGTTTATTCTGGTTGCCGTTGGCAATGGTTTCTCCTGGATTATCTCCTTCGCCCAGATTCCCCAGGCCATCCTGGAAACCGTCGGCGTAAACGAAGCCGGCCCGGTGGGTGTGCTGATTGCCATCTGTATTGCCTTCTTCATCGCCTGCATGTTTGTTGACCCGATTGTGGTCATCCTGGTGCTTACCCCCATCTTTGCGCCAGCCATCCAGGCAACCGGGCTGGACCCGGTTCTGGTAGGGGTGCTGATCACCCTGCAGGTGGCCATAGGCTCGGCCACGCCACCGTTTGGCTGTGACATATTTACCGCCATCGCCATCTTCAAACGACCCTACATGGAAGTGATCCGGGGGACGCCACCGTTTATCTTCATGCTGGTGGCGGCCGCCGGGCTGATCATTGCCTTCCCGGATATCGCCCTGTTCCTGAGGGACCTGGCTTACCGAGACTGAGCCGGGTTCCCCGGCCAGTAACAGGAGAGACCTATGTTCAAACGGATTCTGGTAGCCGTCGACGGCTCCAAAACCTCGCTGAAGGCGCTGGATAAGGCAATTGACCTGCAGAAGCTGATTCCGGGTGCCGAGATTTTCATCCTGTGTGTCTACAAGCACCACAGCCTGTTTGAGGCGTCATTGTCGATCGGCCGCCCCGACGACATGGACATTCCAGACAAAGTGCTGTCGGATTACGCCAAGGGCGTCGTTAACCATGCCAAGGAACTGGCCAAGGAACACGGTGCAACCAAAGTGCGCGGCTTTGTGAAGGCAGGCCGGCCATCCAAGGTGATCGTCAAATTCGCTCAGGACAAAGAGGCGGATCTGATCGTCGTTGGTACCAAAGGCACCAACAGTGATAAAGACGGCATGTTCCTGGGCAGTGTTTCCCACCGGGTGGCATCCCATGCCAAATGCCCGGTATTGGTGGTCTGAACAGACATTGATACTGAAATCTCGGGCCAGTGTTGCAAAATACCGGCCCCCTGACAATCACGGATTTCCGCAGTCTGATCAGATTTTCACCGTGCTAGACTCCCCCGCCTTGCATTACTTTCAATTCACAACATTCAAATCACAAGGCGTCTACCCATGACTGCAATTGTCGATTTTCTCAACTCGATTCTCTGGGGTTATGTCCTCGTCTACGGCCTTCTGGCCGTTGGTGTCTTCTTCACCATCCGCCTGGGTTTTCTGCAATTCGTCAATTTCGGCGAAATGGTCAGGGCCATTCGCGGCTCCCGTGAAAGCGACGTTCACGGTATTTCACCTTTCCAGGCGCTGTGTACCAGCCTGGCCTCCCGGGTCGGCACCGGCAACCTGGCCGGCGTGGCCGTGGCCCTGTACCTCGGCGGTGCCGGTGCCATTTTCTGGATGTGGATGGTGGCGTTGGTGGGTATGGCCACGGGCTATGCCGAAAGCACCCTGGCGCAGCTCTACAAGGTGCGTGACGGCAAGGGCCAATATCGGGGCGGGCCGGCGGTTTACATTGCCAAGGGCCTGAAAGCCCCCTGGGCAGCGGCCATCTTCGCAGTTTGCCTGATCATCTCGTTTGGCCTGGTGTTCAATGCTGTACAGGCAAACTCCATCGCCGACGCCATGGAGGGTGCCTTTGGTGCGCCCAAACTGGGTGTTGGTGTGGTCATCGCCGTGTTCGCCGGCATCGTGATCTTCGGCGGCCTTCGCAAGATTGTTCGCTTTGCCGAATTCGTGGTGCCGTTTATGGCCGGCGCCTATGTGCTGCTGGCGCTTGGCGTGATGGCCATGAACATCACCGAGGTACCGGGCATTCTGACGATGATCGTCAAAAGCGCCTTTGGCCTAGAAGAAGCCGCAGGTGGCGCCGCCGGCTCAGTGACCGCCGCGATGCTCAACGGCATCAAGCGGGGTCTGTTCTCTAACGAAGCCGGCATGGGTTCTGCCCCCAATATCGCGGCCACCGCAACACCGGCACCGCACCACCCGTCGTCACAGGGCCTTGTTCAGGCGTTTGGTGTGTTTGTCGACACTATCATTATCTGTACCGCCACAGCCGTGATGATTCTGCTGGCCGGCGTGCTGGAGCCCGGTTCTGGCATCACCGGCACGCAACTGACCCAGCAGGCCATGGAAGTCCACCTGGGTGAATTCGGTGGCTACTTTATTGCCGTCGCCATCCTGTTTTTTGCCTTCACGTCCATCGTGGCCAACTACACCTATGCCGAGAACGCCCTGATCTACCTGAAAGGCGGCAGCACCCTCGGGCTCACCCTGCTTCGCCTGGCAGCCCTGGCCATGGTGATCTGGGGTGGCTATGAAGCCGTGGTTACGGTATTCAACGCCGCGGATGCCTCGATGGGACTAATGGCGGCCATCAACCTGGTGGCGATTGTGCTGTTGTCCGGCACGGTAGCCAAGTTGACCAAGGACTACCTGGCCCAACGGAAAGAGGGACTGGTACCCCACTTCAAGTCAAAGGATTACCCGGAGCTGCACGAGAAAATCGACAGCAACATCTGGCATTAAGCTCAAACACTGGCCGTAACCACACGGTTACGGCCAGCGGCCTTCGCCTGATAAAGCGCCCGGTCGGCTGCCCGGAACAGCTCGTCGAACTCCGGGCTACTTTCCGGCCAGCATGCAATACCTGCCGATATCGTCAGGTTGCCCAACTGCTTTCCAAGGTATTCAACCTGAGATTCGGCGATGGTTACCCGAAGATTTTCCGCCCGCTGGCGGGCTTCCTCCCGTGACGCCCCAGGCATCAGAACCGTAAACTCCTCTCCCCCATAACGGCATACCGTATCGCTCCCGCGAAAACAGTTCTCAAGGACTCTCCCAACCATTCGCAGAACCTCATCTCCGGCATCATGGCCATGACTGTCGTTGAAGCGCTTGAAGTGGTCGATATCGAAAATCAGAAGGCTCAGTGGGCGCTCTGAGCGGATGGCGACCTCCCGCTCATGTCGGAATAACTCATCAAAGTAGCGCCGATTTTTAAGACCCGTCAGGCTGTCCTCATAGGAAAACCGTTGCAATTCGGATCGCAGGGCCAACCCGGACAGGGTAATCCCGATCTTCTCGACAGACTGATACACCCAGGCAACCACCCGGGCGGTGCCATAATCCTTCACGACGTCTGGCAGATTCGGGCGCTCCAAAAGCAACACGCCCTCAGGAACATTCCCGAACTGGGCTGGTTCAACCCGGAGCAGGAAACAGAGTTGTGCAGGTACGTCCTGGCTCCGCACAGGCAAAACGGTCTCCGTCAGGCCGGAAAGATCCTGTGTCAGGCTGGGTGGAAAGATATTGGCAGCGGATCTACCCCAGAGGCTGGCCCGATCATAGCCACCACCCGGGTTGCGCCGGTAGAAACAGCCGGCAATCGGCAAGTACAGTTGCGGCAGCGCCTGAAGCAAAGGCTGGAAAGCCTCTTCCACACCCGCACAGTCCTGCAGGGCAGCAATGGTATCGGCCAATTTCTGACTTTTCTTGCTCTCCAGCGCTAACAGCCTTGACCGCTCTACCTCTCGCTCAGCAAGCGCTTCAGCTCTAGCAGTGCGCTCAGCCACCTTCTGTTCCAGTTGAACGGTCAACTGATGCAACGCCTGTTGGGTTTTACCGTAATGCCACACCGAAATACTGATAAGCGCCAGCGAGAACGCCAGCGCCCCCCAACTGACCGGCACCCGCCCCCAGGGGAGAAAGCCATGAGCTACCGCCATATCCAGAATCAGCAGAACGATAAATACGCCACAGGTAAACAGAAACACCTGCTGCTCCCGATACAGGCTACTGAAATTCCTGACAACCACTGCAACCATTAATGCCAGGGAGATCAGCAAAACACCGTCAAACACCGGGAATGTGGAGGACAGGTTCACTAACCCGAGTAGCGCCAACATAAGGGCAAGGGCCGCAAATACCAGATGCAGCCACATCAGCCAGCGAACCAGGCGGGGGCGCCGGGCGTCGAGCCACTGGCTAAGCAAGAGCGCCAGTGCAACCGGAATCAAATAATAAGAGCCCGCTGCCAGATAGTCCCACAGCAGTGGCTGATACAGGATCAGCAAGCTGGCCTGGCTTTCCGCCAGCAGCATTACACCGGTCAGGAATGCAAACAGGGCAATGCTGGCGAAACTTCTCTGGCCTCGCTGGATCAGGGCAAATACCAGGGCAAGGAGTGCAATCAGTCCGGATAACGCCGCAATAACCAGACTCTCGGCCGAGTTGCCAACGATGTGCAGCACCAGGTCAGGGTGATCGAGAATGGCCACCTCTCCCCATAATCCGATATCCGTGTAATTGGAGAACACACGGAAGTACATGGTTTCGCCTTCGTAGCCATCAGGCAACGGAATCTCGTGCCAGGGCCAGCCTTCAAATTTGCCACGGCCGTGCTCGTCGAAGGTGCCGTACTGGTACAGCAACTCGCCCCGGAACCAGACCTGCAGGATGATATCGACGCTGTAGATGTATAGTGCCGGCGCGTACCACTCCCCATCCGGTAATGTCACCCGGAACCAGGCATGTTCTTGCCCTTTTCGGCCGGGAGGGTTGGAAGGGAAAGCAATGTCATGCCAGTGTTCGGCACTGTCCGGTTCGTCCAGCCAAAGCGGTGTGCCGTCAGCCAGGAAGGGGGAGTCGCCCCAGCGATATTGCCACCCTTCATCCACTGGCTGCATGGCAGACAACGCCGGTTGGGACAGGCAGAGCGCCAAAACGAGTGAGGCAAGGCAGAATAAAGTGCGACAGGAAGAGGGGCGCAAAGCGAAACCTGCTGTTGGACGCTATGTTTTCAGTATAAACCGTAGGCAGCAGTTACAGAACTATTCTGACGGGAAGAATTCAGGGCGGCACTGACGCCGCCCTGGCAGGAGGCCTCAACGGCCGGATTTCAGCATTTCCCAGAACTTTGCGTAGATCTGCAAAGCATCATCACCGATATCCGCCTGGAATTCAGCATTCTCCATATCCGCATCGGTCGGGTAGCTAGCGCGGTCGTTGGCAACAGACTCGTCCAGCAACTCAAGCGCCGCCTGGTTGGGCGTGGCATAACCAATATCCTCGCTGATCAACGCCGCGATTTCAGGCTGTAACACAAAGCTGATGAACTGGTGGGCCGCTTCCGGATTACGGGCATTTTTGGGAATCACGAAGCTGTCCAGCCAGGCGATAATGCCCTCTTGTGGATAGACATACTCCAGGCTCGGCATGGTCTCCTTACCCATAACCGCCTCGCCGTTCCAGATCATGCCCACGTCGGCTTCGCCTTCCAGGTAGGGCATGCGGGGCGCATCGGAGTTGAAGGTGCGTACCGAGGGCATCAGCTCCGCCAGTTTTTCGTAGGCTTCCTCGATTTCCTTCGGGTCGGTGCTGTTCCCGGAGTAACCCAGTACCCGCAGGCCCACGTGGAACACCTCGCGCATGTCGTTGGTCAGCATGACACGACCCTGGAAACGCTCGTCCCAGAGATCTGCCCAGGCGGTCACCTCGCCTTCCACGTCATCCGTGTCGACGGCAATGCCGGTGGTGCCCCAGAGGTAAGGAATGCTGTACTGGTTGTCCGGGTCAATGTCCAGGTTGATCAGATCATCGTCGAGGTTGCCAAAGCCTTCGATCTTGCTGCGATCAATGGGCATCAGCAGGTCTTCCTGGCGCATCTTGCTGACGTAATAAGTGGAAGGCACGGCCAGGTCATAGGCGGCACTCTCATCCAGCAACTTCAGACGGGCATACATGGCTTCGTTGCTGTCGTAGGTGGTGTAAACCACCTGAATACCGGTTTCCTCGGTGAACCTGTCCAGGACTTCCTGGGGCATGTACTCGGACCAGTTGTACAGGTTCAGCACCTGCGGGTCTTCAGAGCTACACCCGGTCAGGCCTATGGCCAGCAGACCGGCCAGTGCCAGTTTCTTCATCGTCTACTCCTTAGCAATATCCATTGAGACAAGATCAACATGAACAGTGAGAACACCAGCAACAGCGTACCCAATGCATTCACTTCCGGCTTCAGCCCTACCCGCACCATGGAGTAGATGCGCAGGGGCAGAATTTCGTAACTCGGGCCGCTGACAAAGGTACTCACGACCACATCGTCCAGTGACAGTGTAAACCCCAACAGCCAGCCTGCCACCAAAGCCGGCATGATCACCGGGATCAGCACCGTGCGGGTCATAGTAAAATCGCTGGCACCCAGATCCCGGGCCGCTTCCGGCAGGCGTTCGTCAAAGCCGCTCAGGCGCGCCATGACCGTAATCACCACAAACGGCAGACAGAAGGTGACATGGGCCAGCAGCAACGACACATAGCCCAGTTTCAGGCCCACTAACAGGAACAGCGCCAGCAGCGAAATCGCCAGCACGATCTCCGGCGACATCATTACGATAAACAGCATGCCGTTGAGCAGCTTCTTGCCCCGGAACCGGTAGCGGTGCAGAGCCAGGGCGGTGAGGGCACCAATCATGGTCGACACGGTGGCGGCAGACAAAGCCAACCACAGGGAATTCCACATGGCCTGAACCATGGCCCGGTTGTTGAACAGCGCCTCATACCAGCGCAGGCTCAGCCCACCCCACTCATAACCGCTGCGGGAATCGTTAAAGGAAAACACCACCAGCACCACGATGGGCACATACAGCAACAGGTAAACCAGAGTCAGGTAGGTGCGGGGCAACCAGCGGCTCATACACCGTCCTCCCCGATGCGCCGTTTACTCAGGCGGTGGGCAAACATCAAAAACGCCATAGCCAGGGTCAACACGATGCTGGCAGCGGCGCCGAAGGGCCAGTTACGGGCATCCAGGAACTGGTTCTTGATGACGTTACCCACCAGCAGGTTGCGGGAGCCGCCGAGAATATCCGGCACAAAGAACAGCCCCATGGCCGGCAACAACACCAGCATAACGCCCGCCAGCACACCGGGCAGGGTAAGCGGCACAATCACGTGGACAAAGGTCGCCAAGCGGCCGGCGCCGAGGTCGTGAGAGGCCCGAAGCAAATCTTCCCTCAGATCATCAAAGACCGCGTACAGCGGCAGTATCATGAACGGCAGCAGCAAATACACCAAGCCGACGATCACGGCTCCCTCGGTGTAAAGCATCCGCAGGGGCTCGTCGATTATGCCCAGGGACATCAGCGCGTTATTCAGCAGGCCATTGGTGGCCAGCAGCAGCTTCAGGGCATAGGTACGCACCAGGGAATTGGTCCAGAAAGGCACAATCAACAGAAAGATAAGCAGCATCTGCCGTTGCTTGCCAACCTTGGTCAGCGCCCAGGCGAAGGGGTAGCCGATCAGCAGGCAGATCAGGGTGGTCATGGCCGCCATGTACAGGGAGTGCAGGAACACATCCAGGTACAGAGGGTTCATCAACTGCCGATAGGCATCCAGGTTCAGGGGCAGGGACAAAAAACTGCCTGGGTCACGGGTCATCACGCTGGCACCCACTACAAGCAGGTTGGGTGTCAGCACCAGGAACAGCAACCAGCCCCAGACCAGAACCAGCACCGCCGTGCGGAACGGCTGCTGCATGACGCTACCCATCCAGACTGGTTTCCGCTTGAGCTTCGGCTTCGGGACTTTCCATAGGCAACAGCCATTCCCAGCCATCCACCCAGCTCACTTTCACCGGCTCACCCAGGCGGTAGTCAAACGTGGGATCGTCTTCGTCGAAGAATTCCGACGCCAGTACCTCGGTGCCGCCTTCAAGGTGAATAACCGAATCCAGGGTGCTGCCTTTGTAGTTGCGCTCTACCACCTTGCCGGCCACACCGTCATCGTCATCCGGCGCCAGAACCCGGATGTCCTCCGGGCGCAACAGAACGTGCAGGAGCTGGCCGGCGGCCACCGGGAAGTCGGGTTTGCGAAAGGTGCGTTTCAGGCCAAACACATCCACGGTAATGGTGTCATCGCCGTTGGCTTTGTCGATGCGGCCCGGGAAGAAATTGGTCTCGCCCACGAACCGGGCGGTGAACAGGTTGGCCGGCCGTTCGTAGACTTCCCTGGGAGTGCCCAGTTGCTGGATCAGGCCATCCTTGAGCACCACGACCCGGTCTGACATGGACAAGGCTTCTTCCTGATCGTGGGTCACGAACACGAAGGTAATCCCGAGTTCCCGCTGCAGGCGCTTGAGCTCCACCTGCATGGTGCGCCGCAATTTGTAGTCCAGGGCTGACAGGGGCTCGTCCAGCAACAGCATCTTCGGCCGTTTGACCACCGCTCGGGCAATAGCCACGCGCTGCTGTTGGCCTCCGGAAAGCTGGTGTGGTTTGCGCCGGGCAAACTCCTCCAACTGGACCATGGCCAGGGCTTCGTCGACCCGCTGACGGATCTCTTCTTTCGGGCGCTTTTCCATTTTCAGGCCATAGGCCACGTTGTCGAACACCGACATATGGGGGAACAGGGCGTAGTTCTGGAACACCGTGTTGAGCGGGCGTTTCTCCGGCGGGGTGTGGGTCAGGTCCTGGCCACCCAGCAGAATGGTACCGTCATCCGGATGCTCAAAACCGGCCATCAACCGCAACAGGGTGGTTTTGCCACAACCGGACGGCCCCAACAGGGTAATGAACTCGCCATCAAGGATCTCCAGATCCAGCGAATCCAGTACCGTTTTGCCGTCAAATTGCTTGGAGAGGTTGCTCAGAGATAGCAGTGTCTGTTTCATCGGCCCTGCCCACAGAATGAGCGGCTTATTTTTCCAGAAACAGGGGCAAACAGAAAGGGGCGCCGGGATAATCCGCAATCCCGACGCTCCTTGATCTCAGCTCACTTCGGCAGGTTTAGCAACATGCTGCTCACTGGTCTGCAACGCTATCCAGATAGGCTTTGTCCGAAATGTTGGTCCAGGGCCGCACCTGGCTGAGGTAGTCGCGCTGGGAGGTGATGATTTCACGGGCCAGTTCATCCTTCTCCGCGAACTCATCCAGCAGGCGATTGGTGGTGTCCCGCAGGGCGTTGATGACTTCCGGCGGGAACACTTTGTGAGTCACGTCTGGATAGTCCTCGGTCATGCGGCTCCAGGCAACACCGCTCTCATGGGTACTCTGGATGTACATGTCGTAGGCCGCCGTGCGCATGGACACCCGCAGGATTTCCTGTAGGTCAGCCGGCAGCGAATCCCAGGTTTTCTTGTTGATCAGGAACTGCACCTCGGCATTGGGCTCCTGCCAGCCAGAATAGTAATACTTGGCGATCTGGTGAAAGCCCATCTGCAGGTCGAGCGCCGGGCCAACCCATTCCACGGCATCAATGGTGCCCCGCTCCAGGGCGGTGTACAGCTCGCCTGGCGGCAGGTTGGTAACCGCCACACCCAGCTCGGCCATCACTTCTCCGGCAAAGCCTGGGGTGCGCATCTTCAGGCCTTTGAGGTCGTCCAGGGAGTTGATTTCCTTGCGAAACCAACCACCCATCTGGTTGCTGGTATTACCGCCCGGAAACGACAGCAGGCCATAGGGCTCGTAGACCTTTTGCATCAGCGCCATGCCATCATCGTGATAGAACCAGGCATACATTTCCGGCGTGATCATGCCAAACGGTATGGTGGTGAAGTACATGGCGTTGGGGATGGTGCCCTTGTAGTAGTACGAGGCGGTGTGGCCCATGTCATACTGGCCGTTGCGCACCAGGTCAAAAATACCGAAGGGCGCCTTGTGCTTGTTCGAGGAATCAATCCGGAACTTCAGGCGGCCGCTGGACATCCGCTCCGCCATCGCGGCCATATTGCGAGGAGTCTCACCCAGGATTTTGGAGTTCGGGCCCCAGGTTTCAGCCAGGCGGATGGTGTAGGTTTTCTCGGCCGCCGCAAACGGGCTGGTCAGCAGGGCAACCAACGTAAGGGCCGCCACGAAGATTCTGTGCATAGACATGGTGTTGGCTTCCATTGTTATTGCTTTGAGGGTAAAACGAACAAATAACGGAAAGCCATGATAACCGTGGAGGCCAGCCACGCCAATGCGGCAGGCCGGCCTCGCCGGAATCAGACCTTGAACTGGCTCACCAGCTCACGCAGGTTTTCACCCAGCCGCGCCAGCTCGTGACTGGCTTCATTGGTCTGGTTAACCCCGGTGTCGCTACGCTGGGCAGCGTCGACAATACGCACCACATTCTGGTTAATTTCCTCGGCCACCTGGCTCTGCTGCTCCGCCGCCGTGGCAATCTGGGTAACCTGATCATGGATCTGGGTCACCGATGTCACAATGGTGTTCAGCGCACCAGTGGCGTGATTGATGCGTTCGACGGTAGCCTCGGAACTCTTGCGGGAATGGTTCATCCGTTCAACAGAAGCCTTGGATTCGGCCACAAAGCCGTCAATCATTTCCCGAATCTGATCGGCGGATTCCGCAGAGCGTTTGGCCAACTGCCGAACCTCGTCCGCCACCACCGAGAAGCCACGACCGTGCTCACCCGCCCGTGCAGCCTCGATGGCCGCGTTAAGCGCCAGCAGGTTGGTCTGCTCGGTGACGGCATGGATCACATCCAGAACCTGCTGGATATCATTGGACTTCTCCGCCAGGGCGTTAATGCTGGCCGCCGTGCTCTCCATTTCTTCGGACAACTGGTTGACGGCACCTTGCGCGCTGGTGATCGTTTCACCACCCTCACGGGCCATGCGGTCGGCGTCTGAAGCGGCGCTTTCCACTTCGTTGGCATTGCCGGAAATCTGCTGGATGGTGGCTGCCATTTCATTGATCGCCGACGCAATCTGGTCTGTTTCCGAGCCCTGTTCCTGAACCGACTGGCGGGTTTCGTTGGCCACACGGCTCAGCTCTTCGGCGGCCGAGGCGACCTGATCGGTGGTTGAGCCCACTTCACGAATAGTATCCTGAATCTTGATCACGAAATGATTGAACCGGCGGCCTAGCTCAGCCAACTCATCCTTGCCGTCTTCCGGCAGACGCTGGCGTAGGTCGCCATCACCGTCGGCGATTTCCTGCATCATATCGCTGACTTTATTCAGGGGCGCCGTCACCGTTCGGCCAATCACCAGCCCTATGATCAGGGACACGGCAACTACGATAACCGTCACCAACAGAATAAAGCCCATGGCCGCCGCCATAGCCGAATCGATTTCCTTTCGTGCCTCAACCAATACCCGTTCAATATCGGTGACGTAAATACCGGCACCCATCATCCAATCCCAGCCCGGGATAATGCTTGAATAAGACACTTTCGGCTCTACCTCGCCCGAGGCGGGGTTTGTCCAGTCGTACTCATAAAAGCCGTCGGTTCCCGCCGCTGAGAACAGGTCCCGAACCAGTTTCTGTGTATTGGGGTTGGTCGTCGGCCCCTCGCGGGAAGGGTCCGGAGCGTAGGCGAGATTATCCAGATTACGGGCGTAGGCAAAAACGTAGTTATCCTGCCCGAATGTGATGGAGCGTAGCCGTTTGCGAGCCTCCTCGCGGGCGTCTCTATCAGACAACCCAGAGTTGTTCTTGGCATCCATGACCACTGCCCGGGCCGTTTCCACGAGATTCTTCAGGCCTTCCTTACGGGCATCCAGAAGCTCTTCCTCCAGGCGTTCCAACTCGGCTTCTCCGTTTGCCTGAATCTGGCTGGCGGTGATCCAGGCAATGGTACCCGCCGTAATCAGTACCGGCACCAATACGCCAATCAACAGGCGGGCTCGGATGGTCAGGTTGCTCAACAATGTCATGGTTCTGCTCCGGATTGTCTGCTCTGGCCTCGGGATTATCCACAGTGCCACGTACAAGGCTGTTCCAGTTTGTTAACGCCTGTATACCAATACTCAAGTAAAACATGTCGACTTGGTAGCCAGGCCATTTGTATCAAGCCTTTCAGGTAGTTCGGGTATCGGCCGTCATGTAAACGACTTGAGCTTGTGTCAGACTAAAGTTTCATGTCAGTCGTGCCGGGGAGAGCTCACCGTGAAACACCTTTTTCTCATCCGCCATGCCAAGTCCAGCTGGGATAACGACAACCTCAGCGACAAGGACCGCCCGCTAAACCCACGAGGCGAGCAACAGCTGGCACCGCTCGGGAAGGCGCTGCTGCGTTACGGGGCCATGGCAGGAGAGATTCACGTAAGCCCTGCCCTGCGCGCCCAACAAACGCTTAAAGGCATTTTGCATCCCTCGATGGGTGAAGCGCAGATTTACACTAACCCGGAACTCTATACCTTTGATTACCGGCGTCTATTACAGTGGCTGCAGAACTGTGACAATGAGGCGCAAACCCTGGCCATTGTCGGGCACAACCCGGCGCTTTTGGAACTGGCAGCCACCCTGGTGCCGCACGCTCCCTTTGAACTCCCCACCGCCAGTTTTATTCACATACGTTTACCAATCAAACACTGGCGCAAACTCGGCAAACGGGAAGGTCGGCTTGAAACCTTTCTAACCCCGGTGGACTTCAGTTATGAGGCGTTCAAACGCAAGAACCAGAAACGGCACAAGAACGCCGGCAAAGCGACGGTCAAAGACACTCCGTCAGTGCTTTTGGGGCAGGCCGAGAGTCTTAACCAGTTACATCGGGGGGTGATGCTCGGCCTGGACGATGAGTTTCTCCACCAGTATCGCATTGCCCTTCGTCGCAGCCGCGCCGTGGCCGAATCCCTGGCCGAGGTAACCGGAAACAAATCACTGAAGAGCCACATTTCCCACCTGAAACGACACGCCCAGGCCACGAGTAACCTGCGGGATCTGCACGTCTTCCGCCAGGATCTGCCGCAGCTATGCAGTGACCAGCCAGAGCTCCTGCGGGCACTGGAGCAATGGGTCTGCGCGCGGGTGGGCAAGGAACAGAAAAAACTGGCGAAACGGCTTGGAAGCAAACGTTACCGGCAGAGCCTGCACAGTTGGGAGGACGAGCTGCAGTCAAGGGAGTTCCGCAAACTGATCGACAAACTCAGTACCAGGGACGTTCAAAAAAGCGTTGAACACCGGCTGCGCATGTTCAACCGGAAAACCGCCGAACTGCTGCACGACGCGCCAGATGAGGACATCCACAATCTCCGCAAACTCCTGAAGCGCATCCGCTACCTCATGGAACTGGACATCGACAGCTGGAAATCCGCCCTTAAGACCCTACGACAGCGCCAGGATCTCTATGGCCGTTTCCAGGATCTGCATGTCCAGATTGAGCTGGTCAAACGGTTTGCTTCAAACCACCCGGAGGATCCAAACGGCGCGCTTCAGGCCCTGCTGGACTACCTGGCCGTCGAAAAGGACGACACCCGCAGACTGATTCTGTCCATCGGCGGGCTGAAGGCTGGCTGATGCCAGAACACCAGGTTCAGATTCTGACCATACGAGCTTCCAGGAGCAGGTTAGGGCCCAACTTCGCCACTCTCACCTGGCCCGGATTCAAGCCAAGGTCTTCCAGGGTTTCCTGGATATCGTCCATGGCCTCTTCCGAGGGTGCCGCCAGCAGCAACTCCCGCACTGACTCCAGAATCATCTTCACCGGCACGGTCATGAAATACACCGAGATCACCAGCATCATCACCGGGTCTGCGTATACTGCCAGCTCTGACCACTGACTTTTCTCCAGCATCCAGGCGGCGGCAAAACCGATCATCACAGCAGCACTCAGGGCGCTGTCCATCAGCCACTGCCTCTGCTCGGCCCTGACCAGGCCAGAGTCGTTCTGGAAGCTGGACCAGCGCAGATACACCCACACGGCCAGGCAACCCACCACGTTCACCGCACCAAACACCATGGCCATGTCGGCGGCCACCGCACGGCCACCCTGCAGCAGCGAAACCACCGCCGAGGCCAGCGAAAGCACACACACCAGGGCAATAACCAGGCCTTTCACCGCAATCACCAGCGGCTCCACCGCACCCAAACCAAACGGATAATCTTCTGTTGCCGGCCGACGCACCAGGCGAGCGGCATAGAGAGAAAGCAGGGATAGCGCCAGACTGATCAGTGAATAGGCGCCATCGAAAAGAATGACCAGGGAATCAACCCAAAGCCCCCAGCCGATACCGACGACAGCAAACAAGCCCGCACCGGCCGCAGATAATGTCAGCGCCATATTTTCCCGCGCCAGAGAAGTAAACATTTTGACCTCCTGAGAATTGCCGGCCATATTATCGGCATCATCACGAAGGCGTGAGTCGCTGAGCGACGGAAAATCCGGCGCAACGAGATAAGCATGAAAACTTCCCAGATTAAAACCTTTCTGTCCGTAGTCCGGAACGGCAGCGTGGCCGCGGCCGCCCGCGAGCTGAACCGCAGCCGGACGACGGTCAGCACTGTGTTGGCCTCGCTGGAGGATGAGCTGGGGGTTGAATTGTTTGAACGCAGCGGTAACCAGCTGCATCTGACCTCCATCGGCCAGTCCATTCTCACCGACTGTCGGCGCTTTGATCAGGTCGCCGGCCAGATACAGGCCCGCTGCCAGCACCACCTGAGTGGCGCCGAATCGGTGTTGCGCATCGCCCGGGACGATGCCATTCCCGAGGACGTGTGGCGAGACATCCTGCGCCGCCTGAAACAGCGGTTTCCGCAAACCAGCCTGTCGATCTACCTGGCGCCCCCGCGAGAACTACCCTCATTGGTCCGCAACCAGTCGGTGGATGTCGCCTATGGCTTGATGCCGGAACTGATGAATGAGGGCTACCAATGGTTCCGCGAGCTGGCTGACGTGCGCATGCTGACCGTCGCTGCGCCCGAGCATCCGCTTAGCCAGCTCAAACGGGTAACCCAGGACGATCTGATCAGCCACACCGAAATCACCATCGCCTACATGCAGGATTCAGTGCTGGTGGCAGACTCACCGGAAACCGCCAACTACTTGGCGTTTACCCAGTACGAGTTGATCCGGGATGCGGTGATGGACGGTGCCGGCTGGGCGGACCTGCCGTTACCGTTAATTGCCGAGGCACTGCGGAAAGAACAACTGAAAACCATCCACCACCGCAGCGCGCGCTGGTGGAAGGTGTTCAGCGCCCTCGAGTCAGAGCAGGCTCAGGGCGGCGCCGTGGTAGGCTGGCTGGCTAACGAACTGGAAGCCTATCTGGAGACGATGGCCTGAAGGCCTGGCTGCTCATCGGCCGGAGCACCCTC
The DNA here is from genome assembly GCF_048595985.1 of Marinobacter sp. GH_1. Lineage (NCBI taxonomy): Bacteria > Pseudomonadati > Pseudomonadota > Gammaproteobacteria > Pseudomonadales > Marinobacteraceae > Marinobacter > Marinobacter sp. GH_1. The sequence goes on along the minus strand of NZ_CP184460.1, from coordinate 313,587 downwards.
GTCACACTTTTTGCAGTCCAGCTCAACTCCCAGCATGGCCTGCCGCCCTTCCGGGGTAACAACCCATGGGCGGTTCACCCACGGCGGATCGTGGCGCACATGCTGGTTATGCCCGCATGCCAGCTGCGCCACCCAATGGTTTTCGTCGTCTTGGTGATAGCCGATGATGCGCTGTTTCATGATCTCCCCCTTTGATCCCAGGCCGACCAGGAATAAATCCCCAGCGCCACCCAGATCATGCTAAAGCTCACCAGTTTCGCGGTGCTCAGGGGCTCGTGGAACACAAAAAGCGCAATCAGGAACTGGATAGTGGGGTTGATGTACATCAGAAACCCCACCGTCGAGAGCTTCAGCCGCCGGGCGGCACCGGCGAAGGCCAGCAGGGGAATGGCAGTAACCGCACCGCTGGAAAGCAACAGCAAGGTACTGTAGCTGGTGCCACCAAAGTGAGACAAACCCTCCGATGACAACCAGGCCAGCGTCACCAGCCCCAGCGGCAGCAACAGCAGAGTTTCCACAAACAGGCCAGACAGCCCATCCAGCTCGACCTTCTTTCGCATCAACCCGTAGGTGCCAAAGCTGAACGCCAGCACCAGGGTAATCCAGGGCAGCTCACCCAGCAGAACAAACTGGTACAGAATCGCCACTGCCGCAAGGGTCACCGCAACCACTTGCAAGCGTGAAATCCGCTCCCCCAGAATCAGCAGCCCCATGGCCACATTCACCAGCGGGGTAAGGAAGTACCCCAGGCTGGCCTGCAGCACGTGCCGGGTTTCCACGGCATAAATGTAGACGCCCCAGTTAAGGGCAATGAACACCGCACAACCGAGTACGAAACCCAGCCTCTTTGGCTGCTTCAACGCTGCGATTACCGCCGGCCAGCGTGTGAGAAGGGAAATCACGATGGCGAGAAACAGGCAGGACCAGATTACCCTGTGAATCAGGACTTCCCAGGCGGGAATCCCCTGAAACAACGCGAAGTACAGGGGAAAACTGCCCCATAGGGTGTAGGCAGCCAGCCCATAGAGAACGCCTTTGGTGGTTTCCGGGTTAACCGGGGTCTTTGAGTGCATAGGTTCCTCATCACTGGACGAGATAATCTAGCACACCAAGGGTGACGGGAACCCCATGAATTATCCTAACCCGGCACTAACGTCTGACCTCCTCAATGTTGCAGGATTTCCTGTTATCCGCCTTTAAGGCAACAGGCTTTGTACTTTCTCCCGCTGCCACACGGGCAAGGCTCGTTGCGGCCGGGCTTGAGGCTACCCTCGCTCGTTTCTCCGGCCACGTAGTACCAGCAACCGTCTACCCGTGCAAAGTCTGAAACCTCCTCCAGATAGCCCCAACCGGTTCCAGCCCGGTAGACCGCACGGAAATGAACGCGCCCACGGGAGTCCTGCTCACTGGCATCCAGAATCTGTAACGATGCCCAGTCCGGAGAGTGTTCCAGCTCCAGCTCCCCGGGCCGGGTATCCGGATGCCAGGTGGCCAGCAGGTAGTCCGGATTGCGCAGCACGAACGCAGCATAGCGTGAGCGCATCAGCGCCTCCGGGGTGGGCGCCGGCTGCCCGGAATGCCAGGGTTGGCAGCATTCAAGGTAGGCCTTGCCGCTGCAGCAGGGACAAGGGTCTGATGATGCAGTGACAGTCATGAAGGAAGGCTCTGAAAAGTTCGTTTGGGCAGCAGTCTATCAAGACAAGCCCGGGCTGTCCCCGCGGCTGTCAATCTGCCCACAGGCGCGCCCGGAACCCGCTGCGCCGCCACAGCAATGCCAGCCAGAGCGCGTGCAGGTTGATCAGCAGCGCCAGCACCCATTCAAAGGCATCGTCTTTCTGGCTATACCAGTCCGGCACCACCGCGGTCAGAATCACCGAAAGAATACCCACTGCCAGCGTCAGTTGGCAAAGGCGCAACAAGCGCAGGCCGGAGGTGTACCACCTCGGATGATTCATCAGGCAGGCGCTGACCAGCAACTGGCACAGATAGGTGAATGAAAAATACAGAACAACGCCAATACGGCGAGTCAGGTTAAAACCGTCCCCGGCATGACCCAGCGCCAGGGTATAAAAGGCGAGGGCAGCACAGGCAATCAACCCGAGCCACGGAATCCAGGCAACGCGCCGAGCCTGAACACCAAGCTGGCGCAACCAGAGACCATTCAGCCACCAGAACAGAATCCCCAGCAGTGCTGCCGGCAACATGGTCCCCTTAAAAATGAAATAGGCGGTACCGTGGCGACCGGTTCGGCTGATACTGGTGCAGCTGTCCCAGTACGGCACGCACCAGGAAACATGTCCCTCCATTACCGATACGGCAAAGGTGAGGTGAATTGTCAGCAAGGGAATCAGTGCCGCTGCAAACGCCAACCACCAAAGTGGCAAAGATCGATGCCCCATACCGTTGCTCCTGAAACATTTTATCTCTGACTTACACCATCCGAAGTCATCAGGTAATCGTAGGTACAAGCCGAAGAATAGGACAGATTCCGGGTGCAGGCGACGGCCAAAGACGCCATACTCGGCAACACATTGGCGAAAAATCAAACGAAGACAAAAGTACCAATGAGATCCGGGATACCATCCATCAACCTACCCGCCCAACCGGAAAAACCGGTTCCGGACACCAGTACCTCCGCCGAGGGCCTGCAGGCCGTGCTCGACAATCTCGATGCCCTGGTTTATGTATCTGACTTCGAGACCCACGAATTACTTTACATGAATGCCTACGGCCGCCGCATCTGGGGCAGCATCGACGGCCGCAAATGCTGGCAGGTGCTGCAAGACAGCGACGGCCCTTGCTCTTTCTGCACGAATGACCTGCTTGTCGCCGATGACGGCACCGCCAACGCACCTCATGTCTGGGAGTTCCAGAACCAGCTCGACCAACGCTGGTACCAGTGCCGGGATCAGGCTATTCAGTGGACCGATGGTCGGCTGGCGAGGCTGGAGATTGCAACTGACATAACTGAACGAAAGAACATGGAGCTGGCGTTACACGAAGCCCACGAGCGGGCTCGGGCCGCCGCGTTCGAGGATGAACTGACCAGGCTCAGGAATCGCCGGGCGTTCTTTGAGTTCGGCAATCAGCTACTCAGCCGCGCCCTGCGACAACAGTCCCCGACGGCACTGATCATGATGGACCTCGACCATTTCAAACAAGTCAACGACACCCATGGTCACGAGGCGGGCGATGAGGTGCTTCGCAAGGTATCTTCAACGCTTGGGGAGAACATCCGCGACTATGACATCCTTGCCAGGATGGGCGGCGAAGAATTCGCACTCCTGCTCCCGGAAACCACGGAGCAGGAAGCTCTGGATACCGCTCACCGACTTCTGAGTGCGCTGACCAGCCTCACAGTAGATTATCGGGGCTGCGCAATCCAGATCAGCGCCAGTTTCGGGATCACCAGTCTGGGGCGGCAAGACCAGCGCCTGGAAGACCTGCTACACAGAGCAGACCGGGCACTCTATCGCTCGAAAGAGCTTGGACGTTGTCAGGTCAACCTCGATGCACCGCTATAAGCCCTGATTGCCAACGTACCGCGCCGTATATTCCTCGATAAGCGCTGGCAATCTTCTGTTCACCGTCAGGTGCGAGAGCCGTTCCATAAAAGCTTCCCTGAAGGATTCTGAATTGCACGGTGAGCCTTTCGGAAACGCAAAGAACAGCCCCTCCCTCGAAATCGGTGGGTCCAGTGCAATAAAATCGCCGGCAAGCCCGAGCTTCTGGAGTTTCACCTGCCCCTGAAGTTGCTCGTACAACACATAGTCAACTCGGCCCGCCCTCGCCATGAGGAATGACTGCTCTATCGTGCGCACCCCCTCGATCATCAGGTTTGCTTTTGCGTATTGATCGAAACGCTGACCAAAACTGTTGTTGATCAGGGTGCTGCCCCGCTTCATCAACAAGTCCGGCCAATGGCGATACTCAAAAGGCCGGTCTTTTGGCACCCAGACGCTGGTGGGTAAGTGAGTCATCGGCGGCAACACATAATCCATATAACCAATGCGCTCCGATGTCATAAAGGCGCCGGCCACGAGATCAAGATCACCCAGCTTTGCAAGATGCTGCACCCTGGCCCAGGAACCCTTGTCCCGAACCTCAACTTTAACTCCGAGCGGCTCTATCAGCTCCCGCAAAAATGCTGGTATAGCGCCAACCAGCTCCCCGGGCGACCGGTCTGAACGCCAAAGCAGAGGTGGGTACTGAGGATTACCACTGGCCACGAGTGTGGTGCATACGAACCTTTCAGACTCTCCGGCCGCAACCCCGTGATGGCTTACCGACACCATCATCAAGCAGGCAACCACGAACCTTGTCATCGCCGCACCAATCGTCACTTTGATTAACACACAGTCTCCTGATGCGAGAACGCATCCGCTGCAAACTGGTTGATAAAATGAACTAAATTGAGTGTATCACCGATCCTGCCGACCGGCAGGCTGAAAACTTGATATCTCTCAAACCCCGGTCAACTTCCTCAAACCAGTTTCGCCAATTCGTGTCAGCCCTTCACAAATCATATGTTATAACATAACATTGTCAGCCCGGATTCGGCTTCTCTCGCCAGACCAAGAGGTTCTAGCAATGACACAACACCCTCATAACCTCGAACACTCCCTGAGTGTCCACGGGCAAAATGTACAGTGCCTTGCGGAAATACTCCGTGACAACGTTAACCTGGCCGTCTGGCAGAGACCTCGGAACAACCTTTGGGCCGCATTCGTAAATGAATTCTGTAACCGCGCGGGGAACCTTGAGCGTTTCGTCAGCCTCGAACGTGGGCAAAGTGCGGCCACTGCGTTGCCCGGGTGGGCTCTTGATATCGAGGGTTCCAACCACTGGATTGCCGATGTCGACGAGCTGGCAGAGATGTATCAGTGCCTGTTTGAGCCTGAAGCGATAGGTCTTCGCATACATGTTCTGGCTGACACTATGTGCCCCAGATTTCATGTGGATCGGGTACCGGTGCGGCTGCTTTGCACTTACCGCGGGCCCGGAACCGAGTGGCTACCCGAACCCCTCGTTGCCCGTCCTGCTGGTGAAGGCCCCCTGCCAGAGCAAAGCGTTCCCTCAGATCAGATTCAAACCATACCCACTGCCGCTGTCGCCCTTCTGAAGGGCGAGGCATGGGAGGGCAATGAGGGCCGGGGACTGGTGCACCGTTCACCGCAACCGAATGGCACCCCAAGACTGATTGTTGGCCTCGACTGGCTTTCATCCTGAACTTTAAATGCAACGTTATAACATGAACAAAGGAGTGAGAACTCAATGAAACTAGCACCTCCCGCTCAAAAGCCGGTAACACCAAGGCTGATCATTACATCCATTGTCGCAGCCTCAGCGCTTATGCTTTCTGGATGCGGCGGCAGCAGCTCCGGTGACGGTCACGACCACACAGAGATCGATACCGCCGGGCGCCTGGCCATTTATGACAGCACCGGCTCACAGATCAAGGTGATGGACCTGGACGACGGAAGCATCCTGGAACAATTCCCTCTGGACGGTGAGGCACCCCGCCTGTACCGATCACCCAACGCACGGTATGGGGTAGTCATCCAGCGCGGAGATGACCTGGTGTCCTTTGTGGACAGCGGACTCTATACCGAAGACCACGGCGACCACATGCATGATTACGCGGAAACGCCATCCATGCTGAGCCTGACGCTGAACGATCACCGGCCCACCCACTATTCCCTCGGCGAAGAGTATGGCGTGGTGTTCTACGACGGCGCAGCCAGCGCGGCCAACGCCAAGGTGACAGTGTTCTCCGACCACTCCCTGGAAAGTAACAGTGAGGTCGCATCTCTGGGTCGCGACAACAACATGCATGGCGTTGCCAAGATGGTAGGGGATCGCCTGTTCGTCACCCGTCGTGATTCATCGATTACCGATACGACCCTGCCGGCGGAAGTTGAGCGGTACCAGCTGGACGGTGGCAGTTTCACACACGAACACCTCTACGCTGAACAATGCCCACGCCTGCATGGCGCGGCAGCCAATCACCACGCCCTGGCCTTCGGCTGCTCCGATGGTGTGCTGGTGATCGATCTGGAAGACGATACCTTCCCCGCGGAAAAACTGGATAACCCACCAACCCTGATCGACGGCAGTCGCATTGGCACCCTGGTTGCTCATCATGACGTCGACGCCCTGGTCGGTGTTGCCGGAAACCAGCTTTTCGTCATCAACCCGGAAGACGCCGAGCCCTACCTGGAGTTGACTCTGGGCGAAGGCGTCACTCGCGTTGCCCAGGGTTTTGATGGTCATGGCGAAACCTTCTACGTGTTCGGTAATGACGGCAAGCTTCGCTTGTTCGACCCTGCCGACAGCTGGCTACTGGTTGCCACCCTGGACGTTATGGCGCCTCTGGCAGAGGACGACCAAGTTGCGTTTACCGAATCGGCCAGCGAAGACCGCCTGTTTGTACTGACACCGGACGGTCAGTCCATCATCGAAATCGACACCCATGAGCGGGAGGTTCTGCGGACCATCGCCCTGGACTTCCAGGCCGCCAGCCTGGTCTGGCTTGGCCTGATGGATGATCACGACCACGATCACGCTCACTAACCAACACCAATGACACCGCGCCGGCTGCTTAACGCATCGCCGGCGCCGACTCCATTTCCTATGCAAGCAGTACGAGGATTCAACATGCGTTTTACCCGCCTTCAAGCCGGCCTGTTCTCCACCTTGCTGATGCCATTTGCGTCGGCCCAGGCCAATGAAATGAACCCAGACATCAGCGTGGTTCTGGACGGTTATTACAAACAGAACGCCACCGCGCTGTCCCACCGGGACGAGGGTTTTGGGCTTGGGCACACCGAGCTGTCATTGTCTGCGCCCATCGATGACCTGTTCACAGGCCGCCTGACTGCAGTTTTGGAAGAACATCACGGCGAAACCGAAGTAGCACTGGAAGAAGCCTACCTGCAGACCACCGGCATGCCCTGGAACCTGAGTGTTCGGGGCGGCCGATTCCTGTCCCAGGTCGGTTACCTGAACAGTCGCCACATGCATGAGGACAACTTTGTCGAGCGCCCCGCAGCCTATCGGGCTCTGCTGGGCAGCCACTACTTCGACGACGGTCTGCGGGTCAACCTGCTGATGCCCACACCGTTTTTCTGGCAGATCGGGGCGGAAGCTTTCAACGGCAATCGCCTGACGGAAGGTGACGAAGACATTGGTGTGTACACCGTCAACACTCGTTTCGGTGGCGACATTGGGGTGTCACAAAGCTGGCAGGCCGGGCTGTCCTATCTGAACAACCGCCAGGTTCATGGTGACCATGACGGCGATCACGATCATGACCATGATCATGACCACGGTGATCATGACCACAGCCATGCCGCCGCCTACACCGGCGAGAACCTCTATATCGCCGACCTGGTCTGGAAATGGTCGCCTAACGGCAACACCCGACAGCAACAGCTGACGCTCAGCGGCGAATACCTGTACGCGGACGAACTGAACGAACATGCCCGCTCCTCAGATTACCACCAGGGCTGGTATACCTCCGCTGTCTACCGCTTTACCCCACAGTGGTCTGTCGGAGCCCGCTATGGCCGGGTGGATCTCAAGGAAGCCCATGGTGACCACTTCCACGATCAGCAACTGAAAGAAACCGATGTGATGCTGGCCTGGTCCCGGTCCCACTTCTCGACTCTGCGTCTGCAGTACACGCACCAGAGCGCACATGGTTTCGAGGACGCCGACAACACCGTCACCCTGCAATACGTGATGACTTTCGGAGCTCATGGTGCCCATGATTTCTAAGCCCAACCGCCTGGCGTGGGCGTTTGGCTGGCTGCTGGCGTTTGCCAGCATGCCGGCCAGCGCCAATCTGAATGTGTTCGCCTGCGAACCGGAGTGGGCCAGCCTGGTCTCGGTGTTGCTGCCGGATGCAAACATCACCACCGCGACCACCGCCTGGCAAGACCCGCACTACATCGAGGCCCGGCCCAGCCTGATTGCCGCCATGCGTAAAGCCGACCTGGCCGTGTGCACGGGTGCGTCGCTGGAAGCCGGCTGGCTACCTTCGCTGATCTCAAGGGCGGCCAATCGCAAGATCCAGCCCGGTAGCGATGGGCTGTTCTTTGCCGCCGACCATGCGCCGCTGCATCAGAGTCATGAGCACGTTGACCGCAGCATGGGGGATGTCCACCCAGAGGGCGACCCGCACCTGCACCTGTCTCCAGACGCCATTCCCCTGGTTGCCAGTGCCCTCGCAGAGCGACTCGCATCTCTGGTCCCCGATCAGCAGGCGCAGATTCAAGTGAGGTACATTCGGTGGCGGGGAGAGTGGAACCAGCACCGCCAATCCTGGCGCACTGCGGCCCGTCAACTGACAGGGACCGGTGTGATTACCCAACACTCCACCTTCGATTACCTGCTGCGTTGGCTGGGCATCGAGGTCATTGCCGACCTGGAGCCGAAACCCGGGTTACCACCCGGCAGCACGCACCTGCGGAACGTACTGGCCACCCCGGACCTGGCTCGCGCCAGCGTGATTATGCTTGCCTCCTATCAGGATGATCGTCCGGCCCGGTGGTTATCGTCACAATCCGGGGTACCGGCGATAGTGCTACCTGGCACCGTCACCGGCCAACCGGGTGAAGAGACTCTGGGGCAAGTTATCAACCTGATCATCGACGCGCTGTTGAATCATCAGGAGCCAACGAATGTGGACTGAGTGGGGCTGGATGTGGCCGGCACTCACCGCCAGCACGCTGACTGCAGTCGCCCTGGTGCCTCTGGGCAACCGGGTACTTGAGCGGGGTATGGTATTTGCGGATCTGGCGATCGCCCAGTGGGCGGCGCTGGGCATTTTACTGGTCGGTACCGTATTACCCGCCGGCGGCTCTGCCCTGAGCCTCTCCGGGAGCCTGGCCCTTGCTCTGCTGGCTGTTACCTTGGTCAGCCTGGTTTTACGGTATCTGACCCGTCACCGTGAAGCCATGATCGGCCTGCTCTACGCACTGGGCGCGTGCCTGGCCACCTTGCTGGTAAGCCAGGACCCCCACGGCGCACAGAGGCTTGCCCATACGCTGAACGGCGACCTGCTCTGGACCACACCTGCAGTGCTTGGCCCGATGGTGCTGTTGGCTATCGCCGTGCTGGTCTGGCAGTACGCCCTGCCCCAGTGCTATACCGGCTGGCTGTTCCTGCCACTATTCGCTGTCGCCATCACCCTGACGGTCGACCTGGCCGGCATCTACGTGGTGTTCACCTCATTGATTGCCGCCCCACTGCTACTGATACATCTGCGTGGCACCAGCATCGTCTTCGCCATACTCACGTGCCTGGCGGGCCACAGTCTGGGGCTTCTGATCTCAGCCTGGCAGGATCTGCCAACCGGGCCAACCGTGGTTATCGCTGCCATGGCCATCTGTGCCAGTGTGGCGGTGCTGGCGCGCAAACCCATCAACCGGGACGCTTGGTAACCGCCATGGTCAGCCTGGAGATGCAGGTAAGCTTGCCTTGCTCGTTCTCCAGGCGGATTTCCCAAACCTGTGTGGTGCTGCCGATGTGCTGGGCGCGGGCCGTGCCGTATACCCAGCCGCCGGTCACCGGGCGAATGTGATTGGCGTTGATATCGAGCCCCACCGCCACGGTGTTCTTGTCTTTCAGGCAGCAATTGGCCGCCATGCTGCCCAGGGTTTCCGCCAGCAATACCGACGAGCCGCCGTGCAGAATCCCGAACGGCTGCACGGTGCGCTGGTCCACCGGCATGCGGCCTTTCACGTAGTCGTCACCAACTTCCAGGTATTCAATACCCATATGACTTACAGCGGTGTTTTTACTCGCCTCAGCCATGTATTCCAGGTTCGGGGTTACCGTCCAGATCGCCATATGCGGAATTCTCCAGATTGAACTTTGGTCTGTTATAACTGTCAGCAATGAGTCTATACAGGTAGCATGCTCATAACCATGCCTTTATAGAGCATTTTGGTAGCCTAACCAATCCGACTAAAAGAGAGGGACCTGAGATGAAAAAAACCGGTGTGATTACCGCCGCCATACTTGCCACATCGTTTGCCATGCCTGCAGCGGCTCAACTGAGCGTGGAAGACCAGATCGAAGCACGCCAGGCTGGCTACCAGTTCATGGCCTGGAACATGGGCAAGATCAAAGCCCAGGCGGTTGATGGCGATGTGGAATTCAATGCTGACCAGATGAAAGCCGCAGCCAATGCCATTGCCGCCATTGCCAACTCTGGTATGGGCGCTCTGTTCAGCCCGGACTCGACCATGGACAAGGCAGAGAACACCCGTTTGAAGCCTGAGTTTTTCCAACGAACGGATAAAGTCCGGGAAGTCGGCACCAACTTTGTTCGTGAAGCCAACAAACTGCAGGAAGTGGCCGCCACCGGTGACCGCGCCTCCCTGGCAAGACAGTTCAGCGCTGTCGGGCAAACCTGCAAGGCCTGCCATGACAACTTCCGCGCCGACTGATCATCGCGGTTAACCTACCAGCCCAGATCCTGGGGTGCAGGTGCGGGTGCCGGCGGTGGTGATACAAGCTCACCGCTGGCCGCCCACACCACCGCCAGTGCAAGCACCAGAGACACCACGAATGCCATCGCACCCCCGCCTTTAGCATCTTCGGCGCGCCCTTTTGAGACCACTTTCCTGCCAGTGATCATCGGCTTCACCAGATTGTCTTTCTTCACGTGGGTGTAGAACATCACCGCTACCACATGCAGGGCCATCAGGCTGTACAGATACCATTCGGTTTGCCGGTGCCAGCCACTCAAGGTGCCGCTTAGATCTGACGACACCAGCGGGTAAAGAGGGCCGTAGAAGGCAATTTCGTCATTGGCGAACAACCCAGTCGCGGCCTGAAAACCGAACAGGCCGATCAGGGCCAGAACCGATAAAGCACCCAGCGGGTTGTGGCCCACGCCCTGCCACCCGCCTTTGAGATAGGCCATGATAGCGCCGGGGCCGCGTACAAAACGGGTAAACCTTGCGTAACTGGAACCCAGAAAGCCCCAGGCGATACGAAAGGCCAGCAAGCCAACAACCAGCAAACCAAATCGCTCATGCCAAACCATCCAGCTGCCACCGAGCTTGGTGGTCGCGATGGCACCAACCACCGCCAACACCAACAACCAGTGAAACAGCCGGACCGGTAGATCCCATAATCGAATAGTGGTCATCTTCATTCCCTTGCGTCACTCACGGATTGGCGACATAGACCATCATAAGCTTACTAAGTTCCTTGTAACCCTCAGTACACTCTGACCAACTCCTGCTTCTGCCACCCCAACCGTCCGGTTTCGACAACCTGACGCCGAATGCCCGGTACTGGCCGCACCATGAACAGGTCGCCATTTCGGCCAACCATGGCCCTGGGCACGCCTGCACCTTTCGCAAGATCGGCATGCACGTCCATGTGTACAGCCTCACCGTGAACAGGAATGGCAATGCGGGGCTGAACCCAGCGATACATCGCCTTGAGTTCATCCTGGGCCGGATGGCCTGAGGCATGAATGGGCACGCCCGCGTCTTCGGCGGTAATCACAATCACCCCCAGTTTGCGCAGCTGGCTGATCAGCGCCTCGATGGCTTCTTCATTGCCGGGTATTGCCCGGGCACTGAAAATCACCGTGTCACCTGCTTCCAGCTCAAAATCCGGGTGGCTGCCCTGGGCAAGGCGCCGCAACGCGGTTCGAGGTTCACCCTGGCTGCCGGTGGCCACACCCAGCACCTCATGGCGCGGCAGGTAGCCCAGATGGGCGGGGCTGATCAGTTTGTCTGAGCCCGGCCAAAGCCCCGTAGCCTTGGCCGCACCACTCATGTTTACCAACGAGCGGCCCAGCAATCCCATGTAGCGGCCTGTTTCCCGGGCAATACTGGCCAGCGTGTGCAGGCGCGCAATATTGCTGCCAAAGCAGGTGACAATCACCCGCCCCTCGGCCACCGCAATCAGGTCCCGCAGGCCTTCGTGCAGCGCCGCCTCGGAGACCGAGTGGCCCTGCACGGTGGCGTTGGTGGAATCACAGACCATGGCGGCCACACCTTCTTCCGCCAGATCGGTAAACGTGGATGTGGTGTAACCGTGACCAACCAACGGATTATCATCCAGCTTCCAGTCACCGCTGTGGAAAATGTTGCCAATCCGGGTGCGGATCATCAGGGCATTGGGGTCGGGAATCGAGTGGGTGAGTGCCAGCCACTGCACATTGAACGTGCCGATCTGCCGGCGCTCTCCGGTGTCCACCTCGATGATCGGTACCCGATGCAACAGATCAAACTCCGCCAGCTTTCGGCGCAGGATTTCAGCGGTAAATCGGCTGGTGTAGACGGGGCACTGCAGCAGTGGCCAGAGATAGGGCACGGCGCCGATGTGATCTTCGTGGGCATGGGTAATGATCAACCCCGCCAGTTTGTCCCGCCGGTCGGCGATAAACGCCGGGTCTGCCATCTGCACCGGTGGCTCACCACGATGGTGCACGGTGCCATCGGCCGCGATACGGCCCGGCTTGGGGAAGGTCACCCCGCAGTCCACCATCAACCACTGGCCATCGTGGCCGTAGAGGTTCAGGTTCATACCGATTTCACCCGTGCCGCCAAGGGGCAAAAACCATAAATCGTTGTGGTCAGGGGTCATTGAGCGGGTTGTTCCAGGTACTTCAACACAAGATTTTCCTTGATACCTTCACGTTCGATCAGCTTCAGGGCCGCGCGAATGTCGTCAGCATATTTTAGCGCAGGCGATTTATCCGACACCGCAATCCAGGAACGTTCGCCCGGCACAAAAAACGGAGATACCTGCGCCGGGAGTTGCAATCGACTGATGGTGTACAGGCCTACAAGTTCCGGAGCGATCACCACATCCACCCGGCCTTTTTCCATCATCAGCATCAGGTTCTCGTAGTGCGGTGCCGATTCTTTGATCAGATCCCTGTCGCGATCAAACCGGCTGAAGTAGGTGGCGCCATCCAGGACGCCAACCGTTCTTCCGTAAAGATCGTTGTAGCGGGTGATCCGGTGGTCGTCATCCAGATAGAAGAAAAGACGGCGCTCCGGCGGGAAAGCGGGGGCAACGAAGGTCATGTAGTCCTCGCGACCGTCGGTTCTCAGCGGCCCCAGCATTACATCCACTTCCCCTCTTTGCAGCATCAGCAGAACACGCCGAAACGGCGCCTCCCGGTACTTCACCTGCCAACCAAGGCGATCGGCAATTTCCTCGAAAATCTCCAGATAGAGGCCACCTTTATGGCCGGCTTCCAGTATTCGGTAGGGCGGAGAATGGTTCACCCCGACGGTGACCGTGAGTGGTTCGACGGTTTCCGTGCCCTGCTGCGCCTGTGCTGACAAGGAGAACGCTAGCAGTATAGATGCCAGCCACAGCGGTGTGTTTCTCACGTCCATTTCGGCCTCAATCCATGGTCAAATGAGTGTAAAACGATGACAGTATAGTAGGCCGCAGCATCCATAACCTACCTGTAACCGTAATCCCTGTTGAAATATCGCCATCCCGTCACAAGGTCTCGGGGTAAGGCACATCAAACTCGTTTCTGAACTCCGACACAAGGATCGACCACTATGAAGATACTGATGGTACTGACTTCCCATGACCAAATGGGCGATACCGGCCACAAGACAGGCTTCTGGCTGGAAGAGTTCACGTCACCGTTTTACGTCTTCAAGGACGCAGGCGCCGACATTACCCTCGCGTCCCCTAAAGGCGGTCAGCCGCCGGTAGACCCCAACAGTGAAGCCGAAGACGCCCTCACTGAATCCACCCGCCGCTTCATGGACGACACTCACGCCCGTGAAATGCTCGCCAGCACGAAAAAGCTGGCGGATGTGGACATGAACCAGTTCGATGCCATTTTCTACCCCGGTGGCCACGGCCCGCTGTGGGATCTGGCAGAGGATCAAAAGTCCATCGCCCTGATCAAGACGGCCTACGAGCAGGACAAGGTGATTGGCGCTGTTTGCCACGCCCCGGCGGTTTTCAAGAACGTGTTCGTCAAGCCGGATCAGAACATCGTAGGCGGCCGGGAAGTCACCGGTTTCAGTAATACCGAAGAAGACGCCGTTCAGCTCACCAACATCGTGCCGTTTCTGCTGGAAGACATGCTCAAGCAGAACAACGCCCGCTATACCCGTGGCGATGACTGGGCACCGCACATTGTGGTGGACGGCAAGTTGATCACCGGGCAAAACCCGGCCTCTTCCGAGGGCACCGCCAAGGCCGTGGTGCAGGCGTTACAGGCCAGCTAACAGGCTGAGTCTATGACCGCAAAAAAAGGGGAGGCCGCCGGCCTCCCCTTTAACGTTCTGACCTGGGTGCAACCCTGATCAGAAGTGAATCACCGTACGGATGCTCTTGCCTTCGTGCATCAGGTCGAACGCCTTGTTGATGTCTTCCAGCGGCATTTCATGGGTGATGAATACATCCAGCGGAATCTCACCCTTCTCGGCCTTCTCCACGTAGGACGGCAGTTCGGTACGGCCCTTCACGCCACCAAACGCGGAGCCACGCCACACCCGGCCTGTCACCAGCTGGAACGGGCGGGTGCTGATTTCTTCACCGGCACCGGCCACGCCGATAATCACCGACTCACCCCAGCCCTTGTGGCAGCATTCCAGGGCTGCACGCATCACCTTGACGTTACCGATGCATTCGAAGGAATAGTCCACACCGCCGTCGGTCATCTCGACAATGACTTCCTGAATCGGCTTGTCGTAGTCGTTGGGGTTGACCACGTCGGTGGCACCCAGCTGCCTGGCGATATCAAACTTGCCAGGGTTGATGTCGATGGCGATGATTCGGCTGGCCTCGGCCATGGTGGCGCCGATGATCGCTGCCAGGCCAATTCCCCCCAGGCCGAAGATGGCCACAGTGGCACCCTCTTCCACCTTTGCGGTGTTCATCACCGCACCGATACCGGTGGTGACACCACAACCCAGCAGGCACACCTTTTCCAGAGGTGCTTCTTTGGGAATCTTGGCCAGGGAAATTTCCGGCAGCACGGTGTATTCGGAGAAGGTAGAGCAGCCCATGTAGTGGTACAGAGGCTGGCCGTTGTACGAGAAACGGGAAGTACCATCCGGCATCACGCCTTTGCCCTGGGTCGCCCGCACCGCACCGCACAGGTTGGTCTTGCCAGAGGTACAGAACTTACACTCGCCACACTCAGCGGTGTACAGAGGGATGACATGGTCACCTACCTTCAGGTCTTTCACGCCCGGGCCAACCGCTTCCACAATGCCCCCACCTTCATGGCCCAGAATCGTCGGGAACAGGCCCTCCGGGTCGGCACCAGACAGAGTGTAGGCATCGGTATGGCACACACCGGTGGCGACAATCTTCACAAGCACTTCGCCCTCTTGAGGCGGCGCCACATCCACTTCCACAATTTCCAGTGGCTTGTTAGCCTCAAAGGCTACAGCCGCGCGGGATTTAATCACTTTCAATCTCCTGGTATCCGGTTGAGTCGAATTGCCTGCCAGCATTAACCTTGGACTTTAGCACGTCAGTGCCCTCAAGGCCTGAAACAGACGCCAATCCTCCGGGCAATTACTGACGTATGTTCCGGTAACTTTTTCAGAAGGTTTAATACTTTGAAAACGCTTTACTGGTTTACCCGCGACCTGCGAATGCACGATAACGCAGCGCTACTGGCAGCGGCCCGCTCTGACATGTTGCTGTGCGTGTACGTGGTGGATCCCCGGTGGTTTGCCAACGGGCCATTCCAGTGCCGGGCGATGGGTGAGCATCGATGGCGGTTTCTGTGGCAAAGCCTGACCGACCTGGAGCGCAGCCTGCGGGCCCTGGGCCAGCGGCTGCACATTGCCTTCGGAGAACCGGAGCAGGCACTCCCTGGGCTGGTTCACCAGCATTCCGTTGATCGCATTATTCGCTCACGCCAGCCCGGCACCATCGAAGCGCAACAGTGGCAGACGCTTCAACAGAAGCTGCCAAACACCCTGTTTCAGGAGTTCGAAACACTGAGCCTGTATACGGAAGGCTCGCTGCCTATGCCTCTCAGCGAGCTGCCCGGAACCTTTTCCCAGTTCCGCAAGCGGATCGAGAAGCAGGGCGAACGGGGCCCCGATCTTCTGCGTATTCGCACGCTGACCGCCCTGCCACCGCCGCCCGGGTTCCCGGAAGACAACCGGGGTGAATGCCCGCCTATCCCGGAGCCCTCATCGGCGCTGACGTTTACAGGCGGAGAGACTGCCGGGCTGGCGCGCCTGCAAGAGTATTGCTTTGGCAACCACGGCATTGCCACCTACAAGGAAACCCGCAACGCCCTGGATGACTGGGACTCGTCCTCCAAGTTTTCCCCCTGGCTGGCCAATGGCAGCCTGTCAGCTCGGGAGGTGGCTGCCACCATCGAAGATTACGAACGCCAGCACACCCGTAACGATTCCACCTACTGGCTCTGGTTCGAACTGCTCTGGCGCGAATACTTCTACTGGTACGCGCTCAAACACGGCAGCCACCTGTTCCGCCGGGATGGTGTGCAACGCAAGCATCGGCAGGTGACCTTCTATGGCCATCGTTTTAAGGCCTGGTGTGAAGGAAACACCCAGTATCCCATCGTCAACGCCGCCATGAACCAACTGCGCGAAACCGGCTACATGAGCAACCGGGCCAGGCAATTGGTCGCCAGTTGCTTCGTGCACGAACTGGAACTGGACTGGCGCTACGGCGCAGCCTGGTTTGAACAGCAGCTGGTAGATTACGATGTCGCCAGCAACTACGGCAACTGGCAGTACCTGGCCGGCGTGGGCGCAGACCCGCGAGGCTTGCGGCAATTCAATCTGGACAAGCAGGCGCAACAATACGATCCTGATGGAGCCTTCGTTGAGCGATGGCAGGGCAGGTCTTCACAACCGGTGGGCCTGCATACCGTGGACGCAGCAGACTGGCCCATTCTATGAGCACATCAGCGGACAGCCCGGCCAAGGTTCTGGCACGAATCATCGACACCAGCCAACCCCAAACCCTGCTTTCTTGCGGAAGCACCGCCAACGACGTTGCAGCAGTCTGGAAGCAGCAGGCAGGGTGCCAGTTACTGACTCTGGACACCAAAGACCCAAACGCCCACCTGCCACCGGCCCAGACACCGGATCTGGCCCTGATCACCGACACCCTTGAGCACCTTCCCTATGAAGAAGGCGCCCTGTTACTGGGCCAGCTGAGGAACTACGGCGCCCACCAGATTGCCGTCGTTATGCCCCAGTCCTCCGATTGGGGCTTTACCGATTTCATCGCTTTGGGGTTCCAGCGCCACGCAGAGCTGGAAACCGAGAACGGCGCACTCACGCTTTACACCTACAATCTGGATACTTACAACCATAAACGGGCCTGGAACAATCCCGATAACTGGGCCAATCCGCACATGTGGGGAAAATCGTGGTGGTAAAGAAAACAACCTCAAAAACACTGACACCCAGCTCCATCCGTATCGGCACCCGCTATCGGGCCAGCCGTTTGAAAGGCCCTTATGACGCCCTGGTGATCGGCTCTGGTATTGGCGGCCTGACCACCGCCGCCTGCCTGTCCAAGGCCGGCTACAAGGTGCTGGTTCTGGAACAGCATTACACCGCTGGCGGCTACACCCACAGCTATGCCCGCAACGGCTATGAATGGGACGTGGGTGTGCACTACATTGGTGACATGGGCGCCCGCCATACTCTTGGCCGCCGGCTGTTCGATTACATCACCGATGGCAAGCTCGAATGGGCGCCCATGGACGAGAACTACGACCGTTTCTTCCTGGGCGACAAGGTCGTCAACCTTCGGGCCGGCAAGGAGGGCCTGCGGCATTCCCTGTTGGCCTCGTTCCCAAACGAAAGCGAAGCCATCGATCGCTACCTGGCCCTGCTCGGAAAAGTTGCCGACGGCATGCAGTGGTACACCCTGTCCAAACTGTCCCCGGCCCTGGCCGGCCCGCTGGTTTCCCGGGGCCTGAAAACCGTCCTCCCGGACTGCTTTAACCGGACCACCTACGAGGTGTTAAGCGACCTGACCGACAACCAGGAGCTGATTGGCGCCATCACCGGCCAGTGGGGCGATTGCGGCGTGACGCCCAAACATTCCAGCTTTATGGTGCACGCGCTGATCGCCAAGCATTACCTGTATGGTGGCTTCTACCCGGTGGGCGGCGCCTCGGAAATTGCCAAAACCATCATCCCGGTGATTCAGGCCGGCGGTGGCGATGTGCTCACCTACGCCGACGTGAAGGATATCCTGATCGAGAAGGGCAAGGCCGTTGGCGTGCGTATGGCCGACGGCCATGACATCCGCGCCCCACTGGTGATCAGCAATGCGGGGGTGATCAATACCTTCGAACGACTGCTGCCCGAGTCCATCGCTGACCGCATTGGCTATCCCGGCAATCGGGAACACATCAAGCCGTCCATGCCACATATCGGTCTTTACATCGGTCTGAAAGGCACGCCCGACCAGCTCGGCCTGCCCCGCACCAACTTCTGGATTTACCCGAGCGCAGACCACGATGGCAATGTGGAGCGGTTCCTTAGTGATCCCCATAACGCGCCTTTCCCCGTGGTCTACATCTCGTTCCCGGCGGCCAAAGACCCGGATTACCAGAATCGCTGGCCGGGCACGTCCACCATCGAGATTGTGGCCCCCACCACCTGGGAGATGTTTGAGCCCTGGCAGGGCTCCACCTGGGGCAAACGAGGTGATGATTACGAGGCAGTGAAAGCCCGGATCACCGACCAGTTGCTGGAGGTGATGTATGAGAAGCTGCCCCAGCTCCGGGGCAAGGTGGACTATGTGGAAACCTCCACACCGCTGTCGACTGCCTGGTTCTGCCGTTACGAGCAAGGCGAACTCTATGGCCTGGACCACACACCGGAACGCTTTGAACAACGCTGGCTGCGGCCGAAAACCGACATCCCCGGCCTGTACCTGACCGGGCAGGACATACTCACCTGCGGTGTGGTGGGCGCGATGATTGGCGGGCTGGTGACCACCCTGGCGATCCGAGGTCTGAAAGGCGCAGGCCTGGCCAAACGAATCTTTGTGGGCTGAGGTGCTGCGATGAGCTCCACACTAACACCTGAAGACCTGTCTCGGGTTATCGAAATGGCCTGGGAAGACCGCACACCCTTTGAGGCCATCGAAGCCTGCTATGGCCTGCCGGAAAAAGACGTAATCAGCCTGATGCGCCATGAGCTGAAACCCGGCAGTTTCAGGCTCTGGCGCAAGAGGGTGAGTGGGCGCAGCACCAAACATGCGCGATTAAGGCCGGAAGGTGTTTTGCGGGCTTACTGCCCGACCCAGTACAAACACAGATGACGACATGGACGACTTTCGTTACCGTTACAGTCATCGGATAACCATTGAGCACAGCTATGGCATTGTTCTCTGAAAGAGCAGCAGCAACGCAACTGAAACAGGAAGCAGATAAGGTCGCCAAGGAAGACCTGAAGCCGCTGCTGGAACGGCAGAAAGCCATTGAGGAAAAGGTTCGGGGCAGTGGCCGGCTGCAACGGTTCGCCACCGACGTGCGGCTGATGTTTTCCCTGATACGGGATTACTGGCGGGGCGATTACCGGGCCATTCCCTGGAAAAGCATTGCCGCCATCGCCGGCGCGCTGTTGTATGTGCTGAACCCCATCGATCTGATTCCGGACATCATTTTCGGCATCGGCTTTCTGGACGACGCCGGCGTAGTGGCACTGTGCCTGAAACTGGTGGAATCAGACCTGCATCGCTACGCCGCCTGGAAAGAACACCGGGAATCCGACGATGTCACCACGGTGACAATTGATTAAGGAATAATCAAAGGGTATTCTCTCGCCCCCTGACTTCAACCCCCAGCAGTTAACGGAGTAACCGTGGATTTTGCCACCCTGATCGGCCTGGTCGGCGCCATCATGCTTATCGCATCGGCGGTGATACTGGGCGTGTCTCCCGAGGTATTTTTAAACCCGGCGTCACTACTGATTGTAGTGGGCGGCAGCCTGCTGGTGGTTCTAGCCAAATTCAGCTTTTTCCAGTTTCTTGATGCCTTCAAGGTGGCTGCCCGGGCGTTCAAGTTCAAGCTACCGGAAACCCAGGCCAGCATAGACGAGCTGGTTGAAGTCGCCCAGATTGCCCGCAAACAGGGTGTTCTGGGGCTTGAGGGCCGGGACGTCAGCTCGCCGTTTCTGGCCCAGGGCATTCAGATGCTGGTGGATGGCCAGGACGCCAACACCATCAAGCAACTGCTTAACAAAGAGCGGTTGATGACCCTGGACCACAACCGTTCCGGGGCCAAGGTGTTCAACGCCCTGGCTGATGTGGCGCCGGCCATGGGTATGATCGGTACCTTGATCGGTCTGGTACAGATGCTGTCGAATATGGAAGACCCGAAATCCATCGGCCCGGCCATGGCGGTGGCGCTCCTTACCACGCTTTACGGCGCCATGATCGCCACCATGATTGCCACGCCCATCGCCGACAAACTGTCGCTGCGAATGACCGAAGAAGCCCGTATGCAGTCCCTCTACATTGATGCGCTGGTGGCCATACAGGAAGGCACCAACCCCCGAATCATTGAACAGATGCTGTCTTCTTACCTGCCCCCGAAAGAGCGCGCAAAGAACGGTGAAGCGGAGACGGCAAGCGACTGACCATGGACGAGTTACCGGAAGAGGAAAAGCGTGCGATACCGGCCTGGGTTGTCACCTTTGCCGACCTGATGTCGTTGCTGATGTGCTTCTTCGTGTTACTGCTGTCGTTCTCCGAAATCGACGCCCAGAAGTTCAAGCAGATTGCCGGTGAATTATCCAAAGCCTTTGGCGTTCAGCGGGAGGTTCCGGCCCTGGAAGTCCCCATGGGCACCAGCCCGATCTTCGACAAGTTCTCACCGGCACCGCCGGAGCCGACGGTGGTCAATGAAATCCGCCAGACCACCACCGATCAGCAGCCGCAACTGCAGACACTTAACGACCCCACCGAGCAGGCGGTGCAGGACGCCCTTCAGGAACAGATGGATGCCAACCTGGCAGAGATCCTGGAAGTACTGGAGCCGGCGATTATGGACGGGCGCATCAATGTCTCGGAAGACCAGCGCCGAATTGTCATCCGGGTCGAAGAGAAGGGATCCTTCCCGTCCGGGTCTGCTCAGCTGACCTGGGAATTCGAGGGCTTGCTGCTTGACATGGCAGAGGTGCTGGCCGACATGCCCGGCGATCTGGCGGTAGAAGGCCACACCGACAACATCCCGATCCGTACGGAAAGATTCTTCAGCAACTGGGACCTGTCAGCGGCCCGGGCAGCCGCAGTGGCTAATGTGTTGCTGGCCCGGGAACAGGTGTCGCCCGAGCGCCTGCGAGTGACCGGCCTGGCCGATACCCGCCCCCGGGTGGCAAACACCACCGCAGACAACCGGGCCAAGAACCGGCGCGTGGAAATCATCATTGATCTGTCCGGCCCCCTGGAAGAACAGGAAATCCGGCTGCGGGAGCTGATTGAAGCCGAGCAGCAAAGCCAGGAAGCCATTATTGATCTGCGGTCTGAGCAGGCTTCACCATCCGGCGACCTGGTCTGGTAAAGCGCTACGGCTCGGAGTAGCCCGTAAGCTCCATATACCCTGCCCCTGTGTGACTGCCAGTCACCGTTACCGGGCTTTCCCAGTAGGGATACAAACCATCGTTGGTGTAGTTACCTGGTGGAGCCGACAGCGTCAGATCAATATCATGGTCCGGCACCGCCAAGCGCCACCGGGTGGGCACAGGCTCCGCGCCGGTGCCCGGTTCCAACTGCAACTGGCCCGGAGCCAGGGCAATCGGCTCACCACCCGCCGGTATCCAGGTGCCAGAGCGAAATTGACCTTGCTGCTCCCGAAGCTGGAATGCCATCAGTTTGTCGCCGGAATCCAGGTGCAGGGCAAACCAGTCCCAGCCCTGCTGGCCCGCTTTGAGAAACTGACTACTCCACTCCCGGTCGAACCAGGCCTTGCCGCGCACTGGCAGAGTTTCACGCCCTAACCTCACCTGTCCGGTCACTTCAATATCCACCAGGCTGAAGTACATGGAACCTTCGCCGCTGGCTGACTTGGCGCTGAAGCCGCTCACGCCGTGGGCGACCGGCGCACCCCGCACGGTCAGTTCAAGGTCAAACGCCCAGTAGTCGTCGGTATCAGGCTGCCCGTGACGGACCTGCACCTGCCAATCGTCCGGGGAGGCACCCGTGGTCAATTGCCAATGGTCAAGCCAGACCTGGAATGGCTCCACGGTGGCGCCGGCCTGGCCCAGATCACCCCGGGCCAGACGTTCACCGAACCAGTGCTGCTCCCGGTAGCTGACGGCAGCATGGGCCATCCAGGCCGCCTGCAATGGCCAGCCCGAGGGATCAGGAGCTTCAGTCTCAAGATCGCGGGGCTCGATGGCCTGGCGGAACTGTGTCCATTGCAAGCCCAGCGGTTCGCCAGCGTCCGTTTCCAGATTCGCGGTGAGGTACCACCACTCGATGCGGTGGGCCGGATGGGGGCCGAAGTCCCGGGGGAAAACCAGTTCCGTGCCCGGTCCCGGCTGCTCGAATCCGTCCTCGGGGCCGGCCGCTCCGCCCAGGCCGGCAAAACCTGCGTCTGTGCCCGGCTCGCTGCAACCGGCAAGCAGCCCGCAGACAAGCATCATGGTCAGCCAACGGAGCCTCATCGCTCTTCTCCCGTCACGCTGCCGGTCACCGATGGGCGAACCGCAGGGCGCCCCAACTGCCGGCGCATCAGCAAGGCAATACAGCCGCCAATCAGCAACGCCAGGGCCAGCAATTCCAACCAGAAGACCGGATAGACAGCCATCGGCAGTGACCAGCCGAAGGCCAGGGGGTTGATACGGTGCACCAGCACCCAGGTCAGGCCAACACCCAGCGGCAAGGCCAGCGCCGCTGCACTCAGAGTGACTGCCAGCGCCAACAGCAGGAGTTTCCGGAAGATCTCTGCTTTAGTCATACCCCAGACTTCCAGCAGTCGGAAGTACCACAGGCGGGTGGACAGAAACACCCAGCCCATCAGTAACAGGGCAACCGCCGCCAGTGCCAGGGTCAGCACCGTCATGGCACGGGTCAGCATAAAAGTCTGCTCGAACACCCGGTTGGCCAGGTCCTGAATGGCGCGATTGTCGCGGATGGTCAACGCCGGCTCGCCCCAGAGTGCGCGAAAGGCGTCAGTGATGGTTTCAATAGGGACACTGACCGGGGAGATCGAGAAACTCTCGAACGTCACCTCGAAATCCGGCGGCAGAATTTGCCCGGCAATCATCACTTCTCCCGCGGGTCGGCCATAATCCGGGTAGATGGCCAGCACCGGCAGTTCAAGGGCCCGCTCCGCCAGCACCAGCTCCAGTTCGGCGCCCACGGACAGTCCCAGGCGATAGGCGAGCTGCTCGTTAACCATCACACCGGCACCAGACGCCAGTGCCTGCCAGGGCTGTCGTGTCTGCTCAAGCAGGCCCCAGCCAGTCATCAGCGGGCCAACCGGCGCCACGGCAAAGATATCCACATCTTGCCAGGCTTGCCCATGCCGCAAGCGGCCCGAGCCACGCTGGACATGGTGCCAAAGCCCTTCGCCTGCGGTTGGAAGATGCTCCGTCAGCCAGTTGGCAGCCAGTGCGCTGTCCGCGCCCTCCGGCACCTGCACGTAGACATCCGCCGACAATCGCTGACTCAACCAGCGATCAAAGGTGTCTTCAAAGGTAATCACCAAAGCCTGCACGGCCAACACCATGGCCAGGGAGAACTGTAACGCCACCAGGGGCAACGCCAGGCGCCGGCACAACACGCCAAACTCGACCCACCACCAGCGCCAACCCGGCTGGGCGCTGGCCCGCACACCTGCACCAGACAACAACGACAGGCCCCGGGGCATTAACCACCCGATACCGGCCAACACCAGTGCCAGAGCCACAAACAGCAGCCACAAGACATCGACCAGCCACACACCGGCCAGGCCGACCAACACCAAAGATGTGGCCGCTGCGGGCCGCAGGCGGCTGCCCGGCATGGCGCGGGCAACCATCGGCATCAGCCAATCCACCATGGCAACGGCGAGCAGTAGCACGGTCATCACCAATGCAGGCACCCGCCAGTGGTTGCCGCCGGTCGCCAACTGACGGCTATCAAACAGCCCTTCCATGACATTGGCGAAGCCACCTTCCAGTACCGAGGCCAGCGCCTGACCGAGCCAGATACCCGGTATCAGGGTGAGGGCGGCGAGACACAGAAGCTCCAACAGCAGGTGCCCGCGCACCCGCCGGCCAGACACCCCAAAGCGGGCCAGGAGCGCGAAACTGTCCCGGCGCTGGGACAGCGACAACAGATAGACACTGCGCAGGAGCAACCCGGTAATCAGCAACACCAGTACACTCAAGGCATCCAGGTTCAGCAGGAAACTGTCGCCCAGCTGGCCGGTATCCGGTGACAAAGCGAAAGGGGCCGTGCGATAGGCCGAGGGCAAAGGACCCTCGCCCGCCGCCAGGATCAGGAACAGCTGCTGTTCGGCGGCCGTTAGAGCAGCTGCGTCGGCGATATCCAGGAACGGCTGGCCAACCAGTGGCTGGCCATCAAAGCTGGCAACATCAGCCTGTTCCTGAAAACACAGGGCCGCCAGAGGGTCGACGCCAATCACCCGGCGGGACTGCCCGTCCGGCAAGACTTCCAGCCAGGGCATCACGCACAGGCCCTGGCGGCGAAGCGAGACAAAATCCTCTACCGAGAGCGCGGCACCATCAACTCGCAGCACCTGTTCACGGACCTCCACCAGCCGTTCACTCTGGCCGAGGCTGTCGCGGGCCTGGCTGGTCAGGTGGTGAATACCGGTCCACAAGGCGGTGGCCAGCAGCATCAGAAGGGCCAGCGCGGCGCCCTGCCAGGGGTGCCGGCGATAGTGGCTGAGCAGGGCGGTAAACACCGTCATGGGCGCTCAGCCCCCGGACCGATGGCCAAGGTCCAGCGTCTGCTGGCAGCGGGCCGCCAGCTCCGGGTCGTGGGTAGCGAGAATCAGGCTGCAACCGGTTTCGCCCTGGAGCCTGAACAGCTCATCAGCCACCTCGTTGGCCGTGTTGCGGTCCAGACTGCCGGTGGGTTCGTCTGCCAGAATCAGGTCCGGGGCCATGGCGAAGACCATGGCCAGCGCCGCCCGCTGGCGTTGGCCGCCAGACACCTGGTCCGGAAACCGGTGGCCAAGTTCTCCGATACCAAGCACCTCCAGCCAATGCTGGCAACGGGTTTCCGGTTGGCCGGCCAATGAGGCGCGAAAGCGCACGTTATCCAGCAGCGACAAGGTCGGCATCAGGTTGGCTTCCTGAAACACCACACCGATTCGCTCGCGGCGCAGGCATGGCCAGTCAGCAGTCCGGCCGTCTTCGCCAAACAACGTCACGATGCCTTCATCCGCTTGCTCCAGCCCACACAGAATATTCAGCAAGGTGGACTTGCCGGAGCCGGAACGCCCCATCAGGGCGAGCGAACTGCCGGCAGGCAGATCAAAGCCCAGGCCAGACAACACGGCAACGGCCGAATCGCCCTGGCCGAAGGTTTTACGTAAGCCGCTGACGCTCACTGCACTGTGCACCTTAACGTTCTCCCCGTTGGCCAATTCGCCCCCCAACGTTCAACCCTGCAGGGGTTCCGGCGTTTCGCCATGGCGCTGCGCACGCCATTCCCGGAACTGCTCCAGCCACGACAACAGTGCCGGTATCACCAGCAACACCAGGAAAGTGGACAGGCCCAGGCCAAAGGCGATGGACGTCGCCATGGGAATCAGGAACTGCGCCTGCAGGGAGGTTTCAAACAACAGCGGCAGCAAGCCACCAATGGTGGTGAGGGAGGTCAACAGTACCGCTCGAACCCGCTGCACGGCCGCCTCATTGAGGGCATCGGTAATACCCAGTCCTTTCTGGCGCTGCTGGTTATAGAACGACACCAGAATAATCGCGTTGTTGACCACAATACCGGACAAGCCGAAGAGGCCAAACAACGACAGAATGGTGAGCTGCAACCCCATCAGCCAGTGCCCCAACAAGGCGCCCACCAGGGCAAAGGGAATGATCGCCATTACGATCAGCGGCAGGCTCCAGGAGGCAAACACCCAGGCCAGCACCACATACATCAGTGCGATACCGATCACCAGGCCGGTTTTCATGTCGTCCATGGTTTCCCGTTGATCGGCAGACCGCCCCTCGAAGCTGTAACGCACGCCATACCGACTGGCGATATCCGGCAGGGCGCCGGCCTGCAGGCTTTCCAGTACCTGATCGGTGGTGGCCACCCGGGTATTCAGGGCCGAGGTCACCTCCACCGCCAGTTTGCCGTCGGCATGGCGCAGAGCCTGGAAGCCCTGACGGTGGTCCAGGTTCATTACCTGGGTCAACGGCACGAATCGGCCATCCGGAATACGCACCATCATTTGCTCGAGGGTGGAATACCGCTCCCGTTGATCGCGGGGTAGCTGCACCCGCACTTCGATCTCGTCACGGCCGTCCTGATAGATCTGGGCAATCCGGCCATCAAAGGCTGCCCGCAGCTGACGCCCGAGATCCACGGTGGTCAGGCCCAGGGCTTCACCATAGGGGCTAACCTGATAGATCAACTGCTCCCGGCCCCAGGGCATGTCGTCTTCCACATCCAGCACTCCCGGCAGGGTACTGAGAGCCTGGGCCACTTCGTCGGCCGCGCGTTTGAGGTTATCGGCGCTGTCGCCGGTCAGGCGAATGTTCACATCCCGCCCCGGCGGTCCGGACTGGCGCTCACTGATGTTGAGCGAATCCAGCCCTGCGGGTAACGGAAGGCGCTTGCGCCATTGCTCAATGAACTCCGGGTTGCGGACGTCGCGCCGATCCGACGGCACCAGTTCCACCAGCATCGAGCCCAACTCATCGTCGTTGCGGGAACTGCCCTCGGCTCCCTGGGTAGCGCCGTAGGTGGTCACCGCATGGAGAATCAGGTTACCGCCCAGCGCCTGCTCTGTTTCATTCAGCGCGCGCTGCATCTCGCGCATGAAATCCGCCACCTCGCGTTTATCGGTACCGGCGACAAAACTGGCGTTGGCATAGAACACCGAGGGCTCCGGTGTCGGGAAAAAATTGAAGCCCAGACGACCGCCAGCCAGCAGACCGACGGTGAGGATTGCCAGGGCCAGAGCGCTGGCCACCGTCACGCCGCGATGCTTCAGGCTGTAGCGGGAAAATCGCCGGAACGGGCCATCGCGAAAAGCATCAAACCGCCGCTCAAAGCCATTGCGAAGCCGAGTGACCGGGTTTGGCTGACGCTTTGCAGGCGCCGGCTGGCCCGCCTTTTCAGTTTTACGCTTGAAGGCGTGGCGCAAGTGCGCCGGCAGCACAATGAAGCACTCCACCAGCGAGGCAATCAGGACACAGATCATCACCAAGGGGATGTCGCCCAGGATGTTGCCAATCACGCCCCCCACCACCAGCAACGGCATAAACGCCGCTACCGTGGTCAGAGACGATGCCAGCACCGGCCAAACCATGCGCTTGGCGGCACCCTCGGAGGCATAAATGGATTCCTCGCCCATCCGCGCATGGGCATCGGCATCCTCACCCACCACGATGGCGTCATCCACAATCACCCCCAGCGCCATGATCAGGGCAAACAGGGAAATCATGTTGATGGAGCCACCAATCAGCCAGAGCACCGCCAGCGCGGCCAGAAAGGCGGTGGGAATTCCGATCGCCACCCACATGGCCACGCGCCCCGGCAGGAACAGGTACAGCAACCCCACCACCAGCACCAGACCACCCAGGCCGTTGTTGACCAACAGGGAGATACGATCCTGCAACAGCTGCCAGGTTTCGTCATACACTTCCATTTTGATGGAATCCGGCAGCACCGGCCGGGTGTCTTCCAGCCAAATTTCCAGCACCTTGGCGGCGGCCAGAGAGTTGCCGTTTTCCGAGCGCTGCAGCTGTAGTTCCACCGCAGGCACGCCGTGGTTCTCCATCACCGTCTGGTTGTCCCGGGCTTCCTGGCGGATGATAGCGATATCGCCCAGCTGCATCCGCACCCGGTCACCGCTGAGCACCGGAACGGTTTCAAAGGCCTGCGGGCTGCGCCGTTGCTCGATGGAGCGAAGTTCCCGGGTAGCGTCCTGCTGCGCCATCATACCCGCTGGCAAATCCCGTGACAGGGAGGCTACCCGGTCGGCAATCTGTTCAAGCGAGAGACCGAGGGTTTCCAGCCGTTCCGCCGGCACATCGATACTGATCTGCTGCTCCGGTAAACCACGGATAGCGATGCGGTCAATGCCCCGGTCCAACAGCTCGTCTTCAAACCGGTAAACCAGATTGCGCAGTTCACTGCGGTCCACGTCGCCATAGATCAACAGGCGGGCCACTGGCTCATAACGTTCGATGCGGGCTACCTGCGGTTCTTCAGCATCAGCCGGCAGGTTATTGAATTCGTCCACCTGCTGGCGCACGTCGTCCACCGCCTGAATTGGATCGGTGCCCTCATGGAACTCCAGGGTGATGGAGGAGATGCCCTGAGCGGAGGTAGACGTCATTTTCTTCAGGCCATCGACACTTCGGAGCCGTTGCTCCAGAGGATCCGTGATCCCCCGTTCGACGTCCTCGGCAGACGCACCGCTCCAGACCACCCGCACACTGACCACATCCAACGCAAAGGTAGGAAAGAACTGGATGTTCATCCGGCTCAGGGCCAGCACACCACCAAGAATCATCACCAGCATAACCAGATTGCCGGCTACCCGGTGGTGGACGAAGAAACCGATAATGCCTTTCCTGCGCCTCACTCTGACGACTCCCCGTTGTCACCGGCCACTTCAACTTTCAGGCCGGTCATGGCATTGGGGAGGTGGGTAATGATCAGGCGGGCACCTGGTGTGAGCTGCTCGCCGGCGATCAGCAAACGACGCTCGCCGTTACTGGCTATCGCCTCGCCGATGCGCTCCACCTGCACCCGCTGCATACGCTGATCGTCGGTCATCAGATAGATGCTATCGGCGCCGTACAGGGCACTGAATGGCACTTCCACCGCCTGTTCCCGGGCGGGTCGCTCAAGGGTCAGCGGCAGCAGCGCACCCGGCCTCAAGCCCGCCGGCGCCCCGTCGAGCGTCAACACCGCTTCGGTGCCTGCGGGGTCAGCAATCCCGGCAAAGCGGGTTAACGTGAACCGATGCTCCCGGTTGCGGCTGTAGGCGTTGAGGGTGTCACCCCGCTCCAGCGCCCCGATCAATTCCCGCTGGAAGACTTCCGGCACCCTGGCGCGCACTTCGAGCCCGGCCAGCGGATAAATCGACAACAGCGACTGATTGCGGGATACCTGATCACCCACAGCCACCTGCACGTTGGTAACCACACCATCAAAGGGCGCGACGACGCGGGCCCTGTCACCGTCCCGTTCTGTGGCCGTCAGGTTAGCGGTGGCTTGCAGTAATCTGGCCTGCAAGCTTTGCAATCGGGCCGGGTGTTCATCGATGGCCCGCGCCCGGGTACTGACCGTCAGTTCCGCCCGGGCCAGGGCGTCGGTTGCCGTTTCCAGGTTCTCCCGGGAAGCCAGGTTCCGACCCACCAGGGCTTCAATCCGTTCGAACTGGCGGCGGGCGTTGTCCGCAATGGCCTGCTCACTTTCCAGGGCGCGCTGGTCGTTCCGATGGCGAACCTGCTCCGAGCGGATCTGGGCCTGCAAATCCTGAACCTGAGCCCGCGCCTGGGCAAGAGCCGGCTCAATGTCTGCTTCGTCCAGGGCCAGCAAAAGGTCACCACGGCTCACCCGGGCACCCTCCGCTGCCGGGCGCTCGGCAATGCGGCCAGCCATGGTCGCAGCCACCGTTTGCTGGTCAGGCGCCACCACTTCACCGTACAACGGCAACACAGGCACCCCGGTAGCTGGAGCCACGACCTGAACCTCGACCCGCCAGCTACGTTCGGTGGCGGCCACTTGGGCAGGCTCGGGGCGCGTTGCCTTGAGCACAATGAAGCCCGCAATACCCGCGGCCAGAATCAGGAGAGGAACAAAACGTTTGTACATGGGTAGTGTCTACGCTCAGGATGGTTGAGTCGCGCTTTCGCGCAAAGTTACTATACAACCCGTTACCGTATTCGGATTGTTAACAGGGTGCGACAAATATTCACAGCCACAACCGACAGTCAGCCAACACCAGAAAATCCATCCGGTACCATTCAACGGATGATCATTCGTTTTTCCCGGGCTCCTCGGGCTTCAACCCGGGTTCAGAGCCAGCCCGCTCATCACCAAGGTGATCGTTTTCTGCCAGCAGGCGCAGCAAGCGCTCTCTGGTCATGGCCTCGTGCAACTCGATCTGCCGCTGCTCGTTTCGCAGTGATTTCAACAGGGCAACAGCCATAAAAATCATCAACACCATGAACGGGAAGGCAGCCAGTATTGAAATGGTCTGGAGCGCTTCCAGTCCGCCACTGAGCAACAGTACCCCGGCCACCGACACCTGCACTATGCCCCAGGTCAAACGGGACCAGCGTTTCGGGTTCAGAACCCCTTTACTGGTAAACATACCCAGCACAAAGGTAGCCGAGTTGGCGGAAGTAATAACGAACAGCACGATCAGCACCAGCATCAGGCCGCCAATAATGGTAGTGCCCGGCAGGTAGTTCAGGGTGGCGAACAGGGCCGAGCTCATCTCCGCCAGCACGGCGTCACCCAGGGCGGCCCCCTCAAACAGTTCGAAATACAACGCGGAGCCGCCAAAGGTGGAGAACCAGACAATACTGAGCAACACCGGCATGCCAATCACCCCGAACACAAACTCCCGGATGGTTCGGCCCCGGGAGATCCGGGCAATAAAACTACCGACAAAGGGTGCCCAGGACAGCCCCCAGGCCCAGTAGAAGATGGTCCATCGCTCCACCCAGTCATCGCCGGTGTAGGGCGTCATCACCAGGCTCATGCCGACCATATTGGCGAAATAGTCACCAATGGCATTGGTCATGGCGGCGGTGATGAAGTCGGTAGGGCCCATAAAGAACACGAACACCAGCAACCCCGCCGCCAGCAGCATGTTGGCGTCACTCACATAGCGGATCCCGCTCTCCAGTGGCGCCAGGGAACACAGCAGGAACACAACCGCAACGCCGGCCAGAATGAACAGTTGTTGGGTGACGCCGAACGCGGTACCGGCCACAGCACCCAAACCACTGTTGATCTGGATGACGCCCAGGCCTAGGGTGGTCGCCACCCCGAACACGATGGAGACAACGGCGAGGATATTGATGGAATGTCCGATGCCCGAGTCCACCCGGTTACCCAGAGTGGAGCGGAAGGCTTCACTGATCAAACCGGGGCGTTGAAGGCGGAAGCGCACATAGGCAATGGCCAGACCCACCAGGGCAAAGTTGGCCCACTGGTGAAAGCCCCAGTGAAACAAGGAATACCGCATCGCCATGCTCGCGGCCTGTGGGCCACGGGGCTCAGCCGAGTCAAACGGGGGCGCCACAAAATGGCTCATGGGCTCGGCCACGGCCCAGAACACCAGGCCAACACCCATACCGGCGGAAAAGATCATGCCCAGCCAGGTCAGATAGGAAAACTCCGGTGCCTCACCATCGGCACCCAGGCGAATCTTGCCGTAATTACCGGCAGCAACGGCAATGCAGAACACCAGAAATCCAGAAGTGGCAAACAGATACAGCCAGCCAAAATGCAGGGTGGTGAAATCCAGTGCCTCATTGGCATAGCGTGACAACTCGGCGGGCATCAGGCCCCCGGCCACCACAAATAAAACCAGCAGCACGAAAGAACAGTAGAACACCCAGCCGGGTCGATGACTCATAACAAACCTGATAATCCGATGACTTTAAAACGAAAACGCTTTCATTCTAGCCACATTCGTCCAGCCATTCCGAATCCCGGACCACCTCCTCAAAAAAAGCCCCGGGCAGACTGGCTGTCTGCCCGGGGCACAAGATCACCCGCCGGCTATGAGAAGCGGGCAACCGCCATAATCGATGTCACCAACGCGCGGTCAGCGCGGCGCGTACGGTACGACCAGGTTCATTAACCCTGAACACACCGCTGTCTGCCAGGTTGTCCTTACTCACGTGATACGCCCAGGTGTTATCAAACAGATTATCCAGCGCCCAAGTGAAGCTCAGGTTCGCCATCAATGGATGGGTGCCAGAGAGATTAAAAACGCCATAGCCCGGAGAGGTGCTTGGGTCCAGGCCGGACTCCAGATCTACCCGGTCCTGCCGGCGCGCCAGTTGCCATTCCGCTTCGATGGTATGGCCCTGATGCTGCCACCCGAGGGTCTGGATAAACTGAACTGGCGGAATGCGAGGCAATGCCTTGTCGGCATCCCGGTTCTCACCGCGAACGGAGGCCAGTTTGCTACTGGCATTCCAGGACCCGTTGTTCCAGCCAACCAGGGCTTCCACACCCAGCAGTCGGGCATCTATATTGGCGTACCGGGTATCCACCGTGCCATCGGGATTGCGGGTATCAAATCGATAAACATAATCTTCCACCTGGTCTACCCAGACCGCCGGGCGCCAGCTCCAGTTGCCATCACGGCCAGACAGGCTCACTTCCAGCTTGTTGTGCTTTTCGGTTTCCAGATCCGGATTACCAATCCAGGAGCCTCGCATCATTCTCTGGGCAACGTAGCGCTCGTTCACGCTGGGGGAACGAACACTGTGGGAAGCGGTGGCTTCCAGAGTGTTGGCCGGAGACAAACGCCACTCGCCGGTGATAAAGCCGCTGACATTGTTATCGTCGGCCTTGGTGTCCGTGACTCCATAGGCGCTCATATACAGCATCGCCGGGGTCATGGTCATGGGCGCCCCGGGCATCATCCGGAAGCTGTCTCCGGCGCGGGTGGCATCCATTTCAACCCGGTCATAGCGGATACCGGCACCCAGGCGGGTATTGACCCGAATCCGGTGAAATGCCTCCACGAAGACACCAACACGGTCCCGCTCCACACCCGGCCACATCAACGACGCCGGGTTGTCCAGATTCATGCCGTTGTACATGGTGGCATCCCACTCATTACGTTCCACGTCCAAACCAATGGCGATGTCTTTGGTAAAGTTGATGGTCTGATCCAGCACCAGACGGGCACCCTGGGTGCGGGTTTGCGAGTCGGTCTGCATTTTCATGGCAGACTCCCGCAGGCTGAAGTTATCCATCACATGGTCCACGTCTGCCTGCCAGGCCATCAGGCTCCAGCCACCCTCGGCCACCGGTGCGCCGATTTCCATCCGATAGAGGTCAGTATCGGTTTTTGGCGCATCCATGCCACGGCCCGGGAACTTCACATCCCGCTCTTCCTGCCGGCTGACCAGGCCTTTGATATAAAAGCCGTTGTCTGCGGTCCAGGCAGCATCCACCCGGCCCTCAGTGTTCTCATAGGAACTGCGAACCTTGTTGCCGTCGCCGTCCTCATAATCGTTGGCTTCGTCATAGCCGGCGGCCATCCGCAGGTAGGAGGCTTTACTGCCAACAGCTACACTGCCATTCATTAACTTGCCATCACCATTGTCTGCACCACCCAGAGTCAGGTGCCCGGTGGTCAGGTTGTCATCCGCGAATTCCGGAGCCGCCGTGGTCGCCACTACCTGCCCCCCGGCAATCGGCCCCCAACGCAGGGTGCGATTACTGGTGCGCACTTCCAGCACCGGTGCCAGCGAGGTACTCAATCGACTGGTGGGCGGGTCCATCCGGCTTGGGCAGGCACCTTCAACCCGCATGCCATCCAGCAGCACGTCTACCCGTTCCTCGTTCTGACCTCGAATCACCGGGTCAAGCCCCCGCCCCCCCATTCGAGACAGAGACACCGACGCGCTGCCCGACAACCGCTGTGCCGGCTCCGACTGCACGGCGGCAGCCGAAAGCCTTGCCGCCTCCGCAGATTGCCCCTCCGTCACCCGTATCAGCAACGAATCTTCTCCTTCCATCTGGGCGTGAACGGCGGGAGTGAGGGTAAAGCCAGCCAACACCAGGCTGATACTGCGAGCCAGACGTTTCTTGAGCATGAAGGGCGTTCCTTTTAACAGCGCATTTCAAACGGCGGGAATGATGATTTTTGGCAATTTTAAAGGGCGAGGGCATTGCTGGCTTGAGACACAATGCCGCACCCCGAAGGAGGTATCCCGGAAGGCAAAGGGTGAATAAATTTTGCGCGACCGACTTGCCAACTAACGCGCCAATGTGGTGCAATCACTGCCCTTTTTTTGGGCATCCGCATTTTTGCGGTTTTCAATACGCGTATTCCGAGGGCCTTGCCATGACAGTTAAACTCGACGAAAAACTCGAACCGATTTTCCAGGACGTGCTGCACCGCAACCCGGGTGAGAGTGAATTCCACCAGGCGGTTCACGAAGTTCTGGAAACCCTCGGGCCGGTTCTGGTGAAGTACCCGGAGTTTGCCGATAAGAAAATCATCCAGCGTATCTGTGAGCCTGAGCGCCAGATCATCTTCCGTGTGCCCTGGCAGGACGACCGCGGCGAGATTCATATCAACCGTGCTTTTCGCGTCGAATTCAACAGTGCCCTGGGGCCCTATAAAGGTGGCATGCGCTTCCACCCGTCCGTGTACCTCGGCATCATCAAGTTCCTGGGCTTTGAACAGATCTTCAAGAACGCCCTGACCGGACTGCCCATTGGCGGCGGTAAAGGCGGCAGTGACTTCGACCCCAAGGGCAAGTCCGACGACGAGATCATGCGTTTCTGCCAGAGCATGATGACCGAGCTGTACCGCCACCTGGGCGAGTATACCGACGTTCCAGCCGGCGACATCGGCGTTGGCGGCCGCGAGATCGGCTACCTGTTTGGCCAATACAAACGCATTACCAACCGGTACGAATCTGGTGTGTTCACCGGCAAGGGCCTGGACTGGGGCGGCAGCCGCGCGCGTACCGAAGCCACCGGCTACGGCACGGTGTTCTTCACCCACGAAATGCTGAAAGCCCGTGGTGACTCCCTGGAAGGCAAGACCGTGGTGGTTTCCGGTTCCGGCAACGTGGCCATTTACGCCATCGAGAAAGCCCACGAGCTGGGCGCCAAGGTCATTGCCTGCTCGGATTCTCAGGGCATGATTGTCCATGAGAAGGGCATCGACCTGCAGACCCTGAAGCGCATCAAGGAAGTGGAGCGCCGCCGGATCAGTGCCTACACTGAATTCCATAAAGACGCCAAGTACGTGGAAGACGGCAATATCTGGAGCGTGCCTTGCGATGTGGCGCTGCCCTGCGCGACCCAGAACGAACTGAACGGCAAAGACGCCAAGATGCTGGTTGAAAACGGCTGTGTTGCCGTGGCCGAAGGCGCCAACATGCCGACCACGCCGGAAGGCATTATCGTGTTCCAGGATGCCAAGATTGCCTACGGCCCGGGCAAGGCAGCCAACGCCGGCGGTGTTGCCACGTCTGCCCTGGAAATGCAGCAGAACGCCAGCCGCGACTCCTGGACCTTCGATTACACCCAGAAGCGCCTTGAGGAAATCATGATCGATATCCACAAGAACTGCTACGAGACCGCCGCCGAGTTCGGTGCCGAGGGCAACTACGTGCTGGGCGCCAATATCAACGGCTTCCTGCGCGTTGCCAAGGCGATGAACGCCATGGGTGTTATCTGATCCGGCCATGATCAGCAACGAACCTCTCCAGCCTGACGACCGGGTTTCCACTGGCCTCAGTGGGTTGGATGAGGTTCTGGATGGCCTTCGAATCGGCGATAACGTGGTCTGGCGGGTTTCCGACCTGGACGACTATCGCCGATTTGTTCTTCCCTTCGTAGACGCCGCCTCTGATGCCGGCCGGCAGATTATCTACCTTCGCTTTGGCGACCATGCCCCGATTATCCGGGACCACCCGTCGGTTCGAACCATCACCATCGACGCCCTCGGCGGCTTTGAAAGCTTTACCAGCCGGGTCTGGCACCTGATCGAACAGCATGGCCGTGGCGCCTTCTATGTCTGCGACAGCCTGAGCGAGCTGCTCAACGCCTGGGCAACCGATGCCATGGTGGGCAATTTCTTCCGGGTGGTGTGCCCGTTTCTGTTTGAACTGGACACCGTGGCCTGGTTTGCCCTGCACCCCGAACGCCACTCCCGCCGGACCCTGGACCGGATTCGCCAGACCACCCAGGTGATGATTGATGTGCATCGCCACGGTGACGATGTGCAGATTCATCCGATCAAGGCCTGGCGGCGGCAATCTCCCACCATGTTCCTGCCGCACCGGGAGCATGATGGACAGTTTCAACCCATAACGGACAGCAGCGATGCCACCCGACTGCAAGCCAGCCTCGAGCTTGAACACCTGCATCGCCAACCCTTGCTGGACTATTGGGACCGATTGTTCCAGGAAGCCAGCCGGGCTTTGTCCGACCAGGACACCGACTGTATCGAAGACTTGCAGGAGCAAGTGCTGCAAGTAATGATCAGCCGCGATTCCCGGATACTGGAGCTGGCACGGCGTTACCTGTCGCTGGAAGACCTGCTGGGCATTCGCAGCCGCCTGGTCGGCAGCGGCTACATTGGTGGCAAGGCCACCGGCATGCTGATTGCCCGCAACATTCTGTTGAAAGACGCCACCGAACCATGGCAAAGCCAGCTGGAGCCCCACGATTCCAGTTATCTTGGCACAGACGCCTATTACGCTTTCCTGGTCCACAACGGGCTCTGGCCGGCGATCATGCGGCAGCGCTCCGGGGAGGGTTACCTGAGTGAGGCGCCCGCGCTCAGAGCCGCGATCCTGGCCGGCAAGTTTCCCGACGAGATACAGGCCGAGCTGGAGCGACTGCTGGACCATTACGGCCAGTATCCTATCCTGGTGCGCTCATCGAGCCTGCAGGAAGACGGCTTTGGCAATGCTTTTGCCGGTAAATACGACAGCGTGTTCCTGGTCAACCAGGGGGCACCGGAACAGCGGCTGTCGGCACTGGAAGACGCAATCCGCCAGGTGTACGCGTCATCCATGAGTGAAGATGCCCTGGTGTACCGCAAACAGCGGGGCCTGGACCAGCGGGAAGAGCCCATGGCGCTGCTGATCCAGCGGGTCAACGGGCGGTTTCATGGTCGCTATTACCTGCCCGATGCCGCCGGGGTAGGGGTGTCGCGCAACACCTTCGCCTGGGACAGCAGCATGGACCCGGAAGCGGGGATGGTCCGGCTGGTGATGGGCCTGGGCACCCGGGCGGTTGACCGCATTGAAGGCGATCACGCCTGCGTGATGGCGCTGGACCACCCCATGCGCCAGCCATTCCGCAACCAGGACGAAAGCTACCGATATTCCCAACACCTGGTGGATTTGCTGGACCTACAGGAAGGCACACTCGACACCCGGCCCCTGAGCCAGTTGCTGGAAACCGCCAACGATCTACCCATGGATCACCTGGCCGAGGTGGACCGGGCCGCCAGCACCCGGGCCGAGCAGATTGGCTTGCAAGGCCCGGTGTGGCGGCTGACGTTCCGCCCTTTGGTGCAGCGCACTCCGTTTATCCGCCGGCTGTCACACCTGCTGCAAACCCTGGAAGCGGGCTACCGGCACCCGGTGGATGTGGAATTCACCCTGCACCTGGACCAACAGGGCAACCCCGCCTTCAACCTGGTGCAATGCCGCCCGCTGGCGACCATCGGCGAGACCGGGCCGGTGGCTCTGCCCGACGACTTGCCTGAGCGTAAGCTGCTATTCAGAACCCAGGGCCACTTCATGGGCGGCAACATCAACCTGGCCATCGAACGGGTGATCCGGGTAGACGCTTCGGTGTACGCCGGGCTGTCCACCAGCCAGCGCTACGACGTTGCCCGCCGTGTCAGCGAAGCTGTCCGCGCATCCAGTGTGCCTACCCTGCTGATCGGCCCAGGCCGTTGGGGCACCAGCAGCCCAGATCTTGGCGTTCCGGTCCGCTTTGCTGACATTGCCGGGGTCGCCGCCCTGGTCGAGGTCTCAGAAAAGGCCGGCGAGATGGTGCCAGACCTGTCCTACGGTTCTCACTTTTTCCAGGACCTGGTAGAAACCGGCATCGCCTACGCGGCGCTGTTTCCCGACATCCAGCAATGCCGTTATCACCCTGAGCGCCTGCCCGCCCCCCCAACGTCCAGCAGCACCGAATCTCCGGTCAACCGGGCGGTTCAGGTGCATGATCTGCAGGCGCAACATCTGCAACTGACCGGTGATGTGGTGCGCCAGCAACTGGTCTGTTATTTCACCGATTGACCCGTCGCAAACAAACGCCGTTTTCACCACCATGGCCGACGGCATACTGCTAGAATGCCCGCTATGGAATGGCTCACACACTCTCAAACCGGTTTTCGTCAGGCTGCCCGTTATCTTCTGGGTATGCGGCTGGCCATTATTGCCACGCAACTGGTCGCGATCGCTGTTGCCGAAACCACCGTAACACTGGCCCACCGGGCCGAAGCCCTGATCCTCAGCCTGCTTTATGCCGTTCTGGCCACGCTGGCCTGGCTGTGGTTCAGCCGTAAGCCCCCCGAGGCTTTTGTACCCGTCAGCCTGACCCTGGCCACAGATCTGTTGCTGATCGGCTGCTGGCTGTATTTCACCGGCGGCTACACCAACCCCCTGGTATCTTTGCTGCTACTGCCGATTGCCGTCGCAATCATTCTGGTGCCTAGCCGCCAGAGCATTGTCCTTACCATCACCGGCGTTGCGGTGTACACGGCGCTGGTGCTCTGGCACACCCCGGTCATGCACGATCACCACTCGGCAGACCTGGCCAGGCTGCACCTGGTGGGCATGTGGGTGACCTTTGCCCTGACCGCCGCCATCCTGCTACTGGTGGTTGGCACCCTCTCCCGCAGGCTAAGGCTGCAACAGTCCCAGCTTTCGCAATTCCGGGAAAACCGTTTGCGGGATGAACAGATCATCGCGCTGGGCCTGTCGTCGGCCGCCGTTGCCCACCGGCTGGGTACCCCGCTGAATACCATGACCCTGTTACTGGATGAAATCCGTTCCCACACCGAAGGCCAGGCCTCCGTAGCACTGACGGAAGATCTCGACCTGATGGGCCAGCAGTTGAACCTGTGCAGTCAACATCTGCAACAACTGACCAAGGCGGCGATTGAAGCCCGCACGGCGCAACTGGAAGTACTAACGGTCAAAGACTGGCTCGCGAGGCTGCGAGAGTCGGCCACACTGCTGTGGCCGTCCGGGCCAGTGCAGTGGCAGGGTACGCACCCGAATGCCTCCGTGGCCGTGGATGCCACCCTGGACCAGGCGGTGCTCAACCTGTTGGCAAACGCCCTGACAGCCAGCCCGTCCTGGGTCGCTGTCAGAAGCCAGCTGTCCGATTCCGGCCGGGTGGAAGTGATTGTTGAAGATCACGGTGACGGCCTGGAAACCGCTCTGCAGGGCACGCCGGGTGAGGACATTGTCGACTCCCACCATGGTCTTGGGGTCGGGTTGTTCCTTTCCAATGCCACGATCCAGAGGCTTGGCGGCAATCTCCGGGCCAAGGCCAGTGACACAGGCACCACCATGGTCATCGATTTACCGGTAGCCCAGCCCCAAGGCGAGGAGATACAACCATGACCACACAGGAACTCTGGCTGCTGGTCGACGATGACCAGGCGTTTCTCCAGGTGCTGGCCCGCTCGCTGTCTCGCCAGGGCATTGAAACACTCTGCGCCAGCGATGCTGACAGCGCTCTGGAGGCCATCCGTACCAGGCCGGTGAACCGGTGTGTTCTGGACCTCAACCTGGCCGGGGAAAGTGGCCTACAACTGTTGCCGGAACTTCTGGAGCAGAAGCCAGACCTGGACGTACTGGTGCTGACCGGTTACGGCAGTATTGCCACAGCGGTGGAAGCCATGCGCCGCGGCGCCGTCAACTACCTGTGCAAGCCGGTTACCGTGGCCCAGTTAATGAATGGTTTTGAACCCCTGGACGCACCACCGGACCTGAGGCCCGAACCGCCGTCCGTGGAAGAAATGGAATGGGAACACATCCAGCGCGTGCTGAACGAGCACGATGGCAACATTTCCGCCACTGCCCGGGCCCTGAACATGCACCGGCGGACCCTGCAACGCAAACTGCAAAAACACTCGCGCTGGCGCTGATGAACGCTTACCGTCCGGTGCGCCCTAAGAATCTCCCCGGAAATTGACATTAATCAACCAGACACCGCTATGGTCGAATGTCTTAACGGGCCAGATAGGCTAGCATCATGCCCCGTTGTGAGATTGCAATAAACGGACACACCCTCTCACAGGGAGGAGAGACACTTAAACCACCGACACCCGGAACACCCGACACATGTCGAATGCCCCTGATTCCAACAATACCTCACCGGAGTTTGACTCCAAGCGCCTGGCATTGGTGGCCTCTGCCACCCGCAACCTGGTGCTCATTCTGGATGCGGGTGGTCGCATCGAATGGGTGAATACCGCTTTCGAACGTCATACTGGCTTTCACCTCGACAGCATAGTTGGAAAGAACCCCGGCGAACTCCTCTACGGGCCGGACACTGACATCGAGACCGTCCGCCGTATTCGCCAACACCTGTTCCGTGGCGAAGTGTTCGAGGAAGACATTCTCAATTATACGGCGGATGGCACGCCCTACTGGGTACACACCTACTGTATGCCCGTTGGCGAAAGCGAGGGTGTCGAGCCCGGCTTCGTTGTTATCCAGACCAATATCTCCGATCGGAAAAACAGTGAACGCGGCCTGCGCATCGCCGCCAGTGTGTTTGATCGCAGCCACGAAGCCATTGTCATTACTGATCACTTCAATCGGATTATCGACGTCAACCCGGCTTTCTCCCGTATCACCGGCTACAGTCGCCCGGAAGTACTTGGATTGAATCCTTCCATCCTCAGCTCCGGTCGCCACTCCCACGAATACTACCAGTCCATGTGGACGTCGATTGAGAAGACGGATCACTGGCGGGGCGAAATCTGGAACCGCCGGAAAAGCGGGGAAGAATATGCAGAGCTGCTGTCGATCAGCCGCGTTCACCTTGAAGAGCCGGGGCGTTTCTACCATGTGGCCGCGTTCTCAGATATCACTGCTCTGAAAAATCATGCGAAGGAACTGGACCGCGCCGCCAACTATGACGACCTGACCGGGCTACCCAACCGACAACTGTTGGAAGAGCGTCTTCGCTCAGCCCGCGCCCACGCGGATCGTCAGAAGCGGGTGCTGTCCATCTGTTACCTGGACCTGGATGGCTTTAAGGCCATTAACGACCAGCTGGGCCATGACATCGGCGACCTGGCGCTGCGAGCGACCGCCGAGCGCCTGACCCGCGCCCTACGCAGTGGCGATACCATCGCCCGCATCGGGGGTGATGAATTCGTACTGTTGCTGCAAAGCGACAGCCCCGAGGCGGTGTATTCGCGAATACTCGCCAATGTCAGCGAGCCCCTGCAGATTGGTGACCAGACGGTCAACCTGACCGCCAGCCTGGGCGTCACCCTGTATCCGGAGGACGACACCGATGCAGAGGGCCTGATTCGCCATGCCGACCAGGCCATGTACGCCGCCAAAGAGAAGGGCCGGAATCAGTTCCACATTTTCGACCCCGGCCTGGATGCCCATCGCCGGCAGCGCCGGAACCAGTTGATGGAAATATCCCGCGCGCTGGAGAACGAAGAATTCGAACTCTATTTCCAGCCCCAGTTACGCCTGGACGATAGCGAAGTCATTGGGTTTGAGGCGCTGATTCGCTGGAATCATCCGGACAAAGGACTGATTGGCCCCGGTGAGTTCTTGCCGGCTGTCGCCAACAGCCATCTGGAGATCCCGCTGGGCCAGTGGGTACTCAAGGAAGCCATTCATCAGATGAATCTGTGGCATGAGGCGGACGAATCGCTCGCCGTCAGCATCAACATCAGCGCACCTCACCTGATGGATCGCAGTTTTGCCGATTACCTGGAAAGCTACTTGCACAGCCATCCGGATGTCCGCCCCGGGCAAATCACCCTGGAGGTTCTGGAATCCACCGCGCTGGAAGACACCAAGCGTGCAAGCAATGTGTTGGCTCGCTGCCAGTCCCTGGGGTTACAGGTGGCACTGGACGACTTCGGCACCGGTTTCTCGTCATTGACTTACCTGCGCACCCTGCCGGTGGATGTGATCAAGATCGACCAGAGTTTCGTTCGCAACATGCTCACCGATGCCAGTGACCGCGCGATTGTGGAGAGCGTGATTTTCCTTGCGCAACGCTTCGACCACCCGGTTCTTGCTGAAGGCGTGGAAACCATGGAGCATGCTCGCGCCCTGAGGGACATGGGGTGCAACCTGATTCAGGGTTATGGCATCGCCCGGCCAATGCCAGCGAAAGCCTTGCTGCCCTGGCTGGCACAGTGGCGCGATCAGGTGGGCCGACATCAAAGCCTGGGCAAACATGAACAAACCTCCGTCCAGGGCGGAGGCATCTGACCGGGCGTTATCGGTATCGTCGTTGATCCAGGGTGCTGAGCCGGTCTGGGTGAAACACCATCAGGCCGGTCACAAAAACGCCGTTCACAAAGCCTTCCGGAATCATGAACAGTGGCAGGTAACGCAGGTATTCGTGCACCAGGGTCTCGAAGGTATAGACGCCGCTGGACCACAGCATCAGACACATCAGAACACCGGCTGCGGCCACCGACAGCCCGGCACCAAAAAAACCGCAAAAGAAGATGTAGGCAAAGAAGTTGCGGAAATCCCTGCGCCGCTCCCACAGCATGATGGCGTGGGTAACCAGTGCCGGCACCATCACCGTCACTAGGCCGTTAGCGGCAAACATCAGAAGAGGCTCACGGCCGGTGATGACGGTGATCACCAGGGCTAACAGGCCGCTGATAACGGCCAGTGCCCAGCCAAGCATAAGGGTGATCACAGTAATACCAAAGATATGAATAGCCAGCCCGGGCGAGATACCCGCCCGCAGCTGCCAGAGAAACCCGAGCGCCACCGCCGCACCGAACAGCGTATGCTGGGTAACGCTATCTTTGCGCAGTGCCTGCCAATCTACCGAGCGCAGGGCTGCCAGCAACACCAGTACAAAGACCACCGCGGTCAGCAGCCACTGGCTGGTCGAAAGCAGATTTTCGGTCATTCCCATCAAAGTCACCGGTTAGCAAGCCATCGGATGCGCGGGGCAGTGTTTACTGATACCCCCCGGCCGGTCAATGGGATCACATGACCCGGATCACTCCAGGGCGGTCCTCCCGGTCAGGGACTGCCAGGCCTCATAGGTACTCAGATAAACGTTACCCCCGAGATGCTGGATAAGTTCGGTACCCTTCAGCCGGTCCATGACCGGTCCTTTCACTTCCGACAGGTGCAAACGCACCCCGGCATCGGTCAGCCGCTCATTGATGGTTTCCAGGCTCTCCAGGGCTGATGCGTCCACCAGATTCACTGCGGGGCAGACCAGCACCAGATCAGTCAGCTCCGGTTCCCGGGTGACCAGATCCATCACTCGCTCCTCCAGGAAACGGGCGTTGGCAAAGTACAGACTTTCATCCACCCGCAAAAAGGTCACTTTCGGGCACAGTTCCACATCGTGGCGCAGGACGTTCCGGAAGTGTTCGGTGCCCGGGACCCGACCCACAACGGCGCTGTGTGGCCGGCTGGTGCGATACAGAAACAGGCCGATCGACAGGCCCACACCGGCAATAATACCTGCCTCGACGCTGTGGCCAAGGGTCAGCAGAATAGTGGCCAGCATGGCTCCGAAATCGGTACGGGAGTAGCGGAAGGTCCGGCCCAATGCCGGCAGGTCAATCAGCGTGGCGACCGCCACAATGATCGTCGCCGCCAGGGTCGCCTGGGGCAGCCAGGCGATGGCCGGGGTCAGAAACAACGTGGCCAGGGCAATGCCGACTGCCGTGTAAGCACCCGCTGCAGGCGTCTCTGCGCCGGCATCAAAGTTCACCACCGAACGGGAGAAGCCACCGGTCACCGGCATACCACCGGAGAGCCCCGAGCCCAGATTAGCCGTGCCCAGGCCGATCAGCTCCTGGTCCGGGTCGATACGCTGGCGCCGTTTCGCGGCCAGGGTCTGGCCCACAGACACCGACTCCACAAAACCCACCACGCTGATCAGCAGCGCACTGACGGCCAATTGGGACCAGATGGCCATATCCAGAGATGGCATGGTAAATGACGGCAATCCGGCCGGCACATCCCCCACCAGGCGCACACCTTTCTCGTCCAGATTCAGCCACCAGGCAACTAGCGCCGTGACCACCACCGCCAGGATCGGAGC
Source organism: Marinobacter sp. GH_1 (assembly GCF_048595985.1). Classification (NCBI taxonomy): domain Bacteria; kingdom Pseudomonadati; phylum Pseudomonadota; class Gammaproteobacteria; order Pseudomonadales; family Marinobacteraceae; genus Marinobacter; species Marinobacter sp. GH_1. The sequence goes on along the minus strand of NZ_CP184460.1, from coordinate 269,424 downwards.
CATTTTGGTAAAGATATCGGCAGTTTTGTTGGCGAGGCCAAGCCGAATCATCAAAAGTTTCAGATATTGGCGGGACCACAGCAGAAACGCCAGGGCACCGCCCCCCACCAGCAAGGTGGGCACATTGGTTTGCGGCAGGGAGGCCAGCAAAGAGCCGCCGATATCCAGCAGGTTATGGCCGGACGCCTGAATACCGAACACATGTTTGAGCTGACTGGCCGCGATCACGATGCCCGAAGCTGAGATGAAGCCTGAAATGACCGGATGGCTCAGGAAGTTCGCAAGGAAACCCAGCCGCAGGACGCCCATCACCGTCAGCATCAGGCCGGACATCACCGCAATCAGTACAGCACCGGCAATGTACTCCGGTGTTCCCATGTCCGCCAGCGGCGCCAGGGCCGCCGCCGTCATCAGCGAAACCACCGCCACCGGGCCCACCGACAGGGTACGGCTAGTGCCAAACACTGCATACACCACCAGCGGCAGAATACTGGCATACAGCCCGACCTGTGCCGGCAACCCCGCCAGCAAAGCGTAAGCCAGCGACTGGGGAATCAGCATGACGGTCACAATCACCGCCGCGACCAGATCGCTGGTCGCCTGATCACGGCTGTACTTTGGTGCCCATTGCAGAACAGGCAGGTATTGTTTGAGGTTCATGCCGGGCTCAGAACCGGTTAACCGGAACTTTCAGGTACACCTGCCCGTTATCCTCGGCCGGCGGCATGTGGCCCGCACGCATATTTACCTGCACCGAGGGCAGAATCAGCTTCGGCATCTCCAGGGTGGCATCCCGCTCGGTGCGCATTTTCACAAATTCCTCCTCAGAGATACCCTCGTGCACATGCACATTCGCCTCGCGCTGTTCCGCGACCGTGGTCAGGTAATGGTATTCATCACGCCCCGGCGCCTTGTAATCGTGGCAAAGGAAAATCCGGGTCTCGGCCGGCAACGACAGTACTTTCTGAATGGAGCGGTAAAGGGTGCGAGCATCGCCACCGGGAAAGTCACAGCGAGCGGTACCGTAGTCGGGCATGAACAGGGTGTCGCCAACAAAGGCGGCATCGCCAATCACATAGGTCAGGCAGGCGGGGGTGTGGCCCGGGGTGTGCAGAACCCGGCCCACCAGGTTGCCGATGGTGAAGGTGTCACCCTCTTCGAACAGCCGGCCAAACTGGCTGCCATCCCGGGCGAACTCGGCACCTGCATTGAACACTTTGCCAAAGATTTCCTGGACATCGACGATTTTCGCGCCGATACCGGTCCTTCCACCAAGCTTTTCGTGCAGGTAAGGCGCTGCCGACAGGTGGTCCGCATGCACGTGGGTTTCCATGATCCACTCGACGGTCAGGTTATTGTCCCGAACATACTGAATAATCTCGTCCGCCGAACGCACGTCTGTGCAGCCAGAGGCATAATCAAAATCCAGTACCGAGTCGAGAATGGCGCAGGCCTGGCTGTCAGGGTCACGCACCACGTAACTGAAGGTATTGGTGGGTTCGTCGAAGAAATGCTGAACAATGGGCTGTGTCATGAATTTCACCTCTGAGATCTGACGACACTCACTCTAGATATAAGGATATACTAAAACGATATATGAGGTGAAATGCTGTTTTATTATATGCGTGATAATCCCGATGCATCGACGAGGCAGTTCCGGCCACCCTGCTTGGCCTGGTAAAGGCGCTGATCTGCGAGGCCAATCAAGGCATGGGGGCTGACAGGTTCCTCTGTAAGCTCCGCCACACATGCAGAGCCGGCACTTACAGTGATCCCGAAAGTCTCGCCACCGATCACAAACTGCTCGGCCCTGACGGCCTGCATGATTCGCCCCACCAGAGGTTCAACATTCGAATCCGCCATTTCTGTGAACACCACGAGAAATTCCTCGCCACCATACCGGGACACCACATCGGTATTTCGCGTATTTGCCAGTAGCAGCTCGGCAAATCGCACCAACACCTGGTCCCCGGCCTGGTGCCCCAGATTGTCGTTAATCCGCTTGAAGTGATCGATGTCGAACATCGCCAGGCAAAACTGTTCACCATGGCGACTGCAGGTTGCCAGCACTTCATCGAGTCTCGGCATGAGGTAGCGGCGGTTATGAAGGCCGGTGAGAGGGTCCCGGATCGACTGGTTCAGCAGGTCTTCCTCCAGCCGGTTGCGCTCAAGAGCGCCGGACAGCAGGCCGGAGACGATGATCAGAAGATCTGCCATGTCCTCCCGCCAGGGCCGTTGCGACAACGAATCAACACCAAAAAAGCCCATGACCTGGCCACGTATCCAGATGGGCACACAGAACATGGAGCTGACGCCCTGAGCTTCCAGCAGGGCACGCTCATTGCTGGCTTCGGGCGGTAACCGACGGACATCTTCAATGAAAACTACCTGATTCTGGCTTTTCATCGAGTTGATCTTCGCCTGCCACCACTGGAAGTCCTCAATCGGCACGTTTTGCTGATCCGGCATCAGGGACACCACGCCCGGCGCGCACCACTCGTGGGTGTTGGTCATTGTCAGGTGATCTTGCGAAAACCGGTAGACGTAAGCCCGGTCAATGCCAAAGAAGTCTCCAATAGCCCGGAGTAACTCGTCTATGCACTCGTCGATCGAGCCAAATCCAAGCTGGATAAACTCCCCGGACAACCGGGCGATCAGCTTCTGGAAGCCTGCCTGGAACTGGAACTCCGCCTCACTGTCCCGCAGGGTCTGCTCCAAATCCTTGTAGTGCTGTATGTTGTGAAACTGGCCATACCAAAGCGTACTGCCATCGGGCTGACGTTCAGGTACCGAGTGGGCTTCAAACCATTGATAGCAGCCGTCAAGCATCCTCAGGCGAGCCCGGTAGCGCCAGGGCTCCAACGTCTGGGCCGAATACACGATGCTTTCCACCACGCCGGTCGAGTCGTCCGGGTGAATCACGGAGAATACCGCTCCGGCATCCTCATTAAGTCTTGCCGGTTCAACACCAAACAGGTCTCTAACCTGGTCGCTGACATAAGGATAACGGTGGGACTGCCCATCCGGGCTCAGCCAATAGGTAAACAGGACGCCGGGGACCCCTGACGCCAACTTCCGGAAGAAATGGGCAGGCATGCTTTCCGGCCGGCCTGCCCCGTCTTTGCTCGCCATGAACGGCCCTTCTCCCCAGCATTGCCACTCTTGCCTCCTGAAGAGTGTAGTTCAGCCCGACCGGCGCAGCGAGCTGCAATCACAGATTCTTCAGGCGGGCCCTTGCTTCTGCCCGCCGGCCTTCGTCAGCCACCTCACGGCCAGGCCTACCCCTTGCCGCCAGTACCTTCTCGAGGTAGACACGGGCGCGCTCGGGCTCACCCTGATCCAGCAGGAAATCGCCGAAAAAATAATTAGCATCGATGCCGTCGGGGTTAATAGCGAGCGACTTTTGCAGATACTTCCGCGCCTTGTCATCGTCGCCAAAACCCAGCGGCCATCCGGGCACCTGATAGTACAGGCTGCCAAGGGAGGTATAGGCTGAGCCCTCCAGGGCGACCGGATCGATTTCAAGAGCCGCCTCCAAAGACGCACGGGCATCTTTCACCAGCCTGAGAGCCCCTAACCCGCCCTTTGCGCCAGCCCAGGTACTGAGCACAATACCCTGCCAGATCAGTGGCTCGGCCCGGTCCGGATAGCGACTGACAAAGGCATCGGCTTCCTCCGCCAGCGTTTCGAATGCTTTTTCTTTTTCCTTATCCGGCATCTGGTACTGGATCTCCGCCCAGCGTTGCTGGATCTGCGACAGTTCGGTCTGCACATCCTGGGCCCATACGGGCATGGCCAGCACACCGGCCAACACCATAACCATCCACTTCATGACACTGCTCCCGAGTCCAGAAAGCGCCGGATTACCGGCAGTTGCTTGAGCATGGCTTTATCCACGATCTTCGGCAGGATGCCGTTGATCAACACGAACAGCTTTTCCGGCCAGCCCAGAAAACGCCGGCGCTCATCTTTTTCCATAGCCTGAAGAATCTGGGCCGCGACAGCTTCCGGCGCGTCCATGGCATTGCCCAGGGCACGATTCAGCTCGTTTACCGCCGCCGGGTTCATCGCCGTGGCGGTCGCCCTCGGTGCCACATAAACCACCTGCACCGGGGTGTCTGCCAGTTCCCGGCGCAGGGCTTCGCTAAAACCACGCAAGCCGAACTTGCTGGCGCAATAAGCGGTGTAACCGGGAAAACCGATACTGCCGAAGGTGGACCCTACAAACACCAGCGCACCCAGGCCGGTTTTCCTGAAACGAGGCGCAAAATGCCGAGCCACCAGCATGGCGGAACGCAGGTTGACCATGAGCTGCGCATCCAGGTCGCTAACCGCCATGGCTTCCAGGGCAGCAAACCGGTTCTGGCCCGCGCAGTGAATCACTCCGTCAATATCCGGATACACTTCGCTCAATTGTTGCAGTTGTTGATCCAGTTCAGGGCTGGCGAGCTCCAGGTGCACCGGTGAAACGCCCGCACGCTTTTCCAGCCGGTCCGGGTGCCGGGTCCCAACGATTACCCGGGCACCGCATTCTACCAGCGGCCCGATCAGAGCCTGGCCAATGCCACCCGTTCCGCCCAGCAGCAGGAAGGTACGGTCATGCAGCCTCATGACGTTGCTCCTTGCCACCGGTCGACAGCGGAATGCTGTGCAGCATGTCGCCATACAGGCGATACACCATGCGCGCCGCCTCGATGATCGCTCGTTGGTCATCCGGATCGGTGATGTCGTTCATCAGTTTACGGAAGAATTCGAAGTGGTCCTGATCCAGGGCACCGTGGGAGTACAGATAACTGAAGGCCTGGTCAGGCAGCCCCAACTGCTTCTGGATAGCTTCGCCCAGGGGAGTGGCCAGCTCGATCGACGTCCCTTCCAGCACCTGCACCATCCCGAAAAACGCCGCCGGGTTGCCACGCTGGATACGGTCGTACAGGTAGGCCACCATCAGCTCGATGGAGGTATCCGGCTGGCCATGGCGGATGGCCTCCTTGTCTTCACCACAGGCGTCCAGGTCATTCAGGATCCACTCGTGGTGGCCGTACTCCTCCTCGATGTACTCCACCAGTGCCTTGCGTACAAATTCCAGGCGCTCCGGCAGCCGTCCGCCACAGGACATCATCAGCGGTACCGTGTGCTTGACGTGGTGGTAGGCCTGGGTCAGGAACCAGGTGTAGCCTTCAATATCAAAGCGGCCCTCGCGGATCGCCTGAATCACCGGAGCACTGGTGACATGGGCGCGGGCCTGTTCGGTTTCAGATTGCAGTCGGTCAAAAAATGCCATATTGGGGTCTCCTGGCGTTGTCTGTCGGGTAGAAGTGCCCGCAGGCACTGATAGGTTCATAAACAAGGGAAAGGCTTCGGCCATGAGCATGGGCAGGTCTGCCTGTATCTGGTGCCGCACCGGTCGGCCGTTGGTGGTGATATGGCCTTCGGCCTGGCTAAAGGGGTGCCGGCGCAGGTACACGGCCTGCAGGCGGGCATAGTCGGGTAACCCGGCATTAAGCCTCACCAGAGCCTCACGCACCGCGTCCGGGCTCCGGCCATCCCGAATCACCAACAGGGCACTGGGCTGTGGCTCGCCGTCGCCAAACACCACCGCCTGGGCAGCGCCCACGGCCTGCACCAGCTCACTTTCCAGCCACTCCGGGCTGATATTGCGCCCGAAACTGGTAATCATCAGGTTCTTGGCCCGGCCGTTGACGGCAAGAAAGCCCTCGGCGTCCAGGGCGCCCAGATCACCGGTGTCCAGCCAGCCTTCGGCTTCGGGTTCGTCGCCCAGGTAACCGAGATGGGTGTTGCCCCGCACCAGAATCCGATGCTCACTGTCCACGCGCACCTGCACGTGGCCCAGCGGCTGGCCCACGGCGCCCTCGCGCTCGGCACCCGGCACATTCAACGCCACCACCGAACCACACTCAGACAAGCCATAGCCTTCATACAGGGGCAATCCCATGGCCCGGCCCCGGGCGAGCAGGTCGGGTGATACCCGGCCGCCACCAACGGCCAGAAAACGAAACGAATCCGTGGTTAGCAACCCCTGCTCGGCCGCAGCAACCAGTGCCATGGCCAGTTCCGGCACCAGGATCACCGAATGGGGCTGGTGCCGGTTCAGCCCGGCCGCCAGCCTGGACACATCCAGCCCGCTGCTTCCGGTCATGCCCAGGGTTTGCAAAGGCGCAATGGTCAACGTTGCGCCCATCAACAAGGGCAGGTAAACCCCGGCAACGTTCTCCAGCAGGGTTGCGAGCGGCAGAATACACAGGTGTTGTTGCAGTTCCACGCCATCCAGCCGCTGCTGCAACGCATCAGTGGTAGCGGCCATCTGCGCGGCCGACAGGCACACACCTTTCGGCGTGCCGGTGCTGCCGGAGGTAAAGGTAATCTTGGCGGTCTGCTCCGGCATCCACGCCGGTGCAGACGACACCGGCAGATGGCGAAGCCAGAGACCGTGCCCAATTGGCTCAGCCGGTCTCGCTTCAACGCTGAACACCAGTGCATCCAGGCCGGCGCGCTGGATCAGGTGATCAGCCTGGCTGCTTGAGAAGAACACCGGTACCGGCACACACACCACGCCCGCAATCAGGCAGGCGAGATCCGCCACCACCCAGGCCGGCGTATTGTCGCCACACAACCCGATACGGGTGAGGCCAAGATCCCGAAACTGGCCGGCAACGGCCACCGCCGACTGCCAGAGCTGTTGATAGTTAAGCTCGGTATCCTCACCACGCAGGGCCACCCGTTCCGGATGCCGTTGCACCCGTTCATGCAAGCGTTCAGGCAAGGCAACCATAGCTATCCCCCGCATCGGTCTGGCCCGTTGTTACGGGACTGGTAACGCGCTGCACCAGCTTGAGCAAGCCCGCCTCCCGCAGCGCCGACAAGCCATCGGACACGCGGACAGCCATCACCACCGGATGGTGGTCGTAGTATCTACCCCAACCCGCGCCGCCGTCGGGCAGGCGTGCAGGGTCGGCATCGGCCAGCACCTGCGTGGCGATGCCCAGCCGATGAAAGCTGTTCCGCAGCTGATCCGTGCCCGTGCACACCACCCAGTCATAGCCGGCACCATCAAGCCAGACCGACAACGAGGCAAACAGGTACCGGCTGACCCCCGCTTCGACCCCCGCCAGATGGGCAATTTCCGCGATCCGGTCGCGCCGGGTGCCGGGTGCCGGCATCAGCGCCTCCACCGGTTGCACCAGGTAATCTTCCAGGAACAGTTTTTCCTGGCTGGCATCACGGACACCCACGGCCGCCAGCAAGGTGCCCTGCGCCGTTGTCAAAGCCAGCAGGCGAGGGATGCGCAGAGATGGCTCGGCACCGTAAGCATGCTGAAAGCGCCGCCGGATGAAGTCGGCTACCGTCTGCGCCATCGCGGTGTCCGGCCGGATTTCACAAAACCAGCGGCCAGCACAGCGGGTAGCCGGAACCAACTCCCCGGAGTCCGGGGGACAACAGGTCGACATCATTAACGCATCAGTCATGGCAGCCCTCTCTTCGCTTGCTCTGTCTGCCCCCTCGGGGGCACTTGTTCACAGCTGACAGATTAGGAGCGCTGCCTTAAATGAGTCTTAAGCGAGCCCGGCAGAAACCTTAAGGGCGCCTTAAGGTTTCTGCCGCCTGCCGGTTAAGGCTCGCTTAAGAATGAGCGCGTAGATTGCGGGCAACCTCGGGGCTATCCCGACAACACCCGACACAGACGTACGTGCACATGCTCAATGCCCATCAATGGTTTCAACGCAGGCTGCCCCGTTTTCTTGTGGCCGGCGGAATCGCCACACTGCTGCACTGGCTGATCATGTGGCTGCTGGTTCAGGCGGGCCTTGCACCGGCGTTCTCAACGGCTGCCGGCGCCACGGCCGGACTCGCATTCAACTACCTGGCCCAGCACCAATACGCATTCGCCTCTGGCCTGCCACACCGGGTCGCCCTGCCACGGTATCTGGCCGCAGCCAACCTAGGCTGGGGCCTTAACCTTCTGTGTTTCTCTGTTCTCAGCCTGGCCGGTTTCAAGATCCTGGCTGCGCAGTTCTTTGCCACAGCAACGGCCACACTGGCCAATTTCTTCTTTGCCAAGAGGTTTGTTTTCCATGAAAAACCAACGCTCAAGCTCCCCTAAGCCGATGCTGAGCATCGTCATTCCGGTGCATAACGAAGCCGAGGTACTGCCCACTCTGCTGGCCCGTCTCTGGACCACCGGGCAGCAGCTCGACGGCAGCTTCGAGCTGCTGTTTATCGACGATGGTAGCCGTGACGACTCGGTCGCGATTCTGATGGCGGCCAGGCAGCGGCAGCCGGAAATCCGCGTGTTGCAGCTATCCCGTAACTTCGGAAAAGAGGCAGCGGTCTCGGCCGGCCTGGAGCACGCCCGCGGCGAGGCCGTGGTGCTTATGGATGCGGACCTTCAGGATCCCCCCGAACTGATTCACGACATGATTGCCGAATGGCGAAAAGGGGCGGATGTGGTGCTGATGAAACGCCGGTCCCGGGCCGGCGAAAGCTGGCTGAAGCGAACCACGGCAAGCCTGTTCTACCGCCTGATCAATCGCATCAGCGATTCGCCAATCCCGGTGGATACCGGCGATTTCCGGCTGATGAGCCGGCGCACGGTCGAGGCACTGAACCGGCTCCCGGAACGCAACCGCTACCTCAAGGGTATGTTTGCCTGGGTCGGCATGCCCACCGTAACCCTGGAATTCGATCGCGACCCCAGAATCGCAGGCACCACCAAGTGGAATTACCTGAAACTCATTCACCTGGCCATGGAGGGCATTACTTCCTTCTCCACCCGGCCACTGCGACTGGCCCTGGTGTTGGGTTTACTGGCCGCCGGCGCCGGAGGTGTTGTGGGGCTTTGGGAGGTCATCCGGGCGCTGGCCTTCGGCGTTTCGACACCGGGCTACGCCTCCCTGATCACCATGATCACCTTCCTGTCCGGCGTCCAGCTGCTGTGTGTCGGCTTGCTGGGGGAATACATCGGGCGCATCTATATGGAAACCAAGCAACGCCCGGTCTTTATCGTGGCGGAAGACAGCCAGGCAACCACGCCTTACGCACAACCCCTGCTGAGAGTGGCCGGCCATGACCAGAACCAGTAACACATTGCTCTGGCTGCTGGTGTCGGTGCTTGCCGCCCGGCTCGGCTTGTCTGCCCTGTTGCCGTTCGCAGACACCACAGAACCCCGCTACGCGGAGATGGCGCGAATCATGGCGGAAACGGGTGACTGGATAACCCCGTGGTTTGATTATGGCGTGCCTTTCTGGGGCAAGCCGCCGCTGTCATTCTGGACCCAGGCACTGTCGTTCAAGCTGTTCGGTGTCAGCGAGTTCGCCGGCCGCCTGCCCTCGTGGCTGGCCAATGTCGGCATCGTCTGGCTGGTGTACAGTCTGCGGCGCTACCTGCATCCCGACCCGCTCGGCAACGACGCCAGGACCTCCGGGCTCTGGGCGGCGCTGATCTACGCCACCACCGCACTGGGCTTTCTGAGCGCCGGGACGGTGATGACCGATTCGTTCCTGGCCTTGGGCACCAGCCTTACTCTGGTGAGCCTGGTCATTCGCCTGCAGGGTGGCCCGCCGGCCTGGCGCTGGCTGTTCTTCATCGGCCTGGCTGTTGGCCTGCTGGCCAAGGGCCCGCTGATCCTGGTGTTGACCGGTTTGCCGGTGTTCCTCTGGGCACTCGCCTTCAACCGCTGGCAGACCCTCTGGCACAGCCTGCCCTGGGTTCGCGGCCTGGCCCTGACCCTGCTGATTTCGGCCCCCTGGTATGTTCTGGCGGAACTGAAGACCCCCGGTTTCCTGGATTACTTCATTATCGGCGAGCACATCAAGCGCTTTGTGGTCAGCGGCTGGCAGGGTGATCTGTACGGCAGCGCCCACGATTTCCCCCGGGGCTCTATCTGGCTCTACCTGGTACTTGCCAGCATGCCCTGGGGGGTTGCGGCGCTGGCCGGCCTTCTGCGCAACCACTGGCGCGGAGCCGCCAAACTGCAGCATTGGCACGGCGGCGAACAGCACGCCAGCACTCTGGTCTTACTGGCTGCGCTGGCACCGGCCCTGTTCTTTACCCTGGCAGGCAACATACTCTGGACCTATGTACTGCCGGGACTACCCTTTGTAGCAGCGCTCGCCTCCGGATTACTGACACCGGACACCGGCCGGCGCATTACACGCACCGCCGTGGCGGCCACCCTGCTCATCCCCGTACTGGGCACCCTGGGCGGCGGCTGGGTGAGCCTGCATCCGGAGCAACTGAAAACCGAACGGGAGCTGGTAACGGCCGCAACCCAACTTACCGGGAGCCCCTTGACCCGGCTTGTGTACACTGGCGAACCTCCGTTTTCCGCGCGGTTTTACAGCGATGGCCGGGTCGATGGCATTGACGTGGACACCCTCAGCCGCCAGCTTGCGAGCGGCACTCTGCCCCGGCCTGTGGCTGTGGCCGTGGCTAAGGGCCAGCATGACTTGCTTGGCCAATTGGAGCAGGTAGCCGACCCGGTCGACCAGAACCGCCGGTACTTTCTGTTCTTCCTCAAACCCGAACATATTAATGCCGCACTGCGGGCCCGTTCCGACGGCAAATCGCCAGCTTTCAATTACACTGAACAGCACGAGCAACCTTTGAGTTGAAACACGACCGGATACCAACTGCCAAATGCGCATACTTCTGACCGAGGACGACCACCCCCTGGCCAACACCATGTTGAGCATGCTCCGTGACGGTCACAACACTGTTGACTGGGTGGATGATGGCCAACAGGCCCTTAACGCCTTGCTGAACGAGAGTTTTGACCTGGCCATTCTTGACCTGACCCTGCCCCGCATCGATGGCCTGGACATTGTCCGCCGGGTCCGTGAGCAGGGGGTTGATGTGCCCATCATCATACTGACGGCCCGTAGCGACCTGACCGAGAAACTTCAGGGGCTGGATGCCGGGGCAGACGACTACCTGACCAAACCCTTTGCCATGGCCGAACTCAAGGCCCGTATCCGGGCCGTGACCCGCCGGGGCTCCGGCACCCGGGCCACAGGGCTGAGTGTTGGCCGGCTGGCACTGGATCCGGATTCGGGCAAGCTGCAGGTCGGCATGGAAACCTCGGTTCTGCCCCGCAGCGAACTGCAGATCCTGCATTACCTGATGCGTCACCCGGACCAGGTGGCGACGCGGCGACGACTGGAAGAGCAGCTCTATGGCTGGGACCAGGGTGCCGAGAGCAATGCCCTGGAGGTTCACGTGCATCACCTGCGCCGACGGGTAGGCAAACACACGATTCGTACCGTCCGCGGGGTTGGCTACCTGCTGGACAGCAAGGCCGCCGCAGAGGGCGACGACGCATGAGCCTGACCCGCAAGCTGATCCTGCTGATCACCAGCACCGTGTTTCTGATTACCCTGATTGCGGCCGGCTGGGGCTTCTACGTGAGTGATCATCAACTGGAGGAACTGTTCGACGCTGAGCTGGCCCAAAGCACCCGGATTGTGCAAGGCCTGGTAGAGCACCTGTCGAGCACACAATCCATCGAGCAGCTGGCTGTTACCCTGTCCAGAACCCTCGAGTTACCGGACGCCGTGTTTGAAGGTGACGAAGAGGAAGATGAGATACTGCCGGACGGCTCTGGCCACAAATATGAACGGAAAATCGCTTTTGAAGTCTGGACGCCGGACCAGCAACCGGTGCTGGATACGCTCCGGGCCAACAATGCCCGGGGTCTGGAACCGGGATTTGCCTGGCAGGAGGCGGCCGGCTTCCAGTGGCGAACCTTCACCCTCCAGGATCCGGACACCGGGTTCTGGATTCGTACCGCTCAGCGGGAGGACGTTCGGGACGAACTCAGCCAGGAGATCGCCCTGGGCAATGTACTGCCCTTCCTGTTAGCGCTTCCGCTTCTTGCGCTGGCGGTGCTGGCCTCTATCCAGGTGAGCTTCCGCCCCCTGAGGAAGCTGGAGAAGCCGGTTCGAAACATGGCACCGGAGAACATTCACCCGCTGGACGACCGCCAGGCCCCGAAAGAAGTAGCGGGGCTGGTGCACGCGGTCAACGGCCTGCTGAAACGGCTGAACCAGGCCCTGGACCGTGAACGCAGGTTCTCGGCCGACGCCGCCCACGAGTTACGTACCCCCCTGGCGGCGCTGCGCCTGAACCTGGAGAAAGTGTATGAGGACAATCCAGCGCAATACGCAGACCTGATTCAATCGGTTGACCGGATGGTGCACCTGGTGGAACAGATGTTGTTGCTCAACCGGGTAGACGCGGGCACGGATTTCGCGCCGGAATACCACAACCTTTCTGCCATACTGGAGCAAAGCATTGCCGACGTCGCCCCCCTGGCTCTCAGGAAGAACATCGAACCGGTGCTTGAGGACGACGCCAGCCAATCGCTGATCAGCTGCCACAGCGCCCTGATCAACACCCTGATGCGTTCGCTACTGGCCAATGCCATTCAGTACAGCCCCGAACACACGGTGATCACAACCCACCTGGCGCCCTCGGGCGACGGTTATGCCATTTCAGTCTGTGATCAGGGTCCAGGCATTCCCGCAGCCGAGCGGGAACGGGCCCTGAGCCGTTTTGTGCGGCTGGACCAGCGAAAAGGCGGAGGTGCAGGGCTGGGCCTGGCCATTGCCCGGCGCATTGCCGAACTCCATGGTGGACACCTGCATCTGTCAGGACGAGACGACGGCGAACCGGGCCTGTGCGTGCACGTCTGGCTGCCCGCTCGTTATTCACGATCCAGAGTCCCGTCTTAAGGTTTATTTAAGCTTACCTGCGGATACTACCCCACTGACCATCGTCAGCGATGGTGACAGCTAAACTGGTGGGAGATGGACTCAATGGCGCAAGGGCAGACTTTGTCACTGGTGATACCGGCCAGAGACGAGCAGGGCAACATCGCAAACCTGCTGACCGAAACTTTCGGTATTATGAGGGACTACCCCGGTTTTGAAGTCGTGCTCGTGGATGACGGCAGCAATGACCAAACCCTGGCAACCGCCCGGCGAGCGGCCGACGCGGTAGGAGGCAGACTTGTTGCTGTCCGGCACGAGCAAAGTATTGGCCAGAGCGGAGCCCTGGCGACAGGGGTTCGGCGCGCCACCGGTCAACTGATTGTGACCATGGATGGCGATGGCCAGAATGACCCAGCCGACATACCCGCGCTTCTGCAAAAAGCCTACAGCCTGCGCTCCCGGGACTTCTGTATTGCGGGCTATCGGAAGAACCGCAAGGATACAGCCTGGAAGCGTTTTCAATCCCGGCTCGCCAATCGCATCCGCAGTGCGTTCCTGCACGACGGGGTGCCCGATACCGGCTGTGGTCTGAAACTGTTTCCCAAGTCCACCTTCCTGAAACTGCCCTGGTTTGACCATGCCCACCGCTTTATCCCTGCATTGATCAAGGGCCTTGGAGGTGAGATTGCCGTAGTTGAAGTCAATCACCGCCCCCGGACGGCAGGGATCTCCAAATACACCGCCTGGAATCGAGCCTGGGTCGGCATTGTCGATATGATTGGTGTTATGTGGCTGGTCCACCGCACCCGTGTGCCGAGAATCCTCACCACCGCCGATCTCCACACCGGTAACAAGACAACGGAACAGGCCTGAGATGGCAAAAGGCATTCGTTGGCTGTCATTCGTTGCCCTGGTACTGGTTGGCTACCTCGCCATGCACGACGGCTGGTTCAGCTTTCTGACAGACCAGGCACGCGTGTCCGACTACCTGAATAGCCATGGCCCCGAAGGGCTGATGATCGTTACCCTGGCGGGTGCCTTGTATACCGGCATTGGCGCGCCCCGGCAGCTGTTGGCGCTGGTTCTGGGTTTTGCCCTGGGGGGTCTGCAGGGAACCATCATTTCGACGCTGGCAACCGCAGTTGGAGCCGCGGGCTGCTTCTGGGTCTCCCGCAGCCTGTTGCGGGCAACCCTTTTGCGGCATTTCGGCAAGAGACTGGACCGGTTTGACGCACTATTCCGTGAGCAGACCTGGCTTAAAGTGCTTATGGTCCGGTTATTACCGGTTGGCAGCAACCTGGCCACCAACCTCATCGCCGGCTGCTCCGGCATTCGATTCGTGCCTTTTATCGGCGGCAGCCTTCTCGGTTACCTGCCACAAACGGCCATCTTTGCCCTTGCCGGTGCGGGCATTGGTCAGACCGATGCCACCCAGATCGTGGTCAGTATCGTGTTGTTTGCGCTGGCCTCAGCCATCGGCGCCTTCCTCTATCACAGCCAGCGCAACCAGACCCTGGCCGAACCTGTGTCGGATCCATCCTGAGTTCTGTCCATGCCTGCGACCACGTTCTTACGCCAATTACCAGAAACCCTGTTCAACCTGCCGCGACACCGTCTGTTTTTACTGTTGCTCGGCTTTGCGGCCCTATTGATTCTGTCCGGAATGGGATTGCGATCACCCTGGCCCGCCGACGAACCGCGCTTTGCGGAAGTGGCGCGGGAGATGGTGGACTCCGGGCAGTGGCTGCTTCCAATGAGAGGCGGAGAGCTTTACCCGGACAAGCCGCCGGTCTTCATGTGGGCCATCGCCTGCTTCTACTGGCTGACCGGCAATCTCAAGATCGCTTTTCTTTTACCCAACGCCCTGTGCAGCCTGCTGACCCTGGGGCTGGTGTTCGATCTGGGCACCCGCCTGTGGAATCAACGCACCGGCGCCATCGCCGCCCTGCTACTGATGTTGGCACCTCAGTTCCTGATTCAGGCCCAAAGGGCCCAGATTGATGCCATGGTCGCCTGCTGGGTCATGGTGGCCTGTTACGGGCTGATAAGGCACTTTTTCGTCGCGCCGTCCTGGCGCTGGTATTTTGTGGCCTGGGCCTTCATGGGGTTGGGCATTATCACCAAAGGCGTCGGCTTTCTGCCCGCCCTGATGTTCATTCCAATTCTGGCCCTCAAATTCCGGGATCCTTCGCGGTTTCAGGGCACTCTCACCTGGCGCTGCGCCCTGGGGCCACTGGCCATGCTCGCGGTGGTGGCGGCCTGGCTGGTGCCCATGGTGCTGGCCGTCAATCATCTGGGGACTGACGAAGCCCTGGCTTATCGCAACAACATTCTGTTCAAACAGACCGGCGAACGCTACGCAGACTCCTGGGGCCACATCCAGCCCTGGTATTACTATCTCACCAGCGTGATTCCCTCGCTCTGGTTCCCTTTGCCGCTGTTACTGCTGGCGCTGCTGCAACCCGTTCGTGAAGTCCTCAGGCGCCAGCCGGAGGTTGTTGTGCTGCTGGCCTGGGTAGTGCTGGTGGTGGCATTTTTCAGCCTGAGCCCGGGCAAGCGCGGGGTGTATGTGCTGCCGGCGTTACCGGCCCTGGCCCTAAGCCTGGCACCAGCCCTGAGTGGGCAGCGCCCGGCCCGCTGGTTCGGGCCCGCCATGACTGGCTTGCACCTGCTGCTTGGGATCACCCTAGTTGCCATTGGCGCACTGGCCTGGAGTGACAATCCTCGCCTGGTGCACAAGCTGGCCGACTACACCCGGGACCCGTCGCAATGGCATGAGGCCGGCTCCCTCATGTTCACTCTGGGCCTGGTTTGGCTGGCAAGCCTGGCGGCGCTCTGGCGCTCTCATGCGCTGGGGCGGTGGTTCATCGCCCTGATGCTGAGCTGGCTGCTGTTCTCCACCTGGGGTTACCGGATACTGGAGCCCCTGCGCACGCCCCGGAATGTTATGTCTGCCGCGGAGCAAATCGTGCCCGCCGGAGGGCAAATTGGCATGATCGACTTTCGTGAGCAGTTCATCCTGTTCTCGAAGCGGGATTTCACGCATTTCAGCTTCTTCAGCTCACTGGAGCAGGAAGACCGCAATGCCTGGCTGTGGATGAAGGAGACGCTAAACAGCTACCTGATTGTGGCGGACCGACACACCCTTTCCTGTTTCAACACCGACGGCGCCGCAGACATCGGCACCGCACACCGGGACCATTACCTGTTGCTGAGCGACCAGCACATGAAGCCAGACTGCGAGGCACCAAACTCCGTCTTGCGATTTACCACTCCACAGCCGGGAACCTGGATGGAATGAACCCAATCAGCTCCCGGTGTGCTAAGTTGCATAAAACCATCACCAAGCCGGAAAATCGTTAATGGAAAATCACCGCGTTCACCGCACCGGATGGCTCAGAGCCGCCGTACTGGGTGCCAACGATGGCATTGTCTCCACCGCCAGTCTGGTACTGGGGGTGGCGGCCAGCGGGGCCAGCAAGGAAGCCATTCTGGTGGCCGGCGTGGCCGGGCTGGTGGCTGGCGCCATGTCCATGGCGGCCGGCGAGTATGTGTCGGTCAGTTCACAGGCGGACACCGAGCGGGCCGACCTTAAAAGGGAACGGCAAGAGCTCGAGACAGACCCGGAATCGGAGCTGGCCGAACTGGCTGGAATTTACCGCGCCAGGGGCCTGAGCTGGGAACTGGCGCGGCAAGTGGCCACCGAGCTAACCGCGCACGATGCCCTGACCGCCCATGCCCGGGATGAGCTGGGGATTTCTGATGCCCTGGCGGCCAGGCCCGTGCAGGCGGCGTTGGCCTCCGCGGGCACCTTTGCCATTGGTGCAGCCTTGCCCCTGCTGGTACTGGTGCTGGTTCCGGTCAGCCTGGTTCTGGGCGCGGTGTCGGTCAGTTCCCTGGTCTTTCTGGCCGGTCTTGGTGCTCTGTCCGCCAGGGCCGGTGGCGCTGGCCTGATGCGCGGGACCATCAGGGTTACCTTCTGGGGCGCCCTCGCCATGGCCCTGACCGCGGGCATTGGTGCGCTCTTTGGGGTGGTTGCCGGCTAAAACCGGCGTCCTCAGTTATCCACCGTAAACGACACAATCCGCGAGAGGTGGCTCACCGGCAACCCGGTTTCCCGGTGCCATTCGTTGAACGCCAGCTGGGCCTGTGTAAGGCCCTTCTTGCTGGCTGGCGAGGCATCTAGGATACCGGCACGGGTGAGGGCGGTGACGACATCGTGTGACAGGATAAAGCCGTCCCAGCCCACACGGCGCAGAAAATACTGGGCCGAGTTGCCACCAAGGCGCTCACCATTGCGTTTCAGGTACAGGAGCAGCCCGACCTGGTCATCACTGGGCCAGTCGGCCAGAAACTGCCCGAAGCTGCCGTGGTCTTTCGCCACATCCATAATCATCCGGGCATTCTCCGGCACGGTGCGAATCTTCTGCATGTTGCGCACAATCCGCTCGTCCGCCGCCAGCCGCTCAAGCACCTCCGGTGGCACCTGTTGCCAGTAGGCAGGGACAAAGCCCTCGAAAGCAGCTTCAAAATCCGGCCATTTATTCTCGATCACCCGCCATACAAAACCGGCCTTGAATATGCAGCGGGTGATTTCCGACAAGTAGCGATCGTCTC
Organism: Marinobacter sp. GH_1; assembly: GCF_048595985.1. Lineage (NCBI taxonomy): Bacteria > Pseudomonadati > Pseudomonadota > Gammaproteobacteria > Pseudomonadales > Marinobacteraceae > Marinobacter > Marinobacter sp. GH_1. The sequence continues at coordinate 252,081 of NZ_CP184460.1, read as the reverse complement.
CCACCTCCGCCAACCGGCTTTTCTCCACCACAGGAGGCAGCAGCGTTTGCAAGGCCTGCTCACCGCCTTTGCGGGCAAGCGCGACGTTGTAGAATTCGGAAAATTTCATGGTTACTCCCGGATAGATGGTCCGCGGCTGGGCACAAAGAACGGTGCTCCGTCTACCTCCACCGTTTCCAGCTTCTGGTTATACAGCTGTTCCAGCGCCGAAGGCACCAGCATGGTTTCGGCCGGGCCCCAACAGGCCTGGCCATCCGGGTAGAGCAGGAGCAGGTGGTCGCACCAGCGGGCGGCAAGATTCAGGTCATGCAGGCACATGAACACGGCCTTACCGCTTTGGGCCCTGGCGGTGAGCAGGTTCATCACTGCGACTTGATGATGCAGGTCGAGATGATTGGTGGGTTCGTCCAGCAGCCAGATGTCCGGGTTCTGGGTCATCAGAGTGGCGATGGCCACACGCTGACGCTCGCCACCAGACAGTGTGCTCACCAGCCGATCTCGCAGGTGCGCCACATCCAGCGCCTGAAGGGCCTGTTCGGCCACGGCGATATCCTCGGCCGTTTCCATCTGCCAGGCCGACAGCCAGGGGTGACGGCCAATCAGTGCGGTTTCCAGTACCGTGGCCGGGAAGCCATCCTGCCGATCCTGGAACACCAGGCCAATGCGCTGGGACACCTGCTTGCGCCTGAGCGAAATCTGGGGCTTGTGATCCAGCAAAACCTGGCCGCTGCGGGGTGGCCGGATACCTGCCAGCGTGTGCAGCAGAGTGGTTTTGCCCACACCATTGGGACCCAGCACACCCCAAAGCTGACCAGGATGAACATGGATCCCAAGCGGGGCCCCGGGCGCCCGGCCGGGGATATTCATCACAAGTTCATGGCTGGCCAGGGTCGTCATTATCGGCTCCGGTACAGCAGGTACAGAAAAGTAGGCACACCCAGGAGTGCGGTAATCACCCCTACCGGCAGTTGCTCCGGGGCAATGACCACCCGCGCCACGGTATCCGCCAGCACCAGCAGAATCCCGCCCGCCAGGGCACAAGCCGGCAAGATAAGACGCTGGTCATTACCCAGCAAAAGCCTGAGCATGTGCGGCACCACCAGCCCTACAAACCCGACGGCGCCGGCCATGGTGACAGCGGTGGCGGTCAGCACACTGGCCAGCAAGTATACCAGCCATTCCAGGGGCCTTACCGACACCCCCAGAGCGGCCGCCTGCATGGAACCCCGGGCCAGCACATTCAGGCTGCGGCCCAGGGGCAACACCAGCAGGCACACCAGCAACAGCACTAACAGCCCTGGCCAGGGCTGGCCGGAGTGAGACAGATCCCCCATCAGCCAATAGAGCATGCCCGGCAACCGGGCTGCCGGGGTCATCGCCAGAATCAGCGTGATCAAGGCACCCCAACCAGCCGCCACCACTACCCCGGTCAGCAATAATCGAGACGGGGTCCAGCTGCCACTGCCGTGGGCCAGGCCAAACACCAGCAGGGTGGCCAGCATGGCGCCGGCGAACGCGGAACCGGAAACCACCAAACCCGCCAGGCCCGCCAACATGGCCAGCAGGGCGCCGACAGCTGCCCCGCCAGACAAGCCCAATACGTAGGGGTCTGCCAACGGATTGCGCAACAACACCTGCATCAGGGCACCAGCCACGGCTAACAAGCCACCTACTGCGAAGGCGCTGAGCACTCTGGGCAGGCGCAGGTCCAGAATCAGGGTGCGGTCCAGTTCAGTGCCGCCACCGGCAAACACCCACAATACATTGCCAACACCCACCTGGGCACTGCCGACAGCAATGGCAAGGGTAACGGCCAGAATACCGAGCAGTATCAGGGCGACCAGCGGCCGGAGAATGCTAGAGCCGGCCACGGGCAGTCTCCAGGGTCTGGCACAGATGACTCACACCTTCGAGCATCCTTACGGTTGGACGGGCGAGCAGATCTGGCGGTTCAAGAAAGAGATTTCCGGCAGCCACCGCCGGCAGGCTCGGGTAGGCCTGCCAGTCCGCCAGCCATTGCCGGTCATTACGCTCGCGACCGGAAGTCACAATCACCTCCGGTGCCGCTTCCAGAACCGCCTCAGTACCTATTCGCGGGACCAGCCGCGGCAGGTGACCGAACACATTTACCCCGCCGCAAAGCTCAATGGCCTTGCCAATCAGTTCCTCCCGGTTGATGGTCATCAACGGCTGATCCCAGATCTGGTAGAACACCCGGATGGGCTCGGCGTGCTGATATTCCGCTTTCAGTTCGCCGATACCCTGCCGGAATAACTGCACCTCAGATTGCGCAACATCGCTAGTTCCGGCCAGGTCAGCAAGGTGCTCTATGGCCAGTGGAATATCCTCAAACTCTCTGGGTGCCAACCAGAATGCTGTGATGCCCAACTGTTCCAGCCGTTCCACCTGCTGCCGGGAGTTACCATCCACCCAGGCCACCACAAGGTCTGGCTGCAACGACAGAATCGCTTCCAGATCCAGCCGGCTGCTGTCGCCCACCCGGGGCAACGGTTCCGCCTGCGGCGGATAGTCACTCCAGGCAACGGCCCCCACCACTTTGTCGCCGGCGCCAGCCGAGAACAGCAGCTCGGTGGCGCCCGGTGACAGGGAAACGATACGAGCGGCGGGTTCCGGCAGGCAGATATCACGATCCAGCGCGTCGCGGGCGCACAGGGGCTCTGCCAGCACCGGAAGGGATGCCAGCAGAAACGCGACCAGAAGGGTGAGCCGATGCAACATCACGAAATTGAATCACACCTCGCCTTGAGAGGAATTACCGGCCGAAGTCGTAACGTACCGATGCCATGTAGGTTCTGCCTGCAGCCAGATAATCAAACGTTTCAAAAAACGGAGGCGCGTCAATCGACCGACCACCCTGACTGGTAGCGTAGCGTCGATCCAGCACGTTATCGATTTTGACACTGGCCGACCAGCCCGGCAGGAAGTTCCAGGCGGCCCGCAGATCCAAGGTACCAAAGCCCGGTAACAAACTGGTGTTCGCCGCATCGTTGTAGCGATTGCCTTCTGCTACAAGGCTTCCACCCACTGACCACTGGGCGAACAGGCGATCAACATCCAGACGCAGGGTCTTGCTCGCCCTGCGTGGCAGGCGTGCACCGGTATCCCGGTTTTCGGTATCAGCGTAGGTCACCGCCGCCCCGATATCCCAGTCATCGGTCTGAAAGCCGGATGCCAATTCCACGCCGCGAATCCGGGCAGTCTCAACGTTCTCCATGGTGCCATCGAATGTTGCGGGGTCGAACACATAGGTGATCAACTCGTCGACGTCATTCTGGTACAACGCCACATCCCAGAACCAGGTGTCATATCGGCCGGAAAAACCAGCTTCAACCATCTGACCTTTCTCGGGATTCAGGTCTGGATTTCCGAAGTAACTGCCAAAATCGGACGGAATCTGGAGGTACAGGTCATTGAAGGTAGGGGCGCGGAACGAGGTCGCATAACTCAACCGAACCCGGTGCGAGCGGTCAAACTGGTGACCAAACGCAATACCACCCGTCTCTTCTTTACCGTAAGCCTCATTATCATCGAGGCGAAGACTGAGCATCAAATCACTGGCGCCGAAATTCAGTCGCCCCTGGCCGAACACCGCTGCGTTGGTTCGACTGTTCTCAGCGAATTCGTCACTGCCATCCACCTCATCAACCATCACCTCAGAGCCCAGGACCAGCTCATGTACGCCGGCTGTCAGGGTATTGTCCCAACGGGCGGATCGGGACAGGGTATTGTAGACACTGGGGAAGGAACCAAAGGTCTCCTGCTCATCTCTGGCTTCTGAGAACTGGATGCGGGTTCGCCAATAGTCACTGGCCACCGCTTCAACATAGAGACCCGCCGCACGGATCATGTAATCGGTATCACCGCCCTCAAACTCGGTGTTTCCCTCAGACTGAAACACCGTCACTCCGGCGCCGCCACCCTGCTCAAAACGATGGCTGACCTTGGCTAGACCACCAGCATTACGGAAACCTTTGTCATCGCCGCCAGCGCGAAGATTGGTGCCATCTGTATCCGAGTAAACCCCACTGGCAAGCAACGAGGTTTGCCCCGACCGGGCAGCAACGCCGGCAAAAGTTTCACGGGTGTTGTGGGAGCCACCAGAGAGTTCCGCCCAAGCCTGCTGGTTAGCCTTTGGCTCCAGCGTAAACGCCTGAACCACACCCCCGACCGCATCAGCACCATAGAGGGAGCTCTTGGCACCACGAACCAACTCAACACGCTCCATCAGTTCGGGCGGCATAAACTGCCAGGGTGGAATGCCGGCAGTGCCTGAACGCAGACGAATGCCATCCAATAGCAGAACCGTTCCGGAACTGCCCGCGCCGCGCAAAAACAGACTGGTGGTCTTGCCATAACTGCCATCGGACACCACGTTCACGCCAGGTTGGCCGCGCAACAGATCCCGGAACTCGGCCGGTTTTTGCCGCTCGATATCGGCTTGTTCAATCACCGTTACCGATGACAGGCTTTCGCCCACGGTTTTCGGCCCGAGCGTGGCCGTCACCACAATTGGATCAAGCTGTTCGGTTTGGTCAGAAGACTGGGCAGCCACCGCGAGGGGCAGGGCCATCATGGAAATGCCGGCAATAACGGCAGGAAACTTCAGGGTATGCATCGCTCTACTCCGACAACCGCGCGCACCCGCACGGGCTGACTCTTAAGGTTCAGGCTTAAGTTGCGGAACAGAAGGAAGGGCAGGCGGATGCGGTGTCAGGCTGGCCGAAATTCGCCCACCCAAGCAGCCCACCGCAACTCCGGGTGTTTTTTTCCAGGCCGGTCTCCGGGCTTGCAGGCAGAACGAATTCCGGGGCAATCACCTTCCCATGCCGTGGCACAGTGGCGCATCAGATTGCCGTTAACCTGCTTACCGTTGCGGGGGCAGCATCGGCCTTGCCTGATTGGGTCAGGCGCACCGATTTCCCGTTTCACCCATCGCGCTTTGCGACAGGCACCTGAAAAAGAGCCGCAAGGCTAACAACACCAGCCAAAGTGGTCAACGAGATCTAGCAAAAGGTTGCGTGGCCCCGGTGGATACACACTGCTATATTCATTCACTATCACATTTTTTTCGCTGACGGATCAGGGAGTTTTATGCAGGCCGAACTGTTGGACATCCGCAACCACATTGCCCAATACCCCCCGTTCAATGACATGCCTGAAGAACTTCTTGAACGAGTTGTCAGCGGTATTGAGGTGGTCTACTACCGCGCCGGCACCCAGATACTTGAACTCGGCCAGACCAATCATTGGCTCCACTATATCCGCAGCGGCGCCGTGGAGATTTTCCGCCGCTCCGGTGAACTGTATAACCGCGTAGGCGAGGGCGAAATCTTTGGCCAGTTCGGATTGATGATGAACAAGAAAGTCCGGTTCCCCGCCAAAGCCATCGAAGATTGCCTCATCTACAAGATTCCGGATACCACCTTTCAGCATCTGTGGGAAACCGACGAAAACTTTGCAGACTTTGTTGAGATTGAAGACCGCAGCCGACTGCGTTCGGCGGTTTCGCGTAGAGAGAAATCCAACGAACTGATGACCGCCAAGGTTACCCGCCTGATATCCCGGGAACCGGTTTCCGCTCCGACCACCGTTCGCCTGCAGGAAGCCGCCAGGATCATGACAGACAATGGCGTATCGGCGCTGCTGTTGATGGATGAAAGCGGCGAACGCCCGAAATTGCAGGGCATCATCACCGACCGGGATCTACGTACCCGTGCGGTTACCCATGCCCTGGCCTCGGAAACCCCGATCAGCGACATCATGTCGGAAGGACTGATCACTATCAGCGCCCGCTCCTTCATCTTCGAAGCCATGCTCACCATGCTCCACAACAACGTGCACCACCTGCCGGTGATGGAAGGCGACGAAGTGCGGGGCGTGATTGCGTTGTCAGACATCGTCAAGTATGAAAGCCAGAGCAGCCTGTACCTGGTCAGCAACATCTACCACCAGAACGACGTCAAAGGCCTGAAGAGAATCAGCCTGGAAGTCCGCGACAGCTTTGTACGCATGGTCAACGAAGACGCCAACTCCCACATGATCGGCAGCGCCATGGCCGGTATCGGTCGCAGCTTCAGCCAACGTCTGCTGGAACTGGGTGAAGAAAAACTCGGACCGCCACCGGTGCCCTACTGCTTCATGGCCCTGGGCTCCATGGCCCGGGATGAACAGCTGGTCGTTACCGACCAGGACAACGCCATGGTGCTGGACGACAGTTTCATACCTGAAGAGCACGATGAATATTTTCTGGCGCTGGCCAAGTTCGTGTCCGATGGCCTGGCCGAATGTGGTTACGCGTACTGCACCGGCGATATCATGGCCACCAACCCGAAATGGCGACAACCGCTGAGTGTCTGGAAAGGCTACTTCACCGACTGGATCGAAAACCCCAAGGCGGAAGCCCTGCTCAACAGCAATATCTTCTTCGACCTGGATGGCATTTACGGGCAAACCGACTTCACCGAACAGTTGAAAACCCTGATTGTACAGAAAGCCAGCGGCAGCCAGCGCTTCCTTACCTTCCTGGCCAGGAATGCCCTGAACCGAACACCACCGCTCGGCTTCTTCCGCACCTTCGTGCTCGAGGAAGACGGCAAGCAACAGAAAACGTTCAACCTCAAGCGTCGGGGCACAGCGCCATTATCGGATTTGATCCGCGTACATGCCCTGGGTTGTGGCAGCCGCTCCCAGAATTCCTTTGAACGACTAAAAGACATCGCCAAAACCAAGCTGTTGCTGGAAGACGATGCCGGCAACCTGCGAGACGCCCTGGAATTCATCTCCATTGTCCGCATCCGCCACCAGGCCCTGGCCATCGAAGAAGGCCGGGAGCCCGACAACAACGTACGCCCGGAAGACCTGTCCCCGTTCGAACGCAGTCATCTGAAAGACGCCTTCCAGATCGTCAGCAACGCCCAGAAGTTCCTGCGCTTCCGTTACAACGCCGGAGGAGCCACCAGGAATGTCTGACAGCATCAAAAGCGGAAACAGCAAACAGGACTGGCCAGACAACTACCGAAAAGCCGCGGAAAATGCGAAGGATGCCCGAATCCGAGCCTTCTACCAAGCCGGCTGCCCTGACCCGCAAACCCCCGTTGAAGAGGTGCCACTGGTCGCCCTCGACTTCGAAACCACAGGACTGGATGCCGACCGCCATTCCATCATCAGCATCGGCCTGGTCCCCTTTAACCTCGCCGGCATTCAACTCGGCAAAGCCTGGCACCAGATCGTCCGGCCGCAACTGCCGTTGCAGCAAGACACCGTCACCATCCACGGCATCACCCACAGCGAAATCGAACACGCCCCGGACCTTACCGACGTGCTCGACACCCTCTTCCATCACCTCAGCGGCCGAATCCCCGTGGTCCACTACCGCAACATCGAACGCCCCTTCCTGAACCGGGCCCTGCAGTGGCGCCTGAAAGAACAACTCCGCTTCCCGGTCATAGACACCATGGCAATCGAAGCCCACCTGCACCCCAACCGAAATCCCAGCCGTTGGCAAAAACTCATGGGCAAACAGCCCATCTCCATTCGCCTCGCCGACAGCCGAACCCGCTACGGCTTACCCCACTACGCCGGCCACAACGCCCTGATAGACGCCATCGCCACCGCCGAACTGTTCCAGGCCCAGGTGCAGCACCATTTCGGCACTGATACGCCTATTGGAGATCTCTGGGTCTGACCGCCATAGCCCCAAAGCTCTGCAACCGCTAGAATGACCCCACACCAACCAAAGAGCCCAAAGTGACCGAACAAATCACCAAAACCACCCCCCTGGACGCCTTCCGCCGTGCCAGAAAAATGTGGTTAAAAGGGGAAAAAATCAGCCTCGCCGCCCTGGCAGATGACCTGCACATCGGCCGCGCCACCCTGTTCCGCTGGGTCGGCAACCGAGACCTCCTGATTGGTGAAATCCTCTGGTCCCTGTATGAGCCTCTGTACAAAGAAGCCCGGGCCCAAACCCCCGGCCATGGCGTCGATTACGTGGTGGGCGTATTCCGCCACATCAACATGACCATTCTGCACTTCAGCCCCCTGCGCAAATTCCTGCACCAGGATCCGGAATACGCCCTGAAAATGCTCACCTCGTCCCACTCCACCCTGCACGCCCGCACCGTGGAAGTGAACACCCGCTTACTCAAAGACGAAGTGCGCGCAGGCCACCTGAGCCCCCCCATGAACATCCAGAGCCTGTCCTACTTTATGGTTCGCATCGCCGAATCCTGCCTGTACAGTGACATCATCGGCGGCCGCGAGCCCAGGGACGAAGAACTCGAAGACGCCTGCACCGCTGTGCGCATCCTGCTGGGCGGGAAAGTCTGACAACATCTGCGCTGGCAGAACCGTGCAACGCAGGCTAATCTGACGCAATGGCGCCGGGCCCCGGCCCGTTCAAAAGCAGACCACAAACACCCGGAATCAACACCCGCAAAGGAGCGCGACATGCCGTTACACCAATCCATTAGCCAGAAGCTGTTTACGCCCATCATCATCGCACTCGCCCTGATTGCCCTCACACTCGCCCCCCAGGCGCAGGCTCGCGACCTGACAGAAAAAACCGTACGGTCATTCATCGACAGTCTCGGCGCCGCCGAGGCGCTGGCTGAGGACCATAAGGAGTTTTTGGATGCCCTCGAAGCCGAGCGAGAAGAAAACATGGATTTCTCCATCCTCTTCTCCGACAGCCTCAAAGATATAGAAGGGCACGCAATGCATGGACAACTGGAGAAGCTGGTCAAACGATATGGATTCTCCAGCCTTGAACAATGGGGCCAGACCGGGGACCGGGTTTACCAGGCCTGGGCCGCCCTGGAAATTGATGAGCAAGGAGGAGCGGCTGAATACGACATGCAGCAGGCACTGGCTGAAATCGAAAGCAATCCCCACATGACCGAAGAACAAAAAACCGAGGTGCGAGCTATGTTGCAATCCGCATCTTCGGCCATGAGTGCCGCAAGGAGCGCTCCAGAAAGCGACAAACGTGCGGTCCGACCATTCATCGATGAGTTGCGGGCCATGAGCGAAGATGACGAAAGCGACTGGTAAATAGTAACCGCTAGAACAAGAAAACCCGGCAGCCGTCTCCAGCGCCGGGTTTTTTTATTGCCTGATAATCAGACCGGCTGATTACGCCAGCAGGTTATAGACAAACACAATTGCCACAGCAATCGGCGTGACAAACCGGATCAGGTTGTACCACAAACCAAAGGTACCATCCTGCAAGGCCAGGTCGCTCTTCAGGGATTCCTTTGCCACGAACCAGCCCACAAAGATGGCGGTCAGCAGGCCGGAGAGCGGCAGCATGATGTTGGCTGTGAAGTAGTCCAGCAGATCGAAGATGGTCTTGCCTTCGAAGGCGGCAAACATACCCAACGGAGCCACATCAGACCATACGTTCAGGGACAGGATCGAGGCAATGCCCAGCAACCAGCAGGCACCACCGGCAACCACGGCACTGCCAACCCGCGCCAGGCTAGTCTTCTCTTCCACCCATTCAACCACCGGCTCCAGCAGTGAGATGCCGGATGTCCAGGCGGCGAACAGCAGCAGCACGAAGAACAGAGTGCCAAACAGGGTACCCATGGGCATGTTACCGAACGCCAGGGGCAGGGTCTGGAAAATCAGGCCAGGGCCAGCGCCGGCTTCAAGACCGTTGGCGAAGACCACCGGGAAAATGGCCAGGCCCGCCAGCAAGGCCACCACGGTATCCATGATCGCCACGGTAACTGCCGTGCGGCCAATTGAGACATCGCGGCTCAGGTAAGAGCCGTAAGCCATCATGATGGCCATACCCAGGCTCAGGGTGAAGAACGCATGGCCCAGGGCCACCAGTACACCGTTAACCGTCAGGGCGCTGAAATCCGGGTTGAACAGGAAGGAAACCGCTTCCCCGAAGTGACCGGTGGTGGTGGCATAACCTACCACCATCAGCAGCAGGACAAACAGGGCCGGCATCAGAATGGTGACCGCACGCTCCAGGCCGCCTTTCAGGCCGCGAGCAACAACCAGGACTACCAGGGCCATGAATACCGTGTGCCAGAGCAGGAGCTTGGCCGGGCTGGCCAGCAGGCCGCCGAACATTTCACCCACGGATTCGGCGGTACCACCGGTGAAATCACCCATGGCGGCGTGGCCAACGTAGGACGCCGCCCAGCCACCGATAACCGAGTAGAACGACAGAATGATGAAGGCCGCCAGCATGCCGATGATGGCGGAAATCCGCCAGCCGGACGATGCCAGGTTGCGCTCCGCCACCAGGCGGAAACTGGTGATCGGGTTATGGCGACCATTCCGACCGATAAACACCTCGGCCATCATGATGGGAATACCGATGATGAAGATGCAGAGCAGGTAAACCAGAACAAAGGCACCGCCGCCGTTCTCACCGGTGACATAAGGGAACTTCCAGACGTTACCGAGACCAACAGCGGAACCGGTCGCTGCCAGAATAAACGCGAACTTGGACGACCAGAGTCCGCGAGCCCCGATACCGCTGTCTGATGCGGAGTTGGACTGTGACATGAATTTTCTTCCTGTGCTTTTGGCTGTAGGAAACTACGAATTGTGAGGGCGCCAAACCAATGGTTCAGGCCATTGGTGCGGGATTCTGCCAGCACTGGCGCGGTGATGCCAGTGCTGAAATGTTGTTCGGTGGTTTCTGTAGTCCGCACAGATCCAACCGCGCAGAGCTAACTAGCCAGATTTACTGACAAACCGGGCAATCAGATCCTTCAGGCCGTGGGCCATACCACTGAGCTTGTCACTGCTGTCTTTGGCGGCCTCCGCCTGCTCATCGCTCTGGTCAGCAAGGCCGGCAATGTTAACGATCTGACGGTTGATCTCATCCGACACCTGGCTTTGCTCCTCGAACGCGGCCGACATGGTAATGAAACTGTCGGAAATCGAATCCACCGAACCCACAATGGTTTGCAGGGATTCTGCCGCGCCCTGCACCCGGGCCAGCCCCTGGCTGGCGATTTCCTCACCAGAACGTACTGCCTGAATGGTTTCATCCACCTGGGCCCGAAACTGCTCAATCACCTCATGGATCTTGACGGTGGACTGCCGGGTTCTCTGGGCCAGGGAGCGCACTTCGTCGGCGACCACCGCAAAGCCTCTGCCTTGCTCGCCGGCGCGGGCCGCTTCAATGGCCGCGTTGAGAGCCAGCAGATTGGTCTGCTCGGCAATGTCCGAGATCAGGTCGGCCGCCTCTCCAATGGTGCGGGTGGATTCACCCAGACGACCCACAGATTCGCCAATGCCATTCACCTGCTGCACCAGCTGCTCGATCGCGGCAGTGGCCTCACCACTGCGCTGCCTGCCCTCATGGGCCAGCCGGTTGGCCTGCTCCGCCTCTTTCGCATTGTGGGTAACGGCTTCCGCCACTTCCTGAATGGACGCGGTCATTTCATTGATCGCCGAGGCGGTCTGGTCTGTCTCCGCCCGCTGCCGGGCAATGGCCGTTGCCCCCTCAGTAATGAAACCATGGGACGCCCGGGCCTGCTGCAGCAAATGCTCAGCCTGATCGTCAATTCGAGCCAGCGCTGTGCGAATGCGCGCTTCCTCACTGACCAGCACCAGGGCCAACCGCGACATCAGGCCACGCTCACCGCTGTATGTGCGGGCAACGATGGGGTCCTGGAAAGCATCGGGGCGCAAAGCGAGTAAACCTTTCAAACGATTGGAAATAGACCCGAACACCAGACTGAAGGCCAGACCATGACCCACCAACACAACCAGCGCTGCCAGCCAGAGCGGTTCGAGTTGCATGGCACCCAAGGTGATTACCAGGGATAACAAAAACGGCCAGCCGGATCGGCCCATCGACATGGCCTGGTTACTGAACGATGACGACAACTTGCCTGCGGAAATACCGGCATAGAGTTTTTCAGCCCGCGCAATCTGGTCCCGAGTGGCCGCCACGCGCACGGATTCATAGCCCACCATCTGGCCGTTTTCCCAGATCGGAGTGGCATAGGCACTGACCCAGTAATGATCTCCGTTCTTTGCCCGGTTCTTGACCACACCCATCCAGGCCTTGCCCGCTTTCAGATACTCCCACATGTCGGCGAACACCGCCGGCGGCATGTCCGGGTGGCGAATCAGATTATGCGCCTGGCCAATCAGTTCGTCCCTGGTGTAACCACTGATGGTTTCAAAATCGTCGTTGCAATAGGTAATCACGCCCTTGAGGGAGGTGGTGCTGATCAGACGCATACCTTCCGGTACGGTAATTTCGCGCTGGGTGACAGGTAGATTCTTGCGCATAGGGGGTCGATGTCCGTTAAACCGGGGAAATTATTTCAGGGCGCAAGCGTAAGTCTGGATGAATATCAAGGAAATATCTAATGAGTTACGCTACGTCACATTAATGTAACGGCACACAACCCAATATCTTGAAGACAAGGCTTGTCAGGGCCCGGCCAGGACCCTTGCCCGGGGATGAAAACGGGCATTCACCCACAGTGAAAACGCGATCACCGCACCGCCAAGCATAAGGCGCATGAGGTCCGCATCCCGGTTCCAGATCAGCAGGTTCACCAGTAACCCGGCAGGCACCAGGGCATTGTTCATAATCGCCAGGGTGCCAGCATCTACCTCACAGGCACCGCGATTCCACAGGTATAGCCCGAGCCCCGAGGCTGCAAGCCCCAGCCAACCGAGAATGCCCCACTGAAGACTGGTCGTGGGTAGCTTGTCAGCATCACCGAATATCAGGAACGACGGCAAGGCGATCACCAGCGCCCCGAAAAAGAAGTAGCCGAAGGTACGGTAGCCCGGCAAGGCCAGGGCGTAGTGGCGCATCACGTGTTTGTAGCCCACTTGGCCGGCGGCAAAGGTAAAATTAGCCACTTGCAGTAACAAGAAGCCGGTAATGAAATCTTCACTCAGGCCATCGTAGCGAATAATCCCGGCGCCCAGCGTGGCGATGGCTGCCGCCAGCAAGGCCACCGGGGAGAACCGGCGAAACAGGGCATCGTCAATCAGCGTAACGTACAAAGGAGTAAAGATGGTGAACAGCAACACTTCAGGCACCGTGAGGTAACTGAACGAACGGTACAGGCAAAGGTAGGTAATACCGAACTGCAGCATGCCCGTAATCAGAATGCCAAGCTTCATGCCCCCAGGCACACCACGCCAGCGGGTGAAGGGCAGAAACACCAGGGCCGCCAGCAGCACACGGGTAAGCACGGCAAAATCGCTGTCTACCCGGCCAGCCAGGAACTCGCCGATCAAGCTGAACGAAAACGCCCACAGCGCCGTTACCAGAACCAGAAGAACCATACCACCACACCTGAGATAAACCGGACCGCTACTCTACCGTTTTTGCCGGCATTATCCAGTACAGAAGGCGGTGCAAACCCCTATAAGCTGCCCGACCGCCAATCGGGTACCATGTCTGCTTCTGACAGGTACAACCCTGACGAACCAACATCGAAACCAGCACCATGGACGAAAACCACCAACCGTTACCCGAAGCCCGACAGCCCCTTGTTCGCCGCACGCTGGCGGAATGGAAAACCCTGGCCATTCTGGGCGGGCCGATCCTGATTGCCCAGGTGGCACAGATGGCCAATGGGGTTATTGATACCGTTATGGCGGGCCACGCCAGCGCTCGGGATCTGGCCGCGGTAGGCATTGGCAGCAGCCTGTGGATGCCACTGTTCCTGTTTTTCATGGGCATGCTGGGGGCTCTGCAACCGATCATTTCCGGCTACAACGGTGCCCGGCAGCACTCGAAGATCATGCCGGCCACCTGGCAGGGCATATACATCGCAGCCGGCGGCACGGTGATCATGGCGTTGTTGCTGACCAACGTACACCCGGTACTGGCGATGCTGAAGATGGATACAGAGACTGCCGGCATCACCCAGGGATACCTGAACGCCTTCGCCTGGGGCATTCCAGCCCTGCTTCTTATGAACGCTCTGCGGGGACTCACTGACGGCCTCGGCCACACCCGGGTAATCATGGCCTTCTCGGTACTCAGCACGCTGATCAACCTGCCGCTGAACTACATCTTCATTTACGGCAAGCTCGGCCTGCCCGCCATGGGCGGTGTGGGCTGCGGCTGGGCGACATCGCTGTCCAACGGGACCGCCGCCATTGCCTTACTGATCTACCTGAACCGGAGCCGTACCTTCCGCCAGTTTCACCTGCTGGCCGACTGGGTGAAGCCCAACTGGCGGGGAATTCGCTACATTCTGGGTATCGGCGTGCCGATTGGCTTCACCATTTTTGTCGAAGCCAGCATGTTTTCGGTCATTGCCCTGTTCCTGGCACCACTGGGGCCGGTGATTGTGGCCGGACATCAGATTGCGCTGAACGTGGTGTCGTTGTTGTTCATGCTACCGCTGAGCATAGGCATGGCACTGACGCTGCGGGTGAGCTTTCTGGTGGGTGCCCGGGCGCCGGATACCGCCCGGCTGATTTCCCGTAGCTCGCTCATTCTGGCCTCGGCAGTTGCCCTGATCTTTGCTACGTTGTTGTTTGTGTTCTCCGCACAGATTGCCGCGCTCTACACCGGCGATCAGGCCGTGCGAGATGTCACCATTCGCCTGTTGGCGTTTGCCGCCATGTTCCAGGTTGCTGATGTGATTCAGGTAACCTGCATCAGTGCGCTCAGGGGCTATAAAGACACCCGCATTCCCATGTTCATTATGCTGTTTTCGTTCTGGGGGGTTGGACTGCCGCTGGGCTACGTTCTGACCTTTACAGACCTGCTTTGGCCGGCGTTGGGAGCGGCAGGGTTCTGGGTGGGGCTGACGGCCGGGCTGACCTCCGCCAGTGTTTTGCTGGGTTGGCGATTGTTCCGCTACCGGCCCGGAAACCACCATCACGGCGAACCCGACAGCCGGACTTCAGTTCAAGCCGGTTCGGCCACCAGCTGAGTGTTCTTGTCCGCAAATACAATCCGATCCCGCCCGGTCTCCTTGGCCTGATACAGCGCTTCATCAGCCCTCGCCAGCCAGCTCTCCACGCTCTCGCCGTGGCCCAGCAAGGCGACACCAAACGACGAAGTAACCGGGCCACCTGGGTACTTGAGATGCCTGCGCAACACCTGTTGCAGGTTGTTCATAACCGCCTGCAGGCTGGAACCATCCACACCGGGCAGCAATAACACAAACTCCTCACCGCCATAACGGAACAGCTGATCAGACTTTCGTGTATTACGTTCAATCAGCGCCACCAAGTCCGTCAGCACATTATCACCGACGCCATGACCATACACATCGTTGATTTTCTTGAAGTGGTCGATATCCAGCATCACCAAGGCATAGGGTAGCCCTGATCGCTCCGCATTGGCAGCAGCCGCATCCAGCTCCTCATCCATGGAGCGGCGGTTTTTGACACCGGTCAGCGGGTCAATGGTGGCCAGGTGCTCCAAGCGTTCTCGCTGATCCTGGTTACGATAGGCAAAGACATAGGCGCAGGCGCTGACCACCGTCGCCGTGGTCGCAAACGTCCACATCTGAACCGTTGAGCTGAACGCCGTTTCAATCGACATCAGCGCCAGAACGGATAGCAGGTTCAAAATGGCCGCAAGTCGGCTCGATACAAGAAAGAAGGTTGTTACCAGGCAAGGGAAGATCCAGAACAGACCCGCCTCACCCATCACCGCACCAACGGTGACCGCACCCGCGCAGATGATAATCGCCAGGAACATGCCGCTGCGGTATGTGTCGCCGGTGACCCAGGCATAAGCGAGGCTGCCAACGATGCCAGACAGAATCCCGAGATCAACAAAACCGGCGAGCGGATTACCCTCAACAAATCGCAGGATCACAAACGGCGTGATGCCAATGATGGCGCTGATGCCAAGCAATGTGATGATCGATAATCGGAAATCGTTTTTTAGCCGATGAAACATTCAGGGTGCGTCCGACTATGGTCTTATTTAGTGATCCAGAATAGCGCAAGCCCACCATATGTTCGCCACACCGCTACGTTTCTTAACAATTCAGCATGAACGGATACCGTTTTGTGATGCATGTCACAAAATGATTCAGCTACACTCCAAACATGCCAACGGAATACCCTTGGCAGCTTGCTATTACCAAACCGGAAACAGCCTTGCCTTTAATATGGAATAAATAACGTAACTTGCCACAGGGTATACCAAAATTAACGCTTCCCCGGCTTTAACATTTCTATACTTGATAGTGGTCACTGATCAAAGAAACCGCAGGTCACATTCAGGTTCCACTAACAGCGCCGAGGGCTGATAACCGCTCATTAAGACGCAAGGCAGGTACTACAATGACGCAAACTGCCCCGACACAATCCGAACAGGACGCCCTCAATGCCCGGCTGGAACAGGCCAACCGGCAACTGCTTCAATCCGAAAAACTGGCGGCCATTGGCCAGCTTGCCGCTGGCGTAGCCCATGAAATCAACAATCCGGTGGGGTACGTGTATTCCAACCTGCAAAGCCTGGAGAGTTACCTTAACGATCTGTTCCGTCTGACGGAGGCTGTGGATTCAGCAGCGTCGCTGGAAGATTTGCGCCTGATCAAGCAGAACATCGATTACGACTACCTGCGTGAAGACCTTAAAGACCTGTTGGCTGAATCCCGGGAGGGCATTGAGCGGGTCAAGACCATTATCTCAGCGATGAAAGACTTCTCCCACATCGAAGAGGAAGAGTTCAAGCTGGCGGATCTGCATCGGGGCATCGAAACCACCCTGAACGTGGTCAACAACGAACTCAAGTACAAGGCCGAGGTAGTGCAGGATCTTGGCGACCTGCCGGAAGTTGAGTGCATCATTTCCCAGATCAACCAGGTGATCATGAACCTGCTGGTCAATGCCGCCCATGCCATTGAAGAATTCGGCAAGATCACGGTACGCACCCGCCACAACGGTGACACCGTGGTGATTGAAGTTGAAGATAACGGCAAGGGCATTTCCGAGGAACACCTGAACCGGATTTTTGAGCCTTTCTTCACCACCAAGCCGGTGGGTAAGGGCACCGGCCTTGGCCTGTCTCTCAGCTTCAATATCATCGAAAAACACAACGGTGACATCAAAGCTGTCAGCACTCCGGGGCAAGGTACTTGTTTCAGTATCACCCTGCCCGTCACCCAACCAGACCAGAACAGCGATGACTGAGTCCAGCTTGCGATCAAAGGCAGGTGCCGAGAACCTGCCAGACCAGGCAAAACTGCTTCTGGTCGACGATGAAGAAAACATCCTGCGCAGCCTGCAGCGCGTTCTGCGCCGTGAACCCTGGGAGCTGACCACCGCAGGGTCCGGTGACGAAGCTCTGGCATTGATGGAGAAAGAAAAATTTGACCTGGTGATCTCCGACGCCCGCATGCCCGGCATGGACGGCCCCACGCTGCTGGCAGAAATTCGCAGTAAATACCCCTGGTGTATCCGGATTCTGCTCACCGGCTATGCCGACATCACCTCCACGGTGAAAGCCATCAACGATGGCCAGATCTATCGGTACATCAGCAAACCCTGGGACGATGACGAACTGCGGCTGATTATCCGCCAGGCCCTGGCTTTCCAGTATTCCGAACGCCGTCGGCTGGCGCTGGAAAAGCTCACCCGCAAACAGAACAAGGAGCTGCAAGCCCTCAACGCCAGCCTGGAAGACAAGGTACGGGAGCGCACCGAGGAGCTGAAAGAAACCGCCGACATGCTCGACCTGGCCTACCAGGAGCTGCGCCAGAGTTACGTCACCACCACCGAGGTGTTCTCATCGCTCATCAATAAACGGCTGCCGGCCAATCGCCAGCCCAATGCTAAAGTAATCCGCCTGGTCAAAGCCTTTGCCGAGTTTATAGAGCTGGACGAGGAAACCACCCGCAATCTGGCCATGGCCGCTGCCCTGTATAACATGGGCAAACTAAGCTGGCCGGATGAACTGTTTACCGCCCCGTCAGACTTGCTGTCCAAGAACCAGCGCCTGGAGTACCTGAAATACCCGGTCGCCGGCGAGCAGTTACTGATGGCGCTGGAGCCGTTGAAAGACACCGGCAAGATCATCCGCCACCATCAGGAAAAATGGAACGGATACGGCGTTCCGGATCGCCTCGAAGGCAGCCAGATCCCCTTGGAATCCCGCATCCTCAAGCTGGCGGTGGATTTTGTGGAACTCCAGTTCGGCCTGGTGCTCGAGCGCAAGGTAGCGCGAGATAATGCCATTAAATTGCTCAAGAAATACCGTGAACGGCTTTACGACCCGGAACTGACTGACCGTTTTGTTGAAATGCTGATCGAGCTGGCCCCAGATGTGGAACACGAAGACCCCTCGATTCTGGTACTGGACACCCTGCGCCTCAGGCCAGGCATGGTCCTGGCTCGCAACCTGTATGCTGCGTCAGGGATGCTGTTACTCAACGAGGGCAAGGAACTGAGCGCGATCCTGATCGAAAAACTGGTGGCGTTTGAAAAAGGCGAGCCAGATGGCCATCGCTATACTTTGTATGTGCACAAACCGAACGACGACACGGAGACCTCCGCATGATCAGAATTCAGCTGGTAGATGACGAACCCAACATTCTGAGCAGCCTGCGGCGGTTGCTGAAACCCCAGGGCTGGCAGATTGACACCTTCAGCAAGGTGGAGGATGCACTGGGCGGGCTGCTGGAACACGAATACGCGGTGATAGTCTCTGACTACCAGATGCCC
This sequence comes from Marinobacter sp. GH_1, assembly GCF_048595985.1. Lineage (NCBI taxonomy): Bacteria > Pseudomonadati > Pseudomonadota > Gammaproteobacteria > Pseudomonadales > Marinobacteraceae > Marinobacter > Marinobacter sp. GH_1. The sequence goes on along the minus strand of NZ_CP184460.1, from coordinate 233,415 downwards.
ACGGCTGATGGCGTCACCTATTTGCAATTCGCCAAGCAAAAACAACCGAACGCCATCCGCCTGGTGCTCAGTGCCTATGGAGACCGCGAGTCCATGATCAAAGCCATCAACCAGGCGGAGGTATACCGTTATCTGTCCAAACCCTGGGACGACTACGAAGTGGTCGCCGCCATCAAAGCCGCCATTGATCTGTACCAGCTGCACAAGGAAAACCAGCGACTTCGGGAAGAAAACGATGCCCAGCGCGCATTAATCAAGGCAAGGGAAGAAGAGCTGCTGCGGCTGGAGGCCGATAACCCCGGCATCACCCGGGTAAAACGCGACGCCGATGGTTCCGTGTTACTGACCGACGATTGACCCAGGTGAGGACCCATGCCTGATTTCAGCCCGGACGACAACAAACTTGCCCTCAAGGTAGTGTTCTATGGCCCTGCGCTCAGTGGCAAGACCACCAACCTGATGCAGTTGCACAGCCTGCTCAACCCGGAGCGCAAAGGCGAGCTGATGGTGCTGGAAACCCGTGACGACCGTACCCTGTTTTTCGACATGCTGCCCATCGGCCTGCGCGGCGGCTCCGGCCTGGATCTGCGATTGAAACTCTACACCGTGCCCGGCCAGGTGCAGCATGACAGCACCCGCAAGGCTGTGCTGTCGCGGGCAGACGGCGTGGTGTTTGTGGCTGACTCCCAGCCATCCCAGCAAGACAACAATGCCATTGCCTTCGGCAACCTTGAAGAGAATCTTGAGAAAGTGGGGCTGGATATCGACACCCTGCCCATGGTGGTGCAATTCAACAAGCGGGATATTCCTGGCGTAGTGCCGGAGCAGGAGCTGCAGGAGCGCTGGTCGGATACGCCCTGGTCACCGCTGGTGATGGCCTCCGCCCTGCGCGGTGACGGCGTGATTGAAAGCTTCCAGATTCTGCTCGACCGGCTGTACACACAGATTGACGACGAATTCCATCTCGCCGCTGATCACGGCATCAGCCGCCGCAACTTTGTTGAACGGCTGAGCCGCAGCAGTGGACAGGGGGCGCCCTGTGCGTAATTTTGAAGACGACCCAGCCCTGGCGGACCTGCTGAGCCGCGATCAGTTGGCGCGGCTGAACCAGAGCCTGTCGGCCCTGTGCTCGGCCCCGGTTGAACTCAGCGAACAGAAACCGGGAACAGACGCCACGCCTGTGGAATTCAATCTCGAGACGGTGGGCTGGCTCAGTGGCGCCGGGAGCGCCGAGGAACGCCAGGCGGCCTCAGGCATGGTGGCCTTCCTGATGATGTTCATCGCCAAGTACCGGCTGGCTGCCAATCTGCATCACGACGCCACCGAAGCCAGCTATGCCGAGCTGCAACGCCAAAACGAGGCCCTGAAGGAATCCGAAGCCCGCTACCGGGAGCTATCCGATCAGCTCCAGGAGAAGGTCGATCAGCAGGTCAAAGTCATCAACAAAACCCAACACGAACTTTATGAAAGCGCCCGCCTGCGCTCCGTTGGCCAGCTGGCAGCCGGGGTCGCCCACGAAATCAACAACCCTATTGGCTTCATCAGCAGCAACTTGCGGGTAGCCCGGGATTACGTCAAAGAGCTGGGCGAAGCACTGTCTGAGACCAGCGCGAATGAGGAGCTGCTGGCGGATTTTAACGATCTGCTGGCGGAATCCATCGACGGCACCAACCGTATCGCCAGCATTGTGTCTGACCTGAAAACCTTCTCCAGCATCGACCAGGCCGATTACACTCGGTGCAGCATCAATCAGTTACTGACCAGCGCCATTCATCTGGTACAAACCGAATACCAACACCAACTGGATATTGTTGAACGCCTGAACGAAGTGCCAGAGATATCCGGCCATCCTTCCAGGCTATCGCAAACGTTTTTCAATCTGCTGGACAACGCTGCCCAGGCGATTCGCGATGCTGAGCCGGAGAAAGCTCAGGGCAGGATTCTGGTGAAAACCCAGGTGCAGGCCAATGAAGTGCAGATCATTATTCAGGACAACGGCTGCGGCATTCCCGAAGACCAACGAGCAAAGGTCTTTGATGCCTTTTTTACCAGCAGGCCGATTGGTTCTGGTACCGGGCTGGGGCTGACGGTGGCCCGGGATACCGCCCGCGCCCACGGCGGCCAGTTGCAGCTGGACACACGCGAAGGTACCGGAACCCGGGTATTGCTAACACTACCGATCAATTAGGGACGCCGGATGGCAAAACGTTACGCATCACTGTTCTACGGCAAAGACACCGATGCCGGCCAGGCCACCAAACCTGAGCCGAAAAAGGTGCCTTATCGCCTGCTGTTGGTGGACGACGAGCCGAACATCCTTGCCTCGTTGCGCCGGGTATTCCAGCGCGAGAACTACGAGCTGCTGTTCGCAAATAATGGCCAGGAAGCGCTGGCAATCATGGAAAAGCAGCCCGTAGAACTGATCATGACCGACTTCATGATGCCCGGCATGAACGGTAGTGAACTGTTGCGGGAAGTGCGGGAGCGTTGGCCCCAGACCATTCGTATCATGCTCACCGGCCACGCCAATACAGACGCTGTTATGGGCTCCATCCGCGACGGCGCCGTGTACCGGTTCATTCTGAAACCCTGGAACGATGACGATATTCGCCTGACGATTGCCCTGGCACTGGAGCAGTACGAACTCCTCCAACGAACCCGGGCCCTCGAGCAACAAACCGAAAAGCAAAGCAAAGACCTGGAAACCATCAGCAAGCTGACTGCCACCAATCGCAGCCAGCTGGCGATCCTGTTACACAAAAAAGGCTGGTTGAACGCCCAGCAAATACAGCAGCTGCACCGGGAGATGCAAAGCAAGAAAAGCCCGGTCATCCGCACGCTACTGAAACACGATTGGGTAGACTTCAAAAAGGTCTTCGAGCTGCTGCGGGACGACATGCTGTTCGAGGAAGTGGACCTGCGGGAGTTCCAGCCAGACCCCAGCCTGATGTCTTTGATCCCCCAGAAAATCTGCACCCGCCAGCTGGTGCTGCCTTTGCGGGCCCAAGGCCAGCGTTTGCGCCTGGCGATGGTGGACCCGATGGATGTGAACCTGATTGACGAACTGGGGTTCATGACCGGCTACACCATCCATCCCCTGTTGTGCGAAACCGGTCAGATGCAGGCAAAACTCGCGGAGATTTTCGGCGAAAGCCACGATCTGGATGACATCGCCACCAAGATTGGCACCGATGACCCTTACGAGGGCATCGAAATCGTGCTGGATGACGAAGCCGACCAGGAATCCCTGGAACAGTTGTTGGGCAGCTCCGAAGAGCCTCCTGCCATCCGCCTGGTCAACGCCATCATCCTGGAAGCCCTGCGCCTTGGAGCCAGCGACATTCACGTACACCCGCGCACCAAATCCCTGGTGGTGCGTTACCGCATCGACGGTGTGTTGCAGGACAAGATCCACATTCCCACCAACCTGCTGATGTCGGTGGTGTCACGCATCAAGGTGATGGCAGAGCTGGATATCACCGAGCGCCGCCGTCCCCAGGATGGCCGGATTACCGTCAAAACGCCCATGCGCATTGTCGACCTGCGTATTTCCACCCTGCCCACCATCAATGGCGAGAAAGTGGTGATGCGGGTACTGGAAAGACAATCCTCGGCGCAGTCGCTCTCAGACCTCGGCCTGTCAGATCACAACCTGAACCGTTTGATGCACGTGGTGGCCAAGCCCCAGGGCATCATCCTGGCCACCGGGCCCACCGGCAGCGGCAAAACCACCACCCTGTACGCCCTGTTGCAGCACAACGCCAGCCCGGAGCGAAACTACGTCACCATTGAAGACCCGGTGGAGTTCCACGTCGACATGGCGGGCCAGGTGCCAGTTAAAGACCGCATCGGCCTGGATTTCGCCAGCGTTTTGCGCGCTATTCTGCGGCAAGACCCGGACGTCATCCTGCTGGGAGAAATACGAGACGAGGAAACCGCCGATGTGGCCTTCCACGCCGCCATGACCGGCCATTTGGTGTACTCCACCCTGCATACCAGTTCCGCCTCCGCCACTGTGGCCCGGTTACTGGATCTGGGCCTGAAGCCCTATGTGGTGGCTTCGGCACTGGAAGCCATCATCGCGCAACGCCTGGTGCGGCGAATCTGCAATCATTGCAAGGAAGAGACCGAGGCGCCCGTCGACATACTTAAACAGCTCGGGCCGCAGTTCATGGATGCTGACATGGTGTTCTATCGTGGCCGGGGCTGCGAGAAATGCCATAAAGGTTACAAGGGTCGGGTAGCCATTCACGAAGTGCTGACCGTGGATGAACACTTGCGCGCCGCTATCACTGAAGGCGCCAGCGCCATGCAGATTGAAACCCTGGCCCGGGAGCAGGGCATGAAAGTACTGCTGGATGACGGCCTGGAAAAACTGCGGGGTGGGCTGACTACCCCGGAAGAAATCCTGCGGCTCCTGGGCCCCCAGGTGCTCAATGGTTGAGTCTCGCAACGTCACGGTGTTTTGGCTCTGTGCCACACTGGCCCTGTCAATCACCCTAGGTGCGGTCGGCGTAACCATCGTTTACGACGCCATGACCGCCGGCGACACACCAGGCCGCCTGAGTCTGAGACCGGGTGGGGGCATTTTGGCGATTACCCTCGGTATAGGCTTTGCTGCGATTGTTCTACAGAAACGGTGGCTGGCAACGATTTTTGCGGCAACAGTGCTGATTTGCGCTCTGACCTTCTCCGCGCTCAAAGCACTGCCAGACGAAAACATCATCCGTATCCTCGCCATCAACCCTGTGCTTTTGCTAGTAACAACCTTAATAGCCCTGAGCGTTCTCACCACAGTGTGGACCTACCAGATCAGTGCGTTGAGTATTGTCGCAGCCGGCGTTTGCCTTATTTCAGGCATATTGTCACTGCTCTCACACTGGCATCCAGTGTTCGAGAGTTTCCACTTGGGCAGCGTCGCCGAATCAAACATTGTGGTTAGCCCATTAGCCCGGATTTCTCATAGTTACCCAGCAAGTCTCGCAGACTGAGCGGGTTACCGCCATGGCCGCTCAGATGCGGTCATGAACGCCTAATAATTGATCAGTTTCTATTGCTTGGACGCACTGCCCCCTTTCCCCCATTGCATCGGGCCGGGGGAGCCCGGGCATCTACCCCGGAACCAGGCGGCGTACCAGATCCGTGAGTTCGTCTTTGTAGGGGTAGCTATCACTCATCAGCACCCGGATTCGGCGGGTATTGCGGATGATGACCGCGCCAACCTTGATCAGCTTCAGCCGCAGGTTGTTGGCGCTCATCCGCTCGAACGGCGTCTTTTTCAGGTGCGCTCGTAACCGCTCGAACAAGGTGTAAGCGAAGCCGGACAGGATCAGCCGCCATTGATTGGTCCACCACTGAACGCTCGACGTTCGATCCGCGAACAGATACAGCTGCTGATCCTTGATCCGGTTTTCCATATCGCCTCGGGCGCAGTACTGTTCGTAATAGAGCTTAAAACCGTCGTCATAGCGGGAGCTGATGACAAAGCGAGGATTGGAGCCAAGCTCGCCTTCTTCCAGGCGGGCCACCACCCAGCGAGGGAACTTCCAGGAATGCGCCTGGTACCGGAACCGATAAGTGGCGGAGACTTTTTCACCGACTTTCTGGTGCGTGTCACGGACCAGTTGTGATGGCGCCTCCACGTCTTTAATCAACCGGCTGTTTTTGCTGATGCCGACCAGGTAATCCACATTATTCCGGTCGCACCAGCTCAATAGACGAGGCCGATAGAAGCCACTGTCACCCCGGAACACGATGCGTGTATCGGGCCAATATTGCCGGATAAACTTCACCAGCAGAGCCAGAATGGCCCAGCTGTGTCGGCTGTCACTGCGGTTGCTGGTGCGCAGGTAGCTCACCAGCAGGTGACGGCCGCAGAACACGTACAGCGGAAAGTAACAGTGGTGGTCGTAATAAGCGTTAAAGAACTTGCCGGGCTGGTCGCCATGAACGGGGATATCGGTACCGTCAAAATCCAGCACGATTTCCTTCGGCGGTGTCTCGTGCTGTTCGATAAAATGCTGCCATAGCAATTCGTGGGCCTTGACCACCGAGTGTCTGTCTACTTGCTGTTCCATCCGGCACAGCGTGGATTTACCGGCTAAATCGCTCTCTTTACCAACCGCGGTTTGCAGGGCCTGATCAAAACGCAGCGCCTCATGATCGTTCAGGTCTTCGTATCCTGCCGCCACGCCGAAGACTCGTTGCCGAGTCATGGTTTCCAGCTTGTGCCGCACCAGCATTGGATTCCGTGAATCGTTAAGCACCGAGGCCAGACGCTGAGTCAGGCGGTGTTGTTTGTCGACTTCCCGAAGCAGGAGCAACCCGGCATCGGAGGTGATATGACCACCGGAGAAATCGGCTTCAATTTTACGGCGAACGAGTGGCGAGAAGGTCAGTTTTTCAGGTACCATTTTGGAAGCGGCTGTTGGTGCTTTGGTGATGGTGTAAGGTCCTGAAACTATAGCACTTTCAGCCGCTTCTTTTTATGCCGCATGAGAAATTCGGGTTAGTGATGTTGGTCGGTGCCACACTGCCGTTTATGTCCAGCGTTTTTCATCGTCAAATTGACGTTGCCTACCGGGGGCTTCTCGTCGTCGGTGCCATTGGGATCCTGCTTACCACGGCCAGCTGGCATTTTCTCAGACTGCAACATAGTCAGAACCTGCTCGAACGCGCCAATATTCTGGCCGCTCAGCTGGAAGCCTCCAGCACCAGTACTTACACCATCAATCTGGCGCTGATCCGCCGGCTGGCCGAGCGCTGGGACTTCCTGGGCGACCCACCACCGCAAGCCTTCCATGAGCATGAGGTTGAGAGCTACCTTCGGGATTTTCCAGAAATAAGGCTGCTGACGATCCTCGACCCCAGCCGGCGCTTGGTCATGACACAATCCCGGGACCTGGAATACAGGCTCTGGATCAATGATTTTATGCGCCTGCCCGGAACCTCTGAGTGGCTGGACCACGTCAACGAATCCAGGCAGCCGCATCTAAGCCGCCCCATGAAGTCCGAAAGCGGACGCCCCCTATCCGCTATCGCAGCGCCGATCAATCTACTACCGGGTTTGGACTGGACCGTTCTAGCCGTGGTCGATCTAGAGCACGTTTATCAGGCCCTGACCCAACATCTTGGGGAAGGGCTGACAGTAAGAGTTACCGCTGACGGCCTTACCCTGTTCAATCAGAATCCGAACCTGCAGCGGGAACGACGCATCGACCTGGTTTCCCGGACCATCAAGGCACATCACGATACCCAATGGACGATCCATATCAGTATGCCGGCAGGCACTTTGTCGCCCGACGCTCGGTATCTGCCACCATTAGTGCTTTTTGGCGGCATCGGGCTGAGTTTTCTGGTCATGCTGAGCCACCTCTTCTGGCGCGAATCCGAACGCCGTTCGGAATCGCTGGAAATGCTCAACAATACTCTGAACTACCATCTGGAACAGGAACGATCTCTGCGTTTTGCCAATGAACGCATTCTGGAATTCTCCAGGGATATCCTTTGCTCCATCAGCGTTGAAGGCCGTTTCCTTAGCATAAGCCCCGCCTGTCAGGAAATTCTCGGTTACAGGCCGGACGAGCTTCAGGGTAAACACTACGACCTCTTGCTCGTGCAGGAAGACCGGGCGGCCACCGAGCATGAGGTACAGCTACTGATATCCGGTGATCGGGACCGCGCCTCCGGTTTCCGGACAAGGCTGCGCCATCGCGATGGCCGCACAGTCACCATTTCCTGGACCGCCGAATGGTCCAGAGCAGACAAAGCCCTGTTCTGTGTTGGTCGCGACATCACCGACGAGTTGATGGCTGAGACCCTGACCAGAGAACGAGACCAGTTTTTCTCCCTATCGCCAGATATGTTCTGCATTGTCGATCTCAACAGCTATTTCTTCGAGATGAACCAGACCTTCCTGGAAACACTGGGTTACTCGAGAGAGGAGTTACTGGGCACCTCATATCTGAAGCTGGTGAATGCCGAAGACAAAGTATCGGTAAGCCATGCAGTACAGTCACTCACCGAGGGCCACGAGGTCTCTGAGCTGCATATCCGGGTACAGGACAAACAAGGCGACTTACATTGGCTGAATATAAACGCCACCCTCAGTGCTGACGACCTTATCTATGTGGTGGCCCGGGATACCACAGAGCAGCGACGCATCGAACAGAAACTCAGGGAGAACGAAGCCCTTCTGAAAATGGCCGAGCGAGTGGCCATGATTGGTGGCTGGATGGTTGATTTGAGTACCGGTAAGTCCACTTGGTCGGATGTCGTTTGCGCGATACATGAACTACCACCGGGCCAGGCCCCCGATGTTGAGGATGCTATTCAGTTTTACATCCCAGAGCACCGGAAGCGTATCACCAACGCAGTCCAAACCTGCATTCAAGATGGTATACCCTTTGATGAAGAACTTCAGATCATCACAGCAAAAGGACGACAACGTTGGGTAAGAGCCATTGGCCATGCAGTCAAGGATGGTAATGGAGATATCGCCAAGTTGCAGGGCGCGTTTCAGGATATAACAGCGTCCCGGCAAGCCATGGAACAGATCCGACGATTTGCCGAGCGCCAGGCCGCTATCTTCGAGAGCATTACCGATGCGTTTTTCACGGTAGATCGGGAATGGCGTTTCACCTACGTGAACCGACGTTCCGAGGAACTGCTACATAAATCTCGTGACGAATTACTGGGACACAACATTTGGGAGATCTTCCCAGCCGCTGTTGGTACCGAATTCGATGAGAACTATCGCTACGCCATGGAAACCGGGGAGTCTGTATCGTTTGAGGGCTATTACGAACCCCTGGATAACTGGCTTGAGATCAGCGCATACCCATCTGATGAAGGCCTGGCCGTTTACTATCGAAGTATCAGGGAACGCAAGGAAGCCCAGTGGAAACTAGAAGCGACAATGGCCGAACTCGAGCGCAGCAACCGTGAGCTTCAGGATTTTGCCTTCGTGGCTTCCCACGATCTGCAAGAGCCGTTGCGCAAGATACAGGCGTTTTCTGACCGGCTAATCAGCCGGTCCGACAAGCTGGATGAGCAGGAAATAGACTACCTCAAGCGCATGCAGTCAGCCGCCGGCCGAATGCAGAACCTGATCGACGACCTGCTCAGTTATTCTCGGGTGACAACCCGGGCCAAGCCGATGGTTTCCTGCGATACCGAGACTATCCTGAGGGAAGTCATGCAGGATATGGAGACCAGTATCAGCCGGGAGCAGGCCATTATCACCACCGGACGTTTGCCAGACACTTATGGCGATGCCACCCAGCTGCGTCAGGTGCTACAGAACCTCTTGAGCAATGCCATCAAGTTCCACGAACCAGAACGGCCACCGGAAATCTCTGTTACCGCAGAGGATATCACTGATACCAACTGGACACTGGTGATGCGCGATAACGGCATCGGCTTCGAGGAACGCTACGCGGAGAAACTCTTTCACCCATTCCAGCGTCTACACCAAAAGGACGGCTACACGGGCACCGGCATTGGTATGGCGATAGTGAAGAAGATCCTGGATCGCCATGGTGCAACGGTGGCGGTCAACAGCAAACCCGGCAAGGGCACGTCTTTCCGGATACGGTTCAAACGGGGTTAACGAGGCAAAGCCGATGAATGACGATACATATAGCCCCCTGATCATGATCGCCGATGACGATCCGGACGACCAATTGATGATCCGCGAAGCCTTCGGGGAGCGTTGCAAGCAATGTAAGCTGTGCTTTGTCTCCAACGGAGTCGAGCTTATGGCAGCATTGAAAGGTGAATGCTCGGGCATACTGGCCGACAGCGGCTCCCTGCCGGACCTTATCTTGCTGGATCTGAATATGCCTCTGAAAGACGGCAGGCAGGCGCTTGTTGAGATACGTTCAACACCGGAACTTAGTCGGCTGCCTACCGTGATACTCACGACCTCTCGGAACGATGAGGACATCGGTTTCTGCCGGGCCCAGGGCGCCAACGATTATATCGTCAAGCCAACCCGGTATACCGAGCTACTGAACATTGTCGATTCCCTGACATATTACTGGGACCAAAACCACCGGGAAATGACCATACCAGATAGCAATGATTATGACTGACCCGATTTTGCGCGTCCTGTTGATTGAGGACGATGAAGACGATTACCTGATAACCCGGGATATGCTGGAAGAGGTCAGCCCGGTCAGCACCCGTCTGATCTGGCGTGACTGCTTGAGTGATGGTCTGGCCAGCCTGCATGAAAATGGCGTGGATGTAGCGCTTGTTGACCTACGGCTGGGGCCTGATTCCGGCCTCGACCTGATCCAACAAGCCAAAGAGGAGGGTATCACCACACCGTTCATCCTGCTGACCGGCCAAGGGGACAATGAACTGGATGCCCGTGCTGTAGAGATGGGAGCCGCAGATTATCTGGTGAAAGGCCAACTCGATGGCCACACGCTGCTGCGCAGTATCCGCTATGCCATAGACCGGGCTGCCGCCACCGAGAACCTGGCCAGCAGTGAAGCGCAATACCGGCTGCTGTTTGAAAACAACCCAAGCCCCATGTGCTTGGCGGAACCGGAAACCGGCCGCATTAAAGCCATGAACGGCGCTGCTCGCAAATTGTATGGACTTGCCCCGCAAGGTTTCCTGAGGCTTTCATTGGATGACCTGAAAGCACCAAACCAAGCTAACCTTCCTGATGGCGACAGTGTCACCCTACAACCCGAAGCTGCCCTAGAACATCATCTCACCCGGGACGGCCGCTCGCTGACGGTTGAAGTAACCCACGAGTTAATCACGATAAATCAGGCACAGCTGGCGCTTTATATCCTTAACGACAGAACCAGCCAGATTGAGAATGAGCAAAGGCTCAAACTGCTGAAACGCTGTATCGAATCCAGCTCTAACGGCATTGTAGTAGCGGATGCGCTGGCCGAGGATATGCCCCTGGTCTACGTAAACCCTACCTTTGAGCGAATCACCGGTTATGGCGCCGAAGAGGTGCTTGGCAGAAACTGCCGGCTGTTGCAGGGCGACGATTTTGACTTGAGTAACGAACAGGCTCTCGACCAGATTCGTAAGGGGCTCGCCAGAGGCGACGATATCTCGGTCGTGCTGCGTAACTACAAAAAAGACGGCAGTCCGTTCTGGAATGACCTTTACCTATCGCCCATCCGTGACGATCAGAACTCGATCACCCACTATGTCGGCGTCCTGAATGATATTTCCGAACGGAAATCCATTGAGAATCAGCTGGCCTACAATTCCAGCCATGATGTGCTGACACAGCTACCCAACCGCGCTCTGCTGGAAGACCGGCTAACCCAGGCCTGCCAATTTGCCCGACGGTACAACCGCCACGTAGGCCTGCTTTTTATTGATCTGGACGGATTCAAACTGATTAACGATTCACTTGGCCATCGCACCGGCGACCAGATTCTAATCGAGGTAGCTCATCGGCTCAGAGGGCTCGTGCGCTCCGGCGATACGGTGGCTCGGGTCAGTGGCGATGAGTTCGTCATAGCACTTTCCGATCTCGCACAGGATAACGATGCACAAGTGGTGGTGGAGCAGGTCATGAAAGCCCTGGCGATGCCTTACCGAGTGGGCAACGAAACCTTGCATCTAACCGCCAGTATCGGCATGACGGCCACCGATGGCAGTATCCAGGAGCCCGCCGAGCTGGTCCAGCAAGCAGACCTTGCCATGTATCAGGCGAAACAACTTGGCCGCAACACCTGGCAATGGTTTGAGGAGGAGATGAATACTCAGGCGAACCTACGGGTAAAGCTGCGCAATCAGCTTCAGGACGCCATCGACAATGAGTCTCTGACATTATTCTATCAACCGGTCATCGACTCCCGCACAGGCCAGACAAAGTCTGTTGAGGCGTTGGTACGCTGGGAACATCCGGAACAGGGATTGGTATCGCCGGGTGACTTCGTGCCGATGGCGGAGGAAACCGGTCAGATCATTGCCCTTGGGCGCTGGGTGCTGCACCAGGCCTGCCGGGATATGGTCCGCATTCACGCATCCGGCTTCAAAGATTGCACCGTTGCCGTCAATGTCTCGCCGATACAGATTCGGAAATTTGGCTTCGTCGAGGTTGTCCAGCAGGCACTTCAGGCATCTGGTCTGCCCCCCGCCTCCCTGGAACTGGAGGTGGTAGAGTCCACCGTTCTGTACGACACAGATATGGTGGTTCGTACTCTGAATGAACTCCGGGCACTGGGCGTACGTATCGCGATAGACGATTTCGGAACTGGCTTTTCAAGCCTCACATACATCAAGCTCATGCCGGCCAACAAGATAAAGATTGACCGCACGTTTATCAAAGATGTTATCCAGAATCGCAGTGACGCCGCCATTACCCAGGGGGTGATTTCGATGGCCCACCATCTATCGCTTGAGGTAGTGGCCGAGGGTGTGGAAACCGAGGCGCACGCCGCTTTCTTGCGCAGGAACAACTGTGACCTGTTGCAGGGATATGCCTTTGCGCGACCAATGCCTTTCACCGAACTCATCGACTTCATGAATCAGCAAGGCGGCCACCCGAATCTCTCAACCCAAAATGACGAGAACGGCCAGAAGACTCTCCTGTTACTGGACGACGAGGCCAATATCATCAAAGCGTTATCCCGCACCTTGCGAAGAGACGGGTACCGTATATTATCGACTACATCGGTCAGTGAGGCATTCAACTTGCTGGCTGAAAATGCTGTTCAGGTAATCATTTCTGACCAGCGAATGCCGGAAATTTCTGGCACGGAGTTTCTCAGCCGGGTGAAAGCCATCCACCCGAATACCGTGCGTATTGTGTTGTCTGGATACACGGACCTGAAATCCGTCACCGATGCGATTAATCAGGGCGCGATCTACAAATTCCTGACCAAACCCTGGGATGATGACCAGATTCGCGAGCATATCCGGCAGGCGTTTCACTATCATGCTGCCATGCAGTGAGATTGGGCATATGGTGGCATTGACGACAGTTTCAGGGTTAGACTTTTGAGCCAAAGCGGTATTCAGGAAACAGCATTTTGTCTGATTTAATACGCATCGCCCCTGGGGCATTGACCATTGGCCGTCCATTACCCTGGGATGTTTTCGACGCCGACGGTAACGTGTTGCTGCGTCAGGGCTATGTTATCCAGACCAATACTCAGCTGGAGCAATTGTTTGAGCGGGGCCGGTTCAAGCCCCGGAAAATCGAACGGAAAAAGGAAAAAATTCAGGAGGATCAACGGCAGCGTAACCCCTTCGCCGACTACGCTGACCTGCTGGCCACCCTGGAAGCAACCCTCAACGCCATCACCAGCGAAGATCCGTCTGCCCAGAAACGTTTGCTGGGGCTGGCGCGAATGTTGGAGCGGACCTGTCAGGAAGCCCCGGAAGCCAGCCTGGCCCTGGTGCATCTGTACTCCATCGGCCCCACCATTCACGAACAGATTCTGTTCTACGGCATTCTGTGCCACTTCACGGCCAGGGCGTTTGGGCTTGATGAAAAACGTACCAGTGTGCTGACCGCCGCGGCCCTGACCGCCAACCTGGCACTGGTGCCGGTGGCCGACCAGTTAAATGCTTCCACCCGCGTGCTCACCGACGACCAGCGGGCGGTTATCCGCAAACACCCGCACCGCAGTATCCAGGCACTGACCTCCGCCGGCATTACCAATAATCTGTTGCTGAAAATCATCGCCCAGCACCACGAGCAGGCCGATGGCTCCGGCTATCCAGAGGGACTAAGTGGCACTGATATTCTGCCAGAAGCCGAAATTCTGGCTCTGTCAGAACGTTACGTGGCCATGATCACCAAACGAGCCTACCGCAACCGGATGACCATCACCGCTGCCCGCAAACTGATCGCCACCCTCGGCGACGGCAAGGTCCGCCCGGCCATTCCACGGTCACTGTTGCAAGTACTCGGCGAATACCCGCCTGGCATGCTGGTGCGGCTCGACAATAACGAAGTCGGTGTGGTGACCGGCCGCGCCGTCCGGGCCAGGGGACCGTTTGTCAAAGCTATTTTCGGGCCCCGGGGCAACCGCTACAGCGGCACGTTTGAGCGAGACACCAGCGTCCCCGAATACAACATCCAGGGCGCCGAAGAGCCGGAAGAAATGCCCTCCATGGATTTCAGCCTGCTCTGGGGCTTTCGCAACTGAAACCCGCGGAGCACGGCGAACTCATGCCAAACTCAATGCCCTGGCATGATGATTCAGGTGGTCGTCAATGAACGAGGCAATAAAGAAATAGCTGTGGTCGTACCCACGGTGCATTCGCAGGTTGATGTGGTGATGGAACTTCTCGCAGACATCCGCCAACGTTTCCGGGTTCAGCTGGGTTTCCAGAAACTCATCGGCCGTACCCTGGTCCACCAGTAGCGGCAGCCGCTCTTTTGCGGTCGGGATCAGGCAGGTAGCATCCCATTCTTCCCAGCGGCTTTGGTCTTCCCCAAGATAACCCTTTAGGGCTTTCTGCCCCCAGGCGCACGCCATCGGGTTGGCAATTGGCGCGAACGCCGATACCGATTTGTAATACCCCGGATTCTTCAGGGCACAAATCAAGGCTCCGTGGCCGCCCATGGAATGGCCGCTGACTGACCGTTCACTGCTGAGCGGCAACTCATTCTCGACCAGTTGGGGCAGTTCCTTCACCACGTAATCGTGCATGCGGTAGTGGGGTGCCCAGGGCTGTTCTGTGGCATTCACATAAAAGCCCGCGCCACTGCCAAAATCATAACTGTCGTGCTCGCCAGGCAGGTCCAGGCCCCGGGGGCTGGTATCCGGGCACACAATCGCCAGGCCCAGCCTGGCGGCCAGTTTCTGCGCACCGGCTTTCTGCATGAAATTCTGGTCGGTGCAGGTCAGCCCGGACAACCAGTACAGCACTGGCGCTGGTTTGCCTTTCTCGCCCAGAGCCGACGGCGGCAGAAACACCGCAAACTCCATGTCGCACTGGAGCGTGCCGGAAAAGTGGCGATAGCGGCGGTGCTCGCCGTCAAAGCAAACGTTGGTGGCTAAGAGTTCCATAGCATTCCTGGCGATTGTGGGTGGAGAAGTCAGTCCTCAACGTTGGCAAAACGCTGTTTTTCGATGGTATTACCGGATTTCGCCAACTGGGACAGAATAGCTGTACGGGTGACAATTCCCACCAGTTTGCCATGATCAACCACCGGGTACACTTTCGGCTTGCCGGCCCCCAGATTCTGCGCCAGATCGATCACCGACATCTCTGGCGACACCGTCAGTGGTTTATGGAACATCACATCGTCCACAATGGGCTCGCCCTCGCTGTGATAGTTGCTCACCAGCAGCGAGTGAATGCAGTCCTGCTCCGACACAAAGCCCAGAACCTGGCGCTTTTCATCCACCACTGGCAAACCGGTGACATGGTTATCCAGTAACGCTTTAACAACCTTGGTCAGCGGTGTGCCGCAACGGATAGGCTCAATGTGATTCCACATGACTTCCGAGATTTTCAGTGAGCGCATAGGCAGCCCCTTTTCGGTTTTATTTAAGGCGCCGAAACTGGCACCGCAGTTACTCTAAACATAGGCAATGCTGGGCAAAATGGACAACTCTCAGGAGCAAAACGGTTTACACCACAAAATAGTCGACTAAACTCAACAGGTTATGCCCCTCAGGGCTCTAAAAATATGACCCATCCGTGGTAAACAGTGGGAGAACCCATGGAAGCCATTTCTGATTTTGTAAGCCAAATCAATAGCCTGGTCTGGGGACCACCCATGCTGGTAATGATCCTCGGGGTCGGGCTGTTTCTCAGTATTGGCCTGAAGCTGATGCCGATCCTGAAACTGGGCGCCGGGTTCCGGCTGATGTGGAGCGGCCGTGCCCGCGGTGACGAGGACGACGGCGATATTCCGCCATTCCAGGCCCTGATGACCGCCCTGTCGGCCACCGTAGGCACCGGTAATATTGCCGGTGTTGCCACCGCCGTGTTCCTGGGTGGCCCCGGCGCCCTGTTCTGGATGTGGCTGACCGCCCTGGTGGGTATGGCCACCAAATACGGTGAGGCGGTACTGGCGGTGCGCTATCGTGAAGTGGACGAGCGCGGCGCCCATGTCGGTGGCCCCATGTATTACATCCGCAATGGCCTGGGTAAGAAATGGGCCTGGCTTGGTGTCCTGTTTGCGGTGTTTGCGTCCATCGCGGCCTTTGGCATCGGCAACACGGTGCAGGCCAACTCGGTGGCAGATGTGTTGTCTGCCAACTTCGGCCTGCCCCACTGGATCACCGGCGTGCTGCTGATGATTATGGTGGGACTGGTGCTGATTGGCGGTATCAAGCGCATTGGCCAGGTAGCCAGTGCCCTGGTGCCGTTCATGGCAGTCTCCTATGTGCTGGTGGGCCTGATTGTTCTGGCCATCAACGCCAGTGAGATTCCGGCAGCCGTGAGCATGGTGTTCAGCTACGCCTTCAGCCCGGCCGCAGCCGAGGGTGGCTTTGCCGGCGCCGCCGTCTGGGCTGCTATCCGCTTTGGTGTCGCCCGCGGTATCTTTTCCAACGAAGCGGGCCTGGGTTCCGCACCCATCGCCCACGCTGCCGCCCAGACCAAGAACCCGGTCAAACAGGGCATGGTGGCGATGCTCGGTACCTTCATCGATACCATCATCGTGTGCAGCATCACCGGCCTGGTGATTATCACCTCCGGCGCCTGGACTTCGGGTGAAACCGGTGCGGCCCTCACCTCCCTGGCCTTCGAGACCGGTCTGCCCGGCTTCGGCAACTACGTGGTAGCGATTGCCCTGGCGATTTTCGCCTTCACCACGATCATTGGCTGGTCATTCTATGGTGAACGCTGCATCGAGTTCCTGTTCGGTGTAAAGGCCATCGTGCCGTATCGGGTGTTGTGGATTGTCGCCATCCCCGTGGGTGCCACCATCAACCTGGGCTTTATCTGGCTGGTGGCCGACACCCTCAACGCCATGATGGCGCTGCCCAACCTGATTGCCCTGCTGTTACTCAGCCCGGTGGTGTTCAAGCTCACCCGGGAACACTTTGAGAAGCAGAAGGCCCTGGGGGTGAAATAAACAGTCGGTATGTCTGGTGCTCATAAGGATGTGAGCACACCGTTGATTGTTCCGGATCAAGTCCCCCTTGCATTCGGCACATCCATCGCCACAGTGGTTAACGTACACAAAAAATAACACCGTGTTTGCCAACAACCTGTCTGAGGAGAACGACTATGAGTTTGCGTCTTGGAGACACTGCACCGGATTTTGAACAGGATTCCAGCGAAGGCACCATTCGATTCTATGACTGGCTTGGCGACAGCTGGGGGGTTCTGTTCTCGCACCCGGCCGACTTCACACCGGTATGCACCACGGAACTGGGCCTGACCGCCAAACTGAAAGACGAATTCGCCAAACGTGGCGTCAAGGCCATTGCCCTGAGTGTCGATCCAGTCGACTCCCACGAGGAATGGATCAAGGATATCAACGAAACCCAGGGCTGCACCGTCAACTTCCCGATCATTGCCGACCACGACAGCAAGGTCGCCAAGCTGTACGACATGATCCATCCGAATGCCGACAGCACCCTGACCGTGCGTTCGCTGTTTATCATTGATCCGAACAAGAAGGTGCGCCTGATCATTACCTACCCGGCATCCACCGGTCGTAACTTCAACGAAGTGTTGCGAGTTATCGATTCCCTGCAACTGACCGATGACCACAAGGTGGCCACGCCCGGCAACTGGGAGAAAGGCGGCGATGTGGTGATTGTGCCGTCGCTGCAGGACGAAGATGAGATCAAACAGCGCTTCCCGAAGGGCTACAAGGCGGTGAAATCCTATCTGCGGATGACCCCGGACCCGTCGTCCAACTGGAGCGGTGATTGATTAGAGCCTTGCCGTAGAATATTGCACTCAATAAAAAGCCGGGCAGCTCACACTGCCCGGCTTTTTCATTCCTGGGTACCCCGATGTCAGAATGCGGGAACCACGGCACCTTCGTATTTTTCTTTGATGAACTCGCGAACCGCGTCTGATTTCAGCGCGTTGGCCAGTTTCTGCATGGCGTCGCTGTCCTTGTTGTCCGGGCGGGCAACCAGGATGTTCACGTAAGGGGACTCGGCACCTTCGATCACCATGGCATCTTCAGACGGGTTCAGGCCAGCTTCCAGCGCGTAGTTGGTGTTGATCAGGGCCATGTCGACCTGGTTCAGGATACGCGGCAGGGTAGCGGCTTCCAGTTCGCGGAAGTTAAGGCGCTTGGGGTTGTCGGCAATGTCACGAGGTGTGGCGGTGATCTTGCTTTCGTCTTTCAGGGTGATCAGGCCAGCTTCCTGAAGCAGCAACAGGGCGCGGCCGCCGTTGGTGGGGTCGTTGGGGATGGCCACTACGGCGCGGTCTTTCAGTTCGTCGAGGGAGCTGATTTTGCTGGAGTAGGCGCCGAAGGGTTCAACGTGGATACCGGCAACGGTGACCAGATTGGTGCCACGGCCGCTGTTGAATTCGTCGAGGTACGGCTGGTGCTGGAAGAAGTTGGCGTCCATGCGCTTCTGATCAACCTGGATGTTGGGCTGTACGTAGTCGGTGAAGACTTTCACATCCAGCTCGACACCTTGCTCGGCCAGTGCCGGCTTGACGAATTCCAGCAGCTCAGCATGCGGGACCGGAGTGGCGGCTACGGACAGTTTCTCTGCAACAGCAGCAGAGGAGAAAGTTGCTACGGCAGCGATGGCTACCAGAGTTTTCTTCAGATTCATTATTGCGTTCTCCTGTGGAGCATCGTGTTTAACTTTGGTTTACGGCACGCAGCTGGGAGGCTCCTTCCGAAAAACGCCCGTGAATACGTCCATGTAGGGCTCCGTCGCGCCATCCCTGGCGCTCCAGGTTTTCGGAAGGAGCCTCCCAGCAGCCTGCCTATACCGGACTTTGGAATTGCCTGCCCGGCTCAATCACGGTCTTACTTTCTGCTGAAATAAAGCACCAGACGGTCACCGACCATCTGGAGTACCTGTACGAAAATCACCAGCAACGCGACAGTGATCACCATCACGTCGGTCTGGAAACGCTGGTAACCGAAGCGGATGGCCAGGTCGCCCAGGCCGCCGCCACCGATGACGCCAGACATGGCCGCGTAGGAGACCAGGGTGATGGCGGTCACGGTAATACCGGCGATGATGCCCGGAAGCGCTTCCGGCAGCAAGGCGCCGAAGATGATCTGGCGCACGTTAGCACCCATCGCCTGGGTGGCTTCGATGATGCCGCGGTCGACTTCCCGCAGGGAGGTTTCCACCAGGCGGGCGAAGAAGGGGGCACCGCCGGCGACCAGTGGCGGAATGGCGCCGGCCACGCCCAGGGAGGTGCCGATGAGCAGTACGGTGAACGGGATCATCACGATCAACAGGATGATGAAGGGCACGGAACGCAGTACGTTGACCACGAACGACAACACCGCGTAGGCCACCGGTTGTTCCAACAGCTGGCGTTTGCCGAACAGGAACAGTAATACGCCAATGGGCAGGCCGATCAGTACGCTGAACAGCAGGGACATGCCCACCATCACCAGGGTGTCCCAGCTGGCCCAGCCGATTTCCAGCCAGTCGACGTTGCCCATGAGGGTTTCCATCAAAGCTTCCATCAGCGCACTACCTCCACGTGAACGTCGGCGGCTTCCAGCGCCTGCATGGCGACGTCGAGATCACCGCCCACCAGTGACAGGGTCAGCTGGCCGTAGGGGGTGTCTTTGATGTGATCGATCCGGCCGGAGAGGATGCTGAAGTCTACGCCGGATTCCCTTGCCACGCTGCCCAACAGGGGTTTGTAGGTGGATTCGCCCTTGAAGGTCAGGCGCAGGATGCGGCCTTCGGCTTTTTGCAGGTCTTCCTGGAGTTCGTTGCGGTCGATGTTTTCGCTTTCGAACACAAAATCCCGGGTGGTGGGGTGCTGGGGGTGCAGGAACACCTCGCTCACAGGGCCCATTTCCACGACGCGACCGGCGTCCATTACGGCCACCCGGTCGCACACCCGGCGCACCACGTCCATTTCGTGGGTGATCAAGACAATGGTCAGGCCCAGTTCTTTGTTGATGTCACCCAGCAGTTTCAGGACCGACTGTGTGGTTTGCGGGTCCAGTGCGCTGGTGGCTTCGTCGCACAGCAGAATGGTGGGGCGGCAGGCCAGGGCGCGGGCGATACCAACGCGTTGTTTCTGGCCGCCAGACAGCTGAGACGGATACTTGTCGGCGTGGTCGGTCAGGCTCACCCGGGCCAGCAGTTCCTGTACCCGCTCCCGTATCTCGGTTTTGCTGTAGATGCCCGCCAGCTTCATCGGAAACGCGATGTTGTCTGCCACGGTTTTGGACGACAGCAGGTTGAAGTGCTGGAAGATCATGCCCACTTTGCGGCGGAAGGCTCGCAGCTCCGCAGAGTTGTACCGGGTAATGTCTTCGTCGTCGATCAGGATGCGGCCGCCGGTGGGCGGTTCCAGCAGGTTGATCAGCCGCACGAGGGTGGACTTACCCGCGCCGGAATGGCCGACGATGCCGAATACCTCGCCGGTTTCAATGGTCATACTGGTGGGGTGCAGCGCGGGGATCGCCCGGCCGGCCACCTGGTATGACTTCTGTACCTGGTCAAATACAATCACGATCAGTGCCTTGGTCTTTGCCTTTGGAGTGCGTAGGGCGCGCAGCCGAAAACCGGCGATTATAGCCTATTCGATGACCAAACCCGAATCCGGGCGGTGTGTAGTTGCCCTTACACAAAAAGCTACCTGACACACCGGCCTGCCCTCAGCTAAACTGCTATTTGAAAAGAACATTAATAAACCTCCACCTATCCGAGGCGCGCCGTACCTGTGACTACACCGTCCGAGAATACGCCCTCAAGGATGAATTCCACCCAGGCATGGGTTTCCTACCTCAGCAAGGTAGAGCTGCCGGTATTGGCCAACACCCTCCGGCAGATCAACGAACTGACCGACAGCCGCAACAGCACAGTGAACGAACTGGCGAATGTGATTCTGAATGATGCCCAGTTGACGTCCCAGGTGCTTCGACTTTCCAACACGGTGTTCTACAACCAGACCCGCACCCAGGTGAGCACGGTCAGCCGTGCCATCACGTTGATCGGTTTCGATGCCGTGAAATCCATGGCGATTTCATCGCTGATTGTCGACACTCTGCTCAAACGCAACGACCGGCCACACCTGTTGCGTTGCCTTGCCCGCGCTATTCACGCAGCCGTTCAGGCCCGGTGCTTGATGCCCAAACGCACAGAGCATGCTCTAGAGGAGGTGTTTATCGGGGCCTTGCTGATGAACATCGGTGAGCTGGCATTCTGGTCCTGCGAAACCGATCAGGCGACCGAGCTGGAAGAGCGCCTGCGGTTGGACGAACCGCCTGTGGAGGCACAGAAGGCCGTGCTGCACACCACCTTTACCGAGATCACCCGGGGCCTGGTGGAAGCCTGGTCTTTAGGGCCGTTTATCCGTGAAGTGGTGGCGCCCGGCAAAGCCAATTCCCTGGCTAGCAGCCTGGTGCGCAACACCGTGGAAATGGCCACGGTGTCCGAGCATGGCTGGAGCGGGCCAGAGATGGACAAGGTGCTGGAACGTTTGTCGGCAGATGTTGGAGAAAGCCCCGCCGCCATCCGGGACCAACTGAAGGTCAACGCCCAGGAAGCCACCAAAGTAGCCGTGTCTCTGGGCATTCCGCAGGTCACGGCGTTGCTGCCCGGCAATCAGGAGAGCGCCGCCGGACACGGCGCCGAAGCCCCGGTTATGGACCCCGCCCTACAGTTGCAGATCCTTCGGGATCTGACCCATACACTGGCAGAAAAACCCGATATCAACGAAGTGTGCCAGCTGGTGATCGAAGGCATTCACCGGGCCATTGGAATGCAACGGGTAGCCCTGCTGATGAGTGACCGCACCGGACAAGACCTGATTCCCAGAAAGGTAGGCGGTCGTGGTACCGAAGAGTGGCGCGAACACCTGATTATCCACAAGGATGGCACCGGGCCACTAGGAGAGCTTTTACCCCATGGCACTTGTGCCATCTACAAACCCGGCAAACAGGCGGGCGGTGTTCCCTATGACCGCTGGCTGGGCAAGGTGCCGGCCCTGGTAGGCTCGCTTACCGCCAAGGGCCGACTGGTGGGCCTGTTCTATGCCGATAATGCGGCGGCGGGCTATGTGCCGTCGGAACAGCAGCTGGCAGCCTTTGCCCACTTTATCCAGAACGCACAATTGTGCCTCACGCTGCTAACCACCAACCACTGATCAGCCGAGAGGCGGCTCGACCCTGTTTCACATCTCGTAAAGCCGGGTGATATGCAGGACCGGGCCGGTCGGTACGCCCGTGGGAGAGCCGCCTCTCGGCTCCAGGCTGATGGCCAGCGTGCGGCTGCTGGCCAGCAGCCTGCGGGCATCCTCAGACAGCGTCACCTCGTATACTCCTCCCACGGCCATAATGCCCAACGACAAGGGGCTACCGTCACCCGGCACTACCCATAACTCGTAATCTCTGCCCTGTTCTGCGTCGACGGCGGCCACGGGTCTCAGCCTCAATCGGTTACTTCCCGCTTCGCTGACCAGCCATAGCGGATCGCTCACGTCAGCCTGCACCACTGCGCCGGTTAACTGGACATCACGGCCTGTGCCCGTCTGGTGAGGAGAAACCACAATCACTGCCAGAACCAAGGCAGCCGCGCTTGCCAGCAAGCTCCAGCTCGGCCAGAGCCAACGCATGCGCGGGCGTTCCTGGGTAGATTCTCCGGCAGTGGGCCAGAGTCGCTGTTCTATGTTCGCCCAGACCGACGGGGCTGGACTGACCGACGGCACCGCCCGAGTCAGTTGGCCAAGCCTTTCTTCCCAGAACCAGACCTCCTGCCGAACCTGCACCGATTGCATCATCCAGCGCTCGAAGCGCTGCCTCGCCCGCCCGGTTAGCGAACCCAACACATACTCTGCGGCGAGACTTTCAACACGTTCCGGCGTTTTTTTCATCGTTCCAGGCACCTCTTCAGCGCCATCAGGCCGCGCCTTATCCAGCTCTTCACAGTGCCGACAGGCGAGCTCAAGGCCTGAGCCAGCTCATCGTGGGTCAGGCCCCGGTAGTAGGACAGCAGAATGGTGTCTCGCTGGGTATCGCTCAACTCTTCCAGGCACCCTGTCAGCGCTGTTGCTCCAGCTTGCTGTAGCCGGGTCTCCAGTGGCCCCCAGCGTCCGTCTTCCAGATGTTTCAACATGTCGTCACCAGCACTTCTCAGAGGTCGGCGTGCCCGGATGAGATCAAGAGTTCGGTATCTGGCAATGGTCAACATCCAGCCCAGGGGTGCACCTCTATCGCCGTGATACTCGCCCGCGTTGTGCCAGATCTGAACAAAGGCATCCTGCAAGGCTTCTTCCGCGAGATCCTGTTGGCCTGAGAGCTTGTAACACAGCCCGAACATGCGAGCCGAGACTCGCTGGTACAGCTGTCGAAAAGCCTCCCGATCATGCTGTGCCACTGCCAACAACAGGTTCAACAATTCTTTTTGTTCTGACTCATCAACCGTCATGTTCTGCCCCGTGTCCTCCAATGCTCCTGAACAGTTACGGGGCGGGTGCCGCGAAAGTTGCAAGACCGCTCGTTGAAAATCACATCTTTTATTTTGCGCCGGAGTGCATCTTTTCACCGGTGGCACCCGTTACCCCTTTGCATTACCAACCATCGATGAGGAAGCACGGAATGAACACATTAATAAAACGCTCCGGCCTCGCAGTTGCGGTTGCCGGTTTGTGCCTGGCCGCCGGATCCGGACACGCGTCCAGCCACAGAGAAGCCCCATTCATCACCGAGATACCGAAAGTGGACGGAACCGATTTCTATATGTTCCGCAGTTATGAATCTGGCCGGGAAGGTTTCGTCACATTGATCGCAAACTACCTTCCACTGCAGGATGCCTATGGCGGGCCCAACTACTTCGATCTTGATGAAGACGCCATCTACGAGATTCACATCGACAACACCGGGAACGCGCAGGAAGACATCACCTTCCGTTTCTCATTCCAGGATGTGAAGCAGGATCTCAAAATCGATGTGAACGGAGAAATGGTCTCCATCCCTCTGAAAACTGGCGCACCGGTTGGTCCCGGCGCCATGGATGACGCCATGAACGGCGCTATTCAGGTTCGCCAGACCTATACCGTGGATGTCATTCGAGGTGATCGGCGCACCGGCGTATCACAGCCCGTCACCGGTGACGGAGGCAGCCCCACCTTCAGCAAGCCACTGGATAACATCGGCAGTAAAACCATTGCGGATTATCCTGCCTATGCCCAGAGCCATGTATACACTGCCAATATTCCGGGCTGCGGCACCGGCCGGGTGTTTGCCGGCCAGCGGGCCGAAGCCTTTGCCGTCAACCTCGGCGAAGTCTTCGATCTGATCAACCTGTCGCCCGAGGATGTCACCGGCGCGAACGGCGGGGATCTTGGTCTGAATATTCTGGAAGGCAAGAACGTGACGTCGCTTGCTCTTGAGGTGCCGATCGAGTGTGTTGCCTCGGCCAATGATCCGGTCATCGGTGCCTGGACTACAGCCAGCCTTCGCCAGGCACGAGTGATCAATCCGCGACCTGTCGCCTTCGAAGAAGGTGATGCAGGCAAGGGTGCGACCGTTGAAGGTGGCGCATTCACCCAGGTGTCGCGCCTCGGTTCCCCGCTGGTCAATGAAGTCGTGATTGGCCTTCGGGATAAGGATCTCTTCAATGCCAGCGAGCCGAAAGACGATGCGTCTAACTTCGCACCCTATGTACTGACTCCCACCTTACCAGTGCTGATCGAGAGCCTGTTCGGTGTGCAGGCGCCCGACGCCTATCCACGCACCGATCTGGTTTGGGCCTTCCTCAATGGTGTACCAGACCTGACACGCCCCGGCGGCACGCCAACCCTGGGTGAAATGCTTCGGCTGAACACCAGCATTGAGGCCGCCAGCAGCGACGTCACCATGCAGGATGATCTGGGCGTCATCGCCGGAGACGTTACCGGCTTCCCGAATGGCCGCCGGCCTGTGGATGATGTGGTGGACATTGCCTTGCGCGTGGTGATGGGCGTCCTGCTCGATGAGGAATCGGCACCTGCTGGTCAGATCGAATACACCGACGGAGCAGTGGTTGATCGGGATCTTCTGCTGAGCGGCTTCCCGTACCTGGGCCATCCGTTCTCTGGCTCCCCGAATCCACAGCGTAACTGAAGCGACAAAAGGAGGTTTCCATGAAACCCATACTCAAGATCGCGGCGCTGTTGGTGTTTGGTCTGGCACTGACAGGCTGTTCTGACAGCTCCAACAACCGGGGCCAGGACCTGAAAATCTCGGTGGATTTCACCACGTTCGTCCAGAACGAGATACAGCGCACGGCGGATGATCGCGAACCGGTCAACATCAATAACCTGGAGTTCAGCTTCAATGATCAAGATAACGAACAGGCGTTTGACAACCTGTTCTGATCGCGGTTTGCTCTGCCACCAGCGTGCCAGGCACGGCGCGCTGGTGGCTCTTGCGCCTGCCCTGAAGGGCGGAGCCTTTTCAGCCATCCTGACCGGGATGGCCGTTTTTGGCTCCGCCGCCTGGGCAGCACCCGCCGATATCAGAACCGACTTTGGTGACACCGACATTCTGGTCACCCTGCCACAACCCGCGCTAACCCAAGCCCCGCTGCCCGACAACGCAGCGGAACTGGCAGACACCATACAGCAGCAGATCCTCCAGGCCAGACGGGATGGCGACCCAAGATACCTGGGTTATGCCAGCGGCTTGCTCTCGCAATGGCCCGAGGACCGACTGACCGACCGACTGCGAGTTCTTCGAGCCACGGTTCGGCAAAGCCTGCATCAATTTGACGATGCACGGGCCGACCTGCAAACCGTCATTAACACCGCCAATGACCCAACTCAGAAGCGACAGGCCCAACTGACGCTGGCAAACCTTGAGTTGGTACAGGGCCGCTATGAACAGGCGGCCGTACAATGTCACGCTTTGATTGAATCCTCGCCGGGGCTGGTTGCCCACAGTTGTCAGGCACAAGTTCAGGGCCGAACCGGGCAACCACAAGCGGCATATCAACAGCTTCTTGATCGTACCCGCGCAGAACAGCGGCACAACAGCTCGGCAAGACTCTGGGCGGAGGGGACGCTTGCAGACCTCGCAGCCCAGCTCGGCGATGCCCGTGCCCGCGACCACTGGCGGTTCATTCTCAGCCAGCAGCCAGACGATCTGTACACCCGCGCCCGGCTGGCCGACTGGTTTCTGGACAACAACCAACCAGAGAACACCCTGCCTTTGACAGAAGGCTATGAGCACGTGGACTCCCTGGCAGTTGTCCAGGCGATTGCCATGCTGCAAACCAATCATCCTCAAGCCAATGCCGTGATCACTCGCCTGAGAGAGCGGTTTTCCGAAGCTCGCTGGCGGGGGAGCCTTCTGCATGAACGAGATCTGGCACGGTTCCAACTTGATGTGGAAGGACAACCACAGCAAGCGCTTAGTCATGCATTGGCCAACTGGCAAGATCAACGGGAGCCGGAGGACACCAGGCTGGTATTACGCGCCAGCATTGCGGCCGGCGAAGAAGAACCCGCCAACACGGTTCGCAACTGGCTGAACCAACACCGGCAAACCGACAGCCGCTTCCCGGAGACCGACTCATGAACCGATTCCTTCTTCCTGGGTTACTGTTCGTTGCGATGCTGGCAGCAAGCTCATCGCCGGCCTGGGCCCACAAGGCCAGCGATGCCTTTATCTACCTTGACCTTGACCAGTCGACCGTCCGGGTGGACCTCGCCCTCAGGGACCTTGCCCTGGAGGTGCCCCTCGACCGCAATGCCGACCGGAGGGTCAGTGGTGCCGAGCTAAGAGCAGCCCGAGGAGAAATTACCCGCTACCTGGAGGAGGGTCTGCTCCTGGCCAATCACAGCGGCAGCTGCGCCCTGCAGGGTGAGCAGTGGGGGCTATCCACCCACAGCGATGGCCCTTACGCGGCGGCTTTGTATCAGGTCTCATGCCCAAACGGACAAGTACCGGAATCCATTACCTATACACTGCTGTTTGATCGCGACCCCCTGCACAGGGGGCTTGTCAGCCTGACCTACGAAGGCCAGGAGACGCTTGCCGTTATTGGCCCCGATGACCCAACGCTAGCCTTGGCAGCAACCAGCTTCGGTAGTGGTCGCTTATTCGGCACGTTTCTCTATGAAGGCGTCGTTCACTTGCTGATAGGGCTTGATCACATTCTCTTCCTGCTGGTGTTGATGCTGCCAGCCACGATTCGACGACGGGAAACTACTGGGACCCGACATACTTCGGTTCACGCCGGTCTGAGACCGAGGCTGCTTGAACTGGTCGGCATCGTCACCGCTTTTACTGTGGCCCATTCCATTACCCTTGGACTTTCAGCACTCGGTGTGGTGCGCCTGCCCATTGCCTGGGTAGAGACCATTATTGCGTTGTCCGTTGCGCTGGCCGCCCTGAACGTCATCTGGCCGATACTGGGCCGGAAAACCTGGAAGCTGGCCTTCGGCTTCGGTCTTATTCACGGGTTTGGTTTTGCCAGTGTGCTGGGCGATCTGACCACCGGCGTCTCTCAAATGGCGGTGGCGCTGGCCGGGTTCAATCTTGGCGTGGAACTGGGGCAGGTTGCGCTGGTGCTGGTGGTTTTCCCATTGCTGTACCTCGCCGCCCGCTCGCGTTTCTACGAACGGGCCGCCGTGCCAGCCATGCTCGTGGCAGTCGGCGCCCTGAGCCTGTATTGGGTGGTGGAACGGATCGCCGAAATATAGAACCTATCCGGCCGGGGCCGTGGCGCCCGGCCGGCCTTTATCACGGGATCAGTGCAACGCCCGCATCTGCCGCGGGTAGAGCGCCGCGCTGACCTCGGGTTCTTCCAGCAAATCCGCCAGCTCGCGGTCGATATCGGTTTCCTCGCCTTCGTCTGGCAAAGGTTCGAACAGGGTGCTCAACCAGGCAGCCACGCTTGGCGCGCTGTCTCTGTCGTAGTCGGTGGACAGCGCTTTGATCCGGCGAAAGCCGATAATGCGCTGATGTTTGGGATCGCGGATTTGTTCAAAGCCCCGCCAATAGATTCTGTCTCGGGTGTGCAGCTGCACAAACAGGGTGTCGATGGGGCCGTTATCATCATCGGCACTGTCTTCATCCTCTGCCTGGGCCTGGGATGTTTCGGCATCGGTCGGTTTTCGACGGATGGTGGTCCAGGCCGGGTAGAGTACCGCTACGGCGTCGGCTTCCACATGTTCGCGGGCCGCCCGCAGAATCAGACCCCAGCGGGCCTTGTCGGCATCGGTTTCCAGAGAGTTGATGGGCAGGTCGTAGCTCTGCTCACTGGACAGAACTATGGCCATCATCGGGGCGTCCAGTTCCCCCATGGCTTCGGCCTGTGCTACGGATACCAGATCGTCGATTGCCATCGATTGGTTCATAAGATGCTCGCCTCCTCGATGCCATCAGGGTAGTCAGGGAATCAGATCCCTGTGTTACAGCATAGCCTGTTCCACCAGTAAAGATAAACGTGGAGTTTGCCGGCGCGGATCACAACCCCGCACGGGAGTTTGTGTCACCGCGTCAGAATGCGTTTTCCAGGCGTTCGTAATTGGCGAACCAGGGGTTTGCTTCCTCAAGCTGGGCGGCCAGCTGCAACAGTCGATCCTCGCGGCCATGGGCGGCGCCGAACTGGACGCCTACCGGCAAACCATCGCGGGTCCAGTGCATGGGTACCGACATCGCCGGCGTGCCGGTCAGGTTCGCAAGCTGGGTAAAGGGCGTTCGGGCCAGGCTTTCCAGCGCCATCTGGTCCACCTGGCCGCTACGATGGACCAGCTTGCCCGCTTTCAGGGTTAGCATCAGCCTGGCGATCAGTTTGAGGTGGGCCGGCGTATCCATTTCACCGATCCTGGCCGGCAACTGGCCGGTGGTCGGGGACAGGTACAGGTCAAAACGCTCGAAGAATGCACCCAGAGCACGGGCAAAGTCATTCCATTGCTGCCGGCGGCGAACATAATCCGGCAACGGCATAGTACGCCCCAACATACCCAGTAACCGGGTCTCCAGCTCAAAATCCTTGTCCTCTGCACCGAACTGCTCGCGGGCCCTGTCCATCATTGAGGACACTTCACCGAAGTAAAGGGCCAGGTAGCACCGTGCCAGGGCCATGCCGTCAAATTCCGGCCGGGCATATTCAACATGATGCCCAAGGCCTTCCAGCATACGGGCGGTTTCTTCGACGGCGGCCACACACTCCGGCGCTACCTCGGTGTCGTAAGGAGAAGAGGTAAACACACCAATCCTCAGCCGCCCCGGCGATTGCTGCATCAGGTCCAGCCAGGAACCCTCCGGTTCCGGAATTCGGAAGGGGTCGCCACTGGCTGCACCGGCCAACACATCCAGCATGCTGGCGCTGTCTCTCACCGTCCGGGACACCACATGGTCGGTCGAAGCGCCGGTCCAGGCCTCTCCGGCGTGGGGCCCTACAGAGATCCGGCCGCGGGATGGCTTTAGTCCAAACAACCCGTTGTAAGCCGCCGGAATGCGGATGGACCCACCGCCATCGTTGGCTCCGGCCATGGGAACAACACCGGCGGCTACCGCGGCACCGGAGCCACCACTGGAGCCCCCGGGCGTCAGTTCTGTGTTCCAGGGGTTGCGGCTCGGGCCCCAAAGAGCAGACTCGGTGACGGCCTTGAGGCCGAACTCCGGCGTTGCCGTGCGACCGATAAACACCAAGCCGGCCTTACGGGCACGTTGTACGAACTGTGAGTCCCGGCTCGGAATATTCTTTCGCATGGCCCGGCTGCCGTAGGTGCAAGGTTGCCCGGCCTGTTCCTGGGCCAGGTCTTTCAGCAGCAGGGGTACACCAGAAAACGGCCCATCAGACACCGGCGCCTGCCCCATGGCATCCGAGTACTGGGGGTGGCAAATGGCGTTCAAGGCCCCATTGACATGATTGGCTCGCTCCACCGCCGCATCGGTTACTTCTCGGGGCGTCACATCACCCCGGCGGATCAGATCAGCCAGCGCTGTTGCGTCGTATCTCAGATAGTCGGACTGGTTCATGGGCCACCCTGTTTGTTGTTATTTACCCGCCCCCACTGGACTTTCGGGGCATAAACCGGAAACTCAGGAGCTTACGCCAATCCCAAAGTGAGTTCCATGGACCTGACCCTGTTTCCAGAGGCCATTAGCCCGGGCGTCGCTCTTTTCCTGCTATTAGCCTCGGCGATAACCTCAATGCTGACCGCTGTGCTCGGTGCCGGTGGTGGCGTTCTGCTGCTAGTGTTGATGGCATCCTGGATGCCACCGGCGGCGATTATTCCGGTGCATGGCATGATTCAGCTTGGCTCCAATACCGGCCGGGCAGTGCTGACCCGGCACCACATCGACTGGAAGGTTATTGCTGCCTTCACGCCCGGCGTAATCTCAGGGGCGGCGCTTGGCGCCTGGCTGTTGGTTGATTTACCCGCGCACCTCTGGCAGCTATCCATCGCTCTGTTCGTGCTGTATCTGTGTTGGGGGCCGAAACTGCCAAAAGCGTCGTTCGGGCCCGTTGGCATTTTTTTAGCTTCCGCCGTCACCAGTTTTGTCAGCCTGTTCGTGGGCGCCACGGGCCCCCTGGTCGCCGCCTTTATCAAGCAGATTCACCGGGATCGCTTTAAAACCGTGGCCACCTTCGCCGCTGCCATGACCTTGCAACATGCGCCCAAAGCGCTGGTCTTCGGGGTTGCCGGATTCGTGTTCTCGGACTGGCTGCTGTTCATTCTCGCCATGATTGCCTGCGGCTTCACCGGCACCTGGCTGGGGCTGCACGTTTTGAAATCCATGACCAACCGGTGGTTCAGCCTCGCCTTCAACCTGGTACTGACACTGCTGGCGCTGCGCCTGCTGTGGCAAGCGGCGGAGTCCGCCGGCTGGTTGGCCTAAAGTCCCGTGTCGTCAGGCGGGGCGGGCACTGAGACCACCGCATTGCGCCCCCGAGATTTGGCGATATAGCACCCTTCATCCGCCCGTGCCATGACCTCCCTCGGGCCGCTGTCGCCAGCAGACACCGGTGTGAGCCCAATGCTTACAGTGACACCGAAAGAACGGCCATCGTGCTGGACTTTCAGTGCCTCGACCCGGCTGCGCAGGTTTTCTGCCAGGGCTTCGGCCCGGTCCAGACCACATCCGGGCAACAGAACCGCAAATTCATCACCACCCAATCGTGCGACGGTATCCGATTGGCGAACCGCGCTCTGGAACAGATCCGCCAGGCGTTTCAACAGGTCGTCGCCCACCAGGTGGCCGCCCTGGTCATTGACCGGTTTGAAATGATCCAGATCGATCATCATCAAGACAGCGGGCGTCGCCTGGTGTGGCGCCTCAGCCAGCGCTTTCAGCAACGCGGCAGTGAAAGCCCTGCGGTTCACCAGTTGGGTCAGCGCATCGTGGGTAGCCTCCCAGGAGAGTCGTTCTTCTTCCCGACGCCGTTCGCTGTCGTCCCTCAGCACAAAGACCAGGCGTTCCTCATGCTCACCCCTGCGCAAGTGCAACATGGTGAGATCAATGTCGAAGACCTGACCCTGCGAGTTTTCCAGAGTAACGTACCGGTTATCGATTTCCTCGCCTTCCTGAAACTCCTCCGGCTCCATCTTGTGGTTGTCATAACGAAAGGTCACGGTCTCGAAGAAGTTCTCACCAATGCAATCATCGCCCAACGCAAGAAATTCGCCGGCCGCGTCGTTGGCGTACCGGATCAGGCCTGCCTTGTCGACCATCAGAACGCCTTCCTGCAACACATCCAGGATCGAGTCGGCCCTGTGCTGCTCTTCCCGGAGCGCCTGCTCAAAACGCATTTCACGGGTGATATCCCGCACAATCGTGATGGTGCCAAGCGCCTGGTCTGGCAGTTCAATGACCGAGGTCATGGTATCTACCCAGACATACCCCGGTGAACGGGTGGTCCGCAACCGCAGGCGTCCGCGATAAAACCTGCGGCGGGTCAATGCCCGGCGCCAGCCCGCCAATGCTGTGTCGCGATCTTCAACGGCCACTTTCGAGATAAGGTAGCGCTGGGTAACCTGTTCAGCCGTTTCACCGAGAATGTTCAACAGCGCCGGGTTAACAAATTCAATCCGGCCGAGAATATTGGAGTGGACAATGCCAATGGGGGCATCCTGGGTCAGAGAACGGAAGAATGCCTCCCGCTCCGCCAATGATCGCAGAATCTCGTCGCGCTCATGGCGGACCATGTTGAAAACCCGGGCTACATTCCGGATTTCCCGCCCTCCCATTTCCGAGACCGGCATCTGGCGCTCACCGGTATGGCGCTGATAGATCTGGACGCTCAGATCGCGCAGTGGCCGCAACAAACGGTGGAAGAACCAGAATCCCAGGGGGACCAAAACGACCAGTACTGACAGCAGTGTCCAGCTGAAAGCATCGCGCATACGATTGACCGACGCGAAGGCATCCGTCTCGGGCCAGACCGCCGCCACAAACCAAGGCACCTGGGCCATTTGCCCATAGGCAGTGATGGTCGGCATTTGCTGCTCAGACTCATCGCGAAGTGTACCTTCAAAGCCCTCCATGGCACGTACAATAGAGCTCTGCCGGGCATCCACCGGCACCATAACCCGACCGTCTCGGCCATCAGCCAGTACCACCCCCTGCCGGGTTATCAGGCGCAGATAGCCTGCATCCCCCACACGAATCCCGGAGATATCGCTCATGAAGTTGTCACCATCGAGCAGAATCAACCCGCCAATCATGCCGGTGAAACGTTTACGGTGATCAAAAAGTGGTGCAGCCAGCATTACGCCTGGCCGCCCCTCAAGAGCGGTAACGTACGGTTCACTGATAATCGGCACTAGCTGGCTGGAAACGGCTTTGAAGTATGGCCGTTCCGAGGCATTGAAGCTGGGGACCAGATAATCAAGGGGATTGGCGGCCAGTAGCTCACCCTCGGCATCCATTATAAACAGAGCATCAAACAGCCTGAGCAGCGAGGCCTGCTGACGCAACATCACTCGCGCCCGATTCTGGAGCAGGGCTTCCGAGGCCGGGATTTCACTGGCAACGTGAGAGAGAACATCACGCCGCAGGGCAAGTTTCTGGTCGAGGTCACGAGTCACCATTCCGACAATCATTTCAACTTGGCGGTGCGCCTGATATTCCAGCTCTGACCGGCTCAGCGTAGAACCAATACTGGCCACCACAACCGCGGTCACCAACACAAAAGCCACTACCAGGGCAACTGCCCGATTCGCCAGACTCGCAAACCACAACTTTATCAAATAACCAGCCTCATACTGTCCAAATCGTACGCACCGCATTCTACGAACTTTATGAAAGTGTAGCAAAGACAGGTTTTTCCAATCAGATTCCCGCTTGTAATTTCAGTGATAATCGTTATTATTTAGATCTATTTTCATTTTCCGAGCGATTCTGTATGGATTCCATCAGCCCTGCATCCGCCGCACTGGCCCAGCACGGCCCCCTTGCCCAACTGATCGACATGGGCGGACCGGTGATGATTGTGCTCATCGCCATTGCCGTTATTGGCCTCGTCACCTTCGTTTATCTGATGCTTTTCGGCGCCTTGTACGCACCCCGATACACCCGCAAGCTGAAGCACCTTATCCAGCAGTGGCAGTCCTCCCCGGCAGATACCCGGCCCGAAAAGGTGCGGGAGCAGGCAGGCTTTTTGGGCCGTTGTAATCCTCTGATGCATTTGATGGTGAATACCATGTCGGCCTGCAAAGGCACCGCAAACACCACAGCGGTTCGGGAGACCGCCGTGCGGGATGCCCAACACGCTCTGGAACCCTTTGAAGCGCCGCTCAAGATCATTGAAGTGATCGCAGCCCTGGCGCCACTGCTTGGCCTTCTGGGCACGGTTATGGGCATGATGGAAGCCTTCAGCGCCATGGCCGCAACCGATGGTCGTGCCAATGCCAGCCAGCTCAGTGGCGGTATCTACGAAGCGCTGACCACCACTGCCGCAGGCCTGGTCATTGCCATTCCATTTGCGGCACTGGCGGCGTGGGTGGAGTTTCGCCTGCGACGCATTCACAAAGTGATCAACAGCACCCTGGTAAGCGTGTTCAACGTGCTGCCTGCCACTGAGCCGCAGCCTGTTACCGGGCAATCCGCAGTTGCTGCGGAGCAGGCCGCTCAAGCCAGCCACAGCTACGACACCGCAGACAACCCGCGTTTTGCCCATGCAGCTGGTTGAGCCCCGACCAAACAGGCCCATACCGATCCGGATTACACCACTAATTGATGTGGTGTTTATCCTTCTGGTGTTTTTCATGCTCACCACCAGGCTGTTACCTGTGGATTACCTGGAACTGGGCAACGACACCAGCCAGCGCGGCACCACCGCAGGCGACCCCCGCCCGGAACTCCGGGTAGAGGTAGATGGCCGCATCCTTTGGCAGAACACCCGCTACAGCCTGCAGGAGCTGGTGCCGGCCCTGACCGCCGCCGGCGTTTCCGAAGCGAACCTCGAGACGGCTCCGGAGGCCAGCCTGGCCAGCTTTACCCGCACGCTGAGCACGCTGGATAACGCCGGCATCACCCCCCACTGGAAACGTAGCGGCACACCCGAATCATGACCGAACTGGTTCCACCCCCCGCCACCTCCGGAAAAGGTCTGCTGGAACGTGTTGAAGATGCGTTGCTGCCGCTGATCAATCTGGTGTTCCTGTTGTTGATGTTCTTTATTGTTGCCGGCCAGCTCACTGAAGACCCATTACCGGAACTGCCGGGAAGCTCGCAGCTAAAAGAAGAGCGCGCTCCAGAGGCAGATCTGATGGTCAAGGCCGATGGCAGCTGGACAGTGGGTGGAGAAACGGTCAGCCGGGACCGACTGCTGGCAAGTTTGCCCGAACCTGAAGATCAGGCGTCTTTGCGCATTGCCGCCGACCAAAGCCTCACCATGGCGGACCTGGAAGACCTGCTGGGTGTTCTGGAAGCCGGCGGTTACACCGATGTGCTGCTACTGACGGAGCCTGGGGCATGACAACCGCAGGCCGGGGACCGAAAACTCTGATTCTGACCGCCGCCATTGTGGCGACGGTAGCCACACTGGCGCTGATGGCACCAGACAAACCCATGGAACTTCCGGTGCTGGGCGACAGCGCTGTCAACACCGCTCCGGCCATCCGGATCAGCCTTGCGGGCCGACAATCGCCAGAACCGGAACAGGAACCTGTGACCGAACCTGAACCCACCCCGGAACCAGAGCCGATACCGGAACCTGAACCCGAGCCAGAACCAGAGCCCGAGCCCGAACCAGAGCCCGAACCAGAGCCCGAACCGGCTCCGAAGCCAGAGCCCGTTCCTGAGCCAGTCAGCGAGCCCAGCACACCAGCGCCCACGGATTCAGCGGCTGTAGAAGAAGCGGGGGAGGAAGCAGATGCCGAAAACAGCCAGGATGCGATACCCCTCCAGAACGCAGGAAATTCCAGCGAGGTCGACAGCTACCTGAGCAAGCTCAGCCGCCACCTCGCCCGTTATTACGAATACCCCCGGCGGGCCCGCCGCCTCGGGCAGGAAGGTACCCCGGTGATCGTCTTCGAATTTGCCCGTGACGGCACGCTGGTCAGCCATTCGCTGCGGGACAGCTCCGGGCATCAACTGCTTGATGACTCAGCCATGCAGATGCTGGCCCAGGCAGCGCCCCTACCCAAGGTTCCGGACTCCATGCGCGGCCAGACGTTTACCTACGCGCTGCCCGTTCGCTTCAGCTTGCGCTGAACCCGCACCACAGAAGCGCAGATCGCACTGAGCCGGTGCAGGCCAGCAAACACCGCCCCGGGCACACAGCCCGCTGTCCTTTTATTACTTACTGAATTAAAAGCCTTTTCCCCGAAAAGCCCAGAGCTGGCACGGTGCCTGCTGAGTCCTGGTCAGCAGATCGAATTTGTCTGCCCAAACAGCAATCTTTCAGACGACGGCGTCTGCTCATGCCTGCCATTCACGGCAGCCCATGGGCGTCGTCGTTTTTTTTCGCCCACGGAAAAGCGGGCAAAGAAGGAACCAGGGGATAACCTATGTCTTACATCATGCCTTCGGAATTTGTCACCAAAATGGTGGACACCGGTGAATCAAAAATCTACATGGCTACCCGGGATGTACTGATCCGAGCGTTCATGGCTGGCGCCATTCTGTCCCTGGCAGCGGTATTCGCGGTCACCGTTGCCGTTCAGACAGGCAGCCCACTGATCGGCGCCATGCTGTTCCCGGTTGGCTTCTGCATGCTTTACCTCATGGGCTTTGACCTGCTCACCGGGGTGTTCATGCTCACCCCCCTGGCCCTGCTGGACAAACGCCCGGGGGTGGATACCCGCGGCATTCTTCGCAACTGGGGCTGGGTATTCCTTGGCAACTTTGCCGGCGCTTTAACCGTCGCTGTCATCATGGCCTTTGTCTTCACCTACGGCTTTAATACCGAACCCGGCGTGGTCGGCGACCGCATTGCCGCGATCGGCAAGGAGCGCACTCTGGGTTACGCGGAACACGGCGTGGCCGGCTGGTTTACCATTTTTCTGCGGGGCGTACTCTGCAACTGGATGGTATCTATGGGCGTGGTCGGGGCGATGATCTCAACCACGGTACAGGGCAAGGTGCTGGCCATGTGGATGCCGATCATGCTGTTCTTCTACATGGGCTTTGAGCATTCCATCGTCAACATGTTCCTGTTCCCTTTTGCCCTGCTGATGGGCGGCGAGTTCGGCATCATGGACTACTTCGTCTGGAACGAAATTCCCACCGTACTGGGCAACCTGGTCGGAGGCCTGTCGTTCACCGGCCTGACTCTCTATGCCACTCATGTGCGCACGGCGCCCAAGCGCACCCTGCCGGAACGCTTTAACACCAATGCGGTATGACCTCACAGCTCGCGGTCTCTACCGGCCAGCACACTGACCCGGGGCCCAAGCCGGTCAACCAGGATTTCCATGGACTGATGATCCCGGGCGACCATCAGCTGGGCACCAAGGGTATCGCGGTGGCAATTGCCGATGGCATCAGCTCCAGTAACGTCAGCCAGATTGCCAGCGAATCTGCCGTCGCCGGTTTTCTGAACGACTATTACGCGACACCAGACAGCTGGTCCGTAAAACAGTCGGCCCAACGGGTGCTTCGGGCCACCAACGCCTGGCTGCACGCCCAAACTCGACAAAGCCGCTACCGCTATGATCAGGACAGGGGCTACGTCTGCACTCTCAGTGTACTGGTGCTGAAATCGGCGACGGCCCATGTGTTCCATATTGGCGATGCCCGCATCTATCGGCTGCAGGGTAACTCGCTGGAACAGCTAACCACCGATCACCGGGTATGGTTGTCGCAGGAAGACAGCTGCCTGAACCGGGCCATGGGGCTGAGCCAGCAAGTCGACATCGACTACCTGGCGGTGCCGGTATGGCTCGGTGATACATTTTTGCTGGCGACTGACGGCGTCTATGAACATCTGTCCGAGCGTGACATGGCCGGCTTTATCCAGGCGGCCGGTGAAGATCTGGACTCCGCCGCCCGAACGCTGGTCGAGCGAGCCCTTGCCGCTGGCAGCAACGATAACCTGAGCGTGCAGCTTGTTCGTGTAGATTCCGTTGCCGCCGGAAAGAGCAGCGCCGAATTCGCCCGGGATGTTCAGCAGTTGCCGTTCGCCCGGGAACTGGCATCGGGGCAGGTACTGGATGGCTACCGTATTGTGCGGCCGATTCACGCCAGCAGCCGCAGCCAGGTCTACCTGGCCATCGATGAAGCCAGCCATCAGCATGTCGCCCTGAAAGTCCCAGCCATGGAACTGCGCGAAAACCCGGCGGGGCTGGAGCAATTTGCCACCGAGCAATGGGTAGCCCAGCGCATCGACAGCCCTCACGTAGTGAAAGCGTTTGCGCCGGAACGCCCTCGCAGCTGCCTGTACCTGGCCACCGAGTACGTTCAGGGAATCAGCCTGCGGCAATGGCTTCTGGACCACCCGGCGCCGGCACTGGAAACCGTGCGTCAATTGGTGGAGCAGATTGCCCGCGGGCTGCGGGCGTTTCACCGGTTGGAAATGGTGCACCAGGACCTGAAACCGGAGAATATCCTGATCAACGGCGAGGGCACCGTGGTGCTCATCGACTTCGGCGCCACCCGCATCGCTGGCCTGCAGGAACTCCATGACCACGATGAGCCCACCTGGCCCCGTGGCGCCGCGCTTTACAGCGCTCCGGAAGCCTTTCTCGGCGAAACCACCGGCTGGCAGGCGGACCAGTTTTCCCTGGGCGTAATCGCCTATCAGATGCTGACCGGCCAGCTACCCTACGGCACCCGCGTGCCGGGTATTCGCAATCACCGCCAGTTACGCCAGCTCAGCTACCATCCTGCTCGCCTACACCGGGAGGACCTTCCCGGCTGGATTGACCATGCCCTGGCCCGGGCGTTGCACCCGGAATCCCACAAACGCTACCCGGCGCTGTCGGAATTTCTGTTCGACCTGCGCCAACCGAATCCGCAGTGGCAGCAGCATCACCAGAAACCCTTGATGGAGCGCCACCCGGTGGCCTTCTGGCAGGGAATGTCTGCGCTGTTGTTACTCGCCTTACTTGCGTCCTTCGCCTGGCGCCCCTGATCGGGCAACTTTTTGCCCGGCCAGCAAAAGCTCGCCCAGAGGCCAAGCAAGGGTTTGCTCACCACCAACTTCGGCTTCGCCGAATATTACATAAATATCTGTATTTTATATATTTTTTAGAGTTGGCACAGCGCTTGTAACCAGTAAGCGCGTCCAGGGAACAGCCCGGGGACAAACATTCACTTAAACGTCATGGAGCAGACTATGCCAACTCCTTGTTATATCAGCATCGAAGGTAAAACTCAGGGTAACATCACCGCTGGCGCATTCACTTCCGACTCCGTAGGTAACATCTACGTTGAAGGTCACGAAGACGAAGTGCTGGTTCAGGAATTCAGCCACGTTGTCACCGTCCCTACTGACCCGCAGTCCGGTCAGCCTTCCGGCCAGCGTGTTCACAAGCCGTTCAAGTTCACTTCTGCCCTGAACAAAGCCACCCCGCTGATGTACAACGCCCTGGCTTCCGGCGAAATGCTGCCGAAGGTAGAGCTCAAGTGGTACCGCACTTCCGTAGAAGGCAAGCAGGAGCACTTCTTCTCCACCATCCTGGAAGATGCCACCATCATCGACATCAACTGCAACATGCCCCACTGCCAGGACGCCGCCAACGCTGACTTCACCCAGCTGGTGACCGTTTCTCTGTCCTACCGCAAGGTAACCTGGGAGCATGCCGTTGCCGGTACTTCCGGTGCAGACGACTGGCGTACGCCGATCGAAGCCTGATTATTTCAGGATCGATCACCCAAAACGGCTGGCCTTCGGGCCGGCCGTTTTTGTTTCCGGACCTCGTTGTCAGATATCATTTATTGTGTAAGCATACACAACACGGATGTTGTATCGTGAAGAGTGCTGAACTGATTAGACGACTCAAAGCTGAAGGCTGGGCCAAAGTCGGTGGCAAGGGAGATCACGAAAAATATAAGCATCCGGACAAACCGGGGCATGTTGTGGTTCCGCACCCCCGCAAAGATATTCCCATCGGCACCCTGAGAAACATTTATCGCCAGGCCGGGTGGGATTGGAGGTAAACGTGCTTTATCCCGTATACGTGCACAAGGGCGACGACGAGCACGCTCACGGCGCCGAAATTCCGGATTTCCCCGGCTGTTTTTCCGCTGCTGATCAGTGGCAGGAGTTACCGGGCAAAATTCAGGAAGCCATTGAACTGTATTGCGAAGATGAGGACATGGAGCTGCCGCAGCCTTCCTCGCTGGATGACCTGATGAACAATCCGGATTATCAGGGCGGCCTCTGGATGATGGTCGATATCGACGTTAACCGCTTGAAAACCAGAGCTGTCCGTCTTAACGTCAGCCTTCCGGAAGGGTTGTTGCGCCGTATAGACGAAGAGGCCCGAAGCAGACATATGAGCCGGTCGGCATTTCTGGCAATGACGGCCCGCAAAGAACTGGAAGCCCATTAACTCGTGACGTCCCCGCATCATCAGATTACAAAACAACTCGGCGCCCTCATGTGCCAGGCCACCCGCGACATCCTGTGGGCACCCGCCGAAACCCGGGTTCGGGAGCAAAACCGGGGTGTAGCGCTGGCATTGCGGGTAGGGTCCGGCCAGGCCACCTATCACCGTTACGATCCAATCCAGAAGCAGCATCTGATCACCTATGGCGCGCGGATGATTGCCGCCAAGCATCAGCCGGAAACCGCCCAGGGCTGGTTATCGACTCGGGAAATCCGGAGTCGGGGTTATTTTGGGGGTGAGGTGAGTGTATTGAACCTGCTGGCCCACACCTGCTGCCATGAGTTTGCCCATTTGCTGCAATACAGTGCAGGCCAGCGGCACTATGGTTCGGTGCATAACCGGCATTTCTATGAAGCGCTGGACGGGTTGTATAGCAGTGGTGCGTCGGTCGCCACCCGGCAGTACCTTGAGGAGACTGCCGTAGAAGCGGGAGTGACGTTGCCCAGCACACCGTTTGTATTCCCCAGTCCAGTCCGGGAGCTCCGGCAGTGGCAGGTCGGCGATGCGGTCTGTTTTGGCGAAGGCCGGCATGAGAAACGGGGCCAGGTTGTCCGGGTGAACCGAAAAACCTGCACGGTTGCGGTTACTTTGAATGCCCGCGGTTTGCGGTACCGGGTACCGGTTTCCCTCCTACGCCGCCCGGACTGATCCGGTTTCAGGCAGGCTCCCGATCCGCCGATTTCGCCAGCAAGCCACGAATCTCAGGTATACAAGAACCACAATTGCTGCCGCACTGCAGCCGCTGGCCCAATGCTTCAACGCTGGCGGCCCCATCTTCGATTGCCTGGTTGATCTGGCGCTCGCCTACCTGGAAACAGCTGCAGACCAGCGGCCCGGTCGGTTCTGCATCGATCGAACCTGCAGCCAACAAGGATCGGCGCTGCTCCGGTGTCAGGTTCTCGGAGCCAAAACAGTCATCCAACCAGCCGAGGTCCGGCATGGTTTGCACACAGGGCTCTACCAGCAATACGCCATCCAACCGGTTGCCGGTGAGCCAGGCCGCACGAAAGCGACGCCGGGCACTATCTTGCATAACCAGCTCCGGTTCCCTGGCGAAAATCTGCTGGGCCCATTCACGCCAGTCCATTGACCGGCGACCGGCCAGCCACCAGGACCGGCTATGAGGCAGTGCCTGGTGGCTCCAGTAGTCCAGTGACGTGGCGTCCAATGCGGTGCCCCCGGCCGCGGGCAGCATCAGCCGGGCTTGCCATCGAGTGATTAGTGGCCGAAGGGAGGCTACGCCAAATTTGGCTTCCGGTTGCCCTGAAATCGGGTCGACGACGGGGGCGATCAGGTCGGAGGCCAGGGCTGAGGATGCAAACTGCCGATTCCAGTGAATTGGAACGAATACCTCTCCGGGTCTCTGTGCCGGGCTGGCCCGGACCCGGCCGGTGAACCCCTTTCGGGCATGCCCTGTCAGCGTGGCCAGTGCACCTTCAATCAAACCAAAGGTGGCGATGTCCTTCGGGTGAACCTCGATAAAGGGCTCACTGCGATGGGCAAACAGTCTGGGCGCCAGTGCCGTGCGCGTCATGGTGTGCCACTGGTCCCGAATACGACCGGTATTCACGATCAGGGGATGCCGGGCATCGGGCTGCTGTCCGGGCGGCAGGTTCGAAACCGGTACCAGGCGGGCGCGACCATCGGGCGTGGGAAAGCGACCATCGGAGAACAGCCGGCGGGTCTGCAGCCAGGCACCGGGATTGCCCCCGGTAAGCGGCCACTGCACGGGTTGAAGCCGGTCATATTCCGTGGAACTCAGCTTGGCCAGGGCGGAAATAT
Source organism: Marinobacter sp. GH_1 (assembly GCF_048595985.1). NCBI lineage: Bacteria > Pseudomonadati > Pseudomonadota > Gammaproteobacteria > Pseudomonadales > Marinobacteraceae > Marinobacter > Marinobacter sp. GH_1. The sequence continues at coordinate 191,556 of NZ_CP184460.1, read as the reverse complement.
CAAACACTCTCTCACCGCCGTTACCGTAACCGGACAGTGCCGCGTGTTCTCTGAAAATCTCCGCAGGCTCCTGGTAGTCAAAGGCGTGACCATAACCGAGCGCCTGGGCGATATCCCGGATGATTCGCCAATCCGGCCGGACACCCTCTGGCACTGGCAAAAATCGACGCTGGCGTGAAATGCACCGTTCCGAGTTGGTCACGGTACCGTCCTTCTCGCCCCAACCGGCAGCAGGCAACAGGATATCGGCAAACGCCGTGGTATCGGTCTGGGCCACGCAGTCTGAGACTATAAGGGTCTCGCATCGCGCCAGGGCCTCCCTGACCCGGGCGTTGTCGGGCAGGCTGACCGCAGGATTGGTGCCCATCACCCAGAGCACCCGGATGTCGCCCCGATGAACGGCTTCAAACAGATCCACCGCCTTATAGCCCGGTCCCGCTGCCAATTTTTCACTGTGCCAGAAGTCGGCAACCCGTTGCACCGCGCCGGGCGTGTCGTAATCCATATGGGCCGCCAGGGTGTTGGCCAGACCGCCCACTTCCCGCCCACCCATGGCGTTGGGTTGACCGGTGAGTGAAAACGGACTGGCACCGGGCCGGCCAACGCGCCCTGTGGCCAGGTGGCAGTTGATAATAGCGTTGGCTTTGTCGGTGCCAGCCACCGACTGATTGATGCCCTGGGAAAAGGCGGTGACTGTCCGATCGGTCTCGGCAAACCACCGATAGAAGCGTTCCACATCCGCAGCCCGAAGGTCACATCCGCGGGCGACCGCCAGTATCGAAGGCGCACAGGCGCGGGCCACACTCAGAGTCTCCTCGAATCCATTGCAATGCTGTTCCAGGTACTGTGTGGCCAGGGCTCCGTGGTCATGCAGCCAAACCAGCAAGCCATTGAACAGCAGGGTGTCGGTTCCCGGCCGCAGTTGCAGGTGCAGGTCAGCCATCTCTGTGGTTGCGGTTTGCCTTGGGTCAATGGCTACCACTTTGCGCCCGGGCCGGTGGGACGCTTTTATCCGCTGATAAAGTACCGGATGCGTCCAGGCGGCATTACTGCCCGCCAGCACCAGCAAGTCCGCCAGCTCGAGGTCCTCATAACAGCCGGGCACGCAGTCCTCACCAAACGCCCTCTTGTGGGCTGCCACGGCAGACGACATGCACAACCGGGAATTGGTATCCACGTGCGGGGTGCCAATAAAGCCCTTGGCCAGCTTGTTGGCAATGTAATAGTCCTCTGTGAGCAGCTGCCCAGACAGGTAAAAAGCCACAGACTCCGGGCCATGGTCTCTGACCGAAACACGAATGGCTTCAGCTACCCGGTCAATGGCTTCCGACCACTCAACGGTATGCCCTGCCACACGGGGGGCCAGCAAACGGTCGTGTCCGGTCACGGTCTCATGTAACGCAGAGCCTTTGACACAAAGGCGACCATTATTGGCCGGGTGGCCAAGATCGCCCTGAACGGCGTCAGGTTTCGCCAGAACACCACAGCCCACACCGCAATAAGGGCAGGTGGTGGCGGTACTTCCGGGAGTGGTTCGGCGGTTTTTCATGATCAATCCTCTGCTTTACCCATAAAAAAGCCCGCCATCCGGGGTCTGTTTCCAGAGCCGGGGCGGGCTTCTTTGCCAAAATTGTCTGTTTTATGGAAAGCAATAACGGGGCCAGCGATTGCCAAAACAGCACTTGCCCGGCCGGCCTTGTGGCAACGCCCGGGCTACGGCCTTGTTCAGCAGATCCATCGGCTCCGGCAGGCCGGGATACACTTCTGCCTTGAGGTTTCACATTGGTGCGAAATCGCTCAGGTTGCACCAAAAACAGACCGGGCTCGATTGGCGTTTTCCTCACTCAACACGGAAGGGAATATCAAGCCTTTGAAAACTATGAATATTAAAAAATGGCACGGCTTATGCTGAGGTAACAGCGAACCATCAAGACATCACATCTCTCGTTCTAAGGCATTGGCGCCTGCTCTCCGGAAACGGAGGGTGGGCGTTTTTTTTGTGCGCCAGAAAAGAGAGACACAGAGAGGTAACAGCATGAACACACGCCGTCATCAACTCAGAGGCTTGCTCACAGGCGCACTGATTGGGCTGAGCACGCTGGCCCAGGCGAGCATCGGGCCGGCCGAGAAACCAGACCTGAAACTGGGCTTCATCAAACTCACCGATATGGCGCCACTGGCGGTTGCCTGGGAACAGGGCTACTTCCTGGACGAAGGCCTGTTCGTGGAACTGGAAGCCCAGGCCAACTGGAAAGTGCTGCTGGACCGGGTGATCACCGGCGAGCTGGACGGTGCCCACATGCTGGCCGGCCAGCCTTTGGGCGCGTCCATTGGCTATGGCACTCAGGCCAACATCATTACCGCCTTCAGCATGGACCTCAACGGCAACGCGATTACCGTGTCCAACGCGGTATGGGAAACCATGAAGCCCCACCTGGACATGGATGGCGACAAACCCGCCCACCCGATCTCCGCGAGCGCGCTGAAACCGGCGGTGGAGCAATCCCTGAGCAAAGGCGAGCGGTTCCGGATGGGCATGGTGTTCCCGGTGTCCACCCACAACTACGAACTCCGCTACTGGCTGGCCGCCGGCGGCCTGAATCCCGGCTTCTACGCCCCACAACGGGGTGATACCAGTGGCACCTTGCAGGCCGATGTTCATCTGTCCGTTACCCCGCCGCCGCAAATGCCAGCCACCATGGAAGCTGGCACCATTCAGGGCTACTGCGTGGGCGAACCCTGGAATCAGCAGGCGGTGTTCAAGGGCATCGGGGTGCCGGTCATCACCGATTATGAGATCTGGCCAAACAACCCTGAGAAAGTCTTTGGCGTGACCGAGACCTGGGCAGAGAAGCATCCCAATACCCACCTGCGGTTGTTGCGGGCACTGATCCGCGCGGCTTACTGGCTGGATGAAAACGACAACGCAAACCGCCAGGAAGCAGTAGAGCTCCTTTCCCGCTCCAGCTACGTGGGCGCAGACAAAGACGTGATCGCTAACTCCATGACCGGCACGTTCGAATACGAGAAAGGGGATGTGCGGGAGGTTCCGGACTTCAACGTGTTCTTCCGCTATCACGCCACTTACCCCTATCCCTCTGATGCAATCTGGTATCTGACCCAGATGCGCCGGTGGGGCCAGATTCCGGACGCCAAGCCAGATGACTGGTACATGCAGACCGCAGCCAGGGTATACCGGGGTGATCTGTATGCTCAGGCCGCGCAGTCACTGATCGATGATGGTGTGATGAACGCCAGTGACTTCCCTGACTTTGACGCTGAGAACTTTGAACGCCCCTTCCAGGGCCAGCTGATTGACGGCGTGCCTTTCACACCCCGTGAACCGAACGCTTACATAGACCGTTTTGATATCGGGCTGAAAGGCACCGAGACACCGTAAGGGGGCACAACATGAGCACATTAAGCATAAGGATTGGCCAGTCGATGGCCGCCAGGAGCCGCAACCTGCTCGCCCGGCTGAGCCCAAATGAATTGTTGGCGGCTGGCAAACAGGCCTTGCTGCCCTTGATCGGAATTCTGGTGTTTCTGGGATTCTGGCATCTGGCAGCACCCCAGGTGCAGACGTCCCTTGGCGCATTTCCGGGGCCAGCTCAGGTCTGGGAGCAGGCGGGACAACTCTGGCAAGAACACGCCAACCAGCGGGAACGCGCCAGCCAGTTCATCGCCATGCAGGAGCAGCGTAATGCCAGGATTCTGGCCGACAACCCGGAGGCGGAGGTACGAATCCGGTCTTACCCGGGCGCACCCACCTTTATCGATCAGATCGGTACCAGCCTGGTCACGGTGTTGTCAGGATTTGCCCTGGCCACGCTGATTGCGGTGCCCCTGGGAATTGTGTTCGGTCTTAACCGGTATTTTCAGGCGGCGGTCAATCCGCTGATCCAGATCTTCAAGCCGGTGTCGCCCCTGGCCTGGCTGCCACTGGTCACCATGGTGGTGTCAGCCACGTACGTCAGCGATGACCCGATGTTCCAGAAGTCGTTTCTGACGTCGATGATCACGGTCACCCTTTGCAGCCTGTGGCCCACGCTGATCAATACCAGCGTGGGCGTGGCCGCGGTGAATCCGGACCTGCTGAACGTGTCGAAGGTGCTGAAGCTGTCGTTCTGGACCCACGTTCGCAAGGTGGTGCTGCCGTCGTCGGTACCGATGATTTTTACCGGGTTGCGGGTGTCTTTGGGTATTGCCTGGATGGTGCTGATTGCGGCGGAGATGCTGGCGCAGAGTCCCGGGCTTGGCAAGTTTGTCTGGGATGAGTTTCAGAATGGCAGCAGTCAGTCGTTGAGCCGGATCATGGTGGCGGTGCTGGCCATCGGGTTTATCGGGTTTTTGCTGGATCGGGTGATGCTGTTGATTCAGAAGAAGGTGGCCTGGAACGAGTGATCAAACTTGGGAGCATGCCGCACCGGGTGGGTTACGCCTCCCGAAACACGCGGCGAGTACATCCATGTACGCTCCGCAAAAACATCCATGTTTTTGAGGGTTTCGGGAGGCGTAACCCACCCGGCGCTCCGCTTGCTTTTGAGGTGATTTCCATGAGTAAAACACATTTAGAACTTACCGGTGTTGAGATGGCGTTTGATACGCCGAAAGGGCCGTTCGTTGCCCTGGACAACGTGAACCTGAAGATCCAGAAAGGGGAGTTTGTTTCGCTTATCGGCCACTCCGGCTGTGGTAAATCGACGGTGCTGAACATTGTCGCCGGCTTGTTGCAGGCCTCCAAGGGTGGCTGTGTGTTGAACGGGCATGAGGTGAACTCACCGGGGCCGGAGCGGGCGGTGGTGTTTCAGAATCATGCGCTGATGCCTTGGCTGACGGTGTATGAGAATGTGGAGCTGGCTGTTCGGCAGGTGTTTCGCAAGTCGATGAACCGTAAGGAGCGCCGGGACTGGATTACCCATAACCTGGAGCTGGTGAATATGGCCCATGCCGCCAATAAACGGCCGGGGGAGATTTCCGGGGGCATGGCGCAGCGGGTGGGGATTGCCCGGGCGTTGGCGATGAAACCGAGCGTGCTGCTGATGGATGAGCCCTTCGGGGCCCTGGATGCGTTGACCCGGGCACATCTGCAGGATTCGCTGATGGAGATTCAGCAGGAGCTGAACAATACGGTGATCATGATCACCCACGATGTAGACGAGGCGGTGCTGTTGTCGGACCGCATCATCATGATGACCAACGGGCCGGCGGCGACGGTGGGGGAAGATCTGCACATTGATTTGCCTCGGCCGCGTAATCGGGTGGCGTTGGCGGATGACGCCAAATATGTGCATTACCGGCAGGAGGTGCTGTCGTTCCTGTACGAGAAACAGCGCAAGCTGGAATCCCTGAGCAGCCGGCGGGCCGCCAGTGCCTCCACGCAGGGTGGGGAGAGTGCAAAGGTGGAGAAGGAGAAACAGCCGGCGTCTGCCTGAGACTGCACGGCACCGGGGCTACTTTGCCCCCGGTGCCATCAGGGATGGTGTCAGCCCAGAACGCCGGCCATGGAGACCAGGGCCCGGGCCACATCGGGTAATCGCTTGCCCTGATCCATGGCCAGCTTTCGCAGCAATCGGTGGGCTTCGTCGTTGCTGATGTCACGATGTTCCATCAGTAGCAACACGGCCTTTTCCTGGGTGCGTCGGTCTTCCAGAGCTTCTTTTGCACTTTGCAGTTCTTCAGACATCTGGCGCAGGCGGCGGGTTTGCTCCTGAACCAGATCAAAGATGGATCTGCCTGACTGTTGCCCGACACCGTCACCGGCCCAGGCATCTGCCGTACTCGCATCTACTCCATTATCGCAGACCACCAATACCGGCATTGTCGAGGCGTTCCGTTGTTCCAGCGAGGCCAGCAGAGTTTCCTGGTGAGCCAGGGAGTGGCGCGCCTCGGTGTAGCGTTCCACGCAACGGTGGTGGAAGGCGTTTTCCACGGAATCTTCGATTTTCTTGAGATCATCCATACGGTCGGTCATCAGGTTAAACCAGCGATCGGCCATTTCCCTGTCCAGGGATTTATAGGGTCCGACCGACACCGCCTTCTGGCGCATCCGCTCTATTTCCAGTTCCCGCGGGTGAGACCGCAGGGCCTGCCAGAGAGCCAGGCTGTCTTCGCTGGCAAAGGCAACAAATACCTCGAAACACCGTTCCTGCGCTTCAACCAGGTGCATCATGCGCCGTGACAGTGCGTTTTCGAAGTGGCCACTGGAGAATCCCGCTGAGCCTGCCGCCCGCTCCTGGCCACAGTATTCCTTTCCATTCATCACGTGCACCATGGCCACCAGCAGGCCGGCAATGGAGGGTTCAGCAACGGTTTCGGCGGCTTCAAAAACCACCGTAATCAGCTGATGGATGGTGTCGCAAAACCAGTCCGTAGCATCCACCACGCTGGCTTCCTGCCCGACCACTTTCTGCCTGAACTCGGCCAGCTGATCGAGGCTATGAAGGGCACTGGCAATATGACCCAGCAGCGGGCTGCTGACCGGATGGGTAGTCAGGTCTTCCTGTATGTCGGTCAGCGCCTTACGGAAGATGACAGCCAGTTGGTCGTTCTCTTTCAGGATAACCGAACGCTCCCGGGCGAAACGCTGGCAACCGGACCCCAGATACAGGTTGGTAGCTCCCCGCTCCCGTTGCAGTCCGTGCACCAGGTTACCCACGCTCTGCACCAGCCGGCCCATCTGCAGAAAGTACTCCAGGTTGCGGATTTCGCACTGCCGGGAGGCCATCAGAAAGTCTGCGGCTGTGGCCGTCGCGGCCGTATTGGTCTGGCGTTTGCTGTTCATGGTGCAACTCCTGGTATCGGTACACAGCGGGTTCCTGTCTGACTGGACTGCAGCAATTAACAGGCCAGAACCACCGGCATCATCTTCGTGCGTTTCGCCCCATCCCGGGGCATCTTTTCTGCCCGGCACGGGTGCAATAGAGCCGCGATATCATCTAAGCAACTGAATTAAATGGAGTTAAAAAGTTGGCATGGAGATCGCTATGTCCTAATCAAGGACGACTGTCCCGGCCATGGAATCAGGCCGGACCATCAGATCATTGTTGTTGGCATTGGTGCCGGACCATCTGTTCTCTTCGGAGAGCATGATGCTCCGGCTTTTTTCGTTTGGTTTTCGGCAATTCGTTGAGTAAGGGAGCGCACCTATGGAACACACACAGACCCCTGCGCTGGTGATCTGCGGCCATGGCATGGTTGCGCAGCGATTGCTGGAGCAACTGGTGGCCACAGGGCACCCGTTCAGCCGCATTGTGGTGTTCAACGGCGAGCCTTTCGCTGCCTATAACCGAATCCAGCTGTCGTCCTTGCTGGCGAATCAGGTCCGGGAGTCAGAGCTGGAACTGAAACCCCGGTCCTGGTTCCGCCAGCACAAAATCGAGATCTATAACCGTGAGCCGGTCACGGCCATCGAACCGCATCAGCGCCGGGTGACGACCGCCAGCGGGCGCACGCTGGCTTACCACACCCTTGTGTTGGCCACTGGCGCCAGTCCTTCACGTCTTGGCCTGCCCGGTGAGGATCTGGATGGCGTGATGACCTTCCGGGATCTGACCGATACCCGCACCCTGATTCACCGGGCGCAGACACATCGCCGTGCGGTCGTCATCGGCGGCGGTTTTCTTGGCCTGGAAGCGGCCGAGGGGCTCAGGGCCCGGGGCATGGACGTCACGGTTCTGCATCGCAGCGGTCACCTGCTGAACCGACAGCTCAATCCAGCTGCCGGCGAATTACTGAAGCACCAGTTACAGCAACGGGGCCTCACCGTTCTGACCGGTACAGAGCCGACAGCGCTGCTGGGCAAAAACCAGGTCCAGGCGGTACAACTCAGCGACGGCACCGTGCTGGCGACGGACCTGGTGGTGCTGGCAACCGGTATTCATCCGAACAAAGCACTGGCTGAAGCAGCCGGCCTGGCCTGCAACCGGGGCGTACAGGTGGATTCGCAGATGACCACTTCCAATCCTCATATCCACGCCCTCGGTGAATGCTGCCAGTTTCAGGAACACACGTTTGGCCTCGTGGAGCCCGGCTACGAACAGGCGGCCGTGTTGGCCCGGCATCTCTGCCAGGTGTCCGGAAACCCGGGTTTCACACCGGGAGAAATCGCCACACGCCTGAAAATCAGCGACCTCCCCATTTTTTCCTGCGGGCCGATCACTCCGGGCCCGCACACCGAAACCATTGAGTGGCAGGACTACGCCCAAGCGGTCTACGGCCAACTGCTGGTGGAACACAACCGCCTGACCGGCGCCATTCTGCTCGGCGACACCAGCAGCGCCCCCTGGTACAGCGAGTTGATTCGTTCAGGCACGGATATATCCCGCTACCGGGACACCATCGCTTTCGGCAAACCCTATTGCGACGCAGCGGCCTGATCCGCTGCCATGAGAGAGGACAAGACTATGAGCAAACAGACCCTGATCGTGATCGGTAACGGCATGGTTGGCCATCACTTCCTGGAACAGTTCAGCCAGTCTCCGGCCGCCGACGCCTATAACATCGTCGTTTTCGGCGAAGAAAAGCAACTGGCCTACGACCGGGTGCACCTGTCGGAGTATTTCAGCGGCTCAAGCCATGCTGACCTGGCCATGGGCACCGCGGACTGGTATGCCGACCAGGGCATTGATCTGCACCTGAATGAGCCGGTGACCGGCATTGATCGGGACGCCCGGATGGTCACCACACCCAAGGGCGAGTACCCCTACGATCAGCTGGTGCTGGCCACCGGCTCTTACCCGTTTGTCCCGCCCATTGAAGGTAACGATCAGGAAGGCTGCTTTGTATACCGCACCCTGGATGACCTGGACGCCATTCAGGCCAGCGCCCAGAAGGCGAAGACCGGCGTGGTGGTCGGCGGCGGTCTGCTGGGGCTGGAAGCGGCAAACGCGCTGAAAAGCCTCGGCTTACAGGCCCACGTGGTGGAGTTTGCTCCGCGCCTGATGCCGGTTCAGCTGGACGATCAGGGCGGCGCCCTGTTACGCCAGAAAATTGAAGACCTTGGTGTGCAGGTGCACACTGAGAAAGCCACCACCGCCATTGTGCCGGGCAGCGCCGCGCGGCTACGGATGAATTTCTCGGATGAGAGCCATCTGGAAACCGACCTGATTGTGTTCTCCGCCGGCATCCGCCCCCAGGATACCCTGGCTCGGGCCTGCGGCCTTGAACTGGGCGAACGCGGCGGGATTGTGATCAACAACCAATGCACCACGTCCGACCCGCACATCCACGCCATCGGCGAATGCGCGCTCTGGAACAACTTTGTCTTCGGCCTTGTGGCGCCGGGCTACACCATGGCCCGCACGCTATCGGCGGCGCTGAACAACGACGCCAGTGCGGCCTTTACCGGTGCCGACATGAGCACCAAACTGAAGTTGCTGGGGGTGGATGTGGGCTCCATCGGCGACGCCCATGCCAAGACCCCCGGCGCCCGTAACATTCGCTTTCACGATGAGCAGGCCGGCCACTACCGGCGCATGGTGGTGAGCCAGGACGGCAAGACCCTGCTGGGCGCCATCCTGGTGGGCGATAACGGCCCCTACGATACCCTGCTGCAATACGCCCTCAATGGCATTGAGTTGCCGGCCAATCCGGAAGCCCTGATTCTGCCGGAGAGCGAAGGCGGTGCCCCGGCCCTGGGTGCCGATGCCCTGCCGGATACCGCGTCTATCTGTTCCTGCCACAACGTTACCAAGGGCGACATCTGCTGCGCGATTGACGCCGGCTGCACTGATCTGGGCGGCGTGAAGGCCGAAACCAAGGCCAGCAGCGGCTGTGGTGGCTGTGCAGCTTTGCTCAAAAAGGTGGTGGACAGCGAGCTGGAGAAACGCGGCGTGGAGGTGTGCACGGATTTGTGCGAACACTTCCCCTACACACGCCAGGAGCTGTTCCATCTGGTGAAGGTAAACGGCATCCGCACCTTCCGGGGCCTGCTCAAGCAATACGGCAAGGGCCAGGGCTGTGATATCTGCAAGCCGACTGTGGGTTCGATTCTGGCCACCTGCTGGAACGAGCACATCCTGGCCACGGACCACGTGCCGCTGCAGGACACCAACGATACCTTCATGGCCAACATGCAGAAGAACGGCACCTATTCCATCGTGCCGCGCATTCCCGGCGGCGAGATCACCCCGGATAAGCTGATTGTGCTGGGCGAGGTGGCCAAGCAGTACAACCTGTACACGAAGATCACCGGCGGTCAGCGGGTGGACCTGTTCGGTGCCACCCTGAGTGAGCTGCCGGAGATCTGGGAAAAGCTGATCGCCGCCGGTTTCGAAACCGGCCACGCCTACGGCAAGTCCCTGCGCACGGTGAAATCCTGCGTGGGCAGCACCTGGTGCCGCTACGGCGTGCAGGACAGCGTGGGCATGGCGATCACCCTGGAGAATCGCTACAAGGGCCTGCGGGCGCCCCATAAGGTGAAGATGGCGGTGTCTGGCTGCACCCGCGAATGCGCCGAGGCCCAGAGCAAGGATTTCGGGGTGATTGCCACGGAGAAGGGCTGGAATCTGTACGTGTGTGGCAACGGCGGCATGCGGCCCCGGCATGCGGATCTGTTCGCTACGGATCTGTCGGATGAGGAGCTGATCCGCACGATTGACCGGGTGGTGATGTTCTATGTGCGCACGGCGGACCGGCTGCAGCGGACGTCGGTCTGGATGGAGAATCTGGAGGGTGGTCTGGAGTATCTGAAGCAGGTGGTGCTAGAGGATAGCCTCGGTATTGGCGAGGAGCTGGAGCAGCATATGGCAGATCTGGTGAATACCTATCAGTGTGAGTGGAAAACCGCCGTTGAGGATCCTGAGAAGCGCAAGCGGTTCCGGGAGTTTGTGAATGCGCCGGAGCAGAAGGACCCGGTGCAGCAGTGGACTTCAGAGCGGGGGCAGCGTCGGCCGGTTTTGGAGGTGGTTTCTTCGTAGCCTTCTGTTTAGGGGCGGAGCGCGGGGGCCGGATTCATTTTCTTCTGGAAAAAACAACTCGCTTTGCTCAGACATCTTTTTTCCTGCCAGAAAATGAATCCGGCCCCCACGCTCACAAACATTAGTGGGATAGGCAACTGACTTAGATTGAAACTTGGGAGACTGTTTATGAAAGCTCGGACTTGTTGGGAAGCGGTTTGTACAGTGGACGATCTGGTGGCTGACTCCGGCATTGCGGTTTGGACGGAGGACGGGCCGGTGGCGGTGTTTTATCTGCCACACCGGCTGCCGGCGCTGTTTGCCATCAGCCATACCGATCCGTTCAGCGGCTCGAATGTGCTGGCCCGGGGGATTACCGGGGATATCAACGGGGAGCCGGTGGTGGCGTCGCCGCTGTACAAGCAGCATTTCAGTCTGCGTACCGGGCGATGCCTGGAGGACGAGAATGTTGCGGTAAAAGTGTACCCGGTGTTGCTGGACGGGGATCAGATTCGTCTGGAGGTGCCGGTGGCTCAGGCGGCGTCGGTGGCCGCCTGAGATCTGAGAGACGCTTACGTCAGCTGATGAATTCGACGTTTTCTTCCAGCGGTGCCCTTGGGCTGGTGATCTGGTTCACCGGGCTGTCGGGGTTGGCGTAGCCGATGGCCATACCGGCGAAGACTTTTCGGTGTTCGGGCAGGCCCAGGAATTCGCTGATGGTTTTCGGGTACACCGACCAGGATTCCTGGGCGCAGCTGTCGAGGCCTTCGGCGCGCAGCAACAGCATGATGGTTTGCAGGATCATGCCCAGGTCGGACCACTGGGGCGGGCCCATGTTGTCGTCGACGGTGCAGAACAGGCCGACCGGGGCGCCGAAGAATTCGAAGTTGCGTTTGAACCACTCGAAGCGGGCGGCTTTGTCTTCCCGTGGGATGTCGAGCTGTCGGTACATGAGTTCGCCAATCTCGAAGCGGCGGTCGCGGTAGGGTGATTGCAGTTTGGCTGGGTAGATTTCGTATTCCGGCACTTCGTTGAAGCCCTTGCTGACTTTCTCCCGCATCAGGGTTTTCAGGCGGGCCAGGGCATCGCCGGTAACCACGTGCAGGTGCCAGGGTTGCAGGTTGCCGCCGGACGGGGCCCGGGTGGCGGTTTCGATCACTTTGCGAAGGGTAGCCTCGGAGACCGGGGTGTCCAGGAAATCCCGGACCGACCTGCGGGACTGGACGGCTTGTTGTACATCCATTGAATACAGCTCCCAAAAAACGTCGTTGTTGTTTGAACAGGCTCAGACTGTGGCCCAGTATGGAGACCGTTTCAGAGCTTGACCACCCTCACCGGCGGGTTTAGTCTCCGGCAACATTACAAGGCCAATCGAGGGTGTTCGGGTCATGGAAGATCACAGTCAGTTTCGCCTGTTGTCGGAGCGGCGGTTCCTGCCGTTTTTTGTGACCCAGTTTGCCGGGGCATTCAACGACAACCTGTTCAAGAACGCCTTGCTGTTGCTGGTCACCTACACCGCAGGGGGGCTATTCGGGTTGTCGGCAGATGTGGTGGTCAACCTCGCCGCCATGCTGTTTATCCTGCCGTTCTTTCTGTTCTCCGCCATTGCCGGCCAGGTCGCGGACCGGTTCGAGAAGTCGGCGGTGATCCGCTGGATCAAGTTTGCCGAAGTGGTGATCATGGGTGTCGCCGCCATCGGGCTCTGGTTCGGCTGGTACGAGATGTTGTTCCTGCTTTTGTTCCTCACCGGGGTGCAATCCGCCTTTTTCGGGCCGGTAAAGTACGCCATTCTGCCCCAGGCCCTGAAGGATTCGGAGCTGGTAGGTGGCAACGCGCTGGTGGAGATGGGCACCTTTGTGGCCATTCTCGTGGGCACGTTAATGGCGGGCGTGATGATGAAGGCCCCGGTGCCGGGCCCGGTGATTGCGGTGGCCGTTGCGTTGCTTGCCGTCGCAGGCCTGATCGCCGCGCTGCGGATTCCCAAGGCGGAGGCTGCCGCGCCGGATCTGAGGATTCGGTTCCGCCCGCTCCAGGAAACCTGGAAGCTGATGGCCATCGCCCGGGAAAACCACAATGTGTTCCTGAGCATTCTGACCATCTCCTGGTTCTGGTTTCTCGGCGCAGCCTACCTGACCCAGTTCCCCAACTTTGCCAAAACCCATCTGCTGGGTGACGAGACCGTGGTCACCATCCTGCTGGCCATTTTCACCATTGGCATTGCCGCCGGCTCCATTGCCTGTGAGCGGCTGTCCGGCCACAAGATTGAGCTGGGTATTGTGCCCATTGGTTCCCTCGGGCTCAGTTTCTTCGGCATTGACCTGTACTTCAACATGCCCGAGCAGCCCATCCCCTCCGACTGGTGGATGATCATCACCGATCCCCATTACCGCCAGGTGGCCATCGACTTGCTGGCCATCGGCATTTTTGGCGGGCTGTTTATTGTGCCGCTGTATGCTTATGTTCAGCGGGAGGCCAAGCCAGAGTCCCGGGCCCGGGTGATCGCCGCGCTCAATGTGTTCAACGCGTTATTCATGGTGATCAGTGCTTTGCTGGCGATGCTGATGCTGGGCGTGATCGGGCTGAGCATTCCCGAGTTTTTCCTGGTGCTGTCGATCATGAACCTGATCGTGGCCGGCTTTGTTTATCAGCAGGTGCCGGATTTTGCCCTGCGCTTTGTGATCTGGGTGCTGTCCCACACCGTTTACCGGGTCAGCCATCATCACCTGGACAGGATCCCCGAAGAAGGGCCAGCGCTGCTGGTGTGTAACCACGTGTCCTACATGGACGCCCTGGTGATTGCCGGTGCCGTGCGCAGGCCGGTGCGCTTTGTGATGGACCACAATATCTTCGCAACCCCCATCATGGGCAGCTTCTTCCGGCTGGCGAAGACCATCCCGATTGGTCCTAAATCCAAAGTCCCGGAAATCTACGAAGCGGCCTTCGACCGCATTGATGAGGAGCTGGCCGCCGGCCATCTGGTGTGCATTTTCCCGGAGGGCAAACTGACCAAGGACGGCGAAGTGGATACCTTCAAATCCGGCGTGGATATGATTCTGCAGCGCCGGCCGGTCACCGTCGTGCCGATGGCCCTGAGAGGCCTGTGGGGCAGTTTCTTTAGCCACTGCGGTGGCCCGGCATTCAGCCACCTGCCGAAGCGCTTCTGGTCCCGGATACACCTTCTGGCGGACCACCCCGTTGGCCCGGAGCAGGCCTCCGCATCGTTTCTGGAGGAAAAAGTCAAAGCCTTGCGGGGTGACCACCGCTGATCCCAACTACCGCGCAGTCGCCTGGGTAACACAGAACCGGGTTAATAAAGTCAATAAAGCCTGGGCCGACTTGCGCTAGTATCGGCCCATAGATCAATAACAAGGATTGCGCTGTGAAACCTCTGAGCCCCACCGACCAATTGTTTCTCTGGCTGGAAAAACGCCAGCAACCCATGCATGTGGGAGGCCTGCAGTTATTCTCGTTTCCCGAGGGCGCGCCGGATGATTATGTGGCACAGCTAGCGGAGGAGCTGAGGCAGAAATTTGAGGTGACGCCGCCGTTTAACCAGCGGCTGAGCTACAAGCTGGGTCAGCCAATGTGGGTGGAAGACGAACACCTGGACCTGGAACACCATTTCCGTTTCGAGGCCTTGCCAACCCCCGGCCGTATCCGGGAGTTACTGGCATTTGTGTCGGCGGAGCATTCCCATTTGATGGACCGAGAACGGCCCATGTGGGAGGTACACCTGATTGAAGGCTTGAAGGATCGGCAGTTTGCCATCTACACCAAGATTCACCATTCCCTGGTGGATGGCGTATCCGCCATGCGCATGGCCACCCGGATGCTCAGCGACAACCCGCAGGACACCGGTCTCCCCCCCATCTGGGACCTGCCCCGCAAGGCCCGGCCAGACCGGGACGACCCGGGCAGCTCCCTCTGGCACAGCATCACCCACCTGCTGGGGATGTCTGGCAAGCAGCTGGGCACCATTCCCACGGTGGCCAAAGAGCTGCTGAAAACCATCAACCAGGCCCGTAAAGACCCGGCGTACGACTCCATCTTCCACGCGCCACGCAGCGTGTTGAACCAGAAAATCACCGGCTCCCGCCGTTTCGCCGCCCAGTCCTATTGCCTCACCCGCATCAAGTCGGTGTGCGAAGCCTACGGCACCACCATCAACGATGTGGTCACCGCCATGTGCGCCTCGGCTCTGCGCACGTATCTGATGAATCAGGATGCCCTGCCGGAGAAACCACTGATCGCCTTTGTGCCTGTATCCCTGCACCGGGACGACAGCACCGAGGGCAATCAGGTAGGCGTGATTCTGGCCAACTTGCACACCGACGAAAACGACGCCGGCCAGCGCTTGCTGAAAATCCATCATGGTATGCAGGAGGCAAAGGACCGGTACCGGCACATGTCGCCGGAAGAGATCATCAACTACACCGCGCTTACCCTGGCCCCCGCGGCATTCCACCTGCTCACCGGCATGGCGCCCAAGTGGCAGACCTTCAACGTGGTGATTTCCAACGTGCCGGGGCCGTCCTCACCCCGCTACTGGAACGGCGCCAAGCTGGAGGGTATGTACCCGGTGTCCATTGCCATGGATCGCATGGCCCTGAACATGACCCTGACAAGCTACAACGGCCAGGTGGAGTTCGGGCTGATAGGCTGCCGAAGAACCCTGCCCAGCCTGCAGCGGATGCTGGATTACCTGGAAGACGGCCTCGCAGAACTGGAGATCGCCGCAGGCCTTTGATCAGCCGATCTGGTCGGCGTGGTTGCGTTCTGAGATCTGGCTGTTCAGGGTCCAGAAGTCGTACAGCACACCAATCAGGAACAGGCCGCCGGTAAGGAGGTAGATGATGCCGGTGATCCACTTGCCCATGTACATGCGGTGTACGCCGAACACGCCTAGGAAGGTGAGCAGTATCCAGCTGATGTTGTAGCTGATATTGCCTTCCTGGAAGCGCTTGT
This sequence comes from Marinobacter sp. GH_1, assembly GCF_048595985.1. Lineage (NCBI taxonomy): Bacteria > Pseudomonadati > Pseudomonadota > Gammaproteobacteria > Pseudomonadales > Marinobacteraceae > Marinobacter > Marinobacter sp. GH_1. Next base: position 175,693 of record NZ_CP184460.1, on the reverse strand, counting down.
CGGCCTGGCGATCCATGCTGGGGATAAGGAACAGGTCGATGATCCAGCCAATGAGGAACAGCCCGAAGGTGAAGAACCAGATGGTGCCGGTGATGGGTTTGCCGTAATAAAAGCGATGGGAGCCGAGGAATCCGAAGATCCAGAGCAGGTAGCCTATGATTTTGCTGTGGGTGTCTGGTTGTCCGTTCATCTTGGTTCCTTTTTTTGGATGGTGTTACTCCTGCCCTAGCCTGTGGGTTTGGGGGCGGGACTGGGGAGGTGGGATTATTTTTCCCTTGGAAAAAACAACTCGCTTCGCTCAGACATCTTTTTTCTGGCGGGAAAAATAATCCAACCTCCCCGTCCGTCAAAATATCAGGGCATAGGCGGAGAAAAACAACTGCGAAAACCAATACAGAACACTGAAAAGAACGTCCAAAAACCGCTATGTGTGAATAGATACGCCATCTGAAAGGTCAGCAGGGCGTGGGGTGGTCAGAGAATTTTTTCCGCGAAAAAGATGTCTGAGCGCAGCGAGTTGTTTTTCGCAGAAAAAATTCTCTGACCACCCCACGACCACGCTCCCAAACCAGAGGCGCAACAAATCAGGGCCCCACCTCCGGAGCCGGGTCCGGCCCACCTTCCCGAAACTCGGACGCCGACTTCCCGGTCCACTTGCGAAAGGCCCGGCTGAAATTCGACAGGTCGGCGTAGCCCAGTTCATAGGCGATCTCGCTGACTGACTGATTGGTATAACGCAACAGCTGGATGGCCCGGTCTTTCAGTACCGCCTCGACGATTTCGCGGTAGCTGGTGTCTTTCTCCGCCAGTCGGCGCTTGAGCGTTCGGGACGACACACAGAAACGCTCTGCCATGGCTTCCAGAGAGGGCAAAGGCCCAGGCGTCATGCGCAGCATGTTGCGAATCGCGAGCACGATATCACCCTGTTCTTTCAACGCCTTTTGCAGTTCAAACTCGCACTGGTCCCGGGCCATGCGGGAGGCCTCGGCGTCGGCCAGGCGCATGCGCACATCAAGTAGTTTGCGGGGAAACACCAGCATTTCCTCCGGCTGGCCGTACTCGAAACGCACCGGTAACTGGCTGGCAAACCGGGCGTAGTAGGCGGGCTCCGGGCCAGACAGGCGCACCGAGACCCCTGGCAACTTGCCGTCTTCCAGGGCAAAGCCGCGGCTTTCGGCATCGGCGCGGTCCAGGAGCTGTTCGGTTAACAGAATCAGGGTGGCGCTGACGGTTTCCGCCAGAAAACCGTAGAGCCCCGGCACGTCGAATTCGGTGCACAGCTGCACCAGCACCTGATCACCGGCCAGGGATTGTTTCATACTCAGGAACGGGGCCCGCAACTGCAGATAGCGGCGGACCGAATCCAGTGCCCCTTCAAAGGTCGGGCTGGTCAGGGCAGCAAAACCGAGGGTGCCGTGAATGGTCAGCCGCAGTTCCTTGGCCAGGTGGAAGCTGAGGCCATCCTTTCCGGCCAGCTCCAGGGCGCGCTGGGCCATCAGGATGGCATCGGTTACGAAGATGCGGCTGTCGTTGGCCTTGAGGTCGTCTGCCGTGAAATCCAGCCCCTGGTAAAGGGCCCGATCGTTGTGGCCGAGCTGGCGTACCGTTTCACCCAGTACCCGCAGGTAAACGCCGGGTACCAGGAACAGCCCCAGCATTTGCCGTTCTTTGTCTGCACTGGTTGATGCCATGCCATGTCCCTGATTGATATTTATCGTGTTTCTGACTCTATCAGAAGCCACCGCCACTGGCAGTGGGGCGGCTCGCACCGATTTACCTGTCTCCCGGGCCAATTGTGCGGCGCTTTTTGTCCCAATGTGAACGGTAGCCGTCCCAACCTCGCATTCTGAAACGCCGTTGACTCCTCCACACTGGACCCATGACATCAGCCAAAGCGTTCAATCGCAGAGGAGTACAGACATGCTGACAACAACTCAAACAGACAAGCAAAACAAGGTTTCACATACACCGGACAATGTCTCGATCAAGCCGCAGCGCATGGGCTTTGAATTTGGAGAACAGGTACCCCGGTACTGGTTGGATAACAATTACCTGATCAGCCATACCATGAATGCGCTGTCGGTGCTGTTCCCCGAGGGCGAGCAGTTCTTTGTGGATTCGGTACGGGCGTTCCGGGGCCAGATTCAGGACCCCAAGCTGAAAGAGGAAGTTCGCGGCTTTATTGGCCAGGAAGCCATGCATTCGCTGGAACACATTGCCATGAACCAGCACGTGCGGGACCAGGGCATGCCGGTGGAGGAAATGGAGCGTGACCTGAAGGTGATTCTGGACGTGGCCCGCAAACTGCCCAAGCGCCACCAGCTGGCCATTACCTGCGCCCTGGAGCACATCACCGCCATGATGGCCGACATGCTGCTGGAGCGGGATGACGTGCGCGAGGATATGCACGAGAGCATGCGCCCGCTTTGGGTATGGCACGCCATCGAGGAGACCGAACACAAGGCGGTTGCCTACGATGTCTTCCAGCAGGCTGGCGGCACCTACGCCGAGCGGGCGTTCTATCAGGTGTTCAGTACCGTCGCACTGGGCATTGTGGGTACCTGGTACACCGGCCGGATGATCATGCACGATCGCAAGCATTTCTCGTTGAAGGATGCCGCCAAGGGCATGTGGCGCATGTGGGGCAAGGACGGTGCGTTTTCCAGCCTGATTCCGACCTGGCTGGAGTACTTCAAGCCTGGTTTCCACCCCTGGGACAAGGACAACAGTGAGGTGATCGGTCGGTTCAAGGCGGAGATCGAGGGTTACATTGCGCCGCAGTATAAGAATGGCAATCGGCGGACTCTTCAGTGAGCCCTAGTGTTGGAGTTACGCTGGCGAGCGGGTTGGGAAGGCTTTCCTTCCCAACCCACTCTCCTGCTTGACTGGACTTTGTGCTCTGGGCTCTTTTTGGCCCAGAGTATTATTTTCCTCCTGATGCTATCACTTCTCCCTTTTTCCACAGCCGCCACTCACCTGGCTGGTAGATATCCCATTGTTCATCGCTGGTCAGGGGTTCGGTGACGATCACACTGACAACGTCGTTGGGGGTGGTTTCGGATTCGAAATCAACGGTCACGTCGGCATCTTTTAGGCGGGCCGGGCCGAAGGGGGCTCGGCGGGTGATGCTGGCCATTTTGGTGGTGCAGTAGGTGAACAGCCAGTCGCCGTTACTGAGCAGAAGGTTGAACACGCCTTCGCGGGCGTAGGACTGTGACAGGCGCACCAGCCTCTCTACCACTTCCTCAAGAGGCGTATTGCGGTCACAGTGACTGCGCAGGTGGTTGAGGATGTCGCAGAACAGGGCTTCACTGTCGGTGTCGCCCACCGGCTCGTAGAACCCCTCTGCGGCCCGAAAGTGGGAAAGCTGGCCGTTGTGGGCGAAGACCCAGTAGCGGCCCCAGAGTTCGCGGATAAACGGGTGAGTGTTGGCCAGGCAGATTTCGCCAACGTTGGCCTGGCGGATGTGGCAGATGGCCACTTCGCTTTTGATCGGGTGGGTCTGGACCACTTCGGCCAGGCGGGAGCTGGCACTAGCGTCGGAATCGTGGAAGCTGCGAACGCCCTTGCCTTCATAGAAGGATACGCCCCAGCCGTCTTTGTGGGGGCCGGTTTCGCCACCACGGCGGGTTAGACCGGTGAAGCTGAAACACAGGTCGGTGGGGGTGTTGGCGCTCATGGCCAGCAGTTCGCACATGGTGAATTCGGTCCTTGGCTGTCGATGCTGTCCGCCTTAGGATACCCGATTCAGACTGTACCTCCAGCCACGGTTTTTTCGCTCCGGTCACGGTGCACCGGCCCCGCAGGGGCCACCCGATTCCGACCAGCGCGTTTGCCGGTATAGAGGCAGCGGTCGGCGACACAGAACAGGGTTTCGGCATCCTGGCCATGGTCAGGCCACTGGGCAATGCCGAAGGACGCCGTCACCCGGATACCGGCCTCACCGTAGTGTAACTCCCGGCCGGCAATGCGCTCTCGCAGTTCGTCCATCAGTTCAAAGGCGTCTGCAGGTTTTACGTCCCGCAGGATCAAACCGAACTCTTCACCACCGAGCCGGCCCACGGAGTCAGTGGTACGCAGGCGTTCGCTCAGGCATTGGCCGATGTTGCGCAGCACGTGATCACCGGCATCATGGCCAAGGGTGTCGTTCACCAGCTTGAAGTGGTCGATGTCCATCACCACCAGCGCAAAGCCGCTGCCGTTGCGTTCGCATTCGGCAATGGTGCGGGCCAGGGTGGACTGGAAATTAGCCCGGTTAGCCAGGCCGGTCAGGGCATCGGTCTGGGCCATGTCCACCAGCCGTTGCTCGGCCTCCTCCCGGCGCTCCTCGTACATATGCATGAACACTTGCATAAGCACGCCGCACAACACCATGTTCAGCAGATCAATCATGCCGTGGGCGGTGCCAACGGTTTCCAGGAAGAAGTAGTAGACAACAAGGCCAACAACCATGAACGGCACGCTCAGGATCATGCCTTCGCATTTTCCCAGCAGCAAATAGGCCAACACCGGCATCATCAACACCCAGACAAACGCCGCGATGGAGGCATCCGGCAACAACATGATGACAATAAAGAATGAGAAGATGGCCACCAGATAGGCGTAGATCCACTGCTGCAGGTGGGGCGTGGTCTTCAGCCGTTGCGCGCCGAAGAACAGAAGGCCGCTGGCAAGCAGTTCAATGGCAGACACCCAGGGGAATCCGTTGAAAAACTGAAGCACAGCAAACACCACCAGTGCGGAACCGGTGACAAAAAACAGTAATCTTGCGAGTGTACGGCGGTGATTGTCCCGCAAACCGGAGCGGCTGTGTTCCAGCGCCGCGCCCAGATCGGGATGCTTTGGCGTATTCATGCTGACTCTTCCCTGGATCAGCCTCAGAGTATAGCCCTTGAATACTGGTTGTAAAATAAGCAATCGGTATTCAAGGGCCGGGGGTTAGAACCGATCAGACGTACAGGTTCTTTCTGGAGAAACGCTCCACCAGTGGCTGATAGGCAGAGCCCAACAGGCGGTTGAGGGCATCAATACCCCAGGCATCCGGGCCCACCAGGATGCGGGATTCGTTCTTCAGAATGCCTTTAACGATGATTTCGGCCGCCTTGTCCGGGGTGGTCATGGCCAGCTTATCGAAGCCCTTACGCTGGGCGTCGCCGTTTTCGGACTTGCCCATACGAGCGGCGTTGGCAATGTTGGTACGAATGCCACCCGGGTGCACACAGCTGACATGCACTGGCTGGTTCTCCAGCTTCATTTCCTGGCGCAGGGATTCAGTAAAGCCACGAACGGCAAACTTGGCGGCGTTATAGGCGCTTTGCTTGGGCACACCAATCAGGCCGAATACGCTGGAGATGTTTACCACGTGGCCGTCACCCGAGGCGATCAGGTGCGGCAAAAAGGCCCGTGTGCCGTGGGCGACGCCCCAGAAATCGATGTCCATGACCCACTTGAAGTCGTCGTCAGTCATTTCCCGCACCGTGGCAGACAGCGCCACACCCGCGTTGTTGATCACCAGGTTTACCTGGCCGAAATCTGCCTTCACCTGTTCGGCGTGGGCGTAGATCTCATCACGGTCAGACACGTCCAGGCGGTAAGTTTTCACACGGTTCTTGTCGAGGGTGGCGACGGTTTCCGCCAGGCCGGCTTCGTTGACATCCGACAGCGCCAGGCGGCAGCCCCGAGCTGCCAGGGCGTGGGCCAGGGCACGGCCAATGCCGGAACCTGCACCGGTCACCACGGCAACTTTGTTTTTCAGATCTTTCATGGCGGGAGCCTCTTGTTGTGGTCTTTCCAATTAAAGCAGCGTCTTGGTACTTCGCCACTTTAGAGAGCCACCCGGGCCAAACCTATGGCAGCGGACTCCGCCTGGCGCCGGCAGCGGGGCCAGTCAACAGGCTATTCCAGCAGGTTATCCAGAGGCTGGTCGTAGCCCGGTGCAAAGACCTCCAGAAAGTAGCGCACCTCCGGCAATCCGTCTGCGTCCAGCCGGGCGCGGATCTGGGCTTCGGCGGGCACGAATTCCGGGTTGCCGGCACGGATTTCCGCCCGGCACTTGAGCCAAGCCGAGAGCCGGTCAGCCGCCTTGATCAATTCCTTTTCCTGCTCAGCCAGCCGGGACTCCCGAACATAGGGCGAGAAGTCATCCCGGAGATCGGCCGGTAACAAGGCCAGTAACTCCGCTTCTGCCTTGTGTTCGATATCACCGAAGGCTTCCCGCATCACTTTCGAGTGATATTTCACCGGTGTCGGCATGTCGCCGGTGATCACCTCGGTGGCATCGTGGTAAAGCGCGGCAGCCGCGATGCGGTCCGCGTTGACCTGACCGTCAAAATGCCGGTTGCGGATCAGCGCCAGCGCGTGGGCGATGGTCGCTACTTCCCAGGAATGGGTGGCGACGTTTTCTTCGATGGCGTTACGCATCAAGCCCCAGCGCTTGATCCAGCGCAGACGGGAAACATAGGCAAAGAAGTGGCTGGCAGTGCGCTGTTTCAGACTGGCCATAGAACTACCTGATTCAATTAGGATTAACGAACGTCCAGCGTGAACTGCACGGTGACAAGCCCCTGTTCATCGGTGATGGCCTGGCGGGACGGCTCCAAGGTGAACAACTGGGCAGGGTCTACTTCGTGGGTTTCCTGCAGCAGGCGGCGAACCGCCAGACCCCGGTTGGTAGCCAGTTGCCCCAGGGCCTCTGGCGGCAGCGGGCGCTCACCCTCGCGCCAGGCTTGTTGTGCCTGGACCCAGGCTTCGTCGGTCAGTTCCTCGCCCCGGGCTTCCATCCGGGCGCGCAGTAGCGCCAGGGCGTCAGCTTCCGGGTTTACGCCGCCGCGAACGTTCAGCACCAGCTCAGGGCGCTCCCTCAAAGCCTGTGCCAGGGCCGACAGTTTGGCGGCCTCACCCTCAGCCAACTCAACGCTACCCGGCACAAAACTGACCTCGCCCAGGTCTTCACTACTGAAGCCCGCCAGATCAGCCAGGGAGCCCAACATGCTGAAGGGGGATGCCGCGGCTTTCACCAGCAGGTTCACAAACGCGCGCATGACGATCTGTCCGACCCGAAACTCCGGATCGGCGATATCACCCTGCACCGGCAAGTCGACCTCAATGAGGCCACGGCGGTCTGTCAGCAGCGCGAGGCCGAGCTTGACCGGCGCGCTGATGGCCTCATCACTCGGAACGGCCTGACCCAGCTCCATACGGTCCAGCACTACCCGGTTTGAGGCTTTCAGGCGGGTGCCGGTGAACGCATAGTCCAGATTCATTTTGAGCTTGCCCGAGTCGACGGCGTAGCCCAGGTATCGGCCGAAGTAGGGTGACAATACCGGCAACGCCAGATCCTCCATGGCCAGGCGAATGTCGCTGGTATCCTCGGTGCCCAATGCGCCCAGCGTGCCTTCAAAGGTGACGGGGGCAACGCCTGCGAGCCGGCCCTTGAGGTTCACCCGTCCTTGCTGTGGCGGCACATTACTGATGCCGCTGACCGCACCGGTGAGATGATCAAAGTTAGTACTGAACGGCGGCTCCAGTGTGCGATCGGAATAACCGACGGCGCCGTCTTCAACCACCAGTTGATTGATCCGGAAAACAAACTCCGGTTCGCGGGAGCTGGCTTCGGGGCCTGTCGATTGCGCTGATGCAGGCTCACTACCGGTATCTGGCTGCCCGCGAACGATCCGGGCCAGATTGTGCACGCCATCAAGTGAGCGAACGACGTTCAGCGAGGGCCGTGCCAGGGTTACCGTGCCGATTTCCAGCCTTGGCGGGTAAACATTGAATTCGATTGGCGCCAGGCGCAGGGTACGCCAGCCCAACATGGAGGCATCGCCATCAGGCAGCCTTAAATCCAGGTTTGCGACCTCGCCGGTGCCGCTGAACGTACCAGTCATCGGATCGTCCTGGCTGTCCAGGTCCAGGTTGCCATCAAAACTCAACTCACCGCTGGCCAACGCCAGGTTGGCCGCTTGCTGCAGGTATGGCTCAATCACCGCAAGCACAAGATCGGAACCGGATACTGCCGCCTCCAGCGTGAACGGCGCCGGTGTCAACTGGCCGTTGGCGGCTACACGGCCACCACTGGCAAGCGCTGAACTCAGCCGGTAGCTGACGGGTTCATCCAAGCGATCCGATAAACCGCCCAGGGTTATGTCCAGATCCACCAGTTCCAGCTCCGCCGCTTGCTGTGGCACCTGATCCCGCCAGCGCACCCGCCCGTCAGCCAGCTCAAAACCCTGAACCGACCAGCGAAACGCCGGTACGCCGGTGTCCGGTGGCTCGCCCTGGCCTTCATCGGCAGTGGCTTCTGGCATAGTTGCCAGCCAGTCAATCTGACCCTCGTTGTTGCGGACCGCGGCAACAAAGGGTTGATCGAGTGTGATCATACCTACCCGGGCTTCTCTGGCTGTCAGATCAAAGCCGATACCATCAACCTGGATACCGGAAGTGGTCAAGCCCGGTTCCTCATCCCCGGCATCCAGGGCCAGGGCCAGGTTCTGCACAGTCAGCTTGCCCTGGGACGTGATCAGCTCAAACGGCTCGCCGCCCGCCAACTGGTAATAGGACTCTATGGCCACGGTGCCATCCCGTAACTGCCATGGCAAAAACGGCGACAGAAAATGCGCCAGGGTGTCATGGCGCAAATCAGACACCTTCACGCGGCCTTCGGAGTAAAGTGGCGCTATGCTCAGCTCACCGTCCCACTCAATGGTCTGGTCACCCAGGGCGGCAATCACTGAATACTGACTGCCACCGGTCTCCCTTGGCCAGGTGGCCAGCTCGTTGATGGACAGGTCAAGCGGGGTAATACGGAACTCTGCCGGCTCCGCCTGGCTGAAATCCCGGAACAGCAACTCGCCGCCATCGATCGCCAGGTGCTGGAAGTACAGCTTGGGTATCGCGCCTGCCTCATCCCCGGCTGCGGCTACGGGTTCCTGTGCGAGCTCATCTGGCCGGGAGGCCTGCCAATCGCGGGCAAAGTTGATGCTGTAGTCATCCAACAGATCCAGCCGGATGTGCGGTTCCTGCAGTCGAATGTCCTGGAAATGGACGATCCCCCGGAACAGGGGAAAGAAACCCAGATTTACAAACAGGCGATCAAACCCGACCACTTTTTCGCCGGCACGGTCGTCCGCAGACAACCCCGTTATATCCAGGGTCAGGGTGAAGGGGTTTACCTGAACTTCCGACAACTCAGCCTGCCAGCCCATCTGCTGATTCAGCTGTTCCGGCAAAGTCTTTTCGAGCCACCAGGGCAAAGCCAAAAAGCCTGCGAGGGCGTACAAGCCAAACAGAACGACCGCTACAATAGCCAGGTTTCTGGGCAAACGACTGGGGGAATGACTCCGGGCCACGAAACTCTCCTTGATCGAGGGCGAACACACGGGGCTGCCTGCACCCCCTGCCTGACACTAGGATAGTCCGCCCGGTAGTCCTTTGTCAGCCGCTGACACGCCAACGTGAACCCGTTATGCTTGAGTGCCGTACCTGTAGACACTTAGCGGGTTACGCAGCAAGACGAGGAGAGGTGAATGGACATCGGCGATATGCGTCGGGATTTTGAAAGTGAGGGGCTGGACAGGGAACACCTGAATGACGACCCAGTAGCCCAGTTCCAGGCCTGGTTTAACGATGCCCGTAGTGCCGGGATTCTGGAACCCAACGCCATGTCACTTGCCACCACCGGCTCTGACCAGATGCCGGACTTGCGCACCGTGCTACTGAAATACTTTGATAGCCAAGGCTTTGTTTTCTACACCAACTACGGCAGCCGCAAGGCCAGAGAACTGGACGAAAACCCAAGGGCTGCGCTGCTGTTCCCCTGGATCGGTCTGAACCGCCAGGTACGTATTCAGGGAAAGGTAGAGAAAGTCAGTAAGGCGGAATCCCTCAGGTACTTCGCCTCCAGACCCCGTGGCAGCCAGCTCGGAGCCTGGGTTTCTGAACAGAGCAAGGCGATTACCTCAAGGGGGCTACTGGAACAAAAGGTGGCGGAGATGAAACGCAAGTTCAGCTCCGGTGAAATACCCTTACCCAGCTTCTGGGGCGGTTATCGGGTGGTACCGGAACGCATCGAGTTCTGGCAGGGACGGCCAAGCCGACTTCACGACCGTTTTGAATACGTGAGAGAGGCCGATGGCTGGACCATCCAACGACTCCAACCCTGATCGTCCCAGTATCTGGCTGTGCCACCAGATCAACCGGGATGTTCCCGAAGCTCCTGCCTGGATGACCGGTTTCGAGGCTGAAACACTGGCTCGGCTGGCGGGTACTCGCCGTCAGGAGTTCCTGACCAGCCGCTGGCTGCTCCGGCAAAGCCTTGCGCAAACCAGTGACCAGGCACCAGAGTGCTGTCTTCCCGTGGATGGGCGACCAAACCGTGCCGTTAATCCGGAAGGCCGATTTCTGTCCTTGAGCCATAGCCGGGGGCTTTGCGCCGTGGGCACAGACACCTATCAGCTGGGTATCGACATCGAGCCAAGCCAACGCAGGCCGGATTGGGTCGCCGTTGCCAGACGCTGGTTCTCCCCCATCGAACAGGAGTGGCTGTTTCGCGCTGATGATCCCTTCGATTTCCTTAAAGTATGGACCCTGAAAGAAGCCTGGCTCAAGGCAACCGGTCGTGGCATTGCCGGCAACCTGCAAACCCTTGAAGTTCGCAACCAGTTTGAGCTCTATGGCGATCAGCCCGACCAGACCTGGCTGGCCAGTTGCTTCTACGTGGAGGGTTTTCTGGTAACGTTGGTCTATCGAAACAGGGATCAGGGCGGCCCGAGCAGTTGGCCCGGCATCACCCTGCTGGAACCACCTCCGGATGACTATAACCTGGCACTGGCGGGTACCCAGGAAGCAAGTTGGGAGCCCATGTTCCACAGGGTCATCCGGTCAAAGCGATAACCGGGATTCACTGTTATGACCCAATACACCGAGCGCTGCCCCTGGTGCGGCACCGACCCACTCTACGTGCATTACCACGACACCGTCTGGGGCCGCCCGGAGTACGATGACCAGGCGCTGTTTGAAAAGCTGTGTCTGGACGGCCAGCAGGCAGGTTTGAGCTGGATCACCATCCTGCGAAAGCAACAGAGCTATCGCGACGCTTATGCCAACTTTGATCCGGAAACCGTCGCCCGCTTTACCGAGCAAGACCAGCAACGCCTGCTGCAGAACCCGGGCATCATCCGTAATCGACTGAAAGTACGTTCGGTGATCAACAATGCCCGACGCTACCTTGAACTGCAGGAACAGGGCATTGGCTTTTCCTCGTTTCTCTGGCAGTTCGTTGATCACCAGCCAATCCAGAACACCTGGCAACGTTTCGAGGAAGTTCCGGCGATCACCAAAGAATCCGAGGCCATGTCCAGGGCCCTGAAGAAAGCCGGCTTCACGTTCGTTGGCCCGACCATCGTCTACGCCTTCATGCAGGCTACAGGCATGGTGAATGATCATCTGGTTCAATGCCCGGCCTATCAGGCCTGCTTTGAGATGTCACAATGATCTTACCGGAGCGGTTGCACGTAAATCCCTGGGTAACACCATTTCGGGAGCCAATCCGTGCGCATCACCCTCAACCAACTCAGGAACCTCGAGCAGCCGGTTATTGAACTGCTGGAGATCATTTCACTGGAAGGCCAGCATTACATGGCCAGACTGCACGGGCCGGATGGCCTGATGCTGTTGTCTGACGACAAAGGGCAAACACGCCTGTTTCGCAGCGCCTGGCAACTGCAGGACACCCTGAGCGATCTGGACGTGCGTGAAACCCAGATTGTTCACCCGTCCGCCTACCATGAAATGGTGGGCATGGAGCCAACAGAATTCGAACCCATGCGGATACAGGTTCAGAGGCAACGGTCGTGATTGCAGTTGCCCGTCTGGCCATCCTGGTCGGCATAGCCGGCCTGATACCGTTTCTTGCAGGAACCGCCGGCCTGTTTGCAATGCCGGGGAAAAGCATCATCATCCTGAGCTGGTTCTACGCGTACAGTGCGGGCATTCTCGCGTTCATGGCCGGCATTTACTGGACCATCGCACTGCAACTGGAGAACCGCTCCTACCCCCAGTCACCACTGGTGTCGATGTTACTCAGCCAGTTGTTTTTCGTCGCCGCCGGCGTAGGGCTGCTATTACAAACGCCCCACAAGATTGCCCTGTACACCACCGCCTACCTGCTGCTGTACATCGTCGACGCTCGCTGGATGCGGCCCTACTGGCCGGCATGGTATCTGCGACTGCGCCTGGTGCTGACCACCGTGGTACTGGCCTGCCAGGTGACCGTCGGCGTGTGGTTCTATCTTAGTCACGGTGCCTGAGGTCAGGCACCGTTGTTCGGCTCCGAAAACCACTGTTGCAGCTTCTTTAACGCGGTCTTCTCTATCTGGCGTACCCGCTCACGGCTGATTCCCAACTGATCCGACAGGGTTTGCAGCGTCTCCGGTTCGGATGCGCCCAGTCCGTAGCGTCGGGACAGAATATCCCTCTCCCGCTCAGTCAACTCACCCATCATGGCCTGCAAGGTAATCTGCCGGTCCCGCTGCCGCAGAGGATGGTCTGGAGACATGGTTTCGCCACTGGCCAGGCTGTCGCCCAGGGTAATGGTACCGTCTTCAAGCAAAGGCACATCGGTGGACACTTCCCGGGCGGCCAGCGCTCTCAGTTCGCCGATGCGCGAGGGCGAGGCCTCCATGGCTTTGGCCAGCTCGGTCTGCGATGGCGTGCGCCCCAGGGCCTGGTGTAATCGCATGGAGGTTTTTTGGAGCTGACGTATTTCCTCGACGACGTTCTCCGGTGTGTGCACTACCCGCACGCCACGCTGCAGGCAACGGCGCACCTCCTCGCTGATCCACCAGTAGGCATAGGTTGAAAAACGAAAACCCTTGGCCGGGTCGTATCGTTCAACCGCCTTGATCAAACCCACATTGGCGTCCTGGATCAGGTCTGACATGGGGATACCGTGCTGGTTGTAACGGCGGGCGATGTGCACCGCCAACCTCAGGTTGCACTGAATCAGCCGGCGCCGGCAGGCCATGGCCAGGTGATAGGCCCGGCGACAGCGGCTGGAGAAGGCACAGGCATCACCCAGGCTACCAACCACTTCCCGAAGGGTTTGTGGGGTGTCATCGGGCAAACAGAGTTCCTGGCTGATCACCCTTAAGCTGCGAATCAGCTGCCGCGCCAGGCGGCGCTCCGCATCATCGCTGAGAAGTTCATGTCGGGACGCATCCCTGAAGTACAACCCTACCAGGGAATCCCTTTCACCATCGTGGGGAAGAGTCGGAGACGGTCCCTGCCGATCATGTATCTGCATTGGCTAAGGTACCCGTTGAAACTTTGTCGAATATACGGTGAGGTCGGGCGGGCAGATTGCCCTGGAAGGCGTGGAAAACCGAGACAAACGAGCGGGGAGGTGAGGAGATCGGTCACGCCCGGCCATGTTACTTACCCGGTGAAAAACACCGGGCAAAACGGCCGACCGGGCGCCCGATCAGGAGGCAAGACGTCCTCCATTACCCACCGGCAAAGCGACCGGTTTTGCCGGTGGGTAATTCTTCAGGTGGTTGAAGCCGCCACAATGGCGTACTCGTGATTGTGGGGTTCAATCAGAGCACCGTGCAGGGCCACAATCGCCTGGTTGTAGTGGTCTTCTTCAATCACAAACTGGATATCCACCTGACGCATGCACTGGTGGATGGCCAACACGCTGATGTCCTGGTCTGCCAATGATTTCACCGAACGGGCCAGGATACCCGGCACCTTCATATCACTGCCGATGGCAGACACCAGGGCCACTTTGCGGGTACTGATCTCGGCATTGGGGAATTCTTCCTCCAGCGCCTTGACCACACGCTTCACGTGCTTGAGCGTGGTGTCCACATAATGGGTAATGGTGTTGGCGTTGGTGTCCTTGGACATGAAGCGCACCTTGAAGCGGCTGAGCACTTCCAGGATTCGGCGGTCTGAGCCCGGCTCACCCTGCATGTCCTGGTCAAACACCTCAATGGCGAACACGCCCTTGGCACCGGCCACGATTTCCACCTGCGGCTTCTCGCTGACGTAATCGCCAGTGATCAGCGTGCCGGTGTGCTCCGGTTCAAAGGTGTTCATCACCCGCAACGGAATCTCGTTCTGGCGCAGGCCCTTACCAGCACGGGGGTGAATGGCTTCCATCCCCAGGTTGGCGAGCTGGTCGGCGACGTCATAGTTGGTGCGGCCCAGGGGCACCACCTTCTCTTCACCCACAATATTGGGGTCGGCAGAACTCAGGTGATATTCCTTGTGAATGATGGCTTCACGGGCATTGGTGATCACCGCCACCCGGCTGAAGGTCATTTCACTGTAGCCCCGGTCAAAGGTTCGCATCAGGCCTTCCTTGCACTGAGCGTAGCCGGTGACAATCGGCAGTTCGCGAGTCAGGTCAACGCTGTCGAACGCCTGCTTGAGCTTCTGGTCGAGAGGCAGCAGTTCGCTGTCGCGCCAGCCGGTCAGGTCGACAAAGCGCGCATTGATGCCTTCCTGCTGCAGTTTCAGGGCGGTGTTGAACGCACTGTGGGCTTCACCGATGCCGGCGAGCATTTCCCGAACGGTCAGCAGATGCTCTTCCAGCTGGAATTGGCCATAGGAACACAGACGCTGGAGGTCGATCAGACAACCCCGCACCCCTTCAATTCGGTCGGTAATGAACTGGTCAGCCTGCTGTTTGAGCATGGGGTCTTCAAACAGTTCGCCGTTGATGTCGGTCAGGAACTGGATCAGTTTGGTGAGGTCGTCGCCCCAGGCCCAGTCTGATTCAGCGTCTGCGAACAGGGCGTATACGCCCGGCTCGCCGGTTTTCTTGTGCTCCAGCAGTTCGTTGGTGACACCACCGTAGGCTGACACCACGAAAATCCGCTGGTAGAGGTCGCTCTTCTTGCGTTTACCAATAATGATATTGTCGCGAACGGCCTCATAATTACTCATTGAGGTACCGCCGATCTTCTCGACGGTATGCTGTGCCGTAGTCATATTTTTGCCTTCGCTATCCTGCGGAATGAATGGTCTGGATGACGGGCGCCTTACGACGCCTCGCTGACACCTTCCTGCATGATTTCATCAACCGACTCGGCCAGCAGGCTGGCTCCCAGGCGCAAGTCCTCCTCGCTGGTGGTCAGCGGCATCAGGCACTTGATGACTTCGTCGTTCGGACCACTGGTCTCGATGATCAGGCCCTTCTGGAAAGCACGCTTGGTAATGGCACCGGTGATGTCCGCATGGGTCGCTTCAATGCCACGCATCAGGCCCCGGCCCTTCATCTTGAACTCACTCGGGTACTTGTCGCAGATCGCTTGCAGGGCGTCGCCCAGCACCTTGGTCTTGGCCTTCACTTCGTTAGCGAAACTGTCGTCTTTCCAGTAGGTTTCTACCGCGGCACGGGCCGTGACAAACGCCATGTTGTTACCACGGAAGGTACCGTTGTGCTCACCGGATTCCCAAACATCCAGCTCCGGCTTGAACAGCACCAGCGCCATCGGCAGACCATAACCGGACAGCGACTTGGACACGGTCACAATGTCCGGCTTGATGCCGGCAAATTCAAAGCTGAAGAACTCGCCGGTACGGCCGTTGCCCGCCTGGATGTCATCCAGAATCAGCAGGATGTCGTGTTTCTTACACAGGTCAGACAGGCCTTTGAGCCATTCGGCACGGGCTGCGTTAAGACCGCCCTCGCCTTGAACCGCCTCAACAATCACTGCCGCCGGCAATTCAACACCGGAAGAGCTGTCGGACAGCACCTTGTCCATGATCATCAGGGTGTCGATGTCTTCACCGAGGTAACCATCGTAAAACTGGAAATCAACGCTGCCCAGCGGTGTGCCGACACCACCACGGTGGTGCTTGTTACCGGTTGCGGCAACCGCACCCATGGTGACACCGTGGAAACCGTTGGTGAACGAGATAATACCGGTGCGGCCTTTGACCTTACGGGCCAGCTTCATGGCCGCTTCCACACAGTTGGTGCCGGTGGGGCCAGTGAACTGCATCTTGTAGTCCAGGCCGCGGGGATCCAGGATGTACTTCTTATAGGCTTCCATGAAGTCATGCTTGGCGGTGGTAAACATATCCAGGCCCTGGCTCACGCCGTCCGCTTCGATGTACTCAAGCAGCGCCTTTTTCAGAATATCGTTGTTGTGGCCGTAGTTCAGGGAACCGGCACCGGCCAGGAAGTCTAGGTACTGTTTGCCGTCTTCGGTGTACAGGTGCGCGTTCTTGGCACGGTTAAAAATCACCGGGAAGGCACGGGAATAAACGCGTACTTCGGATTCAGTGGACTTAAAAATTTCCATTGTCTTGCCTCTTAGCATGTCAGGTTCGAGGTAATTGCGCGGGGAGCCTGCTGGTAATACGTGTCGGTCGCAACAAGCCCGCCGTGCGTTGATGTCAGCCCTTTGGCAGGCCCACCTCGGGTGGCCCGCCGGCTGTTTCTAGTCGCTATCGGCGATTCACATTGGTGAATCAGGGCACTCAGACAGGCTTCGTGAAGGGCCCGATGCGCAGCAGGAACTCGGAGTCGTGCTTGCCGCCAAAGTGGGTCTCTTTCTCGAAGTGCTCGTGATAGGTGAGCTCGGCTCCCAGATCACGTGCAAAAGAGCGGAACAGCGCCCAGGAGGCCTCATTGTCTTCGGTAATCGTGGTTTCCAGATGCGTGACATTCTTGCACGCTTCGCGACCCACAATTTCCTTCAGCATCCGCTTGGCGAGGCCCTGTCCACGACCTTTCTCGTGAACCGCCACCTGCCAGACAAACACGGTCTCGGGCTGTTGGGGAGGGATGTATCCGGAGATAAAGCCGACCAGATCGCCTTCCTTCTCCGCGGCCACGCCGGTTTCGGCAAAGTGGCTGCACTGCAACAGGTTGCAGTAAATCGAGTTGGGGTCCAGCGGCGGGCATTCCGCTACCAGCTGGTGGAGCCTGTAGCCATCATCCTTGGTGGGTTTGCGCAAGGCGATGGCGGTGGTATTCGATCCTTCTGATGTCATAACGTGATCAATTCGCTTCAAAAGTTAGAGTTGAATTATATAGACCACAAAATATATTTCAAGTCGCCCCCCAACAGCCACCAAGAACTACCGGGGTTCGATTCTTTCAGAATAGACCGAATTGAAGCATTCGCCAGTGACAGACTGGTTACGGAATGGAAGGAAAAACCACATTGCCAGGATCCAGACTGGTTCCACCCACCAGGCGGCTCCGATAAGACACTGCCGCAGGCGAGCCTTCCGGCCACAGCCGGTCAAACTGTGACAGCCAGGCATTCACATCGTAAGCCACAGGCATCAGGGAAACGTGCAAACCGGGCCGCGCCAAGCCCGCCACAGGCTCAGAGAAGGGGCTCGTAAAGCCAATACGGGTAATCAAACCGCGTGGGTCAGAGCGCAGGTTACCCATCCCCGCCGCGCCGTTATTGGTCACCAGGCAAGGGCGCCCATCCACTTCTCCAGACCAGAGAACCGGCAGGCAGGTGTGAGTGCACGCGATCACATCGGCACCGGTGGTGCGAAACCAACTGACCAACTGCCGGTCGTTACCGGCGGTGAATGCTTCATGCGACAACCCCCAGCCCGCCAGCGACTCAGGGTCACCATGCAACACCAAAATCTTTAGGCCTCCAAAGATCAGGCAGCGGTATCTTGGTAATAGCGAGAGTTTCTTTTGGATATCGGGGTGTTGGTCCGCCAGCGCCTGCAGGCGTTCCATCATCTGGTTCGAACGCGCCACCACACCTTGATCCACGTACTCCGGGTAGGCACAACCACAGCCCGCTCCGGCATTGGGAAGCGATAGCTCATAATCTACATTGCCGAGAACCGCGGTATGGTCCAGAACCCGGCTGTTGATCTCCCGGAACAAGGTGTCGTCGGCGTTGAACCAGTTAAAATCGCCATTGAACACCAGTTTGACCCGGTGACCATGGCGCTCCTCCGCCTGCGCCATGGCTTCGATTTCGTCCAGGGCAAAGGGGTTGCCGTACAGCCCGCCGACGATATACAGCACACTCTCAGAGGCATGGGAGGGCTCCCCGCAAAGCGCTTCCGGCCGGTAGCGGTAAGCCAGCGGGCAGCTGCGCCCTTCTGTGTCAGCCATTGCCTGATCCCTCCCGTTTTATCACGCGCCCTCAGCAACCACAGACTTTCCGGCCAGGCGCCGCAGCAGCAAAGGCAGGAAGAAACACGCCGTACAGATCAGAAAGCCGTAGGCATTCACACCCAGCAACATGGCGTAGGCACCATCACCAATCGCCCAACTCGATGGAATAAGGCCTACCGCCAGTAGTACACCCAGCCCGAGCCCGGTCCAGAAACTGAGATGAAAGCTCCAGGGCGACCACTGGGTAAAGCCATAGAACAGGAAAACCGGCGCAAGACCCATCACCATGGTACCCGAGATGGTTGTGGCCTTGAGGATATCGGTACCTGCGAACATGGGCAGGTTGCCCAGGAAAGCAAAAATAACCATCACCACCGCGCCCACTCGCATACTCGGCAGTTTGTCCTTGGCGCGGCGAGCCAGACGGGGCAAATCCACCGCCAGGGATTTGGCCAGGGACGTGAACGTGGAATCCAGGGTCGAGCCCGCGGAGGTCATCATCACCACACTCATAAAGAACAACGCCGCCAGACCAAGGGATTGACCGACCGCCGCCGGTGCATTGCCCATGGCTTCAATGCCATTGAGACGCGCATGCACGCCCACCAGACTGAAGATAAACACTGCCACAAAGCCAAGAAGACCCGCCACCACGAAGCTCTTGAGCATGGTCTTTTCCTTGTTCACAAAGCCCCGGTCGGTCAGCACCGGGTCATGGAACGGGTAACTGAACAGCTGCAGCAAAGCCACCAGCAGCAGATCGAAGCCGGCGTTCAGGCGGAACTCGCCGTTGGTCAGCAGCGCGCTGGTATCGTTGGCCGGAATAATCAGGAACAACACCGCCCCGACGAAGAACACGAACACAAAGGCCTGAATCACATCGGTAAAGATCGAAGACCGGAGCCCGCCTTTGAGGCTGTACGCCAGGGTAAAAACGGTAAACAGCATCGCCGCAGCGTAGTATTCCCACTCACCAGGCAGGCCGAAATACCCACCGACCACGGCGGTGTTACTCCAGACTTCGTTATACAACCGGATGAGGATCGCCGCCGCAAACGCCAGCGCTGCGAACCGACCAAATCGGGAGGTCAGGAAATCCTGCAGGCTCCTGGCCCCGGTCTGGGTGCGGATCAGATAGATAACGTAACCCGCCACCGGAATCGACAACCAGTAACTGGCATAGGCCAGGCCACCGACCACGCCATACGCCGCCCCAAGATTGGCGGCGTTGGTCACCGATTTGGCAAAGATCCAGCTGATAAAGATACTCGCCGTGAGCGACCACTGGCCCACCGGATTGCCGTGGTCATCCGCGCCCTTGTAAAACGAATTCGCGTTCTTGCTCTTGGGCGACAGCACGTACATAACCACGCCGTACACCAGCAGAAATCCCCAAAACAGGGAGGCTTCAGTAATGTTCATTTTTTATTCCATTGTTTTGGTGCAGGTCATTGAGCGGTGGAGGGGGTTCCAAAACGAAAATCGTGGATTTTCTAATGGTTTTGGAACCCCCTCCACCGCTCAACGCCCCCGACATCGATAACGGCTTTCCGGTACACCACCGGTATTCAACAAGGCTGTTGGGGTTGGGGGATGCCCTCCAAAACCATTAAAAAATCCACGATTTTTGTTTTGGAGGGCATCCCCCAACCCCAACAGCCGTAACTCCAAAGCTCCAGAACCCCAGAACTCCGAAACAAGACATCAACCGGGCGCCGAACAACTAGCCCCAAACCGGTAACAGGAAAAACACCGGTGATGCCGCAACATAATCCGCTCGTCCATGCTCTCAGCCAGCGTGCCGCCCAAGTCGTACTGCGGGTCATCATCCACCAGCGTGCAGGCATACACCCGAACCTGATCTCCCTTCTTCACCAGCATCCGCGTGTAGGTGCACATGAAGTGGGAACGGGCCTCTTTGGTCGGGTACTTCTCCATGCAAGTCTCGGTAATCTCCGGGCTGCCGTCTTCAGATCCCGGCGTGCCCAGGTCCGGAAACGCGGTAAACGCCAGGTTCTCCGGAATGTTCCACTGACGGAAAATCTCACGGAACGCGGCTTCCACCTCCACCGGGTTTTCGCCGGGGTCGGTCTGCCGGGCGATGGACACCTTGAAACCTTGTTCGATCAGCCATTGGATACCGTCCAGTGCCTGGGCAAAGCTGCCTTCGCCGCGATCTTTGTCGTGCCGTGCGCGATCCGGAAAATCCAGGCTGACCCGGAAGTGAATCGGGTAGGGGTTGTCCAGTAACGGCAACACCTGGTGTTGCCGTTTATGCAGCGGCTCGGTGGCGTTGGTCAGTACAAAACAGGGCCGGTGCTGGCTGGCGTAATCCAGGATATTCACGAAATCCCGGATCACGAACGGCTCTCCGCCGGTGAAGGAGAACTGCTCCACGCCCATGTCGATGGCTTCGTGGATAAACGGTTTCACATCGCTAAGCTTCATGCCCGGAATGCGACCATCGCCGGGGTGTGAACCTTCCAGGCAGAAGGGGCAGGCCAGGTTGCAGGCGGTGCCCGTGTGAATCCACAGCTCCTTGAGCTTGTCCGCGTCGATGTATCCCCGAGGGTCGCCGTTGCGGGTGTGGGTCCAGCTGTCGAATGCCCGGGGTTCCAGCACTTCCACGGCCGGAATGCGTTTACTGCGTGCCGGTCGGGTTTCAGTCAGGGGCATAGGTGCTCCTCAATGCTTTTGTATTTTTGCCACCACGGCGCCAGCCGTGGAGCTTCTCCAGCAGCCTCAGAATGCCTTCGGGCGCGTGGGCCCGCTTCCATTCACCCGCCGCGTACTTGGCTGACTCGTTCCAGGTGGGGTACGGGTGAATGGTGCCCAGAATCTTGTTCAGCCCCAGGCCATGTTTCATCGCCAGCGTGAACTCGGCAAGAATTTCCCCTGCATGGGCACCCACCACCACGGCCCCCAGAATCTTGTCTTTGCCCGGCGGCGTGAGCACCTTGATGAAGCCGTGGTCTTCGCTCTCGGCGATGGCTCTGTCCAGATCGTCCAGGCCATAGCGAGTCACCTCGTAGGCAACCCCTTGCTGCTGAGCCTCCGCTTCACTCAAACCAACCCGGGCCACTTCCGGAGAGGTAAACGTCACCCAGGGCATTACCCGGTAATCCACCTTGAAGCGCTTGAACTGGCCAAACAGACCGTTCACCGCCGCGTACCAGGCCTGATGGGCGGCCGCATGGGTGAACTGGTACGGGCCGGCCACGTCGCCGCAGGCAAACACGTTGGGATAACGCAAGCTCATGTCGTCTTCCACCGGCACGGTTCCGTTCGGCAAGGTGTCCACGCCAATCGCTTCCAGGTTCAGGCCGGAGGTATTCGCCGCGCGCCCCACCGCCACCAAAACCTGATCAAAGGGAATCCGTATCTTCTCGCCTTCATAATCGCAATAGGCGACCTTCTCTCCATCCTCTATACGAAACTCGGCAGCGGAATGTTTCAACCGGACGTCAATTCCGTCGGATTCAAACTGTTTGAGTACCAGCTCTGAGACATCAGCATCTTCTTTTGCCAGCAATCGCTCGCCTTTTTCCACCTGGGTCACATGGCAGCCAAGCCGGGCGAACGCGTGCGCCAGTTCCGAGCCAATGGGGCCACCACCGAGCACGAGCAGGCGTTGCGGTTGCTCCTCCAGTTCCCACAAATTATCGGAGGTCAGCGGCTGCATGTCGTTCAGGCCGGGAATGGGTGGCACGGCAGGCTTGCCGCCGGTGGCGACAATGATGCTGCGGGCAGTGAGACGTTCGGTGCGGCCGTCGTTGTGCTTTACCTCCAGCTCCCAGGGCGACACGAAACTCGCCTCGCCGGAAATGCAGTCCACACCGAGCTTGCGATAGCGTTCCGGGGAATCGTGGGGCTCCACTTTCGCGATGACATCCTTGACCCGGTTCATGATGTTCTTGAACGAGCCTTTCACCGGCACCGCCTCCAGCCCGTAACGATTAGCATGGCGCAAGGTGTCGGCCGCCTTGGCGCTGCGGATCAGGGCTTTGGAGGGCACACAACCGGTGTTCAGGCAGTCACCACCCATTTTGTGCTTCTCGATCAACGCCACTTTGGCTTTTACAGCCGCGGCGATGTAGGCGGAGACCAGTCCGGCCGAACCGCCACCAATCACCAACAGGTTGTAATCGAAATGGTCAGGCTTCTGCCAGCCGGCATACACTTTGCGGCGGCGGATGAACCCCACCACAAACTTGGCGATCAGCGGGAACAGCCCCAGCAGGGCAAAGGACAGCAGCAGGTTGGCCGAAAGAATGTCACCGGTCGACTGGATTTGCCCCAGCTGGGTGCCCGCGTTCACGTACACAAAGGTACCGGGCAACATGGCAATCCAACTCACCAGGGCATAGGTGCGCAGCTTCATGGCGGTCAGACCCATGGCCAGGTTGATCAGGAAGAAGGGGAACACCGGCACCAGGCGCAGGGTGGCCAGATAGAACGCACCGTCTTTCTCGATGCCGCGGTCCATTTTGGCCACCGTTTCCGCGTAGCGCTTACGCAGGGTGTCCCGCATCAGGAATCGGGCAACCAGAAAGGCCAGGGATGCGCCCACGGTCGACGCAATGGAGACCGCCGCCAAACCGTAAAGGTTACCGAAGAAGGCACCACCGGCCAGAGTCATGATGGTGGCTCCGGGCAGAGACAGGGCGGTCACAACCACATAGATAACCGCGTAACCTGAGACGGCCAATACCAGATTCTGGTCAATCCACTGCCCGATGGCACTCTGGTGCGACTGGAGGTTTTCCAGAGTAAGAAGTTTGTGGCCGTCGAATCCGAGGAAGATCCCCACGATGGCGGCGATAATCAGAAGAAGTAAAAGCTTGCTGCGATTCATATCCATGCCTGTAAGAATTGAATAAACCAATACGCTGTTATAGCCAAGACACGATCACCGGCTGGATGTTACACAGCCCCTGAACTATTATTTTTGAGCACTCACTACAGAATACCGGAACTTTTACCGATTCCGAAACACTATACAAAGACAAACAGCCATACTGACAGCGACAAGGGACGGAAACCCATGGACACAGCGGCACGCCCTGAACTTGAAACATCACTGATCGACGACCTCAAGCGGGGCGACGCGACGGCCTATCACCGGGCAGTCCGTGAATACTCAGCCGGCATGCTCGCCGTGGCCCGGTTTTACCTGGACCACTCCAGCGCGGAAGAGGTTGTCCAGGACTGCTGGGTAACAGTGATAGATGCAATACAGAAATTTGAAGGCCGCTCAGGCCTGAAAACCTGGCTGCACCGCATCGTTGCCAATCGGTGCAAAAACAAACTGCGCTCAAGCAATCGGGAAGTGGCCACGGATTTCTCGGAAAGCCTGGAACCGGAACTGGCTGACCGTTTCAACGCCAAAGGCCATTGGGACCTGCCCCCAAAGCTTCAGTTCCATGAATCAGCCGACAATCTGCTGGAAAACGGTGCCCTCAGCGATTGCCTGGACAAACATTTGTCTGCCCTGCCGGAAACTCAGCGCTCAGCCCTGATGCTCTATGAAGCCCACCAGCATAAATCGGATGATGTCTGTAACATTCTGGATGTCAGTGCCTCTAACCTGCGTGTACTGTTACATCGGGCGAGGCAGAGGATCTTTCTCATGGTGGAGACTTTCCAGGAGACCGGCGAATGTTAATGTGCAGGGGCCTGGCCGAAATCGCCAGTGATTACATTGATGGCGAACTCAGCGGCCGTCAGAATCTGACTGTGAAAATGCACCTGATGATGTGCAAAGACTGCCGGACGTTTATTGGCAATTTGAGGGCCAGTAACAACCTACTGAGGGCGCACTCTTCGGGGCGCGCAGACGAGGAATTCCTTCGCCGGATTGATGAGCGGGTTTCCGAGGCTCTCAAGAGTCAACCCACAGGCCCAAATGACTCGAACGACACGCCTCAGTCATAGTGATATCCTGGGTTTCCCTGATACGACACGCTCTTGCTTGAGTAATCAGCCACGATATCCCAGAGCTAACCCGCCACTTCCTTGAAGGTTGTTCAATGACTCTCAGAATCACAATTCTGGTCGTGGTTCTTGTTGCGCTGGCAGCATCCTGGTGGCTGTTACAGAACCTGGGTATGCCAACGAACCTTTCTCCGGATGTTCTGTCCGCCTGGCTTGGTAGCCAAGGCGCAATCGGTCCTCTACTGCTGATAATGTTGATGATCATCGCGGTGGTGGTGGGCCCCATCCCAACCCTACCTGTCAGCGCAACCGCCGGACTTGCCTTCGGCGTTGTGTGGGGCACAGCGATCGCGGCGACCGGCGCGCTGGTCGGCGCCATGGCGGCCTTCTGGATTGCCCGAAGCCTTGGCCGCGATGCCATCTGCAAACGGTTCCCCGGCAACCCAGTGCTGGCTCCGGATGGGTCTCAGCGTTTTCTGACCATCGCAATTCTGCTGACCCGGCTGATTCCTGTATTTTCCTTTGCCCTGATCAGCTATGCCGCCGGCGTTACTGCCATTAAAGCCTGGCGTTTCGCCATCGCGACTCTGCTCGGCATGCTCCCGATGACAGTGGTCTTCGCCGGGCTGGGGAACACCTTTAGGCTAAATCCCATACTGACCGTGCTGGCCGGCGCTGCAATTCTGGCCGCCATGGTATGGTTACCCTGGTCGATCAGCCGACGCCCCGGCTCAAGGCTGGCCCGTTGGCTGCAACTAAATCAATAACAACAAAAGGGTGGGCCCAGCCTCACCATCCCTGACTTCTGGCTGGACTCTCCAGTCTGCGGGCGTAATCAAGGTAGTTCAATTGAAACGGCCATCTACCGGCTTTTTGGCGATGTGATTGATGTAGTTACTCATGATTTTCTGGGACAACGTCATGACCACTTTCAGTAGGTGCCGGTTACGGTAGCTCACCTGTTTTTGATCAGTCACTCAAGTTATAATTGAGTGAACATTCAAAGCTCACACGAAGGCGGTGTTGTTATGCCAAGACCTCCAAGCTATGACCGGGATACAGCCCTGGCCAAGGCCGTCAGTCTGTTCTGGCACAAGGGCTATCACGGCAGCTCGATGAAGCAGATCGAACAGGCGCTGGATATGCGCCCGGGCAGCATCTACGCCACGTTTGGCAGTAAAGATGGCCTGTTTTCTGAAGCCCTGGCCAATTACGCAGAGCAGGGCGGAGCCGACCTTTCGGAACACATGGCGAGTTATGACAGCATCGTTGAAGGGTTGCAGGCGTATCTTCGGAAAATCGCAAGCAGCTGCACAGACGTTGACTGCGCGCCCGCGCGCGCCTGCCTGATCGTGAAAACCTTGCTGGAAGCCAGCAACACCAACCCGGCACTGTATTCACAGGCCCAGAGTGTGCTGGCCGCTATTGAAACGTCCTTTGCCGAGCTGCTGGAAAGTGCGAGGACTCAGGGAGAAATTGCCGCCAAAACCGATTGCCGGCGGCTGGCGAGGCTACTTCAGAGCCAGATTATGGGGCTGCGCTCCATGGCTGAGCGCAACCTGTCGGCCACTGAGCTGGAACATCTGGGCGACGACATGGCGGCAATTCTAGAGGTCTACAAGGTACAGAACTGAACTCCAGCCAGGTGTCCTCTGCCAAGTTGAAACTCCTTACCCCCCGTTCAATCAGCCGCTAGCGCACGGGGCCGTTCAACTGGTCCAGAAATGCAGCTGGCAGGGCGTCGATCACCGGCCGGGCGTCACCGGCCAGTTCCGGATTGGGGTGTTCCGGTTCCCGGCTCAGGGTCACCGGCGATTCTGACCAGTGCAAAAGCTCCAGCTTGCCGTCGTCCCGCTCAACCAGCGCGGTGCAATGCTCCACCCAGTCGCCATCGTTGCAGTAGAGTCCATCTTCACTGCGAAGAAAGCCTGCCGAGTGGATGTGGCCGCAGATAAAACCATGGTAATGACCTTTCTCTGCAGCCGTCAGCGCCGCCAGCTCGAATCGCCGGATAAAGGTTCTGGCCTTACCGATCCGGCTTTTGATCCAGGCCGCCAGCGACCAGTAAGGCTTGCCTTGAAGCCGACGCAGGGCGTTGAACCAGCGGTTCAGGCGCAGCAACAGGCCGTGGGCGCGGTCTCCCACCAGCAGCATCAGCGGGCTGCAGCGCACCACCTGGTCGAACTGGTCGCCATGGCAGACCAGAAACTGACGACCGTCGGCGGTGGTGTGCACTGCCTTGTATTGCAGCTCTATGCCGGAGAAGGTCTGACCGCAGAAGCGCCGGAAAAACTCGTCGTGATTACCGGGAATGTATACCACCCGGGTACCGGTGGCGGCGAGCTCCAGCAGCTTGTGGATAACCTGCCGATGACTGTCCGGGAAATGGGCCCGGCGCTGCATGGCGATCAGGTCGATAATGTCGCCTACCAGGTACAGCGTCTGGCAGCGAACGTTGTTGAGGAAATCCAGCAGGTAGTCGGCCTGGCAATCGGCCGTTCCCAGATGAACATCGGAAATGAATACGCTGCGATACGCTCGCATGGTGCCTCCCGTGGTGTCAGGCCTGCCTTCGGTTTCCTGTAACAACCTTGGCAAGCTCCGGTGACACCCGGGTGACAATGGCAAGTCAGTTTTATGAAGTCGGGCGAAGAACCGTCCGCCCGGCGACAAACAGCGTCAGCGCAGATCTGGATTGAGAGTGTAGGTGCCGGTCACCCTGGCACTGGCCAGCACATGGCCGGCCATCGCCTGGCGCACATCGTTCCCATCAAACTCACCTTCCAGACCAAGACTGTCCACATCCAGCGCGTGCACTTCAAAATGGTAGTGGTGGATGATCTCGTCGTTCCAGGGCGGGCAGGGGCCGTCATATCCGGCATAGGTGCCCGCCATGTCCGGGTTGCCGGCAAGGAACTGGGTGTAATTATTCACGCCCCGAACGCCAATCGGACCCGGCCCATGGTCCTTGCCCTTGGGCAACACGCCGTCACTGTCTTCGCCTTCCGGGATGCGGCCGATATTGGCGGGAATGTCTGTCAGCAGCCAGTGGAAGAAATCCACCCGGGGCAGGTCGGCGGGCACGGTTTTGCCTTCCTGATTCACATCATCGGCTACGCTGGGCACATCCGGGTCAAACATCATCACCACAAAACTCTTCGTACCCTCCGGTGCCCCAGACCAGACCAACTCGGGGTTTCGGTTGGGGCCAAAGCTCATGTGGTCCTGCTCGCTGAAAACCCCAAAGGCAAACTTCTCTGGAATGGGTTGTCCCTCTTCTACACCACGAACCTCTAGTTTCACGATCGTCTCTCCTGTCGAGCGGCTTTTGATTAATTCAGCCATCGCCGAATGATACGGGACCGGCCGGTGTTCCGGTTTTATCAACCACGTCAGGTCTTTGTCCAGATTAGCAAACTAGCGGCGGAAAACACGGCTTCTGCGCTCAGGTGTAACCCAAAGCACCCGCCAGACAACACTTCTGTCCAATTGTCATCCCGGGCCGTCAACGTTAGTATAACGGTGTTAGCAGCCTACCTTTTGTGTTCACAGGTCAGACTGATCAGAGCAGACAGCCAAGCGTTTTCCCGCGAGAGCGCTTGGCTCTCATCTTCTGAAGGTCTGACTGTTATGGAAAACCTGCATCACATTGTTGTCGTCGGCGGTGGCGCCGGAGGCCTGGAACTGGTCACCAGCCTCGGCAACAAACTCGGCAAAAAAAACAAGGCTCGCATCTCCCTGGTCGACGCCGGCTTGACCCACGTCTGGAAACCTCTGTTGCACGAAGTGGCCTCCGGCTCCCTGGACGCCAGCGCCAATGAAATCAATTACCGTGCCCACGCGCGAAAACATCATTATGAATTTCAACTTGGACGAATGAATGGCCTTGATCGGGCGGCCAAGGAAATCATCATCGCGCCGTTCCTGGACGAAGAGGGCCACGAGGTGGTGCCCGAGCGTCGGATTCAATACGACACCCTGGTGATCGCCGTGGGCAGTACAGCCAACGATTTCGGCACACCCGGCGCCCAGGAACACTGCCTGTTTCTCGACAGCCTCAGGCAAGCAAGGCGATTCCATAACCTGATGCTCAACGCCTTCCTGCGCAAAAACCACGAGGCCAATCAGGGCAAACCCCATACTCTGAATATCAGCATCATCGGCGCTGGCGCCACGGGTGTGGAGCTGGCTGCCGAGCTGCGACTGGCATCCAGGGAATTGCCGGTCTACGGCATGAACCACCTGCAGTCCTCGGATGTTTCCATCAGCGTGATCGAAGCGGCAGACCGGATTTTGCCGGCCCTGCCCGGGCGCCTGTCAGCGGCAGCCACCCGTGAACTGGAACGCCAGAAGGTGAAAGTACTGACCGGGCAGCCAGTCAGCGAAGTGCGTGAAAACAGCCTGGTCATGAAAGACGGCACCGAATTGCCATCTGAAATGACCATCTGGGCCGCGGGCATCAAGGCTCCCCCGTTTCTGGCGGAGCTCGGCGGCCTGGAAACCAATCGCAGCAATCAGCTGTTGGTGAAGCAAACCCTCGAAACCACACGGGATACCGACATCTTTGCCTTCGGTGATTGCGCAGCCTGCCCGCAGCCCGATTCCGACCATCCCGTGCCACCACGGGCCCAAGCCGCCCATCAGCAGGCCGATGCCCTGTTCAAGACCCTGTGCAACCGCCTGGAGGGCAAAGATCCAGTGGCCTTTGTCTACAATGACCATGGCTCACTGATCAATTTCAGCCGTTACACGACGGTCGGCAACCTGATGGGCAACCTGTCTGGTCGCAGCATGTACATCGAAGGGAAGGTGGCCAGGTTGTTCTATGTGTCCCTGTACCGGATGCACCAGGTTGCCCTGCACGGGTTCCTGCGCACGGGCATTATCTGGCTGATGGACAAGATCAGCCGAGCGATGCATCCTCGCCTGAAGTTGCATTGAATGATGACCTGAATACTGGAATTTCCGAACGCGGCTATTTCGGCAGGGCGATGACCTCAATCGCCCTGTAGTCATCGTGGGTCACGCGGTTTATTCCCATCGCGCGCTGGGTATTCAAATACTCGGTAAGCATTGGTGAAGGTGTTGTCAGTAAATCAATTACCCGGCTGCGAACTTCCTCGCAAATCCCACTGCGGAATACAAACGGGTCATAGTGAAGCGGTGCAGAGCGCCAGAGAACGGTTAGAGTATTCTTATCAATCACGCCGCGCCTGTAGGCTTCATCTGCTCTTGAGCTGGAAACAAAGGCTGCATCCGCCTTGTTATCAAGCAACGCCATCAATGCCTTGTCATGGCTGCCCGCGTATATGTTTGCGCCAAAGAAATCGGAGAACGGCTCGCCGATAGTAGTGGCAAACTCTTTCTTTGGAACCAGGGCCCCCGATGTACTGGAGGGGTCGGTCAGCAACACCTGGGCATGTCTCAGGCGCTCAATGCTGTCTATTCCTGCCGCTTTTGGAACCACCAACAACGAGTAATAGAAACTTCCCTTTGGCGTAAAGAACCCGGCCTCTGTGGTTAATGACGCAAAGGCATCCAGGCCCGAATCTTGAGCGTGGGCGATAACATAGGACGCCGGCCCCATGACGGCCAGATCGACACCGCCCGAGAGTAAGCCATCCATCACGCTTTCGTAGGAAGTTGCTCTGACCAGCTCAACTGGCATTCCAAGCCCCTGTTCTAACAGCATGATTAACGGCCGATATTCAGTGCGCTGCTGGTCAATGTCTTTTTTAGGAACCATGGTGAAGGTCAATCGGTTCATGCTGCAGGATTTGACCTCCTGAACGGCTTCTGCACGGGAGAATGGTGCAAAAGCCACGAAGACAAGCCCTAGAGTCAACATCAACAACCTCATGCGCTGGCGGCCTCCTCTGCAAAGGTTCTGAGAAACTCTGGTATTTGCTCTGCGGGCATTGGACGCCCAAGGTGATAGCCCTGAGCGATGTCGCAGCCGGCGACTTTCAGGTGCACCAGCTGTTCACGGGTTTCTACCCCCTCGGCCACCACCTTGAGCGCCATTCGCTTGGCCAGAATAATGGTTGAGGACACAATGGGACTGTCATCGTGGCTGTTTGATATTCGATTGATCAGGCTTCGGTCAATCTTCAGCTTGTCTACCGGTACCGCCTCGAGGTGGGCAAACCCTGCATAACCGGTGCCGAAATCATCAAGACTGAGCCGGATACCTGCCCGCTTGAGGCAGTGCAGACTCTCGACGGCCCGGCCCTCCAGCATGGCGGTTTCCGTAATTTCCAGCTCCACCAGATCTGTCGTCAAACCATGGTCAGCCACCATCGCCAGTACCTCTTTACAGAATTCCGGCTGGGCCAGCTGTATCGGGGAAACATTGACTGCGACTGGCTTTGAGCTACCGTACTTCTGTTTCCAGTCAGATAACTGGGCACACGCCAATCGAAGTACTTCCATACCCAATGCCACCACAAAGCCCGTTTTCTCGGCGACAGGAATAAACCGGTCCGGATAAAGCAAACCAATACCCGGATGCTGCCAGCGCACCAGGGCCTCATAGCCGATGACTTCCATACTCTCCAGACACACCAGGGGCTGGTAGTGCAGCACGAACTCCCGTTTTCTGAGAGCCTCGGCGAAGGCTTGTTCCAAGTGAAATTCTTCCACATCAGCTACATTCAATGACTGGTCGAAAAAGCGATATTGGCCACGCCCGGCTTTCTTGGCCGAGTACATGGCTGCATCAGCGCATTTCGTCAGTTCATCAATACTCTGGCCATCCCGAGGACTGATGGCGATACCGATGCTGGGACTGGTAACCAGTTCCGTGCCTTCCAGCATGTAGGGAGCGGACAAGTGCGCAGTCAATGCTGAGGCCCACTGCTCAATGTCTGCCTCACTGCGATCGCCAGCCAGCAACACCACAAACTCATCACCGCCGAAACGAGCGGCGATGTCACCTGTTCCAAGCATTCGCTGAATACGACCCGCGACCGCTTGCAACAACAGATCGCCGATATGGTGACCGAGCGAGTCATTAATGGATTTGAAACGGTCCAGGTCAATGAACAGCATCGTTGATAACTTACGCTGTCGGCGTTGTTCCAGCACCAGCGAATCCGCCACATCCAGAAACTGGCGACGGTTGAACAAACCACTGAGATGATCAATGGAAGCGGCACGGCTACTGCGGGCATGCTCGGTCTCAAGACGCCCAATCAGTCGCTGGTTGTTCCGCTCCGACAACCGCAATGCTTCCATAACCCGTTGCTGCTGGGTCAGGCTACGAATGAGCCAGAACACAATGCCCAGAACCAGTAACGTCATCACGCTATTAGCTACCAGTTGCTTGTTCCGGCCAGGCGTAATCGGTGCAAAGATTTCATAATAGGGCTGGGCCACACTGACGGTAAAACCGTTAGCTGGACGGGTAACAAAAACGTACTGGTAACGCTCGCCCGCCAGCTCCAGCGTGGCTTCTCCGGTGACAACACGACCTTCACCTGCAATTTGAACTTTTGGAACCTGTGGACCTCCGACCACAATGCCGCTTTCATTGGCGCGCATCCACTCACCACCCCTGGAATCCAAAATCTGAATAAAGCCCGCGCCCAGCTCAACATTCTGTATAAGCCCTGCCAGGTAGGCGATGTCCAGCTCAATCAATATCAATCTTGAGGATTGGGACACGTCTGTCAGCCTGAGCGGAACCAGGAATGGCAATCGCCAGGCAGGTTCTCCCGGCGCGTATGCAGGATCCGCAACTCGGTCGGGAAGCACAGGCGCAGATCCAGTTCCGGCAAAGTGCGTCTCAGTTCCAGCCAACCAACTACCAAGCTTTGACCGTGCTGAACCCAAATGACTGGTATAGATCAGATCTCCAGATAAGTTGTAAACACTGAGCCGGTTGAACACCGGATCTTCTGCCAGAAGGGTCAGAAGCCGAGTTTCTGCCCCTTGATGCGCGATGACATCGTCAGTCACCAAGCTACCCATGGCCTTGGCACGATCAGTCATCTGCTTTAGGCTCTCCGACACAATTAACGCCAGATTGCGGTTCTCGGACAACCTCGCATTGAGTGTTTCTGCCTTTGTCGATGATCCTTGCCAAAGAAATAACACCCAGAGGAACAAAACGATAATCACCCCAAGTGCCAGCATGGTTAGCTGAACGCTATTAAGGGGGGTATCGGACTTCGTTGTCATCAAGCTAGAACCTGGAGAAAGGGGATAGATTACAGGCAGCCTCTCCAGTGGCCGTACTAATCCTATGAACTGAGCGTGCCGTTTGGCCGGCCAAACTCAGATGCCTCGAACACTAATCGCGTAGTGTGGCAGTTGCATTACAGGCCGGCTTTGTTAACAGATTCACAGCCAGGACACAGGGGCCAACCTCGGAAATCCTAAAAAGGTTGGGGGTGGAAAATTGCAGACTATGCAGAGATAGTGTCTTGGAGCGGGCGATGGGAATCGAACCCACGTCGTAGGCTTGGGAAGCCTCTGCTCTACCATTGAGCTACGCCCGCCTGCATAATGATTGCCACAGCAATATAGGCCCGGACCAGCGTCCGGGCAAGTCCCTTTGGTCAGGAGTCTGATGGATCCCACGTTTACTCTGATTGGCGCCTTGATGCTTGTGTTCAGCATCGTTCTCAGCCCGCTTTCAAGCAGGGTCGGCATGCCGGTGCTGCTGGTTTTTCTGGCTGTTGGCATGATGATGGGCGAGGATGGACCGGGCGGCATCCAGTTCAATAACTTTGAGCTGGCTTTTCTTATCGCCAATCTTTCACTGGCCGTTATCCTGCTGGATGGCGGAATGCGCACCCGGGTAGAGACCTTCAGGGTAGGTCTGCGGCCAGCCCTGGTACTTGCCACCCTTGGCGTTGCCCTGACCGCGGGTGGCGCGGCCATCGTGGCATGGTGGGTATTCGATTTGCATTGGATGATGGCGTTGTTGATCGGGGCCATTATTTCCTCAACCGATGCGGCCGCGGTCTTCTCTCTGCTGCAGGGCCGGGGCCTGCACCTGAACGAGCGGGTCAGTGCCACCCTTGAGATCGAGTCTGGCAGTAACGACCCGATGGCCATTTTCCTCACCCTGATGCTGGTGACCTTGATTGGCCAACATGAGCAGGGGTCCATTCTCTCGGGCCTGATCATGCTGGTACAACAGTTCGGCATCGGCGCCGCAGCCGGCGTTCTGGGTGGCTTTCTGGTGGTGGAACTGGCCAATCGGATGCGCCTGACCCCCGCGCTGTACCCCCTGCTGGTGGGTGCGGCCGGCATTTCGGTGTTTTCTGCCACCAACGCTGTCGGAGGCAGCGGATTCCTCGCCATTTACCTGTGCGGTGTGGTCATTGGAAACCGTCATGTCCGGATGATGCCGATGATTCTTCAGGTGCACGACGGCATGGCCTGGCTGGCACAGCTCTGTCTGTTCCTGATGCTCGGCCTGCTGGTGAGCCCATCAGACCTGATCCCCCTGGCAGGCGCCGGTTTGGTGCTGGCTCTGGCGCTTATCTTTGTTATTCGGCCATTAACCGTGCTGATCACGCTCTGGCCATTCGGCTTCAACCGGCGGGAGCTGGGCTTTATCAGCTGGGTGGGCCTGCGAGGCGCGGTGCCCATTGTTTTGGCGCTGTTCCCGATCATTGCCGACCTGCCAGATGCGCAACTGGTTTTCCACGCGGCGTTCTTTATCGTTCTGGTGTCGCTGATTGTGCAGGGCACCACCATGGCACCTCTCGCCCGCAAGTTGCGGCTTGAAGTTCCCGCCGGCGAAGATCCCTACCGGCGGCTACCACTGGATGCGCCCGCCGCTGGCGACCACGAGCTGATGCTGTTTCCACTCCGGGGCAAGGGTTGGGACAAGCCCAGAGCCCTTGGCCAGCTGCGCCTGCCGGAAAACACCGCCGTGGCCGGGGTGTTTCGCGACCGTAAGTGCCTTCAGCCCACAAAGGACCTCGAAGTGACCGCCGGCGATATGTTGGCCATGTTCGCCACGCCGTCGGTTCTACCCGATCTCGGCAAGGCATTGAGCGGGCGGCAAGCTCCGAAACACCTGGCAGAGCGAGCCTTCTTCGGCGACTTCGTGCTGAACGGAGATGCCCTGCTCGGCGATGTGGAACAGGTCTATGGTATCGAGTTCGACGAGTTGCCTCCCGAGTTGTCGCTGGCCGAGTGTTTCGCCAAACGCACCAAGGGGCATCCAGTTGTTGGCGACACCGTCATATTGGGGCCAGTAACGCTCGTGGCCCGGGCCACCGAAGCCGACCGGGTAACCAAGGTTGGCCTGAAAATGGATGCGTGACGCCCGTCCGGTTTGTGCAGGAAAACCAAAAACCGTAACAAAACCCCTTATCAATCCCCTTGCTGGCTATGTTATAAACACACGTGAACAAAGTTTAACCATCCAGCGACCTGTGCCAGCATCATGATCTTCAGAGTTTTTCTATCACTAATGCTTGTCGTATTGCCTGCCCTGGCCAGTAGCTCGGAGTTGCTGGCCCGGGCTGATACACGCATGGCCATGCCTGGCAGCGAACCAACGCTGGAAGAGCACCTGAACATCACCAAGGTTCTGGTGCGCAAAAGTGAGCGCAGGCTTTATCTGTTGAGCGGTGAGCACAAGGTGCGCAGCTATCGGATTTCACTGGGAGGCAATCCGGTAGGACACAAGCTGTATGAGGGTGACAAGCGAACGCCAGAAGGGGATTACATTCTCGATTGGCGCAACGCGAACAGCGATTTCTACAAGTCCATCCATATATCCTACCCGAACGCCCGTGACCGGGAGCTGGCCGAAGCCTGGGGGCTTAATCCCGGCGGCAGCATCATGATCCACGGACTGCCCAACGAAGCGGGCGACCTTGCCTTCGCGTATACCGGCCTGGACTGGACCGAAGGCTGTATTGCGGTCACCAATGAAGAGATGGATGAGATCTGGGCACTGGTCGATAACGGCACCCCCATTCGGATTCTTCCCTGACCGCAGAACCCACCCCGTTCATGACGGGAGTATTAAGTTGTTGTCATAGCCTAAGAAAATTTACGTATCCTTAGTTAACATTTTGTCTCTGAGTGTTTTACACTGTTTGACGACTCCGGTAGTCAACGCCTATCGGGCTTAGCTGACAGGAAGTCGTCTTAATGACTTCTGGATCACAGGAAATAAAACGACCAATAAGGGGATTTACCATGCGTAAACTGACGATCGCCGGGTTTGCAATGGCCGCTGCTCTGACTGCAGGCTGTGCCACCACTGAGCAGGGCGCTATCGACGAGGCCAATGCGACTGCAAGCTCCGCCGAGCAAACTGCTAACAACGCTCTGAACACTGCTAACAGCGCTGCAAGCTCCGCTCGCACTGCTCAGCAGACTGCTGAAGAAGCCCTGGCTGCTGCCCGTGCTGCTCAGAAGTCCGCTGACGAAGCGAACGAGCGCGCCAAGCGCATGCTCGAGCGTGCCAGCCAGAAGTAAGGCTGCCGTTTAGCAAAAAAGGCCGGTTCAACCGGCCTTTTTTGTGCTCGCTCAAAATGTTTTGTCTTACCCCTCCGGGTTGCCGGAAGCCTTCTGTTGCTGGTTTTGCATAAAGGTTTTCATCATGTCCATCGGTAGCGGGAACACAATCGTGGAGGAGTTGTTGTTGCTCATGTCTGACAGGGTCTGCAGATAACGCAACTGCATGGCACCGGAATTCACAGACATCACCTCTGCGGCCTCGACCAGCTTTTTGGAAGCCTGCAATTCGCCCTCTGCGTGGATGACCTTCGCACGACGTTCCCGCTCAGCCTCAGCCTGCCGGGCAATCGCACGAATCATCGACTCATTCAGGTCAACGTGTTTGATTTCCACATTGGCCACCTTGATACCCCAATCCTCGGTCTGGGAATCAATGATTTCCTGAATATCCGAATTCAGCTTGTCTCGCTCAGACAGCATTTCATCGAGATCGTGTTTGCCGAGCACAGAGCGCAAGGTTGTTTGCGCCAACTGGCTGGTAGCAGCGCCATAGTCTTCGACCCGGATAATCGCCTTCTCGGGGTCAACCACGCGGAAGTACAGCACTGCATTTACTCTGACCGTCACGTTGTCTTTGGAAATAACATCCTGGCTTGGGACATCCAGGGTGATCACCCGCAGATCCACCCGGACAATTTGCTGAATTCCGGGGATGACGATGATCAGGCCGGGGCCTTTGACACCCTGAAAGCGGCCCAGGAAAAACACCACACCGCGCTCGTATTCCGGCAGGATCTTGATGGCGGAACCGAGAATCAGAAGCAGCACCACAGTCGGTGCAATATAGGGAATAATGTCACCCAGGTTCATACGGCCTCCTTGATTTGCCGTTGGTTAGTACGAATTGCTCGTTCAATGACCTTGATCAGAATCAGGCCTGGCTTCAACCAGAAGGGTCAGCCCCTCCATACCGTTTACCTGCACCTGCGTGCCCTTGGTGATCTGATGCGGACAACGGGCATTCCAACGCTCCCCACTGACTCGGACATGGCCCTTGTAGCCGTCATAAGAAGATTCAAAGTCGTCCAGTGCCACGCCTTTTTCCTCAGCCATGTGTTCGCTGCCACTGACCGGCGTACGGCGTCGCAAACCGATGAAGCGGGTAACCGTCCAGAGAATAAACCCGCCCGCCACAACAGCCGTGCCGCCAACGGTGGGCAATGAGATATCCGAGTGGCTGCCATCCATCAGAATCACCGATCCCGTGACAAAGGCGACTATGCCACCGACACCAAGAATGCCGAAACTAGGCATGAAGGCTTCCCCCACGATGAACGCCAGCCCCAACAGAATCAAGGCAAGGCCGGCGTAATTCACCGACAACACCTGAAATGCAAACAACGCGAGTATCAGACAGATAGCACCGATCACCCCGGGGAACACGGCACCGGGATTCGACAGTTCAAAGATAATGCCGTAGAAACCGATGATCATCAGGAAATAGGCGACGTTCGGATCGGTGATCACCGACAGTAACCGGGTTCGCCAATCCGGTTCTGAACGGACCAGTTCCAGGTCCGCCGTGACCAGCTCCCGCTCGCCGGTGGCCATCTGCACGGTGCGACCATCAATGGCCTCCAGCAATTCGCGGAGGTTAGGCGCCACGACATCGATAACATTCAGTTCCAGCGCCTCGGTTGCGCCGAGGTTGACGGCTTCGCGGACGGCCTCTTCCGCCCAGTCGGCATTCCGACCATGGCGCTCGGCCAAGCCACGGATATAACTGACGGCATCCTCCAGAACCTTACGCTCCATCGCCGTGTCGCCCCGGCGTTTCTGTGGTTCGGCGGCCGAGTCGTCGGCACTGGTCTCTGAAGCTTCGTCGTCCCCGGCGGGCTGCTCCGGTTCTTGCTCTGGCGAGCCTGGCAGGCCGCCCATCTGAACCGGCGTTGCCGAACCGAGGTTGGTGGCGGGCGCCATAGCCGCAATATGACTGCCGTAGAGGATGAAGGTACCGGCACTGGCGGCGCGGGCGCCCTGGGGTGACACGTAGGTTGCCACCGGCACCTCGGAGGCGAGGATGGTTTTGATGATTTCCCGCATGGAATCCATCAGGCCACCCGGCGTATCCATTTCCAGAATGACCAGGCCAGCATTCTCCTGCTCGGCCCGTCTGATGCCACGGGTGACATAATCCATTGTGGCCGGGCCGATAGCACCCTCGACCGTCAATACCAGTGCCGTTCTCGGCGTGTCCTGCTGGGCAATTGCCTGCCAGGAAGCCCCGATCAGTCCCAGCAGCCCTCCCAGGAAAAAAATCAGGGACCAGAGGGGCAAGCGGAGGTTCTGACGTTGCATCGGGTTTGGCGTCATGGCGATCTCCCAGGCAGAGTGATCAGAATATTCGGGCCAGTACGGACTCCGGCAGTCGCCTCAGTATGAAACCAATGGGCGTCCAGGGCCAACCTGGCACAAAACGTTCGGCCTTGCCGGACTCAATG
This sequence comes from Marinobacter sp. GH_1, assembly GCF_048595985.1. NCBI lineage: Bacteria > Pseudomonadati > Pseudomonadota > Gammaproteobacteria > Pseudomonadales > Marinobacteraceae > Marinobacter > Marinobacter sp. GH_1. The sequence continues at coordinate 137,707 of NZ_CP184460.1, read as the reverse complement.
GCACGGACCATGGCCCGGCATCCGGTCTTCGCGTCCACAATGAAAGGTGTGTTCTTGACCTTTTCGTTGATCTCAGTCCGGATATACCCCGGATAGAGCGTGGTCACGCGAATGGGAGACCGGCGCTTTTTCAGTTCGACACGCAAACCCTCGCAAAGTGCCGCCAATCCGGCCTTGGTCGCCGCATAGGTGGTGACGTTGCCCGGCATCCCCCGAACAGCCGTTACCGATGATACGGCAACCAGGTGACCATGGTTCTGTGCCCGGAAAATCTCCATGGCGGCTTCTATCTGGGCCAGGGCGGAAACAAAATTGGTTTCTGCGGTCTGCCGGTTGGCATCAAAGCGCCCGGTGCCCAGCGGCTGCCCCTTGCCAATGCCGGCATTGACGATGATCCTGTCGAGCTGACCAAACTCCTCCCGGAAAGCCTGAAAAACCTCGGCCACTTGTGCGTGATCATTCACATCCAGGGCCCGCACACTAATCTTCACTCCCGGATAGGTGCCCTCCAGCTCGGCCCGGAGCTGGTCCAGCCGCTCGGTACGACGGGCACACAGGGCTAGGTGATCACCCCGGGCAGCAAACTCCCGGGCCATGCCTTCACCCAGTCCGGAACTGGCTCCGGTAATCAGTATAGTACGACTCATGAGTACTCCTGCCGTTTGGTTATTATTGGTTGTCGCGGAGCGGGTACTTCAGCAAAGCCTGGCGCCAGGGTCAAAAGTACAGCTTTTGCTCCGGCTCTGCAGGCTCTTCCGGGTTGCTTTCCGTCTGCCCCTTATCAGAAGCCACCCGGGTCAGCCGCTCACCGACCATGGTGGGAATGCCATCGGCCTGATCCACCACCAGCTCGATGGACCGGCGCTGGACTTCCACGTCCGGGTGTTGCTGGCGGAAGGCTTCCAATTTTTCCAGTGTTACACGCCATAGCTGTTCGCGATCCTCGGGCGAGTAATCTTCATGGGGCCGGTGCACTTCAAGCCAAACCTCGCCGCCAGACAAGCCAAGCTTGACAGGTTCGCGAATAATCTGGACCGACGTGCCCTTCTGAACCTGATAGACAAACCGGGAAATGTCTTCGTTGTACATACGGAAACAGCCGGCACTGACCGGCAAGCCGATACCGAAACGCTTATTGGTTCCGTGGATCAGATAGCCTTTCTCGCTTAACATCAGGGCATGAGTGCCAAGCGGATTATCCGGGCCGGGCGGGATCATACGCGGCAGATACTCTCCACGGGCCTCATAGGATGCCCGGATACTGGCCGGCGGATACCACGCAGGCGATTCCAGTGGCATGGTTACCTCGGCGTCGGTTAGCGGTGACGGATTCTCTTCACGCCCAATGCCCACCGGATACACCTGAACGCCATCGTTGGTGAAATAATAGAGCCGATACTCGGCCAGGTTAATCACGATGCCTTCCCGGCGTGCATCGGGCAGAACATACATACGCGGCAGGGTAATGGTCGTGCCGTCTCCCGGTAACCAGGGGTCAACACCCGGATTGGCCTTCACCAACTCCAGGTAACCCAGAGCCTCATCATGGCCAATAGCAGCAAAGGTATCCTCATAGCGGGTCGTGAAAACCTGCAGCTCCCCCGCCAGATCGCCGTTAAGAGCGAACGTTGGTACCCGGGGCGAACGATCGTTTTCCACCGTTGCAGTGTCTGACGGCTTTTGGTTCTGCGCAGCATTGACAGCTGACGCCAGGAACATCAGGCACACCAGAACGGCGACACATTTTTTCAACCACATATCAACCAGTTCCCATAAACATTCATTCCGGGCCTCTGCTCTGAAAGACACGGTTCCGTGTCAGGAGTTCACTAGGGTGGTCCAGACCGTTACCACCGCCAGCACCACAAACAATACGCTGGCACTGATCCTGGCCGTCGCCAGCGGCAGTCGCTCCATTAGCCAGCGCCCTGCCAGGATCACCGGAATATTGGCCAGAAGCATGCCTACCGTCGTGCCGATGATAACCCATAACGTTTCCGTATACCTTGCCGCCAGGACCACCGTAGCCACTTGGGTTTTATCACCTATCTCCGCCAGGAAGAACATTACCGTAGTAGCCCAGAAGGCGCCCATGCCGAGAAACCGAGATTCGGCACTGTCGTCTTTATCCGGTATCAGCAACCACAGGGCGATGGCGACAAAGCTCACTGCGAGAATCCAGGGCAGCCACTGGGACGGAATCCAGCTGGCCACCCAGGCCCCCAGCCACGCTGAGAGCGCGTGATTGAGCACGGTCGCAACCAGAATACCAAGAATGATAGGGGTACGCTTTGCGTATCGGGCAACCAGGAAAAGAGACAGGAGCTGGGTTTTGTCGCCAATTTCGGCAATGGCCACGGCAAGGGTTGAAGCGAGAAACGCATCCATTCGAAGAGACCTCAGGGCGGAAATCGTCAGACATGAGACAGCTCACCTTCCGCCCAGTGGAGGTGATCTGCCTCAGGTCTTGCCAATTCCGCGATCAATCACGGAACACGGTAGCCATGGAGAATGAGCTCCAAGTATGTTGACTACCGTCCGCTCCTGTTACCCAGAAGCGAAGGCTACTCCCCCGAAGTTGGCCACATGCTAATGAATCCCGCCGGAAATGGCAACTGGCCACCTTACACCCGCATTTTCCAGACCGGCACGGCAGCCAACGCCACAAACACCGCTACCAGCCACCAGGCTGCCTCGAACGCAGCCACGGTAGGCACACTGCCCTGGTGTTCACCGAACTCGATGGTCAGTGCCACCACATTTACCCCCAGGGCACCCCCGAGTTGGCGGGCGAAATTGATGGTGCTGGACCCGGCGCCCAGCTGTTCCTTGGGCAGTGGATTCAGCGCACCGGTGGACAGGGCCGGCAGCATAAAGCCAATCCCAATCCGGCCCAGCACTGCCCAGAGTACCAGCCAGCCAAACCCAGCGTACTGGCCGGTCAGAGCAAACAGGACCGCAGACAGGGCGAACACCGCGATTCCAAACAGCACCAGGCTGCGGGCGCTGCGCTTGTCTGCCAGCCGGCCCGACAGTGGAAAAACAATGCCCAGCACCACCCCGGCGGGCAGCATCAGCAGACCCGCCTCCGTCGCGGAGAAGCCCAGCGTGGTCTGCACAAACAGAGGAATCAGGTAGGTTGAGCCAAACAGCGCCAGCCCAAGCGCCATGGCGCCCAGCGTGGCGAACAGAAACACCGGTTGGCGCAACAGTAGCAGGTTAACCAGGGGATGCTTCGCCGTGCGTTCCCGAAAGACAAAGGCGAACAGAAGGCCAAGGGCCAACGCCCATTGCATCACGATTCGCAGTTCCTGGCCTGGCCAGGCCTGCATTCGGGTCAGGGTATCGAGGGTCAGGGCGATGGTTGCCCCAAGCAGTAACAAACCGGGCAGATCAAAGGGATAAGGCGCAGGGCGGGAGCGGGGCAGCGGCAGGAACCGCCAGGCCATCCAGACACCCAGAAGGGTGACCGGTGCCGGCGCAAACATCACATAGCGCCAGTTGAACTGGTCCACCAGAAAGCCACCCAGCACAGGGCCCAATGCCGGTGCCAGAATCACCCCCATGCCATAAATGCCCATGGCTTGACCACGCCTGTCTGCCGGAAATATCCGGAACACCAGGTACATGCCCATGGGTTGCATCAACCCGGCCATGGCGCCCTGGCCTATTCTGGCGGCAATCAGCTGTTCAGGAGACTCGGCAAAGCCGCCGACAAGGGATATGACGGTGAACACCGCCATGGCAACACCCAGGGTCAGGCGCACACCAAAACGGTCCAGCAGCCAGGCGGACGCCAGCATGGTGGTGGTCATGGCGGCGATGAATCCGGTGGCCAGCCAGTGCACCTGGCCCTGGCGAATGCCGAACTCCATCATGATGTCATGGAGCGCAACATTCACCACCGTGGCGCTGAGCACCGTGGCCATGGTGCCAAGGACAACCGTAGCAACGGCCAGCCAGCGCCAGCGTTCGCCGTAACGGGCGGTCAGGCCCTCGACAGAATTATCGATCAAGCGTTACTTCTGCTTCTCGGCATTATCCATAATTTTGTGGAACACCTTGAGCGCGCATTCGATTTCCTTGTCAGTCACGCCCTCCAGCATCTCTTCACGCAACACAGCGGCACGCTCGGACAGCTCATCCATGAACTCGGCACCGGCCTTGGTCAGATGCAACCGGCGGGCGCGCCGATCGTTCGGGCAGGGGCGTCGCTCAATCAACTCCTGCTGCTCCAGGCTATCAAGCAACCTGACCAGGGTGGGATTTTCAATGGCCATCAGACTGGCCAGTTCGCGCTGGGTAAGGCCTTCACCACCCTGCTGCAGATACACCATGGTGCTCCAGCGAGCCTGCGTGACTCCCAAGTCTTTCAACCGCTCATCCAGCATCTTGCGCCAGCGGCGGGTAACCCGGGCAACGGCAAACGGGAATTGATCTCTCATGGTTAAACACTCCTGATGGTGATCCGGCATGGGACAAGCAAACGCCACCCCGAAAACCGAGAAAACACTTACCTTATTGGAAATTCACCAATAGTAAGCTAACCATTGAAATAAAAACAGATATCAGGGTGAAAATATAATTGGGGAAAACCGAAAGGCGCGTCAGCCAGCCTGACGCAACTCTTCCTGCATTTCCTCCACTTCCGGAGATTCGTGGAACTCGGTGTTACGCGGGTCCAGCTCGGAAAGCACCGGAGACGCCTCCGGCATGGCCGGGACAAAGTGCTCCTGCTCCTCCACCGGCACGTCGTCGGTGTGGCTGATCCGGTAGCTAGTGATCACTGCCAGCAACACCAGGAAGCCGGCGTTGCCATAGAACAGGCCGGAGGGCCCCATGATGTTGATTAACTCCGCCATGGTGATCGGCCCGATCACACTGCCAATACCGTAGCTCAGCAAAAGCGTGGCACTGGCGGCGACAATCCGGTTGCTGTCCATGCGGTCGTTGGTGATGGCCACCGCGATTGGGTACAGAGTGGCCGACAGACCGGTAAAAAGTCCTACCAGCAGGGTGAGCAACGCCAGGCTTGCCGCCCCGAAAACGCCAACCCCAACGGCCGAAGCGGAAGCAATCAGTGCCACCCAGAACATCACCCGGCGTCGGTCAAATCGATCGCACACCCGGCCCAATGGCCAGGCCAACAACATGGCAGCAATGATGGCGCTGGCCATGAAGGTCGAAGTTCTGGCCACGTCCAGCCCCACTAACGTGGCGTATACCGGCCCCAGTGCATAGAAGCCGCCAATCATGACGCCGCTGATCAGCGCGCCAGCGACACCGGAAAATGATTCCCGCCCGAGTTTGAAGATCGACATCCGGTGCACCTGCTCAATCGCCGGCGCTTCCATTCGAGTGAGAGCCAGAGGAATCAGGGCGAGAGTCAGCAGGATGGCCGCCAGCGAAAACGGCAGGAAACTGCCCGGGTCACCCACGTTGACAATCAACTGGCCGCCGGCGGCCGACAAGTAGAAAACAATCTGGTAAACGGCAAACAGCGCACCCCGGTTGGCGTTAGTGGCACGGCTGGAGAACCAGCTTTCAATCACCACCAACACACCGGCGATGGTGAAGCCAGACAGTACCCGAAGGACCGCCCAGAAAATCATCGACACCGCCATCGGATACATCAGCGACACCACGGCAGCCATAGCAGCAAATGCCGCAAAGGCGCGGATATGGCCTACCCTGCCAATAATCTTGTGGACATACAGGGTGCCAAGGACAAAACCGATGGAATAGCACACCAACACCCAGCCAATGACATTGGGTGAGACTTCTTCGATACTCAGGCGAATACCCAGCAGCGTCATCAGAAACGCATTGCCGCTGACCAGCAACACAATGCTGAGGATCAGCGCCGAAAGGGAGGTGACCATTCGGGTCATGAGTGGCTCCGGGTATTGGGTTACATCAGGGTGACAGTAAAGAAAAGATAGCAACGTTATGGGTTGTCTGCTGGTGTGTATTTAACCAGCCATCGCCAGACGACTCCACTAAGCAGTTGCCGAGACCTCGAACCCAGTAGTGGCGCGGTATTTGACAATGTTTTACATTAATGGGCCGTAACAGAACCTGATAGCCGTAGCGGGTAACATAAACATCAAGCTACTTACTCGGACCGTGAGCGCCTGGTTATGAAGAAAACGGACTGGCCCATTCGCTGGGATTTACTGCTTCGCTATCGACTGATTGAAATCATCGCCTTGTGGGAAGGACGCCTGACCACCAACCACATCTGCCACAGTTTCGGCATTGGTCGCCAGCAGGCATCAAAGGATATCAACACCTACTTGCGGGAACTGGCTCCCGGCAACCTGGTTTACGACCGGCACCTGAAAGGTTATGTGCCGGCAGCCGGTTTCAAACCGGTGGTAACACGGGGCCAGGTTAGCGAATATCAAGACCTGCTTGCGCGGCAACAGAGCCTGAGCGACACGTTTTCTGACCTGGAGCTTGGACTGCCGGGCAATGCCGTCATCCCGGAACCGTCCCGGCGCATCGCCCCGGAAACCATGCGGGCTGTGGTTAACGCTACCCGTTATCACCGCCAACTCAAGGCCAGTTACGTGTCCCTGAGCCGACCGGAAGCCGCCGACAGCCTGCTGGAGCCGCATTCACTGGTATGCACGGGTAACAGCTGGCATGTGCGGGCCTGGTGCAATGCCAACCGGGAATTCCGGGATTTCGCCCTGAGCCGTTTTCAGGGCCAGCCGGAGGCACTCCGGCAGAAATCCAGGCACGCCGCGCAGCAGGATGAAGACTGGCAACGCCTGGTCACCCTGGAGATCGCACCTGATCAGCGCCTGACCGAGGCGCAACAACAGATCATTGCCAACGACTACGGTATGGAACAGGGCTGCCTCAGCATCGAAACCCGTGCAGCGTTGGCGCCCTATGTCCTGTCCCGGCTCGGAATTACCTTTGACAATAGCCACCCGGACCCACTGGTGCAGCAGCTGGAACTGGCCAACCCGGACCAGCTTGGCTTTGGAAGCAAGCGCGAACGGGCACTCAAAGCGGTGGCCGGTCTCTGCTAGACTGGCCCGGTGACGACACTTTCCAGACTTCTGCTCAACGCCGCCCTCGGCCTGGCTACCACGCTCTGCGTCCCGACGCAGGCAGTGGCCGAGGCGTGCGGCGCGCCGGCCACTGCCATCCACGCCATTCAGGGCAGCGGCCCTGCTTCGCCCCTGGCCGGGCAAACCGTCACCGTCGAAGGCATCCTCACCCAGGACAGTCGCCACAAAGGTGGTTTTGGTGGTTTCTACCTGCAACAGGCTGATGCTGAAACGGACCAGAACCCGGCCACCTCCGAAGCCCTGTTCATCTACACACGCCAGGCAGCGGGCAAGCCCGGCCAGCGCCTGCGACTGACAGGGACCGTCAAGGAATATCATGGTCTGACGGAACTGGTGGATGTCGGCAAGCTGACAGTCTGCGGCGAGGGCAAGATGCCCAGGCCCATCGAGGTGTCACTGCCCTGGTCACAACCACCGGAAAGTCTTGAGAACATGCGGGTTCGCTTTGCCGCCCCGCTGACGGTTATTGACCACTACAACCTTGCCCTTTACGGCGAGCTTACTCTGGCCGCCGAGGATCAAGTCATCCCGACGGAATACCTGGCACCGGGGCCAGCAGCCGTCACGCAGGCCCGCAACAACCATCAACACCGTGTGTTTCTGGACGATGGTCTGGCCGTGCGCAATCCCGATCCCGTGCCTTGGCCACCGGGCGGGCTTGATGGGCGGAACACGGTACGCGCCGGCGATACCGTCTCGCAACTGCAGGGTGTTCTCGATTTCCGCTTTGGCCAGTGGCGTGTCCAGCCAGACAGGCAACCGGTCTTCAAAGCCAGCAACGAGCGCCCGCAACCACCCGGAAAGCCCGATGACGTCGACCTGCGGATCGTCACCCTGAACCTGGAGAACTACTTCAACGGTAACGGCCAGGGTGCAGGCTTTCCCACTGCCCGGGGGGCAGAGAGCGTGGCAGCCTTCCGGGAACAGAACCAGCGGCTGGTGGCGGCTCTCACCCTGCCGGACCCAGACATACTGGCCGTCACCGAACTTGAAAACGACGGCTATGGCCCAGACAGTGCCGTTGCCGAACTGGCCGCGCGACTTGGCGCCGAGTGGCGTTTTGTGGCGACACCCGGCGATGACGGCTCCGACGCCATTCGCAGCGCCCTGTTATACCGGACAGACCGGGCAACCCCTGTTGGCGAAGCCAGTCGGCAGCCGTCAGAGCCCATGGGCAGGCCACCCCTGGCCCAGATGTTCCAGGCCCGGCATGGCGACCAGGTTGTTCGCATCGTAGTGACGCACCTGAAATCGAAGTCCTGTCGGAACGCCAGCGGCAAAGATTCCGATCAGAAAGACGGCCAGGGCTGTTTCAATTATCGGCGCAGCCAGGCTACCGAAACCATGCTCGACTGGCTTGGCTCACTTCCGGCACCGGACACACTCGCCGGCACCCTGATCACCGGCGACCTCAACAGCTACGCTCAGGAAGACCCGGTGCAGGTGCTTTATCGCCAGGGCTTTACCAGCCTGGTGCACCACTTCCATCCCTGCCAACAGGACCACTGCCCACACCACAGTTACCGATACCGGGGAGAAAAAGGCAGCCTCGACTATGCCCTGGCTTCGGCCAGCCTGCTGCCCCATGTCATCCACGCCCAGGCCTGGAACATCAACGCCGATGAACCCCGGGCCCTGGGCTACGACCAGCCACCTCGGATACCGGTCAGCGGCCCTTGGCGCTCTTCGGATCACAACCCGGTGATCACGGATATCCGGCTGCCATCGCCTTGAACCCGGTTGCCGCACCGACGCCAGATCGGGGCGGGCAGGCAATAGCACCCAACCACAGGGGCGGTAAACTGGAATTCGGATTTACCATCAAGAGGTTGTCGTATCCATGAAAGTCCCGACCCCGAACCTATGGCCGGTCGCCCGCACCGGCCAACGCTGGCTGCTGCGCGCACAACGGCAGGAAGCCATTGTCGACGGCCATCGCATGGTGTTTCTGGAACGTGGCAAACCGGCACCCGGGCGACCAACCCTGGTGTTGATACATGGCTTTGCCGCCATGAAGGAAAACTGGGCCTTCTGGATGCAGAGACTCCCTGCAGACTGGCACCTGCTGGTTCCGGACGTACCCGGACTGGGTGAGAGCCAGTACCATGCTGACGCCTGCTACCGCTATGAAAGCCAGGCCCGACGGCTGAGTGACTGGCTATCCGGCTACGCGACAGACAACCTGCACATTGCCGGCAGCTCCATGGGAGGCGCCATTGCGTCAATTCTGGCCCATAAGCTGGAGCAACCTCCTCGGTCACTGACACTGCTTAACAGTGCCGGTATCCCGGAACATGCGGATGTGGATATTGACGCTCCCTTTGAGTCTGATCGCGATGCCATCCTGATTCCCCAGGACTGGGCCGGGGTCTACCGGATGTTCAACAGTGTGGGCACCGGCAAACCAACGTTACCCGGGCTGGCCATGGCCGGATTACTGGGCCCGGACCTTCTGAACCGCCGACAAGCACTGAGACACATTTTCAACGACATGCTCGCTGACGCCCTTGCCCCGGCCCGGTATCTCGGCCCGGGCACACCACCGCTGCAGGTGCAGTGGGGCGAGAAAGACGTTATCACCCCGACCCGTTGCGTAAACTGGTTCAGAACCGCCACACCAGACGCCGATGTGCATGTATTCCGGGGCGTCGGCCACCTGCCCATGCTGGAAAATCCTGGCCGTTCCGCCAAGGTTCTGGAAACCTTCATCCGGCGCCATAGCCATTGAAATGACTGACCGGAGAGGTGCCGAATTGGCCTCTCTGGCCCATTGACCCGTCAATCAAGTCATGGGGCTGGCCCGGGCAAACGGTCATAATCAGCAATACTGAACACCCTTACATAACAAGAACAGTCGCTGACGAGGAAACCCATGCGCGTCTCAGTTTCTACTGCACAGGATCTGGGCATGCCGGCCATCTACCTGCATACCCTGGCCGAATTGCTGCATACCATTGGAGTGGACGAAAGGGATCTCATTCTTCGGGTCGGTCTTGACCCCACTCGCCTGAACTCAACGGAAGTAAGAGTCAGCCAGGCCCAGGCCAGCGAGTTTGTCACCCGCGCCATTATTGAGAGTGGCGAGCCGGGCCTTGGCATCATGCTCGCCCGGGAGCTCAAGCTCCCCCTGCACGGCGCCCTGGGAACGGCGGTCATGAGCAGCCGAACCCTGGAAGAGGCGCTGGAGCTGATGACCCGCTACCTGACGCTGCGAGCGCCCCACCTGAAAGTTCAGAAACGGGTATCCGGGCAGAACGCCTGGTATAACGTGACCTGCGACATCGAGCTGGGGCCACTGCAGGGTTTTGTGCTGGATGCGGTTCTGTTTGGCTGTGTAACCATGGGCGCTCAGTTGACCGGCACCCTGGTACCCGGCACACGGGTGCTTCGGCGCGGGCCAGAGCCCAACCACTTCCACCGCTTTCGCAATCGTATCGGGGTGCCGGTGGAGTATGGCGCGACCGAGAACGCGCTTATCGTGCCCGTCAGCCAGCTTTGCCTGCCAGTGCGATTCAGCGACGACCAGCTTGCCGCCAGTTCACGGGCGCAGTGCGAGGAAGCCCTGAAGCAGTTAAAGGAGGATGCCGGCTTTGCCTGCCGGGTTCGACGGGTCATCGAGACCAGTCATCCGTTCCCTCCAAAACTGGCGCGGGTAGCCGCTACTCTGTTTGTGTCCGAGCGCACCCTGAAACGCCGCCTCCAGGAAGAAGAGGCCAGCTTCCAGCAACTGGTGGATCAGGTTCGCCTTGAGCGGGCCAAGGAACTTCTGGAAAACACGGGCATGAACCTGAGCCAGATTGCCGATGCCCTTGGCTATGCCGATGCGGCCAACTTTACCCGGGCCTTCAAGCGTTGGACCGGTCTGAGCCCCAGCCATTTCCGCACCCGGGAAACGGCCCTGCGCCGAACGGCCTGAAGCATGACCGGAGAGTGCCTGCGGGGCTCACCCGGGCATTCGGTCAGTCAATGCCCAGGATCTTGTGCATTTGCAGGGTCAGGCGCCATTGCGGATGCGCGAGGCAATACTCGGTGGCCTTTTGGGTGTTGCTGCGTTTGACCGGGTCATCCCCCTGATCCGGTACAGACGGCGAGGCCATTGGTGACAGGAAATAGTGCCTGGCCCGAATTCCCAGAAACCGTTCCGGCTGTGCCAGAGGCTGGGGATACACCAGTTTCAGCTCGTCACATTGGGTAATAACCACCTCGGCGTCGGCTTTTGGGCTGACACACAGCCAGTCAATTCCCTCCGGCGCCGGCAGGGTGCCGTTGGTTTCCACCCCTACCTCGAAACCCGCAGCGTGGAAGGCATCAATCAACGGCTGGTCCAGCTGCAACAGAGGTTCCCCACCGGTGCAGACCACGTAGGGCTGGCCCGGGGCGCCGGGCCAAAGCTTACGAATATGTTCGGCCAGCTCCACGGCAGTCTCGAAACGCCCGCCATTCTGGCCGTCGGTACCGACAAAATCGGTATCGCAGAAGTTACAGACAGCCGCCGCCCGATCCTTCTCCCGTCCGGTCCACAGATTGCATTTGCTGAACCGGCAGAATACCGCTGCCCGGCCAGCCTGGGCGCCTTCCCCCTGCAGGGTGTAAAACGCTTCCTTTACCCGGTACATCAGGCGTGACTCTCATAAGCCAGGGGGTCTTTCAGGCCATGAGCCGCAAACGCCTCGAGGCGCTCAACGCAGGAGCCGCAACGGCCACAAGCCCGCTCCCGGCCGTTGTAGCAGGTCCAGGTCTGGCTGTAGTCCAGGCCCAGCTTCAAACCCTCGCCCAGGATCTCGCCCTTGTCGAGCGCCATAAAAGGTGCCTCTACCGCCACTGGCTGGTAATTCGCCACCCGGCACACCGCATCCATTTTTTCGATAAATTCCGGCCGGCAATCCGGATAGATGGCATGGTCACCGCCATGGGCGCCAAACCAGACGGCTTGTGCACCGGCCGTGACGGCATAGCCGGTGGCCAGCGACAGCAGGATCATGTTGCGGTTGGGTACCACCGTCGACTTCATGCTGTCTTCCTGATAGTGCCCCTCCGGCACGGCAATGTCTGAGGTCAGTGAGGACCCCGCCATCACCTCACTCATGGCGCGGATATCAATCACCTTGTGGGGAATCGCCTCCGCCTGACACACCGCAGCTGCCGCCTCCAACTCCCGTACATGGCGCTGACCGTAATTAAACGACAGTGCATGCACTTTATAGCCACGGGCCCGGGCAAGATGGAGCAGGGTAAAGGAGTCCATGCCCCCGGAATAGATAACGACAACGGTGTCAGTCATGGGGTATTCACCAGGAAAAGAAGGGGATTTGTCATTGGGCTTTTACAAACCATGGCTATATTGTAACAGCGCCAGAGCCGCTTGGGTTCGCGTCATGGGAAGATCAGGGGTAAACTCGATGGAAAACGACAAACAGCCAGCAACGATTCAATGAACTCAGACAGCAGCCCGGCATTCATCGACTTTGAAGCATCCAGTCTCGATCTGATCGCAAGTTATCCGATCGAAGTTGGCGTGTGCATGCCCGATGGCAGCCTGCACAGCTGGCTGATTCAGCCGCACGTACTTTGGCAGGACTGGTCTGAGAGCGCGGAAACCATACACGGCATTTCCCGTGCACGGCTGGAGCAGGAAGGCACACCGGTAGGGGAAGTGGCCCGGGCGCTGAACAGGCTGTTGCCGGAGCAGATCTTCTGCGACGCCTGGACTTTTGACAGCTTCTGGCTGCACCGGCTGTTCCGGGCCGCCGGCGAAACCCCGGAGTTCCAGCTGGAATCGGTGTCCATGCTGCTGAACCCGGCCCAGGTGCGGCAGTGGTCGGGCACCCGCCAACAAGTCATTGCCGACCTGGGACTACCGGTTCACCGGGCCGCCAACGACGCGCTGATCCTGCACAAAACCTGGGAGCGGGTTATTTGCCAGGGCGAAGCCGCAGTGCAATAACTTCCAGGCCGTCACGGACGGTGTGAAGCGTCCAGTAGGTGGCCAGGGCCATCAGGGCCGCGCCCACCACGGTGAACGACAGATTTTCTCCAACTGCCTGCCCCTGAGCCATCATCAGATAAACGGCCACAGCGACAATCAACGCAAGCTCAACCATGAAATCGGAACGGAATTTGTTACGGGCAGATCCGGGTTCGTCGGGCATTTTCTTCGGTTTCAACCTCTGGGTTTCGGATAATTCAATGCATTAAGTTAGTGTACGAATTATCGCAAAAACGACCCCAAGAGGCTGTACGGACTAGTGGCTACGAACTAACCGAAACCACCCTGGCCTGCCAATATCCGGGCAAAAAAAACGCAGCCAATTCGGCTGCGTAGAAAGGAGAGATCCATTCGATACCTGATACGGAGGTACCGCGGATTGCACAACGTAAAAACACGTGACGCTGGGAATTATCCCGATCAACCTTCGCCACGTCTGTACGGGTTTGCCGAATCACCGGGGCTATTGCAAACCGGCCAATTGCCTATACACTGGTAAGTGAACCGAATCCAAAGAGCTGATATGACCAGGATGATTACCAAGACCACCGCTTACTCCGCCACCGGTTGCCGTCACGGGCAGTCTGTGCGCGCCATGGTGAAAGACATCTAACGGCTTTCGGTCAGTCCCGGGAGCCATTGCGGCGACCGGGGCAGCTTCTCTGCCAAACCCCGGTTGCCTCAGGCCCCGGGGTTTTTTGTTTTTGCAGCCGCAAAACGACAAGGAGAACATCATGAGAAGACATCCGACAACCCGTGCAGCCAATCAGCCGATCAGCAATCGTCAGGCTCCGATCAAGCGCCCGGAAAAGCTGCCGCTGCTGGATGCGATTTGCAAGAAACTGAATCAGCGTGTCAACCTGGATGACGAACAGCGGGTGCTGGGCCTGTATGAACGAGGCTGGATTTTCAAAGGGGTTCTGGGCAATCTGGATGGATCCGAAGCGCGTTACGTGCGTGCCCTGGCCACCCGTTATAACTCCTGGATTGCACGCCAGGTCGCCTGATTGCATTGACGATGCGCTGAACCGGTCAGTGGCGCCGGTTCAGCCCCTGCATCATCGCCATATCGCCGCCATGCACGATGGCGTAGTTATTCACCACATCGTGAATTTTTTCCTGGGAGTAGGGCTTGACCACATAACCATTGGCACCGGCACTGATTGCCCGCTGAATGCTTTCAATGGAGTCATCGGCGGTGACCAGCACGATATGCTGATCCTCCCGAATCTGCTTGAAGCGCGTCATTAACTCATGGCCATCTCCGTCCGGCAAACCCAGATCCAGCAGAACAATATGGTACTCGCTGGCATCGAAAGCCGCCCGGGCCGAGGCCGCATCCGGGCATTCAGCCACCTGCGTCGCCCCCGCCTTGTAGAGCATTTCAACCAACCGCTCCCGCATCACGGGCTCATCTTCCACTACCAGTATTCTCAGATCCGTCATCCATTGTCTCCTGTATTATCCGCTCAGATCAGTAGCCATCGTTGCCGGTTCGTCTGGGCAAATCCAGGGGCGCGGGCCGGGGACGACCATCTTTCGACTGCGACGTGGCTTCAGACACCTCCGCCCCTGACGGCCCCTGGTTGGTACGCACCAGAATATTGGCGATGCTCACCGCCGTGGTGTAGAGCGAAATGGCCACAATCAACAAGACCGGCTGCACAAACGCCACAAATCCCGGGACCTGTGCGTTGGCTGTGATACTCAGTATCAGGATAATCGCCGGGCCCAGCACCACGAACAACGTCAAGGCAATAAAGAACACAATACGCTCTTTGTAACGCCCAAGCTCGCGATTGGTCACCAGGCCAAGCACAAATTTGCCAATGGCCAGACCCGCCAGTATCGCCGCCGCGATGCTCAGGTCCGGGCGCATCAGCGTCTGGTAAAGATTGCCATCCCACAACCGCTGCATGGCAATCACCAGAAACGGAAACAGCACGAACAGAACGTCGGCGTAGGTACCATACATCATGCTGAGGGAATACTGTTCCTGTTGCTGTCGGTTTTCAGTCATTGGCCTGTTCCTGTGTTGTTTCCCGCTCATCTGGCGCTCCCTGCAGCGCCCGTTCAATCATCTCGTCCAGAGTTCTGAGCTCCTTGCCGATTCGCGCCCAATCCGGCGGATTTTCCCTCAACCGGTTTTCCAGGCTGGTCGCCTGGCGCGTCATCAAGGGGTAGCCCATGGCACCGGCCGTACCTTTGATCTGGTGGCTTTCCATCTGCAGTGCGCTCGCATCCCTGGCCCGGAATGCCACACGCATGCGTTCCCGCCGATCCTCAAGCCCGCCCAGAAACCGGGGCACCAAATGCGCCATATCATCGGAGGTGACCGCTGAGGCTGGTGACGCCACCAGGTACCGTTCGAGAATGGCCTGCAAATGCGACTGGTCGATCGGTTTGTTCAGCACCCCATCACAGCCCGCCGCCAGCAGAGCATCGTTCTCGGTCTGATCCCCGGCCGTGAAGGCAATGATCGGGCGGCGGAACCCGGCCTGGCGCAGCAGGCGGGTGGCGGCTACACCGTCCATTTCCGGCATGTGCCGATCCATGAGGACCAGGTGCACAGTGTCAGCCAGCGCAAGCCGGACGGCCAGATCGCCACTGGCGACCGGAACCGGCTCAACACCAAAGCGCCGCAACATCCGCTCAACCAACAAACGATTGTCGTCGTTGTCTTCGGCAACCAGCACCTTACCCGAGTACTGGCGCGTATCACCCTGATAGTCCTCAGGGCAAACCGTCAGGTACCGGGCCAGCACCTCGTAGAAGCGTTGTTTGTCGATGGGCTTGGCCAGATGCTCGTTACAGCCCGCCAGCCGGTACTCGGCAATGTCTTCCGTCATTACGTTGGCTGTCAGGGCGATGATTGGGGTATTTACCCCGGCTTCTCTCAACGCCTGAGTGGCATCCCGGCCGTTCATCACCGGCATCTGGATGTCCATCAGAATCAGGTCAAAACGCTCCCGGCTAGCCAATTCCAGCGCCTCGGCTCCGTTACTGACGTGCACCAGCTCGGCACCGGTTCTGTCTACCAGCATGGATACCAGGCGTCGATTAACGTCGTTATCTTCAGCACACAGAATCCGGCCTTTGAGCCTGGGGGCCAACACCGTGGCAATACCCCGTCGGCGCTGGTTCAACTCCGAGGCGTCACGCAGAAAATGGACGTCGGCAAGGTCGCCGGTGCGAATGCAGACGTCAAACTCACTGCCCTCACCGTAGGTACTGGATACCCGGATACTGCCGCCAAGCAACTCGGCCAGCCGGCGGGAAATGCTGAGTCCCAACCCCGTCCCGCCGTATTGCCGGGAGATAGCCGTGCTGCCCTGGGCGAAGGGATCAAACAGCCGCTCCAGTTGCTCCGGTTTCATGCCAATGCCGGTGTCCACAACCCGGGCACAGAGGGTTTCGGCTTCTCGGTCACAGCGCAAAATAAGAGAAATTGTGCCTTTTTCGGTGAATTTAAGCGCATTTCCACACAGGTTAATGATGATCTGCCGAAACCGGGTTGGGTCGGTCAGGATCTGCTCGGGCAGGGGAAAGTCGCAGATAACGGTGAATTCCAGGCCCTTTTCCCGGGCCCGGGGTTCGAAAAAGGCGCGAATCTCATCCAGCAAATCCGGCAGCATGACCGGTACCACATCGACATCGAGCTTGTTGGCATCGATCTTCGAGTGGTCAAGGATGTCGTTGACCAACTCCAGCAGATGTCGGCCACTGCGCACGACAGTCTCGGCACTGCTGCGTTTCTCCCGCTCATCAAGGTCTGGGTCCAGCAGGGTTTCGCCATACCCGATAATGGCTGCCAGCGGTGTCCGGATCTCATGGCTCATGTTGGCCAAAAACTGGCTCTTGGCCTGGGCTGAGTGTCGGGCCAGCTCTTTCTCCAGGCGCTCCTGCTCACGCTCCCGCTCGATTCGCTGGCGCTGGTGGCTCTCGGTCGCATCAATGCAGGTACCTTCAAGGTGCATGGGCTCGCCATCCAGATCGTAGGCCGTGTGCAACGAGATGGTGGCCCAACGTTCAACACCACTGCGGGTGAAATAGCGGGCTTCAATACCCTTGACCATGCCCCGGACTTCCAGTTGCTCTACCACCAGGCGCCGCAGCCGGTCATCAGAAATGCAGGTTTCCAGCACATCCGGGTTGTCCTGCAGTAACTCGCGGCTGCTGCTGTAGCCCAACAACTCGGCCATCGCCGGATTGGCGGTGACAAAGCGCCGGTCTGGCGACATCTGGAAGACCCCTTCAATGGCGTTATCAAACAGAGACTGGTAGCGCTGGAGATTAGCCAGTGCCCGCTGGTTCCAGGCCAGCGCTTCGCCCTGAACCTGCTTGATACGATCGGCAAGGGCAAAGGAAAACAGAATGATCTGGGCCACCAGGCCGAATTGGGGCGCATAGGTGGTAAAGGTATTCAGCGGCAGATACCCCATGACCGTCAGGGCATAGATCCCAAAACCGATCAGCGCCATGGTCCAGGCAAAGAAGTAGGACCGGGCCGCCGGGTTGTAATAGCGCCATGACAGGTAACTGACCACAATCAGGATCAGGCTCAACAGAATGGACCCCACCACAATCCATTCCATCGCCACCGAGTAGGGCATGAAGAACGACAACACGAAGGTGGCCGTCACCGAATACAGGCACAGGCGGATCACCTGGTCCAGGTCCGGGGAGCGCTGTTGGGTCTCGAGCAGAGAACGGGCCATCAGCAACCCGAAGAACCAGGTCAGGATGATCTGAAAATGCAGGTAGGCCTTGTCCAGAATCGGTGGCCGGTTGTCCAGCAACTGAACCCCGTGCACCTGTTCGGTGCCGATAAACACCGCCGCGCAGACCAGGTACAGCACATAATAGATGTTGCTGCGTTCCCGGACTGACACAGCAACAAACAGGTTATAGGCGAGGATGGCCAGGATGGCCCCCAACAGCACGCCCCTGACCGCTTCATCGATGGAGACTTTCTCAATGTAACTGTCCGGGTGCCAGAGTGTTACCGGCAACCTGAAGGTATTGGTGGTGGTGGTTCGCAGATACACGGTGGTGGTGGCATCGGGCAACAACTGCAGACGGAAGGTCGGGTTGGGCACGGCCAGATCCCGGTCGTCCCAGTTGTCGAGGTAGCCCGCACGGCGCTGTTCAACCACCCGACCGTCACGCACCACATACAGCCAGACTTCATCCACCAGTGGCAACGCCAGTTCCAGGATCCAGTTGCTGGCAACCTGGCTGCCGCGGGTGGTCAGATCAAAACGGGTCCAGTAGGCCGAGTCGGTATAACCGAAATTGAGCACGCCTCCCCGGTGCAGGCTGAACTGCTCCTCCGGCATAGCCAGGATGTCGTCAATGGCCAGCTCATGGCCGGCGTCTTCCAGATACCAGATACAGCCATCGAGATTACGCACACTGCTGGTCGTACTATCCAGCACCACCGACCCGGCAGGACAGGCGTTTTTCGCCTGCACCAGCGATGGCAAGGAAACAACAACCAGCATCAACAGGGCGACGAGCACCCGGTTGAGCGTTTCGGAAAACCGTTGCTGCAAAATGTGATCTCCGCGCGGGTAGCTGCGTGCTTTATCGTTTATTGTCAGCACAAGTCACTTTAGCCTTTCACCCGTTTTTTCGCACCCCGGGGCCACCTGAAATGAGACATTCCTGCCTTTTTGTTGCTGTTTCCCTGTCCGTCCTTACCCTGTCGGGGTGCCGGATGGAAAGCACCGGTTCCTCCGCGTTCAACCCGGCAACCAATGTTGACCTGGTGTTCTCAACCTTTGACCTGACCAACACCGAGCAGGCGCCGGATACCCTCAGCTTCACCCGGTTCAGCGATTTCTACCAAAGCATACAACCCACTGGCGACGACGCCGACAACGAGGACCACCTGGCTACGGTGGAAGAAATCCGGCGGCATATCGATATCTTCATCGGTGCACAGCCAGACGACACCGGCCAGGACTATACCCGGGTGCGTAACCCGCTGGACCTGATGAACCAGGTGATCAGCGTGGGCGGTATTACCAACTTTGATGAAGGCCGGCGTTATATCCGGGATCGCATCGCGCTGTCCCAGGCCGGCAACTACAACACCCGCAGTGCCGGCGCCCGTATTCGCTTTACCGACCAGGCGGCGTCCTTCAGTCTCCAGCCCCTGAACGACTACGAATGGAACTACCAGACCCTCGATTGGCGATATCTGCCGGAGGGTCCCGAAGGCAGTGACCTTACCGAAAAGGTCTATCGGACCATTCAGTATGTGGCCCGAAGCGTCAACGATGATGTCAGGGAAGAGCAGCCGGAGCTGCTGAGTGTGCTGGCCGGTTCCCGCTTTGACGCCTTGCAGTTTGTTGCCAGTGGCTACAACCAGCCGGAGTATGCCACCGCCGATTACGTCAGCCGGAATGTCGGGGGCATTGAACTACGCCAAACCTTTGTAACCGACGCCCAACTCGACACACTGTTCATCAAGAATACCGAGCAGACGGTCATAGACCTGAGCCGGTACGGTGCGGATAACACGCCGCCAGACTGCCTGCGCGTTGAGATCAACTACGCCATGGATACTGTGCATATCTACACTTCGGATGGCGAGCCTGCCCGTGTACCGGACGACGGGGCGGAAGACGACGATGCAACAAAGCAGAATCCCGATAACTGCGTCTACCAGAGCGAAGATCTCGCCATCGCCACCTGGAACGCAGCGTCGGCCTCAACCCGCAAATAGGCTCACAGGTCCCAGTTCTGCAGAAAGCCTTTCTTCCGGCTGATCATACGCTCGTAGGTGGAGATCATGATGGCCGCATGGGGGGCTTTGGTCAGTCGCAGGGTTTCGATACGGCGTTCCAGACGCTGGACCTCGTCGCATACCTGCTGTTGTACGTGGCTGCGTACGCTGTCGTGCTGGTCCAGCTTGACACGCTGAAGTTCAGGCGGGGGAAGTTCCGGTTTGTCCATGGTGCCTCATCCTTTGAGTCTGGTGAATAATCCGTTTCAGAATGCCGATTTTGCAGAACTGTCAGACAAAGTGCAATTAGAATGAACAAGGTTTCACTTTTACTGACTCAGGCAGCCACCAGCCTTCGCTTGTTTTCCGGCAACACCGGGAACTGCCTGCACACAGTATAGACAAATCTGGCCAGGGCCGGTAAGTGATGACCCACTATCGGAAACCCGGTGTTGAGCAGGCTCACGGAAATATCCCGGGCCGGGTCGGCCCAACACAACTTGTTGATCAGACCGACATGGCCAAAGGCATAACGGCTCTGCTGCCCCCAGAGTCCTACCGGGTTGCCGCCCAGCATCATGCCAGCACTGAAGCGCATGGGGATCATCATGGTACGGTCTATCTGCAATGAACCGAACTGGTGGATGGCACGGCGGATGGTTAACTCACTGCAAATCCGTTGGCCGTTCCAAACCCCGCCGTTGAGCATCATCTGGAAGAACCGGCCCATTTCCTCCGCGGTGCCACAGAGATTACCGGCGGGTATGACCGCCTCCTGGAAGCGCGGGTCGTTGGTGACTTTCTCCACCGTGCGAATGTCTCCGCCCAGGGCCCGGCTGACGATCCACGACAGCGGAAACATCGGGGTCGGGCCGGTGGCATAATTGGTAGCCAGTTCGTGCAGCTTCTCCGGGGCGATTCCGTAAGTGAACCACTTCATACCCATAGGTTTGCGCAGGTACCGGTCCAGATAATTCTCGATGGTATCGCCCGTGACCTTCTCCAAGACCCGCTGCAACACAAAGCCACCGGTAATGGCATGGTAAGCCACCTTCGCGCCATCCACCTCGACCGGTTTGGCAGCGCACAGCAGGCGCCAGATTTCATCACGCTCCCAGAGCACGTCTATGGGGGTCTCACGGGGAATCGCCGGAATACCGCCCCGGTGTGAGAGAATCTGGTGCACGGTGATGGTGCGCTTTCCGTTCTTGGCAAACTCCGGGCAGTAGTAGGAAACCGGGTCCATCAGATTCACCAGGCCCTGCTCTGCGAGCATGTGCATCAGCAGCGCCGTCACCGCCTTGGAGGCGGAGAAATAGCAGATCGGGGTTTCCGTGGTCATCGGCAGCCTGGGCAGAGCGGCGGGATCATGGGGGCCGTTGCCCCGGGTATGGCCCATGGCGCCATGCAGCACCTGCTCGCCCCGGTAACGGAGCGACAGCTGGATTCCCGGGTGCACACCGGTCCGGTACAAGCCCTCCACACTACGCCATACGGATTCCACTGCGTCCTGCGGTAAACCAACCCGATCCGGGTGTTCGGTGTCACGATTGCGGAAAGTGACAGAGGTCAGGTCTTCCGGAATATCGCAGGTGTGCAGGGCACGGCGGGCGAGTGAATGCATAACGGACGCCTTTTATCGTTATTGAGAACTGGCCCCTCCCGGGACACTTGCTGGGGCCGACATTTCAGCCTTTATCAGATTTCATTATGAACCGGCTCGATCGGCTGCGCCATGGCCACACAGTTGCGACCCTGCATTTTGGCCTGATACATCGCCTTGTCCGCTGCGCTGCAAAGTGTTTCCACTGTGTGACCATGAACAGGATAAACCGCGACACCCACGCTGATGGTTAATGGCACCGAGTGGCCAGACTCCAGCGGTATCGGCGCGTTACCTACCCGCTGGCGCAAACGCTCGGCGGTATCCCGGGCACCCTCCACATCCATTTCCGGCAGCACAATAACGAATTCCTCGCCACCAAACCGGCCGACGGAATCGACACTTCTTACCCGGTCGGTCAGGATCTCGCTCACCGCACAGAGCACGGTATCACCAGCAGCGTGGCCCCAGCTGTCATTGATGTCCTTGAAGTGATCAAAATCAATCCATAACAGCGCCATCGGACGTTCATAGCGGCGGGCGCGCTCCAACTCTTCCTCCAGGACTCTGGAGAACTCCCGCCGGTTGAGCAGGCCGGTCAAAGGATCTCGGGTGGCCATCTCCTCCAACTCGATTTCCAGCTGTTTGCGGTCGGAGATATCCAGCACTATCCCCTCCAGGAAAACACTGCCGTCATCGTGCTCGACACCGCAGCCACGCTCCCAGACCCACACCTTACGGCCGTCTTTGCGGGTAATAGCGTACTCCAGGGAAAAAGACCGGCCTTTGCGCACCGCAATGGCGACCTCTTCGGACACCTGTTCGATTGCATCCGGATCCATCAGGCTGGCATAGCTGACGAGCTTGTTGTTGATCAGGTCGTCGGGCAGATAGCCGGTCAGCTGCTCACAGCCACCAGAAACGAACATCATGGTCCAGCTGTCGTCGTTCCGGCATCGATAGGCCATGCCCGGGAGGTTATCCATCAATACCCGCAGTTGCTGCTCCCTCTGGCGCAGCGCCCGCCGCTGGTCCAGCTGGAGCGACAGCAACAAACGATCCTTGCTGAGCAAGCGCAGCATAACGGTGAATAACACCAGCGCGGTGACCGCGACAAACAAAAACCCTTTCCAGGTTTGCATGGCTGACAGGGACCGGGGGTCTGCAAACCAGATCTCCACCATCCGGTCAGAAAACGTAATCCAGATGATACCTGCCACCAGGTACACCAGGGTGGCCGACAGGGCACGGCGCAAAGGGCTTTGACTGCTACTCCAGCCGGTTTCTTTCCCTCGCTCTGGTTGTTCAGGCTGCATAGTCTTCCTTTTGCCTTGGGGAGCTGTCCTATAGGAAAAGTAGACAGTTTCACACGTTCAGTCGAGGCAAGGTTGCATTTTCCCGGCATTTCCACAAAACTAAACGTGACACATAGTTTTGTTTTGGGCAAAAACAATGATTCAACACCCTCTGCACCATACTCACGCCAGGCTGCTGGTCATTACCAGCCTTGCCTTGATCATTGGCGGTTGTTCACCCTCCGGCCCTTCTGAACAGGCCATCTGGGACTATGCCGAAACAGCCCGTCCTCAAGACCCTGAACTTTCCGGTATCTATCAGCGCTCCTGCATGGCCTGTCACAGCCGGGGCACTTCGGATGCCCCCCTGACCGGTGACAGCGAAGCCTGGAACAGGCGCCTGGAGAAAGGCATGCAGCGGCTGGTGGACAACGTGGTGTCGGGCATGGGTGGTATGCCGCCCTACGGCTTGTGCATGGACTGCGACACCGCAGAATTTCAGGCGCTCATCGAATTCATGGCGCGGCCGGCAGAAACCTGAGGTAGATTCATATGGAACGACGGCATTTTCTGCAATTGCTGGTCAGTACCGCCATCGTCGGGCATACCCTGTCGCTGCAGGCAGCACAGCAAGCGCCGGCACAGGCACAAAGCAACGCCGGGGGCAGCAAGTCCCCTTTGCCTTGGCGTAACTGGTCTGGCTCCCAGCAGTCGGTCCCTGCCATGCGTGTTGCCCCCCGGAGCGTCACCGAGCTGCAGGAACTCCTTGCCGCCCCAAACCATCGACACCTGCCCGTTCGCCCCGTTGGCTCTGGCCATTCATTCTCCGCCCTGGTACCCACCGACGGCATTCTGGTATCCGTGGCTCGCCTGAGCGGCGTTCTGGGGCATGATGACAGCCGGTGCCAGGCCAAGGTGGCCGCCGGCACCCTGCTCGGGCAACTGGGCCAACCCCTGGAAGCGATTGACCAGGCCCTGTTCAACATGCCCGATATAGACCAGCAATCCCTGGCGGGCCTTCTGGCCACTGCAACCCATGGCACTGGCAGCAAGCTGATGTGCTTGTCTGGCTACGTATCGGCGCTGACACTGGTCACCGCCAATGGCGAGCGTATCGAGTGCAGCCAGACCCAGCATCCGGACCTGTTCCAGGCAGCCAGGGTGGGGCTGGGCTGCCTGGGCATTGTGACTGACGTCACCCTGCAAAATACCCGCCCATATCGGCTCCGGAAAACCACCGAATGGCTGCCCATCGAGGACATTCTGGCAACGGCGGACACCCTGGCAGACCAGCATCGCAATTTTGAGTTCTATTACATTCCGTTCTCCGGCATGGGTTTCACCAGCACCCACGACCTGACGGACGAACCCCTCTCGGCAACCCCGGCACTGGACCAGAACGACGGCGCGCGGGATTTGCAGAAAGCCCGCGACTACCTGGCCTGGTCCCCCAGGCTGCGGCGCTTGATTCTCGGGGGTTATATGCGCACCCTGGCCCGGGAGCAGAAGGTGGCGCCGTCCTGGCAGAACTACACCAGTG
Source organism: Marinobacter sp. GH_1 (assembly GCF_048595985.1). NCBI lineage: Bacteria > Pseudomonadati > Pseudomonadota > Gammaproteobacteria > Pseudomonadales > Marinobacteraceae > Marinobacter > Marinobacter sp. GH_1. The sequence continues at coordinate 113,465 of NZ_CP184460.1, read as the reverse complement.
ACCGCAATGTGCGCTTCAATGAGATGGAGTACCACCTGCCCAGAGAAAACTGGCAAAAGGCCTTCCGGGAGGTGGTGGATCTGGTTGAAAACTGTTTCCCGGAGGTGTTCTTTCCCTTCGAGGTGCGCTTTGTGCAAGCCGATGATGCCTGGCTCAGCCCATTCTATCGGCGGGATTCAGTATCCATCGCCGTCCACCGGTTTTTCGAGGATGACTACCAGCCGCTCTTTGCCGCAGTGGAGCCGATATTCCGCCGGTATGGTGGCAGGCCTCACTGGGGCAAGCTGAACACGCTTACCGCCGCTGAATTCCAGGCGCAGTACCCGAAATGGCAGGCATTCTGTGAAGTAAGGAAAAGTCTCGACCCGAACGGCCGTTTCCTGAACCCTTACCTGGCCGGCCTTTTCAGCGACAATACCTCCCACGGATAACCCACCATGGCTCACAGCGAAGCGTTCCGTCAGCAAAGGCGCAAACTCATTCTGGCCGGGGTGGCGGCCGGCGGCCTGGGTACAGCCGCATGGCTCCGGCCCCCGGCTATTCGCGATGGCCACTCAGACTACTTCCGCGCCCTGTCCCGGGCGCTGGATGCCAGCGGGCTGGCCACACCCACCCTGGTGATTGACCAGCAACGCCTGGACCACAACATTCAGGTGTTGCTACAACACCTTGGCCACGACTTCGACTACCGGATTGTGGTGAAATCCCTACCTTCGGTGCCCTTACTGGAGCACGTGATGGCCAAGACCGGCACCCGGCGGCTGATGCTGTTTCACCAGCCTTTCCTCAACCAGATTGCCAGCTCCATCCCTGACGCCGACATTCTGCTGGGCAAACCGTTACCGGTCGCGGCGGCTGCCCGTTTCTATGATCGGCACCAGGCTGACCAGAACGACTTCCAGCCCCGACAGCAACTGCAATGGCTGATCGACTCTCCACGCCGGTTGGCGCAATACGAGCAACTGGCCCGTCAACGGAGCGAGCCTATGCGGGTGAACCTGGAACTGGATATCGGCCTGCACCGGGGCGGGTTCAACGATGATCAGCTGCTATCCCGGGCGCTGTTGGACATAGAGCAATCCCGCTGGCTGAGCTTCAGCGGTTTTATGGGTTATGAACCCCATATCGTGAAAGCACCGGGGCCAACCGACTGGTTGTGGCAAAAGGCCATGGCCCGTTACAACCGGTATGTTTCACTGGCCCGGAACACCTTGGGGCGTGATCTGGCAGGGCTCACCTTCAACACCGGAGGCTCCACCACGTACCAGTTATATAAGGGCCGGGCCAACACCATTACCGCCAACGAACTAGCGGCCGGCTCCGGCCTGGTGATGCCCACGGATTTCGACCTGGCCACCCTGGCGGGCCACCAGCCTGCGGCTTTCATTGCCACTCCGGTGCTGAAACTGCAGGAAGCCAACCGGATTCCCGGCACACCGGGCATTGGCCGACTGCAGCGATTGTGGAACCCCAACCGGGCCAGGGCGGTCTTCATTTACGGGGGCAACTGGAAGGCTCGGCTGGTGTCACCGGCGGGGCTGACAACCAACCCGGTGTTCGGACGGTCCAGTAATCAGGAGATGCTTAACCTGGCCGCCGGGGTGCCACTGCAGGAAGACGACTGGGTATTCCTGAGGCCGCATCAGAGCGAGTCTGTGTTTTTGCAGTTCGGCGATCTCGCCGTTTTCGATGCCAGACTGGGAGAAATTTCCCGTTACTGGCCGGTGGTGCCAGAGGGATGACGTCGCCGGCAGCGCATGCTTTAATTCCGTCCACCATCGATCAATACGGGACCCTGCATGACCCCTGGAATTCTTGCGGCCAAGAAGGCCAAAGTGAACTACACCATACATGAGTACGACCACGATCCGGCGGCCGAGAGTTACGGTGGTGAAGCAGCGGCGAAAATGGGTGTGGCGCCGGAGCAAGTATTCAAGACGCTTGTGGTGAGCCTGGATGACAAGGAACTGGCGGTCGGCATTGTACCGGTCACCGCCATGCTGGGCCTCAAGCAGATCGCAAGGGCCGCCGGGGCAAAGAAAGCCACGATGGCGGACAAACAGCTGGTCCAGAAAACCACCGGTTATGTGCTGGGTGGTGTCAGCCCTCTGGGCCAGAAAAAACGGCTCCGAACGTTTATCGACAGCACCGCCCACCACTTCCCGACGGTGTTCGTCAGCGCCGGCAAACGTGGACTCGAGATAGAGCTGACGCCGGACGATCTGGCACGCCTGACCAATGGCCTGTTAGTGCCTCTGCAGCAGGATTGACGGCAGGAGCAAGCACAAAAAAACCGGGCGACCATGGGCAACCCGGTTTTTGTCAATCACGGCCGGAGCAGGCTCCGGCCGGCTGAACCGCTGGCCTTACTTCACGGAGTCCCGTGCATCGGCCAGGATCTTGTTGAAGGTCGCGCTTGGCTGCATCACCTCACACACCTTCTCCATGGGCGGGTGGTAGTAACCACCGATATCGGCCGGGTGGCCCTGCACCACGGTCATTTCCTCCAGGATCTTGTCCTTGTTCTCTTCCAGCTGTTTCGACAACTTGGCAAAGAACTCTTTCAGCTCCTTGTCATCATCCTGCTTTGACAGCTCTTCCGCCCAGTAACGAGCCAGGTGGAAGTGGGAACCCCGGTTATCCAGCTCACCGGTGACGCGAGACGGAGACTGGTTATTTTCCAGCAGGCGCTCGGTGGCTTTGTCCAGGGTCTGGCCCAGCAGACGGGCCCGCTGGTTGTCCTGTTTCTCACCCAGCTCATCCAGAGACACCGCCGTGGCCAGGAATTCACCCAGGGAATCCCAACGCAGGTGGTTTTCCTGGATCAGCTGCTGTACGTGCTTGGGCGCAGAACCGCCAGCACCGGTCTCGTACAGGCCACCGCCGTTCAGCAACGGTACGATGGACAGCATCTTGGCACTGGTGCCCAGTTCCAGAATCGGGAACAGGTCGGTCAGGTAGTCCCGCAGCACGTTGCCGGTTACCGAGATGGTGTCCAGACCACGAATCAGGCGCTCCATGGTCCAGCGAATGGCGCGAACCGGAGACTTGATGTGGATTTCCAGACCGTCGGTGTCCAGCTCGGCCAGGTACTTTTCAACCTTCTTGATCAGCTGGGCATCGTGGGCGCGCTCATCGTCCAGCCAGAACACCGCAGGCGTGCCGCTGGAGCGGGCCCGGTTAACCGCCAGCTTGACCCAGTCACGGATCGGCAGGTCTTTGGTCTGACAGGCGCGCCAGATGTCGCCTTCTTCAACCTTGTGCTCGGTCAGCACGGTGCCGTCTTCGGCCACCACACGCACAATGCCGTCTTCCTTCATTTCGAAGGTCTTATCGTGGGAGCCGTACTCTTCGGCTTTCTGCGCCATCAGGCCCACATTCGGTACGGTACCCATGGTGGTGGGGTCAAACGCGCCGTGGGTCTTACAGAAGTTGATCACTTCCTGGTAGATGGTGGCGTAGGTGGACTCCGGCATAACCGCCTTGGTGTCCTTGAGCTTGCCGTCACGGGCCCACATCTTGCCGGAGTTGCGGATCATCGCCGGCATGGAGGCATCGACAATCACGTCGCTCGGTACGTGCAGGTTGGTGATGCCTTTAACGGAATCCACCATGGCAATTTCCGGGCGGTGCTCATAGCACGCGTGCAGGTCTTCCTGAATCTGCTCCTGCTTGGACTCCGGCAGCTGCTTGATCTTCTCAATGACGGAAGACAGGCCGTTGTTCGGGTTAACACCGATTTCCTTGAACAGGTCGCCGTATTTGTCGAACAGCTCCTTGTAGAAAACCTTCACCGCGTGACCGAACACGATCGGGTGGGAGATTTTCATCATGGTGGCTTTAACGTGCAGGGAGAACATCACGCCGGTTTTCTCGCAGTCGGCAATGGCGTCTTCGAAAAACTTCACCAGAGCCTTCTTGCTCATGAACATGCCGTCCAGCACTTCGCCTTCCTGCAGCGGCAGGTCGGGCTTCAGTACCGTCTGTTTGCCCTGCTTGTTCTCAAACACGATGCGGGCGTTGGTGGCCTTGTCCAGGGTGACCGATTGCTCACTGGAGTAGAAGTCACCACCGCGCATGTGCGCTACGTGTGTACGGGACGCCGGGCTCCACTCACCCATGCTGTGGGGGAACTTGCGGGCAAAGGCTTTTACCGCAGCCGGCGCACGGCGATCGGAGTTACCTTCACGCAGTACCGGGTTAACAGCACTGCCCAGTACTTTGGAGTAACGGGCGTGGATTTCTTTCTCTTCGTCGGTTTCCGGGTGTTCTTTATATTCCGGAACCTTGTAGCCCTGTTCGTTCAGCTCTTTGATGGCGGCACGGAGCTGGGGAATGGACGCGGAGATGTTCGGAAGCTTGATGATGTTGGCGTCCGGATCCTTGGTGTACTCACCCAATTCAGCCAGGGCATCCGGAACGCGCTGGTTTTCTTCGAGGTAGTCCGGGAAGCCTGCCAGAATACGCGCCGCGAGAGAGATGTCGCTGGTTTCAAAGTCGATGCCGGCCGGCTTGGCGAAGGTTTCCAGGATGGGAAGCAGTGACCGGGTGGCGAGGGCGGGGGCCTCATCGGTCAGTGTGTAGACAATCTTGGCTTTGGATGTTGTCATTTTCGTCCTCAGGCAAATGGGTGGGTTCAGGACGGTCATGGCACGGTCAGGCGTCTTGTGAACGGCTGGTTATGCCGATGACTGATTCGGAACTTTTGATAGACCTACTAAGATAGCATTTTTTACCAAACTTTGGTTACGATCTTAGTATAAGAACGGACTAAAAATGCCTGATCTTCGGTTACAGGACGATGAAATGGCGGGAATTTACGAAACTTTCTAACATTTGTCAGGTTTTCCGGTTTTGGAGTTATCGCGCTGGTGGAACGGCCTCCCAAAACACGCTCCTGCCGGCACATCCTTGTGGCGCTTGGGCTCCGCCATCCATGGCTCCGCACAGTTTTGGGAGGCCGTTCCACCAACGCTCATCCAACTACCGAGCTGTATTCCGCGCGCTTTCAGTCAAGCGAAAACACGCTCATTTTGTCGACAAAATGAACGAAATCACGCCGGTAACAGCTTCACTTCCACCAACCGCTCACGTATCCGGTCCAGGGCTTCCGGATTGCCAAGGGCATCCCGGTTGTCCGCTTTACTTGAGCCATTGACCAGCCGGGCCACCGCGAGTTCCACCTTTTTGCCACTGCGGGTGTAGGGAATGTCGGGCACTTCCACGATGTGTTTGGGTACGTGCCGGGGGCTGGCGCCTTCGCGGATTCGGGCTTTCAGGGTTTTGATCAGGTCGTCGGTGACAGTCTGGCCGGCGACGTTGATGACGGGGGGGCCATACCTAGTTGGAATGTTACCCAGATTTATTGACAGGCTCTGATACTTTGATCCCTACTCACGAAAACAGACTCTTCCCTTTTCGTGGTACCACCTCTTGATCTCATTAACGATGCCTTGGGGAGAATCCTCGCGGTCAGTCTCTGGATAGAAAATCAGATCGCTTTTTGCAGGGTGCTCAACCAGCTCATTGAATTGGTCAACAAACTGACTTTCCTCATCTTCGGTAATATCCTCATTCCAAAACCAGTTTAGAGCAGCAATGAACTCTTCTTCGGTATAGTCACTCAATCGTTTTTTTTGCAGTTTCATTATGTCCTCCGGTGGACCTGAATATGCCTGAAGGGGGTTACCACTCTCAAATTTTCAACGTCGTATACGGCGCCCCCGTTTCCTATTTCTTCTACATGGTGAATTTCAAACCGGTTCCTTTTTCCGGCTTGATCATTAAGCCTTGTAAAAGGAGCTCTGCCGGCCCTGATGGTTTTTTGATTTCGAGAACTGAACTGCCCCATGAGTTCCGTATCCTTTGCCACCTCAAGCCAAAAGGCCTCACGGAACCGGTCAAAATTGGCAAATTCACGCCCCCTGAGCCGATCCGCAATCTGCGCAGGTATCGGCGCTCCAAGATCTCTTGAGGCATTCTCTAACCAGATTCCGGTAATTTCTTCTCCGCCTCCAGTGACCACCCCTCGTTCATCGCGAGCAGTCTTCCGGAAAACCAAATACAACGGCTCAATCCCGCTGTCCGCCGGAAAGCTCACGATCAGCTCAACCTGATCCTCAAAGGGCTGCTGGTAGCCGGGTGGCGAATGTTCCTGGCCATCATCCTGGATGGGTGTCACCAGAATGCTGTAGGGATCAATCCCGGAATCCGCCGGGTATTCGGTGCTCACTACCGGGCGGTGGCCGCTGTCATCCGGGTACCAGACGAGGGTGAAGTCGTCATCAACCACCACTTCAAAATTCTCGCCCTTGAGCTCTGCGTGAGCAACCGGAACCCGGTCTTTGTATCCCGTGCTGTCGTTGACGTGATAGCCGGCCACCCGGAGGTTTCCGGTGGCATCCACGTGCAGATGAAAACGCACCCGGATGGCCGCCTCAGCCATCTCAAGCAGTTCTTCCTCGGTGTACAGGGTGCTGTCGCCCAATTTGGATGGCCAGAGTGCCAACAGCACTGCACTGCCGGCGGTGCTGAGTACTCCGGCACCAATACGCGCCGCCATAGCCCAGCCTTTTGCCAGTCTCATTGCCGAGCCGGAGATCAGGCCCAGCGGCCGCAAGCCGTTTGCACCAGGGCTGATGACGGTGGCGGGGGCAAGCATCGCAAGGGTGCCAAAGTTACTGGCCTTTTCCTGCCCCTCGTTGCTGTCGGTATTCCCGGAGGGCCGGGTGTAGGACTTGGCGAATACCTTTGGCCCCAGGGGCGGAAGGGCAAAGTTTTCCGATATTACCACAGGCGGTGGAAGCGGCTCAGGTGGCGGTTCAATTACCGGGGTTTCTGGCGTGTAGTCGAGCTTCGGTGGTGGTGCCAGGCTATCGGAATGAGCGTAGGCGGTGCCTCTGGAAGGAAACGCTTGCCGGTCACCGAAGCGTTTTTCGAAGGCCGTGACGGCATTCTCTGCAATGGCTGCAGAGGTGCTTTCAGTGGGAACAATGCGCCCGGATACCAGACTGAAAACGGGAACCGCCGGGATCTCTTTCAGCAACACCAGTTCGCCACTGGCAAGCTGGTCTCGTAATCGGGCAGGGGTAAAACTGGAGCTCGAAAGGTAGCTGGCCAATTCCCTATCGGAGTATTGGTCCCAGCCACCCTCGATCATCAACGCTTCATGAAGCGCAAGCGAGTGCGGGTCTGCTATTTTGGTCACGTCCGTGTTTCCACAAAGTATTAATCGGCACAATCCATGCCTGTAGTGTTGGCAAATGTACCTGAATCACCGAGCGAGTCCAAGCCTACATCCGGAACACTTGTGGTACTAAGTCGTAAGCCGGCCCTCGCTAACCAGAAGCATTGCATTCATGGCCATCCCTGGCAGATCAAATCACCTTGCGAGCAAACCAGTCTCCACCAACCGCTCACGTATCCGGTCCAGGGCTTCCGGATTGCCAAGGGCATCCCGGTTGTCCGCTTTACTTGAGCCATTGACCAGCCGGGCCACCGCGAGTTCCACCTTTTTGCCACTGCGGGTGTAGGGAATGTCGGGCACTTCCACGATGTGTTTGGGTACGTGCCGGGGGCTGGCGCCTTCGCGGATTCGGGTTTTCAGGGTTTTGATCAGGTCGTCGGTGACAGTCTGGCCGTCGGCCGGGACTACGAACAGGACCACTTCCACGTCGCCGTCGATCTGGCGGCCGACTACGAGGCTGTCTTTGACCTCGCTGATGGTCTCCACCTGGCGGTAGATTTCCGCGGTGCCGATTCGGACGCCGCCGGGGTTGAGGGTGGCGTCGGAGCGGCCGTAGATGATGGCGCCGCCGTGTTCGGTGAATTCGATGAAGTCGCCGTGGGCCCAGACGCCGGGGAAGGTGTTGAAGTAGGCGTCTTTGTAGCGTTCGCCGTCCGGGTCCTGCCAGAAGCTGACGGGCATGGAGGGCAGCGGTTGGCGGCAAACGAGTTCGCCCCGGCCTTCGCTGACCGGCTGGCCGTCATCGCCGTAGGCGACGGCGTCCACGCCCAGGAAGCGGCACTGGATTTCGCCTCTTCGTACCGGCAGCAGTGGCGTTGATCCCACAAAGCAGCCGCAGATGTCGGTGCCGCCGGCGATGGAGCCGAGCAGTACGTTGGGAGCGCCATCACTGTAGACCCAGTCGTAGTCTTCCGGCAGCAGTGGGGAGCCGGTGGAGAAGACCACGCGCAGGTGGCTCTGGTCCAGGGTTTTGGCCGGTTGCAGTTCGGCTTTGCGGCAGCCGGCGATGAAGCGGGCGCTGGTGCCGTAGTGGGTCACCCGCTCTTTGGCTACGGTTTCCCACAGGAAATTAAGGCTCGGGTAACCCGGGGAACCGTCGACGGTAATGACGGCGGCGCCGGTCATCAGGGCGGAGGCCTGCCAGTTCCACATCATCCAGCCGCAGGTGGTGAAGTAGAGGAAGCGGTCGTCCGGACCCACGTCGCCGTGCAGCATAAGCTCTTTGGCGTGGTTGACCAACAGGCCGGCGGTGCCGTGAACGATGCACTTGGGTTTGCCGGTGGTGCCGGAGGAATAGAGGATGTAAACCGGGTGGTTCGGGTCCACTGGGGTGAATGAGGGTGCCTGGCCTTCGCCCGCCTTCAGGGCGTCGTCCCAGGTGGTGACCATCCCCCCTGGAATCGGGGCTTCGTCTGGCAGTTGCGCAACGCTGACCACCACTTTCAGGGACGGCAGGCCAGCGATCAATTCGGCAAAGTCATCCTGGCGGGCAAACACCTTTCCGCCATAACCGTAGCCATTCACCACGATCAACGCTGAGGGTTCGATCTGGCCGAAGCGGTCGTTGATGGCGCCGATGCCGAAGTCCGGGGAGGCGGAGCTCCAGATGGCACCGAGACTGGTCGCTGCAAGCATGCCGACCAAGGCTTCGTAGCCGTTGGTGACCACGCCGGCCACTCGGTCACCTTTCTGGATACCTTTGCTGCGCAGGAAGGCTTCGAGGGCGCCGGCGTCGGCTTTCAGTTCGGCGTAGGTCTTGCGCATTACCGGGCGGGTTTCGCAGTAGGCCACCACGGCTTCTTTATCAGCATGATCGCCGTCCGCCAGCCGCAGCAGGTTGGCGGCAAAATTCAGCTTCATGCCGGGGAACCATTCGGCGCCGGGCATCTCACGGCGGCCCAACACCCGCTTGCCGGGGGTGTCGCAGACCAGGCCACAATAATCCCAGATCTTCTGCCAGAAGGTATCCAGCTCGGTGATCGACCACTGGTGCAGGGCGTGGTAATCGGCAAACGGGCCAAAGCCCTGTTGCTCAAGCCAGGCCTGAAACCGGCCCATTCGGGAACCGGTGAGGGTTTCCTGGCTCGGGGTCCAGACAACCGGTGAATGTTCTGTGTTGCTCATCCGTCTCTCCAGAAAATTACTGCATATGCCAGCCGTGGCTGACCACGATCGACTGGCCAGTGAGGGCGGCGGACGGGAAGGCCGCCAGGTGCACCGCCAGCTCTGATACGTCTTCGAGGGTGGTGAACTTGCCGTCCACCGTGTTCTTGAGCATCACCTTGCTGATCACTTCTTCCTCGGAAATGCCCAGCTCTTTGGCCTGCTCTGGGATCTGCTTGTCCACCAGCGGGGTGCGTACAAAGCCGGGGCAGATGATGTTGCTGCGCACCCCATGCTCGGCACCCTCTTTCGCCACCGCCCGGCACAGGCCCAGCATGCCGTGCTTGGCGGCTACATAGGGCGCTTTCAGCGGCGAGGCTTCCACCGAGTGTACCGAGCCCATATACAGCATAGTACCCCCACCTTGGGTGTACATCTGGCGCAGGGCGGCACGGGTCACCAGGAAGGCGCCGTCCAGGTGCACGTTCATCACCTTGCTCCAGTCGGCAAAGGCCAGTTTATGCACCGGGTCAATGTGTTGGATGCCTGCGTTGGCCAGGGCCACATCGAGCCGGCCCCATTGCTCAATGATAGTAGCAACCCCCTGGTCCACCGCCTGCTCATCGGTGACATCCATGGCCAGGACCATGGCCGTGCCGCCCGCCTGCTCGATGGCCGCGACGGTGTCGGCGGCACTTTCCAGCGTCAGGTCCGCGACCGCTACCCGGGCGCCTTCGCGGGCGTAATGTTCGGCAATGGCCCGGCCAATGCCCCGGCCGGCGCCGGTGATGAGTGCAACTTGGTTGTGAAGACGCATCACACTGTCTCCTTGTTGATGATCGGTTTGTTATTGGTCTTGTACAGGGCGGTCATATCAACGACCTCCGTAGACTTCGTTGGGCAGCCAGGTGGCCAGGGGTTCGAACCAGAAAACCAATGCCAGTCCGAGCACCTGCAGGGCAATAAACGGCAGCACCCCCAGGTAGATATGGCGTGTGGTGATCCCCGGTGGGCAAACACCCTTGATGTAAAACAGGGAGAAACCAACCGGCGGGGTCAGGAACGAGGTCTGCAGACAGATGGCGAACATCACCGCAAACCACACCGGCTCCACGCCAAGGGAGAACACCACAGGGGCAACCAGGGGCAGAATGATCAGGGTGATTTCCACCCAGTCCAGGAAGAAGCCCAGCAGGAAGGTAATGAACAGCACGGTGATCAGAATGCCAGTGGTGCCGAACGGCAAACCGGTAATGGCATCGCGAATCACATCATCGCCGCCCAGGCCGCGAAGGACGGCAGCAAATACCGTGGCGCCGATAAAGATGCCGAAGATAAAGGCCGTGGTGCGGCTGGTCTGGTACAGGGATTCCCGCAGTACCTTGACGTTAAGACGCCGGCTCAGAAGCGCCATCAGCAGGGCCCCGAACGCCCCCACGGCCGAGGCTTCGGTGGTGGTGGCAATGCCAAAGAAAATGGAACCCAGCACCGCAATGATCAGCGCCATGGGCGGCACCACTGCCAGGAATACATCGAGAAGCGCCCTGAGATCCAGCGGCTCCCGGTTTTTCGGCGCCGGGGCCAGGTCCTTTTTGATGAAGGAGGCAATCAGGATGTACAGGATATACATGGCGCCGAGCATCAGGCCCGGAATCAGCGCTCCCATGAACAGCTTACCGACAGACGCATCGGACGTGCCCAAACGATCCGCCATCAACACCAGCATGATGCTGGGGGGCACCAGAATACCCAGGGTGCCCACGGAACACGCCGTACCCACCGCCAGGGATTTGTTGTACTGGGCCTGCATCATCGGCCCCAGGGACAACATGCCCAACAACACCACTGAAGCCCCGACAATACCGGTAGAAGCCGCCAGCAGCACACCGACAATCACCACGGTAATGGCATAGCCACCGCGCAGCGGGCCGAGTACCCGCACCAGGCTGTGCATCAGCTTCTCGGCAATGCCGGAGCGGTCGAGCATGATGCCCATGAAGATAAACAGCGGTAGCGCCACCATCAGTTCATTGGCCACCACCCCATACAATCGGGCATCCAGGACGCCGATGGTGCCGTTCCAGGTGAACCAGAGGTCGGCATCAAAATGTTCAATCAGAAAGTTCGCCAGTACGGCAAACACCAGGCCTATGCCCGCCAATGACCAGGCCACTGGAAAACCCAGCAGCAACAGCACCATGAAGGCGGCGAACATGGCAATAACCAGAAGTGTTTCCAAGCCCATGATTCTTGTGCCTCGTTACGGATGCGGGTGTTCGCCGTTGCCATAGCCCTCGGGCGTGGCAATCTCGCGGGGAAAACGGAACAGCAGCGTGCAGCAACGCAGGGCCCGGGAAGCCAGGGCAATGCCCACCAGGGTCATGCCGATGGGCAGCACGCTCTTGAAGATGAAGCGATAGGGCAGGCCGCTAGGGGCCTGGGAACGCTCGTTGTACACATAAGAGCTGTAGGCGTAGGGAATCAGCGTTTCCACCATCAGGTAGACGATGGGCAGCGCCAGTAACAAGATGGCCGCCAGCTCTATTCTCGCCTGCCATTTCAGGGAAAACCGTTCCCGCAACACGTCCACCCGAACGTGATCGTCTTTCACCACCGCAAAGCCCAGGGTGAGCATCATGGCGGCACCGAAGAAGTGCCAGGACAACTCCTCAAGCCAGATCGATCCGGCATTGAGAATGAAACGGCTGAACACGTTGGCCAGCACCACCACCAGCACGGCAATCCATAGCCAGGAACTGAGCTTGCCAACGCCAGCCACAAACCGGTCCAGCCACCAGGACAACCGGTTGTAGGGCAGGCCAGACCCCGCCTGAGCAGGCACGGGCGCCTTGGGGGATTCGTGCTCGTGAGTCACAATCACCTCGACATAATCAGGGAAAATTCGGGGTGGATGCCGGCAACGCCGGCATCCACAGGTTCAGGCCTTGGTATCAGTCGTACTGATAGAAGTCCCGGGGCAGGTAGCCCTTGGAGTGCCAGATGGAGTGGTGTTCCATAAACTCACGCTGGCTGGTCAGAACGCGACGGAACATTTCGTCTCCGGCTGCGATCTCGTCCAGTACTTCGTTGGTGACTTTCTGCAGCTCACGCAGTACCGGCTCCGGCAGAGTCTGGGCGTTTACGCCTTCCTTCTCGTAATCCCGCAGGGCGGTGGGCTGGGCCCATTCACTTTCGGCGAAGCCTTTCAGGGTTGCCGATTCGCAGCCCATTTCGATCACGGCGCGGGTTTCAGGCTTGAGCTTGTTCCAGACGTCCTTGTTCACCAGCAGGTGAGAAGTGGTCAGAGTCTGGTGCCAACCCGGCATGATGTAGTTCTTGATGATCTGGTCCAGGCCCAGCATCTTGTCGATGGCTGGCTGGGAGAACTCGGTGGCATCGATGGTCTTGCGCTCCAGGGCCTGATACAGCTCACCGCCCGGAATCATGGTGACTGATGCACCCAGCTTTTCCAGTACCTTGCCACCGATGCCGGCAAAGCGGATTCTCAGGCCATCAATGTCATCCAGGCTTTCGATCGGCTTGGCGAACCAACCGGCACCCTCGGGGCCAATGATCGAACAGAGCATGGGGTGGATGTTGCGTTTGGCGTAGATTTCTTCAAGTAACTCGCGGCCCTCACCCTGGTAATACCAGGCCAGGTAGGCAGGGGGTTCCATGTTGAAGGGGGCGCCAGAGTACAACGGCAACGCGGGAATAGTACCCTGATCGTAACCCACCCAGGTGTAACCGGCGGGGTACTTGCCTGTGCTGACGGATTCCATGATTTCAAACGGGGGTACCAGCTCGCCCGGCTCATAGTAACGAAGCTGGATATTGCCGCCAGAAACCGCTTTCAGGTTCTCAGTCAGGTGTTTGACCGGGGTAGTCAGGCCAATCAGATGCGACGGGAATGCCAGGGGCACCTGCCAACGGACTCGTTCCGATGCCAGGGCATCGCTGCTGATCAGGCTGCCGGAAATCACAGCCGCAGCGGTAATACCATAGGTAAGACGCGAGAGCTTTTGCTTGATCGACATGAAATGGATCCTTCTTGTTGTTGTCATCCACCTTTCGGTCTTGGTGCCGAAAGGCTGGTCTGAGTTGAATCAGACAACGCACGAAACCGCGACTGACCGGTTCGGGTCCAACGAATGTGCGCCAGTGTTGTTTTCGAGCGTTGTTCTGACGTCCTGCATTCAGGCTGTAGCAGACACCGTGCCATCCAAACAAAGTCTTTATTTATCAATTAATTATGATTTTTCCCCATATTCCAGAAACATCGGAGCGTCTGGCTGACCGGACACTTCAAGACCTTGGTCGGAGTGAAGTGTCCTAAAAACAGGACATATGTCTTGGATTCAGGACAGCTTCGCCAGTTTTTCATAGAAAACCGACCGGGAAATGCCCAGCAGACGGGCGGCCTTGGTACGGTTACCCCGGCAGGCCAGCAGCGCCTGCTCGATGGCCTGGGCCTCCGCCTCGGCCAGGGTCTGGGCGAGCGGCCGCACCGGCCTGGGCGCCATGGCCGGCAAAGTGCGCTGGCTCGCCCTCGGCAATACCTTGAAGATGGCATCGGCATCCAGCAGGTCGCCATCCTCACTCATGGTCAACGCCCGCTCCAGCACGTTGCGCAATTCCCGGATATTGCCCGGCCAGTCATAGCTGCCAAGAGCCGCCACCCCGGCATCGGTAATTTCCCCCCGCAGCCCCTGGCCCTCGCAGATTTCACCCAGCAGCGCCTCGCACAGCACCCCGAGATCCGCCAAGCGGTCCCGTAGCGGCGGTATGTTGATTTCCAGCACGTTCAGGCGGTAATAGAGGTCTGACCGAAAACTGCCCTCAGCAATCATCGATTCCAGATTCCGGCTGGTTGCCGCGATGACCCGAACATCCACATTGGCCACCTTGTTTGAACCCAGGGGTTCGATTTCCCCCTCCTGGAGGGCCCGCAGCAGTTTCGCCTGCAACGGCAGCGGCATGTCGCCCACTTCGTCCAGGAACAGGGTGCCCCCGTTGGCCAGTTGAAACTTGCCATCACGGGTACGCCGGTCAGCTCCGGTATAGGCACCCGGCGCCACACCAAAAAACTCCGCTTCCAGCAGATTTTCCGGAATGGCCGCCACGTTCACCCCAACGAAGGGTTTGTCGGCCCGGGGCGATACCGCGTGGATCGCCTGGGCCAGAACCTCCTTGCCGGTACCGGTTTCTCCCAGCAGCAGCACTGGCATGTCCCGGCCAGCGGCCAGACGGGCACGCCGTTTGACTTCCAGGGCAGCGGGACTGCCACCAACAAAGTCCCCAAGGCTGTAACGGGTGCCCCGGGCCTTCTTCGCCAGCGCCTTGCGGGCGGCGGCGAGATCACGGTGCAGGCGACGGTATTTTGATACCAGTGGCGTCAGTGGTTGCAGGTCATCATAAAGGACGAAGGCAACCGCCCCCTCGATTTCACCCTGCTGGTCGTAATAGGGCAGCCGGGTAACCACCAACTGCTGCTGGTTGTGTTCCATGATGTCCAACAGCAGGGGTTTGCCGGTTTCCACCACCTCCGGCATTCGGGTTTGGGGTATCACCTGGCGCACCGGTTTGCCGATTGCCTGGGCTGGGTCGCCAAGGCCCAGCAGGTGGGAATAGCTGCTGTTAATCCAGGTAATCCGGGTATGCCGGTCCACGGCAATGGCACCGGCACTGGCTTCCTCAAACATGGGAAACAGCGCTTCTATCAGGTCTCTTGTCAGACCACTCTTGTTTTTATCGGTAAACAGCTCGGTCATGTACCGCGTACTCACGGGCCGGAATTGGTTCATGGGGCAACCCTGGGCGTCCGGATTTCCGGACGCAGTCACGGAAGTATAGAAAGCCCCCGGTCCGGGGGCAAATCGAAATATCCTGTCTTTCAGAAACCGACCAAACTCGCCCTACTCCGGTATTCGAAGCTGGCTTCCGGTATGGATAATCCGGTCGGCGTCCGCCGGTACCGGCAGCACTGGCGGGAGGTTGGCTTCCGTCAGCGGATTCGCCAGGTCGCCCCTCGGAACGGCCCGAACCACCTGGCTTGGCGGTAATGGCTGGCCTTCGGTGAGATGGGCCCACATCAAATCCAGCGCCTGGAAGTAGTAATGGTGAAGGGGGACATAACGATCTCCGACACCGGGAAATCCGTTGAGCACATCAAGGTGGTGGGCGTTGAGGATTTCGTAATAGCGCAGTCCGCTGCCGCTGCCTTCCACCTGCCGGTTGAGCCCCACATAGGGCCGTGAGGTGTGATTGATGGGCAATATTGCATCGGCGCGCCCGGTCACAAACACCGCAGGTTTACCCCGAAGGTTTCCGGTTGCCCGCACCTCAGCAATACCCGAGGCGACCGCATCCGCCAGCGCCGCTGCATCACCGGTCAGCTCGGCACCGGTTTCCGGGTGCGTGCCTTGCGCAAGGGCACGCAGGCACAACAGGGCATCCAGGCCGTAGTCCGGCAGGCTGGAGCTGGGAGACACACTGGCGGCAAGGTTGGTGGGCTGCCCTTCCGCCTGATCGTACACAATGTTGACACCGGCTGATGGGGGTATGCCATTACTGGCCGAGAACAGTGCCGCCTCCGCCGCCGGAGCCAGGGGTATGACAGCCCCGCTACCGTCAGTGGCGGCCAGGCTGAGGTCGCAGAGGCGATCTTCCACACCGCTGCGGCTGTAGGCATTGGCGTAGGTCATGGAAATGCTCTGGGCGACGGCCAGTCCGAAATGCAGCGGCGCCAGCAGGTTCTGTTCTGGCTGAATGGCAAATTCCTCATTGAGGATCCGCAGGGCATCGGTTGCCTGGTCATCCACCGTGGCGCCGGACACCAGGCCTTTATTGGCCAGTGATTGGCAGATGTTCTGGCCAATGGCCGGAGGATTGAATGCACCGTTCAACGGTGCCAGGTCGCGAATGGCCGGGGCCTGATTTGCACACCCCTGGTACACCGCCAGGGCAGTGGTGTAATCCAGCAGGCTGCGACTGTGTTCGGTGATCTCGGGCCCCTCTCCCTGGCGAATGCTGAAGCTGCGATCCACTACCGGATTGACGTTGGGTTCAGACACCGCAACTCCGTCGATCAGCCCCTGCTGATCCTGCTCTGCTGCCTGTATCGAGGCACCGCCGCCATTGGAAACACTGGAGGCAATGACCAGGGTATTGTCCGGCTTAATGGTTTTCAGTCGCTTACCGTTCGGCAGCAGGCGCCCAAACTTTTCGTTCAGTACGTAGAAACCAAACTCAACGGACTGCAGTACATGCCGGCCCCAGTCCGCCTCCGGATTGGCCCGGGAATGGGCATGCTTCCAGGCGAATCGGTCCGGCCACTGGGCGTTGAAGTCGCCGCGCTGGGTGTCGGTGAGCGGTGCCCGAAACAGCACTGGCACATCCTGATCGGTCAGGTCGCCATCGAGGGTCTGGGCCTGATTGTTCGCCAGGTTGTGGGCACCGGTGCCGGTGCCTTTATCGGTGTACACCACGGCACACTGCTTCTTTAACCCCCATTCACCGGCCGTACCGATTGCACCATAGACTCCGCGGGAACCGGACGAAGGAGCGGTTACCATACAGGGCGCATCAACGTTGAAGCTAGCCGGCACCTGCACCATCACGGTCACCGGCACCGGGCTACCGGGCACGGACATCAGCGCCAGGAATTCCTCACCGGGCACCTGGCCATCACCCGCCACCCCCACGTGTGGGCCGAACAGCTCACCGTAGCCGCCACCCGGGGCAGTATCTACCAACGCCCGGTAATTGTTGTAAATAGCCAGTCGGCGACGCTCTCGGGCTGTCGGGTTGAGGGGGTCGGCGAACGCCGGAGCGGTGGCAGACGCCAATCCATCTGCCCCCAGGCCTGCGGTCAGAAGATCGTCGGTAATGCCATCGTAATCGTGCTGAAGAACGTCGCCCTGGATGAAGTCGGGCAACTGATTGAAGGCGGGGTTGCGGTCGTTGCAGGCAGTCAGCAACAACCCGCAGGCCCCGATCAGGGCACAGAGTGTTATGGGTTTCATGATCGTTCCTTGTTTGTTGTTTTTGAAATCACCTCATAAGAGGCGAAAGTGCCCTTGCGGATCCTGTGCCAACAACCCAACCATCTGTTTTTATTGATTTAATTTCAAATAACACAGGTTCAACAGGTGAAAGCTTCCGGATTTCCGGACATGCACAGGCTCAAATCACCTTCGATCCCCGGCAGTGCGGCCTTTTCAGAAGTGTCCGGCTTTTCAGACAGCGTCCTGCGATCCGGACACATGCCCCCATCGACATCCATCTTCAGCGGCAGCTCGTATCATCGGGTTAATTGGCAAGCCTTAAGGAGGCAGGGAGTGATCGTTCGTAATGTCAGGTATATCAGTGCCATCATGGCCATGTCCGCCCTGTTCCTGACAGGTTGCGCCAGCCACCAGCCAACGCCATCACACTCCGTTACCCTGCCGGAAACCGGGTTCACCGTTCATTCCTCGCTACGATATTCACCGGATACCTGGCCAGAGCCGCTGTACGCCGATCTCTACGTGCCTGAGCGCACTGATCCTGCCCCGGTAGTTCTGATGGTTCATGGTGGTGGTTGGGAGCGTCGCTCCCGAAGCGATATGACCTGGGTGGCGGAGTCCCTGGCCAGCCAGGGATTCGCCGTGCTCAACGTGGATTACCGGTTCGCCCCGGACTTCACGTTTCCGGCACAGCTGCACGACCTGCAGATCGCCCGCCACTGGCTGAACCGGAATGCCGGCCGCTATGGCCTGGACACCTCCCGGGTCACTGGCTTCGGCTTCTCCTCGGGCGCTCACCTAGTGGCCCTGCTAGCGACTGTCGCCAGCACAGACAGCGATCTGAACACCCCCCATGGCGGACCGGACACGGCCTTACAGGCAGCGGTGGCCGGCGGGCTTCCAGCGGACTTGCCCGCCTTTGGCTCTGGCCGGCTATTGCGTCAGCTTCTGGGGGCTGAATTGGAAGAACAACCCGATCGTTACCAACGGGCGTCTCCGGTGACCCATGTGAGCGCAGCAACACCGCCATTTTTCCTGTTTCACGGCACCATGGATATGCTGGTTCCGTTCAGTCAGGCTGAGCGTTTTGCCGAGGCCCTGGATGCCCAGGGGGTGTATCGCGAGATCTACCGGATGCGCCTGCGGGGCCATGTCACCAGCTTTCTGACCGCCGGCAATGCGGTCGATCAGGCGGCCCGGTTCCTGGCTCGCCAGGGCGCCGGGCCGCAATCAGCCCAGGCGAATGAACGGTAACAGGCTCAACCCGAGAATAACGACAATGGCGATGAGTGCCGCCAGGAAGGTGACCGGCCGGCGTCGAAACTGATACCAGAGCCCGGTTTCACCACGCTGGCAACGGGCCAGGTAGTCTTCGCGCTGGGCTTGCAGGCGGCGGGCCTGGTAGTCATCCAACAGCGCCCGGGCGCGCTCCGCCTCGTCATCGTCATGCACCCAGAAACCGCCCATGCTGATGCCCCAGCGGCTGGGTGGTGTTTCGTAATAGCGCACCTCATGCTCTTCGAACAGGGCGCGGATATCGTCGGCCTCGTCGTCGGGTACGTTACGCAGGTTCATCAGGTGGTGGGGCATAGGGCGTTCCGGCTGGCTTAACGGGCGTTGTTGGCTATATCCTAGCAGGAAAGTATAACCGACCGAATGCAACAGGATTCTGCATGAGCCACCACCCCCTTCGTCTGCTGCTGGAGTTTGATGACCGCATCCAGCGCGACAGGGAGCAAGCCCCCGCCTTTCTGCACCGCCGGGACCGGCGTTTTGCACTGGACTGCGAACAGCAGGGCATTCGCCCCGACGCAACGGCCTGGCTGGCACACATGCAGCGACTCAGCGGCCCCGGCAGGGCAAGCCAGGCGAACCACAAGCTCGAGTTGCAGTGGCAACGGATTCAGCGTGGTTTTATCGCAGCCGGGGCACTGTTTGGGGTGATTACCATGGCCGGCCTGCTGTTCTACGATGGCGGCCAGCGCATCAACATCACGGTGTTCCTGGCCTTTGTGCTGCTGCAGCTGTTTCTGGCTACCGCAACCACCGTCCAGGCGGTTGCCGGCTGGCAGCCCTGGGGTTGGTTGCAACGGCGGTTGCAGCCGCAACTGCCGGGGCAAACCCTGGCACAATTGCAACCGCTGTTGATGGCCCGTGCCGCCCACGCCGGCGGCACCGCGTTCGCCACCACCGGGCTACTGACCCTGCTGGTGTTGCTTCTGATTCAAGACCTGGCCTTTGGCTGGAGCACCACACTCGACACGGCCGCCGGCGGGTATCACACACTGGTGCAGGCGCTTGCCACCCCCTGGGGCTGGCTGTGGCCGGCGGCTGTGCCGTCCCAGGAACTGGTCGAGGCCACGCGGTTTTTCCGGGCGGCGCCGGACAGCCCCGGCACAGCTCCGGCGCAATGGGGCCAATGGTGGCCATTTGTCGTCATGCTTTGGCTAACGTGGGTATTGGTGCCCCGCTTGGTGCTTCTGGCTTTCAGCCACTGGCTTATCACCCACAAGGCCCGCCGGGTTCTGCAGCAGCATCCCGGCATGCAGGCACTGGCCTGGCGTATGGAAACCCCGACCCTGGACACCGGCAATCAGCATAACGATGCCGACGATCTCCCCGACACCACCACCCGGGCCCAGACCGTCGAACTATCAGACACGGACCATATTGTCTGTTGGGCCGGTGCCGGTGAGCCGGAGTTACCGCAACAACTACTTGGTAACCAGACCCAGATCCTAAAGGCCGGGGGGCGCGCCTCTCTGGAAGAGGATGACCGGGTGCTGGCAACCCTGACGCAGGCCCTGGCAGAGAGCCCGGAACCCAGCGTTATGGTGGTTACCCGCAGCTGGGAACCCCCCACCGGCGAGCTGCACGACTTCCTGGACCATGCCCGGGAGCAGTGGCCAGGGAATACCCGTGTACTGGTGCTACCGCTGGCCTCCGACGCCAACCGCGCACCAGCCGACCACTTGATCCAACCCTGGTTGCGATTTACCGAGCGCCTACCGGCGGGCTTTGCCCAGGTCACCGTGCTGCCGTCCGTGCCGGATAACCCCTACCAGACCGGAACCGAAAGCCCATGAACCAGCAGCCGGTTTTCGCGGTGGTCGGCCACCCCAACAAAGGCAAGTCCAGTGTGGTGGCCACCCTGTCACAGAACGACGCCATCGCCATCGCCCTGGAACCGGGCACCACCCGGGCCCGACAGGCCTACCCGCTCAGTGTTGATGGCCAGCAGCTGTACACCCTGGTCGACACCCCCGGCTTCCAGCGACCCCGGCGGGTACTGCAGTGGTTGGAAGCCCACAGCCTGTCGGCCTCCGACCATCCGGAAACCGTCCGGGCGTTCGTGCTCCAGCACCAGGGCGATGATCGCTACGTGGATGAATGCGAATTGCTGACACCCGTTATCGAAGGCGCCGGCATCATTTACGTGGTGGATGGTTCCGTGCCCTACAGTACCGAGCACGAGGCGGAAATGACCATCCTGCGCTGGACTGGCCGGCCAAGCCTGGCCCTGATCAACAGCATCGGTGATGACGACTACAGCGATACCTGGCAGGCCGCACTCGGCCAGTTCTTTCAGGTTGTCCGCAAGTTCGACGCGGTTCGCGCCCCATTCGAGCAGCATCTCAGCCTGCTCAAAGCCTTCGGACAGCTTGAACCGGACTGGGAGCAGACCCTCGCCCGGGCCACCGACCTGCTGGCCCAGCAACGACAACAGCGCCGCCACCAGGCCGCCGGCCTGATCGCGCGAGCCCTGGAAGACATGATGGCCTATCAGGAGAAGCGCACACTCACCCTGGATCAAGTGGCCAGCATCAGTGATGCTTCCCTGGCTGAAACCCTGCGGGACCGCTGGTATCGGCATCAGCGCCAGCGCGAACAGACCCTGCGGGTGAACATTGAACACCTGTACCAGCATCAACGTATCCAGCGCCAGGAGGCAGAGCTGGAATGGGCCAACCAGCACGACCTGTTCTCCGAAGACACCCGGAAACACTGGGCGGTCAGCAAGAAGTATCTGGCCGGGGCCGGCTTTGGTGCGGGTGCGGTCGGGGGTGCCGGCATTGACGCCGCGACCTTCGGCACCTCCCTTGGCACCGGAGCCCTGGTGGGTGGGCTGATCGGTGCCGCCGGCAGCTACTTTTACGGTGACCGGCTGCTGCTCCCGGCACTGAACATCGGCCCCCTGAAAGACGGTTTGAAAAGCGCCACGTTCGGCCCCGTACAGGACAGCCAGTTCGGCTATGTTGTATTGGGCAGGGCAGTAGATCACTGGTGGCACATCAGCCACCGGAACCACGCCGGACGGGACCTGCTGGAGCTGGAACCAGCCGATCAGCACTGGCTGGAGCGGCTCGATAAACACAGTCGCCGGGAGATCCAGAAAGCCTTCGACCGTTGTCGCAAGCAAAAATCTCTCGGCCACCCGCAACGACAGATTCTGGCAACCGCCATTGAGCATGCCATGATGGTTTACGACGATTGGCGGTTGAATCGGCCTTAACCGGCATGTTTATACTGTACGGCTATTCCATCACACAATGAGGAATGCGAATGAAAATTGTACGAGTGCAAGACATTATCGGTACCGAGCGCGAAGTCACCGGCCCAGGCTGGACCAGCCGCCGCATGCTGCTGAAAAAAGACGGCATGGGTTTCTCGTTCCACGAAACCATTATTCCCGCCGGTGCTGAGTTGAACCTCTGGTACAAGCATCACCTGGAAGCGGTTTACTGCGTTGCCGGTAACGGCAAAATCCTGGATAAGGCCACTGGCGAAACCCACGAGATCACCGATGGCACCCTGTATGCACTCGACAAGCACGACCAGCATACCCTTTACGGTGGCACCGAAGACATGCGCCTGATCTGTGCCTTCAATCCTCCGGTCACCGGCCGCGAAGTACACGACGAAGACGGCGCCTACCTGCCCGACACCAGCGAAGACTGAACCCGCTGGTCGTGACAACCCCCTCGGCAACAACTGCACCGCCATCGCCAGCCAGGCTGCTGCCGGTGGCGGTGCTGCTTTGGCTGGCCGGTGTTTACCTGAGAATTCCGGTACTGGTGGCACCGCCACTGGCGCCATTTATTTCAGATGAACTAGGCCTTACCCAGGCCCTGACCGGCGCCCTCACCACTTTACCCATCCTGATGCTGGCCATTGGCGCCATGCCTGGCTCCCTGGCCATTTCCCGCATCGGCCCCAGGAATACCCTGGCCATGGCCATGGTGATCATGGTGATCGGCTCCGCAGGTCGCGGCCTGGTGCCGGACACTACCACGCTGATGGTCGCCAGCGCGGTCATGGGGCTCGGCGTCGCCATGATGCAACCGGCATTACCGGCTTTGCTGCCACGCTGGCTGGCGCCCCATCACCTGGCCATCGGCTCTGCCATCTACATGAACGGCATGTTGATGGGCGAATTCATTGGTGCCGGCATCACATTACCGGTGCTCATGCCATTGCTGGATAACAGCTGGCGCGCCACGCTACTGGCGTGGTCGTTACCGGCACTTCTGGTTGCCGCAGCCCTGTTTCTGCCCAAGCGGGACCTGGCACGGCCGGTGCGCCGCAGCGCCTGGCTGCCAGACTGGAAAAACCCGCTGACCCTGCGTATTGGCCTGCTGTTGGGCTTGTCCGGCTCCATGTTTTTTGGCCTTAACGCCTACATGGGGAACCTGCTGGCACAGCAGGGGCATTTTGAGAAGCTGGCAGACGCGCTTTTCTGGTATAACTTTGCGCAAGTGGTGGCCTCGCTGCTGATGCTCAAGATGGCCCGATTCTGGGTAGGTAAGCGCAGCATGATCATCTTGATGGCGGTGCTCAGTATTGTCGGCACCAGCGGCACCATTGTCCTTGAGGGGTGGCCAGCCATATTCAGCGCCACCCTGATGAGTTTTGTTGCCGGTATCCTGCTGATTCTGCTGGTTGCGCTGCCACCACTGCTGGTACGCTCGGAGGAAACCGGGAGGTTGTCGGCCGGCACGTTTCTGGTGGGTTATACCCTGGCGTTTTCGGTCCCCATGATCGGCGGTCTGATTGCCGACTGGAGCGGGGATATACGCCACGCCATCATGGTGATGGTAGTGTACAGCCTGCTGGTGTTACCCATAGCCTTTACCCTGGATCTGCGCCGTCGACCGGCCTGAGTATCATCTGTCAGCAAACAAACATCGTATGGAAGCCGTTAAGCCCCATGCTCAAGCAAGGACTCTGTGTTGAAACTGGCCACCCTGATTAACCAGCTCGCGGATGAAGACACCAGCGCTCTGAAAACACTCAGCCTGGTGGTGGACTGGATTCGCCCGCAACGGGGCGAAACCGTCCACAACGCCGTTGACCGCATGAAGCAACTGGAAGGTGCCCTGACCGAGAACCTGGACGTACACCTGGCAGTGTCTGGCCGGCTGCAGGAATGGCTCGACCAGGCCCAGTTTTTCCAGTTGTTGTCTGGCCTGGGGCTCTATTCCCGCCGCGGCTTCCTGAAAGAAATCGGCGAGCGCCTGTACGAGCGGATCAACCCGGCCCCCAAAGACCGCAACAACGTCAAGAACGTGTTGTTTGTGGTGTTCCACCGCAAAGACGACGCCGAATGGATTCACCGCATCCCCGATGAGGCTCTGATCCGCCTGTTGACCACCCTGTGGCACTTTTCACCCTCGGCTCTGGAACGCACCCGGAACCGCATTTACAGCCAGATGCTCAACGCCCTGGAGATGATGTCCATCTGGGTCGCCGCCGAAGAACTCGAACCCAACATCCTGCGCTTGAACCCGAAGATCATCGACCGGGAATCCGCCTTCGTGGCCCTTCAGCGGGAAATTGCCGCGCTGGTGCAATCCTGGGGGCATGCCCTGCAAGAAAAGGAATCCGTTGAGCTGGACGATGCCCACGCCCGGGTACTGATTGAACAATGCCGTGAAGAGATTGACCGACTGCAACGCAAATCCGTCACCGCCGGCTCTACCATGGCGCTGACCCACCTGCTGGAGCGGCTGCACCAGACCCTGGACCGGATTGAACACCTGCTGGATATTCTGGACCCGGCAGACCCGGTGAAGCGACTTAACCGATCCGTGGAACTGTTCAAGACCCTGGTCCAGGCCAGCGCCGAACGCCACGGCGTCAGAGCCTTGTGGCGCGCCAACCTGAGGCTGATGTCCCGCAGCGTCACCGAGAACGCCAGCGACCACGGCGAACACTACATTGCCGGCAGCCGTAAAGAATACCTGGCCATGCTGGCCTCCGGCGCCGGAGGCGGGTTTATCATCGCCTTCATGGCACTGATCAAGATCCAGATCCTCCAACTGGACCTGACCAAGGGCTGGGAAACCCTCTGGGTCAGCCTGAACTACGGCATCGGCTTCATGATCATCCACATGCTGCACTGCACCGTGGCCACCAAACAGCCCGCCATGACTGCCGCCAGCATCGCCGAAAAAGTCGAGCAGGGCGAGCAGGGCCGCGCCAACGCCCGCAAACTGGCAGAACTGCTGGTCCGGGTTGGCCGCACCCAATTCGTCGCCATCATGGGCAACGTCGCCGTCGCCCTGTCTGTGGCTTTCGCCGTTGGCTCGTTATACAGCCATGTGCAAGGCGTTCCGCTGATCAGTACCGAACGCTACGATTACATGCTCACCGGCATCCACCCCTGGCAAAGCCTGGCCTTGATGTACGCCGCCATCGCCGGTGTCTGGCTGTTCTTCTCAGGCCTGGTGGCCGGCTACTTCGACAACCGCGCCGCCTACCTGAACCTGGCCGAACGCCTGGAACAACACCCCCTGCTGCGCCCCCTGATGCCGCCGGAAACCCGCGCCCGCTTCGGCGCCTACGTGGCTGAACACTACGGCGCCCTGATGAGCAACTTCGTGTTCGGCGTGCTGCTCGGCGTCACCGGCTACATCGGCTACCTCCTGGCCCTGCCCATCGACATCCGCCACGTCGCCTTCTCCTCCGCCGACGTCGGCTACGCCATGTCCGTGTTCATCCCCGGCGCCAGCGACTTCGCCCTGTTCACCCTGTTCGCCCTGCTGATCGGCGGCGTCAACCTCATCGTCAGCTTCACCCTGGCCCTGAACGTGGCGCTCAGAGCCAGAAACACCCGGATATCCAGCTTCCCGAAACTGATCAAAGCCTGGTTCCAGGTGGTCGCTGAAAACCCCGTGGCGCTGATTTACCCGCCAAGAGATCCGCTGCCCGAACCGGACGACCTCAAAGAGGCCCAACCCGACAGCCCGCAAACCAAGGCCGAAAACAAAGAACAGCGCCAAAAGGCCCTGCAGAAATAAAAAAGGGCCGCCAAAGCGACCCACAAAACAGTAGCAAAATAAGACTTCCCGAACCGACCCGACAGGCCGTGGGGCGGGGAGGTCTTTTCCGCCGGAAAAAAGATGTCTGAGCGAAGCGAGTTGTTTTTTCCAGAGGAAAAGACCTCCCCGCTCCGCGGCCAGACTCCCAAACTCAGATGTAGTAGTCCTTCAACGGAGGAAAGCCATTAAACTCCACCGCACTGTAAGTGGTGGTATAAGCCCCGGTCGACAGCCAGTACATCCGGTCACCAATCGCCAGATTCAAAGGCAACGGGTACTTGTGGTGCTCATACATGATATCGGCACTGTCACAAGTCGGCCCCGCAATCACACAGTCCTCGCCCTCACCGGTCTTCTCAGTCCAGATCGGAAACTTGATCGACTCATCCAGCGTCTCGATCAGCCCCGAGAACTTACCCACATCGGTAAACACCCATCGGTGCAACGCGGTACGGGACTTCCGGGAAATCAGCACCACCTCACTCACTAACACACCGGCGTTGGAGATCAGCGAACGGCCCGGCTCAATGATGATCTCCGGCAGATCGTCACCAAAATCTTCCCGCAGAAAACGGGCAATTTCCTCTGCATACACCGCCAGCTCATTGGTGCGGGTGATGTAGTTGGCCGGAAAACCACCGCCCATGTTGATCATCTTCAGCTCAATGCCGTCTTCTTCCTTCAGGCGCTCAAAAATCACCTTCACTTTGTTCAAGGCGGCATCCCAGGCGCCGATTTCCCGCTGCTGGGAACCCACGTGGAATGACACGCCGTAAGGCACCAGGCCCAGATCGCGAGCCAGGATCAGCAGGTCCATGGCCATATCCGTCTGGCAGCCAAACTTGCGGGACAACGGCCAGTCTGCGGTCAGGGTGCCTTCGGTCAGAATGCGCACATACACTTTTGAGCCCGGCGCCGCTTTCGCGATGTTGCGCAGGTCGGCTTCGGAGTCAGTGGCAAACAGGCGCACGCCCTTCTCGTAGAAGGTGCGAATGTCCTTCGCCTTCTTGATGGTGTTGCCATAGCTGATGCGATCACCGGTCACACCCAGGCCCATCACCTTGTCCAGCTCATACACCGATGCGATATCGAAACAGGCACCCTTGTCCCGCAGCATGGTCAGAATCTGCGGCGCCGGGTTGGCTTTAACCGCATAGTAAACCTTGGCGTACGGGAACCCTTCCACCAGCTCCTCGTACTGACGGTCAATGGTCTGGGTGTCGATGACCACAAACGGGGTTTCCTTGCCGTCGGCAAAGTCCTTGATCCGCTTGAAGGTCTCGGCGCTGTAATAATCGGCGATGTCAGCGTTGGGGTTCAGATTCATGGGTGGTGTGTCCCTCCACAGGGTAAACGGGCATAAAAAAAGGGTAGCACAGCCTCGCCGTGTTACCCGTGAATAGTCGCGATCATCAGGCTTTTTTCTGACCACCGCAAATGCGCATATATACCCATAAATCCGGCAACGGAAACCGGACCTCTGGCAGAGAATTCTGTATCACACCGCCACCGGCCAAAGCGGCGTCGGCTCTGTCGGCCCGTCCGGATCCTGGGGGCAGCTCTGCCTGTTCAGATAATCCAGAATGGCCTCTTTTAGATCGCTGCCCTGGCCGAGCCCCTGGTTGCCAAACAGCCGGTTGAATTCCAGAACGTAGGGGTAGCCGTCAACCAGCGCTATATCAAAGCCGGCGTGGTCTACTCCCAACTCTCTCGCCAACCGCAGGGCCAATTCGGTGACCACCCCTGGCACCTCGCTGGTATCAATTTTCCCACCCCGGGCCACGTTGTTGTAGAAGCCCTGTTCCGCCTGGGTTCGCCAATAGGCCGTCAGCACCCGGTCACCCACCACCACAACCCGCACATCGCGGTCGATAGGCAAGTATTCCTGAGCATAAAGTACGTGGGTACGTTCGCAGTACTGGCGCCAGTCGTCCCGGTTTTCAATCAGCCACACTCCTTCGCCCATACTGGCCTTGGGCAGCTTAGCCACAAAGGGCAGGGCCATGGTGTCCCAGATCAGATCCCGCTCCTGGGGGCCGTTGGCTTCGATCAACGTCCAGGGGGTGTGTTCCGGCGCTACGGTCTGGAACGCACGGGTCATCTCCACCTTGTCATGACCAATGCGGTAGCTGGCCTCGCTTGGAAACACGCGGCACTTGAGCCCATGGACCAGGGCGTTCAGTTGCCAGTATTCCGGGAACAGCACCCAGTCGGCGTCTCGCAGCAGGTCCTTGTGTCGAAGGAACTGCTCCGGCTTGAGTACTGTGGTGTCAGGAAAGCCAAGGGTACGGAAGATATCAAAGGAAACCAGGTGCATGGTGTCAGCGGCACTCCAGATAGGTTGCGCGCATTTTATACAGAATCCGGTTCCGGACAAGCTACCTCAGGAAAAATAATTGACCGGCGTCATGGACAGAGCGAATATAAATGATAATACTTTGCATTAACACAAAAGGAGCTGCCCATGACCAAAAACCTGATGTTTGCCACCCTCACCTGCGCCGCCTTTGCATTCGGCGCCAACGCCCACGCCAGTGACGTCGAGCACTTCAAGGGCAAGCCCTCTGACACCCTGGAACAAGCGGTTAGCAACTTCTCGGAATACAACAATAAGTTGGAAAAGGTATTGGCCGGAGACATGACCCCTGAGGCCATGAACGAGGTCCACGAATTGACCTATACCCTGGAAAACGCCCTGGGCAAGATCAATGAAGAACTGCGCGAACTGGCGGATGTGCTGGAAGAAGTTCACGTTGCCTCCGAGCACGCTGATGGCAACGCTGTTAAAAAGCACGGGCAGAAGTACCTTGAAGTCAGTCGGGAAGTGATCAAATAACGGATTGCTGTTCCGGTTCTCCATCGCTGCTAACCTGAAGGCTACTCACCCGGTGAACACAGGTTAGTGGCGATGGCCGTTCTTGATCCACAAGCGCAGGCACTGTTACAGCAGGTTGAAGAGGATACCCACTCGGGCGCCAGTCAACTGGCGCTGACGACTCTGCGCCAGCTGCACCGCTACGTCGCTGAACAACCGACGGCAATACAGGGCCTTGAGCCGTTGCTGACTTCCCTGTCCAAAGCCCGACCGAGCATGGTGGTGATTGGCAACAGTGTCGACCGCCTGCAACGAGTACTGGCTGAGAATCTACAGTCAGCTGATAGCGCCATTCAGGCATTAATCATCGAGCTCGAATCAGCCACCAGCCAGCTGATCGCCCACGCCCGCGCACTTGTACAACACGGCAACACCATCCTGACCCACAGCGCCAGTTCTGTGGTGCTGCAGTGTCTGACCGAACTGGCCCGGGATGGCGTGGAGTTTTCGGTGATCTGCACCCAAAGCAGCCCCGGTTTCGAGGGCCACGGCCTGGCCACAGCGCTGGCCCACCAAGGGGTTCCGGTCACACTGATTACCGATGCCCAGGTCGGTCTGTTTATGCCGAGAGCAGACCTTGTGTTCACCGGCTGCGACTGCTGGCTGGCGGACCATCACTTTATCAATAAGAGCGGCACGCTGCTTGTAGCCCTGGCCGCGCGGCATGCGGGAACGCCGTTCTGGGTATTGGCGGACACTTTCCGGGACAGCCCGGAAACCGTTGAGAGCATCCACCTTGAGGAAATGCCCGCGGATGAACTGCAGGGGCCCGCAGAGACGGGCATAACCGTGCGCAATATCTACTTCGAACCGGTGCCTGACAGCCTGGTGACCGGGCGGGTCAGCGAGCAGGGCGTTTTTTCGTTCCCTGCTGGGCCTGGGCGGTGAGTGGGTCGTCGGGCCAGGGGTGTTTGGGATAGCGGCCACGCATGTCCTTGCGCACCTCGGGATAGGCGTTTTGCCAGAAACTGGCCAGGTCGGCAGTGACCGCTAAAGGCCGCTGGGCCGGTGACAAAAGGTGAATCACCACCGGCACCCGACCACCTGCCACTTTCGGCGTTTCGGTCCAGCCAAACAACGCCTGCAGCTTGGCCGCCAGCACAGGGCCGTTTTCCACGCTGTAATCCAGGGTGACATTTTGGCCGGTGGGAATGGTCAGGGCTTTCGGGGCCAGTACTTCCAGTCGCTGCTGTTGCGGGTAATCCAGCAGGGCGTTCAGGGCCTGAACCAGGTTGATGCCGGCCAGGTCAGACCAGCGCTTCATGCCCGCCATAAACGGCGCTAACCAGGTCTCCAGGGTGTCCAGCAAGGACTGGTCGCTGATCTCCGGCCAGTCACCGGGAAACTGGCCGGCCAGTAATCTCACCCGGGCAACCCACTGGCGTGCTGCATCGCTCCAGGGCAAGCTGTCCAGACCTTTACGGCGCACCGCGTCCAGCAGGCCCTGCTGAACCAGTTCCGGGGCCACCTGATTCAGCGGTTTCTCCGCCAGCACCAGTGCCCCGAGCTTGCGGACCCGACGGGCTACGATGGTGCCGCGTTTGTCGTCCCACACGGCTTCCTCACGTTCTTCAATATGGTTAGACAAGTCCTGCTCCAGGTCTGCGAGGTCGACCGGTGCCGCCAGATAGATGGTTGCTTCCCGGGCCTTGCCATCCAGTTCCGCCGCCACCAGCCAGTCCTGCCTGGCCAGGGGATCGTCCTCCCGCAACACCGCACCCTTGCCGTTGCTCAACTGATACCGAGGCATGGCCCCTGAGCGGCGGCGGGCAATACGGTCCGGATAGGCCCGGGCCAACACCCGCCCAACGTCGGTTTCCGAGGGTAGATCCTGAGCCAGCTGGCCACGGCACAGTCGCTTTGCCGCCTGCCGAACCGCCTGCAACCGTGCGGTGTCCAGGCCGCGATGACCGCGCTCCCCCCGCAGCACCCGAATCCGTTCAGGCAAATCAGCGCCTGAGCCTGGCCCGAGCAAATCCCGCTCCTCCAGCAGCGCGGCCAGCTCTGCCGCCAGCTGGCCCAGCCCCAGAGCACGGCCTTTGATCACCATATGGGCCAGGCGCGGGTGCAGACCCAGCTCCCGGGCCGCCTTGCCGTGGTCGGTGATGGCGCCCTCGGCATCCAGCAGATCCAGCCACTGCAATAACGCCACCGCCTGCTGCCAGTGCGCTTTTGGTGGTGTATCAATCCACACCACCTGCTCCGGGGAACGGGCCCCCCACTGGGCCAGTTCCAGCACCAGCGGCGCCAGGTCGGCTTGCTGGATTTCCGGCGGCGTGTAGTCCGCCAACCCGAACTGCTCCGACTCACTCCAAAGCCGGTAACACACCCCCGGCTCAACACGACCGGCCCGGCCCTTGCGCTGCTCCGCAGACGCCTTCGATACCCGCCCGGTCACCAGGCGCGTCATACCGCTGTTAGGATCAAACACTGCCCGGCGCTGCTGGCCGGCATCAACCACTACCCGCACGCCTTCAATGGTCAGACTGGTCTCGGCAATCGCTGTGGCCAGCACAATCTTGCGGGTACCGTCCTGTGCCGGCGAAATCGCCCGATCCTGTTCTTCAGCTTTGAGATTGCCATACAACGGCGCCAGCACCACGTTATCCGGCAACTGACCCGCCAGCTGCTGCGCCACCCGGCGAATCTCCCCGGCCCCGGGCAGAAATACCAGCATGGAACCGGTCTGTGCGCCCAAGGCCTCATGAACCGCCGCCACTATCTGGTCCACCATCCGGGCATTGCGGGGCAGGGGCCGGTACAACACCTCCACCGGAAACGCCCGTCCCTCGCTGGTGATTACAGGTACATTCCCCAGCACCCGGGCAATGGGCGCGGTATCCAGGGTGGCCGACATCACCAGCAATCGCAGGTCTTCCCGCAGGGCCTGCTGGCTTTCCCGCACCAGCGCCAATCCCAGATCAGCTTGCAAGGAGCGCTCGTGAAACTCATCAAACAGCACAGCGGCATAGTCTTCCAACATCGGGTCGTTCTGAATCAGGCGCGTCAGAATGCCCTCGGTCACCACCTCAATCCTGGTGCTGCCTGACACTTTGGTATCCAGGCGAGTCCGATACCCCACCGTCTGCCCCGGCGCTTCCCCAAGCTGCTTCGCCATATACCGTGCCGCCGACCGCGCCGCCAGCCGCCTGGGCTCCAGCATCAGGATCTTCCGGTTGTCCCGCCAGGGGGCGTCCAACAGAGCCAGCGGGACCCTTGTCGTTTTACCGGCACCCGGCGGGGCCTGCAGTAAGGCTGTGGTGCCTTGGTTCAGGGTTTGTTTTAGCTCTGGGAGTATGTGTTCTATTGGAAGCATGGGGTGTGGTTGGGTTTAGCCTGGGAGTTTTGGGGGTGGCGCGGGGGTGTTTAGGTTTTTTTGGCCGAAAAAGAACTCGCTTCGCTCAGACACCTTTATTCGGTCAAAAAAACCTAAACACCCCCACACCCTGCATAACTTTAAGGGTATATCCAGAGGTTACCATGGTCTGTCTGAGGTTAAGCCGCTTATGCCGTCAAACACACCCGGCAATTTTTTCTTCAGCGGAAACGCCGTGGTCAGCTAGAGCGGGGTGGTGGGGTATTTTTTTCCGCCGAAAATGAATGTCTGAGCGCAGCGAGTTTCATTTCCAAGGCAAAAAATACCCCACCACCCCGATCAATCCCCCACAACCCACAGTCTGCGGCCACACAAAATCAAGACCGCGAATGCCAAGCGTCAGCACTAGGCACAAAGAACGCAAACAAAAGCCCAAACGCCAGCGCCGCCACTCCAATACCGAAGGCAGACCCCAGGGTACCGCCCGCATCCAGCCATTGTTTGGTGAGCCACGGCCCAACCATCTGGGTGAAACCGTAAAGCGCCACCATCGCCGCCGACAACCGGGGCCCCTGATGAGGATGCAATGCCCGCCCGATACGCTGAGTCAGCAGCACCGTACCCAGGAACGTGCTGCCTACCAGGGCTGCACATAGGACCAACCCCAAGGCCCCAGGCCAGACCACCGCCGCCAGCACCCCCGCCAGCTGGATCAGGAAATTCAGCCTCAATGCCGGCAGATCCCCCATCAGGGCCCCCAACTTGTTCCAGAGCCAGGGTGCGGGAATGGTAAACAGGGCTACGATCACCCAGGTGCCGTCCAGTAGCCCGTGGCCCTGGGGCAAGGTCATCTTGGCCAGCAGCGGCAGGAAGGTCATCGGCAGGATGTACCCAAGGCCAGCCCCGGCATAGGACAGGAACAACGGAATACTCGCGCGATCCAGTAAAGGGGTATTGCTGACCACCTGCCCGGAATCGTCGTGCTGGCGCACCGGTACGTCCAGCCTGCGCAGCTGCATGGCGCCCCACCAGGCTATTGGTATCGACAACACCGCCGCGGGCCACCAGCGCTCGGCGCCTTCAAGCAGGGTCGCAGAACCGGTGACCAGTCCGCTGGACACCAGCAGGCCGATGCCCACACCGATATAGACCAGGCCGCTGAGCGAGGCCCTGTTGCGCAACACCAGCCACTCCAGTATCAACGCGGGCGCCTGCACGAACACCACGCCGTTGGCCACGCCGTTCAGCCAGCGGCTTGCGGATATAACTGTGAGGTTGTCGGTCTGGGTGACCACCAGTGTGGTGACCACATGAATAGCCAGGAACAGCGGCAGCATGACACGGATCTGGTCAATCCGATGCCAGCGAATGGCCAGCATGGCGCCCATCAGGTACCCAAGATAGTTCCAGGTGGCGACGGCAGCGCCATCCGCTGCGCTGAATTGGCCGTCTGCAACCAGGTAGGGCAACAGCGGGGTGTAAATAAACCGACCAAGACCATGCACCACCAGCAACACCAGGGCGCCGGCGGTCAGGACGGTAAACAGCTGTCTTGGGTCAGCAGAGTGCGAGTTGGTCATAGCTCAGCCCGGAGGTCGTGTCGATCAATGAAACGGCCGAGCAGTGTAGGTCACTACCGATTAATTGTCAGTGTGACTTTCGCAGGATAGGGTCCAGCCAGCTGGCCCGCCGAACGAGCCACGGGCTCAGGAGCCGGGGTTGCGGTTCCTGGCCCACTGGGTGATGCGCTGATAGGCCTGGGCCAGCTCCTGGGGCTTATGGGGCGGTTGGATCAGGGCCTGAAGCTGGCCCTCGGGGTTAAGCAAGGCGAAGTGACCACTGTGGTCCACCAGCAGTTGCCCGTCCACCTCCCGATGAACAAACACGGCGCTGACACTCTTGGCCAGTTCCCGCAGGGTCTCCAGGTCGCCGGTCAGGCCATGGAAGTTTTCACCGAAAAAGCCGGTGTAGGCTTTCAGTTGTTCCGGGGTGTCGTGTTCCGGGTCGGCCGTGACCAACAGGTAATCCGGTTTGGGCACATCCGCCGACAACAGCTTGTCGGTCTGGCGCAGATTCGCCATGGCCGCCGGGCAGATATCCGGGCAGTTGGTGTAGCCCACAAACACAAACGTCCACCGGCCCTTCAGGTCATCCCGGGTAACGGTTTCACCCTGTTCGTTGGTGAGGGTGAACTCCGCCAGGGGGCGCGGCTGCTCGTACACATAGGTGTTGTACTGGCTCAGGTCCGGCGCCGCCACTGGCGATTCACCGGCTCCTTTCAGGAACACCTGCCGGCCAACCGTCAGGCCGAACACCAGCATGACCACCAGGAACAAGACAAACAACGTGATGCGTAACGATCGCCCCATTGGGCCTCCACTTTATAAACCCGGAAACTGTCAATCAAAAATAGACAAAATGATCCACCAGCAGCACCACAAATAGCGCCATCAGGTAAGTGATGGAGTATTTGAAAGTGTTCAACGCCACCCGCCGGTCATCGCCCTTCAACAATCGGATGGCGTATTGCAGGAACCTCAAGCCTAGTGCCAGTGCACCGATCAGGTAAATACCACCTGACATCCCTGTGACAAAAGGTAGCAGGCTGACCGCCAGCAACATCAGGGTATACAGCAGAATGTGCAGCTCGGTGTACTTGTTGCCATGGGTCACTGGCAGCATGGGAATACCGGCCTTGGCGTATTCCTCTTTACGGTGAATGGCCAGGGCCCAGAAGTGCGGCGGTGTCCAGGCGAAGATGATCAGTACCAGCAGCAGGGCGTGCCCCTCCACCTGACCGGTAACGGCAGTCCAGCCCAGCAAGGGAGGCATAGCCCCCGCCAGGCCACCAATGGTGATGTTCTGTGGCGTGGCCCGCTTCAGGAACAGGGTGTAAACCCCGGCATAACCCACCAGTGAAGCCAGGGTGAGCCAGGCCGTCAGTTCATTCACCTGCCAGACCAGCACAATCATGCCCACGGCTGCCAGTACGGTGGCAAACAACAGGGCATCAATCGCAGCAATCCGTCCGGTGGCCACCGGGCGCTTGCGGGTGCGGGCCATCACGGTGTCGATCTTCTGGTCGACGACGTGGTTCACAACGGCGGCGGCCCCTGCCAGCAGGGCAATACCCAGGTTGCCATACAGCAGCACACCCCAGCCGGGCACGCCAGGCGCCGCCAGCAGCATGCCAATAACCGAGGTGAGGATCATCAGCGCGACCACCCGGGGCTTGGTCAGCTCCAGGTAATCCCGCCAGGAAATGGATTTGCTCAGGGAACTCGCATGCTCCTCGGCCGGCAGCGCTTTGACTTGCTCGCTCATGCCGTTACCTCCCGATTTATGGTTGTTGTATGGGTTGCGGGGGATGTTTCAGATTGTGGTAGCTGCCGATGTTGCCAGATCAGGTTGACCACAGTCAGCAGCAGTCCTGCCCCCATGGCGTTGTGGGCGACGGCAATAGAAAGTGGAATGTACAGCCACACATTGGCCAGGCCCAGGCCGATCTGCACGGCCAGCGCCGCCGAGACCAACGCGATGCTCCGGTCCAGACCGCTATCACCTCGATTCCGCCAGAGCAGCATCAGCAGGACGACAAAGTAGCCGAGTACGATAACCGCACCCAGGCGATGGGTAACATGAATCGCTACTCGGCCATCCGCCGTCAACTGCCCCCCCAGATAGTTCGGGCCAACCTGCTGGGTAATGTCAAAGCCATGCTGGAAATCCATACCTTCCGGCCACCATTGCCCCTGGCAGGTAGGCAGGTCCGTGCAAGCCACGGCGGCATAGTTGGCTGCGGTCCAGGCACCCAGCGCAATTTGCATGATCACCAGCATAAGACCACCGTACAACCAGGGGCGCAGGCGGGCGAGGGCCGGCGATGCTGTGCTTGAAGGGGCAGAGCCCCGGGATCGTTTGCGCAAACGTAGCGTTAGCAATAGCAGCAAAGTAAGCGTGGTGAACCCACCCAGCAAATGCAGGGCGACCACCTGTGGCCAGAGTTTGAGGGTCACGGTCCAGGCGCCAAACGCGCCCTGTAAAAGAATGAAGGCAGCAATGAACAGAGGCAGTTTGACCGGCACACCCGCCCGGCGGTGGCGTACCGCAGTGGCGGCCAGACCAAACACCACCAGGCCCAGTATGCCTGCAGCGTAGCGGTGGATCATTTCCGGCCAGCCCTTGGACACATCCACCGGCGTCTCGGGGAAACGGGCATTGGCGATGGCAATGCGGGTTTCACTCTGGGGCACCGTCAAGAAGCCGTAACACCCCGGCCAGTCAGGGCAACCCAGCCCGGCATCCACCAGTCGGGTCCAGGCACCAAGCATAATCACCACCACCGCCAGCAGGCAGGCAGCGGTGGACCAGCGGGCCATTTTCTTAACCGTTTGAGCAGATTGCTCCCGGGAAAACTGTTGCGTCACGTTCCGTTCTCCCTGGTCAGCCAATCTGCGACAACTTCAGCAAATGCTTGAGGTCTTTGAGCATTTGCTTGCCAGTGTGCTCGGTGCCGTAATGCATCATCACGTTACCGAAAGGATCGATCAGCAAGATCCGGGGAGCTGTCTCGGGTGACACGCCAGTGGGCCAGGCCGCTGCCGCGCCGGGTGCCGGGCGCAGTCGCTCCATGGAGCTGTAC
This sequence comes from Marinobacter sp. GH_1, assembly GCF_048595985.1. NCBI lineage: Bacteria > Pseudomonadati > Pseudomonadota > Gammaproteobacteria > Pseudomonadales > Marinobacteraceae > Marinobacter > Marinobacter sp. GH_1. The sequence continues at coordinate 76,956 of NZ_CP184460.1, read as the reverse complement.
TCTGCCTGCCAGCGTTGCTCGAGCCCGGCTGGCACAGAGCCCAGCGCTGCTGCCCGGCTGACCCGAGGTGCATTTTTGCCAAGGGCGATGTTTACCTGGCGGGCCAGATACAGAAGCTCCTCACAATCGGTGCCGCAAGTACCTGAGACCACAAGCATAAGCCAGTTAGGGTCGACCTGATCAGCGCCGAAGCGCTCTGCCAGCGGCACCCCGTTTGAGGTTTCCAGATTCAGTGCCTGCACCGGCACCGGCGGCATCAGGAGTTCGCCTTCGTTGGTATGACCAACCGGATTCAACCAGCCGGTATAAAACATGATGGTGGCCAGAATCATCGGCCCAAAACCCACTGCAAACAGCAGCAGGGCGGTGCGCCTGCCACGACGAACCTGTTCCGGGCTGAGGGGGTCCTGCCCGGTCACGGAATCAGCCGTTGTCGTTGTCATTATCGGCTCCTGTCTTTCGGATTCTTTCATTTTTTTTATAACTCGCCACTAACGTCAATATAGTCAGTGCTGCAGCAAGCGCAAACCATTGCACAGCATATCCGTAGTGGGTCTGTGGGCCCATTACATCCGGTGCATGATCGGCGCGGTAAGCACCGGGCTGCTCGGAGTCTGAGAGCTTGAGGATCATCCCGGCCGGACTAGCCACCGTGTCTTCAACAGTGGCTGCAGGTAATGCCTGTACCCGTCTTGGCCAGCCACTGGCTGGGCCCGTATCCTCAGCCAGCACGGGGGGCACCGGATAATCATCCAGCCGTCCCTCCAGGGTAAACAGTCCGCCCGGGGTGTCGATTTCCGGCAGTTGATCCCGAGTGCGGGGGCCGCGAACCCAGCCACGATTGACTACCAGTAACGGCCCCTCTACCGGCGTAAACACGGTCAACACTTCGTATCCGGGCACGCCGTCACGGGTTCGGTTATCCAGCAGCCAGGTGTATTCGGTATACCAGCCGGTCAGAACAACCGGCTGCCCTTTCTCTAATCCGCCTGAGACCAGTTCTGGCCAGTCGGCCTGGCTGGCCTGTTGCTGCCAGGCCGCCAAAAGCAACTGCTTTTCCTCGGCCCGGTTGAGTTGCCAGACTCCCAGGCTCAGGAGCACGGGCAACAGCAGCCCGCTGAACATCAGCAATCGCCAGTCAAACTGCCATCGGCGATTCATCAACCGCACCTACCCATGCTTTGCTATAGTGATATCAGGTTCCCATCGTGCACCGGGGACTCTGTCCATAAAACCATTCAACAACAGGGACACCCCATGCTAAAACTTCTTATCGTCGTACTGCTGTTGGCGGTTATGGTCAGCCTGTTCAGTGGTCTGTTTTTCCTGATCCGCGACGGTGGCAAAACCAGCCGGGTGGTGAACTCCCTGGCGGTTCGGGTGGCGTTGAGCGTATTGCTCATTGCCGTGGTTCTGACCTCCCTGTGGACCGGAGATCTGGTGCTTAACCCGACCCCGGTCCCGTAATGACCAACGTTGTTGTCAAATGACATAGACGAATACAAACAGTCCCAGCCAGACCACATCCACAAAGTGCCAGTACCAGGCTGCCGCCTCAAAACCAAAATGGTTGTCGGCAGTGAAGTGCCCCTTGTTGATTCGTATCAGCATGATCACCAGCATCAAGGTGCCAAGGAATACGTGAGCACCGTGGAAGCCCGTCAGCATAAAGAAGGTACTGCCGTAGATACCGGATTGCAGGGTCAGGTCCAGATCCCGATAGGCGTGCAGGTATTCATAGGACTGCACGAACATGAACACAACCGCCAGCGCAATGGTCGCCATCAACCAGAGTTTGATTTTTGCCCGGTCACCCGCCTTCATGGCGTGATGGGCAATGGTAACGGTAAAGGATGAGGTTACCAGCAGGATAGTGTTGATCAGAGGCAAGCCCCAGGGGCCGATGACTTCCGTGGGGCCCGGATAGGCTTGCGGGTCCGGATTGTTCACCAACGGCCAGCTGGCCTGGAACCCCTCCCAGAGCATGTTGGTGCTGCCCTTGTCGCCTTCACCACCCAGCCAGGGCACCACAAACACCCGAACATAGAACAACGCGCCAAAGAAGGCGGCAAAGAACATCACTTCCGAAAAGATAAACCAGCTCATACCCCAGCGGAACGAACGGTCCATCTGGGGGCTATACAGGCCGGCCCGGCTCTCACGGATGACCGCGCCAAACCAACCAAACAGCATGTACGCCATGATCAAGGCGCCTATCATGAACATGATCCAGGAGCCGGTGGTGCTTTCACCCTGTTTGCCATTGACCATGATTGAGGCCACCCCGTAGAGGGTCACCCCCAGCCCGACAGTGGCAACGATGGGCCATTTGCTCTGTTCGGGAACGTAATAGGTCTGGTTATCCGCCATAACTGTCTCCGATGGCTTAGCCGTTATTGTTAGTTGTTGTCTGCGCCCGGTCGGACTTTGAAACTTCCGCCTGCTTGCCCTGATCGTACAGGGTGTATGACAAGGTCAGTTTGGTGATGTGTTCCGGCAAGTCCCGGTCAACGATAAAGATCAGCGGCATTTCCACACTTTCCCCCGCTTCCAGCGGTTGCTGGTTAAAGCAGAAACACTCGGTCTTGTGGAAGAACAGAGTGCCTTCGGAGGGGGCCAGGCTAGGTACCGCCTGGCCAACCATGGGCTGATCGGTCGGGTTCTCGGCATAGTAATTGATGGTTACGGATTCCCCCGGATGCACTTGCACACTTCGAACCACCGGACGGAATTTCCAGGTCATACCTGGGCCGTTGCTGGCCAGGAACTGAACTGTCACGGTCCGGTTTTCATCCACCTGCTGGGTGGCACTGGCTTCATACCGGCCACCGGTTTTGCCGTTGATGCCGGTGATCTCACAGAACACCTCATACAACGGCACCAGCGCGAACCCGAAGGCGAACATGCCCACCACCCCTGACAGGCACCAGCCAATCACCCTCGCATTACTTTTACGCTCTGGCGTTTTCTCACCTGTTTGCTCAGACATGGTGCAGTCTCCCGGTTATTTCACTTCCGGTGGAGTGGAGAAGGTGTGGTAAGGCGCTGGTGACGGCACGGTCCACTCAAGACCTTCAGCACCATCCCAGGGCTTGGCGGGCGCTTTCTTGCCGCCCTTCACACACTTGACCACGATGAACAGGAACAGCAATTGGGTTGCCCCGAACATGAACGCCCCGATACTGGAGATCATGTTGAAGTCGGTGAACTGCAGGGCGTAATCCGGAATCCGGCGCGGCATACCCGCCAGCCCCAGGAAGTGCATGGGGAAGAACGCCAGGTTCATACCGATGAACGACAACCAGAAGTGCGTCTTGGCCAGTGTTTCGTCGTACATGTGGCCGGTCCACTTGGGCAGCCAGAAGTAGGCAGAGGCAAAGATGCCGAAGATGGCACCCGGCACCAGTACGTAGTGGAAGTGCGCCACCACAAAGTAAGTGTCGTGGTACTGGAAGTCCGCCGGCGCGATGGCCAGCATCAGTCCGGAGAACCCGCCAATGGTAAACAGGATGATAAAGGCCACCGAGAACAGCATCGGCGCCTCAAAGCTCAGGGAGCCCCGGAACATGGTGGTCACCCAGTTGAACACCTTCACCCCGGTGGGCACCGCAATCAGCATGGTGGCGTACATGAAGAACAACTGGCCCGCCAAGGGCATGCCCACAGTGAACATATGGTGCGCCCAGACCATGAACGACATGATAGCGATCGCACCCACCGCATACACCATGGAGGCATAACCGAACAGTGGCTTGCGGGAGAACGCAGACACAATGTGCGAGATGGCCCCGAACGCCGGCAGGATCATGATGTACACCTCGGGGTGCCCGAAGAACCAGAACACGTGCTGGAACAGCACCGGATCACCGCCACCGGAAGCATCAAAGAAGCTCGTCCCGAAGTGGATGTCCATCAGCATCATGGTGACCACACCAGCCAGTACCGGCATGACAGCAATCAGCAGGAAGGCAGTAATCAGCCAGGTCCATACGAACAGGGGCATTTTCATCAGGGTCATACCCGGCGCCCGCATGTTCAGAATGGTGGCAATCACGTTGATGGCGCCCATGATCGACGACACACCCATGATGTGCACCGCGAAAATAAAGAAGGTGGTACTCGGCGGCCCGTAGGTCGTCGACAACGGTGCATAGAAGGTCCAGCCAAAGTCCGGAGCACCGCCCTGCATGAACAGGGTAGAGACCAGAATCAGGAAGGCACAGGGCAGCAGCCAGAAGCTCCAGTTGTTCATCCGCGGCAGGGCCATGTCAGGCGCCCCCACCATCAGCGGCAACATCCAGTTGGCCAGGCCGACGAAGGCCGGCATAACCGCACCAAACACCATGATCAGGCCGTGCATGGTGGTCATCTGGTTAAAGAATTCCGGCTCGACAATCTGCAGGCCGGGCTGGAACAGCTCGGCCCGAATCACCATCGCCATGCTGCCACCCAGCAGGAACATGGCGAAACTGAAGATCAGGTACATCGACCCGATGTCTTTATGATTTGTGGTCAACAGCCAGCGGCTAATGCCTTTGGCCGGGCCATGATGATGGTCCTGGGTGTGGGTATCTGCAACCGCACTCATGAAAACCCCCGTTACCGCCGTTTGTTATGGCTGGTGATTGTTGTTATCTGGCGTTGATTACTGTTGGTTCTTGTAATCAAAAATCTCTTTGGGCGTGACCATTTCGCCGGTGTTGTTACCCCAGGCATTCCGCTCGTAGGTAATCACCGCGGCAAGGTCGACCTCGCTCAACTGGTTGCCGAAGGCCTGCATGGCGGTACCGGGCGAGCCTTTCACGACTATTTCGATGTGCGCGTCCATATCTTCCAGCGCCATCTGGCTGCCCTTCAGAGCCGGAAACGCCGGAGGCATACCGGTACCATCAGCCTGGTGGCAGCTGGCACAGGCGGTTGCATAAGCCCGTTCACCACGCTCCATCAACTCGTCGAGAGTCCAGTCTTTCTCGGTCAACTGGCGTTCCATTTCAGCCATTTCTCTCTGCTCCGCCACCCATTCGTTGTATTCCTCCTCAGGCACCGCTTTGACGACCACCGGCATAAAGCCATGGTCCTTGCCACAAAGCTCGGTACACTGGCCACGGTAGGTGCCGGGCACATCCACCCGGGTCCAGGTCTCGTTGATAAACCCGGGAATGGCATCTTTCTTCACACCAAATGCCGGCACCCACCAGGAGTGAATGACATCGTTGGCGGTGAGCAGGAAACGGACTTTCTTGCCGACAGGAATCACCAGCGGGTTATCGACCTCCAGCAGGTAATGTTCACCCTTGGCCTGACGATTGCGGATCTGGTCGCGCGGCGTCGACATGTTCGAGAAAAAACTGAAATCGTCGTCAATGTACTCGTATTGCCAACGCCACTGGTAACCGGTGATCTTGATGTCGACATCCGATTCGGTGGTGTCGTACATCTCGACCAGTGTCGCGGTGGCGGGAATCGCCATGGCCACCAGAATGGCCAGTGGGATAATGGTCCAGAGCACCTCCACCACGGTGTTCTCATGGAAGTTCGCGGGCTTGGCACCCCGGGACTTGCGGTGAGCAAAGATTGACCAGAACATAACCCCGAAAACGATGACGCCAATGGCGACACAGATCCAGAGAATGGTCATATGAAGGCTGAAAATCTGGTTACTGGTGCTGGTCACCCCGGGTGACATGTTCATGGTCCAGTCAGCCATGACAGTGACCGGCAACAACAGACCAGCGGCTAGGGCTACTGCCCGCTTGGCATGCACGCGCATACTGTGTCTCCACAGAGTGTTATTCTTGTCGGATTTTGCGTCATCCCCCTGCGACACACCCCGGCGCTCGCAACACCGGATGGCCTCAGAGTGAAAGCCTGATTATGGATACATCAGGATCGAGTATAGACACAGATCAAGAAAAGGCTAAAAAATCCTTAAATCCAAAACGGATAAACACGGAATTTTGAGAACCATAACTCATAAAAGGCCCATAATGACCAGTACAGACCATCGCCTCTGGGCACTGGCCTGGCCGCTGATGCTGACCAACCTGACCGTGCCACTGCTCGGCCTGGTGGACACCGCCGTGCTGGGCCACCTGGATAGTCCGGAATACCTTGGTGCTGTGGCGGTCGGTGCCAACCTGTTCAGTATTCTGTATTGGACATTCGGCTTTATGCGCATGGGAACCACGGGGCTGGCGGCCCAGGCCTGGGGCAAACGTGACCCCTTCGCCCAGGTAGCGCTGCTGCTGCGTTCCATCGTGCTGGCGGTCGGCATCGGCCTGATGCTCATCGTATTTCATAAGCCCCTGATCAGCCTGGGCCTGACCCTGATGAACCCCAGCCCGGCGGTGGCCGAGCTGGCCGCCGAATACGCGGCAATCAGGATCTGGAGCGCGCCGGCGGTACTGTGCCAGTACACCCTGGTGGGCTGGCTCATTGGTACCCAGTTCCCCCGGGGGCCTATGGTGATGCTCATCATCGCCAACGGCATCAACATCGTGCTCGATGTGTTTTTTGTGACGGTTCTGGGCTGGAACAGTCGCGGCGTGGCCCTGGCCACGGTCATCGCCGAGTACGGTGCCGCCCTGATCGGTTTTGCCATCGTGTTACGCAGAATGCCCGAAGGCCAGCGGCTGACCCGGGCGCTGATCGGCCAGGTGTCCGATTACCTGGCGATTCTGCAGGTGAATCGCTACATCATGGTCAGGACCATCGCACTGCTGCTGGTGCTGGCGTTTTTCACTGCCCAAGGCGCCCGCCAAGGCGATGTGATCCTGGCCGCCAATGCTGTGCTGATTACCTTTTTGCTGGTGATCTCCAATGCCCTGGACGGGTTCGCCAATGCCGCCGAGGCACTGATTGGCGAAGCCGTTGGCAAGGGCAGCCGGCGGCGCTTTCGCCTGGCTTTCCGAAGCGCCCTGCGCTGGTCTTTATGGGGCTCGCTGATACTGACCATTGCCTTTGTCCTTGGAGGTCGATGGCTGATCAGCCTGCTCACCGGGCTGGAAGAGGTGCGCACCGCGGCCTGGCAGTACCTGCCCTGGCTGTGGCTATTGCCGCTGGCCGCGGTATGGGGTTTCCTGCTGGACGGTGTATTCATCGGCGCCACCCGCACCCGGGAAATGCAGAACACCATGCTGTTTTCGGCCCTTGGCGTGTTCCTGCCGGTCTGGTGGCTGAGCACTGGGTGGGGCAACCATGGGCTCTGGCTGTCGCTCATAGCCCTGATGCTGGCCAGAGCCGCCAGCATGGGCTGGCTCTGCTGGCGTTATACCCGCCAGGACACCTGGTTCAGCCAGAGCTGACCCTGAACCGCGTTCTGGCCGTGAAAGGTTAACTTCTGTCATAACCACAGCAGAGCCCAAAATCTTGGCTACACTGATCAGAAACGGCGGGGGCGTTTGTGATTCAGCATTGGCGCCTTTGCCCGTGTACTCCTCGACCCAGGGGGAACGCCTTGCGACCTCAACTTGTTCATACACTGGCATCTCCTGAAATGACACCAAAGGCTGTTCTCAACATCATTGACCAGGCAAGGCGAAAGGAAGCCCGCTCCGGCGCATTTCTCCGGCAGATGAAGGAGAAAGCCGCCCAACTGCCCACAGCGATCGTGGTTGACGGCTATCAGCCGGCCACGTCGTTGTTCCAGTTTGCCGTCGAATACATCGAAATGGCGCCAAGACTGATCGAGTGTGTTGATGCCTGCGCACGGGAGGCCGGCAAGTCCCAGCTGTTTCAGCCTTTCGTCGACGCCGCTATCCGCTACTTTACCCAGCCGTCCGTGCTGTTGGTGCAATACGACGGTCTGGATGGGCTTCTGATACGAGCCTACCTCTGTCATCGGTTGATGGAAGAGATGCACGACAGTAACCGCTCAATTCGAGCCAGCGAACTGGTGGATCTGGAGGCAACCCGTGCCAACCTGCTGGCCCACGAACTGATTGGCGAGCCATTCGCTAACGAACTCGATGATTCCATTACCGTCACCGTACTGCAGATCGCCGGCACACCGGATTATTACAATCTTGATCTTGATCCTTTTATCGACCAAGTCAACAACCGAGCCTGGGACTGGATGCGGCATTATTGGGAGAACCTGTTAGTACGGAATCACATTCGATTTTCGCTCGGTTCTGGTATGGTCTGATATGCTCGAGGAATCCATGAAAACGTCCACTGTCACCCTGACGGCGCTCCTTTCAATGCCGGCAATACCCGCCATAACGAGTGGCCACGAACTGTCAGTGTCCGTCAGGCTTGTTGGCAGCGATGCGCCTGTTGCCAATGCCGTGGTTTCGGTGCCCAGTGGCCTCAGGCCCGACCCGGTAATCGCAGAAATATATCAGAAGGATCGTGCCTTCCACCCTCATATTCTGGTTGTTCCCATCGGATCCAGCGTGGATTTTCCGAACCGTGACAATACACAACACCACGTCTACTCGTTTTCACCCGCAAAGACGTTCAATATCGAACTCTACGCTGATCGCCCTGCCGCCCCGATCATATTCGACAAACCTGGCATCGTTGAGCTGGGCTGCAACATACATGATCACATGCAAGGCTTTGTGGTGGTCACAGACACTTCGACCTTCGGCCAGACCAACGAACATGGCCAGGTTACCCTGCCCATCGATCCCGGGGTCGCCAAAGACAACCAGGGCAGCATAACCTTGAACGTATGGCACCCACGCCTGCTAGATAACACTCACCCGGTAACTCGGGAAATAGGTAACGGCAGTCAAACAGTGGTCGTTACCCTCGATCTGGAACCCGCGCCAGCCACAGAAGGCTCCCTGGACCGACTCCAGCAACGCTTCCGGAAGCTGTAATGGCCTTGGCTGCTCGTCTCGGGTTCCGCGGCCGACTCATTACCGCCATGATCTCGCTGGTCGCTCTGGTCAGTCTTGTGATCGTTGCCCTGCTGATGGTGTACCTGTTCGAGGATGAAAAAAGCAGGGCCCTGGAACAACTGGCCATTGGGAAACGGCTGACCAACGAAGTCATTGACCGGCGCACCGAGCTGGAACTGTCGCGGCTCAGTGTCGTGGTGCAGGATTTCGGTTTCCGTTCTGCCATCGCCAGCGGAGACCCGGCCACGATTGACAGCGCTCTCGAAAATCACAGCGGCAGGGTGGGTGCTGACTTTGCGCTGTTACTGGACAGCCAGGGAAAGCCTCTGGCCTCTACACTGCAACAACCCTTTCCTCAAATATCACAAGAACAGCTGAGCAACTCCCGCCGCAACGGTTTCACCCGGTCACTGCGGGCAATCGACGGTAGGGGTTACGAAGTTCTTGTTATTCCGATTGAGGCGCCCGGACTTCGAGCCTGGCTGGTCACCGGTTTCGCCATGGACCAACCCCTGGCAGAAGTGATTGCCCGGCTCAGTGGCACATCGGTAATTTTTCGGGCCCAATCAAACCAGACTGGCAGTTTGAGCAGTTTCGCCGCCACCGCCAGCATTGACGACAACCTTGAACAGGAGCTCGCCGGGGCATCGGGGGACGCCAATTTCATCGAGAGCGCCGGCTATTTCACACGCATTATCAACCTTGGCGAATCGGAGCCCGCCGCCATCCAGGCAGTGCTGCTGATCAGCCGTGATGCCACGCTTCAGAACTACTACCGACGGGCCGTGGAAATTGCCTTGCTGGTGACCGCCATCCTTATTTTCGCCATCGTGCTGGCCCTGGTTATCGCCCGGAATCTGGGGCGTCCGGTTTTGCAACTGGCAAGCTACGCGCGCGCAATCGGTGAAGGAAATACCCCTCGCCCCCCCACAATCCGGGCCGGCGGCGAACTGACCCAGCTCAGGAACGCCCTGCGGGACATGCTGTCCGGTCTCCGGGAAAGGGAAGCCCAGATCCGCTATGCGGCCACCCATGATGACGTCACTGGCCTTGGCAACCGCAACGCATTGATGCAGGCAGCCGCCGATCTGTTTGAACAAAAAGCCCAGGGCATCCTTCTGGGTATCCGGCTCAACGACCTCTCCGACATTAACGATACCCTGGGCCTGGAGTTCGGCGACAAGGTGCTGATCGGTATTTCAAAACGCCTGCAACAGGAACTTCAGGATGCCCGAATCCTTGCCCGTACCGGCGGCGGCGAGTTTCTGGCCCTGATTCCCCCCTTGCCCCCGGAGCGACGCAACCACAGGATTCGTCAACTGCACGCACTCATTGAGTCTCCGCTGCAGGTGGACCAGACTCCCTTCTCCCTGCGCGTCACCATGGTAACCATGGAATTGCCCGAGGACGCCTCAGACACCGATGCTCTGCGCCGCAGGCTCAACCTGACGTTCGAACAGGCCGAGGCAAACCCAGAACCCTTTACCCGATACCAGCCTGGGCAGGATGAGAGCCATCTCAGAGAACTGAAACTGATCACCGACCTGCATGCCGCTATCCTGAGTGACGGGTTGCACATGAACTACCAGCCAAAACTGAACAGCCAGACCGGGAAGCTGGTGCAGGTAGAGGCCCTGGTACGGTGGATTCATCCGGAACTGGGCTTTGTGTCCCCAGAAGAGTTCATCTTTCTCGCCGAACAGTCAGGGCAGATCCACGATCTGACGGCCCATATCCTGAAACGGGTCGCCAGGGATGCCCGACAATGGCATGAGCAGGGTGTCGACGCGGGCGTCGCCATTAACCTGTCCGCAATGGACCTGACCTGGCCCGACCTGACCCGGCACATCGCGGAAACCTTTAACGATTGGCACCACGATCTGGAGCGGGTCACCCTGGAAGTCACTGAAAGTGCACTGATGGAGGATCCGGAGGAGGCAATGGCTACCCTGAACCAGCTCCGGGAGCTGGGCGTAACCCTGTCGGTGGATGACTTTGGCACCGGCTACTCCTCATTGTCCCAGCTGCGCAAGCTGCCGGTACAGGAGCTGAAAATCGACAAGTCGTTCGTGCTGCAGCTGGATTCCGAGCCCCAGGACCAGCTGATCGTAAAGTCCACTATTGATATGGCCCACGGCCTCGGGCTGAAGGTCGTGGCCGAAGGCATTGAGAATCTGGAAGCCTGGCAGTTGCTGCAACATTGGGGCTGCAACCTCGGCCAGGGTTTTTACCTCAGCCGCCCGGTTCATCCTGAGGACCTGCCGGAGACTGCACAGGCCCTGGCCGACCGCAAAGGGGAGCTGAGCCAACCCAACCCGGAGTATTCAGAATGACAGCAAGACTGTTGGTCACACTCACCATGGCGCTTCTGATGGCATCGACCGCCATGGCCGACATTGGCAGTCGGATTTGGGCGACCGGAGGCGTCACCACCATTGAGGGCAGTGCCGGCGGTGGCCTGGTCCCCTGGGCACTGCTGGGCAGCTATGCCAGCGACGAGGAATGGGGCGGCACCCTGGCACTCAGCCGTGCCGAAGTGGACGATTACTCGCTCACGGTCACTGGTGCCGGGCTGAACTGGAATAACCGGCTGGAGCTCACCATAGCACGGCAGACCCTAGACCTGGACAGTTTGGTCTTTACCCTCAAAGACGGCTTCGGCCTTGAACAGGATGAACTGAACCTGGATATATTCGGGGCCAAGGTCCGACTCGCCGGCGACGTGTTATACAGCCCCTGGGGCCAATTGTCCGCCGGGGTACAGTACAAGCGCCAGCGGGATTTTACCGTGCCCTCCGCAATCGGTGCCCGTGATGACACTGGTACCGATATCTACTTCAGTGGAAGCAAACTATTCTTCGCCGCGGTTCTGGATCGCAACCTGCTGGTTAACCTGACGGCCCGAGCAACTCGGGCCAACCAAGGCGGATTGCTAGGTTTCGGCGGTGACCAAAACAATAGCCATGAGGTAATGATGGAAGGCAGCGTAGGAATTTTCCTCACTCGTCAGTGGCTGGTCGGAGCGGAGTACCGGCAAAAGCCGGACAACCTGAATTTTGCCGCCGAAGATGACTGGTGGGACCTGTTCATAGCCTGGGTCCCGGACCGTCGGTTGGCAGTTACCGGCGCCCTCGTAAGCCTGGGCGACATTGCCACACTGGAAGACCAACAAGGCCTGTATCTGTCGCTGCAGGGGAGTTTCTGATGATGGCCAATCTGTACCTCAAACACCTGATCGCCGCTCTACTGTCAGGGATCGCGCTGATCCTGGTTGGCTGCCAGAGCCTGAATAACCAGCCTGACGAATCTCTGTATCAGCAGCTCGGTGAACGTGAGGGCATAGCCAACGTAGTGGAGGACCTGCTTTACCTGATCGTGGACGACGAACGTATCAACCAGCAATTCAAAGGCATGGATGTAGCCCAGTTCCACCGCAACCTGACCGACCAGCTGTGCGAGCTCAGCGGCGGGCCTTGTACCTACACCGGACGGCCGATGCGGGAACTGCATTCCGACATGGGTATTACCGACACTGAGTTCAATGCCTTGGCCGAAAACCTGATTTTAGCCATGGAGCGGAATGATATCCCCACGGGCGCACAAAACCGGCTGATAAAAGCGCTCGTGACAATGTATCCTGACATTCGCAATTTATAGGATGGAGAACTGAACCTTGCTCGAAAACGCCGATTTGGGAAAACTGATTGTCCGGCTCACCCTGGGCGGACTGCTGCTGTTTCATGGCATCGCGAAACTGTTGAACGGTGTCGGCTTCATCGAAGGGCAGCTGGCTGCCCACGGTCTGCCAACCATTTTCGCCTACGGCGTTTACGTGGGTGAAGTCATTGCACCGCTGATGGTGATACTGGGCTACCAGACCCGGATTGGCGCGTTGATTATTGTCTTCAATATGATCGTCGCCATTGCCCTGGTCCATGGGCATCAGCTGTTGAGCCTCAGCAGCAACGGAGGCTGGGCACTGGAGCTGCAGGGTTTCTTCCTGTTTATTGCCTTTGCAGTGATTTTCCTGGGCCCAGGCAAGTACAAACTGAAAAACTGAGACTCAGGAGTCGGCGGTGGGGGCCGGCACTTTCGGCTGCCACACCGCCACCCGATTGCGGCCATTATCCTTGGCGGCATAGAGCGCTTCATCGGCGCGGCGCATCAGCTCTGGGCTGCTGACGCCTCTCGCCGGTAGCATGGTTGCCACACCAACGCTGATGGTCAGTGGCACCGGCGCATCCTGCTCTTTAGTGGCCACAGGGGTTCCCGCAACCGCCTTGCGAATGCGCTCTGCCACTAACAGGGCACCCTCGGAATCGGTGGTTGGCAGCAGTATCGCAAACTCCTCACCGCCGTAACGTGCCACAAGGTCGCCTGCCCGCTGGACTTCCGCCCGCAAAATGCCGGCAAGTGCCACCAGGCAATCATCGCCGGTCAGATGCCCCAGCTCATCATTGACCCGCTTGAAGTGATCAATATCCAGTAACAGCAAGCTCAGCTCGTGCTCATGGCGCAGCGCACGGCCCCACTCAATCTCCAGTTTCTCATCAAACCGGCGGCGGTTTGCCACGTGGGTAAGGCCATCGGTCAGGCTAATGGCCTTGAGCTGTTCGTTGGCACGCTCCAGCTCTTCGGTGCGCTCTCTCACCCGTGCTTCCAGCGTCAGGTTGGCCTGCTGCTGCACTTTCAGTGCATGCTCCTGTGCCTCCTGCCGGCGTCGACGTTCCAGGTTGATCCGGTAGGCGAGGGCAAACGATAGCAGAATAGCCTCAATCGCCACCCCTGCCTGAGGCACCAGTTCGGTGACCTGACTGGTGGGTATCCAGCCCAGCTTACTGACCGCCAGCACCAGATGGCCCACCAGCAGAGGCGTCCAGGCAAGCACGTAAAACCCCGCAAGCACCTGCCCCTGACGCCAGACATACAGCCCGATCAGCCACGCCGCCGGAGTTGCAAAAGCAGCGATCCCACTGACCAGAGCAATGCCACTTTGATAGGGACCAAACACACCGTAGAAGAAGGTAAAACTGCAGGCGCCGATCACCCCCTGCAAGATGCGATAACTGAGGAGACTGTAGTGACGTACCGCCAGAAACTTAATGGTGAACATGACGGCGCAAAACATGCCAAGACTGATCGCCGGCACCGTAAAGTAGCGGTTGAGGCCGGGTAGATCAGGCCAGATCCATTGGAATAGCAAGCCATTAAAGTTGAGCTGGATCATGCCGGTTGATACAACTGTGAGCACATACCACAGGTACGTGGTGTGGCGAACGATGACAAAAAGAAAGAGGTTATAAAACGACAAAGCCACCACGATGCCCAGAAACATGGCCTGCCAGCCATAGGAAAACTGCTCGTTGGCGAGAAACCGGGCTGATGTCGTAACCGCCATGGGAATTTGCACCGCTCCCTGAGTTTTCACCCTTACCCAGGCGACGACTGGCTCGGTGTTCGACGGCACCAGAAACACAAAATTACGATGTATGATCGGCCGGGTATCGAATGGCCGGGTGTCTCCGGTGTGGTGAGATTCGACAATCTGGCCGTCCAGTTCCCAGTAAACGGATACCTCATCCAACAACGGATAGGCGATTTCCAGCACCCGGTTGACGGGCTCCGGCGTAATCGGCACCCTCAGCCAGAACGCACCATTGCTGAAGCCCTGGTTCAGCACCCTGGCAGCGCTATTGTATTGCCATTGGCTATCAGGCAGTTGCTGTACCTGGGTAACGGTCAGGTTGTCCTCGGGCACCTCAACCCAGTCAAATCCCACGGGCTCTGCAAACACCCGGAAGCTGACAACACACAGCAACAGCCCGAAAAGCTGGCATATGGTGCGCGGAAAAGGGCCTTTCATTCTTGTCTGTTATTCCCGGCTCTGGAGTCTTGAACTACACTGGGGAACGGCTGCACGGCGACAGATCCAAACCCCAGCGTCTGAGTTAAGTGTAGACGTAACTGGCGCGGGAGTCCGCCGAAATTAAGGGGTAATCCCCGGTTACCACCTGAGAGGAAGGCATGTTCGACAAAAAGCACCCCATCACCCCCGGCCGATACCGCCATTACAAAGGCAAGGATTACGAGGTCATTGGCGTAGCCCGGCACAGCGAGACCGAGGAACCCCTGGTGGTGTACCGCTGCCTTTACGGGGACTACAGCCTCTGGGTGAGGCCGCTGGCAATGTTCCGGGAAACCGTGGAAGTGGCCGGCGAACAGGTCCCCAGGTTCGCCCGCCTCGACACCGAGTGATCGTTACACAACCGCTTTGACTGCCGCAGTCATTTCCTGCACATTAGCCCACTTTTCGTGCTGCCGGTGCCCAAAAGGCGCCGGTAAATCTTCAATTCCTACCCGGAGTTTGCCATGAATGCCGTTGTTGCCGCGGTACTGATCATGCTCGTGCTGAGCTTGTGCCGCATCCACGTTGTCGTCGCCCTGATCATTGGTGCCATTTCCGGTGGCCTGGTGGCAGGAATGTCTCTGGAAACCACCATCAATGCCTTCAACACCGGCCTGGGTGGCGGTGCCACGGTAGCGCTGTCGTACGCTACCCTGGGTGCCTTCGCCGTGGCCATCGGCAAATCCGGCCTGGCCCACGCCCTGGCCGACAAGGCCCTGGCCATCGTCGGCCGACAGGAGGAGGGCGGCGCGGCCACCGGCATCCGGTTCATGATCATCGGCCTGCTGCTGGCCATTGCCATCTCGTCCCAGAATATCCTGCCAATCCATATCGCCTTCATTCCCCTGGTGGTTCCGCCACTGCTGTACGTGATGGCCAAGCTGAGTATGGACCGCCGTCTGGTAGCTTGCGTGCTCACGTTCGGCCTGATCACCCCGTACATGTTCCTGCCCGTAGGGTTTGGCGGTATTTACCTGAATGAGATCCTGCTGGCCAATGTCGGCGATAACGGCGTGGATGCCAGCGAGCTGAACGTCATGTCCGCCATGGCCCTGCCGGCCCTGGGCATGCTCATCGGCCTGCTGATTGCCGTGTTCTTCAGCTACCGGGGCGGCCGGGGCTACGATCTCAAGCGCATCGAGCAGACCGAACGGGTGGATGTGAAATACAACCCCAAAACCCTGGTGATGGCGCTCGTGGCTATTGCCGTGGCCTTTGTCGTTCAGCTATGGCTGGGCTCCATGATCCTGGGCGCCCTGGCGGGCTTCGTGCTGTTCAATATTTCCGGTGTGGTGAAGTGGAAGGAAGCGGATGACCTGTTCACCGAGGGCATGAAGATGCTGGCGATGATCGGTTTCATCATGATTGCCGCCAACGGCTTTGCCGAGGTGATGCGGGAAACCGGCGAGATTGCCAGCCTGGTGGAGGGCTCGGTGGCCGCTATCGGTGACAACAAGGCGCTGGCAGCATTACTGATGCTGGTGGTGGGCCTGCTAATTACCATGGGGATTGGTTCGTCGTTCTCCACCATTCCCATCATTGCGGCGTTGTACGTGCCGCTGGCCCTGCAACTGGGCTTCAGCCCCCTGGCCATCGTGGCCCTGGTGGGCACGGCCGGTGCCCTGGGGGATGCGGGTTCACCGGCGTCTGATTCCACCCTTGGGCCGACAGCGGGCCTGAACGTGGACGGCCAGCACAACCACATCTGGGATACCGTGGTGCCGACGTTCCTGCACTACAACCTCCCATTGCTGGTCTTTGGGTGGTTGGCGGCTATGGTGCTTTGATCGATCTTTGGTGATCGTCGCTTTTTGGTAGCCTGCGGTTTTTGAGAGTGGTTTGGGGTTGGTGGGGGGTGTCAAAACGGAAAACGTGGTTTTCCTGATTGTTTTGACACCCCCCACCAACCCCAAACGTTGATCTTCACAGGAATCGTTATAAAAGCGCAGAACACAGGGCCAGGCTTCACCACATTCTTTGGAATTCCAGCACCCAAGCGGTTCTGAACAAGCCAAATAAAAGGGGTTCGGGAGAGGGTTCCAAAACAATCAGGAAAACCACGTTTTCCGTTTTGGAACCCTCTCCCGAACCCCGACCATCCCCCAATCCAGCAGGCTACAAGGCCATCTCCAAACCAACAGGCTACAAGGCCAAACCCCAAAACAAGGTCAGTCCTCAGAGCCAGCCTTAAAAAACACCACCTGCTTTACGGTATGGTCATCGGTGTTGGCCTTCTTGTTCACCCGGGTTTCAATCTCCGGAGCCTCCGGCTGCGGCTGGTCAGACAGGGCATCGGTATAACCACAGGCCACGCACTCGCGAATCTGATCGCCGGCCTCGGTGGTGAACATCGTGATCTTGTCCATCTCCGCGCAGCGGGGGCACACCGCGCCGGCGATGAAGCGTTTCGGACTTGCCATAACTTTACTCCAGTAACACACACCCGGTTGCCGCTGCGACAACCGTGGTGGATTGTATCAGGCAGCTTCGTCCGTGATGCCGGATTGTTTCAGCAGGGCATCCACCTGCGGTTCGCGGCCGCGGAAGGCTTTGAACAGTTCCATGGGCTCCTGGGAGCCACCTTTTTCAAGGATATTGTGCAGGAAGGCCTGGCCGGTTTCCGGGTCGAAGATGCCTTTTTCCTCGAACAGGGAGAAGGCATCGGCGGCCAGCACTTCCGCCCACTTGTAGCTGTAGTAACCCGCGGCGTAGCCACCCGCGAAAATGTGGGAGAAGCCGTTGGGGAACCGGTTGAACTCCGGCGCCTGGACCACGGCGATTTCTTCCCGAACTTTGCGGTGCATGTCCAGCGGGTTGGTGGGAGCCACGTCGGTGAATTCCGCGTGCAGGCGGAAGTCGAACAGTGAGAACTCGAGCTGGCGTACCATTCCCATACCAGACTGGAAGTTCTTGGCGGCCAGCAGCTTCTTCAGCAGGTCTTCCGGCAGTGGCTCGCCGGTTTCATGGTGGCTGGCGATCAGGGCCAGGGATTCCGGGTTCCAGCACCAGTTTTCCAGGAACTGGCTCGGCAGTTCGACGGCATCCCAGGCCACGCCGTTAATGCCGGATACGTCCATCACTTCCACCTGGGTGAGCATGTGGTGCAGGCCGTGGCCGAACTCGTGGAACAGGGTGGTGACTTCGTCGTGGGTCAGCAGCGACGGCTTGCCATCCACCGGCGGGGTGAAGTTACAGGTCAGGAATGCCACCGGCAGCTGCAGCGTGCCACGCTGGTTGCGCCAGCGTACCCGGCAGTCGGCCATCCAGGCACCGCCGCGCTTGCCCTGGCGGGCGAACAAGTCCAGATAGAACCAGGCAATGGGCTGGCCGTTACGGCTGATGCAGTAGGCCTTGGCGTCTTCGTGCCAGGTTTCTACGCCTGTGTGCTCTTCAATTTGCACATCAAACAACTTCTCCGCCACCCGAAACAGGCCCGGTACCACTTTATCCACAGGGAACCAGGGGCGCAGGGTTTCCGGGGAGATGTCGTACTGCTTCTGGCGCAGCTTTTCGCTGTAGTAGCCGATGTCCCAGGCCTGCAGGTCGTCTACACCGTATTCATCTTTCACAAACGCCTTCAGCTCGGCAAACTCTTTCTCTGCCTGGGGCTTGGACTTGGCCGCCAGCTGGTTCAGGAATTCCAGCACCTCGTCGACACTCCGGGCCATCTTGGTGGCCAGGGAACGCTCGGCGTAGTTATCAAAACCCAGCAGCTGGGCCAGCGCATGGCGGCGCTTGAGGATTTCCGCCATTACCGGCGTGTTGTCCCAGGTAGCCGCATCCGGGCCCTGGTCTGAGGCACGGGTCACAAACGCCTCGTACACCTCCCGGCGCAGTTCCCGGTTGTTGCAGTAGGTCATCACCGGGTAGAAACTGGGGAAATCCAGGGTGATCACGTAGCCATCCAGATCTTTCTGCCGCGCCGCCTGCTTGGCACCCTCAATGGCGGTTTCCGGCAGGCCGGACAGCTCGTCTACGTCGGTAATCTGCTTGAACCAGTGCTGAGTGGCATCCAGCACGTTATCACTGAACTTGTTGGACAACTCCGCCAGCTCCCGGGACAGGTCCGCGTAACGCTTCTTCTTGTCTTCCGGCAAGTCGACCCCGCCCAGGCGGAAATCCCGCAGCACGTTCTCGATGGATTTACGCTGGGGCTCACTCAATGCCTTGAAATCCTCCCGTGCGGCCAGTTTCTTGTACGCCTCACACAGGGCACCGTTCTGGCTGACTTCGGTACTGTACTCGGTCAGCTTTTCCAGACAGTTCTTGTACACCTTGCGCAAGTCGTCGTTGTTCATCACGCCGTTCAGGTGTGAAATCACCGACCAGGCGTTGCTGAGCTTGTTCTCTAGCGCTTGCATCGGCTGGGCCAGGGTGTCCCAGGTTGGGTCGTCCTGCTGGGACAGCTCGGCAATCTTCATGCGATTTTCGCTGAGAATCTGGTCAATCGCCGTTTCCATGTGCTCGGTGCGGATATGGCCGAACTTCGGCAACAGATCGTCAGTCAGTAGCGGGTTATTCATAAGTCCCCTTCTCAGCTGTTCGGGTTTAAGTTACTTTCAGGCAACTCCAATACTTGGGGGAGTCTTTGGGAGGAGAGCTTTCCAAAAATTTGCGGAGCCAGGGATGGCGGAGCAGAAGCGCCACATGGATGTGCCGCAGGAGCGTTTTTTGGAAAGCTCTCCTCCCAAAGACTCCTTCCCCTCAATTCGAGGCCAGTCAAAAGGTATATGTAATGGCAAATGTACGAACTCACAAGGGTATCACACCACAATTTGGTGAACGGACCTGGGTAGATGAGAACGCCGTGGTCATCGGTGATGTGGTCATGGGCGAAGACTGCTCGGTCTGGCCCATGACCGTCATCCGCGGTGACATGCACAAAATCCGCATCGGCGACCGCTGCAGCATTCAGGATGGCTCCGTTCTGCACATCACCCATGCCAGCGACTTCAACCCTGGCGGCTGGCCGTTAATCATTGGTGATGACGTGACCGTTGGCCATAAAGCCCTTTTGCATGGCTGCACCATTGGCAGCCGGGTGCTGGTGGGCATGGGGTGCACGGTGATGGACGGCGCCATCGTGGAAGACGAAGTGATTATCGGGGCTGGCACCCTGGTGCCGCCGGGCAAGCGGCTGGAGTCGGGATACCTGTACGTGGGCTCGCCGTGTAAGCAGGCCCGGGCACTGTCAGACAAGGAGCGCACGTTTTTCAAATACACCGCAGCCAACTACGTGAAGCTCAAAGACCAGTATCTTAATGACGCGTCATAAAGTGGTCTGAATACCGGGACGCTTCCGTATGTTTCCGAGCCGTTACAAGCCGGGAGACAACCGTGGATCTGACAGACACCACCCATCAACGTGCATTGCTTTATCTTCGTGCCGTACGGCACGACGCCTGCCCCGTTGCTCTGTCCCGCCTGCAACACGTGGTTGACCGGTACTGTTACGGGGCAGGCAATGCAAAGCTGAGCCATGTTCTGCCTGCCATTCAGCGTTCTCTTTCGACAGACACTGACAAACGCCAGGCTACCCCGCCGAAACTTACCCGCAGCCGGATCGGGTACCAGGGTGACTGAACACCGTTGGCAGACTGTCGCCTACAAGCGGCGCGCTTTGCTCGCACTGCTGGTGCTGGGGCAGACAACTTTCGGCGTTTGGCTGCTTTCCCATAGCCTGTCCATGACCCAACAGGGGTGGCCCGCGGTACTGTTGGTTGTTCTGTTTTCCATTCTGTTTACCTGGATAGGCCTCGGGTTCTGGACCGCGGTGTTCGGCTTTGCAATGCTCAGGCGCGGGGGCGATCCCCACAGCCTCAGCCGCCGGTTCTCAGGGTGTGCGGGCGCCGGGCCGTTCAAAGGCCGGCTGGCGTTGGTGATGCCAGTCTGTCACGAACCGGTGCAACGTTCCCTCGGTAATCTTCAGGCTGTGTATCAAGAGCTTGAAGACAAGGGCTGGCACAACCAACTTGATGTCTATGTGTTATCCGACAGTCAGGACCCGGAAGTCTGGCTTGAGGAACAGGCAACCTGCGCTGAATTGAGCGCCGGTATGGCTGCCGGCAACCGGCTTTTTTACCGCCGCCGGCGAGTGAACCTGAACTTCAAAAGCGGCAACATCGCCGATTTCCTCCGACGATGGGGTGCCCGATACCGTTACATGGTGGTGCTGGACGCCGACAGCCTGCTCACAGCCTCAGCGATTGAAAAACTCGTTCAGTTGATGGAACAGCGTCCCCGGGCCGGCATTATCCAGACCGCACCCAGGCTGGTACGGGCGGATACCCGCTTTGCCCGGCTGCAACAGTTCGCCAATCGGTGCTATGGCCGAATCCACAGTGCCGGCCTGGCAGCCGTTCAACTGGGTGATGCCAATTACTGGGGCCACAATGCCATTATCCGGGTAGCACCGTTCATGGCCCACTGCGGTTTGCGAAAGTTACGGGGTTGGGGGCTTTTTCGTGGCCCGATATTGAGTCACGACTATCTCGAATCTGCGCTTATGGGCCGCGCCGGTTTCGAGGTGTGGCTGGAACCGGCCATCGCCGGCAGCTATGAGGAATCACCGCCCACCCTCGGAGACGACCTGATTCGCGACCGTCGCTGGTGCCGGGGCAACCTGCAGCACCTGGTCCCCTTGCTCACGATGACCAAGCTGCGTTTTGCCCACCGCCTGGCGCTACTCACCGGCATTCTGGCTTATCTGGCCTCACCCCTGTGGTTGGCGTTTCTTGCCTTGTCTGGCTACCTCGCCATGGCGGGAACACCGGTTAGCCAACCGTTGCCCGGGCTGATCGGGGTGTCGTCCACAGGCTGGAACCTGGCTGGCGCCTGCCTGATCGGGCTCACCGTAACAACGCTGCTGGGCCCGCGGATTCTGGCACTGGTAGACCAGTGCCTTGCCCGGCGCGAGAGGCTGTTTGGTGGCCGGTGGCGGATGGCAGCCAGCACGGTCATTGAAACCCTGATATCACTGATACTGGCACCCATCCGAATGATCGCCCATAGCGGCCATGTCGCCGGTGCAGTCGTGAATAGCAGCTTGCGTTGGCAGGGGCAGAATCGAACCGGTGCCGGTGGGCTGGAGGAAGCGCTTCAGCACTTTGCCCGGCCCGCACTGGTGTGCGCCGGCGTACTGATTTTGATCCAGTGGTTCAGCCCGAACCTGACGCTCTGGGCCCTGCCGGTCACGATTCCGGTGCTGATTGCGCCGTTACTCACGGTGTGGCTAGCGGGCAAGCGCACCGGCCAACAAATGGTCATTCCCGAACAGGCATCCCCTGTGCCAGTCATCGCTCGCGCTTCGATGGACCACCCGCAGAACAATCGCCTGCCATCACTGAGCTGGTTCGAACAGACAGTGCTATCTCCCCGTTACCACTGTTGGCGGCAACGCCAACCCGGCCCCTCCGGGGGGAGCAAGCAACGGGTGTTGAATGCCCTGGTTAACCAGTGTGCAGCACAAGGCCCCGGCGCACTCACCAGCAGCCAGATCAGCCTGCTCTGCGACCACCCTGAAGCCATGCAATCTCTGCATCTCAAGGCTTGGCAGTCTGAGCCCGACTCACCTTGGGGTAGGGCACTTGCCCGACTGAGCCTGAACCTGAGCCCGATACAAACCGCTACTCACACCCACAGAAACCAACCGGAGCACTCCCCATGGATCGGCGTCGCCTCCTGAAATTCGGACTGGCACTGGCCGCTGGTGCCCCCCTTGCCCTGTCCGGCACCGGGCGAGCACTGGCCAGCGTTGCCGGCTCCGCCGGGCAGGTTTTTAGTGCCCGTTGGCTCCGGGAACACGCCCGGATATTGGCGGCCCAACCTTATCGCGCCCCCCAGAGCCCCCTGCCGCCAAGCCTGCAATCCCTCAATTGGGACCAGTACCAAGGTATACGCTACCGGCCAGAACAGGCACTTTGGCGGGAACGAGACAGCGCCTTTCAGCTCCAGTTCTTTCATTTGGGCCTCTACTTCCAGGAGCCCGTGCATTTCTTTGAAGTGGTCGATGGCTTAGCCCACGAGCTGCCGTATCAAAGCGAGAGTTTCGACTACGGCGACAATAACAACCTCGGTGAATTACCGGATAGCCTGGGCTACGCCGGATTCCGGGTGCATTTCCATCAAGACTTCAACCGGGACATCGCCGCATTCCTGGGAGCTAGCTATTTCCGGGCAGTAGGCGAGTCCCGCCAATACGGCTTGTCTGCCCGGGGCCTGGCGATCAATACCGGGCTGCCGCAGCCAGAGGAGTTTCCTCGCTTCACCACCTTCTGGCTGGAGCGCCCCGGCGCAGGCGACCTGTCACTGACGGTCCATGCCCTGCTGGATTCGCCGAGTGTGGCCGGCGCCTACCGGTTTGTGATTCATCCCGGTGCCAACCTGACCATGGACGTGGAAGCCACCCTGTACCCCCGCAGGGAGCTGACACGCTTCGGGCTCGCGCCGCTCACCAGCATGTACCAGACCGGTGAGAATGATCGGCGCATGGCTAATGACTGGCGCCCGGAAATTCACGATTCCGACGGCCTGGCCATCTGGACCGGCAACGGCGAGCGCATCTGGCGCCCGCTGACCAATCCGGAGCAGGTGACGGTTAGCCATTTTATCGATAACCAACCCCGAGGCTTTGGCCTGCTTCAACGGGATCGGGATTTCAGCAACTACCAGGATGACGGTGTGTTTTACGAATTGCGGCCCAGTCTTTGGGTAACCCCCCGAGGTAACTGGGGCGAGGGCGCCGTGATGCTGGTGGAGATCCCGACGCTCGATGAAACCTTTGACAACATCGTGGCCTTCTGGAATCCGAAGGAGTCCTGGCGGCCCGGAGAAGCCTATCCCATCGGGTACCGGCTCACCTGGGGCGAAACCATGCCGGATCAAAATCCGGAGCTTGGCGCGGTGGTCGCCACGCGCACCGGTATTGGAGGTGTTATTGGCCAGCCCCGAACCTACTTTTCCCGGCGCTTTGCGGTGGACTTTACCGGCGGGAGCCTTTCAATGATGGACCGTCATGCCGGGGTCGAGGCAGTCGTGAGTGCCAGCCGGGGCAAAGTAGAACTGGTATCGGCCAGGCCGCTGCACGCCATCAACGGCTTCCGCGCCATGTTTGATCTAATTCCGGATGATGACACCAGCCCGATAGACCTGCGCCTTTACCTGAGAATAGGCTCCCAGGCACTGACTGAAACCTGGCTGTACCAGTACGCGCCACCACCGCCAGAGGCCCGATCGCTTTGATGCTGGCCGCCTTTGTATTGCTTAACGGGCTGTTGCTGCTACCCGCCCTGGCACTTCCGGGCCCGGCGCCCTGGCTGGCGCTGGAAGCCCTGATTATCTGGTGGCTGTTACACCAACTACCCAACCAACGTGACCGACTGGCGATGCTGTTTTCAGGCATTTACGCCCTGATGGTCTGGCTGATTGCGGCCGATGCGCTGGTCCGTCAGAGCCTGGGGCGGGGCCTGAATCTGTATCTGGAAGTGAGCTTGCTGGATGCCGCCTGGCATCTGCTCCGCACCAACCTGGGTATCCCGGGGGCCGTACTGGTTTTGGTCGCGCTGATCCTGACGGCGGCCCTCGTGGCCTGGGTGTTTCGCCGGCTCGGACTGCACCTCGCCCGAACGCTGCCGTTACGGGGGCGGGCCCTGGGGCTCAGCGCCACGGCATTGCTCACGCTGGCCATACTGACCCCTTGGGTAGGGAGCCCGGCCCTGGCCTTCGTCGCCAATCAGGGATCGTTGATCAAACACACGCATCAGGCCACCTCGGCTTTTCGTGCCGGCCTGGAACAACAACCAACCGCCAGCCGGCAACCGCGCGCACTGCCGGGCCTGGCCAATACCGATGTGGTATTGGCCTTCGTGGAATCCTACGGCATCTCCGGGCTTACCGATGAACGTTACCGGCCGGTATTGGGCCCCAGGCTGGCCACCTTGGCCGAACAGCTGGATAGTGCCGGCCTGACCGTCGCCACCGGCCGCCTGAAAGCACCCATCCAGGGCGGGCAATCCTGGCTCGGCCATCTCTCGGTGCTCAGTGGGCAGTGGATCAACACCCAGATTGCCTATGAAGCGCTGCTGAGCAGCAACTACGCCACGTTGATCGATGATTTCCGGGTGACCGGGCATCAGACCATGGCGGTGATGCCCGCCATCACCCGGGAATGGCCGGAAGGTCAGCTATTTGGCTACCACCGCATTTATGATCAAGACGCGCTCGGTTACCAGGGGCCAGCGTTCAACTGGGTCACCATGCCCGATCAGTTCACCTGGCACCGGTTCGAACAGCTTAGACAGGCAACGCCGTCCCCAGTGTTCGCGGAGCTGGCACTGATCAGCAGCCACGCTCCCTGGGTGCCGATACTGCCAGTGCTGGACGATTGGGACAGCATTGGAGATGGCCAGATTTTCCAGCAATGGGAAGGCGCTGGCGAGGCGCCCGCCTCGCTCTGGCGGGATCCGGAGCGGGTTCGGGAACATTATATTCAGGCCATCGATTACGCCCTGGCCGTTGCCGGAGACTACGCGGCTCGCTATCTCACTGACGGGTCACTGCTGTTCATACTGGGTGATCACCAGCCGGCGCCACTCATCACTGGAGACGATGCCAGCAGAGATGTGATCATCCATGTGATCAGCCGCAACCCGACACTGGTAAACCCTTTTCTGAACGGAGACCTGCCAGGATTCCGGCCAGGTACCCTGCCGGATGAGCACACCGATGGCGCCCCCATGAGCCGATTTCGGGCATTTCTGCTCGCGCAGTTTGGCGAACCCTCAAGGCCCTTGATGCAGGTCAAAAAGTAAACAGAGGGGTGCTTGAAAACAAACCGGGCGATCCTATATTCGTGAATAGCAGAAGTTCACGGAGTCCATCCGGCTGGCGCCACCGGTATGGAGCTGTTCCGCGAGCGAAGCTGATGAAAATCTCAGGTTCGACATCGTTAAAGGAGGAGTTCCCTATGAGCAATCTGACCCGCTGGAATCCGATCGGCGAATTCGAAGACATGATGAACCGCTACAACCGGGTGTTCGGGCTCGCACGCACCAATGGCGAACGGGAAGGTAAAGACCTGTTCAGTCGCAGCGACTGGGCTCCGGCTGTGGATATCAAGGAAACGGCCGAAGCCTTCACTGTAGAAGCCGAATTACCCGGCATGAACAAGGACGATGTGAGGGTGACAGTGCACGATGGCGTGCTCACCATTCAGGGCGAGCGCAAGCACGAGGAAGAGACCAGTGACAAGAAGCACCACCGCATCGAGCGGGTCTACGGTAGCTTCCTGCGCCGGTTCACGTTGCCGGACAATGTGGACGAGAACAGTGTGAAAGCCAACTTCAAGGACGGCCTGCTGACTTTGAGCATCCAAAAGGCCGAACCCAAAGAGCCCAAAGCCATCGAAGTAGAAGTGCAGTAAGGCGATGTTCGGGCCGGGGCTCAGTTCCCGGCCGTTGCCTTTTGTTTTGCGCCGGCTTTTTCCAGAGCCCGGGCGTAGTCGCTGCTGCGACGGTGCTGTGACACCCGGTCCAAGATGGTCTGGCCGTGCTCATCTTCGGCGTTTAGATCGCGTCCGGCTTCCACAAAGAACGCCAAAAACCGTTCGAAATCACCTGCCCGCATGGACTCATAGGCGCGAATCAGCACGAAATGATCCGGGTTCAGGTTCTTGTCCCAGGGTGACAGATCGAGAAAGCTTTTAACCCGCTCGTCACTCCACTCTTCTCCAATAACCTTCGGTTTATCTGGTCCGCTCATGCTGAAAACTCCCGTTATCTGCCAAGGTTTGAGCGGCACAGTATAAGGCTTTGAATCTGCATCACTTATATGAATGCACTATGAGAATCTGCACTCAGGCTATAAGCGTTCAGGGGATGATTTCCACAGGCAAGTCGCGGGTGGGCACGGCATCGTCACACTCGGGATT
The DNA here is from genome assembly GCF_048595985.1 of Marinobacter sp. GH_1. Taxonomy (NCBI): domain Bacteria; kingdom Pseudomonadati; phylum Pseudomonadota; class Gammaproteobacteria; order Pseudomonadales; family Marinobacteraceae; genus Marinobacter; species Marinobacter sp. GH_1. The sequence goes on along the minus strand of NZ_CP184460.1, from coordinate 50,276 downwards.
ACGAACCGATATTTCAACCCGCCGGTTCACCGCCCGGTTCTCCGCGCTATCATTGGCCACCAACGGCCGGGTTTCGGCACGGCCGGCCGCCACAACCCGCTCAGCCGGTACCTGGCGGTTCAGCACCAGTTCGTGGACGACAGATACCGCCCGGGCAGCAGACAAATCCCAGTTTGAGCGATACACGCTGCTGGATATGGGCACATCGTCGGTGTGGCCAGACACCACCACATCCCCGGTACAGGCCGACAGCACGGTAACCACCCGTTCGATGATCGGAATCATACCCGGCATGATGGCGGCATCGCCAGAACGAAAGGTGGCTTCTTCGGAGAAACGGATAACCACCTGGTCTTCATCGTAATTGATGTGCAAGGTATCGGAGGCAACTTCGGTTTCCAGCTCCTGGATCAACCGGCTGGCCAAGTCCAGGACACCACCGGGAATCTGTCGGGTTTCCGAGCGCTCGGTTCGCTCGTCAATGAACTCCGGCTGATCCTGCAGGTTTTCAGAAGGCTCCGGCAGCGATACGGTATCGGCTTCAATCAGGGTCAGAGGTGTACCGCCGATGTCCTCGGCCACCACATTGCTGGAGCCAAACGCCAGGGACATGGAGTTCGCCATGGCCCGGTACTTCTCGATATCCATCTCGGCGAACGACAACAGCAGGATAAAAAACGTCAGCAACAGGGTTGCCAGATCCGCGAAGGTGACAATCCAGTCGGGCGTACGCTTTTTGAGTGCGTTTTTTTTCAGTGGCCGCGCCGGTTGCAAACCTCAGGCCTCCCGCTCCGGTTCCAGGTTGGTCCGGTGCTCTGGTGTTACGTAAGACGACAGCAGCTCCGTCATAACCCGGGGGTTCTCGCCACGCATGATGCTCTTGATGGATGTGATAATGAGCATCTGGTTGCGGGAATCGTCTTCCGCCTTGAGTTGCAGTTTATCGGCCAGGGGCAAGGCAATGAGCTGGGCAATAAAGGCGCCGTAGAGTGTGGTCAGCAGGGCAATGGCCATGGCCGGGCCAATGGACGAAGGGTCATCCAGAGTGTTCAGCATCTGCACCAGCCCCACCAGCGTACCCAGCATACCGATGGCCGGCGCGGATTCACCAATACCCCGAAACACTCGCTCAGCCACTTCATAGCGCTCTGCGGTTTGCTGGGTTTCCTGTAGCAGAGCCTCTTCTACCAGTTCCGGCGGGTGGCCATCTACACACAGGTTGATGGCTTTTTGCAGAAATTCATCGTCGGTTTCGTGGTTTTCCAGGCCCAGGATGCCCTCTTTGCGAACCACCCGAGCCAGTACACCCACTTCCCGGATCAGTTCCGCCGGACGGGGCAACCGGTCAGTAAAAGCCGAACGAAAAGCCAACCGGAAGGCGCTGACTACCGAGGGCATTCGGAACTTGATCAGTGTCACTGCGAAGGTGCCACCCAGAACAATCGCCAGTCCGGGCAGATTCAGGAAGGTGATGACCGTGGCGTTGGCCAGCATCGCCAGGACAACAATCAGGATTCCGGCAAGCAATCCGACAAGCGTGAGAATGTCCATGAACAACCCTTATGAAACGGCCGGAACCCGCGGCCTCAATCGGTTCGCAATTCTTCAATCACCGGCGCGGTTTCCGGACGCACACCCCGCCACACAAAAAACGATTCTGCGGCCTGTTCCACCAGCATTCCCAGGCCGTCATGCACCCGACGGGCACCGTTATCCAGGGCCCACTGATTGAAGGTGGTGGTCTGCAGAGAATACATCATGTCGTACACCACCGTAGCCGGCCCGATCACATTTGCAGACACCGGGGGCAAGTCTCCCTGCAGGCTGGCGCTGGTGCCATTGATGATCAGGTCAAACGGTTGATCCGGTGCCTCGAAACCACTGGCGCTCAATACCGTTGCGCCGGCATCTTTCGCAAACAGCCTGACCAGCGCTTCCGCCTTGGCCACCGTTCGGTTGGCAATGGTGAGCGCTGCCGGCTGCTCGGCCAGTATCGGGCCAATGACACCCCGAGCGGCACCGCCAGCACCAAGCACCAGTACCTTCAAGCCTTTCAGTGCCACTCCGTGATTGTTCTGCAGATCACGGACAATACCGACGCCATCTGTGTTATCGGCCACCAGCTCGTTTTCTTGATCCAGGTAAAGGGTATTGGCGGCACCGGCTTTCTCTGCCCGAGGCGTCCGGTGGTCCGCCAGGGTCCAGGCCTGCTCCTTGAAGGGCACCGTTACATTCAGGCCCTTGCCGCCCCGCTCAAAAAAATGCCGCACGGTGCCGGAAAACTCATCAATCGGAGCCTGAATGGCGGTGTACTCCACCGGTTCGCCAGTCTGGCAGGCAAACAGGCTGTGAATCCTGGGCGACTTGCTATGGCTGATGGGGTTACCCACCACCGCGTAGAGTTCATTGGTCATTGGCGCCCTCCAGCCAGTTATGGCCCGTCAGGAAGTAGTCTGTCAGCCTGGCTTCTTCGCTGCCGGGCTCCGGCTGCCGGTCATAATCCCAGCGCACCAGCGGCGGCAGTGACATCAGAATGGACTCCGTGCGACCACCAGACTGCAGGCCAAACAGGGTGCCCCGGTCATATACGAGGTTGAACTCCACATACCGACCGCGGCGGTAGAGTTGGAATTCCCGTTCCCGCTCGCCCCAGGGCTGGGCCATCCGGCGCCGCACAATCGGCTCGTAGGCTTCTATGTAACTGTCGCCTACCGCCTGCATAAAGGCAAAGTCCCGGGCAAAATCACCGGTATTGAGATCGTCAAAGAACAATCCACCCACACCCCGGGGCTCCTGTCGGTGTTTCAGATAAAAATAGTCGTCACACCATTGCTTGAACCGGGGGTAAACGTCATCACCAAACGGGGCACAGGCGTTGCGGGCGGTCTGGTGCCAGTGCACGCAGTCTTCCTCGTTGCCGTAGTAGGGCGTCAGGTCATAGCCACCGCCAAACCAGTACACCGGCTCGGCATCTTTTGGCGTGGCGATGAAGAATCTCACATTGGCGTGCGAGGTCGGCACGTAGGGGTTTTCCGGATGAATCACCAGTGACACGCCCATGGCCTGCCAGGGTGCACCGGCCAGATGGGGCCTATGCGCGGTGGCGGAAGCCGGCATGGTGTCGCCCATCACGTGGGAGAAATTCACACCCCCCTTCTCGATCACCTTGCCATCGCTGATCACCCGGCTGATACCGCCGCCGCCTTCCGGTCGCTGCCAGCTGTCACGGATAAACGTTGCCCCGCCATCGACCGCCTCAAGCCGCTGACAGATGCGTTCCTGAAGCCCAATTAGATAGTCTTTGACGGCTTGGGTATCCGGCTGCTGTGACATGCACTCTCCTAGCGAAACTGTTTTCCGGTGACAATATCGATGATTCGGCTGGGCTTGCGGTTTCCACCCAGTGCTCCGGGCACAATACGGTCCAGCTCATCACCGAAGTAACGGCGTACCTGCCAGATGCTGCGGGCCGGCGCCCGGCCAGCGGGGTTGCAGGACGTGGACACCAGCGGCATGCCCGTGGCATTGCAAAGGGCCCGAACTACCGGATGGTCACTGACACGAACCGCAATGGAGCTGTGGCTGCCGCGCACCCAGTCCGGCACCTGCTCGAGCACATCCGGTACCAGGCAGGTAATCGGACCTGGCCAGTGCTGCTCGGCTTCCCATTGCAGCACCCGGGGCAAAGGGTCCAGCAGAAAGCGCACCTGATCAATAGACGCAGCCACCAGAATCATGCCCTTGTGCATCGGGCGCTGCTTTAATTCGAGGATGCGCTCAACCGCCTCGCGGTTCCAGGGATCACATCCCAGCCCCCAGACGGCCTCGGTGGGATAGGCAATAACGCCGCCGGCCAGAACGGTGCGGCGGGCACAATGGAGCTGCCATGAATGCAGGGGAGACGTCGCTGACATAACGAAATTGTACTATCCGGTTGGTCGAACCCAAATAATGCACCGTCAGCCCGCCCGGAGATAACCACCGGGAGCGGAATTAGCCAACCCTTCCAGCTCCAGCAGCAACAAAGACTGCATCAGCTGATCCGCTGGCAGACCCGTGGCCTGGCTCAGTGCATCGGTAGATTGTGGATCATACCCCAAAGCCTCGAGTACCGCGATTTCCCGACTGTCCAACCCGGACAGATCCTGCTCGGCCGGTCCGGTTTGATCACATTCCGATGCGGGCTGCATCGACCACCAGGTGCCCAGTTCCTCCAGAACGTCATCGGCGGTCTCCACCAGCCGTGCGCCCTGTTTGATCAACTGGTGACAGCCTCGGGCCACCGGACTGTGCACCGAGCCGGGAATGGCGAACACCTCGCGCCCCTGTTCCAGCGCGGTTCTCGCGGTGATCAGCGAGCCACTGCGCAGGCTGGCCTCAACCACCAGCACGCCACGGCTCAGGCCACTGATAATCCGGTTCCGTTGCGGAAAGTGGGCGGCCCTTGCCTGTGTTCCGGGCGGGTATTCCGAGACAATAAGCCCCTGCTCAATGATGCGCCCCGCCAGCTTTCGGTGTTGTGCGGGATACAACCTGTCGAGACCGCAGCCCACCACGGCAATGGTCGGAAAACCGGCATCCAGGGCGCCGGCATGGGCGGCACCGTCAATCCCCAGGGCAAGGCCACTGGTGATCAGAAGCCCGCGCCGGCTCAGTTCAGCGGCAAACTGCCGGGCGTGCTCCAGGCCAGCCCGGGTGGCATTGCGACTGCCGACAACGCCAAGCTGGTCCTTGTGTAGTAAGTCGGGATCACCCCGACCGTACAGCAACAACGGGGCGTTATGAATATGCCTGAGTGCATCCGGATATCCGGCTTCACCATACCCCATCAGGAAAATTCCGGACGCCCGGCAGGCCGAGCGTATCCGGTCTGCCTCCACCAACACTGGGTGGCCGGCATCGTCAGCCTGCCAGGCCATCACCGCATCGATGGCATCGGTGGCCAACCCCAGGGCTTTCAGGGTGGCGGCGTTCATTTCGAGGATATCAGTCAGCTGGTCGGTGTTGGCGAGTACCCGCTCACGCAGGCGAAGGCCAAACCGGGGCAGTAGAGACAACAGGAGCCAGCGGTCGCTGGCCGAATCCAGGCAGTTACGTACAGACATCTTTTTTCATCCTTGAAAACGACAATGGCCGGGCGCTCCGGCCCGGCCATTCTACCTCATTACAGACAAGCCCATGCAGGGGTGATCAGGGGTTCTTGACCCGATCACCCACCGCCAGCGGGCGAGTCGCCTGAAGAATCAGGCCATAGCTCATCTTCTCGTAAGACTGGAACACCATCAGCAGGCCAGCCCGCTCGGACGGCAGCTCGATGGTTTCACCGGTGACCGGGTCACGGACCAGGTTACCGCTCTTCATGACTGCCAGCACGTGGCCCGGCATCAAGCCCTCACGTTCGCCGCGGTTGATGGCCACCACGTTGTACTGACCGATCTGGTTAACACCACCATCCACGGAAATCATCCGGCCCTCAATTTCCTCGTCCGGAGAGCTGGGCACGAAGTTGGTGGTCAGGCGGCGGTCTTCGTTGACCAGCAGGCGGTCACCGATGCGCACCTCCTCACTGGAACGGGTCAGGGTCATGGTCAGTACATCACCGTTTTCCGCGGTAATGTTACCCTTGGCGATGCTGCGCGCTTCCAGCCCCAGGAATTCACCGGTTTCAGGATCCACAAATTCCTTGCTGCGACGGAAAACGCCAACCCGGTCAGCCGGCTTCTGGCCACGGGCATAAACCCGGTCACCGGCACCGGTGATGATGCGACCATCTTCGCCTTCCAGCACGTAAGGTGCGCCGTTGATTTCAGCCGGAGAGACAATGCGGGTGTCGGTCAGGAAGCTGCTGATAGCATCCAGCGGGATGGCTGGAATCGGGGTATCGATCGCTTCGGAACGGATTTGCGGTGACAGTTTGACGACATCGCTGGTAGACACCTTGGTAATACGGGGCTTGCCATCGATGTACACCAGCGCCAGGCGATCACCCGGGTAAATCAGGTGGGGGTTGGCAACCTGCGGATTAACGTGCCAGATTTCCGGCCAGTACCAGGGGTTGTTCAGGAATCGCGCTGAAATGTCCCAGAGGGTGTCCCCTTTGACGACAGTGTAACGCTCAGGATGATCAGACCTGAGCTCGGGTTGTGCCTGGGCCCAGGAGGTAAACAGCAGCGCCGTCGCTGCCAGAGCGTACAACAATTTCCTCATTGTCTATATCCTTGATCGCGTGCCTTGAATCTTTGCGTTGGGTAACGTCGCAGCGGTATCCCCGCAGCTTATTACGTTGTTATTCCCGTTACTATAGAAGATGTTCGGGTATTTGTGATGTTATCTTTTGTTCTTCCAGTAAATTCTTCAGACTGCCTGAAAGATTTTAACTATTAACTGATCAGTTTGTACTCAATCGACAATTTATCGGATAATAGAGCCATTACGTTCTCCCCATCATAGATTCGTGGAGAAAATTTGCGCAGACCGCCGTCGCATTTCAGAGAAGCCAAAGCATTATGATTTTAGAGATTCTTGAGTACCCGGACCCGCGCCTTCGCACCATCGCCAAGCCGGTGGACGAGGTGACCGACGACATCCGCAAGCTGATCGACGACATGTTCGAGACCATGTACGATGCCCCCGGCATTGGCCTGGCGGCTACTCAGGTCAACGTGCACAAACAGATCATCGTCATGGACCTGTCGGAGGACAAGAGCGAGCCCCGGGTGTTCATCAACCCGAAAGTGGAAGTACTGGATGGCGAGCTGGAAGCCATGCAGGAAGGCTGCCTGTCGGTACCCGGTTTCTATGAAGACGTAAAGCGCATCGAGCACTGCCGGATTACCGCCAAAGACCGTAACGGTGAAGAATTTGTGCTTGAGGCTACCGGCCTGCTGGCGGTGTGCATCCAGCATGAAATGGACCACCTGAACGGCAAGCTGTTCGTGGATTACCTCAGCTCGCTCAAGCGTAACCGCATTCGCAAGAAGCTGGAAAAGCTCCACAAGCAAAGCGCCTGAGGCGCCAACAGCACAGAACCGAATTCAGACCGGGTTACGACCCGGTTTTTTCGTATCAACGACACAGAGAAGCAACCACCGTGCGCATTGTTTTTGCCGGAACGCCGGATTTTGCCGCCACTGCCCTGAAAGCCCTTCTGGAAGCCGGCTATAACCTGGTGGGCGTCTACAGCCAGCCAGACCGCCCCGCCGGCCGGGGCCGCAAACTGATGCCCAGCCCGGTCAAACAGGTCGCCCTGGACGCCGGCATTCCTGTGTTCCAACCGGTCAGCCTGAAACCGGAAGACGCCCAGCAGGAACTGGCGGCCCTGAAACCGGATGTGATGATTGTGGCCGCCTACGGCCTGATTCTGCCCAAAGCCGTGCTGGACATACCGACCCACGGCTGCCTGAACATCCACGCTTCCCTGCTGCCGCGCTGGCGAGGTGCCGCCCCGATCCAGCGGGCCATTGCCGCCGGCGACGCCGAAACCGGCATCACCATCATGCAGATGGACGAAGGCCTGGATACAGGCGATATGCTGTTGAAAGTCACCACGCCGATCCACGCCGACGACACCGGCGGCAGCCTGCATGACCGCCTGGCGGACATGGGCGGCAAAGCGATTGTGGAAGCCCTGGTGCAACTGGCAAACAGCGAACTGGCTCCTGAGCCACAGAACGATGCCGACGCCAACTACGCCCACAAACTGTCCAAGGAAGAAGGCCACATCGACTGGTCCCGCAGCGCCATCGAGATCGAACGCTTGATTCGTGCCTTTAACCCCTGGCCCGGCACCTTTACCGATCTCGGCGAGCAACGCATCCGCCTTCATCAGGCAACCGCTCTGGAGCAGAGCTGTGACAAGGAGCCAGGCACCGTGATCAGTCGCGAGAGAGAAGGCGTTGACGTCGCCTGCGGCACCGGTACCCTGAAGATTACGTCGGTGCAGTTACCCGGCAGCAAAGCCCAGAGCATCAGCGACCTGATCAACGGCGGCAAGCAGGTGCTGCTGCCCGGCCAGGAGCTGAACTGACCATGGCTTACCAGCCCCTGCCATTCCGTGCCGTCGCTGCCAATGTGTTGCTGGCAGTGGAAAGCGGCCAGTCGTTGACCCAATGCCTGCCGCCAGCCCTGAACCAGTTACCCCCGGACCAACGGCCGCAGCTACAAGCGATCTGCTACGGCACCTGCCGCTGGTTTCACCGGCTTGAGGGTGAGCTGAACCAGCGCCTGAAAAAGCCCCTGCGCAAACCGGACCGGGTTGTTCACCACCTGATGCTGGTGGCCCTGTTCCAGCTGCGGTTCAGTGAACAGGCCACCTATGCCGTGTTGAACGAAACCGTGGAAGCCTGCCGGGCTCTGGATAAACCCCACCTCACCGGCCTGGTCAACGGCGTGTTGCGGGCTGCGGAAAGGGAAGGGGCACCGGAACCAAACGACGACAGCAGCCGCTATAGCCACCCGGTGTGGATGGTGGAAAAGCTGCGCCACAACTGGCCGGAAGACTGGCAAGCCATTCTCGATGCCAATAACCAGCAGGCTCCCATGACGTTGCGGGTCAACGCCCTGCGCTTTACCCGCGATGAGTACCTGGAGCTGCTGGCAGAAGTCGGTATTGAGGCGAATCCCACCCGTTTCGCCCCCCACGGCATCCAACTGGATCGCCCGGTGCCGGTAGAACGTCTGCCCTGGTTTGAAGACGGCGGCGCCAGCGTTCAGGACGAAGCCGCGCAACTGTGCACCACTCTGCTGGACCTGCAACCAGGCCAGCGTGTACTGGACGCCTGCGCAGCTCCCGGCGGCAAAACCTGCGCCATTCTGGAGGCCTGTGGCGAACTGGACGAAGTGATTGCCATCGACGAATCCGCCGAGCGCCTGCCCCGGGTGCAGGAGAACCTGGACCGGCTCGACCTGCACGCCACCCTGACACAGGCCGACGCCGCCGATATCGACAGCTGGTGGGATGGCAACCCGTTTGACCGCATCCTGCTGGACGTACCCTGCAGCGCCACCGGCGTGATCCGCCGGCACCCGGACATCAAGCTGCTGCGCCGCGAATCCGACATCGTACCGTTGGCCAGCATCCAGCTTGGCCTGCTGGACGCCATGTGGTCTATCCTGAAACCCGGTGGCAGGCTGGTGTACGCTACCTGTTCGGTGTTTCCTCAGGAAAACCACCGTATAATCCAGCGGTTCCTGAAACAGCAGGACCAGGCCCGGCTTATAGAGATTGATGCCGACTGGGGTCAGGACATGAACACCGGGCGCCAGTTACTGCCAGACCCGGACAGCCATGACGGCTTTTTCTATGCCGTGCTGGAGAAACCTGAACTATGAAAATCCTGATACTCGGTGCGGGCCAGGTAGGCGGCACCCTGGCGGAAAACCTCGCCAATGAAGCCAACGACATCACGGTGATTGACAGCGACAGCGCCCGCCTTCGTGAGCTTCAGGACCGGCTGGACATTCGCACCATGCACGGCCGCGCCTCCTACCCCACGGTACTGCGCCAGGCCGGCGCCGAAGACGCCGACATGGTGATCGCCGTAACCAACAGCGACGAGACCAATATGGTGGCCTGCCAGGTGTCCAAGCTGTTGTACAAGACACCCACCACCATCTGCCGGGTGCGGGCAAACGCCTATCTGGCCAAATCCGAGCTGTTCTACCGTCGTGACATGGACAAAGACCTGGACAGCCTCCGGGGCTTTCCCATCGACGTACTGATCAGCCCCGAACACCTGGTCACCAAACATATTACCCGGCTGATCGAGTACCCGGGCACCCTGCAGGTGCTCGAGTTCTCCAAGGGCCTGGTCAGGCTGGTGGCTATACGGGCGACCAAAGGCGGGCCACTGGTCGGCCATGAGTTGTCCTACCTGCGCACCCACATGCCCAAGATCGATACCCGGGTGGCCGCGATTTTCCGTAAAGACCGGGCCATCATGCCCCAGGGCGACACCGTCATCGAAGACGGCGACGAGGTGTTCTTTATTGCCGCCTCCGATCACATTCGCTCGGTGATGAGCGAGCTTCAACCCCTGTCCAAGCCCTACAAACGCATCTTTATCTGCGGTGGCGGCAACATTGGTTACCGGCTGGCCAATACCCTGGAAAGCCGCTACCAGGTGAAGATTCTTGAGCGTGACCATGACCGCTGCGTGATGTTGTCCGAACGTTTACGCAAAACCGTGGTGCTGGAAGGCAACGCCGCCGACAAGGACATCCTGCTGGAAGAGAACATCGAAAACACCGATGTGTTCTGCGCCGTCACCAACGACGACGAAGCCAACATCATGGCATCCCTGCTCGCCAAGCGACTGGGTGCCCGCAAGGTACTGACCCTGATCAACAACCCGGACTACGTCGACCTGATCCAGGGCGGTGATATCGATGTCGCCATCTCGCCCCAGCAGACCACCATCGGCAGCCTGCTCACCCACGTGCGCCGGGGCGATGTGGTGAACGTTCACTCGCTGCGCCGGGGCGCTGCGGAAGCCATTGAGGCCATCGCCCATGGTGATCACCGGTCATCCAAGGTGGTCGGCAAGCGCCTGGACGAAATCAATCTGCCACCAGGCACCACCATCGGCGCCATCGTTCGCCACAACGAGGTACTGATTGCCCACGACCATATTCGAGTGCAGCCCGATGACCACGTGATCCTGTTCCTGGTGGACAAAACCCGTATCCGGGACGTGGAAAAGCTGTTCCAGGTGGGCCTCACCTTCTTCTGATTGATCTCAAGCAAAACAACACCCTGGCTGGCACTTAGAAATGCAACGCCAGCCAGCGTATAATGCGCGTTTTCAAATTTCGGAGTGCCCCGCAAACCGGGGCGCCACACACAGACTGACCAGCAGGCAAACGTCGTGACAGACAAGGCAACCAACAACTCCGCGCCGGATATCAAGACCTTTCAGGGTCTGATCCTGGCACTGCAGAATTTCTGGGCGCAGCACGGCTGCGTGGTTCTCCAGCCCCTGGACATGGAAGTGGGCGCCGGTACTTTTCACCCGGCCACCTTCCTGCGTTCCATCGGCCCGGAAACCTGGAACTCCGCCTACGTCCAGCCCAGCCGCCGCCCAACGGATGGCCGCTACGGCGAGAACCCGAACCGCCTGCAGCACTACTATCAGTTCCAGGTGGTTCTGAAACCGTCGCCGGACAACATCCAGGAGCTGTACCTGGATTCCCTGCGCGCCCTGGGCCTGGACCCGCTGGTGCATGACATCCGCTTTGTTGAAGACAACTGGGAATCCCCCACGCTCGGCGCCTGGGGCCTGGGCTGGGAAATCTGGCTGAACGGCATGGAAGTGACCCAGTTCACCTACTTCCAGCAGGTAGGCGGCCTGGAATGCTACCCGGTCACCGGTGAGCTGACCTACGGCCTTGAGCGCATCGCCATGTACCTGCAGGGCGTGGACAGCGTGTACGACCTGGTGTGGACCAAAGGCCCGGACGGTGTGGTCACCTACGGCGACGTGTTCCATCAGAACGAAGTGGAGCAGTCCACCTACAACTTCGAACACGCCGACACCGAGTTCCTGTTCCACAGCTTCGACGTGTACGAGCGGGAAAGCGCCCGCCTGATCGAAGCCGGCCTGCCACTGCCTGCCTACGAACAGGTACTCAAGGCCTCTCACACCTTTAACCTGCTGGACGCCCGCCACGCCATTTCCGTGACCGAGCGCCAGCGTTTCATCCTGCGTGTACGCACCCTGGCACGCTCCGTTGCCCAGGCTTACTTCGAGAGCCGCCGCAAGCTGGGCTTCCCGCTGGCGCCCGAGCATCTTCGCAAGGAAGTGCTGGCCGCCGCCGAGGCTGCTGACGCCAAGGCCAACAAGAAGGGCAAGAAAGCCAACAAGGCACCGCAGGAACAGGGGAACGCATAATCATGGCAACACAGGATTTTCTGGTCGAACTGGGCACCGAAGAACTGCCTCCGAAAGCCCTCAAACCGCTGTCTGACGCCTTCACCCAGGGCATTGTCAAAGGCCTGGAAGAGGCGGGCGTGGCCTTCGGTAAGGTCGAAGCCTTTGCCGCCCCTCGTCGCCTGGCTGTGCGCATTCGCGACCTGGCCGATGCCCAGCCAGACAAGCCGGTAGAGAAGCGTGGCCCGGCGGTGAAAGCCGCCTTTGATGACGCCGGCAACCCCACCCGGGCCCTGACCGGCTTTGCCACCTCGCTTGGCATCACCCCGGACCAGCTCGACACCCTGGAAACCGACAAAGGCGCCTGGCTGGTGTACCGCACCGTGGAGCAGGGCAAGCCAACCGTTGAGCTGATGCCCGAGCTGGTGGAGAAATCCCTGGCGGCGCTGCCGATTCCCAAGCGCATGCGCTGGGGCGCCCACAAAACCGAATTCGTGCGCCCGGTACACTGGCTGATCCTGCTGTTCGGCAACAAAGTGATCGACACCCCGGTCATGAATCTGAAGCCCGGCAACAAAACCCGTGGCCACCGGTTCCATTGCCCGAAAGAGCTGATTGTACCGACCCCGGCCGATTACGAAGTGGTACTGAAGCAGGAAGGCTACGTGCTGGCCGACTTCGCCGAACGCCGCGAACAGATCCGCCAGGGCGTTGCCCAACTGGCAGAGAAAGAAGCCAACGGCAAAGCCGTGATCGACGAAGACCTGCTGGACGAAGTCACCGCCTTGAACGAATGGCCGGTGCCACTGATGGGCCGCTTCGAGGAGCGCTTCCTGGACGTGCCCGCCGAGGCGCTGATTTCCTCCATGAAGGAGCACCAGAAATACTTCCACGTGGTGGAGGCCAGCGACAACATGCTGCCGCTGTTCATCACCGTGGCCAACCTGGAAAGCAAAGACCCGGCCCAGGTGATCTCCGGAAACGAGAAAGTGATTCGCCCGCGCCTGTCCGACGCCGCGTTCTTCTACGAGACGGATCGCAAGACCAAACTGGAAGACCGCATCGAGGCCCTCAAGCCCATCGTGTTCCAGGACAAACTCGGCAGCCTTTACGACAAATCCGTGCGGGTGGCTGCGCTGGCGAAGAAGATCGCCGAGGCCATCAACAGCGACCCGGCCTTGGCCGAGCGCGCGGCCATGCTGGCCAAAACCGACCTGGTCACCGAGATGGTACTGGAATTCACCGACCTGCAGGGCATCATGGGCCAGTACTACGCCAGCAATGACGGCGAACACGCCGACGTGGCCAAGGCCCTGAACGAGCAGTACATGCCGCGCTTCGCCGGCGACGACCTGCCCACCACCCTGACCGGGTGCGCCGTGGCCATCGCCGACCGCATTGATTCCCTGGTGGGCCTGTTCGGCATCAACCAACCGCCCTCCGGTACCCGTGACCCGTTCGCCCTCCGCCGGGCATCCCTGGGTGTGCTGCGGATCATCATCGAACGCCAGCTGCCCCTGGACCTGCAAACCGTGTGTGAGTGGGCCGAGCAGAACTTCACCGTGCTGACCGAGAAGAATACCGCCAGCACCGTGGTGGACTACATGCTCGAGCGCTTCCGTGCCCACTACGACGAGCAGGGCATCGGCGCCGAAGTGTACCTGGCCGTACACGCCCGCCGCCCAACCCGCCCGCTGGACTTCGACCGCCGGGTGAAGGCCGTAGAAGCCTTCCGCCAGCTGCCAGAAGCCCTGGCCCTGGCCGGCGCCAACAAGCGGGTGTCTAACATCCTCACCAAGCAGGGTGGAGACAGCATCGGCGAGACGGTGGATAACGCACTGCTGCAGGATGCCGCCGAGAAGACCCTGGCCGCGAAGGTAGAAGAGCAGGCGCAGAAAGTACTGCCGCTGTTCGAGCAGGGCGACTACGCCAGCGCACTGACCTCCCTGGCCAGCCTGCGCGAGCCGGTCGACACCTTCTTTGACGACGTGATGGTGATGGCAGACGACGAAGCCGTGCGCGATAACCGCCTGGCACTGCTCAACCGCCTGCGCAACCTGTTCCTGCGAGTGGCCGATATCTCCCTGCTGCCAACGGCCAGCTGAGGAACCGCTCCGCAGTTATACGGATAAATTTCCCCAGGGACGGGGGTAGTAAAACGGCCGGCAATCCGTATAATACCGGCCGTTGATCGGCGTGTAGCGCAGCTTGGTAGCGCACTTCGTTCGGGACGAAGGGGTCGGAGGTTCGAATCCTCTCACGCCGACCATTTTCCCTCCTAAAAGCTCGTGCCCGTTATTTCTCTTTCGCCTTTATCAGATATTGACAACATCACTCTCTCGGCATACATTTCGGTAAAAGACGAAGTGAATGGTATGACCCTCTCAAACGATATACAGAAGTTCTTACAGGCACTGAGCAACCCGAACCGCCAGCGCATCATGCTGCTGTTCGCAGAGCAACCCGTACTCACGGTGGGCGACGTCGCATCTCGCACCGACCTGGGTATGTCGACGGTCTCTGAACACCTGAAGCAATTACGGGAAGCGGGCTTGCTCAACGCCGAAAAGGTCGGAAAGGAAGTTGAGTATCGGGTAAACGTTGCCCGAATTCAGGATCTGCTTAACCAACTGAACGGATTTCTTGGCCAGTGCTGTTGATAGGACATTGTTTTTGACATTACATTTCGTAATTTCCCGAATTAAAGGATTGAAACAGGAGAAGCAGCATGCATGACGTCATTGTGGTTGGCGCAGGACAAGCCGGGCTAGCCGCCGGTTATGCCCTTGATCGCACCGGTCTTGATTATCTTATTGTCGAGGCCAGCCAGAGCGCCTCCGGCTCCTGGCCCCATTACTACAACAGTCTGAAACTGTTCTCACCGGCCAGGTATTCCAGCCTGCCCGGCCTGCCTTTCCCGGGTGACCCGGCACGATACCCCAGTCGAGACGAAGTGGTAAGTTACCTGCAAAGCTACGCCCGCCATTTCGAGTTTCCGATACGTTTCAATACCTCGGTCACCCGGGTTGAACGGCAGGGCAGTGGCTTCAAACTGCACACCTTAACTGGTGATTGCCTGGCAACCCGGGCATTGATCGTCGCCAGCGGCCCCTACAGCCAGCCCAATATCCCGGACTTCCCGGGGCTCGAGCAATACCAGGGCAAGCTCCTGCATTCCTCGGCCTATCACTCGCCGTCTGATATAGAAGGGGATCGGGTCGCCGTTATCGGAGCAGGGAACTCAGCCGTACAAATTGCCCATGAACTGTCGGCGACCCACAAGGTGACTCTGATATCACGCAACCCGCCCAGGTTCCTGTCCCAGCGACCATTGGGTGTTGATATACATACGTGGATGACCTGCAGCGGCATCGATACGCTGCCAATAGGGCGTTGGCTCAACCGGCAACCGGCAACGCCGGTGCTGGACAACGGCGAATACCGGGTGGCACTTACCAGCGGGCGGCTGGCCCAGCGGAGTCTGTTTGATGCGGTGACAAACCACGGATTGCGCTGGCAAGACGACATCGTCCCGTTCGATACCTTGTTGCTGGCCACCGGTTTTCATTCCGCACCCCGGTTTCTGGAGGGTCTGGACGGCCTCGACCGAGCAACGGCCAGCAGGCACAAAAGCGGCGTCGCCACCCACATTTCCGGCCTCTATTTCGTGGGCCAGCCCTGGCAGCGATCACATGCCTCCGCCACGCTTCGGGGAGTTGGTGCCGATGCCGCCTTTGTCGTAAAAAACATTCTATTGAGCCTTGAACAACCCATACGGGGCGCCAAGCAAGTCAAGGGATGCTGCGCATGAGCGCGTTGTCAGAGTACTGGGCAATGGTCAACACCGCCGTGATCATGCTCGCGCTGGGCATGCGAGCACCAGCGCCTGTTAATATTCCCGTTGCTGGCTTGTTGCGTGCCGTCGTGCTCTACAACATTGCACTACCGTCGGTGGCCCTGGCCGTATTCTATGCATACGGAATATTCGGCACGAATACCCTGGCAGCCCTGTCACTTTGCGTTGCTGCCGCGGGCGGCACGTCTGCAGGTGCGTTTGTCGGTGCTGTTCAAGGTATGCCCGGGCTCGCCGTTCGGCTGTTTATCCTATTGCTGATCGCAAGCCTGATAATGATTGGCGCGTTCACCCAACTCGGTTTGGTTCCGCTCGGCAACGGGTCATTGGCATCACTCGGCTTCATTCTGTTCGCACTAACCCTGTTACCCCTGTTAACCGGTAAAGCCCTGCTTTTTCTGTTGCCAAACGTCACCGCAACCTGGCAACCCAAGATAGAAAAACTGGGCAGTCTTTCGGTGATACTGTTGGTGATTTCGTTGGCGGCCCGCTACGGTGCAGACATCCTCAGCGGCCCGGGTGAGCCTCTTCTGGCGGGCGTGATACTGACACTTATCCTGGTGCTGCCACCATTACGTGAGCCAGACTGGCGCTTTCGACGAACCATAACCCTGATCACCGTGGTTCGAAACCTGAGCCTGGCGCTGAGTTTGTTGGCACTCACGTCATCATCAACCGCTGGTCTTAACACCCTGTTGGCATTTGGCTTGTTCATGTACCTTGCTGCGGGGTTGCTGGTTTGGCGTTGGAAGACATCTCTGCTGACGTCCAAACCCCATTCCTCATCCTGAGCCTTGACTCTGTCCAGCAGATCAGTGAGCACTTGATTCACTTCGAATAGCGCCCGGCCTGAGCGGAGTGCCTGAAAAGAGCGTCTGCGGGAACGAGGTTTATCATATCGACAATGACCCAGACTATGTCGATTTTAGTCAACTTTTTCGACATAGATACTTGCTATGTTTACCGCATAAACATAGACTGCCCAGAATGCGCACCTGTGTCGAAATTTTAAAGGAATTTGAACATGGCCTGGCGACCGGATCAGCCATACAACCAGTTACCGCCACTTCCACCTGCCAAAGAAGCAACAGAAACTCTGGATATTCTCAGAGCCTGCATCCCCGCCCGGGCCGCACTGGCTGAGCTTAAACAGGCAGGTGAACTGATTCCGAACCAATCACTGCTTGTAAACCTCCTGCCACTGCTGGAAGCCAAAGACAGTTCTGAAATCGAGAACATTGTCACCACCACCGACAAGCTGTTTCAGTATTCGCAGGAAGATCAGGGTGCCGACCCGGCTACCAAAGAAGCGCTCCGATATCGCACCGCACTATACGATGGCTTCGTCCATCTTCAGCGTAAACCGCTATGCGCCAGTACAGCCATTGACGTGTGCAGCACTTTGAAGGGCGTAGATATGGATGTGCGTATGGTGCCCGGGACCATTATTGGTAATCAGGCGACCGGTGAAACCATCTACACCCCTCCTGTTGGCGAGACGGTTATTCGCAACCTGCTCACCAACTGGGAACACTATCTGCATGAAGACGATGGCACCGACCCACTGATCAAGATGGCCATCAGCCATTACCAGTTTGAAGCCATTCACCCATTCCACGATGGAAATGGCAGGACCGGCCGTATCGTCAACGTGCTTTACCTGATTGAACAGCAGCTACTCACACTGCCCATTCTGTACCTGAGCCGTTACATTGTTCAGCACAAGAATGATTACTACCGGTTACTGACACAAGTTACACGCACCGGAGACTGGCAGGAGTGGATCATCTTTATGCTTAACGGTGTAGAACATGTATCGTCCTGGACCTGCGCGAAAATCGCCGCCATGCGGAAGCTAATTACCGAAACAGAAGACCATGTCAGGCGGGCACTGCCCAAGATATACAGCCACGAGCTGGTCCAGACGATCTTTGAGCAGCCCTATTGCCGCATCAGCCACCTGGTAGAGAAAGACATTGCCAAACGGCAGACCGCTTCCAATTACCTGAAGCAGCTGGTTGAAATTGGCGTACTGCAGGAGAAAACGGCAGGCAACGAAAAGCTTTTTCTTAACCCGCGCCTGCTAAGCCTGATGACCAACGATAGCAACGAGCTACAGCCTTACCGCTGAATTCGGCAACACTGAGACCACCCATGACCAACAACGACATCGTCCAGGAACTCTGGAATCTCTGTGACGTTCTGCGGGACGACGGCATCAAATAATCGGACTACATCACCGAACTGGTGCTACTGCTGTCCATCAAAATGGTGCACGAGAACAAATGCTTCGGCACCCTCGTAAGACCTCCCTCACCCCCGGCGAGTGTGATGATCTTTCTGCGCCAGGTAGCGGCCCTGGTCGAAGCCGGTGACCGGTTCGATGCCTTTGGGCAATCCGGTGCAACCGGCCAGCAACAGGAGTAGTGTGGTCAGCAGAGCAAAGGGTTTCATCAGGCGCTGTCCTTGATTCAGGGAGATGCAGCAACAACCATAACAAAGCGCCGGCGAAAACACTGCTGTGATTGCCTGAGCTCTGGAATGCGAAAAGCGACGTATACTGAACCTCAACCAATCACGGAGAACAGGCATGATCGGATACGTAACCATCGGTGTCAGTAACATGGGCAAGGCCAAGCAATTCTACAGCGATCTGCTGGGGGATCTGGGCGGCAAGGTGTTGCTGGATATGGAGCGCATTGCGTTCATTGGCGAGAGCATGGCCAAGCCCATGTTGGCGGTGTGCGTACCGTTCAACGGTGAGCCCAACCATCCGGGCAATGGCAACATGGTGGCGATCCCGGCGGGGTCCAAAGCAGCTGTCGATAAGTTTTATCACAAAGCCATTGAGCTGGGCGCAACCTGCGATGGCGAGCCTGGGCAACGAATTCCGGATATGTTCTACGGCGCCTATGTGCGGGACCCGGACGGCAACAAGCTGGCGTTCTTCGAGTTCGGCTAAACGTGCAAAAGGCCCCGTCATGGGGCCTTATTGTTGGTGACGCGGTTCAATACGCGCCGCGAATCAGATCAATCCCCGGCTTCAGCACTTCCCGCCAGGCTTCCCTCAGCTCTGGTGTGTATTCCGGATCGTGTACTCGCACCGTTTTCAACAGGGCTTCTTCCCACAAACCGTACCACTCCGGCTGGATGTTGTAGTTATGGCGGTTGTGGCTCTGGCCCAGATCCTTGAGTTTGCGGTCTGACATACCCCGGGCCACCAGGATAATTTGCATCACGCCATTACGCAGCAGGTGTCGCTGGGCAGACATGTCGGTGTCGACAAACCGGTTGCGGATGGCGTCGGAACTGGACATGAAGAAGTCGTAGAAATCGACGAAGAATTCATCTTTCCGGCAGCAGCGGCCATAGCTCTGAAATACGAGATCCGTTGGGTTCATTTGCAATCTGTGTCCTTGATCAACGGTGGGATTGTCATTAAAGGCCACGGATTCTAAGCAAGCGAACAAGATTTTCCATAGCGAGTTGTAACACCTGTCGCTGTCAGCGACAGCTAACTATAGCTGTCGTAACTGCCTGCTCAGGTAAACCACCACCCCGGCAGCAGTCGCTTTACCGGAGGCTGCAGAAACCGGTCATCAATCAGCCAGATCACGCCCTGGTCGTCCGGGGTGCGGATCACCCGGCCGGCGGCCTGGGCCACTTTCTGCAAGCCGGGGATCAGGTAGGTGTAGTTGTAGCCTTCGCCAAAGCGTTGCTGCAGGCGGTCTTTGAGGATTTCATGCCAGGGGTCGAAGGGCGGCAGGCCCAGGGTAGCCACGAAGGCGCCGATCAGCTGGTCGCCGGGCAGGTCGATGCCTTCACTGAACACGCCGCCGAGCACCGCAAAGGCGACACTGCCTTCGGGGTTCTGAAATTCCGCCAGGAACTGCCTGCGCTGGTCCGGGCTCATGCCCGGCTGTTGGGAACGCTGGGGGATATCCGGTGCCTGGTCCGCCAGCGCATCACTCACTTCTTTGGCGTATTTGAAGCTGCTGAAAAACGCCAGGTATTGGCCCGGCCGCTCCCGGTACTGTCTGGCGATCAGTTCGGCGATGGGTTGCAGGCTGGCCTGCCGATGCACCTGTCGGGTGCTGATGCCGGGGGTGAACTGCACCTGCAATTGCTCGGCGCTGAACGGGCTGGGCAGGGAGGTGAAGCGGGCGTCTTCCGGCAGGCCAAGTAGATCCCGGTAATAAACGCCGGGGCTGAGGGTAGCGGAGAACAGCAGTACCGAGTGCGGGGCCTTGAAGCGTTCGGTGAGGAAATCCGCCGGGATCAGGTTCTGGATCGTCAGGCTAGCCCGGCCACGGCCGCTGCGCTGAAACTCACACAGGGAATGATCACCGAAACTGTCTGCCAGTTTCATAAACGCCACGCTTTCAAACATCACCTCCTGCAGGGCCAGGTCTGGCGGGTTGTCGGCCAGGTAGTCAGTGATCACGGAAACCATGGCCTGCAACGCGCCCAGCAATTGCGGCGGCAGGGTGGCCAGGAACACCGGCTGCGCCTGCTCACCGTGATCCCGAATCAGCGCCTGCCAGGCCCGGGCGGTGCGGTCCAGGGCTGCTTTTACCGGTTTCGGGGCGGTCTTCTTCAGTTTCAATAACCGCTGTTGTTCCAGCTGCACTGAATACATGCCCCGGGCCCGGTCCACCAGGTTGTGGGCTTCGTCCACCAAAACGCTGGCCCGCCAGCTATTCTGCCGAATCAGGCCATGCAGCAGGGCGGACTGGTCGAACAGCCGGTTCACATCGCCAATCACCAGATCGCTCCAACGGGCCATTTCCTGGGCCAGAAAGTAGGGGCATATGTCGTGACCTGCCGCGATTGTCGCCAAATTCTGCTGATTCAGCGGCTCTTTGCTCTGCACCGCCTCGGCCCGGGCATCAGGCAGGCGATCAAAAAAACCTTTGGCGAGGGGGCAAGACTCGCCGTGGCAGGCTTTGTCCGGGTGTTCGCAGGCGTCGTCTTTCGATACCAACTCCAGGGTGCGCAGCGGCCAGGGTTGTAGCTCATCCTGGGCGTGTCGCAACTTATCCACAGCATCCAGCGCCAGTTGCCGGGCGGTGTTGCGGCAGGTGAGGTAGTACAGCCGGTCCTGCTTTGCCGCGGGCATCGCCATCAGGGCCGGGAACAGGGTGCCCAGGGTTTTGCCCAGGCCCGTGGGGGCTTCCAGCAGCAGGGTGCCGGCTTTGACGGAATTCTTGTACACCGTCTCCGCCAGTTGCCGTTGTCGGGGGCGAAAGTCCGGGAAAGGAAAGGTCAGGGTGGCCAAGAGGGCATCACGCTGATCCCGATGGTGCTCTTCCTGCTCGGCCCAGGCTTTAAAGCGGCCACACAGGGTTTCCAGTTCCTGCCAGAGCTCGTCGGCTTTGGCGGTTTCGGTAAGCACCGTTTCCTTGTCCCGGCCGGTGTCGTAATAAACCAGGGCCAGCTCCACGCTTTTGCGCTTTTCCTGCCGGCACAGCAGGGCGCCATAGGCCCTTAACTGGGCCCGATGCAGAGCGCGCTGGTGGGGGCGGATGCGGGACACATCGCCTCGGTGGGTTTTGATTTCTTCCAGTCGGTTCTTATGGGGGTGGTAGCCATCGGCCCGGCCGGATAGCTCCATCCCCAGCACGTTGCCGGTAAGTGAATACTCGTTTTTATAGCCACAACCGCGTTTTGCCTGGATCGCCTGATGGCCGGCAATGCCCTCCTCGGCACTTGGCGCCGGGGTGTAGCGGAAGTCCAGGTCGCCGTGGCGGGCCGCGAATTCACACAAGGTGCGGACGGCGACTTTCACAGGCTTGCCTCATCGCCCTGCCAGCGCACATAGCACACGCTGGCGGGAATGCCTTCACGGGCGAAGAACTCCAGCCAGCGAACCTGGTGGTCCTGCAGCCGGTCGCCGGGGCCTTTTACCTCGATCATTTCATAGCGCTGTTCCGGTTGCTCAGCGTCCGGCACCAGCCGGATCAGGTCGGGGAAGCCGCTGCGGTGTTCCTTGATGTTGGTGAGCAGGCGGCGGAACAGGGCCTCCAGGTGGCGCGGGGGAATGCAGTGCAGGGCCAGCTCCAACAGCTCTTCATCGAGTACCGGCCAGAACACGAAGGGATTGGCGATGCCCTGCTTGGTCTGGAAGGTGTCGAGAATGTGCTGTTTATAGGCATGGGTTTTCAGCAGGCCGAAATGCTCTTCAAAAGCCTGCTGGCGCCGGGCCACAAAGTCTTCCCGGGTCAGGTCTGCCGGGCCGATATGGAACGGATGGAAGAAGGCGCCAGGCAAGGGCTTGAAGATCACCGGCCAGCACAGCAGCCCGAACAGCGCGTTGATCAGGGTGTTCTCCACATAGAACACCGGCGCGTCATCGGTGCCCAAATGACGCAGGGCCGCCAGCTCCACGGTGCCGGTGTCTGGCTTGGGCAAGGTCAGGGTGAATTCCCTGAGGGTGGGGTTATCCACAGGCTCGGGCTTGTCCGCCCCCACCTTGGGCGCCAGCCGTTTCAGCAGGCGGTTCAGGCCCTGGGCTTCGGCGTCGGTCAGCTCACTGGTCCGCCACTGACAGACAATGGCCCAGGCTTCATCAAAACGCTTCATACGCTCCAGCAACCGCAGCTGTTTCAGTCGCGCTTCCCGGTGGCCACTGGCCGCCCATACCTGCAATGCCAGTTCCTGCTCGCCCTGGCGCTCCGCCTGCCGGCCCAGCTCCAGCAACAGCCGGTCCCGGCGGCTGGTGAGCCAGGGGTTATCCACAGGGCCGGGTACATCCGCCCAGACCTCTGTAGCTGGCTCACCCCGATCAAGCCGTTCCCGGCACTGATGCATTTGCAGGTAACCATCCACTTCCGAGCGATGCTGAAAGGCGCGAGATTCCGGGGTAAAGGGCACCGGCTCGAACTGCTGCACGCCCAGTTCCACCAGCACAAAGTCCGTCCAGCTCTGGCGCAGGTTGCCGAAAAACATCAGGCGGATGCGGTCGAACAGGGCCATGTCCTGGAGCTGGACCACTTCCGGGGCCTGTTCACCGACTGCCTCTGCCAGCCAGTGCTGCAGGGGCTTTGGTTCACTGAACGCTTCCGCCAGCAACTCCCGCATCTGAGCTTTTCCCAGCGTTTTCGGGTGGCCCTGTTGGTGCAGCCAACCGCCAAAGACCGGCCTTAGTTCAGCCAGGGTAAACAGCCGGAACAGATCATCCAGGCTCAGCTCCGGCGAGTTATCCAGCCAGCCCTCCTGCACCAATAACTTGAGCGCTTCGGCCTCCGGCACCGGCAGTTCCGGATAATGCAGCTTGTCGGCCCGGAACAGCTCACCGGTACGCATCACCATCCGCGTGAGCAAGGCCCTTGGCCCGGTCGCCAGGTTGGCAAACGCCGCCAGCCGGTTTCGCTCCCGATCGGTCAACAAATCAGCGTGATGATCGGCCACCCAGGACACGATGGTGTCCATATTGCTGAGGTAATACAGGGGGTCTTCAAGGTTTGCTGTTTGCGGGCGCTGGCCCGTGAATTCTGTCGTCATAGGGCTGGAACTGTAATCCATGCACAAAAATTAATCATCACACGCCTTGCCAACCCCTCTAATGATAACTATTATCATTTGCATCAAGACAAGGAGGACGCCATGAAATTTCTCTGCCCGCGCCATCGCCAAATGTTTGCCCGCCTCTCCATCAACGAACAGAACGATCTATGGCTGTTTTGGATGGAATACGCCTTCACGTTCTGCGAAACCGAGCAGACCGAGAAGATGATCGCCGCCACTGGCAGTGCCTTTGACCTGGCCTGTCTGGCCAGGGCGGACCACCCAGAATGCATGCACGTGGAACTCACACTTTCCGCCATTCTGGTGTGCCGTGCCCTTCGGGACCGTGGTGATCACAACGCGGCAGACTACGTGCTGTTCAGTGCTCTGGAAAGCCTGCAATCAGTCGAGCCCTGCTATGGCAGTCCCAGCGGCGGCTGCAGCACCGATCAATGCATTGAAGTGCTGCTGGACACCTCCCGGCAAGCCAGCTTTTTTGCAGAATACCTGAACTGGCCAGCCACGCCACTGGCACCTCGGGCACAACGTTCGGCAATGGTCGCTCACTAACGCAAAGGAGGGGTTATGGGAATGCTATTCAATATCCCGGACGCATCCCGAAAGAAGCAGGCGGAACAGATATCTTGGCTGGATTGGAAGCCTGGTGGTCAGGTTTGTATCAGTATCGATGCTGACTGCCTGGCCAGACTGTTGGCAAAAAAACAGCTGCACATTCAGGACTTTTCCTGCGCCGACGAGGCCTCAAAACAGATTGTCAGGGGCCTGCTGCTGGATTGTCTCCGGGTACGCTGAGATCGTCAGATACCCAGGTCCGCAGGCTGCAAGCGAACTCCGGCAATTTTCCAGGCTCCGTCCGTCATCTCCATGCGGTAATAGGCATCCCAGCGTTTGCCTTCGGGCCCTTGCAATCGAACCACCTGGATATCAAAGCCATCATGGGGCACCCGCTGGGCAAACTCGATGGCGGTGGCGCTGTGAACGGCGGGGTAGGCCTCGCGCACCATCGCCAGAAACCCTTCAGAGGTGCCGAATCGCCGCTTGATCCCTTCTGAGGCATACTCCCAGGCCTGAATCTCATCGTCATTAGCGAAAGCTTCAATCTGGCTGAGGATGGCATCCTGGATATCGGCATCCGCGTCATCGTCTGCCAGCGGTCTGGAAGACCAGGCCAGGGCTAGCACCAACGCCATCGTAAGGGTCAGGATAACGCCGGTTTTGATGTTAATGATGTTAAGCCCCATGACGACCACCCGCATTCTGTTCAACTTTTAATCAATACGCTACCACTGCGGCTGCGGATTGATCCATCACTGTTGCTGCTCAGGCCAAATCAATCGCCCCGAGGCTCAATGCGAGGGTCCGCATCTGCGGTCACATACGGTAATCTGTACCATCAGGATTGACTCGAACACCAGACAAGGAATCCCATGGCGGCCTCATCCACCATCGAACCCGGCTTTCACGCCATACACGCCAATCATCTGGAAGACCTGCGCCGGGCCGTGGTCTATATCTGCCGTCAGAATCCCATGCCGCCGCTGCAGAGCGAGACCTTTCTGGTGCAGAGTAACGGCATTGCCCAGTGGCTGAAGCTA
Organism: Marinobacter sp. GH_1; assembly: GCF_048595985.1. Classification (NCBI taxonomy): domain Bacteria; kingdom Pseudomonadati; phylum Pseudomonadota; class Gammaproteobacteria; order Pseudomonadales; family Marinobacteraceae; genus Marinobacter; species Marinobacter sp. GH_1. Next base: position 25,434 of record NZ_CP184460.1, on the reverse strand, counting down.
GCCCTGGCGGAAAAGCGCACCGACGATGGTGTGGAAGGCGGTCTTGGCATTGCCGCGGGTATGGATTTCCTGTTTCCGGCCCGCTTTATCTGGCAGGCCTACCGGGCCGTGTTGCCCGACGGTGAGGTTCCGGAACAGTCCCCCTTCGACAAATCCCGGCTGGTCTGGCGGCTTTATCGCTTGCTGCCGGCGCTGGTGGGGCAGGACGACGCCTTCACCCCCCTGGCGCGATTCCTGGACGGCAGCGATACCGACCTGCGCAATTTCCAGCTGGCCGAGAAAGTAGCCGACCTGTTCGACCAGTACCAGGTGTTCCGGGCCGACTGGCTGGCGGCCTGGGAGCAGGGCAAGGACGTGGTGATTACCGCCCGGGGTGAGGAAAAGGCCCTGGATGCGGAAACCCTCTGGCAGCCGTTGCTCTGGCGTAAACTGGTAGAGGACGTGGGCAGCGAGGCCCACACCAGCCGCTCACAAATCCACACCCGCTTTATGGAACAAGGCCAGCGCATCCACGAACCGGCCAATCCGGCGCGGTTGCCCAAACGCATCGTGGTGTTCGGGGTGTCGTCCCTGCCCCGCCAGGCATTGGAAGCCCTGTACGTACTGAGCCGGTTCAGCCAGGTGGTGCTGTGCGTTCACAACCCCTGCCAGTTCTACTGGGCCGACATCATCAGCGACCGGGAACTGCTAAAAGCCGAACGCAAACGGGGCGCCGCGCATCCGGTGTTGTCACAGATTGACGACCCGGACCAGCTGCACCAGCACGCTAACCCGCTGCTGGCGGCTTGGGGCAAGCAGGGCCGGGACTACATCCGCCTGCTGGATGAATTCGACAACCCGGACGACTACCGCGCCAGCTTTCAGACCCCGGGGCAGAAGATCGACATCTTCACCGACCATGGCGATGTGGATAACCCCTGCTTGCTGCACCAGTTGCAGAACGATATCCACAACCTGACGCCGCTGCAGGAAATCCGCCAGCAGCAGCGCACGGTGGATCTGGCCTGTGACCATTCCGTGGTGTTCCACGATGCCCACGGCCCCCAGCGGGAAGTGGAAATCCTCCACGACCAGTTACTGGCCGCGTTCAATGCCGACCCCACGCTGCGGCCCCGGGATGTGATCGTGATGGTGCCGGACATCAATGTGTACGCGCCCCACATCCAGGCCGTGTTCGGCCGCTATTCACCGGGCCGCAAGCGCCACATTCCGTTCACCATTTCCGATCAGGGCCAGCGCCACCACGAGCCGGTGCTGATTGCCCTGGAAACCCTGATGTCGCTGCCCCGCAGCCGATTTGGCGTAAGCGAGATCATCAGCCTGCTGGAAGTCCCCGGCATTCGCGACCGCTTTGATATCAGTGAGGACGACATTCCCCTGGCCCGGCGCTGGGTGGAAGGCGCCAACATCCGCTGGGGCCTGCACGGCCAGCACCGGGAAAGCCTGGACCTGCCGGCGGAGCTGGATCGCAACACCTGGCAGTCTGGCCTTCGGTCCATGCTGCTGGGCTACGGCATGGGCGATGACGAGCCCTGGGGTGGGGTGGAACCCTATGGCGAAATTGGCGGCCTACAAGCCAGCCTGGCGGGGCGTCTGGGCGAGTTCGTGCACCAGCTGGAAACCCTGTGGCAGGCCCTTCAAACCACCCGCACTCCGGAGCAATGGGAAGCCCTGTTCTCCGCCATGCTCGAGCAGTTTTTCCACAAGGTGGAAGGCCAGGACCTGCTGTTGCTGAACCGCTTCCGCCGCCAGCTGGAGCAGTGGCTCGAAGATGCCCTCGCCGCAGGCCTTGTTCACCAGCCGCTGCCCCTGAACATTGTCAAGGATGTGCTGCTGCAGGGCCTGGACGAAGGCGGTCTGAACCAGCGTTTCCTGGCCGGCAAGGTCAACTTCGCCACCCTGATGCCGATGCGGGCCATTCCGTTCCGCAAGGTGTGCCTGCTGGGTATGAACGACGGCGACTACCCCCGCTCCCGACCACCGGTGGATTTCGACCTGATGGCCCAGGACTATCGCCCCGGGGACCGTTCCCGCCGGGAAGACGACCGCTATCTGTTCCTGGAAGCCCTGCTGTCCGCCCGGGAACAGCTGTACATCAGCTGGGTAGGGCGCAGTATCAAAGACGACTCTGAACGGCCACCCTCGGTACTCATCGGCCAGTTGCATGACCACCTGGACAGCCTGTGGGCCGTGGCAGGCAAAACGGACAGCTCGGTTACCCAAGCCCTGACCACCCAGCACCCGCTGCAACCCTTCAGCCGGGACTACTTCCCGAAAGCCAATGGCGTGGGCGAAGGCGAAGAGGCCCGGCCCAGGCCGCTGGCCGAGGTGCTGCAGGCCCGTGGATTGTTCACCTACGAACGGGAATGGCGCAGCGCCCACGCTGTGGATAACTCTGAGCAGAGCCGGGAAGCCCTGCCATACCAGGCTCCGGAAGAACCCATCAGCCTGAACGATCTGGCAAACTTTCTGAAAAAGCCCATCGACACCTTCTACCAGCGCCGGCTGCAGGTGCGCTTTGAAGACGTGGAAGACGAGGATACCGACAACGAAAACTTCGACCTGAACGGTCTGGACCGCTGGCGCCTGGATAACGAACTGATTCAGCACAGTGTGCTGAAAGCCGCTACCGAGGAAGAGTTGCACGAACGGCTGGAAACCAACCTGGACCGCATGGCCCGGCGCGGCGACCTGGGTATGGGCGTCACCGAACATCGCCTGCGCACGGAACTGGCCGGCCGGTTGCCGGACCTGTTTGACCGCTATCGAGACGCCCTGGCGGAATGGCCGGAAGTGGTGGCCGAACCTTTACCCTTCGAGTTTCGCTATTCAGGGGATCCTGGCTCGGTTGAGGTGGCGGATTTAATCGACAACCTGCGCTGTAATCCACAAGGGCAATTTTGCCGCCTGGTGATTGCCAGTTCCGGCCTGCTCACCGGCTCCGGTTACTCGAAAAAAGTGCGCTACGCCAACCTGCTGCGGGACTGGCTGATTCACCTGGCCGGCCAACTCAGCGGCCAGCCCTTTGAAACCCTGATCCTCGGTAAGGAAGAAGGCCGCAAATTCCACTTCCCGGTCATCGCCCCGGAGCAGGCACGACAATACGTCGAAGCCATCGTCAGCCGTTGGATGGAAGCCACCACCCGAGCCCTGCCATTGCACTGCGAGTCCGGCTTTGCCTGGATCACCAGCTACTACGGTGGCAAGAAATTCGTCGGCGACCACGAACGGGCCATCAGTGAGGCAGAACAGGCCTACGCCACTGCCCTGGACCGGGACACCGGCTACCTGCTGGGTGCCTTCGAAAGCCCCGAGGCGCTGATGGCCAGCGGCGAGTTTGAAGCCCTGCTGCACCAGCTTTATGTCCCCTTATGGGAAGCCGAACAGGGCAAGTCGGCGGCGGATCAAATCGGGAGCATGGAATGACCGACCAGATGACCAATCGAAACCCGAACCTGGACCCGCTGGCCCTGCCACTGAACGGCAGTGCCCTGATCGAAGCCAGCGCCGGCACCGGCAAAACCTTCACCATCGCCATCCTGTATGTGCGCCTGGTGCTGGGCCATGGCCAGGCAGAAGACAGCCCGCTGCAGAACTTGCTGCCGCCGAACCTGCTGGTGGTGACCTTTACCGACGCCGCCACCAAGGAGCTGCGGGACCGCATCCGCACCCGGCTGACCCAGGCCGCCGAGGTATTTTCCGAAGCCGCTGACCACCTCGAACCCCCCCCGGAAACCGCACTTATCCACAAGCTGCGGGATGACAGCTACCCGGACCCGGCCAGTTGGCCCGACTGCCGCAAGAAGCTGCTGCTGGCCGCCGAATGGATGGACGAAGCCGCGGTGTCTACCATTCACGGTTTCTGCAATCGTATGCTCAGCGAACACGCCTTCGACAGCGGCAGCCTGTTCAAGCTCACCCTGGAAACCGACCAGAGCGAACTGCTGGACGACGTGGCCCGGGACTACTGGCGCACGTTTGTTTATCCGTTGCCGCCGGCGCTGATGGACGAAGCCCTGAGCCACTGGAAAACCCCCACCGACCTGCGCAAGGCGGTGCGTAACCTGATCGACGATCCAGAGGCCCTGGGTAACCCTCCAGAGAACGTGCACCTGGCCATCAACCAGGTGGTCAGCGAACGGCTGGCACGGGCCAGTGAACTGAAAGCCCACCCCTGGGGCCAGTGGCAGCAGGAAGTTACCGACCTGTTGAACGACCTGAACAAAGGCAAACGCCTGCACGGTGGCAGCAAGAACGCCATGCTCAAGGTGTGGGAGTTCCTGATCGCCTGGGCTGAATCCGACGAGCTGCTGCCGGATAAACTGGACAGCGCCGCCGGTTACAAGAACCAGACACCCGAGGGCCTGGACAACATCCTGAAAGGGGACGACCCGGCGCCTCAGCACCCGGCCTTTGACGCCATCGAAGCCTTGCTGGAATTCGGCCAGAACCAGCCCAGCGCCAAGTCCGACATCCTGCGCCACGCCAGCCACTGGATTGCCGAGCGGCTGGAAGCGGAAAAGCAGCAACGCTCGGAAATGGGCTTTGATGACCTGCTCACCCGCCTGGACGACGCCCTGCATGGCCCCCGGGGCGACCAACTGGCCGCCACCATCCGCCGCCAGTTTCCGGTGGCGCTGATCGACGAATTCCAGGACACCGACCCGGTGCAGTACCGCATCTTTAACCGGATCTACGCGGTACAGGACAACAGCGCCAACACCTGCCTGCTGATGATCGGTGACCCGAAACAGGCCATCTACGGCTTCCGGGGCGCCGATATCCACACCTACCTGCAGGCCCGGCTGGGTGTGCAGGCCCGCACTTACACCCTGGGCACCAACTTCCGCTCCGCCAAGACTATGGTCAGCGCCGTCAACCGGGTGTTCGAGTACAGCGACCAGCACAGCCCGAAAGGCGCCTTCCTGTTCGGCAAAGGGGACAGCACGCCACTGCCGTTCCAGGGCGTGGATGCCAACGGCACCAAACGCCTGTGGGCGGTGCAGGGCGAAATCCAACCCAGCCTGATGTTCTGGACCCACGAATCCGATGAAACCGACAAGGATGGCAACCCCAAAGGCCTCGCCAAAGGCGCCGCCACCGCCGAGGTGGCCGAAACCTGCGCCAGCGAGATTGCCCGGCTGCTGACCCTGGGCCAGGCCGGGCAGGCAGGCTTTGTCCTGCCAGATAACCCGACTGACCTGGAGCCCGTCGAACCCAAAGACATCGCCGTGCTGGTGAACAACCGCAACGAAGCGGCTGCGGTGCGCGACGCCCTTGGCCGCCGGCGCATCAAAAGCGTGTATCTGTCGGACCGGGATTCGGTGCTGACTTCCCGGGAAGCCAAAGAAGTGTTGTGCTGGCTGCGCGCCTTCGCCGAACCCCGGCAACTGGCCTTCATCCGCGCCGCCCTGGCGACGCCGACCCTGGGCCAGAGCTGGCAAGCGCTGGATCGGCTGCTGACCGACGAGCTGGTGCTGGAACGGGAAATCGAGCGCTTTCAGGGTTACCAGCAGCAATGGCAAAGCCAGGGCGTGCTGCCCATGCTGCGCAGCTTTTTGATGGACTTCGAAGTGCCGGGCCAGCTGCTGCAACGGCCCGATGGCGAGCGCCGATTGACCGACATCCTGCACATTGCCGAACTGCTGCAGCAGGACAGCCTGCAACTGGACGGCGAACATGCACTGGTACACCACTTCACCCAGATCCTGCGGGCGGCAGACGAAGAGGACGAACACCGCACCCTGCGCCTGGAAAGCGACGCCGGGCTGGTAAAGGTGATCACCGTGCACAAATCCAAGGGCCTGGAGTACCCGCTGGTGTTCCTGCCCTTCGGCACCGCCTTCCGGGCAGAGAGCCCGAAGCAGGCGTATGTTCGCTACCACGACGACACCGGCAAGCTGGTGACGGTGTTCGACCCGACCCCGGAAGACATTGAAAAAGCCGACCAGGAGCGCCTGGGCGAGGACATCCGCAAACTCTACGTGGCCCTGACCCGGGCACGGTTTGCCACCTGGGTGGGCGCAGCGGCTGTGGATAACTGGCACCAGAGTGGCCTGGGCTACGCCATTGCCGGAACACCGGAGCAGCCCATCAGCCAGGCCCTGGCCCCGCTGGCGCAAGGCCGCCCGGACATCCGGATTACCCCGCTGCCGGAAGCCGAAAGCACGATATTCACCGAAACCGCCCCGGAAGCCCTGGGGCCAGCGCTGGTCTCCACCCGGGAAGCGAAGGAAGACTGGTGGATTGCCAGTTACTCCACCATTGAATACACCGGCATGGCAGGTACCGGCATTACGTTCACCGGCGAGGTGGAAGACGCCCAGACCCAGAACCTGCTGGAAGAAAGCGCCCAGGAGCATGTGGAAGAGGCACCCGCCGTGCCCGCCATACGCAACCACCACCATTTCCCCAAGGGCGCCGGCCCCGGCACCTTCCTGCACGAATTGCTGGAGTGGTGCACAGCCCAGGGCTTCCAGCGGGTTGTGGATAACCCCGAACTGCTGCATGAACAGCTGGACCGCCGTTGTGGCACCCGGGGTTGGGGCGACTGGGTGGAACCCCTGCAACAGTGGCTGCTGGCGCTGATCCGGAAACCGCTGAAGCTGGACCGGGAAGGGCAACAAAGCGCCAGCCTGGCGCAACTCGGCAGCCTGCGCCCGGAACTGGAATTCTGGTTTGAAAGCCGCAACGTCAGCATCCGGCAACTGGATGCCCTGGTCAACCGTTATACCCTGAACGGCGCCGATCGGCCCCGGGCTGAGGCCAACCGCTTCAACGGCATGCTCAAGGGCTTTATCGACCTGGTGTTTGAACACAAGGGGCAGTATTACGTGCTGGACTACAAATCCAATGCTCTGGGCGAGGACGACGACGCCTACACCGACCAGGCCATGGGCCAGGCGATTCTGGACAAACGCTATGACCTGCAATACATCCTCTACCTGCTGGCCCTGCACCGGTTGCTGAAAGCCCGGCTGCCGCATTACGACTACGACCAGCACATCGGCGGCGCGGTATACCTGTTCCTGCGCGGGGTGAATTCCGCCAGCGGCGGGGCGTTTACCGACAAGCCACCCAGAGCGCTGATTGAACAACTGGATGCCCTGTTCGATGGCGAGCCGGTGTCCGGGGAGGTGGCCGCATGAGCCGTACCCGCAACACTGAAAACCAGTTTGCCCTGGACCTGGGCGACGACGCACCGCTGAACCCGGCGGCCACGGAATCGCGGGAGACTGTGGATAACTCACACCTCCTGGCCAGCCCGAACGAAACCGAGGCCCTGTTAGGGCAATGGCAACAGGCCGGCTGGATTCGCCCGCTGGATACCGGCTTTGCCCGGCTGATCCGGGAACTCAGCGAAGAGCAGGGCGAAAGCCCGCAGCCGCTGGTGCTGCTGTTGGCGGCGCTGACCTCCCATCAGGTGGGCCGGGGCCACGTGTGCATCGACCTGGCCACGCTACTGGCCGATGCAGGCCATACGTTGGCGCTGCCGCCGGAAGAACCGACCCATACCGGTTTGTCCGAAGCCGAGGTGGCCAACCTGCAAGGGATTTATCCACAGGAGCTGCTGGCCCGGGTGCAACTGGCCGATTGCCTTGCTGCCCTGCAAGGCTCACTGGCGGTCAGTGACGGCTCCGTGCCTGCACCGCTGGTACTCAACGGCACCCGGTTGTACCTGCGCCGGTTCTGGCGCTATGAGCAGCGCATTGCCGAGGGCATCCAGCAACGGCTGGCGCTGCCCTCGCCCCTGGCCGACCCGCAATCACCTGCGGCGCAGACCCTGTCAAAGGCGCTGAACAAACTGTTCCGTTCAACCAACGCGGTGGATTATCAGAAACTGGCCTGCGCCCTGGCCGCCCGGAACCGCTTTGCGGTGATCACCGGCGGACCGGGTACCGGCAAGACCACCACGGTAGTGAATCTTCTGGCGGCCCTGCAGGCGGTGGCCGGGGAAAGCCCCGAACGGGCAGGGCGTAAGTACCGTATTCGCCTGGCGGCGCCCACCGGCAAGGCCGCCGCCCGCCTGAACGAATCCATTGGCGGCGCCGTCAGCAAACTGCCACTGGCAGGCCTGCCCGGCGCCGTGCAACTGGACGATATTCCCACCAAGGTCACCACATTGCACCGATTGCTGGGCAGCCGGCCCGACACCCGCCAGTTCCGCAACAACCAGGACAACCCGCTGCTGGTGGATATCCTGGTGATCGACGAAGCCTCCATGGTGGATGTCGACCTGATGGCCTCGGTGTTCGACGCCCTGCCCGCCAGCGCCCAGCTGATCCTGCTGGGCGACAAAGACCAGTTGGCCTCGGTGGATGCCGGCGCGGTGCTGGGCGAGCTGTGCCAGCGGGCCTTCGACGCCCACTACACCCCGGACACCGCCAGCTGGCTGGCCGCCATCACCGGCGCCCAGGTACCGGCCAGCCTTGTGGATAACTCAGGCCAGCCACTCGACCAAGCCGTGGCCATGCTGCGCAAGAGCTATCGTTTCGGACAGGACAGCGGTATCCGGCAGTTAGCAGAAGCCGTTAATACCAACGCCCTGACGAGCACCGTGCTCAAGCAAATTCGTGACGCCGAGTTTGAGGATGTCATTTGGCTGAACGGCCACACCCCGAAACCCGCCCCGGAACAGACGCTTGAGCTGATCTGCCGCCACGCCATCACCGGCACCCCGGAGAGCTTCCTCAACGCCGGGCAGGGGCGGGTGGTGAATGGAAAGGTACTGCCACCGCCAGTGGGTTATCGCCATTACCTGGAAGTTATCCACAGCTCCAGTTTAACCGCCGACAGTCCCCGGGAAGCCTGGGATGCCCACGCCTCAAACGTGCTGGAAGCCTTCAACGACTTCCAGGTACTGTGTGCATTACGAAGAGGCCCCTGGGGCGTGGAAGGCTTAAACCAGCAAATCGCCCAAAAGCTGCTGGCGGAGAAACTGATCGACAAAACCGAAGGCTGGTATGCCGGCCGGCCGGTACTGGTCACCGGCAACGACTACAACCTGGGCCTGATGAACGGGGACATCGGTATCACTTTCAGTGTGCCCTGGGACAGGACCGCCACTGGTGAGCCAAAAGACACCTTGCGGGTGGCCTTCCCGAGTGGTGACAGCACCGGCGGCATCCGCTGGATTTCCCCCAGTCGTCTGCAGCAACTGGAAACCGTTTACGCTATGACCGTGCACAAATCCCAGGGCTCGGAGTTCAACCACACCTGCCTGGTGCTACCAGATCGCCTCAGCCCGGTGCTCACCAAAGAGCTGGTATACACCGGCATTACCCGGGCAAAGAACTGGTTTAGCCTGATTACCGGCGATGCGCAGGTGTTCAAAGACAGTGTGGGGCAACAGGTGGTGCGGGCGTCTGGTTTGGCGCTTCGGTTAACGGAGTAAGGGTCCCGGGATTCGGCGGGGGAGGCCTTTCCAAAACACGCTGTAAATACATCCCTGTACGCTCTGCTCCGCCATCCCTGGCTCCGCAAGGTTTTGGAAAGGCCTCCCCCGCCGAACCCCTAACTTTTCAATTATCCTCACTCCGGTGCTGCTGCTCCCACAGATTGGCGTAGTGACCACCGAAAGCCAACAATTCGTTGTGACTACCACTTTCCACAATCCTGCCACCGTCCATCACCAGAATGGTATTGGCGTCTCGAATAGTAGACAGCCGGTGAGCAATTACCAGAGTGGTACGCTGGCGACTGACTTCTTTCAAGGCCCCCAGAATCGCCTGTTCGGATAACGAATCCAACGACGAGGTCGCCTCATCCAAGATCAGTAATGGTGGGTTCTTCAGGATCACCCGGGCAATGGCCACCCGCTGCTTTTCGCCACCGGACAACTTCAGCCCTCGCTCGCCCACCTTGGTGTCGTAACCTTCTGGCAGGCTGTGGATAAAGTTCTCCAGATGGGCCATGCGGGCGGCCCGGTAGACTTCTTCCTCGGTCGCTTCGGGGCGGCCGTAGGCGAGGTTGCTATACAGCGTGTCGTTGAATAGCACGGTGTCTTGCGGCACCACACCAATAGCCGAACGCAGGGAATCCTGAGTGACCGTCCGGATATCCTGACCATCAATCCGTATGGAACCGTTATCCACCTCATAGAACCGGAACAGCAAGCGGGCGAGGGTAGATTTGCCGGCACCGCTGGCGCCCACCACCGCCACGGTGTGGCCGGCGGGAATGGTGAAGTTCACATCCTGCAGAATGGGGCGGTCTGGCCGGTAGGAGAAATGGATGTGCTCGAACCGTACCTCGCCGTTATCCACAGTCAGGGGCTTGGCATCCGCTGCGTCCTGGATGGCGGGTTGATCCCCCAGCAGTTTGAATAGGCGCTCCACGTTCACCAGGGCTTGGCGAATTTCCCGGTAGACAAAGCCCAGGGCGTTCAGGGGAATGAACAACTGCAGAAGGTAGGCGTTGATCATGGTGAAATCGCCCAGGGTTATCTCTCCACTGGCTACTTCGCCGACCGCCATCGCCATGATCACGATCAGTGCCACACCAATGATCAAGGCCTGGCCGGCGTTCAGGGTGGCCAGAGACAATCGGTTCTTCAGCCGGGCCTTTTCCCACTCGTCCAGGTCCTGGTCGTAGAGTTCGGCTTCGTAGCGTTCGTTGTTGAAGTATTTGACGGTTTCATAGTTCAGCAGGCTGTCGATGGCCCGGGAGTTGGACTGGTTGTCCCTTGCGTTGGCTTCCCGCACGAACTTGGTTCGCCACTCGGTGATTTTGATGGAGAACACCACATACACCACCACCGCCACCAGAATGGCGAGGACGTAGCCGACGTTAAACACCACCAGCAAGATGGCCGCTACTAGCAGGATTTCCAGGATGGTGGGCACAATGTTGAACAGGGTAAAGCGCAGCAGGAAGCTGATGCCGTTGGTACCCCGTTCAATGTCACGGGCCAGGCCACCGGTTTTTCGGTCCAGGTGAAAACCCAGCTCGCGCTGATGCAGGTGTTCAAACACTCGCAAAGACACCCGCCGCATAGCCCGTTCCGCCACCCGGGCAAACACGGCATCCCGCAGTTCGCTGAACAGTGTCGCTCCAAAGCGCAGGCTGCCATAGGCCACCACCAGGATGATGGGAAGCCACAACAGCATGTCTGCGCCGCGATTCTGGTCCAGGTAATCGACGATGTATTTCAGGGCGACCGGCGTGGCGACGGTGGCCAGCTTGGCCAGCACCAACATCGCCATAGCCAACGCGACCCGCCCCCTGAATTCCAGAAGATACGGCCACAGACCAGAAATGATCGACCAGTCGGGCTTATGATCGGCAGGGTAGTCGTTATCGGCGTAAGATCTCAAACAGCAATCTCCAAGGTTGGGGAGCACCTGAGGCTGGTAGGGCTTTCCGGGACCGTCAAAAGCCAGGGATGGCTTTTGCCGAGCGTACAGGGACGTATTTACAGCGTGTCCCGGAAAGCCCTACCAGTTTCAGGTGCTAAAACTCCAAGGTTAAAGGCTATGATACGTCTTCAATGGAGAACAAATCGTAGAACAGACGGCTTTGTTGAACTTTGATCGATCAGGAGAGTGACCATCAGCCCCAACCATCGTAAAGCGTTAAAGCTCGTCATAGAGTTTATCAGCCCCTACCGCCGCGCCGTGGCCGGAGCACTGCTGGCACTGGTCATCACTGCCGGCATAACCCTGGGTCTGGGCCAGGGCCTGCGTATTCTGGTGGATCAGGGCCTCGCTACGCAATCACCGGAAAACCTGGCCAAAGCCATCGGTCTGTTTTTTGTGCTGGTACTCGGCCTCGCATTTGGTTCGTTTGCCCGGTTCTACCTGGTGTCCTGGATTGGCGAGCGGGTGGTGGCGGATATTCGCAAAAAGGTGTTCAACCACCTGATTGATCTTCATCCCGGTTTTTTTGAGCAGAACCGGGCCCTGGAAATCCAGTCCCGGTTTACCGCCGATACCACCGTACTGCAATCGGTGATCGGCTCCACCGTGTCCATTGCCCTGCGCAACACGCTGATGCTCATCGGCGGGCTTATTCTGCTGTTTGTCACCAACGCCAAGCTGGCGGCCATCATCCTGCTGGGCTTCCCCCTGGTGATTGCGCCGATCCTGTTCTTCGGCCGCCGGGTTCGGCAGCTGTCACGGCTGAGCCAGGACCGGGTGGCGGATGTAGGCAGTTACGTGGGGGAGAACCTTTCCCAGATCAAAACCGTGCAAGCGTTCAATCATCAGCCCCACGACCGGCGGTTTTTCTCGGAGGTGTCCGAGAAGGCGTTCGACATTGCCCGCGAGCGCATCCGGCAGCGGGCGTGGCTGACCACTCTGGCTATTTCCCTGGTGATGGGGGCGGTCGGCGTTGTGATCTGGATTGGCGGGCTGGATGTGATTCACGGCCGGATAAGCCCCGGTGAACTTGCTGCTTTTGTGTTCTACAGCCTGCTGGTTGGCGTTGCCGCGGGTGCGATCAGTGAGGTGATTGGTGAACTGCAACGGGCTGCCGGGTCTGCGGCCCGTCTGTTTGAGCTGCTGCAGACCGAGCCGGCGTTTGTCCGAGAAGGGGAGAACCGGTCTTTTGCCGGGCCGGTCACCGGCGAGATCGCCATCGAGCATCTGGGCTTCAGTTATCCCGGCCGACAGGCCCAGCCGGCGATTTCCGATCTGTCCCTGCATATCCGCCCCGGGGAGACCCTGGCCCTGGTTGGTCCTTCCGGGGCCGGCAAGTCCACGCTGTTCGATCTGTTGCTGCATTTCTATCAACCGGATTCCGGGCGGATTCTGATCGACGGGATAGACACCTCCGATCTGTCTTTGGACGCGCTAAGACGCTGCTTTGCCCTGGTGCCCCAGAATCCGGCGTTGTTCCATGGCACGGTGGCCGACAACATTCGCTATGCTCGCCCCGGCGCAGAGCAATCCGAAGTAGAGCAGGCGGCGCGGATTGCCCACGCCGATGAGTTTATCCAGGCGCTTCCGAAGGGCTACGACACACCGCTGGGCGATGCCGGGCTGGGGTTGTCCGGTGGGCAGAAGCAGCGCCTGGCCATCGCCCGGGCGCTGCTGGCGGATGCCCCGATTCTCTTGCTGGATGAAGCCACCAGTGCCCTGGATGCCCAAAGCGAGCACCTGATTCAGCAAGCCATGCCGGCGCTCACCGCCGGGCGTACCACTCTGGTGATTGCCCACAGGCTGGCAACCGTCAGAGACGCCGATCGCATCGCGGTACTGGAACAGGGTCGGCTGCTGGCGGTCGGCAGCCACGATGAACTGATGCGCGATAACGAACTTTACCGGCGCCTGGCCAGCCTGCAGTTCCGGGACGAAGCCGCAGATACGGACAATGGTCGGTTTGTGTGTTGAGTGCGTACTCCCTACACTGTTAAGAGAATTTCTCAATCCTGAACCAGGGAGAACAGCAAAGTGAGCAATAAAGAATTGCAGGCACTCAAAGAGCGATACGTCGCTGCGGGCGCGGCAAGCCCCAATGATCAATTTGCAGATCACGCCCTGAACGCAGAAGTCTGGGACGCCGACGGCAAGCGCATGATCGACTTCGCCGGCGGTATCGGCGTTCTGAACATCGGCCATCGGCACCCGAAAGTGGTCGAGGCGGTTAAAGCCCAGCTCGACAAGCTGATGCACACCTGCCAGACGGTAATGCCCTATGAGGGTTACGTAAAACTGGCCCAAAAACTGAGCGAAGCGGTGCCGGTCAAAGGCCACGGCAAAGTGATGCTGGCCAACTCCGGGGCCGAGGCGCTGGAAAACGCGGTCAAGATTGCCCGTGCAGCCACCGGCAAGAACAACGTGATCTGCTTTGATGGCGGCTACCATGGCCGTACCTTCTTCACCATGGCCATGAACGGCAAGGCTGCCCCTTACCAGACCTCATTCGGCCCCATGCCCGGCCTGGTGTACCGCGCGCCTTACCCGGTGCCTTACCACGGCATTACTGAGGAAGACGCCCTGCGTGGCCTGGCAATGACCATGAAAGCCGATTCCCCGGCCCACGAAACCGCCGCCATCGTACTGGAGCCGGTTCTGGGTGAGGGTGGTTTTTATCCCGCCCCGGACAGTTTCCTGAAAGCCCTGCGCAAAATCTGCGATGACAATGACATTCTTCTGATTGTCGACGAAGTGCAAAGCGGCTTTGGCCGTACCGGCAAACTGTTCGCCATTGAACACAGCGGCGTTGAGCCGGACATCATGACCATGGCCAAATCCATGGCCGATGGTATGCCGATCTCTGCCATCGTCGGTACCGACAAGGTAATGGACTCCTCGGGCCCGAATTCCCTCGGTGGCACCTACACCGGCAGCCCTACTGCCTGTGCCGCAGCTCTGGCGGTGTTTGATGTGATCAAAGAGGAAGATATCCTCGGCAAAAGCCAGCGCCTGGGTGACAAACTTAGGGCCCGGTTCGACCAGTGGCAGGAGCAGTTCACTCACGTGGATAATGCCCGCAACATGGGGCCGATGGCCGCGTTTGAGCTGGTGGAAAGCAAGGAATCCCGCAAGCCCATGCCGGAGCTGGTAGCGGCGATAACCAAGAAAGCCAAAGAGAAAGGCCTGATACTGCTCAGCTGCGGTATGTACGGCAACACCCTTCGGTTCCTGATGCCGGTGACCATCGAAGATGAGGTACTGGAAGAGGGCCTGAACATTGTTGAGGAATGCCTGAAGGAGGTGGGTGCCTGATATTGGCGCTTTCTTTCAGTTCCAGAGAGCCGGGCTTTTGCCCGGCTTTTTTATGCCACTCTGAAGATCACTCTTATTGATACCTGCACAATGACCGGGACCGGTGTGAGGTAGTGCTCTCCAAAACTGTGCGGAGCCATGGATGGCGGAGCCCAAGCGCCACATGGATGTGCCGCAAGGAGCGTGTTTTGGAGAGCCATCCCTCACAACGGGCCTTGCACAGTTTCAGAAGGGCTTCCCCCGCCCACGCTCTTCACATCATTCAATGTGACCAAAAAATATACCCTCCTAAGCTCTACGCCCCTTTTATCTGCTCTGAGGATGTGTTGGCTAATCATTGATCATTGCATGTTGTGAACATCAGCCCGTTTGAACAAAAAACCGACAACCGAGGCTGATCCCAAATGCACCACAACAATGACAACACAGGAGCATGCAATGATCTCACTCTCCCGATTGGCAACCGGTGCCACGCTCGGACTGGCACTGACATTGCCAACCCAACAAGCCCAGGCCGGTGCCTTTGTGCATCTGTTTGAATGGAAATGGAGCGACGTCGCCCAGGAATGCGAAAACTTCCTGGGCCCCAAAGGGTTCAGTGCGGTTCAGGTATCGCCGCCCCAGGAGCATATCCAGGGCAGTGCCTGGTGGACCCGCTATCAGCCGGTAAGTTATCAGCTGAACAGCCGCAGTGGCGACGCCAGCGCATTTGCTGACATGGTCCAGCGTTGTAACGCCGCCGGCGTGGATGTGTACGCCGATGCGGTCATCAACCATATGGCCAATGGCAGTGGTACCGGCACGGCGGGTTCAGCGTACAGCTCAACCTCCCTCAGTTATCCTATCTACAGTAGCAATGATTTTCATACACCCTGCGGTATCAATCCGGAAGATTACGGCACCGATGCCTGGCGGGTTCGGAATTGTCAGTTGGTGGGGCTGCCCGATCTCAATACCTCAGACAATTACGTTCAGAACACCATTGCCGGGTATCTGAACCAGCTGACAGCGCTTGGGGTTAAAGGTATCCGAATCGACGCCGCCAAGCATATGTCGCCCTCGGATATCAGTGGCATCTTGAACCGGGTGAACAATCCACTGTATGTATTCCAGGAAGTGATAGACCTGGGCGGCGAGGCGGTGAGTGCCGGCGAGTACACCGGGCTTTCCGATGTTACCGAGTTCCGCTACAGCGCGGCTATTGGCGACGTGTTCAAGAACCAGCGCCTGGCCAATCTCAACGGGTTTGGTGAAAGCTGGGGTTTCCTGGCCGGTGGTGATGCGGTTGTGTTTACCGACAACCACGACAACCAGCGGGGCCATGGCGCCGGTGGCAGCAATATCGTTACCTACAAGGATGGCGGCCTGTATAACCTCGCCAATGTGTTCATGCTGGCCTGGCCCTATGGGTATCCGAAGGTGATGTCGAGTTACAGCTTCTCGGATGGCGACCAGGGACCACCCGCCCAGGCGGTTTACCAGAACGGTAGCGCACAATGTGGCAGCGCCTGGATTTGTGAGCACCGTTGGGATTCGATTGCCAACATGGTGGCTTTCCGCAATGTGACGGATGGTTCCGGCGTCAGCCATTGGTGGGATAACGGCAATAATCAGATCGCCTTCAGCCGTGGCAACAAGGGCTTTGTGGCCATCAACCGGGAAGGGGGTACTCTGGCTCGAACCTTCACGACCGGCCTGCCCGACGGTCAGTATCGTAACGTAGCTGGTGACGGTAGCTGCGTCACCGTGCAGGGTGGGCAGGTGAGCCTGTCGGTGGCGCCGATGGAAGCGGCGGCCCTCCATGTTAGCGCTGACTGTGATGGCGGTGACGGCTCTGATGAAGGAAACAACGGCAACGGTTCAGACGCGGAACAGGCCAGTGTCACCTTCCAGTGCAGCAACGGTACCACGGACTGGGGACAAAGTGTCTACGTTACCGGCAATCATGCCACCCTGGGTAACTGGTCACCTGCGAATGCACTGAAACTGGATCCAGGTAATTATCCAACCTGGTCCGGGAGCTTCGACATGCCTGCGAACACGCAGGTAGAGTGGAAGTGCATCAAACGCAGCGAGTCAGACCCGGATGCTCAATTGGTGTGGCAAAGCGGTGCCAATAACCAGGTGCAAACCGGCGCGGCTGGCTCATCCATCAGCTCGTCCGGTAGCTTCTGAGTCCGGTTACGTTCGGCCTTCAATTCGTCGTATACTGCCGGAAGCTCTTTCCGGCAGTGCCTCTTCAGGCGCCTGCCGTCGATTCATCGATAGGCGGTAACCATGACGTCCCAGACCAACTCTTCCATTCCCGACCACAAGCCCAGACCCTGGATTGACCTTCTGGTCAGTATCATCATTCCCTCTGTGATTCTGATGAAGTTCAGTGGTGACGAACACCTCGGCAGTGTCAACGCGCTGGTCATTGGCCTGGCGTTTCCCCTTGGCTGGGGGTTGTTTGAACTGATTCGTTACCGCAAGAAAAACTTCATCGCCCTGCTGGGCCTGATCAGCGTTGGCCTGACCGGCGGCATCGGGCTACTGGAGCTGGACGCCGGCTGGCTGGCCATCAAGGAGGCGGCGGTACCTGCAGTGATTGGTCTTGCGGTATTGATATCCACCCGCACCAAGTACCCACTGGTACGAACGCTGCTGTACAACCCGAACATTCTGGATGTGGATAAGATCCACGCCTCGCTGGAAGAGAAGGGCTGTGTTGACCAGTTCGAGGCGCGGCTGCTCAATGCCAGCTATTTCTTTGCCGGTACCTTCCTGTTCTCTTCAATCATGAACTATGTACTGGCCAAGTGGATTGTGGTGAGCCCCTCGGGCACTCAGGCATTCAATGAAGAGTTGGGGCGGATGACCCTGGTGAGCTATCCGATGATCGCCATTCCTTCAATGATCATGATGATGCTGATCTTCTACTACCTGTGGCGCACCATTCGCCGGCTTACCGGGTACACGCTGGAAGAGGTGATGGCTCAGCACCTGGTGGAGAAGGAGAAAGAGAAGGAACAGAAACGCGCGGAATCCTCGAAGTAATCTATCGGAATAAAAATTCCCGGCTGATAACAAAAAACGGTGGCACCTGTCGGGGCCACCGTTTTTTTTATGCCAGTCTGTCGGTGTGATTACACGTCCAGATTGGTCACTTCCAGAGCATTGGTCTGGATAAAGATCCGGCGCGGCTCCACGTCATCACCCATCAGGGTGGTGAAGATCTGGTCGGCAGCGATGGCGTCTTCAATGGTGACCTTCATCATGCGGCGGCTTTCCGGGTCCATGGTGGTTTCCCACAGCTGTTCCGGGTTCATCTCACCCAATCCCTTATAGCGCTGGATGTTCAGACCACGCTGGGCCTCTTTCATCAACCAGTCCAGAGCACCCTCAAATGACAACACCACCTGCTTGCGCTCGCCACGCTGTACGTAGGCACCTTCATCAATCAACCCCTCCAGCGTCTCACCCAGGCGGGCAATCGCCTTGTAGGAGGATGATTCGAAGAAGTCATGGCTGAAGATGTGCTCATGGGGAATACCGTGCACATAGATGGTAACCATCGGCAGATACAGGCCACGCTCTTCGTCCCGGGTCACCGAGAATACGTATTTGGTGCCGGTGCGGGTATCCAGTTCAAGGCCATCACCCAGGTGGGCAACCCACTTGGCAACCGCCGCCTCGTCTTTCAGCTGCTCCGGCTTGAGGGTGGTGTTGTACACCATCTGCTGCAATACCTTCGCGGGGTAGGCCCGGGACAGGCGTTCGATCATCGCCATCACCGCCTGGTAGTCCTTGACCATGGTTTCCAGGGCGGAATCCTTGATGGCGGGCGCCTCCGGGTTCACGTACAGCTGAGCGCCGTCCAGGGCAGTCTGGGTGAGGTAGGCTTCTTTCGCCTTCTCATCTTTCAGATACTGTTCCTGCTTGCCGCGCTTGACCTTATACAGGGGCGGCATGGCAATGAACACGTGACCGCGCTCGATGATTTCCCGCATCTGGCGGAACAGGAACGTAAGCAGCAGGGTACGGATGTGCGAACCATCCACGTCCGCATCGGTCATGATGATGATCGAATGGTAGCGTAGCTTGTCCGGATTGAACTCTTCCCGGCCGATGCCGCAACCCAGTGCGGTAATCAGCGTACCCACTTCCGCAGACGACAGCATCTTGTCGAAACGGGCTTTCTCCACGTTCAGGATCTTACCTTTCAGGGGCAGGATGGCCTGGGTTTTACGATCACGACCCTGCTTGGCACTGCCACCCGCAGAATCACCCTCCACTATGAACAGTTCAGACAGGGCGGGGTCTTTTTCCTGGCAGTCAGCCAGCTTGCCGGGGAGGCCTGCGATGTCCAGGGCGCCTTTGCGGCGGGTCATGTCCCGAGCCTTTCGGGCGGCTTCCCGAGCCCGGGCTGCTTCAACCATCTTGTTGACGATCAGCTTGGCCTCGTTGGGCTGCTCCTGCAGGTACTCGGCAAAGCTCTGGTACAGCTCCTGCTCAACGGCGGTTTTCACCTCAGAGGAGACCAGTTTGTCCTTGGTCTGAGAGGAAAACTTCGGGTCGGGTACTTTCACACTGATGATGGCGGTGAGGCCTTCACGGGCATCGTCACCCGTGGTGGCTACCTTGGCCTTTTTCCCCAGACCTTCATGATCGATATAGTTATTCAGGGAACGGGTCAGGGCGGCACGGAAGCCCGCCAGGTGCGTACCACCATCCCGCTGAGGGATATTGTTGGTAAAGCAGTAAAGGTTCTCCTGGAACGCGTCATTCCACTGCATCGCCACTTCAACCGAGATGCCGTCTTCTCGATCACGGGTGAAATGGAACACCCGGTTAATTGGCGTCTTGTTGGTGTTCAGGTGTTCTACGAAGGCCCGCAAACCACCCTCATACTCGAACACTTCTTCCTTGCCGCTGCGTTCATCGGTCAGGCGAATACGCACGCCGCTGTTCAGGAACGCCAGTTCCCGCAGGCGTTTGGCCAGGATATCGTAGTGAAACTCAATGTGCGTGAAGGTTTCCGGTGAGGGAATAAAGTGCACCTTGGTGCCGGACGCTTCTGTTTCACCCACTTCTGCCAACGGTGCATTGGGCACGCCATGGGTGTAGGTCTGCTCATAGACCTTGCCCTCACGCCGGATGGTCAGAGTCAGGGTAGAGGACAGGGCGTTAACCACCGAAACACCCACACCGTGCAGACCGCCGGAGACCTTGTAGGAGTTGTCATCAAACTTACCGCCAGCGTGCAGCACCGTCATGATGACTTCGGCGGCAGAGACACCCTCTTCTTCGTGGAGATCCACCGGAATACCGCGGCCGTTATCTTTTACGCTGACGGATTCGTCAGGGTGAATGATGACCCCGATCTCGGAACAGTAGCCAGCCAGAGCCTCATCGATGGAGTTATCCACCAACTCAAAGACCATGTGGTGCAGGCCGGTGCCGTCATCGGTATCACCGATGTACATGCCCGGGCGCTTACGCACCGCATCCAGTCCTTTCAGGACCTTGATACTGGAGGAATTGTAGTTCGATTCACTCATTAATGAGACTCCTGAAGTTGATACCGGCCAGGTTCAGCGGAAAACGGTACACGCCGCCTATGCCAGTCTATTCTTCCGTCAATTTTCCATGTTCCACGTGGAACATTCTGTATTCCGGTGCATCACGGTCGCCCCAGAGCACGTCAGGTTCCGGATGCTCGATAGAGGTGATAAACACCTGACAACGCAAATCCTGGAGCTTATGCGCCAGCATGATCCGATGGCGCACATCCAATTCGGCATTGATGTCGTCCAGCAGGAAAGTCACCTGCTTACCAAGATCACTCAACACCTTTCCCTGGGCAATCTTCATCAGAATAACCAGTGTCTTCTGCTGCCCCCGGGAAAAGGTTTCCGCAACCGGCCGACCACCTAACTTGAGACGGATATCTGCACGATTAGGGCCATACAACGTGTGCCCCATCCGGCGTTCCTGCTCCCGGTGGCTCGCCAATATGTCCACAAGCGAGCGGGACCGATCCCAGCCCGGATAGAACTCAAGTTTGAGACCTTCCGTCCAGCTGGCATCCAGCTCCTGCAGCACCGCATCGAACGCCCCTTTGAACTGCCTGAAAACCTGCTCTCTGACATCGCTCAGGGTTTCCGCCAGGGCACCGAACTGACTGTCCCAGACCCGGAGCAACGATTCGTCCAGTCTACCATTTCTGAGCGTTTGATTCCGCTGTGATGTCACTCTCTGGCACTGTTGCCACATTACCGAAAAGGAAGGTTCCACGTGGAACACTAACCAGTCGAGAAACTGTCGACGTTTTCCGGGGCCACCGGCCACAATGTCGAATACCCCCGGATCAATCACCGACACAGGCAGATGCATGGCCAGGGATGACAAACTGCGTACAGCTTCGCCATCCACCCTTAGCGCTGTTTCCTTGGCAGATACATCCCGGGATATTCCCAGACGATGGGCGATGCCGGTGGTGCCTTCCGCCGTACCACTTTGGTCCTCATTATTGCTGAGCCCACTGTCCAGAGCGCCAAATACCGTTAACTTGCTGTGACCATGGCTGACCACCGCCTGATGCCGACTCACCCGAAAGGACCGCCCCAATCCCAGATAAGCAATCGCTTCCAGGGCACTGGACTTACCGCTGCCATTAGCGCCATACAACAAATTAAAGGAAGGTGAAAAACCGACAGGGTCCGGCGCCAGGTTTCGGAAATTCTGGGTCTGGAGTTTCACAAGCGCCATAAAGGAGGAATTCTCATCACCGGAGTCGGAGCACAAAAAAAGGCAATGCCGGAACGCGACATTGCCTTAGTGTACAAGATGCGTGGCGGCGACGCTCGTCAATGGAGCATGGTCAACCGCTCATCCATAAACACATCCATCTCCGGTGCGAGAATATGCACATACCGATCAAAATAGAGGAACTGTTTCAGCAACAGCGCAAATTCCCGCGGAAAGTGCAGGCCATGACTTTCGCCCACCTTCACCATATCCATAAGAATGTTGTTGACGTCATCTTCCGCCTGACCCATTTCATAGGGAACGTCGTCCGGAACCATTCGATCCATCTGACGATACAGGCGTTGCAGATCGGCAGAGAGCTCATCCACCCTTACCGTGCGACGGGTGACACCAATCCGGATCATGGCATCAGCCATACCGTCGAAGTTACCGACCATAATCGCGGAGATGAAATCGCTCACCGCCTGCCAGGTGTCCGGCCTGATGCGCCCGACAATACCAAAATCGATAAACCCGACGCGCCCGTCCTTCAGCACCATCAGGTTGCCAGCATGCACATCCGCGTGGAAAAACTCACACTGGGTCAGGCTGGCGAACCAGGTGTTCATGGCGGTAATCAGGGTACGTTCGGGATCCTTCGAAAAACCGCGAATGCTTTCGAGATCCGTCAGCGGAACGCCATAGAAACGTTCCATGGTCAGGATCCTGCGAGTACTACATTGCTCATATACCCGGGGCACGGTCGCGTCGTCGTTATGGGTATTCAGCAAGAATTCCCGGAACACCTTCAGATTATTGGCTTCCTTGATGAAGTCACATTCTTCCATCATGGTCTGCTGAATTTCTTCAACAATGCCAGACAGGGATGTCCACGACAGCTTCGGCGCCAGAGTTTCCAGAATCCGCGCCGACAGGTACAGAAAGTTCAGGTCCGTCAGCAGAATATTTTCCACGCCAGGCTTCTGAACCTTGATAACCACGTCTTCGCCAGTCACCAGTTTCGCCGCATGAACCTGCGCAATAGAGGCCGACGCCAGAGCCACCGGATCGATTTCCGAGTACACCTGATCAATCGGCCGCCCGAGTTCCTCACGAATAATGCGCTTGATCACGCCAAATGGAAGACTGGGGGTTTTATCAAGACAATACTGAAACTCTTCCACGTACTCTTTTGGAAAGAACGTGGGGGAGCTCGCTATAAACTGACCAAGCTTGATATAGGTGGCCCCAAGATTCTCAAACGTCTGGCGCAGCAGTTTCGGGGTAGGGGGGCGATCGCCCCGAACCCAGTTCAGACCGGTACGGCCAAGCACCGACAGTGTTTGACCAACCCTGAAAGCACCTTTGATTCCGTTCGTTACGGCACCCATTAAATTCCTCCGGAAAGGTTACAGCCGCATCGGCATGACCACATACAGGCAGCTGTTATCGTTCTCTGCTTCGATCAATGCGCTGCTGTTGGGATTGGACAGGGTAATCTTCACCTGCGCCTCATCCAGCGCATTCATCACGTCAATCAGATAACCTACATTAAAACCGATCTGAAGGGATTCGCCCTGATAGTCCACCGGCAGCGCATCTTCGGCCTGTTCCTGGTCCGGGTTGTTGGCGAACACCTGCAGCTCTCCCGGCGCCAGGTTCAGGCGCACACCGCGGATATTCTCATGAGACAGAATACCGGCCCGCTGCAAGGTGTTCTTCAGCGTTGCCCTGTCAGCGAGCACCACCTTATCGCCACCCCTGGGGATAACCCGGTTGTAATCCGGGAACTTGCCTTCAATCAGCTTGGAAGTGAAGGTATACGCACCCACCGTCGCACGCAGATGATTGTCGCCAATCACCAGGGTCACCGGCGATTCCACATCGTCCAGCAGGCGGGCGAGCTCCAACACGCCTTTTCTCGGCACAATCACCTGCCGGGGTTCCGGGCACCCGGTCTGCAGATCGGAATGTGCCATCGCCAGGCGGTGACCATCGGTTGCTACTACCCGTACATGGCCGCTGTCGACTTCCAGTAGCAGACCATTGAGGTAGTAACGAACATCCTGCTGTGCCATGGCAAACGCCGTCGCGTCCAGCATACGGCCGAGTTCTTTCTGCGGCAGCTCCAGGCGGAAGCTTTCCGGCTCGTCTTCCACATTGGGGAAGTGCTCGGCCGGCAGGGTCGACAAGGTAAAATGGGAGTTGCCTGCACGCACGTGCAGACGGTCGCCTTCCAGCGCCAGATCAATCGGGGCTTCGTCACCCAGTGCCCGACAGATATCAGACAGCTTCCTGGCCGGTACCGTGATCCTGCCCGGTTGGTCCACGTGGACCGGCGTAACCCGCCCGACCAGCTCAACTTCCATATTGGTACCGGTGAGTGTCAATGTGTTGTCTTCAGCTTCCAGCAACACGTTGGACAAAACCGGCATGGTCTGTTTCTTTTCCACAACGCCAGCAATGCTTTGCAGAGGAGTAAGAAGGGATTCACGGCTTATGGTCAGTTTCATGGCACTCGGCTTCAGTTGTCGGAAGTGAATGTTGTTGGTTGATCGCCACCCGGTCAGGTGGTCAGCAATCGCATAAAGTTCTGGTAGTCCTCGCGGATTCCAGGGTCCGTTTCCTGGAGTTCCACAATCTTCTTACAAGCATGCAACACCGTGGTGTGGTCACGGCCACCAAAGGCGTCGCCGATTTCTGGCAGGCTGTGATTGGTCAACTCCTTGGCCAGGGACATGGCCACCTGGCGGGGCCGGGTCACCGTCCGGGTGCGGCGTTTGGACAATAGATCGGCCACCTTGATCTTGTAGTACTCCGCCACCGTGCGCTGGATGTTATCGATACTGACCTGCTTTTCATGCAGCGCCAGCAGATCCTTCAGGCTTTCCCGAATAAATGGAGGGGTAATCTCAGACCCAGTGAAGTGAGCATTCGCTATCACCAAACGAAGCGCGCCTTCTAACTCTCGAACGTTTGATCGAATCTTCTGAGCAATAAAGAATGCCGCCTCGCTGCTCAATTTCACATTGGCCTGCTCAGCTTTTTTCATCAGAATCGCCACCCGGGTTTCCAGCTCCGGCGGCTCCACCATTACCGTCAGACCCCAGCCAAACCTGGATTTCAATCGCTCTTCCATATCGACGATTTCTTTCGGAAACCGATCACAGGTCACGATGACCTGCTGGCCACCTTCAAGCAGCGCATTAAAGGTATGGAAAAATTCTTCCTGTGAGCGCTCTTTACGGGCAAAGAACTGAATATCATCAATCAGCAACGCATCCACAGATCGATAGTAACGTTTGAACTCGTTGATGGCGTTCAGCTGCAGAGCCTTGACCATATCCGCAACGAACCGTTCAGATCGAAGGTAAGCGACTTTCGCCTTGGGATTACGGCGGACGATTTCATTACCGATGGCATGCATCAGGTGGGTTTTACCAAGACCGACACCGCCGTACAGGAATAGCGGGTTATAGGCTCCGCCGGGGTTCTCAGCCACCTGCATTGAGGCCGCGCGGGCCAGCTGGTTGGACTTACCCTCAACAAAGGTCTCGAAGGTGAAAGTCTCATTCAGAAAGCTCTGGTGCTTGATGTCACCTTCCACTTGAACCGGCCGGCGCTCGCCATTGATTTTCTGCGCACTGCGGCTAACACCGGCAGAGGTAGAACCCGCGACAGTTGCCGCGACACTCTTCTCTTCCTCGGTTACCCGCTGCCCGATTTCGTCGGCCAGACTAGCCGGCTTTGGCTCAGCCACCGAGCGCACCACCGGTTCACTTTCCCGGGGCGCCGACCCTACTTTCATCTGAACCCGCGGCGCCTGGCCACCGTTGAGGTCCTTCAGAACTTCCTCTATACGGCGCAGATACTTTTCATTAACCCAGTCCATCACAAAGCGGTTCGGCGCAAACAGCATCAGCTGGCCCTCTCGGAGATCCGACTGGAGGGGTCTCAACCAGGTATTGAACTGTTGCGCGGGAAACTCATCCCGGAGTACTTCAAGACATTGATGCCACATACTGTTAGGCAC